>NZ_BMIA01000002.1 GCF_014641595.1 Dyadobacter endophyticus | reverse complement strand
ACTGATCCATAATGCGTTATGTTTTTGCCAAAAGTAATCAGGCGGCCGCTGCTAAAAAATATGCACTTGATAGGCCGGATACGTTGACGAGGACACTTATAAAAAACTAATCTCCCAGCTTCAGAACGCCCAGCTTCGTGCACTCCGGTTCAGCAACGTCAAAGGCGCCGATTCGCCCATTACTACCCTGATTATCTACTACAACGGCAGGCGTAAGTACCTGAGAAGCATCGCCCCGCACCGCGTTGCCCGCGACCTTCTCAACTTCATTAGCTGGCAGCTGATCAACTATCCTAACTTGAAGTCCGCCAGCGAGACGCAAGAGCTGGAATGGCCATGAGCAACAGTTTCAGCAACTTAAGAAGTTCTTGTTTCGTGGTTTTGGTTCGAAGGAAAACCGACTCAGCTTAGGCAGTTACAAATTGACCTGATGATAAGTCTCTTGATTCTTTGTTGTCTCCTGTCAAGGATGGCGAGTACACGCCGCATGAGTTGAAGAAGCTAAGGCGTAAGAAACAGAAAGGGCTTTCGATGGGATTTTGATGTTCACTTGTTTTTGGGATCGGTGACTAGAAAACCCGCATTTCGTATATTTACGCTTATTCCTACCAAAATGTGATAACACTTTTATGCCCATTCACGTAGCTATTACCCGTAAAGCACTTCCTGGGAAAGAAGAAGAGTTCAAAGAAGCGTTGCGACATTTTTTGGGAGATTCTTTTCTGCACGGCGGCGTTCATGGCGGCAATGATGACTGCTTTACCGGGCAGCGATAGCCGAGAAATAGGAATACTAAGGACTTTCGCCAACGAGGCTGAGCGTGATGCCTTTTATAATTCAAAGCTTTTCAAAGACTGGGAAGCCTATGCATCGACATTGACCGAAGATCCAGTCTATCGGGAGCTTTCCGGACTGGAAGCATGGTTTCGCTCACCCGTTCCTCCCCCTAGGTGGAAAATGGCAGTGGCAACACTGTGCGGTGTATATCCGACCAGCCTGTTCCTGACTTATGTTCTTGGGCCGTTCATTCAAGGGTTTCATCCTGCATTAAGGACTTTGATTGTGGCCGGATGTATGGTTGGGTTGCTTACCTGGGTCGTGATGCCGCAGGTTACGAAGGGGCTGAAACCTTGGCTTTCCGGAAGATTGAAAAGTAGCAAGTAAAAATAATAGCCCCGTTTGCACCACAGCGCAACGAAAGCTACAAAGCAAAAAGTGACGACTGCAAATCCGTCGGCTATTTACCGCGGCTAGGCGCCGCTCCTTAAACCGCCTCATGGATTTGGAGCCAAGGGGTGAACCCCGTCACTTTCTTGCTTTGAGCGAGATGGGCAATTGCGTTGAGGTGAAAATAAGTTGAGTTAAAAAAAAGAGTTTCATGTTAATTCGGGATCAAGAAACTAGGATCCTAAAATGCTAACTGATCCAACGGACAATCAAAATGAGCTGCTTTCTTCATGTCTTATCTCATCATTTTCTTGTGTCAATGAATTGATAACTTTCGGTATTCATTTCAATATTGATCTGTTTTGATATAAACTTTATACGATTATTATCCAGTACCTCATATTTGTAAATATCTGTTTCACCCGAATTATCATGAAATTCATAAAATTTGCCATTTTTTACCCACCAGTTTCCCTTCTCAGTAAATTCATCAGATTCGCCCTTAATGATTGTCTTAAAATTAAGTAAGAAGGTGCCATCATCATTTCTTGTCATTTTCCATATTTTTTGAGCTCCTTCAATTTGCTGGTCTTGTTCCGATCCCGCCCAAACTCCTACAAGTCTATCATCTATTTTCTTCCCAGAAGATATCTTCGTCAAGCCATTAGAGCAAGAAGTTAACGCAAATAATAGTAAGGTAAATTTTAAATAATCTGTTTTCATTTTACAATTGTTTTCATTTTTAATTTATTGTATTCTTTCGATTTTGAGTCCGCACTTTTAACTACCCAACCGCCATCTTCGCCATTTCCCTCCAAATATAATGCGGAGCTGACTCGCGCAATGCCCAATTGACACTCATCGGCTTCACTCCATAATGCTCGATATAATCCGCCAGGCCCAGGAAGACATAGGCAATTGTATTATTGAATTCATCATTGTTTTTCTCGCGCACACAAATAGAAGGATCGATTCCCCAGTTTGCTTTTGCTTTATATATGACAGCCCCTTGCCAGTTTTAGGTCGGGCCGTGTTCTGAGACTGCCAGTGAAATATTTTTTCACTAACTGCGTAATCGTTATACAATGTGGTCGGAGAGTAATTTGCTTCTGTCTTTTCCAGCGTTATGAGCAGCAGCTCCGCATTCTTTGCTTCCAGGTTTACGACCCCCTCCCGGTTGCTAGATTTCCGGTACCGGGTAGTGTCGCAACAGCTCTACCCCGCATTCCCTCGTTGACCAGACGGCCCAGAAAAGCAGCAAAAGGTTCAATGTCCTGTTCCACACTGGCTTTTTCCAATGACTCCATATATTCGTCGCGACTTTCCACAGGTATTACCGTCCATGGATATCCCCCCGAAGCCAGCATTGCATTCATCAGAAAGCGCCCCATACGTCCATTGCCATCCATATAAGGGTGAATGAACACAAATATGAAATGTCCCAATACCGCCCTTACCGATGCTTCGGACTCTTCTTGCAGAAGCTCGAACAATATGGGCATAGCGTCTCTCATGGCATCAACGTTGAGCGGAACGTGTTTGGAATTGCCGATATAAACCTGATGGTTCCTATATCCGGCAAGATCTGCGGCCTTCAGGATACCCGCTGTTACACTTGGATCAAACATTTGCCTGTACCATTTCGAGTGGTCTTTATCTGCGAGCGTTCCTGCATTTTCACCTCGAAGTATGGCTTTGATACTTTCAGTTACAGACTGAAAAGCCTGGTAGTATCCTCTGGCAGCCATTGCATCGCGTTGTTTACGATCTTCTTCATTTTCGTTAGCATCCCACTCTCCCGAACTTACTTTGGCAATCAGTTCGGGCGTTACCCGGTAACGTTCAATGGAAAGCGAATGATAGGCATCCGTAATGTAGATATCGTCTATGGTTTTCAGAAACGCGTCGTGGTCATCAGGAATTCCGGGCGAAGCCGGAAAGTTTGCGATTACAGGCTGACGCATCTGCATCCACATCAGACGTATACGATTAGCGTATGGTGAGCGTTCACGAGCGGACAATGTCAGATCTAATTTGCTGTCAAATGGATCTGCTTCGCGGATGTCATAATCCGCCTGCTTAAAAGTATCAACAATCTGGTCCGCTATTCTATCTCTGCCGATATTCCTGAAAGCCCCTGCCAGTCGTCCTGCTAACGTGGTGTGCCCGTTTTCCAAAAGTATAGGCAGCAATTCTGAGGCATCCCTTACCAACGAGAGCGCTGTACGTGCATCAGTAGCGTTACGCGTATAGATAGTTGCAGAGCTATATATTAATGCCGCTTGCAGCGTATACATGCGTATTCCGGTTGCAGCTATCGCAAGCTGATCCACCTGTGGCAGTTCGCCCCGCATGTTGAATAGCGAGGTTTTGTGCGCCAGCGGCGTAGGGTTGTTATTCCCCTGCGGAGATCGCACAAGCAACTGCTGTGGAACTGCCTGGTTGCCTGCATGAAGCAATAGTGACTGCTCGGCAGAAAGAGACCAGTTATTACCATACCTGCGTTCGAGAAATACCGCAACAAAATCCCAATAGGAGCTATACCAGGCTGTGGTTTCGCCATCCTTTTCCTCTGGATTAGTAGCGATGTACCAACCTTTTGTTACTTCCCTAATAAATCCATTTTTGGACAGTATCTCCCGGTGCTTTCGGCTTGGTATATCATCTGTATGAATGCCGACAATCCCTTTTTGCTGCAAATCGTGCAAAAACTGAAGGGCCTCTACAAATCTTTCGCGTGGTGTTGCCATATCAATCTATCAAATCAAGCGGATGTTAATCTATTGAATCTTGATGTATCAAATCTATTAAACCGCGTTGTTGTAAATATATTAAATATGGTTGTGATATTTCTATTAAATCCTGTTGTGATAGATTTATTGGGTCGTGACAAGCACAAGTAACGCTTTTAGCGATAGATTGCCACCTGTCATGCGATCAAGCGTCAGAAGATACTTACCATTGAAGTCTATTCGCTCGGTTTACCAAGCAACTTCAAATCCTGCAACTTTCTTCCAAGCTCGTCATCCGCGGCCAGTTTAAGGAAATCTTCGTGCAGATTTAGAACCCTCAAAACATTAAAATACGCCCCTATCGATACGCTAGGGTTGCCTTTTTCGATGTGATAAAGTGTGGTGCGGTCGATTCCTGCATGCTCAGATACTTGAATAGTGGTGAGTTTCCGCCGCTTGCGGGCTAACTTGATGTTTTCGCCCAATTGTTCCAGAATTTTCTGAAATCTGGGGAGCACAACTTGTTTTTTAGTCTGCATAATGTTGATTATTACAAACAAAAATATAAATAATGTTGAAAATAATCAACATTATTTATGACTCGCGAGTAGTCGCGCAATCCCGGAGGATAATTTCGGGTGGCTGGCAAGCGGTTAAAATTTCACTAAGCACTATATTGCTTTTAACATTTAAGTCTTCCACCATGAACCTTTGGACTGAGTCGAAATCCCTTGACGAGATCATAAGATTGCTAGTGAGCTAAAAGACCTATAATATAACGTCTGTCATGAATCTCCTTCAAAGCATCAGAAGCCACTCTAATCAACCGCTTACCCGGCAGCTGCTGGCATCGCTTCTCAAAGATCACAAGGAGCCCAATCATAAAATCAATGAGCTGCTTCTGCCGGGCTTCTTGAAATTGTGAGGGATGGCCTCTATATACCTACTAAAAAGCTGTCGCCATTCCGCCCGGAGCCATTCCTGCTCGCAAACCACCTATTCGGCCCGAGCTATGTCTCAATTGACAGCGCCCTATCCTTTTACGGGTTAATTCCTGAGCGAGTATATGAAGTGGCCTCAGCGACTACAAAACACGCCGAGCGGTTAACCACCTCGATAGGTGCATTTATCTTCGCGCGGCTGCCATTGCCCTATTACAGCTTCGGGATTCGAAACCTTAAACTTGGAGATGAGCAATATATTCTTATTGCTTCGCCGGAGAAAGCGCTATTTGATAAAGTAGTGACTACAATAGGCGTAAAGCTAAATAGCTCGAAGTCCGCTACTGAATATCTCATCGAAAATTTAAGAATTGACGAAGATGACTTACAAGAGCTCGATACAAAAGTCATGGAGACATGGCTGGGTGATGCTCCCAAGTCGAAAACCCTATCTATTATCATAAAGTCGATCAAAGGTCTCAAGTAGACAGAGCTGTAAAGAGAAATCGGGAAGTAAATTTTCTTATATATAATTAAATTATATATATTCGCTTTTGATTTTCATTTACCTCCGCTACACTAAGCTATGAGCTGCCAATTAATGACCAAACTTGCGAGTATTATCCTCCTTCTACCGGCGATGATATCATTATTGTTCAACTGTTCAAATCAGCAAACAACCGATCAATGGGACGACGCCATCATCGATGCCCATCTCTCAAAAGACTCGGTTTACAAGCAACTTGACAAGGAAAACGAGATATTTTCAGCACTAGAAAATCGAGATCCGCTCGCAAGGAGGACAAGCAATGTTTCGTACTTCTCTGGCAAACGAATTGACCTCAGTGACAACCAACATGCAAAGTACAATAATTGCAGAGCCTATTTCTGGAACACCGATACTTTATCGATTAACATCGGAATCGGCAACGGTTTCGGTGGACATGGCTTTATAATCAACTACAAAGACAAAACATTCTACACGGAAGCATACTTTGCAACAGACAACATTATTCCGTGGGAGGTAAAGCCGACACACAAGATCGTATACCAAAAACTGGCATTGGATAAACCCAAGTATGTTGTTGGAGATAGTCTTTTTGGAAAAATAGAATTCAAATCCATCGAAACGGATAATGAAGGCGAGAGGACTGAGCATTTTGGGAAAGGGCACTTTCGAACAAAAGTGTCCAAATTCTAGTACAGGCTGATAGCTTTTAAAGGCTGGAAAACTTTGTAACTTCGCCTAGCAACATCGCAGTTACCACCACCAAAAACAACAGACATTTCCCAAACTTTGAACACCCAAAACAACCCGAAAACTCACCGAAAATCCTTCCTCAAACCACTCAATTTTCGCCAAAAAATTATACATAACAAATATACTGTTGTACTATATGTATAAAAAATAGTGAATCTTTCGTGTAGTTCACTCACTTTGAGAAAAAGACTCACTGGAAACGTCATAACAAATTGATAGACAAGATGTTCACGCCGTAAACATCTTGATTGGCAAGCGTGGTAATTCGATATTTAACCACTTTTAAACGCTTGTGTTATGTTGGAGAGAACATTCGGCCTGCTTTTCTATTTAAAGCCTGCCAAAAATCAGAAGGGAACAATCGCTACGTGGCAACAGCTAAGGCGATTGGCGCTTTTTTATTCGATTGCCTCTGAATGGACAGGCACCGTATTACGGATATGACAAGGATCATCCCTTGCCGCTGTATTTATTTAACCCGGCAGGAAACATGATCGTCAGCAATACGAATATGAGCAGGAAATTGAACTCAACACCATTGCGCCCGCCGCCGACTACAAACCAGCCTTCTTTGAAATGTACCATTATTATACCCGCAAGCAGGATTAATATGGTAACACTGCTTACCCACCTGACATATTTTTGGAACAGCAGGCAAATTGCGCACAATACATGAGATAGTTTTATGGCCCAGGCGATGGGCACACCGACCGGTGCGAATCCAACCTGATTCAGATAAAGGTTTCCAAAATCGTTGATGCCGTGATCAAACATTCCGGGTACGCTATGCGCCAGCAGGATCACTATGACCGCAAACCGTAGTAAGAATGTGCTGTTGATGAAATGCATGAGCTAGCTTGGTTATAAAGCGATTTTTTTGAGGGTCAATTTATGTAAATCTGCCTGGAAGTGCTCCAATAACTTACGAGTGACGGAGTGTAAGTTACAGTATCCCTCGCATCGACAAAACCAAAAAGGCGATTTATGAGACGAGTAGACGCGTATATACACCATCGGAATAAAATTTATGGCCAGGATATGCATTGTTTATCGGGGGAGTGCTGGCAGTTGTGAGCCGTTGGGCTGGCTGTACGGGAAGTTTTCTTGGCTACAAACCCTTCTGACGAGTGGGCAAGATCTGACAGATGGAAAAATCGGGCTTCGCGAAAAAGTTTAACTTGACGCAAATATAGTACTATAAGATATCAACCAAAAATCAACATATTGGATTAATCCGGTGTTTATTTGCCTTATAATTATTAGTAAAGGTGCTTGGGGTAGTGTTGAAATTAAGGTGTAAGTGGACTTTTGTTATTATTTGGCTTGATAACCAAATAGTTGATAAATCCGATTTCGTACTTGTATGGGTGATCTTGGCATATGATATTATGTTGTCTGTTTTTCTTAATTCAACGTCCCAAATCATTTGAAGGGTTAGGAAGAGTTTTGATGGCAAGCTTTAAGGCAGAAATTACGTCTTTTCCCGATTGCTAAATAATTGTATTGGTCGAATGTCTATTAAATAAACTTTTTGTGCCCTATGAATCAACTCTACAATCCCGGCGGATGGACGAATCAAAGTTGTTTGCCGGCCTGGAAACAGGCTGGCCGAGCTTACGTCAATTCCATGAAAGCAGCTCTTTCAAAACACGCGATACGCAACTTCGCAAAAGTGTTCGCAGCGGTTTTGATCATTTCTTCGCAGGTAGCATTTGCTCAAACCCGGCAGGTTTCAGGAACGGTATTTGACAATGGCGGTGCACCATTACCTGGTGCAAGTGTCCAGTTGAAAGGCACCACCACCGGCACGATCACCGATGCAGACGGCAAGTATACTGTGCCGGCCAAGGATGACGTCATTTTGGTTTTCAGCTATATCGGCTACATCAAACAGGAAGTGCCGGTAGGTACCCAAACAACCGTTAATGTAAACCTGAAATCGGAAGAATCGTCGCTTTCCGAAGTGGTTGTCGTAGGTTATGGAACCAGAACCAAAGCTAATCTTTCGGGTTCTGTGACCACCGTAACAGGCAAGGAGTTGACAGAACGACCTGTTCCTAACGTGCAGAATCTTCTACAAGGCCGGGTGTCCGGTCTCGATGTGATCCAATCTACCGGTGAACCCGGGCGTGACGATGCGGCCTATCAGCTGAGAGGGTTTGGTTCGTTCGGGGCATCCAATGCGCCGTTGATCCTGGTTGACGGAATTATCGGGACGATCAAGAATCTTTCGCCACAAGACATCGAGAGTGTGACAGTTTTGAAGGACGCTGCCTCGGCATCCATTTACGGTGCCCGCGCAGCAAACGGGGTGATTCTGATCACGACAAAAAAGGGACGGGCGGGTTCTGCTGAAATCGAATACACCGGAAGCTTCGGGCTCAGCCAGGCGACCAGGAGGCCAGAGCTGATCACAAATTCAGTGCAGTATATGGAAATGTACAATTCTGCCAGGGCCAGAAGCGGTCAGGCGCCCATCTACACGCAGGAGCAGATCGACCTGTACAGGAACAATCCCAACAGCAGCCAATATCCTAATTTCAACTGGCTGGATTATGTACTTGGCAAAGGCCCCATCCAGAACCATCACCTCGGTTTCAGCGGGGGAAATGAAAAGACGTTGTACAACATTTCATTCAATTATCTCGATCAGGAAAGTATCACAAAAGGGTACCTGTACAACCGGTACAATGGTCTGATCGACTTGTCTTCGCAGGTACACAAAAAGGTGCGTGTGGGTACGAACCTGAACCTTTCCTACCAAAACGCCAAGGCACCCTGGCTGGTCAACGACGATTTGCTCCTGCTAGCCTACGCCTCTGCGCCGACTTTTGCACCTTTTTTGCCTGATGGGAGCGGAAGAGTAACCAACAGGGATTTTGCTGGAAACGGGGCAGGCAACAGGAGTGTCGAAGAAGTGTATGCAACGGGGGGGCAGTTTACAAAGACCTACAATGTCAATGCGCAGGCTTTTGTGGAGGTCGAGATTTTGAAAGGCCTGAAATGGCTGAATAAAGCAGGGATGACATTTTATAACGACCAGCTTAAAAACCGTCAGTTCGGCTCGCCTTCCTTTGCCTACCAGCCCGATGCTTCGGGCAAATACGTTCAGGTGGCTAATGGCAACCCGACGTTTTTTGGACTTCAGCAGCGGGAAGACAGAAGTATCACGAAGACTTTTTTCAGCACGCTGAACTATGCCAAACAATTTGGGGTGAATCATACGCTCGGGCTGCTGGCTGGCTTTGAACAGCAGGAAAACCTCTCGGAGCGGCTGTCCGGTAACAGATTTGACTTTCCAAACACAACCATTATGGTACTGGACGGCAGCGGAGCAAATAATCAGTCGACCGGAGGTACCGCATCCGAATGGGCACTCCGATCCTTCTTCGGGCGGGTAAACTACGATTTCAAGGGCAAATATTTTGTTGAAGGGAACATTCGCCGGGATGGTACTTCAAGGGTTAGTTCGCGGTGGGGTACGTTTGGTGGCGGCTCGGCGGCATGGCGGATTTCCGAGGAAGGTTTTATTAAAAACACTTTGTCGTGGGTCGATAATGTAAAGCTTCGGGCTTCGTATGGTGTGTTGGGGAATCAGGAAATCAACGTAGGGGTGGCCGACCGGCTGAACCTTTCCGGAAACTATCCCTATCAGGACATTCTGAGTCTGACATCCTATCCCTTCACGAACCTGAGCTCCGGAGCACAGTTGACGCGCCTGGTAACTTCGGATTTGAAATGGGAGAAAACATCCATGCTGGACTTCGGACTCGATGTCGATATTTTCAGGGGACTATTCGGCGCTACGATTGATTGGTATAAAAGAAATACAACGGATATCCTTTCAACCCGTGCCGATTTGCCGAGCAGCGTCGGGTTGTCGGCGCCCATTGTCAATGCCGGCGGAATGCAAAATACGGGAATCGAAGTGGAATTGAGGCATCGGAAAAACTTAGGGGACTTCAACTACGGCGTAAGCGTGCTGTATCACAAGTATAACAATAAGGTTACCAAACTGCTTGCTCCTACATTGGGCACGATCGAAATCGGACAGCCTTACAACAACTTTTTCGTTTACGACTGGATCGGCGTTTTCCAAAGTCAGGCAGAGATAGACAATTCGCCCAAACAACCCTCATCAGGCACGCTCAAACCGGGCGATCTCAAGATCAGGGACGTAGATGGTAACGGCACCGTCGGGCCCGAAGACCGGATCCGGATCAGCCGCTTTCCTAAATACAATTATTCATTTAGCGTGAATGCGGGCTGGAAAGGCTTCAACCTGACAGCGTTTTTTCAAGGTGTCCAGGGAATCAATACGCAGGTGAACGGCTGGGGCTACGAGCCTTTTCAGCAAGGATCTGCACCTCCTACGAGGTTCCTGAATGCGTGGTCACCTACCAATCCCAGCAACACGGTCCCTGCCACCTATCTTACAGGTTACGCCGGTGTATCAGGATACACGTCGACTTACTTTATTCAGGATGCTTCCTATCTGCGTTTGAAGAACTTGTACCTGTCTTATGCATTCAATGAGAAGATTCTAAGTAAAATAAAGTCTAAAGGGCTAACAGTTTACCTCTCGGGGGACAACATGATTACCTGGACAAACTATGAAGGAAACGATCCTGAACGTGCGGGTTCGGGCAGATTTGCTCAGTTTCCCCAACTTAAAATATTCACTGCCGGCTTAAGTATTAAGTTCTGACGGAATCGGTTTGTGTAAAACACTAAATATTAAGAAAATGAACCTCAGATATAAATTTATTTCTACCGCGTTGTTGTCAGCTTTGTTGCTTGGAGGGACAAGCTCTTGTGACGACAGCTTTTTAGACAGAAATCCAATGCACGCCATTTCAGGCCCAACATTCTGGAAAACGCCCGCGGATGTAGATATGGCTCTGGTTGGCGTTTACCGTAGATTGCAGAGCAGTCTTTTCGGTCACCGAAGGACTCAGCTGGACGGTTATTCGGACAATGCATATGACCGGCATAACCAGATCGGTTTTCAAAACCTGACGATAGGGATTACCAATCCTTCCAATGTACCCTCGATCCTGTATAACGATCCTTATGCAGGCATTGCGGCGTGTAACTATTTTCTTGAAAATGTCGGAAGCGTAACCGCATTACCTCAGGCAACAGCGGATGTTTACACAGCCGAAGTCCGTTTTCTCCGGGCCTTGTTTTATTTTGAGCTGGTGCAGTTTTTCGGAGATGTAGTTCTTTACAAAACAGCACCAAAAACAGCAGAAGATGCCAAGGTCGCCAAAAGTCCCAAGACCGAAGTTCTTGCATTTGTGGTGGAAGACCTTGACTATGCCATCTCAAAACTGCCGGCAACTGCATATGCCGGACATGCCGTGAAGGCGAGTGCGCAAATGCTCAAAGCGCGGGTTGCATTGTATCAGCAAAACTGGGCAGAAGCCGCGGCTTTGACAGGCGACATCATTAGCTCCAATACATTCTCCATCTATCAGGGCGGCTACGCAAATTTGTTTTTACAAGCGACGCAGCAAGGCAATCCGGAAATCATTTTCTCTACCAAATACCTGGCGCCAAACAATCCGCAGGGAGGCGAAGGCGTGCTGGTTGAAATCGGCTGGTACGGAGGTAATCAGCCTTACAAAAACCTCGTAGATGAGTACGAAACGACCAGTGGAAAAATGATCACGGACGCCACATCAGGTTATGATCCTTCGAATCCATATGAAAAACGGGACCCGAGGTTAAAAATGACCATCCTGGTGCCGGGGGACAAATATGTAAATCCAGACGGCTCTACTTTTGTAACAACTGATCCGGTTCTGACAGGTTTTACCATGAAGAAGTACATGGATACATCCAAACTACCATGGGACAGGTCCAAAACCCCGCTTACGGATATGAACATCGTCCATATGCGATATGCTGAGGTATTGCTCGCTTATGCCGAAGCAAAGAACGAGGCTTCCGGGCCTGATGCAACCGTATACGACGCAATCAATAAAGTACGGACACGGACCGGCGTTAACCTGCCGCCTGTGGATCAGGCGAAGTACAATTCAAAAAGCCTTTTAAGGGATTTTATTCGTCACGAAAGGCGAATTGAACTAGCAATGGAAGGACATCGCTATTTTGACCTTAAACGCTGGGGAATTATGGCAGAAAAACTGGCGATGGTTAAAAACCCCGCCGGTGTGACATTATCTTTTGGAGAGAAGAACAACGTGCTCCCATTTCCACAATCGGAAGTCGACAGGAACAAAAGTTTGATTCAAAACCAGGGTTATTAACGAAGTAAAGCATTGAGCCGCATGCCGGCTCAATGCTTTTTCAAATCTTTGCCAGCATCTCATAGAATTTTGTCACGGCTTTCTTTTCATAAGCTTCCCTGAGGGAAATAATCATAATGGTTCGCCGCATGTGTTTTCCATCGATAGGGATTCCCACCACATCGGGGTCGTTTACGCTGGTCTCGCTTAGTATCGTGTGCCAATGACCCGTTTTTACAATTTCGAATAGCGTAGGAATGTCATTTATTTCCATGCAAACATTCGGGACCAAGTTTTTTTGGCCAAATGACTCCTCAAAAAACTGAATACTATTGCTGCCGCTGAAAGGCAGGGCCAATGGCAGCCCGGCCACTTCGTTGAGTGATATATTGGTCTTTTGTGCCAACGAAGAATTTTTGGCAGTTACCAGCACCATATTCGCTTTTAAAAGCGTCTGATATTTGAGATGCGGTTCCCGGAGTTCTTCGTGGAAGGTCAAAATGAAGTCGAAATGATGCAAATTGAGCCTTTCGAGAAGATCTTTTGTGGTGCCAAATACAACCTGAATTTTGATGTTAGGATACTGGCTTGCAAATTCTATCAATATTTTGGCAAATAGAATTCGCATCGAGTAAATTACACCAATAGCAATTTTGCCTGTATTTAAATTTTTTAAATCGCGCAAAAGCAGCAGCCCCTCATTGGCTCTGTTTATACTCTGCAAAGCATATTCGCTGAACAGCTCGCCAGCTTCGGTGAGTTTAATTCTCTTCCCAATGCGGTTGAACAAGGGAACACTCAATTCCTCTTCCAACTGCTTGATTTGCTGTGATAACGTACTCTGGCTGATGTTCAAAGCCATTGCAGCTTCTGTAAAATTCAATAACTCTTTGGCTTTCAGAAAGTATTTGAGCTGTCGTAATTCCATTTCGCTAAATCGGTTTTTTCGATTGATTTCATCGAAAAATAACGTTTTGCGAATATAGACAATATTTCAATATTTGCTCAATTAACTCAAAATGAACAATTTATTAGCTAAATGAAGTGATTATGAAATTAAATCTAATGCTGTCGTTTTTCTTTCTAACGACTTGCTGCGCCGTGTTCGCTCAGGAAAAACAGGACGTCGCTGCTGTGGATAAAGGCGTAACAAAAGTGTCCGTCATGTACCCTTATGCCGAAGGTAAAACCTTTAATATGGAGTACTATGAAAGCAAGCACATGCCTATGGTAGCAAAGTTTTTAGGATCAAACCTGATTAAATACACCATCGAGAAAGGGGTTGCCAGTGGAATTCCAAATCAGCCGCTGCCTTTTATGGCGATCGGCACATTCTATGTAAAGAGCCTGAGCGACTATCAGGCGGCCATCGCACCGAATAGAGATGCCATTCGCGCCGATTTTCAAAATTACACCAATGTAAGTCCTGTTATTTTGGTGAGTGAGGTGGTGAAATAAAGCTGCATCGCCATTTAGCGGCTGGTTATCAACCTTTCCAGCCGCTCCATCATCTCATCTTTCTCCTTTAACATACGTTCGTACAAAGCAATCTTTTCCTCATGAAGCTGGACAATCTTCTCAATTGGATGGACTGTGGAGTTATAGAAAACCGAAGCTGGCTGAGCACAATTGTCAAAAGTATTATTTGATATTATGTTGATTGCCTGTTCTTCATCAAAATTCCGGATAGCCTCAGCCGGAATTTTGAGTATCGCCGATACTTGTTCCAATATGTCGGAATCAATCCTTTCTCTCTGTTCTAATAGGGAGATTTTTTGTTGGTTCCAGTCGCTACCGAGCTCGAAAGCGAGGAAATCTTGCTTGATTCCAAGCATCTCGCGGAAACGTTTAAGGTTGCGGCCTTCGTGGATCTTCGGGTTGGAGGTAGTATGTGGCATACAATGCGCTTTTCGTTGAAAAGGCAATTTATATAAATCCGCCGACTTTGGGTAAAGGTCAATAGAATGAGGCTTTTTAGCTCGTCCTGTTGACCTTTATTTGTATATGCTTAATCGTCTCGCCATATCAGCCCAGTGAATCCATGAACAGAAGAACTGCTATTACACATGTTGCGGCCATGCTTGGAGGAGCTTTGTCTGCCCCGACGTTGCTGGCTATGAACCGTTGGGAAAGCCGCGTGCCGTCAGAAAGTTTTCCGGCGGAGTTCGGCTTGACCGACAACCAGAAACTGATCGTAGGGGAAGTCGCTGAAATGATCATTCCAAAGACGACAACCCCCGGCGCGAAGGATGTGGGCGTTCCGGCGTTCATCGTGATGATGTTACAGGATTGTTATAAAACGCCGGAGCACAAGAGTTTTGTAGCCGGGCTGAATAATTTGGAAACGAAGCAATTTCTGAACTTGAATGCGGAGCAAAAAACGGCCGTGTTGACGCAGGTCGAAATTGATTCCGCCGAAGAAATGAAGGTATATCAGGTGCAGCAGACAAAAATGGGTGATAACGAAGACCGTGAACAAATGGCGGCCCAGGCAAAGGGATTGCCGTTCTGGCGCCTGATAAAGGAGCTGACAATGCTGGGGTATTTTACGTCCGAAGAAGGAATAAAATCGTCCTTCGAATACGTACCCATTCCGGGAAAGCTGGAAATGATCAAAATGAAGCCTAATCAGAAATCTTTCGCCTACTAGTCGTCCATCACCATGAACTTAAATTTGAAATCAGATAAAGCACATACGTTCGACGCAATCGTGGTCGGTTCGGGCATGACGGGCGGTATGGCGGCAAAAGAATTGACTGAAAAAGGCTTGCAGGTGCTGATGATCGAGCGAGGCCGCGAAGTGAAGCACATCGAAGACTACGACACGGCGATGAAAGGCCCATGGGAGTTCGAGCACAGAGGAAGGGTGTCGATCCATTCGGCGGAGGAATTTTGGGCCAATAACCGTTTCGGAACATTGGCGAATGAAGAAACCGGTCCGTTTTTTACGGACGACAAAAAGAATCCGTATATAGAAAAACGTCCTTTCGACTGGATCAGGGCTTATCACACGGGCGGGAAGTCCATGCATTGGGGCCGACAGTCGTACCGGATGAACAAAAAGGATTTTGAAGCGAATGCGAAAGAAGGCATCGCGATAGACTGGCCGATCCGGTATGAAGACCTCGAACCCTGGTATACGCATGTCGAAAAATTTGTCGGTATCAGCGGCCAGGCGGAAGGCTGGGAGGTTTTGCCGGATGGCCATTACCTGCCGGCGATGCCTATGAGCGCTCCCGAGGCTTATTTCAGGGATACGATGATGAAAAAGCTGAACCGGCCGGTGACGATCGGGCGCGTCGCGAATCTGACAAAGCCGCAGCCCTTGCATACGGATCTCGGTCGGGCGTCGTGCCAGTACCGCAGCAAATGTGCCCGCGGATGCCCGTATGGCGCTTATTATAGCTCATTATCCGGCTCGATACCGGCAGCGAGGAAAACGAACAAGCTGACAGTCCTGCACGATACCATTGCCAGCGAGATCATTTACGACGAAAAGACGAAGAAGGCCAAAGGGGTTCGTGTGATTAACCAGAACACGATGGCCGTGGAGGAGTTTTTTGCAAAAATCGTATTTCTGAATGCCGGTTCCATGAACTCGGCGGCGCTTTTACTCAACTCGAAATCCAATCGCTTTCCTACCGGCCTTGGCAACGATAGCGATCAGGTTGGCAGGAACATTATGGACCATCACCTGGGCGTAGGCGCGAATGCGACGGTCGAAGGGTTTGAAAACGATTATATTTTTGGTCAAAGGCCCAATGCGTTGTATATACCGCGTTTCAGGAACTGGGGAGCCGATAAGAAGGACTTCCTGCGGGGCTACGGCTACCAGGGAGGTGCGAGTAAAACCGACTGGAAACGGGGCATCACGATGAATGGTTTCGGCGCCAATTTCAAAGAAGATATGACACGCCCCGGCACGTGGACAATGGGATTCGGCGGCTTCGGAGAAATCCTGCCCGATCCATCGAACCGCATGTTTTTGGACAAGGACAAGAAAGACAAATGGGGCATTCCAATGATCGTTTTCGACGCCGCTTTTGGCGAAAATGAACTGGCCATGCGAAAAGATATGATGGCTTCGGCGGTGGAAATGCTGGAAATCGCAGGTTTTAAAAACGTTACCGGGTTCAACCGGCAAGACACGCATCCAGGCCTGGGCATTCACGATATGGGCACGGCCCGCATGGGCAAAGACCCGAAAAGCTCAGTGCTGAACAAATTCAATCAGGTGCACGCCTGCAAAAATGTGTTCGTCACCGACGGTGCGGCGATGGTATCTTCCTCCTGCGTGAACCCATCCATTACTTACATGGCTATGACGGCAAGAGCCGCTGATTATGCTGTGGGGGAGTTGAAGCGGCAGAATTTGTGAGGCAGATGCCAGCGCGCGATAATGTCACTTATCTTCGTAATGCCCTTTTGCCGCGATTATGAATACGGTTACAGTCTGCTCGATGATCTGATACACAAGTCGATGCTTCTTGTCAATTCTTCGTGACCACAAGCCGGAAAGATTGCTTTTTAGCTGTTCTGGTTTGCCAATTCCCGTGTAAGGATTTTCACTTAGCTCTTCGAAAATACGATCAATTCGCTTGATGAGCACTTTTCCACCGGTTTTATGTAAAAAAGAAAGGTCCTTTCTGGCTTTTTCCGAAACACTTAGAGAATATCTGCCCATATGTTTTTGAGATCGCGGATGGAAGTCACTCTTCCAGCCTTAACGTCCTCAATACCTTCCTTAATGGCATTCAGAATTTGCGGGTCTGAGAAAAAGACATCGGTTTCAGTATTTTCATCAATGGGCGTGAGTAAAACTGATTTTTTGTTCTTTCCCCGGTGAATGATCACCCGTTCCTTCTCGGCCAGATCCAGATAATCCTTCTGCTTCCCCCGAAATTCCCTAGCTGATATAATTCTCATGGTGTACGTTTTCGTGTACACAAATTTACAAAAAATGATCTTGGTTTGCTAAGAGCGGGTCGAAATAGCTATGTTTTATAGCTCTACTACACAGCATCTACCTCTTCTCAATCAACCGCTCCAACCGCAGCATCATTTCATCCTTTTCCTTCAACATCCTCTCGTACAATGCAATTTTCTCCTCGTGAAGCTGAATGAGTTTGTCAATTGGGTTATTATGATAGGTCTCGACTGAATTTGCAACAAAGGATCCGCTTTGAAATGTATTGGAGATGATATTCATGGCCTTCTCCTCATCAAAATTTCGAATCGCCTCAGCCGGAATTTTAAGTATAGCAGCAACTTGTTCCAAAATGTCGGAATCAATCTTTTCTTTTTGTTCCAGTAAAAAAACTTTTTGCTGCCTTGTCCACTTCTGTACTGCGCTTGTCCGCAAATGGACAAATGCACAGCGGTTGCGTGTGTAAAATAGCCCATTTCAAGGAATCCCGGCCGGTTATTGAAGTTTGGCGAGGTATTTGTACCACCTACTCAACCATGCACCAGAAATATATCAAAATCGCTTACCGGAACCTGACGCAAAGTAAGGTCTATTCGGCTATAACCATTTTTGGCCTCGCGCTTGGGCTGGCTGTCAGCCTGCTCAGTATTCTTTATGTGATGGATGAGCTGCGCTACGACCGCTTTAATCAGAAATCCGACCGGATTTATCGAATAAACGGCGATATCACGTATTCCCAGAAAGAAGCCAAAGTTGCCGTTGCACCTACTCCAATGGGGCAGACGCTTAAACGGGACTTTCCGGAGATAGAAGAAACGACCCGTTTGGGGAAATATGGGAGCCATTTGGTAAAGGGTAGCAAGTCCGCCATCCGGGAGCAGCGGGTACTCTATGCCGACTCGACTGTTTTCGATGTATTTACCCTGCCGGTTATTGCCGGAAACCCTAAGAAAGCACTGGCCGAACCCAATTCGGTGGTGATTACCCAGCGAATGGCCAAAAAATATTTTGGTGCTTCGAATGCGCTCGACCGCACGCTCATTTTCGACACCGACCAGGTAAGGCGCGTGACCGCTGTTATCGCTGATATTCCAGCTCAGTCGCACTTCCAGGCCGATTTTCTGCTGCCGCTGCATGAAACCGCGGAAGCGAAGGTTAACAAATGGGGAAACCACGTTTTTAATACCTATCTGTTGCTCCGGCCCGGAACCGATCCCCAATCGGTAGAGGCCAAATTCGAGCGGGTGCTTCAAACCTACATGGATCCGGCGCTGCGGCGGTTTTTTCAAACATCCCTGGCTGAAACCCGCAAAGCAGGGAACAATTTCAGCTATTCGCTGATGCCATTGTTGGATATTCACCTTCATTCCGACCGCGAGGGGGAGTTGTTACCCAACAACAGCATCGAGTACATTTACCTTTTCCTGGGCATCGCTTTCTTTATCTTGCTGATCGCCGTCTTTAATTTTATCAATCTATCGACAGCCCGCTCGGCCAAACGGGCGCGGGAAGTGGGCGTCCGTAAAGTGATGGGCTCGACCCGGGCGGATCTGATAGGTCAGTTTCTCGCCGAATCCCTATTGTTTACGGCGCTCGCGTCGGTGGTCGGGATCGGATTGGTATACCTGCTATTGCCTGATTTTAACAGTCTGGCGGCCAAGTCGTTATCTATTAGCCAAGTTGCCGATACGCTGTCCATTGGCTACTTCGTTTCGGGAATCGTTTTGGTGGGTGTATTGGCGGGGCTTTATCCGGCCTTCCTTTTGTCTTCTTTCCAGCCTATCGAGGTGCTGAAAAGTAAGTTATGGCTAGCTCCGGGGAGCTATAACCTTCGTGGTTTTTTGGTGGTATTCCAATTTTCGCTGTCTGTGTTACTGATCATCGGTACACTGCTTATTCATCAGCAGCTCCATTATATTCAAACGAAAAAGATAGGATTTACCAAAGACCAGGTGGTTGTCGTCAAAACGAGTGAAACGACAGAATCGGACATTTTTACCTTCAAGCAGGAAGTACTGCGGAATTCGGCGGTAAAAATGGGTTCGGTGAGTGGCTTTCTGCCCGTGGCGTCCAATCGTTGGAACGATATGTGGTATCCGGCCGGAACAACTGATCAGAAGCAATCGGTCAATATGCAGGAATGGAAGGTCGATCCGGACTACATTCCGACGCTTGAACTGAGACTGGTGCAGGGGCGAAATTTTGAGCGAGCCCGGATCGCCGATAGTACCGGCGTCGTTATCAACGAAAGCGCCGCCAAACGCCTGGGGTACGCACAGCCGATCGGTAAAACGATTCACAAGTCGGGTGGAGAGCAGCTGACGATCATCGGCGTGGTGCAGGACTTCCATTATGAATCGCTGAGAGCGACGATTGAGCCGGTGGCGCTGGTGATCAATGGAAAAATGCTGGGAAGCAGCAGTGTTGAAAAAATGTCACTGGAGGCCGTCTCGTTTCGGTTGAATATGGCTGACATTGGCTCCACCCTGCAATCGATGGAGACAATATGGAAGAAAACAGCACCCGGCAGGCCTTTTGAATACACGTTTTTGAGCGATGAGTTCGATGCGCTATACCGCACCGAACAGCGTATCGGGCAGTTGTTCACATGTTTCGCCACCGTAGCTGTCCTGATTGCCTGCTTAGGCCTTTTCGGGCTTAGCGTTTTCGCGGCTGAACAGCGTACCAAAGAGATCGGTGTGCGCAAAGTGATGGGTGCTTCCGTAGCCGGCATTACAACTTTGCTGGCCAGAGATTTTCTAAAACCAGTCCTGGTTTCCATTCTGATCGCGTCGCCCATTGCGTGGTATGCCATGGACCGTTGGTTGCAGGGCTTTGCTTACCGGACCGATATTGAGTGGTGGGTCTTCGCGCTGGCGGGTTTTTTAGCTGTGGCCATTGCCCTGGCTACCGTCGGCTTCCAGAGTGTTAAAGCCGCGTTGGCGAATCCTGTGAAAAGCCTGCGAAACGAGTAGGTTTTGTATTGGTATAAAAACAAAAAATCCTCCCTGTTCAGGAGGATTTTGCTCACTTTTCGTTTATATCTGATCAGATAATGGTTACGTTCACCGCGTTCAACCCTTTTCTGCCTTCTTCAACTTCGTAAGATACGCTGTCATTTTCACGGACATCGTCTTTCAATCCCGACACGTGTACAAAAATGTCAGCTCCACCGTGTTCTGGAGCGATGAAACCAAAACCTTTGGTTTCATTGAAAAACTTAACTGTTCCTTTGTTCATAATTTTCTTTTATAGATTAGCGCAAAGGTAAAACAAAAAATTTAACAGAAAAAATTTGTGGGGCTGAAATCCGTTCATTTTCACCGCAGTAGGCATGAATGCGGTCATTCAATGACGGTTTCTTCCCGAAATTACCAGCGCAATGCCACCTAAAATGGCAATGGATGCAATCACGAGGCTGAAAGTAAGGTGCTCACCCAATATAAAAATGGCTGCCGTGGAGGCGATAATGGGGACGGTTAGCTGCACCGATGCTGCCGGAGCGGCTTTGAGCGAGGGTAAAATGCTGTACCAGATCGCATATCCCACACCTGAGGAAACACCCCCGGACAGAACCGCGAAAATGATGCCCTGTGAATCAACGGAGTCCGCAAAAGGAAGCAGCAGCAATGAAAACGGGGCCGCTTTCAGAAAGTTCCCGGCCGTCGCTTTTAGCGGGTCGCTCTGTTTTCTTCCAAGAAGCGAGTAAGAACCCCATGCCATCCCGGCAATTACCATGAGCGCCGCACTGTACGGGTCGGGTGCGTGAATTCCAGGCGCAACCAGAACAACCAGGCCACAAAAGGCGGCTAGCAGGCCAATCCACTGGATGATCCGTAAATGTTCACCTTGATACAGACCGGTAAGGACCATGGTCGCCTGTACCGAGCCGAATAAGAGCAAAGCCCCGGTTCCGGCGGATAGCTTCACATAGGCAAAGGAGAATGCAGCCGCGTAGACGAGAAGGCTGAGCGCACCTGGCCAGCTTCCGTTGTTGCCGGGCTTGCGTTCGCGTAAGAGTACAATGAGACTTAGTGTGACCGCTCCGGCCAGCATGCGAATAATGGTGAAGCTCGCCGGATCTGTGGCGGTTTGGGTAAGCGCGACCCTGCACAATAACGAATTGGCGGCAAAAGCGCTCATCGCCAGCACTATTTGTGAAATTACCCGTATTGTCAGCGGCTGAGTAGCATGGGCCATTGTGTTCAATTAGGTCGGGATCAGAACGGATATTTCTCGCAACTGGTCTTTTTAAGTTCCACCAAATGCAGCAGCTCGCTCGAATAAATGCGGGCGATGTTGCCCCGCGGAATAAATGAGTCGATCAGCGTCGGATCATCGGAAAGAACGTATTCGTAGCAGAACTTTTTCTGTGCGTTTTTCAAGGGCGAAAGCTCCTTCATGTAGCGGATGTAATCCATCCGGCCAGGGCGTTGCACGTTGTTATCCGTCGCACTCCAGAAATGGTAATAACCCACGTTTCTGCGGAACATCACACCCACATTACGATCGGTCGGGATGTGCGGCAAGAGCTCTTTAAAGCTGAGGTAGTTGTCGGGATTGCTCAGGAAATAGGCCCTGTTGCGGTTCATGGAGATAATATTGGAAGTACGGTCCTGATCGTAATAGCCTGCTTTTTCCAGTAATGAAAATACCTTTGTCCTTTCGGCGTAGTCGGGCCATCTTTTCAAGGGATGGCAGTTGTCCTTGCCTGGGAATTCGTAATAGTCGCTCAGGTATTTTTCGTAAACTTTCCCTGTTTCGGCACTGCTTTCGCAGATCGCGACGGGAATATGGCCCAATGCTTTTCGTGTTACAAAACTGATCGAAACAAGCTCCTTGCTAGGATTTCCATAAACGAACGGCAAGGAGGAAACCAGTAATGGAATGATCAGATAGACAGCTTTCCAACGGAATTTAAGCGAGTACACGCAGGCGATCATGACCGCGCCCATCGCGAACAGCGGCATCTGCGTACGTGTGCTCCAGAGCTGGAACTTCATTAATGTACAAAACAGCAGAAACCCAAGGGCCGAGCAAGTCCAGAACCATTTGATATCCCGGCTCAAAGGCAGGAACAATAGCATAATGCCTGCACCGACGATCAGCCAGAAGTGGATCGTATTCGGGATCATATCCTCATGGACAGAGTATTTGACTGAAAACGGGTCGACGCTGAGATCGGGGTCATCGATACCGACGCCGATGGATTCGTGAAAAGCCCGGATCTTGCCATCCAGCGCACGGTTGAAACTCGTATTGGGTAGCCCGATATTAAGTCCGGCATTCTTGATAACGCTGGAAAGCGTGAATAGCACCGAATGCTTCTTAGCTGGCAGCTCTTCCGACGCGAACCGTGTATCCCTCAATGGGCTCATCACATGCCCGAAAAGGGAGTAGTTCCTGTAAAAGAAGGGCGAAAATGTGATGATGAGCAGGGTAATCGCCACTCCAAGCACTTTCATGGCGTAAGCGAAGCGGTATTGGACCAGGATGCGTATACCGAAATAGACGGCAAACGGTATGGCGAATATCAGGATTGTATACTTTGAAAAACCGCCGAATGCCAGTGACTGCATCATCGCTACCAGCGCCAGTGCCGATTTCTTTTCGAGTAATTCAAAACCAAAATACACGAAAGCGATGAAGAAAAAGCATCCGCAAAGGTCAACCTGCGTGCTGGTACTTTCAAAAACCGCGATGGGTAACGTCAGGAAGCATATCGACGCCAGTAATTGCCCGTCCTTGCCCAGCCCGAATTTCCTGGCGATCAGCCCAATTCCGCAGACCGAACCGATAAATGCGCTGAACTGGATCAGGCCTGAAAACTGATCGGAACCGGATAGCAACACGGTATCCAGTACCAGGTATTCTGCAAATACATTGAGATACAACTGCTGCAAATGCATGGTGGGGAAGTGATCCAGGTTGCCATTGTAAATCCAGATCAGGATCCGGTTCAAATGGTACATATGCGTGTCAAAGTTGTTTGGCGCAGCATATAAGGCCAGGAACAGCAACGGAAGCATATATAGCAGCGTCGCTGCGGTAATCACAATTTTATAGGTCTTTCCAAATCCGGCGAGACGGAATGCGCCTTTCAGTACGGCAAGTCTGCTCAGATCTATTTTCCCCGAGCGGTTCAAATAGTAAACTAATCCCGACACACCCACAGCTTCCGTAATCCAGAAAACCAACGCAGAAGTGGTGTTGATTGCGTTAAAAAATGAAGCTATTTCATTGTAAATGAATACGATGCCCGCGTTGGTGATCAGCGATAACAGGAATGCCCGGCGTAGGTTGGTATAAGCTCCGGTTTCGGAGGAACACAGGAAGAAGATCGCGAAAAGGCAGGCAAACGAAATCAGGAGTAAACAAATACCCATATACGGAATGAAAACGAACTGAACAATAGCAGACTCCGTGCTACGGGCCGCGTGAACGCGGCCCGTACATGAATTTAGTGGTGCAAAGGTACGCGATTATTCGGGCCGAGAGCACGATTTGTTAGTGTACGTGCATAATGCGCACGCTTTTTGCCCTAATCTCAGGAAACCACATTGACCGGTTTTCCCGATTGGAAATTTTCCAGATTGTCGGCAACCATTTGCAGCAACCGCTGCCGCGCTTCGAATGTCGCCCATGCCACATGCGGTGTGATGACGCAGTTGGGGGCGGATAGCAATGGGTTACCGGCCTTTGGTGGTTCCACGGAAAGTACGTCCAGCCCGGCCCCGGCGATTGTGCCATTTTTGAGGGCATCGGCGAGGTCCTGCTCGTGAATAAGCGGCCCGCGACCGGTATTGAGCACAATGGCGCCCGATTTCATTTTTGCAAGATTTTCCCGGTTGATAATCTCCCGCGTCTCGTCGGTAAGTGGGCAATGCAGGCTTATGACGTCGCTTTGTCGGAAGATCTCATCGAGTGATACCATTTCCACGCCGTCTGTCGGCACGGGATGTTTCCGGTATGCGATCACTTTCATTCCGAAAGCGGCAGCAATCTTCGCGACCTGGGAGCCGATATCCCCGAGGCCGACCAGTCCGATGGTTTTTCCGGCCAGTTCGGTAAGGGGCGTTTTCCAGTAACAAAAATCGGCGGAAGCGGCCCAATCACCGGCAAATACGCTCTGACTGTGCGTTTCGACCCGGTTCACGATCGCTAGGAGCAATGCGAAAGTTTGCTGCGCAACCGAAGCAGGCCCGTAGGCTTTCACATTGGTGACGGTAATGCCATGCTTTCTGGCCGCTTCAATGTCGATATTGTTAAAACCCGTAGCCATCACACCGATATACCTGGCCTTAGGCAACTGCGCCAGCGTTTCGCCGGAAAGCACCACCTTGTTGACCAGCACCACTTCCGCATCCTTGGCCCGCTCCACAATTTCCTCCCTGGCCGAGCGGTCATAAATGGTCACATTACCCAGCTTTTCAATAGGCGCCCAGTCCTGATCGCCGGGGTTCAAAGTATATCCGTCGAGAATTACGATGTTCATGTAAATAGTTTTTAAATGTTTTTCCAGGTTGATACGAATTCGACCCTGATTGGTACTATGAATGCTTTGTTGTACGGCTCAAACTTTGAAATTACACGAATTCTATTTTGAAATTACATAGAATCCATTTTGAATTAACATAAAAAAGCCCTTCCAAATACACTCGGAAGGGCTTTGAAAATTATCACTTATAACGCTAATTCTTGGGATCGGTACTGATCTTTCCACCGCCAGCGCCTTGCATTTGCATGGGGTTAGGCGCTTTTTTCTGCTGTTGCTGTTTGAAGATCTGGAAGCGGGTCGGTTGTGCGATGCGTGGGAACGAGTTGTTCTCGGTATCGATGTCGGCAATCTGCTGGTACGGGTCGAGCGTCCATTGAACAACCTTCTTTTTGGTTGAAATTACCTTGTTGATCTGTACGTCGTTGAAACGCCAGATTTCAGCGGGGTATACCGCCACCGAGTCCGTACCGTCCTCGAAGCCCATTTTTACGATTACGGGCATCGGTACGCCGCCTTTGTTTTTGATAGACAATGTGTAAAAATTGGTATTAGCCTGGATCAGCTGACGCTCGTTGTCCGACAATGTCGCCAGGTATTGCTCATATTTCTGCTTGTCGGCGTCGGTTACTTTGAACGGATCGTAACGGTTATAGAAATCGGCCATGGTCGAATCCTGGGCCACAACGGTTTCGCCTTTCGTTTTAGCATCCTGGATTTTGCTCATGGTCGTTTTTTTGCGCGCATCTTCCTTACGGGCTATTTCTTTCTCGATCGCTGGATTTTGCGTATCGATGCTGAACCAGTCGACCGTTACCAGATCCTGGTCGACAGGCTCGGTGCCGTAGAACCAGCCTTTCCAGAACCAGTCGAGGTCTACGCCCGAGGCATCTTCCATGGTACGGAAGAAATCGGCCGGGGTAGGGCTTTTGAAACGCCAGCGGGTGGCATATTCTTTAAATGCATGGTCGAAGAGCTCGCGGCCCATCACGGTTTCGCGGAGGATGTTCAATGCGGTTGCCGGTTTGCCATATGCATTAGGCCCAAGCCCGATGACATTTTCAGCCGAGGCCATGATCGGGCTCAGCACCGATTTGTCCGACGACATATATTCCGTGATCTGGTTGGGCTCGCCGCGGCGGGTCGGGAAGTTGTAGTCCCATTCCTTTTCGGCCAGGTATTGGCAGAATGTGTTCAAACCTTCGTCCATCCATGCCCACTGGCGCTCGTCGGAGTTGACGATCATTGGGAAGAAGTTGTGGCCAACTTCGTGGATGATCACGCCGATCATGCCATATTTTGTCGCTTCCGTATAAGTACCGTCTTCCTCCGGGCGCCCCCCGTTGAAGCTAATCATCGGATATTCCATGCCGCCGCCAGCTACCGAATGGCAGGAGATCGCCACGGGATAAGGGTACTCAAATGTACGCGCGCCGTAGGATTTCAAAGTGTGGGCCACCGCGCGGGTCGAGTATTGCTCCCATAGCGGGTTACCTTCTTTGGGATAAACAGACATGCACCAGATTTTGCGGCCGCTTTTGTAAACATCGCTCTGCATGGCGTCCCAGATAAATTTCCGGCTGCTCGCGAATGCAAAGTCACGTACATTATCGGCTTTGTAGATCCAGGTTTTCTTTCCCGGGTTCTTGTTTTCGCGCTTTTCTGCCTTTTCCGCTTCCGCCTGCGTTACGATCATTACCGGCGTTTTGGACGTTTCGGCTTGTTTGAGGCGTTGTTTTTGGGTAGCGGTGAGTACCTGCGCATAGTTCTGGCATTCGCCGCTGGCTGCTACCACGTGATCGGAAGGAACGGTGATGGCTACTTTGTAATTACCAAAAATCAATGCGAACTCTCCCTGGCCCAGGAACTGCTTGTGGTTCCAGCCATTGACGTCGTCGTACGGGGCCAGGCGTGGGAACCAGTGCGCAATGAAATAATTGGCATTACCATCCTTTGGGAAATACTCGAAGCCGCTGCGCCCATAATATTCGGTGATATTGTAATTCCAATCCACGCTGAATACAAATGCGGTGCCGGTTTTCAACACAAGCGGAAGGTCGATGCGCATCATCGTTCCGTTGATGGTGAAGGGCAATGCCTTGCCGGTTTTGTCTTTTACAGAAGTGATTTTGTAGCCATACTCGATCTTAGGGTCCAGCGTCGCGCCGCGCGCGCTGTTCATTTCCTGCAACTGGTCGGCGTTCATTCCTTTCTGGTTGACCGTGCCTGTGCGCGACCTGGCGGCGATACCATCGTTTTTGAAAAGGTTCTGGTCGAGCTGCATCCAGATGTATTTCAGATCATCCGGGGATTGATTAAAGAATGTAATGGTTTCGGTTCCGATAATGCGGCGATTGTCGTCGTCGAGTTCGGCTTTGATGTCGTAATCCGCCCGTTGTTGCCAGTACTCTTTACCCGGCGCGCCGGAAGCGGTCCGGTAGGTGTTGGGAGTGGGCAGGGTGGTACCCAATTGCTCAAAACGGTCGTTGGCCTGGTAATTGGGGGAGGTGGGGAGCTGCTGTGCCATGGTGCATAGCGACACGAGCAGCATTAGTAACGGGAGCAGCGTTTTTTTCATAATCGGTTGGTCATAAATAGTTTGGTTTTAAGAGTTGACAGGCATGCCTGTGAGTGTGCGGAAAAGATCATTGTTCAGGATCAGCGAGAGCGCCATTCCAAAGATAATACCGGACAATATCTGTATCCAGCTCAATTTTTGCACTCTCAGAAGTTCGATCATCGCGAATGCAATGGCTAAGATAATAAAGACAATAATGAGTTGTCCCAGTTCGAGGCCTACATTAAAGCCAAGCAGCGGGTTGAAAATATCCGCCTCCTTACCCAGCAATGCCCTCAGATAGTTCGAAAAGCCCAGTCCGTGGATCAAACCGAAGCCCAATGCGAGCGGGTACCTGAATGCAGGAGCCTTCTCCTTGGGCGCGTAGGAGTTCTTCGGGATCCTATGGAAAAAATTGATAAAAGCCGTGAGAAGTATGGTGAACGGAATCATCAGCTCGATCCAGTCGGGGTTGACATTGACATAACCCAGTGTGGCCAATGCCAGTGTGACGGAATGCCCCGCGGTGAAAGCAGTCACCAGTACGATTACTTTTCTCCAGTCTACCAGCGTATAGACCGAGCAAATGGCCATGATGAAGAGAATATGATCATAGCCGTTGGAATCAGTGATATGGTTGAATCCTAATTGAAGGTAAGCCTGGAACTCGGACATTAAACTAGGGTTAGGAAAAATGTGAAGTCGGACAATTTAATTGTCAAGACAAAAATAGATAAACCCGAAGATATTTCTTTCGGTTCTGTAAACCAACAATGTGGTGAAAATGCTACACGCCGTGGGCCGTATTTATGACGCTGTACATAAGAAAAAGACCGGAAGCATCTGCTTCCGGCCTTTCTAAATTCTGACACCAATTATATAAGATTTTGAAAATGCTTATTTGTAGATCGTGTTCTGCGGATCCCAGTTGGCCCATCCTTTGGTCCAGTCTGTTGTTCCGAAAGCACCTCTGAAAAGTTCTTTTGTAAAGAATGCATCAGCACCTTTGCCTTCCCAGGTAGCACCACCCAAAAGTGGGGAAGTAGCCTGTGGCAGGAAGTTTGGAGCAGCAAGGTTGAAATTCGCGCTGTTGAGCAGCAGCGAAGCAACGTCTTTGATTTCGTTCTTGCGTGCAGCGGTTTTGAAGTAAGTAGTAGCCTGGTCGGTGGTGATATCGCCTTTACCAACGATCGCAGTCAGGTTGTTCGATAATACGATACCTCTCAGGTCCAGTTTGCCGTCTTGTGCGTTTTTCCAGGTTCCTGTTGCAGTTCCGTCCAGACGAAGTCCCTCAGGAGCACCTACGAATACCGAGTTAAGGACGCTGATAGCAGTGTTTCTGCGTAAGTGCATGGCCGACTGGTAGCCACCGCTTCCTTTGATAGTAGCTGTGGAAGGAGTTCCGGCAGTTATGAAATGGCTCACGTTGGCAAAAGTAGGCTCGGTCAAAGGCAGGCCATTGTTAGGGCCTGTTGCCGGCTCACCCGAGTTGAAGTTATCCGATTCTAAACCGTTGGATGCAGATTGATCCGCATATTCAGGGTCACGCAATGAAACGGCATACTGAATTTTTCCGGTGAAACCCCAGTCAGTATCGAAATCGTCGTCGAAACCACGGAATGCGATCAGGTTTTTAGCATTTACAGTTCCGCCGAACCACTCGTAAGAGTCGTCACCCGAATAAGAAACCTGTACGTGGTCAATTGTCGTACCTGAACCTACGCCGTAAAGTGTCAAACCGTTGATCTCGCTGTTCGCAGTAGAGCTCAATGCGATACCACCGAATTCGATACGTACATATTGCAATGTTCCTGAGTTGTCGTCAGCTGCTGTGCCAGTACCGATAGTTCCGCGGATACCACCTTCGAATGCAGTTGAGCCCGGACGGTTATTAGGAGCTTTACCGATCAATACGACACCACCCCAGTCGCCGTAGTTACGCTTGCCCGGGTCGTTGGCAGAAGTAAATACGATTGGCTCTTCGGCAGTACCGATAGCAACCAGTTTTGCACCTGCTTCAATGATCAGAGCACCACCTTTGCCGGAAGCAGTAGGGTCTGCGTCTTTACCAGCACCTTTAATGAGTGTTCCTTTTTCAATAGTCAGGGTAGTACCAGCTGTTACGTAAACAAAGCCTTTCAACAGATACAGCTTGTCTTTTGTCCAGGTAGTATTAGTCTTGATTTCGTCCTTCACTTCTACCGCCACACGGTCAGATACCGTGAAGCTTGCAGTGCTTTTCGCAGTTACACCCCCTACGGTTACTGAGATAACACCGCTGGTTGCATTGGCAGGAACCACTACTTCCAATGAAGTGGCAGTAGCAGCTGTTACAGTAGCCTGTGTTGTGTTAAACAATACGGTATTGTTAGCGGGAGTCGGATCGAACTTTGTACCTGTAATCGTTACTTTGGTGCCGGCAGGGCCTGACGCCGGAGCGATAGCGGTAACAGCCAGCACAGGTTGCGGAGTTGGATCCGGCTTATCATCGTTGTCGCACGCCGTCAAGCCTGCTACCAGACCTGTCAGAAGGAGTAATGAATACAGTTTGTTTTTTAAGCTAATCATAGTGAATTCAAGTTTGTTTGCAATTGGATGGTTTTAAACTGTTACTGATATTACGCCGGCGAACGCCATTGATGGTACTGATTGAATTATGGTATGATTGTTCTTCTTCCGAAATTGTAGGCAGCTGTAAGTGTGAAATAGCTACCGCGTCTGAACTTACGGATATCCTGGTCGGCATTCGGCCCTTTGGTAGTCACGTCGCTGCCGATTTTGCCGTCGTGGCTGAAATCCTGCGAGAAACGTACCGGCTGGTTCAGCAAGTCCTGAATACCCAGGCGCAGTTCAAGGTTGTTTTTGAATTTCTTGCTGATGTTCAGGTCTATTACATTGCGGGGCATTTCGTAAACCGTCGGGTTGTCGACATTACCCACTGCAAAGATTCTTTGTCCGAAAACATTGTAAAGCACGTTCCACTGCCAGCCGTTTGGTTCGGCGTAGTAAACACCCGCATTCACGAGGTAGGGCGACTGGTTGGCCATCGGACGTTTGCTGTCGGTGATGCCGGTCAGGTCATATTTCTGGATAGCGCCGCTCAAATCCGGCCCTTCCACCTCTTGTCCAAGATTAACCTTGCTTTTGATCAGCGATGCATTGGCTACCAATGTCAGGTTTTGGAAGAATCGGCTGGACGACTCCGCAAAGCCTTTGCGAACCTCCGCTTCAACCCCGTAGCTCTGCGCGGAACCGGCGTTGATGAAGGTGTAAGCCAGCCCATTACCCGTCGGGATCAGAAACGTTTCGATGGGATTTTTGAAATGCTTGTAGAAACCGGTTACCGAAATCAGTTCATTCGCAGTCGGGTAAAACTCCCATTTTGCATCCATATTCTGGATTTTCGCTGTTTTTAGCGCTGTATTACCCCGGATGTCAGCCAGAAGGTTGAAATCGAAGTAGGTAAATGGGGCCATTTCACGGAATTCCGCGCGATTAAGGGTTGAGGAGTAAGCCAGACGTAGGTTCTGTTTTTCGCTCAGCTTATAAGTGAAGTTCAGGGAGGGAAGCGGGATGAACACGATGTTGTTCACAAGCTCTTTCCGCTCGTTCACGATCGTCGAATGTAGTTGTTGGTTGTTGTATTCGCCACGAAAACCGAGGGTCAGAATGGCTTTCGAACCAAAGTTCACATCGCCGCTCAGATACGCCGCGTAATAGTTGTTGATACCATTGTAAGAATCCAGGTCCTTGGTCCCGTCCTTGATGGTAAGCCCGCCATCCTGGCCGGTAATATTCTGAGGAGTGAAAATCGAACTAACGTCGCCGCGGAGGATTTCGGAGGCATTTCCTACATTGGTATATCCATAAAAACGAGCAGAGTAATCGCGGTCTTTGCGCTCACCGTACACCCCGAAGCGGATTTTGTTGGGTTCGCGGTCAACCGGGTTGCCGAATGTATGCTCGCCGTTTACAGCCAAAGTCACTACGCGCTCATTGAGTTTGGAATAGAAGCGGCCGAGATCGATAGGGTTAGGGTCGATTGGTGCCACAGCCTGGTAAGGAATGGCCTCGCTGCCCTGTTCAGGCGTAGGGCGTTGGAAACGGATCCTTTTCCAGTCGGGCTCCCAGCGGCCTGTGTAGCCAAAGCCGGTGATCCAGTTCAGTTTCGTAAGGTCACCGATTTTGTGGTCACCCGAAACCTGCGTCGTGACAATGCTGCGGTTTTCGAAACGCTGTGAGTAGTTCTTAATATCATATCCATCCACAACACGCTGGCCTTCGCGGGCAACGGTTTCGGTGTTGCCCATCTGGTTGAACAACGTCTTCCATTCCAGGTTGAAAATCGGGGAGAAGCGGAACGTCCAGTTATGCAGCACGCCGATACGTGTCTGGCGTGAGTAGTTGGAGTCTTTGTATTTCTCGAAAACATCATTCGCATTCAGACCGTTCTGATACAATTTCAAATCGATGTTCGAAACCTGGTTGGTCATCGAATAATTGATGTTCGTAATGTTGCTTACGTCCACGTTGCCGATATCGAAACGGCGTCCCAGGTTGAATGCGAGACGCAGGTCGGGCGATACATTCACGTTTTTCAAAGCCCAGCTGTTAGGCAGGATGCGTCCGTAAGCGGCCCTGTCGACAGCGCTGAGGGTATTGAAATCGGCCGAACGTTTCGGGAATGCGCTGGAAAGTGTCTGATCGGCACCCCACAAGCCAAGAAAGTTGGCCCCGCTGCGTGAATGCGATTGAACGCTCTGGAATGTAGTATTGGCACGGTAGCCTACCGTGAGGGCACCGTCGGTGAAGTTCTGGTCGGGGCGGCGTTTGGTATAAATCTTGATCACACCACCTGCAAAGTCGCCCGGAGATTCGGCAGAACCGGATTTGTAGACGATCATCCGGTCGATGATATTGCTTGGGATAAGGTCAAACGAGAACGCACGGGTGTCAACCTCGCTGGAAGGGGTGATCACGTCGTTGATCAGTACCGCATTGTAACGTGAACCGAGCCCGCGGATCATCACGAAGCGGTTGTCGACGATGCTGATACCAGGTACCCGCCGGATGGCCGCAGCGGCGTCGCGGTCCTGCGATTTCTGGATTTGTGCGGCGGAAATACCGACGGCGATCGGTTTCAGCTGTTTGATTTCGCTAATAACCGCCACTTCTGTATTGGTGGCACGGCTTCCGCGGACAACAACTTCCTGCAATGCTTTGCCCTCTTCGTCCAGTTCCGTATCGATCACCGTAATGTTTCCGGATTCTACGCGGACATTAGGAATTTCTTTGGTTTGGTACGAAACGAAGGAAATGATGATTTTGTGGGTGCCGACAGGAACATTGGAAAGTACAAAATTCCCGTCGACGTCGGCGGCAGCACCTATCTGTGTGCCTTCTATGAGAATGGAGGCTCCGATAAGCGCCTCCTTGGTTTTCGCGTCTTTGATCGAGCCACGTATCGAGCCCGGATCTGCAAATGCCGTGACGACGGCAGCGAGGGTAAACAGTAATGTAAAAAGTTTGGTTTTCATCTTAAGGTGTCAAATTTTCGACACAAAAGTAGATCGCCAATGTTACCTCAATGTTAACCCTATGTTACGCGTCAATTATTTAAAAATTGCACTTTTCCTTAAAAATCAGCTACTTATTCGACTATTCCTTGTCCTTTTTCGGCATTGAAGTCGTCCAAATCATGCACGAAACCGTTGATGACGGCATATTTCACTTTTCCGGCCTTTTTGAGAATGAAGGTAGCGGTGGAGCCCAGGCCCGGTATGCCGGAGGGAGCCGCTTGCCCGGCTCGCAGGATATGCAGGGGTGCGGTGGTGAAATACAGGCCTAATGCCCGGGTGTTGGCGTCGGGCGCGAGACGCACATACGTGTAACCTTCTTTGAGCAGGCTCAATGCATTCAGCTTGCTGATCTCGCTCACATTCTTATATGTGGTAGGATAGATCTTCCCCTTTTCGATGGTAAGCCCCGTTGCGTCGATTTCCTGGCTGCCATATTGCGGGTGCAGATCGCCGAAGTCTTCGATCTTACTGTAATAAAAGAACTTGGTCGCATTGGCATAGTTGACTTCCGTGCGGTTAATGCCCAGATCAGCGGTGAACGACTTGCCCGATTGCCGCACGGTCGCATTGCGCACAACGAGGTCGTACACCCAGCGGCCGTTTTCGGGGATGTTGTAATATTCCTCGCGGTTCTCTTTGGTGAGCGAATTGTCCGAAACCTTATCGAGCGCCGACAAAATGGCCATGAAATTGAGCTGTCGGATGTATTGTTTCTCAGGATCGCCCACATAACCGCCCGATTCGATCAATACCAATGTCGTACCCCATTTTTGCACATTATCCCCGAATCCCCGCGGCTCGTGGTCGTCAGCGTAGCGGGCTACCTGGCCCGGAATGTACTTTTGAAGTATCTTATTCATGCCCACGATCAGCTGCATCGAGCGCTCGCGCACGTCGTTGATCGATAGTTCGTAATCATAGGAAGTCGCCAGGAAGGAAATCGTCGCCACTTTCGGGCTACGGCCTGCCGAATAGCGCGGGCTCTGATCGTGGAGGTTGAAGCCGTAATCGGGTTTCAGGCGGTCCACAAGACCTTTCAGGATTTGCGCCTCGGGCGTCTGGCGTGCTGCTGCGTCGCGGTTCATGTCGATACCCTGAGCGGTACGGCGCTGGTAGCGTTCTGCCCCGTCGGGGTTGAGCATGGGCACAAAATATAGGGTCGTATTGTCAAGCAGTTTCTTGCGGAGTTCGTCGAAACCGTCATTCTTGCCTTCGAGGAAATTAAAGATATCGAAGCTCGCCATGGTTGCTGTGGGCTCGTCGCCATGCATTTGCGTCCAAAGCAGCACCTTCTTCTTGCCATTCCCAATTTTGATCATTTGAATAGTCCTTCCCTCAAACGAATTTCCCACTGCTTCTATCTGGTACATCGCGTTGTCCTGCCGCCTGGAAATCAGCGGAAGAATGTCTTTCTGCTTGAAACGCCGCTGGGTAAGGGCTTGCTCGCGATAAGTTTCGTGGATTTTGAAAAGACGGTCGGCAAGGTCTTTGGTTTGTGCCTGTGAATCAATGGTAATCAAGGTAATGAATAGGGAAAATAGTGGCAGGATAGTTGCTTTTATCATGGTTCAAGGCCATTTGTTAACTGCAAGGTACGAAGTTTCTCTAAGCAAATTTTAATGTAATATTTACGTGCTTTGTTGTCCGGTTATTGTATTTTTTGCTTACATTTGTGGCATGTTAAGAGCTGAAACATATCATTTGCATCATAGCCTTTTGGCTTTCGGACGTCTAGGGTGATGTGTTTTTGCAAGTAGTGTTGTAATAAGGTTGAATACATAGTATCCCAGAAGCCCGATTGTTTAGATCGGGCTTTTTTGTTGTCGATTTCAAGCACTGAATGGTATGAAAACCGTCATTATCAAATACAATGCAGGCAATGTGCAGTCGGTCATGTACGCGCTCGACCGCATAGGCGCAAGCTACCTTTATACCGACGATGAAGCCGAGATCCGTTCGGCCGACAAGGTGATTTTTCCCGGCGTAGGCGAAGCCAGTACCACGATGAGCTACCTCCGCAATGTGGGCCTCGACAAGGTGATTCCTTCATTGAAGCAGCCCGTTTTCGGGACCTGCGTGGGTATGCAGCTCATGTGCCGTTTTTCGGAAGAGAACAATACCGAATGCATGGGGATTTTCGATGTGGATGTGAAGCGTTTCCCGGCATCTCCGGGCCTCAAAGTGCCGCACATGGGCTGGAACAATATCTCCGGCTACCAATCGCCGCTTACTGCCGGTCTGCCCGATAATGCGTACGTATATTTCGTACACAGCTATGCGGCACCGGTCTGCGAATACACCGTCGCCAGCTGCGATTACGTATTGCCGTTCAGCGCGATGCTGCATAAGGACAATTTTTACGCTGCCCAGTTCCACTGCGAGATCAGCGGGAATGCCGGCCAGCAAATCCTCGAAAATTTTCTCAAACTCTGATAACCGCCTGCCCCGTACCTCATGATCCAGATTATACCCGCTATCGACCTCATTGAAGGCAAATGCGTTCGCCTCACGCAGGGCGATTATGGTCAGAAGAAGATTTACAATGAAAACCCCCTGGAAGTTGCATTGCAATTCGAAGACGCCGGCTTGAAAAGGCTGCATTTGGTGGACCTAGACGGTGCAAAGGCGAAAAAGGTCGTCAACTGGAAAGTACTGGAAAAAATTGCTTCCCAAACTTCGCTGCATGTCGATTTCGGCGGCGGCGTACAATCGGACGATGATCTGAAAATCGCATTCGAAAGCGGGGCGAAACAGGTTACAGGCGGAAGTATAGCCGTGAAACAACCCGACCTGTTTGAGCATTGGCTAAAAACTTATGGCGGCGAGAAGATCATTCTCGGCGCGGATGCCAAAAATGAGAAGATCGCAGTGAGCGGCTGGGAAGAAGGTACGGCCATCTGGGTGTATGATTTTGTAGAGGAATATGTGGCGAAAGGTGCCAAGTATACCATTAGCACCGATGTAGCCAAGGACGGTTTGTTGCAAGGACCTTCTTTTGATTTATATAAAAACCTGCAAGACAAATGTCCCGACCTGAATATCATCGCCAGCGGCGGAATAGCGGGAATCGAGGATGTGGAGAAGCTGGCGGAAATGAATATCTACGGCGTGATCATTGGCAAAGCCATTTATGAAAATCGGATCAGTCTCGCCGATTTACAGCGTTTTTCAGTTTAAAAACTATGCTTACAAAACGAATCATCCCCTGTCTGGATGTAAAAGATGGCCGGACGGTCAAAGGGGTCAATTTTGTGAATTTGCGTGACGCGGGTGATGCGGTGGAACTGGGTGCGATGTACGCCGCGCATGGTGCCGACGAGTTGGTTTACCTTGATATTACGGCCACAGTCGACGGCCGCTCGACATTTATCGACCTCGTTCGCAGAGTAGCGCAGACTATTAATATACCTTTTACAGTCGGCGGGGGCATTTCCTCGATTGCGGATGTGTCGGCGCTCCTGCATGCGGGGGCGGACAAGGTGTCGATCAACTCGGCGGCGGTACGGAACCCGGACCTGATCAATGAACTATCGCTCGAATTCGGCAGCCAATGCATTGTAGTGGCCATCGATACGCGTTATATCGAAACGGACAACGGTCTCGAACATATTGTGCATACCCACGGAGGAAGGAAGGCGACGGAAATCCGCTCGATACCCTGGGCGAAGGAAGTCGAAGAGCGGGGCGCAGGGGAAATCCTGCTCACCTCGATGGATACGGATGGCACGAAAAACGGCTTTGCATTGGAACTGACGGCCACCATCTCAGGTAATGCGAACATTCCGGTGATCGCATCCGGCGGTGCAGGCAATATGGCGCATTTTTATGATGTTTTCACGGCGGGGAAAGCCGATGCCGGATTAGCTGCCAGCATTTTCCACTTCCGGGAAATAGACATACCGGATTTGAAAGAGTATCTCAAAAACAAAGACCTGCCGATCCGGATGACCCGGTAATGGCGCGGAGTTTTAACAAATATACTGAACCGGTTGACCAGGCCCCGATGCTGCGGACAAGGCGGGATTTTTTAATTAACAATCAAAAATGAGCGAGACGTTTTCAACCATAGACTTCAATAAATCGGCCGACGGCCTGGTGCCGGCTGTTATTCAGGACGTAAATACCGGTAAAGTACTAATGCTGGGCTACATGAACGCCGAAGCACTGGACGTTACCAGGCAGCAGGGAACGGTGACGTTTTTCAGCCGGAGCAAGCAGCGCCTTTGGACAAAAGGTGAAACGTCGGGCAATTTTTTGTTTGTAAATGACATTGCCGCTGACTGCGACGGCGATACATTGCTGATCAAAGCGACTCCGGCAGGGCCAGTTTGTCACACCGGCGCGGATACTTGTTTTGGGGAAAAAAATAGCCAGCCGGAAATTGCTGACACACGTACCGGCGAGGCGGCGTTCCTGAATTACCTTCAGAAAAATGTGATCCGCGAGCGTAAACTGAACCCGACGGACGAATCGTATACCAGCAGCCTTTTCAAGAGGGGAATCAATAAGATCGCGCAGAAAGTGGGGGAGGAGGCTGTCGAAGTTGTCATCGAATCGAAGGATAACGACGATGGTCTTTTCAAGAACGAAGTGTCGGATTTGCTGTTCCACCTGCTCGTTTTGCTCGAACAAAAAAACATTGACTTAGATGAGGTAATTGACGTACTTCGTAACCGTCACCAATAAAAACCAGAACCGTATGAAGTTGCTCCTGCGTCTTGTAATCAGTACTTTGGCGATTATCGTCGCCTCTAATTTGGTGCCCGGTGTTGTGGTTGCGAGTACGGGTACGGCCATTATCGTAGCCATTGTGTTGGGTATTCTCAACACATTCCTTAAGCCCATCCTCCAAATCCTCGCGTTACCCATTACGATCCTGACGCTGGGGCTATTCTATTTCGTCGTCAACGTGTTTATTATTTACCTCGCTGCCTCGCTTGTAGACGGCTTCCGGGTCGACGGTTTCATTTCCGCATTATTCTTTGGGTTGATCGTTTCAGTCGTCTCTGCAATCCTTGGTATGTTTTTGGATTAATGTGAAAAAAAGTCTGTGTTCAGGCCTTATACATCTCACATGATTTGAAATTTACCGCTATGCTGAGTCAACTGGAAGAAATCAAGGACACCCTTTTTAAATATTTCGAGACAAGGATCGATCTGTTTAAAATAGAGACCCGTGACAAGATCGAGCGGGCCGTTGTGATAGGGATATTTGCAGCCATTTTGCTTTGTCTTGGCCTTACGATCCTGATTTTGCTGGTCATATTGCTCGGAACATTCCTGAACAAATGGCTGCACAGCGACTACCTGGGCTTTGTGATATTGCTCGGTGTTTTCATTATCAAGCTAGCCGTCACCATCATCTGGAAAGAAACCTGGATCACACTGATCCGGAAAATAATCGTTCGTTTTGTAAGCGTGAAGGAGGAATAATGCTTTTTGGCTGCTTTATTTGGCAATAAGTTTCTCTGAATTGCTATTTTTGGATTCCTTTTGAAAAATTCTCAGGCACTATTAAAACAGATATGAAATGAGTTCTTCAATAGATTCTTCGGTAAAAATTACGAAGCCGTTTTCGTCAGATACGGACAAGGAAAAAGAAGGTTTGTTGCAGGATGCCGATCTGTACCGCGACAAGCTGGAAACGCAATGGAGCGGGCTTAAACAAGAAGCCACCAGTTATGGTAAACAGGCGCTGGTGATCGGCGGAGTCGTTGCAACGACTTTTATCGTCATGAACGCGCTTTTGCCAAAAGGAAAAAAGAAAAAGGAAATTTTGGTCGAGCCGGTTGAACCTGTCGAAAAGAAAGTTGCCAAAATCAAATCCCAGTCTGTTGTCGGACAAGCCGTTCAAAGTTTAGCCTGGACATTGGCTGTGGGGTGGGCGCGCCAGAAGCTGAAACATATAATTGATGACGAACGTAAAACCGAATGAAAGCAGCGAAACATCAAATCGCAGACCTCCTTTCCGAACGTAATGCAGAAAAAAGGAAATCGTTTGCTGTTCTCCTTGATCCGGATAAAATTAACCTTACCACATTTCCGAAATTCCTAGAATACGCGGCTGGGCATGGCGTTGACTTCTTTTTTGTGGGCGGGAGCCTCATTACCAACTACGCCATCGACAAGCTGATTGCCGCCATTCATGAACATACCGATATTCCCGCGATACTTTTCCCCGGCAGCAGCCTGCATATCGAGCCCTCGGCCGATGCGATTTTATTGCTTTCGCTGATCTCCGGGCGCAATCCCGAGTTGCTCATAGGCCAGCATGTCATCGCCGCCCCGTTGTTGAAACGAAGCGGTATCGAAGTGCTTCCGACTGGTTATATGCTCATCGAAAGCGGCAAGCTCACGACCGTATCCTACATTAGTAATACTACACCGCTCCCCCGCGACAAGCCGGGCATCGCAGCCTGTACGGCCCTCGCTGGCGAATACCTGGGCCTAAAAAATATTTTCCTCGATGCCGGTAGCGGCGCATTGTTCCCGGTTCCCGGCGAAACCATCGCAGCGGTACGCGCGGCTGTGGACACGCCGATTATCGTCGGTGGCGGGATTGATTCCTACGAAAAAGCGGATGCCGCTCTGAGTGCCGGTGCAGATGTGATCGTGGTAGGCAACGGCATTGAAGCTAACCAGGAGTTGTTGCCCGAAGTTGCGGCCTGTGTGAAGGCTTATAACCAAAAGTTGGCGAGTGTTTAGGGGGAATGGGGGAATTAATAGGACAAATTAAAGTGAATTAAGAATTTTCTAAGGAAATTTTAAGTTCTTGGAAAAATACAAACTCAAAATTTAGGAATATTCAATTCGAACATATTACCTTTGCATCGAACCTTAATTACACCCAAGAAATGAAAAAATTCTTTGCATTTGCGTTTGTTGCCGGGATGGTAGCTTTCGCTGCTTGTACTAGCAAACCTGCTGACGAATCAGCTGATACTACTGCTGTAACTGTTGAAACTCCTGCTGTTGATACAGCTGCTGTTGACACTGCTGCTGCTGTTGACACTGCTGCTGCTGATACTACTAAGAAGTAATCAGACGTACGAGTCGAAAATCTTGAAAAGCCCTATGAAAATAGGGCTTTTCTTTTTTTATTCGGGTATGAAAAATGTGTCTTTGGGTTCGTATGTGCCGGACGGGGCAGCTGAGTATTGCCAGGAGTTGTATCGCACCCACTGCTTTGATTTCTTCCTCTCACGTCCGCGTCGTACCCGCCTGGGCGATTTTACCGTAAAACCCGGCATGGTTCCCCGCATTACGGTCAATGTCAATCTAAATCCTTACAGTTTCCTCATTACATACCTGCACGAAGTGGCTCATTGTGTTGTCCATTACAAATACAAAGGCCGCGGCCGCAGAAGGGTAGCGCCGCACGGCGCCGAATGGAAGCACGAGTTCAGGGAGCTATTGCTGCCTGTTATGTGTGAAAGTATCTTTCCCGAAGATATTCTTGTCCATTTGCTTCGTTATGCTCAAAACCCCGCCGCCTCAACCGGCGGTGACCAGAAACTTTTTAATGTGCTCAGAAAGTACGACGAGCAGGAATTGAACACCGGTAAAGTATGTTTGTTTCAGCTGGATGAAGGCACAAACTTCGTCTTTCAAAACAGGACATTCACACGCGGAACGCTCAGGCGCACGCGGGTACTCTGCACGGACAAAGCCTCTCAACGTCTTTACACCATCCCCGCTCATGCATTGGTTGAAGCGTGCTGATGTCCGGAAAATGGCTTGTCGTTCAGTTTTAAGCTGTCTGGCATTGCTGGTTTCCTTTTTTTCTTATGCACAAAAATCGGTTTTGTCCGAAGGTCAGTGGTTCAAACTGGCTGTGACGGAAACCGGCATTCACCGCGTCGATGCCGATCTGCTTTCTAAAATGGGCATCGATATTGCTTCCGTGCGGCCTTCGGGCATCAGAATCTATGGCAATGGAGGGGCTATGCTGCCGCAGTCCAACAAGTCGGGGTATGTGAATGCGTTAACCGAGAATGCGATCTGGGTCAGCGGGGAAGAGGATGGAAAGTTTGACAAAAGCGACGCCGTTTACTTCTTTGCGGAAGGCCCTCATGTTATCCGGTATGACGCGGCAAAGGCGCAGCTCTGGCATCAGCTCAATTACTATTCCGATTCGAGTTTCTATTTTATCACTTTCACAGAAAGTTCCGGCCTGAGGGTCAAACCCGGTGTGGAGCCTTCGGTTGCCTCCTCGAAAACAGTCAGTCAGTTTGACGACTATTGGTATCACGAAACGGAATTGTCCAATACACTTAAATCAGGTCGAGAGTGGTGGGGGGAATATTTAGGGGGTCCGGGTTTCAGTATTAATGTAAATATGCCGGGAATAGTACCATCTTCGGATTTCAAATTGAGAACTTCCACGATCGGGGCCGCGCAAGTACCGACGCGCTTTGTATGGCAGGTCAATGGCAATGCAGTAGGCGAGGAGCCGATTGGCACTGTCAGTCCCGGTACCTACGACGTGAAGGCATTGCAGACCGGGAGTACGTATACATTAAAGAATGCGCCGGCGTCGGGAGCCTTCCATATTGGGGTTGCCTACAATAAAAACGGACAAAATTCGGCCGAAGCTTACCTGGACTATATCGGTTTGCAGGTAAAGCGGGAACTGAGAAACTATGAGGGCCAGCAGATTTACCATTTCTTGCCGCAGCCGGCGGATACCGTTACATATCAGTTTCAGGGTTCGTCGGAAGAGTTCAGTCTCTGGAATATCACAAATCCCCTTATACCGCTTTCAATAGCTCAGAAAGATGCATCAGGCGCTTTCAGGTGGACTGCCAGGGGTGGCAAAGTTCTTCAAAAATATATCAGCTTCAAGACGGCGGACGCAATGCAGCCCGTGAACTGGCAACGGGTTGATAACCAGAATATATCCGCCGCAACAGCACCGGATATGCTCATTGTAACGCCGGCCATCTGGGCTACCGAGGCCAACCGCCTCGCAGCTTACAGAAACACCCGCGACGGACTGCATGTGCTCGTCGTAACAACGGATCAGATTTATAATGAATATGCCTCCGGGCGACCGGACATTACCGCGGTCCGCGATTTTGCCCGACAACTTTACCAGAAAGAGCCCGGCAAGTTGAAATACCTCTTATTGTTTGGCGATGCAACGTACGATTACCGGAACCTTCTCCAAAATCAATCGCAGGCGCAGCGCGCTGCGTGGGTGCCCGTGTATGAGAGCCGTGAATCGCTCAACCCGGTTTATACCTATTCTTCCGACGATTATTTCGGTTTTATGGATTCCGGTGAGGGCGACTGGAACGAAAGTACTGCCGGTGATCATACGGTTGATATTGGTATCGGAAGGTTGCCTGTGAAGTCGCTGGAAGAAGCAAGGATCGTGGTCGACAAGCTCATACATTATGAATCGTCGATCGGGATATGGAAAAATTCGGTACGGTTTGTGGCCGACGACGGTGACGGGAACATTCACCAGCGCCACGCCGACCAGCTCGCCAATCTTATCCAGGGGCGGTTGTTTTCGACAAGATCTTTCATTGACGAGGTGCCGCAAACCACGACCGATGCCGGGCAGAAAGCGCCGGCCATTAACAAGGCTATTCGAAATGCGATTGACAACGGTACGCTGATACTGAATTATTCAGGGCACGGAGGCACGAGCGGCTGGGGCGAAGAGCAGGTATTGACGTTAGCAGATATGCTTTCCAGCCGTGGAATGAATAATTTGCCTTTGCTGATCACGGCTACCTGCGATTTTGGCCGCTACGACGACCCCGGTGTTGTTTCTGGTGCTGAACTGATGGTTTTAAGCCCGAAAGGAGCGGCCGTCGGGGCGATCAGCACTACCCGCCCGGTTTATTCCAGTACCAACTTTGCATTGAACAAAGCATTTTACGAAGCGTTATCCAATGCAAAGCCAGGTGAGCGGCTGGGAGATTTTTTTAAATACACCAAAAACAATGCGCTGGCCGGTAGCCTGAACCGGAATTTTACACTGCTGGCCGATCCGTCGATGGTGCTGGCGCCCGGAAAAAAAGGAATCCGGTGGACGTCGCCACCCGACACCTTGCGTGCCTTGCAGAAAGTGACGCTTCATGCGGAAGTTTTTGATCAGGAAACCGGTAAGGTCGATGCGGATTTCAACGGTACCGCCAGACTGGTGATTTATGACAAGCCGATCGAGTTCCGTACGTTAGGAAATGAGGGTAATCCGGAGGCTTATTCCGAGTTTCGAAGCAAGCTGTTCGATGGGAATGTGTCGGTGAAGAGCGGCCGCTTGCAATGCAGTTGGCAAATGCCGAAAGACATCGATTATCGCATTGGTTTCGGACGTGCAAGCTTGTATGCGGTGGTTGCCGATAGCACGGAAGATGCCTCGGCTCAGCTATCACTGGTTGTTGGCGGAAGCGCCGTACAGCAAAAGGACACCATTTCCCCCAAGGTGGCCGGCTACCTGAATACCCCCGCATTCCGGGATGGCGACACGGTAGAGCCGTCGTCGGTGCTGGTGTTGCGGATGAGCGACGAGAGCGGGATCAGCATTTCGCGTGCGGGTATCGGGCACGATATCACAATGATTTTGAATGATACGCTTACCGTCGTTTTGAATGACTATTACGTGGCGGATCTGAATAATTATCAATCGGGGACCATCAATTATCCGCTCGATAATCTGCCTGCCGGAAAATATATTGTCCGTGTAAAAGTGTGGGATACGTATACTAACTTTTCTGAAATAGCGTTCGGGTTTCTAGTAGGCGCTGCCAAGGGAATTGAACTCAACACCTTTAATATTTATCCTAACCCATTTCAGAAAGACATTGCATTCGAGCTTGGGCACAGCCGGGTAAATGATGACGTAGAATTAATTTTTAATATATTGCTGGTTAATGGGCAGCGTTTGGGTACTTATAAAAAGGTGTATTATAACAGCGAGCCAATTATCAGGGAACGGTTGGAGGTGACGCAATGGCTGAGGACGGCGCCGGTTGGCCAATCGCTGGTTTACCAATTACTCATCAGATCGTTAAAAGACAATTCCGCGGATCAGAAAGCGGGGAAATTGATCCGATCTCCTTAAGATAATAAAACTTATCAAATTTTTAGTAATAACTATCTTTCTTGTATTTTTGACCCTTTAAAGAAGCTGATACAGGCACTTCCTATCGCAAATCCAATTTCTATGAGACTTTTTTTTGTTACATTATCCTCACTATTCTTTTTAACATCAGGTACGCTTTTCGCTCAGCAGGATTCTACAAGAAGAATACCGGCATCACCACTCTCCTTTTTGACATTTGCCCCTGATGCTAGAAGTGCAGCAATGGGAGAAGCCGGTGTAGCACTCAGCCCGGATGCGAATTCAGCTTATTGGAACGCGGCAAAACTTCCCTACAATACCAAGGATTTTGGCGTTTCGATTTCCTACACTCCATGGTTGCGTTACCTGGTTGACGATATGTGGCTCGGTTATCTATCGGTCTACAAGAAATTGGGAGACCGCCAGGCGGTAGCGTTTTCTGTCAATTATTTCAACAACGGAGAACTGGACCTGCGGGATGCGGTAGGTAACAATATCGGCTATTTTAACTCGCGCGAAGTGGCTTTCAACGGAACCTATTCACGTCAGCTGAGCCGAAACTTCTCGATGGGTCTGACATTGAAATACATCTCCTCGAACCTTGCAGGAAATGCAGTAATCAACAACGTCTCGCTCAGCCCGGCACGTGTAGCCGCGGGTGATATCAGCGCTTACTATAAAAAGCAATTCAAGAACGAAGATACCGGCAGCGAACTCGTGTGGTCATTGGGTGCCGTGCTTTCAAACCTGGGCGGTAAAATCAATTACGGTTCCAGCACCGAAACAGAAAACTTTATTCCTACAACCCTGAAAGTGGGTACCGGACTGTCGTATACCGGGGACGGAAGAAACCGTTTTAATTTCATCATCGATTTCAGTAAACTGATGGTGCCCACTCCGGACGGAAAGACGAATGTCAATACCAAACCTTTGTTGAACGGCGTGTTCGGCTCATTCTCGGACGCTCCGGATGGATTTAAAGAGGAAATCCAGGAAGTAGCCATCGCGACTGGTTTGGAATACTGGTACAACAATATCTTCGCTTTGAGAGCGGGATATTTCGGAGAGAGCAAAAACAAAGGCGACCGCCGTTTCTTTACAGCGGGAGCAGGTCTTCGCTTCGCAGACAAATGGGGTGCCGACTTCGCTTATATGTTCCCCACAACACAAGGAAGTCCGCTTGCACAGACATTGCGCATCACAGTATCGCTCGGATTGAACAAAGCCGAGAAGCTGGACGTAAGCGACAACGAAAACTAAGCCTTAAGAGAAAATTAATTATTCGGAACGAATGGCGTTATTGCAACGTCATTCGTTTTTTTATACTCATCGCCGCCCATGTCACTGGATCGTACCATTGCTCCTGATTTCAAAGTTGTTCAAACCGTAAACTTGCCTGGCCCTCAAACCTACACGCTCGATAACGGGATCGCATTGCATGTGATCAATATCGGGGAGCAGCCGGTGGTACGTCTGGAGTGTATTTTCGAAGCAGGTAACTGGTATGAAAGCGAGGCGGCGGCATCGTATTTTGCCGTCAAAATGCTGACGGAAGGCGTTGAGGGGATGACGTCACAGGAAATCAGCGAAGCATTCGACCAGCTTGGTGCGTTCACAGAGCTGACCCACACCTCCGATCGCGTCGGTATTGTGGTGTATTGCCTGTCGCGCTTCCTACCCGAGGTACTTCCGCTGGTGCAGAAGCTGATCCGCAGTGCCACATTCCCTGAGAAGGAGTTTCAGGAACTGAAAAATATCACTGTCCAGAATTTGAAAGTAAACAGGGAGAAAACCGCGTATCTCGCCACTACCGAGTTCAGGGCACGGTTGTTCGGTGCGGCACATCCTTACGGACAAAGCCAGAACGCGGAGGAGATCGAAGCACTGGGAATGGGGGCGGTACAGATGCATTACGAACGGTTTATACGCGACGGCAAATTTACGGTGGTGCTCGCGGGTCAGGTTACCGAGGCTGATGTGCAGCATGTAAATGCGACATTAGGGCAAAATTCCTTCGATGTCGAGACGGGTCCATTTTACTTCGATGCATCCGAACCCTACCAAGGCGACGAGACCATCGTGGACCGGCCTGAAAGTGTTCAGTCCTCGATCAGGATGGGCCGGGTGCTGTTTAACCGCCATCATCCCGACTATTTCAAAATGCTGGTAACAAACGAGATCCTGGGCGGCTATTTCGGGTCGCGGCTGATGAAAAATATCCGCGAAGAAAAAGGCCTTACCTACGGCATCTCCTCGCATCTCGTGACGTTGCGTAATGAGGGTTACCTGATGATCGGTACAGATGTGAAGAAAGAATTTACCCAACAGACCATCGACGAGATCAAAAAAGAAATATCCCGCTTGCAGACCGAACTGGTGGGAGATGAAGAATTGCAGACCGTCAAGAGCTTTATGGCCGGCGAGTTTGCAGGCTCATTGAATACCGCATTCGAAGTGGCCGACCGGCGTAAGATATTGTTGCTGGACAGCCTGCCCGCCGATTTTTTCAACCAGTACATCGACCGTGTTCACGCCACCACGGCTGCGGACGTGATGGAAATGGCCAACCGCTACCTGAACACAAAAGATATGGTGACGGTGGTTGCAGGGGGCAAATAGCTACTGGTTGGCTTTGTCTAACGCATCCTTGTAAGATTTCAGGCAGCGCTCGCGGGCCATTTTGTGATCGACCATCGGTTCGGGGTAATCGGCGGTACCAAATTCCGGGACCCATTTTTTGATGTACTCCATTTTCGGGTCGAACTTCTCCGCCTGCGATGCCGGGTTGAATATCCGGAAATACGGGGCGGCATCCGTTCCTGATCCCGCCGCCCATTGCCATCCGCCATTGTTGGCCGCGAGATCGTAATCCAGCAGCTTTTCGGCAAAATAGGCCTCGCCCCAGCGCCAGTCGATCAGCAAATGTTTGGACAGGAAGCTGGCGGTGACCATCCGCACACGGTTGTGCATGAACCCGATCGCATTGAGCTGGCGCATGCCCGCGTCTACCAGTGGATAACCCGTTCTACCCTCACACCATTTCTGGAAATCACGCTTGTCGTAGCGCCATTTGATAAAATCATAAGCCTTCCGGAAAGCTTCGCCCTTGCCTACATGCGGGAAATTAGAAAGGATTTGCTGGTAAAAGTCCCGCCAGATTAGTTCGTTCAGAAACGTGTCGCTGTGCGTGCGTGCCTGGCGTGCAAGCTTTCGTATGCTTACAGTGCCAAAACGCAAGTGAATGCCTATGCGGCTGGTAGCCTCCTTGGCTGGGAAATCGCGCTCTTTTGCGTAGTCTTCAAGCAAAGCATTATCAATGTGACCGGAGGGAAATTCATAGTCTGCCTTTTCAAATCCCATATCCTTTAATGCAGGCAATGCTGCGCCATGCCATTTGTAGAAATGCCGGAAATACTTCCTGGTAGGATAAGATTTAAGGTAAAAATCGTTGAGCTTCTCTTTCCATGCACGGCTGTATGGCGTAAAAACGGTGTATGGCATACCCTGGCCGCTTAATATTTCCTGTTTTTCAAAAATGACCTGGTCTTTGCAGGTTTTGAAAACAATATCCTTTTTCTTCAAAATCCGGTAAACTTCCTTGTCGCGGTCGGTGGCATAGGGCTCGTAATCGGTGTTGGTGTAAACTTCGGCGATGTCATATTCATCAGCAAGCCTTTCCCAGATTTCTACCGGGAACCCGTATTCAACGAGGATATCAGCCCCTTTCTGCTGCAACTCTTCCCGGATTTTTAAAATGGCATCATATATAAACGTCAGGCGCGGGTCCTTCTTTTCTTCGATGTCGTCCAGAATATTCCGGTCGAAAATGAAGAGCGGAACGACCGGGTAACCGGAAAGCAATGCATAATAGAGCCCGGCATTGTCTTGCAGCCGAAGATCGCGGCGAAACCAGAATAGCACGATTTTGTCTTTCGTTTTCAGGCTCATACAACTTTTGTGATCAGAATGAAGGATTATTAGTACAACTCAACTACGAAGTAAGGCGGTTCTTGGATCAGGGAACCCGCGGCATGCCAGGGTTTTTAATGCGGTGCCTGCGTACGAGTATGGTTTTTCAAATCGTATATTTACTGCCGGAGCGCCCGACGCCCGGCGCCCGACGCCCGGCGCTGCAAACATACGTCGAAAGCGTGATCAATCTTAACTTAACCCGTATTCATGAAATTACAACTCACGATCCTATTCAGCCTTGTGTGCCTTATGGTTTTCGGCCAAAAGAATGATGCCGGCAAACAGGAATGGAAACAGCTTTTCAACGGAAAAAACCTGGATGGCTGGGATATCAAGATCCGAGGCTACGATCTGAACGACAACTACAACAATACTTTTCGCGTAGAAGACGGTAAAATGGTGGTCCGTTACGACAAGTACGATGATTTTGCCCAAAAATACGGCCATATCTTCTACAAAGGTGATTTTTCCTATTATCGCGTTGCCGTAGAATACCGATTCGTGGGCGAGCAGGCGCCCAAAGGCGAGGGCTGGGCATGGCGCAACAGCGGTATCATGGTACACGGGCAGCCGGCTGCTACGATGGGTAAAAACCAGGATTTCCCCGCGTCGATAGAGGTGCAGCTATTGGGCGGAAACGACAAGACCCGCACAACTTGTAACCTTTGTACGCCTGGCACAAATGTGGTGATCGATGGCAAGCTGGTTACGCAGCATTGCATTAATTCCAAATCTAAAACCTACAATGGCGATCAATGGGTGCGGGCGGAAGTACTTGTGCTGGGCGACTCGCTGATTCAGCATTTTGCCAATGAGGAAATGGTTTTGGAATACAACAAACCCCAGTTGGGCGGCGGAAACGTAAGTGGCCACGATCCTTCACTCATGATCGCCGGAAAGCTGCTTGATCACGGTTCGATCTCACTGCAAAGCGAAAGCCATCCGGTTGAGTTCAGGAAAGTGGAGATTTTGGATTTGAAAGGCTGTATGGATCCGAAAGCGACGAACTACAAGTCGTATTATGTGAAGGCGGATAACAGCAAGTGTACTTACGGCAAGAAGAAGTAATTGGCAGATTGTCGGTCTGAGCGAAGTCGAAGACAGTCAGTACGGTAAAACGTTCTGCAAGCACTTCGACTTTGCTCAGTGTGACATTTGGGTTACAACCGCACAATCTCAGCACCGATCGCGTTCAGGCGGGTATCGATGTTCTGATAACCGCGGTCGATTTGCTCGATATTATCGATAATACTTACGCCTTTGGCGGACATTGCGGCGATGAGCAATGCAACCCCGGCGCGGATATCAGGGGAAGTCATCCGAATACCGCGAAGCTGCGTCTCGCGGTTGTGCCCGATCACCGTCGCGCGGTGCGGATCGCAAAGAATGATCTGCGCGCCCATTTCGATCAGTTTATCCACAAAGAACAGGCGGCTTTCGAACATCTTCTGGTGAATGAGAACCGTTCCCTGAGCCTGGGTGGCCGTAACGAGCACGATACTAAGCAAGTCGGGCGTAAAGCCGGGCCATGGCGCATCGGCAACAGAAAGCGTAGAGCCGTCGAGGTAGTTTTCGATGCGGTAGCGTTCCTGGGCCGGGATGAAGATATCGTCGCCACGGAACTCCATTTGAATGCCCAATCTTTTGAATACGTCAGGAATAATGCCCAGTTCAGGAATTTGGCAATTTTTGATCGTGATCTCCGACTGCGTCATAGCCGCAAGGCCGATGAAGCTACCGATCTCGATCATATCCGGGAGCATCGTGTGCTCGGTGCCTTTCAGCTCGCTAACGCCTTCGACGATGAGCATGTTGGAGGCGATACCGGAGATTTTGGCACCCATGCGGTTCAGCATTTTACAAAGCTGCTGCAAATAGGGCTCGCAGGCCGCATTGTAAATGGTTGTAGTGCCTTCGGCCATCACCGCCGCCATCAACACGTTGGCAGTACCGGTTACCGAAGCCTCGTCCAAAAGCATGTAAGTGCCTTTCAGATTGGCTGCATCGACGCGATAGAACCCGCCATCTTCTTCGTCATAACTAAACTCCGCCCCCAGTTTTTCAAAACCCAGGAAGTGCGTGTCCAGTCTTCTCCGGCCGATTTTGTCGCCACCAGGACGTGGAATGCGTCCTTTACGGAAACGGGCCAGCATAGGCCCGAGCAACATCACCGAGCCACGCAATGCAGCGGCTTTCTGCCGGAATGAATCCGATTCGAGGTAATCGAGGTTAATATCGTCGGCTTCGAAACGGATGGAGGAATCGCTCAGACGGGTGCGGCGTACGCCCAGATCGCCCAGCAGGTTGATCAACTGGTTTACGTCGCGGATGTTGGGGATGTTGTGGATAGTAACCGGCTCTTTGGTGAGGAGTACGGCGCAGATAATCTGCAATGCTTCGTTTTTGGCGCCTTGCGGCACGATTTCACCCTTGAGACGTCGATCCCCGGTAATTTTGAATGATGCCATAGAAGATTTTGGGCAATTGAGACGGTATAAAATGAAACCTGGATGTTACATTCCAGGTTTTTTGCGGTTGTTATTCCGGTTGTTGTTATTGTTGTTGCTTCCGTTCCGGTTGGAGAATTTGTTGTTCCGATTGCGGTTTTGGTTGCCTTGGCTGTTGCCGCCCTGCCTGTCGGAATTGTGGCTGGATTGCGCTTTGAAGTTATTTCCGCCCGACTGGTTCACACGGTTCCGTTCCTGGTTGTTGTTGCGGTCTTTCGGTGCGGCGTCGATGGGCCCCGACTTGCGGATATAGTCGATTTCCTCCTGCAAACGACCTTTGCTGAGTTGTTCCAGCTGCCCGAGCAGCACGTTGTCTTCCGGGTTATCCTTATTCCATGCGTTGAAGAACGAGCGCATCAGACGGAAAATGTAGGAAACGAATGCCAGGCGATCTTCCGGATTTTCGGTCTGTGAGGCTTTTTCCAGAAGCAAATCGATATTGCGACCGTAGTGGCGGAACGTCAGGTTTTGCTGGTTATACTCGACGCGCAGCGGCTTTTTGCCCAGTGCTTCCTTGGATGGAGGCGGGAAAGGACTGTCGACATCCAACTCGAAACCGGAAATAATGTACAGGTCGTCCCACAACTTGTTGGTGTAGTCCTGGTTATCCCGCATGTTGGGATGTATCTGACGCATAAGCTCGACCAGGATATGCGCATAAAGTGTGCGCTTAGCCTTGTCCTCGATCGTGACGATGTGGTCGGCCAATTTTTGTACGTTACTACCGTATTCTTTCAATGGGATATCTTTTTTATAATGGACAAAAATAATAAGTTTTTGGAAACAAAATGAGGTGTAGCGGTAAAACAGGCATTCTGCGGCGCCGGCTCAGGGAGTGTAAAGCAAATGTCCCCGCACACCTTCGAAGGGAAACGCCGGCGGGCGACCGGCTTCTGCGGGATTGATCGTGTAATGGTAAACTCCTGCCGGAAGCCCGGCGCAGAAGACTGCCGGAGTCCAAAAGTATTCGTTTCGCCCGGTGTAACAATGCAACAGTTTTCGGAATACCTTCGTTCCCAGCGGATTTCGGATCGTGATTTCGAGATCGGTAACACCAACCCCCCGATTTTGAATTGTGAACCTGAACCATTGCCCGGATGGATTGGAGGCGACCACCACTTCTATCAGTCCGCTATGGTCGGGTACTTCGAAATGGATCTGGTACGGGGACGCCGAAAGCCCTGTTTTATCCCGACATTGAATGGTGAGCAGGTATTTGCCCGGGACTAATGCAGGTTCAATGATGATTTCGTAAAATTTCCCGTCTCCATTCTTTCCAATAGCATTTCGGAGTGGAACCCGGGCATCCGTACATCCGTCACATTGCTTTTTCAGCCAGATGGCCACCATGGTTGTGTCGTTGTCGGCGTCCGGGAGCGTGTCGTCGAAAATTCGGATACCGATAACAGGCTTCCCGGAAACAACCTCTCCGTTAATAAGCTGTTTCCTGTCGATCGAAACCTGCATCAGCGGCGGGATATTTGTCGCTTCGCCTTCGCTGTCGTAACCGGTGGGAGAGGCAGGGAAAATGCGGATCGCCGGGTCGCCGTGCAACGTCATTTGCTGGACGTTGATGCTATCCTGAATGCCAGGGTTGCACGACAGGTTCCGCCTGATCGCTTCCCGCTGGATCCGGCCAAATGGTTCGTTGGTGAATGCGGAATCGGCCAGGACTTCATAGAATATTCCGGTGTAGCGCCTTAATGCAGTCGAAGGCCCATTGAAAGTATGTGCCAAAAAGAGTACTGCTCCGCTTTCGGGCGCAAATATCCAGTCGCTGCTCAATGTCTGGGTTGAGTAAAAAATGCTGCCTGCCGCACAACCGTTGACGATCACGGCCGGATAGCGCGGATGGTTCCGGTAATTCTTCCCCGGATCGCTTGCACGCCCGATGTCTATATCTGTAACATCAATCGACGAGTGGCCGAATGCGGTAATGAGCGCTACGCCTTCATTCACCTGTTTATCAATGTGTGCAGCTTCAACTGCACTGTCTGTGAGCTTCGAAATCGTCGCTACTTTCCGGGTCGGCGTTGTGTTTTCAAGTTGCTTTTCAAAGGATTGGACGTAAGATCTGAACGCATTCAACTCATCACGCGACCGACCTCCACTGAGGTGTAACACCCGACTCCGCCAGGCTGCCGAAGAAGGTTCGGCCTCCATGGCCTGCACTTTATGCAGGTAATCGAGCAGTTGTTGGGAATTTAATGCATTAATGCGGCCGATCGGGACAAGGGGAACAAAGCCACCTCCCATAGCCAGCGCCACATCGGAACCGGGCCAACCAGCATTTGGTACCATATCGATTTGCCACGAATCCTTTACTTTTCTTGCTTTTTGCGGGTCGACAGACCGTCCAGCCAGCAATGCGAATTTCAAATTTCCCTTATCGTGCAGCCAGCGGATTGCATTGCGGATGCCTTGCGGACCGGGTTGTCCTGCATTAAACTGATCAAAGACCTCATGGCTGTAAACGGCGGCGGTCTTGAACCCGCCACCACTTTTGGAGGCACGGTAACTTGTATATTCGGCAACTGGGTCCAGACCGCCGGCAGGCGCCCGCATGAGCGGATGCGTGATAATCAGGTAATCTGTTTCCGGGTCGATCTGTGTGAATCGGACGGGCCTTAGCGGGAGGATTCGCATCGGCTCGGATGCGATGCGAATTCCTGCCTGCGGGTAGCGCATACGTGCATACGAGAGTGAGACGTGGCCGCCTGTGCCCACGGGTAGGAGTGTGAATATCAACCGACCAGTTTGATCGAAATCTTCAATGGATATTTTAAACTGAACAAGCTTGGTTTCACGGTCAATTACATTTAAATCGGCCAACCTTCTTCTTAAATTTTTACCATTACCAACCCATAATACAAATGAATGCACGCCCGGCGACCAGCCTGCGAGAAGTATTTCGCAGGCAATGTCCGATTGCTTGTCTTTATAGAGTTCATTGGTTTTAAATACAATTTCCAATGGTGTACGCTCGGCGATTTCCGGCCCGGTCCACCCTTCACCTTCGTCGTAAGCGGTGCGTAACGAGCCGGTTTCGTAATTGCTTTCGGGTGGAAAGAATCTTCCGGGCAAGTAGTGGGAGGTAAAAAGTTGCAACGCCTCTTCCCAATGAAAGGCAGCGCTGTCGGTAACAGTGCCGGGAGCAGGAAAGCTGGTTCTTAACCCGCTTTTGCCGTTTTGCCAGGTGAGGAAATAGGCTGTGGTGTCGGAGTAAAGGTTATAGTAATGATGCGGCATCGCCTCCGGATTGGTGTATAGTGCGGTATCGGAGTAGCCATCATTCTTTTTACCGGAAAACAGAATGTACCCATCGCGGCCCAGCTTGCCCGATGGTTCGCCCGCAACCTCGATCGGCACTTCTCCGCCGTGTGCGAAGAGTTGAATGCCGGAAATCAGTATCGAATCGGTCAGAATGCCCTGCCGCGCGAGTTCGGCCGCGGTGATTTTGTAAATGCCGGTCTCCGCTACCGGAATGCGCAGGTACATCTGCTTGTAATCGATCCACTCGTTGCCGTAGTGATCCTGCGCATGGCATCTGATATGCCAACAAATGCAGCAGAAGAGTGGTAAGGTGTGTGTAAAAATCCTTGTCATCCTGTTAAGTTTTGATGCACAAGGACGGGCGGGTTTATTCCGGCTGCTTTCGGACGTAGAGGTTCATAGAAAACGAATACGCATGAGCGTCATCGGTGTCATGAAACTCTGAACTCGCTAAGTGCCAGTCGTTCGGGTCAAATGCCGGGAAATACGCATCGCCTTCGACTTGTGCGTGTATAATGGTCAGATACATTCTCTGGGCCAATGGGAGCATTTGTTGAAAGATACTCGCACCGCCTAAAATGAATACGTCGGTTTCATCGGAAAGTAACGCGATCGCTTCGGAAATATCTTTGGCGTATTCCACATGGGGCTCGGCCTGCGCAGGCGGGTGAGCGGTAATGATCACATTCCGGTATTCGGAATGCAGCGCGTCGGGCGCTTCGAAACTCTTTCTGCCCATCATGAATGCTTTACCGGCAGTCACTTTTCGGAAATGCGTCCATTCATCAGGCAGGTGCCAAGGCAGGCTGTTGTTCAGCCCGATGACATGGTTTTCGCTCATCGCGGCGATGATATATAGTTGCATTTTCATATTAATGATCATTTTTTTTCTCTTTCTCTTTCTATCTCCGTCGGTTAAAACCGACGGCAAAAGATAATCTATTACCGTCGGTTTTAACCGACGGAGTATAGCGAAGAGTATTAATTCGGTTACGGCTTTTAGTAGCAAATAGATTTTTAACCGATCGACCTATTAAAATAACCATTCATCCTAACAAGAATATTTTTTTAACATGGTACCTTGCATCGCAAAGTACCTGTGTATACCTTTGTATTGTTAGAAGTTTAAATTCTATCTGTTAGCCATGAACATATTCATTTAAAATTAACTCATGAAACCACATGAATATTGAAAATGCCCAAGTGCAGATGCGGAAGGGAATTTTGGAATTCTGCATCCTGCACATCATATCCCGGGGCGAAGTATATGCTTCGGATATGTTGGATGAACTAACTTCCGCCCACATCATGGTGGTGGAAGGGACATTATACCCTCTTCTTACCAGATTAAAGAACTCGGGCTGGCTGGATTATAAATGGGTGGAGTCGTCTTCGGGCCCTCCAAGGAAATACTATGTTTTGACGGATGAGGGGAAGGTCTTCCTGGACGCGATGCAGGCTACTTGGTTTGAGCTCGCCGACTCGGTGCAAACCGTGATTAAACGCACAGAGGAATTGAGCAAAACGGCTTCAAGCAATCTTCCTGACCCTAACTGATCACTAAGAGACATTCGATTATTTCAATCATGAAAAAGACAATCAGCATAAATATAGGCGGCATTATCTTCCACATCGAGGAGGATGGCTACGAGAAACTGAAAGGATATCTCGCCTCTATCCAGAAGTATTTTTCTTCGTTTGCGGATAGCAAGGAGATCCTTTCGGACATTGAGGGCAGGATTGCAGAGCGGTTTCTGAACAAACAAAAAGCGGAGAACAAGCAGGTGATCTCGTTGTCGGACGTCGACGAGCTGATCGCCGCAATGGGTACCGTGGCCGATTTCGAGGCAATCGAGCAAGCCGAGGATATCCTGGCCGACCCGCTGGAAACGGCTTCGGCGCAAGCTTCCGCACCAAGACAAGAAGCATATACTTCGGCGGCTAATGCACCTAAAACAGAACCTGCAAAGCCTGGCGCACCCCGGAAACTTTACAGAGACCTGCGCAGGAAGCTCCTGGGCGGGGTAGCAGCCGGTCTGGCGCATTACTTTACGGTGGATGCCATCTGGGTTAGGCTTGCATTTCTGTTCGCGGTGATCGGCTTGCCGGCAGGATCGGGCATGCTCGACATGAATGCGGAGGAAATCTTCGGGCCGATTTCGGGCTTTATGGTGCTGGTGTACATTGCCATGTGGGTCGCATTTCCTGGTTCCACTACTTTGGAAGAGGATGCGCATATCAAGAAATTCTACCGCGATCCGGACCGCAAGGTCGTAGGCGGTGTGGCGGCCGGTGTGGCTTCCTATTTCGGGGTGGACCTGGGCGTGGTGCGTTTTCTGTGGGTATTGTCGATCCTGCTGTTCGGAACCGGTTTCCTGATCTACATCGTATTGTGGGTGATTGCTCCTAATGCTAATACGCTTACCGAAAAAATGGAAATGCAGGGGGAGCCTATTACCCTCTCCAATATTGAGTCGAACATCAAGCAGAGCCTCAATTTGGAAGAAAGAGGGGGAGAAGAGCATGTAGTTACCAAGATATTGTTGTTGCCTTTCCGGGCCATCGGGCTGGTTGTGGCGGCGCTGGGGAGGCTCCTCAGGGGTCTCGGGCCGATTTTAAGGGTGCTGATCGGGGCATTTCTGATCGGGATGTCGGCACTTGGGTTATTAGGGATCGTGATTGCGGCGGGTGTAGCGCTGGGCCTTACCAGCGTCGGAGCATTCGATGACTTGCCGATCCCGATGCTGATTTACCAGGAATTACCCGAAATATTAATCCTCTCAGGTATCCTGGTGGCGGCTATTCCTTTGGTAACGTTCCTTCTGCTGGGCCTTACATTGATTTCCAACAAAAAGATCGTCGGCGGAAGCGTGTGGCTGACATTGCTGGGCCTCTGGATCGTCGGCGTGATCGGAGCCACTGTCGGTGGGGTCAATTACCAGCGGAACTTTGCCAAAAGAAGTGAAGTGACTGAAATGGCATATTATGCCGTTCCACGGGGTACATTGACTTTGGATTACAACTATTTATACGATGAGGAGAATATTGATGTAGATGTACGATTGGCCGGCTTCAATGGCGGTGACAGTATTAAACTTGAAAAGACACTACGTGCAAGAGGCCGCTCGAAAGCAGATGCGGAGAAGAATGCGAAGGAAATCCAGTACAGCCCGCAGTTCCGCGACTCGGTGTTCGTACTTACAGAAGGCCCTGTGCTTTCCAGCCGCTCACGGTTCCGCGATCAGGAGATAGACCTGACGGTGAGTGTGCCTTATAACAAGCCTTTTGCTATGAAAAGGGATTTTTATCACCAGCTGAACGACTGGGAGAGCAGCCAGCAGAACATCAAAAAATATGACCTGCACGATGCCGACGATATCACCTGGAACAAGCTCGTGTGGGTTATGCGCCGCGATTCGGGACTTGTTTGCACCAATATCCCTTTGAAATACATCCGTAGTGAAAACAACGAAGGCGATCAGGGCGGCTATTCTTTTGAATACAACGACAACAGCGACCTGGAACTGGGCGAGCGCGGCAATTACAGTAAGCAATTCCCGGTTTCGGATTTCAAAAAAGTGGATATCGGCGGGGCCTATTCGATCATCATCCGCCAGGGCAGTGAATACGGTGTAACGGCCGATTCGGACAACCAGGAGAATATCGATGATATCAAAGTAGTGGTAGAAGACGGTGTGCTGCGCGTGAAACGTACCCGCGAGTTTAACCTCTTCGACCATGAAAAATGGGAACGCGTAGGCATCGTGATTACCATGCCGACGATTGAGAACCTGTCGCTTTCCGGAGCCAATAAAACATTGGTAACCGAGTTCAAAGATTTGCCCAAGCTGAACGTAGATATTTCGGGTGCTTCCAAAACCGAGCTGAATGTGTTCGCAGATCAATTGTCTGTTAATGTCTCGGGGGCTTCGAAAGCCACGCTGAGAGGTTCGGCGAAGTCGGCCAAGCTCGACGCACATGGCGCCTGCCGGGTTACAGCCACCGAAATGAATATCCAGAACGCGGATGTGAATGCGTCGGGCGCCTCGAAAGTGGAGCTGAGCCATGTGCCTAACCTGAATAAACACGCAAGCGGGGCCAGCAAAATCAACGTCCAGTAAAATTTTGAATGCCGGTGCAACGTCGCCGGCATTCTTTTCATCTTTTCGGAAAATCTAACTTGTTAAACCATGAAAAGAACGCAACTATTCCTTATTGCTGCCCTTCTAATCACCGCATTGTCGTGCCAGGTATCCGCGCAGGGAACTCGTAAGTTCTCCGTGTCGGGCTTTACCCGACTTGCTATGGGCAGCGCATTCAAAATAGATGTAAAGCAGGGAAGCAGTTTCAGTGTAACGGCAACCGGCCGTTCCGAGGATCTGGACGATATGGAGTCGGCTGTGAAAGGCAGTACCCTGCATTTGGGTTATAAAAACAATGGCTGGAACAAGAACCGCAAGACCGTCGATATCAGCATTACCATGCCGGCTCTCGAAGGCGTTGACTTTTCGGGTGCTTCCAAAGCCAATGTGGCCCGTTTCAGCGGTGTGAAAAACATGGAGATCGAAGTTTCCGGCGCATCGCAGGTCACCATGAGCCTTGCTTCCCCGAAAGTAGCCGTTGATCTTTCGGGTGCCTCGTCGCTCACGCTCACTGGCGAAGGCGATGTGCTTACCGGCGACGTTTCGGGAGCGTCATCATTCAAAGGCCGCGATTTCTCGGCCAAAACCGTCAATATAGATGCCTCGGGCGCCAGCAGCGCCGCCGTAGTTGCAAGCAATACCGTGAATGCCGAAGCGAGCGGAGCCAGCAGCATTCGTTACTCGGGCGGCGCGAAGGATATCCATTCCAGTACATCCGGCGCAAGCTCCGTCAAAAGAGAGTAAGACAACCATTTAATATTCACCATGAACTACAAAAAAGGTCCGCGATTGCGGGCCTTTTTTGTAGTTCATGGGCATTTGTAACGGAATGTCGTGGACTCTGTCTGTCCTATTTCTTCTCCCGTCCACGTGCTGGCAGACGATTCGGGCAGACCCTCGACATTGTAGACATAACTGGATTTGGTTTCGTAGTTGCTGGTGATCTGAATGCCGTTGTATTTCTTTCCTGTAATATTGTTGACGCTAGTCGATATTGGTAAAGTCCGCAGGAGCTCAGGTATGCCTTTGAATTTAGTGGGAATGGTACTTTCGGGATTTAGGCGGTCGTCGAAGGTGTAATCCTGGGTGTAAACCGGTTTGTTATTTACGGTGTATTCAATGCGGGTCAGGTTGCCTTTGGCGTCGTAGGTATAATTGAAACGGTAGTTACGGCCAATCTGGGCGGTTCGGTTACCCTTGTCATCATATTCTTCTGTAAATTGTAGCTGATCGGCGGTGTTTGTAGTCACGGCTGAGGCGAGTATTCCATTTTTATAAGTTGAGACGGTTTTTCCCAAAGGATTGGTTTCTATCGCGGAAACGGGATTGCCCTGACTGTCGTAGGTATAGGTTTTAGTGTAATTAAAAGTCTGGTCGAGGAGGATTTCACCGTTCCCCCGTAGACGTTTGGCGACCAGTATATTCACCAGTTTAACCCGGCCCGATTCATATTTATATTCGGATGTCTCACTCGTTTCATCCGCGAAATTTTCAAATTTCCTCCCTTCATAGGTAGTGGCCCGTACGCCCTCCCCCCAGTGGATATTGATGATTTTCATCACTTTTTGAGTCAGGAAACCTTCGGAATCATATGCGAATGTAAAATTGATCTGATTGTCATTGGTCCACAAAATGGCATCTGATATATTACTTCGTCCCTCGGATTTGTCAAACCTCCTCGCTGCCGTCATTTGTTTCTGGTCGTTCCAGCCTATCTCATTTCCATAACTGGTTTTCTCATTGACGGACGGCCTTTCACCTGTAACAGTTTTACCCAAATAGAGGCACTGGTCAGGGGCTACGGTGTCGGAAGCTTTTTTGGAACAGGAAACGGCAAGTGTAAACAGACTGACGAAGGCAACACTTTGAATAAAAATACGCATAGTAGGGATTAAGGACTTGTTTACAGCGAAAGTTCAGGAAAGTTGTAAGTAACTGATATTAACTTTAACAATTTGGGATAAATCAGTTTCTTTTACAACTTGCATCACTCAACACGCATTACTGACATCACACATGAGCCGAAAAATTCTACTAGCCCTTGCATTGTTCCTGACAACGTTTAATCAGTTGGCGACGGGACAAGGACGCTCCAAGTTCGGGGGGCGCTATACCGATCCGTTCGGGGTATTGAGCGTCACGGCCGGGGTTGGTGTGGCTTATTATATGGGTGATTTGAATGATGGTGTGAATTTAAAGCACCTTGGGCTGGGCCCTTCTGTCTCGCTCGGCGCGCTGTACCGGCTTACCGAACATGTGAGCGCACGCGGGGAGCTGCGTTTTTATCAAGTTTCCGGGGATCAGAAGTATTCCAAAAACTACCAGAATAACCTTTCATTCAAGACATTCAATCCGGACATTAACCTGGGATTGCAGGCGGATCTGTTTGCATACAATCGGCAAGCGCCCATCAATCCATACCTTTTTGGAGGCGTGGGAGTTACCTACCTGAGCCCGAAAGCGAAACTCGGCGGCACCTGGTACAGCCTGCCGGAGCTCACGACCGAGGGCGTAAAATACAAGCGAATGCCGCTGGTGTTCACCGGCGGCATTGGGGTTTCGGTTAAGACCACCCAAAGGCTGAGCGTCGGCCTTGAACTCTGCAATAACTTCGTTAGATCCGATTACCTCGACGACGTGAGCACCGTTTATCCCAACCCCGACCAGCTGCCCAGCGACATTGCGCGCGCGCTCTCCGATCGTTCTTCTGAAATCGGCGAGCCATTGCGACAGCCGGGATGGAACCGCGGTAGTGCCAAAAGCAAAGACAGCTATTTATTTTTCCAGGTACGCGCTACGTACCTGATCGGCAACCGCGCCCAGGCCATTGAGCGCAAAAAGACCCGATGCCCCAAGTTTTAAATCATTTCAAAACCAACATGCTGAAACCGAAAAAGCCCCATCAATCCGAAGTAACCATGACCGAAATGGTGCTTCCCAACGATACCAATACACTCAATAACCTGATGGGGGGGAGGCTGCTGCACTGGATGGATATTTGCGCGGCTATTTCGGCGCAGAAGCATTCGAACCGCATTGTGGTAACGGCCTCGGTGGATAATGTCTCGTTTACGGAGCCAATCCGCCTGGGTAACATCGTGACGATGCACGCCAAGGTTACCCGTGCATTCAACTCTTCGATGGAGGTTTTCCTCGAAGTGTGGGCGGAGGATATTCCGGCAGGTCAGCGGGTGAGTACCAACCGCGCATTCTACACTTTCGTGGCGGTGGACCAAAATGGCCGGCCTATCGAAGTGCCGCCGCTGGAACCGGAGACAGACGAGGAAAATGAGTTGTACCTCAGCGCCCTTCGTCGTCGCCAGTTGCGCCTTGTACTGGCCGGACGCCTGAATGCAGCCGAAGCCACCGAACTGAAAGCGCTTTTTAAGGTGGAATAAGGCGGTAGGCACGGCATAATTTGGTAATTTTGCGGCATTAACTCTTGTCAACTATGCCCAAGCAAATCATATTTTCAGATAAAGCACCGGCCCCCATTGGTCCTTACAGCCAGGCTGTTAAAGTAAATGGTACTGTGTACGTTTCAGGGCAAATCGCTGCCGAGCTGGCGAAGTCCGGGGATATTAAGGCAGAAACCGGGATGGTCATGCAAAATATCGGGCATATCCTGGGAGCGGCAGGTCTTGGGTTTCATAATGTGGTGAAAGCCAGTATTTTCCTCCGCGATATGAACGACTTCACCGCTGTAAACGAAATCTACGGCGGCTTTTTTACGAAAGATCCTCCCGCCCGCGAGACCGTACAGGTAGCGCGCTTGCCGAAGGACGTTAACGTTGAAATATCGGTTGTTGCGGTCGAGTGACGCGGGTGAATAACACCTGACAAATACCATTGAACTTAATTTTTTGAATAAATGAATAACAAACCTGTCAGGGTGCGTTTTGCGCCTAGCCCTACCGGTCCGCTGCATGCGGGCGGTGTGCGTACGGCCCTGTATAACTACCTGTTTGCACGCCAGCAAGGCGGCCAGATGCTGCTTCGCATCGAAGATACCGACCAGAACCGCTACGTTCCGGGCGCCGAGGCATACATTCTGGAAGCGCTGGAGTGGCTGGGTATTGAAATAGATGAAGGCCCGCAGCAAGGCGGACCGCACGCGCCTTACCGGCAATCGGAAAGAAAAGAAATGTACCGCGAATATGCGGAAAGGCTCGTTCAGGAAGGGAAAGCATATTATGCTTTCGATACGCCCGAACAGCTGGACGATATGCGTAAGCGCCTGGAGGCTGCCAAAGTAGCTGCCGTGCAATACAATGCGATCACACGCACCGAAATGACCAACTCGCTCACGCTCTCGGCAGAGGAAACCAAAGCACGCCTCGAAAGTGGCGATCCCTATGTGATCCGGATGAAGATCAGCCCGAAGGAGGATATCCGTTTCAACGACCTGATCCGTGGCTGGGTGGTAGTGCATTCGTCCCAGATCGATGATAAAGTGCTTTTGAAATCGGATGGAATGCCCACTTACCATTTGGCCAACATCGTGGACGACCATTTGATGGGCATTACCCACGTGATCCGCGGCGAAGAATGGCTGCCGTCGGCTCCGCTGCACGTACTGCTATACCGCTACCTGGGCTGGGAAAGCACCATGCCGCAGTTCGCGCATTTGCCGCTGCTCCTCAAACCGGATGGTAACGGAAAGCTCTCGAAACGCGACGCCGACCTGGGTGGCTTCCCGATCTTCCCATTGGAATGGACCGACCCAAATACCGGCGATAAAGCCCGTGGCTTCCGCGAAGAAGGTTATCTACCCGGCGCTACTGCCAACTTTCTGGCATTGCTCGGCTGGAACGCAGGTACCGAGCAGGAGATTTTCAGCATGGATGAGCTCATTGCCTCATTCAGCTTCGAGCGCGTGCATAAAGCGGGCGCGAGGTTCGATATCCAGAAGGCAAACTGGTTCAACCAACAATATCTGAAACAACTGGACGATGCCGCCATTATTGAGCAATTGAAACCGTTGTATAGCGCAAAAGGCATTAATGTAAACGACGATCAGCTCGTGCAGATCGTACATTTGCTGAAAGACCGCGTACACTTCGTTAAAGAGATCGTGTCGGAATCGCTCTTTTTGTTTGCGGCGCCGGAGGAGTTCGACCAGGATGTGGTGATCAAGAAATGGAACGAAGAGGCCGTGAACGCAATCGGAGGTTTCAAAGAGGCGCTGGCTGGTTTTGAAGGAAATTTCGTAGCTCACGATATTAAGGAAGTGCTGTCCGCGACCATGGAATCGCTGGGTATCAAAATGGGCAAGATCATGCAGGCATTGCGACTTGCAGTGACCGGTGCAGGTGCTGGCCCGGATTTGATGATCATCATGGAAATACTCGGAAAGGACGAGGTCGTGAGAAGGCTCGAAACAGCACTCAGCCGTTTGTCAGCCCAAATAAGGCTGGCATAAGGCAGCACAGACCGCAGGATCAAATTACATTGGCACGGCGGGGATCATTGCATATTTTCGTAACAAGTGAATAACGGACCGCGCTGCGGCCCATTGGCATCAAACACATGGCTAAGAAAAAACAATCGGAAACGTCCAAGCCTGCACCGGAAAAACCACGCGTGCACAAAGACCTGGAAGGTTTTGATATCCAGATCAACTCTTTCGGTGAGATCACCACGAGCTTTGATATGGACCGTATCAATGAATTTTTGAATAAAAATGTGGATGACAAAAAACTCCGTGACCGCGAGGATATCCCTGGTCGGAAAACCCGGAAATCAAAGAAAAAGACTTCCGAGGAAGAAGAGGAGGAGGAAGAATAGCAGGCTGCAATCGTTTTGACCAACCTATAAAACCTTTTACGAAAAAATGATCTCACACGAAATCGATTACAAAATCATCGGCGACGACATCCAGGTCGTTGAAATCGAATTAGATCCGAACGAAACCGTGATCGCCGAAGCGGGTGCTATGCTTTTTATGGAAGACGGCATTCAGTTCGAAACCAAAATGGGTGATGGCTCGGAAGCGAACCAGAGCATTATGGGCAAGATTTTTCAGGCAGGAACCCGCCTGATTACCGGCGAATCGCTGTTTATGACGCATTTCACCAACCGGGGCGTTGGTAAAAAGAAAGTGGCATTCTCGGCGCCTTATCCGGGAACGGTTATGCCGATCGACTTGTCCAAAATCTATGGCAACGAGCTGATCGTGCAGAAAGACGGTTTCCTTTGCGCAGCCATGGGTACCAGCATGAAAATCCATTTCAACCAGCGTTTCGGATCGGGATTGTTTGGCGGGGAAGGTTTTATACTACAAAAGCTGAAAGGCGATGGGATGGCATTCGTACATGCGGGTGGCGTGGTGATGGAAAAACAGCTGAATAATGAAACGCTGCGCGTCGATACCGGCTGCGTGGTGGCGTTTGAGCAATCGCTGAGCTTTGATATCCAACGTTCGGGCGGTCTGAAATCGATGGTCTTTGGTGGGGAAGGGATGTTCCTGGCCACATTGCGCGGTACCGGCCGTTGCTGGGTGCAGTCGATGCCGATTTCTAAACTGATCCAGCGACTTTCAGTTGGAGGGCCAAATGCAAGGAAAGAAAGCGGTTCGGTAATCGGAGGCTTGGGAAGCCTGTTCGAAGATTAAAATATTCATGTCACGCTGAGCGAAGCGCGGAACTGTACCGCACTTCGCTCAGCGTGGCATTTTTTTACTTCAAAATATAAACACCTTTGCCCGCCCCGAGCCAGATTTCGCCCGACGGGCTCTGGTTGATGGCAAATATGCCGCCGCTCTCCTCAAGATCTTTCAGCTCCCATTTCCCGTTCCGGAAAACGCCATATTCTTTATCGTCCCAAAACGCGGCCCAGATCCGGTTATCGCGATCGGCGAAGACCTGTTGAGTCATGTACGACTTTTTATTCTCGTCCGGGAGATTGATAACCTGGGTCGATTGTCCGTTGAACCTGAAAATCTGCGGGCGACCGGGCACAATGGTACTGGATAGCCCGTAATTGATAGAAGCCAGCAAGTCATTGTTTTTGTCGATCACGATGTTGCCGTAGTAGTACGGATTAAAACCGAGTTCTTTTTCTCCGAAAATGTCCCATTTACCGTCGCTGATACGCACAATCGAGGTAGCGGTAACCCCATCGTTGAGCGCAACCCAAACAGTATTTTTCTGATCGATGGCAATGCCTGCTATCAGATTGCCCGGAAGTTTGGAATTCTCCGGCGTGAATGCGGTAAAGCGGCTGCCATCATATTTGACCAAACCGCCCTGCCGGGAAGCACCTGCCGAAAACCACACATTATCGGCCCCGTCGATAGCCAGCGAGCGCACCGCATTGCGCGGCAGGTTGTACAGCCCCGACTCGTACCGCGTAAATTTCGAGCCGTCATATTTGATCAGCGCGTCGGTTCCGAGCCAGACGTTTCCCTTTTTATCAACTTCAATGTCCCAGATGGCTGCTTTGTTCAAGATAGAGTTGGTAGAATCAAAAACGGCGATGCTCGTGCCGCTATGCCGGATGAGCCCCTGGCTAAGCGTTCCGAGCCACGCGGTGCCCTTCGCGTCGAAAGCGATGGAAATGATGTGGTAGTCTTGCAGGTTGGCGCCGGAAATTTGAAGCGGGACGGGGCTCTCGCTGGTTTTACAGGCATTAATCAGGAGCGCGAAGAGAAAAAGGGGTAATAATCTTTTCATAGCATCAAAATTTGCGGTTTCAAGAACGGGGAATCGTTTTTATGGACACGCCGGGTTCGGGAATAGTTGGAAGCTGTTGATTATTAGTAAGATATATGTTGTATTAATAGAAAACAACGCTTTGTGCACTCGTTTTGCCAGCGGATGTCATTTGAAGGATATATTTTCCGGCGGGTAATGCGTAACGCGGACGAACAGATAGCAGCCCTACCGCTTCACGTGCCGATGTTTGAATAGGATGTTCACGCCCGGCCGCGTCAAAAAGGCGGCAGGTAACTCCCATGTCGACGGTGGGAACAATGTAAAATTGCTGCTGCGTAACGGGGTTAGGAAAAACGGTCCACGGAGCGGGGGCACCATCGCGAAATAGTGTTACGATAGTCGAATAGGCAATCGTGCCATTACCATACACCATTTTTATTCTGTAAAAAATAGTCCCGCTGCCTGGATTGTTGTCTGTGAAGGCAAATACTCCCGATGCGTCGGGCGCTGGCGCAGGGAAGCTTTCAACATTGGTGTATTGCAGACCATCGGTCGTTTTCTGGACGGTCATGGACGTGAGGCCGGGTGCCGGTGCCACGGCCCAGGATACATGAATAGCGCTGCCCGTATTTCGCACGCCGATGGTATTGACGTATTTAATCGTCCTCGACGAGCGTTCCACGTAAATTGGCTGGGAGACGCCGCCGGGCAGGATTGGATTGAGGCCTGCGAGCCGGATGTAGTACTTCCCGTCACCGATGTCCGAAGGCATTTGTATTTTAAATGGACTGCCGGTGCCTGTGCCCACATTGGCAACGAACTGCCCTTGGGCATCCAGCAGCTCGGCTATGATTTGCAATGCAGCGGGTGCATTGCCGGTGATCATGAAGGGAAGGCTGAACGTCGCGCCCGGATACACGCGTGCGGGCGTCACGCCTGCGTGTAATGCGTATGAGGGCTGCAAAGGAATGGTCTTCGCCACGGCAGTGTCGGCCAGGCTCCTGTTCCAGGCTGTGGCCGCCAGCGTAAGTCCCTGAACGCCGCCGGGTACATTTTCAAAATGTGCGGAAGTGGGGCGTGGTATCTGGATGGTGTCCAGGTAGGGACCCTGGAACGCATTGAAACCGCGCTGGGCTATCAAGCGGTTTTGCGCATTCAGAATGGGCAAGTAGGGATCCTTTTGCTGATTACTGGCGGAGTTGCGTGCAATGTACCAGGCAATATTGTACCCCGAATCCCTGCGGCTATTCTGGATGAGCGTCCGGATACCATCGAAATATTGTGCTTCGGTGAAGCCCAACTGCGCATCATTCTCACCGTGCGCCCACAGTACCGCCCTTACGCCGGTGAGTGAAGTCAGGTAGCGCATCGTGTTGACGATATTGCTGTAAGGCTGCCGGTTGGGCCAGAATTTTCCTACATACAAATTATAAGCATCCTTTCCGGAAGCTGCATCTCGGTAGTTTTCCGCATTAGCGGCTGCCCAGGCGGCATTGAAAAACAATACCGGTGTTCTCCATCTTTGGAATAACAAATCCCCCAGCTCACCCCAATACCACGAAGTTTCGCCATTCGGGAAAACGTTGCTGCCGCTTTTCAGTGGTTCGAAGCGTGGAGCCGGCATAGGGCCGTCGGGGGCTATGGTAATGTTTTCGTTGTTGAGGGTTTTGTTGAGCGCATTGAAGGATACTATATTGGAAGAGGCGTCTTTTGCACCGAGGCCGCGCAGGCCCATTGCATTGGAATTGCCGGTTACGAGGAACACTTCACCCACGCCCACTCGGTCCACCACCGCTGAATCAGTTATGCCGTTGGCGGTAGTGCCGGTTAGTTCGAGGCGGTACCAGCCGGTGCGGGCGATGAATGTTGCATGTAAAAACCCCTGGGCCAACTGATTTGAATCAAACTGTCTTTCCTGCACGACGTTCTCATTGCCTTCGATGGGGATCAATGCGGCGTTGACCCGGGTATAGGGGTAATGCGCATAGGCAGTTACTGAAATGGAGGCCGTGCCCGATGCATTGCGCTGCATTACCTGGTTTGATACCGGGTTGGTAACGACCAGCTGCCCATGCACAATGCCGGTGATCAGGCATAGCAGGACTATCCTGAAACATAAACGGCACCGGGTGGCAACACAACTCCTTTCCGACATTTACAAATCGCTTTGGTAAACTTAGGCTGTGAATATAAGAGAAAATGACTTTCGGGGCGGGGCTCAGTTGTAAGAACGAAAAAAGCCGGCCCTCAGATGAGCGCCGGCTTTTATAAAGCAGATAAGAAATTATTGCTGGTAACCCGGGTTCTGAGGTTTCAGGTTCGGATTGTTTCTCATTTCCTGGATACCCAACGGGAACAACAGGTGTTTTTCCTGCAATGCAGCACCACCGCTCACGTTCATGTTTTTGTGGCCCACGAAGTTGTCGAAAGTTTTGCTCGCCTCAACGAACACCTTACGCAAACGTACCATGTCGAACCAGGTAATGCCTTCGTAAGCAAATTCATACCAACGCTCGCGCCAAACCGCTTCTTTGAAAGAAGCAGGAGTGAATGTGCCGATTGCCGGAGTTTTCAGCTTGGCACGGTCACGGATGGCTTTGAATGCATCGTAGGCTTCCTGATCAACAGTACCCAATTCCGCCTGTGCTTCTGCATACATAAGTAGTACGTCGGCATAGCGCATCTGGTTTACGTTCAGGTTGTTCAAACGGGTAGGCGTAATGCCCGGTCCGCCCAACGCAGCGATGTTGAAGTACTTGAACACGTAAGGAGCGCCCAATTCAAATTTATCGCCGGTACCATTGGTATAGTAGCTGGTGTAGAACCAGCCGTCCTGATCTTTGGTACGAAGGTCGCCTGTCTCGTATGAGTTGTAGAACGACAATGTAGGCACTGTGCTGCCGGTTCCGGAAGGTCCCGAGTAGGTTACCGCTTTGAAGTTCGGGAAGAAATCGTTCAGCGGGAAACCTGCCACCGCGGTGTTGTACTGAATCTGGAACAGGTGCTCCATGCGGTTTTTCAGTTTCTCATCGTGCAACTCCTTATAAGTAGCGAACAGGCCCAGGGTAGAAGGGTTAGCCTTCGCATATTTGATTACTTCAAGCGCTTTGTCCGCTGCCAGCTTGTAATGCGACTGTCCCTTCGACAAAGGAAAACCTGCCATTGTCAGGTATACTTTCGCCAGGTAAGCCTTCACCGCCATTTTTGACACACGTCCATTGGTGTTGAAATCAGCAAAACCGGCAGCTTCGGCAGCTTGGAGGTCTTCGACGATCAATTTGTAAACTTCCTCCTGAGGTGTTCTTGCAGCGAAGAAGTCCTCGGACTCGGCCGTCTGTGGCTTGGTGATCAAAGGCACATCGCCCCACAACCTTACCGCATAGAAGTAAGCCCATGCACGAAGGAAGCGTGCTTCGCCGAGCAGTCTCACTTTCTGAGATTCGTTGGCAGCCGGGAACTGGATACCCGGGATCTTTTCGATTGCCAGGTTCGCATTCGCGATCACACGGTACAAGCCGTTCCACCAGTTGCTGATGTGCCCTGTGTTACCGTCGTAAATGAGGGCGTACAAGTTGTTCAGGTCGGAGTTCTGGCCTGTTTCGGTGGTAGCGGTACCGGTAGGGGCTTCGAGCATTTGCCAGTTGGCTGAGAAGATACCCGCACCATCGCCGAAGAAACGCGTATCCGCATAAGTAGCTGCAATGGCCGCTTCCGCGTGGTCAGGGATGGTGTAGAAGGTATCCGGTTGAAGGTTCGACGGATCCTGCTCATCGAGGAAATCGGAGCAGGCTGTCGGTCCCAGCAGGATCGCTCCGCAGAGCAAAAGTTGATAGAATTTTTTGTTATTAAGTTTCATGCTGAATGTCATTTTGAATAGAACAACGGTCCCGTTGATTAGAATGCAACCTGAATACCTCCCAGGAACGTGGTTGGTTTAGGATAGCTGTGCCAGATCATACCTTGTGAGAATACGTTGTCGGCATCGCCACCGCGGATAGGGGTTTGCTCTGGGTCGCCGAACGGATACTTACTGATGATAAAGAAGTTCTGAGCAGAAACATAAAGTCTCAGTTTGCTCATTTTCAACTTGCTGGCAATTTCCGATGGGATGTTGTAACCCAGCAGCAGGTTGCGGCCACGGATGAACGATCCGTCGAAGATCCAGCGGGTGTCCACGTTGGTTACGTAACCAGCTTTGGTATCGCGGATTTGAGCGATCGGCGTGTTCTGGTTTTGAGGAGTCCATGCATCCAGCACGGTCGCGTAGCTGTTAGCCAATGCCTGGCGGTCTTCGCTGGCGTGCAGGTTCATGTCCATCAGGTCGTTTCCATACGAGAATTGCAGGTCGAGGGTCAAATCGAAGCCATGGAAACGGATGCTGTTGGAAAGTGATCCCCATCCTTTCGGAGAACCGTTACCGATAATGCCGCGGTCGGCATCGGTGATCGCATTGTCGCCGTTCACGTCTTTGTATTTGATATCACCTGGCAGCATTTTCAGGTTACCACGGTAGCTGGTGAATTTGGCAGCCTGATCGGCCTCAGCTTCGCTCCAAGTTCCCAGACGGGTAAGTCCCCAGAATGCACCTGCCGGTTCGCCGATGCGGATAACGCTGGTTTGGTTGGTGATCGAAGGACCGCCCACTCCGAAGATGTCCGCAGGGGTTGCCAGCGACAATACTTTGTTTCTGTTGAACGAGATATTGAAGCTGGTGTTCCATGAGAAGTTTTGCTTCTCGATGTTAACCGTGTTCAAACCAAATTCGAAACCTTTGTTCTCCATTGAGCCGATGTTACGACGGATGGTCGCGTAGCCGCTTGTACGTGGTACGGGCGCATCTAGGAGCATGTCGGTAGTTTTGCGGTAGTAGTAATCCGCTTCGAGTGAGATTCTGCCTTTCAGGAAGCTGATTTCCAGACCACCGTCGGTTTGTGCTGTTTTTTCCCAGCGCAAATCGTTGTTGGCAAGCCTGTTGATCCCTGTTCCACCGAAACGCGTGTCGCCGTAAATAGTAGCGTAGTTAGACCGCAACAAGCCGAGCGACGAGTATGGAGGAATTTCCGAGTTACCCGTCAGACCGTAGCTGGTACGAACTTTCAAGCTTGAAATGATCGGGTTGCCTTTCAGGAACTCTTCATCAGACACTTTCCAGGCAAGGGCGGCCGACGGGAAGAATGCAAACTTATGGTTATCACCGAATTTCGAAGAACCATCCGCACGGCCTGTCACTGTTACCAGGTATTTGTCGAGCAAGGTATAGTTCAAACGACCGAAGTACGAGTTAAATGCAAAACGCGACGCACCTGACACATATGGGTTGGACGAAGGCGCTACCGATCCCGCACCGAGGTTGTCAAAAGTGTAGTAGTCGGTCGAGAAGTTCTGAGCACCTACACCGGTTGTAGCCACATTCGTTTCCTGCCATGAGATACCGGCAAGAGCATTGATCGAGTGGATGCCGAATGTTTTGTTATAGGTCAACAAGTTTTCCCAAGACCAGAACGTCTCTTTTCTGTTCTCTTTTCTCGCTGTACCCAGTTCACCCGGCGTGAGTGTACGCGTTTGCGACTGGTTAACTTCCTGGTTGATCACGTTAATACCCAGTACCGAACGGAATTCAAGGCCTTTTGCAAGTGTAACGTTTCCGTAGAGGCTACCCAGGGTTGTTTGCGTGTTCAGGTTGAACTTGCGACCGTTCAGACGGTGTACCGAGCTCATAGAACCTTCTGCACCGGGATAGTCGCGGTTGTTGGCATACGTTCCGTCCGGCCATTTCACTGGAAGGAAAGGGAAGTCTTCCACCATCTGGCGAGGCACGGCGTCGTTGATGTCGACCAGGTTTTCGGCCTGGTTGTTGTAGCTCAAAGTACCACCCAGACGTAACCATTTCTTCACCTGGTCGTCGATGCTGAAACGGGTTGAATAACGTTTTAGGTAAGACGTCTTGATCAGACCCTGGTCGTCGCGGTAGTTGAGTGACAACGAGTAGGTTGTTCTTTCGTTACCGCCGCTGAAGCCGAGCTGGTGGTTTTGAGAAACACGGTGCTGAGTCGATTCATCGAACCAGTCGGTGTCGTAGTTGGGCGCAAACGTACCATCCGCACGTTTAGTGAAAACGTCGGGGTGAGCAGCTGCCAATGCGGCACGACGCACCTGCGGATCGTGCGTAACATATTTTTTAGCATCCCAGCCCGCCTTGTCGAACTTCTCCATGTTCTTGTAAGCGAGGTCTTCCACGTCCATATATTGCTGGGCGTTCAATACTTTAGCTCTTTTCGGACCGGCTGTCGGTACGCTCAGGTCGAGGCCGTAGGTTATGGTGCTTTCGCCCGATTTACCTCTTTTGGTTGTGATCATGATCACCCCGTTGGCACCACGCGCACCATAGATCGCCGTCGATGAAGCATCTTTCAACACCTCCACAGACACAATGTCGTTGGGGTTAATGAAGTCGATTGCCTGGCTTTGCTGGTTCTGGTTACCTTGTGGGAGCATTACACCATCCACTACGTACAACGGGTTGTTGGACGAGTTAATGGAGCTGAAACCACGGATACGTACGTTGGCACGGCCACCCGGACGACCCGAGTTGACGTTCACCTGCACACCCGAGATTTTACCCTGCAATGCCTGGTTCAATGAGGGAGCAGGACGCTCTCTCAGCTGTTCTTCTTTGACGGAACCTACGGAACCGGTAAGGTCGGATTTCTTCGCGGTACCGTACCCGATCACGACTACTTCACTAAGTGCCTTAGAGTCGGTAGCTAATGAAACGTCGAGGGAAGTGCGGTTGCCGACAACCACTTCCTGGCTGAGGTAACCTACGAAGCTGAAAACCAGTGTAGCATTATCAGGTACAGAAAGGGTGTAGTTTCCGTCTCCGTCGGTGGTGGTACCAGTGCTGGTGCCTTTCACAACAACGTTCACACCTGGAAGACCATCGTTGGTTTCCTTGTCGGTGATTTTTCCTTTGATCGTTTTGTCAGCACGGATCGTCGTTGTAATGCCGGAGTTGGCGAGGGCTGCGTTCACCAGCAATGGGCTTGCGAGCGCGGGCAGGAGCAATAGAGAGTTACGGATGCTCCTCATTTGGAGCAACCACTGGTGGGTATCGGTATTTTTCATGTAGTAAGGCTTGTTAAACGTTTCTCATGCAGTCTTGGAAAACACGAATTTTAGTCATAGATGTCTGTTCGTTAGGCTTTTGCGTTTTTTGTTTAGTCATAGTTTACGGTTTACAGTTAAAATGTTTCGGTGAGTAGTTAAATAATTATAGTTGGTATTCAATAAATCACATTCCATGAATGCCGCGACTATCCCTGCCAAGGTTTTTGAAATCAAATCATGATCACAAGTCCTGACTGCACTATGTCAATAAGGCAAAAGATAACGTCACGTTTTCTCCGACGGAGGCTGGAATGAATGGCGGACTTTCGGGGCTGCAGCCGATCATCTGCCAGGCAAATGGTTAAAAATAATTGGTGTCGCCAGTTGGCGTTAATAAAAGTCTTTAAGAAAAACGCGTTGCAATATTATAATATTTAACAATAGATTTCGAATAAAGGGGAAGGAAAAATGCAGAATTATTTATGCAAACGTTTGCATTTGAACTGTACAAAATTATCACTATTTGCAATGTATCAGTCAGTTATATGGTAATTTAGGACAGAATGACCGTTGTTCACAGGTCTAATTTGAACGACGGTATTTTGCAAAAATCCTATAATTATTGGGTATAATACGGCCGGTTTCAAGCTAAAATTCTATAAAAAAAGCCCTGCTTTCAGATCTGAAAGCAGGGCTTTGAAAAAGCAGCATATGATCAGGCCAGGTCCACGGTGCGGCCGGTCTTCACCGACTCGTCGCAGGCGAATGCGATCTGAAGGCTCATCACGGCATCCTGCAAATGGTCGGTTAGGTCGAGATCTTCGGTGACTGCCCGCAGGAAGTAACGTTGCTCTCGGTTACATAGCTCCTGGTGGTCCGGCTCGTCTTCCAGGTTGATCCAGGTGTCTTCTTTCACAAATTCGTCCGAACCGTTCAGATCAGCGTGGTGTACACGTATTGACTCGGTCTTCGTATGTGCTTCTACGGACGATGATTTTCCGGTGCCGCCCGCATCTTTGGCAACAATCGACGCTGAACCCTTCGGCCCGATCACGTCTTTCACAAAGAACGCCGTTTCGCTGATCATCGGGCCCCAGCCGGCTTCGTACCAGCCTACCGAACCGTCTTCAAACCAGATCTGAAGTTGACCATAGTTGTAATTTCCGGCCGGAATATCCTCGGTAAGGCGCGCACCGATCGCATTTACGCGGAGCGGTTTCGAGCGGGTCATCTGGCACATCACATCAATATAATGCACGCCGCAATCGACGATCGGGCTGAGGCTCTTCATCAGGTTCCGGTGAACGCCCCACATGTAGCCGTGGCTTTGCTGGTTGAGGTTCATACGCATAACCAGCGGTTTGCCCAGGCCTTGCGCTTCGGTTACGAAACGTTCCCACGACGGGTGTACGCGCAGGATGTAACCTACTACAACTTTCTTATTGGCCTTTTTGGCGGCTTCCACTACTCGTTTCGCGCCTTCAACGGTGTCGGCAAGCGGTTTCTCGATAAACACGTGCGCACCGGCTTCCAGTGCCTTCACCGCGAAATCTTCGTGGGTATCCGGGTAGGTTGAAATGCAGACCGCATCGGGCTTCGTCTCATTCAATGCTGTTTCGTAGTCATTGAAAAGGGCATAACCGCCGCCGAGTTTCTCATTGAGTACCTCTTTGCTTTTTCCTGTCGAAACGATCCCGCAGATCTCGAAACCGTCCAGAAGCTGGTAAGCAAAGGCATGGGAAGCACCCATATTCCCGCAACCGACTACCAGTACGCGGATGGGGCTTTCGTTTTCAAAAGATGACATAGATTAAAGATAAATGTTAAGATTATGGGTTAGCAGGAACAAGCGGCATGCAACAGGGCAGCCATGTTTGAGCATCAAAATTAGGCATTAAAATCCGTTTTCGTCCTGTTTTGGCCCTAGTGAAAGAAAATCCGGTTTCGTTGATACATTTTCTTTACCTGCCTGGAAATTGCCCTGACAATGTAAAAAGTGCAGTGCAAACCGTTTTTCATTGGAACTTTACCAATCTTGATGCGACACATTATGGGCTTCCTGCCCCATATAAATGAGAAACAGTATTGGCACAGGTAGTGTTCGTCGAAAACAAGCTTTGAGGGGATTTTCAGGAGTATGTTAAAATATGTAAGGAATTGATTAAAACATGTGAATATCCGCATGGAAGCATGGATTAATTTTGAACTAAAATTTTTAACATAAGCAGGATATGAACAAAGAAGCATGGTACGGCATTTTCCCCGCGTTGGTGACGCCATTCAAATCAGATGATACGGTTGATTTTGAGCTGTTCGGCAAGAACCTCGAAGCGCAGGTTGAAGCAGGTATAACCGGGGTGATCGTTGGCGGTTCGCTCGGGGAGGCCAGTACACTCACCAGGGCCGAAAAAATGGAGCTGGTGAAATATGCTAAACAAGCCCTTCCTGCTGGTCTGCCCGTAGTTCTCGGTATTGCGGAGCAATCTACTGCCGAGGCGGTGAGCATTGCGAAAGAAGCCGAAAGTGTTGGTGCTGATGGTCTGATGATCCTTCCGCCGATGCGTTACAAAGCGGACAACGACGAGACAGTGACCTGGTTTAAGACGATCGCCGAAAGTGTATCGCTTTCGATCATGATCTATAATAATCCTTTCGACTACAAGATCGAGGTAACGCTGGATATGTTCGAAGAACTGGCCAAAGTTCCGAATATCCACGCCATTAAGGAATCTACCCGCGACGTAAGTAACGTAACGCGCCTGTTCAACAAGTTCGGCGACCGTTTCCGTGTGTTCTGCGGCGTGGACACATTGATTATGGAAGAAGTAATGCTTGGCACGGATGGCGTGATCGGCGGCCTCGTGGATGCATTCCCTAAAGAAACCGTTGCGATCTTCAACCTGGTGAAAGCGGGCCAATATAAGGAGGCGTTGGCGATCTACCGCTGGTACCTGCCATTGCTGGAACTCGATATTCATCCTAAACTGGTACAAAATATCAAACTGGCAGCTGCTAAAATGGGTATCGGCTCCGAATACGTACGCGCGCCACGTCTGCCACTTGCTGGTGCGGAGCGTGAGAGGGTACTCGCTATCATCGATCAGGCCATCGCCACGCAACCTGAATTGCCGGATTATCTGAATCTGACGGTTGACACTTCGGTAGCGTAATTCCACCCTTCTATAAATATTGCGGTGCGCTGCGCCTTGTGATATTCAGGAGGTGCAGCGCACCGCAATACTTGTGGAAATGGGATGTTTGTCGCAAGATCCGGTAATGCAAATATTGGGCAACCGGAGGGGTTTCCTGTTCTACGGATGGTCTCAACCCAGCCAATAACTGTAATATTGACAAAAAAGCTTTTGGATATCGTTAGATTTCGAGGCTAGGATTGTTACCCTTTTGTCAAAACATCAAATTATGAAATTGTCCGATTTAGACCTTATTCTTGAAAAAGCCCAGGAGGCATTCGTAGCGATGAACGCCTACGCTTTACGCCGCCGGGTTGCATTGATGAACACCATCGCCGACGAGATCGAAGCGCTTGGTCCCGAGCTCGTGCAAACTGCCATGGCCGAATCCAACCTGCCCGAGGCGCGCCTTAATGGCGAAAAAGCTCGGACTGTGTTTCAATGGAGGAGCTATGCCGAAGCGGTGGAAAAAGGTTATTCGCTGGATGCGAGCATCGATACCGCCAATCCGCAACGCGCCGTGCCCAAGCCTGATATCCGCAAAACGAATGTAGGACTCGGTCCGGTGGCCGTTTTTGGTGCGAGTAACTTCCCGTTTGCATTCTCTACTGCGGGCGGAGACACAGCGAGCGCTATTGCAGCGGGCTGTCCTGTGGTGGTGAAAGCACATCCCGGTCATCCGAAAACCTCGCAGATCATGGCGGATGCCATTAGTCGCGGGGTTGCCAAAAGTGGTTTTCCGGAAGGGACATTTGCCCATATTTTCACGGATACCATCGAGGAAGCACAGGCATTGGTTGCCCATCCGGTGATTAAGGCCGTTGGTTTTACCGGTTCTAACCGTGCCGGACTGGCATTGGTCGACGTCGCTAACAAGCGCAAGGAACCCATTCCGGTATTTGCAGAAATGGGAAGCGTTAATCCCGTATTCCTGCTGCCAGGCAAGCTGAACACGGCCAGTGGCGAGTTGGCGAAACAATATGCCGGGTCGCTGACATTGGGTGTAGGACAGTTCTGTACCAACCCCGGTTTACTGATCACGGAAGATAACCCTGCATTGGATGGCTTCATCGAAGCATTGAACCAGGAGATCGTGAATATCCTTCCGGCGCCGATGCTGAATGCGGGTATTGCGGTCGCATACCGCGGTAACCGTGAGAAGATGATTGGCCAGTCGGGTGTGGAGTTGGTGGCTGTGGCTGCCAACGAAGCCGCGGACGGTCATGGCGCAGCTACGGTAGCTACCGTTTCGGGCGTTGATTTTCTGATCAACGACGAGTTGCAAACCGAAGTTTTCGGGCCATTCGCACTGATCGTGAAATGTCGCAATGCAGAGGAAGTGTTGGCGGTAACGGAAAAACTGCACGGTCAGCTGACTGCTACATTGCTGGCAACCAGTGAAGACCTTGCCTCGCATCGCGAGCTGGTAGCTTCTATTCAGAATAAATGCGGGCGTATTATCTTCAACAACTTCCCTACGGGCGTTGAGGTGTGCAAATCCATGCACCACGGCGGGCCATTCCCGTCGTCGAGCAACAGCCAGTTTACCTCCGTAGGTCCGGATGCGATCAAGCGGTTTACCCGCCCATTAAGCTTCCAGAACTGGCCCGACGAATTTTTACCGGACGAATTAAAAAATGCCAACCCGCTGGGAATCTGGCGGACGGTGGATAATGAAATAACCAAATCGGCGCTGTAAGAACAGCCCGGGAGCCTTTATGCGTAAAACTTTTTTCTGTATCGACGCCCACACCTGCGGGAATCCCGTACGCGTAGTCGCAGGTGGCGGGCCGCTCCTCGAGGGCAACAGCATGATGGAGCGCAGGCTCCATTTTTTGAGGGAATTCGACTGGATCCGTAAGGGCTTGATGTTCGAACCCCGCGGGCATGACATGATGAGTGGCAGCATTCTCTATCCGCCCATCGACCCTGCGAATGATATTGGGGTATTATATATAGAAACCAGCGGCTGCCTGCCCATGTGCGGCCATGGGACGATTGGTACGGTTACCATTGCCATTGAAGAAGGGTTGGTAACGCCGAAAGTTCCGGGCAAACTGCGCCTCGAAACGCCCGCCGGATTGGTGTTGGTGGAATATATACAGGAAGGCCGGAAGGTGAAGTCTGTTAAGCTCATCAACATAAAATCATTCCTGGCGGCTGAAAAGCTGACGGTTGAATGCCCCGACCTGGGCACATTAACCGTGGATGTTGCCTATGGAGGCAACTTCTACGCGATCGTCGATCCGCAGGAGAATTTCAAAGGCATTGAAAACTACACCGCCGACCAGCTGATCAGTTGGAGCCGCGTGTGCCGGAAGCGGATGAATGAGCAGTATAAATTCGTTCACCCCGAAAACGAGCATATCAATGGCCTGAGCCATTTCCTCTGGACCGGCGAGCCATTAGACCCAACCTCCACAGCGCGCAATGCGGTGTTCTACGGCGACAAGGCCATCGACCGTTCGCCCTGCGGTACGGGCACGTCTGCGCGTATGGCGCAGTGGCATGCGAAGGGAAAGCTTAAAAAAGGCGATCGCTTCGTACACGAAAGCATTATCGGTTCCAAATTCATCGGGACGGTGGAAGAAGAGACAACAATAGGGGATAAGCCCGCTATGATCCCCGGCATCGAAGGCTGGGCTGTCATCACCGGCCACAATACCATCTTCATCGACGACGAAGAAGACCCTTATGCATTTGGTTTCCAGGTGATATAGGGTTTTTAAAGATTTCAATTCAAATGACTACAAAAAGAGGCAGCGCCGTCATCATCGGTGGCGGAATTTCGGGTTTGGCTTCGGCCTATTATTTGCTTAAAAGCGGATGGAGCGTGACCCTGCTCGATAAGGGAGACCTGTTCGATAACTGCTCGATCGGCAATGCGGGCATGATCGTACCGAGCCATTTTATCCCGCTCGCTGCTCCGGGGATGATTTCGAAGGGTATCAAATGGATGTTCAACAGCCGCAGCCCCTTTTATGTAAAACCATCCCTTGATTTTTCCCTTATTTCATGGGGGCTCAAATTCATGAAAGCGGCGACCGAAGCCAACGTCGAACGGGCGGCACCGCATTTGAGGGATTATCATTTGTTGAGTAAAAAGCTTTACGAAGACCTCGTTCGCGACGAAAAACTGGATTTTGGACTGGAAGAAAAGGGGATATTAATGCTCTATAAATCCGACAAAACCGGTGAAGAGGAAATCCATGTCGGCAAACAAGGGCAGCAATTAGGTCTCGATATCGAAATGCTCGACCGCGAGCAAGTGCAGGCATTGGAACCGGGTATTAAACTCGACGTTGCGGGAGCGGTGCATTACCGCTGTGACGCCCATTTGTACCCGACTGCATTGGTCAATGGTTTGATCAAAAGCATTACTGCGCTCGGCGCTGAAATAGTCAAAAAAGCAGAAGTAACAGGTTTTGACGTTCAAAACGGAGAGATCAAAAGAGTAAAAACAGCTGCAAAAACCTACGAAGGCGATCTGGTCGTGATGACCGGCGGGTCGTGGCTCCCGCAGCTTGCGAAACAGGCCGGATTGTCCATCCCGGTGATGCCCGGCAAAGGTTACTCATTCATGGAGCCAAACGCTGAGCATCCGATTGTCCATCCCGCATTGCTCCTCGAAGCCCGCGTGGCCGTGACGCCAATGAACGGGCAGGTCCGCTTCGGCGGCACAATGGAACTCGCGCCGCTGAACAACCAAATCAATATGAACAGGGTGGAGGGCATCGTCAATTCCATCCCGCAATATTACCCTGAACTGAATGTTGCCGTTCCGCAAAAGGATCGCATTTGGCACGGTTTCCGGCCTTGCTCGCCCGATGGCTTGCCCTATTTGGGTTATTCCAAAAAGCTGAGCAACCTGATTGTGGCCGGAGGGCATGGCATGATGGGTATCAGTCTTGGTCCCGGCACCGGTAAAATCGTGGCCGAACTGGCGGAGCGTGTGAAACCTTCCGTGGATGTGGCGCTTTACGATCCCGAGCGGTATCAATAGGTGCGGTCCGGGCGGGGCTGCCTAAGTGGGGCTGCCTAAGTGGGGCTGCCTAAGTGGGGCTGCCTAAGTGGGGCTGCCTAAGCGGCGGCGAAGCGGCAGTTAAAAGGGCCATTTTAGCGAGTGGCGGGGCGGGGATATTGTGAGTAGTCCAAATACTTCGTAGTTTACACAGTTTAAAACCTGACCTAATAACCTATTACCCTTTATGCCACAAGAAAACACCTCTTTCAAGCCCTCACTAGGTCTTGTTGACGCCACCATGCTCGTAGCCGGCAGTATGATCGGATCGGGCATTTTTATTGTCAGCGCCGACATCATGCGCAATACCGGAAGTGTGGGCTGGCTGATGTTCGTGTGGCTCATCACCGGTTTCATGACGCTCACGGCCGCATTAAGCTACGGCGAGCTCAGCGCCATGTTTCCCAAGGCTGGTGGTCAGTATATCTATCTCAAAGAAGCATATAATCCCCTGATCGGTTTCCTGTACGGTTGGAGCTTTTTTACGGTCATCCAAACCGCCACTATCGCTGCAGTAGCGGTGGCATTTGCCAAGTTTACGGCCTATCTGATCCCGCAATTCAGTGAAGACCTCGTCGCATTGGACCTTGGTTTTCTTAAAATAAGTCCCGCTCAGCTACTGGCCATCGTCGTCATCGTTGTGCTGACGTTTACGAATACACGTGGTGTGAACAGCGGCAAAATAATTCAAACCACATTCACATTAACCAAGCTTCTAAGCCTTCTAGGCCTCATCGTTTTCGGATTGATTTTCATGAAACCCGAAATATGGGCCGCCAACTGGGGCGAGGGGATGTGGGATCTGCACAAGCTAAGTCCGGATGGCAGCATAGAGTCTTACACCACTATCGCTGCATTCGGGGCCATTGCTGCCTCGATGGTAGGTTCCATTTTCAGCAGCGATTCCTGGAATAATGTGACATTCATTGCGGGGGAAATCAAGAACCCGCAGCGTAACATTGGGCTCAGCCTCGCGTTAGGGACCATTATCGTAACAGTCATTTACGTGCTCACGAATGTGATGTACACGGGCGTGCTCTCCTTGCAGGAAATCGCGGCAGCCGACAAAGACCGCGTAGCCGTAGCCGCTTCGCACGTTATCTTCGGCAATGCCGGCACGATCGTTATCGCTGTGATGATCATGATTTCCACGTTCGGTTGCGACAACGGACTGATCATGTCTGGCGCACGGGTATATTATTCGATGGCCAAGGACGGCCTGTTTTTCAAAAAAGTAGGGCAATTGAACAAGAATGCCGTGCCGGAAATCGGCCTTTGGCTGCAATGCGTGATCGCCTCATTGTGGGCGTTGAGCGGTAAGTATGGTAATTTGCTGGATATGATCTCCTTCGTAGTAGTGGTGTTCTATATGCTCACGATTATCGGGATATTCATTCTCCGTAAAAAGCGTCCCGACGCGCCAAGGCCGTACAAGGCATTCGGCTATCCGTTTTTGCCTATCATTTACATTATCATGGGTATCGCATTCTGCGTGCTGCTCATTATTTACAAACCAGAATATACCTGGCCGGGGCTAATCATTGTACTGCTGGGGATACCGGTTTATTACATGGTGGCACGGAAGGACGTTGCGGCCGCTGAATAAAGACCACATAGAATAGATAGTGCCCTAAGCGGATAGCCGTTTAGGGCACATTTGTTTGTTGATGAAGTGAACTGACTACTTTTCCAATAGCTCGTCCAGATTACCCAGCGCCATCGTGAAGCCTTCTTTGAAGCCCATCTGCATGATTTGCTCGATGTCTTCATATTTATCGTATTGAATCACCACGGAAACGGTGGTGCTACCATCGGTTTCGGTGAAAGTATTCGTCCAGGTAGACCGGGCGAACTCCTCGTTAAGTTTTCCGTTCTCGTCGCAGAACGCATCGATACCCGAAAAGCTTTTCTGCGGATTGATCGTCTTGTAATCGAGTTTCGCCCAATGTTCTTCGCCCTCGGGACCTACCATTGCGTAAAGCCAGCTGCCGCCCTCGCGGAAATCCATTGATTTGGTCCGGGCCTTCCATGGACGCGGCGCCCACCATTGGTCGAGCAACTCGCTTTGTGTCCAGGCTGCCCATACTTTTGCAACCGGAGCGGCAAATTCGCGTTCTACATTGATACGATTGTTTTCCTTGTCTACCGAAAAATTCATTACCAAGCTAGTTTTCATCTGAATCGGAATTTAGGTTGATTAAAAGTTGATCTAATTGATTAAAACGGTCTTCCCAGTGTTTTTTGAACTGTGTCAACCAGTGGTCGAACTCTTTCATTTTAGCTGGATTGAAATAATAATGGATCTCCCTCCCGACCTTATTCTGCGTGAGCAGCTCGCAATCGGCGAGTACCTTGATGTGCTTCGAAACCGCCTGCCTGGAAGTATCAAAATGTTCTGCCAGAGCGTTGGGCGTCATAGATTGCGTCGCGATCAGAACGAGAATGGCCCTCCTCGTCGGATCCGCAATAGCTTGAAAAATATCTCCTTTCATACACGATCGAAATATGCAACTTGATGGTTGCAAATATAAATGCAACTTTTGGGTTGCGCAAATTTTTTATAATTTATTTTGACCCGTTTGCACAGAACTCTTTACCGTAAAGTAATTTTTCTGCACATTAGATCATAATCGCACCTTAAAAATCTGATCTATGAAAAGTATGTACAACTTCTTGACATCTAAGACGATGATTGCTGCTGTGATCATCTCTTTTACAATCGCAGGATGTCAGGAAAATTCCGTCGAAAACCAGTCAACAGCAACTTCGGAGCCTTCCGGTAGCTCGTTGCGGACAAGTGGTGAAAGTGAATTTGTGGATGGAGAATTGCTGATCCAGTTTAAAGAAGGCGTGTCGGCTGCTGCAAAGCAAAAGGCTTTCGACAAAGTGAAGGGGCAACCCGTAGAGAAAATCCTGACAAAAGCGATGGAGCGAGCGGGTAAGAAAGAGGGGTTGGCGCTTTTGAAGGTTAATAAAAATGTGTTGGAGGCCATCGCGGAGCTCAAAGGAGCTGAGGGCGTCGAATTTGCGGAGCCCAATTATGTGTATTATCATACCGCCATTTCGACGGACACCTATTTCACAAACGGGTCACTCTGGGGAATGTACGGCCCTGCAACGAGCCCGGCGAGCACTTACGGGAGTAATGCGGCGGCGGCCTGGGCGGCCGGTAAAACCGGCCTCGCTTCGGTTTGCGTCGGTGTGATCGACGAGGGCATTCAGCTCACGCACCCCGATCTCGCAGGTCAGGTTTGGGTTAATCCTGCCGATCCCACAGACGGTGTCGATAACGATGGGAATGGCCTTACAGATGATACCAATGGATGGGATTTTGCCAATAACGATGCATCCATCTACGACGGCGGGACCAAAGGCTCGCTCGACGACCACGGGACCCACGTGTCGGGCACCATTGGCGGAAAAGCGAATGGGCAAGGGGTTGTTGGTGTAAACTGGAGCATCCGGCTCATTTCCGCGAAGTTTCTCGGCCGTCGCGGTGGAACAACGGCGAATGCAGTAAAGGCTGTCGACTATCTCACTACCCTGAAAAACCGCGGGATCAATATCGTGGCCAGTAACAACTCCTGGGGCGGCGGAGGATATTCGCAAGCACTTTACGATGCCATCGCCCGCGCCAACAATGCAGGAATCATGTTTATTGCCGCTGCCGGCAACGCCGGGACCAACAACGACGTTACCGCGAGCTATCCCGCCAATTACAATCTTCCCAATGTGATTTCGGTTGCGGCGATAGATAAGAATGGTGCCCTGGCAAGCTTCTCGCAGTATGGTGCGACTACCGTAGACATCGGCGCGCCGGGCGTGGCGATCAACTCGACAACGGCTTACAACTCTTATTCGTCTTACAACGGCACCTCTATGGCCACTCCGCACGTTTCGGGCGCCGTGGCCTTGTATGCATCCACACATCCGGGCGCGTCCGTCGCGCAGATCCGCAACGCCATTCTGTCCAGCGCCGTACCGACGCCTTCATTGGCTGGTAAGACGGTTACTGGTGGCCGGTTGGATGTAAATGCGGCTTTGAGCAAGTAGATTGATGTTTTTTTTTAAGAGGGGAATGGCGCGCATACGCTGTTCCTCTCTTTTTGTTTGGCTTTTCGGCTACAAACAGGTAAACACTCTGTGGGTATGGGTCAGTAGATGTTCAAGTATTTTGGCCAATGCCACAGAGCGGCTTCCTGTTTATAGAAAACAGGAAGTAATGTCTTTTTTTAGAAATTTAAACTATTTATTTACCACCACGGTAACAATCGCCCGCCCCGGAATCTTCACCCCATCATTCAAGCTCTCATCCTTCGATGGCTTCATATCAACCCCCTCCTCACCACTAGTCAAGTAAACATCCGCTCCGCCTTTCACTCGAAACCCATTAATTTCCGGCTGTAAAACCCGCTCCTCATTCCCGTAATTAATAGCGACCAGCACCATCTGCTTCTCGTTGGCATAAGCCGAAACCATCAAATCCTGGGCAATTTGCTCATTGCTCAGCTCGTCCTGGCGCTTGATATGCAGCCGGTGCATCCCAGGACGGATAAAACGGCTGTAATGACCCATTGCCCACAGATTTTTAGTGGCGGTAATGGTGCCGTCTGTGTACTCCTTATTTGCAGGTTTCAAAGCAATAAGGTAATACCGGGTATCGAAATCGGGGCTGCCGGGCTCCCAGCTGTTCCAGAGCTGCCAGGCGGCGGCATTTCCGTATACCAGGTCGTCGTGGATCACTTTGGAAAGGAACAGGGCGCAGTCGATGGCGGGGATGCGGCCGGTTTTGCCTTCGCGGTAGCCGTCGGCGAGCATAGAGTACTCGGTTTGCCAGAACGTGACACCATATTTGGCGGTAGTGTCGGCCACGTGGCGGCGGATGGCGATGCGGGAGCTGTCGCCTTTGTCGGTGAAGTAGCTGTGCCCACCGATGAGAGATGGAAGGTGTTTCAGGTTTTTGAAGGCGAGCTTGCTGCCAGGATTGAAGAACGCCTGCGTTTGTTGTGCAGCGTTACCGCCCTTCGCATAAAGGTAATCGAGTTGGGCGGCTTCCGTAAGGAGGATTTTGGAGGCCGAGCCGGTGGCGGTCAATGCGCTGTCGAGGGTGCGGGTTACGCGGGCGATTTCGTCGTTGCGCCATGGGCTGCCTTCCTGCTTGGCGCCCTGGCCGGGAGCGTGCGACCAGTCCCATTGCGGTTCGTTCACGGGACTGATGTATTTGAAGTGCAGGCCTTCGTCGTCGAAATGCTTCAAAACCGTCGCAAGGAAGCCCGCATAGTGGCCATAATGTTCTGGTTTGAGGTTTGAGATATAATCTTTCGTTGTTTTATAGCCCAAACCATTCCTTGTAAACTGAACCGGCGGCGTATTGGAGAAAGCGATCAGGTTTTCGACTCCGTATTCTTTTGCTTTTTTGGTAAACCATACGTATCCGGCTTGCTTCGACCAGTCGTAGGTACCATCAGGGCGGAGGAAGCATTCGACGCGTTTGCGGAAGTCGGTAATGCCGCTGCTGTCGCCCTGCTCGGCTGTGCCGCCGCCGATGTTGAAACGCCAGGCGGAAAGGCCGATACCCTTTGGATTGCCGCTGGCGTGGAGTTCTTTACTGAAAAGCCATTCGGCCATTTGCTCGCGGTTTTGGGCAGGCCAGTTTTGGGCAATACCTTCCGTAAACCAGGCTCCGGCGGCACCGAAGTTGTCGATCTTTTGGGCTTTGTTTTGGACGTCTATTTTAATAACCAGTTCTTTCGGTTTCTGAGCTTGGCTAACAACGGCGATAAGTATTGAAAGGGTAGTGAGTACGAATCTTTTCATGGTTATTAATTTAAAATACATTGAAACCCATCGCGAGCAGGATCAGTACCACCGCCCAGCCGGCGATTTGAAGCAACGGCGAATGTTTATAACTGCCCATCAACCGCTGTTTCCGGCTTGCTACCAGCAGGATGGCGAGGGCTATGGGCAACACGAAACCATTCAACGTGCCTACGAAAACGAGCACTTTCACCGGACGGCCAACCAGCAGGAAAATGATGGTGGAGATGAATATGAAAACGATGGTGATATAAGATTGATTTGTTTCAACAAAAGGATGAAACGACCTCAGAAACGAAATGGAAGTGTAAGCTGCTCCCACCACCGAAGTAATGGCAGCCGACCAGATCATCAGTCCGAAAAGCTGCTTGCCAAATGTGCCCGCGGCATTTTCAAATACCGACGCGGCAGGGTTTTCGGGATTAATGGCTACACCGGTGAGAATAATTCCGAGCGTGGCCAGAAACAGCAGGTAGCGGATCAATGCCGTGATCAGAATACCGGTAGACGCGCCGCGATTCACTTCCTTCAATGCACGCTCACCCCGCACGCCCGCGTCGAGCAGGCGGTGCGCGCCTGCGAAGGAGATGTAACCGCCCACAGTCCCGCCTACGAGCGTGAGCGTTGCAATAGGATCGAATTTTTCGGGGAAAAAGGTGTGCTGGATCGCGCTGCCCATTGGCGGGTGCGAGGTGAATGCGACGTAGAGAATGAGGGCGATCATCAGGAAGCCGAGGATTTTTGCGAAAGTGTCCATGACTTTGCCGGCTTCTTTGAAAAGGAAGATCGCGATGGCCATTGCAGCGCTTAGGATTGCGCCCGTTTCAACAGATACGCCGGTCATGGCTTGGATACCTAGGCCTGCGCCGGCCACATTTCCGATGTTAAAGGCCAGCCCGCCAGCCACGATGAGAAATGCGAGAAGATAGCCGAGACCTGGAAGCAGGTCGTTGGCCAGGTCCTGGGCACGTTTGCCGGATACGGTGATGATCTGCCAGATGTTGAACTGGACGGCGAGGTCGATCAGTACCGATATCAGAATGATAAATCCGAAACTGGTCGCCAGCTTTTCGGTGAAGACGGTCGTTTGCGTCAGGAAGCCGGGGCCTACCGCCGACGTAGCCATGAGGAATGCGGCGCCCAGGAGGACGTTTTTGTTTTTTGACATAGTTAAATTTTAAACACCATACGCTCCACCTCCCGGAGTCTCGATAGTCAAAACATCCCCCACATTCACTTTCAGACTACAAATCCCGGGCAACTCATTCATTGAACCATTTGAAAAAAGTATATGACGCCCGCAAAGCCCATCGTCGCCACCAGACATTCCATAAGGCGCATACCGCCGGTGCTGACCAAGCAATGTAACCTGCAATGGCGCCAGAAATTCCAGCTTTCGAACGATACCGTCACCACCACGCCAGCGCCCCGCGCCACCAGAATTGCGGCGAATGCCGAATTCCAGCAAACGCACCGGATATTTCCTTTCTAGCTGTTCCGGATCGGTGATGCGGGTGTTGGTCATATGCTGATGCACTGCTGAGCGTCCGTTGAATCCATTTCCCGCGCCAACGCCGCCGCCGATCGTCTCGTAATAGCCGAACTGCTCGTTGCCGAAGAGGAAGTTATTCATCGTTCCCTGGCTGCAAGCCGCCATGCCGAATGCCTTTAATAAGGTGTCCACGAGTCGCTGGCTTACCTCGGTATTTCCGCCGACAACTGCCGGACAATGCAGCGGATCGTCGGAAAAATGAGGATGCAGGAAGCTGTTTTCGGGTAGTTTGATCTCCACATTCTGCATCAAGCCATCATTCAAAGGAATTTCCTGATCAACTAAAAGTCTCAGAACGTACAAAATGGCACTGTACAAAATGGAGATATTGGCATTGAGATTGTTCGGATGAACGCCCGATGTGCCGCTGAAATCGAATATTTGCTTATTATCGGATAGGTTGATTTTGATGGATATCCGATGATTGTCATCCAAGAGCTCGGAAGCTTCAAAAAGCTGCCCCTGCAATGGCTCCAATGCCTTCCGAAGTTGCGAAACGGCGGTTTGTTTAAGCATGCCCATGTATTTTTGCACCGTTTCGAGTCCATGGTTTTCAACCAGTTTCAGCAGCTGCGTGCTCCCTTTTTTCAATGCCGACAATGCCGCGATAATGTCGGCTTCATTGGAAAGGAACGACCGGGTAGGGTAAGGTCCACCCGTGAAAAGGTCGTGCAATGCCTCCCATTGAAACGCGCCAGCCTTCACAAGGTATTGCGGCACGATCACCACTCCTTCCTCTGCCAGGCATGTAGCATCCGGGGGCATCGAGCCGGGTGTTTTACCACCTACTTCCGCATGATGCGCCCGGTTGATCACGTAGCCTACGCAAGTGCCGTCGCCGGTAAATACCCCCGCGATTAAAGTGATATCCGGCAAATGCGACCCGCCGTAACGCGGATGGTTGGTGATCACGACGTCGCCCGGGCCAATGACGATAGCTTCGCGCACAAGGCGCCCGCATATGCCCATGCTGCCCAGGTGTACGGGAATGTGCTGCGCGTTCACGAGGAGCTCACCGCTCGCATCGAGCAATGCGCACGAGAAATCAAGGCGTTCCTTAACATTCACGGAAAATGCCGTCCGCTGCAACTGAACGCCCATTTCGTCGGCAATGGCCTTGAAACGGTTGGTGAAGAGCTGCAATGCTACTTCCTCGCTTTGCCGCCCAGCGCTGGTTGGAGCGGCGCGCGTTGTCCAGGCAATAGCGTCCTGTCCAGGCTGGATTACCAGTGTCCAGCCTTCGGGTAAGTAAGTTGTTGAAGTATTATTGAGGATAATAGAAGGTCCTTCCAACTGGTCGCCGGGGCGTAGATTGTCCCATTCAAACAGAGCTGTTTCGGAGAAACCAACGCCGGTCAGAAACGGCTTGCTATGCGCGAAAGCCTGAGCTTTCTGTCCAGTCCGTATGATTGACACTACGCCGCTTTGCGGATTTTTCTCCTGCACTTTCAGTTTCACACTTTCCAGCTCTATCACCGCATTGGCGGGAAAGTAACCGAATTGTGAACGATAGGTATCTTCAAAAGCAGCCAAAGTCGCATTGCCATCGTGAGGTATTTCAATCGTGTTTTCCTGACCGGCAAAACGCAGGTAAACGTGACAGAAAACCGTCTCAAAAGTGTCGATGCCCTGATCCTGCAAAATACCGGCCGCCTGCTTTTCCAACACCTCCCGCCATTCATCGACATGCGCGGCAGTTTTCACCCAGGGCAAAAGAATTTGTTTTGAAACAATCGTGCTGATCAGCGCCTCTCCAATCCCAGCCGCGCTGAAAAGTCCTCCGTCATAGGGGAGCAGCACCGTGTCCATATCCAGCAGCTCTGCAAGCTGGCATGCGTGCAGGCCGCCCGCACCGCCAAAGGTTACCAAGGCAAATGCATTAGGATTAATGCCTTTCTCGACTGAAATCTTGCGGATCGCGTCGGCCATTTTCTCATTGGCGATGCTTTCCAGACCGGTTAGGATTTCCTGATGGCTAAGCAGGTTGCCGGTCCGGGATCGGATCGCGCTTTGAAGCTCTTCCAGCCTAGCAATGGCGGCTTCGGGGGCAATCGGTATGCTGAATTTGGACGTTTCGAGCTTGCCGAGCAACAGGTTGACATCGGTGACCGTCAACGGCCCACCAGCGCCGTAACATGCCGGGCCGGGCGATGCGCCTGCACTCTCCGGTCCCACCTGCAATGAAAAACCGTCAAACCAGCAAATGGAGCCACCCCCCGCGGCCACGGTTTCGATGGCCAGGGTAGGGTTATGAAATTCGATACCGTCGATTTCCGTGATATATTTCAGCTCGGGCTGCCCATCAATAAGCGCCGTATCCGTGCTTGTGCCGCCCATATCGAAGGTAATGGCCTTTGGGAAGCCGAGTTTTCGGGCAAAATTGGTCGCAGCCACCATGCCGCCAGCCGGGCCGCTGAGCAGGCTGTCTTTGGCACGGAAACCACTTACTTCCGAGAGGCTGCCGGTGCTGGTCATTACTTGCAGACGCCCTCCGTTCAAGGCCTGGTGGATGTTGGTGAGATATTGATCGAGGATTGGGTCGAGGTAGGCGTTGACGACGGCGGTTTGCGTTCTTCTTAAATAATGCGAGAACGGAAAAAGCGCCGACGAGGCAGATATGTATTTTGTACCATTATCCCGGAACCAGGTCGCGACTTGGTTTTCATGGTCGGGATTTTGGTAAGAATGCATTAAAGAAATGGCAACCGACTTGTAATCAGCAAGTTTTTGTTCTGATTCCAAGTCGGTCAAATCCAGGGTTTCAATCACATTTCCATCGAGCCGCTCGTCTACTTCCAGCACTTTGGTGTAAAGCAGTTTGGGTTCAGGAATATTGAGCTGAAAGAGCGATGGTCGTTGCTGGTTACCGATGTAGAGCAAATCTTTAAAACCTTTGGTAACGACCAGCAGTGTTGGGGCTCCTTTTCGTTCAAGCAATGCATTGGTACCCTTTGTTGTACCTAGTCGCATAGCAATAGGTGGCAATGGTTGATCGAGCGGCGTTTGTGTAAGAAGCCTTGCTGCCAGAATGGGCGCTTCTTCGCCGGTTGTTATTTCAAAATCCGTGGATCGGACAAATGGCAGATCGTCTGCTAAGGTAATGGTATGTTGCTGCCGGTCGATTTTTTCAACACGACTTATGGTGTTGTCGCCATGGAACTTAAATGTATAATTTTTAAAAAGATCGCCGTTATAAGGCCAAGAAGCCTCGAACCGGTAGGTGTTTATGCTCAATTTCTCCGTAATGCGGCCTCGGAGGCAACTGGAACTGAGTACTTTAATACGGGTTTTGTATCCGGCCGGATCGATGGCCAGGCAGTCGGTAAAAGTACCGCCGGTGTCGATCCAGATTTGCCAGTTTTGGGTAATCGTATTTTTCAAGTTAAGGGATTTATGTCAGGCGTTTGATTGATCCCCAATTTACCCATTTCAGTGCATAGGACGTCTTTTGAACGGATTTAAATATCCCTGAAACCCTTCTGATATTCCCCTGGCGACATGCCGGTGGTCTTTTTAAATACCCTGTTGAAATTCGTCACGTGGTCGAATCCGGTCTGGTAGCAGATATCCGAAAAGCTGTCGAACTTACCCGAAAGGATGATCTTACAAGCTTCATTGATCCGCACTTCGTTCAGGAAACTGACGAATGTCTTGTCCGTATGTTTTTTGAAATACCGGCAAAATGCCTGGGGAGTGAGGTTGGCGATTTCGGATATTTCGGCGAGGGATATGTGGCGTTTGTAGTTGGTGACAAGGTATTGGAAAATACGGTCCATACGAATCCCCTCTACCTCGGAAATGACTTGTTCGCTGTTGCTGGTAGCCAGCGGTTTCAGGTCGCGGGTGGTTGAGAACTGGTAGAGCAGCTTGATGAAAGCCGCAACCCGCTGACTTTCTTTGTGGTGGATAATTTCTGAAATGATATTCTGAATGGCCTCCCGCGCTTCTTCCGGGATTTGAAAGCCATTGTGGACCCCGTGGACAAACTTCCGGATGTTGGCCATCTCCGGCAGGCTCAGGATGTTCTGGGATAAATAGTTAGGGTCGAAAAAGATGGAAACGGAGTGGATCTGCCTGGGTTCGTCGGGATTGAAATAGGACTCGTCGTTCTTGAAAATGTGCGACTGGTTGGCCCCGATAATGTAAATGTCGCCCGATTCGAACCGCTGCATATAATTCCCCGCGACAAGAATTCCCGAACCTTCCACCACCCATTCAATCTGCACCTCGCGATGGCGATGCAAATGTGGGTAGTAGTGCGGTAACTTTTCCTCCTGAACAACAATTGTACTTTCGCGGGAAACGGGAATGGTGAATTGTACGACTTTCATAACTAAATATACGCAGGAAGGTTGGTTAATGCTTCATGCCAGAGATTTTTTCAATTGGCGTATTGTATTTTTAAGCTATGGTCGTTGCAAGCCTACGCCGCATTGCCGCTGTCGGATCGGGATTTATGAACAAATAGTATTCGGGCTGACCTTTGCAACCGTGCGCATATTTTGTGTTCTAAATCAGCCGTTCAGATTCGCATAAGGCACTTTTGGTACCCTGCGAATCTGAACGCTAATTGTTATACGCTAAACTTGAATTGATTTTGAATTAATAGGCCAATCAATTAAGAATTATAACCCTTTTTCCTTCACAACTTTCATGACCCCGGTCATCAGACGCCAGTGGCCCGGGAACGTACATACGAACGGATAGTCTCCAACCTGATCCGGTACCACAAACTTCAAGCGGTAGGTCTGGCCAGGGTTTACGAGCGGTGTCGCAGCCAAAACCTGAGGGATATTAGGTACATAATTCTTCTCTGCGCCGTCTTTGGCGGTGATCATCTTGTCGGCGGCAGCGCCGATGATCTCGGTAGACTTCGGACGTCCTACCACAATGTTATGCTGCATCGCATCCGGGTTTTCGAACACGATTTCAACAGTTTTACCAGCTACCGCGGTGAATTCGGTAACGGTGAACTTCATTTCTTCACGGATAGCCTTGATCGTCACCACCTGTACATTCGGGTCGGCAGCGACTTCTTCCTTAATGCCGTAAGATTCCAGCAGGGTGGTGTAGCGGTTGCTAAGATCGTCAGGGATTGTGCTTTTAACGCTTGCCAGCAGCTTTTTGCCTTCGTCGTTGGCATCTTCCTTGCGTTTCGGGTTCCATGCGCCAAGGATACCTTTTACGATCGCATTGCGGCCCTGTGGATCGAGTGACTGTGAGGTCTGGATGAGTTTTAGCACGTCGTCGCCGCTTGCGTAAGAAGTATAGCCGCGTACGGTACGTTCGAGGGCGAAGTCGGAAAGGCGGTCGAGGCGACGCACTTCGAACGACTTGCTCATCGTATTGTTTTTGTTCTCATCTTTTTCAGGAACCACATTATCCACGTCCACAGTCGCCGTTACATTCACTTTGCCCGCTTCATCGGAAGTGAAGCCGAATGCAGTTTTCCAGGGACCGTTGTTGCCTTCCACAAGCTTCACAGTTTCGCCCGGCGCAATGCCGTTAGTGAGTTGGCGGCTGATATAGTTGGTGTTCAGCGAGCGGCTGCGGATACCGACGTTCACCGTTGGCACCTGCTCTTTGGTGACAGGTACGGAGCCAATGTTTGTAATTTCAATGGTTACCCGTGCGTACTCGCGAACGTAAGGCGTTTTTGGCTCAATGGTAATGTTCGTGATCGCCAGATCAGCCGATCCCTGAACGGTCACTTTGCTTGCGCCGTGGCCTTCGTGGTTCATGGTTGAGTGATCTGCGTGGCCAGCGGCAGAAGTTTGCTGTGCAGCACCCGCCGAACCAGCTTTCGCAACACGTTGAGCGATGTATTTAGTACGCAAAGCTCCATCATGCGAGTTGAGCACAGCGGCAAATGCATCCGGCATCCAGCGGTCTTCCGCATTGGAATAGGTATCGAGCAATGTAAGCACGGCTGTTTCGATTTGCGGAGTCAATGGAATTTCGGTGAATGCAAGCAAGGAGTTCAATACTACCAATGGCTCCTTGTCGTGCAATGCATCGGCTGCGAGCAACACTTCGCCGCTTGCGGCGGTGCGAGGCAATACCTGTACGGCTGTTTTGCGTACGTCGTTGGATGGGTGTTTCAATGCTTCGACAACCACCGGCAAAACTTGCGCGTCACCGATTGCATTCAGGCCTTCGAGTGTCCATAATGCGTGGATCGCAGCGGTATTCAGGCCGATTTCGTCGACCGATTTGTCTTTAACGAGTTCAACCAGTTTGGCCACCACATCTTTGTTTCCGCGTTCCACCAAAAGGCGTTGGGCATGCTGGCGCCAGAAGAGGTTATTATTTTTCAAAGTAGCAACCAGCTCGTCCGGGCGTGTTTTACTCAGAGAGATCGGCGTGTATTTCGGCGCGTTTTTCCAGGCAATGCGGTAGAGGCGGCCGTGGGTGAAATCGCGCAGCGGCGTTTCGTAAGCATTGCCTTTTCCGTTTTCAGAACCCTTGGGAGTCGGGTTATGCTGGATAATGTAGCTGTACCAGTCGGCTACCCACACGGCGCCATCCGGACCAACTTCCGCGAATACGGGAGCAACCCATTCGTCGGCACCCGCAAGCAGGTTAAAACCGAGTTGATCCTCGTAGTCGGTACCTTTTTTCACCATCACGTTGCGGTGCAGAATGTGGCCGGTAGGCTCGGAAACAAATGCTACTTTGTTCCAGTATTCTTTCGGGTACGCGCGGGCGGTGTAGAAGTTGTGGCCCGCAGCGGCTGTAAATCCACCAAAAACGTCAACCTGACGCACTTTTGGCGTGATCGGTTGCATGTCTTTGTGCGTATCGGTGCTGCGGCTTCCGTTATCGACTTTGCTGGCTCCGAAATAGCGGTTTGGAATGGCGCTGTACCAGCCGTGCGAGTTGTTGGCAGTAGAACCAAACAGATCGCCCGCCTCGTTGAAGCCGAGTCCCCAGGTATTGTTAGAAGTTTTGGCAACGATTTCCATATCCGAACCATCCGGTTTGAAGCGGAACAATGCCTGACCGAAATCAAGATCCCCGCTTTTGCCCACTTTGCCTTTGAAGCCCGAGTAACCTACCGAACCGTAAACCCAGTTGTCAAAACCATAATGCAGGTTGGAAGGTCCCGCGTGGGTATCGCCGGTCCCGAAGCCCGAGAATAGGATTTTCTTCACATCAGCCTTGTCGTCGCCGTCGGTATCCTGCAAAAACAGCATATGCGGTGCCTGCGACACCACCAGTCCACCGTTGGCGAACGCCAGGCCGGTTGGAATGCTTAAATCATCGGAAAACTTGGTGAATTTATCCGCCTTGCCGTCCTTGTTCGTATCCTCGCAGATCAGGATGTAGTCGCTACCGCCTGTGTCTTTCCGTTCGTTGGGATAATCTTTGGTGATGAGTACATACAATCTGCCGCGCTCGTCCCACGTCATTGCGATCGGGTGCATCACATCAGGCTCGTGTGCGAAGACGTCCAATGTAAAGTCAACCGGGATCTGAATGTGTTTCACAGACTCTTCCGGCGAAAGCGGCAGTTGCTGCAATTGCGGACCAGGGCGCTGCTCGTAGTTAGGAAGTTGTGCCGCGCGGTATTCGAATGGTTTCGGGGCCAATGCAGCCAATGCTTTGCGAGCATCATCGTTTACAGCCCAAAGGATACCTTTTTCGATCAGGTCCTGGAAACCTTGCGTACCCCAGGTGCGCTCATCATGGCCGTATGCCGTATAGAAAATGCGGCCTTTGCCATGGGTTCTCACCCAGGTATAAGGCTCTTTTTGCTGTCCGGGACGGTCTTTCTCCTGGTCTTTCTGGATCAGACGCTCGGTGAGGACAATGTTATCGGGTTGCAGCAATGTATGCAAATACGTTTCATCCACCGTTTTGAATGGTTTCACGCCTGCGATTGCCGGGTGATCGGGCTTGGTCCATACCGGCTGGATCGTGTCCCAGGTATGGCGCCAGAACTGCCCGCCGATCAGTTTCACCACCTCCGCATTATTACGGAAGCAGTAAGAAGCGCAGTGAACGGGGATAAAGCCTTTTCCGCTGGCCACATAGTCGAGCAGCGACTTCGCCTGCTGCGGGGCGATCGAGTCCCAGTTGGCATACAGCATCAATGCATCGTACTTGTTCAGCGTCTCAGGGTTCAGGTCGTTGAGGTTATCCGTGTAGGTAAAGTTGAACCCTTTGGGACCCAAAGCCGCCATGATCTGCGGAATGCGTTCGGCGGGCTTGTGATGCCCTTTGTCGCCTAAAAACAGGATTTCCAATCGGCGTGCTTTCGCCTCGCTCTTGGAAGAAGCATTTTTAACCGACGCGTTCTGGGAGGTCTGCTGAGAGGCACATCCCAGCAGGATAATACCTAGGATAAAGGATAACGCTTTGGTTTTCATCGAGGTTAATTGTTTCTTGTTGTAATGGAATTGGTTGGCTTGCAGTGTGTGATTTTTATTGGCATCTCGCGTTGCCCTTCGACTTCGCTCAGGGTGACAATTCACGCATGTCACCCTGAGCGAAGTCGAAGGGCAATGTACTAAGTCGCTTTACACATTCTTAAAATCCGGCAACTTGATAATCGCCCCGCCCTGCAATGCCGACTCGTGCGCCAGGATACCTACGCTGGTCCAGTTGGCCGACTGCCATGCATTCGGGAATGGCTCGCGGTCTTCGATCAATGCGCTGATGAACTCGTGCGCCAGGTGCGGGTGTGAGCCACCGTGGCCGCCGCCTTGCACGAACGACAAGTGCGCGTTTTCATCCAGGTTATAAACGCCGTGACCTGTGAAATGACGGATTTCCTCCGGCAAATAATGTGCATAATCAGGCGTCGTTACTTTTTCAGCGATTTCATGCTCAGGCTTTTTCGCCGTGTGGATCACCGGATCTTCGCCTTCGATCAGCGGCCATTCGAATGATTTTTTGCTGCCGTACACCTCGAAGCTCTCGCGGTACTGACGCGCCACGTCGAACAATGAGCGGTATACATAAGCCGACAAGTCGCTGTCTTTGAACTTAATATGCGCAGATTCTACTGCGAACGGCGAATTGTGGATCTTGATCAGGTCTTCCGAGATGGTTCCCGAACCGAAGCATGAAACGTACTCAGCTTCCAATTTCAGCAAACCGGCCACCGGTCCTACGCAGTGCGTTGCATAGTGCATCGGAGGCAATCCCGGCCAGTAGTCGGGCCAGCCTTCCATATCCTGCTGGTGGCTCGCTTTGAGGAACTGCACTTTACCAAGCTCGCCTTTTTCGTACAATTCTTTCACAAAAAGGAATTCGCGGGCATATACCACGGTTTCCATCATCATATATTTTTTGCCCGTTTCGCGGGTTGCTTTCACGATCTCGATGCAGTCCTCTACGCTCGTAGCCATCGGTACTGTACAAGCCACGTGCTTGCCCGCGCGGAGTGCTTTCAATGTCTGCTCTGCGTGGTTGGGGATAGGTGAGTTGATGTGGACCGCGTCGATGTTAGGATCTTTCAGCAGTTCGTCATAGTCGGTGTAGCGTACTTCAATGCCGTACTGGTCGCCAACTTCATTTAGTTTCGATTCGGTACGCTGGCAAATCGCGTACATATTGGCATTGGGATGTTGCTGGTAGATGGGAATAAACTCGGCGCCGAAGCCTAATCCGATAATGGCAACATTAATTTTCTTAGACATATTGATTAACAGGTTAATGATTCAGTAGATCAGCGATTTAGCGAAAAAACGGGTTGTTTCGGCCAGGATCGCCCGCCGGATTGGCCGGTGTTTCAAGATGAGTTGGTGTGGATACTAATCGACAATACAATTTTAAAACAAAATAGTGCTAAAAACTTTTCAGGTTTTGATTAGTACTGTGCGTATTTTGACCTGTTTTTAGATTAATATCATTTTTAATGCAAAAAATAGCTAGAATAAGTGTCCCGAAATGCCGATTTTGCGATAATTAAGCCGTTTTCTTGACCAAAATTCTCAATATCACGTTTCCGTGTGTCCGGGAGAAGCTGAGTGACCCGTCGCAAGAGAGCCGAATGAAAAATTTAAACCGTCGGCTACTGACCCAAAGGACTTTACAGGGCATTACTTTTTTCCCGCCCGGGGAAGAAGTTTATAGTGTCCCAAATTTCCCTAAATTGCTTTTCATATTTTACGGAACCCTGACATAACCCATTAATAACCTACCTCATGTTCCTAAGAAGAGATTTTATAAAAGCGGGCGCGCTGGCGGTCGCTGGCTTGGCCGTACCCAAATGGTCGTTTGCCAAAAGTGCTGATTTTCCGGTAGTCCGCATACCGGCCGATAAACGCAGTTTCACAAGCCCGGCCGTGGAAGCGACCATTGCCCGCATGAAAAAGGTCATCAAAGACCCCGAACTGGCATGGCTTTTCGAAAACTGCTTTCCTAATACCATCGATACCACCGTACATTATAACCCGGTAGACGGCAAGCCCGATACTTTCGTGATCACCGGCGACATCGACGCCATGTGGCTCCGTGACAGTACGGCGCAGGTTTGGCCTTATTTGCCGTTGCTGAAAGAAGATCCGAAGCTAAAAGACATGGTCGCCGGGCTTATCAACCGGCAGACCAAATGCATTTTGATCGACCCTTATGCGAACGCATTCTACGATCGCCCGAAAGAGAGCGAGTGGAGCAAGGACCAAACCAAGATGAACCCCATGCTCCACGAGCGCAAATGGGAGCTCGATTCGCTCTGCTACACCATTCGTTTGGCATACAACTACTGGAAAACTACCGGCGACACCAAGCCATTCGACGCCGATTGGTTGAAGGCCATGGAACTGGTACTGCAAACTTGTAAGGAACAACAGCGCAAAGACGGGCCAGGGCCTTACAAATTCGGTCGTGTCACGTCCTGGTCTACCGATACCGTTCCGGGTAACGGCTACGGTAACCCGATCAAACCGGTGGGGCTTATTGCCAGCACATTCCGGCCGTCGGATGATGCAACCATTTTCCCATTCTTTATTCCTTCAAACTTCTTCGCCGTTGTGTCCTTCCGCGAAGTAGCCGAGTTGCTGGAAAAAGCGTCCGCTACTAAAAATGCGAAGCTGGCGGCTGATTTCCGGACACTGGCTGCGGAGGTGGAAGCTGCATTGAAAAAGCATGCGGTCATAGATCATACCCGGTTCGGGAAGATCTATGCGTTCGAGGCAGATGGTTTCGGAAATCATGTAATGATGGATGATGCGGGCATTCCGGGGCTCATCAGCTTGCCTTATCTGAATGCCCTGTCAGTCAAAGACCCGATTTACATCAATACCCGGAAATATGTGCTGAGCGATTCCAATCCTTATTTCTTCAAAGGAAAAGCCGGCGAAGGGCTGGGCAGCCCGCATACGCTGGTGAATCAGGTCTGGCCGATGGGTATCATAGCCCGCGCTATTACTTCTACCGACGACAAGGAGATCGAAGCGCAGCTGAAACTCCTCAAAACGACGCATAACCACACCGGTTTTATGCACGAGTCGTTCGATAAGGATGATGATTCGAAATTTACGCGGAAATGGTTCGCGTGGGTGAATACGCTGTTCGGCGAGCTCATACTGAAACTTGAAAAAGAACGTCCGCATTTGCTGGCGAAAGTATATTAATCGGGCGTATCGATCCGATTGCCAGATGCCTTCCGGACTATAAACCGGGAGGCATTTTTATTGTACCGGACTATTATCTTTCTTCCAAACCGGACGCATTCCTGCGCCGGTGGGCCAACTACATTTGGTTCGAAAACAATGCTGCTATGCAAACCGATACCATCCGTAACGACTGGACGCCCGACGAGATCGAAGCCATTTACAACCGCCCATTACTGCAACTGATTTACGACGCAGCGGCCGTCCACCGGCAGTGGCACGACCCGGAGCGCATTCAGGTATGTACATTGTTGTCTATCAAAACCGGCGGCTGCCCCGAAGACTGCGCCTATTGCGGACAAGCGGCCCGTTACCAGACAGGCATTAATGTAAAAGCACTGATGAAAAAGGACGACGTGGTAGCCGTCGCCCGCCGCGCCCGTGAGGGCGGATCGAGCCGTTTCTGCATGGCCGCCGCCTGGCGTGAAGTGAAAGACAACCGCGATTTCGACCGGGTACTGGAAATGGTGACCGAAGTAGCCGCGTTGGGCCTCGAAGTATGCTGCACCCTCGGCATGCTCACCGAAACCCAGGCCGAAAAGCTCAAAGCTGCCGGCCTTTATGCCTACAACCACAACCTCGACTCTTCTGCCGAATATTACGGGCAAATCATTACCACCCGCACCTACGACGACCGCCTCCACACGGTCGACCACGTGCGTAAAGCGGGCATATCCGTATGCTGCGGAGGCATTATCGGCCTCGGCGAAACCCGTGAAAACCGCATTCAAATGCTTCACACGCTATCCACCATGCCCGAGCACCCCGAATCCGTACCTGTAAACGCGCTCGCTCGCGTACAGGGTACACCGTTGGGCGATATGAAAAAGGTGGACACCTGGGAAATGGTGCGAATGATCGCCACCGCGCGCATTCTGATGCCGAAAGCGATGGTCCGCCTCAGCGCCGGCCGCATGGAAATGAGTGAGTATGAGCAGGCCTTCTGCTTTATGGCAGGAGCTAATTCCATCTTTACGAATGAGAATGGGGAGTTGCTCGTGACGCCGAATCCGGGGATGAGCCAGGACCGGGAGATGATGGAAGTTTTGGGGTTGAAAGCTTTGGTTAAAGAGGAGGTGAATGCTTAGATGAATGACCAACCAGTATTTCACATTGGGTAAATCTGATGATTTCGATCCAGCCAGCACAGAAAAAACGCATTTGCCGATCGAAAACCATGTACCCGTGCTTTAATGCTTACTCTTAGTTCGAAAAAAGTAATATCGGGACTCACGTTTTCTACTTTTTTGCTTTTGGGCAAAACACTTTTGTCTTGGTGTTTGGTGCAGGATCTCTGAATGTCGAACCAATTGCTGTTAGAGACTTTTTGAATGAAATCAGATAGCAACTTCAATTCATCTTTTTCCCACACAGACAAGCATTCATAGTTGCTGTCGAAATATTTTAGGTTCACATAGGGATGGTCGTGCATATTCCTCTGAATACCGAATATTTTACATTCGTCAATAGTGAGCAAAATGCCTCCTTTTTCATCCTTTTTGTTGATGGCCGCGTTGGGTATGTGGCGCTCAGACTTTCTACCCCGCATTCTCCTGAAGCATTTCAGAATAGAAACGAAACATATTCTCCTTCAATATGATATTGGAGCATCTGACTTCAAGAGGAAGACCATTTCTCGCTTCAATCCACGGAGCCTCATGGTGGGTTAACTCTTCAAGATATTTGGCACTTTTTTCGCCGTATACCCGCTGAACTTCGTCCAGTATATTTTCAACATCTTCCTCAATGTTGTTCACGCAATCACAGCTGGGCAAGGCTTCAAATCCGAAGCGCTTAAATTCATTGTATATGCTCGGTAGAACCGGCCCATGCGACCATGCTTCAAAATCATCGTCAAATAGTGATTTGCCGGAAAGTACTATACACCACGCTTGCGCGTAGTACAGGAGTTTTTGCAGCTTTAAATGCGTGATGGAGTCACCTGCATCCCGGTCTATATGACAGAGGAACCAGTTGGCTATATCGGTTGCTTTGTATCCATAGCTGTCGATCTTTTCCATACAATTCGGCTTGTTGATATAATAAAGTCTGACATTCAACAAACACAAAAGAAGAGAATTACGCCAAGTTTTCAATGGTGTAATTCTCTTTCCGGGACGATCTCCTATTGTAAATTATCAGGCGGCAAGCCTGGCTGTCCAAACAATAACTGTGGGTTTTCGGGCAATAGCCCTCTCGTGAGCTTCGTTCAGGCGCTTCCAATTTCGTTGCTGCTGGTGTCTAGTTTTGCAATTAACGTGGCTACACGAAGTTGATTGACGATGTGCTCTCGCATTTCAGGAGTGACACAGGTGAGGTTTTCGGTAAATAGGTATGTTTCAATGAGCGTATTGAGGGATTCTATCATTTCGCTGCCGCTGTCTTTTTGGAAGAAGTCTTTGATGATCTGCTGTTGACTCGAATTTGCAAGTTTCAACGTGTCGCGTTGATAATCAGTAGTTTGATTTTGTTGTGAATCGTGAAGTGTGTCCATAGGAATGATAAATTTAAGTGATCGTTTTTGTGTAATTTTCCAACAAGTTCAATTCAAAAAAATTACTTCGGAGAATATTTAATCAAAGTTTGCACTTCTATTTCTCCGTACTCGGAAAGGATTTCTTTCATTCTTGCTTGTGAAATGCCTCTGTTGTAGGTGAAGTCTCTCCAAGCGTAAGTCAATTTTCCTTTCTTTACTTCGGCTGGAAGTGATGGGTAGATATTCGTCAGCCACCACTGAAAAGCCTCCTCCATGGAAGCAAATGTCTTCATTAAGACAAATATAGGAATTTGTGTAGATTTCCAACAAGTGGATTTCCTTTGGTTACATGTGAATGTGTGATGAAGTGCTAATAAAAATCCCTGATAAAGCTAAGTGACTCTTAGTTTTATCAGGGATCCCTTTATCAACTAACCGATTTTACTTATCCGGCGTAAAAATGATTAACTAACAGTCACTTTCGCTCGGCTACCGACTGCATGTGGCGCGACACTTTTTTTGATCACCTTCTTCTCCTTCTTAAACTTCCTCCCAACCCAAATAATCACCCCCGTAACCGGCAGCGTAGCGGTAATGAGCGCCACAATCAAAGCTAAAATCTTCGTAGGCAACCCCCAAAGGCTCCCAGTATGAATCGGAAACACCAACCTACGCACTTTCATACCCGTGGTTTCATCATCATAAAGCCGCTTGCTGAGCAAATGGCCGTCGTTCTGGTCGAAATAAAGGAAATCGACCACATTGGCGATGGAAGCGTTTTCGTTGACTTTGGAAATGGTAATCGAAAGGCTGTCGGATTCAGGAAGTGTGAATTGAATGCGGCCAGGATGGGGGAGCAGGCGATTGGTTTCGGCGGTGATTTTGGCTAATGTGCCGGTGGAAGCAGCATTAGTAATGCCCATGTTCGCAGGCGCCTCGCGTTTTTGTTGCGGCTTGCCGTCGAAGGTCATGTAAATCATGTTATTGACCCATTTGTAGCTCCAAACCAGGCCGGTCAATGCAATCAGAAATGTAAATGGCAGTACGTAAAAGCCGAAAACAGCGTGGAGATCCCAGTTGAGACGCTTGAATTTGGCCCCCCATTTGATGGTGAGGCGCTGCTTGGTTTGCTTGCGGTTAGGCCACCAAAGGACGAGTCCCGTAATCATAATAACGAGGAACATCACACAAGCTACCCCCGTAATCAACTTGCCTGTGTCTTCCAGGCACAGGTACCGGTGCAATTGAAGCACAATGTGGAAAAACGATTCGTTTTCACGGCGTGTGTCCGTGATTTCGGCGGTATAAGGATTTACAGCCACGGAAAGAACATCCTTTTCTTTCTTGCCTTTCACCAACCCGAATATGACCGTCCGGTCGGGGTGAGGCTCAATGGCGATGCGAGCAATGCGTTGCTTGGGATAGGCGCTCGCAACGGTGGCATGGAGATTATCCATCGGAAGCGGAGACTGATCTTTCGGGACTTCAACGACGTGGAGTTTGCGATAAATCACCGGTTCGAGCTCTTCTTCGAAAACCAGGATGCTTCCGGTGAGCGCCACTATAAAAACCACAAGGCCGGAGGAAACCCCCAGCCATAAGTGTAGTTGCGATGCAATTTTCTTGAATGTCTTTTTCACGGATTTGATGAAATAGCACGCATTTTAAAAGGTGTAAGAAATAGTCGCCATGAAGTTGCGCGGCGCGCCGGGGAAGAGGCGCAGGTAATCGTAACCGCCTACCCAATAAGTTTTGTTACCCAGGTTATTAAGGTTCACCTGGAACTGAAATTTGTCGATTTTGTAGTAAAGAGCTCCATTCAGCAAGGCATAACCCGGCAAGGTCTGGCTGTTGTTCAGCGAGAGGTTGCGCTCGGTCACGAAGTTTCCGCCGAGGCCTACTCCGAAGCCGCTGAGGAAGTTGTTTACGAAGGTGTATTTCGTCCAAATGCTTCCCTGATTTTTCGGGGCATTCGGTTTTTGCAGATTTACGAACACCTGGTCTGCGGCGCGTGAACCCGCGTCGGTGATCTTTGCGTCGTTGTAGCTGTAAGTTGCGATGACGTTCCAATTTGGGTGAATGTTTCCTGTCACGTCAAATTCTACCCCTTTTGCGCTTTCTTTGCCGACCTGGATCATCAGATCGGGCCTGTCGGCTGCATTGGCTGAATATAATGTGTTGGTTTGGCTGATTTTATAAACCGAAACGTTCGCGGTTAGGCGGCCATCGAGCCATTCGGTTTTCAAACCAGCTTCCGAAAGGCTGCTGCGGATCGGGTCGAACGGCCCGCCTGACAATGGGTTGCTTTGTACAACCGGATCCTGCGGATTGTAACCCTGTGTGTAGGTACCATACACATTAATATGATTAGTCAAGGAATACACAGCCCCAATCCGCGGCAGCAATGCATGCTGTGTTACATTCGACTCGTTGTTGGTGGTGTAGCCTTTCTTGTCGATATAAGTATCGTAACGCAGGCCAAGAAGGATTTGCAAGCGCTTGATTTTCAATTGTTCCTGCAAATACAAGCCGTGCAATTTGTAAAGTACCGGCGTGGTAGCTGCATTCGCCGTCACGTTGTAAATGTATTTGGAAGGATCTTCCATGTTGTTGTTCTGCAACGTCAGGTCGTAATGTGAGATATTTGGCTTGGGAATGCTGTAAGTCACGCCGTTTTCCACGTAGTTGTAGAAAACATACTTTTCGGGCGTTTTGGCATTGTAGGCCGCCGCACCACCGGCTTTGAGCAGGTAACCATTAGCGGTTTGCTGACCGGAACCTTTTGGCGTCGACGACTGGATGAAGTCATACCCGGCCACCAGTTTGTGCTCTGCGATACCCGTGTTGAAGTTATGGTTGAAAAACAGCGACACATTATCCATGAACGACTTCGTTTTACGGATAAATACCTGGCGGGCGACGAGGTTTTCAATTGCCTTTCCAGCCGAGTCGACGCCATTCGTGTTGCTGCTGCGGTGTTCGAGCAGGTCTTCGGAGTAACCTGTGCGCAGGTAAGCGACGTTGAATGAGGTGTTTTGGGTAAACTGATGGTTCAATGAAGTCGTGATCAGATAGGTTTCTTCATTGAGATAATCATTCACAGCATTCAATGACGTGCGGATCGAGCTTGAATAAAGGTCGTTGCCTTTAACAGACTGCCCACGGTCGAGGCGGCTGTTGGAGCGGTTGAAAACAAGGTCGAAGTTGATGCGGGTCTTTTCGGTAGGCAGAAATGATACCGATGGCGCAATGATGATGTTTTTGTCAAACTGCATATTCCGGAAGCCCTGAGCATTCACATAACCAAGATTGAGGCGGTAAAGCAGAGTCTTGCTTTCGTTCATCGGGCCGGTGAAATCGGCTAGCGTACGCAGGGTATTGAAGCTGCCTGTTGTAAAACTCAATGATTTTTGAGGCGTTGCGAGCGGTTTTTTGGTGACACGATTGATGGTACCACCCGGGGAAGTATTGCCATATAGTGCAGAGGCGGCGCCTTTGATCACTTCCACGCGTTCGAGGTAGTTAACCGGCGGCTGTTTCCAGAAACCAGAGAATGTACGGAGGCCATTCACAAGCTGGGTAGTGCTGCCGCCATTCATACGGAAACCGCGGATCGTCAGGTCATCATAAAACGTGAACTGATTCACACCACTCATGTTCTTCACGGCATCACCCATGAGGAACGTGCCCTGGTCGCGCATTACTTCCTTGGTAATGTAGGCGATCGCCTGCGGCACCTCTTTAATGGGCGTCGCGGTTTTGCTGGCGATGAAAGAAAGGTCGTTTTTATAAGTGGTTTCGCGGCGACCGGTGATCTCCACGGTTTGCAGTTCCTGTGTGTTTTCTTCGGAGACGATTTCAAGTGTAACGGTCTCGTCCGCCTTCAGATGCACGCTGCGGTCGATACGTTTGATGCCTACGCCTGTGCCCACCAGCTGATAACGCCCGGGAGGCAATGCATTAAATTCAAAATCGCCGCCGGCGTCGGTAAGTGTTCCCTTGCCTGTCCCTTTGAGGATCAGGTTGATAGACTCCGCAGGCTGCCCCGCGGCGTTTTTAATATTGCCTTTGATCTGGCCCGTTTGTGCGAAAGCGCCAGAGCAGCAAAGAGAAAGGATGAGTAAGCAGAATATCCTCATGATACAGGGATTAAATAAAATAGCTAATGCCGAAGCGGTGGCAAAAGTAGTCTTATTTAGACCAATCCCAAATAATGAATTCTGTTATTCTTCGCTCATTTTTTAATTCGTTCTAATTATTCAATTTTTTCTGCCAATATTTTTATAACCAATCAAATGTGGCTAAAAGTTACATTTGATTGGTTATAAAATGAGACGATAATTCCTGATTTGACTATCCGAGGTTGGATTTAATGAATGCCAGTCCGTCACGCATGAGCTGCTCTTCGGAATCGAACATTTTGCGCCAGATATTGGCAACCGGCAATTTCGGGCTGAATGCCTCGATGCTGATCCATCCGTCATACTTAATGTCGCGGATCGATTGGAACACGCCTTCCCAATCCACATTGCCCTTGCCAGGCGTGGAACGGTCGTTTTCGGAAAGCTGGATGAATGAAATCCGGTCTCCGGCCTTACGAATGGTGTCGCCGATATTCTTCTCCTCGATGTTCGCGTGGAAAGTGTCGAACATGATCTTGACATTCGGATGGTTCACATCGTCCACGAAGCGAATAATCTCGTCACCGCAGCTGGTCAGGTATAGTTCGAAGCGGTTTAGGTATTCCAAACCGAGGGTAATGTCGAGCGATTCAGCATAATCTGCTACTTCGCGGATTCCCTCGATTCCCCACTGCCATTCTTCCTCAGTTGCCGGTTGTCCTGTGAAAACACCCAACGCGGAATGGTAAGGGCCCATTAAGCGACTCGCCCCGAGCACAAGCGAACAATCTAATGCGCTTTTTAAATGGTCGATCGTGTGGCGGCGCATGGCGGGGTCGTCGCTGATCAAATGTTCCGAAGGTCCGCAGATTGTATCGGTCTCGCAGGCGAGGCCCAGGCTGTCGAGCTTCTGGCGGAACTTGAACCAATGCTCGGGATTTGTATTGAAAATCGGCACTTCGACGCCGTCAAAGCCGATCTCTTTAATGAGTTCGAGGGTTGGAAACAGGCTTTCGTCAATCTGGGTTCCCCACAAAAGGAGGTTCATGCTGTACTTCATCAAAAATCGGATTTATCTCGCTGGCGAATGGGTAAGTCGGGAGTTAGGTTCCCGGTTCTTTTCAGTATACAATCTTAAAGTAAAAAAGTACTGTTCAATATACACGTTTTGACGAGTAGTTAGCTAATATTGATAAGTTGACAGGTACCTATGGGAATATTGGGTTAAAATTGAATCACAGCCTAAAAAAGAATGGCGGCCCTTTTAAAAAGGACCGCCATTGATGAAGCGTATTTTAATGCTATTTACTGGACCCGGCTGAAAATGAGCTGGTTGCTGTTTTCGTAATAAAGAACCAGCCTATTGGTTTTCAAATCGTACAAATTCACGTTGGGTAGCGCATTCACGAACAGGTTTCCCCAACTAGTCTCCGCTCTTTCGGTCCCGCCCCCTCCAATCTGTATCGTATTTTGCTGGGCGGTTTCGTAAAAACCAGTGAGAATGTTCGTGGAAGTGGTGCCTTCCAGTTCGCCTTTGTCTTTAAAATTGAGGCCTATATCCATCACGCCTTTGGTAGTAGCGGGTTTGCTGATGGTGTCATCCTCCTGCACGATACTTTCCAATTGCCATTTGCCGGTCAACTCCACGTTGCTGCTGATTGTGGTAGTTTTTCCACAACCGGTCAGCAGCGAAAAAAACAGCACGTATGCTGTCGGAATTAGAAGGCCTTTCATACACGTAAATAAGTTTCAGAACTACCTAAGATTGACATCGAACTCGCGAAAAAGGTTGCAAAAAAGTTAAGCGGCTCTATAAATTTATAAAAAATGTGCCAGCGTTCCGAACGTGGGCAGCATAATTTATAACGGTTGAAAACTGATAATCTTTTGCCGGCGGCTCAATCTATTTTTAGGAATAAAATTCAATAGTGATCGTATTTTGATATTAATAATGTAATATTGCCAATATTTTGGGTAAAATTCTGACAGAATATGAAAGCACCCATTCATAAAAATATAGAGAGCCAGGTTCGTACTGTGACGGTGCACGAGCTGAGAGAGCCCCATTTTGACCCCAATTGGCATTTTCACCCGCATTACCAATTATTTACCGTTCTAGAGGGAACTGGCAAACGGTTGATAGGTGATTCGATCCAGACGTTCGGTCCGGGTGATACGGTATTTCTCGGCCCTGATGTGCCACACCTTTGGCGCAGCGACCCGGCCTATTTTGAACCAGGTTCCCAGTTGATAACCCACGGGATCGTGCTCTATTTTCAGGAAGATTTTCTGGGAAAAGACTTTCTTGAAAAGCCGGAAATGCTCGGGCTTCGTCAGTTACTGGCCGATTCAAAGAGAGGGATTTGTTATAAGGGCGCGCTCGCCGAACATATTCGCGAGGAATTGATTTCGCTCACCGCCGTCGAAGGCTTTAAAGGGATATTGCAGCTGCTAACCTTGCTCGACAAGCTCGCGCATGACAACAGCGGCGAGTTCATTTCGAGTTACGGTTATGTCAACAACTTTAAAGTATCAGAAACCGAGCGGATGCAGAAGGTACACAACTATGTGCTCCAGCATTTCTTCCAGGAAATCCGCCTAAGTGATGTCGCTTCCCTCGCCGGCATGACCGAAGCCGCATTCTGCCGCTACTTCAAGGCGCGGTCCAACAAGACCTTTATCGACTTTGTCAATGAGATCCGCATCGGCCACGCCTGTAAGCTTCTTCTGGAAGACAAATGGACCATCGCGCAAATTGCCTACGACAGCGGTTTCGATTCGCTATCGAACTTTAACAGGAACTTCAAAAAGTACATCGGGCATACGCCGAGGGAGTATAAGGGGAATTATTGAAACAAAAACGGGGAGCCCAATCGCTCCCCGTTTTTGTTTACCCTTTCACATTATTAGTCCCATACTTCCCACGCTGCGGGCGTGAGAGCATGGCGGTAGCTTCCTTGTCATTAATGAATTGCTCCTTTTTCGGGTCCCATTTCACTTTGCGGCCGAGTTTCATCGCCGTGTGCGCCAGGAGGCATGCGGTACATGAGCGGTGCGCGATCTCAGCGTGGCTGATCGTTTGCTTGCCACTTTGGATACTTTCGATCCAGTTCTGATGCTGTTCCGGGCTTTCGTACAGATGGATCTCATTAGCCTGGATCACTGAACCGAGGATTTTCGGATCGCTGGCGTAGAATGCCTTGTTTTCTTTCGCATTCTGAGCAGCGACGGGGTCCGAAGCAGTAACGCCCACGTTTCCGCGCGAAACGAAGATCCAGCCGTCGGTCCCTTCGAATTTCACACCATTAGGATTGGTACCGCCGATTTCCATTGTTACGCCATTTTCGTACAATGCATTCACCAGGAAGTCACCATGTACGTCCCAAAGGCCGGAGCCTTTCGCAGGGAATGTAGCCTTGCCCTCGATTTCAATCGGCCCCGTGAGTTCGGTATCCATTCCCCAATGCGCGATATCGATGTGGTGTGAGCCCCAGCCAGTGATCATACCCGCGCCGAACTGTTCAAGGCGCAGCCAGCCCGGACGGTCGTTAATGTCGGTCTGCGAATGCACACGGTCTAATGTATAGTAAATCTCGGGCGTAGAGCCGAGCCACATATCATAGTTCAGGTTGGACGGAACCGGCATTTGTGCCGTATTTCCACCCGCAGGATCACCCGGGAGGCCTACATATACTTTTTTGAGTTTTCCGATGCGGCCGTTGCGCACCAGCTCGGCGGTGCGTTTGAACTGCGGCCACGGATTCATCGAACGCTGCTGGCTGCCTAATTGGAAAATAACCCCTTTCTTCTTGATCATATCGGCCATTTGCCGACCTTCCCGGATTGTGAGCGAAGTCGGTTTTTGCATATAAATGTGCTTACCGGCAACGGCCGCTTCCATAGCTGGCTGTGCGTGCCAGTGGTCGGGCGTACTGATGATCACCGCGTCGATGTCCTTCCGGCCCAGTATTTCGTGGTAGTCGTCATAGGTTTTTACCTCAAGATATTTCTCCTTTCCGGTGCGCTCGACGTATTTCCGCTCGATCCATTCTTTGCCTTTTGCCAGGCGGTTCTTGTCAAGGTCCGCCACTGCTATCACGTGTGCAGCCTCATTTTTGATCACTTCCGGCAAATCATGCGTGGAGCCGATGCGGCCGAAGCCGATCTGTCCGATATTGATTTTGTTGCTCGGCGCATTTTTACCGAAAACGCTCGATGGCACGATGGTAGGGAACATCGATGCGGCAATTATACCGGCGGTGCCTTTCGCAGTGGCTTTTAAAAATGACCTTCTGTCCTGATTTTGCTCCTGCTGATCTTTCATTTTGTATGCAGATTTAGGATTGATGACTGATATATTCGTAGTTATTTCGAGAGGGCGGGAATTGTGCTTCGCACCACATCTTGCGGGCTGGTCGCATAAGCTTTGCTGTAATTTCGAGGTTTCTGCGGTCCGATAGCCCATTCAATGGCGCCGAGGATGTGCTTGCGGAGGTCTTCCTTCTCGTAATCCTCCTTTTGATGCCCGAGCGAGGTATAGAATGCACGACCACCATCGTATTCATGCCACCAGACCGACGGAAACACGTCGCCGAATGTATCGAGTGCCTTGCCGGCAGGTTTTTGAATCGTAGAATGATCATTCACCGCGAGTACATTCAGGTTCACGCCGAGCTCTTTGATAAAATAGAACTCATCCGTTTGCCGCTGCCAGACATTTCCCAAATGCGCCAGCGACGGGTTCTTGATGTCAAGAACCTTCACCGAAAAGCTTTGTCCCGGCTCATGCCAGAAGAAGGTACCACCCAGCAAGTCTTTGAACCAACGCCATTTACGCTCCGTACCAGAAGCTGAATGCAGCCCCACGAAGTTGCCGCCTGCCTGAATGTAGCGCATTAATGCGACCCGCTGAGCGTCGATATCGAAAACGTCGTTGTTGGTATTCGAGAAAATGAGGCAGTCGTATTGTTTCAGGTTTTCGTCCGTAAACTTCGAGGGGTCGGAAGTCGTATCCACGGCAAAGCCATGCTGTTTTCCCAGAGCCAGGATCGCTACTTTGGAATTGGCGATGTTATCATGCACATAGCCTTTCCCGTTTTTGGTATAAACCAGGACTTTGACCTTGTTCCACTTAATTTTCTGCGCGAGTGTGCTTACGGGCCGCCCTAGACCTAGAAATAGCAAGCTGAACAGGCATGTTGTCAGGATGTGTTGTTTTTTCATTGAACTTATTAAGAAAAGGTTTAACTAAAATCCTATTGAATTGCCGCCATCCACAGGGAGTGAAACGCCGGTGATAAATTTCGCGGCATCCGAGCTCAGGAATACTGCTGCCCAGCCGATATCGTCCGGTTTGCCCCAGGTGCCCATCGGTGTACGGTCCATCGCTTTGTCGCGGCGCAAGGGATCACCGTTCATGGCGGTGAGCATCATGGGCGTTTCGATGAAACCGGGTGCTATGCCGTTTACACGCACATTGTAGGGCGAAAATTCAGTAGTTAATGCTTTCACCATCCCGCCGACGGCCGATTTCGAGGCCGTGTAAGCCACCACGCGATCGATACCATATAATGCGGCCATGGAAGTGATCATGAGAATGGAACCGCGCCTGCGTTCCACCATGCGCTTGCCGCACTCGCGGGTGATCGAGAAAACGGCATGTAAGTTGGTCTGGATAACGCGGTCGAAATCTTCGTCGGAGACTTCCACAGCGTGCTTTTTCATGTTGATACCGGCATTGTTAACCAAAATGTCTATTGCTCCGATTTGCGTCTCGATAGCCTCGATTAATGCGGGAATCGATTTAAGATCCGTGACATCATTGACAAAATAGCGTGCATTCGCGCCGAGTTTCGGTAATGCTTCTCTCAAAACTTCCTCGCGCCTGCCGGTGATGACGAGCCGCGCGCCCGCTTGGGCGAGGCATTGCGCAATGTAAAAGCCGATTCCACTCCCACCACCGGTGACAAGGGCGATTTTGCCTTCCAGTGAGAATACATTCAATGACGGTACTGTTTCGATTGGACTACTAGTGGACATTATTTTAATATCTAAAATCTTGATTAAAACTCTTGAACCGATCTTGCAATGCTCATTTCCAGCCCTCGGAGTTCCGCGAGCGCTTTGAGCCGCCCGATCATGGAATAACCGGGATAGGTCTTTTTGTGCAGATCGTCGAGCATTTGGAAACCGTGATCAGGCCGCATGGGCAACAAGTTGTCGGTATAATGGGCTGCATTGCGGCGCAACTCTTCCTGGTGCAATGCTTTAACTACTTCATACATATCCACATCCCCGTTCAAATGCGGAGCTTCGTGGAAATTACGATTATCTTCCATTTCACGTTTGGTGGTTCTTAGATGAACGAAGTGAATACGGTCGCCGAACCGGCGGATGATTCCCGGCAAGTCATTATCGGCGCGTACCCCCAGCGAACCCGTGCAGAATGTAATGCCATTCGCCCGGATGTTGCATGCATTCATCAGTTGCGCGAGATCGCCTTCGGTGCTCACGACCCGTGGCAAGCCGAGCAACGGCCGCGGCGGATCGTCGGGGTGAATGCAAAGATTAATGCCGACTTCCTGTGCCACCGGTGCGACCTGGCGAATGAAGTAATAGAGGTTTTCGCGCAGCTCTTTATCGCCGATTTTAGCATATGCATTGAGCAGTTCCTGAAAATTGGCCAGTTCAAATGCCTCTTCGGAGCCGGGTAAGCCCAGTAAAACGGTGTTTGTCAAGCCCTGAATATCGGCAGGCGACATATTTCGCAACTTCGCCCGAGCCGATTCCCTTACCTGCTCGTCGTAGTCAGCCTCGGCGCCAGGGCGTTGGAGAATATAGAGATCGAACAATGCGAAATCCTCCCACACAAACCGGAGCGTTTTATGGCCTTCCGGGAATGTATAGGCGAGGTCGGTGCGCGACCAGTCGAGTACCGGCATGAAGTTGTAGCACACCGTCCGGATACCGGATGCTGCCAGGTTACGCAGTGATTCCTTATAGTTCTCAATATATTGGTCACGTGACGGCAATCCTTTCTTGATATGCTCATGCACCGGAAGGCTTTCCACAACCAGCCATTTCAAAGCAGTATACCGGTCGTTACCCGCTTCAACCAGCGAGATCCTTTCCCGGATTGCCTCTTCCGTCCAAACGTCGCCAATAGGTACCTGGTGCAGCGCGGTAACGACGCCGCTGCATCCCGCCTGACGGATGTCCATCAGCGAAACCGGATCATTCGGGCCGAACCAGCGCATGGTTTGAATCATAGTCGGATAAGTTTTTATAAAAATATAAATATAATCTTGTATTGTAACCGATTGCATTAATTTGCCGTAAATTTGGTCTTCGGGATTTTCCGTGCAAAAAAGCCACCAAATTCGGGTATAAACACAAAGACGGGGTTAGTCCGCGTAAGCCCCTACAATAAAAGGATAATGGAAAAAGAAATTACCATTTACGACCTCGCAAAAATACTTGCATTGTCACCCGCTACTGTGAGCAGGGCATTAAATGATCATCCTGCGATTAACGCAAAAACCAAGGTGCTCATTGCGGAGAAGGCGGCCGAGCTCGGCTACCGTTCCAATACATTTGCGAGCCATTTGCGGACCCGCAAGACCAATACGCTTGGTGTGATCGTGCCGAGATTGAATAGTAATTTTATGTCGACTGTACTGGCTGGAATGGAGGAGGTAGCTAATAATGTGGGATATAACTTGTTGATCAGCCAGTCCCTGGAATCGGAGGTAAAGGAGCGGGCTAATGCCAAAACGATGTTTAACAGCCGTGTGGACGGTTTGCTGGTCTCCGTTGCCTACGATACCTATTCGTTCGGGCATTTTTCCACATTCATCAGCCGTAACATTCCCGTCCTGTTCTTCGATCGCATCCTGACCCATCCGCAATGCGGTGCCGTGATCATCGACAACGAGCAGGCCGGTTACGATGCCACGCGCCATTTGCTGGATCAAGGCTGCCGGAGGATAATGCACGTTACCGGCGATCTGCGAAGAAATGTGTACGGCGATCGCCTGGAAGGTTTTAAACGCGCGCTGGCTGGACAGAATCTGTCATTGGATAATCGCCTGATCCTATCGACTGACCTTAGCCAGGAAGCCGGGAGGGCGGTCGCAGAACAAATTGACCAAATGCAGGAAAAACCGGATGGCCTGTTCATCGCCAACGATCTTTGCGCGGCAATCTGCATGCAGGCTTTGAAAGAAAAGGGTTATGCAATTCCGGGCGATGTGGCTATTGTGGGTTTTAATAATGACCCCGTTTCACAAGTAGTATCGCCTCAACTTACCACTATTTTTTACCCTGGCTACCAGATGGGTAAAACGGCGATGACTACGATGATCGGCCAACTAAATGGAACCAGACCCATCGACCATTCAGAACCAATTATTTTGCGCTCGGAACTGATTATCAGAAGGTCGTCGATTCTGTTGGAGAAGTCGTAAATTGCATTACATTCAACGTTTGCCAATCGCATTCTCCTGTAATTCATTATTTTTGAAAACAAAGCAGAAACATGGAAGCTGTGGCTGAAAGACTCTATTCACTGGAAGAATACTTCGCCTTTTGTGAAACACACGAAGGCCGGTTTGAATTCGTCAACGGAGAAATCATCGAGATGTCTGGAGAAACAACTACATCCAATCGGATTGCTGGGAATATTCATCGCTATCTTGCTAAAACTTTGGAGGATGGCCCATACGAACTTTATCAGAATGCGGTGAAATTGCGGGTTGCGGAAAAGACTTTTCGTATTCCCGATTTTCTAATTTGTGAAGAAAAAGGTGACGCTATAAAATATACAGTTCTTCCCCTTTTGATCGTCGAAGTCTTGTCTGAAAGCACTGCCAACGTTGATCGCGGTGAAAAATTGAGGGAATACTCACTTATCCCATCGCTTCAATACTATCTCCTAATCGAGCAAGCCAGATGTAATGTCGGTGTTTATGTCCGTGAAGGAGAGCGCTGGTATGTGGAAGTTTTCGATAAACAGGAAGATGTGATCAAGCTAGACTATTTTAATGCAGAACTTCCATTGTCGGCAATCTACAAAAAGGTCACTTTTTCAAACGCAACTTCATTTTAGTGCTTTTCAAAGCTTAACACAAACACCTGCTGCGTCCCTCTTCCCGCCTCATTCTTCACCAGCCGGTTAAATGCAAGTACCTTTCCATCTGCCGACCAGACAAGATTCCCCAGAACGGCAACAGACGGCTCGGTTAATACCTGAATTCTTTCTTTAAACGGTGCGTCGCCAACCTCGCAAAGCACAATACTACCTTCATAAACATAGGTAATATGTTTCCCATCCGGATGCCAGCGTAGGTTGCCGGTAATGTCGGAAGCGCATTCGGTGATTTGGTGGGGCTTGCCTCCATTTGGTGAAATGATGAAAATCTGGCTGATACCCTTCGCGTCTTTGGCCAGAAACGCAAGCTGGCTGCCATCTGGCGAAGAACGAACGATGCCGGAACAGCCAGGGTGTGAGGTATGGGCCGTGAACGTCAGCCGACGTTGTGCGGCACCTTTCGGAGGCATTGGGAAATCAGTACCGGTCCCTTCCAGCGGCCCCAGCGGCCCGGGTTGGGTAATGTCTTCGGGAATATCTACGATGAAAACCTCGGGAACATCGTTGCCGTTTTTGTCTTTGACGGTGCCCAGAAATGCACGGGCGATTTGCCGGATGCCATTTTGGACAGCATAGCCATTCGTTCCTACCCAGCTGTCACTTGCCGCATGACTAATCTCATCGCTTCCCGGCGTTGGATTTGGCACTACCCGCACCACGAGTGCGCTGAACCATTCACCAGACACATTCTCATCATTTTTATCAACACTAACTGCCTTGATTTTCTTCGAAACACCGATCGTTCGCAGGTTGTGCCTCTGACCTGTCGAGTCTTCCAGTGCTTTCAGGATAGCATCGTTGTAGGTAAATCCGATCCATTGGCCATCGCCGCTCCACTCGTGCCGGTGCGTACCCCCGCGTAATGCGCCGGGGGTGTACGGGGGCGTTACGTCGCGTGCGTCCATATACACGGGCACATTCGGGCGGGCGTCGTGGATGATCACGCCTGTGCGGCGCCATTGCTGGTAGGGGTTTTCCTGGGTACTGTTGGCCAGGCCGTGAATGAATACGACCGCATGCTCTTTGGGACTATAACTCACAGCCCCGGCCCCCGGCCCCCAAGTCTGGTTATTCTTAATATCAAAAAGGACTTGTTTCTCTCCCGTTTCGATGTTCACCCGCTCAATCCGTGCCGATTCCGCGATTCCGCCTTCGTCGGTCCTGGTGTCGTAGACAAGCCATTGGCCATCGGGCGAAAAGTTATCGTTGTTGTCCAGGTCGTGATGGTAGGTCAGATCGTGCGTGATCTGTTTTTCTGCGGTGTCGGTCTGGCAGGATTGCATGCTGAATAGTATTAAAAACGATAAAACCGGGATAGAAACAAGTCTCATGGGCAAATCTACTTTTGGGGAGCGCTGATAACGTTCAAATAGCGGCCCATCCAGTAGGGCAGAAGCCAAATGTCACCTGCGCTATGCTCGCCGGTACCGTTGCCGCCATTCCGGTCGAGGGTGAACATATTGCCATTGTGGCGCTGAATCGGACGTTCGTCCGGTGGAAGAACTTCCTTTGTGGTCTGCTTACGGAAATTAGGCTCCAATTGGTCGATATCCTTGCGATGGCTGTTCTTGATCACCCAGTCGATCAGGTCCATCGGATGCTCCTGCAAATACCATACAGATTCGTTCAGGTCAAACTCTTTTGGGTTGGTGATCGCCGTAAAAATATTCCACGCTCCTTCTCTTTCAGGCCTTTCAGCTTGCCAATGGTCGATGATCTGCTTTTTGTACTGTGCCTTGAGCGTATCGTTGAATGCATAGCGATAGAGTCCCCAATAGCCCAGGAAATACATCTCGTCATCCGAATGGTTCCATCCGTCGGACATGTGTTTCGCGTGGTCATCGGCATCTTCCGGCGCACGGCCAATGATGTTCATAGACCGCATCATGTTTTCGAAATAGCCATGCTTGTTCATCAGCTCAAATGCTTTTGCCTTGTATTTCTCCTTTTTGGTGAAATGATAGGCGGTTTGCAGCATGGCCACAATGTTGGAAGAGTTTAGTTTACGGTCGCCGACGTTAATCGGAAACGAGTTTACATAATCGGGATGCCATTTGCCCCACATCGTGGGCTTACCGTCGAAGTCGATCAGGTACATATTGTTTTTCAAAATGTGCGACATGACGGTATCAATGAGCATAACGGCCTGTTTCTTGATTTTCGGGTCGTCGACCAGCTCGGCTGCCGCGCCGAATGCGAAAATATGACCGATCACCTCGTCGCTACTCGTGGTTGATTTCCAGTCCCATTCTTTTTCGGGTGCATGCTGCCAGCGTTCGACATCATGCAGCTCATTGATGTGGCCCGAACGCTCGAAGGAACGCGCCGGAAAGCCTGCAACCGGGTTCACTGTATAAAGCCGTTCCATCGCGTCCATCGATTCACGGCAATTCTGCAATGCGTAGGGATCTTTGGTGGCAGCGTACCGGAAGATTTGGCCGCCGAGGTACATAGCCGTCCATAGTCCGTCATTGTCCGAATCCTCGGTAAAGCCGGAAGACAAGTCGCCATGGTTCAGGCCGGTCAGTTGTGAGTTGAACCCATTCCGGATGTGGCGGAGCCGTACTTGCTCGTCAAAAAGTTTGGCCTTGTCTTCGAGCGTCATGGATTTGAACTGGATCTGGCCTAAACCTTTCGTGGTAAGGACCAGTACTGAGTTTTTGGGGCCTTTTTCAATATCGGTAACGGTGTTGCCCGGTAACCAGCGTTCGCCGAAGTAATAATCGAATTTGCCGTCGGCGCGTAACGCAAATGCGCCAAGGTCGGAGCCGAACCAGACTTTGCCGTTCACTTCTTTTACGACCGTGATTTTAGTAACAGGCAATTTGCGGTCAATGCCGCCGGTTTGTTTTCCGGTTGGTATATCAAAGGAGAGAATGCCGTCGAGCGTGCCGATGACGATTTTGGACTCTTTCGAAGTAATATCAAATGCGGTAAAATCGGCGCCGGTAAGCACTTTGCTTAGTTTTTTATCCTGAACACCTACTTTATAAAGCGATTTGTTCCCTAAAATCCAGAACTGGTTTGCATTTGCCTGAAATGCCAGTGCAATGGCAGAATCGTCGGAGAGCTTTCCATTCCAGAGACTTTTCGAATCCTTTATCAGTTCCAAAGAGGCGCCGTCGGAAACGAGAAACGTGAAATCCTTGCCGCCTGCAAACAACGTAGCTTTGGGTAGATTGTGTTTCGAAAACAACGTTCCGGCCCAGGCATTGCTGAACACGACCTGATCGGTCAGGTAAACCAGTTGATTTTCGTAAGAAGTAAGGGCGCTGATGTGCTTATCTTTCATATACCGGTAATTCCGGTCGGGAACAACCTTGCCGGGATATAGAAACTGGCCGGCAGAAGTGTGCCTTAACCCTTCTTTCGCAAGCATCTGGATAATACCATTGCGGTCAGCGGCAATTTGCAATAACGAGGTTTGAGTTGTATCAGCATAATATTTGACGCTGAAATCCTGCAAGTATGGCTTGTCTTTGTAGGTAGGTTGTACCTGCGCCCGCGTGAGCGCAACGCTCGTCAGTAACAGGAGGGATAGTAAAAGGGGCTTTTGCATTGTATTGATTGGTTATTTGACTTTCTTCCTTCTTTCCATCATTTCTTTCCAGGTGGTAAGGATAATGCCTTCCGACTGGATGAAGCTTTTCAGCTCCGGATCGAGCATCGAGAGCATATCGGCGTACCGCGACCCGCCTGAGGCGCTGATGAATTTGAAATCGTCGGTGACGTCGCTGCTATGGACGATCATCATCGCTACGCCGGGCTGCATTTTGCCGATCGTTTCAATAAACTTTTGTGCTTTATATTTACCCCATTGCGCAGGTGTAACGTCGCTGCCTTCCGGTTTCCAATCGCCGCTGATCGTGTGCAGGTCGTCCAGTACCGGAAGTCCCGCCGCCCATATTTTTCGCCCGAATTCTGCCGAGCGCTTGGTGATCTCAGGCTCCGGAAGCTCCATTCCTTCTTTCCATTTACCTTCGGCTTTGAGCTTTTTGACTAACGGATTGTTCAAACACTCTTTCAAAAGCTGATTATTCCCACCGGGGAACATGACCGGAATGCCATATTCCGCCCCGACTTTAATATATCTTTCCAGGTAAGGAATGTGCGCGAACAGCGTGCCCATGTGGGAATCCATATGCGTAGGTTTCAATCCCAGTTTCAATGCGCGGCTGAGTTGCGCGCGTATTTCCTGTTCCACCACATCCGGGCTGGCGTGTTTGATCACTTCCTCCACTTCATGCCACATGCAGCCTTCATCATCCACAAGCCCTTCCGAATGCGCTATGCCGTTCAAAGGCGGCCAGCGGTAATCATTCCATTCGGATGTTAATGTGAGGTGAAGACCTGCGTCCATTTTAGGGTTGGCGATGGCGAATTTCGCGAAACTGGCCGCCCACGGGCATGGCATCATAATGCTGGATGACGTTGCAATGCCATTCTGTATTGACTTTTTTGCTCCCTCATTCGAGTAATGCGACATCCCGGCGTCGTCGACATGGAAGATGATGACCTTCGCGCCCTTCGGCCAGCCGAGTTTTTCGGCGTAGGTCTGTTGTGCTGATGTTTCTTGCATGACCAGTAGTAACAGGTTGAAGAGCAAAAGATAGGTTTTCATATCGAATGTTTGGTTCTATTTCGAAATCATTCCAAGGTACCGGCCCATCCAGTAGGGCAGCAGCCAGAAAACCGGCTCACGTTCCACTTCCGGGTTACCCCCGGCGAGTGTCCACGGGTTTTTATCCCAACGGACGGTCAGCCGGATGCTGGCGGGTTGCAATTCACTCACTTGCTCATCTTCCAGCGTCGGCTCCCGCACGACCTGAATATCTTCCCGTTTCCGGTGATCGATCGGCCAGTCCACAAGATCCAACGGTGTGTCGATCAGGAAATCGACCGAATTTTTCAACTCTGCTTTTTTATCCAGGCAATGGTTGTAAATAAAGTTGATCAGCGGGTTATGGTCGCCCCGGCGCTTCGTGAACCACTCTTCCAGGTGGTTTTTATAAAATCTCAGACGCTCCGGGTCTTTTTCGCAACCGATCAGGATCGGGTAGAGATAAGCTTGCAATACCACATCGAAATAGATGAACCAGGCCGGATTCTGCTTCGTCACCTCTTTCATATTGTCGAGGTAATGCTCCTTTTCGATCAGCCGGATGTATTCGTGCTGGTATTTGGCATTACCCGTCATGAAATGGGCCAGTTTCAGGAATGCGAGCATTTCCATCGAGTTCTGGTTGCGGTCGGGCAGCCATTCCGGGTCGCGGTTCAACTGCTCCGGCGACCACACCGACCAGCGGGTAGCCTTTCCATCGACATCGGCGAAGTTCAGCTTGTGCTGCATCAGGTAATCCACGATTTTACCCACATGCGTAGCGATTACCTTCTTTTCTTCGGCATTTGCAGCGAGCATATAATAGTAGTAGTAACCAAACATATGCCCACACATCTCATCGCTGCTCGTGTCGCCCTTCCAGAGCCACTTTTTATCACCCGACAAATGCCAGCGCGTTTCCACCGGTTTGAATCGCGGTTCTTTCACGAGCTCGTCCGCGCGTTCGCGTTCCGTGTATGTGCGGTTACCGTCGTGCATGTGCGTCCACGTCGCGGGTATGATCGTGCGGGCGAAGAAGCCGTTGGTACCCGTCACTTCCTGCAACAATTTCAGGAAACCAAATGCTTTTTTTGCATTCTCCCTGGCAGCGGGGTCTTTGGTAGCCGCGTACCGGAAGCTTTCCATTGCAAGGTAATTGCCGGTATATTCGCCGTCATTATCATCGTCCTCAGGTTCCCAGCTAGTCGTATCTCCGGGCACGCGCAAATGTGCCTGGCCGGCGATCCACGGCGCGCGGATGTGGCGCTTCATTAATACATTGTAAAAGAAATTGCTTTTCGAGGCTAGCGTCATTGACCGTTTTTTTATGGCGCTGACTCCCCGCGGCGTGGCGATCCAGGCAGTGCCTTCCGCATCAAATGCAATGTCATTTACCTGGTCGTCCAGCAACCACCTTCTCGAAAACAGCAGCGAACGGCTGCCGTCTTTCCGGAAACGCACCACGCCGGTTTGCGTCCCTACCCACATAGCGCTGTCGGGAGCGAGGCGCAGGGCCGTCACGTAAGTAGATGGAATGCCGTCGGTCGTCCGCAATTCGGACTCTTTTTTACCATTACGCTGAATTGTAACTCCGCCGAGGCCTCCGATCCAGAGCTTTCCATCGTGATTGAATGACAAACCTTTGGTATAAGCAGCGATCAATGCGTCGGTTTTGTAGGCGTGCTCCAAATGCGAGGGAGTCCAATGATAAAGTCCTACATCTGAGGCTATCCACAAGCCATCGTTTCCGTCGGTGATCGCATCTCGAACAGACCTTGCGAGGGTTGCTTTTTGCAATCTAAAACCATTCACATTACCTGTCCAGAAACCATTCGGGCCAATTGCGTGGACCGTTCCGGCCTTGGTACATATCGCTGAAATCGGCCCTGTTGGCCCATTCACCTTCGAAAAAGTGCTGTTTTTATATTGGTACAGCCCATTCCAAATACCGAGCCATATAGTTCCGGTAGAATCCTGAGCTAGGGCGAACGAGGGACCATTCGCGTTACCGTCGAGTATGGGAACCCAGTTGCCCGAATCTTTCATTTTACGAAAAACACCGTTTGCCGTGGCTGCCCATACGTTACCGTCGCGATCGGGCAGGACCGCCCTTACGTCGTTGCCCTCCATCGGATAGGCCTCATGGTATTCCTGTGAAAACGCTTCATCCTGATAAAAGGACGGTTCATTATCGACAGTCTTATTATTCCGGCACGAGAAAAGTACCGGAATAGCACCGCAAAGCAGCCAGGCAATCAGTTGTTTCCCTATTGGTCGCATCACGCTTCTGCGTAATTTTCGCTCTCCTGAAACAATAGGCTGATCAGTTTTTTGTGTTGTGAAAAATCGGGGATCAGGAGTTGCGCGCCTGCCCGCACAAGTCGGGGGCGCTTGGCCGGGTTATGCCCGAAACGCTGCACTTCGTTGCTGGTAATGCCTACCGAAATACCGCCCGCGCGCCTGCCTTCCCGTATTTCGTCGGGACCGTCGCCAAATACCGCCAGTTCTTTGCCTTGCAGATTATTGTCGCGGATGATCTTTTCGATTACCATTTTTTTCGAAAACTTGGTATAATCCCGCAATGCACCATAAATGCCGCCGTCGAACAAATCGGCGTAACCGAGCATTTCGGCCTCGTTTCTCACGTCGTCGGCATCGGTGCCGCTGGCGAGGTACATGGTCACGCCTCGTTCTTTAAGCTGTTTCAGGAATTCAACGGCACCTTTCAGCGTGTAGTCTTCCTGTCCTAGTTCGCCTTTGGCCAGCTTGTCCATGCGCTGGTTCACCATTTCCATCAGGCCGTCGTTGTAAATTTCCTTGTATTGGAATTTGTCAAGGATCTGGTCTTCTGGTACAAATCCGAACTCGCGTACAAGGTTTACCAGCCCTTCCATTTGGTAAATGGTCTGGATGCCGGTGGTTTTATGTATGAATGCTTTGCACTCCGCCTGCACTTTATGAAATGTCCCGGCATCGATCGTATCATATTGTTCGCCCAAAATGGATTTCATCATCACGGGCTCCATAATTTCCTCCCATCCCTGCCGGAGTGAGCTGATCGTACCGTCGTGGTCGAAGACGGCATAGCGGATATGTCCGAGCTTGTCGAGGATCTCGGGGACACAGATTTCAAATTCCGTTTCGGGATAGTAAGTGGCGGCCCGTTCGTTTTCGGCGAGGTCGGCATTGTAAATGTAATCCGGGTCCTTAGCTACGGCGGCAATTTCCTCACCGGTTGCCGTGCCGGTTGTGAATAACTTTTGTACCGTTACAGCCGCCGCAAAGTTGCCGAACATTGCCGCCTCGGCCGGGGATAATCCGGCTGCCACGCAAAGCGTAATGGCGCTGATCGCCGTATCGCCCGCGCCGACAGTGTCAAGTTTGCCTTTCAGCTGAATGCCCGGCACCTCGTGGTATCCCGCTTCGTCGAATGCGATAATGCCGCGCTCTCCGCAGGTCACAAATACCGGTTTGTGGTACCGACGGAACACTTCCGCACCATAACCTTTAACATCGCTTACCGGCACATTTTCTTCCGGTGTGACGTCCAGCCCGTTCAAGGAAGCGATCTCGCGGTCGTTACATTTCAGATAGATGTTCCGGAAACTGTCGTTGAAATGCCGGGAATCCAGCATTACAATCTTGTCGGGATACTTATTGAATAGATTGTTGACGTCGTCGATAAATGAGGCATTGGTAATGCTCCCTGTCACTTGCTGGTTAAAAATCAATGCATCGCATTCCTGCAAGGCCTTTTCCAGTGCGGCCACGAGCTGTTTGTCTGTTTCAATGCTCCTTTCATTATATACACCAAAATCAATGCGCGGCTCTTCCCGGCCGTCGACGAGCCGTTTGAGATAACTATATGTATTGAAATGCTCTTTCTGGATAATGAATGCGCTCGTGTCAGCACCGAGCTGTTGGAGCTGCGCCGTCAGTTCCCGTCCCTGCATATCGTCGCCCACGGCTCCGATAACCCTGATGCCGGCGGGTTTCAGGGCGGCGAGGTTGGCCACGACATTCCCTGCGCCTCCCGGCGTGTAGTAGTGGCGGGCGACGGCCTGGGCCTGCAAACCGGTTTCAATCGAAACTTCGGAAGTGCGGTCGTCCATGACCCAGTAGGAATCGAGACAGAAATCGCCATACACGGCGACCTCAACGGCGGAGATTTTCTCCAAGATCTGATTGATGCGGCTTTGATCCATGAGCAAAGGTTGGTCTGGATTTAGGATAAAATGGATATGGATATTGAGCTATTTTGGGGTAATACGGTTGATGCGGGAAGGAGGGCTATCGCCGGCACCGCTATTTGCGGCAAATGTTACAAAATTGTTAAATGCGCCGTCGGGAGGAGTGCTGGAAAACTGCCGATTATTTCATCCCGTTTTCTAATAAGAACTCGCTGGTAATGAGCAAATATGTGATAAATGATAAGTTACTATTATGTTATGATTAAATCGTACAACGCTGCGCAAAATGAAGATATTTTTACGCAGTTTGCGACTCGAATTTTACAATCATGAGCGTAGATTTATCAAACAATTACAAAAATGCCGCTCCATACAAAGCATTGCCAATTGTTTCGAAGGCAGAATTTTCCTCTGTCAGGGTGATGTTGGAAATAACTTTATTTTAGTACCCGACTGATTGCCAACTAATATGAGAAGTGCTTTGATGCCGGTTAATAAATAGGATCAAACCAAGAATAAAAGTTTTTTAATTGATAGTAAAAATCTCTATATCTAGTCCCCCTTTTCTATAAAGCTAAACTGTACGACTGTGGCCTACCCCGACGAAAATACCCTGATCAGAGTGACGCAAGGCGACGAAGCGGCCTTTGCAGCGTTGTATAACCACTACAAAACGCCTGCACTGCGGTTTACGATTTCATTGCTCAAAGACGAGGAAGAAGCTGAGAACATGGTTCAGGATGTCTTTATCAAAATCTGGGTAAGACGCGCCCAGATCAAGCCGGACTATAATTTCAACTCATATCTTTTCACTTGTCTGCGCAACATGGCGTTCGACCATTTCAAAAAGCTGGAAAAGAACGAACAGCTGCGGAAGAATTATATGGAAGCGATCCGTGTGGCACGGGAGGACGAAAAGGAGGAAGTCGAAAGAAGGCTGAGCGTCGTGCAGGCGGCCGTCGAATCATTGTCGATCAAGCGCCGGCAGATTTTGAAACTGAATATTGAAGAAGGGAAATCCTATCAGGAAATAGCGGAGTTTTTAAGAATATCTAAAAATACTGTCAAAAACCAGTTGGTGAAGGCTAAACAGATCCTGCGCGAAAAGGTGGATCTGGCGACGATATAGCACCCAAGTTAGCCCATAATTATATTCCTAAAACCTTGAAAAGCAGAAGCATGAGTGCTTCTGCTTTCTCTTTTATAGCTTATTTCATTTCGCCCAGCTTGCCCAGGTCGATTGCTTTCAGCGCTTCTTTTAGTTGGTCGACGCTCAAATTGTCTCCTTCCACATTCACGACATAACGGTCGGCTACGAGTACATTAATCTCACCGGACTTGCTTTCATTGTTGTATTTCTCAAAAGCCTTGTAGCCTTCGATCTTGGTGGTTTTCTCGTAACCGGTGGTTGTTTCTTTATCGATTTCGGCGATGGACCACGCTGCGAGTGCCATCGTCGAAACGCCGGCGATGCCTCCGGTGTCCACGATTTCCACATTCAATGATTCGTCGGAACTTCCTTTGTATTTGGCCTGGGCCGTTGAAACGGTAAAGCCCATTGCCCCGGTTTTCTCGCCTGTCGCTTCCGTGCGGCTCATACCGGCCAGGGTTTCGGGCAGGAGGTCTTTGAGCTTCCGGAAATCCACCGGGTCGACGGCCTCGCGGTCGCCCATTTCCTTGGCTTTATCGGCAATAGCCTGGAGAGCGTCGGCCGGGCTGTCGCTGGCTGCTTTTTCTTCGGCTTCTTTTTCTTCCTGTTTGCTGCCGCAACCATTTAAGAGCAGGGCGCAAGAAAGAAATGCGGCTATAAAGGATGTTTTCATCTGACAATTGTTAGAGTTGTTTCAAACTAATTACAATGTAATGAAAACACCGCACTGATGCACGCCTACTGCATTTGTGAACGATTAGCTGGCCAGCTCCGCGGGGTTCCTGCGTGACTGAACGATAAAGTACAGGCCGAGCAATACGGCGGGAATACTCAGTATCTGTCCCATGTTCAATGCATAGTTCGCTTCGAATGCCTCCTGGTTTTCTTTCAGGAATTCGAACAGAAAGCGCAGTGTGAACACCCATACGAGGAACACGCCGACCATCAGCCCGCGTGGTGTGGCGGCCTTGTATTTGTTCCAGATCGCGAACAGGACGAACGTGAGGATGAAGCAGGTAATGGATTCGTAAAGCTGTGCCGGGTGGCGTGGGATTTGCGTAAATTCGATATTATGCCTGAAAATGAATGCCCAAGGTGCGTCGGACGGTTTTCCGACGATCTCGGAGTTCATCAGATTACCAAAGCGGATGAAAGAGCCGCCCAATGCGAAGGTAATTGTCAGGCGGTCGGTTACCCAGAAGAACGTTTGGCCTGTGCCCCGGCGCGAGCGCGCATACAGCCAGAGCCCGGTCACTGTCCCAATCACCGCACCATGGCTCGCAAGCCCGGCGTAAGGAGGCAATATAACTTCCAGGGGATTTTTGAACAGTACTTCGGGTTCATAGAAAAGAAAATGGCCTACGCGGGCACCGATGACGATCGATAGCACCATATAAAGCGTGAGCGAGTCGATATCTTCCAGCGACTTTCCTTCTTTCTTGAAAATATAGATCATAATTTGCTGACCGATCAGGAAACCAGCTGCAAAAAGGAGACCATACCAACGGACAGGGAAGGGACCAAAACCGGCGATTTCCGGAATGGTGAATATTTCGGGACTCACGTCCCACATAATATATGAAAGCATGCGTTTGTGATGTTAATGGTCAAATATACTAATATGAGACAAGACGCGAAATGAAATTTTTACTCATAGCCCTCGTGCGGTTTTATCAGGCAGCACTTTCGCCTTATTTGCCCAATTCGTGCCGCTACACGCCCACCTGTTCGCAATATATGATCGAAGCCGTGCAGAAGCATGGCCCGTGGAAAGGCGGCTGGCTGGGGTTGAAACGCTTTTCGCGTTGCCATCCCTGGGGCGGCCACGGCCACGACCCGGTGCCATGAATTATCCTATGGCAACCTTCCGGAGAATGGAGTCGATAATGGTTGTCGTGCGCACGCCGTCGGCTTCCGCCTCGTAGTTCAAAAGAATACGATGGTTCATGATATCGGGCGCGAGTTCCTTGATGTCCTCGGGTAGCACATAATCACGGCCTTCCAGGTACGCCAAAGCCTTTGCGGCACGATTGAGGTAAATGGTAGCCCGTGGCGATGCCCCGAACTGAATGTAACGTGCCTCATCGCGCAACCCGTAGTCAAGCGGACGTCGGGTGGCAAATACCAGTTCGATAATGTAGCGTTCGAGCGTGTCGGAGATATTGACCTTGTTGACTTCATCGCGGATCGCGAAAATTTCCTCTTTGTTCAGAATAGGCCGGATTTTGTATTCATAATTAATATCCGACATCCGGCGCATTACTTCCAGCTCCTTCATCTTGTCGAGGTAATCGACGTAAACTTTCATCATAAACCGGTCGATCTGCGCCTCGGGCAGCGGGTAGGTACCTTCTTGTTCTACCGGGTTTTGGGTTGCAAGAACGACAAAAGGGCGGTCGAGCAGGAAAGTTTCGTCGCCGATCGTCACCTGTCTTTCCTGCATTGCTTCGAGCAGTGCCGATTGTACCTTCGCGGGCGAGCGGTTCACCTCGTCGGCAAGGATCAGGTTGGAGAAGATAGGCCCTTTTTTGACTTCGTAATCGCCTATTTTGGGTTTATAGATCATGGTCCCGATCAAATCCGCGGGAAGCAGGTCGGGAGTGAATTGAATACGCTTGAATTCCAGGTGGAGAACCTTGGCCATTACATTAATGGTCAAGGTTTTAGCTAGTCCGGGGACGCCTTCGAGCAGAATGTGGCCGCCGGTAAAAAGGCCAATCAGCAGTCGGTTCAGCAGTTTGTCCTGCCCCACGACCACCTTGCCCATTTCGTCCAGGACCTCCCTGATTTTTTCTATATACATGAAAACAAATTTAGAAATGGATCAGGCCCAGATAGCTCTCACAAAGCGGTCCTTACCATTGATATCACGAAGGATCTCTACCTTTTTATAATTTCTTTCTTCAAAAACCTTTTTGGTTTCGGCGCCGAAATGCTCGTTGATCTCGACATAGCATTTGCCTTGCTGTTTCAGATGATGCACACCGAAGTCGGCAATAGCTTTGTAAAAAAGCAGCGGATCACTGTCTTCAACGAACAATGCTTCGTGCGGCTCGAAACGGAGCACGTTAGGGCGCATGCTTTCGGCCTCGGAATAGGTTACATAGGGCGGGTTGCTCACCAGGCAGTCGAACTGTACGATGTTGCCGGGCAGCGGGAACGTTACATTGAGCATATCCTGTTTCGCGAACGTCACGTCCGCAATGAGCTGGCGGGCATTCTCCTTCGCCACTTCCAAAGCCTCGTCGGAAACGTCCCACGCGTGTACGCTCACATGCGGGAGGAAGCGTGCGAGCACGATGGCGATACAGCCGCTGCCCGTCCCGATGTCGAGAATGGAAATGTTTTTATCAGGTTCCGCATAGTCGCGAGTGACCATTTGCACCAGCTCCTCGGTTTCCGGACGGGGAATGAGCACCGCCGAAGAAACGCGGAATTCGAGGCCGCAGAACTCGGTGGAGCCAATGATGTGCTGAACAGGTTCGTTGTTGTTCAGGCGTTTGATAATGCTTTCCCAGTCGGGCTGTGCCGTGTTTTCGGGTATGGGGCGGTCTACCAGCACATCGATGTTGCGGAGGCGCATATAATGCTCCAACAGCATGTACGAGATTGCCTGAGCCTCTTTTTCCGGATAAACTGTGATGTTTTTTACTATATATAAATAAAGCTGGCGTGCGGAAGTCATTTTCACTGATTTTGATCCAATGTCGGAAAGTTAGCAAATTACAAGGACTCCCGAAAGTTGAGTTTAAAAGGGCATTTGTATTTTTGCCACATGGAGACGCACAATCAATGGATGGAACGGGCCTTGCAGCTCGCTGAATATGGCCGCGGGCAGGTAAGTCCTAACCCGATGGTTGGCTGTGTGATTGTCCATAACGGGCGGATTATCGGGGAAGGATGGCACCGCGCCTACGGGGAACCGCACGCGGAAGTGCGGGCGATCGCAGATGCGGACGCGAAAGGTAATTCGCATTTGCTGCCACAAGCCACAGCGTATGTTACGCTGGAACCCTGCTCCCACACCGGTAAAACACCACCCTGCGCAGACCTGCTCGTGAATCGTCGGCTAAAAAAAGTGGTCATTTGTAATAGCGATCCCAATCCGCTGGTGTCGGGACGTGGAATCCGTCGCTTGCGCGATGCCGGTATTGAAGTGGAATGCGATGTGCTGCAAGCGCGCGGACTGGAACTGAACAAGCGATTTTTCACGGCAATGACGCTCGGAAGGCCATATGTAATCCTGAAATGGGCCGAAACTGCCGACGGGTTTCTGGGTTATCATGCAGGTAATCCGGTTCAGATCAGCGGCGCATTGTCCAACATGCGCGTTCATAAGTGGCGTACCGAGGAGGACTCCATTATGGTAGGGTATAAAACGGCATTAATGGACAATCCCCGCCTGAATGTACGTCACTGGACAGGAACGAACCCGGTGAGGATCGTCACCGACCGGCGCCTCCAATTGCCTGCGCACCTGCATTTATTGGATAATTCGCAAAGCACGATCCTGGTCAACTACGACCGTGGAACCGAAATTCCATCCGAACCCGAGCGTTATGCAACGCCCTCGACCGCGTACCTAAAAATAGACAGGGAGCGTGATGAAATAGCCCAGCTCCTGGAAGGGTTGCATGCGCGTAAAATACAATCGGTATTGGTGGAAGGCGGCGCAGCAGTAATCAATGCATTCCTCGAAAGTGGCTTATGGGATGAAATCCGGCGCTGCCAGGGCAAGCTGACGATCGGTGAAGGCGTAAATGCTCCGGTACCCCGGGGTATATTCCAGGGTTGGGAGCAAATCGGGGATGATTTGTGGACTTTCTACAACCGGCTTTAAACGCTCCAGAGGTTTTCCTCCGTCGTCCATATCTCCCAGGCTTTCTCTGCCTGTAATTCGAGCATTTTCAGCCCGTTCATGGTGGCGGCACCTTGTTCGCTGCCTTTTTTCAGGAACAAAGTTTCGGCCGGGTTATACACAAGGTCGTACAGGTAATGGTTTCTGGTTACCCACTGGTAGGGTATCATGGGGCATTCTTCCGTATTGGGATAGGTTCCTAATGGGGTGGTATTAATGATCAACCGGTAGTTGTCCATTATTTCCTGTGTGAGTCCTTCGTAGGGCACGCAATCGTCGCTGTTCTGGCGCGACACCAGCATATATTCCATTTGCAGATCCTTCAAAGCAACCTGGACAGCCTTCGCTGCGCCGCCGTTACCTAATATCAGGGCTTTGAAATTAGAACACGACTCTCCGCGTTTGTCGAGCCACTCTATAAGCGATTGCTGGAAGCCGTAGTAATCCGTATTAAAGCCTTTGGTGCTTCCGTCGGCGTAAATTTTGATGGTATTGACCGCGCCAATGCGCTCGGCCGAAGCATCATCGAGGTCGTCCAGATAGGCAATCACATCCTTCTTGTAGGGGATCGTCACGTTCAGCCCGCGGAGACCGTGCTTCTGTTTCAGCAATTCGGGCAATTCTTCCAGGGATTTTATCTCAAAAAGCTCATAGCTGCTCTCTTTGATCTTCTCTCTCGTGAATTTGTCCGTGAAATATCGCTTGGAAAAAGAGTGGGTAAGCGGGAATCCGATCAGGCCGTATAAGTTCATAAGGATGCGTGCAATAACAGGGAAAATTTAAGGCTGCTAAGTTATACGAGCCATCAGCTAATTACAAATGCGTGCAAAATAAGGGTCTGGTAAATTCGCGTATAGAGCGGAAGGTTGGATAGTCGCAATGTGGCATTCCGTTGTATATCAAATAGTTCGCTGTTGATGTTAGTTTATATTAAACTATAACCGAATTAACTTGCATAATAATGTGAAATGAAGTAGAATTACCTATCCTTTATCTGTACTAAAATTTATGAATTGGAAAAATCTTTGCTACACACTATTGCTGACAACGCTACCGCTTAGCAATGCTAAGGGCCAAAAACGGCAGGATTTTCAAATCCTCCTTAAAAGTGGCTCTTTCGTCCCCGAGCGCAATGTTGCTTCCGCGACGAGCCGTGCCAATGCAGCATTCAGCCTTTCGACAGCTGGGCAGAAATCATTTGTTGTCATACAGTTCGACGACATTCCTACCGAGGAAGAGCGGCGCCAGCTGAGAACGGAGGGTATCGAATTGCTTGATTATCTACCGAATTACGCCTACACGGCGACCATAGCCGCGGGCAGTAACCCGGGCGCATTAGCCCGGACCCAAGGGCGGGCTATCGTGGAACTCAGCCCGGAACAAAAAATGCAGCCCGACCTCGCCAACGGCAATATTCCGCCCCATGCATTTTCAGGCCCCACGACCGTCGATTTATGGATCAGCTATCCCAAGTCTTTCACTGACGACGAGATTCAGGCGGCGCTGCAAAAAAATAGCTACGAAGTCGTTTCGGATAAATACAAAAATTACCAGATACTCACCGTCCGGGTGCCGGTGAAGGAGCTTAAAAGGCTTGCCGGGCAGCCATTTATACAATATGTACAGGCAGTACCGCAGCCAGACCGCCTGCTGAACAATAAAAGTACCGTCAACGGTCGCGCCAATGTGCTCAAATCGGCATTGCCTGGAAACAGAATGCTGTCGGGAGCAGGTGTAGTTGTCGGGATCGGTGATGAGTCCAACCCATTGCGGCACATCGATTTTAATACCCGGATCATCAACAGGGCGCCGATCGACGCCGGTTCGCATGGCTTGCATGTGATGGGTACGATGGCTGGCGCCGGCATTATGGATGAGCGCTATGCGGGTTATGCCCCCAAAGCGACCGTTGTGGTCCAAAGTTACTCCTCGATCATAGCCTATTCGCCGCAGTATGTGCAGGATTTTGGCATGGTCGTTACTAATAACTCCTACGGTTCCGATGTAATTACCTGCGAAACGAACGGGGCTTATGACCTGTATTCATATATTCTCGACCAGCAGGCATTCGACATGCCTTACCTGCAACACGTTTTTGCCGCCGGGAACAGCGGTGCTACTACCTGTGCACCGTTTGCGGTGGGTTTTGGAACTGTCCTTGGAGGTTATCAGACGGCGAAAAACGTCATCACGGTAGGTAGCACCAACGAGACCGGCGTGATCGCGTCGGGTTCCAGCCGCGGGCCTGTCAAGGACGGGCGGGTAAAACCGGAGATCACCGCCCAGGGAAGCGGAATCACCTCTACGATTCCGGTGAACCTGTATACCGGCGGAAGCGGGACAAGTATGGCTTCACCCGCCGTGTCGGGAGGTCTTGCGATGCTATATGAGCGATACAGGCAATTGAACGGGAACCAGAATCCTAAAAATGGTTTGATGAAGGCATTGCTGGTGAACGGCGCCGTAGACAAAGGCAACGAAGGTCCCGATTACCGCTATGGTTATGGCTGGCTTAACCTGCTCCGCTCGGTTAAAATGCTCGAATCCCAGAGCTATACAACGGCCCAGGTTTCGCATCAGGGCTCCAATGATTTTTCCATTAATGTTCCGGCCAATACCGCGCAGCTTAAAATAATGCTTTACTGGAACGACCCGGCAGGCAGCACGCTGGCGTCGCAGAACCTGGTACACAACCTCGATCTCAAGGTAACGAACCCCGCATCGAAAGTGGTCCTGCCACAGATACTCGATCGCACGGCAGCCAATGTAAATAATGCGGCAACCACCGGCGTCGACAATCTCAATAATATGGAACAAGTGGTGGTCAATAGTCCGGCAGCGGGGAGCTATACGATTTCGGTCAAAGGTACCACGGTAGGCCAGACACCGTCGCAGGAATATTTTGTGGTTTATGATGTTATTCCAAACTCTTTGACCATAACCAACCCGATAGGCGGAGAACGCCTGAAAGACGGTGATCCGATTTATATTTCATGGGATGCGTTTGGAAACAGCGCCAGCACTTTCACGGTGCAATACAGTAGCAATAACGGGACGGCCTGGACGAACCTTTCGACAGTTGCCGCGGGAACAAGCCAGCTTGCGTGGACGATACCCGCAGGCCTGTCGTCCGAGAAAATGCGGGTAAAGGTGATCCAGAATAGCACCGGTGCCCAAAGCATTTCCGAACCTTTCACGGTGATCGGCGTTCCGGGTGCCACGCTGTCGGCGCTGCAATGCGAAGGCTATATTTCTTTAGACTGGACGGCCGTCACCGGGGCAACTGACTATGAAGTGATGATGTTGAAGGGCAATGATATGGTCCCGGTAGCGACGACCACAGCTACCACTTACGCGTTGGGCGGCTTACTGAAAGACTCAACCTATTATGTTTCCGTTCGGGCAAGGGTGGCAGGGCAGCCCGGACGCAGAGCGTTGGCTATTTCGCGCAAGCCGGATACCGGAACATGCGCGGGCGCTATTTCAAATAATGACCTGAAAGTGGAGTCGATCGTAACGCCGGCGTCGTCGGGCAGGAAAAACACGTCGACGGAATTGAGCGGGACCATTTTTGTGAAAATGAGGATCAAGAACCTCGACGACGTGGATTTCAACGGATCGGTTGACGTAGGCTATGTGCTCAATGGCGTAGCGGTACCGGTTGAGACGATCACCCCTTTCATAGAAAAAGGGAAAACGTACGATCATACATTCGCAGTGGGCGCCAACCTGGCCAATCCGGGAGATTACAATATTAAAGTGTTTATCCACAGTAATGCGGATGTGGTATCGGCAAACGATACATTGGCAAAACTTTTCAGACAATTGCCTAATGATCAGCTGGCATTGCCCTTTCTCGACGACATGGAAAACCTCCCTGCGCAGGCGGTATCCGTCGCGCAAATGGGGCTCACAGGCGACGGCCGCTACGATTTCAGCGCCAGTACCGAATCAGGAAGGATCAGGACGTTTGTTAATACGGGGTTCGCTGCGTCGGGTCAAAAAGCATTGACGCTTGATGTCAACCGTGCTTTTCCAGCGGGCAATACGAGTTATCTGACCGGCACTTTCAACCTGGCCGGATATAATATCAACAACGATGACCTGCGACTGACGTTTTCTTACAAAAACCACGGACAAAAGGCGAATGCCAATAATAAGGTTTGGATAAGGGGGAAGGACAGCGATGCATGGATCGAGATTTACGATCTTTTTGCCAACCAGAATCTTTCAACAGCCGGATATAAGACGACCGCTCCGCTGGAACTAAGTGCCCTGCTATCGGCGAATGCCAAGAATTTTTCGTCGAGCTTCCAGGTACGCTGGGGGCAGTGGGGCAAAATGATCACTTCCGATTATAGCAATGGGGCGGGATATTCCTTTGACGATATCCGCATTGTTTCCGTTACGGACGATATTCAGATGCTGGCACTACTCGCCCCGCCTACCGAAAGTTGCGGATTGAGCAATGCGGAAACAATCGCCATCCGTATCCGAAACAGCTCGGCACGGGATATTACCAACGTGCCCGTGGCAGTTTCTTTGCCTAATGGGACCATCCTTCGCGACACGATTCCTACGCTCGCCAAACGGACGACCATCGATTTTACATTCGGACCCAAAGCCGATTTTTCAGCGATCGGGGCATTGAATCTCAAAGCATGGTCGGGGCTGGCAACCGACAGTTACCGAGACAACGACACCCTGGCGGTCAAAGTTTACAATGCACCGGTGCTGAGCACTTTCCCGTATCTCGAAAATTTTGAAAATGGCGACGGCTTCTGGAGTGCCAAGGGTACGAATAGCTCGTGGAAATATGGAACGCCGACCTCCGCGGCATTAAACAAAGCGGCCAGCGGCACGAAAGTATGGAAGACCAACCTGGCAGGAGGCTATAACGACAAGGAAGAGTCTTATTTGTATTCACCCTGTTTCAATGTAAGCAGTTTGACTACCCCTACACTAAGTTTCAGCGTGGCGATCGACCTCGAAGTCTGCGAACCCACACCTTGTGATTACGTGTATATCGAATATTCCGGAAACGGCGGGCCCTGGACACGCCTCGGCGCGGTAGGACAGGGGACCAACTGGTATAATAAGACTTATTCGGGCAATGGAGCCTGGGCTATGCAAGACTACCTGCGGTGGCACGTGGCGAGCATTCCTTTGCCCACCGGTGTTGCTAACCTCAAGTTGCGTTTTGTCCTGATTTCTGACGGGTTTACGCACCGGGAAGGAATTGCCCTGGACGACATTCATATTTTCGACAAGGTTTCGCCCATACTGGACAATGCCGGCGGGGTGGCCAGTCAGCAGGTGTCTGGTTCGGGATGGGTGAATTTTATGAGTAATGGAAAGCTGATGGCTGCTATTAACGCCAACGGTCAGGATATGGGCAATACGCAGGTGCAGACGTATTTGAACACGGTCGGGGTCAGAAACGGCAATGGCCAATATTATCTCGATAGAAGTTTCACGATAAAACCGGCGAATGACGAACTCGCGAATTTGGCGACGGTCCGGTTCTTCTTCCTCGAAACCGAGAGCGAAGCGTTGATCAACGCGGTAGGTTGCGGAACATGCGGTAAACCCGCGAATCCATTTGAACTGGGTATCTCCAAATACCGGAATCCGGGAGCCAGGACGAAAGAGGATGGCTCATTGGCCAACAGTACCGAGGGCGGGTGGTCGTTCCACCCGGCCGGGGAAATTGCGATCGTCCCTTACGACAAAGGCTATTATGCCGAAATGAAATTGAAAACTTTCTCGGAATTCTGGCTTTCGAAGGCGTTTGTCGGAAATCCGGGCGCATTGCCGGTAGCGCTGGTGAGTTTTAATGCCCGGAAAAAGCAGGGTGTTGAGCATTCAAAAGATGTCATAGTCGAATGGGAAACCGCTTCGGAAGAGAATTTCGACCATTTCGATATCGAGGTCGCAGCAGGTGACGAAGCTTACAGGCAGGGAAGGTTTGTAAGGCTGGCGCAGGTGTTCGGGGAGGGTAATTTGAAAAGCGGCAGGAAATACGAATACACAGACCAGGTGCCGGGCAAATGGGGCAACTTATATTACAGGCTCAAAATGGTGGATGTCGACAGCACTTATCAATACTCGCGCGTGCGGCCGGTCGCATTCGAGGGGCAACCCGAATGGTCGGTTTATCCTAATCCATCCAAAGGCGTCTTTTACCTGGGTGACGATGTGCCTGCAAGCCCGTCGGTATCGGTGAATGTGTACGACCTGCATGGCAGAATTTTGAAGCAGCTCGACGGCAATGCGTTAAGCCCGCAAAAGAAACGCATGGTTGATCTGTCCGGACTGGAATTTGAGGAGGGCATATATGTGTTGGAAGTAGTGAACGGAGAAACAAAACAGGCATTCCAGGTGTTGAAAAACTGATGTAACCTTTGCTATCGTTTAAAAAATCCTAGCCATGCAGCATATCGGCAGGGAAAAGCGAATAGCTTTACAACAGACCGCATTTTTGAATAATGAATGTCATGAACAAAGTTTTACTGATCCTTTGCCTCTTTACCCTTTCCACCTCCTACGCTCAAACCGGCAGAACGGTCAATACACTGATCCTGGACACCGATATCGGCCCCGATTACGACGATGTCGGCGCGATGGCGGTCATGCACGCATTGGCCGATAAGGGAGAGGTAAAGCCCCTGGCAGTAATTTCTTCCAACAAAAATGAGTTGGTAGTCCCCACTATCGAAATCCTGAATACTTATTTCGGGCGCCCTGAATTGCCTACCGGTGCGCCGAAAGGGAAAGGAGCGAATTTCGGGGCCACGCAAAAATGGCCGGAAATGCTGGTAGAGAAATACCCTCACAAAATTGCCAAAACGTCGGACGCGCCCAATGCGGTAGAGATTTATCGCAAAATCCTCGCCAAACAGCCCGACCAGAGCGTTACCATCGTGACCGTTGGTTTCCTTACAAATCTGGCAGATTTGCTGGACTCCGGCCCCGATGCAAGCTCACCGCTTTCAGGTAGTGGCCTCGTCCGGAAAAAAGTAAAGCAACTTGTGTCAATGGCTGGCGGATTCCCGAAAGGCCGGGAGTATAATGTGCTGGTCGACTCGGTTGCATCTGCAAAAGTTTTCGCCGAATGGCCCACCGAAATACTTTTCAGCGGATTGGAAATAGGTAAGGAGATCAAAACCGGCAAGCGGGTAATTGCTAACGAAAATTTGAAAAGCCCGGTAAAAGAAGTTTTTGCGATGTCAATGCCTTTGTCCAAAGGCGATGCCGATGGCCGGATGAGCTGGGACCAGACAGCCGTATTGGTAGCGGTCCGGGGGATTCAGCCTTATTTTGGTGTAAAACGCGGGAAAATTATTCTGGAAGGCGGTAACAACAGCTGGCAGGACGATCCCATGGGCCCGCACGCTTACCTCACGCCCAGTATGCCCTTCGAACAGCTCACGGCGCTGATCGAAGGACTGATGATGTGGCAGGGCAAATAGGGGGATCTATACTACCATCGCATTGTTACTTTTGGCAGCAGGGGCATCTCCCGCTGCCGTTCTTATTATATCGAAATCTGCATTCAGTTTTTGGGTGAAAAGCGCGACGTCGAAGCTATGCACGACGATATTCGCGCCTTCTTTCATCCACTGGATCTGCCGTTCCGGTTCCAGCGAAAAGTGGATGCCGATCGCCAATCCCTTGGCACGCGTCGTGCGGATGATATAAGAAACCGCTTTTTCAAACTCCGGATGGTCGTACTGCTCTGGCAAGCCAAGACTTACCGATAAGTCGTGGGGGCCGATGAAAACGGCATCCAGGCCGGGTACCGACAGCAGTGCATCCAGCTTGTCCATCGCCGGAACGCTTTCAATATTGGCAATGCAAATATTCCCCGCATTGTATTTCGCTACATAATCCTGCAAATTTTGGGGCATCGGCAAAGCTCCGCTGAGGTAATTCTCCAACACCTCGCCTTTCAGCGGGCGGTATTTGGTAGCACCCACGAGCTCTCTAATCTGCGTCACCGATTCGAGATAGGGGGCCACAATGCCTTTGGCACCCGCATCGATAGCCTGGCAGGCGAGGTAAGGATCCGGACAGGGAATGCGGACAATGGGTGTAATGCCCAGATGACGGAATTGCTGGCACAAAGCAGCCAGCTCTGTTCTGCCCAAGGGTACATGTTCGGTATCCAGAAATACAAAATCGACACCCGTTCTTTTAACAGCAGCAGGCCACATCGGGCCGGTGGAGGTAATGCAGGTGCCGTATACGTTTCCCCCGTTTTTCAGTTTTTCAAGTAATGTGGATTCCATTGCGAGATCTTTGGTTATTGTTTCATCAACCATATTTCCGTCACCTGCGAGCCGCGCTCACCTTCGCCGCAACTCCACTCAAATATTACCTTCCCGTCAGTAGTAGCGGTTTTCGGTACATTGAATTCAAATGTGGGCTGTTCGCCGGTTTGGATAAAATCGTGGATGGTCTGACCGTTGTCCGTTGTCATTTTCATACGCGAGCGGAAACGCCCGGTGTACGAAATGCGGATGCGGTAAGTGGCGTCGGGGTCGAGGTTGTCGTAACGAATACGCAACGGCTGGTCGTAAAGCGTTTTAGCTTGCTTCATCCAGGCGCGCGGTGTGACTTGCCCTTTGAAACCGGTAGCCTGGATCTCGTCCACCCACTCTTCACCGACCAGGCCGACCCCAAAACCGATGCGAGGCGATTGTAAACTCCCCGGATCTTCTTCCCAGGGCAGGTTCGGCACAACGCGGTACCAGCTTTCAGGATCGCCGAAATGGTCGTAAAACCCGCCCGGGCCGGGGTCTGTACGATGCAGCAGCTGATCAATTTCCCGCAGCATAGCCGCTTCGCTATCCAGCTGTTCAATCCTTTTGAACTGATCCAGCAAAAAAGGTGCGTCGTTGAGCGGCATGTTGATCAGGTCGATAAAATTGCCCCTGCCCGACATCGCGCCGTGCTTTTTCATGGTAAGTTGGGCGCCAATGCTTTTGTACAAAGAATCGGCCAGCGAATAGCATTTCTGTTGGTAATCGGGCAATATCGGTTCTTTCCATGCCTTTGCGAGCGAGGTTTCGGCTTCACGCATCGCTTTGACGCTCCCGATTGTTGCCGCCGAGGTAAGCGTCCGGCGGGCATGCTGTTCCAGTTCTGTTTCGTAAACAAGCCGCTGGCGGGTATATGCATCAAAATACGCCCTGATCAACCCCATTTGAAAACGAGGGTTTTGGAGTAATTTCAATGGCGCGCTCTTTTCCATGGATTGCCATTGGCGGAGGGTAATGTCGATGCCTTCGTTTGTCAGCACTTCACCGCGCCAGTTTTTTTCAAGGTGTACGAGAGCCTGCGCGCCTGCTTCCTGGTATTCAGGACCGAAAAACAACCTGGAATAATCGCGCAAGGTTTCCATAACCGGCATCTCCGGGTCCCAGTCCTGGTCGCTCCAGACAAATTTGTTAACGTCATCGTTGGTACCTTCCGAGTAGCTTACGCTCCCAATGCCATATTGGTCTAATGCATTGTGAATGGCTTTTTCATCAAATGGCCGCGGATTGATGCTCTCGCGCCCGAGCGTCATCGCCCAGGCAAGGTCCCAGTGCGGCACGGGGTATTGTGCGGAGTAGTTATGCGTAATGTCGGGATAATGCCGTATCGGGATGGTCGGTTTGAGCATTTCCCAGATCTTCCCGACGGGGATTTTCACCCACGGCCCGAACACCACCCCGCCAAACCAGCTGTATTCCTTATTGGCATGGCTAAAAAACGCATCAAACCATTTCTGAGTGGGGCGGAATACCTGCGGCGAAACCCAGATTTTAGCTTTGGGATGGTATTTCTGTAAAACTGCCGCTTCCTTTTCCAGCCATGCGAAAAGTACGTCCGGTTCCAGTTCGCCGGGGTCGCCTGCCGGTACGAACACGCCGTCGAGCCTGGGCAAGCTGGCAAATACCTGATCGCGCTCTGCCAGCTCTTTCGCAATGGAGTCGGGGTGGACGTAGTTTTTACCCATATTCGGATACCAGATCGAGACATCGAGCCCATATGACTTACAAATGCGGGATTGCTCCACAATCATCTGCGCTGCCGGTATTTTCATATGCCGGCTGGTCGGGTCGTCGTCGGTGCGCGGTGGAAGTACTTCAATGGTATTCGCGCCAAACAAGGCCAGTTCGCGGATGTATTGGTCGAACCCGGCGACCGTGAATGCATCGTAAGCGTTGGTTTTAGGACGGTAACCGAGCTGGTGGCCGCGCATGGGGTATTTCGGACTGGTACTAAGGCTTACCTGGTTGTTTATTCCGAATTTTCCCGGTGTCATTTCCGCTTTCCGCAGCAGACGACCGATGCCATACAGAATCCCCCGCGCGTCTTTTCCGGCTATAATGATCGTATTAGGCTGTCCGGCGGTTGTCAGTTTGAAGCCCTCGCTCTTTGTTTCCGGCAGGGCGGCAATCGCTTTCCTGTACGGCTCGGGCAATTTGCCCAGGTCGTTTTCCTGGACAATCAAAATTACTCCTCCGCTTTTCGGCATCTTTTTCGCGACCGGCAGCCTGAGCCCTGTCCGCTTTTCAACCTCATTCTGAAGAACTTCGATACTTCTGAGCAACGTAGCTTTGTCGGTCGTGCTGAATATCTGGCTTTTGGATAGATCAATGGATTGTGGGAATGCAATGCCACTCCTGAGGGTCAGAAGGAGCAGTATTAAAAAACGCAGAGGTGTTCCGTAACGCATAGGTCAGAGCTTGATGAAAATCCGTTTTTTGTAGAGTACGTAAGCCGGAATAAAATTAATACACACAAAAATGAGTGCGTAAAGCATGCTGGCAAGACGTGGGTCCATTCCCGTTTGCGACAAAGCGGCTACGGCATGGTGGTTTATCGTATCTCCGGCTATGGGCATTATATAAAATACCAATGCGAGAATATCCGCCAGCACGTAAGCGGCGATGGCATTGGCCCCGAAAATGATGCCCGGTTTAATGCCGGTGGTGTTGCCGCGAATGTCAATCAGGAAATACAATGCACCGAGCAACATGGAGGCAAAGCCCGAAGTCACGAGTACGAACGAGCTTGTCCACAGGTTTTCGTTGGTAGGGAAAACCAGGTTCCAGAAGTAGCCCAATGCGGCAGTAGCAAAGCCGGCGGTTAGCAGAAAATTGCTTTTCTCGTTCGGTGAAATGGGTTGAAGCATTAGCCTGCCCGCGAGCATTCCGGTAATGGTGGTTGCAATGGACGGGAACGTGCTCAGAATTCCTTCCGGGTCCCAGTTTCCCCGCCACATTTTACCTGGTAAATAATGCTCATCAACCCAGGCAGCCAGGTTTATGCCAGGTTCGAGCATGACCTTGCCAATTCCTGGCGTAGGTATGGTCGTCAATGCAAGCCAGTAGAGCACGAGAATGGCGACGGCGATACCGAGCTGCTGTTTCCAGGTAGTATTCAAAAACAGGATCGCACACACGAGGAACACGATCGCGATCCGGTGGAGCGTCCCGGTATAACGCAGGTCGGAAAAGTTAAAGTCGGGCAGCATATTAAGGAACATGCCGACGGCAAATATTTTCAGCGAGCGGATGACAATCTTACGATACAACTCCCCTTTTGGCGCATCGAGCTTCCTCGAATAAGCCAATGTAATCGAAACGCCTACGATAAAAAGGAACGTGGGTGCGATCAGATCAGTGAAAGTAAGCCCGTTCCATTGGGTATGCCTGAGCGTGGGGAACACAAAATCCTCATGCCCGGGGAAATTAACCATGATCATCGCCGCAATCGTAAAACCACGCATTGCATCCAACGAAAGCAATCTAGACAATGAGCCCGAAGCGTTTTCCATATCAACCGTTTATAGGGTTATGTACGGAAAGAGCGGTCAGGCGTACTACTGTATACGATAGAAAATCATTTATAACCAGCTTACCTCGACGCTTTTTGCACCCTGCACTAGTATATTTTGCGCAATTGTCAGTAATTAGGAAGTTGTATTCTGAACACCCGGAAAATCATCCCAAGCCTTTTTGACCCTATGAAGAAACTATTCCCGCTTTCGCTGATCCTGTTCGGCGTCCTGCTGCTTGCAAGCTGCAAAAGATCAGGCAACGTATCCAAAGAACAGGCCGAAAAAATTGCGGTTTCGTGGAAGCTCGTCAGCAATTTTACTGAACCTGACGGGACGTTTAAAGCGCAGTTTACGATTCGCAACGGAAGCGATTTTACGTTGGACGGTTCTAACTGGAAGCTGTTCTGGAACATGTCGCCACGGCCGATCCAGTCGAACAAAACGCCGCAGCCTGCGGTAGTGGAGCATATCAATGGCGACTGGTACCAAATGGTGCCCGCGAAGGATTTTATCATGCGCCCGAAGGACTCGATGACCATTACCTACACCGGTACCGAGGGCGTGGTCAAGGAAACGGATGCGCCGCTGGGTTTGTACTTCGTGTTTTATGATAACGAAGGCAAGGAGAAAGAAATCGTTCAGGTCGCAGATTACAAGATCGAGCCATTTGTTACGAAAGAGCAAATCTTGCGCGGCAAAATGGATTTGAAGGAGGTTCCGACGGCAGAAACGCGTTATAAAGCCAATGCCGGATTTACCAAAATAAGGGAAGAGCAGCTTTTGAAGATCATCCCAAGTCCTGTGAAACTGGTTCCGGGCGCTGGTACATTCACGCTCACGGGTAAAACAAATGTATTTTATCAGGAAGGCCTTGAAAATGAGGCCAAATATCTGATCAGCAAATTGAAAACGCTGACCGGAACGGACTTGCCTATCCAGGCTGGCTTACCAGGCAAGGGTTCTGAGGGGGCTGCTATCGTTTTGAAAACCGGCAAAGTTGCGGTGAATGGCGTTTCCAGCGAAGCATACAATCTGAATATCAACCAAAGCGGCATTACCATCGAAGGCAGCGATGCTGCGGGCGTCTTCTACGGCGTCCAGAGCCTTTTGCAACTTGCTCCGACGGACGTTTACCAGAAACCGGTGGCTTCGGTTGGTTTCGGATTTGTGCAGGTGCAGGATGCGCCGCGGTTCCAGTTCAGGAGCCTGCATTTGGATGTAGCACGTAATTTCCAGACGAAAGAGTCGGTCAAACGAATTATCGACCTGCTTTCAGGCTATAAGGTCAACCACTTATTACTCTATACGACGGAAGACGAAGGATGGCGAATCGAGATCGACGGCTTGCCGGAGCTTACGCAGGTAGGCGCGCAACGCCAGCACACGTCGGGCATGAACGCGAATGCATTGCATCCGGGTTACGGCTCAGGGCCGGTTGCGAACGAGAAAGGCAAGCACGGAAGCGGCTATTATACCAAGGCCGACTTCATTGAAATACTCAAATATGCCCACGAGCGGCACATTAAAATCATCCCGGAACTGAACTTCCCCGGCCACGCGCTGGCGGCGATCAAGTCGATGGAGGCGCGGTACGAAAGGTTGATGAAGGAGGGTAAGGAAAAAGAAGCAAATGAATACCGTTTGATAGACCCGGACGACAAGTCAGTCTATATTTCTGCACAGGGCTACAAGAATAATGTGGTTAGCGTGGCGCGGGAGTCGACCTACAATTTCTTTGTGAAGGTGGTGGATGAAATCGCGAAACTGTACGGGCAGGCAGGCCTGAAAATGGATACATTTCATACTGGTGGCGATGAAGTGGCGGATGGCGTGTGGACGAAGTCGCCAATGGCTGCCAAACTATTGCAGGAGCATCCCGAGGTGAAAGGGCCGCGCTATTTGCAGACCTATTTTTTCAGAAAACTCCTTCCTATGCTCGAAAAGCGTAACCTTAAAGTACATGGTTGGGAAGAGGTCGCATTAAACAAATCAGAGACCGGCGCCTACCTGGCTAATCCGGAGTTCGTGGGGCGCCAGGTATATCCCTACGTTTGGAACAATGTGTATGATGTCGATTTGGGTAATCGCATGGCCAATGCAGGTTATCCTGTGGTGCTTTGCAATGTTACCAACTTCTATTTTGACATGTCCTATAACAACGATCCCAAAGAGCCGGGCCTGTATTGGGGCGGGTTTGTCGACACGCGCGACAACTGGGCGTTTGCACCATTCAATATGTTCCGTACGACGGAGGAGACTTCGATGGGCAAGCCTATGAAGGAGGAATTTGCAGGCAAACAGCTCATGAAGCCCGAGGCGCGCAAGAACGTTTTCGGTATTGAAGCACAGCTTTGGAGTGAGACGATCAAAGGCCGGGATATGATGGAATATTCGATCCTGCCGAAGCTGCTGGGCTTTTCTGAAAGCGCCTGGGCGGCCGAAAGAAAGTGGGAAAATGTGGCCGACGATGCCGCCAGAAAAGCCATGATGGCCGAAGGCTGGAATATTTTTGCAAACTCGATAGCCCAAAAGCACCTGCCGAGACTAAAGTATATAAACGGGGGCTATAATTACCGCCTGCCTCAACCAGGCGCGATCATAGAAAACGGAATGCTGAAAGCGAATGTGGAACTGCCGGGCCTGGCGATCCGCTACACGACCGACGGTTCCGAGCCTACTGAAACATCACAGCTTTTTGAAAACCCTGTGAAGGTTTCAGGCACTGTCAAACTGAAAAGCTTCGATCTGGCCGGACGATCGAGCCGCAGCAGTGAAATAACAGCCCGTTGACGAATCAAATCGTACACGCAGCTCAGCGCTCAACTCTTCTCTGTCCATGAACATTGGTGTAGATATCGGCGGCACGAACATTCGTGCCGGTATCGAATCGGGGGGCCACATTACCCGGCAAAATCAGACATTACTGGCCAACAAACATTCGCTGTCGGCAACGCTCGACCAACTCATGGACGTGATCCGTCCCCTGACGGCCTATCCGGTCAAAGGTATCGGCATAGGCGTACCTTCGGTGGTAGATGTCAACAAAGGCATAGTTTATAATGTGCTGAACATCCCATCGTGGGAAGAGGTGGCATTGCGGGATATTGTGGAAAAGGAGTTCAATCTGCCGGTTTCGGTAAATAATGATGTGAATTGCTTCGTACTCGGCGAGCACCGTTTCGGATTGGCGCGGAAATTCCAGTCGGTGATCGGTATGGCCATCGGGACGGGGCTTGGCTCGGGTATTATCATCGATAACCATTTATACGCGGGAAGGAATTGCGGGGCAGGGGAAATCGGGATGCTGCCTTATAGGGATTCGGTGCTGGAAAACTATGTATGCAGCCGGTTTTTTGACGATTCCCTGGGCATCGACGCATTTGCCGCGCATGAAGCGGCATTGAAAGGCAGCAAGGAGGCGATTGAGGTTTGGGAAGAATTCGGGGTGCATTTAGGTGCTGTTATCAAGGCTATCATGTACACCTACGACCCCGAGGCGATCGTCATGGGAGGTTCCATTGCCAAAGCGAACCGGTTTTTCCAGGAAAGTATGCTGGAAAGCATCCAGGACTTTGCCTATCCCGAGTCTCTGAAAAAGCTGACACTGCTGGTGTCTGAAAACGAAAATATCGCATTGCTGGGTGCAGCGGCATTGCTCGACAATTAATGTAACAAAACCACGCCCTTCATGCAAAGGAACATTTTCATCGTAGTCCTGATCTTCCTGATCTTCTTTGTCATTTCCTTCTTGACCAACATCCTGGGTCCGATTATTCCCGATATTGTCAAGAGTTTCGATTTGAGCATTGGTCTGGCGGGATTTCTGCCTTTTGCATTCTTCGTCGCGTACGGCGTCATGTCGATCCCGGCGGGACTCATGGTGGAAAAGTTCGGTGAAAAGATTATGCTGATCGGGGCGTTCCTTTTGGCATTTGGCGGGGCGTTACTATTTGCGTTGGTTCCCAGCTTTTCGATAGCGCTGTCTTCATTGTTCCTGATCGGCATTGGAATGGCCATTTTGCAGGTGGTCATAAATCCATTATTGAGGGTTTCGGGTGGAGAAGAGAAGTTTGCATTCTATTCCGTGCTGGCGCAGCTGTTTTTTGGCGCGGCATCGTTTCTGAGTCCATTGCTTTACAGCTATTTAGTATTGAATGTCCATTCGAAAACTTCCAATTTTTTAATCGATATTTTGAACGGATTGGTACCAGATAATTTAAAATGGGTGTCGCTTTACTGGGTTTTCGCGGTGATCGCGCTGGCAATGGTAGCGGTAATCGCGGTGGTGAAGTTTCCGAAAGTGGAATTGTTGGAAGACGAGCGGATCGATGTCGGGAAGTCGTTCGGTGAATTGGCGAAGAACAAGCTGGTATGGCTGTTTTTCCTGGGCATATTTGCCTACGTAGGAACCGAGCAGGGCATCGCCAACTGGATTTCACAGTTCCTGCAAACCTATCATGAGGTAGATCCGGCTACTACGGGAGCCTCCGTAATATCCTATTTCTGGGGCCTGCTCACGGTTGGTTGTTTCCTTGGATTGATATTATTAAAAATCCTTGATAGCCGGAAGGTACTGGTCTTCTTCACTTGCGGAGGTATCATATCGCTGTTGATGGCATTGTTCGGGTCGAAAGAGATCGCCTTGTTGGCCTTCCCGTTGACAGGCTTTTTTGCTTCCGTCATGTATTCGGTGATATTTTCCCTTGCTTTAAATTCAGTGCCGAAACATCACGGGACCTTCTCCGGCATTCTGTGCGCGGGTATCGCGGGCGGCGCGGTAGTGCCGCTGATCGTCGGCGGGCTGGGAGAGTTGGTAGGGTTGCAGTTTGCAATGCTTTTCCTGCTGATCCCGCTCGGATACATCCTCAGCATCGGCTTATGGGCCAAACCGCTGGTCAACAACGAAACCGTTTCGAGCCTGAAAGAGCTATTCAAGCTGGGTTAATACTTCTCCTTCCTATTTATGCACAAAATCATCCTCCTCCTAGATTTTGCCGAAGAATACAGCAAAAGCCTGATGAAGGGGATCAATGCGTATTCCAAAGAGTTTGGTCCCTGGATTTTCTGCCGGATGCCGCTTTTCCACCGCGAAACGATTGGTATCGACGGCATCCTGAAGTGGGCATTGGAATGGGGCGCCGACGGGATTGTCGGACAGTTATACAATAAGGAGATCGATAAGATCGTCCGGGCAGGTATCCCAGTCATTGCGCAGGACTTCAAGGAACGTTTCACCGAGATTCCCAACATTACCGGTGCCTACCACGAGGCGGGGCAAATGGGCGCGGATTACTTTCTAAAAAAGGGTTTTACCAACTTCGCATTCTACGGCTTCAACGACATCGTGTGGTCACGCGAGCGCGCAGAAGGTTTCGAGGAGCATTTGCGGAAGAAAGGCCATAAAGTACACTACTTCGAGCATAAAAAAGCGCGTTCAACGGAGCTTTGGTATTACAAACCCAGCTCGCTGAGCCGCTGGCTGAAATCGCTGCCCAAGCCGATCGGGCTCATGACTTGCGACGATAACCAGGGCCAGCACATTACGGAGGCGTGCAGGCACGTGGGTATACGCATACCCGAGGAAGTGGCGGTGCTGGGTGTGGATAATGATGAAATGATCTGCGACTTGTCTGATCCGCCGCTTTCAAGCATTGCTTTGGATGTGGAAAAGGGTGGTTACGATGCCGCAAAACTGTTGGATCACATGATCAAACACGGCACTGCCGAATATTATGATGTGGTAGTAAAGCCGACGCAGGTCATCACCCGGCATTCGACGGACATTTATGCTACCAACGATGACCACATTGCTTCCTCATTGAAATACATCCACCAGAACATCGATAAAAACCTGCACGTAGATGAAGTGGTGAAGCAAGTACCGCTTTCACGCAGGGCGTTGGAAAAGCGTTTTCTGGAAATTACGGGTTATCCGATCTACAAATACATTTTTAACCTGCGCATCGAGAAATTCACGCAGAAACTGCTCGATACCGACATGTCGGTGTTTGAAATTGCGCTGGATATGGGGCTGGGAGATAGCAAAAATATAGCCCGCCAATTCAGGCAGGCTAAGGGGTGTAGTCCGAGTGCTTATCGGAACAAGTATTTGGCGGGGAAATGAAAAGTGTCGTGCTAAATCTAACCAGGCTGACAATTTAGTCAGATTTGCTCGACTTCTTACCAGATCACAATCCGGGATGAATCGGGCAATATCATTTTGCTTCCGGCTCCACAGGTCCATGCCGCCTGGAATTCCTTCAAATGCGGCAGCGGGCCGTTGATACGGTCGCGGGCGGGTGAATGCGGGTCTGTCTGCACCTGGTTACGCAAAGCTTCGTCGGTGGTGTTCATATGCCAAACCTGTGCCCAGCCGAGGAAGAAGCGCTGCTTCCAGGTAAATCCGTCGATTGGTGCCGGTTCCTTGCCGTTGAATGATTTTTCCAAAGCATAATAGGCCAATGTCAGGCCGCCGAGGTCGGCAACGTTTTCGCCGATGGTCAATGCACCATTGATCTTGAAGCCTGGTAGTGCTTCGATGCCACTGAAATAGTCGATATAGCGTTTGGTCAGTTTATCGAAATTGGCGCGATCCGAAGCCGTCCACCAGTTTTTGAGGTTACCTTCATCATCGAACTGTGAACCCTGATCGTCGAAACCGTGGGTGAATTCATGGCCGATCACAGCGATAATGCCGCCATAATTGATCGCATCGTCGGCGTTGCGGTTATAGAACGGCGGTTGCAGGATGCCGGCCGGGAATACCACCTCGTTGTTCAGCGGGTTGTAATAGGCATTCACTGTCTGCGGCGTCATGAGCCATTCCTTCTTGTCAACTTCCTTGCCGATCTTCTCGACACTTTCCTTGTGCGCGAACAATGAGGCAGAGATCACATTCTCAAACAGCTTGTCCGGGGCGATCTCGATGGTGGAGTAATCCTTCCATTTGTCGGGATAGCCGATTTTATAAGTAAATGCTTTGAGCTTTTTATGTGCTTTGGCCTTGGTCGAATCACTCATCCAGGTCAGCTTATCGATGCGTTCGCCGTATACTGTACGAACGTTCTCAATCATTTCCGAAACCTTTTTCTTGTCCTCTTCCGGGAAGTATTTCTTTACAAACAGCTTACCTAGCGGCATACCCAGCAAACCATCGGTTGAGCGGATGGCGCGCTCCACACGCCCTTTTTGCTGCTTGGTACCGCGCATTACCGTCGAGAAAAACCGGAAGTCCTCCTGATCGAACTTCTTAGGCAGGTAACCCGCAAAGCGCGAGAGCAATTGCCATTTGGTATACAATTTCAAAGTAGCAATCGGCGTCGCTTTGAGGAGTTTGTTCAGGTTTTGCAAATAGGGTTTGTTTTGAACGATCACCGTGTCGGTTTTTACGTTCTGCTTGTCTGCAAATGCCTTTTGATCGAAGTCCGGGATCAGTTTTTCGAAATCGGCGAAAGCCATTTTGTTGTAGGTTTTCACCGGGTCGCGTAGCTCGACGTTGGTCAGTTGCAGCTTCGCTACTTTGGTTTCGAAGTCGAGTATCGTCTGGCCGGGGGTTGCATCGGGAAAGCTGGCCATCAAGAACATCTTGTCGATGTGCTTCACGAACTCGCCGCGTACCTTCACGGTGCTGGAGTCGGTGCGATCGTAGTAGCTCCGCTCGCCGAGGCTGAGCCCGCCCTGGCCCTGGTAAAGGATATTGACCTTGCTGTTTCGCAAATCGCCTTCCACGCCAAAGCCGATCACGGTTTCAACGCCTACCTTCTGCATTTCGCCGGTTACAGCCGCGAGGTCTTTCAGCGAAGCCACCGCATTGATTTTGTCGAGATAGGGCTTCAAAGGTTCCAGTGCACGTTTCTCAACCGTCGCAGTATCGAGAAACGACTGGTAATAATCGGCGATCTGCTGCTCTTCGGTACCTTTCTTGCGGTCCTGAACTTTGGTGATCTCTTCAATAATGCCTTTGAGACGAACTTCCTTGTTCTCCTTATCGAGAATCCCAAATGCACCCCAGCGGCTTTCGGTGCCTGGAATCGGATTTTTCTTTTTCCAGCCGCCGTTGGCGTAAGCATCGAAATCGTCGCACGCCTTGGCTGCCGAGTCGAGGGAGCTTACATCGAAGCCGGGTACTTTGGAGGTGTCGGTTTCTTCCTTTTCTTTTTTACATCCTGCCAGGCTCACTACTAGGGCCAGAGCGGCTACACGGAATGCGGCTGATTTCATTTTGTGATGTATTTGTTTTTGAAGTATATAAAATGATTAGTGAATGCCACCCATCCAACCCTTGATCGGTTTCCAGAATGCGAGTAGTATCAGACCGAAGACGGTTGTGATAATGGCCACCTGGTTGAACAGCGCCGGCATTTGCAGGATATTCGATTCATCGAAACCACCTGCGAAGAGCCCGGCAATGAGGTTACCCAGCGACGCTCCCACAAACCAGATACCCATCAGCTGGCTCACATAACGCTTGGGTGCCAGTTTGGTATAGGAACTCAACCCGACAGGGCTCACGCAAAGCTCGCCGATCGTGTGCAGGAAGTAGGTAAATGTGAGGAAAAACGGCGAAGCCAGCTCCCCTTTCACCGCGATGTTCGAAGCTGCAACCATTACGAAAAAGCTCAAACCCAACAATATCAAACCCATCGCGAATTTGACCGGAATGGAAGGGTTGCGGTTTTTGGAAGAAAGCGATATCCAGAGACTTGCCAGCACAGGTGCAAAAATCAATACAAAAGTAGGCTGGAAGTTCTGGAACCAGCTGGATGGCACTTCCCACCCGCCAATCATCCGTTGGGTATGGCGCTCGGCGAAGATCTGCAGCGATGTGCCCGCCTGCTCATATCCGGCCCAGAATAATGCTATGGCCAGAAAGAGAATAATCAACACGCCCACGCGGTATTTTTCCACGCGCGTAAGCCCGCCCGCAACGAGTATGAACAGGAAGTAGGCAGCAGAAATGGAGACGATAATGATACCCGCGCCCTGCGCGAGGCCCTGCGCGGTAGTCATATTAATGGTACCCGTGGTTTGCAGCACAATGAGGAATATCACCAGCAATGCGATCAATCCGTAACCGAGCAGTTTGTTGTTGCCCGATGCCGTTGCGATGGCTTCTTCGCCGGGTTCCTTCGCAGCCGGAACGTCTCCGAGCCCTTTCAGGTGAGTAGCACTGCCGTACCGGAATACGATCAGGCCAAGTAACATACCGACAGCTGCCGCACCGAAGCCCATATGCCAGCTAACCTTTTCACCCAGGTAACCCACAATGGCGATGCCGAGGAACGATCCCAGGTTGATACCCATATAGAAGATTGAAAACGCCGCGTCGCGCCGGGCCCCACCTTCGGGATACAACTCACCCACGATGGAGCTGATATTTGGCTTTAAAAGCCCCGTGCCGATGGCTACGGTGCAAAGTCCCAGAAAGAATATGACCGATCCGGCTGGTATGGCCAGGATAAGGTGCCCCAGCATAATAACGATCCCCCCGTACCAGATGGCTTTTTTCTGGCCCAGAATATTGTCGGCCAACCAGCCACCGGGCAGTGTGAGCAAATAAACGGAAGCAGTATAAAGTCCGTAAATGGCTGTGCCTTCGGCTGCACTCAGTCCCATTCCACCTTTGATATTATCGAGTAGAAAAAGCAGAAGAATGGCCCGCATACCGTAGTAGCTGAAACGTTCCCACATTTCGGCAAAGAACAAGACATACAGTCCTTTGGGGTGTTTTTGGGAAATCTGTGAAGACATAGAAGAGAAGTGTTTTATTTGGTTTTTGGGGTTGTAAACAGATGTTTTTATCGTGCAAGATAGGAATTATGGGTAAATATCAATCAATCATAAAAATAAAAGCGGTAGCAGTTTGTAAGGACTGCTACCGCTTGAAATAAACGGTTTGACGAACGGATTATTTAACGGAGAATGAGCCTTCGCCGATCGAAAAGCCTTCGGAATAGAGTTCGATCGTGTACTTGCCCGACGTAAAGGGTGCGTCGCGGTCGTAGAGGATACTTACATCCTGGTTGTTGTTGGAATAGGTAATATCCTTGCTGATGGTATAGCCCTGTTCCTGTCCGTTATACTGGAATACACCGGAACCGGTTTTAGTGTCCGAAATGGTAGCGCCACTTGGGTCGATAATACGCAAATAAATGGTTTTATCGTCGGTAGCGGTAAGCGGGTTCTTTTCGAGAATGAAATCCACGCGTACCTTATCGACTCTTTTGGACTTCACATTTTCGCCTTCACGCACCTTGCCTTTGGACGATACCGCGTAAACCTTCACACTACGTGCACGCAATGCGGCGGCCATCGTTACTTTCGATTCCAGTTCGGTCTTTTGGGCAACCACCCCGCTGAGCGAATCACGCACAGCCTGGCGACTGGTTTGCAGTTCGTTCTTTTCCTGGGTAAGGCCCTCGTTCTGGCTGATCAACTGCTGGTTTTCTTCCCGAAGCTGAGCGATTTCGGTGTCCTTTTTGACGAGAAATTCCTCATATTCCTTGATTTTCCGGCCCATAGACGCATTGCCTTTGCGCAATGCTGCCCGGTCACTTTCGAGTGATGCTTTCACTTTTTGCAGTTCGGCAACATCGCCGCCAAGCCCCTGTACCTCGAGAATGCGTGCATCGAGTTGTTTGGAGATAGAATCCAGCTTGATTTCGGAGGTTGCCAGTTCATTAACCCTGGCGGTGAGGTCGGTTTCCTGCTTTTGTGTGATGTTGTGTTCTTTATAATATAGGTATCCGAACACTGCGGCAAGAATGGTCATCAGGATCAATCCTACGACCAGACCGGTATTGTTTTTCCTTTCCATAAAACTTTGTTTAGGTTTTGGTAATAAAGTTTATGGTTAATGTACAAAAAAGCATGCCACGACTATACGTTGTAAATGGCTTCAAGCAAAAAGCGGACGGAAGACCATGCTTCCATCCGCTTTCGAATATCGGTTTGTTTGAAATACTAATAATCACCTCCGGCGCCGCCGCCGCCAAAGCTACCTCCTCCAAAGCCTCCGAAACCACCGCCATCGCCTCCGCCGAAGCCGCCCCAGTTACCTGAGGAACTCCCGCGACCCGAATGCGTGGTGTAAGGGAAGAATATAGGTGGAATGCCACTGTCGCGGTAGCCGCGATTACCTCCTCCGCCACCTCTATTGCGAAATATGAATATGAGGATAACGATAAATATGATCACGAAAATCAGTATGGGAGGAAAGCCATCGCCTTCGCCGCTGTCCTGCTTCGGATCGGCCTTGTATTCGCCCGTCGCGTATTTGAATATCATATCTACGCCGTCGCTCAGGCCCTGGTAAAACTGCCCGGCCTTGAACTGCGGGGTGATTACCTGAGAAACGATGCGTTTCGCGATAGCGTCGGGTATTGCACCTTCGAGGCCGTAACCGGTTGCGATGAAAATCTTTCTTTCCTTTGGCGCCCAGAGCAATACGATACCATTGTTTTTGCCCTTTTGGCCCACACCCCATTCTGTACCGAGTTTGAACGCATAGTCGGCAATGGGGTAGTCGCCCAATGTGGGAACGATTACGATCACAATCTGCGAAGAAGTCGAGTCGTTGTAGGCGACCAGCTTCTGTTCCAACTGCGCCTCTTCCGATGGGTTAAGCTGGTTGGCAAGGTCGTTGACGAGCCTTGGCGGATTGGGCTTGGGAGGAATATCCTGTGCCTGCACACCGGCTATTGCCGCTACGGCAAGCAGTAGGTAAATGATGAATTGCTTCATAGTTTATTGGCCGAACGAAATATCATCCGGAAGTTCGTTGATGTCGCCGGACTGGTAGGGGAAGTGTTTTTTTAATTGCAGCCCAGCTTCCTGAATGCCATGGCGAAGACCTTCTTTAAACTCTCCAGCCCTGAAATGTTTGCGTAAGAGCTCTTTGGTACTGTCCCAAAAATCGGAGCTTACTTTCGCATCGATCCCCTGGTCGCCCAATACGGCAAACTTCCGGTCTTCGTATGCGAGGTAAAACAGTACCCCGTTGCGTTCGGCGGTTTGGTGCAGGTTTAAAAACAGGAAAACTTCCTTGGCCCGCTCCATGACATCCGACGTAGGGCATTTCTTCTCTATATGCACTTTCACTTCTCCGGAAGTCTGTTTTTCCGCTTCCTGAATTGCCTCAATAATGTCTTGCTGCTCTTCGTCGGTGAAAAATAGGGATTCGGTTGCCATGAGCCCGGTTGAGATGGATAGGGTTAAAAACATTGCGCCGGGCTCTTCACAAGCCCGGCGCGAAACTTAGAATTGTACGCTTGGCGCTTTATCTGAACCCGGTGCGGCCGTGAAATAACCTTTTTGGGAGAAGCCGAATACCCCGGCGAAAAGGTTGGTCGGGAATGTGCGGACCTCCTGGTTGTAATCCTTTACGACCGTATTGAACTTGCCGCGTTCCACGCTGATCCGGTTTTCAGTGCCTTCGAGCTGGGCCTGCAGTTCGAGGAAGTTCTGATTGGCTTTCAGATTAGGATATTGTTCAACCGATACAAGCAGGCGAGACAGTGAACCGCTTAGCTGATCCTGTGCCGCCTGGAATTTGGCGATATTTTCAGGGGTAAGCTGATCGGCGCTGATCGTAGTTTGTGTCGCTTTGCTACGCGCTTCGATTACCGCCGTCAATGTACTTTTTTCAAAATCGGCGGCACCTTTAACGGTATTTACCAGGTTGGGGATAAGGTCGGCGCGGCGCTGGTACTGGCTTTCCACGCCGGCCCATGATTCTTTTACTACCTCATCTTTTTGCACGAGGCCATTATATTTACCGCAGCCAACGAATCCGAGAATCAGAACAACGACGATAACTGCAATGAGTCCTTTTGACATTTTAATATTCAGTTTAGAGTTATTGAATGTGATTCAAAGTTGACCAAAGCTAGCAAAATCTGTTAGAAAATCTACATAGCCGGTCTCCCAAGACGATATTGCCCCATTTGTACCGGATCAATCTTCGCCGACACCGGCCAGGGTGTTCCAGCGGCCCCAGTTGACGGATGCTTCGTAGTCAAGCAGCAGGCTTTCAAAATACATCGCGCCCCATGTCCAGTTAATATCCAGGTCATCGACCAGGTACCGCGCGGCGGCCTCGCGTTCCGCAGCAGTAATGAAGCCGGTAGCAGTTAGCTTTTGGATAATATTATTTATTGTTTGGTCATCCGTCTGTCCATTTATCCACTTCTCAAATGCTGCGTTATCATTCTTCCAGCGACGGTTGAAATGGTGTTTCACGCCGCTAGGCTTGAACATTCTTGGGCCAAACCGGAGCAATGTCCAATGCAGGTATTCCCGTCTCAGCAGGTTAGTGATGATGGCATCTTCCGTCACAGCGTGCGATTGGGCGGTTTTTACACTCCGATAGATGTAAGAAGCCGAAATGCAGCCGAGCGAAAGCCAGTCGGAAAGCCGGGTGTCGGTGAGCGGCTCTGCGGTAGGGTAGGAGATGTCCTTTTTTACGTATTGCTCAATATATTCCTTCAACGCAGCCAGCGCATGTATCTCTCCGCCGGGTGATGAGGCCACCGGTATTTCATTCGGGTCGATGCCGAGTTCAGGTAATCCGGGAATGTACCCTGCTTCCATGTCGGCGGGTAACGGAACTCTCTCCGGCGTCTGGAATTGTTCCTTTATTTTGAGGTCGTTGCTCAGCAGGCGCTCAAACTCCGGAAAGCCGGTCGGCAATTTGGATACCGGGAATGGCAGGTCGAATGCGTTGATCATTGTGTCCATCCAAAATAGCCTGATGTCGACATTCGCGGTTTTGAGGTTTTTACTCAGGGATGATTCAATGCGGGTTTCCTGCGGTGCAATTTCTTTACTGGTGTAAACATAATCAGCATTATAATTTTCCGCGAGCTTGGCGACGATCTCTTCGGGCTTTCCAATGCGAATGAGCAGGTCGCCGCCTTTTTGCCGGATATTTTCACGGAGCTCGGCAACTGCCTCGATTAGAAAGCGTGCCCGTAATGCACCCGTTCGACGGAAACCAAGCTTTGTTTTTTCAAATTGACGAGGATCAAAAACATATACGGGAAGGATTTCATCGGCGGCATCCACGGCTGAAAAAAGTGCCTGGTTGTCCTTTAACCTTAAATCATTCCTGAACCAATAGATTATGCGTCGGGCCATTAATGCAAACTGATAAGTACTCTTTGGGAAATGTTAAGAAATGCAATTATAAGAAAAAGCCCGCTGCGAAACTGATCGGTTCGCAGCGGGCTTCCCTAAGATTTGGTAAATCAATAGCTCAGGATCGTGAATTCCGTGCGGCGGTTGCGCTGGTGCTCTTCCTCTGTTTTGGCATTCGGAACGATGAGCTCTCTTTCGCCGTAACCCTTGGCTTCCATCCTGTCGGCTTCAATGCCTTTGGAGTTTAGGTAAGCCACCGCGGATTCGGCGCGGTTTTGCGAGAGCGTCATGTTATAGGCATCGGTTGCGCGGGCATCCGTATGTGAGCTGAGCTCGATAGTCATTGTCGGGTTATCTTTCAGGATTTGCACCAATTTATCCAGCTCCACTGCTGCATCGGGACGGATATTGTATTTGTTCAAATCGTAATAGATATTTTCCAGTACGAATGTCTTGTTCAGTTCCAGCTTGTCGAGTTTGATGGTCACATTGAAGGTGGTATCGGTCAGTTCTTTAGTCAGGAAAATCGGCGGAATGTTGCGCCCCGACATTGAGAACGGCTCCCGCTTGCTGATATAGCCTTTACGCTGAACCAGCAACTGATACGCTTTGCCTTCTTCCACCGGCTGCTTGCCAAACTTGCCATCTTTCGCAGTCGGAAACTCTGCTATTTGTGTATCCGAGGTGTCGGGCAGGATGTGTACCACCGCCGAATCGATCGGGATAGGCGTTTCGCCATTTGCGAGAACGGTTCCGGCAAGGAAGTAGCGGACTACTTTCCGTTTGCCATTGATGAAGTTCGGGTTGTTCGGATTAAGCGGATCGTTCGGGTCGTTATGTTTTGCGACGGTGGTCGTGTCCTCTTCTTCCGGTGCGGCGAAGTAGTAAATGTCGTCGTCGCCTTTGCCGCCGTCGCGGTTCGAAGCAAAGAATCCTTTTTTCAGGTTTTGATAGAATACCAATCCAAAATCGTCTTGCGGGCTATTGAAGGGCAGGCCCATGTTTTCGATCGTGATCACACCCTGTGTTCTCGTTGCTGAAAAAAGATCGAGTTTGCCAAGACCGGGATGGCCGTCGGAAGCAAAGTAGAGCTTTCCGCCTTCCGCTACATAAGGAAACATGTCGTCTCCGACCGTATTGATGTCCTTACCCATATTCACCGGGCGGCTAAACCGGCCCGACGCATCGATATTGGTGCGGTAAATATCGATCCCGCCTACGCCACCAGCGCGGTTGGATGCGAAATAGAGCGTTTTGCCGTCGCGAGAGAATGCGGGCGAGCCATCCCAGGCGAGGGAATCATTAATAGGAAGTATTGCCGGGGCCGTCCATTGGCCGCTTACATTGCGGCTCATGTAAAGGTCTACATCCGGCGATTTATCTTTTTTCTTACCGGTATTACTTCTGGCAAAAACGAGCGTTTTTCCGTCGGGTGAGAATGCGGGCGAGGCGTCGTGGGCTTCCGGCGCAAAAACTTCCTGGCTGAACAATACGGGATTTCCTTGCGTGTTACCGGGATCCGAGGCGATATTGATTTTGTAAAGTCCCAACATCGGTTGGCCGTTGTTGGTGTAAATCTTCTCTTTTTTGGAAGAAGAGAAAACCAGTTCGTTGCCCAGTACCGTCGGTGCGAACTCGGCACCGGCCGTGTTCAGCGGAAGGTCTTTCAGCTCGACTTCCATTTTGGTTGCTTTCAAACGATCGGCAATGCGGATGATCTCGACTTCGCGCAATGCCCTTTCCTGCAAGTTCTGCGGAGCGTTTTGGCCTTTGGCGAATTCGGAAAATTGGGCTGACGCGTCGGCATAGTCGCCGGTTGTTTTCAGTGCGTAAGCATATTGAAAACGCGCATCTGCATTGGTAATGCCACCGTCTATGGCTTTTTTGTAGTAGGGGACAGCTTCTTTGAAGCGGTTCGAAAGGCGATAGGACTCCGCGATCAGGTAGCTCGTCTGCACCGGCTCGATATTGGCTTCGGCGGCTTTCTGGAAACCTTTGATGGCGAGGTCGTATTCTCCGTTCGCAAATTTCTTTTGGCCGTCTTTATATGCCTGCATCGCCGAATTGCAGCCGGACAAGTATAAACAGATTGCAAAACAAACTATGAGAGTAAAGTAACTCCGGAAAAGTTTCATAATGTAGAGTATAAAATCAAACGATTCGACGCGCACACTGGGTTTCTGAAAAACAATACTAATAAACAACGATTGGAAATAAAATTCAGGATACTAGATAGGAAGAATTTTATTTGAATCTGACTCCTCCTGCGCATTTCTTGACAACCTACTTTGCAGAATGGTGGTAATGGTACAAAAAAAGTTGTTAACGGTTTGTAAATCAAGGATGGTTTATTACTTTTGCAGTCCGATTTTTCGGGAAAAGTGTTTATATAACAAACGATCGGTTAGGTAACCGAATCAAAATCAAATTGTTAAATGCCTACTATTTCACAATTAGTCCGTAAAGGTAGAGAGACCATTACATGGAAATCCAAGTCTCCGGCTTTGGATTCATGCCCTCAGCGCAGGGGCGTGTGCACCCGGGTGTACACTACTACGCCTAAGAAGCCAAACTCGGCGCTTCGTAAAGTAGCCCGTGTTCGTCTGTCGAACAACAAGGAGGTGAATGCCTACATCCCAGGTGAAGGCCACAACCTGCAAGAGCACTCGATCGTATTGATCCGCGGTGGTCGTGTGAAGGATTTGCCAGGTGTTCGTTACCACATTATCCGTGGTGCACTGGATACCGCAGGTGTGAACGGCCGTAAACAACGTCGTTCTAAATATGGTGCGAAGCGTCCGAAACCAGGACAAGCTCCGGCAGCACCAGTAAAAGGTAAGAAAAAATAAAAAGTAACTCTCTCTGCTTTTATTAAGTAATTCAATTCTTATAAAAGGGAAGTAATCCTGGTAATTACCCCAGGGTGAATAAGTTGCAAAACGAAACCTCGTTAAAACATTAAGACAAAATGAGAAAGTCGAAACCAAAGAAAAGATATATCCTTCCTGATCCGAAGTTCAGGGACGTCCAGGTTACCAAATTCGTTAACAACCTGATGTACGAAGGAAAGAAAAGCATTGCTTTTACTATTTTCTACGATGCATTGGAACTGGTTGAGAAAAAAACCAGCGAAAATGGCCTGGAAACATGGAAAAAAGCATTGAACAACGTAACTCCTTCCGTTGAGGTTAAGAGCCGTCGCGTGGGTGGTGCTACTTTCCAGGTTCCTACCGAAGTTCGTCCTGAGCGCAAGCAGTCACTGGGCATGAAATGGTTGATCAACTATTCCCGCAAGCGTGGTGAAAAGACAATGGTTGACCGTCTGGCCGGCGAAATTATCGCTGCTGCGAAAGGTGAAGGTGCTGCTGTGAAGAAGAAAGACGATACGCACCGTATGGCAGATGCCAACAAAGCGTTCTCGCACTTCCGTTTCTAGTCAGGAGCGCAGAAATAGAATGGTCGGGAGCCTGGTTTATCCGGGTTCCCGATTTTTTTATTTTGAGGTTTTTAGAAAAATAACTTTTCCTTAATTGTTTTTATAATCAACAATTTATACTTTTGCGCTCTGAATTTTGAAAACCAGCGTTTTGCGCTGAGAGAAAAATTCAAACAGCTTCGCACAGAATTGCACTTTGAATATATAAAAACACATCACCATCTGTCATGGCACGTGATTTAAGATTAACAAGAAACATTGGTATTGCCGCGCACATCGATGCAGGTAAAACAACGACAACGGAGCGTATCCTTTACTACGCAGGGGTTAGCCACAAAATCGGAGAGGTGCACGATGGTGCTGCTACGATGGACTGGATGGAGCAGGAGCAGGAGCGTGGTATCACTATTACATCCGCTGCTACGACAGTTAACTGGAACTACCGCGACGAAAAATACCACATCAACATCATCGATACTCCTGGACACGTTGACTTCACCGTTGAAGTAAACCGTTCTCTTCGTGTATTGGATGGTCTTGTGTTCCTTTTCAGTGCAGTAGATGGTGTTGAGCCTCAGTCTGAAACAAACTGGCGTCTGGCTAACAACTATAATGTTGCCCGTATCGGTTTCGTAAACAAAATGGACCGCTCAGGTGCAGACTTTCTGAAAGTTTGTACTCAGGTTAAAGAGATGTTGGGCAGCTACGCTGTACCTCTTCAATTGCCTATCGGTGCAGAAGATACTTTCCGCGGTGTAGTTGACCTCGTTAACTTCCGTGGTATCGAGTGGAACGAAGCTGATAAAGGCATGACTTTCACAGAGGTGCCTATTCCTGACGATATGCTGGAAGAAGCTACCGAGTGGAGAGAGAAATTGCTTGAAGCTGTTGCCGAGTTCGACGATACTTTGATGGAGAAGTATTTTGAAGATCCTAACTCGATCTCTGAAGATGAAATTCTTGCTGCATTGCGCGCTGCAACTATCAGCATGAAGATCGTTCCTATGGTTTGTGGTTCTTCTTTCAAAAATAAAGGAGTTCAGACTATGCTGGATTACGTGATGGCTATTTTGCCTTCACCATTGGATCGCGAAAGCATTATCGGAACAGATCCACGTACAGGTAATGAGATCAGCCGTCAGCCATCTGAAAAAGATCCTTTCTGTGCATTGGCATTCAAAATCGCAACTGACCCTTATGTAGGTCGTCTTTGCTTCATCCGTTCTTACTCGGGTGTACTGGAATCAGGTTCTTATGTATTGAACAACCGTTCAGGAAACAAAGAGCGTATCTCCCGGATTTTCCAAATGCACGCTAACAAGCAAAATCAGATTGACAGGCTTGAAGCAGGTGATATTGGTGCGGTAGTAGGTTTCAAGGATATCAAAACAGGAGATACTCTTTCTGAAGAAAAATCACCGATCGTTCTCGAATCAATGGTATTCCCAGAGCCGGTAATCGGTTACGCTATCGAGCCTAAGAAAGCTGCTGACAGCGATAACTTCTCGAAAGCGATCACCAAACTGATCGAAGAAGATCCGACACTCCAGGTTGAATCTAACGAAGAGACTGGTCAGACGATCATCAAAGGTATGGGTGAGCTTCACCTTGAAATCATCATCGACCGTATGCGTCGTGAGTTCAAAGTGGAAGTAAACCAGGGAGCTCCTCAGGTTGCTTACAAAGAGATCCTTACCAAGAACTTCGAACACCGCGAGGTTTACAAGAAACAAACGGGTGGTCGTGGTAAATTCGCCGATATCGTATTCGAAATCGGGCCACGCGACGACAACGAGGAAGGAAAAGAGCCGAAACAAGGTTTGCAGTTTGTGAACGAAGTTGTGGGTGGTGCTATCCCTCGCGAATTCATCGCTCCTGTTCAGAAAGGTTTCGAAGCTGCTATGATCAACGGTGCGCTTGCAGGATATCCTTTGGATTCGATGAAAGTGCGTTTGTTCCATGGTTCATTCCACGATGTCGATTCAGATTCACTCTCTTTCGAATTGGCTGCCAAGATCGGTTTCAAAGAAGCTGCTCGTCACGCAGGTTCGAAATTGATGGAGCCTATCATGCACGTAGAAGTTCTGACTCCTGACGAATATACCGGACCTATCACAGGTGACCTTAACCGTCGTCGTGGTATCATGAGAGGTATGGACTCCCGCAATGGAGCACAGGTTATCAAAGCCGATGTACCTCTTTCTGAATTGTTCGGTTATGTGACTGACCTTCGTACGATGTCATCAGGACGTGCTACTGCATCCCTGACGTTCGCTTACTACGAAATCGTGCCTAATAACATCGCTGACGGTGTTATCGAGAAAGCGAAAGGTCTCGTTAAAGCTTAATACAATAGATGCGTTGCAGGAGCCATTCTGCAACGCATTCTTTATGATATAGCCTGCGAAGTAAATGGTTCTTTCAAAGGTGTACTGCCGGAGCGATCCGGCGAGATTTTCTGAACCGGAAACAAACAAATACAATGAATCAAAAGATCCGTATCAAACTTCGGTCATTCGACCACAACTTGGTTGACAAGTCAGCCGAGAAAATCGTTAAGGCAGTAAAGGCAACAGGCGCGGTAGTAAGCGGTCCTATTCCTTTGCCTACAAAGACAGAGAAATTCACTGTTCTTCGTTCGCCGCACGTTAACAAGAAATCGAGAGAGCAATTCCAGCTTTGTACCTACAAACGTCTGGTAGACATTTTCTCAACAAGCGCTAAGACGGTAGATGCCTTAATGAAGCTTGAATTGCCAAGCGGTGTTGATGTAGAGATCAAAGTATAGTTAATGCCGGCTTATTGATTTAAGCCACCACATAAATTGGATGAAGGTCCGGGTTCCTCTGGAAACCACATCTGAACTCAGAAAAGCCTGACAGGCATAGGATTACACCGATAACCAGTCAGCTTCTTCGAAAATGAGGTCAGATGTTCGTTCATCTGACCTTTTTTGCTGATTATCAGCGAGAAATATTTTTAGGCTGTTAGGATGTTAAAATCGTTTTTTCTACCTTTGCAGTCCGTTTTAAAGAATAAGGGGGTTTTACCTGCTAAATTTAAATTTCAAACATGTCTGGTTTAATTGGTAAAAAAATCGGAATGACTAGTTTGTACAATGCTGACGGGCAGGCTCTGGCATGTACTGTGATCCAAGCTGGTCCTTGTGTTGTTACACAAGTTAGGTCCGAAGAAAAGGATGGCTATAAAGCTATCCAGTTAGGTTTTGGTGAGAAGAAAGAAAAGAACACCTCCCAGCCTCTGATTGGCCACTTCAAAAAAGCCAACACGACTCCCAAGCAAAAATTGGTTGAGTTTAAGGAATTTGAAGTGGAACATGAACTTGGAACTTCACTATCCGTTACGGATATCTTTGAAGAAGGCGAGTTTGTTGACGTTGTAGGATCTGCCAAAGGTCGTGGTTTCCAAGGTGTTGTAAAACGCCACGGATTCGCCGGGGTAGGTGGTCAGACACACGGTCAGCACAACAGAGCCCGTCACCCAGGTTCGATTGGTGCTTGTTCATTCCCATCACGCGTATTCAAAGGCATTCGTATGGGTGGACGTATGGGTAACAATCGTGTAAAGATTCAGAATTTGCGTATTCTGAAAGTGATACCTGAGCAAAACATTCTTGTAGTGAGTGGCTCAGTACCGGGTTCGAAGAATTCATTTCTAATCATTGAGAAGTAGTACGATGGAACTGTCCGTATTAAATATAAAAGGAGAAGATACCGGCAAGAAGGTAAATGTGTCTGAGGAAGTATTCGGCATTGAACCTAGCACGCACGCGATCTATCTCGATGTGAAGCTTTACCTGGCTAACCAGCGTCAGGGAACGCACAAATCAAAAGAACGTGCAGAGGTAAGTCACTCTACACGTAAAATCAAACGCCAAAAAGGAACCGGCGGAGCTCGTGCAGGTAGCATTAAGTCTCCAGTGTTCGTAGGTGGTGGCCGTATTTTCGGTCCACGTCCACGCGACTACGGTTTCAAAGTAAACAAGAAAGTAAAAGCATTGGCTCGCCGTTCGGCACTTTCTGTTAAGGCGCAAGCTAACGCCGTTTCGGTTCTGGAAGCGTTCACTTTCGAAGCTCCCAAAACGAAGTCTTTCCTGAATGTATTGAATTCACTTTCTCTTGTGAATACAAAGACATTATTGATCCTCCCAGAGATCGACAACAATGTATACCTGTCTAGCCGTAACATTCCGAAAGCGAAAGTTACAACTGTGGATGCGGTTAATACATATGACCTGATGAATGCAGACCGTCTTCTGATAAGTGAATCTGCTCTTTCTATTTTGGAAACCCAATTGAACAAATAACAATGAGTGTACTGAAACGTCCGATTATAACCGAAAAGGTAACGGCTCAGGGTGGTCAAGGTAAATACGCTTTCGAAGTCTCCCTTACTGCAAACAAGGTAGAGATCAAGAAGGCTGTTGAGAAACTGTTCGGGGTTACCGTAGAAAGTGTTCACACCATGCGCAGCATTGGTAAAAGCAAATCCCGCACATCGGGAGGTAAGTTTGTCACTGGAAAAACGTCAACTATCAAAAAGGCGATCATTACAGTAGCCGAAGGCGAAGCCATCGATATCTATGGTGAAGCCTAGTTGAACGATTTCAAATCATTAGACGAGTTAATAGCAAATGGCAGTTAAAAAATTAAAACCTACAAGTGCTGGTCAGCGTTTCCGCTCGGCTCCTACGTTCGAGGAGATCACCGCGTCGAAGCCTGAGAAGAGTCTTCTGGAACCCATCAAGAGAACAGGTGGTCGTAACAGCCAGGGACATCGTACCATGCGATATATTGGTGGCGGTCACAAGAAAAAATACCGCGTTATCGATTTCAAAAGAAACCGTTTCGACGCTCCCGCTACTGTCCTTACGATCGAATACGATCCAAACCGTTCAGCGCGTATCGCCCTGATCCAGTTTGAGGACGAAGAAAAACGTTACATCATTGCACCAAACGGTCTGAAAGTTGGACAAGTTATCGTGTCCGGAAATTCAGTAGCTCCTGAGGTTGGAAATGCCCTTCCATTGGGATCGATGCCTGTCGGTACGATTGTACACAACATCGAATTGACTCCTGGTAAAGGTGGTCAGTTTGCAAGAAGCGCCGGTGCTTACGCGCAGCTGGTAGCGAGAGAAGGCGGAAAATACGCAGTATTGAAAATGCCATCTGGCGAAATGCGTATGGTACTTGCTACTTGTATCGCAACGGTTGGAGTTGTTTCCAATGCTAGCCACATGAACGTTTCGCTTGGAAAAGCGGGTCGCAGAAGATGGTTGGGACGTCGTCCACGCGTACGTGGTGTTGCTATGAACCCTGTTGATCACCCAATGGGTGGTGGTGAAGGCCGTTCGTCAGGAGGTCAGCCTCGTTCTAGAAATGGTCAGTTCGCGAAGGGTCTTAAGACACGTAACCGCAACAAGCATTCTGAGAAATTGATTATCAGCCGTCGTAAAAAATAAGTAGAACATGGCACGCTCATTAAAAAAAGGACCATATATCGACTTTCGTCTCGAAGCCAAAGTTGAAACGATGAACAACTCGTCGCGTAAATCTGTCATCAAGACCTGGTCGCGGCGCTCAATGATTTCGCCTGATTTTATCGGGCACACATTTGCGGTACATAACGGAAACAAGTTCATTCCGGTTTATGTGACTGAAAACATGGTAGGACACAAACTGGGCGAGTTCTCTCCAACCCGTAACTTCCGTGGCCACACCGCTAAAAAAGATAAAGGAAGAAAATAATTTGTCGACGTAGCTGGTCCTAACGGACGAGCCGATATCTGAAAAGAAACATGGAAGCAAGAGCTATATTAAAGGATGTGCCTACTTCTCCTCGTAAGATGAGATTGGTGGCCGACATGATTCGCGGACAGAAGGTCAGCAAAGCGTTGGCACTTTTGAAATTCCAACCGAGAGCTTCATCGCCGGTTTTGCACAAAGTTCTTCTTTCGGCTGTTGCCAACTGGCAGCAAATGAACGAAGGATCGAAACTGGAAGACGCTGACCTGATCGTTAAGACCGTATTTATTGACGGTGGACGCATGTTAAAGCGTTTGCGCCCTGCACCTCAGGGAAGAGCACACAGGATCCGTAAGCGTTCCAACCACATCACAATCGTGGTAGACGACGCGTCGGTGTCAGTAAATGAAGCAGTAATTAGCGAATCATAAGTAAAACGATCTATTTCGAATGGGACAAAAGGTTAATCCGATAGGTCTAAGACTAGGAATTGTTAGAGGATGGGAATCTAGCTGGTACGGAGGAAAAGACTTCTCTGACAAACTGGTTGAAGACGAAAAAATCCGTAACTACATCAAAGCGCGTATCCCGAAAGGATCGATTTCAAAAGTAGTTATTGAACGTACACTTAAACGCATCACTTTGACTATCCACACTGCCCGTCCGGGTATCGTGATCGGAAAAGGTGGTAGCGAGGTTGATAAAATCAAGGAAGAGCTTAAAAAGATTACAGGAAAAGATGTTCAGATTAACATCTACGAAATCAAACGTCCTGAAATCGATGCAAAACTAGTAGGCGAGGCAATCGCTCAGCAATTGCAGGCTCGTATCTCTTACCGTCGTGCAATGAAGCAATCTATCGCTTCTGCAATGCGTGTAGGAACACAAGGAATCAAAATCCGTTTGGCAGGTCGTCTGGGTGGTGCTGAAATGGCCCGTACAGAAGAATACAAAGAAGGACGTATTCCTTTGCATACATTGAGAGCGGACATCGATTACGCTATCTCCGAAGCACAAACTATCTACGGTAAGATCGGTATTAAAGTATGGATCTTCAAAGGTGAATTGTACGGAAAGCGTGACCTCACCCCAAGCGCAGCAACTGCGGCATCCGACAGAGCTGAAAGAAGCGCACAAGGTGGCGAACGTGGTGGTAACGACCGTGGCGGACGTGGCGACAGAAGAGGTGGCCGTGACAGAAACGATGGAGGAGCTCCACGTGGTGAAGGCGGTGGTGGTGATGCAGATCGTCGCAAACGCAACAAGAACAAGAAAAAGTAATCAGATACTTTCCGGTATCAAACCGGTTCAAATAGATTAGAATCATGTTACAGCCGAAAAGGACAAAATTTCGCAAACAACAAAAGAACAAAGGTTCGCACAACGGTCTCGCGACCCGCGGACATGAGATTGCTTTTGGATCGTTTGCAATAAAGGCACTGGAACCAGGTTGGTTGACTGCTCGCCAGATCGAAGCAGCCCGTATCTCGGTGACACGTGCAATGAAACGCGAAGGTCAGGTTTGGATCCGTGTATTCCCTGACAAACCGATTACCAAAAAACCTGCCGAGGTTCGTATGGGTAAAGGTAAAGGTGCTCCTGAGTATTGGGTAGCTCCTGTTAAACCTGGAACTATCATTTTCGAAGCGACTGGTGTAGCGCTGGATACTGCAAACGAAGCATTGCGTTTGGCTGCACAAAAGTTGCCAATTAAGACAAGGTTCGTCGTACGCCGGGATTATCAGGAATCATAGTAGTCCGAACGTATTAAGAACCGCTAATTATCAAAAGCAATGACTAGTAAAGAAATAAAGAATCTGTCGCAGGATCAGCTGAAAGAGCAGATCGCCCAAGAGAGAGAGCGCTTACTCCGGTTGAAATTTGCTCACGCTATTTCTCCAATTGAGAATCCTCTGCGTATTCGCGCCTCACGTAAGGAAATTGCAAGACTCTTAACAGAGCTGTCGGCTAAATCTAACCAACAGTAAACAGTTTAGAAATTATGGAGGCAACAGAAAGAAATTTACGTAAAGAGAGAGTTGGCAAGGTAGTGAGCAACAAAATGGAGAAATCCTGTGTGATCACTGTCGTGCGTAAAGTGAAACACGCTAAGTATGGTAAGTTTATGACTAAAACTACCAAGCTGATGGTTCACGACGAAACAAACCAGGTTGGAATCGGTGACACGATCCGTGTAATGGAAACTCGTCCGCTTAGCAAAAACAAGCGTTGGAGATTAGTAGAAATCCTTGAAAGAGCGAAGTAATCATGGTACAACAAGAATCAAGACTGTCAGTAGCCGATAACAGTGGCGCGAAAGAAGTACTCGTAATCCGGGTATTGGGCGGAACTGGAAAGCGTTATGCTTCGGTGGGCGATAAGATCGTCGTGACAGTGAAATCCGCTCTGTCTTCGAGCAATATGAAAAAAGGAACGGTTTCCAAAGCCGTTGTTGTACGTACGAAGAAAGAAGTACGTCGTAAGGATGGTACCTACATCCGGTTTGAAGATAATGCGGCAGTTTTATTGAACAACAACGATGAGCCACGTGGTTCACGTATTTTCGGACCGGTTGCCCGGGAATTGCGCGAAAAGCAGTTCATGAAAATCGTATCACTGGCACCAGAAGTGTTGTAAGAAATCAAAACATCAGTATTTCTTTAAACTGTTAAGAGAATACCTCAATGGAAAGTACAAATAAAAAAGCACCGGCAAAATTGCACGTTCGCAAGGGTGACACCGTGAAAGTGATTTCAGGTAATGCAAAAGGCGAAACCGGCGTGATCACCAAGGTGCTTGTAGAAAAACAAAGAGCTACTGTGGAAGGCGTGAACATGATCACGAAGCACGTTAAGCCAAACGCGCAAAATCCACAAGGCAGCATCGAAAAACGCGAAGGCGCCATTCACATCAGTAACCTGATGGTAGTAGATCCTAAAACAGGTGAAGCTTCAAGAACCGGCCGTAAAGCGAATGACAAAGGAAAACTGCAACGCTTTTCAAAAAAATCCGGAAACTTATTGTAGTCCGGATTTGCCGAAAGCAGTTGATTTTTATAACCAAGCGCGTGGGTCGGCAATCCACATAATCACTTTCAAACATGGCGACGCCTAGATTAAAAGAGAAATACGTTAGCGAAATCGTTTCGCAATTGAAGGGGAAATTTCAGTATAAATCAAGCATGCAGGTTCCCCGCTTGACAAAGATTGTTATCAACAAAGGTATCGGAGCTGCTGTTGCAGACAAGAAACTTGTTGACACCGGTGTGGAAGAGTTGAGCCTGATCACAGGACAGAAAGCAATAGCTACTATCTCCAAAAAGGCTGTTTCTAACTTTAAATTGCGTGAAAACATGCCTATCGGAGCGAAAGTAACGCTTCGTGGTGACAAGATGTACGAATTCCTCGACCGTTTGACTTCCATTGCAATGCCACGTGTACGTGACTTCAAAGGAATCAGCGACAAAGGATTCGATGGACGTGGAAATTATACGTTCGGTGTGAAGGAGCAGATTATTTTCCCTGAAATCAGCATCGAAAAAGTGGCGAAGATCACTGGTATGGATATCACTTTCGTGACCTCTACCAACTCTGACGAAGAGAGCTACGAATTGCTGAAAGCATTAGGAATGCCTTTCACCAACGCGAATAAATAAGAAAATACTACTAAGATTATTTACCGACAATGGCAAAAGAATCAGTAAAAGCACGGGAGAGAAAAAGACAAGCACTAGTAGAACGTTATGCTGAAAAGCGTACCAAGTTAAAAGCTGCCGGTGACTGGGTTGGTCTTGACAAGTTACCACGTAACTCTTCTCCTGTACGCCTGCACAACCGGTGCAAAATCACTGGAAGACCTCGCGGTTATATGCGTAAATTCGGAATTTCCCGGGTTCTGTTCCGCGATATGGCGTCAGATGGAAAAATTCCAGGAGTTACAAAATCAAGTTGGTAAGAATACTTTCAATTCTGATTTCAATTACTTAACTTTGCACTCCCGTTCAAAAGGGGGTGTTTAAACTTGGCATAAACATGTTAACGGATCCCATAGCAGACTATCTGACGAGACTCAGAAACGCTATCAAAGCGAAGCACCGGGTTGTTGAGATACCTGCATCCAACATAAAAAAAGAGATTACAAAGGTACTTTTTGACAAAGGGTACATTCAAAGTTATAAATTCGACGAGGTTGGTCCTCAGGGAGTTATCAAGATAGCTTTGAAATATAATCCTGTGACAAAGCAATCTGCAATTGTAAAATTGGAGAGGGTTAGTAAGCCTGGACTACGTAAATATTCAGGTTCATCAACACTGCCACGTGTATTGGGCGGCTTAGGAACAGTGATTATCTCTACATCGAAAGGTGTAATGACAGATAAAGAAGCTAAGACACTGAATGTGGGTGGTGAAGTGTTATGTTTCGTGTATTAATATTTAAAAGTTATTCAGGAAATGTCACGAATAGGAAATAAAGTTATCACGTTGCCGGCGGGCGTATCCGTATCGGTTGCAGACGATAACGTAGTATCTGTAAAAGGCCCGAAAGGCACACTTACCCAGGCTATCGACACCGATATTACTGTTGAAGTTGAAGGTAGCGAGGTGAAAGTAACGCGCCCTACAGAGCAAAAACGTCACAAAGCATTGCACGGCCTTTATCGTTCCCTGTTGAACAACATGGTGATCGGTGTAGGCGAAGGCTACAAGCGCGAGCTTGAAATTATTGGGGTAGGTTACAAGGCGAGTGCGGCGAACAATGTTCTCGAACTTCAATTGGGTTACTCTCACAATATTTTCATGGCGATCCCGGAGGAGATCAAAGTTGCTACTACCTCGGAAAAAGGTCAGAACCCTAAGGTAATTCTTGAGGGTATCGACAAAGAGCTGATTGGTTCCGTGGCAGCGAAAATCAAATCCCTTCGCAAAGTTGAGCCTTACAAAGGAAAAGGTATCCGTTTTGTTGGTGAAGTGGTCCGTCGTAAGGCAGGTAAGTCTGCTTCTAAGAAATAGTGCGTAGCCACCGATCAATGTTATAAACAAGTAAGATAAGATTTAAGATGGCTAACGCAAAAGCAGATAGAAGAACACGCCTTAAACTTCACATCCGTAAACGGGTGAAGGGAAGTGCAGAACGCCCTAGACTCTCAGTCTTCCGTTCAAACACAAGTATATATGCGCAGATTATCGATGACATCAAAGGGATCACCCTTGCAAGTGCATCATCGGTAGATTTGGGAGGCAGAAAAGAAAACACAAATGTTGAAGTTGCTGCCCAGGTAGGTAAGAAGATCGCAGAGAAGGCGCAGGAAGCAGGTATCCAGGCAGTAGTTTTTGACCGTAATGGATATTTGTACCATGGTAAGGTAAAAGCATTGGCCGACGGAGCTCGTGAGGGTGGCCTGAAATTCTAAGTATAACAAAGACTATGTCTACAAATACAAGACCTTCAAAGGTTAACGAATCAGACCTGAAAGAGCGCGTTGTAGCGATCAACCGGGTAGCAAAAGTAGTAAAAGGTGGTCGTCGTTTCAGCTTCTCTGCCATTGTGGTTGTAGGAGACGGAAACGGAGTAGTAGGTTACGGATTGGGTAAGGCCAATGAGGTAACCGACGCGATCGCCAAAGGAATTGACGATGCTAAGAAAAACCTGATCCAAGTTCCTATGCTAAAACATACCGTTCCTCACGAAATGGAAGGTAAGTTCAGCGGCGGTTTCGTTCTGATCAAGCCGGCAGCTCCTGGTACAGGGGTACTGGCAGGTGGCCCGATGCGCGCAGTGCTGGAAAGCGCAGGTATCAAAGACGTACTTGCGAAATCCAAAGGTTCATCGAACCCGCACAACGTAATCAAGGCTACAATTGACGCTCTTTTGAAAATGAGAGCTCCGCATCAGGTTGCTTTCCAACGCAGCGTTAAATTGGAAAAAGTATTCAACGGATAATCCTTCGGGATTATCCTCAATCTGAGAGTAATCATGTCAAAAGTACGTATTACACAAGTTAAGAGCACAATTGACCGTCCTGAAAGACAAAAACTGACGATTAAAGCGTTGGGTCTTGGTAAACTGAACCGGTCTGTTGAGAAAGAAAACAGCGATGCCATTGCAGGAATGATCCGCAAGGTAAGCCACTTGGTTAAAGTCGAAGAAATCTAATATTCCAATAGTATGAATTTAAGTTCATTAAAACCGGCTGCTGGTTCCGTTAAGGTAGGAAAGCGGGTTGGACGTGGTCAGGGCTCAGGAAAAGGGGGCACTGCTGCACGTGGACACAAAGGAGCGCAGTCGCGTTCAGGTTACAGCCGCAAGCTGGGCTTCGAAGGTGGTCAGATGCCTCTTCAAAGACGTTTGCCGAAATTCGGTTTCAACAACATCAATCGCGTTGAATACAAGGCGTTGAACCTGGACGCAATCCAGGCATTGGTTGAAAAAACCGGAGTTGCGGTAGTAACGTTGGATCTGATTCGTGAAAATGGTCTCAGCGCAAAGAATGACCTGGTTAAAATCCTTAACCGTGGCCAAATCTCTTCTGCTGTTGAAGTTCAGGCTCATGGGTTTTCCGCATCGGCTATCGAGTCGATCGAGAAGGCAGGTGGCAAAGCAGTTAAATTGTAATTTAGCTGCGATACCCGACAGAATTTGTTTACTTTGAACAGAGCGTTGTAAGCCCAGAAGATGAAACGATTTTTAGAGACAATAAAACACATATTTGCAATTGAGGAGTTGAGAACACGTATTCTCAACACTCTTTTGTTTATAACGATCTTCCGGTTGGGGTCTTACGTTGCGTTGCCAGGTGTTGAGCCTGATCAAATGAATGTATCCACTCAGGGATTGTTGGGGTTGCTGGATACTTTCTTAGGTGGCGCTTTTAGCAAAGCGTCCATTTTTGCGTTGGGTATCATGCCTTACATTTCTGCTTCCATTGCCATCCAGCTGTTGACTATGGCGCTGCCATATTTCCAGAAAATGCAGAAGGAGGGGGAATCAGGACGTAAGAAACTGAACCAAATTACCCGGGTTCTGACTATCGTTGTTACACTTGTTCAAGGTACTGCTTATTTGAATACTACTGTACCTGACGAGGCTCTTCTGGTTTCCAGAAGCATGTTCACCATTTCGTCGGTATTCGTATTGACAGCGGGTACCATGTTCTGTATGTGGCTCGGTGAAAGAATCACAGACAAGGGTATTGGTAACGGTATTTCGATGCTGATCATGATCGGTATCGTTTCGCGTTTTCCTGGTGCGATCTACAAAGAGTTCGTATCAAGAGGTAGCGGAGGAATTCTGATTTTTGTATTGGAAATTGTCGCCCTGTACTTTGTAATTATGGGTGCCGTGATGTTGACCCAGGCTGTTCGTCGTATCCCTATCCAGTATGCTAAGCAGGTGGTAGGTAACCGCGTAATGGGAGGTCAGCGTCAATATCTTCCATTGAAATTGAATGCAGCAGGTGTAATGCCTATCATTTTCGCACAGGCTTTGATGTTTATCCCTTCATTGGGCGCATCTTATTTTGCTGAGAAAAGTGATTTCGCCAGCAACGTAGCAACGATTTTCGCTAACTACACGACCTGGCAATACAACCTCCTGTTCGCAGTATTGATTATTGTTTTTACGTTCTTCTATACCGCAATTTCGGTGAACCCTCAGCAGATTGCTGATGACATGAAACGAGGAGGTGGATTTATCCCCGGTGTTAAACCAGGTCAGCAAACATCTGAATACATCAGCTCTGTGCTCGACCGTATCACCTTCCCTGGCGCGTTGATGCTGGCGGTTGTTGCAACATTGCCTGCATTTGCAAGTCTTTTGGGAATCTCGACAGACTTTGCTCACTTCTTCGGAGGAACTTCGTTGCTGATCATGGTAGGTGTGGTTCTGGATACCTTGCAACAGGTGGAAAGCTATCTACTCATGCGTCGTTATGAAGGATTGATGAAGTCGGGTCGTGTAAAAGGACGGACCGAGAGCGTAGCAATCTGAAATGATTTATCTTAAAACAGAAGAGGAAATCAACCTGATAAAGGTTAGTGCTCAAGTGCTCGGCAAGGCACACGCGGAAGTAGCTACCTGGGTAAAACCTGGTGTTACAACCGGAAAGTTGGATGCGGTTGCTGAGGAGTACATCAGAGATAACGGTGGGATCCCTTCATTCAAGGGATTCAACAAATTTCCAGCCTCTCTTTGTATATCGGTTAATGAAGTAGTAGTCCACGGGATCCCCGGGGGCTACGTGCTAAAAGAGGGGGACATCGTTTCCATCGACTGCGGGGTCAAGCTGAATGGCTATCATAGCGACAGCGCGTACACTTACCCGGTGGGAGAGGTTTCCAAAGAAGTGATGAATCTTCTTACTGCAACCAAGAAGTCCCTGTACAGGGGAATCGAGCAAGCGGTAGATGGCCTTCGGATCGGTGATATTGGCCACGCAGTGCAAAGTTATGTTGAAGACCGTGGCTATACAGTGGTGAGGGAGTTGGTAGGGCATGGAGTGGGCAGAGATCTGCACGAAGCTCCGGAAGTACCAAACTACGGTAAACGAGGCAAAGGAATACGGTTGAGAGAAGGCATGGTTTTAGCGATCGAGCCGATGATCAACCTAGGAGCGAAAGCAGTGGTGCAGGAGCGCGACGGCTGGACGATCCGGACTAATGACAGAAAGTATTCCGCGCATTTCGAACACACCGTAGTAGTGCGGAAAGGAAAGGCAGAGATTCTGACAACATTCGATTACATTGAAAAAGTGACGGCCAACACCAGCCTTATGGTTGAAGTACAGTAACAAACGCTACGAATGGCAAAACAAGCATCAATCGAACAAGACGGAGTAATTCTCGAAGCATTGTCAAACGCAATGTTTCGTGTTGTATTAGAGAATAAGCATGAAGTTATAGCGCATATCTCCGGTAAAATGAGAATGCACTATATCAAAATATTGCCGGGTGACAGAGTAAAACTAGAAATGTCTCCTTACGACCTATCGAAAGCCCGGATTACATATCGGTACAAGTAAGGGGATCGATTACCTTAAATTAACACTAAGTTTAATCAGATGAAAGTCAAAGCATCAGTAAAGAAACGCAGCGAAGACTGCAAGGTTATCCGCCGGAAGGGTAAAGTGTATGTGATTAACAAGAAAAACCCACGGTATAAACAAAGACAAGGATAATAATTATGGCACGTATTGCAGGAGTAGACATTCCAGATCGCAAAAGAGGCGAAATCTCATTGACTTATATTTTCGGGATCGGCCGTAGCTCGGCTAAGAAAATCCTCGAAAAGGCAGGTGTTGATTTGAACAAAAAAGTGATCGATTGGTCAGACGAAGAGTCTGGCGCGATCCGTGGAGTTATTGCCGGGGAATTTAAAGTAGAAGGCGCTCTTAAGTCTGAAGTACAGTTGAGCATTAAGCGTCTTATGGATATTGCTTGTTATCGTGGCCTCCGTCACCGTAAGGGATTGCCTTTGCGTGGTCAGAGAACGAAAAACAACTCACGTACTCGTAAGGGTAAACGCAAAACAATCGCTAACAAGAAAAAGGCTACTAAATAATAAAGTGAGCGGTGGAGCGATCCACAACTTATTCCAACAGCAATGGCACAGAATAAAAGAAAAGATAAAGCTAAGAAGAGAGTGGTTGTTGTGGAACCTGTTGGTCAGGTACACATCAAAGCTTCTTTCAATAATATCATCATCTCAATTACAAACAGCAACGGACAAGTTATTTCTTGGGGTTCTGCGGGTAAAATGGGATTCCGTGGTTCTAAGAAGAACACTCCATACGCAGCACAAACTGCTGCACAGAGCGCTGCGCAAGTGGCATTCGACCTCGGAATGCGTAAAGCTGAGGTTTTCGTGAAAGGACCAGGATCAGGCCGTGAGTCTGCGATCCGTACCATCCAGAATGCAGGTATCGAAGTGACCACTATCCGTGATATCACTCCGCTTCCGCACAACGGATGCCGTCCTCCAAAACGTCGTAGAGTATAGTAGTAAGTACCGAATAGGTACCCATTCGTAATTTGGACACTGGGGTTACAGAATGGTTTTTTTCAATTTTAGTTAACAAAAAGTTTTAATGGCACGTTACACAGGTCCCAAAACCAAAATCGCAAGACGTTACGGAGAACCCATCATGGGTCCAAGCAAAGCGCTTGCAAAGAAAAATTACCCTGCCGGAATGCACGGAAAGGGTCGTCGGTCGAAGAAGTCAGAGTACGCTCTGCAATTGGCTGAGAAACAAAAGGTGAAATTCATCTACGGTATTCTTGAAAGACAATTCCGTAGCTTGTTTGAGAAAGCTTCTGTTAAAGCAGGTCTTACAGGTGAAAACCTTTTGAGATATTGTGAAGCTCGTCTGGATAATACAGTTTACCGTTTGGGTATTGCTCCAACTCGCCGCGCTGCTCGTCAGCTCGTTTCGCACAAGCATATCCTTGTTGACGGAGAGATCGTAAACATCCCCTCTTACTCATTGCGCCCAGGACAGGTTGTAACTGTTCGTGAGAAGTCTAAATCTCTCGAAGCTGTTACAGATAGCCTTGCAGGACATAGCGCAAAAGGTTTCAACTGGTTGGAGTGGGACGGTCAGCAATTGTCTGGCAAGTTTGTTACATTCCCCGACCGCGAGTCAATCCCAGAAAACATCAACGAACAGCTGATCGTTGAGTTGTATTCTAAATAATAATCTTCATATTACATGCACTCCCCGAATATTCGGGGTAGTGCTTTTTTTGCTGGCAACAGCGCAATTTTTGCGATCGCAAAGGTAAGGTAGCGTGATCAACTATCATTTACTACTATAAAAGGAGCAAGGACTATGTCAATATTAGCTTTCCAAATGCCTGATAAGGTCGTCATGGAGAAAGCAGACGACTTTCACGGGTTGTTTGAGTTTAAGCCTTTAGAGAAAGGATACGGCGTAACCATTGGTAATGCGTTGCGTAGAATTCTCCTTTCATCTTTGGAAGGCTATGCCATCACGAGTGTGAAGTTCCCAGGCGTGCTTCACGAATTTTCTTCTATCGAAGGTATAGTTGAGGATGTTACGGAAATCATCCTGAACCTTAAAATGGTTCGTTTTAAAAAAGTTTCTGACCTGAGTGAGAGTAGGATCGTAGTAAACCTCAAAAATGTTTCCGTCATCACTGCCGGCGACATTGGCAAGTTTACAAGCGCATTTGAGGTTCTGAATCCGGACCAGGTCATTTGCCATATAGATGATCAGAAGGAGTTCGAAATGGAACTTCTCCTGGATAAAGGTAGAGGCTACGTGCCGGCAGACGAACCACGGGCCAATGAGCTTCCGTTCGGCTACATCGCGGTAGACTCGATTTATACGCCTATCAAAAATGTGAAATACAGCGTTGAAAACACGCGTGTTGAACAGCGTACCGACTACGAACGTCTTTTGATCGACATCCAAACCGATGGTTCAATCCACCCGGAAGATGCATTGAAAGGTGCTGCCAATATTCTGATCCAACACTTCATGCTGTTCTCTGACCAAACGATGACGTTTGAGAAGCAGAAAGCTGAGGAGGACAATCAGGTTGATGAGGAAATGCTACGTATGAGAAAACTGTTGAAGACTTCATTGTCTGAACTGGATCTGTCCGTACGCGCTTACAACTGTCTGAAATCTGCGGACGTGAAAACTTTGGGTGACCTGGTAAGACTGGAAATTTCTGATATGATGAAATTCCGGAACTTCGGTAAGAAATCACTCACCGAGTTGGAGCAATTAGTAGCCGACAAACAGCTCACATTTGGAATGGACGTGTCGAAGTACCGTCTGGACGAGGATTAATTAAATTCCATCATAAGTATGTATTCTGTAGCGCGCTAACCGCGCCGCTCGAAGCAACTAAACAACAAAACAATGAGACACGGTAAAAAGGACAATCACTTAGGAAGAACCGCATCACACCGCAAGGCGATGCTTTCAAACATGGCTTCCTCTTTGATCCTTCACAAAAGAATTGAAACAACCCTGGCTAAGGCAAAAGAACTTCGTAAGTTCGTTGAGCCCCTGCTGACTCGTGCGAAAGAAGATACTACCCACAACAGAAGGATAGCATTCTCTTACCTGAACGACAAAGAATCGACAAAAGAGCTTTTCGGAATCGTTTCAGACAAAATCGCATCTCGCCCGGGTGGTTACACTCGTATCATCAAATTGGGTAACCGTTTGGGTGACGCGGCTGAAACTGCGCTGATCGAGCTGGTTGATTTCAACGATGCACTGTTGCTTGCCAATGCCGACAAACCTGCTAAGACTCGTCGCAGTAGAAGAGGTGGTAAGAAAGAAGGGGCTGTTGAAGCTGCTCCTGTTAAAAAAGAAGATCATCCGATCGTAGCGGAAACTGAGGCTCCGGCTGAAGAAGAAGCTCCGAAAACAGAGGAAACACCAGGCGAAACTGAAAAGGAATAGTTTGGAGATCGGAAATTGAAATATAGGAAAAGGGTTGAACGGTTTCGTTTAACCCTTTTTTATGAGTGAAAATTCGTATTTTTGCACCAAAATTGAACCGGCAGCCTCGAAATGGCGTAAAACAGCCCGGAAAACAGATTAAACCATAATATGAATCAGAAAAAGGAAGCTCTGTTGTTGCTAGAAGACGGAACAGCATACAAAGGACTCGCTTTGGGTAAAAGTGGAACCACCGGTGGCGAGATTTGCTTTAACACGGGCATGACCGGCTATCAGGAGATCTACACAGACCCTTCCTATTACGGTCAGATTATCGTAAACACCAACTCGCACATCGGTAACTACGGTGTTCAGTTGGAAGACGAGGAGGAATCTGGCTCGGTAAAGATCCGCGGGATGGTTTGTAACACATTCTCACAGATCTATTCACGCGACACCGCTGATTTCTCTCTGCAAGAGTATTTCGAAAGGGCAAACATCGTCGGCATCAGCAATGTGGACACGCGCCACCTCGTACGCCACGTACGTGAGAAGGGGGTAATGAACGCCATTATCTCTTCCGAGATCCTCGATGAAGTGGAACTGATGAAAGAATTGAAGAAAGTCCCTTCGATGGACGGACTGGAACTTTCTTCGGAAGTGACAACCGAGGAGCCATACTTCATGGGCGACGAAGCCACTGCGAAATTCCGCGTTGCTGTAATGGATTATGGTATCAAGAAAAGCATTCTGCTTAACCTGACTCAGAGAGGCTGCTATTGCAAGGTTTTCCCTGCAAAAACATCCTACGAAGAGGTATTGCAATGGAATCCGGATGGTTTCTTCATCTCGAACGGCCCCGGTGATCCTTCTGCAATGGCATATGCGGTTGAAAACGTAACCCAAATGGTAGAAACGGCTAAGCCGCTTTTTGGTATCTGTCTAGGCCACCAGTTGCTGGCGCTTTCGAGCGGAATCAATACTTACAAAATGCACCACGGCCACCGCGGGTTGAACCATCCGGTGAAAAACCTGATCACAGGTCTTTGCGAGATCACTTCGCAAAACCATGGTTTCGCCGTGAAACCTGACGAGATCGAAAGCCACCCTGACATCGAGGTTACGCACATTAACCTGAACGATAAGACGATCGAAGGTATCCGCAGAAAGGATTACCCGGCATTCTCGGTGCAGTACCACCCGGAAGCATCGCCAGGTCCGCACGATTCACGTTACTTGTTCGACGAGTTTATTAAGTTGCTGGAAGCAAGCAAATCATAAAAGCAGAAAAGTCCCTCCACGTAATGCGGAGGGACTTTTTGTTTGTGTTAATATCGAGTTATAGCTGCGAATCCAGTAACGAGCGGAATTCCTTTTCTTCCATAAAACCATTCTTGCGCATAACGAGCTTTCCGTTTTTATAAAGGAGAAATGCGGGGATTTCGTCAACGCCCAGCTCTTTTACTAATGCTTTATTGGGGTCAAAAGCGATCGTTTCAATTTTAGCCTTTCCTGAATATTCCTTTTGCAGCTTGTTAACGGTAGGGAGCATTTTCACGCAGGGCGGGCACCACTTGGCGTGAATGTCGATGAGGACGACCTTTTCGGAGTTTATGATTTTGTTAAATTCCGCGGTGCTCATGCCTTTCACACCTGCTTTGTTGGCACCCTCAACGGCCTTGCCGGAGGTATTCCATTTCAGGTAGCCGCCTTTCATATCGTAAACTTCCCCGAAACCGCTTTCATGCAATGCAGTCGCCGCGGCTGCGCTTCTTCCACCCGAGAGGCAATACACGTACACGGGCTTGCTCTTATCGAGTTTGGCAATTTTTTCCTTAAATGATGGACTTTTATAATCGACATTCGCGGCATTTGCCAAATGGCCCTCGCCATACTCGTCGGGTGTACGTACATCCAGGAGCTGGGCGTCGCCGGATTTGGCCAGCTGTTTTTCGAATTCTTCCGTAGTGAGCTGTTTCTGAGCTTGTAATGCAAGAGGTGAGCTTAATAATGCGATGGTCAGAATATGGGTTAATTTCATAGTAAATGGTGTGGTTGACTTGACCGTAAATTTAGCCTAAAATGAATCGGAGTTTATGGATGACCATTTTTTTTGCGTTATTTTGTAGCGTTAACCATATTCCAATTTAATTAAACCACAAGCTGCAAATGAGTACGATTCAGTCAGTACATGCAAGACAAATTCTGGATTCAAGAGGAAACCCTACAATAGAAGTTGATATTCGTACCGAGAATGGTTACCTGGGACGCGCTGCGGTTCCTTCCGGAGCTTCTACCGGTAAGCACGAGGCCGTAGAGCTTCGCGACGACGACAAAAGCGTTTACGTTGGAAAAGGAGTTTTGAAAGCGGTTGAAAATGTAAACGACATCATTTTCCCTGAACTGATCGGTTGCTCCGTATTCGAGCAGAACCTTGTTGATAAAATCATGCTGGAACTGGATGGCACGCCTAACAAAGCGAAGCTTGGCGCTAATGCTATCCTGGGTGTTTCTTTGGCCGTTGCGAAAGCTGCTGCACAGGAAGCAAACCTTCCATTGTACCGCTACGTAGGTGGTACCAACGCAAATACATTGCCGGTACCGATGATGAACATCCTGAACGGAGGTAGCCACGCGGATAACTCCATCGATTTCCAGGAGTTCATGATCATGCCTGTAAAAGCGGATACATTCTCGCAATCATTGCGCATGGGTGTTGAGGTTTTCCATACGTTGAAAACTGTTTTGAAAAGCAAAGGCTACTCTACCAACGTTGGTGACGAAGGTGGTTTCGCTCCAAATATCAAATCCAACGAAGAGGCGATCGAGGTTGTTCTTCAGGCAATTGAAAAAGCGGGTTATAAGCCAGGCGAAGACATCTTCATCGCTATGGACGCAGCTGTTTCTGAATTCTACGAAAACGGCCTCTACCACTTCAAAAAATCGGATGGCCGCAAGTTGAGCTCTGACGAAATGGCTGACTACTGGGCTCAGTGGGTTGCTAAATACCCGATCATCTCCATCGAAGACGGTATGGACGAAGACGACTGGGCAGGTTGGAAAACTTTGACAGACGCCGTGGGCCACAAAACCCAGCTGGTAGGTGACGACTTGTTCGTAACCAACGTAACCCGGCTGCAACAAGGTATCGAATCACAAATCGCTAACGCGGTGTTGGTGAAAGTAAACCAGATCGGTTCTTTGACTGAAACCATCGATACTGTAAACCTTGCAAAACGCAACAGCTATAAGAGCATTATGTCGCACCGTTCAGGTGAAACAGAAGATTCGACGATCGCTGACCTTGCGGTTGCATTGAACACAGGCCAGATCAAAACCGGTTCGGCTTCACGTTCTGACCGTATGGCGAAATACAACCAGCTTCTCCGCATCGAAGAAGAACTGGGCGAAAGCGCTTACTTCCCTGGATTGAAATTCTAATCAAACCATTAAAGAGCCGGAGCCCAGCGCTCCGGTTCTTGTTTAAGGGTATTTCAAATATGAAAAACCACTCATTCTGGTCTCTGCACACATTAAAGAACTTCTATATCGCCACGTTCGTCGTGTGGCTGATATGGATATTGTTCCTCGACAACAACAATATCCGGGTCGTGATGTCGAACCGGATGAAGATGAAGGACCTGGAAAAGGAGAAAGCGATTCTCCAGGACAAGATCAGGGACGTCAAAAAAGAGCGGAATGAGGTTTTCGGAAATCCCAGAATGCTTGAAAAATGGGCGCGCGAGAAGTTTATGATGCGCCGGCCCAACGAAGAAGTCTATGTGATTGTGGACGAAAACAATCAGCCAATCGAAAGCAAAAAGGAAGAGTAAGTTGTTACTCTCTTAAATATCATCTTAATTTCAGAATACATTGAGCAAGAAAGTCATCCTCATTATCATGGACGGCTGGGGGATCGCCAAATCCGGCGAGGAGAACCGTTCCGCCGTTTTAGCGGCGAATACCCCTTTCTACGATTCCATTCTTCAAAAATATCCGCATAGCAAGCTCGAAGCGAGTGGTCTGGCTGTCGGCCTTCCCGACGGACAAATGGGTAATTCCGAAGTAGGCCATACCAATCTCGGTGCCGGTCGTGTGGTTTATCAGGATCTGGTAAAAATAAACCTCGCGGTAACCGAGGGCACGCTCGGACAGGAGCCCGCGCTCACGCAGGCGCTCGACTACGCGAAAACTGAGGGTAAGAAAATACATTTCATTGGCCTGGTTTCCGACGGCGGTGTGCACTCACATATCGACCATTTGAAAGGCCTTTGCCAAATCGCTGCTAACCGTGGTTTGAGCGACGTATTCGTTCATGCATTCACAGATGGTCGAGATACCGACCCAAAGAGCGGATTAGGCTTCCTGACCGAATTGAACGAATCGATGGCGCAGAGTACCGGCCGTATTGCCAGCATTACTGGCCGGTATTACGCAATGGACCGCGATAAGCGCTGGGAACGTGTGAAATTGGCCTACGACGCCATGGTACACGGCGAGGGTAAGCACGTACCTGCGGCAGACGTTTTGAAAGCCGTACAGGCTTCCTACGAAGAAGGCGTTACCGACGAATTCATCACGCCGATCATCGCAACGAATGCCGACGGTTCTCCGCTCGCATTGATCCAGGATGGCGACGTGGTACTTTGCTTCAACTTCCGCACCGACCGCGGCCGTGAAATCACCGAGGTACTTACCCAGCAGGATTTCCACGAGCAGAATATGCACAAGCTCAATTTGAAATACATCACCATGACCAACTATGATGATACTTTCAAAGGAGTGGATGTGATTTTTGATAAGGATAATCTAAATAACACGTTAGGCGAAGTGCTTGAAGGAGCGGGTAAGAAGCAGATCCGGATAGCCGAAACCGAAAAATATCCGCACGTTACATTCTTCTTCTCGGGAGGCCGTGAAAAACCTTTCGAAGGCGAGAGCCGCTTGCTTTGCCCGTCTCCGAAAGTGGCTACCTACGACTTGCAACCCGAAATGTCGGCATTCGACATCCGCGACGCGATCGTGCCTGAACTGGTGAAAGAGGAAGTGGATTTCGTGTGTCTCAACTTCGCTAACCCGGATATGGTAGGTCATACAGGCGTTTTTGAAGCAGCTGTGAAAGCTTGTGAAACGGTTGACCAATGCGTGCAGGCCGTAGTAACGACCGGTCTGGACCACGGCTACTCTTCAATCATCATTGCCGACCATGGTAATTCGGATTATATGTCGAACGACGACGGATCGCCCAATACCGCGCATTCATTGAACCTCGTGCCGTGTATTCTGGTCGATAACGAATATCGGAAACCAATCAACAATGGTAAGCTGGCCGACATCGCGCCGACCGTTCTTGCATTGATGGGGATCGCTCAACCTGCGGAAATGACAGGTACAAGCATTCTCTAAACTTTCAGGCATCTATTGATGTTAACCAACAGAGAGTCCGGCGGGCTCTCTGTTTTTTTAGCCATATCCGAAATCCATGAATTACCGCTCCCTTACCATTGTTACAGCCATTCTCCTTTTTTCATTGGTTTCCTGTCGCCTGGAGGAAGCCCGCGACGATGCCCCTAAGCTTTATTACGATCTAAAAGGTTTTATCGAGAATCAAATCGTGTATTTGAATGAGAAGAAACCGGAAGTCAGCAAAACGGCGGTTTTAGGAACCAAGCGTGAAGTTTCGAAGACACGTGAGGTGGATTGGAAGAAGGAACTCGAACTCTTCGTGCAAGCGGATATTAACAAACCTTCCTATCGCCAGAGTTACGAGGTCGTCCGGAACGGTCCATTGCATTATGAATACCGCCTTAAAACCGGCATTGATCTGCCGGTCGCTTATCTAAAAGTCGATACTGACTCGGTGTTGAAGCAACCTTTGCACGTCGAGGCATTGATCCATACGAAGAATAAAATTTATAATTCAGAAAAGAGGGTGGTCCTGGATGCACGCAAACTTAATAACCTTCTGCAAGTAAGCGCTTATGAGGTAACCGGCTACCAGAAGCTCATCTTCGTCGAGAAAAAGGAATTCGGCATTCGGGGGGAAATAGGACTTTGACGGGCTTATTGCATTATTTTCTATGTACCTCTACACCATATTTTGTGGTAACATTACCCAATTTTCTAATTGCAAGTTTTAGATAGCCAACGGTTTGTAGGAATTTTCAGATTCAAAAAATGTTAATTAAAAAGTGCCAAATTTATGATAATGAGGCTCTTTTTTGCATTTCAGGTGCATTTAACGATTTTGTTAACTTGGCCATTTTGAGCCGTAGGCATTGAGCGGCACAGAATTGTTTGATGTGATATCAGAACTGCATGTAGACCCGGATATGATTTTTAACCTGTCTCATGGAAAACTAAATCACACAAGTAAAACTTAATATCAATGCAACAAGAACAGAAAAATAAGCAAAGCATAGCCTGGGCAATGGTAGTTGTCTTGGGGCTAGCAACAGCCATGTTCGGCTACTTGTTCACAACTCAGAAACAAGAGTTGACCCAGCAGGAGTCGATGGTAGTCGAAAAAGCAAGAGAGTTGGCTGTGACCAAAACTAAACTGGATTCTATTTCGACGGTATTGGACGCCAAAATTGCGGAAGTTGAAAAATTGGGCGGTGATGTTACTGAGCTGACCAAGATGAAAGAGAAACTCGAAGCTGACAAGGTAGCATTCAGCCGCAGCAGAAGAGTGGAAACCAACAAATATCTCGGAAAGATCAAGGAATACGAGAAATTCCTGACAGAAAAGGACGAGATGATCGCACAGTTGAAAGCTGAGAATGAGCACCTGGTAGCAAGCAACGATTCCCTGCACACACACGTAGGAACGCTTACCAGCGAACGTGAGCGATTGGTACAACGCCAGGCTGAACTGACCGACTCTGTAACCACTTTTACTGCGGCTAACAAAGAGTTGAGCGCGAAAGTGAGCAAAGCAGCGTCCCTGAAAGCACAGAATTTGAAAGTGCTGACTGTTAATTCAAGGGGTAAAACCAAAGAACGCGAGGAATACAAAGCGAGCCGCGTTGACAAGCTGAAACTGGTTTTCAATCTTCCGGAAAACGAGTTGACTGCCCAGGAGCCCAAAGATATTTATGTGCGGGTACTTGATCCCGACGGAGCAGTTGTAGCTGACGATGCTACTGGCTCAGGTGAGTTTGAAATCGATGGCGCACCATCTAAATTTACAACCCGCGAGTCGATTGCTTATCAGAACAACAACCAGAAAGTGGAGATGTTGTACGATAATGCTAACAAGTTCCGCCCAGGAAAATACAATGTGGAGCTGTATGCGGAAGGATATAAAATTGGTGGCGGTAATTTCACCATCAAAAAGTAAGATATAACTTCACACCATGCATAGCTATAAGGCCGCTGATCAACGATCAGCGGCCTTTCTTTTTGATTAAGGCTTATTCGTTTGCGCATTGATAATGTCGATGAAATGGCGCAGCTCCTCGGTCCGTTGCGGACCGGATTCGGGGTAGGTCATTTTCATCTTTTTCAACTCCTCGGCGACGATTTTCGCGACGGTCAGGCGGAGATTCTTTTTATCATCGGCAGGGATTACATACCAAGGCGCTTTATTGGTAGCCGTCTCATTGATCGCATCCTCGTAAGCCTGCATATATTCAGCCCATTGGTCGCGAACTTTCACATCCTGCTCCTCAAATTTCCAGTTTTTGGATGGGTCTTGAATACGCTCGATGAGCCGCTTTGCCTGTTCCTCTTTTGAAACATTGAGGAAGAATTTGATTACACGGATACCATTACGGAAAAGGTATTTTTCCAGGTTGCGGATATCGGAATAGCGGTGTTTCCAAAGCTTATCCAGATCCTCCGTCAACTCCACTGGTAAGCGTTGCGATTGCGTCAGGATTTCGGGCTGCACTTTTACTACCAGTACTTCTTCATAATAACTGCGGTTGAAAATCGTGATAGTACCGCGCTGAGGCAACACCTGGTTCGTCCGCCAGAGAAAATCGTGGCCCAGTTCGGTCTCTGTCGGCCTCTTAAATGAATGGATTTTCACACCTACCGGATTAACTCCCGAAAGTACGTGCTTGATGGTCCCGTCTTTGCCGGCAGCGTCCATTGCCTGGAAAATCACCAGGAGGCCGTATCGGTTGTGCGCGTACATCATGCTCTGCAACTCGTCGAGCTCTTTGGCCGATTCTTCCTGCATGGCCTCGTACTCGGCCTTGTCGGCGTAAATATCTTTGAACTTCGTTTTAGCCTTACTAATGTCAAATTTCTTGCTACCGTCGTAGCGATAATCATCCGAGTTAAAGTCCGACATGTCCGTACGATTTAATGTGAATTAAAAAGGTCAATGCTGATCGAGGAAATCAACCAGCGCGGCAAAAGCAATGGAACGATGGCTTATCTGGGATTTTTCCGCCAGGGTCATTTCCGCAAAAGTGCGGTTTTGCCCGTCCGGAATAAACACCGGATCATACCCAAAGCCGCCGGTACCGCGTTTCTCATGGATAATCGTTCCCTGAGCGCGGCCCTCAAATGCATAATATTCATTTCCAAGGCTTAGTGAAATGACTGTGAGGAAGTAGGCACTGCGATCCTCTTCGCCGGATAGCTTATTCAACAGCAGATTGATATTATCGTCATGGCTGCGTTGCGGGCCGGCATAATAGGCCGAATGCACCCCCGGTTCGCCATTCAGTGAAGGAACGACGAGGCCGCTGTCGTCTGCAAAACAGTCGATGCCATATTTTTCGCGGACATAGCTGGATTTGGCCTTAGCATTCTCCTGAATGGTCTCATACGGCTCGGGTATTTCTTCAAAACAGCCGATGTCCGACAATGTCACTAGCTCGAACCTGTTGCCAAGTAAGGCTTGTATTTCTTTGAGTTTGTTCTGGTTGTTTGTTGCAAAGCAAAGTTTCATAGATAGTCACATGATTGAAATGCATTTTACGCAAAAAATAGGTAGGGTTAAATGCCACAAAGGCACGAATTATGCACGAATATGTTTCGTGATAATTCGTGCCTTCGTGGCATTTAATATTTAGTTCAACTATTTCGCAGGAGCAGGAGTCGGAAGCGCAGGGCCAGCCGCTGGCTTAGTGCCTTTTGTAAAGTCGAGTAGTTCCATTTCAAACTGCAATACGGAGTTGCCAGGGATTGGTCCGTATGTTTCGGGCCCGTAAGCAAGCCCCGAAGGGATCAGCAGCAAACCTTTTTCGCCTTTTTTCATCAGGGTGATGCCTTCGTCCCAGCCTGCGATCACCATTCCGGCGCCCACCTGCAGGTCAAGTGGCTTGCCCTGGTTTTTAGAGCTGTCGAATTCTTTGCCGTCGAGGAACTTGCCTGTGTAATGTACTTTCACATTATCGCCGGCCGCAGGGCTTTCGCCTGTACCCTCCGTTTGCGGTACGTAAACAAGGCCGGAAGCCGTTTTTCTGGCTTTTGCTTTCAGGTTGTTCTTAACCAGGTATTCTTCAATCACCTTGGCGTCGATGTCCTTTTGCTTCTTACCGGCCTCAGCCTGTTGCTTCTGGAATTCCTCCGAAGTCAATACGCTGATCACCTTCACGGTGAATGTCAGCTCGGAACCTTTTTTGATCATCGGCGGCATCGGCTGACCGATTTTCGCGAACAAAGTATCGGCATTCACCTGGAACTTGGCGCTGTCGCCAGTTGCGAGCAGGGTAAGGCCTTCTTCGAAACTGCCTTTGTAAGGAGGCGCCTGCAATACCATTTTAACCGGATTTTTCTCTTTATATGTATCGCGGAGCGTAGAGTCGGTTCCATTCTTCAACACCAGGTGGAATGTCATGATATCCCCTAGTTTGGCTTTCCTCGCATCGTCTTCGTGATCGAAAAGCGTGTATTTAAGACCGCTTTCGGTAACCTGCTGACGATGTTGATTGCAAGCGGCTGCGAGAATAGTTATGCCCATCGCATAACCGATTGTTTTTAAATTCATTGGGACGTGTTAATTAGAAGATATTTTAGTGAAGTTAGAATTTAAGTTTAGTCAACGCTCAAGAGTTCTTCCTGGTATGAAGGAAGTATGCTTAGAAATCTTGCAACCGTTTCATTTACTGATTGTTCGGACCGGCCTCCCGATGCGTTCTTATGTCCGCCACCGCTGAAATGGGTACTGGCCAGGTCTCTCACCGAGAATGTGCCCACCGACCGGAATGAGATTTTAACCTCTCCTTTTCGTTCGATGAACATGGCCGACATCACTACATTTTCGACCTGCAAGCCATAATTCACGATGCCTTCCGTTTCGCCGGATGACGAGTTGAATTTTTGCAGTTCTGCCTCGGTAAGTACCATATATGCCGTGCGGTACTCGGGTAACACAACGAGTTTCTGAGAAAGCACATAACCCAGGAACTGCAGGCGCGAAAGCGGCGCATTGTCGTAGATCAGCCGGTGCACGCGGCTCGAATCGAAGCCTGTGCGCATTAAGTCGGCTACCGCTAGATGCACCGCGGGCGTTACATTACCGTGCCTGAACGAGCCGGTGTCGGTCATAATGCCGGCGTAGAGGCATTCGGCCATCGGAATATCGAAGAGCTGTTCGGCAGGTAAGCCGCCTTCCATTTCTTTCACAAGTTCGTACACCAGCTGTGCCGTAGCCGCAGCTTTGGTATCCCAAACCATCCATTTCGCAAAATGTTCCGGTTCGAGGTGGTGGTCGATCATCATTTTTGGTGCGGCCGCATCCTGAACTACTTTTCCGAGGTCCTTCAAACGTGATAATGCCGAAAAATCAAGGCAGCAGATCAATGTCGCCTGCTCGATCTTTTTTTTGCACTTTCCTTGCTCGGAAGCCTTCTCATATACCAGCACATTTTCCATGCCCGAAAGCCAGCGAAGGTTCGCAGCATAGTCGGTAGGGCTGATAACCGTCACTTCATGTCCTTTTTTGAGCAAATAACTGGCCCAACCCAGGGACGAACCCAATGCATCGGCATCCGGGTCACGGTGCATTGTGATAACAATTTTTTGGGGTTGGGATAAAAAAGAGCGAAGCTCTCCAATGATTTGATTCACAGTTACTTAGTTCAAAAGAGGTATTTCCTGTTTGCTTAGAGCCCACAAAATTAACAAAACTGTTGGGATTTGCTTCATTATGCCCGGTAAAGGCTGGCAATCAGGCGGTGATTTAATATAAGACGGGCGTTTACGGACGAAAGGTTCGGGGATATAGGCTGAAAAATAGTAGCTTTGCACCCAAAATCAACTTAGCCAAGTACGTATGCCAACAAATAAGACATTTACCATGATCAAGCCTGATGCTGTGCAGGATGGTCATTCAGGTTCAATCATCAAAATGATCGAAGCAGCAGGATTCCGGATTGTGGCCCTGAAAAAAACCTTACTTACTCCCGAGCGTGCGGGAGAATTCTACGCAGTGCACAAAGAGCGTCCTTTCTATAATGATCTTTGCAAGTATATGTCATCCGGAGCGATCGTCCCGATGATCCTCGAAAAAGAGAACGCGGTGGCTGATTTCCGGACTTTGATCGGTGCTACCAACCCTGCCAATGCAGAGGAAGGCACGATCCGCAAGTTGTATGCAAAATCGATCGAAGCGAATGCGATCCACGGGTCGGATTCAGACGAAAATGCTGAAATCGAAGGAAACTTCTTCTTCTCGCATATTGAGCAGTTCTGAGAAGATTAGCTTATAAAAATAAGAACCCCGGAGCCTGAGCTTCGGGGTTCTTATTTTATATAAGTATGATTAACTCAATTCACTACAAAACTTTTACATAAACGCTGTCAAGCACTTGAATGTAACCGTTATTTGTTTCTACATCTTTTCTGTTGATTTTGGCACCATTAAAAGTCACCACAGTGTCCTTCTTCGCGACATTAAGTTTCAGCGTGCCAGCGGTCTCAAGAGTTCCGGCGTCAAACTCACCGTATTTCTTTACAGACTTGATAACGTGATTGTTGAGAAACGCCTTTGCTTCAGTATCAGTAATTAGCTTCGAACTGAATATTTTGGCTTTATTGAAAGCGGCATTAGATGGAGCCAATAGCGTTTGATTCTGTGACCTGAAAGCGTCGCTTTGACCTGCCCGCTCCATGATATCCTTCAACATGCTAAATTCTGGATTTTCTGATATTACGTCGGTCATCGCCTTCCGTTTTACGACATCGTTGCTGTCTTCCTTACAAGAAATCAAAATCGTTGAAAATAGCCCTGCTGCCAAAAAAAATGCTGCCCAACGCCCCCCAAAACGGTTTTTTTTCATAGCTTTCCAAGTGGTTAATTTTTGTAAAACTAATGTAAAATGTAGTTTGATAGAATTTGTAACCATAAATTTTTAATCCTAATCCCATAATAACCATGCTAAAATTGAGACGATTGATCGTCGCCGGAGCAGCCGTTCTGATGCTTAACTCGGCGTTTTTCGCGCTGAAAGGCCCATCTGCCGATCCATTGAAGAAGCCTGTCAAATTATTCAACGGGAAAGACCTCAAAGGCTGGACCGTCCACGGTACCGAGAAATGGTACGTCGATGGCGGCGAGCTCATCTGTGAAAGCGGCCCCGACAAGAAGTACGGCTACCTCACTACCGACAAGTTTTACAAGAACTTCGACCTGTCCCTCAAATTCAGGCAAGAGGCGAATGGTAACAGCGGCGTATTCTTCCGCTCGACGGTAACTGGTACCAAAGTTTCGGGCTGGCAGGTAGAAGTGGCGCCGCCAAACCACGACACGGGCGGTATTTATGAGTCGTACGGCCGCAACTGGCTCGTACAGATCCCCGACGAAAAAGAAGGTTTCCTGAAAATGGGTGAATGGAACACGCTGCGCATCCGCGCGGAAGGCGACCGCACCCAAACCTGGCTCAACGGCCACGAAATGGTAGACCTTACCGATGCTAAAATCGGTGCGGGCGAAGGCTCTATCGCATTGCAGATCCACGACGGCGGCGGTATCAAGGTGCGCTGGAAGGATATCCTGCTCGAAGAGCTCTAAAACCGGCGGTTTTTCATTCCGTCAGCGGGCATATTCATCCCGCTGAAACCGGCACTTCGTCGGAAATCACTTACCAAACGGCTTCATGGCCAATAGATTTGTGTCAGCAGTTACACATAATCTATTAGCCATGAAGCTTTTTTATTGTCTGTTACTATTCGTTACCCCGACGGTTTTTGCCCAAAAGAGCATCCAGGGCAAGGTGACCGACCAGAGGGGAAATGCATTGCCCGGTGCGAATGTGTTCCTTAAAGGCACCTACGACGGCGGAACGACCGATGCGAACGGCGTTTTTGCATTCCAGACGTCTGAGTCCGACACGGCAACCATCGCTGCGAGCTATGTCGGGTTCGAGGTTTTTGAGAAGAAGATTAATCTGAAAGAAAGTATTCCCGCAATGTCCATTAAACTTGAAGAGCTGGCCAACGAACTGAATACCGTGGTGATTACCGCGGGCGCATTTGAGGCGTCGGACGAGAAGAGAATGGCTATGCTGAAACCGCTGGATATTGTAACTACGGCGGGCGCAGCGGCGGATATTACCGGCGCCATGCAATTTTTGCCGGGTGCACAGCGCGTAGGGGAGCAGGAGGGGCTATTCGTCCGCGGCGGCTCCGGTCAGGAAACGAAGATCGTGATCGACGGGATGATCGTCCAGAACCCGTTTTTCAGCTCGTTACCCGACGTGCAGTCGCGGGGGCGGTTCAATCCGTTTATGTTTAAAGGTACTTCGTTCAGTACCGGCGGCTATTCGGCGCAGTACGGGCAGGCATTGTCGTCGGTTTTGTTACTGAATACGACCGACAAGGTTAGCAATAATGGGTTGGGTATTAGTTTGAACCTGGCGAATGCGGGTTTGAATTATGATTATGCCAATAAAAACCAATCGGTGTCCGCCGTGGTGTATTATGGCAATTTGCGGCCGTTGTTTAAGCTGGTAAAACAAAATGTGGAATGGATCCACGTGCCGGAATTCAAAGGCTCTTCACTGACCTACCGCTGGAAGCCGACCAAAAATGGTGTGCTCAAAGTCTACGGCATGTATTCCGACAGCCATCTGAGCATGAATAGCAACGACCCGTCCTCGGATACCGGCAAAATGCGCCTGGTTTTAAAAAACAACAATGCATTCACCACGAGCACCTACACCGACTCCTGGGCCGACGGCCGCTGGACGTTGAATTCCGGCATTTCATATAGCCGCAACAAGGACAATATGACCTATGACGGCGCCAATTTCGACCGTTTCGACGAGCGTACGCAGGCACGCGTTGTGCTCACACGCCTGCTTACGGGAAACAATACCATACTCTTTGGAGCCGAGGCGCATGCCATTAATCTCGGTAATGGCGCAGGAGGCCAGCTTTACCGATTGAAAGACCGCTATACCGCCGCATTCGTGGAGTCGGAGATTTATATTACCCGTGCATTGGCTGGAAGGATCGGCGTACGGAGCGAATATTCTTCGATCATCGGCCGGGCCAATATTGCTCCAAGGCTGTCATTCGCCTACAAAACCGGCCGGTACAGCCAGATTTCCCTAGCCGCGGGACAGTTCTATCAAAACCCCGATTACCGCTATTTGTATTTAAATAAATCCCTCCAATACGAGCGCGCCGACCATTTGATCCTCAATTACCAGATTATCAAAAACCAGCGTACGTTCCGGGTAGAGACATTTTATAAAAATTACGCGCAACTCGTCCGCGAATTTACCGGCCAGAAATACGATGCCGATCCATACCGCTTCCCCTGGGGCGCGACCAACAATGGCGGCGACGGTTATGCGCGCGGCTTCGACTTCTTCTGGCGCGACCAGAAATCCATCAAGAACCTCGATTACTGGGTTACTTACAGTTTTGTGGATTCAAAAAGGCTCTTTCAGCAATATGCCCAATCCGCCACGCCTACCTTTATTTCGAACCATAATATCAGTCTCATTACCAAAAAATGGTTCGAAAAGGCCAAAACCAACCTGAGCGCGACTTACGCATTCACCAGCGGGCGGCCTTACTACAATCCCAATAATGAAGAATTCCTGAAAGACCGCACGCCGTCGGTACATAATGTGAGCATTCAGGCCAGCAAGCTGCAAAGCATCAAAGGGAACCTGGTGATATTTTATGCCACGGTCGATAATATCCTTAATACCCGCAATGTATTCACGTACCGCTACACGCCCGACGGGCAGACGCGCTACGCCGTGGGCCCGCAGAGTTACCGAAGCTTTTTCGTGGGGATGCAGATCATGCTTTCCAGGAAAGCCAAAGTGGAGAAAGACGAATTTTAATATTAAACAACCAGCATTTTAAAACTGACAAAACAATGAAAAAGCTATTCACATTCGGATTACTGTTTGTGCTTGCCACGAGCATCGCATGGTCGCAGAACGAAAAGTATACCCAGGCCATGGGCGACGGCATTAAAGCATTGAACGGTATCGACCGCTCGAAACCCGACCCGAAAAGCCTCGTGGATATTGCCAATCGGTTCGAGCGCATCGCCGCCGCAGAACCCAAGGAATGGCTGCCGAAATACTATGCGGCCTATGCGAATGTGCTTCTCGGGTTCGTAGCACCAACCCTGACGGAAAAAGACCAGTATCTGGATAAAGCAAATGCCTTATTGAAAGACGCGGAAGGCATTGCGGGCAAGCCGAACGACGAGCTGGAAGTTTTGAAAGCTTATCAATCCCAAATACACCTTGCGGCCGATCCGATGAACCGCTGGCAGGCGGATGGCGAGAAGTTCTCTGGCTATTTGCAATCGGCGAAATCGATCAATGCCGAGAACCCGCGAATTTATTACCTCGAAGGTTCGAGCCTGTTCTTTACACCGGAGGAATATGGCGGCGGGAAAAAGGTGGCGAAGCCGATGCTCGAAAAAGCACAGCAAAAATTTGGCGCCTTCAAGCCGGAAACCGCTATTCACCCGGATTGGGGCAAAATGGAAACCGAATGGATGCTTTCTCAGACAAACTGATATTAACGTTTAGGGTTTTTTAGCATGGACGATAACAAGACGAAGCCGTTGCGCATGACAGCCTCATCGCTGGACGGAAGGGATTTCAGTAACATGGATCTGGAAAATGCAGATTTCAGCTTTTCGAGCTTGAAGGATATTAACTTCGACGGGGCCAATCTGCGCAATGCAAAACTTCGTTTCTCGGCCCTCGACCGGACGACTTTCCGTAACTCCGATCTGCGGAATGCGGATCTGAGTTTCAGTAGTCTTTCGGACGTGGACCTTAGCGGGGCAAGGGTTGAGGGGGCTAATTTCAGTTTTACGTCACAGGAAAAATCATTCAAATGGCAGGATTTCAGCCTGATCGCCATCATTCAGAACCAGGGTTGGATCGGCACGCTGGTGGCAGCATTTCTTGGCGCAGTGATATTGTATGGCTTTAATGCCATCGCGTATTTCACCGCGGAGCTGTCGTTTACCGAAGAGCCGGTCCGGCTGGCTTTCTATAAGTACCTCGTAATACTCAACATCGCGACCGGCGTATGCACGATCCTGATCACGCAGGGGCTTACGACCTGGCTGGATATGATTGTCAAAAGCCTGCTGGCCAAGCATATCATCTTATCTGTCGTCGTCTTTTTATTTGATAGTCTGTTGGCGGTTGGGATGCACCAGCTTTTTGCGACCAACATTGTGAGCGATTACATTGCGCATTACCCGGCCGAGCCTTCGCAAAATGCCCCCTGGTATTGGTATTCATGGGCACCCATCGCGATCGCGAACGTGTTTTACTTCCTGAGCCGCGAAGGCCGGCAAATTTCCCGCAAGATTTCAGATCAGGAATATCAATTATTAAATCTTGAAAAACTGAAAACGAGAGCCGAGCTGGATGCATTGCAGGCACGCATTAACCCGCATTTTTTATATAACTCACTGAACAGCATTGCCAGCCTCGTACACGAGAATCCCGACAAGGCAGAGGAAATGACGCTGCTGCTTTCCAAACTCTTCCGCTACACCACAGGGCGGAAAACCAGTGATTATTTTGATACCATTGAAAATGAGCTGGAAATGGTAGAAACCTATCTGCAAGTCGAGAAAGTGCGGTTTGGCGATCGGTTGCGGTTTACGGTGGAGGTCGAGGAAGAATCTTTGAAAAGTCTTTACGTGCCTAAATTTATTTTGCAACCGATCGTCGAGAATGCCATCAAGCACGGCATTTCGCGGATGGCCGATCAGGGGAATATCGTGGTGAAGATTTATGAAAAGGACCAATGGCTGCATTTGTGCGTGCACGACAATGGGCCGGCATTCTCAGATACGCTCGGTGCCGGTTACGGCATGCGCAGTATTCAGGACAAGCTGAAATTGCTCTACGGCGACCATGCCCGTTTGGAACTGCACAACCAACCGCATAAATCGGTTAATATTGCCATCCAGAAATCCGCTATTGAACAACATCAACAATCCAACCATGCATTTTCCGCTTAAAACCATCCTGATCGACGACGAACAGCTTGCGTTGAGCCGCCTCAGGAGGTTGCTCGAAAAGTATACCGACACTTTCGACATCGTGTCAGAAGCCAAAAACGGCGCCGAAGGACTGGTTGAAATCGACAAACACCAGCCCGACGTTATTTTTCTCGACATTGAAATGCCTCTGCTGAACGGCTTCGAAATGCTTTCCAAGCTTACCAAAATGCCGTTAGTGGTGTTTTCGACAGCCTATGACCAATACGCGATCCGTGCTTTTGAAGAAAATTCCGTGGACTACCTGCTGAAACCGGTGGAGAACGATCGGCTGCTGAAAACCATTGAAAAGATCAGGAACATTACCCAGGCGGGTAATGGGCATTCGGGCGGTTTCAACCCCTATTCGGAAAACCTGCTGAGGCTGCTGGAAGAAATGAAGCCTAAGAGGGAGATATTTTCGTTGTCGGTCAAATCCGGCGACCGCATTCTGCTGATACCGCTGACGGAGATCACGCATTTCGAAGCGGAGGAAAAATACGTTTTCCTGAATACGCTCGACGGGCAGAAATACCTGCTCAACTACACGCTCACCTCGCTCGAAGAGAAGCTTCCCGCGCATTACCTGCGCGTGAGCCGGGCAGGAATTGTCAACTCCCACCATATCAAGGAAATCCAGAAACACTTCAACGGGAAGTATGTGATCGTGATGCGCGATCGCAAGGCTTCTCAGGTCACCAGCGGCAGTACCTATGGCGACGCTATCCGCCATCTTCTTGATAATTAATCGAATTACACCCTGATTGTACCGGAATATTCATTTTGTAGACCTGATTCTTATTCCTAAATTGCGCCCTCGTTTAAATTTCCATTGTTATTTTGGAGGTTAATGCGTTGTCGGTCAGGGCTTTCTGATTGGCCAGGGGCGAAGGCAGGAATGAATTGTGCAGGTTTTCGGCACACATTGACAGGTTGCTGCGTATTTGATTACTGGCAAACTGATTCCTGAAATAACCCGGAGCGGCCGAAAATCATTCCCGATGGCAGGCGCTTCGATCATGTTGTTTTTGTTTTGTTAAAAAAGGTTAAAAGGAGTCGGGAGTAATGAAGGAGCTCATTGATACGGGCAATCTGCCAAAACACATCGCCGTTATCATGGACGGTAACGGAAGATGGGCCCAGAACCAGGGTGCAGCGCGTGTGTTTGGTCACCGCAATGCGATCAAGGCAGTGAGGGAAGTGACGGAAGGATGTGCGGAGCTCGGGGTTTCTTGCTTGACGTTGTATGCTTTTTCAACCGAAAACTGGGCACGCCCGGAATTTGAAGTAAGGGCACTGATGGAACTGCTCGTGCAATCGATAGGCAACGAGCTGCCTACCATGATGAAAAACAATGTGAAGCTCGACACGATCGGGGATACGGGCAGCCTGCCACGCAGCTGCCAGAACCAGCTCGGAAAAGCAATCGAAGCGACACGCAACAATACGGGCCTGAATCTCATCTTGGCATTGGGTTACAGTGGCAAGTGGGACATTACCCAGGCAGCACGCAAAATAGCCGAGGATGTTCGTAACGGCATTTTGCTACCCGAAGAAATTAATGAGGAAGTAGTAGCAGGTAACTTGTCGACGGGCAGCCGCCCCGAGGTGGACCTGATGCTGCGCACGGGCGGTGACCACAGGATCAGCAACTTCCTGCTTTGGCAACTGGCCTATTCTGAACTGTATTTTTATGAGGATCTTTTCTGGCCCGACTTCCGCCGGGAGCATTTGTACGAGGCGATACTTTCGTATCAGAATCGCGAAAGACGCTTCGGCAAAACGGGTGAACAAATTAAAGCGAATGGTGCTAAGTAGAATTATATGAACCCAGTGAAAAATTTGAATAAATCATTAGCACATCTCAAAGGCCTTTCTGCATTAATCCTGCTATGCTGCTGTGTTTCAGTACAGGCACAGCGTGTAGGCCTGGGAGGCGCAAAACCAACCGCTGCCCCGACCAATCTGGGCATCGATCCGGCCAACCCCAAAGAATACACGATTGCAGAAGTGACCGTTTCGGGTACCCAGTTCCTCGACCCTAACTCGATGATCTCCATTTCCGGCCTGAAACCGGGTGACAAAATCCGTATTCCAGGGCCGGCGGTAACGTCGTCTATCAAGAAAATGATGGACTTCGGAACGCTCGACGATGTGGAAATCATGGCTACCAAGATCGAAGCCGAGAAGGTTTGGCTGAATATCCACATTAAAGAACGTCCAAGACTTTACAAAGTGTCGTTCTCGGGTATCCGTAAGGGCGAGCGCGAGACGCTGAATGACAAGGTGAAGCTGATCAAAGGCCGTGTGATCACGCCGACGATCATTAAGAATACCCAGCTGGTTATCAAGAAGTATTATATGGATAAAGGCTTTTACTATACCAAAGTAAAAGTCCTCCAAATCCCCGATTCAACGCGTGGTCAGGCTACTTTGAACTTCACGATTACGAAGGGTAAAAAAGTCAAGATCCAGAAAATCAACATCGAAGGCAATACGGCTATCAGCGACCAGTTGCTGAAACGTAAGATGAAAGGCACCAAGCAGCGACGCATCGGACGTCTTTTCAACCCATCTAAATACATTCCTAAGAAATACGACGAGGATAAGGAGAAGCTGATCGCCTACTACCGTAAAAACGGTTACCGTGATGCGACTATCCAGTTCGATACCATCATAAACGGCGACCAGACGATCAGCATCGATATGAAGATCGACGAAGGTCAGAAATATTATTACCGGAATATCACCTGGTCGGGTAACTACCTGTATCCCTCGCAGTACCTGAGCGACCGCCTGGGTGTGAAGAAGGGCGATGTGTACAATCCTGAGGAACTTGAAAAGAAAATCAACGGTATTCCGGGATCGGACGTTAGTTCAATTTATATGGATGACGGTTACCTGTATTTCCACATCGACCCGACCGAGAGAGCTGTTGAAGGCGACTCTATCGACGTAGAGCTACGCATGTTCGAGGGCAAGCAGGCAACGATCAACCGCATTCTCCTGAACGGTAACACCAAAACCAGCGACCGTGTGGTATTGCGCGAGCTATTTACGCTGCCAGGCCAGAAATTCAGCAAAACGGAGATCATCAACACCCAGCGCCAATTGTCGCAAATGGGTTATTTTGACCCTGAAAAAATCCAGATCAACCCGATCCCTAACCAGGCCGACGGTACGGTGGATATCGAATATACAGTAGAAGAAAAACCATCCGACCAGATCGAACTTTCAGGTGGATGGGGCGGTTACATCGGTTTTGTGGGAACGCTTGGATTAGTTTTTAATAACTTCTCCATTAAAAACATCCCGAACCGAGAAACATGGCGCCCATTGCCTTCCGGCGACGGACAAAAGCTTTCATTGCGCTTCCAGGCGAACGGTAAGCAGTACCAGACCTACTCGCTGTCGTTCAGTGAGCCTTGGTTGGGCGGTAAAAAGCCGATCAACTTCGGGGTTTCGTTTCAGCGCACGGTTTACCGCATGACGGATTTGAGCTCGTATTATGGTTATAACACGAGCGGAGGTGGCGGAAGAGTAAGCTACCGCGGAGGATATTACAACAATGGTATCACGCTTTCACTCGGTCGCCGTCTGAAAGAGCCGGATCGTAACCTCGTGATGACGCACTCGCTATCATACCAGCGTTACCGTCTCGACAGCCTTGACATTTTCCGGATCGGTTACAGCAAAGGGGTCTCGAACAACATTTCGTTTAACACAACGATCTCGCGGAACACATTGAGTGATTTCCAATTCCCGAGAAGTGGTAGCAATATCTCATTGAGCGCGACTTTCACGCCACCTTACTCGGTGTTCAGAAAGAAAGCCTTCTCCGACAAAACCGATACTTACCGCTGGGTGGAATACCACAAATGGATGTTCGATGCGAGCTACTATGCGACTATCGTCGGAAAACTGGTGTTGAGCACGCGGGCCCATATGGGTTTCCTGGGTGCATACGGAAACAAGGTAGGTTACAGCCCGTTCGGTCGCTTTATTCTTGGCGGTTCGGGTCTGGCAGGCCAGGGTACTTTCTCGCTCGCGGACCAGGACATCATAGGTCTCCGTGGTTACCAGGATCAGAAAGTAGGGCCATTGGCTGCTAATGGTTATCCTGCATCGGGTGGAGGTATTGTTTACAATAAATATGTGATGGAACTTCGGTACCCCGTCTCGCTCAACCCGCAGGCGACGATCTTTATACTCGGTTTTGCCGAAGGTGGTAATAACTGGGGCAGTTACAGCGAATTCAACCCGTTCGATCTGAAACGTTCTGCGGGCGTAGGTGCGCGGATTTTCATGCCCGCGTTCGGTTTGCTTGGTATCGACTGGGGGTACGGATTCGACAAAATCCAGGGGCAGAACACCCGGAGCGGACCACAGTTCCACTTTACAATCGGCCAGCAAATCAGATAATAATCTGAGGGAGGCATTCGTTAAGAGGTTTGCAAATTATATTAGCAGCTTGGCATGAAGAAGATTTTTATTTTACTAGTTTTGTCAATTCTATGCAGCTCAGCACTATATGCCCAGAAGATCGGGTATACGGACATGGAGTTCATTACCAGTAAAATGCCCGAATACCAGGCCGCTCAGGCAGAGATGAAGAAATTCACTGACAAGTGGTCGCAGGAAATCCGGGACAAATTTGCCGAGGTCGACCGCATGCAGCGTGCCTACATGGCAGAGGAAATCTTGCTGACCGATGAGCTGAAAAGGAAGAGGCAGGGTGAAATCAGGGAGAAGGAGCTTGAAGCAGGCGAATACAACAGTAAGATATTCGGCGTTGAGGGCGTGATGTTCCAGAAGAAAAAGGAACTGATGAAGCCCGTACTTGAAAAAGTACAGCGAGCAGTGACTAAGGTTTGCAGCCAGCGCAGGCTCGATTTTATGTTCGATAAATCCAGCGACATAGGCATGCTCTACACCAATCCGAAACACGATTATTCGGACTACGTGATGGAGGAACTAGGGATCGACCCGAAAGCCAATAAAGCAGGAGGCAATGACAAAACAGGAGGCACTGACAAAGCCGGTAAAACAGAACAGCCGGCCCAGCAGCAGCCAGGGGCACCTGCGCAAAACTCACCGAAACAAAAAAGTACAACCAGTAAACTTAAATAAGTAACAGAGCAATGAAACAAAAATTGATGGCAATTCTGGTCGTGATGACCATAATCACCACCCCTCTCTTAGCCCAGACTACCCCGGCAGGCGGGCCTACTAAAATAGGTTACACGAATGTCGACTACATAATCGGCAAATTGCCGGAAGCAAAAGTGATGCAAAATCAGCTGGAAGTTACCAAAGCGCAGCTGGACAAGGCTATCGGGGAAACTTACAAAGAGGCTCAGGAGAAGTACGAGGCATACCAAAAGAACGGTCCGAGCATGACCGACGTTATTCGCGCTGATAAAGAGAAAGAGCTTCAAAACCTTTCGACCCGCATCGAAGAAATGCGTAACAATGCACAGACTTCTCTGCAAACGAAACAGCAGCAATTGCTCGAACCGATCCTGACAAAAGTTAACAATGCAATCCAGGAAGTAGGAAAAGAAAGCGGCTTCCTTTTTATCCTGAATATGGATGCAGGACAGGGAACAACGCCTATCATCCTGTTCGCAGCATCGGAAGACAACAATGCTACAAACCTGATTCTTCGTAAACTGGGTGTTGATCCCGACAAAGTAGAAGCAGCGGCACCGGCAGCAACAACGCCAGCGGCGAAACCTGCGTCAGCTCCTGCTACCACTCCGGCAACCGCCCCAAAGAAAAAATAATAAAGTAAATATTGAACTTTAAAAACCGGAGCGCAGTCTTAAAAAGGATTGCACTCCGGTTTTTGCTTTGAGTATCGAAAGGTGGTCGGCTTGCTTTATTAATAAACCCGTCCAGAATGCTGTATTTGAAAAGTACAAACTGATTTAATCCGCGGGCAGGCACTTTTGCGGATTTCAATTTTACAACTAATCACAGAGCATTCTATACAGGATTTAGTAGTTTTGCGTTAAGATCAGAGTGTTCTTTCACTCATGGAATTAATTATATTTTTGATGTCATGCTAACAAAAGGAATTCATAAAATACTGATACTTCTGATACCCGTTTTTGTAGTACTGAGGGCGCAGGGGCAGGATAATATGAAAAACAATACCTCAACGGGCCCGTTACAACTTGTGTTCCCAGCGGAGGCGGAGTGGAATGTGCTTTATGAAGGAAAGGAGGTTAATTTTCACCTTCAGGCCAAAGGAGGGAAGAGCGATTCGTTAAGGTATTCGGTAGCTAGCGGCCTGGTGAAGGATATGAAATTCGATTCTACGGGTCATTTCGTGTGGACGCCTGGTTTCGATATCGCCGACCGGATCAACACTACCAAATCATTTCCGGTTGTCTTTGAAGGACAAAATAGTGCCGGTGAAACTGCATCGCGCGAGATTGTCTTTAAAGTAAACCACGTAAACCGGCCACCGCAGGTTGACGAGTTGCAACCGTTCTATGTTCAATACAAAACACAGAATGTTTACAAGATCGATATGGGTGCGGTGCGGGATCAGGACGGCGATCCGATCGTGTTCGTTCCCATTCTGGAAGAAATGCCGGAAGGGATGAAATTGTCCGCTGCAGGGGAGATTACCTGGGAGCCTTCGAGCCAGCAGTTTGCTATCCTCAAAAAGGGGCCGCGGTACATGGAGTTTTATGTGGAAGACCAACCTTCGAAAGCACGTACGAAAGGCCGTCTGAAGTTGGATGTGACCCAAATGGACCTCGCGCCTGATTTTACGATTATTCCCCAGAATACAGTTGTCCGCAGTGCGGAGAATAACCGCATTAACCTGCGATTCACATTGTCGGACCCAAACGGGGAGGAAGATATTACAACATTCAATTTTATCTCGGAAAACAAAAATGTCCCGCAGAGTGCATTGGTGAAAAATACGCCAACAAGCTACGAGTTCATTTGGGAGCCGGGCTATGAATTTGTAAAAGATCCGTTTGACACACTCTCATTCAATATTATTTTTTACGTGCTTGATAAGGCTCAGAACAAGAAGGAGCGTACGATCAAGTTTGTAATTAAGAATACCGTGGATGAAAGCTTGCGCGACACCTACGTGTATAACCTGTACCGGGGCTCGCTGGTGAATGCGTGGGGGTTGATCGAGCAAATGACCGAAAAGGAAGGCCAGTTAAAAAGGGCTTATACCCGTGCTAAAAAAGGCAAGCGCAGCAGATCACTGTTAAACGCCTCGCTGGGAGCCACCACGGGCTTGGCGCCGGTAATTGCTACAAAAGACCAGCAGACCCGAGGCTACATTACCACCATTGGTGGTACCACCGTCGCGACGGTCGGAACGCTGGAGGCAACAGAGGTGATTGGGAAGTCGGTGAATGGTTTGCTCGACCGTTTCAACTACGTAATGCAGAAGAAGAACGAGCTGCAAAATAAAGGTGACGTGTTCGCACGTGAATGGGGCCAGAAATCCGCCCGCCGCCAGCCTGACTTTATCAGAAAGCTCGACGAATTCAAGGCGTTGATGAACCTCAGCGGCCTCGTAGCATTGGAACTGGATGCCAACTGGGAGAATAAGAAAGAAGCGACAGATGTAGCAATTAAGAAGACCTTTAAAGACTTTGTTCCGTACACTAAAGACGAGAACTAATTCCAGGATACTACCAATAAAAAAGAGAGCTAAATGCTCTCTTTTTTATTTTCATCCTCTTCTTCCTCCGTGGAGGTAGGTGTCGGAATATCATTTCGTGGATCACTTTCAGCTGCGGTAATTTCCGTTGAAGCAGACCCCTGAAAATCACCGGCCCCTTCCTCCCTTTCTCCTTCCTCCCTTTCCTCCTTCACGCTATCTTCGTCAGGCCCGTGGGCATGAAAACTTCCCTGGAATATCAGAATGCTGCAGACACCTAGAAAAATACAGGAATCGGCAATGTTAAAGATCGGTGTGGAGTAATACTGCCCGCCCCAAACGGGTACCCAGTCGGGAATGAAACCTTCCCAGAAGTCCACGAAGATCATATCGATTACTTGCCCGTGGAACCAGGGCGTTGGTGAGCCGTAGGGCGCATTGCCCAGCAGCACACCGTAAAATGTGCTGTCGATCACATTACCGACCGCTCCGGCGAGGATCATTGCCAATGCCCAAAGCAAGCCTTTGGAAGCTCCTGCACGCGCCAGGTGGATCATATAACCGCCGATGGCTACCATAGCGACGAGGCGGAACAACGTCAGGAATAGTTTACCGTATTCGTGCCCTAGTTGCATGCCGAAAGCCATGCCGGGATTTAGTACATAATGCAATTTCAACCAATCCCCGATCAGCGCGATCTGTCCTGAAAAACCGGGTTGCATATATTCGTGAACCAGTAATTTGGAAGCCTGATCAATTCCGATAAGGAGTACGCTAAGAAGTAGGTAGGGAGTTGGGTTTCTGGATTGGTTCATTCGGTTTTTAATACAATGGACAAATTTTGGAATGCGAAAGTAATAACTTACTTATAAAGAACCGATTCCTCTTCTCTTCAATTCACTTTTAACTAACAAAAACTCACGGCTGCTTTGGCCCGCAATGGAAGTGTTCTCTTCGGCACGGCGGATCAGATATGGCAACACGGCATCGATAGGGCCGTAAGGGACGTATTTGGCCACATTGTAGCCGGCCTTTGCCAGGTTGAAGGAGATATTGTCGCTCATGCCGAGCAACTGCGCGAACCAGATGCGGTCGTCGTTGCGTTCAATGCCGAGCTTCTTCATTTTGAGGGCACAATATTGAGAGCTGTACTCATTGTGCGTTCCAAGGCAGATCGAAATGTGTTCGAGGCGATCGAGGCAGAAGTCGATCGCGTGATTATAATCGTCGTCGGTGGCCTCCTTGGATGTGTGAATAGGGTTGAAATACTCTTGCTCGCGAGCGCGGAGCCTTTCCTTTTCCATGTAAGCGCCACGCACCAACTTGCCTCCGATGTAATAGCCTTTCTGGCGTGCATCGAGGAAAGCGGTTTTCAAGGCTTCAAGCGTTTCGTGGCGGTAGAGCTGGTAGGTGTTGTAAACAATGGGCCGCTCGCGGTTGAACTGCTGCATCATTTCATAAGCCAGGTCGTCGATCACGCCCTGTATCCAGCTTTCTTCGGCATCGATGAATATCCGCACCTGATGTTCGTACGCGTGTGTACATAGGCGTTGTACCCGCTCACGTGCACGTTCGAAGGCCGCTTTTTCTTCATCCGACAGTTCGTCTTTCCGCTGAACCTTTTCGAGCAGGTCGGATGACGCTACGCCGGTGATTTTAAATACTGAAAAAGGAATGGTATCCGAGCCTGTCGCTTTGTCGATCGTTTTAAGGATTTCGGCCGCAGTTGCGTCGAAACTGGCTTCTTTATCTTCTCCTTCAACCGAATAATCCAGTATCGTTCCGATACCCGACTGGTGCAGGGAAGTGATGGTTGCGTCACAGTCGTTAATCGTCTCACCGCCACAGAATTGTTCAAAAATCGTGACCCGGATGAGATTTTTTATAGGTAAGTTGAGTTTTAGCGCGAGCTTTATAAAAAAAGTGCCTAAATTTACGACTCGAGCCTGATTCATAAGGCTGAATAACCAGTATGTCTTCCTTAGTTTAGCGTCTGATTTGGATGCAAAGGCAACGGAAGTATCTTCAAAAAATACAGGTATTTGGTCGTTTGGGGACGGATATGCCATTTTTGATGTACGTTTTTCCTGAGTAACTGTTTAACAATTCATTATCTGACCACAGGAAGAAAGTAATACAAGTTAAGAAGTTGATTGACTTTTGTGGGGTCAAATGTACGGGCATTCGAAGAAATACGCATAATACCGGATCAAAATATTACAATTATCAATTTTTTATTAAGGACAAGTTTTTGAGTATGAATGCTTCTTTAGATATCCTACCGCTTAGCAGTTGGATCAATACCGAAGGTAAGCCTTTGGTAATCGCCGGGCCTTGCAGCGCAGAGACCGAGGAACAAATGTTAGAAACCGCAACCCAGATCAAAGAGGAAGGATTTGCGCACGTGATCCGTGCAGGGGTGTGGAAACCGAGAACTCGTCCAGGCAGCTTTGAAGGCATGGGAGAGGCAGCTTTGCCATGGTTGCAAGCGGTGAAACAGCAAACAGGTTTGCCTGTGGCTGTGGAAGTTGCTACGCCTCAGCATATCGAACTGGCATTGAAATACGGCGTTGATATCCTTTGGGTTGGTGCACGTACAACCGTGAACCCATTCAACGTACAGGAACTTGCTGATGCCCTGAAAGGAATTGATGTACCTGTATTGGTTAAAAACCCTGTAAACCCCGACCTGCAACTGTGGGTAGGAGCCCTGGAACGTCTGAACCAGGCTGGCGTGAAAAAACTCGGTGCAATCCACCGCGGTTTCTCGAACGCACAGGAGCACAAGTTTCGTAACTCTCCCATGTGGAACATCGCGATCGAATTGAAAACGATTTTCCCTCAGTTGCCAGTTATCGGTGACCCTAGCCACATGGCTGGAAAGCGTGCTTACCTGTACGAAATCGCTCAGCGCGCGCTTGACCTTCATTACGATGGTCTGATCATCGAATCGCACCGCGATCCGGACAAAGCATGGTCTGACGCTGCACAACAGCTTACGCCTGCTGCATTGGGACAAATGCTGCACGACCTGCACGTTCGTAAAGAATCTTACGGCAGCGATTACGCCTCGCAACTGGAAATTATCCGCGGCAAAATCGACAACCTCGACCGCGAATTGCTCGAAACTTTGGCAAACCGCATGGCCCTGGTTGAAAAACTGGCCGAATACAAACGCGATAACAACGTAGCCGCTTACCAGGTTGACCGTTTCCGCGAAGTATTGGAAACGCGCGCTGGCTGGGGCAGAAGCATGAATCTGTATCCAAACCTGGTGGACGAATTGTTCAAACTCGTTCACATGGAGTCGATCCGCAAGCAAACCGAGGTGATGAACCAGGTGAATGCCTAAGATCAGGATTGATCATAAATGCAAAAGCCGCTCAGCAATGGGCGGTTTTTTCTTTTTGTAGCTGGTTCTTTCAAATATTCTTTTCCTTCAAAACCCTGGTGATTTCCTTAGCCCAGATTTGATACGCTTTGGTATTCAAATGCTTTTTGTCGACCGCATATTCTGCACGCAGGCCGGTCGAATCTGAAATGTAGCGGTTCAGATCAATGTAAGTGATCTTGTTTTGGGTGCAAAATGAAATAAGGAATTCATTTAATGCATCGACTTCCTTTTTACTTGAATATTCATTTTGCTCGTAAACTGTCAACGTCACCACCGGCGTAATGCCGTTTTGCATGAGCATTTCAAGCATCGTTTTAAAGTTTGCCTGAATATTTTCTTGCCTCACACCCAATGTAATGTCATTGATTCCCCCTTTAATGAAGCAAACTTTCGGATGCAGGTCGATGACGTGCGATTGGATCAGTTGAAGGAAATGATAGGTAGCCTGCCCGGGTAATGCATTGTTCATTACATCGGTTCTGCCCAGCAGCTCGACCCATTTGCCTTGCGCGGTAATGGAGTTGCCGTACATGACAATCGCCGGGTTGCCTCTTATCCTCACAAAACGCTGCGCGATCTTATCGCGATAGACGTAGCCGAGAACCAAAAAAGTCAAGATCAGGGCCGCATTCAGCGTAAGTGAGAGGGTCAGCAGCCGTTGGTTCTTCATTTGGAATATAAATCGTACGCTTTTTCGCCCAGGTTGAAGCATCGGCGGCAGCGTGCCTCGTACAAATCCGTCTCGCCCAGGAGTACACGCTCATTCGATGGCGAAAGGCGGTAGGAGTGCGACGCAACTTCCCCGCAAACCATGCAAACTGCATGAACTTTGGTGACATATTCCGCAATGGCCATCAGTTGGGGCATGGAGCCGAAGGGTTTACCCATATAATCCATATCCAGGCCGGCAATGATCACCCGCTTGCCACCGTTCGCCAGCTGGTCGCATATTTCCACGATCCCTTCGTCAAAAAACTGGGCTTCGTCGAAACCTACAACCTCGCAATTTTGCGCCAGGCCTGATATTTGCTGCGACGATTGTACGGGTATCGAAGGAATCGAATTGTCATTGTGTGAAACAATGTTCTCTTCGTGGTATCGTTTATCAAGCGCAGGTTTGAAAATCTGAATCTTTTGTCGGGCAATTTTGGCACGGTTGAGTCTGCGGATAAGTTCTTCGGTTTTTCCGGAGAACATGGATCCGCAAATAACTTCGATCCAGCCGGTACGGGGATTTTGAAATTCTCTTCTGTGAGATGGTTCTACAAACATACTTTGGTGCCGAACCGACCGGTTGAAAGGTCGATTTTTATTTTATATTTACAAATCAAACATATTTTTCCCAACACTACGTTACCAAAATTGCTTATTCGTTATGCCGGATAATCTGAATTCAATCGCACTCAACCAGTACTCCGCACGGTTCACAACAACAGTTCTGAACGAAGTGTACAGGTCGCAGGACGTCGTTACCGGTGCCGGATTATTAAAACTGACACCCGTACGACAGGTCAACCTGGGTATTCTCAACCGCCTGTTCGAAGAATGGAAAAACAACGCCGAAGCCTTCCGCAGCCCTTATTTTGATTTTTCCAATGATGATGTAAAAAGTGCGTTGGAAGAATTCATGAATACGGCCTCGCAGCACATCGCTGTCAAACGGGCGGACCTCGAACCACTACTGGCCGATTCGGTGAAAGAATCGTTGAAATTGCTCCTGGCGCCCGCCGTTTATTTCGAAGACAAGATCAGGGCTGTTCCTGACGTGGAGTTTACGCACGAAAAAGCCGAACAACTCGTGAAATATACGCACATCCACCGGGGTGTCGCCGAAGCATTACTGGGCCGCCTGACAGACAGTGGGTCCGATTCGGTGTACCAGACACAGGCCGTGAGCTGGTTGTACGAATTTAAAGACAATGCCGATCTGATCGACGATAAGGAACAGCATCTGGTACAATTCGCAGAAGTATTCCCGATCAATATCGGCGAATTGCACATTCAGGAAGTGGGAAAAGCTACTCCGCAGCACCAGAAGCACGAATCGTTCTTCGACTCGGCATTCAGCCAGTTGGAGCCGGGTACTGTCCGCTCCGCTGCTCCGCGTGCCGAACCCGCATCCGCGGTGATCAGCGAGATTGTCGCCAAAGCCAATGTAGGGTCAGGCCCGGAAAGGGATTCGTTGAACAGTCGTTTCAAAGTAGATCTGCCGAAGCCTTCCGACGACCAATCGTACGGAAGCGTGCCGGTAAAGGTTGAAAACATCGCAGGCAGCATTCCGCTAGGTCAGCGTTTTATGTTTGTAAACCAGCTTTTCGACCGTAACAGTGAGCATTTCGACAAAGCGATTTACGAGCTGGATCGCGTGAAAAGTTTCGAGGAAGCCGAAAACCTAATCTGGCATCGCTATGCTTCCAAATATGCGTGGGATGTGAATGGAGAGGCAGTTACTGCGTTGCTTGCGATCGTCAAGCGCAAGTTTGCTTCATAAAAAGGACTTTAAATACTGAATTAATGCGCCGGGAGCTCAAACCTTCCGGCGCATTTTATTTATCCTACGATCTGCTGGAACATCGCGCGTGCTTTTTGCAACTCGTTGGCGTCAATGGTGAGTAGTTCCTTTTGTTCTCTGGCAAAATCCACCAGCCGTTCGGTGGGCATATTGCCCACGAGATCGTCCTGCGCCATGGGGCAGCCGCCATATCCAAGCAATGCGCCGTCGAAGCGACGACAGCCGGCATCATAAGCAGCCTGTACCTTCTCACGCCAGTCGTTCGGGCGGCTGTGGAAATGTGCACCGAATTCCAATTCGGGATAATGTGGTATTAATGCGGTAAATAGCCAGCCGATATCATTCACCTGCGCGACGCCGACAGTATCTGCCAGCGAAAATGTGTTCACGCCTAGTCGTGACAATTTTTCCACCCATTCCATCACGATCTCCGGTGCCCACGCATCACCATAAGGATTGCCAAAACCCATCGAGATGTAAATTACGAGCTCCTTTTTATACTTCGCACACAGTTCGGCAATGCGCTTCACCCGCTCGAACGACTCAGCAATGGTCGCCTGCGTGTTCCGCATTTGAAATGTCTCCGAAATGGAAAAGGGATAGCCAAGGCTACCGATCTGCCCGAATGCACAGGCATCCGCCGCACCACGCTCGTTGGCGACGATAGCAAGCAGGCTGGTATTGCTGCCTGAAAGATCCAGCCGTTCGGTAATCCAGGCGGTGTCCCGCATTTGAGGGATCGCCTTGGGCGACACAAAACTTCCAAAGTCAATCGTATCAAAACCGACCCGGAGGAGCTGGTTAAGATATTCGAGCTTGATCTCCGACGGGATGAAGGGGTGAAAGCCTTGCCAGGCATCGCGGGGGCATTCGATGAACTTCATATTTCGATGATTGAATGACTGTATAGGTTTGACCTCCCTGACTACTCTTGACTTTCTGACTAGCGTGCTACTTAACAAATGTGCCCGGAACGGACTTAAAAAACAAAGACTGCAATCAGGTAGTTCTTGAAAGCTACCTGATTGCAGTCTTTGTTTGCGAATGGCGTGCACGAAGCAAGAGTTTCGCGCTTTCTCTATTTCAAAATCGGGGCGAGATCGGCTTCGTTTTCGGCCAACCAGGCGGTGATTTCTTCGACGATCTGGCGGATGCCAATTTTCGGTTCCCAGCCCGTCAATGCGGTTACTTTGGTGTTGTCGGTAACGTAAAGGCGGATATCGGCAGTCCGGTTCTCGGGAACGACTTTGATCGGAATGGTTTTGCCGGTTACCTCCTGGCAGATTTTCGTAAGCTCCTGCAATGAAGCGCTGCTTTGCAAGCCGCCGCCGGCATTCAGGATTTCGCCATTCACTTTATCGAGGTTATGCAGCTGCCAGTCGATCAGATTGAAAAGATCGGCCACGTGCAGCATGTCGCGGATTTGTTTCCCGGTACCGCCGTATCCGAAATAGCCGAGCTGTTGTTCGAAATAGTGCTTCGCGATCCAGAGCACCATTACGCCCTGATCAACCTTGCCCATTTGCCAGGGACCGGTAATCACGCCACAGCGGTTAATGACCGTTTTCATGTTATAAAACTCATTATATTCCTGAATGATCAACTCGGAAGCGAGCTTCGTGGTACCGTAAAGGGACCTTGCGCCGTTCAGCGGGAAGTCCTCACCGATGCCTTTGGAAGAAACGCCCGGTACCGGTTGCTCATCCGACAATGCGAAACGGGTTTCTTCTTCCACGAAATTTAGTGTCTCGATCGTCTTGATCGGGTAAACCCGGCTGGTGGAAAGGAAAATGAAACCAGCCTTATGCTTCAATGCATAATTGAGGCAGTTGACAGTGCCTACCAGGTTAGTATTGATCAGGTAATCGGGCGTGCCATCCAACCCGGCCAATACCGATGGCTCTGCGGAGGCTTCGATCACCGTGTCGACGGCTGGAATGGAGTCGAAATCTTCTTTATTACGGATGTCGCCGTGGACGAATTCCACGCCTGCTTTTTTGAGGCGGGAAATGTTCAGTTCGGAGCCTCTCCTTTTAAGGTTGTCCAATGCGTAAACCTGATAATCAGGGTAATTGGTTTTCAAGGCTATGGCCAGCGAAGAGCCCACAAAACCGGCTCCACCGGTGATCAGAATTTTCATAGAAGGTAAGTAAGATGTGTGGTACCGATAAAAGGCCAAAGTTAGGGGATTAAGGGGATATGCATTAGATAAATAGCATTTGATTCTTTTATGATTAAGTTTAATAAATCGAATAAAATATTTAATTTACATTTGAAGTATGTAACTTATGTTCACTTCGTGAAGTACTAGCCCCGGTACTGCAACATTTTGATAGCCTTTGAACGTATTGCTTTAAAATCAACTGCGTAGATGCGTATTTTTACCACTGCATTATTCCTTTGTGCCCTGTTTTCGGGGAAAACCTATGCCCAGGGGATGCTGGCCGAATCTTCTTCGGCCCGGGAGGTTGCGGCTTACCCGGTATCCCTCTACAAAAACGCTACATCCATCTCCCAGAATCTTTACAACGGCCGTCAGTATTACGTGTATGACGCCCGGATGGAGGAACACCAGTTTTACCAGCAGCGCCGCTGGCTCAACGGTATGGTGCTCTATGACGGTCAGCAGTTCGACAGCATCCCGATGCTATACGACATTTTTCACGATGAGTTAGTGATCCGGCATTTTAACGGCGACCATGTACTGCTGCAAACAGTGAAAGTGGATTCATTTATTGTGGATAACCACCATTTCGCGCGACTCGAATCGGGGAAGGATATTAACCCGCAAATGCGGACCGGTTTTTACGACGTCGTTTATGGCGGTAAGTCGCGCACGCTCGTACGGAGGACGAAGTCACGCCAGGAAAAGATCGTTGACAAAAGAGTGATCGCCTACTATCCCGAAAAGAACTTCTACTATGTGTTCAAAGACGGCCGTTATCATTCGGTACATACGAAGAAATCGACCCTGGAAATGTTTCCGGATCATAAGCGGGAATTACGCAGAGTGCTGCGGGAGAACAAGATCAAATTCCGTAAAAACCGTGAACTGGCCATTGTGAAGATGGTAGAAACCTACGACAACCTAGCCAAATGAAAATATTTTTACCCTTAACCCTTATTATCTGCTGCATTTTTACCACCCACTTTTCCTACGGCCAGAACGTGCCAGAGAAGAAAATCACGATGAAACTGGATTCGGCGCGGTTCGACCAGTTTGTGAAGCAGGTGGAAGGGCAGACAGGCTATTACTTCTACTACGACGCCACGCGGTTCGACAGCCTTACGCTCGACCTGAATGTAAATAACCTCTCGCTCCGGGAAGTGCTCGACCAGGTTTTCAAAGGTTCCGAGTTTGAATATGCCATCGACGGAGAAAAGCGGATCTTCATTACGCACGGACAGAAGATCATCACCCAGCTCACACCCGGTTTATTCAACCCGGATCGTGCCGGTGAAACCGATTCCATTGCCTATGCCGGTCCGGAAAGCGATATCAAGGAAAAACTTTTATCGACTGCCGAGAGTAAGGTCCACGAAATCGGGATACGAAAGCACAGGATTACACCCGGCAATTCTACGATCACAGGATATGTCAGGAATGCGGTGACCGGTGAGCCGGTGATCGGCGCGGCGGTGTTTATCAACTCGCCATCCATCGGTATTACCACCGACGCGCTTGGGCGGTACGCACTCACGATCCCGCGCGGGAAACAGGTTGTCCGTATTAAAAGCACGGGTATGCGCGAAACGCAGCGCCAAATAGTACTTTATTCCGACGGCAAACTCGACATTGAAATGCGGGAGAGTGTGATCGCATTGAAGGAAGTGTCGGTAAAGGCCGGAATGGACAAAAACGTGGTAGGTACACAAATGGGTACCGTGAAACTGACTATCAAAAACCTGAAACAGGTACCGACGGTATTTGGCGAGACAGACCTTTTACGGACCATCCTCACATTGCCGGGTATCAAATCGGTCGGGGAAAACAGTACCGGTCTCAACGTGCGCGGTGGCTCGGTGGACCAGAACCTTATTCAGTATGACGACGCGGTGATCTACAATCCATCGCACCTTTTTGGTTTCTTCTCGGCATTTAATCCGGATGTGTTGAAGGATGTGGAGCTTTATAAAAGTACAATTCCGTCCAAATTCGGCGGCAGGCTGGCGTCGGTGCTCGATATTAACAGCCGTGACGGGAATAAGAAGAAATTCGTGGCTTCGGGCGGGATAGGGCTTGTTACGGGGCGCGCTACGGTGGAAGGCCCTTTGGTAAAAGACAAGGCGTCGTTTTTGCTGGGTGGGCGCTCGACTTATTCCAACTGGGTGATAAGGGCGTTGGATAACGAAAATTATAACAAAAGCTCGGCGTCGTTTTACGACTTGAACCTGCATTTGAACTATGAAATCAATGAGAAGAACAGCCTCTCGCTGACCGGCTATACGAGCAGGGACAAGTTCAAGCTCTATGGCGATACATTATACTCCTATCAGAACCAGCTCGGGTCTATCAAATGGAAGCATACCTTCAATTCACGTCTATACGGCGTGCTCACCGCAGCGCATAGCAAATACAATTATTCGATGGAGGCGGAAGGCCTTCCGCTCAATTCTTTTGATCTGAAATTTGATATTAACCAATCCAATTTTAAGGCTGATTTTAATTATGTGCTGCATCCGAAACATACGCTCGAATTTGGATTGAGCACCATTTATTACAAATTACACCCGGGCTCATTCAAACCGCGCGGCAGCGAGTCGCTTATCGTAGCGGACGAGTTGCAGGCCGAGCAAGCGACGGAAAGCGCATTGTATCTCGAAGACAAATGGGAGGTCAGCCCGCGTCTGTCGATCTCGGGAGGTCTGCGGTGGTCTTTCTTCCAATATCTGGGGCCAAAATCAGTCAATACCTATCTTCCCGGCTTCCCGATCGACTACATTTACCAGGAAGGCGTGCAGGAATACAAATCGGGTAAGAAAATTAAGTCGTATGGCGGGCCTGAATACCGGGCGTCGGTGCGGTACAGCATCCTGGATAACCTTTCGCTGAAAGCCAGCTACAACACATTGCGCCAGTATATTCACCTGCTGACGAATACCATGACGGTTTCGCCGACCGACATCTGGAAACTGAGCGATCCGTATATCAAACCGCAGATCGGTGACCAGATTTCTGTTGGTTTGTACCGGAATTTCAGGGGTAACAAGATCGAGGTTTCGCTCGAAGGCTATTACAAAAACACTCGCAATTTCCTCGATTACAAAGGCGGCGATTCGCTTTTCATGAACCACAATATCGAAGCAGCGGTGATCAATACCAAAGCAAAGGCATATGGTGTTGAATTCATGATCAAGAAAATGACCGGAAAGCTGAATGGCTGGCTCGGTTACACCTACGCGCGGACGCTCCTGCGCGCGGTCGACCGCGAGTCGCCCGACGCTCCGAACGGCGGTAATTTCTACCCGAGCAACTACGACAAGCCGCATGATTTTACATTGATCTCCAACTACCGGTTCTCGCACCGGTTCAGCTTGTCGTTCAACTTTACGTACAGCACAGGCCGACCCTACACGCCGCCGATCGGCAAGTACATTATTGATGGTTCGCAGCGGGTCTACTATGCCGACCGTAACCAATTCCGCATTCCCGACTATTACCGGATGGACCTGGCCATGAATATCGAAGGCAACCACCGGATCAAGAAGCTGGCGCACAGCTCGTGGACGCTCGCGGTATATAACCTTTTAGGAAGGAAAAACCCGACCTCGGTTTATTTCCAGACCGTCGGAGGAAGGGTGAATGGTTACCAGCTTTCCATTTTCGGACAGCCGATCCCGACGATAACCTACAATTTCAGATTCTAGACAGCTATGAGATATTGGTTTTTAAAAGTAGGTTTTTTTGTATTGCTGCTGATCGTCGACAGTTGTATAGAACCGTTTTCGCCACCTGAGGTTAATTCGGATGAGAATTACCTGGTAATCGACGGTTTCCTGAATGTGAGCGGCACCGATTCGACGCGTATCGAGTTGCGGCGAACACAGAATGTAAATGCAAATGCAATGCCGGCTATCGAAAGGGGCGCACAGCTGGCAGTGGAGGAAGAGAACGGAGAAACGATGCCGCTGACAGAAACCGGTGCAGCCGTTTATACATTGCCGCCACGCCAATACAATCGCTCGGGCAAGTACAGGCTGCGGATCAAGACGAAGGACGGTCAGGAATACCTGTCTGAATTTGTCGGTGTAAGTATTACGCCTGTTATCGATAGTGTCACCTACAAAGTCGACCCGGTGCTGAATGCGGCTGTGTTTTATGTGAACACGCACGATGCGCAGAATAAGACACAGTTTTACCGCTGGAAATTCGAGGAAACTTGGGAATACGAAGCCGCCTATTATTCCGCATTGATGGTCAGGAATGATTCGGTGGTGATAAGGCCTGAGAACATCAATAAATGCTGGGGGAAATTGAAGTCGGGCAGCATTCTGCTGGGCAGTACGGTCAAGCTCAGCAGCGACGTGATCAAGGACCTGCCGTTGAACCGGGTGCCGATTTCTACCAACAAGCTTTTTATCAAATACAGCATTTTGGTAAGGCAATATGGCTTGTCGCGCCAGGCTTTTGAATATTGGACTGATCTGGCCAAAACGACGCAGGGAACGGGAAGCCTTTTTGATGTATTGCCCTCGCAAGTGACGGGCAACATCCGGAATGTCGCCAATCCGCGCTTGCTGGCCTTCGGCTATTTCAGTGCGGCTACCGAAGAGACCCGGAGGTACACGGTATCACCGCGGCTCGGCACATTCCCGCGTTGTACCGAACCCGATACGATCCCGATCCGCTGTTCGCCACGGGATGCCGACGAATGTGCACTGAATACCGCGAAACTGCTCCTGACATACTGGGGCCCGCGTTCCGACTCCGTTCTGGTAGCGGCGCATTCCTGCGCCGATTGCCGCCTGCAGGGCGGTACCACCGAAAGACCTTCGTATTGGTAATGAATTTATAAGGAATGATTGTGAGAGGAATAAACTTCATCAAAAAGCTGAAAAGTGGCTACGGGCCGGGAAAATGGAGACGATGGGTTTCATGCGGAATACTGGTGGCGACGGGACTGGTGATCAAAAGCTGTATCGAGCCGTTCTCGCCGCCGGAAGTGACCAAGCCCGGGACTTACCTCGTTGTGGATGGTTTTCTCAACATAAATGGCGATACCAGTAAGATTGTGTTGAGTCACACCCAGGGCGTGAACGATGGCGGGCAATTCGTAAGGGAATGGGGCGCTACCATCCTCGCCGATGCCGAAAACGGTGAAAGCTATGCGTTCCAGGATGTGGGTGACGGCTCGTACATACTGCCGCCGACGACCTTTAACCGCGACGCCAGGTACCGGTTGAGGATTAAGCGTCTCGACGGGAGGGAATATGAATCGGATTACGTGGTGGTGAGCAAAACTCCGCCGATCGACAGCATTACCTACCGCGTGGACGAGGGCAGAAATGCGATGATGATTTATGTCAATACCCATGACCCGAGTAATCAGACGCGTTTTTACCGCTGGAATTACGAAGAGACCTACGAGTACCGGATGGCATATTATTCCAGCCTGACGCGCGATTATGAGAAAAAGGAGATCGTTTCAAGGACCGATAATGTCAACGTATGCTGGCGGACATTGCCGTCGAGGGATATCAAGCTCGGGTCGACGATCAAGCTTAGCCAGGATGTAATCCGCGATTTGCCGGTCAATATTGTTGATATAGGCACTAACAAGCTGTATTTCGGGTATTCGATCCTTGTAAAACAATATGGCCTGACGCGCGAAGCATTTGAATACTGGACGGACCTCGCGAAAACAACCCAGGGGACGGGAAGCCTGTTCGATCCGCAGCCTTCGCAGGTGACGGGTAATATCCACGCGAAAGCCGACGCCAAAGAACTCGTATTCGGTTATTTCAGCGCGGCACAGGAACAAAAGAAGCGGATTTTCATCAGAGAAACACTGGGCTCTTATCCGCGCTGTATGCCCCCGGATACACTCGATTTTAAAGAGGCGTTCGAAGGCTCTGCGGTACTGCTTTACTTTTATATGGGTCAGCCGAAGAGCGGCTACCTGGGGACGTCGGAAACGTGTGCTGACTGCCGGTCGCAGGGCGGTACAACCACCAAACCTGCATTTTGGGATCAATGATTATTCTATTGTTTGAAAATATACAATGAGACTTAGGACATTTATTTGTGGTTTGCTGGCGCTGGCATCTTACAGCTCCTCGTATGCGCAGGACGATGCCATGCTCGCCTCCATGCGGGAGCGGTTCGGCCTTTATACCGAGCGGGCCGTGCAGGAGAAGTTGTACGTGCATATCGACAGGCCGTTTTACCTCGTCGGCGAAACGATGTGGTTCAAAGCCTATAATCTCAATGGCGCTACACACCGGTTCCTTGACCTAAGCAAAGTGGCTTACCTGGAAGTGCTCGACGCCGAGAATAATGCCGTATTGCAGACCAAATTTGCGATGGTCGATGGCCGTGGAAATGGCTCAGCGCTCGTTCCGTCCACGCTCGTGAGCGGGAAATACAAGCTGCGGTGCTATACCAACTGGATGAAGAATTTTTCGGCAGAAAGCTATTTCGAAACCTCCATTTCTATCCTTAACCCCTTTGTACGCTTCGATCCCGACCGGGCCTCGAAAGAGGAAACGCACTATGACGTGCAGTTTTTCCCGGAAGGTGGCCATCTGGTAAGCGGTATCGAAGGCAAAATAGCATTCCGCGGCGTGGGCGCCGATGGTAAGGGTATTAAATTTAAAGGAACTATCATTAACCAGCAGAATGAAACCGTCCGGGAGTTTGAACCCGAACTCAACGGTATTGGCTATTTTGCGTTGAAACCGGAGGATAATGTAACCTACAAAGCAGCTATAACGGACAGCAAGGGCCAACGCTTCGAGTATGAATTGCCAAAAGTCGAGCCGCAGGGGTATGTAATGCAGGTAAAAGACTCGACGGCCGCGCTGGTCAAAGTGACGGTAACCGCAAGGCTCGAAAGCGAAGAGCCTGTGAATGTATTCCTGCTCGCGCACACGCGCCAGGCCAATGCCGTGTTTGGGAAAAAAGGGTTAGGAAAAGGCCAGGTGGTCTTTTTGCTCGAAAAAGCGAAACTCGGCGAAGGCATTACGCAGATTACGATCTTTAATGAAAAGTTGAAACCGGTTTGTGAAAGATTGTATTTCAAACGTCCCGAAAAGCAGCTGACGATCGATGCGCAAGTAGGCAAAAGCTTTATCGGGCGGGAGAAAGTAGCCATGAACATTTCGGCCGCCGCAGGCCAGGCGCTGCCCGCTTGGAGCAATCTGTCGGTGGCTGTCTATCTTGACGATTCGATCCAATACCAGCCGCAGCACGATATTCACAGCTATTTGTGGCTCACTGCCGATTTGAAGGGAGATATTGAAAACCCGGCCTATTATTTTCAAAATGTAAATCAGGACACCGACAGGCAGCTCGACAACCTGATGCTTACCCACGGCTGGCGCCGCCTGAAATGGGACAAGGTTTTTGGTGGTCAGTTGGTCAGTTTTGAAAATTTGCCTGAATACGACGGGCATTTCATCAACGCCCGCGTGCTCAACCGGGCCGATGGAACGCCGGCGGTGAACAAAGAAGCGTACCTGGCGTCGCTGGACGTGCCTGCGCGCTTGTACGTAGACATGAGCGATAAAGAAGGCCGGGTGAAATTTGAAGTACGCCAGTTTACCGGCCCGAAGGAAATCACGTTGCAAACCAACCTGGCAACCGACTCGACCTACCGCTTCGAGGTGGCGACACCGTTCTCCAGACAGTTCTCGACGACGCCCATTACTTCGTTTTACTTTGATAAAAAACTGGAAAGCCAGCTGCTGACGCGGTCCATCAATATGCAGACCGGCAATGCGTTCCTGCCGAGGCTTTATGCCGAAAAGAAAGCCGTACTTACCGACTCGCTGCCGTTCTTCGGGATGCCCGATGAAAAGTATTTTCTCGACGATTTTACCCGTTTTCCCACCATGGAAGAGGTTTTAAGGGAATATGTGAAAGGAATTCTGGTACGTAAGCGCCAAAAGGAATTCCATTTGCGAATGATCGACAAACTGCTTCCTAACACCTACTACACCACCGATCCACTGATGCTCCTGGACGGTATTCCGGTTTTCGACGCCGACAAGATCATCGAAATGGATCCGCTGAAAGTGAAGAAAATAGAATTGATCAGCTCGCGCTATTTCCTGGGGCCAATGACCTTCACCGGTATTGTAAGCTTCTCGACCTACCGCGGCGACCTCGGTGGTTTCGAGCTCGATCCCAAAGTGCTGGTAATGCCCTACGAGGGCGTGCAGGCACAAAGGGAATTCTATGCGCCGAAATATGACAGCAACAACGCCAATAGCCGCATAGCCGATTTCCGTAACCTTCTGCACTGGGCACCGAACGTTACGACCGGCAAAGACGGCAAAGCGACCATTGAGTTTTACACGTCCGACCAAACCGGTCGCTACCAGGTCGTGATCCAGGGCATTACGCCGGATGGTACGGCAGGCAGCAAAACAGTTTCCTTCGATGTGAAGAAGCGAAGCCTTTAAATGTAGAATTCCGAGGTGTGCTTAATCTCCTTCAGCACGAAGGTGCTGTTGAGCACGCCTATGTTGTCGATCTTGGACAACTTATATTTCACGAAATCGTGGTACTCGTCGAGGCTGGCGACATTGATTTTTAGCAGGAAATCAACCTGCCCCGCCATGTGGTAGCATTCCTGTACCTCGTGGAGGTTTTGTATTTCTTGCTCGAACTTCTCTATAAATGCCTCATTATGGTAGCGCATCGACACCTGGCAGATCGTCGTAACGTGTCTGTTAATGAGTTTTTTATCTAAAATGGCCACATATTGTTTGATGTAGCCCAGACTCTCCAATCTTCTGATCCGCTCATAAACCGGCGACACCGTCAGGTTGAGCATCGTTGCGATTTCCTTCGTCGTTTTTTTTGCATCTTTTTGCAGGATGCGCAGGATTTTGGTATCGATTTTGTCCAACTGTTCCATGGGGCAATAATATTTACTGGTACGTGTTTCGAATTGAACCTCAAAAAGTAAATTTTGCTATAAAAATCAAATAGTGTGGTAATGTTTCCTGCAAAATGCGCCATTTGTTGAAAATAATTTTCACAAATGGGAAATTGCAAGTGATTTATGCTTTACCCAAAAGTTGTTTTTTATGAAAACGGACTGCGTTTTAGTAATAGGAGCAAACGGACAGATCGGATCTGTTCTGGTAGAATATCTGAGGGAGATTTACGGACTGGGAAAAGTGGTGGCGACGGACATCCGTATGCCCGAATTTTCGACTGGGATCTTCGAGCAGCTCGACGCGACCAATGCCGTTGAAATGGCGGCAATCGTCAGGAAATACGGTGTCACGCAGATTTACCATCTCGCCGCCATCCTTTCGGCAAAAGGGGAGGAGGAGCCGTTGCGAACTTGGCATATTAATATGCAAACCTGGTTCAACGTACTCGAAGTAGCTCGTGGAAACGGGGTTAGCAAAGTCTTTTACCCAAGCTCCATTGCCGTTTTCGGTGATCGTGTGGACACATTGGCTGAACAATGGTCGTACCTCGACCCATCGACGGTTTACGGTATCAGCAAGGCTGCCGGTGAGAACTGGTCGAACTACTATTTCAAACGCTACGGTGTCGATATCCGCTCGCTGCGTTACCCGGGCATTGTCGGCTACCAGTCGATGCCGGGTGGTGGTACTACCGATTATGCGGTCGATATTTATCACAAGGCAGTGAAGGGCGAAGCATTTGAATGCTTTTTGAAAGCGGAAACGACATTGCCGATGATCTACATCAGCGATGCCATGGACGCCACTGTCCGGCTGATGGAAGCACCAGCCGAAAAGATTTCGGTAAGAACATCCTACAACCTCGCCGGAATGAGCTTCTCTCCCCAGGAAATTGCGCAAAGCATTCAAAAGATAATTCCAAACTTCAACATAACTTACAAGCCAGACTTCCGCCAGTCCATCGCCGACTCCTGGCCCCAGGAAATCGACGATGCCCAGGCGCGGAAAGACTGGGGCTGGCGGCCGTCATACTCGCTTGATAAGATGACGGAGGAGATGATAACGGAGTTGCGGAAGAAATATCATTTGGTTAGTTAATGAGTGAATGAGACAATGAGTGAATGAGTGAATAGAGTCAAGACATTCAATCATCCGCTCATTCGAAAGTCTGTCATTCACTCATTCAAAATTCACTCATTCACTCATTCAATTATGTACGGTAACATCCAAGAACAACTCGTCGGTGAACTGGAAGCGATCCGCTCCGCGGGGTTATATAAAAAAGAGCGCGTGATCACCACGCCGCAGTCTGCGCATATTACAACTACCGACGGGGCTGATGTGCTTAATTTTTGTGCAAATAACTACCTGGGCCTCTCTTCGCATCCCGACGTGATCAAGGCGGGTATCGATGCTATTCATTCCCATGGTTTCGGGATGTCGTCGGTGCGGTTTATATGCGGCACGCAGGATATTCACAAAGAGCTTGAACGAAAAACGGCCGAATTTCTCGGTACCGAGGATTGCATTCTCTACGCCGCGGCATTCGATGCGAATGGCGGGGTTTTCGAACCGTTGCTGAATGAGCAGGACGCTATTATTTCCGACGAGTTGAACCACGCTTCGCTCATCGATGGGATCCGCCTTTGTAAAGCCAAGCGTTTCCGTTACAAGCATAACGACATGGTCGACCTGCAAAAGCAGCTCGAAGACGCCAAGGGAAGCCGCCGCATTCTGGTTGTAACCGACGGCGTGTTTTCGATGGACGGCACCATAGCCCAGCTCGAAAAGATCTGCGATCTGGCTGAGCAATATCAGGCGATGGTGATGATCGACGAATGCCACGCTACCGGATTTATGGGTAAAACAGGCCGCGGCACGCACGAGTACCGCAATGTAATGGGGCGCATAGACATTATCACGGGTACTTACGGCAAGGCATTGGGCGGGGCATCCGGCGGCTTCACGGCTGCGAAAAAGGAGATCGTGGAAATCCTGCGCCAGCGTTCGAGACCTTATTTGTTTTCAAATACATTAGCACCTTCCATTGTAGGAGCTTCTATCAAAGTACTCGATTTACTGACCTCATCCACCGCATTGCGCGATAAACTGGAAAGGAATACGCAGTACTTCCGCAAGGCTATGACCGAAGCGGGCTTCGATATTCTGCCTGGTGAGCACCCGATCGTCCCGATCATGCTTTACGAAGCAAAATTGGCGCAGGAGTTCGCTGCGAAGTTGCTCGATGAAGGCATTTACGTGATCGGCTTTTTCTATCCCGTTGTTCCGCAGGGCAAGGCGCGTATCCGCGTGCAGATCTCCGCAGGCCACGAGCAGGAGCATTTGGAAAAGGCCGTGGCGGCATTTACGAAAGTAGGAAAGGAACTGGGCGTTATTTAGGCCCCATTTTAATAACTAAGACCAAATAGAGCGAAGCCGATACCGGGATCCGGTACCGGCTTTTTGTTTACTGTTCGGCTTCAAGCAGTTCAACTTCGACTTGCAGCGATTGCAGCGTTGCATTGCCGTATTGGGTAACCATCGCCACATCTGCGGCGTCGCGTCCGTGGGCGATTTCGATGCGGTAACCTTCGGTTTTTTCCTGCACTGCATCGAACGTGTACCATTCACCACCGATGAACACCTCGAACCAGGCGTGCAAATCCATGTCTTTCAATTTATCGAGGTAGCCCACCGTCATGCGCGTCGGAATGCAGAGGTTACGGCATAATGCAATAGCGAGGTGCGTGAAGTCGCGGCACACGCCAACGCGGCTGCGGGCCGTGTCGAATGCGGTTGTGGCGGCATCTGAAAAACCGTACTGGTAGCGCACATTGTTATGAATCCATGTCCGGATCGCCTCCACCTGCTCGTAGCCCGGCGCCAGGTTTTCGACTATTTCCATGGCTAACACATTGATTTCGTGCAAATCCGACTGGCAATACCGACTCGGGAGAATATAATGCATGACTTCATCAGGCAAATCCCCTACAAGCATATACGCAGGTGTAGGGTCCGGAATTGGTTTCGTTGGGCTCACCTGCGCTTGTACTTCGGTACTGATCGTCACCCTGCCTACGGGCAAAATCGTACGCTGGCAAGGGTTACCGTAAAGGTCGGTATACTCCGAAAACGGTACCGGCGGCTCTATGTTAAAACCTTCCTGAATGATCGATTGGCCTTCCTGACGGCGAGGGCGTAACATGGTCGTTATGGTGGTGGGGGCATGCACGTCATACGTGAATATGCTTCTTCCCTTCATTTTCATCTATGAGTCGAATTTGTATTTATGCTAAATGTAATGATGCTTAGTTACTTAAAAATTACGTGCCATTTATTTTATCATGAACGTCTGCGTTGGTCAGAATTAAATCGTTATAATCGACGTTTGTACATCAGGAATGTTAATTTTAGAGCGAACAGTATTTCGTTGAAATTTAAATAATACACCTATGGCAGTAACAAAATGGATCGTAGACCCGGCGCATTCCGAAGTGCAGTTCAAGATCAAACACCTGGTCATTTCGACGATCACAGGATCCTTCAATAATTTTGAAGGCGGGGCCACTTCGGACCTTAATAACTTTGATAATGCAGAAATCCATTTCTCTCTCGATGTGAACAGTATCGATACCAATGTCGAAATGCGTGATGCCCATTTGCGGTCGGCGGATTTCTTCGATGCCGAGCAATTTCCGCATATTACCTTTCAATCCAACTATTTTCATAAAGTAAAAGGCGATAACTACAAGCTTTCGGGGCTTCTTACGCTCAAAGGCATTACCAAGCCCATCGAGCTGGATGCCGAGTACGGCGGCGCCGAAAAAGACACGAATGGTAATACGCGGATCGGGTTTGAGGTAGAAGGGCGTCTGAGCCGTCAGGAATTCGGCCTGAACTACATGCAACTGACGGATTCAGGAGGCTTGGTAATTGGTGAGGACGTGAAGCTGATTGCCAATATTCAGCTCGTAAAACAATCCTGATCAGGTATTTAACTATTTTCATAAACTTTTAATACCCGGCATGAACCCGAAAACTGGTTTGCCGGGTATTTTTGATAGCAATAGAAAACGACGACACCCGTCTTTTCATCAAACCTAAACTCCCCATCCATGAAAGTGCTGCGCATTTTTTTGAAAATCATCGGGATATTCCTCCTGTTGCTCGTACTTGCCATTGCCACCATGATCACGACCATGGACGATACGCCTTATCAGGAAATGGCCTATTATAAGGAATGGAAAACGCTCATCGGAGGTGCAAAAGGGGATACCGTGGGTACTTCCGGCGCATTGCAGGCAGGCTGGGCAAAGGTCAATATTACACCGGCAGCGCCGACGCCCACTGCGGGTTATGGCAACCGCCGCGGCAGGCCGTACACCGCCGTGCACGACTCCGTATATGTGCGTGCGATAGTAATCGACAATGGGCATACCAAAGCCGCCATCATTGCCGCTGACCTGCTGATCATCCCGCCGACGGTGATCAAATCATTAAAGGAAAAGCTGAAACCGGGCGATATTCCGTTCGATCAGATCTATTTCGGCGCTACGCACAGCCATAACAGCGTCGGCGGGTGGGGAACGGGCATCTCGTCGCTGTTCTTTTCGGGTAAATACGATCCGGCCATTGTTGAAAACCTTGCCAATGCATTTCATAAAGCCATTACCGACGCACAGAAAAAGGTAGAGCCTGTGCAGCTGACTTACCTGGAATCGCTCGATTCGCTCGACATTCGTAACCGCCTCGTAGGCGAGGAGGGCGGCATCGATCCCGAGATCCGTTCGGCGGCATTCGTTACCAAAAGCGGGCAAAAGGCGATATTGAGCTCTTTCGCAGCGCATTCCACGGTTTTGAATTCCAAAAACATCGTGCTATCGCGCGACTACCCGGGTGCGCTCGTGGATTCGCTCGAAAAAGGCCGCTACGATTTTGCGATGTACATGGCCGGCGCGGTAGGCAGCATGGGGCCGATCGAAAAAGGAACGGATGATTTTGATGAAGTGAAAAACCAGGCATTTGGCGTTCAGAATGCGTTGCTGTCCAACAACTCATTAAAAGAGGAGTCGAAGAATGCATTGGTAGAAACGCTTACCTTGCCATTGCCGTTGCGGGAGCCGTCGCCCAGGTTGACGATGAGCATAGTACTGCGCCCGTGGGCATTCAAAAAAGCATTTGGTGAATATCCTGTATACGTGAAAGCATTGCGGATCGGCAATATCCTGATGGTAGGCATGCCGTGCGATTTTTCAGGCGAACTGACCGGCCCACTGGACGCATATGCGAAAACAAAAGGCCTGAACCTGATGGTAACGAGTTTCAACGGAGGCTATATCGGCTACATTACCCACGACAAGTACTTCAACCGCGATTTGTACGAAACCAAAACCATGAGCTGGTACGGCCCGTACAATGGTGCCTATTTGCAGGAAGTGATCAAAGATATTATTGATAAATTGTCCTAAACCGTAAACTACGATGAAAACACTTGTATACCTCTTTTTTGCATTGATCAGCCTTTCTTCGATGGCACAGAAGCCTATTCGCGTGGCTGTCGCGGGGCTTAGTCATGGTCACGTAGGCTGGATTTTTAACCGGAAAGACAAAACCGATATCCAGCTGGTAGGCATCTGGGAAACGAACCCCGACCTCGTCAAGCAGTTTACCGAGCGATACAAGCTAGACCCGAAACTGTTTTATTCAGACCTGAACAAAATGCTCGACGATGCAAAACCAGAGGCAGTTTCGGCATTCGGGGCGATCAATGAGCACGTGGTAGTCGTTCGGGCGTGTGCGCCGCGGAAGATCAATGTAATGGTAGAAAAGCCATTGGCGACGACATTTGCTGATGCAAAGGAAATTCAGAAACTCGCGACGCAGCACAATATCCAGGTTTTGACCAACTATGAAACTTCCTGGTATGCGAGCAACCAGCACGTGAACCAGCTTATTCAGGATGGAAAGCTGGGCGAAATCCGCAAGGTAATGGTCAACGACGGCCACCAGGGGCCGAAGGAAATCGGGGTTAGCAAGGAGTTTTTCGCTATCCTGACCGATCCAGTTAAAAACGGCGCCGGCGCATTGATCGATTTCGGTTGCTACGGTGCCAACCTGATGACCTGGCTTATGAAAGGTGAACGCCCCATTTCAGTAACCGCCGTTACACATCAGAATAAGCCGGATATTTATAAAAATGTTGACGATGAGGCTTCCATTATCGTCCAATACCCGAAAGCGCAGTGCATTATCCAGGGCTCGTGGAACTGGTCTTTTGCTAGAAAAGACATGGAGGTTTATGGTAACAAAGGCTACGCCGTTGCTGTAAACGCGACCACCGTACGCCAGCGCTTGCAGGAGAAAGCACCGGAGGAAACCCTCAAACTCGATCCCCGCCCCGCCCCTTACACCGATCCGTTTTCGGTGCTGGCCGATGTGGTGCAAGGCCGTTTGAAACTCGATCAGAACGATTTGTACGGGCTGCCGGTCAATGTTACCGTCGTAGAAATACTGGACACGGCCAGAGAGTCGGCCAAAACAGGTAAAACCATTTTGTTGAAAAAGTAAATAACGCGTATGGAGCCCAGGCCCGTCAGTTTTTCCCAGACTACCCTCACAGAACTCATGATCCCTTCCTATGCCAACTTTGGGGGGAAAATACACGGGGGTATATTGCTCTCATTGATCGATAAGGTCGCGTATGCGTGCGCGTCGCGGCATGCGGGGACGTACTGCGTGACGGTTTCCGTGGATGCGGTGGATTTTCTCGAACCGGTGGAGGTAGGCGACCTCGTTTCGCTGCACGCGTCGGTGAATTATGTGGGAAGGACTTCGCTGGTCGTGGGCATCCGCGTGGTGGCAGAGAATGTCAGAAACCGTTCGGTAAGGCACACCAATACTTCGTACGTGACAATGGTAGCCAAAGACGAGAACAACAAGCCGACCGTCGTTCCTGAATTGGTGCTGGAAAATGAGGAGGATGCGCGACGTTTCCTGGAAGCGATCAAACGTCGGGAGTTGAAAGAGAAGTACCGCGATGCATTCGATAATGCGAGAACACGTCTCGATGTGCCTGAAAACCTGGATAAGTTAGTCGACCAGCGTTGCGTGATCGCATATGATACGGATGTTTGATATGGGTTTTAGATAAACCCATATCAAACTTCACGGTCAGGCTCAGTGCAATTGTCAGCCTGAGCGGACGGGGCCGCCCGGCGGTCGAAGGCAGTCTGTACGGGAACATCGTACATGCGCTTCGACTGCGCTCAGCGTGACATTTAGGCTCAGGCTAACATTTTCAATACTTCCCTCAGCGTGACAGGCTGTTAAAATCCAAACAACCCTCCGCCACTTTTCCGCGTGGTCGTTTTCTTGCCAAACAGCATTCCAAAAACGCCACGTACGACTTCACGGCCGATTTGTTTTGCTAATGGCGAGTTGAGCGCGTCGGAGATCATGCTCGTTTGTTCTTTCTCCTTTTTGGCCTCCACTTTCGCCTGTACTTCCGCTTCCTTCGCCTCTGTTTCTACGCGTGCGTGTTCCTCCATTCTTTTGGTCAGGATTTCATAGGCGCTTTCAGGGTCGATAGGGTCTTTGTATTTGGTATAAACATCCGATTGCTGCACGTGCTTGTCGTAATCTGCCTGCACCATTGGCCCCATAATAGAAGCGGGCGGCATTAAATGCGTGGCGGCGACTTCGGTAGGGATCCCTTTTTCATTCAAAACTGTAATCAATGCCTGGCCGATACCGAGCGTGGTCAGGAGCTGATCGATCGTATAGAAATCCGATTTAGGGTAAGTTTTGACCGTCTGTTTCAATCCCTCGGCATCCTGCGGCGTAAATGCGCGGAGCACGTGCTGCACGCGGTTACCCAACTGGCCGAGCACCGATACCGGCACGTCCTGCGCCATTTGCGTGCAGAAGAAAATACCCACGCCTTTGGAACGGATGAGCCTTACAACTTGCTCGATCTGTTCGAGAAAGGCTTTTGGGGCGTCTTTGAAGAGCAAATGCGCTTCGTCGAGGAAGAAAACCAGTTTAGGTTTGTCCAGATCCCCCGCTTCGGGCAGTTTATGGTATAATTCAGCCAGAAGGCTCAGCATGAATGTCGAGAACAATGCGGGCCTGTCCTGCACATCGGAGACGTTGAGGAGGCTGATCACGCCCTGGCCGTCGACTTTGTTGATCAGGTCGGAAATGTCGAATGACCGTTCTCCGAAAATGGTACCCACACCTTGTTGTTCCAATGCGACGATTTTACGCAGGATCGTGCCGGCTGTGGACGCGGAAATGGTACCGTAATCGGCTTTGATTTCATCGGCGCCCGGGCCTTCGGCGAGGTAGTTGAGGACTTTTTTCAGGTCGTTCAGGTCCACCATCGGGAGGTCCTTGTCGTCGGCATATTTGAACAGGATAGCGAGCACGCCGGCCTGGGTTTCGTTCAGTTCGAAGATTTTGGAAAGCAATATCGGCCCGAATTCCAGCACCGTAGCACGCATTTGTGCGCCTTTGTTGCCGCTCAGCGAATATAGCTCGACAGGAAATCCTTTTGGCTCGAAAACGGTTCCCAGTATTTGTGCGCGTTCTTCCAGGGCTGCATTCGTTTTGCCTGGCTGTGCAATACCCGAAAGGTCGCCCTTAATGTCGGACATGAAAACGGGCACACCTGCTGCTGAAAGCTGTTCGGCGAATACCTGCAGCGTACGCGTTTTCCCCGATCCCGTAGCTCCGGCTACCAGTCCGTGGCGGTTCATCATGCGCAAGGGAAGGTTTACGCGGGCCTCGCCGATAATCTCGCCGTCGAGTATGGCCGACCCCAAATGAATTACAGGTTTGTCAGTTTGATAGGATTTCTGAATTGCTGCAATAAATTGTTCTTTCTTTGACACAGGAAATACGGGTTATGGTTTGATGAAAGGTTAAGTTACAAATTTTAAAGGTTTCGGGAAGATTCCAAGATGGGCGGGGAAATTATTGTAGAATAATAATTTGTAAGGAAATAATATAACTTTTTGCATATGCTTGTATTTGCAAAATATTATTAGGTATTTTGGTTTGATCGCATTATAATTATTCTGATTTACATTTTTAGAGATATTACTTTCCACTTATGTTGAGCCGAGTTGCGAATTCTATTTATTGGATGAATCGTTACATGGAACGGGTTGAGAATTACGCGCGTTTCGTGGGAGTTAATTTTAACCTTGCCCTCGATCTTCCACCCGATGTGGACGAGCAATGGGAGCCGCTTTTGATCGCAACAGCCGACCACTTCCTCTTTTATAAGTACTACGATAAGCCTACGAAGGAGGATGTCATCCATTTCATGACATTCGATAAACGCAATCCGAACTCGATCATCAGCTGCCTGTATGAGGCCCGGGAGAATGCACGTACGATCCGCGAGACGATCTCGAAGGAAATGTGGGAGAGTATCAACACGTTTTACCTCACCATTAGGGGAACTTCGCCCGACGATTTCCGCAATATGGATCATATGCAGTCGTATTTCACGGATATCCGTAAAAACTGCCAGCTTTTCCACGGGGTAGTCGACTCGTCGATCACACGTAATGAGGCCTGGCATTTCGGAAGGCTTGGAAGGCATATCGAGCGGGCCGACAAATGCTCGCGCTTCCTGGATGTGAAGTATTTTACATTGTTGCAGGATTCGGGCACCTCGGGTTCCACACTCGACCTGATGCTTTGGACCGCCGTGCTGAAATCGGTGAGCGCCTATAATATGTACCGGCAAACGCACCGCGCGCTGACGCCGATGAACATCGTGGCGTTCCTGATCCTGGACAAGCTTTTCCCACGCTCGATCGCTTATTGCGTGCGCCAGGCGGAATTGTCGCTCTATGCGATAGCCGGCTCCATCCCCGAACGCGGCTATACCAACCCTGCGGAGCGCGCATTGAGCAAGATCCGGAGCGAGCTGGAATTCACCGATGTGGAGGATGTGTTTAAAATGGGACTGCACGAATACCTTGACAAATTCCAGATCAAGAACAACGAGGTCGATAACAAAATCTTCGATATGTACTTCGGATTGGAGACCGCGCAGTCGCAAAGCCAGAGCCTGGGGCATTTCAAAAGCCAGTGGATGAACTGATCAAAACTTTTATATCTTAGCGACTCTATCATCACTGAGCTGCTAAGACATGACATATTGCCTGGGTATCAAAGTCGCATCCGGCCTGGTGGCCATTGCCGATACACGCCTTACCTCCGGAACCGAGGTTTCTACCAATAAGAAAGTATCTGTTTACCAGTCTGATAAGCATTCGATTTTTATAATGACCTCGGGTTTGCGGTCGGTGCGCGACAAGGCAATAACCTATTTCAAAGAAGTCCTGGAAGAGCGGGACACTTCATTCGACAAGCTTTACAAGGCCGTGAATGCATTGGGGCAGCAGGTGCGCCGGGTAGCCGATGAGGACCGGTACGCGCTTAACAATGCGGGGTTGGTGTTCAACCTGTTTGCGATTGTGGGCGGGCAGCTCGAACACGATTCGGAGCATAAGCTATTTCTTTTATATCCCGAAGGCAACTGGGTGGAGGTGGGCGACGGCTCGCCGTTTATCATCATTGGTAATTCGGGTTACGGCAAGCCGCTTTTGTACCGGAGCCTCAAATTCGAGTCGTCGATGCAAGACGCGCTGAAAATTGGCTTTTTGTCCTTCGATTCGACCCGCGTAAGCTCCAACGACGTTGACTACCCGATAGATGTCGTTATGTACGAAAAGGACTCATTCCGGCTTGTGGAGCATCGTTTCGAGAAGGACGACCTGGATTATGTGGGTAAGCAATGGAGTGCTCTGCTGAGTAATTCGGTACAAAAATTGTCGTTGGAATGGATGGACCCGGTGTTCGGTAAAATGGGTCAGATTTCGAATGTATAACTGCCAAATCGTACCCGAAAACGTATATTATCACCGGTTCTCCGGCAAATCAGTAAAGCTGTGACCAGGCGTAAATTAGGTGTCCAGAAACTCAATTATTGTTTTTTGTTTGTAGAAAAATCTAATTGCGGAGAGGGAATTTAGTATTTTTGCAACTAAACATAAAGAGGAATTCTAGATCGTGACGTTAATTAAATCTATCTCAGGAATCAGGGGAATAGTGGGTGGAAAGTCGGGTGAGGCGCTGACTCCGATTGATGTTGTTAAGTTTGCTGCTGCATACGGGACATGGGTGAGGCGTACAAATCCACAGAATTTGAAGGTCGTGATCGGCAGGGATGCCAGGCTTTCCGGTGAAATGGTAAGTCGTCTGGTAGCCGGTACTTTGCAGGGTGTAGGGCTTAATGTGCTCGATCTTGGCCTTTCTACCACCCCGACTGTCGAGATAGCCGTGCAAGCGGAAGGAGCGGCGGGCGGGATCATCCTGACAGCAAGCCACAACCCGATCCAGTGGAATGCCCTCAAACTGCTCAACAACGAAGGAGAATTTATTTCAGAAGCGGAAGGCGCCGAAGTGTTGCGCATTGCGGATCAGGAAGATTTTCTTTTTCCTGATGTGAAGAAGCTCGGCAGCTATTCAACCGACAGTACTTACCTGCAAAAACATATTGACCACGTGCTTTCATTGGCATTGGTTGACGTGGAGGCAATCAAAAATGCGAATTTCAGGGTCGTTGTAGACGCGGTCAACTCGACCGGCGGCATAGCGGTACCGATGCTACTCGAAGCGTTGGGGGTCGATGCGAAAAGCATTAAAAAGCTGAATTGCGAGCCAACCGGTAACTTCGCACATAATCCCGAGCCGCTTCCGGAGCATTTGCACGATATCAGCAAAGAATTGAACAATGGTTCCTATAACCTGGGTATCGTCGTGGATCCCGATGTGGACAGACTTGCGCTCATGTGCGAGGACGGTACACCATTTGGAGAAGAATACACGCTTGTAGCCGTTGCGGATTACGTTTTGAAACACACGCCGGGCAATACCGTTTCCAATCTCTCGTCGACCGCCGCATTACGCGACGTGACGATCAAAGCCGGTGGTGAGTATCTGGCTTCGGCGGTAGGAGAGGTAAATGTGGTGAATGCCATGAAAGCCAATAAAGCGGTAATCGGCGGAGAAGGTAATGGAGGGGTTATTTACCCTGAAAGCCACTACGGCCGTGATGCATTGGTGGGTATTGCATTGTTCCTGACGCATCTGGCTAAATCGGGCAAGAAAGCGTCGGTTTTGAGAAGGTCTTATCCGAATTATTATATTTCTAAAAACAAGATCGAGCTTACGCCGGAAATCAACGTCGATAACATCCTGGACCGTATTCAGACACGCTATTCCAAACAGCCGGTGAATACTGTGGACGGTGTCCGGATCGAATTTGACCGCGAATGGGTGCATTTGCGCCGGTCGAATACCGAGCCGATCATCCGTATTTACTCGGAATCGGAGACGCAGACTACTGCTACGAGCCTTGCCAATAAGATCATTTCCGATATCAAGGAAATTATTTCGGAACCGAAGAAATAATAAAGCTGTTGCTAAGCTAATTCAGGTCACTTATTGTCGAAAAAGACGATGAGTGATCTTTCTAATTTTATATCCCAATGAAAGTCTACCTGGACAATGCGGCTACGACGCAGCTGGACCCCGAGGTTCTGGAAGCCATGCTGCCGCTGATGACCGAGCAATTCGGTAACCCTTCTTCCATTCATTCTTACGGTCGCGCCGTGCGTTCATCCATCGAGCGGGCCAGGAAGAGTATCGCGGGAATCCTGAATGCAGCGCCGGCCGAGATATTTTTCACCTCGGGCGGTACCGAGGCCGATAATACTGCTATCCGTTCGAGCATCGAGACATTTGGCCTGAAACATGCCATTACCTCGCGCATTGAGCACCACGCGGTATTGCATACGCTGGAGCACCTCAAAAAGCTGGGCGTGATCGAGCTGAGTTTTGTGAATTTGAATGCAAAAGGTGAGGTTGATCTGCAACATCTGGACGCATTACTTGCTTCGAAACCGCGTTCGCTGGTTTCCCTGATGCATGGCAACAACGAGATAGGCAACCTGCTCGACCTTGAAACGGCCGGTGATATTTGCGAAAAGTACGACGCCATTTTTCATAGCGACACCGTGCAGACGATGGGTCATTATCGCCATGACCTGCAAAAACTGAAAACGAATTTCATCGTCGGTGCGGCGCACAAGTTCAATGGGCCGAAAGGCATCGGGTTTTTGTACGTTCGTCCCGGTATTAAAATAAATCCTTTCGTACACGGGGGCGCGCAGGAGCGTAACATGCGCGGAGGGACTGAGAATATTTATGGCATCGTAGGATTAGCGAAGGCATTGGAAATAGCTTACCGTGATATGGATGCGCATCAGCAACACATCGAAGGCCTGAAAGGGCGTATGATCGGTAAGCTGAAAGACGGCATCGAAGGTGTGACGTTCAACGGAAATTCAGGCGAGTTAGGCAAAAGCCTTTACACTGTTTTGAGCGTAAGCCTGCCGCCGTCGGATATCAGCGATATGCTGCTGTTCAACCTCGACATCGCCGGAATTGCCGTTTCTGGCGGCAGCGCGTGTTCGAGTGGTACCGACATTGGCTCGCATGTGCTGAATGAGCTCAGAATCGATGAAAACCGTGCTAACGTGCGTTTCTCGTTTGGGAAGTACAACACCGAAGCAGAGATCGATTATGCTGCCGAGACGCTGATCGGCCTTTACAAGAAAGAAAGCATTATTTTATAAAAGAGGTATTCCTCTAAAAAGCCAAAACCCGGCCCCTGAATCAGGCGGCCGGGTTTTTGATGATATCTTCAAGGCATTCTACCCAGATATCGCTGTCGTTGAGGCTTTCGACGAGCTGCCAGTGCTGGCCGCCTTCTTTCTCGAATAGCTCTTTATATTCTTCACCCACTTCAATCGTCGTTTCCAGACAGTCGGCTACGAATGCGGGAGAAAATGCTAATGCGCTTTTGACACCTTTTTTAGTCAATTCAGGGATTACCTCATCGGTATAAGGTTTGATCCAGGGATTTTTGCCCAATCGCGACTGAAAGCAGGTAGTATACTTGCCTTCTGGAATACCCATTCCTTTCACCAGCAAGCGCGTCGTTTCAAAGCATTGGGCTCGGTAGCAATGCTGGTTGCGGTGATCGAGCTTGTCGCAGCAGCTACCGAACTGGCAAAAATGGCCGGTAACATCGCCTTTGGTAATCTGCCGCTCGGGCAAGCCGTGGTAGCTGAACACGAAATGGTCGTAATCATGCTGAGCCATGTATTTTTTACCTAAATCCACAAAACCCTTGATGAACTTGGGATGTTCAAGGAAGCGGTTCACAAAACGGATTTCAGGCAGCACTTCCCAGTCTTTCACGACACGCATTACTTCTTTATACACCGAACCGGTAGACGCGGACGCATATTGCGGGAAGAATGGCACGACGATGATTTCCGTCAGGCATTCCTTGCGCAATGCAGTGAGCGCCTTTTCAATGCTCGGGTTCTGGTAACGCATCGCCAGTTCGACTACATAATTCTCGCCGAGTACTTTCTGTAATTTATCTTTTACAGAGTAACCATACGTTTTCAGCGGAGAGCCGTCTGGCCGCCAAAGCTGTTTGTACACTTTTGCAGATTTCGGCGCGCGAAAAGGTGCGATGACCAGGTTGATCAGAAACCAACGGTTGAGATAAGGGATATCGATCACGCGCTCGTCCATCAGGAACTGACGTAGGTACTTGCGCACGTCGGGTACAGAAGGGCTGTCGGGCGTGCCCAGGTTCACGATCAGTACGCCGGTTTTACGGACTTCATTCAGCGTTGTAGTATCGAAGGGTTGAGCCAATGTGGTTGTACTCATTTCATTAACAGTTTCATAATGAGAGGCCCGCTGCGGTGCGACTGCCCCTTTTCGTATTCAGTCTAGCAAAAATAGCGATTACAATCCTAACAAGACCTCTTTCAATGCCGCCTGCGCCGACCATTCGCGGTTGGCGGCCTGCTCTATCACCAGCGAACGCGGGCCGTCGAGCACTTCGTCGGCCACCTTCATATTGCGGCGTACGGGCAGGCAGTGCATGAATTTACCATTGTCGGTCAAAGCCATTTTGGCCTCGGTAATCATCCACGACGGGTCGGTATTCAATACCTTGCCATATTCATTGTACGACGACCAGTTTTTACCATATACAAAATCGGCGCCTTCCAATGCCTTGTCCTGGTCGTAGATTACCTGGCCTTTACCTACAAATTCGGGAGACAAATCATATCCTTCGGGATGCGTGATCACGAGCTCGACGTCCATTGGGTTCATCCATTCGCAAAATGAATTAGCTACCGCCTGCGGCAATGCTTTGAAATGCGGCAGCCAGGTAAGCACTACTTTCGGGCGTTGTTTCAGCTTGAATTCTTCGATCGTAATACAGTCGGCCAGCGATTGCAGCGGGTGCCGCGTCGCCGATTCGAGGTTTATGATCGGTACCTGTGCATATTTTTTAAATTGCTGAAAAACGATTTCCGCATAATCCTTGTCACGATCCTGCAAGCCTGCGAACGACCGGATCCCGATGATATCGCAATAGCTACCGATGACCGCCGCCGCTTCTTTCACGTGCTCAGCCTTGTCGCCGTTCATGATTACACCCTCTTCCATTTCCAGTCCCCAACCATCCTGGCCCACATTCATCGTGATCACGTTCAGGCCAAGGTTCTGAGCAGCCTTTTGGGTGCTGATCCTCGTCCTTAAACTCGAATTGAAAAACAAGAGACCTATGGTTTTGTTTTTCCCCAGCGCCTGGTCCGCAAACGGATCCTTTTTAGCAGCAATGCCACTGGTAATGAGCTGTGGGAGATCGGCGACGTCTTTAATGGACAGAAAGTGTTTCATTCAGGTTAAAATTTCGGAGATAGGTGTTCCTATTCTCAACTAGGACAAGGATGGTATTAGTTCAAAAAAATCAAACAGCCGCAACAGATACTTCTTTTTTCAATGCTTCGAGGAACAAATCGGCCTCGGTTTTCCCCAATGCGAGCGATGGCAGGAGGCGGATCGTGTTCGCGCCAGCCACACCTGTGAACATTTTGTGTTCAAACAGAAGCTTGTTGCGCAAATCTTTCACAGGGAAATCATACTCGATCCCGATCATCAGTCCGCGGCCTCTCAATTCCTTATAGCCTCCAATCGCCTTAATGCCTTCCAGCAGGTAATCGCCGATCTCCGCTGCATTCGCGATCAGGTTTTCTTCTTTCATAATATCCAGCACCGCCACGCCCGCGGCGCACGCCAGGTGGTTACCACCGAAGGTTGTTCCCAGCAAACCATAGCTCGCTTTGAATTTCGCAGAGATCAGTATCCCGCCGATTGGGAAGCCATTGCCCATGCCCTTAGCCATCGACATAATGTCGGGCGTAATGCCGCTGAACTGGTGCGAGAAGAACTTGCCCGTCCGCCCGTAGCCGCATTGCACACTGTCGAGGATGAGAATCGCGCCTGTTTCATCGCATTTGCGTCTTAATGTTTGCAAAAACTCGTCGGTACAAACATTGATGCCTCCCACGCCCTGAATACCTTCCACAATCACCGCGCAAACTTCGTCGGTAATGCTTTCCTCGGCAGCAGCCGCATCATTGAATGGCAGGAAAGTAACGTGTTCTTTGTAATTGATGGGAGCTACAATGGATGGGTTATCCGTTGCAGCAACCGCACCGGCCGTCCGGCCGTGGAATGATTTGGTGAAAGAAATCACCTTCGTTCTGCCATTGTGGAAAGAAGCCAGTTTCAATGCGTTCTCATTCGCTTCCGCGCCGGAGTTGCAGAGGAACAGCTTGTAGTCAGGATAGCCCGAAAGCTCACCCAGTTTCTCTGCCAATTCTTCCTGTATGGAAATCTTTACAGAATTGGAGTAAAAGCTGATCGCATTCAATTGCTTCGTCAGCTTATCCACATAATACGGATGGCAATGGCCGACGGAAATCACCGCGTGGCCGCCGTAAAGGTCGAGGTACTTGGTACCATGCTGGTCCCAGAGGTAGCTGCCTTCGGCTTTCACCGGTTCGATATCGTAAATGGGGTAGACGTCAAATAGGTGTGACATTGTCTGATCTTATTTAGATTCTAAAAGTGAATTAAAACGCCGGCGCCTTCAACCGCAGCCCTGCATGCTCAGGCAAGCCGAACATCAGGTTCATATTCTGAACGGCTTGTCCCGATGCACCTTTGGTCAGGTTATCGATAATGCTCGTGATCAGCAGTTGGCCGTCGTGCACTTCCAGGTGAACGAAGCATTTGTTGGTATTCACAATCTGCTTCAAATCAATCGGCGTGTCGCTCACGTGCGTGAATGGGTGCGAGGCATAGTAGCTTTTGTAAAGTTCTTTTGCTTCTTCCAAAGTCCCCGCAAAACGGGTATACACATTGGCGATAATACCCCGCGTGTAGTCGCCACGATACGGTACAAAATTCACAGCCTTATCAAAACCTGCCTGCAACTTGCCGAAAGTCATTTTGATCTCGGTCAAATGCTGGTGCGAGAATGCCTTGTAGATCGACATATTATTGTTGCGCCAGGTGAAATGCGTGGTCGCACTCAGCGCTTGTCCCGCACCCGTACTGCCCGTAACCGCGCTCACATGGACGTCGTCTTTAATCAGACCTGCCTTGGCGAGTGGCAATACCGCTAATTCGATGCTTGTTGCAAAGCAACCAGGGTTGGCGATTTTAGTCGCACTTTTAATCTGCTCACGCTGCAACTCCGGCAAGCCATATACAAAGCCATTCGACTCATTCCGGAAATCCGTGCTGAGGTCGATTACTTTTACAGTTTCCGGCAATTGATATTCATCCAGAAACTTCTTTGACTCGCCATGGCCGGAGCACAGGAAAATCGCATTCAAACCTGGCTGATCCAGTAATGGCTGAATGTCGTCGCCGGAAAATACCAATTCCGTGTCTCCGAGTAGATCCGTATGCGTCGCGTAAACCGGCTTACCAGCCTGGCTCTTGCTATGCGCGAATGCGATAGTTACGTTGGGGTGATTTACCAGGATTCTGATCAACTCGCCGCCGGTATATCCAGCGGCGCCGATGATGCCAATATTTATATTCGTCGATAAACTCATTTTAATTACTGATTTACCGAGTCACTTACCTTCCCATAAATCATTACCTGGTTCGAAGCTACTTTTGAGAAGCCGCGTACGTCGTCGCCGGTCCATGCATTGTTCATTTCGCCGTAGCTGCCGAATTTCGATGACATCAGATCAAATGGCGACTCAATACCTTCTACATGGAAGCGATGCGGTGCTAGGTATACATGCACTTTACCTGTCACGTGCGACTGCGTGTCGCCCAGGAATGTTTCGATGTTGCGCATGACCGGCTCTACAAACTGCCCTTTGTGGAGCAGGCTGCCGTACCAGTTCGAAAGCTGCTCTTTCCAGTACAATTGTTGTTCTGTCAAAACATGCTTCTCAAGGGTATGATGCGCTTTGATAATGATCAACGGAGCAGCAGCTTCAAAACCTACGCGGCCTTTGATACCGATAATGGTGTCGCCCACGTGAATATCCCGACCGATTCCGAACGGCTGAGCAATCTCTGCCAGCTTTTGAATAGCGGTTACCGAGTTTTCAAAACTTTCGCCGGCAACGCCCTTTAATTCACCATTTACAAATTCTAAAGTGATGCGCTCAGGCTCTGTTTTGGTGATTTGTGTAGGCCATGCCGATTCCGGGAGGTATTGGTCGGAAGTCAATGTTTCTTTCCCACCTACCGATGTTCCCCAAAGGCCTTTATTAATGCTGTATGCAGCTTTGGTCCAGTCACGGGAAACGCCTTTCGCGGTCAGGTATTCGATTTCGGCCTCGCGGGACAGTTTCAGGTCGCGGATCGGGGTGATGATTTCGGCTTCCGGAACAATGATGCGGAACGCCATATCGAAACGAACCTGGTCGTTACCGGCACCAGTGCTTCCATGCGCGATCGCGCTCGCACCGATTTCTTTGGCATATTCCGCCACTGCAACCGCCTGGAAAATACGCTCTGCGCTTACCGAAAGGGGATAAGTATTGTTTTTCAGGATATTACCGAAGATCAGGTATTTGATACAATCATTGTAATATTCCCTGGTTTTGGAAACCGTAGCATGTTGCTTCACGCCCAAAGCATAGGCATTCGCTTCGATGGTTTTCAGCTCTTCGTCCGAGAAACCACCGGTGTCAACCAAAACCGAGTACACTTCGTAACCTCTGTCTTCGGCTAAATATTTTACACAAAAGGAGGTATCAAGTCCCCCGCTAAACGCTAATACTACTTTGGGCTGTGACATTATATATAAATTCTAATTCTGACTAAATGCTTGATTTGCGGTGCAAAAGTAACAAAAAATACCCCGCTTCGGGCCATTTCGGTTGCCGGGCGGGGTATTAAAATAAGATACGATATCTATCAAAGTGTGCGGCACATTAATGTACCAGCACGGCCCCGGCGTTTTTCTTTTTGGCACGTTCTTCCCTTCGCAGCAAAATGCGTTGCTTAATGCGCATCCAGCGCTCGTAGAGGCTCGATTCCTTCAAGAAATCCCAGGTATGGCTTTCGGTGGCCGTTTCGCTTCCGCTGGTAGGCGTCGCGGCAGGTTTTTTATCTTCCGGATCATACATCATACCCGTGCAAAGGCAGTGTTTTCTGCCGGTCCGGGTAAGTACGTCGTAATTCACGCAGCTCGCGCAGCCTTTCCAGAATGCGTCGTCGGCGGGCAATTCACTGAATGTAACAGGCTCGTAGCCCAGGTCCGAGTTGATTTTCATCACCGGCAGGCTCGTAGTGATACCGATAATTTTGGCATCAGGATATTTTTGGCGCGACAATTCGAAAGCTTTCATTTTAATAGCCTTCGCCATGCCGCTGTTGCGGAAATCAGGATGTACGATCAGCCCTGAATTCGCTACGAATTTTCCGTGCTCCCAGGTTTCGATGTAACAAAACCCTACCCATTCGCCGGTGTCGGTAGTGGCTATGATAGCTTTTCCTTCCACCATTTTCTCCATGATATACACAGGGGAACGTTTGGCTATACCGGTACCACGCTTTTTGGCGCTCTCCTCCATTTCCGCGCAGATCCGCTCAGCGTAATGGAGATGATTTTCATTGGCAGTCTGTATGATAAACTTACTGCCCACTACTTCGGTATTTTTCATTGATGACTATGCTGACAAAATGTTCAAGACAATAATTAACTATACCCAGAGACAAACGATGGGACGTCTAGAAATTGTAAGAAAATTGTGGGGATTAGATATTACCACGTAGGTAAAAAGAGATTATGCGGTCCTTGGGGACCTGAATCGGAAAGGCGTAGTATGCAGAACTGTATGTATGCCGTTGTGATTCATTGACTTGCTTGTGCGTCTAAGAGGCTGCAAATTTTCAAAAAAAAAATCTTACAGCAAAGAAACAGAAGATATATTTTTATGGTTCGTTTTGGACGGTAAAGTTTTAAACGTCGAACTTGCATGTGCACCCGTTTTTGTACTATTCACACTTCGATCAACAATATTATTCCTTAATTCAGTGGCTTTCATGTCTGCAATCAGTACCGACGACCTTCTCAACGGCTATATTAATGGCATATTTCCAATGGCCGAGGCGGATGGAACGATTTACTGGTACTCGCCCAATCCGCGGGCTGTAATTCCGATAGATACCTACAAGCCCTCCAAATCGCTCCGGCCGGTGCTCAATAAAAGGCATTTCGATATCCGGATCGATACCGCTTTCGAGGGCGTTATGCGCGGGTGTGCGCTCCCTCGTACAACGGAGCCAGGGACGTGGATTTCGGAGGAAATCATTGCTTCTTACACTGCCTTGCACGAGATCGGTTACGCGCATAGCGTCGAGGCCTGGCGTGAAGACCGGCTGGTTGGAGGGCTGTATGGCGTTTCGATTAATGGGGTGTTTTTTGGTGAATCGATGTTTTCGATCGAAAGTAATGCGTCGAAAGTCGCGTTCCACTACTTGATACAGATCCTCAAAGTGAACCGCTTCGCCTTGTTGGATACGCAATTTATCAATGATAATGTACTCCGCTACGGCGCAATAGAGATCCCACGCGATCAGTATCTCGACGAGCTGCAAAAAGGATTAAAGCTCAGGAGAACCTTTAACGGTACCTTTTTAAGCGAATTATAATGTGCCAAATGCACTGCGGGTATGCTAGTAGCATCCGTTTTCGCCTGAAAAGAAGTATTTTTGCCGCCAGATTGATTACCGGGCATCGGAAATAACCGTGATGGTGCCGCTTATTTGAATACCAAAGTGTCAAAACCTATTCTCGTCATAAAGTTCGGGACGGCCTCTATCACGCTTCCTTCGGGTGAACCTGATGTCAGGATCATTTCCGAAATAGCCCGGCAGGTTTCGGAAATTCATTCCCAGTACCGCATTATCATCGTTTCTTCGGGAGCGGTGGGAGCTGGTAAGGCATATATCAATGACTATAAGGGCACAATGACCCAGCGAAAGGCTGCCGCTTCCGTCGGTAACCCGCTGCTAGTGGGTCTCTACGCCACCTATTTCGCCCCGAACAAGATTTACATTGCCCAGAGCCTTTGCGAGCGTCAGCATTTCGCTAACCGCAACAAATTCCTGCAACTCAAAGAAACATTCGAAGAGCTGTGGGCTAATGACATTATCCCGATCGTGAATGAAAACGACGTGGTAAGCGATCGTGAGCTGAAATTTTCGGATAATGATGAGCTCGCTACTTTGCTGGCTGTCGGTTTTGGCGCTGAATCATTGATGTTCTGTACATCGGTCGGCGGGTTGCTGGATGAGGAAGGCAAAATCCTGCGGAACGTATCCAATGTGAACGAGGTTTTTAAGTTTGTCAGGACTGATAAATCTTTCCTTGGGCTCGGCGGAATGGCTTCGAAGCTGACTTTCGCTAAACTGGCGTCCAGAATGGCAATCCGCGTAGTGATTTTTGGAATGAACCAACAAAATGAACTGCTGAATGCATTAAAAGGCGAAGCAGGAACATTGATCACGCCGGGCAAGAGCACATTATCGGCGCGTAACCGCTGGTTGGGAAGCGGTGGTCTTGTATCTGGTACGCTGCGTGTGGACGAAGGCGCGTCCAAAGCATTATTGAAACGTAAGAGTTTGCTCGCGGTAGGCGTTGCCGAGGTGACGGGTGATTTTGAAGCGGGGGAGATCATCGAAATATATTCTTCGGAAGATGAAATGATCGCGGTCGCACGCGCACGCGTGACGTCGTCCGCGATCCGCACAAACCTGAAAACAGTGAATTTTGAAGTGGCACATGCCAATGATATAGTTTTGTTATAATGGAATCGATAGTACCTCAATTAAAGGAAGCGCGGGAGGCATCAGCTACCGTTCGCCGGCTGACAGACAGGCAAAGGGCTGATCTGCTGATCAATCTCGCTGCGAAAGTGCTGGCTAATGCCGAAAACATCATCGCCGAAAACCAGAAAGACCTGGATTTGATGGATGATGCCGACCCGAAAAAGGACCGCCTGCTCCTGAATCAGAAGCGGATCAACGAACTGGCGCAAAGCCTGATTGAGGTAGCCGGGCTCCCGGACCCGACGGGTGAAGTTTTTGTAGAAAAAACCATTCAGCAAGGGCTATCATTAAAGAAAATTGCCGTGCCGCTGGGCGTGGTAGGCGTTATCTATGAATCGCGCCCGAATGTGACCATTGATGTCGCTTCATTATGCCTGCGCTCCGCGAATGCGTGCGTGCTCAAAGGCGGTAAGGAAGCGCAGCATTCCAATACTTACCTGGTAGGGCTTATCCATGAGTCACTGGCGGAGTTTGGTGTGCCATCGGCTGCTGTCACATTGCTGCCCACCGGCCGCGAGTTTGTGGCGGAGTTGCTGACGGCCATTCAATATGTGGATATCATCATCCCACGTGGCTCGGAAGGACTGATCAAATTCGTTCGCCAGAATTCGTTGGTACCTACCATTGAAACCGGCGCGGGCGTTTGTCATACTTATATTGAAAAAACAGGCGACCTCGATAAGGGCGCGCAGATCGTGGTGAATGCGAAGGTTTCAAAACCCGCTGCCTGCAATGCGTTGGATACCGTGTTGGTTGACAGGGAAGTGGCAGGCACATTTTTGCCAAAACTGAAAGAAGACTTTATTAAATGGAATGTGGAGGTTTTCGCGGATGAAGAGTCTTTTGATATTCTCCAAAAAGCGGAGTATCCCTATTTACAACATGCCAGCGAAGATGATTTCGGAAAGGAATTCCTGGATTTCAAATGCTCGGTGAAAATCGTCGACGGACTGGAAGATGCTTTGAAACAAATCGAAAACTACTCTTCGAGACATTCAGAAGCTATTATTTCAACTAATGAAGAAGCTATCGAAACCTTTTTGAAAGAGGTAGATGCCGCTTCGGTATATGCCAATGCGTCCACCCGCTTTACAGACGGCGGCGTGTTTGCATTAGGGGCGGAAATCGGTATTTCGACCCAGAAATTGCATGCCAGGGGCCCATTTGCGTTAGAAAAACTGGTAACCGAGAAATGGATTGTTAAAGGTGACGGACAGGTAAGATGGTAAACACTTTGGAAAACCTACAAACGCTCTCCAAGGAGGCCATTGAGCTTTTAAAAAACCTCATTGAGACGCCATCTTTCAGCAAGGAAGAGGAGCATACAGCGAAAATTCTGGCAGATTTCTTTACCAAAAAGAACATTCCTTTTCATACCAAAAAGAACAATCTCTGGGCTTTCAACAAGCATTTCGATGCGGCCAAGCCCACAATGCTGCTCAATTCGCACCACGATACGGTTAAGCCTAACAAATCGTGGACACTTGATCCATTCAAAGCCATTGAGCAGGATGGGAAGTTGTACGGATTGGGTAGTAACGACGCCGGCGGATGCCTGGTGTCGCTGATTGCTACGTTCTGTTACTTCTACGAAAGGGAAGATCTTACTTATAATGTCGCGATTGCTACAACCGCCGAAGAGGAGATATCCGGAAAAGAGGGCCTCGAAATCGTGGCGCCCGAGCTTCCTGAAATTGCATTTGCGATTGTGGGAGAGCCTACGGAAATGCATTTGGCGGTTGCAGAAAAAGGTCTCCTGGTATTGGATTGTACTGCAAAAGGCATTTCCGGTCACGCAGCGCGAGAGGAAGGAGAGAATGCGATTTACAAGGCGCTGAAAGATATTCAGTGGATTACTGAGTACAAGTTTCCCAAAGTATCGCCAACGCTCGGGCCGATCAAGATGTCGGTGACGATTATCAATGCAGGCACACAGCATAATGTGGTGCCTGATGCGTGTACATTCACGATCGATGTGCGTGTGACAGATCAGTATACTTTGGAGGAGGTTATTTCCGAGATCAAGGCTAATATTCAGTCCGAAGTAGCACCTCGCTCCATCCGTTTGAGGCCTTCGAGTATCCCAATGGACCATCCAATCGTACAGGAAGGGTTGAAACTGGGACGTAATGCCTATGGTTCGCCTACAACGTCAGATCAGGCGCTGCTCGATTGCCCGTCGTTGAAAATGGGCCCGGGGCATTCTGCCCGCTCACATAGCGCGGATGAATTTATCTATCTGCATGAAATTGAAGAGGGCATTGCACAGTATATTAAAATGGTCGAGGGTGTCGTAACCCGATAATTTGCTATACTTGCCATCGCGAACTAAACGTGTTTTGGCATGCGATTCTACACCCAGGAAGACATCAGTGCTTTTGATAATGTCCGGTTTTTGCACATCAAAACTGCAAAGGCCGGGCATCTTTTTACCATCACCTTAGCCCGGCCCGGGAAGCGGAACGCATTCACGCCGACGATGGCTGAGGAAATCATCTTCGCGCTTGCCTATGCGCATTATGAGGCTGATATTCGCTGTGTAGTTTTAAAAGCGGAAGGCCCGGTTTTCTGCGCCGGCGCCGATTTGAGTGCATTTCACGACACGTCAGCTAATACTTTAAATCCAAATTTGCCAACAATCCGGGAGGAAGCAAGACTTGGAGACGCATTCAGTGAATTGCTGAAACCCTGCATAGCCCAGGTCGAAGGGCCGGTACTTGCGGGAGGATTTCTTATGATATGCGGCTGCACATTTGTTTTCAGCGTTCCGGAAGCGACATTCAGTTTGCCGGAGATCAAACGCGGCATCTGGCCGATGCAGGTGATGGCATCGCTATTGCCGATTATACCTCAAAGAAAGATTCTCGAAATGTCCGTCACGGGAAGAGCCTATTCAGGGCAAGAAACGCTGGAAATGGGTTTGGTTACGCATTTGGCGGATAGAGAAAAGATTGCAACAGAAGTGAATGCATTAGCCATGCAGATTTGCAACAGCGCGCCGTTGGCAATACAATCAGGAATACAAGGGTTGCAAAAAATACAGAACCTACCTCAAAGCGAGCAGCATGCATTTCTGAAAAGCGAATTGTACAAACTGCTTCAAACAGAAGATGCCCAAGAAGGTGCATTAGCCTTCAAAGAAAAGCGAGAACCGATCTGGAAAGGAAAATAACTACAATCACCAATCGGCGGTCCGCGGTCGGGCCGTCATCAGGCCCTAGTTCGTCGGCACAATCTCAATCTCCTCCCCATAACGGTTATGGAACTTGAAATCCACCACGCCTAGTGACGAATCTTTAATCAGTTTTACCCAGGTTTTGTAATGGAAGAACCATTTCACCTGTTCTGAAATCAATCCTTTTGTGAAATAAGAATGCAGGAACGGGTGAAGCGAAATTGTAATGCCGCGCTCGTTCTGTTTGGTGAGAATGTAATCGAGGTTGTTGGCGATCACGTCGGACACGAGAATGCTCGCCTGGATCGTGCCGGTACCGCCGCAGGTAGGGCAGGTTTCCCGGGTAACGATGTTCATTTCCGGCCTTACGCGCTGACGCGTGATTTGCAGCAGACCGAATTTTGAAAGTGGTAGAACGGTATATTTTGAACGGTCGCCCTTCATTTCATCGCGCATGACGTCGAACAGCGTGCGCTTGTTCTCCGCCTTTTTCATGTCGATAAAGTCCACGACGATGATGCCGCCCATATCGCGCAAACGCAACTGGCGGGCAATTTCTTTCGCCGCTTCGAGGTTGACGCTCAAAGCAGTTGCTTCCTGGTCTTCTTCTGAGTTGGATTTGTTACCGCTATTGACGTCGATAACGTGCAATGCTTCCGTATGCTCGATGATCAGGTAACCGCCGTTTGGCAAGCTCACCGAACGTCCGAACAACGATTTGATCTGTTTTTCAAGACCGAATTGCTCGAACAGCTTATTCTTGCCATTATGCAGTTTCAGGATATTCTCCTTTTCCGGCGCGATGTTGTGAATGTAGGCTTTGATATCATCGTAAACCTCCTTCGAATCCACGGTAATGCTGTCGAATGACTCGTTCAGCATGTCACGGATGATAGAAGAAGCGCGGTTCATTTCGCCGATCACGCGGTCGCGTGGCTTGGCGTCGCGCAGGGCCTTGATCCCGTTTTCCCACTTATCCAGACAATCCTGCAAATCCTTGTTGAGCTCGTCCACATCTTTGCCGGTAGCCACCGTGCGGATGATCACCCCGAAATTCTGAGGCTTAATGGACGACATCAATCGCTGCAAGCGGTTACGTTCCTGCTTGTCGGTGATTTTTTTAGATAGGTTGACCGAATTGGAAAATGGGACAAGTACAATGTACCGTCCGGCTATCGAAATGTCGCAGGAAAGTCTTGGACCTTTTGTAGAAATAGGCTCCTTGACAATCTGAACCAGGATTGGCTGGTTTTTAGAAAGGACTTTGTCGATTTTCCCAAGCTTCTCGATTTCCGGTTCCATCTTGAAATTCTTCAAGTTGCCGGAGTGCGTACGCTTGGAAATAACATCCTTGGTGAGCTTGTTCAGCGAGTTGATATTGGGCCCCAAATCGAGGTAATGCAGGAACGCATCTTTTTCAAAACCAACGTCTACAAAGGCAGCATTGAGCCCAGCCACCAGCTTCCGCACTGTACCGAGGTAGATGTCGCCTACGGTAAAGCTTTGGTCCGGTGTTTCTACGTGATATTCTAAAAGACGTTTATCCTGCAAAAGGGCTATACGCTCTCCCTTTTGAGTAGAATTGATTAGTAATTCGTTACTCAATGTTCAACCAACTGAATGGCTCGATAATGTTGATACTTAACTTCCCGAAAATCAGACTGTTAACGGGATACAAACGTGGTGAATAAGGATGACCGGATCTTAATATTTTAAAACCCGGTCATACCAATTATTTCTTCTTATGTCTGTTTTTTCTAAGTCTTTTCTTTCTCTTGTGAGTGGAGATCTTATGTCTTTTTCTCTTTTTTCCGCAAGGCATGATTATGTCGTTTTATAAAATAAGTAATGTATTTCCTTAATGATCTGATGATCAGTTTTTCAGACGGCCTTCCAACTCGCCGATGGCTTGCTGGATTACCGGATCTTTCTCCTCTTTTTTAACCTCCGACAGAACTTTGCTTGCTTGTTCCTTGTCACCCAATTCCACCAGCGAGAGACCAAGATAAAACTTGGCTTTCGTATTGGCAGGATTGTTGGTTAAAATCTGTCTGAACCTGTCAGCAGCTTTCGAATATTGGTTAGATCTCATGGACAGGATCCCTAAATTGAACAATGCCAATTCGTTGGTAGGATCCGTGTCGATCACCTCGCGCAACATCAAAATTCCCTGCATAGGGTTCTCTGTGTTCACGTAAGTCATCGCCATGTTGGCTTTTGCAGTCAACAGGCCAGGATTCTGGTCAATTGCTTTTTGGTAAAATTCACGGGTTTTGATACCCAGGTTTTTCGCTTTTTGCTCGTCAACTGCGAACCCGTACGCCTCGTAATAACGGTCGCCCGCACGCATGAGGTTTTGAATGGCAGGGGAGAGCAGGGCTACTTTTTCGGCGTAGAATGCGGCGCTGTCAAATTTTTGAAGCTTCGCAAACTCATCCGAAAGTTTGATGCCCGCGGCAACCTTGTCTTTGTCACCCGCCTGATTGAAGCCATCCCTTAGCTGATCTACAATTTTCTGCTGACCAGGGGATAACGCGGCTCCATCGTGCGAATTTGAAGAAGATTCAGCAGCCGCTGGTGCCGTTGTGGTCGCAGCGGCTGCCGACTGGCCCTTCTCCTTGTCCACATCCTTGCCCTTGTTGTTTACGACTACCTTGGGAAGGCTGAAAAGCGTTCCTACCAGCGCTACCGCAAGCACGCAAGAAAGTAAAATGGACTTTTTCATACTCTTATAACTCAACCTTTTCAGGTAAATTACTTTTCAGCGACTGCTTTCAGTTTGTCACTTTCTTTTACCTGCTCGACAAAAACTTTTGCTGGCTTGAAGCTTGGTACAAAGTGCTCGTCAATAATCATGGAAGTTCCCTTTGAAATATTGCGGGCCACTTTGCGCGCACGTTTTTTGTTGATGAAACTACCGAAACCTCTTACATAAAGGTTCTCACCATCAGAAAGTGAGTCCTTTACCACGGTAAAAAACGATTCTAGCGTTTGCTGAACGTCGCCCTTGTCTACGCCTGTTTTCTCGGAAATCTGTGCGATTACGTCTGCCTTAGTCACTTTGATTGTTTACTTTAAGTGGATATTATTTCATTAATTTACTTACTCCTGTAAATTTTGGGAACACAAAGGTACGGTAATTTTAATAAAACTTAAAAGGATGATCTTCCCCTTTTTTATATAATTCATTAAAAAACAGTGCACATAAGTGAAAATAATATGATCCCGGACGATTTGGAGGTGCTTGACTTTAACAGAAGGCTCAAATCCTGGTATCTCAAGAACCACCGCTCTTTACCCTGGCGCGAAACCAAAGATCCATATAAAATTTGGTTGTCGGAAGTGATCCTTCAGCAAACCCGTGTGGCACAGGGAATGCCTTATTATGAGCGATTTGTAGAACAATATCCGACCGTATTCGATCTGGCGGCTGCCGACGAGCGCGATGTGCTGAGACTGTGGCAGGGATTGGGCTATTACTCACGGGCCAGGAACATGCATTTCACCGCGCGCCAGGTCGTCGGAGAGTACGAGGGGAAATTTCCCGAAACATCGGAAAAGCTTTTGAAACTAAAAGGGCTCGGACAATACACGGCGGCGGCGATCGCCTCCTTTGCGTTCGATGAGGTAGTATCGGCCATCGATGGTAATGTATACCGGGTGATGGCGCGGATTTTCGGCATTCAGTCGGATATGCTGAGTAATGAGGGTAAAAAAGAGTTTGCCGCACGGGCGAGACGGCTGGTTTCGAGGGAAGATCCGGCAACATATAACCAGGCCATGATCGAGTTTGGGGCGTTGCAATGCGTACCGGCGTCGCCGAATTGTGCAGTTTGTATTTTCAGCGATCGCTGTTTCGCTTATGCGCATCAAATGCAGGGGCAATTACCTGTTAAAATCAAGAAATTGACTGTCAAACACCGTTTTCTGAACTATTTCATCATTAAGCAAGGCGACAGGCTGGGCATGTACGAGCGCCGCGGGCGCGACATATGGAAAGGCCTCTACGATTTTCACCTCATCGAATCTAAAACCGCCGCCGCAACTCCTGACTCCCTGACTATATCCGATCCCGCTTTCCAAAACCTCCTGAAAAAGGGCCGCCTGACCGAAATTCCCAAAGTTTATTCTCATATCCTCACGCACCAGCGCTTACAAGTGCGATTCTGGTGGCTCGAAATTCCTGAAAACGAAAGGATAGATTTGCCCCAAGGAATGGCTTTTTACAATCATGAAGAGATCGAAGTGCTGCCGAAGCCGATCCTGATCGACACTGTTTTGAGGGAAGAAAGCTACCTCTGACGGCCTGATCATTTCTACCCCGGAATCTGCATGCAGCAATAAATGCGTAAAGTAAAATTGTGCTTTAAGTAATATATTTTTGTACTAAACTCTTAATTAGCATCAGTCATGGGAAGTTTCAGTTTGAATGCCAGCCAGATCGCCGATTATAATCGCGATGGCTATATCGTAGTAAAAAGTCTGTTTTCTGTTGAGGAGGTAGGGAAGCTCTATCATACGGCGATAGAAAATTCGGTGATGCAGAAGAATGCGATGGATCTGAACGATCAAACCGGAAAAAAAACAAAGCTCTCGCTTTGGTTTACGCCGGGCGATGATGTATTCGGATACCTGATCCGCAGTGAAAGAATGGTCAATTCAGTCTGGCAGCTTTTGCAGGAGGAAAGTCAGGTATGCCATTTTCATACCAAACTCATGCAGAAGGAGCCGAAAGTAGGAGGTGCCTGGGAATGGCATCAGGATTATGGGTATTGGTATAAAAACCAATTTATTTATCCTGACCAGCTGATGAGCGTAATGATCGCACTGACGCCCGCTAACAAGGAGAACGGCTGCCTGCAGGTGATCAAAGGCTCGCACAAAATGGGGCGGGTCAATCACGGCTTCGCGGGCGAGCAGGTAGGTGCCGATATGGAAATGGTAAACCACGCATTGAAAACCATGGAGCTGGTTTATTGTGAATTGGAGCCAGGGGACGCATTGTTTTTCCATAGCAACCTCATGCACCGCTCGGAGGCGAACCTTTCCGAGCACCCTCGGTGGTCACTGATCTCCTGCTACAACTCTCAATCCAACCTGGCCTACGCCGAAACCTCAACTTCCTGGCGGGTTCCCGTTTCCATCGTTCCCGATCACGCATTGCTGGAATGGAATGCAGGATCATTCGAGGATGCAGACTTTCTCAAAAAAGAAAACGACCCGGCGCTGAAATCTACCGGCTGGGAGAATGAAGTGAAAACATCTTAATCTTTAATTTGTCGTCATAGATAGTCAGAAATTGTTGGTCAACAAATGACAATGCATGACTATCTAGCACAATACTGACCTATTCCTAAAATATAAAATTGATTGCTGATATGCAGAAAATTGCAATGCTAGGCTCCGGCTTTATCGGACGTTTTTATGCAGAATCCATTCACGGGCAGCGCGGCCGCGACCGCGTTGTAGCCATTTACGCACGGCGGGAAGAAAGCGCTAAAAAGTTCGCCGACGATTATGGCTGCGACTACTGGTCGTCGAATATGGAGGAGGTGATTGCGCATCCCGATGTGAATATGGTCTGTATCGCTTTGCCGAATAATATTCACGAAGAAGCGGTATTGTTCTGTGCGAAGCACAAAAAGGCCGTCGTGTCGACCAAGCCGCTGGGACGAAATGGTGCGGAGGCATTGCGCATGCTGAAAGCCGTCGAAGAAGCCGGAATTTTTGCGGGGTACCTGGAAGACCTTTGTTACACCCCGAAATTTCTAAAATCCCTCGAAAGTGTGAAAAACGGCTCGTTGGGTCGCATTATCTGGGCTAAATCGCGCGAGGCACACCCTGGCCCGCATAGCGAATGGTTTTGGGATATTGAGCAAGCAGGCGGCGGCTGCATTCTGGATTTGGGCTGCCATTGCATTGAAATATCACGTAATTTCATCGGTAAGGATATCAAACCCGTGGAAGTCATGTGCTGGGCGGACACGCAAGTCAAGCCGATCGACGCCGAAGATCACGCCATTGCATTGGTTAAATATGAAAACGGTGCTATCGGGCAGTTTGAGGTGAGCTGGACGTTCCGCGGCGGGATGGACTTGCGCGACGAGGTGATGGGGACCGAGGGTACGATCTGGATCAATAACTTTTTGAGAACAGGTTTTGAAATGTTCACCACCGGGCAGAACCCGGACGGTGCGGGCGAGGAATATGTGGCTGAAAAGGCCGAAAGCAATACCGGCTGGCTGTTCCCGGTAGGCGATGAGGTGAACGACCTCGGTTACAACCACATGTTCACGGATATGTTCAACTCTGTGGAAAGGGGTAATGAACCGGCGGAAAGCTTTTATGACGGCTATATTGTGAATGCAGTGATCGATGCGGCTTATAAATCGGCCAAAACAAAGCTTTGGGAAAAGGTAGAACTGCCGGTTTGGCGTGGGCGTGAGGGGGTAGAAAAGCCATCAAATTATACCTCTTATAACGAAACGCATTACCTCATTAAGCAGGAGGTAACACACGACGGCCGCAACAAACTGATTTTGAAGGACAAGATTACCGGCAAGATCACCGAGCAGGATATTTAGCAGGCATTTTTCATGGAATATGCCTATATTTAAGGTTGCAACAAACATTAACCACGTTAAGAAATCATGGCAGGAAGTGTTAATAAAGTAATTCTGATCGGTAATCTGGGTAGCGACCCGGAGGTTCGATACCTCGAAAGCGGATCGGCGGTAGCGAAGTTCAATATCGCCACTACCGAGACTTACACCAATAAAAACGGTGAGCGGGTAGACAATACCGAATGGCACCGCATCGAACTTTGGGAAGGATTAGCAAAAGTGGCCGAAAAATACCTTAAAAAGGGTAACCAGGTGTATATCGAAGGACGCATTCGCACCGATACCTGGACCGACAAGGAAGGGCAGCAACGGACGGGCGTAACGATCCGTGCGAACAGCATGACATTGCTGGGCGGTCCGTCGGGCGGCGGTCCGGCGGCCGGTAATTCCGGCGGAGATTACAACCAGGGAGGCCAGCAGGGTGGCTACCAGCCATCCGGCAATGCACCACGCGCCAACAATGGCCCGCGGCCTTCAGACCCGATACCGCCATCGATGGCCTCGGGCAATGGCGACGACGACGATCTGCCGTTCTGACGCATTCGATGAGATAGTGAGGAATCCCGTTTAAATGTATTTATGCCAACACAGATACACTTATTAAGCGGGATTCGCTACATTTATCTGATTGAATACCTATTTTGAACAATCTCTGAACTTTCGTGAAAGAAACAGAAGACAGTGACGACCCGCTTGCCCGAACGCGTACGGGGATTGATTTTCCCCAGAAAAGTACGCACCTCACGCTGGCAGGGGCTATCATACCCTTTGATTTCCTGGCCCCTTACGACTTTATCGTTGTCATAATCCTTCTTTTAATATCCCTTTTCCTCTCGGGCATCCGCGCAGCGTATGCGGCATCCGGCGCAATGGAAAACCCCTGGGAGCGGAAAGCCGAAGGCGAAAGTCAATTACCTACACGTATTCAGCAACTGGCGCTATCGCTGGTGCAGCGCGGCATTACACTGTTCGCATTATTGCTTGCGGCACGTTTGGCGTGGTTGCAAATGCAGTCGGGCAATGAAGCGGTGCGTTGGGCGGTACTGGCATTCCTTGTGGTTTGGATCTGGCTCGATGCGATCGTGCGTTACAACAGCGCGCGTAAGGCACAGGAGTTTATTCCCAGAATTTCCGGTCTTACCCAATTTCTGATCAAAATATGCAAGCCGCTCACCCAACCGATCATGAAGCTCGGATACTCGTTTGGCGTGCTTACGCCCCAGGGCGCCGAGATCACCACCGAAATGCTGGAAGCCAAAGCGGAAAGCGAGGAGGAAACCGATTTGCTGCGGGGACTGGCCAATTTCCGGCAGACCAATGCCCGGAAAGCCATGCAGGCGAGGGTGCAGATCACATCCTTTGATATTGAACTCGATTTTCATGAACTCATGGATCGGATTAACAAGTCGGGTTATTCGCGTGTGCCGGTTTACCGGGATGATCTTGACCATGTTGAAGGTATTTTGAACGTAAAGGATTTGCTCCCGCATATTCATCTGGACGAGCATTTTCACTGGCAAAAGCTGCTAAGGCCTGTTTATTTTATACCTGAAAGCAAGCGACTCGACGACCTGATGAAGGACTTTCAGAACCGCCGCGTGCATATGGCGATCGTTGTGGACGAGTACGGCGGCACAAGCGGGTTGATCACCCTGGAAGATATTATTGAAGAAATTTTCGGGGATATTAATGATGAATATGACGAGGATGAGGAGGTCAATTACACGCAGGTGGACGAGCATACCTATGTCTTCGAAGGCAAGGTGCTAATCAACGACCTTTGCCGTCTGCTGAACCTGGAAACCGATTATTTTGACGAGGTTAGGGGCAACAGCGAGTCGTTGGCCGGGCTGTTGCTGGAACTGTTTTCCCGGCTTCCGCGGACCGGCGAAATCGCTACACACCGGGAGGTTACCTTCAAGGTACAGTCGGCCGACAAGAAGCGCATTAAAAAAGTGCGGGTACTGGTGTCATAAAAAAAATACAATTCGATTTTATTTACTCAGAACTTATTCTTAATTTTGCCCGGCAAATAACAATAGTTTATTTGCTATGAACACAGACCCATCCAAAGTCCTCTTCGAGGCACTCACCTACGACGACGTTCTGTTAATCCCCGGTTATTCAGAAGTCCTGCCTCGTAACACCACAACAAAAACCAAGCTTACGCGCAACATCGAGTTGAACATTCCTATTGTTTCAGCTGCTATGGACACGGTGACGGAATTTGAGCTGGCCATCGCTATGGCTCAGGAAGGTGGTATTGGAATAATCCATAAAAATATGTCCCTGGAAGCGCAAGCTGAGCAGGTGAGAAAAGTAAAACGTTCTGAAAGCGGCATGATCCTCGATCCGATCACGCTGCTCGACAATTCGACCCTCGGCGATGCGCATCAGATCATGCGTGAGTTCAAGATCGGAGGTATTCCCGTCATCGACAAAGAGCACAAACTGGTCGGTATCCTTACCAACCGCGACCTTCGTTTCGAACGCGAAATGAGCAAGCCGGTGACCGAAATCATGACGAAAGACAAGCTCATTACAGCTTCGGAAGGCTTGTCACTCGACGATGCCGAGAAAATCCTGCAAGAGTACAAAATTGAAAAGCTGCCGATCGTAGACGCAGAATATCGCCTGACAGGTCTGATCACTTACAAAGACATTCTGAAACGCAAATCACACCCGAATGCCTGTAAAGACGAATATGGCCGCCTACGCGTAGGAGCAGCCATAGGCGTTACGCCCGACGTGCTGAAACGTGTTGAAGCGTTGGTGAAAGCGGGTGTGGACGTAGTGAGCCTCGATACCGCCCACGGACATTCCCAGGGTGTAATCGATGCTTTGAAGTCTATCAAAGCAGCATTCCCGAAACTGGATGTGATCGCCGGTAACGTAGCAACAGGCGAAGCTGCAAAAGCGTTGGCCGAGGCTGGTGCTGATGCCGTGAAAGTGGGGGTTGGTCCGGGTAGTATTTGTACAACGCGTATCATCGCGGGTATCGGAGTTCCTCAGCTGACTGCAGTAATGTGGGCAGCGGAAGGACTGAAAGGCACCGGCGTTCCGGTTATTGCCGATGGCGGTATTCGTTTCTCGGGCGACATGACCAAAGCATTGGCTGGTGGCGCAAGCACGATTATGATCGGTTCGATGCTCGCGGGTAGCGATGAAGCTCCGGGCGAGGTTGTGATCTACGAAGGACGGAAATTCAAGGCTTACCGTGGAATGGGATCGGTTGAGGCAATGGAAGATGGTTCGAAAGATCGTTATTTCCAGGATGCCGAGGACGATGTGAAAAAGCTCGTTCCGGAAGGTATCGTAGGCCGCGTACCATTCAAAGGCAAAGTTTCCGAGATTATTTATCAGATGGTAGGAGGTTTGAAGGCAGGTATGGGTTACTGCGGCGCAGGTGATATCGAGTCGTTGCAGAAAGCACAATTCGTAAAAATTACCTCCGCTGGTGTGAAAGAAAGCCATCCGCACGATATTATGATCCAGAAAGAAGCTCCGAATTATTCGAGATCGTAGGTTCGGCTTAATGGTCGGTAATCGTTATAATCGCCGACCACCGATGGTTGATTCATATAACAGAAAAGCGTCGTAGGAAACTACGACGCTTTTCTGTTATATGAAATGTATTCAAATACCTTATTAATCGGTGGTCAGCGGTCGGTCGTCACAACAACCACTATGCTGCACTAGGCTTTGCAAACCTGCTTTTCAGGTATGAGAAAATCATTGGGAGAATGGAGATTCCGATGATACCGAAAATCACCAGTTCGAAGTTCTTTTTAACAATTTCCATATTTCCGAAGAAATAGCCCAGCAATGTGAGGGTAGGGACCCAAAGCAATGCGCCTACGATACAGAAAACGATGTATCTCGAATAATTCATGCTACCAGCACCGGCCACGAACGGCGCTACCGTACGAACGATCGGGATGAAGCGCGCCATGATTACCGTGCTGCCGCCGTGCTTTTCGTAGAATGCTTCGGTTTTTTCCAAATACTCTCTTTTTAGGAATAATATCTTCTCGCGTTTCTTGATCTGTCCGCCGAAGGTTTTTCCCATAAAATAGTTGACGTTATCACCAAGTAATGCAGCGATAATGAGGATAATGATGATCAGCCAGACGTTCAGGCCGGTGGTTTCGTTAGCAGCAATGGCGCCGGCGGCAAAAAGGAGCGAGTCACCGGGAAGCAGCGGCATGATCACCAGGCCGGTTTCGGTGAAGACAATCAAAAACAGAATGACATAAGTGAGTGTACCATATTGCTCCACGATATTGAACAAATGCTTGTCCAGGTGAAGGAAGAAATCAATGAACTGGGTTAAAAATTCCATAGCTAAACATTAAGTTGACAATCTGTTTTATTGGTCCTGTACTATTTGGAATCGATTTTCCACTTCTGTTTGGTTTTGGTATTCAAGAAGTGGTTGAATGTATCGCCGCGAAGGCCGAGACGGATCGTTTCGAGCGGGATCAGTTCGCTGGGAGCAATGTTTCCAAGATTGACATTGGCGCCAAGAAGCTTCACGAACCATACTTGCTGAGATTTCTGGGGAGCTTCCCATATCATATCTTCGAATGCAATCTCCGTCAGGATCTCCTCCACAAGCCCCTGGCGTACCTCGCCGCTTGCACGGAACAAACCTACGTTTCCGGACTCACGGGCCTCGCCTATCACCTTCCAGGCGCCTGCCTGCAACTCCGATTTAATGAGTTGGATCCATTTGTAGGGAGGGATGATCTTGTTTTCATCCTTGGAGCCCACTTCGGAAAGAACGGTAACCTGTTTGGAAAGCGTATGAATGTATTCGCATTTAACGTCTTGCGGCATTTCAATGGAGCCGTCAGATACCTCTGCGTGGGTCAGCTCGTACTTGTCCAGCAATTTACGGTAGTCGTCGAACTGGTTGCGGACTACGAAAGCCTCAAACAATGTCCCTCCGAAATACACCGGAATGTTGGCACTTTTATAAATCGCCAGCTTCTCGTCCAGATTAGGGCTTACGAAAGAAGTGGCCCAGCCCAGTTTTACGATATCAATGTAAGTCGATGCGATGGATAGCATATCTTCGGTTTCCCTGACACTCAGCCCTTTGTCCATCACCATGGTAAGTCCTTTTGTTCTGGGTTTCTGGGAACGCTCGGGAACCTGCGATAACGTAAAATTCATATATGAGTAAGCATTTATCTCTGGCAAAAAAACTCCGGCAAAGGTAGTAATAACCTTCGATACGTAACAATAAAATCCATAGCATTGACTCGTAGCCATCAATTTTTCTACGATAATTACTATTTTTAAAAATTGCATTCACAACTATCCAACTTATCCCGGCATCTATGAACACACACACGCAGACTGACCCGCAAACTGAAAACGAGCGGCTGCCTTTTCTTCGTCAATTTGTGGGCAGGCCTATGGACCAGCATTTTTCACCCGTGGCCAAATGGCTCAACGGCGTCCTCCTTTCGATCGAGGAAGGCGCAATGGAAGTAGAATACCATGTTCGGGAAGATATGTGCAACCCGATGGGCACATTGCATGGCGGCATTGCAGCTACCATTCTCGACGATATTGTGGGAACGATGGTATATGCGATGGGCCGGGAGTTTGGCTTCACGTCTGTCAACCTTAACTGTGATTTTTTGAATCCCGCGATCGTTGGTGATGTGCTTGTGGCTAAATCGGCAGTGATCCGGGCCGGGAAAAATATTATCCACGTGGAAGGGAAGCTGGTTAACGCCCATGGCCGGATCATTGCCAAGTGTACGAGCAACCTTATTCAAACGGCCTTTAAATTGCCGGCGGTGCCGGGGCAGTAACGGGTTTCGCAGTATCTTTGTGGTATGGAAAAACAATTCAGTGACCTGCCAGAAAGCCGCCAGCAACAGCTTATGGCCTTCGACCGTTTGTTGACGATTATGGACGAGCTCCGTGAGCAATGCCCCTGGGACAGAAAGCAGACGATGGAAAGTCTGCGGCATTTAACCATCGAAGAAACGTACGAACTTTCCGATGCGATTTTGAACAACGATTTGCCTGAAATCCGTAAGGAACTGGGGGACGTTTTGCTGCATATTGTTTTTTATGCTAAAATAGGGTCGGAGCAAAGTGAAGATAAGTCCTATCATTTTGATATAAAGGATGTTTTGCATGGCATTTGCGATAAACTGGTTGCCCGTCATCCGCATATTTACGGCGATTTCGTGGCCGATACCGAAGAAGCTGTAAAGCAGAATTGGGAAAAGCTGAAATTAAAGGAAGGCAATAAATCCGTGCTTTCGGGAGTCCCTGCATCCCTGCCCGCCCTCGTGAAAGCGATGCGCATTCAGGAAAAGGCAAGAGGCGTCGGGTTTGACTGGGATGAAAAGCAGCAAGTATGGGCCAAGGTGGAGGAGGAGTTGCAGGAATTCAAGCAAAACTTTGATATTGAAACCACCGATGTGATCAACCAGAAGGAGGCCGAAGGTGAATTTGGAGACCTGCTGTTTTCTTTGGTAAATTACTCAAGATTTGTAGATATCAATCCCGAAACTGCTCTCGAGAGGACCAATAAGAAGTTTATCAGCCGGTTTCAATATCTGGAAGAAGCCGCCCGCGCAAACGGCAAGTCGCTATCAGATATGACGCTTGAAGAGATGGATGTATATTGGAACGAGGCCAAGACAATGGGGGTTTAAAAATTTTGTTCCGAATGATGTTACCAAATGTCGAATATGGCGTATAAATAAAAAGCCGGGCTGAGGCCGGTTTGAAATTCATTTATACACTATAACTTCATAAAGACATGTACCTGGAACAACGCATTGAGCAACTTGAAAATGTTACAGTCGAACACGGAAAACAGATTGAGATGATAGCAGCAGGATTAGCTACATTGACGGGCACAGTCAACAATGGGTTCGAAGAAATACGAAGGCAGTTCGCGCGCATTGACGACAAGTTTGCTGAACATGACGAACGATTCGAGCGCATTGAAACCAAGCTTGCTGAACATGACGCACGATTCGATCGTATCGACCAGCAGTTTCTGCAAGTTCATGGCGTCCTTACGGAGCTGGTAACCCTCGTTAAGAATAAACTGTAATTAATGTCATCACATCACATCGTTCGGGAGAAGCAGGAGCCTGCTTTGATTATTGCTAATGGGGAAGCCTGCTCTCCGGAATTGTTAGGTCAGTTGCTGGAATGGAGCCCGTTCATTGTCGTGCTCGACCATGCCATTTACCGGGTTTTGGATCTGGGGATTAAAATAGATGCCTGGATGGGCGATTTCGATATGCCGCACGATGTAGAAATGATACGCGAACGCCAACACCCGCTTGAAATTATTAATACCCCCGACCAGGAAAAGACCGATCTCAATAAAGCAATCGAGTTTTTGATTGATAGAGGCTTTCCCGCCGCGAATATCGTTTGGGCTACCGGACGCCGGGCCGATCACGCCATTACCAATATCACGGATTTGGTCCGTTATAAGGATAAAATCAAACTGGTGCTGCTGGATGACTATTCCAAGATATTCCCGCTTACAGGCACATTCGAAAAGTGGTACACTGCCGGCACACCCATTTCGCTGATACCGGTAGGCGCCGTTGATGGCATTGAAACATCTGGCTTGAAATACAATTTAAATAATGAAACCCTGACAATGGGCCACAGAACTGGCAGCAGTAATGAAGCCGAGGCTGATGGCATGGTCAGGGTTTCCGCACAGAAGGGCGACCTTCTGATTATGGAATGCTGGGATTTATAAGGAAGCCTGTTTGGTTTCCTTGGATTCCACATAGAAATTCCGGTCGACAGTCAGCGATTTCTCGCCTTTTACTTTCAACGTTTTCCAATCGTTTGTGGGGTAGAGGAATTCCTCTTTTCCGCTTGCGAGCTTCACTTTTACCGGCATATCGAAGTGCTCAATCGTGTTGATCCACCGGTACTGCAATCCTTTGCCCGTGAAAGCATATTCCAGAACGGGAATTCTTACATCCCGCAGGTACTGATCGAAAACTTTGGAGAGATTTCTTCCGGCGTGTTCGCTGATGTAATTTTCGATCTGAGAACCATCGACAGTCTGATGGTAGAAAGTTTTGTTTAGTCCGCGGAGGATCTGACGCCATTTTTCATCGTCATTGACCACCTGACGGATGGTATGGAGCATGTTTCCGCCTTTGTAATACATGTCCTTCGACCCTTCCTGATTAACCCCGTAAATACCTACAATAGGAATGTCATTCGCGATGAGCTCTCGGGTGCCGATGACATAATCCTCACCCGCTTTTTTGCCGTAATAGTATTCCGTATAAAGATTTTCCGAATAGTTGGTAAAGCTTTCGTGTACCCACATATCTGCGACGTCCTTATAGGTAATATTATTCGCAAACCATTCGTGCCCGCTCTCGTGGATGATGATAAAGTCCCATTTCAGGCCCCAGCCGGTATTTGAAAGATCTTTGCCGCGGTAACCCATTTTGTAGTCATTGCCGTACGTTACGGAGCTCTGGTGTTCCATTCCAAGGTAGGGCACCTCCACAAGTTTGTAGCCGTCTTCGTAAAAAGGATAAGGACCAAACCAATGTTCGAACGCTTTGAGCATCTTGGGCGCTTGCTTGAACTGTTCTTTCGCTTTTTCCAGATTTTGAGGCAATACATAATAGCTGAGTTGCAAATCGCCCTTCTCGCCTTTGAATGTCTCTTTCCAGCTCACATAGTTGGCCACATTCATATTCACACCATAGTTATTGATCGGATTTTTGACGAACCAGTTGAATGTGTGGGAATTGTCGCTGTTCTCAATCAGCGAGCGCAGGTTTCCATTCGAAACGTCCGTCATGTTCTTGGGGACGGTTATGCTGATGAGCATGCTGTCGGGCTCGTCGTACATATGGTCTTTGCAGGGCCACCATACGCTTGCACCGAGTCCCTGGCATGAGGTAGAAATGATCGTATTACCTTTTCCGTCGGGTACCCATTGCACACCGCCGTCCCATGGCGGGCGTTTCGCGAGCCGTGGCTTGCCTGCGTAGAAAACCTCAACGGATTCAGTTTTGCCGGTTTCCTGCTTTTTCTTCAATGTGATAAAAAATGCATTGCCGTCGCGGCGGTAGGTGAGCGTCTCACCGTCCTGAATTACTTTGGTTACCTGCAAGGGTTCCTGCAAGTCCACTTGCATGGTCTGGTATGGTTTCAAAACCTTGTAGCTGATGGCAGTGCTGCCCGTAAGCGTGCTGTCTTTGTCGTTGGGCCTAACGCTGAGATGGTAATAGCCGAGGTCCCACCATTCCCGTTCGGGTGTGATAGAGCCCCGCAGCGTGTCGGCGTGGGTGAATACTTTCTTTTGTGCAAAAGAAGCGAGTGAAACAAAAAGTAAACAGATACCGGCGAGTTTTCTGAGCATTTGAGTTAACAATGAAGTGTATTATTTATCGAGTATTTCCATATCGTTCAGCTCCGGGCCACCGCCGCGGTTGGCTGAGCCAGCTGCAATATATACTTTCCTGTTAAGCGAAACAGCCTGCGTGCCATGCCGCCCCTGGTGAAGCGAAGGCAACTTTTCCCACTTCTGGGTTTGTGGATCAAATGCTTCCACTTCGTTGTGTGCCTCCTGGTGCGCATCGCTTTCGCCGCCTATTATGAGTATTTTGTTGTTGAAAACAACGGCAGTGTTGCCGGCGCGGAGGGTAGGAAGGTTATTGGAAGCATCCAGCGTGGTCCATTTGCCGGTTTTAAAATCATAAACATCTACTTCCTTGATAACGGTGTTCAAAACCTGGTTGATACGCGCCGTAGACAGGCGTCCGCCAGCAACGTAAAGCTTGTTGTCCAGCACCGCTACCTGTACGTGGTCGCGCGGGCGTGGAGCGTCGGCGAGCGTTTTCCAGGTGCCGGTCGCCGGGTCGAATTCATCGAACCAGGTAACCTGGCCGTCCCAGTGGCCGTCCTGAATGCCGCATACCAGGTAGATTTTATCATTTAATGTAAATGCACCAGCCGCGCCGCGTCTGCGGTTTTCGGGAATGGCAGCCCCTTTGCGCCATTCGTTTTTGATGGGGTTGAAAATATAAATGTCCGGAATAGGCACCTCGTGCGGATAGCCGCCCGTGAATGCGCCCAGTACATAAATTTCATTTTTATAGCTAACCGCCTGAAAATGGCTCATTTCGAGTGGCGACGGCGCAAGGTTTTTCCAGGAATCTTTTTTGAAGTCGTATTCATCAACCGGCTTAACACCGCGCCCTCCCAACAAATACAATTTCCCATTCGCGGTGGCCATGGCGTTTTCATGCCGTTTTTCGGGCAAATTCTCCGGTTCGGAGACCGTCCATATCTGCGCCGATCCCTGCAATGCGAATGCATGCAGCGCAATCAGTAATGCAGCTTTATGATAGAGTGGTTTCATATCGATTACGTTTGGAATGGCGCATTATTTGCTTTTCAAAAACGATATCAAGGTACAATTATATTCCATAAAACAGAAAGACCAGCTTGCGGCCGGTCTTCCTGCGAATATTAGCTAAAAAGCGGTTAATTTCTGCTGGATACGCCCAACGCCGGACTTTCAAATCCCAGCTTTTTCAGGCCTTCCCGTACTTCGGGGTCCTTCATGAACAACTTCCAGAGCAAACCCGTCCGGTAGTTCTCGATCATCACAATAATTGGCCCCTGGTCGATGGCCAAATGCGATTTGGCATACCAGTTCTGCGATTCGTTGAATGCGTCGGTAAAGCCGTATTCCGACCAGATTTTATCTCCCATATCATCATAAAAATGACGCAAGGCCTTCATCGACTGCTCTGGCGTGTACGGGAACGATGATAATGCGGCGGTAGGCGTAATCGTACCGAAGTCGTTGGTCGGTGAATGCGCGTTGTAACCATTGTAAGTATCGCTGGCGGTCAGGCCCCAGTTGTTTTCTCCATAACCCTTGAATTTGCCCGGGTTGGCAACGCAATGTTTGTAGTTAATCAGCGAATGGTTCACATTTTGCTCCCAGTAATCGGCATACTGATCTTTTAAATGACGCGGGTCGAGTCCCAGGAATGAATAATGCGCAAAAAACAATGGCCCGCCATATTCGAAACCGAGCGGCAGCTTTACGCCATAATATTCCTTCCCATTGCGGAAATGGTCGCTTTGCGCCCAGCATTTGTCGTACACCTGGCGGGTAATCGGGTAGCGTGGGGAAGCTGCCCCCATGATGTAGGTGATCAAAGTCTCATTGTAACCGCGCAATTCGAAGTTCATCGCCCAGCCGTTGTTAGGGCTCCAATGCCAGTAAAGCTGGTTGGGGTTGCCGCGGGTATACCAGTCCCATTCAGCCTCGTTCCATATCCAGGTAATGCGGCTGCGGAGCTCTCTTTCGAGGTCGGTATCGCGGTCGAAGTATTGTCTTACGGCGAGTAGTCCCTGGAAAAGGAATGATGATTCCACCAAATCACCACCGTCGTCTTTCCGGCCGAATGGGATGATCTTGCCCGTCGCGCCATTGAGCCAGTGTGGGAAAATGCCGTGGTAATGGTCCGCTTTCGAAAGGAATTTCACCATTTTCAACAATCGCGCAGCCACTGAGTCGCGGGGTTGCCATTGCCGCTCCGCTGCTACTACCATCGCCATTACGCCGAAACCAGTTCCGCCGATGGTACAAACCTCGTCGCCGTAGTCGAAGGCAATATTGCTGCGCTCGCGGGCCAGGCCGCTCACAGGGTGGCCGAAATCCCAGAAATACCGGAACGTCTGCTTTTGAACAAGTTCCAGCAATGCGGTATCCGAAAGGTTCTTTGGCCGGTCGGCCGGGTTGAAGGCAGCAGGTTTTGCAGCTGCCGATTTTTTCTTTTGTGCTACGCTATCCGCGTGGGAACCGGCGAATAGCGTGAGGCATAACAGTAATTGGAAGTATAGCTTCATAGTCGAGTGATATTTTAATGGTAGTATATTAAAGCGCCGGGCTGTTGAACCCGAGCTTTTTCAGGCCGGTTTTAACCTCTGGGCTGCTCATGAAAAGCTTCCATGGCAATTCCGTTCGATGGTTTTCGATCATTACGACGATCGGCCCCTGGTCGATGGCCAGGTAGGAATCGGCGAACCACAACTGATCCAGCGAGAATGCATCGTGAAAGCCATATTCTCCCCATAGCTTGTCGCCTAATTTGTAATAAAAGAATTTCAATGCTTTCATCGATTCCGCGGGCGCGTACGGGAATGCGGATAGTGCGGCTGTGGGCGTGACCACCCCTTTGTCATTACCTGGAGAGTTGGCATTATACCCGTTCGGGATGTCGCTAGCGGTAAGGCCCCAGCATTGGTCGCTGTACCCGTAATATTGCTGCGGGTTGGCTTTACAATAGTTATAGTTGATGAGGGTATGGGCCTTGTTTTGGGTAAAATAATTGGTAAAACGGTCGGTCAGACCGGTGGGGTTTAAACCTAAAAACGAATAATGCGAGAAGAACAGCGGCCCGCCAAACGGCTCGCCGAGCGGTAATGTAATGCCGTAATACGCTTTCCCGTTCGTAAATGTGCTGTTGCCTGCCCAGCCATTGTCATAAACCGCTTTATCGATGCCATGGGTAGGCGAAGAGGCGGCCAATGCATAGGTAATGAGGCATTCGTTCCAGCCTCGGATCTGGTGGTTCATATCCCAGCCGTAATTAGGGCTCCAATGCCAGTAAAGTACGTTTTCATTGTTTTTCCGGAACCAGTCCCATTCCACTGCTTCCCAGATCGCATTGATATCAGCCCGCAAAGCAGTTTCAGCCGCATTACCCTCATTGAAATACTGACGGGCCGTAAGCAGGCCTTGAACGAGGAAGGAAGTTTCTACCAGATCAGCCCCATTGTCCTTCTCACTGAATGGTACCGCCACACCCGTAGCGCCATTGAGCCAATGCGGGTAAGCGCCGTGAAATGTCTGCGCCTTTTTGAGAAAGCCGACGATCTTCTGCATTCTTTCCAGGCCCTGTGCACGGGTGACGAACTTCCGCTCGATGGCGATCGGAATGGTCATAATTCCAAAACCGCTGCCGCCTGAGGTTACCACGTCGCCGGAAGTGTTGCGTTCCCGCGCGAGCCCGCTCACGGGATGCCCAAAATCCCAGAAGTATTTGAAGGTTTGCCGCTGAACCAGGGTTAGCAATGCTTCGTCGCTGATCGCAGGGAACTTGTCGGCAGAGTCGAGCGCCGTGATCAATTCTACTTTTACCTCACTGAGCAGCATGCCGCCGGCTTTGGACTTCAATCCCTTTGTAGCAACAACCGAATAGCTTGTGAGGTATTTTAAATCGGCTGAGGGAGTGATCACTACCGAACTGTCGCCGCCTTCCAGGACAGCGGTAAATGCAACGATCTCCCCGGAGGCGGATTGGAAAGTAACCCCGTTGGCGACGGTAGCATTGTCGAGTGAGGAGGAAAATGTAAACCTGATTTTAGGTTTCAGGTTTACATCCTTGTATTTGAGCCCGGAATAGGCGCCATTCACTTTCAGGCTATTGAAACCGAATGAGGCCGGTATTCCGGGATTGGATGGCCCGGGGGTTTCCTTTTCCGATTTACAGGAAACCCCGAGCCAGATGATGGAACACAGAAAAAGGAGGTGTCTGAAAGGCATTATTTCCCTCTTGATTCCAATTTAACCAGCGCATCTACTTCGGCATCTTTCAAAGCAACGTTGTAAATCCGCACTTCGTCGAGCAGGCCCGTCAGGTAGCTTGCCCAATCCTGCGCCCCCGATTCGGAAGTCAGGCTGGGTTTGGTCTGGAATTGAACGGTACCGAACACCATTTTACCCGGACTTTTCCATTTCAACTCTCCAAAATTGGCGACCGTAGTGGTAGCTGTTTTGGAGCCATTCACATAAATACTGAAAGTTGACGACGTGGCGTCGTACGACAACGCAAGGTGCGTCCAGGAATTGTAAAGGTTCACAATGCCTTCCTTGGCTACCCAGGCATCCACCTTGTCGTTCTGAATGTGTGCTTTGAAAACACCGTCGGTTTCCGTGCCGCCGTTTTCGAAAAACGTCTCTATGTTGCCCCAGAAACCATTTGTCTGGGATAAGCCGACGAGCCCGATGATACCACCCTGCACTTTGGTCGATGGGCTGTTCACCCAATAGGTCATGGTAAAGCTCTTCAATCCGAGAATGGCCGCAGTTGGGTTAAAAAGCACGTAGCCGTCTTTTGCACCTTTCATCGCCTGGCCTTTGAGTCCGTTTGCGAAAGTGGTACCGGTGTTGGTACCCGCGGTGTTGGAAATAACATCGCTGTATGTGCCATCGAAAGGGAAATGTGCCACCAGGTTGGCCTTCGCAATTTCGTCGGAACTGGTAAAACCCCCGATCGACACGCTGGGCGCGTAGCTTTCGGGATCGAACTTCTCGTAACAGGATGTTACCCCGAGCATGGTTGTTGCACACAATGCCACGGTCAGTTTATTCTTAAAAGTTTTCATCGATAGATCGTGGTTTGAGATTAATAACCTGGGTTTTGGGTGAGCACGCCTGCACTAAGGTCGATTTCGTTCTGAGGGATCGGCCAAACTTCGTTTTTGCCGGCTTTCCAGCCTTTGGGGCCGAAGATTTCGGCAGCGCGTCCCTGGCGGATGACGTCGAAATAGCGGTCGAATTCCATGGCCAGTTCGGCGTGGCGTTCATTCCAGATCGCCGTGCGCAATGCAGCTTTGTCGGTAGTGGTAACTTTTGGAAGGATGGTTTTGCTAGCGCCTCTCGCACGTGCACGGACCAGTTCAAGCGAAGCGAGTGCCTGGGTGGTGTTGCCGACTTCGTTGGCAGCTTCCGCATTCATCAGCAGGACCTCCGCATACCGAATCACGCGCACATTCTGTTGGGACCCTTCGTTGAACCCGGTTACGTACAGCTTGAACGGTACATACGATTTCTGGTTGTACATCGGGTTATCGCCGGTTGCAGGAATAGCATCTCCGGCGGGCGTAGTTTCGCCGCGAAAAATGATGGTTGCATCTCTGCGGGGGTCACCCGCTTCAAATGACTTCGAAAGTGCTTCGGTAGGGACATTAAAGCCCCAGCCGCCGCCAGTTACACCACGAACGCCTTGCACCTGAGAGTACTGAGAGTTAGATGCGTCCTTGTTGGAAGGTATCAGTTCGTTCTGAATTTCGAAGATAGACTCCTTTGAATTTTCGTTGGCCACACGGAACAATGCCTCGTAGTCGGAAAACAGGGAATACTGGCCTGAGTTGATAACTTGGGTGGTAAGGTCGAAAACCTGCTGCCATTTGGCCTGGTACATCGAAACTTTGGCATGAAGCGACTGCGCGGCACCCTTAGTAACGCGACCGAGATCGGCGGCGCCGTAGTTTTGTGGCAATGCAGCCGCAGCTTCGGTCAGGTCTTTTTCGATTGCTGCATACACGTCCGCTTTGGGTGTGCGTGTCAGGTTGTATTCAGTCGCGTCTTTGGGCAGGCTAAGGCGCAATGGCACGTCTCCGAATGCCCTCACGAGCCTGAAATACGAGTACGCGCGTACAAATTTCGCCTCGGCAAGATACCTCGCTTTCAAGCTCTCATCCATACTGATCGCCGGGATATTGCTGATCACCTGGTTGGCATAGTTAATGTTTTGGTATTGTCCTTCCCAAAATCCGCCAAGCTGCCCATCCGTGGAGCCTACTGTGAAAGTGTCATACAGGTTGAAGAAAGTCGCATCCGACGGCGTGCTCCCTTTTTCAGCATCGTCCGAGCCGATACTTTCCAGCGCGATGGCCCCGAAAGCTGTGTTGTTCCAGCTTCTTAAATTGGCATACATTGCATTCACGGCTTTGGTCGCATCGGCTTCGCTTTCCCAGAAAACGGCACCGGCCTGCTTGCCTTGCGGATCAACATCCAGGAAGCTGTCGCTGCATGAGGAAGGGACGATCAGGAGTGCTGCAAGCCCGAGATATAGCCCTTTCTGCCTCAAATTGGTTTTAAAACTTATATTTTTCATATCGCTTGTGATCTTAGAAGGTGACATTAATACCAAAGTTGTATGTCGCTGAAAGCGGGTACACATTGGCGTCGATACCGGCTTGAGTCGGTTTGTTTTCGTTGGCTCTTACCTCGGGTGACAGTCCTTTGTATTTAAAGAAGTTCAAAGGATTCTGTGCATTTGCATACAGACGCAACTTGCGGATTTTCAGCCTTTCGTTGAAAGCCTGCGGGAACGTGTAGCCGATCTGCGCATTTCTGACCCGGAAATAGCTGCCGCTTTGTACAAAGAATGAGTTTGGCAGGTAGTTCTGGCCTCCGCCGATGTTGGCCGAAGGATAGGTGTTCGAAGTACCTTCTCCGTGCCATCTGTTATCGTAAAAATCCTTGGTGAAGTTTTCATTACCATAGCGCCAGCCCATATTGGCATTGTAAATATCCACTTTGGCAACACCCTGGAAATCGAGCATGAGGTCGACGCTCTTATAAGTCCAGCTGGTGTTGATACCGTAGGTGAATTTCGGGTTGGGATTCCCGATTACCTGGCGGTCGAGACCGGAAATGTTTCCGTCCGGCACACCGTTGGTTCCACTGATATCGCGGTATTTAAAGTCACCTGGTTTCGCACCCGGCTGGGCCGAATTTTTAATTTCTTCATCATTCTGGAAAATGCCGTCCACGATGTAGCCGTAGAAAGAGCCAATGGGGTCGCCTACGCGGGTACGGGTTGCAAGTGCACCGCTTGTGAGGCCAACACCGCCATCATAAATAGGGTTAGCACCCGACGACACGGAAAGAACTTTGTTATTATTGACCGCTCCGTTGATTCCGACGCTGTAAGAAAGACCATCGGTAATATCGTCACGCCAGTTCAATGCAAATTCGAAGCCTTTGTTCTGGAAATCGGCCTGGTTGCCCACGATCCGGCCCGAGCTCGTACCAATGGAAGTCAACACCGGAATGTCGAAGATCGCACGCTCCGTTTTCTTGATATAATAATCCAGTTCAACGGCTAATCTCGATTTCAGAAAGGAAGCCTCGATACCTACATCGGTACCCACACCACGTTCCCAGTAAGTAGTGGGAGGGATGATGGAGTTGATGCTGGCACCCGTATTCAGCTGGCCGCCGAAGATAGCCGCCAGACCTCCGCCGGTAGCCACTGTGAGCGTCGATAAGTTGGAAGGAACAGATGCATTGCCGATTTTACCCCAGCTACCGCGGACTTTCAGGTTATCGAAAATCGTCTGGCCTTTCATGAAGTTCTCATTACTGATCACCCAGCCCGCACCCACAGAAGGGAAGTAACCCCAGGCATTACCACCCTCGAAGAATTTAGACGAACCATCCGCACGGAGAGAAGCGTTCAACATATAACGTTCTCCGAAAGAGTAGTTTATACGACCAAAGTAGGAGGCATACGTTCCGAGATCGCCTTCGTCTTTCACATTACGTCCGTCCGCACTGCCCAATGCCAGGTAAAGGTCGCCCTCGTTTGAAAAAGGCACATTCAATGCATTGGCGGTTAGTTTGTACGACTGGTCACGCTGAGCGGACTGGCCCAAAAGCGCCGTAATGCTGTGCTGGCCGAATTCTTTGGTGTAGGTCAAAGTATTTTCAAAGATCCAGTAGCGCGTTTGCGGCCGTACGAATTCGAGGAAGCTTGTTGTGTTGCGCTGTTTGAAAGTAGCAACATACTGCGGCACATAAGTACGGGTTTCGTCTTGTCCGTAGCGTCCGCCGAGGCTGGTGCGGAATGTAAGGCCTTTGAATAGCGAGAGCTCCGCGTATGCATTGCCGGTAAGAAGTGTCTTTTTGGTATTCTGGTTATAGAAATCAACCGTAACCTGCGGGTTGAAGTTGTTACCATCACCCAGATTGTAATCAGTAGGATCACCATAAGTGCCGTCGGCATAATAAACCGGCACAACGGGGCCCGCCGCATATAATTGACGGAAAATACCGCCCGCTTCATCTTTCGATTTGCTGAAAGAACCGGTTGCCGAGTAACCCACTTTCAGGTTTTTCAAAACCTGGAAATCATTTTGCAAACGGGCTGTGTAGCGTTTGAAATTGTTCTTTTCAACAATACCATCCTGATTCAGGTAGCCGAGCGAGAAGTTGTAAGTTGATTTTTCGCCGCCGCCACTGATCGAAAGCTGGTGGTTGGTTACGAATGCATTGCGCAGGATCTGGTGGTACCAGTCGGTGCCTTCGCCAAATTGCGTAGGGTCAAGGATATCCGTTTTTCCATTGACACGGCTCAATTCGTTGATCATCGTGGCATATTCATTCGCATTCGCCATTTTGATCTGATTGGTCACTTTCTGGTAACCTACAAAGCCGTTGTAATCGATGACCGGCTGTCCGGATTTTCCTTTTTTAGTAGTGATTAAAACCACCCCGTTTGCCGCCCTTACACCATAAATGGATTGGCTGGACGCATCTTTCAGGATGTTCATGCTTTCGATATCGCCTGAGTTCAGAAAGCTGATATCGTCGAACCAGACACCGTCGACCACGTACAATGGATTAGCGCTGCCATATGCGGTTCCCACACCGCGGATGCGGATCTGAGGCGCCTCACCAGGCTTACCAGAGTTGTTTATCTGTACGCCGGCAACCTTGCCCTGCAAACCGCTGACGGCGTTCATAGAAGGCTGCTTCGAAATTTCGGCTCCTTTGATTTGCGTGATAGCTCCTGTAACGTCGAGTTTTTTCTGCGAACCATAACCTACGATTAGCACTTCGGTCAATGCTTTGGCATCTTCCAGTAATGCGACGTTCAGCGTAGTCTGGTTGCCTACGGTGATTTCCTGGGTAACCATTCCGATCATCGAAAATACGAGGACGGATTGTGGTGACGGAACTTTTATGGTGAAGGTACCATCGGCATCGGTAGGTACACCGGTAGTAGTGCCTTTGATGAGCACGCTGGCGCCCGGCAGCGCCGAATTGTCGGCACTCGAAGTGACCTTCCCGGTCACATTTATTTCCTGCGCGTAAGAGAAACTCCCCAGTGCCAGGAAAACGAGCATGTACAGTAATCGTACAATAGTTTTCATCAGTTTCAAATTGGTGATTGAATTATTATAAGAATTTATTGACTTCAAAATTAAGTTCCAAGCGGGGGAGGAATCAAAAAAAGCACTACATCACCACTACATCAATGGGAATAATGCAAGGTTTGCCTGAACAAAAGGAGTTTGATAGCGGATTAATGCAATCGGGTCAAATGTCCATCATAAATTGGGCCAGATTGGCATCGTTGTCCAAACCGAGCTTTTTACGAAGCCGATAGCGCTTGATTTCCACACCGCGTACGGAAATCCCCAGAACGGGAGCCATTTCTTTTGTGGAAAGATTCATGCGAAGGCATGCCGCAAGCCGCAGCTCCGAGGGGGAGATGGTCGGGTATATCTGCCGGAGCCGTTTGAAGAACTGTTCGTGTACTTCATCGAAGTTCTGTTCGAACAAAACCCAGTCGTCCTTGCCGGCCACGTTGCGTTCGATACTGTGCAGGAGCTTTTGATAATGGATGTTGGGAAGCTGCTGCCCCATTTCGGCTTTCACCTGTTTCAGTTCGTCGCGGATCTCTTCCAGAATTTCATTTTTCTTCACCACGTTGATCGCCACATTCGAAAGCTGCTGACTCTTGCTCTGAATGTCGCTTTGAAGTTTTTCATTCTGTATCTGCATGATCCGCCGTTCGCTGGAAAGGCGTTGCTGGCGTAGTTTTTCCTCCTGCTCTTCGATCAGCTTCCGGCGGTGGCGCGCAAGCCGTTTCTCCTGGTAAACGATAAGTGCTGCCAGTGCCACGGCAATGATCACGGCGAAAAGGATCTTGGCAAACAACGTCTCGCGCCAGTAAGGCTTCACTCCGAAATGATAAGTGCCGATGGTGTCGTTGAGATTGCTCCTTATCTCAAAAATGTAGTCGGTCGATTCCAGGTTTGTGAATTCGACGAAACTCTGATCCGTCCATTCCGACCATTGATCGGTCAGGCCTTTGAGCCGGTATTTATATTGCACATTCTGGCCATAAACGGGTAATGCGAATGCAATGCGCAGCGAGCGCACCTCCGCGGGCAGCGAGGGAGCTCCCGAAACGGCGAATGTTTCATTGAGGTTGCGCAGGTTAGCAACTTTGCGGATCGCCGGCGGACCGGCCGCTTCGTTCTGCTCGTCACGCGTCTTTCGGTTGTATAGCGCATAGCCGTTGTCGAGGCAAAAGAAATAGTAATCCTCCGAAAGCGGGACGACGGTCTCGCTGTTGCGCACGAGCGAGAGCGGGAGGATTCTCGTTTCTTTGCCCGGCTGATAGAATGCCACGCGGTTGATGAAAACTTTGAACCAGTCGCCATGCAGTCCCGTGCGCACTTTGTAATTATCTTCTTCTTTTGAAAAGTCGCTGCTTGTAATGAGCTTACCGGAAGGATCGGGCTGGAAAAACGCATTGCCGGAGCGCACGCGTACCTGCCCGTTGAGCCATTGCACTACTTCCACCGAAAATTCACTGGGAAGGTCCTGCGGCGCTTTAAATTCTTTCCATAGCAGCGCCGAGTCGAGTGCGGGTGTGAGTTTAGTCTGAAATAAACCCCTGTACGCATGCCCGAGCCAGAATGTACCGGCATGGTCGCGCACGATCTGGCGGATCGGGATTGGTACCGAATTTTTGACGGGGTAAGCGTAAGTCCACACGCCTTTTGCGTCCTTTTTATACACATGCAATCCCACATAAGCGCCCTGTAAAAGAAGCGTATCCCGACCGTATTTGACGGGCAGGAAGATCCAGCCGCCATTGATATTCGAAATTTTGGTAATGCCATTTTCTTCAATTCGGTAGGTAGCATCGTTATGACCGCACAGGAGCTGGTCATCGAGTACTTTAAGCGCCCAGGTCTGGCCTTCGAGCCCCCGGACGGGCCGGAATGGCTCGGGAGAAAGCCATTTTTTCACAAATACACCCTTGTTCGAGCCTACATAAAGATTTCCGCGCCAGATGGCCGCTGCATAGGTGGAGCCGAGCGGATTGTCGCTGGTCTGGTAAGCGATGATGGGAGACGACATTTTGACCATATCGATTCCCTGATCCAGCCCGATCCAGAGCTGTTGCCGCGCATCCTCTTTCAGGGCCAGCACCGTGTTGTTTTGCAGCCCGGTTTCCTTGTTGAACTGATACCTCAATACGCCATTCTTGGAAACCACATAAACCCCATTCTGGATCGTCCCGAACACGATGCTGCTATCGCGGCTCATGACGATCGCACGATTGACGATGTTTCTTTTCAGATCTTCTGAAATGGCGATGTTCCAGGGGATGAGCGTGCCGTTCTGCCAGATGAATAGCCCGTGTTTCGTCGTAGAAATCAGGATTCCGCCGTTGGAAAAGGGTAATATGGAGGATATAATGGTAGGAGAGAGGCTTTCCGTGCCGGTCAAAGGTTCAAATTGCTCTCCTTTTAACTCATAAATACCTCGGCCGATTGACTGGACCAACACCCGGTTACGGACAAACCGCATGAACATGATGTTGCCCGGACTTTTGATTTCTTTCAGATTTTTACCGTCGTACCGGTAAATCACCGAGAAGGATTGGAAGTAAATGTATCGGGGCGTTTTAAGGATATGCCAGATTTCTTCCGTTTTCAGACTCACGAAACCTGCTTTTTTGCTTAGAGAATAATATTTCAGCTGGCCATCCGCTTCTTTTTTCCAATATCCGAACTCCGAAAAACCACCCACATAAATGCGTTGCTCAGCCTGAGCGCTCCGGTTCAGGACTTTTCCACCGGGCTGTTCTGATGTATGTTCGTCGTAAAGTGCTGCACGAACGATCTGACCGTCGGGCAGGGGATAGAGCTTCCATGACGCTCCGTCGTGTTCCAGCAAGCCATCCGAATTGGCAGAATAGATAATGTCGTCGGCGCTTTGGCTCATGTCCCAATTCTGATTGTGGGCTTTGTAAAGAGAGGCCGGATAGTTGATCAGCGGAGGGGTTTCCTGGGCAAGAGAGGGACGAAAGATTGTAACCAGCAATAGTATGGCAGTACAGCAGCCCGCCTTATATTTGAAGGCCCGGCTGGGTAAATGACTTTTTACGAGTCGTTTTTCTGCCGTATTCAATATCATTTTCAATTAACTATTAATCTCGTTTTTAGCTCTTTAAGGAGGGTTTGTTGCGATATTAGTACATGTAACTCAATAGTACTCTAAATGAAAAAAATCCTTTCCCTCATGCTCCTCGGCACGTCTGCCGTCACAGAGCCCGTCATGTCGCAAAACGACAACAAGAGAAATGATATCCGCTACAATCTTAACGAATCCGGTTCACATTATGTGAAATTCACATTCACGAATCAGGTATGGCTGCGGTTGAACGACAACAATCCAGGAACCACCGTTTTGAGTGATGGACAAACAAACACTTTCGATATCGGCCTTCGCCGCACGCGCATGCAGTTGTTTGGTCAGCTCACCGACCGGATATTTTTTTACACGCAGTTTGGAATGAACAATTTCAATAAGGTCAGCGCATTTCCGGCCTACAATACCGCCGGCACGCCCAGCCAGCGCAAGATCGCGGCGTTTTTCCATGATGCCGTCGGGGAATATGAAGTGCAGCGCAAAGGCAGCAACTTCATCCGCTTCGGTGGCGGTCTTACGATCGTGAGCGGCTTCTCGCGCTTTTCGCAACCCAGCATTGGTACGATCATGACGATGGATGTGCCTGTTTTTGCCCAGGCCACGGTTGACCAGACCGACCAGTTTTCCCGAAAACTAACCATTTACAGCCGAGGGCAGATCGGTAAGCTCAACTACCGCGTCGGGGTATCCGATCCATTTCCTGTGGAAACGAGCGGTTCCACACCGGCGGCGCTCAACCAGAATGCGGTTTTCTCGCAACGCAAAAACAGTAAACAATTCCAGGGCTTATTGATTTACAATATTTTCGATACCGAAGACAACACGACACCCGGTTATATGACCGGTACTTATCTGGGTAAACGTAAAGTCCTGAACATAGAAGCGGGCATTACTTCCCAAAAGAATGCGACCTGGCGAAAAGAGTCGGTCGATACGCTTTACAGCAATATGACGCTCTGGTCGGTAGCGGCTTACCTGGATATGCCCTTGAATGTTGAAAAAGGAACTGCATTGTCGGCCTATCTTGGTTATTTCGGAACAGATTACGGAAAAGGTTATCTACGCTACAACGGCATTATGAACCCTGCCACGGGCACCACTCAGCCCATCGTGGGCGTGGGCGGCACGCACGGGAATGCGTACCCTATGTTTGGGACAGGGAATGTGATTTACGCACAGGCCGGTTATAAGTTGAAAGAAGGCCTGCTGGGCGATCAGGGTACGTTAATGCCTTATGCATCTTTGCAACGGGGCGATTATGACCGTTTGCAGGATGCGGCGAATGTGTATAACCTGGGCATCAACTGGCTGATGAAAGGACATAACGGCAAACTATCACTTAATTATGAGAACCGCCCCGTTTACAAAACGGCTTCGGTCGCCAATGAGCTTGCCAAAGACGGCCGGCGTGGTAGCTGGACTTTGCAATATCAGATTTCAATTTAAACCAGCCGGGCATTCCGGGCCCGGCTGGCCTGGAATTGTCCTAAAATGTGAAACTCAGTCTGGCAAACAAGTAGCGGCCATTAAAGCCCATTTGCTGAACGCGCCGTGAATACACGAAGCGGCCCGAGCTGACATTGCCCGAATGCGTGTGCTTGTCCTGGTAAACATCCAGCACATTGTTTGACCCGATCGTCACGCCGACGCCTTTCACCAGATCATAGCTCAATGCGAGGTCCGTCACGATTTTGGCCCCGAAGGTCTGGTCGAGTGTCTCCTTGTTACCGGTAAGTGTATTCACCGGCCACGAGTCTGGTTTGCTGGGGTCGATTGTCGGGTCCCAATAAGTAACTTCGCCGAACCTAACCCCGCGTAGCATTACCCCGAATTTCCCTGCCTTGTAATTAATGGTCAGGCTTTGCTTGTTACGCGGGCTGGCTATTTCAAATCGGCTTAAATCTTCACGATTGAAATAGGAATTTACCTGTTTGGTCTGGATCAGTATATCGGAAGCGTGGATTTCCGGCTTGCCGTCCGCCCCTTTCTTTACCCTGTTTTGAATAAATGTCCCTGCCAGCACGGCCCTAAGCGACTGGCTTTTGCCAAATTTGGTATTGTAGGATAATACCCCTTCTATTCCCCTCGATCGCGTATCGACGGCATTGGCGAAGAAATTCGCCGTTGTCGCATTAGCTGCTGCGAGCTGTGCTTTCAGATCGGCATTTCCACCGTCATTGAAATTGTTGGTCAATACGATCCGGTCGTGGATATAGATCTGGTAAGCATCCACAGTCAGTTCAAATGCATTGCTGATCTGAATGGTGGTACCGATCGTATAGCTCTGCGAGGTTTCCTGTTTGAGCTTTGGTATTCCCAGAATTTCTGCGGGTTTGCTGTCGTTGGTGAACGTGCCGCTTTCCTGGGCTACCTGCTGGCCGTTTTGGGTCACGAAGAGTGTGTTCGTCCTGGCATAATACCGCTGTTGCATCGACGGCGCCCGGAAGCCACTGCTCGCCGAAGTCCGCACCGCAATGCCGTCGGTGATTTTGTAGCGGGTTGAAAATTTGTAGTTAAGCGTGTTTCCGAAATCTGAATAGTTTTCAAAACGAAGCGCTGCACTCACTACCCAGGCATTGGTAAGGTCCTGCTCGAGGTCGAGGTAACCGGCTACACCGTGCCGCGAATGCGATCCTGCATTTTGCGGGAAGAACCCGGAGAACACCTGCGCGCCGGCGGCGACACCCGCTGCGATATCATAATTTTTGTAGGAAGCCTCTTCACCTGCCGTGATCGTATATTTATCGGTGCGCTGCTCCGCCCCGAGCGCTACATTGAGCCCTTGCAGGACTTCGAACTTTCGTCCGAGATCAAGGTTGATCGTATTTTGAAGAAACGCATTACCACCCGCATTGAATTCGCGCTGGAAATTGGCATTTGAAATCGCCTGCGTGTAGTTGACCGAATTGCTGATGAAATAGTCAAAATCATTCTTTCCAAACGTGTTACTAAGGTCGTACCGCCATTCCCCAAACTTGCCACGGATGCCTGCCGCGGCGGAAATGTCGGTCACATCGCTGTTGATCTCCGGCAGAAATCCATTGGGATACACAGCAAATACATTGGGCCTGACCACCGCAGGCACGCCATTGGGATAGCGGTAGAAACCGGCCGCATTGCCCTTCTTATTGTTATATTGGCCAAACGCGTACAGTTCCATCTGCTCCGAAAGCGGGATGCTCGCGTTGATCACGATACCACCGCCCTTCACCTCCGAGTTGCCGATGCGCATATCGAAATCATTTCGCGTAAGGTTTTTTTGTTTTAGCAAGTCATCATCTACCACGGTGCCGTCGACTGCCGGGAAAATCTGGCCGGTGTAGGTGCCGGTGCGGTTGGTAGCATTCCTGTGTACATATTCGCCGGTAATGTTTACGAAGCCTTTCTGGCCAATTTTTAGACCGTAATTAAGCCCGATCTGCGTCGTGCCGCCGTCCGAAATGTTGACGGAAGCATCTTTATTGTTGTTGATAATGTAGTTCTTGTCGTAGCTGGTCACATTCTGGCCGTACGACACATTTCCGCTCAGCCCGGTGCGGCTTTTCAAAATAATATTAATCACCCCGGCAATCGCGTCCGAGCCATATTGCGCCGCTGCACCATCCCTGAGTATCTCGATTTTCTCTACCGACGTCGCGGGGATCGCATTCAAATCCGTACCAACAGTTCCCCTGTTGACCGTCCCGTTTACATTGACGAGCGACGACTGGTGCCTCCTTTTGCCATTTACCAGCACCAATACCTGATCAGGCCCCAGACCGCGTAACTGAGCGGGGTCGATGTGGTCGGAACCGTCGGAGATCGTCTGTCGCGACGATTGGAAGGAAGGAGCGACGTAGGTGAGGATCTGGTTAATGTCAACCTGGCCGACGCTGTTGGTGATCTGCGAAACGGGGATAATATCAACCGGGACCGGAGAGTCGATGCGCGAGCGGCCACCGCTGCGTGAGCCGGTCACAACAATCTCTCCCAGTACTTCTGAGGATTCTGCCAGCGCAATGTTCAAGGGCGCGGCTTGTCCTGCGCTGACGGTCGCCGGGATAATCTGGGGTGTGTAGCCGATGAACGAGATAACGATGTTGTAGTTGCCATCGGCGAGGCTCAATGCGAAGTTTCCGTCGGGGTCTGTCACGGTTCCCGTGTTCGTACCCTGTACCAGGATGGACACGCCGGGCAGTGCCGATCCATTTTTTTCGTCTGTGACCTTCCCTTTGAGAGACTGCGCGAATGCGCCGAACGAGGCAGAAATAAAGATGAGGAATAATAGCGTTGTTCTCATAGTTCGTGTGTTTTAATTAAAATGTTTGTTGATAAATAGTATTAAATTGACAAATTACTATACTATTTAAGTATAAGTTAAAACAAGTAGTTATCAAAACCAAATACGAGGGCAAACAAAAAGCCGGCCCGGGAACCCGGACCGGCCTGTATTTTAGCTATTTACGCTTTGTTTACAAGTTCAAAGCCGCATTCATTGAACGAACGGCTTCTGCTGACTTTTCAAACGCCGCTTTTTCGGCATCGCTGAGGCGCAGGTTGACGATCTTTTCCCAGCCGCTGCGGCCCAGGACTACCGGCACACCCATACAAATGTCTTTCTGGCCATATTCGCCATTGAGGTATACGCTGCAAGGCACAATGCGTTTCTGGTTGCGGACAATGCTTTCCACGAGCATCATCGTCGCTGCACCCGGTGCGTACCACGCCGAAGTACCGATCAGCTTAGTGAGTGTAGCTCCGCCAACCATCGTGTCGGCAGCTACTTTTTCGAGCTGGTCGGCCGAAAGGAAGCGGCTTACGGGGATACCGTTGTACGTCGCCAGTCGGGTCAGCGGAATCATGGTAGTATCACCATGGCCTCCGATTACCATCCCGTGGATGTCGAGCGGCGATACATCCATTGCGAGCGCGAGGTAAGTCTTGAAACGCGCACTATCCAATGCCCCGCCCATACCGATCAGACGTTTTTTAGGAATGCCCGATTCTTTCAAAGCCAGGTAAGTCATGGTGTCCATCGGGTTGGAAACCACGATCACGATCGCTTTCGGCGAATATTTCAGAAGATTTTCTGTAACTCCCTTTACGATTCCTGCATTGATGCCGATCAGTTCTTCGCGGGTCATTCCCGGCTTACGAGGCAGCCCCGAAGTGATCACAACCACATCCGAGCCTTTGGTTTTCTCGTAATCATTGGTCGAGCCGATGGGCTTGGTATTGAATCCCAGCAAGGCGGCTGTCTGGTACATATCCAGTGACTTACCTTCGCTGACACCCTCTTTGATATCCAGCAACACCACTTCTTCTGCAAGCTCACGACGAATGATATTATCGGCAGTGGTTGCGCCTACCGCACCCGCACCTACCACAGTAATCTTCATAGGGAAATATGGTTAATTGTATAGAAATTGATGCTTTTTATATTTTTTCCTAAAAGTATGATACATAATTTGTTTAAACCAAGCGGAAATTGATTTTTTGCCGCAAATCATCCGGCTGCCATCCGGAACGCAATTTTTTCCGTAAGTTGATAGTTATAATGGCGTTATAAACCACTTTTTCCTGCTTTGTACAATGAATGACCAGTCAATGATTTCGCGGATTTTACATTCAGTATTTTTTAAGAAGGCCACAGGAAAAGCAGGACGCTACGCCAAAAACTCCACCCGCTTGTTTGAACTTGGCAAAGAGGTGCTGGGGAAACTCCAGACGGTGGGCTTTAAAGGAAATCTCGCCGAATTCCAGTCGAGCGTCCAGCTGCTGCTCCGTATGGTGAAAGCTTACGCCTCTGGCGAATATAAGCAGCTTCCCTGGAAAAGTTTGGTGTCGATAGTCGCTGTGCTCATTTATTTCGTATCTCCTATAGACCTTATTCCTGACTTCCTGCCGGTTATAGGCATTACCGACGACGTGGCGCTGGTGCTGTGGCTCATCAAGACGTTAGGCGACGATATCCGGAAATTTGCCGATTGGGAGAAGGCCGCGAAGACAATTAATATCGGATAAAAGTGGACGCAGGTCTGGTTGTTATAAAAAAGAATAGTTATTTTTGTAAACATTAATAAAAGAAACAGATATGGAATCAATAACCGTTTTAGGAATTATGGGGTTGGGCGGACAGGAGATCTTCCTGGTTGCTCTGTTCGTGTTGCTTTTCTTCGGAGCAAAGAAAATCCCAGAACTTATGCGCGGTTTGGGGCAGGGTATCAATGAGTTCAAGAACGCTACTAAAGACGTTAAGGAAAATATTGAAAAAAGTATGGAAGACCCCAAATAACGCTTCCATCTTATTGAAGGTTTGATACAGAGCCATTAAGCTACCACTTAACGGCTCTGATTCTTTATTTACAACCCCACAAAAAAATTGCCTTGAAAGAGTATCTGACGCTGGCCGAAATTCAGAGAGATCTACGTGAAGAAGGTTTGACGTGCGTCAAGTTGGTTGATCACTATTTGGAAAAGATTGAGGCGAACAAGCATCTCAATGCTTTCGTTGAAGTTTATACAGAGGAAGCAAAAAAGGCCGCCCTGGCCATAGATGCAAAAATCGCCAATGATACCGCCGGAAAGCTGGCGGGCATGGTGATCGGTCTCAAAGATGTGCTTTCACTCACTGGCCACGGCCTGCAGGCTGGAAGCCAGATCCTTCAAAATTATACAGCACCCTACACTGCAACCGCCGTGCAGCGGCTCATCGATGAAGACGCGATCATCATCGGTCGGCAAAACTGCGACGAATTTGCAATGGGGTCTTCGAATGAGAATTCCTCGTTCGGACCGGTGCTGAATGCTATTAATAATGCCAAAGTCCCGGGCGGATCATCCGGCGGATCGGCAGTAGCCGTTCAGGCCGGGCTTTGCCATGCTTCCTTGGGAAGCGATACCGGGGGTTCGGTGCGTCAACCTGCTGCATTCTGCGGGGTGATTGGTGTGAAACCTTCGTACGGACGCGTATCGCGTTATGGACTTATCGCCTATGCTTCGTCTTTTGACTGCATTGGTCCTATCACCAAAAGTGTGGCCGATGCCGCACTGATCCTGGAAGTAATGTCTGGTGCCGATGATTTCGATAGTACGGTTTCGGAGCGGCCCGTTCCTGCTTACACCGCCGGTCTGGAATGGGAAGGCAAAGCCAAAATCGGGTATATCCGAAGTGCGGTGGAGAACGAAGCCATTGCCCCGGAAATCCGCCGGCAGACTTCGGAAGTACTCAACCGCCTGCGCGCGGAGGGGCATGAAGTGGTAGGCATCGATATGCCGTTGCTGGATTCGCTTTTACCAACCTATTACATTCTTACCACTGCCGAAGCAAGTTCGAACCTGTCGCGTTTCGACGGCGTGCGGTACGGTTACCGCAGCCCCGAATCCGTAGATTTGGAAAGCATGTACAAGAAGACTCGTACAGAAGGTTTTGGTGATGAGGTAAGGAGAAGAATACTATTGGGTACTTTCGTATTAAGTGCAAATTATTACGACGCATACTATACCAAGGCGCAACGCGTTAGAAGATTGGTACGGGAGGAAACGGGCCGGTTCTTCGAGCAGTTCGATTTCCTGATTTCCCCGGTAACACCTACCACAGCTTTTACAATCGGTGAAAAAACGGAAGATCCGTTACAAATGTATTTGGCGGACATTTTCACTGTGCAGGCGAATGTCGTGGGTAATCCTGCGGTATCCATTCCAAATGGACTGGATGACCAGGGAATGCCGATCGGGATTCAGATCATGGCCCCTTATTTCGGGGAGGAAAAAATGCTGGCGTTTGCCAACTACCTCACCGGACTAAATTAGGAAGGGATCGTAGCATACAACCGGAGCAACCAGTGCATTCAGAGGGAAATTTCCCTTTTTTTGCGCTCATTTATGAGACCCGGACTGTATTTACAACCACAGTTTTAAAGGAAATTATCGTGCCAGAATAACAGGCAACCAGGTTACGTTATTCTGTATGAGAATGTTGCGTGAATAGATAAAATGTATTAGAGATTATTCTGATTCATCTGGCCAGTTCAAAACCCAAAAGGATTCTTCTATCTGTAAGTGGATCATCAACAGGTATAAGCCATTGAAAACCATGAATTGATTAACCTTCAAAAAACATTTATTAATGAGGATTTCGAAAAGAGTATTGTGGCTCGGAGCCATGTGTGCAGGGTTTTGGAATGCGTCCGTTGAGGCGATGGTTCCACAGGAGCGTTTGACATCCGGGCAGGATACAGTTGAGACTATTGCTCAGGACGAAAATGATTTGATGCCGTCTCTCCCGGAAGTGGAAGAAATCGGAGCCAATCCCGCTGTGCCGGAGGGGCTTTTGAAAGAACGGTTTGCAAAGCTTGAAAAATCGATTCCGCTTACCTATCACAAGTCTTCGCACGAATTCGTAGAGTATTTTATCTACAAAAAAGCAAAATTCACGCAGACCATGATGGAGCGCATGCCGCTCTATTTCCCGCTCTTCGAGAAAGCACTTGCCAAACACGGCTTACCTACCGAACTGAAATACCTTTCGATGATCGAGTCGGGGCTGAACCCGACAGTTATTTCCCACGCGAGAGCGGGCGGGCTCTGGCAATTTATGCCGGCGACCGGACGGGAATTCGGTCTTTACCAGGATAAATACATCGATGAACGCTTCGAACCCACCAAAGCAACCGAAGCGGCTTGTCTGTATCTCAAACAACTTTACAATATCTTCGGCGACTGGGAGCTTGCATTGGCCTCGTATAATACAGGCCCGGGCAATGTGAAGCGTGCCATGCGCCGCTCGCGCGGGACTACCTTCTGGACGATCTACAATGTCCTTCCCCGCGAAACCCGTTCGTACGTACCGCAGTATGTAGCCATGAACTACATGATGAACTATGGCTACGACCACGGCATTTTTCCCGAAAATACCGAGTTCCAGATCCCGAACGATACCATTCACATCAACGGCTACATTGATCTTGCTACGTTTTGTGACAATGCGAGCATCGATTTCGAAGTCCTCAAAAAGCTGAATCCGCAGATCACCAAAAAGATCCTTCCCGACCAAACACGCGACTTTATTTTGAAGGTGCCCAGTGTTCGGTTCACCTACCTGATGAGCAACCGCGCATCCATCATGGACTCCTGCACAAGAAGATATCTTTCTTCCGGTGTAATGGTGGCCAAAGCCGACAGTACCAGAACGGATTCATTGGGCGGCAATGGCTCGTTCCCTTACGTGCTTGCATCGAATGTGCAGAATGTATCGGATGACGAAGGGTATGATGAAGAAGATGGTGAGGAAGAAGTGGTTCAGCGTAACCGTACCAAACGCGTGTCCTATACCGTTCGTCGCGGCGACAATGTAGCCGGAATTGCGCGGAAATATGGGGTATCGGCAGTATCGCTTCGCAAATGGAACCACATTCGCCGCAACAATATCCGCAGAGGGCAACGCCTGGTGATCTACAAAGAAGTGAAGGAGACCGTACCAGCAACGCGCATTGCAAGCAAGGCAAAGCCACAGCGGGACGAGGAGCAATTGGCGAAACAGCAGCGTCATACCCGGAAACGTTATCATACCGTACAAAAAGGAGATACATTATGGATTATTTCGCAGCGCTACGGTCTGGAAATCGGTCAGTTGAAAAAGCGGAACAAGATCAGGGGCAACTCGATCAAGCCTGGTCAAAAACTGATTATTTCTGCCTAGAAATTAACGCTTCAACATACACATACTATTTTTATGATTGCCTACGTTAACGGGATTGTAACTTATAAAGACCCAGCGTACGCTATTATTGATGTCAACGGAGTGGGTTACGAGGTCAGGATCTCATTGCAGACCTATACTTCGCTCCCCGACATTGGTGCCCGGTGCAAGCTGGTAACGTTTCTCAATATACGGGAAGATGCCCACGTCCTGTACGGTTTTGGTGGAAGTGATGAGAAAAAGCTGTTTCTGGATCTGACCAGTATTTCAGGAATAGGGCCGTCGACAGCACTCGTAATGCTCTCCTCACTTTCCTCCTCAGAAATTCGGCAGGGGATCATTGATGAAGACCTGCGCCTGATCCAGTCGATCAAAGGCATAGGATCCAAGACTGCTCAACGCGTAATCCTCGAACTAAGAGACAAAATTCGAAAGGAAGAGCTCGTTTCAACAGGTCCCAAATCTGCTGAAACGTCGTCGGGCACTCTCCGGAGTGAAGCATTGGCTGCGCTCGTTACGCTGGGTATTCCCAAAGCGACGGCGGAGAAAAGTCTGGATGCCATCATCAAGCGGGAGGGGCAATCTATTAGCGTTGAAAATCTTATCAAACTGGCGTTACGTTAACCGGAACAGCAATGATATTTGGTGAAAAATTTTACAACTGTAGAATCGTGTTGATGGATTTGTTTGTAAATACAACCTTCTCTAAATAAGTATATTACCTTGTCATCAACGATTTACTCATTTCTTTTTAAGGTATTAAGCATTTCGGCCGGAGCGGTGTTACTCGTGAACGTTTCAGGCGGCAAGGGTGAACCATATTCGGAGCAGGCACAGGCATGGGCCATTCTTGCAGACACGCTTAAAGAAGATACCACCAAGAAAAACATCGACAGGTCGGGCTCGCAACTGATCATGCGATGGAAGGATTATTATTCCAACCGTATTACAGAACCACGCCCGCGTTCGCCATTCTACCTGCGTGATCCAGCCAATATTTCTACAAACGTTACGCTCGACAGTGCAGGAAAAATTGCAGTAACCGAGAAAATTCAAACGCCCGGTCTGGCGGCGCCCGGCGTGGCGACGCCCGGCAATACATTGAACTACCGCTTGCCTGAGCGGATGGACCTTGCAACTTACGATAAGATCCAGGAGGACCGCGCATTCAAAAGTCTCCTGCGCGAGTATGCGGGCAGGCAGGACGGCAATAGCGCCATGGGAGCACGCGGGCTGTTGCCCAAGCTCGACCTTCCGCCAGGGCTTACCAAATTGCTGGGGGATGATTTTGTGAATTTCAAGCCAACCGGTTTTGTATCGCTCGACCTCGGGCTTATGCACCAGTTCCTGGACAACCCGGCCATTCCGATCCGCCAACGCAAGAATACCCAGTTCATTTTCAACGAACAGATCAATATCAACTTTGACGCCAAGCTTGGTGACCAGCTTGGTTTTCAGACCAACTTTGACACCAAGGCCAACTTCAACTTCGAGAATGCGATCAAGTTGAACTATAAAAATCCCGAGGAGAGCTTTATCAGGAAAATAGAGGCGGGTAATATCAACTGGGCCATCAACAGCCAGCTCATTCCCGGTGTTCAGAATTTGTTTGGTTTAAAAACGGATTTCCAGTTTGGCCGCCTGAGCGCCACTTTCGTCGCGTCGCAACAAAAATCCAGCAAAGAGCGGATCACGCTTCGCGGCGGTGCACAAAGCAGGGATTTTGAATTGAGGGCGGATACCTACGACGAGAACCGCAACTTTTTCCTCTCCCAATATTTTCGGAACATTTACGAAAGTTCGCTGCAGAACACGCCGACCATCACCTCGGGCGTGACCGTAACACGTATTGAGGTGTATGTTACTAACCGCACGACAACAACCGAGTCGCTTCGGAACGTAGTCGGTTTTGCCGATTTGGGCGAGCCTGCTCCCTACCGCGCTGGTAACCCGAACTTGCAGCCAGTGCGATCCACGTCGCCAGCCGCCAACGACGCCAACGGCCTTTATAAGACACTGACCGGGAACAACGCTTTCAGGCAGGTCGACAATACCAATACTGCCGTAACGGGCCTCGGCCTTGAAAAGACAGTCGACTACGAATTGCTCCGCGGTGCGAAACGACTGATCGTCGACCGTGACTATACCTTCCATCCGCAACTCGGATACATCTCTTTGACCAACGCGCTCCGCAACGACGAAGTCCTTGCGGTTTCCTATGAATATACTTTGAATGGCCGCGCTTTCAAGGTAGGGGAGCTTACCGAGGATTACCAGGCCAGGAAAGACAATGAAGTAATCGCTTTGAAATTGTTGAAATCTTCGACGATCCGTAACAACACCAAGTTGCCGATGTGGGATCTGATGATGAAAAACATCTATTCGCTCGGTACCAGCCAGATCGACAAGCAAGGATTTCAGTTAAGGGTTATTTACAAAGACGACCAGACGGGTATCGATAACCCCAATTTGCAGGAAAGTAGCATTGCCAACATCCCGCTGATCCGCTTATCCGGCCTTGACCGGTTAAACCCGGTTAACGACCTGCAACCCGACGGTAACTTCGACTTTGTGGACGGGATTACGATGGACAGCAAGACCGGGCGCATTATATTCCCGGTGCTGGAACCGTTTGGCAGCAACCTATCCAAGAAATTCGGTCCGGGCGAGGACGTGTACCGCAACAAATATGTGTTCAACGAGCTGTACCGCACGACCATGATCGATGCACAGCAGGTTTCGGAGCGCAACAAGTTTTACATTAAAGGTGCTTACCAATCGAGCGGCGGGGCCGAGGTTCAACTGCCATTCGGTGTGCTGGAAACTTCTGTAACCGTGACTTCCGGCGGCGTGCCGCTTTCTCCGGGCTCGGATTATATCGTGGAAGCGCAGATTGGCCGCGTGCGGATTTTGAATGCCAGCGTACTTGCTTCGGGGCGCGAGATCGTGATCGAATATGAGCGCCCGGATATGTTCCAGAACCAGATCAGGACTTTGGTAGGAACGCGGCTCGACTACGTTGTCAATCGGAATCTGAGTGTCGGTCTGACGGCCATGAAATACAAGGAACGTACCGCTGGCTTCCTTTCCAGGGTGTCTATCGGCAATGAGCCTGTGAATAATACCATGCTCGGATTCGATGTGAATTTCCGCAAGGATGCCCCTTTCCTGACCAAATGGCTGGACGCATTGCCGCTTATCCAAACCAAGGAAATGTCGACGATCCAGTTCAAAGGGGAATTTGCCAAATTACTTCCGGGTGTTTCGAAGGACGTGAACAACCGGTCGCTGGTGGACGATTTCGAAGCGGCGAGGACGGTTTACGACCTTTCACGGCAGCCACAAAAATGGCGTCTGGCGGCGGTGCCGGGCAAGTTCAGAGATGGGTTTGACGGTAAAAACCTGAACTACGGCTATAAACGTGCCAAAATTTCGGCCTATACCGTCGATAATATCTTCGGCGGGGCACAAGGGCTGGGTGGAGGCTATCAGCCACCAGCGAACTTCGACGAAGCCGATCGACTGAACTATTACGAGCGACTTTATCTCCCTACCGACATTTTCCCCAGGCGTCCTATTGCAGGCTTGGTAACTTATCCACAGCAAATACTCGACATCGCCTATTTTCCGAGCGAGCGTGGTATGTACAACTACAATACGGACCTGGACCAGAATGGCCGTATGAAGACCCCAAGAAACAATTTCGGAGCATTGAGCCGTGCTATTACTTCGGATAACGACTTTGATAATGCCAACATCGAGAGTATCGAGTTCTGGATTTTGGATCCGTTTATTAATGATAAGGATAAAGGAGCAGTAAGAGACGGGTTTTCAGATCTGCCCAATACAACGGGTGGAAAGCTGGTATTCAACCTGGGCGATATTTCAGAGGATGTAATTCCCGACGAACGCTACAACTTTGAAAACGGTTTGCCGCTTGTGCCTAAGCAAGTAGGCGTCAATGTCGATTCAACGGCTTGGGGGTATGCTACAAAATCGCAATACCTGATCAATGCATTCAGCAATGAAAATGGCGCGCGTCAGAAACAGGATGTTGGTTTGGATGGTTTGACAAATGAGGAAGAACGTGCTTTCTTCAAAAACTTCATCGACCGCCTTCCTGCTAACCTTACGGCCGAAGCACGCGCGAAAATACTTGCCGACCCTTCCGGCGACGATTTCAAGTTTTTTCTCGGAGCTGAACTTGACAGTGCCGACCTGAAAGTACTGGAACGCTACAAAAACTACCTCGGGATGGAGAACAACTCGCCCGAAAGTCAGGGGCGGTCTGTGGATGTGACACCGGCGTCGACCAACATTCCCGACGGTGAAGACATGAATGTCGATAATACCATTAACGACAACGAATCGTACTACGAATATGAGATCGATTTGAAACCCGGTCAGCTGGAAGTGGGCAAGGGTTATATTGTAGATAAAACAGTAAATACGAAGGATAACCAGAACTGGTACCTTTTCCGTGTCCCTATCAAGGAATTTTCGGGCATAGTAGGGAATATGAACGGTTTTAAATCGATCCGTTTCATGCGGATGTACCTCACGGACTTCCAGCAACCTGTCGTGCTTCGTTTTGCCCAGCTGCAAATGGTGGGCCAGCAATACCGGAAGTATACCTATAACCTCGATGCGCCGGGCTTGCAGGAAGTACCTGAGCCTTACGACGCGAAATTCACGGTTGGAACAGTAAGCATCGAAGAAAATAGCCAGGCCAATAATGCTACCAACAAATATGTGTACACCATCCCTCCGGGCTGGATACGCGACCTGGACAATACGCAACGCCCGCCGTTGCAGCTGAACGAACAGTCGATGAGCCTTTGCGTTACCGATCTTCGTGATGGCGATTCCCGTGCAGTTTTCAAAAATGTGAACCTCGACCTGCTCTTCCGCAAGCGCCTGCGCATGTATGTGCATATGCAGAACGAGCAAAGTGAGAACAACATGGTAGGCGCGTTTATGCGCATTGGAACCGACCTCACCCAGAACTATTATGAGATCGATCTCTCGGCCCTGAAAGCGACAAGCCCATCTGCCACTAAAGACACGGAAGTCTGGCCGGAAAGCAACGAGATCAATATCGCCCTGGCGGATCTGATCAATGCAAAAGCACAGCGTAACCGGCAGCTCGACAAGAATCTGAGCGTTCCTTATACCATTACAACGGCAGACGGACGATATAAACTGACCGTGGTAGGTAACCCCGATTTGAGCGCTGTGAAGGTGATGATGATCGGTATGCGAAACCCGAAATCGGTGGATGAGCGCTCGAAGACATTTTGTATCTGGGTGGATGAAATGCACGTAGAAGGGTTCGATGACACGGGAGGTATAGCTGCGATTGCACAACTGAACGCCAAACTGGCCGACTTCGCGACATTAACCGCTTCCGGTCGGATCGAGACGTTCGGTTTTGGATCCGTGCAGCAGCGCATTGGAGAGCGCTCGCGTAACTTTACTTCGGAATATGGTTTCTCTTCCAATATTGCACTGGATAAATTGCTTCCCGCCAACTGGGGCTTCCAGATACCGCTGTTTGTAAGCTACGACCGGAGGAATGTGAAGCCGCACTTCGACCCGCTCGACCCGGACACGCCGTTGAGTACCTCGCTGGATAACCTGCTTACCGACGAACAACGAAATGGTTACCGGCGGATGGTGGAAGAGAATGCCGTCAAACGAGGGTTCAACTTCTCGAACGTCCGAAAGATCAAGATGAAGCCGGGGGCGAGAAATCATTTCTACGACTTTGAAAACTTCTCGTTTACCTACGCTTTCAGCGACGATAAACGACGGAATATCCTTACGCAGGAGTACAACCAGCGGGCTTACCGGGCCGGTATTTCCTACATGTATGCCAGCCAGCCGAAAGCCATAGAGCCATTCAAGAAGTGGAAGGCGACGGGCCGTTGGGCGGAGTTTATCAAGGAATTCAATGTGACGCTCCTGCCGAACATGGTTTCCCTGCGCACCGATGTGGACCGCCGCTTCCTGAAAACTCAATTGCGCAATGCCGATCTGACGACCGACGGTATGCAGCCATTGTTCGAAAAATATTTCTGGTTCAATCGCTACTACGACTTCGGCTGGAACCTGACGCGCAACATGACGCTGACCTACGCGGCCACGGCCAACTCGATCATCGATGAGCCGGAAGGTGATATCAATACAGGGGCGAAAAAGGATTCGCTTTGGAGCAATTTTAAAAAGTTGGGTCGTATCAAGAATTTTGACCAGAAAATTGACCTTACTTATCGCCTGCCGCTCGACAAAATCCCTGTTCTGGACTGGATGTCGGCAGATTACAAACACTCAATCGGGTACAACTACCAGGCAAATGCATTAGGCTTGAAGGATACGACGGGCTTGCCGTTCGGGGACATTATCCGCAACAGCCGCGAGCGGGGTGTTACCGGAAAGGTGGACTTTGTATTGCTTTACAACAAACTGCGCTACCTGAAATTTGCCAATACACCGTCGGCCGTGAGGAAAAACTTTGCGCGCAGCCCAGGGGATATCGAGGAAATCGATATGCGCACGACCGATCTTGTGAAGAACCTTACGAGGGTTTTGATGACCGTTCGTGGTATCAATTTCAGCTACTCGGTTTTGGAAACAACTGCATTACCGGGGTATTTGCGGGCACCAAAATATTTCGGGCTCGACAATGCGAATGCGCCGGGGCTGGGTTTTGTGTTGGGCCAGCAGGATAGAAACTTCCAGGTGAAAGCTGCGGACAAGGGCTGGATCACGAGAAGTGAGCAACAGAATATGCCTTTCCAGCAAACCATCGCCAAGAACTTCTCAGCCAATACCACATTGGAACCTTTCAAGGATTTCAGGCTGATCATCGAGGCGCGTTTGACTAGGCAAGACGCTTATCAGGAATTTTACCGGCCGGATTCGGAGGGTAATTTTGTTTCCCAAAGTCCGCTGCGGAACGGTCAGTTCAGTATGTCGTTCATGTCGTTCAGGACTGCTTTTGCTAAAATGCGGAGAGACAATTCTTCGCCGGTATTCGACAAGTTCAGGGCTTATCGTGCCATTCTGCGGGACCGTTTGAATGCCGAAAACACGAGTGGCGGCGAATATAACGAAACATCGCAGGACGTTTTGATTTCGTCATTCTTCGCAGCCTATACCGGGAAAGATCCGAACACAGTCCGTACCAATCCATTCCTGAAATTCCCGATGCCTAACTGGGATTTGAGCTATAATGGTCTTTCATCGATCCCGGCCTTCAAGCGGTTGTTCAGCTCGTTTACCTTGCGGCATAAGTATATGTCCAATTACAGCGTAGGTAACTTCACCTCGTCGCTCGATTACGAGGCGCTTTATGTGAACCTTGCGGTAACGGGTTATCCGTTGTCGTCGAGGCTAAATGATCTGGGGCAATACATTCCGGTATTTGCAATGAGTACCATTACGCTTTCGGAGAAATTCCAGCCGCTCGTGGGCGTGGAGATGCGCACGCAGAGCCGCATAACCGCACGCGTTGAGTATAACCGCGACCGCACCGTTGCATTGAATCTCTCGAACTCGCAGGTGGCCGAGCTCTTCAACCAGGACATTACTGTCAACATTGGCTTTACAAAAAACAATGTGCCGCTGCCATTCAAGATCAACGGGGTGAAGAAAAAGCTTAAAAACGATATGACGATGCAGCTCGCGATGACGTTCCGGGATACCCGCTCGATTCAGCGGAAGTTCGACGGGGAGAATATCCCGATCGCCGGAAACATCAACTTCCAGCTGCGGCCGACGGTGAATTACATGGTCAACAACCGTTTGAGCGTGCAATTTTATTTCGACCGTACCTTCAACGACCCGCTCGTTTCCAACTCATTCTATCGCGCCAGCACGGCCGGTGGCGTCCAGCTGAAGTTCAATTTGGCTGAATAACATTTTGATTTGGAAAATACAGCTTACATCCTGTAATTTGCGCTCCAAAGATGTTCACTACTTACCTGATTTTATCATGAATTTTCCATCAGAACTCAAATACACAGAAGATCACGAATGGATTCGTATTGAAGGAGATACAGCGGTTATCGGCATCACCGAGCATGCCCAGAATGAATTAGGTGACATTGTGTATGTGGACATTAACACCGTAGGAGAAGCATTAGGCAAAGGAGATGTTTTCGGTTCGGTTGAAGCTGTGAAAACAGTATCCGACCTTTTCATTCCGGTTGCAGGTACAGTGCTTGAAGTAAATGAAGAACTCGATGCCGAGCCCGAACTTGTGAACACCGATCCTTACGGTCGCGGTTGGATGGTCAAGATCAGCCTGGCTAACCCTGGCGATGAAGACGGCTTGCTTTCCGCAGAACAGTACCAGGAATTCATAGGTGCCTGATATTAAGTTGAAGCTCCATTCGGAGCTTTTTTTTTGAAACCGGTGCAAAGCTGCATCCCCGGTGTATAGTTTGAAATAAATATGAAATTGTTAGTTAGCTCGGTTCGGGTAATTGATAAAAAATCGCCGTTCAATGGTCAGGTGAAAGATATCCTGATCGAAGGCGGGAAGATCAGACAAATTGGCGACAACCTCGGCGCAGGTGATGCGCAGGTGATCGACGGTACAGGCCTGCATGTATCCGCAGGCTGGGTCGATATGCGTGTGCAAGGGCGCGACCCTGGGTTTGAGCATAAAGAAGACTTGCATTCGGTCCGGGAAGTAGCGTCGCGTGGCGGGTTTACGGAGATTGTATTGCTGCCGAACACCCAGCCGGTGGTCGATACCAAGGATACCCTCAATTACATTCGCCACAGCGGCTTCGGCGGACTGGTAACATTGCATCCTGCGGCGGCGGTCACGAAGAAGACCGAAGGCGTGGACTTCACCGAAATGATGGATCTGCACCAGGCAGGTGCCATTGCATTTACAGACGGTGAAAACCCGGTTCAGAATGCGGACTTGCTTTTGAAAACCATCCTCTACTTGCGGCCGCTCAATGCTTTGCTCATCAACCGCCCCGAGGACCGCGAGCTCACGCTGTACGGGCAAATGCACGAGGGCGTAACGAGCACGCTCGTGGGCATGAAAGGTATGCCATCGCTGGCGGAGGAAATGATGCTCATCCGCGACTTGAAACTGCTTGAATACGCATTAGAGAAAAATACTTACGACACCTCCGCGCCGGTATTGCACATTTCGCTGCTATCGACCGTGCGGGGCGTCGAACTGATCCGTGAAGCGAAGGCGAAAGGCCTGCCGGTTTCGGCCGATATTGCAGCGCATCAGCTTGCGTTTGAAGACAAGGACCTGATTGACTTTGATACCAACCTGAAAGTAAATCCGCCATTCCGCTCGACCGAGGATAATGAGGCGCTGCGCAAGGGTCTGGCAGACGGTACTATCGACGCCATTGTTTCGGACCATAACCCGCACGACGAAGAAAGCAAGAACCTCGAATTCGACCATGCCGATTTTGGTATTACCGGTCTGGAAACTGCATTTGCACTGTCGGTCATGCACAGCGGGCTGGTTTTGGAAGATGTGATCGAGAAATTAACCGTGCAGCCAAGGAGAATCCTGCGGCTTCCGGCGGCAGGTGTGGAAGAAGGCTCGGCAGCAAACCTGACGTTCTTCGATCCGCATGCGGAGTGGGTTTTTGGTAAAACCTATTCCAAATCAAAAAATACACCGTTCCTGGGACAGACGCTCAGAGGGAAGGTAAGAGGGGTGATCAACAATGGTAAACAGGAGTGGTTCAAATGAATTCGATTGTAGCATATTTTAATAAACCTATTTTAAAACTCTCGCTGCTGTTCGGGCTGGTGTTGGGCATATTGGTCTTTGCATTCTTTCTGGGCCTTTATGCGATGGGTATTGTACCGCTCGGCAACAACAAGGTACTCGACATCGGGATTCACGTGATCTTCATCGCAGGGGCATGCTGGTACTACCGCAAGAAAGTCGGAAATGGCTTTCTGCATTTGTGGGAAGCATTAACCATCGGTTACGTTGTAAATACCGTTGGTGCATTGATCGCCGGCTGGCTGATCTATTTTTTTGTAACTTACATCGATCCTTCTGTTTTTACGGCATACATTGCCCAGATGAAGGACCTGATGCTGCAAGGCAAAGCCGAGCTCGTCAAGAATATCGGGGAGGCCGAGTTTCAGAAGATGTATAATGGTGTGGGAGAAATGGCTACCTCGGAAATCATCATGGATGAAGTAGGTAAAAAGACAGTCATGGCGATCATCCCGATCCTGGTGATTTCGCTGATTTTGAGAAAACAGGATTACAGCATTCTTCACAACAACAAATCTTAAACCTTCACATGGAAGAAAAAACCTCTACCGCTCGTGTTGCCCTGAAATATGGCGTTCTGGTTGCCGTTGTTACGATGGTATATTCGACGATCCTGAATGTTGCGGGGTTCGGAGCGAACAAACTGCTGGCGTCGCTGACGTACATTTTTATGATCGTCGCAATTGTGTTGGCCATGAAGGATTTTCGCGAGAAGAATGGAGGTTTTATCAGCTATGGCGAAGGGCTCGGGCTTGGCTCGCTTACGTCGGCGGTACTGGGGTTGCTGAGTTCCGCTTTCACGATCTTTTATATCCAGTTTATCGACGCGAATATGCTCACGCAAAGCCTGGATCAGATGCGCGAAGAGCTCGAAGCAAAAGGAATGGACGATGCGCAGATCGAACAGGCGATCGAAATGTCCCAGAAATTCATGTCGCCAGGTATTATGTTCGTGACGGTGATTTTGGGGTACCTGATCATGGGCTTCATCTTCTCGCTGATTATCGCGGCCATTATGCGTAAAGAAAAACCGGTTTTCGAATAAGCATTCCTGAAAAGTATTTAATCCCCGAATAGTGTTAGCAATCTTTCGAAAAGAGGTAGCCAGTTTTTTCAACTCACTGATCGCCTACATCGTGATGGCGGTCTTCCTGACGGCTATCGGGTTGATCGTTTGGGTTTTCCCGGATTCAAATATCCTGGACTACGGTTATGCCGACCTCGGCTCGTTTTTCGGTCTTGCACCCTATGTGCTGATCTTCCTGATTCCGGCTATTACCATGCGTTCAATAGCCGAGGAATCGCGGAATGGAACGCTGGAATTGCTCCTTACCAAACCCATCCGCAATATCGATCTGGTACTCGGAAAGTTCTTCGCAAACTGGATGCTGGTGGTTCTTACATTGCTGCCGACGCTCATTTATTATTATAGTATTTACAAACTCGGTAATCCGGTCGGCGACGTCGATTCGGCCGCTGTAGCGGGATCGTATCTTGGCCTGCTGTTGCTCAGCGGTGTGCTGGTAGCGATGGGCATATGGGCTTCTTCATTGAATGATAATCAGATCGTCGCATTCATCCTCGGCGTTTTTCTGGCATTTATCTGGTATGTTGGTTTCGGCGCCGTTTCCGGCATGTTCGGTGATGGTTTTGCGGCGAATCTGCTCTCAGGTATAGCCCTAGACGTTCAGTACCAGGCGCTCGGTAAAGGTCTCATCGACTCCCGCAATGTGATTTACCTGCTCAGCCTGATCATCTTCTTCATCTTCCTGACACTCTGGCGTGTAGAAAGTCTCCGGAAATAAGACTCGCGGACAAACAACTGAGGAGCCGTTAATCCAAGCTGACAGGTTTGTTCGTATATAGTTAAAAGCACACTACGATGACCAGATCAAACATGCGGTTCGGGGCGCCGTCGATACCCCCCTCTTTAGTAGTATCCCTTTTGGAGAGAAACGAGGCGATAATTTGGTATAGCACGCCACGCTATAAGGGAAATTTTATTAGATTGCCGGTAAGTAATTTACAATTAACTATTAAGCAACTCTTGGCGACAGGCAAGGTAAAATACTCGGAAGAGGAATTGGTGGCAGCGCTCAAACGGAACGAGCGAAACGCCTTCGAATTCCTGTACGACCATTACTCGGGAGCTTTGTTTAATATCATTTCGAAAACGTTAAAGGACGAGGAGAAAGCCGCAGATGTGTTGCAGGAGAGCTTTCTGAAGATTTGGAAGAATATCGCTTCCTACAATCCGGAGAAAGGGCGATTGTTTACATGGATTATGAATATCGCACGTAATGGAGCGATAGACGCAGTCAGAGCGGAGGGCCGGAAACCGGCGATGGATGATATTGAAAACACGGTGGTCCTTAATGAGAAGGATACGTACGAAGATTCACAGACAGTCAGTTCGGACATGAAGGCGATCGTCGACATGCTGCGGCCCGAACGGAAAATACTCATCGATATGGCCTATTTTCAGGGTTACACGCATGAGGAAATATCCGAGGAGCTGAGTATACCGCTGGGCACCGTGAAATCGCGGATAAGGACCGCATTACAAGAGTTAAAACAATACTTTGCAGTATGAATATCCAAGCCTATATAGAGTCCGGTATATTGGAGGAATATGTATTGGGCACTGTTACTCCCCAGGAGAAACAGGAGGTGGAGTGTATGTCGCATATTTACCCTGAAATCAAGGAAGAGCTGTTGCGTACCGAAAGTGCATTGGAAGAATATGCACTGAAACACCAGGCAACGCCCCCGCCTTCATTGAAAGAGTCGATTTTTGCACAAATGAATTTCGAAGCACCGGCGGAAGAAGAAACCCAGGCCGGGGAAATAGCAGAAGAGAAGACCGTTTCTTTGTCTGACACCACCGCTACCGCGCAACCCGTGGAGCCGGAAGCACGTGTGATCGACCATGCATTCGACCGCGTGGAAACGCAGGTAGTGACGCCTGTATGGGCGAAACTGGCCATTGCGGCTTCGGTATTGCTGGCATTGTTCGCCGGCTGGTCGGCCATGCAGATGACCGACATGAAGAGCGCCAACAACAAACTGACGGCCGAAGTGGAGAGCATGCAGGCCGATATGGCGGCGATCAAAGGGCAGGCTGAATACAACCAGTCGCTGGCGGCATTGTTCCGCAGCCCGTCTTACAAGCACATCCATTTGGCTGGTCTGCCGAAGTCGCCCGAAAGTGCGGTATCCGCATTCTGGAACACGCAAACGAACGAGGTGTTGCTCGACGTGCAAAACCTGCCCGCAGCGCCCCAGGGCAAGCAATACCAGCTTTGGAGCATCGTGGACGGCAAGCCTGTCGATATTGGAATGCTGGATAATGCATTTACCGGCAAAGTCCTGAAAATGAAAAACACCAAAGCCGGTTCCGCCGCATTTGCCATTACATTGGAAAAAGAAGGCGGCAACCCAACCCCGACGATGGAGGAAATGTATGTGATGGGGAAAGTGAGTTAGCATATTGATTTGTAAGATGATACGCGCTCATTGCGGGGGAGATACCTTGCAATGAGCGTTCTTTTTGTTAATCACCTAAATACCTTAAACCTTATGAAACGCCGTAATTTTATCGGAAGCGTCACCCTCGGCGGAAGCCTGCTTTCGGCACCTTTCGAAAACCCGGAAGCCGGAAATGCTGTTTCCGGAAAGCAAAACATCGCTAAACCCGCTACATTAACCGCCGACCTCGTCATCGCCGGTGGCGGTCTCGGTGGCTGCGCGGCCGCGTTGGCCGCATTGCGCAATGGCCTGTCGGTAATCCTCACCGAAGAAACCGACTGGATCGGCGGGCAGATCTCCCAGCAAGGCGTGCCGCCCGACGAGCACCAGTGGATCGAAACGCACGGCGCCACGAAGGCCTACCGGCAATTCCGCACCGCCGTCCGCGAGTATTACCAGAAAAACTACCCGCTCACCGCCGAAGCCAAAACCCGCAAAAACCTTAACCCCGGCGACGGCTCGGTATCCAAGCTCTGCCACGAACCACGTGTAGCCGTAGCCGTGCTCACCGACCTGCTCAATCCATACCTCAGTTCCGGCAAGCTCACATTGCTTTTGGAGCACAAAATCGTGGCCGCCGAGGTGAAAGGCAACAAAGTACAAGCCCTCACCGCGCAGAACCGCCGCAACAAAGCCCAGGTAACCCTCACCGCGCCCTATTTTGCGGACGCCACCGAGCTCGGCGACTTGCTGCCCATGACCGGCACCGAATACGTGACCGGCGCCGAATCCAAAGCCCAAACCGGCGAATTCCACGCCCCCGAAAAAGCCGATCCCGAAAACGTACAGGCATTCACCGTCTGCTACGCGATCGACTACCGCCCGGGCGAAAACCACGTGATCGAAAAACCGCGGGAATATGATTTCTGGAAGAACTACGTCCCCAAAATGGCCAAACCATGGTCGGGCAGGCTGCTGGACCTCTCGTATTCCAACCCCAAAACCCTGGAACCGAAACAGCTCGGCTTCCACCCGGAAGGCATCCCTACCGGCAATAACCTCAACCTCTGGCTCTACCGCCGCATTATCAACAAAGCCAACTTCGCGCCCGGCACTTACGCCGGCGACATTACCATCGTAAACTGGCCGCAAAACGACTACACCCTCGGTAACCTCATCGGCGCCAGCGAAAAGGACTTCGACAAGCATTTCGAACGCGGCAAGCAGCTCAGCCTCTCGCTCCTGTACTGGCTCCAAACCGAGGCCCCACGCCCCGACGGCGGCAAAGGCTGGCCCGGCATCCGCCTCCGCAAAGACGTAATGGGCACCGAAGACGGCCTCGCCAAATACCCCTACGTCCGCGAATCGCGGCGCATTAAGGCCCTTTTCACTATCAAGGAAGAACACGTAGGCGCCGAGCAACGCGCGAGCATCACCGGGCAATCTGCGGGTGTGAAAGCCGCTGCTTTTGAAGATAGCGTTGGGATTGGTTATTACCATATTGACTTGCATCCGAGCACCGGAGGGGATAATTACATTGATTTCGGGTCATTGCCGTTTCAGATTCCGTTGGGGGCGCTGCTGCCGGTGCGGATGGAGAATATTCTGCCTGCCAATAAGAATATTGGGACTACGCATATTACGAATGGGTGTTACAGGCTGCATCCGGTGGAGTGGAGTATTGGGGAGGCTGTGGGGTTGTTGGTGAAATACTCGACTGACAAGAATGTATCTCCGCGGACGGTGCGAGATATTGAGGAGTTTTTGAAGGATTTTCAAAAATTTGTTCGAAGGGAGGGGATTGAGACCGAGTGGAAGGGGTGAGATCGCATTTGCCGAAAAGATCTTGCGATAAAGTGAAATTTATTCGTACGTTTGTGAATCTACTCTGGTTCCTTTCTGAATATCGCGCTCCCTAATTCTAAGGGACTCGTTTGCCCTTAGTTTTCTGTTGGTATAGCTATTTGGCTAGTTTATGGTATGTCTCTGTAAATTTGGTATGGAGGATTAGGCTTTTTTAATATAATAATAATATTTTATGGAATTTCTTGCGGGAAATATAGAGTCAGCAGATAATCCTTTTGAAAAAACGGTTTGGGATTCGCTTTGTACTATTTTCGAGCCTTATGAAGGAATTCTTGGCTATAAAATTCCGTCCTTAGGATTTAAGGAAAATGAAATACCCTCATTCATTGTAAGATCGAAGAGCTTTGGAATTTTAATCTTAGATTTAGTTACTGAAAAAGTTATCGAATTTGATGAGGATAACGAGTTCTGGAAAACAACCGATGAGGAGTATATTTATTCTAGGGATTTGAGTCTAAATATTTATTCAAAAGAATTAGAGAATTCATTAAAGAAGAATCCAACTCTTTTCAATATTAGAACTGAACAATGGAATGATGATATTGTGATATCGAAAATTTTGATGTTTGCTGATAATACCGATGAAGAGATTGCAGAATTAGAGAGTTCGAATGGTAATCCATTGGTTAATTCGAGGTGGTTGTTGGATGATCTGAGTACGGAATTGAACCAAATAATCTCATCAGGCGACATAAGTCTATCAGAATCTACAATAGATCTTATTGACTCTGTTCTTGAAGGATCAAATATTTTTAGTAAGGTTATTCGTAAGAAGGTCGTGGCAGCCCCTTCAAATATGAACGAGTTTATTAAGAAATCTCTCGACTATACATTTAAACTTGATAAGACTCAAAGACAGGTAGCTTTACAGATTCCATCTGGACCGCAAAGGATTAGGGGATTGGCTGGTACGGGAAAGACTGTCATATTATGTATGAAGGCTGCCATTGCTCATAAGACGTTGACTGACTACGGTATTGATCATAAAATCTTATTTGTGTTCAATACTCAAAGTATGTATAATCAGGTAAAAGCGGCAATAACCGAATACTATTTTAATATAGCGAAGGCGATGCCAAACTGGAATAACCTCCACGTGTTCCATGCTTGGGGAGGCAGTAACAAGCCAGGCGTATATTATAACACGGCTAATGCGGCTGGCGCTAGGGTGTTAAACTTCATGAATGTTAAGGGAAGCGAAAATCCACTTGATGCTGTTTATTCGGACCTTATTAACACAGCCAAGGACAAGATTGTACCTTATTATGATATGGTGCTAATTGACGAGGCGCAAGATTTTTCGCCTGCCTTTTTTGAAACAATCTTTTACTTGACTAAGCCTGTTGACTCTGATCCTACTCACAGGAAAATAATTTGGGCATATGATGAATTCCAATCGCTTACGGAGTTGAAGATTGCTCAGCCTGAGGAGCTATTTGGAAAACGTAGTAACGGCATCCCTAATATGCCGAATAGCGTACTGGAAGGGAGCTATAAGGGAAATATCGATAAAGATTTCGTGTTGCCGAACTCCTATCGTAATCCTAGGATCAATTTGTTAGTCGCTCATGGACTCGCTCTTGGACTTTATTCAAAGGATTCAAAGGTGCCAATGGATGACCGTGGTGATTGGATTGCACGTGGATACCAAGTAAACAGTCCGGCAACTCAAAAATTTGTTGAAGGTGACTTTGTGCATGTCGAGAGACCAGAAAAATATAGTAAGAATGTACTTGAAAGGTTATTAAGGGATGCCGACTCGCCAGAGGCTAAACTTGTTGATTTTAAGAAGTTTGATAGGGTTGGGACTGAACTGACAGAGGTGGTTAGCAAGATTGAAAATTTGATCAATGTACAGAAAGTAGAGCCTGAAGAGATTATTGTTATTGATTTAGATAAGAAGAATTCTCAGAGGAATTTTGAGTATATCAGGCAGCAACTTGATATTAAAAATATAAAAGCTATCACTCCTGGCTATATCGAGTCTACCGACTCTTTTAAAGAGCCCGGGTTTGTGACACTAAGTACGGCATTTAGAGCTAAAGGGAATGAGGCGAATGTTGTCTTTATTATTAATACGCAGCGTGTCATTAACGATTTAACGGCAAGAATGCGTAATGCGATTTTCGTATCAATTACCCGTTCAAGAGGATGGTGTTATCTGTCCGGCAATGGTAGAGGAACGGATGAGCTAGAAGAAGAGATTACGCAGATAGTTAAAGACTCTCCCGCTTTTAAATTTATCTTTCCAAATGAAGCGCAAATACAACGTAAACTAGTTATAATACAAAGTACCAAAAATGTGGAGAAGGCGGATAAGGAGATCGATGCCTTGCTGTCAGATGACACTTTTAGAGCGCTACTGATAGAAAAGATCGCGCAAAATCCTGAGTTAGTCAAAGATATTGCGGGCCTAAATAAGACTGAGCAAAATGGGGATTGATGACGTTGTTGAGAATATTAAACTAGCGGAAAAGGTTTTTCGTTCCTCCATTTTGTCGACTAATTATTTGAAGGAGGCAAATGTTATTTCTTGGCCTAATTATGCTCCTGGTATTTTCAAAAGCCTATATGCCAAGGAGTATGAGCGTATTATTCAAAATCGGCAATATAGTTTTTTATTCAAAGAGAATTTGGGGTGCATTCAATTCTATTTCTATTTTGAACAGGGAAAACTTGGGAAGATGCGATTGTGCTACTATCCATATCCAGTCGGCATTAACATGACTTCCGACGACGTTGAGAATCAGTTGGCAGACTATAATGATGAAATTATTGGCGAATACTACTATGACCTATATAATTTATTCAGCCATCAATTTGAGTTGAAGATTGCCGACAATGCTCTTAGAGAATTAATGGATAAGGCAAGGCAGATTGGTAATTTTGAAGGTAATGAAAGCCTGATATTGGGTCGCTTTGAGGATAAATATAAATTTACTAACTCATCTCACATTCGGATTGATTATGATATGAATGTTCAAAGCCACCATAAGTGTGAAATTCAGATGGGCGGAATCAACAATATCAGATTGCCTATGGAGCAAATTATTAGCCCATTTACTTTCTGTGATTTTATAATCAAGAACATAGATCAAACCAAACATCAAGCAATATTAGGAGGCACGGCTTATGAATCCGGTCTAGCGGTTTCAAAAAGTAAGTCTGTCCTGATCCCGTCATTCGAAGAAAAAAATATCTTCTTGAAGCATATGTAGAGTTTCGTTATAACCCCTATTTGTTTCCTATCAACCTCTCCAACCGCTCCATCATCTCATCCTTCTCCTTCAACATCCGCTCGTACAAAGCAATCTTCTCCTCATGAAGCTGCATTAATTTATCGATAGGATGAAAAGTTGGATTATTGTTTACCGCATTAAGCATAGCATTGTCATTGAATGTATTAGAAATCACATTCACCGCTTTTTCCTCATCAAAATTCCGAATCGCTTCCACAGGTATTTTCAATATCGCTGCTACTTGTTCCAAAATGTCGGAATCGATCTTTTCGCGCTGTTCGAGCGTGGAGATTCTTTGCTGGTTCCAATCGCTGCCGAGCTCGAACGCCAGCATGTCCTGCTTGATTCCGAGCATTTCGCGGAACCGTTTCACGTTGCGGCCTTCGTGGATCTTCGGGTTGGAGGTAGTATGTGTCATACCGGGGCTATTTCGTTGAAAAGGCAATTTATATAAATCCATCGGGAAGTGTTCCGGTAATTTACAGGTATTTCGGCGTAAGTTACGGGGCGCGCGGGTTGGGTACGGGTTGCACGAATGCGTGCTTTACGGAAAACGTAAATGCACGGTTTGTCCCACACTTCTTATATCCACAAAATGAACACAGAAACACACCCTATCGAATGCACGGATGCGATGTTGCTGGCCTATGGCCGCGAGGTAGGCAAGCTCCTGAGCAGCAGCAGCGCCGAATGCTGGCGCGACGAACTCTGGACGATCTTCACCGGCTACATCATCTCCCTCAAAGAACAAGGCCCCGCGCCGGAGCTTTGCGATACTTACTTTTCGTTTAAGGAGCTGGTTGCGTTTTTTGAGAATGTGGAGCGGGTTGGGAGAGGGGGTGTCGCAACTGCTACCGAATGATGCGCAGTAGCCGTCTGATGAGTCAATTAAAATGCTCTTCAACATTAGCAAGTACCTCGCAATCACAATATCCCCCGTGGTCTGCCAACCAACTCATCACCTGTTCTGGATTTGAAATATTCTGGTGTTGAAGGAAAGTAATGGTGATTGTCAATAGGTTGTCGCATTCATTGTTTTGTAATTCATCGTCCAGGAAGTCAAACAGGAGGCGAAAGTTTTCCCTGCTCATAGGAAGGCTATTTTCGAAGTCGGCAGCAGCTTTTTGACGTAAATTGGCTTTTAATTGTTTACGAAGCTCTTTCTCACTTTTGTTCATAGATGGATTGGTGTTTTATAAGGAATAACGAACCATGCTGAAATATCTACTTGCAACTATATTAATCCGGCTTGACGTGCGTGATTTTGCCATCTCTCATTACCACGAGCACGCTGTTTTTCTGCTTCTTGTATTCTATGAGTTTTTCGTAGGCTTTTGCCAGACCGGCCAAAAGCTTGTCTCTAAATTCCAATTGTTCTTCAACCGTTTTCATATAAGCTACGCGTCTAGGATTGTATTATCTATTTAATTTCCAGCGGCCAGAAACGTCGAACCGACTTCCGATCTACACTCCTTTCCGCATGCCAAAGGTCACAGTTAATCTGGACGTCACGCCAGAATTCGGCACTCATTCCAAACGCCGCAGACAACCGGATGCACGTCTCTGCGCCGATTTGCTGTCGCTCATTCAGGATATTGGAAAGAGCCTTGCGGGAGATGCCAAGTCCCTTTGCGACCATCGTAAGCGTAATCTTACGCCCCGAATCATCTTGCAGCCCATTGATGATTTCTTTCAAAATTGCGCCTGGATGGGATGGCCGCATTCTTCTTTTCACGTCTTCGTTTAAAGACAAGAAACAGCAAGACAGGCACATTTACTTGGGGAATGATTTTTCGGTAGGGAACAAGATACGAACGGTAAAAATTTCATATTCGCGTCCCTTATTGAGGTAGAATGGGGCGGCCTTGGAATAATCGTTTTTCACAAAAACACTCCATAAATAATTACTTTTCACAAGAAATAAGTGCTTTTCACAAATGAACCAGCCGATCCGCTACATCATCGCCATCCGCCCGCCCGCAGATATTATCGCCGAGGTGAAAGAAATGAAGTTGGCCTTGAAGAAGGCCATTGGCGGATTCTACAATAGCGTTAATTCGGAGGCACACATCACGCCATCTTAGTTCGCCAATAGGAAATCTATCAAGATTGAAATAGATTCCATGGTTCATAGACATTCAGCCATAAAATGTACAATCCTATGTTTACAAGGGCTGTTAGGATTAACTTCCAAATCAGATTCCGTTGCTCATTGATCGGAGCAGGGAATTTCCAGATCATAAGCGTGGCTATGAACGAAGCCAGTAATGGGAACATCAAGCCCTGCTTGTCCCTAACCTCACCGTAATAGAACGTAGAGCCGTAATACAGCTCATACCATTGCAGGAAGGCCGCAGCGAAACCCGAAATGAAGAATGCGTACCATGGGGTTTTGCCTTTTTGATGGTGAGGCTTAATGTTAGAATAGATTAGTAAGCCCACAAATGCTAACCTGAACACCAGCGACGCAATGGAGATGTTGATAATGACCGGGTTGTGTCTGTAAGCGTAGAAGGGATCGCCGCGAAAATCGGTGTCCGGTAAGCTGAGCAAATCGGAGGCGATGAGAAGTATTGTCAGCATGATCCATACGCCGACAAGAATTTCCGCGATTTTTAACATGGATAGGTTTAAGGACATCAACGACTTGCCTAAACTATTACCATTAATCACCATAGATTTGAATCTCATGGTTTTTTGCCAAACATGAGCGCAAATGTTCCTTAAATTCAGAAATCAGTGTCAAGTTATTTCTGACGTCGTTGATCTTTGGATCAATTAAGATGTCGTCAATTAGCAAAATTAGTGATCTGACATTTTCGAGGGTCAGACGAGCATCGCGGTGCGGGTCAATTGCAATGCCCGTTTGGGTTTTGAAAGCCTGGAATATTTCTAGTAAACCAATGTATTGTTTATCGGAAAGGCTGAACAAATATTTCTTGTCTTCAAGCCGGTGAAAATCTAGTGCCATAGTATGTGTATAAAAATGGAGGTCGTTGGCACGAATTCCAACGACCTCCATTTTGTTATTTCTTCTCCTTCGCCTGCTTCAACGCCGACGTCGTCAACCAATACTTGGCAATCATATTCGGCACCTCCCATTCAGGCAACTTCCCTGCTTTGAGATACTCCATATACTTGTTAGCCACTTGCGCGAAGTGCGACTCGTGGCCGGTATCGTATTTCGCATCGATCACCACTTCCCAACCGGCAGGGATCTTTTTCAGCTCCACGCCGGGGAATTTGTCCTGAATTGATTTGAATGCTGCCGTAACAGCATCTTCATAAGCCTTGCTCTTGTCGGTAGTTTCAATGTAAAGAACCGGCTTATACTTCTGGTCTTTGCCCTGGCGGACGATCAGGTTGGCTTTCGAGCCTTTCATGATCGAGTAATGCGTGTCGCCGGTGCCTTCGGGAGCCTGGAAGTTCCAGATCACGGATACCTTCGCGTGGACGCCTTTCAGGGTGTAGTTCAGCTCGCCATTGGAATACACATTCAGCAAAGTGTCCTTAATGTCCTTTTTGAGGAAATCAGGGTAAGTTTCGCTTTTGGTGACGAGTTTGAATTGCGACGGCGTAAGCTGGGTAGCGGTGCGCTTCGTGGAGAGCAGTTGAATGTCCTTTTGATAATCGAGGGATACATTAGGGAAGCAGCTCCATTGCACGAGGTCCACGAGGTGGGTTGTTACGTCCACCATGCCTTCGCCTTGCTGGTTTACGTCGAAGAACCAGGTAGGACGTACCAGCGGTTCGCCGGAAATGTATTTGAAGAAGTGGTGAACGCTTTCTTTCGATACCGCGGGGTTCTCGGGCGTGCCTTTTTGCAGTTCACCGAAGATCTCGGGCAGCAATGCTAGCTCGCGTTGCAGGGTGTTGGTGATCTCGTAACGCTCGGTCATGATGTCGTACAGGAGCACCTTATTCTTGTCGGCGCTGGCGAATGCTTCTTTCAGCTTGTCGAAGCCCGCCGCGTCGATCGCCATCGGTTTGTCAGCGAGGACGTTCAGGCCTGCGTCGACGGATTTTTTGATAAAATCAGTCTTTTTCTGGTTGTTACCGGCCAATACCACCACATTACCCTTTTTCTCAGAAATCATTTTTTCAAAGAAATCGGGGCCGGTGTATACTTCTTCTTTCCAATGCGTCGGGTCCTCGGGGCGGGTGTTGTATTTCTCCACCTTGTCGAGGTAAGCCTTCACATCCGGGCCTTCGGACGCGTACACGTGCACGACGGAATCAACGTCGGCATACATGGATTTCTGGACCAGCGCCGCATGGAAGTGGCCGGGCTCCACCACGATCAGGCTCAGCGGTTTCTTCTCCTCATTCTTTGCTTCCTCCTTCTTCGAATTACATCCCTGATTGAATACCATTGCGCTCAATAAAGCGATTGTCAAGAGTTCTTTTCTCATTTGAATGGGTTGAGGTAATACATTGCAAGATAGCTCCGGTGCGGAACTATGCCTGCGAGTATGACGAAATTTCTTTGAGCTTCCCTGAACTGGCCTGGTCGATGAACAGGATCGCGTGCGGGTGCTTACGAAGGATGGTCGACGGGTAGGCTTCCTGGATATCCTCGGCCACGGTATGGTAAATGGCCTGCGCTTTTTTCTCGCCGGGTACGATGCAGAAGGCATATTTGGCCTTCATCAATGTGGGAATGGTGAGGGTCAATGCGGTTTGCGGTACTTCGCCGAAGGTGTCGAAGCACTCGTCGTTGACCTGCTGCTGGCGGCAGGCGTCGTCGAGCTCCACGACTTTCACTTCCAATGGATCATCGAAAAACGCCACATGCGGGTCGTTGAATGCCAAATGTCCATTCTCGCCGATGCCGAGGCATACAATGTCGATCGGGTTCTCGCGGAGGAGTTTCGCGTACCGGTCGCATTCCTGCTGCGGGTCGGTAGCGTTACCGTCGAGGTAGGAAACTGAACGCACGGGCACATGGTCGAACAACCGCACTTTCAGGAAATACCCGAAATTCTGCGGCGCATCGGCGGCGATGCCGATGTATTCGTCCATATGAAATGCATTGATTTTCTCCCATTGAATGCCCGGCTCGTCCTTCAACGTCGCCAGAAACTCGTTCTGCGAAGGCGCGGAGGCGAAGATGATATTCACAAATTCTTTGGTATCCTGAATTTCCCGGATCTTCCCGGCAACGGCTTTGGCCGCGGCTTCGCCCATTTGCTGTCGGGTTTCGGATATGTTGATTTCCAGTTGGTCGACTTTCATTTTGTGTTAGTTAAATTTGGGGTATCGCGTTTAGGTAGATGGTTTTTCCTTTGATAATGGTCCTTTGAATGCGGATGTCGGCATCGAAAATCACGATATCGGCGTCCTTGCCCGCCACTAATGTGCCCTTGCGATCGTGTACGCCCATGATGCGCGCGGGCGTGGCAGTGGCCATGCGCACAGCGTCGAGCAGGGACACATCGGCCATATTCACCATCGTGCGCACGAGCCTGTCGGCAGTGGAAACGCTTCCGGCGAATGAAGTGCGGTCGGGCAACTTGGCTACGCCATCCTCGACGATCACTTTCAAGCCGTTTTTGAGCGAACCCAACGTGCTTTCGCCCTCAGGCATTCCTGCGGCACGCATGGCGTCGGTAATCAATGCAATGCGGTCGGGACCTTTTATTTTATAAATGAGTTTCAACAACGGTGCGGGCAAATGCACGCCATCGGCGATGATCTCCACATCCATATCGAGCAAAAAGGCGCTCTCGATCGTGCCCGCGTACCGGAAAGCGTTCCGGCGCGTCACGCCCGACATGGCCGAGTACAGGTGCGTCGCGAGCGTGTAGCCGTTTTCGTAGGCTTCCAGCACGTCCTCATAAATGGCATCCGTATGTGCTACCGCCGCCAGAATGCCTTTTTGTTTTAATCTTTTTCCAAATTCAATAGCCCCCGGCAGCTCTGGTGCGGCGCTCCAACGTGTAATGGAATTGGAGTATGCCAAAACCTCCTCATACTCTTTTGGATCAGGGTTGCGGATGTACCGCGGGTCCTGCGCTCCCCGCTGGCTCAATGCGAAATAGGGGCCTTCCAAATGCATTCCGAGGAATTGCGCGCCATTGGCATTGGCTGCATTGGCCTTTTCATAAAAATCAAGAGTTTCGAGCAAATGCTCTTTTTCGGCCGTCAATGTAGTCGGTACCATTGCGGTGGTACCGTATTGCGCATGTGTTTCGGCAATTTTCAAAAACGCGTCCACACTTCCATCCATGAAATCATGCCCACCGCCGCCGTGGATATGCAGGTCGATAAAGCCGGGAGCCACATAATGTCCTTCGGCGTCGATCACATCCGAATCCGGGAAATCCATGTCCCGTGTCTCGATTCCAATGATTATGCCATTTTCAATCAAAATGGTGCCGTCCCGGATGTAGCGGTATGGGGTGATGATGGTTCCGTTTATGATTTTTACTTTCATTCGTTAATTCTAATGTTTGATGTTGCCTATTCGGCACATTTGTCACGCTGAGCGAACCGGGCCGCCGGGCGGTCGAAGCGCATGCATGATGACACTTACATTTTTCGGTAAGGACTGCCTTCGACTACGCTCAGGCTGACATCTCTCAGGCTGACATCTCTCAGGATGACAATTCTAAGACTGACATTTTTCATATCCGACTTCTAAGGATCCCATCCTCCTTCCTCCCTTTCCTCCATCCTCCCTTCCTCCCCTTAAAACCCCCAACGTCTAAACTTATGCCCTTTTACCGCATAAAACACCAGATACAAATAGCAAGGCAGCAACACCCAGTAAGCCTCCCGCACATTCACAACATCCGCGAAATGGCCGTAGAAAAGCGGCATAATCGCATTTCCGCAAAGGCCCATGATCATGACCGACGCGCCGAGCTTAGTAAAGCGCCCCAGATCGTCGAGCGCGAGCGGCCATATACCTGCCCATACGAGTGAGTTGGCGAGTCCGAGCAGCACGACAAACCAGATGGAAATGTCCGTAGTGTGGCCGAGGAAATTCACTTCTCCATGCGCGAAAATGATGAGTAATGTAAAAATGGTGCCCAGCAGCGTGCATATCCGCAGCGCATTTACCTGGCTGATGTATTTAGGAATAACCGTAATGCCGATCAGATACCCGCAAATGGTGCAGAACAGCGTGTAGGACGGAAAGACTTTCGCTTCCAGCAGATCAATGCCCATTGAATTGGCATAACCAATAATGGTATCGATCGCAATCACCTGCGTGCCTACGTGCAGGAAAATCGCTAATGCTCCAAGAATGAGGTGCGGAAAGTCGAAAATGCTCTTCTTACCTGCATTGGCCGAAGCAATTTCCTGGCTTTCATGTTCGGTATCGATTTCGGGGAGCGGGGATTTAAAAACGAGGATGCCCAATGTGAACAAAAAGATTCCAAGGCCTATGTACGGGTTGATTACCCGCCTGATCAGTTCGTCCAGGGCCGTGCTGCGTTCCACGTCCGTCATGGAGCTTAGCTGGGCGAAAAGGTCCGTGTCGGTAGGTTTTAGGATCACCGCCGCGAAGACAATAGGGGACAGGATCCCGGCAGCTTTGTTACAAATCCCCATGATACTGATCCGCTGAGCCGCACGTTCCTTGGCGCCCAGGATGGTAATGTAGGGATTGGCGGCCGTTTGCAGGATCGCCAGGCCGATTCCGATCGTGAAAAGGCCCATCAAAAATATCTCGTAAGTCCGCGACAGGGCAGCCGGCACGAATATGAACGCTCCCAAAGCCATCGCCCAGAACCCTATCATCATTCCCTTTTTGAACCCTACTGCCTTTAAAAGGTAAGACGAAGGCACCGACATCACGAAGTAGGCAATGTAAAAGGCAAATGCGACGAGGTAAGCCTGAAAGCTAGTCAGTTCACAGGCGATCTTGAAATAGGGGATCAATATGGAATTGACCCAGGACACAAAACCGAAAATGAAGAACATCAGGCCGATCAGAAAGATCGAGATCGTCGTTTCCCGCTTCGTCAGGTTTTCTACTTTAATGGCAATGGCTTCGCTTTTCATTGAGTTTTCAGGGTTTGGCTCTCTATCCCCAGGGTTGAAACCCTGGGTTATGGGGGCCTAGTGATGCTATATGGCGGTTAGCTTCTGGCTGGGAACCCAGGGTTTAAACCCTGGGTTAGGAGGCCGGGCGATGCTGTATGAGGGGTTTTAACCCAAGGGTGTCGTACGAGCCTATACCGTAGGTTCCCAGCCCTTCTGATACTCACGCTTCCAGAATTTCTCGGCGGCTTTGCTGCCTTTGATATGCCCGTTCGTCGGATCGATATTCAGTGTCTCACCCGAGCGGATAGCGATATTACCCAGCTGCGCCAGCAAAGTACTCTGATGCCCGCCAACAATCTCCGCCGCCAGCGGCGCGCCTTTCTTGATACCATCGAAGAAGTTCTGGATGTGAAATGCATCTAGGCTCTGCGAAGGGTTCATCTTATTGCGCGGATCGATCACCAGGTCGTTCTTTACCTCCTTGATTAACTTATTATCAAGGTCGTAAATTTTATAATTATTGCCTTCGCCGATTTGCAACGAGCCTTTTTCTCCATAAAAAACAACTCCCACGCTGCTACCTTCGATCGTCCGTCCATTGCAGCTGCGGCCTTCCCAGGTCATGGCTGTGTTGTTCGCAAATTCTAGGTTGATCACCTGCGTGTCTGGCGTTTCCCAGTCGTCTTTGTAGCGGAAACGGCCGCCGGAAGAAGTAACGCGTGTCGGGAAGTCAACCTGTAAGCCCCAGCGCATAAGGTCGAGCATGTGGGTGCCGTTGTTGAGCGCCTCGCCCGTGCCCCAGTTCCAGAACCAGTGCCAGTTGTAATGGACAATATTGTCCTTAAATGCGCGGCGTGGGGCCGGGCCTTGCCACAGTTCGTAGTCGAGCCAGGAAGGCACGGAGGTTTCCTTACCGATGCCGATGGACGCGCGATTATTGGTATACCAGCCTTTGGCAAAATACGGCCGGCCGATCACGCCATCGTGCACCTCCTTAATCCCCGCGGCCACATTCGGCCAGGAGCGGCGTTGGTTGCCCATCTGGATCACATTCTTGTATTTTTTCGCGACCGCGACGAGCAGTTCGCCTTCGTGCGGGTTATGGCTGCAAGGTTTTTCGAGGTACACATGCTTACCTGCTTTGGAAGCCAGAATGGCGGCCGGCGCGTGCCAGTGATCGGGCGCGGCAACGACGAGCGCATCCATGTCCTTGTTTTCGAGCGCCTTGCGGAAGTCCGGAATATTGGCAGGTTTGGACTTTTGCGTGTCGTTCACAATCCCGATGCATTTCTCGGCAGCGCGGGTATCGACGTCGGAAATGGATATTACCTCGCAATTGGGTTGCAATGCATAGTTAGTTGACAGCGCGAGCCCGCGGCTGTTCACGCCCATCATGCCTACGCGCACTTTTTCGTTCGCGCCTATGATTTTGGCATAGCTTTTCGGACTGAAACCGGGCAGTACGCCTCCGAAAGTGAGTAATGCGCTGCCAGCCAATGATTTTTTGATAAAGTCACGACGGTCGTTGCCGCTATCGCCGTGGGAGTTATTTAGGTTTTCCATTGAGAAAAGAGTTAATATCTGGTTATTGAAACGGGTTAGGGATTTTGACAAGATCCTGGATAATCTTGCCCTCATACTCGAAACGGGCCAATGTATAAACACTACCATCGGCACCGACGGCAATGGAGTTCACATAAGTAGGCCGCTCGCCGTCATCATAAAAGATGGCCCCGTGGTCTTTATATGTATGGGTAGGTAAATGATACGTAATTAAATGCAGATTTTCCAGTCCGCGCGCTGCTCCTTTTGCAATTTGATCCTCGCCTTTGACGCGCTTGCCATCCTCAAAAATAGGTCCACCGGTAAGGTAATAGATTGTTTCACCATCCGGACCGAGCTGAAAACCGAGGTAACCATAGCTGAACTGGTCGAACATGCCGCTTTTGCGCGAAGGTTCGGAAGTAATGCGCTCCACCAGCTCGATTCTCTCCGCACGCGGGTCGAACCGGAATAGGTAACCCGAATTGCCGTGCACACCATAAGCCACCTGCTCTTTGGGATGCCAGAATATCTTCCGCCAGTTGTAGCACATGCTGCCGGGGCGCGTCGGGTCGTATTTGCCGAAATAGTCCAGGCGGAGGTCTACGTTTTCGAGTTTATGTAAAATTCGGGTTTCAGGGTTGTAGGTCAGAATATCTCCGTCGGCGGTTGAAAAGTATACATCTCCCAGTTCTGCATCGACAAACAACGACCGGCATAGCGACCGGAAATCGGTACCCGGCGTGCCTGCTTCACCTTTGTGCGAAATGGGGCCGAGGTTTTTTAATACTCGTTTCTCAATATCGAAATGGATGAAATGACCGTACGGCCAGCTAATGCCATATAAATGACCCCGGTCGCGGTCCATTGTCATCGATACCATGCCTTCGCCATTAGGTACCAAGGCAAGGTCTTCGAATGCACCGGTTCGGAGGTCATAGGAAAGAAAATGGCCGCCCGGATATAATGCATAACCTTCGGGCGCTTGCTCGGGAAGGCGGTCCATGCCGTCGATGAGCTGGTAATAGCCGACGTGCGTAGAGAAATAGAGCTTTCCATTTCTTTCGTAAAAACGGACGTGGCTTTTGCCCTGCGGAATGGCTTTCAGATCCTTCTCGCCGCAAATCTCGGTCAGGTCGCCGAGATGTTTGGTACTGTCGGCAGCCGGGTCGTACACAAACATTTGCCCCCCTATTTCATGGTTATCCGACGACAGGAGATAGTAAATCTTCCCGTCGCTCGCAGCCGAGAGCGCGTTATATGTGTCATGCGCACGCGAAAAACCGGAGTAGTAATGCTTTGCGATTAAAGGTTTAGGCTCTGCGAGCGGCTCGAAAGTCATAGAGTAATCGATACTGTTCACGGGTAGGGGCAGACTTTGGATAAACACTAATTCTTGATAACCTTCGATTCCGGTTTGACAACCCCGGCCTGTTTCGCCAGTTGCACCATCCCGTTCAATATTTCAATTTCGACATCCGACGCCCAGGTTGCGGGCAGGCCATACACGATAGCGGCCACTTCGCCCTCGTACCCGCCCTCGCGCAGGATGGTGGTGCTCGGTATGTAGGTCATCACATCATTGGAATAGCCCATTACGAATGTATCCTGACCGAATATCTTTTTCAAATTAATCGCATAATCCACCACCAACTCGCCACCGAGCGTCATTATCGCCTGGTCGCCGAGTTTCCATACCTGCAACGGGAAAGGGTAGGAGGTCTGAAATGGCTTCTTCCCGTCGATCTGCGCAATCATCCGTTTGGCCCATTTTTGCTGGAAACCGGTCGCTTTTTCGGCCATTGCCGAAAGTTGCTCCCGGGTGGGCGCGGTAGTCATTGAGAGTGTCACTTCGTGGTAAGCGGTAGAGAGCTGTGGCGCCAGCGGCTTCATTTCCTCACTTAATACACGTTCCACCGCCGCAGCGAGCGTTTTGCCATACTGAATAGCCAGCGGCACGGTGTGCCGGGGCAATGGGTTCTGATCCGCCCCTGCTCCCTGGAAAAACAAGGCGGTAGCGCCCGGATATAGCTTTTCCAGCTCAATCTGCGCCCAGCCGGGATAGTCGCCCGACCATTGGTAACCGTCCAAAACGGTAGGATGGCAGGCATATCCGAATGCAATCGCGATGATTTTACCTTTCGCATCGGACACTTTCAGTACGGGTACGGCCGGGTCACCGGGGCCGGTGATTTCGGTTAATCTTTCCAACGTCGAGGCATTGTTATTCCGGCGGTTGACCTGGAAGCGTGTTACCCCATTGCGGGTTTCGATTGTGGCGGGTTGCAATGCCTTCAATGCGTCGCCGGTTAAAGTCACGATCTGCTCAATGAGCCTGGCGGAATACTGATCGATTTTCTTTTGATCCCCTTCGTTCAAAGGATAAATATCCGACAATGCGGCCCCGAGCACGGGTCCAGAATGCGTGTGCGAACTATTGAGAATAATCTGTGCTTTGGAAAGTTTATAGCGGTCATTGATTTTGGTCCTAATCTCATCAGACATCGCTTTTGGAAAACCCAGCAAATCAGTGGTAATCAGTACCGCCTGCTTGCCATCGGCGTCCTGAATGGCCAATGCTTTCGCCCAAAGATCGTGCAGCTTGCCCTCGGACTCATGCGTACGGGCCGCGAACCCGGCCATCCACATCGGTTCAGCCGGGGTAATCGCCACTTTGGCAACTCCCGCTTTCCAGCCCTGCGCGTGTGCGGGGAGCAAGGTCAGAAACAGCAAACATATTGTAGCGGCTCTCCTCATTTCTGTCCGAGCGTTTTGATCTTGTCGACGTTGCTGTGGATTTTTTCGATCGCCGAAGCAATGGCTTTCATATCATCCTTCGTGCCGAGCAGCATGTTTTGGGTGAACCAGACCGCTTCTTCGTTACAAATCTTATCATTCACCGGGCATTTGTTCTGCTCGTTGTACTTATTAATGTCGAGCATTTCCTTCGGATACATTCTCCGGTAGTTCTCCGATTTAAAGGTTTCATGCAAAAATGGCTGCGTATTAAGGGGCGAATAGCCGCTCATACACGGTACGCCTTCGGCTTTTACAGCCTTGATAAAGCTCTCGCGGGAAAGCCCCTTGAACCCATCCTTCTGGTAACGGAAAGCAAACAAATGAAAAGCACCGCGGTTGACCTTGTCGTATAATTTATACGGAACAATACCCGGAATATCCTTGATTTGCGATTTAAGGTACTCGGCGTTCTCATTGCGTGTGGTTGTCTGGGCATCGAGCCGTTTCAACTGTGCGATGCCAATGGCTGCCTGAAATTCCGAAAAGCGCAGTTTTGTACCCTGCATCACACTGCCGGTACTCACCGAGCCGACAGCTGTGCCATATGGATTCCCGAAATTGTGATAAGAATAGCACAAATCCATAAAATGCTCGTCATTGCTCACAATAGCCCCACCTTCGCCAATGGGTAGATTTTTGGAGTTCTGAAAACTGAAACAGCCCACGTTGCCAATCGTGCCGACCTTCTTTTTATCATATTCAGCCAAATGGGCCTGGCACGCATCCTCTATCACCAACAGCTTATGCTTTTTGGCAATAGTCATGATCCTGTCCATATCTACAGGTAGCCCCAGCACGTGCACCGCCATAATGGCTTTGGTCCGCGGGGTGATTTTAGCCTCGATTTTTGCGGGATCGATCTGGAACGTTTCCGCATCGATATCCACGAAAACCGGCATCGCGCCATTGGACAAAATCGAGGAGACCGAAGCGATAAACGTGTAGGGTGGCACCAATACTTCATCCCCCGCCCCGATACCCAACTGATTGATAGCGATGACGAGTGCATTGGTGCCGTTGACCACCGCAAGACTTCTTTTAACATTCAATGCCGCTGCCCATTCCTTTTCAAACTGGGTTACCACATCCGCCCGTGACCAGACGCCGCTCCGTACCACTTCCAGTAGCTGTTTTTCGTCCGTTTCCGGGTTCCATTGCGGCCAGACCGGCCATTTTACCTCCGCCCAGGCCGATGGCCCACCCAATATCGCTGGCACCTGCGCCGACTTCGACCCGATTACCGGCAGCGCTGCCACCGGTGAGGAAGCAAGGGCCACACCCAGCCCTGCCAGTGAATTCTGTTTCAAAAACGTTCTTCGCGACAATCTGGAGCTGAATGCTTTCATGGGACAAACAGGTTATGGGTTGATTTAAGGAGTCTATTTTTTGCCAGCCTTGGCGAGCACGCTTTCCAGCGTTACGCTCTTCCCGCCCTGGCGTTTGCTTTCATCGGCTGCTTCCATGAAAGCGAATATTTCAATGGTTTCTTCGGGGGTAACCGGCACTTCACCGGTTTTGAAATACTTGATAATATCGACCAAAAGCGGTTCATAACCACCATAAGGGCCTAAAACTTTGTTACCATCTTCGGTGAAAACAGTGCCACCGTAGTCGTGTTTGCCTGTGCGCGTGCCCCGGAATGTGCCCGTTCGGCCGTCGCCCCAGATGCCCACCACGATGTCGGTATTAGGCGTGTTCACGCGCGTTACGCTTTTGCAACCGGTGCCCATCACCGTATACAGCGTCTCCACGCCGTGAATGCCGTACCAGAAGAAATCAGGGTGTGTTTTTTCAAGAACGGCAGGGCTATACGTATCTGCGCCCAGCACTTTCTTCTTGTCGATGCTTTCGATCCCTTTGATATACCGCAGTGAGGAGGCTGTAAAAATGGGGATATTATACGTTTTCGAAGCCTCGTAAATTTTCAGGGTATCCGAAAGCGAAGCGGCGACAGGCTTGTCGATAAACATTCTTTTTCCCGCTTTGAAAACTTCCAGCGCTTGTTCCAAATGCAAACGACCGTCGTTGGTTTCAAGCAAAATCACGTCCGTTTTGCCCAGCAACTCCTTGATCGAGCCGACGATCTCGACACCCATCTTTTTCACTTCTTCGATGTAACCCGGAATGCGTTTGGTGCTCGACTCGATGTCCTTGCTGCCATAAGGATAGGCGGCTATCACTTTATAGCCGTCGTACACAGGATCGGGTTGCGCGGCATTCAATGCTTTGGCAAATGCAATGGCATGCGAAGTGTCCAGCCCGATGATGCCGACTCTTTTACCTTCCGCAGGCCTCGCTAGTGCCGACATTTGATTCATTAAACCCAGGCCGATACCGGCGGTTGCCGATTGGAAGATAAACTTTCGTCTGCTAAGCGAATGCATAAAACAAGGGGAAAAGAGTTCAGGAATAGTCAGCCCGTTTTGATTTCGGGTACGTACCCGTAAATATACACACATATTTTAATTTACAAGTAATCGCAGTTATTGTTTACAAGATATTTTGTGATGAGAGGGATGTTTGAGATTAAATGTTGCCGTTTGGTGTCAATGCAATATTAATGCGTGGGGGCGCTCGCGCGAGCTGGTGCAAATCTCAAGATTTGCACCAATGTTAATTCTGATAAAACGCCTGGTTCTCCTTCGTCACAATATCGATCGGCATAAAATGCGTCTTTTCCACAGGTGCGCCGAGGACGAGCGTCTGGTAAAGCGCCATGAGCCCGCGGTAACCTTGCTCTTCGGGTTTGTGGCAGATCAGGAAGTCGATGAGCTCTTTGTTCAGGTAGGCGATGTTTTCTTTCAGATAATCATAGCCAATCAGCGAAATGTCGGTGCGCTTGCTCTTTTCGAGGAATGCGGCGACGGAGAAAACGCGGGAATTGGTGACGAAAATGGCTTCAATGTCGTCGTGCTGGTGCAATGCGCGCGTGAGATCGCGGGTGACGGACAGGCTGTCGGTGTCCTTAATATCGATCCGGATAATCTCGATCGGCAGGTTATGGTCCTTGAAATAGGAGCGGAAGCCTTCCTCGATTTGTAGGTAGTTATAGCTGTCGGTTTCTTTGGAAATGTTTACGACGGCCACTTTGTGCTTCTCTTTCAGGCGATAGGTCGAGAGTTTGGCGCCTACATAACCACTCTGGAACAAATGCGGGCCGATGTAGCAAAGGTTATCCTCGTCGGGTACGTCGGAGTCGATGAATACGAACGGTACTTTTTTCTCCCGGCAGGCGCGGACGAATTTCCGGGATTCTTCGATGAACGAAGGAGCCAGCAGTACGCCTTTGAAATGGCCGTCGAGAATGGCCGAGGCCTGCTCGTTGAATGTGGCGGGGTCATTGAGGTCGAAATAGAAAGTAGTAACCTGCACGCCATACTTTTTGATCTCCGAATCGGCGCGGGTAATGCCTTTCATGGGTGCTTCCCAGAAATCGGTTTCCTCCGAAACCCGCGGAATGAGCACGGCCAGGGAAATGATTTTCTTCGAAGCAAGGCGGCTCGCGAGAATGTTCGGCTGGTAATCCAGCTCCTTGATAATGTCGTTGATCTTCCTCTTGGTCTTTTCCGAAACGCCCGACCGGTTATGCAACACGCGGTCGACCGTCGCGATGGAGACGTTGGCACGACGGGCAATTTCTTTCACCCCGTAATAAGTATTTTCTTTATCCATCCGGAAAAGGAAGTTTGGTATCAGTGGTTAATCCGGCAAGCCAACGTGCCTGCGTTGTAAAACCACGAATAAAAGGGTTTTAGATTTTATTTAATGGTTTTCGCCCAAATTTTTGGCAAATACAATCAAGCGTTCAATATTTGTATATATAATCTATTAATTAAATATAGTAAAAGAATCGGTTATGGCGCTGAACTACATGGCATTGGCCGTTCCATTGTTCCTTTTGCTGATCGGGATTGAATATTGGGTTTCGAAGCGCCTGGGGCGGCAGTTGTTCAATTTTAACAGCTCCATTGCCAATATGAATGTCGGTGTCGCTGAGCGGCTTATTGACATGTTTACCGCCGGGTCGTTTTTCTTTTTTTACGATTATCTTCAAAAAAATTATGGGCTGTTTGAAATCCGGCCGAGCCTGCTCGTCTGGGTCGCGTTGCTGCTCGCTACCGACTTTGTGTGGTACTGGTATCACCGGATGGGGCATAAGATCAACCTGTTTTGGGGGTTTCATGTGGTGCACCATACCAGTGAGGAGTTTAATTATACTGCGGGAACGCGCATTACCATTTTTCAGGCGGTAGTCAGGACCGCCTTCTGGTCGGTTCTGCCGCTGATCGGCTTCCCGGCACCGATGATCACGACGATGCTCATTGTCCATGGACTCTACCCCTTCTTCACACACACGCAGGTGATCGGCAAACTCGGCATTCTCGAATATATATTGGTAACGCCCTCACATCACCGCGTGCACCATGCGAGCAACGAGGCTTACCTCGACAAGAATTTCGGAGATATGTTCATCATTTGGGATAAGCTTTTCGGCACATTTGCCGAGGAAAAAGAGCAGCCCGTTTTTGGCCTTACCAAGCAGCTCGACAGTTACAGTTTCCTTTGGCAGCATTTCCATTTCCTGGTTGAGATCTGGTATTCAGCACAGCAGCAAAAAGGCATTGTTGCAAAGTTAAAAGTCATCTTTGGCAGCCCGGCCGATTTTGATCCTGCCGTCCGGAGGATCGTCGAAAAGCGCTTTTTATCCAAAAATAAAGTACGTGTGCGATCGCAGAAGTTCAGGCGATATGTGCTCGTGCAGTTTACGATTACAGTCATCACTTTGTTTTTTCTCCTGCTTTTTGAACACCAGGAAGAAACGTTCCTTCAAGTGATGGTAGCCCTCGTGATATTCGTAACACTTATCAACTGTGGTGCTATTCTCGAACAACGCCGCTGGGTATTCTACCTCGAATTCGCGCGCGGCGCATTGATCTTCATCACAGCTTACCATTATTTCCCACACCCGACACTGCTGTTCCTGATCTGGGCGGTGCTTATAGGCGGCGTACTATACTTTTCGACTTTGCAAAAGCAGTACCTGCAAACGATCTACGGCCGATGAGTAAAATCGGCCATCTTGTATTTTTTACATAACAAGTAGCAGTAATCCTTAAAAATCGTCCGATTTGTGCAGAATAAGTAAACACAAGTTGCTTGCTGCTGATTCTGTATTTTACTTTGCCTATATATTTAATAGGATTTATAGTTTATTCTAAACCCATTTACAACCACCAATTCCGCTGCCAGACTCCGGCGCCATTTTACTAATTACTATGTTCCAAAATCTATCCAGAAACTCTCTCCTGAGCAGAGGCCGGCTACTTGTGGCCTTGCTGCTCTTTGGGCTCAGCGCCTTCGCCCAGAACATCGCCGTGAAGGGCACCGTTACGTCCGCCGCCGACAATGGTTCGCTGCCTGGCGTCAATATTGTGGTTAAAAACACGCTTACCGGCACCTCGACCGACGCTGACGGTAAGTTTGAGATCAATGCGCCGTCCGGCGGGATCCTGGTTTTCTCCGGGATCGGGTACGTTACCCAGGAAGTGGCGGTGAATGGCCGAACTGCGATCGATATCAAGCTGGCTGCTGACACAAAGCAGTTGGAGGAAGTAGTGGTGGTAGGCTACGGTACGCAAAAACGGAATGCGCTCACTAACTCCGTGTCGCAGATCAGCGGCGAGGCAATTACCAAACGGCCCGCATCGAATATCCAGCAGTCGCTCCAAGGGCTTATGCCCGGCGTAACCGTGCTCGACCAGGGCGGATCGCCTGGCAAGTCGAATACCAATATCCGTGTGCGGGGGATCACCACATTCAATATCAACGGCAGCAGCACCAGTGGTTATGATTTGGGGAAGAACGATGCATTGGTGATCGTCGACGGTATCGAGCAACGCCTGAGCGATATTAACCCGGACGATATCGAATCGGTTTCGGTTTTGAAAGATGCTTCTTCGACTGCCATTTACGGTTCACGCGCGACGAACGGGGTTATTCTCGTCACCACGAAGCGTGCCAAAGGCGGAAAAGTACAGGTGGATTACCACGGGTATTATGCGATCCAGAAATCGAATAATGTGCCTAAAATGATGGGAATCGAGGCTTACATGCGCGAGCAGGTGGCTGCATACACCAATGCGGGCCTGGCAGTTCCGGCGCGTTTTACGGAGCAATCCATTCAGGCGTATGTCAATGCAACCGACCGCGAAAAGTACCCGATGCCCAATACCTGGTTCGAAACGATGCTCCGCTCGGCACCTCAGCAGAACCATACGATTTCCGTAGCAGGCGGGACAGACGTGATTCGCACGCGGCTAAGCGCCCGGTTTCAGGATCAGCAGGGTGTCATTGCGGGTTATTCTAATAAAATCGGTGAATTCCGCTTGAATACGGATTATAATGTTTCGAAACGTTTGCGCGTGAGTGGCGACATTAACTACCGCTATGCACGCGCATTGAACCCGACCGTGAACAACTCCGGCCCTAATCCCCCGCAACCTTTGAATAACTTCTTCCACGGCACCTTATGGGCAGTACCCAAATATGCGGATGGCACTTACGGTTTGAGCACGCAAGGTAACAATCCTTTGATGTTTAACGAAATAGGCGGCCAGTCGCGGCAGGTGACGGATTACCTGGCAGGTTATGTCAAAGCAGAATTTGATATTGCGGAAGGTTTGACATTCTCTACCCAAATCGCTGGTCGGGGCACATTTACGAACCAGAAAAACTACACCAATGCCTACACCAACACCGACAAGAATACCAACATTACCAAAACCGTAGCCATTAACTCACTTACGGAGGTTCGCAATACGCTGCGGGAATACACGATCAACAACTTGCTTACCTATGAAAAAAGCTTCGGCGATCACGGTTTGAAAGCATTGGTGGGTTACTCGCAGATCGGTAATACGCAGACTTTCCTTTCGGCTTACCGCGAGCGGTTCTATAATAATGATATCGGGTCGATAGGCCAGGGAGCGAATGATGGCACCAAAAGCAATACAGGTAACGATGCCGAATATGGACTGCGCTCTTATTTCGGCCGGGTTAATTATGATTATAAAGAGAAATACCTTTTCGAAGCGAATGGTCGCTACGATGGTTCTTCCAAATTTACCGGGTCGAAACAGTATAGTTTTTTTCCTTCGTTCTCGGCAGGATGGCGTATTTCGAAGGAAAATTTCTGGGAGGGACTTGAAAAAACTGTCAATGACCTGAAACTGCGCGGTTCGTGGGGCATTACCGGAAACCAGTCGGTGGATCTGTACAGCTACTACTCCGCATTGACGGCCCTCGGATACAGCTTCGGCGGCACGCCGGTGCAAGGTTACCGTCCGACTACATTGGCCAACACCGGCCTCGGCTGGGAGTCGACTACGCAGCTTGACCTGGGTATCGACGCGACTTTCCTCAACAAACGCCTCACATTCACTGCCGACTACTACCGCAAGCTCACCGACGACATTCTCCTGAACCTCGACATTCCCGCGACCATCGGTTTGAAAGCGCCCCCTCAGAATGCGGGATCGGTGGAAAATAAGGGTTGGGAGTTCAGCCTCAACTATCGTGGTGCAGCGAGTACTTCGGGTTTCCGCTATACGCTCGGCGGGAACCTGAGTATTAACGAAAACAAAGTCACAGATCTGAAAGGCACCGGCCCATACATTACCGGCTCCGACATCGACCCGCGTTACATCATTGCCAAAGGGCTGCCGATCAATACGCTCTGGGGTTATCAGACCGACGGTTTGTTCCAGACCCAGCAGGAAATCACCGAATACAAAGCTACCTACGCGGCCAATACCAAGCCGGGCGACGTGAAATATGTGGATCGTAACGGGGACGGCAAGATCAACGCCGACGATATGACCGTAATCGGTAACTCGTTCCCGAAATACACATTCGGTTTGAATAGTGATTTCTCCTACAAAGGTTTCGATCTGAGCATTCTCTTCCAGGGTGCTGCGAAGGTAGATGCGCGTCTGGCGGGTGCGTTGGCAGAGATGGGTAACCAGGAAGGTTTTACCCACGAGATATACACCAACAATTACTGGACGCCGGAAAATACCGGCGCACGCTTCCCTCGCCCAACCAAATTCGACCTCCGCAATGTGGCTACTTCCGACCGTTTGGTAATTGACGGCTCTTACCTGCGTCTCAAAAACGTGCAGCTGGCCTACAACATTCCGTCCGAGATCGTGAGCAAACTGCATGTGAGCCGCATTCGTGTTTACACTTCCGCTACTAACCTGCTTACATTTTCGAAACTAAATGACTGGAACCTCGACCCCGAAGTGCCATCCGGCCGCGCCGTGTATTTCCCGCAGACCGCCTTGTACACATTTGGGTTGAACCTCTCATTCTGACCGCATTGATTTTATGAAAACAAATACATTCAAACATACCATTTACGCGGGTATCGCCGCTCTGATACTGGGCCTGGCCTCCTGCGATTCGGGCCTGCTCGAAACCGTTCCCAACGATCGCCTTTCCGAAGATTTGTTCTGGAAAACCGAAAGTGACGCCAAACTGGCCGTTAACTCGCTCTACACCGACCTCGACAGCACGACAGCCGTAACCTGGGATGGTATTACCGACCTTGGGCATACCAACCAGAGCTTTAATGTGGCCGCCTACATCGAAGCGGGAAGCTACGATGCGACAAGTTCCGTGATTTATGATGAATGGAAAAGGGCATACCGCGGCATTCGCGGTGTGAATTATTTCCTGGAAAACGTCGATAAAGTGCCAAGTACCAACACCGCACTGATCAACCAGTTGAAAGGCGAAGCGAAGGCATTGCGGGCATATCATTACCTGAAACTGGCCGGATTGTTTGGCCCGGTACCGCTGGTTATCTCGTCGATCAGCATCGACGAAGGCCGCGCGCTCACCAATACGCCGGCGGAGGAAGTATGGGATTTTGTGGAAAAGGAATTGACGGAAGCAGCTGCATTGCTGCCCACCACCTATGGCGCTGCCGATAAGGGCCGCTTTACCAAAGGTGCCGCGCTCGGGCTGCTCGCCCGTGCGAACCTGTATGCGGGACGTTACCAGAAAGCTGCCGATGCGGCCGACCAGGTAATCAAGCTGGGTGTGTATGGTTTGTATGACTCGTATGAAAAGTTGTACAGCTATGCGGCTGAAAATAATAAGGAAGTGTTGCTCGATAAGCAGTATTTGAAGGATGTTTCTCAAAACAATGTTTTCAACCTGCTCGCGCCATACAGCCAGAAGAATGCACAAAGTACTTATGTTCCTACCAAAGCGTTGGTAGATACTTATGAAACGTTGGAAGGCAAGAAGATCACCGATCCTTCGAGCGGCTATGATCCCGCGAAACCCTATGTGAACCGCGATCCTCGCCTGAAATTCTCGGTATTCCTCGAAGGCGACGCATTACCCAGCGGCATTACCTTCCAGCCCCGCCCGACAAGCGGAACGGCCGATGCGATCGGTAGCACTTACATCGCTTCAACAACCGGTTTTAATATTAAAAAGTACATTAATACCGAAGATTTCGCGAACCCGACCAACAGCGGTATCAACATTGTCCTGCTGCGTTATGCGGAAATATTGCTGACTTATGCTGAGGCCAAAATCGAGCTCGGGCAGGTTGATGCGAGCGTGCTGGCGGCTATTAACCAGGTAAGAAACGGGCGTACGGATGTGAAGCAGCCTTCGGTAACGGCCGGAACCCAGGCTGCGTTGCGCGAAATCGTAAGGCGGGAGCGGACTGTGGAGCTGGCATTTGAAGGCCAGCGGATCTTCGATATCCGCCGCTGGAAGATCGGGGAGCAGGTTATGAACGGGCCGGTGTTTGGTATTACTTATCCGGACAATACCGGCAAGCTCGTCACGGTGCAAGCGGCATCGTCCGATCGGGTTTTCGATGCGAGCCGTCACTACCTCTGGCCAATGCCGCAAAAGGAACGCGATTTGAACCCGAACCTGCAACAAAATCCGAACTGGTAATTACTTTTGAGCTATGCGCAGTTTGGCACCAAGGAGGAACTTGGCGCCAAACTACGCCAGCATTTACCTAAAACCAACCTTAAAATATGTTTCGAATATTTTCTCTGCTGCTGGTATCGATGGGCTTGTGTCTGTTGATGGCTTTCCAATCCGAAAAACCAGCAGCAAAAACACCCAACATCGTCCTCTTTTTTATCGACGACCTCGGCTACGGCGACCTATCCGTGAATGGTGCAATGGGCTACAAAACGCCTAATCTCGACAAAATGGCCCAAGAGGGTACCCGTTTTACCAACTTCATGGCCGCGCAGGCCGTGTGTAGCGCATCCCGTGCCGCATTGCTGACGGGTTGTTATCCAAACCGTCTGGGCATTTCGGGAGCATTCGGACCGAATGCCGGGGTCGGGCTTAATCCAAAGGAAGAAACGATCGCCGAAATTGTGAAAGCGCAAGGTTATGCCACCGGTATTTTCGGTAAGTGGCATTTGGGCAGCGACCAGGAGTTTCTGCCTTTGCAGCAAGGTTTTGATGAATATTACGGAGTGCCTTATTCGCACGACATGTGGCCGCTGCACCCCTGGCAGGAGCGGGCCAAATATCCGCCGCTGCATTGGATCGACGGCAACAAGCCGGTGAAGGAGATCAAAAACCTCGAAGATGCCAGCGAACTGACGCCGGTGATTACCGAAAAAGCAATTTCATTTATCAAACGAAACAAAAACAAGCCTTTCTTCCTCTACGTACCGCATCCGCTCCCGCACGTGCCCCTGGCCGCATCCGCGAAATTCCGTGGTAAAAGCGAAAGAGGGATTTTCGGTGACGTAATGATGGAACTTGATTGGTCAGTAGGGGAGATTATGAAGGAACTGAAAGCGCAGGGATTGGACAACAATACGCTCGTGATCTTTACCAGCGATAACGGCCCATGGCTCAACTACGGCGACCACGCCGGTTCTGCAGGCGGTTTTCGCGAGGGAAAAGGAACGTCGTTCGAAGGTGGCCAACGCGAGCCATGCATTATGCGCTGGCCGGGTGTGATCCCGGCGGGAAGGGTTTCCAATAAACTCCTCTCTACGCTCGACGTTCTGCCCACCATCGCGAAACTGACCAATGCGAAATTGCCGAAAGAAAAAATCGACGGTCTCGATTTCTCAGCATTGCTCAAAGGTGACGAAAGCCAGACGCCGCGCGAAAGTTTCCTGTATTATTACCGTAAAAATAGCCTCGAAGCCGTTCGCAAAGGCAACTGGAAACTCGTTTTCGCGCACCCGGGACGCACATATGAAGGTTCACTTCCTGGCAAAAACGGCCAACCCGGCCCAGCGCCGGAGGATCATCAATTTCCGCGGGCATTATATAACCTGGCCCGCGACCCGGGCGAACGTTACGACGTGCTGGAACAAAACCCGGAAATTGTAGCGGAACTGGAAAAGATCGCCGATGCCGCACGCGACGATATGGGGGACGACTTGCAGCAAAAGGCAGGAAAAAACGTTCGGGAAATAGGGCGTGCCGTTCGGAAGTAAGGATTGGATTTCAGGAGTACTTGTTTTAAATTTACTTGACATGTAAATTAAAGCCATGGGTACTCCTGTCATTTCTCAAAAAGATTTCGATGCATTGAAGAAGGAAAACGAATTGCTTAAAAGGCAATTAGAAGCCTTGCATGACAAAGATGTCAGGGACAAGCTGGAATGGGCATATCACCTGTTCCAGGAATCCTCAAATGCCTCAAAACTCGAATTGAAGAGGGGCTCAGGCAAAAGCATTATATCTCGCGTTCCCGATAATTTCACGGATGAACTAACGGATTTTAATGCGCTCGAATGAACATACTCCTTGATACCCACATACTTCTGTGGTTTTTAACAGACGACAACAGGCTGAGTCAGGCGCATATTAACCTGATCGAAAATAAACAGAATGAGCTGTTTTTCAGTATCGGTTCACTTTGGGAAATCGCAATAAAAGCGGGTTTGTTGAAACTTTCAATCCCTAATCCTATCGATCGCTTGGTTCCTGCTGAGGTCCATCTGATCGAAATTAAAATCTCACATTTAGAAGCATATCAATTGCTTCCGTCAATTCACAAAGATCCTTTTGACAGGTTGTTGATTGCACAATCCCAAGTTGAGGATTTTTGGTTGCTCACTGACGATGGCAAATTCGACGGGTACCCTGTGAAATTGCTTAAATAGGTGCAGGAAGTTAACCGTTAATCAAATAAATTCTTTTCGGCGCATTTGCTAGTTTAAAGTATTTATCTTTACTTTGTCTATCAAATAAGTAGATTATATCGGTCTTCCGATTGGCGATATTCAGAACGTATCTGCTTTTCCGATACCCTAAGAGACAGTCCTGGCGCGACTTGCCGGAATTTTCGGTGGTTGTCAATTCATGCCGGTCGTCCGGGCTGTCGTAGGGTATCGGAAACAAAGATACATCGCAATTTGCTTATTATGCTCCCGGTTCCCGGATTTTAAAGATCTGCCATTACCTCTGCCGAAACAGGCGCTTTCTCCCAATTTCGAAGACGCATACAGCGTTAAATTCAAGTAATCCAAGGGTTGCAATGTCTTTCTGAAGTGTATTAATCTAATCCCCAATGAAAAAGTATTGTTTTCTGGTTTCCCTCCTTGCCACAACGTTCTTACACCAAAATTCCCAAGCTCAAACCCCTAAGCCTTCACGCCCGAATATTGTTTTCATTCTCGCCGATGACCTCGGCTATGGCGATGTGGGTTTCAATGGACAAGTACTTATTAAAACGCCCAATATCGACCGTCTTGCACGGGAAGGGATGATTTTTAACCAGTTTTATGCCGGTACTTCGGTTTGCGCGCCATCGCGGTCGTCGCTGCTCACGGGTCAGCATACCGGGCATACGTATATCCGTGGAAATAAGGGCGTTGAGCCTGAAGGGCAGCAGCCTATTGCCGACTCCGTGGTCACGCTCGCAGAAGTACTCAAAAAGTCGGGGTACGTGACTGCGGCTTTCGGGAAGTGGGGTTTAGGTCCCGTCGGGTCGCAGGGCGATCCCAATAAGCAAGGTTTTGATCGTTTCTATGGATACAATTGCCAGAGCCTTGCGCACCGTTACTATCCCGAACATCTTTGGGACAACAGCAAAAAAATACCACTGGAAGGTAACAAAGGCCTCATTCACAACAAGGATTACGCACCGGATCTGATCCAGAAAAAGGCACTTAGTTTTGTGGATGCGCAGGACGGTAAGCAGCCTTTCTTCTTGTTTTTGCCTTACATTCTTCCACATGCCGAGCTGGTTGTGCCGGACGACAGCCTTTTTAGGTACTATAAGGGTAAATTTGATGAAAAGCCCTACAAAGGAGCTGATTACGGTCCCAGGGCTACCGATGGCGGTTATGCATCCCAGGAGTTTCCCCGCGCGACTTTCGCAGCGATGGTCGCACGCCTGGATTTGTATGTAGGGCAGGTAGTAAGCAAATTGAAGGAAAAAGGCCTCGATAAAAATACATTGATCATTTTCACCAGCGATAACGGCCCCCATATAGAAGGAGGAGCCGATCCGAAATTCTTCAATAGCAGTGCAGGTTTCCGGGGTGTGAAACGTGACTTGTATGAAGGCGGTATTCGAGAGCCATTTGCCGCACGCTGGCCTGCGGTTATCAAGCCGGGTTCGAAAAGCGACTATATCGGGGCATTCTGGGACATTCTGCCAACTTTTGCTGAGCTGGCCAATGCATCGGCGCCTCGTAATATCGACGGCATTTCATTTACAGATGCTCTCAAAGGCAAGCCGACGCAAAAAAAGCACGATTATTTGTATTGGGAATTCCACGAACAAGGTGGAAGGCAGGCGGTACGCCAGGGCAACTGGAAGGCGGTCCGATTGAAAGCGGCAGGTAATCCCGATGCGCTGGTTGAGCTCTACGATCTTTCAAAAGACCCGCAGGAAAAAAGCAATGTGACGCCCCAGTTTCCCGATAAGGCCAAAGAGCTGGGCCAAATCATGAACCGGGCGCATGTTTCGTCGGCAATTTTCCCGTTTGGTAGCTTGGCGACGAACTAACCAAAGAAGCCCTGGTCATCCACAAAATGATCAGGGCTTCTTTGGTTAGTGGGATTTTAAATCAACCCCAACCCCGCTGCCAGCTTGATCAGCGAAGCGGTATTTGACACTTCGAATTTGATCAGCAGATTTTGTCGGTGGCTATTGACCGTGGTAACACTTATGAACAATTGTTCCGCGATCTGAGGGTTGGTAAGCCCTTCCGCAATCAAAACCAATACTTCTTTTTCACGTCTCGTTAAAAACGGCACCGTTTTAGGTGCAGCAGCAGGCGTTACCTGGTCGAACTGAACATTCATGAAATAGCCGCCGGCTTGCACCTGCGTGATGGCCTCGAGGATATCTTCTTTGCCCGAACTTTTGATCAAATACCCCGAGGCCCCGTTCTGGATCATGCGCGAAACGTAGGCGCGTTCGTTGAAGGTGCTCAATGCGAGTGTTTTAACCTCAGGAAACTGGTCTTTCACCTTCTTGCATAGGTCGATACCGCTGATATCGGGGAGGTTGATGTCGAGAAATGCGATGTCGACTTCATTACTTTTCAGGAACGCGATGGCGTCGATGGCGTTGGTAGCCGTTCCTACGACTTTCACTTCGTCCACGTCCGCGAGCAGCGATTTCAGTCCTTCCAGTACCAGCGGGTGATCGTCTACGATGAGGATTCTGACACTCATAAGTTCTTTTTTGGGGTTAAAGTACGATTTCAACAAGTACCGAAGTGCCTTCGCCCGGTTTCGACTGGATGTCGAGGGTACCGTTCAGGTAGTCGACGCGGGCCTGAACATTGCGAAGGCCTGCACCCTTGTTTTGTTCGAGGTTTTTGATATCAAACCCTTTCCCATTGTCTTCCACGGTTACGCTCACATTGTTTTCAACCCAGGTAAGCTGCACCTGCGCTTCCGTAGCGTCGGCATATTTGAGCACGTTGTTGAGCAGTTCCTGGATAATGCGGTAAAGCACGACTTCTACCTGCGAATCGAGACGTTTGTCGTCGAAGCCGAACGCCTGCATATTCACTTTCAGTCTGCCCGACGCGCTGATGCCTTCACAAAAATCGCTCAGGGCGTCGATTAATCCGAACCGTACGAGCGATTCGGGCATCATGCTGTGGGCTACGCGGCGCATTTCGCTGATGGCACCGTCGAGTTGGGTTAGGGCCCTGGTAAACGTCATGGCGCTTTCCTCGGGCAGGATTACGTTTCCTTTCACGGAATTCAAAGTTAGTTTAATGCCTGATAATAGTCCGCCCAGACCGTCGTGCAGGTCGCGGGCCACGCGGGTGCGTTCTTCTTCCTGTCCTTTCAAAATAGAATTGGTGGCTACCAATTGTTTTTCCTGCTGCAATTGCAGCACCTCCTGCTCGGCTACGCGCCGGCGGAAAGCAATGTTCCTGTAAACCAGGATAGCGATCACAAGCAGCCCGACGAGCCCGGCGATGAGGCCGTAAATCAGTGTATTACGGGTTTGCTTCTCTTTTTCGAGTGTAACGATCTTGTTTTCCTTCTGAGCGGTCAGGTATTTGGTATCGAGTTCCTGCAACTGTTTTTGAATATCGATTCCTTGAATGGAGTCGTTCATGATCGAGTACTTCATCAGGTACTCGTAGGCCGCCTTGTAGTTGTTCTGCCGTGCAAGGTCGGTCGCGTAATCTTCATAAAGCTCCACCAAATGGTCGGTCATATTGTTGGCTTCGGCGATTGTGAGCGCTTCCTTCGTGTATTTAGCCGACAGGTCTATTTTATTGGCATCTTCCGCGAGGAACATCAATGCACGGAGGCAATCGAGTTCGAGAAACACATTGCCTGATTTCCGGGCGAGGTCAAGCCCTTTCTGGCCATAGACCCACGCTTCGTCAAGATTTTTCAAAAGTCGGTTGGTGCGGCAAAGGCCGGCGTAAGCCTGGGTAATGAAAATATCGGAATGGATTTTTTCAGCGACCACCAACCCTTCCTTGAAATGCGCGAGAGCGTCGTTATACCTTTTCAGATTGAAATAACAGCCGCCAATGTTGGTAAGAATATCCGCCAGTTGCAGGCTGTCCTTCATCGGGCGTGCCAGTTGCAATGCTTTTTGCTTGTACACTACCGACTTATTGAACAGGTTGGCGTGCTCGAAAGCTGTTCCGATACTGATGTAAAGCCGGGGCAAAAACTCCTTCATGCCCAGTTTATCGAATTGGCTGGCGGCCTGCTGGTAGTATTGTATTGCCTGCCTGAAATTACCCATGTAGGTGTAGCTGGCTGCGATGTTGTTGAGGCTCTTGCCGATGTTCACCTGGTGCTTCATGCGCTTGGCTATTTCCAGGCTTTCGCGGTTCAATTTCAGCCCTTCCTCGAATTTTCCTTGCAAATTCAGGATGTAGGTGTAGTTGGAACGGAACTTGAACCGGCCGGTATCGTAGTTGAGCTGCTCGCTTAGTGCGTCCGCTTTGAGGTAATATTTACCTGCGCTATCGAGGTTGTGGTTTTCATAATACTGCCCGTATTCAATGTAAGCCAGTACCCGGTTGGTATCCTGCCTGCTGGTCTGAAGTCGTTTCAGAATGGCGACGGGATCTGGGTTTTGTGCAAATGCCGCGCTGCAAAAAAAGACTAATAAAAGTGCTCGTAAATATAATTTCATCGGACCCGGAGAGTAGAATGGATTGGAAAATTACGGTGGCAAAAGTCTGAAATAAAACCTTTTAATAATATCCTATAAACATATGATTTTTCAAAAATCATGCTTTTATAGGATTGATCCCGGCCTTCCGGATAGGCTACCTTTGTGATGTCGGAAGGCAAAAGATTATCTCATCCATTATCCATTTCAAATCAAATACAGCCATGAAAAAGATTACATTTTTGAAAAACATTTTTGCTCTGTTGTTGCTTAGCACGTTGATGTTCGCTTGTGAGGACAAAGACAAGGACGTATCCCCGGAATTGAGTTCGAAAGCAGCAGGGATTTACAAGGTTACCAAGCTTACCGTCGACGGAAAAGATTATCCTCTCGATATCGCCAAAGCAAGCATTACCATCGAGCTAGACAAGTTCTCTTCCGATGTAGTTACCGGAAAAATGAAAATGACCATAGACGGCGACCGCGAACCGGATGAAAACCTCGGAACTTTGAACCTCAAAAATGCCGGCAGTACAGGAATCGATATTTATGAGGGGACCGACAAAGTGGGGAATGTGAAGGACGATAAGCTCAACATCTTCGTGGTCTTCGAAGGCGACGAATACGAGATGGCCGCAACCCGGCAATAGCAGGATCTTTGCAATTATAGATTACCCTTGATTACAATTACAGCCATGAAAAATAGAATAGTACCCTTTTTCCTCTACACATTCTGCATTGCGTTCCTGAATTTTACTTTCAGCGATGAGTTTGAAGAATACGGAATCAGCCAGAAGGATATTCAGAACCGCCTTTGGAATGGTTTGCAGGCGCCTTCGGTAAGCGTGCCGTACTTTGGAAGTTCTGTGAAATCGGCGTGCCGCTCGCTGGCACCGGACGCTCAGGCGACGGCGATTAAGAAGGCGGGTGGTTTTGTGAAGACTTATTTCAATTCGGAGGACTTCCAAAAGCGTTATACAGAATCGATCGCGAAAAAGTACCCGAAACTTGAAACGGCCGTTAGCGAGCAACGCAAGGCGGAAATTCGTGCCAACCGTTTGAAAGGCGTGCAGGGGTTGCAGGCCAAGGATATGGAACCGGTGGTGGACATTCAGATCCAGTCGGCGGAGACATTTGCAGGCATGGAAAGTATGCTTAGCAGCATCCCGGCCGAGCAGCGCGCGGATTTTAAGAAGCAGATCGAAGACGGCAAACGCAATGCGGCATTCTTCAAAAAGATCAAACCGCTTTTGAAAACCAATATGGAGGAGTTCAGAAAGCAGTATGCCGAGTATCTGGCGGCTGACGAGATCCGGCAGTCGGAGCAGACGCTGGCACGGAATGCGAAGAGCAATGCAGATGAGTACGAGAAGCTGAAAGATCCGAAAAAGGTACTTACCGCCCGCCTCACCGACTTCCTCAATCAAAGCAAGGCTGTGGATTTTGCGGCGCAGACGAAGGAAGTGAACGGTCGCAGGAAGTTTGTGAATGCAGCTTACGAAGGCAAAAGCGATGTGTGGAAGTTTTGTTACCGCATGGGCGCGGCGCCCACCAACACCGCTCGTGCGTTCGCACAGCAATGGCTTACCGAGTTGAAATAAATTGGTTTATATAGAATCGACAGAGAGGTGTCATTGATGCCTTTTCTGTCTGATCCGTGGCTGACAGCGCGTTACTGTCGCCACGGATTTTTTTATTTTCAAGAAAAATTGAATTGACCTATTGCATTTCTAAAAACATTAAACTTACTTTGTCTATCAAATAAGTATAGTATTAAAAACAAAGCTCCTGAACCACCCCTGAGCTGAGTATTAATCCAGGCATCTTAGATATGAGCGCGGTTAATTTACTTTGTAAGGCCCCGTCGGGGGAAGTGGTAGGGCATACCTTCACGCTTTGTTTTTCCCAGATCCATTCCAATTGCTGTTGTTGAAACGGCAATTCATCTCTGACATTTATCGGAAATATCCCGCCTGACAGTCATGGCTGATCATCTGAAATTTTCGGTGGTTGGCGATTTCAGTTGCCGGCTGTGCTGTCCCGGGGTATTTCCGTACCCATATTACCCGCTGCGTTTATAGTAAACCGGTACTACTACACCATTTCAAATATGTTCACATTTTCAGACGTGGTGCTGCTCGCGAGGAAGATCGCCGTCGGCATTCTGCTTACATTCATTCCGTTTGTCCTGATCGCCGGAGGCATTTGGCTGGCGTGGAAATTATTTATCTGACAGCTCGTTTCACCATAAAAAATCAAATCACGCATGAAATTGGATAATGTACTGGCCCGGAAGATTACCCGCGATGGCCTGATCAGCGTGGTGCTTTACATCGCGCCCATTTTTTTGATGTTTGCCAGTTTCCAGGTATTCGACTACCGGCCGTGGGAGGGAAGCAACGAATTTCCTTTCAAGGCTCCGGCATTTGTCGAGGCGGTTTTTAAGAACCTAAGCAGTTGGGGCTTACCGGTAATCGTGCTCGTACTGGGCGTGATCGAGTTCGCAGCCGGGTTGTACGAAAACAAATGGACCAAGAATGAGCGTATCCTGGACATCGTATGCTTTGTAGTACCAAAACTGATCATTCGGCCGTTCGTCGCCTATTTTGGGCTTAAATTCCTTCCCCTGGTGCTGCCCCACGCCAAAGATGCATTTGGATGGGTGCCATTCTGGTGGGCATTCCTGATTATTGCCGTAGCCGACGACCTGACGCAATACTGGTATCACCGCCTGCATCACCAGGTACCCTGGCTCTGGCGTTTCCACCGTACGCACCATTCGGCCACTTACATGGGTATGGCCATGGCAAGCAGGCAAAATGTGATCTATACGCTGTTTTTCTCACAAACTTATCTGACGATCGCATTGACCTACCTGGGTTTGGGTTACGCCGCATTGTTTGTGAAAGTGATCAAATCGTTTATAACTACCGGCGCGCATTCGAGCATTCCCTGGGATAAACCTTTTTACGAAATCAAATGGCTTAAACCCATCGGCTGGGTACTGGAAAGGCTGATTTCCACTCCGGCCACACACCATGCACACCACGCCGATACGACCGACGATGGAATAGGGTATTACAAAGGCAACTTTGGCAATATGTTTTTCCTCTGGGATATCATTTTCGGGACCGGCATCATCACCCGCAAATACCCGTCGTCCTACGGTATCAAGCATTATCAGGAGGAAGAATGGTACGCCCAGTTTATGTGGCCCATTTTAAAATCCAAAAAAGAAGGCAGCGAACTTTCTCATAACGGCCCGGTCGTGGGTGACGCGGTTGCGGATGTACCCGAACCCATTCCGCTTAAACCGGAAACTCTAACTACTGCGGCAGTCGGTACTGCGGCAGTCGCTTAAAAAATACCTAATGACCATTGGCTTGACTGGTGGTCATTTTTTTGTATTTCAAATCTTAGAAATAGTAGTTAATCTGCCTGACTGATGGCTTTCTGAACCTGAGGATAATTAGGTTAAGCCATCGGAGAATTGAATGAGGTCGGGAAAGCGGGATTGCCGGATCTTTTGGCTTTCTCTCCAAAACTTCATCAATATGGCTGATTTTAATGCTTTGGTAACAACCATTCAGGAAACCAATTTTACCCTTCAACAAAGTGCTTCGAAGGCAATCAACAGGTATTTAACCATCCGCAATTGGCTGATTGGTTTTCACATCGTGGAATTTGAGCAGAACGGGGAGGACCGCGCAAAATACGGGCAGAGACTGGTGGATGAACTTGCAGAAGTTCTGGACACAGCAGGCCTGGGTGCGAGGAATCTCAAAGTGTTTAGACAATTCTATCTGGCGTATCCCCAAATTGTGCAGACACTGTCTGCACAATTGAATGGCTTAAAGCTAACCACATCAAATAACTTCCCTAGGACGGCCAGTACAACTGGTTGCTTGGCAAGCGAGGGAAGTAGACAGTCTTCGGTCGACCCGGAAATATTACTTTCCCGACTCTCATTTTCGCATCTTACCTTACTTCTTCCGTTGCATGAACCTGAAAAGCGGGGCTTTTACGAAAAGCAATGCATTAAAAGCAATTGGAGCGTCGCCGAACTTAAAAGGCAAATCAATACGCTTTACTACGAGCGCTCAGGAATGAGCCTCGATCAGGAGGCATTGGGCCGGAGCGTTGACGAAAACGCCCAGCGCCCGGGCATTGCAGACATTATCAAATCTCCATTCACCTTTGAATTCCTTGGGCTTAAAGCCAAAGACGTGGTTTACGAAAGTGACCTGGAACAGGCCCTGGTCGACAACCTGGAAGCTTTTCTGATTGAGCTAGGCCATGGTTTCTGTTTTGAGGCAAAGCAAAAACGCATGGTTATCGGAGATGAATATTTTTTCGTGGACCTTGTATTCTATCATCGCATCTTAAAATGCCATGTTCTGATCGAGTTAAAGACCAATGAAGTCAAACATGAACACATCGGCCAGCTTAAAACTTACATCAATTACTACAAGAAAGAAATTATGAACCTGGACGATAACCCGCCAGTGGGTTTATTACTGGTGACGGATCAGAACCGGGCGCTTGTTGAATACGCGGTCGCGGATAGCGATATGCAATTATTTGTAAGCAAATATGTCGTGAGCCTTCCAAGTAAGGAACAATTGCAAACCTTCATCCAAAACGAACTGGCCCAAATGCGGTCTTAACTAATTCGTTTATAAACCGTTTCCGTGGCCTTGTCTTCCTGACCCTCCGGCGAAATGTTATAAGCTGTAATGATCAATGTGTCCGGGTCTTTGAGCTCGGCAACGGTGCGCCAGTTCCAGGGCGCAGGATACTCGGGCACGCTATATTGACCCAATACAGAGAAGCCATTTTCGGTAGGCGTGCCGTTGGAAAGCATCATACCGGTTCCCATGTGAAAGCTGTCAATCCAGAATGCCTGCGCATGGCTGTTGGGAATATCGAAACCGTAAATGGCTATGCCCTGGAACGGTTTGCCGTTGATGCTGCCCTGGTATTCGTGCAGGAGGAAGCTGCCGCCGAGGATGGATTTGATCGTACCTTTCATCTCGGATTCGTCGGCGAGAACGTCAGGTTCGAACCACGTTTTGGTGAGACCTTCCCAACTGCCAGTTAATGCCTGGAGTTGATGATGTACGCCGGATTCCAGCGATGTTTCAAATTTCGATTTGGACATAGGATTTAGATTTTGATTACCGCGCCACCGCAGCAGTGCTTTCGTAATAAATTTTTATCAATATAGGGATCTAAAATTTAATAAAAATGAGATATGAAGCAATTGCTTAAAACGTCATGTGAGAGGGGTATTTGGGACAAAATTTCTATATTGGTGCCCGCTTTGGTCTGAATATCAAAGTTTAAACACATCAACAACATGATACAATTAGGTCTATTAATTACCAACCGGCACCGATTATTGAGCGTAGCGGCGATTCTGGATGTATTCGAATCGGTGAACAGCTTCTATGAGCGAGCCAACCAGCCGCACTTCTTCCAAATTACGCTGTTCTCACCTGATCCTGAACCCGGGAAATTCTACGGCGCTTACCCGATGCAATCAATTAACGAATTTGCCAGGCAGGACCTCATACTCGTGCCGGCATTCGGTGCGGGCGATGTGCAACTTTCGGTGAAGAGCAACCAAAGCTGTATTCCCTGGCTTTGGGAACAATATAAAAATGGGGCCGAACTGGCCAGCTTTTGCACGGGCGCATTCCTGCTCGCAGGAGCGGGCCTGTTGAATGGCAAGCACGCGACTACGCACATAGACGCCGCGGAGGCACTCGCTTCGAATTTTCCCGACATCATCATGAAGAGCAATGCCGTAGTGACCGAGGACAAAGGTATTTTTACGAGCGGTGGTGCTACGAGCAGTTTCCATCTCATGCTGTACCTGATACAGCGTTTTTGCGGAAAGGATCTTACGCTGCGGACCGCGAAAATGTTTGCCATAGATATGGACCGCGAGCAGCAAACCTATTTCGGGACTTTCGCTCCACCTCAAAATCACGGTGACGGATTGGTGAATATGGCGCAGCAGAAAATCGAAAAGGAATATCAGGAAGGCAGTACCATTGAAGTCCTCATTCAGGATATCCCGGCGAGTCGCAGAAATGTGGTGCGACGGTTCAAACAGGCTATTGGAGTGACGCCCATTGAATATTTGCAGCGGACGCGCATTGAGGCCGCAAAGAAACTGCTGGCGCAGACCGATCAAAGCGTGCTGGAAGTTATGCTTAACTCAGGTTATAACGACTTGAAATCTTTCCGGCAGCTGTTTAAGAAAAGTACCGGCGTGACGCCGAAAGAGTATCGCGACAAGTTCAATATAGCGCGGTTGGAGTCCGGAGGAAGCTGGAACCGACGAATGAGCAGCGCCTCTTACCTTGATTAAAGCAAAACGCCCGGATCGTAAATCCGGGCGTTTTGCTTAGGTATGTTTTGTTAATTGACCTTGGCAATCTTGCGGAATGCGCGGTCGTTGCCTTGCCTTATTTCAACAATGTAAATGCTGGCAGGAAGTTGTGTGATGTTTAGCTGGTGCGAGAAGCGGTTTGTTGTTTTGTTCACCTGCATATTCTTGTAAAGCGTACCCGATTTAGCATCAAAAATGCGGATTTCGATCTGCTCGGTGTTGCTGCTAGCAAGATCGATGCTTACAAAATCGGAGGTGGGATTAGGATAGACTTTCGCATCAGCATGAAGCGAAACTTCTTCCTCTAAAACTGGCGCCGCCACTTCTATTGCTGCCCGTCGTGCATTCTGAGCGTCCGCCGCGAGAACGAAAATTGGCGTTTCGCCCGCCGTAACGGTTACTTTGCCATCCACGATCGGTAACTCGGTCATGGCCATATTATCGGCACCGGCGGTCGGGGTGTAAATCCGCGCAATGCCCGATTGGTTCAGGTTGACGGTATATTCGGCGGTTCTTCCTATTTCATCGGGTACTGTCAGAATAAACAGCGATTGGCCATTCAGTTCATAGCGGTCCACGATCGGATCGTTGTGGAGCGTTTCCTTGTATTCATATTGACCGAACAGCTTCTGCGTTTGCAGGAAATAATCGGCAGATGGCCGGCGAGTCTGGTCATTGTTCACGAACCCGGCCGATGCGAACATGCCGCCACTGCCGTTATCGTCATACATTTGGTAGAAAAACAGTTTCTCGACACCATTGCGGGCGGTAAACAGCGAGGTACGTAAAATCCAGTCTGCTTGTGTCTGCAACGCTGATTTATTGCCGATAGGGATTGCTTTAAGCGGGCTGTCCTGATGTACATCGTAACCGGCCTCGGTGTTCCATATCGGGAGGTCGTTGGAAATTTCACGGGTCACTTTGACGAAATTTTCGAGTATTTGTTTCGCATTGGTAACCTCCGGTGCCGCACCGCGGGTAGAAGTACCGCTTTGGCTCGACGATGCATTGTCGGTATAAAGGTGGAAATTCACAACGTCCCAGCACAGATTCACGGAGCCATCCGCGTTGTAGCCCCGGAATTCCTTGCACCAGTCAACCATTCCTTTTACAAAATCAGGACCGGTAACTAATCCGGCGATAACCACTTTCATGTTAGGATCGGCGTTTTTAACACCCACACCGGCGCCCATCGTGTTTTTGTGTCCATCGTAAAATGCCGACATGTTAGCCGCATATTCGCGGGCGGTCTGGTAGCCTTTCCGACCCTTCCACCATTTATCGCGCTCGTTATCGCATTCGATGTATTTGATCAGATTGAGGCCGATTTTGATGGTATTAACCGGATCGTTGGTCCAGCGTGGAGTGGTTGAAACGCTCAGAAGAGAAGGGTCGACGTTGGTGTTGCTTCCGTAACGCGCCGCGTACTGGAATGCAACCCTGGCCTGTTCGATGTACGAAAGCGGGTCGGTAAAGCTCTTTCCGTAGCGCACCGGTACATTTTCCGGGTCGCGCTGGTCTTCGGGGTAAGTCTCCCGCATCCAGCCGGGTTGTGTTTTAAGACAGGCCAATACCTCAATGCCTTCCTGTTTGCAGCGTTCGTAGATCAGGTCGTAGTTCCAGCTTCCGCTCAATGTCGGATTGTAAGAGAAAACGCCTTCCGATGATTCCAGCTTTTCCCAATCCATATAGTGCCGCAGGCCGGTGAAGCTCTTTGCAGCCTCCACCTTCGATTCCACGAGCGATTCGGTGTGCGCGCCATCCTGGAAATACCATTCATAGCCATTCACACCGAGCATATCGTTCAGTTTAATGTGCTTGGTCCGTGCTGGCTTCGAAGGTTCAGTACCTGGTGTGTAGCTTCCGTAAAATTCGATTTCCGTAGGCAATGTGTTCGACATCGTCATCACCAGGTAACGGATATTGCTCATCGGCTGATCCAGCTTGAATTGCGCATCTCCGGACAACTGGCGATCGGGGTAGGGACCAACCCAGCCATTGTAAATTTCACCCGTAAAAGTGGCGACCGGAATGCGTTCCCATTGATCGGTAATTACAGAAAGTACCAGGGGGAAATCCTGCGCACTACCTGTGAAATCGAAGAATTTGACACCATTAAGCGTAATTTGCTCCCCTTCTTTCAGCGGGTAGTAGGCTTCGTAATTGTTGATCACCTTTCCCCAGCCCGTGAGCACATTCTCCTGCGTATTGCCGTCGAACAGCCCATCGAGGCCGTTGGCTGCATTGGTGAGCTGGTACCAGCGCTTCGGGTCGATCGGGATTTTGGTGCCAAGGGCCGGGTTGTTAGGGCCGGAATTGTCGGAAACCGTAAACGTTCTGGCTACGTTTTCCGCTGTCAGATAATTATTGTTGCCCGCCTGAGAAGCTGTAATAGTGACCTGTCCGGCACTATGAATGGATGCTTTCCAGATACCAGTTGCATTCGAAACCGAAACGATGGATGGATTGGAAGAATTAAACTGTACAGGTGTCTCGGGGTTGGTACTGCTGGCGGTCAGGTTGAATGAGCCATCGGTGAGGTTTTTGTCTGAAATGGGTTCAAATGTGATAACGGACTGGCCCTGAACGGAACCGGGGATTACTTCAAACCAGTTGAAATTGAATGCACCGCGATTGGCGAAAATGCGGAATACCTGGCTACCGGCTTCGAGTTGTACGGTCGTACGAACGGTCGTATAGTTCTGCCAGCCGCCGGTTTGCGGTACATCCACGCTTCCGAGCACCGTGCCGTTTGTGTTTTTGAACTGGATATTGCCATTTCCCCACTGGTTGGCTACCCTGAAATTGATGGTATAGGTACCGGCCGTTGGTACATTCACATTGTAGTCCAGCCAGTCATTGTCATCGATATAGTTTACATTAATGTCGCCATCCACATCACCTGTAACTTCCGTACGGACATCCGACGCAACATCGAAAGTTTCCGCCTCTATTCTGCTCGTCAATGCGCGGGATTCTTTCACTTCGAACCAGTTGAAATTCCATCCGCCTTTGGTAGCAAAAACCTTTAACCGCTGATTTCCTGCTGGCAGGGAGGCGAGCATACTCACCGTCTTCCAGCCCTGCATACCACCCGTTTGCGGCAATAAAATGTTGCCTAGCTCCGTGCCATCGCTGTTTTTAAGCGCAAGTGTCGCCTCGGGGCTATACCCGTTTGCAATGCGGTAGCTGAATGTAAAAATGCCCGGGGTCGGGACATGGACGTCGTAGTCCATCCAGCTGTTGTCCTGGATCCACGCTACATTCTGGCCGCCGTCGGTATCTTCCGTATTCTGAAGTTGTACGCTGTAAGAGTCATCATAATTTTCGGCTTCAATTTTGGCGGGTAAGATTGTACCCGTAATTCGCGCACTTGCAGATACAAATGCGAACCAGTTGAAGTTAAAAGCGCCATTTCGTGCAAAGAGCCGCACTACCTGGCTGCCCGCAGGGAGAGGGACTGTCGTACTGATGGTCACCCAGTTCTGCCAGCCTCCGGTTTGAGGCACATTTACCTGCCCGAGCACAGTGCCCGACGCATTCTGGATTTCAATAACGCCGTTTCCGTAGGCATTAGCGACCCTGAACTGGATTTCATAGTCACGCGCATTCGCGAGATTCAGGTTATAGTCCAGCCAGTCATTATCGTCGATATAGCCTACATTCTGGCCGCCGCCTTCATCGCCGGTATCTTCGGTTCGCACTTCATACATCGCATCGAAGCTCTCGGCTTCCACTTTTCCCGAGGAGAGCGCACGGGAGCCGCTCACCTCGAACCAGTTGAAATTCCAGCCACCTTTTTCGGCCAAAATGCGGATCGTCTGATTTCCCTGCGAAAGCAATGCCACGAAAGAGACTGTTTTCCAGCCCTGCATGCCGCCGGTTTGAGGCAGAACAACCCGACCGAGCGTGGTGCCTCCGGCCGTTTGCAAAGCCAGCGTTGCTTCGGGGCTGTACCCATTCGCAATGCGGAACCTGAATGTGTAGTAGCCCGCCGACGGCGCCTGCACTGCATAATCCATCCAGCTGCCGTCCTGAATCCAGCCCACATTGAGGCCACCGTCCACGTCCGAGGTGTTTTCGGTGCCGACGGCATTCATTGTAGTATAATCCTCTGCTTCGATCTTTCCGGGAAGTATCTTATTTGACTGAGCCTGAATAGAGAAAGAGAGTAGTAAAAAACAGAGCGTAAAAATTTTAGCCATTCGTCGGGTCTACAAATAAATTTAAGTGAAGATACGATGAATTTAATTTCGGCTACAATTTTTGTAGTACTTTTTGTAGCGCCTGTTTAAATATAGTTGCTTAGTTATGAAATAACTTCAAAATAAAACATTCTGTAAAAATCGGTTACTTAAATGCCGGGATGCCCGGCTCCTCACCTGGCAGTGGTTCTATCTCTGGTACAATGGGTTCTACGGGCGGGAGTTCGGGCTGTGGCTCGACAGGCGGTGTTTCTGGATCCTGTTCATAAGGCGGGGTTTCTTCGGGCACGTCAGGTGAAGGCACCTCAGGGCGGGGGTCGAATGGCGGCGTTTCGCGCGGATCGCCCCCGCCATCCGTGGTATCCAGGTATTCGTTAGCCAATTGATAAATATCCATGATTTCCAGTTGTTTTGATGAAATGAAATGTGAGTAGTCTGATAAAATAACTGTGCCGGAGAATAACTGGTTTTCAAATTTTTGTGCCTGATAACGGCAGATTAATTTATTAGTACATTGAAATTTTTATATTTGACCCTCTTCAAATTCAAATCTAACTAAATGGAACAGCACGAAACCCGCCAGGTTACCTTCTACGGAGAGGGTGCCAAACTATTCGGTATTTACATTGTCAATATTCTTTTAACACTTGTCACGCTCGGACTTTACTATCCCTGGGCAAGGGCCGCGTTATTGAAATACTTGTATGAGGAGTCCGAATTCGAAGGAAGCCGTTTTACGTTTCATGGAACAGGAAAGGAAATGTTTATCGGTTTTATCAAAGCGATCGGGATTTTCCTGGGCCTTTATTGCATTCTTTTTGGTGCCGTGGCAACGCATAACATGACCATCACACTTATTGGCGTGGCTGTCTTTTATATCGGGTTCCTGCTTCTGATCCCCATTGCCATTCACGGTGCGCTTCGTTATAGAACATCCCGGTCGTCGTGGCGGGGTATCCATTTTGGTTATCGGGGAGACAGAAAGGAATTTCTGAATATGTTTATCGTAGGCAGCCTTATTACCCTATGTACATTTGGCATTTACGGCGCGTGGTTTGTCATTGAAATCCGGAAATATATTTTCAAACACCTGCGTTTCGGAAGTATTTCATTTTCATACGAAGGAGAAGGCAGTGCTTTTTTCTGGATGAATTTAAAAGGCTATATGCTGACGCTGATCACTTTCGGAATTTATTCTTTCTGGTGGGCAAAAGACCTTTTCGCCTATTATGTAAACAACATCCGGATGTACCAGGGCGAAACGGCGCTGCCTTTCCGCTCGACAGCCACCGCCGGAGGGTATTTTAAGTTGATCGCGGTCAATATACTGATCATCATTCTGAGCCTTGGCCTGGCAACGCCCTGGGCGATTGTGCGGGCAATGCAATTTGTGTTTTCCAATATTCATATCGATGGACCGCTGGATGTCAATGCGATCACTCAGACCGAGGCTGATTATAGCGATGCGACCGGTGAGGATCTCGCGGATATGATCGATATTGGGCTTGTTTAACCGATTCTGCTGGCTTCATGTACAATTTTAGTGTCCGTTACCACGACGGAAGACTGTCCATCGCGCACGACGCGACGCTCACCCTTATGCCCGATCACTGGCTCATTCATTACCGTGATCCCTCGGGCGAGCTCACTTCGGTGCGATGGACGTTGCCGGGCATCGTGACGGATGAGAATTTCAGCCATCTCTTTATTTTCCGTTTTGGAGAATTTCCGCAGCAAACTATCGAATGCAAAGACGGAAATCTGCCGGAATCGCTCAAAAAACGCTACCCCGAACGGCCCTTTTTCAAAAGGCGGGTTACCGATATTTTTAAGCTGAATAATACCACCATCGCTGGCGTGGCTTTCACCGTATTGATGCTGATAGGCCTTGGTTACTGGTTTGGACTTCCCTGGCTGGCTGGCGCGGTGGCTGCGCGTTTCCCCACGAGCGCAGAGATAAAAATGGGAGACACGATGTACGAGAATATGATTCGTGCCTATGAGGTGGACGACCAGCTGACGGCCAAACTGAATGACTTTACCAAAGCCATCGATTTTAAAACCAATTATCCGATCCGCGTGACCGTCGTGACAGAAAACGACGCCAATGCATTTGCCCTGCCCGGAGGCAACATCGTGGTATTCGAGGGTATTCTTCGTAAAATGAAAACCAAAGAAGAGCTTGCCGCATTGCTTGCGCACGAGGTATCGCATGTGCATTACCGGCACTCCCTGCGCAATATTTTCCGAAGCCTGGGCGGTTATCTGTTCCTTTCCCTGCTCCTGAACGACATCAACGGCATCGTCACCATTCTCGCTGACAACTCCAACGCCCTCGCGAACCTCACCTACTCCCGCGAGCTCGAAACCGAAGCGGATACTAAAGGAATGGATGTGCTGCAAAGCAACGGGATCCGCCTGCAAGGATTTGTGGATTTATTCGCATTACTCCAAAGCGAACATGGAGATGTGGGAAGTTTGAAATTGCTGAGTACGCATCCGTTGACGGAGGAGAGGTTGCGGGCGGCGGAAATGATAGTGAGGGGGCAGAAGGGGGTAGTTGCGAATAGAGAATTAGAAAAATATTGGCAGGTTATTGCCGCTGCTGAACATAAATAGCGGGCCACAAAGTGCCCCGCTATGACAGTAAAAATTATTCGACTGCGTTCTTCTATTTATATTCCTTGCCAGTTTGCAGAATATTTAAAAGTTTCGGTAATACTCCCACTAGGAGTATTATTTGTAGACAGCTGCGTAACCTTTGTACTTACAAGCCCGTTACCGTCGACTGTGTAAGTAAATTCCTGTTCGCTATCTAATGCATTAGGATCAACCCACTGCAAAGAGACCTTTTGTGGAAGTACGTCGCACAATTTTCCGAAGAAGGGTAGGTATTTGTCAATATGCTCTCGTTTGGCGGGCGTTGGGTAATTATCGGCATTTGCGGTATATGCAAATGTTTGTTCGAACAGAGTTGCCGATTGAGCGTTCTGCAATGTAATTTTTGTTAACCGATAGACGCCAGTTGCATTGTTGAAATTGTAAGAGTACTTGTATAAATTCTTGTACACGCCATTGTGAGAGAACTTTATTTCATCCAAATATCCTTGCGCTGTATATTTGTACTCGAAGTAATCGCCGGCGACATTGTCTTCGCTGGATATGCAGACTCCATTGGATATTTTATACTTCACTTGGCCTAAAAGCGCGTTGTTCGATTTGGCATATTTCTTTCTAGTTATCCACAAATCTCCGGCAGGATTATTGTCGTCGTAAGTGTATTCGTAACGATCATTGATGGCAATTGCCTTTGAGGTTTTTCCAAGAAACTTTCCACTTTTGATATATTGTATCGAAGTTCCATTGTCGTCTATCAGCCTGAGTAGAGAGGATAGTTTTGTATTCTGTTCATTCCTTTCAACGCCTGCCGTTTCGGCTGGGACGATCGTTTGGTCGTTGTTACATGCCGTCAGCAGCCCCGCCAGCATCAGGCTCTTTAATAAGTTACCTGCAATGTGAATTTGTTTCATAATTTTTGTGATAATAGATTAATAAAAAATAGTTTTCACTTCAAACTTAGTAGTAATCGAAAGAATAGGAAAATTTATTGGCTTAACGGTGTGTGTTGGTATGTTAATGGTAAACGACATTTAATTAATCTACTCATTTATTCGTTTTTTGTAGTTATATTTTTGGGTAATTTAGAAGTTAATAGGATACTTATTTAGGATTGTTTTTTGGAGAAAAAATAGATATTTGATACTAAAAACAACTCTAATTATATAGTTTAATGCAATTACTTGCAGTGAGAGGCATTTTAGACAAAAAGACCGCCAGGTCGACGGTCTCTTTTTTTAAATTAAGAAATGAATATCTGAGTTATATTCCCGGAACCCATGCCATATAATTCAAAGCAGCGTAAGTCGATTGCTTGCCAGCTTGATTGCCATAACCAAGCGGATAATACTCTTGCGAGCGGGATATGGCATATCCGTCACTGTCGATTGAATAGAAATATTTGTAATATGGCTTAGTCTGGTTTGTATATGGTAGAGGAGTTATTGTGACCTGTTGGACAAGCATATCACTGAATTTTCCGAAAATTCGAAGGTATTTATCTAGATCTGAATGAACGGGGTTTAGAAAATATTTGTCGGGCTTCGGAGCGACTGCCCAGTTGCCCGATCCAATCGAATATAAAAAAGAAACTTCCTTGTACGCTCCGTTGCTATTCGAATAAGTTGTTTTAGTGAGACGTTCGGCGTCGGCAGCGGCGTCGTAAATGTAATTAAAGTCAACTTTTATACTACTTCCCTCGCGAGATATGGTGTTTAACCGACCTGTTTCATTATAGCTGTAAATAGAATTTTGATTGTCTGTGATATTGAAACTTTTAATACACCTTTTGTTGACCACGTGATATTGAATTTCTTTAATCAGGGTGTTGGTCGATTTTGTATAACGTTTACTTGTAATCCAGTAATCTCCCTGAACGCCGCTGTCGTTATAAGAATAGTTGGTGTAATAAGACGGCTCACTAACCTTTGATAAATAGCCTGTGTATCGGCCTGTCTTGTGATATTGCAGGTTGTTATCACCGTCGCTTACGAGTTTGATTTCACTTGCCGCAACTTTTGCATTGTTGTCGACGGAAGTGTTTCCGATTGTGTCGGCGGGTGTCATCACGTCTTCATTCTGGCAGGCGCCGAGCAGGCCCAGCACTAACATACCCTGGATGACCAATGTGGTGGTTCTGTTTAGTTTCATAATAACGTTAATTGAATTGAACAATTGATTTAACTTCTTCAAACATAGCCTGCACTTCGACAGCTTGAAAAAGCGATACCCGATCGGGGCTTGCGGGCTAGTTGCCGGTTTGGAAAGTGTGATTTTGCTCGAATTTCTGTCGTTTTGGGTCAGGGTGGCATCGTTTTTGCAATGCCCTCCTCAAACTCAATATATCATGAAAGAACTCACTCAGGAAGGTCGGCGAAAAGTCGATGGCATTGCAGGCCAATATAATTTGCGTCCGGAAACCGTGGAATCGCTCCTGAAAGCGGTTGTTCAGGGAAATGGGACGATGGCGCAATTCAACATTGCGGAATTGGGCGGACAGGGCCAATGGATGAAGGGCGGAATGACGATGGTAGGAGATATGTTTAACAGCGGCCTGCGCGCGACTGTCGACAAGCTCTGTAACGAACTGGCGGCTCTCGTTGCGACGAATATCCTGTTCGAAGAAAAAGAGGCAATTCATGGTCCAAATGGCAGTTCAGCCGCAAACGACATTGCAGGGGCATCGCAGAAGCAGGTTAGCACATCGTGGCCAACGGTTTTCGGTACTCCAACTTCTACCGGTTCCCAAAACAATTTCCGCTACGCTTATTTTGAGGCTGTGCATCGTTTGGTCATTGAGGAGAATGGGAAACGTACGATCTATGATACCAAGCATCATCAGATATCCGGTATTTCCCAGCAGCAAGGCTCAGGGAGTTCCTATCGATTTACAAGCAAGGACGGTCCGGTCGACCTTGAAAGTCTACAAATTGTTTCTGATCCGGGCAAACCGAGCCAGCCAACACCGGAAATCGCTTACGACGTAACTGCAACTGCCGACTTGCGCAGTGGCGATCAAAGCCCGCAGGATATTATCATTTCGACGATTGGAAAACTGAATGTGCTTCTTGAAAAAGGGCAGATTACGGAGGAGGAGTTTAAGGCTAAGAAGGAGGAGTTGCTAGCGAGGTTATAACACACTTTGAAACGTGGGATACGGCCAACCTAACCGCGGGCCGTACCCACTGTTATTGCTAAAAGTTATAAGTTGGAGTGAAGTACTTTCTGTCGGTCGAGGAGACAAACGTACCATCGATTTTCTTCACGGTGATTTTTTTGGCCTTACCCACATAGTCCAACGTGTAACTATATAGATATGTGTTACTGGATGCTTTTTGGCCGTTTGGAAGATATTTGTCTTCAATCAGGGTCTTAACCAAATAAGTATTGAAATTACCGAATATCGGCAGATACTTACTGACTCCGGCCGGGAGTACATCCGGGTTCAAAGGATGTTTGTCCAGGATTCCCGTAGCGCCGTAGCTGAATGCTAGTTGCTTGGTTTTCGCGCCCTGCTCATCATAGAATTTTACTATACTCAGGGATTTTTTCCAACCATCGGCATCCGTGGTATATGTAAATTCTCTTCGCTCATTCGGCTGGTATTTATTGTAGAATTTGGTGAGCTGCCCGCTGGCGTTGTATTCGTATATGTAGGTCTTGTCTGTAACAGACTGAATACAACGTCCGGACGCATCGAGCGTATATTTGTATTCTGTTGACGGGGTACCATATTGAAGCCGTGTAGCCGTAATCAGTTGTGGTGCATAGGTGAAATCATAGTAAAAGTTGGGACAAAATTCCTTCGAAAGAAGCGTCTGATTTTGGCTGTTATATGTCAAATCGATATTGCCGTCCTTGATTAGCGCACCTGTTGCTGTTGAAGTTCTTGCATTCCGGTCCGACTCCGTCGCTGGTGCCTGGGGAGTAAGCGCATTTTCATTTTCTGTCTGGCAGGCGCCTAACAGGCCTGCGAGCAAAATTGCTCTGGTGGTGGTTCCCACATTGCGAAGTAGTTTCATAATAATAAGCGTTAATGGTTGAAAAAAATGATTTTAAATCCATTAAACATAGGTCGGCCGGATCGGGAGAATGAAATCCGATGGGCGAGTGGTCGGTTCGGGGAAGCTTGCGGTGTTATAGAGGATGGCGTGATGTAAAAAGCGGCTCCTAATGCTTATTTTTGCGTGCCGCACAACATTTCTGGGCCGCAGCCTGTTTAAAATGCGCCGGGTTTACTAGTTCGAGGCCCCGTGCAGTATTAATTAAAAGATGATTTTCGCACAAATTTCCAAAATAGTAGACCCCATTGCCGTCAAACTCGACCGCTGGACGGTGGACGCTTATCGCCTCTTGCCGAACCTTCTCATAGCCATTATTATCCTGGTCGTTTTCAGGTTTCTGTCAAGGCTGGGAGGAAAGTTTATTGAACGGATATTAGGCCATGCATCGCAGAATGTTGCACTCGTGGGACTAATATCGACCATTACCCGGATCGCGATCATTACAACCGGTTTCTTTTTCGCATTAGGTGTGCTGGGTTTGGATAAAACCGTGACGTCATTGCTCGCAGGTGCAGGCGTGCTCGCATTGGCGCTAGGTTTTGCATTCCAGGATCTTACGACCAACTTCATTTCCGGCGCATTCATCGCGATCCAACGACCCATCCAGGTAGGGGATGTTATCGAAACAAATGGCTACACAGGGAAAGTGCTGTCTATCGGCCTCCGGTCGGTGAAGCTGGATAACTTCGAGGGCCAGCAAGTGGAGCTGCCTAGCAAGGATATTTTCCAGAAGCCGATCCTGAATTTCACGCATTCCGGCGAAAGACGTGTACGGATGGAGGGTAGCATTGGCTATAAAGACGATCTGGCGGTAGTGGAGAGCCTTGCGCTTAGCGTGATCAGGAAGCTGGATTTTATCGACCCTCTCAAAGTGATCGAATTTAACTTCACGCGTTTTACGGAGAAGAGTATCGATTTTGAAATACTCTTCTGGATCCGGCAGGACAAAATAGGTCCCGGGCCGGCGAAAAGTGCGGCGATGAAAGTAGTGAAGCGGGTTTTTGATGAGAATAATATTTCGTTTCCCACACCAGCGAGGCCTGTCGACCTGCCCCCGGCGGCACCCGGAAAACCAGAGGCGTAAATCCAGGGAATGCAAAAAGCATAAAAAAAGACCGGCCGGTTACGCGAACCAGCCGGTCTTTTCAATATCAATCCTATATTAATAACGGTAAGTTTCCGCTTTGAAAGGACCTTCTACGGATACACCGATGTAAGCAGCCTGCTCATCTGAAAGGATATCCAGATTCGCGCCTACGTGTTTAAGGTGCAATGCAGCCACTTTTTCGTCAAGCGCCTTTGGAAGAACGTATACTTTCTTCTCGTAAGCAGCCGTGTTGGTCCAAAGCTCGATCTGAGCCAAAGTCTGGTTTGAGAATGAGCAGGACATCACAAATGACGGGTGACCCATTGCGCAGCCAAGGTTCACCAGACGGCCTTCTGCCAGCACGATGATGTCTTTGCCTTCCACGTTGTAGATGTCAACTTGTGGTTTAATCTGCGATTTGGTGTGGCCGTAAGATTTGTTCAACCAAGCCATGTCGATTTCGTTATCGAAGTGGCCGATGTTACAAACTACCGCTTTGTCACGCATTTTGAGGAAGTGACGGTCGGTGATGATTTTGTAGTTACCGGTTGCAGTCACGAAAATGTTCGCGCGGTCGGCAGCTTCGTCCATAGTTACTACTTCGAAACCGTCCATAGCAGCCTGCAATGCACAGATCGGGTCGATTTCAGTAACGAGTACGCGGCAGCCTGCACCACGGAGTGATTCGGCCGAGCCTTTACCTACGTCGCCGTAACCTGCTACTACCGCTACTTTACCAGCAAGCATCAGGTCGGTTGCGCGGCGGATAGAGTCAACCAATGACTCGCGGCAGCCGTATTTGTTATCGAATTTAGATTTTGTAACCGAGTCGTTTACGTTGATGGAAGGCAGGTGAAGCGTTCCGTTTTTGTAGCGCTCGTACAAACGGTGAACACCGGTGGTCGTTTCTTCCGAAAGACCTTTGATGCCGTCGATCAGCTCAGGATATTCGTCGAATACCATGTTGGTAAGGTCACCACCGTCGTCGAGGATCATGTTGAGGGGTTTGCGCTCCTCACCGAAGAACAAAGTCTGCTCGATACACCAGTTGAATTCCTCTTCATTCATTCCTTTCCATGCGTAAACAGGGATGCCCGCTGCTGCGATCGCCGCTGCTGCGTGGTCTTGCGTAGAGAAGATGTTACAAGATGACCAGGTAACTTCCGCACCCAATGCCGTAAGCGTTTCGATCAGAACTGCAGTCTGGATCGTCATGTGCAAGCAACCCGCAACCCGCGCACCTGCCAAAGGCTGTGACGGACCGTATTCAGCACGGATCGCCATCAAACCAGGCATTTCCGCTTCTGCCAATGTGATTTCTTTACGGCCCCATTCGGCCAGCGAGATGTCTTTTACCTTGTACGGAATGTACGTTTCGGTTGACGTTGCCATTATTTTACAGTTTAGTTAATATCTTGATTTTAATACAAAACTAAGTAGAAAAACCACCAGAGGGAATATTTGCAGATACAAATTCTGATTTATGGGCCTAATTTGGATATTTTATCTTTCAAAGGCTGAATATGGCCGCATTATGAAGTGACAGCCCTGTGATTCACCGGTTGGCGAAGATATTTTGTCTGTACACCAAACAATTACCCGGAAGAGCACCTTATAAATGCCGTTCGTCGACAATAGTATGATGTTGGTCGACAATGCTTTTCAAAGCCGGCATTGGCCCCCTAAATCGTTATCTTTGTTACATGCGCCCTGTTTCCCCGGTACTTAGTTACACCAGGCATCAACGAATTTTACTGCACATCCTGTTCTGGCTCGCCGTACTGACGATCCTGACAATCATTTACGGTGCAGGTATGCCCGACTACTGGCTTACAGTCGGTATCGTAGCCCTGTTTATGCCCATCCACATCGGTTATTTCTACCTGATCGCCTACGTGATCATTCCCCGGTATTTCGACCGGAAGAAATATGTGCATTTTGCGCTCCTTTTCCTGCTGATCATCATTGGTTCTACGCTGGCTTTCAGGTTGATGGAAATACTTGTCGCCGACCCGATCATCTACAATGCGGTAAAAAAGAACGACCCGACGTTTGTCTGGCGGAAGCTGGAAGGAACGTTCAAACAGCAGCTTTTGAAGCCCACGTACCTGATCAGCGCATTCGAGCAGACCAATATTTTCGTATGGATCGCATTGTCGCTGAAGTTTTTCAAGATGTGGTTCGACAGGCGGCAAGCGGCGATGGAGGCCGAGCTGAACTTCCTGAAAGGCCAGCTGCACCCGCATTTCTTGTTCAATACATTAAATAACCTTTATGCATTGACCCTCAAACAATCGCCACAGTCGCCGGGGGTGGTAATGGGCCTGGCGGAGATATTGCGCTATATGCTTTATGAGGCCAATACGGAGATTGTGCAGCTGGAAAGGGATATCAGTATACTCAAAAGTTACATCGAACTGGAAAAGATCCGGTACGAGGAGCGGCTGGATATTAATTTCAGTATCAACGGCTTGTCGGCCGACTCCAAAATCGCGCCGCTGCTGATACTGCCGTTGGTCGAGAATGCATTCAAACACGGCGCCAGTGAGCAGATCGGGCAGGCGTGGATCAATATGGATTTGCGGGTGAAGAACAATGCGCTGAAATTCAAGATCTCGAACAGCAAACCCGAAACCGCCGTGCACGACGATCGCCCGCATCATGTGAGCATAGGGTTGGCGAACGTGCGCAAACGGCTCGAAATTCTGTATCCTTCGGCCCATAACCTTAAAATCATGGACGAGGAAGATGTATTCGCCGTGATTCTGGAAATTGATCTTGACAAACGTTTGGAAATCTGATATTTATGAAGCTGAAAGCCATTCTGGTGGACGATGAGCCACACGCTATCGAAGTACTGGACAACTACCTCGCCAATTTCGCGGAGATCGAAGTTGCGGCGCGCTGCCAGGACGCCATTCAGGCATTCCAGGTGTTGCAGCAACAGAAGATCGACCTCATGTTTCTGGATGTAAAAATGCCCGGCCTCAAAGGAACCGACTTGCTTAGAAGCCTTAAAAACCCGCCCAAAGTCGTTTTTACGACGGCATACCAGGATTACGCCGTCGAGGGTTTCGACCTTAATGCAGTGGATTACCTGCTGAAACCCATTCCCTTCGAGCGCTTCCTGAGGGCGATGGACAAGGTTTTTACGGGTTTGAATATTACGAATCAGTCTGTTTCGGTAGCGCAAAAAGCGGTGCCGACAACTCAGGATGTGTTTTTGTATTTAAAAGTAGACCGCAAGATGGTCAAGGTGAACGTCAACGACATTTACTGGATCGAGAGTTTGCGGGATTATATTAAAGTCGTTTTGAAGGACAAGGCACTCGTTTCGAAACAGAAGATCAGTCTTTTGGAAGAACTCCTGCCCGAGGACGCCTTCATCCGCATTCACCGCTCATTTATCGTTTCGGTCGATAAAGTCGAAAGCTACCATTCCCACAAGCTGGAAATCGCCGGTAAGGAGCTGCCCATTGGCCGCAACTTCCGCAACGACTGCCAGCGCCGCTTCAAGCTCACATTTTAAACGGCGCTGCAAAAGGCGTTTGTCGACAAAACCAGCTATTGATCGACACTCGCTTTCCCAGCCTTCTCATGCTCGCCAAATCGGTTTAGAATTGCACCGCCATTGAGAAATGGAAGTAAAATTCATTTAAATCTTTTGGAATATTAGCCATGTTAAAAGCAAGAAGAATTCTTTGGGCAGCCTTGTCCTTTGCCCTGTTGCTGGGTAGCTGCAAGGAAGAAGAAGATGTAAAACCATCCAACACATTGACCGCCAAAGCAGGCGCGGACCAGAATGTAAACGCAGGCTCTGTTGTGAAACTCGACGGCAGTGCTTCCGCCGACAGCGAGAACAAGCCGTTTGAATTCAGCTGGACATTCAGTAAAAAACCGGCAGGTAGCGCCGCCAACCTGGCCGCTGCCAACACCGCCAAGCCTACATTTACCGCCGATGTTGCGGGCGAGTACGAAGTGGAACTGACGATTAGCAATGCCAATGGGCAGAGCAAGGATAAAGTTGTGATTATGGCCACGGTGATCGAACCGATCGTGATCGATGCCAACATCCGCGCCAAACTGACTCTGAACGATCGCATCGACAACCCGGCCATTCCGGATTACATCGTGAATGCGAACGTATCGGTGAATGCGGAACTGGAAATCAAGCCGGGTGTTGTCATCGCATTTGCGCGTGATACCCGTCTGGAGATCAACGACAACGGTGGTATCCTCATCGCAAAAGGTGATTCCACGAAGCCAATCCGTTTCATCGGTAAGGAAACTACCAAAGGTTTCTGGGCCGGCGTAACCTTCCGCTCGTCGAGCAGCGCGAATACACTTGAATATGTGCAGGTACTGCACGCAGGTAGCAAGCCGCTTTACGCTACGACCAAAGCCGGTATGGCAGTTTTGGGAGGCGGTCGCGCGGAAGTGAATATCAAACACTGTCTTTTTGAGCAAAATGCCGGTTACGGACTTTACCTCGAACATGCGGTAATCCTCGGTTCATTTGAAAAGAACAATTTCAAAGAGAACACGGAAGCAGGGATCCTTATGGGTGCCGAAAACGTGAAAAACCTTGACACGGATTCCAAATTCACGAACGGCAACGGTCGCAATGTGGTGGAGATCTTCGCCTCGTCTCTGCCTAAAAATGCCGCCTCGGAAATAGTATGGAAAGGTTTTAAAGACAAGACCCCTTATCGTTTCCTTGAAAATGTGACTTCCGACGCCAACTGGAAATTATTGCCCGGCGTGATCATCGAAGTGGGACGCGGAGGTTTCATCACTATCGACGACGGTTATTTCAATGCGGTAGGAACAGAAACAAACAAAATCGTGATCCGTGGTGCCGAAAACGTTGCTGCCTATTGGAAAGGGATGATATGCTTCTCTACCAGCGATAAAAACGTGATCGAAAATGCCGAAGTCTCAGGCGGCGGTAACATTGCGATTGTGTCGGGCAAGAAGGCGAACATTGCTATCTACGGCGGACAGTCCCGCATGACGATCCGCAAATCGGTGATTGCCAACAGTGGTGGCTACGGCATCTTCGTCAACTACCAGGGCACCGTCAATGGCGATGTCGAAACCGTCAACACGTTCAAAGACAACGCGCAAGCGAAGCTGCTGAAAGAGTAAGGTCTTATAATGCTTCTTGTGGTGGTCCCACCCGCTCTCCTGACGGCCTGGCTGTTTCTCGCCAGGTCCGGGAAAGCGCATCGACCGGATGAAATGAATTATAGCCATGAAAATCATAACACATTATATGCTTGCTGGGCTACTGGTCGCTGCAAGTATTCAAAACCAGGCTGTGAGCAAAGCGACTCGCTCCGCCCGCCAGCCATTCCCCGAAAAAGGGTTTTGGGTGACCGAGACAGCGCCCGGTAAAAAATCTACGATCGTCAGATATTACGCCCACAGCAACCACCTCGTGTCGGAAACGACCGAACCAGCGTTGCTCGACGTCAGGAAGGTTTCCGTTAGAAAATACCTCAATGAAAAGCTCCGCAAAGAGCTGGAAAAAGATACAACAGGCCAGGCGGTGATCAAGCTTTATGAAATCGATTGAAATGCTGAATATCGTGCAGGCCATTGGCCTGGTGTTATATTTCTTCGTGGCCGCACAGGGCGCTTTTTACCGCGTCGGATTCGGGAAGGCACTTTTCGATATTTCGCCGGAAAGCTTCATCGAGTTGCGCAAAGCCGTCGACCCGCGCGTAAGGCGGCCGCTGAGGGCCCTTTACATTTCTTCGCTTGCGACCACGCTTACCTGGCTGGTTTTGACGGTTAATGCTGGCGGACTACTTACCTACGGGCCGGTCCTGGTCGCCTTTTTGCTGCTGGTCGCCGATCTGGCACTCGCATTGAAACGCAGTGAGCCGGTGAATGTACTGATCAACGCCGATCTCCTGAATACGCACCAGGGCTACGTCAACGCCCGCGACGAGTGGATGAAATTTATATTCCTACGGGGCTCGCTCGTGGTGGCGGGTTTTGTGGTACTCATGCTGTATGTATGCCTGTAGAAAATTTTTAAGCACTTAATTATTTGAATATCAATTCGTATTAAATCTAAAATTGCCATGAAACTTAAAAGTCAATCACCCTCAATTGTTCTAAGCAGATTTGCGAAATCTGCCCTGGCGCTGGCCGTGCTGGCAATGTCCTTCGCCGCGTGTAAGGACGACGATAACCCGAATCCCGACGGCGGCGGAGATGGTGGCGGAACGGAGAAGGCGTTCATTCCGACAAAGGATAAAAGTTATACCTACAAGATCACCGATTCCGAAGGTTCAACCGGCGATATGATTACTAAAATCGTGAGTACCAAAGACTCCGCCGGGATGGACGTCCACACGATCAGCAACTTTATCCGGGAAAATGAGGAGGAAAAAACCTTCATGTCCAAAGCTTATGCGAAGGGAGGCACAACGACCAACGAGCTACCATATCCAGTTGCTATCAAAGAAATGGTAAACGCGATCAACGACGTCGCTTACATTTCCGAAATGAAGGTAACGGGTTTTCCACAATTCCAGTACCTCGAAAACAACGGCAAAGTCAACAGCCCGCTCACATTTAAGGGCGACCCGATCAGGCTGTTGCTGGAACTGGAAATTCCGGCAGGGGACGAAGGCTCGGTACTGGGCAAGCTCGAAGCGCGCATGACGCACAAAAACGGGAAAGCCGTAGCCGAAGAATCGATCACTACACCGGCTGGCGAATTCAAGTGCACCAAATGGGAGTACTCTTATGAAGTTTATACCAAGTTCGAAACCGAGGTAACCGAGCCGGAAATCACAACTGAGCTGGTGAATGTGACACTCTGGACCGCTCCCGGTGTGGGCGTTGTAAAGACGATCGAAAAAGGCGAGGAGAGCACATCTACGACCGAACTGCGTAAGATTGAGTAATGAGAAAATGGATTTTAATGCTGCAATGCGCTCTGATCGTAGGGCTCGTTGCTGCCTGCACCACTGATGACGAGCCCGGCATTGATGGACCGGGTTCGAAAAAGGGGTATGCAACCGGAAAAGTGACCGATACGGAAGGCAAGCCGGTGAAGGGAGTGGAAGTGGTGATCGATAATACCATGATCTACGCGTCTTACTCCCTGGGAAATACCGATGCGAATGGTAACTACGAAATCCAGCTGCCGAAGGTAGGCACATTCATGGCTTCGGCACAGATTGTGAAGCAGTACAATGGCCGCCGCTACGAGCTGGACCTGGACCCGGACGTTTACGAAGGGTTCAGTATCGACGGCGCAGTGCGGAATTTCCAATGGAAACTTACCGGCGAGCGTCCGGAAGGGGAGGGCTACTACGGCGCGACGGTCGGGCTGAACAAGTCGCTTTACAGCAGCATTTACGACGAAGAGAACATTGAGTTTACGCTCACGCCGGTAGGGGACCTCATCGACGGTTCCAAGGGTAAAACCTTGAAAATGAAGTCGGGGAAGCCCTATTCAAAGACTTATGGCTACCTGGTTGACATTCCTCTGGGACGGTATGAAATGACGGCCTATTACAACGGGGAAGGCGGGAAGGCACCATTGAAATTGCGTAATCACTTTTCGGAAGATGAGTATGAAAGCAAGCTGGTGATCGATTTCGAGCCCAGTACGATGTGGGGCCGAAACTCCTTCTACATCAGCTACATGGAGTAGAGTGATGCGGTATCCAAAGAGAAAACAATAGAGAAATAGGATGGATAATTTGGGACTAGCCAGATCTTTAAGACCTGGCTAGTTTTGTTTTATATCAAAACAGAAAAGCTCTTGAAGATTGCACCAAGCCTAACCGCATCGAATATACGTGCCTGCGTACCGCCGTGGTTCAGGACCGACTGCTCGTGCGAGGTCACGCACATTTCGCAGCCGTTCAATGCTGAAACAACGAGGCTGGTTAGTTCAAAAAACTCCTTGCCCAGCACTGGGTTTGCCATAATGCTCATTTTGATGCCCGCAGGTGCATTATCGTAAAACTCCTTGTGCATGAAGTGACGAAAACGGTAGAATACGTTGTTCGCGTTCATCAATGAGACACAGGCAGTTATCTCCGCGATCTCCTTCTCGTCCGCACCTTCCTGGCTAGCCAGTTCTTCCAGCGCCGCGATCAGCACCGCGTTCTTTTCATTCACTGCTACCGATAATGCAAGCAGTAATGCTTCCTTGCGGTTGAGTGTCTGGGATTTCAAGACATTGCCTACATTGATTTTCAGGTCTTTGAGGTAACGGTGGTCAAGCGCCGCGAGCTTGTTGATCAGCACGCTTTCAAATTCTGCAGGCAAATTGACCTCTTTATACAGGGACTCTTTCGTGTTCCCTGTGGCTGCAAATGGATACATATTCGTTTGAATTTTGAGCGGGAAGGTTTTCCCGCAGGTGAATAAAAAAGCAGTTCACAGAACCGGCGTACTAACGATCACCCGCTTGTGAACTGCTTTCAATGGGCTGACTAAGCAAGTGTAGCCTCGCCTTTTTGCCAGTTGCAAGGGCAAAGCTCGTCAGTTTGCAATGCATCGAGTACACGCAATACTTCAGATACGTTACGGCCAACTGAAAGGTCGTTAACGCTTACCCAACGGATGATGCCCTGTGGATCGACGATGTAAGTTACGCGGTAAGCAATTTTCTCGTTCGCTTCGAGGATACCCAGTTCTTCTGCCAATGATTTCGAAGTGTCGGCCAGCATAGGGAATTGCAGGTCGCGAAGGTCGTCGTGGTTTTTGCGCCATGCCAGGTGCACGTATTCGCTGTCGGTAGAAGCACCAATCAGTATCGTGTCGCGGTCAGCGAAGTCCGAAGTGTGTTTGTTGAACTCGGCAATCTCGGTAGGGCACACAAAAGTGAAGTCTTTTGGCCACCAGAACATAACCATCCATTTCTCAGCGTTTTTGTGGTCTTCTGAGGTAATATCGTAGAATTCGTTTCCTTTTTCAAGCGATACTACGGATGTCTTTTTGAATTCCGGGAATTCCGATCCTACTGATAACAGTCTATTAGCCATGATTGCTCGTTTGTTTATAAATTGTATTTTTTGGTGTTACAAAACTACGAACGATGAGTACATGGGTCAAACCCTATCCTGGTACTATGCCAGGAAAGAGTTGATTTAATTAAATGAATTTAGTTTTATTTATAGGAACAGAGAAGTTATAAATATGGCTTATAATGCCATAGATTTTTGCAATATAATTATACTAATAACAACTGTAATTATAAATTATTTATCGGGCATTACGCTAAGTACCGTTTCGAGCGACATCCCCCGTGAGCCCTTGATGAGGAAATGTGTATTTTCTTGTGGATTATCCATAATCCAGTTGTGCAAAGAGAATTTATCGGGGAAATAGTAGGCTTTTGGTAGCGCTGGCAATGCGTGCTGCATGAGCTTTCCTGCAAGAATTACGACATCGAAGTTCTCACCGGCAATCTGTTTTCCCAATGCTAAATGTTCCTCCGGCGCGGCATCGCCCAGCTCGAACATATCGCCCAGGATGAGGATCTTACGCGGCGCTTCCATTCTTCCAAAATTCGCAACGGCCGCGGCCATCGATGACGGATTCGCATTGTAAGCATCCATTATCACGGTATTGCTACCCTTTTTGACGATCTGTGAGCGGTTATTGTCCGGCTCGTAGGTGGCTACGGCTTCGTACGCATCCTCGTCGGTCACTCCAAAGTGCTTGCCGACGGCGAGCGCGGCGCAGATATTATCAAAATTGTATCTTCCGGGCAAATGGGTGGTCACAGTTTTACCACCGTTGCTGAACACAACAAACGGGTTTTCTTCCGTCAGCGTCGGGTTTACGGTGCTGTTTTCTGAACAATAGAATACGATCTCGCCAAATGCCCGGCGTTTGCTCACCATGTCCATGATCACATCCTGCGTCGCGTTCACGAATACGGTGCCTTTCTTTTTGGAAAGGTAATCGAAGAGCTCTCCCTTGCCTTTGATAATGCCCGCAACTCCACCAAAACCCTCCAAATGCGCCTTTCCGATGTTGGTGATCAACCCATGCGTAGGCTGTGCGATGCCGGCGAGCAATGCAATCTCTTGCTGGTGGTTGGCACCCATTTCAATCACCGCCATTTCCTGCTTTGCCGGATCGATCGACAGGATCGTGAGCGGCACGCCTATGTGGTTGTTGAGGTTCCCGCGTGTGGCGTAGGTGTTATATTTCATCGAAAGCACCTTCGCGATCAACTCCTTGGTCGTCGTTTTGCCGTTGGAACCGGTTAATGCAACTACCGGGAAGCCGAAGGTTTTGCGGTGATGCTTCGCCAGGTCCTGCAAGGCGGTAAGGCCGTCCGCGAAAAGCAGGAAACGGTCGCTGGTAACCACATTCGGGTCGTCTACCACGGCATAGGCCGCACCTTTTTGCAAAGCTTCCGCCGCGTACTGGTTACCATCGAATTTATCGCCTTTCAACGCGAAGAAAATACAGTCATCGGTGATCTGGCGGGTGTCGGTGGAAACTTTGGCGCCTGTGCGGTATATATCGTAAAGCGTTTCTATGGAAGTATACATGAATTGTCGGCTCGTTATAAAGTTATGCTGGCTTATTTCGTTAGGTTTAGGACAAACAAGCCAGGTACGGAACCCGCGTGGCGTCCGCGGAAACATGCAAAACTAATAGATTATTCCTCAACGATGCGAACCAAATTTACCTCCCTCATCCTCTTCTTCATTTGCTTTTACCCACCTTCCGATTTGCTGGCGCAACAGTCGTGGTTCAAACTCGATACCCTTACAAGCGTGTCGGCCGGAGGCGTGAAAATGACGAATCCCTGGGGTGGAGGCCTCAATGCCTCGCAATACCTGAAAATGCATTTGAACAACGATGCCGACGAGGATCTGGTCGTTTACGACCGCACCAATAGCAAGGTTACCACGTTTCTTGCCGGCCCTGATCCTGTGAATGCAGGCAAAAAGACGTTCATCCACGCGCCGTATTACGAAACGCTTTTTCCGCAGGTCGACAACTGGATGATCCTCGCCGATTACAATGGCGACGGCCTGAAAGACCTTTTCGCGAGCACTTCCCTGGGCATTGTCGTTTATCAGCAGGTTAAAACGGCCAACGCATGGTCGTGGAAGCTCGTGCGCGACGTCTTGTATACCAAAGGCTTCTCGGGGAACATCAATATGCAGGTATCGGGCACCGACATTCCCGCCATTACCGATATCGACGATGACGGCGATCTCGACCTGTTGACCTTCGATTTTTCAGGAAGCTATATTGAGTTGCATCAGAACCTGAGCATAGAAAAATTCGGCGTTCGCGACAGCCTAGGTACGCAGGCCAGCCCGGTTTTTCAGCGTAACGGCGATTGCTGGGGTAATTTTCACAAAGGCGATGCCGAGGATTTCGTGGTAGGCGTCGATTGCGGCGTGGTAACCGATCCTTCGAATCGGGAGGCCGCACCCGCGCGCATCCTGCACGCGGGCAACTCCATTCTGCTCCACGACCTGAACGGCGACGGTGCCAAGGACCTCCTCGCCGGCCACGTGAGCAACGAGCATATTTCTTTCCTGCCCAATTCCGTCAAAGGCATTATTGCCAATTTTACGGGTTTCACCAATTCGTATCCGGCCACGGATCCGGTCTTAATGCACATTTTTCCGGCAGCATTCTACGAAGATGTGGATTTCGATGGCGCCAAAGACCTGCTCATCGCGCCCAGTATTCCGGCCAATGATATCAACCTGACGGATTTTAAATCCTCGGGCTGGTATTATCATAATGAAGGGACGAGCGACAAACCCAATTTCAAACTGGTACGGAAAAACTTCTTGCAGGACCAGATGATCGATGTCGGTGAAAATGCGGCGCCAACTTTTTTCGACATCGATGGCGACGGCGACCTGGATATGCTCATCGGAACAAGCGGAATGCCGGTTACCGGCGGTTATAAAGGAGGTTTATGGTTTTTGAAAAATAATGGCACCGTTGCCGCACCAGATTTTAGTATAGAATCGCAGGACTACCTCCAACTGCTTTCTAAGCTGTCTGTCTACAATATCAAGCCGCAATGGGCAGATTTTAATGGCGACGGTGTTGCCGATCTCGGTTTTGCCGCCACCGCCACCTCTAATCTCAAACTCGAATACCGCTATATCCCCAACAAAGGAACAACCGGCGCGGCAGCGCAATTGAACCTCGCCGACGCAGTCACCATTGCATTGCCCGCGGAACTGCAAACCGGCGATTCTCCCTATTTCTACGATGCCGATGGCGACGGCGACCTCGATTTACTCATTGGTAAAACACAGGGAAACATTTATTATTACACCAACACCGGAACCAACAAGCAATACACATTCAAACTTGAAACCGACTCATTTTCAGGTGTGGGCATCAATTTCGCCGGCCGCTTTTCGCAAGTAGCTGTTACCGATTTCGATCTCGACGGCAAACCGGATCTGGCCACGGTCGATCATACCGGAACCATCCGCGTATTTAACAATGCCGATTGGGGCAAATGGACCGACCGGGCCAGCTCCATCGTAAGTGTGAATGGCCAACCGGGCAATGTCAATTTTGGTAATTACCTCTCCCTGGCCGTCGCCGATCTGAATGGCGACAAGAAGCCGGATGTTGCGATCGGGAACAATGCCGGCGGAGTGCGTTTGCTGACCAACATCCTGCCAGTGTCGGTTACAGGTGTCGAGCCGGGCCATGAGGCGGAGGTCAAGGTATTTCCGAATCCTTCCGTAGCGTTTTTTAAAATATACTCTTCTAAAACCGGCACATTCGACGTTCTTACGGCCGGCGGTGTGCGAATGGTCCGGAACCGCCTCATTCGGGCCGAGGAGGTGCAGCAAATATCTACCGCGCAATGGCCCGGCGGGTTGTATCTGGTCGAGTTTAATGTCGGTAACAGCCGGGTCGTCAGGAAGGTTGTGGTGGGAGATTGAGAAAAGTTAGGGTTTCAAAGACTTGCCTGGTTTGCCAGTAGATACCCGGGTAAACGCTCTTACATGATAAAATTCAAAAATTATTCATGCAAGCTCTTCTGGGTGTTATTTTCCATTTCATCGGTGGCTTCGCCTCCGGCAGTTTTTATATTCCCTACAAGCAGGTCAAAGGCTGGGCCTGGGAATCGTACTGGATCATCGGTGGGCTGTTCTCCTGGCTTATCGTGCCGCCGCTTGCCGCTTATCTTACGATTCCGGGGTATACTGAAATCATCAACCACACCAATGGCGGCATTCTCTTTCTGACTTACTTTTTCGGCGTGCTCTGGGGCATTGGCGGCCTCACATACGGGCTGGGCGTGCGGTACCTGGGCGTCGCGCTCGGAAGCTCCATCATCCTCGGGCTTTGCTCGGTTTTCGGCGCGTTGATCCCCTCGGTTTACTACGAGTTCAACCCGCAACCGGGCAAGGATACGATTTCGATGCTTTTTAGTGAAAGCTGGGGCCAGATGGTTCTGCTTGGTCTGCTGGTCTGCGTGATCGGGATCGTTATCTGCGGGAAGTCCGGGGCGATGAAAGATGCCGATTTACGGAAAACCGGCCATGTGGCTGCCGATAATACCGAGTTTAAAATAGGCCTTGGTTTAACGGTTTCCATTATTTCCGGTATCCTCAGCGCCTGTTTTGCATTCGGGATCGACGCCGGCAAGATTATGGCGCAGGAAGCGAACGAGATCTGGAAAGCAGCCAATCCCGGCGAGGGCGAGTTTTTATTCCAAAACAATGTCACTTACGTTGTAATCCTCTGGGGCGGCCTCACTACTAACTTCATCTGGTGCATGATCCTCAATGCGCGCAACAAAACCTTCGGCAACTACACCGATTCGTCGACACCGCTGCTTTCGAACTATATTTTTTCGGCACTGGCCGGTACTACGTGGTTCCTTCAATTCTTTTTCTACGGCATGGGAGAGAGCAAGTTAGGCAATGGACCAAGCTCGTGGATCCTGCACATGGCATTCATTATTTTGGTGGCGAACTCATGGGGACTAGTCCTGAAAGAGTGGAAAGGAGTATCCAAAAAGACCATTTCCTCGATCATCATCGGTATTCTGGTGATTGTCCTCTCGGTGTTGATCGTCGGCTATGGTAACTATTTAAGAGAATAGCCATGAAAGCGCATTATCTGGTCATGCTGGCTGCGATGATGGCGGCTGCGGGCTGTTCGACGAACAATAAAAGCGATAAATTGGAAACAGAGCAAACGCAGGCAGCCGGTACTTTCGGCTACGACCTCGCATTTTTAAAGAAACATAAGGAAACCATCGTCCTAACGGCCCCGGACAATGCCGATGCCCGGGCGCTTATTAACCCTGCCTTTCAAGGCAGGGTGATGACCAGCACCGCTAACGGCAACGCCGGCAACAGCTACGGCTGGATCAACTACAAGCTCATCGAAAGCGGAGTGTACCAGCCGCATATGAACGGGTTTGGCGGCGAAGAGCGTTTTTGGCTGTCTCCGGAAGGTGGTCAGTTTTCTGTGTACTTTAAAAAAGGGCAAACCTTCGATTTTGAGAACTGGCAGACACCGGCGCTGATCGATACGGTCGCCTACAAAGTCGCCGAATCGGATGCTTCGTCGGTGAAGTTTCAGGTCGATGCGATGATCGAGAATTATCATGGCAAGACGTTCGTGATCGGGATCAGCCGGGAGGTCCAGATGCTGACGAAGCAAAATATCGCTGATCTGCTCGATTTGCCCGCATTAAGCGGCGTGAAGGCCGTCGCCTACCGCTCCACTAATTCAATCACCAACAAGGATGAAGAATGGAAGCCGGAAAGCGGTATGCTGGGTATCTGGCTGCTAGGCATGTTCCGGCCATCGGACCAGACGACTATTATCGCGCCTTTTTCGAAAGCATTATCCGAAAAGCCGCTCATTACCGACGATTATTTTGGTAAAATACCAGCCGACAGGCTCGTTGTGAAAGACTCGCTATTGTTTCTCAAAGCCGACGGCAAGCATCGCAGCAAGATCGGTATCGCCCCGAAATCGGCCCGGAATGTGGCCGGGAGCTACGATGCGGAAAAAGGCATGCTTACCATCATTAAATTCGATCTTGATCCGCAGGGCCAGTACATGAAATCAACCTGGGAACTGCATAAGGACCCTTACAATGGTGACGCATTGAATGCCTATAATGATGGCAAACTGGCCGACGGTACGCAAATGGGACCGTTTTACGAACTCGAATCGAATTCATCGGTAAGGGCATTGAAGGAAGGCGAGTCGATCACGCACCGGCAGAGTACATTCCATTTCGAGGGAGAGAAGGCTGCGCTGAATGTCATTGCGCAAAAGGTGCTAGGCGTGAATATTGATCAAATCGGAGAAGTTTTTAAATAAAAGCATGATGCGGCAGGATGGTTTTGTTATCGTATATGCATAATCGTTACGATAATAGACAAAGTTGCTGCATGCATGAAGCAGTAATATAAACAGTGGTGGTCGTGAAGATTTTCAGCCAAGCCGCAACGAGTTTTTAATCAGCCCCGTAGGCTGTTGTTACCGGGCGTAACTCCGGTAAATAAACGCTTTGACCCACTTGGGTATCGATCTGCGTGATTGTAAGGCTTTTGGTTGAGATTCGGCATTCAAAGATGTCTGATGTTCAACTTTACAATCATGCACGATGAAAAATTTAAAAAAAGCATGGCGCATTACAATCATAGGCTTGATAGCGCTCCATTGTGTCTTTTCCGGGCAGGCCCACGCCCAATGGGGTATTGGCATCAAAATTCCCGGAGCAAAAATGCATGTGCACAACGGAACAATACTGTCTGTCACACCGAAGTTTCCGCCCGAAACCAGCCCTTTTTATGCCCCACTTTTGAATGACGACGACGAAGTGATCCATGCTTTTAAATGGATTCATGCGAAGAGTGCGATTAGGTTTTTGGGGAAAGGTTTTTACAACATCGGGCTGGACACTTTGAATGCGGGAAGGTTTTCTTCGGCAACGGGATACGATTCCTACGCCTCAGGGCTGGGTTCTTCGTCTTTTGGCTTGCGGGCGCGCACTACCGCGTTCGGTTCCTTCGCCGCGGGTAGGGCGCTTACTGCTGGCGGTAACTTGTCCTTTGCCCAAGGGGATTTTACCGTCGCAGATGGGCCAAATACCATTTCAATGGGTACCAACCTTAGCAACAACTATCAAAGTGGAAGTTTCATTTTTGGGCATGCAAATGGAAGCGCGCAGAATACGAGCGATAATCAGTTTAAATCGCTCTTCGGCGGTGGTTATGAGTTATATTCCAATGCAGCACTCACGATCGGTATGATCCTGTCTCCCGGCAACAATGCTTGGACGGTCGTTTCGGATGTCCGCAAAAAGGAAAATTTTCTTCCTGTTCAAGGCAACAGGTTTCTAAAAAGCATTTCAAAAATGCCGCTTACTTCCTGGAACTATAAGGGGCAGACTCCGAACGTCTCTCGGCATTACGGGCCGATGGTGCAGGATTTCTTCAAGGCATTCGGCACCGATGCTCATGGCACCATCGGAACGGATACCACCATTAACCAGGCCGATTTGGACGGGGTTATTCTGGTGGCGATTCAGGAGCTGGTCAAAATATCGGATGAGCTTGAAAAAGAGAACGACGACATGGCGACCGAAGTGGCGATGCTCCGATTGAAATTGTCGGCGAACAAGGGCCGGAAAGCCAAAATATCCGTTGGCATCACTGTTGCAAAGCGATAGGTCGACCGGCAATCTGTTTTTAAATCTTTCACACTACTATCCAAACACGCTTATGAACAAATTCTTTCTTAATCCCCCATGTGATTTACGTCATATGCGGAAACTGGCGTTGGCTTTGTTCGCAATGTTGCCTGTGGCGGGACACGCCCAGGTAGGCGTAGGTACACAGCAACCGCAAGAAATGCTGCATATCCACGATGGATCTATATTATCTACGAGCGTACGCCTGAAACCGGAGTTTAATCCTTATTACGATCCCGCTTTCCCGGATTCCGTCGAGCACAAAATGAAGTGGTTCCACGACAAGGCGGCTTTTCGCTCGCTGGGTGAACGGGTCGGAAACAGCGGGCTGGATCCTCAGACTATCGGGAACTATTCTTTTGCCAGTGGCTTTGAAGTTTTTGCAATCGGAGTAGGCTCCGCCGCTTTCGGGCTGAGAACCAATTCGTCCGGAAAGGCCGCATTTGCCAGCGGAGAAAACACGGCGGCGTCGGGCAATTATTCCTTTGCTCACGGCGTGGCGGCAACGGCAAGCGGCGACAACTCCGTCGCTTTGGGGAATATGGTCTCGACGGATAGTAAGGAGGGGTCGTTCGTCTTTGGGGATAATAGTAAAAGCGTGATTTTGAAGAGTAATCTGGAGAATCAGATGTCTATGAGGTTTGCTGGCGGATATCGCTTTTATTCCAATAGCAACCAGACAATCGGTATATCGTTAGCGTCTGGTGGCAATTCTTGGCAGGTATTATCTGACGTTAACCGAAAGGAAAACTTCTCTCCCATAAATGGCGAGGCCTTTTTGGGAAAAATCAGGGATATGAAACTGACTTCCTGGAACTACAAAGGGCAAGATCCCAAAACGTTCCGCCATTATGGACCGATGGCGCAGGACTTCTTTCATGCATTCGGTCAGGACGCATACGGGACGATCGGTAACGACACAACGATCAACCAGGCCGATTTTGACGGCGTGAACCTGATAGCCATTCAGGCGCTGGTCAAAAGGACGGATCATTTGCGGCAACGGAACGAAGATCTGAGGGCGGAGATTGCAGGTATTAAGTCCCAATTAGCATTAACCCGCCCCAAAAGAAGCCGGGCATTGGTTTCCAGGAAATAACTTTCAATCACACTTATGACGATCGTTATGAATATCAAAGCTTTATTAATATGCCTGGTTTTCTTTCTGACGAGGTTGGCTGCTCAGGCTCAATTTGTGACGGGAAATAGCTTGTTTGTCAATATTGGGACGGTTTTCTCAGTGGATAGCCTGGTTTTGATACCCACCGAAGGCCTCAACCTGGGTGACAACTATTCCCTGGAAGTTCAACACACAGCTATACCGGGGGATCCCCAGGCCAGCATTCTGAAAACTTATGTTTTTAACAAGCCCGTCAATTTCGAGGGGAATCTCGGCGTGATTTACCACCCTTCCGAATTGAACGGAAATGCCGAATCTTTACTGGAACTGGCTAATTCGTTTTCTGATCAAAATGCGTTTGTAACCATGACGGGCTCCACGCGCGATTTGGGGTTGCATTATGTTTCAAAAGACTTGGCCGACCTGGATATTAAGTTGCTCACGCTCGTAAACGGGCAAAGCGAATTACCCGTAACCCTCATCGCTTTTGATGCGCAAAAGGAGGAGAAAGCAGTGAGGTTAACCTGGAAAACGGCCTATGAAACCAATAGCGATTTCTTTGAAATTCAGCGCAGCCGGGATGCGAATGAATGGCAGCAGCTGGGGCGTGTAGGCTCGGCGGGAGAGGGTAAAGGGCAAGCCGAATACCATTTCACTGACAGTAATCCGGTTACTGGCGACGATTATTACCGGTTAAAAATGGTCGACCGGGATGGCAGTTTTGCATTTAGCCAAATCAGGAAGGTGCTGTGGGATGGTGGCGGACTCACGGTTTTCCCAAATCCGGCCGTCGATCGGCTCGAAGTGCGTGTGAAAGACTGGTCGAAGGTGACCAAAATTAAGATCCTGGATGCCGCGGGCATTGTGTTACGGGAGCCGCTGGCGGCAGACGGTTTGAAGGAAAAATATGTTCCGCTCAACCACCTTGGAGCCGGTAGTTACATCTTGGCAATCGAACATCGCGATGGTTCTTCGGAACGGGTACATTTTATAAAGTACTGAAATGAACGACTGCCGGGTTGTGGCATGGCCAGCGGCTGTGTGCACAGCCCGGTTTTTTAATTTAAATACCATCATCAAAGTAAAATAGACCTGCTTGCTGGTTTATTCTTCCAATACCCTATTCAACGAAATTCCTCAACCCTGCTTTTTCTGCTGATCGTATGGTGACAATCAAAAGTCCTGTCAAAATCGGTCTCGTCGTACTGACCGCCTCCCTATTGTTTCAAGTACAAAGTTGCAAACCTCCTCAAAACAAATCCGGCCAGAATGTAACTGTCACGAATGCGCCTCAACAAGCAGAGGCTGATATTTATGCTGAACATATCCGGACAACAGGTTTCAAAACGCCGGAGGAAGAGCGCCTTAGTTTTGTGCTGCCCGAGGGCTTCCAAGTGACGCTTTTCGCTTCCGAGCCGGATATTACCAAGCCGATGAACATGGAATTCGACGACCGCGGCCGATTATGGGTGACGCAATCCTCGGAATACCCGGTGGCTGCGGGCGAAAGCGACGGAAAAGACCGCATTACGATCCTCGAAGATAAAAACGACGACGGCCGGGCAGATACTTTCACACATTTTGATGATAACCTCAATATCCCGATCGGCATCATGCCGGTGGCGGACGGTGCGATCGCGTATAGTATTCCCAACCTGTATCATTTAAAGGATAAAGACAATGACGGCAAGGCAGATAGTAAAGAGATATTGCTTGGCCGCTTTGGGCATAAGGATACGCATGGAATGGTGAACAACCTCATCCGCGGGTACGACGGCTGGCTGCATGTATGCCATGGGTTTTCCAATATTTCGAATATCGCAGGTTCGGATGGAGACTCGATACGGATGACTTCCGGGAATACTTTCAGGGTGAAAATGGATGGGAGCCATGTGGAGCAGACGACGTTCGGGCGCGTGAACCCGTTTGGCTACGCATATGATGAGAAAGGATATTTGTATTCGGTGGATTGTCATACAAAACCGATTACCCAGCTTATTTTCGGTGGAGATTACCCGCATTTTGGCAAGAAAGCGCCCGTCGGGCTGGGCTTTGCGCCGGCGATGATGACATACGACCTGGGTTCGACCGCACTGGCGGGGCTTGTTTATTACACCGGAACGCAGTTTCCGGCCAAATACCGCGGCAGTTTCTTTACCGGGGATGTCGTCACCTGCCGCATTGACCGGAACACAGTGACTTTCAATGGCTCGACGCCTTCTTCGAAAAAGGAGGAGCCGCTCCTGGTTAGCAAAGACCCGTGGTTCCGGCCGGTGGACATTAAAGTCGGACCGGACGGAGCTTTGTATATCGCCGATTTTTATAACAGGATCATCGGGCATTATGAGGTTGCTCTCAATCACCCGGGTCGTGACCGGGTGAACGGCCGGATCTGGAAAGTAACATATAAAGGCACAGAGCCGCATGATAATTTACCTGTTACCGACTGGTCGACGGCGACGATTGGGCAGCTGCTGCAAGGGCTGAAACATCCGCAGCTGAATACCCGCTTGAAAGTAGCCGACCGGATTGTCGATACCTGGAAAGGAAAGGCGATTGAACCCGTAAAAGGGCTTCTTGCAAATAATTCTGAAGCAACTTCCTATGTACATGCTTTATGGATATTGCACCGTCTCGGCGCGCTCGACGACCGCTTCCTTAACAATGCACTGCAACATCACGAACCGGTTGTGAAAACCCATGCATTGCGTATCCTGAGTGAACGCGATGCCATTTCCGATGCCCATTACCAGCAGGTTACCGAAGCTTTGAAAAACGGCGATCCGTTTATCCGGCGAACGGCGGCAGAAGTCTTGTCGCGCTTTCCTAAGTCGGAAAACCTGGCATTGCTGATGGATTTGTATGAAAAAACGCCGCAGGAGGACACACATTTACGCTATACAGCGCTGCTGGGCCTGCGAAATAACCTGAAAAGCACCAGCGTGATGTGGCGCGTTCCGGCCATGCGGTGGACCGACGCGCAGCTGGCATTGCTGAACAGAGCACTGCTCGATGTGCCATCTTCCGCGGGTGCGGCATTTGTGCTCGACTACACGCTCACGCACGAGCTCGATCCAGCGGATCTGCTCAAGAATCTCGAATACATTGGCCGCCTTGCGGCACCTTATCAGGTCGAGAAAGCGATCGATCTGATCACCACGAAGTTTGAAAATGAACCGGAAAAGCAATTGTCGCTTTATCGGACCATCCAGGCGGGCATCCGGCAAAGTGGTGTATCGCCAAGTCCCAAAATGGTATCGTGGGGTGAGCAACTGGCGGGAAAATTTTTGACCCAAATTTCTGCCGAAACAGAAATCTGGAAAATCAGGAAGGTAGCGAAGAACGTCGACCCCGTCAATTCATGGACGGTTTCGGAGCACTTCCTTGTAGACGTAATGCCCGCATTTCGTATTGTTTTAAGCGAAAGAGGAGGCTACGGACCCCAGTCGGCATTGTATTCGGTGCCGTTTAAGTTGCCCGCGACTTTGAAAATGAACGTTTTTGATAATGATGTCCACAACCGGGCTGAGCGAAAGGGTATTTCAAAAAACTCGGTGAAAATCCGGCTGGCTGGTAGCGGGAAAGTAGTTGCGGAATACCGGGTCAACCAGGCGGTGCCAATGCAGTTTAAGGAGCTTATCCGCAATGCGGCATTCAACCTGGCTGGATATGAGGGGCAAATGGGGTATATCGAGGCAGCCGACAGCTCGCAAACGGGCTCTGTGGGTGTGGGGCATTTTGAACCGGCGGTCGTTGCCATTCCCGAGAAAAGCCCGTCCACTAACTCGGAGCAAAGAATTACAGCTGTGGAAATTGCCGGAGAATATCGTATCAAATCCCTGCAACCAGCATTAAGAAGCATTTTGCAAACCCAATGGATAGATTACACGGTAAGGAGCGCAGCCGCGGGCGCATTGATGAATATCGATCCGAAGGGGAATGTTGATGTTCTGGCGAATGTTTTCAATGATCCTGCGGAGCTACCAATTTTAAGGGAGAAGCTGGCCGTTGCGATGGGCCAGGCAGCATCACCTTCTGTATATGAAACTTTGAAAAATCAACTGGCTAGCGGTGCACGTAATCTTCAGATCGTGATTGCAACGGTGCTGGCCAATACTTCGGAAGGCATCACTTATCTATTGAATGCATTTAAAGACGAGGAGCTTGGCGCGGATATTGCAGCGGAGGTTCCGGTGCAGGAGCGTCTTACCAATAATGCAAATGCTTCCCAGCAAACACAAATGCGGCAATTGCTGACAGCCGGGGCCAACGAGCGCGAAGAACGCCAGAAGCTTATCGACGCGCGCATTGCGAATTTCAAACCGGCTACCGTATTTTCTGACGCAGGAAAAGTGATTTTTGTGCAGAATTGCAGCGGCTGCCACCAGATCCAGGGCTCGGGAGGGCTTGTCGGTCCGCAGCTCGATGGCATCGGAAACTGGGGCCATAAGGCATTGACCCAAAAAATCCTTGACCCTAACAGGAATATAACTGAGGCGTTTCGTACTTATAATATCACATTGAAAAATGACAAGACCCTTACGGGCTTGTACCGCAGGACGGAAGGCGAGACAATCGTGTTCGCGGATATGACAGGGCAGGAGTTTTCGGTGGTAAAGGGCGATATGAAGGAATACCGGGCATCTAAATACACGTTAATGCCCGATCAGTTCCGGAATATCATCCCTGAAAAAGACTTTTATGCGCTGCTTGAATACCTGCTGGGGGTAAAATGATATTTGAGTATTAATCCTAACCCATAAATCCGATGCTATTAACCGGAAGAGTTTTAAAGTGGTTTTGTTTGATCAATATAGTTGTCTTTGCCGGGACAAATGCATCCGCGCAGACAAAAGGGAAGAGCGGATCAGCTGTTATATTTAAGAAGACCGAACTTACCAAACGGTTCATCGCAGAAGGTGCCGCGATGGGCGATGTGAATAAAGATGGTAAAAAGGACATACTTTCGGGCGCTTACTGGTTCGAAGCGCCTGACTGGAAGGAACACGAATTGGCCAAGCCGCAGGAATTTATTGTAAATGGCAGTTACAGCGATTCTTTCCTGGATTTTGCCATGGACGTAAACCAGGATGGCTGGATAGATCTCATCCGCATCGACTGGCCGGGCAAGGCTGCCGCCTGGCATGAGAATCCGCAAAACAAGCCGGGACATTGGCCGGTGCACACCATTTATTCGTCGGTAGGAAACGAGTCGCCACAATTGGTGGATATCGATGGTGACGGGCGGCAGGACTTGCTTTGCAATGACCCGACGGGAAAGAAGGTTATCTGGTTGAAATGTCCTTCCAAAAAGGGCGAAACGACCTGGGAGAAATATGTGATCAGCAACGATCCCAACAACTCCACGCATATGTATACGCATGGGATCGGCTATGGCGATATCAATGGCGATGGGCGCAAGGATGTGCTAGTGAGAAACGGCTGGTGGGAGGGCCCGGAGGAGGGGCCTGCCAAATACCCGAAAGACAAGGACTGGAAGTTCTACCCAGCCGATCTTGGCCAGGATTGCTCGCAAATGTATGTGCTCGATTTGAATGGCGATGGCCTCAACGACGTGCTCAGCGCTTCGGCGCATAACTATGGTATCTGGTGGCACGAGCAGAAGAAGGAAGGCAAGGAAACGGTCTGGATCCATCACGAGATCGACAAAACGATTTCACAGACGCACGGTTTGGCGCTAAAAGATATGAATGGCGATGGCCACCCCGATTTTATTACCGGAAAACGTTATTTCGCCCACAATGGTAATGATCCGGGAGAATTTGAGCCGCCTTTTATTTCATGGTTTGAATATAAGCCCGGTAAAGTGCCGACGTGGATCAGGCACGATATTGATGATAACTCGGGGGTAGGCCTGCATGTGACGGTCGAAGATCTGAACGGCGACGGCCTGCTGGACATCGTCACCGGCAACAAGAAAGGTGTACGCATTTTTACACAGCAAAAAGGGAAGTAACCACCGATGAAGTTTGGTATCAATACCTATCTGTTTTCTTCACCATTCACGAACGAAAGCACCTCATATTTTCCCCAGTTTAAAAACTGGGGTTTTGATTTTGTAGAGATAGCCCTGGAAGACCCTGGCGACATCGACCCGGAACTGGTTCGAAAAGCATTGGATGACAGCGGGCTTGAATGCAGGTCGGTGTGCGCGGCAACCGGGCCGGGGCGTGACCTGCGCGGTACGCGTAAGGAACAGGTGACGTCCATCGAGTATGTGGAGGCACTTATCCGCATTGCGCCGGTGCTTGGAAGTAAGCTTGTGGTGGGTCCCGTTTATTCTGCGGTAGGTCGTGCCGAGTTCGTCCCCGACGATGAAAGACGCAAACAATGGGAGCTGGTAGCGGGTAACCTCAAAACGCTCGCTGATTTTGCCGAGAAGCACGGTGTAAAACTCGCTATCGAGCCTCTAAACCGTTATGAAACCGATTTTATCAATACCTGCGACCAGGCGCTGCGGATGATTGAAACCGTCGGTAGCGATGCATTACAGGTACATTTGGATACTTTTCACATGAATCTGGAAGAAAAGGACCCTGCGCTGGCCATTCAAAGGGCCGGTCACAGGCTGGGCCTGCTGCACGCTTCCGGCAGCGACCGCGGAACTCCTGGTGGCGATCAGATCAACTGGGACCGTATTTTTGCCGCATTGGACCATATCCATTACCAGGGAGATATTGTTATCGAATCGTTCACACCGGATGTGAAGGTCATTGCCAAAGCCGCATCCATATGGCGGCAAGTAGAGCCCTCGCGCGAAGCGATCGCCGTGGAAGGGCTGCGTTTTCTGCGTTCGCTGGCGTTTTGACCAGTTGATTATTTAGATGTTTATGAGGAAAGTGGCGTGCGGGAATATTGGGTAGTTTACCCGGAATATGGTCACGTTAATATTTTTTTGCTGGACGAATCAGGCAAGTACAGGGGACAACACCCGAAGAACAATGGTCAAATGTTGCAGTCGGATGTTTTTCCCGATCTCGTTATCAATCTTACCGAAATATTTGCAGAATAACAACAAAGCCCCAGGTAACCCCGGGGCTTTGTTGTTATATAAATTCTGAATCACGCGGTCACTTCCTCTTCCAGATGCGAGGCGCTTAAATGCAGTACCTCGGTGGTCCAGGCGCGCGTTTTAGCGGCCAGGTCTTTTTCTTTGGAAAGTGATTTGCCGAATGAAGGAATGATTTTCTTGAATTCGCGCTGCCATTCAGGGGATTTCGCTTCTGCAAAGCATTTGTGAATCAATTCCAGCATGATCGATACCGCAGTAGATGCTCCCGGGGAAGCGCCCAGCAATGCAGCCAGCGAACCGTCCGCAGCGGTCACCATTTCGGTCCCGAATTCGAGAACACCGCCAGCCTTTTTATCTTTTTTGATCACCTGAACGCGCTGACCTGCCGTTTCAAGATTCCAGTCTTCCAGTTTAGCTTCGGGGAAGTAATCTTTCAGAGCTTCCAGGCGGTCCTCCGGTGATTGCCGCACCTGATCAATCAGATATTTGGTCAGCGGGATATTATGCAGCCCCGCGGCCAGCATGGGTTTAATATTGTTCAGTTTAATGGAAAGCGGAAGGTCCAGGTAAGATCCGTTTTTCAAAAACTTAGTCGAAAATCCGGCATAGGGCCCAAAAAGTAATGCTTTTTTGCCGTCGATAATGCGGGTGTCCAGGTGAGGGACCGACATCGGGGGCGAGCCTACCGAAGCCTTACCATATACTTTTGCCTGGTGCTTTTCGATGATTTCAGGCTTGTTGCAGACTAGCCATTGTCCGCTCACAGGAAAACCTCCGAAGCCTTTGCCTTCCGGGATATTAGATTTTTCCAGCAATGGCAACGAGCCGCCGCCTGCACCAATGAATACGAACTTGGCAGTAATCTTGCTCTCTTTCCTGGTTGCCCGGTCTTTCACCTCGATCAGCCATGTGTTGTCCTTCTTGCGGGAAAGATCGTCGACCTCATAATTGAGAAACAGGTTGACGCCATCCTGCTTTTCGAGGTAATCGAACATCGCTTTCGTCAGTGCGCCGAAATTGACGTCGGTGCCGAGCTCCATGCGGGTCGCGGCCACCTTTTCGTCGGCAGCCCTGCCGTTCATTACCAGCGGTATCCAGGCTTCGATCGTATCCTTGTCTTCGGAATATTCCATTCCCTGGAACAAGTGATGGCTTGTCAAAGCCTCGTAGCGTTTGCGGAGATACTCCACGTTTTCCTCACCCCAGACAAAGCTCAAATGGGGAATGTTGTGGATAAATGTATCAGGTGAATCAATCACACCATTTTCGACCAGATATGCCCAGAATTCTTTCGATACCTCGAACGATTCGGCGATCTTAACGGCTTTTTTGGTTTCGACCGAACCGTCGGCCAATTGTGGCGTGTAGTTCAATTCGCAGAAAGCGGAATGGCCTGTGCCGGCATTATTCCAGGGATCTGAGCTCTCCGCAGTTACGCGGTCAAGGCGTTCGAAAACCGAGATAGTAATGGATGGATTAAGCTTTTTCAGTAAAACCCCGAGCGTAGCGCTCATAATGCCTGCCCCAATCAAAACCACGTCAGGTGAGCTCGTTTTTGAAGACTTTTTGGTATTCATCACGAAAAAAGAAATATGGTAAGAAGGCCTAAGCCCGGAAAAGTACAAATCACTATTAGGTAACAATCGTCCTAACAATATTTGTTTCGAAAATAGTATAATTTAAAAAATAAAAGTTATGGTGGTTTGCAACTTCTTGGCAGGGGGCAATTAAAACTTTCTATGTTGCAAAAGCGAGGTGAGAAAAAGAAAAAGGCGACCCCTGGGATCGCCTTTTCTCTCCTTATGAAGCTGACTACTTAACGTCCGCTTCCAGAATGTCTGATTCTTTTATTCCGAATGCTGATACAACTTCCTCGTAGTTGTTCATATCTACTTCAGCATTCAATCTCAATTTTTCGGCAGGTATTATCACAGCACGAATAGCTTCAAAGTCACGCTCTGGCGCCTTCTCCTGTTGTTCAGACCAGGTCAGCGGTCTGATATCAACAAACAATGTCAAATTTCTGAGAAGCGTTACGAAGGTAAAGTTCGTCCATTTGTTATCAGGAAAGCGAACGATACCTGGTTGGGACCACCATACTCCCTGGCTTTTAATGAAAAGAACCACTACGCTTTTGGAAATCATCGCGGTATCGGCGGATGTCAGATTCGCCTTACCCAGGGTGTATCCTCCATTCGTACTTTTTACCGCCGTCGCAACGATCTCTTTAGCGCCAACACCGTCCTTGCCGGGTTCGCCGTCTTTGCCTGGGGCTCCGGTTTCACCTTTGGGGCCTGCAGGGCCTGCCGGTCCAACATCACCCTTGTCGCCATCGCAACTTGTTACCAGACCGATTAGTGCTATCCAAGCGATAAAAGTCAGTCTTTTAATCATAATCGTATGAGTTTAGTTTATAAGTGAGAAAGAATTTTCTAGCAAATAAAGCATGAATTAACTCGAATAACAATGATTAAAAGACACACTTGAATTGCGTTTGTTCATTGAATAATTGCCGAGTGCTAAATAAGACTAAAAAATTGTACCAGTAAAGCTTCGTTTTGCGTTGTACGATCGTGTGAGATAAGTAACCGCCGAATGTTTCCGCGTCTGGAAACATAATAGCCCCCGGATAAGCGGCTTACTACATTTTGATAAGTATATTTGCTGCGGTATCAAAGATGTTGTAGCTTTAATAAGCGTATGAATTGCGAACAGCCTGGTTCCTACGCATTCGGGAAACCAAAGAATAAATCACACAAAAATAATTTAAACAGGACTTTATGAGCTCAAAAAGGTTTACTACTCTTTTTTTCATTGCCGCCTCACTACTAATTCAATTAAACGGATTTGCGCAGTCGCCCTGGAGTGGGAAGTACGGGAATGAATGGTTAGACGGAAAGTATGGTCAGACATGGGTAAAAATTACCGTGTCCAAGGCGGGACTATACAAGGTGACTTTACCGGACGCTTTCAAAAACAAGCCGAATTTTCTTCATCTCTATCATCGGGGCGAAGAAGTGACGCTGGTGAGCGCTTCCAACACAGAGGTTGAATTTTATGGTGTTCCCAATGATGGGGCTTCTGATGCGCTTTTGTACCGCTTGCCGACTACAAGAAAGAATCCCTATTTCAGTATTTATTCAGATCAAAGCACTTACTTCCTGACATTTGACTCAACCCCCCGACCGGTGGCAACAACGGAAACGCTCGCGCCCGATCTTGGTCTTGCGAAGCAGGAATTTCACAAGTTCACGTTTTTGAAGAAGTTCGTGATCGAGAATTCGCACATGACCAGTTATCCTACGCGTCCTACTACCCTGAATAGTTATTTTGAAGAAGGGAAAGCAGGAACCGGTACAAGGATCGGGAATAACCTGGCTGTGCGTACGGTCAATGCTAAACCGGCGCTTTTTACTAACAGTTATGTAGCCGAGCCGTTTGCCTTTTCAATCAATTCGAAATACGGGTCGAATGCCCCCGAAGTTAATGTACACCTCAAAGGCCGGGGATACCAGTTCACCGCCAATTCGAGCGTAGAAGTAAGCGTGGGTAAGGATGCGGCCAATCTTCGGGTAGTGGGATCAGCCGGTGTTGCAGGTTTCCTGGATACCGACTACCCATTCACAATACTCGATACGGACTATGCGAGCGGAACAGGTTTGTTGGGCTTCCGTGGGACCGGCGCTGGAGCGGATGGTTTTTCGGTCTCATATTATACAGTAACGTACGATCAAAACATCGATATGCAGGGACTGACCTCATACGAGTTTAATTTTCCTGCATCAGGTGGCAACACCCGTTTTACGGTACTCAATCCTCCTGCCAGTTCGCCTCAGGCCCCATTGCGGTTTATCGACGTCTCAAATAACCATAACCCAAGGATTATTAACGGGGCGGCTGCCGACATGATGGTTTCGAGAAATGGCAATGCCATGAAGTTGTTCGCCGGAACAGAAGTTCTTACCGGAACCCCCACAAGTGTTACTTTCCAGCAAATCAATCCAACAGATTTTGACTATCTGATCATTACTTCCGATACGCTGTTCACTTCGGCAAATGAATATGCGACATACAGGCAGTCTGAAACGCCGGGTAGGAAGTATAAGCCGTTGGTTCAGAGAATTAAAGACGTATACAATCAGTTTAACTACGGAGAGCCAAGCGCCGTTGCAATCAGAAGGTTTGTCGATTACCTTGTTTCTGATACCAACACCGATAAATTTCTGTTGTTGCTGGGAAGGTCCACTACCTATTATGAACGGAGCGTTCGCGAAATTCCGGATGAAATTCCGACGATAGGCTTTCCCGGATCGGATTTATTGCTGGCTGATGGTTTGGGAGGCTCACTTGATGACGTGCCTGTAATCCCGGTTGGAAGGATTGCAGCGATTTCCAACCAGCAGGTCAGGGATTACCTGGCAAAGGTGAAAACTTACGAAGCCCAAAAAGACCTGGCATGGCGGAAAAATGTGATACACATTAACGGAGGTAAGGACGCCGGTGAAGTAACAACGTTTGCGAAATATTTAACAGATATCAGCGGTCCGATTCTTAATGCGCCTTTTTTAGGAGATACGATACAAAGAAAGAAAACCCCGATAACCGCAAACACTGAGCAAACAACGCTTTCGGGTGATCTGAACGGGATTGGGGCAGGTATGATTACCTACTTCGGCCACGGCAACGTTGATGCGACTGATTTTAACTTCGGCTATGCTACCGATGGAACCAAGGGCTATGCGAATGTGGGCAGATACCCGGTGTTGTTTTACAACGGATGCGGAGTAAATAATATTTTTAGCAACAGATACACGCCGGTCAGTGGAGTTATTCCTCCGAACTATCCTAGTTCATCAGGAAAAAGGCCGTTGTCGCTCGACTGGCTGCTGGCCCCCAATGCAGGTGCTATTGTGGTATTTGGAAACGACTGGGATGCTTATGCCTCCACATCGAACCAATTCCTGGATCGCCTGTATCCCAAAATCTTCAGTGAAAAGGATGCGGATCGTGGTACTATCGGGCAGATCCTGCGTGCAGTAGCGCTGGAAACCAAAGGCTTGGGATATACCTATAATGCTGGCCAGAATTCGCGGGTTGCCTCGTACTATGACGCTGACAGGGCTAACGTTCACCAGGTTATTCTTCAGGGTGACCCCGCATTGCGCATTTTGGTAACGGAAGGTCCTCTGCCGGTAAGCCTGGTGTCGTTTGATGCAAAGGCGGCAGGAAGCGAAAAGGTGAATGTAACCTGGGTAACTGCCTCAGAAAGGAACAACAGCCACTTTGTAATCGAAAGAAGTTACAATGCGAAAAACTTCGAGGCGATCGGTTCGATGGAAGGAAGAGGTGACAGCGACGTGCCGACATCTTACGAGTTCACCGACCTGAATCCGTTTGCAGGAACAAACTACTACCGCCTGAAACAGGTAGACCGGGCTACCGATGTAAATGGAGAAACAGTAGAAGGTGAAATTACCTATTCGAAAATAGTATCCGTGACAAGAGAAGGCACTTCTGCGCTGGTAGTATGGCCAAACCCAACTGTCGGCAAAGTAGAATTGAAATTAAATGTGCCAACCAAGATCAAGAGTTGGGATGTTATGGACCATAAGGGCACATTCTATCAGAGAGGTGGAACAGGAGCTAAGGTAAACCTTGACAATCTTCCGTCTGGCGAATACATTATCAAAATTTCAACCGAAAATGATGACGTATACCTGCGCAAGGTGTTGAAAAAATAAAAGTAGAAACGAGTATCAGAAGGAAAGAACTATTGTTAGGTATGTTGCACACAGGTTTGAAGACGAGGATAGCTATTACAGTAATATTGTTTTTGCAATGTTTTGAAGTACTAGCTCAATGGGGAGCACCATACGCCAATAGTTGGATTCCTTATGACAAACCTTATGTCAAAATAGCGATAGCACAGAAGGGGATTTACAAGATCCCCTTCACATCGCTTCCTGCCGGCTTTTCTACAACCGCGCCGGAGAAGCTCCAGTTATGGCACCGCGGACAGCAGGTAGCCATTCTAAGCACCTCTAAAAGCGAAATTACCTTCTACGCGGTACCTAATGATGGGCAAACCGATTCATTGCTTTACCGGCCTATGAGTTCGCGGAAAAACCCATTTTTTAGCTTTTACTCAGACCAAAGCGCTTACTTTCTCATCAATGGAGACGCCGCCGGGTTGCGAGCTGAAACACAGAGTGTCGCCACAAACCCCGCCACACCACTACTCACTGAAGCAACGGCGATAGCCCCCAATGTTTTTCTGCAAGAATATTCGTTAAGTACAGAATTTCCGATACGTCCCAGCTTCTTTAACAGTTTCTTCGAGCTTGCCGCCAGTAAAACGGCGAAAGTGCAGCTTGGCAAAAAGCAAGTACCCTATGCATTCACACTGAGCAAGCTGGGTAAGTCGGGGGCTGATAAAGCTATTTTGAAATTGCTCGTGCATGGGCGAAGCAACAATACCAGGAATATCGAAATTTATGTTGGTAAAAATGAGCAATCCCTTCGACTGGTACAGACTGTCAGCAATGCGGGCTTTGCAGGGGTAGAAACATCATTTGAATTGAAAGGGGAGGATGTTGGTACTGATGGGAAGGGTGTTTTGTCTTTTAAATCTGTTAGCCAGGATGCGCTTGACCGTTTTTCGCCAGCCTACTTTACGATCTCGTACGCACAGGATCTCGACATGGCAGGCCTGAAAACGCTACAATTTACTGTCCCGGCGACCACCTCTAAGACATCCCGAATCGGATTGAAGAATGGTGCAGCCGGTGCGCAAATTCTGGATATAACAAATGAAGACCGTCCGGTTATATACCCGGGAAGTTTGTCGGACTTTACATTTAACCGTCAGGCGGGAAAAGCGGCAAATTTGCTGGTGACTAGTGAAGTTGCCACGGTGGCAGCTGCAAATATGAGTTCAGGAAAGTTCACAAAACTGGATTTGGCTGCTGCAAACTACATCATCATAACGAGCGAGAACCTGTTTGAAGGGGCGAAACTATATGCCGATTATCGGGCGAGTGCAGCCGGAGGCGGCTACAAGACGTTGGTGGTGGGCATTAAGGATATTTACAACCAATTTAACTACGGCGAGCCAAGTCCGGTCGGTATCCGAAAATTTGTCGCCTTCATGCTTACGCAGGGAAATAGAGATAAGCAAATCTTGCTCATAGGCAAGTCTATCACACACAACGAAAGAATGAAGCGGGAACTTCCCGATGAAGTCCCAACAATTGGATATCCCGGATCAGATGTGCTGCTGGTAGAGGGTTTAGGTGGCACTCCGGCTAATATCCCGAGCGTGCCGATAGGCAGAATACCCGCAGTCACCAACGATAATATCAGAGATTACCTTCAAAAGGTTAAAGAATATGAATCCAATGCATTTGGAGAGTTGGGATGGAGAAAAAAGGTTCTTCATTTGAATGGAGGAAAAACAACTTCGGAAATCACGCAACTTAAAAGCATGTTGAAAAACCTGGTTCCCGTCGTAACAGATGGACAGCTGGGAGGTCAGGTTACCGCATTTGTCAAGCAACAAGGCATTATTGAACCTGAAAAAGTTAACATAACGCCGGAAGTTAATGCGGGCGTTGGGTTGATCACGTATTTTGGACACGGTTCGACGACAATTACCGATCTCGACATGGGCTATGCTACTGACGAGGTAAGGGCGTATAGCAACGCGTTGAGATACCCGATGATGTATTTCAATGGCTGCGGGGTTGGTAACATTTTTAGCGGCAGGTTTAATCCGGCAGCTAATACGAGTGACCGTTATTCTTTGTCGATGGACTGGTTGCTGGCAGCGAGACGTGGAGCGATCGCAATCATGGCTAACTCGTTTGAGAGCTTTGTAAGCCCTTCCGAGGATTATCTCAGCCAGTTATACCAGGAAATGTTTGCCAATCCTGACATGGTCAATCAAACAATAGGCAAAATCCAGTTAGCCGTTTCTCAGAAAATAGCAAGTACGGACAAGGGGGCATATGCTATTGCCAACATTCATCAGTCATTACTTCAGGGCGATCCGGCGCTTAGGCTGATTACGGTAGACAAACCTGATTATGCCGTCGATCCAGACGAAGGTATCTCCATACATTCTGAACTTGGGGATAAAACAATCGGGAATTCAGCGAACCTGAGACTGCGGACCGTACTTTCTAACAAAGGCAGATTTCAGAAAGGAGGGAAGGTACCTGTGGAGATTTCTTACCGATATAAGGAAGGAAATATTTCCAAAACAGAGACTGTTCAGGCCTTTGCTTACTCCGATACGTTGGAAGTAACGTTTGTGAATGACAAGATTCTCCAGAGCGTTCAGGTAGTGATCGATCCCAAGATAACGCTGTCGGAGATGACGCGAAAAAATAACATCGCCGAATTGCTTATCGACTGGGACCGTGCAAAAGACGAGAAGGCGTATCCTGCGACGGCGCTTAAAGATGTTGTTCCACCTGTATTGAGCGTAAATTTTAATGGCAGGCAATTGGAAAATAATGAGGTGATCAGGCCTAATCCGAGAATTACTGTTGATCTGGAAGACGATAGATTAGTCGTCGCCGATACAAGTCTGATCGAAGTATTTCTGAAAGCTTGCCAGGATGAAAGCTGCAAGTTTAAGAAAATTAACATCTCTGATCCGAATGTGACCATCGACTCGGTGACCAGCCACTCAATTCGCTTAAGTTACGCGTCGACAGGGCTTGCCGCTGGCAAGTATGAGTTGTTGGTAAATGGGAGAGACATGGCCTCAAATGCCACTGTTCAACCATACCAATTGTTCTTTGAAGTGAGTGAAGGAAATACAACGGGAGTCGAAGTTGTTGCAAGCCCGAACCCAGCCACTACGTATTTGCGCTTTGAAGCCGCAATGGGAAGTTACGGAGTGGAAAGAGCGTCAATAAAATCGCTCCTTTTCGATAAGAATGGGAATCAGATCTTTGAAAAGGTAATGGATACCGACGTTACAGAGAAATTTACCTGGTATATGCAAGTGGAATCACTTACCTCCGGGCTGTATGTCTATAAAATTAAAATAACGCCCAAAAACGCTTCGGGGACCGAGTTCGAGAAGACGGGTAGGATTGTCATTATCCGATAAGGACCGAAGACGGTATTGTGAAATTCTGAATGCCGCTGTCAGCAATTTGCTGGCGGCGGTTATTTGTTTGCGGATAGCCAATCCAGCCAGGACGATAGCGTAACGACACGGGTAAGGTGCTGCCAGGTCTTCGTTTTCTGATCGTACGATATATTGGGATTATTTAATATCTCTACTTCATGGAGGAGCTTTTTCCTGTCAACAAAATCCCAGAGGACCGTTGAATCCATAATCGATTCCTTGGCCTGATTCCACAACCTTAGCGTCATATCTTGCCCGTATTGCGACGAGAGTGTGGCCTTGCTCGTTCGGTTATACACCTCAGGCGGAAGCAGTTCTTTCATAGCCATCCTAAAATGTTCGCGGCCCCGGCCTTCCCCAAACTTAATCAAATCCGGAATAGACATGCACAGCTCGAACAGCGCCTTGGTCTTCATAGGGGATCTGCTGCTAATGCCATAGTGATTACCAAGGTCGAACATATTCTCCGCCGACCAGCTTACCATCGGATTGAAGACGTCGTCGAACAGGGCACCATATTGCAGCGGGTCTAAATCGCCCCGCAGTGACTGTGCATACGAAAATGTGGATTCCGAGTCGTTTAATTCAAGAAGCTCATCATTTCCCAACGTCACCTGGCCATTTACGTTGGGCTTATTTCGTCTATTCAACAAGTTTTTGAGCCCGCGTTTCAGCATGAATGAGTGTGATAGGTCCACGTTTCTGGCCAGCTCAAAATACGTTTTGGCAAGTGTGAGAGGAGAGCGCCCTGCCCTGGTAATTCTGTTGTAATAGTAGAATTGCTTAACCAGGAAATCCTTTCTGTCGTATGAGAATGTTTCCCATCCTTCAAAGATAGTCGGGGTAAAGAACGGTACGCGTTTCGACAGCAGCTGGTTCAAAAGCGGCCAATTCCTGGTCCTAAAAGCATGTAGAAAGACTTCCATCCCGCTCCCTACAATCGAATCGCCGCCACTTCCGTTTAGCAGGACCTTACTGCCAAGGTCCCGGGCGTATAAAAGCATGGTAGATAAGAGTGCAGGAGACAGCCTGGATCCCAGCGGTTGGGCCGAAAGGGAGGTTTGCAGCCTTATGAGATTCAGATCTTCTTCCGATTGAAATACCTCATGGTGCACCGAGTTTATTTTTTCAGCAACCGCTCGTGCATAGGCACTTTCGTCGGCATCAGGGTACTTTGATTTGTTATGTATCGTGTGAATCGTAGCGTGAGGATTAATAAATCTCAGCATGGAGCTCACAGAAGACGAATCGAGACCACCGCTCAGATGTGACGCGAACGGTTTACCTTCGTTACCCAGCGAGCAATGGTTTACGCTTTGCCGGAACACCCCGAACAAGGCTTCTCCTGCTTCGTCGGCTGTTTTAAGCGATTTCCATTTAGAAGGATCGAAAGAGACGTATCGTTGGATCGTTACCGTTGTAGGGCCTAACTCTACCATGTGGCCAGGCGGAACCGTCTTTATATTTGAGAAAAACGTCCCCGATGAGCGGGATAATGAACGTTCTATTCTGAGATCCAGATGCGCCAGGATGTGGAACACATCTAGTTCCAGATATTTTTTCCTGATTAGGTCAGAATTAACTATCGAAGATAAATTTGTGGAAAAAAACGCAAATTTGCCTGGTATATGCAGGTAATAAAGAGGCACAGGACTAAACGCATCCCTCGCCAGACAAATCGTTTCTCGTTCTTCGTCGACCCAGGCACCGACAGAAAGGGCTATTCCAGACTCATCGAGTTTCTTCAACCGGGCATAAAACGAGCCGGAATGTTTAAGTAACCTGTTACTTAAACATTCCGGCTCAGAAAGTTCTTTCCTTTGAATTCCCAGTATGAACGAATAAAAGGGACTTTCCTTAAACCCTGTTTCTGCTACTGTTACATTGCGACCTTCCAGCTTATTTTTGTATTTGTCACCAAAAGCAAGCAATTCATGCCCACTTTCGTCAAAACACACAACACCTTGAAGTACCAATGTGAAATCAAATGCGTCTGATGACCCCTAATTAACCCTCGCTTGAGAATTTATTGTCTCCAGGTTCAACATCTGGAAGGCTTCCAAGTTTACCCTTAGTGAGTTTTCTAACGTCACCATGAAGTACGAGGACCGGCTTGCGGTAAGACTTTTTTGTCTGTGTAGAGTGCGATGTCAATGTTTTCATTGTTTATCGGTTATTGAAATGATTAATACCAGTATCCGTCGTAAATTTATATATATAAATCGAATTTGCAAGCTTTATTGACAACGAATATGAAAAAATCAAGTTTTGACTGACCGTACGGACGGATATCCAATGATTACCGGTTACCGTACTCTATAATTTTCCGTGATTTGTGACTGCCGGACTCCACTTTCCCGGAACCGATGCATTCGTCGTTTTGGCACAGTTCGAAGGTGGTCTGATCATCGGAAATAAGACCTACGCCAGGACCATATTGTTTGATAGTTACGTATCGGTTGATGATCGACGTGTCTTTGCGCTCGACGACGGTCAGGACATTATCGAATGATTGGTCACCGATTTTGACAGATTTGAATCCCGGCTCATAGTAAGAATCCTGCTCATCGAGGTTGTTATAGCTGTTGCCGTTCCAGGTAATGCGCGAATTGATCGGGAATGTGAGCGAGAGAAACGGCTGATTGTCAACATTGGTCACTAGCTTGTCCGGATATTTATGTACAGCAAACTCCTTCACCTTTTGCCAGTAGTCCGTCGCCGAATTGCGGGTCGATCTTGCAATAATATAAGTAACAATCCCGGCCGAATCGGAAACAACCCTGTCGACTTCGTCCCTTTCCTGCCATTTCGTTACAACCGGGGCAGGCTGGCCCGTAGAGTACACCTCCTGGTTGACTTCGTAGACCAGGTAGTGCCCGATTGTCAGCGGGTAATATTCGTACGGGTCAACAGGTTCGGTATCGTCATCACAGGCGGAAAAAGTGATTGAAGCTATCGCAAGAATAGTGATGTGTTTTGAAAAGGCCCGCCAAATTGTCGGTAAATAATTCTTCATTAACTCGCTTGAATTTAGAGATGACTATGATGAGTGTTTGTATTGTTCTTCCAATTTCCCTTTCAAAAAGCCAATAAGCACCTGCAAGCCGGTATCGAACCGGGAGTTATTATTGATGATCATATCCGCTTCTGCACGCAATGGAAGTATAAATTTGTCGTAAGTCGGAGCGACATGATGTTCCCAACGATACAATACGTCGTCGAGGTCGTAACCCCGCTCGTTATTATCACGAATAATCCGCCGTTTTATTTTAACATGTTCCTTGGCATCGACAAAAATTTTCAAATCGATAAGCCTGGCTATTTCAGGGAAATAGAAAACAAAAATACCTTCAACGATAATAATCGGCCTTGGTTCAAAAACAAGGATCTCCGGTGTAATCAACGGGTTATTGAAAGTATACTCCTTCTGCTGTACGGTACGCCCTGCCCGGAGAACAGCAATATGCTCCGCAAAAAGGTGATGGTCGATGGTCTCGGGTAAGTCAAAATTCTCCACGCCATTTTCGTCGCGTGGGATTTCGTGGATCGGCCGGTAGTAATTGTCCTGCGAAATGCGTGTGATCTCATCCTTACCAAACGCGTCGATGAGGTTTTTCATAAAATAGGTCTTCCCCGAGGCGCTGCCGCCGGTGATGCCTACGATGTAAGGCGTTTTTTCCTGATTCGACGTCATATAGTCTACTGCGCCCTCAAGTCTGAACGCATGGATTAATTTATGATTTTAATTAATAATTGCCAATTTACCCGCCTGTCGCTCAGAGCCATCGGCCGAGACGACGAGCACAATATATATACCAGCCCGCGCGCGGCGTCCCGTATAATCGTTAAGGTTCCAGGAGGCAAGGCCGCCTTCGGAATGCGTTTCAAAGACAAGTCTGCCCGCAAGGTCGGTAATTTTGATGGTCGATTGGCTGGTAAGACCGCTGATTCCCACATTGCCGGAATAGCCTGGTCGAATTGGATTGGGGAAAATGGTGATACGCCCCAGATTTTCGGTCGGCACCTTGGCATCGCTTTGGTAGGAGACCATTCCGGCGGGAGTGTCTATGAAAAGTAATCCGCTTTCCGCCTCGAACCGCAGCGTACGGATCACATCCGATGGTAGCGGACTGTCGGCAGAAGTGAATTTTCTGAGCAGCTCGGTACCATCTGCATTGAAAAGGTAAAGACCAGTTCGCGTGCCGATCCATTTCCGGTTACCCGGTTCAACGGCCAGGGCCGTACATTCTTCGTTGTTGAATAGCTTTCGCTGACCGTAAATAGGCAGGATCGCATCTACGCGGGCTGCTTCCAGAACCCCATCCGGGATGAAATAACCAGCGCCTTTGGCACTGGCAAACCAGACAAACCCGTCCTGATCCAGCGCGAGGCTGTTGATTTTCGAAGCAGGTAATGTACCGCTGCCGATGGATGTTGAAAGTACCTTTCTTCGTAAGCCATCTGCGCTGCTTACCCTAATACCGCCACCCAGTGTTTCGGGCAGTCGGGTCCATGATAGGCCATTGAGGTCGGTGATTGTCGAATCCGGGCGGGGTGAAATGGTGGTATCGCCCTGCGCCGGAGAAACCGGTTTAAAGTCTGAGAACCGATTGGAGATCAGACCATTTTTTTGATCGGCCAACCACAACGCTTTCGTTCCTTGACGAATACCTGACCGGACGTTTGCGAAAAGCGGGCTGCTAAAAGTCTGGGAGGTGTAAAGCGGATCGAGCGTGAGTACGGTGCTCCCGGTCGTAATTGTTAGCAAATCCCCAGTGTCCAGGATACGCAATGCAGGTGCAATGGAAGTGTAGACGAGTTTCCAAACTCCTTTTTCATATTTAAAAATACCTTTTCCTGAAACAGCTACATGAATGGCACCGGAAAAGAACGCAATACTTGAAACGTTACCCGGACTCGCTATCGATTTCCAGTTTGCGAAATATTGCCGGTTCAGATCTTCACGCATAGAGGTCGCCAGAATGCCTTGTGCATTCAGGACAAAAAGCGAATCTCCCGAAAACGTCAGATCGCTCGCAGCTATCTGCGTACCATTGGGGCCAATATAGCGATACGTTTCTTCTACCTGCCGAAGCTGAGTATCCAGAACGAGCACCCCGAAACCGGTTGCGACATAAGCCAGATTATCCCTGAAAACAATGCGCCGAATGGCTTTATCAGCCGGCAATCCCTGCGTGTTGTTCAAAAGATCCCAGGTTTCGATCTGCTCGGGTTCGGATTGTTCATTAAGGTAAACAAAATCGATCGTGCCGTTCCGGTAAGCCAGTAACAAGAGCCGGGCGGCAGGCAGGTAACCCATAGTGCCGATGCCGGTATTGCTGAGTCCGTCGGCTTTGGAAAGCGCCCGTAGTTCTCCGGTTTCGGTTTTTACGGAAAAAAGGCCATTATAGGAAGCGCAGTAAATCCGCGAACCTGCTTCAACGACCTGTCTGGCAGATAGGTAGTTAAAATGGCTTTGCCATTCGCCTAACGGCAAAGTCTGTCCGAGAATGCGCGAAGGGCCGGATATGACGGCAATTAAAAAAAATAGTATCCTCCCTTTGCGCATGGCCGAATGCTAGTTTTCCACCGTCACGACTGCCGAACCCCGCCCGGTACCCGTACCGCATCCACTTTTCAGTGAGTTGATGGTATATTCTGTGGTAGAAGCCGGCGATACGGAAATCAGATACGGGTTAAGGAATGTACCGTTGATCGTCGTGCCGTCGGAAAGCGTAAATGACCAGGGTGGAAGCCCGTTTTTGAATCTCAATTGAATGCGGGTAGAACGCCCTGCCGAAACCGTGCCGCGTCCGGATACTTCCGCAACGGCCTTGTCGGGAGCGATTACCTCCAGTTCTTCAATGGCACTCGAAACTGCAGGGGAGGAGGAAACGATACGGATTTTCTGGATCCTCGTCGTGTCTCCCGGCGCTGCTGCTGCAATTTTAACCTGCATGCCGGTAGGTGTGACCGTCGTGGGCAAGGTCACGAATCTTCCGGATTTGTCGGTCATCTGAACCGTGAATTTGTTGTTCGGATTGTACCTGCCTTCCGTTTTGTAGGGAATATCAATGGTGGAACCCGCACAGGCCATATTTTGCGGTAATCTTTCGAGTGTGATGCTTGCCGGCGGGCTTTTTACGGTCACTTTCGCCGAGCCTGAGAATTTCCCCACGCCACAAAGACCACCTGCCGAACTGATCTGGTAATTGGTGTCGTAAAATGGTTTTACCTTAATCTTATGGGGTGATTCCTGGATATTGTTCTCATAAGTACCGTCCGAAAGCAGCACAAACCACGGGCCTCCGCCAGTGAACTTCACAGTAAGCTGCCCTGATTCGTTTTCGCCCAGTCTCAATGAATCCTTTTGCAGGGTTGCCACGGTAGGCGACATGATCGAAATGTTCGTCGTCTGGCTTACGAGGTACGGAGCCGTTGAAGTTACGCGCAGCCGGTATTCGCCCGGTTTGTACGTGTCGGGGATTTGAGTGGTAATATAGCCGGATGAGTCGGGTGTTGAAATGTTCTTGAAAGCACCGCTCCGCTCAGCGATCTGAACGACGAATTTATTTCCTTCCTTATATTTCCCCGTTGCATTGAAAGGCACCTGAAAAGGAACGCCCGCACAAAGTTTCGCGATTTTCTCGATCTCTTTCAGTTCCAGTTTAGGCTCCGGGTTATTGTTCACATTCACAATAGCCTCACCGGAAGTAGTGCCGCTTCCGCAAGCATTTGAAACGCCGGTCACACGGTAAGCTTTTACGTCCGTTGGTTTTACAGTAATATAATGTGGGTTCGAAAGCGTTTGCAGTACGGTGGTACTATCCGAAAGCCGGAACGACCATGGTGCCGCGCCAGTGAGGTTCACACGCAGGTGCGCTTCCTGCCCGGGCATGATGCGGACGGTTTGAGTCCCGTCGATCAGGTCGATCTTTGCTGCCGGCGCTTGCAGGAGTCTTAATGGAACTTCCTGACTCTTTATCACAGGAATAGAGGAAATGATCTGAATACGGTAAACTTCGCCGCCCACTTTGTAGGAAGGGATCACGGCTTTAACCGGACTCTTCTTCACAGGAAGTGAAATAGGCACGGATTTGCCCGTTGCATCGATAATATGCGCGATAAAGGTATTGCCTTCGTCGAAAGGACCTTCCGTTTTGAACGGGATGGTGACATTGGTGCCCGGGCATACCGAGAGGTACGAAATATCTTCGATTGTAATCTTGTAGGCATGTATACTATCGGCCTTTTCCACCGGGAGCTTTGCCTCGTTCGCGGCCTCGGTCAGCGTATCACCACTGGCCGAAATTGCACTCGGCATTGTGGTGTCCCCGACCGTTGTGTCCGCAGCAGGGGTAGCAATGGCCGGGACCTGCTGCAAGCTATCTGCTTTGGTAGCCGCTGGAACGCCAGCCGCTGGAACGCCAGCCGCTGGTTTCACAGGAGTGGTTGCCTTCTTTTTAGGCGTTATTAAAGTTTTTCTGGGTGTGTTGTTTCTTCTCTGCGCTTCTACCTTACCTGCAAGGAGCAGTAACCCGAAAAAAATCGTAAAAACTAGTCTGTACATGCAGTTTCGATTGAGTAAATATTAGTTCATAGCTACCAGTGTTCCTCCTCGGAGCACTGGTACGATATCATAGAGGTCGGTTTGCAAGCAATAGGAAATATCTTTCTGAATGCCCAGGCGTTGCAAGCGCCGCACGTGCGAGGAATTTGAAACGCTGGCTAGCAGGTTATCCTTGCTTTGCTGGTATAAACGCTGCGCCATCAGGGTTCCGTCTTCGAGTAGCATAAATTGGTCCTTCAATGCTTCTGCCAGCGCTCCCGCAAACAAGGTGTCTTCGAGGTTAGGACGGCCTTTCCAGCCGGCACAAAGCACCAATACGTCGTAAGGTTCCGTTTTCAGGTGATTGGCTAACGCGCCTAGGTTAAGGAACGAGCCGATCATCACTTTCACTGCCGATGATTTCGCTTTTGAAATAGACAACGTCCCGTTGGTGGTCGTCATGGCTATCTGTGCGCCGATCAGGCTTTCGTGCATGTAGCTGAACGGCGAGTTGTCCAGGTCGAAACCTTCCACTTTCCGTGCATCCCGCTCGGCCGCGGCTATAAACCCTTTGTCTTGCAAAAACTTACATTCTTCGACACTGGCGACCGGCGTAATGCTTTTCACGCCGTAAGCGAGGCCGGTTACCATGCAGGAAGTAGCCCTGAAAATATCGGCCACTACCACTATTGAATTATCGAGCTTGTGCAGATGAAGTAAATCGGGAGTAAGACAAACGTCAAGTTGTTTCATATAAAATGCAATCGGACTGAATAGGAGGGATTAGTTTTTTACAAAAGGTGTTTTTACTATCTGTGCTTTCAACAGCCTGTCGCGCACTTTTACGAAAATTTCGGTGCCGGCTTTGCTGAACTCCGAGGGCACATAGCCTAACCCGATCCCTTTTTGCAGCGTAGGCGATTGTGTTCCCGAGGTCACTTCGCCCAATTTGTTACCTTCCGCATCGCACAGCTCGTAATGTCCGCGCGGAATGCCGCGGTCGATCATCTCGAAGCCGATCAGTTTTCTTTTCAAACCCGCATCTTTTTGTGCTTTCAAGGCTTCGGAATTGATGAAATCCTTTGTGAATTTGGTCACCCAGCCAAGGCCGGCTTCCAGTGGCGAAGTGTCATCGTCGATATCGTTTCCGTAAAGGCAGAATGCTTTTTCAAGTCGCAAGGTATCGCGCGCGCCCAATCCCACTGGTTTGATACCCAACTCAGCGCCTGCTTCGAAAATGGCATTCCACATTTTTTCGGCATCCTCATTTTTTACATATATCTCAAAACCTCCCGCGCCGGTATAGCCCGTTGCGGAAATAATAATGTCTTTAATACCCGCCATCTCCCCGATTTTGAAGGTATAGTATTCCATTGAGGCGAGGTCCACGTCGGTCAGTTTTTGCAATGCGGCAGTCGCATTCGGCCCTTGAACGGCCAGCAGGCAAAGCGAATCGGAGAGGTTTTCCATCGCTACACCTTCGGCATTGTGGCTCTGGATCCAGTTCCAGTCCTTTTCTATATTGGATGCATTTACTACCAGGAAATAATCATCCTCGGCAATGCGGTAAACAAGCAGGTCGTCGACGACACCGCCCGTGGCGTTGGGGAGATAACCATATTGCACTTTTCCATCATACAACGCAGTAGCATCATTGGAGGTTACTTTCTGCACCAATGCCAGCGCACCAGGCCCCTTTATACTGAATTCGCCCATGTGCGATACATCAAAAACACCCACGGCATTTCTTACGGTGTGATGTTCATCCAGATCCGAAGAGTAGCGTACAGGCATTTCAAAACCTGCAAACGGGACCATTTTTGCGCCCAAACGCATGTGGAGCTGATGTAAAGGGACTGTTTTCATGAAGGATATTTGGTTTTACAATAATTCACAAAAGTAGGTAATGCAGGTCAAAGCGACACAAAAAACTGTTTTTTCAATGTCTGTGGAGTTCATTTTGAAGTATATTGTTAAAAAATAGGTCAAAACTTTTACCCATCGGCAGTGGCCGCTTTTCAGGAATATGAATAAACGATTATTGTTCTCGATAGCATTTTCAATAACTGGAAGCGCATTTGCACAAACAGCCACTTTCAACGGCGAGACGATTGATGACAAGGTAAGCATCGGCTACGGCGTGGCTTCCGGCGACGTGGATGGCGACGGGAAGCTGGATATTCTCCTGGCCGACAAGAAGGAAATCGTATGGTATAAAAATCCCGGGAAAAAAGACGGTGCCTGGACGCGCTACGTGATGGCGAAGGATCTCACCGAGCAGGATAACGTATGCATCGCCGCCCGCGACATCGATGGCGACGGGAAGGTGGAAGTGGCCGTAGGTGCAGGCTGGAATCCTTCCGAAACGAAGGATTTGAAAACGTCGGGAGCGGTATTCTATATGGTTGCCTCCGACGACCGCACCAAACCCTGGGAGCCGGTGCGCCTGCATCATGAAGTGACTATTCACAGAATGCACTGGGTCAGAAAAGCGGACGGTGAATATCAGCTGGCCGTTTTACCATTGCATGGCGAAGGAAATACCGGTGGAAACGGTGCCGGAGTAAAGCTGATCGTTTTCGATGTTCCTGAAAACAAAAAAGGTATTTGGCCCTACAATTTGATTGAAACCAACATGCACATGACCCACAACTTTCAGCCGATGGAAATTCCCGGCAGAATGGCTGGGCTGTCCATTGCCAGTAAGGAAGGCGTGCAGGTATTTCTCGACGGGGCCGACGGTTGGGCGCCCTCGGGGAACTGGATGGTGCCGGAGCGCGGGGTAGGGGAGATCAGAACTGGGAGTCTGGGCAAAAGGCAGTTATTCACCGCTACGATCGAGCCTATGCACGGCAATGAGCTGGTGGTTTATACCAAGGACGGCCGCACAGTACTCACCGACCGCATTAAGGAAGGCCACGCGCTGGCCTGCGCGGATTTCTTCGGCCAGGGCCGCGACCAGGTGGTAATGGGCTGGCGCAACCCGAATGTGACCGGCGAAACCGGTGTTCGGATCTATGTGGGAGCTGATCCCGATGGCAAGAAGTGGTCGGAATATACTTTGGATGAAAAGATCAAGATCGCCTGTGAAGACCTGCTACCAGCGGATCTGGACGGCGATGGAGATTTGGACATTATCGCCTCAGGCAGGGCGACGCATAATCTGGTGGTGTATTGGAACCAGCGGAAGAAATAGGGCTGGATTTACAGTTCATGCAAAAACGACTTCACCCTGGGCGAAGTCGAAGCAATATCACTGTCACCTTGAGCGAAGCAATGACACTGTCTCCCTGAGCGGAGTCGAAAGGCCAAGGCACCATCGCAATTATCCTTCGACTTCGCTCAGGATGACAGACGGATTTCGCTCAGGGTGACAGTATCACCTTACAATGTTTTTAGTCTTAATCGCGACGGCCCATCAGCAAGCTCACGTAGTAGAGCAACGTAGCCAAAGAACCAATCGCCGCTACGAGGTAAGTACGGGCTGCCCATTTCAATGCATCGGCAGACATAACATACTCACGTTCGTTCACAATACGGTTTTTCTGGATCCACGCCAATGCACGGTTACTCGCATCGTATTCAACCGGCAATGTGATAAAGCTGAACAATGTAGTTACCGCGAACAATGCCACACCAATCGTCAACGGAATAATCGAAGTATTGATCAGCAATACACCAATCAATATGATCCACTGCATGTATTGCGAGGCAACGCTCAGGAATGGCACCATTTGCGAGCGGAATTGCAGCCAGCTGTATGCGGTAGCATGTTGCACCGCGTGCCCGCATTCGTGGGACGCCACAGCCGCGGCCGCTACGCTACGTCCGTAATATACATCGGGACTGAGGTTGACCGTCTTATCCTGCGGATTGTAGTGGTCGGTCAGGCGTCCTTCCACGGACACCACTCTTACGTCGTAAATGCCGCTTTCCCGGAGCATGGTTTCAGCGATTTCCTTACCGCTCATTCCGTTACTCAACCCCACTTGTGAATATTCTTCAAACTTACTCTTCAAACGCCATTGCACGTAAAAGCTGACGCCCATTACGATCAAAGCAATCAAAAGTCCCATAGTTATCGTTATTTATATCCTTGTTTTATTTTCTCGATCAGTGCGGTAGTCGAGTAGCCTTGTACCAAGGCGATCGTTTTTACCTCACCTCCTCTACCCAAAACAAAATCCGCGCCAGCAATGTTCTCGACCGTATAATCGTCGCCTTTTACCAAAATGTCAGGTTTTACGGCCTCGATCAACTGACTAGGAGTCGGTTCGTCGAACAAAATGACAGCATCGATGAACGAGAGCGCTGCCATTAACCGTGCCCTTGCGTATTCATTCACCACCGGGCGGAGCGGGCCTTTGAGGCGGCTTACCGAGGCGTCGGTATTCAGGCCGAGCACCATTCTGTCGCCCAATGCACGGGCTTTTTCAAGGTAATCGATGTGCCCGAGATGCACAATATCGAAACATCCGTTGGTGAAAACAACTTTTTGTCCGGCGCGTTGCCATGCTTCAACGGTCGAGATCGCTTCTTCTAGTCTCAGGATTTTGCTTTCTGTCAAATTCATCGTAAAAGACAATATGGATTTAAGAAATGGAATAACGTAACATACTCCATTTCCATTTTTCAGGACTATTAAAGTTACAATTAGTTTGCCGCAGATACTTGCTCCGGCTCTTCGACCTTGTTTTTGTTCACAATCAGTACATACAGGAACGCCAATGCGCCGATCACGAGCATGAACAGCATTTGAGCGCCGTGGATGAATGTCGCCAATGTGATGCCGTCGTTCTGCGAAAGTCCGTAAAGCACCATCACGTTACCGACAAGGAGGTGGTAAGCACCGATCCCGCCTTGCGTTGGCGCTGTCATACCAATCGCACCGACTACGAGCAACGTCAGACCGGCCAATGGACCGAGGTCCGACGTTTCGGGGATACAGAAGAAAAGTACGTATGAAACCAGGTAGTAAAGTACCCAGATCAGGATTGTGCTGAAAATGAAAAGGCCGGGATTGCGCAGCTTACGTACGCTCAAAAGTCCTTCGAGCATGCCTTGGGCGAAGTTGACGATCTTGGAGATAATCGCATTCTGCTGCAATTTGTTACGTAATGCTGCATTCCTGAAAATAACCGTAGCCACAACTCCGATAGCAAGTAAGCCGACGATCAGAATGCTGAGCAACATGCCGCTACCCGAACCGCCGCCCTGGCTTCCGCCTATTTTGCTCTGGAAAAAATCAGTGAAGAAGGTACTAAGGCGCTCGAATTCGAGGATGAAATTCAATCCAATCATCAAAACCAATATAATGACGTCAAAAATTCGCTCGGCGACAACGGTACCGAAGCTCAAACTCACCGGAATGCGTTCGAGGCGATACAATGTCCCGCAACGCGTTACTTCGCCCATTCGGGGGACGATGTAGTTGGCAAAGTAACCGGTAAGGACCGACACCGAGCTGTTTACAATACCCGGCTTATGGTCCAGCGGCTCGATGAGCATTCCCCAGCGCCACGCACGCGTAATGTGCGCGAGCAGGAGGCAAAAGCATGATACGGCGATCCACCGCCAGTCGGATTTGGCAAAACGGTCGAGCATTTCGCTCAGGTTGATATCTTTAAACACAAACCAGAGCAGACCGCCTGCCAGGACAAGCGATATGGTGTAACGCAGTATGTTTTTCATGCTATGCTAATATGGATATATAGTGGAGGTGAAAACCGGAAGATCAGCTTACCAGATGGTTGTTATGATCCGGGAAAACCACCATCGGTTTGAAGGTTTTCGCTTCTTCCTGGCTCATGCTGCCGTACGCAATAATAATGATAATGTCGCCGATCTGCACCCTGCGGGCGGCGGCACCATTGAGGCATATCATACCCGTACCACGTTCGCCTTTAATAACATATGTGACAAAACGTTCGCCATTGTTATTGTTCACAATGTGAACCTGTTCATTCTCTATCAATCCCGCGGCGTCGATCAGATCCTCGTCGATCGTGATGCTGCCAACGTAGTTCAATTCTGCCTGAGTCACCTTAACCCGGTGAATCTTCGATTTCATTACTGTGATTTGCATTACCCGGTGGTATTGGTCTAATTGAAATGCATTACCCTTGCAAAGTTACAGGAATAATACCCAGCCATCAAAACATACTCGCCGGTGGCACAGTTCCGCGACAATTGAAATGCCGCTGTTCATGGGTTTCGTGAGAACATTATTATATTTAAGCGGGATTTAATAGTATTTGATCCTCAGTAAAAACTTATTCCTTTAATCTATATTAATCTACTTTATATTTTCATTACCAAAACCGATGAGTACAGAAAACAAACCGAAAGACGTTAACCGCCGGGACTTTCTACAGAAGACCTCCGCAGCGGCCATTGGAAGTTTTTTCATTGTTCCCCGGCACGTGCTGGGAAAAGGATATAAAGCGCCGAGCGACAAGCTCAACATCGCCGGTGTAGGCGTGGGCGGAAAAGGGTTTTCTGACACCAACAATGCATGGAACAAAGGCGCCGAAAATCTGGTGGCACTGTGCGACGTGGACTGGGGACAGCCACAAGTGAAAAAGAATTTCGAGCTGCACCCTGATGCGAAGAAGTACAAGGACTTCCGCAAGATGTTCGACGAAATGGACAAGAGCATCGATGCCGTAACGGTGTCGACTGCCGACCACATGCACGCGATCATCGCGATGGCAGCCATGCAGCGTGGCAAGCACGTGTACGTACAAAAACCCCTTACACACGATATTTACGAAGCACGCATGCTCACCGAAGCTGCGCGCAAATATAAAGTGGTAACCCAAATGGGTAACCAGGGCGCTTCCAACCCTGCGCAGAACCAGATGAAGGAATGGTTTAACAAAGGCCTCATCGGTAACGTCCACGAAGCGCATGTTTGGACCAATCGCCCGGTATGGCCGCAAGGCATTCCCGTTCCGACCGGCAAACATGAAGTGCCTGCGGATATCGATTGGGAATTGTGGGTAGGTTGTGCCGACTGGGTGGATTATAACCCCGCATGGCACCCGTTCAAATGGAGAGGCTGGTGGAATTTTGGTACCGGCGCACTGGGCGACATGGGTTGCCACCTGATCGACCCGGCGTTCCGTACGCTCGGCCTTGGTTATCCAACGGAACTCGAATGTAGCGTTGGCCAGGTGTTCATTAAGGACTGGAATGCAGAATACATTCCGGAAGGCTGCCCGCCATCGTCCCGCGTTCAATTGAAATTCCCTGCGAACAAAGTGAACAAGTCGGAAGTGACGCTGACCTGGCACGACGGTGGTCTCCGTCCGTTCCACCCGGATTTGATCCCCGCGAACGATCCGCTGGGAGAGCCGGATAGCAGCAATGGTGTGCTTTTGATTGGTGAAAAAGGTGTAATGACTTGCGGAACTTATGGTATTGCACCAAAAGTATACCTCAAAGACGGCACCAAGCTGGAATACAAACAAGGCGACTTCGGTAACAAATACACGACGATGCCGGAATTTGGTCACCACGTATCGTGGAGCGACGCTTGCAAGGCTGGTTTCAACAGCAAGGAGCACAAAGCGCTGACTTCATCATTCGATTACGCTGGTCCGTTGACGGAGACTGTGATCATGGGTAACCTCGGTATCCGCAGCTACAACCTCCGCGCCGCGAAGGCCGATGGCAAGGGTTTCGACTACCCGGGCCGCAAAAAACTGTTGTGGGATGGCAAGAACATGAAGATTACCAACTTCGACGAAGCAAACCAGTTCGTGCAACGCAAATACCGCGGCGACTGGAAATTGGCATAACAACAAAAAGAAGGCTCCGAAAGGGGCCTTCTTCATTTTAATGCGTTGGTGAGTTAAGTCAGAATACAATATTGTCGATCAGTCTTACCGGGCCCAGGAAAGCCGCTACGCAGATCGCATTGAGGCCCGCAGGGCCTATTTTTTCAATGGGTAGCAGGGTTTTGATATCGATTACCTCAAAATAGTCGAGGGTAAATTCTTTGATCTTCGCAAATTCACTTTTTGCCCAACCGATTACTTCGCTTACCTGCCTTCCCGTGCGCAGGTCTTCGCCCGCCGCTGCGAGTATGCGGTAGATGTGCGGCGCTATCGCGCGTTCAGCTGCGTTCAGACGCGTGTTACGTGAGGACATCGCCAGTCCGTCCCTTTCGCGAACGGTGGGGCATATCACCAGCTCAAATCCGAACCCGAGGTCGCTGATCAGCTGGCGTACTACCGACACCTGTTGCAAGTCTTTCTGCCCGAAATACGCCCGGTGCGGCTTTACAATATTAAAGAGCTTCGAAACAACAATGCCCACGCCATTGAAATGCCCGGGGCGGGATGCGCCTTCCATTACAGTTTCCAATGCGCCGAAGTTCATTTTAACGACGGGCTGCTCGGGATACATTTCTTCTACGGATGGCGCAAAGACAGCAGAGCAGCCTGCCTCTTCGAGCATGGCACGGTCTGCTTCAAACGTTCTCGGGTATTTGGCCAGGTCCTCGGGGTTGTTGAACTGAGTCGGATTCACAAATACGCTGCAAATGACGATATCAGTGTCTTTTTTTGCGGCTTCAATCAGCGAAATGTGGCCTTTGTGAAGGGCTCCCATCGTGGGGACGAGGCCTATGGTTTTTTGCTGTAAAACTTGCTGATCCAGGTATTGGCGGAGGCTTTTGACCGAAGTGAATACTTCCATGTAAAATTCGAAAACTGAGGGAGTAACCTGCGGGCTACGATTGCTTTTTCAAGATAGCATCATTCGTAAAGCAGATTATGGAAACATCAGGACACGGAAATCCCAAACTGGGCGCAATATGACAATTAGTTTGGAATATCTTTTGAAATTGCCATTTTTTTTGTATAATTTTGCAAAACTTTTTTTCACAAACTGCTAAAAGATCTATGGAGAAACTACGAATTTTGTATGTAGCCAGTGAAATCAATCCCTTCCTCCAAACAACCGATGTTGCCGATTACGTAAGGAAGCTTCCTCAGGCAATGCAGGAAAGAGGGGCAGAAATCAGGATACTCGTTCCGCGTTTCGGTCTTATCAACGAACGCAAAAACAGGCTTCATGAAGTAGTTCGACTGTCAGGAATCAATATTACCGTAGGAGATGAAGAAAAGCCGCTGATCATCAAAGTAGCTTCGATTCCAAATGCGAAGTTGCAGGTCTATTTCATAGATAACGATGATTACTTCCATCGCAAATCCGTATTCTTCGATAAGGAAAACAACTTCTTCGACGACAACGACGAGCGCGCGATCTTCTTTTGCAAGGGTGTTTTGGAAACAGTTAAAAAACTGGGATGGGCTCCGGACGTGGTGCACTGTAATGACTGGATGACGGCTCTGATTCCATTGTACCTTAAAACCACTTACCGTAACGATCCGATGTTTAAGGATACGAAAAGTGTGTTTACCGTACATAATAATGCATTTGACTATAAATTCGATGCCGATTTGCAGAGCAAAGCCAAGGCAATGGACGTGAGTGATGAGGCGCTGGCGCATTTGCATTCTGCCGATTTCGAAGGTTTTGTAAAAATCGGATGTGCTTATGCCGACGCGGTGCTGAAAGCCGAGGAGCATTGCAGCGCGAGTCTCAATGAAATTTTCAACAATGCGCCGAAACGCGTTCAGCTCGATGAGCAGGATGAGAATTTCTCGGAGTCGTATTACAATCTCTATAATGATCTGGTAAGCTAACAGATAGATTTCACAACGCGGAAAAGCCGGCGATTCTCAGAGTCGCCGGCTTTTTTGTGTTTTTCAGGAATGTTTCGCGTGTTCGAGCACTTTCTATAAATTGGATATTTTTTAGTATTTAATTAAAAATTAGCTTGCTAACGACCACCGATTGCCATTTATTTGCCTAGTCTAGAACATACACAAAAATTAAAATATTTTAAGAATATGTGCGGAATTGTGGCTTATGTTGGAAACAGGGAGGCATACCCTTTGATTTTAAAGGGACTGAAACGTCTGGAATATCGTGGTTATGATAGTTCGGGAGTAGCGTTGCTCGAAAATAGCGAATTGAATATTTACAAGAAAAAGGGGAAGGTGTCGGACCTCGAATCGGAGCTGGCAGGAAAGCATCTTACCGCTACGATCGGCATCGGCCACACGCGCTGGGCCACGCACGGCGAGCCTAATGACGTAAATGCCCACCCGCATTATTCAAACAACCGCCGCCTGTCCATTATCCACAACGGCATTATCGAGAATTACGCGTCGATCAAACAAAACCTGATTGGCAAAGGTCACAAGTTTCTGAGCGACACAGATACCGAAGTACTGATCCATTTCATCGAAGATGTCCAGAAAGAAACGGGTGCTACGCTCGAAGCTGCCGTGCGGCTTGCATTGAAAGAAGTTGTGGGCGCATATGCCATCGTCGTCATGTCGGTCGACCATCCTGGTCAGCTCATTGCGGCCCGCAAAGGCAGCCCACTGGTGATCGGGATAGGCGAGGGCGAATTCTTCTTCGCTTCGGATGCCACACCCATTGTGGAATACACAAAAGACGTCGTTTACCTTGACGATTATGAAGTAGCGGTAATCAGCGACGGCAAACTGAGCATTCAGCACCTTGAAAGTACCAAAGAGACCATTCCATACATTCAAAAGCTCGAAATGGAGCTGGAAACCATCGAGAAAGGCGGTTACGACCATTTCATGATCAAAGAAATCTTCGAACAGCCCCGCTCTATTGCCGACTCCATGCGCGGTCGCCTGCGTGCGGACGACGCGCACCTGCAACTCGGCGGACTGAACGACTACCTCGATAAGCTCGCCCAATCCGACCGCGTGGTGATCGTAGGCTGTGGTACTTCATGGCATGCCGGCTTGGTAGCCGAATACCTTTTCGAAGAGTTGGCGCGGATCAATGTGGAGGTAGAATATGCCTCCGAGTTCCGCTATCGTAACCCGGTCATTAAAGAAAACGACATTGTAATAGCCATTTCCCAATCGGGCGAAACAGCGGATACCCTTGCGGCGATTGAGCTCGCAAAATCCAAAGGGGCTACGATATTCGGAGTATGCAACGTGGTTGGGTCTTCCATCGCCCGTGCTACGCATGCAGGCGCTTATACACACGCGGGCCCGGAAATCGGCGTGGCCAGTACGAAGGCATTTACTGCCCAGGTGACTGTGCTTACGCTGATGGCCATTGCCGTAGCGAAACGAAAAGGTACGATTTCGGAAGAAACCTACCGCCAGCTGCTGATCGAGCTCGAAACGATCCCGGCGAAGGTGGGGCGGGTTTTTGAAAATGCGGCTAAAATCAAGGAGATCGCATTCATATTCACATATGCGCGCAACTTCATTTATCTGGGACGTGGATTGAATTTTCCTGTGGCGCTGGAAGGGGCATTGAAGCTCAAAGAAATTTCCTACATCCACGCCGAGGGTTATCCCGCCGCGGAGATGAAACACGGCCCGATCGCACTGATCGACGAGGATATGCCGGTAGTTTTCCTGGCTACGAAGGACAGTTCCTATGAAAAGATCGTGTCCAATATCCAGGAAGTGAAAGCACGCAAAGGCCGTGTAATCGCGATCGTGACGGAAGGCGACACATTAATCCCCGGGATGGTCGATTTTGTGATCGAAGTGCCCAATACCCATGAAATTCTGACGCCGCTTGTTTCCGTGATCCCGCTGCAACTGCTTTCGTATTATATCGCAGTAATGCGGGGCCGGAATGTCGACCAGCCAAGAAATCTTGCCAAATCGGTTACCGTCGAGTAACAGAGGAGGGCGCCGGAGAGCGGGACTATCAGCGATAGTTTCGCTTTTTTGTTTTCACAGGTTTCAGATAAAATTAATATAAAGCTGTTTTCGTTAGTTTTGCGCAAGTTTGCCAACGGGACCAACTCTATGTACAGATTCATTTTTAGCATTATACTGCCTGCTTCACTGTTCTTAATGTCGGGCTGTAAAAAAGAAGGGCAGCAAAATTACGTTCCGAAACCCAAAGGCTACAACCGCATTGACCTTCCCGCACACAGCTACCGGCAGCTCCCCGAAAAGTATCCCTACACATTTCAATATTCCAAATATGCGGTGGTGGAGCCGGATACATTTAAAATGGCGGGGAAAGACTGGATTTTTATCAGTTATCCGCAGTTTAAGGCTAATATTCAAATTACCTACAAGCCGCTCGGCAACAACCCGGCTTTGCTGAAAGCTTTTATCGACGATAGTTACAAATTGGCAAGTAAGCATCAGATCAGGGCTTCGTCGATCCAGGAGCAGCGTGTTTTGAGCAAATCGGGACGGACGGCTTTGTTGTTCAGGATTGAAGGCGATGTGCCTAGTCCGTACCAGTTTTATACTACCGACAGTACAGGGCATTTCATGAGGGGCGCGATTTACTTCCCGACGGCCACCAAAAATGATTCGCTGGCACCCGTCATCGATTATCTGCAGGCCGACATGGTTCAGCTCCTGAACACCTTGGAGTGGCGATAAAATTGCCTTATATTTGAAACTCACGCCTCAACAACGATCCCGACATGCCCAGAAAGCAACCCAAAAACCAGCTTCTTCTTGATTATTCCGTCCGCGGTAACCGCATCGTCCTGCATTTGGGACAGGTAGAAAGCCAACGGATCACGAATCAGCTTTTTGAAGGTTTGGTGAACGGTGACTGGATGATCGAACCGGCTGGCGAGGTGGCCGACATTTCCTACGCGCAGGATATTGTGCATCAGATCGGGCATAAATTACCATATCCCGAAGGCATCAAGATCGCACAACTGCATAAAGTGGACCCGCTTTTCAAGGGCTTCTCGGCGATCTACCATCAGAAAGGCTGGGTTTTCGTGAATGCGGCTTCGGATATCAACGAGCGCAATTACCACATTCATTTGCTTACGGTCTCGCTCGGTTTGCACACGATCTACGCGAACACGGCATCGCTCGCTACCCGCTCGGAGCAGCTTATTTTCGAAGCGTTGCTGCCTTTTGAAGAAGTAGAAAGCTTTTTCAGGAATGATATTTCCAAAATACCGGGCTTCCTGGCGTCCGATATTGCCAATTTCTTCAAAGTGCCATTCCCGATGGTGCTGAAAAGGGCATTGACTTTAAAGATTATCACCGACGATCAGTACCGCAGCTTTATGACCGTCAACCCAAGCACCGCTGCCAAGCCACGCGAGTTGTTCTTTTCAAAAGACGGAACGATCGATGACCTGGAAGCGCAGCTTTTTTCGGGGGAATAGGGGCTACTTCACATTCATATTACTCAAATCCGGCAGGGGACTCACGGAAGTCCAACCGCCGTCGACGATCAGGCTTTGCCCTGTGATATGGCCCGAATGCGGCGATAGCAGGAACAATGCGGCATTGGCAATGTCCTCACAAATCGCGGGACGGCCCATGGGCGTAATCGCCGACCATGTTTTAGGATAAGTAGGATCTTCCGCCAGTGTCCGCTCGGTTAAAGTTGCTCCCGGCGCCACGGCGTTGATCGTAATCCCATGCGGGGAGAGCTCAATCACGAGGTTTTTGGCCAGCATTTCAAGCCCGGCTTTGGTCATCGCATAAGCGCCCAGGAACTGGTGTGCCTGATGGCCTACCACGGACGACATCAGTAATATCCTGCCGCCTGATTTCTGCTTCCGCATTTGCTTTGCAGCGGCCTGCGTGAGCAGGAACGAGCCCATTAGATTCACTTCCAGTACTTTCCGCAGATTTTCGGCCGGGTATTCGAAGAAATCACCAAAAAGCGTAATACCTGCATTACAAACGGTCAGTGTCAGTTTACCAAAGCATTTGACGGCCTCGTCGACCATCGCGTCGATCACTTCCGGCTGGGAAGCGTCCCCTGCGAAGGCCACGCATTCGCCTTCCTTGTTCCGTATTTTCTTGGCTGCCTCAGCGGCGAGGGCTTTGTTGGTATCGTTCAGGATAACGCCGGCACCCTGGCAAGCCAGTTGCTTCGCTATTTCAAACCCGATGCCCTGTCCGGCACCGGTTACAATCGCGACCTGGTTATCAAAAAGTTGGCTACTCATTGCAATGCTGAATTTTGAAGGTGGTAATGCGGCGGCCGGCGATCCGGGTAAAGCTGCATTACCAGCCTGTTAATGCGAATCTCTTGTTACTTTATCGCCCGAACCGCCTTTGAGGAAGTCGAGGTCGGCGCCTTCGTGCGCCTGCGTTACGTGGGCGATGTGCAGGTGTACGTAACCCCGGTTATAGCCCAGTTCAAGTGGTTTCCAGAGTTGCCTGCGACGCGCCAGTTCTTCGTTCGACACTTCCAGATGCAGCTTTCTGTTCTCCACATCCAGTTCAATATAGTCGCCGTCCTGTACCAAAGCAAGGTTGCCGCCCACGGCAGCTTCCGGCGACACGTGCAAAACTACCGTTCCAAACCCCGTCCCGCTCATTCGTCCGTCGGAAATGCGTACCATGTCGATCACACCCTGCGCGAGCAACTTTTTAGGTAACGACATATTTCCGACCTCCGGCATGCCCGGGTAGCCTTTCGGCCCTACATTTTTCAATACCAATATGCTGTTTTCATCCACGTCGAGGTTCGGATCGTCTAGGCGGAGCTTATAATCATCAATATCCTCAAATACGATGGCCTTGCCGCGGTGTTGCATCAGTTCTGGTTTCAGCGAGGCCGATGGTTTGATCACCGCGCCATTCTCGCAAAGGTTCCCGCGCACGACGGCCAATCCCGTCAGGTCTTTAATCGGTTCCTCCATCGTGCCGATCACTTCCGGATTGAAGCATTCCGCGCTCGCCGAGTTTTCAGCCATTGTTTTACCATTAGCCGTGATGACCGACTGGTGCAAAATGGCACTAAGCTCTTTGATGACGACCGGCAAGCCTCCCGCATAATAGAAATCTTCCATAAAATAGCCACCCGAAGGTTGCAAATTGAGCAACAGCGGCACTTTTTTACAGAGATCATTGAAATCATCCAAATGTAAATCCACACCAATGCGTCCCGCAATCGCGAGCAAGTGGATCACAAAATTGGTCGAGCCGCCAATGGCCGCATTGATCATGATCGCATTCTCGAATGCCTCGCGGGTAAGGATTTGCGAAAGCCGCAGGTCCTCCTTCACCATATCCACAATGCGCCGGCCCGACAAATGTGCCAGTACCTTCCGCCGCGAATCCGCCGCGGGTATCGCCGCATTTTCAGGTAATGTGAGCCCCAGCGATTCTACCATACAGGCCATCGTGGAAGCAGTACCCATTACCGCGCAGTGGCCGTCGCTGCGGCACATACATGCCTCGGCGGTGTAGAGTTCTTCCTGCGTGAGCTCGCCCTTGCGGTGCAATTCGCTGAAACGCCACACGTCGGAGGTACCGATGGTTTTACCGCGATAACGACCTGTCAGCATCGGTCCGCCGGAAACGACGATGGTCGGGATATCCACACTCGCAGCACCCATCACCAGTGAAGGCGTTGTTTTGTCACAACCGCAAAGGAGTACCACGCCGTCGATCGGGTTCGCGCGGATGGATTCTTCCACGTCCATACTCGCGAGGTTACGGTAGAGCATTGCCGTGGGCTTAATGAGCGTTTCTCCCAATGACATCACGGGGAATTCGAGCGGAAAGCCGCCTGCTTCCCACACACCGCGTTTCACGGATTCGGCCAGCTCACGGAAATGCCCGTTGCAGGGTGTCAGCTCAGAAAATGTATTACAAATGCCGATTACCGGCCGTCCTTCAAACTCATCAGCGGGATAGCCCTGGTTTTTCATCCAGGCACGGTAAATGAATCCATCCTTACCCGATTTACCAAACCAGCCCCTGCTGCGTAACTTGTTTTCTTCCATTATTCGCCCTATTTTATGTCTGATAGGTAAAGGACGCAGGGAGTAAAAACTAATTCCGAACGCCCTTTAAAATAAAAAATCGTATATTCGGCTAACACGTGCCCGGTCTGTTCCATGCTTTTTTTTAGAAATTATAAACTGTTGCTTCTCTTGTCTTTACAGCTGGCCGCCCTGCCAATTCATGCACAGTACCAGGCAGATAATTTCATCGAAAAACTCTTAAAAAAGCACCCCGAGCGCTTCTCGCAGATCCTGCAAAACCCTGAAAAATACAAGGTGCAGGTCCTCTATACGAAGATCGACAGGAATAAAAACAACGTCCCGCACTTTACTACGCATGGTTACCGGGTAAATACCGGCGAATATTTTTATCCGGCAAGCACGGTGAAACTACCGGCAGTCGCACTCGCATTTGAGAAACTGAACAAGTTGGGCATCGACAAGTACACGCCGATGTTTATCGACGCGGTAAGACCAGAGCAAACGGCGGTGAAGTCTGACACGAGTGCGGAAAACGGATTGCCCTCGGTGGCGCATTATGCCAAAAAGATATTGCTGGCGAGTGATAATGACGCATTCAACAGGCTTTACGAGTTTATCGGCCAACAGGAGTTTAACGACAGCCTGCATAAGAAAGGTTTTAAAGAAAGCCGTATTCTCCACCGTCTCGAATCGCCGATAGGGCCGGAAAATAATCGCTATACCAATCCTGTTCATTTTGAAAAGGACGGCAGGATCGTTTTCGATCAGCCTGCGAAGTATAATGAGAAAGAATACAATGCGCCCGGGCCTGTGCTGTTGGGCAAAGGTTATATGAAAGACGGTGCTTTGGTGAACGAGCCATTTGATTTTACAAAAAAGAACTTTTTCCCGCTCGAAGAACAGCACCGCTTGCTAAAAACGCTCTTTTTCCCGGACCAGGTGCCGGCGTCGCAGCGGTTCAACCTGACGGACGACGATTACCGGTTTATGTACCAGTACATGTCACAGTTCCCGGTCGAAACGACGTACCCTGCCAGCTATACCGATGATTACTACGATGGTTTTGTGAAATTCCTGCTTTTCGGCGCTACCAAAACGCGCCTGCCACGCCATATACGCCTCTTCAACAAATGCGGCGATGCGTACGGCTTCCTGCTCGACAATGCCTATGTCGCCGATTTTGAGAAGGGAATAGAGTTTATGGTAACCGCCGTAATCTACTGCAACGAGGACGGGGTTTTCAACGACGACAAATACGATTACGAAACGGTGGGCTTCCCGTTCATGGCCAATCTGGGTAAAACGATTTTTGAATACGAACTGGAAAGGAAACACGCCAACCGTCCCGATCTGAGCCGGTTCGAAGTGGAATATGATAAATGATCAGCGGGTTTTGAACTTCAACCGCGGTGCAATCTGACAAATGTAGAGGTTAATCAGGTGACCCGCGATCAATAATCCGGAACCTGCGTAACCCAGCCAGGAGAAAGCCTGATGCCGGCCTTCGAAAATCAATGAAACGGAGAAAATCGCCAATGCGCTCCAGAGCAGGATGCGAATGCCTAGCGAGCGGTGATCGCGCGTGGCGTAGTAAACCGCGATGCCGTTGATGAGGATAAAGAAATAATCGAGGGAAATAAAGCCGATATGCGAATGGTTATGCGTAGCCACCGACGAGCCGAACGCCAATGCAGGAACCAGTATACAATGGATAATGCACAACACAGATCCTAAGATCCCAATGTAGTCGGCCCTGCCATGTGAGTGTACTGCTTTCATTTTCCTACATACAATGATGTTGCAAAAATAACACCCTTGGTCCGAACTTGCAACGGGGTTGCAGAATATTTTTCGAGTCTACGTATCCGGTCAAGGAAAGTGTAATCAGAATCCTTGGAATTTGAACTGGTTAGAACTTAACTTTGATGCGAAGGGTTTTAGAAGGGAGGAATTTATCAAACTGTTGGAAACAATGGACCAGTTAAGAGATACGCTGAAAGTACACCACCTGCGGACGACCACGTGCCGGGAAGATGTGCTTTCAACATTTATCAATCGGAAGAACGCATTATCGCACGGTGATCTGGAAGGAGCGTTAGGAGAGAATTACGACCGTGTTACGATATACAGAACACTCAAAACGTTCCTCGAAAAAGGCATTATACACAAGGTTCTGGACGACGAGGGACTGCGTTACGCATTATGCTCGCACAGCTGTTCGGAAGAAAAGCACCAGCACGACCACATCCATTTCAAATGCAGTGCGTGTGGTGAAACCAATTGCCTCGAAAACTTACACATTCCGGCCGTACAACTGCCGGAGGGTTACTTCCCCGAGCATTTCAATCTGCTGATACAGGGCGTTTGTCCCAAATGCAATTAAACAAAAAGAGCAAAATCGAACTTCGTTGTCACCCTGAGCGCAGTCGAAGGGCATTTGCATCATGCATTTACCCTTCGACTGCGTTCAGGGTGACAACCTGATCATATTTGATACAACGCTCTTCGTTTTACTTCACCTTCAATATAAAATCCAGATTTACATCGTCGCTGCCTGGCGTCGGAGTGCCGTTTTTCGCACCTGGCTGGTGGCGTAGCTGCACTTTCAGCTTTCCATCGCCGGCTGCACCGGTTTTTGCAGAGCCTGTGAGACCGATAGGATAGTTGTTTTTGTCCTTATCGCCGTAAGTATAAGTCAGCAGCGCGGCCGGAGTGGGTGTGTACACAAAAAGGTGCTCGAAGGACTCTTCTTCCACTTCCTTGGTAATATCGTCAACCGGTGATTTGCTTTCGTCAAGCAGTTCGATAGCCAACGTGTAAGTCGTATTCGGTTTTAACGAAATGGTATCGAATTTGGTAGGTGCGTTACCGCCATCGCCGTCAGGGTCCTTGTAGGAAAAAGTACTGACGTTGGAAGTGCCTTGCTCGGTGAATTTCAATGTGACGGAAGTGATCAGCTCATTCTCGTCGTCCGGCTCTACATCATCGCCTGAATCTTTGCATTGTACAAAGGCCATTGTCATACCGGCGAGCAGCATCCAGGTCAACTTACGGTTCATTTTCATACGTAATAGGTTTAAATATTGTATTAAAATTCATTTTTGGGCCGGGCTTCGTTAAGTGCCGAACTTCCATTTCAGGCGGAGCGACGCATTACGGCCCATATCGTCGGCGTAATAGCGGAAGCGGTTCAGGTAATCCCTGTAAACGGTATTGAACAGGTTCTGCACATTGATACCGATTTCCAGCTGCTGTTTTTCCGAAACTTTCAGGGTCGCGCCGGCTTGCAGGCTCCAAAGGGAATAGGCCTTCGGCGGAGGCAGGAAGTCGCTGTTTGGAGGAACACGTTTCTGCTCGGCTACCAGCAGGTTCCCGACTGAAATGAAGCCGTCCTTCCATTTGCCGCGGTCGGCGAGCTGGTATTTCAGCTGATTGTCCAGCCGGTTCGGCGCGATCATGACCAGGTAACCGTCGTTACGCTCGTCGTACACGCGCAGGTAGGTGAGCTTGCTCGAAATGGTGGTGCGCTTCACAAACTCCCAGCTTCCCGACACGTCGATGCCTTTGAAAGAAGCGTCGGTTTGGGTGTATTTGAAATACGGAAATGCTCCACGGATCGTCAGAATAGGCTCCGGCTGCGGCTTTAAGTATATAAAATCAAAAATGTAATTGTAATAACCTCCTACTTCCAAGCTCCATTTAGGTGCGGCGTATTTCACGCTGGCAATGGAATTGAGGGCTTTTTCGGGTTGTAAAGTAGCATCGCCTTTCTCGTACGCGGCCGCGCCGTGGTGTACGCCGTCGCTGAACAGCTCGCTCACATTAGGCGCGCGCCAGGCTGTACCCACGTTCATACGCGCGGAAAAGCGTTCGGAAAAATTACGGGTAGCGCCCGCCGTCCCCGAAAAATTGCCGAAATCGAAATGGTCAGCGATCTTCTCGCGGTTCACGATCCGGTAGGTTTTCAGCATTCGATAGTCATACCGCAGACCGGCTTCGAGCTCCCATTTGCTGGTTACATACCGCTCGATCCAGAACAAGCCCACATTGAACAGGTTGAAGTTGGGGATCAGCGGGCGCCCGCTCATGAGGTTGTATTGGTATAATGTACTTACACCAACTTGCCCGCTGATTTTCCCGGCAACAGGTTTGTGGTCCCAAACCACGTCGTTTGTCAATGAAGTGAGTTTGAAAGTCAGCTCAGGATGGTTGAGCGCCGCTATACTATCGTTGCGCGGGCGATGCAGGTCGAACTCGTTACGGTTGTTGTACTGCCGCGCGATTGTCCATTGCAGCCGGTTGCCATCCTTGAAATGGTAATGTGTTTCGGCTTTAAGCAGTTCGTGGGTCGCATTCTGGTTGGGCCGGTTAATAGCATAGCTGAACCCGGATTTGACGAACGGCTCACCATTATTGATAACGTTCAGCAAATCAGTGACGCTGCCGATGTGCGAGCCGGAGAAAATGCCGATCTGCGTATCAAAACGGCTGTAAAACACATCGATGCCCAGGCCCTTATTGCGGTAACCTGCCGCCAGCGAAAAGTTGTTTTCACTGATCCCCGTGTTATCCAGGAAATAATTGGGTGTGCGGATATTCCCCCCCCGTTTGATCGTCCCCTGTGCGCGCCAGCCAAAGCCTTTTACAAAGTTCAGCCCGCCTTGCACAGTACCTGATAATACGCCTTGCCGGCCGTTGGAAAAGCCCACCGCATTCAGTTCGCCGGTAATGGGTTTGTCGACAGGCAGCTCTTCCGGCTCTACTAAAATGACGCCGCCAATCGCATCGGAGCCATAACGAACACCGGCGGCACCCTTCACGACCGATATTCTGGTTGCAATAAAAGGGTCGATTTCCGGTGCGTGCTCCGAGCCCCATTGCTGGCCTTCCTGGCGAATGCCGTTGTTCATAATGAGCACGCGGTTGCTGTGCAGGCCGTGGATGACCGGTTTGGCAATGGAAGAGCCGGTTTGCAAAGTGGTAATACCAGCAACGCCTTTCAGGCTCTCGCCCAACGTCTGCCCCCGTGTTTTGTCCAGATCGGCACCCGAAATAGTGGTTAATGGCTGCGAGGAAGGTGCATCGGTGCGGTGCGCCGTGATTTCCACATCGTGCAAATGCATTTCCTGTTCGAGCAGGTTAAAGTTCTCCTCATGTCCGGCCGTCAGGTCGACTTTTTGCTGAAATGGACTGTAACCTATAATGCGGCATTCGAGCGTATAATTTCCGGGACACAGGTTCCTTAGTTCATAACGGCCATTCTCGTCCGTGAAAACACCATTGCTTTGCCCGACGATCAGCACGGTGGCACCCACAATGGGCTGGCCGGTGTGCCTGTCCTTCACCACGCCTTTCACAAAGCACTCGCATGCCGGCTTCTGCGCAATGGCCATGACCGAAAGCAAGGCCAGCAGGGAGGTAAGGATAAAGTTTTTGGTGAAAGACATTGGTGACGGTTCGAAGCGGGTTACATTCTTTTTGTTACAACGTTGCAAAAATAAGATGATTGCAACTGTGTTGCAATTAAAATCGGGAAGTATTTTCTCAAATTTTCAATGGATTAGGCTCTTAAATGTAAATTTGTCCTTCATTTTGCCGCATCAAATCATTGTCCGACCTGCTTTTAACCAAAATTATGCTCATGCCCCCGCTTATTGCCGGGGTAACGATGGCTGTTCGTAAATGGGGTGAGGGGCTTGGCGGGTGGATCGGCGGGTTTCCGTGGGTGGCCGGGCCGATCTCTTTCTTTATCGCATTGGAACACGGCGCTGCATTCGCGGCGTCGACGATCACTTCCGCATTGCTGGGGTCTGTTGGAACAATGCTTTTTGCATTGGTGTATGCGACGCTTTCGTCAAGAATGCGCTGGTTGCCGACGGTGCTGCTTAGTTACGGGGCATTTTTTGTGGTTGCATTACTCTCTTTGGGACGAGATATTTCCCTTGCGGCAGGGGTTGGACTCAATATGGTGGTGCTGACACTCGTCTTGTATTTTTTTCCAAAACCAAAAACAAAGGCTGATTTCAAGAAACAGCCTTCGTGGGATATTCCGCTAAGAATGCTGGTAGCGACGCTTTTCGTGGTAGCGCTCACACAAGCCGCTGATTACCTCGGCCCGACTTGGAGCGGGATATTGACGCCATTTCCGATCATGACCTCCACATTGGCAGTTTTCACGCATTCGCAGCAGGGCTCCGACGCGGCGATCAGGATATTATACGGCCTGTTGCTGGCGGGTTACGGATTCGTCGCTTTCCTGGTGGGTGTGGCGTGGCTGGTGCCGCAAATGCCGATTGGAGTCGCCTATGGCATTCTCACCGTGTCGACAATGGTGGTGAACGGGATCACCATAAAACTGATCCGCTAGCATTTGCCAACGGATCAGCTGTCTTGTTTGACAAAGGCCCTATTGCTTAAACTCTTTCCAGTTTCACCGGATACGTTTTCTTCGCATTCCACTGGCACACATAAATATTGTGGTCATTATCGACGCAAACATCGTGGCAATGCATGAATATCGGTTTCTCCTGTAACATCAGTTGCAGTTCCCCGTTTTTGTACTCTGGTTTGGTACCGCCGGGGTTTGATATCACCTTGTTGGATTTATCGATAATCGTTACGAAGCCTGAATTAGGCGTTTGGTTCAGATAACGCAGGCGTGACCAGCAAACACCGGCGTAAAGCGTGTCGTCCTTGAAAACCGGCCGGCAAACATATGCGCCGGGCAGGAATATGGTGCTGAGGTATTTGCCGTCCAATGTAAATTTCTTGAATGCATTGTGCGCGCGCGAGGTGACGATGAGCGTCGGGTTGGCTTTGTCGCGGTAATCGATCGCGATGCCGTGAGCGGTTGAGAATTGCGCGTCGCCGTCGCCCGAACCACCGAACTTATCGATAAATTCGCCTTTGGGTGTGTATCTCAAAATCCATTGTGAGCCGTAACCGTCGGCAATGTAAATGGTACCGTCGGGGCCGATGGCTGTTTCGGTGGGTTTGAATGGGTCGGCTTCTTTATAGGCCCCCACTTTCGAGGGGTGTTCGATCGTCAGCAGGATTTTTCCCTTCAAATCCGTTTTGAAGACTTTGCCGATATTCGGATCGCTGATGAACAGAAATTCCTCTCCGTTGGCATTCCACAATGTCAGACCATGCCCTCCCGGAAATTCGTGTCCCCAGCTTTCGAGCAGCTTGCCCGACCGATCGTAGATCAGGATATTGTTTTTGACTTCATCTCCGACCATAATCAGCCTGCCTTTACTGTCCTGCACCATTTCATGACAGTTGTTGACCGGGAACTGTGACGCATCGAGGTTGCCCCAGCCCTGGTGTACCTTATAGCGGTGGCTACCATGGCCAATTACCTCGCCATCCACTTTGGGCTTGGCGTGAAGGATATAGAATGGCTTGAAAGTAAGGGCGGCGGCAGTTGCTGCGGTAATCTTGGCGAACTGACGGCGAGAATGTGTTTCGGACATGACAAATCTTTTTAATTTTTTTAAAAAAGACCGTAGCTCCGATTTCTTACTATTTGTTCGTACATAGTTTTGATTAGCTGGCCGAGTATCGTTTTCCGTAGCGGTTCAGCCAGTCGAGGAGGCGGTTTACATCTTGCATTCTAAACAGCTCGCTGCCAGAGTTCATAGTGGCGGCGGTACCGCATGCAACCCCCATTCGTACGGCTTCGCGGTAGGATTTGCCTTGCGACAATGTCCATACAATGCCTGCCAGCATACTGTCACCGGCGCCTACCGTGCTTTTGGGTTGAACCGGCGGGGCTGGGATGTGCTCTACCTGGTCTTCAGTGACGAGCATCGCGCCCATTGCGCCCATAGACACGATTACGATCTCGCATTGCCCACGTATGATGAGTGCACGCGCCGCGTCGTCGACCTCGTCCATTTCCAGCTTATCGACTCCCACCAGCTCGCTGAGCTCGATGATGTTTGGCTTTAACAGATATACGCCAGCCTCCGTGGCATACCGAAGTGCGTCGCCGGAAGTATCGGCAATGAACCGTGCCCCCTGATTATGGGCTATTTTAGCGATTTGTCCGTAAAAATCGGAGGGCACCCCCGGAGGAAGGCTGCCGCTGGCGATAATGTAAGATGGTTTAGGGTCAAGCTCCTCCATGGTTTCGAGGATTGCACGCACTTCGGTCGGCATCATTTCGGTGCCGGGCATTCCGAAGCGGTACTGGAAACCCGTGCTTGTTTCGAGCACGTGAAAGTTTTCGCGCGTCCATTGTTTGGTTTCGATCACCATTGTTTCCACGCCCTCGCTTTTTACGAGCTTGTGCAGCCGCTGGCCCGTAGGGCCGCCGACGGTAAAAATCGCGATCGGGTTGCCTCCGAGGCGGTGAATGGCCTTGGCTACGTTAATACCTCCGCCTCCCGCCTCAAAATTAGGTGTTTCGCAACGCAGTTTGTTATCGGGAACAATGCGCGATACATTGGAGCTTTTGTCGAGCGCGGGATTCATTGTAAGTGTTACAATCGGTCCGGTAGCCATAGGAGTACGGTGTCTGGTGAACTATTTTACGCGAATAAAAGAAAAAAAGCGATTCTCTCTGCGTTCATAGCAATTTCTTCACAGCGCAGCCGTTGTTGGCGGCCGTCAGTATTGCTCTTCCAGCACACTTCTGCCACCGTCGACGACGAGCAATTGCCCGTTGGTGAATCTTGCATGATCCGACATCAGATACACCGCGGCGCCATCCAGATCGGCGGGTACCGAGGTGTCCGTTGAGATCACATTGATGCGGATATCATGTCCTGCATAAGCCGCCGCAATGGATTTTGAGAAACCGATCACAGCTGCTTTCGAAGTCGCACGCGCGTGGCTGGCAAGGTTGCTGTCCGTGGACGAATTTTCAGGGCTAAGATTGAGGATTGATCCGCCCTTGTTCATGCCCATGAAAGTTCTTACAGCGGCCTGGTTGGAGAGCATGAGCGATGTCAGGTTCTGATCCAGCGTTTTGCGCCACGTTTCGAGGTTCAGGTTATGTAATGGGCCGTCGGTCGCAGGCTCCTCATGTTCTTCCGGCGCGTGATATAATGCATCGAAGCTTCCGAATTCCCTTATACAAAGCTGGATCGCGTCCAGCGCCGTTTGCTGGTGTGTTGCGTCACCCTGTTTGGCCCTCGCATTGCTTCCCAGGCTCAGTTCTGCCATCAGACAGCTTTCAGGGTTGCGTCCCACTACCACCACATTCGCGCCGTTTCGTACAAAGGCTTGTGCCGCGGAAAGGCCCGGGCCGGTGGTTCCTCCGATGACGACAATCGACTTATTTATGAGCCAGGTTTCCATTTAAAATAATATAGTGTTTTTGTGTAAAAATAGGATTATTGGAATGAAAAAAGAAGCGCCCTGCTTCTTTGAAAGAGGCAGGGCGCTTGTAAAAACGCTAATGCAATGACTACTAAGCAACTGAGCGAAGCAAGGCCATTGAAGATTTTTCAAATTTATCCTTCGCGTAGTCGAGTGAGAGCGTAAATTCTTTTACGTCCTTCTGCGACGGCAGGTCGAACATCGCGTCGGTCATGATCGATTCGCAGATCGCGCGCAGACCGCGGGCACCGAGCTTGTACATCATCGCCTGGTCGACAATATAATCGAGCACCGCCTCTTCGAAATGCAGGATAATGCCCTCCATCGCGAAAAGCTTGGCGTATTGTTTTACCAAAGCATTCTTCGGCTCCGTCAGGATGCGCCGCAACGTTTCGCGGTCCAGCGGGTCCAAATGCGTCAGTACAGGCAGACGACCGATCAATTCCGGTATCAGCCCGAAAGATTTAAGATCCATCGCTGTCACGTAGCGCATCAGGTTACCTTTGTCGAAGATCTCGATAATACGGTTGTCGCCGGAGAAACCGATCGGCCGCGTGTTGATCCGCTTTCCGATATGGCGCTCGATACCGTCGAATGCACCGCCGCAAATGAAAAGGATATTGTCGGTATTGAGGCTGATCATCTTTTGGTCGGGGTGCTTGCGGCCTCCTTGCGGCGGCACGTTCACGATGGAGCCTTCGAGCAGTTTGAGCAGCGCCTGCTGAACGCCTTCGCCGCTTACATCGCGGGTGATAGAAGGGTTGTCCGACTTACGGGCGATTTTATCAATTTCATCAATATAAACAATACCGCGCTCGGCAGCTTCCACATTGTAATCGGCAGCTTGAAGCAGGCGCGTCAGGATCGTTTCAACATCTTCACCTACATAACCAGCCTCGGTAACCACCGTGGCGTCGGCCACGCAGAAAGGTACCTGCAGAATGCGGGCGATGGATTTTGCCAGATAGGTTTTGCCGGTTCCCGTTTCGCCTACCATGATAATGTTGGATTTCTCGATTACGACGTCGTCATCGGTGCTTACCTGGTTGAGACGTTTGTAGTGATTATATACCGCCACTGCCAGCGAGCGTTTCGCGTCGTCCTGGCCAATGACATATTGTTCGAGGAAATGCTTGATTTCAACAGGAGGAACGGGCTTTAATTTAGGAAGTTTCGATTTCTTCTCTTTCTTATCCTCTTTGGGTCCCAGCTCTTCCGTCACGACCTGATGCCCCTGGGCGATGCAGTGGTTACAGATGTGAGCGTCAATCCCGGAAAGAAGCAAATCTACTTCGCTTTTTTTACGTCCGCAGAACGAACAACTTACTTGTGCCATCGATTCGATTTAACAGTTTGGTGAATGTTTCCGGCTCCAAAACAGGAAAGCCGTGTTAAACAAACGTGTGAGTCAAAGTAACAAGAAGACTGAATGTATTGTTCAAATCTCCTTTTCAATTGACAATTAGTGGTTATATTATTACAAATTTCCGGTTTTTTGACCGGGTTACCAAATCAAGGTTGGGCCATATACTAAAAATGCCCCGTCAGCCTGGCTGACGGGGCATTTTTAGAAAGGTCGTTCAATTTACTTTTCGCGGGTCAAAACTTCGTCTATCAATCCGTATTCTTTTGCTTCCAAAGCCTTCAACCATTTGTCGCGATCCGAATCGATACCGATCTGTTCCGCTGTCTGACCTGTGTGGTGCGCCAGGATCTCGTACAGCTCATGACGCAGCTTCACGATCTCGCGGGTGGTGATCTCGATATCGACCGAGGTGCCCTGCGCGCCGCCGGATGGCTGGTGGATCATCACGCGAGCGTGCGGGAGCGCAGAGCGTTTGCCTGCCGCGCCGCCTGCGAGCAGCACCGCGCCCATGGACGCCGCGAGGCTGGTGCAAACAGTCGCTACATCCGGACGAACATATTGCATGGTATCATAAATACCCAAGCCTGCGTAAACAGAACCGCCGGGGCTGTTAATGTACATCAGGATGTCCTTCTTAGGATCTGCCGATTCGAGGAAGAGTAGCTGGGCTACGATGATGTTGGCGATATTATCGTCCACACCGGTGCCCATGAATATAATGCGGTCGGCCATCAGACGGGAGAAAACGTCGACCTCGCGGAAGTTCATCGGGCGTTCCTCGATTACCGAACGGGTCATGTTTTCAACAGTGTGGTTCATGTAACCGTCGACGGTCAGACCATTCATTCCCAGATGGTGAACGGCATATTTTCTAAATTCATTTCCGTGATTCATCGAAAAATTTAATTTTTAATTTATCAATAGTTAAAGGGCAACTGGCTTCGAGAACAAAAAGCAATATAGGTTAGTTTCTGTTTATATCGCCGCTGGTTTCCCGGTTGCATGGCACAAATTTGACTATTTCACTGAATAATCCTTGTCTATTTCAGCGACAATTTATCGAAAAATGCGACAGTCAGCAGCCATCATAAAAGATTACATTGCAGCATAAAAACGTTATACCACGCATTATAATCGGACATTATGAACGTGACATCCAATTTATCAGAGAAAATAAGACAGATAAGGCTACAAAAAGGCCTTTCGCAGGAAAATATGGCAGACATGCTCGGCCTGTCTACAACAGCCTACGGAGACATTGAGCGCGGCCGCACCGAGCTTTCCGTTTCGAGGTTGGAGAATGTGGCCAAGCTGCTCGACGTGCCAATGCCCGAACTGCTCGGTATTGACGTATCGATATCGGAAACCGAATGGCTCCGGCAGGAGAACACCCGCATACTAGCCGAGAACCGCCGGTTGCAGAATGAGCTGGATCAATGGAAGATGAAATTCCGGCAGCTGTTCGGTGACGGTATTGTGCGTCAGATCGGAGAGGAGCGCGAGCGCATTGGTTTTAAATAAAAAACACCGCCCGGTTACCCGGGACGGTGAAAAAAATGCTTTTTATATTTTCTGAAAACTAGGCCTCAGCTTCTACTTCGCCTTTCGCCAGTTTCTCGAATTCGCTAACCTCAACAGTCTGCTCGTCGGTGCTTACCTGGCCACGGATAACTTCGAGAACCTTGTTGTCGAACACCTGGTTGAATACGCTCGTATAGTTGTCACGTTCTTTGTCGGCAAGGTAACCTTGTGCCACGCGATCGATCGTTTCTCTCATCGATTCGTCGTCGCCGTAGATACCAAACTGTCCTTTCACCATTTCACGGGTAAATGCCAGAATTTCAGGGTATTCAACTTTAACTTCCGATTTGTCGGCGATCTTGTTTTTGATCAGGCTCAGTTTCAAAGATTTCGCGAAATCGCTGAATTGCTCGTCGATCTGCTCGCGGGTAAATTTGCCTTCGTTGGAACGCTCCAACCAGTTTTTGAGGAATTCCTCAGGCAATTCGATTGAAATTGAATCCAGCAACGCAGTCTCGATATCGCGGCGCAGCAATGCTTCGGTTTCGCGCTCGTAGTTGCCTTTGATGATTTCAAGAACCTTTTCGTTGAACTGCTCTTCGTTTTCAACTTGTCCCGGTCCTAGTACTTTATCGAAAAATTCCTGATTCAAAGTAGCAGGCGCTGAGCGCGTTACGTCTTCTACTGTCAGAACGAATTCGCCTGAAACATCTGCGATATCTTCTTTTTTCTTACCGGTTACGTGGGCGATAGCCGACTCGTCGGTAAAAGTATCTTTAATGTCAAAAGTGATCACATCACCTTTTTTTACACCGATGAACTTCGCGGCAGCTTCTTCCTTCACCTGCTTGGTAGGAATGGCGGTGCGGGTTGTGAACTCGGTAGCGTCTTGTTTCAGCTCACCGAAAATCATATCACCGGCTTCGCTCACCTCAGGGTGGATGCTGTCGGCGAAACGTTCGCGAAGGCTGTCGAGAGTCTTCGTCAGTTCGTTATCGTCAACATTAATAGTATAGCGTTTAACAGCGGGCAGCTCGGCAAGGTTTGCTTCGAAATCGGAAGCGATACCAAGGTCGTAGCTGAATTCGAACGCGCTGGGGGTATCCCAGTTTACTTCTGCCGCTTTGTCGCGATCAGGTACAGGATCACCTACAACCTGCAATTTATTTTCGCGGATATAGCTGCTTACTGCGTTGCTGAGGATGTTGTTCACCTCGTCAACCAGAATGCTTTTACCATACATGCGTTGGATAACATGGGATGGTACTTTGCCGGGACGAAATCCTTTCAGGTTCACGCGTTTCGAATAATCCTTGATCGTTTTATCAACTTTTGGCTGATAATCTTCCTTGGTCAACGTTACTTTCAGAGAGGCTAAGGTCGGCGAACTCTTTTCTAACAAAACTTCCATGTGTCGCTAAGCTATTGGTAAATACCTTTGTTACATTTGAACAGAAAAAAACAAAAATGCCCTCAAAACGAAGTCCTGAGGGCATTTGACGGGTTTCAATACTACGGAGCAACTCATTTCCCAGACAAAACAGGAATCTGACGCCCCGTCATTCCCTTGTATTTCGTACGGGCGGAGGGAATCGAACCCCCACGCCTTGCGGCACTAGATCCTAAGTCTAGCACGTCTACCAGTTCCGCCACGCCCGCTCACTTATTCCCCGTTTTCAACTCGATCGTCGAATTGGGAGTGCAAAGGTATTCCTATTTTTTAAAAACTTCCAAACTTTTTCCAAAATTTTATCTTTGGGTAAAAGCGTGTTGAAAAATGTCGCTAAAATTTGTTATTTTGGTGAAGCATACCAATTAGAATATAGCAGTGGAGCAACTGGTTGAATCCCTCAACATTGACCTGGAACAGGAGCGTAAGGATATCCTCAAAAAATACCGCCGGCTTTTAAGAACAGCCAAACCTTTTTTGAAGGACAATGATGCTAAATTAATCAAAAAAGCCTTTTACACTTCCGTCGATGCGCACAAGGACATGCGCCGGCGATCGGGAGAGCCATATATTTACCACCCGCTCGCGGTGGCGCAAATCGTGGTCGAGGAAATCGGACTGGGTACCACCGGTATCGTGGCCGCATTGCTGCACGATGTCGTGGAAGATACCGACATGGGTATCGACGACATCGAGCGGCTGTTTGGTAAGAAAGTGGCGAAGATTATCGACGGGCTGACCAAAATTTCAGGCCGTTTCGAATACGGCTCGTCGCAGCAGGCCGAGAACTTCCGGAAAATGCTGCTCACGCTCTCGGACGACGTGCGGGTAATTCTCGTAAAGCTCGCCGACCGTCTGCACAATATGCGGACGCTGGACAGTATGCCGCGCGACAAGCAGCTTAAGATCGCATCGGAAACAATATTCATTTACGCCCCGCTGGCGCACCGGCTCGGGTTGTACAGTATTAAATCGGAGCTGGAAGAGCTCTATTTGAAATACACCGAGCCGCAGGAATACCGGGCCATTGCAAGAAAGCTGCGCGAGACGAAAAACCTCCGTGACCGCTTCATTTCGAAGTTTATGGAGCCGATCGCCCAGGACCTGGAATCGGCGGGGTTGAATTTTATCCTCAAAGGCCGTCCCAAATCGATTTATTCGATCTGGAACAAGATGCGGAAGCAAAACAAGCCCTTCGAGGAAATTTATGACCTGTTTGCCATCCGGATCGTACTCGAATCGCCTCCGGAGAGCGACCGCGAAAAGGCAATCTGCTGGCAGGCATATTCCATTGTTACCGACCATTACAAGCCCAACCCCGACCGGTTGAAGGACTTCCTGAGCACGCCACGGGCGAACGGGTACCAGTCGCTGCACTCGACCGTAATGAGCAAGAGCGGGCAATGGGTCGAGGTGCAAATCCGTACCTCGCGCATGGACGAGATCGCGGAGAAAGGCTATGCGGCGCACTGGAAGTACAAAGGAAACGATACCAAAGTCAAAGGTAATATCGAGCAATGGATCACGCAGGTGCGCGAGACTCTGGAAAATGGTTTCGGGGATAAAACGGCTGCTATCGAGTTTCTCGACGAGTTCAGGAGCAATCTCTTTAATGAAGAGGTTTTTGTGTTTACCCCAAAAGGCGAGCTGAAGGTATTGCAGGCGGGTTCAACAGCGCTGGACTTTGCATTCGACATCCACTCCGAAGTTGGTGCGCATTGTATGGCAGCGAAAGTAGGCGGTATCCTCGTACCGATCAGCTATGTTCTGAACAATGGTGATCAGATCGAAATCATTACTTCCAGCAAGCAGAAGCCCAATGAGGACTGGCTGCGCATCGTCGTAACTTCCAAAGCGAGGGCGCGGATTAAGGATTTTCTGAAAGAGGAAAACCGCCGGTATGAAACGGACGGCCGCCAGTTTGTGGAGAAAAAGCTGAAAATACTCGGGATGGAAGCTACCGCGGAGGTAATGAACCAGCTCAGGGCATTTTTTGAATGTAAAACCACTACGGACTTCTTTTACCGCATAGGTAAGGGCTACATCCCGATTGATGACCTGAAAAGATTCAAGCGGGACCGTGATGCGAAAGACAAGAAAGCAGCAGAAAACGGCGCAGGCAGTAACGCCGCACCAGCCACCGGCACCGACGGCAAGGCACTGACCAAATACCTGAAACAAATCCACGGCGACCGTGCAGACAGCGACACGTTGCTGATAGGGGACGACATGGACAAGATCGATTACAAACTCGCGCAATGCTGTAACCCGATCGCGGGCGACGACGTTTTCGGGTTTGTCACGATCAACGAGGGCATTAAAATTCACCGCACCACCTGCCCGAATGCAGCCGAACTGATGTCGAAACACGGCAACCGCATTATCAAGGCCAAATGGTCGGGTAAGGACGAGGCGTTCCTCGCGGGGTTGTACCTCTCGGGTACCGATCGTGTAGGTTTGGTAAACGATGTGACGCGAATCATTTCGAATGAGCTGCATATCAATATGCGCGGGTTGACGATCGATACCAAGGATGGTGTTTTTAATGGGGATATCAAGCTTTACGTGCAGGATACCAGGCACTTGGATATCCTGATTAATAAACTGGAGCAGGTCGAGGGCGTCTACAATGTCCAGCGTTTCGATACCAATCTGAGCGAGAAATAACCTTATTGAACGATTGCCGCGCCACAGTGTTATTGGATTGGTAATTAATGAGGTAGCAAGACTATGCTTGCGAATGTGAGAGTGATTTAAGTAAAAAAGCGTATTTTCGCGCAAGAATATCAGAGATATGCCACAAGCCAGCAAACCAAATTTCGAGGCCGCTAAGAAAATATTAACGGCTTACCTGGAAAATAAGGGACTTCGTAAAACGCCCGAGCGCTTTGCGATACTCGAAGAAATTTACACCAGGGAGGATCATTTCGATGTAGATGAACTGTATATCAGCATGAAGAACAAGCGTTACAGGGTGAGCCGGGCGACCGTCTATAACACGCTGGACGTTCTGGTGGATTGTGACCTGGTTACCAAACATCAGTTTGGCAAAAACCTCGCGCAATTTGAGAAGTCGTACGGTAACAAGCAGCACGACCACCTGATTTGTACAGATTGTCATAAAGTAATGGAGTTCTGCGATCCGCGCATCCAATCGATCCAGAACATGGTAGGGGAGATGCTGAATTTCAGCGTAATGCACCACTCGCTTATTTTCTACGGAAACTGCAACAAGGAAAATTGTCAGAACCGCGCCGAGGCGCCGCGCGAGTCCGCAGTTTACGAAGACAGATAATTATCACGATCAGGCCCGGTAATGCACGCATTGCCGGGCCACTTACACCATATTAAGTTTCAGTAATCCAATATTTGAATGAAAGTTGACGTACTACTTGGTCTTCAATGGGGAGACGAGGGAAAAGGAAAAATTGTGGATGTCCTGGCGCCACGCTACCAGGTTGTAGCCCGTTTTCAGGGTGGGCCTAATGCCGGACACACATTGGAGTTTGACGGTATCAAACATGTGCTGCACCAGATCCCGTCGGGAATTTTCCGCAGCGATATCCAGAATATCATCGGTAACGGCGTCGTGCTCGATCCGGTTGTGTTCAAGAGAGAAATTGAAGGTCTGGCGAAATATAACCTCGACCTGATCAGTAATCTGTTTGTTTCTAAAAAAGCCTCCCTGATCCTTCCTACCCATGCGCTGCTCGACGCTGCCTACGAGCGTTCGAAAGGTGATTCCAAGATCGGCTCAACTTTGCGCGGTATCGGCCCTGCATATCAAGACAAGGTAGCACGCCTTGGCTTGCGCGTAGGAGATATCCTTTCTCCCAATTTTGCGGCCAAGTACAAGAAACTCGTCGATGCACATAAAGTTATTCTTGATTTCTATTCATTCGACTATTCTGAGACTTTGCCTGCGGCAGAAGAGAAATTCTTCGATGCGGTTGAATTTATGAAGCAATTCACCATGGTGAATAGTGAATATGTAGTGAACGACGCATTGGCACAAGGCAAAACCGTGCTTGCAGAAGGTGCGCAAGGTTCATTGCTCGACATCGATTTCGGCTCGTACCCATTCGTAACGAGCTCTACTACCATGACGGCCGGCGCTTCTACCGGATTGGGCATCGCTCCTCGTCAGATTGGCGAAGTTTTTGGTATTTTCAAAGCTTATTGCACACGTGTTGGTAGCGGTCCGTTCCCTACGGAGTTGAATGACGAAGTAGGCGAGGAGATTCGCAAGGAAGGCCGTGAATTCGGTGCTACCACCGGTCGCCCACGCCGTACCGGCTGGCTTGACCTGCCTGCATTGAAATACGCGATCATGATCAACGGCGTAACCCAGCTGATTATGATGAAAGTGGACGTTCTGACCATTTTCGATAACATTAAAGTGTGTACGCATTACCGCCTCACGGATGGTACATTGACCGACCAATTGCCTTACGACCTTTGCGACGAGGCTGTTGAGCCGGTTTATAAGGATTTCAAAGGCTGGAAGACTTCCCTCGACGGTGTCCGCGATTTCGACGCGATTCCCGCAGAACTGAATGCCTATGTGAAGTTTCTGGAAGCGGAATTGAATCTGCCTATTACGTTTATTTCAACCGGCCCTGACCGTGAAGCGCTGATCAGCCGTGAGGCCGCCGCTGCTGCGACGGAAGCTTGATGTTGAACTAACATTTGTTCGGGGATAACGTTACTGTCACCCTGAGCGGAGTCGAAGGGTATTTGCGAGATGCATTTACCCTTCGACCGCCGGGCGGCCCCGTCCGCTCAGGGTGACAGTCGTTTTACGACAACAAATTCAAAACATCCTCCCGCGTCAGCGACTTGATAAATCCTTCTTCACTCGAAATCAAATCATCTGCCAGCTGCTTCTTCGAGCGCTGCAATGCGAGAATCTTTTCTTCCACGGAATTTTTGGTGATAAACTTGTAAGTAAACACCGTCCGATCCTGGCCAATGCGGTGCGCCCGATCGACGGCCTGCGCTTCAATGGCCGGGTTCCACCACGGATCGAGGATGAAAACGTAGTCGGCCGCGGTCAGATTGAGGCCAAGTCCACCGGCTTTGAGGGAGATGAGGAAAATCTTGATATTCTCGTCATTTTGAAACGATTCAACCTGCTCCTGGCGGTCGCGCGTCGCGCCGTCGAGGTAGGCATAGTTGATCTCCTTTCCGTCGAGGTAATGCCTGAAAAGATCAAGATGTTTAATATATTGACTGAAAATCAATATTTTATGGTCCTCGCTCATAACGGTTTGCAGCTTGTAGAGCACATCTTCGAACTTGCCCGAATCATGTGTATACTCAGGGTCGACCATGACGGGATGGTTGGCCAGCTGACGGAGCCTGGTCAGGCCCTGCAAGACCACCAACTGCGATTTTGAAATACCTTCAGAATCAATACTTTGCAGAATCAGGTTCCGGTAATAGGCTTTCGCTTCCTCGTATGCTTTCTCCTGTTCGTCGGACATATCGCAGTATTGAATACTTTCCACTTTTTCGGGGAGGTCCGTTGCGACTTGTGATTTTAATCTCCTGAGAATAAATGGTTTGATCAGGTTATTGAGGCGTTTGGTCTTTTCCTCGTCTCCTTTTTTCTCGATCGGGATCTGGAATTCATCCCTGAAAAACGTCTGACTGCCCAGTAATCCTGGGTTTACAAAAGACATTTGAGACCAGAGGTCGAGGGTATTGTTTTCGATTGGCGTACCGGTTAAAACCAGCCTGTGTGCCGAATTGAGCCTTCTTACGGCCTTGGTAATGATCGATGACGGGTTTTTAATAGCCTGTGACTCGTCGAGGATCACGTAGTTAAAGCGGTAATCCTCCACAATATCAATGTCAAGCCTGATAATGCCGTAGGAAGTCAAAACCAGATCGTAGTTGTCAAACTGGGCCGTATCTTTCTCGCGGTTCGTGCCCGTATAGAGGAGCACGCGCATGTCGGGCGTGAACTTACTTGCTTCGAGCTGCCAGTTGTAGAGCAGGGACGTCGGCATGATGAGGATCGACGGGCGGTCGGCGCCACCTTCTTTCTCCGCTTGCAGCATTGCGAGTGTCTGCACCGTTTTCCCCAAACCCATATCATCGGCCAGGCAGCCCCCAAATCTGTATTGTTTCAAAAACCGCAGCCAGTCGTAACCCGTTTTCTGGTAAGGGCGCAACAATCCCTGAAAATTTACCGGAGATTCCGCAGGTTCGATATGCTGGAAACTCCGTAGGTTTTCGAGCTTGTTGCTGATTACCGCCGTGGCCAGATTATCCTCTTTCAGCTCCTGAACCAATGCGAGATGATGCATCCGCAAGCGCAGCTGATCGTCGTCGTCGTGGCTGTTTTCAGTAAATGAAAAGAACTCGGAGTATTTGGTGAACCACCATTCGGGAATTACCGCTATTTCACCATTAGGCAGCAGGAACTCCTTCTTGCGGTTTAAAATGTAGTTGCGGAGCTGGATAAAGGGTATTTCAAACTCTCCAAACAACACTTTCGCATGAATATCAAACCAGTCGCGGCCTTCCTGAATCGAAATATCGAGTGATGAATAACCGAGGAAATAACGTTTGGTGTCCGCCGTATTTTGCCTTACCGCAATACCATGGTCGGCCAATGCAATCGCATTGCTTTGCAACCATCCAAATGCTTCCGATTTGGGCATCTGAACTTTACCGTTGCGGATATTCAGGCCTATATCCTTTAAAATCCGCACGTGCTGGCCCTCGATCTCGATATTTCTTTTGACCTTATTGAAGAAATAATCATTGCCCTTCTTCTCCATATGCACGCTCGACGCATGTGCAAAACTGTCGTAATGGAAGGAAAAGCCGGCATATTGAAACGAAAGTTCGAATGTCACGTCATTGTCCTCCTCTTCCAGTACTTCCACATCCTCATTGTCCTGAAAAAGCACAGGTGATTTTTTCGGATGGGCTGAATATTCTGAAATCGTAAGAATTGTTTTGGGTACCGATGACACATTCCTGATCTCAAAACCGCGCGCCACCACGTCATATGATGCGATTAGTGGCGCCACAAAGCGGCCATAATATTGTTCCTCGACCTGCCCGGGGATAGCAATGAATTTTTTCGCGAGAAAAGGTTTGATCTTTTTACCATCCACATTACCCTCAAAATGGTAAAGATACCCGTCGAGAACGAGCCAGGCCGGATCTTCGCAGATCAGGAATGCGTTTTTGTACTGGAATTCCAGTTTCTGCATTTTGTGCCTGATCGTCGGGAAATAGTGGGTATTGTCTTCATTCCGGATAAAATGGAAGCGTATCGTCGCTTTTTCAGGCTCCCAGGTCACAGGTTTCCACAGCGGGTTACCGTCGTTACCCATGATGAAAATGTCCTTTCCCGCGAGCCTGTCAAGAATGCGCGATTTACAGCTTTCAAGGTACCCGGCGATGGTTTCCTGAATCGCCTTGTCGCCTTTTTGTGCGTCATAAACTTTTAGAAAAAAATCGACCGCATTCAGTTTCTTGGGATTGTATTTTTTGAGAACAGCGTCTTGCTGGATATCGTCGATTAACTTGACGAGCTCGAAGTCCCTGGTATCCAGCCCGGAGCGAAACTCTTTGATGTTTTTGGAAGAAATATTCTGGACCTGAAACGAAAATTCGCCCTGGCTGGTAAGCTGAACGGCAAAGGCTTCGAAGATGTACCCCAGATACTCATGGTTAAGAATTGAATATACAATTTTAAACGGCTCTGAGGGAGAAACTTTCATTAGTATATCGTTGGCTAAGATTCGTGTTGATGCCGAAGAAGCCCTCCCGTAAATCAGCAGGGATCTTTCGATTTGGGAAACTTCAAATATAAATTAAATCAACCCGAAAAGAAAGACCCCTTTGGCCGTTTTGTGAAAAATGTTGTAGAATAAATTTGAATTTCGATTGAAATGTTTTCGAAACTAGACTTTTTCAGTTTTTGGTTTTGTAATCAATGTAAATCGCGCGATGCTAGGAAAACAGAGGGGCGAAATTTTGTGCTTCAATTATATTCTTCGCCAGCGTGCCGGTTTGTGCTGATATCTTGTTGAAGAGAAATGGGCCCATGCTAATCCTTTTGACATTCAGTGATTTCAATGAATTGAAGTCTGGTAATGCAGGCACGCACATCACGTTGACGGGCAGGATCGTCTCGCGTGTGATGGTGTTGATATCCTCGGCGCGTGCCACGCCCGGTACGAAAATCCCGTGGATACCCGTGTTTTCGTAAATGTTAATACGGCTAATCGTTTCATCGAGTGCATTGGGGAGGCCCAGCAAGAATGCATCGGTTCTCACGTTGAGAAACATTTTAATGTTTTTCTGTTCCAATCCGTCCGCAATCTCGGTCAGCAGCTGTTTGAACTCGTCGACGGGGCGGAACCTGCGCGACGGTTTGGCGCGGGTATCTTCGAGGTTAATGCCGGCGACGCCCGCTTCGTGAAGCATTTTGATATGCTCGATAATTCCCTCTGCCGTGTCGCTGTATCCGCCTTCCATATCGACGGTGAAAGGAACTTTGACCGTTGCAACCACTCGTTTTGCCACGCGCAGAAGCGTATCGAACGGGAGATTTTCGCCATCGTCATATCCGAATGCGGCGGCCAGCGCGTGGCTAGAAGTACCGATGGCCTTGTAGCCCGCAGCCTCGAAAATGTGCGCGCTGTTGACATCCCAAATGTTGCCGAGTAAAAATGGTTCTGTTTGTTGATGAAGCTGTGAGAATGTTTCGAAAGTGCTCATAATCTGAATTTTCCTTTGTTTTGATGAATTGATGTTACAAAGGTATTTCAGCTGTGGCGCCGGGAATTGTACAAACCGGAACAGACTTGTTTTTAATTGATCAGCATTTGATTTACCGCCGAAAGGTTGCTTATATAAGCCGACGGAGTGAGTCCTGTGAATGATTTGAAATCTCTGATAAAATGGGACTGATCAAAATACCCCGCGTCATAGGCAATGGATGTAAGAGGCATTTTATTCTCCCCGATCAGTTTAAGGCTGGTTTTGAAACGGTGGATCTTGTCGAATGACTTTGGAGAAAGGCCGGTGTGCTGGTAAACCAGTTTGTGCAGATACCGGGTTGTAATACCGAATGTTCCGGCTATCCGGCCTATATTGTTTTCCGTCGCATCTTTTGTGATACTGGTCAGAATATGTGCCACCCTGTCCAATCGTTCCTGTCGGCCGGAAGCGCGCATTAATCTGCTGGTGAAAAACTCATCGAGCAAGGCAATCCGGGCGGTAAACGAAGGCGCCTCCTGTAATGTGCCATGCAGATGCCGGATGCCCGCTCCCATTACATCTGTCAGATCGGAAACCTGGTCGTTGAAAATCGCGATCTCATCGTCCAGCAAAAAAGAAGTAGTATGCGTAAAAAAGCGCACGCCCAGCATCAAATGCGCGCCCGATGACCGGATTTGCAAGGGCCGGGTGATCTGGCCCCAGAGTTCAATAGCCGGATTGTTTTGAAAACCATCTTCCCGAAAAGATTCCCAGATTCCTTCCCCCAGATTAAAAATGATCTCCATATCGCCGCTTGGAAACACGGTATCTTCATATACTGCATTGCCCGCAGACTCGAAGACATAGTAATGCCGGATGTAGGGGGCGAGGACTTTGGCGGGTTGGAAATGTCGGAATTCCATGTGGATACGTATTTAACGAGCCATTTGATATTGGAGGGGCTATCTTCCGCCTCCGGGTGTGCAAATGTATGCTTGGCAAACGATTGGCAATTGTACAAAACGGAACAAATCATTGTGCCGGAACATTCCAATAATTACGAAGAATACGAGTCAAATGCTCGTCGCAGTCAAATGTGTTGTCGGAAGCCCAGGCTACGATCCCGTCCGGGCGTATCAATACAGCGCTTAGTTCCAGCCGGTCCTTCACATCACCCGAAATGTATTTGATCCGGCCGTTGAAATCATTTGTCAGTGCTTTCAGGGATGTATTTCCGGTGAAATCAAGCAGTATCATTTGGCCGTCGTGCATTAGCTCACCAATTTTGCCCCCGTTGTCGAACTCGAAATTGGGAACGCTTCGGCCTGTAACAGGATGATCGCCGCCGAGATCGTAATGCGTGTGAATACCCCAAACCCGGCCGGCAATGTAAGTGGCGCCGTCGCGGGTGTTCAAGAGGTCGCGGAAAATCGCGTGTAGTGCTTTTGCGTGCGAGGTTGGTCGCATGATGGCAACCTGAGCGCGCGACCAATCCAGAACCTGTGCGCCAATCGGGTGGCGTTCGGTTTGGTAACTGTTCAGCAGGCCATCCGATGCAAGGTTTTGAATGGTAGCGGCGAGCTTCCAGCCGAGGTTCATGGCATCGCCTAGCCCGAGGTTGAGCCCCTGGCCGCCCAATGGCGAATGAATATGCGCGGCATCACCCGCTAAGAGGATTCGCCCGTTGCGATAACCTGTGGCCTGGCGGGCGCGGTCCGTCCAGGTGGTAGCGACATGCAGCGCATTAATTGTTACATCGGTATTTGAAATGCGGCGTAAAACTTCCTGAATGTGGTCGCGGGTGACTGGCTTTCCGGTATCGTGGAATGCACCGCCATCAAAATCCTGGATGAGCACATAACCTGGCTGCGATTGCATGTACATACCTGCGGATGTCACATTGCGACCGGGGCGAAGTTTTTCGGGGTCGGTAATATCGAGCAAGGTCGTATAGCCGGTGAATTCCGGTTCGGTACCGGCGAATTCGAAACCGCCCATTTTGCGTACGATGCTGCGGCTTCCGTCGCAGCCGACAAGCCATTTACCTTCAAATGATTGTTTGCCCGACCAAACTGTTACTCCTTCTTCGTTTTGATGGACATCGGTAACCGGAAGCCCGCGACTGATTTCTACGTTCAACGCTTTTGCTCGACGTGTCAGGATTGTTTCGAGCTCGTCTATCTCGGATATTAAACTGGCTTCCGGGGAGCCGGGCAGGCGATATTTCCATTGCGAGGTGTCGACATTGCCTTCGAGAAATGGAATGCCCGCAAAATGTCCTGCTTGGCGCTGCGGACCTTGCTGCGGCGTTCCGCTCATGTGCGGGTTTTTGAGTTTCTTATGAATTTCCAGTTCTTCGAGCAGCCCGCGGCGGTGAAGTGCTTCGATGGTGGGCGCCGATAGCCCGCGTATCCCGAAAGGAAGCCGCTTTAACGGCAAATGCGGTTTTTCTGCCTTTTCAAGAATGAGCACCGAGCATTTGGCCAAGGCCAGTTCACAAGCAAGGAACAGGCCCACAGGCCCTGCTCCGGAAATGATAACGTCGTGTATCGGTAGATTGGTTGTAGCTTTCATATTCTGATGATTGAGCTACAAAATTCCGGAACACCCGCGCCTCAGGCTTGTACAAATGCGACAAAATCATTGCTTACCGCCTGTTTTCGTTTTTTTGCGTTTCGGGCAAATGCTGCTGGAGTGGCACCGCTGTACCTTTTGAACTCCCTGCTCAAATGCGCCTGATCGGTATAACCCAGCTCATAAGCCAGGCCAGCCAGATTCGACTCCGGGTTGTGCCATAGCTGGTTCCGAACCTGCTCAAATCGCATCAGTCCAGAAACGTCCTTCACGGTAAACCCGGAAGATTGTTTGAATTTTCGCTCCAGGGTACGGACCGTCGCATGTGCGGCTGCCGCGACCTGGCTGACGGGAGTCATGCCATTACCTTCCCTCATGGCAGCGCCCGCTTTGGCCAGCGTGCTATCAATGGCGATCAGCGACCGGGTATGCAGAAAGTAACCTTTCAAATGCGCAATCACTTCATCGATTCGCCCGGCAGCCATCAGGTTGTCCAACGCAGGTTGAAGTGCTGCGATAGGATGCGTGAAAATGTGCAGGCCACCTTTTCCCGAGGGGAGTCCGAGCAGGTCGAACACGGTCCAGGGAAAACATCTCACGCCGATGATCTGCAAACGGTTTTGGGTTTGAAAAATGGCAGGCTGGTTGAGTAATCCCATCAAAAATGGGGAAGGCAACGGACGCAGACCGCCATCGTCGGAAATGTAATGCAGGTTTCCGAAGTAAAAAATGATCTCCGCATAGCCATCCGGTACGACCTGGAAGGTGGATTTCTGACCTCCGAAATCGCGATTATCATACCAAAAGCACTTGATGGTGTCCCGAAGCGGTTCGGGTGGTTCAAATTCCTGGTGCATGTTGCAAGATAACGTGCGGGGGCGGGAAAGCAACAAAAAAGGAGCTGCGATTGCTCGTAACTCCTTCGTTTTCAGTACCGGGGACGGGAATCGAACCCGTACGGGCGTTTCGGCCCACAGGATTTTAAGTCCTGCGTGTCTACCAGTTCCACCACCCCGGCAAAGCCAGGTACCGGTACCAGTGAAGAGAAAAAAAGCACCGTCTCCGGTGCTTTGTCCTCTCTGAGCGAAAGACGGGGTTCGAACCCGCGACCTCGACCTTGGCAAGGTCGCGCTCTACCAGCTGAGCTACTTTCGCATATTTTGCATAACCGTTGTCGATTATTGTGGTGCAAATGTAGGGACGTCTGGTATTTGACGCAAGTTTTTCAGGAAAATATTTAGTAAAAAAATCTTGCAAAAACATTAACAAATTGTAAATCAATTGATCAACGCCCAAAATAATTTTGGGCAAAAAGCGGTAAAGGAGGTTATTCAGGCCATTTTGCCTTCTTAATGTACTCATCCTTCATAAAACGGGCATAGGTACGGCTCATTTACCGCCCGTCAGTTTTCGCCTATCCACTTTATATTTTGCTTACCTTTGCCTCCTTTAACCCGTATAGGCTGGGGCTTGCCGGGGCGGCCCCGCCGAGTGGTGCGGTTTTAGTAAGAGTCCGGCCTTCATTCAAAACTTAATTTGCTTGTTCATGTTTTCCAACGAAGTGCTGTTTTTTGGAGGTTTTATTCTGGTGATCAGTGTCATGCTGCTTTTAGATCTGGGCGTTTTCAACAAAAAGGACCATGTGGTCAAGTTTGGTGAAGCGGCAGCCTGGACGGTTGCATGGATAGCACTGGCGTTGGCATTTTACCTGGTCATTAATACACATGGCGACCTGGTGCATGGAGTGGACAATTACGGGCAGCTCGAAACGATCAAAAACAAGTACGCGCCGCACTTACGGCTCATACCGGGCGATTTTCAGGAAAGCCTGGAAATCTACCGGAAAAACATGTCGCTGGAATTTATTACCGGCTATTTGCTGGAATATGCGCTTTCGGTCGACAATATTTTCGTTATCATCCTGATCTTTTCATCGTTCGGTGTTCGGCCAAAATACTTCAAAAAAGTCCTTTTCTGGGGCGTTTTAGGCGCGATTATCATGCGTTTTATATTCATTTTCGTCGGCTCGGCGCTGATGCAGCGTTTTGAATGGATCATCTATATCTTCGGTTTGCTGCTGGTTTACCAGGGAGGCAAGATATTCTTCGAGGCTGGGGAAGATGAGAAGATCGATCCTGCGAAACACCCTGTCGTAAAATTTGCTTCCAAATATCTCCCGGTCTTCCCGCGTTACGTGCACGAACATTTCTTCGTGCTGAAAAAAGGTAAATGGCTCGTTACACCACTCTTTGTAGTAGTTCTCATTGTCGAATTTACAGACCTTATTTTCGCTGTGGATTCGGTGCCGGCGGTATTTTCGGTGACCAAGGACCCTTACGTGGTATTCTTCTCGAATATCTTCGCGATCATGGGATTGAGGTCTATGTTCTTCTTCCTGAGCAACATTATGGGGCTTTTCCGCTTCCTTAAGTACGGTCTGGGGGTTCTGCTGGTGTTTATCGGCGGGAAAATGCTCGCGCACCATTACCTGGAATCCATCGGGTTCAAAACCGTCTATTCGCTGTATGTGATCATCGGTATCCTGGCGGTGAGTATACTAGCCTCGGTGGTCGTTCCTGAAAAAAAGGAAGTGGAGGACGAGGTACTATCCAATAGTTAGGCATCGGGCAGCGTTTTGAGTACCTATGAGCCGGATTCTTAAAGCCTATCTAAAACGACTTACCAATCTTAGTACCCGCAACAAGTCGTTGTTACTTACGAACTTGTCTGCCGAGCAGTTCCTGGATTTCCATGACACGGATTTCCTGTTGTCGAAGCCTTCTGCGGATGTGCTGAAACAGGTAATCCAGGGAAACGACCGGGTTGCGCTCTGCGATGTGGCGGATCCGCGTTTCGAGAAGGTGAATGAAACGAGCAAGCGGCTGCGCAAAATAGCCCGTACCGAACGTTTTATCGAAGAAGAACGGGGCTCGCGCGACCTGTATGTGGGCTACCCGCTTGTGAAAGGCAAACTTTCCGACGGTACGCCCATCCACGCCCCGTTGCTGTTTTTCCCGGTGACGTTGCGCATGGACCGCGAGCAGTGGTGCCTTTTCGAGCGAGATGACAGCAATGTGGCTTTAAACCAAAGTTTCGCGCTGGCTTACGGGCATTTCAATGAAGCCAAAATTCCTGATGAGGTACTCGAAAAGTCATTTGAGGATTTTCCAAACGACTTTCTCGAGTTCAGGACACAACTATATGAATGGCTGAAATCGACGCCGTTCAAGATCAACTTTAATCAACAGCTTTTTGAAGATAAACTCGGCGCATTCAGCGGCGAAAAGAGCTCCGATCTGGTAGCAAACGAGCGCAATGGAGTGTTGAAACTTTATCCCGAGGCTGTTCTGGGCATTTTCCCGCAGGCAGGATCATACCTTGTTCCGGATTACAATAAATTGCTGGATTTGGAAGAGGAAGATGGTTTTAATCTGCCTCTAATCGGTTTTGCAGATGAAGCCGATGAGGAGATTAGCGATTTCGAACCTGAACTTCCGATGCGTGAAAATCGCCCGTCGAAGGAGGAAGATGTGCTGACGCCGTTTTCGGTGGATGAATCGCAGGAAGAGATTATACTGGCGGTCAAATCCGGGCGCTCGGTAGTGGTGCAAGGACCGCCGGGAAGCGGTAAATCGCAGCTAATATGCAATCTGATCGCTGATTTTACTTCCAAAGGGAAGCGCGTTTTATTGGTATGCCAAAAACGGGCGGCACTGGATGTCGTTTACCAGCGTCTGGCTACTACCGGAATGAAGGATTTTACAGGCCTTATTCACGATTTTAAAAACGACCGGTCGGCACTATACAGCCAGATTGCGTCTCAGATAGAGAAAGTGGAGGCCTATCGTCAGCAGAATTACAGCCTCGATTCGGTATTTCTGGAAAGACAATTCACCCAGGAAAGCCGCGCGATTGATAAGACTGTGGAAGAACTAAATGGTTTTCGCGCCGCATTGTTTGAGGAGAGCGAATGCGGGGTTAGTATCAAGGAACTTTACCTCACGAGCGATCCGCAAGCCTCGCACTCCGATATGCGGCCCTATTACCGGCAGTTCAGGATCGATACCTGGGACGGATTCAAAAGGCATCTGAAAACCTATTCCGACTATGCATTCCTGATCCATCCCACGCATCCCTGGCGGAAACGGCGGAGCTTCGCCGCATTTGGCATGGGGGAGCTGAGGATAATGGAAAATATGCTATCGGAATGGCCCGCCGCCTTTGAGAAGCAAACACGCGTTTTTGAGCAATTAACAGGTTTTCCGTTCGAGAAGGCGTTTATCCGGAACCGGAAGGAGATCGCGGAGCGGCTTACTGATATTGCCGGACTGGTTACCGAAGAACCAGTGTGGAAGCTCGTAAAAAAATACTGCGGTTCGTTCTCGAATGCGCACGAGCGGCTCGCATTCGTGCGCCAGGCGGTGGATGTGATGGAAGGTTTCATCGCGGAAGGCGGCATTGAAATGTCATTGCCTGCCTCGCAGCTGAATGCATTTGAAATAATGCTGAAAAAATCACTCGAAACGAAGCAATCGGCCGTTTCGGGCTTCTTTTGGGATGTTTTTAGCAAAGAAAAGAAGGAAATAGAGCGGGTAGCGACGGCAAACGGCCTTACGGCTTCTTTCGAACACATGGTGCGGCTGGAAGAGCGTCTAAGGAACCGCAGGCAGCTGGAATCGTGGCTGCAACATGGAAGTCTGGGTTTTGAACCGGCATTTATCGATGATTTTTCGGCTGATCAAGCGGGCGAGTATCTTTCATTCTTTAAATCTGCCGAACGCGCTGCGGATGCGATCGCGCGTATGGACGCAGGCGCCTGGACTAAAGTTTTTTATGAAATTGTTGGTGCTAACAACCAGCTCGACCAGTTTTTGGAAACCATTCAAAACCTTAGACAATGGCTCCAAATATGGGACCGCATGGAAAAGGCCATGCTTCCCTACTTATTGCCGGAACAGATTACCGCGCTGATCGACGATCCTGCGGGTTGCAGCCAAGTCCTGGTGGAATCCCTACGTAATGATTTTGATTCCCTGGCCGATATGGACCGCTTGTGGGAAGAAATGACGGAGTCGCAGCGGGGTGCTACGCAGGAAACTTTGGGGAAGGGTGAGGAGCTTGGCTTCACGAATGCACAGGAAGTACTCGGCCTTTTTGAAAATAGTGTTAAACTAGCCTGGATCGAGCATATTGAGAGCAAATACCCTGCATTGCGGTCGGTGACGTCGCTGAAAATGGGACAATGGGAGCGCGATATCCAAGGCAGCATTACCTCCAAGCAAAAGCTTAGCGCCGACATTACGAATATTAAACTTCGCGAGGCGACTTATGAAGATGTCGAGAAAAACCGTCTCGGCAACCGCGTAACCTACCGCGAGCTGGGGCACCAGGTTACGAAAAAGCGCAAGATCTGGCCGATCCGGAAATTGTTGGAAAATTACGCGGACGAAGTATTCGCGCTTATACCATGCTGGATGGCTTCTCCGGAAGCAGTTTCGGCCATTTTCCCGATGGAAAGCGGGTTGTTCGACCTGGTGATCTTCGATGAGGCTTCGCAATGCTATGCAGAATATAGTCTGCCGGCTGCATTCCGGGGCAAACAATGGGTGGTTACCGGGGATAGCAAGCAGCTTTCGCCTAGCGATCTTTACCGCGTGCGGTTCGAGGACAGGGCGGAGGACGAGGAGTATTCTGCCGCCATTGAAATCGAGTCATTGCTGGACCTTGCGGGGCAGTCGCTGGATCATTACCAGCTGACAGGCCACTACCGAAGCCTTTCGCTGGATCTCATTGATTTTTCAAACAGAAATTTTTATAAAAAGAGCCTCAAACTCCTGCCCGATTTCCACAAGATCAACGATCGTGAACCGGGTATTCAATACATTAAAACCGAAGGTGTCTGGAAAAACAATACCAACGCCGTTGAAGTGGAGGAAGTATTGCGCCTTATCCGCGAGCTTGCCGGGACCGGGAAGAGCATTGGCGTGGTAACGTTCAATTTTTACCAGCAGGCGGCTATCCAGGATGCATTGGAGAAAGAAGTCGCATTACCGGAAGGTCTTTTTGTGAAAAACATAGAGAATGTGCAGGGCGACGAGCGCGACATTATCATTTTTTCAATGGGGTACGCACCGGATGAGAAAGGCCGCATTTCCATGCAGTTTGGTACGTTGAATATGCAGGGAGGCGAGAATCGTCTGAATGTGGCCGTCACACGGGCACGCGAGAAGATTTACTTTGTAACAAGTCTCTGGCCGTCGCAATTGCAAACGGAACAAACGGCCAACGAAGGCCCGAAACTGCTCAGGGCTTACATGGACTACGCGTTGCAGGTGTCGGAAGGCAAGTACGAGCCGGCGCCGCTTCCTACGGGGCAATTTCGCTCGGATTGGCTGCTGAAAGAGCGGTTGGTACGGCAGAACCCTGCATTCGAGAAAGAATTGCCATTTGGGGATATCACCGTAAAGGAAGAAGGGGCCTACAAGGGCTTGGTACTTACGGACGACGATCTTTACCATTACAGCAAGTCATCCAAAGAGCCTCACGCTTATTTGCCCCTTCTGTTGCGTTTGAAAAACTGGCCTTTCAGGCGCGTTTACAGCCGCGAATATTGGTCGGGAAACCTTAAAAACGGTTTATTATAGTTCCTTGATGCGGATATTGCGGTAAGAAACTTTGTCGCCGTGGTCTTGCAATGCAATTTTCCCTTTGGGAAACGCGCCGAAACCTTGCCAGGTTTTGAATTTGCTGTTTGCGACAAGTTTGTCCCATTCGGCGCCCTGAGTGGGGAATTCCACTACTTTTTTGCCGTTTAGCCAGCTTTCGCCTTTGCCGCCTTTGATGACGATTTTCGCCTTATTCCATTCTCCGGCAGGTTTAACAGCCGTGAAATCAGATGCGGGAATCATATCATAAAGTGAGCCTGATTTGTGATTACCCGCTTTGCCCGCTTTGGAATCGGGGTGTTTTACGTCGTCGAGTACCTGGATTTCCGGGCCGGTAGAGTAGGGGCAGCAATATTTTTTGTCTTCTACCACGTGGTAGATGATCCCGCTATTACCACCTTCGGCGATTTTCCATTCCAGTTCGAGTTCGAAATCACCGTATTCTTTATCTGTAACAAGGTCTTTACCACCTTTTTCGGCCAGAACTACCGCTCCGTCTTCTATTTTCCATTGTGGCAGAACTTTGTCCTGTTGCCAGCTATGCCAGCCGTTCAGGTTCTTTCCGTCGAAAAGGGTAACCCACTTTCCTTTTTGAGCTTCTGCATCATTTGAAAAGGCCAGGGTAGCCAGGGCGATAACGGATGCTTTTCCGAAAGCCTTCCAATTTGTGAAATTCATGTTTCGCTTGTTAAAGTTTTAGTCCACAATATTAAGTACTTTTTGAGTTTTCAAAGGCATATTTGGATCGAAAGTTGGCGGCTCCTATTTTTGGGAGTAGCTCGGCATAATCCGACTTCCTATCCACATGGCATCTATATTTTCAAGAATCGTAGCGGGGGAGATCCCTTGTCACAAAATCGCCGAAACAAAAGATTTTCTCGCGTTTCTGGACGCATTCCCCATCGCCAAAGGGCATACGCTCGTGATCCCGAAGAAAGAGGTGGATTACCTGTTCGACCTTGACGACGAGTTGTATACAGGTCTGTTTGCATTTGCGAAAAGTATTGTTCCTGCACTGGAAAAGACGGTGCCTTGCCTGCGAATCGGGGTGAGTGTGATTGGCCTGGAAGTGCCTCATGCGCATGTGCATCTGCTCCCGCTCAACAGCATGGCCGATGCCGATTTCAGCAAGAAAATAAAAACGTCGCAAGAAGAACTCGCGACGCTGGCCGAAAAGATCAGAAGTAATTTGTAAGGCTCAGTAAAACGAAAAGTCTTTTCGTACACCGAGCATGAATCCGTAAGTTTTGCGGTACAAATCGCCGATATCCGCTGCGTAGGCACCTTTTACCGTTAGCCCGCCGAGTACGTCAAGCTTGGATTGCACGAGGAGCATACCGGAGAATTGCTTGGGAGAGCCTATGAACTTTTCAAGATACGCGCCGCTGTTTTCGGAAAAAGAGAATTTGCCCATCCACTGTATTTTCCGGAATAATGTACCTTCTAGGCCCAGATGGAGCATCATAACCCGGTTATTGCTTGTGAAATTATCGGCGTAATTGGGCCATTTCCATTTGGTCTGCGATGTAGGCGGAATGAATGGCGTGCCGATTGTCCTATCGTAATAGCCCCAGCCATCGCGGACTTGCTGGTTATTGAAATAATTGTCGTGCCCCCGTCTTTTTCCGTCGCCAATTACAAAATCATCCCCTCCCTGGTTTTTGGTATAGAGTAATTCGAGAACTGCTGCATTGACTTCGAAATTAGCTCCGTAAGAATTCTTACGTTTGATACGGGCACCATAAAGACCGTCACTAAGCCCTGTTAAGTAAAACAGCGAGCCGTCTTCATAAACAAACTGCCTGTAAAGGAAGATGCTACTCTCATAAGTTTCGATCTCCATCGCCAGATCAATCGAACCAAGGTGGTTTCCGATCCGGCTGGTGCTGTCGAAATACGTAATATCGTCACCACTACCACCGATCGACCCGATAACGGCATTAACATAGTTTTTAAAGCCGCTTGGCATTTGTAATCTTTCGCCGGTAAGCCCCAGATTTTTCTTGAGTTTTCCACCCCATTGAACCTGGTGATTAAAGCCTCCGTAGAGTTTCAGCATCGAATTGGCTTTTCCAATCCGCATGTAAAATGCTTTTTGATGAAACTTTAAATTTTGGGTAATCGGCCTACTATTTTCAAACAATCCATCCGAATAAAACGCCTGGAAAGAAAGCCAGCCCTTTGTTAAAGGCACCGGTACGAACCGCGTTGTTCCCAAATAGATCTTGGGGATCGGTAATGCATTGCCGGACCATGCGTAGGAGCCGGAACCAATCGTGGAGTCGGCAAGACCAAGCGCTTGTTTTTTACGTCCCACATAGAACTCCCAGTTTTTGTAACGCAGTGTTACATGTGCCTGCGGAAGAAGAATATTTTTGGTCTGAACAAAATTGCCGGCTGCCTCCACACCTGCGCCTACGCGCCATTCGTTGCGGGTTTTGTTCTCGGATATGGTCCAATAACGTTCCAGCCCTGCCCGTGCGCTAAGGTTTGGGCCTGTCTTTGGGACGATACCGTATTGGTTGGACTGGATCCAGAATGGTGTATACCCGTTGGTACTGCCCATTCCCACGAATTCTACATAGTTAGTGGTAGAGTCTCTGTAGATTACAGGTTCCCTGGTCTCAGATTGGGAAAAGCCAAGGAAAGGTACTGCTAGTAATATGAATAAAAGAAATCTCATAGGTGTGCCCTCACGCGTTGTTCATAGTGTGCATAGTAGCCAACAAAAATAAGTATAACTTTTCTATTATCATATTGAACATATACGTCGGTTGGTTGCAGCATGGATTAGTCCAGGAAGCCGGTTTTACGCAATCCGACTGCTAATCCGTAAGAGTTGGGATACAATTTGCCAATATCCGATGATAATGCGGAATAAGCACTGCATCCTTTCAAGATATTTAAGTTTTTTTCAACACCCAGCCACAATGATATTTGCTGCCTAACATCGTCAAATGGCGTAAGGAACGAGCCTGAATTCCGCGTGTAAGTGCCGCGGAACGACAGTTTTAAATTCAGCCAGGTGGCGGTGACACCTGTATGAAACGCCCAGAAGCGATTATTATTGGTGAATTCCGAATTATTGCGGGGCAAGTTGCTGTCCGTCGTAGCCGATGCGGGGGCCAGTGGCGTGCCGATACCCGATCCGTAGTAAGACCAGCCACGCTGATAGACGTAGCTGTTGAAATAGTTAGCTCTTTCAAACAATGCAAGCTCGGAGATTGGATAACGGTTGATCTGGTTATGTGTACCGATCACTTCCAGCAAAAACGAGTGAAATGCAAAATAGGAAGATCCCTTCGGCAGTGGTTTGGTGCGTTTGACACTCAATCCGTTCAGCCCGTCTTCAAAATTGGTAACCCTAAAAAGAGAGCCGGTTTCGTAGATATTCTGGCGGTAAAAGAAGAAATTCCAGTCTCTTCCATGCCATTCACCCCCAATGTCGAATGTCCCAAAATGGTTACCGATCTTTTTGTAGTCCAGCGTTTTGCCGGAAATCATATACCAATAGGCTTTCAGCATGTCAAGCCGGTATAGCGGTATGGTTTCGTTTTCGCCGCCCCAGATGGCCTGGTGATTAGCACCGAGATGTACGCGGTATCGGTGCGATCTGTTGCCTAGCCGTAAATAGAGCTGCTTCTGGTGCAAATAGGTATCGGGAACACGCGGTACGCTACCGTAATTGATTGTGCTGGCCCCGAGGTAGCCGTCGGAATAGCTGAATTTGACCGAGACGAAATTATTTGTGAAGTAAAGCGGCAAATACTCGGGGATGGAGATTTGTATCCGTGGGTATGGCCGCGCATTGCCCGCCATGGCCAGCGAACCCGAGGACAGCGTTGTATCGGTGAGCCCTGCGGTCATTCTTTTCTGTCCGGCGAGGATTTCTACTTTCCCGATTTTTACCGCGGCATACAAGTCAGAAAGGAACACATTCGCCGATCTGCCGTAGCTGGCAATTCCCTGAACACCGGCGCTCCATTGAAATGTGCGGGGGTTATGGGGGTTGTATACTTTATATATCCCCGCATCGACAATACCAAAATTACCGTTCAACGGAATGCTACCGTTTTGGTTGGCGTGTTGCCAAAAAGGAGTCTGGGCGGTTGCTCCGGCGGCCATTACCGACGCCTTATAATATAATGTTGAGTCTTGGGCGTGTGTGGAAAGCGCGAGACAAGTAATGCAGGAGGTCAGTAACGCTCGGATTTTAGAGAAAGGGTGCGACATTTATGCAAGAGAAATAGGACATCCGTCGGGTCGGTGACAATTATCAAAGTTATCGGATAAAACCGGATTTTCGCCATCCAAGCATCAGGGCTGCACTATTAGGGTATAATTTACCGACGTCGGCAGCCAGGCTTAGTGTCAAATGGTCTTTATTTTGAGCGGACATCGACCTTTCGGCGCGGAGAATGAAAGATGTTTGTTGTAGGGTTTCGCTAAAAGGTTTTCTATATGTTCCAAAATTGACAGAGTGGGTTCCTTTGAATGAAAAGTTGAGCTTTTGCCATGATACTTCGGCGCCCAAATGGTATGCGATAATCCGGTTGTTAATGGTAAACTGCGAGGATGACGTCCTTAATTCTTCCCGGACAGTGGTTTGCGGTGCAATCAGAGGGCTGCCCAACGATCTTCCTTTATACGACCAGCCCTGATTATATACGTAATGGTTGAAATAATCATCCATTCCAAAGGTTGCAGTTCTATAATCGAAAATTGCCCCTCCCTGATTTTTAGTGTAAATGAATTCGAATAAAACTGTATTTACACTGACACCGGAGATAGTGCCCGGGCGTGATCTCTTTTTGAACCTCAATCCACTCAATCCATCCGCGACATTTGAAAGGTTGCTAAGCGAGCCGTCTTCGTAGATGCTCTGCCGGTAGAGAAATATATCCCATTTCGATCCTCTCCATTCGGCAGCCACGTCGATAGTACCGAAATGATTGCCTACTCTGCTGGACCGCCAGGATTTACCAAATATCACGTACTCGTACGCTTTGGATCGTTTCAGGCCGCCGGTGAAAATCTTATCTTCTCCACCCCATATCGTCTGATGATTGAAACCCGCATAGAGGTTTAATTTTCCGCGCCGTTTGCCGAGCCTGAAGTACAAAGACTTGTGGTGCATGTAGATGTCGTCCACCTGGAATACGTTTCCGTAGTGAACCCTGGCCGGCCCGAGAAGCCCATCCGAATAGCTGAATTTAAAATAAAGGAAGTCGATTCCGGGAAGAATATTGACAAAATTGGGGGTACTCAACTGGATTTTGGGGTAGGGTCGATAGTTTTGCGAAAGTGCGAAAGACCCACTCGTCAGACTGCTATCGGCTAATCCTGTCATTTCTTTTCGTTGTCCGATGCTCAACTCCACAGGACCTGCTTTTCCGGCCAGAAAAAGGTCGGTCATGAATACATCGGAACGCTTTCCTGCTATGCCGACGACCTCGGCCCCGGCCGCCCATTGAAAGAATCTTGGATTATTGATGTTGTAGACCCTATGGAAACTGGCTCTCCCCGTGAGGAAAGAGCCAGCGGTTGGGATTGCCCCATATTGATTGTTGGCAAGCCAAAAAGGTGTCTGAGACGTAGATGCAGTTCCTAATACAGTAGCCGAATAGAAGAATGTAGAGTCCTGAGCATAAGTTTTAAGAATGCATGCTATGCAGGTCAATAGCACAAAAAAGTATTTCCTCATCCAGGCTCCATACATATGAGGTGGTGCGGTATTTACCTGCCTCTTTTTCCAAATATTACAACTGCTGTCAGGAGAATGATCTTAAGTTCTAAGAACAACGTCCAATTCTTGATGTAATAGAGGTCATACATCAATTTATGCCGCGCGTCATATACACCTGCGCCATACGAGTACATTACCTGTGCGTAACCGGTGATTCCGGGCTTGACATTATGTCTGAAATTATAGTAAGGTATCGTTTCGTCGAAGGTTTCGGTAAAAACGAGTCGTTCAGGTCTGGGGCCGATGAGTGACAGGTCCCTTCTGAAAATATTGATGATTTGCGGGAGTTCGTCAATGCGGGTCATTCTCATAAAAGATCCGTACGGGAAAATCCGCGAATCTTTCTTCTTGGAGAATGCGGCACCGTTTTGCTCCGCATCCAGGCCCATTGACCGGAATTTAATGCAATGGAATAACTTGTTGTCCATTCCCACACGCTCCTGGTAGAAGAAAACCGGGCCTGGTGATTGCAATTTAATACGGAAAAAGCTTAGGATCCAGAGAGGAAGCGTACAGAGGAAAAGTACAATAGAGATAGTTACATCTATGATTTTCTTGGGGTATCTCACTCTTCTTCCGAAAGTGGGGACTGAAAGGAGATTAGGGTTGATTTCCGTTATATCGTCGGGAATGTAGACTTTTTTTAGAAATCTCTCGCAGAAATCATACACGGTGGTGATCCTGATCGATTTGTTTTTCCGAACGACAAGCTCATATATTACTCTATTACGCTTGTCGTAAACGGGGTTGGTAACTAGGTGAACCTTTTCGAATTTGTCGAGTAGTGGCCTTACAGTGTGGTTCAGGAGATAATCGTCATCGTCGGAATGCGGTATCAGGATGATTTCCTTGTACCTTTTTAATAGTAGCGCTAGATCATATTTCTGTAAAAAATAGTCATAGCTCGTTACTATCAAAACCTCCTCGGAAGTAGATGTTTTACTAAGAAGGCGATGAACAAACCTCCGATTAGAGACGTAGGTGTTTTTCATATGTGTGCGCAAATGTTGGGAAAATTATACAAATAGTGTGCTCGAAAGTCACAAGTTTAAATATAAACTTTGAATAATCAAAACTTTAAATTCCCGATAAGTTTGCCGCATCCAGGGTTTCCAATGAGATGCGTAGTTACATTTTCAGCGATGATAAGTAACTAGGTATTAGCTGATAGCCAGGGTAGAGGTTCGAAGTTTTAAAAAGACGCCGCACCCCTTGTTTCTACTTGGCGGGTATCAACCTTGTTTGAAATAACTTTTGTACCAGCTGGCGAAAAGCTCTACACCCTGGGCTATGTCCGTTTGCGGCTTGTAGCCCGTCGCTTCTTCAAGCTGCGTAGTATCGGCCCAGGTCGATACGATATCGCCGGGTACGATCGGATGCATTTCCTTAACAGCCTCTTTCCCAAGGGATCGTTCCAGACATTGGATGAAATAGAACAGTTCCACGGGCTTTCCATTTCCGATATTGAAAATCTGATAGTATTCCGGAAGCACTGCATCTATCACTGACGTAATGCCCGCTGCGATGTCGTCTATATACGTAAAGTCGCGTTTCATGAGGCCGTTGTTGAAAACCTTGATCGGTTTCCCGTTCAGGATTGCGTCGGCGAAGAGGAAAGGGGCCATATCGGGCCTTCCCCAGGGACCATACACGGTAAAAAAACGCAATCCCACCGTGGTGAATTTATAAAGATGGCTATATGCATGAGCCATCAATTCGTTACTCTTTTTCGAGGCCGCGTAGATGTTGATCGGGCTGTCGACCTTTTGCGCGGTAGAAAACGGCTGCTCCTCATTAAGCCCGTAAACGCTTGAGCTGCTAGCGAAGATCAGTTTCTGAGGCGGAAATTGCCGGCAACATTCCAGGATATTAAAAAAGCCTTCGACGTTAGATTTCAAGTATGATCTCGGGTTCTCGATGCTGTACCGGATGCCGGCCTGTGCTGCCAGATTAATGACGTAGTCAAATCGATGCGCTTCGAACAAGCGAAGTAACGCGTCCATATCTAGGAGGTCGAGGCGCTGGAATGTGAAATTTCCTGATTTACTGTAATATATATTGTCCCAATTAGCTGTCAGCGTTATACCTTCGATTCCGCATTCTTCCAGGCGGTCAATCTTAAGCGCGGTTGAATAGTAATCGTTGATATTGTCGATCCCAAATACCTGATGCCCTTCTGCAGTCAATTTTTTTACAATATAAAAGCCTATAAAGCCGGCAGCACCTGTCACTAATATTTTCATTGGGCGTATAGTTTTACAATCTCACTAAATATCTTGTTTTCAGAGAATTCGGCTATCGCAAGTTCGCGGCTTATCGCGCCCATTTCGGGCCAGCGTTGCTCGTTTGCCAGCATATTTTCGACGGCTGCCCGGATAGCTTCTACGGACCGGGGCTCGATCAGCAGCCCATTTTGGTTGGAAACGATCGTGAGCTTGCAGCCCGGCACACTGGTCGTAATAATAGGCAATCCGCTGGCAAGTGCCTCTAAAATGCTCCTCGGAATCCCTTCACGATAGTAGCTGGGCAGGATGAACACGTCAGCCTGGCACAGATGTTCCTGGATACGGTCCTGACGGCCCAGAAAACGTATAGTGGTGCTGGATTTGTATTTTTCGACGTATTCGGGCGTAACACCTCGGGGGTTTTTGGTATCGGGCTCGCCGATGATTCTGAGCTCAACCTGGGCCCGAAGGTTAGCCGGCAGCGACTCGAATGCCTCCACCATTTCCCGAATGCCTTTTTCCCAGATCAATCTCGTTGTGCATAGAAAGACTTTCTTCCCGGACACAGGGCGCTTTTGCTCCCTTAGCGGCGAGAATTTCAGGATGTCCACGCCACTGCCTTTCACGACCCTGATCTTCTTCCTGAATAGCTTTTTGAACAGGAAATCGTTATAGTCATCGGGATTTTGGATAATGACCAGATCCGCACGTAGAAATTGGAGAAAGAATAAAACCTGCTGTATCCATTTTAAGATCCTGAATTTCAGGCCAGGGTTCGCAAATGCAATGCCTAATCCGGCAATGTGCAGCACGGTTTTCCTGGTCGTCAGAAGGTTTGCGCAGAAGTTCATCAGGTTAGGGATGAACTTGAAAGAATGCACGATGTCTGCATTGCAGGTGCGCGCATAGCGACGTATTTCAAATACCGCCTTCAGGAGATGAATGGGATTGGTATTGTCTCTTTCGATACTCGAGTTTGTGATTTCAAACCCCTCTTTGCGAATCAAATCGGTGTATTTGTCATTCGGTAGTATGACAAATACCTTATAGCCCTGGTCTCTGAGGAAATGTGCAAAAGGTAGCCGGGCCTTATAGAAATCTTCTCCGTCGTGGGCAAGAAGAAGTAGATTCTTATTGCTCATCTTAAAGGTAAGGCTGGTGGAAAAAAGCTGTTACTTTCTTGAAACAGGTAAGCTTTTGAGAAAAGCCTGAGGAATTCGCCTCTGTCGGATAAACGATAGTCATGAAATTAAACCTAGTGTGTTGGTTTCCGCAGCGAAAATACGCCATTAGAATCTGATTTCAACACAATTCATCCAGAAATGTCACGATTACAACGAAAAGGCCGTCCCGGTTTACCGGACGGCCTTTTCGTTGTTGTTAACGGATCGCCTAAAGTATTACGGTTCGACGGACCATGTTCCGACCATCGATTTGATATGCCATGAATTGTCACTTTCTTTTTTAAGCACAATTCTGCTGCCTACCGTGCTGCTGTAGATATACTTGAAGTTTACCGGAGAAATAGGCAGTATGTTATCGGTCGAAGCGGGAAGGATCCGTACTTGATAAGGTGAACGCACCTCGACAATGACTTCCGGAAAGTTAGGATTTACTTTCTCGAGTTTCAGAAATCGTACAGCTTTTGAGCTTTGATTGTGGTAAAGATAGCCGTAGTACACAAATCCGGCATACCTCGTGTAATCACCAAAGTCGGTAGATAAATAACCTAGTTTATCGGAAATGGCAACTTCGGCGTTGTGAACGATCATATAACGGCTGGTTGGTGCCGATGTTGCAAGAACAGGATCTGTAAGTGTACAGTTATAGATTCTCGCGCCGGCGCCGTTCAAGTCCCGGTAACAGAACGAAGACGTGATCTTTTGAGTTGGATTCGCATCTTGAATGGTCGGATTGAGTATATGAATGTTTCCGATATTGGCATCACCGGGATCTCCCACCGCTTTGTATACGAAAAAGGCGGCGCCGAAATTCGGAGATGTGCTTCCAGACCTGTTGGGGTTGATTGCAATAGGGTTGATGATCTGCACCATCGGCCCCCTCGCGCTCCAGTTACGTGAGCAATATGCATTCCATCTGCTGTTTTCCCACACTGGGTTCTTTACAATCACCGTTCCGGCCAATGCCGCGGTGGCGCTGTTGTTGGAGAAGCCGTAATGGCTGCCATAGTCGTAGTGGTTTTCCACAACAATATCGATTTTTCGATCCGTACCCGAAAGCGGGGCAGGCGCGATGAGCAAACCAATTCCCTGGTTTTCTCTTGTGGTTGTATTGATTATTCGAATGTTTTCAAGAAACTGATTGGCAAAATTAGGTTCTAAGTTGATTCCGGCCTGCGGAGCTTCCCCGTTCGATCTACTGAATATGCCGTTTTGGACCAGGATATTTTTGCCTGAAATAATGGTAAGCCCCTGTCGACGGTTATTATCCGCTTTTACATTCAGCAGGTTAATGTTGTCGCTAAATGCCTTGTTGCTGGTAGCACTGACGTAGAAGCCGTCGCCACCGCCGTCGTTTGCCGAAATTCCATCAATGGTGACGTTGGAGGAGCCTTGAATTGCAAATATGTGCCTGTTTGCACCGGAAGTATAAGTTTCGCGGTGATCCTTAAAAACTACGTCTTTGCCTTTTAGCGACACGTTGATAATCCCGATCAAATAAACCATAGGGTCGTTGGCACCAAGTGTTCCCATTCCCTCGACGACCACATTATCCCCGAATGTGATGTTTTTATTGGGCATAATTTTAATCGCTCTGATCCGGTAAGACGAAGCCGAAGCCGGGAAGTAAAGATTGGGGTATTTGGTATTGTTGAGTAACGATTGCCAAAGCGCCGTCTGATCAGTGACACCGTCGGCAATAATGCCGAACCAGTTTACATTGACAATCCCGTCGTAAACTCTTTCATACCTTCTGCCCCCTGGGGCGATCAACGTCACAGCTCCGTCGTCTACGGCTGTCGATGTCGCTATGTATCGGAACATGCCTTGTTTGAGATTGTCGGTAATGAAGACGACCGATGTCGTATCCGCAGCGCCCGCGCGCAGTTGTGCGATGCTTAGGTAGCGGACATACGACGGCGTCGTATCCAGGTTGATCCGGGCGGTCGATGGGGCTGCCCCTTCGTCCACATTAAAAGCCAACCTGCCTACTTCTACGAAAGTGCTCTGATTCGTGGCATTTCTATGTCCTCTCAGGAGTTGGAACGCTCCTTTCTGATCGGGAGTCACAAATCTGCCGCGAACGGAATAGGTGATCGACTGTTTGCTGGATGTGAGCTCATCGCCGATCAGGTCGGAAAAAGTGCCTCCTGTCTGCTGGAAACCGGCCGGTGCAATAAGCTTCAATCTAAACGAATTGGAATTCTCGAAAACGAACGCAGTGTTCGCGGGAATGCTTAGCAGCCGCGCCGTTATCGTAATCTCAAACTCTTCATTTATACCGACCTGGCCGGCATCCGTCTTTATTTCGAACCGAATAGGATCAATTTTGGGTGCTTCTGCGGCTGACACGACGAGCGGGATGCAGATCAGCGTCGTGATCAATGAATACAATAATCGTTTCATAAATGGTAAAATTGTAGTATAGTATCAATTATAAAGTCGAAATAATTTTATAAATCTACTTACATATTTGAAATGTTGTGACAAATGTAGAAAATATTTTGTGACAGAAACTTGTGCCACTATTCGAACTGCTTAGCAGTAAATGTAATTTGTAAAGTAGATTAAATTAGTTTTGCTTGTCATATTTGTTGTTACAAGCGGTTTCTGAGGGCAGAAGTCGGTGATTGTCTAAGTTTTAAGAAGGAATTTGGCCAATTTTAGCCGAGGATTTGCGTCTATCTGGAATGCCGCTCAACTGAGGAATTAGCTCCAATAGTTTTTTGTTTTGTAGAACAAATTGCTATAATATGTAGAATTATTGTACCTATATTTCAATAGGTGACTTGCGAAAAGAGATAGTCGCACATGCCCGTATACCGGGAAGAAGCTTCCGGTTTAGCAATCGAGGACAGAAGTAAGATGGATTTCGATAATGGGGTAGGGACGTCTTTTCTCTAATCTCCTGATATGGGCGGATTATCGTTTATACGAAAGAAGTTCCGTATATAAGTCGACGTGATTTCTTGCCATTTGCATTAGGCTATTCCGGGAGGCATGGGCGAGCCCAGTGGCGATAAGCGCCGAATGCTGTGCCTCATTCAATGCGGATACTAGCGCGATTTTTTCTGACAGTACCTTCGCCTCACCAGCGGGAAAAAGCATTTCGGCTGTGGGGACAACGTCGTTAATGCCGGGAACGTCCGATCCCAGGAAAGGCTTTCCGGCCGCGAGCGCTTCAAGCGCGACGCCCGACATCCCCTCGTAGGCAGATGACAAAATGTTGATATCAACTGATTTCATCAAACGCGGGATATCGTTTCGAAAGCCGAGGAAGAAAACATTGTTATGCAGGTGGTTTTCGTCTGCATACCTTTCGGTTGCGGCCCTGTCCGGACCGTCGCCTGCTATGAACAGGTAAAAATGTGACGGAAGAAATTTCAGTGCGTCAATCAGGGTCCTGTGATCCTTGGGGTATTGGATTCGGGCCGTCATCATCAGCGTTATGGCGTTCGGGGGAAGGTCGAACTCCTTAGTCCAGAACGACTTGTGGTAGGTTTCGGCATTTTGGAAAGAGTCGATATCGACCCCATTGCGAATCACCGTGATTTGTTCTGCAGGACAAACACGCCCTTCGAGAAAGCTTTTTACTTTCGGAGTGATGGCAACGATCCGGTTGAAATGGGAATACATCCATTTTTCGATCGGACGAAGATATGCCCTCCCTGCACGCTTGTTCTGTGTGTTGTGCTCGGTGAAAACCAGCGCAGGTTTGTAGCCGATAAATTTAGAAGCAATAGCAGTCCAGTACAGCGATGGGAACAAATGCGCGTGAACAACGTCAAAACGACGATTTCGCAGAAAGCGGATCAGGCTTGCAATGTGTTTAGGGGAGTATACACTACCCGTTCCCAGGCTGAGGCATTCGATACCCTGATCGGTCAGGGCTTTTAAGTAAGAGGGCTCGGCCTGCGCATCGGATAATTGCAGGACAGCGACTTCGTGCCCGAGCGATTTGTAAACGGGTAAGATGTTAACAAGCAATTTTTCGGCCCCACCCCGGCCGAGGTAATTGATGATGTGGAGGACTTTCAATGGAATATCAGTTGAACGAATTGCCTTTGATGGTTACTTTTGCCTGGTTCTTGACATCAATATACGCTTTTTGATCCTTCTCGTTATTACTTCTTGCATTGGCGCTTACAGCCTGTTTTGCCGAAGCCTCAGGAACAATCGTCATTTTATTGTTAATGATTTGCAACCCATCCAGCATGAAGCTTGGTTTATAAATGGTTACGAAAGCAAACTTTGCCCGGGGAATCTTATAAGTAAGGAGCTCTCCGTTATAGGCCATGGTGTTGTTCCTGATGATGATCGGGCCAAAATGGTTTTTCAACGTATCGGATTGAGCACAATCTTCGGACAACTGCACAGCAACAGAACTTTGCGAAAACTTGTTTTTCTCGATCAAATGCCCACCCCAGTCGCATTCAACGTGGATGTTTCGGGAATAACCGCCTATTACATTATTCCTGATTATGGCGTTTTCAGTGTTATGTTCAAGAACGACGCCACAACGGCCCATATACTTCGAATCCGAGAGGTTGTTCATGATTACATTGTTTTCGACAACCGGCTTATGGGCAGAAATAAATTCTACTCCGTCGCCTGCATCATCTTTCCTACTGAATCCCCAAACATTCAGGATTTTGCAATTTCTTACTATCGGTGATTCTGCCCTGTGTCTTCTGTCGTATTTGCGGTTGAAGTAGTTCCCGATCATGATCCCCCTGCCATAGAAATTGCGAATAGTCACGTTTTCAACCTTCATCGTGCGGACATTCAACCCGGACAGCGCGTGGCTGTATATGAGTGTCGGTTTCCCGAAAAATGGATGGCTCGGAGAGTAGGGGATGTTGTTCCCAACCAGCTCAATATTCGAAATGGTAATGGTTAGTTCAGGTTTGGCCGCATTTCCGTGAAATTGAAAGAAACCGTGCGGGACCCTTGTCGAATCTGCATCCTTAAGAACGGGCAATTTACCCTTTGCATTCTTCACGCCGGTCACGACGATATCAAGCGAGCCCGTCTTCTTCTCCAGTGTAACCTGGGTAAGAACCGGGTAGATGCCGTATTTGATCTTTATTGTGCCCTTACCTGCTTTCGCAATCTCGTTAACGGCTTTTTGGAGGACTGGACCGTAATCCTTAACCGTATCCGAAAAAGTAATCATTTTCACCAGATTTTGCCCATAGGAGACGGGTGCTTGTGTTAGGAAAATGAAACTAATTATAAAACGCACCCAGTTGATTGCTTTCATACGTGTAAGTGTCTTTTAGAAATCTGCTTCCTTTATCAATAACGTTAATAACCGCCGATGCACAAAATTTGATCCAGCGCCATCAGATAGCCCAATTTGGCCCAACTTGAATAATGGGAGTTGTTTCCTCAGCGATTCGGGGCAATATTTCTCAGTTTCAACCAGAAACTTGCTGCTTAAAATCATTTGCAATGAATTCGGTGCCATACATCTGCTTGAATTTGTCAAGATTTGCGGACTGCTCATCATATTTGGATATCACCTCCGTATCCCGTTTTCCGATGCGCGAAAGAATTTCGGCCATTTCGCCGAGATCGGCACACAAAAAGCCGATATTTCCGACTTGATTTGTGAGATACTCGAAAAACGGATGCCTGAGTGCTATAATCGGCTTAGTAAAATCTATCACGTCCATAACCGACCCACTGGCTCTGAAAATGTACTGCTCAGGCCCATAAAAGAAAACAGCATAATCGATTTTACGAACTTCTTCAACAAAAGTCTGGCGAGATATGTACCCACCTTTCTTCCCGTTTGTGAAATCGGAAACAAGCGTATTGCGATAGGGCGCGGCGTCTTCATCGATTGACCCGATCGATACAAACCTGAGTTGGCCGGCGGCTATTGGTCCGGAGAGGAGCTGGGCCAACGAATAAACCTGATGTGCGTTTTTCCGGATGCTCAATCCTCCCACCTGAGCTATCGTTACGGGTAAGGGTGCCTGGCTGATTTTTGTCGGAATTGTTTTCGAATACGGATAGGGGTGATCGATCTCGATAATTTCGTGAGGTTTCAGATGCTGGTCGAGTACCAGTTTGCTCTTCGATATTTTGTTCAGCAGAATATATCTGAAATTCGGAGCCGGCGTACGGACGATCCGCTTATAGAGATAAGCCATTTCCCTTTCCCAAGCATTATCTGTAAAATAGATGAATTCGATCTCGCCGTGTACAACGACCATCGCCTCGACACGTGTGTAAATTCTTTTAAGTGCTTTGATCAGCAGAATTGAGGTAGGGTGGGCCTTCAATACAATAATTTTGTCGGACCCTGTTTTTTTGGCTCTAGAAAATATTCGCCAGAAAAGAAGGCCGTCGGAAATTAAATTGCTGATAACTTTAAAAGCCTTTCGGAGTTTCCCGCTTACAGGTTTTTTTTCTTCGATAGGATACAACCGTAATCGTTCCTTTTCCTCTGTGCTCAGGTATTTCGCTACCTGAATCTGATGCGGACCTCCTGCGTAAAAAGCTATCGGCGAAACAGGATAGGCGCTCATTAAAACCTGAATCATCGACGCATTGAATACAACGTGCGTATGTTCAGCAGAGTTAGTATCTACAACGTGAATCATCATCAATAAACAAAACGATAGGTGTCTTCTGAGAAAATCCAGATGTATGGCACCAACAGGTCCATCGCATTCACCAGAATCGATAACATTTTAAAAAGCGAATAAGCAATAATTAAAATGAGCCAGATCGACTTACTTTTAACATTTACGTAGATAATACAAAGCAGAAGTATTTCATAGAAATAGAAATAGGTGGCGGCCCTCTGAAGTGTTATAAAATCTACCACAATGAAAAACAGGATGTTTCCAAATGTGTAAAGATTTAAAAACCCTTTGTATAAATCCTTTCTTATTGTGACCCGCTCCTGAAAGTAAAAGAAAACGGGGAGCAGAATTGCTCGCTTGGCAATAGCGGCCGTCAGGCGTTGTGTTTTGCTTAGCTCATATTGGGGGTCAACCTCGTTTCCGATCTCGAGATAATTCAGGGCCTTTTGGCTGATCCTGTCAAGTCCAATCCCAGCCGGTGTAATGTTGGCGATCAATTCGAGTAGACTTTCGGATATCCCCGAGGCTCCAATGGCCACAGCGACAATAAGGATGATGGATTTGGACCGTACACTCCATTCGGCATTAAATATGAAATATGACACCAGAAATATGTACGATGTAACGTGAATCTGGGCCGCAAGTATTACGAAAAAGACAAATAGCCAAGGTTTTCGTTCTATGATAAAGTGACTGCTTAGAACGCACAGGCTGACTGCAAGCGTTTGTCTTACAGCGGTGATGTCGGCGAGGGCAGTTCCCCAATACAAGATCACGGCCAAGAATATGGCTCCCGCATATTTGTAGAAGAATGTCGTTTTTATGCCTATCGCAATAGTGGAAAGGACGATAAGGTAAAAAGTAAAGCTTGAAGAGAAAATGCGCAGGAACTGAACGAATTTCACGTAGCCGGGCTCCATGGCGATTAGAAAGAAGGGGTCGTCGGTAGTAAACTTCGTGAAGAAGCTGTGATACGGGCGCCAGTCATTACCAGTATTCCAACGTAACCCACCCATGACGATAAATGAGAGCGTCAGGAATATGTACATTGCTTTCTTTGTCTGCTCCGGAACTGTCACCATTTCGAGCAGAGCAAATAATATAAGAATGCAAAATACGGTATAGTAAAGCATCTAACGTTCTGTAATATTGTGGGTTCAGCCTTTTATTTTATTTAAAATCCCTTTGATTTTCTCCTTCCTATCGATCCCTATTAATTTGATTATTTTTCCGTAGAACGTTATCCGGGCGGCAGATTTAAACCATGCAAATGAGGGTATTGATTTATAAACCCCGTTGTTAATTTGGGCTCTTCTGATTTCACGGAGAAGTAATGTGTTGCTCGCTGTTGCGCTAACTCCCTCCGTTCTCATCTTTGCAATCGTGAATGGGAGATACGCTGCGTCGTGTTCTTTGAGGTAGCTAAGCAGGAGGTCGTAATCACCAGCGATTTTAAAAGTAGTATCAAAAAGACGGGTTGCAAATAGTGATTTTGAATGAAATGTCCCTTGATGAGAAATATTCATCCTGATATTGATACAATAATGCTTTAACGTCGACCATTCTGCGCCAAGAATCTGGTCGGGGCCTTGTGAATATAGCCGTCGGACATTTCCATAAGCGACGAGGCTTTTGGTTGCGGCCAGCAAGGGAGCCGCTTTTTCCAATACATTCGGTTCAAATAGGAAATCGTCCGCATTGATGAATAATAGCCAGTCGCCTGTGGATGCACGAACCCCTTTATTCATAGCATCATAGATCCCTTTGTCGCTTTCGCTGATCCAGTACGTGATTTGCGATTCATAGCGGCGGATAATGTTGAGTGTATTGTCGGTCGATTTACCGTCAATTATGATATATTCAAAATTGTCGTAAGTTTGATTTACGATACTTTGAATGGTTTCCTCAATGTGTTGTTCACCGTTTCGAACGACAGTTATTACTGATATCTTCGGATGTTTTCGATCCATTAGAATAAATCGGGTTATAGATTACCGGGAGCTCAGCTTTCTTTTTGTGATGTTGATCATTCTTTCTGTAAGAAACGAAATGCTTACGGCTCCATCGATGTTCTTTAAGAGACGCTGGCCATATCGATACTTGTAAGTATTTAAAAACACCCTCGATTTGAACTGTCGCTTAACCTCTTGGGTGTTGTAGTAATTTTTAATAAAATACCATTTGGCCCAGTCGTAGTAAATTTTCAGCTTCGTACTGTTGGTAGTGGTGATGGAATCCTGATGATGTTTGAATTTGGAAAGGTATTTATCGATACAAACGATTCTTTTATAAGCCGGATTTCTCGTTGACAACAAGAATATTAACAGGTCGTTACCCGCACCATACCGCGGAAAATTCAATTCATCGGAATTGGGAACATCTACGATCAGGCTTTCGACAAGATCCGATCTTCTGAATATTGCACAACCAGGAGAGTCGGGGAAGGAAATGTTGTTGCTGTAAAGTTTCTCTTTCAGATAATCTTCGACGGATAGGTTGGTATGCTGTTGGTATGAAGATTGGTCCAATACCTCCCCATCGCTCGTGATTTCCTCATAGCCCGTCATTACAAAAGCAACATCAGCTTCAAAGACAGCCATCGTCTCCGTAAGATAGTCGCTTTCAATGAGATCATCAGACCAGAGTATCTTCACATATTCACCTTCCGCCAGGTTAAAGCTCCGTTCCCAGTTTCTTACAGGGCCTACGTTTGTTTCATTCTGGAACACTCTTACTCTTTTATCTTGTTGAGCGATGCTTTGCAGAATAGCCCAGGTTTTGTCGGTGCTTTGATTGTCTACCACCACTACCTCAAAATTGGGGTAGGTTTGGGAAAGGGCCGATTCCAATGTTGCTGTGATTAGCTTTTCTCTGTTGTATACAGGAATCACTATTGAAACGAGGGGGTTAGTGGTCATGCTTCCTCAGTATTTTATAACTGGTAATGGGTCCGACAAATGCGAAAAATGCAAGCGAGATAACGGAGGCGAGTACAACTCCGTTTACGCCCATCTCCATGTACTTGCACAGAAAGACTGCAAGCGGCAGGTTCAGGGCCATGGCGATGACGGAAGTGAACAACTGTTCCTTGGTACGGGAAATACCATTCAAAAAGTACGCATAGATATTGTTCCATATCGTAATCAGCGTGTATATGCCCATTAGCAATGGGAGGTATGCCGGAGTTTCCATTTTCGTTTTCATCCATAATTCCACAATCTTGTCAAAATAAATGATTGTGAGGATCAAGACAAAGGAAACGGGAATAAGCAACGTGTTCAATAGCCTCAACCGGTCTCGAATCCAGGAGTAGTCTTTTTTCAGGTACGCTTCCGTATAAGCTGACCACAGGGGAGTCATCACCATTGCAAGTATGATGCTGATCATATTGAAAACCCGGAACGTAATGTTGAAATAGGATACGTGAGCGGGGCCTAATAGTCTGATGATGACGAAGTTGCTTGTTGAGAAGATAATGATGGCCGCTACCTGGATGATGAAGAAATTCAACCCGATGTTGAGGATGTTCTTGACGTGCTTACGCTTGAATAGCTTTGCTGAGGGGGATAGAAAAGGCCATGTCTTGTAAACGAAAATCGAGAAGCCAAGGAATGTTGCGACGTATAAAGTCGAGTAGACGAATGCTACCGCACCCAGGTTACCATTGATAAACCGTGGGAAAAGATACACTGCACCAATGAACAGTGAACCGAATACGATATTCGGCCAGGCAGTGAGGGAATTCTGCTGGAGTGCGTTCAATACCTGGTTGGCCAGGGCAAGAATGAACCCAAGGAGTGTCGATGCGACAATCCATGAAAGCGTCGTTCGCAATATGGTATTGGACAATGAATTGCTCGTGTTGAAAATGCTTTGCCAATCCAGAAACGGAATTACTGCGAGGCACAAAAGCAAAACCGCGAGTATGATCGAACCCAGGCATACATAGGCTGTCGATACGTACTCTTTTGCTGCCGTACGATTGTTTAATGCGAGTGCTTCGGCCACTCTGTTGCGCAGCCCATTTCCGATCCCGATATCGGACAGGCTGAGCCAGGACGCAACGGAAAGGATAGTTAACCATATCCCGTAGGACTCATTACCAAGGTGCTTGAAGAGCAGCGGTACCTGAACCAGTGAAATGAGCATAGCAATCCCCTTAGCAAGCAACGAAAAAAGAACCTGGCGATTTATATTCTTGCTTCTCTCGCTTTGATCAATGGCTAAACGACCGGTTAACTGCCCGAAACCCATTCTATCATTCTATCAATGCCCTCGTTCTTGCCAATAAGCGGAGCCCAACCGAAACGTGAATGCGCTTTCGAAGTATCGGCAACGAACACTTTTTGGTCGCTTTGCCGCCACGGAAGCTCTTCATAAGCCATCTCGATTCCCAATTTGTTCTCGAGAATTTTAAACAATTCTAATAGCGATAAGCTGTTTTCCATTCCTCCACCGATATTGAATGCTTCTCCGACAGTTTGATCCGTGTTGGAAATCGCGGAAAAATAGCAGTTGATCAGATCGTCGGCAAAGAGTAAATCCCGAACCTGTTTTCCGTTTCCGGAAATGGTAAACTTATCCTTCAATACGCCGTTTTTTATATCGACAGCCTGTCTTACAAACCAGCCGACCCATCCCTGGTCAAAGGTAGAGAATTGCCGGCCTCCGAAGATTGATGAATGCCTGAAGACGATGGTTTTGAGGTCAAACATTTTGGCATAGTCCAGCATATATTGGTCGGTAGCGCCTTTTGAGCAGCCGTATGGCGATTGGAACTGGAGCGGAATGTCTTCCTTAAAACCGTTTTCGAAATTTTGCGCTTCGAAGCGGGTGGGGGTTTCCTGGAAGTTCACCCAATCGAAATCTCCGTATACTTTGTTGGTCGAGGAGTATGTTATAATCGCTTCCGGCGCATATTTGCGGACGGATTCCAGTAAGTTATTCCCTCCGAGCACATTGATTTCGAAATCCAACCGGGGGTTTGCCAGGGAGGTTGTCATCGCCACCTGTCCGGCCAAATGGAAAACTACATCGGGCTTGGTTTCGCGAATGGCGAATTCTACGTCGTTATAAGACCGGATATCGGCATGGTAGAATTTGAAATCACCTTGCTGCCTAAGCCAGGCAAGGTTTTGCTCTGAGCCATAGCGGAACAAGTTATCGAATACGAATAGCTCGTCACCTCTTTTGAGCACCTCTGCTCCTAGATTTGAACCCAAAAAACCGCAGCCTCCGGTTATAAGATAGCGCATAGTTATAGTGTAGATATGTATTGACGGATCGTTTCTGCGATATAATCGTAGTGGTTTTGGTTCAGACCAGGCCAAACACCTAGCCAGAACGAGTCGTTCATGACGATGTCGGTGTTGGTGAGGTCGCCTTCAACGCGGTGGACAATACCCTTGTAGGCTGGTTGGCGGATCAGGTTGCCTGCAAAAAGCAAACGCGTTCCGATCTTCTGTTCTTCAAGGTATTGCGTCAGGTCGCTTCGGTTGATCTTGCTGCCTGGACGAATGGTCACCATAAAGCCAAACCAGCTCGGATTACTATGCGGGGTTGCTTCGTGAAGAATGAAGTGCTCCTCGAACGGTTTAAGGACGTTGTACAGTAATTGGTGGTTGATCCTGCGTTTGTCGACGAATGCATCTGCTTTTTGCAACTGACTCAAACCGATTGCCGCCTGCATGTCCGTCACTTTTAGGTTAAATCCGATATGAGAATAGGTGTACTTGTGGTCGTAACCATACGGAAGATCGCCAAGTTGCCATTCGAAGCGCTTGCGGCAGGTATTGTCCTTTCCTGTTTCACAATAACAGTCACGGCCCCAGTCGCGGAAGCTCTCGACGATCATTTTCAGCCTTGCATTGTTGATCAGAACCGCACCGCCTTCGCCCATGGTAATGTGGTGTGCGGGGTAGAAAGACACCGTTGCCAGATCGCCGAAAGTACCTGTTTTCTGATTACGATAGGTAGCACCCAGGGAGTCGCAGTCGTCTTCGATAACCCACAAATTGTATTTTTTTGCAACTTCCATGACCACATCCAAGTTGAACGGGTTTCCGAGGGTATGCGCGATCATGATTGCCTTTGTCTTTGGCGAAACGGCCTGTTCGATGCGCTCAGCCTTGATATTGTAGGTAGGGATGTCAATGTCGACAAAAACCGGCACGGCACCGTACTGGATCATCGGGTTTACGGTCGTAGGAAAGCCCGCGGCCACTGTAATCACTTCGTCGCCTGGCATAATCTGCCTGTCGCCGAGCTTTGGAGAGGTAAGTGCGTAAAATGCACAAAGGTTAGCCGATGATCCGGAATTGACCAGGATAGAAGATTTCGAACCAAAATACTTGGCAAACTGGTACTCGAATTTCTTTCCGAAGCGTCCTGTTGTAAGCCAGCCGTCAATCATCGAATCAATCCCGTACAGGAGGTCTTGTTCGTCGATCACTTTACCTGTTACGGGTATGTAACTTTCACCCGGGATAATTTCTCTTTTTATCTTTTGCTGGATAGCGGGGAGAAGAGCATTCAACAGGTTCTGATCTATATTGGCTAGCTGAGCTAATAATTGTTCCATAGTTAGTTAGTGTAATAATATTTTACCGTGTTTCTGATCGCCTCCTGTAAGTTAAAGTTTTTGAAGCCCAGAGACGCGGCTTTCGTAGAAGCATTATAAAACTTGTCGTTTTCTCCCAATCTCTGCGCAACGGCGCCCCAATTCCAGAGTTCCGCATTAAAATCAGGGATTTCCTTCGCGAAAAATGCTGCCATTTCCCGAAGGCTGTGACAAGTTCCCGAGCCAAGATTGATCACCTGATTTTCGATCTCAGACAATGTTTGAGAAATGATTTTATAAAGGATGAATGAAGCCAGATCGCGCACGTACATGTAATCCCTGCCCTGCGAGCCATCGGAGAGATCGATGGTCTTTTTATTTCTCTGTGCGTTGATGAGCAGGGGGAAGAATTTTGAATTGTCTTCGCCCTCGCCGAACATGCCAAACGGGCGGAGTATGGAGAAGCGTATGCCCGGTTTTTGAAGTAAATATTGCGAAAACATCAGTTTTGAAATTCCATAGTGTGTTTTTGGTAAACAAGGAGTCGCTTCGGTTAACGTTTCCTGTTCCAATTGGTATTCGAATGCGGTGCCGATCTGGATCCAGAACACATCCGGGTGATTCTGAACAAAGTAGTCGAGGAAATCTCTTTTCTTCAGGTAATTGATATCGTAGAGAAGATGCAGATCCTGCTGGTATTTGACCACTCCGTAACCACTTGTGTCTATCACGATGTCGGGCTGTAAGTCGGTCAGGCTAGCCCAGGTGTCCGGATTGAGAATGTCGAGCCAAAGATGGCCCGGCTTGTCGGCGCTGGACCCTGGAATAACTTCGATGGATTCATTTTCCCGGAAGACTTCAACCAGATTACGTCCCACAAATCCCGAAGCACCCAGAACAATGACTTTAATTTTATCCATGACTAAAGTGTGCAATCTGTTGTCTCGTCAAATCTACGGCCTGCTCCCCCTGTTCCACTTTCAGGTACCATTCAAGCGTATTCTGAATGGCCACACGTGCGGTAAATTTCGGCGTCCAGCCCATATTGGCCACGGTGTTGCTGATGTCCAGTTTCAGAAGTCCGGCTTCATGCGGCTGGTCGGGTAGTCCTGGTTTTTGATAAGTACCTTTTCCCCACGTTTGCAACGCCACATTCACAAGCTCCTCCACGGTGAGATTATCTTCCGACAAAGGTCCGAAGTTCCACGCATCGGAGAAAGTCAAGGGATCGTCGATCATTTTTGTTCCCAAATGCAGATAGCCGCCAAGGGGTTCCAGCACATGTTGCCACGGCCGCACCGAAAGCGGATTTCTCACCGACACCGGTTGTCCCTGCCTTAGGGCGCGGATGATATCCGGTATGATCCGGTCCTTGGCCCAGTCACCGCCGCCGATCACATTTCCGGCTCTGGCACTCGCTATCGCTTTTTGATGTCTCGAATAGCTTGCCAGACTAAAAAAAGAATTTCTGTAAGAGCTGATGATCAGCTCCGCGCACGCCTTACTCGCGCTGTACGGATCGTAGCCACCCAGGCGATCGTTTTCCCGGTACGGGTACTGCCATTCCTGGTTTTCATAGACCTTGTCCGTTGTAATGAAAATGCCTGCACAAGGTTTATCGAGCAGCCGTATCGCATCAAGTACATTGGCAGTACCAATCGCATTGACTTCAAAAGTCCCGGCAGGGATCTCGTACGAAAGCCGCACCAGCGGCTGGGCAGCCAAATGGAAAACAAAATCGGGTGCAAACGAAGTTAGCTCACTTTTGAGACGTTCCTTGTCTAGAATGTCGGCAATAACCGATTCGCACACGGAGTCGCCAGCAATGACGTTGTATAAGTCATACTCATTTTCAGGAGCCAGGGAGTAACCCTTAATTTGCGCTCCCAGTGTATGTAGCCAGGAAAGTAGCCAGGCTCCCTTGAATCCGGTATGACCGGTCAGGAATACCTTTTTCCCCCTGTAATATTTTTCGAGATGTTGATAATTCATGACCTTCGTTTACCAGTTTTTCCAGGGGGCATTGTTCGAGCTCCAGAGGTTTTCCAGCTCATGCTTATCACGAAGCGTGTCCATTGGTTTCCAGAAACCAGTGTGTTTGTAAGCCACCATTTGGCCGTCGGCGGCAATTCGTTCGAGAGGTTCTGCCTCGAACACCGTGCTGTCTCCTGAAATGTAGTCCAGCACCTTAGGTTCACAAATGAAGAAACCGCCATTGATCCATGCTCCGTCGCCCTTAGGCTTCTCTAAAAATGAATTTACCTGGTTTCCTTCGTCGATATTCAATGCGCCAAAACGACCCGAAGGCTGAACAGCCGTAACGGTCAAAAGTTTCTTGTTTTGGCGATGGTATTCGATCAGGCCGGAGATGTCCACATCGCCCACGCCGTCACCGTATGTAAGTAGAAAAGGCTCGTCTTTGATGTATTGAGCTACTCTTTTAACCCGCCCGCCCGTCATGGTTTCGTAACCGGTATCCACCAGGGTTACTTTCCATGGTTCGGCTTGCGAGTTGTGTATTTCCATTTTATTTTCCTTCATGTCGAAGGTAACATCCGACTGGTGAAGAAAGTAATTAGCAAAGTATTCTTTGATTACGTAGCCTTTGTATCCGAGGCAAATTACGAAGTCATTGAAGCCGTGTGCCGCGTAGATTTTCATAATGTGCCAGAGAATAGGCTTTCCGCCAATCTCTACCATCGGTTTAGGTCTCGACACAGTTTCCTCGGATAATCTGGTCCCAAGACCCCCCGCAAGTAAGACAACCTTCATAGTTTAATGTTACGCGTTAGTGTGAATGAAAATTATGACAGATCAATGAGGACGGATTAGCCCTTCATTAATTTTTGGTGAAATTTTTCTTTGACAATAGCGATATACAGCAGGCTGGCAAATGCACCTATTCCTGCAAAAAGTATCGCCATAATCAATCGATGGGGGCTGCTGGTTGTCAGAGGAACTTTTGTCGTTTCAAGCACTTTAAAAACAGGCCTTTCTTCCTTTACTCTTATTCGCATTTGTTCCTGTTTAAAGACGAGGTCGGAGTAGATAGACTGGGCTAACGTATATTCTGCCTGTAACCGCTGCTCTTCGATGCGCGCAACATTGAGGAATGCATTCCGGTTTTGGTCACGATAGCTTTGAAGCGCATATTCGGCACTTTTGAGGCGCTTTTTAGCTTCCTCGGTTCGGCCGGTTAAAAAGGTTAATTGCTGATTCAACTTAGCAGTTCTTACATCCTCAACATAGTCGATAAGGTAGTTTTTAGCATTTTCCACCAGCAATGCTGCTAAAACAGGATCAGGTAATTCGGATTCAATGGAGATCAAGTTACTTTTTTGTTCAATTGAAGCGGATACCATACTTTTTGCTCCGGATATCAAAGCGGTCTCTTCCTTCGAATAATAGAGTACCCCGCTACCTTTGAGATCCAGTTTAGGCCCGTGCGGGAGGGTGGCGGATTTATTGGAAGAGAAAAATGAACGAATTCTTGCCAGCAATCCTGGTGACGACGGCTTTGCTAAATATGATTTAAGGGTAGCATACTTTTGACCGGATTGTGTAGTAACAGGCTGGTTCAAAAGATACTCGCCAAAGGACGAGCTTTCTAGTACATTAGGATACAAGTCTGGTGTCAGGTTCCCAGGGCCATCGGTATTATTGCCGCTTACCGCAAGGGCAAAAAGTGATGATTTTGCGGCGCTGTATTCAGGGAGCAGAATGGTTTTGGCAGTATACTTTTCAGTTTGTATATAGCTGGAAAGGTAGCCCAGGATGGCAGATGCTACCGCTATGATCGCTATAAGCAAAATGTATTTTCGAAAAAAGGCGATAATGTCAGACAGATGTACTTCAAATGCTGGCTCGTATTGTTCGCCCGATACGATTTTTTGAGACATAATATTTTACTGTGTGTATTAGCTGATAGTTAGAGGAATCGAATCACAGTAATAGCCAATGTGCTTATCAAAGAGATAATCGCGACTCTCTCACCAGGGCTCATTTGTCTGTCTGGTCTTTCCGTTTTCATTGGAATAGTAATCACTGAACCGGGTTCGACCTTCGGATACGAGCGGAAAAATAGAAGCCGTGTCGTTCGATACGTTCGTCCGTTAGGATGGGAAACGTAGGTACGGCTTTTCCTTGCCCGCTCTGTGAAGCCTCCTGCCTGAGAAATATATTCCTTAAATGAAAAGTTCTTGTCAAAGTTCACGAGCGAAGGATTATACACTCCCCCTTGAATCCGTATTGTTTCAGACTTTTTGGGAATTACCATTGTATCCCCATCTGCGAGAAGAAGGTTGGCGGGTAATGAAGGTCTGTCTGCAATGGCCTGAAGGTCGAGGGCGACGAGTTCCTGATTTCGATAGAATTTGGCTCCTTTCAGGTAGCCTTCCTTTTTCAGCCCTCCGACTTTCGTAAACAGATCTGAAATTCTCTCAAAGTTGTTCCGGATCGTATATGTTCCCGGGTACATCACTTCGCCAACCACAGTTACCGTTTTCTGCACTTCATATCTCGGCGATTTTCTGACGAGAACGATATCATAGGGCAGCAATTCGAACTTTTGGTCGTCCTCGTTAATTACAAGGTTGTCGGCTACGTTGAGCGTAAAAACTCGTACATTCTGGTTCTCCGGCAGACCTGTCGTATCGTTTTTGACGCGGCGGGAAACTTCAATACGGTAAGGAACCCCACCCTCCGTATAGCCACCGGCCTGAAACACAAGGTCCGCAATCGTAATATCCTTGTAGTAATAGTATTCCCCGGGATTTATTACGGATCCGCCTATTGAGAGATATGTAAACTCGCGAAGGTCCTCAACCGATTTGATCGTCAGAACGTCGCCTGGTTGCAGCACAATATCGGGAATTTCCCCGTTCAGGAGCTTTCTTAGGTCAATAGCCACCAAACCCGTTTGTGTCTCGCCGCTGGCCCGTTCGAGGAGTGCGCGGTTAAGGAATGCTCTGGGGCTGGTTCCCTGAGAAATAGTAATGAGCTCTTTAACGGTTTTAGTGCGCTCGTCGAGCGGGTAAATGCCGGGACGGGTCACCGCACCTCTGATCTCAACCTGGTTTGCAACTACATCCAGAATACGCTTCACTGTGAAAGAGTCGCCATTTCTTGGCTGGAAAGTCGCCACCTGGGACGAATCGATGGAACCGATCACAAAGTTGTTGCCTGTATTGCGCTTATATTGGATAAGGCCGGTAAAAGCTTCGGGGTTAAAACCTCCGGCGTAGCGCAAAATATCCTTTAACGTTTCGCCGGGTTTGGCCTCAAATATTCCCGTTTTTTTGACTTCGCCGGTTAATTCTATTCGTGAATCGAAAGGACGGATCAAGATGATATCCTGATCTTGCAGTGCTATGTTATCTTGCAGATCGGCGTCTACAAGAAAACGATACAAGTCGATCTTTTTGATCACCTTGTTGTTCCGCACAACCTCTATATTTCGATACGAGCCGTTGCGCCCCGGTCCGCCTGAAACATAAAGGGCGTTAAATGCCGTGGAAAGTGAGGAAACTGTATAGGTCCCTGGTCTGAGGGCTTCACCCAGCACCATTACACGGATGCTGCGTACATTTCCCAAAGTAATAGTTGAATATGTTCCTGAACCCGGGCGGTTCAGCGTAGAGTATGCTTGTCGCAGCCTGTTAACAATTCGTTCGCTCGCCTGTTCGATGGTAAGCCCATTCACATAAACAGGCGCCAGATTGAGCATCTTAACAGTACCTTCGGGACTGATTTTCATGCGAAAATTGTCGACCGAATTCCCATAAATATCGACTACGAGCTCGTCATCGGGCCCAAGGATGTAGTTCTTCGGTGTAGGAATCCGGAGATTCGGTTCAAAGGTTACCGTCGACTGGCCAAAGAAGGTTGAGCCGAAAGTCCTGCTTAATCTGCGTGATCTTCCGCGGCGGAGGGACGTCGAGTCATTCTCGTTATTTGTCTCCTCGTCCAGTTCATCCTGGTCGTCCTGTTCCCTGGTTTCGTCGAGCGCATCACGTTTAGGATCTCGCTTTGTATTATCCTGAGTAGTTTGCTGCAATCGCCTGCGGATAGAGGAAATGTCGTCGAGTGTATATCCTCTCTGGAGGGCGGCACGTTCAATGTCCATATCGGACATCCCGGCATTCTTCGCCTGGTTATAGAATTCAACAGCCTGGCTCGGATTGATGGGTGTATTACCCTGGGGTTGCGAGGGAGCGGTTGTGGGTGCCGTGTTCTGAGTGTAACCTTGAAAACTAAATAATGCCAGAAATACAGTGAAAAGCGCGACAATGTATTGTCTTGTCATAGATGGATAATGCATGCAGTGTATTTTAATATTACTTAGAATCAGGGACTATAAATGTTACAAGCCCCTAATATAGGGGCAAAGCTACAAAAACTTCGAACAAATAGACTTGCCGGTTTCTAATTCGGCCTACAAGCCGGATCAGTCCACCTTAATTGCCAGCTCTTTCAATTGCCCAGCCGATATCGCCGAAGGTGAATCGATCATCACATCACGCCCGGAGTTGTTCTTGGGGAATGCGATGAAATCCCGGATCGAATCGGCACCGCCGAAAATAGAGCAAAGCCTGTCGAAACCAAATGCGATACCGGCGTGAGGAGGTGCGCCGAATTCAAATGCATTCATCAGGAAGCCGAATTGCTCCTGCGCTTCCTCAGCCGAGAACCCGAGGATTTCAAACATTTTACGCTGCAGTTCTTTCTCGAATATCCGGACAGAACCTCCGCCCACTTCAACGCCATTGATAACCATATCGTATGCATTCGCCCTTACGAGGCCCAGATTTTTATCCAGCAGGCCGATATCCTCCGGTTTCGGGCTGGTGAATGGATGGTGCATTGCAAACCAGCGGTTTTCTTCCTCGCCAAATTCCAGCAGAGGGAAGTCGATCACCCATAAGGCCCGGTATTCGTCGGGGTTGCGCAGCTCCAGGCGCGAGCCTATTTCGAGGCGCAGCTCATTAAGTTGCTTGCGGGTTTTATCACCTTGTCCCGAAAGGATCAATAAAAGATCGCCCGGTTTAGCATCGAACGCTTCAACCCATTTTTTAAGTTCTTCTTCTGTGTAAAATTTGTCAACGGACGATTTGATCGATCCATCGGTATTGTAACGCACATAGACCAATCCTTTCGCACCAATTTGCGGGCGCTTGATCCAGTCGGTCAGCTCGTCGACCTGCTTTCTCGTGTAACCCGCGCAGCCGGCAGCATTGATACCCACCACAAGGCCGGCATCATCGAATACGCCGAAACCTTTTCCGGAAGTAAGGTCCCGGTCTTCGCCTTTCAGCTCGACAAATGACATGTCGAAACGGATATCCGGCTTGTCGGAGCCATAGAGACGCATGGCATCGGCGTAAGTCATGCGGGGAACTGTCGGCAGGTCGAATCCCTTCACTTTCGAGAAAAGCTCGCGGATCATACCCTCGAATGTATTCAACACATCCTCCTGGGTTACAAACGACATCTCGCAGTCGATCTGGGTGAACTCAGGCTGACGGTCGGCGCGCAAATCCTCGTCGCGGAAACACTTTACAATCTGATAGTAACGGTCGAAACCGGCCACCATCAGAAGCTGTTTGAATGTTTGTGGCGATTGGGGCAAAGCATAAAATTCTCCGGGGTTCATCCGGCTAGGTACTACGAAATCGCGGGCGCCTTCCGGTGTGGATTTGATCAGAACCGGCGTTTCTACTTCGATGAAATTCAGATTGTCGAGGTAAGCGCGGGTGTAACGTGCAACCTGGTGACGTAGTTGGAGGTTTTGACGAACCGTATTTCTGCGAAGGTCGAGGTAGCGGTATTTCATGCGGATATCGTCGCCGCCGTCGGTTTCGTCTTCGATCAGGAACGGGGGCAGTTTCGCGGGGTTCAGAATGCTGAGTTCTGCCACGCGGATTTCGATGTCGCCGGTGGCGATCTTATCATTTTTAGACAGACGTTCGATCACCGAACCTTTGGCCGAAATCACGAATTCACGGCCTAGCGAGCGGGCAGTTTCCAACACATTTGCAGGGGTTTTGCCCTCTTCGAAAAGAAGCTGGGTGATGCCGTAACGGTCACGCAGATCGAGCCAGATCATGCCTCCTTTGTCGCGGACACGCTGAACCCAACCACATAATACAACGTCTTGATTTACATGTCCTAAGCTTAATTCCCCGCAGGTATGTGTACGTAACATATAACTATTTTAATACTGATATAATGAAAGTCGCTGATAATAAATGCGGCAAAAGTACGTATTTTTAGCAAATCTAACATGAAGTGTTTTCTATGAAAATATATGACAGCGTGGGCGGACGAGTGGGGCTGCTACTTTCTTCACTTGTTTTTTCCGTAACCTGTTCATGCAGCGACCCGGAGCCGTCACCCGGCGGAAATGGCAACTCCGACCAGTTCGAAACAACCCCCGAACAGTTCCCGGTCGCCGCCGGTGTGATCGACGAAGCATCGGGTATGGCAGCAAGCGCCTCGATGCCCGGTTACCTCTGGACGATCCAGGATTCCGGTCAGCCCAATTCGTTGTACCTGGTCAGCAAGGACGGGAAAAGCATCAAACAATATAATGTACCCGGCAGCAATAACCACGACTGGGAGGAAGTGGCGGTAGGCCCGGGACCGGATAATGGCGTGTCGTATGTGTACATCGCCGACATTGGTAACAATAATCAGCCGGTTACTTCCACCAATACCATTTACCGCATCCCTGAAATCACCGGTATCGACGGTTCTTTTAACCAGAATGCATTGCAAAAGATCACTTTCAGCTATCCCGACGGCGCCCGCGATGCCGAAGCACTGATCGTTGACCCGGTAACGAAGGATATTTTCGTGTTGTCGAAGGAAATGCAGAATACCAATATTTACAGATTGGCCTACCCGCAATCGGCAAACGATGTAACGGTTGCCGAAAAAATAGGTACTGTACCGGGCGTTGCACTTGCTACCGCGGGCAGCATTTCCAAAGACGGAGGTGAAATCGTCGTGCGTACCTATCTGGCGGTATATTACTGGAAAAGAAGTACTGGTGAAACTGTCGGCCAGACGCTCGTTAAATCCGCGAACAAAACTTTGATAGTGGCCCTTGAACCGCAAGGTGAGGCGATCTGTTTCGAAAATGAAAATAAGGGGTTTTACACACTGAGTGAAAAGGGAAATGCCGCGAGCGTATCACTGAATTTTTATAAGAGAAAATAATCACAAACTATGATCAAAAATCTACTTCGGGCAGCACTCATCGTGCTGGCTCAGCATGTTTATGGACAAGTTGCATCCGACGAGCAATACATCCGCGAAAATTATTCGAAAGCGGAATACGACATTCCGGTGCGGGACGGCGTGAAGCTTCATACGATCGTCTACTCGCCCAAGGATGCTTCTGCCGACAAGAAATACCCCTTTTTAATGCAGCGCACGTGTTACAGCGTGGCTCCCTACGGTGCCGATAAATACCCGCCGCGACTGGGCCCGAGCCCGACGCTGATGCGCGACAAGTTCATATTCGTATACCAGGATGTGCGCGGCCGCTACCTGAGCGAGGGCGTGTGGACGAACATGACGCCGCATATCGACCAGAAAAAAGGTAACAACGACGTCGATGAGGCCTCGGATACTTACGATACAATCGAATGGCTGCTTAAAAACGTCGCGAACAACAATGGCCGTGTGGGGCAATGGGGCATTTCGTATCCCGGTTTTTATACGACAGCCAGCGCGTTGGCCGGTCACCCCGCATTGAAAGCCTCGTCGCCGCAGGCACCGATCGCCGATTTCTTTTTCGATGATTTCCATCACAACGGTGCATTTACGCAGGGATATTACCTCACGTTCCCGGTTTTCGGCATCAAGCCGCCGAAGCCAACCACGGATTCCTGGTTTGCGGGCGAAATGTTCACGCCAAAGCCGGACGGTTATACATTCAACCTGGAAATGGGTTCTTTGAAGAATTTTGACAAATATTATTCAAAGAATTTTTACTGGCAAGAGACCGTCGAGCATCCCAATAAAGATGAGTTCTGGAAAAAACGCGATATCCTGCCGCATTTGAAAGGCGTGAAACATGCATTCATGACCGTGGGTGGCTGGTTCGATGCCGAGGATTTGTATGGCCCTTTGAATACCTATAAAACACTGGAAAGGAACAATCCTTCCATGTACAATACATTGGTGGTAGGGCCATTTGGGCACGGCCGGTGGAGCCGCGAAACCGGGCATACTTTGCACAACGACATTTATTTTGGCGATAGCATTGCTACTTTTTACCAAAACAATATTGAAGCGAAATTCTTCAAGCACTTTTTGAAGGAAGCCGGTGACGGAAAGACCGGCCTACCGGAGGCTTATTTGTTTGACACGGGTAAAAAAGAATGGAAGACGTTCGATAAATGGCCGGTAGCAAATGCGGAAAAACGCAAGCTTTATTTCCATTCAAAAGGTAAACTGGATTTCGATGCGCCGAAAGAAAGCAAATCGGTGACCGAATACGTGAGCGACCCGTCGAAACCGGTGCCTTACACGGCCAATTACAAGCAAATGTCGGGTTTTACGCCATTTGAATATATGTCGGAAGACCAGCGCTTTGCAGGGACCCGCCCCGACGTGCTCGTTTTCGAAACGGATATCCTGACCGAAGACCTTACCCTTGGAGGCGAAATTAATGCCTTGCTGAAATTTAGCACCACCGGTACCGATGCCGATTTCTTTGTGAAACTGATCGACGTTTACCCTGACGACGAAAAGAACCACGCCTATATGCCCGATCCGAAAGTGGTACTCGCCGGTTATCAGCAAATGGTACGGAGCGAAGTAATGCGTGCCCGCTTCCGTAACAGTTTCGAAAAACCGGAACCGGTTGTTGCGGGCAAAATTACCGATCTGAAATTCCGTTTGCAGGATGTGCTGCATACCTTCAAAAAGGGCCATCGCGTGATGGTGCAAGTGCAAAGCACGGCATTCCCGCTGTTCGACCGCAACCCGCAGAAGTACATAGGGAATATCTACAAAGCAGAGGATTCGGATTTTACCACTGCTAAACACACGATTTATCATCAGGCCGGAGCTCCAAGTTCCCTGGAAGTGGAGATCATTAAATAGCGGCCGTTTTTATGGATTCAAAATTTTTTCTGATGACTTTAATGGCAGCATCAGCATTGTCGGTACAAGGCAATGCTCAGCAATTGGAATATCCTGAAACGAGAAAGCAGGAGCATTTCGACGAATACCACGGTGTGAAAGTGGCCGACCCCTACCGGTGGCTCGAAGACGACCGTTCCGAGGAAACAGCGGAGTGGGTAAAGGAGCAGAACGAAGTCACATTTGGGTATCTGAATGCGATCCCGTTTAAGAAAAAGATATTTGAGGACCTGGAAAAGGCTTACAACTACCCTAAATATTCCGCACCCAGAAAGAAAGGGGAGTATTTCTATTTCTACAAAAACGATGGTTTGCAAAACCAGGCCGTGTTGTACCGCCAGAAAGGCCTGAATGGCACGCCGGAAGTAGTGATCGATCCGAACAAGCTTTCGCCCGATGGTACTACACGGCTTACTGTTTTCAGTTTGTCCAAAGACGGAGCCCATGCGGTATTCGGCTTCTCGAAAGGCGGCTCCGACTGGCAGGAATACCAGGTGATGAATATGAAAGACCTCTCCATGCTCGCCGACAAAGTGGAATGGGTGAAAGTTTCGGGAGCTTCATGGCAGGGCGATGGCTTTTATTACAGTCGCTACCCCAAGCCGGATGGCAGCGCATTGGCTGCCAAAAACGAAAATCACCAGGTGTTCTTTCACCGCGTCGGTACGGCACAGGCGGAGGATAGGCTGGTGTTCGAAGATCCCGCGAACCCGCAGCGTTTCCACACTGTCGGCACGACCGAGGACGAGGAATATGCGGTCCTGACTGTGAGCGATCGTGGAAAGGGGAAAGACGGTAACGGGGTGTGGGTATTGAAAAAGGGTGAAAGTCGTTTTGTCCCGATCCGGGAGGAGATCACGGACGCCAGTTTCCGCATTATCGAAAACATCGGCGCGGATTTCCTGGTAGAAACCAACGATAATGCACCGAATGGCAAGGTTATGCTTTTCAAAACGGCTGGCCGGAATTGGGAAACAGTGTTATCAGAGCGCAAGGAACCGCTTGAATACGCACAGTTGGCAGGCGGGAAGCTGTTTGCTTCCTATTTGAAAGATGTCACGAGCCGCGTGTCCGTATATGATCCCAAGGGTATTGTTGAAAGTGAAATCGAACTGCCCGGATTGGGTTCTGCGGCAGGATTTGGAGGGGATAAAGAGGATACCTTCGTGTTCTACACCTATACTTCTTTCAATTATCCTTCGACGATCTTCCGATATGACATTGCGAGCGGTAAAAGCAGCGTTTTCCGCGAACCCGAAGTGGCATTCAAGCCATCGGACTACGAAACGAAGCAGGTATTTTACCCAAGCAAGGACGGAACCCGCATTCCTGCATTCATTACTTATAAAAAGGGCTTGAAATTGGATGGTACCAATCCGACAATCCTGTATGGTTATGGTGGTTTCAATGTCAGCTTGCCGCCCGCGTTTAGCCCTACCCGTATCCCGTTCTTCAACCAGGGCGGTATATTTGTTCAGGCCAATTTGAGAGGTGGCAGCGAATATGGTGAAAAATGGCACGAGCAGGGCATGAAGCTGAAAAAGCAGAATGTGTTTGATGATTTCATCGCTGCGGCGGAATATTTGATTCGTGAAAAATACACTTCTCCCGAAAGACTGGCCGTTCAGGGTGGTTCCAACGGCGGGTTACTTGTAGGGGCGGTTATGAACCAGCGTCCCGAGCTTTTCAAAGTGGCATTACCCGCTGTGGGCGTAATGGACATGCTCCGTTTTCACAAATTCACCATCGGTTGGAACTGGATTGCCGACTACGGAAGCAGTGATAATGCCGAGGAGTTCAAGGTATTGTACGGCTATTCCCCGCTTCACAACATCAAAGCAGGCGGTCATTACCCCGCCACGATGATCACCACCGCCGATCACGACGACCGCGTAGTTCCCGCACACTCTTTTAAATACGCTGCTGAGTTGCAGGCAAAAGCCGGCAAAACATCCTCCAATCCCTTGTTGATCCGGATCGATACCAATTCCGGTCATGGGGCGAGCAACACCAAAAAAGCCCTGGAAACCCAGGCGGACATTTACGCATTCCTCTTCCGCAATATGGGCCTCACCTGGAAGTGATTGACTGGTAGCGTGTAATCTAGTATTAAACTTCAATAATTTTTTGTAACCGGTGCGCATTCTATTGTGCATTCGGTTACATTTGTATATACAATATTCTTATAGTACCGGCTGCGTCTTTCTGCCAGCCCAGGCACCCGCTCAACGTTCATCAGGACTTTACTTAACCTTTTAGCAACGCTATGAAGAAATGTCTGCTTGTGCTCTTGTGCCTTTTTATTTCCCTGCAATCTTATAGTCAGTCGCTGGAAACAGACCGGCTGGCGCTCATCGCATTCTACCAGGCTACCGGTGGGGATAATTGGTTTAACAATACCGGTTGGACTGTCCCCGGAAATCCAGGAGATAATCCCTGCGGCTGGTATGGAGTTACCTGCGAAGGCGGGCGTGTGACCAGTCTCATTATGGAACAGAATGATGCTTATGGAGCGATACCGGCAGCAGTCGGAAGCCTAACCGCTTTGAAACATCTAGACCTTTCGGGAGCAGGGGATGAGCTTCCTCAGTTCCAGGGAAATCTGCCCGCGGAACTGGGTAACCTGACTAACCTGGAATACCTGGATATTAGTGAAAACAGGATAGAGGGGCCGAATATTCAGGTCATAGGTAGTCTCACGAATCTTAAGCATTTATCCATAACGCCATATTGGAACGTGCCGACAAGCTTTGCTAATCTCACCAATCTGGAATATCTGCGGATGGCAGCAGAAGATTATCCCTTTCCGACTTCGACGAATTTAGGTTCGATTCCGTCGTTTTTTGGAACATTCACAAAGCTGAAAACACTGATCCTGCGCAATGCTCATGCCACTGGCTCTGTTCCGTCCTCAATAGGCTTGCTTTCGAATCTGGAAGTACTGGATTTGAGCCAGAACGCGCTTACCGGTACTATTCCAGCCTCATTCAATAACCTGACCAAACTGACGAAACTGGATTTGTCATACAATAATCTGACTGGTCCGATCCCTAATGTTCTTGGGATTCCTGTGGCCGCTGAGGTAAGAATCAATAATAATGCCTTCAACTTTTCTGGTATGGAGTCCAATATCAGCCGCCTTGATCAATATTTGGAGCAAGATTTGATCGATGCGCAATTGACTTATCCGTTGTGCCTGGGTTGTACAGCAGCTAGCATTGAAGTCTACGCGGGCGGCACGGAGGCTAATAATACATACAAACTGTTTAAGAACAATGCACTGACTACGACGCAGACCGGTGACCGATACATAGATTTGGATGGGGAGGGTATTTACCGGGTAGAAGTGACGAACAGCCTGGTGCCGGGTTTGACGTTGATTACAAAAGACCACGTGTCGGTTAGACTCCCCGTAACCCTTGTCTCTTTCGAAGGCAAATCCGAATCCAACCAAACCAAACTCACCTGGAAAACTACTTCCGAAACCAACGACAAAGGCTTCGAAATCGAACGCAGCGCGGATGCGCGGACGTTCGAGAAGATTGGTTTTGTGGACGGAAGTGGCGATACAAAAGATGATCAGTTTTATCACTTTACCGATCTCAACCCGCTGGCAACAGGCTATTACCGCTTGAAGCAGCTGGATTATGACGGGAAATCTGAATACTCCAAAATCATCAAGCTGAAAAGAAGCGACGCCGTATTTAAAATTTATCCTAATCCTGCTTCATACGAAGTGATCGCTTCGGGTTTTGAAGGTGTGAAGGATCTGCAAGTTGTGAATGAGACTGGCCGGATTGTTTTGAAAACGCAAGCTGATGCAGGAAAACCTGTTTCCGTACAATCTTTAAAGCCTGGCCTGTATACTATCCAAATCGGAACAGACACGAGGAGATTGCTGATCAGCAAATAATGTAGTGGAAGTTTGTAACCGATTGTAAATATTTAATAGAAAAACATGAACTTTATGGGAAAGTTATTGTCATAAAGTTCATGTATGAAACAAGTTTTATCGTTCCTTCTTCTTCTTTGTTCAATCAATTCTTTCGCACAAACGCTCGAAGGAGACCGGCTCGCATTGGTTGCACTCTATAATGCCGCCGGTGGCCCAAATTGGTATTCCGAACGCGACAACCCCTGGCCATTGCCTAGTCAGCCAGGAGATAGTCCCTGCGGCTGGTTCGGAGTTACCTGCGAGAATGGTCGCGTAGTGAGTATCGATCTCGGAGGTAATGAACTGAGCGGGCAGCTTCCTCCGGAAATCGGAAACCTTACAGCACTCCGGGATCTTTCGCTAGCAAACCATGGACTGAACCTGTATCCGCCGTTGACGGGAAAAATTCCTGCAGAGTTCGCAAACCTGACCAATCTCGAAAATCTAAATCTGGTCGACAATTTTTTCGGCATGGAAGGAATCGATGTGCTTTGGGGAATTACAAGCTTAAAAACGCTTTCCTTTACTCCTTTGTGGCCTATTTCTGAGTCGATTGGAAACCTGACGAATCTGGAAAGTCTTTCACTTCTTGCAGGAAGGGCATTGCCCTCGATTCCCAACCTCGGTAACCTGCCGTCTGCAATTGGTAGCATGACGACGATCAAAACGTTGTCGATACAAACGCCGGGATTTTCGGGTGCCATACCGGGATGGATCGGGAACCTTGTTAACTTAAATTCATTGACGATTACCTATGCCGGATTTTCGGGGCAAATACCTAAAGAGCTGGGCAACCTTGTAAATGCGACATCCATAATGCTTGCAGGTATTCGGCAGAGCGGAAATGTTCCCGCAGAAATTGGAAATCTGGCGAAACTGAATACCCTGGTCATAACAGATTGTGAATTGTCTGGTAGCTTGCCTGCTACTATCAATAACCTCACCCAGATTCGGAAAATGGTATTTTCTGAGAATAACTTAGGTCGTCGCTTGCCAAACGTCAGCAATTTCGACCCAGGCGCGCTGACTTTGTATGGCAACAAATTTACTTTTGACGGGTTGGAGGAAAACTTTCCCAAACTTTCGAGCGGTATACAACAACAGAATCTGCCGATTACTATCAATAACAAAGTATTGTCGGTGTATGCGGGCGGGACACTTGCCAATAATACCTACCGTTGGTATCGTTTTGGCGAATTGGTGGCCACGAAAACCGGCGATAGTACATTTGTGATACAGGAAGACGGAAATTATTATGTTACGGTGAATAATTCCGTCGTGACGACTTTGATGCTCGTAAGTGAGACTTATAGTGCTACGCTCCCCGTAACCCTAGTTGACTTTCGAGGCAAATCCGAATCCAACCAAACCAAACTCACCTGGAAAACTACTTCCGAAACCAACAACAAAGGCTTCGAAATCGAACGCAGCGCCGATGCGCGGACGTTCGAGAAGATTGGTTTTGTGGACGGAAGTGGCGATACAAAAGATGATCAGTTTTATCACTTTACCGATCTCAGTCCGCTGGCAACAGGCTATTACCGTTTGAAGCAGCTGGATTATGACGGGAAGTCTGAACATTCGAAAGTAATTGTGGTAAGGGCCGGAAAAGCGGTGATCAATATTTACCCGAACCCGGCACAGACTGAACTGACGGTAGAAGGAACGGGTGGTAATGACATAGTGTCGGTTTTTACGCCAGCGGGCAGGTCGGTGGTTACCGACGCAGCACTGGTAGGCGGTAAGCTCGATTTGAAAGATTTGAAAGAAGGGATTTACACGATCAAGATCGGCGATGTCGCGAAGAAATTGCTAATAAAGCGATAGGTACAGTAAGGTTATTTCTGTTTTTCATGGTCTGAACTGTTACAAGCATGGTTCAGGCCATTTGTTTTATACAAAAACTTCCAATTCTCACATTAATTCTCAAATTATTTCAACATGCAGGATACAACAGGACGGTGTGCATTGCTAAGTTTCCTAATCTTGCACATAAGTTCAGAGTAGTATTAATCTGTTAAAATACTTTCAGGAAAGAAGCGCTTTTACCTCAAAATGATAAAAAATCAGGAAACAAATATGAGCAGTTCTAAAGTAAGCCAGTACAGGTATGTAAGCTATTTATGGGATGAAGAGAAGGCCGCTTCCCTGGGTGATGATCAGGTAGCACTTCTTCTGTACCGTTCAAATCTGTTGGGTGCAGATCTTCGCCTGACCAACTATGCTGGTGGAAACACGAGCTGTAAAACCATCGAAAAAGATCCGCTGACGGGCAACCCCGTGGAAGTGATGTGGATCAAAGGTTCAGGTGGCGATATTGGTACTTTAACAAGAAGCGGACTGGCCGGTCTGTATGTCGACCGCCTGCACAGCCTGAAAAGCATTTACCGCGGACTCGAATTCGAAGACGAAATGGTGGAGCTGTTCAACCATTGCATTTACGACCTGAAATCAAAGGCTCCGTCTATCGACACGCCGCTGCACGGCTTGCTGCCTTTCAAGCACATCGATCACCTGCACCCTGATGCACTGATCGCGATCGCGGCATCGAAAGAGGGTGAAGCCATTACCAAAGAACTGTTCAACGGAGAACTGGCGTGGGTGCCCTGGCAGCGTCCGGGCTTCGACCTGGGTCTGCAACTCGAACAGGCATTGAACGACAATCCGGGCATTCGCGGTATCGTATTGGGTGGTCACGGATTGTTCACCTGGGGTGATACTGCTTACGAATCTTACATTAATACGCTCGATACAATCGAAAGAGCGTCGGAATACCTGGCCGAGAACTATGGCAAGAGCCGTCCCGTTTTCGGGGGCGCGCGTCTGGAAAGCGAGCCGAAAGAGCGGCGCGCTGCAATAGCGGGCAAGCTGGCGCCTTATTTGCGCGGTCTGGCTTCCGAGCAACAGGCGATGATCGGTCACTTTACCGATGACGAGCGTGTATTGGAATTCATCGCGAGCCATGATCTGGACAAACTGGCGCCACTCGGTACCAGCTGCCCCGACCACTTCCTGCGCACGAAGATCCGTCCGTTGGTGCTCGACCTGCCATTCGAAAAACTGGAAGCGGCCGACGCCGAAATCCTCGAACACATTCGCCCGCAATTTGAAGCATACCGCGAAGGCTACATTGCTTACTACGAACGTTGCAAGCATTCCAACAGCCCCGCCGTGCGTGACCCGAACCCGGTGATTATCCTGTTGCCAGGTGTAGGTATGTTCTCGTTCGCGAAAGACAAGCAGACTGCCCGCGTTGCGGCTGAGTTTTATATTAATGCAATTAATGTAATGAAAGGCGCCGAGGCGATCTCTTCTTACGTTTCATTGCCCGAGCAGGAGGCATTCGACATCGAATACTGGTTGCTGGAAGAAGCGAAATTGCAGCGTATGCCGAAAGAAAAATCGGTATCGCGTAAAGTCGCATTCGTAACCGGCGGCTCGGGCGGTATCGGCAAGGCAATCGCTCAGAAACTGTTGCAGGAAGGTGCTTGCGTGGTGATTTCGGATATCGACGAAAAAGCATTGGCCGAAACCAAAGCGGAATTCGATGCGAAATTCGGCAAGGACTTTTCGGATACGACCGTGGCGAACGTGCTCGACGACGAGGCGATCAAAGCTGCATTGCATGCGACTAAACTGAAATACGGCGGTGTGGATATCGTGGTAAACTGCGCAGGTTTGTCGATCTCGAAACCATTGGCGGATACTACGATCAAAGACTGGGATATTTTGCAGGATGTATTGGTAAAAGGCCAGTTCCTGGTATCGCAGGAATCGGTTGCTATCATGCGTCAGCAAGGACTGGGCGGCGATATTATCAACATCGCTAGCAAGAATGGTATCGTTTCCGGCCCGAACAACGTGGCTTATGGAACGGCCAAGGCTGCTCAGCAACATATGTCGCGCCTTTTGGCTGCTGAACTCGGCCCGGACAGAATCCGCGTGAACGTGGTGAACCCGGACGCGGTAATCGCCGGAAGCAAGATCTGGGAAAGCGGCTGGGCTGCCGGACGTGCGAAAGCATACGGCATTAAAGTGGAAGAACTGCCGGCTTACTATGCAAAAAGAACCGTGCTGAATGCGGAAATCCATACGGACGACATCGCAAACGGCGTGTACATTTTCGTGAGCGGCTTGCTCAACAAAAGCACCGGAAACGTGATCAACGTCGACGGCGGTGTTCCTGCGGCATTCCTTCGCTAATGATCAAAATATGTTAAATCAGACTTGGCGGGTTTTTCAACTTGCCAAGTCTTTTTAATTCTATCCAGATGAAAATTGAACAATATCAGATCGACCAGCATAACGACAGCCTGTTTTCGCGGCATAACAACCAGTTCATATTCCTCCAAGAGCAGCTGGGTGAGCAGGGGATCAATGCCAAAGACATTGTAAAATTGCTGGAAGCATTCCAGGTCGCGATTCCGAGCTGGGCATTGGGCACCGGCGGTACACGTTTTGGGCGTTTCTCGGGAGTAGGAGAGCCCCGTTCATTGGAAGAGAAAATCGAAGATGTAGGCTTGCTGCACACATTGAACCGTTCCAGCGGCTCTATTTCGCTGCATATTCCCTGGGACATTCCAGGCCAGGCCCAACCGATTATAGACCTCGCGGCATCGCTGGACCTGAAATTCGATGCGGTGAACTCGAATACATTCCAGGACCAGAAGGACCAGGCGCTTTCATACAAATTCGGCTCGCTCTCGCACGTAGACGCGAAGGTGCGAAAGCAGGCGGTCGAACACAATATTGAAGTAATTAAACACGGCGAGAACCTCGGTTCCAAAGCATTGTCGATCTGGCTTTCGGACGGCTCTTGCTTCCCGGGTCAGTCGAATTTTGTAAGGGCATTCCAGAACACGCTCGAATCATTGCAGGAAATCTATGCAGCATTGCCCGACGACTGGAAGGTTTATGTGGAATACAAAGCCTACGAGCCCAATTTCTATTCAACCGTGATCCAGGACTGGGGCAGTTCGCTGCTTTTCTGTCAGAAACTCGGTCCGAAAGCGGATGTACTGGTTGATTTGGGACACCATTTGCCTAATGCAAACATCGAGCAAATTGTAGCGACATTGATGATGGAAGGCCGACTGGCTGGTTTCCATTTCAACGATTCTAAATATGGCGATGACGACCTTACCGTAGGCGCTATCCGTCCTTACCAGCTGTTCCTGATCTTCGTTGAGCTTGTAGAAGGTATGAAACGCGCCAACCGCGCAAGCGATACTTACGCATGGATGATCGACGCCAGCCACAATGTGAAAGATCCTTTGGAAGATTTGCTGCAATCGGTAGAAGCAATATTGATCGCACAGGCGCAGGCTTTGCTCGTCGATAGCAAAAAACTGGAACAGGCTCGGGTCGAAAACGACGTGGTATTTGCCCAGCAAATCCTGCAAAACGCATTCCGCACGGATGTGCGCCCGCTCGTACGCGAGGCCATGCGCCTGAGCGGCGGCTCGCTCGACCCGATCGGTCTGTACCGTCACCTGGGTGTGCGCAATGAGCTGCTTAACGAGCGTGGTAAGCTGACGGTAGCGACGGGGCTTTAAGGATGTCAGTCTGAGCGGGCGGCCCCGTCCGCTCAGACTGACATCCATCAAAGCGACTTCCGCCTGATCAGCGTAAACGGGTTTTTGACAATCGCCCGCTTCCCTTCCTTGATAATCTCTGCCGCAGTTTTACCCATTTGCTCATGGTCGGTGGAGATGGTGGTAATGCCGTCGAGCAAGATTTCTTTCAGCGGTGTCTCGTTGTAGGAGATAATGCCAATGTCTTTCCCAACGGTAAGTTGTTGTTCTTTACACTTCTTGATCAGATTCACCAGATCATTTTCTTCAATCACCACATAAGCCGTATCCTGCACAGCCACGCCGTTTTCATGAAAATCATACATGATCTCGTGCTCGAACTCGTGCTGGATGCAGAAAATCCGGAAACCTTTGATGATTTCCTTCGGATAGCGGATCATGGTGGGGAAAATGAGGATCAGCTTTCTGTAAACCTTCAATAAATCCACGGCTTCATTGAGCGCATATACAATGTCCTTTTCAAAATTCTGGAAAACGGACGAATGCTTTTTGCTGTTGAACTCGATGTCCTTGTCGAGCAGGATCAGCTTTTCAGGCGGGATCATTTTCAGCGTTTCGATAGCCTCCTCTGCTTTTTCATAGAAATGCGGCATGATCACATAATAGTCGTACTCGCCCAGGCTATTCTTGATCAGGTTTTTGAAAATATTGGTATTGGAGTGATGAATATGCAGGTCGACGTTCACATTGCGGCCGATATTCTCAACAAATGCATTGTAAACCTGTTTTTTATAGTTGCTGATCTTATTAAAAACCAACAAAATGCGCAGCGACGTTTCAATATCCACTCGGTTGATAAAATAGCCTTTTCCGCGAACTGAAATCAGCACGCCGTCCTTGATGAGGTGCTTGTAGGCCTTTTCGACGGTATCGCGGGAAAGCAGGTATTCTTCACTTAACTGGTTAATAGAAGGGATCTTGTCGCCTCGTTTCAGCTTTCCTTTACTAATCGCCTGCAAAAGCGATTTGATGATTTGCATGTACTTGGGTGCACTCTCTTTGAACTCAATGTCAAATTGTATTTCCATTCAATACCGTGGGTTGGGGATCAAGCTAAAAATAACATTTTTATCTGTTTTCGAAACGTAAATCGAAAGTCTTCATAAACAAAAACAACCCGGTGGAGAATACTACTATCCCGCCGGGTTGTTTTTATGTTAAGGCTTGCAATTATCTTGGTCCTCTGCCGCTGCGTTCGCTGGAACCGCCGCCTCCGCCACGGTTTCCATTATCGCCGCCGCCGCGATTGCCGCCTCCGTTGTCGCCGCCACGGTTACCACGGTCGTTGCTGCGTGGCTCCGGTGCGCTTCTTTCCTGCCGTTCTACGCGCGGTGCCGGTTCGAATGTCCGGTTGCTGCGTTCCTGTCTTTCAGGGCGTTCAATGTTCGGACGTTCCACGCGTTCGGCACGTCCACCAAAGCCTCCGTTACGTTCGGGGCTATTGCCCGGGTTGCCGTAGTCGCGGTTGCGTTCCGAGCGGTTAGGTGCTTCGTTGCGATCATTCCGGCTTGGATTCGGCGTTTCGTAGCGGTCATTTCGGCCCGGATTGGGAGCTTCGTAGCGATCGCTGCGATTATCATTCGATTCGCGGTTGCGTTCGTTACGGCCATTGTTACGGTCTTCGAATGGATTACGCGAGCCACGTCTTGAATTGTCACCAGGTTCAACGCGGTTATCGTCGTTGCGGTTGCTTCTGTCGATACGCGGGTTGGCGTCGATGGTGCGGCCTCCGCGGTCGTTGTCACGGGTTCCATAGTCGTACCGGCCATTGCCGCGGTCGGCGATAATCACCCGTCCCCGACCTCTCGGGCTGGCGTCGATCGTACGTACAGGTACGCTTCTGCGGGTAATACGTTCGATCTCGTCGCGGCGCGGGCCGTATACATACGTGCGGTTATTGTTTCGGTAATAGTTGTTAATTACCACGGTGTTGTTGTAATAATGCGATACGCGTCGTTGCGGAGCGCAGTAAGAATGCCAGCTGGGACTCAGTACATAGCGTTGCGGTACAAACACCCACCAGAACGACGGAATATTGATCGACACATTGATATTCACACCCGGCCCCAGCGGTGCCCAGCCGTAGTAGCCGCCACCCGAGCGCCAGTTAACCCACGCAGGTCCCCATTCGTAATCGGGTACCCAGAACCAGCCGTAATAGTCGTCGTAAGACCAGCGGCCGTAGTGGAATGGAGCCCAGCCCCAATCGTATTCCGAAACCCAGGTGTTTCCATATTCCGTTTGTTCCCAATAACCCGCGGTGGAGTAGGGCTGGAAGCCACGGGGAACGTCGGGGATCCAGACGGAACCGTAATGCGGATTACGCACCCACCGGCCGTAGGGAGAAAGCTCGTCATAGAAAGTTTCAAATGAGATCCTGAAACCGGGTTGTGCCTGGGTTTTGTTAGAAACCGAAACACCGCCGAGCATTAAAATGAGCAGACCGATTATTCTTAGTGTACGCATGGTGTCCATGACTTTATGTTTTTAATTGTTTTCCTGTTGTTTAAAAATCGATTCTTGGACGTTACTTTTAGATTCTGGTTTAATGGCCCCGCCGGACATTAACACGTGTTAACAAAACTTTAATTACCAATGATAAATCCTGAAATCCTGCATTCCGAACTCGTCTTTCAGACAGCCCGGAGCGGTGGTAAGGGAGGGCAAAATGTGAATAAGGTCGAAACAAAGGTAGAACTGCGTTTTGATATCCCGAATTCGCAATTCCTGACCGGCGAGGACAAGCAAAAGCTGACCGAAAAATTATCCAACCGATTAACGAACGGTAAAGTGCTCGTATTATATCACCAGACTGAGCGCTCGCAGCTGGCCAACAAGGAAAAGGTTGTCGAGAAATTCGATCGCCTCGTCCGCCAGGCACTTACCGTCGAAAAAGACCGCAAAGCTACCAGGCCTACATTGGCCTCCAAACTTGACAGATTGAAGGCCAAACAACGCAACGCCGCCATTAAGTCGATGCGCCGCAAACCTTTTGACGAATAAACGAAAACACCTTTATGACCGCCGTCATGCCTGTTCAGCCCAAACTCAGCGCCGTACTTACATTACCCGTCATCGTAGCCTCGCTGGGCTATTTCGTGGATGTGTACGATTTGCTGCTCTTCAATATCGTGCGCGTTCCCAGCCTGAAAGACCTCGGGCTTTCGGAAGAGGAAATCTCGCAGATTGGCGCTAACATTTACAACTGGCAGCAGGCCGGGCTGCTTGTCGGTGGTTTTATGTGGGGGATATTGGGGGATAAGCTCGGCCGTCGGTCCGTCCTTTTCGGCTCGATATTGACCTATTCGCTGGCGAATATCGCCTGTGGTTTTACTCAAAATGTTGAAATCTATTCGATGCTGCGGTTTATTGCGGGTTTCGGCCTGGCAGGTGAACTGGGCGCCGGCATTACATTGATAGCCGAGATATTGCCAAAGGAATTACGAGGTTACGGAGCTTCGGTTGTGGCAAGTGTAGGCCTGGCCGGTGCCATTGCAGCGTTTTTTGCTGTAAAACTTACGGACTGGCGGATGGCCTATTTCATCGGCGGAGGTATGGGATTGATTCTGCTGATTTTGCGCATTAATGTACTCGAATCCTTTGTTTTTAATAAAAGTCTGGAAAAACGGGGCTCCAAGCCTGTGCCCTGGTGGACGATATTCACCAGCTGGTCGCGGTTCGTGCGCTATGTGCGGTGCATGGGCATTGGTTTGCCAACGTACATGGTAATAGGCATTTACTCCACTTTTGGTAACGAATTTGCCAAAGCGCTAGGAATTACCGACGAAGTCCAGGCGGGTACCTGCGTGCTATACACGTACATAGGCGTTGTCACAGGCGACTTTTTTAGCGGGATACTGAGCCAATGGATGCATTCACGGCGAAAAGCGATATTGCTGATGATGCTGATGACGCTGGCTGGCGTGGTGTGGTTACTTTCCGGAGGCATCAACAATGCCACTACATTGTACATTTGTTACATGTGGCTTGGCTTCTCGATCGGCTACATTGCCATGTTCCTCACTACCACGGCCGAGCAATTCGGTACCAATCTGCGCGCGACGGTCACTACATCGGTTGCCAATAATGTACGTGCAACGGTTTTGCTCACGTTGCCATTGTTCCAGTTCCTGAAAAAGGATTCGGGCGTTTTGCATTCAGGCGCTATTGTGGGCGCATTATGCTTTTCGCTGGCGTTGCTATCGCTCTGGCAGATGGAGGAAACTTATGGCAAGGAGCTGGATTACGAGGAGGAGTAACGGGTTATTCCTCGGGCGTCTTGCCGAATATCAGCCGGTCGGGAGTGGGGTATTCCAATAATTTGGTGAAATCTACTTTCCAAAAATCGAGGTCGAGCAATCGGCCGTTGGTATCCTGTGTCAATGTAATGACCACCGGCGTGTTATCGATATCGACGTACTCGGCCTGAATCAGGTCTCCTGCGTAAGCATTCACATCGCCGCCAAGGCTGATACTACCCATTTTCCCACCTTCATATTCATCCACCATTTCACTCACAGGATAATCGATCGGATCGAATTCCAGTTTTTCGAGCAGGAAATGGATCAAGTCAACTTCTTCGGGGCGGATGGGTCTGATATTGCTCATGATAAGGTATTTAACTAAAATTAAGGCTCAGCCGGCGGTTTTGCCGCGCCACTGCTCGGCTTTTTTGGCTACGAACCAAAAGGATAACGCCAGCAATGCAAAGAAAATCCCTGCGTTGGTACGATCCCAGAAATATTCGAAATAGCGGGTATAAATATTCAGCAAGAAGAAAACGAGGCAAAGGTCGCGCAAGGTTTCCTGCTTGTATTGAAATGCATAATAAAGCATTCCCGCCAGTACCAGTGTAAAACCGACTGCCCAGAACCAGAAGTGACTTTGTTTAAGCATCTTCCACCCTTCATAGTCGGCATAGTTACCGAAAATCGACAAGGTCCAGCCAGCGACGAGAAACAGCAGTAGGCCAATTGTAAAAGTCACATCCTTCAAAAAGGCAAGTGAGCGTACTTGCCCGACTACCCACGACATCCCCCAGATCACCAGCCCGAATACCGTCATACGAAGCGGGTAATTCATGCCCAGGAAGCGAAAGCTCCCGCCCGACCAGTAATGCGTTTGCGCACCCCACCAGCCTGCCAGTGCGATAATCGCTGCGATCCAGAGCAATGTTGATCGAAGGAAAACAGCGACTCCGGCATAGGCAATGCTAGCAAAAAGCAGCGGAAATGCATAGTTGCCTGGGCCATCAAGCAACCCACGCGTCCAGTAGGTGATCGCGATTGCGACTGTCAGAATGATAGCGATATTGTAAACCTCATTGCTTGCTTTCGCGCCCGTAGAATTACCGATGCGCCGCTTGGCCAGGTACACGAAAAGCCCCGCCACGAATGTGAACAATATACCAACGATATTCTCGGAGAAACCCCACCGCTTGCGCAGCAATTCAATCCATTTCTCATCCAACACCAGCGCCCCAAAAGCCAGCAACCCGCACGAAATCGCCGAAATCAGGGCGTAAATGGCAATTGCATCCACGTTTGCATTCCGGACGCTGTAACTGGTCCGTAACTCCGTCGCGAGTTCCTTCGAAATGCGAGCCTCATCTTCCCAGGATTGAATCGCCCGGTTGACAACCTCCGCTTCTTTTTTGTCGAATTCCATTCGAATTTTTTGGTGTTGATGAATTAAAATCCTGCCTTTGCAAGATGCGATAATCGGCCCATAAAAGTAAGCCCCGAAATTAAAAATTCCGGGGCTTACTTTATTTAGCGATCTATCGGTTACTTCTTCAAGCCCGAAAGGAATTCCACCACGTCGCGAATCTCTCTTTTTGACATGATATTACCCATCGGTGGCATGCTCGATGGTACGTTTTCGCGTTTGACAATGCGTGAAACGGCGATTTTCAGCGGCTCTGCTTCCGAGGTTTTCAAGATCAGTTCATGCTCGTTTTCCTGGGCCAGGATCCCGGCTGCGGAAGTACCGTCTTTTAGCGTGAGCATGACCATTCCAAAACCAGGCGACAGGCGCGCGCTCGGCTCCACGAGTGCTTGCAGGATTTGCTCGCGCGTGAGGACGCTGCCGATGTTCGAAAGGTTAGGGCCAACTTCTCCGCCCTGTCCGCCGATCGAGTGGCAACGCACGCATTCGGCAGCCGAACTCGTCATGAAGTAGCGACGGCCCGCCTGCGCGTTTCCACCAAACAGTGCATCCTGATAGTCGGCTGCGGTGCTACCCTGCTTGCGGAGCGGTGCTATTTTGGCGAGTAATGTGCTCGATTTGGTCGAATCGACAGCCTCGCCGAGGTCTAGCAGCAGGTTTTGCGGCAATTTGTTATCCGCCATTTTACCGATCAGGCCCGTGAAAATGGTTTCCGTTTTAGCAACCGGCAGGCTTCCCAGTACTTTCAGGATTTGCTGCTGTTCACGGACGCTCCCTTTTTCGAAAATAGCATTGGAAATATCCGTTAATGCTTCTTTCGACATATTAACGCTTCCTACCATGCCCAATGCGGCTGTACGCACGTCGGCGTCGGCGTCGCTCATACCTTTTTTCATGACGGTTTCCATATCCGTATATTTCAGGTCGTTCAATGCCACAAGCATTGCCGCACGTACTTTCGGATCGTTGCTGTCATTCAGGATTTTTGCGAGGGCCGCGTTGTTATCGCTCACATTGAGGTTCGTCAGCATTTGCGCGGTAGCGATCAGGATTGCAGGCTCATTTTCCTGCAACAGATCGGCAACCACCGGTTTGATCTTCGCTTTCACACCAGCGGGATCGCGCTCCATCGGACCACGGTAACGCCCGTCGACACGGTCGGTTACCGAAGGGCTTGCCCAGGTCCCCAGCGTTGCCAACGCTTCGGCACGTATTGCTTTGTCGACATCCTTACGCTTTGCGAATGCGATGAGGTCGTTCAATTGTGCATCGCCGCCCACACGGAGGGCTGCATTGATAGCCCGGCGCAGCAATGGCTCCGATGTGAACCCTTTTTCCTTTAAAACAGCTGCCAGAGCTGGTAATGCTGCCGGAATGGACAAGTCGTCATTAATACCGCGAGCAGCTTCTGTTACGATGTATTCGTCCTTATCTTTCAGGAACGCGCTGATCTGCTCGTTCTTCATCCGGCGAAGCACGAGCACTCCGGCAATGCGCAACGATTTTTCAGGGCTGTTGGCCAATGCGACGATCGGTGCCACCTCGCCTATGCGGGAAAGCGCAAGCACACCCGCATGACGGATGTACACGTCCTGGTCGTTATTGGCTTTAACCATATCGATCAACGGCTGCACCGCATTCTTGTCCTTCACGCGGCCCAGCGCCTGCGCTGCGAAGAACTGCACGCGTGGATTTTTGCTCGCCAACATGGGGATCAGCATCGGCCCGGCTTCCGCGATTTTGGCATCACCCAGTACTTTTGCAGCCTGAACCGTAATTTCTTCATCCGAATCTTTCAGCAGAGTCATCAGCACATTGGCATACGACTTCTCTTGGCGGGCCAGTTGTCCCATTCCCCAAATTCCGTGAATTCGGCCGAACTGATTGCCCTTTTGTTCGATGGCCTTGCTCAATACCGCAGCACCTTTTGCACCTCTTGAAGCGAGTTCAAACTGTGCTTTCTGACGAATGCGCATGTCTTCATACGAAAGCAATGGCAGTAATGCATCGTCGGATTGTTTGGTATAATCCAGTTGCATCAAACGCTTGGTCTCGGTACGGATCGCTTTCAAGTCGTTTTTTTCGTCGGTAACATCCAGTTTCCAGACGCGGCCGTAGTTTTTTGTATCCCAACCGTTGATCCAGTCGGCAACATACAATGCGCCGTCCGGGCCGAAGCGAATACCAGTTGGCAGGATACCTGTAAGGATGTTTTTCTCCCCATCCAAAACGAACGAAGCGCCTTTGGGCTTCAAACCGAATGACCAGATCGGCGAACGCGCGGGGTTACCCACGAATTCAACGAGGAAGAATTTGTTTTTCCAATCCTTACCCAAAGCCGTTCCGGGATTGTATTGCATACCGGTCGGGCCATTATGGAAATTTTGAATAGGAGGGATAATGTAAGCAGCCTGGCCTTCCCAGCGTGGTTTGAACAGCTTTTCATCCATCCATACCTTATAGCTGTTGTTTTTAGGATCGGTATATTTACCATACTGCCAGTTGGAGCGCCAGCCGGCGTCCGAACCCTCCACCACGTGTACCAGGCGCTCGCTTTCGCCCGGATGGTCACCGTCATTGTCGGAGCTGATCAGGTTACCATATTCATCGAACACAAATTCGTGCGTATTACGCAGCCCGTGCGCGAAGATTTCGAAATCGCTGCCGTCCGGGTTGGAGCGTGCGATGATACCCGAGTTGGGATGCTCGTGTTTTACGCCTTCGGCAGTAGTAATGTTGGCGCCGATGTCGCCGATATTCCAGTAAATCTTGCCATCCGGCCCCTCAATCGGATTGGACATTCCGTGTCCGCTGAAACCGATATGGACGCCATAGCCGTGGCTGATGGAAGTTTTTTCGTCCAGCACGCCGTCGCCATTGGTGTCTCTCAAACGCCACACATCCGGGGCGATGGTGACGAAAATGTCTTTCGCACGTACGAGCAAGCCTCCTGCAACGTCGGAAACTTCGTCGAAGAAATCGTCGAGGATACGCATCGATACGTCGGCGATCCCATCGTTGTCGGTATCTTCAATGCGCCAAACTTCGTCTTTCTCCACGGCAAGGTCCTTCCAGTCGTGCGAACCGTCGCCATTGAGATCTTTTAACCAGTTGTTTTCCTTGCTTTTTTCAGGCGCGAATGTCTTATGCAGAAACTTGCGACGGTCTTCCACCGTCTGCAATGCAATGGATTCGGTGATCCAGTTGCGGTGGCCGCGGATGTCGAATTCAGAGTTTTTCTGGCGGTTGGTCCGGTTGAGATAAACTCTTCCTGCATCGTCCATTGCAATCGCAACGGGGTCAGGAGCGAGGGAGTCGGATGCCCAGAGGTCTAGTTTTAACCCGTCGGCGAGTTTAACAACCGTTTTTTCGCGTATTTCTTTGGCCCTTGCCTTGCCAGTCGCAGCGTCTTCTTTGACGACCACTTTGGTGCTGTTGGTCTTCACGACCGGTCCCGACGACATGGGGGCCATTTTCATACACGACACTACCGCGATAGTGGTAGCCGCCATCAGGGTTAGAGGTGTTTTGAGATGTTTTTTGGAGATCATTGAGTATTTGGTATTAACAAAGATTCTGTGATAGGAAGCCGTCGCTAAACCGATTGCAAACCGCGCTTTTGAACAAAATGCTGGATGCTAGACCTGTTGACTTTTTGCTCGGCGTGCCAGAGCTCATAGTCACGTTGGAGTTTCAACCAGAATTCCGGACTTGAACCAAAGGCCTCAGACAGTCTGACAGCCATTTCGGAACTTACGCCTTGATGGCCATTCAAAATATTGGAAAGTGTTTTAGCCGAAATTCTTAATCCCTCTGCGACCTGTCGAATGGTCAGATCATTGCCTGTTTCTTCTTTTATACCCTCCATCATATCCCGGATCATCGAGCCCGGGTGCGGAGGCATCATTCCTCGTTTCATATCAGTGATAATCTAAATAGTCAACATCGAACACTTGCCCATGCTCAAACCTGAATGTAATCCGGTAATTTCCATTCACTTTAACTGACCAATGGTTTTTGAACGCACCTTTCAGTGGATGGAGATTCCAGCCGACAATGTCAAGCTGTTCCAGCGTGTGGGCTTCGTCCAATCGGTATAAAATTCTTCTTATTTTCTCAACGTGGTGTGGTTGCAATCGGGCAGGATTGTCAGTTTCAAAAAACAATCGCAAGCCTTTATGCTTGAAACTATTGATCATAGCCGTTCCAAAAGTAGTATATACTCTGCGAAGTACCTAAGTTGTTTAAGAGCAGATTGGAACGTGAGTGGTAAAGAGTACTTGAAATTCAGTTACAAAGACACTTGCTAAAATTAGCGAATCAGTTTTCTGTATCAAAACAACTCCAACTGCCCGTCCCAGCCCTTCGGCTTCTGTGCTTTGCCTTTCACTGTGCGGCCCTGATATTTCCAGGAAGTGTCGCGTTCGTGTTGCACGATGTCGTTGAAGCGGTTATTGGGTTCAAAATCCTTTTCGAGCTGCGCGGAGACTTTTGAGAGATTTTTCAAAGCGTCGGATTTGTCCTTATCACCCATTTTGGCAAGTTGAATGGCACGGTCGAGCGTCAGTATCGACTCGTCGTATACCGTGATGGGTACGGGGAACGGGTGGCCGTCCTTGCCGCCGTGCGCGAACGAGAAGCGGGCCGGATCGCTGAAACGCGACGGCGTGCCGTGGATGATCTCGCTCACGAGCGTCAGCGACTGGATCGTGCGCGGGCCTACGCCTTCGAGCATAAGCAGCGATTCCATGTTGTCGACCGGGTTGTCGTGCGCCAATGCGAGTACCGCGCCGAGCCTTTTCAGGTTCACATCTTCGACACGGACGTCATGGTGATCGGGCATGATGAGCTTCGAAACTTCCCGCATGATCTTATCGGGATTTTCCTTCGTAAGGTCGAGAATACCGGTGCGGGTCGGAGCGGCGGCTTTGGCCGTCAGGTTAAGGATATTGCCCTGATTTTGCCCATAAATGAATGTATGGGGCTCTTCGATGAACGATTGAATACTAGGAGAATGCCAGTGGTAGCGGCGGGCAAGCCGTTCTTCGGTGTTCATACCCTGCTGGATCACCGCCCAATTGCCTTCTTTGGAAAGAACAAATGAATGCAAATACAATTGAAAACCATCCTGAATAGCCGTATTGTCGACTTTTGCCGACAACTTGCTATGTTGCACGAGCAGATGACCGTCGAGACCGGTTTTGTCGGCGATTGCCAGCAGTTCAGCGGGCGTCTGCCTTGAATATTTCCCTCGTCCGCCGCAAATGTAAATGCCCAGATCCGACGATCTGCGGTTGACTGATTGCTTCAATGCGCCCATTACCGACGTGGTAATGCCCGACGAGTGCCAGTCCATTCCGAGCACACATCCGAGCGACTGAAACCAGAACGGGTCGCTCATTTTTTGGAGTAATCCATCCCGTCCATATTCCATCACGATCGCCTCCACGATGGCGCCGCCGAGCGCGCTCATGCGCTGCGCGAGCCAGACGGGTACTTTCCCGTAATGCAGGGGTAAATCGGCGTGACCACTTTTCATAAGGGATTCCATCGGGGATTCTAATTTACGAAAATTCGGGGTAGCTACTGGTAACCGGAAATGCATTAATGCCGGTCTTGGTTTCTCAATGGTATGATTTTTTGTTAAAATGCAGCTTTAAAACGCATTTTCATCTCAAAACTGATCCGCTGGCCTCCATGGTTTTACAGGTTATCATTACCCTTGTGCTCGTTCTGCTGAATGGGTTTTTCGTCGCTGCCGAGTTTGCTATCGTCAAGATCCGCGCCTCGCAGCTTGAACAGAAAGCCCAGGAAGGGAACCGGATGGCCATTCTTTCCAAACAAATCGTATCGAATCTCGATGGCTACCTGGCTGCTACCCAGTTCGGTATTACGCTTGCAAGCCTTGGCTTGGGTTGGATAGGGGAGCCGGTCGTCTCGAAAATGATCATTGGCGCCATGGATCTGGTAGGCCTTTCCGTTGATCCGGAACTGGCGCACCATATTGCATTGCCTACCGCATTTGCGATTATCACTGTTTTGCATATCGTATTTGGCGAGCTCGCTCCAAAATCGATCGCGATCCAGCGCCCGGAATCGACGACATTGGCTTTGTCCTATCCGCTGCACGCCTTTTTCCTGGTGTTCAGGCCGGTAGTATGGATGCTGAACGGTATTGCCAATGTGATTTTGAAAGGAGTAGGCATTACACCATCGCATGGCAGCGAGGTGCATAGCAGCGATGAATTGCGCTATCTGGTTCTGCAACAAAAAGATAGCGGCATGATTGAAGCGGCGGATTATGACCTGATCAAAAATGCATTCGACTTTTCGGAGCGTGTAGCGCGGCAAATCATGATCCCGCGTCCGCAGGTGGTCGGTATCGACGTGAATGATTTTTCAGAAGCCAAACTTGAAAAAGTGATAGAAGAAGGTTATTCCAGAATGCCGGTGTATGAGGATACGCTCGATCAGGTGGTCGGTGTTTTACATTTAAAAGATTTGTTGTTGAAAATGCGGCAAGGCAAGGATATCGTCTTGCGGGAGCTGATCAGGCCGATTGCGACGGTGCACGGTTCTAAACCGATCGGTGCATTGCTGCGCGAGTTTCAGGTCAATCGCCAGCAAATGGCAGTGATTATTGATGAATATGGCGGCGTGGACGGTATTGTGACGATGGAGGACATCCTGGAAGAGCTCGTCGGAGAGATTCAGGATGAGTATGACAACGAATTGCCGATCGTGAAAAACGAAGCAGATAATACTTATACGGTGCAGGGAGCAGCGTCGATCGCTGATCTGAATGACAAATTACCCCACGACATCACCAAACGCCCGGATTATGAAACGCTGGCCGGTTATCTGATCTGGAAATTCGGCCGCATTCCGGCTGTCGGTGAGAAATTCAGAACGAAGCATTACGAATTTACCATACTTAAAAAACAGCGCAGCACTGTCTCCCAGGTGAAGATAGCGGTGCTGGAAAGCTAGTGGAAGGTTTTGACCGCCGTCAAGCCTCGTTATATAGCTTCAAAACTGTCTGCCGTAATTTTTTACCGGTATCACTTAATACAAATGCAATGCCTTCGGCCATATCCGTGGCGGGAATCCATTTGCTGAAATCTGAATTCGGCATTGCAGCGCGGTTATCGGGTGTGTCGATAATGCTTGGGACGATCACCGTGGCTGTGATGTTCTTCGATTTTCCTTCTGCATTAATGAGGTCCGCCATTTGGAAAATAAGCGTTTTGGAAAGCGTGTAGGCGAAACTTCCCGTGCCCGCCTCGGGTACCAGCGCCGGGCGTGCGCCTATGAAGATGAACTGCCCGCCTCCGTTTGCTTCGAAATGCTTCATCAATGGCTTCACGACGTGAAATGCCGTTTTGAAATTCATCGTCAGCATTTGCTCGATATCGGCATCGCTGGTGTCGGTCAGTTTAGCCATCGCGAAACCGCCGGCGAGCAATACACCCGCTTCAATTTTGCCCGCATTGATAATGGCTTCGGCAACAAAATGCCCCGCCTGTTCGGCGTTGGAAAGTTCGGCGAGGTAGTTGGAGACGTTCGCATTGTCGGCGTAGGCGTCCGTTTTGCCTTCGCGGACATTAATATGTAAGCCATAACCAAGCGCTGTGAGTTTTTTGACAACGTCTTTACCCAGGTTTCCGGTGGCTCCGCTGACGATGATTTGTTTGGGCATGGTTATGGCTTGTTTAGTGCTTATTTATTTAGAATATCAACCAGGAATTGCCGGAAAGGTTCAGCAAATTCTTTTCTTTTCAATGCAAACTCGACGGTTGTTTTGAGGTAATCCAACTTGTCGCCGATATCGTGGCGCTTGCCTTCGATATGGTGGGCAAATATATTCTCGCGTTTCAAAAGGAGCAAAAGCGAGTCTGTGAGCTGGATTTCGTTGTTTTTACCTTTCGGCGTTTGCTCGATGGTGTTGAAAATTTCAGGGGTTAGAATGTAACGACCGGCAATGGCGAGGTTGGAAGGCGCTTTATCAATAGCCGGCTTTTCCACCAGCGTGCTTAGTTCCAGAATCGTGTCGCTCAGCGAGTTTCCGCCGACGATACCATAACGGTTGACCTTGTTGGCCGGGACTTCTTCCACGGCGATCACCGAGCCACCGTATTGTTCGTAGGTGTCCATCAATTGCTGCGTTACCGGGATCACGGAATCCATGATCGTGTCACCGAGCAAAACTGCAAATGGCTCGTTACCAACGTGGTGGCGTGCATAATAAATCGCGTCGCCGAGGCCGTTGGCTTCTTTCTGACGTACGAAATGTACGTTGGCCATGTCGGCGAGGCGCCGCATTTCATTGAACCACAGCAGATCTTCCTTTTCTTCCAACCGGCTTTCGAGCTCCACATTCCGGTCGAAATGGTCCTCGATGGCGCGCTTGCCTTTTCCGGAAATGATCAGAATATCTTCGATACCCGAATCCACGGCCTCCTGGACCACATATTGAATGGTAGGAATGTCGATAATCGGAAGCATTTCCTTGGGCATCGATTTGGTTGCGGGCAGGAATCGGGTCCCAAGCCCGGCGGCAGGTATAACGGCTTTGCGAATCATAGTTTTGGCTATCGGCCAACGGCAATGTCGCCGTCAGCATTTGTTGAAATTTTAAATATAGTTGAGTATAAAAATGACTATTAACGACTTCCTCTGACCACTCCTAACTCAAACCACAAACGGCCGGATCACCCGCGCATTGAACTTCTTTAATTGTACGAAGAGTTGGTTCAGCATATCGTCGTCCTTGTAAATTCCGATAATGGTGCCGCCCGAGCCTGCGAATTTAGCGGATGCACCGCAGGCGCGCGCCGCATTGATCAGCTTTTTATTCGATTCAGGGACATTGTAGATCTTACAGCGCAGGTCGAAATTTTCGTTCATCAGTGAATGCAAATCGCCGGGACGGCCTTCGAGCAATGCGGTGCGGGCGTCTTCTGCTTTTTGGGCGATCTGGCCAAGGACATCGATTACATCTTGCTCCCCGCGATCGTAGCGCGTGCGCACGTCGTTATGCACCTTACCCGACACTTTACTGAGGTTGGTATTATACGCTACGTAAAGTTTTGGCAGTAATTCGGGGTTAATGCGCTCGTAGCGGCCGTGGCCCTGCGTTTGGATTAAGGTTTTATCAAAATCCATATACACACATCCCTCATAACACTGGATCACACGGTCCTGCAAGCCGGCGGTAATACCCAGTTCTTCGGTTTCCGTCACCATCACCAGTTGTGGTAATATTTCAATGGGTATCTCGACTTTGTAAAACTGCATCAGCGCCCGGAACAATGCTACGATGATTGCACTGGAGCCCGACATCCCTACCTGGCGCGGGATCGAAGAGCGGTAACGCACCGTGAAGTTTTTGTTGGGAAGTTTGATGCTGTTTTCCTCGCAATAGTCTCCAAACTTCTTAATGCCGGCCTTAATAAGGGGTATACCGCCATTGTAACCCAGCATATTCACCGAATCGCGCAGATGGAAAATGCTCCGGAATGTGTTCAGATCCTGCGGCTGAGGTTCAATATGTAGCTCGGGCGATTCGTAGAGCGAAATGGAAGCGCCAAAATTTCTTACAGATATGGAGATCGTTTTGCCGAAAAAACCATCAGAAGGATTGCCTAAAAGCCCCGCACGGGCATAGGCGCGTGTTTCAATGATCAATGTAAAGCGTGTTTAACCGGAAGTAATAATATGGGGACGATAAAATACCATTTTGCCCTTATAAGCCGGTATTTCGAAATTTTACCCAATGCGAGGTGAAATCTATTAATGAACGGGCTGGAAACAAAAAATGCGAGGATAAAAATATCCACGCATTTCTTAAGAGGAACGGTTTATTGATATTATTGTCTTACGACCTGAACATTCGCGATCAGTTTCACTTCGTCACCTACAACCACACCACCCGCTTCAGTTACCGCACTCCATTCGAGGCCGAACTCTTTGCGGTTGATTTTACCGCTGATCTCGAAGCCTGATTTGTTGTTGCCATAGAAGTCTGTCATGTTACCGCCGAACTCCGCAGCGAAATCAACCGTTTTGGTCACGCCTTTTACGGTCAGAGAGCCTGTAAGGTTGTAGTTGTCACCACCTTTTTTAGCCAGTTTACCTGTGAACGACAATTTTGGGTGATTCTCAGCATCGAAAAAATCGGCTGATTTAAGGTGCTGGTCACGTTGCTCCTGTTTAGTATCAATACTGTCTACATCGGCAGAAAAATGGACGGTAGCACCGTCGAAGTCTTCACTGGTAGTTTCAACACCGCCTTCGAATGTGTTGAATGCACCGGTTACAGTGGAAATCACAAGGTGTTTCACTTTGAACTGTATTTCTGAATGTGTTGGGTCGATTACCCATTTAGTAGTAGTCATGTCTATGTTGTTTTTATGTGTATTTACATTTAATGTATATACATCTATTTGCAAATATTAGTTTCAAAAAGGATAAAAAAATCCCGGAAAATTATTCCGGGATTTCAAAAACTGCATTTAGCGCTTCTATTGAGGCATTTCAAAAATTTTCGGATCGACTTTTGGGTTCACTTCGAGTGCTGTGATTTTTAGCCCCATTTTCGTGCCTGGCATTGCGGAGGTAGTAACTTCGGAAGTGAAAGGGTAGTAAATGCCATCCACCGCACGGAAGTCTGACTGGATGTTTTCGGACATGATGTCTTGTCCGTTAACTTTCGTCTGAGCGACGATTTTCAGAATATAGAAAGTGTCTTTGGAAATGTAGTTAACACGGCGAACGCCGCCTGGCAAAGTCATGGTTACCTTGTAAACCTTCGCGCCTGCCAGGTCCTCCTCGCCATCCAGTGTCACTTTGTAGCCTTTCTCCTTATAGTTGTAGAGGCCGGTCAAATCGGTTTCGTTTGCGAGTGATTTTATGGCGTCCTCAGGAAGCGCCGTTGCTTTCGTATTGCCGGTCATTGGGTTAATGGTCCAGCCGGTATTGCCGCTCACAGCCTGCACGACGGTCATGCCCTGCACAGTGCTCTCGCTTCTGAAACCTTTATTTTGCACAATGATCGTGGTAATGGGGACTTTCATATTCATAATATCCATTTCGGCGGCGATCTTCATGCTTTGCAACTTACCCAGCTTTTCACCGCCCATGGCTTTGACATGTTTAGCAATAATGTCGTCGACGTTTTGCGCAAATGCGGCATTACCGATGCAGGCGATGATGAGGAATGTGAGTAGTTTGAAAAGACTTTTGGAATGTTGCATAAGGTGTGGTTGTTGGTTTGGGTTCGTCACGACAAAACTTCTATTCTGTCTCGAAAAACTGTAACTAGTTTATATTCTTTGCTGAGGTCGGTAATATTATACCAATTTTTGTATAATAATTGAAAAAGTTCTGAAGCCTTGATATTTCCAAGGTGAAAATGAATGATCCGGGGTGGAGGTTCACTTGTGCTGATACGAATGGAAAAGTCAGCATCGCGGATAACAATGGTAAGATGATTTCCCGTTACATAAGTCGGGATTGACGGTAATCCTCTCAATCAAATCAGCCATGGTATATTCATTTAAATGACAGACTATATCAATAAATAAACAAAAAAACGGCCGGATTGTTGCAATCCGGCCGTTGTAATATGGTTTGAGGTAACCTTAGTTTTTCAATGCTTCGGCACCACCTACGATTTCGAGGATTTCCTTCGTGATCGCTGCCTGACGTGTACGGTTGTACACAAGGCGGAGTTCTTTGAGAAGCTCCTGGGCGTTTTCAGTGGCTTTGTCCATCGCCGTCATACGCGCTCCCTGCTCCGATGCATTGGATTCGAGAACGGCGCGGTACAACTGGATTTTCAGCGACTTAGGGATCAGTTCCGCAAGGATTTCTTCTTCGGTCGGTTCAAAAATATAGTTAACCTCGGTCTTTTTCGACTTGGTCGATTTGTTTTCAGCTACGATCGGCAAATAGGGATCGGTGTGGATGATTTGTGTAGCTACGTTTTTGAATTCGTTGTACACGATATCCACCGCGTCGTAACGGCCATCAGAGAAATCCTTCATGATTTCTTCGGCGGCGCTTTTCGCGTTTACAAAGCTCAGACGGCCGAAAAGATCGGTGTAAGCTGTGTTCACGGTAAAGCCGCGGCGTACGAGCGACTCTGCGCCTTTTTTACCGATGGCAAAAATCTCTACATTTCCTTTCGCTGCCTGAGCCGCATATTTCGACTCGATCAGCTGGATTGTAGCTTTGATAACATTGGTATTGAATGCTCCGCACAATCCACGATCGGAAGTTACGACGATGATCAGCACCTTTTCCACCGCGCGAACGGCTTTCAAAGGGCTGTCGGCAGCGCTTTCCGATGCTGACGAAACTGTCAGAAGCATTTCTCCAAGCTTCTGTGCGTAAGGGCGCATTTGCAAAATGCTGTCCTGTGCACGACGCAGCTTGGCTGCCGCCACCATTTTCATGGCTTTGGTGATCTGCTGTGTGGAATTAACCGAAACAATACGGTTACGTACTTCTTTTAAGCTTGCCATTCTCTGGGTGTTTTAAGCGATCCGGTGATCCTATTATATATGTACTAGGAAAATGCCGGGACGTGTTCCGCTCCGGCATTTTTACCGGTGTTAACGATATTTTACAGCAACTTCTTTAGCTACTTTCTCGATAACGTCTGTTACGCTGTTGTCCAGTTTTCCGGCACGCAAAGCAGCAAGTGCTTCTTTATATTGTCCAGCCAATACGGTGGTGAAATCCTTTTCGAATTCCTTCACACGTGCTACGTCTACGGTATCCAGCAAGCCTTTGGTGGAAGCGTAAACAGTCGCTACCTGCAATTCAACAGGAACCGGCGCGTATTGTGCTTGTTTCAAAACTTCCTGGTTGCGGCGTCCCCGGTCGATCGCCAGCTTTGTAGCGGCATCGAGGTCGGAACCGAATTTCGCAAATGCTTCCAGTTCGCGGAACTGCGCCTGATCGAGTTTCAGGGTACCCGAAACTTTCTTCATCGATTTGATCTGCGCGTTACCACCCACACGGGATACCGAGATACCTACGTTGATCGCAGGACGGATACCAGAGTTGAACAGGTTGGATTCAAGGAAGATCTGACCGTCGGTGATCGAGATTACGTTCGTAGGAATGTAAGCCGAAACGTCACCAGCCTGTGTTTCGATGATCGGAAGGGCTGTCAGTGAACCACCACCTTTTACTTTACCTTTCAATGAAGGCGGAAGGTCGTTCATGTTGGCAGCGATGGTATCATCAGCGATGATTTTCGCAGCACGTTCCAAAAGACGGCTGTGGAGGTAGAATACGTCACCTGGGTAAGCTTCGCGGCCCGGAGGACGACGGAGTAGCAGGGACACCTCACGGTAAGATACCGCTTGTTTCGAAAGGTCATCGTAGATTACGAGAGCAGGACGGCCGGTGTCGCGGAAGTATTCACCGATCGCAGCACCTGTAAATGGTGCGTAGAATTGCATCGGAGAAGGATCGGAAGCACCAGCTGCCACGATTACCGTGTAATCCATCGCGCCGTATCTGCGAAGGGTAGCTTCGATCGACTTGATAGTCGAAGCTTTCTGTCCGCAGGCAACGTAGATACAAAATACGGGCTCTCCCTTGTCGTAGAACTCCTTCTGGTTAATAATTGTATCGATCGCAACCGCAGTTTTACCTGTCTGGCGGTCACCGATGATCAATTCGCGTTGTCCGCGTCCGATGGGGATCATGGCGTCGATCGCTTTGATACCCGTTTGAAGCGGCTCAGTTACCGGCTGGCGATAGATAACACCCGGAGCTTTGCGCTCGATAGGCATTTCAAACGTCTCACCCGTAATTGGTCCGTTTCCGTCGATCGGCTCAGCCAGAGTGTTAACCACACGGCCGATGATTCCGTCACCCACTTTCACGGAAGCGATTTCTTTGGTACGTTTTACAGTAGCACCTTCTTTGATGTCACTGAAATCCCCTAGTAATACGGCTCCCACATTGTCTTCCTCGAGGTTAAGAGCGAGGGCCTTAAGGCCGTTCTCGAAAACAAGCAGCTCACCTGCCTGTACCTGGGAAAGACCATAAATGCGGGCAACACCGTCACCAACCTGAAGGACTGTTCCTACTTCTTCGAGTTCTGCTTCTGATCGAGCGCCTGCAAGTTGTTCGCGCAGGATGGCCGAAACTTCATCCGGTCTAACAGATACCATAGTATAATTGACTTATTTAGAGTATAGTAGTAAGTTTTCTGAAAACTGCCGCAAAGGTAGAGTTTTATTTTGGTAAAAACAGAATGATTTAACTAAAACCTGTGATATAAAATTAGATTTTTCCAAGGATATGGGCGGAAGTGTACCGCCGGAGGCAAATTTACCGTTTATCAGCTTCTAATAACATTTTTAAAACTTTTTTAGGTACTGATTGTGTTTTTGTTGTAATTGAGATCGTTAATACCTCTTATATATTAAATTCTAATCTTTTCGACCGTCTTTCAGTATAATGTACAAATTAGAAAAAACCGTTTTAGCAGCCCTGGCATTTGGAGTATTGGTAACCGCGGAAAGCACAGCACAGACTATCAAGAAAACCACTAAACCCGCTGCAACTGTAAAGAAATCAGCGGCAACACCTGCAAAAACATTAGCAGCTCCTGCAACATTGAAAACAAGCGCCGACTCTTTGTCAGCAGCCATTGGAGTTAGCTTCGCAAATTCGTTATCGTCACAAGGTATCAGCGATATCAACAGCGAGTTGCTTACACAAACCGTTAAAGCAGCTCTTAAAGGTGAAAAAACGGCTTTTTCGGCGGATGAAGCCAATTTGTTTATACAAGGTTACTTCACCAAGATGATGGAAGAAAAAGGAGCGGTTGTGCGCAAGGAAGGGGAGAAGTTTTTGGAAGAAAACAAGAAGAAGCAAGGCGTGGTGACTACCGAGAGCGGCTTGCAATACCAGATCATCAAAACAGGCGACGGTCCAAAACCGGCGGCGACTGATAAGGTTAAGACACACTATCATGGCACATTGACCAATGGAACGGTTTTTGACAGCTCGGTCGACAGAGGCGAGCCGGTTGAGTTTCCGGTCAATGGCGTGATTAAAGGATGGACCGAAGCGCTTCAGTTAATGCCTGTCGGATCGAAATGGAAGCTTTTCATTCCATATCAGCTGGCTTACGGTGAGCGTGCGGCAGGTCCTCAGATACCGGCTTATTCAGCCCTCGTATTTGAGGTTGAATTATTGGAAATCGTAAAATAGCAAACGTGCAAATGAAAAAGTATCTTATCACTCTTATTCCGGTTGTGTTGCTGGGTTGGCAGCGGGGCCCTGTTCAGGAACGAGTGGGGGTGACGGCACCAGCAGCCGCCTCCATGGATGAAGATATCAAGCCGATTCCGGCGCAATACAAGGCGGAGGAGCTTACTACCAGGATCTTATCCAGTTATCATTATAGAAAAACAAAGCTGAACGATTCCCTTTCGGCAGCGATGTTTGATAAATACCTGGATGCGATAGACCACGGAAAACTTTACTACCTGGCTACCGATGTCGCGGAATTCGAGCAGTATAAGAACTCTTTCGACGACTATTTGCAGAAAAGGGAGCTGGATGTTCCTTTCCAGATCTATAATGTCTTCAGAAAGCGCTACAAAGAAAGAAGCGAGTACATTCAGACGTTGCTGAAAGAATCGAAGCCTTTCGATTTCACACAGGACGAGTCGATGAATACCGACCGCGAAAAAGCGGCTTGGGCCAAAAACACCGACGAACTGAACGACACGTGGCGGAAATACCTGAAAAGCGAGGCATTAGACCTCAAACTGTCGGGTAAAGCGGACACAGCAGTGGTAAGTACCCTGCGCGACCGCTACAAAAGCCGCGACCGTGCACTGGGACGCATCCGTACCGAACAAGTTTTCCAGATGTTCATGAATGCGTATGCAGAGTCACTCGACCCGCATACGAGCTACATGGCGCCTACTTCGGCTGACCGTTTCAAACAGGAAATGAGCCAGTCGCTGGAAGGTATCGGTGCATTGCTTCGTGAGGAAGATAATTATATCAAAATCGTAGAGGTCATCCCCGGTGGACCTGCATTCAAAGGCAAGCAACTTAAAAAGGAGGATAAAATCGTAGCGGTAGCACAGGGAGACGAAGGCAAGTTTGTGGACATCGTCGGCTGGTTTGTGGATGACGCCGTGAAACTGATCAAAGGCCCGAAATCTACTGTGGTGCGCTTGCAGATCATCTCTGCCGACGCATTGCCGGGCTCGGCTCCGAAGGAATATCGCCTTGTTCGCGAGAAGATCAAGCTGGAAGAGCAGCGTGCGAAGAGCGAGATCGTCTCTATTAACAATGGTAATAAGGACTATAAAATAGGGGTGATCGATATCCCGCTATTCTACCGCGACTTCGAAGGTGCGCAACACCGCGAGAAAGAATTTTCAAGTACAACCCGCGACGTTCAGAAACTGATTACCGACTTGCAGGCTGCGAACGTGGATGGTGTCGTGATCGACCTTCGTAATAACGGTGGTGGTTCGCTGACGGAGGCCGTTTCACTGACCGGCTTGTTCATCAACCGCGGACCGGTAGTTCAGGTGAAAGAAAGCCAGGGCGAAATAGAAGTACAATCGGACAACGACCCTGCAATTGCCTATGATGGGCCGCTGGCTGTAATGGTCAACCGATTCAGCGCATCAGCTTCCGAAATCTTCGCGGCTGCGATCCAGGATTACAAGCGCGGTTTGATCGTGGGTGAGCAAACTTATGGTAAAGGAACCGTTCAAACGCTGATCGACCTGAATCAATGGGTGCCAAAAGAGCAAGACCAGCTCGGCCAGGTGAAACTGACCGTTGCGAAATTCTATCGCATTAACGGCAGCAGCACACAGTTGAAAGGTGTGACACCCGATTTGGAACTGCCTACCGCATTTAAAGTAAATGAATATGGCGAAGGCTCGCAGCCAAGCGCATTGCCGTGGGATCAAATCCCTTCCTCGCGTTATGAGGTTACCAGCAATATCAATCCTAAAATCGTAGATCAAATCCGCGATAAGCACAAACACCGTCTCAAATCCGACGAGGAGCTGAAAACGCTTGTAAAAACGCTGGACGATTTCAAGCAGGCGCGTGAGAACAAGGTGGTGTCCTTGCAGGAATCTAAACGGAAAGCAGAGCGCGACGAAGCTGAGAAAAAGCGCGCGGCGATGAAGCAGCTTGGCGAGGACAATGTCGACGGTGACGACGAAGAGGAAACCGATTCAAAAGTTGCCGAGGCGCCCAAAGACGTGAAGAAGAAAAAGGATATCTATCTCACTGAAACCGGCCGTATTCTGGCCGACCTGATCGTAATCTCGAAAGAGCCGAGTCTGGCTGGGACTAAGAAGAAGTAGTTATCTAAACTAAGAAGAAGTAGTTATCTAAACAAGGATATGCAAAGAGAGCACCGATCGCGAGGTCGGTGCTCTCTTTGCATAATCGTAGGTTGATGGTTATTCCCAGCCGCCACCCAACGCCCGGTACAGCTCAACCAATGCAAGAAACTGTTCTTTCTGCACATTGGTTAGGTTAAGTTCCTCCTGCAAAACACCCCGTTGCGCGGTGATTACTTCGAGGTAGGAAGCGTAGCCAGTCAAAAACAGGTCTTTAGAGGTTGCTACGGCTTGTTGGAGTACTTCTACTTCCTGTTTTTTCAAATCGCCGATCTGGCGCGTATTTTCCAGCTTTTTGAGGCTTGTACTGACCTCCCTGAACCCGTTCAAAACTGATTTGTTGTAAGCATATAGTGCTTCCAGGCTCGCGGCTTCTGCACGTTTCTGGTTTGCTTTCAACGCTTTCCGGTTCACGAGCGGGGCTGTAAGGCCGCCAAGCGCGTTATATGCGAGTGAGCCCGACGAGAAGAGCAGGTTGCTTTTAAAGGCATTAAATCCCAGGAATGCCGTGATATTCAACGAAGGCAGAAATGCCAGTTGTGCGGCCTGTTGTTCGGAATAATTAGCGAGCAAGTCCAGTTGGGCCTGCTGGATGTCGGGTCTTCTGCGAAGCATTTGCACAGGTACGCCGGCGCTGATGACCTGCGGCATTGCTTGTTCCGACGTAGTGCCTCTGGCAATGGGCCCAGGGAAACGGCCTGTGAGGAGGTTTACATTGTTCTCGATTTCAATGACTTTCTGCTGTACTTCAAATTCGAGGCTGCGGGTGTTGAGCAACTGAGCTGTGAGCTGCCGCACGCCGAGTTCGTTGGCGCGGCCTGCTTCCTTTTGTATTTTAATCGTTTCCACCGCCGATTCCTGCAATGCGATGTTTTTCCGGATAATGTCGAGCTCGGTGTCGAGCGCCAAAAGTTCATAATAGGAACGTGCTATTTCGGCGATGAGGCCGGTGATGATCGCCTGACGACCTTTTTCGCTCGCCAAAAAGCGGGTGTAAGCAGCCTTTTTCTGATTTTTAAGTTTACCCCAAATATCTATTTCCCAAGAACTGCGCAGGCCGACGAAGTAATCGGGCATAAAAGGGGCTGGAAGGCGGCGATCTTCGTCGATGTTTCCTGAGAAGTTGGTATCGTAATTACCCACGCCGTCCATCGTGTAATCACCGAATTTGCGGCCGCCACCGGACACATCGCCTGACACGACGGGCAGCATAGCCCCGTGGGCCGCCATGATATTGGTCCGGGCCATTTCGATGCGCTGAACGGCCATTTTCAGGTCGAGGTTGTTTTGCAATGCTGTGTCGATCAGCGCGACGAGGTACCGGTCGTTGAAGAAGCTTTTCCATTGCAGCGACCCGATACCAGCGGAATCGGCCTGGCCTGCGAATGTTGCCGGGGTTTTGATTTGCGCACGCTGCTCCACGGGCTGCATCATTTTACAGCCTGATACCGAGATCAGCATTGCGGCAAACAGCAGGCCGGAAGCGTACTTTTTATGTCTTTTCATCAATATAAAATCTGATTTGAAAGGCCGCGGGGACTCGCCCCGCGGCCGAAACTGGATTCGAGGGGGCTTAATGCAGCAATGCTTCTTCCGTAGCCACTACCGGAGGAGGTGTTTTTTTCTTTTTGACCATGCTCGCAAATAAGACGTACAGGCCAGGAATAATGACCACCCCGAAAATGGTACCAATGAGCATCCCGCCCGCCGCCGCGGCGCCGATCGACCGGTTGCCGATCGCCCCGGCACCGGATGCCATTACCAGCGGGATAAGTCCCGCGACAAATGCGAATGAAGTCATCAAAATCGGGCGGAGACGCTCAGTGGCACCTTCCAGCACGGCTTCAATGACGGTACGGCCTTCTTTTTGGCGGATAATGGCATATTCCACGATCAGGATCGCGTTTTTACCCAAAAGACCGATGAGCATGACGAGCGAAACCTGTGCGTAAATGTTGTTTTCCAGTCCCATTAACTTCAATGCAAGGAATGCCCCGAAAACACCGGTAGGCAGCGAAAGGATTACCGGTAACGGCAGCAGGAAGCTTTCATATTGCGCCGCAAGCAGCAGGTACACGAACACCAGACAGATTCCGAATATGAAAATGGCCTGGTTTCCTGAAAGGATCTCCTCACGCGTCATACCCGACCAGTCGTAGGTGTAGCCTTTCGGCAAACTGGTCGCCGCCACGCGTTCGACGGCCTTGATTGCGTCTCCGCTGCTGTAACCAGGGGCCGCGTCGCCATTGACCATCGCTGACGTATACATATTATAGCGCGTCAGCAATTCGGGGCCGTACACCCTTTCAAGTTTGATAAAAGTTGAGAACGGCACCATTTCGCCCCGGTTGTTTTTGACATACAATTTGAGAATGTCCTCGGGGTTCTTGCGGAAGCTGGCATCCGCCTGCACCATTACCTTGTACATCTGCCCGAAACGGATGAAGTTGGAAGCGTAATAGCTACCGATCATGGTTTGGAGCGTGCTCATCGCGATGTCGATCGATACTCCCTTTTTGGCGGCAATGTCCGAATCGACGTGGATCATATATTGAGGAAAACTCGCGTCGAAGCTGCTGAATGCAGCGGCGATCTCGGGTGTAGCCGTGAGGTCTTTGATAAATTGGTTGGTAACCGCGGCTGTTTTTTGCAGATCTTCATTGCCTGAACGGTCCTGAACCCTTAGTTCGAAGCCACTGGAATTACCAAAGCCAGGCACGGTAGGAGGAGGGAAGAACTGGATTTCTGCATCGGTAATGTGCTTCGTTTTAGCCTCCATTTCCTTGATAATGTCCTGTACCGAAGCTTTCCGCTGGTCCCAGGGTTTCAGGTTGATCATCGCCATCCCGTACGACGAGCCCGCCGATTCGGTGAGCAAGCTGTAACCGGAAAGTGAAGAAACAGATTCTACCGGTTCGAGACTTTCAGCTACTTTTTGAATCTGATCCAATACGACTTCCGTCCTTTCGACAGTAGCACCTACCGGCGTGGTGACGTTCACGTTGATTACTCCCTGGTCTTCGGTTGGGATAAAGCCGCTTGGGAGAATGCTGTTAATACCAAAGGTGGCGACACAGAAGCCGATCAACAGTCCGATCGTAATCATTCTGCGGCTCACAATCGACGAAAGCAGTTTCCGATAACCGTTTTGCAAACCATCATAACCTTTGTTGAAACCATCAAAAAACCTTGTAAGCGGATTCTTTTTGACAGGCTGTCCGTGTGTGTTTTTCAACATCAACGCGCATAAAGCCGGCGTGAGCGTAAGCGCGTTGATACCCGAAATGACAATGGAAATAGCAAGGGTAATGGAAAACTGCCGGTAGAAAATCCCGACTGGCCCCGACATGAATGCAACCGGCACAAATACTGCCGACATGACCAGCGTGATCGCGATGATCGCGCCGCTCATTTCTTTCATCGATTCAATGGTTGCCGTTTTGGCGTCGAGATGCTTTTCGGCCATCTTGGCGTGCACCGCCTCAACGACCACAATCGCATTATCGACCACGATACCGATCGCCAGTACCAATGCGAAAAGCGTCAGCAGGTTGATGGAAAACCCGAACATTTGCATGAACGCAAACGTACCGACGAGCGCCACCGGCACCGCAAGGGCCGGAATAAGGGTAGAACGGAAGTCCTGCAAGAACAGGTAAACGATCAGGATCACGAGTATGAATGCCTCGATGAGCGTGCGGATTACCTCGTGAATGGAGGCGTCGAGAAAGCGAGAGACGTCGTAAGACACAAAATAGTCCATTCCAGGTGGGAATGTGGTCGTTTTAAGCTCTGCAACTTTGGTTTTAATGTTCTGAATAACCTCCTGCGCATTAGAGCCGGGGCGCTGCTTGATCATAATCGAAGCGGAAGGCCGTCCGTTCGATTTGGAAGCCATATCGTATTCCAGCGTACCAAACTCGATCTTGGCGACGTCTTTCAGTTTCAGAATGGAGCCGTCGGGATTGGAGCGCAGCACGATGTTTTCGTATTGCGCGGGTTCGAAGAGCTTTCCGGTATATTTCAATACATATTGTAATACATTCTTTTCACGGCCAGAGCTGACGCCCGTCTTACCCGGCGCAGCGACCACGTTCTGGTCGCGAATGGCCTGGATTACCTCGTCTGCGGAGACATTATAGCTGTTCATGCGGTCGGGTTGCAGCCATACGCGCATAGAGTAGTCTTTGCTACCCATGATCTGCGCGCGGCCTACGCCGTCGATCCTTTTCAGCTCTTTAAGAATATTAATATCGGCGAAGTTGTACACGAAATCCTCGCCCACCGTAGAATCGGAGCTCATGATATCGAGGTACATAAGCATGCTGTTCACCTCTTTTTCGGTGGTTACGCCGGCTTTGATTACTTCCTCCGGGAGCTCGTCGATAACAGTTTGTACCCGGTTTTGTACGTTCACCGCCGCGAGGTCGGGGTCTACGCCCACATTGAAGGAGATATTGATCGTCGTCACGCCATCGTTGCCGGAAACGCTCGTCATATAGGTCATGCCGGGCACCCCGTTGATCGCCTTTTCGAGCGGTACGGCTACGGCATCGACGCACACTTCCGCGTTGGCGCCGGTATAGGTAGCCGTTACGACAACCGACGGCGGAACAATGTCGGGAAATTGGGAAACAGGTAATTCCAGCACCGCCAGAACACCGAGCAGGGTAATAAATATGGAGATGACCAGCGATAAAACCGGTCGCTCAATGAATTTTTGAAACATGATCTACAATTCAGGTGATAGAAGAATGCTACCGCGCGGTAAGCTCGATTTTTTCGGCTGACACGGTGTCGGTAGATACCGTTTTCGGGTTAATCGTCACGCCGTCACGCAGGGATTGAAGCCCTTCGCAAACAATCGTTTCGCCTGATTCGAGACCTGATTTTACGACATAGAAAGTAGATAACCGTGATTGCGGCACAAAGCTGCGCGTCTTGATCTTGTTGTCCTTGCCAAGTACATACACGAAGTTTTTGTCCTGAATTTCGAAAGCGGCTTGTTGCGGAATGAGGATCGCATTGTCCACCGTGTTGGTAAGGCGGATCGTGCCCGTAGAGCCATGTTTCAGCAGTTTTTCAGGGTTTGAAAACCGTGCGCGGAAGGCAATGGAGCCGGTACCCTCGTCGAACGCACCTTCCATGGTCTCGATAATGCCTTTATGTTTGAAAAAGGAGCCGTCGGCCAGTTCCAGTTCTACCACGGCTTGTTTGGTCGCGGCCTTGTCACGGGCTTTGACGTATTCCAGGTATTCGTTTTCAGACACATTGAAATAGGCATAAACGGTTTTGATGTCTGACAGCGTGGTCAACAACGTGCCTTCGTCGATCAGGCTGCCCATTTTCGTAGGAAGGCGGTCGATCACGCCGTCGAATGGTGCTTTAATTACGGTGTGCGCCAGCTGTATGGCCGCATTCGATTTCTCGGATTTCGCTTCCTCAATTTTCGCATTAGCAGCAGCCAGTTTCGCCTGCGCTACTTCCAGCTCGCTTTTCGCCACGACATTCTTATCCACCAGCAGCTTTACGCGCTTTACTTCCAGCTCGGCGCCTTTTGCGTCGGCGATCGCGCTTTGCAGGTTGGCCTTCGCTTTGGCCAGCTGCGCTTCATATTCTTCATTATTAATGCGGAACAAAGTCTGTCCTTTTCTGACTTCCTTACCCTCGTCCACATACACTTCTTCGAGGTAACCCTTCACGCGGGCGTATATTTCCACGTTCCGCAGGGCGTGGATGTTGCCTACGTATTCGCGGTGTAGTTCGGTTTTCTGAGGCCTGAGTTCCGTTACGGGGATGGTCGGAACGCTGTCTTTTGTCTCCGATAAAGTTTCACTTTTCGAAGCGCAGCCGTAGGTGAAAATGCTGACAAGCAAAAGCAGCGGCCATTTTAGGTCTTTCATCATGATGCGTTTGTATAAATTGGTTGGGGCAAGGGAATAGGAATAGCCTTTTGGCCGCGCGGGAATACCGTGCAGCAAAAAGAATAGCATGAATGCCCGGAACGGCCAGTATATGCGCGAATGGGCACAACCAGACGGTCCGTCAGCTACGAAAATGTTGGATTAAAGAACGCTTGCGGCGAGTTCAAAAAGGGCAAAGGCGATGGAGGAAGCTGTAATAGTCGGGCAGCGTAATTTCTCCATTGCTAACGAAAAGCAGTTGAACAGACTCCCTAATAACTTTGGAAGGCCTGGTAATTTCGCACTGGGGTATTGCTTGCGAGATCAGCGTCAGGAAGCGGTAGGTAGAGTGCCGGCGGTTGAAAAGCTTGGAAAGAGATTCCTTCCATTTTGTTTCATCGGCCCTGACGATCGTCTCGTTTTGGCAGATTGTATCATCGATTAACACAATATCCTTGCTGCCGGGCCTTTCCTGAATTTCGAAGGGAGAGAAAGCCCCGGTTCCGATATCAATCTTGCACGCAATAGCCTTCTGTTGCCCCAGGAGCAATGAAACGGCGAATTGAGCGAGCCAGAAAAACAATACAAAAGTTCTTTTTGTCATGATGCTGATAAGGATCAGGTCATTGAAAATTCATACTTTTATAATGAATTCAAGAATGATTGGAACTATTGGAACGGAATTGTGATACAAACGGGCAATAATTCAAATATAACGTTTCAAATGTAGATTGCAAACCTCAGGCATTGTTAATGAACGTTAACGAGAAATATTTGACTGGTATTGAATGCGGAACGTTCATTTCTGTGACGGAACAGGCCATGGAAAGTAATTTTTGAACTTGTGTTTTTCCACTTAAACAGGGAACTTGACCTCATGGAAACCGAAAGTGGAAAACGCTGTAACTTTTTGATAGAAAAGCGTATATTGACCAGGCTATTCGATTTTTCGCGAAACGCTCAATGCCCTAGACAATGGCTGTCACCCCTATTTACACCGAACATTTTGTACTGACCAAAATGACGGCCGGAGACGGCGACAAATATTTCAGACTGAGCAACAATGCCAATGTGATGAAATACGTTACGGGCTATTCGCTGAACCGCGAGGAGTCGGATAACATGCTCAAAAGTTTCCTGGAAGAATATGGTATGGACACGTATCTCGGGAGGTATCTTATCGAAGACAGGCATTCGGGGGAATTGATAGGGGCGGCCAAGCTGGATAGGGTAGGATCGGCGATAGAGATCGGCTACCGGGTCATGGAGGAGTTCTGGGGGAAGGGGGTAGCTACGGAAATTGCGACGGGGCTGATCAGGTTTTCCAAAAATGTGCTGCATGCCAGGGATGTGATCGCATTTGTGAATGTCAATAACATTGCCTCTATCCGCGTGTTGGAAAAGGCTGGAATGATCAATACCGAATTGATCGAAGATCTTGATGAAGTGAAGTACAGGTTCAATTATTCACCCAAAAACACCTTCCCTATGAAAAAAGTACTCTACATTATCCTGGGACTTGTTGCGCTGGCCCTCATTGCTGCTTTCATTATGCCAAAAGACTACGCCGTCGAGCGTGAAATCGTCGTGAACAAACCCAAAGCGGAGGTTTTTGAATACCTGAAATCTTTAAAGAGCCAGAACGATTGGAGTGTTTGGGGACGTCGTGATCCCAACATGGTCAAAACCTTCTCGGGCAACGACGGAACCGTTGGCTTTGTGTCGATGTGGGAAGGGAATGACGAGGTCGGGAAAGGCGAGCAGGAAATTACCAAAATTGACGAAGGCCGGCGGATTGATACCCAGCTGCGTTTCATGAAACCGTTTGAAAGTACCAGCGACGCTTATATGATCACGGAAGGGATCGATTCGACGTCCACCCGCGTCCGCTGGGGTTTTACCGGCAAAATGCCTATCCCAATGAACGTGATGCTCCCTTTCATGAATATGGAAGAATCAATCGGAAAGGATTTTCAGGACGGACTAACCAATCTCAAAGGAATACTGGAAAAGCAATGAGTGCCACCGATCCGCGCATTGACGCTTACATTGTCAAATCGGCCAGTTTTGCCATTCCCATACTCGAATACCTGCGCGCGCTCGTACATGAGGCATGCCCGGAAGCGAAGGAAACCATGAAATGGAGTTTCCCGCATTTCGAATACAAAGGTGCTATCCTGTGTAGTATGGCATCTTTTAAACAGCACTGTTCCTTCGGCTTCTGGCTGGAATCGAGGCTAAGCGACCCCCATAATTTACTCGCAGTCAACGGCGAGCGGGTTGGAATGGGAAGTCTTGGGAAAATTTCAAATATCGAAGACCTTCCGGCGGAGGAGCATTTGAGAGGGTTTATAGTAGAAGCAATGCACCTGATCGATAGCGGTGTAAAGCAGAAAAAGGATGATAAGCCAAAGGAAACGAAGGAACTGGTGGTTCCTACTTATCTTACCCAGGCATTAGAAGATAACGCGGCGGCAAAGAAGGTTTTTGAGGGATTCAGCTATTCAAATAAAAAAGAATATGTGGAATGGTTTGAGGATGCTAAAACCGAGGCCACGCGTGAAAAACGCATTGCGCAGGCGCTGGAATGGCTGGCAGAAGGGAAGGTACGGAACTGGAAGTACGTCAGATAATTCAAAAATCCCGGAGCGATCCGGGATTTTTGAATTTCACCATTTGGGTGTCCATTAAAACCTGCCATCCTCTCCCGCAATCGTGTATCTGAAAGTGTAGTAGCTTGATTCTTCCGTAGGCACATCTTCCGGCGCGCCTTTGTAGTAGCTGATTATTTCCAATTTGGCCACTTTCCCGTTGGCAGTTCTGACCAAAAGTGTCCTTCCCGGAATCGGCAGGATAGCGTGGACGCTCATATCGTATTTGTACCAGCTATTGCCGCTTCCGCCCGGAATGGCGAAGCCAGCATCACCGTCGGTTTTGTAGCCATCTTTGGGTGCTTCGCTTACCTGGTCGAAGGGCTTTTCCAAAACGATAGCGCCGCCCCCGCCAGGGCCGCTGGTGCCGCTGTTGGTGGCAATGGTGGTTTTGCTGAATGCAATGTCCCAGTTTTTCGTCTTCGCATCGGTACCAGGCACTTCCTTGCCGGTAGCGAGGCTGAAATAGATGTAGGACTTGGTATTTGCATTCAGGTCTTTAATGACCATGATTTCCGGCTTTGCCTGTGCCAGAATTTGTGCTCCTGTTTTTACAGGCGCGGTCTCCGGCATTGCGGCCAATGCAAAAATGGAAAGGATGATGGATTTCAATATCATATTCAGGCTCCCTTTTTAACCAGTTTGTATTCCAATTTCGGCTTCCCGCGCTCGCCGCCATCGCTGGAATGGAAGCTCACGAAACGAAGTTTGTAAATGTTGCCGGCCGGATCTTTGATGAGGTAGAAACGATCCGTTTTAACACCGATGGTGCCTTGCGTGACACGCCATTTTGAGCCAATGACATCCGCAGCTTTGCTGAATGTAATGCCGGTCAGATTACTTTCGGCAAATGCGTCGTAAGTTGCTGTGCTGGTGAGGACTTCCACAGCTTCCACACCCCCGAGATTGTTGGTGAACACCAGGTCGGAGAAGCCGTAAGGGATCAACCCGGAGCCGAAATTGGTGAAATACATGCTGTAACCCCATTTCAGGTCCCAGCGGTCTTTCGCAGGTTCTACGCCGACAGTCGCGCCTTTTTCAAGCGAAACAAAATCGAAGTTGTAAGCAGCATTTTTAGTGATATCCAGGGTTTTGAAGGTTGTTTCATTCACTTTGGCGTACTGCAATGTGTAACCGGTTCCCTTACGTAGAATGCGGATCTTGTATAAATCAGCCACCGGAAGGACGTCCATCGACCCGCCTTTTCGGTTAAGAATGTAAACTTTATTCTCAGCGTCGGTGGCCGAGACTGCCGCGATTACTGTTTTAGTGAGGTCTCCGGCAGCGTCGTCTACGAGGGAGAGTTTACCCACGCCCTGGCCGACAGCCAATGAATCCGGTTTGAAATCCTTGTCGGAAACCGCGTTAATGTCTGTCTTGTTAATCGCCAGTGCCGATGCACCATTCGTTGCATTGATGGTTACTCGGAAATCGGTACCATTGAAAAAGCCGAGATCCCAGCTGCTGCGGAGAACGGGCGTTTGCACGTTGGCGCTCAGGTCAAGGAATACCGAATTGGCGGCGCTGCTTCCGGGTTCGTTGCCGGCGATACCGTTCAGTTGAATGCTGGTACCATCGGAAATGATCGCTTTGAAGCTCAGTTTCAAAGCTGAGGTGGTGCCAACCAATACCGGCGCGCCTACCGAGGCAATTTTGAATGCAATGCTCTCGTCACCATCCAGCAAGACGCCCGTTTTCTTGCTTACTTTGAAAGAAACCGACGACTGCCCTGCGGGTACCGACAGTGTGATCGTGTTGTTTGCGGTAGCGGGAGTAGTGGTAAACTCCGTGTCGTAGGTAAGTTGTGTCGGGGTCAATGTCACTGAAACGGGCGTTGCTGCGTCCACAGCCCTCGTAAGCGTGATTTTAATCTCGGTTTCTTCCCCTTCAAAACCCTTGTCGGCGGCCTCGAAAGCCACCAGGTTATCCGGTAGTGGCGGCTCGTCGTCGCTGCAAGCGTTGAATGTTCCCAGAAATGCAACCAGTAATAGCGACCGGACTATTTTCTTCATAATGTATTGGAGTTATAATGAAAGGGTAATTGATTGTTAATGCTTTGTCCATTGAAAAACGAGGCCGAGGAAATACGACCGACCGAATGACATCGGTACCGCGCCGCCCGTGCTATGTGCGCCGCCGGTGTCGGTTGAGGTGTTTTGCAGGTTGGTCACGTCGAAAAGGTTCTTAATCCCCCCCAGCAGATTGACGTACTGGCCCAGTGTCTTGCTAAACGTCAGGTCGGCCATGTGAAAGCCTTCGGTTTCGGCCAGATGAATATTGACCTGGTCGGCGGTCTCGTAGATGGGGCGCTTGCCGGAGAATTTGTAGAATAGATTAATACTCGCACCCGCTTTTTTGAAAGTATAAAGCAGGTTTGCGTTAATTTCCGTTGACCAGACAAACTCGGGCAGCGAGCCGAAATCTTGCGGCGATGCCGAAAATTCATTGTATCGGCCAATATAAGTTGCCCCGACTGTCGCTTGCAGGTTTTTCCAGAATAGCTTGTTATCGAACGAAAACCCTGTGGTCTTGAATAAATGGATATTCAGATAGGTTGTCTGCGTCCGGTCGTTCGGATCGATGGCGGTGTCGATAAGGTCGTGGAAAACATTGTAAAACCCGCCTAATGTGGAGTTAATGCGGAGCTCTTCGCGGCTGACGGCCTGCCAGACGAGGAAGGAGTTGAAACTGTTGGAGTATTCGGCTTTCAAGTTGACATTACCATTAATGGAATGTGATGCGTCATGAAAATCAAAATACAGCTCGCGTAGCGCAGGAGAGCGAAACCCGCGTGCATACCCGAAACGGAAATCCAGCGATTTGCTCAATATAAGTTTACCGTTCAGCGACGGGATTACGGGCGGAGCATCATAAATCGAATTTTTCAGGAACCGTAAACCGGGTGTAAGTTTGAAAAACTGCCCGAAACGGATCTCAGGAGCTACAAACAGCGCATATTCATTAATGGTAGGCGTGCCATTGACGCGCGCGCCGGAGGCATTATTGTTCGAAAAATCGATTCCGGCTAATACCGAAAGATGATCGCCGGCTTTGTAAAAGGCCGTTCCACGGAAAAATGCAGTGGTGAAAATAGATTTGTCCTGCGAGCCGGGTTCGAGGGACAATGTACGCCGGCCGGTTGAATCGATCTTCGTGCTTAAAGTCCTGCGCGAATAGTCGGTATAGGAGCCGACAGCCGTAAGGCTCAATTTCTCATTGACCTTCCATTCCGACTGCACCTGATGGAGCCAGCGTTTGCTGATATATTCTTGATCACCAGCTTCTTTTAAGAGGTTTAAGTTGCCCAGGCTTGTGATGGTTTCGTCGGTGCCGTTGAAGCGATACCAGACGTTCCATTGCTTGCCTGTAAACCGGGTGCCCGCGGTGTAGAGCATCTGGTCTTTGGGCTTCCAGGCTTGGGCACGTCCTGTGGAGGCACCTTGCCACCCGCCAAAGTTATTTCGGGTCACATTGCCGGATAGCTGCAAATAGGCATTCTGCCAGGTGACGCCGACGCCTTGGTTATGAGTTCCTTTTTTGGTTAATGCGTTGTATTCATCGCCCGCTGTCTCTTCCTGTAACCGCGCATTCACGGTGATCGAAGAACCGTCTTGCGCCTTTTTGGTGATGATATTGATCACTCCCGCCAATGCATCTGTTCCGTATATGACCGACATCGGGCCTTCGACGATTTCGATTTTTTCAATGGTGTTGATGTCCACCTGCCCCAGACTTTCGCGGCTATCGCCCCGGTCGGTGAGCGGAATGCCGTCGAGGAGGATTTTGATACCGCGGCCCGTGATGCCCATCAGTTGAATATCGCTGGTGCCAAGGGTTAGATCATTGGAAAACCGTATTCCAAGCTCGGTATTGAGGATAGTCTGCAAATTGGTCGCGCCTCGCAGGCGAATGCGCTCGCTGTCGATCGTGCGCACCTGGTACACCGAGTTTCGTAGCGATTGCGGTTCAGATTGCCCGGTAATTACGACCTCATTCAAAGATCGTGTTGTATCCGAGGCCTTTGTAGCGTCGACTCTGGACGTAGGAACGCCACTTCCCTCCTGAGCCATCAGACTACTGATTACCAGCAATATCAAAGTGACGGTAAAATAATATTTCACGGAAGATTAATTTAGACTAATTATAATTGCAAAGGAAAATATTATTTAGACTAATTACAATTACAATGAAATATTTTTTGTGAATAAGAAATTGATACTCCGGAACGGGGATTAATAATGCGACAGATTGTTACTTGATCGTCGCTTGGAGATTGACCGTGACAATGTCTTTCAGTTTCCAGTCCTTTTCGCCGATTTTGTAATCGAGGCGGTTGATGTCGAAGGAACTTGTGAGGGAATAGCTGCCGTCGGCATTCTTTTTAGCATCGAAGGGAAGCGCGACGGTTTTGGAAACATCGCGCATCGTCAGGGTGCCGGTGGCCTGGTACTTATCGCCTTTCTTCTCGACTTTGGAAGATTTGAAATGGATATCGGGATATTTCTCGACCCAGAAATATTTGTCGCCCTTCAAATCTTTATCCCGCGAGTTGTTGTTGGTTTTGAACGTGCCAGCAGCAATTTTGACATCGAACGAAGCATTTTCCGGGTTTTTCTCATTGAAAACAGCCTCCCCGCGCGGCGCGTCGAATGTGCCGTTGCAGGTGCCGAGGATGAACTTCACGCTGAACTTGGTGGAACCGGAAACGATTTTGGTCGTTTGAGCGGAAACATGGCCGGCAAAAACCGTGGCCATGACGCATAATGTAAGTAGGAGTCGCATGTAAGTTTTAGTTTGGATGCATATCAGAGTTCTTCCAGCAAGGATTCGCCTTCTGAGCGGTCGCCGGAAGTCCATTGCCATTTTTCATGCATACGGATTTTACCGTTCGGAAGTTGCTCAGGCGTCGATTTACAAATGCCCGTCGTGATCTCGCCCTTGTCATTCACCTGGTGATAGCGCATATCCAGGTTTCCGTGCTCGTCTACGAGTGCGATCAGATGCCCGCTGCGAATGCGCCCGCCTGCGTACGTAGAGGTCACTATATTGCCCGATTGTTGATACACAAATTGCATGCCCAGATCTACCTCACCGTTTTCGGAATTGGACAATGGGACGAATACTTTGTTGTTATAATTGATCATAGGGAATTGCCGTCTTAATGCGCCAAATATAGGTATTAAGACGGCATTTCGATCAAAGAACGGAGGTGATCCACCATGTATTGCCACACGGGTCGGATACGCCGCAGCTCCGGCCATACTCCTGATCGGCGGGTGGCATAATGCTTGTGCCGCCGGATTGCAGGGCTTTCTCGTAGCTGGTGTCGGCATTCTCCACATAAACGAACAGGTTTGCGGGTTGCGCGGGCCATTCGGCGCGTGCATCGCAGAACATGATGACACTGCCGCTGATGGAAACTTCTGCGTGTTTGATCATCTCGGGCGCATCTTCCTGGTAGTGCGTGGCGGATACTGTGCCATCAAATACATTGGTGGTAAATTCTTTAAATCTGGCGGCGCCGTCCAGCATCAGATAAGGGATTACGGCCTGGTGGCCGTTCGGGATTTTTACATTGCTCATGATTTTTGTTTTTGATTTAAACAAAAGTAGCCGGGCTGCCGGCCCTGAAATTGGAAAAATACGACATCATGCATCGCGGTAACCTGTCCCTTCCGCGTTGCCGGAGAAATAGGTTTTTGGGTGCTCTCCGGAGAATGCCTTGAAGTCGTGAATGAAATGCGATTGGTCGTAATAGCCGCATTCGTAGGCGATTTCCGTGAGTGATTTTTCCTTATTGCCGTATTCATTAAGGGCCGAGTGGAACCGGATAATCCGGCTGAACAGCTTCGGATTGAAACCTGAGAATGCCAGAAATTTTCGTTCGAATTGCCGGGTAGACAGAAAACTTTGCGCCGCAAGCTCCGGGATTTTGGCCAGCCCGTTGGAACGGATCACGCTGCTGATCACCGAAAAAACCGCCGGTTCATGCACCTCGTGGCTGCGAATGCGTTTCCTCAGAAACTCTGCGACAATATGAACGCGCTCGGGATGATCGGTCGCGAGCATGACACGTTCTTCGAGTTCGATTCCCGCATTACCTAAGAACGTGGCTAGGTCGGGCATCTGATTGCTTAGTTCCGCCGCGGGGATGCCGAAAAGCGCTGGAATAGCGAAAGGGTAGAGGTATACCCCGAAGATCCCGAAATCCTCGCCAATCCGGAATCGCCGGAAGGATTGTGATTGCCCATGAATGCCCGAGCGGAAGGAAAGCTCCGACTGGTCGGTTTTCAAGAGTTCGTCGAAACGGCCTTTGAAATGAAATACCATTTCCGCGCATCCGTCGGCCATAGTCCGGTGGAAGTAGGCTTCGGCGTCGGCGAGGTCGTGTTCCAGGACCCAGAAGAAGCGGACGTACCGAGCAAGGTCGGCTGGCGGGAGTATTGTGAAATATTTCATGAACTAGCCTATTTAGTCTATCTGCGTTAAGGGCATTCTTTTATTATATTCTACGAAATTTATATTTTTGAAATCTCTTTAATACATTTGACCGGATATTTTGGCCGGTTTGAAACCCTGGCGGTTATCCTCCCGTTATAGTTGAAAATGTAACGGTATTCAATAAATAGTCGATTACCTACTCAGTTTCTTGCTATGAAATTAGTGCCCATAGAGAAGCGCACCGGACTTACGCGCGAAGAATTCATCGAGAATTACTTAAAACCAAGCCGCCCGGTGGTGTTTACCGACCTGGCGAAAGATTGGCCGGCGGTTCAGAAATGGACTTTCGAATGGCTTCGGGAAAACCACGGGAGCCTGGATGTTCCCCTGGTAGATAACCACATCCACGACGCCGACAAATATTTCCAGATTGCCAAAACGATGAAATTCGGCGATTACCTGAGCCTCATAGAAAAAGGCCCGACCGATCTCCGGATTTTCCTTTTCGACATTTTTAAAAAAATCCCTGAGCTCGCGGACGATATCCGTTTTCCGACGATCATGGATGGCTTTCTGAAATCTTACAAATTTGTATTTTTTGGTGGAGAAGGTTCGATTACGAACCTGCACTACGATATGGACTGCTCAAATGTGTTCCTGACGCAGTTCCAGACCCGCAAGCAGGTTATTTTATTCTCTCCCGAAGAAAGCCGCAGGCTTTACCACCACCCGTTCACTGTCATGAGCAAGGTGAACCCGCTTGATCCGGATTACGAGAAGTTCCCGGCATTGAAGGGCGCAACCGGTTACGAAACAATTCTTCATCATGGGGAGACGATCTTCATTCCTTCGCTCTGGTGGCATTATATCCGCTATGTGGATGGCGGTTTCAGCCTCGCATTGCGCGCGAACAATTCCATTTTCACGGCAGTCCGGGGTGGCATGAACCTGGTTCGTCATACTTTTGTAGATAAAAGCATGACTAAACTCCTCGGTATCGACTGGCAGCATTGGAAAGAAAAGAAAGCAGTCGAAAACGCACAGGAATTGGTGCAAAAGCAAGCATAAGGTAATAAGGCGCGGATCGACGCCCGGCGACGCATTTCAAGGAAACTAATCTATCTTTGAAATGCGTTCCCTTGATATTGCCTTACGACTAGCTATGAACTTCGAACTCACTTCAGAATACCAGCCAACGGGCGATCAGCCGGAGGCGATCAAACAACTAATACAAGGAATTGAAAACGGAGAACCTGCCCAGACCTTACTTGGGGTGACGGGTTCAGGGAAGACATTCACGGTGGCCAATGTGGTATCGCACGTGAACAAGCCGACCCTCGTACTGAGCCACAATAAAACGCTGGCAGCCCAGCTTTACGGCGAGTTCAAGCAGTTTTTTCCCACCAATGCCGTCGAGTATTTTATCAGCTACTACGACTATTACCAGCCTGAGGCATTCATTTCCACCACCAATACCTACATTGAAAAGGACCTGATGATCAATCAGGAGATCGAAAAGCTGCGTTTGCACACTGTCTCGTCGCTCATGAGCGGGCGCCGGGATGTGATCGTGGTGGCGTCGGTTTCTTGTATTTATGGTGCGGGAAACCCTTTGGAATACAAAAAAAGCATCGTGAGCGCCAAGCTCGGCGATGTGGTAAGCCGCAACCAGTTTCTGTTCAGGCTTGTGGAAATCCTTTATAGCCGGACGGAAGTAGAATTCAATCGCGGGACTTTCCGCGTAAAAGGCGATACGGTCGATGTTTTTCCGGGTTATGCGGATTTTGCTTACCGTTTTATCTTTTTCGGGGATGAAATCGAGGAGATCCAGCGCATCGAGCCCGAGACAGGTAAGAAGCTGTCTTCTGAAAAAGCGATCGCCATTTTTCCGGCAAACCTGTTCGTTACCGGTCGCGATGTTCTGAACCAATCCATTAAAGAAATACAGGACGATCTGCAAAATCAGATCAAGTATTTTATTGCCGAAGGAAGGCTTGCGGAGGCCGAACGCGTGAAAGAGCGTACCGAGTTTGATATGGAGATGATGCGCGAACTGGGCTATTGCTCCGGCATCGAGAACTATTCCCGCTATTTCGATCGTCGAATGCCCGGGCAACGCCCATTCTGTCTGCTCGACTATTTTCCTGAGGATTTTTTGATGGTGGTCGACGAAAGCCACGTGACGATGCCGCAGATCCGCGCCATGTGGGGCGGCGACCGCTCGCGTAAAGAGGCTTTGGTGGAATACGGTTTTCGGCTGCCATCGGCACTGGATAACCGGCCGCTGACATTCCAGGAGTTCGAAGACATGACGCCGCAAACCATTTTTGTAAGCGCCACGCCTGCGGATTATGAACTGAGAAAGTCGGAAGGTGTTGTCGTTGAGCAGATTATACGTCCTACCGGTCTGCTGGATCCCGAAATTGAAGTGAGGCCAAGCCTGAACCAGATCGACGACCTGCTGGAAGAAATAAATGAACGCATTAAGTTGGGCGACCGCGTTCTGATAACCACTTTGACGAAACGGATGGCCGAAGAGCTGAGCAAATACCTCGACCGCGTCGGTATCAAATGTCGCTATATTCACTCGGAAGTGAAGACATTGGACCGCGTGGAAATATTACGGGAATTGCGCCTTGGCATATTTGATGTGCTGGTGGGCGTAAACCTCCTCCGCGAGGGGCTCGACTTGCCCGAAGTATCGCTCGTGGCCATTATGGATGCAGACAAAGAGGGTTTCCTCCGTGATACCCGCTCCATGATCCAGACCATCGGCCGCGCGGCGCGTAACGACCGCGGGAAGGTGATTATGTATGCGGATACCATCACCGGCTCAATGCAGCTTGCGATCGATGAAACAAATCGTCGCCGGAGCATTCAAATGGATTACAATATGGAGAACGGCATCACGCCAAGAACCGTTCGGAAATCCAAAGAGGCCATTATGGAGCAGACTTCTGTGGCCGATTCCAAGGTTCGCAAAATATACGTTGAGCCGGATGAAGTCCGCATTGCAGCTGATCCTGTCGTTCAATACATGGGTAAAACCGATTTACAAAAACTCGTTGCCGAAACCCAGCGTAAAATGGAAGCCGCCGCGAAGGATCTGGACTTTCTGGAAGCTGCACGGTTGCGGGATGAACTGCTGCAATTGAAGGCGCGGGTGCAGGAGCAGGGGTGACCCGCGCCGCAAAATTGTGAAATGCGGATAATTGCTTAAATTTATCAGGCGTCTATCAACTATCTCATGATCAGAACACTGATTACACCGGAAAATACCAACATCTTGCTGGAAGTTCCTGCTTCATTTGTCGGAAAGCAGGTAGAGGTGATCGCGTTCACGGTCAGTGATTTTGTGGAGGAAGGTGTTGAGCAAGACCTAATTTTAACACACTATGCCAGCCAGAAAACCCTTGAAAAAGACTGGCTGACCGAGGAAGAAGATGAAGCATGGCAAAATTTGTAAAAGGTGAAGTTGTAGTTATCCCCTTTCCATTCTCCGACTTGTCTGGTTCTAAAAGGCGCCCTGCGCTAGTCGTTGCCGATTTGCCGGGCGATGATCTCCTGCTATGCCAGATTACTTCACAGAGCTCCAAAGATATTTACGCAATCCCATTGCTGGTAATAGATTTTATGAATGGGTCGCTCCCGGTTAACAGTTTTATCAGACCCACTCGCCTATTCACGGCTGATAGAAATATCGTTGTCCGTAGAGCTGGATTGGTCAAGACGGAGATAATCAATGATGTTACTCAGACGATCATTAAGATTATTCGGTAATCTGCTGACGTTCTTCCAAATGTTCCAGCAGCTCCAACACCTCTTCCCAACTATTCACCCGGGTATGCCTATTGATTCCCCTGTTGTGCCCTGCGGTGAATAGAATAGGCTTTCCTTTGTGAAAATCGAGGTTTTTAAAGTGATCGTCGATGAGGTAATCGGTGTTGATCACACTTTTGTCTCCGCAGAAAATGATGTTTCTCCAATGGATCGAGGGAAAGTGTTCGGCTAGCCAGTCGTGTTTTTCAGACAGAGAATTTGGGAACTCCATGGCAGCGGATACGATGTAGACTTCGTAGTTTTCTTGCAATTTGATGATGGCCTCCTGCGATCCGGGAATGACGGGTGCATTACGGAAAAATCCAGGTTTGTAAATCAGGCTCCGCGCGGCTAACGGGTCCGGAAAGGCCTGGTCTTCGGGAATGCCGTGCATATCCTGTTTCGTAATTCTTATCCCAAAAGCGTCTGCGTACCAGTTGATCCAGTTAGCTTCAATGTCGACGATGACATTATCCATATCCACCGCAATCGATTTTTTCATGACGAAAGAAATTAGTATTTGCAATTATTTGCAACAAATATAAAATTACTATGCAATATTTTGCAACATTAAATTTGAAATGTTTGTTAAATTTGCAAACATAATTGGGGTACCTATGTTAAAAGAAGAACGTTTCCAGATCATACTGGATCAGTTGGGGCATGATCAGAAAGTCTATCTGGGGCATCTGAGCACACTTTTGAATGTGTCAGAGGACACTGTCAGGCGGGATATCAAGGAGCTGGCCGACCAGGGCTTGCTCAAATCGGTACGAGGGGGTGCAGTGCCGCATTCACCAGGCCCGCACCATTTCCGCGATAGGGTCAAATATGACAATGATCAAAAGCAGATTATTGCAAAAAAGGCGTTACAGTTTCTCAAAGACGGCCAGGTAGTAATCTTCGACGGCGGTACTTCAGCAATGCTGATCGCCCAAATGCTTCCGAAAGACCTGAAACTGACGGTTATCACTAATAGTTTCCCTATTGCCTCGATTCTGGAAGAGCATGAGCACGTTGAAGTGCTGTTTGCCGGAGGGCGTTTGCTCAAAGACTCGTTTGTCACGATCGGCAATGATGCAATGCAGTTTTTCAAAAAGTTCCGGGCAGATATTTGTCTGCTCGGCATTTGCAGCATTCACACCGAGCTGGGCGTCACCGGCCCTGATTTCGAGGAAAGCGAAGTGAAGAGGACTATGATTGAATCGTCGAAGGAAGTAATTGCATTAGCAACTACTGAAAAGCTGGGTACTGCCGAGGCCTACTATGTTTGTCCGACAGAACGGTTATCCATGATTATTACTGATAAAGAGGCTGAAAACGAAGAGTTTAATATTTACCGGAAGCTGGGAATCAGTTTAGTCTGATTCCCGGGCGCCGTTTATTTTTTAGTAGTTTCTTCAATTTTAAAAGAAGTATCGTCGATGCTCTTCGTGTCCTGATTAATGGCATTCGAAAACCCGAGCATAAACGAAATAGCCATCCTGAGAAGCCATTTCCGCAGGAAGAATACGGTTCGTTTGATTCCCATTTTCCAATCGATTTAAATGAAATGCCAGGCTAAGCTCATAGCCTGGCCCAAATGCGCCCCGGGCGCATCGTTAGAGGCATCCGCGAAATGCGGGACGCCGGATTACGATAGGAAAATGGAATGGGGGTCAGCCGAGCGCGTACGGCTCCGGAAATGCTGATTTTGAATGTGAACGCAGCCAGGCACCCGGGTGAAGTGGAAATCGGGATGCTGCGTGATGGAGCTACTTAGCTTATTCGAAAGGTAAGTAAGATGTGCGTGTTGCTGGTTTTTAAAACAGGTAAAAGCAAAGGGCCGGTTTCCAGCGGGTTTGAGGTTTTTAAGGCTGAATAGGCTTTGCCATTGACTAACGCGCTGAACAGCATAGACTTGCTCAGTTTTATAGGGGCCAACACCTGCGATCTCCCTAAAATGGAGGGTACTGACAGACAAAACTGTCAGGAATAACCATTTTAAGAAGTAGCGTCCTCTCATTATCGGTTGATTTTAACTATCTGGGAGCCATTCTGATGGCCCCGTCCAAACGAATTACCTCGCCGTTCAGCATCGGATTTTCCACAATGGATTTAGCAAGTAATGCATATTCGGAAGGCTTTCCAAGTCGCGAGGGAAACGGAATCTGTTGTCCTAATGAAATGCGGGCTTCTTCCGGCAATCCCATTAGTAAAGGTGTTTCAAAAAGTCCCGGTGCGATGGCCATTACGCGAATGCCGGATTTTGCAAGATCCCGCGCAACGGGTAGCGTCATACTCACAATCCCGCCTTTGCTCGCGGCATAAGCTACCTGCCCCATTTGGCCGTCATAGGCTGCCACGGAAGCCGTATTGATGATTACGCCGCGCTCACCTTCCGCATTTGGCTCATTCTTCTCCATTGCAAATGCAGCCAGCCGCATTACATTGAATGTGCCGATGAGATTAATACGAATCGTTTTTTCAAAAAGCTCAAAAGAATGCGGGCCGTAAATGCCATCCGCTTTGCCTACGATCTTGCGCGCGGGAGCGATGCCGGCGCAGTTGACCACGATTTGAATACCGTCAAAGGTTTGCAGGGCAATGTCCAGCGCATTCTGGACTTCGCTTTCGCTGGTTACGTCGGTTCTGATGAATTTAAGCAGGCCTGGAAATTCGTTTTCCAGCGCTTGTCCAGCCGTTTCATGTAAGTCCAGGACAACAACTTTGGCTCCCTGACTTATGAATAGCCGTGCAGTCGCTTCTCCAAGGCCGGAGGCGCCGCCGGTGATGAGGGCTGTGGAGGTTTGGAATTGCATATTGGATAAAACTAAGATTTTTGTGCTGACTTCCCAAAAATTGTGACAATTTATATATGCGTAAAAAAGGCGTCACACTCGTGGGACGCCTTTTTATTATCATTGAAACGGAAGTTTCATCTACACAACCTCAATCTTCACCTTCAACAAAAACTCATCCATCTCGATTTCCGTCGCTTCTCCATTAAGGTCGCCGACTAGGTTGAGGTCCAGGGCTTGTACTTCCTGGCAGATGTAGTCTTTATTAGCGGTTACTGCGCTGGCGAGCAGGCCGTTGTTGTCTTGTAAGGTAATGCGGATCTTGTCGGTTACTTCAAAACCGCTGTCTTTGCGGAGATTCTGCACACGATTTACGAAATCACGGGCGATACCTTCCAGGCGCAGGTCTTCGGTAACGGTAATGTCGAGGGCAACGGTCAGGCCGCCTTCGCTCGCAACAAGCCAGCCTGGAACGTCTTCGGCGATGATTTCCACGTCCGTTAATGCGATTTCGATAGGCCCGCTGGTAGATGGCAGCGTAATGGCGGTGCTGGCTTCGATTTCACGGATTTGAATTTCATCCATCGCGGAAATGGCCGCGGCTACCTCCTTCATTTTCGGTCCGAATTTAGGTCCGAGTGTTTTGAAGTTAGGTTTGATTTTCTTTTTCAAAATGCCGCTGTCGTCGTGTACGAACTCGATGTGCTTCACATTCACTTCCGAAAGGATAATGTAAGCTACCTGCTCGATCTGACGTTTCGTTTTATCACTTAGAACAGGGATCAGGATTTTGGACAATGGCTGACGTACTTTCAGCTTATGTCCTTTCCTGATCGAGTGAACAAGCGAGCTAATGCGCTGCGCGAGGTCCATTGCCTCTTCCAGGTCGGTATCGACTACTTCTGCCTCGATTTTCGGCCAGTATGTCAAATGCACCGAGTCGTATTTGAATGGCGCATTGTGCTGAATAGACGCTTCGCGATCGCTGTCCGTCAGGTTTTTATATAACCATTCTCCAAAGAAAGGTGCGATGGGCGACATAAGCTGCGAAACGGTTGCCAAACAATGGTGCAATGTCTCGTAGGCAGCTGCTTTGTCGTTGGTCAAACCTTCGCCTTGCTCAGCCGATGGGTTCCAGAAGCGGCGGCGGTTGAGGCGGATATACCAGTTTGAAAGCTGGTCGGTAACGAAATCCTGCACGAGGCGGCCCGCTTTGGTCGGATTGTAATCGTCGAATTGCTCGCCAACTTCCTTGATCAATGTATTCAGCTTCGATAAAATCCAGCGGTCGAGCTCAGTGCGCTTTTCGATAGGTACAGAATTCGCTTCGTGGAACTCGTAACCGTCGAGATTCGCATACAATGCAAAGAAATTGTAGGTATTCACCAACGTTCCGAAGAACTTGCGCTGTACCTCGCCGATGCCGTCGATATTGAATTTCAGGTTATCCCACGGCTCCGCATTGGTGATCATATACCAGCGTGTCGCATCTGGGCCATATTGTGCCAGGGTCGCAAACGGGTCGACGGCATTGCCAAGACGTTTCGACATTTTGTTGCCGTTCTTATCAAGTACCAGGCCGGTCGAGACCACATTCTTGAACGCAACCGAGTCGAACAGCATTCCCGCAATGGCGTGCAATGTGAAAAACCAACCGCGGGTTTGGTCTACACCTTCCGAAATAAAGTCGGCAGGGTAGGCTTGGTTGAAGACTTCCTGGTTTTCAAACGGATAATGCCATTGTGCGTATGGCATCGCGCCGGAGTCGAACCAAACGTCGATCAGGTCCGGTTCGCGGTGCATGATGTGGCCTGTTTTACCTATCAGCACTACATCATCCACATATGGACGGTGCAGGTCGTAGTCGCCATGTTCCAGTTTTTGCAGATAATCCGAGTTGTGCAATGCCTGCTCGCGGGTAAGGTGGCCGGAAATAATGGCTTCTTCCAGCTTGTCTTTCAGTTCTTCGATCGAGCCGATGCATACCTCATCGCCATAATCGTTCCGCCAGATCGGCAGCGGCGTGCCCCAGTAGCGCGAGCGCGAGAGGTTCCAGTCAACCAGGTTTTCAAGCCAGTTGCCAAAGCGGCCGGTACCGGTACTTTCGGGTTTCCAGTTGATGCTTTTATTCAGTTCTACCAACCGGTCTTTCACAGCAGTGGTGCGGATAAACCAGCTGTCGAGCGGGTAGTAAAGCACCGGCTTGTCCGTACGCCAGCAATGCGGGTAGGGGTGTTCGTATTTCTCGACTTTAAATGCTTTGCCTTCTTCTTTCAGTTTGATGGCGATCAGCACGTCGGTCGGGCGGAACTCGGGATCGTCCTGTTCGGCCTGGGAGTAATATTCAGGTTTTACAAAACGGCCTGCGTAATCCGTGATTTCTTTCACAAAACGGCCCTGGCGATCTACGATAGGCACTTCTTTGCCGTTTTCGTCCTTCACCATAATGGGCGGGATACCATTTGCCTGTGCAACCCGGAAGTCGTCCGCGCCGAAGGTAGGAGAGGTGTGCACTACGCCGGTACCATCTTCGGTAGTTACGAAATCGCCGAGGATGACACGGAAAGCGGGAGTCTCCGGTTGAATGTAAGGCAGCAGTTGCTCGTACTCGATGCCTTCCAGGGCTTTGCCTTTGAACTCATTTAAAACTGTCCAGGGAAGCAGCTTTTTATCACTGGCCGCATAGCCTTCGAAATCGCCGTTGTGGCCTTTTTCGGAGAAATATTTGCCTACCAGATCCTTCGCAAGCACAACGGCCACAGGCTCGTGCGTGTAAGGATTAAAGGTTTTAACCAACACATAATCAATATTGCCACCCACGGTCAATGCGGAGTTCGCAGGAAGCGTCCAGGGCGTGGTCGTCCAGGCCAGAATGCGGATATCCAGGTCGGCGGAACCCGCCAATGCTTCCCATTTAGCAGCATCTTTGACCTTAAACATGGCCACAATGGTAGTATCCTTCACGTCTTTATACGTGCCGGGCATGTTCAGTTCGTGCGACGACAGACCCGTTCCGGCAGCCGGTGAATATGGCTGGATCGTATAGCCTTTGTAGAGTAAACCTTTGTCATATAGCTTTTTGAGCAGATGCCAGAGGCTTTCGATATATTCGCTTTTGTAGGTAATATAAGGATTGTCGAGGTCAACCCAGTAACCCATTTTCTCGGTCAGGTCATTCCACTGGTCGGTGAATTTCATGACCGTCTGGCGGCATTTTTCGTTATAATCCGCTACCGAAATCTTCTTTCCGATATCGTCCTTGATAATGCCGAGTTCTTTTTCCACTTGTAGCTCGACCGGCAGACCGTGCGTGTCCCAGCCGCCTTTACGCTTCACCTGAAAGCCCTGCAAAGTTTTGTAACGGCAGAAAATATCCTTGATCGCCCGCGCCATTACGTGGTGAATGCCCGGCGTACCGTTGGCCGACGGCGGTCCTTCATAAAATGTGAAAGTAGGGGAGCCCTCGCGAGTTTCTACCGATGCTTCAAAGATCTTCTTGTCTTTCCAGAATTTCAGTACTTCGTCCCCGATTTGCGGGTAACTCAGATTTTTATATTCGTTGTATTTCATATGGGTTGTTAGCGTCGGGCGTTTGCCCTGGCTGGTCATGTAAATAGCACTATTTATAACCCTCTCCGGATTTTAAGAGTGCAAAATTACGGATTTTTTTCCGCTAAAAGGATGTACGCTTTTGAATGAATCTGACGGAGATTGTATTATTTTGGTGCCTCAATCATCAATCGCGAAATGGAACTTATCAACACCCTGTTATCAGCCAATAAAACCTGGGCCGCCAGGCAACTCGAAGTTGACGAAACATATTTTGATAACCTGGCCAAAGACCAGAAACCGGATTTTCTCTGGATCGGATGTTCCGACAGCCGCGTACCTGCCGAAGACCTGACAGGTTCGCAGCCCGGTGAAATGTTTGTACACCGCAACGTAGCCAACCTGGTGGTACATACGGATATGAACATGCTCAGCGTGTTGCAATATGCCGTGGAGGTGTTGAAAGTGAGGCATATATTGGTTGTCGGGCATTACCAATGTGGCGGCGTGAAAGCGTCGATGATGCACAAGGACCTGGGCCTGATCAATCGCTGGCTTCATAATATCAAAGATGTGTACGACAAGTTCGCCACCGAGCTGGATGCGATCGAGGACGAGAAAAAGCGTTTCGACCGTCTGGTGGAACTGAATGTAATCCAGCAGGTGCACAACCTTGCGCAGACGAGCATTGTACAGGGGGCGTGGCACCAGGGACAGGAGCTGCACCTCCACGGCTGGGTGTTCGGCCTGCACGACGGACTTTTGAAAACCCTGGCCCATATGCCGCCGAATACGAAGGTGGAGGGGATTTATCGTTACGATTTCTGATTTTTTTGTGGGAGGAAAGGGAGGAAGGAGGAAAGGGAGGAGGGAAAATGAGGAGTGAGGCTTTTCTTCCTCCTTCTTCCATCCTCCCCATCCTCCCTTTCATCCGTTTCCTCCCTTTTTGGTAGTTCACATCGTTCGCCCTATATTCGTAGTCTTAATTGAGTCTAAATAAGATAACTGGCGACGAATCGATGAAGAAACTGATTGGAAAACTCCATCTGTACCTGGGACTTATCTCCGGCATTATGGTGTTCATCATTTCCATCACGGGGTGTATCCTGGCATTTGAGCAGGAAATCAAAAGCATTACGCAGCCCTATATGTTTGTAAAAGGCCCGACAGGCGGGAAGGTGCTGCCTCCGTCGGAGCTCGCAGAGATCGCTAAAAAGGCGCTGCCCGGCAAGGTGGCCAAAGGGGTGCTTTACGATACGCCCGATCGCAATGCACAGGTAGGTTTTTACAACCTCGATCCCGAATATTATTACGTCGCCTATATCAACCAATACACCGGGAAATTGGAGCACGTCTGGAATGAGGACGACGATTTCTTCCATTTCATTCTCCACGGGCATTATTACCTATGGTTGCCTGAAAAGATCGGCCAGCCGGTAACTGCTTCGGCTACGCTCGTTTTCTTTTTCATGATGATCAGCGGGATGGTGCTTTGGTGGCCCAAAAACAAATCTGCCGCCAGACAGCGTTTTTCGATCAAATGGAATGCGGCGTGGCGACGGAAAAACTACGATTTGCATAATGTTTTGGGCTTCTATATCATGTCAATCGGCGTGATTCTGGCCTTAACCGGGCTTGTTTGGGGCTTCCAGTGGTTTTCGCAAGGACTTTATAAAGTCACAGGCGGGCAGGGATCGGATATATATTACAACCCGACTTCCGACACTATTTCAACCACGCAGGTAACCGGCCCGATGCAGGCTGTGGACAAGGCATGGTTGCAATTACAAAACGAATATCCCAAATATTCGACCCTCAATATTTCCTTCCCTACCGAGAAAGCAGAGTCGATTTTCTCTTATGTGAACTTCCGGGAAGGCACTTACTACAATGTCGATTATAATTATTTCGATCAATATTCGGTCAAAAAAATTCAGGCAACTGGCCCTTATACCGGCAAATACAGCGAGGCCAACTTCGCAAACACACTCCGCCGGATGAATTACGACATCCACACGGGCGCTATCCTTGGGTTGCCGGGCAAGATTCTCGTATTCTTTGCCAGCCTGATCTGCGCTTCATTACCCGTTACCGGCTTTGTGATCTGGTGGGGCAGAAGGAAGAAGGCTCCAAAAAAGGTAAGGAAGAGCGTTCCAGTGATGAAAACGGCAGTGTGATGGGATCGCCCAGATTCCGCCGCCGGAATGGTCTACTGCTTTTGGTAAATTCTTACATAATCCACTTCAAACCGGGCAGGGAATTCTGTTTTGGACAAATCGCCGCCGTTGTCGCCCCCCAATGCCATGCCCAGCAGGATGTAATGCGGCTGTTTAAACGGCGTAATGTCTTTGTTTTTAGCATTAACAGCCTTTGCCTGGTCCTGTGAGGCCATCAGCATGTCATCCACATAGATTTTGATTGAATGCTCGTCCCAATCCATACGCCAGACGTGGAATTTCGACGACCAATCCGGATCCCCGAACGTGCTGATCTGTTTTTTATTGGTATTCCAAACAGGTTTATAGCGCTCATTCGAGCCCCAGGCGAGGTTAGCGAGCAACATGCCCCTGTAAAACTCCATAATATCGATCTCGCCGTTATCCGGCCATTCGCCCTGATCGCCCAGCGTCCAGAAAGCGGGCCAAATCCCTGAGCGCGTGTCGATTTTGGCGCGCATTTCGAAACGGCCGTATTGAAAGCTCTTTTTGCCGCGGGTAATGATGCTGGCCGAGGTGTATTCGGCATATTCGCGACTTTCTTTCCAGTTATTGCTGCCCGGCTTGTAATTGGGGTTTTTGACACGCTCTTTTTTTGCCTCGATAATCAGGTAACCGCCTTTACAATAGGCATTATCACCCTGGTACCACTGGTCTTCGTGGTTTCGGGTAAAACCTTTTTCGGGCTGCCACACATTCGGGTCGGGTGCGCCGTCGTAGTCGAATTCGTCGGCCCATATTAGCTTGTATTGGGCTGTGGTCGGCGTCAGTGTGATGAGAGCCATGATGATCGTCAGAAGCAGTTTATCAGGAGTAGTCATTGGTAGTCGGTTGTTGTTCCTTGATGTTATCTGGGAAAGTGGCGGGAGCCGCTCATTTACCCGAAATGGCAATTTGAAAAGAATTGACACTATTAATCGCCGTGCCGGGTTTTTATTTCTGACGGTTTTCCTTTTTCTTGTAAGCAACCGTTTGCCGCCGCTTTTGTCGGCTGACGTTATTTTTGATATGCGTAAATTCATTGATACTGCCAAAAAAGCCGGCCTGGACGGTTTTATGCTCGCATTGCTCAGCATGATCCTGCTCGCGTGGCTCTGGCCCGCACCGGGTATGCAGCACAGCCCGCTTCATCTCTCTACGGTTTCTACCTATGCCGTTTCAGTCATATTCTTCTTTTATGGCCTCCGTCTCAGTCCCGAAAAGCTGAAAGCCGGACTCGTGAACTGGCGGCTGCACGTGATGGTACACTTGTCGACATTTGTACTTTTTCCCGTGCTTGCACTGGCATTCAGACCGTTTTTTCAGAATGGGGAAGGGCAAACCATGTGGCTGGCGATCTTTTTTCTGACGGTCCTCCCGTCCACCGTTTCGTCGTCGGTAGTAATGGTGTCTATTGCGCGCGGTAATGTCCCGGCGGCGATATTCAATGCCAGTATTTCGAGCCTTATCGGCGTTTTCATCACGCCGCTATGGATGGGCCTCGTGCTGGAATCTGGCTCAGGGCAAGCCAGCGCCGGACATTTTGATCTCCTTTCGGTAGTCGGAAAGCTGTCCATACAAGTATTATTGCCGGTATTTGCCGGAATTGTGCTCAACAAGCGTTGGGGCCATTTCGCGGAGCGCCACAAAAAGTACATCCGCTATTTCGATCAGTCGTCGATTTTGCTGATCGTTTACACTTCTTTTTGCGAATCGTTCGGAGAGCACCTATTCGATTCGCTTGGAATAAAAGAAATTGTATTTTTAGGGATAGGAATGCTCGCGCTGTTTTTCGGGATCTATTTTCTGCTGACGTTCATCAGCGGTTTGCTGCATTTCAACCGGGAAGATAAGGTTACCGCGGTATTCTGTGGTTCCAAAAAATCGCTGGTGCAGGGTGCGGTGATGTCGAAAGTGCTGTTCGCGGGGCCGGAAGCGGGCTTAATGCTCCTGCCGATCATGCTTTACCATGCTTTACAACTGATCGCAGCGAGCATCATTGCACAGCGGGTAGCCCGGGAACTTGAAGTAGCGGAGGATTTTGTACTTAAAAAATAATGTATGCGGATCATATCGTGGCTGGTGCGGCTGGTAGTACTGATTTTACTTTTGGCGGGGATCAATGCATTATGGTCGGGTTTCCGGACCGGCCCCTGGCTCCCCGAATGGCTCGGCGGGGAGGATAAGGTCGAAACAATGCATACGGTGGTTTTGCAGGAAATCAGCTCGATGGGCAAGCTGGAAGTAGTGAAATACAATTTCAAGGACGTAGTGGAGCAGGAAATTGTAAAAATGTGGCTGCCTAATGCCAAAGCGATCCTGATCGTGCAGGGCGAAGCAATTGGTTGTGTGGACCTGGCTAAGATTTCAATGGAAGATATTAGCTCCGACGCCGAAACGCTGGTGATCAATATGCCCGAGCCGGAGCTTTGTGTTTTTAAAATAGACCATAGTAAATCAAAGGTTTACAATACGGAATATGCATTTACCGACGAGGCGAAGCTGGTGCAGGAGGCTTACAAACAAGCCGAAAAGCAGATCCAAAAATCGGCCCTCGACATGGGTATCCTGGATCAGACCAAGGAGAATGCCCAAAAGATATTGACCCCAATGCTTGAAAAAGCTTCGGGTAAAAAGGTGGTGCTTAAATTTCCAATGAATGCCAAAGTAGACAAGTTGCGATAATATCAATGCGCTAAACCAACCCTTTCTGATGAGTAAAAAAGGATTTTTGACGCTGGATGAACTTTCGGGCAAGATTGGGGGAGGGGAGATCGAAACAATTGTTGTAGCATTTACGGACCATTACGGCCGTCTGATGGGGAAGCGCGTCGACGCCGATTTTTTTCTCGATTCGGTTTCCAAATCGGGTACGCACGGTTGCAACTACCTGCTTACAACCGACATGGCCATGGATCCGGTGCCGGGTTACCGCTACGCCAACTGGGAGCTGGGCTACGGCGATTTTCACATGGTACCGGATTTATCGACATTACGGGTTGCTGACTGGCTCGAAAAAACGGCGCTGGTGATCTGTGACGTTCATAACGATAAATCGCATCGGCTGGAATCCATTGCCCCCAGGTCTGTTTTGAAAAAGCAACTGGATGCCCTCTCCGGCGACGGAATGGAATGCTTTGCCGCTTCCGAGCTGGAATATTACCTGCTCGAAAACAGCTATAAGCAGGCATTTCAGCAAAACTACCAGAACCTGAGCCCGGCGGGATATTACCTGGAAGATTATCATATCATGCAAGGCACGCGGAACGAAAAATTCACATCGGCAGCGCGCAGGCATTTGAAAAATTCAGGCATAGCAGTCGAGACTTCGAAGGGCGAATGGGGCCTGGGGCAGCACGAACTAAACGTGAAATATGCCGACGTACTCTCGATGGCCGATAACCATGTCGTTTACAAGCAATGCCTGAAAGAAGTAGCCGACGCCATGGGTCTTTCGGTGACATTCATGGCAAAGTTTGCGACGGATCAGGCGGGTTCGAGTAGTCATATTCACATGAGTTTGTGGAAAAATGGCAAAAATATCTTCGACGGGGACCAGCAATTCGGTCCTGTAAAAGGCTCGGATATTTTCCGCTGGTTCCTGGGTGGCTGGATCAAACACGTGCCCGATGTAATGCCGTTCTACGCCCCGACCGTCAATTCCTACAAACGTTTCGTAGATGGCTCCTGGGCGCCTACTCGGCTGGCATGGAGTTACGACAACCGCACGGCTGGTTTCCGGGTGGTAGGCAGTGGCCCAAGCCTGCGTATCGAATGCCGTATTCCGGGTGCGGATTGCAACCCTTACCTCGCATTTGCAGCATCGCTGGCCTCCGGGTTGGATGGCATCAGAAACCGTATCGAACCGCCGGAGTGCTTCGTTGGAGACATTTACGCAGCCGCGCATTTGCCTCGTGTGCCTTATACGTTAGCGGAATCCATTGCATTATTTGAAAACAGTTCGTTTGCGAAAGAAGCTTTCGGCGCAGAGGTCGTGGAACATTACACCCATTTTTTCAAAACGGAACAGCACGCATACGACACTTCCGTAACGGATTGGGAGCGGAAGCGGTATTTTGAACAGATTTAGACTCAATTACTATTTATTAAACCATAACATTAAAATCCAACCCCATGCGCTTAGAAAACAAGGTCGCCCTCATTACAGGTGGGAGCGGCGGGATCGGTCGGGAAACGGCCATTTTGTTTGCCAAAGAAGGAGCTAAAATTGTCGTAACCGATGTGAATGACGCGGCTGGTCAGGAGACAGCCGATGAAATTGTCAGAAATGGTGGCGAAGCCTATTTTCTGCATTCTGACGTGTCCAAAGCCGCTGATTGTGAGGCTGCGGTGGCTTTCACGGAAGAGAAATTCGGGAAGTTGAACATTATTTTCAATAACGCCGGCATCATGCACAGCGATGACGACAATGCCGTTACCACCGAGGAGGCTATCTGGGACCTTACGATGAATATCAATGCGAAAGGTGTTTTTCTGGGATGCAAATACGGTATACCGGCATTGCAGCGCGCCGGGGGAGGTTCTATTATTAATACTGCATCATTTGTCGCAATCTTGGGCGCAGCCACGCCGCAGGTGGCCTACACGGCGAGTAAAGGCGCGGTACTGGCGCTCACACGCGAGCTTGCGGTCATACATGCGCGCGAGAATATCCGTGTGAACGCATTATGCCCCGGCCCGCTGCGTACGGAGCTGCTCATGAAGTTTTTGAATACCGAAGAAAAGAAACAGCGCCGCCTCGTACATATTCCCATGGGCCGCTTCGGTGAAGCCAAGGAAATGGCCTATGCCGCATTGTTCCTCGCTTCGGATGAGGCGTCTTTCGTTACCGGTACCGACTTCCTGGTCGACGGCGGAATTACTTCGGCTTATGTAACTCCATTGTAAATAGGAGGAAAGGGAGGAGGGAGGAAGGGGAGGATGGAAGAAGTTTCCTATTTCTGATCCTTTCCTCCTTCCCCCCTTTCCTCCCCTTTCTCACTTTCAAAAAATGATTCAAAAAACAATAAGCCCTATCGATGGCTCTGTGTATGTGGAGCGCGAACTGGCGAATGCGGCGGCTGTGGAGGCTGCTTTGGAAAATGCGATTGCCGCACAAAAGGAGTGGAAAAAAACGACGCTGGCCGAGCGGGAGGCAATTTGTCGCAAGGCAGTCGAATACTTTCTGAACAATGCCGATGAAATCGGTCTCGAATTGACCCGGCAAATGGGGCGGCCGGTTCGTTATACGGCAAATGAGATCCGTCGCGGTTTCCAGGAAAGAGCTAATTATATGATTTCGGTTGCTGAAAAAGCGCTCGCTGATGTAGAAGTTGATGAAATTCCGGGCTTTAAGAGATTTGTAAAAAGAGAGCCGCTGGGCGTAGTATTCGTGGTCGCTCCATGGAATTATCCATACCTCACCTCGGTAAACTCAGTGATACCTGCGATTTTGTCGGGCAATGCGGTGCTATTGAAGCATGCACAGCAGACACCGCTTTGTGCGGAGCGCTATGCCGCTGCGTTCGAATACGCGGGACTGCCCGAGGGCGTGTTTCAGTACTTGCATTTGAGCCACGATCAGGTAGCACAGGTGATTGGTGACGGGCGAGTAGACTACGTGGCGTTTACCGGCTCTGTGGAGGGTGGTCATGCAGTTCAGAAGGCTATCAATGAGCGTTTTATTATTGGAGGCCTCGAATTGGGCGGTAAGGACCCGGCATATGTACGCGCGGATGCGAACCTCGCCGATGCCGTGGAAAATCTTGTGGATGGCTCTTTCTTCAATTCGGGCCAGTCGTGCTGCGGCATCGAGCGTATTTACGTGCATCAGGCTGTTTATGATGAATTTGTTAAAGGATTTGAGGAACTGACTAAGACTTATGTTCTGGGCGATCCGCTGGATTCAGAAACGACACTTGGTCCGATGGTGAGAACCTCCGCGGCCAATTTTGCGCAAAAGCAAATTGATGACGCCATTGCACAGGGTGCTACCGCATTAATTGATCCTGCACTGTTTCCAGCACATCAGACGGGAACACCTTACCTTGCTCCACAGGTGCTTGTGAATGTAAACCATTCCATGGACATCATGACGGAGGAAACTTTCGCGCCCGTAGTCGGCATAATGCCCGTTTCCGGCGACGAGGAGGCTATTCGCCTGATGAACGACAGCCAATACGGTCTTACGGCTTCGATTTGGACTTCGGACGTGGACGCAGCATTGCAGATCGGCGAACAAGTCGAGACCGGGACCTGGTTCATGAACCGTTGCGACTACCTTGATCCTGCATTAGCTTGGACGGGCGTCAAGAATTCGGGGCGTGGTTGCACGCTTTCGACCGTCGGGTACGAGGCGCTTACCAGGCCTAAGTCTTTTCATTTGAAAATAGGGTAGAAATGACAAAAGTCGGTTTACTGGAATGTGACCACGTGCGCGAAGAACTGCTGCCGATCGCAGGTGACTATCGCGAAATGTTTCCCGCATTATTCACGCAGGTAGCGCCGGATTGGGCGTTTACATTTTATGATGTTTGCAACGGCCATTTCCCGGCGTCGGCAGATGAATGTGAGGTATATGTTTGCACCGGCTCCAAGTCATCGGTCTATGACGACGAACCCTGGATTCATCGGTTGAGAGCGTTTGTCAAGGAAATTCATAACTCGGGGAGAAAATATCTTGGCATTTGCTTTGGGCATCAGATGCTGGCCGAAGCGCTTGGCGGGAAGGTGCAGAAATCGACCGTCGGATGGTGCGTCGGAGTGCATAACTTTCAGGTATTAAGTCAGGAAGAATGGATGTTGCCGTCACGGCAATCGTTCAGTCTGCTGATGATGTGCCAGGACCAGGTAATGGAACTGCCGCCTGACAGCACGCTGCTGGCCGAAACCCAGGACTGCCCGGTCGGGATGTTCAGGGTAGGTGAGCACATGGTAGGAATACAGGCGCACCCCGAGTTTACGAAACCTTACGAAAAGGCACTAATGGAAATCCGCACCGAGCGCATTGGTCAAGCGAAGGTGGAAATGGGCATCGTGAGCCTGGAATTGCCGGTACATGAGCTGACCTTTGCGAATTGGTTAAAGAATTTCGCTGCGCTATGAAGTGGCATTTCGGTTTGCTATTTTTACCGTTGCTAAGATTTTAACTTACCCATAGCCGCAATGACCGAGAACAGTACGGTATCCAGGCGTCAGATTTTAAGTGCCCACCAGACGGGCCAGAAAATACGCAGGATCGCTTTTGAAATATATGAGCAGAATTTTGAGGAAAAGGGCATTATCATCGCCGGTATCGCCGGGGAAGGTTTTGCTTTCGCCAAAAGACTTACGGCAGCATTGACCGAAATCTCCCCGTTGGACATCCAGCTGATCGAACTGCGTTTTGACAAAAATATCCATCAGCAGAGCCCGATCCTGTTCGATCGTGAACTGAATATCGAAAACAAGGTTGTGATTGTCGCGGACGATGTACTGAATACGGGCCGTACGCTTGCTTTTGCGTTGGAACCGTTCCTGAAAGTACCGATGAAAAAGGTACAGGTAGCGGTGATCGTCGATCGTAGCCACCACAAATTCCCCATTCATGCGCACTATGTCGGATATTCGCTGAGTACCACACTTACAGAGCACGTGGAAGTGGTACTGAGCCGGGAGGAGGAAGAGGGCGTTTATTTGAAATAGCATTTTCCAGGAAGGCACCGCTGTGGAGCCTTCCTGGTGCTTTGATTTCGCCGCAGTTCTATTTTATTTCCAGGATTTCCAAAATCACACTAGCCCGCCGCGCATTTACCACCGGGTTAAAACCAGCAGTCATCAGAAAATCCCCTGAATAAACCTGATCTTCCCGGACCGGTGATTTGGAATCAGGATAGAGGTTCAATTCCTTCACTTTGTATTTTTTACCGGCATCCAGCCCCTGTAAACGAACGGCCATGTCCGAGCCGGCACCGTTCCGATTGCTTACCAGATAGGAGAACACAATGGCCCGGTCCTTGTTTTTGGTAGCAAAAAGCAGGGAGGCGAAATCGTTCTTCTTCGGATCGATCAGCCGGTAAAGGTCGCCGTGCCATACAACATCCTTGATCGCATTGTAAGTGGCGACGGATTGCTGACTGAATTGCAGGTCTTTTTCATTCAAATGACTCACCACAATATCGTACCCAAGCTTGCCCATCATCGCCACGTCGGTGCGGAATTTCAGCGGCTGCTTGCCCCAGTCGGTCACGTGTGCGCTTTGCGTGAGGGCGGGGAAGAAGTAGGAGTATTCCCACTGCATGAAAACCCGTTCGAGCGGGTCGGTGTTGTCGCTGGGCCAGAACTCGGTGAAATATTTCAATGCCTCGTAATCGACCCGGCCGCCGCCGCCCGAGCAGAGCATCATAGGTACTTTCGGATATTTGGCGCGGAGCTTTTCGAGGACTTTGTACAGGCCTCTCACATAATCCACATATAGCTGCGACTGCTTTTGCTTGTTCTTTTCGAGATAGGCTGAATGCGCATTGAAAGTAATGGCGTTACAATCCCATTTAATGTAGGCAATGTCGGGATTCTCCGTAAAAAGCTTGTCCAGAATGCCAAAGACAAAGTTTTGAACTTCGGGATTCGACAAATCGAGCGGCAACTGGTTGCGCATATAATGCTCGGGTCGCTGCGGCTGACGGATCACCCAGTCGGGATGTTTTTCGTAAAGCTCGCTTTTGGGGTTCACCATTTCCGGTTCTACCCAAATCCCGAATTTAATGCCCGCATTTTTGGCTTCTTTAACGAGGTATCCGATTCCGTGCGGTAGTTTTTTGACGTTTTCCTGCCAGTCGCCGAGGCCTGCGCGGTCGTCGTTACGGGGATATTTGTTGGCAAACCAGCCGTCGTCGAGCAGGAAGAGGTCGACACCGAGTTTCTTGCCGTCTTTAAAAAGTCCCGACAGTTTTTCCTCGTTGAAATCGAAATAGGTGGCTTCCCAGTTGTTCAGTAGCGTGAGCCGAGAGCCTTCACCATCGAGGATCCGGTATTTGCGGGCCCAATTGTGGAGGTTGCGGCTCGCTTCGCCCTTTCCGTTTTCCGAAAATGTGTAAATGAAAGAAGGTGTTTTGAAATCTTTGCCCGGGCCCAGCGGATATTCGGAAGCGTAGTTGTTAATGCCCGCTATCAGCCGGAGATTATGGTAGGAATCCACCTCGAAATCCATACGGAAGTTACCCGACCAAGCCAATGTTCCGAGCAGTACTTTCCCCTCGGTTTCAGTTGCGGGGTTGTCGAACGAAAGTTGGAAGCTGGGTGGCTGGAACAGGTTGGCGCGCGTTCCGAGCTTAGAATCCAGCACGCGGATACCGGCCGTAAGTTGTTCTTCTTCCGGGTTCATCTCGCGCGCCCAAGTACCGTTATAATGCGTCAGATAGAAATCTTTGCCAGGGAAATAGAGGTTGGCGGAGGCATATTTGTTCAATGTAATCTCTCCTTTTTCTGCGCTTTTGATCAAGCTCCATTGTTCAACCACGTTCTCACGGGAGTAGGTTTTATAAAACAATGTGACTTCCACAGCGTAGGCGGGATCTTTGAGTTGAATGCTTGTGACGGCCACATTGTCGCCTTCGCGCGTGGTTTGGTGGTTTACGTAAACAAGATCGGTCGATTTGTTACCATCGGCATGTGTCACCTGCAAAGCCGGCTCCGAAATACTCCACGAGCCTGCGGGCGTGTAGGCGGAGTTGTAAATGCCTGCATTACCATCGCGCTGGCGGCTTTGGGCGCTTACGAGGTCGTATTCGGAGGCCTGGGCCAGTTTTTTGCCAAAGTAAATGATCGAGAGATGTTTGTCCTGATCGGTTTGCAGCACCAGGGCATTTTGAGCGGTTTCGATGGGAATGGTAACCTTTGTCTGGGCTGCTGAACAGAATGCGTGCAGGACAAGCAGCAACAGGGGAAAGGCAGTGCGCCGGAGAAGATTCATTGGAACATTAAAGGGGATAGTTTGAAAAAGAAAAAGGATCAAAATTGGCAATGTTACTTGGCAAAATTGATCCTTTGAAAGGCTTGAAGACGATATTAAGAGAATACCCGGCGCAGTTTTACATTCTCGACCGGCCGGATAATCAGCGGTACTTTTTCGATTTTAACAGAGCTGCTATCGAGTCCGAACCATTTATCCTCCGGTGTCGTGAAATCCTTCACGAAGAAATAGGTCTTCATAACGAGCTGTTCGAGCAATGGCAGGTCGTTTTCAAACGAAAGGAACCTTTCCAGCACTACGAACCGGAAATCCCCGGTAATGTTCTGTTTGCTCAGTGATTCGTAACGGCTGGTAATATCAACTTCTTTGTTTAAAACCATATCCTCTACCACCTTGCGGAAGAACATATTGATCCGTTGATCGACGCGGAAACCAAGCCGGAAGTTGATTTTGATGACGTTATCATGATTGTCTTCGTCCGACAGCACCTTGTATTCCATCGTGTAAGGATCATCCGTAATGTCGACGTGGATAAACCAGTACACGTCCGCTCGTTTGGGCCGTTTCTGGAAAATGGAGTAAATGACCTTGGTCTCGATTTCGGTTGCACGTGAGGCGTTGGTCATGAACACGAGGTGGGTCGTATATTTTGGAATGCTGATATCGCGGCTCAGCTCGTGCAATGCCGGTAGGTATTTTTCCAGCTTGGTATATTCGGTGAGCCGGAGTTTGATGTAAAATGCTTTGAGCCATACGGCCATCAGCCCGGCTACTAATGTCCCGACCATGATCGTAAACCAGCCCCCATGGGTAAATTTGAGCAGGTTAGCCCCGAGAAAAGCTCCCTCAATGGAAAGGTATAACAGCATAAACATGATGACGATCCATAAATTCACCCTTTTTACGTATAGGTAATACGACATCAGGATAGTGGTCATAATCATCGTTAGGGTTATTGCCAACCCGTACGCAGCCTCCATATTGGCCGATTCTTTGAAGTATAGGACTACTGACACACATCCCAGCAATAGCAGCCAGTTGATACTTGGAACATAAAGCTGGCCTTTTTGGTCACTGGGATAGATAAGGCGGACCTTTGGCCAAAAGTTGAGTCTTATCGCTTCTGAAATCAGTGTAAACGATCCGGATATTAATGCCTGGCTCGCGATGATTGCAGCGGAAGTTGCAATGACGATGCCGGGTAAGAGCCACCATTCCGGCATGATTTCGTAGAATGGCTTGCGTCCATCCAGCAAATTGCCCGTTTCGGAGAGTAGCCAGGCTCCCTGGCCGAAATAATTGAGAATGAGGCAGGATTTGACGAATATCCAGCTTACCCGGATATTTCCCCGACCACAGTGCCCTAAATCGGTGTAAAGTGCTTCGGCTCCCGTTGTACATAGGAAAACCGCACCAAGCATCCAAAATCCGCCGGGATGCTGCGTCAGTAATTGATATCCATAATATGGGTTGAATGCTTTGAAGATACCCGGGTGTTCTAAAATCTGATAAAGCCCCAGAACACCAAGCATCACGAACCATGTCACCATTAAAGGCCCAAATGTGCGCCCGACGATTTTTGTACCAAATGCCTGGATCAGGAAAATCGCCGTCAGAATGCCGAGTACAATCGGAATGGTCTGGATATTCGGATACAACAATCTCAAACCTTCCACAGCAGACGCAACGGAAATCGGGGGGGTAATGATGCCGTCGGCCAGCAGGGTGCTTCCTCCGATAATTGCGGGAACTGTCAGCCATCTGGCATGCTTTCTTACCAATGCGTACAAAGCGAAAATGCCTCCCTCGCCACGGTTATCGGCCCGGAGAATCAAAATAACGTATTTGACGGTCGTTTGGAGGGTGAGCGTCCAGAATATGCAGGATAGCGCACCATAGATAATCTCTTCGGATATAATCTCACTTCCGATAATCGCCTGCATTACATAGAGTGGCGACGTACCGATATCGCCATATATAATGCCGAACGCCACCAGTAGCCCGGCAGCCGTTACCTTGTCAACTTTGTGTTTTGATTCCATCCACCTTTTATGAAAAACGGCGAAAGTTAGGAAACGACGGAGAAAAAGGTTCCGGGGCGGGCATTAAAATTTTCAGTTTAAATAAATGTCTTCCACAATAAAAAGCCATTTAGCCCGATAATGATCGCCGCAATCACCCAGCTAAGCAATATAACCGGCCGGGAATTGGCGAACCGGCCCATGATTTTGCTGTTGGAAGTGAAGAATACGAGGGGTACGACAGCAAAACTCAATTGGAGGGAAAGAATCACCTGGCTGAAAACGAGCAGTTCAGCGGTCCCGCGTTCTCCATACAAATACGACACGATCAACGCCGGAATGATGGCGATGCCGCGGGTGAGCAGACGGCGCGCCCAGGGTTTCAGGCGGATGTTGAGAAAGCCTTCCATGACGATCTGCCCTGCGAGCGTACCGGTGAGCGTGGAGCTCTGGCCGGATGCGAGCAATGCCAGAGCGAAGAATATGCCTGCCAGGCTCACACCCAACACCGGGTCGAGCAGGTGGTAGGCATCGGTAATATCGGCGATTTCAAAATGGCCGTTGGCGTGGAATGCAGAGGCGGCAAGGATCAGGATGGAGGCATTGATAAAGAAAGCCAGTGCCAGGGAAACGGTGGAATCGATCGTCGCGAAGCGGATTGCGGAACGTTTGCCGGGCTCGTCTTTTTTGAAATTACGGGTTTGGACGATGCTGGAATGCAGGTAGAGGTTATGCGGCATGACGGTGGCGCCGAGGATACCTATGGCAATGTAGAGCATTCCCGAGTCGGTAATGATCTCCTTTTTGGGGATTAGCCCGCCCATCATGCCGGCCAGTGAAGGCTGAGAAACGATCATTTCATACAAAAAGCTAAGCAGAATAATGCTCATAAGCCCGGCTACGATGCTTTCGATGATGCGGAAGCCTTTTTGCTGGAAATACAAAACGACCAGTACATCGAAGGCGGTGAACAGCACGCCAATGGGCAGCGGTAGCCCGAAAAGCAGGTTCAATGCGATGGCGGAGCCGATTACCTCGGCAAGGTCGGTAGCGGCAATGGCAATCTCGGAGAGTACCCACAGCACAAAAGAAACGGGACGCGAGTAATAATCACGGCAGGCCTGCGCAAGATCGCGGCCGGTGGCGATCCCGAGTTTCAGCGATAAATGCTGCAAAAGCATCGCAAAAAGGTTCGAAATCAGGATTACGGAAAGCAATGTGTAGCCAAACCGCGAGCCGCCTTCGATATCGGTAGCCCAGTTGCCCGGATCGATATAACCAACCGCCACCATCAGCCCGGGGCCGGTGAATGCGGCCATTTTTTTCCAAAAGCCAGCCCCCTCGGGCACGGAAATCGAGGAGTGAACTTCGGATAGTGAGCGGAGCTGGTCACTATGTTCCGGTGTTTTCTCTTGCAAAGACTTATCTATTTTTAAACCGTCAATCATTTCCTTACTCTCCGAAATAAACAATTTAGTTCTCTTAAAACAAAGATAAGGAAATTCTTAATATATTTTTAGGTTAGTCTAAATTTTTTAATTTACAGATAGTAAATCGTACTTTTGCCGGATAGTATAGATTGGTAACCGGGGCTTATTGGGCATGCAGAACTCCTTCACAGAAGAAAATTATTTAAAGATCATCCATGCGCTTTCCGGACGCGACGGGGTAGAGGTGACTACGAACGCACTCGCAGAGAGCACATCGACACGCGCGGCGTCAGTAACCGATATGTTGCGTAAGCTGGCGGAGAAGGGATTGATCCACTACAAAAAATACCAGGGTGTGACACTCACGGACAGCGGAGAGAAAGTGGCGATCAAGGTGATCCGTAAGCACCGTCTCTGGGAGGTTTTTCTCGTTGAAAAGCTGGGTTTCGGCTGGGACGAGGTGCATGATATTGCCGAAGAACTGGAACATATTCCCTCCGAAGTCCTTGTTGAAAAGCTCGATGCGTTTCTGGGGCATCCGAAGTTCGATCCGCATGGCGATCCTATTCCAGATGCCAAAGGAAACCTTACTGAACCGGATTACCTGATCCTTACGGACGTGCATATTGGTGAAAAAGTGTTAATGATGGGCGTGCTCGATCATGCACCTTCTTTTCTGCAACACCTTGATAGGTCAGGGATTACACTGGGTGCGGTATTGGAAGTGCAGGAAATTAATGAATACGACAAGTCGGCCTCTGTACGGATTAACGGCGGGCCTACGTTGTTTATCAGTCTCGAAGTGTCCAAAAACCTGCTGGTACAGCGCCGATGAGACTATAACCAGCCATGAACTTCAAAATCCTCGATCGTTACCTGATCAAAAACTTCCTGATTACCTACGTGTTCGTGGCGTTCGTCATTGTACTGATTATTTGTATGATCGACTACACGGAAAAGGTAGACGACTTTTTAGACAAAAAAGCACCACTCAGGGAGATCATCATCGACTATTACCTTAATCTGATCCCTTACTGGATCAACTACATCAGTCCGCTGATGGTATTCATCGCCACGGTGTTCTTCACTTCGCGCATTGCCGCGCGTACGGAGATCATCGCGATGCTCAGCAGCGGGATCAGTTTCACACGAATGCTGATGCCCTACATGGCCGGCGCGGTCGTTTTGGGTGTCCTGACGTTCATCCAGGTAGGCTGGGTGTTGCCCAAAGCCAACAAGATCCGTAACGGATTTGAAAAAACTTATGTAAAAAACGAGTTCTATTTCAGCGGGCATAATGTGCATATCACCATCGCACCGGATGTGTACGCCTACCTGGAAAGCTACAATACCACCACGCAAACCGGCAACAAGTTTACGATGGAGACGATCAAGGGGACCAAACTGCTTCAAAAGTTTTATGCCGAGAAGATCGTCTGGCAGCCGAAAAAGAATAAATGGACGCTGCAAAATTACCAAGTGCGAACGCTCGACAGCCTTGGCGAACGGTTGAGCCGGGGAACGGAGATCGATACGACCATTAACCTTTCCCCTAAGGATTTCGAAAGCGATTACAACCTCTACGAAACTTTTACACTACCTGAACTCAATGCTTACATAGAGCTGCTGAAAAGCCGCGGTGCCGATGGTTTGGAGGTGTATCTTATTGAAAAATATATCCGCTTCACCCAACCGTTCGCGATCCTGATCCTGACGGCCATCGGTGTGATCGTTTCGGCAAGAAAAAGCCGCCGGGGGGTAGGCTGGCAGATAGCGCTGGGCTTTATGCTGGCATTCATTTACATCCTTTTCTTTTTGTTATCCAAGGGTGTGGCGGAGGCGGGTACGATCAACACGCTTTTTGCCGTATGGTTGCCCAATATCGTCTTTTCGCTGATCGGGGTGTTGCTTTATAAAACATTACCGAGGTAAATATGCTATCGTCCACTTCCGTGCGCTCTTACCTGCATCTGCATTTCCTGGTGATGATCTGGGGCTTTACAGCTATTGTGGGGCTGATGGTGACGATCTCGCCCGTTGCGTTGGTTTTATACAGGACGCTCTTTGCGGCGATTGGATTAGGCATTGTGATTCTATCATTTAAAAAGAGCTTCGCCGCAGCCAGTCGCGATGTGGTCAAAATGCTGGCGGTCGGCTTTGTGCTTTCGGCGCATTGGATGCTGTTTTTTGCATCGGCACGGGTTTCTACCGCGTCGGTGTGCCTGGCAGGAATGGCTACGACTTCGCTCTGGACGAGTCTTTTGGAGCCATTGGTCAATAAAAGAAAAATCAGGCCGCTTGAAGTAGGGCTGGGTATTCTGGCGTTCGCGGGCTTGTACGTGGTATTCAGGTTCGAGTTCGACCACGCATTGGGCCTCGTGCTGGCGTTGGCCTCTGCAATGCTCGCAGCGACATTTACGGTAGCGAACAGCCGGCTTGTGCAGCGGATCGACGCCTGGGTAATCACATTCTATGAAATGGTAGGCGCTACATTATTTTCGCTGCTGTTTCTGGCGATTTCAGAAAACAAAAACTGGAACGGCGGCGCGCCGTTCGTTCCGGCGACGGGCGACTGGATCTGGATATTGTTCCTCGCATTCGTGTGTACCGTGTACGCGAGCACCATGGCTACGCAGCTCATGAAGCAGTTTTCTGCCTATCTCATTAACCTGACCATCAACCTAGAGCCTGTTTACGGTATTGCGCTGGCCTTTTTTATTTTTGGCGAAAAGGAGCGTATGACCCAGGGTTTCTACATGGGTACGGTGCTGATATTGCTCGCAGTACTCCTTTATCCGCTGCTAACGAGCACCGTCCTTAGGAAGCGTAACCGAAAGATAATTGAAGCCGGTAAATAGGTCATATTGATCGGCCGGTGGGCATGAAGAGGAGCTTATTAACTTATTACTGCTATTTTTGTCGATTCAACCAACAGGGTGACATATGAATCCAGCTCGTTTACTTTTAGTTATACCATGCTACAATGAAGAGGCGATCTTGTACCGGACGTATGCTAAATTAAACACCTACTACAACGGCATCAAGGAGCAGGGCCTCATCGCGGCAGACAGTCGGATCTGCTTTGTGAACGACGGCAGCCGGGATAATACCTGGTCGATCATCGAAGATCTTTGCCACAAAGACCAGAATATCATTGGAGTAGGGCTATCGCGGAATTTCGGTCACCAGAGCGCCATTATGGCTGGCTTGGAGCAGCATGTTAACGATTTCGACTGCTTCATCACGATCGACGCCGACCTTCAGGACGATATCAATGCCATAACCGCCATGATTGAAAAGCATCGTGAGGGTGCAATGATCGTGTACGGCGTGCGCTCCGACCGCAGCTCCGACTCCTGGTTCAAGCGGTCCACTGCCGAGGGTTTTTATGTATTAATGCAAAAAATGGGCGTTCCGGTGGTCTTCAACCACGCCGACTTCCGCTTGATGGATCAGCGGGTACTGAAAGAACTCGGTAACTTCCGTGAGATAAATATGTTTCTCCGCGGCATTGTGCCGCTCATCGGTTTTAAAAACGAAAAGGTATTTTACAGCCGTCTTGAACGCGAGGCAGGCGAAACCAAATATCCGCTCAACAAGATGCTGCTTTTCGCATGGAACGGCATCACCTCGTTTTCTACCTTCCCGATGCGGCTGGTGCTGTATTTCGGGTTTGCGAATTTCGTTATCGCGATGCTGATCGTGATATACATTCTCTCGTCTTATATCATCGGCCATACCGTGCCTGGCTGGACGTCCACCATGCTGCCGCTAACTTTTTTCAGCGGATTTAATATGATGGCACTTGGCCTGATCGGGGAATATATCGGTAAGATTTATGAAGAAGTAAAAGGCCGTCCACGCTATATCATAGAAAAAATTGTCAATGAATAGATTTTATAGAAAATACCGGGTTGTAGGCAACTGGATCAACATTCTGCTGATGCTGACCGTACTGGTGCCGCTGCTGGCGCTTTCGTACTTCAACCATCCGTCGCCGGCGGACGATTTCTGTTACATTTTTACTGTGTTCAAAATCGGCTGGTTCGAAGCCATGAAGCTCTATTATACGGAATGGACCGGCCGCTATTTCGGTATTTTCCTGAACCATTCGAGCCCGCTATTGTTCCATTCAATTGCCGGTTTCAAAGTATTGCCGGTCATTTTGTTGCTCGGGATGGTATTTGCGTTATACAGCCTCTTCCGGCACCTGACACCCACCTTGTCGAGATTGGCACACGTCGGTTTTGCAGGGGTGGTTTTCTTCCTCTATATACTCAAAATGATGAGTATTTCGGAAGCATTTTACTGGATGGCCGCATTTGTAACCTACACTGTTCCGAATATCCTCACATTGTTTTGGATCGTGCTGGTACTGCGGTGGTACCGGCAGGATACCCAGCCGGCGAAGCTGTTTGTCGGTGTGCTTTCGGGTTTTTTGATATTCGCCGTAATCGGAAGCAGCGAAACGAACCTGCTGATCATGGTGCTATTGGTTGGCGCCTGGCTGGCTTACCGGGTACTTTTCAACCGGAAAGTCGATGCATTCATGATCGCGATGGCAGTGGTGACGGCGGCTTCCTGCTACTTCTATTTCGCTTCCCCGGGTAATGCGGCGCGAATCGGCGGCAACCCGCTGGGTGGTAATGTTTCGTTCTCGGTTATTTCGTCGTTTAAAAAGCTGGCTTATCTCGGTTACGACTGGGTCTTTCGTACGCCGCTGGTATTCTTTACCCTGGCCTGGCTGTTTGTACTTTCAAGGCTTTCTGACGGAGCCCGGAATTATTTCTCGATTCCGGTCTGGTATGCGGTGCTGCTGTTTATCGGCGTGCTATCTGCACAGCTGTTCCCTTCTTATTATGGAGTGGGAATAGAGCCTACGCCGCGTGTGATCAATTGCGTTTTATTCTTCTTTCTGATCGGCTGGTTTTATGTAGTCGGCGTACTTTTTCACTACTTCAAAAAGAGAAAATTTACTTTCCTGCATTTTACGACCGCGCGGTATGGAATCGTCTATGCAGTGCTGCTGGTGTCGGTAGGAATGTCTTTTTTGCGTAGCAGCAATGTTAAAACAATGTATTCGGACCTGCTGAAAGGCAAAGCCGCCGCATTCGATAAGGAGATGTACCAGCGCTATGCTTTGATCAAGAATTCACAGGAGGATATATTGTACCTGCCGCCCGTCCGTTCGAAACCCATGACCATTTTCCTCGACGACGATATTAAAACCGACCGCAACCACTGGTGGAACAAGTGCGCGGCAGGCTATTTTGGCAAGGAAGCCATTTACATGAAAGATACCGAAGGTGGACAACAGCAATAAAAAGCCGCTTATCTTCCTGGTAATGGCAGTACCCGTGGTGTTGTGGGTGGCAGTGGTCCTTTACTATTCGGTGAATCTGCCCTGGTACGACGATTTCGACCCTTTCCCCGATTTCCTGCATAAATGGATCACGAGCGATTCATTACCGGAACGTTTGACACTCCTTTTCCAGCCTAATAACGAGCACCGGATGGTTGTAGGCAAGCTGGCGACGCTGGGCTATTACTGGGTCACGGGGCATCTCAACTTCACATTTCTGCACATTGGTGCCGCATTTTTTACGCTAGGCACATTGGCGGTCTTCTGGCAGGCATTCAAGCGCTCGGATCTGAGCGCCTGGTACTTTCTGCCCGTTCCTTTCCTGCTCTTCCAGCTGCAATACCACCTCATTTTCCTTTGGGCGATCTGCGGCTGGCAGCACGAGCCGGTGGTTTTCTTTGTGGTACTATCCATGTTTTTGCTATCGGGAAAGCGTTTCACGGGTGCGTTGCTCGCGGGTGTGTGCGCTACGTATGCGATGAGCAGCGGGATATTTGTCTGGCCTGCGGGCGTTGCAGTACTTTTGTTACGGTCGCAATACAAGCAGTTAACGGCCTGGATCGCAGTGGGGGCATTGGCGGTAGGCTTCTATTTCTACGGCATGTCGGCGCAGGGTAACGAATCGAGTTTCGCGTTTTTTGCCAAATATCCGCATTTATCGGTACTGGGCTTTTTCGCATTCCTTGGCGGGCTGTTCGATTTCTTTCCGGAGAAAGACATTGTGGTACGCTCGGCATTGCCGGTGCTGATGGCTTTCATTGCAATGATTTGGGTCGTGGTTTGGCTCTGGCGGCAGCTTACGCCGTGGCTGGCACGGACATTCGGCCTATTCAAAAACGATCCCGCACCGCTCGAAACCGAACGCGCCGTTAATCTGAATGCTTTTTTGCTGGGTATTCTAAGCTTCTTGCTGGTCGAAGCGCTGGTAATAGGCCTGCTGCGGCCTAGATTCGGTTTTTTTGTGATGATAGTGAGCAATTATAAGATTTATCCGGCCCTGTTTCTTACGGTTACCTATTTGTCTTTTATTGTATCAACTCAAAATCAAAACCTGCGGAAACGGGCATTACAAGGGGGTGCATTGGTAGCGCTGATAATCTGGGGCATTTCGATCTGCACATATCTGCCGGTTATTTCAGAGCGCCGCAAGTATTATATGGTCAATGGCTACAACCAGGAACACAATGGTTTCGGATTGGGCCACGTGCCTTATTCGGAAGGAGCTCGGTACGTCGATAATGTGATGAAATACCTTGTCAAAACAGGTGTTTACAGCTATCCCAAAGAAGGGAACGAGTTGGGACGGCAGGTCAATGCGCTTACGACCGCATTTCCATTAGAACGACAGGTGACAGTTGAGCATCGTGACAAGGGCATCTATGTGAACGACCCGGAAGGGACGATTTCCCCCCTGCGTTCGAATGGGGAATATGCATTTGCGCGGAACGGGCAACGCCTGTATTTCTTCAAAATGGAGCCGCATAAGTATGTCGGACGCAACTTCTTTAAGCAGTACGACAAGGGTTTTGACATTGTAATACCGCATTCATCCCTGCTGCCCGGAACTTACGACCTGGGAATCGTGAATATCGAAGGAGCTGCGCTTAAAGGCGGCGTTCTTGGAAAAGTGACAATACCTTAAATAACAGAATGTTTCGATAATAGCCCGAAAGGTGTATTTTTGCCTCCATTGGTCATTGAAAAACTCAGCATATTGAAAACTCCTCAAATTTCAATCGTCGCGCCGCTATATAATGAATCTGAGACATTTCCGCTACTGGTGCAACGTATCAACGCATTAATGGATGCCAGCCCGCTATCCATTGAAGTGGTACTGATCGATGACGGGAGTAGGGATGATACAGCGCTCAAAATCAGGCAGGTGGCGTTGATGGATGAACGCTATCATGGCGTTTTCCTTTCACGTAATCACGGCCACCAGCTCGCATTGACAGCCGGTATTTCCGCAGCGCGCGGCACCGAAGCACTCTTCGTGATCGACGGCGATTTGCAGGACCCGCCGGAGCTTTTGCCGGAATTTTACAAATTACTGAAAGACGGTAACGACGTAGTTTACGCTGTGCGTAAGAAAAGAAAAGAGGGTTTCGTGAAAAGAATGGGATACTATTGGTTTTACCGTATTCTCCGCTCGATTTCCTATGTGGATATTCCGCTTGACAGCGGGGATTTTGCGTTGATCAGCCGCAGGGTAGTCGATGTTTTAAATAAAATGCCCGAGGAAAGCCGTTACCTGCGCGGAATGCGCTCATGGATCGGTTTCAAGCAGGTCGGGTACGAGTACGAGCGTGACGCGCGCGCGGCAGGGGAGTCGAAATACTCCTTTAAACAGCTTTTCAAGCTCGCTTACAATGGTATTTTCAATTTCAGCGAGTTTCCCATCAAGTTCATGAGCCGGGTGGGCATGACGGCCATTGTCATATCACTGGTGTATTTTGCGACAGTCGTGCTCAAAAAGTTATTTTTTGCCCATGTTATCGAGGGTTTCGCCGCGCTGCTTTTTGTGATCATCCTGTTCAGCGGGGTGCAATTGCTGGCGCTGGGTATTATTGGAGAATATGTGCTCCGGATTTTTTTTCAATCCAAAAACCGTCCCCTGTTCATTATCAAAGAGGAAATAGTCAACCGGGAGTACATTTGACCTGATGGATTTTCATTCGATTCAATTTGCAGTTTTCTTTATAGTAGTCACGCTGGCGTATTTCAGCCTGTCGTGGAAAGGCCGTTGGATGCTTTTGCTCGCTACCAGCTGCTATTTTTACATGGTTTTCAAACCGGTTTTCATCCTGATCCTGTTCGGAACCATTATTATCGACTATTATGCGGGGATCTGGATTGAAAAGTCGCAGGCGCAACGACAGAGAAAGCTCCTGCTGGTCATCAGCCTGATTTCCAACATCGGTATCCTCGCATTCTTCAAATACTACGATTTCGTGCAGGAATCGGTCAATACGATTCTCTCCAACCTGCATTTAAGGCCTGCATTCCCCGCATTCACGCGGCTAATCCCCGGCCCGATCGCCGAATGGATGACTACCGGAAGCGGTGCATTGCTTCTACCCATTGGTCTATCATTCCATACATTTCAGGCCATGAGCTACACCATCGAGGTGTACCGTGGCAACCAGGCGGCCGAGAAGCATTTCGGGATTTATGCATTGTATGTGATGTTCTATCCGCAGCTCGTGGCGGGGCCGATCGAGCGGCCGCAGAATATGCTTTTCCAGTTCCACTCGTTTTTCAAATACGATTTCGAGCAGGTAAAGGAGGGGCTGATGCAGATGGCTTTCGGTTTTTTCAAGAAAATGGTGATCGCCGACCGCCTCGTCATGCTCGTCGATTATGCCTATGACAAGCCTACCGAGCATAATGGGCTGACGCTCATCGTGGCCACCGTATTCTTTGCATTTCGGATCTATTGCGACTTTTCTGGATATTCGGATATCGCCATCGGAGCGGCCCGTGTAATGGGCTTTACTTTGATGGACAACTTTAAGACGCCCTATATTTCCAAATCCATTTCGGAATTCTGGGGCAGATGGCACATTTCGCTTTCGTCGTGGTTTAAAGATTACCTCTATATTCCATTGGGCGGAAACAGGAAGGGCGAATGGATCAAATACCGCAACCAGTTCATTGTGTTCCTTGTGAGCGGGCTATGGCATGGTGCCAGCTGGAACTACGTGATATGGGGCGCATTGCACGGTTTTTACCAGGTAGCGGCTTCATTGCGCGACAAATGGTTGAAGCAAGCCGGTGTCGAAATGCCCAAAAATGCCTTTATGGATGTCCTGAACATGGTATTTACCTTTGTTCTCGTAACCATCACCTGGGTATTCTTCCGCAACCACAAAGCGCCGGTAAGCCGCTCGTTCCTGATTCTCGAAAAGATGGCCGGTTTCTCATTCTCGGAGCCGCTGCAAACGCCGATGAACCAAGTAGAAATGTGGTTCTGCCTGTTCCTGATTGTTTTCCTGATGATTAAGGAGCACTATTACCTGAAAATACCGACACGGAACACGACCGTATTCTTCATCCTGTTCCCGCTGATCCTGCTGGCGAACTTCCTGCTGGGGGTAGTTTCCGAAAACCAGTTCATCTACTTCCAGTTTTGAAAATGGCGAGAGGCCGGAGCAAACATTTGCCCTTAATTATTTGTTACCTCATTTTCGAAGGACTATCAACGTTCTTATTACCGATCAAGTATTAATTACCATGTACGAAGTAACATCCGACAACAGGCTCAAAAGCCTGATCGTAGTAGGGGACAGGGTTTTGATCCGCCCCAAAAGTCCCAGCGACCGCACCAACAGTGGCCTCTATCTGCCTCCGACCGTCACCGAAAGAGAACAGGTTCAGAGTGGCTATGTGATCAAAGTAGGGCCGGGTTACCCGATTCCCGTAGCTGCGGAAGATGAGCCGTGGAAAGAGACCGAAGAAAAAGTAAAATATATGCCTCTCCAATCCAAGGAAGGCGACCTGGCTATATACCTCCAGCGCAATGCCATCGACCTCGAATACGACGGTCAGAAGTACGTGATCGTTCCGCAGTCGTCGATACTGATGTTGGAGCGGTCGGAGGATTTGTTTGAATGACCATGAGAAAGCACTGTTGCCTCTTCCTTTTTTCGCTCGTCACATTATCCGCGTTCGCGCAGGACCTCAGCGTTTCGATTACCATCGACGACGTTCCGAATGTTCATTTGTATGCAGCAAATGGCAATTCATCCGGGCTGCTGAGAAAGCTGGATTCGTTAAATCTGCCTGTTGCGATTTTTATTAACGAAGCAAATTTGAAGCGGAACAACGCCTTTGACCAAAATAAAAAGCTGCTCCAAAGCTGGATTTCGAAGCCTTACATTACCGTCGGCAATCACAGCTATTCGCATCCGAATTACGGAGAAGTAGGCTTTGAGGCATTTAAGGATGAAGTTTTGAAAGGAGAGGAACTGTCGCGGAAAATGGCTGAGCATGCGGGCAAGAAGTTGGAGTATTTCCGCTTTCCTTTCAACGCAATGGGTAAGGATAGTGCGGAACAGTTGCAAATGAGACAGTTCCTGAATGAGCATCATTACATTTCAACGCCATTTACGGTCGAAAGTGAAGACTGGCTTTACACACAGCTTTATGAAAAGGCATTGAATGAAGGCAAACCGGAAGAGGCGAAGGCCATCGGTAACCGCTATGTCGAACTTAGTTTGCAACTTTTCGACTATTTCGATGATGTGGCGTTGAAAGTGACAGGGAAGCGGTTAAAGCAGATTTACCTGTGCCACGATAATCAGCTCAACACCGATTATCTGCCCGTCTTGATTCAAAAGCTAAAAGAAAGAAAATACCGGTTGATAAGCCTGTCGGAGGCTATGGATGACCCGGCTTATCAGTTGCCGTTGTATTATCATGGAAACTGGGGCTTTTCCTGGCTTTACAGATGGATTAAAGATACAGATCGGCGGCGTTCGTTCATGCGTACCGAACCGTCGGACAAAGAAGCGCAGCAAGCTTTCGAAGCTTTGACGAAAAGTAAAAAATAGGGCGTAAAAAAGCACGCTCTGTCGAGAACGTGCTTTCGAAATGTCTTTATTATGGACTAACCTTAGATAACGCGAACGTTAATTGCGTTTAGGCCTTTTTTTCCATTTTCTACTTCGTAAGACACTTTGTCGTTTTCACGGATATCGTCCTGAAGACCTGAAACATGAACGAAAATGTCTTTCTCTCCTGATGATGGTTGAATGAATCCGTATCCTTTTGATTCATTAAAAAACTTTACTGTACCTTCTGCCATTAGAATTGATCTTATTATTTGTAATGACCAAATTTAGATATAAAAAGCAAATTTGCAATATAAAGTTTCTGTAACTTAGAATTCTTCCAAAATACCAGAATGCGCCTTATATCATGCCGCTAACTCGCCTCAAATCAAGAATATCCCCTTACTGGCTCCCAAACGGACATTTTCAGAGTATTTACCCCGCACTTTTCCGGCGAATAGATGGCATAAAATATTTCCGTGAAAAAATTGTAACTCCCGATGAGGATTTCCTGAATATCGACTGGTCGTATGCCGGAGGCGACGGGCCAAAACCCCTCGTAATCCTCTCGCACGGCCTCGAAGGCAACAGCACACGCCAATATATAACCGGGATGGTTAAGCTTCTGAACCAGCATGGGTTCGACTGCCTTGCCTGGAATTTCCGGAGCTGCGGCGGCGAAATGAACCAGACCGCCCGGTTTTATCACAGCGGCGCCACGGAAGATCTGGACGCGGTGGTGAAATATGCGTTTGAAAAAGGGTATTCCGATGTGCGGCTGGTCGGTTTTAGTTTGGGAGGAAACCTGACTTTGAAATACCTCGGCGAATCGGGCGTCGCGATTGACAGGCGTATCAAAAGTTCTATTGTGTTCAGCGTACCAATGGATCTGAAAGCGTGCAGCCTGGCGATCATAGAACCCCGCAACCAGATTTATATGCATCGGTTCCTGAATTCGCTGAAACCGAAAGTGGTAGAAAAAGCAGGCCTTTACCCTCAGCGAATAGATTTGAAAGACCATGCAATGGTAAAAACACTTTACGATTTCGATCATATTTACACCGCGCCGCTTCATGGCTACAATGGGGCCGATCATTACTATGCCGAATGTAGCTCTATGCATTTCATCGAACCGATCGCGATACCGACTATGATTGTGAATGCTGAAAACGACCCGATCGTACCATTCGAAAGCCTGCCAATCGATGCCTTGCAGTCGCATTCCCATGTAACTTTACTCGCAACGAAAGACGGCGGCCATTGCGGCTTCCGCCCGGCCCGGCTCACCGATGAATTTTATTGGTCGGAAAAACAAGCCCTCCATTTCCTGACTACCCCTGACTACTTCCCGACCATCCCCTGACCATTGCCTCCCGTCACTTACACATTCGCGCGCACTTCGCCGAAGAAGAAAACTGTTCCAAACATTATTTTGTTAGCTCCATATACCAATAGATTTTGGTAATTTTGTGGCCTGTTTCAAACAGGTCGGACCCTTAGAGATAAAAATTACGTTAACTCGATCATTTTTCAGTTATTTCCTGCTTCATGTCCACATTAACACTCAATCCAGCACCGTACATTATCATTGATTTCGACAGCACATTCACGAAGGTGGAAGGGCTCGACGAATTGGCCGCGATCGCCCTCAAAGGCCATCCGGAGCGTGATCAGATTGTTCAGAAGATTTCAGATCTGACCAATAAGGGTATGAATGGCGAAATGTCGTTTGCGGATGGTCTGCGCCAGCGAATCGCCTTACTGAAAGCAAGCCGCTCGCACATCGAAGAGCTGGTTTCTTTCCTGAGAACCAAGGTTTCGGATTCGTTTAAGCGGAATACGCAGTTTTTGACGGAGAATGCGGAGCAGATTTTTATCGTTTCCAGCGGATTTAAGGAATTTATAGTTCCTGTGGCCACAGAACTCGGCATATTGGCCGACCACGTGTATGCCAATGAGTTCCTGTTTGACGAGGAAGGAAATATTGTCGGAATCGACGAGGAAAACGTATTGTCTATGGATGGTGGAAAGATCAAGATACTTTCTGCATTGAACTTGTCGGGCGATGTTTATGCTATCGGTGATGGCTATACGGATTATGAATTAAAGGCGTCCGGCCTTGCCAATCGTTTCTATGCATTTACAGAAAACGTCGAACGTCCGAGAGTAACGGCAGTGGCTGACCACATCGCTACTTCTTTCGACGACTTTCTTTACGATAACAAATTCAGCAGAAGCCAGTCTTTCCCGAAGAGCCGGATCAAGGTATTACTCCTTGAAAACGTGCACCCTGTTGCCCGGAAGGCGTTTGAAGATGAAGGTTTCAATGTGGAGTTCGTGAAAGGCGCCCTCGATGAGGATGAACTTTGCGAGCGTATCAAGGATGTTTCCATCATCGGTATCCGTTCTAAGACTACTATTACCAAGCGTGTTCTTGAAAATGCAAACCGTCTGATGGCGATCGGTGCATTCTGTATCGGAACCAATCAGATCGACCTCGACGAAGCGGCTAAAAAAGGGATCGCGGTATTCAATGCGCCTTACAGCAACACGCGTTCGGTAGTTGAACTGGCGGTGGGTGAAATGATCATGTTGATCCGTAATATCGTTGGCAAGAGCAATTCCATGCACAAAGGTATCTGGGATAAATCAGCAAACGGCAGCTTCGAAGTTCGAGGCAAGAAACTCGGCATGGTAGGTTATGGCAGCATCGGAACACAGCTTTCAGTAGTTGCGGAAGCACTGGGTATGGATGTGTATTTCTATGACGCAGTTGAAAAACTCTCAATCGGAAATGCCAAGAAAGTAGGTTCACTCGAAGAATTGCTTGCCATGTCCGACGTACTGAGCTTGCACGTAGACGGCCGCAAAGAGAACACGAACATGATCGGCAAACGCGAGTTTGATCTGATGAAAGACGGAGTGATCTTCCTGAACCTCTCACGCGGACACGTGGTCGACATTAAAGCATTGGCAGACGCCGTGAAGAGCGGTAAAGTGGCCGGTGCAGGTGTGGACGTATTCCCGAAAGAGCCTAAAACCAACGATGAAATGTTTGAAAGCGAGCTGCTGGGCTTGCCCAACGTGATCCTGACACCCCATATCGGTGGTAGCACCGAGGAAGCGCAGGAGAATATCGGTCATTTTGTGCCTTCCAAATTGCTGGAATTCATGAACAACGGTAGCTCTTACGGCAGCGTGAACTTTCCAGAGGTACAATTGCCGAAGCTGAAAGACTCGCACCGCCTGCTGCATATCCATGCGAACGTACCGGGTGTGCTGGCAAAGCTGAACCAGATTTTTGCGAAAAACAATATCAACATTACCGGTCAGTACCTCAAAACCAACGAGCATATTGGTTATGTGATCGTGGATATCGCCAAAGATTATACAGAAGAATTTATTCAAGAAGTGAAAGAGGTAGAAGGAACGATCCGTTTCCGGATGCTATACTAAAATTGATTTAAATGGTCAGCCGGTTTGAGGCTGACCATTTAAGTTTCAGGACTGTTCTTCGCCTATTCACCAAGTCTATAACTCACCAATGTCATTAACATTTTTCACTCCCGGGCCAGCGGCTCTATACCCGACGTTCGAGCAGCATTTGAAAACATTCGTCGAAAAGCAGCTTGGCTCGATTTCGCACCGGAGCCAGCAGTACCGCGATTTGCACAAATTCACCGTCGACCAGCTTCGTACGCTCCTGAATGTGCCTGATACGCACGCGATCCTGTTTTTGGGTTCTGCTTCGGAAGCATGGGAACGCATTCTGTTCAGCACCGTGGAGTTGGAAAGCTTCCACCTCGTGAACGGCTCGTTTTCCAAGAAGTTTTACGACTATTCGAATGCGTTGAACAAATATGCCCACAAGTTTGAAAAACCAATGGGCGAGGGATTTCTGGCGATTGATGTGGAGGTACCGGAGTACGCCGAATTGATCGCAACCACGCATAACGAAACCAGTTCGGGTGTGCAGATGCCCGTTGCAGAGATCCATAAACTAAAACAGAAGCACCCGTCGAAGTTTATTGCGGTGGACATGGTATCATCGGCTCCGTACCCGGAATTGGATTACAGCATTGTAGACACCGCATTTTTCTCGGTGCAAAAAGCATTCGGTTTGCCGGCCGGGTTAGGTGTGTGGATCGTAAGCGAGCGCTGTCTGGAAAAAGCGGAAAGCATTCGCAACACCTATTCTATCGGCGCCCACAACGATTTGGTTACACTTTGGAAGAATGCGCAGAACAACGAAACCCCTGCAACCCCGAACGTGATGGGCATATACCTGCTCGGTAAGATCGCGGAGGACTTCAACCGCATCGGTGTCCAGAATATCCGCAAAGAGACTGAACACAAGGCAGGTTTGCTTTACAAATTTATTGAGAAGACGGCAGGGTTTTCAGCATTCGTGAAAGAGAAAGCTTTCCGTTCGCAGACTGTGATCGTAACGGACACAGAAGCTCCTTCTGCCGACATTATCAAGCGTATTAAAGAAACAGGCATGGTCATAGGAAGCGGTTACGGTGCTGGCAAAGCTACTCAGCTCCGTATCGCCAACTTCCCGGCAACGTCTTTGGAAGAAACCGAAAAGCTGATCCACGAGCTAGGAAAGCTCTGAAAAATAGCTTGTAGAATAGTGTTACCAAAGGGGTGCCCGAACATTTGTACGTTTGGGCACCCTTTTCTTTTTCGAAATGAAGCGTCGAGGGCTTTGTGCAAGGCACATGGCCGGAATCTGATTAATAAGGAAGCTGCCCGAGAAGGCAGCTTTTTGCATAAATAGCCGACAGCCGAAGTACGATAGTCGATTGCTAATAGTATTTTAAGGATAAATTTTTAGCTTTATGCTTTCTTACGAAAACAGACAGAAGCAGTGATTAGGATTGCTACCTCAACGGGGGAAAACAAAGATCATGATCTATGGCAAAGGATTCGCCTGGGCGATGAGCAAGCCTTTACTGCGATTTTCGAGAAATACCACCGCACACTCTACAATTACGGCAGCAAGCTTTCGACCAATTCTTCATTGGTAGAGGATGCGGTTCAGGATGTGTTCATCGATATCTGGCGGTTGCGGCATAACCTTACCGAAAACGTTACGTCAGTTAAATTTTATCTCTACCGCGCATTGCGAAGGCGAATTCATGTCGCGCTCGATAAGTTTCCTTCCATGGAAGAAATCAGCGAGCTGGACGATGAAGACATGCCTGCAAATCATACCCATTCGGAAGCGATCCTGATCGAAATGGAATCCTCCTCTGCGCGCGCCCAACGCATTCAGGAATTGCTCGCACAATTACCCGAACGGCAGGTTGAAGCACTTACGCTGCGTTATTTCGATGATTTTAGCATCGAAGAAATAGCGGAGATCATGAGCGTCAATGAAAAATCTGTCCGGAATTTTATTTACAAAGCACTTACTTCCCTTCGCCAGAGTCGGGAAATTCTGTTGATTTCTTCCCTGATTTTCTGGATGTTACTATTTTTTTAAAATTTTTCTTCAAAAAATTTCATTTTGGAGAGGTCAAATCCGCGTTTCGTCGCTCTGTACTATTGAACGACGATAACTGCATCCCGCGAAACATGAAGCATGATCCTTATTCTCTGACCGAGCTGATCAGAAATGAAGAATTTATCGCCTGGGTAATGCATCCCGACGAGCTCAGCGACCGCAAATGGCGGACATTCCTGGAAGAACATCCCAGGAAACGCAAAACCGTTGAGTCTGCCCGGGAGTACGTTATTTTGTTGGCGAAGGACACAGGCAGGCACCAGCCTACCCAGAAACAGAGCGACAGAATGTGGAGCATCGTCGAAAGTCATATGCATGACGATGTCCCCAAAACGCCGGAGCAGGAACCGGTGACCATTTTCAAGACAAGCCGCGGGCAGGGGTGGCGCTGGGCACGCGTTGCAGCATCGGCAGCGCTGATCCTGAGCATCGGCTCGGTGAGTTACTGGTTCTATTACAAAAAAGCTGATGCCCCTCTGCGGGAGGTAGCGGTGCAGGACGAAGCCGAGATACCCAACACGATTCAGAAATATAATGATACAGACAAGCCGATGACCGTGCTGCTGCAAGACGGTAGTTCGGTTGTATTGCAACCGGGCGGCAGGCTCAGCTATTCGGAAGGGGTTAACAGGAAGCGGAGGGAGGTTACACTCACGGGAAAAGCGTTTTTTGAAATAGTAAAAAACAAGCAGAAGCCATTTCTGGTGTATAGTTATGGCCTGGCTACCAAAGTGCTTGGTACCAGTTTTACGATCGACGCTTCTTCCGAAAGCAAGGAAATCAAAGTAGAGGTGCGAACAGGTACGGTTTCGGTTTTTTCCATTAATAATCTGGATAATAATCAAAAAGAGGCCGTGCTGGATAAGCCTGAATTGGAGGGGGTGACGCTCAATCACGATCAGCGGATTGCATTCTCGAAAGAGAGCGGCAAGATTATCCCATTGCCTGCCGCGGTGGCGGAGCCTGAGGACAAGGACGTCTCAAAACAACATTTTGTATTTGATGAAACCCCGGTTTCAGAAGTGTTCCGGATACTGGAAAGCGCCTACAATGTCCGGATCGTTTACGACCGGGAAAAGATGGGTACTTGCCCGCTGAATGCGACTTTAATCGGGCAGCCTCTGAAGGAAAAGCTCGAAGTGATCTGCAATGCGCTCGACGCGCAGTACGAAGTGGCCGATAACCAGATAACGATCCTGGGAAAAGGATGTAAGTAGTTTTAGACCCGACATATCAACATTTTACCCCGCACGCCGCCTATGACGTAACGCTACCCTATTGCCCAAAAATAAAAAAGACCAGCCATGTTCCAGCATGACTGATCCGGGTTCCCCACCAGTAACGGACATTACTGTACATCCATTTGGACAATGGATGAGCCGGGGAAGATTTCGTTGAATAATCTCCTTAAACAACAAATTCATTCAAAAATATGAAAAAAGTTCGACGACCTGAAGACTTTCTCATCAAGCTCATGCGAATCACATTAATGCAATGTATCCTGGCTGGCCTGTTCGCGGGCCTCACGTGGGCGAACGACGGGAGGGCTCAATCCGCATTGAGCCAGAAGGTTACCGTTGATATCCGGAACGAGCAGATCAAAACGATCTTCGCGCAGCTGGAAAAGCAAACCAATGCGAGGTTTATATTCAGCTCAAAATTGATCCAATCCGACCGCCGGGCTTCGGTTAAGGTTAAAAATGGCTCATTATCGGCCGTTTTGGACGCTTTGCTGAAACCGCTGGAACTGCATTACCGAATCAACGGCGACCTGATCGTGATCAAACCCGACCATCCTGCGCAAGCTGCGGAGCCGGTTTCGGAAGATATTCCAGTGGTGGAGTTCAGTTCCGCTACGGTGGATAAGGCTATTGCGGGGGTAGTGAAAGATGAAACCGGTGCCGGGTTACCGGGTGTGAGTGTTGTATTAAAAGGCACGCAAACCGGTACGCTCACCGACGAAAAAGGTAAATATTCTATCACAGTCCCGGACGGTAACCACACGCTGATATTCTCGTTCGTAGGCTTTCTGTCCCAGGAACTGGTGGTACCATCCGGCCAGAGTGCGTTGGATATTACACTGAAAGTGGATGACAAGGCTTTGGAAGAGGTGGTCGTGGTAGGTTATGGTACGCAAAGAAAAGAGTCGTTGACGGGAGCGATCGCTACGGTGACCAGTAAGGATCTCGAACGGGTGCATGGGGGCTCCACGGTGAGCTCCGGATTGGCCGGTAAAATCCCCGGTGTGACTTTCAGGATGCCAGACGGCCGCCCGGGTGCGAGTGCCAATATTCAAATCCGCAACATGGGTAACCCGCTGTTCGTAATCGACGGAATCCAGCAGGATGCAGGCCAGTTCAACAACATTTCTCCTAACGATATCGAAAGTATTTCCGTACTAAAAGACGCTTCTGCCGCTATTTATGGGGTTCGTGCGGCAAATGGGGTAGTGGTGGTTACTACCAAACGTGGTAAAATGGGTGCCAAAAATACGGTAAGCCTGGATGCCTACACGGGCTGGCAAAACTGGTCGCGGTTTCCGAATGTGGTGAATGATTCTTATCAGTGGATGCTGGGCAAAGCCGAAGCGGAAATGAACCAGTATGGCAAAACGTCGATCACACAGGCTGAACTTGAAAAATACCGTGCTGGTACCGAGCGCGGGTATCAGACATTTAACTGGAAAGACTTCATTATTCAAAAAAATTCCCCGCTCAACTCGGTGAACCTCAACATGACCGGCGGTTCCGGCAAGATCAACTATTACATTTCGGCAACAAGATTACACCAGAACTCGGTGCTGGGCCGTGAGTTTACATTTGACCGAACCAATATCCAAAGCAATGTAGATGCGAAAATCACCGACCGCCTGAAACTCGGGGTACAGATCAACGGCCGGATCGAGAAACGCGACCAGCCCGGCATTCCCGGGGGCGACGACTACTGGCTACCCCGTTTCGCGATCATGCGTAACCGCCCGTTCGAGCGGCCCTACGCGAACGACAACCCTGAGTATCTGAACGATATCAAGCACAACGAGACCAACTGGGCCTATAACAACAAGAAATTAGGCGGCTACTGGACCGAATACTGGCGTGTTTTGCAAACCAACTTCTCGGCCGAATACCAGATTCCGGGTGTAAAAGGCCTGACGGCCCGTGGAATGTACTCCTACTACATAGCCGACCGTGTCATGAACGGCCACGAGTACACCTACAAAGCCTATACCTATAACCCGAACGACGATACCTACGCCGTAACCGGTGGCAGTACCAACCCATGGCGCGAGCGTGGTACCCGCAAGGTAATGCGCAATGTTTACCAGGGGCAATTGGCTTACAACAACACTTTTGGCAAGCACACGGTAGGTGCCACATTCGTATCGGAATGGCAGGATGAGCGCGTGCAGGACCAGTGGGTACACGCAGTTCCCAAGACTAACGTGCTTCCGTTGATCTACTTCCCGACTGTGGATACCTACAATGACAGCGATACGGAACTTGCACGTATAGGGTATATCGGTAGAGTAAATTACGACTACGGCGGCAAATATTATGTCGAGCTTTCGGCTCGCAGGGACGCTTCCTGGAAATTCGCACCGGACCGTCGAGTAGGCTATTTCCCGTCGGCTTCCGTGGGTTGGAGGATTTCGGAAGAAGGGTTCTTTAAAAAGTTCATCGGCGAGCGCAGCATTCTGGATGACCTGAAATTCAGAGGGTCGTATGGTATCCTTGGAGACGATAACATTCTTTTCAACAATGATCCTAACAGACCGCTGAGCCCATACGCCTACTTGCCCGGCTACGACTACAACAAAGGCAATGTGATTTTGAGTGGTAATGCGGTGGTTACGAGCCGCGATAAAGGCCAGATCATCAACAATATCTCCTGGTTCAAAAGCAAGATCACGGACATTGGTGCCGATTTCTCTTTCCTCGGAACAAAAATTACCGGTAGCGTCGACTATTTCTACCGCTTGCGCACCGGGTTGCTGGGCCGAAAATACGACATCCTCGTTCCGAGCGAATTGGGTTATGCGTTGCCTGATGAAAACGTGAACAGCGATTCGCAGCAGGGATGGGAAGGAGCGCTTACCTACAATGGCAAAGCAGGAAACATCAATTACTCCGTGGGTGGAAACGTGTCATTCGCGCGGAGCAAGTTCGTATCGTCCTACAAACCTATTTTCAATAACTCGTTGGACCGTTACCGGGCTTCCGGAGAAGGACGTTACACCGGTATTTTCTGGGGTCTCGAATCGATCGGCCAGTTCCAGTCGCAGCAGCAGATTGCCGAATACCCTGTCAATATCGATGGGCAAGGAAACCGTACATTGCTGCCGGGTGATTTGATTTACAAAGACCTGAACGGAGATAATGTGATCGACGGATACGACCAGCGGCCTATCGGCTACAATGCTACCGGCCAGCCGAACGTCAATTTCGGGTTAAACTTCTCCGTAAGCTGGAAAGGCATAGGCTTCGTGGCTGATTTCTCGGGAGGTGCCATGTACTCATGGAACCAGAACTACGAACAGCGCTGGCCATACCAGAACGAAGGTGCTTTGAACAGCATTTTCCTCGACAGGTGGCACCGCGCCGATCCGTTCGATGTGAACAGCCAATGGATTTCGGGCAAGTACCCGGCACTACGCTACAACGACGGAGGCCATAGCAATTACAGAAACTCGACATTCTGGTTGCATAATGTGAAATATATCCGCGCCCGGACCATCGAGCTCAGCTACTCACTGCCTAAATCGGTGCTGGAAAAACTAAAACTCTCACGTGCCAGATTCTATATCAACGGTTATAACCTGTTTTCTATCGACAACGTGAAAAAGTTTGGTGTTGACCCCGAAATCGAGAATGACAACGGATTGCAGTATCCGCAGAACAAGTTCGTGAACGTAGGCATCAACCTATCTATTTAAACCGATTGGAACTCAACATGAAAAAGATATTTCAAATACTATCGATCGCTGTATTGACGCTAGGTTGGAGCTGTAACGACGACGATTTCCTGAACCGTCCGCCAACCGGGCAACTCTCGGAAGAGCAGATATGGAACGACGAAGGCCAGGTACTTTCGGTACTGGGCGATTTGTACAACCGTTACGTCGATCTTTCGACCTTCAAAACGATCAACGACGTTCCAGGCTGGACGACCGTCAGCGACTTCAACGAAGCATTCTGGTCGGAAGCGGGCCGTTACGGGAACTTCCAGAACAACGGCTGGGGCTTTGGCGCGTGGGGCGCGTGGGATTATGGCTACATCCGCGAAATGAACCTGTTTATCCAAAAATGTACGGCTGCCGACAAGCTGGCACCGGCTGTCCGCGAACGTTACCTGGCCGAAGCGCGCTTTTTGAGGGCCTCCTACTATTTTGAACTCGTGAAAAGAATGGGCGGCGTGCCGTTGATCCTCGAACCGATGGTGTACGATTTCAGCGGCGATCCTTCGTACCTGCAACACGCACGCGCCAAGGAATCGGAGATTTATGATTTTGTAATTAAAGAAGCCGAAGAAATCAAGGACAAACTGCCGGCGAGTGTGGGCGAGAAATCGCGTGCTACCAAGGCTGCGGCGCTGGCTATGGAGGTGAGAGCGGCGCTTTATGCGGGTTCTATCGCGAAATATGGCGTAAATACGCCCAGCGTCGCATTACCGGGCGGTGAGGTAGGCATTCCTTCCAGCGCTGCAAATGGCTATTATACCAAAGCGTTGGCGGCTGCGAAAGAGATCATTTCCGGTAATGCGGGTGCTTATGCATTGTATACCAAAAAGCCCGATCTCTCCGAAAACTTTGCCAGCATTTTCTATGACAAGGCCAACAACTCCGAAGTCATTTTTGTAGAGGATTTCAAACTGCAAAGCGGAAAGGTGCATTATTTCACCGGCTGGAACCAGCCGCGCTACGGTGCAGAGGAGGAAGAAGGAGGCCGCATTAATCCGTCGCTGAACTTCGTGGAGGCATTTGAAAAACTCGACAACACCTTCGCGCCCATCCCGACCGCCAATGCAAACGGCACACCGATCTACTACACCGATCAAACCGACATTTTCAAAGGTCGTGATGCACGCATGGCCGGAACGGTAATGCTCCCCGGAACTACATTCAAAGGCCGTAAAGTCGACATTTGGGCTGGCTACCAGCTAGCCAACGGCACGATCATTAGCGGCGACGACCGCGGTGCCCAGAAAACACTTCCAGGCAAAACAGTACCCGAGCAAGTTGTTGGTTTCGACGGCCCTATCGACGGCTTCGAATTCACTGCCCAAACCGGATTCTACCTCCGCAAATACCTTGATCCGGTCGTAGGTTCAGGCCAGCGCGGGGTGAACAGCGAGGTGTGGCTCGTTCGCTATCGTTACGCCGAAGTGCTTTTGAATGCAGCAGAGGCCGCATTTGAATTGGGCCAGGCGGCAGAAGCAGCAGGTTATATGAATCAGGTCCGGGCACGCGCCGGGTTGGTAACGCCTTTGAAAGCCTCCGAAATTAATTTCGACCGACTCGTGCATGAGCGCCGCGTGGAGTTTGCATTTGAAGGACACCTTTTCTTCGACATGAAAAGATGGCGCATTGCGCATCAGATCCTGGACGGCAATGCGATCACCGCGGCGGAGCTTTCGAAAGATCTGGGCAAAGCCACCAAACGTAATACGCAGCCATGGGGATTGTGGCCGTACAAAATCTACGATCCGGGTTCGGCTAACAATGGCAAATGGATTTACAAGCAGGTTAAACTAAGCCGTGTTACCGGTGCCGACCGCTTCCAGCTTGGAAACTACTATTCGTATATCGACGATGCCATTATCAGCAACAATCCCAAGCTCGTCAGAAACCCGAACCAATAGCCATCACATTCAAACGATACGATATCATGAAGATCAGATTTCATATTATGCCGCTTGTCGCGATGGTTGCGCTCCTGTCGGCTTGCGAAAAAGATAACTATACTGAACCTAAATCAATGCTTTCGGGCAGGATCGTGTACAAAGGTGAGCCGGTAGGTGTGGAGGCAGGGCAAGTGCGGTTACAACTCTGGCAGCCGGGTTTTGGTAAGCTGGCGGCCATCGACGCACCCATTTCGCAGGACGGTTCCTATTCGGCTCTTTTGTTTGACGGAAGCTATAAACTGGTTTTTCCCAAGAACCGCGGGCCGTTCAAAACCATTGTGAAAGACGCCGCTGCCAAGGACACGGTTTTTGTGAAGCTCGCAGGCAACCAGGCACTTGACGTGGAAGTAATGCCTTACTACATGATCCGCACGCCGCAGTTTTCGGGCGGCGAGAGCAAGGTGAATGTTTCGCTTAAACTCGAAAAAACCCTGACCGGTGCCGAGGGCAAAGACATCGAAAGGGTCTCATTATATGTAAGTAAAACCGATTTCGTGGCACGGGCTACGAATGTGGCAGTGACCGACGTGCCCGGAGCCGACATCAAAGACCTGAACGCGATCAACCTCACAGCTACTGTACCTGCGCTTTCACCCGCCCAGAACTACGTGTTTGCCAGGGTAGGTGTGAAGATCAAAGATGTAGAGGACATGGTTTTCTCGCCGGTCCAGAAAGTCAATTTGTAAGCATTGATTCTAATACTAAAACCGAAACTTTTCTTTAAAACCAATTTGAATGAGGAATTACATTGCACTCCTGCTTGTCGGGCTTATCGCGCTGGCATGTGCAAAGAGTAAGCCGGCGGGGCCGGCCTCCCGGACGCCGGCCGCTGTTAAGGCCGGCGCTTCCAAAGGCCGCAGGGCCGAAGTATTGTTCCTGGGGCACAACAGCAAGCACCACGATTCGGGCAAGTATGCGCCCTGGCTGTCCATCAAGCTGTTCAAAAGCGGCGTTAACATGTCGTACACGACCGATCCCAACGATATTAATCCAGAAAACCTGGCTAAATACGACGGACTGATCATCTACGCCAACCACGATTCGCTTTCGCCCTCGCAGGAAAGCGCGATGAAAGCGTTCGTGGAAGGTGGAAAGGGCCTCATCCCGATCCATTCGGCTTCCGGCTGTTTCAGGAATTCTTCCTGGTATATCAAAACAATAGGCGGCCAGTTCGCCTCCCATAAAACGGATTCATTTAAAAATACTATTCTAAAACCGGAACACCAGGTCATGAAAGGCATTACCGCCTTTCAGACCTGGGATGAAACTTACGTCCATAAAAACCTGAACCCCGACAAAACCGTCCTGGGCGAGCGCGTGGATGGCGACGTGCACGAGCCTTACACGTGGGTGCGCAACGAGGGCAAAGGCCGCGTGTTTTACACTGCCTACGGCCACGAGGACAGTACCTGGACAAACAAAGGCTTCCTCGACCTCGTCAGAAACGGGGTCTTGTGGGCGATCGACGACCAGGTACAAGCGCAAATCGCGGCGTTAAACCTGCCAGAGGTGGACATTTACAACTCCGACACTATTTCGCATTACACTAAACGGCACGTGGTGCCTAAAATGCAGGAATCGCTTTCGCCGGCCGAATCCAACAAGCTGACGCAGATCCCACCTGATTTTGAAATACAACTTTTTGCCTCCGAACCCGACATTACCAACCCGATCGCGATGTCGTGGGACGAGCGCGGGCGGCTCTGGGTAGTGGAATCAGTCGATTATCCCAACACATTCAAGGAAACCGACGGTGCTTCCAACGACCGTATTAAAATTTGTGAGGATACTAATGGCGACGGCAAGGCCGATAAGTTTACCGTCTTCGCCGACAAGCTGAACATTCCTACCAGCATGGTATTTTCCAATGGCGGCGTGATCGTATCCATGGCACCGGATTTTGTGTTCCTGAAAGACACCAACGGCGACGACGTGGCCGACGCGCGCGAGGTAATCATGACCGGCTGGGGCAAGAACGACACCCACGCGGGGCCGTCGAATCTCCAATATGGTTTTGATAACAAAATCTGGGGCGTTCTGGGCTTTTCCGCATTCAATGGAACCATCGATGGCAAGAAGATGAGCTTCTCACAGGGCCTTTATCATTTCAAGCCGGATGGGAAAGAGTTTGAATACCTCGGGAGTAGCAGCAACAACACCTGGGGGCTGGGCTTTACAGAGGATAACAACGTATTCCTGTCAACTGCCAACAACACGCACAGCGCATTCTTTTCGATGCCGGGGAGATTAATGCAACGCACATTAGGCGAAGAGCAACCTTCGGTGCAAGCCATTCAGAAAATCGACGGGCATTATGATGCGCACGCCGTTACGCCTAACCTTCGCCAGGTCGACGTGGTAGGAGGTTTCACTTCCGCGGCAGGCCACCATTTTTACACAGCCAGAAATTATCCGAAAGAATACTGGAACCGCACTGCGTTCGTCGCCGAGCCGACGATCCGTTTGGTACACAAGGCTAATCTCGAACCGGATGGTGCCGGTTTCAAGGAAAAAGATGGCTGGAACTTCATGGCCAGTTCCGACGAATGGTTCGGACCCGTGCAAGCAGAGGTAGGTCCCGACGGCGCGGTTTGGGTGGCCGACTGGTACAACTTCATCATCCAGCACAATGTTTTCGTGCCGGCGCAATCGCCTTCGAAATTCATCCTGCCGTTCGAAGAACAACCGCACGGCCCCGGCAATGCATTCAGCAGCCCCATGCGCGATTTGAACCATGGCCGTATTTACAGGATTGTCTATAAAAACGGCCAAAAATCGCCGGCAATAAAACTCTCCAAAGATGATCTGCCGGGATTGGTGGCCGCATTGGAAAACGACAATATGTTCTGGCGAATGACCGCGCAACGCTTGCTCGTGGAATCGAAGAAGCTATCGGCGCTGCCGGATTTGTACAAGATCATTAATAATCCAAAAGTCGATGAAATTGGATTGAACAGCCCCGCTGTACATGCATTATGGACATTGCATGGCCTCGGCGTATTGGATGGGTCGAATACGGAGGCGTTGCAAGTGGTAAGCAAAGCGCTGAGCCACCCGGCAGCGGGTGTGCGCAAAGCGGCGGCAAGTGTGCTGCCGAAGCAGGAGCAGAGTTTCGAAATACTCGAAAAAAGCATGAAGGATGCCAACCTGAATACCCGGCTGGGCGTATTTGTAGCCATAGCGGAGCTGCCGTCCTCCGAAAAAGCAGGCGCCGCCATTTACCAGGCATCCCTCGATGAGCAGAATGCCAAAGATCCATGGCTTTCACGGGCCATTCTTGCCGCGGCCATTCAACACGAAAAAGGCTTCCTGGCAGCAGCAGGCAAGCAATCGCAGCCATCCGCATTGACTGCGCAGGTCACCGAGGCGCTAAGCAGAGAAGTTTATCCATTAGGACGAAGGAACACGCTGCAATTCCCTCCGGATGTTTCAGGCAAGGAAATCACCATCCGCGCTACCATTACCAAAGGCCGCGATCGTGCATTGCAAGGCTTCATCGCAGGGCAGGGCGGAAAGGACGGCGGTTATGCATTGTACATTCAGGATGGAAAGCTGATCATGGCCGTAAAACAACACGGAATGCTGAGCCAGGCGACCACCACCGGCACATTGCCCGACAAGTTTGATGTAGTAGCAAGTCTTACGCAAGGCGGTAACATGCGCATCGAAATCGACGGAAAAGAAGCTGCGACGGGCAAAGCGCACATGCTCTTCAATGCACCGCTAAGCAATTCGGTGCGCTCCGGCGAGGATATGGAAGGTGAAGACAGGATAGGGGATTATGAAGGCCGGTTCGGGTTTGTGGGTAATTTTCAAAAAGCATCCCTCGAACTGAACCGACCGAACGAGGGTGGCAGCAATGCCGTTACTTCTGCCAAATTGGTTTCGAAAACGGGCGCTTCCAGTGCCACCGTAATCGAGCTGAAAGTCGAAAAGGAGATCATGCAATATGACAAAAAGCTGATTACCGTAAAGGCGGGGCAGAAAGTGGTGATTAACCTTGAAAACCCGGACGGAATGCAGCATAACTTGCTGATCGTCAAACCGGGTACGTTGCAGAAAGTAGGTAAGGCCGCGGACGAACTTCTCACTAATCCGAAAGCCGCTGAAATGCAATATGTTCCGAAAATCCCGGAAGTACTGTTTTCGACAAGATTGGTCAATTCGGGTGAAACCATTACGCTGGAATTCACTGTGCCAAACGAGCCGGGCGATTATCCGTATGTGTGCACATTCCCCGGCCACTGGCGCGGCATGAACGGCATCCTGCGCGTGACGAAGTGATCAGTGATTTTGAACCGCTACGACCCGCCGCGCATAAATTTAAAACTCATAAATTTTAACACATAGACTCGAAATGGCCCGTTCAACCTTGAAAACCATTGCCGCATTATTGCTTCTGTTAGCCATGATTTCCAGTAATGCAATGGCGGAAAGCCCTGGAAAGAAAAAGGCGATCCGCGTGTTGCTCGTAGGCGGCGGCGCCTCCCACGATTTCGACCGGTGGTACAAACAGGAAGATGTGCAAACACTCCGGAAAGGTGGCCTCGCAACGGTGGAATACACCAGCGATCCGTCGACTATCCTGGCGAAGCTGAAAGACATCGACGTGCTTTACCTGAGCAACAACCAGCCCATTGCCGACGAAGCCACCCGCAAAGCCATTTTTGCATTTGTGGATGCCGGTAATGGCCTGGTACTGGCGCATCCCGCGCTTTGGTACAACTGGGCCGACTGGCCGGAATACAACCAGAAGTTGGTAGGTGGTGGCTCCAAAGGCCATGATAAATATGGGCCGTTCGAGGTAACCATTACGCAGAAACACCCGGTAACGAAAGGCGTTCCAACAAGCTTCAAGCTGGACGATGAGCTGTATTATTTCAAACCCGATGCAGCCGGAACGCCCATTGAAGTGCTCGCGACGGCCAAGGCTGAAACTTCCGACAAAGTTTTCCCAAGCATTTTTATTGTGAAATATCCAAAAGGAAGGATAGTCGGGATCGCATTAGGGCATGATGCCAAGTCACATACCATCGAGCCATACCAAACCATCCTGCGCAATGCCGTAGAATGGGCGGCCGGCCACTGAGCACGTGAGGAGGAACCCGGCGCCGCAGGCTCAAAAAGAAACAAATCAATCCATTTCTTAACCCCAGGCTTCAGCCTGGGGCCTTTAAACAAAACAGCAATGAGCGACAAGCAAATCACAGTAGTTATCGTGGGTATGGGTTTCGGGAAGGAGTTTATCCCCATCTATCAAAGCCACCCGAACATCAAGGCGGTGGGGATCTGTACCCGCAGCAAACAAACCCGCGACGAGCTGACTGCCAAGTTCAATCTCGACCCTAACCTGGTTTTCGAGCATTTCGAAGACGTTCCCAAGCGCGACGACGTGGACGCGATACACGTGGTAACGCCTGTGCCCGACCACGCACGCATGACGCTCGCATCCCTTAATGCTAACAAGCACACCGCCTGCACGATCCCGATGGCGATGACCGTCGAGGATTGCAAAGCGATTGTGGAGGCCAAACGCCGCTCGGGCAAAGTATATATGATGATGGAAACCGCGCTCTATACCCGCGAATTCCTCTATGGATTGAACCTCGCGCAAACCGGCCAGCTCGGCCGCATTCAGTTCGTGCGCGGCTCGCACATCCAGGATATGAGCATGGAAGGCTGGGGCGAATATTGGAAAGGATACCCGCCAATGCTGAATGGTACCCACGCCATTTCCCCGCTTTTGAAAATCAACAATACCATTGCTGAAACCGTGGTTTGCCATGGCTCGGGTCGGTTGAGCGACGACCTTGCCAGTCGCTATGGATCACCATTTGCCGTTGAAACAGCCACCTTTACATTGCGTGGTAGCGACGTGGTGGCCGAAGCGACCCGCTCGCTCTTCGATGTGGTGCGCCAGTACCGCGAGAGCTACGATGTGTATGGCACCAAAATGTCGTTCGAATGGGAGCAGTTACAGGACGAGGAGCATGTGGTGTTCGATGGCGGCGAAAACGCGTCGCGCATCAATGTGCCGGATACGGATGAGCTCCTGATCGAACCTATCAAACATTTTACCAAACGCGAGAAGATCGACGACCCGAACCACGTCTCGTTCCTCCAAGGTGCTGGACACGGCGGCTCGCACCCGCATTTGGTGCAGGAATTCGTGGCGGCGATTGTCGAAGGCCGCGATTCGGCGGTGGACGCGGCATTGGCCGCTAACTACACCTGCGCGGGCATTTGTGCGCATGAGTCGGCCATGAAGGGCGGGATTCGTGTGGACGTGCCGAGTTTTGATGAATAATTAACCTTAAATAAAAAGCCAGGCCTAAAAACCTGGCTTTTGGCTAAACCTGAACCCTTATGTTATTCGGAGCCAGCACATTTATCTGGGTATCCCCGTTTTCGACTGCAAATATCGACCTGCTCACTAAGGTCAAAAACATGGGTTATGACATTGTAGAAATAGCCGTGGAAGATACCCGCATTATCGACTGGAAACTCATCAAGGACGCCGCCCGCGACCTCGACCTGAAAATCGCCATCAGCGGTGCATTCGGGCCGGAACGGGACATTTCCAGTACCAATCCCGCATTCCGTGAGATCGGAAAGCAGTACATTATCGACTGCATCCGCATTGCTCAGCAAATGGGCAGTCCCGTATTTGGCGGGCCGGTATATTCGGCCGTCGGCAAGACGCGCATTGTTTCGGAAGAACAGAAAAAACAGGAGCGGGCGTGGTGTGTGGATATTTTAAAAGAAGTAAGCCAAATCGCAGGCGATTGCGGGGTAACGCTCGGCTTGGAACCCTTGAACCGCTTTGAAACCGACATGATCAATACGGTCGATCAGGCGCTGTCGATTTTGGAAGAAGTAGGAAATCCAAATCTGAAAATCGTGCTCGATACCTTCCATTCCAATATAGAGGAAAAAGATATTCCCGCTTCGATCAGGAAAATCGGGAAAGATCTGCTTTGTCATGTACAAGGGAACGAAAGCGACCGCGGCACGCCAGGCACCGGCCATTTGGAGTGGCATGGCATTCAGGGAGCGCTTGCCGATATTGGCTACGACGGCGCGGTAGTGATCGAAACCTTCGGACAACCCTCCAAAGAACTCGCGCGTGCAGCCTGCATCTGGCGACCCTTGGCCAACAGCGCCGATGAGCTGGCCGAAGAAGGGCTCGCTTTTTACAAGAAACTTTTTGTTCCAACACATTCCATCGTCAATGCGTAAGATCCTGTTTTTTTTCTTGTCAATGGCTGCGGTAAACCTGCAAGCACAGGTTCCCGTAGATTTAAAAGGTTTTGACAAGAAAAGCGGCGTCCAGGCGACCGTCGGCGAAGCTATGCTGAGTATCGAATGGCCCGCTGGCAATGCGGAGACCGCAAAGGTTTCCATTGATTTGAACAAAACAAACCCGCTGATCGGCAGCTTGGGCGTTGGTACCAAAGAAAAACAATACACCATCGCCCGCAACCTCGATCCGGCCATTATCCTCACGGTAGGCAAGCGCGACCTTGTTTCGCAAAATGGCTGGAATATTTTCTTCGATAAAACAGCTTACCAGAAATACCAGAGCTATGCCGTTAAGCTCGAAAAAACCGACGTAAAAGTGGTCAGTAGCGGCTCGCGAACCGAAATTACCGTCAACGGTGCCAAAGCCGGCCCGTTCTCCGGTTCCATTCAATTTACATTATACAATGGCAGCCCGTTGATGAATGTGGCCGCGGTAATGTCGACGAACGTCGATTCGCTGGCTGTGATTTACGATATCGGCCTAACATCCCGCGACACGCCCTGGGAGAAGCTTTTCTGGGCCGATACAGAGGATTACATGCGGAATGTGGCGGTTGCCAAAATGGATACCGTTGAAATGATGGCCGTGAAATACCGGACGATCATCGGGCAGGGTAAGGAAGGCAACCTGGCCGTTTTCCCGGCACCACACCAGTATTTTTATCCGCTGGATAATTGCTATAACCTTGAACACATCTGGTATGGCGAGAATTATCGCAATCTGCTTCCGGGTTTTGGGATCGGCATTCGTCATGATTTGCTCGGCGACCGTCGCTGGGTGCCGTGGTTCAACGCACCGCCGGGAACGCAGCAACGGTACAATTTCTTCTGCTTGCTAAGCCGGGAGAAGGATGGTAAAGTGCTGGAAAATGTAAAAGCTTTCACGCATTCGGACAAATACGAGCCGCTTCCAGGCTACTACACGATGTCTAGCCATTTCCATCAGGAGCATGTGGACGATGTGCTCACGCGTAAGCCTTTGCCGGATATGCCTGGTTTTGTAAAAGCATTCAGGAATACGGGTGTAAACATTGTGCATTTGGCCGAGTTCCACGGGCCGGGTAGCCCACGCGGACCGGAGGCTAAGCGCTGGCCGGAGCTGAAAATGATGTTCGCGGAATGCGCACGACTTTCGGGAGGAAATTTCCTGTTACTGCCGGGCGAGGAGCCGAACAATTTTTTCGGAGGGCACTGGATGAATATCTTTCCAAAACCGGTGTACTGGCTCATGTCGAGAGAAAAGGATCAGCCTTTTGTGGAAGACCATCCGGAATATGGCAAAGTCTACCGCATCGGTAGCAAAGACGAAATGCTGAAATTACTGGAAATGGAAAACGGCCTAGCCTGGACGGCACACGCGCGCACGAAAGGCTCCACCGGCTTCCCCGACAAGCATAAGGACGAGGCATTCTTCAAATCCGATCGTTTTCTCGGCGCGGCGTGGAAAGCAATGCCGGCCGATTTGTCGCAACCGAAATTGGGCAAACGCGTGCTCGACCTGATGGACGATATGGCGAACTGGGGTTACAAAAAGAATGTGCTGGCCGAAGCGGATCTTTTCCGCATTGAGCCTAATTACGAATTGTATGGCCATTTAAATGTCAATTACCTCCAACTCGACCAGCTCCCGCGCTTCGAAGACGGCTGGCAGCCTGTACTCGACGCCATGCGGAAAGGGAAGTTTTTCGTGACGACGGGAGAGGTGCTGATTCCGGCATTTAGAGTAAACAATGCCGTGGTAGGCGAAATGGCTAAGCCGGACGCGAAAGGGAATGTAGAGATCAGCCTGGATGCCAAATGGACTTTCCCGCTTAACCGTGCCGAGGTGATTTCAGGCGATGGCAAAGAAGTTTTTCACGACATGATTAATTTGAACGACACACAGGCATTCGGTCAGAAGAGCTTTAAATTTACCCAAAACCTGAAAGGCCGGAAATGGCTAAGGGTAGAACTCTGGGATGTGGCGGCCAATGGCGCATTTACCCAGATTATCTGGCTGGAATAACGATATTAAACCAAATCTGAAATGATCAGACCACTCTTATCACTACTTATTTCCTTTTTGCTGACCGGCCCCAGGCCTGGCGATAAGGAGTACAAGAACCCGGTTTTTGAACCCATTCTGGCCGATCCGACGGTCGTGAAGGCGGACGACGGCTGGTTTTACGCCTATGGTACGCAGGACGATTGGGGCGATGGCAACGGCTCCCGTCTGATTCCGATTGTCCGGTCCAAAGACCTTGTGCATTGGGATTATGTCAAAGAAGCATTTGTTGCAAAGCCTGCCTGGAAGGAAAAAGGAGGCATCTGGGCACCGGATGTAGTGAAAGTGAATGGCAAGTACCTCATGTACTACGCCTATTCGACTTGGGGCGATGTCAATCCGGGTGTGGGACTCGCGATTGCAGATTCGCCAACAGGCCCGTTTATGGATCAGGGGAAACTGTTCAATAGCGCAGATGTAGAAGTTCCAAATTCGATTGATCCGTTTTACCTCGAAGCTGACGGTAAAAAGTATGTTTTCTGGGGCAGTTTTAGCGATAAGCCTACGCAGGGTACTTATGGGGTGGAATTGTCGGCCGACGGCAAATCGGTACCTGACCTTTCCAGGAAATTTAAAGTGGCGGCGGGTGATTTCGAGGCCGTAATGATCCAGAAAAAAGGCGAGTACTACTATTTTTTTGGTTCGAAGGAAAGCTGTTGTGAATTCGAGAATAGCAAATATCATATCCGGGTAGGGCGTTCCAAAAGTATTTTTGGCCCATTTCTGGACCAGGAAGGGAAAGACTTGAAAGAACGCGGCACGGGTACCATTCTGCTCCACGGCAACGATCAATATGCGGGTCCGGGGCACAATGCAAGATGGGTAACCGACGATGCCGGCAACGACTGGCTGCTTTATCATGCCATTAGTAAAGCTCAGCCAAGGGTATCCACTGGTGCCAATCGTAGGGTACTGATGCTGGACAAACTGACCTGGAAAAATGGCTGGCCTGAAATTTCCAATGCGGAGCCAAGCTTAGAAAATCGGCCTGCACCTCTTTTTAAATAACAAAACCAATTCTTATACCTGATGAAATTGTTAAAAACGACGATCTGGGCTCTTGCGGCCTGCCTCATGTTGCAGAACTGCGCCAAGAAGGCAGACGAGAAGAGAGAAGAAGCCCCAGCACAGGAGCAAACCGCCGCCGGTCGCGAAATATGGACCAAAGAGCAAGCCAAGGAATGGTATGCCAAACAAGGCTGGCTTGTAGGCGCCGATTTCCTGCCTAGTACGGCCATCAACCAGCTCGAAATGTTCCAGGCGGAATCTTTCGACACTGCTACCATTGATAAGGAACTTGGCTGGGCACAGAACATTGGCATGAACACCATGCGTGTGTACCTGCACGACCTGCTCTATCAGCAGGATTCCGCAGGATTTATCAAACGGCTTGACACATTCCTGAACATTACCAAAAAACACAATATCAAACCTGTGCTGGTGCTGTTTGATTCTTGCTGGGACCCGTTCCCGAAACTGGGCAAGCAGCGCGATCCTAAACCGGGTGTTCACAACTCGGGCTGGGTACAAAACCCAGGTTTCGATGCATTGAAGGACAGCACACAATACCCGCGTCTGGAAAGATATGTGAAAGGCACCGTTGCCGCATTCGCGAACGACGACCGGGTGTTGATGTGGGATATCTGGAACGAGCCTGATAACACCAACAACAGCTCGTACGGTAAAGTAGAACTGCCCAACAAAGTGGATTACGTGTTGCCGCTTATGGTAAAATCTTTCGAATGGGCACGTTCGGTGAACCCGTCGCAGCCGCTCTCATCGGGTGTATGGGCTGGCGACTGGTCGACTCCGCAGACTTTGAAGCCGATCGAAAAAGCGCAGATCGAGCAGTCGGATGTGATTACGTTCCATAATTACGAAAACGCGCAGGAATTTGAGAAGCGCATCAAGTGGTTGCAGCAATACGACCGCCCGATGATCTGTACCGAGTACATGTCGCGTGGGAACGGCAGCTTTTTTGAAGGTTCGCTCCCGGTTGCCAAAAAATACAATGTAGGTGCCATTAACTGGGGCCTCGTGGACGGTAAATCACAAACCATTTACCCCTGGGACAGCTGGAAAAAGACCTATACCAAAGAGCCGGACTTGTGGTTCCACGATATTTTCAGAAAAGACGGAACGCCTTACAAGCAGGCTGAGGTTGATTTGATTAAGAAGTTGACCAGTGAGAAGAAGAGCTAGTAGTTAATAATGAAAACAGCCCGGAAGTGATTCCGGGCTGTTTTCATTATTGTTCCTGTTTATTTCGTATTTGATTGTAAGCCGATTCCAAAAGGGTCTCCATGAAGAACCTATTCACATCCTTGCCTAGTTCTTCTGAATTGGCATATAAACCTTTGAGTGGCTGCGGTTTGAAGTCGTGTGTTTTCTTTGCTTGTGTCTTCATCTTGATCATGTTTAAATTAAAAATCGACTGGTAACGAAGAAAAATTGATAGGGCTGATTCGGTTCAAAAGGCTCGCGCTTTCCGTTATCGCTTCTGACTCCCCAGATCATGTATTTTCCCAAAAACTTATCGAGATCTCGTGAGATCGCAATTCTGTACAATCGGGTCTTAGCATCGGTATTTCCCGTAAAACCAACAATAGCCCTCGGGTTAGCCGTCGTAAAAGTTTCGATTGTGTTAAATACAGTTGCCATGGTAGGTTTCACGTCCGCATTGCTATTATTGATACGCGCCGAGAGTTTCCCGTCCCACTGGACTTCTGCTAACGTCAGGGAATACAAAAAGGGAATCTCGGTCTCTTTGTAAAGTATCGCTTTATGGGTCGCGGTATATCCAATACTCAGAAAGTCAAATCGGCAGCCCTCTTCAAGAACTTTGACATCATAAACAGGTTGATCCATAACATAGTGGTGTAATATCCGCAAGGATACAACTTTCTTAAAACGCTCTCCAAATCCGTTTATCAGGCGGTTACTTTATTTTCGAAAACGCCGGCAAGGGTAAACTTTCGCTTTTCAACCGGCGGAATCGTTCCGAATGAATATCTTCACGGCCTGAATTCTTAACCCCATCTTATGAAATTAACACATTCCCGGATGACGTCGTGGCTACTGGCGGCGGTCATGCTTTTGCCGCTTGCGGTAAAGGCGCAGAAAAAGCAATCCAAACCCAATGTCATTTTTATCTACGCCGACGATGTCGGTTACGGCGACCTCAGTGCATATGGCGCTACCAAAATCAGTACGCCTAACCTTGACCGCATTGCGAAGGAAGGCATCCGCTTCACGAACGCGCATGCGAGCTCGGCCACGTGTACGCCCTCGCGCTTCGCGCTCATGACGGGCAAATATCCCTGGCGGCAAAAGGGTACGGGCGTGCTTCCCGGCGATGCTTCGCTGATCATCCCGACCAACCAGCTGACATTACCGACGATCTTTCAGAATGCAGGCTATAAAACCGCCTCGGTCGGCAAGTGGCATCTTGGCCTGGGCGAAACCAACAGGCAAATCAATTGGAATAAGCCCATTACCAAAGGCCCGAATGAAGTGGGCTTTGATTATGCGTTCTTCTTTCCCGCAACCTCGGACCGCGTTCCGACGGTTTTTGTTGAAAACCACGACGTGCAGGACCTCGATCCGACCGACCCTATTGAGGTTGATTATTCCAAAAAGATCGGCAGTGAGCCGACAGGTCTCGAAAATCCTGAATTGTTGAAATTGCCCGCTTCGCCAAATCATGGACATAATAATACTATTGTGAACGGTATCGGTCGGATCGGCTGGATGACGGGCGGTAAGCAGGCCCGCTGGACCGACGAAGAAGTCGCACACGTATTCCTAAGCAAGGCCGAACAATTCATTGAAGACAACCGCAAAAGCCCGTTTTTTCTCTATTTTTCGCTCAACGACATTCACGTTCCACGAATGCCGAGCACGCAATTTAAAGGCAAAAGCAAAATGGGACTGCGAGGTGATGTGATCCTGCAAATGGACTGGACTGTAGGCGAGATTTTGAAGAAACTCGACGAACTTAAAATCGCAGATAACACGCTGATCATCTTTTCAAGCGACAATGGTCCGGTACTGGACGATGGCTATGCCGACCGTGCCGTAGAACTGGCGAAAGGCCACAGCGCGGCTGGCCCGCTGCGTGGAGGCAAGTACAGCGCATTCGAGGGTGGTACCCGCGTGCCCTGGCTCGCGCGCTGGCCACAGGCGATCAAGCCGGGTACGGTTTCGGATGCGTTGATCTGCCAGATCGATATGATGGCTTCGTTCGCGCATTTTTTTCAGCAGAAAACGGAAAGCGAGGAGGCTGTCGATAGCTTTAACGTAATGGATGCCATGTTGGGCAAAAGCCAGACGGGACGTAGCTGGTTGATCAAGCAGGGTGGGGCACTTTCGATTACCCAGGGAAATTGGAAGTACATCGAGCCGCGTGAAGGTAAGGCGGTTGCCGAGCTTACGAATATCGAGACGGGGGCTAATCCGAAACCTCAGTTGTATGATTTGAGTAAGGATATTGGGGAGAAAAACAATGTGGCCGACAAGTATCCCGCGAAAGTGAAGGCTATGGCCGCGGAGCTTGAAAAAGTTCGGGAGGCTGGAAGGAGCCATTGAAAAATTTACTTCTACAACCTGTTACCATTTCAAACCTTCAACGTCTAAATGCATAAACTCCTAACCGGTTTATGCTAAAAAAATACTTTACCTCCGTATTCGCGCTGCTGGCATCAATAGCCGGCAGCGCCCAAACCATCTACTTCCATCAGGATTTCGACCAAACTACGGGCCTGATCAACCCACAGCCTGATACCGGTCAGTTCAGCCACGTCATTCTTACCGCTCCGGCGCTGTCCTACCACAAATTCCACAAAGGCTACATGGAGCTCACCCGCAGCCGGCTGGATTCGGCAACGGGGGGGATTATACGTGCTATGCGAGCCACGCCATTCAGTCCCAACCCCGAAACGCTGATCGTTCGGATCACATTCAGTGTTGAGGGCATTCAGGCTCCGGCATTGAATGCGTTGTATTTTTACGTCGGTGAAGATTTCAATCCTGTCAACAATTCATTTCCCGGCAATGGGCTGATGTTTGCCAAATGCTCGGTGAACTTTCTGGAAGATGGCTTCAATATCAAGGATCTCGAAACGCGGCAGGTTAGCAAAACTTATCCGGAGAAAAAGCAGGTTACACTCACCTGGGCCCTGAATAACTCGGGAAAACCTTTCGTATATCATGTCAATGCCGCTTCCGCCGAAGAAACCGCGCAGCCGGGCACCTACGATCTTTGGGTAAACGACGAACCCATCTCGCGAAACACGAAAGCCTATCCCGGCACATCGCCCTATTCCGAAACCAAACTTTCGAATTTCGAAATACGCTTCCGAAATGGAGTGGGCAAGGTTCGTATCGATGGAATATCGATTGATAACGGGAAACCGGAACCGATTGCGCATCATACATTCATCGCTCCCAATCCGGCTAGGAGAGATCATATCACACTTTCGGCCAAAGGGGTAAATGCGGCCTCAATTCGTCTGATCGGCGTAAATGGGAAGGTGCTACCTTTAAAAACGGTAACCGAAGGCCCGGATAAATTAAGCCTGAAACTGCTGAGCCCACCCGCCTCCGGTATTTACATTTTGCAATTTCAAAGTCAGAATGGTAAAAACCAGGCACTTAAAGTGATGATCGAGTAGTAGTTGCGATAGGACGATAACCTGATTCAATTAAACTAATCTTGTAAAATAAATTGAGTTTGCGGTTAAGTTTGACTTATTTAGTCGTCCCTTTCAACAAGTTATGAATTCAAAGTCCTCTTTTCCGGAAGATCGCGTGCTCTGGCAGGATTTCCTGGCGGGGGAGGTGCGCGCGTTCGAAAAGCTGATGTCCGATAATTTTCGCCTGCTTTTCCGCTACGGAAGCAAGTTTTCCAAAGACCGCGAACTCGTAAAGGACAGTATTCAGGACCTCTTTATGATATTGTGGGAAAAGAGAGATAACCTTAGTCCCGACGCGGCTGTGAAGCCCTATCTGATGGCGTCGCTCCGGCGGCTGATGCATCGGCAGGTATCGTCGCGCACCTGGGTGGGCGGGGAGGCATTGCAGGACGAGGACGATTATTTCGAGATCGAATTTTCGGTGGAAGACGACTACATCCGCAACGAAGCGACTAACACCCGAACGCTCCAATTGCAGAAATTGCTGAACGCATTGCCCCGGCGGCAAAAGGAAGTGGTATACCTCAAATTTTTCCAGGAGCTCAGCCGGGACCAGATCGCCGAGGTGATGGCCGTGTCGCCGCAGACGGTTTCTAACCTGCTCCAAATTGCAATCCGGCATCTGAAAGCACATTGGAAAGCGGAATTTCTTATATTTTTTCTACTGCATTTTCTATTCTAATCCGCGGATCAACAGCTGCCTTATCTGTTTTTATTCTTTTTTGAAGAAATAATTTAAAAATTGTTGGTATCTGGCGCCCGACCTTGTCTATACACATTTAGACACAATGAACTGGTATGGACCGCTACAACGATTTTTCTGTTGAAGACTTTGTCTGGGATGATTTCTTTCGCCAATGGACATTGTCGCCCACCCCTGAAACCGATGCGCTTTGGGACGACTGGATTGACGCCAATCCCGAAATGCTCGAAAAAGTGGAGCAAGCCAAGGCCATTGTGCTTTCCCTGCGTCTGCACGAGCCTGAGATCGGCGATGCGGAAATTAATCAGGTCGTGAAACAGACGCTTGGCCGCATTACCGAAGCCGGTGACGAGTCCGCCCGGACTTCGCGTCGGTTGATACCGGCATTTTCCATTCCCTGGATGCAGTTTGCGGCTTCTGTGGCATTGATCGTGTTGTTGGGCTGGGCGGTGTATTCTGTGACGATCAGGCCGGATGAAAAACCGCAGCTCGGGCAGCAGAACGGCATGATCGAGCATAGCGACGCATTAACGGAAAAAATCAATTCGAGTTCCCAAACTATTGAGATTGCATTAGCGGACGGCAGTAAGATCAGCCTCGCGCCGAAAGGCCGCATTCGCTACCCCGAACAGTTCGACGGAGAGCGGCGGGAAGTTTTTTTGGAAGGAGAAGCGTTTTTCGACATCGCCAAAGATACTGACCACCCGTTTCTTGTTTATGCCAATGGATTGGTTACGAAAGTTTTGGGTACCAGTTTTCGCATTAAAGCTTATGGCGATTCCCGGGAAGTGACCGTAGAGGTGAAAACCGGAAAAGTTGCCGTATTTGCTCAGTCGGACCCGCATTTGAAAGAGAAAGTGGCCGACAAGCAGTTGCAGGGAGTAGTGCTTACCCCGAACCAGAAGATCATCTACGCCCGCAACGAGGTCAAAATGGTGAAAACGTTGGTCGAAAAACCTGAAATGGTAGTTTCCAAAGCCGAAATACCCCAGTTTGAATTTGAAGATACACCTGCCAGCGACGTTTTCAATACCATCGCCAGGGCCTATGGGATCGATATTATTTATGACGAGGCATTATTGAAAGATTGCCCGCTCACGGCACACCTCGACAACCAGACACTGCACGACAAGCTCAACATTATTTGCAAGGCCGTAGAATCCAGTTACGAGATCGTCGACGGCCAGGTGATCATCCACAGCAAAGGATGCCGGAATTAACAAGAACAATCACGTAACCCTTTAAAACAGAACAGAAGAAACAGAAAGTTTATCCCAAAAGAAGAGCCGGCAATGTTCCCGCATCACCGGCTCCGAAAATTCCCTGACAGGTTGGTCGCCATTTTCCTCCCGAAGGAGGCAGGGAGCGTTTTGCCAAATTTCTCATTCTACAAAACAATCAAATCTATGAAAAAACCTTTAAAGTACCGTAGGGTATTACTGTGGACCATGCGAATGACAGCTACTCAACTCATGCTTGCCTTGGTGTTTATCGTCGCGGGTTATGCACGTGAAGGTAGTGCGCAATCCCTTCTAAGCCAGAAAGTGTCGGTGACAGCGAACGGCAGTGAAGTGAAGAAGGTACTCAGCCAGGTGGAAAAGCAGGTGGACGTACGGTTTGTTTTCAGTTCCAAACTGATCAAATCGGCCCGGAAAGTGACTGTTTCCCTCAAAGATAAACCCCTTTACGAGGCGCTCGACCATATTCTGACGCCGCTAGGGCTCGATTACGAAGTATCGGGCAAGATCATCATCCTCAGAAGAATAGAAACTACCTCGCCCGATGCGCCGGCCGCGCAGCCATTACCGGCTAATGCACCTAAACGGGCGGTTTCAGGCAAAGTGCTCGATGGCGATTCGAATACGGGGCTACCCGGGGTGAGTATTGTCCTGAAAGGAACACAAACTGGAACGACCACCAACCCCGAGGGGAATTTTCAGCTCGAACTTCCCGAAACGAGCGCGCCTAATTCGGTACTGGTTTTCAGTTTTGTAGGTTATAAATCGCAGGAAATAGTACTCGGAAGCCAGACGGAACTGACGATCAGTATGGTTCTGGAAGACAAATCATTGCAGGAAATTGTCGTGATCGGTTATGGCCAGATCAAGAAAAGCGACCTTACCGGCTCTGTTGCTTCCATCAAATCATCGGAACTAAATGCCTACCCGGCTACCAACCTCGTGCAATCGCTCGCGGGGCGCGCGGCGGGTGTGTATGTGTCGCAGAATACGGGCGCTCCGGGCAGTTCTATCAGCGTGCGTGTGCGGGGCACGAACTCCATCCAGGGTAGCAATGAGCCTTTGTATGTAGTGGACGGTTTTCCCTATTCAGGTAATCCGACATTGCTGAATAATGCTGATATTGAATCGATTGAAGTTTTAAAAGATGCTTCGGCAACTGCTATTTACGGTTCGCGCGGGGCTAATGGCGTGGTGCTCATTTCTACTAAAAAAGGCAAGGCTGGTCGCGTGAGCGTAGACTATGACGGTTATTACGGCGTGCAAACCATCCGTAAAAAGCTGGATTTGATGAATGCAACCGAATATGCCAACTTTTACAATGAGCAGGCGGCCAACGACGGACTGGCACCGCATTTCACGCCCGACCAGATCGCAGGGTTCGGGAAAGGTACGGATTGGCAGGATTTGGTGTTCCAAAAAGCACCCGTTCAAAACCATGCGCTGACGGTGAGCGGCGGTAACGAAAAGACCCGTTTCTCGGTAGCAGCCAGTAATTTCAGCCAAGACGGGATCGTGATCGGCAGTGACTATGTGCGCAATGCATTGCGCATAAACCTCAGCTCGGACATCGGCAAGAAGTTCAAATTCGACCTCAGCTCCCTGCTAAGCCGCATCGATTCCGACCGTAAGAATTCCGAAAGAGGAAACCGCGGCGGAACGCTCATGTCGGCTATGCTCTCCGGCTACCCTACCATCACTTCCACGCTTCCCGATGGTAGCTATTCGAAACTGGCCGAGGCTTATGCCTGGGGCTCTAATGTGATTACCAACCCTTTGAATTATCTCTATCAGTATTCGGACGTAATCCGGTCCAACAAAGTGCTGACCAACGGCGCCATTACATTTGAGCCGGTTAAAGGTCTGGTGATCAAAACAATGGCCGGTATCGAAAGCACCGATGACCGTACCGATACTTACACGACCACCAAGTTTGTAAACTCGAAAGGCACCGCAGCGGTGGGCACGCAACGCGTGACAAGTCTTTTGAGTGAAAATACCGTGAGCTATCTCAAAGACTTTGGCAAGCACAGCGTTTCGGCCGTGGCAGGTTTTACTTACCAGGATTATACTTCCAATTCGCTGAATGCCTCCGGCAGCGGTTTTATAAGCGATAATCAGGAAACTTACGATATCGGTGCAGCTGCCACGCAAACAGTACCAAGCACTTCCTACTTGAAATGGTCATTGCTTTCCTACTTGGCGCGTGTTAACTACACTTTTAACAGCAAAATATTGGCAACGGCCAGCTTTCGTGCGGACGGGTCGTCGCGGTACAGCGCCGGGCAGAAATGGGGCTTTTTTCCGTCGGGAGCGCTTGCATGGCGTATGTCTGAGGAAGAATTTATCAAAAACATTCCTTTTATCTCTGATTTGAAACTCCGGGTTGGATATGGAGAAACGGGTAACACGTCCATTCAGCCCTACTTTACATTGAACCAGCTTGCTTCGGGGCAGGTCGTGTTTGGCGATGCATTCATGACTTCCTATGCGCCCGGAACCCGGCTCGCGGGATCTTTGAAATGGGAGACCACGGCCCAGACTGACTTCGGTATCGACCTCGGGCTTTGGAATAACCGCGTCAATGTCACGGCCGATTATTATATCAAAAACACCCGCGACTTGCTGAATAACGTGGCGCTGCCGTCATCGCTCGGATACACATTTACCATTCAGAATATCGGAAAAATTCAAAACAAGGGTTTCGAATTCGGTGTGAATGCGACTGTGCTGGAAGGCGCATTTAAGTGGAATGTGTCGACCAATTTGTCCATTAACAGAAACAAAGTTATGAAGCTCTATGGCGGAAATGACATCCTTGGGCAGACAATCGGTGCGGCTGTGAACGATAATGTGAATATCCTTCGTGAAGGTTACCCGCTCGGGTCGTTCTATGGTTATGTGGAAAAAGGGTATGACGAAAAGGGTTTCATCGCCTACGAAGATTACAATAACAGCGGCAGCCGCGACGCCGGAGACAAGCGGATCATCGGTAACCCGAACCCCAAGTTTACCTACGGTTTCAACTCGAATATGTCATTCAAAAACTTTGAACTGACATTCTTCGTCCAGGGATCGCAGGGGAACGACATCTTTAACCTCAGTGCCCAGGGACAAGGTTACGACTACGGGCAGGCGCTCAATATGCCACGCGAAGTGTACCTCAACCACTGGACGCCGCAGAACACCAACGCCAAATACCCGATCATCAAAACCTCCTCACAGGCGCAAATGTCGAACCGTTTTGTGGAGGATGGCTCGTATCTCCGCTTCAAAAACATTCAGCTGAGCTACAATCTGCCGGTAGCCAAGCTGCATATCAAATGGATGAAATACGGGCAACTGTATGTGAGCGGTCAGAACCTGATCACATTGACCAAATACTCGTGGTACGATCCGGAGGTCAACTCTTACGGAGGCGGCAATTCGATTGTGCAGGGCGTAGACCACTACGTTTACCCTGTTGCCAAAACCACCACGGTAGGGCTCAGAATTGGGTTTTAAGGGTCAGTTTAATCACCGGTTAAAGAAATCATCATTATGAAAAAGATATTCACCAGTTTGTTTTTGGCGGCGGTTTGCATGGCTTGCTCGGATATTCTCGAAGAAAAACCAAAGTCGCTTGCCTCCGAGAATTTTTATAATACCGCCGCGGAAGCCAAGGCTGCGGTTAACGCCATCTACGGCCCGATGCGAACGGACCCTGCATTGTCGACCAACTATCCTGCCCAGCTGGAAGGGTTGGCCGATTATGGTAATTCGAGAGGTACCCAGACGCCTGTGAGCTTGTATCAGGGGCTGGATAATACGAACATCAACCGCGTCGCGACGATCTGGGACAACTTCTACCAGTCGATCCGGAATGCGAATCTGGTCATCGCCAATGTGCCGAAAGGAACGGGCATGACGGATGCGGAAAAGGCTTCATTTGTGGCGGAAGCCAAATATATGCGTGCGCTCATTTACTTCGCGCTCGTGCGCAACTGGGCGGGCGTGCCGTTGCGCACGGAAGAGAATATGACCGAGCCCGACATTCCAAGGTCGAGCGTCGATGATGTGTACAAACTGATCGTTGCGGATGCATTGGTGGCTGAAAGCGGGCTGCCGGATAACCCGTCGGAAATAGGCCGCCCTACCAAATGGGCCGCTAAAACGCTGCTTTCGGAAGTTTATATGTACCTCGCACAATGGCAGCCATCGAGCGCGAAGGCGAAGGAAGTGATTGATTCCAAAAAGTATTCGCTGGTGGCGGTCTCCACTTCCGAGGATTTTCAGAAGATCTACGGTCCGGAGGTCGTGAATACGAGCGAGGAGATTTTCTATTTCAAATACTCGCGTCAGCAGGGTTTCGGGCTGGTGAGTTATGCCCACCGCAAAATCGGTCAGTACAATTACTACGGCCCGGGCGGTGTGTACGCCCAGTATACCGATTCGGTTTCCAATCCTGTGATCAAAAACTGGGATTTCAAGGATTTGCGTAAAAACCATATCCTTTACAATGTGGATATTGGCCTTGGTACTACTTCTATGTTGTTCCGCAAATACCGCGATCCGTTGGCAACCGGCGGCGCGGGTAACGACTACCCGTGGTACCGCTATGCCGACTTGCTCCTTTTCCACGCCGAAGCCGACGCCCGCGCGAACGGGAAACCCACGGCGGAAGCCCTTGAAAGCTTGAACAAAGTACACCGCCGCGCCTACGGCAAGCCAGCGGATGCTGTATCAACGGTCGATTTCAAACTCGCTGATTTCACATTGCAAACCTTTATCGACAAGGTGGTGCAGGAGCGGGGCTATGAAACCATGTACGAAGGCAAGCGTTGGAACGACCTGAAACGCCTTGGGATAGCCAAACAGCGCATTCTGGAAGTAAAGAATATCGTGGTAGCCGAAAAGCACATGCTATGGCCGATCCCGAATTCCGAGATTTTGTATAACAAGGCAATTACTGCCAAAGACCAGAATCCAGGTTACTAAGCATTTCATAATCATTTAAAAACAATGAGAAAAAGGATAGCAATAACGCATTTGGCCTGTTTCGCTGCATTCCTATTTTCTGGGTTCCGCTTCCAAAGCGGTTCCCCGAGAACAGAAGCGGCGGCCACGCAGGTGGATATATGCATTTATGGCGCCACCTCTGCCGGCGTAATCGCGGCATATACGGCGAAGAAAATGGGTAAAACAGTGATGCTCATCGAGCCGGGCGGGCATTTGGGCGGCATGACCTCCGGCGGCCTCGGCTACACGGATATTGGTAACAAATATGCCATTACCGGCCTTTCCCGTGACTTCTACCGTCGCATTGGCAAGCATTATGGCAAATTCGAGCAATGGACATTCGAGCCGCGTGTGGCGAAGCAGTATTTGCAGCAATACCTGGATGAAGCGGGTATCAAAGTGGTTTACCAAAGCAGGGTGATCAGTGCCAGTAAATCGGGAGCGGAGATCAAATCCATCGTTTTGGAAAACAGTATTAAACCTGATACTAAAACCAATCAGACCGTTTCAGCGAAGGTTTTCCTCGACTGCACCTACGAAGGTGACCTGATGGCGAAAGCGGGCGTTTCCTATATGGTGGGCCGTGAAGCGAATAGCGCGTACAACGAGACGATCAATGGCGTGCAGCTAATGCACGGCCACCAGCTTCCCGATGGTATCGATCCCTACAAAACTGAGGGAAAACCAGAAAGCGGCCTGTTGTGGGGTGTTTCACCATCCAAACTGGAACCGAACGGCACGGGCGACAAGAAGGTGCAGGCCTATAACTATCGCATTTGCCTCACGTCGGACCCGGCCAATATGGTGCCTATTACCCAGCCGGCGGACTATGATCCCGTTCGCTATGAACTCCTTGCCCGGCTTATTGCCAAACAGCCACAACGCAAAACGCTGAACGACTACTTTATATGGAGTAAGATGCCGAACAGCAAAACGGATATCAACAACCGCAACGGCTTCTCTACGGACATGATCGGCATGAACCATGATTACCCCGATGCCGATTACAAAAAGCGCGGGGAGATCGTCAAAGCGCATGAAGCGTACACCAAAGGGTTGCTTTATTTCTTCGGGCACGACGCGCGCGTACCTGCGGAGCTTCGAGAGGCAATGCTGAAATGGGGGTATCCCAAAGATGAGTACGTGGAAACCGGCAACTGGTCGCCACAACTTTATATACGCGAGGCCAGGAGAATGGTCGGAAGCTACGTGATGACCCAGGCCCACTGCGACTTGAAGGAAGTGGTAACGGATGGTGTGGGTATGGCGGCTTACCAAATGGATTCGCACAATATTCAGCGCATTGTTGTGAATGGAATGGCCAAAAATGAGGGGAATGTGGAGGTAAGCGCCTCCGGACCTTACCCGATCGCGTACCGTTCGCTGGTGCCTAAGGAGAAGGAATGTACCAACCTGCTGGTACCCGTTTGCCTTTCTGCCACGCACATCGCCTATGGCTCAATCCGCATGGAGCCAGTGTTCATGGTGCTCGCCCAGTCGTCGGCGATTGCGGCCGTGATGGCGATCGATTCGAAGAAGAGCGTGCAGCAGATCGACGTTGCCAAATTGCAGGCGAAACTGAAAACCGATCCGCTCGTGAACGGCAGAACGCCTGAAATTCTCGTAGATAATGAAGATAGCAAGCACGTTTCCGTCAAAGGAAGCTGGGAGCCGGTCAAAAAAGGAGGTTATGGCCCATCGTTTCTGGCTACTTCTGAAAGCGATAAGAAAGGCGGCTCGGTGACTTTTACACCTGAAATAGCTGCTGCGGGGAATTATCAGATATACGCTTACTTCCCGAAAGTAGCCAAACCAGCTTCGGAAATTAAGCTCTCTGTGAAAGCCGGAAGCGAAGTCAAAGCGATTTCAGTGCTTGAAAAAGACATTGTGGTAGAAGGCCAAACTTCCGGCGAATGGTACCATGTAGGCAAGTTCAACTTGCCCAAAGGCAATACATCTTCCGTGAATATCTCATCGGAAGGAGCCTCGGGAGCCGTTGCCGCCGACGCCGTACTATTTGTGCCAGAATCAAAATAATTCGGTAGTCGGGCGGCCATGGTCAGCCGTCAACCCATTTCAAATTCCAAATCAGACATTTAATGAAAAAATTACTCTTACTGATTGCATTCCTCATTTCACAGGTCACGACGCGGGCTGCATTAGCGCAGTCGTACGAAGCGGACGTGATTGTATACGGCGGCACTTGTGCGGCGGTCACGGCCGCGGTGCAGGTCGTTAAATCCGGCAAAACAGTGCTCGTTGTCTCACCCGACAAGCATTTGGGAGGGCTTTCCTCCGGTGGGCTGGGCTTTACCGATACCGGCAACAAATCGGTGATCGGTGGCCTTGCGCGCGAGTTTTACCACCGCGTTTACCTGCATTACGATAAACCCGAAGGCTGGCATTGGCAGAAAAAAGAAGAATACGGTAACAAAGGTCAGGGCACCGTGGCTATGGACGGCGCCGAGCGCACGATGTGGATCTTCGAGCCGCACGTGGCCGAGCAGGTTTTTGAGGATTTTGTGAAAGAAAACAATATCAAAATCTACCGCGGCGAATGGCTCGACCGCGGCAAAAGCGGTGTGCAGAAGAGCAACGGCCGCATTACCTCTTTTAAAACTTTAAGCGGCAAGACTTTCAAAGGCAAAATGTTCATCGACGCCACTTACGAAGGCGATTTGATGGCCGCTGCCGGTGTGAAATACCACGTAGGCCGCGAGGCCAATAGTGTTTACAATGAAGAATGGAACGGCATTCAGGCGGGTGTATTCCAGCACAGACATTATTTCGCGAAGAATATCAGTCCTTATAAAGTGGAAGGCGATCCCAAAAGCGGCTTGCTGCCTTATGTGACAGCGGAGAAAATCGGCAAAAATGGGGAGGGAGATCACAAAATCCAGGCCTATTGCTTCCGTATGTGCCTGTCGTCGCACCCCGACAACCGCATTCCTTTCGCGAAACCGGCTGGTTACGACCCGGGTAAATACGCGCTGCTCGCACGGGTGTACAAGGCCGGCTGGACCGAAACTTTCGACAAATACGACCCCATTCCCAACCGTAAAACGGACACCAACAACCATGGTCCGTTCAGCACCGACTTCATCGGCCAGAACTACGACTATCCCGATGCTACTTATGAGCGCCGTAAGCAGATCATTAAGGAACACGAGTTGTACCAAAAAGGGCTGATGTATTTCCTTGCTAACGACGCCGCAGTACCTGCTGACGTCCGCGCCAAGGTAGGGGAATGGGGTTTGCCCAAGGACGAATTCAAAGATAATGGCGGTTGGCCGCACCAGATATACGTCCGGGAAGCCCGCCGTATGCTGGGCAAGAGCGTGATGACCGAAAATGAAACATTAGGCAAAAAAGCTGTTGAACAATCGGTTGGAATGGGTTCCTACTCGCTCGACGCGCACAATGCGCAGCGCTACGTGAAGGAAGACGGTTTCGTGCAGAATGAGGGAGACATTGGCGTGCATCCAAAAACACCTTATGGTATTTCATATGGCTCTATTATCCCCAAAAAGGCCGAATGTGAAAACTTGCTGGTGCCCGTGTGCGTTTCGGCGTCGCATATTGCCTATGGTTCTATCCGGATGGAGCCGGTGTTCATGATCCTCGGGCAGAGCGCGGCAACCGCTGCGGTACAGGCGATCGACGGCAAGGTGGCGGTGCAGGATGTGGATTATGGTAAACTGAAAGAGCAGTTGCTGAAAGACAAGCAAAAGCTGGAACTCTGAGACGGGGCAACCGGTCACTCAGTCGACCTACCGGTCACTCGGTAATATGCCCGGCTGGAAAAATGGCAGTTTAATTTCGTGCTTATTAATCAAAAAAATAGGCAACCATGAAAACTCCATCCATGAAAAATCTGGCAAATTACCTGATGCTATTTGTGTTCGCGGCAGCGATGCTGGCGTGTAGCAAAGATTCCGACGACCCGACTCCCGAAACGCCCTCCGGCAATGCCGTGGAAGGCACCTGGAAAATTAAGGCGATGAACGTCGATCCGGCACAAAACGGCATTACCGACGTGCTTGCATACTTCGAGGCGCTTACCGGGAAGAAATGTTTGTCGGAAACCGAGCTTACTTTCAAAAGCAATGGCACAGTGGGCGCCAAAGTGCCCATCGGCTGCGACGACATTCTGGACCAGGCCGATGTTGTCGACGACGCTTCGAAATGGGCGGTTAAAGACAAGAAAATAGTGCTCACCGAAGGCTCTGATGTTACTGAGTTCGACCTTGAAACCGGTGCGAACGAAATGAAATGGTCGAGCACGGAGGAAGAAGACGGCGTCAAATACAAAATTACCATCGTATTCAAGAAGAGTTAGACAATGGAAGCAAGAGAAAGTCAGTATGATTCAAACAAAACTTTCTCTTTAAATTTTATTAATTTACCAACGAATAGCCGGGCTTATGTCCGGCTATTTGCATAATATTGCAAGTTATTCCGATGAAACCCATACAAAAACAAATGTCAACCGTCACAGCAACGCGCTCAGACGCTTCCTACCTTTTCAGTGCTCCCGTAATTGTCGCTGCCCTTGGTTACTTTGTAGATATTTATGATTTGCTCCTTTTCGGGATCGTCCGCCTGCCGAGTCTGGCAGCATTGGGCCTTTCCGAGGCAGATATTTCCGTTACCGGCGCTAGTATTCTGAACTGGCAAATGACCGGGCTGCTCATCGGCGGGATACTCTGGGGTGTGCTGGGGGACAAAAAGGGGCGTCTTTCCGTACTTTTTGGCTCTATTATCACGTATTCGCTTGCCAATATCGCCTGCGGTTTTGTGCAGGACGTTACGGTTTATAAACTGCTTCGCTTCGTTGCGGGTATCGGTCTGGCCGGTGAGCTGGGCGCGGGTATTACGCTGGTGTCGGAGATACTTCCCAAACATCTGCGCGCCATTGGTACTTCGCTGGTCGCGGGTATTGGTTTACTGGGTGCTGTTGTGGCCTATTTTACGGTAGAGTTTTTCGATTGGCGCTATGCCTATTTCATCGGCGGCGGGCTGGGGATTTCGTTGCTTTTGCTTCGGATCGGTGTTTTTGAGTCGGGTATTTTCAAGGATATCAAAGACCAAAAGCATGTCGAGAAAGGCAACTTTTTTGCGTTGTTCAATAACAAAGACAGGCTTAGCAGGTATCTCAAATGCATTGGTATCGGGCTCCCGACGTGGTTTGTGATCGGTATTCTCGCCACATTCAGCAATGAATTCGGAAAAGCATTGGGAATCAACGAGCCCATCAAACCAGGGCTTTCCATTATGTGGTGCTACGTTGGCCTTTCGGTAGGCGACCTTTGCAGCGGTTTCATCAGTCACTGGCTCGAATCGCGCAAGAAGGCGGTCTTCTACCTCATGCTATTTACATTGATATGCAGCCTGGTATACCTCTTTGCGGGCATCAAATCGGTCTCGCTTTTCTACACCGTTGCCACGTTGCTGGGCTTCGGGATCGGTTACTGGGCCATGTTCGTGACCATCGGCGCGGAACAATTCGGTACCAACCTGCGCGCCACGGCTGCTACCACCGTTCCCAACATGGTAAGGGGAACGGTAGTGGGAATGACTACATTATTTGCTATTTTTAAAGGTTCTTTCACCGTTATTCAGGCTGGTGCACTGGTAGGGGTGATCTGTTTTGCGATCGGTATTTTCTGCATCCTGACGATCCCCGAAACGCACGGCCGCGATCTCGACTTTCTGGAAGAGTGACGGGTTGGTCAAGAATAGTCAGAGAGAGGAGAACTTTCTCATAAATTTCAATAAATAACAATCCTTGACAAAATTACAGTAACAACGTTTTAAACATAAATGAAGATGGAGAGACGCGTAGCGCTAAAAAGCATGGCCGTAGCCATGGGCGCCATGGCGGGTTTGCCTTCCTGGGCATCCGGTTGGAACAAGAGTGCAGTGGCGAAAGGAAGGTTGCTCTCGGCGGACCAATCCAAAAATCTTACGATGATCGTCGAAACCATTATCCCCAAAACCGACACTCCGGGCGCGGGGGAATTGGGGGTAGGTGATTTTGTTCAGAAAATGGTGAAGGATTGCTACGACGCCAAAGCGCAGGCAAGCCTCGCAAGCGGCGTTTCAAATATCGACGAGCAGAGCATTCAGCGTTTCGGCAAGTCGTTTACGGATGCGAGCAAGGAGCAGCGTCTGCAAATCCTGTCGGAAATCGAGAAAGGCAGCGACGCGGTACAGAAGGGCTTTTTCAGCATGGTCAAAAACCTTACAATCCAGGGCTACATGACGTCCGAATACGTGATGACCAACATTACCCATTACGAAATGATCCCCGCCCGTTACCATGGGTGTGTACCTGTTAAAAAAGGTTAGATGGAGGAAGGGGAGGAAGGAAGAAAGGGAGGAGAGGGAAGTTTTTCCCCCTTTCTTCCCCTTCCTCCATCCTCCGTTTCCTCCCTTTCCTCCCACAAAATAGACTATGGCAAATTTTAATATTGATAGTAAAAAAGCCCGTACCTACGATGCCATTGTGATCGGCTCGGGGATTAGCGGCGGCTGGTCGGCGAAGGAGCTGACCGAAAAAGGCCTGAAAACCCTCGTGCTGGAACGCGGGCGCGATGTACAGCATATCAAGGACTACCCTACGACGAACATGATGCCGTGGGAGTTTGAGCACCGTGAGCGGCTTACCAAGGAAATCGCCGATGCTAATCCTATTGCGGCACGTTGCTACAACTTCAAGGAATCGTCGATGCACTTTTTTGCGAAGGATAACGAGCATCCCTACATTCAGGAGAAGCCTTTCGACTGGCTGAGAGGTTACCAGGTGGGCGGAAAGTCGCTGCTATGGGCGCGGCAGACGCAGCGTTGGAGCAAATACGATTTTGAAGGCCCGGCACGTGATCAATTCGCCGTGGAATGGCCGATCGGGTACGACGACCTGGCGCCCTGGTATAGTCACGTGGAGAAGTTTGCGGGTATCACTGGCAACAAGGACGGTATCGACGCATTGCCCGATGGTGAGTTCCTGCCCCCGCACGATTTGAACTGTGTGGAGAAGTATTTCAAAGAGCAGGTTTCGAAACAATATAAAGACCGCCACATTATCATCGGTCGCGCAGCCCATATTACCGAGCCGCAGCAGATCCACCTCGATCAGGGCCGTGCCAAATGCCAGCACCGTGTGATGTGCGAGCGCGGGTGTCCGTTCGGAGGATATTTCAGCAGCAATGCGTCCACCATTCCCTGGGCGATGAAAACAGGCAATATGACGCTCCGTCCGCATTCGGTAGTGCATTCGATCATTTACGACGACAAGAAGCAAAAAGCCTCCGGCGTGCGCGTGATCGACGCGAATACGAAGCAGATGATCGAATTTTACGCCGACATTATCTTCCTGAATGCAGCTGCACTGAACTCGAACCTGGTATTGCTGAACTCGGTATCCAGCCGCTTCCCGAACGGATTGGGCAATGATAGCGGCCTGCTGGGCAAGTACGTGGCATTCCACAACTACCGCGCAACGGTTTCGGGCGAATACGAGGGCTTCCTCGATTCGACGACCGATGGAAAACGTCCCAATAGCGGTTACATTCCTCGTTTCCGCAATGTGTACAAGCAGGAAACCGACTTTTTGCGTGGTTATGCGGCCGGTTTCGGTGCGAACCGCAATACTTACAATGACCGCAACGGCCTCGGCGAATCGCTCAAAGCCGGTTTGCACGAAACCAAATATGGTAATTGGAGCGTAGGTTCGCACATGATGGGCGAGACGATCCCGAAAGAAAGCAATTACGTGGCGCTCGATAAAACCGAAAAGGATCCGTTTGGAATGCCTAAAATGAGAATCTCCGTCGATTACGACGATAACGACGAGAAGATGATCAAGGATTATATGGAGCAGGTGAGCGAGATGTTTACCAAAGCGGGCTTTGCCAATGTCAGAACGCACGATAACCACCGCAATCCGGGCAATGACATCCACGAAATGGGCGGTGCGCGCATGGGCAAGGACCCTAAGACGTCGCTGCTCAACAAATGGAACCAGTTGCACCATTGCAAGAACGTATTCGTGACCGACGGCGCCTGTATGACCTCGACGTCTACCCAGAATCCGTCGCTTACCTACATGGCCCTTTCTGCCCGTGCGGTGGATTACGCTGTGAAGCAAAGCAAAGCGAAGAATTTGTAACCATTTATTGCCTTTTGAAGCTAATGGCCGCTATCCCACGGGGTAGCGGCTTTTTTTCGTCCCTGGATATTTAGTTTAGGATATAATTAAAAAAAGTTTTAGTTTTTTTAAATCAAGGGTAAGGGATTTTAAATACAAAAAAGTCTTTTAATTATTACATACGAACAGATACTCAATGCACGATCCTTTGCTTAACCCGGAAACGAAGCGCCCTGGGCCGTTTGTGTCCCCTGCACACGAAGGCAAGGCCCCCGTGAGTGAAATAGATTCTGCAACATTCCTCAAATCGGCTTTCGAGCAGAATCCGGGGAAGGGACTGGAACTGCTGTTCAAGCGGTATTATAACCCGCTTTGCAGCCACGCAGTGCGTTTTGTCTATTCCAAACAGATCGCTGAAGACTTGGTGAGCGAAGTGTTCTTCCAATTTTACCGCACGAAAGCTTACGAGAACATCACGACATCCTACACGAGTTATCTATTCCGCTCAGTACGAAACGAATGCTATACGTATATGCGCAGAGAGTTCGGTAAGATGGACAGCCTCGAAATGAACGAGGAGCATTCGATTTCTACGTATCATCAGCAGCCTGACGCGGAAATTCATTACAATAACCTTTTCCTGAAAGTAAACGAGGTGATCGCGCGGCTCCCTATGCAGTGCCAGAAGGTGTTTCTACTAAGCCGTTTCGAGAACAAAAAATACCATGAAATAGCCGACGAGCTTCATATATCGCCCAAAACCGTCGAAGTACATATCTCCAAGGCCTTGAAGCATCTCCGTTCCGCTTTGCATGGCGAATGGATGATCTCGCTCTGCCTTGCCATTTTGAATATCCTCTAATACCCCGTCTGGGAAGCCCGGCCTGGAAGGCCTGGCCTGAAAACCCCGCCGGAAGACCCGCTGCAACGGGTGTTGTCAACGTGTAAACCGAACGAAAATGGAAAAAACTATATCGAAATATACGCTTTTCGAGTACCTGAGCGGGCGCTCGAATCCGCTCGAAAGGCAGCTGGTGGAGGAATGGATCGTGCAGAAGGAGAATGCCGAAACGTTCCATCGGTGGCTGCTGGAATATGAAACCAAATCACCGCAGTTCATTCCCGATCAGGACGCTGCGCTTGAAAATCTGCTTCTCCGGCTGAACTCGGCGATGGAATATGAGGGAGATTGGAGGAAGGAGGAAGGGGAGGAAGAGCGTGCTCCTTCCTGGCTTTGGCAACGGAGCAACCGGTTTTGGATGGTGGCAGCATCGGTAACATTGCTGGTGAGCTGCGGATGGTGGTTTCGTGAGCCGATACAATACAAGTCGTACCAGACAGCCTACGGCCAAACTACTGACGTGTACCTCGAAGACGGAAGCCGCGTAGCATTGAATTCCAATTCCAAGCTGAAAGTACCCAGGCTCGGTTTCTGGGGCGATGTGCGCGAAGTGGCACTGGAAGGTGAGGCGGAGTTTTCGGTAAGCCATACCATTGATCACAAGCGATTTGTGGTCAAAACATCGAAAAAATTCCAGGTGGAAGTGCTGGGTACTACATTCTCCGTCTTTGCGCGGCCGAGGGGCACCAAAGTAGCGTTGAAATCCGGCAGCGTGCGGATCGACTATTCGCAGAACAACCAGCGTCGCGAGGTCATGATGGAGCCGGGCGACCTTGCTTTTCTCGATCACGAGGGCGCGGTACAGCTGGAAAGAAAGCAGGATATCAAAACTTTCGCTCCATGGACTGAGCAACGTTATGTGTTCAACGCGACACCTGTCAAAGAAATAATCGCGATGATCGAGGAGAATTTCGGCCAGAAGGTAAATCTTTCTGATTCCAGTATCGCCCAGCGATCAATTACGGGCAATTTTAAGACCAAAAACGCGGAAGAACTTTTGAAGACGATTTCGGAAGTGCTTGACCTCAGGGTCGAGCAAAACGGCGCTAGCATCCTTTTAACGAACAATTAATTATTCCAAACCATTTGATTATGAATCTAACGCTATCAGCCAAGCAATGGGTGGCGATCGGGATTGTGTTGATGACGCAATCCTCGCGGATCGTGCATTCACAGGTCATTGCATTTGCGTCGATGCCGGCCAAGCAGCATACTTCGCTAGGTCAGGAAATGAAGCTCAAGAATGTTTTGCTGGATCTTCAGAGACACTATGGGGTAGAAATCATTTTCGAAGACCGCCTGGTAGGCTCGGTGAATGTCGCTTCCAGCAACCTGGATTTTAACCAGCCGATCGAGAAAAACCTCGATGTGCTGTTGCGGCAGAACGGTCTGAAATATAAAAAGACAAGAAAAAACACATTCGTCATTACGGAAAGCAAATCAAAGGAAGCGACGCCGGTGAGGGAAAGCAAGGACGAGGCGATGGCGCTGCCGGAGGGGCAGATGATCCAGGAAAACCTGACCGCACCGGCACTGGTAACCCAGGCGGCCGTTGACAGGACGATCAAAGGGACTGTTTCGGACGAAAAAGGAGCTTCACTCCCGGGCGTGAGCGTGGTCCTGAAAGGTACCCAACGCGGAACTTCCACCGGCGCGGCCGGTGATTTCAGTCTGGAAATTCCGGATGGCGGTCAGCCCGTACTGGTTTTTAGTTTTGTAGGCTACAAATCGCAGGAGGTGGCGGTGGGAAACCAATCGGCGCTGACGGTAAATCTGGGGCCGGATGAAAATGCACTGGAAGAGGTGGTGGTAGTGGGCTATGGTACGGTTAAAAAATCTGACCTTACAGGCGCAGTCGGTACGATCAAGGCCGATGTATTGCAGGAACGCCCGGCTTCTTCGCTGAACCAGGGACTTTCCGGGCGCATTACCGGGGTGAACGTGTCGTCGAACTCGGGCCGTCCGGGTGGTCGTGCCAATATCCGCATTCGAGGAGCCAGCTCTATCAGTGTTTCCAACAATCCCCTTTACGTGATCGATGGGGTAATCCTGAATGCCGTAGAACTGGCAAACGGTAGTACGCCAATCGATTATCTGAACCCGAACGACATTGCATCCATCGAAGTCCTGAAAGATGCGTCTTCCACGGCGATCTACGGTGCGCGTGGTGCCAACGGGGTTATCCTTGTTACGACCAAACGCGGCACAGCCGGGGGCGGAAAAGTTACCTATGACACGGATTTCAGTATTGGTATAGCCCCCAAAAAACTGCCTGTATTGAATTCGAAAGAGTTTTTGCAGGTGGAGGAAACCATTTACGCCAATGCGGCCAAATATGACCCCGTAGGTTGGGCAACCGGAACCAAATACACCGATCCCAAGCTGAAACGGACTAACCCGTTGCTTTTTGACTCGAACGGCAACCCATTGTACGACACCGATTGGCAGAAAGAGACTTTCCAAAAGGCATTTACCCAAAACCATCAGCTTGGTTTCACAGGGGGTAACGAAAAGGGCAGCTTCGGAGCATTCCTGAACTATCGTAATGAGGACGGTATTATCAAGGATTCGTGGCAGAAACGTTTCGCGGGCCGTTTTGTATTTGATTCACAAATCAAAAGCTGGCTGAAAGTGGGCGGTACGCTGGGCTACACCGACCAGAACGAGAAGCAAATTGATCAACTTGGCGGCGGGGGTATTACAGCTATGCGCCAGGTGCTGGAAGCATTGCCGATCATCCCGGTAAAATATCCCGACGGCAAATGGGCCAGTAACCGCGATTACCCAGGAATGGAAGGTGGCGACAGTCCGCTCCGCGTGGTGGCCGAACGCCTCTATTTCCTGAAAACACAAACCATGTTGGGTAATATGTATGCCAACATCCGCCTTGCCGACGGGCTGGAATTACGTTCTACCGTAGGCGCGAACGTGATCAACCAACGTAATGATTACTTCGCAGCAGCCGGACTTCAATACATTTCCAGCAATGGCGACGCGTCGGTGAGCAGTAGCCGGTACAATTCATGGCAGTTTGAGAATTACCTCACCTACTTCAAAGACTTTGGCAAGATCCATTCGATTAACGCGATGCTCGGGTTGTCGTGGCAGCACGTGGATCGTTTCGATAACGTAGCCCGCAGCCAGGTTTTTACGGACACTTATTTCCAATATAACAACCTCGGCGCGGGAGCAACGGCGCTCGCGCCCAGCTCGGCCGCAACGGCTTACGGTCTGAACTCCTACTTCGCGAGGATCAATTACAGCCTGATGAACAAGTACCTGGTTACATTCACAGGCCGTCTTGATGGCTCGTCGAAATTCGGGGATGCCAACCGGTACGCGTTCTTTCCTTCCGCGGCGTTGGCATGGCGTGTGAACGAAGAAGAATTCCTGAAAAATTCAAATTCGATTTCCAACCTGAAAATCCGTGCGAGCTACGGTGCTACCGGTAACTCGGAAATTCCCGCCTACCGCGCGCTTGCAGGTTTGGCAAGCTCTGATGTCATCTTCGGAGGAACCCGTAACATCGGTATCGGTGTAGGCCGGATGTCCAACTCCAACCTGCAATGGGAGAAAACACAACAGGTGGATTTGGGTATAGAGCTGGGCTTGTTCCAGAACCGCATCAGCTTCGAATTGGACCTGTATCGCAGGAAAGTGAACGAGATGTTGCTGGATGCACCGCTTCCTTTGAGCAGCGGCTATGCAAGCATCTTTACCAATATTGGCAGCATGGAAAACAAAGGCTTCGAGTTTGCGGTCAACTCTACCAATATCAAAGCGGGTGATTTCTCTTGGAGCACTACATTCAACATTTCGGTAAACAAAAACAAGGTACTGGCGCTGTCGGGTGGTAGCGATATCTTCTCCGGGGCTACGGTAATCCGCGTAGGCGAGCCGGTGGGTTCGATGTTCGGACGGGTACACGAAGGTATCTGGTCAACAGCTGAGGCTGAGCAGGCGAAAAAATACAATATGCTGCCTGGTGACGTGAAGTACAAAGACCTGAACAACGACGGCACGATCAACGATAACGACCGTACAATCATTGGTAAAGGTATTCCTGATGGCTTCGGTACATTCCTCAACACATTCAACTTCAAACAATGGTCATTGACGGTTGATTTGCAATACATGTACGGCAACGATGTGCTCGACAGAAGTATCCACTCGGCTGAGGATCGCCAGGGTATTGCGAACAGCTATAAAACCGTGTTGAATGCCTGGACAGAAACCAACCAGAACACAACAATCGCGCAGATCCGCCCGATCAATGCTTACTACACGACCAACAACGACAGCCACAAGGTAACTGACGCATCGTTTATCCGCGGGCGCAACCTGTTGCTGGCTTATGTGTTCCCGTCGCACATCGCATCGAAAATGAAACTGGAACGTTTGAGGGCTTATGCATCCGTTCAGAACTTCTTTGTAACAACCAAATACAAAGGTTATGACCCTGAGGTTTCGAACTCCGGATCGCCTTTCGACCAGGGATTTGGTTTGTATGACTATCCGAAGCCAAGAGTATTCATGCTCGGCCTGAACATCGGTTTATAACAATATTGACTCTTACCGAAAGTAACAATGACAATCATATCAAAGAAAATCGGCTTGCTCGCTATGCTGAGCTTATTTGGGGCGACGGGATGTTCCGACTTCCTGGAAGAGTCGGATCCCAGTAACTTTACCGAAGAGAACTATTTCACCCAGCCTGCGCACGCACGCAGCTCCGTAAATGCAATCTACACGCCTTTGCGCGAGCCTATGAACAGCGGTTTCGGCGGCGGTGCGTGGATGATGCCCGAATTCGGGACTGGTTTGGCCGGTACCGACCTTGGCCAGGCAGTGAACAGCTATTTTATCAAAGATCTCCGGAATACTTCCGATAATGGCTACGGGCAAACGTACTGGACCCAATATTACAAAGGTATTGCCGGTGCTAACCTGTCGCTTGCGAAGATCCCCGGCATTACCATGGATGCTGCCGAAATGAAGAAGGTGCTTGGTGAGGCTTATTTCCTCCGTGCATTCTATTACTTTCAGCTCGTGCAGATGTTCGGAAACATCCCGCTTGTGACGGCGCCGGTTAACCTGCAATCCGATCAATTGCGTCCCGCAGCGGCCACGCCGGAGGCGGTTTACAACCAGATCGTGGAGGATTTGAAAGCAGCGGAGGCATCCGGGCTTCCGATGACCGAAAACAGTGGTAAGGTGACGCTCGGCGCTGTAAAATCGCTGTTGGCGAAGGTGTATCTCACCATGGCAGGGTATCCGTTGCAAAAAGGCGCTGCGTATTATGATCTGGCCGCTAAGAAAGCAGAGGAAGTGATCGATTCGAAGGCATTCAAATTGTTTACCACCTACGACGACCTGCATAACCCGGCCAAGAAGAACATTGAAGAGAATATCTTCATGATCCAGTACAAAACCCAGCTGATCCCTTCCAACTGGCAGGTTTCCATTATCCCTTATAACAAAAATATCTCTGCCTATTCCGATGAAACAGGCGGTATTTACGCGACGGGCGATTTTGTGAAGTCTTTCGAAGCGGGCGATTTGCGGGCAAAGGAGAAGCAATTCTTTTTCACCAAATTCACCAATGAAAGCGATCGTAACAAGGTGGTGGATCTTGGAGGTTATTTTATTTACAAACACTTTGATAACGTAGCCCAAACCAGCAGTGCGAACAGCGATCTCAACTGGCCGGTGATCCGTTATGCCGATGTACTTCTGATGTACGCGGAAGCGTCCAATGAGGTTGGAGGCCCCTCTGCCAAAGCTTATGAGGCGGTGAACGCGATCCGTACCCGTGCGGAGCTGCCTGCGCTCGCCGGTCTTACCAAAGACACATTCCGCGAGGCGGTGTGGGCAGAACGCTGGCATGAGTTGTGCTTCGAGAATATCACCTGGTTCGATATGGCGCGTCTACGTAAGGCGTACAATGTTACCACCAAGAAGTTTGATAACTACGTGGGGCACAAGTTCTCTTACGGACCTACGTTGACGGAGCGCGAATTGCTCTTCCCTATTCCAACGGCCGAAATACGGAATAATACGAATCTGGATCAGAACAAAGGATATTAGCAGAACAGGTTAACCATTAAACTCAGTTAGTTTAATAGTAGATAGTAAACAAGATAGGCCGCCGGAGATTTCCGGCGGCCTATTTGCATGATAGATATTTTGGGTTATTTAATTGATTTCAAATCCTTTCCCGCAATATCTTCCCAGCGGTAGAGATGGAACGTCTTATCGTCGCTCATGGCTACGAACAGGCCGTTGCGGAATTGAGCATTGAGGGGAAGGGAAACAACGTCGGAGCCGTCGCTGTGACTGGCTTTGACGGTTACTTTTCTTAACAATGGATGTTCGTTGGGTTTGCCGGATGTCCCTTCCCTCGGAAAGATCTGGAAGCTGTTGGCACCCTGGTCCGAAACGAGGATGTAGCCGGTGCTGTCGGTAAGCTGGTAAATGGAAATGCCTTCATGGTCTTCCGTAAAACCGGTGGTAGCAAACAGCGCCAGCTCTTCATTACCTTTTTCAGGATCGGCATAGTATTTGCGGACGCCACTGCCTTCATCGGAATAATACACATAGCCCAGCTGGTCGTCGACGGCGATGGCTTCGATCTCTTTCAAACCACTGTATTTCCCGAATTTACGGACGAGCGATGCTTTGACCTGGCCCTTTCCGTCGTCTTCCAGCCGGTATTGCCAAAGGTAAGTCCCATCGGTGGGTCCCGATTTGCGGCCCACAATAGCGTAAATTTTGCCTGATTTGTTTTTGTAAAGAGCGATACCCATCAAATCACGCACATTTTCGCCTGTTTCTCCTACAAAAACCTCTATGCCGCCGTCGTCGATGGGTTTCATATCAGGCACGCTGTAAATGCGGAGCTTGTGGGTGAAGCGCTCGGTGGTAACGGCAATATCCGTAGGCTTTCCGCTAAGGCTCAGGCCGTATTCAATATCCACATTATCCGGGCGTTTGAGGCCGGTTACGCTTTTGTCACGTTGTATCTTGCCTTGCAGGTCGAAGACGTACAAGCCGCCGTCCTGGTCTTTATCTGTGCCTATAATCAGGCTTTGGGCCGCGTCGGCAGGGTTGATCCAGATCGCGGGGTCGTCGGTATCATGCGCAACCGTGTCGGTGATGAAAACCGGCTGGATGATCGAGCTGATAGTGTCCGCCTTGGCGGATTGGATCGGCGTGCTGTTGTTGGATTGGCAGGCCACAAGTGATACGGCCAGGCCGATGGCCGGGAGAAAGAATGTTTTCACTGGTTTAGAATTGATTTACGCGATGTCATGTTGAGCGAAGTCGAAACATCGTGCGTGATGCCTTCGACCGCCCGGCGGCCCGGTTCGCTCAGGCTGACAATACTGTCACGCGCGCTCAGGCCGACAATGCCGTTATGCCTGGTACACTTATCTGAATGAAATTACTTAGTCCCCAATGCCCCGATGTAGTCGGCAGGAGCGGGGGATTTGTAGGTTACACCGTTGATGACGAGGCCTTCTGCGTAGAGGCGGGTGAAACTGGTTTTTCCTTTGCCGAGAGCAGGTGAACCGGCTTGCAAGTGGAAGTCCCACGCGCTGTTGAAAGTGGCGTTTTTGTTGTCGGTGGTCAATGGGTAGTTCACGAATTTAGGATCATTATCGCCTACTTTCACCGAAATGAGGTCATTCGAGCCTTTCAGAATTTCTACCGACGGCTGGAATTGCTTTACGCCTTCTTCGGTTGCACCATAATACAACGTGTTGTTAATCACCGAACGGTTGTCCACCGACTTATCTACATTCTCTTTCTTGATTCCAAAGCGGTCGTTGGCAAGCAGGTTGTTATAAAGATCAGCGCGAACACCTTTTTCCAGCCATATTGAACCGCCTTTGGTAGTAGGTCTTCTCCAACCTGCATTAATGATCGTGTTGTTATAACCCACGACATAGGCCTGCGGCGTGCGATCACCCGAGTTCGAGAGTTTCAATGCGTTGGTATTGGGGCTGTACACCACATTGAAAGCGACATCGGCCTGCACACCCGATTTAATATTGATCGCGTCGCCGCCCGATACGCCAGTCGTATTGAAGGTATTGTTGGCGATGATCACCTTTCCACCCTCGATATAAAAACCGTCTTCATTAAAATTGCGGATAGTGCTGTTCACAACCACCAGCTTGCCACTGATATTGGAATAGTAAATAACCGGCACGTGCTCACCGGGAAGTGCTTTGTACAATTTTGCTTTAACGGATGGAGATTCGTCCGTCGTTACCGCACCACCGTATTCGAGGATAGTGTTGCTCATGACGAATTCAGCCGAAGTGGGAGCGGCGATTAGTCCGCCCCAAAGGTTGCCGAAGAGGTTTCCAGTGGTTTTCCATGCATCGGGCACGGTGAATTTCACGGGCGCTGCGGCAGTTCCGAGGCTGTACAGGTTGCCTTTTACCACCACTTCCGGCTTGATCACCGAGTCGCTGAAAAGTACCGTCACGCCTTCTTCAATGGTGAGCGATTTGCCTTCCGGGATTTGAATGTGGCCGGTCACTTTGTAGGTATTGCCTTTGGTCCAGGTGCCGGAAACTTCTCCGGATACCGATTCTTCGGTCGGCTTGTTGTCGATAGGAGTGGGCTCCGATTTGTCGTCGCTGCAACCGGTGATCAGGAATGCGGCAAGCGCAGAAAGCATGAATAGCTGTTTCATTTTGGATTGGTTCATGAGATTTAAAATTTTGATGACTGATTAAAACTTGTATCGTACGCCGAGGAGGTAGGAGCGCTGGTAACGGTCGCGGCGGATGAGCGTCTTACCGGGCAGGTCTTGATTCGGGATATTGGCATTGGAAGCGCTGGTATTCTTCATGAAAACTTCCATCGGCGTGTCGAGGAGATTATTGGCTTTCAGGAACACACCGAGGCCATTACGGAATGTCTTTTCAACGGAAGCATCCATTTGAACGAAGCCTTTCTGCCAAAGGTCATTGTCGATAAACTGTGAAACCGTATTGATCCGGTCGCCTGTGTAGCCGCCCGCCAGCTGCGCGTCGATGCCGTTTTTCTGGCTTTTATAGAGTATCGAAAGGTTGGCCACATGCGCCGATTGTCCGTAAAGCGGCCGCGTTTGCTCAACGTTGATCGTTTCCAGGTCGCCGCTCTCGTTGCGTATGCGCTTGGATTTGGGCGTGGTAATGCGCGAATGCGTGTAGGTGTAGTTGGCTTTGATCCCGAACTGCTTCACATATTTGATATAATCGATTTCCAGCCCGTAGTTCCTGGCATTCCCGAAATTGCCCGGCGAGTAATAAATGTCCTGTCCGCGCACAGCGTCGCGTTGGAGGGTATATTCAATCGGGTCTTTGATCATTTTGTAAAAAACACCCACCATAAACTGCTCCGAAGCGCGTGGAAAGAGCTCGTAGCGCAGATCGATATTGTCGGCAACTGCGCGTTTCAGGCCGGGATTGCCACGTTCTTGGTACTCTTCGTTTACAATGCGGTAGGGTACGATTTCGAAGAAACCCGGGCGGTTGATCGAACGGAAGTACGAGGCCCGCAGGTTAATATGTTCCTCGGGTTTGTATTTCAAATGCAGGCTTGGAAGAATATCCGTGTATTTCTGGTTGCCATTCGGCCGGTCTTCACCGATCGGGAAGAGCATCGAATAACCCTGGTTGGTGTTCTCCGCACGCACGCCACCGAGCATTTCCAGGTTTTTTGTTTCAGCTTTAAATTGTATAAAACCCGCTTTGATCTGTTCGCTCGCATCGTAGGTCAATGCACTCCCTACCGATCCGCGCGGGTTCTGGATCGTCCAGCGGATCTGTGTATAATCGGTGAAATCCTTTCCGTATTCCGCAAACGGGTCGGCAGGACGGAGTTGGTAGTTGTTGTAAAAGTTGGAGCGGGATTTGTCGCGGAACAAGCCGCCGGCTGTCCATTCTACTTGTGTTGCGCCTATGGTTGTGTTGTAGGTTAAATTCAGGTAGCCCGATAGGTCACGGTCGGAGTTGTGCTCCCACCGGCGCGATGCATCGCCTACGGTTGTTTTTCTTTCCTGAAAATGCTGCATAACGCCTGTCAGCGGCACGGTAACATTGTCGGGAACCTCATTGATGGCTTTGGAATACACCGCCGACCATTGCAATGCGAGCGCATCGGCCAGCTGGTGCTTGCCTTGTAATGTGCTGTTGAATATCTGCTGTCTGGTCAGCCGGGAGCGGGTTGAATAGCTGAGTGTCGCATTGCCCACCACCGGATCGTAGCCACCGATGGTCAGTTGGGTGGATTTTACATCCCGTACCTGTACATTCGTGAGGTTCATGAACGCATTGTAGAACTGGATTTTATGCCTCTCATTCACCCGGTAATCTATTTTAGAATGCAAACCATACCGGATCTGCTGCTCCGAATATTTCCGCTCGCTCATTTTGGTGAGCGCTTCGCCGCGCAGGGTATCGACGGTCTCCGAATCGAAAAAGAGACTGTTGCTGCCGCGGTGGGTGTTTTGGTAGCTTCCGGCGAGCAGGACACCCAGCTTGTCTTTTAAAAAGCGGTTCCCGATCGCAATGCTTCCCAGCAGGTTGGGAGCGGGTGTTTTGAGCTTGTAATTAACAGCCGCCGTCGAAAAATCGGCTGGGGTTGCATTGTACTGGTTGCCATTCCGCTCGTAAGGGGATTTCGACTGGATGCTCCGAAATTCGTAACCCATGAATTTCCGGTCCATAAACAGCTCGTTATAGCCGGTCGAGACGTTTGCCGAGAAAGTAAACTGGTCCGGTGCGTCTTTCATCACCATATTCACGGCTCCGCCGATCGCGTCGCCTTCCATGGCAGGTGTCAGGGCCTTGTAAACTTCAAGCCGGTCGAGAAGGTCTGAGGGAAAAATATCCAGCGGCACATAGCGGTATTTGTTGTCCGGGCTTGGGATCTTTACCCCATTCACAAGCGTGTAATTGTAGCGTTTGTCCATACCGCGCAGGATCGCGTATTGGCCGTCACCATTGCTGTTGCGTTCGATGGAAATGCCGGAAATACGCTGAATCACGTTTGCAACGGTGAGGTCAGGGGAAATCTGGATGGTTTTGCCGGAAACGATATTCATGACCTGGCTCGCATTGCGCTCCATGAGGCGGGCGGTGTTGTCGCTCGCGCCATCGCGCTTGCCGGTGACGGCCACTTCGTCGAGTTTAAGGCTCTCCGCAGCTTCGAGTGTTAAATCCAGCCGCACTGTCTCATTGCCGTCGATCGCAAATTCCTTTTGCATCGGTGCATAGGAAATATGCCGGATGCTGAGCCGGTAAGAACCTTTTTGGAGATTGGAAATGGAGAACGAACCATCAAGCCCTGAAATATCATGCAGGTTGGTGCCTTCAACGTAGATCACCACACCCAATGCGGGCTCGCCGGTGGATGCTTCAAGCAGCTTGCCTTTAAGTGTCCCGGCATAGCTGGTGATGGTAAAAAGGATCGGAAGGATATGGAGGTAGTAACGGATCATCGCATCAAAAGTCTGAGTAAGTGCCGGCGGTCGGCCGTCGGCGGTCGTTCCGGTTGACGATGCGAAGGTGTGCAGAACAATATCAGCGATCCAAATCAGCCCCGTTAACAAAAGGGCAACGGTGCGTTACATCAAGGCAACAAGTGTGAGAAATTGATCATAATGTATTAATAATCAGGTATTTAAATCCAATATTAATGGCATTATGATTGCATTACCGCACTGTTAAGAAATCGTTAACCGGCTATATTGACTGAATATAGGCCGAAAGATTGTCCCCTGCGGCGAGGTTCAGTTTCTTGCGCAGGCGGTGGCGGATCACGCGCAGGCTGTCCTGCGAAATGCCTAGGAGCGTGGCGATGTCGGTAGAAGTAAGGTTCATTTTGATCAATGCAATCAGTCGCAGGTCGTTGGCGGTAAGTGGGCCGGTTTGCTGTTGGAGCCGGTCAAAAAACGACTGGTGCACCTGCTCGAATATGCCCCGGAATTCTTCCCAATGCTGGTCGTCCTGCAAGCCCTCGCCGATCTGTTCTGACAGCGCTTTGATCTGCTTCCGCTGGTCGCGCTTGTCGTCTTTGATCATCTCGTCGAGCTTTGTTCGGAGGTCTTCCAGGAGCTGGTTTTTGCGGATCACGTGCAGGGTATAGCTGCTCAACTCCTGTGTTTTGGTTTCGAGCTGTTGTTTAAGGTGCTCTTCTTCCAGTTTCTTGTTCTTTAATTCAACTTCCATCAACTGGTTTTGCGCCTCGTACACCTGCTTGTGCTGGGCGCGGAGCTTTTGTTCGTTCCGGATTTTAAGGCGTTGCCGGCTGATAATCAATACAGCTACTGCGATAACCAATATGACTACAATGCCCGTAGCAATGGAAATCAGCGTGTCGATGCGCCGGGCCTGGGTCAGTTGTTCAATTTCATTGTCCTTCTTCTCAATTTCATACAGCGTTTGCAGCAAAGCGAGCTGCTTGTTGCTTTCTTCGGAGTAAATATCATTGAGCAGGCTGCGGCTAAGCGTGAGGTAGTGAAATGCGCTGTCGTTGCGGGCGAGGAGGTTATAGGCTTTGGCAATATCATTATACGCGCTCGAAATCTGGTAACGCTCGCCGCTGGTTTGGGCGAGTTTCAAACTTTGCATACTATAAGATAGTCCTTCCCGGAACCGGCCGGTTTTACGAAGTACATCGCCCAGGTTGTTGACCACCTCCACCTGCGCACGGGTGTTACGCGTCTGCGTGTTGAGCGTGTAGGCTTTGTTGAAATAAAAATAGGCGGAGTCGTATTTTTCGAGGTCTTCGTAAATGCTGCCAATGTTCTCGTAAATCTTCGCGGCGCCGTCGGTTTGGCGGTCGAGCTGGTAGGATTGCAGGGCCTTGTGCTGGAAATAGAACGCGCTGTCATACATTTCCCGCTTTTCGTAAAGATGGCCAATCCGCCCGTAAATTTCCGCCTTACCGGATTCTTGTTTGAGTTTTTGATAAATGATCAATGCCTCATCATACTGCTTCCGGGCCAGTTGGGGCCTGCGGGTCCGGTAATAGAGCTCTCCCAGCATATTCAGGTTCCCGGCCAGCATCTTTTGCTGGTCGCGGGTGCGGAATATCTTCTCGGCTTGAAGCAGATAGTCGAGCGACTGCGGGTAATGCCCCGAGATGAAAAGCAGCCTGCCGATTTGCTGTAAGTAGCCAGCGGCTTCCATCTCGTTATTTTTCCTCACGGCGGCATGGTAGCTTGCCTTCAAACCAATCAGCAACGAATCCGGATTTCGAGGACCTGCATAAACGTTATAGTCGGGCTCCCTGAAACCGGTTTGAGCAAGTCCGTTTTTAACAAACGTGCAGGATATCGCGGTTATCCAGAACAAAAGCAGGATAATACGGGGCGGGATGGGAGGGGGCGAATGCTTCTTGGCGCGGCCGGTTTGCATGGCAGAAAGCGCTGGTTAATTTCATGCAATTTACGGCGGCGTACCTGCATGAATGCCAAAAGCCATTGAAATACATCAATGGCTTTTGAAAATTAATATTGAGGTAACATGAGTGTTAGTCTCAGATGAACCGGTTGATCAGGTTTTCCAGGTATTCCTGTTTGCCGGAAGTCGTCGCAGGCTCGCCTTTGGTAGCAGCCAGATCGAAAAGGTCTTCCAGTTTCAGGGCACCTTTTTCGAAATCTGCACCTTTGCCGCTATCGAAGCTTGCGTAGCGATTCTTGCGGATCTTGTCGTAGTCCCCGTTTTGAATGATCTTGTCTGCTATCACCAATGCACGGGCAACCGTGTCGATACCGCCGATGTGTGCGTGGAATACATCATCTACATCGGTTGAGTTGCGACGACGTTTCGCGTCGAAGTTGATACCACCACCCTGCAATCCGCCTGCATTCAGGATTACGATCAATGCGCGGGTCCATTCGGCGATGTCGTTCGGGAACTGGTCGGTGTCCCAGCCGTTCTGGTAATCGCCACGGTTGGCGTCGATCGACCCCAGGATACCTGCGTCGGCGGCTACCTGCAATTCGTGCTCGAACGTGTGACCCGCCAATGTAGCGTGGTTTACTTCAAGGTTCAGGCTGAAATCGGCCAACAAATCGTGCTGACGAAGGAAACCGATCACGGTTGCTGCATCGTAGTCATATTGGTGCTTGGTAGGCTCGCAAGGTTTCGGTTCGATGAAGAATTTACCTTTGAAACCATTTGCACGGGCATAGGTTACGGATATTTTCAGCATTTGTGCGAAGTGCTCCTGCTCGCGTTTCATGTCGGTGTTCAAAAGGCTCATATAGCCTTCGCGACCGCCCCAGAAGACGTAGTTTTCGCCGCCCAATGCGATGGTAGCGTCCAAAGCCATTTTTACCTGAGCACCAGCGTGAGCAACCACGTCGAAGTCAGGGTTGGTGGAAGCGCCGTTCATATAGCGGTGGTGACTGAAAAGGTTAGCAGTTCCCCAAAGGAGTTTCACACCGGAAGCTTTTTGTTTTTCACCCAAATAGGCTGTCAAAGCTTGCAGGCGCTTTTCGTTGGTACGCACATCGTCGGCGTAATCCACCACGTCTACATCGTGGAAGCAGTAGTAAGGCAGGCCCAGCTTGGTAATGAATTCGAATGCCGCATCAGCCTTGTCTTTTGCACGGTCTACCGCGTCAGGTTTTTTGTCCCATGGGTAGAAAAGCGTTGGTCCGCCAAATGGGTCCAGACCAGCACCGCAGAATGTATGCCAGTAAGCCACCGCAAAGCGCAGGTGCTCCTTCATTGTTTTGCCGGCGATAACGCGATTTTCGTCATACCAGCGGTAAGCCAGTGGGTTGTCGCTTTCCGGGCCTTCGAAAGAGATCTTTCCGATACCCTTAAAATACTCCTGTTCTCCGAGTAGAATGCTCATTTTAATGTAGTTAATCGTTTTTCTAATGCTTTAACAAACCGGCTGATGCAATCCGGGGAGAACAGCATCCTCCCATTCCTCCATCCTCCTTTCTACCTTAATAATTTAATAAGTGTAGAATTGACATTTCATACTGCAATACTATCACTTTTTTCTGAAAAATTTGCAGCACCCACAAAAAAGAGGAGCAGATTTAATTTCTGCTCCTCCTGAAATGAAATTTTTAATCGATCTGATCAGAAGAATTTCGCGCGGTGATCTTCGATTTTCGCGTTCTCGCGAATGGCTTCGTTCACCAGGTACGACATGCGGCTTTCCAGAGATTGGGTCAGCTGTGTTTTGTACTGCGTGAAGTCGGCGATTTTAGGAGCATCGGTTTTATTAACCAGTTCCATAATGAATACGCCGTTTTCTCCTGTGAATACGCCCGATTTCTGCCCGGCTTTCAAACCGAATGCTTTTCCAAGCGCGATAGGATCGAAACCTGCGCTGGTCAGGAAGCCTGTTGCCAGTGAAATGTCGTTGGCCGATTCAACCAATGCACCAGCACCGTATTTTTTCGCGATGTCTTCGAGTGATCCGGTCGCACCTTTCAACTTCGCAGTAATCTGCTCAGCCTTGATCTGGTTGCGTACTTTGGTCGTCAGTTCGTCGCGGAAATCGTCCACTTTTACATCTTTGGCATCCGATTTGCCTGTCAGAACAGCCACCACATATTGCTCTTCGGTTTCGAACACCGGCGACACATTCGAAGGCTTGGTGTCGGTTTTGAACGCCCATCTTACGATATCGCGTGCATTCTGGATCGCGTTGATGTTCGTAGCAGACTCAGGAATGCGGTTTGCATTGGCAAGGACAAGGGCTTTGTTTTTCTTAACAGCTTCTTCGAACTGCTCGCGGCTTTTCACAGCATTCGCAAATTCGTCGGCTCTTCTGTATGCTTCGTCACGTGTAGCCTGGCTTGGAGCAATGGTCTTGCCAATTGTCGCAATGCGGTACAGTGTATTTGATTTAGGGGCAGTAACCTTGATAATGTGGAAACCAAACTGGCTTTCTACCAGATGCGGGATCAGGCCGGGAGCACTTGCCGAGAACACAGCTTCTTCAAATGGCTTCACCATTGCGCCGTTGTTCTGGAAGTAACCCAGGTCGCCGCCGCGTTGTGCCGAACCGGGATCAGCGCTGGAAGTAGCAGCCAATGCTTCGAAGTTAGCACCTGCTTTAATCTGCGCAAGGATGCCTTCCGCTTTCACACGTGCAGCCGTTTTCGCTGAGTCCGACTGGTTTTCAGCACGGATCAGGATGTGGCTTGCTTTGGCAGAAGCAACGGTATCGGAACGGGTTCCGCCGTATTTGTAGATATAATAGGTATTTCCTTCGCGGTAAGGTCCGTAAACACCACCCGGTACAAATGTCTTCACCGCTTCTTTCAACTGGTCGCTCATGGTAGCGTACGACTGGTTGATCGGCGTCGGGATATCGCTGTTCATCGCGGCAAATGCAGAGTCGCTTTGTGCAGTGGCAAGGCCGCGTGCAAGTTCTTTGATCTCGGTATACAAGGCTGCGCTGTCGTCTTTCGCAGGCTGAACCGGGAACGTTACGTACTCGATAGAGCGGGTGTCTGTTCCTTTATATTCTTTCTTGTGCGCGCTCAGGTATTCTTCGAGCTGTGCGTCGGTTACTTTAACGGTAGTATCTACAACCGAGAAATAGGGTACATACAGGTAGCGGAGATTGGCTTTGGTATTTTGCGCTACGTACTCTTTTTCAGATTGTGCTTTCGGAATGTACGTCGATAGGCGAAGCATATTTTCATATTTCGCACGGGTACGCTCTTCGCGAAGGCTTTTCTCAAAATTCTCCCAGGATTTTTGTTGTTCCAAAGGAAGTGTTTTGAGGTTTTTCAGGTAATTGATCACCGCGTTCTTGTCGAAACGGCCGGTAGTAGGGTCGGAAAATGCTTGCAGAATCGATGGGCTGATGTGGTTGCCCTGTACCATATCGTACAGTTCTTCGTCAGTTACAGCCAGTCCCAGTTTGTCGTACTGCTTTTTGTAAGCAATATCCACCACGAACTGATTCCAGGCCTGATCTCTCAAAGAAGCCAGCTCACCTTCGTTCAGGCTGCGGCCCGACTGTGCTTCGTAGTTTTGACGAAACCCATCCACCCGGCTTTGAAAATCTTTGATATTAATTTCTTTCCCGGCAATCTCTCCCACTGTTTGGTTGTCGTTGCCGCCCAAGAGGGAATTAGGGCCCAGCAAATCGCCTCCAACCATAAAAAGAATTAAACTGATAGCGATAACCGTGACAGCTATCCCGGATTTTTCTCTGATTTTGTTAATTAAAGCCATTTTCTCGATTCAAATTAGTGCGCAAAATAAAAAGTTTTCTTGATGGAATGCAAGAGCTTACATTCCTATTTGCAATTATTGGCAACATCCGGACGTTGCGCGACGGGCCGGAATGAGCAAGAGAGCGGTTTTTAAGCTTTAATGCATGTGTTTCAGATTGAAAGCGTAGAGGATCGCCATAAAAATACTGAAAAATACTCCGGCCATGGCGGCAATGACGCCCATCCAGCCCCCGATCATCAGTAACGGCGCAGCAAATGCGACGGCCATGCCGCCCAGATACAGGTAAAAACCCCTCCGTTGAAGGTTCCACATCAGATAGGCCGCGTAAAGCGAAAGGGATTCGAAAATGAGCATGATAATGGCACCGGTTTTGATATTCTCAGCCGTAGTCTGCTCGATGACCGCTTCAAACATCTTGTCCATCGTCTTGGCTTCGGCGGTATTGCCCTGGCGTTCCAGGTTTTCACGGACAGCCTCAAACGTTTCGCGGGTTTTGTCGGCAGTTATGCCCGGGTTCCAGAGCCTTTCGGACTGGGTCCAAAGGCCCGAAACGGCACTCATAAAAGTAAGGAAACACAAAACGGTAAGGAACGTGGGACGATTCACAGGTGCACTCATTCAGTTGGATACAGATCAGCAGGTTTTCTGATGAAGGATGTAAAATTTGTCGTTTTCAGTGAAAACACCAAAGGCATTTGAATATTCTTCCTGTCGGCCTACATTTGTCATTTTTTAATCCAATTAAAACTCAAACTTTCTAACAAACAGTACCTATGAGCCTTCAAATTCTGACTGAACGCATTGAAAATATCCTGGGAACCGAAAGCGGACTGGATGCCACAGCCAAATTTGTAACCGACGAAGGAGTCCTGTTTGTCGATGGAAAATCTGTGCCCAACAGCGTTTCCAACACCGATGGTGAAGCCGATTGTACTTTCGAAGTTTCGGTGAAAAATGCGTTGAAGCTCATTGACGGCGACCTGAATGCGATGATGGCCCTCATGACCGGTAAGTTGAAAATAGATGGCGATATGGGCGTTGCCATGAAGATCGCAGAAACCTTCGGACGCCGATAGTAGGCTTTCAAGCCGGGTGCCTTTTCTTCGATACCATCTGTTTTCAACAAACGATCACACGAGCATGGACAATCAGGAAAAGGTATCCGGAATTGCTACTAAAAGAAGGGATTTTATAAAAGCCAGCGCATTGGCCGCGGGCGGTATTATGATCGTCCCACGCCATGTGCTGGGGCGGGGCTTCGTCCCTCCGAGCGACAAGCTTAACATCGCGGCCGTCGGTTGCGGCGGTAAAGCCGACTTCAATATCAAGCAGGCATTTAATAATGGTACCGAAAATATCGTCGCGCTTTGCGATGTCGACGACCGCCAATCCGAAAAGTACCGCAAGCAATTCCCCAACGCCCCTTATTATAAGGATTACCGCAAGATGTTCGAGAAAGAGGCGAAGACATTCGATGCCGTCATCGTCACCACGCCCGATCACATGCATTACCCTGTCGCGATTGCCGCGATGGAGCTGGGGAAGCATGTTTATGTTGAAAAGCCTTTGACCAAAGACATTTGGGAAGCCCGGATGCTTACAGAAGCCGCCAAAAAATACAAGGTGGTAACCCAAATGGGCAACCAGGGCAGCAGCAGCGATGGTACCCGCAATACCGAAGCGCTCGTGCAATCGGGTGCGATCGGCGATGTGCATACGATCGAGGTATGGACCGACAGGCCCGTTTGGCCGCAGGGCGTGAAATCGCCGAAAGACAAGGGAGAGTCGCAACCGGTTCCTGCCGGCGTCGACTGGGATTTGTGGCTTGGTACCGCACCAAAACGCGATTATCACGAAGCCTACATGCCGTTCCGCTGGCGTGGCTACTGGGACTTCGGCACCGGCGCACTGGGCGACATGGGCTGCCATTTCCTCGACGTGCCTTTCCGCGCATTGAAGCTCGGTTACCCGACGTCCGTGGAATGCAGCGTCGGCTCCGTTTATGCTGATTTCTTCCAGCAGGCATTTTTCGATGACGTGGCGCCGCCTTCGGCCAATATCCATTTAAAATTCCCTTCCAAAACACCGGGCAAAGAAATCAACCTGAACTGGTATGACGGCGGAATGCGTCCGCAGCTCCCTGACGGCTGTGACTACAATACTGTTTTTGGCAGTGTTGATGGAGGGATATTGTTTATTGGTACAAAAGGCATTATCAGTGCGGAAATGTTCGGGGAAAATCCCATACTATGGCCTGAGAAGAAATTTGCGAACGTCCGGATCGCTACTAAGCCCCGTGCATTGGTGTCGGGCGGCTGGGAAGGGCATCAGCAGCAATTCGTTCAGGCTTGTAAAAAAGGTTACGGGACTTATACCAGCTCGTCATTCGACCAGTCGGGGCCATTGACGGAGATTGTGCTCATGGGTAACCTGGCCGTGCGTTCCTACCTGCACCGCGAAGCCAAAGCGGATGGTAAAGGTTTCACATTCCCTGGTCGCCAACGCTTGATGTGGGATGGCGCTAATATGAAGATCACCAACTTTGATGTGGCGAACCGGTTTGTGAAGAGGGAGTATCGGACGGGGTGGTAGGTGATTTTTGTGTGGAAACGGCATTGTCACCCTGGGCGGCCCCGTCCGCTCAGGGTGACAAAACGCATTACAACTCCAATTCCCGCAGATACATCTGGATCGTATTTTCCAGTCCTATATATAATGCATCGCAGATCAAAGCGTGCCCAATGGAAACTTCGTCCATCCAGGGAATACTTTGTTTGAGGAAATGCAGGTTGTCGAGGCTAAGGTCGTGGCCGGCATTTAAGCCTAAACCTACTTCGCGGGCTTTTTCAGCAGCTTTTACAAATGGCAGCACAGCTTTCTGGCGGTTTTCAAAATAACCGGCTGCAAAGGGCTCGGTATAGAGCTCCACGCGATCGGCGCCGCAGATTTTTGCACCTTCCACCATTCTTTCATCCGGATCGACGAAAACAGACACACGGATTCCGGCCGATTTGAATGTGCCTATCAGGTCGGTCAGAATGGAACGGTGGGTGATGGTATCCCAGCCTGCATTGGAAGTGATAGCACCCAATGCGTCCGGAACGAGCGTTACCTGATCCGGCTTGTTGGCCAGAACCAGCTCCACGAATTTCTTTTCCGACGGGTTGCCTTCGATATTGAACTCGGTGGTAACCAGTTCGCGAAGGTCGTATACATCCTGGTAACGAATGTGTCGCTCGTCGGGCCGGGGGTGTACGGTTATGCCTTGCGCCCCGAACCGCTCGCAGTCCAGCGCTACTTTCAATACATTAGGATTGTCACCGCCACGGGAATTGCGAAGGGTGGCGATCTTGTTGATGTTGACGCTTAGACGGGTCATGGGAATTTAATGATTGAATGACTGAATGATTGAATGATTGAATGACTGAATGACTGAATGACTGACCGGGTCGCCGGCGCGATGATTGAATGTGTGCTTAGCTAATATGTGAATTTATGAATTTAAAAAGCCAGGTATGGTCAGAAGGTCATTGGTGTGTGGCCGGATCGCCGGAGCGAAGTGTGAGTTTTGATTCTTTGAGATGAGTTTTCAAGTGAATTACTAACTTTGCCGGTCTGTTACAAATTTAGCATTCGAGTGTTTAAAAACACCTTCAAAGCTAAATTTTAGCCTTAATCAATATAAAAAACAACAAATGACCGAATGACAATACCTGACTAAATACTCAGGCATCGCTCCGGCGACCCGGTCGATCATTCAATCATTCAAAATTAAAGTAACGATGTCACTAAAATCCCAAGTTGAATCCGGTATCAAAGACGCGATGCGTGCCAAGGATCAGGATACATTACGTGCTTTGCGCGCGATTAAGTCGTTGATCTTGTTGGAAGAAACCAAAGGCGGCGCCAGCGGCGAGCTTTCTGTCGACGACGAACTGAAACTGCTCACCAAAGCTGCCAAGCAACGTCGAGAATCGGCCGATATTTACAAGACGCAAGGCCGCGCCGACCTTTTGGAAAAGGAAGAAGCAGAATTGGCCGTGATCGAGCAATTCCTGCCAAAGCAGTTGACCGAGGACGAAGTGAAAGCCAAATTGCAGGAAATCATCGCCCGGGTAGGTGCCGCCGGACCATCGGATATGGGCAAGGTAATGGGCGTAGCTACCAAAGAACTTGCCGGCCAGGCCGACGGCCGGGTCGTTTCCACGCTGGTTAAGGCATTGCTCGCATGAAATTACTGGATGTTCTCATCCTTCTTCCCCTGTTATGGGGCGCATTACATGGTTACCGCAAAGGCCTGCTGATCGAGATTATCGGGATTCTGGGTATGGTGGTAGCCATGGTTTTGGGTTTCAAATTCCTGGGCTTGGGGATGGAGATCCTCACGCCCTATTTCAGCGAGGGCGTCGCACGGAAAATCCTGCCTTATGTGGGTTTTTCGGCGATTTTCTTTCCTACTATTTTTCTTCTGAATCAATTCGGCTACACCATCCGGCGGTCGCTGCGGTACTCTATTCTGGGTACGTTCGATAGTTTTGCCGGTGCGATGGTGGGCGTTTTTACGTGGGTTTTCGGTATCAGCGTGTTTTTCTGGCTGGTGGACGCGATCGGCGTGAAGATCCCCGCGCACCGCACGGACGATACTTACCTGTACCCGCTGGTTGTGCCGGTAGCTCCCACGGTAATTACCAAGGGATTGTCGCTGATGCCCCAGGGCACCGACATTATCCGCGACTGGAAGCGCGATTACCTTGAAGATTGAACTTTCAAATTTCCGCGTCGGTTAAGCATTCATTATTGACTTTCAGTACCTTTGCAGAAAATTACAGTTGAATGCCCTGTGTGTTTGACAGATGACAGATTAAAATGACTACAACAGAGCAAAAGCAGGACATCCGTAAACTCAACGTCGGCCAGATCAAAACCTGGATGACCGAACACGGGGAAAAGGCTTTCAGGGCAAAACAGATATATGAATGGATCTGGAAAAAATCGGCCCATTCATTCGATGAAATGACGAACCTCTCGCTAGCCACACGCCAGCTGATGAACGAGCATTTCGTGATCCACTCGCTCGATGTTGCCAAAAAGCAGCACAGCAACGACGGCACGATCAAATCCGCATTCAAACTTTTCGACGGTAACCTCGTGGAGGGCGTGCTCATCCCCGCCGCCGACCGCATGACCGCCTGCGTGAGCAGCCAGGTAGGGTGCTCGCTCACATGCAAGTTCTGCGCGACGGGTTATATGGACCGTAAGCGTAACCTCGAAGCCGGGGAAATCTATGATCAGGTGGTGGCGATTGCACAGCAGGCCGAAAAGACGTTCAATGCGCCGTTGACCAACATTGTATATATGGGAATGGGAGAGCCATTGCTGAACTACGCCAATGTGCTCCAGTCCATTGAATACATTACTTCGCCGGAAGGACTGAATATGTCACCCAAACGCATCACCGTTTCCACGGCTGGGATTGCGAAGATGATCAAAAAGCTGGGGGACGACGAGGTGCGGTTCAGACTGGCATTGTCGCTCCATGCGGCCAATGACGAGAAACGCAACCAGATTATGCCGATCAACGAGTCGAACTCGCTCGACAACCTGGCCGAGGCATTGAACTATTTCTATAAGAAGACGGGCAACCGCATTACTTTCGAATATATTGTTTTCAACAATTTCAACGACACTTTGCAGGATGCCAAAGAGCTTTGGGAGTTTACCAAACGCGTTCCGGCCCGTGTGAACATCATTGAATATAACCCGATCGCAGAGGCAGATTTTAAGAATACTGAGGCCGACCGGTTGGATAAATTTGCCGCTTTCCTGGAAGATAGAGGGGTTTCGGTGCACGTGAGAAGGAGCCGGGGCAAGGATATCGATGCTGCTTGCGGGCAGTTGGCTAACAAAGAAACAAACTGAGGTAAGTCTGACTTAACAATTTCTTAACATTGGGTCGGTCGTTTATAAGTAGTTTTGCGTCAATAATTCAACCTATCAACTTCTTTTATGTTTGGTCTTGAAACCGACATTTTCATCCTCCTCGCATTTAGTATTTTAGCGGCCTGCGCATTCGAATTTGTCAACGGTTTTCACGATACCGCCAATGCGGTAGCGACGGTTATTTATACCAATTCCCTGAAACCGAATGTGGCGGTGGTATGGTCGGGTTTCATGAACTTTTGCGGCGTATTCTTTGGTGGGATTGCCGTGGCCATGGGGATTGTGAACCTGCTTCCCGTAGAGCTTCTGATCGATCAGAACGTCTATCACAGCGCCGCGATGGTCTTCGCATTACTTTTCAGCGCTATCATCTGGAACCTGGGCACCTGGTATTTCGGCTTGCCGAGTTCCAGCTCCCATACGCTCATCGGCTCGATCCTCGGCGTGGGTCTTGCATTTACATTAATGCCTGAAAATACCCAGGGGACCGGCGTCAACTGGTCGAAAGCACAAGAGTTGTTCATGTCACTCCTGAGCTCCCCGATCTTCGGTTTCGCCATGGCGATCATTATTATGTTTATTTTGAGAAGGTCGTTGTCCAAGCCTCTCCGCGAGATTGTATTCAGCGAACCTAAGAAAAACGAGGCGCCGCCGATCTGGATCCGCGCCATCCTGATTACTACTTGTACATTGGTGAGTTTCTTCCACGGCTCCAACGACGGGCAGAAGGGCGTAGGGCTTGTCATGCTGATCCTGATCGGGATTGTTCCTGCACATTTTGCATTGGATAATTCTAAGGATCCTATTGAAATGAAGGCCGATCTGATCGGTATCGAGCAAGCGGTGAACCGTATCGATTCGACGCGTCTTTCGATTTCGGACCGTGAGCATTTGCACACCATAAAGGGGGAGCTAACACGTTTGCAGGTGCAGATAAATCATCCGTTACCTGAACACCGCCTTCCGAAAGAAGAGCGTATGGAAGCGCGCCGCTCCCTATTGCTCATCAGCCGCAATATCAAAACGATCCTCGACAACGGTCAGGCCAACCTGAATTCAACCGACTTCGCATTATTGAAGAAACAATCGGGCAGCGAACACGGTATCAGAAGATATACGGATTATGCCCCCGATTGGGTAATCCTGATGATTTCACTTTCTCTCGGACTCGGAACGATGGTAGGCTGGAAGCGGATTGTAGTGACGATCGGTGAAAAAATTGGTAAGCAGCATTTGACCTACGCACAAGGTGCTTCGGCCGAGCTTGTCGCGGCTAGTACGATCGGCGTATCGTCTTACCTGGGCCTGCCTGTAAGTACCACGCACGTGCTTTCGTCGGGTATCGCGGGTTCGATGGTGGCCAGCAAAGGGGTGAAAAACCTGCAAGGCGGTACAATCCGTAACATCGTGATTGCGTGGGTACTGACATTGCCCGTGACCATGTTGCTTTCGGGCACGCTGTACGCTTTTTTCCGGTGGGTGTTATAGGATATTCATTCATACAGGTATCAAAAAGCCGTCGGGACCGTTCCCGGCGGCTTTCGTTTTAATGCACCGGCTGCACTTTCTTTGCTTTTCATTGGTTTAATATCGTAAATTCGGCATGGATTTTAGTATTAAATAAAAGCCAATTATTCACCATAATGACTACAATTGAAGCGCAGGTTAACCGCTACGGTTATGTGACGGAGGCGATCGCGGAAGATATCGATCTGGTTGCGGAGATCAACCGCCTGAAAAAAGAAAAGAATGCGGTAATTCTCGCGCATTATTACGTGGACGCGGAAATCCAGGACCTGGCCGACTATATTGGCGACAGCCTCGGGCTTTCGCAACAGGCGGCCGCTACCGAAGCCGACATGATCGTTTTCTGCGGCGTGCACTTCATGGGAGAAACGGCCAAGATCCTCAGCCCCAATAAAAAGGTAGTAATTCCCGATCTGAATGCAGGATGCTCGCTGGCAGACTCGGCGCCTGCAGATAAGTTTGCCGCTTTCAAAGCGCAGTATCCCGATCATATTGTCATCAGTTATATCAACTGCTCGGCGGAGATCAAGGCATTGACCGACATTGTCTGCACTTCTTCAAATGCATTGCAGATTGTAGAAAGTCTGCCAAAAGATCAGAAGATCATATTCGCACCGGATGCGAACCTGGGGCGCTATGTGGCACACAAAACCGGCCGTGATATGGTGCTCTGGGATGGTGCCTGTATTGTGCATATCGATATTTCACGTGAGAAACTCGCACAGCTTCGTACGGAAAATCCCGACGCGCTGCTGATCGCCCACCCGGAATGCAAGGAAGATATTTTGAAACAGGCCGATTATGTGAGCTCGACAACCGGTTTGTTGAAATTCGTGAAGGAATCGAGCCATGATAAATTTATCGTAGCTACCGAGGCAGGTATTTTGCACAAAATGAAGCAATCGGTGCCCGATAAAAAGCTGATCCCGGCTCCCGGCTCCGATAACAATACCTGCGCATGCTCGGAATGCCCTTATATGAAAATGAATACCCTCGAAAAGGTCTATAATGCGCTTTACTATGAGCAGCCGGAGATCTTTGTTCCAGAGGATATCCGCCTCAAAGCTTATGAATCCGTAGCGCGTATGCTGGAACTGAGCAAAGGCATCTGACTCCCGATTTAACCCTATTCCTGAAATTATGCCCCAGTTTGATTTTCTGATTATCGGTTCGGGAATTGCCGGACTTAGCTACGCAGCCAAATTAGCCCGCCATTTCGACAAATTGAAAGAGGAAGTTTCCATCGCCGTGATCACCAAGGTTCAGGCCGATGAAACGAACACCAAATATGCCCAGGGAGGTATTGCGGTCGTTTGGGCGGAGTCCGACTCGTTCGAAAAGCATATTCAGGATACAATGGATGCGGGGGATGAAGTTAATAAAAGGAATATCGTCGAGATCGTGGTACGCGAAGCGCCCGAACGGATTCAGGAGCTGATCGACTACGGGACTCGTTTTGATAAAGAAAAGGGAGGCGAATATGATCTGGCGAAGGAAGGCGGGCATTCCGATCACCGGATCCTGCATTTCAAGGACATTACAGGAGCAGAAATCGAGCGGGCTTTGCTGGAAGAGGTGAACCGCCATAAATGCATCCAGATTTTTACGCATTACTACGCGGTGGAACTGATCACCCAGCACCATCTGGGCGAAACCGTATACCGCTATCGGGAAGATATCAAATGCTTCGGCTCCTATGTCTTGAACCGCCGGACAGGAGAAGTGGAGAAGTTTTTGGCCAAAACCACCTTGCTCGCAACGGGTGGCATCGGCAATATCTACCAAAGCACCACCAATCCTACCATCGCGACAGGAGACGGAATTGCGATGGCCTACCGGGCCAAAGGCATTTGTGATAACATGGAATTTATCCAGTTCCATCCCACGAGCTTCCACCAACCCGGCGAAAAACCTTCGTTCCTTATATCAGAAGCGGTGCGTGGTTTCGGAGGGGTGCTAAAAAGAGCTGATGGAAGCACATTCATGGAAAACTATGACAGCCGGCTGTCGCTCGCCCCGCGCGATATCGTAGCCCGTGCGATCGACTCGGAAATGAAGAAAAACGGGGTCGATCACGTCTACCTCGATGTCCGGCATTGCGATTACGATAAATTTGTAGAACATTTCCCGAATATCACCGAGTACTGTCTGCGCCAGGGCGTGGATGTGCGTAAAGACATGATTCCCGTCGTACCTGCGCAGCATTACATGTGCGGAGGCGTGCGCGTGAATGAATGGGGGAAGACCAATATCGAATTTTTGTATGCGGTGGGAGAGTGTGCATGCACCGGCCTGCACGGGTCAAACCGGCTGGCATCCAATTCCCTGCTGGAAGCCGTTGTCTTCGGGCACCGGGCCTATGAAAGCACGGTTGCCAATTTTGAGAATGCGGTTATCCCACAGAATATCCCTGAATGGGACGACTCAGGCACTACGCATCCGGAGGAGCAGGTGCTTGTGACAGAAATGACCCGCGAGCTTAATAGCATCATGTCCAACTACGTGGGCATCGTGCGCACCGATCGCCGTCTGAAACGCGCATACGACCGACTCGAACTCCTGCATCAGGAGCATGAAGATTTATACCGCGAATCCAAGGTGTCGGTAGCCATATGCGAGCTGCGCAATATGATTTCGGTTTCTTATCTGATCATTAAAATGGCAATGGCCCGGCGCGAGAACATCGGGCTGCATTATAACGCCGATCACGTACACGCCTAGGGCTTCGGGTTTTGGGCGAGCATGTTCCGGCTGCGGCGGGTGATGGCCCGCTGCCATATATTCTCCCCGACTTTCTGGCCCAGGTGCGTTCCTTCCTCGACGCCGTCGCGGTAGTGAATCCCACCGTATACACGACTGATGGAAGCATCCCAATAGGCCTCTTCGAAAGATTTGAACGATTTGACGCCATGTCCGTATTTTTTCTCGGTCGAGTCGGTAAAAGCTACATTATTCCCTATCAGATGTGTCAGTACTACGCCGCAGGCAGCTGAAATGGAGCTATGCCCGCTGACATACTCCGGGAACGCAGGAGTTTCCAGGAACGGGCGCCAATTGGGGTCCCAGTTACTGTTGATGACGGTTTCGGGCCGGATGCGGACTGTGCGGTATTTTTCATCCCAGCAGGCAATGAATGCGTCGTAGATCGACAGGGCTCCCAGCGTATATGCTTCTACCGATTGCATCAGGTCCAGTTTTTTGTCCAACGCTACGGTTCGTACGATCGCCATCCAGTGACCGGCCGGGGTCATTTTTTTATTGGCAAACATAGCATGCCCTACTACATTGGTCACAAATGCATTGTCGTCCCAGAAGTAGGCAGTCGCTTTCTGGTCGTCGGTGAGGTTGTTGCCGGTATTGTAAACCTCCATTGCTAGCTGCATAAATTTGCTGTCTTTGGCCAGGTCGTATTTTGCGGGCGGCGGGCAGCGGAACTGCGTCACCGAATCCATCGCAAAGGTTCTGACGGTATTCCACATGGGTTCGCACGCGTCGGCGTAGGCAGGTGGGGTAGGGACCCAAGTCCCTGGTTTGTTGGTCACCGTATAGCGGTACCCGCGTATTTCTTTATAGTGATCTTTGGCCGAATATGCCAGTACATGCTTGGCTACCGTATCGCCGTATGCGATGGAGCGTTCATACACCTCTTCGGGAATCCCCATTGCCTGAAATTGTTTGAGAAGCCCCTTTTCATAGCTGTCCCACATGTTTCCGGAGAATGTGAGAGTCCTGCCTACCACCATAAATGCCTTAATGCTCGCAAGGGGAAAGCAATATGCCAGCGCTGTGTCAGGTTTTGGTGGAGAGTTGAATTTAACAAGCTGGTTTCCAAGTGACTGGTACTCCCGATTGCCAGGTGCAAGCGCCTCATACGCAGCAAGGAACGAGTACCCATATATGCGGCTGGCGACTGGCGGCTTGAAAATATCGTGGATGATCACATCGGTAAGGTGTGTAGCCGTCTCGTGGAAGAGCTTCGGATCGGCCGCCTTCATATTGTACTCTTCGGGCAAAGACTCTTTTTTACACCCGTATAAGAAGCAGAGAAATAACAGGGAGAGTAAACGGAAATTCATTCGATTTCGATGGGGAGTTTTGTAACTGGACTGCTTTACGAATATAGCAAGAAATAGGAATTTGGTGATAATTCTGTACAAAAGAATGATTAATTGTAACTTATATATCACCAAATCATAAGAAATGTTTGATTCATGCTACTATTTATTGTTATTTTTTAAGAATGCATATTCATTAACCAGGAAACCTTTTTTTTGTAAAAAAAATAATATCTTTTTGTACAATCAAACGAGTGTAACACGCCCCACGGATACTTCTCAAGTAAACGTCAGGAGTATCCAGATGAGATTGTGTAACATATACACTGTTTGAGTGCCTGAACTCTGGTCGATGAAAATTACTCACCCTAATCACTAAAATTATACTATGTAGAGACTTCTCCTAGCTACACTTTAATTCATCCGCCGCGACAGATTTTCGGAATGAAAATCATAGTCCGACTCTACGTTCCGTGCTTATACGGTTAAGCAAACATTCTTACTACAATAAATTTTAATCTAACTTTTAATCTATGAGATTTTCTACTGGATGGACGCCTCGTGCTGTATCACGAAGTGTTTTTTCTCTTTGTCTGGCCCTGGTGACGGTCGTGGGCGCATTCGCCCAGAATACCATCAAGGGTAAGATCAAAGATGAACAGGGACAACCGCTGCCTGGCGTTAGCGTTGTCGTGAAAGGAACCACCGCAGGCACAGTAACGGATAATGAGGGGCTTTATACAGTGAACGCGGAAAGAAACGGCACACTGGTCTACTCTTTTATCGGATACCTGACACAAGAGGTTTCCGTTGGTGGTAAAAGCATCATCGATGTAACCTTGCTCGCCGACACCAAAGCACTTGAAGAAGTGGTTGTCGTGGGTTATGGTACTGCCAAAAAAGCTACCCTGACCGGCTCGGTAACAGCGGTGAAAGGCGCAGAACTTCAAAAAGCACCTGCTGCTAACTTGTCCAACACATTGGGTGGTCGTCTGCCTGGTATTTCGGCGGTACAATCAAGCGGTGAGCCTGGCTATGATGGTTCAGCTATTCGTATTCGCGGTACCAACTCATTGGGTAACAGTAACGCGCTGATCGTTGTGGACGGTGTTCCTAACCGTTCAGGTGGTCTCGACCGTATCAACCCTGCCGATATCGAAAGTATTTCGGTACTGAAAGATGCGGCTGCGGCAATTTACGGATCACGTGCAGGTAACGGGGTAATCCTCATTACGACCAAACGCGGTAAAACGGGTAAACCACAGATTTCTTATGACCTGAACCTCGGTGTATCACAACCAACACGTACGCCGAAAATGTCGAATGCAGCCGAGTATGCGACTATCCGTAATGAATTGCAGATCTATGACAACTTGCCCGTAGGACAGTGGCAAGGTGCGTTGCAGGGTTTCAACACCAACGGCTCGTATACCAGAACTGATAACGGAAACGTGATGGCAGCGGTGTTTACGCCCGACGACATGAAGAAATTCCGTGACGGTTCAGATCCTTTCCTGCACCCGAATACCGACTGGTACGGCTCGGTGATCCGCAACTGGGCACCTCAGCAACGCCACAACCTCCAGTTGACCGGTGGCAGCGAGAACGTTAAATACCTCGCATCGATCGGCCATATCAATCAGGATGGTTACTATATCAACTCGGCGACCGGTTACAAGCAGTATGACATGCGTGTGAACCTGGATACGAAAATCAACAAATATATCTCAGCAAACCTGGGGGTGACTTTGCGTGAAGAGTTCCGTCACTTCCCAAGTGGTGGTAATAGTGCCGGCGCCATCTTCCGTATGCTGATGCGTGGTAAACCAACCGAAATCGCGATCTGGCCGGACGGACGTCCAGGACCGGATATCGAAAACGGACAGAACCCTGCCGTGATCACCACCAATACTACCGGTTATAACAACGACAAGAGAGACTACATCCAAACTAACGGTGGATTGGAAATTCAGATACCGGGCGTTCCGGGATTGAAAGTCAATGCGATGGCTGCGATTGACAAGCAACTACGCCGCGTGAAAAACTTCGAAACACCCTGGACATTGTATTTCTGGGATAAGAAAACGTATGAGGCCGACGGCAAAACACCATTCCTGACAGGAACAGTGCGCTCTACGTTTAAAGATCCGCGTCTGACTGAAACTTCGGCACAGGAGTTGTCGGTACAGTTGACGGGCCAGGTTTCTTACGAAAAATCGATCGATGGCCATAACTTCAACATAATGGCTGGTGCGCAGCGCGAGAAAGTGGATGCAGATGGTTTCTTTGCATTCCGCCGCTACTACATTTCGCCGGTTGTGGATCAACTTTTTGCGGGTGGTACGCCTGAGCAGAACATCGGTAACTCAGGTACCAACAATGGTGACCTTTACAGACGTGCGCGGTTGAGCTACTACGGTCGTGCGGGTTACAACTTCAAGGAAAAATACCTGGCTGAATTCCTGTGGCGTGTAGACGGTTCCTATGTATTCCCGAAAGAAGGCCGTTTCGGTTTCTTCCCCGGGGTATCTGCCGGATGGCGTATTTCGGAAGAAGGCTTCTGGAAAAACAACATTTCCCGCTATGTCAACAACGTGAAGCTACGTGCCTCATGGGGACAAATGGGCGCTGAACCCTACCTCCTGAATACAGAGACATTGGCTGAATACCAGTATCTGTCGACCATGGGCTTTGGTAGCTACATTATCAATGATCAGGTTGCCAAAACATTGCTCGAAAGCCGCGTGGCTAACCCGACCTTCACCTGGGAGGTTGCCAACAACACCAACTTCGGTATTGAAGGTACTTTGTTCAACGACAAGCTTTCATTCGAGTTTGACTATTTCGTAAACAACCGCTCGAAAACGCTGATCCCAAAAGCAGGGTCCACACCTTCAACCGCGGGTATCGACGGAAAACTTCCTCCCCAAAACCTTGGTAAACTACAAAACAAAGGATGGGAGTTCAAACTGAGCTACGACGGCAATGCAGGCGACTTCTCGTATTCTGTGAGCGTGAATGGTGGTTATGCCAAAAACAAGATCAAGTACTGGGATGAAACGCCAGGTGCTCCTTCTTACCAAAAAACGACCGGAATGCCTTTCAACTCATTCCTTGTGTACCAGTTCGACGGTGCATTCAAGAGCCAGGAGGAGATCGATGCCAACAAGCTTGATTACAGCCCGATCACGGGTAACCTTCGTCCTGGTGACATGAAGTTCAAAGACGTTAACAATGATGGCAAAATCAATGGTGACGACCGTATCCGTTCCGAAAAAGTGCAGCGTCCATGGTTTACAGGTGGTGCGTCGATCAACCTTGGCTACAAACAATTCGACTTGGCTATGTTGTTCCAGGGAGCGCTGGGCGGTCTTCAACTTGTAGGTCTGACCGAGTCGGGTGACATCGGTAATTACCTGAAATACGACTTTGATCACCGCTGGACGATTGACAACCCGACTGACAAATACCCACGTCTGACCAACCGGAACAACCGTTACTACACCAACACGGGCCAGGCTGGTTTCAACAACTACTTCCTGAAAAGCAACAATTACCTGCGTTTGAAAAACGTCGAAATTGGGTATAACCTGCCATCTGAAGTCGGTTCGAAAATCGGAATGACCAATTTCAGGATCTATGTGAACGGCTTGAACTTCATCACTTTCGACAAGATCAAAGTATGGGATCCGGAAGCAACCACTACGAGCGGTCAGTACTATCCGCAGTCAAGAGTTCTCAGCGCAGGAGTACGTGTAGCATTTTAACGAATAAGAAACATGAAATTGAAATATAAAAGTCTATTGTTAATAGCATTACTGGCGGGGGGACTTTCGTCGTGCGATACAGACTTTCTGGATGTAACGCCGCCTACCGAAATCCCTACGGACGCAGTGTGGAAGGACGGCGCATTGGCCGAAGGTTTTGTGACCGGGGTTTATGCAGGTCTTCAGCAGGGAGGTTTCAGTGAGCAGATGCTCGCTTCACTCACCGATGAAGCTGTATTTACTCACACAGGCCGTAACATCAATACCGTGAATGAAGGTAGTTTGAGCCCTTCTAACCTCGGTTGGGTGGACGCGACCTACGGTTGGAGCCAGATGTTCCAGTACATTCGTGCAACTAACATCGCCATTTCAAACCTGGGTGTTGCGACATTTACGGATGAAACCTTGAAAGCGCGACTGAAAGGTGAAGCATACTTCTTGCGTGCTTACTACTATCAGCAATTGGTGCGCTATTATGGTGCTGTGCCCCTCATCAAGAAAGTATACGCGCTGAACGAAGATTACTCCGTTGCCCGCGCTACTTTTGATGAGTGCGTGAAGTCGATTGTAAGTGATGCCGACAGCTCTGCATTGTTGCTGGACGGAAAATCGCTGGTAAAAGGCCGCGCCACCAAAGCTGCCGCGCTCGCATTGAAAGCAAGGATATTACTGTACGCTGCGAGCGACTTGCATGACATCCCAACTGCGAAGGCAAAATCGGCTGTGATCTCCGCTTTCCCCAACCCTGAGTTCCTGGGATATACCTCAGGTGACCGCAAGGCTCGCTGGACCGCTGCACAGGCGGCTGCAAAAGCTGCCCTGGATGCAGGTGGCGCAGGTTACAAACTGAACCTGACAGCTCCGGTAACCCAGGAGCAGGGACGTCTCAACTACATTTCGTTGGCGATGGCGGGTGCCAGCGCGGACAAGTCCCTGGATGCTTCGGCGAACGATATTATTTTCGGGCGTTACTTTACGCCAAGCCAGAACGAAGGCGCACGTCAGACCGGTTTGAACAATGGTCCTAACGGCTACCACAACTGGGCTGGTAACACGCCGATCGGAACGCTTGTAGATGATTACGAAATGATGGACGGTACTTCGTTCTCATGGACTAACCCTGCCCATAAAGCAAGCCCGTACACAAATCGCGACCCACGCTTCTATGCAACGGTAATGTACGACGGTGCTACCTGGAAACCACGTCCTTCGGATGCGAAAGACCCTGCTAACCAGATTCAGACCGGTGCTTATGACCTTCTGGACGACAAAGGTGCGCTGATCAACCGCAAAGGATTGGATACCCGCAGCAGCTCTATCGAAGACTGGAACGGAAGCCGTACTGGTTACTACATGCGTAAGTTCATCGATCCGAACCCGTCGTTGTACGACAACACCGATCGCCAGAACATCCCATGGCCGTTCATGCGTGTGACTGAAAACGTGTTCAACTACATTGAGGCGAGCATTGAAGTAGGCGAAGAAGCCGTTGCATTGGAATGGCTGAACAAGATCCGCTTCCGTGCGGGTATGCCTGCATTGAAAGTTTCAGGTGCTGCTTTGAAGGAGGCTTATCGTCACGAGAAGCGCATTGAAATGGCTTACGAGGAACAGCGTTACCACGATGCACGTCGCTGGATGATCGCTCCGACCACATTGGGCCGTTCGTTGCAATACATCAACGTGATCGGTAAATTCAAGCCAGGTAAATCAATGAAGGAGCCATATCACTATGATCCAACGGTTTACGATTATACTTATACTCCGGTAGAAGAGAAATCGCACGAAAACCGTACGTGGGTCGATAAGATGTATTTCCGTCCGTTTAGCCGCGACGAAATCAACCGTAACGCAAAACTGGTACAAAACCCGGGTTACGATAAATAGTTATATTTTATTGACTAATTTTACTGAAACTATGCCTTGGCTTACAAGGCATAGTTTCTTTTTTTACTCCTTCAAAACTCTTCATTCCTGTCATGAAGCAAATATGGCCCTGGAAAGCAGGCAGCATTGTTCTGGTCGCTGGACTGGTACTTTCCGGTTGTGACAAATCCTCCGATTCCAAAGAAGAAAAGAAAGGCCCTGAGGGCCCCAAACTCTTTACGTTGCTGAGCCCCGAACAAACAAAAGTAGATTTCTCCAATACATTGACCGAGGGGTTGAACACCAATGTGCTGATGTATGAATACTTCTATAACGGCGGGGGAGTAGCAGTAGGCGATCTGAATAGCGACGGACTCGACGATATTTACTTCACCGGCAACATGGTGCCCAACAAGCTTTACCTGAACAAGGGTAAGATGATATTCGAGGACATCACCGGCATTGCGCAGGTAGGAGGGCGTGAGCGCCCGTGGAAGACAGGCGTCACCATGGCGGATGTAAATGGAGATGGTAAACTGGATATTTATGTTTGCTACTCCGGTGCGGTTTCGCCCGAGAGCCTGAAAGACCAGTTATTCATCAACAAAGGAAACAATGCCCAGGGGGTGCCGCAATTTGAAGAAATGGCGGAGCAATACGGTCTGGGCGTTTTAAGCAACAGCACACAAGCGGCATTTTTCGATTTTGACAAAGATGGGGACCTCGATATGTTCCTGCTCAACCATAACCCGAAAGCCCTCCCGATCCTCGACGAGGCAAGTACGGCGGATATCCTGAAAAAAGAAGACCCGGTTACCGGCGTGAGGCTTTTCCGCAACGACCCGCAAAACGGCGCACCACATTTTACAGATATTACGAAGAAAGCGGGCATTCACAGCTCACAACTGACCTACGGCCTTGGTATCGGCATTGCCGACGTTAACCAGGACGGCTGGCAGGATATGTACATTTCCAACGATTACTCCGTTCCCGACTTTTTATATATTAATAATGGCAACGGCACCTTCACCGACGCGCTCGATGCCAGCATCGGCCACACGTCGCATTCCTCGATGGGCAACGACATCGCCGATTTCAATAACGACGGCCTGCCCGATATTTTCACGCTCGATATGCTTCCGGAAGATAACCGCCGCCAAAAGCTGCTGACGGGCCTGGATAACTACGAATTGTTTGATTTCAACGTCAAAATGGGTTTCCATCACCAGTATATGCGCAATATGCTGCAACTGAACGAAGGCTTGGGCAAGGGTACAAAACAACCTGTATTCTCCGAAATCGGCCAGCTTTCGGGGGTTTCCAATACCGATTGGAGCTGGGCGTCGCTATTTGCCGACTATGATAACGACGGCTGGAAAGACCTTTTCATCACAAACGGTAACCTGCGCGACTTCACGAATATGGATTTTGTGAAGTTTATGGGCGACCACTTGAAGCGCATCGAAGGACAGGTAAAACGGGAAGACGTGCTGCAACTGGTGTACCAAATGCCTTCTTCCAATATGAAGAACTACCTTTTTCAAAATAAGAAAGACCTGACATTTACCAACGTAGCCGACAGCTGGGGCCTGGGTGAGATCTCTAACTCCGGCGGCGCAGCCTACGCCGACCTTGATAACGATGGCGACCTCGACCTCGTTGTCAACAACATCAACAAGCCTGCATTCATTTACCAGAACGATGGCGATAAGCATTTGAAAAACAATTATCTCAAAGTGAAACTCACCGGAGCCGGCCAAAACACGCTCGGGATTGGTGCGAAGGTGACGATTTATCAGAAGGGGCAGCAACAATACCTCGAACAAATGCCGACACGCGGTTACCAGTCGAGTGTGTCGCCGGTGCTGCATTTCGGATTGGGTAAGGAAGGGTCTGTCGATTCGCTGGTGGTAACCTGGCTCAATGGCAAACAGGAAAAGGTTATTAACCCGAAAACGAATGCAACGCTGGCGCTCTCCGAGGCAAATGCTAAGGAGAAGGCGAAAGCTGACAAAGCTGTCACGCCGTTGTTTGCACAAATAGCTTCACCGATTACATTCAAGAGCCCTGCGGTGAAGCTGAATGATTTCAAACGCCAGCCGCTGCTGATCAACCCGATTTCCTTCACGAATCCGTGTATGAGAAAAGGCGATGTGAATGGCGATGGCTTGGAGGATGTGTTTATCGGCGGTACGTCCGGTGAAGTAGCCAGATTGTACATTCAGCAAAAAGGCGGGACGTTCAGTTTGAAACCGGTGCCTGCGTTTGAAGCGGATAAACAAAGTGAAGATACGGATGCATTGTTTTTTGACGCGAACGGCGATGGCACGCAGGATATCTTCGTTGCCAGCGGCGGTTACGCGAGCTTTATGCCCGAAGATCCCTTGCTGCAAAGCCGGCTGTATGTCAACGACGGCAAAGGCAACTTTACCAAAAGTACCAACGCGTTGCCTGCAATGCTTACGAGCGCGAGCTGTGTACGTGCGACAGACATCAATGGAGATGGCAAGCCCGACCTTTTCGTAGGCGGTCGCGTGATACCAGGCCGCTATCCTGAAACGCCGCGCAGCTATGTGCTCATTAATGATGGAAAGGGTAAATTCACTGACCAGACGGCAGCATTGTCGAAAGAACTGGAACGCATTGGCCTTGTTACCGATGCTGCGTGGACGGATTTGAACGGCGACAAAAAAGCCGATCTGATCGTGGTAGGGGAATGGATGCCGGTTACTGTGTTTGTCAATACGAATGGTAAACTCGAAAACAAGACCACCGACTATTTTGACAAACCTTACAATGGTTGGTGGAACAAAATCCTCGTCGAAGACCTGAATGGCGACGGTAAGGACGACCTCGTGATTGGCAACATGGGTACCAACACCCAATGCAAAGCCAGCGATGCCGAGCCCGTAGAAATGGTTTATAAGGATTTCGACGACAATGGCTCCGTTGACCCGATCATGAGCTTCTATATTCAGGGAAAAAGCTACCCGTACGTAACCCGCGACGAAATGCTGGATCAGATGAGCATTATGCGTACCCGTTTTCAAGACTATAAAAGTTACGCGGACCTGACCGTGAAAGAAATTTTTACAAAAGAAGAACTAGAAGGAGCGAAAGAGCTGAAAGCGAACTATTTGAAAACGGCCTATTTCGAAAGAGCAGGGAACGGCAAATTTACAGAGAAGGCATTGCCGTTGCAAGTTCAGGTATCGCCGGTTTACACCATTACTTCGCTCGATTACAACGCAGATGGTAAAAAGGATTTGCTCCTTTGCGGTAATGTCAGCAAGGCCCGGCTTCGCTTCGGGAAATACGATGCCAATTATGGTATTCTATTGCAAGGAAATGGGAAAGGGCAGTTCGAATACGTACATCAGGATAAATCAGGCTTTGGGCTGAAAGGGGATGTGAGAAGTGTACTGCCGCTTGGAAATAAGTTGTTGTTCGGAATTAATCAACAGGAAGTAAAAGCATATCAAATTGGCAAAGTTCAATAACCTTCTCCTCGTATTGCTGTTGGCCGTCATGTGGACGGCCTGCAAGAAAAGTGAATCTAAAAAGGAGATCGATCCGACTGTAATAGGGCAGGTAACGTTGCAAATGACCGACGTAATGGTGCATGACGTCACGAACCCGCCGCTGGGAGCCAGGTTTTACGCTTATGCCTGTCTGGCGGGCTATGAAGTGGTTGCTCAGAGCGACAAGGCATATCCTACCATGCACGGCGTGCTGAACGATTTTCCGGAAATCGAAAAGCCGAAAGTGGAGGAATATTCCTACCAGCTCGCTTCCGCCTTGGCAATGCTGGAAACGGCGAAAAAAATGCAGCCTTCGGGCGATATGCTGCTCAAAAAATACCAGCAAAGCCTGATAGATTCCTGCAAGAAAATCGGGTTTACAGACGAGGTAATAGCCGGCTCGCAGGAGTATGCGTTGGCAGTAAGTAAGCAGATTTTGAAGTATGCCAAAGGCGACCGTTACAACAAGATCAGCAACTTTCCTCGGTATGAGCCGCACGGCGGCCCGGGAACGTGGTATCCGACACCTCCGGGTTATTTTCCGCCGGTAGAACCTTATTTCAAAACGGTGCGTCCGTTTACACTGGATTCGGCCTCACAGTTCCGCCCGGCGCCCCCGATCGCCTTCTCCGAAGCAAAAGATTCGGAGTTTTACAAACTGATGAAGCTCAATTACGACGACGATCAAAAAGCGCAGGAGCATCGTACGATCGCCGCCTTCTGGGATTGTAATCCGTTTGCGTTGGAAAACAAAGGCCATTTATTGGTAGGGATGAAGAAAATCTCTCCGGGTGCGCATTGGATGGGAATTACGGACATTGCCTGCCGGAAAGCAAAAACCGATTTTTCTAAAACCATGCTGATCAACGCTTCGGTGGCGATCGGGCTTATGGACGGCTTTATGACTTGCTGGGACGAGAAATACCGCAGCAACCGCCTCCGCCCCGAAACGGCCATCCGTAAGTATATCGACCCAACCTGGAAGCCATTCCTGCAAACTCCGCCATTTCCCGAATACCTCAGCGGTCACTCGGTCATATCGACAGCGGCTGCGGTTATCCTTACCCATTATTTCGGGGATGATTTTGCTTATACCGACACCGTCGAGGAGCGTTTCAATCTCAAAGCCCGCCCGTTCAAATCGTTCCTGGCGGCGTCAGAAGAATCCGGCATGTCGCGGTTTTACGGTGGTATTCACTTCATGGACGCGATCGAGAACGGGCAGAAGCAAGGGAAGCAAGTTGGAGAATGGGTGGTTAAAAAGCTTGAAACCAAAGCGGTGGCATCAGGGAAGTAGCATTTGCGACTCATTAAGCAGCGTCTTTGTAAATCTGTAACCCACCTCAAACAACTGATCGGCCTTCCGGAAATCGAAAATGCTGAACCGGCTCAATGCAGGCGGCTCTATCTGCAAGTTGCATTTCGCTAAGCGGGCCCTGGTTTTAGTATGCATCGCCAGAATAAGGCTGCGGTAGACGATCTCGGTGGTCCGTTTGAGCGGCTTATCCAGATTGAACGGATTGCAGTGGCTGCCAACAATATAATCTGCCTCGTCGAGCACCGGTTCGACAGGTAGGTTGTTCAAAACACCTCCGTCGACCAGGTCGTAGCCATTATAATGCATCGGACTGAAAAGCCCGGGAATGCAGCATGACGCTAGGACGGGCAATGCCAATTCTCTGCTGCGGAAACGTACTTCTTCTCCCGAAACAATGTCGGTAGCAGTCACCACTAGCGGTGTTTTGAGCGATTCGAATGTGTTTTCTGGAATGAATTTGCGGAAAATATCTTCCATTTTCCGCATGTGCAGCAAGCCATTAGCGCCTATCCCGAATCTTAAATAGGGATAAAAACTAGTGTCGCGAATGATTTTGAGAATCTCAGACGGGTCGTAACCGTGGGCCAGCAATGCACCCACAAATGCCCCTGAGCTCGTAGCGCTGATCACATCGGGCCGTATGCCACGCTCCCACAATGCCTGCGCCACGCCCACATGCGCGATCCCCCGCGCGCCCCCGCCTGAGAGGATTAGTGCTGTTTTCATGGGTTAGGGAAGGAGTATTAACTCATCGACTCGTTCGAAATGCTTCACATTCAACGTTGCCAGTGGCAAGCTGTAATGCACCGCCGTGGCAGCGATAAAGAGATCTGCCATGCCGATAAGTTTACTTTGTTTCTTGAGTGCCTTACTGATATCGACAGCCGTACGAGCAATCTCTTTGTCGAATGCCAAGACCTGAGTTCTGAACAAAAAGTCCTCCCAATACGCTGTCTGATTTGGGGTAGTGCCGGTGTAAATTTCGAATTCGGTTAGCGCCGAAATGCAATAACTGAAATCGTCTCTCACCATTTTCAGTAGCCGGGAATTTGCTTTGTTGGATTTACGGAAAAAGTCGATGAGCACGGAGGTGTCAACAAGCACTAATTTTTTCGCCATTGGTCAATTGCCTTTCTCGTTTCTTCAATCGTTTTTATTTGATTTTCAGAGAACGTTGGGGCTGACAGCAAGAATTCTTCAAGTGAGTTGTCATCAGAATTTGCTTCAAGGCGATCCAGTTCAGCTTTTAGTATTTTGCGCTGAACGTCTGACAAACGTTTTACCTGGGATATCAGATGATCGAATTGGATGTCTTTTTGAGTGTGCATATTCAAATATAGTTAAATTTTTACACTACTCAACCAGGAAATCCCCCAACATTCCCCGCTCCCGAATCCTGATTCCCTTCTCCGTATTTTCCACCAATGCAGCCTCATAAACAGGATCATGCTCGAAAAGCAATATACATTCCTCATCTACGGCTTGTCGGAGAACGCTCTGCTTTTCTTCCATCGTTTGCAGCGGCCGCATGTCATAACTCATGATCCACGGAATGGGGACGTGATAGGACGAAGGAAAGAGGTCGGCGCAGTAAATGATCTTCTGGTTTTTGTATTGAATCACCGGCAGCATCATTTGCTCGGTATGCCCGTCGACGTTGATGAGGTTGATGTTTTCAAACGGCGACTGACCGATCTGAATAAATTGTAGTTGGCCCGATTCCTGTAAGGGAAGTATATTTTCCTTTAAAAACGATGCTTTCTCACGCGGGTTAGGATTGGTAGCCCACTGCCAATGCGCTTCGTTCGACCAGTAGGTGGCGTTTGCGAAGGTCGGTTCGAGACGGGAGCCGTCGCGGCTGAACTGTACGGCGCCGCCGACGTGATCGAAATGCAGGTGGGTTAGCAGCACGTCGGTAACGTCCGCAGGGCTGAAACCTTTTTCGGCGATGGAGGAATGCAAAGTCGCGTTGCCGTGGAGGTCGTAATAACCAAAGAATTTGTCATCCTGTTTGTTACCCATTCCAGTGTCGACCAGTATTAGTTTTGCACCATCCTCAATCAGCAGGCATCGCATAGCCCAGGAGCACAGATTTTTGTCATCGGCAGGATTGTGTTTATTCCAAAGCACTTTTGGGACCACGCCGAACATCGCCCCGCCATCGAGCTTGAAAAAACCGGTTTCGATGATATGGATTTTCATAGGGTTTTTGAGATTTTAATCGTCTAAATCAGTGGAATATCAACATTCTATCGACCTAACATACCATTATTTTTTCGATCTTCCGCCCTCAATACATAACAAGCCTAATCATGCGCGTACCGTTCCTTCCAGTCAGTTTAATGCTATTGTCGACGTTTTTTGTTGATAATCAATCCTGTGCACAAAAAAAGCCCGTCGACTACGTGGCCACGATGATCGGTACCGCCCCGTCGGCAACGGAAAGCGCCAAAGCACACAGCGAGGCAGGAAGCGAGCTGAAAGGACAAACCATCCCCGCTGTGGGCGTGCCCAATGGCATGACCCAGTGGACGCCCCAAACGCGCGCGACAGAAACCAAATGCATTGCGCCGTTTTACTACAACGATAATAAATTTCAGGGGTTTCGCGGCACGCATTGGCTCAATGGCTCGTGCGTACAGGATTATGGCTCCGTCACCGTGATGCCGCTGTCGGGCGAGCTCACTACCGATCCCCAAAAAAGAGCCAGCGTGTTCAGTCACGACAAAGAGGAAAGTACGCCCGATTATTATGGGGTGTGGTTGCAGGATCATCAGATCCATGCGGAAGTAACTGCACTGGCGCGGACGGCGATTATGCGCTTCAAGTTCGGGAGCGGGGAGGAGTCATTTATCATAGTAGAGCCCAATAGCGACGAAGGGGAAGGTTTTGTGGAGGTGCTCCGGGAGCGAGGGGAGATAGTGGGTTATAACCCCGTACACCGTATTTACCAGGGAGCGGGCCAGCCGGCCGGTATCAGCGGGTATTTTGTGATGAAATTCGATCAGAAATTTATGCAGTCGGGTGTGTGGTTGGGCGATACCATTACACCAATGGGAAGGATACTTACCGGCAAAGGAAACCGGGAAAGGCTCGGAGCGTATGTGGGGTTCGGTGACGAGAAACAGGTGATAACGGTCCGCATAGGCACGTCATTCACGAGCATTGAGGGTGCACGCGCGAATCTTGAAAAAGAATTAGGTACGAAATCATTCGAAGCTGTCCGCAAAGCGTCGCACGATGCGTGGAATGAGGCTTTGGGGAAAGTAGCGGCTATTGGTAGTGAAAATGATAAGGCGCTTTTTTACAGTGCATTATACAGGACTAAACTTTCACCAAGGCTCTTCTCGGATGTCGACGGCAGCTATCCCTCGTTTGCAGGCGGTACCCCGCTCCAAAAAGCCGAAGGTTTCGAATATTATTGCGATTTCAGTATGTGGGATAGCTTCCGGGCCGCAATGCCGCTGGAAATATTGCTTGAACCCAAACGTGCGGGCGATATGATGCAATCACTCGTGAAAAAGGCCGAGCAGGGAGGGTGGATGCCGATTTTCCCCTGCTGGAACCACTATACGGCGGCGATGGTGGGCGACCACGCATTGTCGGTGATCGCAGATGCTTATACAAAGAACGTCCGGAACTTCGATGTGAACAGCGCCTACAACTTCCTCCGTAAAAATGCATTCGAAGTGAATACCAATGCCAAAAGCTATGAAGCAGGGCAGGGACGCCGGGCATTGAAATCCTACCTGCAATATGGTTACGTGCCGCTGGAAGACAGCGTTTGGCAGGCATTTCACAAGCGCGAGCAGGTGTCGCGCACGCTCGAATACGCGTACGATGATTTTTGCTTATCGACCCTGGCGACTAGCCTGGGCAAAAAGGAAGATGCGGATCAGCTGCGCAACCGGGCGCTTAATTACCGGCATGTGATCGACCCGTCGACAGGTTATGCGCGTGGACGGTATGCCGACGGCCGCTGGATTGCCGATTTTGACCCGTTTGCCAAACGTGCCAGCTTCATTACCGAAGGCTCCCCCGCGCAATACACCTGGTTTGTGCCGCAGGATGTTACGGGGCTCCAAAAAATCATGGGCGGCAAAAGCCGTTTCATCGCCAAGCTCGACACGCTGTTCGACCAGGGGCATTACTGGCATGGCAACGAACCTAATCACCAGATTGCGTATCTCTATGCATTTGCCGGGCAGCCCTGGAAGACACAGCAGTGGGCGCGGACAATCATCAGAAGTGAATATGATACGAGTGTTGGAGGGCTGAGCGGCAACGAGGACGGAGGGCAAATGTCGGCCTGGCTGGCTTTCAGTATGATGGGCTTTTACCCCGTAGCACCGGGAACAGACCAATATGTGCTCGGAAGCCCGGTTTTTGAAGAAATTTCAATAGAAACGGGCAAGAACCGCAAATTTACCGTAAAGGCAAAAGGCGTTTCCGACAATGCGCGATACATTCAATCGGCGACGTTAAATGGCAAGCCTTTCACCCGGACTTACATTACCCACTCAGAACTCCTGAAAGGCGGAACGCTGGTGCTGCAAATGGGGGATAAACCTAATAAGCAGTGGGGCACGCAGGAAGCGGATATGCCTTTTTCACTTTCCAAAAACTGACTGGCATTTAAGAGCGGTGTCGGGATGGAGAAAAATATGTTTCAGGAAAGAATGTTTTGATAGTTTTCAATACAACGATATAAAATTTGCATTCGCAGCGGTTGGTGGCTAAATTCCATAATTCCATTACTATTCACTCCCAACCCAATGAACCGCAGAAATTTCTTTGAAAAGGCCATTCCGGCCAGCTTCGCATTAGGTGCCGTTGCAACTTCCTGTGCGCCAAGAGCCGAGTTGAGGTATCCCGACAAACATTTTCACATCAGCCGGGGTTACCATCAAATCCCCAAATTACGCCTTTCGATGGACCGTATTGTCAAAGAAACGGTCGGTTTACGGCCATTCCGTGCCTCGGGGCCTCGGCTGGATGTGGAGCAGATCGGAAACAAGACGATCGTCCACAACTATGGCCATGGAGGCAGCGGCTGGTCGTTGTCGTGGGGCACGGGCAACATTGCGCGCAAGAATGTACTGGCTACGGGCGAGCAGAAAGTTGCCGTGCTGGGCTGCGGGACGGTAGGGATAGCGACGGCCCGGCTGTTGCAGGAAAGCGGCTGTGAGGTGACCATTTACACCAAAGACGTGCCGCCGAATGTGACGAGCAACCTTGCGACCGGCACCTGGTCGCCGGCGTCGAGGGTTTGTGACAAAAAAATCGTGAAGCCCGGGTTCGAGGCGATATGGGAAGAAGCGACGCGGTTCTCATTTCGCCGGTTTCAATTTTTGTTGGGAATGAATGATATTGCCAGCTGGGCAGAGGAATATGGCGTTTTCAGGGAGGCACCTGTTTATACACCTGGTGCAGGCGGTGAGGATTTTGAAATACATGGTCTGTTACCGGAACGCGTGCGGCTGGAAAAGAAGGAACACCCTTTCAAAGCCGACCACGTGACACGCAGGACCAATATCATGTTTAATATTCCGACTTATTTGCGCCACCAGTTGCAGGATTTCACGATGTTCGGAGGAAAGGTGAAAATCCACGAGATCAAAAAGCTGGAAGATATCGACGCATTGCCCGAAAAAGTGGTCGTGAATTGTATGGGACTGGGTGCAAAACCGGTATTCAACGACAGCGAACTGACGCCTGTTTCCGGCCAGCTTTCCTGCCTTATTCCCCAAGGTGACGTGAATTACAAGCTGTATACGCAAGGTGCCAATTTCATTGCCCGGAAAGACGGTATTTACATCGGCAGCAATGGGATCGTAGGCAATTGGGACACGACACCGAGCAAGGAGCAAACCGAGAAGACCGTCGGGATATTGATGAAACTGATGGAGGAAATGCGAGGTTAATCCTCTTTGAGAAGATAACGCCGGCGGATCTCGTTGATAAGGAATTTTTTATGGCCTGTGAAACTTTCCGGATGCATGGTTTCAAAAAGCGTGCTCCATTCCTGGTAGCGCAAAACATCGCCTTTCCTGAACGCTTCCGCATCTATTTTTTTTGATTTCAGATATTCCTGGAATTCCATATTGCATGATTTTGCCTGCAATATACCCGTTTAAAGTAAGCAATGCCTGCCCGGAAATCAGCTTTAAGCATTAATTTGGCGCGAAATTGCAACGAATACCCCATGAATGTTTTTGAAATGAAAATAGACCTCCGCAGCGACACCATTACCAGGCCTACTCAGGAAATGCAGGAAGCCATGTGGAGCGCGGAAGTAGGCGACGATGTTTTTGGTGACGATCCGACCGTGAATGCATTGCAGGAAAAGGCTGCGAGACTCTTCGGAATGGAAGATGCACTTTTTTGCCCTTCCGGCACCATGACAAACCAACTGGCGATCCGCGTCCACACCCGTCCGGGCAGTGACGTGATCTGCGACAAACATTCGCACATTTACCTGTACGAAGGCGGGGGCATTATGCTGAACGCCTTTTCGTCCGTGAAACTGCTGGACGGCGATCGCGGAAGAATCTCGGCACAGCAGGTCAGTGAAGCGATCAGTCCGGAGAACGACGTCCACTCGACCGTTACGAGGCTAATTTCGCTCGAAAACACTATGAACAAAGGTGGCGGGTGCTACTATGATTTGAAGGAAATCGAAGCGATCCGCGATGTTTGCCGGGAACGTAACATTCCGTTGCACCTGGATGGCGCGAGGCTTTTTAATGCACTGGTCGAAACGGGCGAGACGCCGGTTCAATACGGGCAGGTATTTGACAGCATCAGCATTTGTCTCTCCAAAGGCCTGGGCTGTCCTGTGGGTTCGTTGCTTCTGGGAACGCATGAAATGGTTCGTGAGGCGCGCCGTTTCCGTAAGGTAATGGGCGGTGGCTGGCGGCAGGCGGGGTTTCTGGCCGCAGCAGGCATTTATGCACTCGATCACAACATTGATCGGTTGAAGGAAGATCACAGCCGAGCCAGAGCAATAGGGCAGCTGTTTGCTGCAAGGCCCGAGGTGGCCGAGATCTTTCCGGTCGATACCAACATTGTCATCATCCGGCTGAACGACGGAATTACAGAAAAAGAATATGTAAGCCGCCTTGCCGAGGCCGGAATTCTGGCTGTGACGTTCGGCAAGGGGCTGGTCAGATTTGTAACGCACCTCGATTTTACCGATGATCAGCTCGAAATGTTGAGCGGCAGGCTGAACAACTTTTAAACATCAGGGATCAATTCCTCATACTCGTATTCGGAATTTGGTCCCTGGTAAATCACTTTCATGCCTGTGAGGTCGGCTACGTATGTGTGTATGCCCGCAGCGCCGATCTCGCGTAGGAAAGTGGGGTAGTCGGTAATGCCATCCTGGGTGCGTTTGATGGCCGCCTTCACCTCTTCCATCTCAAATGTTTCTGCGCATTCAAATTCTGGCAAATCGCCGGCTATGATCAGCTTGTCGCCCTGAACGGACGTATAAGTACGTTTACGGTTCTTTACCTTCACCTCATAGTTGTCAACCCCGAGGGCTTTCAGGTTCTTGACAAATTGCGGGTATGGCTGGCCGGCAGCCCGTTGCTCGGCTGATTCAATAAGTTCTTCGGTCAGTTCGATCATTTCCATGGTCAGTTCGCTTTTTATCAAAAATGTTGCTTTGCCGATCGCCAAAGCAACATTTATCTAAGGTTAATCATATCAGGAAAATCAATGGGCCATATCGTCATCTTCGGGATGATGGACGATCAATGAGCTACGCGTATCCAGTTTTTTGATCATTTCATTGGACATCGCGTCGGCATACACACCATAGCTGCTCACAAGTGTTCCTTTCAATCCGTCTTTCGACTCGATGGCATATAAAATCGACATATCCGACGGGTTGGTCATCCCTTCGAACCGGTAAACCTGTACAATGTCGAAATCTTCGGGTGACAACGTCAGGCAAATGCCGTCGTCCTGATGTATTTCCAGGGCATGGGCTGTGAGGTTAAAATCATAGGTATAGCCTTGCTCCTGCAAATCTTCAAGCGTTTCGATGAGCGTATCGGGCTCACTCATGTTTTTATTGGAAGGATGCGGTTTCTTAACCTTGTCCTGGTCTGATCCTTGCAAGTCCATAATATTTTATTTTAAGATTGACGATCTGATTGATTGAACAATTGATAGCGGTTTGATCATCATCCGGGAAAAAAGTATGCCTTGCTGTACAGTCGTTTTTCGCCAGGAAAAGGCAAATCGGCGATGTACATATTGAGGTACTTTGACCTCAATATGCCAGAATTTGTAGAACGGGAATAGGAATTAACCGGGATTATTTGGGACGATAAATCAACTGCCCCGAGTTGTACGACCCGAAACATCCCAAACCACCCTCGATATTGGTGTAGATCAGCGACGGTTCTACGAATGGGTTATCCGAATCGCCCCGCGTTTGTACCGAGCGATGGTATTTGAAATAATGTTCGTCGGTATTGTACACTTCCATCGTGACCGATATGATCTTGCTTTTTGGAAAGGAGAGGTACACCGTGCCGTCGTTGCCAGTGTAACTAAGCGGCTTTGGCAGTTTTACCCGGCCGATGGGTGAATTGAAATCGGTCCCGTCCAGGTTTATGTCGTTGCGGAAATCGTTTCTGCCAATCGCGTCGTCCCAGTTGAAATTGAACCGGTTGCGGACCCTTTTTTCTATGAGTTGTCCCTGATTGGAAGTAACGCCTTCCGGCACGCTATATTCCAGGTCGAGCGATGCGCGCACCCGATAATAGTTGGCCTGCCCGGCAATGTCGTTCCAGGTGTACTTAACGGTTAGTGAAGTATCCCGAGCCGAAATATCGCCGGAAGAAGCGGTGTCGATTTCATAGGTTTTCGGAACCACCGCGCTTGCCGGAACCGTGCAGCTTGCGCTTACCGATCGCACACCATTCGTTACCGAAAGAAAATAGGTTTTCCCCGGTGAAATGCTGAGGGCCGATTTATCGATCGAGTAGAGCTGGTTGGTTGTATCGAACGGAATGACGATTTCCCGCGCTCCGTCGGATAATTTCACGACGGCATTGGGGATTACACCGCCTTTCAGATCCGGCTCGGTAAACAGCGGAATGGATTCTGTTACGACCACATTGATGCGGGCGGCTTGCGGAGAAATAAAGCATTGCACCACCAATTTCGATTCCACTTGGGGTAGGTTGGCCTGATCGACATCCGTCACAAGCGATTCGCATGCTGCCAGCAGGAATGTCAGAGACAGTAAAATGATATATCTGGGAAGCATAGCCGCTTTTAGAATTTAAAGTTATAGCTGAAATAGGGCAGTACCGGAAACAGCGAATAGCGCTTCAACGTGTATTTGGGAACCGGTGTAGCAGGCATTACATTGGGAAGAATGATGATTTCCTCGTCGATATTGTAGAAAAACGGATTCCTGCGGTTATAGGCATTGTAGACGCCGAACTCCCAAGTACGCTCATGCCGCTTTTTCTTTTTGTGGAATTGAATGGCGACATCCATCCTGTGGAACGGCTCGGCGCGGTAGCTGTTTTTCTGGCCATATTCGCTGACTGTCGGGCCGAACCAGTTGATCGCAGGTTTGCCGTCGGAAGTAAGGCGGGTTAAGAAGTTGTCGGTCGCCGCGCGATAGCTCGACACGGGGAGTGTCAATGCATTGCCGGTGCCATACACCCATGTGGCCGACACCGTAATTCTTTTGCTCAGCTCATAGATTCCCACCACAGAAAGATCGTGACGGCGGTCGTAACGCGGGAAGAACGTTTTGCCGAAATTCAGTTCGGGGAATTTCCAATAGGTCCACGACAATGTGTAACCGATCCAGCCGGAGAATCGTCCGGTTTTCTTTTGAACCAGAAACTCACCCCCATACGACCATCCCTTACCCGCGGTAACATTATCTTCCCAGCTGAGCTCGTTCGCATTCTCGCCGTTGATACTTAGGAAAGACGAGCCTTCCTTGTAGTTCAGGATGTTGTTCATTTTTTTATAATAGCCTTCGAGCGTAACCGTGAGCGCCGGGCGTTCAAAGTCTTTGGCAAAGCCCGCCGCCACTTGTTCGGATTGCTGAGGCGCTACGCGTGCGGTAGTAGGGACCCAAAGGTCGGTCGGAAGGCCGAGGCCGGTATTTGAAAGCAAATGCACATATTGGTTCATGCGCGCGTACGATGCCTTGAACGAAAGGTTCTCTGCCAGGCGTAATGCAGCCGAAATGCGCGGCTCGGGTCGTACGTAAGTTTTAACCTCGGTCTGAAATGTGCTTACCCTTAGCCCTGCATTGATCTTCAATGCATCTAAGGCCTGCCAGGTATCTTCGATATAAAGCCCCGATTCGAGCGAGTAAACCGGCTTCACCGATCGTTCAATCGGATTAGTGATAAATGAACCGGAGATTGCAAGCGCCGATGGGACAAATTTGTGAAAAGTGGCCTGCCCACCGAATTTCACCGCGTGCTTTGCCGAAGGATAAAAATCAAAATCCGTTTTCACGCCGAGATCGCGGATCCTCGAATCGTATTCAAGACTGAACTCGTCGTCCAGGGAACCATCACTATTCAAATCTTTGGAATAACTGGAAACTCCAAATTTGAAATTACTGAAAATGAAGGAGGTATTGACAAACAGTTTCTGGTTCAATACATGGTTCCAGCGAACGGTAGCCGTTGCATTGCCCCAGTCGAGGCCGGCCCGGGTTTCGGAAGTGCTGCTTTTTTCGTTGGCGTGGAACTTGTCGCGGCCGAAATAGCCGCTGATGTACAATTTGTCTTTACTGCCAAGGTCGTAATTCATCTTGGCATTCAGATCATAAAAGTAATAACCGGGCTTCACCTGACTGTCGGCGCCCCGCTGCTGCCGGGCGATCAGCGGCTTTGCGAGAAAATCGATGTATGTGCGCCGGCCGGAAATCAGGAAAGAAGATTTTCCCTTCGAAATAGGCCCTTCGAGCGTTAACCGCGAGGAGATCAGGCCTATTCCGCCCTCGCCATGCAGTTTCTCTTTGCTGCCTTCCTTCATGTTCATTTCCAATACCGACGACAGCCTGCCACCATATCGGGCCGGAAAGCCGCCTTTGGTCAATTCCACACTCCTAAGCGCGTCAGAATTGAAGATCGAGAAAAAACCAAAGAGGTGATTGGCATTGTAAACCACCGCGTCGTCGAGGATAATGAGGTTCTGGTCGGGTCCGCCCCCGCGTACATACAAGCCCGTTTGCCCTTCGGTACCCTTTTGCACACCCGGCATAAGCTGTAAGACCCGCAACACGTCCTTCTCGCCGAAGAATGCCGGTATTTTCTTCAACTGCTGGATCGGGATTTCGACTTTGCTCATTTGCACCGTCCGGCTCACATAGTCGTCCTGCTTGCGGGCCGACACGACCACTTCTTCGAGTTGTGTAATGGCGGGAAGAAAAATATTCAGTTCGGTATTGTTCTGGAGCGACACTCGTTTCAGCTGTTTTTCATAACCTACAAAGGAGAATGAGACAGTCGCGGAATCAGATGCCGGCAATGTGAGGGAGTAAAAACCGTAGGTATTCGTCACTGCGCCGTATGGGGTGTTATCGATATACACATTCACTCCCGGAAGCTGCTCCTGGCTGCCTTTTTCCCTCACAAAACCACTGATAGTAACGCGATTCTGAGCAAAAGAAATAATGTGGGAAAGGAAGAGAAAAGCCGTAAAAGTCAGTCGCATAGAAGAAAGTACGGGTTAGTTTGAGTAACGAGCCTAGTGGTAATCTAGTATGGAATATTGTATTTGACCATGACGACATATACACTCAAACCGTTGCAGCAGATCAAAAAGAATGGCGGAGTTTCCCTTTCAATCGGGAAATTCCGCCATTGCAGGAGTTCTGTAAGGTTACTTTACGCCTTTTACCCGCATTTTTAAGCCATACACCGCTGTTTCAGCAGTGATAAACAGCATATCGCGTTTCTTGCCGCCAAAGCAGACATTAGCCGTCCATCCTTTATGCACCGGAAAATGCGCGATTTGCGTACCTGTTTTATCAAAAATCGTGACACCGTCGCCGGTGATATATAGATTGCCCTCTTCGTCGAGGATCATCCCGTCGGAACCTTTGGAAACGAATAGTTGCCGGTTGGTCAGTGTGCCATCTTTTTGAATATCGTAAACATACGTTTTGCTGTCACCGATGTCTGCTACATAGAGTTTCTTGCCGTCCGGGGTGCCTATAATGCCATTGGGTTTTTTCAACTTTTCATCAACCCGGGTGAATTTTTTGCGGTCGGGACTGAGGTAATAAACATGTTGACCATCCTGCTGCATGGCGGGGTCACGTTTCCAGTAGTCGCGTTTGTAGAGGGGGTCGGTGAGGTAAATGCCGCCTTTGGCGTCAATCCAGAGGTCGTTGGGGCCGTTGAGCAGCTTGCCTTCGTAGTCCTTCACAAGTACTGTCGGATTGCCTTTCTTGTCAAATGACCAAACCTGATTATCCTCGTCAGAGCATGCTATAAGGTTCCCTTTTTTGTCGAAATACATGCCATTGGCGCGGCCTGCTTTGTCGGAAAACGTACTGAAAGCGCCCGTTTCGGCGTCCCAGCGGATGATCTTATTGTTAGGCTGATCGGTGAAAAACACATTGCCGTCCTTATCAGGTACCGGTCCTTCGGTAAATTTGTATCCATCACCCAGCTTCTCGACCTGCGCTCCCGGCGCGACAATTGATTTCGAATCCATGATTTGTGCAGATAGTAAAACGGGGTAAAACAGCGCGGCAATGCCAGCCAGCACCGGAATAATGATTTTAGATTTTTGCATGGTAATACCGTGCCCGGCGTTGGTTCGAACCGGGTCAGTGTATTAAAGTCGGAATAGGGGGCTGCTTTACTGTTTTGAAAGTCGAAGGTGTTACGCTTCGCGGGGTTGCATTACTGATGGGAAAGCAGGGAAAAATGCGTCTGTTGCAATTGCAGGCAGCGCGTGTTCTTTGCCAAACCATTGTTCGATTCGGAGCTTAGCTACGTGGATAGGCTTGCTCTGTGCAGCGGTGAATGCCTCGTAACTGCTGTCGGGAATGTGCGCAAAATAGCGATCGAAGAAATCGCTCATCGCTTGCATTCTTTCTTGCTCTCCCTCGATAATCCTGATTGTGCCGTAAATGATCACGCTTTGATATTCGCAACCAAAATCAACGGCTTTGGCAGCGGTGTAGAGTCTCCCATATTTGTATATTGAAATGCTCGCTTTTTTGCCATCGGTAATTTCATCGCCTGCGTGTCCGTGCTTGGAAAAATGGAAGATGATATCATTATTGGCCGCGTCGAAATGATAAAACGCGACGTGGATCAACGGATAACCCTCTTTTTCAATGGCAATCGAACAGGAAACGGCATTGTCGAGTATTTCGTGGAGGAAAGAAGTGTCGGTCTCTTGCCGGTCTTTTCTCCGGACGGATTGCGGGTAGTCTTTCATGGCTGGATGGTTTGGATATGTTGTGTGTAATAATAGGGTAATACGACTTAAAAGGCAACCGGTCATTGCCAGTTGCCTTTTATCGATACTCATTTCGGTATTAGACAGCCACTTTTTCCAGTAGTTCATCAAGCCGCGTATACGAATCCACTACCCCGCGTTCCATTCCTGCCTGCACCATCCCGTCGCGGTCGGCAACGGACTGGAATACAGACTGAACGGTGAGACGTGACCGACCGCCGGGTAAGTCTTCAAAGCGGGACGTTTCCAGTATCACGTGGCCTTTTTCGGGCAGGCCTTCAAATTCAAATGTCTGAATGATCCGCTCAGGTGCTGTATGCTCGTGGCATACGCCGTGGAATGCGAATTCCATTGCATTGCCGGGAATTGTGTTGATGAAACGGTAGGAGCCGCCTGCGTAGGGTTCGAATTTCTCATAACGCACCGTCATATCGTTTGGCCCCCCTGCCCATTGTGTGAGCAAATCCTCTTCGCTGAATGCACGGAAGACAATCTCTCGCGGCGCTTCGAATTCGCGGATGATAAATAGCTCCTGTTTGCCTTCTTCTGCAATGATTTTGGTTTCATTTTTCGTTGCCATGTTGTTCGTTTTTTAAAGTGTTTATAATGTCGTCCAGTTTCTCAAACCGGCCTTCCCACATTTTGCGGAACGGGTCGATCCAGTCGGCCACTTCCGCCAGCTTTTTGGGCTGCACCGTGTAATAGCGTTCACGTCCCTGTGGATTGATACCGAGCAGGCCACATTCGAGCAGGATTTGTATATGCTTCGAAATCGCCTGACGGCTCACACCGAAGGATTCTGCCACTGCATTGGGGGTCATCGGTTTTTTCGCGATGAGGCCAATGATATCCCTTCTTGTAGGGTCTGCAATGGCCTGAAAAACATCTCGTCTCATTTCATTCTGATTAATTGCGCAATCGATCGATTGCAAATATATGCGCAATTAATCGGTTGCGCAATAGCAGCCTGAAATTTTTTTTAGGCTGCTATTGCGTTTCCAGTAAAGTGTTGATTTTGGTAGTGAGGATTTTGGGCAGTCTGCGACGATGTCGGTGCTATTTCCCAGCCAGCATAATCTTCGCCCCGCCTTTGCGGATAGATTCATACACCGCGTCGACAACGATCATGTCCTTCAATCCTTCCTCTCCGGTCACATTCGGATCGGGCTTGTTGTTGAGGATGATATCGGCAATGCCGTCCATTTGAAGTGTCTGATGCGTGACTACGGGCTGGTTCATCGGGCCGAGATGCGTACGGCCTTTGATAGGGCCGTAGCCAAAAGCAGGACTTAACTCTACAAATCCTTTTTCACCAACGACATATAGCCGCTCGTAGTTATTGAATGCATAAGTGGTTCCACAGCTCGCGACAATGCCGCTCGGGAAGCCCAGCTGGAACATAATCGTCTCGTCGACTTCCTTAAATTTCACCGGATCGGTTTTCGTTTCCTGCGCAGTAACCCAGATAGGCTCCTCACCCGTGGCGTACCGGGCGCCGTTAAGCGCGTAAATGCCCACGTCCATCATCGCGCCGCCGCCTGCGAGGGCCTTTTTCAACCGCCATTGGTTTGGGTCGCCGGATTTGAAACCCATATAGTTGTTCACATGCATGATCTTGCCGAGCTCGCCCGCCTCACGCATACGTATAAGCTCACGCGTATGAGGCTCGAAATGCATCCGGTAGCCTATATAAAACCTTACGCCCGCCTTTTTACAAGCGGCGATCATTTCCCGCGTTTGCTGTGCATTGTCGGCAACTGGTTTTTCGCAAATCACATGCTTGCCGGCCGCGGCAATTTGCAGGACGTGCTTGTGATGCAGGGAATTCGGCGTGGTAATGTATACAATGTCGATGTCCGGGTTATCCTTGATTTTGCTAACCGTCTCGTAATTGTAAGTGTTTTTCTCCGGGATATTATATTTCTGCTTCCAGGTTTCGAGCTTCGAGGGCGTCCCCGAAACAGCTCCCACGAGCGTTGCCATTTTGCAATCCTTCATCGCTTCGGCCACACGGGTTGCATAGCTGCCCAACCCCATTAATGCCACGCGCAATTGTTTGTCGGCCTTCGGGCCGGAGTACAGCTCACGCGCAGAAGCAGGGAGGTCGCTCAACGCTGTTACGCCGACGCCTAATGTCAGTTTTTGCAGGAAATCTCGACGGGTATCCATATTGAAGAGTGATTTTCAGTGACTATTAAAAGGCAAAAAGTGAGCTATGTCGTTGATCTCCTTGCAATTTTGTAACTCATTTATTTGAAAGTGTCAATTTTTGTTTTAGCGAAAGCTCTTGCAGCTTTGTGAGAATCAGCATGCGTCGTAACAAAAAAGCGGCACCTCCCGCAATGGGAAGGTGCCGCCCGGATACTATGTATTTGAACCTTACTTAACTGTCAGAATACGTTCTACTTTTTGATCGGTCAGCTCGAAAGTTTTTGTTTGGACTTCGTTGCCGCTGATAATGTCCAGCTTGTACTTGCCCGGCTCCATGGCATCGAGGTTCAAAGTACGTCCGAATTTTTTGTTTTCTCTCGACACTGTTTCGCGGTATACGACGGTTCCTTCGGCGTCTTTGAGCAACAATATTGTTTTGGTGTCAGTGCTGCCTTTGTCGACGAGAACGTTGATTTTACCGGTTTTGGTGGCATAAATGCCAGTTCCGAAAGTGGATGCTTTGTGTGCTCCTTTGTCGGCTGCCTGGGCAGTGAAAGAAGCGGCTGCAAGCGCAAATGCGCAGATGAAGGTTTTAACTGTTGTTTTCATGGCTGTTTTATTTTTATGGCTATAAATTTTGTTCTATTTTAAGAACACGACAAAGGTAAGACCGGCTTCTTGTAGCTTCGGAATCAAAGTACACGAGCGGAATTTCGGGTGGGACAAGTGGTTGATTCCCAGCATAAGCAATTGAACGGTATCTCATGGCTATTTTTGAATTTGTAACCAAGAGACTGAGATTGTTACGGGAGTGTTGCTTGGAAAAGTGTTAATAACTGTTAAAAAAAACGGCCCTCCATCTGTGGGGGCCGCTTTTAACTAAAACTAAAACCGAAACTATTCTTTTTCTACAAAGTCCATATCCTTTGTAAATGTCTCTTCAAGGAAATATAAGGCCAGCAATGCTACTACGGACGTTGCCACACCTATTACCAACCCACTCTGGACTACGCCCAGGTCGGGTCTGAAACGAACAAACAATGCTGCCAGCGGAATCGTCGCGCCGCGCACAAAATTGGGTACTGTCGTCGCCACAGTCGCCCGCAGGTTCGTACCGAACAACTCTGCCGCAATAGTAATGAACAATGTCCAGTAGCCATTGCAGAATCCGAGCAAGGTACAAAGCAAGTAGAAGGAGAACAAATCCTGCATCGGAATTAGCAAATAGCCGATCACCATTGCAAGCGACAGTACAATAAAAAGTCTGATGACCTTCTTCCTGCTCCGCATGTACTGACTAAGTAAACCACTGACGATGTCTCCTCCAACCTGCCCTGAAAAAGCCAGCATCACTGCTTTGCCCGCATTGATCCCCTCGATACCCTTCGCAGCCCCGAATTCGGGTGAAAAAGTAATGAGAATCCCCACCACAAACCAAATCGGTAGCCCTACCAGGATCGCCATCAGGTACTTGCCCAGGCGCTTGCCATTTGTGAGGATCATGAAAATATTACCGCGGTCAACCGATCGTTCCTTAGCGTGCTTAAACATTCCCGATTCGAAAACATTGAAGCGCAATACCAAAAGCAACAAACCCATGCCGCCTCCTACAAAATAAGATATGCGCCAGGCAAACAAATCGGCTACGAAATAAGCCAAAATAGCTCCTAAAACACCCAATGTGGCTACCAGTGTGGTGCCATAGCCCCGTATTTCTTTCGGCAGGACTTCGGTAACAAGCGTAATCCCGGCTCCAAGCTCACCGGCCAGGCCCACGCCCGCAATAAAGCGAAGGATTGCATATTGATCAAGCGATGTAACAAATCCGTTGCCGATATTGGCGAGTGAATACATGATTATCGACCCGAAAAGCACAGAAAGCCGACCTCTTTTATCCGCTATCACACCCCACAACACGCCGCCGATCAGCATTCCTGCCATTTGGTAATTCAATAAATTGATGCCCTCGTTGAGCAGCTGATCGTCGGCGACGTTCAGCGCTTTGAGACTCGGTACCCGCACTACACTGAACAAAAAGAGGTCGTACATATCGACCAGGTAGCCCAATGCAGCCACTATTACTGGCACTTGCAACAACTGCGAAAGCAGCGAAGGTTGGGTATTGTTTGTTGTTGTTGACATAGGGCTAGGGTTTTTGATGGAGAAATTACAACCTGTCGATCAGCATTCCGCCGTCCACGCCTATTACCTGGCCTGTGGAGTACGGGAAGTCGCCTCTCGTTAGCGACGCTACTGCCTTGCCGACGTCCTCTGGTGTGCCCCAGCGTGGCTGTAAAGCAATGCCGCTCTGGAACAGGTTGTCATATTTTTCCTGTACTTTGGAAGTCATGTCGGTGGCAATAATACCCGGCCGGATCTCATAAACCGGAATATTGAATTCTGCCATTCTCACCGCGAAAAGCAGGTTAGTCATGGCAAGCCCGGCTTTTGAAATACAATATTCACCGCGATTGATGGAGGCTACCGTCGCAGAAATGGACGTCACGAAAATGATCGCAGCCTCAAATGCGTGGTTATCCTGTTTGGCAGCAGCCATGCGTTTGCCGATGGCCTGGGTAAAAAAGAAAGGGCCTTCGAGGTTGGTCGTCATTACTTCCTGGTAATTCTCGACAGTCGTTTCGAGAAGGTCAAGCCGCACGCGAGGCGCAATCCCGGCATTGTTGACGAGCAGGTTGATCTGCCCGAAAACGGAATATGCTTTTTCAACAATAGCTTCCCGATCGGCGGCGCTGGCGATACTTCCCTGGCAATAGGCTACTTCGGCGCCCAGTTCGCGCAATTCGTTGAGGGCATCGGCAGCGCCCGCTTCGTCGCGGACGCCGTTGATCGCCAGGTTATATCCCTCTTTGGCAAGGGCTTTGGCAATGCCAAAACCGATGCCGCGACTTCCACCGGTGATTAATGCGGTCTTTTTCATAACTCCTGCACGTCAACCCATTGGCGTTTTTCCCAGCTTTCGAGGCCTTTTTCGGCGAGCTGCACACCACGCGCACCGGCTTTCAAATCCCAGGGGAATGGCTCGTCTTTTACAATATGTTTCAGGAACAGCTCCCACTGCACCTTGAATGCATTGTCGTAGATCTCTTGCTCAGGCACTTTCGACCAGCCGTCGAAGAATGGGATTGGCTGGGCGATATCGGGGTTCCATACCGGTTTTGGCGTATTGCCATAATGCTGTATGTAACAATCGCGCAGACCAGCAACAGCCGAGCCGTGTGTTCCGTCAACTTGCAGCGTCAGCAGGTCGTCGCGGCGTACTCGTACGGTCCATGACGAATTGAAATGGGCGATTACATCACCTTCGAGTTCGAATGTGGCGTAGCAGGCGTCGTCGGCAGTACATTTATAAGTATTACCATTTTCGTCAATACGCTCGGGAATGTGCGTTGCGCCCAGGCAGGAAACGGCTTTTACATTTCCAAACAGGTTATCCAGTACATACCGCCAGTGGCAAAGCATATCCACGATGATACCACCATCGTCTTCTTTGCGGTAGTTCCACGAAGGGCGTTGCGCAGGAATACTCGTACCTTCGAATACCCAGTAACCAAACTCGCCTCTTACCGAAAGGATCTTTCCGAAGAAACCGGATTCCATCAATCGTTTCAATTTGACCATTCCAGGTAGCCAGAGCTTATCCTGTACCACGCCGTTTTTCAAACCAGCCTTGGTAGCAAGGTCGTAAAGCTCCAATGCCTCTTCGGTGGTGGTACCGGTTGGTTTTTCACAATAAATGTGCTTTCCGGCTTTAATGGCCTTCTTCACAGCAGCTGCACGACGGCCGGTTACCTGCGCATCGAAATAGATCTGATAATGCGGATCGGACATGACCGAGTCGAGGTCGGTCGTGTATTTCTGCACGCCCGATTGCTTGCAAAGCGCTTGCAGTTTTGCCTCGTTGCGGCCCACGAGGATCGGGTCAGGCATGATCACCTCGTCGGAAGAGATTTTAACGCCGCCTTGCTCGATAATGGCTTTGATAGAACGTAACAAATGCTGGTTCGTACCCATACGGCCGGTTACGCCGTTCATGATAATGCCAATGGTATGTGTTGTCATTGTTGTTTATACAGTTTTAAGAAATGCCTCAGTTATCTCACTCAAAAACAAATGCTGGTCCTTAGCCCAATGGATATTCGAGAAGATCTCCACCTCGCAAAAGCCGTTGAAGCCCGTCGCTTCCACCCAGCCGCGGATCTTTTTCAAATCAATACACCCTTCACCCATTAAACCGCGGTCGTTCAAAAGATCGAGGGTGTTTACCTTCCAGTCGCAGACGTGGTAAGCGAGCAGATTACCATTGGCTCCGCAGCGGGCAATCTCTTTTTCCAGATCAGCATCCCACCACAAATGGTACACGTCCACGGCCACGCCCACGAAGGGTGATTTGAAATACTCGGCCATGTCATTCGCCTGCGCCATGGTGTTGATCGCCGAGCGGTCGGCGGCATACATCGGGTGCAGTGGCTCGATGGCCAGTTTTACGCCCAGTTTTTCCGCCAGCGGCAGAATGGCAGCAATCCCCTCGCGAATCTGGTCACGCGATGTTTCCAGCGACTGGTCGGGTGATGCACCGCATACCAGGACGATCATCGGCGCGCTCAAAGCTGCGGCCTCTTCGAGAAGCTTGCGGTTATGGTCGATCGCCTGTGCACGTCCGGCGCTGCTGGTATGCGGGAAAAACCCGCCGCGTACGTAAGAGACAATTTCCAGTCCGGCACCGCGGATGATTTCGCCTGCACGGTGCGGCCCGATACCCTCAATAGCATTCTGCCATATGCTAATGCCTTTCACGCCGGCGGCAGCATAGTTTTCCACCGCCTCCGAAAGTCCCCAGGGCTTCGTTGTAATGGTGTGGATACAGCACCGGTTGAGTGTTATGTTTTCCAATTCGGTAATTTGTTTTAAATAGACTTGGTTCGATTCGTTCATGTCACCCTGAGCGCAGTCGAAGGGTTTTGGCGACGCCGCAATTATCCTTCGACTCCGCTCAGGATGACACAACGCTAGCACCAGGCTGACAGTAGCGTTATTTCACTGCGCCCAAATATGAGTAATAAGGCAACCCCTTATTGATCCGGTGCAGGTAAAGTGCCAGTTCGCGTGCATGGTAATCGCCCCACATACTCGATTCGCCGCATGGAATCTTCTGGCCGGCCGGCACATTATCCCAGCCATTCGGACGGTGGTAGATCGAATGCAGAATCAAACCCTGGTGTGTAGGATCAGTTGAAAGGTATGGCTCTGCAAAAAGCGAATCCACGGCTGTCAGACCGGCTTGCCAGTAACGGTTCCCGGCATCGGATTGTCCTTTGTCTTTCAGGTATTTGCCGAGGCGAAGCAATCCTTGTGCGCCGATGGCCGTTGCAGAGCTGTCGATCGGCTCGAATTCGTTGTAAGGATCGGAAACTCTGGAAGTATAATCACCCAGTTTGTGTATTTGCGGAGCGCCGGTATCCCAGTAAGGAATGCCGTCGGAAGCAGTATTGGCAATGTAAAAATCGCAGGTAGCCTGTGCCGCCTTCAGGTAAATGCGCTCGATTTCAGCGCGTCCGCCGAGCGGTGCCAGTTCTTCGTCGGAGAAGCTGGCCAGCGACTCGAGCTGTTCGGCGAACCCTACCATTGCCCATGCGAGGCCGCGTGTCCAGGTGGTGAAGCCCGAGAAGCCTTGCTGCGAGTTGGGGCAGCGGTAATTTCCGTCGTTGGTGTTGAACACGCTTTCATGGGCGGTACGGCCCCAAAGGTCGTAGCTGTCGCGGCCTTCGCCGTAGTAAACCGAATAATTGGCAGTAGCAATCGAGTGCAGCGTTCCACGTTCGAGCAGGCTGGTTTTCAAATCATTCTCACCCATATAGCTATGGCCGAGCAAATGTGAAACCATCAGAGCCCTTACCGAACGGATCGTATCAACGAACAACGAGTGTGGGCCGTTGAACGAGTGAATGAAGCCCTGACCATTCTTAATGCCTGTCCAGCGGCGCGCCTGTACGGCCCCGGATACTTTCAGCGCGATTTCGTAAAAGTTGCGTTCCCATTTGTTTTCGGGAATCACACCTTCGTTCATCAGACGCAGCAGATTGCCATACGTGCTCACATTGTTGAAGCCATGATCGTGCACGCCAAAATGTCCCACATGGGAAGCCATAGACTCGACGGTGTTCTTACGGGCACTCGCGAGGTAGCTTTCGTCGCCGGTTGCGTCGAATTGCAAAACCTCCGCGCCATACTGGAAACCCTGTGTCCATTCCGTCCAGCCGCGAAGGGTATATTTGCCATTTACGGTGAAAACGGGCGTTCCTTTCGAATTGTCGTACTCTTTATTGATGAGCTTGATTTTCTCGCCGGAGAGCGCCCAGAGCCGGTCGATCTTGGGTTGGAGTGAAGCCGCCGTCAGTTCGTTTTTTATCTGCATAACTTATATCAATAGTATTATTTAGCCATTTAAATTTTGGATAATACAAAGATATTCGCAGTGAAAAGGGATAGCAAGGTACAAATTTGCTATTAAATGGTACTTTTCCGAACATGTTCGCGGTACTCGTTCGGGGTAAGGCCGGTTTTCTTTTTGAAGATGCGGCTGAAATAGGACGGGTCGTCCATCTGGATATGGTAGGCGATTTCCTTGCTGCTCAGGTTGCTGAAAACGAGGAGCCGCTTGGCTTCGAGGAGCAGCTTGTCGAGGATGTATTCCTGGCACGACACACCAAGGGCTTTTTTGATGATTTTGCTTAAATAATCGGGTGTGACAGACAGCTGACTGGCATATTGCTGCACTTCATGCATTTGCCGGAAGTTTTTTTCGACCAACTCCTGAAACCGGCCTGCCAGCTCGGGTACGGAAAGTGCGGAAGACTCGGCCGACTGTGCATTGTGCTGCGTGAGGAAGGCACATTTTTGTAATAACAATCCCAAATACCGTCCAATGAGCGTCTGGTCTGTTTCAGCATTCAAATGGTCGGTGACCATGTTTTCGAGGATGTTGTGGAAATAATGCTTGTCACTTTCGGATAGCGTAAGAATAGGCTGCCTGCGCGCGGGCTGGAAGAATGGCAACTGCGAAAGCGAGGGATTGACGGGGTTATAAAAAGTATAGAAATCTTCGGAAAACGCGACAATATAGCCCTGGAAAGAAGTTGAAAAGGTGAGTAAATGCACCTGCCCCGGCGTCAGGAAATGAAGTCCCGCTCCCTGGATATTATAGGAATGAAAGTCGATCTCGTGAAAACCCTGCCCTTCTTCAATAAAGAGGATCTCGTAATAGGTATGCCGGTGAGGCGCGTCGGTCGGGAGTGGGGTAATGGGCAGGGATATGGGCCCCGACTGGATAGGCCCCGACTGGATAGGCTCCGACTGGATAGGCCCGTCCTTCTGGACGTCAAGGCTGTTTTTAAACCTGAAAATTTTTAATGCAGGTACCTGGCTGGGCGTTTTTGGGAGGGAATGGACGGGGATAGCATCAGACACGAAAACCATGCATTAAGACTTTTTCAAATTCATTAATCGTTTCAAAAGCCAGAGAACCAACAATACTACCAGCACCAACGCAATCACCGGCAGAAACACCGCAAGGCCCGACAGCCCGAATGACGCAACGTTTTCCACGGTCGAAACCACCGGATTGCCGATGCCTGCCGTTGTCTTAGACGAAAGTAACCGCAGGATACCCGTACCAGCCTGGACAAGCCCGGCCGTTCCGCCCCCAAGGATCAGCCCGAGCCCCCAATGCAGCATCGGATTGTCGATTTCGATGAACGAAGTGGTGAGCAATGTCCCGGCAACCACGGCTGCGGGCGTAGTGACGGTATCCAGCAGGTTGTCGACAAATGGAATGTAATACCCCGCTATTTCGAGTAATGTAGCTGTTCCCAAGGCCAAAAAGGCCGTCCAGGAGGATAGCCACCCGAATTGTTCCCCGGGAGTGATCCACCCGTTCATGGCGGCGATATTCGCGACCAGCATCGGCAGAAATATCCTGAAACCGCAACTTGCGCTCAGGCCTATTCCTAAACATAAACTCAGAAACAGCTCCATATTGACTATATCCAGGCTTTAAAACGTTAATGTAGTGTATTTGAAAAAGATATACGCCGCTTGCCAGAATTTTTATCGGCTTTGTGACATTTTCTACTTTTGCATTGTTGATCCAGAACAACCACTGTAATTTAAAAGCTACCAGGTGAACCAGGAAACCAAAAGCGGCCAGATATTCGATCTTCCTACCTTAAGGCGTCTATATGCATTCGTTCGTCCTTATCAAAAGCAGTTTTACCTGCTCATAGCCATTATATTGCTCAATGCGGTGCTGGCGCCACTAATGCCCCTGCTGATCAAATATACCATCGACACGCCGATCGCTAGCGGAGATTATGTGCAACTCACCGTAATGCTCGTTGCCATGCTGGTCGTTACCGTTTTTCAGGGTATCGCACAGTTTTGGAATACGTACATGTCGGGCTGGCTCGGGCAGTACATTATACGCGACATCCGCGTGCAGTTGTACCAGAAAATCATTGGTTTGAGGCTCAAATTCTTTGATAACACGCCCATCGGCCGGCTGGTGACACGTACGATTTCCGATGTAGAAACACTTTCCAACGTATTCAGCGACGGTATGGCCGCCATCGCCGGGGACATTCTGCAACTGGTGCTGATCATCGCCGTGATGTTTTACACCGACTGGAAGCTCTCGATCATCAGCCTTTCCATGATCCCGCTCATGCTTTTCTGTACTTACGTTTTCAAAGAGAAGATCAAGGACTCCTTTAACGAGGTACGCGCTGCCGTTTCTAATCTTAATGCATTTGTACAAGAGCACATTACCGGAATGGGTATCGTGCAGATTTTCAGCAGCGAAGATATTGAATATAAGAAATTCAGGGAGATTAACAAGGTACACCGTAATGCGAACATCCGGTCTATCCTTTACTATTCCGTTTATTACCCCGTGGCGGACGTAATCGCGGCGGCAGGTACCGGTCTGGTGGTATGGTACGGTTCAAAGCAGATTCTGGGTGCTGAAATTACGTTTGGTACGGTTACGGCGTTTGTGATGTTTATCAACCTCTTCTTTCGTCCGATCCGACAGCTCGCAGACCGTTTCAACACGCTGCAGATGGGGATCGTCAGCACCGACCGCATCCTGAAATTGCTCGACAGCGATGAATATACTTCCAATGAAGGCACATTTGCACCGGCATCCATTAAAGGTAATGTGGAATTCAGGAACGTGTGGTTTGCCTATAATGACGAGGAATACGTTTTAAGGGATATTAATTTTAAAGTAAAAGAAGGTGAGACCATCGCCTTTGTGGGCGCCACCGGGGCGGGAAAATCCTCGATCATCAACCTGTTAACGCGTTTTTACGATATTAACAAGGGAAACATCTACGTCGATGGCATCGAAGTGCACGATTACGAACTGAATGCATTGCGCAGGCATATTGGGGTGGTGTTGCAGGATGTCTTCCTTTTCTCGGATACGATTGAAAACAATATCCGGCTCGGCGACGAAAGCATTACTCACGAGAAAATCGTCGAAGCGGCGAAACTGGTTGGCGTACACGATTTTATTGAGCGGCTGCCGGGAGGTTACACCTATAATGTAATGGAACGCGGCGCGACACTCTCGGTAGGTCAACGGCAGCTCATTTCCTTCGTACGCGCAATGGTGCACGAACCAAAGATCATCGTGCTCGATGAGGCTACCTCGTCTGTCGATAGCGAAACGGAAGAGCTTATCCAGCATGCAATCGAAAACCTGATGCACGGCCGAACAGCGATCGTGATTGCGCACCGGTTATCGACGATTCAGGAAGCTGATAAGATTATTGTGGTAGATAAAGGGCGGATCGTGGAGGAAGGTAACCACGAACAATTGCTCGAAAAGGATGGCGCTTATGCAAACTTGTACCGGATACAATATAAGGAGGTGCATAAAATTGGTACGTTGTAGAGCATCAGAACATCGTAAATCAAAAGAGGTTGTATAAAATGTGATTAAGCTGTCAACCTGAGCGCAGTCGAAGGGCATTTGCATCACGCATTTGCCCTTCGATTACACTCAGGGTGACGACGAAGTGTGATTTTACTCTTTTTGATACAACTTCTTTTTTAATTCCTCTTGCCGGTATCCAAAGGAATCGGTGGAGGGCCTATCAGGAAATCATCTTCTTCATTCCGTTTGGCAGGCGTGCTATCGCCTTCAACGCCGAGCGAGTCGCTTTCGGCTGGTGCCCATCGCGTAGGGCAATTGTATGTCTTGGATATCTTAAAGCTTGGTTTCGGGAATGGTCCGGGCTCGGCGGATTTGTCTTTATAAACCTTTTCGAGGAATGCTCCAACGAGCGGCAATGCGGTTTTAGCGCCTTCGCCGAGGTTGGTCGTCCGGAAGTGGATACTACGGTCGTCGCCGCCTACCCATGCGCCCACCACGAGGTCACGCGTGACGCACATGAACCAGCCGTCGGAGTTGTTGGAGGTTGTGCCTGTTTTACCTCCCAGTTCATTGCCGTTCAGTGTCACATTGAACCTCCATCGGATACTTCCCGAGGTACCACCGCCTTCCTCCACGCCTGCGCGCAGCATCTGCAACATCAGAAACGCAGATTCTTCGCTGATCGCCTGACGGTGCTCGGGCTGGAATTCTTCAATTACCTTACCATTACTGTCCTCAATCTTTGTCACAAGGATAGGCTGGGTGTAAGTACCATTGTTGGCAAAAACACCATATGCTGCCACCATATCATAAAGCGACACGTCGAACGGCCCCAAACCGATGGATGGAACAGGCTTTAAGGGCGTGGTAATACCCATTTTTTTAGCGTAACGAACCACATTTGCCGCACCGACCTGGTCGGTAAGTTCAGCCGTTACCGAGTTGATGGATTGTGCCAGTGCCCTGCGGAGCGTCATGGGTGCATACGTGTACGATCCGGTCGCGTTTCTGGGTTTCCATATTTTCTCCTCACCATCTTCCTCGTATGTTTTCTCAAACGGCTTGTCCACGATCTCATCACAAGGGGTCATATTGAATGACGAATCGTCGATCGCGGTCGTGTAAACGAAGGGCTTGAATGTCGAGCCGGGTTGTCTTTTGCCCTGCTTGACCGCATCATATTTGAAATAATTGTAGTCCAGACCGCCTACCCAGGCTTTGATTTGCCCGGTTTGCGGGTTCATAGCCATCATACCGGCGCGGAGAATGCGCTTGTAGTAATCGAGGGAATCCATGGAGCTCCAGTACTTGGTCATTTCTCCGCTGTTTTTCCAGTCGTATACCGTCATCGTGTCCTTTTTATTGAGGTAATAGGTCACGCTGTCGGGGCTGTTCGGGAATTTGGCTGCAAGCGCCTTGTATTTGCTGGTACGTTTCACGACGTTCGGCAGGAAATCGGTGATCTCGTTGCCGTCTTCGTCGCGCCAGGGGTTCTGGTTGCGCCAGTGATCTTCGAAAACACGTTGCAACTGCTTCATTTTCTGAGTCATGGCTTCTTCCGCATCTTCTTGCATGCGCGAGTCGATGGTCGTGTAGATTTTCAAGCCATCGGTATAAAGGTCGTAACCGTTCTCATCACCCCATTTTTTGACAAAATCAACTACCGCATTCTTGAAATAGTTGGCATTGCCGTCGTAAGGCGTTTCGAATTTGGTCTTCAGTTCAATAGGTAATGCACTGATCGAGTCGGCCTGTTTGGCGCTCAGGTAACCATATTTGCGCATTTGATCGATCACCACATTGCGGCGTTCGAGCGAGCGCTTCATGTTCCGGATCGGATTGTAGGTGGTAGTCGCTTTTTGTAAACCAACGAGTACGGCTGATTCCTGAACATTGAGGCTGTCCGGAGATTTGCTGAAATACGACTTGGCAGCCGTGTTGATGCCATAAGTATTATTCCCGTAGTCCACCGTGTTGAAATACATCGTCAGAATTTCCTCTTTGGTGAAATTCCTTTCGAGTTTGATGGCCGTGAGCCATTCTTTGGTTTTGTAAATCAATGTACTAAGGCCTGGAACGTAGCCAAGTACGCCTCGCGCACCGGATTTGCGGGTTTTAAATAGCTTTTTTGCAAGCTGCTGGGTGATGGTACTACCACCCCCGCGGTCGGTCGCGCCGGTAACGATGCCCCAGGCTACGCTGGCCATGGCTTTGTAGTCGATACCCGAGTGCTTGTAAAAACGGGCATCCTCCGTAGCGATCAATGCTTTTACAAGGTTGGGAGAAATTTGCTTGTAGGGAACGGGTGTCCTGTTCTCAGTGTAAAATTTCCCGATCATTACCCCGTCGGCGGTATAAATCTCCGACGATTGCGCCACTTTCGGGTTTTGCAGATCTTCCACGCTTGGCATGCTGCCCATGAGCCAGAGGAAGTTTGTTTCAACACAGAAAATATAAAGACCAAATGCTACGATACCGTAAACGATGGTCTTCCAGACCGTTACAATGGGTCGATAATAGGTAGCATTGACATCCACCTTGTCCTCCCACCAGCCGCGCAGCGACTTTTTGTTCTGCCGGTAGGAATGAAAGAGCTCGTCGGCTTTCGGCTTGCCGGTTACAAGGGAAGTAATTCTATAAGCAATCCTGTTGATGAGTGTGGCGAGGCGCGACCGGAATGTCCGGAACAGCGTTCTGATTGTGGTAAAAAACGATCGGATAACTTCCATCAAACGTTTTGGTTCGTAATGTGTCAAAGATAAGAAAAGCCGGATAGATATGATTCGATCCGGCTTTTTCTGGGATTTATTCTATTCAGCTTTGTGAAATTTCAATGCGGCTCCGTTCATGCAGTAACGAAGTCCTGTGGGTTTTGGACCGTCATTGAAAACGTGCCCGAGGTGCCCGCCACACGTTCTGCAAACCACTTCGGTGCGTACCATGCCGTGCGTTTTATCCACAATTTCTTCTACGTTTTCCTTGGCCACCGGCATAAAGAAGCTCGGCCAGCCCGAACCCGAATCGTATTTTGCTTCGGAACTGAAAAGGGGTGTCCCGCAAGCGGCGCACACGTAGGTTCCTTCTTCTTTATTGTCATTATAAGGATGTGAAAAAGGGCGTTCTGTACCTTTCTCAAACAGAACGAAGCATTGCTGGCCGGTAAGCTCCTGCTGCCATTCTTCCCTGGTCTTTTGTACTTCTCTCATGGATTTATTTTTTAGGAATGGTGGAAATCGTACCATATCCATTGATAACGTTGAAGCGAAATTTATCGTTTAGAAAAAATGCGGCGAAGCCATGAATCCTGTGGCGGCCAGCATTGGTTCTGCGACTCTGGCGGTCTCCTGAATAATCCGCCCGAAATGCCGAAATATAAATTGAATGCTCTGGGATTACCGATGTTCAAGAGCCCTGTGAGATGGTCGGTGCCGACCCAGAGGGGGCCTATGCGGCCCGCGAGCCCGATAGCCGGTGAACGGTAACGGTTCATGAGCGACAGTGGGACCGATATTTCGTACCATTTGTGTTCGTAGCGGGGCGTAACGCCGATGTAGGACTCTGCTTTCATTCCAAATGCGCCCTGCGTTATCAGATTCTGCACCCAGAGTCCATTGACATACACATTCGGTTTTACATTATAATCCACACTTGCCTGAAATGCCATCGGTAATACCGATTTGAAATTGGGCGCAAGCGGTTCGCCGCCATCCAACGATGAGTTGATCGCGTTGAAAATGCCCTCAGAGCCTTTGAGCTTCTGGAAGGTGTCGTAGCGGAATTCCTTATTGGTGGTGTGCGTCTCCTGTTGCAGAATGTAGGCCGGGTTTTTGAAATGGACACGGCCGATATCGGTCAGGGACACGGCAATCCGGTACAGGTATTTGTTCTTCGATGCGTCACGTTTGCGCTCACCCCTTTCACGATAGGTGACCTTATGAACGTCGGGCCGGTATTCGTAAACAGCCCCGAGATCGAAACCCCAGCCACTTCCGGGAGGTGCGCCCCCGAAAAGCCAGGCGGGCGAGGGTTTCACATTCTGAAAACCTTCGTCACGCGTGAGCGCATAGCGCACATTGATTTCGTTTACATTAATATACTGCCGCTTGTTTTCCCAGGTGGCGTCCGGCTGGATGTCGTACGACGAATTGTCGATAATGGCGTGGGCATTGTAAAGGCCCAGCAGCCTTTTGATTGTTATACCTACTTTAAGGTAATCCGTTTCATCATCGAAAACGGTGCCGCCCAGCGTAAATGCCACCTCACCAAGGCCATTCAGATGTAACCGGCCTGATTGGTGCTCATATACCTGCTCCTGCAAATCCTTGAACTGTGTGGTCTTGCTGATCAGGCGGGCAAGTGGCTCGGTTACCTGCGAGGTGTTGAGGATATAACGAACCCGTGTTGAAATTCCCACGCCGATCCGCCCTTTAAACATATTGAACATAACCGAGGGCAGGCGCGTGTCGCCGCCCGCGTTCAGATACTTCTTGTTGCCGTTCAGCTTTTCACCCAGGTAGGAGCGGGGGAAAAGTAACATGCCCCTTTCATTATGGTATTTGGCAGGAACAGTGTTGGTAATCAGGCTCAGGAACGAGTATGGTGCTTCGTATTTGACGTGGTTGTTTGCGGTGTAAAATTGTGTACCGACCAGGTTTACATAGATACTGTAACGGCTGTCGGCCACAAATGCCGGATTATGGTACAATGCGTTCGTTCCGGCAAAATTGCTCATGGCCGTGCCCGGCAAATGCTGGGCTTGGGCGTTGATGGTTAATCCGCACACCAGTCCTAATATGGATAACCAGCTTTTTTGCATAAGGAACGTAATTCGGTAGGGGTGGCCGACATTTATCAGGTTACAAATAAAATGCTAACGGCACTGACTTGCAACATTGTTTACTGAATGCGTAAATAATATTCCATAACGCTTGGCGGCACGATTTTAATACGGAGGAAATGCGCAAACGGTTGCTCCTTGGTAACTTGTCACCCTCAATGGATTAGGCGCTTTTTGGCTTTTTCCGGGAAGTGCAGGGTAAGCCGGTGAGTCGATGCCTGTTGGTATTTGTTTTGGTAATTCATACATTGACCATATATTGTTCTGTGAACTATCGGTATTGACTTATTCAAATTTTGAATTGTATGAATTTTTCATTTTCAAATTATCAAATAGAAAATTTTTTCGATGAAATGTTTACCCCGGAGGGAGAAATACGTCAGGGCTATGAGCATTTGAAGAACAAATTTGAAAATCTGACGCACGAAGATCTTACCAACCGCCAGCTAGCTACCGAGCGCGCGCTGTTATCGATGGGCATCACTTTTAATGTGTATTCGGAAGGTGAGGGCACCGAGCGCATTATGCCTATCGACATCATTCCTCGTGTGCTGTCGAATGCGGAGTGGGAATGGCTTGAAAAAGGTCTGAAACAGCGGATCAAGGCATTAAATATGTTCATTGACGACGTGTACAACGAACAGAATATATTGAATGACGGCGTGGTGCCACGCGAGCTGATCGAGTCGAGTAAATGCTTTCTCAAACCTTGCATTGGCCTGAAACCGCCGAAGGGAATCTGGTGCCATATTACCGGTACCGACCTTATCAAAGGCGATGACGGGACGTTCATGGTTTTGGAAGATAACCTGCGTTGCCCGTCGGGAGTTTCTTATATGCTGGAAAACAGGGAGTTGTCGAAACAGATTTTCCCTGACGTTTTGGCCCGCACGGGTGTGCGACCGGTGTCTGATTATCCGACCCGCCTGCTGCAAATGCTGCAACACCTGGCCGACCGTCCTAATCCGACTGTGGCCGTGTTAACACCAGGTATCTATAATTCGGCCTATTTCGAACATTCGTATCTGGCACAGCAGATGGGAGTGGAACTTGTGGATGCGCGCGACCTCGTGGTGTCGGATGGTTATGTCAAAATGCGGACAACCAATGGCTTGCAGATCGTGGATGTGATTTATCGCCGGATCGACGATACTTTCATGGACCCGGAATCATTCCGGGAGGATTCGCTGATCGGTATTCCCGGCATATTTGAGGTGTATAAAAAAGGACGCGTGGCACTGGCCAACGCGCCGGGAACGGGCGTGGCCGATGATAAGGTGGTGTACGCATACGTGCCGCGCATTATCAAGTATTACCTGGGCGAAGAAGCGATTATTCCGAACGTAAAGACCTACATCTGCGGCGAAGAGGATGATATGAACTACGTTCTTGAGAATATTTCAGAACTGGTTGTAAAAGAAGCCAATGAAGCCGGAGGGTACGGAATGCTCATCGGCCCTAAGGCGACCGAAGAAGAACACGAACTTTTTCGTCAGAAAATAAAGGACAATCCGCGGAATTATATTGCCCAGCCAACGATTTCACTATCAAGGGTGCCTTGCATGGTCGAGGGACACGCCGAAGGACGGCACGTCGACCTCCGGCCTTACATATTATATGGCGATGACGTGAGCGTGATCCCGGGTGGACTTACCCGCGTAGCGTTGCGTAAGGGATCGCTAGTGGTGAACTCGTCGCAGGGTGGCGGCGGAAAAGACACCTGGGTATTGTATTAAGTTATCATTAACAGTTACTGGCAGGCTGTTCATGATAACGGTTTATATTTTTTGATAAACTTGTTTGAACTGCCTTTTGGAATAGTCAGTAACTTAAATGATTAAACAATGCAACGCCATATAACCGGATGGTTTAGTCCGGCGCTTAACAAGGAAATGGAAATTGCCGTTTACGGGCACTATGGAATTGCGCTGCTGCTCATCCCAACGGCAGCATCGGATTTCCTGGAATATGAACGGAACGGGTTGATCGAGAGCATCGAGCCTTATATTTATACCGGTAAGGTGAAGGTGTATTGCATTAACAGTATCAACGCCGAGAGCTGGCTGAATCCACATATGCATGGCTACGACAAAGCTGTCCGGCACCAGGCGTTTAACGATTACGTGATCAAGGAGGTGGTGCCGTTTATCAAGCAGGACACCAGCCCGGATAATGAGATCATTGCGGCGGGTGCCTCGTTCGGCGCGTTGCATGCGGCCAACCTGTTTTTCAAGCATCCCGATTACATCCACGGAGTGATCGCGATGAGCGGCTGTTACGACCTGAGCGTTTATACCGACGGTTATTACGATGATAATGTATATTTCAACTCGCCGGTGCATTACCTGCCCAATTTGAAAGCGGAGTGGCATTTGCAGATGTACCGCGATAGCCGCCATATCCATTTCATCACTGGCTCCGGTGCCTATGAGGTGCCGGATTATTCGAGACACATTTCCTCGATCCTGGCTTCGAAAAACGTGCCGCATGAGCTGGATATCTGGGGAAGCGACATCCCTCACGACTGGTGGGCCTGGAAGAAAATGCTTCCTTACTATCTGGAAACCAGGTTTTGATACAATATACTAAAAGCAAATGCCCTGAAATACTCACATTCCAGGGCATTTGCTTTTAAAGTATTTCAAATCACGCGCCTTCGAATTGCCGCAGGAACCTGACGTCGTTTTCTGTAAACAAGCGGAGGTCGTTGATGCCGTAACGCAACATAGTGATGCGCTCGATACCCATCCCGAATGCGAAACCGGTGTATTCTTCACTGTCGATGCCGCAGTTTTCCAACACGTTCGGATCTACCATTCCTGAACCGGCGATTTCGACCCAGCCGGTGTGCTTGCAAACATTGCAGCCTTTTCCCCCGCAGATAAAGCAGGAAACATCGATTTCGGCGCTAGGCTCGGTAAACGGGAAGTAAGACGGACGGAGGCGGATCCTGGAATCCTTTCCGAACATTTCTTTCGCAAAGTGATACAATGTATCCTTGAGGTCTTTGAAGCTTACGTTCTTATCCACATAAAGGCCCTCTACCTGGTGGAAAACGCAATGCGCACGAGCTGAAATCGCTTCGTTACGGAACACACGACCCGGCATAATGGAACGGATCGGCGGCTTTTGGCGCTCCATCAGGCGTACCTGCACGTTGGACGTGTGCGTACGCAGCAGGATGTCGTCTTTTACATCGCCCTCGCTTTTGGAAATAAAGAATGTATCCTGCATTTCACGCGCCGGGTGGTTGTCGGCGAAGTTCAATGCACTGAAATTGTACCAATCCTTCTCGATTTCTGGCCCGTAAGACACGTTGAAGCCCATGCGTTCGAAGATCTCGATGATCCTCCGACGAACAATGGTTAGCGGATGGAGGCTTCCCTGCAAGTTTGGAGTTACTGGCAAAGTGAGGTCGATCAGCATTTCGGGGTTGCTGTCCGTAGAGTTTTCGAGTGCCGTTTGAAAATCCAGGAAACGCGTTTGCGCGAGGTTTTTGAGCGTATTCAATTCCTGCCCAACTGCGCGCCGGTCTTCCTGAGGGATGTTTTTGAGGTTATCAAAAAGCTCTGTTACTGCGCCTTTTTTACTGATATATTTTAACCTGAAAGCTTCCAGCTGTTCTTTGTTGCTAACCGCTGCCTGTTCGATTTCAGAAACTAACTCCTTTACCCGCTCGGTAATCATAAAAGCTTGTTGTTATTGGTGAGTTGGGCCGCCGCTATTGTGGCGGGAGGCCCTTTTCGGGGGCCCCTGAATTTCTGCAAAGATAACGAAAGTTCACTCGCGGGCAGAAATGAAATAGCGCTGAAACGTTTATAGGGACGGTTTATGATAAAAGTCCACGTTTCAAGTACTACGTAAAATTACGTATTTTACTAAGGTCGCTTACGTCATTTTACAAATCTCACTTTATTTAAATACCTGATTATCAATCACTTTGGTTGCTATGCGTACTTTTACGTATTTCATGAACACTACACGATGTGCTAATTTTGAAACAAGAAATCACAACAATATCAGCGTAGTTACCATGAAAAATTTTCCAAGCTTTACTCGCCCCAACCTGTCAGAGAGATCATACAGCGACAGCCGTTCTTATATCTCAGTCCAATCAATGGGCAGAACGATCTTCTTGACACCCGACGTAATCACTTTCCTTGAAGGTGAAGGTAACTATACATTCATATATACGAATAACGGTAAGAAGTACCTGGTGTCAAAAACGTTGAAATCTCTGGCAGAGCAGTTAAGCGATAAATTTCTACGCGTTCATAAATCATACCTCGTGAATGCCGACTACGTGGTAGAGCGTCTGGAAGACGATCGCATGCTGAAACTCTCATGCGGCAAAGAAGTAGTGGTATCACGCAGAAAAATTAAAGAGGTGTCCGGTCTTCTGGATCACACCAACCTCATTCGCATCAGTGCATAAGAAGATATTTTGGTGAATTAAATTAGTGGGTTATTCATAAAAACAGCAGCCATCGCTCGATCGAAGGCTGCTCGTTTTGTTTTTGGGGGATGAGTCATTCACTCATTCAAAATTAAAAAATCTTCAACCCCAACGTCACCTGCCAGGAACTTACTTTCTGCTTCACGGAGCCGCCTGTTGCCTGCTGGCCGCTTACCTGAAATGATGCCAGGTTGGTGAAGGAACCTTCTTTTCTTACATCCAGACTAAAATTGCCAAGGTCAAGACCCGCGCCGAGCTGGTAACCGAAAGTCGCTTGCGACATTGCATTGTTTAAATCGGAAGTGTAGTATTTGAACGCATCGCGCAGCCGCTGGTTGTCGCCGATGCGGAACGAAGTAACCGGCCCTGCAAGAATCCGGAATGGGCCCCCTTTCAAACCGATCAGTAATGGGACGTCGATATTGCTGTATTTGACATTGATCGTTTTTTCAACCGGTGTTTCCTGGTCATGCTGGATTATTTTGAACGAGCCACCTTTGGTTGATACCAGTACCTCAGGTTGAATGAACAACGTTTTACCAAAGCGCATCCAGATGCCGCCTACCGCGCCCGTCCTGGTATTGAAACTTTCTTTCAGGTTATCCCGTACCTCTTTTCCATCATATCCGAGATATGGATTTCCCTGATCATCGTAGCGTGTCGTGAAAACATCGCCCATTGAAAGCCGCGACAAGTTCACCCCTCCCTTGATACCAAACGCAAAACCTTTTTTCTGGGCCTGCACATTTGAGAATGTGAAAATGCAGAGCAAACAGGCACAGGCTACTTTTGTTAGGATGTCCATGGATAATATGATTTTTTAAGTAAAACAGGTTAATAACGCCAATTTGCAAAAAACTATACCTATCCTATATTTTTTTTGATTTTGTGGCCGAAACATGCAAATATTGGATTAATATCATCCGAATTACGTTAGTCACCAAGAGGATATAAATTAGACTATTCTATTATGGCCAAAGCCAAAACAGCATATTTTTGTCAGGAATGTGGGTATAATTCGCCAAAATGGGTCGGCAGATGTCCGTCGTGCGGCGAGTGGAATACGTTCGTACAGGAAGTTATTGAAAAAGACGACAAGAAAACAGCGGTTTCCTGGAAATCGGTAAATCTGGCAAGTCGTCCGCGGGCGATTGCCGAAATTGTCTACGAAAATGAGCCGCGTATCCGCACATTCGATGAGGAACTGAACCGTGTACTCGGTGGAGGTATCGTGCCAGGCTCTCTGGTACTGATCGGCGGGGAGCCGGGAATCGGAAAGTCGACCCTCATGCTGCAAATCGCGCTGACGCTTTCAAATAAAAAGGTGCTGTACGTATCGGGTGAGGAATCGGAGGCGCAGATCAAGATGCGGGCTGAGCGCATGACAGCCAAAAGCGACAATTGCTTTATCCTCACTGACACCCAAACTCAGAATATTTTCAGGCAGATAGAAGATTTTCAACCTGAAATACTCATTGTTGATTCTATTCAAACCATGCAGTCGACTTACATCGAGTCGGGCGCGGGCAGTGTGTCGCAGGTGCGTGAATGCACGGCCGAGTTTATGAAGTACGCGAAGGAAATGGGTGTGCCAGTGTTCCTGATAGGCCATATTACCAAAGACGGCTCGCTGGCCGGACCGAAAGTACTGGAACACATGGTAGACACCGTGCTCCAATTCGAAGGCGACCGGCACAATACTTACCGGATTTTACGCACCATGAAGAACCGTTTCGGTAGCACTTCTGAGCTCGGTATATATGAAATGCAGGGAACGGGCCTTCGCCAGGTAAGCAATCCTTCCGAAATCCTGATCTCGCAGCGCGATGAGCCCGTTAGCGGCATCGCGATTGGTTCGATGATGGAGGGGAACCGCCCATTGCTGGTGGAGATACAATCACTGGTGAGCGTCGCGACCTACGGAACCCCGCAGCGGAGCAGTACCGGCTTTGATGCGAAACGCTTGCAAATGTTGCTGGCTGTTTTGGAAAAAAGGGGAGGTTTCAGGCTGGGTGTGCAGGATGTTTTCCTAAATGTCGCGGGCGGTTTGAAAGTAGAAGATCCCGCGATTGATTTGGCTGTAGTGGCGTCGCTGGTTTCTTCCTACGAGGATAAATTCATTCCTCCATCCGTATGTTTTGCGGCGGAAGTCGGACTGGGCGGAGAAGTAAGGGCTGTGAACCGAATTGAGAACCGTATTTCCGAGTCTGAAAAACTAGGTTTTAAGAAGATTTACATCTCAAAATACAACAGCAAAGGCCTGGATTTGAAACGTGGGAAAATCGAGATCATTCCCGTGGCGCATCTCGACGAGCTTTTTATGTCACTCTTTCTGAATCAATAGCTTTGAGTATCCGGCATTCAGGAAGATTTACCGCATTTTGGAATGCTTCACTAAATAAGCGAGTAATACAGGATCGAAGCCTTTGGCAATATCCGCTTCGATGAAGTCGATCTTATATTGCCCGCATTTCAGTTTCAGCTTCTGGTAAAAATCGCCCACAAACTGTTGGTAAGATTCGCGTACCTGTTCAGGCTGGACTTTGATTTTTTCACCTGTTTCGAGGTCGACGAACTCGTAAGGCCGGTTTTCGAAGGCGAAATTCTCCTCCGTTTTACGATCAGTGACGTGGAAAAGCAGCACCTCGTGGAGGTTATGCCGTAAGTGCTGCAATGCAGAGAAGATCTTTTCCGCTTCTTCCAGATTATCAAACATGTCGCTGAAAATGACCACCAGCGACCGTTTATGGATTTTTTCGGCAATCTGATGCAGGACATCGGATACCGAAGTTTTGAGGAGCGGACGGTTGGTTTGCAGCTGTTGTTCCAGTTCGAGCATGATCTTATGTACATGCGAGGGCGTGGATTTTACCGCCGTTTGTACTTCGATCTGTTCAGCAAATGTGCAGAGACTCACGGCGTCTTTCTGCCGTTGCAGCAAATAGGTCAGGCTTGCCGCAGCCATGACGCTGAACGTCATTTTGCCATAATTGTCTTCCGGATAATACATCGAAGACGACGTATCGAGCAAAATATGGCAACGCAGGTTAGTTTCTTCTTCGTAACGCTTTACGTAGAGCCGGTCCGTTTTAGCAAATACCTTCCAGTCGATATTCCGCGTGGATTCGCCGGTGTTGTAAAGTTGATGTTCGGCAAATTCGACTGAAAAGCCGTGAAACGGGGACTTGTGAAGGCCGGTGATAAAACCTTCTACCAACTGTTTTGCAAGAAATTCCAGGTTTCCGAATTCTCTGACCTTGGCCAGATCCAGTTGGCGGACACTCATTATTGCGTCAAGGCTTACTTCTCATGGAAATAACTTTGCCCGATTTGGGGTCGATTTCTTCGTTGGGTGACAAGAGCACCATTCCTTCCATTCCCACAACCCTGATCGAAACGTTGGCAACACCTTTGGCAAGAATGCCCAGCAGGCGGGCTGCTTCCTTACTGAGGTCGATCACACGGTGCTTTGAAAACGGCCCGCGGTCGTTGACTCTCACGATCACTTTTTCGTCGTTTTCCAGATTCGTCACTTCTAGCATGGTATTGAGCGGATAGCTCCGATGGGCGGCCAGCAATTCACTGCTTTTATGTACTTCCCCGAAAGAGGTTTTCCTGCCGTGAAACCGCGCCGAGTAGTAGGAGGCATTTCCGGTTTCCGTTTTGCCGAGTTTTACCTGAGCGATGGCTTCCGGTAACAGCGCGACAAACGCTAACATGGTGAGAATCAGAATTCGACGATAAGTCATTTTTCTGGTATTAGGTGAAACATAATAAGGTAAAAGTTCCTTATCTCATATCTTCCTTTGGTGTTTCAGATCAATTTTAAAACCCACGAATTTCAAAACTAGTAAAAAGTTCGAAACAAACCAGCAAAGTTTCAGTTAATTTGATCGCGGTTAGCAGCTAAGCTTGTAACCCTCAACCGGCAAATCGCTAATATGTTCCGGTTTTTTTGGAAGCAGCAATAAACTTTATATTTTAGCGTTTGGAAACCTATTTAAAACTAAACATAGTGGAAGACAGAGAGCAAATCTACTCCAAAAGGGTCAGGGCGGGAAAACGGACTTACTTCTTCGATGTTCGCTCTACGCGATCTAACGATTACTATCTTACCATCACAGAAAGCCGTCGCCACCCTCAGGGAGACGGATTTACGTACGAGAAACACAAGATGTTTTTGTACAAGGAGGACTTTGACAAGTTCGTGGAGGCATTGAAAGAAGCGGTTGATCACGTGAAAACAGAGTTGATGCCGGAGGTTGACTTCTCGCAATTTGAATCCAAAGCAGACGAGGTAGACGTAGTAGGAGAGTCGGACCTGAAGTGGGATTAAGAAATTAAGATATTGAATAGAAGCCTTCGCAATTGATTACGAAGGCTTTTGGTTTTTGTACCTGCTAAATAGTAATTTTGCGAAAATTATTATTCAGCAGGCGGGCATGCTTTGCTTTCCAGGCAGGTATGAGGCCGCCGTTCACTGCTTACCATTCATATATGAGTCTTCAATGTGGGATTGTCGGATTGCCGAACGTTGGGAAATCCACCCTTTTTAATGCCATTTCTACCGGCAAAGCCGAAGCTGCCAATTACCCTTTTTGCACCATAGAGCCCAATGTGGGCGTTGTGACCGTTCCGGACGAACGCCTGGACACCCTTACCAAGCTGGTTAGTCCTCAAAAGGTGATCCCGACGATCATTGAATTTGTGGACATCGCGGGTCTGGTGAAAGGCGCGAGCCAGGGGGCGGGATTAGGCAACAAGTTTTTGGCTAATATTCGTGAAGTGGATGCGATCGTACACGTGGTACGCTGTTTTGCCGACGACAACGTTGTGCACGTGGAAGGCCGCGTAGACCCGGTTTTCGACAAGGAAATTATCGATGCCGAGTTGCAGCTGAAAGACCTGGAATCGATCGAGAAGAAGATCCAGAAGACGGAAAAAGGGGCTCGCGCAGGCGACGCCAAGGCGAAGGCCGAATTGGAATGGTTGAAAAAGTATAAATCGACGCTCGAAGAAGGAAAGAATGCGAGAAGTGTTGAAATCGATGCGGAGACCAAGGAATCGGTTATCGGCGATTTGCAATTGCTGACTGCAAAACCTGTGCTATATGTGGCGAATGTGGACGAAGGCTCGATGCTTACCGGAAACGAATATTCTGAAAAACTGAGAGAGGCTGTAAAACATGAAGGTGCGGATGTGATCGTACTTTGCGCGGCTATCGAATCCCAGATCTCCGAAATCGAAGATCCCGAAGAACACGAGATGTTCCTGAGCGAATATGGATTGACGGAATCAGGTTTAAGTAAGCTGATTAAGGCTTCTTATGCACTTTTGAACCTCATTACCTATTTCACTGCGGGTGTGAAGGAAGTTCGCGCCTGGACGATCGTGAAGGGTTGGAAAGCACCACAAGCCGCCGGAGTAATCCACAGCGACTTTGAAAAAGGCTTCATTCGTGCTGAGGTAATTAAAATTGCCGATTATGAGCATTACAAGACGGAACCTGCCGTAAAAGAGGCTGGTAAAATGGCGGTGGAAGGCAAGGAATATATCGTGGCGGATGGCGATATTATGCACTTCCGTTTCAACGTATAGTTTTTAAATTCATTGAGATATTCAAAGAGCGGCCATGTGCCGCTCTTTGTTTTTTTTACCTATTAATCTTCATAATAATCCGGAGCGTCCTTATGGATCACCGCTCGAAGCGTTTTGGCCATATGCAGAATGCTATCCACCTTGTAATGTGCTTTTTTGAAAATCTCCGGATTATGCCCTTCATTGACCAGCTGCATGAACATCTCCCGCAGAAAGACAAGATCGTCGATATTCTGTGAGAAATCTTCTACGATATACATCTGAAAACCTCGGTCGTCTAACTGGGGGAAATAGAGCACCAGGCAAAGCTCTGTCTGCACATAGAAACTGATGACATGACTGGCCTCGAAATTGGCAGGCATTTCATCGTGATCGACCAGGCAGTCGATGATGTAATTCTCGTCGTTGGTGATCGAGAGGTTCGATGTGAGGTAGACGCTGTTTGCTGATGATTTCATAACGTTAAGTAGTTAACGCCGCCGGTTCCATTCCACGGTGCGGTAGCCGACGAGCAGATCGGCCCGGCTGGCAGGCGGGCGGTGATAGATCAATATGTCATAGTCGTTTTCGGTAGCGGCGAAATTTCCTTCAATGTAAGACTCATCCGGCTTCTGATTGCCTCTGACCATGGTGTAGTTATAGTTGATCACACCCTGCTTAACCATCATTTCGACCTGATAAGCCTGTGCGGTGGCGTCATATGTCATTTTGTTATGGTCGGTGAGTTGCCAGAGGTTGAAAGCGCCATTTACATAAAATATCGCGCCAGGATCTTCCTCTGTTTTTAATGTAAATACCACGGGCGTATAATCGGCCTCTACACTTCCGCGCCCCGATTCGCGCTGATCGACAATATACTGGCCATTAAAGTCATCTATTTGCACATAGGGGACGTGCGCTCGTGGCTTATCGGGAAAGAGGAATAGCTTTGTGAACTCGTCCGTTCGTTCGATCTCGTTTACACCATATCCACGGCCGGTAAGCGAGCGGCTATCGAAATACCTGAATTCGTTTCCGCCCTGGAATGTGTTTTCAAGGTCAAAAAAAGTGTATTCCAGCTTCTGGTCAAATGGCCGCACATTGGTTGGCTTGTAGTTTGTCTTCGCCTGGTCCCAGCGGAAGTTCTTACGAATCACCACCTTCAGATCTGTTTGTGGCGCAACGAGCTGGTAACCTTTGTAATCAACTGAGAAATCGATCTGCTGATCCGAGAACTGCTGTTCGATACCCTGCGAAAAGCGGGCTTGCGCGCTAATGCTTACGCGCGGTTGATAATGCATAAACCGCCGGCTGAACATTAGTTTTCTGTCCCGGTCGGAAAACACATAGACTACATAATTGCCCGGGAGCTTCAATTTAGGCAATTCGAAACGGTAATGCGTGTAAGGAACCTTCGTGCTGAACGACTGATCGTATCTAATGACAGGATATTCATTGAATTCGTAAGTGAATTCAATATCGTTCAGGTTGGACTTGGTCCAATCTGCATTGCAATGGATGATTTTGGCGCGATAACCCTCGGGCTGGCCGGTCAGATCGTCGAATTCGAGTACCAGCGGCGCGGGGTTATTTAATGGCGTGATAGGTGGCGTAAGCAGGCGGGTAGGCGTTTCAGGATCGTCGAGAGCCGGGTACAAAAGCACGGTTTTGATCTTGTCCTGATAAATAAAATCTTCCAGGCGAAGCCCCTGCGGCTGCGCGTAAGCGTGTGTGCAAAAGAGAAAAAGGACTATCGATAGGACTAAACGCATTTCGGGATTTTTAAATGACTAACGATACTTTTTACGGTAAGGTACATATAGTTTGGAAAAGGTGATTTGAAGATTATTAACTATTTTTGATTAGAAAGGATGACTGCAGTAGCGATCAAAATGTACACGCAAGAAGAATATCTTGAACTGGAACGCGCCGCCGAGTACAAAAGCGAGTACTATCGGGGGGAGATATTTGCGATGTCGGGAGCGAGATTTAATCACAATCGGATTAAGGAGAACCTTTCCATCGAGATAGGTGGTTTTCTCAAAGGGAAGAACTGTGAAAGCTTATCCAGCGACATGCGTGTCCATATCCCCGAGAACACTTTATATACCTACCCAGATCTCCTAATAGTTTGCGGTAAGCCAGAATTTCTTGACGATCATCTGGATACGCTACTCAATCCTTCCGTGATTGTCGAAGTGTTATCGCCAAGTACCGGGAGTTATGATCAGGGAAAAAAGTTTTACTTATATCAAAGTCTGAAATCTTTGACAGAATATGTCCTGGTTGATTCCCAGCAGGTAGGGGCACAGGTTTACCGCAAAAGCGATGATGGCGTGTGGTTTGTTTCGTCGGCTGCCTATGACATTGGTGGGACTATTAAAATCGGCCATATTGGCCTCGCGTTACAAATGACGACCATTTACGGGCAAACGATAAGCTTGATGTAAAATGTGAAAGGGAGTCTTTTCACCCCCTTTCACATTATTCTATTTCCCCGAAAGTTCCTCTACTTCCAGCATTAAATTCTCCCAATCATCCGTGCTCTGTTCCAGCTTTTGCTTGATGTCGGCATAAAACCGGTTCAGTTCAGCTAATGCAACAGAATCGTTGTAAATCTTCGGATCGGCTAGTTTGCCTTCGGTCTCTACTTTTCTTACTTCGAGATTATTGATTGTATCTTCCAGCTCTTCGATCTGCTTTCTCGCTTTTTTTAGCTTCTGAGCATCTTCGTTCGATTGGGGTTTGCCATTGTTTTTATTTGGATTGGCAGATGCAGGCTGGCCTTTTTGCGGCGGCGCGCTGCTTACCTGTACTTTTTCGCTTACAGCCGACTGCAATCCACGCTCTTCCACCCAAATTTCATATTCTTCATAAGTACCCGGATATTCCTTGATCTGATGGTCTTCAATATACCAGATCTTGTTAGCGATGTTCTCAACAAAATAACGGTCGTGGGAAACGACGATATAACTGCCCTCATATTGCTGCAACGCCTGGATCAGGATATTCACCGATTGCATATCCAGGTGGTTGGTAGGTTCATCGAGCAGCAGGAAGTTCGCCTGTGACAGCAATACCTTAGCCAATGCAACTCGCGATTTCTCCCCTCCTGAAAGTACCTTGATCTTCTTGAATACATCATCACCCGTAAACAGGAAGCATCCCAACACGGTCCGGAGTTCGGTTTCGGTCTTGGTCGGGTTGGCATATTTCAATTCCTCGATCAGATTATGCGCAACGTTGAGGGATTCGAGCTGGTGCTGGGCGTAGAATGTAAACGAAACATTGTGTCCCAGCCTTCTTTTTCCTTCAATAGGCTCGGTACCGGCCACAATCCGGAGCACTGTTGATTTACCGCGACCGTTAGCGCCGATCAGCGCGATCTTGTCGCCGCGTTCCATGCTGACATTGGTTGCGTCGAGGATCACTTTTTCACCATAGGCTTTGGACGCATCTTCCAGCTGGAATACGTGACGGCCGGGCTGAGTGGTAAATTGGAAGCGGAAATGCACTTTTGCATTCTCATCGATAACCTGATCGACGACGTCCATCCGGTCCAATGCCTTTACGCGGCTTTGCACCTGACGTGATTTGGTCGCTTTCGCCTTGAACCGCTCGATAAAGCGCTCAGTCTGGCGGATCTTGGCTTGCTGGTTTTCGTAAGCGCCACGCTGAATGTCGTTACGCAACGATTTTTCTTCGAGATAATAGGAATAGTTACCCGCGTAGTAATTCAGTTTCCCGCCTGCTACTTCCACGGTCGTATCAATGGTATTGTCGAGGAACTGTCTGTCGTGGGAAACAACGATCACCGCCCCTTCGTAGCTCTGGGTATATTTCTCCACCCATTGAATCGATGGAAGGTCCAGGTGGTTGGTTGGCTCATCGAGCATTAAGAGCGACGGCTTTTGCAAAAGCAACTTCGCGAGCATTACGCGCATCCGCCATCCTCCTGAGAACTGGCGCAGCGGCAGGTTTAGATCGGCGGTCGAGAAGCCCAGACCTTCCAGGATAGCTTCTGCCTTCGATTGTACCGAATAGCCATCCAATGCCTCGAATTCATCCTGCACACGTGCAAGCTTATCGACAAGTTCATCGGTATAATTGTGTTCCATGTCGTGCAGGATCTTATCCATTTGCACTTGGAGAACATTTTGTCTTTCAAATGCTTGCATTGCCACCGAAAGGATTGAATCCTCGGTTTGGTATGAAAGCAAATCCTGATTGAGGAAGCCGATTGTGCAGTCGCCAGCCTTGGAGATCGAGCCAGCGTCGGGCTGGAATTCTCCGTTTATCATGCGCAATAGGGTAGACTTCCCGGTACCGTTCAGTCCGATGAGTCCAATCTTTTGTTTTGGCTTGATATGTAGTGAGGCGCCGTCGTATAATGCACGGTCGCCCAGGAAATAGCTGAGGTTCGTAATCGCGATCATGGTGCAAAGGTACGGGGAAAGAAGCAGATAGAAAAAGCGTGATGTTGGAATAGTTATAAAGGCATTCGGGGTTTAGTTATGAATGGGTTATTTATGTAAATTTGATCAATGAACAATCTCTTCCCGATATTCCTGAAACTCGAAAACCTGCACACGCTCATTGTGGGCGGAGGCTACGTAGGTTTGGAAAAAATTACTGCTGTTCTCGACAACTCCCCGCTTGCACGCGTAACGCTCGTGTCGCCTGAAATCCGGGGGGAAATAACTGAGATTGCATCCACCAATTCCCGAATAAATCTAATTGTACGAAAGTTTGAGGAGGAAGACCTGCTGGAAAAGGACCTGGTGATCGTCGCCACGAACGACAAGCAAGAGAATAAACGGATCTCGGAGACAGCCCGTGCCAGGCATATGCTCACGAATGTGGCGGATACGCCGGATATATGCGACTTTTACCTCTCGTCGGTAGTCAGAAAGGGTAACTTAAAAGTGGCTATTTCCACGAACGGCATGTCCCCGACATTTGCCAAACGACTGAAAGAAGTACTCGGAGAAGCGCTCCCCGACAACCTCGAAACGGCCATGGAGCAGCTCAAAGCGGTGCGCGATATGCTGAAAGGTGATTTTGCTTCCAAGGTCGACGAACTGAACCGAATTACTTCGGTTTTGACTGAAAAGAAAAAAGATGCCTCCTAATGCCGCTTAAATCACGTTATCGGTACAATAAAATGCGATTTTGCAGTGTTTTTAGAAATATAATTTGTTGAAATCACGTTGAGCATCTCCACAGTATCGGTAATTTGTGCGTATTGAATATATTCTTTTGATCCTGCACATCAAATCACTTTAAATTTTGTCACCGCCAGTGGTGGAATGTTTTCGCTTTTCGTGCGATAATACGTATTATTGAATCTATTAATTTTTAAACCCGCTTTGGGCGGACGGACAGTTATTTGGGGTTAGACTTATACTTATTTATATGAATCTTTTCTATCGGATCAGTGGCCTGAGTCGGCTTATTGCGTTGCTCCTGGGTGTCTTCTTTCTGTCCGTTTGCACTTCTCCGTTTTCTTCCTTTGCATTTGCCGCCGATATCGACGTCAAAGGTGTCGTGAAAAGCACTACCGGCGAACCGTTAATTGGGTCGACCGTGAGGGTGAAAGGCTTGCAGAAAGGAACGGTTACCAATGAAAAAGGGGAATTTGTGTTGCAGGGTGTAAACGACAATGCAACCCTTGTGATTTCAATGATTGGCTTTTTATCCAAAGAGGTGAAGGCGGCCCGGAATCTGACGATCGAACTAGCAGAAGATGCGGTGGGCTTGCAGGATGTGGTAGTGACCGGTTTTCAGCAGATTAACAAGGACAAATTCACAGGTTCGGCCGTAACGCTGAAAACCGACGATGTGAAGATCGACGGTCTGCCCGACGTCAGCCGGATGCTGGAAGGCCGTGCAGCCGGTGTTTCGATCCAGAACGTCTCCGGAACTTTCGGGGCCGCACCCAAAATCCGCATCCGCGGCGCCACTTCTCTCAACGGTGCCAACAAGCCGCTTTGGGTTATCGACGGCGTTGTGCAGGAAGATATTGTGAATATTTCAAACGACCAGCTTTCCAGCGGCGACCCTACGACGCTGCTCGGCTCGGCGGTAGCAGGGCTAAACCCGAACGATATCGAGACTTTCGATATATTGAAAGATGCCGCTGCGGCGGCATTGTACGGTGCCCGCGCAATGAACGGAGTGATTGTAATTACGACCAAAAAAGGAAAGAGCGGCAAACCGGTCATTACTTATTCCGGCAATTTCAGTACGCAGCTGGTTCCTTCCTATCGAAACTTCAACATTATGAACTCGGCGCAGCAAATGTCGGTGCTGGGCGAGCTGGAAAGAAAGGGCTATCTCAACTCGGGCATTCTTTCGAAGCCGGATTACGGGGTTTACGGAAAAATGTATAACCTGATGACAGGCGACAGCCAGGGTAATTTCCCATTGGAAAACTCGACGGAGGCTAAACGAAATTTTTTAATGGGCTATGCCAAGTCGAATACCGACTGGTTTGATGTACTTTTTAAACAAAACTTCATTCACGAGCACTCGCTCAGCGTTTCGTTCGGAACAGAAAAGTCGAGTTCGTATGCATCGGTTAGTTACCTGGATGACAATGGGTGGACGATTGCCGATAAAGTAAAAAGGTACACCCTCAATTTTAACAATACATACCAGCTCTCCGACCGCCTGAGCATCGGCCTTACCACGCTTGCTTCTGTAAGACGACAACAGGCACCGGGTTCGCTGAGCAGAAGAAGCAATCCTGTAGAAGGCAAGTACGACCGCGATTTTGATATTAACCCGTTCAGCTACGCATTGAATACCAGCCGGACGCTCACCGCTTACGACCAGAACGGCGATCTTGAATACTTCCGCAGGAATTTCGCGCCGTTCAATATTATTTCGGAGTTGGCGAACAACAGAATCAATCTGACATTGGCTGATATTAAGCTACAAGGAAATCTATCCTACAAAATCACCGACAACCTTAGCTACGACTTCCTTGGCGCGTTGCGATACATTCAGACCGGCCGGGAGCATACCATTACCGAGCACAGTAACATGGCCAATGCATACCGGGCAGCCGATAACTCCACGATCGCACTGGCCAATAAATATCTCTACACTGACCCCGATGTACCAAACGCCTACCCGGTGGTAGTGTTGCCCAGCGGTGGTTTCTACAACCGTAACGAGGATCAGATGCTGTTCTATAACATCAGAAACAACCTGCGATACAACAAGAAATTCGGAGAGCGGCACGAAGCGAATGCATTAGTGGGTCAGGAAGTGAAATTTACGAACCGCCAGAATTCCAACAATACGGGCTACGGCTTCCAGTACGACCAGGGCGGGACGCCTTTCGTGGATTACCGCATTTTGAAACAAACCATCGAAACCAACTTCCAGTATTACGGAATGCAAATGGACTACGAGCGTTTTGCAGCATTCTATGGAAGTCTCGGGTACACGTTGGATGGGAAGTATAACGTCACAGGATACGTGCGATACGACGGTTCGAACCGCTTTGGGAAGTCGGCTATTGCGCGATGGCTGCCTACGTACACGATTGCGGGTTCCTGGAATTTCGACCGTGAAAATTTCTTCAAAAACCTGAAATGGCTTAGCATGGGCCGCCTGCGGTTGAGTTACGGGCTTTCGGCAGATACTGGCCCGGCCACCAATGCCGCGGTATTGTTTCAAAGCATCATCACCCGTCGGCCTTATGTGGATGAAAAAGAATCGGCGATACAGCTTGCGGCATTGCAAAATACCGAGCTGACCTGGGAAAAGTTGTACAGCGGTAATGTCGGTTTGGATGTGGGTTTGTTTGCCAACCGGATCAATTTTACGCTCGATGGCTACATCCGTAATAGCTTCGACCTGATCGACCAAATTAAGACTTCGGGCATCGGTGGACAGATCTACAAGGTTGCCAACTATGCCGATATGGAATCGTACGGCGCCGACTTTTCTGTGGATGGGGTATTGTTCAAAACCAGTGACTGGGATTTCCGCTCGCGCATTACGTTTGGCTATTCGCACACGCTCATCACGAATGTGGATAACAGCCCAGGTATTTTTGACCTAGTGAAAGCAGAAGGAGCCAATGTGCAGGGCAAGCCTGTGCGTAGCCTTTTCTCAATTGACTACCGCGCTTTGAACCCTAAAACCGGCGTGCCTATTTTCCTTAACGAGAACGGAGAGGTGAGCTCCGATGTGTATTTGCAGGACCAGAATATCAAGTATCTCAAATATGAAGGGCCGGTTGATCCGCCTTTTACCGGTGGTTTTAACAACACGCTCGCTTACAAGGGGCTTTCGCTGAACGTGTTTTTTACCTATCAGGCAGGCAACAAGATCCGCCTTAATCCATTGTATAAAAGTACATTCAGTGACCTGGATGCGATGCCGAGGGAGTTTCTGGACCGTTGGGTGATGCCAGGCGATGAAAAAGTTCCGGCGACACCATCCATTTCCGATCAGCTCGAATTGCTCTATCTGCAAGGTACCTATCCTTACAACATCTATAACTACTCGACCGAGCGTGTGGCGAAAGGCGATTTTGTGCGGTTGAAATCAGTATCACTGGCATATAAGCTACCATTGCAGGTTATTTCACGTTACGGTTTTAAGGCGGCTAGCATTCAGGTTTCTTCGATTAACCCGTGGCTGATTTATTCGGATAAGAAGCTGAAAGGTCAGGATCCTGAGTTCTTTAACTCCGGTGGTGTTGCACAACCGATTCAGAAGCAGTTCACGGTTGCATTGAAACTGACATTGTAAAGGTTTGAGGACGATTCATTTTGAAGACATGGCTACCATCAAAAATTTTAACAAAATAATGCTGATCCTCCCGCTGCTGGCACTGGCCGGTTGCGAGGACTTTCTTTCGAAAGAGCCGGACAGCACGCGGGCGATCATCAACACGCCCAAAAAGGTTTCCCAACTCCTCACTACCGCTTATCCTCAGGCAGGTTATGTTGTGTTTTCTGAGAGTATGAGCGATAATGTGGCCGATAAAGGAGTAGGTGAGGATGATAAGACAAATCGAGGATCATTCCTCTTTGAAGTAGTGGAGGCAACCGTCGATGAACAGGATTCCCCCGACTCGTACTGGGCCGAATGTTATCGTGCCGTTTCGGTTGCAAACGAGGCGTTGGATATTATCAGTAAGGTTTCGGACCCTGAAAATTACAATGCGCAGCGTGGAGAAGCATTGTTGGCCAGAGCCTATGCACATTTCATGCTGGTGAACCATTACTGCAAATTTTTCGACCCGCAACAAACCAACGACAGTCCGGGTATTCCTTATGTGACAGTACCAGAGGACGTGGTGATCAAACAATACGAACGCGGTACCGTTGCAGGTGTGTACCAAAAAATTGAGCAGGATTTGCTTGAAGGGCTGCCATTGATCAGCGACGGTGCCTATACCGTCCCCAAATACCACTTTAACCTGGCGGCTGCGAACGCATTTGCGAGCCGTTTCTATCTGGTGAAGAAGGATTATCAGAAGGTCCTGCAATATGCTAATGCCGCTTTTCCGAGCAATAATTTTGTGGAAAACATGCGTCCCTGGAATACTACATATTCGAGTATGTCGCCAGCAGAACTATTCAATACCTACTCGCGCGCAACCGAGAACGCCAATTTGCTGCTGGTTGAGACCGCTTCCAACTATGGACGATTTTTAGCCACCTATCGTTACGGAATGACGTACGCAAAATGGCAGGAAATCTCGGGGAGCGAAAATATCATCAGTGGAGGAGGCAGTTGGGCATTTCCGCTTTATTATCGTGGCGACAACAATTACTTTGTCCCAAAACTGACCGAATACTTCGTGCGTGAATCGGTGAATGCAGAGATTGGCTTCCCTTATGTGATGCTGCCGATATTTACTGTTGAGGAAGTTCTTTTCAACCGGATCGAAGCGAATGCATACCTAAACAACACAGCCGCATGCCTTACCGACCTGAACAGATACATTAGCAAGCGCGTCAGTAATTACGACGCGTCCAGGCATAAAGTGACGGCGAGCAGCATGACGAGCTATTTTGGGTCTAGCAATCTGCGGAATAATATCATCAACACTGTCCTTTCATTCAAACGGGTTGAATTCGTACAGGAAGGTATGCGCTGGTTTGACCTTCAACGCTATAATGCTCCGGTAACACATACAACAAGGGGAGGGGTGGTGATTGCTGTTCCTGCGGGCGATAACCGCCGGGTATTGCAGATCCCACAGACGGCTTCACTTTCAGGTATAGCACAGAATCCAAGGTAAAAACTATTTAACCATGAAAATCATAATCAAACATTTTTCATACTACGTTGTCGCTGCCATGTTGTTTAGCACAACGTTGACGTCCTGTAAAGAGGATTCGATCGGCGAGGTGGACGATATTCCTGGCCTTGGCGGTATCGATTGGGTGAAAGGTCCTATCGATCAATGGATTAAGGATAGTCTGGTAACTCCCTACAATATTTCGGCCCAGTACAAATGGGACCAGTTCGAATTTGGAAACATCACCAAAAATCTCGTCCCGCCCGACGAGACACAGGTGGTACCTCTCCTAAGTACGATCAAAAAAGCATGGACCAACCCGTATGTTGAAGAAGCGGGTAAGGTGTTTTATAACAAATATTCACCCAAATTTTTTATCCTCTCTGGTAGTAACGAGTACAACTCGGAGGGTTCCATTACGCTTGGAACTGCCGAAGGGGGCCGGAAAGTGATTTTGTATGGTGTAAACCTTTTCAAGATCAAGGGAATGACGGGTTATGACCCGGGAAGAGACTCTTCTTTTGTAAAGGACTGGTTCCTGCACACGATCCACCACGAATTTGGCCATATTCTGCACCAAACAGTACTGTACCCGGTAGAGTACAAGAACATTTCCAAGTCCTACTACCAGGGTGGAAACTGGATCAACTGGAATGACGCCGACGCACGACGCGATGGTTTCATTACTGCTTACAGTTCTTCGGCTTTTGATGAAGATTTTGTGGAAATGATTGCAATGATGCTTACAGAAGGAAAGGTAGGCTTTGATAAACTTGTAGACTCCATTCCCGAGGGAACAAGCTCTCATGGAGTAACAAAGGCACAGGCACAGGCCGCATTGCGGCAAAAAGAGGCTATTATTGTAGCCTATTATAAGAACACCTGGAAAATTGATTTTTACAGTCTGCAAAAAAGAGTGCGGACTTCGATGAATAAACTTTTTTAATGCCAGATGAAGAGATCTTTTTTATACCTGCTGTTTCTGACAACTGTTTTCTTTTCATGTGAAAACAGCGACGACAAGGTTTTTGAGGAGTCTGCGGATGTGCGTCTGAACGCAGCGTTGGCTTCATACGAAAAACAACTTGTGGAGGCACCCTACGGCTGGAATGCAGTTGTTTATCCGGGCGGTGGAGGCAGCTATGGCTTTTATTTTAAATTTGATAACAAGAACCGGGTGACCATGCTTTCGGACTTTTCGGATGCAGCGGCCGCTAAATCCAAGGAAAGCAGTTACCGGTTGTCGGCCCTGCAAACACCCGTGCTGGTCTTTGATACCTACTCTTATCTGCACGTTTTGGCTGACCCCGACGAAGATGTTAACAACGGTGTTCGTGGTGAAGGGCTTAAATCCGATTTCGAATTCAGCATTTTCCCCGATTCCGTGAAAACGGATGTGATTACATTGGTTGGCCGTAAAAACCAGAGCCGTCTCGTGCTCACGAAGGCGTCGCAGGCACAGGCAACCGCATATGCGAACGGCGACATGGCCAAAGGGTTGGCTTTCAATAATATTGCCAAATATCAGCCTTATTTTAAGCGCGTTACACTCGGGGCAAATACTTACGAAATTACGGTTAACCAGACCACGAGGAGTATCAAGCTTACCTGGCTGAACGGGAGTACGCCGAAGACATTTACAACCAGTTACTATTTTACACCCGCGGGCCTCGCATTCGTTTCCCCGCTCGTGAACGGCTCACAGACTATCACGGGTTTCAGCAACATTACCTGGAATGCCACCACGACCCAGGTGGGTCTTTCCGGCGGCGGCGCAAATGGGACGATTGTGAGTGCGATCAAACCGATATCGGTGGATCTGGCAGCGGCAAGAAGATGGTGGCAATCTCCGATAGAATCGGGTGGTGACTGGCGATCGGCGACCGGGTTTCACGTCAACGGAGTCGACGATGCATTCAAAGTAGCCGACCTCAAATCCGGCGAGTCGATATTTGCATTCTACATCTATCAGCCCGGTGCTTCATCCCGAAATGACCTGTTCGCACCGATCTTTTATGATGGAAAGAACATATTCCTCGATTACGGTCACGCACCGGCCACGCCTACCTTTACAGCCGATGGGCGGGCGATATTTACGGATGCTGGCAGGTACGGTACGCTCCCGACGAGCGGCCCGGCGATTGAATCGGCGAAGCTTTTGTATGACGCCAGCGGCTTTTACCTTATCCAGACATCCGATGAGACCTATGACATGGTGAGTGCAAAAGATGCGAAGTCGTGGATTACCTGGCAGTAGCAGATGAATGCACGCTTACCAGTATTTCCCGTTCTTTTTGGCGAACCAATATCCCCGCCAGAATATGCGCAGGTGATTGAACAGCGTTGGTATAAGCCCGAAATGTTTTCTTAATACTTTATACCGGTCGGTAAGTGAACGGCGGTGGTTCGTGACCGACAGCCCGCCCAAAAGGTAGCGGCAGAGAACGAACGCGAGAAATTGTACGCTTTCGGCCCGTTTCAGGCATTCGATCTCCCAATCAATGTCGGCGCTGAGATTTTCGAATTCGTAAAGCGGCGCAATGTCTTTCCGGGCGATGAATGCCTGGTGACATACTTTCATGCCGAGCGCGAAATCTTGCCAGCGAAGGTTTTGAGGTAAATTATGCGGTGTAAAACGACTGCGCAGACCCACTTCGGTGCCATCTTCGCGAACCATCATCGCGTCGCTGTAATATACCGCTGCCCCGGTTTCAAATGATGATAGCAGGTTCTTCAGGGTCTGATCATCGTAAGCTTCATCTCCCGCATTCAGAAACCAGACGTATTTACCGGAAGCAAGTCGCAAACCCTTGTTCATAGCATCGTATAAGCCTCTGTCTTTTTCGGATATAACTTTGGAGACGAAACGGTTATACTGACCCGCAATGCTGAGCGTCCGGTCGTTCGAACCGCCGTCGATGATCAGGTATTCCAATTGCGCGGGATTCTTCACATGGGTCAAAGCTCGTTCCACGCTGCCCAGTGTTCGGCCGAGAAATTTTTCAGCCTGGAAGGTTATGGTGATGATCGTTAGCAATGGGCTACTGTCCATGGAGCAGGGAGTCGTAAAGTTTGGAATACTGCCTGGCTATCACTTCTTCGGAATACAATTGCAGAACTTTGTTGCGTGCATTTTCTGAAACAGCGCCGTCCGCATTGTGTTTCAACACCCACATGATACCTTCCGAGAGCGTAGAGGCAGATTTAGACAGCGCTATAAAGCCGCTTTCCAAATGTCCGATCATTTCGGGAATACCGCCGGTGTCGAACCCTACAGCTGGTGTGCCGCATGCCATCGCCTCCATAATGGTGTTGGGCAGGTTGTCTTCCAGCGACGGTACAATGAGCACATCGGCGGCATTGTATGCTTGTACCATTTGGTTTGCATCTGATATCTTACCGAGGAAATGCGCTTTTACGGGCAAATGCGCAAAGTTTTCGGCCTTCCCTTTACCTAATATCATCACTTCGGCATCGGCCAGGCCGGGTGCACGCATGGCTTCCTGAAAGTAGGTAAATCCTTTACGCGGGTCTTGTGTGTTGGCGCCTGCAAAAAGGAGTAGCTTTTTGTCGGCAGGCAGTCCCAACGCCTTCCGCGCCTCGGCACGGTTACCGGGCTTAAAAAAGTCGGTGTCGATGCAGTTAGGGATTGCCTGCGAGGGCTTTCCGCTCGTCAATACCGCTTTTTGAACCAGGTCATCCAGCCATCGGCTGGGAGAAATGAGCGTAAGGGGAGTGTTTTGATAGAGCGCTAACTTTTTCTCGAATTGCGCAAAAGCGATATCATATTCGCCGGGCTTTTTGAGATAGGGGCAATAACAGCAATGCGAAAGGTAGCGCTCACAACCCCGGTTGTAGTGGCAACCGCCAGTGAACGTCCACATATCATGCAATGTCCAGACGATCGGTTTTCCGAGCGCGAAGAGTTTTTCCAGCGATTTCAGCGAAAGGAACCCGAAATTGATCCAATGCAAATGAATAATACTGGCCTGCTTTACGAGCGGGTGGTCGGTAATATCGGCACCGGCAGTTGCGGGAGAAAACGCAAACCGGACTGATTTGTCTTTTTCATAAGGCAGAAAACTGAGCCTTTCCAGCACGAAATTTCCCCATGCTTTTTTTGACTTCCACGGACTATCCGCCCACGCGGTCGTTTGCGGACCGGGCCGGGAGATTTGCGAAACCATCAGATGCGAATCGACACCAGCATGAAGCAATGCCTGGTGCAACCTTGCCGCAGCGACCCCGGCACCACCTTCCCAGTGAAAAGTACTCAGTTGAAGCACCATTTGATCGCTATCGATAATTCGTGTTTTAGTAAGAGAATCTTCTTAGGTGGGTAAAATTAATAGTTCTGCCTTTAAATAATTTTTATTCGATGAAACTATCTTTATCACCAAATCAGTAACCCGACAACATGTCAAGCGAAAAGAAAAGTCACGAAGCGCATTCGGAATGGTATGAATTGCAATATGCTACACAGGAGGCAAAAAATAAAGCCATCGAATTGTGGGAGTATGACAATGCGCATCAGACCATTAACAACTGGATCCACAAGCGGCAGCTCGAACTGACGGCCCCTTTTGTCCGGGAAAAGAAATCGTGGCTGACGGTGGGAGATGGTTATGGGTTCGATGCTAATTATTTTTTCGCAAAAGGGCTGGATTCGACCGCCAGCGATATTGCTGGTACATTTTTGCCGCTGTCAAAAGAAAGAGGGTTTATTGAAAAATATGCCATTGAAAATGTAGAGCATTTAACCTTCGCGGATAACAGTTATGACTATGTTTTCTGCAAAGAGGCATATCATCACTTCCCACGCCCGTACCTGGGTGTATACGAGATGGTGCGCGTCGCGCGCGAAGCGGTTATCCTGGTCGAGCCGCATGACCCGATCTCGAAAATGCCTTTTTTGCTTGCATTAAGGAATATTTTCGACCGTTTCGATACCAGAGCATTGCAGAAATACTGGAAGAACAGATATTCGTTTGAAACGGTGGGGAACTACGTTTTTAAACTCTCTGAGCGGGAAATGGACAAGCTCGCGAATGGAATGGGATTGCCCGCAGTTGCTTTCAAGGGTATTAACAATAACTACTATCATCCTTCCTACGCGCAGGAAAAAGCCGATGACTCGTCCGCGGCGTTCCGGAAGATCAAGCGGAAGCTTGCATTACACGATTTTCTGGTGAAAGCTTCATTAATGCCATCGCAGGTGTTGTGCGCGGTCATTTTCAAGAAAATGCCTTCGGAGCAGGTGATGAAGGCAATGCAGCAGGAAGGATTTCAGGTGCACATTTTTCCGCCGAATCCGTATGCGCATTAATTTTGGCGAGTGTTTTTCTGCTTGAAACCCAGGGGCTTTCTTTCCTTTTGAGGAGGTTCGAGAAGGTAGCTGAGTGCCTGGTGGATGTCGTTGAACTTAACCTGCATTTCGTCTTCCAGTCGATCGATCCGCGCTTTAAGTTCCCTGGAATCCAGGTAGTGCTGTCGAATGCTCACAAATGCCCGCATGATCGTGATATTGACCTGTATGGCCTTGTAGCTATTCAGAACGCTGGACAGCATGGCTACTCCCTGCTCCGTAAAAGCGAAAGGAAGGTATTTGGAATGCCCACCCCGACCTTTCTTTAAGATCACAATTTGTGATCTTAAAGAAGTAAGCTCGTCCGCAGTCAGCTCGAACATAAAGTCTTCGGGGAACCGCTCCATATTTCTCCTGACTGCCTGTTTTAATGTTCTTGTCTCAATTTCATAAAGTTCTGCCAAGTCGAAATCCAACATGACTTTGTATCCACGAATCGTAAATACTTTGTTCTGAATAACTAATAGATCCATTTCTATAAGACTAGTTTGATCGCCACCTTAATCAAATACGCTCATATCTGACTTTGGTAACACAATCGTCGGGAATTTTTTGGTCGGGCGAAATATGCCTAGTTTTATGCCCGAACATTTAATATAGTACCTTCCATGTTACCCGGATCAGATGTCAGAATTGCCGTTATCGGACTTGGTTATGTCGGTTTACCGCTGGCTGTGGCATTTAGCAAAAAGTACCCGGTTGCTGGCTTCGATATCAATAAAAGGCGCATTCAGGAGCTGAAAGATGCCTATGATACGACTAAGGAAATCTCGCGGCAAGATTTACGGGAGGCGGCTGATCTCTCATTCTCATGGGACGTAGCTACATTGAAGGAATGCAACGTTTTTATTGTAACGGTGCCAACACCGGTGGACGACTACAAAAAGCCTAACCTCACCCATTTGCTGAAAGCCAGCACGATGATCGGACAAGTGCTGAAACAGGGCGATGTGGTGATCTATGAATCGACGGTATATCCTGGCTGTACCGAAGACGATTGTGTGCCGGTTCTCGAACTCGAAAGTGGTTTGAAATTCAATGAAGGTTTTTTTTGCGGCTATTCGCCTGAACGCATTAATCCGGGAGACAAGGTCAATACCTTCACGAAAATCAAAAAAGTGACGTCGGGCTCTACACCGGAAACGGCGCGCTTTGTGGATAATTTGTACGCGTCGGTGATCGAAGCGGGGACGCATCTGGCGTCCAGCATTAAGGTAGCTGAGGCTTCGAAGGCTATCGAAAACGCGCAGCGGGACGTGAATATCTCGTTTGTGAACGAGCTGGCGCTGATTTTCGACCGAATGAATATCGATACCACCGAAGTGCTGGAAGCCGCTGCCACGAAATGGAATTTCCTGAAATACAAGCCAGGCCTTGTGGGCGGGCATTGCATTGGCGTGGATCCGTATTATCTGGCGTACAAGGCTGAATCTTTGGGGTATTACCCACAGGTAATTTTATCCGGCCGCAGGGTAAATGATATGATGGGAGTGTTTGTAGCTAACAAGCTCGTAAAGCTCATGATCCGCAAAGGACACAAGATTGAAGGGAGCCGCGTGCTGATCCTGGGCATTACTTTTAAAGAAAATTGCCCCGATATCCGCAATACGCGCGTGATCGATGTATACCGTGAACTGACTGATTTTGGAATGCAAGTGGAAGTACACGATCCCTGGGCATCGGGTGAGCAGGTATTGAGCGAGTACAATATTGCATTACTGGACAAGCCAGTGGGGACTTACGAGGCTGTGATATTGACCGTGGCGCACCAGGAATTTCAGGCAATGGAGTTCAGTGAGTTTACTGCATCTGATTCGGTAATATTCGATTTGAAATCGGTGTTGCCGAAGGCCATGGTCGATTCCCGGCTCTGACAGCCAACTATTCCCGCCAGCCGAAAATATTCAATTGCAGGTCCATCACATCGTTGCCGCGGTAGCGATGGTTCACAAACGGGCGGAGCCTGTGCTGATTGGTATCCACATAGTAGCGAAATCCATTTTCCTCAAAAACCTTCACTACATCCGCAAGACCTTGTGCATTGCCAATGTATGAGTGAAATTCTACAAAAAGGTTCTGTACATGCGCGAGTGACCCGCGGCAATCATGAAGCACTTCTATCTCGGCACCTTCAATATCGATTTTTAGAAAATCAATGCGGCTTTCCTTTTCTAAAAAGTCTTTCAGACGTATGGAATCAACTTTTCGCTTTTGGGAAGTTGAATAAATTGAAGAAGAATCCGCCGATTCACTGCCAAACCAAATGCCATCCTCATTGGTCCAAACAGCCTTGTCGATAATCTCGACATCATGTACGCCATTGCTTTCCAGGTTTTGGCGCAGCAGCGATGCGATCGCCGGTTCGGCTTCGAATGCAAGTACCCTGGCTTTGGGGAATAACTTTTTGAAATACAGAACGCTCATTCCAATATTCGCACCGCAATCGAAAATGACGGGTTGAGCTTGGTTGCTTTCGAAATAGTAGAATTCATCCGCAAAGATTTCCTTGTGCTGCCAGAGAAACGACATCGTGTCGGGAACTCTCAGTTTGAACCCGCCGAAAGCCACGTCGGTCAGCTTGTAACGGGTGCTGTTGCCGTATTTGAGTAGCAACGCCATAAACTCCCGATTCCTCGCGGAGCCGAGCGCATGATAAGGTTCTTTAAGCAGGTAGCGTAGCCAGTACATATGAATAGTAGGTCAAATGCCGTATTTGACCCGGTTTTTAACTTTTAAGAGAAATGGCAACCGGTAATACTCCCCGAATGCCCGAACCATTTTTTCATCGGGGACCAGGTCGGCAGGCATTTGCACGCGCCCCTCAGCCATCTCCTGGCCGTATTCTCCCGATTTGAATGTAAAATTAGTGCCGCTGCCGTCCGTTCCGATATTTCTGATTTTGGAATGAATGGGGTAGAGCCCGTATGCCTTGTTTTGAAACTGCGAATAAGTCCAGCGAATGGCCCACGAGTCGATCACGCCCTGCTGCTGCTTGGCGAGCATGGGCCAGAGATCGTCGCCGCCTTTATTAAATTCCAGGCGAATGTCTGCGTTGCTTTTCAAAACCGGGAAATCCTTCACCTGCCAGTCGGCCTTCGACCATTTGTGCGACCACGTGCCCCAGCCCCATGAGCTGGCCCGTGGTACGAGATACAGGTCGTGCGGGTAATTGGCAGGAAAAGTAATGGGCGGTGTGTAACCTGTTACGGAAAAAATGTCCGCTCTATCGAAATAAACGTCGAGCGCCTCGTTCATGAAGGAGAGAAAATCCGTCGCGCTGAGCATGTCGTCTTCGAGAACAATGACCTTCTGATATTTGGAAAGGACATGACTTACTCCATCGATTACAGATGCCGCAAGCCCTTTGTTCTTTTCAGCTTCCTGAATGTGAATAGCGTGAAATCCGGTGACCTGCGAAAGATACTCCCTGACTTTTCTGACCTGAGGGCTATCGTGCTCACTTTTGGGACCGTCGGAATATACGAACAACTCACTTTTTGACGCGAGCGTATTTCTTTGCAAGCTTTCTACTGTTTGCTGCAAATGCCAAGGGCGGTTATAGCAAAATAAAACAATGGGTGCGAGTGTGCCGGACAAACCCATTTCAGCTTTTGATTGCGTCTATGATCAGCGAGGTGTAACCGAGTTTTCCGTTCTGGTTACGCTCGTCGTGGTCGGCTGAGCGTCGGATCATACCATCCTCAGGGCTCCACGGAGATTTATGAAACTGACCGTTTTCATCGAAGTATTCGAGCAGGTTTACTTTGAAACCCACATTTTCCAGAAAGCCGGACATCAGTTTATAATTATACAAAAGTTTGTGATCGTCGGCGCCATTGCCGGTGCCACCCGGTTTTACATATTCGATATATTCCTCGCTGGGGTTGAAACCGTCGGGTACGGCCACCCGCAAAACACCACCCGGTTTCAGGAACGTGTAGCAATTTTTGAATGCCAGCTGGCCCTGTTCTGGTGTCAAATGCTCCCAAACGTGCTCCGCCAATATTCTGTCGATCGAATCTTCGGAGAAATAGCGCTCCCAATCACTCTTTTTCAGCAGGTCCAATGTCTCGATATCGGAATGAATCCAGCCTTTGTAAAGCGAGTACATCGCGCCGACCACCAGTTTGACAGGCTTGTTGCGGTCGTAACTGATCAGCTGGTACTTGCTGTAAGGTTCTTTCAGAAGGCCTGCGACTATTTTTTGTTTTAAAGACATCGGTAATCCTGGAATTTTGGCCGTTGCGGCAATGATTGCTTCGTCAAAGATAGCAAAAGTTGAAATGACACTCGCCCGTGGGCATGCCTATTGGCCGGCTTTGCCTCCGGGCAATCTATTTTTTGTTTAAAATACCTGACCTGACCATCGACCATCCCGAGCTGAAGCCCGCAGAAATATCCTCCGAAACCTTCCATAGCAGAATGCCACCTCCGAAAATGGTCGTAACAATCACCGACCGGATTGCCATGTCGATTAGCACCGGGCCGAGTTTGTGCGAGCTGGGAGCAGGGATGAAATATACCGCGAAATAAGCGAGCGCTGCCAATAGGAAAACTTTAAGCGTACCGGTAGTGAAAGGTTGGATGCCCATTTTGCTTTTAATGAAAAATAGCTTGACGAGATTGTAAGTCACCGTCGCGAAGAGAGCGGCTGCGGCGGCGCCGTTATAGCCATAAAGCGGGATCAAAAACTGGCTGGCGCCGAGGATTAATACGGTGAAAAAAAGCATAAAGACGATGTCGAAGCGGTAGTAGCGCGAGTTCGTCAGGATTTCGGAATTCAGGCCCGTCATCATATCGGCAATGCGCGAGACACCCACCATCAGCACTACCCATTTGCCTTGCGAGTAAATGTCGGATTTAGGAATAAGGCTGAAAATGGCGTCAATATTGCACCAGATCCCAAGAAAAAGCAGGGTGCCGATAATGAAAAGGTTGAGGGATGATTTTTTATAAATGGTATCGATATGCGGGATATCGTTTTTAGCATAAGCCTCGGAAATAATCGGGGCGCTGATCATCACGATCGCGTTTCTGGGAATGGAAATGACCAATGCAATGCGGGATGCGATGTCGAAGATCGCCGTGCTGCCCAAACCTCCTTCGAATGCAGGCAAAAGCACTTTTTCGATATGCGGAAGCAATGCTGCGCTCGCACCGCCCAGCAGCACCCACAGGCCATACCGGTACATTTCCTTGAATGCGGGATGTCTGATAAAGCCAAAATCAAGCGAAGTGAACAGGCGGTTCTGAATGCGGAGATAGATCAGCATGGCCACAATAGCTACCGCGTAGCTGACCACGGTGAGGTTGACCATCGTATCAAAAGTGATGATTTTAAACCCGAAAAGAATCACCAGCAAGCTGTTGGCAAGCCGTAGCCCGACTTCCCGGATCAGCGATGGTACCGCAATGCGCAGATTGATCCTCGAATAGGATTCGAGCGCCAGCAAATACACCATTCCGATGGTCAGCGGAATAAAAACGTAATAGTACCTGACCAGCATCGGGGAGTGGTCGAGGTAGAATTTGAGGTATAATGGTTTGAGAAGCAGGTACAGCAATGCAAAGGCAGTGAGGCCAATGAGCGGAGTAATGATAATGAACGTGAAAAGCTGCCTTCGGGAATGATCGTCCTGGAACCTGCTATGAAACCTGACAGCCACCGACGGCACGCCAAGCAATGCGAACGACATGTAAATGACCGGGAAGGTAAGCAGGGTGGAAGCGTACAAACCCAGCTGTTCCTGGGTCATGTACTGGTTGTAAAGGATGAGGATGTTGAAAATGCCGATGACAACACCGACGTAAGACACAATGGAACTCTTAAATCCCTGACGTACAATAATCCCCATTGAGGCAACACTTGATTACAGGGGCGAAGTACGAGAAAAAGCGCCAGATAGCCTAACACATACTACTATTATGAAGATACTCCAAGTAGCGGGAGCCAGGCCCAACTTCGTAAAAATTGCACCCCTGCACCGCGCATTCCTGCAATACTCCGATATGCATCCGCAAATTGTCCACACGGGGCAACATTACGACTTCCTGATGTCAGGGATTTTTTTTGAACAGCTTAAAATTCCCAAGCCGGATCATTTTCTGGGGGTCGGGCAGGGATCGGCTACGACCCAGACGGCGGAAATAATGTGCGCATTCGAAAGGGTATTACGTGCTGAAATGCCGGACTTGGTGCTGGTGGTGGGCGACGTAACCTCCACGCTTGCCTGCGCGCTCGCGGCCGTGCAAATGCACGTCCCGCTCGCACACGTGGAAGCGGGCCTGCGCAGCAGAGACCGTACGATGCCCGAGGAGGTAAACCGGATACTAACGGACGCACTCTCGGACCAGCTGTTCGTAACGGAACAGGCGGCGGCCGATAATTTGCTTCGGGAAAACATCGACCCGTTGCGCATTCATCTGGTGGGTAACGTGATGATTGATTCGCTGGTGAGCGTTCGTGCGCAGATCGAGGATTTTTCGCATTGCGGGCATTTGCCGATTGAAAGTGAACGGTATTTGCTCGTAACGATGCACCGCCCTGCCAACGTCGACGACGAGGTTAATTTGCGGAAGATAGCCGGAGTGCTGGAAAGGCTGGGAATGCGCTGGAAGATTCTTTTCGTCATGCACCCGCGCACGGCCCGCAATATCGCCCGCTTCGGACTGGAAAAGGAATTTTTGGAGTCGGTCAATGTAAAAGTGTTGCCGGCACAGGGATATTTGGAGTTTTTAACCCTCGTGCGGCATGCCGCGGCCGTTATAACCGATTCGGGTGGTATACAGGAAGAGACCACGCATCTGGGCATTCCCTGCATTACACTGAGGAACAACACCGAGCGCCCGGCGACCGTTACGCACGGCACCAATTATCTGGTGCCTGATTTTGATGCACAGAAGGTTTGGAATACCGTTGAAGCATTACTTGGCAGAAACCCAGAAGACCTGGCAATTCCGCCGCTTTGGGACGGAAATTCAGCGCAACGCATCGTGAATATTTTGAGAGAAAAATACATTAATTCGTAGGTTTGTGGGATAGATGACTCACGCTTCGGATTTACAATGCTTAAAAGGATAAAAAGTGCCGCCTGGGGCCTGCTCAACCAGACTGGTCTCGGTGGTAGCGTTCAGCTGTACCTGGATGGCGCACTGAAACAATACGGATGGTTCAAGAGCTTTCATGCCAAACAATCGATTGATATCAATGGCAATCCGCTACCCTGGTATACCTATCCCTTTATCCTTTTTTTGAAACCGCGTTTGAAGCCCGGTTTCCAGGTTTTTGAATACGGTTCCGGCAACTCTACACGCTGGTATGCCGCGCGGGTGGAACACATTACGGCGGTCGAGCACGATCGTGAGTGGATTGCACTGATCAAACCGAAGCTACCTGCGAACACCGAAGTATTGGAACGACCGCTGGGAGATAACTACGTGAAATCGGTGCAATCGACGGGGGCGCGATACCATATCATCGTAGTCGATGGCCGTAACAGGGTTAAATGCGCCAAATATGCGGTCGACTTTCTGACACCCGACGGCGTCCTGATCCTGGACAATTCAGAACGCGAATGGTACACCGGCGCGAAGGAATACCTCGCCGCGAAAGGATTTCGTCGGCTCGACTTCATAGGAATGGCGCCGATTGTGGGCATCGAAACCTGCACCAGCGTTTTCTATCGCGACGGCAATTGCCTCGGTATCTGATCAGAAAAAGGCCTTGTAAACGATCTTCTCGCATTCCAGCCCGCCTATGTTTGCTTTGAACCGGCTTAGCGAGGGCTTCGGGTTACCGAAATGGTCGATGCAAATGCCCAGGTCGAGTATAGCTATTTCTTTGCTCCGGCAATATTCAAAAGCAGCTTCGAAAAGCATGACTGACGGGCTCAGTGTACGGTATTCGGGTAGGTAACCGGACATAAAATGGTATAGAATGCGGTCGCCTACCCGCACCATCACCGCCACCGCGACCGGTTCCTCCTCGAACCGGTTTGTGAAAACCAGATAATTTTCAGGACAAGTACCGGGAAGCAGGGCGAGCCGATCCGGTGGAACCGGTAGCTGATAGCCGTGCACCTGGTAGCAGCGATGCAAAAAATCTTCTGTCGTTTTATCAAAGACACCCTGTTTCATCGTCACCTGCAACCCGCGTTTTTTCCCGTTAGATAAGCGACGCCGCTCCGATGGCTCAATAATTCGATCAAAACCTTCCCCTCCAATAGGAATATAAGCGTTAGAATAAGTATGATTGGGTAAAAAACCGGCGGCGAGGTAGCTGTGATGGCAAAGTTGGTGGGTGATCGGGTCGTAACAGGAGGGGGCAGTTTTGATCGTTAGTGCTTTCCCGCCATGGTAGATTACCCATTCGCGGATGCACGTAAGGAGGAATGTCAGCTGATCCCCGCGGCAATGAGCTACCGGCATAATGCCTCCAAAAGGGGCCAAAGGTGGTGATATCCAGTCGTGAAAGCCTGGCAGGCAATGAAACAGTGACAAAATATCACCGGATTCCTTAGATATAAGAATAAATGAATAAATTAGGTCAGAAGTCTGGACAGCGAGTTGTTCCCTACGAAAAAACAGCCAGGGGATGGTAGTAGGAAAGGGCGCTTCGGGCATTGGAAATACCTCCACGACGGCGTCGTTGTTGGTCCAGGAGCGAAGAGGCGTGTGTGTAAAAATAGTACTTATAGGACCCAAAAGTTATAGGATGTGTGTTGAATGTGCTCAGATCAAGGATTTTGATAAATAATTGATATACTAATTTGATATTTTTTATGTTTAATACAATGCTGATTACTATTTTTGTTAATTCATCAAATCAGTTCAATTAGAATGTACAGAAATTGTACTGGTTGGTAATCAGGATTTTCAGTTCAAGGACAATCATCAGGCTGAAACTGATTGACCGGATTAATTTGACACCAGTAGTTTTTTACATCCATTGGACCCAACCCATCCATGAAACACATACTGATTGCCGAAGACCACGCCGTGGTAAGAATCGGTACCAAACACCTCCTCAAATCACTAATTCCGGATTCAACAATTTCGGACGTTGACGATTTTGATAAAATTCTTCAGGAACTCGAGACAAAGGCTTATGACCTCCTGATCCTGGACATCAATATTCCGGGTGGTAACACCACAAAGATGGTGGAAACCATCCGCGCCAAGTCGCCAGGGGTCAGGATCCTGATGTTTTCGAGCTATGACGAGCAACTCTACGGTCTGATGTACCTCCAAGCAGGGGCCGACGGTTACCTGTCGAAAGATGCGCCGGAAGAAGAGTTCAAAACCGCCGTTATGAGCGTCCTGAACAACAAGAAGTACATGAGCGAAGATATGCAGCAGATGAATATCAACCGTCTCATCAATCCGAAAGAATACATGCCGGATCCGATCGTGAGCCTTTCGCCTCGTGAGACCGACGTGATGAATCTTTTGAAGGAAGGCTTGGGGACCGCAAAAATTGCAGAAAAGCTGAACTTGCAGCTCTCTACCGTAAGTACTTACAAAGCCCGTATTTTCGAAAAGCTGGGCGTGAAGAACATCGTGGAGCTGATCACCAAGATCAAGTAATTAATTCTTACCATACCGAAGGAAGGTTTCTGTACCAGGTGCAGAAACCTTTTTTTATGAAATCAATCGAGTAAAATTCATGCGTAAGCTGAGCGTAGATGAAATGGACCGGATGTCGGTCGATGAGTTTAAAGAATCGGAAAAATTTCCGTTTGTGATTGTACTAGACAATATCAGAAGCCTGAACAACATCGGGTCGTTTTTTCGGACGGCGGATGCGTTGCGGGCTGAGAAAATATTGCTTTGCGGCTATACGCAACAGCCGCCCCACCGCGAGATCACGCGTAGCGCCCTGGGCGCTGAGACGTCGGTGGCGTGGGAAAAATGCCCGAGCGCTGTGGAGGCCGTGAAAATGCTGAAATCCCAGGGTTATAAGGTATGGTGCGTGGAACAGGCCGAAGGAAGTGTGCTGCTGCAAAATTTCGAGCCTGTGCCGGAAGCACCCTATGCATTTGTATTTGGAAATGAGGTGGAAGGTGTAGATGACGCGGCGATAGCGGCATCCGACGGCTGCCTGGAAATCCCGCAGTTTGGTACCAAGCATTCTTTCAACGTATCAGTATCTGCGGGAATCGTATTGTGGGATTTTTTGAGAAGAAAGATAACATAAAAATAACACCAAAAATTTGTTATTTATAAATTAATAATGGGTATTTGTAGGTTATTGTCTGATGGCAATTTTGACGCTTTGTGGCTCCTCTCGGGAGCCTGGCTTCATGTATCATTAATGAAATTCTTAATATCAGATTTATGAAATCCGCTACCAAGAAGTTATCGACAGAGATTGCTGAGACACTTTCCGGAAAAATTGAAGCAGTCACTGCCGGCTCGAAAAAAATAAAAAAATCGATCGAGAAAGCAGCTGCCAAACTTGCTAAGAAAGTTGCCAAGTTTGAAAAGGAAACTCTCAAGAAAAAAGCCAAAGAGGCCAAGAATGCGGAGAAAAAGGTAAAGGACAAGAAAGAGGGCAAGAAAACGAAGGAGCAGAAAAAAGAAAAAGTCGCGGCCCTGGTGGCGGCAGCTTCTTCTAAAGTACCCGTGGCAGCTCCTGCCAAGCCAACCGTAGGCAAGGAAGCGAGTGCTCCCAAACCTGCTGCAAAGGCGGCTGCTCCGAAAGTTACGCCTGCAAAACCGGCAACCGCTCCGAAAACGGAAGCGCCTGCACCAGCAGCGGAGAAAGCATAATTGTCGGGAAAATATTAAAAATGACCAGCAGCGGCATACCGTTGCTGGTCATTTCTTTTGTTATCAGCGAGTGCGCCCTATGGTTACGAGCAGGCGACCCGTAAGTCCCTTTTCGGCGCGGTGCGAAAAATAGTCATCGTTGTGAAGAACCGTCGAGTAGGGGGATACCTCTATATTTTCAGGTTTTAGACCGCCTACGACCAACTGATCGCGGTTGGAGGTTTTCAAGTCTACAAAAAACTTTCCTGCACTTTCATCCCACCGCTTGTAGGCTGCCGCAAAATGCCGGCTCACGTCGTCGCCAACTTCGAAACTGCATTCATCAATGCATGTGCCAACATAGCCAAAGCAGTCTGCGGGCCGGGTGCCATAATTTGCCTGCATTGTAGCTAAGGTCTTTTCGACGATCCGGCCTACTGTTCCGCGCCATCCTGCATGAATGGCTGCTACGGCACCCTTCTCAGGGTCATAAATCAGTATCGGCGTGCAGTCGGCAACGGTTACCGCGAGTTGAATGCCGGGCACATTGGTCACAAGGGCGTCGAAGCCCTCGAACCGGTCGGCTTTGGTTACGGTCATAATGTCGGTGCCATGAACCTGATGCGCCTTGGCGACGGTTTCGAACGGGATACCAAGCGCTCCAAAAAAGATCAGGTTATTTTGCAGGATATTTTCTGGGCTGTCTTGCGAACCACCAAGGTTCAATGAAGCATAATGGCCTGTGCTCACACCGCCGTGGCGCGTACTTTCGGCGGCAACCAGTTCGGGGAATTGATTAAATAGCTGTGGTTTGCGAAATATCGGGTTTTTGTCGTTTGTGGGGGACGCAAGCATGCTTCTGGTATTAATGGAAAACGGTACCAAAATTAAACGATCGCGGCACGGGATTCATTTCGGACCGAATTTATTTTAAAGTATCGCCGTTATGTGCCCGGAAGTTGTCCGGTAAAAAACCGTAAAGTAGCCGGGCTCAGATTTTGAGGAGAATTCAACTAAATTTGTGCCGAGCGACTCCGCTTATTCAATGAAACAGTGACTATGATAAAAGTGAGCGTGTGTGTAGTTACCTACAACCACGAAAAATTTGTAGCAAAAATGCTGGATTCAATCCTGATGCAGCAGACTACATTTGATTTCGAGATCGTGGTAGGGGATGATTATTCCAAAGACAACACCCGGGCGATATTAACCGAATACCAGCAACGTTTCCCCGACAAGATCAGGCTTTTGTTACATCCGAAAAACATGGGCCTTAATGGAAAGTTCAATGCACTGGCAACGTTCGCCGCGGCAAAAGGCGAATATATTGCCCAGTTTGACGGCGACGACTATCTGCTGGTTACGGACAAACTGCAAAAGCAGGTTGAAATGATGGATGCCAATCCACATTATTCAGCTTGTTTCCATAATGCGAAGGTGGTTTTCGACGACAATGCCGCGCCGCCGTACCTGGTGAATACCCTTACAAAGAAGGAATTTACGGTCGATGACCTGATCGGCGAAGACGAGCTATGCTTCATTGCGACGTCGGCCCTTATGTTCAGGAGAGAAGATTTTGCCAGAAATCCCGATCCGGAATGGACGAACAAATCGACCAGCGGCGATATTCCCCGCAATATCATGCTGGCAACCCGCGGGCCGATCGGCTATATTGATGAAGTAATGTCGGTGTACCGGAAGCAAAGAGGAGGGGCGAGCTTCGCGGATAACCATTACGGCAAGGACTTTCTTTTCAACCGCATTGAAATGTATTCCAATATCGACAAAGAATTGAAATACAAATACCACGATCGCCTGACAAAGAATATCGCGACATACTACTATAAAATGCTGTTTTCAAGGGAATACGGCGAGACTTACTGGCCGCGGGCCAAATATGCGGTGAAATACCTTTCGATGGCGCAGCCTTCGCCGGAGCGGAAAAAAGAGGTGATCCGCGATTTTATTATCCCACCGTTTTTTATGAAGGTATACAGCTACTTCGCCTTGAATCTCTACAATCTGAAAAGTAAGCTGTCGGGGCAAAGCTGATCACAAAAAAGGGCCAGATCCACTGGCCCTTTTTTGTTGGATTAGAACAATTTCTCCTGTGGTGGTTTTACACCTTTCAAACGGATGTAAACCGTAGATTGTCCACGGTGGTGGGTCTGATGCTCAAATGCTTTTTCAATGGCAGTACCGGCTTTCATGTCCATACCGAATACCTTCACTTCCTTCGCGAAATCGGCGTCGGTCATTCCTTTCAGAGATGCAATTACGTAGTCGTAGCTGTCCAGAACTGCTTTGCTGACGGCTGTTTTGGATTGGTCAGCCATTTTTTCAAGAGAACCGTCGGGTTTTGCCTTGCCGGTAGCAGCCGAAATAAATGCGTAATTGGCATCGCCGATGTGGTCCATCTGCTGAGCGAACGAGCGGATTTCAGGCGTGGGTTTCAATGCGTATCCGTCTTCCGGCATTGCATCCAGGTATTCCTTGGTGTAAGCTTTCGCGCGTTCCCAGTCTTTGACCTGTTTGTCAACCATGGTTTGTGCGGATGCGAATTTGCCCGCCACTAAAAGCATACAGATAATAGCGATTCTTTTCATTCGATTTTTGTGTTTGGTGGTTGATATATTTTCGCGAAAGGTAATGGTAAGGAATGCGATTGTCAACTTGGTAATCAAATATTTAAGCAACGGTAATGTGTCGATCGGTGACATTGTATTTTGCCTGACTTTCAGAAAATCGCCCTGCGATAGTTGAGGTTAAGTCGGTTATTATTTTATTTACCACCCACACCCATTTACACAAAGGACTGCTATGCCCGGAAGCTCGGAAGAACGCGCACAAAAATACCTTGATCTAGGCCACAGTGAAGCAGAGAACCATGCGAAAACCCAGCTCGAACTGTATGAAAAGCGGGTGCAGCAGACGTCTTCGGTCACCAATGCCATTTCCGAATTTTTCAAAACCAATCTGATCGGTTTTGCCTGGCATTACCTCCGCAGCCGGTTTGGTGGGCGGCACCCGTATCAGGCCTATCCGCGAAATGACGACACCGGTATTTACCCGTTGCAATCTTCCGTTGCATCGAGGGAGGAGATCAGCATCGCATTGCTTTCGGATTGGGCAAGCGACACGGCCGAATCCGACGCGGTGGCCAACCTCGTTGCACGTCATGCACCCGACTATACGGTACATATGGGAGATATTTACTTTGTTGGAACGCCCAAGGAGGTCGAGGAGAACTTTACTGCCCCTTACGCTTCCTGGTATTATGGTGCCTCGGGCAGTCTGGCGCTCTCGGGAAACCATGAAATGTACTCCAACGGCAATGCATTCTTTCAGCAGCTGCTTCCCGCGATGTATGCGCAGGTGGGCGAGGTGCGCAGGACGCAGCAGGCTGGTTTTTTCTGTTTGGAAAACGATTATTGGCGTATTATCGGCATCGATACAGGTTATACTTCGGTGGGAAGGCCTTTTTTTGAAATTTTATCTCCGCCGGACTGTCATTTGCGGAAGGAGCAGGTGGCATGGCTGCGCGATGTGGTAAAACTGGGGGATCCACTGGACACGCGTGGCATCGTGTTTCTAAGCCACCATCCTTACTTGTCGGCATTCAGGGAGGAATATACGCGCCCCGGAGAGCAACTGCAAGCGCTCATGGGCGATGCGCAAAGGCCGGTTATCTGGATCTGGGGCCATGACCACCGCCTGGTTGCATACCGGTTCGACCGGAACGGCAAGGGGCCTCAGGCTTACGGGCGCTGCATCGGGCACGGCGGGCTTCCTGTGGAGGTAGGGCCGGCCGATGTCGGGGAGCTGTACAAGATCGATTATTACGACACGCGGATCAGAAAGGAAATCAAAGGCCGGGCATTGGGTTACAATGGGTTCGTGCGTGTGGTGCTGCGCAATGAGAAGCTCATCGCCGAGTACCGCGATCTGGAAGATACCTGCGTGATGGAAGAAAGCTGGACCGTAAACAAAGTAAACGGCCAGCTCGATTGGGAAGTTGTGAATGTCCTTCCTGAGCTGGCCGTTCGCTGAATATAATCGTGCCCTCACGGGCCGGTTGTCAGTGGTGATCGTCGTGGCTGTTGTCTTTGTAAAACGCTGCGAAAGTCACTACCAGACCGATGGTTCCGAGAATGAATACGAACAAGTCGCCAAACACTGCCAGAATGGTAAAAAGAATAATAAACGCCGCGATATAAACAAAGAGTGGCAGCGAAGTCGACTCGGTATGTGATGTTTCAGACATATTCAGAATGTATTAATAGCTTTCGATGCTGCGAAAATAATAAATCAGGGTTAAGTTTCTCGCATTCACCTGTATTTTTTAGCCTGATATCATACATCTGCTTTGCCGGGTGGATAGAAGCCAAATTTGAAAAATTCAATGCATTACGCTGAGTATCAACAGTAAATTGTACTATTTAAATAAAGTGCATGGTGCTGGGAATTTTTGTGGTATCCTGCTAAGATTGGAAATGGCTATTTGAATAACTTTTAAGTATCTGTGTATTTGGCTATTGAAATGCATTTCGATATAAAGTATTTTTATAACGTCAACCTGCGGAATTATATTCCAAAAATGTATAATTTGACAAAATAGAAATATTTCGATAAGCCTAATGCCTCACTCCTATGAAAATCCTTTACTCCTTCGTATTCGTCTTTCTTTTCGGTGCCTTTAATGCTTCCGCGCAAATGGTTAAAAATGTCGAACACGACGCCTACTTCGCAGATTTTTATGTGATGCAGGTCAAACCTATGCAATTCGAACTCAGCTATAAATACCCGAAAACCGACCGCGTGTTGGTGCGTATTAAGGACGAAGAGCAGAACATTATTTTCGCCGAAAAGACACTGGTTTACAAACGCTACCACAAGAATTTCGATTTATCTGTGATGAAAGACGGCAAATACACCTTCGAATTAACAGATGGTAATGAAAAGTTCGTACAGTCTTTTGTGGTGGCTACCAAAACGCAGCGTATGGCCACGTCCTTGTAAGCTTGCTCGTTATCCCAAAATCCATACTTTTGTTTTAGTAATCACAAGCCGTAGTTCTACTTTGTGGGAATGCGGGTTTGCCTCTAAAACACTTGCCAATGCCCTATATTATCGGTTGTGATATCGGCACAACAAACGTCAAATCAGTCGCCTTCGATACCGTTTCCGGAACAATCCTCGCTTCCCACAGTGAAAGTTATGAAATGCAGCATCCGCAGCCCGATTGGAGCGAGCAGGATCCGGAAGAGATTTTTCAGGCTGCCTGCACAACTCTGAAAAAGGTAACCGCGAAATGCAAGGGGCACGGTGCACCGGTGGGGATCAGTTTCAGTGCGGCCATGCATGGCGTGCTGGCGCTCGATAAAGACGGAAAGCAGCTCACAAACCTGATCATTTGGGCCGATAACCGCAGCGCCGATGTAGCAATCAAACTGCGGGCGTCGCAGGTAGGTAGGAAGATTTACAACAACAACGGAACGCCTATCCATGCGATGACTCCGGTGTGTAAATTGTTGTGGATGAGGAAGAATAAGCCCGATATCTACCGGAAGGCGAGCAAGTTTGTAGGTGTGAAGGAATACATCGTATACAGGCTCACGGGTAAATTCCTGGTCGATTATTCCATTGCATCGGCTACCGGCATGTTCAATATCCGCGAGCTGCAATGGGATGCATATACATTGAAAAAATTGGGATTGAAAGTAGAGAAGCTGCCCCAAGCCGTATCTCCCTACCATATTATTAAGATTCCGAAAGGCAATTCTGCGAAATTACCGGAGGGCACTCCGCTGATCATGGGCGCAAGCGACGGCTGCCTGGCCAACCTCGGCAGCGGCGCGATCAGGACAGGCTCGATGGCAGTCACGATCGGTACCAGCGCGGCGGTGAGGATATGTTCCGGCAAGCCGTTCTCTGATCCGCTAATGCAGACATTCTGCTACGTGCTCGATGAGAAAACCTACATTATCGGAGGGCCGTCGAATAACGGAGCCGTTATTTTCGAATGGCTGATGAACACTTTTTTCCAAAAGGAGGAATACGACGCAGTTTTTAAAGCAGCCGGCGGCGTTAAGCCTGGTTCTGAGGGGCTCCTGTTCTATCCTTATCTGCTTGGCGAGCGCGCACCGCTGTGGAGTTCGTCCGTGCGCGGAGGCTTTACCGGGCTCGACATCACGCATACACGTGCGCACTTTGCACGGGCAGTCATGGAAGGCATTTTGCTGAATCTTTACAGCATTGGTAAAATCCTCATGGAAATGCAGGAAATAGATACCATTTATGCCAATGGAGGCTTCGCCCGTAGCAACATCTGGGTACAAATGCTTTCGGACGTGTTTGGCAAAACAGTGAAACTGAATGAAACCGTCGAAACCGGCGCGGTGGGAGCTGCGATGGTGGGATTGAAAGCATTGGGTATCGTAAAGGATTTTTCGGAACTGACTGCATTTACACAGGTAGGGCAGGAGTTTGATCCTCAGAAAACGACGCACGAGCAATACGATGCGCTGGCTGGAAAGTTCAGCAAGGGCGCCCAATTGATGATGGCCCGTGCAGTATAACCCGCGGTGCCGGGCTGGTATACAAAAAAGGCTTCCGGAGGGAAGCCTTTTTTGTATTGAACTATCTTTTTAAAACTTATAAGTAACGCTCAAACGATAGTTTCTCGGAGGATCGGCCTGCCAGTAGTAGGATTTCAACCAGTCGTAATATCCGCCACTGTACAAATATTTGTCCAGAATATTAAAGACATTGGCCGTCAAACGGATATTGTTTTTCTCCCAGAACACGCCGCCGTCCAGTTTGAAGTAATCGGGCTGGTTTAGGCTGCTGTTTGACGTCGACCAGTTGGTAGTAGCGCGGCCGGCTAGGTAAGTGAAACCAGCCGAAATACCGGCATTCTTCAATGAACCGTGCTGCACTTTGTAGCTCAACCAGGCGTTGGTCGTATGTTTGGCATAGCCCGGAATCAGGTCGCCCACTTTCACGTCGGTTACGCCTTCCGCAACTTTCGTCACTTCCGAAATCGTGTAGGCGTAGTTGGCAGTCAGATTAAGTCCGTTCACGATCGTGCCGCGAAGGTCGAACTCAACACCTTGCGCTCTTTTCTGTCCCAAAACAATGCTCAAACCCGAGTTGGGGCCACTGTTGGGGTCGCCCGTCAGCTCGTTGTTTTTCAGGATCCGATAAAATGCGAGGGTGGTATTCCAGCGACCTTCCGCCCAATCTCGTTTTACACCAAATTCGGTGTTGTTGCCCGTGATCGGCTTGACCGAACCACTTACCAAACGGCCGGATTGTGGGATAAATGCCTGGTCGTATAATGCATACAATGAGGTACTCTTAGTCAACGAGACGCTCAGGCCCACACGCGGAGTGAAGTGTTTCGCCTCGTTGTTCGGGCCACCATACGCCGATTGTTTCACATAAGTGTACCGACCGGCTAAAGTCAGCCGGATCTTGTTATCGAGGAAGCCCAGTTCGTCTTGCAGGTAAATGCCTGTGTAGTCCTGGTTCTGCAAACCACCGCCTGCGGCCGCACGTGATTCGAGATTCATCGAGCGGTCGAACTTAGGGTAACCCATTACCGGCGTGCCGTAATAAGGGTTTCTAGGGTCGAATTCAGCACCCAAAGAGTCAAGCGCGTGTGACTGCGACCAGTCGGCGAAGTAATTTTTGCTACCCACATCGATACCAGCCAGAATACGATGGCGTACAGCGCCGGTTTTTACATCACCATTTACAAACACCTGTCCAAGCGTCATTTCGCTTTTCGCATCCCAAAGGCCAACGCCGCGGTACATGAGACCGTTCGGTTTGATAGAATCCGGCCACATGCTGCTGCCATTCAGTTGGTAATTGAAATAACCTACCTGTGCGGTCAGTTTCCAGTCAGCGTTGAAATGGTGCTGTAAATTCACGAAAACGCTCTGGTCTTTGATTTTTGTAGGAGCGAGGCCCTGGGGCATTGTCGTGAAATCGCGTGGCAAAGTGCCATAGCCATCAGGTGAAAACACGTAGAATGACCCTACGTTCGACATTTTAGCATATTGCAATGTGTATTCAGCCGTCAGCTTAGTCTTTTCGTCGATTTGGTAAGAAACTACCGGGGCAATGCTGTAACGGTTATTGTATTCATAAGGACGGAAGGAGCCTTTGTTCTGGGCCGCGACATTGAGGCGATAGAGGAATTTGCTATCCTTACTCAGTTTGCCATCGAGGTCGAGGGTTGCACGGTAGAGGCCGAAGCTGCCCAGGTTGAAAGAAACTTCTCCTTTGGTTTGGCCGGTAGGTTTTTTGGTAACCACGTTGTACAACCCACTTGGGTCGCCATTCGCGAGCATAAAGCCTGCCGGACCTTTTACGAATTCGATGTGGTCAACAAAGCTCATATCTTCGGTCAATGGCCCCCAATAGGAGTTAACTACATTGAAACCGTTGCGGAATGCCTGGATTTGCGAGCCGCGCATGCTGATATTGGCATACATATCGCCCCAGTGTTCGAGGCGGACTGCCCCGCTGACGTTGCGGATCAAGCCATCGCTCATGCTGATTACCTGTTGGTCGGCCAGTACTTTCGAGGTAACAACCTGCACGTTCTGAGGAGTTTCGAGGATCGGCGTCAGGAGTTTCATGCTGGATGAAAACTGGTCCGATTTGTAGGTAGTCCCGCTTTTAACGATCACCTCCTGCAATTCGTTGGCGCTTTCTGTGAGGGTGAAAGAAACATTCACTGTTTCGCCGGCTGCTACTTCCAGTTCTTTTTCCTGAGTAGCAAGTCCTACGAAGCTCACGAGTAATGTGTAGCTGCCTGGCTTAACTCTCTCAATTGTGAATTTTCCTTGATTGTCTGTTACGGCACCGCGGGCGGACCCTTTAATTCCGACTGAAACTTGCTCTGCCGGTTGTCCGTCCGAGCTCAGTATCTGCCCTGATATTCTGCCGTTTTGCGCAAATGCGAAGGTGCTTGCCAGCAAGAATAGGAAGAAAATATAAAATCTTTTCATTTATCTAAAATTGGACTAAATAGTTAACGAGCCGCAAATATCTGTTAGGAATTTTTAGGAGGCAAGGTTTTATTTAGATTTATTTAAAATAGTAGTCAACGCCTTGTTACATAGGACTGTCAGCCATTAAAAAGCCGCATCGTTCGTTGGAACAATGCGGCTGCACAATGCTTCGACAAGCTGGAAGTCTTCTATTCTGCTGCTTTTACGGCTTCTACCATTTTGACAGTGATCATCTTTTTCTCCGATGAATTGCCCCACGAGTTCATAATGTAATTCATTACATCGGCGATTTGCTCGTTGGCCAGGCCGGGTTCGGGCATCATGTTGTCGTAGGATACGCCATTGACCGTAACCTTCCCGATCAGCCCGAACTTGATTGCCTGGATAGCATTTTCGGGTGTTTTCATCAGGTAGTCCGATTTTGCGAGCGGCGGGAATGTGGCCGTAATGCCTTCGCCCGTGCCCATATGGCAGGAAATGCAGTTTTCGGAGTAAATCATTTTGCCTCGCTCGATGCTTTTCGCGAGTTCATCGTCCTGCATGCGCGGGATCGCGGCGCAGAAGATGGCGGCTGAGAGGAATGTTAGTAATAGTTTCATGGTGATGTTTGGTTAAGATAGTGCGAAGCTCCTGCTTCGCACTATGGTTACTTCGTTAGCGAGAAAGGCACCGCTTCCGGTTTCGTTCCCCAGCTTTTCGAAGGCTTGCCGGTCAGGTCGAACTGCACGGTACCACCTTTCTGAATATCGCCGTGTTCGAGGTAAGTTCTGTCGTACGACTTTCCATTGAGCTTTGCACCCTGGATGTACAGGTTACTATCACTGCTGGCCGGCGCTTCGACCGTGAATTGCTTGCCATCTTCCATGGTAAGCGTCGCCTTTTTGAATAGCGGTGAGCCGATTACATATTGCGTGGTGCCTGGGGTGGCAGGGTAGAAGCCCAGCGAAGAGAATACGTACCAGGCAGAAGTCTGGCCATTATCTTCATCGCCGCAGTAGCCGTCGGGCGTTGCCTGATACAATCTTTTCATTACCTGACGCGTCCAGTACTGTGCTTTGTCGGGCGCGCCCGCGTAGTTGTACAGGTAAATCATGTGCTGGATCGGCTGATTGCCGTGTGCGTAGTTACCCATATTCATAATCTGCATTTCGCGGATTTCGTGGATCGGGAAGCCATAGTAGCTGTCGTCGAATACGGGAGGTAATGTAAAAACGGTATCCAGTTTTTGAACAAATGCCTCACGGCCGCCCACGAGGTTGATCAGTCCTTTCACATCCTGGAACACCGACCACGTGTAGTGAATGCTGTTGCCTTCCGTAAATGCGTCGCCCCATTTGAATGGATTGAATGGCGCCTGAAACTTGCCATCCTTGTTCTTGCCGCGCATCCATTTGGTTTCGGGGTCGAACAGGTTCTTATAGTTCTGGCTTCTTTTCAGGTACAGATCGATTTCCGACTGCGGCTTTTTGAGCTCCTTACCCAATTGCGCGATACAGAAATCGGCATAGGCATATTCGAGCGTACGGGCAGCATTCTCATTGATTTTTACATCATAAGGAACATAACCCAGCTCGTTGTAATATTCATGACCAAAACGGCCTACCGAGCTAACTGGTCCTGCATGTTCTGTGTTTTTAATCACCGCTTCATACAGTTTATTAATATCATAGCCGCGGATGCCTTTTACATACGAATCGGCGATGAGCGAAGCAGAGTTCGAGCCAATCATACAATCGCGGTGGCCGGGACTAGCCCATTCGGGCAGGAAGCCGCTTTCGTCGTATGCATTGGCAAGGCCTTCCATAATGTGCGAGTTCAGCGTCGGGTACATCAGTGTGAAGAATGGGAATACTGCACGGAACGTATCCCAGAAACCGTTGTCGGTGAACATATAACCTGGGCGTACCTCGCCATTATAAGGGCTATAATGTACTACTTTGTTGGCCTTATCCATTTCATAGAACTTCCGTGGGAAAAGCAGCACGCGGTACAAGCAAGAGTAGAATGTACGGATCTGATCTATATTGTCACCTTCAACTTTAATGCGTGAAAGCTCGGTGTTCCATGCCTGCTCACCTTTCGCTTTGGTAGCATCAAAAGAATCATTGCCCAGCTCGCGTTGCAGGTTCAGTTCCGCTTGTTCAGGGCTGATAAAGGATGAAGCTACTTTGATACTAACCTGCTCGCCTCTTTTGGTTTTAAACCCAACTACCGCACCCACATGCGCCGCACTTAGTTCGAGGGTGTCTTTTGCAAGCGTTTTGCCGTGGAATGCGGAGGAGAATGTGAATGGTTTATCAAAAATCAAAACAAAATAATTCTTGAAGTTGGCCGGTACACCGCCGCTGTTTTTGGTTGTATAACCAATGATCTTGCGTTCTTTCGGAAGGACTTTTACATAAGAGCCTCTGTCGAATGCGTCCAGAAGTACAAATGAAGTGTCGGCTTTCGGAAAAGTAATGCGGAACTGTGCGGCGCGTTCGGTTGGCGCGATTTCGGTCGTAACGTCGTAATCTGCCAGATATACCTTATAATAATGCGGCTTGACAGTTTCTGCTTTGTGCGAAAACCAGCTTGCGCGGCTTTCTTCGTCGATTTTCAGCTTACCGGTAAGCGGCATGATCGCGAACTGGCCGTAATCATTTATCCACGGGCTGGGCTGGTGGGTTTGTTTGAAGCCACGGATCTTTTCGGAGTCGTACATATAAGCCCATCCGTCGCCCATTTTGCCGGTTTGGGGCATCCAGAAGTTCATTCCCCAGGGCAGGGCAATTGCCGGGTAAGTGTTACCGGCCGACAGGCTGAATTTCGATTGCGTACCCATCAGCGGGTTTACGTAATCGACCAGATTAGCAGTACCTTGCCCGTAGGATAATTGCACTGCTGTAATGATGGTAAAAAGGCAGGACAGGAGTTTTTTCATGTTGGGGATAATTCTTTTTTATATTGGATCTGGGAATTGCAATGCAGGGACAAAAGTAATCGAAGGGCAGAGAACAAAAAGTAAAGGGGCCAAAGATTTCCCAACGGCAGGTTTCCTGACATTTTGTACCGGCATAGTTCTTTTTAACGTTAGGGGACGGAGGCGACCGACAGCCTTCAAAAAATCTTTACACATAAATTCCTGGTCTACGGATCGCACTCTTTCAGAATGTGGTAGGGTAAATCGGGTTTTGAACCCATAGCAATCAAAATGACAGAACATCTTAACCGTCTTACACCGCGTCAGATCGTTTTCGAGCTTGACCAATATATCATCGGACAAAATGACGCGAAACGCAATGTGGCGATCGCACTGCGGAACAGGTGGAGGCGAATGAACAGTCCCGAGGACATTCAACGGGAAATTATCCCGAACAACATATTAATGATAGGAGCCACGGGTGTCGGTAAAACGGAAATCGCCCGCCGACTGGCGAAAATTGCCGATGCTCCGTTCGTGAAAGTGGAAGCTTCCAAATTTACGGAGGTCGGTTACGTGGGCCGCGACGTAGAAAGCATGGTCCGCGACCTTGTGGAGCAGGCGGTAGGCATGGTACGGACACAGAAAAAGGAAGAAGTGAAGATCAAAGCCGAGCAGGTTGTGGAAGATATTATCCTTGATGCACTGATTCCGCCTGTTCACGGGTCGGGTCCGGTAAAGCCGGTAACCGAAAACGGTTCCGACGAAATGCCCCAGAGCGATGCCGAGCTCAACCAGCGTACCCGCGAGCGCTTCCGCGAGAAGATACGGAACGGCGAGCTCGACAGCCGCAAAATCGAGATTGAAATTCAGCAAAACCAAATGCCTAATGTGGGCATGATCGGTGGGGCAGTCGATGATGTTTCGATGATGAATATTCAGGAGATGATCGGGAATATGATGCCACGCCGGGGTAAAAAGCGGAAAGTGACCGTCGAGGAAGCGCGCAAACTGCTTCTGGACGAAGAAGCTTCCAAGCTGATCGATATGGACGAGGTAAAATTGGAAGCCATCCAAAAGGCTGAAAACCTGGGTATTATCTTCATCGACGAGATCGACAAGGTCGCATCCAGCCGCTCCGGGGGAAGCGGTCCGGACGTGAGCCGGGAAGGCGTGCAGCGCGACCTGCTGCCGATTGTCGAAGGAAGTGCTGTCAATACCAAACACGGCGTGATCCAGACCGATCACATTCTCTTCATCGCTGCGGGCGCATTCCACGTCGCCAAGCCGTCGGACCTGATTCCCGAGCTGCAAGGACGCTTTCCGATCCGTGTCGAGCTCAACAGCCTTACGGAAGGTGATTTTTACCAGATACTGAAAGCGCCTAAAAACGCATTGACGAAGCAATACAGCGCCATGATGGAGTCCGAGGGTGTAGAGCTGGAATTTGAAGACGGCGCATTACGCGAGATTGCCCGCATTGCGTTCGAAGTAAACAGCGAAGTCGAAAATATTGGTGCCCGCCGCCTTCAGACTGTCATGAGCTCACTCCTCAACGATTTTATGTTTGATATCCCCGACGTCATCGGCGACGGTTCGCACATCGCCATTACCGCCGAAATGGTGCTGGACAGACTGTCGGCACTGGTGAAGAACAGGGATTTGAGCCAGTATATTCTTTAAAAGGAGGAAAGGGAGGATGGAGGAAGGGATTCTATTGCTTCCGTTCTCCCTTTCTTCCTTTTTGTTTAAGCAAATGTTACTAAAAACGCTGCTCCTGACAAAATGGGAATAGACCGGAATGAGTGCATTACGTTTAGGTCTGCATCGCCTGTTACAATGCATATGGCATCACAAGTAAGCGCCAGTTCCAGGATCATATTGTCCTTCTTGTCCCGGCATTCGCTGATCTTGATCGTTGGGCTAAACATTATCGAATTTTCCCTGATTTTTCTTAAAATAACCTGCCGTCTATCTTCGGAGAGGTATTTATCCAGTTTTTTGCGATAAAGTACATGGGTGTACTCATTTAGAAGTTCTTGACTAAGCGCTATCCCGCCAATTTGAAGAGCTTTGTCGAAGACTTGCGCGCTTACAGAGTTTTCTATCAGCTGGGCGCTGATGAACACATTTGTATCGATGACAATGAGTGGTCTACTCATCCCTGATAATGTTATCCAGCTCCTCCTGGGTCAGGCCGGCCGATGACATTTCAGATCTTAAAGTTTGAAGGAACGAAGTATATTCTTGAGTAGGATTCGTAATTAGCTCTTCGGCAAGCGAAATGTTGATTTTATTGCGAATAGCCTTCCTGGCCGCTTCCGGCGCATTGCGCCATGCCTCGGCTACAAGGTCATCCACTTCAATCACAATCGTTTCCATATTCTTCGAGCTTAATCAAAGATACGAAATTTTATTTTAGGGAGGAAAGGGAGGAAGGGGAGGAAGGGGAGGAAGGGGAGGAATGGAAGTTTTAAACACCTTCCTCCCTTCTTCCTTCACTCAAAAAACAACCACTCAAAAGCTTTCGGAAACTCTTTGTTCCATTGTTTTTCTGCGTGTTCGCCTTTGGTGTCTATCGATGATTTGATTTTTACGCGGCTGTAACCGAAGCTTTGTGTTTCCAGCGTTTCTTGGAGCTTTGTCACGTTCGGAATCATGTGGCTGCCTTCTTTGCCGCCGGCGTAGAGGTAAATGCGGGTTTCGAACGGCTCGAAAAAATGGACGGCATCGAAATGGACTTTCTCCGAAATCCACAGCGCCGGTGAAAATACCATGAACTTTCCGAATGTCTGCGGGAACATCAGGGCTGCATAAATGCTTAGCAGGCCACCGACAGAACTTCCTCCGATGCCCGTGTTGAGCCGGTCGGTTTTCGTACGGTACCTGGCATCAATATGTGTTTTGAGCGGTCCTGAAATAAATTGGAGAAATTTGGCTCCGTGCCCTTTGCCCAGCTTCGGGTTGTCGTATGGAGAAAGCTCCTGCACCCGGTCCTCTTCGCCATGGTCGACCGCGACTACAATCACGCCGGCCTTGTGCTCCTTCGCCAGCGTGGCGAGACTTTTGTCTATTTCCCAGTTACCATATTCCGAACCTTCTCCAAGCAGGTTCTGGCCGTCGGTCATGTAAAGTACCGGGTAGTGCTGGTCGGGATTTTCGTAGTAGTCGTGTGGAAGCAGCACGCGCACGCGGCGGGTACGGCTGAACTGCGTGATTTCAAATGCTTCCGAAACCGTTTCAACGATGGGGGAAAGGTCGGTTTTGGCCGAAATGTCGGTTTGCCAGCGGATTACATTGTCCTTTACCAGCGTTTCGCCGGCTTTGATAATGCGGTTGCCGTAAGGCTTTCCTGCGCGGTCGAGCTCTACCTGGTTCCAGCCGCCACGGGTATATTTATATTCAATAGGATCGGGTAATTCCGAGTCTTCGGGGAATTGATACCGGTAATTGCCCGGGCTCACCATCGTCATGCGGTATTCTTCCAGGTCGGGGAGCCACTTGCAAAAATTGCCAGTGACAAAAACCGGACGGTTATCGAATGGTAATGTGCTTAATACAATGGTAAGGGTGTCAACTTCTACTTGCATTCTACTCTGGTACTTTCATTGAGTCACTTCGGGTTATGAGGGGGCAAAAGTACTTATTTATCAGCTTTTTTAATATAATTTATAAACTCAAATCGAAAAATATGACGGTCGTCGGGCTCATGAAGGATTCTTCCCGCCTCAATCCAGGCATTGGGTTCCAGGATTTCGAAAAAGGTATCGCCCTCGATTTCGGTATGAACTTTGGTGAGGTAAATGTGGGTGGCAACCGTTTGTGACTGTTTGTAAATCTCGCCCCCGCCTACAATGCAAACTTCCTCTCCGTCAATTTCTCCGGCCTTTTTCAAAGCTTCCTGCAATGAATGGGCGACTATTACGCCCTCAAACGCAAAATCGGGGCTCCTCGTGACGACAATGGATGTCCGCCCCGGCAGCGGTTTTCCGATCGACTCGAACGTCTTTCGACCCATGATCATCGGGTGCCCTAGCGTAAGTTGTTTAAAGCGTTTAAGATCGTCCGGCAGTCGCCAGAGTAGCTGATTATCCTTACCGATAGCGCCGTTTTCGGCTGCCGCTACGATGATTGAAATGTGCATTTGTTTGATTTACAATTTATATCCCCTCAAAAAATCCCCCACCGCCATCCGCTTCTTTCCCTCAATTTGTAATTCTTCGATGGCTAACCAGCCATCGCCGGTACGGAAATGCAGGTAGGATTTGCCGTCGCTGTGGTATTCGCCCGGTTCAGAATTGCCTTCTGAATCAATAGGTTTTGTTTTAAAAACCTTACAGGAAAGGCCGTTCAAAGTCGTCCAGGCGGCCGGATAGGGCGAAAGGCCCCGTACGAAGTTATGAATTTCGGTTGCCGACCTGTTCCAGTCGATCTCACAGGTCTCGCGAAAGATCTTTGGGGCGGTTTTAATGTCTTCGGGCTCGGATTGCGGCTCCTGCGGGTAGCTGCCTTCCTGAATGGCGCGCACGGTTCTCACAACCAGGTCCGCACCTTTGCGCATGAGGCGCTCGTATAATGTGCCCGCATTGTCTTCCGGGAAAATGGGCTCTTTGTCCTGGAAGATAATCTTGCCGGTGTCGATGTCCTTTTCGATGAAAAAGGTCGTCACGCCGGTTTCTGTTTCGCCATTGATGACGGCCCAGTTGATGGGCGCCGCCCCGCGATACTGGGGCAGTAGGGAGCTGTGGAGGTTGAATGTGCCTTTCGACGGCATACTCCAGACTACCTCGGGGAGCATCCGGAATGCCACTACCACCTGCAGGTCGGCGTTGTAGGATTTCAGTTCTTCCAGAAAGGCCGGGTTTTTCAGCTTTTCAGGCTGTAAAACGGGTATACCCTGCGACTCTGCGTATATTTTGACAGGTGATGCCGTTTGCTTCTGCCCCCGGCCCGCAGGCTTGTCGGGAACAGTTACGACGGCCACAACATTAGAATTGCTTTCGACCAGACTTTGTAAACTCGGGACCGCAAATTCGGGCGTTCCCATGAAAATAATTCTCAACGGATTTGACATATCAGATGGCGCTTTTGGATAAAAATGGTGCTACCATTCACAAATATTGTTAATTTTGTCGTTCTTAACAGAAAATTATGGTGAACACAAAATCATATATCAACCGAAAAGAAAAGGTCTTCTAGCCTTCTACGAGAGTTTCCATTACTCTGTAGAGCGGTCTTCGAGCCGTTCTTTTTTTTTATGTAAAATTTCAAAAATCAAAAGACTTATAAACAAATTAAAGGTCATGGCTAAAATTTCATACTATACGGAAGAAGGACTAAACAAGCTGAGGAACGAGCTGAATGAGATGAAAACCAAAGGCCGCACGGAGATTGCACGACAAATTGCAGAAGCGCGGGATAAAGGTGATTTGAGTGAAAATGCGGAGTACGATGCGGCGAAAGACGCGCAGGGTATGCACGAAATGAAAATCGCCAAACTGGAAGAAATTATGTCCAACGCACGCGTTATCGACGAGTCGTCGATGGACACTTCTCAGGTTTCAGTTCTTTCGAAGGTGAAGATCAAAAACCGTAAGAATGGAATGGAAGTGACCTACACATTGGTATCGGAAGAAGAGGCGGACCTGAAAACAGGCAAAATCTCGGTAGGTTCGCCGATCGGCAAGGGGTTGCTGGGTAAAAAAGTAGGAGAAACAACGGAAATCAAGGTTCCTGCCGGTATGATGGAGTTTGAAGTGCTCGACATCAGCCGTTTCACAGGCGAATAATAAGTTATAGATTTGATGGGTTGGGTTGCGGAATGACATCATTTCGCAACCCAACTTTTTTGTGGAGATTTGTGATGAACCCCAGCCCCACACCACTATGCGCATCAAAGGTTTCCTCCTTACCGTTCCCTCCCTCCGCGTCGACGGGATGGCGTTGTTTCCGTTCATTTTATTGAAGCGAAAAGGGCCTTCGCGTTATTTACTCAATCATGAGCGCATTCATTTGAAGCAACAGCTTGAACTCGGGCTGGTTATCTTTTATATCTGGTATTTGGTCGAATATTTAATCCGATTCGTACAATTCAGAAATCATTATTTAGCCTATCTTCATATTTCGTTTGAAAAGGAGGCCTACGCCCACGAGCGCGACCTCGGGTATCTGCGGAGGCGACGGTTCTGGGCCTGGTGGAAGTACCTTTAAGAACGGAGTTTCAGTCGTTATTTAATTTAAAAATATGTCAGATCAGAGCACAGAGTTTCTTTATAAGTACCTGAATAATGCTTCGCCAACCGGCTTCGAATCGACGGGGCAGCAGATATGGCTCGACTATATCAAGCCATATATTGAAGAACAGATTATCGATGTGTATGGAACGGCAGTGGGGGTTATCGGTCCCGGCCAGGATTACAAAGTGGTGATAGAAGCGCATTCCGACGAGATTTCGTGGTTTGTGAACTACATTTCCGAAGACGGCTACATCCACGTTCGCCGCAACGGCGGTTCGGATGCAGCTATCGCGCCTTCGATGCGTGTGAACCTGCATACGGCCAAAGGCGTCGTGAAAGGCGTTTTTGGCTGGCCCGCGATCCACGTACGCGATACCGCCAAAGACCAGGTGCCCAAAGTACATGAGCTTTTCATCGATGTAGGCGCTGCCAAAAAGGAGGAAGTGATTGAAATGGGCATTCACGTAGGTACCGTCGTGACATTCGCGGATGGCCTCGATGAACTGAACGGTAAATATTACCTCGGCCGCGCGCTCGACAACCGCATGGGCGGATACATGATCGCGGAGGTAGCGCGTAAGCTGCACGAGAACAATGTGAAGCTGCCTTTTACATTATATGTGGTGAATGCGGTGCAGGAGGAAATCGGCCTTCGCGGTGCCGAAATGATTTCGCGCCGCTTGAAGCCTGACCTTGCGATTTGTACGGACGTAACGCACGACACGCAGTCGCCGATGTACAACAAAAAGGAGCAGGGCGACCTGAAATGCGGCAGCGGGCCGGTGATATGTTATGGTCCGGCGGTACAGAACAATGTACGCGACCTGCTGATCCGTGTAGCTGAGGAGAAAAACATTCCTTTCCAGCGCCAGGCGGTTAGCCGGTCGACCGGTACGGATACGGATTCATTTGCCTACTCCACAGAAGGTATTGCTTCCGCGTTGATCTCATTACCATTGAAATACATGCATACCACCGTGGAAATGGTTTCCAAGGAGGACGTGCAGAATGTAATACAACTGATGTACGACGTGCTGCTGTCGCTGAAAGGGGACGAGGATTTCAGGTACATTAAGTAATGCGTTAATGTCACCCTGAGCGTATTCGAAGGGTCTTTGCGACGACGTCATCGCATGGGCTTCGACTGCGCTCAGCCTGACAAAGCAACACACACCTTCGTTAGCATACTTCATAACTTCATCAACTTACTGGAAAACAATGGACAACCGGGCACGCGGGCGCGGGGCTGCTATCAACACGCCCAACAAATTCTTCAAACACGAGATCGAGTACACCTCCGAAGACTGGCAGCAGTGGGAAGATCCCGAGGTAAATCCCAAAACACAATTCATCGAAGAGGAATCCAAGACGCTCATGAGCGTTTCGGACAGTCCTGATTTACCTAATTTTCACTCCATTAACCCTTACCGGGGCTGTGAGCATGGTTGCATCTATTGCTACGCAAGAAACTCACACGAGTATTGGGGCTTTTCGGCCGGGCTGGATTTCGAGACTAAGATTGTCGTGAAAAAGAATGCACCGCAATTACTGGAAAAGCTGTTTAATTCAAAGAAATGGGTACCGCACCAGATTCACATTTCCGGTAACACAGATTGTTATCAGCCGGGAGAAAAGAAATACCGATTGACGCGGCAGCTGCTGGAAATATGTCTGCGATACCGTAACCCGGTGAGCATTTTGACCAAAAATGCATTGATACTTCGCGATCTGGACGTTCTTGAAAAAATGGCGAAACTCAACCTCGTGCACGCGGCGCTTTCGATCACTTCGCTGAATGAAGAATTGCGCAGCGCATTGGAGCCACGGACGGTTACCGGTAAAAGGCGTTTGCAGGTGCTGAAAACATTGAGCGAAGCGGGTATTCCGACGGGCGTTATGACGGCGCCGATCATCCCGGGGCTGAACGACCAGGAAATACCTTCGCTGATACAAGCGATTGCCGAAAACGGGGCATTATGGTCGCATTACACGGTGGTACGGCTGAATGGCGCTATTTCGACATTGTTTGACGAATGGATCCACCACCATTTTCCCGACCGGGCGGCGAAGGTTTTAAGTCAGATCAAAGAATGCCATGGAGGTGTGGTGAACGATTCGCGGTTTGGGATCAGGATGGTAGGAGAAGGCAACTTCGCGGAGCACATCCGGCAGTTGCACGACCATTCGTGCAGGAAATACCTGGCCGGACGGGAACTGCCGCCTTTGGATACTTCCCAGTTTATGCGGGCGGGGCAGATGCGGTTGTTTTAGCTAAAAAACCTATTTTAGTCGTCCTAATCCCAACCACATGAAAACACTGGCATTGGCCGTAGGCCTAAGCGCAGCATTAGCTGTCAATAGCAACTGCGTCAATTCGACATCTCAAAAGAGCGCCGAGATGGCGGATTCGCTTTCCGCGGCGCCCGAAGATCTGTTCAAAGCGAAAAGCCCGACCACCGGTGCAGACCAGGTATCGCAATATCTCGATTATTTGAAAGGTAAAAAGGTCGGTATAGTAGTCAACCAGACTTCTATCATTGGTACAAAACCGATCGTGGACAGCCTGGTTGCATTAGGGGTGAATATCGTTACCATTTTCGGCCCGGAACACGGCTTCCGCGGCACGGCCAGCAATGGCGACAAGGTGAACGATAGTGTTGATCCGAAAACCGGTATCCCTGCCATTTCACTTTATGGAAAGCTCAAAAAGCCCACGAAAGAACAAATGGCGGCCATTGACCTTATGATCTTCGACATTCAGGACGTGGGCGCGCGCTTTTACACGTATATCAACACGCTCGGGCACGTAATGGAGGCATGTGCGGAGAGTAACAAGGAAATGCTCATTCTTGACCGCCCGAACCCGAACGGCTTCCTGGTCGACGGGCCGATCCTCGAAGATCACCTGCGTTCGGGAATCGGGATGTACAAAATACCGATCTCGCATGGCCTCACGATAGCCGAGTTTGCGCAGATGATCAACGGAGAGGGTTGGTTGCCCAACAAAATGCAATGCAGGTTGAAGATCATCAAAGTGGCCGATTATACGCATGACACGCCTTACGTTTTACCCGTGATGCCGTCGCCGAACCTCAATACGCAGCAATCGGTGATGCTGTACCCGCATATTTGCTTGTTTGAAGGCACCATTCTGAGCCAGGGGCGTGGTACTTACATGCCCTTCACGGTGTTGGGAGCTCCGTTGCTGAAAGGTAAGTACGACTTTTCCTTTACACCACACAGCATCAAAGGCATGAGCGAAACGCCATTGCATCAGGACCAGGAATGCTACGGACTCGATTTACGGAAATATGACCTGAAAGAAATCCGGAAAAGTGGCAAGCTCAATCTGAAATGGCTGATAGACCTCTACAAGGCGTATCCCGACAAGGAGAAGTTCTTCGACATGAGTCAAAGCAAGCAAATGGGCAATTTTGACAAGCTGTCAGGAACGGAAAACCTCAAAAAGCAGATTATCGCCGGAACACCGGAAAACGATATACGGAAAAGCTGGGAGCCAGGACTTGGCCAGTTCAGGGAGATGCGAAAGAAGTATATGATTTATCCTTAAAATGCTCAAATACAGGAGATTTTAAACAAAACATCCCAGGGATACTTCCCAGGGATGTTTAATTATTCTCAACGATATTTAATTAAAACTGATAGCGATTTAGTTTAGGTTATATATGTATGTGCCGTGTGCGTTTGAGAAACAAATGTGTGCATAATGCTCAGTATCATGCCAAAAATGCTCAATCGACCTAATTACGTTTTTTGTAGTGAAACAGATGCCTGGACCTCATAAAAATCTTAAAATTTATTGAAGCCCAGGCCTTCTGTCGGGGTAAAGTATATATGAAATAATAGAAGAGGGTGTTTACGTGCTATAAAATTACTTCGCATGTAACTCCTCTACAAATCAAAGGGGTGAAGTATAAGTTTCTTGGGGTGAAATCCTGTAAATCGTAAGTAACCGTTTTTTCTCCTGATAATACAAAAAATCAGGAGAATGTTTTTATTCGACTGAGGAGTTCAGTCCGGTTATCATTCGTGATCGGGATTTCAATGTCGTTGATCATCACGTGTACATAGTCTATGGCCGTAATGGCGTTGAGATTGATGATAAACGACTTGTGTACGCGGAAAAAATAGTTGGTCGGAAGCTGCTGAAGCATGTTTTTCAGCGTTTCGCGGATGGTATATTTTTTCTTTGTCGTGTGGAGCTCCAGGTAGTTGTCATCGCTGCGGATATATAGGATGTCCGTGAGCATGATTTTGGTGAACATGTGCTTTTCCTTGATAAAAAGCGCGTCGGTGATGACCGTCGTGTCTTCCTTCTCCTCCGAGGTAGTTTCACCAGCGAGCGCGGCCAGGCGGTAATTCTTCAGCGCCAGCTTCACAGCCGTATATACCGTGATTTTTTGAAAAGGCTTTTGTAAAAATGCGTGTGGTGCAGCCTGCAATGCCGCATTGACTACCGCAATGTCGTCGTGGGCCGAGAGAAACAGAAAAGGGATTTTGAAATTCTCCCGTATGTAATGCGCCAGGTCGATACCCGTTTGATAACCATTGAGGTTGATATCCAGAAGAGCCAGGTGAAAAACCTTGCTGTCGAGTAGTTCAGTGGCTGTCGTGTAATCGGTCGCAATATCATTTGCCTGGTAGCCAAAACCATTAAGCAAAAATTGGAGATGTTTCGCAATGATAAAGTCGTCTTCAACGATTAGAATATTCATCTTTGATATAGCCAGCCTTTGCCTGCCTTAATGTGAATGTAAAGGTTTACGTTTTGAAGCAGCCGCGGTTAAAGAGCCGTTAGTGTACAAATAATAGGATAATATACGAATTAATTATAACGTTGGATTGGCCGAATATATCGAATTATCCATCAGATACCGCCGTTTACGCATCCCGCCTTTAAAATAAAAGCAAAATGCCTTATTGCACAAGGGATTGTTAGTTTGTAGTAATAGTTTTATTATGAGGCTCAACAAAACCAAATTTTTAAGTTTGGTCTATTTAACTAAATATTTGCATAATTAGATTCTCTAATTACCGTGGTTCGGGAGTTTTTCGGGTTGTTGAATGCAACACATTTTACGACCAAAAGCCTGTTGATGGGTGAAGCGAAAACCGGTGGAGAATAGCTGTTTACACCGGACGCGCTGTTTTTTCGGACTATGGGTGACGCTGTTCCTCCGGGCGTTGCACGGTTTCCAGGCTTTTGTGGCGACCTGTCAGCCCGAAGAGCATTGCGATAACCGCCAGTCCGCCAAAGAACCAGAGGCTAAGTTTCCAGTTGTAATATACGATCGCAATCAGGCAGAGCACGGAAATCGCGAGGGCGATGGCCGGAAAGTAGGGGAATGCCGGGACCTTAAAGGGTCTTTCGAGCTCCGGTTCTTTATTTCTTAAAGCAAACAACGCCACCATGCTGATGATGTACATTACCACCGCGCCTAATGCAGCGAGGATGATCACCTGGTCGGTCGTACCGAGCGACAATGCCAGGCAACCCGCGATACCTCCCGCGAGAAGCGCCCAGTGCGGCGTCTGAAACCGGGCATTCACATTTCCAAGGAACGAAGGCAGGTAACCTTCGCGCGCGAGGGCGTAGATTTGTCGGGAATAGCCGATAATTGTACCGTGAAAGGAGGCGATAAGACCAAAAAGGCCCAGGCTGGCGAAGAGCTGGGTGAGCCCACTGTCACGTCCGAGCACGATACCGAGCGCAGCCGGAAGGGGGTAGTCGATGTGGCTGAGTTGCTGCCATGGCGCAACGCCGCCGGTGAATACCATCACGGCAAGTGCGAGCACCACCAACGTGAGGATGCCGTAAATGTAGCCGCGTGAAATGGTCTTTTTCGGATCTTCTACCTCTTCGGCAACCATTGCCACGCCCTCGATCGCCAGGTAGAACCAGATCGCGAAAGGCAATGCGGCGAAGACACCCGCCCAGCCGAAAGGCATCGGTTCCGAAACAAATGTCTCATACGAAAAATGAGGCGCAACGATGCCGATGTAAATCAATAGCTCCACTACCGCCAGCACAGTGACCACGAGTGAAAAAGTGGCCGATTCCTTAATTCCAAGCAGGTTAATCAGGATGAATATGGCATAGCAAGCGAACGCGACTTCCAGTACCTGCAAATTGGGATACAAAAAATGGGTATAGCTGCCCAACGCGAATGCGATGGCCGGCGGCGTTACCAAAAATTCCACCAACGTGGCATAGCCTGCTATAAGGCCGCCCCACCAGCCAAATGCCCGGTAGGAATAAGAAAACGGCCCGCCTGCTTGCGGAATGGAAGTCGTTAGCTCGGTGAAGCTGAAAATAAACGTCACATACATCACTGTCACGACCAGCGTTGCAATGAGAAAGCCAACGGTTCCGGACACGCCCCATCCGTAATTCCAGCCAAAATATTCGCCTGAAATGACAAGCCCGACGGCTATGGCCCAGAGGTGGATCGGTTTGAGGACTTTTTTAAGCGTGGCGGTTTGTTCGGCAGACATGAAGGACAGGTTAGACTAATTGATGGCAGTACAATATAGTCTATAACTCTCCCAAAGCCATTTGATACTATTGAAAAAATATCTTGGGCGGTATTTTGTTTTGTAAAACTACCTCGGAGCAGTGCGAAGGTAATCGCCGAGTTCGCGGACTTTGTCGGTATTGAGGTAATCGACGCCCAGCGCCATCATGGTTTTCCAGGAGTTGATATTGTCGGGTGTGGCCCATATCCGCACCTTTTTGCCCTTGTCGTGTACCTCGGTGATCATTTTCTGGATCTTCTTTTTGTCCTTCTCCAAAATAGGGCCTTCGCCGTTCCAGTTGGAATATTTTTGAAATGCCTGGCTGATCAGCCCTACATGTGCCATCTGCGCCGGTGTATAAGCGTTTTCGGGACGACCGTCGAAATAAATGAAGTCAGGGTATTGCTCGAACAGCGTCGGATCAGGGACATTGCCGCTGACGACGACTTTGACACTGCCGGCAGGTGCAAAGATGTTCTTATACGGTTCCAGTACCTTGATCAACGCTGCCAGTGTGGGTTCGCCTTCTGTTTTGAGATCGATCAGCAATTGCAGTGGAATATTGTCCTGAGAATAAATACGCCCGCCATTCTGTTCGGTTTTTTCAAGAATGGGAAGAAGGTATAATGCCTTAAAAGTACGATTGGGCCGGATGTCTTTCAGGTTATGGGCTACAAAAAGAGTGTCGTTGACGAGGAAAATATCGGCCTCCACCGACCCGAACTGCTGCTCATAAGCGTCCGTAAACGGGCGTACCCTTTCATAGTCATTGTGGGAATGTGCCTGGGCCGTAGAATAAGACTTAACGCTCTGGGCAGCAATGAATTGAATAGATAGGGTGAAGCTGATGAATAATGTAGTGATTTTTTTCATGGGCAAATAGATGGATCGGAGTAAAGAGATTAGTTCGATAACGCAATCGTTACCTGTTTGATTTCCCTATCGAAGAATTTTCTACTGATTTTTTGGGATAAAAGGAACAAATTTTCGGCCAATGCCCGGATCGTTTTAGAATATCATTATTTTTAGCCTTACTTATTAAAAACTGATACCTGATAATTGACGCCTGCATGAGCCAGAATTCTCCTCTTTTCCGAAAAAAAACTGTTGACCAGATTCTGAAAGATGCCCATTCGGGAAGTGAGGGAGGCTTAGCCAAAGTGCTGGGCGTGCGCGACCTGGTGTCGCTTGGTATCGCAGCCATTGTGGGCGCGGGGATTTTCAGTACCATTGGTCTGGCGAGCTATAATGGCGGACCGGCGGTGTCGCTGCTCTTTGTTTTTACGGCCATCGCATGCGTATTCACGGCGCTGTCGTACGCGCAGTTCGCCAGCACGGTGCCTGTTTCAGGTAGTGCGTATACCTATGCGTACGTGGCTTTCGGCGAGTTGTTCGCGTGGATCATCGGTTGGGCGCTTATCCTCGAATATGCCGTTTCCAATATGGTTGTGGCCATTTCATGGTCGGAGTACTTTGTAAGTATGCTCAAAGGTTTTGGCATTACATTGCCGGGCTGGCTTACGATCAACGGTGAAACGGCGCGGGAGGCCTTTCAGAAATTGCAGGTTTCGGGCGCGGCTCAATTGTCGGACTATGAGCGTGTTGCTGCGGCGGCCTATGAGTCAGCCCCGATGATCGGTGATTTTCACATTTTGCTCAACCTGCCCGCCGGTTTGGTAACCCTGCTCATTACCGCATTGGTTTACATCGGGATACGCGAATCGCGGACGGCCAGCAATATCATGGTGGTGTTGAAAGTGGCAGTCGTGTTACTCGTAATCCTGGCAGGCGCATTTTATGTAAAACCTGAAAACTGGTCCCCATTTGCCCCTAACGGCGTGAAAGGCGTACTGAGTGGCGTCGCTGCCGTGTTCTTCGCGTTCATTGGCTTTGATTCAATTTCAACGACTGCCGAGGAATGCCGTAACCCGCAGCAGGATATGCCCAAAGCGATGATTTATTGCCTGGTCATTTGTACCGTATTATATGTATTGATCACGCTCGTGCTGACCGGAATGGTGAATTATACCGAACTGAAAGTGAGCGACCCGCTGGCATTTGTATTCCAAAAGAATGGCCTGGATTTTATGGCCGGCGTTATATCGGTAAGCTCTGTGATCGCCATCACCAGTGCATTGCTGGTTTATCAATTGGGCCAGCCGAGGATCTGGATGACCATGAGCCGCGATGGCCTGCTATGGAAACGTTTCGCCAAAATCCACCCTAAGTATCAGACGCCTTCTTTCGCAACAATTGTAACCGGTTTTGTCGTAGGTATTCCTGCATTGTTTTTCAAAATGGATTTCTTCGTCGACCTGACGAGCGTGGGGACTTTCTTTGCATTCATCCTCGTGTGTGGCGGTGTGCTTTACCTCGACCATAAAGGCATTTCCGCACGTTCCAAATTCCGCGTGCCATATATTAATGGGAAATACCTGGTGGGTATATTGTTCTTTCTGGCGATACTGGGAATCCTGACTTACGGGCAAGGGATAATTCTTGAATGGAGAATGCTCAGCTTTACTGAAATTATCGAACATAAGTTACTCACGATTATTTTCTGGATCACCTGGTGTACGCTTTCGATATTGAGTTATCAGCATAATTTTTCCGCTCTCCCCGTGGCCGGAATCCTGACCAATTTGTATCTGATGACTGAACTCGGCGCCTCCAACTGGCTGATATTTGTGATCTGGCTGGCGATCGGTTTGGTGATCTATTTTAGCTATGGATATAAACAGAGCAAACTGGCACAAAAATAGGGAAGCTGGCTGGCTTCCCTTTCTCGCATTGATTGCTTAGGTTATCACTTGGCCGCCTGGCTATTTTTTCTCAATTTTAAGCTGTATCGAATACTTGTCTTTGGTCCTGGTCGAATCACCGAACTTCGGGTAAGGATTGACGGCGGCGAGCACAAGCCTGTATTTTTCTCCGGCAAATGTCTTTTCCAGCGTATCCGAGCCTGTTGAGGCGTCACAGGTCCCCAGGCACATTTTGACGTGTTCTTTAATTCCCCCCTCGGTGGTAACGCCCGCAAGCAGGAGGTCAACTGCCGCCCGGCCGCCCCAAATGCATGTCACACCTTCCGGGCAACGGCTGTCTTCCACTTCAAAAAACGTCAGCGTAGCCTTTGGAACGTCATTCAGTGTGACGGTTTCTTTGTATTGAATACCTTGCTCTTTCTTATCCACACCGGTACTTTTGCAGGCCACCGCCATGGTGGCCAGGAGTACGAATACAAACTTTTTCATCGGGTTCTCATTTAGGTTTGTTGCAGGACAACAGGGCGGTGGGGATGGTTGTAACGGGGCGTTTCAGACCGCCGACGGTAGCCGTCGCACTACTAAAATTCCAACGTAAACACCGTTCCTTTTCCAACCTGTGATTCGACGTTGAGCTGGCCGTTATGCTGCTGTAAAATCTGGCGGGAGAGGCTTAATCCAATGCCTGAGCCTGTTTTTTTGGTGGTGTAGAAAGGGATGAAAATGTTCTCCAAAGCCTCGGGCTCGATGCCGTCTCCATTGTCTGCAACTTCGATTATGACGGTACCATCAACCTGGTAGGCCGAGAGCGTGATGAGCCGTTCGGTTTGGTGCGAAAATGCCTCTGAGGCGTTCTTGATAAGGTTGATCAATACCTGCTGAATCTGGCTGGCATCGGCTTTTACGGTCAATAATTCGGGTTTTACAGACAGTTTCCAAATCACACCGGATTGTGTCAGGTCGGTTTGAAGCAATTGTAAAACTTCCTGCAACAGCTCTGCTACGCCCAGGTTGGCGAATACCGGCTTGGGTAATGTCGTAAAGTCACGGTAGGCATTTACAAATTGCATCATGCCTTTGCTGCGCTTTTCGAGTGTGGATAATGCTTCTTTTAAATCATTTACCGCCTCCTGGTCGCTCGTCGAGCGTTCGATATCTTCGTTCACGATCAGGCGCATAGTGCCCACAAGGGATACGATGGGCGTCATGGAATTCATGATCTCATGCCGCAGCACGCGGGTAAGGTTTTGCCACGATTCCACCTCCTGTTGCTGCAACTCGGTCTGAATGTTTTGCAAAACCACAATTTTAACCCACATTCCACGCAGCTGGATGGCGGCTGCCTGCAATGCAAGCGGCTGGTCGTTGGGCGTACGGTAAAGCTCGCGTACGCCGGTATCAAGGTCCGAAATGAGTTCGTAGAGACGCGGGTGCTTGTCTTTGAGCTCGGCCAGTTGATGAAGCCGGTAAATACCCAGCATACGCAGCGCCGCGTTGTTGATCAGATTTACCTGCCCGTTGGCGTCGAAGGTGATAAGGCCAGTCCCGATATGTTGGACGATGGTATTAAGGTATTGCAAATTCGCTTCCTTCTCCGCGCGCGCCTGCCTGAACGCCAGCAAAACCTCGTTGAACTGCTGGTTAAGTTCTTTGAACGTCCGGCCCATCTTATTGTCCGAGCGGAAGTTGATGGTAAAGTCCGAATACCTTACCGATTCCAGAAAATAGGTCAGCTTGCGATTGACATTCGTGACGTACTGGTACAGCAGCGATCCCTGTATGAATATAAATATGGTGCCGAGAATGTACACCAGCGTTTCGTTGGTGTGCTTGGACGCTAGCCAGGCAAGGGCAACGACACTCAGGACAATCACTGCTATCCTGATCATAATCATAATACTGAAATGCCGGAGTCCGATCATGCGGGGAAAGCGGGATAGGGTCGAGGTTTAGTTTTCGATCACACTTTGCGGCACACCGGACATCTCGCTCAGGATGTATTTTTCGAGCGAAGGAATCTTGTAATGTGCCATATTAAACTTTTTATCTTCAAAAACTTCAGCCGCGGGTACCGAGATCGTGACCATGCCCGCCGCGTGTGCCGAACGCAGGCCTGCGTGTGAGTCTTCAAAAGCGATGCATTCTTCGGGCAAAACCCCGAGTTTTTTAGCGGTAGTAAGGTACACGGCCGGGTGCGGCTTGGTATGTTCTTCCAGCTCACCGGAATGCCAGGTGTCAAAATAGTCAATAATTTCCAGTCTTTTTAATACGCCCTCGATGAGTTCCATGTGCGAGGCCGAGGCGACCGCCAGTTTCAGACCCTGGTTTTTCAATTCCTTAATCAATGTAATAGCGCCTGGCATAGCTTCGGCATTGGCCAGAATGTCGTGATGGGCCTTTTCCAGTATTTCCATTTCAAGCTCTTCGAAAGAAGGTGTGTTCCATGGCTGTATTTTGTGACAAAAATCGAGAAATAGCTTGATGGATAGGCCGGTACTTTGAAGACGAAGTGCGTCGGTGATTTCAAAATTTACTTTTTGCATGGCAGAACGCGCTGCTTCCGTCCACATCGGTTCGGAGTCTATGAGCAGGCCGTCCATGTCGAAAATTGCTGCTTTGATCATGATCAGGTGAGTGTGGGAATTTTTGATAACCACCCAAAACTACTACATTCGTCGGTGATGAAGAAGGAGTGGAGGGAGAAAAGGGATGAAGGGGAGGAAAGGGAGGAGGGAAGGAAGTGCTGCATTTCTTTTTTCCCTTTCCCCCTTCCTCCCTTTTCTCCTTTACTCCCCAAAAACAGCAACGATGGTCATTCAATTAGAAGCAAACCTGGAAAAACTGCATGCTACGGCTCCGCTGGTGCATAATATTACCAATTTCGTTGTGATGAACTTCACCGCCAACGCATTGCTTGCAGTGGGGGCGTCGCCTGTGATGGCGCACGCCGTGGAGGAAGTAGAGGACATGGTGGCGATTGCCGGAGCCCTGGTGATTAACATTGGCACACTTTCCACACATTGGGTCGAAGGGATGAAGCTGGCGATGAGAAAGGCTGCCGAACTGGGCAAACCCATTATCCTGGACCCGGTGGGCGCAGGTGCGACGCCTTACCGCAATAACGTGCTTACTGAGTTGCTGGAAACTGCCCCGCCCACGATTATCCGGGGGAATGGCTCTGAGATCCTTGCATTAGCTGGCGCAAACGTTCGCACGAAGGGTGTCGATAGTACTACCGATTCCGTCGATAGCATTGGTGCCGCACAGGCATTGAGCGCGCGCTTCGGCTCGGTTGTGAGTGTGAGCGGCGCAGTGGACGTGATCGTGCATGGCGCACGCACCGGATGGGTTTCGAATGGAGTGCCATTGATGACCAAAGTGACGGGTATGGGTTGCTCAGCGTCCGCCATTGCCGGCGCATTTGCGGCAATTTGCAATGATCCGTTTGATGCGGCGGTGTCGGCGGCTGCGACGATGGGCGTCTGCGGAGAGCTGGCCTACCGGAATGCGAAGTTGCCGGGTTCGTTCCAGATCGCGTTTCTGGACACCCTAGCGGCCATCAGCCCCGCGCATTTGGCAGAGTTAAGTAAAATCAGGATTGAATAGGTATTGTTGTTACAAGCCTGACGGCATTTTTGAATTGATTAACTGTGTTTTGAAATGAATATTAATCCAAATCTCGAACTGTATTTGGTGACCGACGAGGCCGCATGCCTTGGCCGAGACTTTTTCTGGGTTGTGGAAGAGGCGGTAAAGGGCGGCGTTACGATGGTGCAGTTGCGGGAAAAATCGCTTTCTACCCGGACATTTATCGATCGCGCGAGACGCTTGAAAAGCCTTTTGGAAACTTATAATGTCCCGTTGATCATTAACGATCGAGTGGACGTAGCATTGGCTGCGGATGCGGACGGCGTGCATATCGGACAGAGCGATATGCCTTTTCAAATGGCCCATCGGTTGCTTGGAGAAGGCAAAATCATTGGATTATCGGCGGAAAAGCAATCCGACGTGCTCGAAGCGGAGCATTGGAACCTGTCGTACCTCGCCGTGAGCCCGCTTTTTAATACGCCTACCAAAACCGACACCGAAAAGCCCTGGGAACTCGACGGGCTGCAATGGGCGCGGCAGCAGAGCCGGCATCCGTTGGTGGTGATCGGCGGGCTTCATCCGGGCAATGCCGGCGAGGCCGTACTGAACGGCGCGACCGGTATTGCGGTAGTATCGGCCATTTGCAGCGCGCCATCGCCCCGAGAGGCTGCCCGGGAGCTTAAAACAATTGTTCAGGAGTCGATATTGTGGCCAGCTACAAAGAACTCCTGACTACATCTGACAATTCCTGACCATCAAAAACATTCCATATGAATCGTTACCCAACTGTACTTACCATCGCCGGATCCGACAGCGGAGGTGGCGCGGGCATCCAGGCCGATCTGAAAACGATTGCCGCACTCGGTGCATACGGAATGTCGGCCATTACGGCGCTCACTGCGCAGAATACCCAGGGCGTGCGGGCCATTCACCCTGTTCCACCGGCGTTTTTGCAGGAACAGTTGGAAGCTGTTTTTGAAGATATCAGGGTCGACGCCGTTAAAATCGGCATGATCAATACCGTGGAAGTAGCACACGTGATCGCGCATGTGCTAGACCGTTTCAGGCCTCGTTTTGTTGTTTTTGATCCGGTAATGGTTTCTACCAGTGGATCTAAGCTCATTCAGGACGAAACGGTAGCCGTACTTTGGGAGGAGCTTTTCCCCCGCGCAGACCTCATTACGCCTAACCTGGACGAAGCCGAAATACTGATCGGCGGCCGGATCCGAACCCCGGCAACCATGAAGGAAGCGGCCATTCAAATGGTCGAAAAAGGGTGCAAGGCGGTGCTGCTCAAAGGCGGTCACCTTGTAGCGCCGACCATTTACGACGTACTCGCACAAAGAGGGCAGGAGCCGCTGATTCTGGAATCGGATTATATCGAAAGCCGGAACGTACATGGCACGGGCTGCACGTTGTCATCGGCCATTGCTACCTACCTGGCCAGGGGCAATTCGCTGGCGGAATCGATCATTTTTGCGAAGGAATATATTGCCGGCGCCATCAGGGAGGGCAAGGACGTCGTTACAGGGCATGGTCCCGGCCCGCTGAATCATTCATTTTCACCACTTTCAATGCAAATCGTTTCATGAAATTTACCGACCTGCTCTGGGCGGAAGCGCTACCGGTCTTTGAAAAAATACAACTGCATCCTTTTAATCAGGAGCTGAGGGAAGGCACATTACCGCTCGAAAAATTTAAATTTTACATTTACCAGGACTCCCTTTACCTCGCGGATTTTGCACGGGCGCTGGCGGTAGCAGGTACAAAGGCCGGTAACAGCCACGAGCTGCTGGATTTTCTCCATTTTGCTCAAAATGCCATTCTGGTAGAGCGGGCCTTGCATTTGGGGTATTTCAAAGAATATGTCATCGACTACCAATCGGGCAAAGCTCCGGGCTGTTTCGCCTATACGAATTACCTGATGGCAATGAGCGCATTCGAATCATACGAAGTGACGGTCGCCGCATTGCTTCCCTGCTTTTGGATTTACAAACAAATCGGCGACTACATTTACGCCAACCAAACCACTCCAAATCCCTACCAAAACTGGATTGATGCTTACGCTGGCGAAGATTTCGCTCATTCGGTGCAGAAGGCACTGGCTATTTGCGACCACCTCGCCGACAACGCTTCCGAAACGACGCGAGCCAGAATGATGGAGGCTTATGTTACTGCGTCGCGGCTGGAATATGTGTTCTGGGATAGCGCCTATCGGTTGGAGCAATGGGCGATTTGAGGTAGTTTCGATAGACCATGGATGGGTGACGATCTGAAACTCCCCCGTTCAAAAATTTTTGCAATAACTTTTAGGGTACCGCCCGGCTGAGTTGTCAGAATTACAAAACAACCAGCCATGAAAAAATTTATCTTGACCTTAATGGCCGGGGCGGTGAGCGCCCTGGCCTTTGCCCAGCCTGCCCAGACCGTCAAAGGGCGCGTCGTCGATACCGAATCACAGCAACCTGTGATCGGGGCTAATGTGATCATAACTTCCGTGACGCCCATTCTTGGCGGTGTAACCGATACCGAAGGGAATTTTCGCATCGAAAAGGTACCCGTCGGCCGCCATTCGTTCAAAATAACGAGCATTGGTTATGACGATGCATTCGTACAGGAAATCAATGTGGGGTCAGGCAAGGAAGTGGAATTGAATGTCAAGCTGACGGAATCCTTTCGGTCTTTGAATGAGGTGGTTGTGAAAGCGCAGAAAGAGAATGGAGCGCCTTTGAACGATATGGTAAGCGTGAGTGGCCGCTCATTTACGGTGGACCAGACGAAGCGTTTTGCTGCTTCTGTGAACGACCCGGCGCGGATGGCCATGTCGTTTGCAGGCGTGGCGGCGACCGACGATGGTAGTAACCAACTTATTATCAGGGGAAATAGCCCGAAAGGAATGTTGTGGCGCATGGAAGGCGTCGAAATCCCGAATCCGAACCACTTTGCGCAGGAAGGCGCAAGCGGCGGGGGGATCAGCGCATTGAGCGCCAATGTGCTCGGTAATTCCGATTTTCTTACCGGCGCCTTTCCGGCAGAATACGGTAATGCAACATCCGGTGTTTTTGACCTCAAACTCAGGAAAGGGAACAATGAAAAACGTGAATACGCAATGCAGGCAGGTATTCTCGGGCTCGATTTTGCCGCCGAAGGCCCCATTGGCGCGAAGGGCGGTGCTTCTTATCTGGCCAATTACCGCTATTCTACTCTTTCCGTTCTTAATAAGATCGGGGTTAATCTTAATGGCGATGCTTCGATTGATTTTCAGGATGGCGCTTTCAAGGTATATATCCCTTACGACGACAAAGTGGTAGTGAGCGTTTGGGGAATGGGTGGAATCAGCACGTCGAAGGTTGACGATGACGATTTTAAAGAAAAATTCAAGTCGAATCGCGGGATGGTTGGCGTGAATTATCTCCGCTATATCAACAGCAAATCCTACATGGAAAGTGTCGTTTCCTACTCGGCGACGAGCCAGACGGGGGATTTCTATGACAAAAATATCGATGCGACGTATCAGCAGAAATTTGTAAACCAGGCACTTAGGATCTCTTCATTATATAATTACAAACTCAATGCGCGTAACACGGTGCGGCTCGGCGTGATCATCAATCATCTGGATTTCAACCTGTATGATAAGGATAATGAAGATGGCCCTTATGAAATTAATGTCGACCGGAAGGGCAATACCCAGCTGTTTCAGGCCTATGCGCAATGGAAGTCGCGTTTAACACCTACCGTTACCGTAAACGCCGGTTTGCATGGTATGCTGCTGGCATTGAACAACCGGTATTCGATCGAACCTCGCGTGGGAGTGAGATGGGCGCTGGCACCGCGTTCGACCGTGAGTTTCGGGGCGGGGCTGCACAGCAAAACAGAGGCGATCTCTACCTACTTTGCACAAGTGAAAGTGCCAGACGGCAAAACCGATTTACTGAACAAAAACCTGAAACTGACGAAATCAGCACATTTGGTGGCGGGTTACGAGTTCAGGCCGTCGGCGAGCTGGCGGGTTCTCGCAGAGACCTATTATCAGCACCACTATAACATTCCCATCGGCCCGGCGAACACGACAACGCCCTATTTGCTGCACAATTCGCAGTTGAACGAGATCAGCGGTTTTGTAAGCGATTCATTGACGAGCGATGGTAAGGGGCGCAGTTACGGTTTAGAGCTTACCGTTGAGAAATCGCTCACCGCGGGCATTTACCTGATGAGCACGACTTCAATATACCAATCCAAATATACCGGTCGCGACGGAATCGAGCGTGATAGCCGATTTAACGGCAAATATGTGCAGAACTTCCTTGCGGGTAAGGAATGGCGTGTAGGTAAGAGCAAAACCAACATTTTTGCAGCGAATATCAAGCTTCTGGCAGCCGGTGGGAATCGTACCACGCCGATCGATCTGGAAAAATCAAGAGAAAAGGGCCGCACGGAAAGGGATTGGTCTAAAAGCTATGCTGAACAATTGCCTGCTTATTTCCGTACCGACCTGCGTTTGAGTTATACCAAAAACAAAAAGCGCACAACCTCGACTATTTCGCTCGACATTCAGAATGTGACCAACCGGCTTAACGCATTCGATCGCTATTACAATAAGAAAGAGGATCGTGTGAAGCTGATTACCCAAACAGGAATGTTGCCGATACTGAATTATCGTTTGGAGTTTTAAGGCACTGGTGGCGGGTTCCGGTATGATAAATTACCCGCAAGCATGCGGACGATGCAGCGAGTCTTTGGAACAGTTGTTTTATGGAACCGGATGAAACCAAAATAGCAACAGATCTAAAAACTAAGGTTATGGAAAAGGATTTTGAAGATAATCAGGCCACTAAGAAACTGAAATCGCTGGCGGAAGACATCCGGTTCTGCATGTACACAACCTACGAAGACGGGCGGATCGTGTCGCGGCCGATGACGACGCTGGACATCGACGCGGAAGGCAATATCTGGTTCTTTACGAGCCGCCACGCCGAGCTCGTGAAAGATGTCCCGCAAGGAAATGCCCGCCGCGGGGATCAGGTGACATTGATTTACTCAGACCCGAAAAGCAATACTTACCTGAGCGTGTCGGGTACGGCGTCGATCGTGGAGAGTGAGCGCCGCAAGGATGAACTATGGAACCTGATGTCGAAAGCCTGGTTCCCCGGTGGAAAGGATGACCCCGATCTGGCGGTCCTGAGGGTTACCACACAAGAAGCTGCATATTGGGATAGTACTTCTTCCAAAATGGTCGTATTCTTCTCGATGCTCAAAGCGGTGATCACGGGCAGCACGCCTGACGGCGGGGATCATGGCAAGTTGAATCTGGTGTAGATGTATATATATTGAATGCAAAAGAGGCGGTCGGGTTTCCCGATCGCCTCTCTGCTTTATAAAAGGCAGAAGCCTTACTCCACACTTGCTTCCTCGTTCACATAGGCCTCTGCCAGTTCGGTAAGCTTGTGGTCGGTTTCTCCTTCCTGGTCAAGCGTCAGTTGCAGCATATCGGCCACGTCGTTGTGGCCCAGCGTGCGCGCAATATTGCGCAATGTGCCGTAAGATGCCATTTCGTAATGCTCTACTTTTTGAGCGGCCATGATCAGCCCGCAGTCGCGTACCATCGTGCCTTTGTCGGTGCTGCTCAGGATTTCGTTCGCTTCTTCGATCAGCCCTTCCATAGCAGCGCATTTTTTGGCCTGCGCTTTTTCGCCGATAAGCCCGAAGATTTCTTCCACACGTGCTGCATGTTCTTCGGTTTCGGTGGTATGTTGTTCGAATGCGGCTTTCAGCTCTTCGGAAGTCGTATTTTTGGCCATTTTCGTGAGTGCCTTAGCCAGGTTCTTTTCAGCCCAATAAATGTCTTTAAGGCCATCTACAAATAATTCTTTCAGCTTAGTGCTATCCGATTCCGTAATTTTCTTGGGACTTGTTTTACTTTTTGTCGCTTTCATGATCATGAAGTTTTAATGGTCGTGGTTTTGTTGAAAGTGAATGGCAAGTGCCATCCGATTGACGCACTCCTTGTAAAATTCCATACCAAAGCGATAATCGGCTCGGCAACGAATGCCGGGCCGGAGCTTGAAGAGATTCCTACCCATATACGTGTGGCGGGAGTGTGAAAAATGCAGGAATGCTTTTTGAACAGCGGGCATATCAATCAACTGACACCATGACCAAACGAAAACCGGTTATATCGATCATCATCATGCTATTGCTCGCCGGCGTCGGCCTGGGCATATGGTACTTTTTCAAAAAGAGTAAGCCCGATGCTGTTACTGGGCTCAAACCACACGTGGAGATGAGCATCGCACACATTAGCGACGTTACAGACAGTACCGTTAAAATAGAGCTTAAAACACTTGTATATAACCCGCTACCGGTGGGTATGCATTTGAAAAATATCAATTATGTCGTTAAAATGAATGGCAAGACGATCGTCGAGGACCATTATGACAAGCCGCTTGAAGTGAAGGCGGCTGACAGCTCATTGCTCACATTGCCAGCCAAAGTGAAAATTTATAACGTGCTTGCAGAAGGTGACGGGAGCGCCGCCAAGGGCCAGGACAGTGCCGATTATCATTTTAAGACCATCCTACACTTTGAGAAATCGTTTTTAGGCAAAGATTCACTCGTCCTGAATATGGATAAGCGGTTGCCGCTATACCGGTTGCCAAAAGTAACAATGGCTGGTTACGATGTCAAGAAGCTGGGTTTGAAGGAAACGGATATTGTCGTGAAAATAGAAGTAGCAAATCTCAATTCATTTGCCCTCGAGTTTCAGAATCCGGTTTATGTGATGGATTTGGGTAAACAAAAAAGATTTGCTGAGGGAAAAGTCACTGGCATTACCAAAGTAAAAGCCAAAAGCAGGGAGATTTATGAAATCCCGCTTTCAGTTAGTTTGGGCAAAGTGCTCAAAGCGGCGGGGCAGATGATCGGGAAGGGGAAAGATTTGCCGTTTACGTTCTATTTCAAAAGCAAGCTCAAATCGGAAAGTGAAGTGCTCGATGGCAGCGAACTCAATCTGGTTTTGGACGGGGAACTGAAAGACATTGAGGCGTTCCAAAAGAATATGAAAAAGAGGTAGCCTGTGGAACGCCGACGCCGTCTGCCGTCAGATAAACCCCTATTGCTTATCAAACCAAATCGTCATTTCGCTCGCGCCGCGGTTGGCCCAGGCGTAGTAGGGGATCAAAGTGATGTTCTGGTCTTTGGATTTAAGTATATTCAGACCGCCCAGCATTTCCTTCTGATACGAGGGTATAAATTCCTGTGTACCGGATATTTTAATAGCGAGCGCCTTGCCGCCATTATCGTGCCCTTCCGCGCAGTAAAGCACCGGCCCGCGCTCGATAGCGAGCTTACCCTGGTTGCTTTTTAGCTTTTCGTTGGCCATCACTTTGCGCACAGGCATATCCAGTACCAGTTCGATCACATCGCCTTTTTTCCAGGTGCGGTTCAATTTTAAATAGCCGTTTTCAATGGCAGCTTCTGTTTTTTTACCATTGATAGTCACGCCAGCCGGTTTTGCCAGCTTATCTTCATAACTATACAAGTCGCCCGGCATAGCCTGGCCTGTTGCCCAGCCCGGAATGCGGATGTGCAACGGGAATGCGCTGCTTTTCTCAGGATCGACGGCAATGCGGATATTTCCCTGCCATGGGTATTGCGTCTGTTGCGTAATTTGAACCGCCGTGTTCGGAAGTTGAACATTCGCTTTTGTGTCTCCGAAAAGGTTGATTACTAATGTATTACCTTGCGTCGCGTACATGTATGCGGGCATGGAAGGGAGGAAGCGCGAGACATTGGTGGGACAGCAGGCGGTACCGAACCATTCGTGCCGCACCGCGCCGGAGCCTTTGTTGAAATCGTTCACGCCATTGGAAGACATCGGGTTTACATAAAAGAATGTATTGCCTTTCACGCCCATTCCTCCCAGAAAACCATTGTAAAGTACCCGTTCGAAGACATCTATATATTTCGCCTCGCCGGTGAGCAGGTACATTTTGTGATTCCAGAGCATGTTCGCAATGGCGGCGCATGTTTCGGCGTAGGCATTGTCGTTGGGCAAGACGTAGGGTTTATCAAATGCTTCGCCGTCCTCCCGGGCACCCATTCCACCGGTCAGGTATTGCTTTTTAAATGTCGCATCGTCCCAGATCGCGTGCAGGGCTGCGTCGTTTTTCGGGTCGGGTTGCAGGCTTAGCAGGTCGGCTACGCCCGTATACAGGTATTGCGCGCGTACCGCGTGCCCTACTGCCTCGCGCTGGCGTACGAAAGGTACCTGGTCCTGGAAGTAGGCCGGGCCGAGTTTGTGCTCGTCGAGGAAGAGCGTGCGTTTGTCGGAGCGGCCGCGCATATCGATAAAGAATTTCGAAAGAGCGAGGTATTCCTTCTTGCCGGTGACGCGGTAAAGGCGGATCAATGCGAGTTCGGTTTCCTCATGGCCCGGTACCACCACCATTTGTCCGGGTTTAGGGCCAATGGTTTTAACCAAATGGTCGGCATTCTTGATGGCTACATTGAGCAATGTTTTTTTGCCCGTAGCTTCATAATGCGCCACAGCGGCCTCGTACAGATGCCCCACATTATACAATTCATGGCTGCCGTTTTCGAACGAATAGCGGTAAGGTCCGGCGATCCAGTCGTAAGAGCCCGTAGTGTCTTTGTTGATGGTTCTGATCGTGTAAAGATAACCATCCGGCTCCTGTGCAGCGGCGAAGAGTGTGATCAGGGAGTCGAGGTAATGATCTAGTTTAGGATCATATTGATTTTGAAGCACATAGGAAGCGCCTTCCACGACTTTGAATACATCAGAATCATCGAAACGGGCACCTTTGAACTGCCCTTTCTTCAACCCGCCGGCGACGGCAAAGTTGTCGAAACGCCCCGATTCTTCGCTTTGGTGCAATGCATGCGGAATGGTCACCCCGCGCGCAAGCTCAACGCGATCGTGCCAGAAACCGTTGGTGGTTTTGACGTTTTTCAACGGTACGGGTTTGATGCCGCCGGTTTGTGCAAATAGGAAATGGGAGAAAAAAACAAGGATAAATATCGGAAGCGATTTGGTCATCGGAAGTACAAAGTTGGAACGCAGTTGAGCTTTTATATTTATTTTGACCCAAAAAACATGCCAAGTTTGTACTTCCGAGCCGTCCGGAAGGGTTAGAGACCGTATTTCTCCATACGCCGGTAAAGCGCTGCGCGGCTGAGGCCCAGCTCACGGGCCGCGTCAGTGATGTTTCCGTTGAAACGCTTCAGTGCTTTGATGATCATTGTTTTTTCCATGTCTTCGAGGTCGAAACCGGTGGCGGTAGCAGGTTGCCCGGCTGAACTTTTGAGGAAAAGGTCATCAGGTTGCAAGGTTTTTTCCTGCGAAAGGATCACCGCACGCTCTACGGCATGTTGTAGTTCACGGATGTTGCCCGGCCAGTTGTACTGCTGCATTTTCTTCACCAGTGCATTGCTGATGTCGTTAACGGGACGGTTATACTTTTTGGCGTATAGTTTGAGATAATAATCGGCCAATGCGCTGATGTCCTCCGGCCTGTCGCGCAAAGGGGGTAATTCGAGTTCGATGGTATTGACCCGGTAGAGAAGGTCCTGGCGGAATGTCTTGTCGGTTACCATCTTCTCGATATTCATATTGGTAGCGCACATCAGGCGCACGTCCAGTGCAATAGGCTTGTTGGAGCCGACGCGCGTCACCTTGCGTTCCTGAATGACCGTGAGCAGCTTGGCCTGCAATGGCAAAGTCAGGTTGCCGATCTCGTCGAGGAAAATGGTGCCGCCTTTGGCTTCTTCAAACCTGCCGGCACGGTCTTCCTTTGCGTCCGTAAATGCGCCTTTTACGTGACCGAACAACTCGCTTTCAAACAGCGTCTCACTGATCGCCCCCAGGTCGACGGCCACGAACGGCTTATCCGCGCGTTTTGAATGCTGGTGAACATGCTTGGCGAGTTGCGTTTTGCCGGTACCGTTTTCTCCTAATATGAGTACATTGGCGTCGGTTGCCGCCACACGTTCGGCAGTAAGTAATACCTGGCGCATGCTTTCGCTGGTCGCTACGATGGCGTCCGGTGCGGCCTTGTTGTTCTTTTTGTTATCGTCTTTGGATTTCTCTTCCGCGACAGGCAAAATCTTGTCCTTGCCGCCTTCCAGCGCAGTGCTGATCGTGGCGAGCAATTTGTCGTTTTCCCAGGGTTTCAGCACAAAGTCGATGGCGCCGGCTTTGATAGCGCGGATTGCCATTTCGATGTCGCCGTAAGCGGTGATCATGATCACCTTCGCGGTAGGATTAATATCCAGGATACGGTCGAGCCAATGGAAGCCTTCACGGCCGCTGTTGACGTCGCGGGTGAAGTTCATGTCGAGCAGGATCAGGTTATAATCGCCGTTGGTGACTAGGAATGGCAGTTTTTGGGGATTTTTTTCAATGTCGACCGCTTTGGCGTGCCGTTTCAGTAAAAGTTTGGCGGCACTGAGCACGTCAACATCGTCGTCGATAATCAGGATCTTGGCTTCTGATAGTAGCATGGCTGTTCTTTCTTGTGGTGCGCAGGCGGGTTGATGCTGCCGGATAAGGTCTTAACGCAATTGTTTGTCAAGATAAGGACGCAATTTCAAATATTATTTCCTAACAAGCTAAAATGTAACTATTTTACCTTAAAAACGCCGTAGAAGCGGCTTGTCCGCGCCCGAACAAACTTGTCCGATAACGAACAATATTGTTGCTGTTCTTAATTTAAACTGTGTTGATTTTCAAATGATTAGATAGCATTGTTTTCTTTGGCATAGTGATTGGATTATAAAAGGCAAATACAAAGGCGAACTCAATCACTAGCATATAATGGAAGTTAAGACACCTAACTCGACAAGCACCAACAACGGATTTTCCGGAGGATCAACAATGGACCGAGTCAAACCCAAGAAATTCTGGAATTCGAAGCGCATCAGCATCATCGGCGGGAGCGTTTTGTTGGTAGCTTTCCTGATTTACCAATTCGTATTTGCCGATAAAAGAAGCAAACTGAACGTGGAGCAGGATAAACTGACCATATCGACGGTTCAAAAAGGCAAATTCGACGAATTTATCGTCGTAACCGGGGTGGTTCAGCCACTCAAAACCATCCAGCTCGATGCGATCGTGGGTGGTTATGTGACCGAGAAATTGATCGAAGGTGGTAACATGGTGAAGCAGGGCGATGTGCTGCTTCGTTTGGAAAACCAAAACCTGAAACTGAGCTTCCTCCAATCGGAAACTGAGGCCAGCCGACTGGTAAACGATCTTCAAAATACGCGTCAGAATTTGAAAGTAGCGCGTTTTACACTCCAAAAGACATTGAGCGACCTCGATTTTCAGCTCGATCAGGCGAAAGACGCACACGACCGTAATGTGAAGCTTTACAAAGACAAAGTCATTCCCGAAGCCGATTACCTGAAAACCAAACGCGATTACGAGAAGCTGGTCAGACAGCGCGAAATTGAGATCGAGTCGCAGAAATACCAGGAAGAAAACGCCAAAATGCAGATAACGCAATTGGAAGGAACGTTGGCCAGCACGCAGAGAAACGTGAGCCTATGGCGCCAGACCCTCGATAACCTCGTAGTGAAAGCACCGGTATCAGGCCTGTTGTCATCCATGAACATAGAAGTCGGTTCCAACATCAGTCAGGGACAAAACATTGGCCAGATCGACGATTTGAATGGTTTCAAAATGCGTGTAAGCGTGGATGAGCACTATTTGTCGCGGATCTTCGTCGGCCTGAGTGGTTCCATGGAGTTCAACGCGAAAGACTACGGTTTGAAGATCATCAAGATATATCCGGAGATTTTGAGCGGACGATTTGAAGTGGATATGAAGTTTGATAACGGTGCTCCCGAACTGGTAAAAAGGGGCCAGTCGGCTCCGATCCGCTTGCAACTCGGCCAGCCTTCGCAGGCTACATTGCTGCCGGTGGGTGGTTTCTTCTCAGAAACAGGCGGAAACTGGGTGTATGTGGTAAGCGACGGCGGCAAACGCGCCGCGAAACGTAAGATCACGTTAGGCCGCAAAAATCCTGAATATTTCGAAGTCCTCGAAGGGTTGCAACCCGGTGAGAAGGTCATTACCAGCTCCTATGAGAACTTTGGAGATAATGAAGTGTTGGAATTTTAGAAAACCAGCGGTCGGCCGTCGGTAGTCGGCGGTCGGCCGTCAATATATAAGTCAATACCTGAATTTATCATAAACCCAGCGGACAGCCGGGCGCCGGGCGCCGAGTGCCGAAGCCGAAAGCCAGTAGACAATGATCAAGATTAACAACATGCACAAGGTGTTTTCTACCGAGGAAGTAGAAACAACAGCCCTCAACGGCATCGACATGGAAATTAAAGATGGCGAGTTTGTAGCCATCATGGGCCCTTCCGGTTGCGGGAAATCGACCTTGCTGAACATCCTCGGATTGCTCGATAACCCGAGTGAAGGGTCGTACGAGTTTTACGGTACGGAGGTTGCAAAAATGTCGGAACGCCAGCGTGCGCAAATCCGCAAGGGTAACATCGGCTTCGTGTTCCAGAGTTTTAACCTGATCGACGAGCTGACGGTTTATGAAAACGTGGAGCTGCCATTGCTGTACCTGAAAACCCCTCCCGCAGAGCGGAAAGAAAAGGTGGAAGCTGCACTTACGCGCATGAACATGATGCACCGCCGTAACCACTTCCCGCAACAGCTATCGGGTGGTCAGCAGCAGCGTACCGCCATTGCCCGCGCGGTGGTCGCTACTCCGAAGACAATCCTGGCCGATGAGCCGACAGGTAACCTCGACTCCAAGAATGGTGAAGAGGTAATGAACCTGTTGAGCCAACTGAATGGCGCAGGAACGACGATCCTCATGGTAACGCACTCGCCCTACGATGCTGGTTTCGCACATCGCGTGGTGAACCTTTTCGACGGCAAGATCGTGACCGAAAAAATACATGTTTAGAAATTCTCCGGCTATTGACGACTAGCGCGGCCTTATAGCAGGAACCTTTGATGCGGGGCGCGTGCCCTCTGGAATGCGATGCGGAGCCAAAGCTAGTGTGAACAATATGCCAAATCTAACCATGAAGAAAATCTTAACCATCCTGTTGGCCGGCGTGAGTACGCTGGCCATTGCCCAGAAAAGGGCTTGCCTGAGCAGAAGCATCGACGACGACGGCAAAAAGCTGTCTATCAAAGTGTCCGGTACGCTGGACGGAAAAGAAGTGGAGATCAACAAGACTTTCGACGTGGACGGGATGAGCAAGGAAGATCGTGAAGCATTGCGCGAGCGGGTGCTGTCGTCCATTGCTGAGGGTAACCTCGACTTACCCGCTCCGAAAGGAATTGGCAGGGAATCGGTCGCCGTGGTTTCGCCCAAGCCTCCGGTACCGCCTATCGCGCCTTCGCCGGAACCGATGGCATTCTCCTCCAATGAAATGAATGCCGAGATGATTTCGTCGGGTAAGGGATTTATCAAAGAGCCCGTCTCCAAAGACGCCAAGGGGCTTTCGAAGCATGTACGCTACAACTCCGAAACGGGTGAGATGTATATCAAGTACAAGTTCATGAAAGACGGCGACGAGTATATCTATGAAAAAACCGTGAACGCCGCCGAGAAATCGGAAAAAGAACGGTTAAAGATTATCGAGAACTTTGAAAGCGAAATGGGCTTGCCGGGTAACGGCATGGAAATGTAAATGCTTTAATAATGCTTAAAAACTATCTGAAAATTGCCTGGCGGAATCTGCGTAAACATAAGTTTTACACGTTTCTGAACATATTCGGTTTGTCGCTTGGGCTGGCAAGTTGCCTGCTCATTACCCTTTATGTGCTGGACGAGCTCAGCTATGACCGCTCATTCGCGCATGCCGACCGTATTTACCGGGTCAATGCAGATATCCGTTTCGGAGGAGCTGATATGTCGCTCGCAGTAGCGCCCGATCCTTTGGCATTCACGCTGAAAAAGGACTATCCGCAGGTCGAACAAGTTGTCCGTTTACGTGAAAACGGCAGCCAGCTTGTGCGGAGGACGGATGCGACCGATAATTTAAAAGAAGACCGCGTTATCTTCGTCGATTCGACATTCTTCAAAGTTTTCTCCGTACCCTTGCTGCAAGGCGATCCGAATACAGCATTGCGCAACCCGCAAACCGTCGTGATCTCGGAAACTGATGCCCGGAAATATTTCGGTGATGCCAACCCGATGGGCAAGGCGCTGACGGTGGATAATAATGTTACGTATACGGTTACCGGTGTCATGCAGGACATACCCGCACAATCGCATATGCGGGATATGAATATGCTTCTTTCCATGAGCTCAACCGAGGAAAGCAGGAGCAACGCATGGGGTAGCCATAATTTTAACACATATATCCTGTTCCGCGAAGGAGTTAATGCAAAGCAGTTTGAGAAAAATTTTGAGACTGTCTTGCAGAAATACACTTCCAAATGGATCAAAACCTTTTTGGGTTCGACGTTGGATGAGGTCCGGAAGTCCGGCAATTACCTGGTTTACACATTAATGCCGCTTGCAGATATCCATTTACACTCCGACCGGACAGCGGAGATCAACGCAAACGGTAATATCCAGTACGTTTACATTTTTGCGGTGGTTGCGATTTTCCTGCTTGCCATTGCCTGCGTCAACTTTATGAACCTCGCCACGGCGCGCTCGGCTAATCGGGCGAAGGAAGTAGGCGTCCGTAAAGCACTAGGTTCCGAGCGGTCGTCATTGGTGAACCAGTTCCTGACGGAGTCGGTGATGCTGAGCTTCTTTTCGCTCGCGCTCGCGATGCTGATCGCTTATCTTGCTTTGCCGTTATTCAATAATCTGGCCAGTAAGCAAATACAATTTCCGATCACGAATGTATGGTTCTGGTCCGTCATGCTGTTTACCGGCGGCATTGTCGGCGTACTTGCGGGAAGTTATCCTGCATTTTTCCTGTCATCATTCCAGCCACTGAAAGTCCTGAAAAACACGATCGAGCTTGAAGGTAAGGGAAGCGGTTTTCTGCGCAATGCATTGGTGGTATTCCAATTCGTCATTTCGGTAATGCTCATTGTCGGTACGGGCGTCATTCACCGCCAGCTCAACTACATTCAAACCAAGAAGCTTGGATTCAATAAAGATCAAATGCTGATCGTGAATGATGCTTATGCATTGGACAATCAGGTAAAAGCATTCAAAGAGCAGGTCTTGCAACTCCCTAATATTGAAAATGCTACTGTTACCAGCTTCCTGCCGACGCCTTCCTCCCGCACGGACCACACGTTTTTCCCTGTCGGACAAATGCAGCAGGACAAGGGCCTCAATATGCAGAAGTGGTCTGTGGACTATGATTTTGTGAAAACAATGGAGCTTCAAATGGCGAGTGGACGCGCTTTCGATCAGGCGTTCCCGTCCGACTCCACGGGCATTGTCATTAACGAGGCCGCTGCAAAAGTGCTGGGCTACGCCGATCCGATCGGTAAGAAAATTTTCGGCTACGAAGACGCCGCATTAACGAAGCGGGTCGACTATACTATCATCGGGGTGGTTAAAAACTTTCACTTCGAATCGCTCCGTAAGAATATCGGCGCATTAAGTTTGATTCTTTATAAAAGCTCGGGTTCGGTGGTATTCCGTATGAAAGGCGATGACGCTCAGCGCACAGTGGAGCAGGTAGAAGCACTCTGGAAGAAAATGGCGCCCGGGCAGCCATTCAATTACCGCTTCATGGACCAGGATTTTGATAACGTCTATCGCAGCGAACAGCGCGTAGGGCAGATATTTATCACCTTTGCAACCATCTCCATCATCATCGGTTGCCTTGGCCTGTTCGGTTTGTCGGCATTCACCGCCGAGCGTCGCACGAAGGAAATAGGCGTGAGAAAAGTCCTTGGGGCGAGCGTTGCCAATATCGTAGCCTTGCTATCCAAAGAATTTATCAAACTGATTATCATTGCCATCGTCATCGGCAGTCCGATCGCATGGTTTGGCATGAACCACTGGCTTCGTGATTTCGCCTACCACGTTGATCTGGCCTGGTGGATGTTCGCCGCTGCGGGATTGCTGGCGATCGTCATCGCTTTGCTCACGGTAAGTTTTCAAAGCGTAAAAGCCGCGCTGATGAACCCGGTGAAGTCGTTGAAATCGGAGTAGCTCATCGTAATTCCAGGCAACCTCGATCTGCTTTCCTACTATTTCTTTCGGCAGTGTCAGCAAATATCAATCGCCCGTCGGGACAATTATCTCTCGGATCAGTTCCATGATTTCTGAATTGTGTAGTAGTCAAATATGCGAAGTACCATATTGTCCGAACCATTTATTCCATCACCAATGAACAAACGGTATGCTTAAAAACTATCTGAAAATAGCCTGGCGGAATTTGTTGAAAAACAAGATGTTCAGTTCAATTAATATCCTTGGACTGGCACTAGGGATGGCTTGCAGTTTGCTGATTATGCTGTGGGTGCAGGACGAGATTAAAATGGACCGTTTCCATGAGAACGACGCCAGGCTTTATTCGGTCATGGAGAACCAGCATTACTCGGGGGAGATCAACACGTACGCTGCTACGCCAGGGATTTTGGCACAGAATATCGTGAAGGACATTCCGGAAATAGAAAAGGCCAGCCAGGTGCTTTGGGAACAATCGCCGGTTTTGCGGGCGGGGAATGTGTTCGACAATGAAAAGGGCCGCTATGTGCAGGGCGATTTCCTGACGATGTTTTCGTTTAAACTCAAACAAGGCGATGTCAAAACTGCCCTGAAACGCCCCGACGGCATTGTGATTTCTCAGAAATTGGCCGACAAATACTTCAAAGGCCAGGACCCGATGGGGAAAGCCATGCGCGTCGATAATAAGGACGACGTGGTGGTTACCGGCGTACTGGAAGAAATCTCACGGTATTCGTCTATGAAATTCGATTTCATGATGAGCTACGACCGTTGGCTAAAAAATGCCGAATGGGCGAGAGAATGGGGTAACAACGGTCCGCGCTGCGCGGTGTTGCTGGCTAAAAATGCCGATATCGACAAGGTCAATGCGAAGATCAAGGATTATATTAAAACCAAAAACAAAGACAGCAACGTCGACCTTTTCCTGATTAATTATGGGGAATCATACCTGTACTCAAATTGGGAGGCGGGTAAGCAGAATGGCGGCCGCATCGAATACGTGCGGATGTTTACGATCGTGGCGATATTCATTTTGATAATTGCCTGCATTAACTTCATGAACCTGGCCACTGCCCGCTCGGTGAAACGCGCGAAAGAGGTAGGCTTGCGTAAGGTAGTCGGGGCTTATAAAACGAGCCTGATCGCGCAGTTCATGGGGGAGTCGATCCTTATCACGGTGCTTGCGCTGGTGGTATCCATTGCGATTGTGCTCGCATTGTTGCCTGGATTCAACTCGCTGACCGATAAGCAGCTTTCCCTCGATTTCCTCGACCCGGCATTCCTGGCCCTGCTCCTGGTGCTGACTTTGATCACCGGCCTGGTTGCCGGTAGCTACCCCGCATTGTTTATGTCGTCGCTCAACCCCGTCACCATTTTGAAAGGGGCGTTGAAGTTCAAGCCGAATGCCACTTATTTCCGTCAGGGATTGGTGGTTTTCCAGTTCGGGCTGTCGATCCTGCTGATCCTTTCGATGATCGTCATTTACCGGCAGATCGACTTTATCCAGCATAAAAACCTCGGTTTCAGTCAGGAAAATCTGCTTTACATTCCCGACATTGAAAACACAATGAGTACCAACTTCGACGCATTCAAAAGTGCGCTCGAAGCTGAGCCAGGCATTAAATCCGTGGCGCGCTCACAAGCGAGCCCGCTAGCGTACGGCAGCTCTACGATGGGCGTGTACTGGCCCGGAAAGGATACGACAAAACAGTTGCTTTTCAACGTTAACCCGGTTGGCTTCAATTTTATTGAAACGATGGGTATCAAATTGCTCGACGGGCGTGATTTTAGCCCTTCATTCGGAACAGATACGTCCAATTACCTTGTGAATGAGGCGGCCGCGAAGAAGATCGGCTATAAAGATCCGGTTGGCAAGGAGCTGACAATGTGGGGTAAAAAAGGGAAGATCGTCGGTTTGATGAAGGACTTTCACATCGGCTCGCTGCATGTGGCGATAGAGCCGTTGATTATTAGCCTTCAACCTAAAAAAGAAGCCTGGGGCGTAGGTATGGTCCGTGCAGAGGCGGGGAAAACCAAGCAGGCCATCGAAAGTCTCGAAAAGGTTTTTCGAAGGTATAACTCGGGTGTGCCTTTCAAATATCATTTTGCGGATGAAGAATTTGGCAACCTCTATAAGGCCGAAACGGTCGTCGGGAAGCTCTCCAATTACTTCGCATTCCTGGCCATTTTTATATCCTGTCTGGGATTGTTCGGTCTGGCCGCATTTACTGCCGAGCAGCGGACGAAGGAGATCGGCGTACGCAAGGTGCTGGGTGCCAGTATTTCCAATCTGGTAGGAATGCTGTCGGCGGATTTCCTGAAACTGGTGGGCATTGCCGCTATTATCGCATTCCCCGTTGCGTGGTATTTCCTGAATGGGTGGCTCGAAAAATATGCCTTCCGGATCGAAATGGAATGGTGGTATTTCGCCGTCGCCGGTGTGGCCGCATTGCTGATCGCGCTGTTTACAGTGAGCTTCCAGGCTATCAAGGCCGCGCTGATGAACCCGGTTAAATCGTTGAAATCAGAATAGGGAAAAGGGAGAAAAGGGAGGAAGGAGGAAAGGAAGGATGTAATTTTCTCGTTGATTTTCCTTCGCCCCCTTCCTCCCTTTCTTCCCTTTTCTCCTAATAAATAGAGCCATGCTAAAAAACTATCTCAAAATCGCCATCCGAAATCTCACGAGGAACAAGGTTTTCTCGGTGATCAACATTGCAGGGCTATCTCTCGGACTTACCTGCTGCATGCTCATCGTTCTCTACACAAAGGACGAAGTGAGTTTCGACCGTTTTCAGGAGAATAGGGACCAATTGTACAGGGTCATGGTCACCAGCAAGGACGAGCGTGAAACCCGCACATTCGGATTTACGAATGCGATCCACGGACCGACTTTCAAGCAGGACATTCCGGAGATCAGGGAGGTGATCCGGGCACAGAGTAATTCTTTTGTTATTAAAAAAGGGAATGAGCTGCTGAAAGAGGATATTTTGTTCGCCGACGCGCCATTTTTCTCTGTTTTCTCGATGCCGCTGCTTTCTGGTGATCCCCAAAAGGTTCTTTCGGATATTCACTCCATTGTGCTGAGTGAGGACATAGCTGAAAAATACTTCGGCTCCAAGAATGCGGTAGGGCAGACGATGAACCTGAAAATAGGGGATGAGTTTGAGCCGTTTGTCGTGTCGGGGGTAGCAAAACGCTGCCCGCAAAACTCGTCTATTCAGTTTGATGCCGTGCTGCCTTTTGCCTATCAGGAAGCAAAAGGCTGGACGGATAATGAGTGGATGGGCTTTTATATGAATACCTTTCTTTTGTTACATCAAAAGGCTGATTATCATGCGGTAATAAGGAAGATGAATCAGGTTTCGAGGACCAAAACGGTGGTCGAGCCCGGTAAGGAAAAGGACCGTAACGCTGTTGTGTTTGGGCTGATGCCGTTCCTGGATATGCATTTACAAAGCGGCGGTGGCGAACAACATAACGGTCTCGACCACGCCAGCAGCCCTATTTATTCCTACATTCTGTCGGGTATCGCCATTTTCATTTTGCTGATCGCCTGTATCAATTTCGTAAACCTCACGGTGGCGCGCTCGCTTAACCGGGCGAAGGAAATTGGTGTGCGGAAAGTGGTGGGCGGTTTGCGGAAACAGCTCATTTACCAGTTTTTGGGCGAATCATTTTTGCTTTCCTTTCTTGCATTTGCGCTGGCCGTGGTCTTTACGCAAATGGCATTGCCGTTTTTCAACGAGCTTGCCAACAAGCAACTTGCACTTTCGTATTTGCTCGATACCGGGCTTGTGTCGGGTTATGTAGCATTGTTTTTCCTGACGGGCCTCGTTGCCGGTGTGTATCCGGCGCTGGTACTTTCGGGTTTTAGTCCTGTGCAGACGCTGTACAACCGCACGAAACTGACCCAGAAGAATTACCTGACGAAAGGGCTTGTCATATTCCAGTTTGCATTGTCGGTTTGCCTGGTTATTGGTACCATTGTGATTTACGCTCAATTTGAATATCTGACGAATAAAGACCTGGGTTATAACGACCAAAACCTGATGAGTTTCAGTCTGGGCCGCGGCGGGCCTGGTAAGGAGGTGATGGAAGTCGTCCAGAACGAGTTGAAGAATACTGCCGGAATCGCATCGGTGGCGGCATTCAATGGTAACTATAATGGTACCGGCGCGAAGATCGACGGGCATGAGATCGGCTTTGGCTACATTGGCGTGAGCGACGAATTCCTGAACACACTGCAAATCCCGGTGCTGAAAGGCCGGAATTTCTCCAAAAGCTATTCTACCGATCCCGAGGAAGCGATTGTCGTCAACGAGGCATTCGTGAAGCGCGCCGGACTGAAAAACCCGATCGGGCAGGAGGTGAATTTTGAGTGGAAAAACAAAAAAATGAAGATCATCGGTGTAATCCGCGACTATCACTATGCCTCTTTAAAAGATACCATCGCCCCGTTGGTACTGACCCAGGACCCGAACTATCGCATTAGTACCATTTTCGCGAAACTTGACAGCAAGGACACTCCGGCGACGATCAAAGCCATCGAGAAGATTTTTAGAAATCATATCAAAAACCTGCCTTTCGAATACAAATTCGAAGACGAGGCAAACCTGAAACGGTACGAATCCGAGGCGAAATGGAAGCAGATGATTACGCTTGCCGCGGTATTGTCGATTTTTGTTTCCTGCATTGGCCTGTTTGGCCTGGCGACATTCAATGCCGAGATGCGTGTCAAGGAGATCGGTATCCGCAAAGTACTGGGCGCGTCGGTTGCCAGCATTACCACGCTGCTTTCGATGGATTTTGTCAAACTCGTTCTCATTTCCATCATCATCGCACTACCGATTTCCTATTACGGCGCGAACATGTGGTTGCAGGATTTTCCCTATCGTATCCCGATGTCATGGTCATACTTCGCCGTGGCGGCATTCTTAGCAATCGCCATCGCGGTGCTTACAGTAAGTTACCAGAGCATCCGGGCAGCAATGCTGAATCCTGTTCAATCTCTTAGAACGGAATAAGGGAGGAAAGGAGGAAGGGGAGGATGGAGGAAGGGGATATTGATTCTCTACTAATCTCCCTCCCCTTCCTCCTTTCTCCCCTTCCTCCCTTTTCTCCCTTTCCTCCCTTTTCACCATGCTAAAAAACTACTTTAAAATCGCTTTCCGTACGCTGTGGAAAAACCGGCTGTTTACGGCGATCAATGTACTGGGGCTTTCGCTGGGATTGGCCAGCGCGGGTGTTCTGATCCTTTTTATACAGAGAGGTATTACGTTCGATACGTTCCATAAAGACAACGACCGGATCTATTTTGTGCAAACAGCCGATGCTACCTCGCGCTATAACCAGACAGTGTATCCGATTCTGGACCAAATGGTTAAAACCTTTCCGGAGATCGAAACCGGTACGCATGTACAGGGCTGGAATGATGTGTGGCTGAACCACAATGGCAAAGACCTGCAAAGACGGACGAAGTATGTGGACAGTGCTTTTTTCGATATTTTTTCCTTTAAGCTGAAATATGGGAATGCCGCTGCTGCATTGAAGCGGAAGCAATCGATCGTGTTAAGCGACCAGGCTGCGGAAGCGCTTTTTGGGGATATTAATCCTGTTGGCGAAACCGTGACCGTGGAGGATTCTATGACTTTCACCGTAACAGGCGTGCTCGAACCGGTCCCGGCGAATTCGTCGATCCAGTTCGAAGTGCTGCTTCCTATATCCAATCTCGAAGACAATAAGGACTTTGCCTCCGGTGCCGACTGGTACAATACCTTCGCTGCCGTTTATCTCAAATTGCGGAAAGGCGCCGATGTAGGCAAGCTCGAAGCGAAGTTTCCGGCTTTTGTGAAAACGCACTTCCACGCGGAAGGGCAGAAGAGGCAGATCCGCATTGCGCCGCTGGAAGAGTTTATCCATTACGAAAACCCCACCTTCCGCTGGATGATTTATGGTGCGATAACCATTGCGGTATTTATTATATTGATTATCAGCATTAATATGGTTAATCTGAACACCGCAATGTCGTTCACACGCGTGAAAGAAGTGGCCGTAAGGAAAGTGACCGGCTCGACGCTCGGGCAGGTACTGGCGCAGTTCTGGACCGAATCGGCGCTGGTATTGGCGGGGTCGCTGCTGATTGCCGTCGTGTTTGGGATATTGTATCTGGTACCTCAATTCAACGAATTCAGGCAGGGGAGGATGCAGCTCGTGGTGAACTGGCAGCAGGATTCCGCTACGTTCCTGACTTTGATGGCGATCATCGGTGTCATCGCATTTATCGCCGGTACCATTCCGGCGACATATTTGAACAAGCTTGACTTGCGGGACACCTTGAAAGGAAAGCTGGCGGGCAAACCCGGATCCGGAAACTGGACGCAGGGGACCTTGATTGTGGTTCAGCTGGTAATTGCCATTGTCCTCGTAATCGGTGCGATAGCGGTGCGCTGGCAGATCAATTTCATGCGGCAAGCTGATACCGGTTTCAAAGGGGAGCGTATCGTAGTAGTGTCGTCGGACCTTCAATATAAAGACGAGAATGCGGCTGTTCAGCAGTTTGTGCCTATTCTTGATGGTTTAAAGCAAAATTCTAAAATCGAAAGTATCGCTATCTCGGGCATTGTTCCGACGCGCTACTGGAGTAACTATAACGTGTATACACCCGAGGGGGAAGACTCCAAAAACATCCGCCTACGCCATGTCGGTACGAGCACGAACTACACCGCCACCTACGATATCCGGATGGTGGAAGGGAGGGATTTTTCCGAGGAACTCGACAGAAACGGTGAACAACATCCCGTGGTGATCAACGAGGCGGCCCGCAAGGCTTTCGGGTGGACGACGGCCATTGGGAAAAGACTCCGGCAGGGTAATAATGCGGAGGTTTATACGGTTGTGGGCGTCATGAAAGACTTCCATTATGGACCGCTGAAAGAGCGGATCGAACCGTTGCTGCACTGGTACAACGGCCCACCAAGCCTGAACAGTTACCTTACATTGAAATTCACCGACATTTCGCAGGCGAAGGGTGTATTAGCAGGCCTCGAAAAGGCAATGAAGAAAATACCATCCAGGCGGCCGTTCCAGTTTTTTTACATGCAGGAAGAGCTTAGCCGACAGTACAATGACCTGGATGGTATTTGGAAAATGGTCAATTTCGTAACGCTGCTGGCCATAGTAATCGCACTGGCGGGTATTTTCGGGCTCATATCGCTTGCTGCCAGCAAGCGTACAAAAGAAATCGGTATCCGCAAGGTGCTTGGCGCCAGTGTGCAGGGAATTGCCATGCTGCTTTCCCGCGATTTTATTGTTCTGCTAGTCATCGCAATGCTCGTAGGGCTGCCGCTGGCTTACACCTTTGTCATCAAGTATCTGGCGAGTTTCGAATACCACGTCAATTTGCCCTGGTACGTTTTCGTGCTCGTTGCAATAGGTGCATTGCTGCTTACTATTTTGACCGTCGGGTTTCAGGGTATCAAGGCGGCATTGGCCGATCCGGTGAAGAGTCTACGGAGTGAATAGGGGGAGTAGCTGAGTTGTGTACATGATTGGAGGTATTTCCTTAACTTTAAGAAAAAATGACCTATGGAACTGAATAGAATCACTTTTGATCCTAATGTCATGGGAGGGAAACCTTGTGTCAGAGGAATGCGGGTAACAGTCGGAACGATTGTAGGACTCATCGCGTCTGGCAAAAGTTTCGATGAAGTGCTGGAATTTTATCCATACCTCGAGGCGGAAGATATAAGTGAAGCGCTGGCTTATGCTGCCTGGCGTGCAGATGAAATCGAAATTCCTTTCCAGGCTGCATGAAGATACTGATCGACATGAATCTGTCGCCAGTTTGGGTGAAGTACTTCGCTGAAAATGCAATGATGTCAAAGCACTGGTCTGAAATTGGCAAAGCCACCGATCCAGACAAAGTAATTTTCGAGTACGCTAAACAGAATGGCTTTGTAGTATTCACGCACGATCTTGATTTTGGTACAATTCTCGCTGCAACGAATGCCAAAGCACCCAGTGTTTTTCAAATTCGTAGTCATAACCTATTACCTGAGGCCATCGGGCCGACAGTGCTAAAATGCTTCCACGAATACGACAGCTTTTTAGGGTTGGGGTGTTTGATAACACTATTTGATCAAAAATCGAAAATCAGGCTGTTGCCACTGAATTAATTTCTCTTTGCAATATCGAACAAGAGTGTCCAGTTTCGGACACTCTTTGTTGTTTTATTGGTGATTAATTGCTTGATTTTGAGCTTATTGCTTAGGTGTTGGATGGTTGGTACAATTATTCATTCCAAAAAGTCGGAATGCAATCCAGGACCCAGCCATGATCAAAAACTATCTGAAAATTGCTTGGAGAAATGTCTTGAAAAACAAGATGTTCTCTGTTATCAACGTCTTCGGCCTTTCGGTCGGGATGACGTGTTGCATGCTCCTGCTGCTTTACATTCTGAGCGAGATTTCGTTCGATAAGCATCAGGAGCATGTCAATGAGCTTTATCTGGTACGCTCGGAGAACGTGCAGCCGAACGGGGAGAAGATGGACAATCCCCGTGCACCGGCGCCCTATGCGGCTGCATTAAAGGCCGAGTACCCCGAGGTGGTGCAGGCGACGCGCGTCTGGCAGAACTTTATGGAAGACAAGGCATTGCTGACCGTGGAGCAGCCTGGGAAAGATCCGCTCTCGTTCTACGAAACCAAAGGAACGCACGTCGATTCGACGTTTTTTGACGTTTTTACCTATCAATTCCTGCAAGGTGACAAGCGCACGGCGCTCGACGATCCGCATTCGATTGTCCTTTCCGATGTCCTTGCCCAGAAGCTTTTTGGCAGCGAACCGGCATTGAACCGCACGGTGAAAGTGGGGGGGAAGACGGGCCATAATGAGAACTTCAAGGTCACCGGCGTATTTCGCGACGAAAGCGCGCGTTCACACATAGACGCCCATTATTTTGTGTCATTCAAAGTAGGCTGGATTGGCGATTACCTTCGGCAGCCTGATCTCAATTTCACAAACAACAACATGTTTTATCACTACCTGCGCCTCAGGCCGGGTACCGATGCCGCAGCGTTTGAAGCGAAATTGCCTGCATTCATCGAAAAATATGCACGAAAGGATCTCAAAATCGCGGGATATGATAAGAAGCTGGCATTGCTCGCTGTCCGGGACATTCACCTTTTCAGCCGGATCGACCGCATTCTGTCGTCCACCACAAGTTCGACCTATTTGTACGTTCTGGCATGTATCGCCGTATTTACATTGCTGATCGCCTGCATCAATTTCATGAACCTTGCCACCGCGCGATCTGCGAAACGGGCGGCTGAGGTAGGCATGCGCAAGGTCATGGGTGCCGGCAAGGGCAGCCTCGTCGGTCAGTTTCTGGGCGAGTCGATGGTGCTAACATTTCTCGGGCTGGCGATAGCTGTGCTACTTGTAGTGCTGCTGCTGCCATTTTTTAATCAGCTGGCCGACAAATCGCTTGACGTCCATGACCTCCTGCAACCGAAAATTGTCGGTGGGTTTGTGCTGCTGGCGTTGCTTACCGGTTTGCTGGCGGGTAGTTACCCGGCGTTTTACTTGTCGGTATTTAACCCGCTGGACGTGATCAAGGGACGGTTTGTCAATTCCGTATCGGCCACTACGCTGCGCCGGGGGTTGGTAGTCTTTCAGTTTGTGATTTCGATTAGTCTGGTGGTTGCTACGATCGTCATTCAGGGGCAGATCCGGTTCATGAAGGAGCAGCCGCTCGGTTTCACCAAAGACCAGCAGATCGTGATCCCTTTCCGGAGCCAGGAAGCGCGGCAGGCTTACACGGCATTGAAAAACGAACTTTTACAAGACAGCCGGATCACAGCGGCGTCGGGCACTGCCTATTACCCTGGTATCATCAATCCGAGTGATATGTCGGTTTATTTGCCCGGACAGACGGTAAATGACGACAATCTGATCAAAACCAACTGGGTAGCACCGGATTTCATGGAAACGATGGGTTTCAAACCGATTGTAGGCCGCATGTTTTCGAAGGAGTTTCCGGCTGATACCAATTACAAAATAGTTGTCAACGAGGCCACACTCAGGAAATTTAACGTTCCACTGAACAAGGCAGTGGGCCAGAAATTCCTGTTCAACAACGGCGGGGATACGCCGGGCTCGGTTGAAGTCGTGGGTGTCGTCAAAGATTTTCACTTTCAGGATTTGCACAAAGCCATCGAGCCTTACGCCTTCTTCCTCAATATGGACCCCAGTTACAACTACCTGATCGCCCATATCGCTGGAAAAGACGCAGCTTCCGCGCTGCCATTGATAGAAAGCAAATGGAAGTCGCTCGTGCCCGATGAGCCTTTTGCCTACACATTCCTCGATGAGGATTTTCAAAAAAATTACGCCGCCGATGCGCGTACTTCCAGGCTTGTCAATGCATTTACCCTTGTTTCCATCCTGATTTCCAGCCTCGGATTGTTTGGCCTGGCTGCCTTTGCCGCTCAGCAGCGTATCAAAGAAATAGGCGTACGAAAAGTGCTTGGAGCTTCGGTGGCCAACATCGTAGGGTTGTTGTCGGGCGATTTTGTGAAACTGGTAATTGTTTCCATCGTCATAGCCACCCCGCTCACCTGGTACCTGATGAACCGTTGGTTAAACGATTTTGCCTATAAAATCAGCCTGCAATGGTGGATGTTCGCCGGGGCAGGTGCGTTGGCAGTGATCATCGCATTGCTGACAGTGAGTACCCAGGCAATTAAAGCGGCTGTTACTAATCCTGTGAAATCGTTGAAATCGGAATAGGAGAGAAAGGGAGGAAGGGGAAGAAAGGGAGGTAGGAAAAATTAAGAAGTTTACATCCCCCCTTTCCTCCATCCTCCCCTTCCTCCTTTCCTCCATATAAATAAAAGCCATGTTCAAAAACTACCTCAAAATCGCATTGCGTAACCTTTGGAAGAGCAAGGGTTACGCATTTATCAATATCGTCGGATTGGCGGTCGCTTTTTGCGTAAGTGTTTTTCTGTTTCTGACGGCTTATTTCTCGCTGTCGTACGATAGTTTTCACGCCGACAAAGACCGCATTTACGAGCCATATTTCTTCTCCAATGATCCGGAACGCGTAGATCGTACCGCTTCGATGCCGTTTCCGATCACGCCCGCATTGAAGGCCGAATATCCCGACATCGAAGCCGTTGCGCGGGTTGTCAATGGGTCGGACGTGGTGGAGTACAAAGGGAAATACCTCGACAAAAATTTCAAATTCACCGAGCCGGATTTTTTCAAGGTCTTCTCATTTCCCTTTATCCAGGGCAGCGCGCAAGCCGCTTTGCAGGACCTTAGCAATATTGTCATCACCGAACATATGGCCAAAGCCGTTTTCGGGGAGGAAGATCCGATGGGCAAGCGCATTCAGTTGGGATTAGAGGAAAGCAAGAAGGAATATGTAGTGAGCGGGGTCCTTGCGGATTTTCCTGAAAACTCATCCCTGCAATTCGACGCGTTTATACGCAGCGAAAATGTGGGCGGTTATCAACACCAAAAGGACCAGTGGGACGCATTTTCTCACAATATTTTCTTAAAACTAAAACCAGGAGTCGATAAGCTTGCATTTGAAAAGAAGCTGAAACCTTTCACGGCCAAATATTTCGCAGAAACTATCACGAAGCTTAAAAAGAAAGGTGCTAAACCAGACGAAAGGGGCGATCTCTATGCGCTCCGCCTTCAAAAACTGGAAGATGTCCACTTTAACCGGGAGATTTCCGGCGGTAAGGAAGGATCGCTGATCTACGCATTAATGGGTATCGGCCTTTTTATCCTGCTGATCGCCTGCATCAACTTCATCAACCTCAATGTCGCGCGCTCATTTATACGTGCACGCGAGGTGGGTGTACGCAAGTCGCTCGGCGCGTTGAAACAACAGCTTTTCTTCCAGATCTGGGGTGAAGCAGGTGTGATATGCTTCTTCGGCTTCCTGACGGGCGTTGTGCTGGCAGTGCTGCTTTTGCCATTGTTTAATGCGACATTCAGGTCCAAACTAACCCTGGAATACATTTTCGAGCCCGATAAGATTGCATTGCTGGTGGGACTGTTTTTGTTTGTTACCCTCGTTGCTGGCGGTTATCCGGCATTGCAGATGTCGAAATTCAATGCGGTGGAAGTTCTGAAAGGGAGGGTGTCGCTCAAAAAGCCGGGTGTATTGCGTAATTCGTTAATTGTTGCCCAATTTGCGCTGTCGAGCCTGCTGATCTGCTGCACGATCATCGCAGTGCAGCAGGTCGACCATCTACGGAAACAGCCGCTGGGCTTCCAGAAAGAGGAGGTGATCAGCATTCCCGTGGGAAGGAAGGTTAATGGCCAGACTGCGTTGCGCAGAATGCGTAACCGCCTCGCCAGCGATCCGAATATTGTAAGTATCACCGGTTCAGCCGTGAACCTGGGAATGGGCCTCGACCGAAGCACTTCGCGCAGCTCCATCGGTTTCACATTCAAAGAACGCGAAGTGGAAACCGACTGGCTGCATATCAGCTACGACTACCTCAAAACACTCAATATCAAACTGATCGACGGACGGGAGTTTAATCCCGCTTATCCGACCGACTCGATGGGAAGGGTTATCGTCACCGAAAGCATGGCCAAGGCGATTGGAGAAAAAGACCCTGTCGGCAAGTTCTTCCAGACTGATACTGCGGGCATCAAGCATCAGATCATCGGCGTAATCCCCGATTTTAACCTTTACTCTTCCAAGACGGACAAGAAGCCGATCACGATGTACCTTTCTCATACAGACGGCATAGGCTATATTTTTGTACGGGTTACGCCACAAGGTCTGGCATCGTCGATGGAGAAGTTGAAAAATATCTGGAAGGAAATTACGCCGGAATCGGAGTTTATCGGCTCATTTATCGATGAAAATACGAACGCCTGGTATAAAGAGGAAGAAAGGCTTTCACAGATTTTCAGCCTTGCATCCGCAGTTGCCGTGATATTGTCCTGCCTTGGTCTGTTCGCTGTCGCATTGATCGTCATGGAGCAACGCACGAAGGAAATCGGCGTCCGCAAAGTGCTTGGTGCGAGCATTGCCAGCCTGGTGTTCGTGTTATCGAAAGATTTTGTCAAACTGGTCCTCATTGCGATCGTGATCGCCACGCCAGCAGCCTGGTATTTCATGCAGCTTTGGCTGGATAACTATCCCTACCGCATCGAAATCAGTCCGTTGGTATTCGTAGGCGTTGGTGCCGCGGCGGTGCTCGTTGCCGTGGCAACCGTTAGCTTCCAGAGTATCAAAGCCGCGCTGATGAACCCAGTGAAGTCGCTGCGGAGTGAATAGACTAAAAATTGCCTGAATCCAATCAACCTAGCCATGATCAAAAACTATCTCACGACCTCATTCAGAAACCTTCGCCGTAACTGGAATTTTACATTGATCAACATTACCGGGCTTACTTTGAGCCTTGCGTGTTGCTTGCTTATCTTTTTTACTGTCCGGTATGAGCTGAGTTTTGACGGCCATCATGCAAATGCCGACCGTCTTTACCGCCTGCTCAATCATAGTATTGAGGATGGGGAAAAAGGTTTCAGCGCTGGTATTCAGCTTCCTGCATTGGCGGCATTACGCAACGATTTCGCCGAGATCCGCGGCCAGGTGACGTGTACATATGGCTTGCGCGAGACGTTGATCACGGTTACGCAGGGTACGGAGAAGAAGAAGTTTTCGGATCCCGGCTATAATATCGCATTCATCGGGCCCGAGTATTTCCGGATGTTCGATTACAAATGGCTGAAAGGCTCGCCCTCGCAGGCGCTTAAAAATCCTGGTTCGGTCGTTCTGACCGAGGGCCAAGCTTTGAAGTATTTCGGGAATGCCGATCCGATCGGGAAGAGCATCCGGGTAAGGAACCAGATGGATTTTGTAGTGACGGGCGTGGTCGCGGACCCTCCGGCTACTACCAACCTGCCATTTACGACCATGCTTTCATTCGCGTCATTGAAAGAGTTTGGTGCATTTACGAACTGGGACGACTGGGTTTCCACCTACGGAGGTGGACAAGTGTACCTGATGTTACCCAAAAATGTGAGCGAGGCACAATTTGAGCAGCAGCTCTTAGCATTCAATAAAAAATACCGAAAGCCGAAGGATGCTGAAAAAGTGAAGTTTGTTCTGCAACCGGTTAAGGATATCCATTTTGCTACGAAAACAGGCAATTACACCAATCGCTCGATCAGTAAGGGAATGATCTGGGCCATGTCGCTCGTCGGGATATTTATCCTGATCACCGCTTGTGTGAATTTTGTAAACCTTGCCACCGCGCAGGCATTGCGACGCTCACGCGAGGTGGGCGTGCGGAAGGTGCTGGGCAGTACCCGCGGACAGCTGTTGCGCCAGTATTTCTCGGAAACCGGGATTATTACGGTATTTTCGGTAATCCTTGCGTTGGTTTCTGCGCAGCTGCTGTTGCCTTACATTGCCAATATTCTCAATATCGAGACGCGGGATGTGGTGTTTTTCCAGGACCCTTCCATCTTGCTGTGCTGTGTGATACTGGCTGTTGCTACCACTTTCCTGGCTGGGTTTTATCCTGCATTGGTTGTTTCAGGCTATCAGCCGATTTTAGCACTGAAAGGGAAAATGAGTACTGCCGGAGGGGGGCAATCCAATTTGCGCAAAGGCCTTATCGTACTGCAATTCTCGATTTCGCAGGTGATCCTCATCGGTACACTGATCGCTTACAGTCAGATGAAGTATTTTAGTACGCTCGACCTGGGTTTTGAGAAGGACGAGATTGTGACGATCGCCATCCCCGACCAACCGGAGGGTAAGCTCGAAGCATTGCGGGAACAGGTTAGTGCGATACCGGGCGTGAAATCCATTGCTTACAGTGCGTTTACACCGATGTCGAGAAGTAACTGGCAAACCGGGTTTAGATATGAAAATGACGCCGAGGACCTCGATTTTACCGTCGTAATGCGTCCGGCCGACACGGCATACTTCAACACTTACGGGCTGAAAATGGCTGCGGGAAGAATGTATTTGTCGGCGGACACGATCCGGGAATATGTCGTGAACGAGGCATTTGCCCAAAAACTAGGCTTTAAAAAACCGGAAGACATTATCGGTAAGCGGCTGACGATCGGCGGGGGAGATGCGAAGCTTCCGGTAGTAGGTGTCGTTAAAAACTTCAATACCTACACACTTCACCAGGAGATTATTCCGTGCGTGATGACCACCATGCGTGACAATTACCGGACATTAAGCGTCAAACTGGATAAGAATGCCGGGCTGGAACAGATTGACCGGATCGAAAAGGTATGGACGGAGGCTTTTCCCGATTATTTGTTTAAATACACATTCTACGATCAGACGCTGGATAGCTTTTACGAGAAGGAAGCCAAGTTCTTTTCGCTCTTTAAAATCCTGAGTTTCATCGCGATTTTTATCGGGTGTCTGGGCTTGTATGGCGTGGTAGCCTTCATGGCCGAATCGCGCACGAAGGAAATGGGCATCCGTAAAGCCATCGGCGCCTCCGCGATGAATATTTTCGGGCTGTTTTCAATCGATTTTATCAAACTGGTAGTGATTGCGCTGGTGATTGCGTCGCCTATTGCCTGGTATTTCATGAATGAATGGTTGCAGGATTTTAGCTATAAAGTGCATATCAGCTGGTGGCTTTTCGCGGTGGCGGGCGTCGCGGCGGTGTTGATCGCGTTGGCTACTATCAGCTTCCAGAGCGTCAAGGCTGCGATGACGAACCCGGTGAAGGCATTAAGAAGTGAATAATCAGACGATCGCAGATGCAACCGGCGCACAGCTTTTTACATCTTTCGCGAAACACATTCCAAACGCTCATTCTATCTGCCTCCGGCCATGATCAAGAATTATCTGTTAATCGCACTCCGTAATCTTCGTAAAAACAAAGTTTATTCCCTGATTAACATTGTCGGACTGGCGGTAGGTATTGCCGTCACAATGCTGATCGGACTGTGGGTGTGGGATGAATTGTCCTACAACAAATACCACAAAAACTACGACCGCGTGGTACAGGCCTGGATCAATCAGACATTCAATGGCCAAACCGGAACCAGTACTGCGGTTTCTATACCGTCTGTGACGGAAATGGCGACCAAGTATCCGGCAGATTTCAAACACACTGCGCTGGCCTCCTGGAACTTCGGGCATTTGCTGGCTAACGGCAATAAGAAGATCAACAAGACTGGCATGTGGGCGCAGCCGTCCCTTCCGGAAATGCTGGGCCTGAAAATGATCCGGGGCGATTACAGTGCACTGAAGAATCCCGGGTCGGTGGTGATTTGCGAGTCGCTGGCGAAAGCGCTTTTCGGAGACGCAGATGCTCTGAACAAAACACTCAAACTCGACATCAAGAAGGATGTGAAAGTGACGGGTGTTTATGAGGATATTCCCTTCAATTCTAGTTTCAATGAGCTGTACCTGATCCTGCCCTGGAACGACTACCTGCAAGCCGAGGGCTGGGTGAAGGAATCACAAACGCAATGGGGTAACCACTCATTCCAATGGTTCGCACAGGTGGCCGATCATGCAGAGATCGCAACGGTTTCCCGCAAAATCAGGGACGTGGAAATGCCGCACGCATTCTCCAAAACCGACAAGCCGCAATATTTGCTGCACCCGATGAGCCGCTGGCACCTGTATTCCGATTTCAAAGACGGGCAGAATGTCGGCGGGCGCATTCAGTTTGTTTGGCTTTTCGGCATTATCGGCGCATTTGTACTGCTTTTGGCATGTATCAATTTTATGAACCTGAGCACGGCACGGTCGGAAAAGCGGGCCAAGGAAGTGGGCATTCGTAAGTCGATCGGTTCGCTTAAAAGCCAGTTGGTATTACAGTTTTTGAGCGAATCGTTCCTGGTGGTCATGTTTGCGTTGGTACTGGCGATCCTTATCGTGCTCATTTCGCTGCCGGCATTCAACGACCTCGCGGGTAAGCACGTGAAATTCCCGTTCTTCGACTGGCAGTTCTGGCTGGGGCTGATCGTTTTCGCATTGTTCACAGGCCTGGTGGCGGGCAGTTACCCGGCATTTTATCTGTCGTCGTTTAACCCCTTATCGGTTTTGAAGGGTACATTCAAGGTAGGGAAATACTCGGGAGTGCCCCGGAAAGTGATGGTGGTGTTACAGTTCACGGTGTCCATCACCCTCATCATCGGCACGATTATAGTCTTTCAGCAGATCCAGCATGCCAAAAACCGCCCGGTTGGTTATGACCGTCAGGGGCTTTTGCAAATTAATATTTCACCTAATTTGTGGGGTAAATATCATCCGCTGCGCGATGATCTGCTCAAAACCGGAAGTGTGTACGAAATGAGTGAATCGTCGAGTCCTACAACGGGTATTTATTCCAACCAGATCGGCTTCGAATGGGAGGGGCTGGAAGCTGGCTCTGTTCCGCTGTTCGGGACCATCGCCTGTACACACGATTTTGGCAAAACAATAGGCTGGAAAATCATCGACGGCCGCGACTTTTCTAGGGATTTCTCGACCGATACGGCAGGGTTTGTACTGAACGAATCGGCCGTGAAGCTCACGGGTCTGAAAAATATCATAGGTAAAACGATACGCTACAACGGCAAGCCGCGGCAGGTTGTGGGTGTGATTAAGGATATGGTGATGCAATCGCCCTACGAGCCGGCGGTGCCGACCATTTTTATGCTGAATTACGATTGGGCCAACCTGATCAACGTCAAACTTACACCCGGCGCACCGGTAGATAAGGCCTTGAAGAAGGTAGAAGCTGTTTTCCGTAAACATGATCCGGATTCGCCATTCGAATTCAAGTTTGCCGATGAGGAATATGATGCCAAATTCAGGGCCGAGGAACGGATAGGGAAACTGGCACGGGTATTTGCGGTGCTGGCGGTCTTCATTTCCTGTCTTGGCCTGTTTGGATTGGCAGCCTATACGGCCGAGCAACGTACCAAAGAGATCGGCATTCGCAAAGCGTTGGGCGCCAGCGTCGCGCAGATGTGGGCGATGCTATCCATAGAGTTTGTGTATCTGGTCATCATCTCCTGTGTCATCGCCTCACCCATCGCGCTCTATTTTCTGCACGACTGGTTGAAAAAATACGAATACCACATCCAACTCAGCTGGGTCGTGTTCGTCGTCGCTGCCTTTCTAGCCGTTGCCATTACCTTGCTGACGGTCAGTTTTCAGGCGATCAAGGCGGCGCTGATGAATCCGGTGAAGTCTTTGAGGAGTGAATGATTTATTCTACCAGAGCACTTTTGCTGCCGGGTACAGCGAGAACTTCGGATCATTTGAAATGATATTGAAGCCTTCATGCAAAGCAGTTGCAATTATTAAACGGTCGAACGGATCGCGGTGTTCGTGGATGAATGGTAGACTTTGGTAAGCTTTCAGCTGTGGTGCATTTATATCTATGGTCAATATACCGTTTTTCGAAGCTTGTGTAAAAGCTATATCGATAGGGTCCGCCAGCGAAAGTTTTCCGATTTTCGCCTTGATTGACATTTCAAACCAACTGATGGCATGTACATAAACGTCATTGCCTAAATCTTCCATGAGAGATTTGGCCTTCCGTGAGAGTCTGGGGCTGTCTTCAAGAAACCAAATGAGAGAGTGTGTGTCTAGTAATACTTTCATCTACATATATTCTTTCAAATCGTCCAGTGGTTCGTTGAAATCATCTGACATGTGAATTCTTCCCTTTAGTGCTCCCGCCTGACGTTTTTTAAGCGGGCTTGCCACTTTTTCCGGGAATGTAACTGTGACTTCCGTGCGCGACTGTACAGGTGGCGTTCCTATGGGCGTCACCTTGCCGTTTTCATAAATCCCTTTAATTGTAGTTAACATTTCTTTTATGGTTGACCTTATCCAAATTTAAAAACAAAAGAAAATTTTAGCAATTCTATCCAGCCAGCGGCAACCCCATTCGTCGATGAAAACCCCGCTGCCATCTACTACCAGTGACATTTCGCAGATTGCGTTTCCAGCGCGTTAAACTTGGAGGTTAAATGTGCCTCTAAAAGACATAAACAAACAATTTAAATACTGGAAACCATGAAGAAGATCATTTTCGCCATCGCCGCAATAGTTACCCTGACAGCCGGAAATTCTTTCGCTCAGCGATATAACAGACCCAATCCGGCCGTGATCGACGCCCGCGCCGACAATGCTAACGAGGAGTTCAAGATCAACAAGCTGGACGAGATCGTGAAGCTGAGCCGCAAGCAGGAAAACCAGATCAAAAAGATCGAAAACAGATATGATCGTTTGGCCGGCAGAAACCAGAGATACCATACCTATCAGGGCATGAAGAGACTGGAAGAGGAGAAGCAAAAGGAAATCCTGGCCGTTCTGACGCCCGCGCAACGCCAGCGTCTGTTCGCCTATCAGCACCGTTTTGAAAACCGTTACAACCGCAGAGGATAACCGGTTGAAAAGGCAGCCATGAACAAACGGCCAGGTCTCAGGACCTGGCCGTTTTATTGAATAACACCCATTTATTCCGCAGGAAATAGTCGAGCAATATCAGGCACGATAGCCCGATGATCGTAAGCATCACCGGTTGCGGAATGGTGGAGAATTTCTGGTTGAAAACCTGATTGGATATCGTCAATCCATTCAATTTGTCGGAAAAAGCAGATTGCGGCTCATTGACGGGCAGGAAGAAACACGCGACGATCAACGCTGCCCAGGCGGCTGCTACCCAGTACCAGGTCCGGCGGGAAATGACTGGTTTCTGCACGGCGACTTTGGCGCTGGGCTGGATTTGTGCCATCACCTTACTGCTGAATGCCTTGGGAGCGAAGTCCACAGCATTTTGGTGCACCAGGGCATGAAACGCTGCTTCCTCGCGCACGTGTTGCATGACCACCCGCGTGAATGCATCCGAAGGCGTATCGGCCCCGGTTTCCCGGATCAGGTTTTTGAAATGCCCTTCCTGTTTGTCGTCTATCGGCTCCATAATTCCCGCATTATAACAAAAACTGCAATTCTTTGCCCAGTACTTTTCTGGCCCTGAACAGTTTTACTTTGATATTACTGTTCGAAAGGCCGGTTATCTGTTCGATTTCCTCGATAGGGCTTTCATTCAGGTAGTATAAGGTGATGATCAACGCTTCCATTTTGGGCAGGCGGTTGATGGCCTCCTTTACAAACTGCTCGCGCTCGCGAGCCTGCAAGCCTTCGAGCGGCGGCGGGCTGTGTTCGTAATGGTAATTTTCTTCAAATTCATCGTCGATACTTTGCAAAGCGAGCCGCGGCTGCTGCAATTTCGAAACGGCCGTTCGGTAAACGATGGTATAAAGCCATGTCGAAAACTTGGATTTGCCTTCGAAGCTGCCGATTTGCATATAAGCTTTCACAAAACTCTCCTGTGCCGCGTCCTCTGCGTCCTGCGCATTCGACAGGATCTTCATCGCAATGGTAAATGCCATGTTTTTATACTTCTCGACCAGATAAGTATACGAAGCCAGGTTACCCTGTTTTACGTTTTCAATATGGACCCGGTCGTCGTGGTTTTTCATGCATTCAATGGCTCGCCTACTCATTAGACTGCATAGCGGGCAAGCCGGTTACAATATTGAGGCTATATTTTTTTTGAATTTTTTTTGACAAAACTGTAACCGGAAATGCCGCCCCGCTGTCCAATGGGTAACATTCGAAATTTAAATATCTTTTAGTCATGAACGGTGTACTTGTTTCTGTTGCAGCTTTTCTGGGCATTTTCGGGATTGTATATGTATTCCTGATGACGCGCCACCGCGAACGTATAGCGTTAATCGAGAAGGGCGCCGACGCGTCCATATTTACGGATAAGAACCAGGCGTACTACCCCACACTGAAATTTGGTATGCTCTTCGTAGGTATCGCACTTGGGATTCTAATGGGCAACTGGCTGGACAATACCTATGATTTCAGCAAAGGGGTGGCTTATATGGCTATGGTGTTTCTCTTTGGAGGCACTAGTCTTATTCTCAATTTTCTTGTCGAAAGGCTTCTGAACAAACCCCGATCTATCGAATAGCCTTCCGTGTACTACCGGTCAACCGCGCTATTTAGCCGTTCATCACTTTGTGTTAAAAATCAGGCCTAGTACCTTGCATCACAAAGTACCTTCCAATACATTTGTTGTATCAAATTTAGGTTAGTCTGCATTAGTATATCAATAGAATATTTATATTTAATTTATTGATATATTAATCAATGTCTGAAAGAGCCCAAAATCTCTTATCGGAATTCCTTTGCCCATTCAAAAATTTATTAGCCATGAAATCTTTTTCCATGAAAACATTATTCCAATTACTCATGTCCGTCCTGATCCCGGGGCTGATCTGCTGCCAGGATTCATTCGCGCAAGACGCTCCTAAGGGACCAACTATCAAAGGCATTGTGGCCGACTCTGCTACCGGCAAGGTGTTGGATTTCATCACCGTTAACCTCATGAAAGACAAAAATACCGCCTTGAAAGCCGATTTCTCTAAGGCCGACGGGTCGTTCGCTTTCCAAAATCTGAAACCCATGAAATATGCGCTAGTGCTGGTTGGAGTAGGTTACAAGAGCAAGACTGTCGACGTCGATTTGACGGACAGCACACGTCAGCATGTCGATTTGGGCAATATTACAATTAGTCAGCAGGTGGTAGGGCTTAAAGAAGTGACGGTTACCGCCTTGAAACCGATCGTCAAACAGGAGGTCGACAGGATCAGCTACGACCTCGAAGCCGATCCCGAAAGCAAGGTTTACAGCGTGCTCGAAATGATGCGGAAAGTGCCGTACCTGTCGCTGGACGCCGAGGATAATATTGCTCTCAAAGGCAATACCGATTTCAAGATCCTGATCAACGGCAAACCGTCGAGTATGGTTGAGCGGAGTTATAAGGATGTGCTGCGTAGCATGCCGGCATCGTCTATCGTGCGCATCGAGGTGATCACGACGCCCCCTGCGAAATATGATGCGGAAGGCCTGGCGGGGATTATCAACATCATTACCAACAAGAAAATCGATAATGGGTATAATGGTACTATCAATGTCAGTGAACGCTTCCCAACGGGTGGACCGGGAGTCGGTGGCTCGCTCTCGGCCCAGCTAGGGAAGATCGGAATGTCGCTGAATGCGGGTTTAAATCAATATAAAAACCCGTCGACTCAAACGGTGTCTAACCGCACAACGACCGGTACTAGTCCTACGGAGCTCGACCAGCGCGGCTGGAACGGGAATAACAACAAGAATGGCTACATCGGTTATGAAATCACCTACGAAGTTGATACACTGAACTTGCTGAGCGCGCAACTGAATGTGAATGGCGGCAGGAACCGCTCGAATGGGTATCAATCGTCGCTGCTGAATGCCGGCGTTGAAATCCTGGAACGATACAATGTGACCAACGACAATTCCGACCGCGGCAACGGACGTGACGCGGCAGTAAATTACCAGAAGGGTTTCAAAGCGGATAAAAACCGTCTGCTGACTTTCTCTTACCGGTATTATGGCTACGACAACAAGCAAAACGGCAACCTCCAAATCTCCGATCGCATCAACTACGACCGTCCCGATTACCGGCAGATTAACGACCAGAGCTTTTCGGAGCAGACATTCCAGGTGGATCTGGTATATCCGGTCAAAAAACTGAATATTGAAGCCGGTTTGAAGGGTATCATGCGGGACAACAAAAGTGATTTTAAATACCTGGTATTCAATCCTGAAACAAAATCTTACGAGGTCGATGGTGGGATGAGCAATATGTACAAGAACCAACAAAATGTGTTCGGTGCTTACAATACATATCAATACAATTTCAAGAACTGGGGCGTGAAGGCGGGTGCACGCGTGGAGCAGACGATCATCGATGCCGATTTTATCTCCACCGATTCAAAAGTGAAGCAAAACTATTTCAATCTTATTCCGTCGGTATCGATCAACCGGAAGCTGAAAAACAATGCGGGAATCAACTTTGGCTATACCCAGCGCATTCAACGACCGGGTATCTGGCAACTCAATCCGTTCGTCGACCGGTCGAACCCGAGCTATGAGCGGACTGGTAACCCCGATCTCCGGCCGGCCTATGTGAATGATTTGCAATTGAGCTACAATAAGGCAAAAAAAGGAAATATCAATTTCGGCGTAGGTTATACGCATTTTAAAGACCTGATTTTTCCGATCGCGGTTTACAACGCGGAGACGCAGATCACGCGCACCTCTTACGGCAATACCGGCCGCGCACGGCTCATCAGCGGTAACCTGAATGCGAACTACCCTTTCACGAAAAAATGGAATTTCAGTACCAATCTCCGCATTGCACACGGCAAGGTAACCGGCATTGTGAACGGTGTCGAGATCACCAACAGCGGGGTTATGTACCAGTTTTCGCTTTCGACGGGCTACAAGCTGCCTAAGGACTGGCGTGTGAATGCGAACTTCAACGCGAACGGCCCGGGCGTGAACCTGCAAGGCACCACGAATTCGATTCAAAGTACCTCATTCAGCGTGAATAAGGATGTGATTAAGGACAAACTATCGCTTTCGGCTGCTGTAAGCAATCCGTTTACGAAATTCAGAAGGTTCCACAACGAGACATTCGGCCCGGATTTCGACCAGTACACCGACCGCTGGAATTACTTTCGGTCATTCAATTTCAGCCTGAACTACAAGTTTGGAAAACTAAAAGACGGTATTAAAAAGAATAAGAGAGGTATTCGCAACGACGACGTGCAGAATGGCGGCAACTAAAAGCAAATGCCGGGCCGAACAGCCCGGCATTTTTTAATCTGCCAGATATTGATGAGCGGGGATGACATGGACTTTCATGCCGTCCAGAAGTAGTAGATTTTTGCGCCCGGCAATGCTCGCTATGGTAGCTTTTAGGATCATCGTTCGGTTCTATGATTCAAAAATATAATGCTGTATTTTGATATCAGACAAAAGTATCCATTACTCATATACACTTTTATTTGATATAAACAGATTGAAATGTAGTGTCCGGTTTCGAACACTGTTTTGGTTGTATATGTTTGAAATCGAGTGTTTTAACATGTGGTACGGATTTGTTGCCTGGCTGGTTTAAGTCAGCAACCAGAACGTGTCCGCCATACTCATGCTTAAAAACTACCTTAAAATCGCCATCCGGAGCCTTTTCAGGCATAAGACGTATTCGCTGATCAATATCCTCGGGCTTGCTGCCGGGATATGCGTCTCGACGCTCATACTGATGTTTGTGGTCCATGAGCACAGTTACGACCGGTTTCATAGCCGGCACGGCGACATTCAGCGCGTGCTTGCCAAAGTCAAAATGGGGGACAATGAATTTCAGATGAATTCTTTTGCCGCCAGTTTCGCACCGACGCTGTTGGAGGGCGTGCCGCAGGTAGCGGATTACGTCCGGATTTTGCCGTCATACAGGAATGTTGCGATGGCGCGTCCCGGACGGAAGGAGGAAGCGATCCTGGAAAAGAATGTCATGTTCGCCGATCCGTCGTTTTTCAGTGTATTTAGTTTTCCGCTTGAAAAAGGGAATGCGGCGCGGGCATTAACGAGGCCCTTCACGATGGTGGTTTCGGAGCGGGCGGCGGTGAAATACTTTGGAAGTACCGATGTCGTCGGAAAGGCGCTGTTGTATGAAGCAAAGCACCTCGTTCAGATTACCGGCGTTGCTCAAAACCCGCCATCGAATTCGTCACTGGATTTTGATTTTGTTATTTCAAACGAGACATATCCGAGACTGAGCGAGGCCAATCGTAAAAATTGGGATAACGGAGGCGGGATTTTCAATGTGTATGTGCTGCTGAACGCTGGAGCATCGAAGACGTTGATCGAGCAGGGTATCAACCGACTTCAACCATTGAAGGAAGCTGCCGGTGAGCTTAAACCTCAATACGCGCTGGAAAGCCTGGACGACATTCACCTCGGCGGCGCATTCAACGATGCCGGAAACAGCAAACTGATCCCGATTTTCGCCGTTGCGGCCATGGCAGTACTGATGCTCGCGCTTTTCAACTATATGAGCCTCACCACCGCCCGGGCGACGCAGCGCGCGCGTGAGGTAGGCGTGCGGAAGGTAGTGGGTGCTACGCGTGCGGGCCTGGGCGGTCAGTTTTATATGGAATCGGTGTTGGTCTGTGCGCTGGCCTTTGGGTTGGGGTTGCTGATGGTCTTTTATCTGAGCCAGCCGTTTTATGCATTGCTGGGCTTGAAAATCGATACTTCCTTTGTGATATCTCCCTACTTTTTGTCTTTTCTGGGCGGCTTGCTCGCCCTCACTGCATTGGTTGCCGGGAGCTATCCGGCGTTTGTATTGTCGGGTTTTGCCCCTTTGGGAGTGATAAAGGGCCGGTTTACAGGCAGTATCGGTGGGGTAGGTGTGAGGCGGGTTTTTACTGTTTTTCAGTTTGCAGTCTCCATGGCGCTGATCGTCGGAAGCCTGATCGTGCGTGAGCAACTCTCTTTTATGCAGCGGAAAGAATTGGGGCTCAACAAGGAACAGGTGCTAAGCATTCCCCTCGGGCCTTCGATGGCCGGCAATTACATTCCTTTCCGCAACGCAGTGCGGCAGCAGACCGGCGTGTCGAGCGCCACTTTTGCGAATGCGGGCCTCTTCAAAGGATACAATATGTTTTTTATTCCAAACAAAATCACCAAAAAGGATATTGCGGTTTCGCAAATGGTGGTGGACGAGCAGTTTGTGAAAACCCTGGGGCTTAAATGGAAAACGCCGCCGGTGCCCGGAGCAGGCCGCAATCGAGCTTTGCTGAATGAGCTGGCGGTTTCCCAGCTTGGCATCAAAGGCGATCCGCTCGGGCAGCAGATAAGGGAAGGTATAAACCTGGACGGGATAGTAAAAAACTTCGATTTTACGGATGTGCAGCACGGCGCCAAGGCGATGATGCTGTCGGTTGCCAGCGATACGACCAATATGCTCCGTATGCCCGGCGCTTCACGGGGCGTGCTGTATGTGCGGATGGACGCGCAAACGGACATTGCAGGGAACGTAAAGGCAATAGGCCTGCTTTTTAAAAAGTACGACCTAGAAACCCCTTTTGAATACTACTTCCTCGACGACGCATTCAACGAGACATTTAAAAATGAAACGAGGCTCTCCGCGATGTTCTCGGTCTTCACTGTACTCGCCATTTTCATTGCCTGTATGGGACTTTTCGGGCTCATCACTTTTACCACTGAAACACGGACAAAGGAAATCGGTATACGGAAAGTATTGGGTGCATCGGCTGCGGGTATTGTCGGGATGCTTTCGAAAGAGTTTATTGGGCTGGTAGTCGTTTCGGCTGTTATTGCTATGCCGCTTGCGTCGTATTTTATGTCACATTGGTTGGAGGATTTTGCTTACCGGATCAGCCTTCCGCTCTGGGTGCATTTCCTGACCGTCTTCATGATGTTGTTCCTGACACTTCTGACCGTGGGTTTCAAGGCCATACATGCAGCGATGATCAACCCGGCGGCGTCTCTAAAGAGTGACTAGGTAGTCATTTTATATACTACAAATTTTTAAGCCACTCGTCTTATGAAAAAACGGTTTTCAGTTTTCGGATTAGTCTTTTTATCGCTATTTCTGTTCAGCTATTCTTGCCAGGACCATCAGCCGCCGGGCGAGCCTCCGTTGCTGAGTACACATGAATTGTTTTACGATTCGATCCACGGCAAATGCTCGTTTACCACGGAATTGGAGGTGCTTAATATTGGTACCATACCAGTAACTGAATACGGTATAGTCTACAACGCAGCCCTTAGCGGCGGCTCCGGGCCGAACCGTGAGAATCCTACAATAGAAGACTATCCTAAAATTGTCTTCGACATGCCATTTTCGACGGGGATTAAACAAAAGGTTGGTCCTCAGATTTGTACAAACAGTAACTACTACCGTGCTTACGCAATTTTGAGCAATGGAACGGTAGCTTACGGGCAAACATTGCGCTTCACCAACTTGTGACCTGCCAATACCGGCAATCCGCTCAGCTGTTCGTTTTCGGACAGCTGAGTTTTTGTTTGGAAATGTATAATATTGATTATCAGTGGTTTTTAATTCTGGTATGCGTTTAATGCGAGGTCAATTTTAAAGCCTTATTTACCTGACAGCCATGTTTAAAAACTATTTCAAAATCGCCTTCCGGAACCTTTGGAAGCACAAGGTATTTTCACTGATCAATATTATGGGGCTGACCGTCGGGATGTCGGCCTGTTTGCTGATTTCTATGTATGTCAATTTTGAGCTGACTTACGACGCATTTCATTCCAAATCGGACCGCATTTACAGGTTGGTGACCGATGTCATCACGCCTTCCGAAACCATCAATGCAGGTATTACATCATGGGCCTTCGGACCGACGATCAAGCAGGATTTTCCCGAAGTAGAAGCCTATGCGCGCATTAACGGCGGCAGCTTCCTTGTACGAAAAGGGGATATCAAATTTCAGGAAGAAGGAACAGTGTTTGCCGATTCATCGCTTTTCCGTGTTTTTGATTTTAAACTGATCCAGGGCGATCCTAAAACGGCGCTGAAAGAGCCGCTGAGCCTGGTATTTACAGAAAAAGCAGCCAAAAAGTATTTTGGTGACAGCGACCCCGTCGGGCAAACTTTGCTGCTATCGGGCGAAGGCCTTCCGGCGAAAGTTACGGGCGTTATGAAAGACATCCCCGAAAACTCGCTCATCAAAGGTGATATGTTCGTTTCGATGACCACCATGACGCAACGTTTCAACCGCGGTATCGACGAGCAATGGGGCAATTTCGGAGCAACGACCTACCTGCTTCTGAAACCGGGCGCCAATAGCAAAGCTTTGGAAAAGAAGTTACCTGCTTACCTCGAACGCCGGGCGGGCAAGCTCATGCAGGAGTCGAAAATGTCGTATAAACTTTTCCTGGAACCGCTGCTCGACGTGCATTTGCGTTCCGAGCGGGATGTCGCCGAAAAGGGCAGCATGAGCAACGTATATGTGTTCTCCGTCGTAGCTGTTTTCATTCTGTTGATCGCCTGCATCAACTTCGTGAACCTTACCACGGCGCGCTCGGCGGAGCGGGCCAAGGAAGTGGGGATACGCAAGGTAGTAGGGGCGGCCAGGGGGTTGCTGGCGAGGCAGTTTGTGAGTGAATCGGTGATGCTTTGCCTCATCGCTTTTGTATTTTCAATTACACTTTCGGCTGCACTGTTGCCGCTGTTCAATAACCTGGCGGGCAAAGTGATCGTTTCAGGCATATTTGCCGATCCATCATTTCTCGTATACATGTTAGTGGCGGCGATCCTGATCGGCATCCTGGCCGGGATTTATCCCGCGTTGGTATTATCGTCTTTCGAGCCGGTAACAGTCTTGAAAGGACGGTTTACGACCAGTATCAAAGGTATTTTGTTGAGAAAAGGGCTGGTAACCGTTCAGTTTGCCATTTCGATCGCGCTGATCATCGCAACGATGATCGTCTATATTCAAATGAATTACATGCGTAACCGTGATCTCGGTTTCAGCAAGGATCAAATGCTGGTACTCAACACCGAGGGCGACCCGAAGCGCTGGGCATTTAAGGAATCGCTGACGGGACTGGCGGGTGTAAAATCTACGGCGGCATCATCCAGCGTGCCCGGTAGTTCCAATCCGGGCGCATATTCCGAAATCGAGAACAAGAGCGGCGACTTGCAGGTCGCGAACCTTGACCTCTATTTTGTAGATTTCGACTATATCCGGCAATTTGGACTGAAAATGGCGGCGGGTCGTCCATTTTCGAGGGAATTTGGGACTGATACTACGCAGGCGATGGTGATCAACGAAGCTGCCGTGAAGTTGCTGGGGTATTCCAAACCCGAAGATGCGCTGGGACGTCGTTTCAAGCAGTGGGGACGCGAGGGTAAGATCGTGGGGGTGATCAAGGACTTCCATTTTCGCTCATTGCAGGAAAACATTAAACCGCTTACCATGCGCATCGAGCCCGGCGGGGCAAACCTTGTTTCGGTCAAAATCGAAGGTAACCGCTTGAAAGAAACAGTTGCTGCGGTGGAGGCGAAGTGGAAAGAAGCTATTCCCGGCAGGCCGTTCAGCTACTATTTTATGGACGAATTCTTCGATCGGCAATACCGCAGCGAAGAGCGTTTTGAAAAGTTGTTTTTCAATTTCGCGGTTCTGGCGATATTCATTTCCTGCCTGGGCTTGCTAGGGCTGGCGTCTTACAGTACCACGCAGCGCACAAAAGAAATCGGCGTGAGGAAGGTCATGGGTGCATCCATTGCCAGTATTGTGGGTTTGCTTTCCAGGGATTTTCTTAAACTCGTACTTATTGCATTCCTGGTGGCGTCGCCTATTGCTTACTTCGGAATGGACCGCTGGTTGGAAAACTTTGCCTACCGCACGGATATTTACTGGTGGGTGTTCGCGATTGCCGCGGTACTATCTGCCGCCATTGCTTTCGCTACGGTCAGTTTCCAGAGTATCAAAGCTGCCGTGATGAACCCGGTGAAGAGCTTGCGGAGTGAGTAATGCCCTGCCTGGCTGCACGGCCCCGTTCCAAATCGAACGGGATATGTCCGATACTGAACACCGCTGATTTGTTTTGATTGTAAGTAAGAAATTGATTTTCAGATAGTTGTAATATTATTACTGGCTGGTGCATAATTTGACTGTCAAAAAGGGAAATCTATCCGTTAACCCCCGCAACCGGCGCAGTTATGATATCCAGCTATCTGAAAATCGCTCTCCGGAGCCTTTGGAATAAAAAGGCTTTCGCTTCCATTAATATTCTCGGACTGGCAATCGGATTGGCGACTTGTATGCTGATCCTGCTCTTTGTTCAGCACGAACTGAGTTACGACCGCTTCAACAAGCATGCCGACCGCATTTTTAGGGTCACATTACACGGCCGGATCGGAGGGAACGACATCAACATCGCGGGTGCGTCCGCTCCTGCGGGTCCTGCGTTCATGCGCGACTACCCGGGCGTGGAGGCATATACGAGGCTCAATACCAATGGTACTTTTTTAGTCAAAAAAGAAGAAAAGCGCTTTTTAGAAGAGCGTGTCATTTTTGCCGACTCCAATTTTTTCAACTTCTTCTCCATACCACTGTTAAAGGGTGACGCCAATAGCGTGCTTAGAGAGCCGCAGACGGTCGTTCTGACCCAATCTACCGCATTGAAATATTTCGGAAAAGAGGATCCGATCGGGAAGAGCCTCAGTATGGGCAATATCGGTTTGTTTCGGGTTACGGGCGTTTGCGAAGATGTGCCTTCCAACTCGCACTTCCATTATGATTTTTTTGGGTCGATGAAATCAATCAAGTTGGGAGAGAAATGGCTTTCGAGCGGCGCACACACCTATGTTTTGCTGCGCAATGGCTATCCGGTTGAAAAACTCGAGGCTCAGATGCCGCAACTCGTCAGGAAATACATCGGGCCGGAAATCCAGGAATTTCTGGGAATGAGCTATGACGAATATTTACGTAAAGGCGACCGGTTCGGCTTCGGTTTACAGCCATTGACCGACATTCACCTCACCTCCAACCTTGAAAACGAGCTGGAAGGCAACAGCAACATCAAATACATTTACATTTTTACGGCCATCGCAGCATTCATTCTCCTCATTGCCTGCATCAATTTCATGAACCTCTCCACAGCCGGTTCGGCGGGGCGGGCCAAGGAGGTGGGTGTTCGTAAAGTAATGGGCTCGGTACGCCAGCAATTAATGGCGCAGTTTCTTATCGAATCGATTCTGGTAACACTTTTTGCGCTTTTAACAGCATTTGGATTGGTAGTACTGCTATTGCCGGGTTTCAATGACCTGGCCGGCAAGCAATTCGACCTGCAATCTATTCTGAATGTCCGGATGATCGCATATGCATTGGCGGGGTGCCTGGTTGTCGGTTTGCTGGCCGGCAGCTACCCTGCATTTTTTCTTTCGGCTTTCAGGCCGGTGGCGGTGTTGAAAGGGAGCATCCAGGCGGGCATAAAAAGCGGATGGCTCCGCAATACGCTGGTTACCGTTCAGTTTGTGGTTTCCATTGCAATGATCATCGGGACGATGGTCGTTTACCAACAGCTGCGCTTCATTCAGAATAAGAATGTAGGTTTTGATAAAGAACAGGTGTTGATCCTGCACGATACCCATTTACTGGGTGATAAGGCGAAGACTTTCAAGGAAACGCTCGGCAACCTGTCGGCAGTAAGCAGCGTCACCCTCGCGGGCTACATTCCAGCGGGCGCCTCCAACAGCGGCACGGACGGTTTCCTGCCCGAAAGCGCCGATAATAGCATTACGCCATACCGCTTCACTACATACCAGGTTGACGAAGACTATTTGAAAACATTGGGCATCGGCCTCGTCGCAGGCCGGAACTTTTCAAAAACCTTCGGCGGTGACAGCGCATCCGTGCTGATCAACGAGGCGGCTGTAAAGCAATTTGGATGGAAAAACCCGATTGGCAAGCGTCTCAGGACGATTGGTAATGGCACGCCGGAGAGCAAGAAGTTCTATACCGTGGTGGGGGTTACCAAAGATTTTCATTTCCGTTCAATGCACGAGCGCATTGCGCCGCTGGTAATGTTCTACGGGGGCGACCAGTACCAGATGGCCCTTCGCATCAAAACAAACGATATTCCAGGCTTGCTTAAAACGTTGGAAAAGAGCTGGAAAGCTACATCGGACAACCCCTTCTCCTATTCATTTCTAAACGAACGTTTCAATAAAATGTATGAGTCGGAGCAGCGGGTAGGGAAGCTGTTCGGGATTTTCGCCGGGCTTGCCGTAGTTATCGCTTGTCTGGGTCTGTTCGGACTGGCCGCATTTACGACCATCCAGCGTACCAAGGAAATCGGCGTTCGTAAAGTGCTCGGTGCTTCGGTGTTGAGCATTGTCTCACTACTCTCCAAAGATTTTATAAAACTCGTGGGTATCGCCATTGTCATCGCCTCGCCGCTCGCATGGTACGGTATGAACCAATGGCTATCTGATTTTGCCTACAAGGTCAGTATCGAATGGTGGGTATTCCTCCTGGCCGGTGTAATCGCGGTAGGGGTAGCTTTGTTGACGGTCAGTTTTCAGAGCATTAAGGCGGCGTTGGTCAATCCGGTGAAGTCGTTGCGTTCGGAATAAAAAAGGATCATGCTGAAAAACTACCTAAAAATCATCCTCCGTAACCTTTGGAAAAACAAGGGGTATTCGGCCATCAACATCGGTGGATTGGCGATCGGGATGGGTGTGGCAACGCTGATCGGCCTTTGGATATATGACGAGCTTTCGTTCAACCGCTATTTCAAAAATTACGACCGGATAGGGCAGGTGCTGCAAAACCAGGTGGAGCACGGCGAAAAGAAAACGTCGTTCTCGCTGCCTGTGCCCTATGTGGAAGAGTTGAAAACGCATTATGCAGGTAATTTTAAACGTATTGTCGCTTCGACTCAAACCGGCGAGAATATTCTAACGGTGGGTGAAACCAAACTGTCTCGCAACGGCCAATTTATTGAAGCAGGGGCGCTGGAAATGTTCGCACTTCGGATGGTACGGGGTTCATGGTCGGCGCTGGGTGATCAGCAAGGGATCATTCTCGCTCGATCGACCGCCCGCGCACTTTTCGGCGACGCCGATCCGATGAACAAGCTTGTGAAGGTCGATACCGATCTGAACCTGAAAGTGACGGGTGTTTATGAGGACTTTCCGCAAAATACCCGATTCAGCGATGTGCAGTTCATGGGTTCGTGGGACTATTTTCTGGAAAAAAACAGGTGGATGAAGGACAAGAAATGGGATAACCACGCTATCTGGATTTTTACGCAACTGACAGATAATGCCGATTTCCATACAGCCAGCGAAGCTATCCGTCTTTCGGAGCTGAATGCGATCCGGAAAATGGACGATATGCGAGAGGAGGCCGCCACCCGCCCGGAAATGTGGATACATCCGATGAAAGACTGGCATTTGTACTCCGATTTCCGGAATGGCGCAGTAGGAGAAGGCCCGGTGAAATATATTTGGATGGTCGGCCTGATCGGCTTTTTTGTGTTATTACTGGCCTGTATCAATTTCGTGAACCTGAGCACCGCGCGGTCGGAGAAGCGTGCGCGTGAAGTGGGCGTGCGTAAAGCAATTGGCTCGATGCGGATACAGCTCATCGGACAGTTTTTCAGTGAATCGTTTCTTGTAGTGCTGCTATCGTTTGTGGTGTCGCTGGTGGGCGTCGCATTATCGCTGTCGTGGTTCAATAATCTGGCCGCGAAGCAAATGGTCATTCCGTGGGATAATGTTTATTTCTGGATTTGCAGCGCGGGTTTTATACTTCTTACATCCGTGCTGGCAGGTAGTTATCCGGCTATTTACCTTACATCCTTCCAGCCTGTGAAGGTGCTCAAAGGCTCCGGTGCGCCGCGAAGGACGTATTTTGGGCGCTTCGCCTACACGCCTCGTCAGATCCTGGTGGTATTGCAATTCACCATCTCCATTTCATTGATTGTCTGCACCAGCATTGTGTACCGACAAATCAAATTCGCCAAGGAAAGGCCCGTAGGCTACTCGCGCGACGGTTTGCTGATGATACCCATGAAAACCGAGGATTTTTATGGGAAAACCGACATGATCCGTACCGAATTAAAGAATACAGGCATGGTAGAGGAAGTAGCCGAATCGCAAAGCCCAATTACGGGCGTGTGGTCGTCCAACGAAGGTTTTAGCTGGAAGGGAATGTCGGAAGGTTTCACCGAAACATTTGCCACGCTGACAGTCTCCCAGGAATACGCGAAAACCGTTGGCTGGCAGTTTGTAAGTGGCCGCAATTTTTCGAAAGACTTCGCTTCCGACACGTCAGGTTTCGTGATCAATGAATCGGCGGCCCGGTTGCTGAGCGTCGATGATCCGGTCGGGATGGCCGTTTCGTGGAAAAGCCAATGGATGACCGATAATGTCCGCAAATCATTCACAGTGCTCGGCGTGGTGAAGGATATGGTGATGGAATCGCCGTTTACGCCCGTGAAACCGACCGTTTTCTTCCTGTTCGGTTCTCCCAACTGGATTAATATCAAACTACATCCTAACGTAAGTTCGGTAGCCGCTTTGCCCGCTATTGAAAGTGTTTTCAGGAAGCTGGTACCGGCAGCGCCGTTTGAATACAAGTTTGCCGACCAGGAGTATGACGCCAAATTCGGGACGGAGGAGCGAATCGGAAAGTTGGCTGGCTTTTTCGCCACATTGGCTGTCGTGATCAGTTGTCTTGGCTTATTCGGATTGGCTTCCTTCACAGCCGAGCAGCGCACCAAAGAAATTGGCATCCGCAAGGTGCTGGGCGCGTCGGTAGCGGCACTGTGGGGGATGCTTTCCAAAGATTTTGTGTCGCTGGTGGCTGTTTCAAGCCTTCTCGCCGTTCCACTTGCGGGGTATTCGATGAGCGAATGGCTCCAAAATTACCAGTACCGTACCGAAATCAGCTGGTGGATATTTGCCCTCGCAGGCGCAGGTGCGCTGGTGCTCACGCTCGCGACGGTGAGTTATCAGGCAATTAAGGCGGCGGTGATGAATCCTGTGACGAGTTTGAAAACGGAATAGAATCATGATTGGTAGTTATCTGAAATTCGCGATACGAAGTCTGGCTAAGCATAGAATTTACGCCGGTATCAACCTCATTGGACTGGCCATTGGGATGGCCGGGGCGATTGTGATATTCCAGTTGGCGAAGTACCATCTCAGCGTGGACAGGTACCATAACAACGCCGACAGGACGTATCGCGTGGTGGTGGATTTACATCTTGAAGACGGCTCCGTGGAGCAGGAGCGGGGCTCGGCTTTTGTTTTGCATGAAACATTGAAAAAGGAGTTCAGCTTCGTCCGCGACGCCGCTTATGTGGCGCATAAGGAGTTAACTATCCGCGTCGATAACGACGGAACTTCGCGCAAGTTTCTCGAAAAGGATCATCTGGTTTTTACGAATGTTGATTTCTTTCAAATATTTGATTACAAATGGATTAGCGGCAGTGGCTCGGCAATGGCTGTGCCCAATCAGGTCGTGGTGACTGAGCGGTATGCCCGGAAATATTTCGGGAGCGGTAATGCAATGGGTAAGGTAATCCGCGCCGATAATCGCGAAAACCTCGTGATTGCAGGCGTTGTTGCAGACTACCCCGAGCAAACCGATTTCAGGCAGGATATTTTCATTTCGCTGCCTACTTTAAAAAAGATTGTTCCGGAGTACGGTTACGAAGATTGGGGCTGGATCGACGGCAGCCGTGAAACTTTTGTTACACTTCGCTCGCCGGAAGACAAGCCTGCATTCGAAGCACAGATGCCGGCATTTGCGAGCAAATATTATGGCCGCGACGGCAAAGTTTTCCATTACCATTTGCAAGACTTGTCGGATGTGCATTTCAATATTGCCTACGGCGGTAAGATCAAATACAGCACGATCACCGTGTTGGCGACCGTAGGGATGCTGCTGATTCTCATAGCCTGCTTCAATTTCATTAATCTCTCGACGGCACAGGCTTTCAAGCGTAGCAAGGAAGTAGGCGTGAGAAAAGTGATGGGCGTTTCGCAAGCGCAGGTTTTCTGGCTTTTTATACAGGAAACCGCATTGCTAACTTTTGCAGCAAGCGCTATTTCCCTGCTACTCGCATGGCTTTTTGCGCCGATGTTGAGCCAATGGCTGAGCGTGAATGTGCGTGTAGATGCTTTCAGTGATCCTCAGTTGCTGGCTTTCTGCGCGGCACTGTTCGTGTTTGTGGTCATGTTGGCCGGCGGTTATCCGGCGTTTGTCATTTCCAGGTTCAATCCGGTGAAAGCCATCAAGGGCTTATTGAAGGAGAATAACCGAAGCTTTTTCTCGGTCAGGAAAGGGCTGGTAGTGACACAATTCAGCATTTCATTCGTCCTGATCGCGGTATCTACGCTGATCATCCTCCAATCGCAATTCCTGAAAAACAAGGACCTGGGAATGAATAAGGACCTTATCCTGCATTTGAATTTGCCTGAAACAGAAACCAGCAAGCTCACGGCATTGCGTAACGAGTTGTCGGCATTGCCCGAGGTAACCGACCTTTCGTTTTTCAGGAGCGCGCCGTCGGTGCAGGTCAGCGGCGGAGGGACGATCAAATTTGAAAATCGTGATTGGGAGAAATTCGTGGCTCGGTCGAGAGCCGCGGATGAGCATTTTGTAACGACTTATGGATTGAAACTCGTCGCAGGCCGCGTTCCGGCGCATTCGGACACGCTCAACGAGCTGCTGATCAACCGTAAACTGGTGCGGGCATTAGGATTGAAATCGCCCGAAGCGGCATTGAACCGGCGGCTGCACGTGGGCGACGCGGGCAAAACCGGCACCATCGTGGGCGTATTATCCGACTTCAACAACGGCGACCTCTACACCGGCATTGAGCCGACGATCGTTTTTGCCGACCAGTCGCGCTACCGCCGGGCGGGGGTGAAGTTGAGCCGCGTAAATGCCTCGACAATCAGCCGGATAGGCGCGGTATGGCAGAAACAGTTTTCCGAAAATGTATTTGAATATAGTTTTTACGACGAAGAGCTTGCTAAGTTCTATCAGCGCGAAGAACTCGCAACGCGGCTGACGACCACTTTTGCACTGTTGTCGGTGTGCCTCTCGTGCCTCGGGCTTTTCGGGTTGGCCATTTTCGCCATCGAGCAGCGGACGAAAGAAATCGGAGTGCGGAAAGTACTAGGTGCCTCCGTAGCGGGCATTACAACCATGCTATCGATGGATTTTCTGAAACTCGTGCTTGTCGCGATCGTGATCGCAAGCCCGGTCGCCTGGTATTTTATGCACCGCTGGTTGCAGGATTTCGCCTACCGTATCGAGATCCACTGGGGGATATTCGTCTGGGCAGGTTTTCTAGCGGTCGGTATCGCTATGCTGACGGTTAGCTTTCAGAGCATTAAGGCGGCGCTGGTGAATCCTGTAAAGAGTTTGAAAAGGGAATGAGGGAGGAAGCGGAGGAAGGGGAGGATGGAGAAAAGGGAGAAGGGACCAGAAATACTTCCTCCCTTTCTTCCCCTTCCTCCTTCCTCCCCTTCCTTCCTCCCTCAAAAACAAGATACTAATATGATCAAGAGTTACCTGAAAATCGCATGGCGTAGCCTGATCAAGGATCGGCAATTTACGCTGCTGAATCTGCTTGGCCTTTCGACGGGACTGGCTTGTGCGTTGCTGATCTATCTTTGGGTAGTCGATGAGCTGCGTGTGGATAAGCACAATGAAAAGGACGTGCATTTGTTCCAGATCATGGTCAACCAGCCGCATGAGGATGGGATCAAGACGGGAGAACACACGCCTGGCCTATTGGCCGACGCATTGAAAGCGGAAATGCCGGAAGTGGAACTGGCGACGACGGTCGTGCCTGCTGAATGGTTTTCGAATAAAGGCGTGATTTCGGCCGGAGAAACGCAATTGAAAGCCGCGGGACAATTCGTGAGTAAGGATTACTTCGCTGTTTTTACCTGCCCCTTCACGGAGGGCGATGCGGGTGCGGTGGCAGGCGATAAGAATACGGTGGCGCTTTCGGAGGAAATGGCGGAAAAGTTATTTGGGACAAAACAAAATGTGGTTGGAAAAACCGTCAAGTGGGACGAGGGACAATTTAGCGGGCTTTACCGCGTGGGTGGTGTGTTCAAAAGCAACCCGCGCAATGCAAGCAACCAGTTTGATATACTCTTCAACTTTGAGCAGTTCAAAGCGCGGCGGCCGGGAATGGAAAACTGGGGTAATAGCGATCCCAATACGTTTGTGGTCCTCAAAAGCGGCACCGATCTCCCGCTTTTCAACGAGAAGATCAGGCATTTCCTGAAATCCAAAAACAAGGATAACGACTTTCAGCTTTTTGCCATCCGCTATTCGGACAAATACCTCCACGGACAGTTCGAGAATGGCGTGCAGACAGGCGGGCGCATTACGTACGTGAGATTGTTTGCTGTGATCGCGGTGTTCATTCTGGTGATCGCCTGCATCAATTTCATGAACCTTTCAACGGCCAAAGCTTCGGGGCGCATGAAGGAAGTGGGGATCAAAAAAGTAGTGGGAGCACTGCGCAGTTCGTTGATCATGCAGCATTTGAGTGAATCACTGATGCTGACATTTGTGTCATTGCTTGTCGCTGTGGTCATGGTTTTGCTCCTGTTGCCGGAGTTTAACAGCATTACCGGCAAGCAGGTCGCGCTTTCGCCCGATCCGATGTTGGTTTCCGTTGCCCTGGTCATAACGCTCATCACCGGCTTGCTGGCGGGGAGCTACCCGGCATTGTACCTGTCCGGATTTGATCCAGTGTCTGTTTTGAAAGGAAAATTGAGAAACACAGCGGGGGAATTGCTCGTACGGCGCGGATTGGTGGTATTCCAGTTTGCGGTGTCGGTGATTTTTATCGTTTCGGTGATCGTCGTCTACCGGCAAATCCAGTTTATCCAAAACCGGAACCTGGGCTACAATCGTGACCATATTATTCATTTTGAAATACCCCTTGAAATGGACTCTCTGAAACTGAAAGCAGCGGAGGCATTTTTGGGAGAAGTTAAAAACACCCCCGGGGTGGTGAATGCATCGAGCTACTACCATGACCTGACGGGCAAGCACGGCGCGATTTCCGGTTTCGAATGGCCCGGTAAGCCTGCCGGAAAGGATATCGAGTTTTCGAACCTGGAAGTGGGGTACAATTTCATGGAAACCGTGGGGATGACGTTGCGCGAAGGCCGGTTTTTCACCCAAAACCAGCATGCGGCCAATGAGATCATATTCAACGAGTCGGCCATAAAAAGTATGGGGTTGAAAGACCCGGTGGGGAAGACGGTGAAATTCTGGGGGATGGAGCGACAGATCGTGGGCGTAGTGAAGGATTTCAATTTCGAATCGCTGTACGAGCCTGTAAAGCCCTGTTTCTTCCAGATGTACCCTATTATGCCCAATGTGATGGTGAAAATTCAGAGCGGCGCCGAGGAGCAGACGATCGCCCGTGTGCGGAAGCTTTTCCAGGACCATCACCGGGGGCTGGTGTTCGATTACCAGTTTCTGGATGAGAATTACAAAGCGCTTTACGCGTCGGAGCGACGGGTGGGAGTGCTATCGCGCTATTTTGCCGGGCTTGCGATCGTCATTTCATGTCTGGGGTTGTTCGGGCTGGCCGCATTTACGGCCCAACGGCGGCAGAAAGAGATTGGTATCCGTAAAGTGGTGGGTGCTTCGGTTACCAATGTGGTATTAATGCTTTCGATGGATTTTATCAAACTTCTGCTGATCGCCTTGCTGATTGCATTCCCGCTAGTTGGCTGGGCAATGTACAAATGGCTCGACAACTTCGCATTCCGAATCAACCTCGACGCCGGGATTTTCCTGTTCGCCGCCATGGGCCTCGCGCTCGTGACGCTCGCAACGGTAGGTTATCAGGCAGTGAAAGCGGCGCTGTTGAATCCTGTAACGATTTTGAAAAGGGAGTAAAGGAGTAAAGGAGGAAAGGGAGGAAGGAGGAAAGGGACCACGAATACTTCCTCCTCCCTTTCCTCCCAATAAACAACTAAAACGATGCTAAAAAACTATCTCAAAATCGCACTCCGTAACCTTGTCAAAAGCAAAGGGTACTCGTTTATCAACATCGGCGGGCTGGCTGTGGGGATGGCCGTGGCTATGATCATTGGATTGTGGGTTTATGATGAATTTTCATACAATCGCTACCACGAAAACTACAATCGCATTGCGAAGGTGATTGAAACAGGGGTTTTTGAAGGGAGGGTTTATGATGGGGGCGAGCATACTTCGTACCCGCTGGGGAAATATCTCCGGGAACATCATAAGGATGACTTCGACTACGTGATCCAATCTTCGTGGATCGACGCGCACATATTGGCTTACAAGGATAACAAGTTTACCAAAAATGGCGCCTACATGAGTGCTGAAGCGCCGCGGTTGTTTACACTGCATATGCTGTCCGGCACGCGCGACGGGCTGAAAGAGCCCAATTCGATCATCATCGCTGAGTCGGTGGCGAAAGCGCTGTTCGGCAAGGAAAACCCGATGGACAAGATCGTGAAGCTCGACAACCGGCTCGATGTGAAAGTAACCGGCGTTTATGAAGACTTGCCTTTCAATACAGAATTTCGTGAATTGACCTTCCTGGCACCCTGGGATTTGTACGAAGCGACGCAGAATTGGGTGCAAACCGCGCGCGACGAGGAGCAATGGAACAATAACTCGTGGCAGTTGCTTGTGCAAATCCGTCCGAACGCTACGTTCGAAGGAGTTTCCGAAAAAATCAAAAGCATCAAAATGCAGCACACTCCGGAAGCCCGGTTTCTGAACCCGCGCAACTACCTGCTGCCGATGTCGGAATGGCATTTGAAAGGCACCTGGGACGACCGGGGGCAACCCGACGGGCGTATCCGGTACGTGTGGCTGTTCGGGATTATCGGCGCATTTGTGTTGCTGTTGGCATCGATCAATTTTATGAACCTGAGCACGGCCCGCTCTGAAAAACGTGCGAAAGAAGTGGGTATCCGCAAGGCGATCGGCTCACTGAGGGCGCAGCTGATTAACCAGTTTTTCAGCGAATCGTTCATGGTTGTCTTCCTGGCTTTCATTTTTGCAATTGTCATTGTAGCGTTTGCATTGCCGGCTTTTAATGAACTGGCGGGCAAACAAATGACTTTTCCGTGGACTAACGGCTATTTCTGGTTGGCTGGATTTGCATTCTGCTTCCTTACCGGTCTTTTGTCGGGTAGCTATCCGGCGTTATACCTGTCATCGTTCCAGCCTGTGAAGGTTCTCAAAGGTACTTTCAATGCAGGTCGATTCGCCGCGATGCCGCGGAAGGTTTTGGTGGTGCTGCAATTTACGGTTTCAGTGACGCTGATCATTGGTACGGCGATCGTCTACAAGCAGATCCAGCACGCGAAGAACAGACCGGTTGGTTACGACCGCAACGGCCTGATTACCGTGGAAATCAATACGCCCGAGTTGAGCAGCCAGTATAATAGGCTGAGAAGTGAGTTGCTCGGAACCGGCGCAGTGGTGGAAATGTCCACATCGTCGTCGCCATCCACATTCCTCGGTTCCAATAACGGCGGGTTCAGCTGGCCGGGAAAGGATCCCAATTTTCACGACAATTTCGGGACGATCGGCGTGAGCCACGATTTCGGGAAAACCGTAGGCTGGCAGTTCATCGGAGGCCGTGATTTCTCCCGCAAATTCTCTACCGATTCGTTGGGAATGGTCATGAATGAATCCGCATTGAAATACATGGGATTCAAAGAACCATCGGAGGTCATCGGACAAACAGTGAAATGGGGCGAGAATCCTTACAAAGTAGTGGGTGTGATCCATGATATGGTAATGAGCTCTCCGTTCAGCCCGGTACATCCCACTTTGTTTATGGTCAACTACGGCTGGGCGAATGTGATCAACGTGAAGCTGAAACCAGGGTTGCCGATACGGGAGTCACTTGACAAAGTGGCCGCCGTTTTCCGAGAAGTTAACCCCGGCAGCCCGTTCGATTACAAATTCACCGACCAGGAATATGCCTTGAAATTCGCGGCGGAAGAGCGCATTGCCACATTGGCGACCGTGTTTGCCGGGCTGGCGATTTTTATCAGCTGTCTCGGACTGTTCGGGCTTGCCTCGTTCACCGCCGAACAGCGGACGAAGGAAATTGGCGTACGTAAAGTATTGGGCGCTTCCATAGGCAACCTATGGGCGCTGTTGTCGCGGGAGTTCGTGATCCTGGTCATCATCTCCTTTCTGATTTCAATACCTACCGCCTGGTATTTCCTGAACAACTGGCTTCAAAAATATGAATACCGCACCGAGATCACCTGGTGGATATTCGTGGCGGCGGGCGCAGGAGCGCTGGTAGTGACGCTGGCAACGGTAAGCTATCAGGCAATCAGGGCGGCGCTGCTGGATCCGGTGAAATCGTTGAGATCAGAATAAGATTATGCTCAGAAACTACCTCAAAATCGCCCTGCGCAACCTCTTAAATAACAAGGGCTATACTGCGATCAATATTTTCGGCCTTGCCCTTGGGCTGGCCACCTGCCTGCTGATCGTGCTTTATATTTCCGACGAGTTGAGTGTTGACAAACATCACCGTTCAGCCAGCCGGCTTTTCCGGATTGCGATGGAAACGCCTGCCGAGAAATGGGCGGGAACGCCCGGGCCATTGGCTGCGGGTGTAAAGAGCGATTTTCCGGAAGTTGAATCGGTGACGCGCATGCTGAAATTCTCCGGGATCGACCGAATGTTGCTCGAAAACCGTAATGGGAAAGAGGCCACGAGGTTTTATGAAACGAACGGCTATTATGCAGATTCAACGTTTTTTGATGTTTTTACCTACGATTTCAAATACGGGAATCCCGGCAATGCACTGAACCGCCCCAACACGCTGGTGCTTTCCGAGAATGTCGCTGAAAAACTGTTCGGTGATGTGGATCCGGTGGGTAAGGTGATCCGTGTGGGACTGGTTTTCGGAGATTTCGACTATACAGTATCCGGCGTTTTTCGGAACAGTCGGAAGTCGCATATCGATGCGAGGTATTTTTTGTCCATGCAGAACGGTGATATGGGGGGCTGGGTCGTGAGCCAGAACAACTGGGCGATGAACAACATTTTTCATACCTATGTCAAACTACGCGACGGCGCAGATCCGGCAGCATTTGCATCCAAACTGACGCCGTTCATGAACCGGCATGGTGAGAGAGATCTGAAAGCGCTGGGCATTTCGAAAAAACTATTTATTCAACCGGTAACGGACATTTACCTGAGATCCGCCATTGGCAATGAGATCGCGCCGAATGGCAGCATGACGTACCTCTACATTTTCGGATCCATTGCCGTGTTCCTGTTGCTGATAGCCTGCATCAATTTCATGAACCTCAGCACGGCTCGCTCCGAAAAGCGGGCGCGGGAAGTAGGGGTAAGGAAGGTGATGGGTGCGGTCAGGAATTCGCTCATCTGCCAGTTCCTCGGAGAGTCGATGATAATGGCCCTGATGGCCCTGGCGATCGGGTTGGTGGTGGTGCAGGTACTTTTGCCTTATTTCAACAACCTGACCGGCAAAGTGCTGGACATGGCCGCACATCCCGCATTTCTGTACTGGATGGCTGGTATTACGCTCTTCACCGGCCTGGTTGCCGGGCTTTACCCTGCGCTCTATTTGTCGTCCTTCAAACCGGTGAGCGTGCTGAAAGGCCGTCTGGTGAATGTAACTTCGGCCGGTTTGTTACGGAAGGGGCTGGTGGTGTTCCAATTTACAGTGTCTATTATCCTCATTCTCGGCGCTATCGTAATCAGCAAACAATTGTCTTTTCTGCAAAACCGGAATTTGGGTTTTGATAAGGAACAAAAACTGGTGGTGCCGTTCAGAAATCAGAAGGCCGCCGCTAATTTCTATGCATTCAAGGAAGAGGTTCTACGCATTCCGGGCGTGGCAGCGGCCACCAGCGGATCGGTGTATCCCGGCATTGAAAATATCGAAGACCTGCTTTTTTATACCGAAAACCGGACTATTCACGACGCGGTCGACGTGCATTTCGCCACTGTTGGGGACGATTATGTGGAAACGTTGGGCTTGCAAATGGTCTCGGGGCGTTCCTTCACAAAGGCATTCAGCGGTGATTCCAGCAGCGTGATCCTGAACGAAACAGCCGCGCGGGAACTGGGTTATGATGTAGCTTCGGCCATCGGGAAAAATGTATTTTTTGAGTTGGGGGGCAAGCGACGGAGCTTGCAGGTGGTAGGCGTCGTGAAGGATTTCAACTTTCGCAGCCTGCATGAAGGGATCAAGCCCTATGCGCTCACCACCAGCATTACCGATAAGTACCAGTATTTCATAGGCAACCTGAAAACCAGGGATTATGCGTGGACGCTGGCGTCGGTAGAGGCGGCCTGGAAGCGGCTGAACCCCGGTATTCCGTTCTCCTATTCGTTCCTCGATCAGGATTTTCAGAAGAATTATGAAAAGGAACACCGTACGGGTACTATCGTGCTTTATTTCACCTGCATTGCCGTGGTGATCGCCTGTCTCGGGCTGTTCGGGCTGGCCACTTTCGCGGCTGAACGGCGGACGAAGGAAATTGGGGTCAGAAAGGTACTGGGCGCTTCCGTGGGTAGTATTGTCGCTATGCTTTCCGGCGAATTTCTATCGCTGGTATGCGTTGCCCTGGTGATCGCTACACCGGTCGCCTGGCTGGGCATGCGGCAGTGGTTGCAGGGATTCGCCTATCAGGTAGGCATCGGATGGTGGATTTTCCCGGCTACGGGCTTGTTTGCTATTGGTATTGCATTACTCACAGTCAGTTTCCAGAGTATTAAGGCGGCATTGATGAATCCTGTGAAGAGTTTGCGGTCGGAGTGAGGATGACCGTTGACTGCCGTCGGAAGATCGCTACACAATTCATTCCCAGGTAACAAATATTCCCGCGCTCATCTTTATCTTGCAGGGAAAATCTTTACCGAGCCGAATCACTTGCGTAGAACCTTTACTTACAGTGTTATTGCATTTTTTGCGATTATTTCGGGGCCGCTTTTTGCCCAGAAAAGTATGGTTGTATCCAACCTCGAAGCGAGTGTCGAGGCGGGAGCATATGTGTCTTCGAATGGTGAAACGCCGTTTTGGCTCCGGACCAACCAGTTCGGTACCGTGCCTGACCGCGCTACCGCAGGGGTTGTACAGGCAACGGCGCGGAAAAACTATATTTTTTATGACAGCCTCGCTGGCAAGCCCCGAAAATTCGATTGGCGTGCGGGGGTGAGCCCGGTAGGGATGTATAATAAAGAAAGCAAGTTTGAATTTGTGCTCCCGGAGGCGCATGCAGGCGTGCGGTTCAAGCGCATGGAGCTATGGGTGGGGCGGAGGCGCGAGGTAATGGGACTGGGCGATACCACCATGTCGTCCGGCTTTTACGCGGTGTCGGGGAACTCGCTACCGGTACCGAAAGTGCAGATCGGGACGGTGGGCTTTTCTCCCCTGAAATTCACCGGGAACTTTGTGGCTGTGCATGCCGGATTTGCGCATGGATGGTTTAATACCGACTATATCCAGGGTGTGCGGCTGCATCAGAAGTTTGTATATCTGAGGTTTGGGAAACGCAAAAGCAAGCTTTATGCCGGGCTGAACCACAATGTAATGTGGGCGGGGCATTCGGATTACCTCAAACTGCATCCCGAACTGGCGGTGAACGGCGAGTTGCCGTCATCATGGTCTGTGTACCCGAACGTGGTGCTGGCGTTTACTTCCAAAAACTGGTTCGAGAAAAATGGTTACGGGGCTTTCGATAGCTACCGTGTCGGTAACCATTTGGGTAGCTACGACATAGCTTTTGAAACTAAGCTCAACAAATACCGGCTTTTCGTATACCATCAGCATCCGTTCGAGGATGTTTCAAGTATGCTTTTCAAGAATATCCCCGACGGACTTTACGGTATTAACCTGAAACTCTTGCCCGGAAACCTGGTCAGTGGCTTTGCGCTTACACATCTGACCTTGGAATTCCTCAGTACCAAGAACCAATCCGGTTCCGAATTTTACATTCCCGGGAGCAAATACCAGGGCGCGGACAACTATTTCAACCATACTCAGTATTCGGAAGGCTGGTCGTATAAGGGGCGGACGGTAGGCACGCCGTTTATCATTCCCGGCAAGGATATGGACCAGTCGAAACTCGATAATCAAAGATTTTTTCCTAATAATCGGGTGAATATGTATTACCTGGGCGCACAAGGGAAGGTCGGCCGTTCGCTGGGGCTTACATTGAAGGTCTCTTACAGCAAAAATTTCGGAACGCCGGGCGCTGACTTCGACCCACCGCGAGGGCAGTTTTCATCGGTATTGGGGGCACAATATGCCGTTCCCGGCCTGAAAAATGCCAGCATTATCGCCCGTATTGCTACCGACCAGGGCGAAATTTTCAAGCGGAGGACCGGCGGGTATATTGGTTTCCGTAAGGACTGGTAAAAAGCCCCCGGCGCGGAATTTTCCGCGTTGTCCATCGATGAACAAGATTGTCCGAATTCGGACAGTTTTTAGGTCTTTTTCTTCATTAAAATGCTGATTTTTAATCCGTTGACTGGACTGGCATAAATTTGTTGCCGTAAGCTGATGCAGTCATTGTCAGGGAATTATGTTTTCTGGCAATTGCTGTCTTAAGCCTGTTGAAGTAGGACTGCCGACGGCGGTCCGTAGTCAAAAAATTTGCGGCATGCTCAAAAACTACCTCAAAATCGCTCTCCGGAACATCTGGAAGAACAAAGTTTTTTCGGTTATCAACATTGTGGGCCTGGCCGTGAGTATGGCGGCCTGCATTGTGATCATGCTGTTCGTTTTCTACGAACGCAGCTTCGACGGGCTGCATGCTAAAAACATCTACCGGCTCGACGAGGTACAGAAGTTCGAAGGAATGGTGGCTCCGCAAAAAGTGGCGCTTTCGATGTTCCCGATGGGGCCAACATTAGAAGAAGAATTTCCGGAAATCCGGCAGTTTGTCAGAATTAATACCACCGGAAAGCTGCCGATGCATTACCACGATCAAAGGATCGAACTTTCACAGGTATTCCTGACCGATTCCAATTTCTTTCAACTCTTCGATTATCCGCTGCTTGAAGGCGACAAAGGTCGGGTATTGAAAGAGCCCAACAGCGTTGTGCTGACACAGAAAAGTGCCAAAAATATCTTTGGTAATATCGATCCGATAGGTAAATACGTCAACCACTTTGGCAACGACACGCTCACGCTGAAAGTCACGGGTATTATGGAGGACGTTCCTGCGAACTCGCATTTGCAGTTCGATGCGCTCATTTCCTTCAATACCATCGCAAAGCCCGATTTTATGAAAAACTGGGGCGGAAACTGGCTCGTGACTTACCTGGAACTTGCGCCCGGGACGGACATTGGCAAAATGGAAAAGAAATTTCCCGCTTTCCTCAAAAAACATATGAAAGAAGGCGGCTGGAAGTTTTACGAGCTGTTTTTGCAGCCGCTGACCGAGGTTCACGCGCAGTCGGTGGATATTACGCACGACTATGTCAATTATCAGAAGTTCGATAGGCGATATACCTACATTTTCTCGATCATAGCTGCCATTGTGCTCATTATCGCCTGTGTGAATTTTATGAACCTGTCGACTGCCCGCTCGACCGGTCGGGCGAAGGAAGTGGGGATACGCAAGTCGATTGGCGCGCAACGATTTCAGCTGGCGGGGCAATTTATAGGCGAATCGGTGCTGCTGGCGCTGTTTGCCCTGGTACTGGCAGTGGCTATCGTGAAGCTGGTAATGCCTTCGGTAGCCAATTTCAGCCAGCGCCGGCTCGAATTTTCGATATTTCAAAGCCCGGGCTTGTTGCTGGTCATTTTACTGGGAACAATGCTCGTGGGACTGTTTTCTGGGTTATACCCGGCAGCATTTCTGTCGGCTTTCGAACCTGTGAAGGTGTTGAAGGGTACGATCCGTGCCGGGAAAAGCAATTTCCGGAATGCATTGGTAATCGCACAGTTCACGAGCGCCGTGTTTCTGATCATCGCTACGGGCTTTGCCGTGAAGCAGTTGCGATATATGGTGGATAAGGATCCTGGTTTTGACAAGGAGCAGGTGGTTATAGTGCCTTTGAACTCGAAGTTGGATGTGAAATATGAAGCATTGAAACAGGAGTTGCTGACAAGCTCGTTTATTGAGGCGGTTACCGGCTCGCAACAGCGCCTCGGCAATAACCTGCACCAGACCGGTGTGGCATTTCAGGGTACGGGTGCGAGGCGCGAGCTTACTTCCTCGCAAGTGGTGGTAGATCCGGATTACTTGTCGTTGTACAAAATCAAACTGATCGCAGGCCGGAATTTCACGCACAGTGCCGGAGATAATGCAAAAACCTACATTATCAACGAATCGCTGGCGAAAGAGCTTCTGAAGGATGAGCCGACCTTGACAATGGAGACATTGATCGGCAAGCGGTTTGGGTTTTCGGGAATGGATTCGCTTTCGACGATCGTGGGTGTGGCAGAGGATTTTAACTTTAATTCAATGCACCATAAAATCGAGACGCTATGCCTGTTCAATCAGAAGGACTGGTCATACTCCGAAATGTCGGTCCGCATTAAGGGGAAAGATGCGCAGCAGTCGATAGCGGCCATACAATCGACCTGGAATAAACTTGTTCCTGACGAGCCATTCACCTATTCATTTCTCGACGAGCATTTCGCCGAAATGTACCGTGCCGATAGTCAGGTGAGCGAGATCGTGGGCATATTAGCGGGCCTGGCGATTTTCATATCGTGTCTGGGGCTGTTCGGGCTCGCTTCCTATTCAGCAGAAAGGCGGATCAAGGAAATAGGTGTCAGAAAGGTAATGGGCGCTTCGGTAGCGGGTATTGTGGCTTTGCTGTCACGGGATTTTCTTAAACTCGTTTTCACGGCCATTCTTATCGCCACGCCGGTTGCCTGGTTTGCCGTGAGGACCTGGCTGAACGACTTTGCTTACCGCATCGATATCGAATGGTGGATGTTCCTGGTCGCCGGCGCGCTGGCAGTGTTCGTAGCATTGTTTACGATCAGCTTTCAGAGTATCAAGGCGGCGTTGACGAATCCCGTTAAGAGTTTGAGGGCGGAGTGAGGGAGGAGGGGAGCAAGAGGAGGAAGGAGGAAAGGGAGGATGGAAAATGCCTTTCCTCCCTTTTCTCCTTCTTCCCCTTCCTCCAAAATATAAATTGAATTTTAACCAGATAAACCCATGAGCCACATTGCAATCCCTATCCCACCGCTTCAAGGCAAGCAGGAGATCAAAGTTGAGGTAACGATCAACGGCATCAAGCAGAACCTGTTCTACCGGGTCGAGCTGTTTTATTGGGAAGATTGTACCAATCCGGTTGCGCACCGCGCCGACTGTATCAGCGAAATGCTGGCGCATCACGATCCGGAATGGACCGTCTACTACATTGGCGCACCCAACGACGATTTTGTGCCAATCACATTTGTCAAAAAAGAAAGCAGGAACTTGTTACGCGAGGCGATTGCCTGACAGGCGACGATAGGGGCTGTTTTAATTCTTTTTTAATCTTTATATGCAACATTGTTGCATTTGTGGTTTTCCTGAAACTACATTTGCATCATTGTTGCATATAAAGATTTTTTTATGAAAAAGCATTTATTCAAAGTATTACTCCCGATGGCACTCGGTGCATTGCTCGTAGCTTGCGACGACAAGGAAAAAGACGACGTAGCGCCTATTGGAGAGACGGAATACAAGTTTATCCGAGTGGTGGTGAACGACGAGACTTCCAAGGAGCTGTCGCTCGTGGATCCGGTGAAGCTTACGGCTGAGAAATTTGAAGCGCAATTCCCTAAGTCGGCGCTTTATGGAACACAAGGCGGACGTTTCGGGGCTATTGTGAATGGTGCCAACAACTATGTACAGCTTTTCGACACGGGCTTCGAAGGCCATGGCGACCATGTTGACGTGAAAGGGACGCCTAAGTTCGGGGCGTTGACGGGCGATGGTAAGAAACCAACGCATTTTAAAAGCAAGGGCGACGAGATCATCACTTTTAACGACGGCGACGGCACACTGAGCATCGCAAAAGAGGCGGATTTCCATACTGCCGGTAAGAAAATGACACTTATCGACGCCGGTAACGTGGCACATCACGGCGCTATGACAAAGTTTGACAACGGCACCTATGCCATTACGGTGAAGGACGGTTCTGTGGCCGGGACGTTGCCGGAGCGTGTGAAGATCATCGACGTTTCGGGAAAAACACTTTTCGCTTCCACCATTCAAACCAAGGGCATTCACGGCAATGCAACGAACGGCAGCATTTCACTATTCGGTTCTTCGAGCGGCATTCTGGCTGTGGAGCCGACGGGCAACCAGCAGCTGATCCCGCATCCTGCCGATTTTGGGGAAGCGTGGTTCGGCTCTATTCTCGAAGTGAAAGGCGCAGGCAAATTTCTAGGCTATACAGCAGCCAAGGGCGTTTATGTGATTGATGTCGCTGCCAAATCGGTCACGCCGGTTCTGGCGAGTACGGATATCATGCAGGCGAAGGTCGATTATGCAGGAAACAACGTCGTGGTATTGCTGCACAGCGGGGAACTGAGGATCTATGACCTGAAAACCAATACTTTGAAAACGAGTGGATCGGTGATCGGTGCAACGGCGAAAGACGAAACGCAGAAGCCGCAGCTGGAAGCGACATCGCGCTACATATATATTACGCAGCCGAAGAGGGGCGAACTGCTCGTTATCAGCACGGGGAATTTGTCCAAAACCAATACGGTGAAAGTTTCTGCTACGCCTTACCGTCTGGCCATCCTTGGTTTCGAATCCAGCGAAGGACATTGAAAGTCAAAACCCCGGCAAGCTATTGGACTTGCCGGGGTTTATCAGCGTTACTTCGATTTCCCACTTCCTCGTCTCTGAAAAGTAATTTGCCCCAATATTCGGGATAATGCATATTGATAATGCCCTGCGGCGACCATACCCAGTTGTATTCGGGGATTACTTTGCCGGTTTCGGCATTGCGTTTCCTGCTATAATGCCCCTGCTGATCGACGTCGTGTTGCCAATTGACGCGTGAAAAATTGATCCGCCATTCGGAGCCGTCGGCCGGGATTACCGGTTTCACATGCTCGGTAGAAAGCGACTCAAACGGAATCGCGATTTCTACAAACCATCTCTTGTCCTTATCCCTCGCGTCATTCAGGGTACCATTGACCGATACCGCCGATTTCAGTCCTTGGATATTCCATTTAAGCTGCGCTTTTCCGCCTTTGCGGTAGGTTTTGGGTAAAAATAGATCGAAGGTATTATTGATCGCATTGATTTCCAGCTCGTAATAATTTTCAGTATCCCCGTCCGGATCAATGAATACTTCGAAATCATTTTCCAAGTATACAATTTGGTCTTTCCGGTCCTGATAAGCCCAGATATGCTCTTCGTCGATTTGTGCGGCGATATAAAGGTATTGGTCGTCCCAAAGCATCTTTACGCGGGTCTCTTGCAGTGGGAGCGGCTTTTTATCTCCCTCAATATCTACAAATGATGACGTCCAGGCAGCCTTCTTCCAGGAACGCTCATTCAGTTTTCCGTCGATGGAAATAGCCTTTCCGGCCCGATTGCACATGTAGCTTTGGGGAGCTGGTCGCGTTTGCCCCTGCGCTGTGATGGTGGTGATGCCGGCCATCGCGGCGAGCATGAAATAAATATAATGCATTTTACTTCTTCAAAAGGTCGCTTGCCTTGTTTTCATTGCTTAGTAACGCCTCGAACCGCTTCCATCTTCTGCCGGCGTCGGCTGTTGTTCCGCTCTCGGATTCGATGTATTTCTTGACGATGTCCTGCCCGTAATTGTAGTTGATTACATAGCTCCGGTATTTACGGATGAATCGCAGGTAGTCCGAGGCACCTTTTTCGGACAGCAGGCAGTAGTCGGTTAGCCATCGCTTCGCCTCCCGGTCGCTCATACCGTGGTCAAGCAAACCACGCGCTACCTCGTTGCGGGCGTAGTTCAATGCCGAACGGATTGTGAGGGCCTTGAAATACGCATAGCTCATTGCCGTATCCAACCCGGCGACCGGGATCAACACACTTTTGCAGAATTCCCGCTGCTCATCGCCCGGAAAAGCCATGGAAATACCATAGTTGGCGCTTCCTTCGGCAATCAGAGACTGTGGGCTGAACAATGGGTAAAGTGAAATTTCAGTCCATCCTTTGCCACGGAACAGGTTTTTTTCGAGCAGCGCATTGTACACATGGTGACCGGGATAACCCTCATGGCAGGCGAGATCGATGGCCCGCTCAATATAGATAGGCTGGCTTATATTGATCTGGATCACGCTTTTGTAGTTGCCTTTGTACCAATTATATCCCGACCAGGGTTTGTCCCGCACATATTCAAGTTTGAAATCTTCGCCCACGGGTAGTGTGTAGTGGGCAAGCGTACGCTTGCGCGCCTCCGCGATGGCAGTCCGGAAAACGGTATCGATCTTATTCTGAGGAATCAGGAAATGGTTCGCAAGTTTCTGGTAGCGTTCCGGAATGGAGCCCTGGCCGGGTAGCAGGCGATCAAGCTTTGCAATAAGGTCTTTAAAATACTGTTCTTCATAAACCGGCGCCACAGCGTCGAACAGCTCTTTGGATTCGGAGTCGAATGGTACCAACGTGCCCGAAAAGAGCTGTATCCGTCGTTCGAATGCGGTAAGCTGGGCCGTCAGCCATTCGGCACGGCGTGCGAGGGTGTCGGGCGCTGCATCGGGCGCAAATGTCGCCAGGACGTGTTTCAAAGCGGAGGTTTTTTGCAGTAACGCTTCTTTTGGAAAATGTGAAGTATCTGTTTTGGCGGGCCGCAACGAGTCGGGGCCATAATAAGCGTCTACAAAATCGCCGTCGAACTGGCCAATGGAAAGTCCCAGTTTGACATATTCCCGGGCAACGCTATCGAGGCGATCGGCAGGGGAGGCTGTCTTTTCGTGCGTGGCGCAGGAGGTCGCCAGTATCGCGATTATCAGCGCTGTAACGTATTTTTTAAGCATAACATCAAGACTTTCTGATAGATTACCTGTTCGGGAATTGTAGCTGACGGTGTCCCGAAGGGCCCGGAGTCCCGGCCGTGCTCCCAATTGGTGCTTAAAATACACAGTATTGCGGAAATCCGCACCGAAAAGCAATAAAGGATCAGGAAGGGTTGCGGATGTGTCACAAGAAAATGTCATGTAACTCGGGAGTTATTTGGCATAACACCTGTTTCCTTTCGTTAACGTTCTGCGGAAGCCCTGCTTTCGCAGTATTTTCTATCGTCTTATTCTTATTGAATCTAAATTTATTTGGGAGCTGCTGTCTGCTAATCCAAATAGAATGTAGCTAAACAGCTGTAATACAGTAATAAAATAGCTGCATTCTATTCGCAGTCAATATAAATCTTGTAGAAGCCGGGTTTTTTGCAAAAAAAGTTTTGTCGAAATTCTTCAGTGAAAATTCAGTGTTATCCACAGAACCGAGCATTTTCAGCTAATGCCGTTAGTTGGGCAAAACAGGTATTTTATCCTTTAAAACGGCACTTATGTAATTTATTGACGTAGAAGTTTTACTTGCCTTTCCGTGGTCATTACGACTAAACGATGATTCTGGGTTGAGGCCTGAAAAGAGCCGGGTACGCACACAAAACACAGTGGTGGTACCGATGTCTGCAAAATTTTCTTTGGTTTTCATGTAACCGCTATACCTTCACGATGGATCGTTACCCATTGCTTAGTATTAAAAAAGTTATATTAGTAATTTAAAGAGCTTATGTAACCAGTTTGGAACTGTGTAAGAAGTTTTTTAGGTCCAAAATGATATTTTTTAATAAATAATTAGGTTTATAATTGTAGAAAAACTTTTGAAAAGGACTGTAATAACAATTTAAAATCGGTTATAAACATAATTATTACGTGGTTGTCATATAAAAAAAGTACTATTTTTGGATGATCTAATTTTTACCTTTGTAACGTACATTTTGTTGACAAGCGTTTCAGCTAATCAATTACAAATCAAATACGTTATGAAAAATTTTACGTTTCTCTTTACCCTTTTACTATTGAGCCTGGGCTTCGCCTTCCAGGCCAATGCCACGACCAGCTGTGGTTGTGACAACAACGTTCTCACGAACGCCAGCTTCGAGGACGGGACTAACGGCTGGTCAAAATCTAACGGTACCAACTTCGGTACGGACGGTGCATATAATATGTGCGGAAGTAAGAACGGTTTGATCACCGGTGCCGGCCAGATATGGCAGGATGTTACCCTTGAAGCCGGAAGCCAGGTCAATCTGAGCGTATATGGTGGAACGCACAATAACGACGAGACACATCAGTTCAAGCTGATTTTTTACACATCGGGCGGCAACCAGATCGGTGAAGCGATCGTGAAATCGATGAATTTCGAAGTGGGCAGCGGTAACCAGCTGCAACTGTACACCATGTCGGCAACAGCGCCGGCAAACACGGCGAAAGTTCGTTTCCTGCTTTATTCCAGTGGAAACTATTTCAAAGTGGATGCGGCATGTATGAAAGTTACGCCTCCTGCCAATCCGGTTGACTGCGATTGCGTAAACTCGAATCAATATGTCAAAAATGCAAGTTTCGAAAACGGAACCAATGACTGGTCAAAATCCGGTGGAACCAACTTCGGTACGGACGAGGCGTACAACATGTGCGGCAGCAAAAACGGTTTGATCACCGGTTCCGGATCTATCTGGCAGGACATTAATGTGGTTGCAGGAGCGAAAGTGGATGTGACCGCATATGGTGGTACACACAACACTGGTGTGGCGCACACGTTCAAACTCACTTTCTATGACGGTGCAGGGAATAAAATCAACACCGGCGAGGCTGTGGTCAATATGGACTACAAGGTCGTTGACAGCAAACTCAAGCAATTCTCGATCTCTGCAACTGCGCCGGCGGGAGCCGTAAAAGTTCGCTTCTCCGTTAATTCGTCGGGCGACTATTTCAAAGTGGATGCGATTTGTACCACCCTTACCCAACCAGTTACCTGCCAGGAATGTAATGGTAATACCCTTCAGAACCCAAGTTTCGAAAATGGTACCAATAACTGGAATGTAACCGGGACATTGACAGTTGAGCCTACCTACGCGGTTTGCGGTGTAAACGGGGCGAAATTGAGCGGAGCAGGTAAGTTCTGGCAGGATGTAGAGTTGCAAACGACAACCGGAAACCAGATTGCCCTGAACATCTATGCGGCATTCAGCGCGTCGAATAGCCAGAAAATCCAGCTGGTATTCCTCAGCGAAGGTCAGGTAGAACTTGGTCAGATTAACAAGGACGTAACAAAAGAGCTCAACAGCGGAACATGGGGCCTCGAAAAATATACATTAGGCGGAACAGTACCGGGAGGTACCAAATATGTACGTGTGTTGCTGTCGTCAAATGGAAATGATTTTGTTGTCGACAATGCATGTCTTACTTTCTCAGGCCCGCCATTGCCGGTAACGCTATCAGCATTCTCTGCGAAAAAAGAAGGTTCAGTAGCTCAATTGGCCTGGGCCACAACTTTTGAAACCAACTCCGCTTACTTCGAAGTACAGCACAGCCAGGATGGTAAAAACTGGACAGCGCTGTCGCAGGTAGAGGCGAAAGGAGAAAGCAAGGAACTCGAAACTTACACCTATACGCACACTAATCCATTTGCAGTAAACCTTTATCGGCTGAAAATGGTGGATTTGGATGAAACATTCGCTTACAGCGCGATCAAGAGCCTGAACTTCGATGGCCAGGAGCAGATGAATGTTTATCCGAACCCGACTGTCGACCGTATCAAAGTGACCAGCAACCAGCAGGTCACAAATGTGAAGGTTTACGCTCAGACAGGTGCGTTAGTAATGAACACTACGCCGGATTCGGCAAATGAAGTAGACCTGACGAAATTGTCGCAGGGAACTTACTATGTGAAAATCAACAACGGTCCGTTGATGCGCAAAATCCTTGTCGTAAGATAAGCTCCGGAGTAAAGGCTCCGCAGCAACCGGAGCAGTAATTTTGAAAACCCTTCGTCCGCGGTTTCAGGACGAAGGGTTTTTGTTTATAGATTAGTTTTAACTTTCGTGAACAAAAGGTAACCGGGATTGGCTTGGCAACAATTATTGATCATCATAATAAAGAATCGGGGTACAGGCCGGTAGCGGCAAATCCTTTATCGCGGGAGGATTTTGGAAGTGATTTCAAATGGGGTGTGGCAACAGCGGCATACCAGATCGAGGGGGCGGTGGATGAGGATGGCCGGACCGATTGTGTATGGGACGTTTTTGCGAGGAAAAAAGGCAAGATACGGAATGGCGACCATGCGCGGGTAGCTTGTGATTTCTATAACCGATATGAGCAAGACCTGGAACTGGTTAAAGAGCTCGGTTTCGGGCAGTTCAGATTTTCGCTGTCGTGGTCACGGATCTTGCCCGATGGCCACGGGCGCGTCAACCAGGCTGGTTTGGATTTCTATAACAGGTTGATAAATAAGTGTATTGCCTTGGGAATAGAACCGTGGATTACGCTGTATCACTGGGATTTACCCCAAATATTGGAAAAAGCCGGCGGCTGGAAGAACAGACGCGTTGTCGAATGGTTTGCGGAATATACGGCAGTATGCGCAAACGCATTTGGCGACCGGGTACGGCATTGGATTGTGTTGAACGAGCCTATGGCCGTGGCTGGGTTGGGATACACCACGGGCGAGCACGCGCCCGGGAGCAAGGGCATTCATAACTTTCTGCCGGTAGTGCATCACCTGGCGTTGAGTCAGGCGGAAGGCGGTAGGGTATTGCGGAAGTTGTTGCCCGACGCGCGCATCGGCACTGCGATTTCCTGCTCTCATGTTATTCCCAACAGTCAGAAGTCGGCGGACATAAGGGCGGCGCGGCGGGCGGACGCGCTCATGAACCGGCTTTTCATCGAACCGGCATTAGGGCTGGGCTATCCCAAAGACGCATTTCCTTTTCTGTCTAATATCAAAAGGTTCATGCGTGAAGGTGACAGCGAAAGGCTAAAATTCGATTTTGATTTCTGGGGGTTACAAAACTATTTCAGCGTGGTGGTACAGCATTCGTACCTGGCACCGGTGATGTGGCTGAAAGATGTGCCCGCCACGCTTAGGAATGTCCCGACGACCGGTTTGGGGTGGGAGATCAGTCCCGCCGGGATGTATGAAATATTGAAACAATTTCAACGATACAAAGGCGTCCGTGAATTGGTCATTACAGAAAATGGGGCGGCATTTAAAGATACGCTGAAAGACGGGAAGGTGGAAGATGATGCCAGACAGGCTTATTACCACGATTACCTCGAAGCCGTTCTGAGGGCTAAAAACGAAGGGATAAACATCACCGGTTATTTCGCGTGGACGTTAATGGATAATTTTGAATGGGCACATGGGTATTCCGCACGCTTTGGTCTGGTATATGTGGATTTTAAAACCCAGGAGCGTATCGTGAAGGGGTCGGGCAGATGGTTTGCCGACTTCCTTAAAAAAACAGAAAGATAATATGGTTTCCAACTAATTCGGGAAAGGGCGTGTCTACCCGTCATATTAAACCCCTACAACCATGAAAGTTCTGATTGTTTTGTTCGGATTGCTGGCCTGGGCCAGCTGCCACGACGAAAGTGACGATGTCAACGAACAAGTTTATGAAGTAGATGCGACCTGGACTAACATGCTCGCTACCGATGGCTGTTCATGGCATTTCGCTATTACTGCCAAAGATTCGACCATTTCGCTGCTGCCCAGCGAAGCATCGCGTGCTAAAATAGAGAAGGAGCTGGGTAAAATCGAAGAATATTACAGTTTCACGCCGGTTCACCTGAAATACAGCCTGACAGGGGCGAAAAGTACCGTTCAATGCGGCTGGGGCCACACTGCGACGTACGACGAAATCAAAGTCATTGAAATTCACAAAAAATAATGCTCACAGATGGAGGATGTTCTTTGCCTCTTGTTCTGAATAATAAGGACCTAATTCCGCTTCATCAATAATCTCCTGCACCTGCTCCTCCGTGGCAGGTGTAGCTTCTTTAGGGCGGTTGCTTTTTCCGTCGGGCAGCTCTTCTTCAAATACGATCGCACCCTTTCTTTGCAGGTTTTGCAGGATGTCCAGTACCAAATTTTCCTCTGATTCGCGGGCGGCTTTTACGCGGTATGTTTTCATGTTTTTTTGTTTTAAAATATTGAATTGCAAAAACTGTACCGGCTTCGAACTTTTAAGTTACTCCATGCAACCTGTTTGCGGATATTTGCATCATTGAGCAAACAAATCAAGAATCCCATGAAAATTAAACAACTACTTGCTTTCGTCCTGTCCGCACTCGTTTTCGTAAGTGCTTGCGCGCAAGGCGATGATGACAAACCTTACGTTACCAAAAACTTCAATGGCTCTGCCCTCAAGGAATTACAGGTAGAGACTTCCGGTGGTTCGATTTCGGTTACCGGCGGGCAGTCCGATGGTTTCAAAGTAGAAATGTACGTGCGCGGCAATGGCTGGAACGGTAATAAGAACCTGACAAAAGAAGAAATCGAGGAACGCCTGGAAGATTACGACATCATGATCGGGACCGAAGGCGGTAAGGTGCTCGCGACGGCAAAGCGTAAAAGCAATTTGCAGTGGAATGAGAAAAAAAGTATTTCCCTCTCATTTAAAGTAACGACGCCCCGGAATGTGGCTACCAATCTCAAAACCAGTGGAGGAAGCATTAAAATTGCTTCATTGACCGGCGAACAAAATTTCTCCACCAGCGGAGGTAGCCTCAAAATCGACGACCTGAACGGGGTAATCCGTGGCCGTACCTCGGGTGGCAGCATCGATGTGGCGCATTGCAGTAAGGATATCAACCTCCATACCAGCGGTGGAAGTATTAACGCCAGTGAACTGAAAGGCAAGATCGAGCTGAAAACTTCCGGCGGAAGCATAGAATTGAATAAACTCAATGGCGATATTCTGGCACATACCAGTGGTGGAAGCATCCGCGGCGAGGGTGTCGACGGTTCACTCGATGCCGGTACGTCGGGTGGTTCTGTACGGTTGGCGGATGTTTCAGGCAGTATCCGGGCAAATACGAGTGCGGGGAGCATCGAGCTGGAACTGAAATCGCTCGGTAAATATGTAGATCTTTCCACATCTGCCGGTAGCGTACGGGTAACCATGCCGTTGGATAAAGGCGTTGACCTGAATCTGAGAGGTAATAAAGTGTCGATACCACTTAAAAACTTCGACGGCTCGGCTGAAAAAGACCGTGTTCAGGGTAAAATGAATGGCGGTGGTATTCCGGTAACATTGTCGGCCAGTGCTGGTGGTGTTTATGTGAATCAATAACACATACATTATTTCTTACTTCAATGAGCAGGCGGCTTACCGTCTGCTCATTGGTGTTTTAAAACCTGTTACCAAATTGTCGATGCAGCGTAAAAAGGGAGAAAACAATCCCGGCGTATGTATCAGAGAATTTTAAACAGTTTACAGGACTTCTTCGGAATATCCCGAAAAGAGGCGCGCGGTGCACTTGTGATGATGCTATTCTGCGCAATGGTCATTTGGACGCCCTTTTTTTTCCGGCGCTGGATCTTGCCTTTAGTGCCGACGGTCAGCTCGCCGCCCGAGCGGAAGGTGCTGGACAGCATTGCGCTATTATTGGAAAGACAGCAGGTTTCTCACCCGTATCGTGAAAAACAGCGGTCGCCCGCGTACGGGACGACGCAAGTACCGGAGGCAATCAAACTGGTTCGTTTTGATCCAAATACGGCCTCAGAAAAAGAGCTTAGAGGAGTGGGTATTCCTGCATTTATAGCCGGGCGTATTGAAAAATTCAGGAGCAAGGGAGGGCGCTTCCGACGGAAAGAGGATTTGTTGAAGATTTACGATTTTCCGCAGCAGCTGTATGCGCGCCTGGAAAAGTATATTGTGATCCCGGATCAGAGCCCAGTCTTTGATGTCGGACAAAATAGCTCTTCCAAGACTTATTCTAACACGGGTGTACGAGGTGAGACGAAGACCGGCATGCAGGCATTTGATATTAATCAATGCGACACAACAGCGCTCATCCGCCTGAAAGGGATCGGAAGCAAGCTGGCGCAGCGCATTTTGAAGTTCCGGGATGGGCTGGGAGGGTTCTGTTCGACTGACCAGTTCCATGAAGTTTACGGGCTGGATTCACTTGCGCTGGCGGAGTTGAAACGCTATGCGAAGGTGAGTAGCCCGGTTAAAAAGGTGAATATAAATACAGCTACCGCCGAAGAGCTAGGCAAACACCCCTATTTGAGAAACAGAAAACAAGTTCAGGTGTTGGTCAATTATCGCACGCAACACGGTCCGTTCCGTTCGCTGGAAGAATTTCGAAATGTAAAAGTGCTGGACGACCCGACCATACAAAAAATAGGGCCATACCTGTCGTTCTGACGGTATGGCCCCGTTTGGAGAACCCCGTTGGACAAACTTCGCTTTGAATGATTTCGTTGCTAGAAGTTAGGTTTCAACAGGTATTTTGAATAGAACGTGTCGATTACCTTCACGGCCTCGTCGGGCGTATCTACCAGGCTAATTAGTTTGAGGTCTTCTGGATTGATATTGTGCTCCGTAAGCATCGTCCCTTTGATCCATTCCAACAGGCCCGACCAATAGGCGGTACCGACGAGCACAATCGGGAAACGGCCGATTTTTTTGGTCTGGATCAATGTCATCGCCTCAAAAAGCTCGTCGAGCGTACCGAAACCGCCGGGCATGACGATGAAGCCCTGCGAGTATTTGACAAACATTACCTTACGCACGAAGAAGAAGTCGAAATTGATGCTCTTGTCGTGGTCGATGTAAATGTTGCTGTGCTGCTCGAACGGCAGTTTAATATTCAGTCCGACCGATTTTCCGCCCTGCTCGAACGCACCTTTGTTACCGGCTTCCATAATACCGGGCCCGCCGCCGGTGATCACGCCGTAGCCGTGGCGAACCAGTTTTGCTGCGATATCTTCCGCTGTTTTATAGTGAGGGTTGTCGGGTAAAGTGCGGGCAGAACCGAAAATCGAAACGCACGGGCCTATTTTTGCCAGTTTGTCAAATCCTTCCACGAATTCGGCCATTACCTTGAATACAACCCATGAGTCGGCACTCTTGATCTCGTTCCAGTTGCGGTCTTCAAACGCCTCCTTGATCCTTTTCTCATCCTCGGGAACCGCAGGGTTGAGGAGGGAAACATCAACTAATTCCCCGTTAGTGGGTTTTACTTCTTCACTCATATTTAGAAATCCATTGAGTTGTTGATAAGTATAATGGTAACTTTGCACCATTAACACCAATAATAAAAACTTTTCACCATGTCCGCTGTGGTTAACGAACGGTGGACTGTAATTAACAAAAAAGTAATGAGAAAAATTGCTATCGGCTCCGACCACGCAGGTTTCCCCTACAAGCAACCGGTTATCGACTGGCTTACCACCAACGGTTTCGAAGTGAAGGATTTCGGAACATATAGCGCTGATTCGGCGGATTATGCGGATTTTGCACATCCGGTGGCAAGCGGGGTGGAAAGTAAGGAATTCGAAAAGGGCGTATTGCTTTGCGGAAGCGGGCAGGGCGTCTGCATTACCGCAAATAAGCACCAGGGCGTACGCGCCGCACTCGTGTGGGACACGCCTCTCGCACCTTTGGCCCGCCAGCACAACGATGCGAACGTAATCTGTTTTCCTGTGCGGTTTATCGAGCTCGAAACGGCGCTGGCAAGCCTGGAAGCATTTTTAAGCACCGAGTTCGAAGGAGGGCGCCACCAGACACGCGTCGATAAGATTTCCTGTTAGTAGGCCCTTTGGTAGACACCTTTCCAGGGGCTCTGGATATATTGCTTTTTCAATGCCGGAACCCGGTTCAGGAGTTTCGGCATCATATTTACCTTGTCGATTACATATTCGGGCGGATCTTTGCGGAAGTTGTCGTAGACGTGGATCACGCTGTCGAAATTGTCGAGGTTCTGCAAATCGTAGGCCGCCAGTTCCCAGTTGAGGTAGGGCGTGGCCGTATAGTTGTTGATATATTCTCCCGAATTCTGTCCGAGAACGAGAATGCGCTTGCTGCGGATCTGTTCCGGCAAATTGGCCGGTTTGGCGCGCAGGTTTTCCAGCTTGCCCATTGAAACTCCGGGCAGCACCCCCCTTAGTCCCTGATATTGGATCAAAACGATCATCGCGCCCATGAGTGTGAACTGCAGTTCATCCGCCCAGCCGTTCTTTTTGAAACTCTGGAAGTAATGTGTGGCAAAAAATGCCGCCGGAGGGACGAATATGACGAATTGCATCGGTGCCAGATACTGCATTAACGGGATTGTAAATACGGCCGAGATAAACCACAGCGCCATCACCTGCTGAATGCGCGTCTGGTAATTCACAAACCGGAGTGTTGTGAAGATCCGCATAAAGCCCATGATCCCGAAGCCCAGCGGCAGCAATAGCGATGCCAGCAAAGAAGAAAAGTCATTCAGGTTATATTGTTTTACCTGGAATACCGAGGTCAGCAGGTTCCGATTCAGGCTTTCCATTCCATTGTTGAGATAGAAAAACAACACGACCATAAGCAACGGAAATATAGAACCGAACAGCCCCAGCAGGTGGTGCCGGAATGTGGAACCTGTATAAAACAGCAATGCCAGGAATGCCCAAATCATGAATAGTGACGCCGGCAGATAAAACAAAGTAGCGATCCCGATGTAAAGTCCCAGCTCGAAAACCTGAGTGGTCACTTCTCTTCTAACAAGCATTTTAACAATCGAGCCGAATGCGAACAGCAGGAAGGTATTGGCAAGCAACATGGGTGATAATGTCCCCATGTCGAAGGAAATATTCAGGAACAGCGCGTACAACGCGCCGGGCAGGAACGTGCGCTCGGGAAAAACGTCGCGGGAGTGGATTACGTAATTGAAATACAATATCTGCACCAGCGAAACACCCATAGCAGCCAATTGGTAAACCCATTGCGTCCGGCCGAAGAGGCTGTCGATGAGCCAGTAGGTAAGGCCGGAAAACGGGCTTACGTTGTCCCATACATCGCGGTAGAGCATGAACCCGCGGCCCATTTGCTCGCCTACCAGCATCCAGCTGAGCTCAGGTATCAGCAAAGGCGCGCCACCCAGGAAAAAAGGGAGACGGAGCATCAGGAAGAATACTACTAAACTGATGGTCTGGTACCGTGCATTTACGCGAAAAAAACTAAGCAAGCGGCTGGTGGATTAGGTATCTGACGGGAAATAAGTTTCACGAAATTACAATGCCGGGTTCTACAAAAACAAAATAAGTATGGATATTTGTACTTATTGAAAGGAGAGAGGGAATGATTTAGGAGATGTAAGTTTACATCATCCTAACTGGTGAACCAGGATGTGCGGTCAGGACCGGCCAAATCCCTCCGATTAACATTCATGATATGGAATCGAAAAGACAACAAAAAGTAGGCAGGCAAATACAGAAGGACCTGGGTGAGATTTTTCAGAAGGATGCTCAGCACCTTACGCACGGCGCGTTTGTGACGATCACAGCCGTGCGCGTCACGCCCGACCTGAGCATTGCCCGGGCTTACCTGAGCTTCCTGCCGGATAAAAACAAGACCATGCTTTTGGAAACGATCCGGGAAAATACCCGTTTCATCCGCCAGAAACTCGCAGAACGCGTCCGTCACCAATTGAGGATCGTTCCGCACCTCCAGTTTTATATCGACGACACTGCCGAATATGCGGCTAAAATGGATCAGTTGTTTGCAGATCTGGTGATCCCGCCTGCACAGCCCGACGAGGAGGAAGATACCTACTGATCAAGTTCGAGCTATCATGGACATTTCCTACCGGATTGCCGTTCGTTACTTTTTTTCGCGTAACAAAAGGAGCTTCATCAGTCTGATCGCACGCATTGCCATGGCTGGTGTGGCCGTGGGGACGATGGCTATGGTAGTGGTATTGTCGGTCTTCAACGGAATGGAAGATCTCAACCGCAAAATTTTCAAGACATTCGACTCGGATGTGCGCATTCTACCCGCGGAAGGCAAGCGGTTTAAAATGACACCGTCGTTGATGAGTGAATTGAAGGCGGTGGATGGTGTGAAGCTGGTGACGAAGGTAGTGGAAGACAATGCGCTGGCCCGATATGGGAACCAGCAAACCATTATCCGCCTGAAAGGCGTCGACAGTACTTTCGAGCAGCAGGGGCAGCTGGATACCGCCATGATCGAGGGTTCGCTGAAACTTATCGGAAATAACGGAACTCCATATGCCGTCATTGCGGAAGGTGTACGGAATGCATTATCGATTTCACTCGAAGATATATTCACCCCGCTGGAACTCCTTTATCCGCGTACGGGCTCCAAAACACTGAACCTGACGTCCCCCGAAGCATTCAATCAGCTCAACCTGCGTCCGGGTGGTGTGTTTTCCATTGAATCGCGCTACGACGATTATATCATCGCCCCCTTAAAGCAGGTAGAAGGCTTGATGGGTTACAATGGGGAACTTTCGGCGCTGGAAGTTTTCATCGGCCCGGGATACACCGAAAAGGATGTGAGCGAAGAGATCGGAGCGAAGCTGGGCAAGGCTTTTGTAGTGAAAGACCGGGATTCGCTGAATGCGGATCTGCTCCGTGCAATAAAAATGGAAAAGCTTTTTGTGGCTGTGACCCTTTCACTGATTATTTTAGTAGCAGCAATCAATATCTTTTTCTCGCTCAGTATGTTAGCGATCGAGAAAAAGAAGGATGTTTCGATGCTGTATGCTATGGGTGCGACGCAGTCGCTGATCCGGAAGATATTTATAGCAGAAGGGGCGATCGTGGCGTTTTCGGGTGCAATTGCGGGGCTTTTGGGCGGAATCACAATTTGCTGGCTTCAAATACGGTACGGATTTGTTTCGATGGGTATGACCACCTCGCTGGTGGATGCTTATCCGGTTAAATTAATTTGGGAAGACATACTCTACACGGGCGTAATTGTCGTTATGATAACTATGGTTGTTTCGTACATCCCGGCCAGAAGGGCCGCAGAGGCGGGTGCGCTGCTGCGTGTATAACCTGGCCCGACAACACCAGAGAATCGTTTATTAACTTATTCAACATTGACTTACTTCCTAGCAATCAATCAGAAAGCGGATATGACCGGTGATCTTAAAAGGCCTTCTTTGAACCGATTGATCTTTACATTTTTTGGCATACTTTCTCTTTCATTCAGCGCTCCGGCCATGGCTGGGGCGGATGCTGACACACTTTACAGAAGAAATCCCGGTACGGTAACCAAGCAGGGGCCTTACCGCCCTGAAAGGACCCGCAAGAACGACATATTATATACCCGGCTCGATGTGCAGCTGGATTGGGTGAAGCAGCAAGTGCCTGCCTCCGCCATATTAAAGTTCAAACCCCATTTTTATCCGCAGAATACCCTCGAACTCGATGCAAAAGGGTTTGAGATAAAGGGCATTTCAATGCTGGATACGACCGCCGAATATGGCGACCTCACCAATGAGGAGATTACAGGAAAAGTTAAAAAGAAGCTTGAATTCACCTACGACAAACGTAAACTGATCATTAAATTAGGTCAGGAATATACCCGCAAAGACACGCTTTTTGTCAAAATCGAGTACATCGCCAAGCCTAACGACGTGCCGAGAGGCAGGGAAGACGACAGCGCTTCCGACAAAGGTCTTTATTTTATCAATGCCGATGGCCTCGACGAAGGCAAACCGCGGCAGGTCTGGACGCAAGGAGAGACGGAGGGCAGTTCCTGCTGGTTCCCGACGATCGACGCGCCGAACCAGAAGTTTACCCAGGACATTTACATTACCGTTGACAGCACTTATAAAACCCTTTCGAACGGCTTGCTCGTGGAGCAACTGGAAGGTAAAAAGGGCACACGCACCGACCATTGGAAGCAGACCAGGCCGCACGCGCCTTATCTCGCCATGATAGCCGTGGGCGATTTTGCGGTGGCTAAGGATATGATGCCGAATGGCCTCGAACTGAGCTATTATGTAGAGCCGAAATACGGTGCCGACGCCCATGCGATCTTCGGGCGCACGCCGGAAATGATGGGTTTCTTCACCAATATCTTCGGCATTGAATATCCGTGGGAGAAATATGCGCAAATTGCCGTGCGGGATTTTGTGGCTGGTGCGATGGAAAATACTACCGCGACGGTTCATGAAGAAGGCGTACAAAACGACGCCCGCTCGTTGGTGGATGGTAACTCCGACGCCGTGATTGCGCACGAGCTAGCCCATCACTGGTTCGGCGATTATGTGACTGCCGAAGAATGGGGCCAATTGCCTTTGAACGAGTCGTTTGCCAACTATGCAGAATACCTTTGGAGCGAATATAACGATGGCCGCTTCGAAGCCGACTGGGGTAATTTGCAGGAAACCAAAGAATACCTGGCCGAATCGGAGACCAAGCAGGTGCCGATGATCCGCTATTTCTATAAAGACCGCGAGAATATGTTCGATGCACATTCCTATGCAAAAGGAGGCCGCATTCTGCATATGCTGCGAGCCCTGGTGGGCGATGATGCCTTTTTTGCCGCATTGCAGCAATATCTCAAATCCCACGCATTTGGTACTGCCGAAATCGACGACCTGCGCATGTCGTTTGAAAAGATTACCGGTCAGGACCTGAACTGGTTCTTCGATCAATGGTTCCATAAGCCGGGGCATCCTGTGTTGAAGATCGATCAGCAATTTGTGCCTGCGCAGGCGAAGGTTGTTTTAAAAGTAAAGCAAACACAGGATACGACGGCGACGACTGTTTATCGCTTGCCGGTGAAAGTGGATGTTTGGGTTTCGGGTAAAAAGAGTCGCTACGACGTGGTAGTTGACAAAGTAACCCAGACGCTTGAATTCCCCGCGGCGAAAAGGCCGGATCTCGTGATATTCGACGCTGATGCAAACCTGCTGGCTGTTGTCGAGCATGACAAGAACAGGCCGGAAATGGAGTTTCAATATGTTCATTCCGACCGTTTTCTGCATAAATACGAAGCATTGGCCTCACTGGAAGGCGCATTGGCTGATACCACGGCCCGGAAAATCCTGGTGAAGGCAATGGACGACCCATTCTGGAAACTACGCCAGATGGCGATCAGTAACTTCGCAGAATATGCGGGAGAAGGCTTTGCAGATATCGAAAAAGTAATTCAGAACCGCGCGCAGACCGACCCGCATCCGCAGGTACGCTCTGAGGCGATCATTACTCTGGCATCTTTTGGCGACAACAACAGCGACCCGATTTTCAAGGCTGCATTGAGCGACAGTTCATATCTGGTAGCATCGGTGGCCATTGAGAAATACCTCATGAGCCAGCCGAATGACGCGGCGGAAATAGCCGCGCAGTTTGAAAATTCCCCTAACGACGCTATTATCACCGCGGTAGGTAACTATTACGCAGGCCTTGCCCAACCCGAGCGGTTCGACTGGTTCCTTACCAAAATGAAGGCTATGAAGCCGAGCGAAAAATATAACTTCCTGCAAGTTTTCGGCAAATATCTGATCAAATCGAAGCAGGACATTCAGCGTAAAAGTATTCCGGTCCTGGAAGGCCTCGCACGCGACAATTCTTCGTATTTCGTCCGTTTCGGCGCATTCCAGGCGCTGGGCCTTCTTACCGACATTCAAGGTGTGACAGCACTCCGGAAAGACATCCGCGCCAAGGAAACCGAACCGAAACTGAAAGAAATGTATAGTCAGTTTGGCGATTTGTAACAATACCACACTTCGGAAAGGGGGGCAGCAAATGACTTTTTTCCTCCTCACCACACCTGACGTTTCAGTACCGTGTCACTGGGGATCGAGATAATAGTCGAGATTTTCCCTGGTAATGATATCGAGCGGCAGGAATTTGATCGCGGGGATTTCCTTTTTGAAAATTAAGTAGTTCGCCAGCTGGTGAATGCCCCAGTAACCTTGTCCGAGCGGATTCTGGTTGATCAGGAAATCGATGATGCCTTTGTTGAGGTATTGCTGGTTGGGGCCGATCAGGTCATAACCGACCAGTTTGATGTCATTCAATGCATTTTTTTCGAGATAAGCGGCTACTTCAAATGCCTTTGAGTTGGTAACGTATACCGCTCCCAGATCAGGATATTGCTTACGTATCTCGTCGAGTTGCTTATCGGGACCCTCTTCTTCCGGAAAGTTGATTTCCTTGCTGATCACCTTGAATGTGCCGTCGAGCTTCTCCCCTTTGAAATAGTCGCGGAAACCTTCTTCCTTGGTGATCAAATGCGCCGAGTTGGAAATGTCCTCATTGACATGCGCCACCAGCACCGTAGCAGGGGAGTGCAGACCAAAACGCAGAATTTTTGCTGCCAGCGACCCGCTTCGGTATGAATCCTGCCCAATGTAGCACAATGGGTGTACGTGTTCGATCTGCGTGTTGAAAAGCACGTAGGGAATGCCCATGTCGGCCCACTCTTTGAAAAACGGCAATGCCTCCTTGTAGAATATCGGTGCAATAAGCAGGCCGTCGGGATGTTCGCGTCCTACTTCCTTGGCCTTAGCGATAAATGAAGTGTCGGAATGCGAATTGAATATGAACTTGGTAATGTGAACGCCGTATTGCCGGAGCTCTTTTTCTGCCTTTTCAAGACCGTTGTGTGGTGCTTCCCAGTAGGAATCGAGGTTGGGGTCGGGGATGAGGGCTGCGAGGTTGAAAGCCCGCTGCGATTTGAGAGATTGGGCAATCAGGTTCGGCTCGTAGTTTAACTCTTTAATGATGGCCAGGATTCGCTCACGTACATCGTCAGCAACTCGGCCGCGATTGTGTAAAACGCGGTCCACTGTGCCTTTGGAGGTCTGTGCCTTTTCCGCTATATCTTTGATTCTGACAATTTTCTTTTTCACACTCGACTATTATTCAGGGATTTTTTACTTCCATTCAGCAAATCTAACAAGTAATTATGAAGATGGGCCAAATAGTGTGTTTCTAGTGGAAGACAACCATACTGAACAAAATTTTTCAAATTTTTTTTAGGATGAATTTGAGATTCTAAATGCTGCTCCTTAGTTTTACCTGACTAAAAACTACTATTTGCGGTAACTATCGTGTACGAACCCGGTGAGTCTTTCCAAATGCGTGCTCGAACACTTTTTTTAAATATTGTTAGGAAAAACCAATTTGGCAACTAATTTTGTAAATAAGATAAGAAAGAAAATTTTATTCTTTAATATTCCTAACCTTTAACCGTTTCAGGAATTCAATCATTGAAATTCCTCTAATCCTAAACCTAAATGAAGCGTACGGCATCGTCTGTACGCTTCTTTGTTTTTTACGCCTGTCTGAATTCGATCGATACGTCATCGCTGTCGACGTACGACGAGCAGGTGAGTATCCAGCCTTCGGCCAGGTCTCGGTCAGTCAGAACCTCGTTTACACTCATATGCACCTTCCCGCTCGTACACACGGCCGCGCACGAGGCGCAGCGCCCGCCCTTGCAGCTGTACGGGAGCTGTATTCCTTCGGCCAGCGCAGCATCCAGCACGGTCGAATGTGCCGGCACGAGAAGGTTGTATGTCGAGCTGCGGAAATCGAGCGTAATGCGATGGGGGTACGAAACGGGGGGCGGTGGAGGCGGGGTGGGAATTACAAAGTTCTCCTTGCGGATCTGTTCGCTCCGGAAGCCCATGAAATGGAGGGTAATGCCCGCCGAACGCATCAGTTCGAACGGCCCGCAAATGAAGAAGCGAGCGTCTTCGCGTTTGAAACGGATGGATTGGTTTACCAACTGTTCGAGCCGTGTGTTGTTGATGCGCCCCTGAATGCCCGCCCAGTCTTCGGTAGGTTGGCTGTGAATGTGGATCACGCGCAACCGATCGGGAAATCGCGCCTGCCATTGGATAATGTCGTTCCAAAAAAGCGTGTTGCGGATGTTCCGGCTGGCGTAAATGAGCGTTACCTGGCTTTCGGTTTCCTGTGTGAGGGTTTGTTTTAATAGTGAAAATAGCGGGGTAATGCCGCTGCCTGCGCCTATGAGCACGATGTCGCGGGCACCTGCATCTTCTTTTTCCAACACAAACCTGCCCGAAGGTGCCAGTACGTTGAATGTGTCGCCCGTTTTCACAAGATCGATCCAGAACCGCGAAATCTCTCCATTAGGCACTCTTTTGACCGTTATAGCAGGGAGTGCATCCACATCCGGCGCTGAACTCATGGAATAGGAGCGGCGTACTTCGTGCCCGTGTATGTCGATGAGGAAGGTAAGGAACTGGCCGGCTTTGTAGTTTAGTGCGCTGCCATCGATTGTTTCGAAAATGAAGGTTTTGGCGTCGTCGGTTTCGCGGATGATTTCGCGGAGTTTTAATAATATCGTATGGTCTGCCATTGCCTAACTGGGATTGGATAATGGTAAAGCGCCATTTGGCTGTTGCTGGTTCCAAAGTGCTTCATATTCGGCCAGAAGCGTCCAGCAATGCGCCTCGCACGTCCAGTGCATGTGTACGAGCGGGGTTGCCGACAGTGTGTAAAGCACCGGATTTTCATAGGCGGTAAGCAACCCTGCTATAAAAAAGTAAAAGCCTTTGAAATCCTTTTCGGTGAATGTTTCAACCGGAATACGTTCCGTTTGCTTTCCGAATCGCATCAGTGACGTCGCTAGCAAAACCCGGTCCATGTAGCTGCTGGTATTTTTCAAAAGGTTTTCGGTGTCGCTGATCAGTTGCGCTTTGACCGATTGCAATGCAGACGGATCGAAGGCCGCAATAAGCCTTGAAACGTGGTAGATGATCAGAGGCGTGCGCGGATATTGATGTGCGCAACGAAAAGGGGCATCGATATACCGGCGCGTTTTGATTACCGAGCGTATATACTCAAAACTGGCCTCATCATGCATATTCAGCGGTAGGTTGTAATGTAAAATGCAATACAGCATATTACTCAGCACGCTCACATCGAACTCTACATACATATTCTTGCCAAACCACGTGGAATAGGCCCGCAGCTGCTGGTATTCAGGATAGGTATTCCTGATCCAGAGTTTGGTACCATTGGCGTGGAGTGTCAGTTTTTGTTTTAACCAAAACAATTCCTCTTGCGAAGGATCGGTGGTGAGATAGGCAAATGCGGTATCGTCGATGTCGTCGGGAATGCGGAAATGCTCGAAGCGGTGAAACCAGCGGCCATTCGGGAAGTGGCGCGAGGGTTTTGTTTTCCAGAAATTGTAGGTTTTCAGACCATCCTTATTTTGAAAGTCGGGGTAATTGGCAGTTACCTGACGGCGGATCGAGTCGATCTGCGACTGGCTTTCAGTGCTGCAATATTTACGAATAGATTGAAGCGTGAATGCGGTGATGGCGGAAAAGAACATCGTCGTGTCGGGCCGCCGGTAGCCGAGCAAGGAATTGGACCGTTGTGCCGGAAACAAACCTTTGGGAAAAAGCGCATTACCGGTCGATTGTAACGCTTCAATGCGGTCGATAAATACTTCCAGCGGTGGCTTCATGCGCCGAAACTAACAAAACGCCTCAAAAAAAGAAACCCTGCCGCGAACCGACAGGGTTTCCATACATATCTTTCAGGCATCAAACGCCTTCTGCAACCACTTCTTTCACATCGGGTACCATGCGGGTGAGCAGGTTTTCGATACCAGCCTTCAATGTGAGGGTCGACGACGGGCAGCCGCTGCAAGAGCCTTGCAAAAGCACTTTCACTACGCCCGAACCTTCATCAAACGAATGGAAGTTGATCGCACCACCGTCCGATTCAACCGCAGGGCGTACATATTGATCCAATGCAGCCTTAATCTTTTGCACGGTATCTGAGTCCCTCGAATCGACGATCAGCGTATTGCTATCGATTGTCTTTTGCTCGAATACCGGATGATTTTCTTCAAAATAGATCTTGATGAACTGCTTTGTATCGCGCAGAACCTCTTCCCATGCGATATCGTCGCCTTTCGTGATGGTAATGAAGTTGCTAGCTATGAATACACGCTTCACGTGCGGGAACTGGAACAGGTCGGCGGCCAGTGGCGATGACTTGCCTTCTTCCAGCGCTGCTTCCAGTGAAGGGTAATCAAAAGAAAGCCCGTCGGGTACCAGCTCGAAATTCAAGACGAACTTCATCGAGTTGGGGTTGGGGCTCAATTCGGTATATACAAAAATAGGTCGTGACAACATTGGATGGTCGATAATGATAGGGTAAAACAACTTTCCGGCTTAGAGAACACCGAATGCGGCCTTTTGGTTTGGTGGCCTCCGCATTAACCAATAAAAAACCCGTCAAACTGGTGTCTGACGGGTTCCTTTACTTCTTTGGGAAGTGCTGTCGTTGCGTTGGATTACGCTTCCGCAGCAGCTTCAACCGCGATCGGTTCGATGTGAACGTAAGATCTGTTTTCACGGGTCTTACGGAACACTACGTTACCATCAACCAATGCGAACAATGTGTGGTCGCGGCCGATACCAACGTTTTTACCTGGGTTGTGCTTGGTTCCACGCTGACGAACCAGGATGTTACCTGCTTTTGCCAACTGGCCACCGAATAGTTTTACGCCAAGACGCTTGCTTTCCGATTCACGTCCGTTTTTCGAGCTACCTACACCTTTCTTATGTGCCATGATATCTTATACTTAAATTGTAATTTCCTGTTTGAACTGATTCCGGCTTCCGCCAGGTGAATTATGCAACGATTTCGTCGATGCTGATTTTGGTCAGATACTGACGGTGACCGTTTTTCACACGGTATCCTTTACGACGTTTCTTTTTGAAAACGATCACTTTCTCACCTTTGAGGTGTTCAAGAACAGTTGCTTTTACAGAAGCACCTGCTACTGTCGGAAGACCTACCTGTACTGTGCCTCCGTTATCAACGAGAAGGACTTTGTCAAATACAAGTGCAGCGTTCACGTCACCTTCAAGCCTATGCGTGAAGATTTCGCGACCCTTTTCAACTTTAAATTGCTGACCTGCGATTTCTACGATTGCGTACATGTTAATAATTATATTAAACTGGATTCAAATTTTGAGGTGCAAAGATAAAAAGAGAGTGGCAGAATCACAATGCATTAGGCGGAATATTCCTCTTTTTTTAATATCTCGCAACTTCCCATGACCGCATTCAGGGTTATACGGTACTTGGTTGTCATGGACAGGGGCAGACAGCATAGGAACTATATGTGTCCGATGTAGTTAAAAATAGGCCAAAAGCTGCCTTTATATGGTTCGGGGGAACTCCCGCGTTTAGACATTGCGCGTAATGGAATGCCTTAACAAAGTTTAACAAGCAGCGCTTTTACTTTTGCCTGATATTCAGGTCTAAGAGATATTAGATTTAGAAAACATGAAAATAAAAGTTAGTTGGTGGGTTTTGGTGGTCCTGTTCCTCACATTGTTCGGGCGCTCCGGTTATGCACGAACAGGGGATGGAGGCAGCACTCAGGGGCAGGGAGGATACCAGGTAGGCGATGCCGTATCGGCCTTCCGTTTGAAAAACACCGATGGAAATATGGTCTCCCTCTCCGATTTCGCCAGTTCGAAGGGCGTAATCGTGGTTTTTACCAGTAATCATTGTCCGTTTGCAAAAGCTTACGAAGACCGGATTATTGCACTGAACGGCAAGTTTGCCGGCCAGGGGTACCCGGTGATAGCAATCAACCCGAGTGACCCCGGGACGCATCAGGACGATACTTTCGAAAAAATGAAGGAGCGTTCTACTGCCAAGCATTATGGTTATCCTTATCTTGTAGACGATACGCAGCAGGTAGCACGGAAATTCGGGGCCGGTCGTACACCGCAGGTATTTGTGTTGCAAAAAAGTGGCACACAATTCGTGGTTCGGTACATGGGTATGATCGACGATAACCCGCAGGACGCCTCCGGTGTGACTAAATTGTACGTCGACGAGGCGGTTACCAATCTTGCAGGGGGAAAACCTGTGGTAACTACCATCACCAAACCGGTGGGCTGCGCCATCAAGTGGAAAAACCAGTGATTTTTGAAGAGACATTACCCTATGACCAGAATTTTAACATTCCTCCTCGCTGTTGCATTCTTATTGCCGGTAACCGCCCGGGCGCAGACTAAAAGCAAAAAATTCTCCAATGAGGGAGAGTTCACAAGCAACTGCGAAGGCCCTGCCGTAGACGAAGACGGGAATGTCTACGCCGTCAACTTCGCACGGGACGGTACGATCGCCCAGATCAGCAAAAAGGGCAATGCGAGTTTTTTCGTGACTTTGCCCAAAGGCAGCACGGGCAATGGCATCCGGTTTGTAAACAAAAACACATTTTACGTGGCCGATTTCACAGGCCATAATATCCTGAAAGTGGATATGATCACCAAAGATGTTTCCGTTTTTGCCAACGAGCCGAAAATGAACCAACCGAACGATCTGGCGGTAACTGCCTCCGGCCATATTTTTGCCTCCGATCCGAACTGGAAAGAGGGTACCGGACAAATCTGGCACATTACGCCCGAAGGAAAAGTGAGCCTGGCTTTTGGAAATATGGGAACCACCAACGGCATCGACATAAGCCCCGACGAAAAGAAATTGTACGTTAACGAAAGTGTCCAGCGAAATGTATGGGCGTTCGACTTGGCGCCGGACGGCACATTGTCCAATAAAAAATTACTGCATCATTTTGAGGACGGCGGCATGGATGGCATGCGCTGCGATGTGCATGGTAATCTCTACATTGCACGTCACGGCAAAGGCGAGGTAGCCGTGCTTTCGCCCGAAGGAAAAGTGATCCATACCATTCACACAATCGGAAAGAAAGTATCGAATATCTGTTTCGGAGGTAAGAATGGCAAAACATGCTACATTACGTTGCAGGATCGGGGTTGTCTGGAGACTTTCAAGGCCAAAACTGTCGGCAGGGAATGGGCAATGATGAAAGCATTCACAGCCAATAATAAAAAGTGATCTTCCATTAAAAGTAACCTTTCTTTAATTTAAATCCAGCCGGTGTTGTTGGAGTTCTGAGTTGTTTTATATTAACTTTGTATTTCAAAGTACTTTAAAACAAACTTAAACAATGCTGAGAAACCTGGTCAACTATCTGGAGAGCAATTTGAAAGTGGCACTCCTTGCATTTGTTTCTGTCGCGGCGATGGCGCTATTATCTGTCAGGATTGTCCTGGAAAGCTGGAATTTCATTTTTCTGGCCTGGAACCTGTTCCTTGCGTGGGTACCGCTGCTATTCATTAAATGGGTTTGGGAAACGGAAAAGCGCCGGCAGGTGCCGTTCGGTCTTTTGATGATCTATTTAGCGGTTTGGCTGCTGTTTTTCCCCAACGCCCCCTACATCATCACGGATTTGAAGCACCTTCGTTTTGTACCGGAAAACATGATCTGGTACGACGCATTGATGATATTCACATTCTCCCTGGCAGGTTTCATGACCGGCCTTTACAGCATCCGCATTGTCCACCGCATTATTGCTCATCGCTGGAATGAACGCCTGGCATGGTTTGCGATCCTGAATTCGATGGTACTGAGCGGTTTCGGGATCTTCCTGGGGCGTTACGGCCGCTGGAACAGCTGGGACATCGTCACGCAGCCGGGGGCACTCGCGAAGGGCATCTACCACAGCATGAGGGACCCGCTGGCGATCAAACACACTATTACGTTTTCGTTCGTGCTCATGTTGTTGTACTTTGCGTTCCATATTTTTGCCGAATTGAAACAACATGAACGGACCCATCGATATTCTTAAAGCCGTCCGAAGCTTCCGTTATGCAGGTGCGGGGATTTACAGCCTGTTCCGTTACGAAAACAATGCGCGTATTCACCTGATAGCCTGCGTGGTAGTTGCCATTGCAGGCATATTTTTCCATATCTCGGCTACCGAATGGTGCATTATAGTGATCCAGATTGCACTGGTGTGGGCAGCGGAGGCATTTAATACCGCTATTGAAAAGCTGGCCGACCTCGTTTCGGCCGATTATCATCCGGTCATTAAAGTAGTGAAAGATACCGCAGCCGCCGGCGTGTTGCTGCTGGCCATTTCGGCGGTCATAGTGGGAGGAATTGTATTTATCCCAAAAATCCTGCTGCTCTTTTAGTATCGCAAGTGACTATTTCTGACAAATACTGACTGACATTACATTTATACGCTTATGAACCCGAATCAGGATTCTTTGCACACCTTGAACGAAATCCGCAACCTGATGGAGCGGTCGTCCAAGTTCTTATCTCTTAGCGGTTTGAGCGGCGTATTTGCCGGTGTTTTCGCGCTCATCGGAGCCGGTGTCGCATACATTCGCTTCAAAACGGACTGGCTGGCCGAGATCCTGATCCCGCTCGGAACTTACAAAGGGCATTCACGTGCCGATGTGATCGGGTTCCTGCTCGTCGACGGCGTTTGTGTGCTGGTGTTCTCGCTGGCGGTTTGCATTATCCTTACAGTCCGCAGAGGCCGCAAAAAAGGCCTGACTGTATGGAATGGCAGCTCGAAGCGCCTGCTGATCGCCATGCTGATCCCCTTGATGACCGGCGGTATATTTTGTCTCGCGATGCTGCATTACGGCTTCGTTTGGCTGGTTTTTCCTGTGACGCTGCTGTTTTACGGCCTGGCGCTGGTGAATGCAAGCCGCTTTACCTACCCGGAAGTGTTTTATATGGGTATTTCTGAAATCGGTATCGGCTGCATTGCGCTGTTCCTGACGGGGTATTCGTTGATATTTTGGGGGATAGGCTTCGGTCTTTTGCATATCGTTTACGGCCTCACCATGTACAATCGCTACGAAAGAGAGAAGCTGCCAGGCGGCGAGCTGCCAGACGGTGAGGTTCCAGGCGACCGTCGCAGCGGCGACCGTCGCATCGGCGGAAAATCGGGCTTTGTAGTGGTACTGCTTTTGGTTGTCACGGGCTCGGTTTGTTCGGCGCAAGGGCAGGTGGCGTCGGACAGTACTGCCTCAAAAGCGAGAAAATGGTACGATAAGGAAACCATTTATTGGAGAAATGGGAATAGTTTTGTCAAAAATAATATCGTTTATAGTGGGCAGAAGGCATTAAGGAACGAATTTATGGTTTCGCCGGAAGGCCTCGGCCTTTACCTGAAATCCAGAAGAACGCGCAGCATTGGCCTGGTCATATCGCTGGCTGGCTCCGCGGGCTCTATCATCTCGTTGCTCACCGGCAATCGCGACAATCTGAAAACCTTTTTCTGGGTGTCGGTAGGAACAGGCCTTGTGGGCTCGGGATTTACGATGGCCGCCAATAATCAACGCGACCAGGCTGTGTGGCTCCGCAACCGCGATGCTATGCTGTTTCTGGAAGCCAATCAATAAAACTCGACGTCCGCGTCACAGGGAACCTGTAATGGAGTGGTTAGAAAAGTTTAATAAGGTATTCGAAAGCAAGATCAGGCTTGGGCTTATGTCCGTGCTCGTGGTAAACGATTCTCTCAGTTTTAATGAACTGAAAGAGCTTTTACAGCTTACCGACGGCAACCTCGCCTCGCATTTGAAAGCTTTGGAAGAGATCAAATACATTGAATTTCAGAAGCAGTTCAACGGCCGAAAGCCGCTTACGACCTACAAGGCTACCGACGGCGGGCATAAGGCATTTGCGGAACATTTACAGGTGTTGGAGAATATGATCAGGCAGAATTTGTGATAGGGAGGAAAGGGAATAGGGAGGAACGAAAAAGAAACAGGGTGCTACTTTTGGAAGCACCCTGTTTCTTTTATCGTGGACTAACTTTTATTACTTCACAGGCACTGAGAATCCAACCTTATCCCATTGGAAATCCAAAGAATTATCCTTCACGGTGAAGGTCAGTTTTTCCTGGGAAGCTGGGTAATTCTTGTTGGGAACAGTGATGTGCGCTACGTCTTTGCTTTTGTACTCGTCATATTTGTACGCACCCCATTGGCCAAGCTGGCTGTTCAGAATAATGGTCCATTCTTTCTCGTTAGGTGTGGCGAAGAGGGTATAAGTGCCTGCTTTGATCGCCTTTCCGCCGAATGTAGCGTCTTTTTTGAAAGTAATCGTGGTAGCGCTGTCAGCACCGATACGCCATGGTTTGCCGTATGGTTCGAGACTGCCGCTTCCAGCTTTGCCAAACAATACACGGCCTTTTTTAGAAGGTTGGCCGTATCTGACGCTTAAATTCTTGCCGTCGGCGGTTACGTGCGGGCTTTGCGCGGATGCCCAGGTGAATGCGATCAGGGTCAGGAAAAGCGATAACAATGTGGTTTTCATAAGGCGTGTAGATTTTGTAATTGATTGGTGGTTTTTGAAATACAAGGCAGCAAGTAAAGCATTCGCAAGTTGCGAATCAAGCGGGTTGTAGCCAAATTTGGCGGATTAGCTACTCCGTTAACAGAGATTAACATTTGAGCCGTTAAAACCGTGTTTTCGGGTATTTCAGTTTATATTTGAATAATGACTTCTGAAACAAACCCATCCGTTAGAACCCGTTTTTTCGACACCAAGATCGAATTCCTGAAAGGCGTGGGGCCGCAAAAAGCCGCCTTGCTCAATCAGGAGCTAAATATTTTCACATTTGGCGATCTTATCCAGCATTATCCTTTCCGGCACGAGGACCGCAGTGTTTTCCACAAGCTAAGTGAGCTGAACGAACAGATGACCGCCGCGCAGGTAAAAGGACGTTTGCGCGATTTTGTGTTGATAGGAGAAGGTAATAAGAAAAGGCTCGTTGGCCAGTTTCAGGATGGAACGGGCTATTTGGAGCTTGTGTGGTTCCAGAGCATTTCCTGGTATGAGAAGTGGCTGAAACGAGGTGGGGAATATATCGTTTACGGAAACCCCGTGCTTTTCGGCGGAAAGTGGAGCATTACCCACCCGGAAATAGAGGTGCTGACGCAGGAAAACGCGACGGCAGGCTATTGGCAGCCGATTTATCCGCTTACTGAAAAACTGCGCAAGAAGTTTCTGGACAGCAAGGCGATCAGCAAGATGGTGCGGAGTCTGCTGGAAATCTCGCACACGCACATTCGCGAGACATTGCCCGAGCCGCTCACCCAAAAATATCGGCTGATTTCCAAGGCACAGGCGCTCTGGCATTTCCACTTGCCGCAGGATGCGAGGACATTGCACCAGGCTCAGCGACGCCTGAAATTCGAGGAGCTGTTCTACAACCAGTTCCGGCTGATCAAAAACAAGCTGCTGCATAAGACTGAATATCCGGGGCTGATATTTGATAAGACTTTGCTGGTAAAGGAGTTTTACGAGCAGCATTTGCCTTTCAAACTCACAGGCGCACAGATACGTGTGTTGCACGAGATCCACGAAGACCTGAAAACCGGAAAGCAAATGAACCGCCTCCTGCAAGGGGACGTGGGGTCCGGAAAGACGATCGTGGCATTCATTACGATGCTTTTTGCATTGGATAACGACGCCCAGGCCTGTCTGATGGCGCCGACAGAAATCCTGACCGACCAGCATTACCAGGGCCTCAAAAAGTTTGCGGACCTGCTCGGGATTACTATTGCGAAGCTCACAGGTTCTACCAAAAAGAAGGAGCGGGACGTCATTCACCGTGAGCTGCTGAATGGCACATTGCATATCATTGTCGGTACCCATGCGCTGATCGAGGATGCGGTGCAGTTCAAAAACCTCGGCCTTTGCATTATCGATGAGCAGCATCGGTTCGGCGTAGCGCAACGTGCCAAGCTTTGGGCTAAAAACAAGCACATTAACCCGCATATGCTCGTGATGACGGCCACACCCATCCCGCGCACGCTCGCGATGACGCTGTACGGCGATCTCGATATTTCGGCTATTAATGAGCTGCCCGCCGGCCGCAAGCCTATTAAAACAGTGCACCGTTTTGATAAGCACAGGCTTTCGGTTTTCGGTTTTTTGAAAGAAGAAATTGCGAAGGGACGGCAGGTTTATATGGTGTATCCGCTGATCGAAGAGTCCGAAAAAATGGATTTGAAGGATTTAATGGATGGTTATGAAAGCGTCGCAAGGGCATTTCCCGGCGTGCCGCTGAGTATTGTGCACGGTAAAATGCGTTCGCAGGACAAGGATTTCGAAATGGGCCGTTTCGTGCGCGGCGAAACGAAGATCATGGTTGCGACGACGGTCATCGAAGTGGGTGTGAATGTCCCGAATGCATCGGTGATGGTGATCGAGAATGCGGAGCGCTTCGGGCTGTCGCAATTGCACCAGCTGCGCGGAAGGGTAGGGCGAGGTGCTGAGCAGTCGTATTGTATTCTAATGACCGATTACAAGCTCAGCAAGGATACCAAGCTGCGTATCGAAACCATGTGCCGTACCAACGACGGTTTTGAAATAGCGGAAGTGGATTTGCAATTACGCGGCCCCGGCGATATTTCAGGAACGCAGCAAAGCGGATTGGTGGATTTATTGGTAGCCAACCTGGCCCAGGACGGGGAGATATTGAAGGCTGCGCGCGCCTCCGCGGAGGAGATCCTTACAGCCGATCCCGACCTACTCCAGCCGGTTTACCAACCTATCCGCAGCCATCTTGAAAACCTGCGCAAGGAAGAAACCAACTGGAGTCGGATCAGTTAATCAAGGTTTTATTTCACGGATCTCATTGGCGAACTCATAAGTCTGCGGGCGCGTCACGTGCAATGCTGCACCGAGCGAGGTTGCGTAAGGCAGATCGGACACGTAAACTTTGTGGTTTGGATAATTCCGGGCCAGGAGCTTAGTGAATATTTCGTTCCGGGCAAATCCGCCGTCTACATAAATAGCATGCACATCGTTGACATTCACCAGATTCAGTGAAACGAATAGCAACTCGGCCAGTCCTTTTATTAAATGATGGTATGCGGCTTCTGCCGAACCAAAAGCGCTGATCTGCCATTCCTGCGTATTTGGCTCAGGGAAAGGACCATTGCCGGTCATACAGGCAGTATAAAATTTAGGTGTATCCTGTTTGAGAATCTCGTCGTCAAGCGCTACTTTTTTGTAGAAATCGGGTGCTACCTGGAAGTATTCAGCAATGCGTGCCACCTGGTAATCGTGTTCGCGACCCATGAACAGGCGTGACGCGGTAACGCCGCTGCCCTCGGGGGTCAGGTAATTCATACAGTCGCGTTCGAGCTGGTAGGAAGTCAGCGGTTTCGATGCGAATGAGTTGAAGTTGATGCACCAGGTGCCGGTCGAAAGCAGTACGAACGGCTTTTTAACGGCCATGCGGTAAGGTATCAATGCCGAAGAACTATCGTGCAAGCCGAAGCCCGATTGAATACCCTTGTCGCCATGGCGGTAAATGAACGACGACGACGCCAGTACCGGCGCCAATTTCTTATGAATGGCTTCCTGCTTCACCCACTCGTGGTAATCCCACATTTCGAAGCTCCACAATGCGGTATGGCAGCCCAGCGACGTATAATCGCTCACTTTGCGGCCGGTAAGCAGGTACAGGATGTATTGCGGTAAATGTAAAGTCGTGGCGATCTGGCTGTAAATCTCCGGTTTGGTATGTTTGAGCCAGTACAGCTGCATACCCGAGTTGAGCATGCCCATTGCCGGTGAGCCGGTTTGCAGCGAAATGCGCGTGGGGTCGCCGTAGGTGCTGTAAAATTCCTTTAAAAGATCTTCCGGGAACGGTTTGAGGTACGAATACAGAGGGGTAAGCGGCCGGTTTGCGGCATCCAGGTGTACCAGGCTTGCACCGTAGCCAGCTACATTCACTGCCTTAATGTCGAATTCCGGATTGGCCAGAAGTTCCGCCCAGCGGTCCTGAACCCATTTGGTCAACAATTCACAATCTTCGGTAGGGAAGCCGTCTTCGTCAACTGTTTCTGGGAGGGATTCTGAAAACTCATGAACGATATCATACTTTTCGTTGAAAAGTACATACTTCTTATTGGTCCTGCCAATATCAAAAACGGCTGTTACTTTCATTACTGGAATATCACTTTTTTACCCGGAAATGTATTTTTTCGGTCAATATAGTGACTTTACGTTAAAACCAATACCCTTATTTATTCTTTTAAAATCTTTGTAAAAAACCACAAAGTGCAGGATACTTTCAGACTGATTTTTCCAGTATCGGGCGGAACACTTTTGTCCATCTTTTGTAACCTTCCTCATTCATATGCAGGCTGTCGCTCACGAAGATAGTGCCGTCGGGCCGACCGTTTTTGAGCATCACGGGCCACACGTCGATGTAGTGGTGGTTCTTGTCCTTCCTAATGAAATCCTGAATGAGTTTGTTAGCCTTGATCACATCCTCGCGCTTCGCCCAGCGCGACGGCGAGGGTTTCAGCGACACACCGTAAATACGGACTTCGGGTTGCTTGTCGCGGAGCTTTTTCACGAGCGTCACGTACGCGTCGCGCACCTGCTCGGGCGACTTCGGTTTTTTGCCGAACATGTCGTTCTCGCAATAGATCACGATTGTCTTTGGCTTGTATTTGGAAATTGCACGATCCGAATAATAGATCACTTCGGGCAATGTAGAACCTCCGAAACCGCGGTTAATAATGGGAAGTGGCGCGAGGTCGTTCACTGCATTCGGCCATTTGGTAAATGAAGAGCTGCCTGTGAAAACTATCCCACCGGGCGCCGGCATATGTTCCACGTCTTTTTTCTCGAATTCCTTAATGGCATTTTCCGACCGGGTAATGTCGTAATCGGGCTCCCACGGTCCGGCGAGGTTGGTTGTTTGTGGTTTATGGCAAGCGCTGAGTGCAGCGAAAAGGACAATCAGAAAATGTTTTTTCATTATAAATAGAAAGTGGATATGGCCTTAAAAGCCATATCCACGGGGGTTTTAATGTGTTTGGATTTAACTATTTCAAAGCGGCGCTAGTCTTTCAAAAAATAGCGCAAGCCAAGCCCTACACTGGGAAGCGTGATAGACGGGCTGAAACCGTAATTCAATTGGTTGCTGTGGGAACGGGCGCCCGTGGCGCGTTCCTGCGTATTTCGCCGGGTAAATTGCACTGCTACCGGCTGTGCAAATCCGATGGAAGCCGTGAGCCACCAACGCTCGTCCAGGCGGTAATAAGCGCCGGCCGACACGCCTAGCGACAGCGAAAAAGCATGGCTTTTGACGTCCCAGCTATAATTTTCATTATTTTCTCGTTGCTTCCCATATAGATAGGATAGGTCGGGTCCAAGACTTGCGAATACGCCGACCTTATCATTAAAGTGTTTGTAAAACTGCCAGGCATGTCCCACTCCGAATCCCACGCTGCTTATTCCGCTAATGGTGGTCGTTTCGCCGCTATTGTCGGTTAGATAGCCCTTTCCGGCGCGAAGCGATGTGCTCAGGTTCCATACATTAGCGCGTGTGTTGGATTTGAACCGGCCAATGCCGGTGGAAACATTGTAACCATAACTATGTGTAGCTTTCGAGATATCCGGATTGGTATTGTTAAAATCGAGCGAAAGGCTACCGGTAAGAAACCGTTTGCCCTCATATTGAGCGAATGCCCCGCCAGATACGCAGGTCAGCACAGCCAGGACCAAAAATGTAATGTTTTTCATAGCGGTGAGCTTATTTGGGTTGTAAATACCAGGCTGCCCTGATTCCGAAGTATTGTGAGATTGACGACGTCACGCCTGCATTCAAATTGAACTGATTCTGGTCCCGAAAGCTTACGTAGTTTGCTGAAAGCGAAAGCACGTTGAAATCCGATTCGAGAGCAAAACGCGGGGTAACCCAGAACACCACTCCGGGATTGATATACACACCTCCCGAATAGCCATTATCGTACTTAGTTCCGCCTTCCATCGGCATTTTGGAACGCAGGTAGGCAAGGTTGACACCTGAATGCAGATACAGTGCCCATTTAGGGCTGATAGGCTTATATTTCCGTATAAAAGGAGTCAGGTTCACCGCAAGTGAGTTACCACTGTTCCGCCCACTCGAGCCGGGATAATCGTAGGAAGTCTTGAAAAAGGCATGTGAAGTCGAAAGCCGCAAACCGAACATGAAATTGTCCCGCGTAAACCAGCCGGTTTGCAGCGAAGGATAAATATTGGTCACACTGCTTTTGGATTCCGATTCATTCGGTGCCTCATTTTTCATGTTGTTCCCATTGGCGGTTATTGTCGTACCCCAATGGACAGTCCCTTTCTGCAACTGCGCCTCCGCGCTTCCTGCCAGCAACAACATCCCCGGCAGTAACAATAGAAAAAGTTTTTTCATGGTCCGTAAAATTAGTTTGGAGACCTAATTTACACACCATAATGTAACCACCTAATTATTTAGGTTTATTTAACAAAAAGAGGCAGCCAATGCGCTGGCTGCCTCTAAAAATTACCGATACCAAATTTAACCTAACAGTCTTTAATGTTTTTTATGCCGCCTAGAATACCCCTTGCCAATGGCCCTGGCGATAGTATTGTAATAATCTCTGTTGCATCAGGTAATCATATTTTGCCTGAATAGCGATGCCTTGTGCCTGTGCGAGTTTGGCTTTGGAAAGGGTGTATTCAAAGATGCTTGATACCCCAGCATTGAACTTGCTTTCGACCACCGCGAATGCCGCTCCCAGCGATTCGACCTGTCCTTCGGCCGCCGTATGTTTATCGGCCATGGCATTCAGGTTCAATACGGCTGTCTCGATGGCCTGGCGGAGTTGCTGGTTGGTAATGTCCAGCGTGTTTTGCGCCTGGCGCTCCTGTACTTTGGCTAGCTCGATGCGTGGCCGGGTTACCCAGCGGCCCATGATCGGGATATTCAGGCCAAGGTTCACGTATCCGTTACGCGTCGCATTCAACTGTTTGAAATAGTCGAGGTTGTCGTTGGTCGAAGCATAGAACGCCCGCACATTGGTACTGAGGTTCAGCGACGGGATATTCAGTGCTTTGATCGACTTGACCAGGTACTTGTAACTTTGCCGGTTGAGCTCCGCGCTGCGGATTTCCGGGAACGATTTGGAAGCATTTTCATAGAGTTCCGATGCATTGGCAGCGGCGGGTGCTATGCTTTCCTTAGGTAGTAAAGGTTCAAATTCTACATTGTCGTCGGGTGTGATATTCATCCGCTGAAACAATGCAAGCCTCGCTGTACGATAATTGCTGAGTGCAGTTACCTGTAAGAATTTGTCGTTTGCAAATTGGGCCTTAATCTCAGCCAGCAAGTTGTTTCCGGCAGTTCCGGCGTCGACTTGCTTTTGTACCTTATCAACCTGCTGCTGCGACGATGCGACCTGCTGGTCGGCCGCTTCGAGCAATGCCTTGGTAGCGAGCACATTCACATAGCCTTGCATGAGGAGAATGGTTTGTGCATTCAATACGGCGGTGCGGTTCTCCATCGCCGATTCTTTGAGCAATGTGCCCTGGCGCGTTTGGTTTGCAAGCTTGCCACCCTGGAAAACCGGCATTTGAAAACCGGTGCTGATCGAATTGTAGCTGTAAAGCTGATCTATATACGCATTGGTGTATTGGTCTATACTCCGGCCGAGGTTAAGGCTTTGATCTGCGGTAATGTAGATCTGCGGGAAAATTTGTGACTTTGTCTGCCGCAGCTGGGCTTGTGCTGCTTCTGCCTGTAATGTTCCCTGCTGGTAAATAAGGTTGTTTTTTGCCAGCAGGTCGACGCAGTCGGCCAGGCCCAGTTTGGTTTGCGCCTGCCCGAGCAAAGGCAGGAGGCAGAAAAGTAAAATAAAACGTTTCATGGCTAATAGATTGAGTTAGGTTATGCCAACCAGCCGTCCTTCAACCGTACGATGCGGTTGCCGTAACTGGCATTCGTCTCCGAGTGGGTTACCTGAACGATGGTGACTTTGTCTTCCTGGTTAAGTTTTTGAAATAATTCCATGATCTCGATCGCCTGCTCCGAATGCAGGTTACCGGTCGGTTCGTCGGCGAAAATCACTTTCGGGTTATGCACGATCGCCCGGGCAACGCCTACAAGCTGCTGCTGGCCGCCCGAAAGCTGGTGTGGGAACAGATCCTTTTTCGCTACCATATTGAAGCGGTCGAGCAGTTCCGCAACGCGGCTTTTACGCTCTGACGACGACGTGCCTTTGTACAAAAGCGGTGTTTCGATGTTTTCATAAACCGTCAGTTCGTCGATCAGGTGATAGGCCTGGAACACAAAACCGATGTGGTGACGGTGCAATTCAGTGCGTTTCTTTTCGGTCAATTTCTGAACCGGTTCGTCGAGAAAAAGGTACTCGCCTTCGGAGGGTTCTTCGAGCAAGCCAAGTATATGTAACAGGGTGGATTTACCCGAGCCCGAGGGACCCATGATCGAAATAAACTCCCCTTCTTTAATGTTCAAATCAATGTGGCGCAACACGTATGTTTTGCCAAAACCTGCCGGGTAATATTTGGATATCTTTTCTAACTGGATCATAAAAAATTGGGAGTTTGAGATTTGGTATGTAATTACGGACAACCTGTTTTAAAAACAAATGCTTACATCCGCATCTCTTATGCCAGTCCTATTTTAAAAAGCCTTGCCAGAAGAGTAATTGGTTGATTTTCATATGGTTTTGAATTGATGCGAATATGGGCGCGTCCGATACCGTACAAAATGTGTACGCAATCGGACGCGGTTGCGAAAACTTTGCAATGCTGTAAAAAGGCGCTCATTCGGACCGTAAAACCTTCACAGGGTCGGCCGCCGCTGCCCGCAACGCCTGGGCGAATACTGTGAATAGCGCGAGCAACAGCGCCACAGCTCCCGAGCACACAAACACCCACCAGGGCAAGCCTGCATGGTAAGCAAAATGGTCGAGCCAGGAATGCATCAGATAATATCCGGCAGCGGATGCGATGAGGATGGCTGTGAAAATGATCCGGACGAAGTTTTTGGAAAAGCCAAGCGCAATGTCGTAACCGGTGGCACCGAGCACGACCCTAATGCCCGTCTCGCGTCTGCGTTGCGAGATGGCAAGGTGTGCGAGGCCGAATAGGCCCAGGCCGCAAATAATGGCTGCCACGATGGTTGCGATGGTGATAATCTGTTGCCAGCGCAGCTCTGACGCATAGGCGCGGGCGTTGGCGTCGTGCAGGAAGGCGTAGTCGAAAACGGCATCGGGCAGCACCTTTTTGAACGTTTTTTGAAGCTTTTCAATCGCATAATGCTCCCTGTTTTGGACGATTTTAATCCAAAGCTCGCCGCCTCCGTAATGCGTGCTCATTGGCATGATCATCGGCCCGATGCGTTCTTTGAGGGAATTGAAATGGAAATCACCGACTACGCCGAGGATGCTTAGACTTTGCTTGCCGAAATAGTCGTCGGGCATCAACCTTTGGCCGATCGGATCGGTAATGCCTGCTTTTTTGACAAAGGCTTCATTTACTAACACACCGAACGTTTCGTCCGAAGGGAAGGCAGGAGAGAAGTTACGGCCTTGCAGCAGTTTCATTTCCAACATCGGCAGATAGTCTGCATCAACCGTACGCACGTTAGCAAGCATTTTTTGGCCGTTGACTACCACATCACGGTTCCCAAATTCACCTGCAAGAGAAATAGCCCCGAACGCAGGGTCACCTGCCAGCTCGTTTTGAAAGCGCTTGTGAACCTGATGCACATCCCTCACACCCTGGATAGCTATTCTGACCACCTGATCGGGATTGTAACCAAGGTTTTTGGACCTGATGAAATGCATTTGCCTGTAAAATACCACACTCGCAATGCCCAGTAGAATGGCCATCGCAAACTGGAAGACCATCAGCATATTCCCCATGCGGCTTCTGCCTGCCAGCCTGATTTTTGAATAAAGTGTTTCAACCGGGCTCAACCTGGAAACCAGCCAGGCCGGATATAGCGCCGCACACACGATATTCATCAGGAATATCCCAATTATGGAACCAAGCAAGCCGACATTCAAGAGCGCACTAAACTGGATTGTTTTTTGCGACAAATGGTTGAACGCGGGCATGAGCAGAAACACGAGTAACAGGGAGATGATCATGGCCACGGCGATCAGCAGGGCCGATTCTCCGAGGAACTGTACGATAATGGTCGCCGTGCCGCTGCCGGTAGCCTTTCGGATACCTACTTCCTTCGCTCGCCTCAACGACGAAGCAATATGGATGTTGATAAAATTAATGCTGGCCATTAGCAATATGAACCCAGCCATACCGGCGAAAATGTAGGAATAAAGCGGCCTGCTGCTATTGACAATGCCCGACTCGCCGTTCTGATTTGGTATTTCCTGTCCGTTCAGGTGAATATCGGTCATTTTTTGCAGGCCATAAGTAATCGCGGAAGCTTCGGGATGGTCTTTGCGCTGGGTTTGGGATAATGCGCCCGCAATGCGGTTGAACTTGCCGATTACCTGGCCGGGCTGGGCATTGGGACGCAGCACGACGAATGTGCCCAGGTAAGCATTCAGCCAGCTGGTATCGTCGAACGACACCTTCATGAACTCGAATGGAAAGAGGATGTCGAACTGAACAGAGGAGTTCGCCGGCGGGTCTTCTGCGACGCCTGTAACGACCAGCGGCTTCCCGATCCGCATCGCAGACGGATCGGCATCCATTTGCAGCAGCTCGCCCACCACATCGGTGCGGTTGAAGAATTTGAGGGCTGTTCGTCGGGTAATGACTACCGAATTGACGTTCTGCAACGCGGTACGGCCATCGCCATGCAGCAATGGGAATGTAAAGACTTCAAAAAAGGAAGCATCTACGAAGAGCAATTGTAACTTAAATGCATTGTGTCCATAACGTACATCGCCGTAAATATCCCCGCCCATGACGCGCGCATAATGCGTGATCTCGGGCATGCGCGCCTGAAAAGCGGGACCCTGTACCTGCCCGGTACCGCCGGTCCTGATAATTTCGCCCCGCTCGCGGTAGGTGCTGGTGATGCGGTAAAGGTTAGGACTATTCCGGTGGAAGCGATCGAAACTGCTTTCGTCGCTGATATAGAGCACCGCGAACAGCATCCCAGCGCTACCAACCGCCAGTCCGGCGACATTGATCATCGCATACAGCCGCCCCTGCCAGAGCTGACGCGCTGCGATTTTAAAAAAGATTTTGAACATGGATTTTGTTAGGAATAGACTTCCATTTTGTATCCTACGCCGTGTATGGCGGAGATTTTGACTTGCGGATCGGCAGACAGCATTTTGCGCAGACGCGAAACGAATACATCGACACTCCGGCCGACCGTGACGCCCTCATCCTCCCAAACCGATTTCAGAATGGCGTCCCTTTCCAGCACCTGGTTGATGTTTCTGGCAAATACGGCCAGCAATTTGGCCTCTCTGAATGTCAGCGTTTGAATGGATTCACCGTTATAGAGCGTCTGGTTGGCGGTATCGAGCCACGAATTGCCGAATGTAAGCCGGGAATGCGGAGCGGGCACATCTTGCGGCTTGGTTTCGGGCACTTTTTTATGCCGTGCCCGGTTCCAGGCGATAAAACCGAGCCCGGCCAGTGTACCGCCAAATGAAACCAGGAGCCAGGTATTGCCGGCAGATTTGGGTTTCGGAGCTTCGGGTGTGAACCGGATTTGCACTGTGTAGCACCCCTCATCGCGCGAACGGCCCTTGCACGGGATGCCGTCGGGCTGATTCAGGTCGAAGAACTGATAGCCAAGTTTTACTTCGCCGGTTTCGCAGTCCAGCACGGCCACGCTGTACGGGCGATCAATATGGTAGGAGGTGAGTGACCGTTGTAACGTTTCAGGGAGTTTGTCATAATCGAACATCCGATCCATTTGGACCGAAAAGGTGTTCGCATCCGATTGCTTTACCGGCGGGATCACCGACAGGGAATCGCCATTGGCCCGAAGCAGCACGTCAGCGGTTCGTCTGAGCGCCAGGTTGACATTTTCAGAAAAACGTACCGCATCACTATTGGCCATGGCAGTAACGGAAAGCCCGGTACAAAAGCCAGCCAGCAACACAAATCTTCTAAAAATGACATTCATATACGCCATCATACAGCCAGTAACCAATGATCAAATTTAACGAATTTCAGCAATTGTCCTTTTTCTTGTTCAAACCATAAAACCAATTGAATTGAGGAACAATTTGCGTGCTTTTAATCGTAATCACTTTTTGAGCTGCCTTATCGCTGGGCTGCACGGGGTCGATCACCAGTTGATCGCCGGCTTGGGCGGATTTCAGTATTTCGGCGATTTCATAATACATTACCGCGTGGTTGTGCGCATCTGCCTGCGCATCCACGATCTTACCGCCGCGTCTCAGGTATATCAGGAACGGGATATTTGTTTTCCGTTCCGAAGCCGGGTCGCCCTTCATGAGCGTCAATACACCACGGGTGACGTAAGTCAGCTGTTCGATGGTGACTACTTTTCCATTTAACAGCACTGGATTGCTATGAGCCGGGCCTGCCGATTTCGGTAGTGCAACCGAAGCTTGTAAGGAACAAAACAACACCATAGCAGGGATGATTTTAATGGCTTTGAAATGCATATACGCTTTGTTTTGGGTGAATACAATGAACTCGGTCAAAAATACCGACATGGCCCAGCTCTACGAACTAATGCCTGTAAAACATTGTAAACAAAATGTAAAACATGTATCATTAAAACGCTCACTTGAAAACAGTAGCATCCAACGACCCGTACGCAGCGCTCCGCTATTCTGATTTCCGGTTCTTTGTATCCAATTCTTTTCTTTTTTCTGCCACGATCCGCATTCAGGAAGTGATTGTGGGCTATGAACTGTACAAAACCACGCACGACCCGCTCGCATTGGGACTCATCGGCTTGGCGGAGGCTATCCCGTTCATTATTACGTCGCTGTTTGGAGGGTATGTGGCCGATCAGAAGAACAAGATCACGATCATGCACGTTAGTCTGGTGGTGATTTTGCTGGGTTCGGGGATATTATATACGGCTTTCCAGCCAGGAGTTTACAACAGGTTGGCGGAATGGCAGCACCTGGCGGTCATTTATGCTGTTTTTGGGTTAATAGGTTTTGCAAAAGGCTTCTACTCGCCTGCGGCAAGCTCGCTGAAACCTTTCCTTGTACCGCGAACGATCTACCATAATTCATCGACCTGGAGCAGTTCCTTTTCGCAGGCAGGTGCCATTATCGGTCCGGCTGCTGCGGGTTTTCTATATGCCTACCTGGGCCTCACCAACACATTGCTGATCGTTATAGTCATCTTCCTGATCTGCTGGGTTTTGCTGGGTATGATTAAAACCCGCCCCGAATTTCCAAAGATCGTGACGCCGATCATGGAAAGCCTGAAAGAGGGCTTTAAATTCGTTTTCAAAACACGCATTGTGCTGTATGCCATGACATTAGATTTGTTCTCGGTGCTTTTCGGAGGCGTCATCGCTTTGTTACCCATTTTTGCGGAAGACATTCTAAAAGTAGGTCCGGAAGGGCTCGGCCTGCTGCGCGCGGCGCCCTCCATAGGCTCCATGCTGACGATGTTTGCCATGGCCTATTTCCCGCCCACACATAATGCATGGCGCAATATGTTGGTCGCAGTGGCCGGTTTCGGGGTATTTACACTCGTTTTTGCCGCTTCCACCAGTTTCATGCTTTCCTGTGCAGCCCTCTTTGCGACCGGCGTGTTCGATAGTGTAAGCGTTATCATACGCCAAACGATCCTTCAAATTTATCCGCCGGACGAAATGCGAGGCCGGGTGGCAGCAGTCAATGGTATATTCGTAAGCTCCTCCAATGAACTCGGCGCCTTCGAATCCGGCGTAATGGCGAAGGCATTCGGGACGGTACCATCGGTCATGATGGGAGGCGTCCTCACGCTCGTCGTGGTGACCTGGGTATACTTGCGCTCGAAGGATTTGTTTTCGGTGAAGTTGAGTTAGTCACTTTTCAAACTCTTCACCGGGTCGGTTATCGCGGCCTTATATGTCTGTACGCAAACCAGCGCAGTGATCATCATTCCGAATAGCATCGCTATTCCCGCAAACACTTCCCAGCCAATTTCCGCACGGTAAGCATAGGTTTTCAACCATCGATTTCCCAGCAGGATAGCTAATGGAAATGCGATCAGGATGGCCGCGGCGAGGATTGCCAGGAACTCTTTCAGGAAAAGCATTACTACGTGCAGGCTGGTTGCGCCCAGTACCTTGCGGATGCCCACTTCCCGGGTCCGGCGGGTTACATTGAGCGAAACCATTCCCAGGATACCCAGGAACACTATGATCACGGAAAGAAACGTTGCGACGCGAGAGGCCTTTTTTAGCTGGATTTCAGACTGATATAGTTTTTGCAGGGTTTCATCCATGAATACATATTCAAATGGGGCATCGGGCATGAGTTCGTGCCATTTCTGTTGGATGGCTGCGATGGAACTACCAATGTTGCCCGGATTCAGGCGGATGCTCAGGTAACGGTAAAAGTTGGTGCCGCGGACATCGGCAAATACAAGTGGCTTGATCGCCTGGTGCATGGACCCGAAATGGAAATCCTGCGCTACACCTACGATGGTCAACGGTTTCGGATAACCATGTACCCGTACCTGTTGCCCAAGCGCCTCGCGCGCACCTGCGTACCCGAGGGATTTGACGGCCGTTTCGTTCATGACGATGCGGTCGGGCTGGTAGGCGGTGTTCGGCGGTTGAAGGAACTCGCCTGCGAGCAATTTTACATCGTACGTTTTTGCATAGGCAACATCCGTGCGCAGCAATGTAGCCTGAACAGCCTCTGTGGAATCCTGGCCGGGTTTGTAGAAGCTGCTGCCACCCCCATTTCCATTCGGGATCTCATAGGAAAGACTGATGTCCTTAATCTCTTTGAGCCCGGCTAGCCCGTCGCGTACCTGTTCCATTTTGGCCTCCCCGGCGGGCGTCCAGTCACGGGGGACGCCGAGGGTAACGAGCGATTCTTTGTTATACCCAAGGTTTTTATTGAAAAAATAGTCGACCTGCCGCGCCACAATGCCCGCCCCGGCAAACACAAACAATGCAATCACAAACTGGACTGCAATGAGCGAGCGCCGGAACAGGATATTATCCCTGACCGATTTCAGTTTTCCCTTCATAGACTCTACGGACGGAATCCGCGAAAGTACCAGGGCCGGATACAAACCCGCGACAATACCTACGAGCAGGGCAATCAATATCGGAACGACCAGCGCATAAGGTATTAGCGACCAGAGCGACGCCACTTCTTTGCCTAAAATATCACTGAAAAACGGTCGTAACAATTCATACATTCCCAGCGAAAGTACCATCGCCAACAGCGACAGCAGGATGGATTCAGCCAAAAATTGCCCGATGAGCTGCCGTTTCAGGCTGCCCAATACTTTTCGTACACCTATTTCTTTCAGGCGCGACGAGGAACTGCCAATAGAGATGTTGACAAAATTGACGATTGCCATTAATAAAATAAATACGGTAATGCCCGAAAGTGTCAGCATCATTTTATTGACGACACCATTGTTCGCCTCGCGGTAATACTCGCCGAGCGGGGTCAGGTACACTTTGAGATTAGCTTTGATGGCCTCCGGTGCATGTGTGACGAGCTCCCGCGCAATCGGCTTGGCAAGATCGGCAGGGGTAACGCCGTCTTTCAGTTCAATATAGGTAACCATGATGGCAAAATTCCAGTTGTCCTCCGAGCCTTTGCGGCCTTCCAGGCTGCTAAACGGAAAGAAGATCTCCGTCTCGGTGGTAAGCAAATGGGTGACCGAATTGAAAGGAGGGTTTTTCATCACGGCGGTAATCTGGTATTCCTGTTTGCCGCCCATGAAATTGTGAAGCGTAAGCGACTCGCCCACGACGTCCGTCCGGCCAAAATATTTCATGGCCTTTTTTTCGGTAATAACAACTGAATTAGGGGTATTCAATGCCGTTTGCGCATTTCCGTGCAGGAGCGGGAAGCCGTACATGGCCGGCAGCGTAGAGTCGCCCGTCTGCACATCCTCTCTGAAATGCTTGTCTCCGTGCGATACGGCTACGGTTATGGCGTCGTAGCGATAATAATTGGCAACCAGGTTGGGGTAATCTGTCTTCAATGCTTTCCCAAGCGGCCCGAGGGTCGTCAGGTCCAGACCCATATTCGGGTCGGTCCACTTGCTGCGGATGATGTACTGGTTCTTCGCATTCCGGAGATCGGCATTCACGCCAAGTTCGCCCCGGATATAGCTCATCATCAGGAACGTGAACGTCATCCCGACGGCAAGGCCAACGATCGTCACCAGTGCATAAAAGCGGCGTTTCAGCAAGTTCCGCCAGGCGATTTTGAAGTAGTTTTTTAACATACTTCAAAGCTAGGCGTTTTTTAAATGGCTGATTTTGAGGGGCGGGGTGTTTAACTATTTTTAACAGCGAATAAGGAGGAAGGGGAGGATAGCAAACTCCCTTTTCAATCATTCCGTAGAGTCTCGGCGGGGTTGGTAACGGCCGCTTTGTAGGTCTGGATGCCAATGGTGAGCAGGCCTATCAGCCCGAGGCTTCCGATGCAGGTCAGGAACACGCCCGGACCGAGGTGGGGATGGTACGTGAAAATGTTGAGAAACAGCGATCCAAGTCCGTAGCCGATCGGCATTGCGATGATCGCAGCGATCAGCATCAGTTTCACGAACGAGCCCGACAGCAGCCGCATGATCTGCGCGGTGCTGGCACCCATTACTTTGCGCACGCCCACTTCTTTCACGCGTTTGGCGGTGGAGTAGGTGACCATTCCCAGCAAACCCATCGCCGCGATCGTGAACACGACCAACACCAACAAATCCATGATCTTTTGATCTTCATTTTCCAGATAGTCCTCATAGAGTTGGTCTTCATACCATGAATACACAAATGATTCGCGCGGGTGATACCGTTTCCAGGTTTTTTCCAATACGGAAGCGAGGTGTTCACGGTCGGTTCCTTCCATAACTTCCAGCGAAAGGACCTTTATTTCCCGCGGATCGAATGCCAGTATCAGTGGTACCACCGGCAATTCGTAGCGCATGAAGCAGAAGTTTTTCACAATCCCCGATACGATCACCTGAGTTTCATTCAGGAGGATAGTTTGCCCCACTGCCTCCTTTGGATTCTTCCAGCCAAGCGACTGCGCCGCTTTCTGGTTCAACACGACAAAATGGACGGTTGTATCGGCGGATGCAGGGACGTTTTCGCCGGCTATGAATTGCAGCCGCATATTGTAGATAAAATTCCGGTCGGAGGCGTAAATGTAGGTTTCTACTGAATTGGCGGGGTTTTGTTGTGATAGCGGCGCGAGTTTAGCCTTTCCTGCGCCTTCGTTCAACGTGGCGGAGGTGAGTCCTACACGTTTCACGCCCGCTTCCCGGCTCATTTCATTGGCCAGAAGTTTGAAATCGCTGTCGGGCACCAGTGGAATATTCAGGATATTCTTCCGGTTGAAATTCTGGTTGTCGGTCGCCATATACTCAAACTGGCTGTTCATAATGCCGGTACCGGTCATGAAAACCAATGCGACCACGAACTGGATAATAGTGAGCGTTTTCCGGAAACCAAATTTACCGACACCCGTGGGTGCCAATTCGCCTTTCAGGATTTGAACAGGCTGATAGGACGACAGTATCCGTGCCGGCAAAATGCCCGCCAGAAAGCCGGTAAACAATGTAAAACCGATAAAAATCGCCCAAAGCATGCGCGTATCACTCACCTCCCATGTCAGCCAGCCTACGTGAATATATTCTTTCAGCAGCAACAGCCCCAGGTACCCGAGCCCGAAAGCGAGCAGTGCTATCACAACCGTTTCGACCAAGAATTGACTGATCAGCTGAAACTTTTTCGCGCCCGCGACCTTGCGCACGCCCACCTCACGCGCGCGGCTGAGCGACCGTGTAAGTGTGAGGTTGATGTAGTTGAAACCCGCCAGGACGATAATTACAAGCGGAATTAGCAAGCTAACGCCCATTTTCCAGATCGGCTCAACATCGGGATTGTCCAGCAGCCCTTCCCAGTCCGGAGAAATCTCAGACAACGCCTGGCTGCGGAATGAATGCGATTTGATGTCCTTGAAACGGACGGCCTTTTGATTCTCGGCGGAAACACGAGCCAGTGCCTGGTCGAGGTCGGCGCGGGTGGAGCCTTTGGTAAGGAATACAAATGTGTAGGTATTGTAACTGAGCCAGTCGTCGGCTTTGAAATCCTTGCGTACGAGCGGCAGGGTAGCCATCGATATCGCCATATCAGCATCCAAATGCGTCCGGAATTTTTTGAGCGGCTTGAAAACACCGGTAATAGTGAATGTGCCTACCTCACTGTTTGTGAGTGTTTTGCCTATCGGGTTGGCGTCGCCGAAAAAACGTTCCGCCATCTCGTGTGTAAGCACGGCCGTCCAGGGTTCCGTGGCTGGTTTCCCTTTTTCCAGCGGAAACCCGAAGATTTCAAAGTATCCCGGCTCTACATAAAGCCCATAAGTGCGGAGCGTTTTGATGCCATTGCTCAGATTTGTACCGAATGACCGATTAATGCGCACCGTCTTTTCGATCACACTTTGCCCATCGCCCAGCTTCTGACCCAGCGGAAACGGAGTAGAAGCGAGCGAGTGCTTTTCGCCGACATTATCCGTAGCATCGGTGAGAATGCGGAAGGTGCGGTCGGGATAGGGATGGAAGGAGTCCTTTTCAAAACTGCTTTGCACCTGGATCAGCTGCATAAAGCAGAACGCCATCGCCAGACCCAGGCCGGTAATGTTGATGAAAGAAAACAGCTTGTGCTTCCAGAGGTTGCGGATAGCGATTTTCAGGTAGTTTTTTAGCATAATGTTTTTGTTTTAGGGAGGAAGGAAAAGAAAACCATCCTCCCTTTAATTCCGCTTATTCCGCTCTTAAAGCCTTCACAGGGTTAGTCAATGCCGATTTCAGCGCCTGCGAACTTACCGTTACCAGCGCAATGACGATTGCGACGACGCCTGCCAGTGCGAAGACCCACCACGATAATGTTTCGCGGTATTCGAAGTTTTGCAGCCATTGGGTCATGGCGTAGAAGGCTATGGGCGTGCCGATCACAATCGCGATGAGCACTAATTTTACAAAGTCGCGTGAAAGCATGAGTACCACGTCCTGTACGCTCGCGCCGAGCACTTTCCGGACACCGATTTCCTTGGTTCGTGCCTCGGCAGCGAATGCCGCCAGGCCAAACAGGCCGAGGCAGGCGATCACAACGGCCAGTATGGCAAATGCCAGCAATACGTTGCCCTGGCGCTGTTCTGCCTGGTATTGTTTGGCAAAATTCTCATCCAGAAACTGAAACTCGGGGCGGGCATCTGCATCGAAGGTCTTGTAAACCTGGCTGATATATGCCAATGCTTCGGACGTTTTGGTGGCATTGATGCGCACATACATATTATCTTGTTCCATCGGAGGAGCGAGCTGGATCACCAGCGGCTCGATTTTGTGTTGCAGGGAATAGATGTGGAAGTCTTTGGTTACACCCACAATGGTCAGCTCTCGTACATTGCCATCCTTATCCGCAGGGTAGCGCATTTTTTTTCCGATAGGGTTTGTCCAGCCCTGTTTCTTGACTAATGCTTGATTCACAAGAACTGAGCCGGCCAGGTCGGCGGGCGAGCTTTTAATGAAATCGCGGCCTTGCAAAAGCTTGATTTCCATTGTGCGCAGATAATCGGCGTCGGCCATGAAGCGCTGCGTCATTTGAGTGGTGGAAGGAATATCGCCATTATTGGTTTCTACGAATAATGCAGTCGAGCCGATGGCATTGTTGCCGATGGGATTACTAGCGGATGCGGCGCTCTCGATGACCGGGTTTTGTTCCAGTTTTTCTTTCAGTGCGCTTACCTGCGTGCGAACCTCGTTTTTATCGATATGGAAAGTGAGAACCTGGTCTTTATTAAAGCCCAGATCCTTGTCATTGACATACTGGATCTGCCGGTAGACAATGCCCGAGCAGGCGATCATCACGACGGTGGCCGCAAATTGGAATACCACCAGCGATTGCCGGAATCCCGCGCCGCCCGACTGGCTGCCCAACTGCCCTTTCAATGCGATAACCGGGCGGTAACCCGAGAGCATTAATGCAGGGTACAACCCGCTGAGCAGCCCGATCAGCAGCAGAAACGCGGCACCGATAACGACTGTGGTCATGCTGTTGTCATGAAAATCCAGGTTCAGCGATTTTTCGGCAAGCTGGTTGAAGAACGGTAATGCCGCTTTAGCCAGAATAAAACCTACAAACCCGGCTAGTACCGTCATCAAGAACGACTCCGTTAGAAATTGCCCGATGAGCTGGAAACGCTGCGATCCGATGGCCTTGCGCACGCCTACCTCACGTACGCGTTTGAGCGAGCGGGCCGTGTAAAGGTTCATATAGTTAATGCAGGCGATGATCAGGATCAGCAATGCAATGGCGGAGAAAATGTAAACCGTTTTGATACTTCCTTTGGTACCGATCTCGTAATCCAGGTTCGAATGCAAGTGAATGGACGTGAGCGGTTGCAGATTCAGGTGGTAATCCGCATCACCCATTTGTTTCTGCAGGTATTTAGTATAAAAAGCGGGAAATTTGGCTTCGAGCTTCTTTGCGTCCGCACCTTCTTTTAATAACAAATAAGTGTAAATGTCCCCGTCCTGCCAGCCGCCGGTAAAATCCGGAGGCAGCGACCTCAACGCGCTGAAATTCATGTGAGCGTTGCCCGGTACGTCGTCGATTACACCTGTAACTACGTTGGGGAAATTATTGGAGAAAAACACGGTTTGCCCCATTGCTTTTGAAGCATCACCGAATATGCGGGTTGCGAGGGTTTTGGTCAGAACGATTTTCTGAGGCTCGCGCAATGCTGTTGCCGGGTTTCCGTAGAGAAATGGGTAGGAAAATATGTCAAAAACAGAACCGTCGGTGAAAAAAATATCGTACGCATCAACCTGCTTTTCACCGAAGCGGATCTTGCCGCCGCCCTCCGCACTGATTCGGACCGTCTTTTCGATTTCAGGATATTCGTTTTGCAATGCCGGCGCAAATGGCGCCGAGGTAGGCGCGAGTTTGAAACTCCCGGTAGCCCATTCGGCTTCCTGCGTCACGCGGTAAATGCGGTCGGCTTTGGCGTGGAAACGGTCGTAACTCAGTTCGTCGGCCACATACAGCACCATGAGCCAGACGGCGGCGATGCCGATCCCGAGTCCCAGGATATTCAGCCCGCTGAACAGCCGCTGCTTGCGGAAGTTCCTGATCGATATTTTGAGGTAGTTGAAGAGCATGGGGAAGCAGGTTTGTTAGTCAGTACTACTAAACAAATAAATTATATGCCAATGGTGTTTGTGCTTGATTATTAGTGATTTATATTGAAAAATACGCGTATTGATGTTCGCTAACGGACATTCCTGTTCAACGGCGCACGCACGGCAGGGGAAAATTAACACCGGAATTCCGTCCCGGGATGAATGCGCAATGCCGTCAAAATCCCTAATTTTGCCAAATTCATGATTTTGATGGATTTAATAGTCTTTTTTCTTATTGATTTTAAACAAATAGAATGAGCCAGGCACCTGCTACCTCTTTGCAAGACATTGTTGGGCACGCGAAGGAATACGGTTTTGTATTCCCTTCTTCCGAAATATATGATGGATTACAAGCCGTTTACGATTATGGTCAGAACGGCGTCGAGTTGAAAAATAACCTGAAAGCCGCCTGGTGGAAGGCTATGACGCAGTTGAACGACAATATCGTCGGTATCGACGCTGCGATTTTTATGCACCCGCTTACCTGGAAAGCATCGGGCCATGTGGACGGCTTTAACGATCCGATGATCGATAACAAGGATTCCAAAAAACGCTACCGCGCAGACCAACTCCTGGAAGGCAAGGCAGAGCAATATGAAAAGGACGGCCAGCCAGAAAAGGCGAAAGCATTGCTAGCCGAAATGGGCCGTTTGCTCAGCGCCGAAGACCTGAATGGTGTTCGCGAGCTGATCATTGCGGAAGACATTAAATGCCAGGTATCAGGTACAACCAACTGGACGGAAGTTCGCCAGTTCAACCTGATGTTCAGCACGCAGGTAGGATCGGTAGCCGAAGAGTCCAGTATGATTTATCTTCGCCCTGAAACCGCGCAGGGAATTTTCGTGAACTTCCTCAATGTGCAGAAAAGCGGCCGTATGAAGGTGCCTTTTGGTATCGCACAAATCGGAAAAGCGTTCCGTAATGAGATCGTGGCGCGGCAGTTCATCTTCCGTATGCGTGAGTTCGAACAAATGGAAATGCAATTCTTCGTGCGGCCCGGTACTGAGGAAGAATGGTACGACAAATGGAAAGAAGGACGGATGAAATTCCACCAGGCGATAGGTCTGCCCGCTGAAAAACTGAAATACCACGACCACGACAAGCTTGCGCATTATGCGAAAGCAGCCGTGGACATCGAGTTCGAATTTCCGTTCGGTTTCCGCGAAATCGAGGGTATCCACTCCCGTTCCGACTTCGACTTGCGCAACCATCAGGAGCTTTCTAAGAAGAAACAACAGTATTTTGACGCCGACCTCGATGAGAATGGCAAGCCGTACGGTAACTACATTCCTTACGTAGTGGAAACATCCGTTGGTGCCGACCGTCTGTTCCTCGCCACATTCTGCAATGCTTACACGGTGGAATCGGTAGGCGAAGGTGACAGCGCGAAAGAACGTACTTTCCTGAAACTGCACCCCGCATTGGCGCCATTCAAGGCGGCTGTGCTCCCATTGGTTAAAAAGGACGGACTTGCTGAAAAAGCGCAGATGCTCGCTAACTCGCTGAAATCGTCGTTCCGCACGGTCTACGACGACAATGCAGCGATCGGTAAGCGCTACACCCGTCAGGACCTTATCGGAACGCCGTTCTGCATCGTGGTGGATTACCAGACAATGGAAGATGATACCGTTACCATCCGCCACCGCGATTCGATGGAGCAGGAGCGCGTCCACATCAGTGAATTGAAAGAGAAGATCGGTTATCAGGTAGCAATCGAGCGCATTCTCGAAGCGATCTGATTCATTTAAGTAATAGTAGGAGCGGGGTTGCTTTCGTAGCGGCCCCGCTTTTGTTATTTATAATAAACCCATTACCATTCGGTCAATGGTTGCGCTGCAAACTCACTATTGGTAGCTATAATGCCGTTTTTTTAGTAATTAGGCGGCTTTAAGACACCAACCACAGAAGAGATGATCAACCAGCTATACGATACTTCGATGAGCCTTCTGACTGATCTGTATCAACTCACGATGGCTTATGGCTACTGGAAATCGGGTAAGGCAGAACAGGAGGCGGTCTTCAACCTCTATTTCAGGAAACACCCTTTTCAGGGCGGATTTACGGTCGCTTGCGGGCTCAGCAGCGTAATCGAATATTTGCAGGAGTACCGTTTCAGCGACGAAGACCTGGCCTATATCGGCTCGCTCGCGGGCAGCGATGGCAACAAGCTGTTTGATGAAGGCTTTCTTGATTACCTCCGCAAAATGGAGCTGCAATGCAGCATCGATGCCATCCCGGAAGGAACGATCGTGTTCCCTAACGAGCCGCTCCTTCGTATTCAGGGGCCGATATTGCAGTGCCAGCTCCTGGAAACGCCGCTGTTGAACCTGATCAATTTTCAATCGCTGGTAGCTACCAAAGCAGCCCGGATGCGGCTGATCGCGAAAGACGATGCATTGCTCGAGTTTGGCCTCCGCCGGGCACAAGGACCTGACGGGGGCGTAACGGCAAGCCGGGCCGCTTACATTGGCGGTTTCGACGCTACCTCTAACGTGCTTGCCGGAAAACTACACGATATTCCTGTGAAAGGTACGCACGCCCACAGCTGGGTTATGTCTTTCGATAACGAACTGGAAGCTTTTGAAACCTATGCGAAGCATATGCCGAACAATGTGACGCTGCTCGTGGATACCTACGATTCGCTGAATGGCGTGCGGCATGCGGTAGAGGTGGGCAAGCAATTGCGCGCCCACGGCCATGATCTGGCAGGCATCCGCCTCGACTCGGGCGACCTTGCATACCTGAGTATCGAAGCGCGGAAAATCCTGGACGAGGCTGGTTTCGAGAAAACGAACATTGTGGCCAGTAACGACCTCGATGAGTACATTATGGACAGTTTGAAGATCCAGGGCGCGAAAATAAATGTGTGGGGGGTCGGTACAAAACTCGTCACGGCTTATGATCAGCCTGCATTAGGCGGTGTTTTTAAGCTCGCGGCGATCCGCGGCGAATCGGGCGAGTGGGACTACAAATTGAAACTGTCGGAGCAGGCAATCAAGGTATCTACGCCTGGTATTCAGCAGGTTCGTCGGTTCAGGGATGCGAGCGGTTTTGTTTCGGATATGATATTTAATACCGAAACGCCGCTGATCGGGAAAGCTACGATGGTGGACCCGTATGATTTTACAAAAAATCGGTCGTTTGACGAGTCAGTGCATCACGAGGATTTGCTCGTCCCCGTTTTCGCGCAAGGTCGGCTGGTCTACAAACTGCCGTCCGTTCATGACACGCGCAAGCGTTTGCAGGAACAGCTGGCACATTTTTATAAGGGAATTAAACGATTTGTAAACCCGCATACCTATCCGGTAGGGCTTGAAAAGGATTTATTTGAATTAAAAACCAACTTGATTTTTAAACTTCGCGCCGGCAACGAGGCGTGAAATAACTGAGTATGCAAGAGTTAACACATCCGAACAGTGAGATCCTCAAAGATCTGATCAGCTACAAAATGCCATTTGGTAAATACAAGGACCAAGTGATCGCGGACCTCCCGGTATCCTACCTCGAATGGTTCTATCGCGAAGGTTTCCCGTCCGGCAAGCTGGGTATGTTACTGGGTACCATGCTGGAAATCAAGATGAATGGGTTGGAGTCTCTGATTCAGGGGCTGAGAAAAATGGCATAGTCTTATTTTACACAAGTATTACGCACGCCCTCGGAGCCAAGGCCCCGGGGGCGTGCGTGTATATAGGCTGTCCGGCTCTCAGGAAGCAAATTGCGCCGGTATTCTACAAAGTGTCACCGTTTTGGATTCTTGCGTATAAAGGGATGATAACTATTGATTCACTATCCATCCCGTACATTAATGTCTTACGTGAAAATCTGTATCCACGCGGTTTGGGGGACCAAACGCAGATCACCCGTTTTGCAACCGCCAATTCTGGCGCAATTTTGCCAGCATATCCAGAAAAACGCGAAGAGCAAGGAGATATACATTGATCGGATTAACGGCTACCACGATCATATTCACGTGCTGATGCTGCTGAAAAGTGAGTATGGCATATCCAAACAAATGCAGCTTCTGAAAGGTGAAAGTGCCTTTTGGGCTAACAAAATGAAATTGGTGAGTGGCAATTTCGAATGGGCTGACAAATATTTTGCAGCGTCCGTCAGCGAAAGCAGGCTTCCATTTGTGAGAAGGTATATCGACAATCAGCAGGTGCACCATGGAAAGCGCAGCTTTCAGGAGGAGTTTGGAGCCTTTGCAAGGGGCATCGGGTACGATGGTGTGGACTTTGGCTAAAGCCGGAGTCAGGGGCGGCTGTGACCCAAGGCTGAAGCCTTGGGTTGTGGGCCATGGGGCGGCGGCGCCCGGGCGTAGTGTGTAGCGCTGTGGGGATAGATGTCCGGGGCTGGTATGCGATGTCCTGCGTAGCGAGGGGCGCTGTATACCAAGGCTAAAGCCTTGGGTTGTGGACCATGGGGCGGCGGTGCACGGGCGTTGTGTGTGTAGCGCTTGAGATAGATGACCGGGGTTGATATGCGATGTCCTGAGTAGCGGGGGCGCTGTATCCCAAGGCTGAAGCCCTGGGTTGTGGCCATTGCGCGGCGCTGCCGTGGCGTTGCGTGTAGTGCTTTGGGATTGGTGTCCGGGGCTGGTGTGCGATGTCCCGAGTAGCTGGAGGGAGCTGTGATACCAAGGCTGAAGCCTTGGGTTGTGGCCATGGGGCGGCGGTGCACGGGCGTTGTGTGTGTAGCGCTTGAGATAGATGACCGGGGTTGATATGCGATGTCCTGAGTAGCGGGGGCGCTGTATCCCAAGGCTGAAGCCCTGGGTTGTGGCCATGGGGCGGCGGTGCACGGGCGTTGTGTGTGTAGCGCTTGAGATAGATGACCGGGGTTGATATGCGATGTCCCGAGTAGCTGGAGGGAGCTGTGATACCAAGGCTGAAGCCTTGGGTTGTGGACCATGGTGCGGCGGTGCCCGGGCGTAGCGTGTAGCGCTTTGGGATGGATGTCCGGGGTTGGTATGCGATGTCCTGAGTAGCGGGGCGCTGTATCCCCAAGGCTGAAGCCTTGGGTTGTGGGCGATGGTGCGGCGGTGCCCGGGCGTTGCGTGTAGCGCTTTGGGATGGATGTCAGGGGCTGACTGCGATGTCCTGCGACGGGCTGTATCCCAAGGCTGAAGCCCTGGGGTGTGGGTTGTATTGCGTGGCTCAGTCCCGGGATAGCAGATCCATAAGGTGGGTAGAGATGCCGAGCGTCTCTCGAACATCTATGCTAACCCAGGGCTTCAGCCCTGGGTTAGACGTCATAGCACATGACCGGCTTTAGCCAAAGTCGGGGATACTGTTACTTCTTCTCGGGCATCAGCACCACTTTGATGAAATTGTCGTCATTGAAGTATTTTTGCGCAGCGGCTTTGGTGCTCGCAACGGTTATTGATTTGAGCAGCCTGTCCTGCTCGAAAATCTCATTCAGATCGTCGCCGAGGAAGGTGTTGTCGTCGAGGTAATCAAGCCAGAACCCGTTGGTTTTGAGTGCGGTTTCTGTTTTTCGCTGTGTTTCGGCAACGAATTTCTCGATATCCTTCTGGTCCGCGCCGTTTGTTTTGATCTTGCTGATCTCTTCTTGCGCTCTTTTTACCAGTTTATCTACATTTTCGGGCGCACAGCCGAAGCCGATTGAAAAACGATAGTGGCCGGTCGGAAACTTATCAGTTCCTTCCGAAACGCTTACCCCATACACGCCGCTTTCTTCTTCCCGCAGCGATTCGATGAGCTTAATTTGTAAAATCTCCTGCAATGCTTCGATCTGGATGTTGTTCTCAGGGTTGTAGTCGTATTCGCCGCTCGAAACCAATGTTACCCGGCTTTTAGGCTCTAAACCTTTATAAATCACCTTTTCGATGCGTCCTTTTGGTGGAAAAATGTCAGGATGTTTGAAACTGTCGTCGCGATCACTCGACGGAAGGCTACCCAGGTACTTCTCGATCAGCGGCTTAATGGTCTCCGGTTTGAAAGCGCCAACAATGGTAAACACGAAATCTGACGCGTCGGCGAAGCGGTTTTTGTAAATTTCAAATGCCCGGTCGAGGCTCACTTTGTCGATACTTTCGGGTTTCAGAGGCTGACGTTTCGGATTGTGGCTCGTCAATACCGCATTCAGTGAATCGGAATACACTTTCTCCGGAGTCAGTGTTTTTTGCATATTTTCCAGGTAAGCTTTCTGGTTTGCCAATATGCCGGTTACTACATCGGCATCTTTACGTGGCTCCGTGAAATAGGCGTAGATCAGTTGTAACGTCGTTTCCAGATCTTTGGGATTGGTATTGCCGCCGATACCCTCCGTCAACTCGCTCACGTACGGGCCTGCGCTTGCGGTCTTGCCCGCGAGGAATTTTTGCAGTTGTGTCTGGTTGTAAGGCCCCACGCCGCCCGATTGTACGAGGTAGCTGGTGAAAATCCCGGTCTCGCGCTCACCCGCGAAAAGCGAATATCCACCTTTTGCAGTCGCTTTGATCAGGATTTCATCATTTTTGAAATCGGTTGGTTTCAAAAGCACTTTCACGCCGTTCGATAACGTGAGCTCTGTGACGCCAAGTTTATCCAATGTCTTTTCAGCTGTGACCTTGCCGGGTGTGGGTTCGGTTTTCAGCAATGGTGCGTCCACAACGTCGTCCACATAGGCCGTCACTTCCTTGCCAGCCTCGTTGAGCAAGGAACGGATCTCCGCTTCGGTAGGAAGTGCATCCTTACTTTTTTCTGGTCCCATGATCACCACGGCCCTGTTTTTATCAGTAATGTATTTTTTAGCAAGACCGTTGATCTCCGCCAGCGTCACGCCTTCGAGGTGCTTTTTGGCAAACTCGAAATATGCTTCCGCACCCATAAATGCCTTTTCATGGAGGAAGTGGTTCAGGTATTCCTGCACATGGTTTGCTGATTTCGTTTTGTCCCGCTCTTTATAATCCTCCTCTATCGCGTTGTAAAAGTCTTTCTTCGCACGGTCGAGTTCAGGTTGTGTAAAACCGAATTTCTGGACCCTTGCATTCTCTTCCAGCAGTGTCGTCAACGCAGTTTTCATTGAGGCAGCGTCTTTGGCGAGCGCGATGGAAGTGTAGGAATCCAGGTTTCCGAGAAAATCACCATACTGGCTCGCCCCGTAGAGGAATGGCGGGTTGGCCTTTTGGGTAAGCTCCTGGATACGCTGGCCCATCATCGAATTGTACAGTTCCTGCGCAAAGTTGTTCCGCACATCCTGTAACGACTTTTCCTTGGTATTCGGCTGTTTGTAGATCAACTGAATGAGGTTCTGCGGGTACTCAGGGTCGGTTACAATCGCCACTTTGGTAGATCCGTCAAGCGGAATATCATAACGGGTCCTTTTCTTGGGATTGACAGGCGGCTTAATGGAGCCGAATTTCTGCGAGATAAGGGCCTCGACTTTCGCAACATCAAAGTCGCCGACGGCGATCACGGCCATCAGGTCCGGCCGGTACCAGTCTTGGTAAAATGCCTTGATTGTCTCCGGTTTGAAACTTTTCAGAATGCTGTCTTTTCCGATCGGCAGCCGCTCGGCATAGCGCGAATTGTTGAGGATCACTTTTAGAAACTTGTCGCGCATGCGCTGCTGTGCGCCACGACCCATGCGGGATTCTTCCAAAACCACACCGCGCTCCTTTTCAATTTCGGAAGGATCCAGTAGTGCGCCATTTGCCCAGTCTTCGAGCACCTGGATACCCTTTTCGAGCAAGCCGGCCGAATCGGTTGGAATGGGCAGCATGTAAACGGTTTCGTCAAAACCCGTATACGCATTCAAATCGGCACCAAAACGCACGCCGGTTTTTTGCAGAAAATTGACCAGCTCATTCTTCGGAAAATGCGTGGTCCCATTAAAATTCATATGCTCCATGAAATGCGCCAGCCCTTGCTGTGCGTCCGTTTCCAGTACAGAACCCGCTTTTACAGCAAGCCGGAGCTCTGCCCGGTTCTTGGGTTCGGCGTTCTTTTTAATGTAATAGGTGATTCCGTTTTTCAGTTTTCCGGTCTTTACACTGGGATCGAGAGGGATTTTTTGAGTGCTCAGGTTCTGTGCATGCACTGTCGCAACAGAAACCACACCCCATCCGGCCAAGCATAATGCTATGAACGCCTTTTTCATTTTGCTAATTTTAATTTTGATAAAATTCAGGAGGGGCGAAATATATTGTTAAAGATTGCGATTGCAAAGGGTGTAGCGGAAATGTTTTGTAAAAAGACCGCCGGTATCGTAAACGAAACACCGGCGGTTTGTTTTTCTCAAATGGCGCAACTGATATGCTATTTAACTGGCTCGCGCAGAATGGTTTTAAGCTTCTCCGGGGGTGTTTTGCGGAAATCGGACAGGTAAATTTCGTGGTGCAGCCCATTACGGCCAAACGCATTGGCCGTAATGAAATCGTTCAGTTTCGCCAGTGTTTCGGGTTCGCTATCGAATGGGCCCGTATGGAGCATTTGTACGACTTTCCCTTCCGCCATTTCAAAAAAAGTGACCTCGCGGGCTTTGGTTAATCCCTTTCCTGCCACCGTTTGGGCGACGGCTGACTCCACATCTTCTTTCCCGATAAATTCAGGAATGCGGATCACCAGCCGGTATTCCCATTCACTACGGGGAACGGTTTGAGGGGCATTGTCGATGGTAGCGTTCCTGAAACGGTTTTCGTCGTACCACCACAAACCTTCCAGTTTGGCCACCACAAAATCTTTCCCTTGTGCTTTGAATGCGAATTTCAATGCATAGGCAACCGGATATATCAGCTGGATTTTCTGCATGAACTCCTCGCCCGAAGGGTCGCCCTTACCCTGAATAGACAGGTATTGCGCCTTTTCGATGTAAGCCAGCTCAGGTTTCCCCTTGGCGGTGTAGTAACTTTTGTAATGCCTGGCAAGATCCAGTTTTTCCATAGCTCTGTTGGTTTCAGGTTGACAATGGATGCAATAAACAGCCGCCTGTTGACAACCGTATGGCAACAGCTCCGAAAATTAATTGTTTTGAAAATGCACGGGAGTTGCTAGTTTTAAATAATTTCTTCAAAAACAGACTAACAAACGGAAATGTACCCGGAGAGTTATCCGGACGCATTATCAATTTTGCATACCCATACCCTAAGGATGTAAACCCCCGTCCCGATAATGTCTGAATTCAAAATCCCCGGCGTGCAGCTTGTCGCAGACAATGCTGTTCTAAGAAAGTACCTTACAAAAAGTCCGCGCCATGTTCTGGTGCTGTCGGCGATCCTGGTTTACCTTGTTCTGGAAAGCTATTACTTATTATTCCGTTTCCATGGTCACATCCAGGATTTGTCGCTGTACCAAAGCGTTGCTTTAAAAATAATGAACGGGCAGGTGCCATATCGTGATTTTCGCATCGAGTACCCGCTTTTTTCGATTATTCCAATTCTGCTTCCGGGTGTTCTCAGCCAGCTGGGAGGCGGATCGTTCGAAAGTTATGTTTGCTGGTTTATAGTGCAAAACCTGATGCTGGGGGCAGCCATGGCCTGGATTATTAACCGATTGGACGCCAGCGGCAGCGCGCTGCCCCGCTTTCTGATAGCGACGCTGTTTTTCCTTCCCATTTTCCTTTTTCGCTTTGATCCCTTTCCGGCGCTGCTTACGTTGCTCGCCATTGCATACGTTTCACGCCAACCGTTCATTTCGGGAATGTCGCTGATGGTCTCCATCGCAGCGAAACTATATAGCATTGTTCTGATCCCTGTTTTCGGAGTGTATTGTATTTTTAACCGGAATGGGAGGGGCTTGTTTCAGCTGGCGGCCGGTGCCTGTTGCATTTGTGCTGCGATACTCGGATGCATTGCCTGGATCGGGATGGACGCTGCTTCCGATTTTATGTATTACCACATGCTGCGCGGCATTCAAATCGAGAGCCTTGCAGGGGGTATTTTACTGCTTTTGGAACAAACCGGGCTGATCACGCTCGATGTTAAGCATAGTTTCGGAGCCATGCATCTGGTTACGCCGCTTTCGGGTGCTGTTTTGCAATGCATCAACATCTTGATACCGGCTTGTTTCCTGGCGATGATGATCTTTCTATGCCTGACATTTTACCGGGCACAAGCTTCGGGTGGCATTACATTCCGGCGGTTGAACGCGGCGGCCGCGGGACAGATACTTTTATTTATCCTGCTCAACAAGGTTCTTTCCCCGCAATACCTGATCTGGCTGTTGCCACTGATCCCTTTTTGCAGGGTCAGGGCGTCGTTGATCTTCACAGTGGTGCTGATGCTGACTGTTTTGATATTCCCGGGACATTATTACAGCTTGATTTCAAAGCAACTGCAGATGGTGGTTATCCTGAACATCCGGAACGGCCTTCTGATATGGCTGTTCTGGGAATTGGTTTCAGACATCGCGTCCGTACGCAACAGGCGCGGTGTCAGCGCGCGGCAGATTCCATCCGCGTAATTTCCGCCACTTCGACTGTCAGAAACCCGAATTCTTCCGTCACCACGCCTCGGATCTTGTAGACGCCTTTGATCGAACCATTCACTTTCGCGGCCGCCGTGGGAAAATGGACAGTATCGATAAAATGTCCTTCATAATCCAGGAAGGTTCCAAACTGCATCGACTCGCCGCGCGTTGTCCGGGTGTTTTTGAGCGCGACCAGATATCCATATTGTACAACTTCCTGATTCACATAATTGTGTAAATCACGCGACATCACGCTTTTGGGTAACGGGTTTTTCAGCAGATTGAACGGGCTGCAAAGCGGAAAGCCGAGGAGCTCGATCTGGTCATAGGCATCGTCGAGAATGGACGAATGAAACTCAGGGAGTTCAAAATCCTTGATTTCGGTATGGAACAGCTGTTTTTGCGGTACTTTAACCGGCGTAGTACTAAGCCGGAAATGTGCTTTCCAAAGCAGCGTTTTTTTGCCGATGCCTGTAAACCGGAATGCGTCGATCCGGATCAGGATCGTGAGTTGTTCGATCGAAATCGGTACACGGTCGAGAAAGTCGTTCAGGGATGTGAACGGGCCGTCCTGCTTGCGCGCGCTGAGTATCCGCTCGATGGTTTTCTCTTCCAGCGCATTCAGAAACTGCATGCCGAGGTAAATCTGGCTTCCTTCGATCGTCGCCTGCGCTTCGCTATGGTTCACGCAGGGTGCATGTACGAGCGCGCCGAGCATCCGTGCCTCGTGGATGTACAGCTCTGGCGCGTAGAAGCCGCCGCCGTTGTTGAGGACGGCTACCATAAATTCCAACGGGAAATAGGCTTTCAGGAATAACGTCTGATAGCTTTCGACGGCATAGGAGGCCGAATGCCCCTTGGCGAAGGCAAATCCGGCGAAACTGGCGATCTGGTTCCAGATTTCCATCGTCATTGTCTCGTCGTAACCCTTGCTCCGGCAGTTTTTGAAATACTTCTTTTTCACCCGCTCAAACTCCTCGCGCCCACGGAATTTGCCACTCATTCCGCGGCGGATCACATCGGCTTCACCGAGCGTCAGGCCGGCAAAATAATGCGCGACCTTGATCACATCTTCCTGGTACACCATGATGCCGTAGGTTTCCTCCATCAGTTCCAGCAAGCGGGGATGCGCTTCGTTCCGTTTTTCGGGATGGCGGTGGCGCAGGATGTATTCCCGCATCATCCCGCTTTTGGCTACGCCCGGCCGGATAATGGAGCTGGCTGCTACGAGTCCGAGGTAGTTGTCCACTTCCAGTTTTTTCAGCAGCATCCGCATCGCCGGCGACTCCACGTAGAAACAGCCAATGCATTGCGCCTGCCTGATCAGATCATTGATTTTCGGGTCGGTTTTGAATTTCCGTACATCGTTAATGTCAAAATCGGTTGCCTCAGGGCGATTGTAACGAATGATTTCAAGTGTTTCCTTGATCTTCGCAAGCCCTCTCTGACCCAGGATGTCATATTTGTTCAACCCCACATCCTCGGCAATGACCATGTCGAATTGCGTGGTGGGAAAGCCTTTCGGCGGGACGTCCGTTGCCGTAAAATAGTGCATTGGCCGTTCCGAAATGAGTATACCGCCCGCATGAATGCTCAAATGGTTTGGCTGGTTGTTGGTCTGTAAATAGTCGGCGTACCGGATCACCAGCCCTGAGAGCTGGTCAAGCTTTTTCGGGTCGTATTTTCCGTTGCTCAATGCGTCGATTTCATAGGCCGGTAAACCGAAAACCTTCCCGAGTTCGCGCACGGCCGAGCTGTGCTGGAATGTGCTGTACGTCGCCAGCAGTGCTGCCTGCCCATTTTTTCCGTAGGTATCGAAAATATACCTGGTCACATCCTCGCGGTCGCGCCAGGAGAAATCGATGTCGAAATCGGGCGGATTTTTGCGGTGAAGGTTGATAAACCGCTCGAAATACAAATCCAGCTCGATCGGGTCGACGTTGGTAATGTTGAGCAAATAGGCGATGATGCTATTCGCCCCGCTGCCACGGCCGACATAGTAATAGCCCTTCTGCCGTGCGTAGTTCACAATATCCTGGTTGACCAAAAAGAACGGAACAAAGTTTTGTAATCGTATCATTTCCAGCTCTTTGGAGATCCGGTCGAAAATATCGTCGGTAATATTATCGCCATAACGGTAGCCAAGTGCCTGATAGCTCATCGACCTTAGCCGTTTGAAATCCTCTTCTTCGTTTTTGCCAAATACTTTCAGATTCTGGTGTTCACGTTCCTCGCCAAAGCTGAAATGGATATTGCATTCATCCATCAGCTTGCGGGTGTTTTCGAGGATAGCCCGGAAATCTTTTTGTTTAAATTGATATTCCAGCACTTTTGCCGCCACGATCTGTTCGTTTTCCTTCCCCGTTTCGGACACCGAAAGCTTGCTCAGCAGCGTATTGCCATCAATAGCCCGCAGCAGCCGGTGCGCATTGAAATCCTTTTTGTTCCGGAACGTAACCGGCTGCTGGATAACGAGCCTATCCATAAACCGGTGGAGCGGCGAGTAATGCAGCTTGTCAAGGTCCTGCATTGAAATGCCGATGTACTCGTTCGGCCGGAACTGTTCGCGCCGCTCTTTGTTCAGCTTTTCGAAGGGATAGATAAATACAACGTCCTCCATTTCCGGCGCACGATCGGGGAACAGGACATCCGTAAGTTTCTGAGCCGACAAATAGGCATTCAATGTTTGAAAGCCTCTGTTGTTTTTCGCCAGGGCCACAAACTGCTGCGTCACACCATTACGGAAATCGATCCCGACAATGGGCTTAACGTCGTACCTGGGCGCCATGCGGATAAAGTTCAGACATCCCGACGTATTGTTAATGTCCGTCAGCGCGACACAGTCGTATCCGTTCTCCCTGCAAAGCGCAAGGAGTTCATCCTCAGGAATCGTCCCGAAGCGAAGGCTGAAAAAAGAGTGACAGTTGAGTAACATGAGTATTTGAAAGAACGGAACGGAGTACTTACTTTGGCGCTACTAACGTGGCCCGGTAGAGAGTTGAGACAGCTACTAAGCATTCCGATGTGCCGGGATAATGGGTGGCTCGCCGTTGAACGGGTTTCCCATGGCGCCGATATCCGAGATGCCCATTGTGCTGGCCCAGGTCAGGATCTGATCGCCGTCCTTATTGTAGGCGTATTTGGTTTTAATGTAATCCATGGCCTGATAGAGGTTCAGCCGCTCCTCGGTATCATCAAAGAGGTTGATCTGATAGTTGCCCGTCACGAGATCGCTGAAACTGACTCCGACCAATCTCACCATCATACGCCGGTTGTAAAGCTGGTCAAACAACCTTTCGATATGCGGGATAAGCACATGGTCGGCCGACGTATAGGCGATTTTCAGCTGCTTTGAGAATGTATTGAAATCGGAATAGCGGATTTTTACCGAAACACAGGAGGTGAGCTTTTCCCCCGTCCGCAACTGGAAAGCCAGCGTTTCGGCCATCGCTCTCACCATTTCACGCATTTTCCGCACATCGCCCGTATCCTTTCCGAAAGTCCGTTCGCTGGAAATTGATTTGCGCTCGTGGAACGGAATGATGGGAGAGTTGTCGAGTCCGTTGGCACGGTTCCAGAGCGCAACGCCGTTTTTGCCTAAAACCTGTCCCATTATTTCCATGGGCATTTCCTGGATCGTTTTCACATATCTGATTCCCAGATTGTTGAGCGTCTGGTTCATTTTCTCGCCTACCATCGGGATTTTCTGAACCTCCATTGGGGCGAGAAAGACTTTTTCGGTGCCGGCCTCCACCTGCAACTGGTTATTAGGCTTCGCCTCCCCGGTCGCCACTTTGGAAACGAGCTTGTTGGTTGACAGCCCGAACGAAATCGGGAGGCCGGTTTCCCTGATAATGCGCTGCCGTAGCTCGCTGGCCATTCCAAAGCAATTGAAATATTTGTCCATACCCGACAAATCCGCATAAAACTCATCAATACTTGCCTTCTCAAATACAGGTACATTTTGGCTGATGATTTCGCTTACTTCTTTTGAATGTTTGGAATAAGTTTCCCCGTTTCCCCGAATGACCGTCGCCTCCGGACACAGCATCCGCGCCATCTTCATCGGCATGCCCGAATGCACACCAAACTGCCTGGTTTCGTAGCTGCAGGCAGCCACTACCCCCCGGTCGCCGGTTCCGCCGACGAGAATAGGCTTTTTTTCAAGCCGACTATCCTGCTTGCGCTCTACAGATACGAAAAAGGTATCCAAATCAAAATGTAATATCGCACGGTCCACTACTGTTTGGATTTTTTACAAAATTATGGATTTATTCCAAATATATGGATCATATCCATTTGTTAAAAGGAATTATTCCAAAATTTTTGTAAGTTTGAAATATCAATGCAAGGTCAACCAGCAACCCATCGAACATGCTTATGGCGATTGATGAAGAATTCAGACGTTTTAAACAGATAAGGGAGGAGCTCAATCTCACCCAGGCGGCCTTTGCCGAGGAACTGGGAATCAGTGCGACCACCGCCGATATCGAGCGGGGGCGTACGCGCATACCCGGGCAGGTTGTGAAGGAACTGCTCAAAAAATACCACATCAATCCGCTCTGGCTATTTGGGGACAGTGCACAGAAATACCTTTATGCGGATAAAGTATTTGTCCATCCGAAAGTCGTGACGGTAGATCAGTCCGGTAAGGATAACATTGTACTCGTGAGTGCAAAAGCAGCCGCGGGTTATCCCAACAATATCGGCGACGCACAATGGTTTGAAGCGTTACCCGCCTTTACCATCCCGCTGCCCGAATACCGCAATGCGACATTCCGGGGGTTTCAGGTTGATGGCGACAGTATGACGCCGGCCATACAGTCGGGAGAATGGATCTGGGCCCGTGCGGTGGACGATTGGGATGGGTTGAGTGATAAGAATATGTATGTGGTAGTGACCGTCGATAGCGTGCTGGTAAAGAAAGTGAAGAAAGAGAAGGATTCGGCTTTTGTAAACCTTATATCGCTTAACCCTGAGTATGCACCCATCCGCGTCGACCGTAACGATATCCGCGAAATTTGGCAAGTCAACAGTAAATTGTCTTTCAACCTGGAAGCGGACAAAACCGAAATCAGCTTACAGAGCCTGCATCAGGAAATGCGGGAACTTCGGCAGGAGGTGAAGAGGCTGGTTCAGTAGGGCTACTTAATTATTGCGGGTCGGATGGATTTGGCAAGCGCGTAAAACACTACACCTCTTCCGAAATCAACTGCTTTTCATAAAGCTCCTTGTATGCCCCGTTCAGTGCCATTAGCTGCGCATGTGTGCCCTGTTCAACAATATGGCCGTCGTCGAGGACTACGATTCTGTCGGCCAGTTTGGCGGAAGAGACACGGTGGGAGATAATCACCGAGGTACGCTGGTCCATGATCCGCTTCATGTTGTTGAGGATGATGTTTTCAGTATTGGTATCTACCGCGGAAAGGCAATCGTCGAGGACGAGGATTTTCGGATCGCGGGCGATGGCGCGGGCAATCGAAAGCCGCTGTTTCTGGCCGCCGGAGAGTGTAATACCCCTTTCGCCGAGCATGGTGTCGTAGCCCTGTGGGAAATCTTTGATATTGTTGTAAAGATCGGCATCCTTCACAGCTTGCTCAATTCTTTCAAAAGGCATATCCTCGGTGCCGAACCGCACGTTGTTCTGAATGCTGTCCGAGAAGAGGAACACATCCTGCGGCACGTAGCCGATCTGGCGACGGTACCCGCTTACATCGTAGTCCTTCATCGGAATGTCGTCGATCAATATCTGGCCCTCGGTCGGGTCGTATAGCCGGCATAGCAAATGTGCCAATGTACTTTTTCCCGAGCCGGTCGTTCCCAGTATCGCTACCGATTCACCTGCTTCAACTGTAAGATCAAAATCCTGTAATGCTTTGATGCCCGAATCGGGGTAGATAAAACCCACATGGCGGAAGGTAATTTTGCCATTCAGTGCCCTGCTGATATTCTTTTCAGAAACAAGCGTCGTTTTCTGATTCAAAAACTCATTGATCCGGAGCTGCGACGAGGCTGCACGCTGGATCTGGCTGGTTGTCCACCCCAAAGCCATTACCGGCCAGGTCAGGATATTGACGTACAGTATAAATTCGGTGATATTACCCGGCGTGAGGCGGCCATTGATAATTTCCTGACCGCCAATAAAAATGACCAGAATGTTGCTCAGGCCGATCAAAAGGAGAATAATAGGGTAGAAGAACGCATCTACTTTGGTAAGGCCCAGCGACTTGGTTTTGAAAACTTCGGCCTCCTTTTGAAAATTACTAAAAGACCGGTCTTCCTGAACGAACGACTTAATGACGCGTATGCCCGAAAATGCTTCCTGCACATAAGTTGAAAGCGCCGAAAGTTGCTTCTGAATCTCCTGTGAGCGTTTCATGATCATGCTGTTCACCACGTAAACACTTATCGAAAGCACAGGTAGGGGTAGTAAAACGAAGAGGGTCAGTTTCGGGCTGACTGAGATCATGTAAGAGATAACCAGGAAAAACAACACGATCAGGTTAATGCCATACATCAACGCCGGGCCGACGTAAATGCGGACATTGCTCACGTCTTCCGAGATGCGCGCCATGAGGTCGCCTGTGCTGTGGCGACGGAAAAATGCCGCAGGAAGCGTCTGGTAATGTGCGTATATATCGTTTTTGAGCTCAAATTCGATGTGGCGCGACATGACGATGATCGTCTGCCTTACCAGGAACAGGAATATGCCTTTCAGCAGCGCCATGAGCAGGATCAGAAAGCCGTAGAGCAGAATGCTGAACGCGAAAATGTCATACATATCGCTTTGCAGCGATACGCCATTGTAGAGGTAGTAAATGTCGAGCGTTTCGATCACCAGGTCGAGTGCGTAACGGACGAGCTGGGCAGGGATAATGCCGAAAAGATTGGATATGATCGTAAAAATGATTCCGAGAATGAGGTACCATTTATACTTCCACAAATATTTGTTTAGGGATTTTAATGCTTTCACCTGTTCAGTTTTTTGTCGACGGCGCAGGACGCTTTCTGAGCAACATCCTATTTTGCCAAATCGTTGCAAAAATTAAAACGACGCGTCTCAATTTTCCGATTGTGAACAAAATAGTCTAATTTTGCGGTCAATTTTAAAAACACCAAATGCAGGGCACATACAGAAATGTTCCTGCAATACACGCGGACACGTTCTTTGATTTACTGTACCTTTTATCCAAATAGTATTCCGGCTTATGCTGAATAGAAGATTACTAAGAACCAAGGCGGTTCAGGCACTTTATGCGCGGCAGCTCACAGCAGATGCGAACCGTTTACTGGCACTTGACCGCATTGAAGAGGCATTTGCACCAGACCTCAACTCCATGGAGTTTCAGGACAAGAAAAAACTCTCGGGCATGAAGCGGCTCGCGAACATGACGCTCGACGAGTTCATTAAGAACGGCAAGCCGAATGGCGATGAAGAATTGCCCGACCGGGTGTTGAGAGTGGCCCAAACCGCTTATGAAGCGTACAACCGGCAGACTAATACGGATGGAGAAAAACTCGTTAGAAGGGTTCTGAATGAGACGGAAACGATTTACGTCGACTTCATCAGGATCTTGTCGATGCTGATCGAACTTTCGCATCAGTCAAAAATCGATCGCGAGCGCAGGTACGAAGATCCGGAGGCACCATTTCCCAAAGATTCAGGGTTGGATAGCAATCGGGTGATCAAGGTTTTGCAGGAAGATAAACCGCTTGAAGAGGAGATTATCCGCAGCGGCATCAACTGGACCAACGAAATGAACCTGATCCGGAAAATTTACCGGGAGGCATTGCGGAAGGACGAAACTTACGAAGCTTATTGCAGGTCGGCGTCGCATACGCCGGAGGAAGACCAGGAGATTGTTCAGCATATCTTGCGCCAGGTTATCCTCAAACACGAGGTTTCGCTCGACTACCTCGAGCAACGTGATCTTTATTGGGCAGACCACAGCGAACTGATCCGGAGCCTGGCGATCAAAACCTTGCGTACTGCCGATTTTGCCCACACATTCCAGCTCGCGCCGCTTACCAAGGATTGGGAAGAGGACAGGGCATTTGTGGAAGAACTTTGCAAAATCGTAGTAAAGGAAAGCGATCAGTACGATGTTTACCTGGAAGACCAGCTGAAAAACTGGGAGCTTGAAAGGGTCGCGCTGGTGGACCTTATTATCCTCAAAACAGCCCTTGCGGAACTCATCCATTTTCCGGGTATCCCTGTGAAAGTCACCATCAACGAGTTTATTGAGATCGCAAAAAGGTACAGTACCCCAAAAAGTGGTAAGTTTGTGAACGGCGTCCTGGACGTGCTTTCGGTCAAACTTGCTAAGGAAGGCGTGATCAGAAAAAGCGGGCGCGGTTTGATTGATAATAAGTAAAAGCTGACGAAATTGGGGCCGGGTATAGTGGAACAATTTTTGGAGGCCATTATAAATAAAATGAGCTGACACCCGTTTGCAGCAAAAAACCAGCAGAAATCATGAGTAAAACCAGTAATAGTTTAATCGCATTCCTGACAGGCTGTGTCACCGGCGCAGCTTTGGGTATCCTTTACGCTCCCGACAAAGGAGAGGTTCTGAGGACACAACTCACATACAGACTGTCGAAATACAGGGAAAAACTGCAAGAAGTGATTCAGGATCTGGTAGATAAAAAAGACCAGCCCGATAATTTCTCCCGAACGGAAGGAGAGCGCGTCGTGAATGACGCCCGTGAAAAGGCGGAAAAGCTTCTCGAAGATGTAGACCGCCTGATGGCACAGATCAAGGGCCAGGCCAGCGAATGACCTTTATGAAAAAAATAGCCCTTTTCGCGATTCTGGGATTTGCGGTTGCTTTTTCCGGTTGCTCAAAAAATGAAAAGACAGGCGAAGAAAAACAGGCAAATTCAAAACTGCCTGTTTTTACTTTGATCGATAGCACGGAGTATAACTTCGGGACGATCCAGGAAGGCGCCATTGTGGAGCACGAATTTAAATTCCGCAATGATGGCGAATACCCGCTGATCCTCAATAATATCAGTTCTTCGTGCGGGTGTACGACGCCCGAATGGCCCAAAGATCCGATCGAACCCAAGCAAACTTCGAGCATTAAGGTTCGTTTCGATAGCAAGCATAAGGCCGGGCCGCAGGTTAAAACCATCACGGTTTATGCCAATACAGAACCGGCAAATATAGAAATAAGGCTGAAAGGTATTGTAAATGCAGCTCCTCAGCCGGTAGCAGCAGATTCAGTAACTGCGAAGAAGTAACATTTATACAACCCATCTACTACAATGAATTTTTCTATTTTAGCACAAGCAGCCGGCGGCTCACAAGGTATGATTTACCAGGTCGTAATGTGGGTTGGTATCATCGGGGTATTTTACTTCTTTATGATCCGTCCGCAGCAGAAAAAACAAAAAGAACAAAAAGAATTGCTTACTAACCTGAAAAAGGGCGATCAGGTAGTGACAATCGGCGGAATCCACGCCAGGATCTACACGGTAGAAGAATCTACGGTTACGCTTGAGCTGGATAAAGGTGTCAAGCTGACGGTCGAGAAATCTGCCATTTCGCGTACCATCGCCGGGTAAACTAATCATGAACGGCATGCATTGGCGCCAATGCATGCATTTTCAAAATTGTTGTGAGTCAAGTCCCACCCAACCAAAATAGGATCAAAACATTTATAGGATGCTTGCTTGCGGCATCCTTTTTTTGGTTAATGAATGTCCTCAATAAGGACAATTATTCTCTCAAACTGAATTATCCATTGTCGATCGAATACGATAATTCTGCTTATGTGCCGATGCAGCCACTTCCCAAAAGGATTTCGGTGAATGTAACGGGGGACGGCTGGACATTGCTTCAAAAGTCGTGGCTGAATTTCAATGCCAACCCCGTGGTATACCGCGTGCAAAATCCGACTGTGGCCAGTTTTATCAATTCTACCACGCTTACGGAACAGATTACTGAAATGTTCCCTAACCTGCACGTCAACTACGTCGTAGCCGACACTTTTGAACTTAGTTTCGAACCCAAGATCCGGAAAATCATTCCTATTCGTGTCGACAGCACGGGAATCGATATTCGCGAAGGATACGTGATTTCGAGTTTTATCAATGTATCGCCATCGCTTATTTCGGTAGACGGGCCTGTATCGCAGATCAAATCCTATCCGGATACGATTAAAGTGCGGGTGCCAACGCCGAAAATCCAGAACAATTACGACGAAAGCCTGCCTATACCATTGCCCGTTTCCCCGCTTGTCGAAGTGAGCCACCGCGACGTGTATGTGAGCTTCGAAGTTGCACAGTTCCTCAGTGCGCCACCGCAGCAATAGCTTTTAACCGAAACACCATGGAACTTCCACTTCTGATAGGCGTCACCGGAGGCATAGGTTCCGGTAAGAGCATGGTTTGCAGGTTGTTTGAGTGCCTGGATATCCCCGTTTACTACGCCGACAGCCGTGCAAAATGGCTGACGAATAATGACCCGGAAATTCGTGAAAAGGTGGTTGCATTGCTTGGAAATGAGGCTTATGATCGTGAAGGGCTGTACAATACCCGGTTTGTCGCTTCCAGTGTTTTCAAAAATGAGCCTTTACTGAAAGCGTTGAATGCGATTATCCATCCTGTCGTGCTTCGTGATACGAAAGAGTGGGCCGGGCAACGTACAGGCGCACCCTATGTGGTGAAGGAGGCAGCTATTATGGCCAAAGCGGGCCAGGCGAATGCGGTGGATTATGTCGTTTTGGTGGAAGCACCCGTCGAATTACGCGTTCAAAGGATATTGCAGCGTGACAACCGCACGGAGCAGGAAATCAGGGCAATTATTGAACGGCAGGTTTCGGATGAATCGAGGCGCGAAATAGCTGATTACATTGTGAATAACGACGATGCTTCGGAGCTGATACCACAAGTCCTGCATTTGCATGATACTTTCCTGAAGGCGAGATCTTCCAGACATTAAAAATCCACATCCAACCCCAACGCTTGTTTTAGTTCGAGCAGGTAGGGGTTTTTTTCTGCCATAAAATTAAATTTCTCGGCAGGTGTGTAAGGCAGCCTGTTTACTTCCTGCGGCGCTACACGGGGATTAATGTCGAGTTTGGGCGCATCGAGCCGTGATTTCAGAAAGCCCAGCAACTCATATCGCATATTCATTACCGCATCTTGCTGATGATCATTATCCAACGCAATTTCGATGGTGGTACCATTCAGTTGAATTTCGCGGTTCAATGTGATTTGCTCCGTTGTTGAATTCCCTGCTTGGAGGCGTTTTTGAGAAAATTCGTACCAGAAACGTTGCAGATTTGCTAACGTCAATTCTTCTCTTTTTGCACCATTAGGAACAGTGGCATAATCAGCCGAAGGTTCGGCATTGCTTTGCTTGGCAGGTTGCTGTACAGGAGGCGTCAGCGATTGAGTAAGCGAAACGGTACTTTTTAGTCGCGAAGGCGCAGCTTGCTGCAGTGCTGCTGACTGCTGGGGACTTGCTTGCTGTGACGCGGTCGCAGGTTGTGCAGGCGCGTTCGCGTAGGCATTTCCGTTCGATTGGCCATTCGCAGGCGCGGCAGGTTGCGGCGCGGTTGCCAGTGGCGGAGTCGCCGTATGATTCAGGGATTGTTGGGGCTCAACTTTTTTTTTTGCCGTTTCATCAACGGCGGCAAGAGAGTGAAGTTGAAGAACCTGGGGCAAATTGGCGAGTTTCATGAGACAAATCTCCACATGCAATCGCTGGTTTTTCGCCGATTTATAATTGATATCGCATTGCCCGGTAATGCTCAGCGCCGAAAGCAGGAAACTGAGATCCGCCATTAATGATTGTTCCAGGTATTTCCGCTCGGCCGACTCCGAAACCTGTAACAACGTAACTGTTGAGGGGTCTTTACAGACAAGCAGGTTACGGAAGTGTTCCAGAAGACCAATCACAAACAGGTGTCCATCGAATCCTTTCCTTAATATTTCATCGAACAGCACCAGCGACCGAGCAATACTGCCCGCAGTAAGCGCATCGGTGATTTTGAAATAATAGTCGTAATCGAGAATATGAAGGTTTTCCAGCACCGCCGCGTAGGTGAGGTGGTTATTGGTGGAAAACGTTACATTCAAATCGAACATCGAAAGTGCATCCCGCAAACCCCCGTCGGCTTTCTGGCCTATCAGTTCGAGGGCTTCGTGCTCTGCATGAATGCCTTCCTTTTGGGCAATATCTGCCAGGTGGTGGGCAATATCCTTCGACTGAATGCGGTTGAAGTCGAAAATCTGGCAGCGCGATAGGATCGTCGGGAGGATTTTGTGCTTTTCTGTCGTTGCAAGGATGAAAATAGCATAGGAAGGCGGCTCTTCCAATGTTTTCAGAAACGCATTGAATGCAGCCTGCGAAAGCATGTGCACCTCGTCGATGATGTAGATCTTGTACTTCCCTGTCTGGGGCGGATAACGGACCTGGTCGATCAGGTTGCGGATGTCCTCCACCGAGTTGTTGGAAGCCGCGTCGAGCTCGTGGATGTTGAAAGAAGCGTTGTTCTGGAAGCTCACGCAAGACTCGCATTCGCCGCAAGCCTCCGCATCGTCGCCCAGGTTCTGGCAGTTGATGGTTTTGGCCAAAATACGCGCACAAGTCGTTTTACCTACACCGCGGGGGCCGCAGAAAAGGAAAGCTTGCGCGAGGTGATTGGTACGAATGGCATTCTTCAAAGTGGTAGTGATGTGTGACTGCCCCACTACCGAATCAAAGGTGACGGGACGATACTTCCTGGCCGAAACAACGAAATGATCCATGGTGCAAGATACTTCCGCGCACTGGATTTTCAAAGCCGTTACTTCGTCACGAGCGGGTAAACACGCACGTAATCGACCTCCATTTTTTGCGGGAAAATGCTGTCATCCACGCCCTTTTGCCCACCCCAATTGCCACCGACGGCGATATTTAAAATTAAATGAAAAGGCTTGTCGAAGGGCCATTCGGGCCATTGGTAGGCAGCCTCCTTTTTGAACGTAAAATAGGCATTTCCATCCACCAGGATTGTGATCGCCTCGGGCGTCCATTCGCACGTATACACGTGAAAATCCTCCGAGAGTCCTTTCACGACCACATTGTTTCCCTTGTTCGTCTTGATAGCGTGGTTGAATGCTTTCGTATGGATATTGCCATGCAACCGGTCCTGATCGAACCCTACATGTTCCATAATATCGATTTCGCCATTATCCGGCCAGCCTTTGTTGCCGTATTCGTTCCCGCTCGCCAACATCCAGATAGCCGGCCACGTTCCGCGTCCTTTTGGCAGTTTGGCCCGGATTTCGAATTTGCCATACGTAAAATCTCCCTTACCCTTCGAAACCAGCCGTGTGGAGCTATATTGCTGCTTGCCCGACGGTTCCTTAATAGCAGTGATCACCAGATTGCCATGCTCTACTTTGGCATTCTCGATTTTGTCGGTATAATTTTCCAGCTCATTATTACCCCAGCCACGATCGCCCAGGTCATAGCTCCATTTGGCGGGATCGGGTTTGCCGGTGTAGTTGAACTCGTCCTGCCAGGATGGGGTGGGGGCGAAGGCGTAATGTGGTTTGTCAGCTTTGGGAATTGTTGATGGCTGGGCGCAGCCGACCGCAGTAGACAGTGCGTTGATACAAATTGCTGCTGTAAGTCGATTGAAAGAAGTGATAGTTGCCCGCATGTTATACTTTTTTCGCAGGGTTCGAACCGCTTACCGGCTTGGAAGCCTCGGGATGATTTTCTCGTTTTGGCAGGTTGTTGAAGTCGATGTTTTTGACGGCTTCTGCAAGATCCCTTACTTTTTTGTCAACTACTTTTTGCTGCTCAGGAGTCAATGTGAAATCTGATTTCTTGTTCATAGCTGTATTTTTTTGATAAGATAGTGGTTGTAATCTACATTCGGTTCAAGGAAAACCACAGCCCCGTTAGCTGTAATGCCGAATAGCTCATATTGTCCAGATAAGTTTTTCACTTCCCTTGAAATGGCAATGCGGTACAATCAGTGCCGACGGGCATCACTCCCTCGAAAACCAACAATCGCATCGGGAGATTTGGTCAGAAAGTCACACACGATTTGGAAAACAGTGGTTAACACTACTTGGAGATCGCCATTCCTGCTTTCCACCTGATCGCTCAATTCACCATTTTCTAACGGATCGAGTAACGCGAGATTGAAAATACTGCCTTGCCGAGCCTTTCGAATGAGACAGTTTTAACAATCTTTTTATTCGCACTAACACTCTCAAACTTATAAATTAACCCATCAACGCCGATTTCAAACGGGTAGCCCTTTTCATTCATACATTTAACGACTTATAGTGTGCCTGATATTCTCTCTCAAACATATAAAAATTCCTTTTAACCCAAATTATAAATTGCTAAACCCCAGTATTTAGTGAAATCCTGTGGTTTTCATGCTTAATTTTGTAGCCCGCTTGTCGTTTTAATGTAATGAAGGAAATAAAGTTGAGTACGGAAGTTGCCCAGGAAGTCCCCGATTGGAAGATTGATCACCACACTAAAATACTGACCATCGGCTCCTGTTTTGCTGAGGTGCTAGGCAATCAGCTTGGTGATTTCAAGTTCGATGTGCTCAATAACCCGATGGGTACGGTGTTCAACCCGCTAACTATTTGCAAGATTCTGGATAGCGCGGTAGAGGAGAAAAGGCCTAATCCTGCATTGTTCCTGCAAAATCCCGACCAAATCTGGCTGCACCACGATTTCCATTCGTCGCAATGGGCCCATGGGCAAGGCGCGCTGGATGCCCTGCTTTCGGATAAATTGGACGAAATCCGAGAATTTCTGAGCGAGACGGATTTACTGGTAATCACATTGGGAACCGCCTATGCATACCGGCACCGGAAGACAAACCTGATCGTGGGCAATTGTCATAAAGTACCCAGTGACCGTTTCATCAAAGAGCTCCTGCATTTCGATCAGATCATGATCGCATTTGAGCAATTAATACAAAAACTGATACCCTATAACCGGAAGTTGCGCATCATGCTTACGGTTAGCCCCGTGCGTCACACCCGCGATACGCTCCCGCTTAATCAGGTGAGTAAATCGACCTTGCGGCTCGTAGCACACCGGCTTTCTGAGAAATACAAGCACGTAGACTACTTTCCGTCGTACGAGATCATGGTCGACGAACTGCGGGATTATCGGTTCTATAAGGAAGATCTGATCCACCCCAGTGCGGTTGCGGAAGAATACATATTTAATGCATTTGCCCAAACATATATGGAACCGGATGCATTGAAATTCATGAAGGAATGGGCGTCGGTGCGGGATAGCCTGGCACACCGGCCATTACATGGCTTTACGTCCGGGCATCTCAAAATGCTGAAATCTTTGTGGAGCAAGCTTAATGCGATTTCAAGAAGCGTGGACGTGTCTTCGGAAATGGAAGAGGTGGAGCGGAGAATCGGAGAATTTCCGGGAATGTGACAAACTCATTGGTGTCATTTCGTGTTGCATAATATCAAGTCAAAGTACCAACCATAATAATGGGAGAATTTACAATCAATAAAGAAAAAGTATTGCAGGCATTGAGTACTGTGGAGGAGCCTGATCTTAAAAAGGATCTGGTTACGCTCGGTATGATCCAGGATATAGAAATCGGCGTAAACCAGGTACGGTTTACGGTAGTGCTTACAACCCCCGCTTGCCCTCTTAAAGAACTGATCAAGAAGAATTGCGAGAATGCGATCCATGAGCATCTGAGCCCGGATGTGGAGGTGATTATCAAGCTCACTGCAAACGTAACGACAACCCGTCACACAGGCCCCTTGATTCCCGGCGTGAAGAACGTGATTGCGATTTCTTCCGGAAAGGGTGGAGTAGGGAAATCGACAGTTACCGCCAACCTTGCCATGGCATTGCATCGCTCGGGTGCGAAAGTAGGTATTATCGATGCGGATATTTCCGGGCCTTCTATCCCGGTGATGTTCGGTGCGGAGGATATGCAGCCGACGATCACTCCGAAGGATGGCAAGAATTTTATCAATCCGATCCGGCAATATGGTATTAAAATGATGTCGATCGGGTTTCTGACCCCTCCCGATAGCGCGGTAGTGTGGAGAGGACCGATGGCCAGCCAGGCGCTGCGCCAGTTTTTTGGCGATACCGACTGGGGCGATCTGGATTACCTGCTGATCGATTTGCCTCCCGGTACCAGCGACATTCACCTGACGCTCGTGCAAACTGTACCGGTAACGGGCGCAGTGGTGGTAACGACACCGCAGAAAGTGGCTCTGGCCGATGCTATCAAAGGCTTATCGATGTTCAAACAGCCGCAGATCAATGTGCCGATTTTGGGCGTAATCGAAAATATGGCCTGGTTCACCCCGGAAGAGTTGCCCGATCACCAATACCATATCTTTGGAAAAGGTGGCGGACAATTGCTGGCAGATAAATTCGGAGTGCCGTTACTGGGCCAGATCCCGTTGGTACAAGGCATTCGCGAGGCGGGCGACGACGGAAGGCCGGCGGTAATGGATACCAATCCGATCGTCAATGAGGCGTTTTTGAATGCGGCGGAGGCATTGGCGCAGCAGGTGGCGATCCGCAATGCGTCGCGTGAGCGAACCAAACCTGTGGAAATACAGGTTTAGTAGTTAGTAACTGAATGATTTGATTTTTTGGATATAATCTTGCATCTTAGCAGACAGACTTTTTTAAAATGGATTCAAAAGAAAAAACCATAGAATTGATCGAGCAGGCGCTCGAAACGGTGCGTCCTTATTTGCATGCAGACGGAGGCGATGTGAAATTGGTGGAGCTGACGGACGACCTGGTTGTGAAGCTGGAACTACAAGGTTCTTGCCAGAGCTGCCCGATGAGCGCAATGACTTTCCGCGCCGGTCTCGAAGAATCGATCCGCAAAGCGGTGCCCTACATTAATAAGGTTGTTTCCTCGAATGTGCCTGAACTGGCATAGTAGCGGAAAACGCATATCAGATATTGGTTAAAAGCAGTTTCCTGTACGGGCAGCTGCTTTTTGCGTTTTTAATCTCCGCGGTAACTAACCATAAATTGATTCCTCCCGATTAGTCGCTTATATTGCGGGCATCATTGAATGCATTAATCAGGAATGTCAAATATGCGTATCGGAATTTTTTTTGGAGGTCCTTCCCGCGAACGGGAGATATCATTTGCGGGCGGTAAAACAGCATTTGAATACCTCGATAAGTCACTTTTTGAGCCGGTACCGGTTTTTGTTGATAGCTTCGGAAGGTTTATCCTGCTGCAAAACGAGCTCATGTATTCGACCGAAATCCGCGATTTTTACCCCGCTCCTGGCATTCAAAAGGATAGCTTCAAAACTTACATCGAATCCTTTCCCGAACTGGCCGTGGCCGACGTGCCTGCCGACACCGGAAAGCTAATAGCCCCTTCTGAGTTCAAAGAATATTTCGACTTCGTATTTCTGGCCATGCACGGTCCTGATTGCGAGGACGGGGCGATTCAGGGTTTGCTTGAATGGTATAAAATCCCATATAGCGGTCCTGGTTTGATGGGTTCTGCTGTTGGAATTGATAAAATACTGCAAAATGAGATGATCGCCCTTGTAAACGGGCAGGAAAAAAAAAGCTGGACGCTCAAATACAGCCAGTGGGTGCCCAAAGATTACCCATTGCTTTTCCAGGTTTTGAAAAAGCATCTGGGGCTGCCGTTGGTGATCAAAGCGCCGCATCAGGGCTCCTCCATCGGCGTTGCTATTGTGAAGGACGATTCGCTGGAAGAATTCGTATCCGCCGTTAACCAGTGCTTTTTCCAGATCGAGCTGAATGCCGATACCTGGAAGGAATTTGACCAGGCCGAAAAACTGGCCTGGGGGCAGAAAATTGCCAATCTGGACGAAGGTATTGGTTTCCCAGTTGTGTTGGACGGAAAAACGATCTATCACCCTACCACATTGATCAGCGAGCTGGAAATATACTTTTCAGAAGGAAATAGCCAGGTACTGCTGAGCAGTTCCAATGCCGAAGACCAGGTACTCGTCGAAGAGTTTGTGAATGGGCAGGAGTTTTCTTGCGGCTGTATTCAGTTCGACGACGGTTCGCCGCTTGCATTGCCACCTAGCGAGGTGATCAAAATGGTGAAGGTTTTTGATTTTAATGCAAAATATAAGCCTGGCGCCAGCCGCAAGCGCATTCCCGTGGATACCACGCTGGAAAAGAACCAGGAAATCCAGCAAATGATCGCCGCGACGTTCCAGCAACTGGGCATTAATGCCTGCGTGCGGATTGACGGCTTCCTGACCGAAGACGGCACGATCCTGCTCCACGACCCGAATACGATTCCGGGAATGTCGCCCACCTCTTTCATTTTCAAGCAAATGGCGGAAATAGGTCTGAACGTGACACAGGCATTGACCTATCTGGTGCGGCAGTCGCTTCGCGAGCGCATACGCTCGGGTAAGCAGACGTGGGCACTTCGCGCATTGCTCGAAACACTCGATCGTCAGATTGCTGCGGGCATCGCAACCGTGAAACCGGTAGAAAACATTGTTTTTGACGCTACCGACGAGGCATATGTAGAAGCGAGGCGCCGTTACGGCCTCCTGAATGCAGGAGGAAAGGTGACCCCGGTGCCGGTGCTCAAATCCGCCGACGGCCGGTTCTATAAGCTTCCCAATCCATTGATGTTCAAGGAATATGTTTCGGATGTAGAGGAGCTGCTGCATGCGGAGCGTCATCCTTTGTTGGTAGAAACCTCGCAAAAGGCAACAGCCCTTACCCGCTTTTTCGCAGGAGAAGTTTCTTACGACATTGTCTTAATAGACAATCCGGTACTATAATTGGAAGTATTCTCGGGTTACTTATTATGGCTCATTATGAGTGGTTTATGCACTCTTTTGTAGCCGCCGATTACCAATTGCCGGATTGTTAAATTTTTTCAATTTTCTTCCGGTTTCTGGTGTTTTTGAAAACCGGTTTTCTAAATTGGGTAATTATTGAAATTCATTCCTTTCGAAAAATTGACGGATTAATGGCACAAGGAGCTGAAAAAGTTAGGTTAAGTCTTCAGAAAGATAATAAGGGATGGAAGAAGTGGGGACCTTACCTGTCGGAGCGCCAATGGGGTACGGTACGGGAGGATTATAGTGGAAATGGCGATGCCTGGAACTATATTACCCATGAAATGGCCCTTTCGAAAGCATATCGCTGGGGCGAAGACGGAATCGGTGGTTTTTCTGATAACAAGCAACATATATGTCTTTCGTTCGGGTTCTGGAACCATAAAGACAAAATATTGAAAGAACGGATATTTGGTCTTACCAACCGGGAGTCGAATCACGGGGAAGATGTGAAGGAAATGTATTATTACCTCGATAGTACCCCTACACATTCGTATACCAAAATGCTCTATAAATATCCGCAGCAGCCGTTTCCCTATGAAAAGCTGCGCCAGGAGAACGGACGCCGCGGCAAGCAGGACCCGGAGTACGAGATCATGGACACCGGCGTGTTCGACAACGACGAGTATTTCGATATTTTCATCGAGCACGCGAAAGCCGACGAGCAGGATATCCTGATGAAAGTGACGGTTTTCAACCGCGGTGCGAATGAGGCACCCATTACCGTCCTGCCGCAAATCATGTTCCGGAACACCTGGTCATGGGGCTACGAGGCTTTCAATTACAAGCCGATCATGAACGGTATCTCCAACCGGTTGATCGAAGTAACCCACCGGAAGCACGGGAAATATAACCTGTACCTCGACGGCGCGGATGAACTGCTGTTCTGCGAGAATGAGACGAATTTCAAAAAGCTCTACGGCACGGCCAACAATACGGCCTATCCGAAAGACGGGATCAACGACTATATTGTAAGCGGCCAGAAAACGAATACGGTCAATCCGAACAATATCGGTACAAAAGCTGCTGCGCGTTTTACCAAAACGATCAAGGGGGGCGAGAGCGCTACTTTTCGCATGCGTTTTGTGAACCATTCCATCTCGGAGCCCTTTGGCGGTTTTGAAGACTTTTTCAATAAAAGGATCCGCGAGGCCGACGAGTTTTATGACGACCTGCAGCGCGACGTGGCCGACAGCGACCTGCGCTCGATCCAGCGGCAATCGTATGCCGGAATGCTCTGGAGTAAGCAGTTCTATTATTATAATGTGTATGAATGGCTGAAAGGTGATCCTGCTCAACCAGGGCCTAACCAGGGCCGGAAATGGGGGCGAAACTCAGGCTGGAAACATCTTTATGCCGCCAATATCATTTCGATGCCCGATAAATGGGAGTACCCCTGGTTTGCAGCCTGGGACCTGGCTTTTCATTGTGTGCCGTTGGCGAGGGTAGACGCCGGTTTTGCCAAAAGGCAGCTCGAAATCCTCCTGCGCGAGTATTACATGCACCCCAACGGGCAGATACCCGCATACGAGTGGAACTTCTCCGACGTAAATCCGCCGGTACATGGTTGGGCGACCTGGAAAGTCTATGAGATCGACCGGGAGCAGAACAATGGAGTTGGCGACATTGAATTTTTGGAAAAGATATTCCACAAACTGCTCCTGAACTTTACCTGGTGGGTCAACCAGAAGGATGACACCGGCAATAATATTTTCAGTGGCGGCTTCCTCGGCCTGGATAACATCGGGGTATTCGACCGCTCGACACCTATGCCTTTCGGCGGGAAGCTGCAACAGGCGGATGCGACGGGCTGGATGGCGATGTACACGCTCAATATGCTTCGTATTTCGGTCGAAGTGGCGCTTGTACACGGGGTTTACCAGGATATGGCGTCTAAATTCTTCGAACACTTCCTGCACATTGCGGGCGCCATGGAGTCGATCGGAGGCAAGAGCTCGTCGATCAGCCTTTGGGATGAAGAAGATCAGTTTTACTATGATGTGATTCACATTCCCAACGGCCAGAGTATCCTCCTGAAGGTTCGCTCGATTGTAGGGTTAATACCGCTTTTTGCAGTGGAGATCCTTGATCCCCAGATTCTGGACAAATTACCTGTCTTCAAACGGCGTGTCGAATGGGTACTGGCAAATCGCCCCGACCTCGCGCGGCTGATTTCCCGCTGGTTTGAATCGGGGAAAGGGGAAAACAGGCTGCTGTCGATCCTGCGCGGGCACCGGATGAAGATGATCATGAAACGGATGCTCGACGAGAGCGAGTTCCTGTCGGATTATGGCGTGCGGGCATTGTCCAAATACCACGAAGAGAATCCTTACAAGTTTTATATCAACGGCGAGGTTTTGCAGGTGGATTACACGCCGGCGGAAGCGCTTACCGATATTATGGGTGGTAACTCCAACTGGCGCGGGCCGATCTGGTTTCCGCTCAACTATCTCATATTTGACTCATTAATGAAATTTCACAGCTATTACGGCGAGGATTTCATGATCGAGTACCCGACCAATTCCGGTAACCTTACGACGATCAAGGAGGCTGCATTAGCCATTGCCTGTCGCCTGATCGATATTTTCAAAAAGGATTCGGAAGGCAGACGTGCAGTGTACGGTCAGGATGAGAAAATGCAGAAAGACCCTAATTTCAACGACCACGTTCTTTTTTACGAATATTTCCATGGAGATAACGGCCGGGGCTGTGGCGCAAGTCACCAGACGGGTTGGACAGGTCTGGTAGCAGAGCTGATCCATAAAACCGCGAAGGAATCTTTTTCAGAGATCGAGAAAGAGGAAGTGGAGATCAGTAAATAGGTGCAATGTGAACATTTTAAATTCTCTTAATAAATTCTATTTAACTTAATTATGACTGCAAAATTGGAACCGAATGTGATGACCAAGGTGAGCAGCTGGCTCAACGGTGATTACGATATCGATACAAAACAATCCATTCAACAACTGATCGATGAAGGCAACGATACTGAACTGACGGATGCATTTTATAAAGACCTCGAATTCGGAACAGGCGGGTTGAGAGGGCTGATAGGCATCGGTTCCAACCGTATGAACCGCTACACGGTAGGTACGGCCACACAGGGCTTGGCGAATTACCTTAACAAAGCATTCCCGAACGAAGCGAAAAGCGTAGCGGTAGCTTACGATAGCCGTATCAAATCGGACGAGTTCGCGAAGATCATCGCGGATATTTTCTCTGCCAATGGTATTTCCGTCTACCTTTTCGAAGGCTTGCGTCCAACGCCTGAGCTTTCATTTGCGATCCGTTTGCTGGGCTGTAAAAGCGGGGTGGTAGTAACGGCTTCGCACAACCCGAAAGAATATAACGGCTACAAAGCCTACTGGGACGACGGCTCTCAGGTAGTGGCGCCGCACGATACTAATATTATCAATGAAGTAAATGCGATCCAGTCGATCGACGAGGTGAAATTTGACGGCGATAGCTCGAAAATCACGAAGATCGGAACGGAAGTCGACGACAAATATATCAATCACATTCTGTCGCTTTCGATCTCAAAAGGTGCATTGGAGCGTCAGAAAGGGCTTAAAATCGTGTATACGCCGTTGCACGGCACCGGCGTGACGCTCGTGCCGCAATTGCTGGCTAAAATGGGTTTTGAAGCGGTAACGATCATCGAAGAGCAAGCGGAGCCGAAAGGTAATGGCCAGTTTCCGACCGTGGTTTATCCTAACCCCGAGGAAAGCGAAGCAATGTCCAAGGCCGTCGAAAAGGCGAAACAGATTGATGCGGATCTGGTAATGGGTACCGATCCCGATTCGGACCGCGTGGGTATCGCGGTGAAAAATCACCATGGCGAAATTCAGCTGCTGAACGGAAACCAGACGGCCAGCGTACTCATTTACTATCTCCTGAATGCATGGAAAGACGCAGGCAAACTTACCGGAACCCAGTTCGTGTGCAAGACCATCGTTACCACCGACCTGATTGATAAAATGGCGGCGGCTTACGACGTGAAATGCTACAACACGCTCACCGGCTTCAAATATATCGCGCAGGTTATCCGCGAGAAAGAAGGCAAGGAACAGTTCATCGGCGGCGGCGAAGAAAGTTATGGTTACCTGATCGGCGACGCGGTGCGCGACAAGGATGCAATTGCCTCCTGCGCGATGATCGCCGAGCTGACGGCCTATGCGAAGGATAAGGGCCTGAGCCTTTTCGATATGCTGATGGAAATCTACAAGCAGTTTGGTTTCTATTACGAAGGGCTGATCTCATTGACCAAAAAAGGAAAATCAGGCGCGGACGAGATCCAGCAAATGATGGCCGATTTCCGCGCTAACCCGCCGAAGACCATCGCAGGGTCGCCTGTTGTGCGAATGGACGACTACAAAGCATTGACCACGACCGATTTCAAGTCGGGCAATACGGCTTCTATCCCATCAGGTGAAATGGGTATCGAATCGTCGAATGTGCTGCAATTCTTCACGGAAGACGGTACGAAATTCACCTGCCGCCCATCCGGTACCGAGCCGAAGATCAAGTTCTACGTGGGCGTACGCGCTGCGCTGGAAAAGAATGAAGACTTCGACAGCGTTTATGCTTCTTTGAAAGAGAAGGTGAAAGCGATCGGCGAGGAGCTGAATTTGAAATAAGACCTATTGATTGGGAAATAAATGCGAAGGCGGCTCATTCGGGCCGCCTTCTGCTATAATGTGGCATACACAACAATGTATTTTCGCCTCGCATTATCTTCCAGCAGGCTCACCCGTTCGATTTTTGAAAACGGGACATCATTCAGTTCGGTAAAGGTGGATGGGTTCGTATTCAGGTAAAGAGTTGCGTTTTTGTGGTATTCCGAGACTCGCAGGGTATTATTCTTTGATTTGCCAAGACCGGTCTTGTTATAAAACTGTTCAGCGTCTGGCCCGGCCAGGAGTTTGTGGGTGAATGTCATGGCGGTATGCGTTCCCAGGCTCTGGCCGAGCTTGTATTCGAAATAGGCAACTTCATTTTTCCTGGCAATGGCAAGCGCTTTCTCGTAATCCTGCTCCATTTCCTTATGGAGCGGGTCGGGCGGGATCTGGCCCATTCCATGCCCTTGCCCGGTAATGTACCCCGAGTAACCTTTCATGGGCTCAAATTCGGTGCTGCCGTGCTCTTCTCCCGTACCACCACCGCCGCTTTTTGTTTTGACACGGACCGATATGGCCGTAATATATTGTTGCAAAGGATCGAATTGTATTTTATTGATCTGAAAATCCTGACCGAATTTCTGCACCGCATCTTTAATTTCATTGATCTCTTCCCAGGTCGTGAGTGGCGTAATAGCCCAATATAAGGTTTGATTAACCACCAATATTCCTTTCACTTTCGGTTGGGAGACTAATACCGTCTGAATGGTATCGCCTGTTAAAACTGTTTGCTTCTTTATAGGTTCTGTTTCCCGATTTGGTTTCTTCTTCTGTTGATTTTCGGTTAAGTCTTTTGCGGGAACCGTTATCATCACTTCGCCTATCAGGGGCTGAACAAATGGCCGGATTTTCGCGGGCGTCAGCTCAACGATCTGCTCGCGATAAGGCGCCACGAATGCCGATGAAATGTACACCAATGCAAGCACCACTACATATTTTACCCAAACCAGGTAATGCGAAGGCTTCCGGTTCATCATTTGAATGCGCTTTTTAAGGAGCGACTGGGCAAACGAATTGGTTAAAGGCAGCTCACGGGTTCGCAGGACCGCATTCAGTAGATTGTACTGATATTGCTTTTTCTCAAAACCGCTATCCAGCACAGCACGGTCGGCGAGGTATTCGAGGTTTTCCTGCACTAATTTTTGATGGACCCACGCAAACGGGTTGAACCACAGACCTATTTTCTGGATTTCCGCCAGTAGCAAATCGGCGCTATGCCATTGCCGCGCGTGCTCAGCCTCGTGCGCGATGATATTATGCAGTTCATTGCCGGAATGCTTCGATAAATCCAGAATGATCCATTTGAAGAAAGAGTAGGGCGAAGCGCCCGCCACATGCACAATGGCAGCGCCGTTCTGATGTTCTTCATTGCGGCCTTTGGCTACTACAAAAAACAGACGACCGATCTGGAAAAGGAAATAGGCCGCCATCGCGAGCATACCAGCGAGGTAAATGGTGCTGATCCAGTCGATTGCTGTCATTTCGGGTATCGCGGCTTCCGCCGGAGTTGTGAAAGGCCGTGATTGAATGGTTGCGATCGGCTCGCTGAGCATCGGCAGCTTTCCCACCACTTTCGGAATGCTGTGGTGAAAGCTCGTTTGTACTTCCACCGGCCCCCATCTGGGCAGGCTTATCAATGGTAATGTCCACGCAGCAGCTACATTGAGCCAGAGCAGTACACGGTTTAGTTTCGAGAATGTTTCAAACTGGATCAGCCAGCGGTAGGCCAGTGTGAGCAGAGCCAGCACGAGGCTCACTTTCATAAGGTAAGGGATCAGCATAAAGTCGGCGGATTAATGTGGTACATCAATACTTATTCTCCTTCTTCGATCATCCGGATGATCGCCCGCAAATCGTCCGGCGTCACTTTTTCCTGCTTGGCGAAATAAGCGACGAGGTCTTTATAAGAGTCGTTGAAATACCCACCAACGACCTTGCTCAGTACAAACTGATTCTGGTAGTCCTCCTGCTTCACGACCGGAAAATATTCATATGTATTCCCAAACTGCCGGTGCGATACATAACCCTTTTCTTCCAAATTCCGGATAATGGTCGAAAGAGTGTTGTAATGTAGCGTTGGTCCGGTGAAGAGCGGAAGCATGTCCTTCACAAATGCGGCGCCCCGCTTCCATAAAACCTGCATTACTTCTTCTTCCTTGTTGGTGAGTTTTTCCAGTTCCATGTCGCAAATATTAAAACTATTTTTATAGTTAACAAACTATTTTTCTAGTAGTAATATTTTTTTAAGTGAAAATTGAAAGAAATATGGAGCCTCAGGGACATCATTTGCCGCCGCAGGCTAATCGATATGTTACCTTTTGTTGTCTTATTGTGACTTCAAGTGATACTTTTTAAAGAACCAATTGTAAATTACAGATATCATATAACGACACCTAGCTAATTAATGATGAAAAAACTACTTCACAACAACCTGCTGTTGCTGTGCTTGGCATTGGCGATTTGCTGGAATGCCGCACGGGCACAAAACGGTTCAGTATCCGGGAGGGTCACGGACAAGGACGGAATTGAAATTCCCGGCGTGAGCGTAAGTATCAAAGGAACTTCGCAGGGAACTTTGACCGACGAGAAGGGGGTGTATGCCATTCAGGCGGGACCTGGCGAGACGCTCGTGTTCAGTTTTATCGGTTTCAAAAAGCAGGAGCTTTTACTCGGCAATCAACGCTCGCAACTCAACGTGCAAATGGAAGCCGATGTGTCGATGCTCGATGAGGTGGTAGTAACCGCGCTCGGGCAGACGCAGGAGAAGCGGGCGATCGGCTATTCGGTGCAGTCCATCCGATCCGACGAGCTCAGGGAATCGGGGAACCCCAATATGGTAGGCGCATTGCAGGGCAAGATTGCGGGAGCGGTGATCACCGGTTCGGGCGGGGCGCCCGGTGCCGGGGTGAATATTATCCTCAGGGGCATTACCTCGCTCAGCGGCAGCGCCGATAACCAGCCGCTGTTTGTGATCGACGGTATTGTCATCAGTAATGCTACCACCGCCGGGAATCCGCTGCCCAGCGCAGGGTCTGCTTCTCCGGGAGCTTCGGAACAATTTGCGAATACCAACCGCGCAGCGGATATTAATCCCGACGACGTGGAAAGTATATCGGTCCTGAAAGGCCCCGCCGCGACGGCACTTTATGGGCTGCGCGCTTCCAATGGGGCGATTATCATCACTACCAAACGTGGTAAAACGGGTAAGCTGAATGTATCGGTTTCGCTGTCGGGGGGCGTAGACATACTGGGCAAATCTCCGGATATTCAAACGCGCTTCCTGCAAGGGCGTTTCGGAGAATTTATTTCGCCTACCGAAGTGCGCCAGCGGACGCCCTATCAATCGTTCGGGCCATCGGTTATCGGCAACACTACCGACCGCATTTACGACAATTTTCGCGGGTTTTATCAAACTGGTTTTCGCACCAACAACAATATCACCCTGACCAAAGGAAGTGAAAAAGGTAATATTTACGTCTCGGCAGGCCATAACTATCAGCAGGGGATCGTGCCTGCCACCTATTTCGAGAGGATTTCTGCCAAGATCGCCGGTACGTACAATTTCACCAGGCGCTTTTCGGCCTCCGGTTCATTCAACTACATCCGCTCCGGCGGCAAGCGCCCGCCTGCCGGCGATAAATCAGTATTCAGCGCATTATCGTATTGGCCGAATACCTACGACGTCAACGACTACCTGAATCCCGACGGATCTTACAAGAACCTGCTGCCGGGTTTTACCGATAATCCAGTTTACCTGGTCAAAAAGAGCCCGCGAGTCGACGCCGTGAACCGCTACATCGCCGATCTTACATTGAACTACAATATTACCGACTGGCTTACTGCTAAATACCAGATCACGATGGACGCTTTCAACGAGCGGCGGATGCGGCAGGTCGATAGTACTTTCGATGTTGGGACGGCAGTGAAGGGCTTTCTGATCAAAGAAAACATCAATTATCGCGAGATCAACTCCAATTTATATCTGACTGCCACAAAGCAGTTCAATGAAAACTGGAACGGCTCCCTGCTGGTGGGTAACTCGGTAGTAGGCAGCAAGCGCCCCGACAGTTATTATGAGCGAGGCGAAGGCTGGAAAGCACCATTTACCGACGAGATGAGCAGTTACCGCAATGTCCAAAAGCGCTTTTACTCCCCCTTGCAATACCGGATCGTGAGCTTCTTCGCAGACGCCAAACTGAGCTACAAGGAAATGCTCTACCTGAATGCAACAGGCCGGAACGACATCGTTTCGACGCTTCCCAAGGCAAACAACTCGTTCTTTTATCCTTCATTTAGCGCCGGGTACATATTCACGGAAAATCTTCCCCAAAACAATATTCTCAGTTACGGAAAGCTCCGCGCCTCGTGGGCGCAGGTGGGCAAGGGCACCGACCCGTACGTGATAGGCGTGTATTATGAGTTGGCCGATAACTTCCCGTTCGGGAATACGGTACCTGGTTATGTTCGCCGCTCCACTACGGCTGCGGATAATCTCAAACCGGAGCGGACAACTTCCATTGAATTCGGTACGGAGCTGCGCTTTTTCAGGAACCGCCTGATGCTCGATGCTACCTATTTTACCATGGATAGCAAAGATCAGATCGTCCGCGCTCCGGTGTCCAATGTCTCGGGTTATTCATTTTACTATACCAATATCGGTTTGATACGTAACAGGGGTGTCGAATTACTAGCCACTTTCAAGCCGGTGACCACGGCGCGGTTTACGTGGGATATGTCATTGAATTTTACAAAAATGTCTGGCAGAGTGATTGAAATGCCTGATGAGCTGGAAGAAATCGCCTATTTCGATAACGGCAGCCGGGGCGTTTTGAAAGTGAGGGAAGGCAGCAAGCTCGGTGAACTCTGGGGGCTCGATTACCTGCGCGCGCCGGACGGACAGCTGCTCATCCAAGCAAACGGCTTGCCGCTTACGAGCCAGGTGACCGTACCCTGGGGCAATGCATTGCCCGACTGGACAGCCGGTTTAACCAATACCTTCAATTACCGGGGAATAGGTCTTTCTTTCCTGCTCGAATGGCGGCAGGGAGGCGATGTGGTAGATCTCGGTGAGCGTAATGCGTTCCGGGCCGGGTCGATCGCGATTACCGGACGGCGCTATGAGCAGGTCGTATTTAAAGGGGTGGTTGAGCAAACGGGTGCGGATAATTCGGTAACGTACGTGCCCAACACCAAAGCGGTTATCCTCGATGATTCCTTCTACAACCCGTCCACGGCACGCTACATGGGCAATTCGGCGCAGTTCAACATTCAGGATGGCTCTTGGTTGCGGCTACGGACGTTGGGCCTTTCCTATGCGATCCCCAAGGCGGCATTGGCTAAGTCGGTTTTCAAAGGCGGTGTGCGGTTCAATTTTACGGGTACCAACCTGTTTCTGAACACGCCGTTCCGCGGGTATGATCCGGAAGCGCTCACATTTGGTTCCGGCACGAATATCATCGGTTTTGTCGGGCGGAACAATCCGGCAACACGCAGTTTTCAATTGGGTATTAATGTCAATTTTTAGGAACATGAAAAATATCAGATATATATTCCAAATACTGCCTTTGCTGGGTCTGCTGCTGACGGCCTGCGATAAGTTCTTGGACGTCAATACGGATGGGACCCTCAAAGGCGATGCAACAATGCAGGAATTGCTTCCTACTGCGCAGTTTTACACAGCCGAGGCGAGTTTCCAGCAGGCTTACGTCGCCTGCCAATATGCGCAGCAGCTGGGCAGCGCGCTAGGTGCCAACGGGATCGATACATATGCCGAAACCGACAATACGCTGGGTTGGTCGAACCTTTACCTGTATGCTTTGCCGCAACTCAATACGATCATTAAGAAAGGGCAGGAGGAAGTCTCGCCGGCTTATATGGGCATTGCCAAGGTGTTGACCGCCTATAACCTGGGCCTAGCGACAGTAAATTGGGAGAATGTGCCTTACAGCAAAGCCGATCAGAATAATTTTTCACCCGCCTACGACACGCAGGAACAGGTGTACGCAACTATTCTCAAATTGCTCGACGAGGCGGTGACGGAACTCGCTGCCGGCACGGGCGCAAAACCCGGCCAGGACGACCTCATTTATCAGGGTGACCTAAGCAAATGGGCCCGGTTGGCCTATTCGCTGCGTGCCCGCTACCTGTGGCATGGCTCGTTGCGGAATCCCCAGCAAGCCGCGGAAGGCGCGCTTGCCGCGCTGGAAAAGGGCATGAAAGGCAATGAGGATGATTTTCAATTACAGTACAATTCCAAAAACCTGAGTCCGTGGTACAGCAAAGTTGCGATCCCCAATACTACCGGTAATCTCTCGGTCACGTTTACGAACACGATCGTAGATCTTTTTAATGGTGCCACACAAGGCGTTGCCGACCCGCGTTTGTCGAAAGTGATAGGTATAAAGAGTAACCAGACCGTCTATTCCGGAGTAATACCGGGCTCGGGCAGCGGCTCGACGGTCGATTTGAATAACAAAGCATGGCATTCGAACATCAACTCGCCGCTGACGATGATGACTTACTCTGAATTGAAAGGTATAGAGGCGGAGGCGAGGCTGGCCCAGCATGGCGGCACAGGCACGTCGGCAGCCGGATATGCGGCTTATCAGGAAATGATGTCTGCCAATATGAAGAAAGTCGGTGTTGAGGGCGCGGAGATTGACAAATTCCTGAAAGACACGCGGATCAACGTAGGTGCTTCGAAACTGACTGCGAAGCAAATCATTACGGAGAAATTCAAATCCATGCTGCTGATCGGCGACATCTGGACGGACATCCGTAAATACGACTACCTTGATTTCCCAATGCCCGCCAACCCTAACCCCGATTTGCAGGGCAAACGGATCCAGCGTATGAAATATCCCGATTCGGAAATCACCCGCAACTCCAAAACCGTGCTGGCCAACCAGAAAGACCCCGGAGTGGCCATGTGGCTGATCACCAAGTAGCTTTTACCTATCAAACTGAGAAATTATGAAACTGATATTAACATATATGCTTTCCAGCCTGACTGCCACGTTGCTGCTCACAAGCTGCTATGAAGAGCCGGATCTGTTTGAAGACCTGCTGGTCAGTAATGGGAAAGTGGCCCAAATAGCCGTAGTCTGGCTGGGCGACTCGAAGGTTTATAATGCGGCTGGCGTGTTGCAGACCACGACTACGGTGGATTCGCTCAGCACGGTGAACGTGAATATTGAATATACCTCGGAAGTTGCCGTGAAGGAGTTTAAATTTTACTCGGCACCGACTGCCTCGGGCTCGCAGACGCTTCTTGCGACCGTACCTGCGGGAGCGCAGAAATATGATGCAGAACTCCGGAATTACGTCATGAAAGTGCCCATCACGGCGCCGAAAGGGAAGAACATTACTTCGGTGATTTTTGCGGAGGTCATTGCGGAGAATGCATTAGCCTCGTCCAGGAAGAGCGCCACGCTCAAAACGAAGCCGTAAGTGAAAGGGATATGCAACGTTTACAAACTCCTCATTTATCTTTGAGGTTTAAAGCTTTGAATATTGATGCGCCCTGTTTTGAACTGCATATCCCTTACCCGTTGCTTACTGATATTAATCCTGGCCGTACTCGCGCGTACAGGAACGTACGCGCAGCAGGCGGCAACCGTTACCCTTATTGGCAAGGTTACCGACGAAAAAACCGGTAAACCGCTCCCGTTTGCTAATGTTTTTATTAATAATTCAACAATTGGGACCAATTCCGACGAAAACGGGAACTACCGTTTGCCGAATCTGGCGGTCGGTAACCTGGAACTCGTGGTGTCGTTTTTGGGCTATGAAACTGTGAAGCAAACACTCCGCTTTGAACAGCCGGGCACCAGGACGGTCGTATTTAAGCTACGGGAAGGGCAGGAGCTGAAAGGAGTTACTATTGTAGCCAAAAAGAATAAGAAGCGTGAGAAGCATTTGAAGATCATTATCCGGGAACTGTTGGGGAGAGGTAAATTCAGCAAGCTGTGTAAAGTGCTGAACCCCGAGGCGTTGCGGATTTCGGAAGACGACGACGGGCATCTTGGCGCACAGACCACCAAGCCGCTGGTCATTGAGAACTACGCGTTGGGTTACCGCATTCACCAGGACCTCGATGACTTTGATTATTTCAATGGAAAAGTTTACTATGGCGGAGCCACGCGCTTTGAACTACTTGTACCCAAGGATGATGCGCAACGCAAGTTGTGGCGGGCCAATCAAAAAGAAGCTTATAAAGGTTCACTTAAACATTTGCTGACGAGCATGGTGGCGGATAGCTTGCAGGAACAGGGTTTCAAGGTATTTCAGGTTATTCCCGATTCACTCCGCATTTTCAAATCTGTGAGGAGCGTTAATGGATATAATACTATTGCGAACCACGTTCACAACCGGATAGAACCTGTGCGCGGTATGCGGTTGGTACGCCCGGGTGAATTGCCTACCGAGCGGCTGGTGGTGTCGCGCACACAGCTGGAAGTATTTAATATGAATAGAAATGGCAGGTCGCCCTATGCCGATATGCCTTATGCTTATACCCAGATCACCCTTCCGCAAGGCTATATGGTCACCACTCCGCAAGGATGGGTAGTAATGCCGATGGGTTTCGAGATCGCCGGCGACCTGGGCAACGATCGTTTCTCCAACCTTCTGCCCGCCGACTGGAAACGTGACGAGTGATCACCGCATTACTTTGCGTATATAGTTCCCGTAAAATGTTTGCAGATACCGCCACTCGCTGAGCAGCCATAGCAGCGTGGAAGAAATACGGCTGGTGCTGGCGGCTTTGTCACCTTGTTATAACTGAAAATGGGGTAATATCGTACAATACTCACTCCTTAAACGATTAAGGTGCTTTTAGGATGCAAAAATATTAAGTAACCAATGGAGACATTTAGTGACACTATTTTATCCATTTTTAGCACTATTCTGTCAAAAAATAAAAGCAATACTTTTATAGATGTAATTATTTGATAAAATAATGATAAATTTACTATGCCTAATAAATATTAACCTAGCTAAGGAATATGAAAATAATCTACAAGAATCCCATGCGGGATTGGCTCACTTTCCTCCTTCTGTTTCTGACCATTTTTTCAGCTATTGCACAGGATCGAAGGGTGACTGGCGTTGTGTCTGATCCCGCTGGCACAGGAATCCCCGGAGCTACCATTCTGATCAAGGGTACGCAGATCGGGTCGAACACGGACGCCGACGGGCGTTTTGCCGTGAATGTCAGATCAGACAAAGATGTGCTTGTGATCAGCTTTGTCGGCTACAAAACAAGGGAGATCATCGTGGGTAACCAGTCGGTGATCGATGTGAAAATGGAAGACGACGTAGCGGCGCTGGAAGAAGTAGTTGTGACCGGTTATACGACCGACAAACGCCGCGAAACTTCCGGGTCGGTAGCGCTCGTAAAAGCAAAAGACCTGACGGCGGTTCCGTCCGGAAACGTGGAACAGCAGTTGCAGGGACGCGTGGCGGGTGTGACGGTGATCACCAACGGCCAGCCCGGTACCAACAGCCAGATTCGCGTTCGTGGTTTCGGCTCTTTCGAAGCCAACGAACCGTTGTATATCGTGGACGGGGTGCCTGTGGGTTCGACCGACTTTCTTAACCCCGATGATATCGACCAGACCACTGTGTTGAAGGATGCAGCCGCAGCATCTATCTATGGAGCGCGCGCCGCGGCGGGTGTGGTCGTTTATACAACCAAGAAAGGTACCCGCAACAGAAAGCTGAGCGTGACTTATGATGGCCTGGTCGGTTTTACAACCCCGGGTAATGGCCAGAAAATGATGAACCCGACGGACTTTGCCGATTGGACCTGGAATGCATTCCGGAATTCGGGCTGGAAACCGGGCGATCAGAACTGGACACACCCACAATTCGGCACAGGTGCACAACCCGTGATCCCCGACTACCTCATGGTGGGTGGTACCTATGGTGTTACCGGCAATGTCGATCTGGCAGCAGAACGTAAAAAATACAACGTTGACCCTACTGCAGGGTCGGTTTATCAGGTGGTAAGGGCCAATCGCGCCGGCACCGACTGGTACGACGCGATCACCAGAACGGCGCCCGTGACCCGGCACTCGCTGGGCTTTTCAGGGGGCGGTGAAAACGGCCGTTATTTTGTTGGCTTAGGCTTGCAGGACCAGCAAGGTATTCTTTTGAACAACAGCTTCAAACGTTACTCTTTCCGGGTTAACACCGAGTTTAATATCCTCAAAAATCTGCGATTCGGAGAGAATATCCAGGGTACATACCGCCAGGTGCTGGGTATCGGAGGAGCTAACAACGGTCAGGGTGTAGCAAACGACGAAAACGATATCCTGAGCGCATTCCGTATGCCTTCCATCATTCCGGTTTATGACGAATTTGGCGGCTATGCGGGAACAGCGGCAAAAGGTTTCAACAACCCAAGAAACCCGGTAGCTACCCGTGACGGCATGAAAAATAATAATGCATTCAACGCCAACGGTTTCGGTAACGTCTATCTGGAATTCGATCCGATCGAGAATCTGACCTTGCGGTCGAGCCTTGGAGGCCAGTATAACAACTATACCTACTGGAACTATTCACGCCGTCAGTACGAAAACTCGGAAAACAACTCTGCGGTAGGTTATGGCGAAGGTTCGGGATACCGCTTCGCCTGGACATTTACCAACACGGCACAATACCGGAAGACATTCGGTTTGCACAATCTGGATGTTTTGGTAGGCCAGGAAGCATTGAATACGGGCGTGAGCCGCGATTTGCAGGCATCCGGTCTGAACCCGTTTTCGAACGACATCAACTATGTAAACATGTCGAACGTGTCGTCGAAAGTAACCAACAGCCAGCTCAGCAATGGGGTGACGTTCTACTCTCTGTTCGGTCGTTTGAACTACATATTTAATGACCGGTACATTGTATCCGGGGTGTTACGTCGCGACGGTTCTTCGCGCTTCGGTGCGGCCAACCGTTATGGGGTATTCCCGGCGGTATCGGTAGCATGGCGCGTTACTTCCGAAAACTTCATGAAAGGCGTTACCTTCCTGAGCGACTTGAAAATCCGCGGAGGTTACGGTACAATGGGTAACTCCAACGCGGTACGTCCCGACAACCAGTACAGCCTCTACTCGGCAGGTATCGGAACATCGGCCTATGATATTACCGGCTCCAATACCAGTGCTGCGGAAGGTTATTACCGCAGCAAGCTCGGGAATGCCGATGCCAAATGGGAAACCAGCATTACCAAAAACATCGGTTTCGATGCGACATTTTTCAATGGTAAGTTGGACGTGATCCTCGATTTGTGGCAGAAAGATTCCAAAGACCTTCTGTTCCAGAAAGGTGTCCCAGCCGTTGTGGGCTCAGGAGCAACGCCTCCGTACGTGAATGCGGGAACGATTACCAACAAGGGTATCGACTTCCAGATCATCACCAAAGGCAAAGTCGGCAGCAAGCTGGGCTACGAGCTGAACGTAACGGGGGGTATCCTCAAAAACGAGATTGGTGATCTTGGCGGTGACAAATACCTGGCCGGCATCAACCCGGGGTACCGTGGTTTGCAACCTATCCGCAACCAACTCGGCTATTCGCTTTCGGCATTCTATGGCTATAAGGTAACTGGCCTCTTCCAGACTCAGGAAGAAGTGGACCGCGCGCCGGCACAGGATGGAAAAGGGATCGGCCGCTTCCGCTATGAGGATATCAATGGCGACAACCTCATCAATGCCGATGACCGTACGTACCTGGGTAGCCCGGTTCCAAAATTCACAGGCGGTTTGAATCTGAAACTGACTTACCTGAACTTCGAGCTGGAAACTTATATGTACACCTCGGTTGGTAACAAGATATTTAACGCTTCGAAATGGTTTACTGACTTCTATCCTTCGTTTGCAGGCGCAGCCATCAGCGAAAGGGTGAAAGATTCATGGTCGCCATCGAACACAGGCGCTACCATACCCATTTTTGAAAGCGCTTCTAATTTCAGTACCAACACACAAGCCAACTCTTTCTATGTGGAAAACGGCAATTATGTGAGAATGCAGAACATTTCACTGGGCTATAACCTGCCCAAAACATTGCTGGCCAAACTGAAAATGCAAAAACTGAGACTCTACGCCTCAGCCAACAATATTTTCACGATTTCCAAATATCAGGGACTTGACCCCGGTGTAGGTGGTAATGCCGACACGCAATTCGGGATTGATGTAGGTAACTATCCTGTAACAAGAAGCTGGGTTTTCGGTCTAAACCTCGGTTTTTAATCTTTAATCAGGCTGTTTCTACATTGAATGAATCATTAATATTCTGAATCGATGAAAAAGATATTCACTAATAGTATGGCGATCATCACCGTTCTGATGACGGTGTTCTTCTCCTGCAAAGAGAGTTTTTTGGAAAAACCGGCGACGGGCGCGGTGAGCGAGGGGCTTCTTACTTCTACAAAGGGGCTTGAAGGTGCGCTGATCGCCGTCTATGGGCAGATCAACGGCAAGGGTGCCGGGGGTAGGATGGCAAGTCCCAGCAACTGGGTTTGGGGAAGTATCCGCGGAGGTGATGCCAACAAAGGTACCGACCCCGGTGATTACAGCGACATCAACCCGATACAGCGCTACGAATACCTGAGCACGCAAGGTGTTATTTCTGAAAAATGGGCCGGCAATTACGAAGGTGTGTCACGCGCCAATGCCGTACTTCGCCTTGTCGCGAAGGCCGATGCCGAGGTTACGGACGCGACCAAGACGCGGATCATCGCGGAGGCACGTTTTCTGCGCGGACATTACTATTTCGAGCTGAAAAAGACATTTGGAAACACTCCTTATGTGGATGAATCGGTGGATTACGGCTCGGGCATCGAAAAGGTAAAAAACGATGCGGACCTTTGGCCGAAGATCGAGGCGGACTTCAAATTTGCATTTGATAACTTACCTGTAAGCCAGGATGCAGTGGGCCGCGCCAATAAATGGGCAGCCGCGTCCTACCTGGCCAAGGCGTATCTCTATCAGAAAAAATTTCCTGAGGCCAAAACGCTTTTCGATCAGATCATCGCCAGCGGACAGACGACCAACGGTAAAAAATATGCGCTTGTGCCGAAATACGCCGACGTGTTCCGCGCTTCGAATGACAACAACACGGAATCTGTATTCGCAGTACAAGCCGCAGCCAATACAGGTAGCGTAAACAATGCAAACCCCGAATTTGACCTTAACTGGCCTTATAATACAGGTGCCAACGGCCCGGGTAACTGCTGCGGGTTCTTCCAACCCAGCTTCGAAATGGTGAACTCCCACCGTACAGATGCCAGTGGCCTGCCATTGCTCGATGGGTCTTACAATTCGGACAAGAATGCGGTGGTATCGGATATGGGTTTGCTGTCAAAGGATAAATTCACCCCTGACGCCGGTAACCTCGATCCACGCCTCGATCACTCGGTAGGCCGTCGCGGAATCCCATTCCTTGACTGGATCGATCACCCCGGTGCCGACTGGATCCGTAACCAGGCAAATGGCGGTCCGTATAGCCCCAAAAAGTATGCTTATTACAAAACAGATGTGGGTTCTTTGCAGGATAACAGCTCCTGGACCCCAGGCTATACGGCGATCAACTACACGGTGATCCGCTTTGCAGATGTGCTCCTGATGGCTGCTGAGGCCGAAGTGGAAGCCGGAACCCTGGAAAAGGCCCGGGAGTATGTGAATATGGTGCGCACCCGCGCGGCAAATCCCGATGGTTTTGTGAAGAAAGGCGGTGCTCCTGCGGCGCAATACGTGATTGGTACTTATAAAACCGCATGGACGGATAAAGAGGCTGCACGAACGGCGGTTCGTTTCGAAAGAAAGCTCGAACTTAACCTGGAAGGCCACCGGTTCTATGACCTCGTGCGTTGGGGCGTTGCCGACAAGGAACTCAATGCATATCTCACTTATGAATCGAAAAAGCTGACCGGGGCATTAGGTAATGCCAAGTTTGCAACCAAATATGAATTATTACCGATACCGCAAGGCCAGATTGACCTTCAGGGCGCGGATGTCCTGAAACAGAACCCTGGTTTCTAAGCATTTCAAACCTGACTAATTTCCCGGGGAGATGGTATGTATTTACCATCTCCTTTTCTTAATTTCGAAATATCCTGATTCTGTCAACTTATTGCACCTGGCAAATGTTCGTGAAGCACTTACTTCCTTTATTAGTAGGAACTGCCCTGCTTGTATCCTGCAAAAAAGATCTCAAAACGTTTACCGAATTACCTGCCGGTGAAACAGGCATCCGCTTCTCCAATCGCATCGCTGAAAACGATACGATGAATATCCTGGCATTTGAATATGTCTACAATGGAGGAGGCGTGGCACTGGGCGACTTCAACAACGATAGCCTGCCAGATGTGTACTTCACAGGTAACACAGTTCCGAACAAGCTGTACTTAAACAAGGGGGATTTTAAATTCGAGGATGTGACCAAAAAGGCTGGTGTCGCACCTGAAAATAAATGGTCGACCGGCGTAGCTCTGGTGGACATTAACAATGACAAACTGCTGGACATTTACGTGTGCGCGTCCGTGCGTGAGGTGCCGCAGCAACGCGAGAACCTGCTGTATGTAAACCAGGGGCTGGGCAAGGACAAAGTGCCGGTTTTTAAGGAAATGGCGAAGGAGTATGGCATCGCGGATACAACGCACACGACGAATGCCGCGTTTTTCGATTATGACAATGACGGTGACCTGGATTTGTTCCTGATCGTCAATGAAATGGATGACAATAATTTTCCAAATAAATACCACAAAAAGATCGTCGACGGCTCCTCTCGTCGCACCGACCGGCTGTACCGGAACGACTGGGACGCGAAGTCGAATCACCCGGTTTTTACCAATGTATCCAAAGAAGCGGGCATTCTGATTGAAGGGTACAGCCTGGGGATCAATGTGACGGATGTAAATCAGGATGGCTGGAAGGACGTGTATATCACGAACGATTACCTCACCAACGACCTTCTCTATATCAATAACGGCAATGGTACTTTCACAGACCAGGCTGCCACCTATTTCAAACACACTTCGCATTCGGCGATGGGCAATGACGTGGCCGATCTCAATAATGACGGCCTGGTGGACGTGCTGGCCGTGGACATGATGCCGGCGACAAACCGCCGAAAGAAAATGATGACGCCTGCCAACAGTTACGTGACATACCAGAACAATGACCTGTTCGGTTATCAGTACCAGGTGGCCAGAAATACTTTGCAACTCAACATGGGAAGTGCTTCGAAAGACAGCAAATCGCCCGTTTTTAGCGAAATAGGACTGCTTAGCGGTGTTGCCGAGACGGATTGGAGCTGGACGCCGATGGTGACCGACTTCGATAATGACGGTCTTCGTGATATTATTATTACAAATGGTTTTCCGAGGGACATTACCGACCTCGACTTCATCGCTTATCGCAACGAGGTATCGAGCATTATGGCACCGATGATGATGCTGGATTACATTCCAAGCGTGCGGATCAGGAATTTTGCATTCAAGAATAAAGGCAACCTCGCTTTCGACGACGTGACCAGTGATTGGGGCATCGAAACTCCGGGGTTTTCGAGTGGGGCTGCGTATGCCGACCTGGACAACGACGGAGATCTTGATTATGTCGTTAATAACATCAACGACTCGGCAATGGTCTATCGCAATAATAGCATTCAGCTGAGGCCGACGGAAAGTAATTATTTGCGCATTGCGTTTAAAGGGGATCGTTACAACAATGCCGGAATCGGCGCTATTGCGGAAATTACTTATGCAGACGGGAGAAAGCAGATTGGAGAAAACTCACCTTATCGCGGCTATCTGTCGACGGTGGAGCCGGTTTTGCATTTCGGATTAGGGACGGAGAAGGCCCTGAAAGAGGTGAAAGTCACATGGCCGGGCGGAAAAAGCCAGGTATTGAAAAACATTAACGCCAATCAGTTGCTGGTTGTGAGCGAGAAGGATGCCGCGATGGTTCCGACGCCCGCCGGAGCGCCAGTTACGCAGCTTTTTACCGATATTACGGCCGATCTAAGTGTGTCCTATCGCCACGAGGAAATGGATATTATCGATTTTAACATTCAAAAGCTGTTACCACACAAAATGTCGCAGTTCGGACCGGCGCTTGCGGCAGGAGATGTGAATGGCGACGGGTTGGACGACGTATTTGTAGGCGGTGCCTATTTGCATAAAGGCCGGTTTTTGCTGCAACGGCCTGATGGTAAATTTACGGTTGCGGATTTACTGCCCGGTCCGGAAGGATTTGAAAAAACATCCGAGGATATGGGGGTACTGCTTTTCGACGCAGACCGTGACCAGGACCTGGATCTATATATTGTCAGTGGCAGCTACGAAATCAAGGAAGGCTCGGATGCGTTGAAGAATGCATTGTATCTCAATGATGGAAAAGGGCACTTTACACACGATATGGCTGCACTGCCCGGATTTCTGGTGAATGGCTCGTGCGTAAAAGCGGTTGATTTCGACCGCGACGGCGACCTGGACCTGTTTGTTGGCGGCAGGGTGGAATCTGGTAAGTACCCTAAACCGGTTTCTAGCTACCTATTGCGCAACGATTCTAATGGCGGCACAGTACGTTTCTCAAATGTCACAACATCTGTGGCGCCCGAACTGGCGGGAATCGGGCTGGTTTGCGATGCGCTCTGGACCGATTACGACAATGATGGTTGGACAGACCTCTTGCTGGCGGGAGAATGGATGCCATTGACATTCCTGAAAAATGAGAAAGGCAAATTCAAAAAGGTTACTACCGGGCTGGAAGCGAAGAAAGGATGGTGGGGAAGCCTCGTCGCGGGGGATTTTGATAACGACGGTGATATGGATTATATCGGTGGGAACCTTGGAACAAATACGCTCAGCAGAGCTTCTGAAAGTCGTCCTGTGAGCGTGTATGCGAAGGATTTTAATAATGACGGCTATTTCGATGCGATACCGACGGTCTTTTACAAGGCCCAGGATGATACTTACAAGGAGTTTCCCTACAACACGCGCGACGACATGGGCAAGCAGGTGATCCAGGTGCGGCAGCGGTTCCAGGAATATGGGAAGTTTGCCGAGTCGGGTTTACCGGATATTCTGAAACCGGAAGAGTTGAAAGATGCATTGCATTTGTCGGCCACCTGGTTGAAAAGCAGTTATATCGAAAATCAGGGCGGGGGCAAGTTTGCAATCCGTGAGTTGCCAGTTCAGGCGCAGTTTGCTCCGCTTTTTGGAATGATAGCGGACGATTTTGATCAGGATGGCAATCTCGACCTGATGCTGTCGGGAAATGATTACGGCTCAGAAGTGTCGGTAGGGCGGTACGACGCCATGTATGGGCTTGTGCTGAAAGGCGACGGCAAAGGCGGTTTTCGCCCGCTCAGTATTTCCGAAAGTGGCTATATGGCTAACGGCAATATGAAAGGCTTGGTGCGCCTTGCTTCATCCGACGGCAAGTGGCTTTCGGTTACCTCACAGAACCGCGAACTGTTGCGCTTCCACAAAGCTAACCGTCCGATGCGGAAAGTGGCGCTCGCAGCCGGCGAAACATCCGTAGTGCTGCATTTGAAGAATGGAAAATCAAGGCGGGACGAACCCGGTTACGGCTCGTCGTTCCTGTCGCAATCGAGCCACGCACTGTTGTTGCCCGATTATGTTTCGGCGATCACCGCCATTGACTCCAAAGGAAACAAAAGAGAGTTGAAATGACCTTATTAACAAAAGCAGGCCGCTGTGACCGACGGGCATTTGCCCGGATTCGAGGTCACAGCGGCCTTTTTGTTGAAATATAAATTTTCCAATTTGTGGTGCTTTTTATCTCGCCTGAAAATTGAGATATTTAATTTAATTATATAAATTAAATTGGATATAGCGTCGCATTGCCTCTACCACCTCAATATAGATATTTTATCTTTTTCTAGCATTAGCAAGTAACACGTTTTGTAACTGATCATTTACTTTAAAGTATTGATTTTGTGTTATTTGTAGGGTTGACACTTAATTTAATGGAGATTAAAATTAGATTAAAATTCATTTCAAAAGAGCGCTATTTCTTAGAAAAGATCAATTCCTGTCTGGGTTGTATGATAAAATAATACAATTCTATATTAGATTGAATATATTTTACTTATATTAGATTATTTAATGATTTCAATTGAATATTTTTGGGTAGAATCTATATTAACCTAACTAAATACGATGAAACAAAACTACCTTCGCCTGGGAAGCCGGCCGGTTTTTTGCATGCTTCTCTTCCTCATCTCCCTCACAGCTTTTTCTCAGGATATCACCATCACCGGAAAGGTCATGGATGAACAATCCGGTTCGAGCTTGCCGGGAGCTTCGGTCACACTAAAAGGTTCGACGACCATTGGCGTCACTACGGACGCGGACGGCAAATATTCCATTAAAGTGCCTTCCAGCGCCCAGGTTCTGGTATTTTCATTTATCGGTTACAGTGCCAAGGATGTGGCGATTGGCAATCGAACGGTTATAGACGTGTCAATGACAAGCGACGTCAGCGCGCTCGAAGAAGTGATTGTGACCGGTTACGGTTCGCAGTCGCGGCGTGATATTACCGGCTCGGTAACTACCGTAAATGCGAAAGATCTTCAATCTGTTCCGGCAACCACTTTCGCACAGCAATTGCAAGGCCGTGCGTCGGGTTTGAATATTGTAAACGATGCTACGCCGGGTGGAAACGCAACTGTACGTATACGGGGTTTCGGTACGATTGGTAACAATGACCCGCTGTTTATCATCGACGGCGTGCCGACTGAAAACCAGGGTAACCTTAACCCGAATGACATCGAAACAATCCAAATCCTGAAAGACGCTTCGTCGGCCTCCATTTACGGTTCGCGGGCGGCAAACGGGGTTGTGATCATCACTACCAAAAGAGGAAAGATCGGTAAGCCGGTGATTTCCTTCAATGCTTATTACGGAACGCAGAAAGCATATAAGGACGTAGAAGCATTAAATGCCAGGGAACTGGGTGAATACCTCTATCTGGCAGATAAATATGCAGGTAAAACCCCTTCACACGGCCAGTACACCTACGGGCCCAATGGAGAGATTACATTGCCTGATTACGTATTCCCAAGCAAAGGAAAAGAGGGAACACCGGACGTCGACCCTGCGAAATACTCGCTCGTGCCGGGAAATATCTATGCCATTACCAAAGCAGCCGACACCAACTGGTGGAAAGAACTTACTTCCTCAGCACCCATTCAAAATTACCAGCTATCGGCGAGTGGCGGTACTGAGAACAGCCGATATGCACTGTCCGTTGGGTATTTCAGCCAGGACGGGGTCGTGAAATTCATCGGTTACGACCGTTACACCGTTCGGGCGAACACCGAATTCTCTACCCCTAACAAACGGTTCCGCGTAGGGGAGAACCTTGCGGTGTCTTTTGATAACAGAAAAGGGGGGTTTGGTAATAACCAGGAACAAAATGCGGTATCGGGTGCTTACAAGCACCACCCGTTGCTTCCTATTTATGATATCAAAGGAAATTTTGCCGGTTCCCGCGGGTTGAACCTCGGAAATAACTCCAATCCTTACGCGACGCTGTTTCGTGAAAAAGATAACCGCACTTATCGCTTGCGCGCATTCGGTAACGTATACGGGGAGTTCGACATTATTCCAAACCTAACCGTTAAGACGAGCCTTGGTATCGATGGGGTAAGCCAGCGGGGCCGCTACATCGGTCGCGCCAACCCCGAATATGTGGAAGGTAGCTTCAACAACGGCTCCACTGCCACCGATTATTATTCCTATCAATGGGTTTGGACGAACACTTTGAGCTACTCTCGCAATTTTGGTACAAATCATAAAGTGGATGCGTACATTGGGGTTGAAGCCATCCGGGAATTTGCCGAAGAGTTTGGTGCTTCCCGCTCAGGTTATGCATTTGAAATACCTTCCATTATCAACTACCTGAATCTTGGAGACGCTACCAAAGCGACCAACTACGGTGGCGTGAACCGGGATTACAGCCTTTATTCGCAATTTGGAAAAGTTAACTACGCTTTTGCGGATAAGTACCTGTTCCAGTTTATTTTGCGTAACGATGCCTCCTCCCGTTTCCAGCAGGCTTCCAGAAATGCCGTATTCCCTGCATTTAGTTTGGGCTGGCGTTTGTCGGACGAAAACTTCATGAAATCGGTGAGTTTTATCAACGACATGAAACTTCGTTACGGCTGGGGTAAAACAGGTAACCAGAAAATCGGGGACTACAATGCCTACACCACTTACCGGGCGGACATTTTCCATGCAGGTTATCCTATCGATGGTTCGGGAAGCCAGCCAACGATCGGTTATGACGCCTCTTCGTTTGGTAACCCCAATGCGAAATGGGAAACTACGACTTCCAATAACATCGGTCTCGATGCGACATTCCTGAACGACGCATTGACCCTCGAACTCGATTTCTGGAACCGCAAAACCACCGATATGCTTTTCTCGACGCCGATCACATTTACGGCGGGTGACGCGAATGCCCCTTCTTTCAACGTAGGCCAGATGACGAACAAGGGTATCGACCTTGGTATTTCGTATCGTAACACCGCAATGAAAGGCGAGTTGCGCTATGGAGCGTCGTTCAACTACTCGATGTACCGTAACACCGTAGATAAGCTCGACGAAAGCGAGAATACCAAATACTTCGGTGCAGGATCTCGCGTACCTGCGGTGACGCTTACGCAAGCAGGACTGCCGATCTCGTCTTACTATGGTTATAAAGTATTGGGGATCTTCCAGTCCGACGAGGAAGCCAAAGCCTGGGCGCCATATGGTTCCTATAATAAGGCAGGTAAATTCAAAATCGCGGACATTAATAACGACGGCAAAATTACTGACGACGACCGGACCGTTATCGGTAACCCGCACCCCGATTTTGTTTATGGCTTGAACGTGAATATCGGCTATAAAGCCTTCGATCTGACTGTTTTTGGTAATGGCGTGGTGGGTAACGAAATATTCAGCTACCTCCGTTATTTTACCGACTTCAACACCTTCCAGGGTAACCGCGCCAAACGTGCGTTGTATGATGCATGGCAGCCGACTCACAAAGAAGGTACCGTGCCCATTATGGATGCGGATGACCAGATCAGTAGCCGCCCTTCCAGCTATTTTGTCGAAAAAGGCACCTACTTCCGTTTGAAAAACGTGCAGCTTACTTACTCTTTGCCCAAGCCGATTGCCGCCAAGATCGGTTTCAGCAATGCGCAGATCTACATACAGGGACAGAATATGTTCACAGTCAGCAAATACACTGGTTTGAACCCCGAAATCCAGACTGGCGAGGACCGTACGCTCGGCTTTGACGGGGGTTATATGCCGGTGTCCCGGACATTCCTGCTCGGCCTTAACGTATCATTCTGACAACCGGTTTTTCTCTGATCTTAAAAATTCGATATATATGAATTCAAGACTTGTAAAATACATGCTATCGGTGGGTCTGGCAATCGGGATTGTCTCGGCTTGTAAAGACTCATTCCTGAGCCGCGATCCGCAAGGACAATATAGCCCTACGGCCCTCAAAACACCTTCCGGTGTCGAAGGCTTGCTTGTAGGCGCCTACGCGATGATCGACGGGCAGGGCCTCGACGGTCAGGATCCGTGGAACAACGACATCCAGAGCTGGGTTTTCGGCGGGATTGCCTCTGATGATTCCTATAAAGGTACCGACGCCGGTGACCAGCCCGAAGAATCGTTCATCGAGAAATGGGACTTTCAGCCTACCAACAACCACATCAAAAACAAATGGCGCGGATTGTATAAAGGCATTGCCCGTACCAACGACGTGATCAACACCCTGGCGGAAGTGCCGGAAGTTGCCGACGCGCGCAGAAAGCAGATTATTGCCGAAGCACGCTTCCTGCGCGGATTGTTTCACTTCGAAGCCAAGAAAATGTGGAAAACAGTCCCTTATATCGACGAGACCATTTACAAACTCGATGATTTGGAAAGTACCAAAATTCCGAACGACAAGGACATATGGCCGATGATCGAAGCTGATTTTAAAGCGGCGTCGGAGGGACTTCCCGAAGCACAATCGCAGGTAGGACGGCCTACCAAATGGGCAGCGCTGGCTTTTCTGGCCAAGGCTTACATGTACCAGGGTTGGAATATTTCTACCGGTGCGGCCAATGTGGCTGTTTTGCAAAAAGCGAAACCAATTCTGGAACAGATCATTGCTTCGGGCAAGTTTTCGCTGGCTCCCAAGTTTGAGGATAACTTCCTGATCGCGACCCGCAATAATGCCGAATCGATTTTCGAGATCCAGTATGCCGTTTCGAGCGCGTCGGGTGACGCGGCTGACGCGGGTGTAGGTTTGGCGCACCCGTACATCGACCCGTGGGGCTGCTGCGGATTTTACCAGCCTTCACAAAACCTCGTGAATGCATTTAAAACGACTGCTACCGGTTTGCCGATGCTGGATAATTTCAATGACAGCGATGTGAAAAATGACCAGGGTTTGAAATACAGCGATCCTTTCGAACCTTACACAGGAACGCTCGATCCGCGTCTGGATCAGACCGTTGGCCGTCGCGGCATTCTTTTCAAGGATTTCAAGATCCACGGCAGCGACTTCATCCGCGACCAGACTTACGCAGGGCCCTATTCTCCTAAAAAGCACATTTCCGAGAAAGCGGGCTTTGGTATCAATGGCTGGGGTAACCTTTCCAGCAATAATTACCGCATTATGCGATACGGTATGATACTGCTCTGGCTTGCCGAATGCGACGTGGAATTGGGTAACCTGGAAAATGCAAGGAAGCTTGTGAACCAAATCCGTACACGTGCTGCTAATCCTGCGGGTTTTGTGAAAAAAGCCGTTCAGGGCTCTAAATCGAGGGATGACTATACCGTCATGAATGAGCCGGCGGCAAACTATGTGATTAAAACTTATGACCAGGCATGGACAGATGCAGCTACTGCACGCAAAGCCGTTCGTTTCGAAAGCCGCCTAGAATTTGCGATGGAAGGCCACCGTTTCTTCGACCTGCAACGCTGGGGAATTGCGGCAGAGGTATTGAATGCCTATGTGGCTGTCGAAGCCAATAAAAGAGTTTACAAAAAGGGTGCAGTGTTTACAAAAGGTAAGAACGAGTTTTTCCCGATTCCACAGGAAGCGATCGACCGGTCGTACAAAGCCGGAGCAGCTACGCTCACACAAGACCCTGCGTATAAATGATTTGGTTAGTTAGAACCAGTATTTGTTAAGCGTTTGTAATCAGAAAAGCCCCTGCGAAAATGCGGGGGCTTTCTTAGTTGATGAAGTTTTTGGGATAACCCTAATTTACGTTGATTTCCTGCGCAGGCTTCTCCGAGCCCGGTACGATCGGCAGCATCAGTTGGAGGATGCCATTGTTATATTGAGCGCTGATGTTTTCGGTATCGACGGTATTGTCTATCATGAATGTCCGATGGAACGAGCTTTTGCTGAATTCCTGCCGTATCCAGTTGCGCTTCTCATTGAGGTTGTCTTTCACTTCATAGGAAATTGTGAGCTCCAACCCTTGCACATTGATTTTGAAATCTTCCTTATTGCGGTCGGGCGCGAAAATGAGCATTTCGTAGCTCTCATCGTGCTTGACAATGTTGACCGGCACCCGGAATTCTCGTTGCGGCCCGAAATGTCTGCCATAATGCTCGTGGCGCATTCCAAAACCACGACGTCCGAATCTGTTATCACACATAGTTTTTGATTGTTTATTGATGAATGAATTGTTTTAAACTTTTTGAGGCATTGGGTCTATCGGGTCGGCCAGGTATTCGCGCTGATGTCCGCCGAAATCGGCATTAGGATAACCGTAAAAGCCCGAATGGTAATGCCGCCATCTACGGTAGCGCCTTCTTCCGGCAATGAGCCTGAAAATCAGCCCAAGGAAGAGGAAGAAAAATATAGCCTTGAATATCAGGAATGGGAGTGCAAACAGGAACAAACCTGCCAGAACCGCGGCCCCTATGGATTTTAGAATGACGATGAACATGATCTTGTCTGGTTTTTGATGAATAATTGTGCGCCATTTGCGCCTACATCATTGCAGACGTCTGATTAAAGAAATTACTTTAAATGTGTCAAAAATAAAACCCGGCTGCCGGGGCCGGGTTTGTTATACATTACATATGCTCAGGTGGCTTCCTCCACCGGTTCCGCATTTCCTGCCGAAACTTGCTGCGTTCCTCGTCGGTCATATGCATCCATTTGTTTTTCCAGGCGAGCATCTCTTCGCGGTGCCCGCGACCGAAACGTCGGTTGAATCGCTCCCATTTGTTATGATGCCGGTGATGATCCGGCCCTCTGAAACCTCCGAAGAGTACTTTGCATAAAATGAACAGGCCTACTCCCTGCCAGTAGCTGATAGGATTAAAGTTGGCAGCAGCGGGCAAAATGGCATTCCAGAGCCATTGCACAACTGCTCCGAATGCGAATGCTGCGATCAGGACAAAAACCGGCAGCGCAAGCCGAAATCTTCTACCTCTGTTTTGCGGGTTCATCATGGTCGACAAATTTAATAATTTACAAACTCCCGGTACACGCTTTCGAGCCGTTCACGAAGATGACGGACAGCGTAGCGCTTGCGGGAAATTAAGGTTTTGATATTCTCCCCGGTGCGATCGGCGATCTCCTGGAAAGTCTGGTCTTCGAGTTCGTTCCAGATAAACACCTGCCGCTGGTTCTCCGGGAGCTCGTCCAGGGCAATATTCAACTGCTCCCAGAAAAGATCCTTCAAATAAGCGGTTTCAGGTGTATTGTCGTCGGCGAGGAGAATGTCCTTGAAATGAAATTCACCATCCTCATCTTCGTAGCTGAAATCTTCGAGCGATTCCGGCTTCTGTTTGCGGTATTTGTCGATGATCCGGTTGCGTGCCACGCGGTACAACCAGCTGCTCATCTGTTCGATCGCCTCTATCTCCGGAACTGTGCTCAGCTGGTACCATACGTCCTGCAAAATATCTTCTGCATCCTCGTCGGTATTGACGCGTTGCCGGATGAACCCCAGCAACTGCTTGCCATAGGATGCGACGGTTTGGATGATATTTGGCTTTTTCTGCGACAAACGGACTTTTAAACTATTACAGGTTAGCAGACGGCTGACTTTCGGAAATACTTTAACGGGTAACAAGATTTTTCTGTCACAAAAGCACCGCAGTAGTGGACCGCGAAGGAGCAGGAAATCAAAGGCTTTGTGGGTAATCGTGCCTTCGTCGTAAAATCCATTAACCCAGTATACTATTCAAAAATATTTAAAAAGTACAACAAATGGTCATTTGTACTTTTCTAACAATACTGTCAAATTTCAAACGACTTGCTGTACTTTTTGTAGAAACATATAATTATTTCAATATTTATATACTGCACTAAAAAGAACTTTCACTATTCGAAATTGCCCTTATTGACTTTTAATCACAATGTTGGGTACCTTTGTAATGTCCAAAGAGCAAAAATCTAAAAAGAGAGAATGCTTCGAGAGCTTGATCAGGTAAAAGCCTGAAAAGTACAAATTGGTAACATTGAATCAGACTTTAAACATTAAGAATAAAATGAAAAAAACTATCTTGGCAATCGCAGTTTTGGTGGGAGTATCAACTGCAAATCTTTCAATCGCTGCTGATAAAGTAAAAGAAAACAACGCATCTATCGAGCTTGTTTCCGGTGCAGAATTGAAATTCAAATTGTCCCTTGAAAACGTAAAAGAAAGATCTTCACTCGTTATCAAAGACTACACAGGAACAATCGTTTACAGCACTTCGATCCCTAAGTCTGAAAACTACACTAAGATCTTCGACCTGTCGAACCTGGCTGACGGAAATTACAGCTTCATCATCAACAATGGCAGCGAAATCTCTACAAAGCCATTCGCGATCTCGACTGAAACAAAACGTCAGGTAACAGCAGTTATCAAATAATACAAGCCCTTAGGGCATGAAAAAAGGCAGTCAGGATATTCCGGACTGCCTTTTGCTATTTATGGCGGCTTTTAGTAAGCCAACACTTTCTTTTCGTTGCTGCTCTGGAATGCCAGGTCGATGACACGGCAGGTGCGCAACACCTCCTCGGGCTTCACCGCCAGCTCGGCGCCGTGAACAATGGCGTCGTAAACATTCTGGTAGAACGGCATATAATCGCCCGCTTCACTCGCTACAATGCCCGTGTACGCTTCGCTGTACAGCTTACCCCAGCGGTCTTCCGGCTCCACGCCCCAAGGCTTTTCGCTTGGCAGGACATTCTTGCGCAAAGTCTCTTCCTGTGGGTCGAGGCCTCCTTTGATGAACGAGCCTTTTGTTCCGTGCAGGACATAGCGCAGGTGGTTTTCATACACCATCAGGCTCGATTTCACGATTACCGATTTATCGGCATAACCTAGGCGAATGTCGAAATAATCGTCGATTTCGCTGTTCGGGCGGACGATACGGATATCCGCGGTCACGGTTTCCGGCTCGCCGAACAATACCAATGCCTGGTCGATCAAATGCGGGCCGAGGTTATAAACATTGCCGCCCACCGGCACTGCGCGTTCTTTCCATGAACCGGCCACCGCCTCACGATAGCGGTCATACCGGCATTCGTATTCGATAATATCGCCCAACTTTCCTTCTTCAAGCAATTTCTGAATAGTAAGGAAGTCGGAGTCCCAGCGGCGGTTTTGATATGCTGTCAGTACCAGGCCTTTTTCTTTTGCCAGTTTCACCAGCTGACGGGCTTCGTCGGCAGTAGCGGAGAAAGGTTTCTCGATCACTACGTGCTTGCCGTTTTCAAGCGCGTCCATCGCGTACTCGAAATGCGTATCGTTGGGCGTGCATATAAAAACCAGGTCGATTTCCTCGTCGCTGAGCAATTCTTCCACGGACCGCGCATTGCCGATCGTCGGGTCAAACTCCTGCGCCTCGTTTTTGGACCTTTCGACCACGGTCTTGATCTTGAAATTCGGGTTAGTACTCAGGAATGGCGAATGAAAATACCGCCCCGACAAACCGAAACCGATTAAACCAACATTGAGAATTTTTGAAGGCATAGTTTTAGATTGAAAAAGGTAATGAGCTTATCCTAATGCTCACAAAGTTAGTCTTACATTTAAAATGGCGAAGTAAAATGTGCATCAAGGCAATGAAAACGCCACATACTTGTCACCCGACTTCGTATTCAGCTTACCGCCACCACAGGCTATGACGACATATTGCTTGCCATTCACTGAATAGGTGCTTGCCGAGGCGTATCCCGCAGCAGGCAATGCCGTTTGCCATAAAATTTTACCAGTCTCCTTGTCGAATGCGCGGAACTGCTCGTCGCGGCTGGCTGCGATGAAGATCAAACCGCTGGCAGTGACTAATGGGCCGCCATAATTGTCAGTACCGGTTGGGGGAATGCCTTTGGCTGTTAACTCCTTGTATTCGCCGAGCGGTACCTGCCATTTCCTCCGACCGGTATTAAGGTCGATAGCCGTTAAAGTGCCCCAGGGCGGCTGGCTTACCGGATAGCCATTCCGGTCGTACCAGCGGTTATACCCGGTGTGCTGATAAGGAACCTGCGTTTTGGAATCGATTTTAACGCTTTCCTTATTTTCCTGGTTGCTGAGATAGGCGATGATCGACTTTCGTTCGGCGTCCGAGATGTGCGTGAAAGATGGCATCATGCCGCGTCCGTTTTGCAGAATTGTCTCTACTTGCGCAGGTTTGAGGCGTTTTTCGAGGTTAGCGAGCGAGGGGTAGGAGCCGTCGTGGTTGCCCATCTTATCGGCTCCATGGCAGGCGGCGCAATTTATTTGATATAACTGAGCGCCGGTTACGCCGGCCGTGTTTTTAGGGATTTCTTTTTTAATCAGTGAAGTATAAACTGGTATTTCCTTGGCTGGAACGTACATGACGCCACTGGGGTCGGTAGCCGCGCCGCCCCACTGTGCGCCGCCATCGGTGCCGGGATAGAAGACGGTCATGCTGGAAGTGATCGGAATGTAGGCGCTGCCGGTTTTGGCTTTGGAAAGCACATCCACGAGCGAATCGCGGTCGGCTACGAATGCATTGAAATCACCTGCGTTGAATGTCTGGCGCGCAAATGGGGCCGGTAATGTGGGAATAGGCTGCGTAGCGCTTACTTTTTCACCTTCAATGCCCGGGAAATTGAATGGGGTTTCCTTGATTGGAAACAGCGGTTTGCCGGTAACGCGGTCGAGGACGAATACATAACCTTGCTTTGTGACCTGCACTACGGCATCGACACGCTTACCCTTGTGCGTGACGGTCACCAGGTTTGGAGGGCAGGGCGGGTCGCGGTCCCAGATGTCGTGATGCACGAGTTGGTAATGCCACAGGCGTTTTCCTGTTGCGGCGTCCAGGGCGAGGAGGCAATTGGCAAAGAGGTTGTTGCCTGGCCGGTTGCCTCCGTAAAAATCGTATGCCGCCGATCCCGTCGGAATGTAGACGATCCCGCGGTCCCGGTCGATGGCCATACCGGCCCACGCATTTGCTCCCCCGAAATTCTGGCGCGCGTTCACAGGCCAGGTTTCGGCACCATATTCGCCTTTCGCTGGTATTGTCCTGAACGTCCAGGCCAGCTTTCCCGTACGCGCATCATACGCACGCACGTCCCCGAGCAGCGCGGTTTCGTTTTCATTGACACGGGCACCGGTTATCAGCAGATTTTTGTAAATCGTATTGGGGGTATTCGGCGTAATGTAATCATCCGCGCCAGGGCGTTCGAGACCGGTTTTTAGATTAATGCGGCCATTTTCACCAAAGCTGGTGATCAATGACCCGTCGTTCGCATTCAATGCATAAATCCATTTCCCGGCCCCGAAGAAAATGCGCTTTTCGTTACCACCCGACCAATAGGTAACGCCACGGCTCGTCGTGCCGCCATTGTCGGCAATATCGGTTTTCCAGATTTGCTGTCCGGTCGCGGCATTCAATGCGAATGCCTGCGTCCCTGCCGAGACGCCGTACAGAATGCCGTCGATCACGATCGGGTTGCATTGCATTTGCGTACGGTTGCGCGCCGTATCGGCACCGCCGGACGCGTACGTCCACGCGACTTTGAGTTGCGCTACATTTTCCTTCGTGATCTGGTTCAGGGCAGAGTAATGGCTACGCGCGCCGTTACCGTTATACTCCGGCCAGTTCTGGTCGGAAGAATGGGTGCTGATCACAAAACCGCATAGCGCAGCAAACGATGCCGACAGAAGAACGGGGTTTGGTTTCATGGAATGCGGCTGGTTGTTAAGCGGCTGCCCAGAGTTCTTTCAGTTTTTGCAAATCGCGCTTCATCGCGTCGAAGACCACTTTTTTATCTACCGTAATTTCATATGCACCCTGATCGGCACCTCCCAGCGGGTATTCGAGGTGAAGGCAGATCGGCACATCCACTTTCAGGTCTTTCAGCAGTTTGAAATAGGTTTTGAAATCCACCATTCCTTCGCCCAGCGGCACGCTTTTCACCGCCCATTTACCACTGCTGTTTTTGTCCCAATAAAAATCCTTGATCACGATCGTCTTGATATGCGGACGGATCAGGTTGAAGCCCGTCTGCCAGGAAAGGCCGCCTTCGACAGTGGCATGGCGGATGTCGTATTGCGCACCCATGGTTTTTGGATTAGCTTTTTGAAGTATTTGCCAGATCTCGAACATCGAGGCGCCCACCATCCGGCCCGAATGGTTCTGGTAGCAACCATGGATGCCCAGTTTATCATTCAATTGACTCAACCCAGCCATTTTGGTGCCAAACTCCCCAAGCTGCTCAGGAATCGCTTTTTGCTCATTGTATCGGTACCAGTTCATGCGGTAATACTTGAAACCCAGCTTAGCCGCCGTTTCCAGCAGTTTTTTATCAACGGGATTTGCGGCGTCCTCGACGGCCGTACAAAACATCTGCGGGGCAAGCCCTACTTTTTTCATCGCTTCCACGGCAAGCGGAAGGTCTGTTTCCACTTTTTCGGGCAATACGTGGCCTTTCGGGCGCACCGTCAGGTCAATACCGTCAAAACCGAGCTCTTTGGCCACCTCGGCCATATCCTGGTAGTTCAGGAATTGCAGGTGTTTGGAAAATATATTGACTTTCAAATCATCCGCCGCCCTATTGGCCGGGTTTGCAAACGATTCTTGTGCCAGCGAAGGAATGACGGTGCCGGCGAGGGTGCTATTGATGAGGAATTCTCTGCGGGATAGGCTCATGGGCTTGTTCAGGATTTGGTAATGATGAAAATGTGTTTGCCTTTTGGCTTTAATGCCTTGCTGGTGAGTACAATGCGGGTAACCGGATTGCCGTCCCATTTGGTTTTGAAACTATTATATTCCATACCTTCGGTGGATGGTAATTCGGTGGAAACGGTCCAGGTCTTCGGGTCATAAGTGAGCGAAACGGTTTTTTTACCGGAGGTCGTCAGGATGATTTTGCCGGGTGTGCCGGTATCGACTTTGCAGACGGTCATGAATATTTGCTGTAATGAGTCCGGTTTCTGTTTCAGGGTGTAATCATCGGAGATTTCGACCGCATTTTTACTGCGATTGAGCTTTACCAGCCTGTTCCACTTTTGTATGCCAGCCTCCTGCGGATAGGCCGGAGCGATGTCCATTGCCAGCGAAACTTCCTTTTCAGAAATATTGCTTTTAACGTTCCTCGCATTAAACTGCTTACCGGCCGGCTGTCCGAACCCATTAATGACCGGCAGATTATGGTATTTGGATTGGGTAAACCAAAGCTCGTACCTTTTGGAAGAAAACGTCCGCGCCGTATAGTTACCGCGGCCGGCATCGACGATCACGGGCTCGCCATCGGCATACACAATAAAATCGCCGACATCATTATGGTTATGGCTTTCGGCATTGTGGCCGGCGTGTGTGGCCAGGTACAGGCCGTTGTCGGAGCGGGCGGTTAGCACTTCAATGTCGGAAAGCCATGATTGTGCTACTTGCTTGTAAGTTTTGGATTGATCTGGCTTCAATTCGGAGGTTGTGAGAAGGTTCCATACTTTTCTGGGGCGCTGGTAACCATTGCCGCCGGTAATCGCGCCGAACTGGCCGTAAGCCCATTCGCCTAGCGCAGTCAGTTCCGGGTCCTGAACGGCCTTTCCAAAGCGGTAGAGCATTAACCCGTCCGGTTTCAGCTTCGGGTCGGCATCGGCGAAGTTGACGAAGTAATCGTTCGCAATATGCACTTTGTAAACGTAAGCCGCCATTTTGCGGATCAGATCATTGTCATAAATATTGATTTTTCCACTGGTAGCGCTTTCCAGAATCGCGAGTGCATCATAGGCGCTGGCACCGGCGGCAAACCAGTAGCTGGGGCCTTCGTCACAACCACCGTCGTCGCCTAGACTATTGAAATACCGGTCGAGGAACACCATATACTGATACGCATTATCGCTGCGTTTTTGGGCGTCTTTTTCCAATAGCAAATCGGCAATCAGCAGGTTGGATACGATCCACGGGTTCCAGTTGTTCACGGGATTGGTAGTGCTTAGCCAGCCGTAGCGTTTGGCGTCTTTCAGCGGTTCGAATATCTTTTTATTGGTTTCAAAGTAAATGCGCGGCCTGATGAGGGGGGACATTTTATCCAGTTTCGCTCCCAGGAAATAATCAGTAAGTGCCAATACGCCTGCGGTTTCGGCGCCGAAAAGGTCGACGGTCGGATCCTGTACGTCGGGCAGGCCGTTTTTGGCTTTTTGCACGCTCAAATGCGCCGGTACACCCCAGTAGGTTTCTTCACAAATAGCCCATACCGAGTTCAGAATGGCTTCCATGAAACGGTCTTTGCCCTCCACAGCCTCGGCGAGCACGAGGCTCATCAACTGGTTTCTACGCCCGAACGACGCGGCTGCGTGTCGCTCGCGGTCGCCGCTGCGGGTAAAATCGAGCAAAAGGCTTGCCGTAACCATTGGAATAGGCTTTTCCAAGGCCTCTTCACCTGCTTTGATGATTTTCGCGAGTTCGGCCGGGTCGGTTTTGCTGCGCCATTCTTCGGGTGTTTTGGGGTAGGGTGCCCATTGATCAAGCGGAATGAGTGCTTCGCTGAATGCGCTCTGGCTGTACTTCCGGGCGAGAATGTTTCGCTGGGTGACTTGTGCGCCCGCAGGCTGGGCGCCCCCGGACAATGCTATCGCCAGGGCAAACGCCAGTAGTAGTCTGATCATAACGGCTGTGGTTTAGGAAGTTGAATGTAGCCTAACTATAAGACTCCAATATTCAGTAGAATCACTTACTTCGGCCTTTAATTTAAATTCAATTAGTACAAATTCCTGAAAAAATATGAATGCCGAACGTCTGAACCGCCGCGATTTCCTGAAAGCAGGTGCTGTTATCTCTTCCTTTATGATCGTGCCGCGGCATGTGCTCGGGCGTGGTTACAAAGCGCCGAGCGACATGATTGCCCTGGGCTTCATCGGCTGCGGGCGGCAGAGCGGAGGCTTGCGTAACCGATTTCTGGATACGCAGGAAACACGCATTGTCGCAGCCTCGGATGTGTATGCGGTCAAGCAGGAGGCATTTGTGAATGCGGCCAATAAATGGTATTCCGAAAAGCTGGGTCAGGGCACTTACAAGGCGGCTGTCGGCATGAAGGATTTCCGGGAGTTGCTTTCGAGCAAAGATATTGACGCGGTGGTGATAGCTGCACCCGACCACTGGCACGCTGCCATGGCCGTCCGTGCTGCCGAGGCAGGAAAGGATATTTATTGTGAAAAACCACTTTCCCTGACGGTTAAGGAAGGCCGGGCAATGGTAAATGCGGCTCGAAATCATAACCGGGTTTTCCAAACCGGAAGTATGCAGCGCTCGGCGCCTGAATTCACAAAAGCCGTGCAGCTGGTACGCAGCGGGGCTATCGGAACTGTGAAAAAAGTATATGTCAATGTAGGTGGCCCGCCGAAAGTGTGGGATCTGCAAGGCGAAACCAAGCCGGAAGGTCTCGACTGGGACCTATGGATGGGTCCAAATACGATTGAAAGACCTTATAACAATGAACTCGCCCCGGCTATGGATGCTAAATTCTGGCCTAAATGGCGCGATTACGTCGAATTCGGCGGCGGCGGCATGACCGACTGGGGCGCACACATGTTCGACATTGCGCAATGGGGCCTGAATATGGACGCGAGCGGACCTACTGAATTGGTTTATTCAGAACCTGGAAAAGGGTTGGTTTACAAATACGCCAACGGCGTAGAGGTAATCCACCGACCAATGGAAGGCAAGCAGCATTGCCATTTTGTAGGCACCGACGGCGAAGTATTTGTAGCCCGCGGAGAGCTGAAAACGACGCCCGAGCCATTGAAAGACAAGACCGTCAATGCGGGTGATGCCGGCGTTTATGTCAGTACCAACCATTATAAAGACTTTCTGAATGCGATCCGGACAAGGAAACCGCCGATTTGCGATGTCGAAACCGGGCATCGGACGGCGTCGGTTTGCAATATCGGCAACATCGCGTACGGCTTGGAGCGTTCGCTGAAATGGGACCCGGTGAAGGAACAATTTGAAGGAGATAAAAAGGCGAACGAGCTGTTGGGCCGGTCGATGCGAAAAGAATGGAAAGTATGACGCGCCGGAAGGCATAAAATTGTCACGGGTTTTTCCAAATTGTGTATTTTTGCAACATGATTGGACAGCCCACGGTTATTCGTTTTAAAGAACTCGACGAGCTTGCAAATGTATCCGAAGCGCTGCTGAGGCTTGGCGCGGAGACGCCCGTCTGGCTCTTCGAAGGTCAGATGGGAGCCGGTAAAACGACGCTCATCAAGGCATTGTGCGGCCATCTCGGGGTTACAACGCACGTGCAAAGCCCCACTTTCTCCCTGGTGAATGAATATGACGCGGGCGGCAAAACAATCTACCATTTTGATTTTTACAGGATTAAGGACGAAACAGAAGCCCTGGACATGGGCGTGGAGGAGTATTTCGATTCGGGGGATTTCTGCTTTGTCGAGTGGCCGGGGAAGGTTGAGAGCCTTTGGCCGCTGAATTATATGCAACTTCATCTGGAAGCGGATGAAAGTGGCATGAGAATATTGGAAGTCACCAGGGTATAAGAGGTCACATTTAGTTAGTTACAGTTTCACTTTCATTTTGCTAGTCAATGGCACAACCTCAGATTACCGGTTTTGAAGAGCTCGCCAAGCAGTCGGTGCTGTACCCCCAGGAATCGTTAATGGCCGTCCGAAAGGACCAGAATTCACTGCATATAGGCCTGCCGAGAGAGGTTTCGTTACAGGAAAACCGCATCGCGCTCACACCCGACGCGGTCGGGATCCTGGTTAGGAACGGGCACGAAGTGTGGGTAGAAAAGGATGCCGGCAAAGGAGCCAACCTGTCGGACCATGAATACAGCGAAGCCGGTGCGAAGATCGTCAGCAGCCCCAAGGAAGTTTACCAGGCCAATGTAATCCTGAAAGTGGAGCCGCTGGTGGAAGAGGAGTTCGGTTATGTGAAAGCCGGAACGACGTTGATTTCGGCCCTCAATCTGCCCGCTTTGGAAAAGCAATATTTTGAGAAACTGAATGAGCTGAAAATAACCGGCATCGGCTACGAACTGATCGAGGATAAGGTAGGGGGAAAGCCGATTATCCGGGCGATGGGCGAGATCGCCGGCAGCACCGTGCTGCTGATCGCCGCTGAATACCTTTCCACGCCAAACGGCGGGCGGGGCGTGATCCTCGGTGGTATTACCGGTGTGCCGCCGACGAAGATCGTGATCCTTGGCGCCGGTACCGTAGCCGAATATGCCACACGCGCGGCCCTGAGCCTGGGCGCCGACGTAAAGGTTTTTGACAAACATATTTACCGCCTGCAAAGGTTGAAATACTCGATCGGGCAAAACCTGTACACTTCCATTATCGACTCCGAAACGCTGGCAGAGGCGATCGGCCGTGCAGATGTGGTGATCGGCACGATGCGGGCCGAAAATGGCCTGAGCCCGATGGTGGTAACGCGGGAAATGGTATCGAAGCTGAAACCGGGCTCGGTGATCATCGATGTGAGCATCGACCAGGGCGGGTCCTTCGAAACGTCACGGATGACGACGCACAAAAACCCGATTTTCAAATACAGTGAGGTCATTCATTACTGCGTACCCAACATCCCGTCGCGCGTGGCGCACACGGCGAGCACGGCTCTCAGTAACGTATTTTTGCCGTTTTTGCTTCAAACCGGGACAATCGGAGGCATCGAGGAAATGATTTATGCCAATCGTTGGTTTATGAAGGGAGTGTATTGTCACAAGGGCACCCTAACCAATTCACACATCGCCCGCAGCTTTAATATGCGTTATAAGGATTTGACGTTGTTGTTAGCGGCGAGAATGTGAGAGCTTCCGGCTGTCGGCTTTTAGCTGTCGGCCTTTTGAATTTCTAGTATTTAACAAAAAAGCCGACGGCCGATAGCCAAAGGCCGAAGTACCATATGATCAACAATAGTAATGAAAATGCCCTGATGGATGATGCAAATTCTCCGGATTTGAATCAGAAATTGATGGGATACATATCGCAGGATTTTATCAAGGTCGCCGACCAACTCAAAGAAGCCTCTTACCAGATACGTAAACGCGGGTTTTCGGAATACCCGATCTTTGCCGTTACCAACAATGAGGTCGATCTCGGCGTACTGCTGATCGATTCGACGGAGTTGGCCAACAATTATGTTTACAAGGCGTCGTATATGCAGGAGTTTGTCGACCGCAATCTTATCGCACCGGAATCGGTGCTGCTTTTTACGGAAAATTACAAGAATCCGGAAGAGTTCTGCTGTCTGTTTGCATTGATAGGCGAGTTTTCGGGTTTCGTATATGTGCCTTATCCCGAAGATTAGCGGCTGGATGTCGATTGAAAATTGCTGACAGGCCGCTAAATAAACAGTTGGAACGCTTACTAGATTGTGGGGATCGGGTTCCCGGATTTTGTTTTAGTTTTATAAATTAATAATTTGAAACTCAGCTAAAAAAATCCCCCGTCTATGGAATCTAAACTACTTCTCGAGAAGGAACTCGAACCAATTTTCCTTCAAAAATTTCCGCCGTTTTCAGAGAGTGTTAAAGAATTTCTCGTACAATATGGCCCTTACATTATCCTTGTGCTCTCTGTTCTCGGGGTATTGGGCCTGGTCACGGCGTTGGGCGTAGGTGGCGCGGTTTTAGGGGCTGGGGGGCTTTCGGCAGGTCTTGCGTTCAATGCTTACGTCGGGATCGCACTCGGTATCGTTACGTTGGTCATGTACCTGATGGCCTTTTCGCCGCTCAAAGCACGCAAAAGAGCTGGATGGAACCTGCTCTATTATGCGCTGCTGGTTGGCCTGATCAGTAACCTTATCCAGTTGAGTATTCTCGGTTTCATCATTGGAGGAATTATCGGTTTCTGGGTATTGTTCCAGATCCGCGAAAAATACGCATAATATTAACGGACATGTGCCGGGCAAAGCGGGCGGATTATTCCGCCCGCTTTTTATTTTTGCCATTGATCAGCCAAATGAGGCTTTTGTACCTGTGGTTACCGCGACCCGGGAAATTACTTCGCATATTTGCGGTTACACCGTTTAGAGATTATGAACATCATAGAGGTAAGGAATGTAACGAAGGAATATTCCAGCCATACAGCCCTGGATAACGTCAGTTTATCCATTCCGAAAGGTTGTATTTTCGGGCTGTTGGGGCCGAATGGTGCAGGGAAGACGTCGCTGATCCGCATTATCAACCAGATCACCGGTCCCGACAGCGGAGAAGTGTTGTTCGACGGCGTGCCGCTTAACCCCAATCATATTTCGAGGATCGGATACCTGCCGGAGGAACGCGGGCTTTACAAAAAGATGAAAGTAGGGGAGCAGTTGCTTTACCTGGCGCAGCTAAAAGGCCTTTCGCAAAAGGAGGCGATGGAAAAGCTGAAAACCTGGTTCATTAAGTTCGATATCAAAACCTGGTGGGACAAAACGATCGGCGACCTCTCCAAGGGAATGCAGCAAAAAGTACAGTTCGTTTCTACCGTCCTGCACGAGCCCGATCTGATCATTCTCGACGAACCATTCTCCGGATTCGACCCGATTAACGCCAATCTCATCCGTGATGAAATTCTGGAACTTAAACAGAAGGGAAGCACCATTATTTTCTCCACCCACAGAATGGAAACCGTAGAGGAGCTTTGCGACCATATTGCATTGATCCACAAGTCGAGGAAAGTACTCGACGGCCCCAAAAAGGAGATCAAGGAGCAGTTCAAGACGCATACCTATTTCGTCGAATACAAAGGCCATCTCGACGAACTGGACCCCATTTACCAGATACTCGACCGGAGAGTAACCGAAGACGGCTACTTCCGTTCGGATATTCATCTGGGGGGAGAGACAAATGCCAATGCGTTGCTGCTCAATCTGCTGTCGAAAGTGGAGATCCGTGCGTTCGGTGAAAACATCCCGAGCATGAGCGATATTTTTATGAAGGCCGTTAATGAAGTTCCCGAAGCGTAACCGGGGCGCATTCCATTTACCGTTATTAATCCGAAACCCATGCGAAATATATTTCTGGTCATTAGAAGAGAATACCTGGTAAGGGTCAAAAAGAAGTCGTTTCTGGTGATGACCGTGCTGGGACCGCTACTTTTTGTAGCTTTCTATGGGACGGTATTCTGGGCTGCTGCAAGCTCGGTAGATACCAAAACCGTACAGGTGCTCGACGAAAGCGGCTTGTTCCGTAACAAATTCAAGGACTCGGAAACCCTGAAATTCGTGTTCACGGACAAGAGTATCGATTCTGCCAAAGCCGCATTCCCGAGCAGCGAGGCCAATGCGCTGGTTTACATTCCCGCCAATGTGATCAAAGCCCCGAAGAGCGTCCGCATTTACGCGGCCAAAAATGTAAGCCTGGATTTGAAATCGGATATTGAAAAGGTAATCGAGAAAGAAATTGAAGATATCAAACTCGCAGAGGCAGGCATTACGCATAAAATTTTGGAAGATTCCCGGGTCAATATCAATTCCGAAACGATAAGCCTGAGCGAAGAAGGCGAGAAAACGAGCAGTTCAGGCGCGGCCACGGTCATCGGGGGAATTTGTGCTTTCCTGATTTATATGTCGGTATTTATTTACGGCACCCAGGTCATGCGGGGGATCACCGAGGAAAAGACGAGCCGGATCGTGGAAGTGATCATTTCGTCCGTCAAACCATTCCACCTGATGCTTGGCAAGATCATCGGTGTGGCATTGGTTGGCTTAACGCAATTCGTACTCTGGATACTGCTTACCACGGCATTGACGAGCGCAACGTCGGCCATAATAGGCAGCCAGTTATCCAAGGAATCGGTTCAGGTGGCAAAAGAGATGAACAAAGCGCAGGTACCTGGCCAGGGAATGCCCGGCGGCAACGTCGATAATCCTGTAACCGAAGTGCTCGGCGCAGTAGCCAGTCTGAATATCCCCCTGATCATCGGCTGCTTCCTGTTCTACTACCTGGGCGGCTATTTGCTCTACAGTGCATTGTTCGGCGCGGTAGGAGCGGCTGTCGACAACGACGCCGACACCCAGCAATTCATGCTTCCCATTACATTACCCATTATTTTCTCCTTCGTTTTTGCCCAATTCGTCCTCCGGGACCCGGATGGCACGCTCGCATTCTGGACGTCGATTATCCCGTTCACCTCGCCGATCATCATGATGGTCCGCATTCCGTTCGGCGTGCCGGCCTGGGAAATCGCGCTATCGATGGTGCTGCTCATATTAGGCTTCATGGGCACCACCTGGATCGCCGCCCGCATCTACCGCGTCGGTATCCTCATGTACGGGAAGAAGGTTAGTTATAAGGAGCTGGTGAAGTGGATATTTTATAAGTGAGCGGTCGGCGGTCTATTGTCGGCTGTCGGGTCGCGGCCCTGCCCTTTAACGTTTTTTAAGATTCCCAAACCGTTGCCGTTGTGGTTATTTTGCTAATTTTGGCCGATCAATGATAGAACTGCTCAAAAAGAGTCGTCATCTTTGCGCATTGTGCATATAACTTTTTCAAATTTACCGTCTTTCAGATGACCCGTTTCAACCGTACCAACAACCTTACGGGTTGGATTGTCTTTGCTATTGCATTCATCACATATGCCCTTACAGTCGAACGTACTGCCAGTTTTTGGGATTGCGGGGAATTCATAGCCTGTGCATTCAAATTGCAGGTCCCTCACCCTCCCGGCGCACCTTTCTTCCTGCTGATCGGCCGTATTTTCTCCCTTTTCGCATTAGGCGATTTGTTGCAAGTGGCTTACTGGATCAACATGGTGTCCGTGTTGAGCAGCGCATTTACGATCCTGTTCCTGTTCTGGACCATTACCTTGCTGGTTCGCAAACTGGTTGCCAAAAACGATGAAGAGCTTACTCAGGCAGATACACTGCTGGTAATGGGTGCCGGTATAGTTGGCGCACTCGCTTATACCTGGTCGGATTCGTTCTGGTTCTCGGCTGTGGAGGCTGAGGTTTACGGGTTGTCATCCTTCTTTACAGCTATCGTGATCTGGGCTGTATTCAAATGGGAGCGTATCCAGGATCCTGCGGCTGAAAACCGCTGGCTCATCCTGATCGCCTATCTCGTGGGACTTTCTATCGGTGTTCACTTGCTGAACCTTGTTACGATTCCTGCACTTGCATTGGTTTATTATTTTAAAAAATACGAGAAAACCAGCGTGTTAGGCGGTATTCTGGCCTTTGTTGGCGGTCTGGTCGTTTTGGGGATCATCAACTCGGGTATCATTCCTGGCTTGCCGAGCATGGCGGGTAAATTTGAGATATTCTTTGTTAATACATTGGGATTGCCTTACAAATCAGGGGTGATCTTCTTTATCATATTGTTTATCGGGGCGCTGATCTGGGGGATTCGTTACTCTCAAAAGAAAGGCAATGTGCTGCTGAATACCAGCTTGCTTTCACTGGCATTTGTATTGATCGGATATGCCAGCTACCTGATGGTACTGGTACGGGCCGAATACAACCCGCCGATTAACGAGAACAACCCTAACGACGTCCTGAGCTTCGTTTCCTACCTGAAACGTGAGCAGTATGGTAGCCGTCCGTTGCTGTACGGACCGTCGTTCGTATCGCGTCCGGTGAGTCAGAAACGCGGCGCGCCGATGTACCGCAAGCAGGATGGCAAGTATGCTATTTACGATTACCGTCCGGAGTACGAATATGAGCCTGGCGCGAATATGTTGCTTCCGCGTATGTACAGCACGCAGCCGGGTCACCCGCAGTTGTATATGCAAATGACCGGGCTGGCTGAAGGCCAGAAACCGACCATGTCGCATAACCTTTCGTTTATGTTCTCGTACCAGATCGGGCACATGTATTGGCGCTATTTCCTGTGGAATTTCGTGGGACGCGAAAGCGACGAGGAAGGTGCAGGCAATATGACTCCGTGGGATGTTTCTACAAAATATCCCGAGCCGATTGCGAAAAACAAAGCACACGACAACTATTTTATGCTGCCATTCCTGCTCGGATTGTTCGGTATTGTCATCTGCTACTTCCGCCAGAAACGCGATTTGCTGGTATTGGGACTCTTGTTTCTCCTGACCGGTGTAGCTCTGGTGGTTTATCTCAACTCCCCGCCCACCGAGCCACGCGAGCGTGACTACATTTATGTGGGTTCATTCTATATTTTCTGTATCTGGATCGGCTACGGCGTCATTGCCATTGCAGATGCGATCAGCAAGTTTGTAAAAAGCGGTACGGCCCGTGCGGGTGTTGCTACGGCCCTCGGCCTGGTTGCCCCGGCGATTATGGGTACCAAAGGTTGGGATAACCATAACCGCGACCACCGTTACCACTCGGTTGATTTTGCTAAAAACCTCCTGAACTCGTGTGCACCGAATGCGATCCTCTTTACTGGAGGTGATAACGATACATTCCCCTTGTGGTATGTGCAGGAAGTGGAGGGATTCCGTACGGACGTGCGTGTATGTAACCTGAGCCTTCTGGGGACAGACTGGTACATCGACCAGATGAAGCGCAAGACTTACCTGTCGGAAGCATTACCGATTTCGCTCGACAAGAACAACTATGCATTCGGAAAGAACGATATCGTGCCTTTCTATGAAATACCAAGCGTGAAAGCAGGTATCAACCTGAAAGAATACCTTGGACTGGTAAAACAGGAAAACAAGGCTATTCAGGTGCCATTGACGAGCGGCGATATGACGTCTATTCTGCCGTCTTCGGTATTGTTCCTGCCGGTGGATGCGGAGGCCGTGAAGAAGATGAATATCATTAAAAGCGACCTCGTTCCATTCGTGAGCGATTCTATCAGCTGGACGATCGGTAAGGGAGATTTGTATAAATCAGACCTGATCATGCTCGATATCATCGCATCCAACGACTGGAAACGTCCTATTTACTTCTCATCGACCCTGGGCGGATCGAGCTACTTGAACCTGAAAGAGTACATGCAGCTCGAAGGCTACGCATACCGCCTGTTGCCAGTCAAGGTACCCGGTGCAAGCGATGGATATGTGAATGCGGATGTGATGTACAATAATCTGATGACGAAGATGTTCTGGCGTGAGCTCGACAATCCGAACACTTATTATGACAATACCTACCTGGGCTCACCGGTAGCAACCGCGCGCATCGCATTCCTTCGCCTCACAGGCCAGCTGATTGCCGATGGCCGCAAGGAAGAAGCGAAGAAAGCCATCGAACGCTCACTGACGACGATGCCGGATAAGAGCATTCCATACGACCAATTCTCGGCCAACTTCATCGGCCCATTGTTCGACCTGGGCGAAAACAAAAGAGCCCTGGAAATCGCCGAAACAATGGCCAAACGCGCCGACGAAGTACTGACCTGGGCCAAGAACAACGCTACCACGCGCCGCCGCGACAGCAACGTTTATCTGTACATTATGCAAGTGATCGTCCAGGAATGCCGCGACGCGAAGCAGGAAGCTGCTGCGAAGAAATACGAAGCGATTTTCCAGAAGCATCTGGCTGCGTTTAATATGTATGGCGGAGGGCAGTAATATTAGTTTATTAAAAAAGAAAGCGGTCCCGGATTTCCGGGGCCGCTTTCTTTTTTAATAAGGGGTGCATTACTTAACCTTCAACTTAACCCAAACCAACCTATGATCCGAGCTCGACTCACGTTTCTCCACCAGCTCGGCCAGGGGCTCGCCCTTCGCAGGCCAGAAAACGCCGCTATCGATAATTTGAAATCCTTTGCGCGACGGTAGTACGTAATCCGCGCGCATACGCCAGAATGCAGTGTGGTTTTTAGCAAATGCATTGCTCGGTGAATGTTCGGAGCCACCTTTGCTGGCCGGGGCAGTGCCGCCATTTACGGCCGGGTTGGCGATGAGCTGGCGAATACCGTCGGCGATGGCGCTGCCTTCGTCAGGTGAGGCATTTTGGTCGCCGAGGATAACGAACGAGGCATTTGCGGTGAGACCACCTTTTTTGCCATTATCATCGTAAATGTAGCTGCTTTTACCTTCGGTGATATAGTCGTTCCAGAAACGGATTTCGTCGTGGTTGCGCTTGCCGTTGCGGTCTTCCTTGCCGTCGAATGAGGGTGGGGTAGGATGGCTGGCCAGAACGTGGATGGTTTTGTTGCCGACTTTTACGGGTATGTCCCAATGCGATTTGGACGAAAGCGGGAATTGAGTCCAGGCTTCCGGGGCGTACCAGGCGGAGCCGTCCTCGGTAGTGGTTTTTAATGCATTAGGCATGTCCTTCCATTTGAAATGCTGGAACGTACGGACAGCCTTGGTATCGATTGGAAAGCGGGAGAGGAGCACCATTCCGTATTGGCCCGGGTAGTTGCCGAACCCCCAGGCATCGGAGCCGTATTGTTCCGTTTTGCCGTTTCTGTCGAGGTCATATGGAGTCGGCTGGCCGGTGTTGACGGTGGAATAATAATAGTAGGGGTAATCGATGCCTTTCACCCCATTCGAATCCTCTTTTAAATAGGCCTTTACAAACTGGACTACTCCTTCCTGCGGGTTTTTGATATAATCGAACTCATTCAGGAGAATCACACCAGGACGCACGGTCTTGATGATTTGCGCGATGTTTTTGATCTGCTGGTTGGAGCCGGAAGCCAGTTCTTTAATCAATACCTTTTCGGAATTGCCGGGAGTGCCGCGTGGGAAGTAGTTTTCGGCCTCCATACTCACATTGTAAGTGGCAAATGTAACAGTAGAAGGGGGCACGGATTCGGTTTGCGCCACGAGCAATCCGGGGCTGGCTAGCCCCTGACAAAGTAATGCGCCGGTAAGCATCAGAGATTTCATTGAGAAAATGTTTTTGGTTGTTTAATGATCGATGATGAGTTGCGGCGGGCCGCTATTGGTGTCAAGCAAAAAGAGCCGCTCCGGTAATGAAGCAGCTCTTTTGTAATATTTATTGAACAGGCATGATCAATGGAAGAAATCTTTCATTTTATCGAAAAAGCCTTTTTCGTTCTTGCCAGGTTTCGGCTGGAAGTTCGGCGAGTGACGGAGCGATTCGAGGGTAGAGCGCTCGTCGGAAGTCAGTTGCTGTGGCGTCCATACATTGATATGTACCAATTGGTCGCCCTTCCCATAGCCATTCAGGTCTTTGATACCCTTGCCTTTGAGGCGCAATATCTTGCCGGCTTGCGTTCCCGACTCGATCGTAATGCGTGCTTTGCCGTCGATGGTGGGTATTTCGACCGACGTTCCAAGCGCGGCATCTATAAAGCTCAAATGCATATCGAATATTACATTATTGCCGTCTCTTTTCAACAATGAGTCCTCTTCTTCTTCGATGACGATCAGTAGGTCGCCCGCCACGCCTCCGCGCGCAGGGACATTTCCTTTGCCGGACATCGAGAGTTGCATGCCTTCCGCCACACCACCCGGGATGTTCAGCGTGATCAGGTCGTCTTGCAGCAGGCGTCCTTCGCCGGCACAGGAGTCGCAGCGTTCGCTGATAATCTTGCCATCACCATTACAAGTAGGGCAAGTGGCAGTCGAAACCATTTGGCCGAGCATGGTACTCACCACTTTACGTACCTGTCCGGTTCCGTTACAGCCGTTACAGTTAGTCAGCGACGTGCCGTTTTTAGCACCATTGCCACCGCAGGTGTTACAGGTAACATGTCTTTTTACCTTTATTTTTTTCTCAACGCCATTGGCAACTTCTTCGAGGTTCAGTTTCAGTTTGATCCGAAGGTCGGAGCCTCTGCGAACGCGACGGCCATTTCCACCCTGGCGACCGAAAATGTCACCAAATGGGCTGCTATCCCCGAAAATATCACCGAATTGCGAGAAAATATCGTCCATCGTGAAGCCGCCGCCGAAACCACCTGCTCCGCCGCCGGAAGCGCCGCCTACACCGGCGTGCCCGAACTGATCGTAGCGCTGGCGTTTGTTCTCGTCGCTCAGGATGCTGTAAGCCTCTGCCGCTTCTTTGAACTTGTCTTCCGCAGTAGGATCATCGGGATTCTTGTCCGGGTGAAACTTGATCGCAAGCTTGCGGTAAGCCTTCTTGATTTCATCCGCGGAAGCGCCGCGGTCCACGCCAAGGACTTCGTAATAATCTCTTTTTTTTGCCATTTTTAATTACTGATGTATCCCGTAAGGAAGGTTGAGTGCATTAAGCGCCTACGATTACTTTGGCGTAGCGAATGACCTTGTCGTTCAGGTAATATCCTTTTTCAATTTCATCGATCACCTTTCCTTTCAGGTCTTCCGACGGTGCCGGGAACTGCGCGATGGACTCATGGATTTCCGCGTCGAAATCGGCGCCTTTGGATTCCATGGCTTTCAGGCCTTTGGATTCCAGGGCTTTGTAAAGTTTGGTGTAAATCAGGTCCACCCCTTCTTTCAGCGCATCTATTTCAGTAGAAGAATCAAAAGAAACTTTGGCGCGTTCGAAATCGTCGACGATCGGCAGAATGAGTTTCACCGTGTCGGCGCTTGCTCCCGAGATCATTTCCAGTTTCTCCTTGGCGGTGCGGCGGCGGAAGTTTTCAAAATCCGCGTAAAGACGCAGATATTTGTCTTTCAACTCGGCGATTTCGGCCTTTGCAGCATCGAGTGGGTCGGCTTTGGGTGCCTCACCGGAGGGTGCCTCCCCTGTAATTTCCTGCCCTGCATTGTCCAGAGGCACATTGTTGGAAATTTCGGAATTTTCTTCGTTTACCAGATTGTCAGTTTCCAATGAAGCTTTATCCTCGTTCATTTCGTAATTTTTGTCTTGATCTATGTTGAATTCTGTATTTTCCGGCATGGTTCTTCGCAGTTACGTGACTTTTGCAACAGCCATTATTCTCCTAAATTACTTTGCCACGGCTAAATTACTGACAAGATGGCATTTTACAATCAATTTGTAACTTTGCAGTATGACGGCAGCAGATATCGTAAGGCAGGAGAGAAGTCGGTTTGTTAAGACGAAGGCGCTTGAATGCGGCTTTGATTTTTGTGGTATCTCAAAAGCGGAATTCCTAGAAAGCGAAGCTCCGCGACTCGATAAGTGGCTTTCGCTCAACCACCACGGGGCTATGGCTTACATGGCCAACCACTTCGACAAGCGCCTCGATCCCACCAAACTGGTAGAAGGCGCGAAAAGTGTAATCTCCGTCCTGCTTAACTATTATCCCGAAGAGCGCCTCCCGGAAGGCGACGACGACCTCAAACTTTCCAAATATGCCTACGGTACCGATTACCATTATATATTAAAGGAAAAGCTCGGTGCATTGCTGACGGCCATTCAGGAAGAAGTAGGAGAGGTAAATGGCCGCATTTTCGTCGATTCGGCGCCAGTAATGGATAAGGTATGGGCTGCAAAAAGCGGTTTGGGATGGATCGGAAAACATTCCAATTTGCTGAACCGCGAAATGGGCAGTTTTTTCTTTATCGGCGAGATCATATGTGACCTGGACCTGGCGCCCGACAGTGCGACCGGAGATTATTGCGGCACTTGCACCAAATGTATCGATGCCTGCCCGACTGATGCTATTACCGGGCCTTTTGTAGTAGATGGCAGTAAATGCATCAGTTATTATACGATCGAATTGAAGGGCGCGATACCCGAAGAAGTAAGAGGTAAATTCAACAACTGGATTTTCGGTTGCGACGTCTGCCAGGACGTTTGTCCCTGGAACCGTTTCGCGCGCCCGCACACGACACCGCAATTCAATTTACCCCAGGAGCTTGCCGGGTTTTCAAATGGCGACTGGCGGGAAATCACAGAAGAAGTATTTCGCGAAATATTCCGAAGATCGCCCGTGAAAAGGGCCAAATATGCCGGTTTAAAGCGTAATATCGAATTTGTTATATCCGATGAATAAAAAGCACAATTATATCTGAAACCTCTTATATTTGGGCTGGGAGTACCTTTCGATGACTGAATAAAATACTCAATACAATGAGAAAACAATCTGTCAATCTTTGGGCCGTGCTAGTATGTGTAGTGATAGGTCAGATAGTACCAGCGTTGTGGTACGGCATTTTTTCAGAACAATGGATGGCTTTGAATGGCTTCACGATGGAGCAGATCAAGTCGGCCACCAGTCCGGTCCCTTACCTTGCCAGCATTGTCTCCACTTCCTTCATGGCCTACACCATGGCCTGGATATTCACCAAAGTCCCTGTCAAGTCACTGGTCATGGGCTTTCTCATCGGGCTTTTGTTCGGCATCGTCTTCGTATTGTTTGAAACGATCGTCAAAGACATGTTTTCGATGAGAGCATTGGCCCTGTCGCTCATCAATGGCGGCGTAAGCGTGATCGTATATTCACTCACGGGTGCGATCCTCGGCGCGTGGCGCAAATACGAGTAGCTTCTCTATTTCCAATCTTACTTTTATACTAGTTGGCGTCCGGTGTCACCGTCGCTGCGTAGTACTTTTTTGTCGTGGTAATTCTCGCCTTTTGTAGATTTTGTTACGCTCTTCCAAGATGGTTCGTGAAAAAGTAAAAACGCCGAATATACATTTGTGTTTCGAGCACGCAACCAAATCCTATGTGTTTTTATAATTGTATTTTGAACAAATAATATTTCACCATGATGTGAAATACATGTTTTAAATACTTTTAAATGCGCTACAAGTGGAATATTAGTTTAGTGCAATTAAAATCGGCCGAATAAATTGCTTATCTGAGTTAATAGATTTAAATTTCTACGAAATCCAAATAAACCCAACGTATCTATGCGCAGAACCTTTCAGTTTGTGCTGTCGACGCCTCAGTCTGCGGTGCTATCTATTAACACATTTCACACCCGGTACCGAAAGGTCATAGGGAGAGTGAGCGAGGACGGTGGTGTCGGGCTTCCCGGGGCCAACGATGCCGGAACATGACCTTGCCGCTGGTCGGCTACACATCCAAAATGCCGGTATCGGAGTAAATAAATCCGCTGGTTTTTAAAATTTTTTAATTATCAATAGTTAATTATCGATATTTTAGGATATTTGCTGTGCTCGGATAATTGCTTAGCAGTTATTCGGTCGATACCAATTTTAACCAATTTTTAATTTACTAATTTGTTAAATTATGAAAGAAAAATTACTTAAAGCCTTAGGGAAAGGAATGATCCCGCTCGGGCTTATTTTGCTTTTAACATCGTTATCCGCCTCTGCTCAGGAAAGGACAGTAACCGGCAAGATAACAGATGAAAAAGACCAGGGCCTGCCTGGTGTCTCAGTGACGGTGAAAGGCACAACAAAAGGAACGACCGCGGATGCGGAGGGTAAATTCTCACTATCAAGTTTGAAGGACAGCGATATTCTCATGTTCAGCTCCATTGGTTATGTAAAGCAAGAACTGACTGTGGGCGGCCGCACCTCGATGGACGTAAAAATGCTACCCGATGCTGCCAATCTTGCAGAGGTTGTCGTAACAGCTTTGGGTATCCAGCGTGACAAGAAGGCGTTGACCTATGCTACGCAGCAAATCGGAGGACAAGAATTGCGGCAAGCGGCGAACACCAACTTCGTCGACGCGCTGAATGGTAAGGCAGCGGGTATCGATATCAAAGTGAGTAGCTCAGGTGCAGGTGGTTCTACCAGGGCTGTACTTAGGGGGAACAAATCGCTGCAGGGGTCGAGTGAGGCACTTTATGTAATCGATGGTATTCCGATGGTTAACAACAAAGGCGGCCAACCGGGTTCTTATGGTGGAACGGACGGTGGAGACGGTCTTTCCTCGATTAACCCTAATGATATCGAAAGTATCAGCATATTGAGGGGGGCTAACGCTTCTATCCTTTATGGTAGCCAGGGAGCCAATGGTGTAATTTTGATTACTACTAAAAAGGGTAAGGAAGGCAAGCTGTCCGTGGATTTCAACTCGAGCGCCGTTTTAGAAAAAGTATCCGGTCTTCCCGATTTTCAGTTTCGCTATGGAACTGTGGGCGGCGATTACAGCTGGACTCCCACCGGAACTGCGGAGGTTAAAGGAAGCAATTATCAGAAAGATTACATCAAAGACTTCTTCCAGACCGGTGCTACCTTTACCAACTCGGTGGCTATCACAGGCGGGAACGCGAAAACGAATGTTTATTTCTCCTATGCAAATGTTTCTTCCAAAGGTATCATGCCAACCAATACCTACCGGAAAAACAACTTCTCGTTCAGACAAAGCACCAAAATGCTGAAAGACAAGATCACCATCAGCTCTGGTGTAATCCTGTCTTCGGAAGTCTCTAAGAACCGTCCGGGTGCGGGCTACTACAACAACCCGTTGACCGGTTTGTACCTGTTCGCCAGGGACCGCGACTTCCAAAGCTACAAAGACAATTACGCGGTGTTTAATAAGGAGCGGAATATGGACAAAATGAACTGGTATTCCACCGAAGAGAAGCAGAACAACCCGTACTGGGAACTTTACAAGGACCCAAAACTGCAGTCCTACAAAAGACTCATCGCCAATGTAAAGCTCGCGTACGATATTGTAGAGAATCTTAGATTTGAGGTGAGGGCTAACATTGACTATAACGATGTGTTGGACGACAAGCGCTACGCGGCAGGTGGAAACTCCGTAAGTGTAAGCCCGAACGGCACTTGGAACTACGCCAAATATACAGATCAGTCCATATATACGGATGGTATTCTTACGTATAACAAGAGCCTGGGTGATTTCAGTTTGAATGCATTGGCGGGTCTTAGTTACCAGAAAAACAAATACTACGATGGAATGACCGTGAACAACGGAACGGTATCGTTGCAGTATCCCAATGTATTCACGTTTTCGAACATGCCTTACAACGTGATTTTCAATAACCACCCGAATTATAGCAATACCATCAAGCAAGGTGCATTTGCCAACTTGTCTCTCGGGTTCAGAGATTACCTTTTCCTGGATCTGGCTGGACGTAACGACTGGGCTTCTACACTGGCCCTTACCGGTAACCAGTCTTACTTCTACCCATCCATCGGTGGATCTGCTGTGATCAGCCAGATGTTTGATTTGCCCCAGGCGATTTCACTGCTGAAAGTACGGGCATCGTTCTCGCAAACGGCTAACGAAGTGCCTTATAACAGGGTTCTTCCATTGAGTACGATCGGCGGCGCCGGTGGCCCAAGCGGTATCGGTGGTATCAACAGACCTACGCAGGTACCTTTTACGAATTTGAAGCCTGAAAAAATCGTAGCCAATGAGTACGGTCTGGAATCGAAGTTCTTCCACAACAAGTTGGGACTTGACTTTACCTATTACAATGGCGTCAGCACCAACCAGTTCCTTTCACTGGCAGCACCTTCGGGCTCGGGCTATACAACCTATTATGTGAATGCGGGAAGGATTGAAAACAGCGGATTTGAGCTTACGCTTAATGCGGAGCCTTTCCGTACGGATCATTTCAGCTGGAATACGACGATTAACGCCTCTCAGAACAAAAACAAAATCGTAGAGCTGATTGCATCAAATCCTAACTATCAGGTGGGCGGCGACGACGAGGGTTTTGCATCGATCATCAAAGCGGGTGGTTCATTCAATGACGTTTTTATTTATCATTTCGCACGCAACGACGCAGGGCAGATCCTCCTGGATAAAAACGGCGTTCCAACCAAGGCGGCTACGCAAACCAAAGTGGGTAACGTAAACCCTAAGCTTTTGCTCGGATGGAGTAACAATTTTAACTATCGTAACTTCTTTGCGAGCGTGCTCGTAAACGGTAAATTCGGTGGGGTTGCATTCTCCAAAACGCAAGCATTCCTGGATTCCTATGGTGTGAGTGAAGAAACAGCGAAAGCAAGGGATGCGGGGTCAGTTTCTATCAATGCGGTTACACCCGAGGGAACAGCCGTTACTTCTATTGCCCCTTACACTTATTACTCTGCTGTGGGCGACAGAAACAAGATCATGGAACCTTATGTGTATTCAAGAACAAATGTGAGGTTAGGCCAGCTGGTTCTGGGCTACAACTTTAAGAGCAAAGGCACCGTGTTTAAAGATGCTTCTATTTCTTTCGTAGGAAGGAACTTGTTCTTCTTCTACAAAAAAGCGCCTTTCGATCCTGAGCAAGCTATGAGTACCAACAACAGTTTGCAATCGACCGACGTGTTTGGTTTGCCATCTACAAGATCTTACGGGTTGAACCTGAAGGTTTCTTTCTAAAAACTCTAAAGTTATTGACATGAAAAAAATAGTAATAGCATTGGTAACCCTGATCGCATTCGCGGCTTGTACTGATAATTTTATTGAGACAAACCAGAATCCGTATCAGATTTCAGACGAGCTTCTCAAGCAGGACTTTAACCTCGTAGGCTCCCCTTTTTCGAATATGATCTTCAACCTCAACGGTCACCAGATCGAAGAGGACCTTTGTTCCGATAACTGGATGGGGTACATGGGTACGCCGACGGACTTTGTGGGTAACGTAAATAACACTACTTACTATATCCGTTGGAATACCTATTGGAACCGTGTGTATGGCAGTGTTATGTCACCCTCGAAACAGGTGATCCAGCTGGCCAAAGACAACAATCTGCCCATGTTTGCGACCTGGGCCAAGTTGATCCGTATTTTCGCTGTATCCAAATTGACAGGTGTACACGGGCCGGTTATTTATTCGCAGTATGGTACCACGGCCAACTCCATCGCGTATGACAAGGAGTCGGACCTTTATCCGCTTTTCTTCAAACAGCTTGATTCTATCCAGACAGATTTTAACGCTAATAAGGAGTATACTGGGTACAAAAAATTCGATCCGTCACAGTATGGTGGTAGCATTCCTCGGTGGCAGAAACTGGTGAACTCGTTGCGTCTGAGATTGGCTATGCGTATTTCAAAAGTGGATCCCGCCATGGCCAAAACCCAGGGTGAAAAAGCATTAGCCGACCCTGCCGGTTTGATTACCACCAATGCTGATAACTTTATCAATTCATTGAATGGTAATAAGATACCTGTTGCCCAGATTTGCTATGAATGGGATGATACCCGTATGGGCGCCGTGATGGAATCGTTTCTGGTGGGCTTGAAAGACGGCCGGATTTCCAAGTATTTTGCCCCCATGACCAACGCGGCTTTGTATGCGGATCACCCTTCTGTTCCTTACAAAGGTGTTCGAAATGGTGCTTATATTAAAGCAAAAGCGGACCACGTTCCTTTCTCGAAAGTGAGTGAAGATTTCCAGACTGTCCAAACCAGAAGGAACTTCACCGCAGCAGAAGTAGCGTTCCTGAAAGCCGAAGCCGGATTGAGAGGCTGGACAGGTGCCGGTGATCCTAAAACTAACTATGAGGAAGGTATCAAGCTGTCGTTTGCCGATTGGGGAGCGGGTGGCGTAGATGCCTACCTCGCCGATGCTACCAGCAAGCCGATCAGCTATGTGGATCCGATCGACGCCCGCAACAACTTTACTGCTGCTTCCACCATCACCGTGGCCTGGAACAATGCGGATTCGAACGAGTTGAAACTGGAAAAGATCATTACCCAGAAATACCTGAATACCTTCACCAATACGCAGGAGGCATGGGTGGATTTCAGACGTACAGGTTATCCCAAAATTCCGCCTGTGGCTAAAAACGATAGCAATGGCGATTGGGGGGTAATTACGGCGAACGAATGGATCAAAAGAATGCCGTTTGTTAATGCAGAAAGAACTGGTAATACGGCTGCTGTTGCGGATGCAGTGTCAAAAATGGGTACGGGTGCGAAAGATGATATCGCTACTCGTCTGTGGTGGGATACCGGGAAAGCTGCAAACTTTTAATATTTAAACTGCAATGTCTTTTAAAATTGGGATGGCAATCTGCCATCCCAATTTTTTATTGTAGGGCATAATCTTAACTTCAACTTTTGGTTGGAGTTTTTTATTTTAGCAGTAATTCTTCCTCTCTAAATCGGTACTGCACTATCAATGAATCATAAGGGTCGCCTCTTTTACCTGCTTTCCATTTTACTGCTGACATTACATTTCACCAGCGTCAAGGCGCAGAGCAGGTTGTTCCGCCTGCTCGAAGGCAAGCAGACAGGGATCGATTTCGTGAATCCCATCAGCGAAACGGAGAATCAGAATGTGATGTCTTACGAATATTATTACAATGGCGGTGGCGTAGCGGTGGGCGATATCAATAGTGACGGTTTCGACGATCTGTTTTTTACGTCGAATATGGGTTCCAACAAGCTCTACCTAAACCTGGGCGCGAAAGGGGAGAAGATGAAGTTCAAAGACATTACTTCGTCGGCGGGTAAGGGACTCGAAGGCAGGAAGGGTGGCTGGAAAACGGGCGTGACCATGGCCGATGTAAACGGCGACGGCTTGCTTGACATCCATATCTGTTATTCGGGCAAAGTGAAGGACGAAGACCGTAAAAACCAGCTTTTTATCAATCAGGGCAACCTCAGGTTCGTCGAGCAGGCGAAGGAATATGGGTTGGACAATATCTCATACAGCACCCAGGCCGCTTTCTTCGATTACGACAACGATGGCGATCTGGATATGATGTTGCTCAACCATACCACGAAGAAGATCGACAATATGGAGCTTGCCAAGTTCCGTACGCAGACGGACGAGCTCGCAGGCAACAAGCTTTTTGAAAACCAGAAAAATCATTTTGTAGAAGTCACCCAAAAGGCCGGCATTCATCAGTATCCCCTCACATTCGGCCTGGGCATTGCCATTGCGGACGTGAACCAGGACGGCTGGCAGGACATTTATGTGACCAACGACTACAACGAGCCCGATTACCTATACATTAACAACCACGACGGCACGTTCAAGGACGTGACCAGGCAGTCTTTCCGGCATCTGGCGCAGTTTTCGATGGGCATTGATATCGCCGATTTCAACAACGACGGCCTACCCGACATTATGTCGCTCGACATGTTGCCGGAGGACAACCAGCGGCAAAAGCTCCTTCAATTGCAGGAAAACTATGAGTCGTTTGAGCTCATGGTGCGTCAGGATCTGCAAAAGCAATACATGCGCAATATGTTGCAGCTCAACAACGGTGACGGCACATTCAGTGAGATAGCGCAATATGCCGGCGTTTCCAACACCGATTGGAGCTGGACACCGCTTTTCGCCGATTTCGATAACGACGGTTTCAAGGATCTGTTTGTTTCAAACGGCTATCTGAGGGATTATACCAACAAGGATTTTTTAAAATACTGGGGCGATTATAAGATTAAAAGGGCCGTCGATAAAGAGCCTTTCCAATTGATGGACCTCGTGAAGGCAATGCCCTCCACGGCGTTGGCCAACTATATTTTCAAAAACAACGGCGACCTGACCTTCTCGAAGATGCAGCAGCCCTGGGGACTCGAACATGCGTCGGTATCCAGTGGTGCCGTGTACGCGGACCTGGACAACGATGGCGACCTTGACCTGGTTGTAAACAATATCAATGAACCCGCATTTGTCTACCAAAACACGGCCAGTGAGGCAAAGAATGTCAACTGGCTTCAATTGAAACTGAAACAGAACGGCGCGAATGCAGGTGGAATAGGGGCGAGGGTTTATCTCAGGACCAAAGGAGCACTTCAATACCAGGAGGTGAGCCCGAACCGCGGTTATCTCTCATGCACACCATTGCGCCTGCATTTCGGGCTCGGAGAAGCGACGGCAGCAGATACAGTACAAATCCTATGGCCGGATGGTACTACCCAGATTTTCGAGAATGTGAAGGGGAATCAGCTGCTGGTAGTTGAAAAAAGCGGGAAAAAGACTGACAAAGCCGGTAAGGAGCGCATTTCAAAGACACTATTCCAGAAAGAAACCCCTGCCATTACCTACCAGCACGAAGGGTTCAGCGAAAATGATTTCAAACGCCAGCCGCTGATGCTCTCGATGTATTCGCAAACAGGCCCCGTGGTGGCGAAAGGTGATCTGAATAAGGATGGCCTGGACGATATTTTCGTCAGTGGCGACCAGAACAAGCAGGCGAAAATATGGTTGCAACAGAAAGACGGCGCATTTCGCGAAATGCCCGGTTTTGCGATCGGGGATGAGAATACGTCCGCGATTTCGGCCGCTGTATTTTTTGACGCCAACGGTGACGGTTTTGATGATTTGTACATCGCGAAAGGCGGCTACTCGCTTTTTGAGCCCAATACCGTGTCGCTGCAAGACGAGGTTTACCTTAGCGACGGCAGGGGCGGGCTGAGCTTGTCGGTACTCTCGCTACCAAATATGAAGGCCAGCAGTAAGTCGTGTGTCCGTCCATTTGATTTTGATAAAGACAGCGACCTCGACCTGTTCGTGGGCGGCCGCATTATCCCTGGCCGTTACCCGGAATCACCTGCGTCTTTCTTATTGGTAAATGATGGAAAAGGCCGTTTCGAAGTGCGTGAATCACCGTTTTTTAAAATCGGGATGGTTACCGACGCCCAGTGGGGTGATTTGAATGGTGATGGCAAAGCAGAAATAGTGATTGTGGGCGAAATGATGCCTGTGAAGGTTTTTACCTATAATGGAAAGGACTTTGAAGACAAAACAGCCGATTATTTCAAAAGCGAGGAGAGCGGTTTTTGGAATACCATTCAAATAGAAGATCTGGACGGCGACGGAAGGCCTGATATACTGGCCGGTAACCTCGGACAGAACTCGCAGATCAAAGCCTCGGAAAAGGAGCCCGCGGAGCTGTATTTCGCAGATTTTGACAAGAATGGCTCCATTGACCCATTTTTTAACTTTTATGTACAAGGTAAATCCTATCCGTTCGTAAGCCGGGATGAACTGAACGATCAGATTTACCCGATGCGCAAGAAGTTTTCGTTCTACCGCGACTATGCCAATGCAACGATGCCCGACATTATCCCCGCCGCAGAGCTTGCCAAAGCCGGCAGACTCGAAGCACGCGAACTTCGGAGCCTGTGCTTTATGAATCGGAACGGCCAGTTTGAAAAATTCGCAATGCCCGCCCGCGCACAGTTCGGGCCCGTATGCACGATCCTCACCGGCGACTTCGACCACGACGGGCGGAAAGACTTGCTTCTTTTGGGGAACAAAACGGATAACCGGCTCAAATTGGGCAGTATGGACGCCAACTACGGTAGTCTTTTCGCGGGCGATGGCAAAGACGGCTTCCGGTTCGTGGAACAATCTAACACAGGATTATCCGTAACCGGCGACGTGAAATCGGCTGTGCAGGTGAATATCGGAGGCCAGCCTTTTATAGTTATCGGGGCATTCAATGAGCCATTGCAGTTTTATAAAAATTCCAGAAAGTGATGCGCCGGACCCTGCTCTTCCTTTTGATATTTAGCCAATCTGTTTTTGCCAAACCAGCCGGAGAGGAGCTGCGTAAGCATTTGCAGCCGGCTGTGTTTTCGGTAACTATGGTGATGATCCACGATGTGGTGAACCCGCCCGCGGCGAGCCGTTTTTACACCTATTGTCTCCTGGGCGCGCACGAGATCGTAGCCCGGAACAACAAGCAGATTATAGCTCCTACTAATTTTACAAAAAGCATTAACCCTGTTGCAATCGGCACGAAGGATTATGATTACCGGATCGCGGCACTGTATTGCATTCTCGAAACGGGGCGGATTATTATCCCATCCGGCTATATGCTCGAAGAGGACCAGAAAAAGCTGATCATCGCGCTGCTGCGGGAAGGGCATTCGCAGGCGACGATCGACAAATCGATCGCCGTGGCACAGGAGGTGGCAAAAAAAGTCGCCGCCGACGCCTCTACGGATGGTTATCTCAAACTCAGCACGCGCCTGCGGTACCGTCCGAAGAAAGGGGACGCATACTGGTACCCGACCCCGCCAGGTTATATCGAGGGCGTAGAGCCGCATTGGAAAACGATTCGCCCGGTACTGATAGATTCCTGCGGCCAGTTCGTTCCAAAGCGGCCGGTGGAATTCAGTAAGGATAGTAGCAGTGCTTTTTACAAGTTGGCAAAAGAGGTTTATGAGGTAGGCAAAAACCTGACGGAGCAGCAACGCTTCATTGCTTCGTACTGGGATTGTAACCCGTTTGCGATCAATACTTCGGGGCACATGAATATCGGGTTCAAGAAAATCAGCCCGGGCGGTCACTGGATGAACATTACCGGCATTGCCAGCTCCAAAGCCAAACTCGATCTCGATAAAGGCATTATGGTACATTCGCTCGTGGCCGCAACACTCATGGACGCGTTCATCAGTTGCTGGGACGAGAAGTACCGCAGCAACCGGGTAAGGCCTGAGACGGTTATCAACCGGCTCTTCGATCCGCAGTGGCAGCCGCTGTTGCAAACCCCGCCCTTCCCCGAATACACCAGCGGGCATAGCGTAGTTTCGACAGCTGTTGCAGAAACACTCACCTTTTTGCTGGGCGATAATTTCACTTTCCGGGACGACACCGAAGTCATATTCGAGTTGCCGGTAAGGGATTTTAAATCATTCCGCCAGGCCTCGGAGGAGGCTGCGGTTTCGCGTCTTTACGGCGGGATCCATTTCCGCGATGCCATCGAAAACGGCCAGGAGCAAGGCAGGGCCATTGGCACATTCATCCTTGAAAAACTCAAAAAGGCCGGTGTGAAACCCGCAATATGACAATTTCTGAGAATCGGAAGGCTGAATATGACCCGAAAATAGTAGTTTTGGGTTCTTAAAATCGCCGCGTTCCGCAAGTAATGGTCAGATCGTTTGCCGCTTTGTTAATGGTTTTGGGTATGCTCGGCCAAAGTGCCAGCGCCCAGGAAGCCTCCATCACCGAATGGAGGAAGGACCGGGAAGAGGTGATGGATAAGCCTGTAAAACCGGCCATACGGAAAAAGGTAACGAAGGAAAACAACATTCCGCGTTGGAGTTTCGGCCTGAATGGCGGCTATGCCTACCGCTTGTTCCGCGCAGGAATGGTATTCAGCCACGACGAGCAGGAATACATCAAAGACCTCAAATCCGGCATCGCATTCGGCGGCGATATCGCTTATTTCCCCTGGAAGCACGTCGGCCTTGGTTTGCGTTATGAAATGTACAAGGGTAATGCTAAAATGGACAGCGTACAAAGCGAAAAGGTAACTATCCAGCACCTGAGTGGCGCGTTGATCCACCGGTCGTTTCTAAAAAACGGCAAAACAGCTATCCTCACCTCATTGCTGCTCGGCTATCAACCGTACGAAAATAGAAGTGTCGTGCTCGCCCAGCCGCTCACATTCTCAGGCAAAACGATGAATTGGGGCGTCAGCGTAGGAATTGAGCAACCCATTAGTCCCAAATTCGCCCTCAACCTCACCGGAACCGCCATGATGGGCGCCATCTACCGCCTTCAACGCAAAACCGAGTTCAGCACGGAGACATTGCATTTGTCGAAGGATGACAGTGTGGACCTTTCACGGTTCTCGGTCACGCTTGGGTTTCGGTTTTTGTGATCCGATAGGTAACTTAGCCTGTATAGCGATTCATTTCTCCGACGAATTGTCTTCCTCATAAAGTAATTTCCGTTGCAAGTATCGCCTTTTAGGGAGGTGGATTCGGTTATTTTACTTTTGGCAGGATGCTTAAATGGATTTAAGGCCGGTTCCGGAAGGCTATTTTTGGAGAACCTATTCATCGTATGCTTGTGATTTCCTGACGATTGAAGTGCCAGCGTTGAATAATTTTGAGATTCGAAACGGGTATCCCAAGCAACGGTCCTTTGGGGATTTTCCAGATCCACGAAGTAATCATAAGCTCCTTCAAGCATTCAGCAAGACCAAACGTTTGTTAAGAATTTGATTAATACAAAAATGGGGCACGGTTTTGAAGTTAAGATAAACGATGAACAGCCGATTCGGGCGGGTTTAGGTGCAGAAAACTATGTCGTAACCTGTATTTTAAATGCTGTACTGCGGAGAGATAGTTTTGAGGAGGAGCTAGACATTACGATAAGTGGGCTCGACAGTGTTGACGACGTACATGTGGACTGGCTAAAAACGGAGTTACGACCCGGCGATACGATCCAGATAACCGTGGTCGGAGGTGATTACGATCCGCCGCGAAACACCCGGCCGCGAATCACGGAGAAGGATATTATTGTGCATAAATTGAGATACTATTATGCACTGAAAGAAGAATTGAAAGAGCATTTACAAGGATGATCAATGCAACAGCTTCATCATTTCGATAGGTGCCAAGCAAACTAGCCTTCAACTTTTTTGATACTTGTCAAAATGCCTTTTAGCAAAAAGCAGAAATCAATTTTTGGTTTTTTGGCCGGACTTGTGCTGATGGTCGCGATTGCAGGTGCCGGGTACATCGTTACAGATCAGGCATTCACGATTACCTACATGCAGGATGGTTACAAAAGGACAGAAGAAGAGCTGGCAGCGATTGTCTGCATTGTGAACACCACTAATTTCTCGAAGAGGCAGATTGAGAAATGCGTTCGGCAGCATCCTTTTTTTGAATACGTGGATTTTTCGGGCGATACTGTTGTGTTGCAACGGTATGAATTGATCTTCAGGAATAATAGATTGTTTAAGATTGTTCCAATGTGATAGTTTGGCGAAAATGTACCAATTTGGATTGAGATATCATTATCAACCAAACCAAGCATCCATTCCTGAATGCCTGGTGTCGAAAGGACAATACTGAGCGGATTGGAGTTTTGAAGTATTATCGCTAAAATTACCGGTCTTCATTCTAACTTGATATGTCGAATAGCGAAAAGGAGGTTTCGGAGTTGTGTGTGAGCTGCGGAATGTGCTGTGATGGTACGTTGTTTGCGAGAGGCTTCGTTCGGGATGAAGCGGATAGGAAAGTGGCCGATGATTGCGGAATGGTCACTTTGAAAATTAAGGAAACATTGTTTTTCAACCTCCCGTGCCACCATTTTTCGACATGTTGCACGATTTATGATAAACCCCGCCCTCACACGTGTTCAGTCTATTTCTGCCCACCAATTAAAAGACATAAAAGTGGTGAACAGTCGTTTGAGGATACAGAACAACAGGTTCAAACGTTGCAGCAGCAGCGTGACAAACTGCTTAAAATTGCCTCGGAATTCCCCGAACTCAGTCAATTAAATTTCAGGGAATTGAAGGCCAGGCTTGAAGAATGGGCCGGAGACGAGGAGAAAGTAGCTCTTTACAAACATCTGTTTCTCATCTTGTTCATTTTCGATGACGTCCGTAAACGATACTTCACACCGACCGAAAAGGACAAATTGGTCATCTGAAAGCTGTGATGTGCCATTGGTATTACCCAAAGCAGGACAACACAGGATACGTTATATTTCATTTATCATTAACTAGGGGAAAATTTGCACTAAACAGTCTTCTCAATATACCCCTTTGCTCATAAAGCTTGAACCTTAATCCTTTCACCATGAAATTGAAACAATTCTGCATTTGCGCTGTTCTGGCAGCATTTGCAGTGATGGTCAGTGCACATTTGTCGATCGCGCAATCCTCTAAAAAAGACAAAAAAGCTCCGCTGGTTGTGTTCGTCACGGGCGATCATGAATACAGTGGCGAAGAAACGCTGCCGATCGTGGCGGCCGAGCTCGAAAAGAACTACGGCATGCGCACGATCGTCCTCAAAGCCTATCCCGATCATAACAGCGAGAAGAACATACCGGGCCTCGAAGCATTGAAGGATGCGGATTTGGCGGTTTTTTACCTCCGCTGGCGTCAGTTGCCGCCCGATCAGCTTGCGCTTATCGAAGCATATCTAAAAACCGGCAAGCCTGTGATGGGCTTCCGCACAACCACCCATGCATTCAACTTCCCGAAAGGACATGAAAGCGAAAAATGGAATGCATTCGGCGAGTTTGCTTTGAATGCCCCTCCGGGATGGGGCGGAGCGGCCAAACATACGCATTATGGGCATAAGAGCAGCACGGACGTGACCGTGATTCCTGAGCAAGCCAAAAATCCAATCCTGACCGGCGTAAAAGGTCCGTTCCACGCCCGCTCGTGGTTGTACCGCGTGCTGCCCGACTATCCTACCAAAGGTTCGACCTGGTTGTTGATGGGTAAATCGGTGGACCCTGATAAAGAGGCGATCGAAAATCCCGTTGCCTGGACGGGTACTAACTCGTTTGGCGGCAAAGTGTTCATGACAACGCTCGGGCACCCGGAAGATTTTCAGCTCGAACCATTCCAGCGGCTCATTATCAATGCCATCCACTATGAACTGGGCCTGAAAATTCCGAAAGAATGGAAAGGGAAAATGAATATCCAGGTCCCATATCGCGAAGCCAAGTAACTTTCAAATAACGCTACCAGAACCCAACCTAAAATCTTTTCAAATGTCTAAACCCAAAAAAATCAGCGTTTATTTTTTGCTTATTGCATTTGGACTGGCAGTTATTGCATTCAGCGCGTTCCAGTTGAATCAGCCCGCGCCGGTCAAAATCGGCAAGGGAACGCACATTTCCCTGATAGGTAATAACCTCGGTTCCCGGATGATGAATTATGACAATTTCGAAACGGAATTGTATATGCGTTACCCGGACGATAACCTTGTTATCCGCAATATGTGTGACGGGGGCGATACGCCCGGCTTCCGCCCGCATGCGAGCCGCAACACGCCGTGGGCGTTCCCCGGAGCTGAGAAATTCCAGACCGAACTTGCCAATCCTTCGCAAAGTGAGGGCCACCTGGAAACGCCCGATCAATGGCTCACCCGCTTAAAAACGGACGTTATTATTTCCTTTTTCGGGTATAATGAATCTTTTGAAGGGAAAGCCGGCCTGGCCAACTACAAGGCAGAGCTGGATGCTTTCATTAAATGGACATTACAGCAGAAGTATAACGGCACCTCGGCACCTCAACTGGTGGTCGTCTCGCCGATCGCTTTTGAAGACCTTTCTGCTAAATATGATCTGCCGAATGGCAAGAAGGAGAACGAAAATCTCCTTTTGTATACCAAAGCAATGAAGGAAGTGGCCGACCAGAATAAAGTTCTTTTCGTTGACGCATTCGCCCCTTCTCAAAAGTGGTATGCCGAAACGAAAGAGGACCTCACGATCGACGGTTCTCAGCTGAACGCGGAAGGTTATAAGAAACTGGGTGTTTTACTGGTTGATAAAATCTTTGGAAAAGCCGCTGAAAAAGCCAAAAACAGAGAGCTGGTGCATGCCGCCGTGGACGAAAAAAACTGGATGTGGCACAACGACTTCAAAATCCCGAACGGGGTACACGTCTATGGCCGCCGGTACAATCCCTTCGGACCGGATAACTATCCTGCCGAAATTGAGAAAATCCGCCAGTTGACCGACATTCGTGACCAGGCAATCTGGCTTGCTGCTTCAAAGGGCGAGAAAACGGATCTGGCTGCGGCTGATAAAAATACCAGGACATTGCCTCAGGTAAAAACCAATTTTAACCCTGAAAAAAATGGTAGCCTCACTTATTTGTACGGAAATGAGGCATTGGCGAAGTTGAAAGTGCCGGAAGGCTATAAAATCGAGCTTTTTGCCTCGGAGCAGGAATTCCCTGACCTGGCGAAACCGATGCAGATGTCGTTCGATAATAAGGGCCGCCTTTGGGTTGCTACGATGCCTAGTTACCCGCATTATAAACCCGGCGATTCGAAGCCGAACGACAAGATTATCATTTTTGAGGATACCAATAACGACGGTAAAGCCGACAAGCAAACCGTCTTCGCAGATGGCCTGCATTTGCCATTGGGTTTTGAAATTGCCAAAGAAGGTGTTTACGTCTCGCAGGGTACCAACCTGAAACTGCTGACCGATACAAATGGCGATGGAAAGGCCGACAAGGAAGAAATCCTGCTGAGCGGTTTCGACGACCACGATACGCACCACAACAGCCATGCATTTACGGTGGACCCATCGGGTGCTATCTACTCCGGTGAAGGTGTTTTCCTGCATACCAATGTAGAGACGTCTTACGGACCAGTACGTGCAACCAATGGCGGTTTCTACCGTTATGCACCGCAATTGAAAAAACTGGAACGGACTGCCCAGCTTTCGATCCCGAACCCGTGGGGTATCGCTTTCGATGATTGGGGACAGCCATTTTTCGCTGAAACATCAAGCCCGGACGTTCGCTGGATGCTACCTGGCAGTGTTTTGCCGCGTTACGGTGAAGCAACGCACAAATCGGTGCAGCTGGTGGAGGACAAACACCGCGTTCGTCCGACATCGGGTCTCGAATTCGTGTCGAGCCGTCATTTCCCGGATGATATCCAGGGTGATTTCCTGATCAACAATACGATCGGTTTTCTTGGAACAAAAGAACATACCCTTACCGACGAAGGTACCGGTTACAAGAGCCATCATCGCCAGGACCTGGTGGTCAGCGAAGACCGCAATTTCCGCCCGGTGGATATGGAATTTGCCCCCGATGGCTCATTGTACGTGATCGACTGGCATAATATCCTCATAGGCCACATGCAGCACAATGCGCGTGACCCGTTGCGTGACCACTCTCACGGGCGTATCTACCGCATTACCTACCCTTCGCGCCCGCTCGTGACGCCCGCGAAGGTCGATGGGGCGAGTATCGATGAACTGTTGAATAACCTTAAACTTCCGGAATACCGCACCCGCTACCGCACCCGCCGCGAATTGCGCGGGCGCGACGCGTCGCAGGTTTTGGCCAAACTGAATACCTGGGTGGCTGGTCTGGACAAAAAAGACCCGCGTTACGAGCACCATTTGCTGGAAGGTCTTTGGGTGAGCTGGGGTATGGACAAAGTAGATCAGAAGTTGTTGAAGCAGGTATTGAAAGCAAAAGACTACCACGCACGTGCCGCGGCGGTGCAGGTGGTGCGCTACACAGGCCACCAGGTGCCCGATCAGGCCGATCTGCTGATGCAGGCGGCGCGTGACGAGAATAGCCGCGTGCGGTTGATGGCCATTGTAGCAGCATCGTGGATCGGTAAAGAAAAAGGATTGCCGATTTTAGCGGAAGCCAAAAAAATGGAACTTGACGACTGGACAATCCACGCGTTCGAAGCGGCCGAGGCGCATTTGAAGGGGGAGAATGTAAAAAGGGAAAAACAGGCTGTCGTTGCCACGAGCCTGAAAGGCAATGATCTGATCCTTTTCAACCAGGGCCGGCAGATTTATGCCAAGGAAGGGTATTGCACTACCTGCCACCAGCCCGACGGTAAAGGTTTGGAAGCATCCGGTTTTCCGCCACTTTCGGGACCATGGATTACTGGAAGCGACGAGCGGCTGATCAAGATCGCCCTGAAAGGATTACTCGGGCCGATTGAAGTAAACGGCAAGAAATACCCCGGCCAGGTTCCGATGACGCCGTTCGCAGGTTTGTTGAAGGACGACGAAGTAGCTGCGGTACTCACCTATGTACGAAATTCGTTTGGAAACAAGGGGCCGGCGATCTCGCCTGAAAAAGTGAAGCAGGTCCGTGCTGCTACCGAAAGCAAGCAAGATTTTTACTCACCCGAGCAGCTTCTGAAAGACCATCCTATGGAAAAGAGGTGAGCCTGAGAGGAGTAGTTTGAATATTATTTAGTAAAGAGCGGGTGATTTTTCTTCCGCTCTTTGTATTTTACAACCATTACCCGCCATCCTGAATCCTAAATCTACTACATAACTATACGTTACAACCCGAATCATGCTTCGATTTTTACCAATTGTCGCCATTTGTACCGTCATCCTGTTATTCTTTCTTTATAATTTCCATTTTTCCGTCGATTTTCCTTTCCAGGACGATTTTTTATTCGTTCAATTTATTCATGCCATTTCTGACGGCAAAGTAGGTTTTGCAGGTTTGATCCAGGAAATGTTCCGCACTTTCAATGATCATAAGGCGGTGGTGCCCAGGTTTATTTCCCTGCTTGACTACTGGCTGACCGGCCGTCTGCACCTTCGTTTTTATATCGTGCTGGTGTCGCTCAACTTAACTTATATCTTCTATTTTCTTTACCTCAATTTTTGCAAGGCGAAGCTGCCGCTCTATTATTTCCTCCCGGTTCCTTTTCTGTTCTTTCATCCGCTGTATCACGAAGTGTCCGGCTGGGCGCTCACCGGGATGCAGCATTCGTATCTGACAGCTTTTACGGTGACGGCCATTATCCTCGTTTCCCGCGGTACGAAACCTGCGTTTTACGGAGCGATGCTGTGCTGTTTTCTGGCCACTTTTACCCATGGTAACGGGATTCTTTCCTTTCCGGCGATCATATTCTTCTTCCTGTGCTATAAAGATTTCCGCAAGGCAATTCTGACGGGCGTTTTTATGTTTCTATGTCTCGGCATTTATCTCGCGGGTTACGAGCCGGGGCAGGCTGGTAATTTGCCCAAAAATGCGGTTCAATTCTTTTCGTCTCTCTTCGGTTTTGTGGGGTCTGCGATGTCGCTTTGGGCTATGCCGGAGCTTTCCTCGGCCGTTTGGGGATTCGTGATTGTGGTTTGCATGGTGCTGGTAACATTTCGTGTTGCAAGTGTTTATTTCAAAAAGCCCGCGGCGATCAAGCCAGGCACGATCGAATTACTCACGCTTTTTGCATTCATTTTTATTTCCAGTACGGTAATCGCCGTGTTCAGGTCCTGGGCCGGCACGACCGTAGCGAGCCGCTTTCAGCTTTATGCCTCACTTTCGACCGCTATTTTCTACCTGTTTCTGGTATTCTATACCGATTTCTTTCGTAAAAAATGGGTTTATACAGCCGTTCTGGCGTTGAGTGTTTTTTACTGGGGCTATTCGCACTACCGATTTACAGGGACGGTCGCAGCGAAGAAAACGACTTATCTAGCCGACATCTATAACTGGCGTAATAACCGCAGCATGTATTCTGTGGAGAGGTCTATTGTCAATTATGGAGGATTTTACCTGTTTCCGGCCTATGAAAAGGGTTACTTCTGGGTTCCCGAATCCGTCGTAGAGAAAAAGGAACTGGATTCGATGTTTGCGGCAAAAGGGCCGGTGGTCGATAAGGGACTGTACATTGAAACTTGGGACATTCACCGTGTCCTGCGGGAAGGCAACGACGACATTATCTTCTACTTTGTTTCCAGTAATGCGTCTCCCAGGCGAAAACACTTTTGGGACGACCGTTTCCTTGTTATTAAGGATACGTCAACCGGCTCCATATCCCTCATGAACGGCAATCCGAAAACGGAGACGCGGAAAAACATTGTCACAACCGGTAATTACTACAAAAACGGTTTCAATACTTTGCTGCGCGAAAAAGATCTGGACCCGGGTATCTACGATCTGGGCATTCTGGATGTCTCGGGCGCCGGGCAGAAGACATTCTACCGGATTGGCAGGCAACTCGTTTGTACCGCCCACGGATACGCATTGAAATAGCTTTCAGGAACCGGATATTAACCCGCCCCAGGCGCAGGATAATAGACGATGTTATCTTTGGGCCCTTATTCAATAACACAGAAATGTCATATTTCGGCGTCCGGCGCCTCCTGGCTGTGATTTGCCTCGAAAGGCATGTAAAATGGCAGGTTTGCGATGGGTTCTGCTAGGTAAAACCATAAAAAATTCGTATCTTTACGTGCTTAAAAAGCCAGATAATGGTTCTTTTTATCCAAGTGTAAAACAAACTATATGTCAAACGAAGCAGTGCTAGAAGTAAACAGCTATTCGGCTGAAAATATCCAGGTTCTTGAAGGTTTAGAGGCCGTTCGTAAACGTCCGGCGATGTATATCGGTGACACTGGCTTCAAAGGGGTGCACCACTTGATTTGGGAGGTTGTTGACAACTCCATTGATGAGGCGATGGCAGGTTACTGCGATACCATCAATGTTACGATAGAAAAAAATAATTCCATCACCGTTAAAGACAACGGTCGCGGTATCCCCACCGGAATGCACCCCAAAGAGAATAAATCTGCTTTGGAGGTTGTACTGACAGTTCTCCACGCCGGTGGTAAATTTGACAAAGATACTTATAAGGTTTCCGGTGGTTTGCACGGGGTAGGTGTATCCTGCGTGAACGCGCTATCGATCCATCTGCGCGCCGAAGTACACCGCGAAGGTAAAATATTCGAACAGGAATTCAGCGAAGGCAAACCGCTTTACTCCACCCGCGTGATCGGTGATTCGGATAAGACGGGAACGATCATCCACTTCCTGCCCGATGCGACGATCTTCACGGTAACCGAATTTAAATACGAAACGGTAGCCACCCGCTTGCGCGAGTTGTCCTACCTGAACAAGGGAATCCGCATTTCACTGGAAGATAAGCGTGAGGAAGACGAGGATGGTAAATTCCGCGGCGAAGACTTCTATTCCGAAGTAGGTCTGAACGAATTCGTGACTTACCTCGACGCTACCCGCCAGCCATTGATCCCCGAGCCGATCCACATGGAAAGCGATAAAGGCGCTATCCCGGTGGAAGTGGCGATGATGTACAACACCTCGTACAGCGAGAACGTGTTCTCCTATGTGAACAATATCAACACCATCGAAGGTGGTACCCACGTTTCGGGTTTCCGCGCCGCATTGACGCGTACGCTGAAAAACTACGCCGAGAAATCGGGTGTTCTGACGAAGGAAAAAATAGAGATAAGCGGGGATGACTTCCGTGAAGGGCTTACCGCGGTGATCTCGATCAAAGTTCAGGAACCTCAGTTTGAAGGCCAGACCAAAACGAAGCTTGGAAACAGCGAAGTAACAGGTGCCGTGAGCCAGGTGGTGTCGGAAATGCTCGATACGTATCTGGACGAGCACCCGAAAGAAGCCCGTGTAATTATCGACAAGGTAATCCTTGCCGCGAAAGCCCGTATCGCTGCGAAAAAAGCGCGCGAAATGGTACAGCGCAAGAACATCCTTACGGGTACAGGTTTGCCAGGAAAGCTGTCCGACTGCTCCGAAACCGATCCGAACGTCTGCGAATTGTACCTTGTCGAAGGGGATTCCGCGGGTGGAACGGCCAAGCAAGGACGTAACCGTGCTTACCAGGCGATCCTTCCTTTGCGTGGTAAGATCCTGAACGTGGAAAAGGCGCAGGAATACCGCATTTATGAAAATGAAGAGATCAAGAACATGTTCACCGCAATGGGCGTGCAGATCGGTAAGGACGGCGACGAGCGTGCATTGAATATCGACAAGCTCCGTTACCACAAGATCGTAATCATGACCGATGCGGATATCGACGGTAGTCACATCCGTACACTGATCCTGACTTTCTTCTTCCGCTATATGAAGATCCTGATCGACAATGGCTATATCTACATCGCCCAGCCACCGCTGTACCTCGTGAAAAAGGGCAAGGAAGAGCGTTACTGCTGGACCGAGCAACAACGCGAAGAGGCGGTTCGTGAAATCTCGGGTGGTAAGGAAGACTCGGTGAACGTACAGCGTTACAAAGGTCTTGGTGAAATGAATGCTGAGCAGCTCTGGGAAACAACCATGAATCCCGAGCACAGAAGCTTGAAACAGGTTTCTGTAGAATCAGCGGCCGAGGCGGATCACCTGTTCTCGATGCTGATGGGCGACGAAGTAGCTCCTCGCCGCGATTTTATCGAGAAAAACGCCAAGTATGCCCGTGTGGACGTGTAGCCATTAGTTGAAACCGCAATATTGAAACGGATGGCTGTAACACACAGTCATCCGTTTCTTTTTGGAATGAAAATTTAACACAAACTTCATCGGCCCGAAAACAATAGATTGTTTAGATTCGTTGAATTTTTATTGCCATCCTGATACACCTTTTTAATAGCATAACGTTATGTCTGGCTCATCCGACAATATATATAATGAAAAACGAAGTAAACTGACCAATTTGTTCGCACTGTTCAAAAGTCCGAAAGAACCGGCTGCGGCAGAAGACGGCAAGGCAGTCAGTTCGTCGTCGGAAAAGGCAAATACGCAAATGCAGCAAAGCGACCTGATCAGCAGGGACCTGAGCTGGCTGAAATTTAACGACCGCGTACTTGATCAGGTGACGAACGAAGAACGCAACCTGTTCGATCGCCTTAAATTCCTGGCGATTACATCATCCAACCTCGACGAATTCTTATCGATCCGGATCGGTAGTCTCTATAACTACCTCGATTTCGGTAAAGAGCGTCTCGACTATTCCGGCCTGCGGGAAATCCCCTTCCGAAAGGTATTGATGAAAGAATTGCACGATTTTGTGCGCCGCCAGAACGAATGCTATCAAAATCAGCTGGTGCCGCTGTTCGCGAAACACGGGTTCCGGATCATCGGGATGGATGAGGTCACCAATGAGGAAAATGCTGCCGTGGAGGAATACTTTGAGCGGACGGTGTATCCGATGCTTACGCCAATGTTGTTCGATTATACACACGCATTTCCGGTGTTGCTGGCGAAAGTGCTTGTTTTGGGGGTAATCACCCAGGTGAAAGGCACTACTTCGGAAGAGGACAGAAAGCTTTCTTTCGTACAGTTGCCTCCCAATCTGCCGCGTTTTTACGCCATTGAGCGGGAGGAGGAATTGTTATTCCTGCCTATTGAACAGATTGCGAAAGCATTTATCAACAAATTGTACAGAAATGTCGATATCGTTTCGACCAACCTGTTCCGTATTATCCGGAACGGCGATTTTACGTTGGAAGAAAGTGACGATATCGAAGCGGATTTTATCGACGAGATCAAGCAAAAGATCAAAAGCAGGCGTTTGGGAAGAGTAGTGCAGGTTTCAATCGAGCCGGACGTCCATCCCGATTTGTTCAATCTGATCAAGAAGCGCTGGGAGATAGATGACCTCAACGTGTTCCGCACCGACGCATTGATCGACTTTACTGCTTTTTGGAGCATTATCAAACATCCGGAGTTTAAAGACCAGATCCCGCCGATACACCCACCGGTGCCGCCGCTAGGCCTCGACCGCGAACGCATTCCGGATATTTTTGAGGTAATGCGGGAAAGGGATATTTTACTGCATCACCCCTACAACAACTTCGAACCGGTATTGCAGCTGCTTGAACAGGCGGCAGAAGACCCGAAGGTATTGTCCATTAAACTGACGATCTACCGGCTCGCGAAAAACTCGCGCGTAACGGAGGCGCTCCTGCACGCGGCCGAGAACGGCAAGCACGTAGCGGTATTGTTCGAGGTGAAGGCGCGTTTTGATGAGGAAAACAATATTAAAGAAGCACAAAGGCTGCAAAAAGCGGGCTGTTTCGTGATCTATGGCATCGGTTTACTTAAAACACATACCAAACTGCTGCTGATCGTGCGCAACGAAGGCAATAGGGTATTACGATACGCGCATTTGTCGAGCGGTAACTATAATGAGGATACTTCCAGATTATACACCGACACCGGTCTTTTAACGTCCAATGAAGAATACACCCACGATATTTCTGAATTCTTCAATGTAATTACGGGCCATTCGATTCCTTCTGAATACCAGAACCTGATCACAGCCCCGCGCTACATGCGTGCGAAGCTGATCGAGCTTATACAGCAGGAAGCGGAGAATGCGAAAGCGGGTTTGAAAAGTGGTATTTGTATCAAAATAAACTCCCTGGAAGACCGCGACACCATTTATGAGCTCTACAAAGCTTCGGAGGCAGGTGTGCCCATTAAGTTGATCGTCCGCGGCATGTGCTGCCTGAGGCCTCAGCGGAAAGGATTGAGTGAAAATATCACCGTCCGCTCGCTCGTAGGCGACTTTTTGGAACATTCACGCATTTTCTACTTCCACCAGAACGGCAACCCACTGGTTTATGGTGGCAGTGCCGATGCTATGGTGCGGAGTTTCGACAAACGCATTGAATCCCTTTTCAAGCTCGTAGACCCGCGCGTGCGCCAGGAAGCGATACATATTTTGTATTACAGCCTGAAAGACAATGTGAATGCCTATGAATTGCAGGAAGATGGAAACTATATCAAATGCGAGATCGAAGAGGGAAGCGAACCGCTGAACATCCACGAGGCATTCTATAATGTGACCCTTGACCAGGTGATGGCTACGCACCTTTTTAAAGAGGAAGACAAGTCGGTGGAGACTGCCGCAGTGGAAACTGCCGCAATACCCACTGCAGATCTGGAAACTTCCGGGTCAGCCAGCGCCGATCCGGAAGTGGGGCATATTGATGCTGGAAAGTAGTTATTCTTTGAAAAATACACGCTTGACGCGGTCACCGATACCCGTCAGGATCTCATAGGGGATGGTGTTGATAGTTTTCGCAAGTTCCGTAATAGGGACTTCCTTACCGAAAACGATCACTTCATCCCCTTCTTCTACCTGGGCGTGCGTGACGTCGATCATGGTCATATCCATGCACACATTGCCGATAGTAGGGCATAAGGTGCCATTCACCCACACTTTTCCAACACCATTGCCCAGTCCGCGGTCGTAACCATCCGCATAGCCGATCGCCAGCGTGGCAATAGCCGAGTTGTGGTCGACGACGCCTTTGCGGCTATATCCCACCGTTTCACCCGAAGTAAGGTATTTGACCTGCGAAACAATGGTTTTTAATGTCCCTACCGACTGCAATGCCCGCTGGTCCTGCCCGGTCGCTTCCACGCCATACAAGCCGATACCCAGCCGCACCATATCAAGGCGGTATTCCGGGAAACGCACGATTCCCGCCGAATTGAGGATATGTTTAATGGTTTTGTAGCCCAAAGTCTGCTCGATCAGCGCGGCACCTTCCATGAACTGTGCATATTGCTTTCTGGAAAACTCATTGTGGACACCTTCGTCGGCGCCTACCAAATGCGAAAATATGCTCGATACTTTCACCGCGGGATTCTGGCGAAGCTGCGCCAGGAGCCATTCGTAATCATCTTTCACGAAACCAAGTCGGTGCATGCCGGTATCGAGTTTCAAATGCACGGAAGGGGTATTGGCCGGTTCGCCTTTTCTGGAAATATATTCTATCCAGTCGGTAAGGATGCGGCGGCTGTAAATTTCGGGTTCAAGTTTGTACTGCCACAGAAGGTCGAAGGTCGGTAAGGTCGCATTCATCACCATAATTGGCAAAGTAATGCCGCTTTGGCGTAGGATTACGCCTTCATCCGTATAGGCCACGCCGAGGTAGTCGACGCGGTGGTATTGCAGCAATGCGGCTACCTCCGAGCTTCCGCTGCCGTAAGCGAACGCCTTCACCATCGCCATGATCTTCGTGCCCTGCCCGGCTTTTGCGCGGTAGTAGTTCAGGTTGTGGACCAATGCGTCGAGGTTGATTTCGAGCACGGTACCATGCGCTTTTTGCTGAATGCGGTGTACGATCTTCTCAAATGAAAACGGCCTCGCGCCTTTAACGAGCACGAGCGTATCCGCGAGCGTGTGGAAGGCAAATGTTTTGAGAAAACTGTCGGTATCGTCGTAAAACTCCTGTTCGGGAATATCGAACAGCGATGCCTGGCTGCTGATTTGCCTTCCAATGCCGATCAACCTGTCGATTCCCTTTTCGCTTAGCAAGCGTGAAACCATTTTGTACAGTTCAAAAGGCGTCTGGCCGGTTTGGAGTACATCTGAAAGAATGACGGTTTTGCGGGTTCGCTGCTCTTGTTGGGCGAGGAAGTTGAGCGCCATCGACAGCCCCTGCAAGTCGTTATTGTAGGCGTCGTCGATGATATAGGAATGGTTAATGCCCTCTTTGAGCTCCAAACGCATGGAAACGGGTTTGAGTAACAATACCCTTTCCTGGATAACGCCAGGTTCAAGCCCGAAATCCAGGAGAAAAACAATGCAATGCGTCAGGTTTTCGAGTGAAGCATCGTCGCGGAAGCCGGTTTCGAAAGTATGGTTGCCCAGCTTGCCGGTGAGGGAAATAACGGTTTTATCTTTTTGCGGAGTGAATGTCACCTGCACATGCGAGCCGGAATAGTTGCTTCCCCAGCTCAGCGTTTCGAGGAATGCATTCACCGGTTTCAGGATCAGGCTGATTTCCTCGTCTATTTCGTGGTAGTCTTTTCGGTAAATGAGTTTTCTGACCTTCGTGAAAAGGCGCAGCTTTTCGGTGATCTTCTGCTTGCGGCTTCTGAAACCATCGTCATGCGCCGGGCCGATATTGGTGAAAATGCCGATTGTAGGCTGCATGACCGGTTGCAGATACTCCATTTCATGCGCTTTGGAAATACCGGCTTCAAAAATCGCCAGCGAATGGTCCTGGCTTAGGTTCCAAACGGAAAGCGGAACACCGATCTGCGAGTTATAGCTTTTAGGACTGGCCACTATGCTCCGGCCGGGCGACAACAGCTGCACCAGCCATTCTTTTACGATGGTTTTGCCATTACTTCCAGCAATGCCGACAACCGGGATATCGAACTGCCTTCTTTTAGACGCTACCAATTGCTGCAACGCCCGGATGCTCGATGCTACGACCCAGATTTGGGCGTCATCCCACGTGGCAGCCGTTTCGCGCAACTCGCCTGTGAATGCGGCCTCTTCCACGACAAACTCCCGCACGCCCGCTGCGTACAGCTCGGGCAGGAAGCGGTGCCCGTCGTGGCGCTCACCTCTGATGGCAAAAAAGATGCTTTGACCTGGGAAAGAAACCTGGCGGCTGTCGGTCAGGATATACTGGGCTTGTGTGGTTACAAAGGGGGATGTATTGACTGTAAGACTCATTCCAATGCGCGTTAATCAGAGCACAAAGGTATCAATCTACATCCATTTTTTAGTTCTGAAATAAAATATCATCCCTACCGTAACCGCCACCATCAGTCCCCATACGTAATAGTAGCCATAGGGTTCTTTCAACTCCGGCATAAACTCAAAATTCATACCGTAAACACCCACGATAAACGTCAGAGGCATAAAAACCGCCGAAAAGATCGTCAGCGTTTTCATGACCTGGTTCATCCGGTTGCTGATCGTCGATAAATGTACGTCCACAAGGCTGGCCACCAGCTCGCGGTAGGAGTCGATGGTGTCGAGCACCTGCATAATGTGGTCGTAAAGGTCGCGGTAATAGGGAATTACATCCCGGCTGATCTGCATATTGTCCTCGCGTATCAGCTGATTGATCATGTCGCGTAATGGCCAGATCTGTCTCCGTGCCAATGTTAATTCGCGTTTCAATGCGTACATGTCTTTGAGCGAAAGCTCCTGCACGCCGCGGATCACCTGGTCTTCGGTGGCATCGAGTGCGTCGCCGAGTTTTTCCAGTACAATGAAATAGTTATCCACCACGACGTCCAGCAATGCAAAAAGCAGGTAGTCAGGCCCGTTACGACGGGTTTTACCTACGGATGCTTCCAGACGGCTTTCAACTGTGGTAAAAATATCGGAAGTGAGCTCCTCCTGGAACGAGAGTACATAATTTTTACCCAATACAAAACTCACATGCTCGGAGGAAATGCTGATGGGCGATTCCGAATCGACGTGAAGCATTTTCAAGGTCAGAAACAAATGCCCCGAGTCGTATAATTCCAGTTTCGGCTTGTGTTCGGTGTTAACGACGTCTTCCAGCAGCAGCGGGTGCAAATGGTAGAATTTGCCCAGTTTTTCGATGAGGGGAGTTTCGTGGATGCCATCTACGTTCAGCCAGGTAGTGAAGCTCTCGCCGTGTTCTGCGGCCCTGCATTCATCCAGCGACTTCACCGTATCTTCCTTGTACATATGCTCGTCATACCTGATCCTGCGGATTTTGGTCTTTAACCCAATCTCCGGACCAATATAAGTAAGCGTGCCGGGCGAGGTGAGCAGGCCGCGTTTACGATACTTTTTGGATTTTCTGGCGCCGCCGTTCCTGGCGCTTCCGGCAGGCTTGCCGCTTTCTGTCCCGTTCAAATCATTTGTTATTTGAGGTGAAACACCAGCAAAGGTACGTGTGTGTCGACAACGAGCTTACGCGTAATGCTCGGATTGATCAGATATTCTTCAATAAATGATCGCTCACGGGTCGACATGATCAGGAGATCGGCCTGTACCTCGTCGCAATAGGCTTCTATGCCGTCGAGCACGTGTTTCGCTTCCCTGATCACGATCTGGCCGTCGCGGATCGTGAAATGCGATTTGATGTCGGCAATATACTGGTTATCAGGCTGAATATCCGGCTGTGCATCGGAGTTGATTTTCAGCAAAGTGAGGTCGGCACCGAGATGGTTCATCAACACGAAAACCTCCCGCAGGATATTGTTCTCTTCGTATTCGAATTGCGTGGCATACACCACTTTCTTAAATCTCGCCGGCTCGGCCTGAGGCGGTACTACCAGCACCGGACAGGGTGAGTTGAGGGCAATATGCGTCGCCGAACTGCCGATCAGCTTGTCCAGGAAACCTCCGGTACCGGTCCGCCCGATCACGATCATATCCGGCACATGGTCGTCGATAGCCTCTTCAATGGCCGATTGCACGCTGCCGATCGCCCATATCGCTTTCGCATGATAGCCTTCCGCGACGAGTTTTGCAGCGTATTCGTCGAGCCTTTTGTGAAATTCTTCTTCCAGTTCGGTGGCCATTGCCATGAAATCCGCTCCGCCGATGCCAGGCATTACATTCCCCGGGGTAACATTTACGTCGGCAATATAGGGTTGATAGGCGTGGAGGACCAGCAGCTCCGTCACGTCTTTTTCGGCAATCAGTTTTGCCGCTGCTAGTGCGCGCTCGGCATTTTCTGAAAAATCTACGGCAATCAGGATACTTCTCATGTCTGGCAGAATTATGTTTTGGGTATGGAATTTCCGAACATATCGATTTTAGTAACCGGAATCAAGGACTTTGGTCATCTTTTGGTCGGGGCGGAGTCCGGACGGAGTTCCCGGCGATATTCTGGTAAAGATTTAATGCCGGGGTAATCTTGAAGGTTTCAAATTTTGTGCCAAATTGGGTAAAAATTGATCTTCAAAGTCTGCCGGTACGTCGTCGCGGTGCTGGTATTTTGTATTTGTCCAATACTTTTCCGAGCTTACCGCAAACAGTTGTTTATTTTATAAATCCTCTTCTGTTTAGTACAATATTTCATTTTTATATTTCAAAACATTCTAATAATTCTGTGTTTTGGATTAAATGCATTGGAGGGTATGGTCGTGCTTAATTTGATTTTTTATAAGTTTACCGTTACAAACTAATTTAGAATACCAAATTCCCTGTATGAAGAGCAAGATTACCATTATCAATATCGTGCTGGTTACCATTGCCGCGATAGCCTCCGTTTTAAGTGCTTATGATATCCTGCCGTTGTCTGATAGTGTGCTCATAAGCCTGCGCTGGCTGGCGCTGGCGAGCCTGATCGTGTACGCGATCCTGAAAAGGAACCTCACCACTTCGATCCTGATATCCATGCTCGTCGGAACGGAAATCGGCTACGATTTCCCGAAAATGGGCACCGAGCTGCACTTCCTGCGGCAGATATTCCTTCAAATGATTAAAACGGTGATCGCACCGTTGCTTTTTGCGACGCTCGTAACCGGTATCGCCGGCCATTCCGACCTGAAACAGGTAGGCCGGATGGGCTGGAAATCGCTGTTGTATTTTGAAGTCGTCACGACATTTGCGCTGGTCATCGGGCTGGTATTTGCCAACTGGTTCAAGCCGGGCGTAGGTATAATACCCCCTGAAAGCCTGAATGCGACTTTGCCCAAAGTAAACCAGCAAACCTGGCAGGAAATCGTGTTGCATTCGTTCCCGGAAAACGTCGCCAAATCGATTTACCACGGCGAGGTGTTGCAAATCGTCGTTTTCAGCGTGCTTTTTGGCATTAGCCTTGCATTGCTGCCTTCGGTGAAGAAAGAGAAATTCGTGCACGGGGTAGAGCTGCTGGCCGAGGTCATGTTCAAATTTACCAAGATCATCATGTACTTCGCACCGATCGGGGTGGGAGCGGCCATTGCCGAAACGGTAGGCCACATGGGTATCGACGTTTTGAAAAACCTCGCATTGCTCCTGGCGACATTATATTGTGCGCTGATCGTCTTCATCCTCATCGTATTCGTACCGATCGCGATGATCGCCAGGATCCCGGTCATCAAATTCGCCAAAGTCATTTTCGAACCGGTTTCCATTGCATTTGCCACCACAAGTTCCGAATCCGCATTGCCCAAAGCCATGGAGAAAATGGAGAAATTCGGTGTGCCCAGGCAGATCGTATCTTTTGTAATGCCAACGGGTTATAGTTTCAATCTCGACGGTTCAACATTATATCTGGCCCTGGCAACGGTGTTCGTAGCGCAGGCAACCGGTACTGAAATGTCGATCGGGCAGCAGTTTACGATGGTATTGTTGTTAATGCTTACCAGCAAAGGCGTAGCCGGCATACCGAGGGCCACTTTGGTGATATTATTGGGCGCGATCGCTAACTTTGGGATGCCCGAATGGCCTGTATTGCTGATCATGGGGATCGATGAACTGATGGATATGGCCCGTACGTCGGTGAATGTGACCGGAAACTGTCTGGCAACAGCCGTTATCGCCCGTTGGGAAGGCGAGCTCGATGATCAGAAAATGCACGATTCGGACAAGGTTGTGGAAGAAGCCGAAGCGACCGAAGTTTAACATCACGTCATTTTCAGAGTAAATTTTTATGTTGACCCTTTACGGAATCCCGAATTGCGATACCATTAAAAAAGCCCGCACCTGGCTCGACAAAAACAAGGTGGCCTACCAGTTTTACGATTACCGAAAAGACGGCATCAGTCCGGAAAAAGTAAGCAGCTGGTTCAGTGAATTTCCCTGGGACAAGGTTTTAAACAAAGCTTCGACCACCTGGAAAGAGCTCAGCGACGAAGAAAAAGCAAAAGTGATCGACGCGAAAACTGCCGCAAAATTGCTCTCATCGAACCCCACGGCCATTAAACGGCCGGTAATTGAGGACGAAAACGGCAAAGCGCTGACGCTCGGTTATTCCGAAAAAATCTACGAAGAAACCTACCTTAAATAGGTTTTACACATACGATCACGACTTTCGATTGATCGGCAAGGGTGGTGGCGAACAGATAATGATCGCCACCATCTTTGAGTTTCCACTTCTTCCTCAATTCTTCGGGTTTTGCGGGAAAATTGCGGGCGGTAATGTTTGCCTTATCGCCGGGTATATGCTGTGAAATCTCCCGGATATCAGGTTTACAAACAGCTACGATCCTGAAACTGCGCCCCGGGAAGTCATTCACATATTCTTCCGAGGTATAAAGCTGGCTATGCATGGCCAACTTTTGCACATTGAACCGCGTACAAAGCGTCTTGAATGCGCCTGCTTTCAGCACAGCGGCGTGAGGTTCATATAAGTAGCCGAGCGGTTTGGCATAACTGACTACCGCCGAACGCTCTTCCTCCCGGTCGAAATCCAGCTCGTGAATGGGCTGCCCGGCTGCATCGATCATGCGGACTTTGATTTTAAAATCCTGCTCCGGCATTTCGCGGTCGAGTACGAAGAGCAGCTCTTTGCATTCCTGTTCGTAACCTATCACATGCACTTCTTTGAGTTTTTGCAGTTCCTTCGAAGCGAGGTCGATGTCGAGCAGAGGAGAGGTTTTGATTAAAATATGGGGAGCTGCATTTAACAGCAATGCTGCATTTCCGGCAACATCGGGCGTGCAATCGGCGAGGCGCACTACCTTTTCTTTGTTGGCATCGCGGCGGGCAGGATCAGCGTAAAGCCAGTCGGCGTTCAGGCCATCGTGCAACGCATGCAGCGACTCGCCCGCGTGTACATGTATACGTGTCGCGCCCAGTTGCGTGAAGTTGTATGCGGCAGTGGACGCCACTTCGGGTTGTTGTTCAAAATAATGGGTATCTGTGAAGCTGCGGCTCATGTAGTAGCAATCGATGCCCATGCCGCCGGTAATATCGATCAGCCTATCGCCGGAAACAATACTGGCCTTGTAATGCGCCGTCGCCTCCGACGAGCATTGTTCCACCGACAGGGCAGGCGGGAAGATCAGCTTTTCATTGGTCGACCATTCGGGAAGTTTTTTGAGAGCTTTCTGCCGCGACTGGATCTGTGCCGCCAGCTTCTTCACATCCAATCCTTTGAACTTGCCGGCTTTCAAGATTAGTTCGCCGACGTTATCATGCAAATGTCCGTGGATGAATGCGATCTCTTCCACTGTTAGTCCCTCCTGTACTTCGCCTTCTGTGGCCATTCCTTGCCCGTTACTCATTTGTTCAACTAGTTCGAAGTCCGAAAGTACATCTTTTTATCCATCGACAGCAATACCGGCGCTTTGCGGGCAGGATTTGAAATATTATTAGATTGATAACAATTGCTGATCTTCTGCTATCGATTGATTATCAATAAAATGGCCTTCAAGTGTCCGTAATACAGTTTCTATGCAAGTAGGACTAACCAAATGAAAATTATAACTTGGCAGCCAAATCCTAAATATCCCTGTTAAAACCTTTATTTATCATGAGAATTAAGACCTTTGAAGAGTATAAGGTTGCTTACCAACAAAGTGTAGACGATCCCGAAGGTTTCTGGGCGGAAGTGGCCCAACAATTTCAATGGCGTAAACCGTGGAAGAAAGTGCTAAGCTGGGACTTTCAGGAAGCGCGTACCAAATGGTTTGAAGGCGGGGTGATGAATATCACCGAAAATGCCCTCGACCGTCACCTTGCCGAACGCGGCGATCAGCCTGCGATTATCTGGGAACCCAATAATCCCGAAGATCAGGCAGTGACTTTAACCTACCATGTTTTATTTGACCAGGTTTGCCGCTTTGCCAATGTGCTCAAAAAGCATGGGGTTAAAAAGGGTGACCGGGTTTGTATATATCTGCCGATGGTGCCCGAGCTGACTATCGCCGTGCTGGCCTGCGCACGTATCGGGGCGGTGCATTCGGTTGTTTTTGGTGGTTTTTCTGCCAAATCCATAGCCGACCGTATCAACGACGCCGAGTGCTCGATGGTGATCACCTCCGACGGCGCATTCCGTGGCTCGAAAGTGATCCCGATGAAGGACACCGTGGACGAAGCATTGGTACAGTGCTCGACAGTGGAAAAAGTGATCGTACTTACCCGCACGCGCACGCCGGTGCATATGCTCAAAGGCCGCGACCTGTGGTGGGAAGACGAAGTGAAACAAGTAAACTCCGTGTGCCCGGCAGAGCCGATGGATGCAGAGGATATGCTTTTCATTCTGTATACTTCCGGGTCGACAGGCAAGCCGAAAGGTGTGGTGCATACCTGCGGCGGCTACATGATCTACGCCACCTACACGTTCGCGAATGTATTCCAATACGAGCCGGGCGAAGTGCATTTCTGTACTGCCGATATCGGTTGGATTACCGGCCACAGCTACATCGTATATGGTCCGCTGTGCTACGGTGCCACTTCGCTGGTGTTCGAAGGCGTTCCTACTTACCCGGATGCAAGCCGTTTCTGGAAAATCGTTGAAAGACATAAAGTTAATATCCTTTACACAGCGCCAACCGCCATTCGCTCGCTGATGGGCTTTGGCCTGGACTATGTAAAAGGACATGATTTTTCTTCGCTCAAAAAGCTGGGCTCCGTGGGAGAACCGATCAACGAAGAGGCATGGCACTGGTACAAAACCAACATCGGCGGCGATCATTGCCCGCTGGTGGACACCTGGTGGCAGACGGAAAACGGTGGTATTATGATTTCCCCGCTCGCGGGCATTACTCCGGAAAAACCCACGTTTGCGACATTACCATTGCCGGGAATCCAGCCTGTGCTGGTGGATGAAAGCGGCAAGGAAATTGAAGGAAACGGCGTAAGCGGTAACCTTTGCATTAAATTCCCGTGGCCAGGCATTATCCGCACCACCTACGGCGACCATGAGCGTTGTCGCCAAACGTATTTCTCGACCTATCCGGGCATGTATTTTACCGGCGATGGCTGCTTGCGCGACGAGGACGGTTACTACCGCATTACCGGTCGTGTCGACGATGTACTGAACGTATCGGGCCACCGGATCGGCACTGCAGAGGTGGAGAATGCGATCAATATGCACCTGGGTGTGGTGGAATCGGCAGTGGTCGGTTACCCGCACGACATTAAAGGGCAGGGCATTTATGCTTACGTGATCACGGAACACGCACCCCAGGATCCCGAAATGTTTAGAAAAGACATTTCAGCGACCGTTTCCCGCATTATCGGCCCGATCGCCAAGCCGGACAAGGTTCAATTCGTATCCGGTTTGCCAAAGACACGTTCAGGTAAGATCATGCGGAGGATTTTGAGGAAGATTTCGGAAGGTGATGTGAACAACCTGGGAGATACTTCGACATTGCTCGATCCTGCGGTTGTGGAAGAGATTAAGGCCGGTAAATTGTAAGATCAGAAAGTATTGAACATAAGTCAAAAGGCCCCGATCGGGGCCTTTTGCATTTTCTCAGAGCGAGAAATCTATTTGATCTTAACCGAACTCATTTTATCCGCGGCGCAGCCACACCCTTTGGCGCATCCGCCGCTATTCCGACGATCGAAAGCTTTCCAGATCCGCCAGCCCATGTAGCCCGCCGCGACCAAAAATAATACCCAAATAATGATTTGCTGCTCCATGAATCCCTAACGGCTTTTTATTGCCAATTGTTCCGCTGCGCCAGCCTGAATGCGTGCTGGTAGTGGTGCTCGCTGTGCCACGCATAATTGGCGATTACTTCGTCGAGGCGGAACGACTTTTGAGAGCCGGGATGGAAATACGTCCGTGCCAGGTCATTTTCATCCAGCGAGTTGAGCAGCAACACCCAGCGCAAATGCACATAGCGCAGCAATTGTAGCGACAATTCAACCTGCGCAGTTTTCGCATCCGGCAACTCGGCCCACAGCTGCTCCTCGTAGGGCTTGATCACCGGGTTATCCTCTGTCATTGCCAGTCGGCAACGGGTGTAGGCGTTGATATGGCTATCGGCCACGTGGTGGATAAGTTGGCGTACCGTCCAGCCATCGGGGCGGTACGGTGTATCCAGGCGATGATCATCCCAGCTGCCCAGCAGGTTGATGAACTTCGATGGCAATGCACTGATAATCTGAATATTCGATTTGATCTCGGAAGATGTGTAGCTTTCCTGGGCCTGGAATTGGCCTATGGGGTATTGGAGTTCGTTCAAGTTCATGGATGTGGTGGTAATTGAATGAGTGTATCGCGTTCAGAAATTTTCACTGATAACCTGCACGAGTTCGGGATGTGCACCGGGGGCGGCGGCGATGATGTCGCCTCCAAAAAGGTAGTTATCGCCGCCATTAAAGTCCGTTACAATGCCGCCTGCTTCTTTGATGAGCAGCGTGCCCGCTGCCATGTCCCAGGAATTGAGGTTGTATTCGTAGAAACCATCAAAACGGCCTGCCGCTACATAGGCCAGATCTACCGCTGCGGCGCCCATCCGGCGGATGCCGTGGGTTTTTTGCATCAGGAGTTCGAGGATATACATGTAGCGCTTTTGCTTTTCAAATTTGTAATAGGGAAAGCCGGTAGCAATGAGGCCGTCCTGCAATTTCGGGACAGATGAGACTCTGACATTTTTACCATTACACCACGCCCCTCCGCCTTGCCAGCCATAGAACATTTCGTTCAGGCTGGGTTCGTGGATAACGCCCACGAGCAGCTCTTTCCCGCGTGCGAGGCCTACGCTCACGCAATACACAGGAATACCGTGGATGAAATTGGTGGTGCCGTCGAGCGGATCGATGATCCAGTTTAATGCCTCGGGATCGGGTTCCTGGCCGGTGGTGCCTTCTTCCGTAATGAAACTGGCTTCCGGGAGGATTTCCTGCAAGCCAGTTACCAGCAACTTTTCAGCTTCCTTGTCCACGTAGGAAACCAGGTTATTGAGGTCTTTATACTCGATTTTATCGCGAGAAAAAAGGGCCGCTTCCCGCTGGATAAATGAGGATGCCTGCCTTACTATTTCAATGGTTTTTTGTGTCAGCAACTCCAGATCCATACGCAACTTCCTTTTGGGGGATTTTTGAAAGTGAATTGTTAATATAGTAAACCCTGATGATCAACGTCGCCAGGATGGGTATCAACACCAGGTTATGCTTTGCGAGATTACCCGTTGCGCAAAGTAACAGAAATGCATAAAAAATCAACAAATACTGAAACCAACCGGGTTTCCTGTTTTTCGAAAGAGAGAAAATCAGCGGCATCCACAGCGGAAATGCCCACAGGATATCGTAATTATAACCGGTAACTCCATGGTTTGTGCCGAACCACAACAGCAATATAATCCACCCGGCAAAACCGGCAATTCCAAAAAGTACCTTATCAAACACAAAATTGATGTTATTGGCCCTGATCTGCCAGTAGGTAAACGCCAGTGTAAGGATGGCAAGCGACCAGAAAACGAGAGTAGGGGTGAAAGGGCTGACGGGCGGCGGTGGGCTAGCGGTAAACAAGGGCCTCGTCGAGGATACAAGCGGCGCAGTGCCGGTAGCTGTTTTCACTTTGGCATCCGCAAATGCCGTGGCGAGGTTATCGGGCAGGAAAGTGGCCTGCTCAGGGGTGGCAATTTCGTCGGACGGTGCGCCTATCGCCAGGTCCATTCCAAAGTCGGCCCAAGGGTTTTGTTTGAATGCATACCGGTCTATCCACTGGCGGAAGCTCAGTTTTTCTTTGGTGTAACCATTGTAAATGAGGCTGTCGCCGACGGCTGCTTTCAATGCGACGGTCATGCGGGTGGCGCAATTGTCGTAGAAGAATTTGTATTGATATTCCCGGTTTTCGGGCAGATAGTTGTTTTCCAGGAAGTTGTAAAGTCTTTGTTTTTGAGGGATTGAAAGATTTAAGACCTGCTCGGAAACGGAGCGGTTTTCCTCCTGATAATGCGCGATCTGATAAGAAAGTGGCGACACGGAGACGCTGTAAGGCAATGTCCCTCTCAGGAATTTGATATAAAAATTGCCTTCCTCAAACCTGAATGTACCATAATTGAATGCCCGGTCGACGCCCGTCATAGGATCATACACCCAAAGCACGCTATGCCCAAAGCCGGAATAGAGCTCCGTCCCCGGGCCGATGGTAACCAGGCTGATCTTAGCCGAAGGGCTCAAAATGGTGAACTGCGCCCGAGAAACGAACGGAAAGGTCAGGAAGAAAAGGCACAAAAGCGTTGCGAGCCGCGGTAAATGCATGGTGTTATAGAAATGTTTAATCCTCATCTTCCTCATCGGATTTACGCTTTTCATCGGCTTTGCCAGCCACGACGATCACAATTTCTCCTTTTACAGTTTTCTCGCCGAAATGCGCGATGACCTCCGTAACAGTCCCGCGGACATTTTCTTCAAACATCTTGCTCAATTCCCTTGAAACGCAAACCTGCCTGTCGGCACCGAAATGCTCGGCGAATTGCTGTAATGCTTTTACCAACCGGTGCGGCGATTCGTAAAAAACCATTGTCCGCTCCTCATTGGCAAGGTTTTGGAGCCTTGTTTGTCTTCCTTTTTTATGCGGAAGAAAGCCTTCGAATGTAAAACGGTCGTTAGGCAGGCCTGAATTGACCAATGCGGGAACGAATGCGGTAGGCCCGGGCAAGCATTCCACGGGTACGCCCTCACGTATACACGCACGCACGAGCAGGAAGCCGGGGTCGGACACGGCGGGCGTACCGGCGTCGGACACCAGCGCCATCGTCTCACCCTTGCGGATGCGCTCCACCACACGGGCGACAGTCTGGTGCTCGTTGTGAATGTGATAGCTGTGTAAAGGCTTCGAGATGCCGAGATGTTTGAGCAGATTTCCGGATGTACGGGTATCTTCTGCCAGGACTACATCGACGCTCTTTAGCACGTTGATTGCCCTTAATGTAATGTCTTCGAGGTTGCCGATAGGCGTGGGTACTATATAGAGTTTCATGCGTTATAAATCCGGTCGATCGCCGCGGCCAGCTGATGGTCTTTTTCGGTTACGACGTCACCGGCATCGTGGGTATTCAATTCAAAACTGACCCTGTTGTACATATTCGTCCAGTAGGGATGGTGGTTCATCTCGTTCACAACATCGGCCACTTTGTTCATAAAGGCAAAAGCTGCACGGAAATCCTTGAACGAATAGCTTTTTTTAAGTTTGTTGTCCTCTTCCTTCCACATGGTTTCGGGTGTTTTGTTGTACTGTTTCCTGCCAAAATACTTATGCCATTCCATGCGGCATCCGTGTTTTGAAGGGAGATTTCCGGAAACGAATATAAGGTTAATCTGGCCGATTCCATACCGATCCAGTATATTTGAACTTTGGCCGGTTGTAAAAGCTTTAGAGTTTATAGATTCAATTAAGACAGCCTTCGAAACACGAGGCAACCATTATGAAAGTAGAACTAGTCCGCGTAGATGACGCCTTCCATTTCGAAGGCACCGGTTCCTCCGAAGTAAAAGTACATACCGACGGCTCGCCAGAGATCGGCGGCCAAAACCTCGGCGTGAGGCCGATGGAGTTATTGCTGATGGGCCTTGCAAGTTGCAGCGCCATCGATGTGGTGCTGATCCTCAAAAAGCAGCGCCAGGAAATTACAGACTTCCGCATCGTGGCCGACGGCGATCGCGAACAGGAACCCGACACCCAGCGCAAGCCATTCCGGAAAATACATTTGGCATTCAAATTTGCGGGTGTGAATCTCGACGAGGCCAAGATCCAGCGTGCGATCGGGCTTTCGATGGAGAAATACTGCTCGGCAACCGCTCAGCTGGAAGCGCTGGCAACCATTACTTACGACGTTGAAATCGCCTCAGTTTAAATAAATCATGCAACAATACCACGACCTGCTGCGCCACATCCTGAAAGAAGGCGTCAGAAAAGCCGACAGGACCGGCACCGGCACGATCAGCGTTTTTGGATACCAGATGCGTTTCGACCTCAAAAAGGGTTTCCCGCTGGTAACGACCAAAAAAGTGCACACCAAATCGATCATTTACGAGCTGTTGTGGTTTTTGCAGGGCGATACCAATATCGCTTATCTGAAAGAAAATGGCGTGTCGATCTGGGACGAATGGGCCGATGAAAACGGCGACCTCGGACCGGTATACGGCAAGCAATGGCGGAGCTGGGAAGGTGCGGACGGCCAATCGATCGACCAGCTGAAGGAAGTTTTGAAACAACTCAAAAATTCTCCGGATTCGCGCCGCATTATCGTTTCGGCCTGGAACCCGGCAGAGCTGCCGCAAATGAAGCTGCATCCGTGTCATGCGTTGTTTCAGTTTTACGTGGCGCCGCCCGATACCGAGGCAGGCGAAACGAAAGGTAAGCTTTCCTGCCAGCTCTACCAGCGCAGCGCGGACGTTTTCCTCGGCGTGCCATTCAATATTGCCAGCTATGCATTGCTAACGATGATGATCGCGCAGGAGTGCGACCTCGATCTGGGCGACTTCGTCTGGACCGGAGGCGACACCCACATTTATCTGAACCATTTGGAACAGGTAGAAACACAACTCAGCCGCGAGCCGCGCGAATTGCCGCAAATGATTTTGAACCCGGAAGTGAGGGATGTGCTGGACTTCAAATTTGAAGATTTCGAGCTGCGGAATTACAACCCATGGCCGGGTATTAAGGCCCCGGTAGCCGTGTAACCGTAGCCGGGCATGAGTATTCAATACATATTAGAGATCGTCGGGACGTTCGCATTCGCGATTTCCGGCGCATTGGCTGTGAAGGATCAGAAGCACCAGGATTGGTTCGGTGCGAGCTTCACAGCCTTTATTTCGTCCATTGGAGGTGGCACGCTCCGCGATGTGCTGCTGGGCAGTTACCCGCTGGTGTGGATCAACGATATTACCATCATCCATGCCATTATCCTAGGCATTCTTGTCACATTTATTTTCTATAAATTCCTGCTCAGGCTGCGCAAAACGCTGTTCCTCTTCGATACTTTCGGGATTGCGCTTTTTACTTTGGTAGGGACTGAAAAGGCGCTGCATTTGGGCGTCAGGCCGGAGATTGCCGTGATTATGGGCGTTTTTACGGCCACTATGGGCGGGGTGATCCGTGACGTGATGACGAACGAAATTCCTATTATTTACCGAAAGGAAGTATATGCAACCGCGTGCTTTACGGGCGCCTGCGTGTACCTGATCCTCGATAGTTTCGGCGTGGAACGGAATGTTACATTCATTTTATCGGCCATTGTGATTATCGTGCTGAGGATATTGGCCGTGCGTTACCAATGGAGCGTTCCGCGGTTTTTTAGGTAGAGAGGTGAGGTTGTATCAGATGTGATTAAGTGTCAGCGGAGTCGAAGGCGGTTCCAGCGACGGCCTTCGACTCCGCTGACAAACTTTTATTTCTTCTTCTTTTTAACGGTCGAAACAGCTTCTTTCACCGGTGCCGCTTTGGCCTGCATTTCGGCGATAGCTTTCTCCACTTGTGGTTTATAAAAGTTGTAAGCACCATCGGGTGCCGCTGCACCCACTGTCAATGCTTTTTGCGCCACGGGTATCGCTTCGGCGGTTTTGCCGAGTTTATTCAAAATCTGCGCTTTGGTCCACAATGCGCCGAATGATTCTTTCAGACCAATCGCCTTATCGGCCAGTGAAAGCGCTACCTGCAAATCTTTGCCTTTCGACAAAAGGTAACCTGCTGTGCTTTGCAATGTAGCCACGTCCTCGGGCTTTTCGGCTACGGCTTTGTTCAATGCCGTCAACGTAAGCGATTCTGTGCTTACCGCGAGGGGGACCGGCACGTTTACCGACGACCATGAAAGATTCAAAAACGCGGTGCTGTCTGTTACCGGTTCGATTTCGATTTTGAATGCCTCATTGTATTCGTTCGACGTAGGCACGACGGTCGTACGCGCAACGTCTTCCGATTCTTTATAGTTATCGCTACCACCCTGGTTGTAGTCTTTATTCAAAATAACAGTCCACGCGGCACCATTGGGAATCGAGAACAGTGCATACTTACCTGCCGGTACTTTTTTACCGCCAAATGTGAACTCGGTGCTGGACTCGAAGACGGTAGCCATATTGGCGCCGGTGCGCCAAAGCTGGTCATAAGGGGCCAAAGCCGATTCGTTGGCGAATACTTTACGGCCTTTGATGAACGGGCGCGAATATTTGACGGTGAAATCGGTTACACCAACGGTTTGCATGACAGTGGCTGCGGGGCTGGGCGCCGGCACGCGTTGTGCTAATGCGCTGGTCGCTAACAACGCAGCGAGGGACATGGATAATAGATACTTTTTCATTGTTTGAATAAGGTGGTTTATTGCTTTCAGTTGTTAAACTTGTGGTGAAATTAGAACGAAAAAACCAGATAGTCTAAATGAACAGGGACAGTTTGCTAGCATTGCTGGCATCGTACGAGCCGGAGCAGGGCTTAGAAGCTGAAATGCACAATGATACCGTCGATTTTGTAAAACAGCACCCCGAGTGTTTCGAACGATCCCTGCTGAAAGGCCATATTACAGCATCGGGCTGGGTGCTTTCACCGGGGAAAGATTCGGTACTGTTGATGCACCACCGCAAACTCGACCGCTGGTTCCAGCCGGGCGGCCATTGCGACGGCGACCCGGATGTGCGGGAAGTGGCGATGAAAGAAGTGATGGAAGAAACCGGTATCACCGACCTGCAAGCATTGAAAGACGGCATTTTCGATGTTGACGTGCATTTAATCCCCGTCAGCAAAGATATTCCCGAGCACTACCATTACGACATTCGCTTTGCTTTCAAAGCGGCGGAAGGGCAGGAAATTGTATTGAACAGTGAATCCAAAGACGTGCAATGGGTACCGGTCTCCAAAGTACAGCATTCCAACGACTCCGAGTCCATTATGCGGATGGTAAGGAAAACTAGCGCTTTATAAACTTCAACGTCCTTTCCTGGTTATCAACTTTGACGCGGACCAGGTAAAGGCCTGACGCGAGCTGACCGGTAGCGATGGTGTGTTTGGCAGCAAGTCGTGCCGCAGCCGAATGCACCGTTGCGCCGCTTGCCGCAAACAGGCTTACATTGGCCATTTTACCGATCAGCGTTTGCGGGACCGTAAGCGTCACCTCATCCTGCGCCGGGTTGGGTGAAAGAACGACGGAGCTCAGCAATTCTCCTTCGGTCCCGAGCGGTGCGAATTCGTTCTGCGCGATTTCCTGTGCTTTAACCAGGTTCGGAACGCCATAGCCCAGCAAATTGTCGGGCGTAGCAGCCAGGTGACCCGATTTTTTCAATACATAAATAACCTGCTGCGCCGTCAGGTTCGGAAATGCTTGCCAGAGGATGGCGGCTACACCGGCGATTTGCGGAGCGGAAAATGAAGTACCGTAGCCGCTCGAAGTGCCGCCGTTGAGATCACCGACGACGGTTCCTGCGCCCACGGCGGAGACGTCCGGTTTGCGGACACCCGCGGAGTTGGGCCCTATGGAACTCAATGAGGCGTAGCTACGGTCGTAATTGGTAGCGCCGACGGTCAACACCGAATCCACATCTGCCGGAGCGCCTATGTATTTCCAGCTGTTACTTCCATCGTTACCTGCAGAATTTACAACCAATATGCCCTTGCGCGTGGCGTAACGCGCGGCGCGGCTTACGATGGTGGTCTTGCCGTCCATGTCCTTGTACGTGTGGTTGTACGCGGGCGAGTCGAATTCGTCATCGAAAGTCGTGTAGCCTAGCGAGGAGTTGATAACATCTGCGCCGAGGCTGTCGGCGCGTTCGGCGGCCATGAGCCAGGTGATTTCTTCGTAGGGCGATTCGCCGAAGTTGTTTTCAGTGACATATAATGCAAATGAGGCTTTGAATGCAGTACCGACCAGAGTGCCGGGTTGGTAAGCGGCGATCGTCGACATGACATTCAGGCCGTGGAAGCCGTCGTTGTAAATATTACCGTCGCGGGCGACAAAGTCGTGCGTATCGATGAGGCGCTTTTCGTCACGCAATTGTTTGAAATAGGCCACTTCATCGCCCCTGGCGAAACCATTGTCCAGAATGGCAATAAGCATGTTTTCACCCTGGAAACCTTTTTTGTGCAAATCGGCTACTTCCATTAATGCAAGCTGAGCATTCATTTTTCCGTAGTCGATGTCTTCGGTCGTGCCTAGTTTTCGGTTGGTGGCTGCCGTGCGGGCAATGCCGGGAGATTTCGAAGTAATATTGGCAACCGGCAGGTTCAGTTCGATGCCTTTGTAAAACGGCAGGGCCTTGATCTGCGTAAGTTGTGCGTCGGAAGCTTCCACCAACGCCCCATTGAACCAGCGGGTAGGGTAGATAACTTTCGCGCCGATTTGGCGGATCGCAAACAGGTAGCCTGCATTGACCGGGAAATCGTTTGTCGTAACAGGGATATTTTGCTTTTTACGACGGTCGACGGCCCTTTGAGAGAGAAATTCAGTGGGTTTGTCTACACGATATGTACTGTTCGTTTTGTCTTTAAACAGAACCAGATACCTCGGATTACTCTGTGCGAAAGCAGTTACCTGGGCAAGGACGAACGAGCATGCAGCAAGCAGTAAAGTTTTTTTCATGGACGAGTTTTTTGAAAGCAACGTTCATTGCTTCTTTTTCCATATACTTCTTTTGTAGCAAAAGTGTGGAGGAATATCCTGCGGCTAGGCTACTTTTTCGCCCGGTATATCGCGGCCGCCCAGGTGGTCGCATTCGAGCAATGCTTTAATGTCGGAGAAAGGCACCACGGTTTTGAGATAACCATAATTGTCGGCTAACGTAATGGTCCTGTTGTTATCCCCCATTGAAATATCAATATCCGCCATTCCGAATTGGCAGGGATGCTCGTAGCCCGCAGCGTGGGTAATTTCGATGATCTCCTTCGCCAGCGTCTTCATATAATTGTTGAACCGCTCGCTTTTCAATGCAGGGTCGATGCCCGATTCCAGCCATTTGTTATTGGTAGCAATGCCGGTAGGGCAACGGTTGGTGTGGCACGATTGTGCCTGAATGCAGCCGATTGAAAGCATTGCCTCGCGCGCAACGTTGATCACGTCCGCCCCCATCGCAAATGCCATGACAGCTTGCGCGGGCAATCCCAGTTTGCCGGAAGCGATGAATGTGATCTTGTCGTTCAGATTATGCTTCTGGAATATTTTGTAAACCGTACTGAATGCGAATACCAGCGGCAACGAAACGTGGTCTGCAAATGACGGAGGCGCAGCGCCGGTACCGCCCTCGCCGCCATCGATGGTAATGAAGTCAGGCCCTTTGCCGGTCTCGACCATCAGGTCGGCGAGCTCTTCCCACATTTCCGTTTTCCCGACAGCCGATTTAATACCCACCGGAAGTCCGGTAGCGGCAGCCATTTGCTCAATAAAATCGACCATACCGCGAACATCCGAAAATGCGCTGTGGTAGGGAGGAGAAACGACGTCCTTTCCGATGGGTACGCCACGAATTTCGGCGATTTCCGCGGTAATCTTGCTCGCTGGCAGCACGCCGCCCTTGCCGGGTTTTGCACCCTGCGAAAGTTTCAGTTCGATCATTCGGACCGTCGGGTTGTTCTGCATCAGCTTTACGAGCTTTTCCATCACAAAATTCCCTTCGTCGTCGCGCACGCCGAAATAGGAGGTACCCATATTGAAAACCACGTCGGCGCCATATTTGTGGTACGGCGAGAGGCCGCCTTCGCCGGTATTATGGTAGTTACCGAATTTGAAAGAACCCTTATTCAAAGACTCGATCGCGCGGGCGGACAATGATCCGTAACTCATCGCGCTCACATTCACGACTGAGCGGGGCCGGTACGGACGCTTGCGACCGTGATATGCGCCGATAACTTTAGCGCTCGGAATGGTGTAATGATGCGGATCGTTCCCGTTTTTGACGTGATGGCTGTGCGTGGAATCCACCCGGTAAGGCAGCATTGCGGGCTTGATAAATACATAGCCCGCTTCCTGGATATTCTGGTCGGTGCCGAAGCCCTGATAGTTGTTCTCTTTTTTGGAAGAAGCGTAGATCCAGGAGCGCTGCCGGCGGTTGAACGGCAACTCCTCCCGGTTGTTGGCTACAATATACTGGCGCAATTCCGGCCCGATCGTTTCGATCATGTACCGGAAATGACCTACCAATGGAAAGTTATGCTGAATGGTGTGTTTTCGCTGCAAAACATCCCGCAGGGCAATAATGATAGCGATGGCCAGAATGATGTAAAGCCAAACAGGCACCGATGCCAGGAACGACCAGACAGTTTCCATAAACAATTCTGAAATGGTGAATAATCTAAACTTCTTCCCAGGTGGTAACCTTCGCTAGGTCGTTCCAGTATCCGGGGTAAGATTTAACGACCACGCCGGGCTCTTCGATCAGAATCGGGCTCACCATACCTACGGGCGCGAACGCCATCGCCATACGGTGGTCGTCGTAAGTGTGGATGGACGGCACGGGATCGGTAGGAACGTCGGTAAGGGTCGTTACTTCGTACAAATGGTCTTTTTCTACCTCATTCAGTTCTGCGCCCAGCTTTTTAAGCTCTTGCTGCAATGCGAAAATGCGGTCAGTTTCTTTGATTTTAAGACTTTCAACGCCGGTCAGCGAAAGACGGATCTTCTTGATAGCACAAATAACGGCCACGGTTTGAGCCAGGTCGGGGCAGTTGGTGAAATCCCAGCCTAATGAAGCTTTCGGAGGGATTTTGGTCAAACGCACACCACGATCGGTGAATACGCTTTCCACGCCGAGGTGACGCATAATGTCGACAATGGCACTATCGCCTTGCAATGAGTTTTTCTTCAATCCCAACAATTCCACTTCCGCGTCGTTGGCCAATGCCACAATGCTGTACCAATAGCTCGCACCCGACCAGTCGGATTCGATGGCGTAAGGTTTAGGCTGGTATTTGAATGCAGGAATCGTCAAAACATTATGCTGCCAGTCGGCGATGTATTCGATTCCGAAATGCGCCATCTGGTTCAAAGTCATTTCAATGTAAGGACGCGAGCCTACTTCCCCTTCGAGTCTGATCTTCAAACCACTCGGAAGCTGGGGCGCGATCATCAGCAATGCTGAAATGTACTGGCTGCTCACGTCACCGCGCATGGTCAGTTCATTGTTTCCCGAATAATTAAAGCCATTCAGTTGGAGCGGCGGGTAGCCCTCTACTTTTTCGTATGTAATATCCGCCCCGAGCTTGCGCAGCGCGTCCACCAGGATCCCGATCGGGCGCTCGCACATGCGGGGCGTGCCGGTCATGGTTTTTTTCTGGTTGGTTACCGCGAAGTATGCCGTCAGAAAGCGCATCGTTGTTCCCGCGTCGATCACGTCCGCCACAGCGTCGTTGGAATTGAGCAGGCGGAGCATGGTTTGCGAGTCGCGGGCTTCCGAAATGTTGGTCAGCTCGGACTGAAATCCGGTGAGCGCATTGATGATCAGCGCGCGGTTACATTCACTTTTGGATGCGGCAAGCTGTATTTCTGCAACTATGGGTTGTTGGGGGGGATGAACGAGAATGGATTTCACTTTTGATGTTCAGAGATTTAGATATCGCGACCTGTTCGCCTGTAATAATATTGTAACAATTAATAAGTTTCGAGCACTTTCAGCTTATTCCTTGAATTGATTTTCAGGGAAGCGAACGTGAATTTATAACAAATATACCCCGCAGCCATGAGCGAGCCGCCGATGACGAGGGTGGAAGTGTCTGTTGTGTAGCGTTTATTGTCGACGCCCTTGTTAAAGAAATCGGCGCCGATGAAGATCAAACCGGCCAGCGGAAGCAAGGGAGCCGCCTGCGAAATGAATGGAATCCTTCTGGAAACCTTCATCAAGCGAATATCTTCGAGCAAAATCCTCTGGTAATCCATCCGCCCAACGGCTTCGTTCACCACGCCGATCGTGAAGGCTGAATCATCCACCGAAGCGATCGTCTCGTTAAAGCGGATCGTTTCATTCTTCATCCGGAACCTGATATTGTCCCCCGGAAAGAACCTGTATCTGTGAAAGCCGCCGATGAAAGGAGAAGCGTCAAGTACCAGATATTTTTGTCCTGGTGTGGCGATTACCCGGCTGCTGCTGCCCTGTTTCAGAAAGAGTTCTTCGCTGGAAAGGGTTTTTTTTGGGTCATAATGGTCTTGCGACCATGCTTTGATATTCCCCAGGAACAGCAAAACGACAATGGGAAGGAGTAGTCTCATAGTACTAAAAGAATGGTTCAAATATAGGGAATCATTCTCTTAAACGGGCACTAATGTTGCATTGTTGCGTATTAAAAACGGGTTAAACTAGTCGTCCTCAGCCGTTTCTTCCTTCGAAACCTTCACGGAGACACCACCGGATACAAGCATTTTCATCACGTCCGTCGCCTTGGCGTCGACCGGCGTTACATGCTCGGCCGGAACGATGAAAAGTTCGCCCGAGAGGGAGTAGGAGAGCGGCATATACACCGCCACATGGTCGGCAATTTTGAGATGGCTCAGGTCGGTTTGCGTAATGAAGCCGATCTTTTTGATATCAGTGTCCTTGTACATGGTCACCAGCACCGGCTGGTTGAACTTCTTTTTATCCCCCACAAAAGCCAGAATGAGGTCTTTGATTGAGTAGTAGATCAAACTCACCAGCGGAAGACGGCGCATAATGCTTTCGGTGAACTTGAAAAAGGACTGCGGGACGATCGTCGAGAAGAAGAAACCGAGCAGGATAATGCCAAAAATGATGATCAGTACACCAAGGCCGGGAAGGTAAAGTGTTTGCTGATTGGAAATGTTTACTTCAATGGGAAGGATATTGTCGAGGTATTCGACGCCCGTCCAAATAATAAGGAGGGTCGCATATAGCGGCGCCACCAGCACAAGTCCCCGGATGAAGTAGCTGATGATGCGTTTGAGGAATGAGTTTTTAATTTCCATATTTGCACGCCGGGCGCAGACGGCTAGTTGCGGCACGCAGGTGCGCTGTTTGGCGGTAGGGCAAAATTAGCAAGAAGTTCATTATTTGACGTATATGTATCAGGCCAGTTATTTAAAACATTTTACTGAACAGGTTTTTCTGTCAATAGGATGTTCGCAGGAAGAGGCCCGGCTGGCTTCCGAAGTGTTGGTCAGCGCGGATTTGCGCGGAGTGGATTCCCACGGCATTGCCCGTTTGGCTGGTTATGTAAGGCTTTACGACCACGGCCGTTTGAACCCAAAACCGAATGTGACCATCGCCTACGAAACCCCGAGTACCGCGGTAGTGGATGGTGATCGCGGGCTAGGATTGGTAGTGGCGCCGAAAGCCATGGAGATTGCCATGGAAAAAGCGGAGAAAGTAGGCTCGGGTTGGGTCTCGGTCAGAAATTCAAACCACTTCGGTATTGCAGGCTATCATGCGATGCTTGCATTGCAAAAGGATATGATCGGTTGGACGATGACGAATGCGGCCCCGCTTGTTACACCAACCTTCTCGCTGGATAAATTATTAGGTACAAATCCCATAGCCGTTGCGGTACCCGCATTGACAGAGCCTGCCTTTGTGGCAGACTTCGCATCGACGGCAGTAGCTTACGGTAAATTTGAAATATTGCAAAGAAAAGGCCTTCCTGCGCCACTAGGCTGGGCACAGGATGCCGATGGTAACCCTACGACGGATTCCAATGCAGTGAAAAGCGGGGGGGGATTGTTGCCACTCGGCTCCGATCGCGAGCATGGGAGTCACAAAGGGTATGGCCTCGGAGCGATAGTCGATATTTTTTCGGGAGTGCTTTCCGGTGCTAACTTTGGCCCTTGGGTGCCGCCATTTGCGACCGCCGGATTTATGGGCGTGCAGCAAAGTGTGGGGCTCGGTACGGGGCATTTCCTGGGTGCGATGCGTGTGGATGGTTTCCGTCCCGCCGATGAATTTAAGGCAGATATGGATAAATGGATCGGTGCATTCCGCAATGCACGAGCGGTGGATGGCGAGAAAGTACTCATCCCCGGAGATCCTGAAAGAGAAATGGAAGCTGAGCGCGGCGTGAATGGCATCAAACTACTCGAACCGGTAGTTTTGTCACTCGATGAGCTCGCAAAGCGTTTCGGCATACCATTTGAAATCAATTTGTAAAAAGAAAACAAAAAGCCGACGGCCGACCGCCCAAAAAATTATGTCGCGTAACTTTAAAGTAGGATTGTTTGTCACGATCGCGATCCTCACCACCACATTCTCCTTCTACTTCTGGCAGATCTTCCGGACGCCGAATTTACAGGTCGATAAAAAATCGAGCTTCGTGTTGCTCGTGCCGGAAAACGCTACCTATAAGACGGTGCTGGATTCATTGAACAGATATGAGGTAATCAACGATCATATTTCGTTTCAGTTTCTGGCCAAATTTTTGAAATACACGGAAAAAGTGAAGCCCGGCCGGTATGTGATCAAACCCGAGAGTAATAACTACGAGGTGATTAAAAAGCTTTCATCGGGCAATCAGGATGCTGTGAAGCTGACATTCAACAATATCCGCCTGAAAGAAGACCTCATCAAACGCATCGGTGCCCGCTTCGAGTTTGGAGAAGACAGTTTCCGCAAAGCATTGAACGACCCGGCAGTTTGTAACAAATATGGTCTCGATACATTGACGATCGTATCGATGTTCCTGCCCAATACCTACGAAATCTACTGGACTACGGGTACTGAGAAATTTCTCGACCGCATGCACAGCGAGTACAAGAAGTATTGGTCCGACGAAAAAATCGCAAAGGCTAAGGAAATTGGACTGACGCCCGTTCAGGTTTCGATTCTGGCTTCGATTGTAGAAGAGGAGCAGGCCAAAAAGGTAGATGAGCGTCCGCGCGTGGCGGGTTTATATATCAACCGCCTGCATGCCAATATGCCGCTGCAAGCTGACCCGACCATCAAATTTGCATTGCAGGATTTCGCTATCAAGAGGATTCTCAACCAGCAGCTCATGATCAAATCACCTTATAATACCTACATTAACACAGGCTTGCCTCCCGGCCCGATTCGTGTGGCGGATTTTAACTCGCTGGACGCGGTATTGAATTACGAGAAACACGATTATACCTATATGTGTGCCAAGGCCGATCTGTCGGGTTATCACGCTTTTGCCACCAATTATTCCGACCACCTCAACAATGCGCGTCTTTATCAGGCAGAGTTGAACCGGTTGAAAATCATGAAGTAAGGATGTTTGTTCACGAAGTTAAGGGCATCAGGGTGCGGTATGCCGATACCGACCAGATGGGTTATGTATATTACGGAAACTATGCGCGGTATTACGAAATCGGCAGGGTAGAGGCATTGCGCAGTTTGGATTTTCATTACAAAGCGATGGAAGATTCGGGTGTGATGATGCCGGTTTACGAATGCCACTATAAATATTTGAAGCCGGCCCGGTACGACGACGAGCTGCATATTCTTGTTAAAATCGAGGAATTACCCGGTGTACGCATCCGCTTTGCTTACGAAATCCGCAATCAGGAACGCGTTTTGCTCAATACCGGGGATACAACATTGGTTTTTCAGCGGATGGATACGGGCAAATTGTGCCCGGCACCCGATAAGCTGCTCGAAAAACTGAAACCCTATTTTGAACCAAAGGGATAACAAGCGGCCGGTTATGCTTGAAAAACTGCTGAGAAACCGCCACATCAAGCGCATTATCATCTGGTTACAGCAAACCATGCTGTTCCGGGGAACGGTGTCGTTGTACGACATTATACTGAACCTCGTCCACAGCAACGAGAAACATGAGATCGACCAGCGGGCTTCCGCGGTGGCTTACAGCCTCACATTGGCTGCCTTTCCGGGGATAATCTTCCTTTTTACCCTCATTCCCTACATCCCGATTGAAAACCTGGATCAACTGATCCTCGAAATGTTACGTGACAATATGCCGCGTGGTACTTTCGAAGCGACCGATCAGACGATCCTGGACATTGTGAGCCGCCCGCGCTCGGGGGTACTTTCGCTCGGTTTTATTTTCGCGATGATCGCTTCTACAAATGGCATGATGTCACTCATGCGGGCATTCGATATGGTGTATGACGATACCGAAACCCGCGGTTTTCTGGCGATTCGTGGCATTGCGATGATGCTCACACTGCTACTGATCGCAGTGCTTTTTCTTTCAGTCGTTTTGCTGATCGTCGGTGACGCCGTGATGAATATTGTCGGCGACTGGCACATTATCCGCGACAACTGGCTCATCGCATTGCTTAATATTACCCGTTACCTCATCAGCTTTGGCTCGCTGATGCTGACGATCTCGATTATCTACCGGTTCGCTCCTTCGCACGGGCGCCAGTTCACGTTCCTGAATGCGGGCTCGGTGATCGCCTCCATTCTTATCCTCGCGGCCACTTACGGGTTTTCGTTCTACCTGTCGCGGTTCAGTTCCTACAATAAGCTTTACGGGTCCATCGGTACGATGATCGCGCTGATGATCTGGATCTATCTGCTTGCTTTTGTAATTATTCTGGGTTTTGAAATCAACGCGAGCATCAGCCGGGCGCGGAGCCGCGTGACTTCGAAGCGCGTTGTAAAGCGGTGATTTGCCGGATAATAACATTATCGGCATCTCCGGTTTGTTGTTGGTAATTTTGTGCTGCGGTGCCCTTTTCCCCTCCGAATCTACCACCGTAAATGAAGGGACCGCTTGGAGCGCACATCATGACAAACACAGAAAAGCCACTCGTTACAGTTATCCTGACGGCATATAATCAGGAAAAGTACATCGAGGAAGCATTGACTTCCGTTTTTTACCAGACTTACCCTTACATTCAGCTGATCGTTGTCGACAATGCAAGCAAGGACAATACGCTGGGTGTTATCGAAAGTTTTAAAGGGAAAGCACCTGCCTTTCAGGTAATCCGCAACCGCCATAATCTGGGCCTTTGCCGCGCATTCAATCAGGCGTTGTCGATCGCGCAAGGAAAGTATGTTATTGACCTTTCTGGCGACGACGTGATGATCGCCGACCGCATCGAGAAGCAGGTTGAAGCATTTGAAGCCCTTTCGGAGAGCTACGCCGTCGTGTTTACCAATGCGCGCTATATCGGGAAGGCCGGCCAGCAGCTGCACAACCACTACGAAACCAATAGCAAAGGCAAAGCGACCTGCCCGGTCCCGTCGGGCGACGTTTACAAAAATATCCTCGAACGCTACTTCATTTGCACGCCTACGATGATGATGCGGACAGCCGCATTACAGCAGCTGGGCGGCTACGACGAAACCCTCGCATTCGAGGATTTTGACTTCTGGGTTCGCTCGTCGGTCCGTTTTAAATACTTCTACCTCGACGAGATCCTGACCAAAAAGCGCGTACTGAAAACTTCGCTTTCAACCGGTGTTTACAAAAAGGGGAGTGGAATGTTGCAATCCTACTATGCCGTGTGCAATAAAGCTTACGACCTCAACCGCGATCAAAAGGAATTCGATCTTTTGGCGGCGCGCATACGTACATTTATCCGAAAATGTCTGTACGCACAGGAGTTCGAGCTGGCTGTGCGGTTTCGCCGGTTATTGAACTATATTGAGAATCCCGGCCTGCGGACAGAGCTGGTTGTTCTGATGTGCAGGCTGCATTTGCCGGTGAATTTCGCTTACAGGTTCTACATCGAAAACTTAAAAAAAATGACGCCGCAGGAAGGATTTGCATTTTGATTTTGTTAACTCAAAAAGTAAAAATTCCTGTATGCCTGCTGAGTTTGTTAAAATTTATCCTCAAAACCCTGACGAGCGACGCGTCCGTCAGGTGGTAGACTGCCTTCGAAATGGTGGTTTGGTGATTTATCCGACCGATACGGTTTACGGTCTTGGCTGCGATATTTACAATACACGCGCAGTCGAAAAAATAGCGCGTATCAAGGGCATTAAGCCGCAGAAAAATGACTTTTCATTTATCTGCTACGACCTCAGCCACATTTCCGACTTTGCGAGAGTGGGCAACACGGCATTTAAAACCATGAAAAGGGTGCTGCCAGGGCCTTATACCTTTATCCTGGAAGCGACCAGCAATGTTCCGAAGTTGTTGAATACCAACAAAAAAACGGTCGGAATCAGGGTGCCAGACAACCTTATCCCCCGTTTGATCGTAAAAGAGTTAGGGAACCCCATCGTGACGACTTCCATTCGCGACGACGACGAGATCATCGAGTATTCAACAGACCCCGAGCTGATCTTCGAGAAATTTCAGCACCAGGTGGATATGGTGGTTGATGGGGGATATGGAGGCAATGTTGCGTCGACCATTGTGAAGGCCGACGGGGATGATTTCGAGATCATCCGGGAGGGACTGGGCGACGTCAGTATCTTCCTTTGAGATCAAAAATTGTAATGATTTAAGTTGCTGTTGAACATTGTTGACCGTACAAAATAATTATTATAAATTTTTTGATAATATCATAAGCCTTTACCATATTTGATAGTGTCGGAATTTTTGATTAAAGAGGGTCAGTCCACGAAAGTGCGGATTGAATTGCAGTATCTGCCTTGTTTAGCGTATTTTACTTGTATTTTAAAGTACGACCGGATCTACATCGATATTGAGGAGAGGTATGTGAAGCAGACTTACAGAAATCGCTGCGATGTGCTCACTACCAATAAAATAGATACGCTGACGGTCCCTGTAAAAGGATACGAGCCAGCGAGCTCCACGAAAGATATTCTGATCGACTACAACCAGGATTGGACGAGGCGCCATCTGGGTTGCCTGCAGTCAGCCTACGGGAAGTCCCCTTTTTACGAGTACTACGCCCATGAATTTAAGCGTGTTTACGAAAAGAAGCTGGCATACCTCGTCGATTTGAACTATGAATTGTTGACAATTTGTCTTAGATTGACTGGTATTAAAAAGGACATTCAGTACAATTTGTCAGGTGAAATAATTAGTGAAAAGGCAGTAGCGAATGATATTTCGCTAATAAACAACAGGAAACAGCCGAATTCGCATAAATATTACAGCCCTGCGCCTTATTACCAGACCTTCGGGAATGATTTTGTGGGGAATCTGAGTATAGTTGATTTACTGTTTAATATGGGGCCGGAAGCAAAAAGTGTTTTGTTAAGATCCTGTAAGTCTCAATAGAGCTATTTTGAACAAACGGGGATCAAGTAGCGTTTAGAATACATAAACACTTTTTATTGCTACACAATGGAAGCAAAATTTTCGAATAGAGTGAAAGAGGTAATCTCAATGAGCCGGGAAGAAGCCCTCCGCCTGGGTCACGATTACATTGGTGCAGAACACTTGTTATTAGGAATGATCCGTGAGGGAGATGGTGTAGCCATTGGGTTGCTGAAAAAACTCGGCGTGTCGCTGGACGATGTGCGCCAGACGATCGAGCAGGCAACTAAAGGTGCAGCCACCAACAACGTTAAAAATTTACAGAATATCCCTCTGACGAGGCAGTCGGAGAAGGTATTGAAGATTACATATCTGGAAGCCAAAATTTTCAAAAGCACGCTCATCGGCACCGAGCATTTGCTTCTTTCGATATTGCGTGATGAAGACAATGTAGGTACCCAGATATTGCACAAGTTCAATGTTAACTACGAAGTCATCAAGGAAATGTTAGAATATCAATCATCCGGATCCAGACCTCATATGGGGCCGGAGACCGAAGACGGGGATGATGAAGCCAGAGGTGGAATGTTTGGAGGCGGTAGTGGCTCTTCTTCCGGTAAAGAATCTAAAGGTGCTGAAAAATCCCGTACACCTGTCCTGGATAACTTTGGAAGGGATTTGACCAAAATGGCGGAAGTAGGTAAGCTCGACCCGATCGTCGGACGTGAGAAAGAGATCGAACGCGTAGCCCAGATCCTTAGCCGTCGTAAAAAGAATAACCCGATCCTGATCGGTGAGCCTGGTGTTGGTAAAACAGCCATTGCGGAAGGTCTCGCATTGCGGATTGTTCAGAAAAAAGTATCCCGTGTGCTTTTCGGTAAGCGCGTTGTTACGCTCGACCTTGCTTCACTCGTAGCCGGTACCAAATACCGCGGCCAGTTTGAAGAAAGAATGAAGGCAGTCATGAACGAACTGGAAAAATCACCGGATGTGATCCTCTTCATCGATGAGCTCCACACAATCGTGGGCGCAGGTGGTGCATCAGGTTCGTTGGACGCTTCAAACATGTTCAAACCGGCATTGTCACGCGGAGAAATCCAATGTATCGGAGCTACCACGTTGGATGAATACCGCCAGTACATCGAGAAAGACGGCGCATTGGCCCGTCGTTTCCAGATGGTGATGGTGGATGCGACTTCGATCGAAGAGACTATCCAGATCCTGACGAATATCAAGGACAAATACGAAGATCACCACCATGTGAATTATACGCCGGAGGCGATTAGCACAGCGGTGAAACTTTCTGAAAGATATATCACAGACCGCTTCCTGCCTGATAAGGCCATCGACGTACTCGATGAAGTAGGTGCGCGCGTGCATATCAGCAACATTACCGTTCCGGAGGATATCCTGGTACTCGAAGAACAGATCGAGAACATCAAGCAGGAGAAAAACCGGGTCGTAAAAAGCCAGAAATACGAAGAGGCTGCCCAATTGAGAGACCGTGAGAAAAAACTGATCGATCAACTGGAAAGAGCTAAACTCGCATGGGAAGAGGAAACCAAACAGAAACGTTATACCGTCACCGAGCATAATGTAGCTGAGGTAGTTGCGATGATGACGGGTATTCCTGTGACGAACGTCTCGATGGACGAAGGCAAGAAATTGCTGAACATGGCCGACGAGCTGAAAGCGAAAGTTATTGGTCAGGACCCGCCGATCGAGAAACTGGTAAAAGCGATCCAGCGTACCCGTGTGGGCTTGAAAGATCCTAAGAAACCCATCGGTTCATTCATTTTCCTTGGACCAACCGGTGTAGGTAAAACAGAGCTTGCGAAGGTGTTGTCGACTTACCTGTTCGATAAAGACGACTCGCTGGTACGTATCGATATGAGCGAATACATGGAGAAATTCAGCGTATCGCGTTTGGTGGGAGCTCCTCCGGGATATGTGGGCTACGAAGAAGGTGGCCAGCTGACCGAGAAAATCCGCCGCAAACCGTACAGCGTCGTATTGCTCGACGAGATCGAAAAAGCGCACCCGGATGTGTTCAATATTCTGTTGCAAGTGCTCGACGACGGTATTCTGACGGACGGTCTGGGCAGAAGAGTCGATTTCAGAAATACCATCATCATTATGACTTCGAATATCGGGGCGCGTGATTTGAAGGATTTCGGAACGGGGATCGGGTTCTCTACCAAGGCAAGAGCCGACAACCAGGACGATATTATGAAAGGCACCATCCAGAGTGCATTGCGTAAAGCATTCTCTCCGGAGTTCCTGAACCGTCTCGACGATGTGATCGTGTTCAACTCGCTGCAACGCGAAGACCTGCACCGCATCATCGACATTTCACTGGGCAAGTTGTTCAGCCGCGTGAAAGGTCTGGGTTATGAAATTGAATTGACAGTAGCTGCGAAGGATTTCTTGTCCGAAAAAGGTTACGACCCGCAATACGGAGCGCGTCCTTTGAACCGGGCGATCCAGAAGTACCTGGAAGATCCCGTAGCAGAAGAAATATTGAAAGGCGACCTGCGCGAAGGCGATGTATTGGTTGCTGATCATGAAGAAAAGAGTGAACAACTCGTTATCAGTGTTCGCAAAAAAGAAGAAGAGCTCGCGAACTAGATTTGCATCGCTCCGAAAGCACTAAGTAGCTGGAAAGGCAGGTCATCCGACCTGCCTTTTTTTGTTTATATTTAGCCATCGAAAATTCGTATAGCTAATGAGACCAACCTGGAAAAGCACACTATTGGGTGTAACGCTCACTCTTGCAGCAAGTAATAGCATCCTGTTTGCGCAGAAACTACCCTCAGGTCCTCAGGTCCTCACGTTTTACTCAGACGCCGACGATACCGAGCAACCTTACGGCCTCTATCTTCCCGAGAATTTCGACGAAAGCAAGAAGTATCCGCTTGTGATCATGCTCCATGGAGCCGGCTCCAACCACCGGCTCGATCTCCGAAGGGTATTTGGGAAAAGCAATGCAGAAGGCGAAACCGACGTGGAGGCTTCACGTTATTTTCCGAAATGGGATAATGTGGAATACATTGTTGCGTCGCCTTACGCACGCGGAACGGCCGGTTACCAGGGCATTCCCGAGCAGGATGTTTACGACGTGCTGGCCGATGTTAAAAAGCGCTTTAAAATCGATGAGGACAGGACCTTTCTGACCGGGTTATCGATGGGCGGAGGCGGAACGCTCTGGCTGGGCCTCACACGCCCGGATATATGGGCGGCTATTGCACCCGTGTGCCCCGCACCGCCCGCGGGTACGTTCGACCTTGTAACCAATGCAACCAACTTCCCGGTTCATTTCTTCCATGGCGATGCCGATCCGGTTGTCCCGGTGGCGGGTACGCAGAAATGGGTGAGCCATTTGCAGGATTTGGGTGCGGAAGTGAGTTATAAGGAGTTCGTCGATGTGAAGCACGATAGTTGGGTAAATGCATATGACAGTGAATATATTTTCCAATGGTTCGATGACTACAAGCGGAACCCGTACCCGGACCGTGTGCGCTTCGTAACCAGGCAGTATAAATATGATAAGGCATTCTGGGTGAGGTTCAACAGGTTTGCTTACGGCAAGCTCGCTGAAATTGATGCGAAGTTTACAAAAGAAAATGCATTGGAGATCACTACAAAAAATCTTGAAAAGTTTACCCTTAACCTCAAGAGCCATCCCAAATTCAAAGCCGGGACTGCATTGAGCCTTAAAATTGACGGGTCGAATGTGAATGCGAAGGCTGATAGCGTGTTAACATTGTTCCGCGAGTCGGCCGGTGGCAAATGGGCTGTGGAGGGGGCGACAATCATGTCCATTTATACCGGTAAGGAAAAGGGTGCCGAAGGGCCGATCTTTGCTGCATTTTCATCGCGCCATGTATATGTGTATGGAACTGCGGACAATCCTTCACCTGAGGAACTTAAAAAGCGGATCGATATAGCTACACAAGCAGCAAACTGGTCGCAATACCGTGGCGAGTTTCTCGGTCGGGTAATGTTCTTCCCACGCGTGTTGGCGGACAAGGAAGTGCGGCCAAGCGATATTGAAAGTTCTAACCTCATACTGTTTGGTACGAAAGAAAGCAATGCATTGGTCGGCAAATATGCTGATCAGCTTCCTGTGCATTTAAAGAAAGGCGACACCGCGCACGGACTCTTTTATGTTGTCCCGATGGCAGGGCATTATGTAGCGGTAAGTTCAGGTTTGCCGTGGTGGGCCGGTATGAAGGACGAAGGCTTTCCGTTCGTGCCAGTCATGCACCGTAAGCTTTCCGAATTTAAAGACATTATATTTTTCAAAGATTCTTCGGTCAATCTGCTGATCGATAATCATTTCACAGAAAACTGGAAGCTGGACGAGGATACCAAACGCAAGCTTTCAGCGTCTGGCGCCGTTGATATTACCCCGTAGTTTATTTTTTACTTTTCTGAATACAAACCCATGGATTACAACGAAAAGATTTCCCGGAAATCGTTCCTCAAAGCCAGCGCATTTGCATTGGCAGTGCCCATGTTCTCGAAACTGAACCTGGATGTTAAAGCTCCCTCGCCAATCGGTTTGCAACTGTACACGCTTCGTAATGAAATATCCAAAGACCTTCTTGGCACGCTTAAAAAGGTGTCGGCGATCGGTTATAAGGAAGTGGAGCTTTACGGCTACTCCGACGGCAAGTTCTTCGGCAAAACGGCTAAGGAGTTCAAGAAAATCCTCGGCGACCTGGGTCTGAACCCGGTGAGCGGCCATTATGGCGCCGGTGTGGAGAACAAAACGGCCAAAGGCACATTGAGCAACGGCTGGCAGAAGGCTGTCGACGACGCGGCAGAGCTGGGCCAGAAATACGTGAACTGCGCTTACCTGACCGAGGCTGAACGCAAGACGATCGATCAGTATAAAGGTTATGTTGACCTGTTCAATAAGTCAGGTGAAGTGGCGAAGAAGGCGGGCCTCCAATTCGGCTATCACAACCATGATTTTGAGTTCAAGAAGATCGACGGGCAACTTCCTTACGACCTTATCGCCGGCAAAACCGACCCGAAACTTGTGAAGCTGGAACTGGATTTGTACTGGGTGGCCAAAGCAGGCCTCGATCCGGTCGCATTGTTCAAGAAGTATCCGGGCCGTTTCCCGCTTTGGCACGTGAAGGATATGGACAAGAAGGATGGTTCGTTTGCCGAGGTAGGAACGGGTTCGATCGATTTCAAAAAGATCTTCGCTAACCGCAAATTGGCGGGCATGACGCATTTCTTCGTCGAGCAGGACGTGGCGAAAGTACCGCCGGTGCAGGCTATCGAGACGAGCTACAAGAATGTTGTGAAGATGAAAGTCTAGCATAAAAAAAGACCCGGCCGCATAGCAGCCGGGTCTTCCAAATTATGCAGATAAAAATTTCAGTTTACTAACTGTAATTTAAGTTCGTTCAAACGGCTGCGCAGCGAAGCGTCGATCTGGCGGTCGCCCACTGTCAACACATATCCGCCGATCAAAGCATTGTCTACTTTTTCGGCAAGCTGAACCGTTTTTCCGGTTGCTTTGGCAACAATATCGGTGAATTGTTTACGAAGTTCGTCGGTCAGCGGGGTAGGGGTTACCACCGTGGCTTTTTCGATTCCCATGTAAACGTTATAGGCTTTAATGAATTCTACCGCGATTTCGTCGAGGATTGCTTCCCGGTTCTTCTTGGTAATGATATCGAATATCGCGAATGAAACAGGGCTTACACGCTCTTTGAAAAGGGCTTTCAGAATGCCTGATTTCTTCTCGTGACGCACCACCGGGCTTTTCAATGCAAGCATCAGGCCTCGGTTCTTGTCTGCTGTGTCTTTGAACAGCAGCATGTCCTGATAAACAGCTTCCAGAACGTTCTGTTCTTTAGCCAGCTCGATCAGCGATTTTGCATATCTGGATGCTACAATACTTACTGACATCGGAATTAGATTTTAAATGCTGATTAGTTAAGACGCGCGGATGAAGCAAGATCAGCGATCAGTTTTTCCTGCGCTACCTTGTCAGACAATTCACGGTGCAATACTTTCTCAGCGATTTCCAATGAAAGCGTAGCAACTTCTTTCCTGATTTTGCTCACTGCCACGGCTTGTTCGTTGCGGATGGTTTCGCGAGCGCTTTCGATCATTTTTTGTCCTTCGATAGCCGCTCTGTCCTTGGACTCCGCGATGTTTCTGTCAGCTGCGTCTTTCGCGTCACGAAGGATCTGGTCGCGGATTGCATTGGCTTCTGCGATCAGTTTTTCGTTGTCCGACTTCAATTGTGCCATTTCAGCACGGGTTCTTTCTGCGAGGTCAAGCGCACCCTGGATTTCGTTTTCACGGTCTTTCAGACCTTTCAGGATAGGTTTCCAGGCAAATTTGGCCAGAATGAAAACTACCAGTAAAAATACTACCAGCATCCAGAAAATAAGGCCTGGGTTTGGAGTAAGCAATGACATAGTTAAATGAGTTTTTGAGTGTAAGAATGATCTTAATCGGCTCTCTTCTTATTAAAATTTCGTGGAAGCCTAATGCTCCCACGAGAATGTTTTTGCACCGCGTCCGGGCCTAGCGCACCGGGGCAGCGTTTCCCTTTCGGGGAGCTATTAAAGCTTGAAAGAGATAAGCAGACAGATAACCGCTGCGAAAAGCGCTACCGCTTCGATAAGTGCCGCGATGATAAGCATGGCAGTCTGGATTGCACCAGCAGCTTCTGGTTGACGGGCGATACCTTCAACAGCGCTACCACCGATTTTACCAATACCAAGACCTGCACCGATAGCAGCAAGACCTGCGCCGATAGCAGCACCGAAAACTGCAAGACCTGCACCACCTTGTTCAGCAGCTTGAAGCAAAATTTGAAGCAACATAATTGTGTTTGTTTTAAATATAATTAATAAAAAAGAGATTCAGAATCAATGTCCGTGATCGGCGTGGCCGTGCTCTTCGATAGCACTTCCGATGTACATGGACGACAATAGTGTGAAGATAAATGCCTGAATGAATGCTACCATGATCTCAATGAAGTTCAGGAACAAAGCGAACAGGGAGATTACCGGGGCGATCACGATGCTTTGGAAAATAAAGATCAGACCGAACAAGCTCAGAAGGATAATGTGACCTGCTGTGATGTTGGCGAACAACCGGACCATCAAGGAGAATGGCTTCATGAACACACCTACGATTTCAACGGGGATCATGATCAGCAACAACGGAACAGGCACGCCCGGAGGGCTCAAAAGGTGCTTATAATAGTTGCCATTCGCATTCAGGTGAACTACGATGAAGGTCAACACTGCCAAGGTCATGGTTACCGCGATGTTACCGGTCAGGTTGGCCGATCCCGGAAGCAGACCCATGATGTTGTTGATAAGAATAAAGAAGAACAACGTAAGCAGGTAAGGCAGGTATTTTTCGTATTTCGGCCCTACGTTTGGTTTCACAACCTCGTCGCGGATGAAAAGGATGATCACCTCCATGGCGGAGTTGAAACCTTTCGGCGCTTTGCCCTTGCTGTTTTTGTACCAGCTGGCGATACTTGTGAAAACGAGAATGAGGATCAGGGCGCTCAGCAGCATGGAGGCTACGTTCTTGGTAATCGAGAAGTCGTATACTTTACGTGCTTCGTCAACCGGAACGATTTGCTCCGAATCACCGTGCACCAGATGGTAGCCGTTATATTCGTGATGTTCGTTATGGAAGTTGGAAGACATGAAAACCTCGATACCGCGGTCTTCCGAATAAAGGATCACGGGAAGGGGAAGCGAAACACCGTGCGAGAATTCCCATTCGTGAGAATCTGCAATGTGGTGCATGATCATCTCACCGATATTGAACTTCGCTTCATGCTCTTCAAGCTTATGTTCAATTTTATGCTCTTCCTCATTCACCGCCTGGGCCACCTTTCCGGCATCGTGCTGGGTAGGTTCGTCGGCGCGGGCCGGGAGGTTAAAAACGCATGTTGCCGCTATAAGGGCGATAGTAAAAAACCGTCTCAGATGGGTATACATAAATGCTTGAAATACTATGCTTTGTCAATCGCGGCGCAAGTTACGATACAAACCATATATTTCAAAGCATGTATAAAATAAATAGAGTGCAAAAAAGTTGATAACGAATAGGAATGAATCAGTTAGCCCTCTATACAAAAACAGACCGATGAAAATGATGCTCAGAATAATGCGTGCAACGATGCTGGAAATGTAAAATGTGACAAATTTCTCACGCTTGTTCCGCATTCCAAACTCCATGAGCCGGTGGACCATAAAAGCCAGTCCGAAAAAGAATACGAGAATGTACCATATATAAGGATGCAGGAAAGAATCCGCGTGAAATCTTTGAGCAAGGAAAAATACAATTCCGAGCAAAATGGTTGCGATCAGGGTACGTAACATGCCGGGGTGCCGGGGGCGGGGATTATTGCTTGGTAAAACTTCTTATCAAAAGGTATAGCGACGCTCCGATGGAGGTCAGCGAGAGCACGAGCGTCCATACCGGGACCTTGTTCTGCTGCCACTCGTCGAGCTTATAGCCGCCGTAAGTGAACACCAATATAGTGCCCAGCATTTGCATCGCCATCCCCGAGTATTTCAGAAAGCGCGATGACTGGCCTTTATCCACAGGTATTTTAGGATCTCCCATAATTCAGCTGTTTCCGGTTGGATTGTAAAACTCGGTCGAAAAACTCGGTTGACTAACTCGGTCGAAGACTCGGTGAAAACAATGGTAGAATATCGTGGTAAAATTGCTTCAAATTTTGCAAATGGCAGTACCTTCGATACGTATTTATTGAAAATACCGTTTTAGGTTTGCAAACCTGACAGAAAGAGGAACACCCCATAAAGTCAATTTCGTGATCGACCGTTTAACCTTCTATACCCGACGCACATTACCGCTACTTGTCATGATCATCGTCGTGGCTGCCTGTTCGCAGTACAGTTCACGGCCCGGGGCAATCACTTTCCACAATATCGCTGCCCGGTACAATGCGTATTTCATGGCTGAGCAGAATATGGCGGATGCGGAGTTTGAGATGAGGAAGGGTTACAAAGAGAATTATAATCAGCTGCTTCCGATACTGCTTCCGATGGATTCTGTCCTCGCCCAGGCAGTGAAGCCGAAGTTACTGGACGCCATCAAAAAGGCGTCCATCGTGGCTGAAAAGCATCAGAACAGCAAATGGATTGACAATAGCTATATTCTTTTGGGCAAAGCCAGGTTATACCTCGGACAATGGGCCGACGGGCTGGAAGCGCTGCGTTACGTATATGCCAACGGGCGCGACGACGACGACAAGAATAATGCGCTGATCCTGCTTATGCGGGCCTACATCGAGCACAAGGACTATTCCAATGCATTAGGTGTGGCAGAATACCTGAGCCAGCAGCCGTTGAACAAAACTTCGCAACGCGATTTTTACCTAACCAAAGCATACCTGCACCAGCAGAACGGGGAGTATCTCACTGCGGTGGCCATCCTGGAAGAAACATTTCCGCTTTTGAAAAAATCTACTGAAACTGCCCGCATTCATTTTGCAGCGGCACAGATGTACGATCGGTTAGGGCAATATGCGCTTGCCAACAGGCACTATAAAAGTGTAAACAAGAATAAGCCCAGCTACGACCTCGGCTTTTATTCAAGCATGAATTCATTGCAAAATGAGGTGGTGCTGAATCCGGAACGCGACCTTACCAATGTGGGCTTCGACAAAATGCTGAAAGACCGCAAAAACGACGACCTGAAAGACCACGTATTTTTTACAATGGGCTTGCTGGCGGAGCATAAAAAGCAGATTCCCGAGGCGGTAAGCTATTTGCAAAAAGCCGCCGCCGCCTCGAAGGGCAATATGCAGCAAAAGGCCTACACTTACCTGCAACTGGCGCGGATCGAGTATGAATCGCTCGAAAATTTCGAAATGTCCAAAGCTTATTACGATAGTGCATTGGCCATTCTTCCCCAGGAAGCACCCGAATACCGTCTCGTGGCCGATAGAAAACGCGCACTGGATAATTTCGTGACACAATACACAGTTGTTTCGACCGAGGATAGCCTGCAACGATTGGCTAAAATGAACCCGGCTGCATTGGACAACAAAATCGACGGGATTATCGAGGCCAAAGAGAAAAAACGGCTGGAAGAGGAAGAAAAAGCAAGAAAAGCACAAATAGCTGCCCAAAATGCAAGCTTGCAGCAAGGCGGGGGAAATCCGTTGGTAACCGGCGGCGAGCGTCGTTGGGAATTGTATGACCCGGCATTGGTCAGCAAAGGCAAAATAGACTTTAAAAGAGCGTGGGGGAACCGTCCGCTGGAAGACGACTGGCGTCGGAGTAGCCGACCACTGCGTACACTCGCGGGGAATAATGCAGCAAGTGGCACCGATAGCACCGGAGTCGCGCAAACGCAACAGGAGAATACCGGCTTGAAAAAAGGTACGCCGGAGTGGGACCAGGTGCATGCATTGCTGAAAAAAGATGTCCCGCTGTCGGATACTGCATTTGCGGTATCCCAGAAGAAGAAAGAAGACGCACTTTACAATCTCGGCAAGATCTATCGGTTCGACCTGAAAGAATCCCACCGCGCAATAGCAGCATTTGAACGAGTGCTGTCGGAATATCCCAAAACGCAGTACAAGGACGAGATCTATTACCTGCTTTTCCTGAGCAACGAAGAGAATACCGCTCAGAAAGAATCCTGGAAATCAAAGCTGCTGAGCGAATACCCGACGTCCACTTACGCGAGGCTGGTCAATAAATCCACTGATACCGGCGGCACATCCGGTAATGCCACGAAGGAATACGAGGCTGCTTATAAGCTCTATGCGGATGGCGATTATACCAAAGCGCTGGAAGACATCGAGAAAAACCTGCCGTCCTACAAAGGAAGCTCCATGGAGGATAAATTTGCATTATTACGCGTTTTTCTGATAGGAAAGGTAAGGGGTAAAGAAGCGTACGGTCAGGCCATTACGGAGTTTATGCGGCTTTATCCAACGAGTATCTACCTTCCGCGCCTGAAAGAAATGCAGGAATTCAATTCCCTGTCCATGGGCAAAAGATAATAGGCTGAAATTGTATATTTGCCTTTTCCAGTAACCTATCACCCCACATCTATGATTGAATTGCAACCCGGAAAGTATCGGCGTACCATTGTCCGTCTCTGGCGGTTTGTTGGCTTGGGACTGGGTCTGATCATATTCTACATTGTTGCCGTTAGCTTTAACTTTTTGTGGTTGTTCGGCGACATGCCGGACCTGAAAACGCTCGAAAACCCGAAGAGCGAGCTGGCATCGGAGCTTATCAGCGAGGATGGCAAGTCGTTGGGTAAGTATTTTTTCGAGAACAGGACACCCATCGACATCGCACAAATTTCCCCTAATCTGATCGATGCGCTCGTTGCGACCGAGGACGCCCGTTTTGTAAACCACTCGGGAATCGACCCGCGAAGCCTTGCGCGGGTTTTTAAAGGTGTCGTTTCGGGAAGTTCGAGCTCCGGCGGTGGCAGTACGCTCACGCAGCAGGTTGCTAAAAACCTTTTCAATACACGCTCGGAAGAGTACGAAGGACTGTTGGGCAAGATTCCGATGGTGCGCATTGTGATCGCCAAAACGAAGGAATGGGTGTTGGCGGTGGTGTTGGAAAGGAAGTATACAAAGCAGGAAATCATGCAGATGTACCTGAACACGGTCTCTTTTGGTAACAATACATATGGTATCAAAGTCGCTTCCAAAACCTATTTCGACAAAGAACCCTGGGACCTTAATGTGACCGAAGCCGCATTACTCGTGGGTATGCTGCAAAACCCGACGCTATTTAACCCATTACGCTTCCCTACCAATGCATTGAACCGAAGAAATACGGTTTTGGCGCAGATGTATAAATATGATTACATCCGCGAGGAAGATTTTAACAAATACAAAGAGAAGTCGCTGGGATTGAATTTTACGATCGACAGCCACAATACCGGCCTGGCACCCTACTTCCGAGAGTCTATGCGGGGGTACCTCAAAAGCTGGGTTAAGCTCTACAACGAAGAACACGATACCGATCTCGATCTTTATACGAGTGGTCTGCGCATTTACACGACCATCGACTCGCGTATGCAACGCTACCAGGAAACGGCATTGACCGAGCATATGAAAACGCAGCAAAAGCTGTTTGACGAGCATTGGAAAGGCCGCAACCCCTGGACTTTCGACAATGGAAAGGAAATACCGGGTTTTATCAGGACCGCGGCAAAACGCTCCCCGCACTTTATTTCCCTGAAAAGAGACCTGGGCGAGGAAGCAGCCTGGAAGATTATGAAGAAACCTTACAAAATGAAGGTTTTTACCTGGAATGGAGAGAAGGAAGTGACGATGAGCCCGCTGGATTCCATTGCCTACTACAAACGCTTCCTGCGCGCGGGCATGATGTCCATGGACCCGCGTAACGGGCACGTGAAGGCGTGGGTGGGAGGTATTAATTTTAAATATTTCAAATACGACCACGTAAAACAGGGATCGCGGCAGCCGGGTTCTACTTTTAAGCCATTCGTTTACGTTTCGGCTTTGGACAAAAACTTCCTGACCCCCTGTGACCATGTGACCGACCAGCCGGTTTACTTCGGCTTATCCGACGGTGTGCCGGGAGGATGGTCGCCGCACAATTCCAATAACAAATATTCTTACCAGTCGCTGTCGTTACGGCAGGCGTTGGGGAAATCGGTGAACACGGTGAGTGCTTACCTGATGAAAATGGTACGGCCCAAAGCCGTGGTGGAATATGCGCATAAGCTCGGTATTACTTCCAAATTGCAGGAAGTGCCTTCTCTCTGCCTGGGTATCAGCGATGTGTCGGTGTACGAAATGGTTGGCGCCTACTGCGCATTTGCGAATGGCGGCCATAGAACGGAGCCGATGACGATCCTGCGCATCGAAGACCGCTACGGTAATGTATTGCAGGAGTTCTTCCAGAAGCAAAACCAGGAGATCAGCGAAAACATGGCTTATAATATGTTGTATCTGATGCGTGGTGCGGTGGAAGATCCGGGAGGAACGGCTGGCCGCCTGCGGCAATACGGTGTGACGGAGGGTAATGAGATTGCTGCCAAGACCGGTACTACTTCGAACTACTCCGATGGGTGGTTCATGGGGATGACGCAAAACCTGGTGTCGGGTATCTGGGTAGGAGGCGAAGACCGTGCCATTCACTTTCGTACCATTGCTTACGGGCAGGGTGGGCGCATTGCGATGCCGGCCTGGGGGTTGTTTATGCAGAAAGTATACGCCGATCCAACATTGGTACAGTATCGTAAAATGCCATTTAATAAACCTGAAAATTACGTCCGGGAATGCGGTGGCGTAACAACCGATAGTACCGATACCTACATCCCGCCGTCGCGGTCCGACGACGAGGGCGTTTTATTCTGACCCACTTAGCCCTTTGCCCGTGAATATTCTCGTTGCCCCTGACAAGTTTCGCGGTTCGATGGAAGCTGCGGAAGTGTGCGACGCCGTAACAAATGGCGTCAAAAAGGCATATCCAAATGCACAAGTGACGGCGATCCCGCTGGCCGACGGCGGCGAGGGCACTTCGAAGATATTAACGCGGCAAGCCAATGGCTCGGAAGTGAGCGTAACGGTCCTGGACCCGCTGAACCGACCGATTAAAGCTACTTACGGCCTTTCAGAAGACCATCAGGTTGCATTTATCGAGATGGCCGCGGCTTCGGGCCTCGGCCTGCTGAAAACCGAAGAGCGCAATCCGCTTCGCACAAGCACATTCGGGACCGGGCAGCTCCTTGTCGATGCATTGGACCGGGGCGTGAAGAAGATTATACTCGGAATCGGCGGAAGTGCTACGACCGATGGCGGCATCGGCATGGCGGAAGCGCTTGGTTATGCATTTAAGGATGCGGAAGGGCATACATTGCTCCCGAATGGTGAATCGCTCGGGAAAATCGCGTCAATTGACACACATAATGCGGATCCGAGGCTCGCACTGGTTTCGGTAGTGGTAGCTTGTGATGTGACAAACCCCTTGTTCGGGAAAGAAGGTGCTGCATTTGTATACGGTCCGCAGAAGGGCGCCGATACTGAAATGGTTGTGCAACTTGACCATGGACTACAAACCCTCGCACACGTAGCTACGCGCGCATTCGGGCGGGACGTGAGCCTGGTAGCCGGTGCAGGCGCTGCGGGCGGGCTGGGGGCTGGTTGCATGTGGTTTCTGGATGCGGTGCTCAAAGATGGCATCAGCATTGTAATGGAGCAATGCAACATCGCTTCCCTGGTGGCCAATGCGGATTTGGTTATTACCGGTGAAGGTAAGGTGGATGAGCAGACGCTGGCCGGTAAAGTGGTGAAAGGGCTCGCCGGACTGTGCAAAAGCCATCGGGTGCCGCTGGCGGTCGTTTGCGGTACTTTGCAGATAACTGCCGAGCAAGCCAAAGATGCAGGCATGACCTATGCGGTGTCGGTGCTTAACCGCCCGATGGACCTGAATGCAGCCCAAAATGAGGCATTCCAACTCGTAAGCGACGCAACTTTTCAACTCATGCGGTTGTTTTTTTTCAATAGGGGCACAGTTAAGGCCTAAATCACAGTCAATGTCTGAATTCAATTACAAAGAAGAACTCGCCAAAATTCCTCTCGATCCTGGTGTGTACCGGTATTTCGATGAAACGGGCGAGGTGATATATGTAGGAAAAGCGAAAAGCCTGCGCAATCGGGTTTCGAGCTATTTTTTGAAAAACAACCAGCACGACCGTAAGACGAGACGGCTCGTGAGCCAGATCCGCAGGATCGAATACACCATCGTTTTGAGCGAATGGGATGCACTGCTGCTTGAAAACCAGCTGATCAAACAATTGCAGCCTAAATTCAATATCCTTCTCAAAGACGATAAGACCTACCCGTTCATCTGCATTACCGACGAGCCTTTCCCGCGCGTATTTCCGACGCGGAATATGGACCGTACCAAAGGTACTTTTTACGGTCCGTTCGCCAATTTGCGCTCGATGCACACGCTGCTGGACATGTTTAAGGCATTGTACCAGATCCGCTCGTGCCAGTTGCCGCTGACGAAGCCAAATATCGAAGCCGGGAAATTTAAGGTTTGTCTGGAATACCACATTGGTAATTGCAAAGGACCGTGCGAAGGCTTGCAAGGAGAGGGCGAATACAATGCGGAGATCGAGCAGGTACATCATATATTGAAGGGGAATTTATCGTCGCCCCAGCAATATTTCAAAGAAAAAATGCTGGAAGCTGCCGAGCAAATGGCGTTCGAGAGAGCCCATGCCTGGAAAACGAAGATCGAGCATTTGTCGAATTTTCAAAGTAAAGCTACGGTCATTAACCCGCGTATTGGGAATATCGACGTGCTCACGATCGTTTCCGATGAGGAAGCCGCTTACCTGAATTTTATGAAAATAAAAGCGGGCTACATGGTGGCAACCCAAACGCTGGAAGTGAAGAAGAAGCTCGACGAAAGCGACATGGAAATCCTGGCGATGATGATCGTGGAAATGCGCTCTACATACGGTTCGGAGGCGAAGGAGCTTATTTCGAACCTGAAACCGGATCTGGACATGCGGCTGGAAGTGACTGTTCCGCAAATCGGCGACAAGAAGAAGTTGCTCGATATGTCCATGAAAAATGTAATGTATTTCAGAAGGGAAAAAGCCGAGCGCCGCGAAGTGGAAGCATCTGCCACCTCTTCGAAAAAAGACCGCGTGCTGATTCGCCTCAAATCCGATTTACAGATCAAGACATTGCCGCGCCATATCGAATGCTTTGATAACTCGAACATTCAGGGTACCAATCCGGTGGCTTCGATGGTTTGCTTCAAGGATGGGAAACCCTCGAAGAAGGATTACAGGCATTTCAATATCAAAACAGTGGTGGGACCTAACGACTTCGCGTCGATGAACGAGATCGTGGGCCGGCGTTACTTGCGGCTGATTGCCGAGGAACAGCCATTGCCTGATCTGATCGTGGTCGATGGGGGCAAGGGGCAGCTCGGAGCAGCTTGTGACGCGCTGAAAAGCCTGGGTATTTATGGGCAGGTACCCATTATCGGTATTGCGAAAAGATTGGAAGAAATCTATTTTCCGGAAGATTCCCTGCCATTATATATCGATAAAAAGTCGGAATCGCTGAAACTGATCCAGCAGATCCGCGACGAAGCGCACCGGTTTGCCATTACTTTCCACCGCGATAAACGCAGCAAGGCGAGCCTGGTGAGCGAGCTGGAAGGTGTTGTAGGGGTAGGGAAAGTGACCGCTACCAAGTTGCTTAAACATTTCGGCTCGGTACGTGGCATTCGCGAAAGCACGCTCGAAACGCTGACAGACCTAATCGGCCTCGACCGTGCCAAAAAAGTGCGTGCCTATTTTGATACGATGGCCGAGAATTAAAGCCCAATGTTTTTCCCGACAATATAGCCGGTTGTCCAGGCATTCTGGAAGTTGAAGCCTCCCGTAATACCGTCGACGTCGATTACCTCTCCCGAGAAGAAAAGCCCGGGAACCGACCGGCTTTCCAGCGTTTCAGGGTCAATATCGGACAATGCAATACCGCCGCAGGTTACAAACTCTTCTTTGAAAGTGGTTTTGCCTTTAACCTCAAACTGACTGTTCATCAGCAGTTCAGTCATCCGGTTCAGGACTTTGTGACTCGCATCACCCCAGCGCAACGTGTCGGGGATCTCTGCCTTTTCGGTAAATGCTTTCCAAAGCCGTGCAGGTAAGCCAAGCCTGGCGTGTGAAGCGATTTGCTGTTTTGCAGTATTAGTTTTCTCTGCGAGCAGAAAATCACGCACTTCCTGTTCCTTCATTTCCGGCAGCCAGTTGATCCGGCAAGTAAAATGGTAATCGTTTTCTGCCAGGTCGCGTGCACCCCAGGCGGAGAGTTTCAGTACGGCTGGCCCGCTGAAACCCCAGTGTGTGATCAGCAACGGCCCCTGCCATTCGTGTTTGGTACCCATTATTTTAACCAATGCATCTTTCACGGCAACGCCAGCCAGCGGGAGCAAATAGTTGTCAGGTGTATTGAATGTAAATAATGAAGGCAATGGAGAAACGATTGCGTGCCGATGCTCCTCCAACCAGTCAAAACTTTCCGCTCTTGGATAGCCGCCGGTCGCAATCAATAACCTATCGGTCGAAATCGGTTCTCCATTTGTGATCTCCAAAGTGAACACATGATCATTTTTTTGAAACGAACCGACATTGACGCTCGTCCTGATCTCGATCCCCAGGTTTCGGGCTGCTTTAATAAGGCATTCAATAATGGTATGGGACGAATCAGAAACGGGAAACATGCGCCCGTCGGCTTCGGTTTTCAACTTAACGCCTCTTTTTTCAAACCACTCGACGGTAGCATCGGCGTCGAAATGCGGAAGGAGCCTGCGGAGCAGCTTTTCACCTCTGGGGTAATTTTTGATAAAATGGCGCAGTTCGTTTGGGCGGTGCGTGACGTTACACCTTCCCCCGCCGGAAATGCGGACCTTGTTGAGTACCGTCCTGCTCTTTTCCAGAATGGTGATCTGAGCAGCCGGAAACGTCTCGGCAGCCGTGATCGCTGCCATAAAACCGGAAGCGCCGCCTCCCACAATTGTAATCGTCATAATGTCTGATTTGTCCTACAAAAATGACATGCAAGTTTTAAAAACTGCAATTTCTTTTTCTATCTTTCAAAATAGCTTCAAAAATTTCAACAAAAACCATTTAAAACTATACATGCAAAAAGTACTTGTGATCGGATTGGGAAAAGTGGGCTCGCTCGTCGCGACGCTGCTGAGCAAGCGTTTCCAGGTAACGGGGGTCGATAAAGCCCAGCCGGCCGTGCTACTGCCATTCGAAGTGGTGACAGGTGATGTCAACGACGGGTCATTTCTGGATAAGGTAATGGCGGGTTTCGATGGGGTAGTGTCGTGTATGCCTTATAACCTCAACCTGCCCATCGCACAGCGTGCGCACAAGGCCGGTATCCATTATTTCGACCTTACCGAGGACGTTCCCACCACTTCGGCGATACGCGAGATGGCCAAAGACAGCCGTAGCGTACTGGCGCCCCAATGCGGCCTGGCACCCGGTTTTATCGGTATTGTCGGAATGGACCTGGCCAAACGTTTTACCAAAATCAGGGACATCGAACTCCGCGTAGGTGCGTTGCCGCGCTACCCGAACGGGCAAATGGGTTACTCCTTCACATGGTCGCCGGCGGGAGTGGTGAACGAATACCTGAACGACGCAGAAGTGATCCACAACGGTGTCCGCAAAATGGTACCATCACTCGAAGGCATCGAAATGATCAATATCGAAGGCCAGGAATTCGAAGCATTCAGTACTTCGGGCGGCCTTGCCACCATGTGCGAAACGCTCGAAGGGAAGGTGGATACATTGAATTACAAAACCATCCGCTACCCGGGGCATTGTAGTCTCATGCGTTTCGTGCTTTACGAGCTATGCCTGAAAGATAAGCGCGCATTGGTAGAGGAAATCCTGACGGAAGCCAAGCCGCCCGTGCAGCAGGATGTGGTGTATGTGTATGCAGTTGTGGAAGGCTGGAAAGGCAGCCACCTCGAAAGGGAAGAATTTTATCAGGCCTATCACCCTATTCAGATAGATGGCCAGCATTGGAGGGCCATTTCCTGGACTACGGCAGCTTCTATTGCGTCGGTAGTCGAAATGGTGGCCGACGGCGTTTTGCCTGCTAGTGGGTTTATCCGCCAGGAGGACATTGTATTGGATGATTTTTTCAAGACAATGAATGGACAGTTTTTTAAGAATATAGGCTGAGTTTGTATGGAAGGGATCAATGTAATTCTTGAAAAGCTAGGCATTGGGGACGTCAATCACGGGGTAACGACCGGCCAATCGAGCTGGGAAGGCGGTGGCGCATTGCTGGAATCCTTTTCGCCGGTGGATGGCCGGAAAATCGGTTCCGTAACGCAAGCTGCCCGGGCAGATTATGACCGTCTCGTGGAAGCGGCTTCACTGGCATTCAAAACCTGGCGAAGCATACCAGCGCCCAAACGCGGTGAAATTGTACGACAAATGGGCGTGAAACTGCGCGAATTCAAACAGGAACTTGGCACGCTAGTCAGCTATGAAATGGGTAAGAGCTTGCAGGAGGGGCTGGGGGAGGTCCAGGAAATGATCGACATCTGCGATTTCGCTACTGGGCTCTCGCGCCAGCTTTACGGGCTCACTATGCACAGCGAGCGCCCGCAGCACCGCATGTACGAGCAATGGCACCCGCTGGGCGTGGTAGGCGTCATTTCCGCATTCAATTTTCCCGTGGCGGTGTGGTCGTGGAATGCGATGGTCGCGTGGGTGTGCGGGAATGTGTGCGTGTGGAAGCCTTCGGAGAAAACGCCTTTGACGGCCATTGCCTGCCAGAACATTATACTGGATGTATTGAAAAATAACAACGTACCGGAAGGCGTGTCGTGCATTGTCTCCGGCGGGCGCGACGTGGGCGAATTCCTTGCGCAAGATCCGCGGATCGCATTGGTATCAGCAACAGGCAGTGTCCCGATGGGCCGTTCCGTAGGAGAGGCTGTCGCCCGGAGATTAGGAAAAAGTCTGCTCGAACTGGGCGGCAACAATGCCATTATCGTAACGCCGACGGCCGATTTGAAAGTAGCCATTCCGGCAATCGTTTTCGGCGCGGTAGGAACGGCCGGTCAGCGATGCACATCTACCCGCCGTTTGATTGTGCACGAATCCATATTTGAAGAGGTGAAAAACCGTTTGAAAAAAGCATACGGCCAGCTGAAAATCGGTAACCCGCTCGATCCGCATAACCACGTCGGGCCGCTGATCGACAAACAGGCAGTAATACAGTTCCACCATGCCGTTGAACAAATAAAACAGGCAGGAGGCACATTCGTAGTGGAGCCCGGTGCGCCGGAGGGCGACCAATATGCATCCGGCTGCTACGTTTCGCCCTGCATTGCCGAGGTAGAAAACCATTGGGCTATTGTGCAGCACGAAACATTCGCGCCGATCCTGTACCTGATCCGTTACAGCGATCTCCACGAAGCGATTGCATTGCAAAACGATGTGCCGCAGGGGCTTTCGTCGGCTGTCTTTACTACCGATTTGCGGGATGCCGAGCGGTTCCTCTCCTTTGCGGGGTCGGACTGTGGCATTGCCAATGTGAATATCGGTACGTCGGGCGCGGAGATTGGCGGCGCGTTTGGCGGTGAAAAAGAAACCGGTGGAGGGCGGGAATCGGGATCGGATGCGTGGAAAACCTATATGCGCCGACAAACCAATACGATCAATTACGGTACCGAGTTGCCCCTGGCGCAGGGAATAAAGTTTGAGATTGAGTAATTAAAATTTCTAACTTTGTACAAGTCGGTTGCACATTATATTTTCAGATTTAAATTTTCGGAATGAAATATCAGCTTACATCGGAGCAAATCTCGTCCAAAGTGGGGGGGGAAACTGTGGTACTTAACCATAGTAAAGGGGCGTATTACGGTCTGGATGAAGTTGGGGTTTTGATTTGGGACACGCTGGAAAAGGGCCCGCAGACGATCGAATCGTTATGCGACGCGGTAACGAGCGCGTATAACATCGATTCCGATACCTGTAAGAGCGACATCGACGGATTATTAAAGGATTTGATTGCCGAACGACTGGTTGAAATAATCAAATAGATTTTGGGTAAAATCGGTAAGCTGATAGGGAAATGGCGGAGCTTGTCCGGACCGGAGAAATGGATATTCCTGCGGGCTGCCTGGTGTTTGCTGTGGATCAAAGCCGGACTTCTTTTGCTTCCGTTTCCATTGTTCAGGAAATGGTATCACCGGGTCAGTCGTCCGAACCAAGTTAGGGAGGCGGGGCCGGAAAGAATGGAGCGGACCGTTTGGGCGGTGGATACGGCGGCGAATTTGCTGCCATTTGAGCTTTTGTGCCTGCCACGTGCCCTTGCTACCAAATATCTGCTCCGGAATTCGCCTGCATTAACCCTGGAAATAGGCATAGAGATCAACCCTGCCAAGCAATTTGAGGCGCATGCCTGGGTGGAGCAAAACGGCAACATCGTCATCGGGCGCTGGCCCGACACCGTTTCCTACAAAAGGCTCTGGGTCTGGGAATGATTTAATTTGAATTTACACACATGCGCCATTACACCGCCTTCGGGCTCCATATCCATTCAGAAATTCCCTTGCCTGAACTGGCCGAAGGCGACCCGCATTCCACTGCCGACGTTTGCATCCGTACAGGCGCTATCGCGCTCCCGCCCATGCGTCCGACCATGATTTACAGGCGGGGTATCAAGGCATTTTTTGGGCAGGATGATCAGGCATCGTATTTGGATTGGGCTGGTGTGGCGTCTTTTAAAGCATCTGGCGGCAATGAACTGTTGGTTTCTCCCGTGGCTGCGGATGGTAACATTATTAGCCTTTTTACGGTCAGTGAAGCCTTAGGTCTTATTTTGTTTCAAAAAGGATATTTTCTTCTCCATGCGAGTGCCGTTGTGCTCGGGGACGAGGCCTGGTGCTTCATGGGCATGCCCGGTGCGGGAAAATCGAGCACGGCAGCGGCGTTTATTAAGGCGGGTTGCAGGCTGTTGAGTGACGACCTTACCGCTATTACCTTCGATGAAGCAGGAAAGCCGGTTGTTGTTCCGGCCTATCCGCAGCTTAAAATATGGGAAAAGACGGTCGCTGGTTTGCGTTATGATATGTCGGCCCTCGAACCGGTCAGCGAAGGGGTCAATAAATTTGCATATCAGCCCCGCGAGCAGTTTCCTACCAAGGTCATTCCCTTGAAAAAGGTGTTTTTCCTGCACAGAGCGCGAAATAAACCGGCTGTTCAAAATTTGAATATGGCCGAAATACCGGGAGAAATGCTGCGTAACTTTCCGCTGCCCATAGAACTTTTAAAGGAGGATAGCCTCAAAAAGCACTTTTTCCAAAGTTTACAATGTGCCAAATCGGCGGAAATACTTAGGAAAAGGCGGCCGGAGGGTTTTGACAACCTGGAAAAATGGGTAGAGACGAGCGTCCGTGAACAACTAATCGCGGAATAGCATGCAACGCATCAAAATCTCCCCCGAACTGGCATATCTCATTGATGCGGCTGCGTTGCCTTCGGGGCATCAGCCATTTGAAACCGAGATTACCCAGTTTGACCCGGAGAAATTCTCGACGCTCGCGAAATGGCACCAGATCAGGCCACTGGCATTTGAATATGCGCAGGAAAAGGCACTTGCTCTTCCCGATAATGTGCTCAAAATGCTGCGCGAATTCACGCTTGGGCAGGCGGTGACGAACATGGCTTTCCTGGGGATATGCGTTCGACTGTATAATCGTTTGATTGATAGCCAGGTACATGTTTTCCCAATGAAAGGTGCGCTATGGGCATGGATGCTTTACGACAAGCCCGCTTTGCGAGAATTTGGGGATATCGATTATTTTGTCGGTAAGGAAGATGTTTCCAAGAGCCTGGATATCCTTCTGGGTGAAGGTTTTGCTGCGGACAACTACCGCCACTATTTGCTGACGGAGAAGGCTGTCGTCGACGACTATCTCGATACCGACTACCAGCTTCCGCTTACACCCCTGAGCGAGCACGCATTGCAATCGCTGGAAATTCAGTGGAACTGTACTTATCCGAGGTATTGCTACAATTTTACTTGGGATGAACTGGCCGGGAATCTATTCGAATTCAATATGATGGGGAAACCGGTGCTTGTTCCAAGAATGGAGACGCAGCTGATTATGATGGTGATCCACCATGGTGGGGTAGAACAGTGGGATAAGCTGAAATATTTGGCTGACTTCGTGAGGCTGCTTGACAAGTCGGCCGGCTCGCTGGACTGGAAATATATCAATCGTGTTACCCGAACAAAGGGTTTCAATAAACTCCTCCTCGAATCGCTTGGTGTGGCAGGGTACCTTAGCGGACGGGATTATCTCAGGTACGCAGGCGTGTCCGAAAGCTATCCTTCGGAAGGTTTTTTGAAAGATATTCTAGCCCATTGGGAGAACGAACGACCTTCCTTAAAAACAAAAACCTGGCGCATTTTTCTCTACAATATAAAATACCGCGACAAATGGTCGGATAAACTTTCCATTGTCGCGGCACATCTCGGGTATCTAACCCATTGGAAGCTTTTGTGGCACAAGATCAGCTGGTACAGGAACCAGCCGTCAGGTGAGGCTGACCGTGATCGTGCCGTCAATGCTATGTCCGGGCGCGAGGATATTTAGGCCTTCGCCGGTGTTGAATGCATCCACATTGGCTGTAAGCGCCTCGATGGCGACACAATCACGCGCCGGTGGCGTGTACACGACGAGGTAGTTGAATTTTCCCTCCCCGGTTTCCTGCTGAATGCGCAACGTGACATCCTGGTTTTTGGAGATCAGTTCCGTAACCGCCTGTCCGCCGGTGGCGTCCACAATGAAACAGTTATCGAATTCCTTACGGTGCAACAAAGCCGGCATCGCCATATCGAATGGCTCGGTGCCGACAGGGATAAGGTTTTCATTGAAGGTGACCAGACGTTTCGACGGAATATTGATCTTCCACGCCTCTACATCCTCATTGCCTAGCAACCAGTATGGATGCCAGCCGAACATGGCAGGGCAAGGTGATTGCCCATTGTTCTTAGCTTCATATTTCAATTCGAAACGGCCGTCCGCATGCAGCGTGTAGCGGACCGAGAAATGCACCTGGAAGGGATAACCTTCCGGATTATCAATGGTATAAGACAGCTGAATGGACGCATTATCCTCGTGAATAACTTGTTCGTCGAGGTGGAAATGATTTTTACGCACCAGTCCGTGAATGGCATTCAGGCCGCCGTCTTCGTTTTTGTGCAATTGATAGTTCTTGCCTAAAAATTTGTATTTCCCTTCCGGAATGCGGCTCGCGAAGGGGAATAGCAATTCGCTGGCGCTTTTCGTATCAGCAATCAGCGCCGACGGGGTCGGGGGCGTTTTCAGAACTGAAAAAAGGGTCAGATTTTTGCGAAGGGAAAGCTGACGGACAATACCGCCCAACTCCGGAATGACTACACAGCGGTTTTCAGTGGTTGTTTCATGTATCACATATTCGGTAAGTTCACCGAAATGTTGTTTGAAGATTTCAAAGGGCATATGCTTTTGATGGTTTAGGGTCAAACGGTTTATATATGTTGTAAAAATAATAGCCGGACAGGTTGAATTGTCCGGCTATCAGATTTTTATTCACTTAAAAAGTGCCTATTCGTTGTTGGCGCTTTTTTCGGCTTCCGCCATTTCTTCTTCTTTGCGTTCTTTTTCGAGCGTCTGTTTCACCACTTCTTCATGGATTGCAGCTTCTTCGTTCGAACGACGGTTGATATAAGCCTGGTAGCTCGTTTCCTTTTCGTAAGGACGTTTCCCGATCAGCTTTTCGAGGTCGGCCTGGAACAGAATTTCTTTTTCCAGCAATTCTTTCGCCAACACTTCCAATGCATCACGTTTCTCGTTCAGCAAGCCTTTGACGAACTGATAGGCCTGATCGACCAACTTTCTTACTTCTTCGTCAATCGCTTGTGAAGTCGATTCGGAGTAAGGTTTGGTGAATGCGTAGTCGGATTGTTTCGAATCGTAGAACGAAATGTTACCGATGCGCTCGTTCATGCCGTACATGGTTACCATGCTGTATGCCACTTTGGTGACTCTTTCGAGGTCACTTAGTGCGCCGGTAGAAATCTTTCCGAATACTACATCTTCCGCAGCGCGGCCGCCCAATGTCATACACATTTCATCGAACAGCTGCTCGGTACGGTACAGATACTGCTCACGCGGGAGATATTGTGCGTAACCCAATGCCGCTACACCACGAGGTACGATCGACACTTTCACCAATGGATCGGCGTGTTCGAGGAACCAGCCCGCCACCGCATGGCCCGCCTCGTGGTAAGCCACGATTTGTTTCTCTTCGGGTGAGATCAGTTTGTTTTTCTTTTCCAAACCACCGATTACACGGTCCATCGCATCCTGGAAGTCTTGCATTGTCACCTCCTCACGGTTACGACGGGCGGCGATCAACGCTGCTTCGTTACAAACGTTCGCGATTTCAGCGCCGGCAAAGCCAGGAGTCTGGGACGAAAGTTTCTGGATATTAACGTCGGTAGCCAGTTTCAATGGTTTCAAATGCACTTTGAAAATTGCTTCACGACCGATTACGTCCGGCTTGTCAACCGAAATCTGTCGGTCGAAACGTCCCGGACGGAGCAATGCAGGGTCGAGTACGTCGGGGCGGTTGGTGGCCGCTACGATGATGATGCCGGAGTCGGTTGCGAAACCGTCCATTTCCACCAGCAAGGAGTTCAATGTATTCTCACGTTCGTCGTTGGAGCCAGGCATTGCGCCACGGCCACGTGAACGACCAACTGCGTCGATTTCATCGATAAAGATGATACAAGGCGCCTTTTCTTTTGCTTGTTTAAAAAGGTCACGCACACGTGCAGCACCTACACCCACAAACATTTCCACGAAATCGGAACCTGAAAGGGAGAAGAATGGCACGCCTGCTTCACCCGCAACTGCTTTCGCGAGCAACGTTTTACCCGTTCCCGGAGGGCCTACGAGTAATGCACCTTTGGGGATTTTCGCACCCAGTTTCTTGAATTTGTCAGGACTTTGAAGGTATTCTACAATCTCTTTAATCTCTTCTTTCGCTTCGTCGAGGCCGGCTACATCGTTAAATGTGATTTTAACCTTGTTTTCTGCGTCGAAAAGCGTCGCACGTGAGCGGCCGATATTGAAGATCTGGCCACCTGGACCTACACCGCCTGACATTCTGCCAAGGATGAAGTACATTACCAGGATCATGACAATGAAAAAGCCCCAGGTTCCGAGGAAACTGGTCCAGTCGTTGCGGGTATCTACCACAAAAGGCACTTTATCATCGTCGGGGGTACCTTCCTGCATTTTATCGAAATCCTTCTTGAAGGTCTCTGCCGATGTTACCTGAAACTGGTAGTGAGAGGCAGTTTCTCCGCCGAAATAGTTATTTTCCTTTGCAACTACCCTGTATTTGTCGAGTTTAAGGGCCTCGGGTTTAAGCGTAACCTCTACTGACTTGTCGTTCACAATCGTAACACGCTCCACTTCCTTGTCCGCCATCATTTTCTCAAAACGTTTCTGAGTTGTTTCGCGGATTGTCGATGTTCTGTTGAGGTACGTGATTCCGAGTATAGTAGCGATCAGAGCGGCTATAATCCAACCTTGATATCCCTTCTGAGGACTTTTAGGGTTGAGTGGCCCCCTTTTGTTATCGTTTTCAGACATTCGTTCGTTTTAATTAAGAGGAAATATAATAAACAACAATCCCGGCGGGGCTAATGTTCACCCGGCGGGCCTTTATACCATGGAGTCTTCCAGGTATGTCACCTCTGCATCTCCCCAAAGTTCTTCCAGATCGTAATGTTTGCGGCGTTCTTTGTTGAAAATATGTGCGACAACATCGACATAATCAATCAAAATCCATTCCCCATTCGCCTTTCCTTCTTTTTGCCAGGGCTCTGTTTTGGATATTTTATAAACTTCGTCTTCAACCGAGTTGGCCAAAGCATCTATTTGTGTGTCGGAATTCCCCGAGCAAATCACGAAAAAGTCGGTTATTGAATTTTTTACTTTTCTGAGGTCTAATATGGCAATGTCCAAACCCTTCTTTTCTGTCATGCCCTTCACCACCAGTTCGGTGAGATCTTTTGAGGATAGTTCTTTATTTTTGCGTTGTTTCATGCGTAGTTATTTCCTTTTCTAAAACCCTAAAGTAAAACAAAAAAATTGTACAACTCCACACAGGATACGCTAATAATTGGTAAAAAAGTAATATATCTGCCAACTTGTCATTCCACCAACGACATAGCGGCTGAAATAGTACATGCAGGACTGTTTGAGGAAGGAACGGTTGTCATTACCGACAATCAGGTAAAAGGAAGAGGCCAGCGCGGGACAGTCTGGAACGCTAATGCAGGCGAAAATCTTACATTTTCAGTAGTTCTTACCCCAGGTTTTCTGCCAATTCCTGAGCAATTCCTGATCAGTCAGGTGACGGCGCTCGCCATCCGGAGCTACCTGGGCAGCTATGTGGCCGATACGAAAGTGAAATGGCCGAACGATATTTATATGAACAACCGTAAAGCGGTAGGGGTACTGATCGAAAACTCATTGCAGGGAAACCGTTTTGCGACCTCAATCGTCGGTATTGGGGTGAATATCAACCAGTCGGTGTTTGAGAGCGACCACGCGACTTCGCTTGCGCGGGAGACTGACCGCAGGTTTTCACTGGCGGAAGAGTTTCGTAAGCTGCTGAAATTCCTGGACGCCTATTACGTCCGGTTGCGCTCCGGTTCCCAGCACGACGCGATCCGCGCCGAGTACCTCAATCATTTACATGGTTATCGGCAAGAAGTGAGATTTCTCCATAAAGGAAACATAACAAACGGCTCGGTGACCAATGTGACGACGCTTGGAAAATTGCGTGTCAGACTGGCTACCGAGCCGGAAGAATTGGAATTCGGGTTGAAAGAAATCGAGTGGGTCAGGGATTGATCAACCCCATTTGCCCAGCACCGCCATTACCGTCGCGCATATACCCAAGCCCAGCGACTCTCGTGCAAGTTCAATATTGAGGCTCCTCATGGCAGTTTCTCCAAAGAAAATACCTTCGAATTCAGGCGGCCATTGCAGGATCGCAGCCACCAGATAACCAGCCCCAAGCACGTAAAACACCCAGGAAGGCCAAAGCTCCCGGATGCTCATGAAGCAAGCGAGGGCGGCGAAGCTGTAAACGGCGATCCAGATACCGGAATCGGGGTCGTTCAGCTGCAAATAGGCAAAAATGACAAAGATTATGCCGAAAAATATCTTGATAAGTCTCATGACAAAGCGGGTTTGGTTTTAAAGGTTTAACACATTATTTCTGACAAAATTGCGCCAATGCGTTGGCAGCGTCGCTATATCCCAGGTTCAGCGCCTGTTTCAGGCTGGTACAGCCCAAATCTTTTTCCCCATCGTTATACTGCGCAAGGCCCAGGCCATAAAATGCCTTTCCATATTGGCCGTCCAGCTTCACCGTTTGACGGAATGCTAATACCGCTTGTTTGAAATCCTGCGACCTGTAATAGGTGTTTCCAAGGTTATACCAGGCTTGTTTGTTGTTAGCATCGAGCCGGGTCGCTTTTTCGAAATCCTTGATCGCGTCAGGCGTCTTATCCATGAGGACGAGCAACTGGCCGCGGTTCAGGAAAACATCGGCAGTATCGGGCGCGAGCTCGGCCGATTTGTTATAATCCGTAAATGCGGAATCCAGCTTGTTTTCGTCCGTATAGAGCAATGCGCGGTTGAAGTAGGGCCGGTAGGAGCCCGGTTGCAGCTTGATCGCCTGACCAAAGTCCAGCAAGGCGTTGGGGTATTCTTTCAACTCATAATAAGCCACGCCGCGGAGGTTGAACGCATCGGCATTGGTGGTATTTTTTTCAATGGCTTTGTTGATAAATTCAATGGCTTCGCGGGTCTTGCCCTGTTGCATAAGCTCTTTGCCTTTTTGGAGAAATGCGTCGGAGGATTGGGAGCAAGAGTAAAGGAAAATCAGAAAAAATAAAAAAAATAATCGGGGCATACTGGTTCATTTCTAGTTGATTCACGCAAAAGTAAGGGGAAACGTCAAAGGAATGTTTTCTTTTTGTTAATAAAATGTCTTTATCTTTGCATCGGCAAATCGGAACTACCAGCTCCTTTCGAATCCCCCAGGTCCTGACGGAAGCAAGGGTAGATGGTCGATGCGGTGAGATTCTCGGTTTGCCTTTTTTTATTTCCTTCCCCCCTGTATTCCACCCTTCTTTCTTTTGCTTTTGTTCAGGGTTTCCTACTTTTGTGGAATATTCTAACCAATAAATTTTCAATATGAAATTTTTCATTGATACTGCGAACCTGAACGAAATTCGGGAAGCGCAGGCGCTTGGTGTATTAGACGGTGTTACCACCAACCCATCTTTGATGGCGAAAGAAGGAATTACGGGTAAGGATAATATAATGCGTCACTACAAAGCTATCTGCGACATTGTGGATGGCGACGTAAGTGCGGAAGTAATCTCAGTTGATTTCGAAGGAATGGTGCGCGAAGGCGAAGAGCTGGTTGAGATCGACGAGAAAATCGTGGTAAAAATCCCGATGATCAGAGAAGGTATCAAAGCGCTGAAATATTTCTCAGGCAAAGGCATCCGTACCAACTGTACGCTGATCTTCTCCCCAGGACAAGCTCTGGTAGCCGCGAAAGCCGGTGCTACTTACATTTCTCCATTCGTAGGTCGCCTTGACGATATTTCTACCGACGGTATCGCGCTGATCGAGCAGATCCTGACTATTTACAGAAACTATGGTTTCGATACGCAGGTACTTGCAGCATCAGTTCGTCACCCAATGCACATCATTCAATGCGCAGAAGTAGGTGCTGATGTTATGACAGGCCCATTGAGCGCTATCGAAGCATTGCTGAAACACCCATTGACCGATATCGGTCTTGAAAAATTCCTTTCGGATTATAATAAAGGGAATGCTTAATTGATATTGTCACGCTGAGCGCAGTCGAAGTGCATGCACGCTGTTGCAATTATGCTTCGACTTCGCGCAGCATGACATTAACATCCACCACACTATTAATTTGAGCATTCTGCTCACCATTATCATTCGCAAATCTTATGACCACCGATTCGACGGAGCCAATAATCAGACTGGAAAGGGCGGATATTTATCAGGGTGAAAGGCCTGTCTTGAACGACGTTCATTTTGAAATCAGTAAGGGCGAATTCGTTTACCTTATCGGCCGGACCGGTAGCGGTAAGAGCTCGCTTTTAAAAACACTATACGCCGATTTATGGCTGCATACCGGTTCTGCCAAAGTGGCCGGTTACGAGCTTCACAACATCAAAAGAGCCGATATTCCATTTCTTCGCCGCAGAATAGGTATCGTTTTCCAGGATTTTCAATTGCTGTCGGACCGATCCGTGGAGGACAACCTCGGGTTTGTGCTACGTGCGACTGGCTGGGAGAATCAGGGCAAAATTTCCAAGCGCATTGCGGAAGTTTTAATGCAGGTAGGCCTTGGAACTGCCCAGAAAAGAATGCCGCACCAGCTTTCGGGTGGAGAGCAACAGCGCGTGGTAATCGCACGTGCTATGCTGAACGAGCCACAAATCCTGATCGCGGATGAACCAACCGGTAACCTCGACCCCGAGGTAGGCGACCAGATTATGCAGGTGTTCCGGACGATTAACAATGCCGGTACCGCAATTCTGATGGCTACACACAACCACGACTTCCTGAAACGCTTTCCCGCCCGCGTGATCAAATGCGAGAATGGCGGTATAACCGTGAGCGAATAATTGCTGCATCAAGCATCAAAAAAGGGGCGCCTGATCAAACTCAGGCGCCCCTTTTTGCATATACATTGTCCTATTTTGCCTTCAAATCGATCACCGGGATAATCATCTCTTCGAGCGACACGCCCCCGTGCTGGAAAGTGTCGCGGTAGAGGTTCACGTACTGGTTGTAGTTGTTCGGGTAGGCGAAGAAGTAATCCTCTTTCGTGAACACATACGATGTAGAAACGTGTGGTTTTGGCAGGAAAATACGCTCAGGCTTGCGGCAAACCATCAAATGGTTGTCGTCGAAGCCCAGGTTTTTGCCGTGTTTGTAACGGAGGTTCGTATTCGTTTCGCGGTAGCCGATGATCTTCACCGGTTTCTGCACACGGATCATACCGTGGTCGGTGGTGAGGATCAGGCGCCCTTTCTTTTCAGCGATTTTACGGATGAAATCGAGCAGCGGCGAATGCTGGAACCAGGAGCGGGTAATAGAGCGGTATGCGGCTTCGTCGGGCGCGAGCTCCTTGATCATCTGCACATCCGTGCGCGCGTGGGAAAGCATATCCACAAAGTTGTATACAACGACATTGAGCTGGTTGGTGAGCAGGTTGTTGAAGGTGTCTACCAATGCTTTGCCCTGGTTTGTATTTAATATCTTGTTATATGAAAACTTGATATTCAAATGGTTCATTTCCAGTTGTTTTTGAAGGAAATCCTGCTCATGGTTGTTCAGCCCTTCTTCTCCTTCTGGTGTATTTTCGTCGCTTACCCACCATTGCGGGTGCTTGCGTTCCATTTCGCTGGGCATCAGGCCGGAGAAGATCGCATTACGTGCGTAGCCGGTTGTGGTCGGCAAGATGGAATAGTACGACGACTCTTCCTCGATATTGAAAAATTCCTGCATAATAGGCTGGATCATTTTCCATTGATCGTAGCGGAAGTTGTCGATCAGCAGGAAGAACAACGGCTCGCTTGAACCTTTCAGATGGGGAAACACCTTTTGTTTCATCAACTGATGCGACAGGATCGGCTTGTCGGAGCGCGGGTCGTTCAGCCACTCTTCATATTCATCCTCAATGAATTTGCAAAAATTGGCATTGGCTTCGCTCTTCTGCATGCTGAAAACTTCTGCCATTCCCTGGTCGTCGGAGCTTTCGAGTTCCAGCTCCCAGTAGATGAGTTTTTTATAAATGTCCGCCCATTCTTCGTGACCGATGCGGTCCTGGTATTGCATGGCCAGGCTGCGGAATTCCTGCTGGTAGCTTAGGGTGGTTTTTTCGGTAACGAGCCGTTTGTTATCCAATATTTTTTTAACCGAAAGTAATATCTGGTTGGGATTCAGCGGTTTGATGAGGTAATCGTCGATTTTGGAACCGATGGCATCCTCCATAATGTGTTCCTCTTCGCTTTTCGTGATCATCACCACAGGCAGGTTGGGCTGCTGTTGTTTGATCTGTGCGAGCGTTTCGAGGCCGGTCATACCGGGCATCATTTCGTCGAGGAAAACAATGTCAAACCGGTCGTTCTCGATACGGTCCAGCGCATCCGCACCGCTGTTGACGGGCGTTACGTTGTAACCTTTATTAGTGAGAAACATGATGTGCGGTTTGAGAAGATCTATTTCGTCATCGGCCCAAAGGATGTTATATTGCATAGGACTCTTTTTTCAAGTGGAATAAACTATTAAAACAATAAAAGGGTAACGCACGGGAAGAAGCGGGTCGTATACGTAAAACGGTTTTAACGTTTTTTAAGAAATATACGGCTTATCCTTATACGTTAACCTTCCTTGTAAAAAATGTATTCCACAATGGTCAGTCAGGGCAAAAATTTTCTTGTAACCCTGTCAAGATCGTCGGGCGTGTCTACCCCATGTGAATCGTCGGAGGTGACGACGGCCTTGATCGCGTAGCCGTTTTCCAGCCAGCGCAGCTGTTCCAATGCTTCGGCTTTTTCCAGCGACGAAACGGGAAGTTTGGTGATTTCGGCTAAAACGTCGGTTCTGTATGCGTAAATACCTATGTGTTTGTAAAAAACATGCGATTTCAGGAATTCGTCCTGGCTTTGCGCATTGCGCAGGTAAGGGATCGTTTGTCTGCTGAAATACATGACTTCATTTCGCTTGTTCAAAACGGCCTTCGGCACATTTACATTGAAGAGAATGTCGTCATTGTCGATCACCTTCACCAAGGTAGCCAGTTCGGTTTCACCATTCAGCACAGAAGCGAGATGGTCGATCGGCTCGGGGCTGATAAATGGCTCGTCGCCCTGAATATTGATGACGTAATCGTAAGTTTCTTCCGTTTGGGTAAGTGCTTCGAAGCAGCGATCGGTGCCGCTCTGGTGGTCCTGCGACGTCATTACGGCGCGTCCGCCGAATTCGCGGACGTGGTACAATATTCTTTCATCGTCGGTCGCTACGATTACCTGATCGAGTTGAGTAGCTTTGGACGCTTGTTCATAAACCCGCTGGATCATGCTTTTGCCGCCAATGTCCACCAAAGCCTTGGCAGGGAAGCGGGTAGAAGCGTAGCGGGCCGGTATTATTCCTAGAATGCGCACGAGGTCGTTGTCAGTTAAATTTGATTCAAAATAAAGGTAAAAAATTGCAAAATCTTTTTTCGTTCCGCTTTTCCGAAAACATCTGGCGTGTAATGCCAGATGCCCGGCCGGGTAGTACGCTGTGGGCCATAGAGTTAAGGGATACGGAGCGCCGTGAAGTGTCGTTTGCGGTGATCGATACGGACAGCCTTGCCGTAAAATGGCATCGGCAGGTAGAAGCTACCGATTGGTGGACATCGCTGACAGCTTTTTCCGATCAGCATATTTATTTACACAATTACCGTTATCCCGAGGTGCCCGAGCCGACGGATCTGCTCGCCGTAAAAGCGGACGCTGGTTTGCTGTCGTGGGTTTTATCCAACCATTTGCTCGTCAAAAATGCAGGGGAAGGTTTGCTGGAAGTGGCTATCAAGCGCGGCGATTCGTTCAGGCATATGCATTGCAACGCAGCGACCGGGGAGCTGCTGCCATGGAATGAAGCATTACCGGAACGGGACGACAAGGTAATTTTAATGGAGCCCGTTCGTTACATGGAAGAGAATATGTACTTCGAAAGGCTCGCCCAATTTATTAGTGACGCAACGGGCGGTCACATTCCGGTAGCCATTGATTATTTGGAGAAAAGACCCTATATAATCTTTTCTTATTATATTTACGAGCAAGATAAAACAGTGCAATACCTCCTCATAGTAACCGATCAGAAGCAACAGGTTTTACACGAGAAACTATCGGAAGAGCGGGAAGGAACAGGCCGCTCGACGATGATGCTGAAAGCGTCCACATTGGTTTATCTTAAAAATAGCAACGAGTTTTCGAGTTTAACGCTTTCATAATAAATGAAATACATTTTTTGCCTGGCCCTTTTGGCAGGATTGATGCTAGGTTTGACGAGTGCCCGGGCTAGGGGATTGAGTGCTGTTGACTCCGTTGGGGTCGAAAAGGTAGGGGGGAAGATCTTTGTTATACATAAGGTTAACCAGGGGCAGACGATGTTTGCCGTCGTGCGCCAGTACGGAACCACGATCCACGCCCTGCGCGAAGCCAACCCCGGCATGAGCGACCAGATTCAGTCGGGACAGACGATCCGCGTGCCTTACACGCCTAAGGCCACTAAGAAAGACTCCAGAAAGGACGATAAGAAAGAGGAGAAAAAGGAACTTGTGAAGGCAGAGGTGAAAGAAACCAAGCCTGTTGCCGATACACCCTCGGTAGCCACAAGTACATCAGCCCCGTCGGCACCCGCCACTGCCGCTCCGGCGAATGGGATCCACAAAGTAGAACCGGGTCAGACATTGTACCGTGTTGCCGTTAAATATGGTGTTCTGATGGCCGACCTCCGCAAATGGAACAATCTTACGGACGATAACCTGAAAGATGGCCAGGAGCTTATCGTGAGTGAAAAAGGCGCCGAAAAAGCAGCTGCACCGGTTGTAACACCGCCAGCACCTAAGGTAGCTACTACCGTGGTGAAAGATTCGGTGAAAGCGAAAGCAGTGGTTCCCGAGAAGGTTGTGAAACCCGTGGAAGAAGTTGCTCCTCCGAAAGTGGTGAAAAGCAAGAAGAAATCGGAATCAGGTCTGGCGGAGGTGATCGAAACGGACGAAAGTACGAGCAAGTTTCTGGGTTTGCACCGTACAGCGCCAATCGGTTCGCTGGTAGAGGTTTTGAATGAATACAATCAGGAGAAAATCATCGTCCGCATTATCGGCCGCATTCCCGATACGAGCGTAAACGACGACATTGTGATCAAACTGTCGTCCCGCGCATTTGAAAAAGTTTCCCCCAATAGCAAACGATTCAGGGCCGTAGTCAGTTATCTTGAGTAACCACGGTAAAGATATTATGAAGCACGCACCACAATTTCGTTCCAAAAGAGAAGAGGAACGCGAAGCGCTTAAACATACGGCCGGATACAAGATTTGGAGCGTTATGTTTACCCTGTTGTATCCGTTTATCGCCATTTTTACATTTCTCTTTTCCGGGATTGTGATGATTTTCTCAGGTATTTCACGTGTGCTGGCTTACCTGTTCGGAGGTAGCCATGCCAGACGTTGATACAACCGCCTACCCGGCGGAATATGTGGCGGAACTGCTGGACGAAAAAGTAGCACAATATAACCGGCCGGACTTCATTCCTTTCGACCCGATCAGCATCCCGCACCGGTTTTCTACCAAGCAGGATATCGAAATCATGGGCTTTTGGGCGGCAGTACTTGCCTGGGGGCAACGCAAAACCATTATCAGTAAATGCCTCGAACTGGCTACATTGATGGACAATGCGCCTTACGATTTCGTACGCAATCACCATGAAAGCGACCTGAAACCCTTCTTGCATTTCAAACATCGCACTTTCAACGCCACCGATACACTCTATTTCCTGCATTTCTTTCAGGAATACTACAAAGTCCATGACTCGCTGGAATTTGCATTCAGCAGTCCTATGACGTCCAGCGATATTACCATCGAAAAAGGGCTGGTAGGCTTCCACGACCTTTTTTCAAATTCTGAAAACTTTCCTTTACGTACGCGCAAGCACATTGCCACACCCGTGCGCAAATCCTCGTGCAAGCGCCTGAACATGTTTCTGCGCTGGATGGTGCGCAAAGACAACCAAGGTGTCGACTTCGGCATCTGGAACACCATCCGTCCTGCACAACTCGTCTGCCCCTGTGATGTCCATGTCGACCGCGTCGCACGCGTTCTAGGGCTTATCAAACGGCCCGTCACCGACTGGCAGACTGCCACTGAACTTACCGCATCGCTGCGCCTGCTCGATCCCAGCGATCCTGTAAAGTATGATTTTGCTTTGTTTGGGTTGGGGATTGAGGGGTTTGCGAAGTAGGAATTTCAATTAGTTGTTGCTTTTCAGGTTACCTAATTACAGGTATTTATAGTCGCGTGCCGAGCTAGCTGGTATTTCGTATTAGTAGAGATGTTGTCCGCATTATTACCTAAACACGAACTACTTTGCGGCACTTTCCTTTGACTAAGCTTCTGTCACCCCTGAATCATTTTTGTGCTACCAAGTGCTATTGAAAGGTGAAATTGAGTTGGATTTAGATCTGAAAGACACCTCATTCACCTAAACAATAGTATTATGAAACATTTTTTCAAACCAATTTTATTGGCCATCGCGATGATGGGAGCGGTGACCCGCCCGGGCAATGCTCAAACTCACTACGGGACTGGCGCGGGCGTTTCCGGAACAGGTCACGCCTTCTTTGGCACCAATGCGGGTAAAGTGAATTCCGGCTCCTTCAATACTTTTTTAGGACACTTCTCCGGCGCTAATACGACTTCCGGCGGCTACAACACTTTTGTGGGTTATAGTGCCGGTCAAACGAATACCGGAACATCAAATACTTTACTTGGTTACAACGCTGGTGCGGGGAACGGAGATTCCCATGGAAATACGTTTGTTGGATCCAGTTGCGGTGTTACCGGCGCTGGAAACTACAATTCCTATCTGGGGGCGGGCGCCGGTGGACTAAGTACCGGTTCCAGTAACGTATTTCTGGGGTATGAGGCGGGAAATGCGAATGCGAATGGTAACGATAACGTATTCATCGGGGCCGAGGCCGGTTATAGCAATAAGTCAAGCAGCAATATTTTTATTGGACGGAAATCGGGCTATTCCAATACATTGGGCTTCGCTAACACTTTTATAGGTACCAAAGCGGGCTTCGTTAATACAACAGGAACCGCAAATACGCTGATAGGACATGAAGCAGGGGCGAATTTTGATAATAAGAGCTTCTGCACGTTTGTCGGAACAGCTGCCGGGGCCAATGCCGAAGGACAATCCAATTCTTACTTCGGTGCCTCTGCGGGCTGGCAGAGTAAAGGAAACAACAATACAATTGTAGGTGACGGCTCCGGAATGCAAAGCAAAGGAGATAATAATGTGATGCTCGGGAAAGAAATCGGATGGTATAATAATGGAAATGATAACAATTTCATAGGCAACGGGTCGGGCCGCTGGAACACCACGGGAAGCCTGAACACCTTTGTTGGTACTCAATCAGGATTCAATAGCGAAAGTGGTACTGGAAATGCTTTTTTGGGTGGTAAGGCTGGGTACTCCAATAAAAGTGGAAGTCTCAATACATTTCTTGGACACGGCGCCGGATATTATAACACTACGGGCGAAAAGAATACCTATCTGGGATACAGTGCCGGAGGGAAAGAGGATATCGTCAATGCAACTGCGCTTGGGGCGTCCGCGAAAGTCACAGCGAGCAATTGCCTGGTTTTAGGCAATAACGCCAACATAGGAATCGGGGTGTCGGCACCGGTGTATCAGCTGCAAATGAGTACGGGCACAGCCGCAAAGGCCGGTTCGTCGAGCTGGATAATCATGTCAGATAGAAGGTTGAAGAAGGATATTTCCGACTTTAACGACGGCCTCGATTTGCTCAAAGAAATCAAACCCGTGTGGTTTCAGTACAACGGCAAAGCAGGAATCGAGACGGGCGATAAGAAATTCGTTGGCATCATCGCGCAGGAAATGCAGAAAATAGCGCCTTACACCATCGGCACATTCATACATCAGGACTCTTTAGGCAACAAAACAGAGTACCTGGACTATGACGCTAATGCAGTCACTTATATCCTGATCAATTCCGTAAAAGAGCAGCAAAAAGCGATTGAGAACAAGGAAACGAAAATCAGGGAGCTGGAAGATCGCTTGGGAAAATTGGAAAGGTTGATAAGTTCGGTGCCAGGGACTTTCAACAAAGTGGATGAACATTCCAATGGCGCCCTGGAACAAAATGTCCCCAACGGTTTTTCAAACAGGACTTCCATCAAATATTTTATTCCGCAATCCGTAAAAACGGCGGTCATCGATATCTATACGGTAGGAGGCGTAAAAGTTAGCTCACACGTGATATCCGAGCGTGGTGCCGGTGAATTGGTCATTTCAGCAGACAAATACAAGAGCGGTTTGCATGTTTACGATCTGGTCACCGACGGTAAAAGTATGGGCGCGAAGAAAATGTTGGTGGAGTGAGATTTAAAAACCCAGGAAATTAAGAAGGCATTGTATTATCATGAGGACTCGTCCCTATTAAACACACTAGCAGTATGAAAAAATGGTACAAAATGGCAGGAGCACTGCTGGTTGGGGTTTGTGCAATTACCCGGGTAAATGCGCAAACGCATTATGGGCAGGGGGCTGGCACGCAAGGATCAGCGCATTCATTTTTTGGGCTTGATGCCGGGAAAGTCAACACCGGCACTTACAATACGTTTATCGGACACTACGCAGGGGCGTCAAATACGACGGGTAGTAGTAATACGTTTGTCGGTAATAATGCTGGCTATTTTAAGAACACTACTGGGGCCGAGAATACATTCGTAGGGGGTATTGCCGGATATAATAATAATGGGAACAATAATACATTCATAGGTTTCGCTGCGGGTGAAGGCAACAAAGGCGGTAATCAAAACACATTCATTGGTGACCGTGCGGCTCATGTTCTTTCACATGGGAACGAGAATGTCATAGTTGGATACAAAAGCGGGCTCTGGTCGGGCGGAGTTGATACCGGAAACGCTTTTTTGGGCAGTCAGGCTGGGTATGAGAATAAAGGGAATTACAATTGTTTTTTTGGATTCAAAGCAGGGTATAGCAATACGAGCGGTAACAACAATACCTATTTGGGTTATATGAGCGGAGGGGACTACACGCTTGTAAATGCCACCGCGATTGGAGCAAACGCGAAGGTTGCATCGAGCAACAGCGTCGTTCTTGGCGCTAGCAATGCTACGGTAGGTATAGGTGTTTCTGCACCATTTTTTCAGTTGCAACTTAGTACATCGGCTGCGGCAAAGCCAGGGTCTCCTAATTGGAGTGTAATCTCCGACAGCCGCCTTAAAAAGAACGTCACCGACTTTACCGACGGTCTCGATTTGCTCAAACAAATCAAACCGGTATGGTTTCAGTACAACGGCAAAGCAGGAATCGAGACGGGCGACAAGCGGTTTGTCGGCATCATCGCACAGGAAATGCAGAAAATAGCTCCTTACACCATCGACACATTCATGCACCAGGATTCATTGGGCAATAAAACAGAGTATCTGGATTATGATGCCAATGCGGTAACATACATTTTGATCAATTCAGTGAAGGAACAGCAGCAAGTAATTGAGCAGAAGGATGCCGAATTGAAAGAAATGAATGTACAAGTAGCCGCATTGTCGAAGCGGCTCGAACAGTTGGAGCGAATTGTTGCTTCGAGTACGGTAAAACCTTTGACGGGAAATGCAGCGCGGACGGCGCCTAATGCTAATGGCGTAGTGCTCGAACAAAATGTGCCGAATGGCTTTTCGGGAAGCTCGTCAATCAAATATTTCATTCCGGAGGCAGTCGGGGAGGCGGTTATTAATGTGTATTCAGTGAATGGAGTCAGAATGAACTCCTACCCGGTGAAGGAGCGTGGTGAAGGGAAACTCACAATTTCGGCGGAAACTTTGCAAAACGGGGTTTTTCTTTATGAACTGGTAACCGACGGCAAAAGCAACGGTGTGAGAAAGATGGTGATTCAAAAGTAGGGTCTGACCAGTTATTTAAATGCAAAAGCGGGCTCCTTCAAGAAGCCCGCTTTTGTTATTTTCAACATAAGCTGCTTTTACAGCACAGTATTCTCAAACCGTACCGATTCCATCGAAAACAGTGGCTTATTACCCGCTTCAGCATTTTTAAATACAAAATACACCTTGTGCAGCTTGCCATCCGCCGGCGCTTTCACAGGAATGCTGATGGTTTCGGATTTATCGACTTTGCCCTCGCCAATCTTAACGCCGGCAACGCCGTCAAGCCGGATTTCCAAAGTCCCGCCGGCAGATTGGCCTGCTTTGCTACCCACTGAAACAGCCAGTTTGGAAATCTCGGTCAGGTCGATATCATCGAATGCGATAAAGCTGCCATCTTTCATCCCAATGACCATTTCACTACCATTATTACCTTTGTATTTGAAGGTATTTCTGGTCGTGTCCGCCATGTTTGCCATCAGGGTCGACGGACGCAATGCTACGGTTTTAGAGCCGGTGAGTGGTCCCATCGCGCCGTTACCTTTGTCGGTGTAGCTGGCCGTGAAAATGTACGAACCATCTTTTTTCTTAGCCTGGGTTACGTAAGAGCTCTTCAATGGCTTTTTATCGACAGCCTTTTGGTTAGCAAGTCCGAGAATGTATTTCACCATTTCTTCTACTTCCTCGGGCTTGTGCTGCGGGTGGCCAGGCATTGCCTGCTCGCCCCAAACGCCGCTTCCTCCTTTAAGTACCTTGTCGGTGAGCGTTTTCAATGAGTTGCGTTCGCTGGCGTACTTCTTCGCTACTTCGCGGTATGCGGGTCCGATCGACTTTTTATCGACCGAATGGCAGGCCTTGCAATCGCTCAGTTCTATCATCCGTTTACCGGTTTCAAAGCCGGTATTTGCCTGATGCCCTTGCGCCAGCTGCGTTTTGTCGAAGCCTTCGAGGTAGTTGATGGTCAATGTAACTTCGTCTTCCGGGATTTTCTTGGTAGCCAGGCTACCGTCCTCTTTGTCGGACACTGACACTTCGTAGTTGACAGGTTTATCGTTCCAATAGAAAGTCTTGTTGCCTTTAATGGCCACATCCACTTTTGGAATAGCGTTACCCACGCGCACGATGACTTCCGAAGTATTGGAGTTGCCTGCATTGTCGGTCACTTTAAGCGTAGCGCTATATTCGCCAGCCTTCGCGTAGGTAAAGCTCGGGTTAGCCAGGGTACTTTTCGGCAGTCCCTTTCCAAACGACCATTCGTATTTAATCGGGTCGCCGTCGTGGTCCATGGAGCCTTTGGAAGAGAACGTTACTTTCAAGGGTGCTGCACCAGTTGTATTCGTCGCGGCGGCGATAGCCACAGGAACGCGGTTTCCGGCATTGAAAGTGACGTGTGAGAGACTTGCCTCGTCATTTTGCGCAAACCAGTTAGGCCCGTATTCGAGGGTGTACAGCGAGCCGTCGTTAGCAAATTGCATATCGATCGGGTGACTGAATTTCGTGCCCGGCAGAAAGCGCTCAATGCTCTGCAAATCACCTTTCTCATTCATGGTCACGATGTTGATATAGTCGCGAATCCAGTCGTAAGCGAAGAATTTGCCGTTGTAGTATGACGGAAATTTGCTCTTGCTATCTTGATAATCAGCGGCATAGTAAACCGGTCCGGCCATCGCATTACGGCCTCCTTTACCCACAATCGCTCCGAATTCCGGAGAATCGGCATAAGGATAGTAAATGAACGCAGGCTGAGCAGGAGGTAGCTCCTGAATACCGGTGTTATGCGGAGAATTATTGATCGGTTTCGCCGGATCGAAAGGTTTACCCGAAGTGCTGTCGGCAAAGTTGAAATCGATGTAAGGCCTGTTGTTGCCGATAAATAGCGGATAACCGAAATAGCCGGCCTTTCTGGCCTGATTCACTTCGTCATAACCTCTTGGGCCGCGCTTCGGATCATCCACAGAAGCATCAGGCCCAACATCGCCCCAATATAAATAGCCGGTGTGCTGGTCAACCGAAATGCGGTAAGGGTTACGTGTACCCATTACATAAATCTCAGCGCGGGTCTTCTCGGTTCCTGGAGGGAATAAATTTCCTTCCGGAATGTCGTACAGATTGGTTCCACCAGGCATATTGGCACGGCGGTCGCCGTAGCGGGGCTTAATGCGAAGAACTTTTCCTCTCAAAGAATTGGTGTTCGATGAGGTATGCTGGCCGTCCCAGCCTTCGCGACCCGGACGTTCGTCGATAGGGCCGTATCCATTGGATTGGAATGGATTTACATCGTCGCCGGTCGAAAGATAAAGATTGCCTTTGTTGTCCCAGGCAATGGATCCGCCGGTGTGGCAGCAGTCGGTCCGTTTGACAGGTACGGTTAAAAGAACTTCCTCGGTGCTGAGCAGTACGGTATCTTTCAGATCGTCGTATTTAAATCTCGACAAATGCTGTGCGGTATCCGCCTCCGACGATGGCGGCGAATAGTACATATAAATCAGTTTGTTGGTCTTGAAGTTCGGATCGATGTTCAGACCCATCAGCCCGTATTCCTGTTTCGTATAAACGGGCACCTCGCCAACGATTTTTATCTTGCCGGTTTTAGGATTATAGAGCTTCACCTTGCCTTTTCTTTCCGTAAAAAGCACGCGCTGGTCATCGAGTACAACCAGTTCCGTTGGCTCGTCGAGTTTGGAAGCAAGTACTTTTTTAGTAAAGCGGTTCTCTTCGGGGCGGGATTTGGAATAATCCAGCTTCGATGCCATGGCCCAGTTGAGGCCACCCGTAAGGTGTTTTACAAAAACAGGATTGGTAAAAGTCGCGTCTTCATGCCCGAAGTTGGTGTAGAATGCGCGTCCTCCGTCGAACTCGTGGTACCAAGACATCGGGTGGTTGTCACCCATTTTGCCGTCTTTGTAAGTCTTCTCGTCGATCTTGACGAGCACGTTTACCTTCTCATTGAAGTTCTTGAAATCATAAAACTCGTCTTTGATCTTCCATTTTTTTGGAAAACCATCCATTGAAGGATGTTGGTCATTTACCACAAATGCTTCACCTTCCTGTACATTCGGATTGCCCGGGTGGCTGAGGAATTGGGCGCCTGCGAGTTTGTTATACCATTGCCACTCGTATTCGGTGTCAGTCGCGGCGTGGATACCCACGTAGCCACCGCCAGCCTGAATGTAGCGTTCGAATGCATCCTGCTGCTTATCATTCAATACATTGCCGGTGGTGTTCAGGAATATGATGGTGCTGTATTTTTGCAGGTTTTTGTTGGTGAAAACAGCTGCATTTTCGGTTGTATCCACGGCAAAACCAGTCTCTTTTCCCAGTTTTAGGATGGCCGTTTTACCTGCCGGGATCGAGGAGTGCCGGAAGCCGGCTGTTTTCGAGAATACCAGCACGCGCTTTTCCGGCGTCACCGTCTGGGCCGTAGCGACCAGGCTGCAACATGCCAGGGCCGTCGCGCCGGCAATCCTGAAACGTTTTAAAAGTTTTCGAAAAGGGGAGTCATTCATTAGATTGATTGGAATTGGTTAACGTAGAAAAAACCTACTTTCCATAAGGAAAATAGGTTTTCAATATACTTGTACGATCGACAATTATAGGCCCAGGACCTTGCGGTTAAAAGCTTCGTCTGCACCGGTTCCGGCGAAATCGTCGAATGCTTTAGTCGTCACTTCAATGATGTGACTTTCGATGAACGGTGCACCTTCCGCCGCGCCTTGCACGGGCGATTTGATGCAGCATTCCCATTCAAGAACAGCCCAGCTGTCGTAATTGTATTGCGACAATTTTGAGAAAATTGCACCGAAATCTACCTGGCCGTCGCCCAGTGAACGGAACCGACCGGCGCGATCAGCCCAGCCTGCAAAGCCGCTATAAACGCCCTGCTTGCCGCTCGGATTGAATTCCGCGTCTTTTACGTGGAATGCTTTGATGCGGTCGTGATAGAGGTCGATGAATTGGAGGTAATCCAATTGCTGCAACACGAAATGGCTTGGGTCGTAGTTGATATTCGCGCGGGTGTGGCCGCCGAGGTAATCAACAAACATCTCGAAAGTACTACCATCGAACACATCTTCGCCCGGGTGCAATTCGTACGCCACGTCCACGCCATTTTCGTCATACACATCCAAAATAGGTTTCCAGCGAGCGGCCAGTTCTTTGAATGCCGTTTCTACCAGTCCGGCGGGGCGCTGAGGCCATGGGTACAGGAATGGCCATGCCAATGCGCCTGTGAAAGAAGCACTGGCTTTCAGGCCTAGTCTGCGGCTTGCCTGCGCTACATATTTCAAATGCTGCGTAGCCCATTCTGCACGCGCTTTCGGGTTTTTGCGAACCTCGGGCACGGCAAAATTGTCATACATTTCGTCATAAACAGGGTGCGAAGCCACCAGCTGACCAATAATATGGGAAGCAAGCTCAGTGATTTCAAGGCCTTTGTCGGCCAACTTACCTTTCAGGTCATCCGCGTACGTCTGCGACTCAGCAGCTTGCTTTACATCGATCACGCGCGGATCCCAGGTAGGGAGTTGTAAACCTTTATAACCCAACCCTGCCATGTAGTCGGCAATGGTATCGAGTGAATTGAACGGAGCTTCATCGCCAAGGAATTGGGCGAGGAAGATACCGGGTCCTTTAATGGTTTTCATATTTTTTTAAATTAAATAGTTACCCAAGCCTCCTTCTTATTGCTCTCCAAAATCCTCTCACAGATCAACAACTCGCGGTACCCGTCCGCAAAAGTTGGGAATGTTGGGTTTTCGGGTTGCTTGCCGGCGGCGATGGCGGCGTAAACTTCTTTGAACATTTGTTTTGATGTATCCGGGAAGCCTTCGTTGTGGCCGCCTGGGAAGGTGATGGTCGAACGAACGTCCTCGTTCACAAGCGATGGGTCACGCATCAGGACTTCGTTCGCTTTATCGCGGTTACCGATCCACATTTCGTTCGGCGACTCGGAGCACCAGCTGAATGTCTTTTTAGAACCGGAGATTTCCAGCGACATACGGTTTTTTCGACCAGCCGAAACTTGTGAAACGGTGATTACTCCTTTGTTGCCATTGTCGAAACGGAGCAAAACGTTCGCATGATCTTCGGTAGTGATAGGTACATCGGCGTAGTCTTCCGGTTGCAGCATTTTGCCTGAATAGGTCTCAACGGCTTTCAAAGGCTTCTTGCGGGTCTTGTGCACGGTATTGAAATCGGCCAGGACCGCTACTGTTTTCAGACCGGTAATGTATTCCAGGATGTCCATCAGGTGGGAACCGATGTCCGCAATAGCGCGTGAGTCGCCGGATTTGTCCGGTTCAAGGCGCCAGTTATAGTCAGTGTTGTAGAACAACCAGTCTTGCAGGTAAGAACCGATGAACGAATAAATCTCACCCAATTCACCTTTTTCACGCATTGATTTCATCTGGCGCGCCAGCGGATAGTAACGCAGGTTGAAGTGAACTGCATTCACGAGGCCGGTTTTAGCAGCCAGTTCCACGAGCTCTTCGGCTTCTGCAAGGTCTTTCGCCAATGGTTTTTCACAAATCACGTGTTTGCCGGCCAGCAATGCTGCTTTCGACTGTGAGTAATGTAAAAAGTTAGGTGTACAAATGTGGACAGCCTGGATGTCATCCTGTTTCAACAGCTCGTCAAACGTGTAGGAACGGGCAATGCCAAGCGCGTCAGCTTTTTCCTTGGCCAGTTCTGCGGTCACTTCGCAAAGTGCGGCAACTTCTACATTAGGAAGACGTCTCAGTGCTTCAATATGTGCGGGGCCAATGAAGCCTGTTCCGACAACGCCAACTTTGATTTTGTTCATAAATGGGTATGGAATGATTGGTGAAAAACAGTCCGCTCTCGCGGGTTAAATTGAGATGTACAGTAATTGGATTGCGTATTCAGATCAGAAATCGGTCCATTTCGTCTCCGTCTTGTTCGAGGCAATGACGGCGTCGATGAACTTCATACCCCTCAGACCATCCTGTGCGCTTGGGAAGTCGTACACCGGATCGGCTTTTTTGCCTTCCCAGTAAGCCCTCACGTGGATGGCGAAGTTGCGGTATAGATTAGCGAAGGCTTCGAAATAGCCTTCAGGGTGGCCAGCGGGAATGCGGGTGTGTACCTGCGCGGCTTTGGACAGGTTACCCACGCCCGTGCGGATGATGCGGGTGCCCTGGTTGGTTTTGTGGATCAGCGTGTTAGGCTCCATTTGTTTCCATTGCAAACCGCCCGTTTCGCCGTAAACACGGATATTGAGGTCGTTTTCCTCTCCGTTGGCAATCTGGCTGTTTTGCAGGATGCCCTTCGCGCCATTGTTGAAGCGCAGTAGAATATGAGCATCATCATCCAGCAAACGGCCTTCTACAAATATTGTAAGGTCGGCGCAAATCTGGGTGATTTTGAGACCGGTGATGTATTCGGCCAGGTTTTCGGCATGTGTACCAATGTCGCCCAGGCCTCCCGCGGCTCCCGAACGCTTTGGGTCGGTGCGCCATGCGGCCTGTTTGTTGCCCGTTACTTCCACCAATGTCGCCAGCCAACCTTGCGGATATTCCACAATTACCTTTCTTACTTCTCCAATGGCACCTGAGGCAATCATCTGGCGGGCCTCTTTTACCATAGGGTATCCGGTATAGTTGTGTGTAAGACAGAAGACAAGGCCTGTTTTTTCGACCACAGCCACGATTTCTTCCGCTTCTTCGGTATTAAGGGTAATGGGTTTATCGCATACGACGTGGAAGCCATTTTCAAGCGCAAGCTTCGTAGGCGCGGCGTGCATGTGGTTGGGTGTCACGATGGTAACAAAATCCATGCGTTCCCCTTCCGGCAGTTGCTTTTCTTTCAGGATCATCTCCTCGAAGTCGTTATAAACCCTGTTTTCAGGCAGATATAGCGCTTTTCCGGTTTCTTTCGATTTAGCAGGATCGGAGCTGAACGCTCCACAAACCAGCTCAATTTCTCCATCCATGATCGCTGCACGGCGATGGACCCCACCAATAAATGCATCCAGGGACCCGCCTACCATGCCCATTCTGATCTTTCTTGACATTCCAGTTGGTTTAAGGTTTTTCAAATAGATTATACAGATAAGAAAGAGCCGTGTAAAAGACTCTTACTTCCTACAAATATAAATTTAAGACATAAAAAACATTGCTTAGGAATAATGAAAAGCAGTAGAATTCCCCGGAGTTTGTTTTTTTTGTGAAAATCTTTGAATAAAAACCGGTATCCCGAAGTCAATCATCTAATTCAAATAATCAAACCCATTACGTCACATGTCCCAATCAGTTAACAGCGGAAGACTCTTCAATGCAAGTTGTTTTGCGCTCATAACCACTGCATTCTCATTCAGTATCCGTGCAGGGATTCTGCCCCAGCTGGGCACTGAGTTCAATCTCTCGGCCGAGCAACTGGGCTTTATTAACTCGATGTGGTTCTTCGGGTTTCCCCTCGCGATGATTATCGGCGGGCTTGTGTACCACACGATCGGCCCGAAAACGATCATGCAGGTGGCGTTTGTGTGCCACGCGATTGGTATTATCATGACGATTTATTCAGGCGGCTACACCGGCCTTCTGATCTCTACATTCCTCATCGGGGTTGGTAACGGCTGTACAGAGGCCGCTTGTAACCCAATGATCGCCGACTCCTACGAAGGACTGCAAATGAGCAAAATGCTCAACCGCTTCCACATGTGGTTCCCCGGCGGTATTGTAGTGGGTTCTCTGATTTCAAAATTTATGACCGACGCCAACCTCGGCTGGCAGGCACAAATCTGGGTGATTCTCATCCCGACATTCATTTACGCATTCCTTTTCTGGGGACAGGCATTCCCGAAACCACACGTGGCTGGTGTAACCTCAATCGGTGAGAACGTGAAGGCGATGTTCACTCCGCTGTTCCTCTTTATCTTCGTTTGTATGGCATTTACCGCTATCAGCGAATTTGGTCCGCAGCAATGGACAGGTCTGATCATGAGCAAAAGCGGTGCAAGCCCAATGCTGATTCTTGCATTGGTAACCGGTCTGATGGCCATCGCCCGCTACTTCGCTCACCCGATCGTGGCAGCAATCGGTCAGACGGGTATCCTCTGGGGCTCGTCGATCCTGGCAGCGGCCGGTATTTACCTGTTCAGCACAGTGACTGGCCCTGCGGCTTATGCAGCGGCTGTGATCTTCGCAATGGGTGTAGCGTTGTTCTGGCCAACCATGATCGGTTTCGTGGCGCAGAACGTGCCTTTGAGCGGTGCATTAGGTATGTCTATCGTTGGTGGTATCGGAATGTTCTCAACGGCTATCTGGCAGCCTGTAATCGGTAAATGGCTGGACGATGCCAAAGCTGAAAAACTGGCAGCAGGTCTGACGGGCGACGAAATGGAGCTTGCCGCCGGGCAGGCGACACTGAGCACGATGGTGATGTTCCCTGCGCTGCTGATCGTTGCGTTCGGTATTCTGTATTTCTGGATGAAAGGACGTAAAACAGTACCTGCTTCTTCTTCCGCAGCAGTTCACTGATAACTGGATATATCAAACAAAAAGGGCGCTGATGAGGCGCCCTTTTTGCATTATGAAGTATTTCTAAAAGCATTACTTCAACTTCACGATCGTCACCCCCGCGCCTCCGCGGTCGGCGTGCTCGTCGTACATGCCCGCTACCTGCTTGTACCCGCGCAGGTGGTTGCGTACCAGCGTACGCAGGATGCCGTCGCCCTTGCCGTGCACGATGCGGAGTTCGTCATAGCCGAGCATAATGGCATTGTCCATAAACTGATCAACAAGCCCCAGCGCTTCTTCACCGCGTTTGCCGCGCATATCCAGGTTGAAACTGAAATTGAGCATCCGCTCGTTCATATCGACGCCTTTGGAAGCTGTTTTTACGCCTTTTTCACCGGTAGCGGCGCGGTAGGTTTTCCGCGACACTTTTTCAAGCCGGTTCAGTTTGATGGTCGATTTCAGGTCGCCGATGCGGATTTCGGCATCTTTCCCTTTGATCGAAAGCACTTCGCCAATAGCGGTCTGCCCGCTGATGCGCACGTAGCTGCCAGGCGTAATGTCGCCGCCTTCCGGCTCGTATTCCTCCTCGGCGGGCTGCGGTTCGGCTACTTCGGCCAGCACAAGGTTTTTCTTCCCAAAATTTTCGAGGTGGGTCCTTACCGTTTTGGTCTTTTCCTTCTCGGCCTTGTTTTCCTTTATTTCCCGAATAGTATTCTCGATCAGTTGATTAGCATCTGAAATCAGGCTCTTGGCTTTTTGTTTGGCCTCATTGACGATCTTTTTCTCGTTATTATCGAGCTTTTCTTTCAATGCAGTGTAGTCGGCCAATTGCTTCGCGAGCTTGCGCTCTTTGATACCGATCTCAATGTTCTTCTCGGCAAATACGCGGCGCTCGATATCGAGCTCTTTCAGCAGTTTTTCAAAATTCACTTGCTGCGTTCCCAGCTTCTCTTTCGCACGGGCTACCACTGCTTTCGGTAACCCGATTTTGGAAGCGATTTCAAATGCAAATGAGCTTCCGGGGCGACCTATTTCCAGCTGATACAGCGGTTCCAGATGTTCACCATCAAACCGCATCGCACCGTTAACCAGCCCATCGGTCTTGTCGGCCAGTACTTTTAAATTGGTATAATGCGTATTAATCATCCCAAAAGCGCCCGATTGGGTAAGGTTTTCGAGAATAGCCTCCGCAATCGCACCGCCGAGGCCCGGTTCGGTCCCTGTTCCGAACTCGTCGATCAGAAACAAGGTCCTTTTGTTGGCCATCGAAAGAAAATGGCGCATGTTGGTCAAATGCGAACTATAAGTACTCAGGTCATTTTCAAGTGATTGCTCATCGCCGATGTCAATGAAAATATTCTGAAAAAAGCCCATGGAAGAGCCTTCCTGCATGGGTACGAGTAAGCCGCATTGGAACATGTACTGGATCACGCCAACGGTTTTCAATGCCACGGATTTACCACCGGCATTTGGTCCGGAAACGATCAGAATGCGTTGCTTTTCCTGCAATTCGATATTCAATGGAACAACCTTCTTGCCTTGTTTCTGAAAAGACAAATGCAGTAACGGATGCCGCGCCTCACGCCAGTCGATAAATTGCCGGTTTTCAAACGGCGGGTTAATGGCGCCCATTTCGCCTGCCAGCCGGGCTTTGGCACGAAGGAAGTCCATAAGTCCCAGGAAGCCGTAAGCCTTCTGCAAATCGGGTACAAATGGCCGGACGTAGGCAGTCAGTTCAAGCAGGATGCGGTTGATCTCCCGGCGTTCCTCATATTCGAGTTCACGGATCTCATTATTGGATTCAAAAATATCCGTGGGTTCGATGAAAACGGTCTGGCCGGTCGCTGATTCATCATGAATAAACCCGCGCAGTTTTCGCTTGTGCTCGGCCGCCACCGGAATTACCATACGGCCGTTCCGGACGGTCAGCGACACGTCGTCGCCAATCCAGCCATTGCTTTTGGCAGATTTCAGGATCGTATCGAGTTTTTTACGAATGCCCGATTGCTCCGAAATCAACCGCTTGCGGATGCGCGATAGCTCGGGCGAGGCCGAATCGCGGATTTGTCCGCGATCGTCGATAATGCGGTCGATGGCATCGGTAACGGCCTTTTCGACCCTAATCGTTTTGGCATATTCTCCCAAAATCGGGAAAGCATCGGGTTCCTGGCTTTCAAAAAAGCGGAGGCAAAGGCGGATCGTCAGCAGCGAGACTTTCAAATCAGAAAATTCGGGCTGGGTCAGCAGCATGCCTTCAATGGAAGCCCTTTTCAAATAAGGCGTGGCGTCGATGTAATTCTGGGAAGGGAAGTTCTCGCCCAGTTCGAGTATGCGCAGCATTTCGGCGGTCTGGCTCACGAGTTTCTCGACCATGCCGAAGTTTTCGGAGAACCGGATTTTTTCAACAAAAGCCTGTCCCAAAGAGCTGATACAAAGCTCTTTTAAACGTTCCCTAAGCTTGTCGAATCCCAGTTTTTGTTCTAATGTATTGGGGTAGAGCATTTTTTAATACCTATCGGCTGTCGGCATTCGGCCGTCAGCATTGTAATTGTTGATGTTAATTTTTGATCGTCGAAGGCCCTAAAACACGTTTCGTATCTCCTCCTTCAAAACCTTCAAAGCATGCGTCGAAGGCTGTATTTCCTTCTCGATCACGTGTGAGAATATCTTTTTAGCGAGGTCGGAGGCCGGGGCTTCCGCACTTACTTCCGCTGCTGCCTGGTTCACCACCGCCACTGTCTCGTTCATCGCATTCACGATCTGCTCCCAGGCCTGTGTGCTAATGTAGAGCTGTTGCGCTACATTATGGTTATATTCTTCCCGGATCTCGTGGAGTGCGATCTGTTGCAGTTCCAGCGCGCTCGTTGCCGCAGGTGCCAGTCTCAACAACAGGTTATTGGGAGAAATACGTTCCAGGAAGAGGGACATGCGCTCGTAAGCCTGCAAGCGAAGGGGTAATGTGATCTCGATATTTTTGCTGCGCATATCCCAGCGCTGTTTTTCGAAAATTTTGTTGGCGACGGTCGTGATGGTGAGGTACATGCCGAAAGTCACGACGGCTCCCAGTATCAAAACTGTCAGAATCAGGTAATATTCCATGTGTGAAATTGTAATTTTCTGCCAAAATGAGGCACAAAATTAAAGGATTAGCAGCACTTGGCTGATATTTTATTTCAAAACGCGAATGGAACGGCAACGGTTTGCGTTAACCCATTTATCGCAATCAAGAATAAAGAGCAGGAATGGATAACCCAATTCAATTGACCGAAAAGGCGCAGCTAGAAATCAGATCAACCCTGGAAGCCAATAAAATCCCGGATACCTACGGACTTAGGGTAGGGCTTAGAGGGGGTGCGTGCAGCGGATCTTTTCTGCTTGGGTTCGACACAGCCACAGAGCATGACCAGGCATACCTCATCGAAGGCATTAAGGTGCTGATAGACAAGCGCCATTTAATGTACGTGATCGGCGTGTCAGTTGATTTTGAAGAGGGTGCGAACGGCAGCGGTTATACGGTTTCCGCCGCAGAAAAACTCAAATAAGTATTTCAATCAATCCTCAATGGTTACATGTTTCCAGTTCTCCCCCGAACGTATGCGGTTGAGCTGGGTATGTGTAATCCCAAACTGCTTCGCAATCATTTTCAAGCGGTTATTGTCGTTTTTCAACAATTTTTTGATGATCCGTACTTTGCTTTCCGTGAGTTTGTAATTTTTGGTACGGCGCGGGATTACCCGGTTGATGAATGCAGGGTTTTCGCGGTTATGATCGATCATTTCCGCTTTTGTAACCCATTTCAGGTTTTCGTAGTAGTTGTTCTGTTTATCGAAATCCAGGTGGATCACGAAGTTGTGCTCGGTATCCGGCCTGTCCACGAAGTGCTCGGCTACGAGTTTGTGCACGTACCGGTTAATGGTTTTCCCGCCTGCGACGCGGATATTCAAAGACCTATAACCCTGAATGACAGATCCCTTGATCACGACTCCTTCCTTCGGGTTGTTCTGAAAACTTTTCAGTCTGCCATAATTAGACACCTCGTAATGAGGAGCATTCTCGATCTCGTCGAATATAATTTTTGCCCACTTTTCATTCCAGAAGCTCCGGCTTACATTTGATTCATTCATTTGATAAAATATATTATAAGGTTCTATGGTCGTACAGTTGGTCTTTACGTTACCATTCCCGTCGAGAACGCGGGAACGATCTTTTGGTGTTTTAAAAAGTGTGTGGGGCTGCTGTTAATACCGGGGCGGTAGCGACCGCGGCGGCTATGGACACATTTGGCCCTTTATTTTCTACTAAATTGATTTGGCATGAAACGTACACTCATTATTGGAGCAACTCCCAACCCATCCAGATACGCTTACCTGGCCGCACAGAAACTCACGCACTATGGTCATCCCATCTTACTCATCGGACGCAGGAAAGGTTTTGCATTAGGAGAAGAAATCAACACAGACAAAACTGACTGGAAAGACGTAGATACCGTCACTTTGTATATCAATCCGAGCCACCAACCTGAATACTACGATTATATCGTTTCTCTAAATCCTAAACGCGTTATCTTCAACCCTGGTACAGAGAATCCTGAATTTAAGGATATTTTAATAGATAAAAATATCATACCAATAGAAGGGTGCACGCTGGTAATGTTGTCGACCGGACAATTCTAGTCCGGAACCTACCACCTGATGAGTGCCGATGCCCAAGTAAACCCGCTGCCGAAGGCCGCGAGGCAAATCAGGTCGCCTTCCTGAATTTTTCCGGTCTCCCAAGCCTCGGTCAATGCGATAGGAATGGAAGCGGCCGTCGTATTTCCGAAACGTTGTAAGTTGTTGATTACCTGCGATTCAGCAAGCCCAAGTTGCTGGCGTACGTAGTCGCTGATCCGTAAGTTTGCCTGGTGCGGAACGAGCAAGTCGATGTCGCCGGCGGTGTAGCCATTGGCTTCCAATGCCTCCTGGATCACCTCGCCAAACCGTACGATCGCATGTTTGAAAACCGCATTGCCATTCATATAGACGTTATGCCCGCCACCGTCGATTACCTCCTGGCTTACCGGGCGACCTTCGCGGCTGCTACCCGGATCTTTCACATAGAGTTCTTCCGCAAACCGGCCGTCGGCGTGGAGGTGTGTAGATAATATACAATGTTGGGGATCGTTCGTTGCGGAAACTACCGCAGCTCCGGCGCCATCCCCAAAAATAACTGCGGTATTACGCCCGGCAGTACTCTTGTCGATCCAGGATGACTGTATCTCCGAACCAACTACCAATGCCGTTTTGTACATCCCCGATTTGATGAACTGATCGGCAATCGAAAGTGCGTACACAAAGCCTGAGCATTGCTCGCGGATGTCGATCACCGGCTTGCCGTCCATCCCCAGTTCACGCTGCATCAGAAATGCCGAGCCAGGGAAGAAATAATCGGGGGTAATGGTAGCGTACACGATCACGTCGATGTCGTTAGGCGTAAGCCCGGCCCTGTCCAACGCCTGCCGCGATGCCGCAGCAGCCATGCTGTAATTGGTATCTTTTCCATACTCGAAATACCGACGTTCCTGAATGCCGGTCCGCTCACGGATCCACTCATCGGAGGTTTCCATCCATTGCGTAAGATCGTCGTTGGTAATAACATTGTCGGGAACGTAGAAACCCAGGCCTGTAATGCGGGAGAATGCCATGCTAATCGGGACTGTTCAAAGCTGCTGAGGGTCAAAAGGCAGAAAGGAACGGTATTTAATGCTAAAATGATAATAATAAGCAACATACGTTGCCGGAAAGATTGCAAAAATGCAAAAAAAAGTCGTGCCTACCAATTCAAATCTGCTTTTTCCTGAGGTTGTCGGCAATGGAGAGAAGTACGTACACGATTAGTATTGCAGGAACGGCGAGGAATTTTAAGGTAACGAGCAAAAGAACTGTGATCCCAATTAGAATGAAGCGTGATTCATTTCCTTTCCAGCCGAACTGCTTGAATTTGAGTGCGATCAGGGGAAGCTCCATCACAAGGGCATAGGACATGACGGCGCTTAAAATCAATAGATTGTTGGTATTGATGATGATATCTTTCCAAAACGCGCTCTCTGTGTGAACGATGAGCGGCAGGGAAGCGATGAGCATCGCATTCGCGGGTGTGGGCACGCCTATGAACGAATCGGACTGGCGTGGGTCATTATTGAATTTCGCGAGACGGATCGCCGAGAAAATGGCGATGATAAACGCCGGATAGGCCTTCCAGATACCCAAGAGGTCGGGAATGCTTTGCATCAGCAGCTGATACAGGATGATCGCGGGCAGCAAGCCGAACGTCACCATATCGGCAAGCGAATCGAGGTCGCGTCCGATGGGGGAGGTGACTTTCAGCAAACGGGCGATAAAACCGTCCAGAAAGTCAAATATCAATGCGACGCCAATGAGCAGGCACGATAGTATCAGGTTATTGTGGAATGCTTCTACCACGCCAATGCAGCCACAAAGCAGGTTTCCGCAGGTGAGGGCATTGGGGATGTTGCGACGGATCATAAGGCGCTATTTGAAAAACGGGTTGTTTCTTTTCTCAAAACCAATGTTGGTAGGTTCCATATGGCCGGCATAAACGGTATAATCGTCGGGGAGGGTGAACATTTGCTCCCGGATGCTTTTCAGCAAGGTGCCGTGGTCGCCGCCGGGGAGATCGGTGCGGCCGATGCTCATGCGGAACAGCACATCGCCGCCAATCACGAATCTATCCGCGTCATTCACAAATGCCACATGCCCGGGCGCGTGGCCAGGTACGAATAGGATTTTCAGGGATGTATTGCCGAATTCAATAGTCTCGCCTTCCCGGATAAAGCTGTCGATTTCGGGTTCTTCAAATGTAGAAAAGCCGTAATTGGACGCGTAAGATTTAACGGCCTTCAAAAGCGGCTCGTCCAGCTTATGCAAGACAAACGGAATGCCGTATTTCCGTTTGAGCGCGGCTACGCCGAGCACGTGGTCGATATGGGCGTGTGTATTCACAATCTGCACGGGTTTCAGGCCGTGTTCTTCAATATATGCGGCGAGCTCGTTCACTTCCGCACGGTCGTAGCAGCCCGGATCGATAATAATGGCCTCGCCTGTTTCGTCGTGAAGAAGATAAGTATTTTCAGAAAATGGGTTGAAAACAAATGTTTGTACCTGGACCATTCCGGTAGGGATATGTGGGTTAATGAATGGGGGCGAATTTACAAAACACTTTACAGTTCTTTGAACCGGGCAATGATGCGGTCGAAGTAAAATATCGTCGTATCCTTATAATCGGAATCGGTCCCGGCGAAAAACCATAGTTCGCCCTCGTTATTGGCGACCACCGTAACGGGTTGTCCGTCATTGGAATACCTTAATAATGTGTGGTAACGGGTGTCGGAATTGGTACTGGCAATGCTTCCGGCCAGCAAAACGGCCTTGCCTGATTGGTTGCCCGTGCCCTTGTCGAGGTTGAATGTATACGTGCCGGAAACCAGCTTTGTCAATGGCTCGATTGGGGATACGCCCGCTTTGAATGTGACCTTGTCGACAATCGTACTTGCGGTGTATCGCGTCGCCAGGTCGACCTGAAGCACCATCTCGTAAGATTTGTTCGGGGTAAAACCACTCACGCGCTTTTTAAGGTAACTGAACATATTGCCTTTGGAATACCTCGACAGAATCCGGTAGCCGTATTGTGTGGTGTCGAGGCCGCGGGGAAGCAACGCGGTAGCGGCGACAGTATCGAGTTGGGTAGAGTCGGCCGTTGCTGCGAATCCGGCATATTCGGGAGTCCAGCCATCCGTACCCCCTGTTCCCGACTGGAAGTTGGAATCGACGGTAATACTGGCGTCGAGACTGTCTTCATTACAGCTCCACAGGCCCGCCGCTGCCAGAATGGCTATCAGAATATATTTTTTCAAAGTGAATAGCAGTTTTCAAAAAGAACGAAAGATAGATCAATATCTTTCTCTAAAAGCCTATCCGATCAGGAAAATCGAAGGGATTTTGTGCAGGTCAGGCTTCGCCGCTTTCCATTTTCCCACCGGCATTGTCCTGATCAGCTCGTCGGGGGCGGTTACATTGGCTGCAATGCATAAGGCCAGATCGGGTGAGCACGCTTCTATTACGGCTTCGAGCAATTGGTTGTTGCGGAAAGGAGTTTCCATGAATATTTGCGTTTGCTGGTATTGCCGCGCATTTCTTTCAAGGTTTTGCAATGCTTTTTTACGCTGTACTTTATCGATTGGCAGATAGCCATGAAATGCAAATGACTGTCCGCTCATTCCCGATGCCATCAATGCCAGCAGAATGGACGACGGCCCTACCAAAGGCACCACGCGTATCCCCAGCTCGTGCGCAATGCGTACGGCTACCGCGCCCGGATCGGCGACGCCGGGGCAGCCGGCTTCCGATATTACACCCGCACTTTTTGAAAGGTTTCGCAGCGAAGCAGCGGTTTCCGTTTCGGGGGTATCTTTATTCAGTTCGATAAATGTCAACTCGTCGATGACCCGGCCAAGTTTCAGGCTGCTGATGAACCGCCTGGCGGTGCGGATGTTTTCCACAAAGAAAACATCCAGGTGCCGTACGGCATCTTGGATCTGGGGAGAGAGTACGTCGTTTTGCGTCCCTTCGGCCAGTATTGTAGGGATTAAGTACAGGGAAATCCCGGAATCATTCATAGGTGCTGCATTTTTTCATTCCTTTCCAACCAAAAAGCCTGATTGTGAATCTACGGAGTAAATAAAATTATTTAATAAGTATGAAAAGACTATTATACATACCCCTTGTTTTGGTGTGGTTATTGTCTTGTAAAAAAGATAGTGTCAACGACCCTTCACCCAATTACGCTTTCTCGACAGTGTCGGGTATCTGGCATTCTGTTGAGGTTGAAAGATCTTCACTGGATAATAAAAGTACCTGGGAGCCGATTGCCGCTGCCAAATCCGATTCGTTGATATTTCGGCATGACGGCGTTGTGTTGAACGCCAACGGTACCCCGCGCTGCTGCGCACCTGCTACCATGATCATCAATGGTACCTTGCTCGATGTAAAACCACAAATTGCATTGCCCAACAACCCGCAATGCGAACTGCTGAACTGCATTACTTGTCCGACCTGGGAAATATCGCTAAGCGATGACCAGCTTATAATAGGCACTTGCAATTCACCGAGAACGAAATACGTCAGATAGCTTCATTCAGAAATTCAAGCAGGGTGCTGACAAATGCTTTCGGCTGCTCAGCCTGCACCCAGTGCCCTGCTCCCTCGATCGTTTTCAACTGTGCGTTTGGGAAAAGATCGAGAATGCCTTCCAGGTCTTCATCCAATACATAATTAGAATTAGCTCCCCGCATGAACAGCGTGGGGGTTTCTACCGGCTCGTCGGACTTGATCTGCGCGCCCACATTGGCCATGTCGGTTGTGAGCAACGGCAGGTTAAAACGCCAGGCAAAGCCGCCTTCTTCTTTTCTATACAGGTTTTTCAGTAAAAATTGCCGCACGCCCAGCAACGGCTCGTATTCGCTAAGGACTTCGTCGGCCTGGTTGCGGTTTTCGATCTGGTCCAGCGGAATTGCATTCAGCCCTTTCAGGATTTTGGTGTGGTGAATAGGGTAGGCTTTGGGCCCGATATCGACCACCACGAGTGCATCGAACGTGCCGGGGTGGGTCACTGCATATTCCATGACCGTCTTTCCGCCCATGGAATGCCCGACCAAGATCGGTGAAGCGATTTGCTGTTGGTCCAGAAAATCCTTTAAATCAGCGGCGAGCGTCGGGAAATTGAGCGGGGCTTCGTGCGGGGAGCGTCCGTGGTTGCGCTGGTCGACCAGGTAAACGCGGTAACCCTGCTCCGAAAGGGTTTTCCCGATCGTAAGCCAATTGTCGAGAAAGCCGAAAACACCGTGGAGGATGATCAGGGGCTTGCCTGTTTCGCCTATTTGTTTGAAATTGAGTTGCATAATGTTGGTTGAACGATAATATTTCGACAGCCCACAGCCGATAATCACATCGCAAAGGTTGTAAGGATTTCCGGGAAGGAAAAAAACGGTCCTTCCTAAAATTTAATTATTTGTTAAACAGCGGTTACCTTGTGGTATAATAATTGCTGCCTGATAGATAAAAAATCTTTTTTCTGCCCTCAAATCTGCCCTTCCAAAGCCTCTGGCCCTTCTTGCAATTTCTTAATGATTTGATAAAATTGAAAATATTGAAGTATTGTTGCACGAATCTGCATTATTTCAATAAATCAGCTAGTTACGAAGATTAGTATTGCATTTTAGTAGGATTTAGTCTTTTGTTTGTAAACGTAAAAAGCTATTATTTTGCACCAATTATTCATCCTCCTTGAATGAATCCGCTAGTATTCTTACAAACCAAATCACCAAATTTATGAACGGGAAAAGTTTACTCTTCCGGGCGGTCTGCCTCACGGTTACCGCACTTCTATTCTCTCTATTCGGACCTGGGGCCCAAGCCCAGGTGACTTCATCAGCCATTACGGGACGTGTGGCAGACGGCAAAGGCGAGGTGCTCCCAGGCGCCACGGTCGTTGCGATACACGAACCGTCGGGAACAAAATACGGCTCGGTAACCAACGAACAAGGACTTTACACGATCCCGGCAGTGCGCGTGGGTGGTCCTTACAAGGTGACAGTATCTTTCGTGGGATTTAATGAGCAGTCACAGGAAAACATTTTTGCTAACCTCGGTACTGCCGCCAACGTCAATTTCGAACTGAAAGACGGTTCGACCGACCTTGCGGAGGTGATTGTTACCGGCGCCGGAAGCGATATTTTCAGCTCCGACCGCACGGGTGCAGCTACTACTTTCAACAAAGGCCTTATCACAAGCCTGCCTACGCTTGGACGTACGCTGAATGACATTACCAAATACAACGCATACAGCAACGGCCGCTCTTTCGGCGGGCAGGACAGCCGGTATAACAACTTCACCATTGATGGTTCCGTGTTCAACAACGGTTTCGGTTTGGGTAACGAAGCGCAGGCGGGTGGTCGTACTGGTTCGACGGCGATTTCTCTGGATGCGATCGAAGAAGTACAGATCAACATCGCTCCTTATGACGTGCGTCAATCGGGCTTCGCGGGTGCGGGTATCAACGCGGTAACGCGCTCGGGTACCAACGAATTCTCAGGTTCTGTTTTCCATTTCTTTAAAAACAAGAGCCTGGCAGGAAAGAAGATTGACGGCAGCGATTTCAAGGTGGCTGAATTCAACGAAAAAACAACCGGTTTCCGCCTGGGCGGTCCGATCATCAAGAACAAACTGTTCTTTTTTGTAAATGGTGAGTTCGTAAAACGTTCAAGCCCGGCGCTCGACTTCGTACTGAACCGTGGCCAGGGATCAGGCGGTAACATATCGCGAACTACATTGGCTGATATGGAGGACCTTTCTTCCTTCATGAAAGACAAGTTCAAGTACGACGTAGGTGCATTGGACGGCTTTAACAACGAGAACACAAGCAAGAAGTTTCTTGCCCGCATCGACTACAACATCAGCGATAAGCACAAGCTGACATTGCGTTACTCGCACCACGATTCGGATTCGGACGTGTTGATCAGCCAAAGCAACAGCTCCAACACGGCAGGTTTCGGTAACCGCACCAATTCGCTTTCGGCGATTTCTCCGCAGAATACAGGCTACATTATCCAGGACAACACGCGTTCCTTCGTAGCGGAATTGAACTCGAACTTCGGCGGTAAGTTTGCCAACAACCTGATCGGTACATTCAATAAACAGATTGAAGACCGCAAATATAAAGCGCCGATCTTCCCGACGATCGAAATCCAGAAAGACGGATCGACTTACACTACCATCGGTTCGGATCCATTTACACCGAACAACCGTCTGGATTACTCTACTTTCAACATTACCGACAACCTGACGTATTTCGCAGGAAAGCATACAGTGACTGTCGGTGCGTCATATGAGCACTTCAAGTCGAACAACCTGTTCTTCCCGACCTCAAATGGTGTTTGGGTATTCAAATCGATCCAGGATTTCAAAAATGCAGCGAATGCATACCTGGCAAACAAGGACCTGACGACTGCTCCTGATACCGTGGTACGTTTTAACTACCGCTACTCATTACTTCCGGGCGGTGCCGCTCCATGGCAGGTGTTCAAAACACAGACGATCAGTTTGTACGCACAGGACGAGTTCCAGGCTACACCTAACTTCAAACTTACTGCCGGTCTTCGCGCTGATTATGTCAACATGCCGAATACTTCGAAGCAATATTACAATGCAGATGTCGCGAAAATAGACTTCCGCGATCCGAATGGCGGAATTTATAAAGTGAATACAGGTAATGTTCCCAAATCCCGCGTTTACCTTTCACCACGCGTAGGTTTCAACTGGGATGTAAAAGGCGACCGCACTACGCAGGTTCGCGGAGGAACCGGTTTGTTTCTTTCCCGCATTCCTTACGTGTTGATCTCGAACCAGTTGGGTAACAATGGTGTGAACTCTGCAACCATCTCCGGAAGCAATACGACTGCCTACCCTTTCACATTGGATCCGTCGCGTTACAATCCGGATTCGACCGGGGTACTTAAAGGCTATCAGGTGAACGCATCGGACGAAAATTTGAAGTTGCCACAAATTTGGAAAAGTAACATTGGTATCGACCAGCAACTTGGCTGGGGCGTTGTAGCCACCGTGGAAGGTATTTTCAACAAAAACTACAACTCGCTTCGCTACATTGATGTAAACCTGAAAGCGCCTACTGCACAATTCGCAGGTCCTGATACTCGCAACAGGTTCCCTGCGTCGGGTCTTAGCGGAGGTGCTGCGACGACAGCCCGCTTAATAGAAGACGACGTATCAAATGTTTACGTATTGACTAACACGAATAAAGGCTATTCTTACTCATTGACCGGTAAACTCGAAAAACCTGCGACACGCGGTTTCGGTGGAATGGTAGGTTATACTTACGGTATGGCTAAGGACATTGCTTCGGTTTCTTCTACCGTGGAAGGCAACGTGCCGGGTGTGAATGGGTTGAACTATCTTGATCTGGCCTATTCAGGTAACGACGTTCGTCACCGCTTCGTAGGTTACGTTTCTTACCGCAAAGAGTATGGCGGTAAATTCGGTGGAGCTACGATGATTACATTGGGAGGCGTATCTTCAAGCGGTACCAAAATCTCCTACATCAGCGCTACCGATATGAACGGCGACGGTCAGAACAACGACCTGATCTTTGTTCCAAACAAAGCAAGCGACCTTACTTTCCAGACGCTGACAACTACTGCGAACGGCAAAACTTATACATTCTCGCCGGAACAGCAGGCCGAAGCATTCCAGAAATACATCGACAACCATCCTTACCTGTCGGAAAGAAAAGGCAAATATGCAGAGCGTAATGGCGGTGCTTACCCATGGCTGACCCGTTTCGATGTAACGGTCGAGCAGGATTTCTACGTAAAAGTGGGCAAAAAGGACAAGAAGAATATCATCCGTCTGCGTGCCGATATTTTCAACGTTGGTAATATGATCAACAATAAATGGGGTGTAGCAAACCAGGTAACTGCTTCTTCGAACAGCACGCAATCCAACCCGCTCAACTTCGCGAGTGTAAACGCTCAGGGTGTTCCCACCTACCGTATGGGTACGCAGGTTATCAGCAACGGCACATCCACTGAGACTGTGCTCGTACGTGATGCGTTTGTGAAGTCAAGAACAATCAACGACGTATGGCAGGCACAAATCGGTATCCGTTATATTTTTAATTAAGGATAGCGAGCCTTCAGATAACAACGAGCCCGCAGTAATGCGGGCTCGTTTTGTTTTGCTTATTGTCAGCCTGACATTTTCCATCCTCCCTTTCCTCCATCCTCCCTTTCCTCCTTTCAGTCCCTCTTATAAAAAATACTCTGCAACAAAATCGGATTGTCGGTACAGATAATATCCGGCCCGCCGGAATCCCGGATCTTTTGGTACAATGGCCGTGAATCCGTGGCTTGAAGCGTGTCGATATTGCCGTTCGTGCCTAGTGAAGATGCGACGTTCAGGTCGTGAATGCGCTGGTAAAATGATCCGTCCTGCAATTCTCGTGGCGTGAGCGCCACAAGCTGTTCAAACGGCAAGCCCGACTGCTCGATCGTGTCGATGTGCTCGAGGCTGTTGAAACCTACCGCCAGCATGAGCTGTGGTGCCAGCTTATGTGCGAACTGGGCTTCTTGTAGCGAATAGCAGATCAATACCGATTTATAAAGATTTCCCGTTCCTTGAAGCATTTTGATAGTTTGGGTAATGCTGGTTTCGGGCTTCTTATCGACGATCAGGACCAAATTCTTGCCGGCCGACCAATTCAAAACATCCTGGAATGTGGGTATGGGGTGCTCCGTCATGGAGCCATAGGGATCTTTTAACCTCAGTTTGCTGACTTCTTTCCACTTCTTTTTACTCAATAAGCCCTTGCCATTCGTCTTTAATGCAAGGTCGTCGTCGTGCGAGATGACGAGCAGGCTGTCAGCTGTGGCGCGGACGTCGATTTCAAGGAGCACGCATGGCACTTTTGCGTAAGTTCGTTCGAAGGTAGCCATGCTGTTTCCGGGGAAGCCGTCTTCGGTACCGCCCTGGTGCGCCATGATTAATGGTGTGGTACGCTTGCCTGGCTTCAGGTAACTTTTCAGCGCTTCGGCGTCTTTGAACCGGCAGTCACCGGTTTGGGCCTGGGCAGTGTGTGAGAGGGCAGCGAGCAGCAGTACCGCGAATATCTGCCTTGTCTGGTTTTTCATTACGATTTTACATTGTTTGATTCAGTGTGAAGTGGCCCATGTCTGGAAGAATCGCGAATGGCCGTTCCATTAATAGCCGGATCGGTAATCGACGAGTCTCCGCCTTTTTCGGCATTCAAAATTGATTCCACACCCGCGCGGTAGCCTTCTATGATCAGCCTCGAAATATCTTCCGAGTTGAAATGCTGTAAATCGAGGAAAAGCGGTGTCGATGGCCTTACTACCGTCAGTTTCATCGGCTTGCCCCGAAGGTTCGAGCGGTCGACGTACGACTCGGCCCATTGAATATTGTTGTTCACAATCTGGTTCACGGTAATATCCCGCACACGCTCGATCAGCGTGATCAGATTGCGCGTGTTAATATCTTCCGGCTGGTAGAGCAGGGGAGAATGGCAGCCGATCAGGATAATTTCCGTTGCCCCGTCCTCGATCGCTTCGCGTATAGGCGCGACCTCGCGTAAACCGCCGTCGAGGTAAAGCTGACCGTTGATTTCGATTGCCGGCATCAGCATCGGAATCGATGAGCTGGCACATACAAAATCCACATAATGCGGATCCTGTGTGGAGACATATTTCATTTCCCCGGTACCAATGTTCACAGCACCGGCCTTAACCTTAATGGGCGTATCGCGGAGGTAATCGTCGTGCAGGTGCTTGCGGATGAGCTGATGCAGGGGCGACGGGTCCACAATGCCGTCAAAGCGGCTCATTAGTGTATTCATCCCCAGCATTACCCGTGAGCGCAGCGTGGAAATATCCTGGGGCTGGGTGATATTCTTGATCCAGAATTCGAGCAGCTTACGACCTGCCAGCGGCCAGTCTATCTTTTTGTTTTCGGCTATTTGCTTGCCGGTTTCATTGGCGAGGAACGTGGCGTTGAGCGAGCCTACCGAAATCCCGTACACCATTTCAGGTTCAAAACCGTTTTCCAGGACTGCCTGGATCACACCTACCTGAAATGCTCCCTTCATAGATCCTCCGCCGAGAACGAGTGCTTTCATATCGACTGGTTTACGTGGTTTAGTTTTGTACTTCGGCTGCTGGCTGTCGGCTGTCGGCAGTTTTGGACGCCCTGGCCTTTGTTCAATTCTAAACATTTTCGGTTTAAAATTGATATAAACAGAAGATTTTATTCCAAATTTGAAGATCAGAGTTCAGAGGGTTAAACGAACATATTTACAAACTTATGCCCCTGTTCGCTTCCTTTTATTATCAGGAGGGACCTTTAAGCCCTCGTACATGAATATGACCCTTTCAATAAAGGAAATTCAGGCTCCTATTGCGGATGAGATGAAAGCTTTCGAGCAGAAGTTTCGCCAGTTTATGAAAAGCGAAGTAATGCTTTTGGACCAGATCATGAACTATATCGTGAGGCGGAAAGGCAAGCAGCTGCGCCCAATGTTCGTATTTCTGTCCGCAGGGGTTTGTGGCAATATCTCCGAATCGACCTACCGTGGTGGCGCGATGATCGAACTGCTGCATACGGCCACCCTGGTACACGACGACGTGGTGGACGATTCCAATTACCGCCGTGGCTTTTTCTCTGTGAACGCATTGTGGAAAAACAAGATAGCCGTGCTCGTGGGTGACTACCTGTTGTCGCGCGGGCTGCTACTTTCGGTCGATCACGAGGAATTCAAAATATTGAAAATCGTTTCGACGGCCGTCCGTGAGCTCAGCGAAGGCGAGCTGCTGCAAATCGAAAAGGCCCGCAGGCTGGATATTAATGAAGAGGTTTACTACGAGATCATCCGCCAGAAGACCGCGTCGCTCATCGCTTCGTGCTGTGCAGCGGGCGCCAGCTCGGTAGGCGCGGCGAAGGAGGTGGTAGAAAAAATGCACGCATTCGGCGAGAAGGTAGGGATGGCATTCCAGATCAAGGACGACCTTTTCGATTACGGTGAGGACGAAATCGGAAAGCCGCTCGGTATCGATATCAAGGAAAAGAAAATGACGCTCCCGCTCATTTATGCGCTCAACCACGCGCCCTGGCTCGAAAAACGCCGCATTATCAACATTATCCGCAACGAAAGCCACAAACCCAACAAGGTAAGTGAAGTAATCGCATTCGTGAAAGACTCGGGGGGGTTACGCTACGCGCAGGAGGTAATGGAAAGGTATGTAAAGGAAGCACTAACATTGCTCAACGAATTCGCCGACTCACCCTACCGCCGCTCGCTCGAACAACTCGTTCAGTATACGATTGAACGGAGTAAATAGGAATGAGTAAATTACGACAGAAAATATATAAGTAAGTATAATAATATAACTATTCTTTTAGTTATGTTTGCGTGCTCACTTAATACTGCCTGTCATGAAAATATTCTTCACTGTTTTATTGCTCGTTGCAGGCATCGGCCTGGCGGCGCAGCCTGTGGTACTGATCCACAAAGACGTTCCCAAAGATCTTTCGCAGAAACTAAGACATGATTACCTGAATGTTGAAGGCGAAGTGAACGAAAAGCCGCACACGGTACAGACGGCATTTGAGCGTATTTACGGACAAATTCTCGAAACCGACAAATTTAGGGATTATACGGTCTGGAACACCCTTTACCTGAATGAGAAGGGCAAAATCGACTACCTGGTGTTGGCCGTCACGAGCGGTTTCCGACCTGTAAACGGAAAGCAGCGGGAGGAATCGACCGTGGCCGACTCGCTGGCAACCATTATTTCGTCCCGGATTGCGCCATACCTCACCGATTTTGTCTCACGCAGGACGGTCGGTGCCAAAACTTCTATCATCGTTTTCGTGGGCTTCTTCACCCGGCCGCCCAGGGAGCCGCATATCAAAAAGGATAGTGTAGTACATGGCCTGGTAGAGGCTGTGGCGACGAAAGATACGTTGAAGGTGAAGACGCTCGCGCTCGGACAGAACCTGTTGACGTCCGTCCCGGAAGTAATATACCGCTTCCCGAACCTGGAAGAGCTGTTTTTGGGCGACAACGATATCGAAAACGTCGATCTGGACATGGCGCGCCTGCCCAAATTGCGGCACCTCGATTTAAGCAAAAACATATTACGTGATAACAGCATTGCCATCAGCAAAAACAAATCATTGCAGCTGCTGAATGTACAGAAGAACCTCATTACCGACATCCCGCATGCTGCCCGCAACTGTAAAAAGCTCGAAACGCTCTGGCTCGGGAATAACCAGCTGACCGGTCTAACTAATGCCAGTTTCAGCAAATTGAAACCCGTTAAAGACCTTAATTTCTACAAGGCAAATGTAGCAGTGTTGCCCAAAGGCATCCGAAAAATGCGCAGACTGGAAGTGCTGGATTTGTATTATAATAAATTGGAAACCCTGCCAAAATCGATCACGAAGCTGAAACGCCTGACGCATTTTGCAGTTTCCCATAATCAGGTCACCGCATTGCCGAAGCGCATCGATAAGCTGAAACGCGTGCACACACTTTACGCGCATCATAATCACCTTAGCAAACTACCTGAGCGCATTACGCGTATGAAGGAGTTGCGCATTGTGGATCTCGGCTACAACTGGCTGACCACCTTCCCATCGCAGCTGGTCGCTTTTACAAACCTGCAAGAACTGGATTTGTCGGGCAACAACTTTCCCGAATTTCCGATGCAGCTCTTGCAGATCAGCAAGCTCGACAAGCTGCATTTGCGCGGCAACCCGTTTTTAGGACAGGATGCCGAGCGTAAATACAGCGAGCAGTTGAGCCAGCTCAAAAAGAAGAATATTGAAGTGTTTTATTAAAGATTCCACCAATAAGTGAATTTCAGCACGATCGCCCGATTTTTCACCTTGAAGTTTTCGGGCAGATAATTGTCGGTGTACACGATAAAAAGGTCGGAAGCCGGTTTGTAGCGCCATTGCAGACGGGCATTCAGGTTGATATTGTCGGCCTGGTTGTTGTACTGCATGAATGTCGTGAAAAACAGGCTGTTAGTGAACGTCACGTCCACGCGCGGACCTACGAGCCACAGTTGGGTACGCTTCCAGGGCTCGGGCAGCCGGATATCGTTGTAGTTGCCGGCCATCGTAATGGCGACGTACGGCTGAACGCGATAACCAAGCTCGGCCCGCAGATTGTTACGCTTGCCGTTTTGGTAGTACCCCCCCAAAATGCCCGATGCGAGGTAAGTAAGGCGGTTTTGAGGGCCAGAAACGATGTCGAAACCGACGGCTTTCCAGTTATGCTCGGTACCGGTCGCCAATGTAGCGCCGCCGAGGTTGGTAGGATCGAAAGGGCGCAGCAACCGCACATAGTTGCTGGAACCCCACACGGCTACCGTCGCGCGGTTGATAAAGTTGACGTTGTAGGACAAGATGAACTCCCGGTCGCTCAGATCGAATTTTTTGTCCCAGTAAACATTGCTTACCAGTTTCGGCCCGTGGCTGATGATTTTCGGGTGTTTGATAAAAAACAGATAGGCAACGTTCGGGCTGATTTTATAGTAACCCATGCGCACGGCATTGGGGACGTAGCCGACTTCCGCATTGTAATTTTTGCCCACGTACTCATGCTGCCATTGCCATATTAGATTCGCCTTGGTGAATTTCAGGTCGGCGGCGTGCGTGAAATCGTCGGAGGATTTACCGGGCGTGAAAGATTTCAGGAACATTACCTTTCCCGTCCACAGGTTTTTGGCGCTCGCAAGGTTGAACTCCGCACCGACGTTCCGGTTGTAGCGGTTAGTGGCCGAATGCCTTTCGAGCGTATAATTGGTTGCATCTTTATTGACAAAAATGAACCGCACGTTGGAACGCGCCAGCACCTGCCGCTGCAATGCGAACACGGCGTAGTTGTTATGGGGCGTGAGTGTATCATTAGCGCCAGTTTGTACATCCAGCACGCCGATACGCCAGTTTTTATTGATCTTCCCGCTCATACGTGCCCCAAACTGGATCGGTACGCCCAAGCCGATGCGCCGCGAGAAAAACGGCCGGATGGTAGCGTACCCGAAATTGGCGAAAAGGTCGGCGTTTTCAAGAAAGAACTGCCGGCGCTCGGGAAAAAATAGCTCAAAACGGTCGAGGTTAGTCTGCTGCACGTCCACGTCCACCTGTGAGAAGTCGGGATTGACGGTCAAATCGAGGTTCAGCGATGGTGTAAGACCTATTTTGACGTCGCCGCCGATGGTCGGTTTGTATTTGGTAGGAATGTCGTTCTGGTGGTCCTTCGTCATGCGCATGGCCGCATAAGGTATCACCGAAATGTTCGGTCCCGGATTGGGGGGCGGTACATCCCACACGAGCACGCCCGTGTACGCGAGCGACGCAGACGGGAACTGCCGCGGTACGGGTGCCCACGACGATTTCTCGGAAATAGTCAGATCCTGGCGACTGAAATTGATGCCCCAGCGTGTAATACCTGGTTTATAGCGGATACTTTTAAAGGGAATGGCCGCTTCCCAAACCCATTTGTCATCCTCGTTTTTAACGGAACTTACCCACTTGTTGTCCCAGCTGAGGTCAACCGTGCCGCCATCGCCCTGCTGGCCGTCCCAGGGAGCACCCGCTGCATTGGCACCGAACGAAAAACCGTTGGTCTTGTCATCGAACGTGTCCATGAAAAGGAGGAAGTTGTCATTCTTCCCGAATGCAAAATCACGTTTCAGCGATTCCACGATCAGTGAGCCTTGGATCGGTTTGTAGTTTACAACCAGGATGTAGAGGTTGTGCTTGTCGTAGCACATTTTCACATCCGTGAGCGCCCTGGAAAAGCTCGTGTCCATAGGCGTGATCATGAAAAAGTCTTTCGCCGTTTCCGCGGCCGACCATGCGGGGTCGTCGGCTACACCATCGATTTTGACCGGCGAAGCGGCTGAATGGATATGGTACTGGTAATTTTCGTTCGGTTTCTGGGCAATACTTTGGAAAATGATGAAACAGAAAATGAAAGGGGTTAGGATAAAGGTACGTAGCACTTGATCTTAAGGGATGTTTAGGAATATAAAAGGTTCGGGGAATACTCAGTTTCTGAACCATCGGGCATCTGCATAGAATGTCCCGAATGGTATCAGCGAAGAAGCGAACGACAAAGCCGATTTTTTGAGCGGCCAGCTTTTCTCTATGGCAACCTGGATGAGCAGGAGCACGAAAAGGACGAACAACACGCCATGCGCCATACCTACGATGCGCACAGCCTGGGGGAGCCCGGCAAGATATTTAAGGGGCATTGCGATGCCGAGAAGCGCTAAAAAGGAAATGCCTTCAAGAAATGCGATAATTCGCAAGCGGCCCAATGCCGATTTGATGAGTTCAGATACCATAGGAAACAGAATACAAAAAACATATTTAAGCGGCAAAGATACATATCAACCGGCTTGAAATGCAGGAAGTTGGAAAAAGCTTTTACACGGAAATGTTACATTTTATCCTCATGTAACCGATGGTTTAAATAAATTCTGTAAAAATTAACATTTAAGAAATTTTATTTGGTTATTATTTATTTTAAAGACGAATATTGCATATTTGGTTCGAGTAGCACCTAATATTTGTCTTATGAAAATGATATACAAAACATGGCTCTTCGTGTTCCTCTCATGTTATTGTCATGCGCAAGGCCTTCAAATATCCGGGAAAGTGACGGATGAGAAAGGCGAGCCGCTGATAGGAGCATCCGTTGTCGAAAAAGGAACCGGCAATGGCACGGTGACCGACGGAAGCGGCACATACAGTCTGGCTGTCGGATACAGTAATGCGACTTTGGTAGTGACTTATGTGGGTTACAATAAGGTGGAAAGGGAATTGAACGGCATTGCCAGTCAGGATTTTGCACTTTCGGACGCCACTGTGCTGAACCAGGTGACCGTGGTAGGCTCGCGAAACCTTAACCGCTCATCGACGGACACGCCCGCGCCGGTGGACGTAATCGATATCCGCGAAGTGACCACCAAGCAGGGCCAGCTCGATGTGAATCAACTCTTGCAATTCGCCGCACCATCGTTCAATTCAAACAGGCAGACCGGTTCCGATGGTGCGGACCACGTGGATCCTGCCTCATTGCGCGGGCTCGGACCCGATCAGACGCTCGTGCTGATCAATGGGAAACGTCGCCACCAATCCGCATTGGTTAACCTTTTCGGATCACGCGGCCGGGGTAACACCGGTACCGACCTGAATGCGATACCGGCGGCGGCTATCGAGCGCATCGAAATCTTGCGCGACGGCGCCGCAGCACAATATGGTTCGGATGCCATCGCAGGCGTGATCAATATCGTTTTAAAGGAAAGTACAGACCAACTGACTGTGAATGCGAATGCGGGGATGTTTAAAGCCAAATATCGTTTCGACGATAAAAAATTTGATGGATTGAACTACAATATCAATGCGAATTATGGCTTGAAAATCGCGAAAAAAGGCTTCGTTAACCTGACAGCCGATTACAATTCGCGCGATCATACCAATCGCGCGAACACAGTTGCCAGCGAGGCGGACCTCGCGCGCCGCCAATACGGCGACCCGGAAATCCGTAATGCGGCCATTTATTACAATGCTAAAATACCGCTCGGCAGTAATTTTCAATTTTACAGCTTCGGAGGCCTCAACGAGCGCAGCGGCGATGCCTACGCGTGGACTCGCTTCGCGGACGACGATCGCAATATTCCATCCGTTTATCCCAACGGATTCGACCCGATCATTACAAGTAAAATCAAAGACCGTTCGGTCGCTGCCGGTTTTCGTGGGGTGTGGAAGTCATGGGATATTGATTTAAGCAACACCTATGGTTTTAACAAATTCCATTTTGGTGTTAAAAACTCGCTGAACAGGTCGCTGGGCGAGCGTTCGCAGACATCGTTCGATGCCGGTGGTTTTCAGCTGGGGCAGAATGTTACGAATTTGAATATCAGCCGTTTTTATAAAAATATAATGCAGGGGCTTAACGTCGCATTCGGAGGTGAGTTCCGTACGGAGCGCTACAAGATTTTCGCGGGTGAAGAGGCTTCCTACCGTAACTACGATCCCCAATTCGCCGGAGGCTCGCAAGGTTTTCCCGGTTACAGCCCAGCCGACGTGACCAACCATACCCGCTCGAATGTGGGTGTGTATGTCGACCTCGAAGCGGATGTTACCAAACAATTCCTGATTGATGTGGCGGGTCGTTTTGAGCGATACAGCGATTTTGGAAGTACTTTGAATGGCAAGCTTGGACTGCGCTATAAAGTCACGGATGCGTTGGCATTGCGCGGCTCGGTAAGCACCGGTTTCCGCGCCCCTTCGCTGGCTCAGAAATATTTCAATTCGACATTCACCAACTTCGTGAACGGACAGCCCGTGGAAGTGCTGCTTGCCAACAACAATAGCGCGGTTACGAAAGCACTGGGGATTCCGGAGCTGAAACAGGAAACTTCGCAGAATGCGAGCCTGGGTATTACATTCACGCCGGCTTCGGGGTTGTCGGTTACGGTGGATGGTTATTATGTAAAAGTGAAAGACCGCGTGGTGCTTACCGGGCAGTTCAGCGACGACGATGAAGATATCGGCGCATTGCTGAAAGATTTGCGGGTAGGCAAGGCGCAATTCTTTACCAACGCATTGGAATACACTACTACCAAAGGGCTCGATGTGATCGTAGCGCATTCAATGCGGCTGGGTGTGGGCAGATTGAGTACCACAGTGGCTGCGAATTTCAACTGGATGGAACTCGGCCCGGTGAATACGGTGCCGAAGCTGGCCGGGAAGGAGGATATTTACTTTGATGAGCGCGAGCGGCGGTTCGTACTCGCATCGGCACCACCGTCGAAGATCAACCTTACTTTTGACTACTCGGTCAGCAAGTTCAGCGCGATGCTGCGGTTTATCCGTTTCGGCGAAATCAAGCTGGCCAATTGGGACTATATGATCGATACATACAGTCCCAAAGTCCAGACAGACCTTACATTGAATTACAAATTCACCAAAAACGTATCGCTATCCATCGGGGGCAGCAACATTCTGAATGTGTATCCCGACAAGTTCCAGCCCGCATTGACTGAATCGGGTGGTGCCTGGGACCCGGTACAAATGGGTAGCAACGGAGCGTTCTTCTTTACGCGGCTTGGATTACGGTTTTAAATCGCCAGTGCTTCCACAGCAGCAGCTTCGCCGGTGGCCACCGCGCCTTCCATGAAACCCTGCCAGTCGGCAAGGTGCTCACCGGCGAAAGATGTTTTCAGAAATGGTTTTTGCAGAATAGGCCGTAACGTGTGCCATTGGTTGAGACCGTAAATCGCGTAGGCCCCCTGCGACAACTTATCGGTTCCCCAATAGTAGTTGGCCTGCGAGTCGATCCGCTTCCTGACGCCTTTGAAATGCGGGTTGAGCGTCTGGTGGAGCATATCTTTTCGCCAGGCATCGTCCTGGTTTGCGATCAGTTCCGCTTTGTCGCCGATTGTGTAGGAAATAAGCGCGCCTTTTTTCGATTTCTGGTTTTTGGTGGCGTGGTAGAAATACTGTGGCGTCTGGTCGGTAATGAGGTCGAAGCTCTCGTCTTTCCAGAACCTGTCTTTAAACAAAATCGCGTTCTTGTTGATCCGGGCGTACAGAAGTTGGTTAATGGCCTGTGCCTGCACGTCGGGCAACCCCGGCTCCCATTGTATTTTCTGGATAGCGAATGTCGGGATGGCGCAAATGAGCCGGTCGGCTTCGAAAGTTTTGCCGTTATCGCAGGTGACAGTCACGTTGTCCTTCTGCTCAATGCGCCGGACGGTGTGGCCGGTGAGGATATGCTCGATCCCGATCTTTTCGGCGAACTTCCTGGCGAGCTGCGTATTGCCGCCCTGCATTTTAAGGTCCATTTCATTCTTTTCACTGCTCTCCGCATATTCCGACAAGGCCACCATCGCGGACACATGCCGGATACTCTCTCCGAAATCCGTGCTGTCGAGGAGTTCGCGGATGATCAGGTCCTTGCCCTCGCAGCCGTTGTTGACTAAGTAGCGCCACCAGCTGATGCCGTCGAGCTGCTCTTTCTGGGTTTCATTGAGCTGCTTATAACCGTCGAGCAATGCCTGAAATTTAGGTTTCCAGTTTTCGGAGTAGTCCCAGGCGTTGGCTTTGGTGTACTGGTTCTGATAAATCAAATGGGTGTCGAACTGGTTATTGAGCAAAGGGATACCAAATTCGCCGCATAGCGCACGTACGCGCTCATGAGAGTTGCCTACCCACTCGGCGCCTAGTTCCACGACCAGGTTTTCTTTTGGATCAATAGTATGGGAAAACACTCTTCCGCCAATGCGGTTGCGGGATTCGAGCACCGTTACGTCCACATTCTTTTGCTTGAGGGCATAGGCAGCGGCCAGCCCGGCAAACCCGCCACCGATCACGATCACGCGGGTTTGTTTGCCAATATGAATGCTTCCGAATGCGTGGGTTGAAATAAGTGAAGCGCCTGCGAACAGGGCTGATTGGCGCAGAAATTCGCGCCGGGAGGTTTGTTGCGGCTTGTCCATGTGTAATGAGGTCGATTGAGTTCCGCAAAATACTCACCTCTATACGCAACTCAAACAAAACCTTTCGGGAGAGGCCGGTTAACTTAGTTTCTGGTATTTAAAAGAAAAGCGTTCCGGCATTTTAATGCCGGAACGCTTTATAATGTATTTCAAATGAATCGCTTACGCAGTTTGGACTTTCGGTGTCACTTTGGCCTTAGGCTCCGTCGCGGCGCTTTCTTTGTTGCGCATTTTGACAAAATCCCTGAAACGGCGGATGGTAGCCATCACAAAACCGATCACGAGCACGAAAGTTCCGAGCCAGAGGATATTGATCAATGGTTTTTCGGTCGCTTTCATGACGATGAAGTCGCGCTGCGTCGTGTTCACACCAAATGTAAACTGCCCTGTTTGCGGGTTGATTTCGTTGAATTGAATGCGCATACCAAGCTCATTGCTCGTTTCCGGCTTGCGCGCTACCATACGGTCGCGAATCACAAAAGACGGGGTTACTACAAATTCCTTGTCTTTGTCGAGCACGCGGATGATCGCTTTCACCGCCGCATCTCCTTCGTTGAGTTTAATGCCTTCCACGTCTTCGGTACGTACCACGTTGTCGAGAATAGCCACGTAGTCGTTTACAAAGAAAGTATCGCGCAGGTTAACGGTAAAGCTTTCCGTCTGGCTCCATACGGGCTCGGCGGTAGGGTTGGTCACCATCGAAACGTAGGTGTACAAATCCTTATCGACCTTGCGCTGAATGTCCGGTGAGGAAACGATGCCACCCATGCGCGGGTTGATCTGCACGCGAGGGAAAAGCGTGAATATCTTGCCCGACGGTTCGCGGTACTCGATTTCGTAATAGAAGTTTTCCGGGAAAATTTCCAGGGTATCGCCCTTTTTGTTGTATTTCTGGCCATTCAACTCGATGTCACGCAATGCAACGGCGTGGAAATCGCCTTCTACGATATCGACCCAGCTCTTAGGAATGTAACCCGGAATGTGACGCGGCTCTACGCGCACGTCGCGCCAGGTGAGCATGTAATCGCCCATTTTCTCAGGCTTGTTGAGCCAAAGGGTAATGTTTTCTTTGTTCTCCTTATTGTCGTTAGCCGTAAACTCCTCGCTGCGGGAGATCATCAAACCGGAGTTATTGATCGAAACAACCTTGGTATAGGCCGACGAGAACAGAATACCGATCAGCATCAGCGCTACACCAATATGCGTGATCGCGCCGCCCGACAGGTTATAGTTACCCCGGATAATGTTCAGCAGGATATTGCCGTTGGCCACCACCGCAAAAATCGAAGTCGTGAGCAGCGCAATGTACTGGATGTCGCGGACCTGCTTGAATGTGATCACGGCAGCGCTGATCAGCAATGCAACCAATAGTGGGTTGTACAATGCCTGCAATTTGCCTTTGCCGGTTTTTTTCCACCAGAAATACTGGCCTACACCGGTGAGAACGATAATCAATGCAAAGAACCAAAGCTGGAACTTGTTGTAATGCGCTACCTGGTCGGCCGGAAGCGCCATATTCAGCACGGTACCGAATGCCTCGGCGATTTTGTTATAAACCGGAATGGAAGTGGTAGCGATGATCTGGAAGCCGGAAAGGCAAAGCAATGTGGCACCGATGAAGAGCCAGAATTCTTGCGAGTAAGTCGATACTTCCTCCTCATCGCTTGGCAGCGATTTCCAGCGGTAAACCAACAAACCGACCGCCACGATAATAAATGTAAAAAGGTAGATCAGCAACTGACCCGACAGTCCAAGGTCGGTAAAGGAGTGGACCGAAGCATTGCCTAGCACACCGCTGCGGGTCATAAAGGTCGAGTAAAGGACCAGAATGAACGTCGCAATCGTAAGGATGAACGATGTTTTCAATGCCGTCGCATTCCTTCTCGCGATGATCATCACGTGTACCGCCGCCACCAGGACGATCCAGGGCACGATAGACGAGTTTTCCACGGGATCCCAGTTCCAGTAGCTACCGAAGTTGAGCGTTTCATAAGCCCAGTAAGCACCCATTAAAATACCTACACCCAAAACCAATGCTGAGAACAGCGACCACGGTAAGGCAGGACGGATCCATTCGTGAATGCGCTTGGTCCAAAGGCCAGCAATCGCGAATGAGAACGGAATAAGCGTGCTCGCGAAGCCGAGGAAGAGGGTAGGAGGGTGAATCACCATCCAGTAGTTCTGCAATAGCGGGTTGAGGCCGTTACCGTCTTTCGGGATGAAATTCGGGTCCATTTTGTAGACCGGTAGATCGGGCATTACCTCTTTTAGCAAAAGGAATGGCGTAGAGCCGATTTTCAGATCGAGGCCGGGGATTACCACGCCGAGGATCATGGAGGTAAGGAACGCCTGTACCAATGCGAAAACGGTCATTACCGGGGCTTCCCACGAACGGTTAGTGAAGATCAGCGTCGCGCCAAGCACCACGTTCCAGAAGATCCAGAGCAGGAAGCTGCCTTCCTGGTCCTGCCAGAAGCTGGAAATGGTGTAGCCTGTGGGCAGGGAAAGCGACGAGTTTTTCCAGGCGTAATGGTATTCGAAATAATGGTTACCGATGATCCAGTAGAGCGAGAACACCACACCCAACACTGCCGCCAAATGTACCCAGAAAACGCCGCGCGCGAACTTTTTCCAACTCTGCGTCTCTTCGACGGTCCCTCCTGCGATACCCGCTTTGAAATAAGCGAATGTAGCCAGGATGGCCGTTACAAATGCGACTATAACCAGCAGGTGCCCTGCACTTCCGATCGTACTGTGAATCATGATTCTTTCGCGGTATGTTCCGTGGTTTCCATTTTACCGTTCTCGTATTTCGACGGGCATTTCATGAGGATCTTTTCGGCAGAGAATGAGCCGTCACGCATTTTGCCCACCACTACGACCTGCTCGGATTTGTCGAAATCCTGCGGTTTGGTGTTTTTATAGACCACCTTTTGCTCCACGTTATTATTGTCTACCAATGTGAAAACAAACAGGTTAGGGTCGATTTCAGGTCGGTATTCCATTTCCAGGATCTGGCCGGCAGCGTCTTTTTTAAGCTTGCCTACCACGTGAATGCTCTCATTGTCGCCATCCTGCGCCATTTCTTTGGCTTTGGTGAAATCGACGTAAGTACTTGCATCACCGGCAGTTGAAACGATAATACCAATTGCAACCGCGATGATGACCAATCCGAATATCTGTATCTTTTTCATAGGGCTTACTTGATATTGAGTTCTTTTTCAATCTTTTTCAACTTGGAATCGATACGGAGCATATTAATCGCAATGCCTGCGAAAATAACGGCCACGACGGCCACTACGACCCATATTTTACCGTCTTCACGAAGCTTGTCGGCCATTGCAACGGATGTGTCGCCCGCCTGCGCGAACAGGTTGCCGGAAATGGCCAGCAATGTCAGGAGGATGAGGGAAATTCTTTTCATTGTATATATGAATGGACTAAAACCTTAACGAAATTTTACTTTGAAACGTTTGTAAACGGCCCAAATCAGGCCGGAATGTCACAATCTGCCTGTTTTGATCAACTCTTCCTCATGGAATCGTCTGATCCGTTTAATGCGTATTCTCAGCTCTGCAACCCACAGGCCAAGAAGGATATAGCCAATTACTGCTGGGTACAATACCTTACGGATGTCGTTGTCGATGTCGTAAGAACCAAATGTACTGTTCCCACCGCTACCGGGGTGCAGTGAATCCGTCAGGCGCGGCAGGATATAAATGATCGGAATAAAGACCGCGAAAGCGAAAATGTTGTAAACCGAAGATATCCGTGCCCGGCGTTGCTCATCTTCAAAAGAGCTTCTGAGCAGCAAATAGGCCATGTAAATGAGGATACCCACAGCAGCGCCATTGAGCTTGGGATCGTTCGGCCAGGGATCTCCCCAGGTAAAATTAGCCCAAACAGAGCCTGTCAGACAGCCCAATACCCCGAAAAAGATGCCCGATTTGGCAATTTCGCTGGCAATATCATCATCTCCGATCCTTCCCTTGCTGAGATAGCGGATCGAGTATATCATAGATGTAAAAAGCAGGATGGTCATTGCAAACCACAGCGCCACGTGAAAGTAGGTGTTTCTGATACTTTCGTTAATAATTGGAAGGCGTGGAACGGGACCGATAAATCCCATGATGATCACGTAGAAGATGATCACGATGCAGAGGATTTTCCACCAGATCTTTCTCATTTTGAACTTATGCTTTAAAAGTTGTGCCCTGTAACCTGCTGTTTTTCAGCTTCTCCATAAATAGGGGAAAAGCAGGTAGCTGAGCGTAATTACTATCAGATCGATCGATAATAGTGTGGTGATTTCATCCGTGCTGACCGACCAGTCGAGCCCGTCGAGCGCGTTCTTCGCGAGACGGATCGTCATGAGCAGCATGGGCAGGATGATCGGGAAACTGAGCACGGCCATCAGCGTAGCACTGTTATCGGCCTTGGACGCAATCCCCGCAATGAGTGTGAGAACGGAGGCAAAACCAATGGAAGCCAGCAGGATGCAGATCGAGAACAGGCCATTGTCCTGAATCGGGTTACCCATTACAAATGCGTAGAATATAAATCCAAGTCCCGATAATACCGCCATTACCAGCGAATTATAGATGATTTTGGAAATGATAATAGCCTGAGGGCTGCACAGGTTGTAGTAGTAGAGCAGCCGACCGTGGCGTTCCTGTGAAAAGCTTTTTGCAATGGCATTCACCGCCGTAAAGAGCAAAATAATCCAGAACAACGTGTTCCAGACAATGGGTGTCAGCTGGTTGCGACGAAGATTAAAACTTAGGTAACAAACAAATACCGTACTGACCACGTAAAGCAGCATTCCGCTGAGGGCGTATTTCTGGCGCCATTCGAGCGTTACTTCTTTCCAGATCAGGGTCTTAATTTCGTTCAAGGTGATTGGTGTGGGCCATCGGCTTTTGGCCTTTGGCTTCCGGTTTGCTGTTGTAATGTAACCAGCGACACTTTTCCCGGCTTTTGGTACTTCGTTTCGCGCTGCAAAAGTACGACACAAAGCCGGAGGGAAATAATAAAACGGTCAGGATTTTGAACGATTTGACGACCGGTAGGCACATTAGGCAAAGTAAAGTTTGATTTACCGTCTGAGAGTGCTTTATTTGTACTTTAAATAAAATGAATCTAAATAAGGAACGTATGTCGGCTCGTACCGTTTCCCACCTCAAAAAGGGTGAAAAGGGCATAATCAAATCATTTACGGACCGCACAATGTCGCTGAAACTGCTCGAAATGGGTTGTTTGCCAGGATGCGAAGTACGGCTGGATGCGATCGCGCCCTTCGGTGACCCGATCTGCATCAACGTTGGCGGCCATTACAGCCTGTCGTTGCGTTTGAACGAAGCCGCAGTGATTGAATTAGAGTAAAGATTGCGTTCCGCATACAGCCTCTCCATTGAAACAGGGAAATATAAAAGTTGCGCTGGTAGGTAACCCGAATGCCGGCAAGTCTACGCTATTTAATGCACTCACCGGAATGCGCCAGAAAACAGGCAACTTCCCGGGTGTGACGGTCGAAAAAAAATCAGGAACATTTCGCATTGCCAGTGCCAATGGTCACGACGATTCGCATGTGACGTTGGTGGATTTGCCGGGTACATATAGTATTTATCCCAAATCGCGCGACGAGGTTGTGGTAATGGACATTCTCGCGAACCCCAAACATCCCGATTTTCCGGACGTGGTGGTGATTGTGGCCGACGCTTCCAATTTGCAGCGAAACCTGTTGCTTTTTACCGAGATCAACGACCTGGGCATTCCCTCGGTACTGGCTTTGAACATGCTCGATGTGGCCGAAAGCATGAACCTGACCGTGAATGCTGTGCAACTGGCTATGCAGCTTCATGTGCCGGTGGTACGCATTAATGCGCGGACGGGAGAGGGAATAAAGAGCCTGAAAGAGGCAGTAAAACAGATTACCGAGCGCACCGAAAAACCGGTGTTGCAGTATTTCTATGAACCCAAGGAAAATGAAATAGGGCTGATCAACGAGGTGAGGGAAATTCACCAGCTTGATAATGACTATGTTGCATTGCAATATGTTTGTCAGCATGATAATTTTTCTTTTCTCGAACAGCCGGTAAGGGCTAAGCTTGACGCGCTGATCGAGAAATACGGTTTCGACGAAAATAACTTCCTCGCCAACGAGACCGTTGCGCGGTATGAGAAAATAAAGCCGATCGTCTCCAAAGCCGTTAAATCGGAAGGTGCCATCGAGCCGCCGTATTGGACCCGTAAACTGGACAGCATCCTGCTGCACCGTGTCTGGGGCTATGTTACATTTGCCATCGTGCTGCTGATCGTCTTCCAGGCCATATTCGCCTGGGCATCATATCCGATGGACATGATCGACGCCGGTACTGCCGCGGCGATCGAATGGGTGAAAGGAGCATTGCCCGAAGGCGTGCTGAACGACCTGCTCACCGACGGTATCATGGCTGGTATCGGTGGCATTATCATTTTTATTCCGCAAATCGCGATCCTCTTTGCATTGGTTGCCATTCTGGAAGAATCGGGCTATATGGCGCGGGTGATGGTGATTATGGATAAGCTTATGCGCCGTTTCGGGCTGAATGGCCGCAGCGTGGTGCCCCTTATTTCGGGCGTCGCTTGTGCGGTGCCGGCTATCATGACGACCCGCAGCATCAGCAGCCGGTATGAGCGCTTGCTGACTATTCTGGTAACCCCGTTAATGAGTTGCTCCGCACGTTTGCCGATTTACGCAATCCTCATTGCCGTAGTGGTACCCGAAACGAAGGTGTTGGGCATATTTAATGTGCAGGGATTGGTACTTTTCGGCCTTTACCTGCTCGGGTTGCTCGGGGCATTAGGCTCTGCCTGGTTGTTGTCATTGTTTATTCCAAGAAAAGAACCGAGCTATTTTATGCTCGAAATGCCTTCTTACAAACTGCCGCGCTGGGGGCACGTCGGGTATACGATGTACGAAAGTGTGAAATCCTTCGTACTTGAAGCGGGTAAGGTCATTATGGCGATCTCGATTATCCTTTGGGTGCTGGCTTCCTATGGCCCGGGAGATAACATGAATGTGGCCGAACAGCAGGTTGTTGCTTCCATGAACGCAGCGCCGCAAGCACAAATTGATGCCGCCGTTGCATCGGCAAGGCTGGAAAGTTCATATGCAGGCCAGTTTGGCCGTTTCATCGAACCGGTGATCAAACCTATCGGTTACGACTGGAAGATCGGCATTGCGTTACTCGCATCTTTCGCAGCCCGCGAAGTGTTTGTAGGCACGATGGCTACGATTTACAGCATCAGTGGCGATACGGAAGATGTTCTAACCGTAAAACAAAGGCTTATTCAGGAAAAGAACCCCGAAACCGGCGGGCAGATGTTTACGCCAGCTGTTTGTTATTCATTATTGATATTCTACGTATTCGCCATGATGTGTATGAGCACCATCGCCGTGGTTTACCGCGAAACCCACGGCTGGAAATGGCCCATGATCCAGCTCGCCTATCTGACCGTGCTAGCCTATGTTTCGGCGTTTGTGGTTTATCAGGTATTGAGTTAGAATGTGTAGAGTGTATTGATTTTACCCAATTCAAGATAGAAGAACTGGTTTTGATCAATGTCCTCAATTAATGCAAGGTGCTCCGAAAAGAGTTCGATCAATGCCTCGTTTGAAATGTTCCCAAGGCTGATACGGATTAGTTTGCGGGGAGTACGCCGGAGTAAAAAGGACGCGCGGAAGTCTTCATCCTTTGTAATGACAATCCATTGGTTTCTATCAGCGATCGAACAAATCTCAGAATCCTCGGTATGCCATTTGGCGGATAGCTGATTTACGTGTTTTGCCGAATGCCCCTTGCTTTGAAGAAACTTCGCTAGTTTAATAGGTATATGAACATCGCATAGGAAGTTCATTATGCAGCTTCATTGATAGTCCTTCCCGATACCAACATCTTGGCGTAATTTAAACTAGCCAGAATATCGTCTCTTTCGAGCTCGGGATGATCTTCGAGAATCTCATTGATTGACATTCCTGAGCCTAGCATGTCGATAATCACTTCCACAGGCCAACGCATACCTCTGATGCAGGGCTTGCCATGACAAATGCCCGGGTCGATCGTGATTCTTTCTAGAAAGTCCATAAGCCTTGATAAATGATTTAATCAAATTTACTTCAAATTAAGATCGTTACCAACCCAGGCACTCCACTACATCTGACGCGATCAGCGCGGTTTGCCCGCGGGCTTCGGCGGCACGGTCACCGGCCAGGCCGTGTTGGTAAACGCCCAGAATCGCGGCGTCTGCCGGGGCGTATTTTTGTGCCAGCAAACTGGTGATAATGCCGGTAAGCACATCTCCTGTGCCGCCGGTGGCCATTCCGGGGTTACCTGTGGAATTGAAATGGACTTCGCCATTAGGTAAAACAACAGCAGTATTCGCACCTTTCAGGCAAATAATCACTTTATATTTCGAAGAAAACACCCGTGCTTTTTCCAGCCGCTCGTATTCGTTGCTGCTGTCCCCGGCAAGCCGTTGAAATTCTTTGGGATGCGGTGTAAGAATCGTATTGGCCGGCAGCTTATAAAGCAAATGCGGGTGGGTGGAAAGTATGTTTAGGGCATCCGCATCAATAATGACCGGCACTTTTGCCTGTCCCAGGATTTTCTCCAACACTTTCGCTGTTGCAGGGGCCTGGCCTATGCCCGGCCCGATGCCGATAGCCGTGGCGGAGCCCAGGTCAGGTGCTTCGCTGATGTATTTTTCGGATTCATCTACCGTCGTCATCGCTTCCGGGACTGATATCTGGGCAATCTCATACCCACACGCGGGTACATGCATCGTGAGCAGGCCCACACCCGAACGCAGGCACGCCTTGCCTGAGAGGACGGCAGCACCCATTTTGCCATAACTTCCGGCAATGAGCACGGCGTGCCCAAATGTGCCTTTGTGCGAAAATTTTTGCCTTGGTTTAATGCGCTTTTCGGCTTCTGGTTTGTCGGTGAAATAGTAATGTGTATCGGTATTTTTGATGTATTCCGAACTCAGCCCAATGTCCACAACATGCCATTCGCCGACATACTCCGCATTTTGCGGGAGCATGAATGAGAGTTTCGGGAGCTGAAATGTAATGGTGTATCTGGGTTTTATGATGATATCAGAAGGGCCGTTGGGGCGGTCGGTGTAAAGGCCACTGGCAATGTCGACGGCGAGTAACCGGTTGGGGAGGTCGTTTAAATACTTTATTACAATGCCCAGCAATCCCTCCACCGGCCGCGACAGACCAGAACCGAGCAGTGCATCAATGCAGACGACCTTCTTTTCCAGTCGGGGAAGATCGTTTTCAGATTGGATGAGGCGTGGCGTCAGGTGATCGGCTAACCGCGACAAGTTCTGACGAAAGTCGTCGGTTGCATTCAAGTTATATTCGACGACGAAAACCTGTACATCATAGCCGCATCCGCTCAGAATGCGGGCGATGGCCAGGCCGTCGCCGCCGTTGTTTCCTTTGCCGCAGAAGACGGCGATGGGACGGGTATTTACATATTGATTACAAAACCAGCGTACAAATGCCTGTGAGGCGCGCTCCATGAGGTCGATGGAATTGATAGGTTCGCGTGCGATGGTGTAGGCATCCATGGCCCGGATCTGTTCTACATTGAAAATCTTCATGATAGTCACGGGAAAAGCTTTCAGTTGCAAAAAAATAGTGCTAGATTTGCACTCGTTTTCTCAAAAGCTGTTTTGAATGAAGGGGCGTCACCCCGTCCGCTGGGAGCAAGCTATCATTTTAAATCCATAAAATCACTCGTCATGAGCGAACTTATTAAACTCGTAGAAGCTACGATTGAAAATCGTAAATCCGAGTATCCTGATTTCAAATCAGGCGACACGATCAACGTTCACGTGAAAATCCGTGAAGGTAACAAAGAGCGTATCCAGCAGTTCCAGGGTACCGTTATGCAGCGTCGTAACGTAAACGGAGCTGGCGAAACTTTTACAGTTCGTAAAATTTCAAACGGTATCGGTGTTGAACGTGTTTTCCCAATCCTTTCACCAAGCATCGCGAAAATCGAGCTTATTCGTCGTGGTAAGGTACGTCGTGCGCGTCTGTTCTTCTTGCGTGGCCGTCAGGGTAAAGCCGCTCGTATTAAAGAGCTCAAAACAACGAAGTAATCTGCAAAGAGCTTCGGCACGAAATTTTAAAACCCTGCAAGCGAATTTTTCTTGCAGGGTTTTGTTTTTTAAAAAAAATCAATCTGATTTTTTTTAAAAAACAAAACCCTTGCCGTCAGTTTAAACTGACGGGAATTGAGAGAAAGAGAGAGATTTGATGCTTTTTTGACTGAAAGATTTGTTTTTTCCTTATCCGTCCGTTTAAACCGACGGAAAACGACCACAAATATGAGTATCGCGTTTTATAAATACCAGGGCACCGGAAACGACTTCGTAATGGTCGACGACCGCAACTTGCAATTCCCGGTTTCAAAAGAGTTGATCGCGTCGATCTGCCACCGCCGGTTCGGGGTGGGGTCCGATGGCCTTATTCTTCTGCAAAATGCAGAGGGCTACGACTTTCGCATGGTGTATTTCAATGCCGATGGTGGCGAAGGCAGTATGTGCGGGAATGGTGGCCGCTGCGTGGTGCGTTTTGCGAATGACCTTGGGCTGTTTAAGGACAGCACTAAATTCATAGCGGTCGACGGCGAGCATGAGGCAACGGTTTCGGGTGATACGATCCGCCTCAAAATGTCGAATGTGAAAGGCGTGGAGCAATATGAGGCGTATGATTTCATGAATACCGGTTCGCCGCATTATGTGACTTATGTGGACGATATCCACGAAGCCGACGTCGTGGCTGTTGGCAGCGAGATCAGATACGGCTCAGTATACGGTCCCAAAGGCGGTACCAATGTGAACTTTGTGGAAGTGATCGAAGACAATCACCTCAGCGTGCGTACCTACGAGCGCGGTGTGGAGGACGAAACTTTCTCCTGCGGAACGGGCGTAACAGCCTGCGCGCTGTCCGCACATATCCGCGAAGGTTGGGAAGGCCCGGTGCAGGTGGAGACCATCGGCGGTACGCTGTCCGTTGAGTACCAGACGGCCGGAGAAGGGCAATTTAATGATATTTACCTGATAGGGCCCGCAGTGCGCGTTTTTGAAGGTACACTAAATGTCTAGGAGATCAGAATAATGAATCAGCCTCGCAATTCCTGGTGATTTGCGAGGCTGTTTTATTTTATTCGGATTCGATAATGCCGCCTCTCACATGGTAAATCTGCTTGTCGGCCCATTCAGGCACGCGGCAGTAATCCATAGCGGCAACCTTGCTTCGGACGCCATTGGTGCAAATCACCACGATGGTCTGATAAGGAGCCACCAGCGGCCGTTTTTCCCTGATCTCGGCCAGCGGGATATTGATTCCCCCTTCATTGAACTCCTCAAACTCCCAGCTTTCACGCACATCCACCAGCACGGTGTCCGGTCTTTGGCTTAATGCAAGCGCTTGCGGAAGGTCAATATCCGAGTAGGTTTTTTTTGACATACTACCAATTACCTGCCCAGCGCGTAAGGATGGTCGTTTACTACCGGGATGTTCTTGGCGATCAGCTTATGAATATCTTTGAGATACGTCTTTTCTTCTCGGTCGCAGAACGAGAACGCAATGCCCTTCGCACCCGCACGACCCGTACGACCGATGCGGTGAACGTACGTTTCGGGAATATTCGGGATTTCGTAGTTGATCACGTGTGTAAGGTCATCCACATCGATACCGCGTGCTGCGATGTCGGTCGCTACCAAAACACGGGTAGTCTGGCTTTTGAAATTCTTCAATGCATTCTGGCGGGCGGTCTGCGACTTGTTGCCGTGGATCGCCTCGGAAGTAACACCTGCTTTACGCAATACTTTCACTACCTTATCCGCCCCGTGTTTGGTACGGGTGAAAACCAATGCCGTTGCAATAGATTCATCTTTCAGAATATGCAGCAGCAGCGAATTTTTGTCTGATTTATCTACGAAAAACACCGATTGGCGAATGGTATCGGCCGTTGAAGAAACCGGGGTAACTTCCACTTTCGAGGGGTTTCTCAAAATGGTACTCGCCAGCGTTACGATCGCCGGAGGCATCGTAGCCGAGAAGAACAACGACTGGCGCTTGGCCGGTAGCAGCTTGATCACTTTTTTTACATCGTGTACAAAACCCATGTCGAGCATGCGGTCGGCCTCGTCGAGCACGAAAAATTCGAGCTGATTCAGTTTAACGAATCCTTGGTTGATCAGATCGAGCAAGCGGCCCGGCGTGGCGATTACTACATCGACGCCTTTCAGTAATGCGTCGGTCTGCGGTTTTTGGCCCACACCACCGAAAATAACGCTGTGCCTCACACGCGTATGGCGCCCATAGGCAGCGAAACTCTCACCGATCTGGATCGCCAGCTCGCGGGTAGGGGTCAAAATCAAGGCACGGATACGGCTTTTTTCAAACTTCCCAACCGGGTTTTCGTGCAGCAATTGCAGCATCGGAATCGCGAAAGCGGCGGTTTTACCGGTACCTGTCTGCGCACAGCCCAGCAAGTCTTTATTTTCTAGAATAACCGGAATAGCTTTGGCCTGGATGGGGGTGGGGGTGGTGTATCCTTCTTCTTGAAGAGCCTTTTTGATCGGCTCAATGAGTTCTAAATCCTGAAATGTCATTTGGTCTTTTTAAGGGCTGCGTGTCGATTATCCATTTTAAACGCAGCCTGCATAATATGAATCGGCCGATCCGGCCAGGTGTATAACAGAAGTATGTTTTTAAACGTTCAGTGAGTATACTTGGCAAAAGTACTCACTTATCGTGTAAATTTGGTCATCATTCATCAACGCAGCAACGCTATGGGCAGAATTATTACTCTCACATTCTTATTGTCGTTCATCTTCGTGGCCGTTCATGGGCAGGATGTAATGGTCCGGAAAAATGGCTCTACCATCGAAGGAAAGGTAGTGGAAGTAGGTATCGACAAGGTATTGTACAAGATCAGCCAGGAAGCCAATGCAGCCAATTTCGTGATCAGAAAGAATGAATTGCTGCGGATCGAGTTCGGGAACGGCCAGACGATCTGGTTCGATAAACGTCGCGAACGCAGTAGCGAACGCAGCAGCGAGCGCGGACACGAACGCAACTCGCCGGTGGTCCAGGACGAAGAGATGCGCAGGAACAAAATTGATTTCTCGCCTTTTAAAGCACTCGATAGCGGGCCGGGCTTCGGGATCAGTTATGAAAGAATTTTGGATAAAAGCGGTTATTTTGGCTTGCTTCTGCCATTTACGCTTACCATTCCCGACAGCTATTACTTCCCCGTCGGATCGGAATCAAACGATAACGACCAGATGTATTATTTCTCACCAAGCTTAAAAATCTATCCCTTCGGCCAGAAGCGCGTTACCTACGCAGTGGGACCCACGCTTTACGCCGGTGTTGGTAAACGTTGGTACAACTATACGGACTACAACCCTACAACGCAGGTACACACCAGCCGCGACGAGGAAAGGGAACGCTTCCGGATGGGAATGATCGTCAATAACTACGTGAATTTCCAGATCACGAAACACTTCCAGATCGGCCTGAATGCAGGATTAGGCCCGCGGTATATTGACCGTGAAAAATTCAGATCGGAAACTTACAGGAACAGGGGGATGGAAATCACCGGTGAATTCAATTTCAATCTGGGCTTCCGTTTCTGATCATTTGACGACGCGGAAAATGGGATAGCGCATATATTCCTTTTCCGCGTAATCCGAATTTTGATAAATAAAATCCAGCTGTGCATTGCCGTTCTTGGCAAACTCAGGATCGGCTTTACGTTTCTCTTCGAGTCTCGCTTTCAATTCGGGTGATTTTTTAAGCAAATCCGAGGCAAGATCTTCAAAAACGTAGCCCGAGTAATGCTCCTTCGCCTGTAAAATGGTGTCAAAGAAATTCCATTTGAAAAAAGAATCCACTGCTTTCGGTTCGAGGGTTTCGATAATATAGCGGTTGGCGGATTGATCGGCAGGAACAACCCAGTCGCCTTTTTTGAAAATCAGCTTCTGTTTTTCGGTCCTTAGCTTGACGGAAGTGTGCCAGTAATGCCCTTCAAATGGCTGTTTCGGAGTTTCCAGTTCTTGGATATGGTAGGTTTCCACATTAATCTCCGAATCTTTGTCAAGCACATTCATTTCAACACCATTCAATCGCAGCAGCTCTACTATATTATGCCAGCCCTGCGGGATAATGTAAGCTTCGGGCCGGGTCACCTCATCCAGCGGAACGTAGGTGTCGTAAAACGGAATGTCCTTCGTAAACGGTTTTGAGCGGTCGTAATGCAGCCTGGGCAACCCGCTCACTTCGCTCGGTATGTACTCCGGTTCGTAGCCTTTGAATGCGATAGTAGATTGTTTTGACTTATCGACTTGCCAGGTAATGGCAAATTTCTCTTGCTTTTTAACCGCCTCTTTCGTCTCATTCCGAAGTTTCAGCAAAGCTTTGCGATATGCGGCCAGGAACCTGATGTTGCCGTGCAAATAGGCATAAGTCGATTTCACGCGCTGATCATAGGGTTTCAGCATGTGCGTTTCGGTCATTACACCTATTGTATGAAACAAAGCCGCATAGCCCGTTGAATAGCGTGGCCAGTCGGGAAACTGGACAAAACCCTTGTCAGGCGTCTGTCCGTAAGCATTCACGTAGGGCGTCGCTTCGTAGCCTGTTTCTTTCAAATGCTTGTACATGTAAGGCAGGAAAACCTTGTCGGTAAAGTCGCCGAGCGGGCCGCCGAGCTTGTCTTTCTGGGCATAATCGAGCGTCATCACATATTGATAATCGGCTCCGTTGCTTACGTGCGTATCCGCGAAGAGATCGGGATCGAGCGCATGGAAAATGGCCGCGAAACTCCGTGCATTCCGGGTGTCCGATTTGATGAAATCTCTGTTCAGATCGTAATTCCGCGCATTTCCCCGAAAACCATATTCCTCCGGCCCGACCTGATTGGTGCGTGTGGTATTGTTGCGGTTCAATGCACCCCCGATGTTGTAGAATGGGATAATGGCGACCACGACGCTGTCCAGTTCCGGAAATTTGGCAGGATGAATGAGCATATCCCGCAACAGCATCATCGACGCATCCACGCCATCGGGCTCACCCGGGTGAATGGCATTGTTGATGAACAAAACAGCTTTTCCCTGTGCTTTCAGTTTTTTAATATCAAAAACCTTATTTCTTGAATACAATATCAGATGCAATGGCCGGCCGCTGTCGGTAGGGCCTTTTTCCTGCATTTGCACCTGCGGGAAATTCCGCGCGAGCTGCCGGTAAAATGCAATGCCTTCCTCGTAGGTAGGCGTTTGTTTGCCGCCGCTTTTTTCAAATAGGGTCTGGTACTGGGCAGCGGCGGGAAATGCAATGCCCAGCAGGATGCCCGGCAGGATGCCCCGCAGGGTTAGTGTCAGTTTGGAGCGCATGAAGGGGTTAGTATTTGTATTGTTCGATCAGGTGGAGGTAGGGATGCAGACCATGATGGATAAAGACGTTCTGGTCCGAATCTTCAAATTGCGTATAATATGCGGCATCGGCCAGCAGCACGATCGTCGGCCCAGTGCGTACGTAATTGCTGCTCTTATAGAAGGCCGGTGATTGGTATTCGGGCAGGTTTTTGGAGACGATCTTTCCCGCATACTTGCCCAGGTACTTCTCATAATTGCGCTGCGCCTTTTCGCTCGGCTTTCGCAAACCCTTGTAAGCGTGCCTCATGCCAATGCGGGCAATGAGCTTTTGCTTTTTGATAATGCCGTCGATATTCTTGAAAGGATTGGTATTGTTGAAATCGGCGAGGGTTTGTACCGAAAATGGCACTTCCGGCACCCAGTCGGCAGAGTTGATCACATTATAACCCCAGCCGCCGTCGATCAGGTGTTCATATTCATAAGCAAAATAGGTATTTCCCACTTTGGGGGCGGCACTGGCGTAGGTTTTGAAACGGATGTCTTTGGGTAATGCACCCTGTTTTTGCAACGAATACAAATGGGCCGTCATGAGAAAGCTGAGCGCCCCGCCCTGGCTGTGGCCCATGATCAGGAAATCCTTAACGCCGGTTTTGTACAATGAATCGATTTTCGGGACGATATCCCTGGCGAGATAGGCCGTACCGACGAGCCAACCAACGTGCACGGCTGCCTTCGGATTATCGGCCAGATGATATTTGAATGTATAATCCCCGCTGATTTTGAGTTCCCCGTGTGCGGGTACCATCGCGGCATAGAAATTTTCAAGCCAGCCTACGGCGTTCATCGTCGTACCGCGGAGATTGATCACGCCTACCGAAGATTTATTTTTCCAAAGCCCCCAGCGATTGTCAAGCCCCATCACGGGAGAGGAATAAATGGAGTCGGCCCTGGTCGGCCGCGGTACCTTGAACTTTTGCCGGTTGGTCATGGCGGTGTCGTACAGCAGGGCGTGCATATACACGAGCTCCTGGTACTCGGCCTTGTCGAAGCCGGGTTTCAGTTTTCCGGTTTGTGAAAATACGGGCCGAGCGGGGAAGATACCGATTAGCAGCATCAAAACCGGGTAAAAATGCCTGGACGGCCACGGCTTGAAATTTGCCAGAGTCTTTTGCATAGTTGATAGCGAAGCGTTGAATGACAAAGCAACCTTTGGATTACTAATGTAGGAAAACAATCGATTAGAATACTATTAGAGTTTGCCCGCGTGGCTCCTTCCGCCTTGAATGCGAGCCCTTAATTTTCTATTTTTGACTAGTCTAAAAAATATTTTCATGGAGCTGTATTACTCTTTTTCTGCCTTAATTGTCCTCTCTGCGATATTTTCCTACCTCAATTCCCGGTTTCTGAAATTACCTCCGTCCATCGGCGTCATGGTGATCGCATTGATGGTTTCACTGGGGCTTATCGCAACCGACAGCATATTTCCGCGCACGTTCATCCGCATTTCCACGCTCATTGCGAGCGTCGACCTTACGGAAATACTCATGGGGGCGATGCTCAATTTCCTGCTTTTTGCGGGTGCCATCCATTTGCATTTGGAAGATCTCCGCGAACAGCGCATGCCGGTGATCATTTTTTCGACCGTCAGCGTCGTGATATCGACCTTCGTGATCGGTTTTCTAATGTATTATATTCTGCCTTTGCTCGGCATTACCATTCCGCTGATCCAATGTCTTGTGTTCGGCGCATTGATTTCGCCTACCGACCCTATTGCTGTGCTCGGTATCCTCAAACAGGCAGGCGTTCCCAAATCCCTCGAAACCAAGATCGCCGGTGAATCGCTTTTCAACGATGGTATGGCGGTGGTGGTGTTCATTCTCATGCTTGCGCTGGCGCGCGGGGAAGAGGTGAATACATCGTTTACAGGGATCGCCGGATTGTTTGTCAAAGAGGCGATTGGCGGGATTTTGCTCGGCCTGGCGCTCGGTTTTCTGGGTTCCAAAATGATGTACCGGGTAGACGGCTACAATGTCCATGTGCTCATTACGCTCGCGATCGTGATGGGCGGGCATCTGGCTGCACAGGCATTGCATATGTCGGGCCCTCTCGCAATGGTGGCGGCGGGCCTGGTAGTAGGTAACTATGGTAAAAACCCCGGTGCGGTTTCGGATACGGAACGTGACTATATTGATAAGTTCTGGGAGCTGATCGATGAAATCCTGAATGCGATCCTGTTCCTGATCATCGGTTTCGAATTGCTGCTCATTCCGGATATGAAGCAATATGGCTGGGCAGGACTGGCGGCCATCGTGGTAGTGCTTTCGGCACGTTTTATTTCGATCTACATTCCGGTCAAACTGATTCCATTCAGGACGCGTTTCGGGAAGAAATCGATTACGATATTGGTATGGGGTGGATTGCGGGGAGGCGTGTCCATCGCGCTGGCATTATCCATTGATCAGGATCTTAACAAAGACGTGTTGCTTGCGATCACCTATTTTGTGGTGCTGTTCTCGATCATCGTCCAGGGGCTCACGGTGAGTAAGCTGACCGCCCGCCTTCCCGACGAGGAATAAGCGGTTGACTAGGAAGCAGGTTCGGCCACGAGCCGGTTGATCAGCGCATTGATTTTATTCAACCAGAGCGTCTGCCCCTCGCAAGTCCAGTGGGAATCGCCTTTCAGATATGCCGAGCGGCCCATGCGCCGGAAATCGGGAAGGATATCGATATATGGTACCGCTAGTTTGGGATGATTGTATATCTTCTCGATCACATTGTTGTACGGACCATAATCGGGGCTGAGCACCGAAACCTTATTTGGGATAATAGACAATATCACATTGTTAAAGCCCAGCGAATCGGCGAAGTCGCGGCTTGCGTTGAGATTAGTTACCATCGAATCAACTTCCGTAGCGCGAACCGGCGTGAATGCCGAGGTGATATTAGGCGTGTCGGTATCCATGTAATACACGATATCGCGATCGTCGTTTACCAGTGTGACACCCGAACCGGTGCGGTTAAAAAAGCGGTGATTAAAATCGGATTTCCATTCTTTCAGGCGCAGCACGAAGTCGTTCTGGAAGAGAAAACCGTCGAGTCTGTCGGCAGTATGCGAGCCTTTGAACGCTTCGTCGAGGCGGTACATGAACTTAGCGGGAGCCCCATCCCGAACAAATGTCGCGGTGTCGGGAACGAGCACGGTTAGGACCGACGATGCGAATTTCTGGCGGAAATGCCGTTCGACGCTTTCGATCAGAAGAATGTTGTGTTCGGTTGTATCGAGTTTAATATGCAGGAAGTCGGACCATTTCACCCAGGTGTATTCATCTACCGGAAAGTCCTTCTTTTCAACCCTTCCTTTTTCCGTAAAACTATCGCCGATGATGTACAAATGCACTTTTTTCGCAGACTGCGGCCGAACAGGGGGGATATACCCGGTGCACTGATGGCGCGGATCGCGAAACCCGGACAGGTTCGAGAGTTTGTAAAGATCGCCATACTGATAACCGTCTTCCACGACCTGTTCTTTCCAAAGCCAGGGTAAAATGGTCGGAATGAGTCCCACGGCCCAGATCAGGCAGCCAGCGGCCAGAGCGATATATCTTAAAATTTTCATAGCATTATCTCAACTTGATCGACCAGACCTGTATTTTCTTTTCCGACCGGCTGAATATCAATAATTTATAATAACCGGGCTGATAGGTGAGCTGCACCGGCATTTCCGACGGGATAGCTTTGTCGCCGAGGCGCTTTCCATTCATGTCAAAAACCGTGGTATAGTTGCCCGATTTGATCGTAATAAACCGGTTGTCGACGCCGAAAAAATGGTATTGGATTGTTGAATTGGGTAAAATATCCTTGATTTCGAACAGTTCACGACCGTCTTTGGTAATAATGGCGGTTTTTGAATTAACGGAGCGGACCAATATCCAATCCAGCGAATTGCGGTCAAAAAGGATCCGGAAGCGTGAACCCGGTTCGGGACGCAGGAGCTGCCGGCGGGAAGTGATTTTACCGTCCAGCGTAATGCGGATCAGCTCACCCGACACGCTCACGCCCGCGAGCTCCGGCTGACCGGTCTGCGGATTTTGCGCCCAGGTAAACGGACTTTCGGCGCGCGTCAGGATATCGACCGGGAAGCCGGGTTTTACCGTCCCGTTTTCTTTCAATAAATAGATCTTTCCATTCTGCTGCGTCACGATGAAGCCCCTGTTGCCGATCTGGTTCAAGGCTACAACCGGTCCGACAATCTTCTCGAAATCCACCGAATGGTTCAACCTTTTGAGTGAGCGGGTCACACTTTCCCAAACAAACAGCTCTTCCGCCGAACTCTTGACGATAAACCGGTTACTGCCGTCCTCTCCGCCGTCGATAAGGTACAATGCCGAAATAGGGTCGGAGGTAGGCAAATGCGCCTGGAATGCGGATACATTGGTGGAGTCGTCTTCATCCAATGCGTACACCGTGCGGCCGGTGGCGAAAATACGTTGCTGGCGGCCGATGTTCAGGAAGTCGACTTTGTAAGCGGCTGTGCTGATGGGGCCGTTCAGCTTTGCAATCGCTTGCGTTTTTCCTTCGCGCAGGTTATTCGTTCTGAGTAGATTATGTTCCTTGTCGGTCAGTAATATTTCCGAACTTCCGTCGATCGGGTTTTGCAATGCGGCTAGTTCCGCATCGTAGATATCCGGCCATTCTATGTCGATATTCAGGAACGTACGGTTGAGTACCTTACTGGCGGTTTGCCGTTTTTTGGGATGGAATGTCAGTTCCGGAAATGCCTCGTTGCCTTCAAAACGACATTGCAGGGTAATCGACTCAATTTTGGCAGTCAGGTCGCTGTACTTCTTGCTTACCTGCGTCTCCTCGCCCGATTGCGCCTTCCGCAGGTTCACGATCATCGAAAGCTGCGCCTCGTTGTTCACGTTCGTGAGCACGCTGTCGTATTCAGGCGACTGTTTCCAGGTGATCTGGTTTTCGTAATCGACAATATAGTTTTGTAAAACCTGCGAATTGTTGCTGATCACAAGGTAGGGCGCGATATAAGTGATGTAGCTGCGCGGAAAGCCGGTAAACATCGGGCCATACAATCCTGCCGGCAGTTCAGGAACGGGTACCGAGTAAATGTCATAGCCCTGGTACTGGTCGGCGGAAGCGTTGCTTTCCTGGTTGGCCAGGCGCGCGAGTTTTTGCAGCACCGGCCTCACTTTATCGTAATTGGAAAATTCCGTGAGCAGTATTTTACCGTCGGTAATGCTGTTGTTTTCTTCCAATTGGCATAGCACAAATTCCGAACCAATATTATCGACCAGCACACTGCTTTCGCCCGCGATATAGTAGTTGAGTTTGTCCCAGGCCGGAGACTTGTATTTACTATGCCATTTCGCAAAAGCTGCCTTGAAAGCCGCCTTGTCGAATGCAGCTGCGCGGTACAAAAAGGAAGTTTGCTGGGAAACGTGCTTATGCCCGAGGAATGGCGTGCCGGGGTTATCTTTCAGGATTTCGGCCAGGTAATAATCCGGCGCATCCGCCCCGTCCGATTTAACGACCAGATTACCCTTACTTTCGGCTTTTTCGATGTGAAAATCCTGATAGGAGGGGAAACTCTTGCCAAACTCGGCCAGGGTAGCCACATTCTCCATCGACATGACGGATTTCCAGGCGTCCGTGCGCAGGTAAATGCTCGTTCCGTAGTCAGAATCATTGATATTCGAAAAGCGTGAGCGCAGCCTGAACGAGGCGATATTGAGTGACGACGCACGCACGGCGTCTTCAATCAGATCACCGTAATAGCTCACGATCAGGAAGTGGTCTTTGACCAGATAGGAGAACAGCGGCCGCGAATTGGCGTCGATGGCGTCGGTAATGCGGTGGTCCTGGAAGTTATGGTGCAGAAGCCGAATGTTGGCGTGCTGCGGGCTGGCGAGCCATTTGGTTTCCTCTTCCGTTACGGGAATGTACATGATCACCCCCCATTCCGTGCTCGTACGCGGGTGATAGGAGTACGAAAGGGCTTTGCCTTTCAGGAATGTTTTGAGTTTTTTAGGATCTTTCGTCAGCAGGTTGAGCAATGTCAGATTATCGCTGGCGATGTCCAGGAGGGGAAGCCGTTTGAGGTCAAGCGAGGCCTCGGTAGCCGTATAGGCCGAATCTTGCAAATGCTCGCTGGTGATTACCACCACGGCATTGGACGGGATGAATTGCCAGGCTGCCGACGAACCCCTCGACCATTTGAACAGGAAATATCCTGCTGACGCGATAAGTACGACCAGCAGGATAGCAATCAGTTTTTTTTTCGACACAAGCCTGTTTTTTAAGCGCGGATCGCTTTCACTTTATCATTCAGTTCGAGGCGAAACCGCAAGAGTTCTTTAAAGCTTCGTATACAAACTTTCCACAGGTTCCATTTCACGATCGAAACGGTGCCGGTTTCACGGTCTTTGTGGGTGATAGGGATATCGAACAGTTCCTGTCCCGATTTTTTAGCCATCACAGCCAGGAAAATGTTCGGTGCGAACGGTTCAGGGTTGGGCAGCTGGTCCATCAGTTTTTGAAGGAATGTTCCTTTGATCAGACGGAACGGAATATTGCTGTCCATGATAAATGTACCATAAACAGAAGAGATCGTACCGCGGAGGAATTTCGTAATAAAGAGGCGTACGCCCGCATCGTGCCGCACCTGGCGGTAACCGAGTATGAATTGCGACTGGGAACGTTTGGCCCAGAGCTTGTCGAAATCGTCGGAAACGAACTGGTCATCACTGTCGGTCTGGAATACATATTCGGAGCCAACTTCCAGCGCCTTGCGGTAGCCGTTTACAACCGCATTACCATGCCCGCCGTTTTTCTGGTGAACCACCGTGAGGTTGTCGATCTTTTTGTCGAGTTCATCCAGTAATACCTTCGTATTGTCTTTTGATCCGTCGTTGATGACGATCAGGGTAGTGTTATCGTTGGGGAATTTGGTTTTGAGGAAGGTGGTCCAATTATAAACTACTTTTTCGATACAATCCTGCTCATTGTATGCGGGCATTACTATACTCAGAAGATATGACATGCAAAAGCGTATTTGGTATGTTGCGCGAAATTAATAAATAAAGCCTGTAACCGGGCTATGGGGTTTCATTATTTAGTAAGCGTACTTGTCTTTCAAGGCATTAATCGGTTTCTCGAAAAAGTGCCAGGAAACCGATGCGACTAAGACAGTGAGCGCTACTACAACCGTTGCTTCGAATGCGATATTGCCTTCGAGGCTGGGGATATATTGATAGATTTTCCGGAAAAGCCTGACCGTTGGGTGCATGGGACCGCTGTGAAAGTGGTTATATACAAAATTGTGGTACAGGTACAGGCCATAGCTGATTTTGCCAAGATAAATACACACCGGATTTTCGAGAAACGCGGCCATCCAGCCCTTGAAACCCATCACAGCGCGCCCTATGAGCATAAACCCGAAAATGGACGACAAGGTTCTGTCGAGCACTACGTACGGGAAGTTGAAAGGCTGAGCAAGCGATTTAGCCCACCATTGTACCAGCACCCAGCCCAGTAAGCCGAGCAGAACCGGCCACGATTTGTTGAAGAATTTGACAAACAGGTCATTCTTGTAAAGCTGCATCCAGGCCATAAGCCCACCCAATGCGAACGAATCGAAGCAAGCGGGCGTGGATACGTATGCGACCGTCCATTCGGCCATTGTGACGAAGTTGGTGCCGGGAATCCTGCCGGAATAGAAAATGTAAGCGCGCAGCAGAATGCTGAAAATACCCATTAAGCCCAGCACAGGCACCAATCTGTTCTTTGGAATAAAGAATATCAGGAAGGGGAAAAAGAGATATACCTGCTCTTCCACCGCCAGCGACCACAAATGGTCCACCGAGCCCATCCATGTTTTGTGCAGGGCAATATAAATGTTGGTCCCGTACAATGCGAGCCACGCCAGCTTATCACGGACTGGCGGCACATTGAGAATGAACAGTATTGCGATGATCAGGTAATAAACCGGAAATATCCGGATCGTTCTGCGAATCAGGAACTTGCGCAGGTATTTTTTGAAGCCTCCGGGCGTCCCATAAGTTTTTTCCTTGCTTTTGAGCAAAATACGGGAGATGAGGAAACCGCTGAGCACGAAGAAAATGGTCACGCCGAGCGCCCCGAACGGGATAATGTTGATCTCTACGATCAGGTGATCGAGCAGAACAAGCCCTACTGCAATAAAGCGCACGCCGTCAAGTTGAATAATGTGTCCTTCCGAATTGGTGCGCATGGTTACCAGTTAACTTTCACTTCTTTTTTACGGGTTTGTTTCACCGTCACGCGCTGGTCTTTGAACAGAATGCCGGTCTCGTTGCCCTGCTGATGGATCAGCGCCACTTTGTATGTACCCTTGTCCATTTCGGAGAACGGAATGTCGGCATAAAAGCCAGGGGCGAAGTAGTATTGTTTCAGGAACAGTTGCTTTCGGCTCGTGTTACGTGTGCGCAAGGCCGGGAAAATGTAATAGCATTCTTCTGAACTCAGGAGCACATACACACCGCTGTCCTGCAACCGCTGGCTGGTGAATGTGGTGTTACTGATTTTAATGGATGCAGTATCCGTCGTGAATGTGGTCTTATCATACAAATCGACCATTCCACGCGAGCTACCGGCATAATTCTGACGGTCGGCGATGGCGATCAGCGGCAGCCATTTGTCGTAGATCACCGGCGTTTTTTCCACGATATTGGCCGTAAACGATGTGTCTGTGGGGTATTTCAATGACTTATCCGTAAATGTCCAATTGAACTGCCAGGTTACCAACTGCTTCCTCAGGTTATAGGCGTCCACCAGATGATAATGGTAGCTGAACACATTAAAGGTAACTGCAAGCGCGATGATGGCCGTAATGTAAGGCGAAAGAAAGCTGCCGCGGATCGGAACCACCACATAGATATAGGCGATGATCAGCAACAGTACCGAATAGATTTTATAGCGGCTCGTGATCAATCCTTCCAGACCAAAACCTGCGCGGGTATAAACCACGATTAACGCCGTTCCGAGGATAAAAAGGATTGCGCCGAGGCAGAACAGATCGGTCGTCCGCTCGAACTTTACGGAATACTTGTTGCGTGCAATACGGAAAAGGGTAGTAGAAGCAATGGAAATCGCTACCAAAAACAGCACGATACCAATAAAAAGGCAAACCTTGAAATGATCCAGCACCGGAATGGACTCTGCAAATGAGCCCAGGAACGCCATGTAGCCCTTCGCAAGTTGGAGAATACCGGCTTTCGATTCCGGATTGGATTCAGGTTTGGTATACCAATAAAAATAGCAGACGATCTCGGCAATGCTGATGATGATCCACAGTGCAAACCGCTTCCGGTTCTGTGCCAGAAAAAGCAGGATAGCACCTAAGGGTAACACCATCAACCCGTTACCGCTTGTCAGTACGGTTACCACGCTCAGCAGCATAGCAATCGAGAAAGGTAACACTTTGGGATTGATAACCAGGTATAACGTCCAGAGTACGAGCGTAACAACGCCGAGATTCTGAACGGCCGCCATTCCCCAGTACATATTTTCCCAGAATGCGAGCGTCATCCACAGGAATGGAATGGGTACCAATGCGAAAAGCGGCTTTTTATTCTTTTTGAGCAGATCATACCACAGCGGAATCGCCGCCAGGAGCATGATATTGCCTGCGGTCATCAGATGCCGGAAGTTCAGATGTCCGAAAACGGCATAATCAATCCACGCAAAAAGCCGGGTCAGCGCGATGCGGTGTTCGTTATGCTGCTTGAAAAGCGCCTTGATTTTTCCCTTCCAGTCACCGGCCTGCGCGTATTCGGCGATGAAATTTTTCAGCGCATGGTCGTCCCACTTAGGGATATTGATGGCATAGTAATCCCAAACCGTGAAATAAATGGCGACGGGTAACAGCAGGATCAGGCTCAGGATAATGGTTAAAGCCTTTTTCGTCATGCCGTGATCATTAGTTGGCTGATGCTCGACAATATCGAATCCGCGTCCAGTCCGGAAAGCTTCTGGTGGTAGCTTTGGCTGCCGTAGCGGCTATTGGGGTAGCCTTCCGCTTTCAGACTTTTAAATACCGATGGGAAAATACCTTTTTCCAGTAACTGAACTGAAAGCTGCTGAGCCAAACCACCGGTGCTGATATGCTCTTCGGCAACGAGGATCGCCGGTGCTTTTCTGACCAGCGCGATCAGTTCGTCGGTCAGTTCTAGCGGGAAATGCAGGGCAGTGACCACGTTCACCTTTTCGGCCAGCTCGGGAGTAAGCCCCAGCGCCGATAGCACATTATTGGCAACCGGGCCCAATGCAAAAACGGTCATTTCGGCGTGGGCTGGCTGGTGTATTACTTTAAATGAACCTGTCAGGTAACTGTTTGCAGGCGTAGTTTTTCCGGCGCCAAGGCGTAGGTAGGCGGGCCGCGCGTCTGCCGCGATCTGTTGCACAACCGGTATCACCTCGTCGGCGAAGGCAGGCACCCACACCTGGGCATTCTGCTGGCCGCTCAAACATGCCAGATCCTCAATGGTATGGTGGCTGCTGCCCATAATACCATATCCGTATCCGCCGCCATTACCAACCAGGAAGACCGGTAAGTTGTTGAAGCATACGTCGTTACGGAACTGTTCGAGGCAGCGGTACACGATAAACGGCGCAATGCTGTAACAGAATACTTTATAACCTTTGTGCGCAAAGCCGGCAGCTACGCCCACCATATTCTGCTCCGCAACACCGGCATTGATAAACCGCTTGCCCATTTTGGCCTGCAAGTTCTCCAATGCATTATATCCTAGATCGCCCGTGATGAAAATGACGGAGTCGTCTTCCACCGCGAGGTCTTCTATGGCTGTTGAAAATTCTTTTCTCATCGTTAAGTGGGCGCCAGGCCGATTGATTGCTTAACTTAAATGGATTAGTTGCCTAATCGGTTGATATCACGCAATTTAGCTACTTTCTCAATTGTTTCACCAAAGCCCGGATCTCGTCGGCAGTTTTATATGCCTTCGAACCGCGCCGAATTCTGGTGCGGATATACTTAGGACGTTTTTTAGTCTCTTCGAATATCTTGGTAATGTATTCACCAAGAAACGAAATACCCAGAATCGTAAGCCCACCGAAGAAGACTATCAGGATAATTACGGTGCTGAGGCCTCTCGGCGTATCCGGGAAGAAAAAGAATTTGGCCAGTATCTGCCAAACAATTCCCAAAATAGATAGGGCGGTGAGGCCGAATCCCGCATAACTCATCAGTTCCAATGGAGCAAAACTGAATGAGAAGATAGCCTTTTTAGCCCACCAGATGTTTTTCGTCCAGTTGTTGGTCGAAACGCCGAACATCCTTTCCGGACGTACGTAAGGAACTCCGGTCTGTTTGAAACCTACCCACGCACGCAAGCCGCGCAGGAACTGTTCTGTTTCGGGCAAATCCACCAGTTCTTTTACCACCTTGCGGTCTATCATAGAGAAATCGCCGGCATCGCGTGGTATTGGAATGTAACTGAGTCCCTGGAATATCTTATAGAACGATTTATAAAAGAAATGGATATGCGGCTTCATTTCGCGCTGTACGCGTACGCCGTACACGACGTCGTAGCCATCCATCCATTTTTCGTAGAATGCCGGGATAATTTCGGGGGGGTCCTGCAAGTCGCCGTCCATCAGCACCACGCAATCGCCGGTTGCGATTTCCATTCCGCTCAGGAATGCCGATTGTGAACCGAAGTTACGCGAGTGGCTGATTCCGACTACATTAGGGTCTTTATCGCAAATCGCATTGATCACTTCCTCCTGGTTGTCAGGGGAGCTGTCGTTGACGAAGATAATCTCGTAGCGGACTTTCAGTTCATTGAACGTCTTGACAAGCCTCTCGTACATGAACGGGATCGCCTGCGCGTCCTTGTAACAGGCTATGATCGCCGTGATGACCGGGTTGAGTTTTGGATTTTCAAAAGCCGGGATCAAGCGTGCTTCATATTGAACAGCATCCTGCCATTTGCTGTACCGTGTCAGGCCGTCTTCCAGGGAAGTCCGGGCTTTCCAGCCGAAATCGGTTTCAAATGCGGTAGGGTCGCCAAACCATTCGGCAAGGTCCCATTTACGGTTCGACATGCTGCCCCATTCCGGCTCCTTTGCAATAGAAAATGCCTTGCGGGTCACTTCCACGAGGTCGCCCATCGTCGTTTTGCGTCCGGTAGCAATGTTGTAGGAACGTCCCGATTTTTCATCATCGATTTTTAATGCGGCATCCAGGAACGCCTCCACGCAATCTTCCACAAACACAAAATCACGGCTGATATCGGGTGACACCAGCGAGGGCAATCCTTTTTTACGCGCATTCTCGATCAGGCGCGGGATCAGCCTGTCGGGTTCTTCCCAGTACCCGTAAATCGAATACAGGCGCAGGTTGAGCGTTTTAAGTCCTGCGACTTTGGCATAATATTCGAGCAAATAGGCGGCCGAAACCTTTGACACCGCATAATGGCTGTTCGGTTCGACGCGGTCGGTTTCTTTGGGAGAAGTACAGTTGAAACCGTACTCGGAACTGCTTCCGGCATGGATGTAAACCATATCCTTCGTGCAATTTTGAAGGATGTTGACTGTTCCGAGCACATTCGTCTCGTAGGTCAGGTTCACATTGTTTTGTTTACTATACGCACCGTAAGCCGCAAGGTTGAAAATCGTTTGCGGTTTGTATTTTTCAAATACTTCCTTAATCGAATTGTCGGAAAGAATGTCGCAGTGAATGATGTTTTCAAACGGGACATTCAGCAGTTTCAAGCGCCACGCTTTGGTGGCGTCGTGCGTTACTGCATAGCAATCCTTCCGGATTTTGAATATATCATTGAAGAGATTGGCGCCGATGAAGCCGCTGGCACCGAAAACAAAAACTGGCCCTTTTAATTTCTCTATTTTATCGCGGTAAACCGGTAAATGATCAAGCATTCGTCAATTCATTAAGATAACGTTCCTTTACTTCCAGTGTAGCTTGCTCATACTGGTCTTTATTCATGGGCAGGTAATGCCATTCCAATTTGTTCTCCATATAGGAAACCCCTTTTCCTTTGACAGTGTTGGCAATGATCGCTTTGGGCAGCCCGTTCTTATGTTCCTTCAATTCGCTGATTGCCGCGCTGATGGCTGCAATGTCGTGACCATCCACTTCGACGGTTTCAAAACCGATTGCTTTCCATTTTTCCACGGAAGCGGTTTCTCCCAGAACTTTGTCGGTGAATCCGAAACCCTGCAAGCCATTCTTGTCGATGAGCATGATCAGGTTGTCTAGCTGGTTCTGAATAGCGTAGTGGGCGGCCTCCCAGGTGGTACCCTCGTTGGTTTCTCCATCAGACAGCAGCGTAAAGGAATACGTTGCTTCTTCGCCGACCTTGGCTGCATGGGCAATGCCCGTTGCAATGGGTAATCCGTGGCCCAGCGAACCGGTAGCAAAAGGAATGCCTTTGTACTGGCGCGGTGCGGGGTGCGCAGGTAAAGTGGTGCCGTCGAGGTAGAATGTATCGAGCTCTTCGTCGGTAATTTCGCCAAGGGTATTGAGGCAGGCGTAAAGCGCGGCCGCAGCGTGGCCTTTGGAAAGAATGAAAGTATCGTCGACCGATTTTTGGAGAAAAAGGACCGCGATCATCAGGTCAATGCAGCTGAGCGAGCAACCAATGTGGCCCGCGTTGGCCTGGTGGTAAAGCCCCAGTATTTTCAGGCGAAGCTCGCCGCTCAACTGTTTCGGGTCTTTTAATATCTCTGCTGCTGTCATGCCTGATGTTGTATGTCGATGTAAGGTATTGCCTGCAAAATAACGGCCAGATCTCCGGTTTTAAGTCCGCAATATACGAAATCTTATTGGACGGCTCTGTCAAAACAACCTTGCCGCTTACTCAAAACCGTAACGTTTGCCGGTCAATTTCATGATTTCGACAGGCTCCGTCCGGCCTTTTTTTCTGATCCAGATCCGCTCGTTCTGAGTGGTATCCATAGCCTGGACATACTGCGCGTCTTTCGGGAAATAGAGGTTGGTAATCTGCGCATCGTGGATCGAGTAGGGGAGGAATGTCCTATCCATTTCCGAAGTGATCTCGTAGCGAGGGGATGGGTAGTAAACCGTGTCGCCGGGTTGATAAGTCGCTTCGATCTTCTTCGCTGCCTCTATGTAAGGGTTCGGCACGCGCGGTACGGCGAAGTATCCGTATTTCGGCGAGCGGTCTTCATAGAATTCTTTTAACCTCAATCCTACAAAATAAAGCTGAGCTGCCAGGAACACGAAAATAAGTACCCTGAACTCCGCCTGCAAAGTGGTGTAGAATTGCAGCAAAAGGCTCAGCAGAATGATCACATAAGGAAATGAAAACCCTGAATAGCGCTGCGTAATGCCGTAAGTATGCCCATTTTTGAATGACATCAGGATCAGGAACAATGTCGGTACGAGCGCCATCATATACAGCAGCCAGAGCCGGCTCCGCTGCTCACGGCTTGCATTTTTATATAGGTCAGGAATGAAGGACAAAGCAAACAGGCTGACGCTTAAAATGCTGAACTGGAGTTTGTGATTAGTAAAAAAGAAAGAAACCAAAATGATCAGCAAATACGGGAAACGTGGTGTCAGCCAGGCTGGCGTATTGATTTTGTCCTTAAAACGGTACCAGCATATCAGTATCAATGCCGCCACCAGCGCAATCGCCACATTCTTTTTACCTCCCAGTGCATCGGTAAGGCCATTGGTGAAAATGACGAGGTCGGTAAAAACAGGCAGCGATTTGTTGAAGACGTTAATAGGCGTTGCCGGAGGGATGTTGCCGAACGTCTGTTCGCCCGTTTCGGCCATTCGCCGGTACAAATCGGCCTGATGTTGCAACGATGACAATGTGTAAACACCGCCTCCGAACATCAGCCACCAGGTAACCCCCGAAAGCGTGAATACCGCCGCGATGGCCATTCGAACCCAGCCTTTGAAGGTTCTCAGGAAGAACAATGCATAAACCGCATGCGCCAGCAGCACCGAAATTACCAGAAAGTGGCTGAGAAGCCCAAGCCCGGCGGAGCATACATAACCGATGTATAACCAGAGCGTATTCCGTTTACTGGCTTTATTTTCAATGATTTGTAAAAAGAAATAAGTCGCGGCCAACGTCAGGAAAAAGGTGAGCGAATAGTTGCGTGCCTGGTGGCTGTAAGCGATAAAAAAGGGTTCAATGGCTGTGATGCCGGCTGCTATCAATGCGGTATTAATGCCAAAGAACCTCCTTGCGAAGGCATACGTCAATGCAATGATCAACACGCTGAAAATGACCGAAAAGAAGCGTATCGAGAAATCGGAAAAGCCAAAAATATCGATCCACGGATGGAGGAGCGAGTAATAGAAGGGACTGTTTCCAATGTCGCTGCGCGTCATCGCCTCGTAATAGTCCGGAATCGATTTCGGGGCCCAGAATTCGGCAGGCGTGAATGTTTTGGGATGAAAAACTTCGTTAGCGGTAAATGAACGGAGTACGCCTTTCGGAGGAGTTTCCGGCGTCGTCCAGAAACGGGAATCGACCAGTTCGCGCGTCGCAAATGCCTCTTTCTGATTGGCTCCTTCCAATACAATGCCCTGGCTGACGAGCAACGTGCTCACTTCATCAAAGAAAATACTGTAACGATCGAGATGGTAGAGCCTTAAAGCAAGACCAGCAAGCAGAATGAGGGATAGTATAAGCCTTGACCGCAGGGTTTCCTTGGTTTGGTTGAGAGACATTAGTGCGTTCGCTGATGGACGCCGCGAAAATAAGGAAATTTCCCGTTATAGGATATTTTTTAGATTTTAAGAATTGTAAACTCTACTCTGCGGTTTTTCTGGCGTGTCTGTTCCGTGAGGTTGCTGGCGATGGGGCGCGCCGGGCCCCAGGCCTTGGTTTGAATGCGCTTGCCGTCGATTCCTTTGGATAACAGGTATTTTTTTACCTGTTCCACACGGTCCGCCGAGAGTTTGACATTCTTTTGTACTTCACCCTGGTTGTCGGTATGGCCTTCCAGCAATATTTCCATCGTTGGATAGGTCTTCATCGTCTCCGCGATCTTGTCGAGCTCGGCAAATGACGACGGGATCACTTCCGCGCTGCTTTGGGAAAACATCGTATTGCTAAGCCTGATCTGCTGCCCTGCCTTAATGGGTTGCAGGTAGATATTCTTCCGGATGGTGCGGAAACTGGTTTCTGCGCTCAGGTCCATATCTTCCGCAACCGGGAAATGGCCCTCACCGGAAGCCGTAATGCGGTATATCTCCTTCAATGGAAGTATCAGCCGGTATTCGCCTGTTTCCGGGTCGAAACTAGCGGTTGCGAAGGAGGTATTGGTGCTTTTAATGTCGGCGACAATGTCCGATTTTACCGGCTTGTTCGTCTCTGCTTCCAGAATGCTTCCGCTTACGACCGCCACCGGATCCGGCTTGATCTCGGGCGTCATGCGGATGCGGAAAATATCTTCCTGTCCTAAAACCTTGTCACTTGCGCTGAAATAGGCATAATCTCCGGTTGCCGGGATGTTGATAAATGCATCCCAAAGTGGTGAGTTCACCGCCGGGCCAAGGTTTTCGGGTGTAGACCAGTTCAGCCAGGTGTCATCGAGGCGGCGGGTGAGGAAGAGGTCGCCTTCTCCGTAACCTGCGTGGCCTTGCGAAGAGAAATACAAGGTTTTGTTGTCCAATGCGAGAAAAGGCGTTCCTTCGGTGTCGGCGGTGTTGATCACGCCGCCCAGGTTTCGCGGTTCGGACCATGTATTGTCTTTTTGTAAAAATGATATATAAAGGTCTTTACCACCCTCCGAATCAAGTCCTTCCACAGACATGATGAGCACGTTTTCGAATGGAGATACTGTGATTTCCAGGGTTTTCGCCGTCTTTATCAGGTTGGTGATCCGCGATGTACGCGGGAATCCCCAGCCTGATTTGGTTTTAAAGGAACGTGAAAATCCGAAATACAAACTGCCGTCGGGCCGGTACTCATTGATCAGGTAAATCGTTTTTCCGTCGGCCGAAATACTGGTAATCGCATTATCTCCCGCATTGTTGATAGGTGGGCCTATATTGGTCGCATCCGCCCATTGCCCCTGATCGTTGAGCGTCGAATACCAGACGTCCTGACGGGCTGGTGAGCCGATATTGCCTTCGAAATTATTCCTCGTAAAATAGAGCGTTTTTCCATCCGGCGCGATAATGGGCGCCACTTCCTGACCTTTGGAGTTGATCGCCTTACCCATATTCTCCTTTTGCGCTTTGAGCTGAGACGCGACAAAATTGATTTTTGCCTCTACTGGTGTCGCATCAGGGGAAATACCGATCGCGTCGATCTGGTTGAAACCCGAAACTTTGCCCGGTTGCAGGACTACTTTCACCGCATTAGCCTGGATGTTCTGTTTGGGGAAAATATGGAGCATCCGGCCTCTTACAGTCTGCTGGGCAGCTGGTGTTTCAGAAACCAGGTATTCTTTGCCGGCGGGATCGTATGCATATACCCGCACAACAGCGCCGGGGTTGAAGTTCTCAGCAATCGCAATCTGTTTTAATGGAATGGTTTTGTCAAAACCAACTTTGATCCATTCCTCGTTACGCCCGTCGGCGTCGGCTGGCGACCAGGCGCAGGGGCTGTCGTCAAAATCCGGCAGCTTGCTGGGAACGCCGAGGATCTGTTTGGAGCGGTAGGCGTGGCCTATTTGCGACGGGCGGTATTCGGAAGAATAGCCCAGCACCTTGTTTGCCCATAACACCTCCTGGCAGTACGCGGATAGCGGCATTGCTGCCAGTAATATGCCAAAAAGGGTGTTTGTAAATGTCAAGCGCATGGGGTCGTCAGATACCGGCCGGGGTTTTCAATATCTGGTAATATATTAATAATACAAAAAAATGTCAATCTACTGCTTGGCGCCGATGAGGAGTATCCAGTCCCATTCAGGCTGAGAGTCGGGTGGCTGAACGATCGCTTCTTCTTCAATTTTCAGATCCTTTCCGTTCCACCTTTTGCCGGTGCGCGGGCTGTACCAAACCGCACCGAACAGGCTTCCTTCCAAATGTTTGAGGTTCAGGCGCACTGGTCGCGAGGTAGGAATGTAAAGCATGGCCATCTTTTTATTCGAAAGCGAAACAATGCCTATCTCGGCCCTGTCGAGTGAGTCTGTGAGGAGGTCGGGCGTATCCGGCTGCATATATTCCCACGGAATGCCTTTGAGGATTTTTACCATCTGGTGAATGTATTCGGCACCGTCTTTGGTAATGTTGACTTTCCAGGTTGGATTAAAGTTCTTGATCGTGCTCATGTGACAGAAACCGGCCGCCGAGCTTAGAACGGATTGATAGGCCTGGTTGCGGATGAGCGTCGACTGGTCGGTGATTTCCTTTGGGAACTCCGAATTGGCGATCAGGAACGGCCTTAATGCCGCTTCCGCCGAGTTTTTCTGCCAGTTAGCCAATGCGGCATATTCGGCGGGGGTTACCGTGGAGTCGGGAATAATGAATTTAAGCTCCGAGTGATTGGGTGAATTGTCGTTCACGCTCGTGGGTGAGCAGGTATTGAGCGAGGCCACGATCTGTCCGTCGGATTCCGCCCGGATACCTTCGGAAATGGCTTTAAATTGAGAGGCACTCTGGTACTCTTCTTCGCTGATGATCCAGATGATATTGGAATATTTCGAAAAATGCTTTCCTACATAAGTCCCGTAACTTTTCCACGCTTCTTCTTTTTGGGTATCAAAAACCGTGTTCCAGCTCTGCCGCGACACCACAATGCCGACCACCAGATTACGTTCCCTGGCCGCTATAACGATCTTTTCAAGGTAATCGAAATAGGGCTTATTAGGCTTTAAAAGATCATTATTGTCAAGAAACGGCGCTACCTTATTGAAATTCCGCTGATTGGGCAGTGCGGGAAGTAAATGCACCAGGAAGGTGTTGAACGACTGCGATTTGCGGATGTCCATATACTGAACCGCTTCGGTATAGCTCAGTTTCCGAAGCATTTGCCAGGCTACATCGGCCACCATCAGGAACGACGTACCGTTGTTGTCGGTAATATGCCTGCCATTTGGACTGATTTTCAACGGAAATTTTGCAGAGGCCTGATCTTCTTTTTGAAATGCAAACGCTGTCAGAAGTATGCAGGCCAGCAAAATGAGAGCCAGTGATTTTGAAATTTTCATGGGTGTCAGCTAAATGAATGCTAGCTATTTCCCAGCTCGGTGATCGTTTGTACGGGGTCGGGCGAGGTGAAAACGAAGCTGCCTGCCACGAGGATGTCCACGCCTTCGCGCACAAGCCGGGGCGCGTTGTTGAGGTTAACGCCGCCGTCTACCTCTATCTTGAAGTTGTAGCCGAATTTTTTACGGTAGGCGTCCAGCGCTGCGATTTTCCGGTAGCTGTTTTCAATGAACTTCTGGCCGCCAAAACCGGGGTTCACAGACATGATCAGGATCAGCGAAACATCGCCCATAATCTCACTCAAAACTTCCACCGGTGTATGTGGATTGAGCGCGACACCCGGTTCTGCACCGAGTTCTTTGATGTGCTGGATCGTGCGGTGCAAATGCGGACAAGCCTCATAATGTACCGTGAGCACCGATGCCCCCGCATTACGGAATGCTTCGAGGTAGCGGTCGGGCTGCTCAATCATCAAATGTACGTCCAGCGGCTTTTGGGCATGTTTATGAATGGCCTCGCAGACGGGAAGTCCGAACGAAATATTGGGGACGAACATGCCGTCCATAATGTCGACGTGAATATAACCTGCGGAACTGCTGTTGATCATTTCGACGTCGCGTTGCAGGTTTGCAAAATCCGCGGCCAGTATAGAAGGGGCAATTTCAGCCATGAAATCAGAAGCTAGTAATGATTAATGAGGCCGAAATTAGTGAATTTATGGGGAAGGCGGGTAATTCAAAGGTTTTGCATTGCTAACCGCCTGTTAATCATTTGATAATAGCATTGACAGGGAATGATAACCCTTCCAGAACCTTCGAATGCACACTGTCCTGCCTCAAAAACGTGCCGTACAGCTCATATTGGCGATCGACAAGGGTATAAACCTCAATGCAAACCTGCTCGGGAAACACAATCCAGCATTCAAGAACGCCGTAGCGTTCATAAATATCCTTTTTGATAACGGTATCCATCTTCTTCGAACCGGGAGAGACGATTTCAATAACGAGGTCGGGCACGCCGCGTACCCAATCCTGTAAAATCTCCTGGTTTTGTTTGGATACAAAGAGGATATCTGGTTGCAGATGATTGAAGTCTTGCTCGAAAATAACATCGAATGGAGCATGGAATAGTTCACCCAAATCAAATTTCGCCAGATGATTCAGTAAGAGCCATTCCAATCTCATGGAGGCTCTTTGATGGAGCAATCTAGGGCTAGGCGACATGATTTCCTCCCCGTTGATAATCTGCGTCAGATCCGGATTGTAGTAAATGGTCGGTTCCAGGGGTTTCATAAGCTTTGCCGTTTTGAACGAAAATACAAAAAATGTGTGACCTACTGAGCATGTGATGGATAGGTGAATGTCCCATTGATACGCATGAACCCGCAATTGGTAACACATCGGTTATCGAATGCTCAGAATTTGGAATAAATCTTAAATTTGGGCCGAATCATCAAGCCGCCGTGACCATTATGAATCCCGAACAGAGAATCCAGGAGCTTTCCGAAAAGCTGCATTACTATAATGACCGCTATTACCAGGAGAGCGTGTCTGAAATATCCGATTATGAATTTGACCAGTTGCTCAAAGAGCTGCAAGCCCTGGAAAATCAGTATCCGGAATTCAAACAGGACGATTCGCCCACGCAACGGGTTGGCGGGACGGTAACCAAGGCGTTCAATGCGGTGTACCACCGGTACCCAATGCTGTCGCTTGACAATACTTATAACGAGGAGGAGCTCCGCAGTTTCGACGACCGCGTACGCCGGGGATTGGATGGCGAGGCTTACGAATATATATGTGAGCTGAAATTCGATGGGATTTCCCTCAGTTTCACCTACGAAAACGGCGTCCTCGTGCGCGGCGTGACGCGCGGCGACGGTACGCGCGGGGACGAGATCACCAATAATGTCAAAACGATCCGCTCGCTGCCACTACGCGTGAAGGCCGACAACCTGCCGCCATTGTTCGAAATTCGCGGGGAGGGTTTCATGCCGACTTCTTCATTTCAAAAACTGAATGAGGAAATGGATACATTAGGAGAAAACCAGTATGCCAATCCCCGCAATGCGGCTTCCGGCTCGTTTAAATTGCAGGATTCTGCCGAAACGGCGCGTCGCGGCCTCGATTGTTACCTCTATTACTTTTTGTCGGATGATGATTATTTCAAAAGTCACGAGGAAAGCCTGCTAGGCATCAAATCATGGGGTTTCAATGTCTCGCCGGGCTGGAAGAAAGTCTCTAATATCGACGAGGTCATCGAGTACATTCATGAATGGGAGGAGAAGCGGATGCATTTGCCGCTCGCTACGGATGGCATTGTGATTAAGGTAAACTCATTTGCTCAGCAAAAAGAACTTGGTTTTACGGCTAAAAGTCCACGTTGGGCGATTTCCTATAAATATAAGGCCGAAAACAAACCTGCCGTGCTGCGGATGGTAACCTACCAGGTAGGCCGGACGGGTGCTGTGACGCCTGTCGCAAACCTGTGCGACCTCTCCGAGCGCGCATTGCCTTACAACCAGGTGAAAGGTGTGCATTTGTCGGGTACGCGGGTGAAGCGGGCGACTTTGCATAATGCGAACGAGCTGGAAAGGCTTGGTATCCGCATTGGGGATACGGTTTTTGTGGAAAAAAGCGGGGAGATTATCCCGAAGATTACGGGCGTAGACGTTTCGCAACGCGAAAAGTACGAAACCGAGGAGATCGTTTTCCCGACGCATTGCCCGGAATGTGATTCGGAATTGCAGCGCAACGAAGGAGAAGTGGCATTTTTCTGCCCGAACGACAGCCATTGCCCGCCGCAATTGAAAGGGCGCATCGAACATTTCATTCACCGAAAGGCGATGAATATCGAAAGTTTGGGTGAAGGCAAAATAGAGCTCCTATTTGATCTGGATCTCGTGCGCACGCCCGCGGACCTGTACGATCTCAATTACGACAAGCTGCTGGGCCTGGAAAAGAACCTGGTCAACGAAGAAACCGGAAAGGTCAAAAAGATCAGTTTCCGTGAGAAAACGGTCGACAATATCCTCAAAGGCATCGATTTGTCGCGAACGGTTCCATTTAAAAATGTGCTTTTTGCATTGGGCATTCGCTTCGTAGGCCAGACTGTGGCCGAAAAGCTGGCCGCCTATTTTAAATCCATGCGGGCATTGCGGGCCGCTTCCTATGATCAGCTCGTTGCAGTACCTGAAATCGGCGGCCGCATTGCGTTGAGCATCGAATCGTTTTTCAGTGTGCCGGAAAATCAGCTGCTCGTTGAGCGATTGGAGCAAGCCGGGTTGCAAATGGAAGGCGACGAAAAACCGGTGGAAATTGAAAGCGACCTGCTGGATGGCAAGACGTTTGTGATTTCGGGTGTTTTCGAAAATTTCGAGCGGGACGAGCTGAAAGAGAAGATCGAAGCGAATGGCGGAAAAGTGCTTAGCGGGGTATCCGGAAAGCTCAACTATTTGCTCGCAGGAGCGAATATGGGGCCTTCCAAGCTCGAAAAAGCGCGGAAACTGGGCGTAACCATCCTCTCCGAGGAAGAATTTTTAGCAATGATTGGAAATTAAGTAAAGAAAATAGCCCCGGAAGGCTAACTTTGTGTTTTAAAATCTAACAATTATATAAGTAAATAATGCCATTGGACCAACGTTTCAAAGGGGTAGGGGCCGCGCTGATCACACCTTTTGATGAACAGAATGAGATTGATTATCCGGGTCTGAAAAGACTGATCGACCTGGTGACGGAAGGTGGTACGGACTACCTGGTAGTACAAGGAACAACTGGCGAGTCGCCGACAGTTACTTCCAAGGAAAAGCGTGATATCCTGGCATTTACAATCCAAAACAACTATAAGAAGCTCCCGATTGTGTACGGCATCGGAAGCAATGATACCCAGTCGGTATTGGATACCATTAAGGAAACCGATTTCACGGGCGTGGATGCGATCCTGTCGGTTTGTCCTTATTACAACAAACCAACCCAGGAGGGCATTATCGCACATTTTACAGCTATCGCCGACGCTTCGCCGGTGCCTGTGCTGTTGTACAATGTTCCCGGACGTACGGTAATTAATATGAAGTCGGATACCATCGTGAAGCTGGCTTCCCACCCGAATATCATCGGGATCAAAGACGCGGGCGGCAGCATCGAGCAGAGCATGGAACTCGCCTCGCGCGTGCCCGAAGACTTTTTGCTCCTGTCGGGCGACGACAACCTGGTAACCACTATGGTGAGCGTTGGCTGGCACGGCGTTATTTCGGTGATTGCCAATGCATTCCCGAAAGAATTCCACGATCTCACCTGGGCTGCGCTCGAAGGCCGTTTCAAAGAAGCTGCCAGACTGCAACTCGCATTCCTGGAATTCGATACATTGCTTTACATCGAATCGAACCCGGTAGGGATCAAAAAATGCCTGGAAATTAAAGGTATTTGCAGCTCGGATGTACGTTTGCCATTGCTGAAAGCATCGAAAGAACTGGGCGAGAAGCTGGCAAAGGCGATGGTTCGCGAAGGGTTTATGTGACAATAAAAGTCAGGAATAGTCAGGTGTAGTTATTTGGTATTCACGGCTCTATAATTATATTTTCAGGCATCACAGGTTTGGGGATTTTATTCCGGCCTGTGATGTTTTGTTTTAAACCAAAAACGAAATGCTATGATTACGTTTTACCCAGGGCCCAGCAAGGTTTATCCACAGGTCGAACAATATATTTCCGAGGCTTTTGCGAGCGGGCTGGTCAGCTCCAACCATAGAAGCAGAGGTTTTATGCAGCTGCTGGAACAGACGATCGCTGATCTGAAAGCCAAGCTGGACGTTCCGGCCGGTTATGAGGCCTATTTCGTGTCGTCGGCTACGGAATGCTGGGAGATTATCGCTCAATCGCTGCTGATTGATTCGAGCTTGCATATTTATAATGGTGCATTCGGCGAGAAATGGATGGAATATACCCATCGCATTTCGCACCGCGCCAGTGACGCTGCATTCGGGTTGAACGAAACTTTACTCATGGACCGTTCTGCCGTGTTCTCCCGTAATGAGCTGATTTGCGTGACGCATAATGAGACGTCGAACGGTACCAAAGTTCCGGAAGATTTCCTGCTGGATATTCGGAAAAAGGTCGATAACCTTATTGCGGTAGACGCCACGTCGTCGATGGCGGGTGTGGTCTTGCCATGGGAGAATGCCGATATCTGGTACGCTTCAGTGCAGAAATGTTTCGGACTGCCTGCCGGGCTGGCCGTGATGATCGTTTCGCCGAAAGCCGTCGAGCGCGCGATCCAGGTAGGCGAGCGGAAGCATTATAATAGCCTGTTGTTCATCCGCGATAACTTTTTGAAGTTTCAAACCCCTTTTACTCCCAATATCCTCGGTATTTACCTGCTCGGGAAGGTTATGCAGCAAGTGCCGCCAATCGACGAGGTGGACAAGCATACCCGCCGTCGTGCACACGACTGGTATGCGTTCCTTTTGGAAAATGGGTATGAGCTTGTGGTTGAAAATACGGCAATGCGTTCGGATACCGTCATCGCTGTCCGCGCGGAAAAGAAACGTATTGAATTCCTGAAAAATGCAGCCTATAAAGAGGGTATTACGTTGGGCAACGGCTATGGCAAGGAGAAAGATACCAGTTTCCGGATCGCTAACTTCCCGGCGATCAGCGATGAGGAAATTGCCACATTGAAGGCTTTTTTAGTGAAAATGGCCCCCAATTGACGGAATGAGTAGTAAATGGCCTTCCTTGTATTTATAACTAAAAAACAAATCCACTCACCTGCGACTTACTAGTTGTGCGATTAGATATTTTAAAGCAATACCAGGCCCAGACGAAATGTCTGGTCGCGCTGGATTCGATTATTTTTGGTTTTGATGGCGAAGAGCTGAAACTGTTGCTGGTTAAAAGGGGCATCGAAGACGAGCATCATACGTGGTCGCTGATGGGCGGTTGGGTGCAGCCCGACGAAAGCCTTGAAGGAGCATCGTCCCGCATTCTTTTTGAATTGACCAGCCTGACAGACATTTACCTGGAACAACTTCATACTTTCGGTAGCCCTCTCCGCGACCCGGTGGAGCGCACCGTGTCTGTCGCCTATTTTGCATTGATCAATGTCGAGGATTATGACCATAAGATATCCAAAAACTATGAGGCACAGTGGTTTTCAATGCAGGAGTTACCCAAACTACTTTTCGACCATGCCATGATGGTTGATATGGCGATCCAGCACCTGCGTTATAAGGCATCCCAGCACCCCATCGGCTTTGAATTATTACCCGAAAAATTCACGATTCCGCAGTTGCAGAAATTGTATGAGGCAATTTTCGGGACGGAGCTCGATAAGCGTAATTTTAGCCGTAAGTTGCTGTCAACCAATTTATTGATAAAGCTGGACGAAAAGCAGAAAGGCTATTCTAAAAAAGGGGCATTCTTTTACAAAATCGACGAGGAGAAGTATAAAAAGCAGTTTAACACATTCCTGAACTTCCTGCCGGGAAGCGCTTCCTAGCCGCCGCTAATTTCACGATCATTGGTTTTTGAGGTTGTGTAAACAGTCGGTTTTGAGCAACTTTGCGGGATCAAAACGCCCCAAAGTGTAAGCCCATGTTCAATTTCAAGGAAATCGTCTCCGTCACGCTGATCCTCTTTTCGGTGATCGATGTGCTTGGTTCATTGCCGGTTATCGTCGATTTTCGGCGGAAGCTCGGCAAGATAGAGTCCGAAAAAACGACCATCGTGGCCGGATTGATCATGGTGATCTTTTTGTTTTTGGGAGAAAGGCTACTGAGCCTTTTTGGGGTCGATATCGCTTCATTCGCCATTGCCGGGGCCATTATCCTGTTCCTGCTGGGGCTTGAAATGATCCTGGGCCGTGAAATATTCAAACACGGCAATATGGATGTGAGCGTGGCGTCCATTGTTCCGATCGCATTCCCGATGATCGCCGGCGCTGCTACCATGACTACATTGCTGTCGCTCCGGTCGACCTATCAGATCCAGAATATCCTGGTCGGCATCGTGCTGAACCTCTTTTTTATTTACCTCGTATTAAAATCATCGAACTGGTTGGAAAGGAAGCTGGGGCAGGGGGGAACGGATATTCTCCGGAAGGTTTTCGGTATTATCCTGCTGGCGATTGCTATCAAGCTTTTCAAAACCAACCTTTCGATGTAAAGTGGCGCCCCGACGCTACATTCAAGTAAGACAAATTTTAAAACCATATAACAATGCAACAACTGGATAGCCTTAATCAAGTCGCGGATTTTCATAGAACTTTCAAACACCCGATCCTGGAAACCCCGACGATCCCCTCCGAAGAAAGAAGCCGCCTGCGCGTGGCATTGCTGGCCGAGGAGTTGAAGGAGCTGGAAGTTGCGATCCTCGAAAAGGATATAGTGGAAGTGGCAGACGCGCTTTGCGACCTGCAATATGTATTGTCGGGCGCGGTGCTGGAATTCGGGCTGGGCGAGAAATTCCGGACGTTGTTCGACGAAGTGCAGCGTTCGAATATGTCGAAGGCATGCAATTCAGTAGAAGAAGCCGAAGCGACCGTCGCGCATTACCAGGCGAAGGGTACCGAATGCTATTTTAAGGAAGACAATGGCAAATACCTGGTGTACCGCACCGCCGACGATAAGACTTTGAAGAATATCAATTATTCGCCTGCCGACCTGTCGTCGATCATAGGTTAGTAGTATTCAGAAAACCTCAATCGACCCACTATGAGCTCAGTTCTTGAACGATTTCTGCGTTACGTACAAATTGATACCCAGTCAGACCCTAATTCGGAGACGTTCCCCAGCACCGCCAAACAGCGTAACCTGAGTAACTTGCTCGCCGAAGAGCTTCGTGCGCTGGGCGTAGCGGACGCACATGTGGATGACCACGGTTATGTGTACGCGACGATTCCGTCGAATTCCGACAGAAAGGACATTCCCGTGATTTGCTTCTGTTCGCACGTCGACACTTCGCCGGATGTTACGGGCGAAAACGTGAAGCCGATCGTTCACCGAAACTGGGACGGCTCGGACATTATCCTGCCGGACGATCATTCGCAGGTTTTGAGAATAGGAGAACTGCACGATCTAGATCAGCAAATCGGAAACGACATTGTTACTGCCAGCGGTAGCACATTGTTGGGTGCTGATAATAAGGCAGGTGTTGCCGAAATTATGGCCGCCGCCGAGTATTTACTTGCCAATCCGCAGATTAAGCACGGTGATATTAAAATCCTGTTCACGCCGGACGAAGAAGTAGGGAGAGGAACCGAAAATGTAGATTTGCAAAAGCTGGGTGCTGATTTCGGCTATACCGTCGATGGCGAGGCAATCGGCACATTGGAAGATGAAACGTTTTCTGCCGACGGGGTAAAAATTACCATTCACGGCGTGAGCACACACCCGGGTTATGCGATTGGCAAGCTGGAAAATGCATTGAAAATCGCTGCCGAAATACTGGCGCGGCTTCCGAAAGATACGCTTTCGCCGGAAACCACGCAGGATAAGGAAGGTTTTATCCACCCGGTGCAAATGGAAGGCATCCAGGAGAAAGCGGTTTTGAGCTTCATTATCCGCGATTTTACTGTTGCAGGCTTGCACGAGAAAGAGGCATTTCTGAAAGGTATTATGGAGGAAGTATTGAAAGCATATCCCAATTCCAGCGGCGAATTCAAGGTTCAGGAGCAGTACCGGAACATGAAGGAGGTACTGGACCAGCACCCGGAAGTCATAAAAAATGCATTAACCGCCATGGAACGTGTGGGCTTAAATCCGATCCAACGCAGTATTCGCGGCGGCACCGATGGTTCGCGGCTGTCGTACATGGGACTTCCATGCCCGAATATCTTCGCTGGCGAACACGCATTCCACTCCAAACTGGAATGGGTATCGGTGCAGGATATGGAAAAGGCGGTGGAGGTCATCGTGGAATTGGCGACCGTTTGGGAGGAAAAATAATTTTGAATGATTGAATGACTGAATGACCGAATAAAACCTATTCAGTCATTCAATCATTCGGTCATTCAATCATTGATATATTCAATCATTCAAAATTGAAAAAGACAAAGTTCTACGTAGTGTGGCAAGGCCGGAAGACGGGCGTTTTTACCGATTGGAAGGAGTGCGAGGCACAGATTAAGGGCTTCGAGGATGCGCGCTACAAGTCTTTTGACTCATTGCAGGAAGCCGAAGCGGCCATTCAGCGGAATTACTGGGAATTCGTGGCCAAAAAGGATTCCAAACCGGCTGCACAGGAGCCGCCTGCTAACGTAGGACGGCCGATCAAAAACAGCATTGCGGTGGACGCGGCGTGGAACACCGCTACCGGCGATATGGAGTATCAGGGCGTGTATTATGCCACCGGCGATCGTATTTTCCTGCAAGGGCCTTTTAAAGACGGGACCAACAATATCGGCGAGTTTTTGGCAATCGTGCACGCATTGGCTTATTTGCAAAAGAAGGAAAGCGACTTGCCCATTTATACCGATTCCAAAACGGCAATGGCCTGGATTAAGAAGAAACACGCGAATACCAAGCTGGCTCTGACCCCGCGGAACAAGCCGCTTTTTGAAATGTTGCAACGCGCCGAACGCTGGCTCGCAACGAATACTTACCCCAACAAGATACTGAAATGGGAGACGGAATATTGGGGAGAGAATCCGGCTGATTTTGGAAGAAAATAACTCATAATATGCCCCGTAACGCCCATTTCCGGTTCAAACAGTTCACTGTCCGGCAGGACCAGTGCGCCATGAAAGTATGTACCGACGCCTGTGTCCTGGGCGCGTGGGCGGAGGTGGAGGACGCCGACCGTATTCTCGATATCGGCGCCGGAACGGGGCTGCTTTCGCTGATGGTCGCGCAGCGCAACTCCTACGCGATGATCGATGCAGTGGAAATTGATGCGGAAGCATTTTACCAGGCCGGTGAAAATGTGGAGCAAAGCCCGTTTCACGACCGCATTACCTTGTTCCATTCGGCGGTACAGGAGTTTGTTTCCGATCATTTGTACGATGTGATCATTACCAATCCGCCCTTCTTCCAGTCGGACCTGCTTTCGCCGATCGATAAAAAGAATATCGCCCATCATGCCAAATCGCTTGATTTTGAGGAGCTGCTGGTTGCCATCGAACGGCTTTTGAAACCGGAGGGTAAATTCAACATTCTTTTCCCCGTGGATGAAGGCGAGCGCTTTGTGGAGAAAGCGGAAAATGCAGGCTGGAAACTTACCCGCAAGCTGACATTGTTTCATCAGGAAGATAAAAAAGCATTTCGCTTGTTAATGCTGTTTCAGCATGCTGAATTCGCTCATAATGTGCACATTGAACCCGATCTGTATATTTATGGAACGGACGGTATCACCCATGACCCACGTTTCAGGGAGTTGCTAAAAGCTTTTTATTTGAAATTTTGATCAGGAAAAACACGAACTTTGCGGCAAATTACCGGCAAAGCATTGTCACTGAAACCGTACATGACCGACCAAGCTATCCAGATTTCCGTTGTTATCCCGCTATACAATGAAGAAGAGTCGCTTCCAGAGCTCTGCGAGTGGATTGCAAGGGTTATGGACGAGAATCATTTTTCTTACGAAGTGCTCTTCATGGATGACGGCAGCCGGGACCGCTCGTGGGAAGTGATCCAGCGGCTTTCGCAGGAAAATCCAAATGTGCGGGGAATGCGTTTTGTGCGGAACTATGGCAAGACAGCGGCTTTGCAAACGGGTTTTCAAGCGGCAAAAGGCCATGTCGTGATCACGATGGACGCCGATTTGCAGGACAGTCCCGACGAAATCCCCGAACTGTACAATATGATCGTTAACGACCGCTACGACCTAATTTCGGGCTGGAAGAAAAAGCGTTACGACCCGATCACCAAAACAATACCGACCAAGCTGTTCAATGCCGCTACCCGCAGTATTTCAGGTGTTTATTTGCATGATTTTAATTGCGGATTGAAAGCGTACCGTGGGGAGGTCGTGAAGAATATCACTATTTACGGAGAGATGCACCGGTACATTCCGGTGATCGCGAAATGGAATGGTTTTGCCAGAATAGGGGAGAAAGTAGTGCAGCACCGGGCGCGGAAATACGGTTACACAAAATTCGGTCTCGAACGGTTCATTTTTGGCTTCCTGGATTTGCTTTCGATCGCCTTTGTGAATAAGTTTGGACGAAGACCCATGCATTTGTTTGGCAGTCTCGGAACCCTTATGTTTTTTCTTGGAAGCCTTATAGCTGTGTGGCTTATCGGAAAAAAGATATATAACATTTACAATTTATTGCCTTACCGGAATGTTACAGAGAACCCGATGTTCTTTTTGGCGCTGGTGGCCATTATGGTAGGGTCTCAATTATTTCTCGCAGGATTTTTGGGTGAATTGTTTGTGAAGCAATCTGTTTCGAAGACAGGGGATTACACCATTGCCGAAAAGGCGGGATTGTAAGAAATTAAGATTAGTATTCAACGAAATTTAAGTTTTAAGTTATTACCTATTACACAACTAATGATCGCTAACGTACACAAAGCACATCCGTGGCACGGAATCCCAATGGGTGACAAGGCACCCGAATTAGTTACTGCTTTTATTGAGATTGTTCCTACCGATACCGTAAAATACGAAATTGACAAGGCGACCGGTTACCTCAAAATCGACCGCCCGCAGAAATATTCGAACATCGTTCCTGCATTGTACGGCTTCATTCCTAAGACCTATTGCGCGGATAAAATCGCAGCGCTGGCACGGGAACGGTCAGGTCGTGATGTGACCGAAGGAGATGGTGACCCGCTGGATATCATCGTATTGTGTGAAAAAATCATTTCGCATGGTAACATCATGTGCGAGGCGAAGCCCATCGGCGGCATCCGTCTGATCGACGGCGGCGAGGCTGATGACAAGATCATCGCGGTTCTGAAAGGCGACGAAGTTTACGGGCAATACAGTGATCTGAGCGAGCTGCCGGACGGTATCGTAGAGCGTTTGAAGCACTATTTCCTCACTTATAAGAACCTGCCGGGAGAGAAAGCGCATATCGAAATTACCAATGTGTATGGTAGAGAAGAGGCACACGAAGTGATTCTTACTTCGGTGGAGGATTACAAGCATTCTTATTACTGAGATTCAGAGAATATCCGATCAGCGTAAAAAGCTGTATAATTTAGAGCCGCCCTCATTAGGGGCGGCTTTTCTTTATTCTTATCTTTGTGCAAATTTTGCTATTCAGTCACAATAGGCAATGTGTTGCCAATGCTTTGAAATAAAGTGCATTAGGTAATGCCCCTGAAAAATGACTGTCCGTTCCGGGCAGCGATATATATGAGTAATTTACAAGAAATAAAGAAACGCCGCACGTTTGCGATTATCAGCCACCCTGATGCCGGGAAAACTACATTGACCGAGAAGTTGCTCCTTTTCGGCGGTGCGATCCAGACGGCGGGCGCGGTAAAGTCCAATAAAATTAAAAAGACCGCGACTTCCGACTTTATGGAAATCGAGAAGCAGCGTGGTATCTCGGTCGCAACGTCGGTAATGACCTTCGAATACAAGGATCTGTTGATCAACATCCTCGATACACCGGGCCACAAGGACTTTGCCGAAGATACTTACCGCACATTAACTGCCGTAGACAGCGTAATCCTGGTGGTTGATTGCGTGAAGGGCGTCGAAGAGCAGACCGAGCGGCTAATGGAAGTTTGCCGCATGCGAAACACACCGGTGATCGTGTTCATCAACAAGCTCGACCGCGAAGGCCAGAATCCCTTCGAACTGCTTGATGAGCTGGAAAGCAAGTTGAACATCCGGGTTCGACCGCTTACCTGGCCGATCAATATGGGAGCCAATTTTAAAGGGGTTTACAGCTTGTATGAGCAAATGCTATATTTCTTTAAAATCAACAAAACCAAAATTGAAAGCGATGTAGCGAAAGTGAGCCTCGAAGACGAGAAACTGACCGACTTGCTGGGTGGAAAAGATGCAGAACAGCTGACGGAGGACGTGGAGCTTGTTGAAGGCGTTTATGATGCATTCTCGGAGGAGGCTTATCAAAAAGGGCAACTTGCGCCTGTATTCTTTGGGAGTGCTATTAACAACTTCGGTATCAAAGAGTTGTTGGATACATTCTGCGATATTTCACCTATCCCGCAGCCGCGCCCTACGGACGTGCGCGAAGTAGAGCCTACGGAACCGAAATTCACAGGTTTTGTATTTAAAATCCACGCCAACCTCGACCCGCGCCACCGCGATCGCATTGCGTTTCTGCGCATTTGCTCGGGTAAGTTTGAAAGAAATAAATTCTATAAACACGTGCGACTCGGTAAGGAAGTTCGCTTTTCCAGCCCATTCACATTCATGGCTTCGGATAAGAGCGTGATGGATGAGGGTTTTCCGGGCGATGTGGTAGGTCTTTATGACACCGGTAATTTCAAAATCGGAGATACATTGACCGAGGGTGAGAATTTGCAATTCTCGGGCATTCCTAGTTTCTCGCCCGAGATATTCAAAGAGCTTATTAATATGGATCCAATGAAATCCAAGCAATTGGAAAAAGGTATCCAGCAGCTTACTGACGAGGGGGTAGCCCAGCTTTTTACACTCGATCTTGGCAATAGAAAAGTAGTAGGTACCGTTGGAGAACTTCAATTCGACGTAATCCAATACCGGCTCGAACACGAATACGGCGCGAAATGCCGCTGGGTGCCGATGAATATCTCGCGCGCCTGCTGGCTCACCGCCGACGATAAACCGGCCATGGACCAATTTATCCGCCTGAAAGGCAACCAAATCGCATACGACAAGGACCGTAACCCGGTTTTTCTCGCCGAATCCGAATGGATGATCCGTATGAACCGCGAGAACAACCCGGCTATTCACTTCCATTTCACGTCGGAATTTAAGACAGAAATGGCGCTTTAAGGCTGATTTTGAGTTGGGTTGAAATTCGCTATATTTGTCTAGAAGCAAAGTGAAAGACCATGATACTCACTGAGACGATTCCTGCCAGCTTGATCTTCGAAGAACTCGACGGACGCCCCTTGTACCGCAAGGGCTACAAGGAAGTTTTGGCCAATAATTTGTCTCCGGAAGAGATTATGGGTTGCAGTTTTATTCAGGCGTTGATCGCTAGGATTCTTAGTTCGTATTTTGCGGAAATTCTGAGAGGTAAGCCATATTTGGTGACCAGTAATGAAGGTGGGCTGCACGTGTCACTTGGGAATAACTTGACTAACGATGTCGCGGTTTTCGATAGGGCGATGATTAAGGATATTTTCTCAAAAAAATACGCAGATGTGCCGCCGAAAGTAGCGATTGGGGTGGATATTAAAATCGAGGCAGATCAGTTCCCTGATCCAAAGGATTATATTTCCCGCAAGAGCGAAAAGATGATCGAGTTCGGAACGGAAAGTGTGATCTGGGTGCTTACCGATAACCGTAAAATCATGGTAATGGACCGTTCGCGCGAATGGTTTGTTTGTGAGTGGGATGAGACTGTTCCTCTTTTTGATCAATACCAGTTCTGTCTGAACGATCTTTTGAAGAAGGAAGGAGTGATTTAGAATTACAAAATGCCAAATACTGAAACAGGCTGCCACATTTCATATATGGCAGCCTGTTTTGCTTTAAATCGACGTTAGTTTTTCGGCCCGCCGCCACCTCCTCCGCCGCCGCGGTTATTCCGGCGGTCTTCCAGCATGGTTTTGTATTTTTCCTGCTGTTCTACGGTCAGGATTTTGCCAAGTTCGGTATTAAATGTTTCCATTGAAGCCCGCATTTGCTCGCGGTCCATATTTTGGGCATCCCTTAATTCTTGCATTTTCTTAGCGCGGACCAAGCTGAGATCGTATACTTTTTTCTGCTGGTCGTCCGAAAGTTTGAGGTTCTCGGTCAGGGTTTTAGTCTGGTTCTCGGCGCGTTGCTCCGGCGTTGCATTGCCGCCGCGTTGCGCGAAAGTTGTGAAGCTTACAAAGGCGAATAAAATAGCCAACAATGATTTCCTCATGGTCACAAAAGTTTAGATACTCGTGTTAGATGGAAAAACGAGCATTAAGTTTAACGGGCTATTTAATTTTTTGGCTGAGTATCTGGACCATCAATGCGACAGCTATGGCGCAGGTGTAACTCATCAGTGTGCCCACCAGGACATATTCCGATTTCTTACTGATGTAGGCCGGTGGGATGCCCGGCTCGGTTGATTTGTCGTTGTACCTCAATAACGATTTAGCGGCGATCAGAAAGCCGATGGCCGAGTATTGATTTACCAATACAAAAACAAAAATGAGCAGCCGCTCAGACATACCTATCCAACGGCCAGCGCTTGCGAGGTTGTCATCGGCATTGGGTGCGAGTCTGCTTAGCTCTTCCCGCCATGGTTTTGTGAGAATGCCCACCAGAAATGAGACGGGCGAGAGGGATAGTAATGCCCCGGATAGCGTTGCCAGTGTTTTTGGGGTGTTAAACCAGGTTATGAGTGTGTCGAAACCGGATAATATGCTGCTTGTGAGCATGAGTGCAGTAAACGCAATGGTTGCCAGGTGTGCTGCCTGGTCGGCGATGAACCAGGTGAGCGATCCTTTTTTGTCGAATGATATTTTAATAAGATCTATCGCGCCGTGTGCAATGCCTAATGCAATGGCAGGTAATGGGTTTCCCCACTGGTGCAGGGCAATATATGATACGATGATGACCAGCAAAGTGTGGAGATACAGGTATCTGGATTTGTATTTTTTCTCCTTTTTGTCGGCTACCCAGTGGGTGGGCTGCCAGTAAAAATCTACAAGAACGTGTGCCAGGAGGAGGAGCAGGAATTCCGTCATAGTGATTTATCGTTTGGTGTATAGTGATAACTGCTTTGGAAAGGTAGCAATAAAACTTTCAATTGCCCACCACTTCGACGACGCGACCCGCTGGCTTGCAGCAGATTGACTAATGGATAACATCTCGGCGATCTGCGTGACATTTTTGCCCATTAGCAAGGCTTCTACTACCTGGCTTTGAGCTATCGTCCAGCTTTCGATCAATGTTTCGAGTAAATCGAGTGTTGCTGTTAAAGGCTCCGACGGCTTGGGTAATGCAACGCCGATCCTCGCTTTCTGCTGGCGGATTTTATCGGCCAAATGCCCCGATAATCTGAATGCCTCGCCATCGGAGGTGCCCGGGCGATCGGTAAGCTGTTCTGTCAGCCCAATGCCGACCGCGATGCGCATATCGGCGGTGGGCGCGTGCTTACGTATGCATACACGGGCGAGAATAGCCATCCGCATGACCTCCTCGGGATTCTTTAAAACTGCCTGGAAGCTGTCGCCGCGGTAGATTTCCGGCTTTAAAGCCCATTTGAACGCCTGGTTTTTGTGTAGAACAGCAAGCATCTCTTCCAGCCATACAGTTGATTCTTCCCGCGAGAACTGCGTATAATTTACCATATCAGCGGTTATAACTGCTCGGAACGCTCTCATGAGTATAAGGTTTTTTGCTTATAATTGCCAAATATAAGGTAAAAGCCTTATATTTTAAGTATATAAGTAAAAAACCTTATATTGGACTAATATAAGGTAAAAGCCTTATGCTTTTTCCAAAAATAGATTTGCCAGATGTGCCCATTCTTCTTTAAGACTTCCCTTAAATACCTCTGATTCAGCACGTCTGTACCAGTATCCGGCATTGAAAGTATCGCCTTCGACGCGGTGGAGATAGGCGTGTAAGCGGTCGTAAGCTTGCGTACCTTCTTTGCTTTGGGCGATATTATGGGCTGCTTCCCAATCGTTGTTGGCGTCGTGCCAAAGTGCTTCAAGGAGGATCGGAAGGCCTTTCGGCGGTGCGGGTTGTGAAATCGATTCCTGAAATTGTTCGTATGTCATGATGTGCGGAAAGATGATGGACAACGGTAAAACCTGTTGCAATATAAGCCTCAGGGCCCTGATTTAACGATTTAACTTGTATATTGTAAGGCACAATTGTAATTAAGATAACAATATATGTTTAAACAATTATCAACGATATTAGGCTGTATGACGCTTGCCGTGTATTGCCACGCGCAGGAAACGTTTCCAAGGAACGGTGCTTATGATGAAAGAGCCGGCCGATATGCCTTCACAAACGCTACGATCGTCGTCGATCCGAAAACTACGATCGAAAATGCGACAATGCTGATTGAAGACGGAGTGATCCGGGAAACGGGGAAACAGGTGAAAGTCCCTGCCGGTACAGTTACCGTGGACCTGAAAGGCAAATTCATTTATGCATCGCTCATCGAGCTGGATTCGGATTATGGGATGCCGGATGTCAGAAGGGCGCAAGGCGGCGGGGGGCGGCAACCCCCCCAGCTGGAATCGAACAAAAAAGGTGCATTCGGATGGAATCAGGCAATGCAGCCCGAAACAGATGCCAGCATTCTTTTTACACCGGATTCTAAAAAGGCAGGTGATCTGCGGAAAATTGGTTTCGGTACCGTGCTGGTGCATTCGCATGACGGCATCGTGCGTGGAAACGGCGCGCTCGTGACCCTTACCGACGAACCAGCGAACAAGGCAATGCTTAATAGCAAAGCGTCGGCACATTTTTCGTTCGGGAAAGGAAGTTCATCACAGACCTACCCATCGTCGGGAATGGGCGTGGTGGCGCTTCTAAGACAAAACTATTACGACGCCGACTGGTACGCGAAAGGCGGAAACAAAAAAGAGACCAATTTGTCCCTCGAAGCATTCAACCAGATCAAAGCGCTGCCTTCGTTCTTTGAAGCCGGTGATAAATACGGTATTCTGCGGGCCGATAAGATTGGGGACGAGTTTGGAGTGCAATACATTATCCGCGGAGGAGGAGATGAGTACCAGCGTATTGGGGAGATCAAGAAGAGCAAGGCAACGTTGCTGCTGCCGCTCGTATATCCGGATGCTTATGATGTAACAGACCCCTGGGATGCGGAAGTGGTAACCATGAGCCAGCTGAAACACTGGGAACTGGCACCGAGCAACGCGTCGGAGGTAGCGAAAGCTGAAATTCCGTTTGCATTGACGACCATGGGATTGCGCAACAAAGCCGATTTCTGGAAAAACCTCCGGACAGCCATCGAATACGGCTTACCCAAAGAAAAGGCATTGGCTGCACTGACGACACTTCCTGCTTCGCTGATCAAGGCTGAAAACAAGATCGGAAGCCTGAAAGCAGGAATGCTCGCTAACTTTATCATTACCTCGGGCGATCTGTTTTCGAAAGACAATGTGATTTATGAAAACTGGATCCAGGGAAAGAAATTCGTGCTTACGGCATTTGATGTACCGGATATCAGGGGCATTTACTCGCTGTCGCTGAATAACCAGCCTGCCGGGAAGTTGCAGATTACCGGATCGCCGGAAAAGCCTGAATATAAGATCACAGTCCAGGACTCGATCAATATTACGCCAAAAGCGATCCTGGCAAACGCATTGCTTACATTGACCTACCAGCAAGACAAAAAAGTAGGCGGTACAACCCGTCTAACAGGCTGGCTAAGCAGAAATGGGTTCAGTGGAGAAGGTGTGTTGCCCAACGGCACTGTGATTCCATGGAGCGCTACGCTTACTGAAAAGAGCGCTGCAGTAGCCGCCGCAGACACCGCTAAGCCGAAAAGCAGGGAAACAGGACCGATCGTTTATCCGTTTGTAGGCTATGGAAATGAAACATTGCCCGCCAAAGAAACGCTCCTGATCAAAAATGCGACGATCTGGACGAATGAAAAGGAGGGTATTCTGCAAAATGCCGACGTGATTGTCCAGGACGGTAAAATTGCCAAAGTTGGGAAGAGCCTCGCAGCGCCGTCCGGAGCACGAACGATCGACGGGACCGGCAAGCATCTTACCAGCGGTATTATCGACGAGCATTCACATATCGCGCTTTTCAGTATTAACGAAGGCGGGCAATCGAGCTCCGCGGAGGTGCGCATGAGCGACGTGATCAATCCGGATGATATTAATATCTACCGCCAGCTGGCGGGCGGCGTAACAGCCTCGCATTTGCTGCACGGCTCTGCAAACTCGATCGGCGGACAGAGCGCGATGATCAAGCTGAAATGGGGGGCGAGCCAGTCGGAAATGCTGGTCCCGGAAGTGAAGACAATCAAATTCGCATTGGGCGAGAACGTGAAACAGTCGAACTGGGGTGATGTGCAGCGTGTACGCTTCCCGCAGACGCGGATGGGTGTGGAGCAGATCTATTTTGACCACTTCCTGCGTGCGAAAGAATATGCAGCAAGCTGGAAAAGCTACAATGCGAATGCCAAAAAGCAGAATATCGCACCTCCACGGAGGGATATCGAGCTCGATGCACTGGCGGAAATCCTCGGTAGCGAGCGTTCGATCACCTGCCATTCGTACGTGCAATCGGAGATCAATATGCTGATGCACGTAGCGGATTCATTGAAATTCAAAATCAACACATTTACCCACATCCTGGAAGGTTATAAACTGGCCGACGGCATGCAGAAGCGCGGGATCGGCGGTTCGACGTTTGCCGACTGGTGGGCTTATAAAATGGAGGTGAAAGAAGCTATTCCATACAACGCAGCCCTGATGTACCATGAAGGCGTGACCGTGGCGATCAATTCCGATGACGCCGAAATGGCCCGTCGCCTGAATCAGGAGGCTGCTAAGACCGTCGAATACGGTGGTGTGCCGGAAGAAGAAGCCTGGAAAATGGTAACCCTGAACCCCGCAAAACTACTCCATCTCGACAATCGGATGGGGAGTGTGAAGCCGGGTAAAGATGCAGACCTCGTGCTCTGGAATGCGAGCCCGCTTTCGGTATATGCAAGACCCGACTTCACGATGGTTGAAGGCGCTATTTATTTTGACCGCAAGAAAGATGAGGAGAAACAGAAATCCATCGCCGTGGAACGCGAAAGGCTGATCCAGAAAATGCTTGGTGAAAAGGCCGAAGGCAAGCCCACGCAGAAGCCAGAGGCCACGAAGCCCCATATGTGGCATTGTGAAGATGTGGTAGGCATCCACGCGGAACACGCCGATATACATGCTGGCAAGTAATACTGTTTCAAGACATTCAAATTGATTTTTATGAAAAAATATACATTAATTGCCGGCTTGCTGCTGGGGCTGACAGCCGGAGCGTATGCGCAAAACCCGGCACCTGCAAAGCCACAAACCAAGCCGGTAGTACTCACAGGCGCTACGATCCACATCGGAAACGGGCAGGTGATCCAGAACGGCGCCATTGCATTCGATAAAGGCATTATCACACAAGTAGGGCCGGCTGCGTCGCTAACCAGCCCGGCCGGTGCCGAAACCGTGGACGTAAAAGGGAAACATATCTTCCCAGGTCTGATCTCGCTCAATACGACCGTCGGCTTGCAGGAAATCGCATCGGTAAGAGCTACGCTCGACTACTATGAAGTAGGGGAGATCAACCCGCATGTGCGCGCACTCGTAGCCTATAATACCGACTCGGAGGTGATACCAACTTTGCGGGGCAATGGTATCCTGTTGTCGCAGGCTGTTCCGCAGGGAGGCGCGATCTCAGGTTCGTCATCTGTTTTTTATAGCGACGGCTGGAACTGGGAGGATGCCGTTTTGAAAAAGGATGATGGCATATGGCTAAGCTGGCCGTCTTTTCTGGCAGGGAATTTCGATAACGAGACTTTTACCTATTCTATCAAACGAAATGAGAAGCGCCAGGAAACGATAGACGTATTCAAGAAGACGTTCGCCGAGGCTAAGGCTTATGCAGAAATAGCTAATCCGAGCCCTGTGAATCTGCGCCTGGAAGCGATGAGGCCACTTTTTGCCGGAACTGCCAATCTTTACATCCGCGCCGATTATGCCAAAGACATTATCGAATCCGTACGTTTTGCTCAGGAAGCAGGTGTGAAAAAGATCGTTATCGCAGGCGGGAACGAGTCCTACAAAGTGACCTCATTTTTGAAAGAAAATCAGGTTCCGGTCATTATCAATACCACACACAGGCTCCCCGAGGGTGTAGACGAGAACGTTTACCTGCCGTACGAACTGCCCGGATTGCTTCATAAAGCAGGTGTTAAAGTGGCTATTACTTATGCCGACGAATGGTGGCGTACGCGCAACTTAGGGTTTCTGGCTGGTACCGCCTCCGGTTTCAGCGGTGTGACGCCGGAAGAAGCATTGCAGTTCGTGACGCGCAATGCAGCCGATATTATCGGAGCCGGCCAGCAGGTGGGGACGCTGGAAAAGGGCAAGCAAGCCTCATTGCTCGTTTCAGACGGCGATATTCTCGATATGCGCGGCAATATGGTTCAAATGGCCTACATCCGCGGTGGCAAGGTCAATCTGGACGACAAGCAGAAGCGACTCTATGAAAAGTATAAAGAGAAGTATGGGAAAAAGTAATTAGTCAGTAGGCCAGGAATTGTAAAAGGCATCCGTCTATTATCGGCGGATGCCTTTACTTTTTATGATTTTGGTTAAAAATCAGCTCTCCCCAATCAGATAAATCCCGTCACTGGTAATCCTGATCATACCTTGCTTGTACAAGCCGCCAATCGCTTTTTTAAATACCTTTTTGCTGATTTTGAGCTTTTGGTAGATGTCTTCGGGGGATGAATTATCGGAAAGGGCCAGAAATCCTTTGCCTTTCTCTATTTCTTCCAGAATTTGCTTCGCTACCGGCTCCACTACTTCGTAACCCGTTTTTTGCAGGCTGATATCCAGCTTGTTTTCTTCGCGGATCTTTTTGACGTAGCCTTTCAGCGAATCGCCGATTTTCAGCGGCTGAAATACTTCGTTGGCGTATATGAGGCCTTTGTGGTATTGGTTTACGACCACATTGTAACCCAGGTCGGTTTTTTGCCAGATAAGCAGATCCACTTCGTCGCCTTCCGCAACAGTAAGTCGTTCGCTTTCCAGGAACTTGTCGATTTTCGCGGAGGCCAGCAACCGCTGCGTTTTCTGGTCGAGGTAGAGAAAAACGACATACCCTTCACCGATTTCCATGGGCTTGGGCTGCTCGCGGAATGGTACGAAAAGATCTTTAATAAGGCCCCAATCGAGGAATGCACCGTGCTCGGAGACGTCTTTCACTTCCAAGTAGGCAAACTCGTTCCGGACGATCTTGGGCGTCTGAGTGGTTGCAACGGGCCGGTCTTCGGAATCGAGGTACACAAATACCTTGATCTGGTCGCCGACCTGCATTTCGTCCGTAATATATTGGTTGGGAAGCAGCACTTCTTCACCTTCCACATCACTCAGGAACATCCCTACGCTGGTAACCCGCTCGATGGTCAGGTAATTGTATTTTCCGATAAATAGCATTATTCAAATAACGAGGTTCGGGTACAAAGGTAGTGCTTTCGAGCCGATTTACTCTTCGTCGTTCATATCACCCTGCTTATCCATATTCTGTTTTTCTTTCGAGCGGTTCAAGCGGTAGGAAAAAGTGACCAGAAACTGCCGTGGCCGCCATTGGAATACCGAATACGAATAATAGCCCGCATTCTCTGTAATGCTTCGGCGCTTCTGAGAATTGAGCAGGTCGCGGACGCTGGCAGTAAGCGTACCGCGACCTTTAAGAATATCCTTGGACAAACCGAGATCGATAAAGTAAATCGACAACTCCTTACCTTGGGTGGTACGCCGCGGCGCGCGGTAGTTGAACGACGTCTGGAAATCGACCGAACCGAACAGCGTAATGCGCGACGAGAACCGGCTGGTCCAGGAGTAGGTATCGCTTTGGTATAGTTTATCATTGTAATACCCCTCGTTCATCGCCCGGAAAATGTTAGCATTGGCAGTCAGTTTCCACCATGGTGCCGGATCGTAGGTAAGGTTGAATTCAAAACCGTACGAATCGCCTGTCGAGAGGTTAATAGGCGTAATAGTGGTAAAACCGGTAGAGTCCACCGAAGTAATATTTTCCACTACGCCCAGCCGGTGGCGGTAGTAAATGCTCGAAAGCAAGGTTGCCTGGTTCATATTCAGCAAATGTCCCGCTTCAAAGGAGTGTGTAAATTCCGGATTCAGCAGCGGATTGCCCGCGCGGAAAACGCGTGAATCGCTGAAATTGGAGAAAGGGAGCAAATCCCGGAAATTGGGCCGGCTCAGCCGGTAGCTGTAACTGAGCTGCAAAGTCTGGGCGTCTTGCAGCTTGTAGGATAAGTGAATGCTGGGGAAGAGGTTGAAGTATTGCCGGTGATTGGTTTGAGCTGTTTTTTTAAGTTCGGTCAGAATATCGGTGTATTCGCCGCGTAGGCCTGCCTGTACAAACACTTTCCCGAACTGGTTGCTCGCCATCAGGTATGCTGCGTGGATCTTTTCATCGTAGGCCAGCCGATTATCATAATCGGGCAGAATGACCCAGTAATCGGGTTCCAATTGCTGATGAACCGAAAAGTCATTGTCCAGCAGCCTGACGGATGTTTTCAGCCCGGCTTCTAGCTTTCCGTCCTTGCCGAGCGGGTGTATGTAATCCAGCTGGGCCAGAAAATTCTTTTCATCCTCCGTGTTATACGATCGCTGACGAATATCGACCGAATTGTTGTTCGCCACCTCGTGGTATTTGGATGCTTCCGTTTCATCGCTGAGAATGTATTTCGCGTCGAACGACAGGCTCTGCCCTTTTCTTTCGAACGTTTTCCGGTAATTCAATGCCGCTTCGATGTTCGTTCTCGGCTCCGTTTCGTCCTCCGCACGTGTTACCGTGCGCGTGAGAACATTATTCATGTCGAAATCCCGGTATTCGAGCTGCGATTTGTTGTCGTTTTGTGATCTGCGGTAAGAGAGGGTAGCTGTGAGGGTATTGTAGTTATTCAAAAAATAATCCAGCCCTACGCGGACGTTGTTGGAATATCCCGCGCGGTTGCGCCGGTTGGTTTGTTCGTACACAAAACTGGTATCGGCGCTGTTGTACTCCTGTCTTGAATGCCCTCGGCCAGGGCCATCACGATACATCCAGCCGTAATTGGCGATCAGGTTTACCTTTTTTCTGCGGTAGTTGACATTAAAAGAAGCGCCGAAATTGGAAGGATAGCCCGCCGTGCCGGTGAATGTTCCATTCAGCCCGTAGCGGATATTTTTTTTCATCACAATATTTAAGATCCCAACCTCACCCTCGGCATCGTAGCGTGACGACGGGTTCGTAATGATCTCCACGCTCTCGATCAGGTCGGCGGGGATTTGGCGCAACGCTTCGGCGGGGTTCAGACCCACCATGCCGGATTGCTTGCCGTCGATGAGTATCCGTACATTTCCGCTGCCGCGAAGTGCCACATTTCCTTCCACATCCACCGTCACGGAAGGCATATTATTGAGAATATCCGACGCGTTGCCGCCGATGTTGGCCAGGTCTTTTCCCACGTTAAATACCCGCTTGTCCAATTGCAGGTCCATTTGGCTCTTTTCGCCTTGAACAACCAGTTCATCGAGCACGTGGGCGTTCGATGTGAGAGTAATCGTACCTAGCGCTACGGGCTGGGCTGCGACACGGACGTTAGGGATGATTTTCTCATCCATGGCCAGGAAAGTGATTTTGACGAGATAGCTGCCTGGTTCGGCAGGGATATTGAAAAGCCCGTTTTCATCCGCAGTACCGCCACCGATCAACGCGGAGTCTTTCGCGGCAAGAAGGGCCACATTCGCAAAAGGGACCGGCTTTTTCTCGGAATCTTCGAGCTTGCCGGTAATAGGATAGGTTGCCAGGGGTTCGTCCTGCGCATAGAGTTGCGTGCACAGGAAATTCAGGAGTGAAACGATCAGTAGTATTTTCTTCATGACGGCATTTACCATAACACCGGGCAGGGCCTGGGATATGTTAGGTTGAAGGTGAGCCTGTTAGATTGAAAAGCCGGGTAAAGGTTTAATGACTTTTTAATCTTTCATGAAAAACACGTGCCAGCTCTGCTATGCCTGCGTGATACCTATCTGGCTCATTTCCTGGGCCTTTCGGAGCGTTTCCATACTTCCAATATCGATCCAATACCCCGTTGTCTGAGGCACACCGACGACACGCCATCCCGCATGTAGCACCGACTGGACCAGTTGCCAGCCTTCATAGGCGATACCTTTTGGCAGCATATTCAAGGTGCGCTTGTTGAAAATATACACTCCGGCATTGACCATAAATTCATATCCGGGTTTTTCGGTAAAACTGCTGATATGGCCGCTGGAAGTCATTTCAAGCACTCCGTATGGAACTTTAACCGTGTTTGGCACAGCCAGAATGGCCATGTCGGCTTTTTGAGAGAAATATTCTGTGCACAAATGCCCGATATCGAAATTAGAGTATACATCGCCATTGATCACCAGGAAATGTTCATGGGGCCAGCGATGTTTGAGCGACATGGCGCCGATACTACCCATTGGAATACGTTCCTGAATGTACCGGATCGAAACTCCGAGGTCGCTTCCATCGCCCAGGTAGCCGATCATCTGCTCGGCCAGGTGACCGACCGAAATGTGGATTTCCCTAAAACCGAATCCGGCCAAATGGTCGATCAGATGGCGGATAATGGGCTTGCCGCCGACAGGAATGAGCGATTTATGGGTATTGTCGGTCAGTGGTTTCAAGCGGGTGCCTTTGCCTCCGGCCATGATGATTACATTCACGGGCCAGTGGCCCACTTCCGTGTTCCAATACATATTATTTAGATTTTAATACTCACACTCAGAAATCTTCCGATGGTTTGACAAACCCTTTGCAGCTGTTCGTCGGAGATCGACGTCGAGCAAGGCAGCATGATCCCCCGCCGGGACACATCCGCGGCTATGTTTTCGCGGCTGATATACAAATCCTGTTGGAATACCGGCAACTCATGAATGGGCGTCCATAGCGGCCTGGTTTCGATATTTTCTGCCGCCAAAGCAGCGATAAGACTGCGGCTTTCATTGACAAGCATGGCAGAATGCCAGTGATTGGAGTCTGTTCCGGGAGTCAGTTGCTGGAACATTACCTCGTAATCGCCGAATTCCTGCCGATAATGAGCAGCTATTTCTTTTTTCTTTAGCACAAAACCGGGCAGCTGTTCCATTTGCGCACATCCCATCGCCGCGAGTGGGTTTACGAGCCGGAAGTTATAGCCCAATTCGTCGTGGATGTATTCGGTGGGGTGGCTTTTGGCTTGGGTAATGAGGTGCCGCGCACGTTTTGCCAGGGCGTCGTCGTTGGTCAGGATAGCGCCACCTCCGGCAGTTGTGATAATTTTATTGCTGTTAAAACTTACTGTTCCCAGTAAACCGGACGTCCCCGAATGCCGCCCATTCCGGAACGACCCCAGCGAGCATGCGGCATCTTCGACCACAGCCAGTTCAAACCGCCCGGCGATTGCATTAAGCCTTTCCATTTCGCAGATATTTCCCAGTAAATGCACCGGTACCACTGCTTTGATCCGCCGGTGGCTGTCACGGTGGAAGCACCCGCCGCTGTTCTGGTAGGTCTGGTTTTCGAGGAAATCCAGTAACAAATCCAGGTCCATCAGCCAGGTACTGGCATCGATGTCGACCATTACGGGACTGGCGCCGAGGTACTTGACCGCATTTGCCGTCGCCACAAACGTCAGATCGGGGACCAGTACGAGATCCCCTTTTTCCACACCTGCGAGCGTGAGCGCTACGTGCAACGCGCTGGTGCCGTTGCTCACGCCTATTACATGTGCCGCGTCCGAGTAATCGGCCAGCTGCTGTTCGAACCGGCGCAGGAAACTTCCGCCGGAAAGCCAGTTGGAATCGATGGCCTCGGCCATGTATTGCTTTTCGCGCCCATTGAGATTTGGCTCGCAGAGTGGGATAGAGGAGAGTTTATACGTTTCCATATCTTGCATTCATCGGTTCACTGATCACCTGTTCGTGGAACAGGGAAGCAATTTCACGGATACCGTTCGGGACGGTTTTAGAAATGGCAAAGCCGAGCACATTTTTGATTTTATCACAATTCACCTTATAATCGCGTGGATCGGTAACTACCGGATGGTAATTCACTTCCAATGAGGGAATTGCTTTCCTGATCTCAGCGGCCAGCATCTTCTTGGTATAATTCTGTGAGGTATCGCCCACATTGAATGCCTCCCCGTCGACCTTGTCTTTATCGGCAGTGAGCGCGATTCTTACCGAGCGGGCCAGGTCGCTCACATGGCAGTATGGGCGCCAGAAGTTTTCACCGTAAATCAGCAACGGTTTTCCCAATGCCGCATCGCGTGTGAATTCATTGACAGTAAGGTCAAAACGAGGCCTGGGCGATATTCCGTAAACTGTGGAAAAGCGGAGAATAGTGCGTGTAATAGTGTTGTTTTCCCGGCTAAGCAGATATTTTTCAAAATTCACCTTGGTCTCGGAATATAACGAAATCGGGTTCAACTCCGCCGTTTCGTCGAGCAATGAATCGGCAACGGCCATTTTACCATAATTGCTGCAAGTGGAGGCAAACACGAACCGCTCGATTCCGGCGTCTTCGCAAAGCTCATACAGGCGTACGGACGCGTGCCAGTTCACTTGCAGGGCTAATTCAGGATATTTCTTGCAGGGCGGTTCACCGACGATAGCGGCCAGGTGGCATACGTAGTCTACGCCTTTTAACGCCGCTTTGATATCCTCGTCATTCCGAAGGTCGCCTTTGAGGAAACTGAACGACGGGTTACCCCAAAAGCTCAACAGCGATTCGCCGCCGAAAGAAAGGTTATCGAATGCGACCACGCGAAACTCGTCCTGCAAGAGGATGCGGACCAGCTCGGAGCCGATATAACCCGCTCCGCCCGTCACCAGGACCGTTTTGTTTTGTTTGCTAACCATGTGCTGCTACTTTGTGAAATGATTGAATGAGCTCTTCTGTGATGATTTCCGGCGACCATTGGTCGATGATCACTTTCCCGTTGCTGCCCATTTGCCTGAATTTTTCGGGATGATCCATGAACCATAGCAGCTTACTGGTAAAATCCGGCTGATTCGAAGGATCGAACCGGAAGCCGTTCAGCCCGTCGATCACAAGGTCGGCGGCACTGCCACACCGCTCCGACACCAGGACGGGCATCGAGTAAACCATCGCCTCGTTGGTCAGAAAGCCGAAGGGCTCGAAAGTACTTGGCAGCACCGCTATGTCGGCGAGTGTGTAGCGGATCGGTACTTCATACCATTCGCAGGGCTCCATCCAATGCACGGATTCGCAGCCCAGCGAATCGATCAACTCTTGTAGCCGGGGTTTTTGGTTCCCTTCGCCGCTCAGGATGAGCCCCCATTCGGTTCCGCGTGCCGAGAAGCTTTTCGCCTCATGAAATGCCCTGATGAACATGTCGAGGTTTTTCCGTTCCACGAACCGGCCTGCGTATAAAAAGTTGTAGCGTGGCAGGCCCGTTTCCGCTTTCCGGTGCTCGCGCAACAGGAGCTCGCGCGTATAGATTTCGAGCAATGCATCGTTGTCGACACCCACATTCTTGGTACTCAGAATACGCTCACGCTTCACGTCCAGTTTCAGCGCATATTCGGCTGCTTTCTGCCCCAGGCAAACCAGCGCGTTGCATTGGCTCAGAAATGCTTTTTTCATTTCCTCTTTCCACCAGACCCGCCGCCTGCTGATTTCGCTACTCTCGAAATCCAGCACCACTCTTATTTTTTTGATTTTACAATAGGCCAATACAAACCAGTACGAAGGGTCGTAATAGCCATTGAGGTAAACAATGCCGGGTCGGTGATGACGGAGTGCGGCGAGTAACTTCTGGGTTTTTTCGACATGCCCGATATGTTCGATGGCCTTGTCGGGAAACAGGACTTCGTAGGGGTAGGTATGAATGCTCAGATCGGTTTTGAGGCCAAGCCGGCTCAGTTCGCTGAATGCCAGTTGCAGCACAAAGAAGTCGTTTCCTTCTTTGCGTAAACGCTGGTGAAGTTCGGTGAAAATTTTGGCCTTGTAGTGCGACCAGAGGATATTATGGATAGCCAGTACCTTCATTGATTTCTGATTTCAGTCAGCCAAAGCCAGGCTCTTTCGGGCCTTTACACTTTGGACAGGACTGGTGAGGAAATCAATGCACGTCGCCGGAAAAAATTTTATTCCGGCGACGTGAAAGTGGCTTTATTGAAGCGTATTGCTAAGTCTTTTCAATTCAATCTCAGCAGCTTTGGCAGCATAGTTGAGGTTGATCAGCCGGTAACCTGCTTCTTCGAAGCTGCGCTGAGCCTCGCGTACGTCGATGATCGTCGCCTGGATCAGTTCAAAACGCTGCAAGGTCAGGTCGAGAAGCTGCTTGCTGAGCGCGTAGTTCTTCTTTTGGTTTTCGAGTTGTTCAATGGAGCTTTGGTAGGTCTGGTACATTTTAACCGCGCTGGCGCTGTAATCGCGAAGTAGCGTGCTTTTCTGCAATTCAGCCGTTTTTGTATCGATTTCAGCTGCCTGTTTCTGGCGTTTAAATGCCGAGCCGTTGTAAATCGGGACAGCTAGCGAGAGGCCCGCCTGCGGACCCGCCACGCGGTTGAGCAATGTGAGGCCAGCAGCGGTTTGGTTGCGGCTGAAATTATAAGCCGCATTGAAACGAACCGTAGGGTAACGGAGCGCAGCCGTTTCCTTTACAATCAGTTCATTGATTCTGATCTGGCGATCCGCCGCTTTGATATCCGCATTGGAAGCCAGCCGGTCCATTACGGAGGCTAGTTGCATATTGTTGTCCACCGTAATGGTATCCTTGATGGTCAATGCCGATTTCGGATCGAGCGTGAGGGTGCGAAGCAGTTCTGTTTTGGACACCTGTGCCACCATTTGCTGGTTCAGTAGGGTCTGGTTGAGCGTGTTCAAATCGATTTCCGCCTGAAAAATATCCGCGTTATTGGCCATACCCGCTTCCTTGCGCACGCGCAGGATTTCGAGGCGTTTTTCGGATGCGATAATGGATGTGCGGATCGTATTAATATAGCTCAACTGGCGCACGACATCATAATAGCTTGTCATAACGAGGGCGATCGTGTTCTGGATTTGCGAGTTGAGAACCTCGGAACTCTGGTACTGCAGTTCAGCGAGGCGCTTTTTGGTTGCCACCACCCGTTTGCCATTATAAAGGAGCATCCCTACCGAAAGGTTCGCCTGGGTATTGTTACCGGCAGCAGCATTACGGTTGATTTCTACACCGGTGTTTAGTTTCTGATTTACCTGGGTGATCTGTTCCGTATTGGTAGCGTTCAGGTTGACGGTTGGCAGGCCACCTGCTACGCCATAGTTGTTCAGGATCGTGTTCGCATCTACATTGTTTTTGGCAATCTCGATTTCGTAGCTGTTTTTGAGCGCGGTAGCCACGGCTTGTTCAAGCGTCAGCGCGAGTGTATCGGCGGGCGCTGCGGCCCCCGGAAGGCCAGCCCCCGGTTGGCCGGCCCAGCAGGTCCCGGAACACAGCAGAACAATTAGGAATGTGTATTTGTATTTCTTAAGAAAGGTGAGCGAGCCCATGTAACAAACAATAGTTGATTTTATTAAAAATATCCTTTAAGCCACAAGCTCCTCTGCCATTTTCTGCTCTTCCGTAACCTTGTGTTTTTTGGGTGAAATGAATGTGTAAATCGCCGGGATCACAAACAATGTCAGGATCAGCGAGAACATCAGACCGCCCACGATCACAACGCCCAGCGGTACCCGGCTGGTCGCCGCCGCCCCCAGGCTCAATGCGATCGGCAATGCGCCGAATGCCGTTGCGAGGCTTGTCATGAGAATGGGGCGCAGACGCTGCGTAGCCGATTCAACCGCCGCGGCCATTCTGCCCATTCCCTGCTCCCGTTTCTGGTTGGCAAATTCCACAATGAGGATACCATTCTTCGTCACAAGCCCGATGAGCATGATCATCCCGATTTGGGAGAAGATATTGATGGTTAAACCAAACAAATAAAGGCTTAGCAAGGCACCAGCCAATGCCAATGGCACGGTGATCATGATGATGAACGGATCGGTGAAGCTCTCGAACTGGCCCGCGAGTACCAGGTACACGAGCAAAAGTGCCAACCCAAATGCGAAACTGGTATTGGAAGAACTTTCTTCAAAATCGCGGGAAGGGCCGGTGAGCGATGTCTGGAAGGACTCGTCGAGCAGTTTCGCGCCGATCCTGCGCATGGCTTCCACGCCGTCACCGATGGTTTTACCTTCTACGAGCGATGCGGAGATCGTGGCACTTTTGTAGCGATTATAGTGGTAAATAGTCGGCGGGCCGCTTTCCTCTTCCATATGCACCACGGCCGTGAGCGGAATGCTCTCACCGCGATTGTTGCGCACATACAATTTGTCAATATCCGCAGGTTTGTTACGCTCCGCGCGCTCAACCTGACCGATTACCTGATATTGCTGGCCATTCATGATAAAATAGGCCAGACGGCGGCCACTGAATGCAGCCTGGATGGTCGCAGCGACATCGGTGGTGGACAAGCCCAGGTCGCGCGCTTTGAGACGGTCGATCGTAAGCCGCACTTCGGGTTTATTGAATTTCAGGTTGACGTCGACATTCTGGAAAGTCGGGTCCTGACGTGCTTCGTCGAGGAACTTCGGAAGAACCTCACTCAGTTTATCGAAATCAAGGTTTTGTAATACAAACTGAACTGGAAGTGATCCTCTCGAACCGATACCTACGGAAATCGTCTGCTCCTGTGTCGCGAATATCCGTGCATCGTTAAATCTCGACAGTTTTTTATTAATATCCTGGGCAATCTCGTTCTGGCTCCTTTTGCGCTGATCCGACGGAACCAGTCCGATACGGCCGGTACCGCTGTTCACACCGCCGCCGCCAAAACCCGGGGTAGCCGAGAAGGTAAATGCCTTTTCAGGAATAGAATCATTCAGAAAATCGCTAAGCTGGTCCGAAACCTGCTGCATTTGGCCAAAACTGGTTCCCTCGGGTGCGGAAAGGTTGAAACGGATGCTGTTCCTATCTTCCATTGGGGCAAGTTCGCTTTGCAAATGCGAGTACGTGAACCAGATCAGCACACCACACGCCACAACCAGTACCCAGGACACCCAGCGCACTTTCATAAATCCGCGGAGCATCCGGTTGTAGCCGTCTTCCATTCCGGTAAAAAAGGGCTCCGTTTTGTTATAAAACCAGCCATGGCCTGCGTCTTTGCGATTTAAGACTACGTTCAATACGGGGGTAATCGTAAGTGAAACGAATGCGGATATCAACACCGCCGAGGCGACCACGATCCCGAATTCTCGGAAAAGGCTTCCAACAAAACCTTCAAGGAATATCACGGGAAGAAATACCACCGCGAGCGTTAGCGAAGTTGAAATAACCGCAAAGAAAATTTCCCGGCTCCCTTCCAACGCTGCCTGTCGGATCGATAAACCGCTTTCGAGCTTTCGGAAGATGTTTTCAGTTACTACAATACCATCATCGACCACCAAGCCCGTCGCGAGTACGATCCCCAGCAGCGTCAGGATATTGATTGAAAACCCGCATAAGTACATCACGAAGAATGTAGCCACGAGCGATATCGGAATGTCGATCAACGGTCGGATGGCCACGAGCAGGTTCCGGAAGAAGAACAGGATCACGATCACCACCAGTGAGAATGCGATGAGCAGCGTTTCTTCAACTTCCTTGATCGACTGCCGCACAAGCCGCGTATTATCGATCAGCACGCTGAATGTAATGTCCGATTTGTTGGATTTCTGGATTTCTGCCAGACGTTTGTTGAACTCGTCGGAAATCTGCACGTAGTTGGCACCCGGCTGAGGGATTACCGCCAGACCTACCGCATACATGCCGTTGTACTTCCAGCTTTGTTCTTCGTTTTCAGGGCCCAATTCCACCTTGGCGACGTTGCCAAGCCTTACGATCCCCGAGCTGTCGTTACGGATCACGAGGTCATTGAATTCTTTTTCGCTTTTCAACCGGCCCATTGTCCGGATCGTTAATTCTGTATTGTCGCCATAGATCTTACCAGCCGGTAGTTCTACGTTTTCGGCAGCCAGGGTACTAGTAATGTCGTTGAATGAGATATTGTAGGAACTCATCTGATCGGGATTCAGCCAGATGCGCATCGCGTATCGCTTTTGCCCGAAAATATTGATCGCACTCACGCCGTCGATCGTCTGCAAGCTTTGTTGGAGTACGTTTTCGGCATACTCACTCAGTTCAAGCAAACCTTTCGAGGGGCTTTGCACTGCCAGGAGGAGAATGAAGTCGGAATTGGCGTCGGCCTTGCTTACTACCGGCGGGGCATCGATATCCTGCGGAAGGTTACGAACGGCCTGGCTCACCTTGTCGCGCACGTCGTTGGCAGCGCCTTCGAGGTCGGATTTCAGGTTAAATTCCACCGTAATGTTGCTGGAACCGATCTGGCTAGAAGAGCTGATACTCTTAATACCCGGGATACCGTTAATACTTTTTTCAAGCGGTTCGGTGATCTGGCTCTCGATAATATCGGCATTGGCGCCCGTGTAGCTCGTTCGCACGTTCACGATCGGCGGGTCAATGGCCGGGTAGTCCCTCAGTGAAAGGAAGTTGTAGCCTACCACACCAAAAAGGATGATGAGCAGGTTCATCACGACCGCCAGAACGGGCCGTTTCAGGGATAGTTCTGAAATATTCATAGCATGGGTTTCAAAGGAATGGTCGTTGCAACAAGTACCGCGGAGGCATTTGTTACTTAGTCGCTACATTCAGGTTTCTAACACTTCTCACTTTCACAGGAGCATCGGGACGGGCAAAAAGTACGCCCGAAACAACCACCGTATCGCCGACATTCAGGCCTTTGGTCACTTCCACTACATCCTCCCTGCGGTCGCCGGTCTCTACTTGTGTAAACACAGCCTTGCCGCCCTTCACGATCACGACTTTCTTGCTGCGTGCTTCCGGGATAATGCTGTTGGAAGGAATAAGTATGCTATTTTTATTGTTGCTGGCAGTGATATACACTTTTGCAAATGAACCGGGGCTGGTATTCCCCGAGCTTAGCACCGCACGGACGGTAAGGTTCCGGGTGGTCTGGTTCACTTGCGGCTCAATGGCCAGAATGCGGGCAGTTTCGTATTTGCCGGAGGCCTGGTCGAGCAGTACTTCCACTGTACCACCTTTGTTTACATATTGCTGGTAGCTTTCGGGAACAGTGAAATCTATGCGCAGATTCGAGAGCTGTTGCATGGTGGCGATGACGCTCTGGGGCGTTACGTATGAGCCCGCGCTCACTTTGCGCAAGCCTATCACGCCCGTGAACGGCGCTTTAATGATCGTTTTGTCGATCAGCGCCTGGGTATAAGCCATGTCGGCTTTGAGGGTATTGACATTATTGAATGCCAGGTCGTAGTCGGCCTGGTTGATACCGTTTACGGCGATCAGCTGTTTGAGCCTCTTCTCGGTCGTTTCGGCGAGGTCCAGCTGGATTTTCGACCGGTTGAGCTGGGCCAGGAGGTCGGCATTGTTGATCCGCGCGATGACGGTTCCTTTTTGTACGGTTTTGCCTTCCGGAACTTCGAGGAATGTGAGCAAGCCGCTTACTTCCGGTCGCAATTCTGCGAATTCGTTGGCCACGATAGTGCCGTTCACTTCTACCTTGTCACTGACCTTCTCGGATTTCGCAACGATCACGTCTACGACAGTGGGGCCTCCACCGCCTTTTTGCTGAAAAGTATCCTTTTTTTCTCCGCACGAAAGCGTAATAAAGAGCGAACCGGCAATGATAAGTGAAGACAGAGGTTTGGTTAAATTTGGCAGTCCTTCTGCACGGGCAGATCTGGCGATAACATTCATAGGGTTTGGTTAACCTGGCTTAAATGGTTTAGGAGTTCGCAGGACTAAATACGTCCTGGTCAGAGGTTTGTTCAAAATTAGATATTAATCTCGAACGGATTAGACTTTTTACGGCTATAAAAGTTTAATGCCAGCTAATTTTTTTATAAGGTACTCCCGATCACTTTCAGCAGGGTATCGCATTTCAGCTCGGTTTCGAGCCATTCCTGCTCAGGTACAGAGTCTTCCGTAATTCCGGCACCGGCGAAAAACGTGGCCACACCGTCTTTAAAACGCACAGTACGGAGGTTTACAAACAGATTGGTATCCCCGCCCACTTGTGCCGGGCCCAGAAAGCCGCTGTAATAGGAGCGGTTATAGCCTTCCACATCATTAATAAATTGAAGACTGGGCGCTTTCGGGACTCCGCAAATGGCCGATGTAGGGTGCAGAAGTTTGAGCATGACCGAAGCCAGTTCGGGGAAGTTGAGCGCTACCGTATCAACTTCGAAAATGGTCCTGAGATGGTACAAGTTACCTGCAAGAACGGTTTTAGGTCCTGTTTCCAGGTATTCGCGCAGGCGTATTTTTTTGAAGCATTCAATAATATACCGGCTTACAAGTGCCTGTTCTTCAATTTCTTTCTCGCCCCAGCGGATGTCGTATTTGGGGATAAGTGTCCCCGATGCGTCGCGTGCCGCTTGCGTGCCAGCGAGGGACATTGTTTTGAATGTGCCGGCAGATAGCTGCTCTACCAATAGCTCGGGACTTGCGCCAAGCCAAATTTCATTTTCTTCCGGCAGGTTCACCAGGGAAATAAATGCATGAGGATAGGCCTTTACAAGCCTTTGAAATGCCTGGGCCGGCTGGAATGCGTCGGTATACCGGAGGTCTTTCGCCCGCGAGAGCACCACTTTCTTAAACTGATTCTGGCGGATAGCTGCCACGGCGAGTTCTACTGTCCGTTCGAAGCGGGATTTGGCATCGGGCCGGTCGCTCAACGGAAGGAGCTGGATTGCAGGTGCCGGATTAACGGGGTTTTCTGCGCCTGCCGAGGAAGCCAATTGTACCAGTCTTTTGACTTCGGGATGCTCTTCGCCAAGCCGGTTGTCAATTTGTGTGAGCCGGTTGTCCTCGGAGAATGTAAGGATAATATCACCTTCCAGAAAGAGCACTTCCTGGTCGTCTTCCCAATAGAATGTGCTCATCACAAAGCCCGGGCTCATTTTTTCGAGTTCGGGGAGGCATTTACGGATGCCGTCCTGGATGGAGATAAGCAGTTTTATTTCGTTGGTGTGAGGCAGGCGCCATAATGCAGAGGGGAAACCCGTCATTTTGGATGCGTGCCAAAGCTCCTGAATCTGTAATCCTTCAAATATCGAGGTCCCGGTGTCGGTCTGTACTGATAGCATTTATAACGAATGGGCAATATCCCGTTAGGTCAATTTTCTGCAAAATAATGTTAGCGGTCTGCATTCACAATAGCGACCGTTAGTCTACTTATACAAACGAGTTTATTTTCTTCATTGGTAATCCTGATGTCCCAAATGTGTGTCGTCTTGCCAATGTGGATCGGCCGCACAGTTCCGTAAACATAACCTTCCCTGACAGGCCGGAGGTGATTAGCGTTGATTTCGAGCCCCACTGCGTGTTTGTTTTCGTTTTCAGGAATACACAAAAATGAAGCGATACTGCCCAGCGTTTCGGCCAGTACCACCGACGCTCCGCCGTGTAAAATCCCGAAGGGTTGGTGCGTTCGCTGATCGACCGGCATCCGCGCTGACACATAATCTTTTCCGATTTCCGTAAACTCTATTCCGATGTGATGGGCAATGCTGTTCTTTCCAAAAGATTGTAGTGAATCGACGGTAACGGTTTTATTAAACATATCTAAAAAATGTATAAATTTGTATTGGCTTTGCGGAGTAAAAACAAGGTTTTTGTAAATTTTATATTTAAATTATCCTATTATTTTGAAAAGAAAATCGATTTACCTCATTCGCCACGGTGAAACTGATTTTAACCGCAGGGGAGTTGTTCAGGGAAGTGGTGTTGATTCCTTGCTGAATGAATGGGGAGAAGCTCAGGCCGCAGCTTTTTTTAGTGCTTATCAACATGTTCCGTTTGACAAAATTTATACTTCTGATTTAAAGCGAACACATCAAACCGTCCGCGGGTTCATCAGGCTCGGCATACCGCATGAAAGCTACTCCGGGCTGAACGAAATATCGTGGGGAGACCGTGAAGGCCGCGAACCCAATACGGGCGACAATAACTATTACCGCGGGCTGGTCAATGCCTGGAAAGCCGGTAATGTTGAGCTTGCAGCCGAAGGCGGCGAAAGCCCGTTGGATGTGAGGGAACGTCAGATTCCGGTGATCGACGCGATCCTTTCCCGCCCGCATGAGCGGAACATCCTCATTGCCATGCACGGTCGTGCCATGCGCGTCTTGCTGACGACGCTTTTCAACCAGCCGCTGGTACGGATGGACGACTACGAACACAGCAATCTTTGCCTCTACAAGATCAATTATTCTTACGATACCCAGCAGTTCGAGCTGGAAGTGTCCAACGACATCACGCACCTTCTTTCCATCGAAATTCCGCAAACGATATAGCAGCCGTTTGTGTAGATTCGTTTCCATTGGTGTATTAATGTACCTCTCCTGAGGGGGCATTAATACATTTGTGGCTTTTCAGTACCTTATCAGCGTTCCTATGTTCATGTCCAAAAAACGCATCTATTGGACTCTGCAAATTCTTGGCTGGACATTGTTAATCATGTTCGAATATATTCCGTATGCACTCGAGTACGGCTTCGAACTGAGGGAATTCTATACCGCACTTGCCAATATATTGTTAGGCATTTGTCTTACTCACGTCTATCGCCTAGTTATCCGGCGGTGGAACTGGTCGTCATTGCCGTTGCCCAGGCTTGCATTACGTGTAATAGGTTCGGTATTGTGGCTCGGACTGATCATGGCGATGATCAATCAGCCGATGGACCGCGAAGTGCTGGAACATAATCTGCTCAACCAGCCGCTTGTTTTCTGGGGTTATTATGCCAACTGGTGCAAAAACCTGCTGGCTTGGATTTTGTCCTACACGGTTTATCATTATGTGGAACAGACGCGCCTGGCCAGCTACGAGAAGATCATGCTGAAAATGTCGATGCGCGAGGCGGAGGCCAAAGTGCTTCGTTCGCAGCTCAACCCGCATTTTACATTCAATGCGCTGAACAGCATTCGCGCACTCGTGTATGAAGATCCCAAACGCGCGCAGCTGAGCATTACGCAGCTATCCAATATATTAAGAAATTCATTGCTGGCCGATCGCCGCAAAACAGTCGATTTGCAGGAGGAGCTTCGTACCGTGGAAGATTACCTCGAACTGGAAAAAGTGCGTTATGAAGACCGTCTTTCTTACAGCATTACCACGAATCCCCAGGCCATTTACTGGCAGGTACCGCCGATGATGTTGCAGACGCTCGTCGAAAATGGTATCAAACATGGCGTAGCAAAGCAAATGGGAGGTGGATTTATCGGGCTAAAATCGGAAATTGCGAATGAGTTGCTCGTTATCACTATCCATAACTCAGGTAACCTGGGCGACACGGAAGTGAATGCAGGTAACCTCGGTAATAGTGAATCCGGTGGGGTTGGTTTGAAAAATACGGCCGAACGGCTATCGATTTTATACGGTAAGGCAGCAACATTCCGGATTTTTCAGGAGAAAGAGAATGTGGTTTGTTCGGAAATAAAAATCCCGATGCTTTCCGAAGGTGTGATGATGGTGGGGGAGGGATCTGAAAAAGCAAACTAATGACCAAATCAATATACTTTCTATTTATTATTCCTAACTGATCCATCCGCCATGAGGACCTTAATTGTAGATGATGAGCGATTAGCACGCAACGAGTTGAAGAGATTGCTGGAACCATACACCAAAATTGAAATAGTAGGAGAGGCCGCGAATGCGGAAGAGGCGCTGAAACTGATCGAGGAACAACAGCCCGAATTGCTTTTCCTGGATATTCAGATGCCCGGTAAAAATGGTTTCGAGCTGCTTTCGTCGATCGAAGGTAAAAGCCCGGAGGTGATTTTTACGACTGCATTCGATGAATATGCGATCAAAGCATTCGAATTCAACGCATTGGATTACCTCTTAAAGCCGATCGATACTGAGCGCCTGAAAGAAACCATTCACCGCATCGAAGAAAACCAGGCGCAGCCGGAATCTCCTGCGCATGCCAGCGAGCGTGCGGAGAAAGTACTTGGCGAAAATGACCAGGTATTTGTGAAAGACGGGGAGAAATGCTGGTTTGTAAAACTGGGCAAAATCCGGCTGTTCGAATCGATGGGCAATTACGTCCGCCTGCATTTCGACGACCAGAAGCCTTTGGTATTGAAATCTTTGAACAATCTGGAAGAGCGCCTGGACCCGAATACCTATTTCCGCGCCAATCGCAAGCACATTATCAACCTGCACTGGATCGAGAAAATCGAGCCGTGGTTTAGCGGAGGCCTTCTGGTAACCTTGCAGGGCGGGGATAAAATAGAGATATCCCGTCGTCAGGCGATCCGGTTTAAGGAACTAATGAGCCTTTAATGTCTTCCCGAACTATAAAAACAATGTCTATGGGTTTGAAGCAAATGCCAGCCCTGGCGCTCGGCGCTTTGTTGTTCTGGGCATGTAACCAGTCGCCAAAAAAGGAAAATGCGGTCGTTGGAATTAGCTATCAGACGGGTGAGGTTAAAAAGGAGAAGTTTGGCGGTTGTGACACTATTACAAGCAAAGGCATTTCCCTGATTGTCAACCTTTGGCAACCTACCGATTCGAATGCAGTAGCGGCGAAAATTCGGGAGATCTTGAATGAGAAGACGATTCAGCGACTGAATTCCTATGGTGACCCGGCCAGCGCTGCTGCGCGCCTCGAAGCAAACAAAAGTACGAGCGCTGCATTTAAGGATTTCGAAAAGAACTATAACGATTTTAAAAAGGATTTTCCCGACTCGCGCGGCTGCTGGGAGATAGAATTGCACGGAGATACCGTGATGACGACGCCGAAAGTGCTTTTTTATCAATTGGACCACTATGCATTTACAGGCGGTGCGCATCCGAACACCTTCACGTCGTACCACGCATTCGACGGTAAAACCGGCGAAGAGGTCGAAATGAAAAGTTTTGTGGCCGACTCCGTGGCTTTGCTAAAACTGGTTGAAACAAAGTTTCGCGAACTTGAAAAACTGACACCCGGAGTCGATCTGGAAGACGCCGGTTATTTTTTAGCAAACCACAAATTTTTCATTCCCGCAAATTACGTTTTCACAACCGAGGGCGTCCTTTTCTACTACAATCCGTATGAAATCGCGGCCTATGCCCGTGGTCCGATCGAATTTACAATCCCTTACGAAGAACTGAAAGGCATTATCCGGAAAGAAGCGGTGTTCTGATTACATCTCGCCGGAATCCTTAAAGCTGTAATAGCCGTCATTGGTAAAGATTATATGATCTTGAACGGGCAGGTCGAGCAATCGGCCTGCCTTTGTAATTTGTTCGGTGAGGACCTTGTCGGCCAGGCTGGGTATCAGTTGCCCGGACGGATGGTTATGGACGAGAATAACGGAGCTGGCCATATGGTCCAGTGCGATTTTGAATACCATTTTGATATCCGTAGCCGTACCGGAAATGCCTCCTACGCTCACCTGTATGGCTCGCATCACGTAATTTCCCCGGTTGAGCAGCAGAATCCAGAACTCCTCATGCGTTTTGTCCATCAGATAGGGACGCATGGCTTCGTAGACCGGCTTGGAGCCGATAATTTTATTTTTCTTTTTAGAAACAATGTCGCTGCGCCGCCGGCCGAGCTCCAATGCTGCCAGAATAGTGAGCGCCTTCGCTTCGCCCATACCCTTGATTTTGGTCAGATCCCTGACGTTCAGCTTGGCGAGTTCGTTGATATTGTTGCCAACTGACGCCATCAGCTCCCTCGCCAGGTCGACGGCGGTCATTTCCGTGGTTCCCGAGCGGATTAAAATGGCCATCAGCTCGGAGTCCGAGCATGCGGCCCGGCCTTTGTTCATAAATTTTTCACGGGGTTTGTCATCGTCGTGCCAGTTGATGATCACCTTCGGATTGTCGCTTTTTTTTCTGGGCATATTCCGGCGCATTAAGGCTTGCATCCTTGATACGCAGAAAGTGCGTTTTGGTAACAAACGCTATTGTCCCAGTTCCGTGAGGGCGGCACGGGCTTTGTTGTCTATGCTGTTCTTGTATTCATGCTTTTTGAAACTCATAGCTTTTTTGAAATACAATACAGCGCGCTGATTGTCAGCCTTTTTCTGGTAAATATAGCCCATTTGCAATGCCGAAGATGCCGCAAAACCTCCCGCACCGGCATCGGCCTGCCCAAGCGCGATCGAGCGGTCGTAAAATGGCATTGATTCGTTGATATGACCAGATTTTTGGAGAATTCGGGCCATACGATAATTGAACTCGGCTTTTTCGTAAGTTGTGCCAAAACTTTTTTCCGAAACGGTCTTCATCAACTCCCCGGCCTTCTGAAAATAGCCGCCATCAGTTGCATACCGGGCCTTGTACAGCACTTTTTGCATCGGGCTGATTTTGCCCTCGCCAAATTCCTTCGCAATTCTTTCCGCAAACTGATCGGCTTCCACGATGGTACTGCCGGTTTGGGTTACCTTTTGAATATATCCCGCAGCCTCCTGGTCGCGGCCGGTGAGCCAGCGGCACAGGAACATTTTGAAGTAGCTGTCCTTAATGTAGTTGAACCCGGTATATTGTTTCAAAAACCGCGCATACAAAGCGAGTGCTTCCTCATAATCGCCACGCTGAAGTGCGATTTCCCCACGCAGGTAGTTTAGGAATGGAAAGGGCATATATTCCTTGCCGACCGGTGCCTCTGCCAGGAAATACGAGGCCTCCTCGCTTCGGTTCTCTTTCATCAAAACCGTTGTGGCGAAGAAATGCAGTAGCAGGTTATCAGGCTGCTCTTTGGGCCATTGCCGGATGCGTGCTTGCTGTTCGGGGCTTAGTTGGAGGGTGTAGGCATGCAATAGGAGGTCGATCAGTTCGGCCTCCTGCTTGAAAAAAGGTTCTTCTTTCACCACCTCCCGAAGTTCGCGGATGCCTTGCTTGATATTCCCTTTCAACCCCAGAATCTTGGCGATCCAGGTATAATTTTCAGGAATTGAGCCAATCAGCACGTGGAGGAGGCCCAGTGATTTGAGGGTAGGGGTAAATGCCGGAAATTTCTTTCGGTTATCTTCCAAAAGCCGGTAGGCCTTGATAATCTCCCAGGAGCCGCTAACCTCATTGCCGAATTTGAGCTTGGCAAATGCAGAATGCAGGCGGATGTCGGCCTGGAATAGTCGTTTGTAGGGCGACTTCTCCGAAAGTCTCCCGACCTGGTCGAGTCGTTTTTCCTGTTGTTGGGTGAAAACTTTATAGCGGGAACGGTCTTCGGCAATGAGCAGATAATGGAGGTCTGCGTAACTGTCGAGGTAAGCTATGAACGGGTTTTCGGCATTAACCACCCTTTCCTCGTCGATCAGTTCGCGTGCTGCGGGGAGTCTTAATTTTTGTATTTCAAAATAGGCCTTTTGCAGTTTTGGAGAAAAAACAACGTCGCTTTGCTCCTCGACAGCTAATGAAGGCGGGAAGTATGCGAATAGAAGCAGACAAAATAACAGCCTGTACACCTTGGATTTGCCTTTGGGTAATCTCATGCTCATGGTAATGCGCATAAAAAAAGGTTGTCCGGATAAGACAACCTTTCAATTTAATATTTAAGATCCTAGCGGCGCTGGTGAACCGGTTGAACGCTCTCTACGTCGGCGAGGATACGTCCGCAATGCTCACAAACGATCAGCTTCTTGCGTTCGCGGATATCAGCCTGGCGTTGAGGAGGAACGATGCTGAAACATCCACCGCAAGCTCCGCGCTGTACGTGCACAACGGCCAGACCGTTCAGCGAGTTGTCGCGGATTTTTTGGTAAGATTTTAATAAACGTTCTTCGATTTTCTTTGCGTGCTTCTCTCTTTCCGCGCTAAGTGCCTTCTCTTCGGATTCGCTTTCGCTGGTGATTACCGAAAGTTCGTTTTTCTTCGCTTTCAGGTCTTCGTTTCTTTCATTCAGGATAGATTCCGCACGGTTTGCGTCTTCTTCGATGAGGCGGATGCGGGCTCTGGCTTCGTTAATTTTCTTGTCGGCCAGTTGCATGTCGAGCTCCTGTAATTCTATTTCTTTAGTGATGGCATCGTATTCGCGGTTGTTGCGAACGTTCATCTGCTGATCTTTGTATTTCTTGATCAGTTTTTCCCCTTCTTTTTGTGCATTTTTGAAATTGTCAATTTCTGTATTCAGATTGGCAATTTCTGATTTAAACTTCCCTAACCGCGTTTCGAATCCTACAATCTCGTCTTCCAGGTCCCTTACTTCTTCGGGAAGGTCCCCGCGGGTTTTTAGTATTTCGTCAAGGCTTGAATCGATTTCCTGAAGTTTCAGGAGAGCATCTAGTTTTTGTGCGATTGTGTTTTCCATGTATGTCTCTTATGGACTTGTTTCAATGCTTGAATGGTGAGGTAGTCAGCCCTAATATTAACAGATTATCAGCAGAATTCGTTGTCAAAACCGGTTTTCAGGAAAAATACCGCACCGGATTAGTACTGATTTCTGACAAACAGAGTGCGAAATTACTAAATTTTCCTGATATATATTCATGCAATAAATTTTTCGTAAATACTTCACTTTCGTAATGCCCTATGTCACAGATGATAATGCGTCCTTCGGCATCGAAAAATTCATGATACTTGTAGTCCGCCGTCACGTACGCGTCGGCACCTGCGGAAATGGCATTGCGTAGCAAAAAACTGCCAGCTCCACCGCAGACCGCCACGCGCCGGATCTTGCGGTCGGTCGGTTCTGTGTATCTGATCACCGATGCGTCCATTTTATCCTTCAAATGGGTCAGAAAGCCGGCTGTATCCATCGCCTCGGGAAGTTCCCCGATCGCCCCGGCGCCGACGTCCTGGTTTTCATTTTCCAGCGCAGACATGTAATAAGCTACTTCCTCGTACGGGTGCGCGCGCTTGAGTGCGCTCAGCACCTGTGCTTGCAAATGCGAGGGCAGTATTACTTCCACACGGTGTTCTTCCGCCGTTTCTAGTTTTCCACGTGTGCCGGTAACCGGGTTTGCATTTTCGCCGGGAAGGAATGTACCTAGTCCCTCGCTCCGGAAGCTGCAATTACGGTATTCGCCGATTTCGCCGGCGCCGGCCTCGAAAAGTGCTTCCAGGACGTTCTGCGTATTTTCGACAGGGCAGAAAAATGCCAGTTTGGTCAGTATTTGCTTTTTGGGGGCCAGTATTCTGACATTCTGAAGGCCGAGACGCCTGGCGATCTGCGAGTTCACGCCACCGACGACGTGGTCGAGGTTGGTATGCGTCGCGTAAAGCGCAATATCGTTTTTGATCGCCTTCATCACCGTCCGCTCGATATAATTCTTGCCGTTGAGTTTTTTTAGGCCCTTAAAAATAATAGGATGGTGCGCCACTATAAGGTTACAATGCTTACGGATGGCCTCGTCGACGACCTCCTCGGTAATGTCGAGCGTGAAAAGGATGCCAGCCACTTCAGTATCCGGCGAGCCTACCAGTAATCCCGCGTTGTCATAATCTTCCTGGTAGGGCAGCGGTGCGAGCTTTTCAAGCTCGACTAAAATTTCTTTGATGAAGGTCATAAATTTTCTGGTGGTTCAACTATTTCATTTTCAGAATATTCTTCATTGAAGGGTTATTGTTTTACAAATAAAATAACTAAATTGCTGTGTAAGGTGTTGCAATCGTAAATATTAATAGTAGTTTTGCACCACGTTTTACAAGGACGATTGTGGAACGAATCGGTTTGGTAGTTCAGTTGGTTAGAATACATGCCTGTCACGCATGGGGTCGCGGGTTCGAGTCCCGTCCAGACCGCCGATTTTTTGAGTATTGTTGGTTAGTTGCGCTGGTTCAAGTCCCGCCGGAATGCCGGCCCAGCCAGACCGCCGATTTTTTGAAGTTCTTTATTTAATGGTTTGGTAGTTCAGTTGGTTAGAATACATGCCTGTCACGCATGGGGTCGCGGGTTCGAGTCCCGTCCAGACCGCCGATTTTTTGAGTATTGTTGGTTAGTTGCGCTGGTTCAAGTCCCGCCGGAATGCCGGCCCAGCCAGACCGCCGATTTTTTGAAGTTCTTTATTTAATGGTTTGGTAGTTCAGTTGGTTAGAATACATGCCTGTCACGCATGGGGTCGCGGGTTCGAGTCCCGTCCAGACCGCACAAAAGCTCAGAGAAATCTGGGCTTTTTGCATTTTAGGGCTTTTGCTTGGTAGTTCAGTTGGTTAGCTTACATGTTCGGCCCACAGGGTTCGAGTCCCGCCGGTGTGCCGGCCCAGCCAGACCGCACAAAAGCTCAGAGAAATCTGGGCTTTTTGCATTTTGGGGCTTTTGCTTGGTAGTTCAGTTGGTTAGCATACATGTTCGGCCCACAGGGTTCGAGTCCCGCCGGTGTGCCGGCCCAGCCAGACCGCACAGAAGCTCAGAGAAATCTGGGCTTTTGCATTTTAGGGCTTTTGTTTGGTAGTTCAGTTGGTTAGCATACATGTTTGGCCTGCGCGGTTCGAGTCCCGCCGGTGTGCCGGCCCAGCCAGACCGCACAAAAGCTCAGAGAAATCTGGGCTTTTTGCGTTTTAGGGCTTTTGCTTGGTAGTTCAGTTGGTTAGCTTACATGTTCGGCCCGCGTAGGGTGTCATGCAAGGGGCGGCCTGAAAAGCTTTTTCGTACCGATTGATAATCGGAGTTCTGACTGTGCTGCCAGATTGTTAACTTCAGGTTGGTTTAACCTGGAAGACATGAAAACAATATTTTGGCTAGCAGTAACCCTGGAATCGGCGGGGCTGGTGTATTTCATTCGTAAAGCGTGGCTGTTGCTCCGCGCTGATCAGCGGTATGTCTATCCTGAATATTACCGCCAGGTTTTCTATCCGATCCTCGTGCTCTCGGTATTGCTTATCGCGAGTCTTCTTATTAAATATTACTTCCACTCGGATAGGCCAGCCACATTCGTTGCGCTACTTCCCGTGATCATGCTTGTGCTGGCATTGGTTGGGATCATTGTCGGGACAATTCTGGTGGGTGGTAAATGGCACTGAAATGCTGCTATTGGGCTTGAAACGGCCATAAAAAAACACGCAGGTTTCAAAATGAACCCGCGTGTCAAATTACACTTCATCAACAAACTAAAAACCAAATAAAACTAATACGAAAAAAATCGCTTGTCAAGTTTTTTTTGCTGTAGGAGGGGGATTCGAACCACCCACGGTGCGGTTAGCTACGGTACAAATACTGTTGGTGGTCCACCCCAGTCGACTTGCGTCGGCATTATGCCGCGTTTATCCCTTATTCACCACCCCCGAGACAGGAGGGCATGGCTGCCAATTTCATCACCCTACAATGTGATCTCAAATCGAATAAAGCGTTGTTTCCAACTACTTTTCTGATTTTGGTTCTGCAAAACTAAAACTTCTGTTCTGAATTATAAAATATTTTCATTTAAAATTGTTAAAATTTACGATTCTTTCATAATTTGAGATTGATTGTTGCGAAGAATTCAAACTTTTAACACAAAATGCAAAAATATTCAGATATTGACAGTACCGATCTGCGCATCCTTTCCCTGCTGATCGAGAACGCAGCGTTACCGTACACGGAAATAGGCAAGCGTGTGTTTGTCTCCGGCGGGACCGTGCATGTGCGCATGAAAAAGCTGGAACACATGGGGATCGTAAAGGGCTCCCAGCTCGTGATCGACCCGACGAAACTGGGCTGGGATATCAGCGCTTTTCTTGGAATTTACCTCGATAAAAGTTCGTTGTATGAGCAGGTTGCCACCGAATTGGAGGGGATACCCGAAGTTGTGAATATCCACTATACTACGGGAATTTATAGTATCTTCCTGAAAATCGTTTGCAGAGACACAGGGCACCTTCGCGAAATCCTCCATGACAAGATCCAGAAAGTAAACGGTATCCAACGCACAGAAACGTTCATATCGCTGGAAGAAAGAATCAACCGCTCTATTCCATTGGCTGAAAGCTAGTTGAAGATTTCTCTTGACCTCATTAAAAGAAATTTGTAGATTTGTATTGTATATATAAAAAACTTATATATATTTGCTGTATAAAAATTTCACTCATGGAGAATAACACAACGAGTAACGAGTATGTACGGGGTACATTAAAAACCATCGTGCTGAATTTGCTGGCAGAGCACGACCGCATGTACGGTTATGAAATCACCCAAGAGGTTAAGGATAGAACAGGTGGCGCTATTGCCCTGACATTCGGTGCGCTTTATCCTGTACTCCATAAATTGGAACAGGACGGGCTGCTGCTGACCGAGTCGGTGGAGGTGGACGGGCGTCTCCGGAAATATTATTCGCTGACACATCGCGGAAATGAAACCGCGCGCACTAAAACCGATGACTTAGAGCGTTTTATAGATGCAGTAAGATTACTGCTAGCCCCCAAAAAACTGGCAACAGAATAAATAACAGGTACATGGCTAATCTTTAAACAGATCGATCTATGAAACGCCTTCAGGAAAATCGCATTGACCAAATAAGCAAGTATTTGCAGGCCAACAAGCTGGATCCGGAATTGCTCCCGGAGATCCTCGACCACCTGGCTTGTGAAGCGGAGGAAAGTCTTTGGGATGGCCAGGCATTCGAGCAGATTTACCAGGATATGGTAAAAACAGCTGATGCGCAAACCCTCCTGAATCTGAGTGTTGATCATCAAAATCTATTAGCCATGGAAAAATCTTTGAACGACATCGTCTTCGAGAACCGTAACAAGTCTTACGGCGCGTATGATCTGAGAAAAGGTTACGGCCAGACCGTCCAGCGGGCGGTCGTGATGGGTGTAGCGTTTTTTCTGCTGCTGGTGATGTTCCCGAAATTGTACGCGAGGCTCACGCCCGATCCCAAACCGGACGATGTTGCCTGGTTGGTGGAGGTGAACCCCGTGAACATTAAAATGGAAGAACCGCCGGTGCCGCCTGCAAAGGAGGAACCAGCTCCAGTGCAGAAAACGGTGAAGGCACTGACTCCCGAAGTGCTTCCAGATAACGAGGTTGAAATTGAAGAACTGCCGCCAGTGGTGGAGGATCTTCAGAATGCGCAGCCGTCGACAGCAACAGTGGACGGAGCTGAAAATATCGACGTGATTGCCCCTCCGGTTGAAAACGCACCGGCGCCAAAGGCAGAAGTCGCTGGCGTCGAAACGAGGAGAGATGAGACTTTTACGCATGTAGAACAGTCGCCACAATATGCGGGAGGAAATGAAGCGATGTCGGCTTTCCTGCGTAAAAACCTTAAATACCCCAGACCTGCATCGCAAGCGGGCGTGCAAGGGAAGGTATTTGTACAATTTACAGTAGGTTCTGATGGAAAAATAGAGAATGCGACCGCATTGAAGGGTATCGGATTTGGTTGCGATGAAGAAGCGGTTAGAGTGGTGAAGATGATGAAAGACTGGATGCCGGGCAAGCAAGCCGGCGTTCCGGTAAGGGTAAGATTTACACTGCCGATTGCATTTCAACTGGACTGATCATCGCTCATTGCGTAGATGCCTCCCTGTTATTGAAGAAAATCCTCGCTTCGGCGGGGATTTTTTTGTTTTTTTGTGGTGTTGAAATCTTCTACCAGGTAAGCCGGATGATAATAGTATTTGTGAGTAACCATTTCAGTGTGAGTAATTAATGTATGCGATAGTTGATATTGAGACCACGGGCGGGGGAGGAGCTGCACGCATTACGGAGATTGCTGTATTCAGGCACGATGGTGTGCAGATTGTCGATTTTTTTCACTCGCTGATCAACCCGGAGATATACATTCCGCCATTTATAACCCGGCTTACGGGAATTGATAATGAGATGGTTAAGGACGCGCCCACATTTTACGAAGTGCAGGACGCTGTGCGGGCAATGACACGCGACGCGTGGTTCGTGGCCCACAACGCCAAATTCGATTATGGCTTTATCAAAAAAGAATTCGGGGCAATAGATGAGTACTTTCAACGCGACTTGCTTTGTACCGTGCAGCTGAGCCGGAAGATTTTCCCAGGCCTGAAATCGTACAGTTTGGGTAATCTTTGCGAGAGTCTGGAAATTATGATCGAAAACCGCCACCGGGCTCATGGTGACGCGGAAGCAACCGTACGCCTTTTTGAGATGTTACTCTCTAATGATCGCCAAAATCTTATTCCGATTAATCTTTATCAATAGCGAAATCGGCCCGAACCTTTCATGGAATGGTTTTTGAATATTGGTTAGCATCACTAACTAAATATTCCTTCCCATGAAAGCTTACATCAATCTTCTGATTATCCTCCTGTTGTCTTTTACGCTCACTAGCTGCGAACTCATCGGCGATATCTTTAAAACCGGCGTCTGGACTGGCGTAATTCTCGTGGTAGGCATTATCGCCATCGTAATCTGGCTGTTGGCTAAGGCATTTGGGGGCGGTTCGCGATAGCGGTTTTTGAAAAGATATAAATTGAAATATAAAATCATGCAGGTGCTTGCATCTGAAAGTTCTCTGTTTCATCTTTGCACTCCTCAATCGGGGGCCAGATATTCCATCGGGAATGTCGGCGAAACATTGAAATCGGGGGATTAGCTCAGTTGGCTAGAGCGCTTGCATGGCATGCAAGAGGTCGTCGGTTCGAATCCGATATTCTCCACTTGATAATCAGCCACTTACAAATTATATGTAAGTGGCTTTTTCTTTAGGTCGAACATTTTTTGTCGTTTTGGTTCAGTTGACCGGCTCAGCCACCACCGATTCTATGTTTTTTAGCTCACCATTTCGCGCTTCAGCAACTAATACCGAGTTAGTTCAGGGTAATAGCTAACCTAATATCCCGTAAAAATGCCAAATGGCAGTTGGGGTTTTAAACCATCTTCCCAGAACATCCGCCCTGTGATCAAAGACATCCAACCCGTGATGGATTAGCTGATCCATTAACAATTGCCTCTCGGAAGAATTGTTGTCCAGTAGTGAATCCGAACGAAGCCGACGCACGGTGCACTCTTTTTTGTCTATTGATGAAGAGAATCATCCCCCAGAACCCAGGGGATAATTAGCAAACTTCTTACTACAACTTTTAACCTATACGGTTAATCGTATTTAAGTTTAGCGATTTTGAAGCTCCAATTTATTTATACTATCGTATTTTCGACGAACGGTTACATATGTCCTGACGAATGAACCGTTAATTGGTGAATCGGTTTTAAATATATTATAGACAATTGAATCCTTTTCTTTTCACCGTGGCTGATGAAAGAGCATAAATCCAGAAATTTCCATATGCAGAAGAGCCCTGATTTTTTTTGACAGATTTTTTTGATTAGTTAATTGAAGTAAATTCTTTCAAATTGAGTTTTCCGATGATTTCACCATTTCGGGAGCAATTTATTCATCAAGCTTAGTCTCTATTTAAACTAAGTTTTGCTTTATCAAATGAGTTCTCCACATCTTAGGCCTACTTTCAATTCAATATCCTTTTGCAAAACTTCGATTCAAGCAGTATTAGCTTGAATGAGTATCTGGTTACCACTGGTTTCGATTTGCTTGTTGGTACTGTTGAATTACGAGGAGGACGGTCCAGCTTGGTAAAATTTCGATTGAACGGATCATTCAGTAAAAACCGAACGTATAGCTTCCCCAGTAGCTCTGCCAGTCAGCCTGCTTTGGATCGCTATTGGGAACCATCTGCACCGTGCTGATCATCCATTTTCCAGTTTGATCAATGGAGAAACTCACGCTCCCGTCGTTGTCACTTCTAAACGATTCATGGGTTGTTTTCCCTCCCACCTTATGCCAAGCCAGTACCAGTGCGTTGCCCAACGGCTTATTATCAAAAAGTACTTTAAAGGTCATCGGGCCTTTGGCCGTTTGCGCGTAGGGATTCCTGGCAGGGATAATTTCAAGCCGCATACCTGTGTTGACGGCGTAAGTTTCATCGGTTGGCTTTCCCACCTGAATCAACGTCTTTACGCAGCGCTGGTACAATTCCCTTCCAGCTTTCAGCGTATCCTTGCGTTGTTCTCGAAGCTTTGCCGCATGATCCAGACCTTCGGTACGTAGGTACGCATTGAATTGCAAAGCTTCGAGTTCTATAAACTTGCTGGTATTGTTAAATGCAATGAGGTGGCTTCCTTCCGAGGCAAAGCTCATATCGATACTACTGAGGCTATCCCCATAAACGTTGCTGCGAACGTCGTGTTTTTGGCCTTTATGGTAGTGATCCAGCTTAACGATTTTGTATTTATGTCCGTTCGAATGCTCGCCGGTGTAATCTTCACCAACCATCAGGTCAATGCGGACTTTTTCATTTTTGTTAAGCCAGAATTTTACGGGTTCGAGCCAGAATTCGTGCGCGAATGCCAATGAACAAAATAACAACAGGCAAGCCAGGGAAAGCAGTCTTTTCGTTTTCATAAAATGCGACTTTGAGCGCACAAATTAACGCATATCTTAGGATTTGCTATATTTGCGCGCCGATCGATGCGTACATTTATACTTTACATATGGCTTATTACAACGATCCTGCCGACGTTTAGTCAGTGGGGAACGATTGCGTACTATAAGCTTAACAAGGAATATATCACGCGTGTCCTCTGCCAAAACCGGGATAAACCGCAGCTCCATTGCAATGGGAAATGCTACCTGGCTAAAAAACTCAAAGAGCAGCAGGAGAAACAGGACCGGCAGACTAGCGAGCGTGTGGAAAGCATTCCGATGCTCCAACTATTCGCTTCTGCATTAACACGTTTCGAGTTCATTCCGGTGCAACTACCACAAGCCGTTCAGCGCATTGTTCCATATCGGTTGGCCACCTATCAGGCGCCGTTTTCCATACTTGTGCCTCCTCCCTGTGCGTAGCACAATTTTTTGATTTGAAACGCCGCATTTAGCTCCGATGACCTCTCTCTCGTCATCCGGATCAGCGCATCTGCTTATATCCAACCTATCTCGCCCGCTTCTGAAACCGGGTGAGCACATTAATTGTATCTATCGATGAAAATCAAATATCTGTTGCTATTTCTTTTAACCGCAACTATCTGTGAAGAAAGCTTTGCCCAATCCCGTCCTGATTCGCTGAACCGGCATAGCATCAGCAAAGAACAGGAACTGGAAGAAGTGGTAGTGAGTACAGCGAAGAACCGCTACCAGGTTTTATCCTCCCATGCATCCACCCGAACGAATACGCCATTGCTTGCTACGCCTCAATCGGTGCAGGTAATGTCGGCGGAAGTGCTGCGCGACCGGCAGGCATTCACGCTCAATGAGATTGCCGGTTCATTTACAGGCATGAAAGCCAACAATGGTAATGGTAACTTTCAGATACGAGGTTTTACGGCTTACTCACCCAATGACGCCAGTTTCTTGCTTTACAATGGGATACGGGGGAACCTGTTCTTGTGGAGCCAGCAGCCGTTGCTTTATAATATCGAGTCCGTAGAGTTGCTTCGTGGTCCATCTGGCGCTTTGTTTAGTGAGGGTTCTCCGGGTGGTGTCGTCAATTTTGTCACTAAAAAGCCGCTGACTGAAAAGCGGGCAAACGTGGATCTTTCTCTGGGAAGCTGGGCATTTGGCCGCGCATCGGTCGACCTTACCGGGCCTATCGATCGTGAGAAGAAGCTTTTATACCGGGCGATCGTCGGCTATGACCGCGGGGAGAGTTTCAGGAATTATCAGGAGAAAAAGAACCTTTTCGTTGCGCCGTCACTAACCTACCTTTTTAACAGCCGGACTTCGTTGAACCTCGAACTCAACTATGCCTATTCCAGGGCCGTTCAGCAATACGACAACGGTAGCTTCATCTATACCAGGCCCGACGGCAGTTTCGATTTCAACCATTATTCCAACAAGCTGACCATCCAGAGCCCGACAGATTACGGCAAAACCCGTAACATGTCGGCCACACTCACCTTCGATCACCGGATCAACGACAATCTCAAACTCACAGTCGTGGAGCGGGCCGTGCGAAATGTGCTCGATTTTACAGACCATATTCCGGTTGGAAGGATCAGAAACGATTCGGTCAGCCGAGGGTACCAGGATTGGCTGACCGACAGGTTCAGCCTGCAAACGACCGCTTTCGCCACTTACAGCGCGAAAACCGGCGCGGTAGGGCATCAGGTCATCGTCGGTACCGATTATAACCGTTATGGATGGACTGAAAACGATTATCAATACAAACCATCCACCCGCATTTCCATTCTGAACCCCGACTATACCGGCAGTGTTCCCGACGCCTCGGTTCCGGCCGACGAGTCGGATGACAATAAGCGTGTAACGAACCTGATCGGCGGCTATATCCAGGACCAGCTGAGCATCGGGAGTAAACTGAAAGTGCTGCTTTCACTGCGTTACGACAGCTATAATGCGAAGGAAACGCCGCTTTCGGACCGCGACAACAAGCAGGGCGACGAGCTGCAAGCTTCTGGCTGGATTCCCCGGATCGGATTGGTGTATTTGCCGGTGAAGAATGTCTCGATTTATGGTACCTATCTAAAATCCTTTAACCCTCAAACTTCCAACAATGTGCTGGCTGGCGGCCCATTCCCGACCCGGAAAGCGACCCAGTATGAAGTTGGTTCAAAGGCTGATGTGCTCGATAGCCGCTTGTCGGCAACATTGTCGTTGTATCAAATCAATTATGCTAACATTCTGACGGCCGCACCGACGGAAGAAAACTCCCACCGGCAGGCGGCGATCGATGGGACGCGCAGCCGGGGAGGTGAGTTTTCCATTACCGGCAGCCTGAACGCGCTCAGCCTGATAGCTGGGTATGCATTCAACGAGCACGTGCTGGTGAGCACGACCACCTACGGCAAAAAAGGCGACCGATTTGCCAATGCGCCGAAGCATCAGATCAACTTTTGGGGCAAATATGCGCTTCCTGCTAATGTGCTCAAAGGGTTCAGTTTGGCGGCGGGTGCTCGGTATGTGAGCGACCAGGTCGGTTTGCTGAGCAATCAGAACTTTGTTTTCCCTTCTTACATCGTCCTGGATGCAGCGCTTTCGTACCAGCGAAACAGGTTCCAGGTCCAGTTGAATGCATATAACCTGGCCAACAAGCACTACTTCACCGGAAGCCGTTCCGGCGTGACGCTGGCAGGGTTAGGTGATCCATTTAATGTAAGATTAGGAATTAGCTATCAACTCTGGTAACCGGATTATCAGCGCATTATGAAGAAAGTACCATTTGCCAGGACCGTTTTCAGGCTACACAGCTGGCTTGGCTTGTTAACCGGGATATTTCTGATTTTGCTGGGATTAAGTGGCTCCGTTCTGGTTTTCAGAACGGAGCTTGACCAGTATTTTAACCGAAATCTGCTGCATGTTTCACCGGTAACCAATACCGCGACTGACCAGGTCTTGAAGCGTTGTTACGAAAACATCACCACCCGCTACCCGAATCTGGACGGCATTGCATGGGTAAATCCGGACGCGGGGCCGACCGATGCCTACAATTTCAGGATTTACTTCAACGACGCCCGCCTGTTTACGTATGATCTCGGGCTGATTTCATTTGACCCGCACACCGGTGCGATTCTGCGTGAGGGACCGTCGAGCGAGTTCACGCCCAGTTTTATCGAGTGGCTTTTCCAGTTTCATTTCAGCTTCCAACTAGGCATTCCCGGTGCGGCTTTGACTGCCGTTTTTGGCATTACCATGCTGCTTTCCCTGATCACGGGCGCGGTGGTTTACTGCAAGATGCTGTGGAAAGTGATTTGTTTTAAAATAAAAATCAACCGAAAGAACTGGCGGACGATCAGCTCGGATTTACACCGTATTGTGGGCGTGTGGTCGCTGCTATTGAATGCTGTGATTTTCTTTACCGGATTCTGGATGAACCTGTTTGCGTTCAAAGCCAAAACGTGGGAGAATGAGCAGGTAGCCGCCCGGCCCAATACACTCATAACCATCTCCCCGGATCGGATGTTTAAACAAGCGCTCTCGGGCATGCCGGATTTGCAGCCGACCTATGTTTACCTGCCGACGCAACCAACCCGTAAGTTTGAAGTACGCGGCTATTCGGCGGGGCAATGGAAGATCTGGGGAAGCTCCAACTCGGTGAAGATCGATCCGCAGACCGGGGAGTTACTATCTATTAACAGATTTTCGGACAAGCCCTTGGCCGAGCGCATTGAAGCGACATTCTTCCCGCTGCATGTCGGGAATTTCGGTGGCATTCCCGTTAAGGTTTTGTATGTGATAACCGGGCTTGCTCCGGGTCTATTATCTGTCACAGGCTTTTTGCTTTGGTGGCGGGGAGTCCGGAAACCGAGGAGAAAATAGCGCTTGCTGCTCTTAGCCCGGTTGTCTATTTAGTCACTCCACTTTCTCAATGCCCCATACGCTGGCGTCGAACTGCTTTTCAATGGTAACTCGAATGCCTTTTTCAAGCAATTCTGTTCCACTGAAAATGCCGAGATCTTTGCCATCCTCGGGTGAAAACAGACGATAACGCCCGCCTGGCTGCGCAAGCGGAAATGCAAATGTCCGTGTGGTTTCAACAGACCCGTTTCGGAAGAAGAACAAAACGCCGCCCTGTTTCTCTTTATTGAATTTATAGACCCCGTCCCAGTTGCTCATCGTCGGCCGCTGGAAGATGTCGGATACATACGAGAAGCGCGTGAACTGATATTTTTGGTCCATCATTTTAAACCAGGTATTCCATTTTAAATACCAGGGTTTTAGCGTTTGCGGCAGTTTTCGTGAGTCGCCAACGAGAATCGGTTTGACAGAGGCCAGCGACAGAAATGTGTATTTGGAGTAAGGCGAGTCCATATACTGGTTGCCGATCAGGTTTGTAGCGACCGGGATGGCCCGCCCACGGTCGAAAGCCATTTGCCGGATGTTGATCGGGCCAACGGGAGCGTCGTCGTCGTAGTTGGTGAGCCAGTCGTAGTCGGCGTGTTCGATTAATGCATAGTCATTGATATAGTACTCTCCCCAAACCTCATAGGTACAATCTACGAGCAGGTTGGGGAATGCTTTGTGCAGATCGTCGAAGAGCTGTAATGCTTTTTCGTAAATGGCGAAATACGAGCTCTCGCGGTCTTTGTGGGCTTTACCTTCCGATTTGTAATCTCCTTTTTTTGAATAGTCGAGCACGTAAGCGGAATTGGCGATGGCCAGGTCGAGCTTTATGTAAGCAAGGTCGTTCTCACGGACGTGACGCTTTATTTTTTCCAGGATATAATCGTAATACCCCGACGCAAGCGACATGGTAACCCGGCCTTTCATTTCCTCGTGCAGGTAGGCGGGTTCGCCGTTTTTGTCGTAAATGGCCCATTCGGGATGCTCCTTGTAAAGTTTACTGTTTTTGTCCACCGATGCCAGGCCCATCCAGAGACCGGCTTTCATTCCTCTTTTCCGGATGTGGTCGGTGATTGGTTTCAAGCCATTCGGGAATCGGGTAGGGTGGGCTTCCCAATCACCGTAATTGTTTTCCCAGCCCGCATCCATAATGAACAAATCGGTGCCGGTGCCTTCGAGGCCGTCGGCGAGCTGTGTTACCAGCGTATCATTAATATTGGTATAAAAAGGCCGCCAGGTATTGTAGAATGTGAACGGGATTTCTTTTCGCTCGAAAAGCTTCACGCCCAGGCGCGTGCGAATGAAGTCGGCGAAATGGCCTTCGAAGGCATCTTCCCATTTCTGTGATTGGACGAGACAAATGAATGTTTTGGGGCTGTTAAACTTTTCTCCCGGTTCAATCCACTTTTTAAATGGATAATGGTCAGTCAGCTTGGTCATACCGATCGAAATGCGGTGGTGATCGGCGTAGATTTCTGTCTTTTTGAGAATGCTGGGCGCTTCATTACCCAGGATGAAGCCTTCTTTTGCATAATTATTGTACACAAAAATGGCTGCATCATGGTGGTCGCCGTGATAGGGCCGCCAGGCGAACCGGGAGCCGTAATTGGTGTATAATTCACTTTGCTGTGAAGAAACGGGCACTAGATTCAGTCTTTCTACTTCCAGATCGGCGATAGCAATCGCCTTTGAGCCATTGTTGGTAATGCTGATTTGCTTTCTGATAACCGGCAACTCGTCGTACACCTCATAGCTCAAATCTACTACTACATTTTCAGCGCTGTTACCCGATCGTCCCGCGAGTTGTACGACCACTTTTTGAACTCCGTCACCCGTCCTGGCCGATGTGTGTTTGATGTATTTAAATAACCCATCCGCACCGTTGCCACTTACTGCCTTACCGTTAATTGTAAAATAAAATTCTTCCGAGCCAGGGCGGCTGTAATCTTTGTTCGTCAGAAGATGTTGAAAGCGCGATGTGTGGAAAGAATTATCACTTATAGTGAATTTTCTTTCCAGGAAGCGGTTTTTAATGACAAGCGAATCTTGCGAAAACGCATTGCATGAAGCAAGGATAGCCAGAAAGGCGACCCGGATAAATTTGTAGTACATAGTAATGTGTATAGTTATTATTGACTATTTGACTAACTATTGAATAACCATAGTTAGGGTGAATTTAATAAAATATTAAGAACAATTTAAATTTTAAACAGATTATCAATCAAGATGTAAGCTGGTCTTTGAAAAACCCTGATATTGCAGCTTCTTAATTCAAGACGTTTAATCTATGTCACAGAACTTATTCGATTTTGGGATGATTGGACTGGGCGTAATGGGCCGAAACCTGTTACTGAACATGGCCGATCATGGTTTCTCTGTTATCGGTTTCGATAAGGACGAAACCAAAAATTCTGCTTTGGAATCCAGTGCCACCCCGGGCACCACTGTTAAGGGCGTTTCAGAACTAGCCCAGATGATCCAGCTGCTGCAACGTCCCCGTAAGGTGATGATGCTGGTGCCTGCCGGCCAGCCGGTCGACGATGTTATCGCATCCCTATTACCTCTTCTTGAAAAAGGCGATGTTATCATCGATGGAGGAAACTCTCATTATACAGATACGCTCCGCCGCGTGAAATACCTCCGTGAAAAGGATATTCATTTCATGGGAATTGGTGTTTCCGGTGGTGAAAAAGGCGCGCGCACAGGCCCGAGCATTATGCCCGGCGGCGACAAGGAGGCATATGCACACGTGCAGCCGATGCTGGAAGCCATTGCAGCCAAAGTGAATGGCGAACCTTGCGTAGCCTACCTAGGCAAAGAAGGTGCCGGCCATTATGTGAAAATGGTGCATAACGGTATCGAATATGCCATTATGCAGCTCATCAGCGAATCGTACGCGATCCTGAAAAAGGCCGGTTTGAGCAACCAGCAACTTCATGAAGTATTCAAGAGTTGGAATGATGGCGACCTGCAATCGTTCCTGGTGGAAATTACCGCCGATATTTTCCTGCAAAAGGACGACAAGACCGACGCGCACCTGGTTGACGTGATTTCCGACAAAGCGGGTTCGAAAGGAACCGGTAAGTGGACTTCGCAGGACTCTATGGAATTGCCTGTGGCTGTTCCCGTGATCGATTCGGCAGTGGCTATGCGTACGCTTTCAGGTTATAAGGATGAAAGAGTGGTTGCGGCTGAGCTTTATGGAGCAAGCAATGCGATTTCGGAAGAAACCCAGGTATTGATCCAGCAGGTACACGACGCATTGTACTTTGCCACTATTCTGGCCTATGCGCAAGGCCTCGCAATGCTGTTCCAGGCTTCGAAAGACCTGCAAATGGAGATCCCGCTGACGGACGTAGTGAGCGTTTGGAGAGGTGGTTGCATTATCCGTTCGTCGCTCCTCAGTGTGTTCACGAGCGCCTACAAGCAAACCCCGGAATTGTCCAATATTCTGTTGAACCAAGAGGTAGCTGCATTGGTTAAGTCTGTGGAAGGTAATACGCGGTCATTGGTCGCTTTTGCCGCCCAGTCGGGTATCCCGGCCGCTGCGTTGATGTCGTCACTGGCCTATTTCGACGCGTACAAAACAGCGTACATGCCGACGAACCTGATCCAGGCGCAACGCGATTATTTCGGCGCGCACACCTACCAACGTACCGACATCCCAGGTACTTTCCATACAGAATGGGGTCAACAATAAATCAGAAATTTTATGCAAACCAATAAACGTCCCCCTGCCTCGGTACTCTTTATTTTCGGAGGAAGCGGTGACCTGAACTACCGGAAACTCACACCCGCCCTTTATAACTTATTTTTGGATAATTGGATGCCCGATCAGTTCGCGATCGCGGGTATCGGGCGGAGTGCTTATTCCAATGAAAAATATCATGAGCATTTGCTAGACGGCGTTACGAAATTCTCGCGCCGCAAGGGTAAGCAAAATGGCCACTGGACGGATTTTACGCAGCATGTTTCCTACCTGCAAATGGACGGGGACGACGCGGCAGCGTACCACAAGATCACCGACCTGGTAAAAGAAAAAGAAGAAGAATGGGGTGTTCATCCCAACGTGATATTCTATCTCGCCGTCGCTCCTCAGCTCGTTCCTTCGATCGCTCAGAAACTGGGTGCGTTGAAGATCTGCGGCGAGAAAGGCACGACCCGTATTGTAGTTGAAAAGCCTTTCGGGCACGACCTCGAAAGTGCTCACGAGCTGAACTTGCTGCTTTCGAGCATGTTTGCTGAGGAGCAGATTTTCCGAATCGACCACTATCTGGGCAAAGAAACGGTTCAGAATATCCTTGCACTGCGTTTTGCCAATGCATTATTCGAACCGCTCTGGAACCGCAACTACATCGACCACATCCAGATCACGGCTGCCGAAGCAGTCGGTCTCGAAGGCCGCGGAGGCTATTTCGAGCACGCAGGCGCATTGCGCGACATGGTGCAGAACCACATCCTGCAAATCCTGTGTATGATTGCGATGGAGCCGCCGGTGTCGTTCGATGCTAATGAGATCCGTAATAAAAAGGTAGACGTTCTGAACGCGATCCGCCGCATTACCAAAGAACAAGTACACGATTTCGCCGTTCGCGGACAATATTCGGGTGGTTGGAAAAAGGGCGAGAAAGTGGTAGGCTACCGCCAGGAAGAAGGTGTGAACCCGCAGTCGAATATCGATACTTTCGCGGCTGTGAAGTTTTATATCGATAACTGGCGCTGGCAGGGTGTGCCGATCTACGTGAGGACCGGTAAATTCCTGAACCAGAAAGCGACCCATATTACATTGCATTTCAAACAAGCGCCACATTATGCATTCCCGCCTGAGTCTGCTGAAACCTGGCGTTCCAACCGTCTGACGATCAGCATCCAGCCGAATATGGACATCAGTATCCGTTTCCAGGCCAAACGCCCGGGACAAACGATGATGCTCGATCCGGTGGATATGACTTTCGATTACGACGCAGCAGGAGAGCACGCACCAGAGGCGTACGAAACATTGCTTTTGGACGTCATGGAAGGCGACGCGACGCTATTCATGCGTAACGACCAGGTAGATGCAGCGTGGAGAGTGATCATGCCGATCCTCGAAGCCTGGGAAAACCGCCCGCCACAGGACTTCCCGAACTATGCGCCGGATTCATGGGGACCCGATGCGGCCGATGCGCTGCTCGCCCGCGACGGACATACCTGGCTCAACCTGCCTCCAACCCCGTAAGCTATGGAGTTGCATATCGAGAAGGATACCAAAGCATTGAGTGCCAGCCTTGCTGAATGGATTAACCATTACATTCAGCAAGTGCTTGCAAAGCAGGACCGTTTCACGTTCGTACTTTCGGGCGGAAGCACACCGAAGGCATTGTACGCATTGCTGGGCGAGTCGCCTTACAAAGAGTCGATTCCATGGGAAAAGTTACATTTCTTTTGGGGCGACGAGCGCGCGGTTCCGTTTGAAGATTCAAGGAATAATGCCAAAATGTGCTACGACGAACTGCTGGATAAAGTGCCTGTAAGGGCCGAAAACATCCACATCATGCGCACGGACATTACGCCTGAGGAATCGGCAGCCGAATATGAGAAGATAGTAAAAACTTATTTCGAAGGTTCTGAAACCACTTTCGATTTCGTGTTGCTCGGAATGGGGGATGATGGTCATACATTGTCGCTTTTCCCCGGAACGGAAGTAATCCACGAGCAAAATGCGCTTGCAACCTCATTCTTCCTGCAAGCCCAGGACATGTACCGCATTACCCTCACGGCCCCGGTCGTGAATGAGGCTGCCTGCGTGGTTTTCCTCGCGGCAGGCGCAGGTAAGTCGGAGGTTCTGAAACAGGTTTTGGAAGGAGAAAAGAATGTAGACCTTTATCCTTCACAGATTATTCAGCCCGTAAAAGGGCAGTTGCATTGGTTTGTGGACGAGGCTGCGGCTGCGCTGCTGTAAGATTTATATTGTTATTCCAAATGCTGCGAAGCACGTCGATCCGTCGGCGTGCTTCGTGCTGTTTATGGGGTTTTTGACGCGTTCAACCACGCGCAGCACCATTAGATAAAATCTAACGGTCGTTCACCCGTCTGCGCATTAATTTTACACAAAACAAACCTCACCCACATGATACACATTCTGAAAATCGCGGCGGTTGTCATTGTGATAACCTACGCGCTCCGGCTCGTCAACGCCCAGTCCGATTTGCTTGTTTTTGCCGGCATAGCAATTATCGGGTTGTCTTTGTACTTTCTCAATATTGCCCTCGGACAAATCGTAAACCAATTGAAATCTAAACTGTAATTGAATATGAAGCGCAACATTATTATCGGAGTTCTGACAACCATCGTACTAATCATGGCGCTCGCCATACAACCATTTTCGTTCGAAAACATTGATGCGGGTAATGTAGGTATCCGCATTAATCTCTACGGTAGCGATAAGGGTGTCGACAACATTACCTTGGTAACTGGCCGCGTTTGGTACAATTCCTGGACGACCAAGATTGTAGAATTCCCTACTTATACGCAGAGTGTTGATTACGAGTCATTTGTGATTACGACGAAAGACGCCGCCGAATTCAAAGTCGATCCGAAACTGAACTACCACATTAACCCCGATAAAGTGCCGCAGATTTACCGCCAATACAGGAGACCGTTAGCGGAAATCCAGCAGGGTTTTATGAAAAACACCATTTATGACGCCTACCGCATCGTAGCCAACTCATTCACTTCTGACAGCGTCATGTCGAACCGTGAGGTTTTCGAAGACAGAGTTCAGAATGTTTTGACGAAAACCCTCGGCAAAGACGGTTTCGTTTACGACCAGCTGACCTCCGCCATTACCCCGCCGCCATCGCTCCGGCAAATGATCGACGAAAAGAATGCCTCCATTCAGGCACGTCTGAAAGCTGAAAACCAGGCGAAACAGGCCGAAGCAGAAGCAAAAGTTATTATCGCCCGCGCTGAGGGCCAGGCGAAAGCCACATTAATCAAAGCCCGGGCGGAAGCGGAAGCCAACCAGCTGAGACAAAAAACAATTACCCCGCTGCTCATCCAGCAAGAATGGGTCGCCAAATGGAACGGCATACTACCGACGACGAATGCCGGCGGAAGTACGAGCTTGATGCTGGGGATTAAATAGCAATAATTGTTGCGAACAAAATAATCAAAGCCCCGGGATTACCTCGGGGCTATTTTATTTCCCGTCATCATCTTTTTAAGCATGCTTCCAGGCATACTGATGTAGGCCGAGCTGTCGATTTTGGCATTAAACAGCTTGAACATATCCTTGTCTGCGCTCAATACACTACTATCTCGCACCGTAATATCAGCTCTTCCGATTTGATTGTCCTGGTCTAGTTTGAGATAGCCGTTTGCCGCCACATTAGCCGTCAGGTTATCGATTGAACTACCCGCGAAAAAGAGGCCGTCGCCTTTTTGCTGCACCGTCAGATCTCCGAATTTGAAGTTTCTGACTTTGCACCGGACGTTGTCCAAAATAATACCTTGAAGGCTAGGCGTTATCACGTAAAAGGAAGGAAGTGAGCCATAGGTACCGCCTCTTGGCCGATAACCCTGATTTACTTCTGGTGTATACGTCAATATTAAGGTGTCACCTGAGGAGTCCCATCGCAGGTACTTCGGTAGCGTGATCATTCTGATTTCGGCAACGGGTCCTTGTCGGATTTCGGTTAACCCAACGTCCTTGCCTAGCAGCTTGATGTATTGAAACGGTTTGATCGGGTGTCGTGAAAACCCATAGAACGCATCATTCTTGTCGATTTTATCAAATTGGCTTTTCAATGCCAGATTGGAAGAAAGCGTGACCAGAAAAAATAAGGACACGGTCACGATAAGCAGGATATTACTTGTTTTCATGGTCTCGGAATTATTTGGTTAACGGGTACATTTCTACGATGAATTTCTGATAGCGGTTTTGCAACTCGTCTATTCCGATGTCGAGCAGATACATAGTTTTAAAAAAATCCGGTAATTCGGTTGCCAGAAAGCGCTCTTTCCGATAGGCCAATATTTTTTCGTTCGCTTTCTCATCGGCCGAATAGCCAATTCCCCGCTTGTTGAATATGATTTCTTTGTTTTGCAGGAAGTCATAGGTTCTCATGACCGTGTTGGGGTTAACCTCCATCATAGCGGCGAGGTCCCTTACCGACGGTATGCGCTCACCGGGCGGCCATTTACCCAGTAGAATCTGCTCGCAGATGTAGTCGGCGATTTGCAGGTAGATGGCTTGTTTATCTTTAAATTCCATAAATAGCTTTGTTAAATTTCCCTTTCCTTCATCTGAAAGTAGGCGCACGCCCAAAGCATCAATGCAATGAACACGGAAAAGACTTGTAATGCCGTAAACATCTCGGGAGGAAACGTCAAGTGGTAAAACCCGGCGACATACTCGGGGGGCGACATGTCGTCTTTGGGATAGTACCATAACTTCCACCCAGTCAATGGAAAGACCGCGATCTTGGAAGGATTTGAGGCAAGACTTGTGGCAAGCATGAGGTTCATCAATGTCGTGATGCACGCAAATCCGATGAACACGGCAGCCGTTTTAATGTAGGATGACTTTTTGAAATAGATCGATCCGAGGAAAACGGCACTCTGGATGCCAAGGTAGGAATAGGTGGAGTACAGCATGAAATCTTCCGGAATGTACCTGTACTTGTCGCCATTGGGAGGAAGGCTCTTGTTGGCAAGGTCGATGATGAAATAATGGAACTGCCAGAAAAAGACCAGGAATGAAACGACAAAAAGGAGGTTGATCAACAACGAACTGAGGAATTTCTCGATCCCGGACGCGGGAAGCATTAATGCAGCAATGCCTGTATCGGAGGCAGAATATTGTGAGAATGCGGTGCTGGTATAGAGGCTTCCGCCAAGGAGCAGGATCATGATCAGCGCAAAGTAATGCAGGACCTCCCGGAAATTGCTGTATTCATCGGACATTGCGACGGGCATCATCAGGATTAGAAGGCAGAAGACCAACACGCATGCCATCAGCAAGTAATTTTTGCCCTTTTCAGCCCAATCGAGCCTTAGCATGAGGGTGAAGCGATGTATATTGAATGTCTGGTTCATAGTGAAAGAAATGGAGACGAGTGGACAGGAAGAAGTGACGGTAATATATGCCGGAGCATCAGGCCCAGCACAATGAGCAGGAGCACAATGATCAGTCTCATGGTCTTAGTGAGCAAATATCTGGCTTATCCGCGCAGGGTTTTCGATAACCGCATTAAACAAATGTTCGAGATCAACCCGGCTTTCCTCCTGTAATGAATTCTCGAAAACTGCCTTGTAACCACGTAATGAGGGTTCTGAATACAGCACACGATCGTCGTATTCAATGCTGGGCAAAATTCCGAAGTAAAGACGTTCAGAAACAGCTTCCAAACTGTGCCGGATCATGATTTTGCTGTCTTCCAAAATAATAATGGCGTCGATGAGATTGTCAAGGTCACGTACCTGGTGTGTGGAAATCAGAATTAGCCTGTCTTTGTCCAATGCGGAGGAAACCAGTTTCCGGAACTGACTCTTGGAAGGAATATCGAGCCCATTGGTAGGCTCATCCATAATGAGCACGCGGGTATTGGTGGCTAATGCGAAGGCGATTAATACCTTTTTCTTCTGGCCATAAGACATTCCGGTCAGCTTGTTACCATGTGGGATGTCTAGTTCAGCTATATAGCCTCTGAATTGCTTTTCGTCAAATTTTGGATAAAAGGGCGCCAGCATTTCCAGGTATTTTTCCACAGTCACCGATGGAAGGTAAATCTCTTCCGGAATAAAGAAGACATCCTGTAAAAAGGCAGGCTGGCGTTTTCGGGGCTCGTAGCCTGCCACTTCAATCTGGCCTTCCCGGGGAAACAATAACCCTACCATATTGCGAAGCAAGCTGGATTTGCCGGCCCCGTTTTTGCCAAGTAATCCGTAGATATGGCCGGGTTCCAGTTTCAAACTAAGATTTTCAAAAAGCTTGTTGCGTTTACTATACCCAAAAGAAACCTGGTTAAGGTGAATCATGGCTCAATTGTTTTAGTGTATTAGTTAAATAGTACACTGCAAATGTAACTGATGATTTGACATTGTCAACAGGTAGCTGAAAAAATATTTTTGAGGAAATAGAAACCAAAAGTGAGGCTTACTCGCCTGAGATGAGGCGCTTGTAATCTTCCTGCGTATCAATATCGATGCTTCCTTGTGGAAATGGGCATATCGAAACGTCGTCAGGAGAGCGTTTAAATAACTTTTTCGCTCCCTCGGCCCCTGTGAGTTGTAACAGGGCAGGGAAATAGGAAGCAGCAAAAAGAGCAGGAGTGCCCAGCGAATCACTGTATTTTGAAGCGACCATGCCTTTGGCATTTGCTTCGAAAGTGTGAATTAAGGCATTGAAAATTTCTGAGGAAACAAATGGCTGGTCACTTACGGCCAGAATTGCCCCTGTAAGTTGCGGATACCGCGATTGCAGCGCATGAATGCCGGTTTTAATGGAGGCCGACATGCCTTCCTGCCAGTCGGCATTGAATGCCAGCTTGCATGGCAGGCCTTTAAGTTCTGCTTCAATTAATTCAGAATTAGAACCTGTGACTACAATGACATTGCTGCCCACAGTCGCCAGCGCAGCTCCCGTAATGTGCCGGATCAAACTCTTGCCCTGAAATTGAAGTAACTGCTTGGGCTCACCGAGTCGCGATGAGTTGCCTGCTGCAAGGATTACAATGCCATATTCAGCGCGAGCCATAATCAGTCAAGAGACGATTGTCTGAACCGCGCAGAGAAAATCTTCCTTTTCGTCACGGGTATAATCCACTCGCTGATCGGAGCGGTTGTGAATCGGTTCCAGTTTTTCGCGAAGGGAAAACCCGGCGCGTTTACCCAATACGGCTTTAATTTCCGCCAGTACCGACAATGCGATTTCCTCCGAGGTCTCGGCGCCGATATCAAGCCCGACAGGCCCGAATACTTTCGCCTTCTGCTCATCCGTAATCACCATTCCATCGCTTTCGAGCTCCGCATACATCCGTTCGAGCTTTTTCTTCGGGCCTAGTGCACCTACATATTGACAAGCATCTACATTGAGCAGCTGTTTCAGCAATGCGAGGTCGTAATTATAATTATGCGTCATGAGTAGTACAAACGTCCGCTCATCGACGGTGACATGCTTTAAAACATCCTCAGCACGCGTTACCAGCACTTTTCCGGCTTTTGGAAATCGTTGGCGTGTAGCGTGGCCGGTGCGGCCGTCCACCACAGTAACATTCCAGCCGAGTACGCTTGCCATTTCGGTGAGGGGAATCGTATCGTTACCTGCGCCGGCAATGACGAGCGACGGCGGGGTATTGAAATACTCCACAAAGCCGGTTAGCGACTGGTCGAATGCCTTGAAAAATGAATCGCCACGCTCGTAGGCAGCCTGCGTTTCGTTCAGTAGGAGATCGTACATTTCCGGGTCGGTGCAATTACACGTCACCTGATCATCGGTTTGCAAATGCAAAAAACAGGTGCCGGGTTGTGTCCCAGCACGGGAATGCAGTGAGAACAGTGTCACCACAGCCGCATTCTGCCTTTTGGCCGAAATATTTTTCAGCAATTCCACTGGATTTTCGGCGTCATCAGCTTTAATAGGTTCAAAAAGAATGTGTACAATGCCATTGCAACCCAACTGAACGCCCAGAGTGGTATCGTTTTCGTCGGTCGTATCGTAGGTTACCAGCTTGTTTTTTTGTTGGGAGATAGCCAGTAATGCCTTCCGCAACGCATCACCTTCCAAACATCCGCCACTGATAGCACCGGTGAGCTGGCCGTCGTCGGTCACGAGCATGCGTGCGCCCGGGCGCCTGTATGAGGAGCCTTCCACATGCACGACCGTCGCGAGCGCCATGCGCTTGCCCGAGGTCAATGCCTGCTCATACGACCGGATGATGTCCGTGATCTCTTTCATGACGATGTTGTTTTACGATCTTTGAAATAACCGAAACTGCGTGATTTACATGCTCTTCCGTAGAGAACCTCCCGAAACTGAAACGGAAGGAATTATGGATGCGTTCGTCAGAAAAACCCATTGCTTTCAGTACATAACTGGGTTCGAGGGTGGCCGAGGTACAGGCCGAGCTGCGCGAAAATGCGAGGTCGCTGCCGGCCTCAAATATCAGTTTTTCGCCATCCACCTGTCCGAACGAAATATTGGTGCAATTCGGCAGCCTGCGCGCGTCCTCAGCATTGATCTCGATATCTTGCAGCACAAGCAATTCCACTTCGAATGCATTCCGGAGTGCGGCAATGCGTTTGGCTTCCCGGACCATTTCGGCACCGGCGATCTCGCAGGCCCAGCCGAGTCCAACGATGCCGGGGACATTCAATGTGCCGCTTCGCATGTTCCGTTCATGGCCGCCGCCATCCATTTGCGCGGTTAAGGTCACGGTGGGATTCTTTTTGCGCACATACAATGCCCCTACGCCTTTGGGACCGTAAATCTTGTGCGCACTCAACGCCAGCAAATCTATGCCGTCATTCTGGACATTCAACGGAATTTTGCCGACAGCCTGCGTGGCGTCCGACAGGAACGCGATATGGTTTTTTTTCGCGATGGCCGCTATTTCGCGGATAGGCTGGATCACCCCGGTTTCATTGTTGGCGTACATGACCGCAATGAGAATGGTATTGGCCGTAATGGCATTTTCGAGATCTGTAAGGCTGATCTGCCCGCTGGTGTTGACGGGTAAATAGGTGACGTTGCCGCCGAGACGTTCGATATGCTTGCACGTATCGAGCACCGCTTTGTGCTCGGTGCATACGGTGATGATATGCTTCTCCTGTTGGTCCGAATTTTCAAAAACACCTTTAATAGCCAGGTTCACAGCTTCGGTAGCACCCGATGTAAACACAATCTCCTGCGGGTGCGCACCTATGAGGCCGGCAATTTGCTCGCGGGCCATATCTGCCGACTCTTCCGCTTCCCAGCCATAGGAATGTGTCCGGCTCGCGGCATTCCCGAACTTGTCCGAAAAATAGGGGAGCATCTCCTGCAAGACCCTTGGGTCCACAGGGGTAGTCGCATTATTATCCAGGTAGACGGGCAGTTTCAAGGGGGGAAAGGTTGGTTTTAATCTAAAAAAGCAAAACACGCAGGCTTAGTTCAAAATAAACAAAAAACCATCTCATTTTAAACATGAGATGGTTTCCGAAACTTAAACGAACAGGTTAACTATAATTATGAAAATTGGTATTCAGTTTACTGATCTGGTTGTTGGTTAACATCGATAAGGTCATTGCCGCAGGTATCTCGACAAGCGCGAATACAAGCCCCATTCCTTTGTATAGAGCATATAAACAGTGTATTTCAGCTTTTTAGGAAGCCGGTCTTCCCAGGTTTTGTTATTTGAAACAATTCGTTCCCCGACTATCGGGCCAACCAGTGGAGGCGGAACCAGTAGCCGGTACGCATTCAGAAATGCATTTGCTGCGATGTGCATGAGTGCCAGGTTCTTAAATCCGGCGGCTACTTCGATAAAAATGAGTCCGGTATGAGCCATTGAAATATAAGCAATGCGTCGCTTTACCGATGATTGCGCCCTGGCAAAGCCAGCCGCCATTGCAGCCCCTGCCAACCCGAGTAATGCGATGAGCACACGGACGGAGACCTGGTGTTCCCAAAACGGAGAAGTCCGCAGCAAGAGGAACACACCCATTTGGGCCGTGAGTGTGGTAAGTAGAATAGCGCTCGCAGTGGAAGCATTTTCCAGTGCCTGGGGCAGCCACGAAAAGAACGGCAGCTGCGACGATTGCATGGAGGCCGTTGCCACCAACAGGAACGATACGAGCGACGTGTTTTCCCGCCACAGGTGGTGGCTTGCCCACATGGCAAGGAGCAAGCCCACATCACCCAAGCGATATATAAAGAAGGCTTTCGCCGAAATGCCGCGCGTTGATTCCCGGTGGAGGATGATGAGCAGAAATGAAGCTATCCCCATGACCTCCCAGCCGAGCAGTAATGTTTTCAAACCACCTGAAAAAATGGTTAGCCCGTAACCGGTACAAAAAAACACAACCGTGCACACGAAGCGGGGCCACTGCTTGTGCCCGCGCAATGTTCTGTGGCCATTCCAGACGGCCAGGAGCGTCATCGCGAACCCTGTTGTCAGGTAGGCTAGCGTCAAACCGTCAAAATGGAAATCACTCCAAAACATATACTCATTTAAAAAAGCTATCGACAACCGGTATCAATCAGTAATGCGGCTTCACCAATCACCAGCCACCGATAGCGAATATTTTAATGGACGGCATCTTCAATGACGATCCGGGGGGCGGACTTATAAGTAATCATTTTCCTGTTTTTCAAAACCCGGAGTTCACGGGAGACAGGATCGATCACTACGAGGTGTACCCACTCATTCAGCAGCCATAGTGCGATGGATCGCCGCCCGACGGATCGCCGCCCGACGCACGTCGATTGCACGGCCAGCCGGTCTATCACCTCCAATACCGTTTCGGGGAACTGTTCAACGACACACAACAGGCGCATGGGTTCGAAATCTTTGGTTAGCCCGGCGGGCAAGGGCGCCTGTAAATCGCCCCGGGCAGTGTCGGCCAGCCCCAACAACCCGATCATCTGATCGGTCAAAATATCGTCCATTCCCGCCAGGCCGGTCCGTGCAAAGAAGCATTCAAGATTAGCGACTCCGAGTGAGGGTACCACTGCTTCCAGTATCTCTTCCAGCATTTCACCGTTCGGATCGAGCGAAAAATCGTAGCCGTGCCTGAATGCACGGTGTTCTGCCGTAACGCTCCGGAGTAGCGATGGCTGGCCGATGATGCATAACGAATCCACCGCATTGGCGAACGTTGTTTCCGTGACCCGCGTACCGGTTTGATTCCGGGTATTTTGCGGATCCTGGCGCAATTCAGCCAAAATCGCTTCATAATAACTCCATTCAACCGCTTCCTGCCAAATGGCGAGTACTTCACTCTTTTCGCCGACCGGAACTGGCGCAAACAAATCCTCGGGAGGTGCCGGTAGCCGGTAAGACAGGGGCTCCCAATGCCTGCCCAGGCGATCATCCAGGACATCGATTTCGAGCAGCAATTCGAACACGATCAGCTCGCGCAGGGTAATATTGCTGCCATTGGGTGAAATTTCCCGGCCGATTTCCAGTGTCGCTACCAGTCCGGACCAGCCGCGGTGGGCAAATTGCTGGTCGAAAAGGTATTGTTTGAAAAGCATTTCGTCCCCGACAATGACCGTCAGCAGATCGTTGATAGAAGAGCTCGCTTGCAAAAGCAGGTTCCGCGCCCGGGGCGTATTGAATGCGCTGACAAAGCTGTTCGATTCCACTTCGCGCATGGAATCGAGAAAGCCTTTTCCGCGTACCGGAAATTTCCAATCCGAAACACCGTGGTCGAGATAGTTGCCTAGAATCCGGAACAGTCTCGGATGGACACGTGCATCCAGGTCGGTTTTGTATTGCTTTTGCCAGTTAGCCCTCAGTTTGCCGATCTTTGACGGGGATTCGGCGGCGGCCGGAAATTTCTTCATCAGCACCTTGTCCTGCCATTCAAATGTATTGGCAGCGCCTTTTTTTTCGACCAGCACTTTTTCCAGGACACCTGGTTTCACCCTTTTGGAATTGTAAAGCGAACGGTATTCTTCCAAAGAGAGCGTAGTACGGTAGCCCAGCATTTCGGACGCGTGCCGCAGCGCGTCATCAAAGGTTTGCTCCTGAAACCCTTCCAATGGGTTTCGATAGGTAAATGTCTTTCCCGGTGACAACGCCGGCAAAAACTGCTTCAACTCATGCAGTACCGCTTGTTCGTCGAAAGAGTTGTTCCGGGCTGTCATGTGCAGAAGCTGATAGCGTTTTACAAAGTCCTTTTACCGACCGGCCGGGGACGTGAGCCACCTCCGGTTTTCGTTTCTCAAAGGAGCCAAACAGCAATTAAAACGCAATTAAACAAGCCTTAAAAAGCGGTTAAAATTAGTTAAAATGAAGATTATCAGCTGGTAATGTAGTTCGGTGATGGGCGCCTTGCCGTTGGATTTATTAATCGAGGAAATGGGGCATTAAATGAAACTATTTCTTTAATTTTGTGTTCTACTCTACAATGTTAGTAGATTAATGTTTCATTCTTTAAACCTTCACCATTATGTCACTTCGACTAGGAGATATCGCACCGGACTTTGAAGCAAATACCACTCAGGGACCTATTAAATTCCACGAATGGCTGGGAGATAGCTGGGGATTGCTGTTCTCTCACCCCGCTGACTTTACTCCCGTTTGTACAACCGAATTGGGTAAAACGGCCCTTTTGAAAGGTGAGTTTGAGAAACGCAATGTGAAAGTACTCGCCGTGAGCGTCGACGACCTGGATTCGCACCAACGCTGGATCCCGGATATCAATGAAGTAAACAATACCGAAGTGAACTTCCCGATTATCGCCGACGAAGGCCGCCAGGTAGCTCAGCTGTACGATATGATCCACCCGAATGCGAGTGAAAAAGCGACAGTACGCTCTGTATTTGTGATCGGTCCCGACAAGAAGGTGAAGCTCACGCTCACTTATCCTGCGTCGACAGGCCGTAACTTTAACGAAATCCTCCGCGTGGTGGATTCGCTCCAACTGACAGCCAACTATTCCGTAGCAACGCCGGCCGACTGGAAAGACGGTGAAGACGTCATCGTTGTGCCCGCAGTGAGCACCGAAGACGCGCAAAAGAAGTTTACCAAAGGGTTGAATATCGTGAAGCCGTACCTGCGCTACACGCCGCAGCCGAATAAGTAAGTTTTTTCGGTTGCATGAAAAAGCGGATGCCTCTTATCGGGACATCCGCTTTTTTTATTTAACTGCCGCTTTCGCTTTCAATGACCTCCTCCGGCACAATCTTCTCTTCGCCATAGTAAATCATATGCCGAGCGCCCTGGTAATAGAACCAGATAGAGAGCGACATCGGGATGTGGGCAATGTCATTATAATTGAACCAATCGCCGAAGCTGAATTTCAATGCATGGAAGCCGGCGGCTATCGCGCCCATGAGCGTAGCGAGGAAGATATTTTTGCTTCCGGGATCCTTTTTCTTTTTGTAAACATAGAGTTCGATCATGAAGAGCATCAGAAAAAGCCCGTAGAATGCATGAACTTCCACAATCCTGAAATCGAGGGTAATGAAAGTGAGTACAAAAAATACGGTAAGCTCTACATAGTTCAGCCAGCCCAGAATAAGACCATTGCGCTGATGCAGCAGCGGTTTGATATGCCATATTGCCGCGCGTTCAAACAATGCGACGGCGATCATGCTTGCAAACCAGCCCGGGATCTTACCGACTTTGCCGGTCATGTACAGAAAACCGTGTCCCAGAATTCCGCCAATGGCCGTTGCGATAGCCATAAAAAGGAAGAAATACTGGATTTGCTTATACATCCGGTGCGCGCGGCCCAGTTTGTTGAGGTGAAAAAAGGCGTAAATGCACACCGCGGTCATCATCAGGCTCGACAGTACCGTCGAGGGCTCCATAATGGGTATTCCGAATAAATTTATCTGGTGGACTTTGCTAAAATCTATAACAGCTTCATTCATGAACGGACGAGTAAGTTAGCGCAAACGGGATCTCACCGGTTTGCATTCGAGTCTCAAAAGTACGCTTATCTTCCCTCCCCACCAAAATTGTACCACTTGCCTGTTTTCAGGTTGGTACCTTCAAAGTGCCGATTCGCAGATGAATTCGGGGGAGCTATCTATTATCAAATAATAAATGCACAGCATGTATTTCATTTGTATTGAGAATTGTATTTAAGTAGGACAGCAGCGAGAGCGCCCTCTTTGATTAACTTATGGAAACCATGAAGAATCCCTTACTATCAGTCGTCAGATTCGCCGTTTTGACGCTTTTCCTGGCCATCGCGGCCAACCATTCCATTGCACAAGCGCCTGTGCAGGGAGACTCTAAAATTTCAGGAATTGTACTGGATTCAGCCGCCGCGAGAGGCGTCGAGTTCGCCAGTATTGCATTATTCAATGTAGCTGATAACAAAGCGATTGACGGTACCACCGCCGACGAGAGTGGTAAATTTGCCATCGTGAAAGTGGCGCCAGGCACCTACAAGTTGATGATCTCCTTTATCGGCTACAAAGACAAGGCTGTGAGTGTGAAAGTGGAGAAGGGCAAAGATGTCGTACTGGGGGCAATTCAGCTTGCTTCGAGCGTGCAAAATTTGGCGGAGGTTACCATTACCGGCGAAAAGTCGCTGGTGGAGGAGAAGGTAGACAGGCTGGTATTCAATGCGGAGAAAGACATTACTTCCAAAGGCGGCGACGCATCGGACCTGCTGCGCAAAGTGCCGATGCTCTCGGTGGACCTCGATGGCAACGTATCGTTACGCGGAAGCTCGAATATTAGGGTTTTGATCAACAACAAACCTTCTACGATTATCGCGGCCAACGTGGCGGACGCCTTGAAGCAGATTCCGGCAGATATGATCAAATCCGTGGAGGTGATCACTTCGCCATCGGCTAAATACGACGCCGAAGGCTCGGGGGGAATCATTAATATCATTACCAAAAAGAATAACCTGCAAGGCCTGACGCTGAATATCGATTCGGGAGTGGGGAACCGCGGTTCGAACCTCGGATTGAACGGAAGCTACCGTAAAGGCAAAATGGGTTTCACGCTCGGTGGTTTCGGTCGCGCGTTCTATAACAAAGCCACATCGGTGCTGGATCAGACGACGTATTCGGGTGGAAGTTCGTTCCTTACTAACCAAAGCTCGACCGCCAAAGATCGCGGCTTGTTCGGACAGTATTCATTGGGCTGGGATTATGATTTGGGTAAAAATCAGGCGCTTTCGGCCGGACTGCGCTATGGAACGCGGAATTTTATCCAAAAACAGGATCTGACCATTAACCAATACGAAAACAGCGTTTTGAATAACAGTTCATTGCGCAAGGTCGACCGCAAGGATCTCTCCGGAACTGTGGATTTCAATATCGATTACATCCGCACCTTCAAACCGCAGCAAGAGTGGAGTATTTCGACATTGTACAGCCGCACGGGGCTGACAAACAACTTCAATACCGATCTCCTGAATGAATCCGGCGCGGTAAACAGCAAGTTGAAAAACGAAAACAAAAACGAGAACTCGGAATTGACCCTCCAAACCGATTACCAGACGCCCCTGGGCAAGAACCAATTGATTGAATTCGGTGCGAAAGGTATTTTCAGGACGGTAAATAGTGATTTTAAATACCTTACGGCTGGCGAGTCGGGTGATTTTGTGCTGAGTACAACCAATCCGGCAGGAGCATTGAACTATAAACAGAACGTGGCGGCGGGTTATCTGTCCTACACCCTTTCTACCAAAAACAAATACACGTTCAAACTCGGAACGCGTTACGAATACACGGGCATTACCGCGGATATGGGAGAAAATAAGCCCATCGACATCCCGGCTTACGGAAACCTGGTGCCAAGCATCAACGTTTCGAAGGCGCTTTCGGGAAGTACTACTTTAAAAGCAGCATATAACCGCCGCATTCAGCGCCCGGGTATCCAGCAGCTCAACCCGAACGTGAACCTGTCGAACCCGCAGAGCATCAGCACGGGTAACCCGGCACTGAGCCCTGAGTTGACAGATAATTTCGAGGTTGCATTGAGCACCAATATCAAGAAGACTTACATTAATGCATCGGTTTTCACCCGCCAGACCAACAATTCGATCACACAAGTGAGAATGGCGGTGGATACATTGCAAGGTGCCATTGTTACGACTTACGAAAACATCGGTAAACAGAGAGCCTACGGGGCGAACATCTTCGCGAACGTATACCTGACGCCGAAATGGACACTGAACGGTAGCATCGACATTCTCCATTCGTACCTCGAAGGGCAAACTACCGGCCTCGACGGTACTTCGCAAGCAATGAGCAATTCCGGTTTTAACTATGGTGGCCGCTTAATGTCGCAGATTTCGCTGCAAAATGGCTGGGGATTGCAGGCATTCGGTTTTTACCGGGGTAAGGAGATTCAATTGCAGGGCACACGCACCGGTTTCTACATATATTCATTAGGGTTCAAGAAGGATTTTGCCAACAAAAAGGGCAGCATCGGTTTCGGAGCGGAAAACTTCCTGACCAAGGGCGTACGATTCACGTCGGACCTGACTTCGCCGCAATTCGTGCAGACCGGGGCAACGCAACTTTACAACCGCAATTTCAAGGTGACATTCAGCTATTCGATCGGAAAGATGAGTTTCAATGCGCCGAAGAAGAAAACGAAGTCGGTTAACAATACGGATGTTGTAGGAGGCGGCGGTCAGCAGAACTAGTTGGGTCAACTATTGCCGCCGAGCGCAGAGACATTTGTCTCTGCGCTTTTTTTGTGTGTACATTGCAAAACAGATATTACACAGCATACTTTTTCGTTAATATAGAAAGATATTTTTGTATTTTGTAAATACAATGATACCTTGGGAAAGTTAATTTTCAATTCATGAAGTCGTTGCCATGAAGTGGTCATTTGTTATTCAGCAGAAGTTCAAAGCTGCGGTTTTGTTGGGAGGGATCATGGCATTGATCGTTGGAGCTACATTGATTTCCCGCTATAATGTGGAGGGGATCGACGAGTCGTTTTCGTCTATTTACAAGGATCGCCTGGTTCCGGCGACAACTATCCTGTATTTAACCGAGAACCTGTACCGCAAGCGCCTGTCGCTGGAAAACCATCTTTACTCGGATGCGCAGCAGTCGCCCGAGCATGTGAAGGCGCAGCTACGCGCACACGATCGGAGTATCGATTCGCTGATCCGGTTGTTTGAAAAGACTTATCTGGTGGATGAGGAGGCAAAAAGCCTGCATGGATTCAAGAATCAGATCAGCAATTATGCGAAGCTGGAAAATCAGGTGCTTGCGTTGTGTGTGGCCGGATCGTTTGCGGAGGCAAAACAGTTGTTTTCTGCGCCTGGCGGAGCAACATTCGAAAGTACGATTTTGAATCTGAACGAACTGGCTGCAATCCAGTCGACGATCGGTAAGGACCTGGTGAGAGCGTCGAAAGTAAATGTGGCGAGCTTTGGTATAATCTCGTTTTTGCAAATCTCCCTCGCCATAGTCACGGGGTTAGTAGTGATTGTTCTGATCCGCAATTCGCAGATCGTGCAGAAGCCCCGGGCGAATAGTAAGAAAAGCCAATATTTTAACCTAAACTGATAAGGAACATTTCAAAAATAAAAGGTCGGGGTTTCCCGACCTTTTATTTTTGAAATGTAAGCGGATTATTGATTCACTTTACGTCCTTTCAATGTCTCTCTCTGGTTTTTCACCTGTTTCAACAAATCCTTCTTTACAAACAGGCGAGCACCATTACCGCTTTGCAGGTCGAAAGTACGCTCTTTGTAATCGAATTTGTTATTGGGAAGCACGTCGAGGAAGTAGTTCTGCCCGCTCAGGTTGAACTTCATTCCCTTGGTATCCTGCTGCGTATCGTCCCAGGAAACGTTGATAGTCCCGTCGCCGGTCTTCAAGGCGACACCCGGAGTAAATGGCAGCACGTTGATCGTCTGAATGCTTTTCCCGTTGCTCATGGTGATCTGTCCTTCGGGATTTACCTTAATATCGTTCGGGTCGGTCACTTCACGACGGATGTTGATCGACTTGTCGTTGAAAAACTGAACTTTCGTAAGGGAAATATTGGCAGCTTCCAGGTCGCGACGGAGGTCTTCGGTAAAAACGGTGTAATTCGAGAGAGGAACGGAGTTCATCGTGGTGCAGGCGGAGAACCCGCTGAAAAAGAATACTCCTACAAAAATTTTTTTAATCAGATTCATGTCAGAAATTGGTGTTCGGCGGAACTGGTTTGGTGATTTTAGTTGAGTTGGATACCGGTCGCAATATTAGTAAAAAAGCCTTTCAGATACCAGCCGATTAAGCTTTCGTACCACCTGGTAGCGTTATACTGACAATGTGTCAGCCGGTAAGCGTTTTGATTGTAATTGGAACGCATATTTGTGCCTCGTATTGCAAAGTGAAATTACATTCTTAAAATATAAAACAAACGATAGCATAACTATGGAATCAGTGATTCAGGAAAAAGGGAATTTGAGCATTCACACAGAGAATATCTTTCCGATTATCAAGAAATTCCTTTATTCGGACCACGAAATCTTTCTTAGGGAACTCGTTTCCAACGCGGTCGACGCGTCACAAAAGATCAAAAAGCTGGCTTCGTACGGCGAATACAACGGGGAGTTGGGCGATCTTAAAGTAATTGTCAAATTGGACAAAGATGCCAAAACGATCACAATCAGTGACAATGGTATCGGTATGACAGCCGACGAAATCAAAAAGTACATTAACCAGATCGCATTTTCGGGTGCTACCGAGTTCGTAGAGCAATATAAGGACAAAGGCGAGGGCGACAAAGGCATTATCGGTCACTTCGGTCTGGGTTTCTACTCGGCTTATATGGTGGCTCAGAATGTAGAGATCATTACCAAATCATACCGCGAAGGTTCGGAGCCTGTTCGCTGGGAATGCGATGGTTCGACAGAGTTCGAAATTTCATCCATAGAAAAGGAAGAGCGCGGAACGGACATTATCCTGCACATCGCCGAGGATTCAGAAGAATTCCTCGATGAGCACCGTCTGCGGGGAATTCTGGAAAAGTACGGCAAATTCCTGCCGATCGAAATCGAGTTCGAAGACAAGGTTATTAACAACCCAAGCCCGATCTGGACCAAAAACCCGTCGGACCTGAAAGATGAAGATTACCTGGCGTTCTACAAAGAACTTTACCCATTCGGAGAGGACCCGCTTTTCTGGATCCATTTGAATGTGGATTATCCGTTCAACCTGACGGGCGTTCTGTATTTCCCGAAATTACGTAACGATTTCTCAGGACAACGTGAGAAAATCCAGCTTTACAGCCGCCAGGTGTTTATTACCGACGAAGTGAAAGACATCGTTCCCGACTTCCTGCAACTGCTGCACGGGGTGATCGACTCGCCGGATATCCCGTTGAACGTATCGCGCAGCTACCTGCAAGCGGACGGCAATGTGAAGAAAATTAACGGCTACATTACCCGGAAAGTGGCTGATAAACTGCTCGAAATCTTCAAAAACGACCGGGAAGGATTTGAAAAGAAATTCGATGATATTGGCCTGTTTGTGAAATACGGCATTATCAGCGATGACAAATTCTATGAAAAAGCGAAGGATTTCTGTCTGTTGAAAAACACAGAGGGTAAGTATTTCACATTCGAAGAGTACCGCGAACATATTAAGGAAAACCAGACCGACAAGAACGATTCACTTGTTTGGCTGTACACCACCGACGAGAAAAAGCAGGATGCATTCATCCAATCGGCTAAAAAGCGCAGCTACGACGTGCTCGTCCTGAATACCGTGATCGATTCACACTTTATCAACGCGTTGGAGCAGAAGCTGGAAAAGATCAGTATCAAACGTGTCGACGCGGATACATTAGATAAGCTGGTTGAAAAAGAAGTGAAGCTGGAAAGCATTCTATCTTCCGACGATCAGGACAAAGTGAAGAAAGTTTTCGAAGGCGTTTCGGAAAGCAAGACGGCGCACATTCAGGTGGAAGCAATGCCAGTCGACGAACTGCCGGTGGTGATCACGTTTCCGGAATTCATGCGCCGGATGACCGACATGCAAGCCTCGTCCGGGCAGCGGTCAATGTTTGGCGATATGCCTTTGATGTACACGGTTTCGCTCAATTCCAACCACCCGCTGATCGGAAAGATCGCCGGTTCGGAAAATGAAGAGGAGCAAGCGTCGCTGGCGAAGCAACTTTATGATCTTGCATTGCTTTCGCAGGGAATGCTGTCAGGGAATGATCTGACAAGTTTTATTCAGCGAACAGTGAACACGCTTTAATGTAGTGTGTTGATTAACATAAATAAAGCCGCTCATCGGAGCGGCTTTATTGTTTTATTCTCTTCCTGAAATCAATTTAAGCTTTAATCTTTCCAATTCCTCCCATTTTTGCTGCTTCGCCAATGCTGCCTGCTCCGGCCAGCTGGATGGATCTTGCAGCTGATACCGCGGGCCGGCCTTTTTGAGATAACCTGCCATACGCAACACCGGTGTCTCTGTAAGTTGCTCGAAGGTATGAATGCCCGCTTTGTTCAAAATTTCTTCAATTTTAGGGCCTATTCCTTCAATTATTTTGAGATCATCGGGCGCGTGATCGGGACTGATGGTAGGGTAAACAGTTTTGGAAGCGTTGGTTGCAATCGGGTAATCCACTGTGGTGTCTGTTAAAGTCCGGAGTTGAGCGAGTTCGTATTTTTTCTCTTCTAATAATTCGCGCAAGTTATCGATTCTCTTTTTGATAATCACTTTTGCCAAGAACCAACCGGCGACAGTAGCGCCAAGCAGCAGCAATGCGATTTCTGCAATTGCTACCGGGAAACTGTCCAAATCGAGCGACATAGCGGGGAAATTCATTGTTTTGATTGGTAAAAGACCAACTCACGGCGGATACGGTTCAGTCGGTACCGCAACTCCCTCGTTTTCTTCATTTCGTAGGTAGTACCGAGCACAAAACCTAAGATTAGTGCCACCCCGATCATGATCACATGCTGCCAGAAATGCGTGAACGCTATGTGATAGGCAGGGAGGCCTATATCCCTCAATGAAAGGGTGAATTGCCCCTTTTGAGCGGACATTTCGGGAAGAAGGCCGTGCGAATCGAACAGCATATCGCAGTATTGTTCGATCTTGCATACATGCCAGTAAATGGAACCTGCCATCCAGAATCCCAGGAAAGTCCACCAAAGCGCCTTACTATTGAACATGAGGAACGGAAGTTTAACGGTAGGGAATGTGTGTTTTAAACTACCTAAAAATAAGATTCCGCGGGACAAGATGCAATAGGAGGGGAGGTAACATGAAAAAGCCCGGAACGTTTGCCCGGGCTTTATTATTTATCGGTTCATCGAGATCAGGAACTCTTCGTTGTTCCTGGTCCCTTTCATATGTTCTAGAAGGAAGTCCATTGACTCCATCGCATTCATATCCGACATGTGCTTGCGCAGGATCCACACTTTTTTGAGTGTTTCCTTGTCGAGCAGCAAATCCTCGCGGCGTGTACCGGAAGCCATCACATCGATAGCGGGGAAAACGCGTTTGTTGGACAGCTTGCGGTCGAGTTGCAATTCCATGTTACCGGTACCTTTGAACTCTTCAAAGATCACCTCGTCCATCTTAGAACCGGTATCGATCAACGCCGTGGCGATAATGGTCAGCGAGCCTCCGTTTTCAACATTACGTGCCGCACCGAAGAAACGTTTCGGCTTGTGCAATGCGTTGGCATCCACACCACCGGAAAGGATTTTACCGGATGACGGAACTACCGTGTTATACGCACGCGCCAGACGCGTGATCGAGTCAAGCAAAATCACCACGTCGTGACCGCATTCCACCATTCTTTTGGCTTTTTCCAAAACAATGCTAGCTACTTTCACGTGGCGGTCGGCCTGCTCGTCAAAAGTCGACGCGATTACCTCCGCACGTACGCTGCGCTGCATGTCAGTCACCTCCTCAGGACGTTCGTCGATGAGCAGGATCAGCAGGAACACTTCGGGGTGGTTACGGGTGATAGCGTTTGCGATTTCTTTCAATAAGACCGTTTTACCGGTTTTAGGCTGCGCAACGATCATACCGCGCTGCCCTTTTCCGATAGGTGCAAAAAGATCGAGAATACGGGTTGAATATTGTTCCGGGCGCGAGCTGAGGCGCAGGCATTCGTCGGGGAACAATGGGGTAAGGTATTCGAATGGGATACGGTCGCGAATTTCCTCGGTAGTTTTACCGTTAACCGTCTCCACGCGCAAAAGCGCAAAGTATTTTTCTCCTTCTTTCGGCGGACGGATCTGACCTTTTACGGTATCACCGGTTTTCAGACCGAACAATTTGATTTGCGAAGGTGAAACGTAAATATCGTCGGGGCTCGCCAGATAGTTGTAATCCGCAGAGCGAAGGAAGCCGTAGCCGCCATCCTGCATGATTTCCAGCACGCCTTCATTGACGATCAGGCCATCAAACTCTCTTACATAATTGTTGTAATTGCGTTTGATCTTAGAGGAAGGATCCTCGCGTTGCAGCTGAGGCTGCTGAGGCTGCTGGGGCCTTTCCTGACCCTCCTGCTGTGGACGTGGCTGGCGCTCTTCACGAGGTTGAGCTGCCGGTTCCTGCGAAACTACCGTAGGTTTTTCGGTTTGATTATCAGCCTGAATTTCTTCAACCGCTACTTCCGGCTCGGTAGTCGCCTCCGCTTCCGCAGTGATTTCTTCCCGGCCAAGGTCATTGAGGGTATCATTGTCCTCGTCGATTTCGAGCGAAGTATCTATGTTTTTCGGACGTTCTTCTGCGCGTTTCAGGATTTCCTGACGGGCAGGTGTATCGAATAACGGCGTAGAAGAAGGGCCTGTTTGATTGCTATCTTTTTTATTGCGGGCAGGACGGTTGTTTCCGCCTTTTCCCGTAACGGGCACCGGAGTTGGCTCAATAGGCCTGCGGGCACGTTTTTTCTTCGGTTCACCCGAATCGTTTGAGCTGTCATCCAGCTCAGGGGCTTCCACGGCAACGGGTTCTGCAACAGGTGCAGGTGCTGCATGCTGCGAAACTATCCGGTTAATCAGTTCTTTTTTAGGAAGTTTGGCGTGATCGGGTATTCCCAGGGAACCCGCTATTTCTCGTAGCTCTGATAAAAGCTTAATGTTTAAATCATCAATTGTAGGCATACAGAAAATGGAAAGTAAAGGGTCACTTTACCAATTGGACAATAAGATTGTGAATATAATTGGATATAAACAGGACTGCGCGCCCTGAAGTCACGTGATGGTCATTGATAGGTTGATAAGCATTTATTGCGAAAGCCTGCGCGAAAGGCTTTACTAACTGCAAAACTTTGATGGATCAAATCTGACAATTGTAACAGGTACAAACCGGAAGTATTGACAATAAATCGGCAAGATTTTGAACCTCGATAACGCTGAGATTAGAATTACCGCGAGATGGATTTTGGATTTATAAGTCGATACTGACTTGGATGGACGAAGGTAAATATATGTGGTTTAATTTCCAAATATTTAGCTTTAAAACCGTGCCAACGGCATTGTTATTGCTTACAAATGCCAAAAAATCTTCCATCAGAGTGCGAAGTCGATGATTTAACGTGCATTAACCTCCTTTAAGTCTTAGTTTTTATGGCCGGAAAATCGGATTTTTGCCGGACTATGAATATTGTTGTGGATTCCGGTAATACCTTTTCGAAGATAGGATGGTTCGAAGGGGAAAAACTTATACGATATACGACGCACCTGGAATTCCCGGAACTGATCCGTCACATCAGGGCGGAACTGCCGGAATACCTCTTTTTTTCTTCCGTCGGGAGAACACAGGAAGAGTTTCTCGAAGCATTGGACGAACCGGTCAGGGTAATGGGCCTGACACCCGATACGCCATTGCCGATCAGCAAGCATTACGACACCCCGCAAACCCTCGGTGCCGACAGGATCGCAGCTGTCGCAGGTGCTAACTTTATTTTTCCGGGGGAGGATCTCGTGGTGATCGATATGGGCACTTGTATTACGTACGACCTCATCGACCGCAATGCCGCGTTCCAAGGTGGGATAATTTCTCCCGGCGTGCGGATGCGATTCAATGCGATGCATACGTTTACTAAAAGACTTCCACTTTTCGAGCCTGAAAAAGAGCCGGATCTGATCGGGAAAAGCACCCGTCAGGCCATGCAGAGCGGTGTGATGAATGGCACACTTGCTGAAATCGAAGGAATTATTGAACGATACCGACACAATTACCCGACTTTACGCGTAGTATTATGCGGTGGGGATGCTGCTTTTTTTGAAAGTAGCCTGAAACCACCCATCTTTGCGGTGCCGGAACTGGTTTTAATAGGATTGAACAGAATTTTAACATATAATGTCTCTTCACAGTAGAATAGGAATAATCACGCTTGCCATTACACTCGGTTGGAGTTGTACAAATCTTGCAAAAGCACAAGGATTGGGCAATTCTCCGTATTCATCGCTCGGAATGGGCGAGTTTTACGGGGATGCATATTCCGACAACACTGCAATGGGAGGTTCCGGGGTAAGTACTTCAAGCGGGTTCCAGATCAATAACCTGAATCCGGCGCTTTGGGTACGCAACAGGTTTACAACGCTGGATGTCGGGCTGATCGGGCAGTATAAAGACATTGCTTCGGGTAATTTAAAGCAGGGAAATGCAGGCGGAAACCTGGGTTACCTGTCGCTGTCGTTTCCCATCACACCCAAATGGGTGATCGGTGCGAATTTGAAGCCTTACAGCTTCATCGATTATCAAAACACATTTACCCGTTCGGTTTCGGGATCGCCGGGTGTTGCAGAATATACGGTTTCGGGAAAAGGAGGCGTTAACAAGGCTTCGCTGGTCAACTCATTTCAAATAGGCCGTTATGTAACACTGGGCCTGGAGAGCAGCTACTTTTTTGGCAACGTGCGGAGATCGTCGGATATTTTGTTGTATGTCAATGGAGTTCCGTCCGACTATATCGTGAGCCTCAACGAACGTAATACCTATTCGGATGTGGCTTTCCGGGCAGGCGGTACGGTTCGGATTCCGCTTAAAAAAGAAAATAAGCTGAACCTCAACCTGGGTGGTGCATATAGTTTCAGCACCTCGTTGAACGCTACTAAAACTACTTCTTTTGAACTAACACAAGGCTCATTCCCCGTTGCAGTACCCGATACACTCGAAAATAACCTGGGAGGCTCGATGACAGTACCTGAACAATATCAGGTAGGAGCTAGCCTGGAATGGCCGTTCAAAATGACGCTGTCTGTGGATTACAGCCATCAGTCATGGTCACAGTACCGGGGCTTCGGCAATGTGAATGAGCGTATGAAGGATGTGAACCGCCTGCATGTTGGTGCGGAATATATACCGCGTTTTGGCTCGCTTAGTTATTTTGACAACGTACGTTACCGCATTGGTTTCAGCACCGGTAATACGCCCTATGTGGTTGGCATTACGAAAATCAACGATACAAATGTCAGCCTTGGTTTTACTTTCCCGATGGGCCGTGGTTTTGCCAACTTACTCTCCGTAGCATTCGTAGCGGGGCAGCGGGGAACCAATTCCGGAGGCGCGATCCGCGAGCGGTACGGCCGAATGGTTTTGGGCGTGACGCTTATGGAAAGATGGTTCGAGAAAAGGCGGATCGATTAACAGGCAATCTTATGCTTAGTAAAGGCATTCAAAAATATTTGTTAAAAGGAGATAATCATTTATCTCCTTTTTGTATTCTGGTACTTTGCGTGCTGTTTTTTGCGGCTTGTGAATCAAAAACAGACAAGATAGGCGCCGCGTACAACGGGCCGTTTGAAATTGTCAATGACCTGGTTGTGAAGTACAGCGAGCAGGGGAAAATGAAGGTGTATGTTAAAACACCCAAATCATTGACTTACCAAAATGAAACCCGTGTATTCCCTGATTCGGTCAATATCAGCTTTTATGATTCGCTGGGCACGGTCGTGACCACGTTGCGCTCCGATTCGGGCAGGTACGACCGCAATGCGGATGTGTACATTGTGAAGGGACACGTACGGGTCGTAAAATTCGAAACACACCAGATCCTGAACACAACCGAGCTCAGTTGGAGTCCCGGAACTCGGAAGGTTTTTACGGACAAGGCGCTGACTATAAAAAATACCCAGTCGCCGGAGGTGACGAATGCCGTTGGCATGGATGCCGAGCAGGACTTTTCGCGGATCAAATTGCGGAAAATGACCGGAACGGTTATTTCGAAGGGCATCTAATCAGGCTTGCAGTCGGCTAGTGCCTTGTGTACAAACTCGATCGGCGTATAAAGGCTGTCTTTTCCCCATTTCATCGATACAAAACTCACAATCTCCGCGATTTCTATTTCGGTTAATTTAGGATTAGGAGGCATAGGTCGACTGAACTTTTTGCCGTTTACGACGATTGTATCGCTCATCCCGTATTGAACAATACAGGCAATCCGAGCCTTATCGGAAAGGATCTGTGACCCGACAATAGGAGGGTAGAGGTTGGACATCCCGTTGCCTTCCATCTGGTGGCAATTGGCACAATGCGTCATATACAATTGCTGCCCGGTCACGAAATATTGCTCACTTTTAAGCTCCTCCGAACTCCGGCAGGAAGCCAAGCCCAGCATCAGGAACGCCAGCACGCGGGCCGTGCCTGCAAGGGTACTTTGTGGAAGTATCATTTCTTATATTCGGCCAATAACCGCTCCATGTCGTTGAGCAACTTCTTAGTACCTTCTTCTGTGGTTCCGTCATACATTCCCCGCACGTGTTTTTCCTTATCGACAAGGATGAACGCCCCGCTGTGGATATAGCCGCCCTGCACCGTAGTGTCTTCTTTGGCGGTCGACATGTAGTTATTTTGGCCGATTTCATAAATTCTGGCCTTGTCACCTGTCAGGAACTGCCATTGCTGGCCTTCCACGCCCAGGTCTTTTGCGAATTTATTAAGTACTGCCGGCGTATCATGCTCGGGATCAATGGAGTGGGAGAGGATCATTACATCGGGATTGCCTTTGTATGCCTCATAGACCTTCACCATCTGTTTTTTCATCACCGGGCAAATGGTGGGGCAGGTTGTGAAAAAGAAGTCGGTCACGTAAATCTTGTTCTCGACAATTTTCTCGGTAACGGTATCGCTATATTGATTGACGAAGGCGAATTTTGGAATTGTATTATAAATGGTGTCAACGACTTCTTTTCCATCGACGGTCTTCTTCACCCAGTCGCGCTCCCCGAGGATCGGTAGCTTCTTTTCTGAATCGCCGCAGGCGGTGATAGCAAACAAGAAGGCGGAAACAAACAGGGAGTGGAAAAGAATTGATTTTACTTTTGAGTTCATAAACGGGTTATTCTAAAAATGTTTTGGCCTCCTGAATGGACTTCAGGGTGGCTTGCTTTACCAGCAATATCTTTTCTTTTTCGCCTTCGAAATAGAGGACAGCTTGCTTGGAATCCAGTTTTTTGGCTGAATCGCCGCGGTAGGCGTGCATCCAGTCCATCATAAGCTTGTCGGCATCAGCCAGTTTCTGGTTTAAATCAACGGCCTTAATGCGCTGCTCGGCCATTGTATTGCTGCTCACACCTACGTTTTGAAGGCTGTCTATGCCCTGAATTTTCTTCGAAAGCTGAGCTTTCAGGCCCATAATATCTTCTTGCTTGGGCATTACTTCGTCGTGGATCGCCAGGACTTCCGTTTCAAGTCCAGCAACTTTTTCCAGGTCTTTGTCCTTTCCACAAGCAAAGCAAAGCGTGATCAGGAACGATAGTAGGATAAGGTTTTTCATAGAAAATCGAGTTAACCGAATTGGTGTATGTCAATCCCTCAGGATCATCTCGCGTGCATTATGCAACACGGCTTCCGACGGATTATGTCCGCCGATCATCTGGGCGATTTCCTGTACACGTTCATCGATGGTGAGTTTTTTGATCCTGCTGACAGTCCTGTCGGAGGAGTGGTCTTTATATACAAAATAGTGTGCGTCGCCGCTGCTGGCGATCTGGTGCAAATGGGTAATGGCGATAATCTGGTGGTTTATAGCCATATTTTGCATCATTTTCCCCATCTTTTTGGCAATTTCGCCCGAAACGCCGGTATCGATTTCGTCGAAAATAATGGTTGGCAGTTTCCGCTTGTCGGCGAGTATATATTTAATAACCATCATGAGGCGGGAAAATTCCCCGCCGGATGCAACTAATTTCAATTCTTGCGGAACAATTCCCTTATTTCCACTGAAAAGGAAGGTTACAGAGTCAATTCCCGCAGTCGTCGGCGCAGTCTCATTGATTTGAATGCTTAGCGAAGCATTAGGGATTCCCAATTCGTACAACCGGTCCAGAATAAGCTTTTCAATGGCTTTGGTCACTTTCCTGCGTCTGTCGGAAAGTACTTTCGCACCTGCGAGCATTTTGTTTTGCGTTTGCGCTACTTTCTTTTCCGCCGCCGCCAAATCTTCATCCAGGTTCATCACAATGCTCAATTTGCCCTGCAATCCGGCTTCAATATCCAGCAACTGTCCGATAGTCGATACCTGATGTTTTTTGAGCAACGAATAGATCAGGTCAAGCCGTTCCTGCACAACCTCCGTTCGCGCGGAATCCAGATCTATATTTCCATTCACCTGATCGATTTCTTCGGCGAGGTCGCGGAGTTCAATCAATGCACTTTGAGCGCGCTGACGCAGCACATCGTATTCGGTAACCAGTCGCGACGCCTGCGTGAGGGACCCGACGGCACTCTTGAGTAAGTCGAGCACAGAATTTTCGGGATTATCGAGATATGCATGAGCCAGTTGCAGCCGCTCTTTGATCTCCACCGCATTTTCAAGTATGGTCAGCTCATGTTCCAGCTTTTCCTGCTCGTCGGCTTTCAAGCCTGCATTGTTTAATTCCTGAAAAAGAAATTGGTCGTAGTCAAACTCTTTCCGAAGCTGATGTGCCTGTTTTTTTAGTTCGTCGAAGGTTCTGACGGCTTCCCTGTAAGCATTAAAATCAATATGATACGTTTTAAGCAAATCGGCATTTTCGGCATAGGAATCCACTACCCGCAACTGGAATTCGTTGTTACCGAGTAGGATGGAGTCGTGCTGCGAATGGACGTCGAGCAGTTGCATACCTATTTTCCGCAAGGTTTCCAGGTTGACAGGCGTATCGTTGATAAATGCCCTGGATTTGCCGGCTGCCGAAATTTCGCGGCGGACAATGCATTCTTCCGAAAAATCGAGATTTTCATCTTCGAAATTGGGGGCGAGATCGTAGCCGGTCAGGTTGAATGTGCCTTCGATGACGCACTTTTCGCTGCTATCGTATAACGACTTAGCGTCAGCCCGATTTCCGAGCAGCAGGCCTATTGCACCAAGCATAATGGATTTGCCAGCTCCCGTTTCGCCTGTAATGATGTTCAGGCCGGGATCGGGGGACATTTCTAGGTGCTTTATCAGCGCATAGTTTTTGATCAGTAAATTAGAAAGCATGTCTAATTTATGCAGCAGATCGCCGGAGATGATGCAATCTGGCTATGATGAAGGGATCAAGGTCGTCTCCGATACGAATATAGGCATGATCTTCCCAATTAGGAAATATAAGGGGAAGTAACCCGGATTTTATAGCGTAGTATGCCTGCTTGGCGGAACGATACCCGAGTTGTCGTCGTAAACCACCTCGTACAAGTCGGAAAGAGCGATCCGGTGATGATGGTCACGGGTATCTTTCAAAACAAGTTGCATCTCATCCAAGGATATTAATCTGCCGAAAATCGTGTTGCCGTTTGAAAGAACCGCATTGAATGGGTGGCTGAGCAAAGTGCCTTGCTTGCTTCGTATTTCGTCGGGTTTGACCCGTATCAATCGTTTACTCATTGATTTTGATCTGCTACATGGATAGCCGCTGATACAGCTGAGTTTTGGATGGGTCGAGATTTACCAGCAGCGAATAGGCTTGCGCGCGTTGTTCCGGCAATCCTTCAATTAATATCCTGTAAAGCTCGTCCGATTTGGCGTCAAAAAAAGAGTTCACTACCACACTTGCCGGCCGTAGCTGATTGACGTCCTTGATGGTATTCAAAAATTCGAGCACTTTTGCACGGGTCTCCGCCGGATTCTGCGTAGCGATATCCAGGCCCTGGCGGTAATATTTATACATTCCCTCGCGGAACGGTGTGAATTGCTGGCTTTGGAGGTTTTCAATCAGCCAATAACGGTTTTTTGAATCGCCGTTCGAGTCCCAGCCGCGTTTGTTGGGGGAGGAGTTCCTTGCGAGGTTCACGAGGTTGAACGCTTTTTGTACATAGGGTGATCCGCCCATTTTGCTGAATGAATCGTAATCGAAAATCAGCGCAATGTTGGCGTAGAACGCCAGCATGTACGGCAGCTCTTCGGTATAGCTGTTTTCATTGAAATATAGCTGAGTGCTGGGCAGGTAGGTAAATGTGAAATTTTTGTCGACGTAGGTAAAGAGCACGGTTTCGTAGGTGGAGCCATAAACAGGCCGGGACACTACCAGCTGCGCATTGCCCTCGTAGTTTCCCTGTGCCAGCGAGCGGGTCAGGTTTACATTGAGCTTACATTTGATCTTCTCTTCCTTAGCAAACTGATCGTTCGTCCAGCGCGTGTTGTTTAGGAAATCATTCATGTAAGTCTGCAACTGGTTCATCGACTGCGGGTCGGTTTTTTGCTGGGCCACCAATTGCTCATAGTTCAGATTAACCGTAAACTGGAATTCCTGTGCACACGCACGTTGCGAGAGCGCTCCGAAAAGCAGCGGAATTGTCAGGATCAGTAGTTTTATGCTTCGCTCCATTTGGCTATTACGATATTAAGAATGTCCTGCGCGACCTCGTCTTTGGATTTAAGGTCGAATTGGCGCACATTTTTGTCCTTGTCAATAACGGTTATTTTGTTGGTATCGTGTGCAAAACCAGCGCCCGGATCGTTCAGGGAATTTAGTACGATGTAATCAAAGTTTTTACGGGCGAGCTTATCCTGCGCGTGGCTTAGCTCATTCTCCGTTTCGAGTGCAAAACCGATAATCAGCTGTCCCGGCTTTTTCGTGGCTCCCAACGTCCCGGCAATATCGGTCGTTTTGGCCAGATCGAGCGTCATGCTATCGCCTTGTTTCTTGATCTTCTGCTCCGCAACATGTCGTGGGGTGTAATCCGCTACCGCCGCAGCGAAAATAATCAGGTCGTTAGCTCCGAAATTGTCCTGTGCCGCATGGAACATCTGGCTGGCAGTTTCAATTGTGATTATACGGATATTCGGGTTTGAAGTTTTCAGGTGCGTGGGGCCGCTTATCAGCGTTATTTGTGCGCCCGCGGCTGCAAATGCTTCGGCAATGGCATATCCCATTTTGCCCGAAGAGCGGTTACTGATAAACCTGACCGGGTCGATTGGTTCCACGGTGGGGCCCGCAGTGATGAGGACGCGTTTCGCGGCAGCAACAGGGCGCTTCCCGAAATGGTCGTCGAGAATTTTTACAATATTTTCGGGTTCGGCCAACCGTCCATCACCGATTAATCCGCTGGCCAGTTCCCCGTGTTCGGGTGAAATGAAATGGTTTCCGTAGCCGATCAGCTTTTGAATATTATCCTGCGTAGAAGGATGCTTGAACATGTCCACATCCATGGCGGGCGCAAAAAACACAGGGCACCTTGCCGAGAGGTAAATGGCCGTCAGCAGGTCGTCGCAAAGGCCGGTGGCGCATTTGGAGAGTGTTTTTGCCGTCGCAGGTGCAATAATGACCAGGTCGGCCCAAAGGCCAAGCTCGACATGGTTGTTCCATTCGCCCGTCTCATTTTTAGTGAATGAGATGAGTACCGGGTTTTTGGAAAGTGTCGACAACGTCAGCGGCGTGATAAATTCCGTCGCGGACTGGGTCATCACCACGCGAACTTCCGCCTCGGCTTTTACGAGCAGACGCAACAGCAACGCCGATTTGTAAGCGGCGATACTACCCGAAACGCCAAGCAGTATCTTTTTACCTTTCAGATTCAATTTACAAGGATTTGAATGTAAAGTTAAAACAAAAAAAGCCCGCCATCAATCAGATTCATGGCGGGCTTCGGGAAATACGTTGCTATTATTCTTCGGTGGTATCGCGGTAAGAATGGTAAGTTTTGCCTTCGATGAACTCATCGATAGAGATGCTTCCAGCCTTAGGCATACGCTCGTAAAATTTCGAAATTTCGATTTGCTCTCTGTTTTCAAACACTTCTTCGAGGTTATCAACACCGGAAGCAAATTCAGCCAGCTTGTTGTTCAGCTCTTCCTTCATCTTGCTGGAAATCTGGCGTGCCCTTTTGGAAATGACTGATACGGATTCATACAGGTTACCTGTCACTGCCGCTATCTTGTCTGTATCACGGGTAATGATCGATGGATTCGTTGCCATAATGGTCTGATATAGTTTAAAATTCTAAAACAATATAAATGGTGCCTGCTTATTGTCCGTTGGGGGTACTAACAGCCGGCGTGGTCACCTTGGCCGGTTTGGTAGCCGGGTCAGGTTGAGATTCTTTGAGTTTTTGCCGTTCGGCTTCCGTTTTAGCGATCACCTCGATCTGCTTCTGACTATCGTCATACATCTTTTCGGCGTCACGGTTGTATTTACCGGTCGGGTATTTGTCGACAAGCTCCTGGTAGAACTTGACAACATCCTGAAATCTTTCTTTCTGCTTATCACTGAAACTGTTGCTGGCCAGGTTGAACTGGGATTCTACTTTCAGGAATGCAAGCTCTTCGTTGTATTGCGAATCGGGGAAATCTTTCCGGAAGTTTTCAATAGAAATTACCGCTGATTTAAGCGACATCGGGTTAAAATCGCTGATCTTATGGTAAAGCCTTGCACGTTCGTAAGCTTTCTTTTCCAGCTTGGATCTTAATTCGAGAATATAACGGGTACATTCTTCACGGAAAGGGCTGTCTGGATACGTATTGATGAAATCCTGCATGGCCGAAATCGCCGTGAAAGTGCTCGTCTGGTCAAGGTTGTACGGCGACGAGTCTTTGTATAGCGAGAACGCATGCATGTATAAAGATTCCTGCGCGTAGTCGCTACGTGCGTAAGTGTCGTAAAATTTCTTGAAGAGAAACTGGCTCGTATTGTATTGGCTCTGATGGTATTGCGTATACGCATAATAGAACTGCGCGAGCTCCGATTCAGTGCTTCCTTTCAGCAATGGGATCAACTCCTCAAACAGCAGTCCTGCGCGGTAGTAGTCCGCCTTTTTATAATAGGCCATGGCAGCATCGTACTTCTGCTGATCCGTACCTGTCTTCTGTAACTTGGAGAACTTACTGCAGGAAGTAACAACAAGGATTGCAATGAATAGCAAGAAATAGCTTGCCGGACTGTTTTTTCGCATATTAACTGCAAAGGTAATAAAAAAAAGCTACACCATCCATAACGAATGCGTAGCTGATATAGTGTTATAAGTTAGCCTATTGCTGATGGCGGACAAGCATTTTTTTTGTGGCCACCTTTTTACCATCGACAGACAGCTGGTAGAAGTACAAGCCGGTAGCCATGTCTCTCGTGTTCACACGTAATTTACGCTCGTTTTTATTCAGTGTAAATTCCTGGATTTGTGAACCAAGCACATTGTAAAAAGTCAGTTTCGCGTCACGCAAGCCTGTGGAAATGGTGAAGTCTATCTCAGCATATTCACTCGCGGGGTTGGGGTAGACATTGGAAACTGAAATCTTGTCATTGACAAACAGCAACTCTTCTGCTCTCAGCTGAGCTTCCAAAGCGGGAGATTTCTTCTCACCACCTTTTTCAGCGAGTTCGACAGCCAAAGTATTGCTTTCTGCCGTATTCGGGGATGCAAAAAGAAACGAAGTGTAGAATGTATTCAGCGCTTTTGGATTTTGCAAAGTCAGCGGTTTGTAATTTGCACCACTGGAAAAGTTTGAGAATTTGATGCTTTGAGGTGCGGGGGCTTTCTTTTTGCCGACCATATTCAAGCGGCTTCCCCCCGAAACACTTTGGGCCTGTAACCCTTGAAAACTCAGGGCTAAGGCTAAAATCATATATAAGAGACGTATAGTTCTTTTCATAGCTGCAATCGGATACTTTTGACTAATGCGTTATGTGTTTTAGCTGAAAAGTACGCTACAAAAATATAGAGAAATAATTGTATATTCAAAATATATTGTGCGAACGGGTAACTTTATTTTTGTATGGTAAAAAATCGTGCCGACAGCTAACCTCGGGACACAGTATTCGAATTAAACTCATTTTTCCTGCCAGGTCGTCTTTGCTTTCGTCGGCTTCTCTGATATACGCCAGTTGAACCCATCCAGTTGCCTCTCGGCAGGTTTTATTTTGGACGGTGGTATCAATTTTCCATCCGGTTTCCCGATGAAGGCGATACGCTGGACGCGATTTTCTTCAAAGAGCAGGTTCATTCTCCCGCATTCGACCCTGTTCAGACCGATATTTTTCTGCTTATCATCAACCGCGTAATAGGCACTTTCTCCGTTGCCGTCAACCAGTACCTGTTTCAGCTTGTTTCCAGTCTGAAAATAGGCGTTGATCGTCCGTCCTTTCACCTGATTGAATTGTTTTACGAGCGTGTCCTCGGTGATTACGAACGACTTGCCTTTGAGCAACATTCTGTTTATTTCATTGCTAACCAGGAATGCGGTAATCGAATCCGCTTCCATCTGGTAATGCTGATCGCTCCAGAGGATCGGTTTGCGGAAAAAGCGGATGATCGAATCCGACGTGTCGTAGGTGATCGAGTCGCATTTTCCCTGGAAGTCGGATTTGTAAATAAACACATTCCGGTCTCCGATCAGCTTGCGCGTGCTGTCGCGCGAATTCTCATAAGAATAAAGCGTGTCGGCGCGGATGTAAAGCGTGTCTTCGGATACGACATTTCTTACATAAGCATGTCCGAAAATTTTGGAATAACCTTTTGTTTTCCAGTAATACCCCTCATCCCCGTTGAGGACTGTCTTATCCTTTTTAGCCACAATCACCACATTCCCTTTTCCCTTGCCGTCGCTCGATTTTCCATCTACGATCAGCGAATCGGCGGTGAGCGTATACGTTTCATTGTCAACCGTCGTGCGAGTATGGAATGCCGACTGTGTAGACTCCGTATTGTACTGCCCTCTGGTTCCTACGACCGTGCCGTCTTTGTTAACGATCTTGGTCCTTCCGTTGAAATAGGACCATTTTGTGATCGAGTTGTAAAGTAATGTATCCGTTGTGAGCGTATACTTTTTGTTTACGAGCTTGACGCTTTTGTAATAGGTAAATTCCTTGGTGGCTGTATTGTAGAATCCTTCCTTGCTGGTGAGCACATTCTCTTCGTCGACAGTTCGGCCGGGTTGCTTATAATAAGCGATCCCGTTGGCCATATCGTATTCGATTTTTCGGGTTGTGAGTGTTTTTTTGGTGTCTTTTAGGACTGTTTTTCTTCCACTTACAATAGCCAGGCGGGTATTTCCATAATAATAAAGCGTATCTCCCGTCACTGTTAGGGTATCCCCCTGAAGGATTCTGACATTGCCGAAGGCCTCGATCATATTGGAGTTGATATGCTGGATCGCAAGGTTGCTGTACAAAAGCGCACCCTTGTGCCGGAACACACCGTTTATGACACGCCTCGATTCGTCCCCCGGCAGGTTGATGATTTCCAGTTCATCCGATTTGAGGACCTCAACCAGGTCTCCGCTTTGAGCGGGCTGTGTTTGAGGTAATGCTTTCTGCGCGAACAGATAAGGCGAAAAAATCAGTAAAGCAAAGAACGTTATCTTAAATATATTTCTTTCGATATTGATGACGCCGAAAAGTTTAAAAGGGTTGCAGGTTTCTGCACAATTTTTTTTCTTCATGTTGCTGTTCTTTCTCTTACCTTTGGCCGGATCCTGTCCCGTTACCACTCGGACGAAGAGATAAATCCATTCTCATTTACTCAAAAGTACATCAAATACGATTCGCAGGTTCATGTTGGATTCGTTTTTAACTTTTATTAACCAACACACGCCGGATTTGAAACACCAGCCGACTTTGCTCGCCGTAAGCGGTGGCATTGACTCCGTGGTAATGGTTCATCTGTTTCATAATCTGGGACTTCCTGCTGGTATTGCGCACTGTAATTTTGGTTTGAGAGGGGAGGAGTCGGAGGGCGACGAGGCTTTCGTACGGGAACTTGCTGCCCGATGTGATTTTCCGTTTTTTGTGACAAGGCCTGATGTGAAAGGCGTCGCGAAAACCGCGTCTGTTTCAATACAGATGGCCGCCCGTGAGTTACGGTATGCGTGGTTCGAGAAGGTGAGGGGAGAGTCTGGTTACGAATGGATAGCCACCGCGCACCATGCGAATGATTCATTGGAAACTTTGTTGCTCAACCTGACCCGGGGCACCGGCCCTGCCGGGTTGACCGGTATTGCGCCAGTTAACGGTAAGTTGATCCGGCCGCTAATCTTTTCAAACCGTGCGGAAGTTGCCCGGTATGCGGCGGAAAGTAACATTAGCTGGCGGGAAGACAGGACAAATCAAACAGACTATTATCATAGGAATAAAATCCGTCACCACGTGATACCGGTGTTATCGGAGTTGAACCCGTCGCTGGAAACGACCTTCAATGCTTCGTCGGAGCGGCTGAGAGCTGCCAATGTGTTGCTTGAAGAATATCTGCAAAAATGGAGAGAACAGATCGTCAGGTATGAGGCCGACACTATTCGTATTCCCATCGGCGAGCTGCGTGGAGGCAAAGAGCCGGGATACCGGCTATGGACCATTTTACAGGGGCTCGGCTTCGAATATAGCCAGGTCCGCGGCATTCTAGCTGCCCTCGACGGGATTCCGGGTAAACGTTTCTTTTCGCCAACGCATGTCCTGCTTGTGGATAGGGATCACCTGGTTTTAAAAACGCGGTCTGAGGCCACCGACGGTGAGGAGTTGGTTATCGAAGGGTCGGACGCCACATTTGACTGGCAAGGGGAGCGGCTTACCTTAAGTACATTGCCGGCAGGAACTTCCCTGCATTTCGATCGATTCACAATCATCGTGGAAGCGGACCAGCTCATATTCCCTCTCACACTAAGAAAGTGGCGGCAGGGTGATACCTTTCAGCCGTTCGGGATGGCGGGCAAACACAAGAAGGTGAGCGATTTGCTGATCGATAACAAGATCGACCGCTTCGAAAAGGAAAAAATCACCGTTTTACTGAATGGAAATGGAGAAATTATCTGGGTTGTAGGTGTCCGCGCAGACGAGCGGTTTAAATTAAGTAGCGATTCGAAGGTTGCAATAATGATCTCGCTTAATCCTTAGGAAACAAAAAAGGCCAGATTAACAACCTGACCGTTTTCCACGAATTTCTATCCTAAGGTAAGTTAGCTCTATCGGCTGCAAGAACGGCAGCGAATTTGGTTGGGAAAATGATATTAGTCATAGTGGGCAGAAAAACTGATTTGAAAGGACTGGACTAGTGCATCGAAGAACGCGCGAGGTCGACGGATGACTTTCCCACGCATCGGATAAAGCGGAGAACCACGAGGGTGACGCACTAAAAAACAGACTTTGTCCATCGCTCACAATGAATCACTTACCGAAACTTTCAGCAAAATCACTAAAATTTTCTTGCGTTAATTGATATTAACTGTACATTTGCACCATGATTCGCATACGGCGGAGCAAATAGAGAGATGGCAGAGTGGTCGATTGCGACGGTCTTGAAAACCGTTGACTGTAACAGGTCCGGGGGTTCGAATCCCTCTCTCTCTGCAGGACATGATGTCAAAGCATTCAAAAACCCCGTTTAAACGCTTTAAACGGGGTTTTTGCGTTTTTCGGGCTTACCAAAAAATGCACAAATTCCCAATGAAAATGTAGGGGATCGTGGAAGTTATAAAACTGCAAAAAAACTTCCACAGCACACCGACTAACTGGCTGACCAAAAGATGTTTACAAGCCAAACATCTTTACTTTCAATTGTAACAATTCGATTTTTGTTCATCTTAAACATTTTGTACTATGTTAGAAACAAGCTTCGGGTTGATTTTCTTTTTGAAAAAGCCCAAACCAGAATTGCCAGATGGAATGCGCTATCTCTACTGCCGGGTTACGGTCAACGGCGTTCCCAAGGACATCTCTACAAAACGCATCTGGCATCCATCCAAGTGGAGCGTCAGCGCTGGTCGGGCGACAGGAAACAAGGAGGACACCAAGACACTGAACGCCTACCTCGATACACTGACCTCCAAAATTTACGAGGCAAAGCGATCCCTGATTGAGGCAAATAAGGAAGTAACCTCAGAAGCGATCAAGAACATTCTTCTCGGCAGAACGGAAGGCGGGAAAACTATCCTCCCCATCTTTCGAGAGCACAACGATCAAATCGCCGCTTTAATCGGAGCTGATTTTGCGCCAGGCACATTGGAGCGCTATGAGACCTGCATGAAACACACCCGTGATTTCATCAAATGGAAGTACCAGGCAGACGACTTTGAAATCAAGAATCTGGATTACGAATTCATATCACAGTACGAGTTCTGGCTCAAAGCGGTTAAAAAAATTAGCCATAACACTACGATGAAGTATCTGGCTAATTTCAAGAAGATCGTGCTTCTGTGTGTTAAAAGAGGATGGCTGCTACGTGATCCGTTCTATGCTTTCAAATTCTCGAAACGAGAGGTTGATCGGCAGGCATTGACAGAAGTTGAGTTGAAGAGGGTGTGGGAGAAAGATATGGGTGACGGCCGGCTTGCTCTGGTCAAGGACATCTTTTTGTTCTGTTGCTACACAGGCCTTGCCTATGCGGATATATACAAATTGAAGCGGACTGAGATTGCCGATGGCATTGATGGCGGGAAGTGGATTACGACCAAGCGCCAGAAGACTGACTCTCCCTCCCGGATACCTATATTGCCGATGGCGATGGAGATTATGGAGAAGTATGAAGATCATCCTCAGTGTGAGAATGAGAATCGCGTGCTGCCGGTGCTTTCCAATCAGAAGATGAATTCCTATTTAAAGGAGATTGCCGACTTGTGCGGGATACAGAAGAACATCACTTTTCACTTGGCTCGGCATACTTTTGCTACGACGGTGACTTTGACTAATGGGGTGCCAATTGAGAGTGTTTCCAAAATGCTCGGGCATCGGAATATTAAGACTACTCAGCAGTATGCTAAGATCGTGGACAAAAAGATAAGTGATGATATGGCGAGGTTGAAAGATATCCTTCGCCGTTAAAATCAACTAGCTTGCTTTTAAAAGCCGAGGCTGACAGAAGACAGTCTCGGCCCGTTTGAGCCAACTATGAAAGTGTCAAGTGGAAGGAAAGCCGCGCCGGCTCTCAGGGCAATTCGCGCCGTTATATAATTAGCGATCTGTTAAGCAGTGGTCATATTCTAGCTGTCACTCTATGAGAGACAGATGGTCGCCCGAGGTATGTCTCTACGCACGATATTTTCCGATAGTAAACCGGTACATGTAACTGCTTTTGAATTACATGTCCAGTTCTGCCATGAAAAAACTTACTCTACTCGAATTCGCGGCGATCATACTGACGATAGCTGCATTCATTTTTTTGTCGACAAATCAGTTCTCAGCAAAAAGACTGTCAATCTAAGACCCCAGGAGTCGAAACCGCCTTTTCCGTACAATCAGGAGGATATTACATTTGAAAATCCGAAGGCTGGCATCAAGCTTGCGGGGACACTCACACTGCCTGCGCGCGAGGGTAATTTTCCTGCGGTGATACTGATCAGCGGTGGCGGCCCGAGCGACAGCGATGTTGAGTCGATTGGTCACAAACCCTTCCTCGTGATAGTCGATCACCTCACACGAAATGGGATTGCAGTTCTAAGATTTGACGACCGAGGCGTTAAGCAATCCGAAGGTGACTATCAATCGGCCATTTCGGCAGATTTCGCAGACGATACAGAAAATGCAGTCCGCTATTTAAAAACGAGAAAGGAAATCAATTCCGACCAAATCGGCCTCGCCGGTCATAGCGAGTGAGGATTAATAGCGCCGTTGGATGCGGCTCGCTCAGCAGACGTCGCATTCATCATTATACTCGCCGGTCCCGGAATGCCGGGCGATTCCGCCATACTATTACATTGTTTCTCTATGTTATTAAATTCTTCCAATTCGCAGTTTAGCGTTCTTCAGCATGGACTCGGAAAACAATGGATGATATTTAGGATTATTTACGACTAAAAATTCTATCGTCAAATCAAGTCTCCCCATCAATAATAAAATTGTAAAGCCATCTGTTGGATCTGTGGAACTGAGTAATTCACTTGCCGTCGCCAATGCTCCCTTCGCTGCTAGCATTATCGAAAAATACCTCGGAGTGTTTGACTTAATTTCGTTCTGAATCCTTTGGTAGAGAGTTTCAAGATCTATTTCAAGCTCCTTCGCCAATTGAGAACTATTTAATTTTTTATCGGCAATATCATCCCTTTTGACGAACTGAAAGGTCACAACACCATCGACAGGAACTGGATCGCCGTCCGATCTTTGGGGATTAACTACACCGGATGTATTCGCTACGACGAACCCTTGGCTAAGCCAAGCCGTTTTCCAAACATGCGTCTTAGAGGCATAATCATTGCCCCAAAAAACTCCATATTTATAAGCTACTGCCGGAAGCTGACCTTTACCAATCCGTTCAATTTTTTGATTTAATTCATCAATGGTTACAGTAAATGTTGTCATGCCCTCTGACAGCGCGTTTGAAAGTAGCTCTTGTATTGGGTAGTATTTTTGCTTTGGAGAGAGCCCATCAACCTTTTGCATCTGATTATTTTTCACCTTTCCACGTAGCTTTGGTTTCAAATTATCCAGCTTTCCGTTCATCTCTCGGAAGGGAATTTCAATCTTAGTGAAAAGTAGCATCTCTGTGCGGTAGGGCTCATCAGAATGTTCAGGATAGATCAATGCATTTAATGCAATGATCAGATCGCAATAAATGTAGTAAGCAGTTTCTTCCGGATAAAAATTACTCTTAATATACTTTCCAATCAAAATCTCGATTGGCTTCTCAGTAATCATTTTATTTCTAGAGCCGCCTTTTATAGGGAAATATTTAAGCCCTGCCCCATTTTCATTTGCTTTGTAGATAATATAGTTTAAAGTATAAATGGCTCTATTATCATAGATTACGTACTTCTCTGGATCCCAAAAACTAGATAATTTTGACAGCGAAGGAATGATATTAAACAACTCAGATGGTAGTGGATCGCCACTCTCCAAACAACTGAAAAAGCTATCAATTCTCTCCAGATTCTTCTGACTCTCCGAAGGACTCTTAAATGCAGATATTCCACCCCAGTCCTTTATAATCCAATACAGTAACGCGTAATCCTGCTTGTTTGAGGACAATCTCCGACGCACAATACTCCTTAATAGTCGATTTTGACTGAAGGCAGATGTTGCACTCTTTACATCCAAAATTTCTTGATGACTTAGACCAAGTACTTTGGAACCATCGATGAGAAGCCTAGATATATCCCATGGGTAATTCTGCTCCAAAGTTTGCGGATCCAGATACTCTGCAATTAGTTGTGCAAGCAGTTCCTGTTTCTTCATGATGTAGTCAGTCTGATAGTTTCATTATTCAAACCTACAACAAATTTTTACAAAAACCTTTTTTATCAATATTTATATTATTTATCGATATAAAAGTGGGTTTGCAGCGCAAAAAGAGCGATTTGAAACTTTATTTTTTTAAAAATACCTTGTGTCGACAATTATCTATCATGAGAAAAAGATGCTATACTGCCACAAGATGACCTTACCCTCCCACTCCCACCAATTTGCCAAATCCCCTCATTCCCCCTATCTTGCCTGCATTCAAACTTTAATTTTTATTAAAGCCAACATGTTAAAAGAACTCATAAAAGTTAAGGGAGTCAAACAGAAATGGTTAGCTCAAAGGCTGGGCGTGTCAGAGGTTACGGTGAGTAACTGGGTGCAGGACAAAGCCGCCCCTACGCGGAAGCACATGGAAAAAATTAGTGAAGTATTAAACATTCCTTTCAAGGAACTTATAGGTTAATGGTGTTGGAAAAGTACGAGTTCTCCTTTACGGCTTGCTCACTTCATGTCAATGAAATGATTCAGTTTCTCAGAGAACAGCTGGGATTGGAAGAAGTGGGTGACGGAGGAAAAAAATCATCTATCAAACGGAAAAATCAAGAATTCAAGAAGCGATTGGATACGCTCACTCCCGCACAAACGGATGCGTTTCTGAACGGCGACTCGATTCTGAGACGACAATTGGCCTACCTATCTGCTTGTAAACTTTATGACTTTCTTAGAGAGTTTGTGGTCGAAGTAGTTCGTGAGAAAATGCTGCTTATGGATCTGAATCTTTCGGAAGGAGAATATTTGTCCTTTTACAGACGTAAAATGATCGATCACGAGGAGTTAGAGCATTTGAGTCCGTCAACGGAGGACAAGGTGAAGCAGGTGATCTTTCGAATGCTTGCAGAAGGGGGAATAATAAACTCGGTCAGCGAGAAAGTGATTCAGTATCAGCTTCTCGACCCTCACCTGATACGATTAATTGAAAATGATAACCCCAAGTGGTTAGAGGTGTTTCTATTCAATGACTTTCAAATAATGAATTACACCAAAAAAGTATGACCCACATTCAACAACAATTTGAACACACGTACCAGGTGGTGTCAAAAAAGGAATTTTTAAATAAGGAGTCGTTGGGCGGCGAAATTCCATTTTTCATTTCCCACTACCAGGCAGTTGATGAGAACAAAGTAAAAGAGGCCATTCGTTTGCTAAAAAACAGACTGGCAACAAATGGAATTTCTGTTCTGGAAATCAATTTATTCGATCTTGCGTGTGAAATTCTGGAAGAAAAGGGTGGTATGGACCGAATGTTTCGGGTTGAGAAAAGCAAAGGGTCCGCAAAGTTCCTCAGGGCACTACAATCCTCGCTGAATATACATGAAGTACTCTTACCAAGGATAAAAAGCCTGATACAGGATTCTGATGCGAAACTGTACTTCGTTACTGGTATTGGCCTGGTGTTTCCATTTATCCGGTCACACAGCATACTCAATAACCTGCAATCAATCGCTACCCAAGCACCTACAATCTTTTTTTACCCAGGAGAATATGACGGACATTCCCTTAAGCTATTCAATCTATTGAAAGACGACAATTATTATAGAGCCTTCAACCTTGAAATAATACAAGCATGATTATTAAAGAAATATTCGACCTTCCTATTGATAGAAATATTGAAACCGTTATTAAAGCGGACGACCGAGATAACGTCTCCAATGAAGTTGCAGAGTATGTAATCACCCGGGAAATCGGGAATAAGATTAGGGATCTTTTCAGTGTGTACCGCGATTATTCTGGAGTCAATGGCGTATGGATATCGGGCTTTTTTGGGAGTGGAAAATCTCACTTATTGAAGATTCTTTCCTATGTATTGGAAAACAAGATTTCAGATGGATATCCCTGTGGTGAATTGTTCGCAGATAAGATTGAAGACGACGCGATGTTGAGAGCGGACGTTCTGGCCGCATCCAAAATCCCTTCCGAATCCATTCTTTTTAATATTGACCAACAAGCACTTATTAAGTCAAAATCTGACGAAAACGCCATCCTGTCGGTATTCTACAAGATCTTTTATGATCACCTTGGCTTTTACGGCTACCAACCGCATGTCGCGGAATTTGAAATGTGGCTGAAAAAAAATGGTCAGCTAGACGCATTCGCGCAGAAATTCAATTCAAAAAGCACGTCAGATTGGAAAAGCGCGCGAATGGATTATTTCGATCCCATGGTCACGGATACGATCTCAGAAGTTTTGGCTGAACTCAATGGTAAAAATACTTACGACTACGACGATATTCTCGACGTGATTGAAGAAAAAAGCAAACAATCTATCGATCATTTTTGCGAACAGGTACTGGAATACGTTCAGTCAAAAGGCCCTCATTTCAGGCTCAATTTCTTTGTGGACGAAGTCGGCCAGTACATCAGTGACAATACCAAACTGATGCTCAACCTGCAAACTATCGCTGAAACCCTGGCTGTCAAAACCAAAGGGAGGTCATGGATTCTCGTTACTTCACAAGAAGACATGGAGAAAGTGGTTGGCGATATGAACCGCAGTCAACAAAATGACTTTTCAAAAATTCAGGCAAGATTCAAGATTAAAATTCCGTTGACATCAGCCAACGTGGATGAAGTCATTGAGAAGCGATTACTTAAAAAGAAGCCTGAATTTACCGGCGCCTTGACAGACATATACCAAAAGGATCACGCGCATTTGGATACCTTAATTTCATTTTCCGATTCCGGCGTTCAATTTAAGGGGATTCGCGATGCGAAGGACTACGTAAACAAGTTCCCGTTTCTCCCCTACCAGTTTGATCTGTTTCAACAATGCCGGAGGGCTTTGTCTACACACAATGCTTTTCAGGGAAAACATACCTCCGTCGGTGAAAGATCCATGCTGGGAGTATTTCAGCAAGTCATAAAATCCCTTGGTGACAAGGATGAAAACGCACTTGTACCGTTTGATTTGATGTTTCAGGGTATAAGAAACGAGTTAAAGGGCGAAATTCAAAGCTCGATAAACCTGGCAGAAAATAACTTATCCAACTCCTTTGCCGTTAGGGTATTGAAAACGCTTTTTCTGATCAAGTACTATTCCAGTTTCAAATCCACAAAACGGAATATTTCCGTCTTGATGATCGATTCAATAAAAGTCGATCTGCGTGTGCATGACAAGCAAATTGATGAAGCATTGAATCAGCTTGAATCTCAAAACTACATCCAACGGAATAGTGATATTTATGAATTTTTGACAGATGACGAAAAGGATATTGAAGCTGAAATCAAAGACGTAGACATTGACGATCAAGCAAAGACACAGCAATTAAAAGATTTGTTCTTTGACGAAGTAATCAGAGATAACAAACTAGTCTATGCTGATAATCGTCAATCATACGACTTCGCAACCAAAGTGGATGGAGCATTAATTGGACGAGACAAAGAGCTAGGCATTGAAATCATTACGGATGACAATCCGGATTATGCCAACACCGACTTTTTTAAGTCGCAAACCATGAGCGTTTCCACGATGAAAATGGTTCTACCGGAAAACGCCATTTTCATTAAGGACCTTAGGTTATTTCTGCAAACCAATAAATACATTAAACAAAGTCAAAACGGATCACTTTCCAAAGAAAAGCAGCGCATTATACAGGATAAACAAGGGCAAAATCAGGAGCGAAGACGAAACCTGATGTTGATTGCAAATCAACTTTTGTCTCTGGCTGACGTTTATATCCATGGATCCAAACAAGAGCTCAATGCTACTTCTGATGGAAGAACCCGCGTGGTTTTAGCTTTCCAGATTCTGATCAAGACTTTCTATCCAAACCTGCGCATGCTCGGTGCGGCACAGTACACAGAAGACAGCATCAGGCAGATCGTCCATTCCACACAATCGGAACTGTTTGATAACGAACCCACGCAGACGGAGGCCGAAAGTGAAATAGTCAACATCATCAACAGACGTAAGGTACGGTCGGAAAGAACAAAACTTAGCGATCTCAAAGAGGTACTTGGCTCAAAACCCTATGGCTGGTATCCGAATGCTGTGTGGGCCATCACTGCCAAACTTTTCAAGCGGGGTGTGATTGAATTGAAACAGGATGCCAATCTGCTCGACAACAAGGATGCTCTAATTGCTTTTCTTAACAGCAGCTACCATGCCACCACGCAGGTCGAGATTCAGCAGGCGGAAAACCCGGCAGCGGTGAAAGCTTTAAAAATGCTTTACTCAGAATTTTTTCATGAAAGTTGCCCTCATAACATTGGTAAAGAGGTTGCCAATGCATTTAAGGAAAAGTTGAAGGTTGTCGTCGACGAAGTTCACCAACTTGTGAACCAGAAGCGAGACTACCCTTTTCTTTCGCAATTGGAAACACCACTTAGCACGCTGCGTCAGTTATCAACCAAAAATTACAGTCAGCTGCTTGAACAGGTAGACGACTTTAAGGACCACCTGCTCGACATCCGTGAAGATGTGCTTGACCCTATCAACACGTTCATGAAGACTGATCAACGGAAGATCTATGATGAAATCCGAAGTACGCTCAATGGTGATACTTCCAACTTTGAGTACGTAGAAGGCAGCGAATTGGAAACCTTAAAAGCACTCGTAAGCAATACGGCTCCCTACCGCGGTACTTTCATGCGTGAAGCAAAAACGGCGAAGGATGCGCTTACGCAAAAAGTGCTTGCCAAAATTGAGGCTGAACGGGCGCAAACCCTGGAAAGTATTGGCGAGGCTATACAGCACTTACAAAACTCTGAGGAATTTGCACAGCTGGAAATTAACGACCAACAACGCATACTTGCGCCGCTACAAAATGAAAAAAACAAATTGCCCCATCAACGGTACATTGGAAATATACGAGACAGCCGTCAGCGAATAAAAAGCTCTTTACTCACCAGTCAGTTAAATGAGATCCAACGCCTTGCAAAACCTGTCGTTGTCATTCCCGGCAAAGTTGCCGAACCCAAGGTGGAATACATTCGCACGTCGTCGGTGAAACTGCAATTTGACAAACGTGAGCTAAGAAGTGAAGCGGATGTAGAAGAGTACATCCAGGCGCTGCGTGCAGGGCTGATAGGCCAGATCAGAGAAAATAAAAGAATTTCCTTATAGATACCTCCAATATAAATGAATACCAATTCCCTCAAAAAATTTGCTCAGGAAGCGCGCAAAAAGCTGATTGCACAGGTAGGAAGCCGGCTTGAGTATGTTCTCCGGGCCGACTCTGCCGAATTACGGGAAAGAGCAGCACAAGTAAAAAAGCTGAATGATGAAATAGCTCGTACCTCCCGCGAGCAGCTGATTGAAAAAGTTGCGTATACCTGGTTCAATAGGTTGATGGCGCTGCGTTTTATGGATTCGAATGACTACCAGCCCATTGGCATACGGGTGGTAACGCCCCGTGACGGATTCACCACACCCGAAATACTGGAAGAAGCCAAATCCGGACAATTACCTGCCGAACTGCCTGTGAACACCTCACGGATTCACGAATTGCTGGACGGAAAAATTCCGAGTGCAAACCCGCAAAATGAGGTATACAAATTGTTACTCATTGCAGCCTGCAACCATTTGCACCAGGCGCTGCCCTTTCTATTTGAACGCATTGATGACTATACGGATCTGTTGATTCCGGACGACCTTACATCCGAGTTTTCCATAGTACATGATGTGTGCGCAGGGATGAAGGCAGAAGATTGTGCCGAAGTAGAAATCATTGGCTGGCTGTACCAGTTTTATATTTCCGAGAAAAAAGACGACGTATTTGCTTCCAAGGCTGCCGTAAAAAAGGAAGATATTCCAGCAGCTACCCAGCTTTTTACTCCCCGCTGGATTGTGGAATACATGGTGCAAAACACCGTTGGGAAACTCTGGCTGCAAAACCATCCGGCTTCCCGGTTACAGGAACACATGCCTTACTACATCGAATCGCCCTCATCAAAAGCGGATGATTTCCTGAAAATTACTTCTGTGGAAGAGATCAAACTCCTTGACCAGGCATGTGGAAGCGGGCACATCTTGATTTATGGCTTTGAGCTTTTCTATAAAATATACGAGGAAGAAGGTTACAACCCTTCTGAAATTCCCCGGCTTATTATTGAAAAAAATCTCTTTGGATTTGAAATTGATGAGCGCGCGGCGCAACTGGCTTCCATGGCTTTGATGATGAAAGCCCGAAGTTATTACCGGCGTTTGTTTAGAAATGACTTGATCCCCAATATCCTTTGCTACCAGGATCTGACTTTATCCAAAGCCCAAATTGAGGATACCTTTGCGCAGCTAGGTTTACAGTTGACAGTGGAGCTTTCACATGACTTAACCAACATGGCGCAGGCTACCAACCTGGGATCGCTGATACAGCCGCATACCGCGCAGCCGGAATTAAATGCATTGTTAAAAAGCCTCACCAAAAGCGCAAAAACCTGGGATGTATTATTATCTCCGAATGTAGAACAACTCACTGGAACTGTGAAGCAACTTCTTCTATTGGGTGACAAATATCACTGCGTGGTTGACAACCCGCCATATATGGGTGGGGGAAAAATGAATAAGGAGCTAGGTGATTGGGTTAAAACAAATTATCCAAAAAGTAAAGCAGACCTAATGGTTTGCTTCATGGAACAAGCCTTACGACAGTTACAACCAAATGGTTTTGTTGGCATGATTAACCTTCCATCCTGGATGTTCATATCTTCCTTTGAGGAATTTAGAGAGAGTTTAATCGATGACGCCACAATCGATACTTTATTACATCTAGGTCGGGGAATTTTCGGTTCTGACTTCGGCTCTGTTGCATTTACACTAATCAATAAAGAATCTAAAAATACAAAAGGGACCTATCGCAGACTTTTTGAAGAACATGTACAGGTGCGCAGTGTCGAAAAGATAAGACAACTATTCTTAGACAAGGCGTATGGATATTTTGAGAGTGACCAAAAAGAATTTGAAAAAATTCCGGGGAGTCCGATTGGTTATTGGCTGAGTAATAACCAACTAGGTGCATTCGCAAACAACAAAAAAATAGCGCACTACGCAGACATTAAAGTTGGCCTTCAAACGGGTGACAATACTAGATTTACCCGTCAATGGAGTGAGATTTCGGTCATCAGTCAAGGCCACAAGTGGATTCCATATAATAAAGGTGGCGATTTTAGAAAATGGTACGGAAATCAGGAACTTGTTGTGTTGTGGGACAACAACGGAGCAGAAATTAGAAATTTTAAAGATCAAGCGGGAAAGCTTAGATCTCGTCCTCAGAATGCCCAATTTTATTTTAAAGAATCAATTTCCTGGTCATTTGTAAGTTCAGGCTCGTTTGCAGTACGATATTATCCCAACGGATTTATTTTTGATGTTGCCGGCTCGTGTCTTTTTCCACAAAACAATCAAACAGAAATCCTTGGATTTTTGAATTCAAACGTCTGCGCCGAACTAATCAAGATCTTAGCGCCTACAATTAATTTTCAAGCCGGGGACATCAAAGCCCTCCCTTATAAATCAGTTAATTCACGTTCAATAAATGAATTAATTGAAAATTGTGTAGCCATAAGCCAAATTGACTGGGATAGATCTGAGATCTCCTGGAATTTTAGCAAAAATCATTTTCTCAAAATGAGCAGTCCAGATGTTGAAGAATCCTATGATCTCTATCAACAGTATTGGACCAACAAATTTTTCCAACTCCACAAAAATGAAGAAGAGCTTAACCGGCAGTTTATAGAAATCTATGGTCTAGAGGGTGAAATGACGCCTGATGTTCCTTTGGATGAAATCACCATTTTACAACAGGAAACTAAAATTGCCAATGGGCAACTCGTGTTCAACCAGCAGGAAGTCTTTGCCCAGTTTGTAAGTTATGCTGTGGGCTGCATGTTTGGCAGGTATTCGCTGGATCAGGAAGGGTTGATCCTGGCCAACCAATATGAAAGTCTAGAAGATTTTCTCAACAAAGTACAGAAGTCGGAAGCCGAACTATCATTTGTTCCTGATGCAGATAATGTAATTCCTCTATTGGACGAAGAATGGTTTGAAGATGATATCGTAGGACGCTTTTATGCATTTTTGAAAGCTACATTTGGTCTTCCAAATTTTGCAAAAAACCTGGCCTTTGTGGAGGCTTCATTGGGTAAAGACATACGGAAATACTTTGTAAAGGATTTTTATTCAGATCACATCCAGCGTTACAAAAAGCGCCCCATTTACTGGATGTTCTCTTCGCCTAACGGCTCCTTTAATGTATTGATCTACATGCATCGCTACCGGCGGGATACATTAAGCACGATCCTAAACAATTACCTTAACCAATACCGCGAAAAATTGCGTGGAAGGCTGGCGCACCTGGAACACTTGATAGTATCCGGGTCCTCGGTGGAGCAAAACAAAGCAACCCGCGAATCAGACAAGATCAAGCTGGTGTTATTAGAATTGCAGGAATACGAACGAGACATTTTGTATCCCTTGGCCAGCGAGCGAATCGGCTTTGATCTGGACGACGGCGTGCTGGTCAACTACAATAAATTTGGTAAAGCCATTAAGGAAGTCAAAGGACTAAACGATAAAGTAACCAAGCAAAAGGTCAGGGAGTTTGACTGGATCGATACCACGCAGATACGATGAGTAGAATAGAAGAAAGCCTTTACAAGCTGTTTGACGAGCACCGGCTGGTATTTTGGTATGACGAAAAGTCGGAAATGACGGAGGATTTTGAGCAGATGCAATTGCAAGGCATTGAAAAGGTACATGTGCAGCAAAATCCATTTGAAATAAAATACAGGCTGGTCAAAACCGAACCTGAGCAAAAATTTCTGCTGTACTTTTCGGATCCGCGCCCCGCATATGAGGATAACTGGCTGCTAGATCTGGAACTTGCACATCACGTGCTGCAAACAGATCAGGAAGCCTTGTTTTTACAGGAAATGGAACTGGGTTACCATTTCAGAGCTCTGGTCACGGAGCATCTGGAATTTTTCAAGTCCAAAGACCGGCGTATTAAACTAAAAGACCTTGCTACCGCAAACGACACGCATGAGGGGATCAGGTACAAAATGTTGTCGATCGTCTTTGGTGTGTTCAATTACCACTTGTCGTCCTTTGTACTCGCCCACACAGCCGCATTTTCCGACGGAAACGAGCGGCTGGACAAAGAGTTGAAACGTTACAATCTGGAAGGAGTTTACTGGAAAGAGATTGGAAAAATCTATGGATATCAGTCAGACAAACCTTCGATATTTGAATTTCTGATTGAAGTATTTGAACGGAATTTCTCACTTGGCAGAGTTACGGCCATCTCAAAAGAGTCCCGGCTTTTGCTTTCGCAATGGCGGGATTCCATTCAGTTCCGTGGCAGCTATCATGTTATATCGCAAAAAATTTCAGAAGAATTGCCTATTGCAGAAAAGCTTCAAAATGCAACACTGGATGAAATCGCAGATGACGAGTTGTTCAAGCTCACCGACCTGAAAATTATACATACGCTGCAAAAGGCTGTAATCGAACAGACCATAGCCCCGGACAAGCTCAACGGAATTATTAAAAGACGCGAAAACAAGTTTTGGTACCGTGAACTCGAAGAACTGTATCAGGCTTTATGGCACGGCTCCGATTTGATCGCGCTTGTCAAAAAACACGCAGACACGAAATATGCCACCTTTGAAGAAGGGGTAAAAGACTATGCGCAAAACCTGTACAAAGTAGATCAATCGTACAGGAAATTCATACTTCATTATCGTGCATCTAATCAGAACCGGGTGCTTTCGGAATTGTATGAACGCGTTGACAAGATTTATTCCAATGACTGGCTGCTTCACTATAACAACAACTGGCAACAGAGGGTGGATGAGCTTGACGCATGGCCGAATCAGAACCTGAATAGTCAGCAATTGTTCTTTAAAAATCAGGTAAAACCATTTCTGGATAAAAAACAGAGGCTTTTTGTGATCATATCCGATGCGCTACGTTACGAGTGCGGACAGGAACTTACAGCCAAGCTCTTATCGGAAAACAAACACCTGGCTTCAATAGAGCCCTTGATCAGTTCCCTTCCCTCCTACACGCAACTGGGAATGGCGTCCATGCTTCCGGTAAAAAATACGCTCTCAGTGCAAGCAAATTCTGACACGGTTCTGGTGGACGGCATGTCGAGCTCGGGCATACAGGGTCGTTCCAAAGTGTTAGAAACGAATGCGGATGTACGCGCCACGGCGATTCAGGCAGAAGAGTTTATGGCAAAAAACTCAGGACAGGAAGGGCGTGAATTCGTTAAAAACTATGATCTTATATACATTTATCATAATGTCATCGACAAACGCGGTGATGATAAAATGTCGGAAGATACTGTCTTTGAAGGCGTGGAAGATGAGATCAAATTTTTGATAGATCTTGTTAAGAAAATCGGAAACATGAACGGCCAGAATATCCTGATCACCGCAGATCATGGATTTATTTACCAGCATCACACAATAGACGAAAGCGATTTCACAGCATCGGTACACAGCGGGGAGGTTTGGAAAGAAAACAGGCGGTTTGTATTTGGAAAAAACTTGACGGGCGACAAATCCACAAAAGCATTCACAGCCAGCCAACTCAACCTGAGAGGAGACGTGATGGCATTGATACCAAAATCGATAAACCGGTTACGCATCAAAGGAGCTGGATCCCGGTTTGTACATGGAGGAGCAACACTTCAGGAAATCGTTGTTCCGCTAATTAGGGTTTCGAAGACTCGAGAAAATACGACGCGGCAAGTAGACGTAGATATCATTCGTTCTAGCGACCGCATTACAACCAATCTTCTTTCCATATCGTTTATCCAATCCGAACTAGTATCGGAGAGCGTTCTTCCCCGCCAAATACAGGCCGGTATTTATAGTGATGACCAGGAAGAAGAATTACTGAGTGATCTGTTCAAATATCATTTTGACTTTGCAGAAGGCAGTGAGCGCCAACGGGAAGTAAAACATAAATTCGTACTTAGCAGCAAGGCGAGTTCGAAGTATAGGAATAAACTGGTTTCGCTAATATTGAAAGAGCCGATTGAGGGAACTGTAAAGTGGAAGAAATACAATGAGCATAAGTTCACTATAAACATATCCTTCACCAACGACTTTGATGATTTTTGATAATGAAAGAGCTGGATAAAAAAATCAACACCCACTTTTCTGGTAAGGTAGTTCGAAAAGATCTTACCAAGCTGGTGAAGGGAAATGCCATTGTGCCTACGTATGTGCTAGAATACTTGTTGGGTCAGTATTGCGCGACGGATAATGAAGCTACCATTGAACAGGGAATTCAGCAGGTAAAAAGCGTAATTTCCAATCACTTTGTACACCGGGACCAAGCTCAGATCGTGAAGTCGACCATCAGAGAAAAAGGCTCTCACAGAATTATTGACAAGATTTCGGTCAAACTCAATGATAAGGAGGATCAGTATGAAGCGAATTTCGCCAATCTGGGCTTAAACAAAGTTCCGGTTGCAGATGATGTGATCAGGAGTTATCCTAAACTATTGACGGAAGGTGTGTGGTGTATTTTGACTATGGGTTACCTTCGGACAGATGAAAAAAATTCAACACCCTGGATCGTTGACAGCATCAAGCCGATCCAAATTTCCAATGTAGATTTAGAGGAGTACAAAGAGGCTCGTCAGCAATTCACAAAGAATGAGTGGATAGATTTACTCGTTCAAACAATGGGGCTAAATCCGGATGAATTTTCATTCAGAACTAAATTATTGCAACTAACGCGGCTGGTACCCTTTGTCGAAAATAATTACAATCTGATCGAACTGGGGCCAAAAGGAACAGGCAAATCACATGTTTTTTCGGAACTGTCGCCACATGGGATTCTGCTATCGGGTGGTGAAGTGACCAAGGCAAAACTGTTTGTTAACAACAGTAACGGAGCCATAGGATTGGTGGGTTTTTGGGATGTAATATCATATGATGAATTCGCTGGAAAGACAAAGAAAACGGATCGTGGGCTGGTAGATATCATGAAGAACTACATGGCCAACAAATCCTTTTCCAGGGGTACGTCAGTCTACGGTGCATCCGCTTCTATGGTTTTTGTTGGCAATACAGACCACACTGTCAATTACATGCTCAAACACAGCAACCTGTTTGATGCATTACCCAAAGACTATTACGATACCGCATTTCTGGATCGTATACATGCGTACGTGCCTGGCTGGGAAGTGCAGAAGTTACGTAACGATATGTTTACTTCCGATTATGGTTTCATAGTGGATTATCTTGCTGAGATTTTAAAAGATCTGCGAAAAGAAGACAGAACAAACGATTTCAAACCGTTTTTTGAATTATCGAATTCGATTACGACAAGGGATAAAGATGGTATTTCAAAAACATTCTCCGGATTGATTAAAGTGATTTATCCGGATGGAAAATTCAATAAGGAAGAAGCCAGAGAAATTCTGGATTTCGCCATTGAATGCAGAAAGCGCGTAAAAGAGCAACTCCGAAAAATGGATGAAACCTTTGAAAAGGTAGATTTCAGTTACTCCGATCGTGAAACGGGCAGAAAAAATGGAGTTGAAACACTTGAAGAAGTACAATATGGCAGAGCATCTGTTGTTGAGTCACAATTTATCCCAGAACAAGCTGTCGAACCAACATTTAAACAACAGACTCCAAGAGAAATCCAAAAAGAACTGAAAGCTGGGCAAATTATCCTGAGGGATAATCAAACGGGTATTTCTTACGAAAAGCTGTTTGGTGATTATCTTGTAGGAAGCACAGAAATCACCATTACGGATCCATATATACGGCTGCCTTACCAGTTCAGGAATCTGATGGAATTTATAGAGCTGGTAACCAAAAAAGTGAACATAGATCAGGATGTAAAAATCAATCTGATAACAGTCAATACCGAGGAATACATCGAAGGCTTCAAGGAAAAATTATCGCAGCTGGAGTATGGGCTAGAATCCATGGGAATCACATTCAATTTTGAATTCCGTGAATCCATACATGACCGATCTATTGAACTTAACAATGGATGGAAAATCCTTCTCGGCCGCGGCCTGGATATCTGGCAAAAAACCAACGGCTGGTTTGATTTAAGTGAATTTATTCAGGCTAAGAGACAGTGTAAGGCTTGTGAGGTTACTTATTTGAGGGTGTAGACCTTGGCTATTTATCATTTGGACAGTAGGTTTATTATTAATCCTTTCAAGATTTTCATACCATGTCTCGAATTATCAAGGTTACCGGTCAGGAGGGTACACATGAGTATCAAGCAGGCCTCGATTTAAAAAAAATTTTCGAAGAGCAAATCCCAACTGAGGTGGAGGATTTCAACCTAATTATTGCGACGAACCTAACCTTGTTCGGCCAAGAGGTAAAGGACATTGACATTGTAGTCATTGGCCAATTTGGAAAGGGATTTGTAAGAAAGCTCAAATTTAAGCCAAAAGACCGGGAAGAGTACGTTAATCGAAATGTATATTTTAGTAATTTCTGTTTTGTAATAGAACTCAAGAATCACCATAAAGAAGATGTTAGTCTTGGCAACACGGGCAATCTTCTAGTTAAGTATAATGGCCGCGATCATGACGTTACTTATCAAAGTAATAAACAGAAGTACTCGCTACTACGGTACTTCAAAAATTTCGATGAAATTGGTTATTCTCCATATATAGTAAATTTGATATGGTTGAAAAACGTTTCAGCTCAGGATTTAAACCAAATGACTGGACGCAAACCACACAACTATTTACCATCAAATTTCAAAATAGATTGGTTACTCCAGCTGGCATGCTCAGAGAATACGCCTTACGAATCCGGACTTAGCTTAGAGGGTAAAGTACCTTTCTTTGCTTTTAGCTCTGGTGTAAGACGAGAAAATGGATATGATCTCGACAATTTCGACAAGGCTTTTCAGTTATTCAACGTTGTGAAAAATAATGCCGGAAACATTACGAGACAGCACTTTGAAAGGTTAACTAAAAAAATACTAACCGGGCAGAAATATGCAGATGCAATTTTAAATACCGATCAAAATGGGAAATTTGTCATATTTTCAGGTAGAGCTGGCACCGGGAAAACCGTTAAACTTTTAACAGTGGCAAGTGATTTATGCGTTAACTACGGTTTTCGTTGCCTGATCTTAACTTTTAACTTTGCTCTCGTTGCTGATTTACGAAGGACCTTAACGTTGGCAGGAATTCCAGACAGCGCGGGTCAGGAGAGCGTTAGAATAATAACACTTCATAAATTCTTCATTGATCTATTAGAAGGATTCGAGATATTTGACCGCAGCAGTATACCAGATGATAACACATTTTTTCAAAAATACCCCGAATATTGTCAAAGTCTTATAGAATTTATTGAAGCTAAAAAAGCTCTTGGCAGTCCCCTAGAAATGGCGAAAAATCAACAAGCTATTGATTGGGATTATGTTTTTATAGACGAGGCCCAAGACTGGCTAGATGAAGAGATTGATATACTTTATAAAATATTCGGCCCTTCAAGAGTTGTGATTGCCAGAGCTTCTGATCAAATGACTAGAAGTGGAAAATCAGCCAAATGGGTAAGACCAAGATGGAAGCCTAACATTGATTACGTACAGACAAACGAAAGAAAATCCTTTCGCCAAAAGGTCAATCTTGTCCACTTTGCAAACATGTTTGCGGAAAAATTTGGTTTACCAGGATGGGAGTTAGAACCAAATGACGGGTTTGTAGGTGGAAAAATTATTGTGACTTCGACCTATACATATGAATTGCACCAAGAACAATATGAACTTTGTAAGAAAAATGGGAATAAGGCATATGAAATGATGTTTATTGTACCAAACACATTGATTGTCCGAAGAGAAGAAGAAATTCACAGCAGTTCCAACGGAGATGGAAGTGAAACAAAGAAAATCGTAAAATTATCTTCTTGTAGCCTGGTAAAGGAATATGAAGGCAAAATCGACTTTTGGGACGGCACAAATAAGGATCTAAGAAGAGAGTATCCAGTCAAAATTGACCAGCATCGAATAGTACCCTATGAAGCTTGTCGAGGATTGGAAGGCTGGACGGTAGTCTGTATGAATTTAGATGAATTTGTATCAGCAAAAGCAAAGGCCTACAAAAACGAGGACGATTCCGATCAGTTAAGCATAGCTTTGGAAACCGAGGATGAGAAAAGGGAAAAATTTGTAAATCAATGGACTCTCATTCCATTTACGAGAGCGATAGATACACTAATAATTGTTCTCAAGGACATGAATTCTCCATTTTCAAAAAAACTAAAAGAAGTGTGTCGCGAACTTCCTGAAATTGTGGAATGGATGGAATAATTAATATGCTTTGCCTAGCATGATGTGTGATGGTTCATAACATTCGCTACACTTACAATCATTTCTGATCCTTCAAAAAGTCATATTTGGATCATCGATTAATTCCAGGAAGTCGTTACATTAATGATCATTTTTTCTCGCAATCCCTCCCACTTATCCCGAGGGTTGTGAGAAAAAATGAGACGATGCGGATTCAAATTATGTTGTTATGGCCACCGAAAGCCTGAAAGCAGAAGCAAGGGAAAAATGGGTTACCCTCTATAAGCAAATCGGGAACGTATCGGTTGCAGCCAGGAGGTGCGGGATTGCCAGATCTACATTACAGCGTTGGATAAAACGGAAGGACGAAAATCTCTTTACAGATCGGTCTCACCGTCCGCATCGGTTCGGGCGACAAAAGTATGTTCCTGAAGACGAAGCCCTCGTGCTGAAGGTGCGCGATGAATTCAAGTATGGAAAACTCAGAATCTGCTCTCATCTGTTCAGGCTACATGATTTAAAGATTTCAACTTCTACCGTAGCGCGAATACTCGAAAAGCATTCAGTTGCACCTATTCGTCGATTTACTAAACATCGTCCCCCAATTCGATATGCTAAGCTCGTTCCTGGTGAACGTGTGCAGTTAGACGTTTGCAAGATCAGAGCTGGCCTATATCAATACACAGCGATTGATGATTGTACCCGCCTTAGGGTGTTGAAACTTTACAAGCGTCGGTCGGCCGCCAATTCAATCGATTTTCTGGATAAACTCATCGAGGAATTTCATTATCCCATTCAACGTATTCAGACGGACAGAGGACAGGAGTTTTTTGCGGTCGCATTTCAGCAGAAGTTGATGGATTATTGCATCAAGTTTCGCCCCATAAAACCCAGGTCACCACATCTAAACGGCAAAGTCGAACGAAGCCAGCAGACTGATCTTCAAGAATTCTACTCGACGGTTGACCTGCGAGACCCCGAATTGGACGACAAACTTTCTCAATGGCAATTCCACTACAACTATTTCCGGCCGCACAGCTCGTTGGGTGGTAAGACTCCGATCGAATTTGCGTCCGAACACTCTGCCAGTGCGCCTTTCTGGGACCAAATCGAGGCACTCTACGAAGAAACAAAAGAACGGATTCGAGAACAGGCCTACTGGCGAGACCTACGGATGGCAAAGTTGGCAAGGAAAACCAAAACGTAGTTTTGTCCTACATTTTGCCGACTTGTAGATGTAGCGGAACTGTAGAGCCACTACACATGATGCGAGCAATTCCCAGGGTCGGATCCTTAAGCGTTTTTCCGACCCTAAAATTAGAGTTAAAATGATTCGTCCACTGAGATTTTCCAATCGAACCTTCGTAAAACAAGGTGTCGCTGATTTATCTATCTCACTAAATTGACGTATTATTTTCGTTTACAATTTGTACTAAATGCTTGCAGTAAGAATCATTGTCAATCAGTAGTTGAAGTACTCTTGTAAAATTTCGGAGTTCACGGTCTTCGAGCAATTGCTGTTCTTCTGTTTTTCCGATATGGCCTTTTCGCATATACATCTCTATCGCTCGGTCTATGCCGTTTAAAGTGGTCGGCATGTCATAAATTTTCAGCACACGATCACCATCCTGATAGGAAACCCAAATGGGGTAACTTCTACCGGCTGCCTGAATGGGAACCTGGCGGAGCTTGTGCTTGGTACAGAACAGGTTTGATCGCTTTTTGATATCGCTGTCCAAATCGTCAGGAATTACAATACAGAATGAAAATTCTTTAAATGTTTTCCCTTCTACAACTAACTCACCTTTTGTACACAGACTTTCACAGGTAAGTGCCACGAAGTTGTCGAAATAACCAATCGCCAAAGCAGTTGAAGGTAACAAACCTAGCTCACCGATGCTGATCTTCTCCTTCATTGATTTACTGATTTTTCTCAATTCATTATTGAGCTTGTCAGCATGAACCAGATTTGGCAGTTTTTCAAACCTAGGGGTTGTAATTCCATATAAGTCTGAGGGGAGTTTGGTTCCTTCCTCTTGAATGACAAATGCGCGGCCAGGACCAACCCTGCCTAAGAACAAGCCGTATTCAAAAACAACATTATCCCGTGCACTTTCAAATTCGGTTCCACGGCTGTTCAAAAAATCGTCCTTTGTGGCTACCATAATACCAAAGTCGAAAAGACTGGCGCTTTTCAACAAAGTCTCGAAGACACTTTCGTTGTTTTTGAAAATATCGTCGTTCCATAGGTAACAATCAAAGTCAGTACCCAGATAAGATTTAACATATTTGGCTACATCCAAACCTTCTGAGGACGAGCCAATAAAAACGCGTGGTTTTAATTCCATGACTAGTATATTAAGAGTGATCTTTTAGTTAAAAAATTGTTCAATTCGCCCGCGCAATCTTTGATTAGCTGGTCAAGATCTTCTTTAAGATTCCGTAAACCAGACAAGCAATCATCGTTATCAAAAGGTTTTTCGGTTGCGTTGGGACTCTTTATGCTCTTACGGTATACAGAGTCCGAGAGCATTTTACCAATCTGCGAGGAGATACTGATCGCGATTTTTAACTCTTCACGATTTCGATAAAAAAGATCTGAATTTTCAATTGAATGAACCAAACAAGTCAGTTCGAAACTTGAAAGCTTGATTCGATCTTCCGAATCGGCCTTTAACGTCTTCACCAACCTAATCCCCTTTCGACTCCCATCAAGAGTATTTTCACCTTTCCAATTAACATTGCTAATGTGTGCAAATGGGAAATCTGGAAGTCTCTTCTTTGCGGGAAAATCGTACAAACAAATACCGCGATAGAATTCATCATTTGCCTCCGAGTACCTTTGTGTGTCATACCAGAAACTAAATACGAGGTCGACCTTACGTCGTAAATTCTTATTTGTAATCGAGATCGATTTTTTACCTGTTGTATCTACATCGTCATACTGATTTTGCATGATGGTTGTAGATTGACGTCTCAATAACCAAATATCGTCGTCTGGAATGGAATCCGTGTATGGGTACTGCGGTGGGCATAAGGCTGGCTCCAAAAACTGGTAGCGGTCAACGAGTACCAACAAATCAATATCACTATGCAACTTAATATTGGTGCTAGTCTTCACTGATCCCTGAGTTCGGTATGCGCGGTTAAAATGAAGCGACAGATCCCGTTCCAAATGCTTTTTCACATTTTCAGCGGCAACAAGTGTTACATCATTGTATTTTTTTTCAATCGGTCTCATGGATTCAATGAGGTATTCCAGATTTTTTGGAAGGATAAATTTCCCGTATGATTCCGATAAATCTGCTTTGCCCACTTGCTCGTCAAAACGACGGGCATTGAGGTTCATTAGCCTTCTCTCGTAGTTTAAGTTTGCCATAATTTTCGCTTTTGTTTTTCATCAAGTCAAATTTTGCCTTTTCATGCGCAGTCTATCTGCGCAGAAAAAATTAATTTTGAAAAAACACTCCTCTGCATGGCAATTAACAAAAACGCATATACGCGATTTCGGGTATTGGATCGTTGCTTCTCGAATCCCGCTAAAAAATATTTCATGCAAGATCTGATCGATGCGTGCAGCAACGCCTTGCTCGAAATCGATCCAGACAGCAACGGCATAAGTAGACGGCAGATCGAACAGGATATCCGCTATCTTGAGAGTGACGAAGGTGGGAGTATACCGCTGGAAAGACATCGAGATGGCAAAAGAATATTCTATCGCTACAGTGATACAAAGTTTTCCATTAATAACCAGCCTCTAAACCAGGTTGAGTTGGAGCAGATCGCATCAGCCATGCAAATACTATCTCGTTTTAAGGGAATGCCTCAATTTGAGTGGGTAAATGAGCTGGCACCGAAAATGGAACAAACTTTCCTACTGGAAAAACATCAGGAGACTATCATCAGCTTTGACAATAATCGCTATTTGAAGGGCATCGAGTATTTGGGCGAGCTGTTTCAAGCAATCTTGTATAAAAAGGTTCTCTGCCTTGAATATCAATCATACAGAAGTGAGATCCCAAAAGAGTATCAGGTTCACCCTTACTATTTGAAGCAATACAATAACCGGTGGTTCTTACTGGGTTTATCCGAAACCTGGGACAGGATATCCACCTTCGCGCTGGATCGCATCATTACGATTCATGATTCAAACACTCCTTATATCTCAAACTGCGACTATAATTTCGATGATTACTTTGAAGATATCATCGGAGTTACCCTTTACCAGGACGCGGAACCAGTTTTGATCACGCTAACTTTTAACAAAGATGCAGCTCCTTATGTGCTGTCGAAGCCGTTACACGGATCTCAGAAAAAAATTTCAGAGAATGAATCGGAGGTAGTCGTATCCATAGACGTGATACCGAACTATGAACTAGAGAGTTTGATTCTTTCCTACGGGGATCGGGTTAAAGTATCAGGTCCAGAGAGCTTCCAGAAGGTGATCAAGGAGAGGTTAGTGAGGGCCAGCGGTATGTATAACTAAAGTTGAATCGAACCGGTGGCTTCATTATCTGTTCAAAGTCCGACGCCAAGCCGTCGTGAACCCGAGCTTACAGTCTAAATTTACGGCTAATCCTGCTTGCATTTTTCTAATGCAACATGTAACTTATGGTTAAAAATGCCATGTCTAACTCCTATTTTAAAGTCCGTGATCCTTGGAATTTCAAACCCCATAAATTCGAGATTGGTACTCCTTTCATCCGAAGTTCATTTCATGACAACCACTTCCTTTTAAAGCTCTACCATTTACAAGAGCGGGACTTTTCCGATTTTTACAATTTCCACCTCGGGCATCATACTAAGAAGTTCTCTGATTCCGAACAAAGTTTTCATCGCTACGTATCCGAGATCGTGTCGACGCGGATTGCACTTTTAAAGCTTTTGGATCCATTCTCCCGAAAAGCCCTTCGCTCCAAAGAACAAATTGAGCAGCTGAAAGCATTCCAAACGTTCCTCCACTCAATCGATCAGTGGAACTCCTCGCAGGCCTTGGAAGCGGTTATTGCAGAAAATAACAAAGAGATCCTCGGCCTCAAAGAGCAAATCACTGACCTTGAAAGTCAGCTCCAGGCTCTTCGACAATTTGAGCCGAGCACCAAGATCGATATCCGCGACAAGCACCTGGGTGCTTTCATCCACCTCGTCCATCAGTTACAAGATCTGGTCCTTGCCGATGGGCGCAGGCTTTTCAACTTTCAGGGTCAAGCCGCTTGGTATAAGCTGGTAAGTAAATATTTCACGCACGACCGCAAACCGATCCCCATCGAAACAGCCCGCAATTACTTTCCAGTCCAGAAAGAAAAGACGAGCAAGGCCGTCGAGGTACCCAAGGATTTGCAGCTCTTCACAATCGTGCTGACTGGTTCAAAGCCGGGTAAGTGATGACCAGCTGCTAAGTTTGGTCATTGGAATCAGTCTCCCCCAGTTCATTTTTGCAAGCAACCGGCCGTTTTTATGCCGGGATGTTTCACAATAAACTTGCAGCAAAATGAATGTAGAGATGATCACCAGAGAGGATCTGCAAAACCTAAAAACAGAAATCGTTGCAGAGCTCAAATCCATTCTTTCCCAGGACAAGCCCTTGGAGGGCACCTGGCTGAGAAGCGCTCAGGTACGAAAGATGCTGAGCATTTCGCCCGGCACCTTACAGAACCTTCGCATCCAGGGACACCTTCGGTTCACCAAGATCGGCGGATGCTTCTTTTACAGTCAGCGCGACATCGCTGCCATGCTCAACCAAAACGGCTCCAAGCGATGAAAAGGCACAATCAGGCAAGTGCTGCTATGGACATGCCGGCACTTGAAGTGATCAAATCCGATGACCGGCTCAACTCTTATCACATCAGCCTTTACACCGCGCTTCTTTACTATGGTAACGGAATCCAAAAAATCCCGTTTCATGCCAGCCGCCGGAAGCTGATGGGTTTTTCCAGGATCAAATCCGGTGCGACTTATCATAAGTGCATGCGGGAGCTGGTCAGGTACGGCTACCTGAGCTACGATCCTTCTTTTCACCCGCAACTAGGCAGTCGTATAGTGCTTACCGGAACAACTGCTGAGTCCGATGCTGATCGATGAGAAGCTGCTGATCGAGCTCTTCGAGCAAAAGGACAGAAAACGCAGAGAAAACCTGTTCAAGCTTTTTCACCAGGAGCTGATGGCTGGACTGACGCGAGCCAGGATCGCCGATTTGATCAGCGCCAAATTGGGCAGGCCAGGACTTATCACGGCTGAAGATGTGCGCTACTGCCGGTTTTACTTCAAGGGCAAGAAAACCGAGGCTACCCCCGGGGCTGTGGAAAAGCCCAAACCAAAGCCGGATCAACGATCATATGTTGAAAGCAATCAACCCAGCGCTTTCAAGGTAACCGATCCGGATGAAATCAAGCTACAAGACCAATTTAAGTTCAAATCAAAACATTCAAACAAACAATGAAAAAGCAATTTCACTTCATCGTCCAGGCCAAAGGTGGCGTAGGCAAAAGCCTTCATACCTACCTGAGGGCTCTTTCAGAAGCTGGCGACTCTTCCCTTTTTGTAGACCTGGATAGCTCTACAAAAACCTCAACCAGGCAACTGGCTTTCTTGGGGCAGAACCGCTTCGAGGCTTTCTCTCTGCTTGACAACCGTGAAAGACTCATGCGGGACCTTTTCATCGGTTATGTGGAAAGCCTGGCGGATAGTCCCTTCGATAAAGTGTATATGGATTTCGGGGCGCCGGAAAGTGAGCAGTTGCCCGCTTTGATCACCCGCGACATCGATTTAAAGGAATGGTGTGACGAGTTGGGAATCCAGGCCATATTTCACATCATCATCGGTGGCGGCGGAGCGTACGTGGCCAGTATTCAGTTCCTGGAAAAAATGCGGGCAGCGCTCAGATCCAAGTTTCAAATCGTGATCTGGCAGAACCTTTTTGGCTTTGCCCAGTTTCCCAGCTTGTCACGAGAACTTGAAGATAACTGCACTGCACTTGGGCTTGACCTCAGACGTTTTGGCGACTTTGAGCCCGCTTCACTTTTGGGTGGACAGATACTGGATGGTATCAGGAATGGCTATGCGCTGAAAGACTACCCACCGGGCGCAAGGCTCAGACTAAAAAAGGAACTTAAAGAGAATTTCAGCGATGAATAACACCGAACCCAACCGTCTCACCCAGACCAGGGGCAAGTATGCGGCCAAGTATGGTCACGAGATCGATGACTGGTCAGCCCTGTTTTTGTCTGAGACCCAGGAGCATTTCCAAAATCTGGAAAGCAGGGTCGACAAATCCATCGCCGCCATCGACCGCGCCGCATTAGAGCTGAAAGGCAGGAAACGGTTCTTGCAGTTTCAAGACCGCAGCCAGGCACTGTTCTACGGCTTCGGTGTAAGCGGCCCCTATTCGATTGCCGGCATTGTCCTGTCAGTCTTGTTCTATGTTTTAATACGACATGGACAGCAGTATGTCGAGCGGCAAAGGATTTTGGAGCAGTACCCGGACGCCCCGGCTTTCAGGCAGATCATGCAGCACGGAAAGATCATCAAGTACGATGGCGTGTTGTATCTGCAACTTGTCCCCTTGCCTAAGAAGGGTGAAGTCCAGATCGGCAAGCACTACCTCTATGATTCCCAAGCGAAGCGTGTGCTTGTACCGCTTGGCGGCCAGTAAGAACCCGTCAGTCTTGCGAATTTTCGAACAGAAACGCACAGTTTCTGCTGCTTTCGAACGGATTCAAATTCTTTTAAACAATCCCGAATTTTTTAGAACGAAAGCAAACGCTTTCAAACGGTTACAAACATGAACGGTGGTTTTCTCCACAGCCAGCTATCGCCGGTACGTCGCAAAATGCGACTCCCCGGCGGGCTGGCCATGGGAAAACCCCTGGACCCCTGCTATTCGCCTGGCGGCTCATAGCAAAAGCAATAAGACACATGAAAAATCAAATTAAGAAAGGCAGGCCGCCCAAGGAAAAGGGCACTGCCAAACGGGAACATTTTTCCGTCTGGGTAAGCACTGACCAGAAAAGCCAGATCAATCAGCTCATTGAAAAGAGCGGGCTTTCAGCCAGTCAGTACTTTCTGACTTTGGCGCTGGATGTCCCATTCAAAAGGCCCCAGAAAAGGACGCTGCCGAAGGCGACTGCCGAAACAATCCGGATTCTCGAGCAGCTGGCCGGAATTCTATCGCTCGCTATTTTAAAGACCAAAGACCATCAGGTGCTCTCTATGCAGTGGCAACAAAGCAGCCAGCGGGTCAGGCTGCTCGCCGATCTTATCACCCGCTGGGTTTTTGAAAGCTTTGAGATTCGCAGCTTTCAAAAGACACTTACTGAAATCGACTGCTGGATTACATCCCTGTCGGATTATCTGGGCCATGTCCTTGGCGCTGGGGAAAGCAAAGAGCAAATCCTTCGGGAAGCCCGCAGTATGTCCCGATCGGCGCGCGAGCTGCTTTCGAAATACGAAAGCTATTACACTGAGCCTTTGCAGGATCTTACGCCAGCCTGGAAAAACGAGGCGGCAGATATCGCCTCGGTACACTACGAGATTGAAAATGCCATCGAAGAATTCATCCAGCAAACCAGTAAATGATCGGGAAAGCAGGACTGGGCAGCTACGCCAAAGGAATTTTGGAGTACTGCTATTATCAAAAGAGTCAGCAAACGACGGCAGGCGAGCAAATCCAGCGACAAAACATCAGAGGGGAGCTGGTTTATATTCAGAACCTTGCCCTTAAAACAGCACCCGACGGGACCCTGGACCTGGACTACCTTGCCCGGCAGTATACAGACAACCACTTTAAAAACAAGAAGCTAACCAAATACGTCTGGCACCAGTCGTTCAGCTTTTCGCCCGGCGAAAAGCCAGGCAATGACAAGATCATGCAGATCTGCAGAGAATTTGCCAAAGAGTTTGGCTTCGAGCAGAATCAGATGGTCGTTTTTAAGCACGAAGATTCAGCCAACCTACACTTTCATATTATCGCTAACCGCATCAATTATAACGGAAAGAACACCGCCGACCATTTCAAAAACTATGCGCGGACCGGCAAGTTCTGCCGCAGGATGGAACAGGAGTTGAGCCTGGTACCGACCCACGATATGCGGATCAACCGTGCCCTGGGCCAGCAGATTCATTCAGCGGACAAGGCGCATATGAAGCTGAAATCTTTAATTGACCGTTTGACGCCACAAGTCTCTTCGATCCAGGAATTGAAAGAACACTTACTTGGGCACGGATACAAGACCTATGTGGGGCGAGGCATCGCATTTTTTCATATGGAGACTAAAATGAAGATAAAGGGTTCTGATATCGGCAGGGAATACTCGCTAGGCCTGCTGGAAAATCGGATTGGCCTTAACGCTATGACAACGCAGAATCCAGAGCTAAAAAAGAGAAAAAGGAAGCGGAGAAGTTTAGGGTTTCATTTGTAAATAGGCTAAACCAAACGAATATCCTATTTTAGCCTGAAATAACCCATAACACCATGAAGCTAAAAGCAATTAAATTCTTTTCCCCAGAGGAAAACCTACCTAAAACCAAAGTGGTCAAGGCAGCTCCGCTGCCGACTGGCTACATTTCTAATACCGGCAAGCTTGTTTTCCCGGCTACTGCACTCGGCGATCTGGGAATCAATCCCCAGTCTGCTTATTTCAAAATCGGTACCCAGCACGGGAAGCGAAAAATCAAATCCTTATATCTTGTCCCGGCTGCAAGTTCTGAGCAGACCTTTTCATTTGAAAAAAATGGCCGCGGCCATGTAATTCCATTGGCCGTTATTCTCAAAAAAGGGGGCCTCAATTTCGAGAGTGAAAAACTGGTCTTCAAGATCTCGACTTTTGATTTTGACCAGGCTACCAAAGGCTATGAGCTGGCGATTGAAACTGAAACGCCCAAACCGGAATACACCGGAAAACCGCGCGGCAGAAAGCCTAGGAAATCGGTTGATGCAAAATAAAACAGAAAAAAATGCAGGTAACCAATCCCGGTTACCTGCTTGATTTCGGGTCACATTTGCTTACTGATTAAATTAAGCTAACCCAGTTGTATGTGCCCTTCGGCACTTAATGAAACCGCTGGTGGTTTCATCCTGCGGCTGTACAAGCAGCCTCTGTGAAAATTCATTCGACCAGCACAGCAATTCCCGCCTTTTCGGCTTTGCGCTCTATTTTCTGTTTGAGACCGTAATATCCCCAGTTCCGAAAAAGGAAGGGATCTTCTTTGGCCTGCTGCTCCTTCTCGGTCTGGTCTACCAAAAGCAAAGTCGCGGCTTTATTTTTTAGGCATATCTCGATTAACCTCTTACTGTATACGTGCTGCTTGTGGGAAACATACCGCTTCTCGGATTGCATCAGATTATCGATGGTTGATTTACGGAGCTGCCTTCGGCTATTTTGGTTCATAAAAGCCGTGGCCTTTCTCTTCCGCCGGATGGCAGCCTGGATCGCAAGCCGCTTGTAGAGATACTCGTCCTTGCTTCCGATCGTGTAGCGCTTACCCGCGATCAAGACCATGATCGGGTAATCCAGCGACAAGCTTGCCTCGGCGATAACGTCCTGGTCGAGCTCGTGCTCACCGGCTTCCGTCTGAAAAACGGCATGCATGAAGATCTTTCCTTTGTCTAGCGCCAACGAGCTGCTGCATAGTTTGACCTGACCAGCAGCTAAGCGTTTGAGTATTTCCCGCTTGTCATGGCCTGTTTTGCCCAGGTATGTCCTGAACGGGATGTCGAATAGTGAGAAATGAAATACCGCTCCTTCCCTGCTACTTCTTAATTTTTTCACATCGGTTCCTTTAAATGGGATCGGCATTTCTCTTCGGAAACTAGGCAAGGTGCTTTCTCCGCTAGCCAGTGCTTTATTCATCTTGTTAAAGCTGGCAACAAGATTACCATTCAAGGCGCTCATAATGTGCATCGGGATACTGCCCTTGTAGTTTTGAGCAAGTACCTGGTAGCTGGTGTTCATTCTGGATGTCGTGAGTATCCCATACTCGTCTTTTTTGATATCAGAGAGTCTGGCTCTTACACCTTCTGTTAGATACAACATTTCCCTGAGCTGCTGCTGGACGTAGTGATGGGTATAGATCTGGTTGGCTGCTTTGAAACAGATGTAGCGCCATTGGTAGAGCGTATCAAGAATTTTGTTCTTTTGATCGATGTCATCCGAATCAATCAGAAGGCGGATCTTTCTAGTGGTGAAAAGCTTTTCCATAACCTAACGCCCATTTTGCTTCCAGTGATTTTTAACGAGTTGATATGCTGTGATGTAGTGTTGTTGAACCTGGGTCTGCGGGTAGCCTAAAATCGAGGCGATATCGGCAAAAGACTTCTTCTGATCTTGTCTGAGCTCAAACACTGCCGCCTGCTCACTATTCAAGATATGATCGTAGGGATAGGATTGCTTTACTTTTCTTATAGGCACAGTCGCTCGGGGCGCTACAATCCTTTTAAGCTCTTCTATACTTTTCTGGATTTCGCTGGTCACGTGCAGCGTATTTGTTCCTATTCTTTTCGCTACCTCGCGCGGACTATGCCCATCTTGAAAATGAAGGCTGGCTATCAACTGCCGCTGTTTAGGCAGAAATGATATCGCTTTCGAGATTTCATCCCACCTCTTCCCTTCGGTGTCGCCGTTGAAATAGCTCTCCACATCTGACTTTTCGCCCAGGAAAGGTTCCAAGTGGTCTATTTCCGTCATTTTCCGGTATACCTGGTAGGCCGGCTTTTGGACCTGTTTCAAGAGTTGCCAACGGAGATTCAGACGGATAAACCGGTACGCATGTGGGAGGCTTTCAATCTTGTCACGGTGTGCCCAGACTTTGAGGTAACACTCGTGTAGAACGCAGCTCACCAGGAACTCGTCACTAACTAGGCCCTTGCCAATGTAGAAAAGGCTAGAAAATGACTTCTCGTAAAAACCTGTAAATGCGCGTTCATCACCGCCCTTAAACCTGTCTAACATATCGACGTTTCCACCAGAGTTGGCACGTAGCTTTCGAATTCCCATATCATACATTATTGACTTAGTAATACATCACTTCATCTACTTAGGCGTCTGAAACTGTGGAAAGCAGACACGTTGAAACATTTGCTTAGTTATAACTAAGCGCAAAAATAGCGATGTTTTTGGTTCTTGCAACCCATGCCCGAAAAAACAGATTTCGAAATTGCGGTGATAAATCAAGTGAGGAAAGTCCGAAAAGCTAAGGGCTATACTCAGGACGATCTCGCTATGTTTCTAAATCTGACCAGGGGATTCATTGGACAAATCGAAAGCCCCAAATTCCCAAGCAAGTACAATATTGAACATATTGGAATACTCGCCCGTGAAATGAACTGTTCTCCCAGAGACTTAATGCCTGAAGAAGCATAGCAAAGGGTACAGATGCCCCCAAGATAGCACAATAGGCCTCTGAGCTCCGTGAAATACCGTAGTATGGTCTACTATTTGGATATGTCAATTAAATAAATCACCAAGGAGCCGTCTCAAAGGTTAGTTACCTGTAACTCGGTCATCTTATCCCTCCAAAACGACACGCCGTCTTTTACCAGTGGAGCGCCGAATAAAGATCGATAGTCGTCAATTTTTGATTGCCTACTGATTCCGGAGTCGTATAAAAATTCAAATCTCTCAATTTTGCCTTCCCTGGAAGCATGAATGAGTATACTGCTCGCATCTCCATAGCCTTCACCCGGCAGTTTGTATCCACCGTCTACCGGTTCAAGGATAGCTAAATGTTTCTCAATTTTATCTCCGAGTAAGAGTCGGTAGTTACTCCCGATATCGATATACCTGAAGATATCTCCTTTCGGTTTGTTTAGCACCTGCGCACATGAAAGCATTCCCAGAAGCATAAAGCTGATTTTAAAGGCGTAATTTCTCACCGATATTAATGGCTGGAAGATATTCATCATTAGTTGGAATCCATATTATCCTGTGATACTAGAACTAGAATGAGCTTTAAAGCTTTACTCAGACCGAGCAAATATGGCTGATTTGTTGCTCTATATTTGCAAGATAACGCAGGTTACCCATGTTCAAAGTCCATGAACTATCAAGATTTAGTCTACGGTCAAGTCGACATTGATGAGCCCGTTTTGGTTGAGCCGATGAGTACCGCTGCCATGCGGCGGCTCAAGGGTATTTTGTAGCACGGGATTGCGAGCTAGTTCCACAAATCATTGATTTACAGGACTTTTATTTGAATTTGAATTGACTTCAAGGGAGGGAGACGGGACTAAGTCGCTGGCCACGCGAGGGACATCAGGTAGATCGTGATCAGTGCAAACGAAAGTTACAAAGCAAAAAATGACGGTTGCAAGCCTGCACTCCGTCATCCGGCTTTTTAGCGACCGCTCGGCAGCCAGCCGCACCTTAAACCGCCGGATGGGCTTGCAACCAGGGGACAAGCCCCGTCATTTTTTCTTCGATCGATAGGCAGCGATTGCCCTGAGCACAAAGACGGGGCCAAAGCAACTTAAATGCCTTTCAATCATGAGAAATCTTGAAAGTACTCCTAAAATCTATGTAGGAACCTACAGCCAGTACAACAATGGGTCGCTGATTGGTAAGTGGTTTGACCTGACGGACTACGCTGACCTCAAAGAATTCCTGCAAGACTGCTACGAATTTCATCGAAATGAACTGGATCCAGAGCTGATGTTCCAAGATTGGGAGAACATCCCGGATTTTTTGATATCAGAATGCAGCCTCCATAAAGAGGCATTTACCTATTTTGAAGCCATCGGCGAAATGGACGATGAGGCCGTCGAAGCATTTGAGATCTACTGTAAGCAGATCAATTATTGGCCAAACAATTGCTGTGAGCTGGAAGACCAACTTGAAAGTTTCCGGGAAAGCTACCGCGGATTCTTTGGCGGATCGATGAAAGATCCAGAGCTTGAATACGCCTACCAATACGTCGAAGAAACAGGACTGCTTTCAGGCGCACCATCCGCGCTCGGGAAATATTTCGACTATGAAGCCTTCGCCAGAGACTTGTTTTTAGAAGGGTACAGTGAATATGAAGGTCATGTTTTTGCAGATTATTGATTACGAGATTGAGTGCGATAACTGATGATGTCAAGTTGTCGCACTCAATCACTAGATCATTTTATGCAGGATGTCTTATAGTTTTAGTTTTCTGTTCACGAATTTCAAACAGAGGCCGGTCAGGTTTCATTCGGAAATTTTCTGAATAGAGATGGATCAATTTGAAATGTATTGCCTGATGATTTCTTCGAAAAGTACCGTTGGTTACAGAATGCAGATATTCTTACATTTCAATTTTCCCATCTCTAGTAAAACCCATCCAAAAAAGCTCGCAAGGCGCAAGTATTTTTTTAAAAGTGCAATACAGTGCACTTTTGCTATATTTTACCAACCAATAATTACTTTTAACATCAAAAAGAACACTTTAATGCACTTTTTGATGTATATTTAAATAATAGTTTTTACAAAAGGGAGGGACAATGCATCTTGGTAGCATAGTAAAGGAAAGAAGAAAACTTTTTAATATAACCCAGGAAACCCTCGCCGAGATGTCAGGTGTTGGATTGAGAACAGTGAAACAGCTGGAAAGTGGAAAGGGAAATCCTACCATCATCACATTAGAGAAAGTTGCCGATGTACTCGGAATGCAGCTCGTTCTGCAAATCAAATCGATGAATCAATAGCTATGAGGCAGGCGGAAATTATGTACAAGGGCGAAGTTGCTGGCAAGCTAATCCAGCATAACGACGGTTCCTTTAGCTTCACCTACGAAGATACCTGGATAGCAAACAGCCAGAAACCTCCTGTTAGCCTCACTTTGCCGAAATCAGTCAAGGTGTATAACGCCAAAACTCTTTTTCCTTTCTTTGCGAATATGTTGCCGGAGGGCGTCAATAAGCATGTTATCTGCAGGTCCCTAAAAATTGACGAGGACGACTATTTTGGGCTTTTACTGAACGTTGCGCAGTACGACGCAATTGGAGCTGTCACAGTCAAACGGACAAACGACTCGGCATGAGTATACCCATTATCAAATACTGTCCGGGTACATTAGCCGAAGGCTATGATACTTACAGCAGACAATGCCTGAAAAGAATGTTCAATGGCGCGAAAGTATCACATGTATTACCGTATGACTCGCCAGCTTCCGGGGGCCTTGCTAACTTAGCGTTCTTGCAGAGCCAAAGGCGAGTGTCAATTTCCGGCGTCCAAGAAAAATTTTCCATAATTCAGGTCAAGAGTAAGTTGAGATTGGTTGGAGAGGGCGAGCAGGGCACGCACATCCTTAAACCGATACCCACCATCGGCAGTAATCCAGATCAAATGCCAGCCAATGAACATTTGACGATGCAAATAGCCCGCCAGGTTTATGGCATTGATACGGCCGACAATGCACTTATTTTCTTTGAAAACGGTAAACCTGCCTATCTGACTAGGCGCTTTGATGTACAGGACGGAAATAAAAAGAAGGCGGTAGAGGATTTCGCGGCTTTGGCCAACAGAAGTCCTCAGACCCACGGGGAACATTACAAGTATCTGGGTAACTATCTGGAACTCTTCAACATAATGAAGAAATATCTTCCAATCTATGGATTAGAATCGCCTAAACTATTTCAACTAATCATGTTCAATTATCTATTTTCAAATGGCGATGCCCATTTCAAGAACTTCTCGATAATTGAAACCGGCATGGGTGATTTCAGGCTCAGTCCCGCGTACGATCTTCTTAACAGCCGCCTTCATGTAAATGATTCCGACTTCGCGCTGGAGGATGGCCTACTACCCCCTCAACTATCAAAGGGGAATATCGCCAGACGATTCCATACACTTGGAGAGGAAGCAGGCTTAAATATAAAATTGATTAAATCCATCTTCGACACGATGCTTTCAAATTCGGAAAAGGTCGAACGCTTAGTCAATGCCTCATTCTTGAATGATCGTTCTAAAAGGAATTATCTTCAGGCGTATCAGACCAGGCTGAAAAGGCTTGCCAAGGTTTGAAATAGCAGCCTGTCTAGCATCCGCTGCCTAATCTCTATGTCACAAGCCAATATTCAACATCTCCAAGTAACTAACAATCAATATATTACACAACATAGATCTATCAGACTTTTGAGTTTTCCGTGCATCATGGAAGGGATTTCTAGAAGATAGAGGTCTTGCTGATTTTCAGTCCGTTAAGTCAATCGTTCAAATCCCTCGCTCAAAAACTTCATTTTTTTTATGCCTAATTCTCGTGGGCCGCATATAGTGTCATCGTTGATGCCAATATGGACCTTCAACGGGGTATGACTTATGATAGGCAGCGAGTCCATTTTTGCCGCTAGATAAATACGGGATGGGAGTGCTAGTGTTTTCGAGCCTATTATGTTAATTTTTCGGTAAATTAAAGCAACCTTCCCAGAACCCTCATGCCGTCCAAACCTTCGATCTCCCGTCAAGCAATTATCATCATACATGGGATCGGCGAGCAACGCCCGATGGACACGCTTCGTGATTTTGCCACATCCGTTGCCCCAGAAAACCAAGATCCTAACAAGCCAGCATTTTTTAGCAAGCCCGACCAGTTTTCCGATAGCTACGAATTACGAAGGTTAACTGCTAACAGGCAACGTAAATCTTATAAGACAGATTATTTCGAGCTGTACTGGGCACATTTAATGCTTGACACAAAAATTAGTGATGTCCTATGGTGGACCTGGAATGTCTTTGTAAGGTTCCCTGGACAGGTCCCTAAAAGATTAAGATGGATTTACTATTTGTTCTGGGCAATAGTATTGGCGACGATAAGCTGTCTAATTTTCATTCAAAATTTTGGAAGCTCATTGATTCCAGTTTGGTGGAAAAATGTTATAACAGTGGGCTGGTTCAAAGCCGTAAGCTCATTCATTGTTACGCTTGCATCAATCTTAATCAATGGCCTACTACTAAATTATTTGGGGGATGCAGTTCGATACTTTGCTCCAAGACCCGGAAATATTGCTCAACGACAACAGATCCGAGGTACAGGCATTAGTTTGTTGCGTCGTTTGCATGAACAAAAAGATGCTATCGGAAATAATTTATATGACCGCGTCGTCATTGTTGGCCATAGCTTAGGATCCATTATAGCCTACGATATATTGTCGCTTTACTGGAACGAAATCAGCCCAAAACTTCAAGTAGATCCGCTAGCTATTGATGAAGCCGAGCAGGCCGTAGCCAATTTTAACAGCACTAAGATTAATCTCGAACAGTTTCGAAGCGCACAATTTAAGTTTTGGCTATCCCAATACAAAAACAGCGACTCTTGGCGAGTTAGTGATATACTGACAGTAGGAAGCCCCCTTGCTTTTGCCCACTTCCATATTGCCCGAAACGTGGATGAATTTTCATTAAAAAAAAGGCAACGAGAGTTTCCCACCTGTCCGCCTGTTATGGAGCGCCCAACGGCCGCTGCTTTGAAGAAACTTAAAAATGCAAACAAGAAAGATTGGTTTTCTTTTCCGGCAACAGACGATCCAGCTGTTCCTAGGAACTTGCATCACGCAGCAGTATTTGCAATGACCCGCTGGACCAATATGTACTTTGGAAATGACTTCGTTGGGGGAGAGATAGCGTGTTTAGGTTCAGGCGTAGAAAATAAGAAATTACGATCAGCGAGATACGGATGGTTCCCCTTTATTTCACACACCCACTACTGGGACAAGAAAGAAAAAGAGAGTCTTAGATATCTGGTTGAAAAGCTGCAATTAATATTTCACTTTGATGATCAAGAAATAGAAGCCTAGATAAATTCGATTACTCTTAATCGTTTAGACCGCTTATGGCCTTTGAATCAATATTGTTAAAGACATCATAACCCTTACCACTTATGATTCAAGTAGGCTGAAAATTTCAGAAAAACCTTCTGTAAAACAAGAATTGAAGGTTCTAAAAGCATTTAATTCAGAAGTAGTTGTGACAGTCCTGGTAACAGCATCCGATGAGAGTTGCCGAATTTAAACGTTCATATGTTGTTAAATAGACTGAATACTTGATTTTTATTTTGATTAATATTAGCGGGTGTTGTCTGTATGCATCATACCATGGACGTAGAGATTCCCATATCCGCACTTCAAATATCACGTGTTCCTAGTTGTAAGTATCATTTCTGAATCTTACACATATAAGAATATAAACAAACCATTGTCAGTTCATTACAACCTACGTAAATCTATGGCATCTGACGCAAAACCACCGTTCCGAAAACTTAGGGGGTATGCATTCGACCCGGCACTCACCCTTCAATTGGATATGGCCCCCATCAGCACCATTGTTTACAAAATTCCGTGGGAAGATGCCGCTGCCGCTACCATTAATAACCAGGGCATTAGACCCGGGCCGATAGGTGAGTATCTGGAGGTGATTGACTATGATCCAACTGTGGGCAAATCCTACAAGCCCGTCGACCTGAATGATCCTTACATTCTGGCGCAGGATGGCTTGGATCCCAGCGAGGGCAACCCGCAGTTTCATCAGCAAATGGTGTATGCAGTGGCTATGACAACCATCAAAAATTTTGAAAGAGCGCTTGGCCGGAAAATCCTCTGGGCAGATACTTGGGACAGGGGTACGAAAAAGAATGTTTCGCGGCTACGTATATACCCTCACGCGTTACGCGAAGCGAATGCCTACTATAGCCCGTACAAGCGCGCGCTGCTTTTTGGCTATTTTTCCTCGTCCCCGGCCGATGAAAGCATTCAAATGCCTGCTTCACTGATATTTACCTGCCTGAGCCACGATATTATCGCCCACGAAACCACGCACGCGATCCTGGATGGTATGCACCCGAATTTCAACCAGCCGACGAATCCGGATGTGCTGTCATTTCATGAGGCGTTTGCAGACATAGTGGCTCTTTTTCAGCACTTTACATTTCCCGAAGTACTAAAAAACCAGATTAGGAAAACTCGGGGTGATTTGGCTGCGCAAAATTTACTGGGTCAACTGGCCCAGCAGTTTGGCTCTGCGATCGGGAATTATGGCAGTCTGCGTGATGCGATCGGGGAGATCGATGAAAAAACGAAACAGTGGAAACCCAAAGAGCCCAATCCGGACGATTACCGCACGGTTATGGAGCCGCATGCGAGGGGAAGTATTTTGGTGGCGGCTGTTTTTGAGGCATTTATCAATATTTATAAGAGCCGTGTGGCTGACCTGATCCGCATTGCTTCCAACGGTACAGGGATTTTAACGGCGGGAGAATTGCCGGAAGACCTGGTTAACCGGCTTGCGGACGAGGCTGCGAAATCCGCCGATCACGTATTGCAGATGTGCATTCGTGCGCTGGATTACTGTACGCCCGTGGATATTAATTTTGGCGACTATCTAAGGGCTATTATTACCGCAGACGTGGATCTGGTGAACGACGATTCTCGTAATTACCGGTTGGCCTTTATCGATGCGTTCCGTCGGCGCGGTATTTATCCTAAAAACATCAAGACACTCAGCGTTGAAAGTCTTCAATTTAAAAGAAACCCGTCTTTTGGTCCGAAAGTACAGGGTATGTTTCTGATGATCAGTCAGTTCCTGAAAAAATTTCGGAATGATATCATGGATACGAAAAGTAGGGATGAAATTTACAGGATCACACAACAATATATTGTCGGAAACGAAGAACAGCAGGGTCTGCATGATCAAATCGTCCAGCAGTTTGACAATCAGACCGAGTTTGAGAACGTGACAGGCCTCGTTCTGAATCGCGATTGGCAAAAATTCGGGATCAATGAATCCAGAAGTAACAAGGATTATCCTGCGGTCCTGGTGCATAACCTGCGGCTTGTCTCACGCGTAGGCCCGCAGGGAGGACAGATCCATCATATTGTAGTATCACTTCTGCAACAAGCCAAGGTGATCGTGAAAAATGGGGAATTTATCGGAGTGGCGACGAACACAAAGGAAAAGAAGAGAGCATCGACTTTCATGGGCGGCTGCACGCTAATTTTCGACCTGAATACATTGAAATTGCGCTATGCCATCAGCCGGCCTTTGCTCGACACTACCAAAACGAAGCCCGAGGACAGAACCCTTGATAAGAAGCGGATTGAGCAGCAAGTTCGTTATGAACAGGACGAGATCATGATGTGCGTGTCCGACTACAGCCATTATTTTGGCAGCGGCCTGACCAACGGCGCGCAAGAACCATTCGCATTCCTACACCGCCATTAGCATTGAAAATTATGGACAAGATTACACATGCCGAGGTAAGGATGTACCGGATGGGGACTGGCGACTGCTTCATTATCAAGATGTTCAAAGGCACGGACAATACCTTTACGATGATGATAGATTGCGGTACCTGGAAAGGCAGCAAGGAGCATTTGGAACCCTATATTAAAAACCTGAAAGATTACATCCGGGAAGGCAGGACTGCGGAACCTGCAACGATCGATCTGCTTGTGGTTACCCATGAGCACCTGGATCATGTATCGGTATTTAAATCCTGCAAAGAGCTTTTTACGGCGGATTTTGTCGTCAAAAAGATCTGGATGGGCTGGACTGAAAACGACGCTCCTACATCGGCCGATGATCCACTGGGCGACCAACTGAAACATTGGAAAGAAGAATACGGCCAGCGGAAAAAAGCATTGAATGTGGTAGCCGACCGTTTGAATAGCCTGATGACCGACGAAAAAGCGGCAAAAAAGAAGTCCCCGCTAGGATTACAGCCTGATTTTGCGGTGGCCGTCGACCGGTTTGCCGAACTTCACTTTTCAGCGCGTGGCAGCGAATATATAGGCGGACTGGCAGGAATGGAGGTGGTGAAAAAGGAAATTGCCACGAACAACATCGCCTACGTACATCCCGGCCAGGTAATCAGCAATCCGGAAGGGGCCGAAGGTATCAAATTTTACGTGCTGGGCCCCCCTACCTCCATAGATTCGATCAAAGCCGAAGGTGCCCCTGCCGATGAACCGGGTGAGACATTCAGCCATAGCCAGAATAACAAACGGACGGATAACGACAGTTTTGCAACGGCCATTCTGAACCTCACGGACCCGCAGCTTCTTTCGTCGATATTGCCGTTCGACGAAAGCTTTCTGGCTGACGAAACGATGAGTGAGTATGCGAGTGAATCCTGGCGCAAGATCGACTATGACTGGCTCAACAGCGCCGGTTCGCTGGCGCTTCGGATGAACAGCGCTACCAACAACCTTAGTGTGGCGCTGGCTATTGAATTTGCGGATAGCGGACGGGTTATGCTTTTTCCCGGAGATGCGGAATATGGCAGCTGGAAGAGCTGGCACAGTATAAAATGGCAGGCGAAAGACCGCTTTAATGATAATAAGCCATTGGAAACCAAGGGCCTTCTCAACAGGACTGTATTTTATAAGGTAGCGCACCATTTGAGCCATAACGGCTCAGCTAAACGCCTCGGTGTGGAAATGATGACCGATCCCGACCTGGTGGCGATGGCGACGCTGGATTATGACGTAATCAGTCCGGGATGGACAAGTACCATGCCCAACCGCGACCTGATCGCGGACCTCCTCCTGCGTACCAAAGGCCGGTTGATCATTATGAACGAAGAAGGGTTGTCGATAGACCGCACGCCGGAGAAGCAACCGCTAAAAGACAAGATTCTGGCCACACGCCAGCAGTTCATGACCTCGGCGGAAAGTACCGCCTTCCACAATGCATTTTCAGAAGGGCCTGGCGAAGAGAAGCTCTATTACCAATATAAGGTGAATGCAATGTAGGATTTTGTAAAATAAACAATCACCAAAAAATCAATGAAATATCGCGTGTGTACCATTTGCCAACACTCTGGCTGTTTTGGCAATAGGCAATAAGCGCCAGTTTTCATCTAGAATAACAAGGGCCGCGTTGATTAAAACCCCATCTACAAGGCGATTCTTGGCGTATCGCCAACGGCCAATTTATCCTCAACATTTCCCAGAACCGTCTTAATGGCTCGGGTACCAGTTTGCCACGACCGTTATAGTTCGGTGAGTATAACTTTATCCAGGCCGGTTTGGAACAGATAGCTAATTCCCGACGAGATCGCCCGGAACCAAGCCGCCATTTTCGGGCTTGTACCGGAGCTAGTAGCAGCCGACTCGCCCTCACCAAATCGGAGGCTGATACACGCGGATCGGCGACGGATCTGGATCGTTCCAGGATTACAATATCACCGGTATTCAGTGGCTTGTGACGGGCCCGAATTACACTGCCGAGGTCCGCGTAGTCGCGTTTCGATTCGATTAATTCAAAAATGCAACTACAATTGGATACGACCAGAAAGCAGTTAACGCAACTGGATTCAACCGGACGTAGCGAAGTGGCGGCCCCATAAAGCTACTCGCTGGAAACTTTGACCTTGGCACAAGGTTATGGATTGAGAATTGAGCTGTTTATGCCTGATCGCGCAGATTCCGCAGACTTCGACAACGAGACGGAATATGACATTGAGGCCATGGTTCTTGGTTATAGTAAGCTGACAACAAAGTCTAATAATAAAATATAATGCGATCTAATCCTCACGCCGTTTAAAGTCCAAATAATCGTATCTCCTATCAGGTTCATTCCCGCTAAGATCTGCCTCAACAACCGAACGGATCGCCCTGTTTAACTCCAAAAAAGTTCTACCCTGAGATAAAAACCTGTTAATATTTGAATGAAAATTCCTATTCACATGTATTGAAAATCCAGATTTGTCAACCTCAATAATGCCTCCATTTTCCAAGTGCGTAGTAATCGTATCTATAGTGATTGTATTGTGACTGTCGATTTGAATCGAACGCCGGTCCACGGGAACTAGCTGCCGATTTAACAAAAAGTAGCTCAGGTATTGCCGAAAAAAACGTGAGATATCGGCATGCCCGGTAGTCTGGTATGTTAGGACTTTAAAAACAGAATTATCTCCTCGAATATTGCTATCAAAATTTTTTGCGCTCGCATTTATCTTCGAAATATCAATTCGCTTCGAATAAACCTCGGAAATTTCACATGTATCATCAAAGTATGTCTCCTCAGTCACTTTACAATTAAAAAAATCAGCAAATCTCAAAATTCTCGATTCAGAAAAATACAAATCACTAAAATCCAAATTTAGGTCTGTACTCGCCGGCACGTCAATCAGGCAAAAATTACTTATTACTCCATCACTTTTTGAAAAAAGACCACGAATCAGTTCATTGCTATTTCTATTAGAAAAAGATGCAACTAAAATTAAAAATAAATTACTAATACTCTTCTCAACATGACTGAGAAGGTAATCATTCTTCAGTCCAAATTCCCTCAGTCGCCCTATGCATGTGCGAGCCCTTTTGACTAATAACTCAAAATTATTGTTCATAACGCGGATGCGAGCCGTAAGTAGCCGTGCAACTTCCGAATTTATGTTGCAATCGTATGATAATACCTGAACCAGATTTTGACTAGTAGCGAAGCTAGTTGAACAAAATAGAAATTCCGTAACCATTATTGCTTTAAAGTATGTATTCAAAAACGGGAATCGAAAAACAAGGTTCTGCCCACTTCTTGTCAACAACGGATGGTCTTGCAGACCTTTTACGATATTGTCTCCCCGGTCAAACTTCCGAATTTTATTCAGTAAATTCAGAAGGCCATCTTTATAAACAGATCCGCGCTCATCAACCGCTAAAAAGCACAAAAACCGAACTTGATCATCAATACTTAAATTAAATCCAAAAACGTTCTTTTTGTAAGTTTCGCGTCTCAGAATTCTATACATTAGGAAATCATTACTATCTTCTTGACAGAGAATATCACTATTAAAATCAAAGTCTATTTCACTGAAATTGAAATTAGATTTAACAATCTGAACTATAATATCTAGAACAAATGGCGGGAAGCTATACTGATTGAATGTCACATCTGGATAAAACTCTTTAAGTATCCTCTTGCACAACAAGACTTTCTTATCATCAAAGTGATGACGAAAATACAATTCCGCCCGGCCGATATCAAAGCCGAGAAGCTCATAGCTCATCACGCTGTGGGTATTTTCCTGAGAATTAAAAAAACTATTCATCTCTTCAATATAAGTATCACGGCAATTAATGATAATTTTTCCGCGCCCGATTGCTTTACGGAGAGTTTCGACATAAATAAGGAAGGACGATAAGTCAAAGGAAGGGATAGTAGATATAATCTCATCGACTCCGTCAAAAATAACTACAATATTGCCAAGAGCAAAATTCAAAAAGAATGATCTTTCGGACACAAAACCCCAGTCTGGATAGCAGTTTTTACATATTGCGTATAGGTCGTAATCAGATTCAACCAGAAATCTCTTATTCTTGAAACTCTGAATAAACGTACTTGAATCAATAAATGCTACAACAAATCTCGTATGCTCACTTACAATTTTGTCATGTATTTTTTCGCAAAAAGTGGTTTTGCCTATGCCGCCAGCCGCCTTTATGATGCCAACCATCGACTCATTGTCGTTGATAATCCAATCAATCACATCATTAATCCCAAGATAGTCACCATTTGATAAAACATCAGGGTCGACATAGTCGGGAATACTACTAAGTAAACTTTGTTCAAATTTGAAACTTTTATCAAACAAGAATTCATCAATGTAGTAAACCTGAGAAGAAGGAAAGAAGCTTCTAATATTGTCAATCCTCGTGGCCGTTCGATGATTGAAGTCTTTCGGTGCCAGAATAGTCAAATTCTGAAGAGAAGAAGGGCCACACGCGTCTTTAATCTGTCGCTCCAGTCGTTGAAGAACGTAATCTTTTTTTAAGACGAGAAGATTAAAAAACACGGATGGGTGATGATCCATGACAAATTTAATAAGATAGAATTCTTTTTCATCGACGTGGCTATTATTGAAGGAACTATAAGTATTAATTAAAGCTTCTTTCACGTCTTCATAGCTAAGGGTGCTAAACATGGATTCAGCAAACAAGTCTTTGAGTATTGAATCTCTGAGTCTCTTGTCAATATTTGCCACGTTTAGAGTTTTTGGAACTCCTAACTGCAGGTTTCGAAAAACGTCTAAGTTTTTCAGGAACCTATTGAAACTGATAACTTGACATCTGTGTCTATTCAAAAGAAGGTGATTGAGTACTAGACAAGAATCCTTTCCCTGAATGTTATTTGTTATATAGATGTTGGATAAGACCACAATTGTATGACTAATATGTCTCAGCATTTGTTCTTGTGAAACATAGATTAGATAATCAAAAGATGATCTACCGCTGACTCTGAACTGATCGTAAAGTTCCTTCGAAGATGTGTAAACATTTATTTGTTCACGTGTTAAATAATTTACGATACTACAAACATTCGTAATTTCATCAGAACCAAATGTTATGCTAATTGCCCTTGGCGCAGAAAATTTACTATCGGGAGCTATTTCAAGAAAATTGTCAAGTATGGTCAGTACTTCGACTGCCTTTGAGAGATTTTGATTGATTTTCAAATGCCGGTACATTTGATCCAAATCTATAATATCAACATCGATATCAAACAAGAATTTTCCATTAATTATTTTCGCAATCCGATCCTTGATTTTTTTCCTATCTTTTTTTATATTGATATCTTTCAAAAGTATAATTTTCAACCGATTGTACTTTTCATAATGCTTATATTTAATAACCTGCTCGATGGAGTTATCTATTTTACTCATTGTATATGATGATGTCACTTGAATCATCTCTGATGCATCTATGTCAATGCCGTCAACTCCGGGAAAATTTTCAGAAGCCAGATTGGCATTGATCGCATTTTTGTCAAATATTATATTGTAGATTTTCAAAGCTGTTGTCTCCAAGAAGAGATTCAAACTGAAATCATTGGTTTTATTGTCTGTTGCAATTTTTCCTTTGATAATGTTCAGATTGGTATTAATCCGGAAAAAAATTCCGGCTATATTGTCAGATCCTTTTTGATTATACATGATAAATTGTACATTAATGAGGGTTTATTCACTTCTGTAGTTTTAGTTTTGAAAAATTTATTTTACTAAATTGTCGGGTTATTCGTCCCATTGGACTCCAATTTGTACACTTGGTTGATCGTAGCACACCTAGCTGTCTTCATACTTCATATGATATTGGTGATTCGAAATCTTATCTAGGAATGAATGTATAGTGGAAATTCGCTAGCGACAAATACAACACGGACTATTTCAAAACATTGCTTTTTCAGACATCAGTATTTTAAAATATTAAAAGAAGCTTTTGCTATTGTTTGCTCCTCCTTCTAAGATCGAAATATGCCTTATACAACCATTTTGTTGTCTTTAAAATTATCTAACGGCTATAATAATTATCCGAAGCGTATTAATTTTTCGTAAATTTTTCGGCACACGCTGCTGATTCCTTTCAGGGACAAGTTTAATTTGATATTCTCCACAGGTGACTTAGGATTGCTTACAGATAGAAAGGTCAGCAAATAGCAAAGTGCAGTTACAACCGAGTCTTTACATACTATGAGTAAAAAAGTCATTTCTTTAACAAAGCCTGACAAGTCAATGTTTAGCGGCGTTTGGCCCCACTCGTTGCACAAACATTGACTAAACCGATTGTGCTTAAATCAAAGCTGACGGAAGTAACGGCTGCTAACGGTGTCAATTGTAGTTGTTCCGGAGGAGACTATGGAAGTCCCACTAACAACTACTTGGCAGAACATCTCTCAAATAGTAAACGATTACTTATTAAACAATGAAGTGTTCAACCCTTGACGGGAAAGATTAGCCGATGGGACAACATGCCGTCCCGTGGTCGTAAGCGACAGGCGGATCGTCCACCCACTCACCATCTATTTTCGTTACTTCAAGCTCTGTGGTGATCTCACTGACAGCAAATACAACGCTAAGTGTTTGCTCTCCCAAGACGTCATCCAAAATAAAATAAGCATAAAATGGCTTATACTCTTTTTGGCCATTAGCCTGAAATACTTCGTTATCGTCGTACATCTTTTGTACAACTTTCTTCATATCCCGAGTAATTAGATGTGCCCTGCCTTCCCTGTCTGACTGAAAATCCGGAATATGAAGGTCATTGACAATCCTTTTCCGCCGGCCCAGATAGCTCTCCTTCCCAATTTTCAAATCTCCTGTCGTTACCTCCCGTCCATCCGCCCAATAAATCTTGCTTTTAGCAGTATCATCCCGCCCTATGATCTTTTTTTTCCTTATACAAAAGCCGATCGTTAACCCCTTAAATCCTCTGTCTTCCGGTTGACACATATATTGCGCGACAAGGTAATGCCCCTCTTGCGCTGATTGGATCAGTTCATTGAACTTTACAGCATCAATAGCCACGGATTTTGTTTCATTCGTAAAATCCAATCCACGATCTCTCAATTTGTTATGACGTTTCTTGAATTCCTTTCGATATTCATAGATCATACCAATGTCGATTTCGTCCCAATCGAGAATACCCAATTGCTTTGCTTGTGAAGATCTGATGATAAATGGCATAGTGACAAAAGATAGGTTGAGAAGTCAATATAATGTAAAGCAATTCTCGTAGAAAACCGGTTGATAAATTCTTTCCCCAAAAGCCGTATATATCAATTAGGATAACTCAAAGTCCCAATCTGCGATGTCGTCGTACTCGGACTTTGTGCATTTAACTGATATGTGAACGTGCCTATCGTGCGGGTTGCTTCCTGCATACGGTCTCCAAACCCATGCCGCCGTTCCGCCAATGGGAGCTGAATTAACAATTCGTCTATTCCAGATAATATATTTAATCCGAGGATCTTTGTTTGTGACAAGAGATGCGACAAGAATGTTGCAGTCGCATTTTCTCGCCGGGTCGTGGGTCACATCCAATGCCGTTACCACCCCTCTCTTTGTATTTTCGTCCCATACCCGCGGATTATGATCCGAATTTCGGTTTCTGTGGGCCGTATCGCCGATGGACCCATCGGAATTTTTCTTTCTCGCAGGCGCGACGGCATTAATTTGTGCCAACAATTTTTTCAGACTTTCTGCAACGCGCCATACATTCCACTGCGCGCCAGGATTTACAGGGCAGTCTTGGATTAGATTCGCTCCCGCAGCTCTGAATTCGTTGGCAGCCGTTTCGTCGTGCGGGGTGATCTCAGTTAAAAAGGTATTTGTTGTCGGTTTAACATCGAATGTATGCCTGAAATCTACATTCGTGGCAAGCTCAGGGAAATCGACAAATGGGTTGCGATTTCCCTGTAATTTGTAAATGCATTGATTTCGATGTAGCTCATACAAAGTAACGGGATTATTTTCATGCCATCGAACCAGCATCGCAACATCCTCAAATTTATATCTATTTCCAATTATCCCCGGATACCGCACTAAAAAATACAATACAGCTCTTGCCACTGCACCCTTGTTTTCGATAGGCTCAAATTTTTGCTCGTTCAAACCATTTACATTATCCACCAGCCCACATCGTGGTTTATCGAAATCATTGGTACCATATCCTTGAAAATCATAGTATGGATAATTTTGGCGAAACGCGTTACAAACAAGTTCGCATGCAAACAGGTGGTGCAGGTCACCCACCATGGGCGCATTATTCCCAAACCAACTCTGCGGAATTACATGCTCGCAATTGTAAGGTAGCTCACGCCGTATCTGCTGCTCGAATTCGGCATTAGACATTTCGAGGCAATCAAATTGCTCGCGTTTCTTTTCCCGTAAAAAATCAATCTGCTCATCCATAGCGATTAACGCACTAGGGTCAAAGGCTGTCTCTGGATGGTATACGCTGCGAAGCAAATTATCAGGATGCAGATCTACCAAAGGATAAAGGTAAACCGAGGGTTTGTAAGGCAATTTATTGCGATGCGTCTTTGTCAGCAATTCAACCAGTGATCCAAAAATACTCTGCGACGTATCCCAGTCGATTCCGGCGTAATATGTTCGTTTTTCAACTTCGTTCTGTACCGCATTGAAATATTCGTTTATCGACCCCGGAGTTCCTCCGATCGCCCTGTTGGCAAATAACGATGCCTGCGAAGTCGGAGCCTTTTGCAATGTATCGACCTTCGCTTCAAGTTCTTTAATTTTGGCATTCGCTTCATCCAGTGATTGCTGCTGTTTTAAAAAGTTATTAGACAGGTTATTGATCAGTAAGGTACCGATACTTCTCAACAAGCGCACAGCCGAATATCCGGATATTATACCGTAGCCCAGGAGTATTAGAAGAGTCTGATTGTCGATCTCACAGTTTCCACTGCAGGGAGTTGTAAACTTGCTTTTTATGCCTTCTAGCTCTACCAATGCAGACAATACCGGCACGAGCGCCGAGCCACCGATACCTACCACAATGTAACCTATCAATGGCCAGTTCCCCTGAAGGAATTTGAGCAGTCGTGACCAAAAATCCTCTTTTACGGCAACCACTGAGGTACCATTAACCTTAGGCTCATAGATAATCAGCCCTTTGAAGTCTACAAAATACTGAATAAGGCCGGCAATCACGCCCGCAATCAGTAATACCAGGGAAACCGAAAATAGTGACATTGCTTTGAGAAGTTATCAGTTTACTATATGGACCCAGTGTGCGTGTCGAGCTGTCCGCATATGGGATGCGAATCTGCATTTGCTCGAAATGGGATAGATTAAAACAGAAGAAGTTGCTGAGGAGGCTGTTATTGCCCGCTTCCTGTGTTCGTCTTATCGGTAGCGATATCGTTAAAGCTTATATTTATCCCCAGTCCAACCCAGGTCTTTTTATTGAAAATCCACGCAGTCGAACGATCCCGGGCATTCAAGAAGTCTTTGCCTATAAAAATGCCAAAATTTGCGAAGCGATTCAGCTTGATTACCGTTCCCAAAGAGATCGTTAGCGCGCTTGCAGTTCTTCCCTGGGTAACATCGCTGTTGAGAGAGTCAAGGTTAATGCTGGAAAGTCCAAGGCCGACCGATGCGTCAAGCCATGATTCCTTAGACTTTGAACTCCCTAAACCAAAGACCAAATTCGCTTGAAGAGCCAAACTTGATTCGAAATCAAACGTATCGCCTTTCCCGCGTAATCTGAACGGAACCGTGTATAGGCCCACGGTAGCACCTTTATAATTTCGATAAACGGGTCGTGCATATTTCTTAAAATCTTGCAGAGTCATTCTAAACAATGGGCTGCCTTCATTGTACATTTTAAAATTGTCTGAATTCGAATCTGGATATGTCAGATACGAATACTGAACATCTTTTTCATCTACAACTTGAACAAGAATTTTTGCATTCCAAGGTATTGCTACTTGTTGTCCTGCTGGTGCAAGCCCCTGGGCATTAGCTCTAACCTGCGTTGACAAAACCTGGACCTGCGTAGTAATGAATCGGTATACATTTCCCGACTTTACTTCAAAGTCATCTTGAGCGAACAGGCAGGTCTGCGAAAACAGACCGAGAAAAAGAATGTTAGTAATTAGAGCTTTCATATTCGTTCATTTAAATTGTTGGGACGCGTGAGTTTTACATCATAGCGGCTAGGATCTAGCCAAAAGTTAAATATTCGAAAGGTTTGTATACACTTGATCGATGTCGCTGGCAGGCGGCGATTGTACTCGATATACATGCATGCCCAGCTGTTGCGCTACCAAACCGTCGACGACATTTTCGGTACAGAAAAGGCATCTTGCGGGATCGCAACTGGTCTTTTTTAGAGCAATCCGAAAAATTTCAGGTGAAGGCTTTTTGACATTAACCTCTGATGAAAGAATAATCAAATCGCTTTCAAAGAAACCCCAGGGAAAATCCGTCGGTAGGGCCGCGAGGAGGGCCGCGCGACTAAAATCACCCGTGTTCGAAATGATACCCAACCGAATTTTATCCTCAAAAAGAAGCCTTAGAAGTTTCTGCGCTCCGGGAAGCCAATTTTTGTCCTTCACGAGGGTTTCGCCCAGATCGAAAACGATTACTTCGTATTTGGTTACCATTTTATCGGCTGTTTTGGGTTTCCTGAACTATGGGAAGCGATATAAAATTAGTTCAAGCGATACGGTGGGTAGCAGGTGTTTTCACCATTTTTTGCACCGTATTTTACCCGGTATAGAATGCGTATCATGCGAAGGCACATCGCGACATGAGCGATTCCTGAAAGCAAAAGACATATTGTCTTTAAGGAAATTGTTGGGAGTTAAAGAGAAATTGCGGCCACGGAAAAGAATACTCTGCCGTGGCAAATGAGATTTGATGCCCGCAAATTTCGGGAGGAAGTGTTACCTGAAAGGTCTAATATTGCGAATCGGAACTGATTTTTCAGAAATGACTGCTGAGAAAGGTTCTAGCCTATCGGGCAACATGCAGTTCCGTGATCGTAGGCCTTCACGATATCCGCCCATTCCTTAAAAAGCTCGCTCTCTTGCCAAAAAGCAATACTCAAACCTTGGCTATCGATGATAAAGTATGCGTATAGCTTATCGGTGGTCGAGAAAAAATTTAATAAATCATCATCTATCAAATGCGCCCTACCAAGCAGGGCGGCTTCAAAAAGCTCATTTTGATGATCGTCAAATATGAAACGCTTACGACTCAGAAAATTAGAAATCCCTTTCTTCAGGCTTGCCCTGGTTAAGTTCCTTCCGGAAGAATTCCTATCGATAACACTAACGATAGAATCATGCTTCCCCTTGTTTTTCCTCCTTGTCTTGACGCAGAAACCTAGCCTTAGTTCTGCAAAATCCGGGTTGGACGCCAACCCTTTCTCATTACAAATAAATTGGGTAACAAAATATTTCCCTTTATTCGCTCGGATCTTGGTTATCAAAGCACTCATTGCTGCCGGGGCTATTTCAAAACCCTCTGACTCGAGAATATGGTCTATTGCTGCGCATCCTGCTAATCCCTTATGTCGCCTACCGGATAAACTCTAGGTATTACATAAAGTCTTCACGGTCTAACTCAACCCATGCTGGCGTTGGTGTCTCAACGTATTTGTTGCGATTGATAATGAACGGCATATTTTGAAGGTTTAGATTGCTATTTTTTACTATCCGAAACTTTTAAACCACATCTACCAATTTGAGTTTAATTGCCTTGATCACCATTCCAACCCTGCTCTTCACGTCCATTTTGACGAAAACTGATTCTCTGTAGCCGTCGACAGTTCGCGGGCTAACGCACATCTTGTCGGCGATCTCTACATAGGTGAGGTCGCTGCTAGCAAGTTTAATGAAGGTCTTCTCCCGGTCATTGAGGCTCAGGATTTCGGCAGGTTCCTTTACGGCGCCCGGGCTAAGGCTTTTTACTAACTGCCCCGTCACAAACTCTGAATAGTAAACACCCTTTAAACGCATTGCATCAAGTGCTTCTTTGAGTTCGTAGGTTTTACAGCCTTTCAGCAAATAGCCTTTGGCGCCATTTCTCAACATTTTTATGATGGAATCCTCCTTGTCGTTCATCGAAAGCGCGAGAATCTTGACCGACGGCCTGTTGGCACTTAGCCATTGCGCAACCTCGTAGCCGTCCATGTTTGGCATGTGAATATCCAGCAGGACAATCTCCGGGATCATCCCCAAAGTAAATTTCCGAATGAGGTCTTCACCACCGAAACATTCAAAAATCACTTCGTAATCATCAAATTTCTGAATCAGCCCCGACAGCGCTTTGGCCATGAGTTCATGGTCATCGACAATAGCAACAGTGGTTTTCATGAGTATGGGTAAAGGGTTTACTTTTCTACCTGATTTGGGAGTGTAATTTCTATTTCCGTCCCCTGTCCGATTGCTGTTTTAATTGAGAATGTTGCGCCGATAAGCGTCGTTCTGCGCTGCATATTTCTCAGGCCCGCGCCGGAGTGTAAAATATCTCCGCCTGCAGCAGGTTCGAAATCAAATCCACATCCGTCATCTTTGATACAAAATATAATTTTTTCCGGTCTATACTCAATCCGAATCAAAATATTCTTAGCCTGCGCATGTTTCAGCGAATTATTAAGCACCTCCTGCCCTATACGAAACAATACTATTTCCTTATCGTACCCCAAAGAATAGGGCTCGCCGGCTAGGTTTATTTCCACCTGGCACTTTTTTGTCTTCCTGATACGGACAATAACATTAGAGAGGCTGTCAAACAGACCAAAATCTTTTACAAAATCACCATCGAAACTCTTCACGAGGCTTCTTAATTCTGCAATAGATTGCCCGACTATTTCATTCGCCTCCACAATTTTTTCTTGGTCCTCTCCTGGCTGCAAGGAGTCGGCAAAAACATCCAGGTTTATTTTGGCTACAAAAAGGAGCTGTCCTATGTTGTCGTGCAACTCTCCTGCAATTTGCTGTAATGTATTGTTCTGTACTTCGAGTTGCGTCTGCAAAATCTCTCGTGCATACTGGGCGTGCAACGCTGCTTTTTCCTGCTGGGTGGCGAGCTGCCTGCGCTGAAATATGAAGAAGAGGGTAAGCAAAAAGATAATCAGCAGAAACAGGAGGACAGTCCCGGCCGCGACGATAACCACTACTTCCGATATTTCGATTGACATATAAACCCGTAGGTAATCATTCCGTAGAGAAAGCAGTTGAGCAAATGATTAATGACATATAGCTCTTTTGCAAGATCGGGATTTTTGTCGTAAATGACATTGGTGAAGCCCATCTGAAAGAAGGTGCCGGCATAAAAAAACAAAAGGCCCGCACATATCCAGAAGTTTGGGTTATGTGCGGGGTCTTGGGCATCCCTTTCCTTGAAAAGCTGAAAGAAATATGTGATGCACCAGCAGGTTGTCAGAAAGGCTGACAGCAAGAAAGAGTATGTTGCAAGAATCTTGTAGCCCGCACGGTTCAGAAGATAAACGACGTTCAATATCACGACCGGCGGAACCGCAAAAAATATGAGGTTTCTATATTTCCGCAGAACTGCCAAGCTAGCAAAGTACCCGCCCAACAACGTACACTCTAAAATCTGATAACTTGGGAATAGCCACCCGGGAGGTCGCTCTCTCAGCCCCTGGAAGTAATAACCTATCGCCTCTACCGGCACCGTAACGATGATCAGCCAAAGCATATAAATCAAAGGTTGTGACAGGCTTTTCCGAACGGATATTCCTGTCACAAAGCAGATAAGAAGTACAGCCAGATAGATGTGTAAAATCATAAAAACTAGCCTATTGGACAGCAGGCAGTACCGTGATCATATGCGTCGAAAATGATACTTAGACCGGACATGACAACGCCCTTCTCGACAAGCGCTTCAATTGTTTCAAAATTAATTTCTGAATCCGAGTATAACACACTAATCGAATCGGCACCCGGTAAATGATCGTCGACGATAAAATAAATATACACTTTATCGTCAACCAAACCCATCTCATTCACCCTTGTTTTCATTTCTTCGGTGATCTCGTGAGCACGCCCTTTCCGGTCATTTGCAAATTGGGTTGAGCTTTTTAGAATTTGCTGCAGTCTTCCATTATAGTTACCTCTCGCCTTGCAAAACGCATCCTCGGTAATTATCAGGCCTTGCGAGTTATAAATCTTTCCAACAATCCTGTCTTTCACGCCAGCCGTATCTTTTTCCTTAATGCAAAAGGCCAGATTGATATTCTCAAAACCGTTATCGACAGGATCGCACACAAAATGTGCCACCAGGTAATGCCCGATTGTGGCCTGCTGAACCAGCGTATTAAAAAACTTAAAGTCGATAGTCAATGACAAAAAGTCACGTTGCAAATTCATCGGGGTTGGCCCCGTCAGCAAGTCTTGGTGCCGCTGGACAAAGAGCTTACGGTAACGTCTTACTTCATCGATCGGGATAGGTTGCCAATCACCGGCTGTCTTAACGATTTGAGCATTTTTTCTAATGATAAATGGCATATTGTTTTGAATTTAAAGGGTTGATAATGGCAAAATTAGCGTCTTAGGAAGTGGCGTAAAATGTGGCTTTCACGGTTTTGGGCCGGGGAAAACACTGATGTCAACCGCAGATGTTTCGGGTATTTCTACGGTGAGAGAAGAGGTCTATTTCACCTGATGTGAGAGTGAAGAGCGAGCGAAATTTGTGATATAGATTTTACCCCAACCTAATGTTACTAAAATGAAAAAGTCACTTTTGAAACCCGAACCGCATTTAGCGAACGAACATTCCGATTGCTGCTCACTGCATTGCTTTATCCCGCCGTACGTGCTGGACGAACTCGCAAAATCAACTGATCCAAAAGTTCGTAAGGAGATTGTAGAGACAATCGAAGAAACTGCCAAAGCACGCGCAACCCGAAGCCTGCTAGCCGAATTGCCTGTCGTTGCCGCACTGCCTTCCGATGGGACGAAGCAAAGATTGATTTATGACATGAAAAATAAGCCTTTCCCCCTTCCGGGCGTCCTCGCAAGAGCTGAAAATAGTCCGATGACAAGCGATCCGGCCGTAAACGAAGCTTTTGACAATTCAGGTATAACTTATGACTTCTACAAAAATATTCTCAATCGGAATTCGATAGACGATCGCGGAATGCCGCTTATTTCCAGCGTTCATTTTGGAAGTAGATTCGAAAATGCACAATGGGACGGCAGGCAGATGATGTACGGGGATGGAGCTGACCGCTTTCTGCGCTTCACGCGGTCACTCGAAGTAGTGGCCCACGAACTTACGCATGGCGTGATTCAACATACGTGCAACCTTGTTTACCAGGGCCAGTCCGGCGCATTGAACGAACATTTTGCCGATGCTTTCGGTATTATTATCGAACAATGGCATAAAAACCAACCTGTAAACGCCCCTAACGTTGACTGGTTCATTGGAGGTGAGATCATCCAGCCCATTGCCAATGTAAAGGGTATCCGAACTTTTACGGCGGACAAGGCCTACATCAACAATCCGCTATTTGGAACAGACCCCCAGCCCAAGCACATGCGAGATATTTTTACAGGCAATGACGATAATGGCGGCGTGCATTTCAACTCCGGAATTCCAAATCACGCCTTTTACCTGATTGCCTTAAAAATCGGCGGTAATATTTGGGGGACAACAGCCAAGATCTGGTACGAAACCATGAAAAGCCTTCACAGGGACAGTCAGTTCCAGGACGCAGCGGAAAACAGTTATCGCATTGCCGGTGAGTTATTTGGACAGGGGAGTAATGAGCAGTTAGCCGTGGAAGAGGGGTGGAAGGGCGTAGGTATACATGTAGCATCCCAGGCAAATGTGATTGCCAAAAATATCACTGCCCCGAAACCTAAACTTCCGAAGTTCTTCGTTAAATGGGATGGACTTCAATTGAATAAGGTTTAGAGACAAAAGTGTTTCTGCTTTCTAGCAGCAGCTCCCGTTAAACTCTGATTTGAACATCATGAAAGTTACAATAGATAGAATCGGCGGCTTCGTTGGGTTCAGCAGATTCCAGGTCGACTCGGACGACCTGGGTCAAGATGACCGCCACCAACTTATGGAGTTGGTAAAAAAAAACAATGCAGCAGGGACGCAAAATACGCTTCCGAAAATACCGACTAACGAATCGACTGTAAATGTTACGCTGGAAAACCACGAAGGCAAGCACTTAATCTCCGCTACACCGGAACCGGGTCAGTCCGAAGAATTACTAGAACTGATCCGATTCGTTGAAAGTCGTGGTAAACCTCGTGGTCCCAGCGAAGACTAGTGCTAGGGGGCACTTACCTTCAATTTGAATTTCGTGACTTGATGGGTTAAAACCTTACCTGATTTTGATCCATCAAGTTTCATTCCTGTTATTTACCTCAAAACCAACGGATTAATATGTACGAGAATCAAAGTGATCTTAACAGGCGGTCCGCAACTACTCTACGTACTAAGGCACCGATCCCCACAGCGGCCGACGATCAACCGCTTAAAAGCTCCTGAAATGTAATACCCAGCATAAGGCCTCTGAGCACATAAGTACTACTTATCATTCCACATCTTCTGCACAACATTCTTTATCCCGGGTTACCAGCCTTATCAACATATTGTTGATCCTTCCCTTTTGCCTAAGATAACTATCGGTACCTTTCTAACATCCGATCGTGTCACTTCTCTGCCATCGGTGGAAATTGTGCTCTCACCTATGCGGTCTGGCCGAGTACTTTAAATTGGGCTAAAATCACTCGTTCACGGCTTGCAGTGGCGAATAATATTAAACCATCCAGGGAAAATTTCCATGTATCACGCAAGGCCTTTTGAAGTCAAAAATCAAGGTATTAACTTTACAAAAGCACAGAGTTGTTACTTATTGATAGTCAGACAGTTAAGAGAATAGCATTTATCGGGATTTTGGACGCGTCGCGCATCATGGAAGGAAATTTTAAAAAATCAGTATCAAGCTGATTTTCAGAACATTAATACAACCGTTCGAATCCCTCTCTCCCCTCAACTTTCTTATTCCAAATCGTTAAAATCGCCGAATTCCAGGCAATTGTCTGGCTGACTGGCTTCGGCGGGCCGGGTGAATTGGTTACTCTTAAAGCATCGTGCATTTAATCGGCAATGCCGTAGCACGCTAATGACCGTTCCGAATTTTTCAAGATAGGTGGTATGGTTTTTGCTTGGTGGCTAGCAATCCACCTATTAAACCACTTCAAATTTAAAAACCATGAAAAAAATTTCTTTGCTCGTCCTTCTGTCGGTATTCAGCAGTGCGGCGTTTGCACAGTCGTTTTCTATCGGCCCGAAAGCTGGGGTCAACATCAGCAACTATACCGGTAGTGACGTCGAATCCGATGCACTAGTTGGCTATCATTTGGGAGGTATTCTGAATTTCGGGATCGGGCAGGTGTTTTCGATTCAGCCGGAGGTGCTTTTCTCGACGCAAGGCGCTAAGTTTAAAAATGCAGGGAAAAACGAGTTCAAAACGAGTTACGTTACAGTGCCGGTAATGCTGAAATTCCGCTCGAAAGGCGGGTTTTACTTTGAATTCGGCCCGCAGGCGTCGTTTAAAACAGGAGAAGACGTGCCGGATCAGACGATCGACCATTTTGCCAAAAACCTCGACCTGGCAGGAGCTGTCGGATTGGGTTATCAGGCCAATTTCGGACTAGGTATCGGGGCGCGCTACATTGCGGGATTCTCGAAAGTAGGCGACTTTGACAAGAGCGCGGCAATGGACCCCGATTTCAAAAACAGTGTGATCCAGTTCAGCTTGTTCTTTGCCATTCCGGCCCACAAATAGGGATTTGACTTTATTTGCCATGACATTTAAGAGCAGGGGAAACCCTGCTTTTTTCATTTACAACTCAGGAAGAAAGCCCGATTTGTTTCAGGAACTGCTCACGGTAATTGCTGCCGATCGGTATTTCTGTATTTTGAATAAAGACACGGTTGCCCTCGATATGGTCTATTTTTGACTTATTGATGATAAACGACCGGTGAATGCGCAGGAACTTTGATTTGGGAACCAGACCTTCAAAGCCTGAAAATGTCATTGCCGGCAATAGCGTATGTTGCACAGTCCTTACCTTCGTGTAGTTACCGTTCGCTTCGGCATACAACAAGTCCTCGTGCATGACCTTGTAAATCTTGCCATCGGATTTGAGGAAGAGAAAATCATCACCTTTTGATTCACCGGCGTCCATAAATGTGTTTCCGGTTGGCAGCAATTTTTCCATGGCCTTGTCTACGGCTACTATGAATCTTTCGAGTGAAAAAGGTTTGAGTAAATAATCGCAGGCTGCTAGGTCGAATGCGTCGACTGCGTATTCCTTATATGCAGTAGTGAATATGATTTGAGGCGGCGTTTTGAGTGTTTTAAGGAAAGAAATCCCATCCATTACGGGCATATTGATATCCAGGAACACGATATCTACTTTTTGCTGCATGAGCACAGTTCTGGCCTCGAGTGCGCTCCCGCATTCGCCCGCCACGCGCAGGTAGGGCAGGTGTGCGCAATAGGTACGTATGATTTGCCGTGCAATAGGTTCGTCGTCGACGATCAGGCAGTCGGTTTGCGTCATATTATCGAAGGTTGAGGCGTAAATTGACGGTATAATGTTTTTCTCCGTTCTCAATTACCAGGTCGTTCTGATTGGGATACAGCAGTTGCAGTCTTTTCCTGACGTTTGCAAGACCGAAACCGCTGTGCTTTTCCACCGTTGGCTCATTTATATCGGCGCCGCTGTGCGAATTTTTTAGGTAAAACAGGATAGAGTTTCCCCATACTTTCAAGCGGATTTCGATAAACACTTTTGGCTCTGCCGTATTTTTGGAATGTTTGAAAGCATTTTCAATGAATACAATGAGTAGCATCGGTGCAATGCGGATGTCGCTGCTGGCAATGCTTTCAATGTCCATTTTCAGTTCTAGTCGGTCGCCGATCCGGAGCTGTTCGAAGTCGATATAATTGAGAATGTAAGCCAGCTCATCTCGAAGCGGAACATAAGTTTCCGTGGCTTCGTACACAGAGTATCGTAGCAGATCCGACAGTTTCAATATCAGCGGCGGGATTTTTTCGTGCTGGGTGATCGAGAGACCGTACATGTTATTTAATGTATTAAACAAGAAATGAGGGCTCAACTGGGATTGCAACATATGCAGCTCACTTTGACTTTGCGCAGCCTGCGTTTTGGCAGCTTCGAGCTCCTTCCGTGTGCTCATTCTGAACAGTTTAATAAGTGCGCCCGTGCACATCCCGATCGTCAGAAAAGGTATCCAGTAGAATAGCAGATTAATGCCCGGGAAGCCCTGAAACTGCAAATCGGCATGGACAAAAAGCCAGACGAAACAGACGGCAATGGTGGCTGCCAGGCCATTCAATACATTTTTCGGTATTTCCCGCTGCCTTGCCGACCAAATCGTGGCCAGATGTCGACCAATGTAAATGCAGCCGAAAAGTACAAGGGTCGCCGCTGTGGCGACGGCCTCATCGTGCGCGGCACCTATCATGTTGAGGTAGGCGTCGATCCCGAAAAAAACGGGCACACTGGCTGCCGCGGTGAGCACCACGTAAATGCCTACCAGGGTCGCCTCTTTGTTATTGTTGTTGAAAATACTGCTCATGGGTTCACCCGGTTAATGCCTTGATGCAAATATGCCTGACCAACGCCGGGATTGCGATTGTAGGCGCCATAAAGGCCCGATTGTATGACGGAAAGCCGCTAGGGTAGGTCGAACTGGTTCGTCAGCCCGAAACTGATTTCCGTCATGGCTCGGGGAAGTTACAACACATTTATTTCACAGGGTTAGAGGTCCGGGCAATATTTGCCTCATTACTTGATCCATGTAAAATAATCGCCATGAAAACGCTTTTCGTCCTGCTTACATCCTGCCTGATAGGCCTGAATGCACTTGCCCAGTCAGGCAACGTCATTTCCGGGACAGTCAAAGACGCCACGAACCAAAGTTTGCCCGGGGCAACCGTACGCCTGCTCAAAATATCTGATTCCACGCTCGTAACGGGCGAGGTAACGGACGTCAACGGCAATTTTCGTTTTGTAAATCTTCAAGCCGGCGCCTACGAGCTGGCAATCGGTGCAATGGGGCAAAAGGACTTCAGGAGTGCGGCCCTGACGATCGATGCCGGGCATTCCGCCATTACACTGCCGGCGATTATCCTGCTTCCGGCCAAAAGTATCGAACTGGGCGAAGTGGTAATAAAGGCCCAGAAGCCGCTGATCGAACAGGAAATGGACCGTACGATCGTGAATGTAGGTTCGATGATCGGGAGTGCCACCAGCAACACATTCGATGTGCTGAGTAAGACGCCGGGCGTCAGCTTGAATGCTGCCGGAGATATCAGCCTGAACGGAAGGAGTGGGGTAATGGTGCTGATCGACGGGCGCAGCACTTACATGTCGGGGGCCGACCTGGCTGCTTACCTGAAATCGCTGCCGGGCGGCGTGCTCGACAAGATTGAGCTGATGGACAACCCGCCTGCCAGGTATGATGCAGCCGGAAATGCGCTGATCAACATCCGTTTGAAAAAAACACGCGCAGGCGGGCTTACAGGCAGCCTCGCGCTGGGCGGCAGCCAGGGCAGGTATGCGCGAAGCAACGACGCGGTAAACCTTAATTACAATCGACGGAAACTAAACCTGTTTGCTAATTTGGGTTACAGCTACGACAAAAATTACAGCGAGGACGATTTCAACCGGAGATATTATGACGAAACGGGTGCGGTGAAATCCCGTGTTGAGTTAAAAAATGACCAGAAAAACGCTTCAAATGGCTATAATGTAAACCTTGGGATGGATTTGACAGCTACGTCCAAAACCATTTTCGGCGCTATTGTCAACCTCAATGGCTCTTCCCGGAAAGGCAACTTTAACTACCAAAGCACGCAGCAGAATGCATTGTATCAGTTGGCCGGCTCCGGGAACGGTAGCACGGTTTCAAAGGATATCCGCAATAACACCAGTATCAATGGCAATATGTTGCACAAATTCAATGATCAGGGACGTGAATTGACGGTGGACGCGAATTATCTGAACTATCACACCCAGGGAAGGCAGGATCTTGAAAACCGCCTCTTCGACGCGGAAGGGTCACTGACGAGCCGGGAACTGTTCCGGTACCGCACCCCTTCGGAGATCAATATTTACACTTTCAAAGCCGATTATGTCCATCCATTGAAGAACAAAGCGCGCCTGGAAGGAGGATTCAAGTCGAGTTACGTAGACAATGATTTTGTTTTCAATTATTACAATACTAACGACGGCAATGCGGTAATCGACAACCGCCGCTCAAACCATTTTCAATACCGGGAAAATATCAATGCGGCATATATAAGTGGAGAAAAAAGGTGGAAACGCTTTGGCATGCAGTTGGGGTTACGCCTCGAAAATACCGCCGCCAAAGGACATCAGCTGGGTAACGACTCGGTTGCAGCCATGCATTTTACCAAAAATTACACTAAACTTTTCCCCAGCATTTTCCTGAATTATAAACTGAATGAGCAGAATGCGTTAGTGCTGATGGCCGTTAGGAGGATCAACCGGCCGAATTACCAGATGCTAAACCCTTTTGTTTTTTACAGGGATCAATATACTTACAGCGCTGGAAACCCTCATTTAATACCGCAATACCAGGATCGTTTGGAGCTGAAATACCAGCACAAGAACTTCCTGAACATGGGATTAAGCTACAACCGCTTCACCAACGGGATTTTTACGACTATCCAGGCCCAGGGCGACACCTTTACCAGCCGCCCCGACAATATCGCAAGGGGTTATATGGTATTGCTGAATACCAGCGTATCGGGCCAGCTCACGAGTTGGTGGTATAACAACACTACATTGCGGCTGTCGCGGATTACGCTGAAAGGCCCGTTATACACCGAAGCGCTGAATTATGCGACAAACGTGGCGCGTCTGGAACTCAATAACTATTTCAACCTCGGTAACGGCTGGAATGCGGAGGTGGGCGGCTACTATGCGAGTCGTGATGTAAATGGCCAGGCGCAGACTTCGGGGATGTTCCGGGTTAATGGCGGCATCCAGAAAAAAATATGGAAGGGGAAAGGCACCGTCGCCATGAACTTCGAAGACTTGTTCCATTCCTGGGTTTATCACAACCGGTCGTTCAGTATCCGGCAATCGGATTATTACCAGGTGGGCAGAACGGATACCCAGCGCATCAGCATTGCTTTAAATTACAAATTCGGCAAGGATACCTTCACCCGTAAACGTCGCCATAATAACAATGCCTCCGACGACGAAAAGGGTAGGGTAGAGTGAGTGTCATGATAGTCAGTTTTTGTCAAATGCCGTCAGGCAGGCCAGGAGTACCAGTACAAACGAAATGATCGAAGCGTAGGTACGGATTGCATGCAGCCTATTCCAGGAAACTTCGAACCGTAGGCGATGTGCCGTCAGTTCCTGCGCGGAGGAGTTGGACAGGTTGATTTTATCCAAAGCCTCGTTCAACGGCACATTGCCCAGCATGGTTACTCCGAAAGTGCCGATCGCATACACCACCGCCGCGGCCAGCAACAAATAGAAACGGCTTCCCGTCCCAAAATGCTGGTAGGTGCTCAGAGGCAGCAGTAAAAACGTCCCCATGAAGCTGAAGAAGAATACGGGATTGAGTATAGCACGATTGATGGATTGCATGGCAGCGAGGTAGCCGGCATCAGAAAGCGTCCCGAGGCCGGGGTTGACCGAGCAGGAATAGCTGTAAAACAGTCCTGCAATAAGGCCGCTGGCAAGGGCCGTCACGAGCAGGAATAGGTTGATTGTCGTCATGTCTTTTTTTCTTTCAAAGGTCGGCTGGACAATGGCAGAAAAATAGAACAAAAACGACAGCCTGCAAGAAACGGCCGCCAGAATCAATAGCTTCCTCCGTCAGCGTACTGAATAATTAGTCCCGCCCAAATCTCATTACCCACATCCAATTGATAGGCCAGTGGGAATTGATGCCGTCGTGGCTCAATAATACATTGTTCACCAGTTCATAGCCGATCAGCGATCCCCCTTTTTGGGAGATGTCCTGTTTGGCCTGATTATACAAATGAACCCACGTCTCCGGTAAGATGAGGTCTTGTGATGCGTTCTTGAATCGTCCCCAATTAGAATTTTCGGCAGGGTTGCCGTAGCGTTCGATCAGATAATGCTTGAAACTTTCGTCGTTCAGCGTGATCACTTTCTGTTTTTCATTTTCGCCTTCCATAGCTATTAGGTTTAACTTTTCGGATGAGTTGAAAATTGTAACCGATGTCACTATTAAAACTGTACCAGTTTTTCGTAGAAATCTATCAAATTAACTCACAAAGCGGTTGTGATTATCATAAGGTTGTCTTGAATGATCCTTAGGCGATTAATCCGATCATTTTTGCGCTTTGTAATGCTTCGATAGAATTGTCGGCTTGCAGCTTTTCGAGTATCCGTTGCCTGTGCGTGTTGACAGTGTGGACGCTAATGTCCAGTAGTGCGGAAATTTCTTTACTCAGTTTGCCCGTGCCGATCATCCCGAGGATCTCTTTTTCGCGCGTCGTCAGTTTCACGCCCCCTGTAATATCGTTGTATTCCAGTTTGATCAGTTCGCCTGTGTGGAAATTGATGACCTGGCTCTTCACATCGGTAAGTGCCTGATTCGGCGAAATATCGATGACTCCCAGCGAAAGCCAGATATTCCCGGATGCGTCCAGTTCGAGCACCTGGTGTTGTTCCGATACGCGGATGGCGGTTTGGTCATCCGACATGATCCGGTATTCCGTTACCATTTTAAATTGCTTGCGCGTATGCACGGGCTGGGCCATCATAAACTTCATGGCCTCATAACCATTCCGGGCCAGTGCCTGCCGGTCGCCGGGATGTATTTTCCGGTCGAACAGCTCGTTGGGAATACAGGATCCAATTTCGCCAAAATCGTAACCGTAGAGCTGATAAAAGTTGCGCGAGACGTATACATGCGCCTGCTTTTGCAGGTCATACACGGTTACGCCGCTGCTGCAAAGTTGAGCCATGGCCCGGATGAGCGCTAATTGCTTGTCGAGCCGATCGGGCTCAAAACCGTCAAAATCATAGTATTTGTTCAGCAATTGCAGGTAATCGGGAGCAAGTCGCGCCGACCTTCCCGGCAGGTTTTGTAATGATAAATCAGTATTTCCTCTCATCGGCGTCCGGATTTTCTTTGCAGGTATGTAGAAAGGACAACTCCGGGGGCACTTCACCTAGGTTTGCCCTCATTATTTTGTTAAAATCATCAACTCTATGAATTTTTCAGCAGTCCGTGGCGCCGATACGCCGTGGGGAAAAGCCTTCGCAAAAGCATTGGCGGCCGGTAACCGGCATTTGATCCTGATCGGTGCAAATGAAGCCGCATTGGAAGCGCTGGTACGCGAAATCGTGCAAAAACACCGGGTGCTGGTGTATTACCTCGTCGCCGACGATGCCGATACCGGGAGCATTATCAATGCCTGTGAAAAGATCAACGACCGTTTTGAAGTGGATCTTTTGATCAATTATGCTGAAACGGGGTTTCACCGGCGGCTGGAAGATTACGACATCCGCTCGCTGGACAGGAAGTTGAAAACCAATCACGCGAGCGGAATCCTGTACCTGCATCAGCTGTTGCCCAATCTGCTGCTTCATGCACACGCAAGGGTGATCGATCTATGGCACTGCCCGCATCCATTGCCGGCCTGGGAGCAGGCGTTGCTGGCATTCAATATGCATTTCGCCGAACATCTCAACCTGGAACTGAACGATTCAGGATTGGTTATCAACAGCTTTGCATTAACGGCTTTCTCGGGCTCCGAACTAGCGGAAAAGGCTGTGGTAATCCTGGAAAGTGCCGTGCCAGGTCTTGAAAAAAGCGAAGAAATCGTGAAATAGCGCTATTTTATGTATTGAGAATTGACACGCTTGTCTGCGAAATGGTAGATTTGCGGAATCACCACATCAACATTTCCATGGACAATATTCACATCAGGCCGGCGCGGCCCGACGAGCTTCCCACCCTTCTCGCATTCGAGCAAAACCTGATCATGGCCGAACGTCCGCTCGACGACACCCTCATCAGCGAGAAATTCCATTATTACGATCTCGAAACAATGATCCGCAGCGACGAAGCTGAGGTACTCGTGGCCGTTCTGGGCGACCGGTTGATTGCCAGCGGTCACGCACGTATCCTCGAAGCAAAGCCGTATAACAGCTTCGAACGTTATGCATTCCTGGGTTTCATGTACACCGAACCCGATATGCGCGGTCGGGGGATTAACAAGCTGATTATTGACGCGCTCGTGGAATGGGCCCGTAAAAAAGGTCTGGATGAGGTGCGTTTACAGGTTTATGCCGACAACACACCGGCCGTCGCGGCCTATGAAAAAGTAGGTTTTAAAAAAATGCTGACCGAGATGCGTCTCGCAACCCATTGAATAGCGGAGCCGTTGCCGTGGTATTCATTGAGTCATTTAGTCAAGGGTGGTCAGGTAATGTCAAGCGATTAGTTTACAAATACCTGACCAAACTTGACGTAGTACTACTTTTTTGAGCTTGTCACGAAATGATAAGTCATTGGCGTCTGCGGGTAAGCCGCAGGCGGAGGTGCTGCAATACCTTTGTTGCATCCAAAAACAACTAACCAATTGACATATGAAAACGCTCAAAAATGTAATGCTCATTAATGCAATCAGTTCAGGTGCAACAGGTTTGGGGCTTGCGATTTTCCCAAAAGCGGTCGCAGGGCTGTTCGATACGACGGCCACGATGCCCTTTGTCGAAGTCGGAATTTTCTTGGTCGTATTTGCGGCTTTGGTCTTTTCGGTAAGTCGCGGCAATCCGCTGAATGCCCGGGCTGTCAGGCTGGTCATTGTGCTGGACACCCTTTGGGTAGTAGGCAGCGCGGCGATAGTACTATTTCAGCCATTCCCTATTTCAGTCATTGGCTATGTGTTCATCGGAGCGGTAGCACTCTGGGTTGCCGCTATGGCCTATCTGCAATCTGACGGTCTTAAACAAATGGCTGTTTCAAAATAGACCCTGGCCAGTTTGTATTGTACCCTGTCACCACCACGGTCGGCAGGGTTTTCTTTTTTGTATTTAAATCCTCATTTTAGCAAGATTCAAACCTTTGTCAGAAAACGACTATCCAGCCATGAATCTATCCGACATTGCGGCAATACGTCTTGCTAACCAACAAATTCTGAATACCAGTTTTACCAATCCGGCCGAATTGGTCGCCTGGATGGGTGCTGTACAATCACAGGATTTTGCCATGGCGAAATGGGCGGTAGGCCTGCGCCTGAAAAAGGGAACGGACGCCAGCATAGAACAAGCCATCGACGCAGGCGGCATTATCCGTACACATATTATGAGGCCTACCTGGCATTTTGTGGCAAAAGAAGATGCCCGCTGGATCATGGATCTCACGGCACCGCATGTTTACAAGCTCGCCGGCACCATGTATCGTCAGCTAAAATTGGACGATTCTGTTTTTAAAATAACCAACGACCTGATCGGCAAGCTACTGGCCGATGGCAACGAGCTGACGCGCGAAGAAGTAATCGCCGAGGTAAATAAGGCCGGCATCGAAACGGACAACCTCCGTGCGACACACATTATGTTCCAGGCCGAGCTCGACAAGATTATCTGTAATGGCGCACGCCGCGGGAAAAAGTTTACTTATGCATTATTCGACAAAAAGGTCCCCTCTGCGGCGCCGCTGAATCGGGATGAGGCATTGGCTGCATTGGCCAAGCGCTATTTCCTGAGCCACGGGCCGGCTACTGTCCAGGACTTTGCCTGGTGGAGCGGTTTGTCGTTAACCGATTCGAAGCGCGGTTTCGAAGCCGTTCGTGGGGATTTTGAATCGGCCCTTGTCGGTGGACGGGAATATCTGTTCAGAGCGGCGACGGAACTGCCCAAAGTACCCGCAAATGCAATGCTCATTCCTCCGTTCGATGAGCTCACAATCGGATATGCCGACCGGAGTGCGGCCATGGACGATATTGTGGCACAAAATCCGGATTCGGGTAATGGTATTTTTAAACCGCTTGTGATGGTAAAGGGCAAGATCGTGGCCGTTTGGCGGCGGACGGAGAAGAAGGATTCTGTAAATATAGAGATCTCGCCTTTATCCAAAATGTCCGCTGCCGCCGAAAAATCCCTGCAAACCGCCGGTACCGCTTATGCCCGGTTTATCGGGAAAAAGAGTGCAGTATTTCAATGAATATTGTATTCAAAGCATCCGTTCGATTTTGTAATAACTGATATGTTCCTTGAAAAAAGGTTCGGAGAACTTTTTGAACTGAAAACGTTCGTAAAAACCGAGGGCGTCGGCGCGAGCGTCGCACCACATGCGTGTGTAGCCTTGCGTTTGCGCGTACGCTATGGCATGTTGCAGAAGCCTGGAACCCAGCCCTTTGCCCTGGAAGCCGGGCAGCGTCGCAAATTTCCTGAACCTGATGTTCTCGCCCTCGCCAAAGAGCGAAATGACAGATACAAGAGAGCCATCGAGGTATAAACCAAAATGGGTGCCGCTTTCATCTTCGGGCACTTTTACAAATTCGATTGGCATGTCGGGCCATAGTACCATGTGCCGGATTTCCAGCAGATCATCCGCATTAACTTTTTGAATTTCAATCAAATCTCTTCCTTTTATTTAATACAAAAAATACCTAACTACACGACGCATCGCACAAAAATAAGCCTAATTCAATTTACGTCACCATGACCCAGCCCGCCGCACTTCAAAAAGAAGAACCATTATTCTGGTCGACCGGACTGGGAACCGATGTATGGCAAATGTTCTGCGCCGCCCGTGACGGCGATCTTGAAAAAGTAAAGAACCTGTTGGCAAAAGACGCTACCCTTGTGCGCGGGGCCTACGATTACCGTACACCTATGTCGTTCGCCGTGGCCAACGACCGGTTGGAAGTGGCGGAGTATCTCCTACAACACGGCGCAAGCCCCGTGGATTCCGGTACCGGCGATCCGCTCATTCAAATGGCACGTGACCGCGGTTTTACGGCGACGGAAGAACTCCTCGAACGTGCGTTAAACCGCCACAAGGGCTCCGAGGCCGGGAAACTGATTGCCGCCGCTATCCGAAATCGAGACTTTAAGGCGTTTAATACATTACTGGCTAGCTCCGACGAATACACACACGCTACCGATGATGAAGGTAACCAACCTATTCATTGGGCGACCATGTCGCGCCAGCCTGAAATGATTGACGCATTGCTCGCCCGCGGGGCCGATATCGATGCCAGGCGGCCGGATGGAGCACGGCCTGTCCAGCTTACGAACGGCGACTATTCCTATCGCGGTTGGCGCGATGTGCCCGACGAATGGAAATGGAAGCCCAACGATATTTACCTGCATCTGGTAAGCAGAGGTGCGTACGTGGATATTTGTATGGCCGCATTGAAAGGCGATGAGGCAAGGGTGAGGGCGTTGCTCGACCTGGATCCGTCGCTGGCTAACAAGCCGTCTGAATACGTTACCTATTATGCGGGCTCCGGCGCGCCGTTGAAAAATGCAGCGATGGCGGGCCGAATGGCGATCGTAAGACTATTGCTTGAAAAGGGGGCTGATCCTAATCTGCCGGAAGAAGGTATAGCGCCGATGGGCCATGCTTTGCATTCGGCGGTGGTGTACAACCATATTGAAATCGTAAAACTACTCCTGCAACACGGTGCACACCCCAATGTACCGATCGAGAGTTCTGCGGATACGCTCACGGCGGCTTTGGAACGTGGGGACAAAGCTATGATCAACCTGCTGTGTTCCTACGGCGCGGCCCGATCGTTGGATTTGCTTGCGTACTACGGCGATATCCAGACGGCCGCAGCTGTTTTAAATGCGAACCCGGCCCTTGCAGCTAATGTATCCGCATTGGAAACAGCCTCTGGACAGGGAAACGAAGATTTCGTCCGCCTGATACTCCGCTACCAACCCGATCTTGCGAAAGACATTGGAGTGGGAGTGGAGAGCCGCGGCCCGCAAGACGCGATCAAGAGTCGCGAGCTAACCGAATACCTCTTCCAACGCGGTATGAACGCCAATTTCAAGAATTGGCTGGGCATTACACCTTTGCATCGGTTTGCGGAGCGTGGCGATATCCATAACGCAGCGCTGTTTCTGGAACACGGTGCCGATATTGATGCGATCGACGAGCAGTTTTGTACCACGCCGCTCGGCTGGGCTGCCAAAGCCGGCAAAACAAAAATGGTGCAATTCTTGCTCGAAAAGGGTGCCAACGCGCATTTGCCGGTCGGTAAACCGTGGGCGCGCCCGAGAGCGTGGGCGGAGAGACGCGGGCATAATACCGTCCTCGCCTTGCCTGAGTTGTAAATTAAATCAAACATGGAAAACAACAACGTAAAACCCGAACCGTTCATATCTCATGCCGAACCGGTATTGGCGGTTAACGATGTGGGCGAAACCGTAAAGTACTGGCATGAAGTGCTGGGCTTTCCCGGCCATTGGACGTGGGGTACGCCGCCCAACCATGGAGGGGTCACCTGGCACGGGGCTTTTATTCAGTTTTCACGGGATAGCGAAGGAGCGGAGCGGTTACGCGGACAATGTGTGTGGATCAGGGTCAAAAATATCCGTGAGCTGTATCAAATGCATCAGGACCGGAATGCGCAGATTGTGATGCATTTGGAAAGGCAGCCCTGGGGTTTTGAGGAATATGTTGTCAAGGATCTCAATGGGAATTACGTTACTTTCGCTGCTCTTGCTACCTCGGCTGGTGAAAGCAAATCGGAGCCTATGCCGGCCACCGTTCGGACCCTCGGGCGGATGCTTACTGTCGCCGAATACCGTAATCTCATTAACTCTGTGGGATGGACAAACACCCAATCCGACGAGTTGCTCCGAGAGAAGCTCGACGCGACGGTTTTTGTGGCAGTTGCCGAAAACAGCGCAACCGGCGAGGCGATCGGCTGTGCGCTTGTGCTCGGCGACGGCCTTAGCTTTTTCTATATTAAAGATGTAATGGTGCACCGTGATTGGCAACGTAAGCAGGTTGGTTCGGCTGTGATGCGGGAGGTGAAGCAATGGCTCGACGTGCATGCGCCCGACGGCGCTTTGATCGGACTTTTTACGGGCGAGGGACTGGCGCCGTTTTACCAGCAAACCGGCTTTGGCCCGGCTTTTGGCATGATCCGCATCATCGACCGTTCACAATTGTTATAGGATTGTTAGTTAAAACAATCCTATAACATCGAGTTATGGCATTAAGGTGGCTTTGCGAATGATCACCAACCGAAGCCGTAATCTTCACCATGGTTGCTCGATCCTCCCCAAAAGCTGCCGTGCTGCCAATCGAAATAAATGGCGTTAATCGGGCCGCTGGTGCGGGGCTGGTAGCTGAGTTTGTAGCCCATGCGGGAGAGTTCTTTGCGTGTCCAGTCGGGCATGGATTGATTTAAAATCAGCCCTCCCGGATCTTTTTCATGCTCACCGAAGCTGGCATACATTTGCAATGTCTTGAAGCTCGGAGCCTCCGTCGCTTCCTGCACCGTCATTCCGAATTCGGCCACATTTAAAAAGAATTGCAAAAGAAGCTGGTCTTGCTCGTCGCCTGCCTGCTTGGCAAAGGAAAGGAACGGCTTTCCGTCCTTCATGGCGAGGCTGGGTGTCAAAGTAACCCTTGGTCGTTTGCCTGGTTCTACCACATTAAAGGGATTCTCGCGGGCATCGAGCACGAACGATTGCATGCGCTGGCTCAGGCCCACGCCGGTGTTACCCGCGATACACGCAGGCACCCAACCGCCGCTGGGCGTAATACTAACCACCCAGCCTTCTTCGTCGGTGGCTTCAACGGAAGTCGTTCCCGCAGTGAATTCCTCCATAAACTTTTCGTCGAGCCCATTTGCATTGCGGTTCAACGACGCTTGAAAATTGCCCCAGTTTTTGATCTGTTCAGTAAAAGGATTCTTTTTTCCCTCAAAAGGGTAGGGGTCTCCGGGCATTATTTTCGCGTCGTTCTGCTCCCAATTGATCTGCTTGATCCTTTGTTTCGCATATTCTTTGGACAGTAACCCTTTCATCGGCTCTTCAGGAGCAAATGCCGGATCACCATAATAGAAGTCACGATCGGCAAATGCCAGGTTCATGACCTGATACAAAGTATGCACATAGCGCGAGGAATTGTATCCCATACTCTTCAGATCGAAGTTTTCCAGCATGTTGAGCGCCTGTAACATGACCGGCCCCTGCGTCCATTGCTGCATTTTGTACACTTCAATACCTTTGTAGTTGGTCATCAAAGGCTCTTCGATCTTAACCTTCCAGTTGGCCATATCCTGCTCGGTGATGAGGCCTCCCTGTTCCTGGCAACCGCGCGCGATCTCTTCGGCAATGTCGCCTTTGTAAAACCGGTCATAAGCCGCATAAATGGCTTCCTTACGGTTTTTGCCGCTTTTTAGCGCTTGTTGCTCGGTATCCACCAGTTTCTGTAATGTCTCACGCAAATCCTTCTGGACAAATATCTCCCCCGCATCCGGAGCCTCGCGCTTCTGCCCTAAATGGGGCAGGAATACCTTGGTCGAATACGGCCATTTCTTGATTTCGTCCTTACCTTTTTCAATGGAATTAGCGGTCTGTGCTTCGATAGGGTAGCCCTCGGCCATCTGCATTGCTGGCGCGAGCACCTCCTTGAGGCTCATCGTTCCGTATTCCGCGAGCATGGTCATCAAGCCGCCGGGCGTTCCGGGTGTTGTGGCAGCCAGTGGGCCATATTCCGGCGGATATTTCATGCCCTTATTTTTGAAAAAGGCCGCCGTAGCCCCTGTCGGCGCGACGCCCATTGCGTTGATGGCGATCACTTTCTTGGTTTTGGGATTGTAGATCAACGCCTGCGTTTCTCCACCCCAACTCAGTACATCCCACATCGTGCAGGTAGCCGCTAGCATCGCGCATGAAGCATCAATAGCGTTACCGCCTTTGCTGAAAATCATCGCGCCGGCTGTCGCCGCGAGCGGCTTGCCGGTAATCCCCATCCAGTGCTTGCCATGCAGCGGCGGTTTTTGGGTTGTAACAGGGAAGTTGTTGAAAGACTGTGAAAAGGCACTCAGTCCACAAAGCATCAGCCCGATCGTTGAGCATAAAAGGAATTTTGGCTTCATAAAAAGGTCGTTAGGAAATTGGTCCGTCGGTCGGCAGCGGTCGATTATTACACTCGAAATACCGCTCACCGATAGCCGAAGATACGAAATAACCGGATCGGCCTAACTTTACATAGCTCCTAATCATTTTCTTAGTCGTATGTCCCTATACGTCTTACTGCGATCAGAACAAACTCGCCTGCACAAACGTCTGGTCCGGCAAACCCAACAATGGCATGCGCGCGATTTCCCTGCACTTCGAGCCGCTTACCAGGGATCTTTTCAGCAAGATCATTTCCGTGACGCGGAACGATGAGTGGAATTTCTTGTACATCCATTCCTTGGCTGCGCTGTTCATCTGTGCCGGTGTCATCCTGCGGGCGATGGTAACATGCGGATCGGTGCAGAACCTGAATTCCCCCGAAGCCCATTTGGACAGGTGCTCAATCGTCTCGGTTTTAAGGTTCTTGGTCAACCCGTTTACCTGAAGAGAGGAGCTTGCGTCCAGATCGACGTAAAACGTACCGCCTTCGTACCGGTTGAAACCATCCAATTCAATACGGAATGGCGCGACATGGCGCGCCACTTTTTCAAACCCCTGAATTACCCTGTCGAGTTTATATTCATGGATAATGCAGTTGAAAAGCGTCAGATGCGGGCGGAGATTCGCAGCCTGTTCGCAGCCATAAGCCTTTTGAAAATACTGCTTGACGCTTCCGATCGCGGCTTCGGTGACCGGATCACAGGAAAAAACCAGGAGGTACTCATAGAGATGCTCCCGGATGTTCCTGATCGTACTCAAATCGTTGTTGTTGATGTGAATAGATTTCATGTTGATGAAGTGTAATTTTCACTTGTAAAAATAGTAAAGGTATTTTAAATACCAAACTATTGATCTTAAAAATATCAATAAATTTATCGTAAATGCCGTTTCTTGAATTCAGAAGGGTTTTCGCCGACTACTTTTCTGAAAAGCTTATTGAAATAGGAGAGGCTTTCGAACCCGACAGCAAAGCATGCCTCTGAAACTGAGCGGTCTTGAAGCAAGAGATTCTTCGCCTGATTGATCCGGAACTGGTTCACGAAATCGGTGAAAGTCATGCGGGTATTCGCTTTGAAAAACCGGCAGAAAGCAGGAGTGGTAAGGTTTACCGCGGCCGCAACTGCATTCACGTCGGGTGTGCGGTCGAAATGGGCTTCTACGTACGCATATACATGCTGCATGCGCAGATGTTCTTTCCGGAATGATTTACTGCCGATCGGCTTGGGATTCAATACGATCGCTTCGGTCGACTCGGCCATAAGCCTTAAAATGCTAAGAAGCGTCAGTAGTTGGTCGAACGGGGCCAGCGCGGGGATTTGTTTGAGCTTTTCACCTATAATACGCTTGGTTTCGCCGGAAAATGAGAGACCGTGATGCGAGTTTTCGAACAACTTCCGGATGTTTTGGAGCTCGGGTGCAAGCAGAAAATCTTTGCCCAAAAAATCTTCCCGCATCTGGACAATTACCTGCTCGCAGCTTGTACGAACCCCATAATCGAAATTCAGGTGCGGTATATTCGGGCCGATAAACACCAGGTCGCTGCCCTCGTACACGGACGTATGCGAGCCCACGTGCCGCGTGCCGCTTGATCCTTCCACATATACGATCTCATACTCAGGGTGGAGGTGCCACAGAAATGTGTCGTTCAGGCCAGGGGTTAGCAGGATTTTGAAGGAACTTCCCTGGTCCGGGTGGATGTCTTCGCGGATAATTTTCATATTAAAATGCCTGTAATTGTCCCTGGTTTGCCACTATGACAGGCGTAATTTCCTGGTCTTGTTAATATAGAGCAAAAATAGGCAATTGTAGCGGTAGTGGAGGTTATAGCGGATAATTAGTTTTGTTTTATTCAATCATGAAAAAATAGTATTGATATGGAAGCGAAAACAATGGCCACTATGGCACCTGCGAATGCTCATCAGGACATTCCTGGTAATCCTTCGACGGCCAAATCGAGCAATGTGAGGCTAAACGATAGAAGTAACGGCAAACCGCTCAAATTACTGACCGAAGAAGACTGGGATTTCTGGACAACCAATGGTTATATCGTGATCCCGAATGCGGTACCGAAAGAGCAGGTCAAAAAGCTGGCCGATTTTTTGTGGGAATTTGAAGAAAAGGACCCGGATGACCCGGAAACATGGTACGCGCCGCCACGTGCCGAAATGAAGATGAAAGAACTGACCAATACCGGGATGGTCGAGGTGTACAACCATCAATACCTGTGGGATAACCGACAATACCCGAAGGTGCATGAGGCATTCTCCGACATTTGGGGCACCGAAAAACTTTGGGTGACCATCGACCGGGCCAATTTGAACCTGCCGCTCCGTCCCGGTTTCGAATATAAAGGCTTTATTCATTGGGACTACGACCCGGAAACCAAACCGCAAAATGTGCAGGGCGTACTCGCGCTGGCCGACCAGGACGACGAGAATATGGGCGGGTTTCAATGCGTGCCGGAGCTGTTCAGGACCTACGACACCTGGAAATTGACGCAGCCGAAGGACAGGAATCATTTTCAGCCGGACGTGACAGGTTTTGAGATCGTTAAGGTAAAAATGAATGCCGGTGACCTGCTGATCTTTAATAGTTCCCAGCCGCACGGGATCCGCGCCAACCGGAGCGAGGACAAAGTTCGCCTCGCGCAATATATTTCGATGATGCCGGCGCAGGAAGAAGATGAGGCATTGCGGCAATGGCGGATCCGCTCCTGGCGGGAACGTGAGGCGCCGCAGGGTTACGCTTTCCCGGGCGATCCCCGGAATTGGGAACAAACCCGTTATCAAACGGCGGATTTGAGCGAACTGGGACGCAAATTGCTAGGGCTGGATCGCTGGAATTGAGATATTTAAGAATGTCGGCGAGTCACGTAATAATATAAAATGGGGTACGTTTTGGGTTTGTAACCGCTAACAAACTTTTTTAACGTAAATCAGACCCCTATGAAAGCGAATCTGCTCACGCTGGCATGCTTGTCATGCACGATGACGAACGTACTTGCCCAGACAAGCTACCGCATTGCCGAGACCGCCGCCGATTTTCTTACCATCGCGCCGGATGCCCGGGCAGGAGGGATGGGCTACGCCGGGACTGCCACAAGTGGCGACGCGAATTCGGCATTCTGGAACGTCGGTAAGCTCGCCGATGCGCCGGGAAGTTTTGGAGTTTCTGCGACTTACTCGCCCTGGCTGTCCTCCCTTATTAATGGTGCCTGGCTGGGTTACGCCGCCGGTTACAAGAAGCTGAACAATGGGCAGGTGGTGGGCGCATCCGTTCAATATTTCAGTGATCCGGCAATCGTTTCGGCTCCGTCACTTTCCGCCGGTGGAGATATCGCGTTCAGCGGATCGTATGCCAAACAATTGGGAAGCCATTTTTCAGCAGGGATGACGCTCAAATATGTGTCATCGGACATTGGAAGCAGTGTCGTGCAGGGCAATGTATTGAAGCCTGCACGCGCAGTAGCCGGCGACATCGGGGTTTATTACAAAAGTCTTTCGTCTGATGCCGAGGGGAATGAAAATATGGTATGGACGGTCGGTGCCGCACTGACCAATATCGGCCCCAAGATGGACTATGGGTCGGGTTATGAATACTTTTTGCCGACAACCCTGAGGTTGGGCGGAGGTCTTTCGTATACTGCCAACGGGCAACACAAGCTGAACGTGACCGCCGAGGCGGGAAAACTGTTGGTACCAACGCCTGTTCCCGGCAGCAATGTGAATCAGAAACCGTATTTGGAAGGTATTCTCCAATCCTTTTCTGACGCGCCCGGTGGTTTTAAAGAAGAAATGCAGGAAATAGTTGTGGCTATGGGTGCTGAATACTGGTACAAAAATGTATTCGCACTCCGGGGCGGCTACCACGCCGAAAACAAAGTGAAAGGCAACCGCAAATTCTTCACTACCGGAGCCGGTGTACGCATTCTGAAACACTATTCCCTCGACTTCGCATATCTGATCCCGACCGATTCGGGCAGTCCCTTGAAGAATATGTATAAAGTGTCGGCTTCGGTCAACTTTTAGGGCTGCTGAACGCCTTTCAACGAATATTCCCGGATTAACAAGTATTTGCAGCACACCGCCGAAGTCTGTTTTCAATAATATTCCTGGAAAACCGATTCGCTGCAATCGAATGACCCACCAGTGCCTGCAAACTTTCATCAGTTCAAACATGCATTCTGTCAGTTCAAACATGCTTTCCGGCATCAGGGGAGAAATGGGCTTCGCTAATGGGTGTTGAAGTGAGAATTTTGTGCCGCTATGAGGTGCCTGATACTCGCTTTACTGTCTCTTTACCTGTGTATTACGCATGCGGTCGCGCAGGCGGAATGGAGGCGCGTGGCTATGCGCGACGGGATAAAAGTGTATGCCAAAACGGTCCCCGATTCGAAGATCAAAGCCATGAAAGCGGAATGTACGCTGGATGCAGGCCTGGATGAGGTGATTGCATTATTGCTGGATGTGAAAGCCACCGAGCAATGGGTGTGCCATACCAAATCGTGCCGACTGATTCGAAGAGTTTCCGATACGGAGCTGCTTTATCATACGGAGGTAAGTTTGCCGTGGCCGTTGGATAATCGCGATTTTGTGACGCATTTGCGCGTCATAAAACACGAAAGGAGCGGTGTTGTGACTGTTGAAGCACCAGCCGTACCGGGGATCGTGCCGTTGCGGGAGGGTGTTGTACGAATCAACGCTTCAATAAACCGCTGGCTAATCCGCCCGTTGCCGGACGGGAAGGTGTGGGTGGAATACCTGCTGCAAGTCGACCCCGGCGGTCACATTCCTGCGCATGTCGTCAACATGTTCGCTTGCCGGGCACCTATCGAAACGTTTCAAAACATGCGGAAGGTGCTGCGGAAGCGTCGCGGAGGTTAGTGGGACGGTGATCGCCAGTCTGATATCCATCGCTATCTATTCAAATTGGCATGTGTTTTTTGAGATTTTTTATAATTATTTTCCTAAATTGGCAAAAGGGAGATTCGAAGCGCTTTTTAGCGTGGAAACTAAGGTTCTGAAATTCAACGCAAAACATAAAACGATGGGGAAAGGGAAAGATCTTTTCGGGCACTACAATGATCTCGCCAAGGAAAAAGGCCCTGGTAGCGAAGAAAGTAAATATGCCGGCATTCTTTTCCAATCGCTTCTGATGCTTGGCGAGCGCCGCACTTTCGAGCTCCTTGAAGAGGCGGATGAGAAAGGTAAGAAGCTGAAATTGGAATATAATAACGCCGTCAAACGCAGCACGGCATGCCCGTGTGGTGTAACGCTGACATAGCTTTTTAGTGAATAACTTCGGTACAGGCCTGGCGGACGATCCAAATCCACCGGGTCTTGTTGTATAGCGGCGCCGACAGTTTATCAATTATTTGGGCCAGTTCATCCCGACGGCTCCTATTCTGCGCTTATTCCCGTAAATTGGGAATAGAATAGCCTCTTGTTTCCGCATGACCGCCCAACCGCATTTCGACCCTGATTTTGCCGCTTCGCCCCCCCGGGCGCATTGGTTTTTTAGGTACAAGCTCTACCATATTCCATTCTGGATCGTCTATCATTATATATGGTGGGTGGTGGCGCTTGGCAATCCGGTCAAGGTGGTGGAAGCACTGTTTACAACCTCCGTGATCAAGTTCCTATTTTACGTGATATGGCAGGCGCTGGCGGTGTATTTCAACCTGTATTTTCTTATCCCGCGGTTCCTGGAAAAAGGCAGGTATGTCCAGTTTCTGACGTTTTTGCTGTTAACCATCCTCGCTACCGCCGCGATGATCGTGCCGGGCTACTACATCGGCGCCTGGGCCGCAGGAAAAACGCTGGAAGAATTCTTCGGACCTGGAAACTACGAGTTTTTTCACATGATGCTCGGAGGACCGTTATCGTCGACTGTTGCCGCAACGACATTTGCGATGAGTATCAAATTAGCCAAAAACTGGCTTCAAACGCAGCAAAGACAACAAATTCTGGAAAAAGAAAAGCTGGAAACCGAATTGAATTTTCTGAAATACCAGTTCAACCCACATTTCCTTTTCAACAGTATCAATTCGATCTTTTTCCTGATCCATAAAAACCCCGATATGGCGTCGGCGTCGCTTGCGAAGTTCTCGGAGCTACTCCGGCATCAGTTGTATGAATGCAACGACCACCAGATCCCACTGGTTAAGGAAATTGCTTATCTCGAAAACTTTATCGAACTGGAAAAGCTGCGTCAGAGCGACAACCTGGATGTGGTTTTCAAGGTGGAGGAACACTTTGACGAGCAGCCGGGCATTGCGCCTTTTGTGCTCATGACGTTCATGGAAAACGCATTTAAGCACGTTTCAAGGCACCACGACCAGCCCAACTGGATCCGAGGCGATCTGCGGTTGGACAATGCAAATCTGGTATTTAATCTCATCAACACGGTTTCGGAGGAGCAGAATGCGGAAGTGGTGAATTACGGGGGAATCGGCCTAAAAAATGTCCGGCGCAGGTTGGATCTGATTTATCCGGGAAAATACGAGCTGGATATCCGGCGCGATGCTGACCGGTTTGTCGTTCATTTTGAGGCTGAACTTGAAAAATTGGAATCGACAGAAATTTCTCCAATGTCTTTAAATCATGCCGGTTAGATGATCAATTGTGCGATAATAGATGATGAACCGCTGGCGCGGGAAGGGCTGGCTGATTATGTGAAGGAAGTGGATTTTTTGAAACTGACAGGCGTTTGCGAAAACCCGGTCGAACTCATCAGTCTTATGGACCGCGAGCCTGTCGACCTGATTTTCCTGGACATTCAAATGCCCAAAATGAGCGGTATCGACTTCCTGAAAATCGTGCAGAACCCGCCGATGGCCATCATAACCACGGCTTACCCGAGTTACGCGCTGGAAGGATTTCAGCTCAATGTGATGGATTACCTGCTGAAACCGATCACTTTCGAGCGTTTTTTCAAATCGGCGGGCAAGGCAAGGGATTATCACAAACTGCTGACCAAATCCGCAACATCGAAGACCGAGGAAGACTATTTTTTTATCAAATGCGGCAGCAAATACGAGAAGATTTTCTTCGATGATATTCTGTATATCGAGGGCCTTCAAAACTACGTCACGATCCATACTCGAAAAGGCAAGTACATTACGCTGCTCAACCTCAAACACCTCGAACAAAACCTTGATAGCCGGCATTTTATCCGCATTCATAAATCCTATATTGTCTCGATCGGGAAAATCGAGGGGATCGACGGAAATGAGATCTTTATTCAGCCGCATCGTATTCCCATCAGCCGGAATTACCGTGAGCAGGTAATTGAACAGGTGGTAAACCGGAGGCTAATGGATAAGAACCGTTAGTCACTTGACATTGAAGTGCAGTAAAGCGATTTCGCCGGTGACAGCCTCCGACGTTTTTGTAATATCCCTATCGAAGGGGCGAACGAGGTTATTCCCTGCCAAATCTTCTAACCTGGGTTCGATCAGAACTTTATAAGAACCGGCTTTCCAGTTTGCATCCGGAATAAAATGACATTGTATTTCAGCCTTGCCAATTTGCCATTGACCCGAGATCTTCTCGCCCGCGCCGTCTTGTACAGTAAATACTTCTTGTAAAAGGCCATGATCGAGCGGTTCTTTAAAATCGATCTTCAATGCTTGCTTCGTGGCGGCTGTGGGTGGTACCAATGTCCATTGCGAAGGTTGCGGCGAGAGCGAGTCCTTCGCGATGGTAACAAACGCCTTTTGGTAGGCTTTGGCGAGACGTTTCCCGCGCGCGTCGGTCCAGGCCTGCGATATCGCAATCTCGTAATGCGTGCCGCGCTGCATGGGCGCGCCGAGTCGCTTATTAGGCTGTAAATCACGTTTGATGCGACCAGGGTCGAGCCAGAGTGTCAGAACCGTCCGCTCCGGGTTCCACAATTCCGGTTGCAGGTCCAGGAATGCGCCGTCGATGGTATCGCGCTTGTTTTTAATGAGTTTTATATATTTCGCTGAAAGCCCCTCGCGCATCGGTTGGTTGAAATGCAGGTAGATTTTCAGCAGGTTTTCAGGCAGCGTGTCGGCCGAAGGATAAATGGCAATAACCCTTGGCGCATTACCAGCATTATTTTCAGGGACTTCAAAGCCTCCCACGCGCGTGTCGCGTACACGTACGTCATAATGCATGCCGCGCGTGAAGGGAATCATCGGCGTGAACAGCAGCCCGCTTTCTTTTTGTTCGAACGAGCCCAGAATGCCTACGGGATTTTGTTGGCCGGCTATATTGACTGTTACCAGAGAAAAAATGGAATCTTCCGGAATGTCCGCTGCAAGGGCGCCAGGAATTCGGATGGCGAAGGCCTGCCCGTTTTTCCATTGAATGTCGATCGACTGATTCGCGCTCTCAGGAAGACAGGCGATAAGGCATACAAAAAAAGTCAGGCCGGGGATGTACGCCAGCCTGACCAATCGGTTTGTCGAAATCTTACAAATACCTTTCACTCGAAGTCCAGAGGTCGAGGCTGCCGTTGGACCGGCGTTGCAGGATGATCATGCGCGAATCGTCCAGCTTGTCCATCTGAATCACATTCGTCACCGGCAGAGACACGAAATCGACGCCCGCCGTCGCGAAACTTTCCTCAACAGGGGTCGTCAGCGCGCCCTGGTAGGCTTCGATGCTTTTGTATTTTACCTTGAAAACGGGCCGGGCAGAGTTGGACATCATCAGGAACGACTCTCCGCCTTTGCTTACCGTCACCATATCGATCGGCGAATTACCGCTACCCATTTCGGCGACGGTGCGGCCTTTTACATGCGTACCGGGTTTGAGCTCGTCCATCGGGAAAAGGACCAGCGGCGTGCAGGTGTAGCTCGCTACCAGGTACTTTTTACCCTTGATTTCAGCCGTTGTAAATGTGCGGATCGGCGCCAGTGTTTCATATTTGCCATGCGCGGCATGATAGATTTCCAGCGTTGATTGGTCCTGTTTGTTGGTAAAAGGGAAAGGAATGCTGCGGAAAGTTGAGTTGAATTCCTGACCGGAGAGCCCGCTCACCAGCACTTTCCCATCGGCAAAACCAATATCCGAAATCGCCGCAACCCTCACAGAATTACCACGTTTGTCTTTCGCGTCTTCCGCAGGTGCATTATTAAGCGCGAGGCTCGAAAACGGTATATTTTTAGTACTTACCGCTTCGATTTTGTCGCCGGTGATTTTGAGCAGGACTGGTGTACCATCGGCACTTTGCACGGCGCAGTAAATGTTTTTGGAAACAGGGTTTACGGCAATGTCCTGAATACTGATGTTAGCGGCATCTGTTCCCAGTAATGCAGCTATTTTCTGGTCAATGTTCTTTATTTCAACAGGTTGTGTACTTACATTGGCGGTCGCGTCTTTCGTGTCGATCGCGAAAACCGTCGCACTTTTGGAATCGCCCACAAGAAGCACCCCGTCCGGCCCGAAAGCCAGCCCGCTGATCGATCGGATCTCCGGCGTACCGACTGCCATGCCGTATTTGGCAGGCCTCACGCGCGAAGTGTTGGCCAGGAACACGAGCCCGGCAAGTGCGGCCAACAAAAAATAAACCTTCTTCATCGTTTATGTGCGTTTAATGAGTTGACAATGAACGGCCAGCATAATATGTCCAGCGTATTATAAAGTAGCGGATGCGGCAAACCTACCGGTTGAAGCGATGGGTTTGCATGTAAATTTTCAGCGCGTCGGCGGCGTATTTAATCTGTTATTGGCAGTCGCATAAATTATCGAATGGTAACGATCGGATATCATTTTTTATTTATCGATGAAATTGGATTAAATTAAGATGTAACCATGGTTAGCGTAGACAAAAAACCTTTGACCGGCGTTATCTTTGAATGTGGGGCTGGGTTTCTCCGATTTAAGATAAGACATGGAACTGAATTCATATAAAGTAAAAAAATCCCAAAGGGTGATCGCGGTAGTGCTCGCGGCAGCTGTAACCGGCGTTTTTTCAGCATTGGTAGCCGATACCCTCAAAGTCATTACAGAGCATTACGAGGAGGCTTTCCTGGAAAACTTGCGGCACAATCGTTATCTGATCTTCATTATTCCGCTCATCGGCCTCACTACCATTCATTTGCTGCGCTATTTCCTATTTCATAACAAAGCCAATAAAGGGATCAAGGAAGTGCTGGATACGATCAATAAAAATGCCCACACATTGCCTGCTTACAAAATTCCCTCTCATTATTTCAATGGCCTGCTGACAGTAATTTTCGGCGGCTCCACGGGCATCGAAGTCTCCACTGTGGTTTCAACGGCGGCTATTGGCGCATTGTCGAGCCGGAAAGTGAGCTATCTGCGCAAGTACCGTACGGATCTCGTGTGCGCGGGGCTGGCCGCGGGGGTAACGGCCCTTTTCAATGCACCTGTTGCCGGGTTTCTATTTGCCTTTGAGGTGTTTACAAGAAGAAAAAGCAAACTGCACACCGCAGCGGTGGTTACCGCCGTGCTTTCGTCGTACCTGATTACCCGCTTCTTTTTTTACAAACAAGTCTTCCATTTCAGCGTCACCAACTGGCGCACGGAGGCACTGCCTTACATGATCCTGCTGGGTGTGCTGGCAGGGCTCAATTCGGTTTATCTTACCAAATGCGTGCTGTTTTGCAAGAAGTTTTTCGGTTCGCTGCAAAACGATTATGCCCGTATTATTGGTGGCTCGCTGCTGATTTCAACGATGATTTTCTTCGTACCGAACCTTTACGGCGAAGGTTATGAAGGGATCAAGCATGTATTCCGTCAGGCCGACGCGCCTACATTGGCCGTCATACTGCCGTTGCTCGTGGTACTGCTACTCAAACCTGTCGCGACGTCGGTTACACTTGGCGCAGGTGGTGATGGAGGCGTTTTTGCGCCGAGCCTGTTCATCGGCGCATTTCTCGGATTGATTGTCTGTGTTGTATTAAACCACTATTTCGGACTCGGCCTGATACCTGTCAATTTTGTGCTGATAGGCATGGCGGCTGTGCTCAGTGGCAGCATTCACGCGCCGTTTACCTCTATTTTCCTGGTGTGCGCGTTAGCCGACAACTATATTCTCTTTATCCCGATCGTGATCGCGAGCCTCGTTTCTAAATGGGTAGCTGCGGCGATTTTCCCGTACTCGGTTTACACTTATCAGGTCAAACAAGCGACTGGCGGGCAGGTAGCTACTGTTCCGCAACCACGGCCATAACGAGCGTCGCTGCATTATGTGCTGCTACATGGTAGAACTGGTCCATATCCGCCTTGGCTTTGCCATCGGCTTTGTCGCTGAGGCTCCGGATGATCAGAAACGGCGTATTCTGTTGGTAGCAGGTTTGCGCGATGGCTGCCCCTTCCATTTCCGTAGCGGCTGCATGCAGGTCTTTCAGTAGCCGCTGAGTGGTTTTTTCGGAGGAGACAAACTGGTCGCCCGTGACGATAATGCCTTTTTTTACAGCGGGGACAAAGCTGCCGTTGCCCCGCTCCACCTTCGCCAGTTTCAGGTTTTTGGAAACCGAAAGGGCCTTGCTGATCAATGCGGAATCGCAGAGGAATTTCAGCGGGTTTTCCTTCTTGGTAAAAGGGTTTTTCGTAGCCCAATAATGCATTCCGGCGTCGTCGATCTGCCCGAAATCATGGTAGGCGATCTGCGTCCCGATCACCAGATCGCCCGGCGCCAGCGTGGGATCCACACCGCCCGCAATACCTGAAAACACGATTTCTCGCGGTTTAAAATGCTGGATCATCACGACGGTGGTAATGGCGGCATTGACCTTCCCGACCCCCGTTTCCGCGAGCACGACGCGCCGGCCTCGCAGCTCGCCCTTAATGAACCGGATCTGGCTGATAATCGTATCTTTTTTCTGTGTCATTTCGCTTTCCAGCAATACCAGTTCAGGCGGAAATGCGCCGAGAATACCGGTAACGCTTTGGGATTTAACAGAAAGAACGATGAGTAGAAAGAGGAATGTGAGCAGTGAATTTTTCTTCATGTTGAGTTTAAAAAATCAGGGCCAGTATGGCGAAAATATCAATGATAATGAGGGCAATACTAATGTCCTTGGCCCGTCCCGAGAGCAATTTCAGGGCCGTCCAGCTCAGGAATCCCCAGATAATGCCCTGGGTAATGGAGTAGGTAAAGGGGATCAGAACCATGGCGAGGAAAGCCGGAAATGCTTCTGAAAGATCATTCCAGCTGATGCGGATCACGGGTTTCATCATAAAAACACCTACCAGCACCAAAGCAGGCGCGGTGGCGATAGAGGGTACCGCGCTCAGCAAAGGCGAAAGGAACAGAAATGGCAGGAACAAAATGGCGCCGGTAACCGCGGTGAGACCCGTTTTGCCACCCTGCTCGATCCCTACTGCCGATTCAATGTAAGCCGTACCGGGACTGCTGCCCGTGAGCCCGGCGATGGTCGTTGAAATGGCGTCCACCATCAGCGAGCGTCGGATATTGCGGGGCTCGCCGTTTTCGTCGAGTAGATTGGAGGCTTCTGCCAGCCCGACGAACGTGGAAAGGCTGTCGAACATATCGGTAAATACGAACGCAAGAATGATAGGTGCCAGGCTCCATCGAAGCGAATGGACGAGGTCGAGCTGAAAAAGCAGGCTGAAATCGGGTTTCGAAACGAGATGATCGATGGTGATAACGGTTTCTGTGCCACCCCACCAGCGACCGATCGGCCAGGCGAGCAGGCTTGTGATGACAATGCCGATCAGGATGCTGCCCTTTACATTGCGGATCAGCAGGATCACCGTCACAAGCAAACCGGCGATGAATGTGAGCGTGGGCGCATTGAGGTTGCCCAGGCTGATCATCGTCGCCGGATTGGGCACGATGAATTTGGCATTGGCAAAACCTATAAGCGTGATAAACAGCCCTATTCCCGCCGCGATGCCGAAGCGTAACGGTTTTGGAATGGCCTTGACAATGTAGGCCCTGATGTTGAATGCAGATAAAATAAGGAAGAAGATCCCCGACCAGAATACCGTCCCGAGCGCCACTTGCCACGACAGCCCGTCGGTGAGCACGGCCGTGTAGGTGAAAAACGCGTTGAGGCCCATTCCCGGCGCGACCAGGATAGGGTTGTTGGCGTAAAGGCCCATCATCAGACTGCTAAAAAACGACACGAGGATCGTTGCTGTAAGCACGGCAGGGAACGGCATGCCGGTTTGGCTGAGGATCGACGGGTTGACGACGATGATATACGCCGTTGCCAGGAATGAGGAAATCCCGGCCAGGATTTCGGTGGAGATCTGCTCTTTGCGAAGCCCGGAAAATAAGGTCATATCGTTCAGGTTTATTTCAAATATATTGATTTAATATTCAATGGGAAGGCTTTTTCACAAGCTGTAAGGGATAAGGGGCCGAAAATTGGTCATTAGTATTCCAGTAAGTTCCTATTTTGCATAGATTTAAAAATTGTTCTTTTATCACCTGAACCATACATGCTTAACATTCCTAAGTACCGGGGCAAACGGTGGGGCATTGCCCTGCTTGGAGGCATTACCCTGGCATCCGTGCTGATGACCGGCTACACCTATACCCGCAACACCGCTTCCGACCGCCCTGATTCGCTGCAACTGGCTTCGTTTGTAGAACCTGGCTTCCCTTATATTTCGACATCCGTGGACGCCCGCAAACTGGGCGGCGGTTTTCCGAAAGATAACCAGGCCGCGCGTACCCTTGCTTTGCAGCTGGGCGACAGTGCTTATGCGTGTTTCGATACCGATCTGCTGCGGTGGTCGGTAGCGTGGACGGGCAAGTTCCTGCCGATGGTCCTCATGGCGCAGGTTTCGTACAAGGATTTTTTTAACAAGAACAACAACATAGCCACCGTTCCGGGCTCGCCAGTGCTCGCAACAGGCGCCTACGCGGGATGGTCGACAGGAAAGCCTGCCTACCGCACCGATCAATCGTTGCCGCCGACCTGGAAGCCGCTTCCGGCAGAACGTGGGCGGTATAATGGCGTGTATGTCTACGGAAATCGCTCGATACTCGACTATTCGGTAGGGAAGGCGCGTATTTACGAGCTACCCGGAAGTGCGCATTTCGATGGAGGCGTCGCGTTTACCCGTGCGATCCAGGCCGGGGATGTTTCTACGGAATTGTTTCTGACTGCCGCTGAAATCGATAATGCAACTGGCAGCGAAGTAAAAGGCCGCATTGCGTATGTGTACCAGGGCGTGGGCAAGGACACCGTTACCGCAGTGGCCGTTTTGGGCAAAGGCAAACCGAACTGGCAGGCAGGGGTGGAAGAAGGGAAATATCTGACCGTAACCGTATCGGCATCAGGAGAAGCGACGATCGCCATTTGGAAAGGTCTTTCGAAGAACAAAAAGGCATTTGAGAAGTTTGTAAAAACCAAGCATATCCCGCTGCCTGATTTCAAAAAAGGCGGCCCTGCATTATGGAAGGAAACGGTGGTGACGCAAGGAAAGTTGGCCCCCGACACAGCTGCATTTGTGACCGATCAACTTACTTTGCCTTTGAGCAATCCGTGGAAAAGAAATGTGCGTGTGGCTGATGTGGCTTTTTTTAAGGATGGCAGAGCAGCGGTTGTAACTTTTGAAGGTGACGTCTGGACGGTTGAGGGCATTGATAAAAACCTCCAAAACCTGAAATGGCGGCGCTTTGCATCGGGTCTCCATGAGCCGATGAGCATCGAGATCGTGAAGGAGCAAATTTACGTTTTCGACAGAAACGGCATTGTCCATTTTCACGATCTGAACAACGACGGCACGGCCGATTATTATGAGAACTTTTCGAATGTGATGGGGCAGTCGCCGGAGTCGCGCGAGTGGGCGGGCGACCTTGTTACTGCGCCGGATGGTAGTTTTTACATTGCAAAAGGCGGCAGTTTGAGCAATGGGCCGGGTATGACGAAGGTTACCGGTAAAGGTTTCCGTGCGGGTTCAGACCAGAACGGGGCTATTCTGAAAATCTCGCCGGACGGCCGCGGCGCGGAAGTGGTAGCGACCGGTTTACGCGGCCCTTATTTAGGGATTCACCCAACCAAAGGCATTCTCACCGCTTCCGACCAGCAAGGCAACTACGTGCCTTCTACACCTATTTTTGTTATTAAACAAGGTGATTATTTCGGTGTAGAACCCACATTGCACAGGAAAGATAATCCGGCCGTGACCCCGCCATTGACCTGGATTCCCCACAGCGTCGACCGTTCGGCGATCAGCCAGGTTTGGGCCACCAGTTCCAAAATGGGGCCATTGAATGGTAATCTGATCCACTTTTCTTTCGGCAGGCCCGGCTTATTCCGCGTGCTGATCGATAGCACTACGAGCGTTGTTCAGGGTGGTGTTTCAGTGATTAATGCCAATTACCCGGCACCAACTTCCAAAGGGGCGATGAACCCCGTTGATGAACAATTGTATGTGGCCGGTTTTAATCTCTGGGGTTCCAGTTCTAATGGTATCAGCGCATTACTGAGGCTTCGCTATACGGGCAAGCCCAGCTATTTGCCCAACCATTTCAGGGCTGGTAAGCAAGGTATTGTACTCCGTTTCGATTCGCCGTTAGATAAAGCGACAGCCAGCGATCCTAAGAATTTCGAAGTAAAAAGATGGAATTACAAACGCACCGAAGAATACGGCTCGGGCCATTTCAAATTGGACGGTTCAACGGGGCAGGAAACCATGTACGTGGCTGCGTCGTACCCGTCGGCAGATCGTAAAAGTGTGTTCTTACTCGTACCCGAAATGACCGAGGTGATGCAAATGGAAGTAACCTACCATTTGCAAGCCGCAGACGGCAAAAAAGTGAACGACCAGTTCTGGTTTACCATTAACCAGTCGACAGACGTGGATTTGAAAGGCTTTGAAGGTGTCGATCTCGCATTGCTGACAGCAAAACGTCCGGAAACGGCAACCGTAGCAGTGGCGGAAACAGCGGCGACGGCGGAAAAAGGACGGGAAATATTCCAAAAAATGGCCTGCGCGGGCTGCCACTCCGAAGGTACCCGCACAAAAGGCATGTACGGCCCGCCGTTCCAGAACCTGTACAAATCGGAGCGCACTTTCGACGATGGCAGCAAGGTGATCGCGGACGAGGCTTACCTGCGCGAATCGATCCTTACGCCTTCGAAACGCATCATAAAAGGTTATAATGAAGAAATGCCGTCGTTTGTGGGCGTGCTTTCGGATAACGATATCGAATCGGTGATTTTGTTTATTAAATCACTTTCAGGTAAATAACCGCTCTGGCTGCTCCACAGCCGCTGTAGAGCAGCCACTACGAAATTCCATCCAGGCTGAACGGAAGCCGGCGGACTCGCTGGCCTGTGAGGTCGAAAATGGCATTGGCGAGGGCCGGGGCGAATGGAGGCAGCCCCGGCTCACCCACGCCGCCGGGTTTTTCGTCATTTTCCATAATATGTACTTCAATGGGCGGAATGTCGGCGATGCGCGGCATAGGGTAGGTGTCAAAATTCTGCTGAGCGGCCCTGCCGTCTTCAAATGTGGTTGCGTGCGTAGTGGCTGCGCCCAGGGCCATAACAATACTGCCTTCGACCTGGGCGCGGATAATGTCCGGGTTTACATACCATCCGCAATCCATTAGTGCAATTACTTTCTCAATCCTGATTTTTCCTTCTGCATTACGCGCCACTTTCACGGCATGCCCGCAAATGCCCGTGAAGCATTCGGTAAATGCAACGCCCCAGCCCGGATTTTTGCCCCGGGACTGCCATTGGGTCAGTTCTGCCATCCGGTCGATCAGCGCCTGGTAGCGCGGGCTCGGCAAATGCTGGCGCCGGAATACAAGTGGATCTTTGCCTGCCAGATGCGCCAGCTCGTCTATAAAGCTCTCGCACGCGAACCCTTGCGTGGATGCGGACACGGACCGCCACCACATCACAGGTATGGGCGAGTGCGTACCCACCCCTCCGAAGCTGTAATGCGGTATTCCCTGCCGGTAGGGATGTAGTAATCCCTCGAAATCGCCCGTATTGTAACCAGCTGCGTCGGGTGGCCCCGGTGGCGTAGGCGACCATTCCTGGCCGATCCATTGGGTAGCAGTATTGGCTTGAAATGCGTGTATGCCGCCATCAGCATTCAATCCGCCTTTCAATGCGTAAAAGGCACCCGGGCGGAAAGGGCCGGCTGTCATGTCGTCTTCACGCGTCCAGACTACCTGTATGGGGGCTTGTATCTCTTTGGAAATCAATGCAGCCTCATAGGGGTAATCGGGGAAAGCTTTTCGGCCGAAACCACCTCCAAGGAAGGTCATATGCACCGCCACGTGGTCAATGGGAATGTTAAATCGCTGGCTCAGGTCGGCCTGTATCCAGTTGGCTTCCTGGATAGGCCCCCATATTTCAATGCTGTCGGCACGGGCGTCGGCAATGCAGTTGAGCGGTTCCATGCAGCTGTGCGACTGGTAGGGCGTTTCATAAACCGCTTCCAGCTTTTGCGCGCAATGGTTGTATTCAGTTTCAAATTTGGGTTGCCCGCCGATCTTTTGGAGGTTTTCCCGCATTTGTTTTTCGAGTGAAGTAGTGTCGGGACATTCAAAATCGGGTTCGTTCCAATTCACTTTTAACACTTTGCGGCCTTGCATGGCTGCCCAGAGCGAATCAGCGACGACGGCGACACCTTCGCAGTACTGGGAAAATACAGGTCTTTTTACCTTAAATACATGCGAGACCCCCGGTATTTTTCTGGTTTCCGAATCGTCAAAACCCTTTACCGTTTCCCGGAATCGCCTGCTGCGCTCGATCACGGCATATTTCATCCCGGGTAGTTTTTTGTCCAGCCCAAAAATGGCTGAGCCGTTGGTTTTCAAAGGAATATCCTTCCGTGGTGCAGGCTTGCCAATGATTTTATAGTCGGCCCGCTTTTTGAGTATGACCTCGGTGGGTGGTTTGAGTTTGGAAGCCTTTTCCGCTAGTGCACCGTAAGTCAGTTTCGTTTGGGTAGCCCTGTTGATAACCGTTCCATTTTCAGCGTAGCAATCGTGCCGGGGAATGTTCCACTCCGTGGCTGCGGCTTCGATCAGCATCTCGCGTGCACAGGCACCTGTGCGTAGCAGCCGCGGCGCCCATCCACGGACAGAAAAGCTGCCTTCCTGGGGTTGCGGGCCATATTTTTCAGGATTAGCCGGTGCAAAAAGAATCTCTACGTCATCGAGCCGGACTTCCAGTTCTTCGGCGAGCATTTGCGGCAACGCCTGGAAAGTGCCCTGGCCCATTTCAGAGCGGTTGCACATTAGCGTTACCCTCCCGGTCGGGGCAATCGAAATCCAGGACATCAGCTCCGTGCCCGGCAAGATTCCGTTTGTTACCGGATTTATGATTTCCGGGAGTGTTCGCCCGCTCGCAGGCAGGTATGCAGCAAGCGTCAGCGCCGTCCCCGACCAGGCAACCTGACTAAGAAAATCGCGACGGGATATGTGCTGTGGCTTCATAGTGAAGATTAACGAGAATAGCTGGCAGCTGTTTTGATCGCCTTGCGAATGCGTGGATACGTCCCGCAACGGCATATATTACCATTCATTGCGGCGTTAATGGCCTCGTCATCGGGGTTAGCATTTCCTGCAAGCAATGCTACCGCCGACATGATCTGCCCGCTCTGGCAGTAACCACATTGCGGCACCTGTTCGGCGATCCACGCGCGCTGCACCGGATGCGAATTATCTTCGGAAAGCCCTTCGATCGTCGTTACCGCCTGCTCACCCACCGCCGACACAGGAAAAGAGCAAGAGCGCACCGGCGCTCCGCTCAAATGCACCGTGCAGGCACCGCACTGCGCAATCCCGCACCCGTATTTGGTGCCAGTAAGTCCGATCAGATCGCGTATCACCCAAAGCAACGGCATTTGCGCATCGGCTTCGACAGTATAGGGCTTGCCGTTCACAGAAAGCTGGTAGGATGGCATAGGCGGTTGGGTTGAGAGTTTGTTGCTTCGAATGTAAAGCGGGTGCCCTGGGAGCGCAAATCAGATTGACGAGGTGTTGGTTTGGAGGGATGAAATGCGGGTTTTGATAATTGGTTCCTGCCGGTTGGATATTGGATGAGGGATGAATGAGTCCATTAACACAAATTGTGGAAATCTGTAAATTGGCGTCGTGTGAATGCGCCTTGAGAAAAAGTAAATTTATCGCGATCAGGCCTTCGCTTGATAATTCGTTCTTGCCGCATGAACATCGGATTATGGGTAAGTCTATCAGTCATTACAAATTGAGAAGAAATAGCACTACCATTCTCAATGGACAGATTATTCTACCAATACTTATTTGACAATTCGGGTCAAATTTTTAGCTTTTCCAGCATTGGAAACAAAGTGATGGATAAGATTGTGCTTTTTGTGCCGACGGCGATCCCGGATTCGTACACTGTCATACTTGGCGATCTGCAGAACGATGGAAGCGTCGATGTGGCCGCCACAAGTGGTAATGGAAATACAGAACTTATACTGGCGACTGTGGCAAAAGCCATAGCGTTTTTTCTTAGCGACCATCCCGAAGCAGAAGTGTTGATTGAAGGTTCCACACATGCCCGAACCCGTTTATATCAAATAGCAATTGTGCGGGAGCTGAGAGACATTGGTAGCTATCTTGATATCTATGGGTTGACGGCCGATGGTTATGAAGTTTTTCAGCAAGGAAGAAGCTATTTGAGCTTTGCTGTATCGATAAAAGGTAACTAGTTTAACCAAAACCAATTATGACGGAACTAAATGTTAACCGCAAAGGAAATGTGCCAGAGAACTGGATAACAGATGAAGAATTAAGGCAACGTTATCCGAAACTCTGGAAGGCTGCAAAAGAGAAAGTAAATCGTATCGGTGCTACCTCGACTCCGGAATTGCGGGAACAACTGCGTAGGCTTAGGGGGCGTTAAAAATAATCAAATGGAAACAAAAAAGTAACGACAAAAACGAAGAATGCGGCGAGTTGGTTGGCCGCACAAAAACTTAGGGAGCGGTAGAGTCCGCTCCCTAAGAGTAGTATAATTCATTCGCAATTTACTAGGCAACCATCGTAAACAGCCTATTCAGATCTAATCGCTTCCGAAAGCCTGACCCACTGACGATTTCTTTCAGATTGTTAGCTAACGACGATTGTTCATCGTTCACCATTTCGAGCAGATCACCGAGGTAGTCCGGCTTGCGGCGATTAAGGAATGTGTCGGCTTCGGGCGAGTTGCAGTAGATGGCAGTGAAACCTTTGCCGTGACGTTCGATAATGCCCCATGTGACGAGTGTGTCGAGGAAGTCGAGGGAACTGTGGCTTTGAAGGCCTAGTTTTTGCCGGATTTCGGATACAAACAGCGGGCCGGAGGCAAGCTCGGTAAATAGGCCCAGCCTGACAGCCGTCATCAAGGGTTTCGCAGACCAGAATCCAGTTCCGATCCGGATAATGTTCACCGGGGTAATTTCCTGCTCTTGTTCAATTTCAATAGTATTCATGGCTAAATTGAAGTTAATGTTCCGGAAGACGTGCTTCCAATGGATGAAACATGCTCTAAATTAGTGCTGGGGATTCCATATGCAGAACACCAATGTGATGAACTGCCGAAACCAGGGGTTAAACCATCCCAAAATTGGTGTAGTCTGTTCCCTGCTTAACGACCATTTCGCAGAAAGTTGTCAATAAGTTGCAGGAAATTTGAATTAATCAGCAATGAAACAAAGGCAACCTGCTCATAATCAATGGAAGGAACGCTCAAAAAATCCCGGCTGCTGACGCGACCGGGATTTTGTATTAACCATTAAATATGCGATAACTTAGAAGCTATACCGCAAGCCAATCTGCACCTGGTATGGGTTACCCGACGGCGTTACGACACCGGCAGTGTTCACACGGTAAACAAACTGGTTTTTTGTTCTGTCGAAGTTTGGCTGCGCAGGCTGACCATTTGCAGCAGGGATACCCAATGCATAGAGCGCCTGAGTACCCAGCGACTTGTTGCGGCCCCAATCCTTGTTGAGGAAGTTGGCAAAGTTGAATACATCGGCAGAAACTTCAATGGCATGTGTTCCGGCGATCTTGATACGCTTCGAAGCACGGATGTCGAACACACCATAGAAGCCGTTGATACCACCGTTTCTTTCAGCGATTTTACCGGAGTTCTTGGTGATATAATCCTTAATGCTTTGGCTTGCGTCCGGGTTGTCGAGAATGGCTTGAAGGCCCTTTCTCACGTTTTCAGGGACGCTCGGGTCGTTTCTGTCGAAAACGTATGCAAGGTCGTTCGTCCCTACGAAGTCGCCATTGGTATTGCCACCCGAAAGCAAAGTGTAGCGGGTGCCACCGATGCCTGAATAGCGAACGCCTACATTTACACCCCAGAAGCTGGGCAGGGAGCCGTAGAATACGATTTTGTGGCGGAACTGGTTGTCGGAATACGACATCAGGCTCAGGTTGCGCGGATCGTCCCTTACCGGCAATGAAAGCGTCGCGCTGTTCGCAACGTTACCGTTGAAAGAGGTGTTGTCCTTCACATCATTGTAAGTATAGCTCAAAGTGATCTCTCCGTCGCGGAAATACTGGTATTTCACATCAGCCACAAAAGAGAATGCATTGACTTTTCCGTCGCTGTTCAGTTCCAGTACACGGCCGAATTGCGTGGATTTACGTCCTTTCAACCAGTCGCCGGCACCATTGGTTGGCATACTTTCCCCACCAGGTACGAATACGCCGCGGTTTCCTTCATTTGCCAGGCGGAAGAAAGGCTCGTCAACCATGTTTCTGTCCACGTACATATAGTTGTTGCGGCCCAGGCTCATGTAACCAGCAATACCCACTTTTAGTTTGTCGGTCAGGTACTTAGCGTAGGAAATGTTGGCCTTGTAAATGATGGGGACGCGCGCATCTTTCGCATTGGTATTGATCGTCGGCAGCTGGAATTGTGCCAAAGTCGGAATGCTGTTGTAATTGGCGCGGTAAGCTGCAAAATCCGGAGTAGGGATGTTCGGGCTGCGGACATCGACGGTCGCGAGGTGCTTTCCATCGAATGTCAGGTTGTTGATCACCACATAGTTGTTGATGTCCGAAGCGAATACACCACCGCCAATGCGGAAAATGTCGGTATGCTTGTCGTTCACATCCCAGGTGAATTGTACACGCGGCTGCACCACGAATGACTTGATCTTATTGTCGGTGCGGATTTTCAGTGCGTCATACAAAGTCTGGTTTAAAGGCGAGCTCGGGTAATGCGCATAGTCGAGACGTAAACCAGCCACCACATCCAGGCCCGTTGCAAGGCTTGTTTTTAACTGACCGTAAACACCTGCGTTCCAGATCGTACCTTTTACCGACCAGTCGTCCATCAAAGGTACTTCGCGGTAATAACGGTAAGGTTTGAGGTCATTGAACTGGTCGAGGGAAGTTTTGCCCGCGGCAGCGTCCACGTTGTAGTGAAAACGACCGTTCACCTCCGAACCATAAGTAGAGTGCGAGCGGGTCATCATCATATCTACGCCGAAGGTATACTCCACCTTGTCGGTGTTATAATACAGGTTATCCACCAATTGCACCACATTGTTGGTAAAACGCTCCTGTGCGAAACGGTGGCCGCCCATCTGGATGTTTGTTGAACGCGAATTGCCGTCGCTCAATACCGAGTTGACATTCTCCACGATGGCTCTCGGAATGTTGGCTGCGGGAAGCTGGTCGCCGGGAGCACTTTTTTGTTTGACAAACAAGTGCTGCACTTTCAGCTCGTTGGTCACTTTAGAATTAAGCGTAGAGCGAAGCGACGCCAGCAAGCTGTTATCCTGGTTGAAGTCGTTTCCGTAAGATTCGTAAGCGTTGATCGTCGTGTTATCTGCCAGACCGAGCTTGTTACGGTCATTGGTGTAGTTGTTGCGGATCGTCAAAAGGTTTCTGTTGTTCAGCTGCCAGTCGAGCCGCAAAAATGCTGCGTCGGAACCGCGTTTCTTGTCAAATGATCCAAATTGCGGAGTATCGGACATGCCATATTTGCTGCGGGCGATGCTCACGAACTGGTCGAGCGTAGCGCGGGTAACGTTGAAGCGGTTTTCGTCAACCGGGCTGAGAATGTCGGCGATAATCAGTGGACGGCTGTCCTGCTGATGGTCCCATGCCATGAAGAAATGCAGCTTATCTTTCAATATCGGTCCGCCGAGGGAGAATCCAAACTGGTTCGTAGAAAACTTGTTATTGATCCTGTTTCCACGAATATCATAAGGGCTCGACAGCCAGTCGGCGCGCGTGTAGTTGAATGCGCTACCGCTCAGTTGGTTGGTGCCGGATTTGGTCACCGCGCTGATGGTACCGCCGCCGCTACGGCCATAGGTAACGTCATACTGGTTGGTGATTACCTGAAACTCGCGTACGGCTTCAATCGAAATAGAGTAGGGTGCACCGCTTCGACTGGTAGTGGCACCAGCAGAAGTAGGGTTTTTGGAGCTCATACCATCGATGGTATAACCCGTTGAAGAACCCAGTTGACCCGAAATATTACCACCGCGGCTCAATGGCGAAAGATCCATCAGGGAGGTAAAATTACGTCCGTTTACGGGCAGACGGGTAATATCTCTGGCCGAAATGGCTGTGGAAGCACCCAGGTTTTCGATCTTGTTCTTGATACCCGAAGCTACTACGCTTACAACCTCCAGCGTCTGGCCGGCCTCTTTCATACTCATTTTAACCTTCACCGCGTCACCCTGGTGGAGTAGGTAACCAGTCAGTTTTTGTTCGCCAAAACCAATGTAAGTAGCCGTGACGGTGTAAGGACCACCCAATGGAAGTTCCTTGAAGGCATATTCGCCTTTTGCGTTGGTAACGGTTCCCGTTGTGAAGCCTGTTGATTCGTTTTTCACCTGAACGGTAGCGCCCGCCAGTGCTGCATTCTGATCGTCGGCAATAGTACCAGAAATCGACGCCTGCGTGGTTTGAGCCCTCAACAATACGATGTTGCCAAAGCAGCAAAGCAATGTCAGGATGATAGGAAGTAAAAATCTCTTATGCATGAGCATGTTGTTGGTTAAACAAAATTTGCCGCAAAAGAAGAGGATCTACTTGTCCAGGGTGTTATTAGAATATTATATAATTGTAAAGTCGCAGATACATGCGATTCTACCGTCCATGAGCGCCCCGAAAAAAAGTTTAGATTTTTTTTCGCTCTGTTGTCCAATATCAGAAAGCCCGTCCGTCATAACCATGAATGCACGATCAACGCATTCGATTATCAAAATTCATTCAAACGATATTACCCATGGAACAACGAATCAATCTTCTGGAGAAAGGACAAAAAGCAATCAAAGCCATGTACGGACTGAGCGGTTATCTTGCCAAATCACAGGTCGAGAGACGGCTATTAAATCTGATTTACTTTCGCGTATCGCAGATCAACGGCTGCGCATTCTGCCTTGACATGCACTCCAAAGACTTGCGGGCAGAAGGCGAAACCGAACAGCGGCTATATTTGCTGAATGCCTGGCGGGAGGCCCCCTTTTACTCCGAACGCGAACAAGCAGCATTGGCATATGCCGAAGCCGTGACCGTCCTGAAAGACCGCGAAGTGACTGACGAAGTATTCGACGCCATCAATGCCCAGTTTACCGACGAAGAGATCATCGATCTCACGCTGGCCATCACCACCATCAACTCCTACAACCGCTTCAACATCGCATTCCGCACCGAAGCCGGAAGCTACGAGCCGGGCCAGTTTGCTGCACATTAAGCACTTCATCAACGTTTGCCTGCTGTTCTGAGGGATCAGTCAGCGGGCAAACATTTAATAGCAATCTATCCCACCACTTTCACAAGCGCGGCAACTTCCTGGTCAGCCAGCCCGAGGGATTCCGCTTTCTGCAGCAAGTCGCTGATCGCTTTAACAAAATCCTCCTGCGCACCCGCTTTCCTGAATGCATGGTGAATGCGCTGTGTGGCGGCGATGCTGATCGACAGCGGACTTTGGCTGACCCTAAAATCGCCCTTTTCCACCACACCGATCTGGTGTTTGAAAAACTCCGTAAACCCGGGTGTGATCTCGCCCAGTATTTCACTGAATGCATCGAGCGGTAAGCCTGTTTTTTGTGCGAGCACAATTCCATGGATCAGGCCGGTGTAGGAGCCATAGAGCCAGGTCAGTGTAGCGAGGTCCATGGCCGAAGCCAATGCCGCCCGGTTACCCAGGTATTTGATATTTCCTCCAAAAACGGCCAATGCGTCCCAGCTGCGTTGGAAATGATCCTGATTGCCTGAAACAATAATGGTGGTTTCGGGCAGGCCCATCTGGTCCGGCCCAACCTGGATAGCTCCATTGATATAACCCGCATTTATGTGCGCAAGCGTCGTTTCCAGTGTTTCGGCCTCCTGCGGATCAGCGGTAGTGAAGTTGATGAGCGTTTTGCCGCCCAGAATGGATTTGTCACTGATATGATCGAGAACACGGTCTACTGCCGCATAATCCAGCACGCATATGACGATCAGCGGGCTCTGGCGGACTACTTCTTCGACGTCCTCAAACACTTTTACGCCCGCAATACTGTCGCCCTTCGCGCGGGTGCGGTTCCAGACCGACACGGTATAACCTTTCGCAACCAGCAATTCGGCAAGCTTTGTACCCATTTGTCCTAAACCTATGATGGTGATTTGTTTTGTGTTCATTTTCTGTTCGTTATAATTTGACGGACACAAAATTCGGGTTTTGCAGGGCCGCCATCAATTACCGAAAAAAGATTCGGTAACCGAAAATTTATTCGGTATTAACTAAATTGGGAGTGAATAAAACGATCATGACCAACCTATTCATCAGCGATATGTACCAGCGGAAAACACCCGAAGACCTCCAATGCGGCATCACCATTGCCATGAAAGTGTTCGGTGCAAAGTGGAAACCATGCCTGCTAGATGCGATCCAGCGGGGTTTTCGCCGGCCCAGCGAAATGCATCGCGAGATCAGGGGGGCCACCCCGCGCGTGCTCGACATGCAGTTGCGTGAACTCGAAGTGAGCGGGATCGTCGAAAAGCGGCAGTCGGCGGGTTTTCCGCTCTACACCGAATACACGCTGACAGACATTGGACGGAGCATTATGCCGGTTATCGATCGAATAAATGAATGGGGGCTTATGCACAAGGAGCTCTTGAGGGAGGTAGATCTTCAATCCATGTCCTTGTAATGCCTTACCTTCTGGAACATTTCGATGAGCGTGGATACATGAAGTTTTTCAAATATCCGTGCCTTATAGGTGCTTACAGAACTTTCGGTAAGATGTAGTTGCGAGGCTATCTCCTTGACCCAGAAGCCTTCGATCAGCATATCCATGATCGTGATTTCCCTGGCTGACAGTTCCAGGAGCGGATTATCTGCCTGGTAATGATGCTTGTCGAGCTGGTTCAGCAGTTCCACTTTGATTCTCGGACTTACGTACCTGCCGGTATCCGCCACAGATATAATGGCAGTTTGTACTTCTTCGGTACACGAATTTTTTGACACAAAACCATTTGCGCCCGACCGCAGATAATGGATGCCGTAAATACGCTCTTCGACAGCCGAGAAGACCAATATGGGGACATTTTTCTGAATCGCACGCATCATTGCTATCATCTCAAATCCCTGTCCGTCAGGAATCTGAATATCAAGGATAATAAGATCCTGCGGTTGCCTTTCAAGCTCGGCCAAAGCTGCATTGAAAGACCCTGTTTCATGAATGGCAGCTGTTTTGAATAAATCCAGTACGAGTAGTTTTGTTGCAAGCCTGATAATCTGATAATCTTCTACGATCAAAATGTTTTTCATCCGGACATTTTCAAATTCAGATAAGCATTTTCACACGGCCGTTTCAATATCAAAAGGAAATTCTGAAAATAAAAGTAATTTGATTTCTAATAAAGTATTCTGACAAAAGTCGTACCACCTTTCCCGACTTATTGTGTCTGACGTTCGCGTATATACGGAAGCGGGATGAACGGTGATCAGGATGTGAAGTACTGGATCACATTAGCCGGGTCCAGCACCAGTTCGAGGTCCACACTGAATTCGGAATCGGTCTGCTGCACCGACAATTTGTGTCTGTCGGGATAAAGTAATTGGAGTCGTTTCGAAGTATTGCTCAAACCGAAGCCTCCCACCTTGTCGTTCTGCACCCGCTTTTGTAGTCGGACATTTTGGGGGATATTATTTTTTATTTTGAAATATAAAGTGTTGCCATCGAGTATTATAGAAAGGTCTACGTAGGATGCATACTTGCTTTTGGCGGTGCCATGTTTGAACGCATTTTCGACGAATGATACCAGCAGGAGCGGGGCGATGAGGTACTCGCCGGGGTTGCCTTTTAACTGATAATTAATCGTCACCTTGTCGGAGAAACGAGTACGCTCGAGGTCCAGGTAATTTTCGATGTAACCGACTTCACTGGATAGTACCACACTTTCCTTGCTCGATTCGTAAAGACTATACCGCATCAGATCGGATAATTTAAGAACTAGGTCGGCAGCTTGTTCATCCACATCTACCGTTTTGGTATAAATAGCATTGAGCGTATTGAATAGGAAATGCGGGTTGATCTGTGATTTGAGAAAACTCAGTTCGAGATTGAGATTATTTTTTTGTAATTGTAAACTTTGCGTTTGGAGATTGAGATTGGTTTTTTCAAGTTGTAGCCGTTCCATTTCCAGCTGCATATTTTTTGTTCTGGAATTAATAATATCGCGCATAACCTTGATCGCAAGGAGGGGTGTGATATAATATAAACTCCACGTATAGTCGGCGTATGCAATGTCGAAATTTACGAAACAGCTAGCCCAATGGCTGCGGGTTTGATAAAAGCCCCATAATTTGCTCACATAAATAGGATTATCTGCAGATCCGTTCGTTATAGAAGCCAGGTACATGATCTCATAATAATTGGTAAGGTGCACCAGCAGACATATGATAAGTATGCTTATAATCAGAGAGATTATTTTTCTGGTGTACAAAAAGCGTGGGAACACTACATAGCCAAGCAGGTAGAATACTGAAATGGATTGCAGGAAAACTACAACAGAAGCATGCCATACTACTTGCAGATTGTCCCTGGTGAGTGCAGGAATACTATAATACCGCACGATGCACCAGAGCGCTATCCATGCCAGTAAATGATAAATTATTCTCGTTATTTTTGCCCTTTTTTCAGAAGAAATAGGATTGAAACGCATAACCTGTCAGATTCTGTTCTTCTGTAACGCCGCTAGCACATTAGCGCGATAGGTTACGCCTATCGGAATTTTCCGCCCGCTGTTCGTGGTAATCTCATTGCCTTCAATTTCTCGTATCACTTTTTTATTGACGATATAGGATCGGTTAACCCTCAGAAACTGCGCAGGAGGCAATGCTTCTTCGATCTTGGCCATTGTCATATGAATCACCGCAACGCGGTCCGCCCAATATAATTTGAGATAATCACGCATGCCCTCAATGAAATGTATTTCACTGGGTGCTACTTTAATGAGTTTTTTATTCTCTTTCAATAAAAGAAAGTCATTTCGGGTGCCGGAGAACGCGGTATCCGGTAGGTGTTCCAGCGATTCTTTGCGGGATGAAACAGATTCATGGGTCGTCTCGGAACCGCCCGGCAAATGTTTCTGGAAACGCACGCTGTCCACCTTGTTGACGGCCTTTAAAAACCTTTCAAAAGAGACTGGTTTGAGAAGGTAATCGGTCAGTTCGTGCTCGTAGCCTTCCAGCGCGTAGGAGGGGTCGGCCGTAATCATGATCACGGCGGGACGGGTGGCAGGAAGGAGCTTTAAGAGCTCAAATCCGGTCATTTCGGGCATTTCAATGTCAAGGAATACTATTTCCGGCTTCACATCCCTGATCAGGAACAGGGCATCGGTAGCACTCTCGGTAGAGCCGACCAATTCGAGAAAGGGAACTTTCTGCACATATTTTTCAATCAATCGGCGTGCATCAGCCTCATCGTCTACAATTATACACCGCAACCTGCCGGGAGACAACATACTCTGACCTTAACTACTATACTAAATTTCATTCGTCTGCAATAATATAGGTATTGGTCGAAATTAATGCATAATTCGGCGAAATTATTTTAGTTCGCCACCGATTTAGGATTACTTTAAACCCGCTAAGGAAAAGATGCTTTCCGGAAGAATTAAAGAAGCTATTGGCCATGATAAAAAACATACAGGAATTGCATTTAAAGGAGGGTTTAAAGAATACCCGTCTCTGTTTCATACTAACCACTATTATACTTCATTTGCAAACTTTGCCGGTAATCCGGCATTCCACGGTTTGATTTTAGCGAAATTAAACAGGTGATCTCTCACGTCCAGGTACTCCCGGGTATTGAATATGTTGTTTTGATTTGGATTTAAGCTGGAAAATGACAACTTTTATCTAAGAAAACAACAATCCGGGCTTGTACTGGAAAATGATAACTTTTATAAGTAAAATGGGTGCTTAAAAATTGAAAAGCTCCTGGCATTTTGTCAGGGGCTTTTTTGTTTTCCATTGCGCGAAATCATACGGTCAATTAATTCGGATTTGGGAAAGTATCGCATCCGTTTTTGTAGCTGAATATCGACAAGCCTGTCATTGATACGAGGCAGATGACGGCCGATTAACCCTTAGGTATCATCCGCCTTGTTTGACGTTTTTAAGGTCGTCGTTATTGATCTTGCGTCCCGAGCCTTGCTTGAATAGCCCGCCGAACTCCCAGTTGATCGATAGTTTTACCGAGCGCATCAGGTATTGGTTGCGCATGATCGAATAGAATTCCGGTGAACTTACGACCTCCTTTTGAGATCGATACGAGCCAAAGGGGCTCACAGTCGTGAGCGTGACCGATAACTTGCGTGCGGGAAACTCTTTCTTTGCTGAAAAGCTATAATAAAACCAAGCGCCTTCGAAGCCTTGCAGCTCGATACTGCGGGCATCATAGTCGCCGTATGCCTGTACACTGTAATTTCCGGGTAGTTTCACGCTTGTATTGACATTGATTCCCCAGGCAGCGCCCTTGTTGTCGATCCCGAGTACGCCGCTTTTGAAGTGCGCCCGACGAATGTTGGCGTTGCTGTTGATCTTCCAGTCGGGCAGGACCGAGAACGACGTCGAGAAATTAAGACCATATTGCGCATTGGAGGCAAGGTTCTGCTTGGTGGTAGTGGCCGCACCCGCGGCGTCCATGGTTACAATGCTTTCGATGGAATTATTGGTTTTTCTGCCAAATGCCGAGATGTTCAGAAACAGGTCGGAGTTCGTCTGCAATGCGTAGGTGAGCTCCATTTGGTTCACTTCCTCCGGTTTGAGCGAGGGGTTGCCAACAACGACATTTTTAGGGTCCTGGCTTTCGCGATTGGGGTTGAGGTCCCAGATCGAGGGGCGGGAAATGCGTTTGGTATAGCTTAATGTAAGATTATTGTTCGCATCGAGCTTCTTGAAAATAGTCGCACTCGGCACGAAATTCGAGAAATTGCTCGTGAAATGTACGCCCGCATCGCGCTGGTGGCCTTCGAGGAAAGTGCCTTCCATACGTGCACCCGCGTGCAGGGCCCAGCCGTTGCTCCATTTAAATTTGATTTGGGTATAAGCTGCCAGCACGTCCTGGCGGTAATCGAAGCGGTCGGTGCGGGACGGAATAGTACCGAGGTTTTCGGGTGTGCCGTTTTCGCTGGCTTGCACCTGGTAGTCGCTTCCTACGTTACGTAAAATGGCTTTCACGCCGCTTTCCAGCGCATGTTTACCCGACGTTGTGAGCGGCAGGATATAGTCTCCCTGGAACGTCCATTCGCGGTTGTGCGTGGTGTTGTCGTTGATTTCCCGGTACACGAGTGATTGCTCATCGTCGAACTGCTTAGCATTGTAATTGAAATCATCGATCGAGCGATTATACTGCGCCATCAGGTACAGCTCTTCGCCCGGTTTTCTGAATTTTTTGGTATAACCCAAATTCAGGTCCATCCCTTTATTGGGCGCTTTGGTTTTGACGGATTGATAGAACTGGTCGATGATCTGTCTATCCGGGGTAAGCCTGCTATTATGCTGATCGCCGTTTTGCGGCCAGTTGCCAAGCCAGCCGTTTGCCGAGAAATTGAAAGCATTGGCGCTATCGGCCAGGTATTCGATTTGGACATCCCCCGAGCTGTGTGGTTTGGCATTGTCGCGCAGGATCTCCTGACGGACTTTACCTGTCTCCGCACCATTCTGGAATGTGGTACGGTGGATGCTTGACAATTCCTTGTTGCGGAACCGGTGCAAATGAAGCGTTGAACTGACGTTCCACCTATCTCGGTTTATCGCGATGCGAGGATTAATTGCCTGTTCCAGGTTCCCACCCACTACTTCGATAGTGCCGCTCGTGCTCTGGTTCCCTTTTTTGGTGATGATATTAATAACCCCCGCCGCACCTTCCGCGTCGTATCGGGCAGAAGGGCTCGTGATCACCTCTACGGACTTGATTGATCCCGCAGGCATCATATTCAAGGCGTCGGCTGCATTGCGGGCCATTTGGCCGGAGTACTTTCCATTGATGAGAATGCGCAGGTTGGAATTTCCCCGCATGGTGACATTCCCAGCTGCATCCACATTGAGGATGGGGGCTTTTCTGAGTACGTCTGCCGCTGTTCCGCCGGTATTGCTGATGTCCTTTTCAGCATTGTAAATAAGCATCCCCGGCTGTTGCTCAACGAGTTGTTTCATACCCGTAACCGTTATGGCATCCAGTTGCTTTACGTCGGAAATCAGTTTTATGCTTCCGAAATCAAACGGTGCTGCGGAGGAGATTGTGAAAGCGATCCGTTTCTGGCGGTAACCTACAAACGATAAGTTGAGAAAATACGAACCAGTTTTAATATCCGTGGATTTGAAAAAGCCATTTTCATCGGAATAGGTAAGCGCCACTATCTGCTGCTGGTCGTCGAGAATGCTGATTGTGCCAAACTCAATGGCTTTGGAAGAAGCAGAATCTATGAGCGTCCCTTTGATCAGATAACCGGGCAATGTTTGAGAAAAGCTGGTTTGAGCGATCAATAGACTAATCAGAACCGACGAGAAGAAGCGGTAGCTATATTGAAATTTCATAAGGAAGAAAGCGTATTGCGGATGAATGCCGGAGAACGGAGGGGGCGCTTTTTGGTTTTAGCCTTTTTACCCCACCAGATGTAAAATCCGGTGATAGGTAAGCTTGTGCAGATCAGGCTGACTATGAAGAACAGGATTTTGGTGGGCATTCCGCCGACCGCGCCTACGTGCATGGCATAATTCGTCCGGCGGAGCCATTGGGCCACATCCAGCTCCGAGATTTGCGGCTGGCTTGCAGGTAGTACTTCCAGGGTATGTTGGTCGAGGTACACGTAGCGCCAGGAGCCATTATGCATATCCGTACACAGGTCGATGGGCTCGGAAGGCTTTTCAGGAAACGAAACGATGATCGCATCTTTGTTCAGCACCCCGATTTCCGTAACACCCTTTCGCCATGCCGCATCTATGTTTGCCACACTCGTCAATGGCACGTTTTGCGTAGTATCTGAAAACGCGCGTTCGTAGCGCTGAGGCGCTTGTCCACCAGAAACAAGCCAATAGAAGCTTTTATTGAACCATTGAAAACCCATGATCAACCCGGTAATCGCCAATATCAATGCGATGGTGAGCGAATAAAAGCCCAGCACGTTGTGCAAATCGTAATTGACACGCTTGAACTTCGCCCGCCATCTGATCGTCAACGCCTTGTCTTTTTCCGATTTTGTCCACTTCCTGGGCCACCAGAGTACTATTCCGGTGATTAACAGTATGAAAAATATCAGAGTAGCGTAGCTGACAATTCCCGTTCCGATTTTTCCTTCGATCCACAGACTGGTATGGCCATCGAGGATAAAATGAAAGAAATCCTCATGATCTACCATCGCCACGATCTCAGCTGTATAGGGGTTTACGTAAACGAGCGAATCGGAGTTGAGGCTGAAATGGGCCGTCTGGTCTTTGCCATGGTACCAAACGCTGTGAATCTCTTTATCGGGCAGCGCCTGTTTGACTGATTTCCACAATGCGGATGGTGGTAGCATGGCTCTGTTTTTGGGATTCGGGGCGTGCAGATGTTTTAGTGTCAGGGCTTCCAACTCGCTTTCAAAAACGAGGATGCAACCCGTGAAGCCCACTATCACAACTACAATGCCGGAAGCCAGCCCGAGCCAAAGGTGCAGCCATGCATTGATTTTTTTAAAGATATTCATTGGATACTGATTCTTATTTCGCCAATCTTTTGAAATAAGTAGCCCAACTGCTCATTTCCCGAAGGCCGTTTGGTGAAAAATGGCTTTTGGGAAGGTCATCGCGAAATGCGGCCGCGGCGCTTTCGTGTAAATTGGAAACACATTAACCTCTGTCAGGACACACTATGGAAATGGATGAAATCCCGAGCGGAAGATAATTACAGCCCGACAAATGAAGAGCAAGGTGTCGATATCCAAATGATCGTAGACCTGCTTGGCCTTACTCCTCAAGAGGTGACGAATGGTTAGGGAACGCTACTCACTTCAGCCGCTCCAACCGCAAGATATATTCGGTGTCGTCACTGAGTTTCAGCCCCTTTTTTAAAGACCCGGTTTCTGCATTGAGCATCCATACATAACACCCCTCTTTTCCTGAATTAACAGTAATATACACTGTCGCAATTTCAACGAGCACGCATTGGCGCGAAGTCCCCTTGTCGAGTGGAAGAGCGAGGCGGCTGGTGGTTTGATTTTCAAGATCGAGCAGAAAGAAGTCGAAATGAGGGACTTTGTAGTGGTCTTTCATGCCGGTGTAAAGCCCTTTGCGTTCGGTTCTGACGATGGCCTTGCCATTTCCCACGTACCAAAATCCATAGCCGTGATTTTTAATCGCAGACGTTGAGATATTGAAGAAGTATCCCGGGTCGATTTCATCCCTTGACTTTTTAATGCGGAAGATGCCGGTCGGTTTTTCCGGATAATTTCCGGATGCTATCCCCGGGCAGGCAATGAAGTAGAAATCCCCGTTTTCAGTCACAAATGAGTGGGTTTGCCGCGTATTCACCCCACCCGGGTAAACAGAACGAGTGTCTTTGAGCGTTTTGAGCGTTTTGAGCTGAGGATAATCGAGGATGGCGGTGTAAATGGTGTCGCCAGTGGTATAGTTGTCGAGCGAGGAGGAGTGGTAGCAGTAGCCAACGTATAATTTGTTTTCAAGAAACTGCGAAAAACCGATGGAGAGCCAGTTGTAGTTGCCGAAAGGCGCAGGTATGGGTACCGTGCCCTGTGTAATACTCAGGTCACGGACATCAATTTTTACATAACGCACTTTCCGGGCTTCGTCGTCGTAGCCGAGGATCATTAAGGAGTCTTGCGATAGCCAGTTGTAGTTTTCAACTGACGAAAAGCCCGTTACAGCAATGGCCGTGTCCCTCACAAATTCCCCTTTTCTAATCTTGTATCGCACGAAAGACCCGGTCCGGCGATCGACGCTGTAGTATTTGCCGTCGCGCACGATAAGGTCATAGTAAAGTGGCGCAGGAACGACGCTCGCACCAGATTTTTCGGGGTTAATTTCACCCGAAGCAAGCGAATCGATTTGAAGGATATATTCTTTGCCGTTTTTCATCATAGCATACACGCTGTACTTCTTTCCGGCGATAAGTTCTTTTTCCCTGGATTGTTCCCGGCAGCCGGGCAGCAGAGCCACGCAAAGCAAAACGAAGAGAACGAGGTGAACAAAACCCCGGTAACAATGTGCCATGAGTTAGGTTAAATATTGAACTGATGCATGAGCTGCTTTAAAACAAGCGGCGGGAGGCTTACCATGGCCCCTTCCTCGACGACGATCACTTCGCCCGTCTTTGCGTTGCCTCCATAGTTGAGGGCAATGTAATTTTGCCCTTTTTTTAGAGAAACCTTTTCCCGGTTCTGGGCAGGGTTGGCACAGGTGCCCTGAAAGATGAGTTCGATGTCCTCCTTAGGGCTGATCAGCACAGCCCCGCAGAAATCCATGATGCCGGTTTTGCTATTGAGGGCTACATTGCTTTTGGGGGCGATGGAAAGTGTAAAATCTTTCTCGTGAAGATCCCTGTTTTCCGTGCCCGAGCTATTGTTGAGCGCAATTACTTCCCGCGTGATGGATTCGTGCTTCCGACTATAAAGGACCGATCCCAATATGGCGAGCAGGCACGCAGCCACCGCGGGTTTCCATAGCAGGCGCGTCAGGCCGTGCTTTACCTTGGGAGCCGGCGTTTCTTGCGAAGAGGGTAGCACACTTGAGATTTCATTCCACATTTCGGATTGCAGCACCGCTTTTTCTTCGGGCAAGGTCCATTCCATGGTTTCGTCGGCACCGTCGCTTAGCAACCATTCTTCCACCGCAGCGTTTTCTTCGTCGGTGCAGCGGCCATGATGGTATTTTTCAATAAGTTCTTTACTGATCTTCATTCAAATACTACACAGTTCGGTTGGTGACGCTTCCTGAAAGTAAAAGTAGCATAAATTGAGTTTAGCCGTAAGCAGCACCCGCGATTCTAGTGCATATATTCGGCAAGGTTGGCGCGAAGTGTCGTCAGCGCCCGGGTAATGTGGTATTCGACAGCCCTTTCGGAGATCAGCAGCGACGAGGCGATTTCCTTGTTGCTTAGTCCTTCCTCGCGACTCATTTTGTAGACGCGCCGGCACTGGCAGGGCAGGGTGTCCACGAGGTCATCGACTTTGTTTTTGAGGTTGTTATAGAGAATGTCGTTCTCGGTGCAATGCGTGCGGTCGCAATAGTCTGCAAATGCGATCTGGTTATGCTCCTTGCGGGATTTGGTATTCCGAAGGTATTCAAATACCTTGAATTTGGCTGAACGAAGCAGGTAACGCTCCACGGAGGTCGTAATTTCCAGCTCGTCTTTCCGTTCCCAGAGCGATTTGAAGATTTCCTGCACCATCCCTTTCGCAGGTTCCGGGTCGCGGACAGTATGATAGCAAACCGCGTAAACCTTCTCCCAATGAGCCAGATATATCTGCTTGAAAGACGTTTCGTCTATCCGGAAAGGAGCGTTATCGGTAGTATGGGCAGTCATGCAATCGGGGCGCGAGCAGGTTCGATAGGCAAATATAGGCCTTTGTTTATAATAAGTCCAAATAAGTTTGGTGCGCTTGCGCCTTACATCCCCGGACGATTCCCCGAATGCTCCCGCCGCTTCGCCCCCGGATCCGTACGGTTGACCGCCCACCTGATTTCAAACACAGCGTGTTATGGAGAAATTTGGTTATCAATTCAAAATTTAGCCAATGAAAGCATTACTATTAGCCATGACATTTCTTTTCGCTACCAGCCTATACGCACAGGAAGGTACGCAAACGATTCGCGGGACAATCCGCGACGAAGTTTCCAAATCGCCGGTAATCGGGGCGTCGATACTACTCGTCCGCGAGGCCGGGACAAGTCCGGTTGGTGCTGTAACCGATCTTCGGGGCGAGTTCAGCATTCCGGGTGTGCCTGTGGGTCGCCAGTCTTTCCAGATCACAACGGTGGGCTACGAGCCGCAGCGCCTGTCGAACATCGTTGTGACGGCGGGCAAGGAAGTGGTTTTGAATGTAACCATGACTGAGGCGGTAGAAAACCTAAATGAGGTAGCAATTACAGCCGACCGCAAAAGCGATAAGTCTAAAACCAATAATGAACTGTCGCTCGTAAGCGGCCGGTCGTTTAATGTGGACGATACGAAAAGGTATGCCGGCGCATTGGGCGATCCGTCGAGGATGGCGGCCAATTTCGCAGGGGTAGTGTCCGGGGACGATTCGCGGAATGACATCGTGGTCCGCGGAAACTCGCCGTCGGGTACGCTGTGGCAGTTGGAAGGCCTTAATATCCCTAATCCTAACCACTTCGGCTCATTCGCGGCTACCGGTGGGCCGGTGAGCATGCTGAACAACAACGTCCTCGGTAAATCCGACTTTCTTACCGGCGCCTTTCCTGCCCAATACGGAAATGCCCTGGCGGCGGTGTTCGACCTGCAACTTCGCGAAGGCAATAATCAGAAACATGAACTAATGGGCCAGGTCGGCTTCAACGGTTTTGAACTCGGTGCGGAAGGGCCCTTTTCCAGGAATTCCAAGTCATCCTTCCTTTTGAATTACCGTTACTCGACGCTCGGGCTTTTCAAAGCGCTCGGTTTGCAATTCGGAACCGGCACTGCTATTCCCGATTACCAGGATCTGAATTTTAAAGTGGCCGTGCCAACCGGTAACAAAGGCAAGTTGACGTTTTTTGGCATAACAGGAAGCAGTGACGTGAATTTCCTGGGAAATGAGGTTGATACAACACTTTCGAATATGTACGGCACCGAAAACACCAACACCCGTGTGAAATACGGTACAAACATTTTTGGACTGGCCTACGAACACAACCTAACTGCCAAAACTTTCGCCAAACTTACCCTGGGTATGAGTACAACACGAGAGCGGTTCAGCGGCGATTCTATCAGCAATCCGGCGCGTGAAGCTTTCCTGAGCGGCGAAGCGAAATACAATACCTCCAAATACTCCGCGGTTTTGAATGTGAGACATAAAATGAATGCAAAAAGCAGCCTTTACGGAGGCATTACCGTAGATGTGCTCGATTTCGATCTGTACAGTCGCTCGATTTACCAGGGCGGGAAGATCGACACCGTTCGCGCGAATGTAAGTGGCGAGAATACAGTGCTCACGCAAGCTTACGGGCAATGGAAATACCGGCTTTCACAGGGACTGATCTTCACAACAGGAATCCATTTCCAGCATTATAACCTGAACAACAATGTCGCCGTGGAGCCGCGGGCCGGTTTGCAATACGTGTTTGGTAAAGGGCAATCCGTGAGCGTGGGGTACGGGTTGAATAGTCAGGCACAGAATATCTATACCTATTTTGTACAAACGCCGGACGAGTCGGGGCCGGTGCGGACTAACAAGGATCTTGGTTTTACCAAAAGCCATCACTTTGTGTTCAGCTATCAGAATCGGCTGACCGAAAACCTGTTATTGAAAATCGAGCCTTATTACCAAAAGCTTTACAATGTGCCGGTTGAGCAGCGGGCGTCTACCTATTCGGCTTTGAATATGGGCGCCTCGTTTGGGCCTTCGGACCGCGATAGCCTGGTGAATGAGGGCAGCGGCCATAATATGGGCGTCGAGCTTACTTTGGAAAAGTATTTCAACAAAGGCTATTACTTCCTGCTCACGACTTCATTCTTCGATTCGAAATACAAAGGCAGCGATAAAGTGGAGCGTAACACTGCTTTTAATACGAAATATGTGCTCAATGTGCTGGGAGGTAAGGAATTCCGCCTGGGTAACAACAATGTCCTGAGCGCCAATATCAAAACTTCGTTGGTGGGTGGTAAATACATTACGCCATTGAACCTGGCTGCGTCACGGGCGCGAGGTGTAGCCGTTTACGACGAAAACCGCGCTTATTCGTTCCGGCAAAGCGCCTATTTTCGCACCGACATCCGTTTTTCCTACCGTCGCGAGATGCGCCGGAGCACCATGGAGTTTTCGATGGATTTGCAGAACGTGACGGCCCGCAAAAACATTTTCCAGCAGACCTACAACCCGCGTACCAACGAGCTGGTGAACCAGTATCAGCAACCGTTTTTTCCGGTACCTTATTTCCGGTATACATTTTAATTGAAAATTGGCGTGTAAACGAGTAGTTTGCCCGCCGATATTCACTTGCGATGAAAGAAAAGGCTTATACGCTCAACGACAGGAATTGGCGGATCATCGGTATCCCGTTCATGGGAATGGTTATTGCCGTGATGATCGCCTTTGACGAATTCCTGAAACTGAGCCAGCATTTCTTCCTCAGTGTGCTTTTTTCTACGTTGCTCACGCTTACATTCTGGGAGGGGAACCGGTACATTATCATTTGGATGCGCCGCATTTTTCCGGAATATAACCAAACCGGCAGAAGGGTGGTTGCGGAGGCGGTGCTGGCGGTGGCCTATGTTTTCGTGGTGTCGCTGCTACTCGATGAAGTTTATTACAAGCCGGTTTATCACGTGAGCGCGCTGGCGATGGGTTTCCGGATCAGCATCGTGCCGACGGTGATCGTGTACCTGGTTTATGAGGCGGTTTATTTTTTTGATGCCTGGAAAATGAATGTACGGAAAACGGAAGCGCTGATGCGTGAAAATGTACAATCCCAGCTGGAAGTGCTTAAAAACCAGCTGGATCCGCATTTTTTGTTCAATAGCATGAATACGCTGGCGGCACTCATTGACGATGAGAACACCGCCGCGCAGGATTACCTCGAAAGATTGTCGGACGTGTACCGGTATGTGCTCGTAAGCCGGAACAAAAACACGGTATTACTGAGCGACGAAATCACTTTCGTGGATGCTTATGTGTATTTGAACAAGATTCGGTTCAGGGAAAACTTGCAGGTAGAAAAGCAGCTTTCGACAGCCACATTAGCGCAGCATGTCACGCCGCTGAGCCTGCAAATGCTGATTGAGAATGCAATTAAACATAATGTGGCCTCGCGCGAACACCCGTTGCGGATTGTGATCCGCGAGGAGGCCTCCGAATATCTGGTGGTGGAGAACAATATTTCGGAGAAGACCATTCTGGAAAAATCGACCCGGGTAGGGTTGCAGAACATTATCAACCGGTATAGCCTGTTGACCGACCGGGAAGTGGAAATAATCAGCGATGGGGAGCGATTTACCGTAAAGATACCGCTACTGGACCAGTTAGCGGGATAGATGACGACACCAGGGCGGGTTCCGCCCGATAGCTATGAAAATACTGATCATTGAAGACGAATATCCGGCAGCGGAACGGCTGGAAAAGTTGATTAAAAAACTCGATCCGCGGATGGAAGTGACTGCGGTGCTGGACAGCGTCGAGGCCGGCCGGAAATGGTTTGCGAACGCGGAACCGGTGGACCTTATTTTTTCAGACATCCAGCTCGCCGATGGTCTGAGTTTTCAGATATTCGAAGAATTTCCCGCGCACAGCCCGATCATTTTCACGACCTCTTACGACGAGTACGCGATCAAGGCATTCCGCGTCAAAAGCATCGATTACCTCCTGAAACCGATTAAAGCGCCCGAATTGGCGGAAGCGATCCGGAAATACGAGAATATTCGGGAAGATTTTTCTCCCAAAGCTTATGCGAGAAAGGTGGAAACGCTGCTGGATAGCCTTGAAATGACCAAGCGGCCTTTTAAAACACGGTTTCTGGTTAAAAACGGAGAACAACTAATCCCTGTCAACCAGGAGCACGTCGCCTACTTTTATACAGCTAACGAAATGGCATGCCTGGTCGCCAGCGACGGCCGGCAATACCTGGTCGATTATAAGCTGGAAGAGCTGGAATCGTTGATAGACCCTCTGAATTTTTTCAGGCTCAACCGGCAGTTCATTGCCCGTATCGACGCTATTCAGAAGATCCACACCTATTTTAATGGCAAACTTAAAGTGGAGCTGCGGCCGCAGACTTCTCAGGAAGTGGTTGTTAGCAGGGAAAAGGCACCGGCGTTTAAAGCGTGGCTGGAAACTTAGCCAATGCATTGGCATGTAACTGATCTGGTGGTTTGGTAGATTAAATAATAGATGACCGGTATGGCAGTGTTTTGTATCTGCTTGTTTACCTTTGTCTCAAACCAACCCTCGAAACATAGGTTTTCCCAGATGAAAATTCCTTTCCGCACCTTATCCAGGGCGTTCTTTGTCTGGACCATTCTACTGGTTGTTATACTCGGATCGTTCGTTTTTACGCTTTTGCTGACGCGCACAAAATCGCAGACGATCCGCGAGAATATCCAGGAACTCCGAAAGGATATGAATGGCTACCAGAAGATAGATAGTTGTATTTCGCTCCTCTATGTGGCAGAGAACAACAGCCGGCTCTTTATTATTACACAGGATTCAGCTTACCTTACGGCATTTTCGGGCCAGCTTCAGGATGTTTCCAACATTCTCAACAAGTTCGAAACCGAGCATGCCGACCGGCCTTCGGCATTGTCTGGCCTCATTCAAAGCAAGCGGGAAAGCAATGCGGAATTTATCCGGATGAAGATCCTGGTCGACAGCCTTTTTGCCCTCTCGGTACAACGCAGTGAGCAAATCCAGCACGAACAATCCCAACCGAAGCCTTCGCCCATTCGTGTGAAAAGGACATCCAAGGTCGATTCGGTGGTGTCTGAGGATATACAAAAGAAGAAACGCGGTCTTTTCAAAAGGCTGGCCGACGCTATTACGAACAAGCACGACGACGGTGCTGCCAAAGAGAAAACGAAGGTGATTATCCAGCGCGATTCGCTGGTAATGCCTTATCTGCTTGCCCGCGAGCTGGATTTGAGCCGTTACGACGAGTATAACCGGGTAAAAAGACAACTTAACGAGGCGGAGCAAAAATTACTCTTCCTGAATGGAGAGCTGTTTGCCAATCTGCAATTGACCCTTAAATCGCTGAAAGCGACCGAGGAAGAAAAAGCGAGGAATTTCAGGCGCCTGCTGCTGACCGAAACATCGAATGAGTTTGAAGAAGTAAATCACCTATTTTGGGCTGGCGCGCTTGTGGTCTTGCTGATGACAATCATTATCATCCGCAACCTGGTAAAACTGTACCACAACGACGAAACGATCGTCAAATATGCAGCGCTGGCCACCGAAGCTGCGCGGAATAAAGGGGAATTCCTGGCGCAGGTTACGCATGAAATCAGGACGCCGCTCAATGCAATCATCGGATTTTCCCAGCTCATGGACTCCGATCGCCTTGACGGCCAGATGAAGGAAAGCGTAGAAGCCATTCAAAGTTCGTCACGGATTTTGCAAACGCTGGTGAACGATCTGCTGGATTTTTCTAAATTGGAACGCGGTAAACTGACACTGCAATATCAGGCTTTCAGTCCGGTAGAGCTCGTCAATGAGGTGCTGGCGTTGATGAGTGTACTCGCGGGTGAAAAGGATATCGAAATTGTATCTAAAATCAACGTAGGGCGGGAAATATGCCTCTTAGGCGACGAGTTCCGAGTCAAGCAAGTGTTGATTAACCTGCTGAGCAATGCGGTAAAGTTTACGCCGACACATGGAAAGGTGTTGGTAGAAGCCAGTCTGGAAAGTGTCGAGGGACAGAAGAAACGCCTGAAAATCAGGGTTAAGGATTCTGGAATCGGTATCGCACAGGAACATTTAAAGGAAATATTCGAAGATTTCAGCCAGATTGACGGCGCCTCGGTAGGGAAGCAGGGCACAGGGCTCGGGCTGGCGATATGCAAGCGGATTGTACAATTGCACGGGGGCAAAATCTCAGTTGAAAGTGTGTTGGGGCAAGGATCGGAGTTCAAAGTAGCGATCCCGATGGAGGTGGCCGAAAAGCGGAAATCCGCCCAGAGCCAATCTCCTGTGACGAAGCAAGTAGTATTGCAGGGCAAAAAAGTGCTCGTCGCCGACGATACCAGACTGAACCTCGTACTGATGAGCAGGTTGCTTGAAAAGTACGGGCTCTCCTACAATTTGGTAGGCTCAGGGGACGACGCCCTCGAACTTTTCGAGAAGCATTCATACGACCTCGTGATCACTGATATCAATATGCCCGGCATGGATGGCTCCGAGCTAACCCGGCAAATCCGCAGCAATGCTGATCCGCTGAAAGCATCCACGCCGGTAGTAGGTTTTACCGGCGATCTGTCCGACCGCGACAAGGATTTTTACGCGGATCTGGGCATCAACGGTGTGCTGGGCAAGCCATTTTCGGAGAAGGAGTTTTTGTCGGTATTGACGTCAGTTTTCAGTGCGGGGACGACAGGCAACTCGCTCTCAAAATTACTCATCAAAGAACTCGATCAGCATGGCAAAAACAGACTTTAAATCCGTCGACGAATATCAGGATACATTTGGCAGCGAGAAGAAGGAGCGGCTGGCAGCAATCCGGAATGCGATCAGGGAGACGGCACCGGATGCCGAGGAAGTAATCAGTTACCAGATTCCGGCTTACAAGCATTTTGGATTTCTGATCTATTATTCGGCTGCGACAAACCACATTTCGTTGTCTTATCCTTACAGTGAGGCTTTGCTGGCGGAGTTCAAAACGGAGCTTTCCGGTTACAAAATGAGCAAGTCGGCGCTTCAATTGCCGGATAAGGACCCGCTGCCGCTCGACTTAATTAAACGCATTGTGGCCTATCGGATGAAGGAGAATGAACTGGCGGCGGCTTCGAAGCCCCAGAAGGCGAAGAAAAAATGAAGCTGTGGGGGCTGTATGACGTTTCTCAGTATCATAGCTAAGCGGCGTCAGTTTTCCTGCGGCGGTGGCCGAGTACTTTTGGATGAACTATCAAGACCTCATCCAGAAAACAATGCCGCATACTTTTCATATACCCGTCCTCGGACTGGGATACTCCATCGATACCCCCATTAAAGTCGCCCAGTATGGCATTTCTTCCGTCGCGTCCATCGTCGACGACGAACTGATCGAGCGAATGCGCGTACATTATGCCCGCCAGCGCGGGGAGGACGACTCGCCTATTGTCAAGTCGGAGCCGGACTACCGCAGCCGCAGGATCACGGCTTACCTCGACCTGATGCACCGCATGGTGACGGAAGAATTTGAAAGATTGAGAAGTCAGCCGTTCGGTGGCGATAATGATATCGATCGCTATTTCACCCTTTTACCTCCGACTTCCGACATGAAACTTCTGTATGATACAATGCTTGCGTTGGCCGAAGGCGCCGAACGGGATGCACAAGCGGCTGCTTTACGTGAGCAAATGGTAGCAGGGAGCATCGACGTGAATATCATGTCGAAAGTCGATAAAATGAATGTGGATAGCGACGGGAATGTGCTTGATGAAATTTATACGGACGCATTGGCCGCGCTCCGCGGCTTCGCATTGAGCAAATTATCATCTTCAATTATCCTCTCTGCGGGCATGAATCCACGTTTGTACAGTTATCTCGAAGTTTTTCCCGATTTCTTTCCGGACCAGGAAGGCAACTTTCGCAAAAAACTGATTCTTAAAGTAAGTGATTATCGCTCGGCATTAATCCAGGCGAAGTTCTTAGCCAAGAAAGGCATCTGGGTTTCCGAATTCCGCATTGAGTCGGGACTGAACTGCGGCGGGCATGCATTTGCCACGGAGGGGAACCTTCTGGGGCCGGTTTTGGAAGAATTCAAAAGCCGCCGCGCCGAAATGCTTACCGAGTTGCTAGCGCTCTACGAGCCTGCATTGGAAAACAAGCGTATTACGCTCACACGAACGCCGCGTACACGCATATCCGTGCAAGGTGGCATTGGTACCGCGGCTGAAAACGCATTCTTGCTGGAATATTACGGAATCGAAGCTACGGGCTGGGGAAGCCCATTCCTGCTCGTACCGGAAGTTACGAATGTCGACAAGACCACTTTGGATGCATTGGCCAATGCCGACAGCGATGCATACTATGTAAGCGATTCGTCTCCCTTGGGTGTGCTTTTTAACAACTTTAAAGACAGCACTGCCGAGAAACAGCGGCTCGAACGCATTGCGAAAGGACGTCCCGGCAGCCCGTGTCACAAACGTTATCTCGTTTCAAACACTGAATTCACCAAAGAACCGATCTGCACGGCTTCTCGCCAATATCAGCAATTGAAAATCAGGCAACTGCAAGCGCTCGATCCGCAGCCGGCCGACCTTCAAATGCAAATCAGCGCAGTTACCGAAAAGCTTTGCCTTTGCGACGGACTGAGTACAGCAGCGCTCGTTAAGAATAATCTGATCAAACCAAGGGAAAATCGTGCAGTAGCAATTTGTCCGGGCCCGAATCTGGCTTGGTTCTCGGGGGTTTATTCGCTGGACGAAATGGTGGGGCACATTTATGGAAAAATAGACCTGCTGGCGAGGCAACTCCGGCCCAATATGTTCATCAACGAATTGAATCTCTATGTCGATTATCTCAAAAAGGATGTAGAACGGCATACTGCCGCACTGAACGACAAGAAGGCCAAATACTTCTCCAAATTCCGTGCAAACCTGCTCGAAGGGGTCAATTATTACAAAAAGCTGATCCCGGAAATTACCAATCAGACCGTGGCCTACCGCCAGGAGATGATGGCGCAATTGGAGGCGATTGAGGCCGGGCTTTCATAGCTTGCCGGTCTTGTCCAATTCTCCGGAATGGAAGAGACTAATAGCAGAGTCGTAATCAGGATGGTTTTTTCGCAGAAGAATGGAGGCGTAGACTGTTAGTTTTGTTCTAAAAACATTGCCGCTCTCGTCGATCTTCAAGTCGTTGACAATGAATTCCCGGTCATGTTTTTCGACGGATGGATCACCAACCATATAGAACCACCTGTTGAACTTCGCATATCGCAAGTGCCCCCTACCGTCGAGTGGATCACAATAGTAAATGATAATCGGGTTATTCTCTTTTAGGAAATTGGCCAGAATAGCTATTACAGTATTTCTGAGCCGGGCATCAAGGCCCATAGAATGCTTATTCGTTTCGATAAAGAAGTTAAAGGCTTCCTCTATTTCAGGATTATCGGGGAAAAATCTTGGATCCTGGAATAGATTTACTTTCACGACGATGTCTTGCACCGTCGTGAATAAGAAGTAGCTGCCAAAACGCTCGTTGGGATAAACTTCAGTAGAATTTGATTCCAAGTGCGTCAAATTCGGCTTGTGACATTTCTCCCCGGCGGTAAGCGTCTATATCCCTCCTTGATTGCATCATTCTTGCAGCAATATTATTAAGTACAAGTCCCGGACGATTTTCAGGCGCAACTTCCTCACTTTCTGGAGTGGTCGCAGGTGTCGTTGTTTGTTCCATAGTTTGAAAGATTTTTGTGAAGTTCTTATCAAAACTAGAAAACCCCTATGAACTCTAGGCCGTTTAAACTTGACCAATGATCAGACGGAACTGATGAATACATTACCGGTAATATAACGAGTACTAATTCCGCATCCGAGCCAGTTTTTCATATTCCAGCACAGTGATATGGCTGCCTTTCATATCTACGAGGCGTTCGTCCTTGAAATCCGAAAGCGTCCGGATCACGGTTTCGGTGGCGGTCCCCACCATCGAGGCAATGTCTTCGCGCGTAACGGCCATTGAAAACGGTTTCGAACGGTCTTCCTGGTAGCGTTGCACAAGCATTACCAAGGCCTGCGCCACGCGTTTTCGCACCGAATTGTAAGCCAATTGAAGGAGTCGCTCTTCCCGGTCTTTAATTTCATTGGAAAGCATCCGGATAAATTTCGATGCAACTTCCCGGTTGCCTTGCAGCAGGTTGAAAAAATCATCCTTGGGGATCATCGCCACTTCCGATACTTCCAACGCGATGGCTGTTTCTTCATAGGGTGCGCCTTGGAGCAGATCGAGGTAACCGAAGAATTCGCCCTCTTTCAGAAGATCGGTAATGTATTCCTTGCCATTCTCATTCGATTTATAGGCCTTAACCTTCCCTTTTTGCAGAAAAAATACATGGGACGGAAAGCTGCCTTCGGTGTAGATCGTCTCTTTTTTTCTTAAAACCTTCACCTTCTTGTCCTCCGCCAGCTTCACGATCGGGTCGAATGCCTGTGCTTCCTTAATGAACTGGTCGAAGCCATCGGCAGAGCGTTCGAACTGCTTTTTCAGCCGGTCGCTCTTTTTAAGGCGCATTTCAACGGCATTGAGTAGCTCCACATCGTCGTAAGGCTTGGTAAGGTAGTCGTCCGCACCCATAGTCATTCCCTTACGGTAATCTTCCTTTTCGGCTTTGGCTGTGAGGAAAATGAATGGAATAGAGGCCGTGCGCTCGTCCTTGCCGAGCATATGCAGCACGCCGTAGCCGTCGAGTTCGGGCATCATAATATCGCAAATGATCAGGTCGGGGTGGTGGTGGGCGGCTTGCTGCACACCTTCCTTGCCGTTTCGGGCGGTGATGACCTCGTAGCTGGCGAGTTCAAGGATCTCAGCCGTATTTTCCCGCATTTCGGGGTTATCTTCTATCAAAAGTATTTTTCTCGCTTCCAAGTCTGGTACGTTTGTTGTCAGGGTTAGAGTTTAACGGATGCCGGCTCCCGGTTGGGCAATTCCACGAAAAATGTGCTGCCCAGCCCGACTTCGCTGTGGAAGCGCACGGTACCGCCCATGAGTTCAATATAGTTTTGCACAATATTCAGGCCCAGTCCGGTACCTTGCGCGTTACCTGCATTGTTGGCACGGAAAAACCGGTCGAAAATATGCCCCTGGTCTTGCTCGGGAATACCGATACCCTGGTCTTGTACTTCGATGCGGATCAGCCCGCTCCAATTTTTGACTCGCAGAGAAATCGTCTTTCCCGGTTCCGAGTACTTGATCGCATTCGAAAGCAAGTTGAAAAGCACGTTGCGCAGCAGTTGCTTGTCGAGCCAGGCATTGGCTTCGCCGTCGTAGCTTACAAACATCTCCTGACCTTCCTTGCAAAGTCCCCGGATCTCTTCAATCAGGTTTTTACAAAACTCGTTAAGATTGGTAAGGACCGGTATGCAGTGAATGCGGCCTTCTTCCAGCTTCCCGATGGAAAGGAAGTCATTCAGGATCTCGGTAAGGTTGCTAACCGTCGATTTAATGCGCTGGACGTGTTTTTGGCGCTTTTCTTCGTCCTCCGTGTGCGAATACCGGCCTATGAGCGAAGCCGACGACAGAATGGTAGCGAGCGGCGTCCGGAACTCGTGGGAGGCGATGGTTACGAACTGGCTCTTCATATTGTTCAGTTCGCGCTCTTTCGTTAATGCCCGCACCACTTCCTCCTGCGACTGCTCGATGCGCTTGATTGCCGCGGCCAGTTCTTCGGTTCGCTGTTGCACACGCTCTTCAAGCTCCGCATTTAATTTTTGTATTTCAAGATTGGCCTCGATAATGCGGCTTTCCTGCTTTTTTCGCTCGGTAATGTCAATGACAAAACTCACGACAAACTCGCCGTCGCTCGTTTTGAAAGGGCTGAGGCTCACTTCCACAGGAAACTCGCTGCCATCCTTGCGCCGGGCAAACAGGTCCATCATATGGCCCATCCCACGGGCACGCGGGGCTTCGAGGTACTCGTCGCGGTAGCCCACATGGTTTTTGTTGAACCGCTGGGGAATCAGTGTTTCCACTTTCCTGCCGATCAGCTCGCGATCTGTGTAGCCAAAAAGTTCCTTTGCCTTGGGGTTGAGCATTACAATGTTTGCCTGTTTGTCCACCACCACGATCCCCTCGGTCGCGTGCTTGAACAGGGCATCCAGCATTTCAATATGCCGTGTCATCACCTGCGTATGAATTAAAATATCCGTATCAAACATACCAAAGTACAGGACACAGGTGAAGACCGCAAGAATTTATCATTAAACTGTTTGGCTGAAAAGCGTAGTCTGTGGCAGGTCGGCCCAGAGGCGCGCATCGAATGCCATGCAGACGTTGCGCACAAATGCCTTGCCTTTTTCCGTAATCCTCAGTCGGAAAGGTTCTAGCTCTACCAACTCGTCGACCTCCATTTCGGAGAGTCTCTCAAGTGCCTGATACAGCTCCGCACAAACTTCCGAACTGCTGGCCCAGGAGGTTTCGAAGGAGGTCATCAGCCGGAGTATATGCTTTCTCATGATGAGGTCTTCGCGGCTCAGCTCGTGGCCACGAAACACGGGGAGCTCGTCGGCAGCGAGTTTTTTGTAATAATCTTCCACCTTTTTCTCATTTTGGGCATAACCCCACCACGAGTCGGAAATGGACGATGCGCCGAGGCCGATCAGCAGTTGCGTGCGGGTGTCGGTGTAACCCATGAAATTCCGGTGAAGACGTTCCTGGGTAGCGGCTTTGTACAGTTCGTCGGACCGGAGGGCGAAATGGTCCATGCCAATGTCCTCATAGCCGGCCAGTTCCAATGCATTGCGGCCGGTTTCGTAGATGGCGATTTTATGGTCGGCATCGGGCAGGTCTTTTTCGGTATAGCTGCGCTGGCCGGGCTTAATCCACGGAACATGGGCGTAGCTGTAAAATGCAATGCGATCGGGTTTGAGCTGAATTACGCGCAACATCGTCTGCATCATCGAGCAATTTTTCTGTTGCGGCAGGCCATATACGATGTCGTAGTTGACGGACGTGTAGCCTATTTCGCGGGCTTTTAATGTCAGGTGTTTTACCTGTTCAAAAGTCTGGTGCCGGTTGATCATCGCGAGCACTACCGGGTTGAAATCCTGCACGCCAATACTGATCCTGCGGAAACCAACGGAATACAATGCCTCCAAATGCTCGTCGGTGGTATTGCCCGGATGTGCCTCGAAGCCAAAACGGGCGTCGGTATGCACCTGGGCATTTTCAAGTAAGCCTTTCACCAGCTTTACCAGATTCCCCGGACTGAAAAAAGTGGGTGTACCACCGCCCAAATGCAGTTCCCGAATCAGCGGTTTTTCTTCCCCAAGCAACGCACAATACATTTTCCATTCCTTCAAAACGGCCTGAATATATTTGTTTTCTACTGCATGGTTGATTGTGATACGGGTGTTGCAGCCGCAATAGGTACAAAGGCTCTCGCAAAACGGAAGATGGACGTACAAACTGATTCCTTCTTTCTGGTTCGAAACCGTGAATGCATCCTGCACGAGCTCTTTCCATTTATCGATGGAGGGAGGTGTTTTCTGCCAGTACGGAACGGTCGGGTAGCTGGTATAGCGTGGCCCCGGAATATTATATTTGAATAGCAGGTCCTTGTCCATTGGTTGAAGTTTTAATCTGGATGATTAATCAAAACTACCCACCTGCCGAAGGGAAAAACATGATTTATGTCATGTGAAAAACAGACTTTCAAGCCTGCTAACGGCAGATGGTAATGCCGGAGGATGATTTGGTGGGATTTGGATAGGAAGTGGCTATGCCACGCGCAACGAGCCAGATGCCCGCTATGGCAACGAGAACCGGCGTAAGTTTGCGAATGCGCGTGCGCAATGCCGGGGTGAATTGTTGCCTGGCAATACCCAATGCGAGCATGGCCGGCATAGTACCAAGCCCGAAAAGCGCCATAAACGCCCCTCCACTCCAGGCGCTGCCCGTGGCGACGGAACTCATCAGGGCCATATATACCATTCCGCATGGGACTGCCCCATTGAGCGTCCCGAGCGTCAGCATGCCGAACAAATCTGTTCTTTTAAGGCGCAAACCCATTTTTTGCCGTAGCAGGCCTACTATTTTTTGCCAGAACAAAGGCATATGCAGCGTGCGCTCCAATCCCGACGGCCAGAGCACATAAAGCAGCATTGCCACGCCTATCCCCATGGAAGCATAGCGCAACACACCAAGCCATGCCAGCGAGGCGCCCAGCGTCCCTATAACTATTCCGAACGTCGCGTATGTAAGTGTACGCCCCGCATTATAGGCGAGCACGCCCGCGATCTGCTGCGTGCGCGTGCCCTTATGCACGGGTAATGCGAGCGCGATAGGCCCGCACATGCCCACGCAATGGAAGCTGCTGATGAGCCCCATTGAAATGGCGAGGTAGGGCAGGACGGTGATCATCGGTCAAAGGTTTTGGTTGCCGATCACGACCACGCCTTCGTTCCAGTACGTTTCGTTTCCGCCTTTCCAGTCGACCTGAATTTTGTAGCGCCCCGCCAGGATTTGCGACAATGCGACGGTCTGCCGGCTATCTTTTACTTCGATCGCAAACTGGCGGTCATTACGGTTATCGGACGGGCAGTACATGCGGATATGGCCTGAAATGGCCGAATCTGCGAAAGTTGCGGGGTATTGGATTTGCAGACCGCTTTCAGTAATCTTCCACGACAGCGGCACTGCCAATGCGGTAGCGCGCTGGGTCTTGTCGATCTTGCCCTGAAATTTCAGTTCTTCCTCGTAATAATGGTCGGTCACGAGATCGATCTTCTGCCCGGCGCTCATTCCCACAAGCAGTAGTATCATCGATATAAAACTGACATAAACAGCGGCAATAAATGCTTTCCAATTGATTTTCATAGTATTTGAAAATAGGTTAATACATTATTCTTCAGGTGCGATGAAGGTGGTTTCAAAACTTTCCAGCTGCCGGTTTCCCTGCGAAACAGAAAGTTTTAGTACCATTTTGCGGCCCTTCAACTCCGATTTTGGAATGATTACGAACACCGTTCCCTCGGACATCCCCGCAGCTTCGAGCGTCAAATCGGGTGATCCGGCGAATAGAAGCTTTCCGTGCGGGGTGTCGAGGTGTAAGGAGGGTTTAATGATGCGGTTAGTCTTATTGAATATCTTGAAAGTGTACAGGTTGCTGATCGTGCCGTCGCTGTTCTCGATATAGCGGCTGCCGGGAGCACGGAAAAGGGTCGTTTGGGTGTCGGTGCGGGTAGCCACAACGAAACCCAACGCCGACCACAGCAGTACCAATACCGCCGCATAACCCCAGGTGCGGGACGTCAGGACCTTGGAGGTTTTCCGCACGATCGCATTCTCGGAAGTATAGCGGATGAGACCCCTCTCAAACCCGACTTTGTCCATGATCGAGTCGCAGGCATCCACGCAGGCTGTGCAGTTTACACATTCCATTTGGGTGCCATTGCGGATATCAATGCCGGTCGGGCACACGGCCACGCATTGAAAGCAGCTGACGCAGTCGCCTTCGGTACGGTCGGTCCCTTTGTGCAGCTTACCCCGTGGCTCCCCGCGTACATGGTCGTAGGCGACGTTGATTGAGTTGCCGTCGAGCAGCACGCTTTGCAGGCGACCGTACGGGCATACCACCGTGCAGGCTTGTTCGCGCAGCCATGCAAAGTTCCAGTAGAATATGGCCGTGAATATAACAATGCCAGAAAACAGGCCGATATGGTCTTCAACAGGCTCGGAAATAATTTTGTAAAGCTCGTCGGTACCCAGTACGTAGGCCAGAAGCAAGTTGGCGATGACAAAGGATACTATCAGGAAAATGGTGTATTTCAAACCCTTTTTCAGGATTTTGTCCGATGTCCAGGGCGCTTTGTCGAGCAATTTTTGTTTGCCGGCGTCGCCTTCGATTGCATATTCGATTTTACGGAACACCATTTCCATGAAAACTGTCTGCGGGCATGCCCAGCCACACCATAACCGGCCGAAAACCGTCGTGAACAACACGATAAACACAAAGAACGAAAGTGTGGTAAGCCCGAAAAGCCAGTAATCCTGCGGTCCGATGAAAATGCCGAAAAGAATGATCTTCCTTTCAATCACATTGAGCAAGACCAGCGGCTGCCCATCGAGCCGGATGAACGGCGTAACAAACAGCAAAGCAATGATGGCTATGCTGAACACCACACGACGGTTATGCCATTTGCCGGTTGGGCGCTGAGGGTAGAGGGGCCGTGTTTCGTTACTCGTTTTCATGATTCAACTATTTCTCTGCTACCGCCTCTTCACTAACAAGCTCCCCTTGCGGTTCTTTGGCATTCGCCGGTTTGGTGCCTTTGAGTGAAAGCACGAAGCTCGCGACTTTCTGGATGTCGGTAGGAGAGAGTTGTTTCTCCCAGGAGATCATCCCTTTCTCCGGCACACCGTATTTAATGACTTTAAACACATTGTGAATGCCTCCGCCATGCAGCCAGTATGTGTCGGTGAGGTTGGGGCCTACCGAGCCGCCGCCTTCGGTTCCGTGGCAGGCGGTACATTTTTCCTGAAAGATTTTCATCCCGGCCTCCACGGCCGCCTTGTCCGTGAGGAGTGTCACGGAGTTTTCGTCCATGCTCGCACCTACTTTCTCCATATAAGCCTTTTTCTCTGCTTCGGCAGTGGCTATTTCCTTATCGAGCTCCGCTATTTGCAGATCGCCCAGGCCGCTGAAATAGTAGGCCGAGTAAACCACAGCGATGAAAACGGTGGTGTAGAAAAGGAATTGCAGCCAGGGGGGCATCCGGTTGTCGAGCTCCTGGATACCGTCGTAGTCGTGCCCGTCGATCAGGATATCTTTCTCATCCTTCAAAGCCACACTAATGCCCCTGAACTTCTTCCACCAATGCGCGCTGAAAACGTGGGTAGGCTCATTATGAGAAGCGTGCGCGGTTTTGTTGAGCAAATTCATCGCCGAACCGAGCAGGATCGCGAGCTGGATAATGATGAACACCAGTGCGCCGAGTAGTACGTAGAGGATAAGGTCCAGTTCGGTAATAGCCCGGACTTTTTCGGTAGTTTCCTGTGCCGCGGCCGGTAATGCAATGCACCCGAGCAAGAGAAGCGATAGTACCGTCTTTTTCGCCACACCGTCATTCAACGGAATGCTGCGCATTTTGTCGAGCTTTTTTTTATCCAGCCCCCACACATAAAAGAGCAGGCCGACGAAGAAAGCAAAGAATATCAGGAGGGAAATGAGCGGGTAAATGCCCACTCCCGCTATGGTTTCGAGGTAGTTACGGAATTTCATAGAAGTCAATTTTTGATATCAGTACCAAGTCGCTGCATGTAGGCAATCAGCGCGATAATCTCTTTATTCGCCGCCGTTTTGATGCCGCTTTGTTTCAGACGCTCCTGGATTGCCTTTTCCTGCTTCACGAGATCGGCATTGGCCTGGTGTTCGTAACCCTTTTCGTAAGGCACGCCCAGCGTCTGCATGGCTTCAATCTTGGCTTTGGTTGTGGTCGTATCCAGGTCGTCTTCCAGCAGCCAGCCATAACGTGGCATAATGGAGCCGGGCGACATCGAGGTGGGATCTTCCATGTGGTTGTAGTGCCAGGAGTCGGGGTATTTGCCGCCTATCCGGTGCAAATCCGGCCCGGTGCGTTTGGAGCCCCATTGGTGTGGGTGGTCATATACAAATTCCCCCGACTTGGAATATTCCCCGAACCGCTCGATTTCGGACCTGAACGGACGGATCATCTGCGTATGGCACACGTAGCAGCCCTCGCGGACGTAAATATCGCGGCCCTGCAATTCCAGCGGCGTGTATGGCTTCACGCTCGCAATGGTGGGCACATTGGATTCGACCAGGAACGTCGGGATCATTTCGATCATCCCGCCGATTGCCACGGCTATCAGAGAGAATATGGTTAATGCCAAAGGCTTGCGCTCCATGAGCCTGCGGTGCCAGTACTCGCTTTTCTCGGGATGCCAGATGGCATTCAACGGCATGGCTTTGGCGGTTTCGGTAGCCACGAACTTGCCTTTAATGGCCGTCATCCAGAGGTTATAGATCATCACCACAAATCCTACCAGGTACAACGAGCCGCCTACACCGCGGAGGAAATACAGTGGTTTGAGGGCCGTTACGGTTTCAAGGAAGTTGGGGTATTTTAAAAGACCTTCCTGTGTAAACTCTTTCCACATCGAGCTCTGCACCCAGCCCGCCCAGTACATGGGAATGGTATAGAAAATAATACCCAGCGTACCGATCCAGAAGTGGAAGTTGGCCGCTTTGGTGGAGTACAACGGGCGGTTATAAAGGCGTGGGAACAGCCAGTAGAGAATACCAAATGTAAGGAAACCGTTCCAGCCAAGTGCTCCTACGTGTACGTGCGCTACGATCCAGTCGGTGTAGTGGGCGATGGCATTTACATTTTTCAAAGAAAGCATCGGCCCTTCGAAAGTGGCCATACCATAAGCGGTAATCGCAACCACCATGAATTTCAACACCACATCTTCGCGAACCTTGTCCCATGCACCGCGCAGCGTCATCAGGCCGTTCATCATACCGCCCCACGACGGTGCAATCAGCATGACGGAGAATACGGTACCGAGCGTCTGCGCCCATTCGGGCAATGCGGTGTAGAGCAAATGGTGGGGGCCCGCCCAGATATACAGGAAGATCAGCGCCCAGAAGTGTACGATCGAAAGCCGGTAAGAATAAATGGGCCGGTTGGCTGCTTTGGGCAGAAAGTAATACATTAAACCCAGGTAAGGTGTTGTCAGGAAAAAAGCGACCGCATTATGCCCGTACCACCATTGCACGAGTGCGTCCTGCACGCCTGCGTACACAGAGTAGCTTTTCATGAAGGAGATCGGCAGCTCGATGCTGTTCACGACGTGCAGCATGGCAACGGTCACAAAAGAGGCGATGTAGAACCAAACCGCGGCATAAATGTGCTCCACGCGGCGATTGATGGTAGTCATGATGATATTGACCAATGCAGAAACCCACACCACCGCGATAGCGATGTCGAAAGGCCATTCCAGCTCGGCATATTCTTTGGAAGTGGTAAAGCCCATGGGCAGGGATATCGCCGCGCCGAGGATGATAGCCTGCCACGCCCAGAAATGAAACCGGCTAAGGACAGGGCTCCAAATGGGCGTCCGCAACACGCGCGGAACCGAGTAATAAAGCCCCGTAAAAAAGCCATTACCCACAAATGCGAAAATCACCGCATTGGTATGCAAGGGCCGGATGCGGCTGAATGTCAGGAACGGCAGGTCGAAATTCAGGTTCGGGAAAACCAGCTGCATGGCCGCCAGCAAGCCAACGAGCATGCCGATGAGCCCAAAGAGGATGGTCGCGATGGCGAAGTCCCGGACAATGCGGTTGTCGTATTGAAATTCATCCAACTCAACGGATGCGAGCGTAGGATGGGGAACGTTTGACATAACTTAGTGAGGATAAGTGGTAAAAATCAGTTCAGTTTCTGGCGGTTATGGCTTTTCGGAATCGTCCAGCAGGATCCTTACGGAGGGCGTGTAATCGTCGTCGTAGTGACCCTTGCGGACCGACCAGATGAATGCGCCCAGGAATCCCAGCGCCACCAGCAGACTGGCAATGATCAGCAGGTACAATGCGCTCATGATGAGGATCAGATTAGTGTTTTTGATAGGTCAAAACTACCTGCGGCATGGCAGGTAAAGGATGATGAGTGCTATGGTCAGTTTATGACATTGGTCAGTTTTTTAAGACATCGTCGGGCAGCGGCATTGCTGGCAAGGGTCGTGAATGCCACGATGGTAATAGAACTGACGGGCATGAGGATTGCCGCGATCACCGGCGACAGGTGGCCCGTAACTGCAAACGACAGTCCCAGGATATTGTAGATCAATGAAATAGCGAAACTCTGCCGGATAATACGCTGTCCGCTCCGCGCGAGGGAAATGTAGCCGGGCAGCAGGCTGAGCCGGTTTCCTTCCACAATGGCGTCGCAGGACGGCGAAAAGTTGTTGATATCATCCGAAACGGCCAGTCCGACGTCGCTTTGACGTAAAGCACCGGCGTCATTCAGTCCGTCACCGACCATCAGTACATGGCGGCCTTTGTGTTGCAGTTCTCGCACAAAATCCAGTTTTTCCTCGGGTTTTTGGTTAAAAAGAAGCAATGCATTCTCTCCGAAAAGCGGAGTAAGCAAGTCGCGGTCGGTAGGGCGGTCGCCGGAGAGGAGGCAGGTGCCGATACCAGCCCGACGTAATGCAGTCAAAGTTTCCGCGAGTTCCGGCCGGTATTTGCTGCGGATCGTGAAATAGCCCTTCACAACGTCGTCGATAGCCACATACACCCGGCTCGACTGCCGATCGTCGTCGTCACTACCCGCGGCACCGGTCCAGCTTGCAGAGCCCATCTTTACCACTCTTGCACCCCATTGCGCGGACATACCTTTGCCACTTGTTTCAGAAAAGCCGGTCAGCACACGCCGACTAATAGGCGCATCGGACAAATGCTTCGTGATCTGCCGGCTGAGCGGGTGCGACGACTGCTCCACCAGCGTTTTGATCATCACGATTTCGTCACGCGTCGATGGTTCACCTATAAAGTCAATTTTTGCGTCATCGGGCAAAGTAATGGTACCTGTTTTATCAAAAACGACTACATCGATATGTGCCAGCCGTTCGATGCTGTGCGCGTTTTTAGGGTAAAAACGGTTCCGGCTGAAAACGCTTAGCAAGTTGCCGTTCGTGAAGGTAGACGAAAGCAGTAATGCGCAAGGGCAGGCCACCAGCAGCGTGGTAGTGAATGCGAGAAAGGCGGTTTCAGGATTTTTATATACAAAAAACCATATCGCAAAAGTAACGGCGGCAATGCCGAGCACTGTCAGTGAGAAGTAGCGGTTAATGCGTGCCGCCAGTGATTTGCCGGCGTCGTCCTTCTCATGGGTGAATGCTTCATTATTCCAGAGTTGGGTGAGGTAGCTTTGCGATACTTCCCGAAGCACTTCCAGTTCGATAGCCGCTCCTTTCTGCTTGCCGCCCGCATAAATGGTATCCCCTTTTTGCCTCTCAACCGGCTGCGACTCTCCCGACACGAAGCTGTAATCGATCAGCGCAACCGCGCTTTGCAGTACGGCGTCGGCGGGAATGAGCTCCTCGTTACGGACGAGCATATGGTCGCCTTTTTGGAGGCCGGTAATGGGTTTGCGTGTTTCCTTACCATGCTCGATCACCGAAATGGCGATCGGGAAGTAGGATTTGTAATCGCGGTCAAACGAAACGCCGGCGTAGGTTTTGTCTTGAAAATAGCGGCCCACAAGCATGAAAAAGACGGCTCCGGCAAAGGAATCGAGGTAACCCGGGCCGGTTTGTGTTGCGAGCTGGTAAATGCTGATCAGAAAAACGCAGCTCAATGCAAGCGCAATGGGCGCATCGATGTTCAGGTAACGCCCTTTCAGCGCCGCCCAAGCCGATTTGTAGAAATCTGCCGCACAGTAAAACAACACCGGCAAGCTCAATGCGAGGTTCAGGATACCGAAAAGCGTCCGAAGATTTTGATCCGACGCGTTTTGTCCCAAATGAAAGTATTCGGGAAAGCTCAGCATCATGATATTGCCGAATGCAAAACCCGCGATGCCGATTTTGTAAAGCCGCGTCCGGTTCCATTTACCGGCTTTTTTACCCGACAAATCGTCCATGCTCAAATAGGGCTCGTACCCGATGCGCGTGAGCAGCGCAGCCAATTCGCTCAGTCGCAACGCCCCGGTATCAAACGTAATCCTGGCTTTTTTTTCAGGAAAATTCACCACCGAGCTCCGTACCGCCGGATTGAGGCGATAAAGGTGTTCGAGCAGCCAGATACACGAGCTGCAGTGCATTTTCGGCAGGTACCAGTAAACGGTGGTCAAGCGCCCGTCCGTAAACTCGATCATTTTTTCATATACTTCCGGCTGATCGAGGTGGTCGTATTTGCCTTTGTAAAACGTCGGGTCCGGCGAAATGCCCTGCGCGCCGTCGATCGCGTAATACTGGCAAAGGTCGCGCTCTTTCAGCAGGCTGTAAACCGTCACGCAGCCGTCGCAGCAGAAATCGTGTTCGTCGGTATGCAGCACTTCATCGCGGCACTCCTCGCCGCAGTGATAGCAAACCTGTTTTGTATCGGAAATGGCCTCCGGGGCCGTCAATATGCTCATGGTCATGGTTTGGGTGAAACCTTACCCAAAATTGGAGCATACGACCAGCGTAACGGATGACGAAAAGACGTGGGAAAAACTGACTTTGGTCAGGAATTGTAGCCAATCCCTTGATTGAGCTGGAATGCATACCGGTAGTTGATGAATGCATTTTGTTCCGCGTTGTCATGCCAGCCGGCTTCCTCGTGGCTGAGTTTCACAAGCTCATCGGTTGAGAGTTTACCATATTGCTTAGCCACAAATTGCAAGACTACCAGTTCATGCTGCGAAAACAGCGTTTCATCAAACGGAATATTTGCCTTGATTTCGTCACCATAAGCGCCATTGCCGAAATATTGTTCCTCAATGCTGATATGCCCTTGTTCCGAAAGATCTACATACATTTTCTGAAACTGCGAGGGAACCGGGCCAAACTGTATTGCCCTGTATTCCAGTCCCGTGATGGAATATCCTGTCAGTCGGTATGCATTGAAGTCGGCGTAAAAGAGAAGTTTGTTTAACTTGGTCTTGAACAGTGAAATCTTCTTTAATACCTGAAAGAATGCGATCATGTTTCCGATTTTGCCGAAATCAGGTTGACGGTAGCCATTGAGCCTGGATGGGAACACTTTTTCCGCCACGAATTGCCCGTTCCGAATTAACGGCAGACATTCGACCACTCGATAATCAGACCGGCTGCATGAATTCTCTTCAAAGGCGTAATATTAAAAAAGTCACCTCACGGCCTTTTAATAAAGCATTAATCCCTATTCCCCTTTTTCTGTGAAAAAATTGAAATCTATAATCGGCTTACTGATGGGCGGTGGCCTTTGCCTGGCATCGGTTACACGTCACGACAAGCCCTTGTTCAGACAGGTCGAGCATCCGGTGCCAATGCATATGGCGAGCATTTCCGACGGCCCCGATTCAAGTCGATTTACTTACACCAAGCTCGTTTCCGGCCTCGACGAGCCGATGGAAATGGCGATCCTTCCGAATTACGATATGGTGATCGCCGAGCGGAAAGGTGCGGTACGCTATTTCAACAATACGACCAAAGAGCTCTCTACCATCGCGCAGTTCAATGTATTCAGCGGGATTGAGGATGGGCTGCTTGGCGTGGCGGCCGATCCGGACTTCAAGAATAATAATTGGATTTACTTCTATTATGGCGTAGGCGGCGAGAAGAGCGTCAGTCAGTTGGCCCGTTTTGAACTAAAGGGGCAAAAGTTGGTTCAGGACTCGAAAAAAGTGCTTTTGGAAGTTCCTACCCAGCGTAAATATTGCTGCCATTCGGCGGGTTACCTCACGTTTTCGGGCGGATTACTACATCTCTCAATCGGTGATAATACCAATGCCGAGGAAATCGAAGGGCACACGCCGATTGACGAACGTCCCGGCCGCGCGCTCTCGGACGACCAGGCTGCCACTGCCAACAGCAATGATTACCGGGGTAAAATCCTGCGCATTAAGCCGGAAGCGGACGGCACGTACACCATCCCCGACGGTAATCTTTTCCCGAAAGACGGCTCACAGGGAAAGCCGGAAATCTATGCCATGGGTGTGCGAAACCCGTTTCGCATCTCCGTCGATCCGAAGACGAAATATGTGTACTGGGGGGATGTGGGTCCGGACACCGAGGTGCCCGGAAGTGAGGGCAAAATGAGTTATGACGAGATCAATCAGGCTCGCAAGCCGGGTTTCTTCGGGTATCCCTATTTTCTGGGGGATAACGAGGTATTCCCTGATTATGATTTCGCTACAAAAAAAGAGGGGCCGGGTAAAGACCCGCAAAAGCCGGTCAACGACTCACCGAACAATACGGGCATTCGCGAGTTGCCTGCCGCGCAGCCTGCATTCATCTGGTACGGGAAGGGGCCTTCCCGGAAATACCCTTTGGTAGGCAAGGGCGGCGCGAGTGCAATGGCCGGACCGGTGTATTACAGCGATTTGTATCCCAATGCACCCTACAAGCTTCCCGCGTATTACAATGGCAAGCTGTTTATTTTTGAATGGATCAGGAAGTGGATCATGGCTGTGACGATGGATGCCAATGGCAATTACGTAAGTATGGAGCCGTTCCTGCCGCAGCTGAAAGTCGTTGCACCGATGGACATGCAGATCGCTCCCGACGGGGCCGTTTACCTGCTCGCCTACGGTACCAACTGGTTTGCCCGCAATACCGATTCGGGCATTATCCGTATCGAGTATGCCGAGGGTAACCGCAATCCGGTAGCCGCCGTTTCTACGGGCAAGACCATTGCTGCCGCGCCATTTACCGCCGTGCTTTCGGCTAAGGGTTCGAAGGACTACGATGCCGGCGATAAGCTCAGTTATGAATGGAAGATCGGGACGAAAAAGATACCGGGCGAGGAAATCAAGCATACTTTTACCAAACCAGGCGTTTATAATGTGGTATTGACTGTTACAGACCAGAATGGCGGAAAGGGGACGGCTACAACCGAATTCAAGATCGGGAACACCCCACCGGATGTTAGGATCACGACCAAAGCAAACCGCAGTTTCTATTGGGATAATGCATCTTTTGACTACAATATTCAGGTTACGGACAAAGAAGACAGGCAAATTCCCCGGGAAAAGATTCATGCGGGGTTCAACTACCTGGCATTTGGGAAGGACCTGGCCGGGGCTTTGTCGGGCTCGGAAGGAGAGAGTATCACATATGCGGCGACTGCTAAATTGTATGCATCGCTGGACTGCAAGGCCTGCCACACCATAGAAACCAAGTCGATAGGCCCGGCGTTGAAGGATATTTCAAAAAAATACGCGGGTAATGCAGGCGCAGGGGATATGCTTGCCCGGAAGATCGTTACCGGCGGAAGCGGTAACTGGGGTTCTTACCCAATGCCTCCACACGCAGACCTGCCCGAAAAGGATGCGAAGGAGTTGGCGGGGTACATTCTTTCACTGAGCCGGAAAGCCGGGCAAACGCCGCTTTCTGCCCGGATGAAACTGACGGAACATATCGGCAAAGGCAACGACGGCGCTTATGTTCTGCAGGCCTCCTACACCGACAACGGTGCAAACGGCATCGAGCCCCAGAAAACGGCCAGCCATATTGTCCTGCGCAATCCACTAATCCAGATGGAGGATTATCAGGAGGGTAATGTAGGAGTAGTTATCGCTACGCAAAACACAGGGTATGTTTCTTACATCGCAAATATTACCACTGGAAAATACGCGAGGTTCGATCAGATAGACCTTTCACACATTAAGAATATCCGTTTGCGCATTCAGGAACACGGCGCCGGCGGGACTATCGAGCTCCGGCAGGATGGTCGGGAAGGTCAGCTGCTGAGCAAAATCGACGTGCCGGGTGGACATCTGAACGATCTCAAAACTGGTTGGAAAGAAGTGCTGTTGCCGGTAAATGGCGGTACAGGCGTCCACAATCTGTATTTGGTTTTCAGAAATGAGAAGCTCAAAGGACCGATGTTCCATATTGACTGGATGTATTTCGAAAACGATTTCAATCCAGGACCCTGAACTCGCCCTGCTCAATCATTTGGGTTTTAACCAAGCGATCCCGGCTCCGCAGGGATTTCCTGCGGAGCCGGGATCGCAAACCAATGGATGACTTCTGCAATTAGGGCGTTCCCCAGGAGCATCGTCATTTCGGCATTATGGCTGTTTCAATAGCCATATATCCGAAATCTTCGACTGCTTACGCCAGTTGAGCTGCGATTCCTCGGGGCCATCGAATGTGACTGAAATTTTGCCATCCTGTGTAAGGCTTAGCGGTACAATCCATTCTTTGAACGTTTCAGGTTCCTTGTTGTAAATGACCGGCGAGAGCCTTCGCCCGTCTACGCGCAGGAGTGCGTCGCCTTCGCCCACTACGCGTATGGTGTAGCGCGCACGTGGGTCGAGGTTGTCGTAATCCAGTGCAGGCTCCCGCTGGAATAGCTGCGACGAAAGACGTTTGCGGCTTTTTCCGCTATCCCACCACGCCACGTCGGTGGCATCTTCGGAGATCGTTTTCACGCGAGGTCCTTTGGCTACACTGGAAATGCCGTCATAATAGCTTCCCTGCCCTGGATTTTCCCAGAATGCAATGGTTTTCAATCTGGCGAGCTGCTGTTCGGGATCCGTCATTTTTTTAATCTTTTCAAATTCATCGGCCAGCCACCAGCGGTTATTAAGGGGATAGTTAACAAAATCCATTACGACGCCGCGTTCCGGATTGCGCGGCTTGTGCTTTTCCGTGCTTGTTTGCAGGCCAATTGAAGCGTACAGCGCATCGCTTAAATCGACGATATGCTTGTAAATATCGCGACTGATGAGTTCCTCATCGGCCTTGTTGACGATCGCCAACGCCGCATCCATGGACTTTGTAATGGTATTCAGGCTCGCCGACGACAGGACCGCATTGGCCTGCTTTTCAAGTTCTTGTTCGCGAATCAGGCGCAGGCGCGTGTATTGGTCATAGTATGCCCTCAACAAAAGCATTTGCCAACGCCAGTTATTTACGAGCGTTTCTTCCGTCTTTTCAAGAATCCGCCAGTTGATGTAGGTCATCTCCACTCCACCGTTTTCTGCTAATGGCCCTTTCCAATTCTGTTCCAGTCCCTCGATCGCACTTGCAGCTGCCGAGGCGACGGTATGATTGAAGAAAAAAGCGGTGTATTCTTCCATAATGCCGTGCACATCCATTTGCGGATCCCAGGCGCGCATACTCCACAGTACCTTGTTCACATCGTCGTGGCTACCATCGGAGTAAGAAACAAACCCATCCGTAAAAGGCGCATATTTCGCGTGGATTTTGGCAAATGCAAACGGCCGTGGGTTCACCGACTCCCTGCCGAGCGTCAATGCAAATGCCTGATCGAACTTCTCAACCGGGAATTCGCAGCGTACGGAATGGGTAATGTCGGGGTACTGGCGGTGCTGGTATTGTTTCGGAAGCCGGTAGCGCGTTTCGGCCATCGGCGGACTCCCCGGCCCGGACACCACGCCTTGCAGCCAGGCGGGTTTTTCGGATTCGAGGAATTTGTAAAAATAATCGATCTGTTCGGTGTTAAAACCTTGCAGGGAAATCCACATTTTCGCGTTCGGATGGTACTTAACCAGTTTTGCCTGCAATTCTTTCAGGAAAGGCAGCACTTCCGTGGGATGATTGTCGCCCGGGTCGCCGCCGGGAAAGAATATGTGGTCGATGCGGGGGCATTCTTTGTAAAACTGCTCGTGTAAATCCAGTTCGGCTTGTCGTTTGCCCTTGTCCGTCAGCTCAAAAGTCGCCGGTGTCCATACCCAGTAATCCATATCGTATTTCTGGCAAATCTCGCTCATTTTAATCCGCATTTCCCTTGCCGGAATTTTGAAATGGGGGCTGGGATTGTCGTCTTCGTGAAAAGGAATACCTTCCACGGCATTGCTTCCAAAAACGGCCAGTTCGCGGATGTACTGATCAAATTGGCCGACCGTCCAGGCGTCGTAGGTGTTTGCGGTGGAGCGATAGCCCAACTGATGCCCGCGGATCGGGTAGGCAGGGGAAGAAGCTACGTTCACCGGTTCCGGCAGTTCCAAAAGAGGCTTGCCCATAAATGCCTTGCTCATTTTTAAATGCCTTAATAACCAACCCGTTCCGAACAGGATACCGCGTGTGTCGGCACCGATGACCCAGACGGTCGTATTTCCGGCGGCAGTTTCCGTCACGATCCGGTATCCCTCCGCTTTGAACTCGGGTCCGTTTGTCCCCGCCGATGCAGGCAATGCGCGGGAGAGCAGCGTTTTATCGGATGATAATGCCAATGCGATGACAGGCGTGTTGCCTTTCGGCCAAGCCGAAGCATTTTTGAGCGTTATTCCTGTCCGTTTCGCGATTTCCTCCGTCAGTACAGCCGGAGCTGTTTCTTTCATAGGCGAAGGGACACTCGGAGAGATGATCCAGGCTGCGTTTTTCAGGCCGATCACCTGCGCGGCGCATGGGAAATAGGTTGCCGAGAAGAGCAGGATTGTAAACAATGGCACTAGTCGGCCGGTAAGCGATGCTTTGAAGCGGGTTTGAGGATGCATAACAAATACAAATCGATGTGTTGTATTTGCATTACTAGGATTGCGGCGTTTCAGGCCATGATTTGGTGAATAGAGCGTCCGAACGTTTACGTTCGAACGATTTTGCGCTGGTAACATTCGCGTAAAGTAGAAAACTCCCCCTTTCGCTACTTTTAGGATGGAAAACATTTTTAACCCCTATGCATCTTTTCAAATCCCTGTCTTTCTGCACTTTTTCACTGCTTTTACTGGTACTTTCACCTGCATCGTCGCAGACGCTCACGCCCCTGAAGGAGTTTGACGTGAAGGAGGCCAAACAGGCCGTGGCTGTGGACGCGCAACATTTTTATGTGATCAACAACAGCACGATCACGAAGCATGCCAAGGCCGATGGCAAGCTCGTCGCGACCTGGGACGGAACGAAGGAAGGGATAGTCCATTTGAATAGCGGGGTCGTAATTAAAGGGAAGCTGTATTGCGCCAATTCCAATTATCCCGAAATTCCGATGACGAGTTCGGTGGAGATTTTTGACGTTAAGACGTTGAAGCACGTCGATACCCACAGTTTCGGGATCGCGCAGCACGGCTCGCTTACGTGGCTGGACCAAAAGGATGGCCACTGGTTCATCGGTTTCGCGCATTATGCGGGTAAGGAATCGAGCGAGGGCAGGGATGTACGGTGGACGTCGCTGGTGAAATACGATATGGAATGGCGGCAGGTAGAGGCCTGGGTTTTTCCAAAGAACCTGGTCGATTTGTTTACGCCCAAAAGCAATTCGGGGGGCGCATGGGGCGCCGACGGACTGCTTTATTGTACCGGCCACGACCGCGGCGAGGTATATGTTTTGAAACTGCCCAAATCGGGCTATACACTCAGCCATACGGGCACATTGCCGGCGCCGATCGAGGGACAGGGCATCGCTATGGACCGCTCGGTGGCTGGGAAAACGTTGCTCTATGGTATTCAGCGGAGCAAGCACATAGTGACCGTTTCAGAAATCAGATAAAATTGTTGTATTAATGAAGTTACTTTTTCGCTGCCTGCTTTGCCTTTCTCTGCTGATTTACCTGCAATCTGCTCATGCACAGAGTGCAAGCAAGGGCGATCGCCGTTTCGCAGTCAAAACGCTGATCGTCTTTTTTGACGGTTTGCGCCCGGATTACATTACAGCGGAGCAAATGCCCAATTTGTTCGAATTTAGTAAGAAAGCGGCCCGTGGAAAGCATCACCACAGCGTTTTTCCTACGGTTACCCGGGTAAATTCGGCTTCCTATGCGACAGGTTCCTATCCGCAAACGCACGGTCTGCTGGGTAATTCAATTTACATTCCCGAAGTCAATCCCAGGAAGCCTATCGGGACTACTTACGACGATCTGATCAAAGTTCCGGCGGCTACCTCCGGTCCGTTGCTGACAGCCCGGTCGCTCGGCGAAGTATTGGCGGATGCCGACCAGAAGATGATGGTTTTCAGCTCGGGGACGACTGGGCAGGCTTTTTTGCAAAACCACACGGTGAACGGAGCAGTTGTAAATCCAGACCTTATTTTGCCCGAATCACTTAAAGCGAAAGTGCTCGGCGAAAAAGGCGTGGTTTCCGAAGTGGAGTCGGAAGAAATGGGTAGGCACAAGTGGATCACCGATGCATTATTAAAATACGGTTTAATCAAAAATGGCCCGCTGGTGAGCGCCGTCTGGTTTTCGGACCCCGACGGTGCGGCGCACGAGCACGGGATCGGATCGGAGCAGGCTGTGGCAGCGATCAAATACGTCGACGCACAGTTTGGCAGGATCATGGCGGCATTGCAGGCGAAGGGTGCCGACGAGCAATATAATGTAATCATTTCCACAGATCACGGCTTTGTGACGCACACGGAAAAGCCGGGACTGGCGGATTTTCTGATTAAGGAAGGTTTCAAGAAGGACAAGGAATCGGATGATGTCGTCGTTGCCGAGGGAGCGATTTATGTCAAAAACCATGATGTAAAAACCATTCAATCTATTGTGGTTGCATTGCATAAGCAGGAGTGGGCAGGGGCGGTTTTTACAAAGGCGGCAAAGAGGGGAGATGCGCGCGGCAGGGTAAAAGGAACGCTTTCCTTTGACCTGATCCATTATGACCACCCGAACCGCTCGGGGGATATTCTGGTAGCTCCGAATTGGAATGATGCCAAAAATGATAAGGGTTATGCCGGGACGGGTTTTTCGGGTGGAGTAGCAGGGCACGGCGGTTCGAGTCCGTATGAAATCAATATTGCATTGCTCGCTGCGGGGCCAGATTTTAAGAATGGCTCGATCACTGAATTACCGACTTCCAACATCGATATTGTTCCAACAATTCTTAGTATTTATAATCTGCCAAAACCGGCCGCAATGGATGGCAGGGCAGTGGCCGAGCTTTTGAAAAAGTCTCAGAAAGCGAATGGTACTTCCCAAAAACAGCTCGTTAAAACCGAAGCGACTTATCCCTGGGGGACCTACAAATTATCGGCTGAACTGTCTGTTCTGGGCGGTTACCAATATTTCAATTATGCTAAAACAGAACGTACACCAGCCCGCTGAAAGGATCGGTGTACGTGATTATGCATGTGGATTGGCTATTTGGTAAAACCAATCTTGACCCTTACTCGCGATCATTCACGCAGCAGTATCGAAGGCTTTCCCACCAGAAAGCGCTGCGTCAAACGAGTGACAAAAGCTCCTGTTCTTCGGCCAAGGCGGCGAGCAGCTTGTCGTTCAGGCGTTTGTAGGCGGCCATTACGTTCCGGGCGGTGTCGGTGAGCACGGTGCCGCCGCCTTTGGTACCGCCTTTTTGCGTTACCACGTACGGTCCTTTACCCGTCGTATTGAGCGCGTCGATCATCGCCCAGGCCTTTTTGTACGATAATCCCATATCTTTGGCAGCCTGGGATATCGAGCCTGTTTCGGCGATGCGTTCCAGCAATTCATATCGCCCGGGACCGAAAAATTTGACCTCATCCACAAACACCCAATGCCGGAGCCGTATCTCGACGTGTCTTTCCATGCAGCAATTTTTAAAATGGTTTATTTCTTCGCGCTGCAAACTAGGATTAAATCACCACTCTGCACCCGAAAACAGGCGCTTTAATTTGCGATACCGACAATAAGAATTTCTGTCCGCTTTTATTAAAAAATATGCCTCGAAATATTTGTTGTTAGTATTATAGAATTAATTTTACTTATTGCAAAGCACGTGGCACTCTCAGATTCCCAATGGTTAGGGAAATCGCTTGGTGTTCTCCAACAGTATCAATCCCGCAGATTTAAAACAAGAATAATAAGCCGATAAACGAACAGTAGTGTAGAAGCGTGCCATGGGCTGCTATGACACGCTTTTTGTTGTTTCAAATGCAACAACTTCTACCGTTCACTCAACCCCTGCAAACCATTTCCTCGGCCATTGTGTACAAGCGGCGGTACAGGCCAGAAAAGCGGTCGGCTGGTAATGGGAAAACCCTAGCGTCACACGCCGAATTTCCTGAGATTATACATAAGGCTGATCAGGAAATAACGCTTCAAAACGCGGCTGCGGACGTCCTCTATATAGGCGTCGCCCGTATTCCGGACCAGGCTACGGTTCTGGTTGAGGAGGTCGAATACCTGCAACCGGACCTCGGCTTGCCGGGTTCGCAGGAACTGCTTGGAGAGAGAGGCATTCCAGAGTAGGAAACGCTGATTGTACCCCTCGGCCCGGCCGGTATTGCCGGTGTAGGTAAGGTCGGTTGTAACGGCCACATTTCCGGGCAGTTGTACATGTACATCGGCAGTTGCGTACTGCGACCAGTACTGCATATTTTGTTGGGATAAAAGGGAATACCGGGCTTGCTGGTAGGTAACGCGGGCACTCAGGCCGTAGTCGATCCGTCCATTGTAATCGGATTGTAGTCGGATACCCTGGCCGAGAGAGGTCGATGTCGTAACGTTGTCTGACGCATTGATCATGTTGGTGTTGCGGGCAAGGCTTCCCTGCGTGCTCAGGTTGACGGATAAATGCAAGGGCTCGATTTTCTTGCTAAGTGAAACAAACCCGGTTCCCGACATAAACCCTCTTGTATTGATCGGCGTAGTAACCTGTACCCCCGATTCGTCGGTACGCGTGGAAACGCCAATACGGTTGTTGCTCTGATTGAAACTGCCGAATACAAACAGGTTATCGTTTCCACCCCGGCGCGACGCGCTGAATGTAAGCGTTACATTATGATAGTACTCCGGCCGCAATGCCGGGTTTCCGATGTTGATATTGAGCGGATTGGAATTGTCGGCAACAGGTATGAGCTGGGTAATGCCGGGCGATACGACGCGTGTCCGGTATTGGAGCCGCAGATTTTTATTCCCCCGAAATGTGTAGGAAAAAAGTGCATTAGGCATCAAGTAAGCGTATTGAGAGCGGTAGCCTGCGTCTGTCGATCTATCGATTGGCCGCAGGGATGCCAGCTGGGCATCCGCCCCTAATGCGAACGTGTAGCGCAACCTTCGGGTCTGAAAAGTGGCACCCAGGCGGTTCGTTTCAAAGGTGTTTGCGAAATTTCTGCTTAGCAAGGCATCAGGTTTGTCATATTGACCCGTTTCTTCGCTTTTGTCGGCGATATTCCGAAGCAGTTTGCCAAAATTGTTGCTGTAAGCATACCTGAATTCCAGTTTCTTGGTAAAAGAAATTGGTTCCGTAAAAGAAACAGTCACTGTGTTTTGCAATGCAAGCTGGTCCTGCGCATTCCGCTGGTCGACCCTTTCCCGTCCGGGAATCGTCGTCAGCGTATCGAAGAACGTATTGGCCGACCGGTTGTAGGCTGTTGTATTTCCTGTGGTCAGCAATGTGTTGAGGTTGGCTGACAGAGACCTGCCTTCCTTTTTGAATTTCCGCATTAACAGCAGATTGTTGTAGCCATTCACGCCGGTACCATTCAGGTCGTATTGGTTCAGGCCCTTGTTGAGGGAGTCAGCCAGTGACCGATACGAGTAACTGCTGTTTTTGCTAAGCAGGTCTTTCGTTTGAAAACTAATGTTTGGTGTAAACCGCAGGCTGGTCAGCGAATCGATCGGCAGGTCGAAGCGGCCGTTGATGCGGTGCGTGAGCAGGCTGTTTTTGGAATAATTGCTTTGGTCGGTGAGGAACGACTGGCCGGGCAGGATATTTTCGCGCCGGCTTTGCTGGTCGGTGGTGGTTACGGCCCGATTGGCGAAATAGCTGGCCGCCATTTCGGCGCGTTTGCCCCATTTCACCGCCTTGCTTTCTGTCCGGTAGTTGACCCCCAACGCCGCTACTTCGGTAACGTTGGAAGGTGCCATCTGGCCTTCACCGCCGCCGCCAGGCTGGCCCACCAATTGCGGTCCGCCACCCCCGTCGGTCATGCTGAAATTCTGCTGGTTCAGGTTGTTGGCCTGCCCGATCACCGAAAGCTGCCTGTTAGGCCCGCCATTGTGGTTGTTGAAACGGTTCACATTCAGCCTGGCTTCGTACCGTGCCGATTGGTCACCATTGGAGGGCCCAGCGCCCAGCGAATTTTGCCCGAAATACCCCTTTCCTTTATCCTTCTTGATGGTAATGTTAATCGTCCGCTCGCGGTCGCCGTCGTCCACCCCCGAAAACTGCGACTGGTCCGAGGACTGGTCATACATTTGAACTTTATCGACGATATCCGCGGGGAGGTTGCGGGTTGCCATTTTAGGGTCATTGCCAAAAAACGGTTTACCATCTACCAGAACCTTGTTTACCGCCTGGCCGTTGGCCTTAATGGAGCCGTCCCGACCTACTTCGACCCCCGGCAACTTGCGCAGCAATTCCTCCACCTGCGCATTCGGCTGCGTTTTGAATGAGCCTGCATTGAATTCGATGGTATCCTGTTTGATCGTCACCGGCGCGCGTTCCTGCTTGATCACCACCTCGTTCAGCTGCGTACCCTGCTCGGCCATAAGCAGTGTCCCCAGGTTCGCAGGCACATCGCGGTTTACATTAATGGACAAAGACAGGTTTTTGTACCCCACAAAAGTGATCAGCAGCCGGTAGGAGCCGGGCGCTACCTTTCGGAAGTGGAAATTGCCTTCTCCGCCGGTGGTCGTTGCGCTTACGTATGCAGAGTCGCGTGCATGCAGGAGGGACACAGAAGCCATCCTCAATGGTTTTCGCGACGCCGAGTCGAGCACGGTACCGCTTATTTCGCCTGCCGGGGTAATTTTTTGTGCATACAGGGGAGGAAGCCAAAGCAGCAGCAGGCATATTACAAATTTAAATGCCTCCACCGCCGGGTCCCATTTTTTGGTGAAAATCTGCCATTGCTTTCTGACGAATGTCGGTCAGTTGTTCCGCACTCACGCTTTCCGCCCGGCTGTCGGGCACAACGGATTTGTCTTCGACTTTCCCCAGGCTCACTTTGGTGGCCCTGAACTGTTCGCGACTTCCCTCTACCAGTAATACGACGCCTTTTTCGGGGGTAAGAGCAGGTACTGGCGAGTATCGGAACGGCAATTCGGTCGTAAACCATACGGAGTAAGGTTCCTTATGATAGTTGACAACCGCCTTTTGGCACAAATAGCCTGCAATTTTCTTCGTTTGCTGTGTTAGCTGCCAACCTCCGGCTGCTTCAATCGGCGCCTCGCTTTTGTAGGTACGGGCCTCTTTATCTTTGCCGACAGTTACGAACGTCAGGATTTTCTGGCTGGCAATGTCGATGACCGCATATTCTTCAAACGGACGCCCCGCATTGGTCGTTTGCGGGATGCCGCCGGGCTCTTGTGTAACCCTTATCATCATGTTCTCCTCATCGCGGTTTTCCCGGACAAAATTTCCTGCAAAGAGCACCTTCTGCCCGATTGTGCGGGTGTCCGGCACGTCCGTCGGGAAGTTGGGGTCGCCTTGCTTCACCTCCTCGCCATTGACCATGAAGCGTAACCGTGACTGGTCGATCTTGCGTACAACTTCGTAGCTGATTTGTCCGGAGGCTTGTGCGAGAATGTCCGGGGCCGCTGCGACGAGCAGCAGGATGATTGAAAGAAGCTTTTTCATAATGTCACCTTGGTTTTGATTTTTGATGGATCAAAGGTCAGGCGACGGTTTGTAAGGTTCTGCTATTTAATGTTAAGTAGTGTTAACCTCAAATCCTGTTAGAGTTCTATAAAAGGCTTTTTAAGCGCTATTTCGGGACCGCAAACTAAAAAAAATCACATTCCGTATTGTATTGCGGCGGGGCCGGTCGTATATTGGTTTTGCAAACTCAATCTAGTAACCCTCTATTAACTAATGATTTATAGCCTCTACTTTAAATTATTTCTGTTTATTGTCTTTTTCCTATCGACTTTGTGGATTTATAGGGTTTGTATAACTGATCCCTACCGTAAGGTTTCCGGCAAAGGCGCTGCATTTATGATCGCCGCCATGCTGCTGCTGGTATGGGCCGTGAGGATGCCATTTTTACGGGGCAGAGAATATGATATCGACACAAGTACCTGGCTAAGTTCCGTCATTGCCATCAACCATTACCCCGATAAGCTTTGGACGTTGCTTAACTACACCGATGCCCGACCATTGACCGTATTCCCGCTGCTGGTCGGTTCGTTGGTCGGTATGCCGGTCGATTACAGTAGCGCCGAAATTATCGGGCTGCTTCTTTGGACAGGTACTGTATTGCTTCTGTATCAGGTATGTAAGCTATTTGCCGGGGAAAGCATCAGTTTAGCACTTTCTTGGAGCCTAGCTCTTTTTCTCGCAACAATTTGCCATATTTTCGCCGCATACAATTCCGAGCACAACAGCATTTTCATGGTCACCGCGGGGGTTGCGTTGTTCTTTTTGTACCTCTACCGCCGGTGGGCGAGCCCGGCAGTTGCGGCAGCTACGGGCACATTGCTGGGTAGCCTCATTTACGCCAAATTTCAGAATGCCCCCATGGGTTTGCTCACAGGAGCATTTCTGCTATTCGCCATGGCACAGCGGAAAGACTGGCGGAATGTAGTTGCATTGCTTGCAGGCTGCCTTTTTCCGACCATTTTTGTCAATGTTTTTTATGGGTTGAGGGGGAAGTTGGATGTATTTTGGAATAACTATTTCTGGAACTATTTCTATTACTCTTTCACTACGCAGTTCTCCTCCATGCCCATTGCGGAGCGGTTCAGCCCGGCCCGGGCCATTCGGTTTATTTTCTATGCTACGAGCTCCGGTATTTATGTTACCACACTCGTTACATTGGCCATTGCATTACCGGTTTTGTCCTTCAAAAGATGGATTTCCGAGTTTAAAATCAACTGGATACCATTTGTTTTTACCTTCTTGTTCCTGCTTTTGAGCATTTACGCCGTATTGCAGTCGGGCAATAATTTTGAGCATTACAAACTCTTTCTTTTCGTCCCGTTGCTGCTCTTCAATGCACTATTCCTGTCGATGAGCCAGCCAATGGTACGGAAATACGCAGTAGGCATACTGTTGCTCGGAGGCATCCTGCAAACAGCCGTCAGCCTTAAATACCTCGATGGCGAGATTGCGTACGATAAGCGGACAGATATTGATAGAAAAGTAGCGGGACATATAGTTAAACACACTCGCTCGTCGGACCCGGTGGTTGTTTGGGGCTGGCGCGACGGGTTACTCGTGCGCGCGCAGCGTCCGATGGGTTACCGGGATGTACACACCTTTCACTTTTCGATGAAATCGCCGCTTGTTCCGAACTGGACACGTGATTTTCTGGAAGATATGGAGGAGAACAAGCCCAAAATCTTCGTCGAGGCGATGATCCCCGAATACTCGGAGCGCGGCCACCTTTTTCTGCCCCACGACAAAGTGCCGGTGGTGCGGGAATATGTGCGGCGGCATTACCGGTTTGTGAGGGAACTGGATGGGGTCAGGATCTTCCACCGGAAAGAAACACCAACCGTTTCCCTACTTCGATAGAATGCCTTATTAATCAATACTATTTTGTGTTAAATAGTGTTAAGGAGCAGGAAATCATCCGCCGGTAAAGTTTAGCTTTGCGGTATGACGAACCGCCGTATCCGCTCGATTTTCTGGCTCATGACTGCCTGCATTGTCGCGATCAATGCATTTCAGGGATATTGGCTTTTTACCACGTATCAGCTCAACCGGCAGCAGTTTGGGAACACCGTCCAGGATGCGTTGTTCCAGGTTATCGAAGGGCATCAGGTTGACAATGCGCGAATCCTGCTTGGCCGACATCGTCCTGGCCGTCCCGGCAAGGCTACTTCCAATGATTCTTCCGGACGTGTTCCTGACACACCTCCACGGATCGCCAGGAGAGCCCCGGGGGGAGCACCCAAAGAAGCGCGCGTACTGGTCAGGCGGTCGGATGCCGGCGCCGGGTCGCGTTTTTATTACCAATACAACAATGACCTCGTGACTGTTGCGCCGACCGACACCCTCGCACAGCGCATTTCGAGGTTTGTGGTACAGGAATGGAGGGAAGGCGGACGGGTGGATTTGCGCAAGATCTATTCCGTCTATCGTGCGGAATTGTTAAGGAGAAACATCGACGTAGCTTTCACAATCGATACCCTGTCTATTCACCCCAGGCCCGGAGGCGATAACCTGATCATTTATAACGGTAATGGCCTGAATGCAGAAAACGATGGCCGTTTCAGGACGCTACCGCTGCCGGTCAATCCGGTCCGGCATATTTTTGTGCAGGCTACATTCGAGATGCCCGTGCCCTATTTGCTGAGGCGAATGGGCTGGCTGCTGGGTTGTTCGCTGCTGCTTTTGCTGCTTACATCTGGTTGTTTTGTCTTCATGCTGCGAACGATACTGCGGCAGAAGAAGCTATCCGATATCAAGAACGATTTCATCAACAACATGACCCACGAGCTGAAAACGCCTATTTCGACGGTTACGGCGGCTGTGGAAGCATTGCTGCATTTCGGAGCGTTGAACGATCCCCGCAAAACCGAAGAATACCTCCATATTTCTCAGAACAACCTCCAGAGACTGTCGGACCTGGTCGAGAAAGTATTGAACCTGGCTGTGGAAGAGAAGCAGGAATTTGAATTCCAGACAGAGCCGGTGAGCCTGGCCGAAATGTTATGCGAACTGGCTGCCAACCACAGGATCAAGGCTGCAAAAACAGTGATATTTAACATGCATATCCCATTCGGAACGACGGTGCAGGTGGACCGGATGCATTTTGGAAATGTGATTAACAACCTGATCGACAATGCGATCAAGTATTCCTATGAGCGCGTAACGATATCGTTCAATTACGAACAGGAGCCGCATGGCTGGCAGCTTACGGTCACCGACAACGGGATCGGCATCCCCAAAGCTTACCAGGCCTCGGTTTTCGACCGGTTCTTCCGTGTCCCGACCGGCGACCTGCATCAGATAAAAGGTTTCGGCCTCGGGCTGGCCTATGTCCGGCAAGTGGTGGAGAAGCACGGAGGTAGTATCAGCCTGGCAAGTGAACTGGGAAAAGGAAGTGCTTTTGTTTTAAAATTCTGAGAAATGGCCAAGGTACTATTCATAGAGGACGAACCCGCGCTGGGCATGATTGTGAAAGATAGCCTGGTTTACAGAGGGTTCGACGTGCTTTATGCCGCGAATGGGATCGAAGGGCTCGAACAATTCCGGCAACACCAGCCCGATATCGTCGTGGCCGATATCATGATGCCTGACATGGACGGTTTTACGATGGCCGAGCATATCCGCCGCGACGACCCGATCACACCGATCATATTCCTGACGGCACGTTCCCAAACGGCCGATGTGGTACGTGGCTTTGAGTTAGGAGGAAACGATTATCTTAAAAAACCATTCAGTCTGGATGAACTCATAGCGCGCATCAATGCGCTTCTGCGCGTAGGCGCTTCCCGCGCAGTAGCCAATGGAACGTTGAAAATCGGCCGCTACATGTTCGACCCTGCCAAACAAAAACTCTCGGTTGACGACCGGGAGGTAACGTTATCTCATCGCGAAGCCGAGCTCCTCCGCCGGCTCTACCAGCAACGCAACGAAGTCCTCGGTCGCAGCGAAGTCCTCAATGAACTCTGGGGCGACGATTCCTTCTTCAATGGCAGGAGCCTCGATGTTTTCATCACCAAACTGCGGCGGTACCTACGGGAGGATCCTAAGATTCAGATTATTAATATCAGGGGAAGAGGGTATAAGCTGGTGCTTTGAGATAACTCAGCGCATTCACAACGACGGTTGCCAGCCAGGCAAGCAAAGCAGAGAGCAATAAAATCCATTTCATGACACTAAATTCCAGAACATGGCTGCCGTAAAACCCAGTTCAATAGACGAATACATTGCCGGTTTTCCGGAAAATGTGCAAAAGATATTGCAGGAAGTCCGCATGGTGATCAGGAACACCGCGCCGGAGGCCGTGGAGACGATTTCCTATGATATGCCGACTTTTAATTTAGACGGGAAATACCTTGTTTATTTCGCCGGATGGAAAAAGCATATTGCACTTTACCCGGTTACCGAAAAGATCTTTCAGCTGTTCTCAGGTGAACTTTCAGGTTACAAGGGGACAAAAGGCTCGGTACATTTCCCTTTAAACAAGCCTATACCGGTGGAGATGATCAGGAAGATCGTCGAACAGCTGATTGTGGAACGTCAAGCGGTGGGGAGCTAAGTTTAAGTGCCTTTTGTGAAGGCATATTTCTTCAAAAGATCGTCAATCCGGCTGTCAGGTACGAGGTCGGTGACCTCTACAAGCTCCACGCGTGGGTAGTCGGGATGGTTGGTATTGATCACAAAATTGAATGCAAGGGGCATTACCGCGGAGGGTACTTTGAGAGCGAGCGCTTTGCATGCAGTAAACCACCGGTCCCCCGGCGGCTGACATTGCGAATAGTCGTTGGGATCGCGCCAGCCGGCTTCGAGATCGCTTTCAGAGACCGACTCGATAATAGCGTCGTCGGGTATTTCAATGAACATGATTTTAAAGTCCGTATTGAACCCGATGCCCTGCCGTCTTACGAGGTTTTCAAGCAATGCGAGCGGGATCGTTTCGGAAGTGTAGATCACTTTGTTGCCCGCGCTGTTCCATCTCCCGCGTATTCCGGAAGCGAACAAAGTATTGGCATAGAGCTTGTGGACGATCCGGAATACCAACATCTTTTACGCCGGATAACCCTCTGCCATTTTATCGAGCTCTTCACTCAAAAAGTCCACACCGCCGCCGGTCGTCAGCCAGTCAGCAGGCTTTTCAGCAGAATTCCAGATAGGCTTTTGCAGCCAGTAATTGAATTCGTCGATGGTGCCGAATACCTCTTCGCCTTTTTCAAATAGCGCGATCAGTTTCAGAAGATGCTCACCATAAAGCGGCTCCAAAGTCTTTTGCGCCTCTTTATAGTTGCTGATCGTACGCGCGGAGACGTTCATGATCGCCGCCAACCTCCTCTCAGGCATCTTGATGGCCTCCGCGAAATCGTAGAAAACTTTGGTGTGCAGGCCTTTCCGGGCAGAAAGCACAATAGCAAAATTGCTGTCCATGTCAATGTGATTGAATTTGGATTTCAAATTTGAACCGGGTTGAGCAACGGTTTTCATAACGAAGGAGATTGAGTACTCAAATATATGAATTTTTTCAAAAATAAAGACGAATTTTTTCTTCAACAGCGAGCCGGACCCCAATAAGTATAAACATAGTGTAGCCTTCCTTTACTCCTCAACTTTTGAAACCGAAATTCCTAAACAAATGAGTATGATAAGGTTGACACACATGCTCGTCCCACTGGCATTGGCCATGGTGACCGTCCCCGCGCAGGATACCTTTGCGCAGAAAACGAATACCGCACAGACCGCCGAAAAATTCGATCGGGATTACGCGCTGGAAGCGACTATGCTGGGTTTCTTTGCCAAAGACGGTTCCCGAAACCCCACGTTGAAGGCCAATAAAGGCGATCGGGTGCGGATTACGATCACGAATGGCGAACTGATGACGCACGATATCGCGCTGGAAAAGCTCGGAATCAAAAGCAAAGTGATCATCGAAAAAGGTACCAGCACGAGCGTTACTTTCAAGGCCGAGCAGAGCGACACTTATTTCTGCTCCGTACCAGGGCATCGCGCTGCGGGGATGGTGGGTAGTTTTGAGGTTGTAGAAGGGGTTATTTCAAATGAAACCGTGGCTGGTCAGTTGCCGGTGAAGGACGGCCAGCAGCTAAACCTGGGTTTTGAAACGGGTGACCTCAAAAACTGGACAGCAACGGGCGACGCATTCGCGAATGCGCTTTTCAGTTCAGATCCTTCTCCGGTTCATGAAAAAGAAATGAATATCGGATACGAAGGAAAATATTTCCTGAGCAGTGGCGGCACGCTCAATTACAAACAAACAGGTACGCTGACATCCGTGCCTTTCCAGGTAGCACAGCCTTTCGCCGCATTTCGCGTGTCGGGAGGTGCATTGCAGGATACCCGTGTCGAGATCGTGACGGCGGGTGATAACAAGGTTATCTATCATATTACCGGCCAGGGCAGGGCTACATTGCAGCCAGCGGTAGTGGACCTTCAACCTTACCTAAACAAGGAGATTTTTATACGGATCGTCGATAATGAGACCGGCATTTCGCAAATTCCCTACATAGCCAACGACAAATGGGCCCATATCAACTTTGATGATTTCCGTTTTTACGCAACCCGGCCCGATTTTCCCAATGAGCTGAAACAGAAAGATATCATTATCCTTCCCCCTCTGGACCCTGTTTTAAATGCAGGTTTATCGGGTACAGAAGCGGCGAAGGCAATGACCCCGCCGACGGGCTTCAAAATCACGCTTGCCGCCGCAGAACCTGACATTATCAGGCCGATCAGCTTCACTTTGGATTCACGCGGCAGGCTTTGGGTCGTAGAAGGCCATACTTACCCGGTGCGCGCCCCGGAAGGCCAGGGAAGGGACAAGATCCTGATTTTTGAAGACACGAATGGCGACGGAACGCTGGACAAACGCAAGGTATTTGCTGAAAACCTGAACCTGATCAGCGGTATCGAAGTGGGAATGGGAGGTGTATGGCTGGGTTCGGCGCCCAACCTGCTGTTTATCCCTGCCGATTTCAAAAACGACAAACCCACCGGGCCGCCGCAGATTCTGCTCGACGGATGGGGATTGGAAGACACGCATGAAGTACTCAATAACCTTCGTTGGGGCCCGGATGGCTGGCTTTATGGCACACACGGTGTATTTACCCATTCGAATGTAGGCAAGCCCGGTGCCCCGGATTCGGAGCGGACCAAAATCAATGCGGGCGTATGGCGGTACCACCCGACTTCGCACAAATTTGAGGTATTTGCCGAAGGATCGAGCAACCCGTGGGGCATCGATTTTAATGATTACGGACACCCGTTTATTACTGTGTGCGTGATCCCCCACATGTACCATATCATTCAGGGCGCGCGCTATCAGCGGCAGGCAGGTAAGCATTTCAACCCCTATACTTACGACGACATCAAAACCATTGCCGACCACGTGCATTGGGTAGGCGAGCGGGGGCCGCACGCGGGTAACTTCCGCTCGGCTTCGGCAGGCGGCGGACATGCGCATGCGGGAGCGATGATTTACCTCGGCAACAGCTGGCCAAAGGAATACCGCAACGATATTTTTATGAACAATATCAACGGCGCACGCCTCAATGTAGACCATTTGACCCGCTCGGGATCCGGTTACGAAGCCACCCATAAAAACGACTTCATGGCAATGAACGATTCGTGGTCGCAGTGGCTGAACTTTAAATACGACGCAAGCGGATCAGTTTGGGCGATCGACTGGTACGACAAAAACCAGTGCCACAGCCCCAATCCCGATGTGCACAACAAAACCATGGGCCGGATATTTAAAATAACCCACGACAACGACAAATGGGTGCAGGTAGACTTGTCCAAAGCCTCGGATATGGAGCTGGTCAATTACCAGTTGAATCCCAACGAGTGGTACGTACGTCAGGCGCGTACAATTTTACAGGAACGTGGCCCTAATAAGAAAGTACACAAGGCATTGAAAGAAATTCTGGCGAAAAACCCCGACGAAACCCGCAAGCTCCGTGCATTATGGACACTTCACGTTACCAGGGGACTCTCGGAGATAGAACTTGCGGATTTGCTTTCAAGTGACAGTGAATACATTCGGAGCTGGTCGGTACAGCTGCTGACCGAGAACAAATCAGTTTCGCCCGAAACTTTGAAAAAGTTTGTTGACCTGGCGCAAAAGGATAACTCGAAGCTGGTGCGGCTCTATCTCACTTCCGGAATGCTTCGTCTCGATCCTGCCCAGCGTTGGGATGTGCTCGATGCACTCGTGCAAAAGGCCGAAGACAAAGACGACCACAACCTGCCGCTTTTGGAGTGGTATGCCGCCGAACCATTGGCACCGCTCGATGCGAAACGTGCTTTGCAACTTGCCGGGAAGTCCCAGTTCCCCAAAATGCTGCCTTACATGATCCAGCGCGTTGAAGCGATCGGGACAGAGGAATCGAAAAAGGTGTTGAAAGACTATAACAAGGTAGGTAAAGTTGAAGGTCAGCACGAAAACCACGGCACCGGAACGGCCATGAGCCATTAACAAAAAGGGCTTCATATTGAAGCCCTTTTTGTTAATAACGTTGAGTAAAATAAATGAAATATTTCTACAAAAAAGCGAATTAGTTTACTTGAAAATATGACGGAAGTCATGTTTTGTAAGGCTTTGTAAAAACATGATGTTTTACTCCTAAATAGCAGATAGTCATGACAAATTCAGGTATTTATGCTTGCTTGATACTTCTGTTTACAGCAGGTGTGCCTGCCGCCGCACAACCCGAGGGGAGTTTTAAGCGGACAAAACTGACGGGCGACTTTATTTCTGAAGGAGCCGCCGTTGCAGATCTGAACAAAGACGGGAAAGTTGATATCATTGCCGGCTATTATTGGTTTGAGGCCCCATCCTGGGCCAGGCACGAACTTGCTCCATCACGCGTGTTCGATCCAAGGAAAGAATATAGCAACTCATTCCTGAACCTGGGAATGGATGTGGATTTAGATGGCTGGGATGACGTTGTTATCATCGATTTTCCCGGCAAGGCTGCTTTCTGGTTCGAGAATCCGCACAACAAACCAGGCGTTTGGTCCAAGCATTACATCGCCGATTCGGTGGGCGTTTCCAATGAATCGCCCGGTTTTATAGATATCGACGGTGACGGACGGTTGGATATTCTTTGCGGCGACCCGGCTAAAAAGCAGATCATCTGGCTAAAAGCACCCGTCAAAAAGGGCGAAACACGTTGGCAGCGCTTCGCATTAAGCAAAGAGAATGTGCCGGGTACTGAGAACTTCTCCCACGGCATCGGTTACGGCGATATCGACAAGGACGGCATTGCCGACGTCGTGGTGAGGGAGGGTTGGTTCAAAGGCCGGAAAGACAACAAATCGGGCAACTGGGATTTTTACCCCGCCAACCTGGGCGAGCCCTGTTCGCATATGCAGGTGCTGGATATCAATGCGGATGGTAAAAATGACGTTTTAAGCGCGTCCGCGCACGCATTAGGGATCTGGTGGCACGAGCAACTCCAAACGGCCGAAGGTAAGATTGACTTCAAAACACACCTCATTAGCAACACCACTGCGCAAACGCATTCGTCGGCCATGGCAGACCTGAACGGCGACGGCAAAAAGGAATATATCACGGGCAAGCGTTTTCTCGCACACCACGGCCGCGACCCGGGCGACAGCGATCCAGCCATGCTGTTATATTTTGAAATCATATCAAAGAAAGAGCCCTATTTCAAGGAACACCTGATCGACAACGACTCGGGCGCGGGACTCAACATTACCGTACACGATATGAATGGCGACCATAAACCGGATATCGTCATAGCGAACAAGAACGGCGTTTTTTTATTTGAAAATCAGATAAAGAAGTAGCTTTTCAGTTTCAAAGGTCGGAGATTGCTTTTTCAACACTGTTTTTTATGGAAAGAGGGAAAATCAATTTATTCGAAAGAATGGCTACCCGCATCACTGCCTGGACAGGTAGTTCAATGGCCTTCGGCGTAGCATTGGGTATCATACTGGTTTGGAGTGTAACCGGGCCGGTCTTTAAATATTCCGATACCTGGCAGCTGGTGATCAACACCGGCACTACGATCGTTACCTTCCTGATGGTTTTTCTCATCCAGAAATCACAGAACAAAGATTCGAAGGCCATTCAATTGAAGCTCAACGAGCTGATTGCCGCCAGCCGATTCGCGAGTAACAGGATGGTCGATATCGAAGACCTTAGCGAAGCGGAACTCGATGTGCTGCGTAAATTCTATCGTAAACTGGCCGAAATGTCTGAGGAGGATAGCGATATCCACAAGTCACATTCCATTGATGCAGCCCAGAGGTTGCACAGGCACAAAACCAGCGGAATTTCCGGACTGACACAAGGCGATACCGGCTCTCAGGAATAGCTATTTGTCTTTTTTCTGATCCTTTTTTTTATCCTTCCTGTCCTTATCATCATCCTTGGAGAAGATCTTTTGAAAAAAGGTCTTCTTCTCTTTCTTATCCTCCTTCACCGACGCGATGCTAATCTCATTGTCGATGGAGGGCTGGATAGCGTGGATGAACGCATTTTGAAGAATGTTGGTAATTGCCGCCCAAATATTCGTCCTGGGATCGTCGAGCCGGCCCTGGAATGGTACTTTGGTGGCAACCTGGTCGTTATTTTTATTTTCAAACAGCTTACCTGCCCCGCCGGCAACCGCTTCCCATAGTTTTTGGAGCAAATTATCTTTCCGGTCTTCCTTTCCCAAAACATCCAGGTTTTTGATCACCGGCTTCACGTAGCCTTTAAATTCCATATCCTTTGCCGCCACTTCCGTATACAGCCCGAAGCGGCCGTCGTTGACATCCACTTTGGCATAGGCCTGAAAGAAATCATTCAGTTTGACGAGGTTCGTATTGTTTAGTTCGGCGCTCATATCGAAGGTCGGAGCGTCGGCGAGCGGATTGAGCTTTGCGTCGAACCGCAGCTTGCCCTCGTACACGTCTGCGGTAGCGTGAATGCTCGCGGGAAGGACGGCCGTCGAATCGTAACTATTCCGCAAGTTCTGGGCGAGCAAATGCAGGTTGGTCATGGCGATATCCACTTTGGGCGTCGATCCGAAGTCCTTGTACTGGATTTTGCCGTCACGCAACTCGCACCGGTTGATATTCAGCGGCATAAACTTGTCGAGTACCTTCCGGAAATCAGCCGAGTCTCTCACGACCTCCTTCGGTTCGACGATATCTTTGGTAAACAACAAAAAAGGCCCCTGGAACACCAGCTCACCGGCAATGGATCCTTTGAGCAACGCCTTCCATTCTATCGACAGATCGATTACTTTTGAAGCAAAAAAGGGCGTTTGCTTGCTGGTAACAGTATCTTTTTTATTAATGTAAATACTGTCGATTTTGTAGGCGCCGCGGATAATAGCGAGATCAATGTCGTTGATATGCCCGTAATAACCGTTCATATTAGCCAGGCTCCGGTTTGCAAAATGAAGGATAACATAGGGCAGTATCAGCCGGATCACCACAATGGCGACAAGTATCCCGATCAGGATTTTGACGGTGCGCCTTTTTTTTGAATGGGTGCGTGTGTCGGTCATTTAGGGTATATTTTGCGATGAACCAGTTTGATTTTTCATGCGGCTCATTTAAACAATCGTACCAAAGCAACTGCGCGCTTTTGCAGGTTTCGTATTTTTTAGAAAAAAAACCAGACTTCTGTCCAGTCCCGCGTAGGCTGTTCGTCAACAGGCTTTAAAACTTAAAACTTATATCAAAATGAATGACTTCTTGTTTGTTTTCAGAAATGATCCCGCGGTAATGCCGGGCATGTCGCCAGAAGCATTGCAAAACAGTATGCAGAAATGGATGGATTGGATCGGCGGAATCGCTGCACAGGGTAAGCTGGTCGATCGCGGCAACCGGCTTGCCAACGAAGGTAACGTGGTAAGGCCCTCACAGGTCGTTACAGATGGCCCATACATCGAGACCAAAGAATCGGTAGGCGGTTTTATTATGGTCAGGGCCGGGTCGCTGGATGAAGCAACCGAAATGGCAAAAGGCTGTCCGATCCTGTTTGCAGGCGGTAATGTCGAAGTCAGACCCATTATCCGGATGTAGTTTTTTGCCCAAACGCCGATAAGCCTTTGTAACCAGCAAAGGCTTATTTACTTTAATGCCATGGAAAACCAGGAATTGATACCGCATTTGTTCAGGACCGAATACCGGAAGATTACCGCCGTCCTAAGCAAAACTTTTGGCCTCGAACACATTGAAATCGCCCAGGACATCGCCAGCGATACTTTTTTGCAGGCATCCGAAATGTGGGGGATCAAGGGTGTTCCCGACAACCCGGTGGCCTGGCTTTATACCGTCGCACGCAACAAAACGCTGGATTACCTGCGGCGCGACAAGCTGTTTAAGGAAAAAGTGACAGGTCAGGTGGTGAGGAGCAGTCCGCCGGGGGAAGAAATCGACATCGACTTATCAGCCCGGAATATCACCGACAGCCAGTTGCAGATGATGTTTGCCATTTGTCATCCGTCCCTTCCGGTCGAGTCGCAGATCGGCCTGGCGCTCAATGTACTGTGCGGGTTCGGGATCAGCGAGATTGCCAGTGCATTCCTGACCAGCAAGGAGACGATCAACAAACGGCTTTACCGCGCCCGGGAAAAGCTGCGGACCGAGGAGGTGAAAATGGAGTTCCCTGCCGAAAGCGACATTGAATCCCGGTTGGAGGCGGTTTTGAAGACCTTATACCTGCTTTTTAACGAAGGTTTCTATTCGGCTGGAAAGGATATTACGCTGCGCAAAGACGTTTGTATCGAAGCAATGTGGCTTACGAAAATGCTGACAGAAAACGCTGGTACCGACAGCCCGCCCGTAAACGCATTGCTTGCATTGATGTGTTTTCACGCGTCGCGTTTCGAGGCGCGCACCAATCCGCAAGGCGAAACCGTACTGTACCAGGACCAGGACGAGAGCCTTTGGGACGCCACGCTGATCTGTCGCGGCGAAAATTATCTCAACCGCGCCTCCGTCGGCCAGCAGCTCTCCCGCTATCACCTCGAAGCCGCAATCGGGTACTGGCACACCATCAAAGCCGATACGCCCGAAAAATGGGAGCATATTCTTCAATATTACAACCAGCTGCTCATCCTCGAATATTCACCCATCGCGGCTCTGAACCGTACCTACGCCCTTGCCAAAGCCCGCTCCAAACGCGAAGCCATCTGCGAAGCCGAGAAGCTTAACCTGGCCGGTAACCATCTGTACCACTCGCTGCTCGGGGAGTTGTATTTGGGTATTGATGATAGGAAGGCGCTGGAATGTTTTAATGCATCGCTATCCTTAGCAAAATCGAGAGCCGACAGACTTTTGTTGGCGGAAAAGATTCGGAGGATTGGTGAAACTTGTTAACGCGCAGTTTTTACCGTTTGATTTCTATTTACAGGAGTTGGATGGTTTAGAACTGCTCTTGGGAAAGCTGGTATTTCTAATCCATCAAAATTCGGTATATTTGAATGTCAAGGATTGAATGTTATGATAGATTCACGGCCAACAGATACGGAGGTTCCTCAAAAGGCAGATACGACGAAAGTTCAGTTTCGGCGCATTATTGGTCACGCTCTAAATACCAAAGAGTTGATCAACGCCTATTTCAGAGGTGAAATCACAATCCAGGAGTTGAATGCACGTGGGATCAAATTTATTAAGACCATATAGCTATTTTCACAATCCCGCTTCGGGAACTTACCACTTTGACACTGACCATGATGTAGACTTTACCGTCTATTTTGTACTCGACGCCTCGTGGTTTCCTCTGTTCCCGGAACTTTCCGATGAAATCTACACATTTGGATTTTGGTCAAGCTGTACCGGACGACGCGACCCGCGCGTGATGGATACTTTAGCAAAAATCATCAAAGATCATTTTGAATTGTACCGCGATAGCATTCTCACATTTGTATGCGATGACGATGACAAAAAGCAGATGAGTCGGCGCCGCAAGTTTAACGGCTGGTATCTGCTGCAACGAGACAGCGGTGTGATCAAGCTTGATGAGGATGTGATGTTCGAGGGGAAAGCCAAGCACACATCTATTTTAATGCATATCGATAACTGCTGCTTTTCCGTGGTGAGTGAAGCGTATCTGAGCGCTGATCCGGATGTTACCAGCAAGATTTTAGATTAGATCAACCTTTTTCAAAAATTCCTAGCGGCATTAAGCTTTTATTAATGCCCCTGTTAATCCTGCCTGCCTAATTTGCTCATCGTTATGCCAAATCAGCCGCCCTGCTGCTCCCGGGACGGGAGCTGAATTGGTGCAGCGGCATCACCGATTAACCAAACTTTAACAACCCAAAGCATTAAAAATCCTCGTTTCTGTCCTCTTAACGCAATGGACACGAACAAATTTTTCATGAAACGCCTATTCCTAAGCCTGACCCTTTTTGTTTTCACCAATCAAACTTTTGCACAAACGCCGGGCGTCGCCTCGCCGGGCGTCGCCTCGCCGGGTACCTTGAAACTCTGGTATAAAAAACCAGCCGGCAAGACCTGGACCGACGCGTTGCCTGTCGGGAATGGCCGGCTGGGTGCAATGGTATACGGTAACCCTGAAAACGAGGTCGTCAAACTCAACGAATCGACGGTATGGGCAGGTGGCCCCAACCGCAACGACAACCCCAACGCCCTCGCTGCATTGCCAGAGGTACGAAAACTGATTTTCGAAGGGAAACACAATGAGGCCGCCAATCTCGCCGCAGAGAAAATCGAGTCGAAAACCACGAACGGGATGATGTACCAGCCCGTCGGTAATTTGAATATCGATTTCCCCGGCCACGACAAGTTCGCGGATTACTATCGTGAACTGGATATCGAGAAGGCCGTTACCACCACTTCCTACACCGTCGACGGTGTAAAGTACACCCGGCAAGTCATTGCCTCGGTGCCCGACCAGATCATCGCGATCCGTCTCACGGCGGATAAGCCTGGGAAACTGACATTTACCTCGTTTCTGAACAGTCCGCAGAAGGGAGAAAGGAAGATGGAGAAAGGAGGAAGGATGATTTTTGCGGGGGTTAGCGGAGATAAGGAAGGCGTCAAAGGGCAGGTCGTGTTTCGTGCGCACGTGCATGTAGCGCACGAGGGCGGGCAATTGAGCGCAGGAGATACTTCGCTGACGGTCAGCAAGGCCAATGCAGCTACGATTTACATTTCCATTGCGACCAATTTTGTCGATTATAAAACGCTCACGGCTGATCCGCAGATCAAAGCGGACCAGTATCTGAACAAAGCGGCGGCGAAGCCTTTTGCCACAATCCTCAAAAGCCATATTGCCGCCTATCAGCACTATTTCAACCGCGTAAAGCTCGATTTGGGGAGATCCGAGGCGATGCAGCTGCCAACGGACGAGCGCGTTGAAAAGTTTTCAGCCGGGCACGATCCGCAGCTGGTGGCGTTATACTTCCAGTTCGGCCGGTATTTGCTGATCTCTTCATCGCAGCCGGGCGGAAACGGAATGCCTGTTGGGCAACCGGCCAATTTGCAGGGTATCTGGAACCAGCAAATGAACCCGCCGTGGGGCAGCAAGTATACCATCAATATCAACACCGAAATGAATTACTGGCCCGCCGAGGTCACCAACCTGACGGAGCTGCACGAGCCATTGGTAAAAATGGTGAAGGAGTTGTCTGTTACCGGGCAGGAGACGGCACGTGTCATGTACGGAGCGAAGGGCTGGCTGGCACACCATAATACCGATTTGTGGCGCATTACGGGCCCGGTAGACCCGATTTTCTACGCCATGTGGCCGATGGGCGGAGCGTGGTTAAGCACGCATTTGTGGGAAAAATATTGCTATTCGGGTGATAAGGAATACCTCAAATCGGTGTATCCGGCTTTGAAGGGATCAGCGCAATTCTTTGTCGATTTCCTGGTGCCCGAGCCCACACATCAGTGGTTGGTGGTGGTGCCTGGTATGTCGCCGGAGAATGCTCCGGCTAGCCGCCCGAAAACGACGATCGGGGCGGGGAATACCATGGATAACCAGATCGTGTATGATATTTTCACAGCCACTATCCGCGCCGCGGAAGCATTGGGAACGGATGCCGATTTTGTAAATACATTGAAAGCCAAACGTTCCCAGTTGCCGCCGATGCAGGTAGGGAAGTTCGGGCAGTTGCAGGAGTGGCTCGAAGACCTCGACAGCCCCGAGGATAAGCACCGCCATATTTCGCATTTATATGGATTGTATCCCTCGCACCAGCTTTCGGCATACCGTACGCCGGAGCTTTTCAGTGCCGCCAGGACCTCCCTGGAACACCGCGGCGATGTTTCTACCGGTTGGTCGATGGGCTGGAAGGTGAACTGGTGGGCCCGCCTCCTCGACGGCAACCGTGCCTATAAGCTCATTACCGATCAGCTGTCACCTGTAAATGCCCCCGGGAAAAAAGGCGGTGGCGGAACCTATACCAACCTTTTCGATGCCCACCCGCCGTTCCAGATCGACGGTAACTTCGGTTGCACGGCCGGTATTGCCGAAATGCTCCTGCAAAGCCATGATGGTGCCATTCATTTGCTCCCCGCGATTCCCGATAGCTGGAAAAACGGGTCGATCAGCGGCTTGCGTGCACGCGGCGGTTTTGAAATCGTGTCATTGGAATGGAAGGAAGGAAAAGTTTCAAAACTGGTGATCAAGTCAAACCTCGGCGGAAATTGCCGGTTAAGGCTCCCGAATGTGCTGAAAGGCAATGCCCTGGCGCTCGCCACTGACGGGAGCACAAACAGCAATCCATTTTATCAAATGCTTGATATTCCAAAGCCAATAGTCTCTCCGGATGCGAAAATGGCTCCTACAAAGCTACCAGAAACGGCTTTGTATGATTTCAAGACTGAAAAAGGGAAAACTTACACATTTACCCGCTAATCCTAACCCCTATTAAACCTCTCATCATGAACAAGAAGATATGGATCGCCGGATTGCTCGCCGCTACACTGGTTACCTGCCAGGTATCGAAGCAAAACGGTTCCAAAAACGAAATGCTGCGCACAACCGACGCATCGGTTGGCGCGATTCCGGCATTTACCGACAACCCTTCACCCGCGCACCTCACACCCGAGCAGAGTATCAAAACATTCAAATTGCCCAAAGGCTACCATCTCGAACTGGTGGCAAGCGAGCCGATGATCCACGAACCGGTGGCGATTGCGTGGGATGGCAATGCGCGCATGTACGTGGCCGAGCTCAATACGTATATGCAGGACGTGGAGGGCACCGACGAGCACGCCCCCACAAGCCGGGTAATGCTGCTCGAAGACACCGATAATGACGGCAAAATGGACAAGAGTTCGGTGTTTATCGATAAAATGCTTCTGCCTAGAATGTTGCTGTGTGTAGGCAATGAATTGCTGGTCAACGAGACGGATACCTACAATGTTTATAGTTATAAAGACACCAACAGAGATGGCATTGCCGACGAGAGGCGCCCGGTTTACACTCCCGACAAGAAAGCACCTGGAAACCTGGAACACCAGCGCAGCGGTCTCGACTGGAACGTAGATAACTGGATTTACATGGCCGTCGATGCGGTGCGTTTCCGGTATGCCAACGGGATTTTAAAACCCGACTCCATTCCCAGCGGTTCCAGCGGGCAATGGGGGCTTACCCACGACAATTATGGCCGTTTGTATTTCTCGTCGGCAGGAGGCGAAACACCTGCCTTAGGCTTTCAGATCAACCCAATCTATGGCCGGATGGAGTTTAATGACCAGTACAAAGAAGAATTCAATGAAGTTTGGCCGATCATCAAAACCCCTGACGTAGAAGGCGGCTTGAAGCGCCTGAGGCCCGATACGACGCTGAACCATTTTACAGCCAGTTGCGGGCAGGTGGTATTCCGCGGTGACCGGCTTCCCGCCGATTTGCAAGGCGACTTGCTGATCAGCGAGCCGGTAGGACGGCTTATCCGGCGTGCGAAAGTGACCAACAGAAATGGTAAAATCACGTTGGAAAATGCCTATCAGAACGAAGAATTCATTGCTTCTACCGACATGAACTTCCGCGCGGTGAATATGTACACCGGACCGGATGGCTGCCTGTACATCGTCGATATGAACCGGGGGATCATTCAGGAAGGCAACTGGACCGGACCGAAAAGCTACCTGCGCCCGCAGATCAAGCGGCTGGGCCTTGATAAAAACATCCAGCATGGACGCATTTACCGACTTGTATACGATGGAATGGCACCTGGCCCCAAGCCCAAAATGCTGGACGAAAATTCCAAAAAACTGGTGAGCTATCTGGGGCATGCCAACGGTTGGTGGCGTGACAATGCGCAGAAGGAACTGATCGTGCGCAATGACCAATCGGTGGTACCACTGCTCAAAGCCATTGCGGCGGGTGAAGGTAACGAGGCGATCCCGTCACCTTCGGCGCTCGCGCGATTGCACGCATTATGGACGCTCGAAGGGTTGAATGCATTGGATCAAACGAGCATTAGCCGTGCGTTGAAAGATAGCGACTTCGAGATCAGAAAAGCCGCTGTTCGTATGATGGAGCCCTATTTGAAAAAGAACGACGCGATGATCGAAACGCTGGCGGCATTAAAGTCCGATCCTGTGGCCGATGTGCGCATGCAGCTGATATTCTCACTGGCATACAGCGAGTCACCCAAAGCGAAGGCATTAGCTGGTGATATTGTAAGGAATGCAAACGGCGCGGAGGTGCTGGCGCGGGCGCAACGGAGCGTCGAAAAGAATGAAGATGCCAAGAAATTCGGGATGAAGCTGGGACGGCTGGATGCCCCCGACAGGGCGCTTGTGGTGAACGGCTCGGTGATCTATAAATCGCTTTGCGCGACTTGCCACGGGGCCGACGGAAAGGGGCTGATGAGCAAAACCGCCCCGCCGCTGACCGGTTCGCGAAGGCTGAACAGAAACAATACCAATGCCTCGGTGCGTATCCTGCTTCACGGCTTGTCGGGGCCGATCGAAGGCAATAGTTATCCAACGGAAATGCCTTCCATGAAGGATAACGACGACGAATGGATCGCTTCGGTGCTCAGCTATGTGCGCCATGAGTTCACCAATTCACCGCCCGTGCGTCCTGCGGACGTGAAAACGATCCGTGAACAAACGGTATCGCGCGACAAGGCATATACGCTGAACGAGCTGTCGATTCAGTAACTGAAACTTTAAACCGAAACACTGAAATTAATGGGAAGCGAGCAGTTTTTGTGGTCGGCGCTTTGGAAAAAGGGCATTGGCTTGTCGGTGGGTGCATTGTGTGTAGCCATGATGTTGGGGGCTCCGGATTCCGACTGGCCGAATTATGGCGGTAACAAGGCAGGTAACCGCTACTCGCCGCTAGACCAGATCAATGTTGGTAACGTTCAGAACTTGCAGGTAGCCTGGATGTACGACGCTTCCGAGAAGCCGGATCCTGCGAACCCCGGCCGCCAGCGCAACCGCGCCATTCAATGTCAGCCGATCGTTGTGAATGGCATTTTGTACGGTACGACGCCGGAGTTGAAACTGTTTGCATTGAAAGCCGGTACCGGTGAGCAGATCTGGAAATTCGAGCCATTGAAGGATGACCGCCTCAATTCCAACAGGGGCGTGGTTTATTGGGAAAATGGGAACGATAAATGTATACTCTATACGGTCGGATCGAGCCTGTACGCGGTGAATGCGGTTACGGGCGAGATTGTCAAGCGTTTCGGAAAAGAAGGCAGAACGGATATTCATGCCGGTTTGCAAACGGGCCTGGACCACGATGTGAGCAAACTCTCGGTGAATGCGACAAGCCCGGGGATTGTTTTTAAAAATACATTGATCCTTGGCTCGGCGGTTTCCGAATCCGGCGACGCTGCGCCGGGGCACGTTCGTGCATTTGACGTGGTAACGGGGAAATTGAAATGGGTTTTTCATACAATACCTCAGCCCGGTGAATATGGCTACGAGACCTGGCCCAGGGACGCTTACAAAAAGATCGGCGCTACCAACAATTGGAGCGGCATGAGCCTCGATGAAAAGCGGGGTGTGGTGTATTTTGGTACAGGATCCCCGGCCTCCGACTTCTACGGCGGCGCCCGCAAGGGCAGCAACCTGTTTGCCAACTGTATTATGGCCCTCGATGCGGAAACCGGCAAACGGAAATGGCATTACCAAACCATCCACCACGACCTTTGGGACCGCGACCACCCAAGCCCGCCGAATTTGACCACTATCTCGCACAATGGCAAAAAGGTAGATGTGGTAGTTCAAAGCACGAAAGACGGCCTCGTTTACGTGCTCGACCGCGATAAGGGCATCTCCATTTTTCCTGTGGAAGAGCGCAAAGTACCGGTTAATGGCCTCCCCGGTGAGCATCCTTACCAGACGCAAAAATTTCCGTTAAAACCCGCGCCGCTTTCCCGGCAGGTGTTTACCGAAGCGGATATTACAGATATTTCCCCGGAGGCGCATGCCTACGTGAAGGAGCGTTATTCCAAAATCAAAACAGACCACAAATTCGCTCCCCCCAGCACGACGGGCACATTGCTGTTCGGTTACAGTGGCGGTGCCGAATGGGGCGGTAATGCGGTCGATCCCGACGGCGTTTTTTACCAGAATGTAAATGAAGAGCCCTGGGAACTGATTATGGTGGATGCGGCACAAAAGAAATCGGAGGCGCCACGCACATTGGGTAACTCGCTGTATCTGGCAAACTGCGCCGCCTGTCATGGTCAGGACCGGAAAGGCAGCGGACCGGAACTGCCTGCATTGGCAGATATTGGTAAAAAACTAAGTCCCGCGCAGATCAAAGGCGTTCTCAAAACCGGTAGCGGCCGAATGCCGTCGTTCGGGCATTTGTCGGACAAGGAGCACGATGCATTGATTGACTTTCTTTTGAACCGTGAAAAAGCAAGTTCACTGCCCTTGAAAACGGCTAACGCGACTAATAGGCCCGCTAATAAGGACGGCTTCCCGTACATGCCCGCCTATGTGAGCAAAACCTGGCAGCGCTTCACCGATCAGGACGGTTATCCCGGTGTAAAACCACCATGGGGCACATTGAATGCAATCGATTTGAATACCGGAGAATACCTCTGGCGCGTGCCGCTCGGCGAATACCCGGAGCTGAGTAAAAAAGGCATCCCGATCACTGGCACCGATAGCTACGGTGGCCCGCTTGTAACGGCCGGCGGATTAGTATTCATAGCCGGTACCAAAGACGAGAAAATCCGCGCATTCGATAAGAAAACGGGTAAAACCGTCTGGGAATACCAGCTGCCAGCCGGAGGGTTCGCAACGCCGATCAGCTACCAGATCGACGGGAAGCAATACATTGTGATCGCAGCCGGTGGTGGCCGCGGACAGAGGATCGGCGGGAATTACATCGCTTTTGCATTGAAATAACACTAAACCTGTACAGCATGAACAAGAAAGAAAACTCCACCGAAACCAGCCGCCGAAACGCGATGAGAATGCTCGCGACAGGTTCTGCGGCCGGTCTGCTATCGCTTTTCGACAGCCCCAGAGCCCGCGCCGAGCGCTACGTAACGCCGCAATATGCCAAAGGCGCGGCGCCTGTGACGATCAAAAAAGTGCGAGCCATCACTACCGCGCCGGGCGGCTCCAACCTCGTGATTGTGAAAGTTGAAACCTCCGAACCAGGACTTTACGGCCTCGGTTGCGCCACGTTCACACAACGCGCGAAGGTGGTGGTACCGGCGGTGGATATTTACCTGGATGAGTTTTGTGTGGGAAAGGACGTCGATAATATCGAGGATATGTGGCAGTCGGCCTATGTGAGTTCATACTGGCGCAACGACGCCGTGCTGAACAATGCATTATCGGGCCTGGATCAAGCTCTTTGGGATATTAAAGGGAAACGCGCCAATGTGCCTGTACATCAGTTGCTTGGCGGGAAGGCGCGCATTGCGGTGGATACTTACACACACGCGAGCGGGCCTACGCCAGAGGCCATCGCCGATAAAGTACAGCAATATATGTCCGAAGGTTTCCGTCACATCCGCATCCAGCAGGGCGGTTACGGAGGGGTAGGGGCCATGGAAGAGATCAAGCCCGATTTTAAAGCTGCGGGTTTCGGCCGGGCTACTGACGATTTCAGCGACCAGCGCACCTACCTGAAACGCGTTCCGAAAATGTTCGAAATGGTGCGTAAAAGATGCGGCGAGGACATTGAGCTGCTGCACGATATGCACGAGCTCGTGGAGCCTATGGATGCCATCAATATGATCAAAGGTTTGGAAGAATATCGCCCGTATTTCATCGAAGATCCGTTTTCTCCCGAGAATATGGGTTGGTTCAAACAGCTGCGCCAGAGTACGACCGTGCCGATCGCGATGGGAGAGCTTTTTAACAATATCAACGAGTTCCGCGACCCGATGGCAAACCAGCTGTTCGACTACATCCGCTGCCATATTTCGCAGATCGGCGGTATTACGCCTGCCATAAAAGTGGCGCGACTCGGCGAATGGTTCAATGTGAAGACTGCATGGCATGGGCCGGGCGACACTTCGCCGGTAGGGCATTCGGCCAACAACAATATTGATATCGCCGTGTGGAACTTCGGTATCCAGGAATCCCAGCGGTTCAGCGAGAAGGTCCAGGAAGTTTTCCCGGGTTGCCCGACCATCAAGAACGGTTACTATTATGTGAACGAAACCCCAGGCCTCGGCATTGACATTAACGAAAAGGAAGCCGCCAAATATCCGATCGGAACCAAGTCGCGGTGGACGGTACGGAAGAGCGACGGAACGCTTTTAAAACCCTGATAATCAGTATTTGAAATGTTAATGACCTATTTTTTATTGAAATTGTTTAAAAAAATGACCAAAAACGGGACTTGTTAATGCTTTGTTAAGCTTTTTTTAAGGGTGGGATTTTAGGTTTGCCGGACTTATCGATCCATTTTCCGGCACCATTTCCTATGAATGATTCAGACTTGTGGAGAAGTTTCCGAAGCGGGGATGAAACGGCCTTTTCAATGCTTTACAAATCCCATATCGACGTCCTTTACCGGTATGGCCATAAATTGACTGCCGATACGCAGTTGGTCGAAGACTCGATCCAGGACATATTCATCGAGCTTTGGAACAGCCGCAAAAGGCTTTCAAACACCGATAGCATCAAATATTACCTTTTCCGGGTGTTGCGCCGCAAGATCACGCAGCACCCGCTAAACCGAAACGTAGCCGGTGCCGGGGCGGAGATTTCCGCTTTCGAGCACCGGTTTTTTTCCGTTTCGACAGAAAGTGAACTCATCGATACCGAGAGCAAACAGGGCCGCTCGCGCGCACTTGGCCGTGCGCTCACGCAACTGCCTCCACGCCAGCAGGAGGTGGTGAATCTTCGCTACTATCACGAGTTCAACCACCAGCAGATCGCCGAGATCATGAATATCTCGCTGCAATCGGTGCATAATACGCTGCAAAAGTCTATGAAGGGGCTCCGCGAGTTGCTATCGGGCTATTCTGAAATCATTTTAACTGCATTGATTCTCCTGATTTTTCACTAACCCCTGCCCGCTCGTTTCCGTCGTTTAAAAACGACGGTCATAGATATATTTTCGTCATTTTTAAATGGCGGGAGGGCGCATCGGATTTTTTTAAAATAATTCTCTTTTTCCGGGGGTAATCTACCGACCTTTTCTCCATTTGTTTTTGAAGGATGAAAAACCAGATTTTTCCATGAATTATTTGTCATTTGAGCCGGAGGATTTTGCGACCGATGCATTTTTTTGCAGCTGGGTGCTTCATCCTACTCCCGAAACGGAACGCTTCTGGCTCGACTGGCTGCGCAACAATCCTTCTAAGGCCCGCGACATTGAACTGGCACGGCAAATGGTGTTGCTCGCTTCGTCCGATGAAGGCACGGCTCCAAGCTCTGAAACCGTCGACCGGATCTGGCAGGGAATCGAGGAAGGTAAAAGCGGGGAAGTTATCGTTTTCAGAAACCGGATGATATGGTTGAAAGCCGCGGCCGCGGTGGTACTGCTGCTGGTCGCATTTGGAGGCTATTTCTACCGGACGGGTCAGAAGCATACCTACCACACGGCGTTCGGCGAATCGCGGCGGGTGCTGCTGCCCGACGGGACCCTGGTGACGCTCAATGCAAATTCGAGTTTGCGCGTTGCTGACCGATGGGGCAGGCGCACCGAGCGTGAGGTTTGGCTGGAAGGGGAGGCCTTTTTTAGTGTAAGCAAATTGAAAAAAGGGGGTCAGGCGGTCAAATTCACAGTTCATACCCGCGACTTGAATGTGGAAGTGCGTGGGACGGAGTTCAATGTCAATACCCGGCAGTACCAGACGCAGGTAGTACTGAGCGAAGGCCTGGTGCATTTGCGGCTCAATGACCCTTCGGAAAAGGAAATTCGGATGAAACCCGGTGACCTGGTCGATTTTTCGCGGAGTAAACAGCGGTTGCACATCCGTCACCTGCCCGACGCGAGCCCGATGTATTCCTGGAAGAACAACCGCTGGACTTTGAACGACGCGTCGCTGGCGGAAATAGCCGTGCTGATCCAGGAAACGTATGGAGTGACCGTTAGTATTGAAAATGATTCTTTGAAAAGCCAAACGGTGAACGGAATCGTCCCGACCGATAATATGGACGATCTTCTGAGTGCGCTTGAAAGCATTCTTCCCATTACCATTTCACAACACGAGCACCGGGTGACGATCCGGGGCCGCCCTAACTAGCAGCTAAAATTTTTATCGAAACCTTCAACCAATGCACATGAAAAAGATCAACTTACTCATGATGGGATTGCTATGTGTTGGCGGTTCTGTGGCCAATGCCCAGACGTTCGCCCGCGGGCAGGTCCCGCAACCCCAACGCAGCGAGCAGCCGTCCTATCGAACCCTCGACCAGGTTCTGCACGACCTCGAAAAGCGGCATTCCGTATATTTTATGTATCACAATGACAAGATCAAGTCGTTGCAGGTGCAGTATCAGGGGCGGAATGGCGAAAGCATCGAGGAAACCCTCGACCGCATCCTGAAAACCAATGGTTTGGAATATAAAAAACATGGCAAGATCTACGCCATTTTCCCGAAAGACGCCGACGCAAATTCGGTGCGCGAGTTGAAACAAAGCCTGCGGCACACCCAGCTGCCACCGGCCAGTAGCGTGCCGGCCGGCGCGGAATCATCGTTGGACAACCAGCCGGGCGCCAGCACGATCAGCCCGGAAAATGCTCCGAAGGTGATCAACATTCGAGGCAAGGTGACCGACGAAAAGAACGACGCATTACCTGGTGTGAGCATTGTGCTCAAAGGAACCCAACGCGGTACTACCACGAATGCGGAAGGCCGGTATGAGCTGGAAATCCCCGATGAGTCGGCGTCCGGCGCGGTGCTGGTATACAGTTTTGTGGGGTATGCGAGCCAGGAGGTGGTCGTAGGCGGGCGCACGAGCATTGATGTGGGGATGCAGGTAAGTGAGCGCGGGCTGGACGAGATCGTCGTCGTAGGGTATGGCGAACAGCGTAAAAGCGACGTTACCGGGGCATCGAGCAGCGTTTCGGCAAAAGAAATTGCAAAGCGCCCGCTGGTGCGCGTGGAGCAGGCATTGCAAGGTACCACTTCGGGCGTGACGGTTTCCAGTTCGAGCGGGCAGCCGGGCAGGGGGTTGAATGTCCGCATCCGCGGGGCCAATTCGATTACCGGTTCCAACGAGCCATTATACGTAATCGATGGGTTTGTGGGCGGTAATATCGAATCCATCAACCCGAACGATATCGAGTCGCTGGAAATTCTCAAAGATGCTTCGTCGGCTGCTATTTATGGTTCGAGGGGATCGAACGGCGTGGTTTTGATCACGACTAAAACGGGCAAAGAAGGTAAGGCACGCGTCAATTTCAGCACGTGGTTCAGCAAGGCGAGCATTCCCAGGAAGTTGGATTTGATGAATGCCTATGACTTTGCAAGAACCGTGAATGCGCAGTTTGCATCAACCGGCAATGCGGCTGCATTTTCGGATCAGCGTTTGGCGGAGCTGAAGGCGAATGGCGGTACCGACTGGCAGGACGAGCTGCACCAGGAACCGTGGATCCAGAATTACCAGCTCGATGTGTCGGGCGGTTCTTCCAATGTCCGCTATTTGTTTTCGGCCAATTATCTCGATCAGCCGGGTTTGATTTTAAACCAATATTATAAAAGGACGACGCTGCGCGCGAATATCGATGCGAAGCTGAACGACAAAATCGATTTGAAATTCAACGTGGCGGCAATGCTGCCAAAGAGCCGTAACAATGGCTATTCGGGTGACCTGGTCGATCCGTTCACCCAGGCCACTGAATGGGACCCGACCTCGCCCGTGCGCGATCCGGCTACCGGGCAGTTCATTTACACGGCACCTTATGGTTCTATTCAATACAATCCTATTTCAAGAGCTACCAACCAGCAGTTTGATAACCGCCAGGCGAATGTTACCGGAACGGCTATTCTGACTTACCGCATTCTGAAAGGACTTTCGTTTACGACCATTAATACCTACGAGATACGCACGGGCTTCACACAAAACCTGTTTGGGCCGGGTACCAGCAATGGGGTTTTGTACGCGGAAGGCAATGCGTCACGCGGTGGTTTTTTCCAAAATAGCAATTTTTTGACCTACAAAAATACTTTCGGCGACCACTCGGTTACGGTTACGGCCTTGTACGAGCAGCAGAATGGCAATAACACATCGCTGAATGCGCGTGCCAACAACCTGTCGTCCTATGCGTTGGGATATTATAACCTGAGCCTCGGCGCTACCCAGCAGACCAGTTCGGGCTATTCGCAGGATGCGTTGCAGTCGTACATGGGGCGGGTAAATTATTCTTATAAAGAGAAATACCTGCTTACTGCCGCGGTCCGTACAGACGGTTCCTCCCATTTGACCCAGAAATACAGCACTTTTCCTTCGCTGGCATTGGGTTGGAATGTGGCCAACGAGAATTTCATGAAGGATTCCCGCGTGTTTTCCGACCTGAAAGTGCGTGCGAGCTACGGGCAAACCGGCAACCAGGCCGTGGGAGCTTACGCTACTATTGCGCAGATCTCCACGGGCGGTCCGCAACCAGCTTATTACTACGATGGCTCCACGCCGAGCGTAGCTACGCCACTGGGCGCGCCGGTTTCCAAAAACCTCAAATGGGAGCGTACCGAGCAGTTTGACGTCGGTTTGGATGCCTCCTTTCTGCGCGGCCGGTTGACATTCACAGCCGATGCCTACAAAAAGAACATTTCCGACCTGCTTTATAATTACCAGGCGCCATTTTACATGGGCGGCGGCGACTACCTGCGCAATATCGGTAGCGTGGAGAACCGCGGGATCGAGTTCTCGGTGGGCGGAACGCCGGTTAGTTCGGGTAAACTACGCTGGACGACCAATTTCAACATTTCATTCAACCGTAACAAGGTGACCGACCTGGGCGGCCTGGATAATGTGATCGTGAACGGGATTGGTTCGGCCGGTAACAGCGCGTCGATCCTGCGCGTAGGAAGGCCTTTGGGCGAGTTTTACGGTTATCAATTCCTCGGAACCTGGAAAACCAATGAAGCCGAAGAAGCGACCAAATTCGGTATGAAACCCGGCGACGCCAAATACACCGACGTGAACGGCGACCACGCCTACACCGCTGCCGACCGTATGCCGATCGGAAACGGAACGCCGAAATATTCCTTCGGTTTTATCAACGATGTGAGCTATGGTGATTTCACATTAAGCTTTATGTTCCAGGGCACGCACGGGAATCAGATCTACTCGCAAACCCTCGCTTACCTTTGGGGCGGGCTGGGTGACCAGCGTAATGCCACCACGCAGGATGCGCTCAACATCTGGACACCGCAAAATGAAACGGACAATCCGGCATTCAGCAACACCAGCAAGAACTTTAACAACAGCAGCCGGTATGTTTACAATGCGAGCTATATCAAGCTGAAAAACGTGTCGCTGACGTACAAATTGCCGGCCGTGGTTTTGAATAAAATCAAAACCCGCAACGTGGAAGTGTACCTGAGCAGCCAGAACCTGTTTATGATTACCAAGTACCCGGGCTACGATCCGGAGGTTTCGAATGGTTTCAATGCTATTACACAGGGGTTGGAAATGGGTGTGATCCCCAACGCGAAGACTTACACGGTGGGTCTGCGGCTAGGCTTGTAATGGTTTCACGACATTAAAAAGAGCATTATGAAAATCAAATATTCAATACTATCTATTCTGATGGCCGCGGCGGTATTCCCGGGTTGCCAGAACCTGACAGAGGACCCCAAGGCGAACCTGACGCCCGGCACGTATTTCAAAACGCAATCGGACCTGGATGGCGCCGTGTCGGCAATTTATATTCAGTTTGCCCGCGACGGTGCCTGGGGCTTCACCAACCGGAGCACGTCCTATTTCGGTTCCGATGACTTTACGACCGATCCGGGTTTGAATAAAGAAGATTTCCGCCTGTTCGACCGGCTCAGCGGCGGCAGCGGCAACGGGAGCATGGTAGCGCAATGGCAGGGGCCGTGGCAGGGGATTTACCAGGCGAACAATGTGATTGCGAATTATACCAAAGTAAATTCGACGGAAGAGCAGAAAAACCAATCGGCCGGGCAGGCCTATTTCCTGCGTGCATTGGGCTACTATTACCTCGTGCGCACATTCGGTCCCGTGCCGGTGATCCTCACGCCGATCGATGTCGACGATCGTCCCGACCGCGATCCGATCGAGAAGGTGTACGAGGCCATTATCGCCGATTTGCAGAAAGCAAAAGAATTGTTGCCTGTCAAATTCGACAACGCGCCGGGAAAGGCGGATCAAATGGCTGCCCGCTCGCTATTGGCCGACGTGTATCTTACGATGACGGGCTGGCCATTGAACCAGGCCAGTAACTATGCCCAGGCGGCATCCGAAGCCGATGCGGTGATCAAATCGGGACAGTTCAATCTGAATACGCCTTATGCACAGGTATTTACCACCAACAATGGCCCTGAATCGATTTTTGGACTGCAATACAATGTCAATGGCGGCCTGCCGCTACGCAGCGCGGGCTCTTCAAGCGTACCTCTGGACGAAGTGGCGACGAACGGCTCGAGTGGCTGGGATGATTATTATCCCGAAATCAATTTTTACAAGAAGGCCCCGAAATGCAAACGTACCGATGACACCTTCTACACTACTTTGAAACTCCGCCAGCCCGACGGCAAGACGTTCAAACTGGTGTCCTGGGATTCGCCCGAAACACATGCGCGCCATCCCTATTACAAGAAATTCCGCGCCGGCTTGAACGGCGACGGGGTTTCGGAAACGGAGACGACGATTAATTCGATCAACCCGAGTACCAACAAGGTGTACGACATTATTCGTTACCCGCTTGTATTGCTGGCTTATGCCGAAGCATCGGCCATGTCAGGAGGCGGGCCAACCGCTGCCAGTTATGCAGCTATCAACGAGGTACGGAAGCGTGCCGGATTGCCCAACCTCACGCCCGGGCTCTCGGCGAATGCTTTCCGCGATTCGGTCGTGTACGAGCGTGCATATGAGTTTGCGGGAGAATTCGGGGTTCGCTGGTTCGATATCGTCCGTTTGCAACTTCTGCCGAAGATCGTAGCCGAGCGCAGCGCCGAAGAAAACCCGATTCCGGCCAATACCAATTTTGCACAAAAATACCTCGCGCCAATACCCGTCAACGAGATGGCCCGGAACCCGAAATGGAAGCAGAATGAGGGGTACTAACCCGAGGCTTCAGCCTCGGGCGCCGCACGCCTGGCTCCCTGGCACTGGCCACAGCGTAGTCGCCAGATGCGACGCCTGACTGTGGCTAAAGCCGGTGCGAGGCAGATGTGGTAACCCAAGGCTTAAGCCTTGGGTTGAGTGAGCTAGTGAGATGTATGGCTAGCCCCAACCCGAGGCTTCAGCCTCGGGGCCAGTGCCTGTGCTCCCTGGCACTGGCCATAGCGTAGTCGCCAGATGCGACGCCAGACTGTGGCTAAAGCCGGTGCGAGGCAGATGTGATAACCCAAGGCTTAAGCCTTGGGTTGAGTGAGCTAGTGAGATGTATGGCTGGCTCCAACCCGGGGCTTCAGCCAGGGGTCGAGTGCCTGTGCTCCCCGGCACTGGCCATAGCGTAGTCGCCAGATGCGACGCCAGACTGTGGCTAAAGCCGGTGCGAGGCAGATGCGGTAACCCAAGGCTTAAGCCTTGGGTTGAGTGAGCTAGTGAGATGTATGGCTGGCTCCAACCCGGGGCTTCAGCCAGGGGTCGAGTGCCTGTGCCCCCCGGGCACTGGCCACAGCGTAGTCGCCAGATGCGACGCCAGACTGTGGCTAAAGCCGGTGCGAGGCAGATGTGATAACCCAAGGCTTAAGCCTTGGGTTGAGTGAGCTAGTGAGATGTATGGCTGGCTCCAACCCGGGGCTTCAGCCAGGGGTCGAGTGCCTGTGCCCCCCGGGCACTGGCCACAGCGTAGTCGCCAGATGCGACGCCAGACTGTGGCTAAAGCCGGTGCGAGGCAGATGTGATAACCCAAGGCTTAAGCCTTGGGTTTGGGTGAGCTAGTGATATGTATGGCTAGCCCCAACCCGAGGCTTCAGCCTCGGGCCCAGGCGCCGTACGATCCTCCGGCTTTAGCCATAGCAGGGCCGAGAGATAGGATGCCGGATTGTCTAAGGCCGGTACGGACAGACTACGGAGTCCCAAGGCGAAGCCTTGGGTTGTGTGTGTGACCTTATGAGAGATATGCAGGTATATGTACCGTCGGCGGTAACCGAGAGCAGGAAGCGAGTTTGGCTGTTCCGACTGATCAGCATGGCATTGCCATTATTGTCGATGTTACTGCTTGAATGCGGCCTGCGGCTGTTTCATTATGGTTACGACCTGGACCTTTTCATCGAATACCCTCCGGACAAAAATTACCTGTTCCTAAACCCTGACGCTTCCAAACGGTATTTCATCGACCAGAAGAATGCGACGACCGGTAACGTGGAGCCTTTTCGCAAAGAGAAGGCTCCCGGCACCCGTCGGATTTTCGTTTTGGGAGAATCTACCACGATCGGTTATCCCTATTTTCATAATGGCTCCTTCCACCGCTGGCTGCAATACCGGCTCGCACACACTTTCCCTGACCAGCATTTTGAGATCATCAACATCGCCCTGACCGCCGTGAATTCTTACACCGTGCTGGGCTTCGCGCGCGAAGTGGTCGATTTTCAGCCCGATGCCGTTTTGATCTACACCGGGCATAATGAGTATTACGGCGCAATGGGCGTGGGTTCGACGGAGAAGCTTGGCGGTAGCCCGGCGTTGGTAAATGGTATATTGAGGTTGAGGGCTTTGAAAACCTTGCAGCTGGCCACTGATTTGTATCACAAGGCTTTGGGATCAGTAACTTCCGGCAAAGCTGAAAATGACGGCACGCGCATGCAGCGGATGGTGGCCGAGCAGCAGATTCCTTATCAATCGGAGCTGTACCAACGTGGTTTGGAGCAGTTCAAAGCCAATATAGGTAAGGTGCTGGATATTTTTACGGAGCACAATGTGCCGGTTTTTATCAGTAACCTCGTCAGCAACGAGCGTGATTTGAAACCGTTTGTGAGTTTTTCTGAAAATAATACCCGCTACCCCGAAGATTACGAGGGTAATGCACTTTCGAACTATAACCTTGGGATGCAGGAGTTTGCCCTCGCCCATGCAAATGCCTCACGTAAGTATTTTTCCAAGGCACGGGATCTGGATGGCCTGCGTTTCCGGGCGCCGGGGGAGTTTAATACGATTCTCAGCCAACTGGCTGCCGATCACGCGAATACGCATCTCGTAGACATGCAGGGCGTTTTTGAAGCACATTCGCCGGGAGGAATTATCGGCAATGAGCTTATTCTTGAACATGTCCATCCGAATCTGGAAGGCTATGCATTAATGTCCAATGCGTTTTACGAGGAACTGAAAAAAGCAAAATTTATCCGCCCGGAACCAACAAGGGAAATATCTCTCGCTATGTTAAAAAGGGATATGCCAATTCCAATCATCGATTCACTTGCCGGCGCGTATAAAGTCGCGAACCTGAAAAGAAGCTGGCCTTTCAATGCGGCGCTGGCCCAGGATTCGGTGAAAACGGAGACCTTCGAAGAACGCGTCGCATTTGACCTGGCTTACCGGCGTATTTCGTGGGAAAATGCGATGGATCAGGCTTATAGCAGTTATATCGAAAGCAAAAGCTATCTCGAAGCCCGGGAGATTGTGGAGGCACTCATTTTGGAAAAGCCCTTCGACAATGCGTTGTATTCCAAATCGGCCATGCTCAGCGGCCAACTCGGCGATGAGCGACGTGCTTTGTTCAGTTTTCAAAAGGCATTCGGTATCGCACCGTCATTTGAAACTGCACGGTACTTATTTGTGCTGTTTTTAAAAATGGATGAGCCTGAAAAGGCTATTCCATACCTCGACTATGCGATTCAGAACAATGCGTCCGGCTTCAATCTAACACCTATGCGTGCGCTGGTGCAGGAAGTAGTAGCGCTCCGGGCTCGTTTGCCGGCCGATTCGTCGGATGTTTCGGTGTTGAACCGCATTGCTTCGACCTATTACCGGATGGACAATCGGGATGGGGCGTTGCGGTATGCGAGGAAGGTGCTGAGGCTGAACGCGCGTAATGAGGCTGCGCTGCAATTGTTAAGCGTGCTTGGGCAGCCTCAGTGAGGTAATGCCTAGATACAAGAAGTGTAGCGTGCAATATGACAATGCTTGCCAATACCATCAGCTCAGTTAAACCTCTGCTTGGTAAAATTCAGTTGACGAATTTCAGGTATTCCCAAAAAAATTTCGAGCAGATCTTACATTTGGCCGGCGAATAGAGTTAACGCTCAATCACCCGCATCACCTCCTCCCGATAACTCCGTCCGATTGGAATATGGTAACTCCCCCAGATAATCCGGTTCCGCTCAATGCGAAGGATTTTATCAATGGCCACGATAAACGACTTATGCACACGCAAGAAACGGGCAGGCGGGAAGATATCCAACATGGCCTTCACAGAGCCTTTGATGACGACTTTGCCGGCGGCAGTGTGGATGATGGCATAGTCTTTCAGGCCCTGGATGTGCGAAATATCGTCAAAGGCGAGGCGCACGCGCTGGACGCCGCTTTTGACAAATATGAAGTCGGGCTTTTCTTCTGATAGATTCTGTTCGAGATTAGCGTTCTGTTCCTTGAGTTGCAGGAAGTCGCGTACTTTTTCGAGCGCGTGCTGGAAACGGGGGTAGGAAATGGGTTTCAGCAGAAAATCAATGACGCCGAGCTCGTAACCTTCAAATGCATAATCGCGATAGGCGGTGGTGAAGACAGTTACAGGTGGTTGTGTGAGTGATTTCAGGAAGTCGATGCCGTTGATTTCCGGCATTTCAATATCGAGAAACAGGACGTCGGGTTCGTGCGCTTGCAGGTAGGCGAGCGCCTCGCGTGCGTTACTGAACTGAGCGGCGCCCGTAATGCCCGATTTTTGCAGGTATTCTTCCAGTATCTCTCTCGCAAGAGGTTCATCGTCGACAATCACGCACTGCAACATACGTCGTTATTTTAGTCCCGCGAAAATTAGTTTGTTACCCGGTTGGAAACCCGGTTGAAAGTATAGCTGAGATAGTCGCCGCCCACCATGAGTTTTTTCGAACCGTCGAGTATAAATAACACATTTTCATCGCCCTTCAACAAATAGATCGACTTTTCGGGTTGGTCGGGGTCGAGCTGGATGACGGTGGCTTCGGGATTTTCGGCGGTACCTTTAACGAGCGTCCATTTGCCCGTCCGTGGTTTGTCACGGAAAAGCGAGCCGTCCCATGCGTAGGTCGTCGGTTTTTGGGTTTGCGGGTCCTGAAAGAATGTAAAGCCCCATTTTAGTTTTTCGCAATTGGCGTGGACGGAAATGTGCATGACCTCCGCCATCGTCTGGCACGGTACGCGCCCGTGAAACACGCCCCACACATTCGCACCTTCTGCAATGGGCTGGCGGGTGGTCGTTTTGGAAGGGATATTAGCCGGTGAAGCCGATTGCGCCACCGCGTTTTGCAGCACAATGAAACAAGCAGTAATGAACAATAGTGTTTTCATGGCTAACAGATGGTTGTTACAGATTAGCGTTCTGTTTGTTGAAAGTGTAACTAAAACCCGCATTGCCGATCATTAAATTTCCTTGTGTGTCCAGTAAATGCAGCATGCGGTCATTCATTTGCAGGAGATTGATGGCACTTTGGGAGGAAGTTGATTGTAACGTGAAAATCTGTTTGCCAGGAGTCTTGCCGGTGTTTTTTGAAATAACCCATTTACCTGAAATCTCCTTGCTGAAACCATCATTCATAAATCCCTGCGTGCCGGGCTTGGTCATGCCGTAGGTGTATTGCAGTTTGAAGTCGTCGCGACCGAGGTTGCGCGGGTCGCGGCGGAGTGTGAGGCGCCATTTGATCATTTCACAATCAACGTTGGCGGAAATGGCAAGCAGGTGCCTCGGTACGGCATCGCAAGGTGTGGCGGCAACAAATATTTCAGGTTCAGGCGATACGAGATCGGGCGCGGTCCACCCTGCAAGGAGTAAAAGCGGAAGCCAGACGGATTTTTTCATGACAAATTCTGATTATGCATTGGCTAAATTAATTTCCATAAAAACACTGAAACGCTCCTGTTGATCATCGATCCGCAGGCTATGGCGCGACGGGTACAGCAATTCCAGGCGCTTCCTGAGGTTGACAAGACCAATACCGCCTTTGCCATCCTTCGCCGTGGCACTCCACGCGGTATTGGATTTGCTATTTTCGATCGTCACTTCCAGCGCCGAAGGCCCCACATGTATCTTCCCATGCAGCCAGCCTTTGTCCGACTTTCGGCTTACGCCGTGTTTGAATGCGTTTTCGAGCAGCGGTAGCAGCAGCAGCGGAGCGATTTCCTTGCCGTCGGGGTTGCCGGCAACTTCCAGCGAAATATCCGGATTGTTGTCGTAACGGATTCTTTCGAGCTCGATATAGTTATTTAGATAGCTGATTTCCTTGTCGAGCGAAACCGTGCTGTCGTCGCTGTCGTAGAGCATGTATTCCATCATCTCGGACAATTTCAGCACCACTTCCGGTGCCAGGTCCGATTTCTTCAAAGTCAGCGCATACAGGTTATTCAGGATGTTGAAGAGAAAATGCGGGTTCACCTGCGAACGGAGGAAATTAACCTCTGCATTGAGCTTCTCGACGACTATCTTTTGCAGGATACGCTGCTGCTCATACCAGTCGATGCTCAGTTTGAGCGCCACCATTAGTGCCAGGTACCAGAGTGTGCTGAAAAAATTGTAAGAAATTGCCTCTATCAGATTGCTGTTCCGCAACGGGCCGATCACGTAGCCATATAAATAATAGTCGAAAAGGCATTGGACGAGCAGATAGCCCAGGATCGATAGCAGGACCAGCCCGAAGTACCGCCCATATCTCTTTCTTAAAAGGTATTTGGGTAAGAAATAATGCAGGTTCAGATAGGCGATGACGATCAGCAGCGCCACCCGGGCAATCACACAGATCGTGAAATAATTGAGACTGGCCTTGTAAATCAGGTAGCGCTTTTCGTAAAGGAAGAACCCCGTGACCAGCAGCCAATAGCAGGCATGCACCAGTGCATATTTGACTGTAACGGTGCGGTTTAAGAGCGGAAACCGCATTTGTCTTTCCAGAAAGGGCGTTTCCATAGGCGCGTTTTGAAATGATGTAGTAAATGAATGGAAAAGATCGCTGCCGATGAAATTATATCGACCAACGCGCGAAAAAGTAGAGGAAAGGCCAGAATCCGTAAATCTCGATTTCTTAACTTTTTATTGATCTAGATTTTCAGGAAGTATGCTTAATTAATTGTAATTTTAGTAGAATACCTTATACAAATCTTTCAACTCAACCCCATAAACCAAATGATGAAAGTTCTATGCAAGTTTGGAGCGGTATGGTTGCTCGTCGCGCTGTTTGCGGGATGCGCCGACCACGATACCCCGCAGGATGTTGTCATGCAAAATGGTTTACCATTGAGCGGTTCGCAGGAGTTACCGGCAAAACAGACGCAGGCAACCGGCTGGGCCGATGTTTCGTATAACAAAACCACGCATATGCTCACATTTACCCTCAACTGGGCCAACCTCACGGGTATTCCTACGGGTGCGCACGTACACGGGACTGCGGCGCGTGGTACCAATGCGGGTATCAAATTCGATTTCTTTGCTTTGATCCCGAAAACCCAGACCGGCACTTTCTCGTCGTCGGTACTTGTGGACGGAACAAGTATCAATGAAAGCGATTTGTTGAATGGGCTGTATTATTTCAACATTCACACTCCGACGAACCCCGGCGGTGAGATCCGCGGGCAGATCGAGTTTTACAACCAGCCGCATATTGTTGTTGCAAAAGGGTTGCTGCTCGAAGGATCGCAACAGATGCCGCCTGTCGTTTCCGCCGCTACGGGAACAGTGGATGTGATGTACAACAAATCGACGAAGTTGCTGAGCTATTTTATCAAATGGAAAGACCTGGAAGCCACGCCCACCGGCTCGCATATTCACGGAACGGCCGCCCGCGGCGCCAATGCAGGTATTCAGCACGATTTTTTTACCAATTTCCCCAAAACCTTATCGGGTGAATATTCCAACTCGGTGATGGTGGATGGTGTGAAGATTAAGGAAACGGAACTGCTCAACGGGCTCTACTATTTCAACATCCATAACATTCTCCATCCGGCTGGAGAAATCCGCGGGCAGATCGAATTCTGACCCATTCAATATATTAAAACAATCCCGCCCGCCTTGCCTGGGGGCGGGATTGTTTTTTTGGAAGGAAGAATATTGTAGACAAACGGCATAGCACAACATTTATACGACGGTTTTATTCTACGAATGCATTTGGCCGATACCAGCGGTCGTTCGTCGACGAGCCGGTACGCACGCTTTTACAATTCTGTAAGATCCTGTATTATTGTGTACTAACTCCTAACTAAATCGTTCCGCATGTCCCGAATTGTACATATCCTGCGTGATACTGCCCTGCATTTTTACAAAAGCGGGATGCTTTGCATTGCATTGTGCCTGGGTTGCGTATATAGTGGGTGGTCACAGCAGATTGACCCCGATCTGGCATTGTTGATCCGCGAAGAGCAGGCATTTGCAGCAAAGGCCGTCGAAACAGACGTACCAACGGCGTTTTTGGCTTATCTGGACAGTGCGGGGGTAATATTTAATGGTGAAGGCGCAGTGAACGGTATTTTGCAATACAGCCAGGCGCCGAAAGATGGGAAAGATCTTTTGAAATGGTACCCGCTGATCGGCCATGTTTCCCAGGGTGGCGATATGGGGTTTACCTCCGGTCCGTTTCAGTTTTTTGCCGATCGAACACAGGCGGCGGTAGGCTCGGGCTATTTCTTTTCGGTCTGGAAAAAGAATGCGGCGGGGCAGTTCAAGGTAATGCTGGATGGTGGGGTGATCCACTCACAGAACGCAACAGAGGTATTCAGGCGCGATCCCGAACCGCAAAGCAACACTGCGTATGACTATATTTTACCGATACCCAAAATAAATGACGGCGATCCGCAGCCCTGGAAAGCCGAAGACGCATTTTCGGCAGTTGCCGGAAAGGATGCCGATCAGGCCTACAAGCAGTACTTGGCCGATGAAGTCGTGTTGCTGAGAAGCGACCGGCCATTCGGCAAAACCAAGGCGGATGCGCTTGGTACATTAGCTCAGCAGCAAATTCAATCATACCAATTTATCAGGTCAGGACAAGGTATTTCCAAAGCAGGCGATCTTGCCTATTGTTTCGGCAAAACAAAGGCCGTAACAGGCGGCAAAACTGTGGAGGGATTCTTTACCCGCGTCTGGCAACACCGGCCCGAAGGCTGGAAGATCGTTGCCGAGCAGGTTAGCCTGTTTCGTTAACAATTAACGCATTCCTTGTCACGCCGGCCGTATAGCCGGTGAATGGAAGCATTGTGCCCACTGCATCGCTTCACCCACTTGCCGCGTCCCTCCCGCTGGCAGCACATGCGTATTTTTTACCAATCCATATATACCATGAAAAATATCTATTCAATAGGGTGCATGCTTTTGCTGCCGGCAATGCATGCGATCGCACAGGAGAGGGCGGTGACGGGCTCGATCACCACCAGAGATGACGGTACCGCGCTGGCGGGTGTCAATGTCAAGATTAAGCACGCGAATGTGGGCACGCAGACCGACGGGAGCGGGGCGTATTCGATCAGGGTGGGAAGCGATACGACCGTTCTGGTTTTTAGTTACATCGGTTTTGAAACACAGGAAATTAAAGTGGGCAATCGGTCACAGCTTGACGTTGCGCTTACGGAGGACACCCGGCAGCTGGGCGAAGTGGTGGTAACCGCATTGGGCATCCGGCGCGAGGAAAAATCGATCGGTTTCGGGGCGCAGAAGCTGGATGGAGGAGAGCTGAGCAATGTGCGGGAAGCCAACCTCGTCCATTCCCTTTCGGGTAAGCTCGCGGGTGTGCAAGTGGCAGGTAACACCGGTTCGATGGGCGGCTCTGCGAAGATCAACATCCGGGGCATCAACTCGATTTACGGTAACAATAATCCACTTTTTGTCGTGGATGGAATGCCGATGGAAAACCGGAACACGAATTCGCTCGAACAGCAGCGGGGTGCGGGCGGTTATGATTTCGGGAATTCTATCCAGGATCTGAACCCGAACGACGTCGAAAATGTGACCGTGCTCAAAGGTGCTGCGGCAACAGCGTTGTACGGAAGTCGCGGCTCGAACGGGGTAATCGTGATCACTACCAAAAAGGGCGGCAAATCCCGGAAACCCAACCTGAGCTACACATTTGGATACAATATCGATAAAGTGTACAAGCTGCCGCGTTATCAAAACAAATATGGCGGAGGCTATGATTTTGAAAAGCTCTATTACAATGAAAACCCCGAGGCATTCCCGGCCGACAGAAAGGGCAGCTACGACGATAACGACGGCCTGGGGTCATACGACCTGCTTCCTGAATATGCCACCGACGAATCGTGGGGGCCGAAGTTTGAAGGGCAGCTTTACAGGCCCTATTGGAGCTGGGACAAGGACAGTGGTAACCCCGATTTTGGGAAAGTAGTACCCTGGCAGGCGCAGCCGAACAATATCAGAAGCTTTTTCGAAACCGGAGGCACATTTAACCATAACGTCTCGCTCGATGGTGCTACCGACAAAGGTTCCTACCGCATTTCCTATTCAAACTTCGACCAGAAGTTTATCCTCCCCAATTCCAAACTCGTGCGTCATAATGCGGGCATTAATGCGAGCTACGAGGCGATTAAAAACCTGACGATCTCGGGCTCCGCGAATTTTGTGACGCACTCGGCCAAAGGCAGGCCGGGCACCGGCTATGGCGACGACGGCGGCAATGTGATGGTGCAGTTTACCCAATGGGGCCAGCGACAGGTGGATTTTACCAAAATGAAGGAGTATGAACTCCCCGACGGCACACAGCTCACCTGGAACCGCAGCTCATGGTTCAACCCTACGCCACGGTACTCCAATAACCCTTATTGGGTAAGGCATAAAAACTACGAAACCGACGGCCGCACGCGGGTTTTTGGCAATCTTGGCGCAAGCTACAAGCTGACCGACGGGCTCACCGCGGAACTGAAATACATGACCGATACCTATTTTGAGACGCAGGAGGAAAGGGTTGCCAACGGCTCGCAGTACACTTCGCAATACTGGCTCAGCAAGTACGGCCATCTCGAAAACAATTTCCAGGGGCTGCTATCCTATAACAGGTTTTTTACGAAAGACTTTTCATGGAATGCAAACCTCGGCGTGAACCGTATGACCCGTACCGGCACGACACTCATTTCGAAGACGGTCGACGGGCTGAGTTCCGATGTATTCAGCCTCGAAGCATCGATGGGTCGTCCGGATATTACGGATCTGAAGACCAAAAAGCGCATTAATTCGGTGTTCGCAAGCTCGTCCCTGGGATATAAGGATATGCTCTTCCTCGATCTGGGTGCGCGGAATGACTGGTCGTCGACATTGCCTTTGAAGAACAATTCGTATTTCTATCCTTCGGGTTCCGTGTCATGGATCGCGTCGAGTCTGATCGATGTTAATTGGTTGAATTTCCTGAAACTCCGCGCGGCGCTCGCGCAAGTGGGTAACGACACAGACCCTTATAATGTGATGCTCGCATACCTGCTTTACCAGCCGTTTGGGACGGATTCGCGTGTTTCGGTACCCAATACATTACCTAACCCGGATTTGAAACCAGAAATCACTTCGGAATATGAATTTGGTACTGAAATGAAGTTGTTCAGCAACCGGTTGGGACTGAACTTGTCGTATTACAACCGCCGCACGCGGAACCAGATCATTCCGCTGAGCCGGTCCGCAGCAACGGGCGCCACTTACAAATACGTGAATGCTGGCTTGCTCGAAAACAAAGGCATCGAAATCAGCCTGAATGCATCGCCGGTTTCGACGGAGCATTTCAAATGGGACGTCACGTTCAACTGGGCGAAGAACAACAACAAGATCGTAAGCCTGACCACCGACCAGAAAACCATGGTATTGGCCAATGCGTCTTTCGCGGTGCAGCTGGAAGCGCGTGAAGGCGAATCGTTCGGCTCCATTGTAGGGTATGATTTTGTATATAATGAAAAAGGCCAGAAGGTCGTGAACGAACAGGGCGTCTACCTGCGCTCCGACGATCAGAAGGTACTCGGCTCGGTGCTGCCGTCGTTTACCGGCGGGCTTACCAACGCATTCCGGTACAAAGGCTTCAACCTCTCGGCACTGATCGACTTCCAGAAAGGCGGCAGCTTCTTTTCCACCACTCAAATGTTTGGCCGTGAGACGGGAATCCTGGAAGAAACCGCAACCGGAAGCATCCGCGAGGATGGCCTGATTGCCGAGGGCGTGAAAGAGGACGGTACGCCCAACGATGTGGTTATTCCGGCACGCACCCATTACAGCAGCAATGGAAATGGCGGCTATAATATCAATTCGATCGATGTGATCGACGCGGGCTACATTTATCTGCGTGAAATCAGTCTGGGTTACAGTTTTCCGGCTGGATGGGTTTCCAAAACGCCTTTCAGCAAAGTACGCGTTTCGCTCACAGGCCGGAACCTGTGGTTGATCAAATCAAACTCCAAACATGTCGACCCCACCGCAGTTACTAACTCCATCTCCAACTGGCAGGGGCTGGAAGGCGGCGCATTGCCGTCCGTCCGCTCGATGGGTGTGAATGTCTCTTTCGGATTTTAAATGAAAACAGCGATGAAAAATATCAGGAAAATAACCACAGTAATGCTGCTTGCGTCGAGTTTGGCTTGCACCAACGGTTTTGAGGAAATAAATACGGACCCTAACCGTGCCGACCAGGCCACATCGGCGCAGCTGCTTACCAATGCGCAATACAATTTCTCCACCAATATTACCGACGAATGGAACAACGGCCGTTTTGGGATGTATTATGCCCAGTACTGGTCGTCGACCTACTATTCCGACGAGAGCCGCTACCAGATCCGCGAGAATACCAACCAAATCATGTGGAACACATTTTACACCGATGTGCTGAATGAGCTCCACGAAGCGCAGAAGATAGAAAAGGACTCGCAATGGCCCGGCCATCAAAACCGGCTTGCGATTTCGGAAATCATGAAGGCGTATACCTATCATTTCCTGACAGACATTTACGGTGGCCCGATCCCGTATGCGGAAGCATTGAATGCGGATGACGTCACGCCTGTATACAATACGGGCGAGGAAGTCTATGCCGGGCTGCTGGCCACGCTCGACGAGCAGGTTAAGACCCTGGACGCAGCCGCACCGAGCTACGCCACGGGTGATGTTTTGTATGGAGGTAATGTGAATGCCTGGAAGCGCTTCGCCAACTCGCTGCGCCTTCGCATTGCTTTGCGGATGATCGACGTGAAACCTGCCGAAGCTACCGAAGCCATCAGGAAAGCCCTCGATCCGGCCAATGGCGGCATTATCAGCACCCAGGAGCATAGCGCGTTGTTCCGCTGGCTGCCTTCGCCTCCGAACAACAACCCGATGAACCAGTCGTTCAAGGTGCGTGTAGATTTCTCGATGTCGAAGCCGTTTATCGATTACCTCAAACAATATGCTGACCCGCGGCTGCCTGTTTTCGCTCAGCCGTTGCTTAATACCAACAATTATGTGGGGGAAGTGTATGGTCGGGAAAACAGCAACGCCAGCTCCAACGGCGACCCTACACTCGTGAGCCTGCCTGCCGACTATGCCGTAGGAGCCACCGCACCGACGATCTGGCTCGACCTGGCTGAAGTGAAATTCATGCTCGCCGAAATCCAGGCCCGCGAACTGAAAGTAGGGCTTACCGGAACCGCCGCGCAATATTATCAGGAAGGTATCGCCGCGTCTATGCGCTTCGCGGGTGTGCGGGAAGAGAACATCAACGCATACCTTAAAAAAGTGCCTTACAATGCCGCCAAATGGAAAGATAGCATCGGTTCCCAGAAATGGATCGCGATGTACACCCAGGGCATTCAGGGCTGGCTCGAACGCCTCCGCCTCGATTTTAAGGACCCGATCACCGGCAAGGCTATTTTCGCCCTTCCTGCCGATGGCTCGCTGGACCCGGACGTTACCGACATTTCAAAACGCATGAGCTACCCGCTCGTAGAAGCCTCTCTCAACGGCACGCATTACCGAACGGCAGTGGAGAAACTGGGAGGTCGAAATAGTAAAGGGGTGAAGAATTGGTGGGATAAATACTAATGCAGAACGGCCAGGTTTCAACGCCTGGCCGTCCTCCTAAAAACTCTTCAAATACCGCACCGACAATGCCCTTCCAGGTAGGTTATAACCACGTTTTTCGTAGTAATTTTCATCGGTTATATTGTTCATTTTCAAAGCGATGGTATGGCCGCCCGAGATTTTGAACTGTGCGACGAAATCCAGCACCATGTATTTTGGATATTCTATTTCAGGATTGATAGGGTCGGTGTAATCAATATCCTTTCTCGTTCCGACTGACCTGCCGGATAGCCGCAGTTGCAGCCATTTTAAATTATCATAAGCCAAGCCAAAATTGAATGTATTGCGGGCGACATTCTGAATGTCACGGCGCATTTCGGATGCATCGGTGCCAACGATAAGTTCTCTGGCCTTAATTATGGAATTGCCGTTCCAAAATGCTTTCAATGAATATTGGTAATCGGTTTTTGCTCCAAAATCATACGACAGCTCAGTTTCCAGACCGGTAATTTCGGCGTCGGCGGCATTGACAAACGTGGCCCGTGAGGTAATCACATCCCCATTGTCCAAAGGTTCGTTCACGACTTTGATGATCTTCGCGATGCGGTTTTCAACTTTCGTGCTATAAAAAGTTGCATTGGCCGCGAACCCTGACTGCGGTTTGTTGAAATCCAGACCCAAATCCCAGTTCACGCTGCTTTCGTTTTTTAGGTCTGGGTTGCCAGCTGTGACGGCAATGCGGCCTTTCGAATCGCGGATTTCGTTGTATCCGGCAACACTATAAGCGTCGGTAGTGACGAATGCGCGGCCGATGTTGGCTTTTACGCGGAGCGATGGCAGCAATGCATACGTAATGCCGAGGCTGGGGCTGGTGAACGGCGTCGTTTTCCTGCCAGCCTTGTAGGTGGGCAACAATGGCGTTTGGCGGACGTCGAAGGTAATGTGGTCCAGGCGGATACCCGGTTGCAGCGTGAGCTGACCGAAATTCAGCAATGCTTGTCCGAAAAATGCGCTGGAAATCAATGCGTATTCGGGTTGTGTCGGGGCACGCTCAGTGGTGTCGTTGGTCCAGCGGCGGCTGTTGGTGGAGGCATTGAGGTAATCGTAGCCCAATATCACCGAATGCCGGCCGAGCTTCCAGACGTCTTTTACCTGGATTCCTTTCCACGCATTATGTCCCTGCGCGGAGCGGAAAGGTATTACGGCCTTACCGGATACATTTTGGGTATAATTCCTCGTGTTTTCTTCCGAAGCATACACTTTCACACTCGGGCTGTGCTGCCCGATCTGCCCCGTTAGGGAAATATCAAGTGCCTGCCTATCTACATCTTTGGTACTCGCCTCCGTACTCCCTGACGACAGTTCACCCGGCGATTCCACATCTCTTGCCTGGAATTGCTCCCCGCGTATATCCACACGCCAACGCTCGCTGATCTGATAGCCCAGCCTCAATGCACCGGTGAAATAATGCAATTTTGTAAAAGGCCGCCGGGTACCATCGCCGGTCGTTTCGTCGGTTTGGACGGCAGGACGGTCGGTGTAATTTTTCTTCGCGTGTTTGTAGCCGAATGCATTACGGAGCCAATTGTCTTCTCCAATTTTGTAATCTTTGGATCTTTCTAAGTAGCTGAAAGATAGATCGTAGTCTAGTTTTGATGTGATATTTCCACCTGTGTTAAGCCCCGCCTGCAATGTTTTAAAGCTACCATATTCCAGAAAAGCATTGCCCCCTGGCGTACCCTTGGAGCGTTGCGTGATGACATTGATCACACCGCCCATCGCCTGTGAGCCATACAAAGAGGATGCTGGTCCTTTTAAAACTTCAATTCTTTCAATACCATTTAAATTGATTTGCGACAGGTTGGTGGCACCGGCAGGGCGGCCATCGATAAGCAGTAACGTCCTTTGGTTTAACCCCGAGAATTGTGGACGAAACCCGCGAATCCCGATGCCGGAAGATAAATTGGGATACTGAATCACATCCACGGACGCTGTTTTCCTGACAATGTCTGTCAGGTCGCTGGACGGCGTCATTTGAATATCCTCTTTGGAAATAATGTCCAGCTTTTGAGCGATCTTTTCTTTTTTGGTTTCAAAACGGGTAGCTGTCACGACTATCGGGTCGAGGAGCTGCCGGGCCGAAGTATCTGCACTGCTTTCTTGTGCTGATGCACCCGAAATGGCTAATATTGAGAGCATTGATCCGCTGATGAAAGTGCGGGCGGTTTGGTAAAAGTGGGTATGCATTGGTTAAAATTGAAATGATTCATAGAGTGTAGTCGCGCCGATCAGGATCGAGAATGTCCCAACGAGATAGTTGACGATTGTCAGAAAGCGCTCGCGTTTTTCGGCAAAGCGCCCGATAGAGAAGGCGAAAAAATAGCCGTAGGCCGACATCGAAAGGATAATGCCCAGACTTTGTAGAACGATGATCCAAACCGCCGTCATAGCATCGCTGGCGGCTAGCGTAAGCGCCACGGCGCATGCACCGCCCGTACCTGCGAGGCCATGCACCATTCCGACCCAGAACGAGCGACTAACTTTGTGGTCAGCAGGGGCGACCTCTGGTTTTTTTTTGCTAAAATTCCGCCGGATCGCCAGTATTCCCAGCCAGATCATCAACGGGCCGACAAGCAGCTCGACCCTGTCCGCGATGTGAAGCGACATCGTTGATTTAAGTAGGAGCACCAGTACCGCGAATAAAATCAAAGTAAGCGAGTGCCCTAGCGCCCAATGCGACGACCGCCAGATGAGCTTCCAACGGTCGGCCGGGCCCCGGTGCGCCGCGCCCCGTGGATCATAATTTTTCTTTTCCTCCGTGGCTAACACCGAAACGGCAGCCATATGGTCGGGCTCAAAGGAATGCTGCACGCCGAGGAGCAGGGAGTCAATAAGCAGATAATGAATCATTTGGATTTCCGCATAAATTAGAAATTAACTTATGGGAGAATGCAGGGAGTGGCTCAACCGCAACGCAGCCTGCCGTTTCCTCTTGCCTTTCTTCCCGAAAGCAAAACCGGATGATTCAATGGCAGGTCTTCTGGCTCGTTCAAGTTCTTGCGCCTTCCCGGGGTAACCCCAGTGACATCTTCCAAGAACATCGTTAGTGAACTTACAGCAGCGGGTACTGCTCCGGATTTAAACCGGATTCCCTTTTAATCGCGCCCGGAGGCGCAAACCAATGAATATGCAAAGCTATGTGTTTTTGTGGGAGATAAACCAGATTAATAGCCGAATACCGCTAACTTTACATCACAAAAAGTTCTTTAACTTACTTCTCCAACAGGAAAAGGTATTGCGTATCAACGCATTCCAGGGGAATCGTGTGAGAATCACGAGCTGTCGCGCAACTGTGAAGGGTCAATCATTCAAAATTAACCCAAGCCAGAGCACCTGACCTTTCCTTGTTGACAATGCTTTCGCGGTATGAAGCAGGGTCTGGTTTGGATATTCGTCGGGTTTTCGCCCGTTTCGATTGCCCGGTGGCGTCGCTGCCTGGGAATGCCTTTCTGTTTTCTGCTGTCGAATGCATTTGAAGTTTTCATGACTTTCAAATTATCGATGGCTTAAAGATGTCTCTTCCAAAATCCAGTTTCCTGATCGCAGCGCCGTCGAGTAATTCGGGCAAGACTACCGTGACCCTGGCATTGCTGCGCGCGCTGCGGGAGAGGGGGTTAGGAGTGCAGCCTTTCAAATGCGGGCCGGATTACATTGATACGATCCACCACGCCACTGCGGCAGGAAGACCGGGCCTGAACCTGGATACTTTTATGGCTTCGGAGGCACACATGCGGGCCGTGTACGCGCATTACGCCTCGCGTGCGGATGTGAGCGTGGCCGAGGGTGTGATGGGTTTGTTTGATGGGGCCGATAAAATGAAAGGTAGCAGCGCAGAGATAGCGGCACTGTTGGATATGCCGGTCGTACTGGTGATCAATGCACAGTCAATGGCGTATTCGGCGGCCCCGCTAATTTATGGTTTGAAAAATTTCTATCCCGGAATCCGCGTGGTGGGGGCGATCTTCAATTTTGTGAACACCGAATCGCACTACCGGTTTTTGCAAGATGCCTGTGTCGACGCCGGTGTGGAGGCATTGGGCTATTTGCCTAAAAATGAAGCGCTGCACATCCCTTCCCGGCATTTGGGATTGCATATTTCAGTTGAAACAGATTATGAAGAGATTATCCAGAGGCTGGCCGAGATTATCCCGCAAACGGTGAATCTTGACCGGTTGCTGGAAATTACTTCTGTGAGCTATCCCGACGAAAATGCGGAGATTTTGAGTCAGCAAAATCATTTAGTTAAAACAGATAGAAAACCTCCAAACCTGCGCATAACGGTTGCTTACGATGAGGCATTTTCCTTTTTATACCACCAGAATATTGAATGCCTGCGTGCATTCGGTGAGGTGCAGTGGTTTAGCCCTTTAAAAGACGCCACTTTGCCGGAAACCGACCTGCTTTACCTGCCCGGCGGCTATCCCGAACTGTTTGCGAGGGAGTTGTCCGGTAACCTGCCGATGCTGGAAAGCATTCGGAGTTATTGCGGGAACGGAGGGCTGGCGTACGCGGAATGCGGCGGGCTGATGTACCTCGGTAAGGCGATCACCGACGGCAGAGGCACTTCCTTCCCGATGGCCGGAGTGCTCGATTGCGAAACGACGCTGCAACGTTCGAAAATGACGCTCGGCTACCGGGTAATGCGTTGGGAAGGCCTGGAAATCAAAGGCCATGAATTCCATTATTCCGCATTGAAGGAGCAATTGATGCAAATGCCGTTTGCACAAATGACCAATGCAAGAGGGGTGCCGGTTGATACACAGTTTTTTAGAGTGCAAAATACATTTGCTGGCTATACTCATTTCTACTGGGCCGACAAACCCGAATTCATTCAACACCTCATCAACAAAACCACAAAAAACGCCGAAAGCCAAGTGCCGAAAGCCGATAGCCTACCATGAAACGCCAGCGCATCACCCGGCCAGACGGAAAAGCCATTAACCTCGTGCAGCGGCGCGGGCACCTTTCGTATTGCTACAACGCCTGCTGCTGCGGACGCGTCGACCGCGGTTATGCACCCATTCCGGTGGAGTTATATAAGAGTGAGTGGCTGCGCCGGAAGCTACGGAATGTCGTGCATATGACCAAAGGCGGCTGCCTGGGGCCCTGTACGCTGGCGAATGTGGTTACCTTGCTCTTCGACGGCCATTCGGTGTGGTTCCATTCCATCAATTACGACTGGCAGATCATCGCGATTTTTGACTATATCGAAAGTATGGTCAAGGCCGACAGGTACCTTGTCCCGCCTTCGGACCTGGCCGAATATGTATTTCAATTTTATACCTGGAAAGGGTCTGAGAAATCGACGGAGCTCGGTCAAACGGCTATTCCGACCGACGGTATCGTGTTCCTCACGCATGCGGACACGGACTTGCTCACGCTCGACCGAGCGATGCAACTCCTGCCGGAGGATTTTCCCAAAACAACGGGCATCAGCCTGATGGCGATCAAAAGCGAAGAGCAAATGCAGCAGCTTTTGCAAAGGGAAATTGCAGAGGCAAAGATTATCATGGTCCGTATTCACGGCAGGCTAAGTGGCATTCCGGGATTTAATGAGCTTGTAAAACTGGCGGGGCAACGGGGTCAGCATTTGGTAGTGATCAGCGGCACCGGGGAGTTGAACCCTGAATTTGCGGCGGTATCGACGGTTTCACCTGCCATTTTGCACGAAACGCTGGCCTATTTGCAGGCCGGCGGTTACAGCAACCTGATTTCGCTGCTGAGCTACCTTTCCGATCATTTACTGATGACCGGGTTCGGTGCCGAAGCACCCTTTCATTTACCCGAACACGGCATTTACCATCCGGATTTGCCCGAATTTGCCGACAAAGCCGACTGGCTGAAATACCGTAATCCTGCGCTGGCGACGGTAGGCATTACATTTTACCGGGCGCATTGGCTGAGCGGGAATACCAATTTCGTGGATGCGATGATCCGCTCCCTCGAAGACCGTGGCGTAAATGTGCTGCCGGTATTTACTTCCTCACTCAAATCCGTGCATGCGGAGATCGGCAAGCCGGAAGCATTCAGTTATTTCGATACGGAAGCGGGAATGGGAATTGATGTGCTTGTGAATACAATCTCATTCGCGATGAGCGATATTCAGCCGTCGGGGCAGAGCAGTGCGCCTTCCGAAGCGTTGCTGGCTTTGAATGTGCCGGTTTTGCAGGCTATCACAAGCGGAATGGGCCGCGGGCCGTGGGAATCGTCTTCGCGAGGGCTCAATCCGCTGGATACGGCCATGAATGTGGCTATTCCCGAGTTTGACGGGCGCATTATCACGGTACCGGTTTCTTTCAAGGAGAAAGGAAAAGATACGCGGGGGTATGAGCCGCTGGATAACCGGATAGATCGTGTTGCTGGTTTAGCCATCCGGTTTGCACGTCTGAGACATTTGAAAAATGCAGATAAGAAGATTGCTTTCATTTTTACCAATTCCAATACGAAAGCGTCTCAGATAGGGAACGCCGTGGGGCTTGACTCGCCGGCTTCGCTGATGAATATCCTGTGGGCAATGCAGGCCGAGGGATACCGGATAAACAACTTGCCCGCAAACGGCACGGAGCTGATCCATTCCTTGATAGACCGTTGCGCCTATGATGAAGACTTCCTGACGCCCGGCCAGCTTGCGCAGGCTGCGGCGCGGGTTTCTGCCGCGCAATATGCGGGCTGGTTTGACGAATTGCCCGAAGCTGCCCGGCAAAAGATGCTGAAACAATGGGGGCCGGCACCAGGGCAAACTTATGTGCACGACGGTCATATCGCACTGGCCGGGCTCGATCTTGGCAACGCATTTGTGGCATTGCAGCCGCCCCGGGGGTATGGCATGGACCCCGATGCAATCTATCACCAGCCCGATCTGCCTCCTACACATCATTACTATGCATTGTACCGATGGCTGCGCGACGGCTGGGGCGCCGATGCCATCGTGCACGTGGGCAAGCACGGCACCTTGGAATGGTTGCCTGGGAAAGGCATAGGGCTATCAGAAAACTGCTTTCCCGATGCTTTTCTGGCCGATTTGCCATTATTTTACCCATTTATTATCAACGATCCCGGAGAGGGTTCGCAAGCCAAACGCCGCGCGCACGCCGTGGTCGTCGACCATTTGACGCCTCCGATGACCTCAGCCGACACTTATGGCGAATTGGCTCAGCTTACACAACTGGTCGACGAATATTATCAGGTAGAAAGCCTCGATCCGTCCAAGTTACCATTGCTTCAAAGGCAAATATGGGATTTGATTAAACAGACCAATCTCGATGCCGACCTTTCGGCTATGCTAAACCGCGACCATGGCGACCACAAACATGACTGGGATGAGGATATGACGCCCGAAGGTGTGCCTGTAAGCCTCACGGAAATGGACGGGAAAGATATTGCGCATTTGATCGAGGATATCGACGGCTATTTGTGCGAACTCGGCGCCGCGCAGATCCGTAACGGTTTGCATACGTTGGGCGAAATGCCGGAAGGAGAGGCATTGATGGATATGCTGCAATCACTCACGCGGCTCCCTAACGGGCCAGTGCCAGGAATGCAGGCTGTTTTGGCATATTTATATGGTTTTGATATTGAAACACTCCATCAACAAAAAGGACAAAAACTGCCCGCGCCGGCGGAGAATCTGTCGACCTGGGCAGGTCGGACGCTCGTAACTGCAGCGGATGTGCTGGAAGCCCTGGACGAAATGGCGGCGCACGTCGTGAGGCTTTTCGAACATTACAGATTCGATAGAACCGCCATTGACGAGGTCATATTTGAATCGATCGATCGGAATCCCGGCTTGCCTGAACTAGCGGGTTTGCGCAGTATATTGACTTTCATATCGGAAAACCTCGTACCTAACCTCGCCCGCACCGGCGACGAAATCACCAATCTGCTGCATGGGCTCTCGGGCGGGTACGTGCCTGCGGGACCGAGCGGCGCGCCTACGCGCGGGATGGCGCATATCCTGCCCACGGGAAGGAATTTCTACGCCGTCGACCCGAGGGTATTGCCTTCCAAAGCGGCCTGGGAGGTAGGGCAGCAACTTGCCAAAGAGGTGCTTGATCGCCATTGGAAAGAAACCGGCCGTTATCCCGAAAGTGTAGGGATAAGCATTTGGGGTACCAGCGCCATGCGTACGCATGGCGACGACGTGGCCGAAGTGTTGGCATTGCTGGGCGTAAGACCGATATGGCAAGAGGAGAGCCGGCGGATCAATGGGTTGGAAATCATTTCGTTAGCCGAGCTCGCCCGGCCCCGTATCGACGTAACAACGCGCATCAGCGGGTTTTTCAGGGACGCGTTTCCACACCTGATCGAGCTCATGGACGAGGCTGTGCAAATGGTAATCACCGCGGATGAGCCTTTTGAGGAGAATTTTATTAGAAAACATTACTTGAAAGACCTGGCCGAACTGCAAAAAGACGATGCATTATCCATTGAAGACGCGGAGGAGCGTGCTGCTTACCGGATATTCGGCGCAGCGCCCGGGAGTTACGGGGCAGGTATTTTACCCTTGATCAATGAGAAGAACTGGCAAACCGACGGTGATTTTGCACAGGCTTATGTCAATTGGGGCGGCTATGCGTATTCGCGTAATGCGCAGGGTGTCGACGCCCGCAAGGAATTTACCCAGCGGCTTGCCAGCGTGGAAGTGGCATTGCACAACCAGGACAACCGGGAGCACGACTTGTTCGACAGCGACGATTACCTGCAATTTCATGGCGGTATGATCGCCACAATCCGGAATCTGACGGGTCAGCAACCGAAGCATTATTTCGGAGATTCACAGGATCCGTCCCGGCCGGTGGTGAGGGATTTGAAAGAAGAAACCCTGCGCGTTTTCCGCTCGCGGGTCGTGAATCCGAAATGGATCGAGAGCATTAAAAAGCATGGTTACAAAGGGGCTCTGGAACTGACGGCCACGGCGGATTACCTGTTTGGCTATGACGCGACCGCGCATGTCGTCGACGACTGGATGTACGAGAAAGTGGCTGAAACTTATGCACTGGACGTCGCTATGCAGCAGTTTTTTGAAGAAAACAGCCCCTGGGCACTTCATGCAATTGCCGAGCGCCTGCTAGAAGCTGCGCAGCGGGGGCTTTGGGAAAAGCCTTCGGAAGAGACATTGGAAGGTTTGAAAAATCTATATCTCAAAAGTGAAACCCTGCTGGAATCGAGAACCGATTAGGGGGTGCTGAAATAAATATTGAAATGACTTTATACCCGTTTTCCGCGATCGTCGGACAAGATGAACTGAAAAAGGCACTGTTGTTATGTGCGGTCAATCCCGGCATTGGCGGGGTGCTTATTAAAGGCGAAAAAGGTACTGCAAAAAGTACTGCGGTACGCGGATTGGCGGAGGTGATGCCTCCCGCGACGCACACCGGGGAGCCGGTCCCGTTTGTTGACTTGCCGCTGGGTGCTTCGGAAGACCGCGTGCTGGGAAGCCTGGATATCGAGGCCATTCTTTCCAGTAAAACTAAAAAGCTGCTGCCTGGCCTGCTCGCGAGCGCGCACGAGGGGGTTTTGTATATCGATGAAGTGAACCTTTTGGCCGACCATCTGGTGGATGTTTTACTGGATGTGGCAGCGTCGGGCATCAATACAGTCCAGCGGGAAGGGTTGTCGGCGAGCCATCCGGCGCGTTTTGTGCTGATCGGTACGATGAACCCGGAGGAAGGAAACCTGCGCCCGCAGTTTCTCGACCGTTTTGGGTTAATGGTGGAAGTGGAAGCTCAAACCGATGTGCAGACGAGGACCGAGGTGGTGCGGAGGAGGATTGGATTTGAAAGTGATCCGGCGACCTTTAAAAACCGTTGGATTAGTAGTCAGGAAATGGTCAGGGGGCAAATCGCCAGGGCAAAAGAATTGCTTCCGCTGGTTCAAATGCCGGACGGATTGCTCAACATGATCAGCCGGCTTTGCATTGAATGGGGCGTGGGCAGTCTTCGCGCTGATATTGTGTTATACAAAACAGCGATCACCATCGCGGCATTGAACGGGCGCACGATGGTAACCCCGGAAGATATACGCGAGGGGGCCGTGTTGGTGTTGACACACAGGAAGGGTAAAAAGGTAACGCCGCCACAGGCAGGTCAGTCGTTGAAGGATGATCAGGATAATGCTGGCCAGGATAATGCTGCACAGAATGGTACGCAGCCTCCCGCCATCGGGCAAACGACGGGAGACGAGCGAGGTGAAGGAGAATGTGGCGAAGGAAATTGCGATACAGAGGCGGATGAAAACGTTTCTGGAGTGGATTTTAGAATAAACATTCCAGAATTAGCTGAAAACAAGCCCGTTGTTTTGCCGAATTCGTCGAACGGGCGCGGGGTAAAAGCGAGACAGACAGAGAAAGGCTTTCAGGTGAGGACTGTCAAAAGTGAGACTGCTACCGACATTGCATTGACAGAAACTGTGCTGCATGCATTGGCACGGGATCCGGATCAGTTGAGCGTAGGGAGACGGGACCTGCACGAAAAGGTCAGAAATGGGAAAGCGGGTCACCTTATCATGTTCATTGTGGATGCATCGGGGTCGATGGCGGCGGGCAAGCGAATGGAAGCCGTAAAGAGCAGCGTGCTGAATTTGCTTCAAGATGCCTATCAAAAGCGTAATATGGTGGCTGTGATTGCCTTCCGTGGGGTAGAAGCATCCGTTTTGCTAGAACCAACCCGGAGTACTGAACAGGCCGAACAGGCGCTGGAAACGCTGCCGACAGGCGGACGAACCCCGTTGCCGCATGCATTGCAATTGGCGGAAAAAATGCTGGCCTCTTTCGTAAAAGGTGATCATGCGCAGCCATTTCTCGTAATATTGAGCGATGGAAAAGCAAATGTGCCTTTGCCGGGTGCAGGCGGAGATGCATGGCGGCAGTCGCTGAAATTGGCTGAAAACCTGAAATATCCGGCGCTGGTATTGGATACGGAGAGCGGATATGTGCGCTATGGAAAGGCAAGGGAGCTGGCCGCGGCGCTTGGCGCGGAGTATTTGTCGTTACACGAACTTTCGGCTAATGAAATCACAGAGACGATTTCGGAGCGGATAGATATTTAAATGAAATGAATACTAAAAAATTGCGTCCGATTATGTTTGTCGGGACGGGCTCGGATGTGGGCAAAAGTGTGATCACAGCCGGTTTTTGCAGGATATTCAAACAGGATGGCTACCAGCCGGCGCCATTCAAAGCCCAGAATATGTCGCTCAATAGTTTTGTGACGACCGACGGGCTTGAACTCGGGCGCGCACAAGCTGTTCAGGCCGAAGCCGCTCAAATACCATGCGAATCGGACATGAACCCGGTCCTGCTGAAACCTACCAATGATAGAACTTCTCAGGTGGTGTTGAACGGGAAACCGGTAGGAAACCAGTCTGCCTACGAATATTTTATGGCCAACGACCGGCGCGAATTGTTCTCGGCTGTAAAGGATGCATTCGACCGCCTCGCAGCCAGGTATTCGCCTATTGTAATGGAAGGAGCAGGTAGTATTTCGGAGCTGAACCTGAAACACCGGGATATTACTAATCTAAGAATGGCAGCACATGCCGGTGCGGCTACTTACCTGATCGCCGATATCGATAAAGGAGGGGTCTTTGGCAGTGTTTATGGTACTATTGCTTTGCTTACGCCTGAGGAACGTGCGTGTATGAAAGGGATTATTGTCAACAAATTCCGGGGGGATGGGCGGTTGTTTGAAGAGGGTAAAAGAATGCTGGAAGAACTCACCGGATTGCCGGTAGTGGGTATTTTGCCTTATTTTCGTGACATTCACATCGAACAGGAAGATTCGGTCTCGCTGGAACTCAAATACCGCTCGGCTGTGGAAGGCAAGGTGAATGTAGCGGTGATACTTCTGAAAAGGCTTTCCAACTTTACCGACTTCGACCGACTGGAAAAGGATCCACGTGTTAATTTGTATTATACCAACGAGCCATCCGAAATTGCCAAAGCTTCGATCGTGATCATTCCCGGGAGTAAAAACACGATCGGGGATATGCTGGCGATCAAAAACAGTGGTGTAGCGAAGGCAATTTACGACGCGCATAAAGCCGGGAAGACGGTGATCGGGATTTGTGGCGGGTATCAGATGTTGGGTGAAAGCATTCTGGATCCGCAACATATCGAAGGAGAAATAGAGGAATTACCGGGATTGGGGCTTTTGCCGGTAAGGACGGTTTTGCAGCCTGAAAAGACGACATTGCAATGCACATTTCGGTTTAGGGAAGCTGCGGATGAATGCTCCGGCTACGAGATTCATATGGGTGAAACCGCTGCATTGGAACCCGGAGAGTCAGTTGCCACATTTTCAAATGGGCGTAAGGACGGATATTATCTGGACGCGTACACATGGGGGACTTATCTGCACGGCATTCTGGATAATCAGATTGTAATCGATGCCATTTTAGCGCCGTACACAAATGAAGAAGGCGTGCAATATGATTATCATGAATTTAGAGAACAGCAATATGACAAGCTGGCGGATTTGCTGCGCACACACATTGATATGGAATTGATTTATAAGAGTATAGCTGAATAGATTATGTTACACGGGCACGGCGACGATGGTTACAGGTATGGAAGCAGGATCATCGCAGATTTCAGCACGAATGTCTGGTACGGAGGCGAACCAGCGGGTTTGAAGGAGCATGTTTTTGCAAAATGGAATGAGATAAACCGTTACCCGGAGGTACTTGCCGAGAGTTTGCGCGAAAAGGTAGCAAGGCACCATCAGGTGCAGGCAGGGCAGGTGCTCGTATGTAGCGGAACTACCGAAAGCATCTACCTGGTTGCTCAATTGTTCTCGGGAAAGCGCACAACGGTCGTGATTCCTTCATTTGCTGAATATGAGGATGCCTGCCTGTTATTCGATCATGAGATTGCTGGTTTGACCTGGCACGATGCACTGGAATTGCCGAGGTTGAGGAGTGATTTGGCATTTATTTGTAGTCCGAACAATCCAACTGGGTTGATTTTTAGAGATTTGCAATACTGGCTTAAACTAAACCCGCAGTGCTTGTTCGTAGTCGATGAGGCGTTTATCGATTTCACAGAGGGAGCCGGGTCAGTTATTTCGTTGATGTCGAAGTTTCCGAATTTGCTGATCATGCGTTCGTTGACAAAAACTTACGCTATTCCCGGATTGCGGTTGGGTTATCTGCTCGCACGCGAGGAATTGATTGATTCGCTGATGAATATCAAACAGCCCTGGACTGTTAATAGCATAGCCATGACGGCCGGACATTACATCTTTGATCATTTCAAGGATATTCAGCCACCGGTTTCACAGCTTTTGGAGGATAAAAGAACGTTCGTTCAAGAATTGCAAAAACTGGAATGTCTGGAAGTGCTGGAAAGTGATACGCATTTCTTTTTAGCAAGAACTTTGGTGCGCAATGCGGCTCAACTCAAAGAATTCCTGGTCGACAAACACGGCCTGCTTATCCGCGACGCCGGCAACTTCCGTGGCCTGTCACGGCAACATTTCCGCCTTGCCACGCAACGGCCGAATGATAATCAGAAAATGCTCGATGCATTGAAAGAATGGCAGACGCTCTATTATTAATTCTTCCGCTGGCTGCGGGGTATTTGCTGGATTTATGGCTGGGCGATCCCGACAGCTGGCCACATCCGGTCCGGGTGTTCGGTAATGCCATTGCGAAGGGCGAAAAACTCTTGAACCATGGCCGGTTCCGGTTTTTGAAGGGGACGGTACTAAGCGTACTCCTGGTGGTTTCAGTGTTTGCATTTTTTTATTGGACCAATGTAATACTGATGCAGCTTCCTGTTTTGCTGGTGTTGGTCAATACTATTTGGGTTTATTACGGCCTGGCCAACCATTCCCTCATTGCGGAAGGTAAAAAGGTGTTCAGTGTGTTGGAAAATGAAGGGCTGGACGCGGGTAGGCAACAGCTTTCGAGAATTGTTGGCAGGGATACGTCAAAGCTGAATGCGCAGCAGATACGCATCGCGGTGTTGGAAACAATGTCCGAAAACCTGAGCGACGGAGTCGTAGCGCCCCTTTTCTACTATGCGATAGCAGGGGTACCGGGCATGATGGCTTATAAAATGGTCAACACGATGGATTCGATGCTGGGGTACAGGAATGAACGCTATGAATGGTTTGGGAAATTTGCCGCGCGGCTGGACGACGTGGCCAACTTTATCCCGGCGCGTTTGACAGCGTTGCTGATGGTTTTGGTGACCGGGAGCAAACGAGGGTTACTATTTATCTTCAAATTTGGTGGGAAGCACAAAAGCCCGAATGCCGGTTACCCCGAGGCAGCCCTGGCGGGAATTTTGGATTGCTGCTTCGGAGGCCCGAACGTGTATCAGGGGAATGTGGTTGAGAAGCCTTTTATTGGTGAGAACGACCGGGTCATCAAGCCGGGCGAAATTACAAGCGCGGCAAATGTTAATCACCGGACTTGCGTGTTGATGGTATTGATGATTCTTCTGTTGATTAGTTCAGGTCTCTGTCTTCCTTGATTTTCTGAACCAACGCTGGCGAAGTGCCTGCCCATCTTCGGAAATATCTTCCAGGATCGATTTCCGTAGGATGTCGTCTCGTTTCATGTTGGGAGTGTGCAAATGAATCTTTACAATGATAAGCAATAAAATATCGCTAGTTTTGCGGCCATCCAGGTACACGCATTTCGCGTGATTAAAAGGGAATCCGGTGAAAGTCCGGAACAGTCTCCGCTGCTGTGAGTTCACAACGAGGCTCTTGTATGATGTCACTGGGGTTACCCCGGGAAGGCACAAGGGTTGAACGAGTCAGAAGACCTGCCTGCAAACGCTGTTAATATGGCTTTCGGAAGAAAGGCCGGTGACTCATGACTATTAGAAAAATACTTGCAGCCATGCTGCTGTGCGGCTTGCTGGCCGGTTGCAGCACTTCTTCATCGCTTTACGAAAAAGGCGATTCTCATTACGCTGGTCGTGACCTCTTCCCCGAAAAGGCCAAAGTGGTTTATGCCAAGGGCTTCAAAATCAGCTATCACAAGCACCATAAGGTCGTCAGGATCATGAGCCCGTTCGAGAAAGCGACGGATACGCTCACGTATGTGCTGGTACAACGCGGTACGCCACGCCCGATCGGGTACAACGACAGCCAGGTGATCGAGATCCCCGTTAGGAGCATGGTCGCGATGTCGTCGCTGCACATCGGCTTGATCGGGTTCCTGGGCTGTGAGGATATTCTCACAGGTATGGGAAATCTCAAATATGTTTCTTCCGCCAAAGTGCTGGACCGGATCAAATCCGGCCGGATTGTGGAAGTAGGCAAAGATCAGGGGCTTAATGAAGAATTGTTGGTGAGCATGCATCCCGATCTGATTATGGCTACGGGCAGTCCGGTTTCGAAGGTGAGCCGGTATGAGTCGTTGCATCAGGCGGGGATTCCGGTGATGGTCAATTCGGAGTGGGTGGAAACCACACCGCTGGGACGGGCGGAATGGGTGAAACTGCTCGCTGCATTGATCAATAAGGAAGGAGAAGTGAACAAAAAGTTCGCGCGTGTGGAGGAGGAATATAAACAGTTGGTGAAACTGACAGCCAAAGTTGCCTTACGCCCCAGCCTGATTACGGGGATGAATTCGAAAGACGCCTGGAATGTTCCGAATGGCGATAGCTACGTGAGCTGCTTTTTCCGGGACGCGGGAGCCTCGTACCATTGGGCGAACACAAAAGCGACGGGAAGTTTGCCGCTAAGCTTTGAAACGGTTTATCCGGTTGCGCTGCAGGCCGACTTTTGGCTGAATGTGAGCATTGGAAATGTACAAACCAGGAAAGATGTTCTGGCGCGCGACATCCGTTATGCCGACTTCAAATCATTCAAAACCAACCGTATTTACAGCTACAACAACCGCATGAATGCGCAGGGCGCGAACGATTACTGGGAATCCGGTGCGGTGAACCCGCATCTGGTGCTGGCCGACCTGATCCGCATTCTTCACCCGGAGCTGTTGCCACAGCACGAGTTGATATACTATAAATCAATCAATTAAATGAAAATATACACCAAAAAGGGCGATAAGGGTACCACCGGGTTGTTTGGTGGAAGCCGGGTAAGCAAGGACGACGTCCGCATTGAATGCATCGGCACGCTTGATGAAGCCAATTCGACGATCGGATTGCTGCGCGTAAAGTTGGGCACGGGGCATGAATGGCAGGCTAATCTGCACAAAATACAAAAGGATCTGATGGACATGATGTCCCACCTGGCTCGCCCTTCGGACGCAAAAAAAGAGAACAAAAACCCGATGCCGGTCGATGGTGCGGCTTTTTGTGAGGAGTGGATCGATGCGCTTGAAGCTGCTATGACCTCGCCGTCCGATTACTTTTTGCTACCGGGCGGGAACGAGGTGTCGGCGCTATGCCATGTTGCGCGGACGCAAATGCGCAGGGGCGAGCGAAGGTTGGTGTCGCTGATCAAAACCGATGAGGTAAATGAGGCTATCCCGGCTTATGTCAACCGGCTGTCGGACCTGTTTTTTACCCTCGCACGAGCCGAAATGGACAAGGCAGGCGTTGCGGAGGAAAAATGGCAGCTCTTTTTGTATAAACGCTTTAAAAGTGCGGAGCCGTCATGATCATTTACGTTACGGGCGGTGTCCGCAGCGGAAAAAGCAGGTTTGCGATGGATCTGGCATTGCAAAAAAGTGCCAATCCGGTATATGTGGCTACGTCGAGGGTTTGGGACGAGGATTTTGCCAGGCGTGTAAAACGGCATCAGGAAGAGCGCGGGCCGGAATGGACATCGCTGGAAAGTGAGCGGAATATTCATTTGCTGCCGCTCGCAGGAAAGGTGGCGGTGATCGACTGCGTTACATTGTGGCTTACAAATTTGTTTGTTGCTTTTGAATATGATGTCGAAAAGTCGCTGGCCGCATTTAAAGCCGAACTCGACATGCTGGCGAATATCGACGCTACATTAATTATCATATCCAATGAAATAGGCATGGGCGTTCATGCTGAAACGGAAGCGGGCCGGAAATTTGCCGATTTGCAGGGTTGGGCCAACCAATATGTGGCCGCTGCGGCACAAGAGGCGATTTTGATCGTTTCGGGACTTCCATTGGTATTAAAATCTCTCCAATAACTTTATGCATACTGCCACTATTACCAAACAGGAAATTCAGGCGAAAATTGATCTGAAAACGAAGCCTTTGGGTGCTTTGGGAGCGCTTGAAAAGTTGGCATTTCAAATTGCGTCGGTGCAGGACACCTTGTCGCCGCAACTTGTGAGCCCGCATATCATCGTTTTTGCAGCCAGCCATGGGATTGCTTCGGAGGGCGTAAGCGCCTATCCATCGGAAGTTACGCCGCAAATGGTGCTTAACTTCATCGGTGGAGGTGCAGCGATCAACGTTTTTACGCGGCAGCACGGCATTGGTCTCTTGCTGGTGGATGCCGGTGTAGACTATGATTTTGGTAAAAATGAAAAATTGGTCGACGCGAAGGTGGGTTTTGGGACTAAAAGCTTTTTGCAGCAGCCTGCTATGACGGGCGCCGAGTGCAGGCAATCCCTGGAAAAGGGTGCCGAATTGGTCCGGCAGGTGCAAGAGACCGGCTGTAACGTGATCGGTTTTGGCGAGATGGGTATTGGTAACACTTCTTCGGCATCGGTGATTATGAGCCGGTTACTCAACAGGCCGATATCTGAATGCGCAGGCAAGGGAACAGGCCTCGACGACGACCAGCTTGCCAAAAAAATAGCGGTATTAACCCAGGCATTGGAATACCATCAAAATACAGGTAATGATCCCGAATCGGTGCTGGCGACATTTGGCGGATTTGAAATTGCGATGATGTGCGGCGCCATGCGCGAAGCCGCGCGGCTGGGTATGCTGGTGCTGGTCGACGGCTTCATCGCTTCCGTTAGCTATTTAGTTGCATTAAAAATGGACCCGGGCGTTCAGCGAAATGCGATTTTCTGCCATCAATCCAACGAAAAAGGCCATCGCTTGCTACTCGAATCACTGGAATCGGAAGCGTTGTTGAAGCTCGATATGCGCTTGGGCGAGGGCACAGGCTGCGCGCTCGCGTACCCGCTCCTGCAAAGCGCGGTCGCATTCCTGAACGAAATGGCAAGTTTTGAAAGTGCTGGGGTAAGTCAGAAAACAGAGAACTAAACCGCAGGCAGATGCTCCCAATACGTCACCATCTCACCCTTGTTTTTACGGCATTACAGTTTTACACGCGCTTGCCGGCACCTAAATGGGTAGTTTACCGGCCTGAAAACCTCAGTTTGGCGACGGGCTATTTGCCGTTTGTGGGCTGGATTGCGGGCTTAGTTGCGGGTGGAGCGTGGCTTGGGGCAGCCTATCTCACAAACCCTTCGATAGCTGTTTTGTGCTCCATGATCATTTCCATACTATTGACCGGCGCTTTCCATGAAGATGGTTTTGCCGATGTTTGCGATGGTTTCGGAGGCGGATGGACGCGCGAAAAGATCCTGGAAATCATGAAGGACAGCCGGGTCGGTACCTATGCCTCGGTAGGTTTGATATTGATTCTTGCGTTGAAATTCGCGCTTTTGCAATCTATCGCGGGGTGGGAGAGCGGGATATTCGGGATATTGGTTAGCGGCCATGCATTAAGCAGGCTCATGCCGGTTTTCGTCATTTACATGCTCCCATACGCGCGCGATACCGACAGTAAAGCGAAGCCGGTCGCCGGGAAGCCACCTTTTTGGGTACTGGTAATGGCTATCGTTTTCGGTGTATTGCCACTGTTTGGAATGGCCGTATATGTGCGACAGCCATTGGTATTGGCGGGGATTCCACTATTGGGGCTGGTCACGCTGCTGCTGGCGAACTATTTTAAAAAATGGATCGGAGGCTATACCGGCGATTGCCTGGGTGCGATTCAGCAGGTATGTGAGGTCGCATTTTACTTTTTCGTAGTCGTGTTATGGAAATTTGTCTGATCCGCCACACGACGCCTGTTTTCGAGGCGGGTCTGATTTACGGGCGAAAGGAGCTTCTGCTGCATGCTGATTTTCCGTCGGAACGGGATGCGGTGTGTTCCCAATTGGATGACGATTTTGATGTAATCTTTTCCAGCCCCGCACTGCGTTGTACCGAACTGGCCCGCGCGATTTCGCCCGCATTTTCGACAGATTATCGCTTGCAGGAGTTGGATTTCGGGGAATGGGAGGGTAAAACCTGGGATACGGTCGACCAGCAGGCATTACAGTTGTGGATGGACGACTACGTGAACGTGTGCACGCCCGGGGGCGAGAGCATGGTGCAGATGTATGCACGCGTGCGTGAGTTTTGGGAGGAAATCGGGCAAACGGGATACGGGAAGGTGGCTATTGTGACCCATGCCGGCGTGATCCGCTTGATCCTGTCGATCGTCAACGAAATAGCACTGACCAGCATTTTTGATATTAAAATAGCATACGGGGAAGTGATTCGGGTTCATTTTACGGGCAGCAATTTGTAATTTGGATAATCAGAGAATCAATCCCAAATCATAAAGCTATGAGCCAGGAATACATCGACAGCGTCAGGAAGCAATTTGAATATTACAAAATGCTGGGTGAAAAGACGATCGCGCAGCTGAGCGACGAGCAGCTTTTCTGGAAATACAATGACGAAAGCAACAGCATTGCCAGCATTGTGAAGCACTTGTGGGGCAATATGCTCTCCCGCTGGACCGATTTTCTGACGACGGACGGGGAAAAGGAGTGGCGTAACCGCGACGCTGAATTCGAAAACGATATCAATGGCCGGGACGATCTTCTTGCGAAATGGAACGAAGGTTGGAGTTGCCTTTTCAATGCGCTCGATTCACTGAATGAATCTAATTGGAATACAATTGTTTACATCCGAAACCAAGGGCACTCGGTGCTAGAATCCATTAACCGGCAGCTGGCGCATTATCCCTACCATGTGGGGCAAATCGTATTTATCGGCAAAATGGCACTGGATGAAAAATGGTCATCGCTATCCATTCCCAGAGGCAAATCGCAGAATTATAACGACGATAAATTCGCACAGCCCAAGGCCAGGAAGCACTTTACGGACGAGTATATTAAAAAATAAGGGAGGTTTCGCTCACACTGTAAACCAGTAGACGGCCAACGCAACCAGCAATACCAGTACGATGGCGCTTATTAGCATGAAACCGCTTTTTCGATAAAATGGCAGCCGATGTTCGTTGGCGGTTTCTTCCGGTAACATGCTCCGGTGCAAACGTCCGAGCAGCCGACTGGAAACGGCCGGTTCTATTTCTTCGCTTTTTGTAAAGATTTTACCGGCTTCCGAAGTCATTACTTCATCAAAAACCCATTTCCCGGCAGGGGTTTGCAGGTGCCTGAGCAGCTCATCCTGCTCGTGACCATCGCATTGGTTCGAGATGTATTTGTAAACGAGGTTCCTGATATGAATTTCTTTATCCATTTATCTGGCCCGGTTCGGATTGATCACAATTGCAGCATGGCCTGGCTTTTACTTGCGCGTGTGAGCGTATGTAAAATGTGGCTTTTGCAGATTTTGAGCAGGTAACATTTCAGGGAAGATTCATTATTCAGTCCATCGCGGTTTTCCCACAATTTCAGGAACACATCGTGTACGGCTTCTTCGGCATGTTCTGTGGATTTCAAAAACCGTAGTGCAAAGCGGAACAAATAGGCGTGATATGTTTCGTACACCCTTGTAAATGAGGGGATGTCGCCATTGCGGATACTTGCTGCAAGGATGTGATCCTGCATGATCGGTTCTTTCATATTTCAGTTTCTGCGGGCTACGTTTGAATTTGAGTTATAAGCAAGTTACTAATAATTTCTACTTTTTGTAACCTAAAACGCAATACAAACGCTTCAATTGCGCCTGATAGAGCGTAGAACATTTTGCTGGTGGCGCAAACGCCCCCCAACAATGCCGTATTTACACAGCGCCCATCCTTTTGGTACCCATTAGTTTTGTATCAACCAATCAGTCACAAAAACTATATAAACCAAAAGAAATCATGGAAGCTACATTTGTTACCCCAGGCGCAAAATCTCGTACCGACAAAGCCGCTCTCGTTGGTAAAATCATCAGCGCATTGTGCATTCTGTTCCTGCTATTTGATGCCGTTGGGAAAGTGATCAAGGAATCACATCATGTCGAAGGTTCGGCCGCACTGGGCTGGCCTGTGGACCAGGTACAAAGCATCGGGATCGCATTGCTCATTTCGACGATCCTTTACATTATCCCGCGCACATCCATTCTGGGAGCTATTCTGATTACCGGTTACCTCGGGGGAGCGATTGCGGTCATGGTACGTGCCGGGCAGCCGTTGTATTTCGCCTCGGTGTTTGGTGTGCTGGTGTGGGCGGGATTGTATTTGCGTAATGAGAAGGTGCGTGCGTTAATTCCATTCACCAAATAACAGTCAGATTACATTTCATCAACCGCATTGGCAGGCCGGGAACATGATCGTTCCCGGCCTTACACGACGCCTCCCATCAACGGATCGGTTTTCGTAACGGCACCGGTTTCGACATGTCCTGCAAACCGCTCTTCATAACCCTCATGCCCTTTCACTTTCACGCTGAAATCGTACCATTGGAATGATTTGCCCAAATCCATCACAAGCGAAGCCTTGCCGCCAACAGCGAACGTCTTGTTCTTGGCAGCGGTTTTATAGCTGTTGTCTTCGATGACTACGCTATGCGGCTTCGAATCCAGGTTTTCGATCCTCACGAGCACATTACCCGTTGGTTTCGAAGATTTTACCTCATGTTCGCAACTTACTTTCAGTTTCGGATTGGAGGCCCCTCCGATGAATTCGCGGTAAAAGCCGTTAGGCCCGTATACGCGCATATGGTAGGTGTTGTTTTCAAAATCGGTGAGTTGGAATTCGTCCGTAAGTGTATCGCCGGCTGCTACGCTGTAATCCCAGGAGCGGAGTGTTTCGTTGCGGTAGGGCCGCATGGCATATACGCGGAAGGGGATACCGCTCGATTTGGCTCCGAAAAGCTGGTTGCCTGCCTTGAAAGATAATTGAAGCGTATTGCCGGACTTGCCTGTTTGTGCATTCACAAATGGCTCATAAGGCAATGCACAGGCCGGGCGCACGCCTTTTTCCTGAGTTGGGAATAGCGGCGAGTTTGTGCGGTCCTTGTTAAGATCCGCCAGTTCCGTAGTCCCGAGCTTTTTGAAATTTTCCGGAGCTTGCTTGAACTGGGCCTGGTGAATGCTTTCGATAAATGGTTTTTGCTGCAGGAAAACCGGCTTCTCGATTTTTTCGCCATTATAGGGCCGGAACACCGAGGTCAGGTCGCCGCAAATCGTCCGGCGCCATTGCGTAATATTCTCTTCATACACGTTTTTGTTAAATTTCTTTTGAAGGAAATTTTCCAGGAATTGCAGCGAAGAAGTATGGTCAAACACCTCTGAATTGACATAACCGCCTCTTGACCAGGGCGAAGCAATGATCATCGGCACGCGGTAGCCCAGGCCGATTGAACCTTCACGGATACCAGCGGGATTGGCGGAAGGATTCGTTTGCTGGTCGGCCAATGCGAAATCCATTTTCGGATCGATGCCTGCGGATACTTTTCCTGTGTTCTCTTTATAAGGATTTGGAACTGTAAATGGGGGCAAATGATCGAAATACCCGTCATTCTCATCATAAGTCACAATGAAAATCGTCTTTTTCCAAACCTCGGGATTTTGCAGCAAAATCTCCATTGCCTCGCTCACATACCAGGGGCCAAACCAGGGCTCGCCGGGGTGATCCGAGAAGCGTGCGGGCGACATCAGCCACGAAACCGTCGGTAATGTGCCGTTTTTAACATCCTCGCGGAACTGATGGAAAATATCGCCTTTGGGAACATTCAGAGTCCGGTCCGTGCCATTATCCGAGTACTGCATAGCCGTCAGTTCATGGAAGTGCGGGTCGCTGATGTTGGTGGTAAAGGCCTTGTCATTCAGTTTTTTGTCTTTGCCCGAAAGGTTGGCCAGCGTTTCCTTATTGAACTTCGTTTGCGCTGTTTCGATGTTTTTCAATAGCCTTTTTGCAGCTTCGGCTCTTGTCGCTGCCCGCGGGTCGGTTGCCGATTCCTTTTCAAGATCGGAAATTGTCTGCACGACGGTCTGCCTTTTATTTTCGAGATTGGCGATCCCGCCTTCGTGGAACCGCACGTTGTAAGCTTTGAAATATTCCAGAACATTGGTACCAAAGTTGCTCAGCCACTCGCTTTCCTCGCCTTTGAGACCGTAACCCATTGTGAGCTCATTCTGGTAAACCTTCCAGCTGACGCCGTTTTCTTCCAGACGTTCCGGGTATGTTTTCCAGGTGAGTTCGGGATACTCGTAATTGCTGATATTCCACAAATGCGCAATGCCGGAAGGCTCGTTTTTCTCGCGGACGGTGCCGGTCATCCAATAATAGCGGTTGGGATGCGTGCCGGTAATGCTCGAACAGAAGTTATGATCGCAGACGGTGAATGCGTCGGCAAGGGAGTAGTAGAACGGGAAATCGTTACGGTCGCAATAGCCCATTGTGAGCGGGATGTGCGCATACTGCTTGTTGCGAGGTGCTTTTACGTCGAGCCAGCGGTCGTATTTGCCATTGTTCATGGCGTCGGTTTGGTCGGTCCAGCCGTGGGGAATGGAGCCCATCCAGGCGACCTTCGTGTCTTTTACATTGAGGCGGAAAGGGCCATAGGTTTCACCGGCCTTGTTGGTTTGGAACCAAACCTTGTTTTTATCGGGGAGCTCGATCGCGCGCGGGTCGTTGAAGCCTCGTACGCCCTGCAACATGCCCAGCTGGTGATCGAACGAGCGGTTTTCCTGCATGAGGAATACAATATGCTCGGCATCGTAAAATGTACTGCCTGGTGCAGGGTCGATGGCCAGGGCCTTTTGTATCACGGGTGGGAGTGTATTTGCCATGGCGCCCGTACCCGCGAGCAGGGCAGCTTTTCTAAGGAAATCTCTTCTTGAATCCATGAATGCTGGTGAGTTTAGGACGTTAAAATTATTGCGGAGGGCTTTACCGGCTGTTACCCGTGGGTTATCATTTGATCATTTTTATATCACTATATTTGGAAAAAGCACTTATTACAACAGTTCTATGGCAGCCATTGAATTAATTAAGGAAAAGCCACTGAATCCGACGGCCCGGCAATTTGTGGAGCACATCGAAAAATTCCGCTCACCGGTCGAAGCGATGAAACTCATGCGCTATTTCAAAACCGGGGAAGGGCAATATGGGGAGGGTGATGTGTTTATGGGTGTGCGCATGGGGCAGATTTTCGAAATGGCGAAAGCTTACATTGATATGCCCCTGGAAGAGCTGGAACTGTTGCTGCAAAGCCCCATCCATGAGATCCGAACAGGGGCGCTGAGTATTATCGATAAGCAGGCCAGAAATAAAAAGACGACGCTTGATCAGCGGAAACTGCTTTATGAGTTCTATTTGCGAAATACGCACAGGATCAACAATTGGGATCTGGTCGATATCTGTGCGCCGCATGTGGTAGGCGGGTATTTGTACATTTCAGGCAAGCCGCGGGATGTGCTTTTTGAATTGGCCGCTTCCGACAGCATCTGGGAACGCCGGACGGCGATTGTTGCTACCGGGTATTTCATCCGAAAAGGGGATATTGAAGATACTTTCCGGATCGCCGAGCTGCTTTTAGATAATAAGGAAGACCTCATTCACAAAGCCACCGGCTGGATGCTGCGCAGCGCCGGGCAGATCAACCGGCCGCAGTTGCAGAAATTTCTGGATAAATATGCCGCTACCATGCCCCGGACCTTGCTGCGGTACTCGATTGAGCATTTCGATAAACCTTTGCGCAGCCATTATATGGGGTTGAAAAGGGCAGGGTAGCGGCCTTTTAAGCGATTGCTAAGCGGTTATTTCGCGGGTGTGATCACGATGTTGCGGTATTCCACCGGGCCGTGGTCGCCCTGGATGTAGAGCGGGCCGGCTTCGCCTTCGTTGCTGTCCAATGCGCCGCCGGTAATGCCTGGGATCTCCTGGTTGCTGATCACCGTTTTGCCGTTCGCGACGAGTGTAAGCATTCTGCCCACCAACGTAATGTCGAATGTGTTCCATTCGCCGGCTTCTTTGGCTACCATTTCGCTCGGGGTAATGAAACCGTAGATTGCGCCCATCTGGTCGAGCGCGGGTTCCATGCCTTTACCGTCGGTGATCTGCACTTCGTAACGACCGCGCAGGTACACGCCGCTGTTGCTGCCTTTCGGAATCCGGAACTCGATATGCAGTTTGAAATCGCCGAATTTCTGGTCTGTAACCAGGTTAGCACCGGACTTAGGGCTGCGGAGGATACCATTTTCTGCGATCCACTGGTTTTCCCCAGTCGCGTGCCATCCTTTAATCTCATTCCCAGCTGTCAGTTTGATTGGCGCCCCCCATGCAGGTGTGGCTTTCCCGCGCAATGCCGGGGCGCGCACGCCTTTGTAGCTGTAAGTTTTGCCGTCGGGCGTGGTCAATGATCCGGTAATGGCATCCCCGGACACCGTGCCTTCTACTTTGAGATCGCTCTCGCCGCGTTCCCATTGTGGCGGGATCGCGAAATCGAATTTGCCTTCGTTAAAATGTACCACGGAAATAGGGCGGGCACTGCCCGAGAAGCCGGTAAACTGGCCTACGAGCGTTTTGGTACCCGAATGGCGCACTTCCAGCCAGGATGGCAGCGTCTTGCCGTTTGCATCCACGCTAATGTCCCAGCGGCCTTCGAGAGAGGAAGCGAGGGGAGCGGTGTCGGCTTTTGTCGAAAAGGTTGCCATCAGCAGGGCACCCGCCGAAAGCATGAAGTTCCGGGAAATCCGGTACAGGTTGGTTTGGAATAATTTCTTCATAAATTTTTTAGGTATTAAAGGGTGTGAAAGTTAGAGATAAAAATCAATTGTTGCTCGTGTGAACGCAAAGCAATCATTCGAAAATATTTTACTGGTTTTACTGATTGTGTCCTCGTTTTTGCCCGGCCCACCGAACCGGCTGGTTGTCGGACTGTCGGCGCTGGCGCAGTCTGCGGCATTTTTTGGGGTGGTATTAGCGCCGGAGGGGGCTGCTTTGGTTGCTTATGGATTTCCGGGATCGTACGAAAGGGGTAGGAACGCACCGACGTGTGCTGGGATCGCAGCCTCGTCGCTTGTGGGGCTGTTTTGCCATTATGTATGGAAGGGTGTCCGCAAGTTGGAGGCGCGATCGAGTCCTTTCGTAAAAGGCGCTTACGCGAGTTTCGCTACAAATCGCGAGGATAGGCGCTATTACTGGTGCGATTAGAAGGCACCACAATATTGGCACCGTCCGAATCGTCCAATTGGATCAGTTATTGCAGCGATTTTCTGCGTAATTTGAATAGAAACAAACTAGCGGCTATGAAACGGATTGCGCAGATAACGGATATTCATTTAATGGAAGAGTGGTCGGAGAAACATGGCTCGGATACCGACACCAATCTGAAACTGATCTTGCAGGACGTAGGCGCGCGCGGGATCAGGGAAGTGATTTTTACCGGCGATATCGGTCATTCCGACGCGTATCAGCGCTTTTTTGCATTGCTTAAAGATTTTGACTTTACAGTCATACCCGGTAACCACGACCAGTTTGCCGATATCCGGCCGCATTATCTTCCGGAATACCTGAAAACAAAAAGTGAAATGTTCCATGCTACCGAGGATGAACATTTCAAATACATTTTCCTCGATTCTTCGTCGGATTCAATCAGTGAAATGCAACTGCAATGGCTGGAAAATGAACTGGTTACCACTAAGCATGTGCTGCTTTTTATTCACCACCCTGTGTTGCAGGTTCTCACGGCAGTTGATTTTAAATATCCATTACTCAATCGTGAGGCGGTGAAAAATGTCCTCGTACGCAGCGGGCGCGAGATCACAGTTTTCAGCGGGCATTATCATACCGATGATTTTACCAAAGAAGAAAATATTACGCAATACGTAAGCCCCGCGGCGTCGGTACAAATGGAGAAGAATCCGTTGGAGATTGTAATTCACAGCCGGTATTACGGCTACCGCATTATAGAACTCGAAGGCAGGAAAGTCAGTACGCACGTGGTGCTGAACCACGGGAAAGGGTTTGACGTGGTCGATTGAAGCAAAAAAAACCGATCCTGAAACCCTGGCCTTTCCATTCACCCGTAGCTGCGTTGCTCTCACATGCCTTTGCGAGCGATGATTGGCGCTCGTAGGGCATTTTTATCGCCGCTTACTAACTCAAATACCCAGTAATACCCTCATTTTTAAGTAATTAGGTTTTGGATGTCGCTTTTTTACAATACACGCTTTCAGAATAACCCTAGTTTTGTAGCGTCAATACAAAAAGCCCTTTTCGCGAACGATGAACTCAGGTTATCAGGAATTTAAACCATCTGCCGAATTACAGCAATATGTGGAGTGCTACTGGTTGCACCGCTTCGAAACGGTGGGTGAGCGTGAGTCGCCGGTGCAGCGCTGCATGCCGTTCGGGACGTTGGAGCTTATTCTTCATCTGGATGATAATCGTTGCGATGCGTTTTTTAACGGACAATGGGAAAAGTTGCCGCCTGCGTTTCTCGTAGGATTGTATCGCGACGCCGTGCAATGGAAAACAGTAGGCTCGTGCAGGAAATTCGGGATACGGTTGCGGCCGGAAAGCGCGATGGAACTGTTCAATGTGCCGATAGCACCGCTGTTTAACCAGTTCACCGACGTCGAAAGCTATTTCGGAAAAGAAATAAACCGGCTTGTCGACAACGTATATGGGCTACGGGACATAGGTGAGGTTGTGCGCATTACGGAAGCGTTCCTGCTCGGGCTTTTGAAAAATGCGCATTCGAAACAACCCCACATTTCAGAAGCCACGCGGCTGATCCGTCAAACGCAGGGCCGGTTGTCGATCGATGCTTTGAGTGAAAATTTGTACATCGGCAAAAGGCAGCTGGAAAGGATTTTTAAAGACCATTACGGCACCACGCCCAAAATGTATCAGCGCATTATCCGGTTCAGGAACGCCTACGAATCATTTCGCGGCATGTCTTCCACGCCGAATTGGGCCGACGTTTCGTATAAATTCGGCTATTCCGACCAGGCACATTTTATCCGCGATTTCAAGGAATTTACCCGGGAAGTGCCGACCAGCATATTCCTGGATCAATATCAATATTTCAGGTTACCCGAAAAGCAAGTGAGGTTCGCCTGATCCGGTTTTAAACTTTAAATCTATTCACCATGAAACTTGTTTACCTGGCTGCTTCGGTCGCCGTATGGTCTATTTGTGCCTTTACAAAGCAATCCGAAGCGCCCAAAGGCGTTACGTTTACCTCGTCGGAAACCAGCACCAAGCACGAAAGCGTCGTTGTCGCGTCGAAAGACGACGCCGTGAAAAGGGGAGAGTACCTTGTTACGATTATGGGTTGTGCGGATTGCCACGCGCCCAAAAAAATGACACCGAAAGGCCCTGCGCCGGATATGGACCGTTTTCTATCGGGGCACAACAGCACCCAGCCGCTGGGCACGTTTGATAAAAGCATCCTCAAAACGGGAGAATGGGTGGTTTTCAACGGGCAGAGCACTGCATTTGCAGGGCCATGGGGTATGTCGTTTGCTGCCAATCTGACGCCCGATGAAACGGGAATTGGCAACTGGTCGTTCGAGCAGTTCAACACCGCTATGCGCAAAGGGAAGTTCAAAGGACTCGAAAACAGCCGTCCGCTCATGCCACCGATGCCGTGGTTCAACTACGTAAATATGGCCGACGACGATATGCGGGCCATTTTTGCCTATCTGAAATCCATCAAACCGGTTTCAAATGTGGTACCATCGTACATTCCGCCGGCTCCCTGAACTGCGTTGCTACTGTTTTACGGTCATTACTTTCAGGACTGAATCTTCTTTCAGATAGAGATACTGCTCGCGGGTCTGGTCGGTCATGTATGCGGCCAAATCCGCCTCCGATTCGAAACTGACCAAATGCACTTCATAAGGCACCTCGAGTTCGCCTTCGATCAACTGCTCCGGGCCTGTACGCAGCCTCAGGAGCAGTTTTCCGTTATATTGAGGTATCAGTGGCAGTACCAGCGACTCAAATTGCTGAAAGATTTCCTCCTTACCTTCTTTGACATAAACAAATTGTGTGATCGTTACCATGGTTGTCGGTTTGTTTTGTGCCCCAATCTCGAAAAGAATTTACATTCGCTGCAACTTTACTACTTAAAGCATCCTCTTTGAAACAAATTGATGGCCATCAATATAAGGAATGGGATAGCTCTTCCCATTGAGTGCTTTTTGTGTTTTTTCAAAAAATATTCCACCCCTTGATAGCCATGAAAACGAAAAGAATCCATTTTGCTATTTTGCTGGCACCCGCCCTCTGGCTCGCCAGCTTTGTGTCCGCCGACGCGCAGTCCGCCGACGCGCATTACGCAGCCGCGCAAGCTTACGTAGAATCCGATAAAGGTTACTGGCAGGTTCACACCGACCCGAATTCCCGCAACACCGTGGTACAATTCTTCGACGGCGATAACAATTTGTTGTACCAGGAATCGATGGCGCGAAAGTATGTTAAGCTGACGAAGCGGAATGTACAGCTTTTTGACAACCTGCTGGCGAAATTGATGGCTCGCGAATTGTTGTCTGAAAAAGTGAAGGCGTACGATATCGTAGCCGATAGCCGGACAGATTACCGGGGCTCGTCTGAGCCGGAATGGTTGGCGCCGGGCGCGGCGCCGAGCGTAAACTTGAAAACGGCCATGTCGAATGTGTATGTTGTGCAAAAAGGAAAAATGAAGGTGATTCTTAAAAACCCTGCACAGGAAAACTACGATATCCGCATTGTCGACAGCGAATTACGCACAATTTATCACGAGCAGGTCAAGGACATGGCTTACGGGCGTTGGTTCGACATGTCGAAGCTTGGGCAGGGCTCTTATAGCGTGCATATCAGCAGTCCGAGAAAGAAATTGAATTATAAACTCATCATCGATGATTACCTCGGTTATCGGCTGGAAGATTTGAAATGATGTTTTAGTCAGGTTTGTGAATAGTAAATGGCCTTCGGTTTTTCCGGGGCCATTTTTTTGTTTGATTCAAAATTTTCATTTTACTTTGCAATACAAAGTACTTTTAAAATTAAGGAGTAGGTATGAAAGTCAAGATGATCCTGCCGGCATTAACCGAAGCTGAGAGCCCGTTGTGGAGGCCAATCAAGTACTCCTTATTTCCGCCGCTGGGGCTTGCTACGCTGGCCGCTTACCTGTCGCCGGAGGATGAAATCGACCTGCAAGACCAGCACGTGGAGACGTTGCTGGTCGACGACGTGCCTGATTTGGTGGTGATACAGGTTTACATTACCAATGCATTTCGGGCATACGACATAGCCGATCAATACAGGCGGAAGGGCTGCTATGTTATTTTGGGAGGCTTGCATGTAACCTCGCTTCCGTACGAGGCGATGCCGCACGCCGACAGTATTTTTATTGGCCCGGGCGAGGATACGTTTCCGCGCTTTCTGGCTGATTTTAAAAACCGCATGCCTCAGAAAATCTATACTTCCACGATTCGTACTTTGGCGGGCATACCGCCCATTCGCAGAGACCTGATCAAGCGCCATCTTTACCTGGTACCCAATTCCATTGTTGTAACTAGGGGTTGCCCGCATCATTGCAGTTTTTGTTACAAAGACGCGTTTTTCGAAGGAGGAAAAACTTTTTACACGCAGCTGGTTGATGACGCCCTCGCGGAGATCGACCGTCTGCCGGGGAGGCATTTGTATTTTCTGGACGATCATTTGCTGGGCAATGCGAAGTTCGCGGAATCGCTTTTTGAGGGAATGCGGGGAATGAACCGCGTGTTTCAGGGAGCCTCGACGGTGGATGCCATATTAAGAGGTAATTTGATCGAAAAGGCGGCGGATGCGGGTTTGAGGAGTCTTTTTGTAGGTTTTGAAACTTTCTCGCCCGAAAATTTGAAGCAAAGCAACAAAAAACAAAATCTGGAAATGGATTATGCGAAGGCTGTGAACCGATTGCATTCACTGGGGATTATGATCAACGGCAGCTTTGTCTTTGGTTTGGACGAAGACGATAACGACGTGTTCAAACGAACGGTTGACTGGGGCGTGAAGCACGGCATTACTACTTCGACTTATCACATATTGACACCGTATCCGGGTACGGAATTGTACAAAAACATGGAGGCTGGCGGACGGATACTGACCCGCGACTGGGATCGGTACGATACCCGGCATGTAGTATATAAAACAATGGGGCTTAGCGCCGGGGCATTGGAGGAAGGCTACTGGTGGGCCTATGATGCATTTTACAGTTGGAGGAATATCGTCAAATCAAGCTTGCACCACGACTCGGTGAAGCATATTGCCAAACATTTTTTATACTCGGGTGGCTGGAAAAAATTTGAACCGCTTTGGAATTTTATCATTAAAACAGGGGGATTGAATGCTATGCTACCGTTGTTGGAATCTATCTTATCGAAGGTCAAAACGTTTAATAGCGGGGAAAGAGAACCAAACTATCCCGAAGTAACCAAGTCTGAACCGCTGATCCTGAATTGAAATGCGTAGAATATATTATTTGATAGCCGCTCTGCTGATTTTCATTATAGAAGTATTGATAGCGGTGTATGTTCATGACGATTTCGTAAGGCCCTGGGGAGGCGATGTGCTGGTGGTTGTGTTGCTGTATTGCATTGTGCGGAGTGTTACCAGGTTGGATATACTTTCGGCGGCGTTGTTGGTTCTCGTGTTTTCCTGGTTTATAGAGGCGTTGCAATACCTGCAAATCGTCAGAATACTCGGTTTGGAAGCCAATGCGGTTGCCCGAACGATCATCGGGACGACCTTTTCGTGGTTGGATATCGTTGCTTACACATTGGGCATCGTGTTTGTCGTGGGAGTTGAAATAGTGATAGGTAAAAGGCATGCATTATGAAATGGTTTGTGAATGAAGGTTCAATAGTGCGTGAGATCTGGGGGAAGGCTGATACGATCCTGTTTATTTTTGCGGGAGCGTCGGCTGAATTTGCATTGAATAAATCGGTCGACTGGCTTTACTTTACCGGAAAACTGCCTGCTGACCCACTGGGAAGGCTTTTTTCGACAGTCGGTTATGCGAGGCAAATTGTGTTCTCTGAACATGACGATGCCATGCGGGCCATTCATCAGATCGCCTCGATCCACCAAGGCGTGGAGCGCAGCCGCAATGCCCGCATTCCCGACAGCGCCTACCGCGATGTGCTTTTCATGCTCATTGATTATTCAGTTCGGTCATTCGAATTGCTCGAAAGAAAGCTCACAACCGCAGAAAAGGAAGAGCTATTCACCGTCTTCCGTGCGGTGGGAGAGGGTATGGGCGTACCTGGCCTACCCGCGAACCTGCGTGCGTGGGAGCGTATGCGTGCGGAGCATTTGCAAGAGAACCTGATCGAGAGTGACTTTACAATTGATTTGTACAAACAATACAGGAAGCATCTAGGCTGGTACCGGTATCATTTGCTGCGTAGTGTCCAGATGCGGATTGTGCCCGACCGTGTAAATGAATTGCTTGGGCTGGGACGAGGCTGGTTTCTTGATTTGATACTTCCTGTTTATAAAATAAGCCGCCGAATGGGCGTGGGCGCATTTCTACGCAACATGCTCCTGCCTGAAAACTACAAAATGCAGGTTATTGACCTCGATATGACCCTGCATTAATCACCGGAAATCCCGGGAGGCCGGGAAAATCTCGGCTTGTACGTTTTTGCGGGGCTGCAACTTCCGGACTTTGGCCTGGGACTCGTACTCATCTTTTTCATCGGCCCGCGACAACGTCAGCAGGTCCGGTTCCTGATTCTCGGTGGGGCCTAGTTTCCGCAATAAGCCGGAGGCATTCATGCATTTGCTCACCACCACGTGTATCACGCTGCCTTCCTTTTGCACCTTGCCCTCAACCATCAGCAATTTGGAGCGGAGCACTTCTTTGCGATAGGTATCAAAAAGGTTTTGAAAAACGACCAGGTTTGCCGTACCGGTTTCGTCTTCAACGGTGATAAAACAAATGCCGCTGGCGGTTCCGGGCCTTTGCCGTACAAGTACCAAACCGGCCACTTTCACTATTTTACCGTCGTTAATATGTTCCAGTTCTTTGCTGGACACTGCACCAAGCGCATTCAACTGTTCGCGCACAAAACTCACCGGATGTTGTTTCAACGAAAGCGACGTCGCCGCATAATCATGAATGACGTGCTCCGACAGCGTCATTTCCGGTAACACCACATTCGCCTCGCTGGCAGGACCTTGTCCTTCGAAAAGCCCGATCGGCCGGTCGGCCATAGCCGAAGCCTCCCAAAATGCCTGCCGACGGTCGAAGCCGATGGACCGGAATGCATCGGCATCTGCCAGTTTTTCCAATGCGGTATGGGAAATGCCGGCTTCGAGGAGTTGATGAATATGCGTAAACGGCCGGGTGCGGGCGTTGGTCAGAATCTGCATTTCTGTCTCTTTCAATCCTTTCACCTGTCTGAAACCAAGCCTTAATGCGCATGGCTTACCAGGAATATTTTCAAGGGTATTATCCCAAAAAGAATGATTAATATCGATTGGCCTTACTTCCACTTGATGGTTCTGTGCATCGATCACGATCTGTGCCGGGCGGTAAAAACCCATGGGCTGACTGTTGAGCAGTGCCGCCGCAAACACATCTGGATGGTGGCATTTGATCCACGAAGAAACATACACCAGCAACGCGAAACTGGCGGCATGGCTTTCGGGGAAGCCGTAGCTTCCGAAGCCTTCGAGTTGTTTGAAAATCCGCTCGGCGAAGTCTTGCTTATAGCCTTTTTTTACCATACCTGATACCAGCTTATCCCTCAATCTGGATACAACTCCTTTGGCCTTAAAAGTTGCCATACTCCTTCTTAGCTCATCTGCTTCTGTTGGGGTAAATTTGGCGGCAACAATCGCAATATTCATCGCTTGCTCCTGGAAAAGGGGAACTCCTTTGGTCTTTTCCAAAATTTTCCTCAATTCTTCACTAGGATATTCTTCTTCTTCAATCTTATCTCGTCGCCTTAAATAGGGATGTACCATATCACCTTGAATAGGTCCGGGCCTGACGATGGCGACCTCTATTACCAAATCGTAGAAACACCTTGGTTTTAACCGGGGTAACATGGACTGTTGGGCCCGACTTTCAATTTGAAAAACACCGATTGTATCGGCTTTGCAGATCATATCATAGACAGCCTCGTCATCCGGAGGAATACTCGCAAGATCATGGATGATATTGTAGTGTTCTTTAAGTAAATCAAAAGCTTTGCGCAAACAAGTAAGCATACCCAATGCCAGCACATCTATTTTGAGAAAACCCAATACATCAATGTCATCCTTGTTCCATTCAATACACGTGCGGTCTTCCATTCTTGCATTAAGAATTGGACAGAGATCCGAAAGCTTACCTTGTGTAATGACAAAACCACCCGTATGTTGGCCGAGCTGGCGTGGAAAGCCCATGTATTGCTTAGTCAAATCGAGGATTTTAATTAAATGCGGGTCATTGGGATTAAATCCGTGCTCGGTTATAAGTTTGCCGTCGAACCATTCGTCTGTAAATTCCCACAACGAGCTTGAAAGCCGGTTAACAGCGTCCATTGACATTCCCATAGCTTTTGCGACATCACGGACGGCGCCTTTTTGATGTACCTGTGTGACAGTCGCTACAATACCTGCACGATCCCGGCCATATTTATTATAAATGTATTGCATCACCTCTTCCCGCCGCTCATGTTCGAAATCCACATCGATGTCAGGCGGTTCGTTTCGGGAGGAAGAAATGAAGCGTTCGAAAAGCAGATCAATTTTAACAGGATCTACCGAGGTAACGCCAAGGCAGTAGCATATGGTTGAATTGGCTGCCGAGCCTCTTCCCTGGCAAAGAATATTTTGAGACCTGGCGAACCTTACAAGGTCGTAAACGGTAAGGAAATATGGAGCATAATTCATTTCTTCAATAAATGTCAGCTCATATTCAATGGCATCTTCTACTTTTTGGGGAATGCATGCTCCAAATCGTTGAACTGCTCCCTGCCAGGCCAAAATTTCAAGTTCCCGCAAAGGCGTCCTACCCTCCGTAGTCAACTCCTCCGGATACACATATTTCAAACTACTCAGCGAAAACTGACAGGCATCCACGATTTCCTGCGTGCGTTCGATGGCTTCCGGGAATTTCATGAAGAGCCGTTGCATTTCGGCAGCCGGTTTCAGATACCTTTCGGCATTTTCGTGCAAGCGGAAACCAGCGTTGTAAATGGTGCATTTCTCGCGGACGCACGTGAGCACGTCCTGCAATTCACGTCTTTGCAGGTTGTGGTAATGTACATCGTTGGTCGCCACCAGTGGGATATGGAAGCGCTGTGAAAGCTGGTCGAGGCGGTAGAGTTTTTTCATATCATCGCCCTGGTAGGAGCGTATGGAGCCGAGGTATAGATTGGTACCGAGCTCCTCGCGGTATTCTTTCAGGTTTTGAGCAAAGGAAGGGTCGAAATCGAAAGATTCATTTAAAGCGGATGGCGCTACTGCTATGAATTTGATACCTTTTGCATGACGGTAAATATCGGCCTTGTAAAGGTCGCATTTACCCTTTTCCGTGCGGAGGTTCCCTTCTGTAAGCAATGCGGATAGGCGGCTGTATGCCTCCCGGTCAGTAGGGTAGGCAAGCAGGCTGGGGCCGTCGAGCAAATCGAGGCGGCAGGCCGGGATAATACGGAAATCCTTGCCTTTCGTGGCTGCATGCGCGCGTACGATGCCCGCGAGCGTGTTGCGATCGGTGATGGCGATGGATTTGTAGCCCAGTTCCATCGCATGCTCCACCAGCTCCTCAGGGTGCGACCCGCCGCGGAGGAAGCTGAAATTGGTGGTGACTTGTAATTCAGTATAATTCATGATGATGAAGTGTAATCTGGCCTAACAGACTGTATTCAGGCAAAGAAGCCATGTATAAACCATTTGGGAAGGTCTTCTTCCTTTTCTTCCGAATACGGACCCAGCCTGAAAACCCAGTAACGTTGCCCTTCCTGATTTTCCAATGTATAATAGTCGCGATGGAGGCCTCGTTGCAGCCACCATTCCTGCTCGATGCGCTCGGGGCCTTCCGACTTTTTGATATAATGCACTTTCCCCTTGTACCGGAAACCGGTTGGAGGGTAATCGGGAACCGGGGCGGTCACTTCTATGATTTCGGGTTTGGGAAGCAGAAAAACGGGCCTTTGCCGGTCGGTACGCCAGCTGGTTTCCGGCTTCTGACGTAGGGAGGCAACCACTTTTACAGACCTTTCCGGCCAGTGGTGTTCGTCGGGCAAATACCGCTGAATGGTTTCGGTGCCCGCACGCCCGGCTACGGCATCGAGTAATTCGGTAATGGCGGCATTTTCAAAACCGCCGGCGGTGTCCCACATCGTTTCCTGCGTAGCGGTCATATCCTCTACCTCAGGTGCTTCGAGCAGGAACAACTCGATACCAAAACCCGGGGCAATGGTCTTGATTTTGAGTTCAAAAAGCCTGAAAAGGTGTTTGACGTGATGCGAGGCCCGGTTAGTCACAATGTCGATTTGCTGCATTTTCCCATCCACACGGAAGCAGCTCAAAATGCTCTTGCGAAGCCCCTTGCCCTCTTTCATGAGGCGGCCACAAAGCGTTTCCAACAGTTTTTGCAGTGCTATTTCAATACCTGTGGCCGTCACGATGGGTTCCAGGCAGGGAAGCCGTTCCTGGTAAGGGACAGCCTGACGGATCGGTTCGATAAATTCCTGGGAGTATCCCAGCGCCTTGTTCAGCTTATCCAGCATGTCATCCCCAAAACGCCGGCGAAGCATTCTGGGGGGTATTCCGATGAAATTGTTGATATGATAAAAACCCAGCTTTTGCATTTTTTCCAGCGTTTCGGGTGCAAGGCGCAGAGCTGCGGGAGGAAGTTTTAGCAGTGCATTATGCTGCTCACCACTTGGCACAATGGCCCCGGGACGCCCGAAATGTGCATGAGCCCACGCCAGCCCGACCGTATCCGCCATTGCGGCACGTACTGTGTATCCGGCTTGGGTAAGCCTGGCGGTGAGGTCATGCATATATGCGTGCTCGCCACCCCAAAGATATGCGCAACCTGTCACATCCAGGACCAGCCCATCGGGCGCATGCAATGCGACGGTCGGCGTGTAGCGCAGGCACCATTCGGCCAGCGCCTGCAATGCTAGCCGGGTAACTTCCGCTTCATGGTCCAGCACAATAAGAGAAGGTAAAATAGCCCGGGCATCCGCTACAACCATACCCGTTTCGATACCCAATGCCCCGGCCTCGGCACTCACCGCCCTTACCAGCATGCGGCCACGTTCGGGCACCGAAAGGGCAAATTCGAGACCGTACAGCTCCGGCCTGACGCGGATCTGGTGATCCGTAGCAAGGTTTGGGAACCATATGGAAATGAATCGCGCAAGCATTTATACGTATTGTGGATGAAGTTGTTGTGAATTATTGATATTATTAATATCTTAAAATAGGTAACAATAATATCAAAATTATTTGAAAAGTGCCAGCAATTTTTTTGCTTTGTTGAAATCATTTTACACACTTAAAAATTGAATGTTATGACTTCACAACAAGGTCCCTCGCTCTTCGAGCAAATCAGAAAATCAGACGACAACGGTAACGAGTTCTGGAGTGCCAGAGATTTGGCAAAAGTGCTGGAATACACGGAGTACCGGAATTTTAAACCAGTTATTAAGAAGGCGAAAGAGGCCTGTCAACAAAGTGGTCAACTAGTCGACAACCATTTCGTGCATTTGCACGAAATGGTTGTCATTGGTTCAGGAGCAAACCGCGAACTGGAAAGTGCGAAACTATCCCGTTATGCCTGTTACCTCATCGTCCAGAATGCAGATCCGGCGAAAGAAGTGGTTGCATTGGGGCAAACGTATTTCGCAGTACAAACCCGTTTGCAGGAAATCAGGCAAATGGAGGAGTACAATCAGTTGAATACCGAGTACGAAAAGCGCATTTTTCTTCGAGGTGAGCTAACCAGGAATAATCTCCTTCTGGCAGAAGCTGCTAAAACGGCCGGCGTTATTGAACCGATCGACTATGCGATATTCCAGAACCATGGCTACATGGGCTTGTATGGAGGGCTCGATGCGAAATCGATTCGGGAGAAGAAGGGCTTGAAAAAGAGCCAGAACCTGCCTGATCACATGGGTAGTTCCGAATTGGCTGCCAATGTTTTTCGCGCCACGCAGACTGACGATAAGTTGAGGCGTGAAAATATCGTCGGCAGAGACAAAGCGAATCAAACACATTTCGAGGTTGGTGCCAAGGTACGGCAGACTATTCAAGAGCTTGGCGGTACAATGCCCGAGCACCTTCCGATTGTAGAGAATATCAAGAAGCTGGACAGAGGCAAAAAACGGCTCAAATAGCCCGGTTTCTATTGATTGTAAAAGTTTTGGAAAAATTCCGCTTCAAAAATTTGCGTAAGTATTTGCTTACATATAATATTGCGTAAGCAAATACTTACATATATGTCCGTTGAAGCAAGAAGAGATGTTTTTCAGGCGATTGCAGATCCTACCCGCCGGCAGATTATCAATTTGATCGCCTATCAATCCATGAACCTGAATGCCATCGCAGAAAACTTTTCGATTAGCAGGCCGGCTGTTTCCCAGCACATTAAAATTTTAATGGAGTGCGGGATAGTACTGGTACGGCAGGAAGGGCGGGAGCGGTATTGTGAGGCCAAGCTGGATACCTTAAAAGAGGTTTCTAACTGGGTCGATCAGTACCGGCAGTTCTGGAATACGCAGTTCGACTCGCTTGATCATTATCTGAACCGAATTCAAAACAACAATCAATCCGATCAGTAAAAATGGAAAACCAGGTATCAAAAAAAGCAGAACTTAAAATCGTGCGCCAGTTTAAAGCGCCGAAATCACTTGTATTCGATGCCTACGCTTCCGAGGAGGCGTTTGCGGAGTGGTGGGGGCCGGCAGGGTCGGCGCTCACGCTTCTAAGTTTTGATTTCCGTGAAGGCGGAAGAACCCACTACAAGCTCGACAGTGGCGGTATGCTTATGTGGGCGCTTTTCCGTTACCAGAAAATCCAACAACCGGATTCTATTGAATTTCTGAGCTCTTTTACGGATCCCGAGGGTAATATCACTTCGTCGCCATTCCCGTTCGATTTTCCCCTGGAAGTGTATAACCACATCACTTTGAGCGAAGCTGATGGCATTACCACTTTGACGCTGTATGCCGAGCCGGTAAATGCAACGACCGAACAGGAGAAAACCTTTGCAGAACTTAATGCAAGCATGAACCAGGGCTATGAAGGTACATGGAGACAGCTGGATACTTTCCTGGCCAAGGTTCAGGGGTAGTGTACTTTGAATGTGCCGTTAACTCAAAATATTGTGGTTCAGGGAGGTTAGCAGGCCATTGTAGACTTTCGGGCTTTGTGTTTGGGCAAAGGACATGATAAGTTTGCGAGACGGTTCGCGCCGGACGGGCCGACTTCACATTCTTCATTGGTACATCCATCCATACACGCATGAAAACAATGATTCGATTGATTCCGCTGGTAGTAGCGTCTCTGCTGGCTTCTGTTCAGGGTTTTGGGCAAAATAATAAGCCGGTGGTCAATTATCTGGGCATTCCGGGACCTATCGCGTTCCAAAAGAAAAGTTACCAGCTAATCTGGGCCTCTCATCCCGATGCTTCGCTTTATAAACAGGAATACCTGGTGGCCGGCGATGGTTTTCCCAATTACAAATCAATGATTACCATCGATTTTGTGATCGCGGCGGCAAGCGTTGATGACGCCGTTCGGACTAAGCTTCGTGAATTGGAACAGTTGAAAAAGACGCTGGACGTCAACTATGAAGTGATAGCCAACGCCGCCACCGGCGAAAAGATCATCGATTGCCTGCTCGGGCAGACAGCTGCCGATGATGCAAAAAGTATTTATGAGCACGATTTGTATCGTTTTAAGGCAGTTACAGCCAAGTCGGGGCAAAAGGGAGTCGTGCTTTATGCACTCAGTAACCGTGCATATGGCAAAGATATACAGCCATTTTTGGCACGGCTGAAAGCAGAACGCAAGACGCTTGTCGCGGATGTGGCAAAGGCAGCGATACCTGAGATTACCATTAAAAAGTGAAACCTGAACGAGCGACATGGAAAGCGAACCGGATCGTTACGAAACCCACCGACAACGCGCTGCGCGTATGCGAAGGAGTTTTGGATGGGGTGTCCGAAATGCGCAAAAGCAGCGCGCCGATTGAGGTGAGTATCCCGAATAATAAGGCATGAAGGGAAAATACGGCATATTGTATAAGTAAAATTCAGGCTATGGAAACAGCTACTCCAACTTTTGCACCACAACTTTATATTCCCAATGGCATTAGGGATGTCGATTTTTATATCAACGGGCTTGGCGCCGTGGAACTTCGTCGTTATAGCAATGATGATGGAACGATCCACGTTTCGGAGCTTTCCATCAACGGCGCTATTTTCCATTTGCACGAAGAGACGCGTAGCCGAACGTCATTCAGCCCGCTGCGCCATCAGGGCTCTACTGTGACGATCGGGTTGTTTGTCCAGAATGTCGATGCGTATATGACAAGCGCTGTTGCGGCAGGGGCAAAAGTTATTTCACCGGCCCAGGACTATGATTACGGCTACCGGCAAGGCGATGTGGAGGATCCGTTCGGGCATGTGTGGATGTTTGAAAGCCGGATTTGACGGGCTTGCATTCGGGAAAGTATTTTACAACCATTTTTAATCCTGAATCTCCCGCACACAATGTAACTTGCAAGAACAAAATCCAATTTTACGATCCATGTTCAAGCAGTTTCTTTCCGCATTATTTATCCTTTCCGCATTAGCAGCCGATGCGCAACACGTCCTCGATTCGTTGTTGATCGAAGGCCATTACCGTGTGTATGCCTATAACCCGACTGTTAAAGTAAAGCCTGGCGCTAGTCTGGTGTTTGTGATGCATGGCTCGGGTGGGGAGCCGCTGGGGTTGGTGCGTAGGGGAGCGAAGCTGGAATCGCATTCGGAGTCGGATAATGTGGTAGTAGTGTACCCCGGCGGATATAAGAGGTATTGGAATGAGTGCCGTAAGGCTTCCACGGCCGTAGCTAATGTCCAGAACCTAAATGAAGAAGCATTTTTTGAAGCGCTGATCAGCCTTTTTGTTTCCAAATATAAGATCAATAAGAAACAGGTTTTTGCAACAGGTTTTTCGGGCGGTGGGCATATGTCGTACAAGCTTGCACTCACGATGCCTGGGAAAATCCGTGCGGTTTCGGCGGTGGTAGCGAACCTGCCAACCGATGATAATATGGATTGTTCGCCGATGAATATGCCGATTCCGGTCATGATCACGAACGGGACGGCCGATCAGACCAATCCCTACAATGGCGGCGAGGTGAAAACGCCTGGCGTTACATTGGGAACAGTACGGTCCACGGACCAGTCGTTCCAGTATTGGGCGAAACTGGATGGCTATGCCGGAGAACCTGCGATGTCTGTCATGCCGGATGGCGATACTTCCAACAATATCACGGTCGAAAAATATACCTATCGAAGAAAAGGCAAGCCGGAAGTGACGCTGTTAAAAGTGGTCAATGGCAAGCATGAGTTTGTGACTGATTTCGATATGTTCGAGGAATCGTGGAACTTCTTTAAAAGACAAATAGGTAAATAGCAACCCCTTGCACATTACCTGCCGTTTGCAGCAAAGTCGTCCGGTAGCTTTTTAAACCATAAGTTCACCACCCGGCCATTCGACATTTTGATGCCGGTGATGGTACCGGAGGGATTGCGGACAACGTCGATATTCTGAACAAACCACCAGGGTGCATTAAGCTTGTCTTTACCCACAGTTTTCAGATCAACCTCGCCGTGGTGTACATGGATGAGCTTCAACGCATCACCCTTTTTGGAAATGGTGTAGATGGTTTCAAGTTCGGGGCTGTAATATTGGCCAGCGAGTTGGGCAGGATCAATTACCGCAGAATCCTGGGTATCGACCCTCGTACCTGGGTGGTCTCCGTTTTGTTTTAAAGTAATGCGGCTAACCTTGCCATCTTTGGCCTTGTGAAACACAACAGACGCCTCCACGACTTTGAGGAAAAAGGTCGAGTCTGACGACGGGAATATCGCTGCCGATGGCTGTCCCGAGGCCTGGGTATAATAGTTGGCACCATCGCGCCAGAATTTTAATACAAAGCCCGGTGCCTCATCCAATGAGTAGGAGCCGGCATAGGCGCGGAAGAGGGTCGAGTCGAATGCGTAGTTGCCGGATGTGGCCGGTTTTGGAGTTTCAGAGGCAGGTTTATCTTCTTTTATAAAAGAGGATAAATACAAATCAGCCATCTCGAGGTTCTTTTTAGGTGGGTTGAATTCGGCCTGATTGCTCAGTACGATGAAGCCGTAATCTTCCTTCGGAAAATATAACAGCGACGAGCGGAAACCTGCGTCGGCACCGTCGTGGCCGTAATAGGCGAGGCTCTTGTATTTTCCGTGAATGAGCCCCGATGCATAGGGAAGCGTGTCGCCTTTGGTGAGCCGGCCGCGTTCCAGCATTTGCTTCATGATCGCAGGGCTGCCTACTTGCGGGTTGCGGAAATTGTTGATCCAGAGCGCCAGGTCGTCGACGGTTGTAAAAAGGCTCGTAGCGCCGACGTTGCCATAGCTCAATATGCTCTTGCTGAACATGGTAGACCCGATTGCACCGGGTGTACGGTGAAACGAGTAGGCGCGACCCTTTACTACACCTTCCTGATTATCAAAAAACTGTGTGTTTTTCATGCCCAACGGCTTGAATACATTACGCTCCATCCAATAGGCAAAAGGTTGCTTCGTCACCCGGCTGGCGGCTTCGGCCAGTAAAGTGTAGCCCGTATTGCAATAGGCAAAGGCACTTCCGGGTTCGAAATTCAGCTCTTTTTGGCGGGTGACGAGGTTCATCACGTGCTGTTTGGTGATCACGTCGTCGAGTTGCCAACCTGCCATTGCCAGCAAATTCCACTGGTCGCGTAGGCCGCTGGTGTGGTTGAGGAGGTGCCGGATGGTAATGGTTTTGCCAAAATCGGGAACTTCCGGAATGTGTTTGCGGATATCGTCGTCGAGTGAGAGCTTGCCTTGCTCAGCGAGGAGTACGATGGCGTACGCCGTGAACTGTTTGGACACCGAGGCCACATGAAAAATCGTTCCGAAGCCTATTTTAGCACCCGTTTCCACATCTGCCTCGCCGAATCCCTTGGCATACACAAGCTTGCCACCATGCACAACACCTACGGCCGCGCCGGGCATTCCGGGTTTGTTCCATTCAGCAAATAGTGAATCCACTTTGGCTGCTATGCGGGGAGTCTGGCATTTCGCGGATTGAACGCTCACAGCAAATAGCAAAGCGGGGATCAGGAGGCGTAATGATGCTTTCATACGGTGATTATTAATGATTAGCGATCGAATGTGTCCTAATATAAGACTGTGGACAAAGGAATGCGAATCGTTCTGGATGAAGGCTGTGATAAAATGATAAGTGGTAATGCTCATGTAATGTTTAAGCTCTTTGTGCGATATACACCGAAGAGCCCTTTAAAATATCTGTGGTCTGATCGGCAATTTCTTTTTGCAGATATGCAAACCGCCCGGCCGCCCATTGCATTTCCCATTCCCCCGGCTCGCCATTCCTTATTTTTTGCAGCTGCACCCGCCAGCACGGATGACCGACGCCCGGCATGCCTTCTTCCAATTGGCTGGCCATAGGGGTTACCTGCCAGCGCGACACACAGGCAAGGGTATTCACTGCACGTGGATTGGTACGGTGCAGAAAACCGGTAACGCGGCTCTGCTCCACCGCCAGTTGCAGCCGCCGCGATTCCGTAAAAGTAATTTCACGAAGTTCTCCGACCACTGCTGCCAGTGATTCGCACTTCAGAGCCTCTTCCACAGCCCAGATCACGTCTTTTTCTTTGACCAGATCAATGAAAATTACCCGGTGCGGCTCAACGCCGAATGCTTTAAGCGCCGTAGCGAACACAATGGGCCGAATGCCAATCCATAGGCATATGCCATGTTCCCCCATTAATTTCCCTAATAACCCCGCCATAAATCCCGTCGTAGCAGCAGCGCTTTCGGGGTCGTTACTAATAAATTCATGCACAGCACCGGTCGGAAAGGTGCGGTTCGGAAAAGAGGCATTCATCTCTCCCAAGCCGAAATCGATCTTTCGGGCCCCCACGGGCGTTCGAAACCCCTGCAATGCAAGAATATCTTCTTGCAGCCTGTCGAACATGCCGTTTTTCAGGAGCGGGAGAGCCATAAGGAACGTTTTTGAGTAGTTATTGATATTTTAAATATCAATATTTGGGTTTCAAAAATAGCATTTTATTGTATTTCGTGCAATAAAATGGCCAGGTTTAAATGCAGCGCTATGCAGCCGGCTGTTTGTTTGTCTCCTGTACACTGCATTATGTCGACCCAACCACTTTTTGTCGACCGAAAGCACGAACTTGAAGCGATGATCAAGCTTGAATACCATGACTGAATCTTTTGAAGCATACAAAAAACGGATAGTCGGCTATGTGGAATCGCAGGAGCCAATGACGCTGCTGGGAAAAATGCCTGGCATTCTGGAGGCGTTGGTGAGAGAAGCTTCGCCGAGCCAATTGCAGTTTCGGACTGCATCAGGCAAGTGGTCAATTAATGAAATAGTAGCACACATGGCTGATGATGAGCTGGTTGGTGCTTATCGTATCCGTATGATTTTAAGTGTGCCAGGAACAGATATTCAGGCATTCGATCAGGCCGAATGGGCAGTGCGGGGAAAATATGAACAAATTCCGATTGAAGATTCGCTGGCGTTGTTCACGAGGCTGCGCCACACAAATCTGCAATTATTTCATCTGCTGGAACCCGAGCAATGGGATTATTTTGGTATCCATGCTGAGCGGGGCAAGGAAAGCATCCGTGATATTGCATTGTACTATGCAGGGCATGACATTAATCATCTGCAACAGATCCGGGCGATCCTGAATAGGTAAGGGTGATGGGGTAGTGGCTTTTAGGGATAGCAACCATCGCATGGGAAACAGTGTCATGCGTTTAAACTGCTATCCTCATGAAGAAATTCCTTGCCCTGGCCGCTATTGCATTGGCCTGTTCCGAAAAGAAAGTCGATAAACGTGACGATTGCGTGCCGGTGGAGCAGGTGGCGGTTTCGACGGATTGCTACAAGGGCTCCGGCGGGCTTTTGCTTACGGCGGATTCGCCTTCTTCCATAGCCCTCGACTGGGTAATTGCCCCGTTGAAGGATACTTCGGGCGCGCAGACATACGTGCCCTACTACGCGACCACGACTTCAAACCAACTAGTGGTGCCGGATAGCATCGTGCGGAAATACCCGAAAATAGGGGTCATGTTTGTGGGCGCTTATGGATGTCCTTCCGATATGTATTTCAGCTTCGTCCGCAGAATGGGCGGCGATTCGTGCGCCCGCTGGTATTTGCAGGAGCGCTTTTTGAAAGGCGACTAAAAAAGCCGGAGCGTGGCCCCGGCTTTCGAAATGTTATTGCATTGATTACTGCGCTCGTACGTCGATCATCCAGTCGATCCCGTATTGGTCTTTGAATGCGCCGAAAATGTCGCCCCAAACCTGCTTATCCATCGGTACGGTAATGGTACCGCCTTCGCTGAGCTGCGTGAATTTTTTGCGGAGACCGGCCTCGTCGAAACCGCTGAGCGAAAGCTGGATCTTGTCGCCAGCCAACGGGCCCGGTTTTGGGGTGTCGCAGCCCATGAAATCGATTTCTCCACCCATCAGCGACGCGTGCATGATATGGTCGCGTATGGCGGCCGGGCAGCTGTTATCCACTTGCCCGAAGGTCATCATGTTCAGCTCGCCGCCAAAAATGCCTTTGTAAAATTCCATCGCTTCGCGGCAATTGCCTTCGAACATCAGATACGGGTGCAATACGGCTTTTTCCATTGTGTTTTCGATATAATATGGTGGTTGAATAGTGTAACAACACAAAGGTAACCGTGCGCAAAGTATCGCCGCGGGTGCTAACGGGACAACCAAAGGGGGACAACGCGACAGCGCCCGATTTTTAAAGTTTCCTCAACTTGATATTACGGTACCAAACCGTGCTGCCCCAATCCTGCAAACCGATGCGTCCGTTGTAGTTGCTTTTGGAGATAGGTGCGGCTTTTAAGCCACTGTTGGCGATGCGCTGTTTCCAGTCGGCACCGTTGAGGTCGTGCTCCTGTACCATAAACTCGTTCTGATACACCGTGAGTTTGCCTTTTTTGACAATAAAATGGATCTTGTTCCATTCTCCCTGCGGGTTGCCTTCGCGTAGACGGGCGTTCGCAACACCGAAAAAGTCGCTCGCGCGGTGCGTATTTTCTTTGGCGCCCTCATAAATCTTATCGTCGATCACCTGCAATTCCAGCCCGGTGTCGTGCATGTTTTTGTTGCTCGGAGATTCCTGTACAAAAAAGAAAATGCCGCTGTTGGCATATTTGCTCACTTTCCATTCGGCTTTGAATTCAAAATCGCCATTCACGACATCGTCGATCACGATGTCGCCGCCGTTTTTAGCTTTGTTACCGGCCCTTTCAGGCACATTTAATTTAATGGCGCCGTCCTCGATCAGCCAGGCCGAACCGGGAGCGTTGCCGTTGTAGGCATGCCAGCCTTTCAGGTCTTTACCGTCGAACAACAATTTCCAACCTTCTTTCTTCTCTGCGGCGGTGAGGGTATTGAGTGCCTGCGAGTAGGCATTCAGGGAAATCAATGCGGCGAGTGCGGTAACGAAAAAACGGGTCATAGTGGCAGATTTAAGTGTTTTCGCTTGGTTTAAGTCCTGCAAAATACTGATAAATTTTCATGAAATTACCTTATTTTTGGGTATCCTAACTGACCTCTTAACTATGCGGCCTTATCTTTTCGGGCAAAAATGGCTGCTGGGTTTCGCCCTTGCACTGGTTTACATTCCGCTCCGAACGTACATAAACGTCCCTCAACAATATTGGTACACGATTCCACGCAACCTGCCGCTGTTTGGGCTGGAAATCGTGATCAGCACCGTTTTTTACACGGCGTGGATCTATCTGATGGATTGGTTTTTAAGAAAACAGGCAGCACTCACCGGCGCCGACAAATCGCCTGCATTCAGCATCCGCGATCAGCTCATTGCATTAATACCCGCCGTTCTGCTAGCTGTTTTGTTCAATATGATCCTGGTGCGTACCTGGGGGCTTATGAGCCAATGGTGGAACCCGTTCCCCAGGCCTATGCTCGGCGATTTCCGCACGCGCGACCTCATGCATACGCGGTGGCGGGCAGGGCAGGCACTCACGATCCTCGCACTCATTGCCGCCTATTACCTCTGTGTGAGCAATCAGGTGCAGGAAAAGATGAAAAAACTGCTTGTCAATTCCGAAAGGCTGGAAAAGGAGAACATACACGCACGTTTCCTGGCATTGAAAAACCAGGTCAGCCCGCATTTTTTGTTTAATAACCTCAGCGTGCTGTCGTCGCTGGTAGAGTCGCGGCCGGAGCAATCAGGAGAGTTTATACAGGAGCTGTCGCTGGCTTACCGTTACATTCTGGAACAATCGGAGCTGGACAAGATCAGTTTGAAGGAGGAGATGAAGTTTCTGGATACTTATATGTACCTGCTGCGGACGCGTTTCAAAGAAAAGGTCGTGCTCGATTCGGCGCTTTCCGCGGCGGATGAGGAGCGGTATTCCGTTATTCCGCTTACATTGCAACTATTGGTCGAGAATGCGGTGAAGCATAATACGATGTCTTTGGCAAACCCATTGATCATCAGCATTGAAATTATCGATCAGATGCTTGTTGTGAACAATCCTTTGCAACTGAGGCAACAAGACCAGCCTACTACGCGTCTCGGGTTAAAAAACATTATCAGCCGTTATAAACTGTTGCAGGATAAGGATGTGGTGATCGAGAAGACGGCTACCCATTTTACAGTGAAAATACCATTGCTATCATGAATGTACTGATTGTCGAGGACGAGGAGCTGAGTGCAGAGCGATTACAAAACCTGATCCGTAATATCGACCCTTCCATTCATGTACTCGGCATTATCCCGTCCGTTTTTGAAACCATTGCCTGGTTGCAAAATAAGGCCAATACACAACCCGACCTTATCTTTCTCGACATTCATCTCGAAGACGACAACGGTTTCAAAATCATCGAAAGCCAGGAGTTGTTGATCCCGGTCATCTTTACGACTGCATACGACGATTACCTGCTCCGCGCATTCAAAGTGCACTCCATCGACTATCTTCTTAAACCCATTAATCCGCTCGAATTGCAGGCTTCTTTGAATAAATTCAGGAAGCTCAGGGTTTATGGCGAGCAGCAGGCGGAGGCAACCGCCCATTCGGCGGTGGAGAAATACAAAGACCGCTTCCTGGTAACTGCCGGGTCGCGGATATTTACTTTTAAAACCTCTGAAATAGCCTATTTTATCATCGAAGAGCGCGCTACTTTTCTGCGGTTGTTCGATGGGCGGCACTTCGCGGTGGAGTACAGTCTCGAAAAGCTCTCACAAATGCTCGATCCCGACGGTTTCTTCCGTATTAATCGAAATATGCTTTTATCGGTCCACGCCATTCGTGAAATGCATGCGATCTCAGCCGGGAGGCTCAAAATCGATGTTAATCCTCCCGCCGCGCAGGAAATTTATGTGAGCTCCGAACGCATGACGGAGTTTAAAAGCTGGTTGGGCAAATAACCCCTGGTTTACTTCTGCATTTAAAATTGCCGTTTCAGCCCCCGAAAACGGGCGTTCCGCGATTTGCATTTTCATTCCAAATGCTCCTTGCTCAAATTGGGGTCAAACAGGAGGAGGTTTGTGTTATGTCTGTAATTCAATTTAATGCCCACAAAAAGTACCATGTGCTTCAAAGTAAGACGCGCGTTTGGGAAACCCACAATGATCTGACCCCGCATTACCGCATTATATTCATCCGCAACGGGGAGGGGCATTTCAGTCTGGATGGGAAACTCTATGAATATGGCGAGCAAGGCATTATCCTGCTGGGGCCCGGCCATCATCCGATCTTTCAGGAGGACGTCAGCGCCGAAATTTTCGTCCTCGCATTCGATACCTGGCTTTCCGACGATTTCTTGCAGAAAAAAGAGTTCAGTCCCGATTTTGCCGACATTTATAAACAAGCGGAACACCTCTGCAGCAGCGTGCGCCTTACCCAGGGTAAACCCGTGCAAAATGAGCGCGACGCGCAGACCATTAGCTATTTAATTAATCAGATACTCTTTGAAGTAACCCAGCAGCCGACGTCGCATAACAAGCTCATTCGCGGCAGTATCGATCTGATCGTCACGATCCTGGCAAGGAACAATTTTGAATGCAAGAAGGTGGACGAAAAGGCCAGTCGCCAGAACCTGGCCGAGGCGATTATCGGTTATTTACGGGACGAGCTGCATCAGAACAAAAGCATCCGCGTGCCGGAGCTGCTGATGCGTTTCAATATTTCGGAAGATGTCGCCAACCTTTGCGTGCTCAATATCACCGGCATGTCACTTCGGAACTTCATTTTTAAATACAAGGCCGATCTTTTCAAAAGCCGGATGCTGAAAGTCGATATTTCGGAAATTACCAGCTACTTGTCTATTTAAAACGTCGCTCCACGCCATGACTTATTTTACGGAAGTATGTGTGCTGTCAATTTTCGGGTAAAATCCCGACCTTCGCAGCTGGTAATACACATACTTCCAAGAAGATACGTATGAGGCGATTCTCCATCCTGATCATCCTTTTCGCATTCATTATCAGTCCGGTTGCCGCCCAGCAGGAGGCGCCGCAGACTTCACTGAACCATTACATCGAATTTCTGAGCGAGTCGTCGGAGATGGTGATCCACCGGTTCAAAATGCTCGCTGCCTATCAGGAAGACGTGACCCGCTACCGTAAAAACGCGGATTATGGATTGCGTTTGCCGTCGTCGGGGCCATTGGAAGAATATTATTACAAAAAGGCGCTCGGCGGCCTCGGCGTGGAGGCGGGGAAACGGAAGCAATTGAATACCGGCCTGGAAAACGTCTGGCAAGTGCTCAATAAGCTCGATGAAACCTGCAAAGCACTCGAAACTTACGTGCGTTTGAAGGACTACGAACGCGATAACCTGAAAAAATCGGAGGCGCTCGTTGCGGAAATGCAGTCGCTTTTTGAACGCTATGCACAGGATAAAAATGCATTGTATACGCAAGTCAGGCAGGTTTATACGGGCGTTCAAAATCGCCCGGCGACCGATCCATACTTAATAACTGAAAAAGCGATGGGCGAGGTAATCGCTGCCCAGCAGCGTTTGCTGGACGCATTGCCATACTATTTAAATGAAGAGACAAAAACGGAATGGCCGGTAGCCCTGGTTCGCCAAAGTATGCTCGACGACGAAAAAGCATTGGCAACGATTGGCAATACGGCTTCGCAGCTGCAATATCCGGCTTCGGATATGGTGGGCACATTCAAATCGGCGCTGGCTTCGATGCAGGACATCAAACGGCGCGCGCTGGACGATCATAATTTTGCCGCGCAGCAGTCGGCAGCGCATGGCAACGCGGTGTATTTATCGCTGGTGGAGCAGTTTAACCATGATATGCTGGAATTCTACAAGGCATTTGTCGGGTATAGCAAGCCAGGACATTTGCTGCTGAATTATCCGTTTTTCAGCCCGGTCATGAAGGCTGTGCGCCGCGATGATGTGGCTGTTTCTCCCAAAACAACGCCGCCTTTTCAGGACAAATCTTTTCAGCCGCTGAATGTGAAAAAGGCATCGGCACCGGCAAATGCGGCATTGATCAGGACCTTGAATCAATATGTAGACTGGATCAACCAATCGCTTCGGCAAATGCATTTGCTGCAAATGATCGTTCGGAATTACCAGGGCTCGGCGGAGTACTACCGCGATCCCGCGAAGGCGCAAAAGCGGGCCAATCTCAGCTATTCGCACGAGGAATTTAAACTTCCTACTTCCGAGTATACCTTGCTGCTGAGCGCCAGTACGACCATTCCGGAGCCTTACCGCAAGTCGGTAACCGGTCAGACGGAGGTTTTGATGAATATTTTACAGGAAATGGACGGTCTTAGCATCGAGCTGATCCGCTATACCTCCGAAAAGCAATACCTGCAAGACCAGCTCAAACGCTCAGACGCCATTCTCAACCGTTACCTCGTGCTGTTTGATATACTCGATCAAAAGAAAGAGCAACTCTATAACGACATTCGCCACATCTACGAAAGCTACCCCAATGCAACACCGGCCAGTTCCTGGTACATTGCCGGAAATGCCATGCTGAAAACCATGGACAATGGCCACGATGCAATGTTCGGCATGCGCGACTTCCTGAAAGGCGAAGCATCCAAACTCCCCGAAACGGGTGAGCTGGAAGCCCACAGCCGTCAATTGATCGCCGATGAGTACAAAAATATGAAGGGGCTCCAACGCTATGGCCGGAACAACGGGCTTTGTCCGTACACGCCTTATGAAGATCTGGGTGCCAATGCGGGGAGGTTTGCGGAGAAAATACAGCAATACAAGCCGGAAACTTCGGGTTATGCGGCGCATCCCTACGAATCGTTTTACTACTTCTATAACAATGAGCTGGTTTACGAATACAACAATTTTATAGAGCTATCGAAGGCCGGGCTTTTGAAAACCATTAACCAACCCGATGTCTTCGCGTTCCGGCGCACGACGATCCAGAAACCTGTCGCGTCGCCGACGAAAGTGGAAGAGCCGAAAGTCGAAAAACCGAAGGTGGAGAAGCCGGTCGAAAACACGGCGCAAATTCAAACAAACAATGCTGAGGTGGCAGCCGTGCCCCAGCCTCCCGCGCGTGAGGATGTGCGCCCGCTCACTAACGAAGGCGCCCCCGGGCCTGTACCCACAGGCGCCCCCGTTGCACAAGCGGCGCGTGACACTGTATACGTGGAGCGCGTGCGCGTGGATACGGTGTACGTCGACCGTAATACGCAGTTGCAGAACGTTACCCGCTCGCTCGACGGTTTCGCACCGAACAATATGGTGCTGCTGCTCGATGTGTCGTCGTCGATGAACTCGCCTTATAAACTGCCGCTGCTAAAACGCTCTATTAAGTCGCTGCTGACGCTGGTTCGGCCTGAGGACATGATTTCGATCGTGCTCTATTCCGGCAAGGCCAGGGTGGTACTCAAACCAACTTCGGGCGCGAAAGCATCGGAAATTTCCAGAATGATCGATCTGCTGCAATCTGATGGCGATACGGACGGCAACGAGGGCATTAAACTCGCCTACAAAACCGCCAACAAACAATATATCCGCGCTGGTAACAACCGCATCGTGCTCGCCACCGACGGGGAGTTTCCCGTAAGCGACGAGGTGGTGGACATGATCCGCCAGAATGCGCGTCAGGATGTGTACCTCAGTGTTTTCACCTTCGGGCGCAATGAGCATACCGGGCAAAAGCTGAAAAAACTGAGCGAACTTGGCATGGGCTCCTACGCGCACGTAACGGATTCAAGCGCGGACCTGCAACTGATCCTGGAAGCCCAGGCGAAGAAACTAGTCGGCAAGTAATGCCCGAAATGCGTCAGAGATCGGTGTAATGCTTCACGAAACTGATCCAATCCGAGCCGAAAGGAACAGGAATGTATTTCCCCTCCGGGGTCACGAGCAGCTTCGTAGGGTAGCCGGGCACTTTATAAGTTTTTTCGATCTGATTGTCGGACATCGCAACCGGGAACGAAAATTTCTTCTCATTTATGTAACTGTTCACTTCTGCTTCCGTATCACGGCATGCGATGGTCAGCAGCGTAATTTTATCGGGATTGGTTTTGATAATGGAGTCATAGAATTTCTGCAAAGCCGGGTGCTCGGAACGGCACGGGCCACACCAGGTTCCCCAAAAATCGACCAAAAGCCATTTCCCGGTTCCTGCTTTGCTCAAAAATTTCGATTTGTCGAGCATAGATAGGGAAATTGGAGGCGCCGTTTTTCCATATTGATTCACATTTTCTATCCAGTATTTCGCAAAACCTTCATCATTACCTTTTGCTTTGCCGTAAGCCGTTTTGAGCTTTTCTTTATATTCCGGCTGTTGTAATGTGATTTGTAGCAAAGTAGAAAGTACATCGTTCTGATCGGAAGTATGGTTGGTTAGGAATTCAAGGTAGTCTTCACGGAACGATTCTTTATTTTCATTTAAAACAAAATGCATATCATAGAAATAAGCTGATTTGTGATTGTTGTCTGCCAAATCGGGGCTATACTCAAATGCTTTTTTAAGGTGCGCCTTCTTTTTATTGAAATCACTTTCGTTTTCTGATCGAACATAATTTGCATACGCATAAAGATACCTGAACCAGGCACGCTTTTCCGCTTTGTAGAGATCGGGCGCTTCCAGATCCGCAATCTGTCCTTTTTCGAGGTGATTATATAAAACCTGCAAAAGCTTTTCGGATAGTGGTTTTAACTCGGGAATTGAACTGATCTTTCCATAAATCATTAAGCCATATCGCCCGGCGCGGTTTGAATAGATGTCCTGGGCCGACAATTCTTCCGCGATAAATCGCTCAGTCAAGCTGGCAAGTTTGGCGTTGTCGCCGGCCGCACTTTCGATATTTGAATAGAGAAAAAGTGGCTGGATTGTATGTGTAAGGACTTTGTTCGTGTCGGCTATGATCTTGATCAAAAGGCTCTTGTTAAAGTCGTGTACCCTCCGTTGTTGCCTGCTTGCCGCACTGTCCGTCCCGGAAGGAAAAGGACTGTTGATCACCGCCTGTGCATAACTATTGTGTATGAGATCTTCCAGTAACTGGATGGCCTTCTTATCCGCAGCGAGTTTCCGGATACAGAATAATGCAGAGGCTTCGTTCAGATCTCCCTGGGTAGAATTGGTAAAACGGTTATAGTAATCAGCCGGCGTATCGGTAAAAGATGTTTGGGCCAACGACTTTGCCGGTAGAAAACCAACAGCTATTAAAATCAATTGAAATATTTTTAGACCGGTATTTTTCATAGCTGTCAATATGTTTTAAGGTGAACGATTGTTGGGAATGTATATAAAATCAATTACGTAATTAAATGGCAAAACCGTTGCAGTTGCATTATTAAAAGGTGATTTATTGTTAATAAACCAATTGCCATCCAAACGGGGAAGCAGCCGATCGTGTAACAGGAAAGGGAATCGTTGCGGAAGTTTTCTTTATTGGAATACCGATAATTGATCCTTCACGAAACGCCTGCGCTCATGAATACCAAGCCACTGAGTAGGGAATTTTATTCCTTCATGATTTTCTTCCTGTCCATCTCATGCATCATGGCGCTCATTCAGTCCGGGGCGCTGGTGATTATCGGATCTCAGATGATGGGTCTGGAATCGTTTAATTCGTGGATGTGGCTGGTTCTGTTCGTGATCGCGGTTACCAATGCGGCGTTGGTCCGTTACCTTTGGCACAACAGTTACCGGCTGGCGGCGGTCGCGTGTGTGGTTTCGACCCTGGCTGTATTTTTCCACTATGCGTTGATCCTGAACCGTGAGTTGCGGGTATTCTATCAGGAGCATTATCATGCGGTAGCTTTTTTCCTTTTTGGGACGGCTATGCTTTGGGGGTTGAGCCTCGTGTTCACAAAAGCTGGGGAGAAGCGATGGTTGCGGCTAAGTGGTATCGTTACGGTATTCATCGAGGTTTTGTTGGCCGCAACGTTCGTTCTCTATTTTCAGACAAGCGAAGGCAGCACAAAACTGTTGATCGACAAGGTTAGCAGGTGGATTTCACTCCTTGGAAGCCTCGCGCCGGTTTGTTTTGTCATTCATTTTCGGCTTGAAAACAAACGGCTCACAGTTACCGATAATGTGCCGGCCCAAACCATTCCCGCGCTTGTTAAGCTGGCGGCATTCGTTGGGTTGCTGTTTTTGGGGTTCAACTTTTCGGTGGAAGCGTTTCGGTACAGTATGCCTTTTAAGCCGTCGATAACCGACTTACGTCGCTCGAAGGCCATGGAGTCCTATCATTTTGTAGATAAAAGTGGTGATTCGCTGCATTACCGTCTGCTCAACCCGCTCGATTACGATTCCACCAAACAATATCCGCTGATCGTGTGCCTGCATCACGGGGGCGCGCATGGGAAGGACAATATGCAGCAGCTATCGGCCGATCCTGCGCCGTTTCTGATGGAGTTGCCCACCAGGACGAAGTACCCTGCATTTGTATTCATGCCGCAATGCCCGAAGGGAATGGGTTTTAGTGGCGCATATGGTAACGCCAGTGTGGATTCGCTCGTTTTCAGGACGATCCGGCAGTTGCAGGGCCGTTTGCCGATCGACCGTAAACGTATATATGTCACGGGCATTTCCGGGGGTGGTTATGGTTCCTGGCATTTTATCAGCGCGCATCCCGAAATGTTCGCCGCGGCGATCCCCATTTGTGGCGGAGGCGATCCCCAATACGGGCCGAGACTTGTTAATGTGCCGATATGGGCTTTCCACGGCGCGCGCGATAAGCTGGCACCCGTCGCGCATTCACGCGATATGATCGCTGCGATCCGCAAAGCCGGCGGCCATCCCAAATACACCGAGTATGAGTATGCCGGGCATGGAATATGGGATAATGTCAAGCGGGAGGACATCATGGAATGGATGTTCGCCCAGCATAAGGAATAGCATTGTCAGGCGACCGCATGCGGGTGTCGCTGTGTGTCACTTGCCCGGACGGTTTTTGTAAGTCTGATTTTTAAATAAATATGATAGGCCCCAGCCTCCTCGCGAACGGTGAGTTCGTGGCCGGGGTACAATGCTCCAAGGCGTTTTCTCACATTCACGAGGCCAATTCCGCCAGTTTGTTCCGGTGCATTCTCTGTTTTCTGGTTGCTGATGATCATCGTTAATGAATCGTTAGTCAAGGTCAAATCCAGTTTTACCCACGATTTTCGTGTCGTATTATGCACGCCGTGTTTGAAAGCGTTTTCTACAAAAGTGATGAGAATGAACGGTGCAATTTGCAGGCGGTCATCAACCTGTTCGGGGAAAACTGCTTCCAGTTGGAGCCGTTTGGCGGTCCGCAGCTGTTCCAGCCCGATGTAATCCCGGATGAACGTCAACTCCTTGTCAAGCTGAACGAGCGTGCCTGAGGTTTCGTATAATGAATAGCGCATCATACCCGACAGCTGCTCCACAATGCGCGCCGCACGTGGGTTATCCTCCTCTGTGAGCGCGTAAACGCTGTTCAGTACATTAAAAAGGAAATGCGGGTTGATCTGGCTTTTCAGGAAATCGAGTTCAAGGCGCGTGTATTGTTTTTCCAAACGAAGGTTTCGGACTTGCCTGCGGTAGATTTCAATGAGTAGCCGTGCCGCGAGCGGGTAAAATGCTCTTTCAATGATAAACATCAAATGGAAAAAGGTAGCCGGATGGGACAGCGCTTTCCAGAATGGCATCCTTTCGAAATGGTTAAGGGAACCCGTATAATCGTCGGGCAGGCCGAAATAGTGCTTTACAGCATACGATGCATAATAGTAGCATGTGAAAAGCACGAAGTAATAGACCGCCAGCCCCGGTACGAGCACAAGCGGCCTGGGCGCGTAATGCTTCACGAGGTACACGAGCATATAATACTGCACGATCACGCAAAGCGAATCCCGTAGGATCGGACCCGCATAGGTCATGAATTCGAAATTCAGCGGGGCGGCCGGATAAAGGAACCAGGGAATATAAGCGGAAAATATCAGCAGGAATATCCCGACGATCAGTAGGCCGTGGAATGCCAGGCGGGTGAAACCCCGGTAACGTTTTTCGTCGGTAAGAATGGCCAGCAGGCGTTGTACCATGAGTGAATTTTTGAATGCCAAACTAAAATACCCGGTTTTGAAACGATCCGTTGCTTTGTTTCGACAAACACTGCACGATTTTCGATGAAAATGCAAAACACATGTTTACCGAAAACCTGTGTGACTTCACCGAATAAATTTAGCGGCCGCATGACGGTCGCCTATTTTCGCTGCTGTATTCAATCGACACAAACAGCACGCAACGATGTCAGCCATTCGCCAGCCACTTTCGCATCACATTCCGGACCTCGTCGCGGTAGCTGGGGCCGATGAGAAGTTCTTTGCCGGAAGAAAGAAACAGCATGTTGCCCTCGGTACTACGGATATGCCGGATTTGGACGATATGCGATCGATGGGTGCGAATAAAATGTTCCGCGGGAAGGATTTCGAGCAGTTTCTTGATCGTCAGGTGGGTCACAATGTTGCGGCCGGGCAGAAAAATGCGCAGGTAGTCTCCCAATGCTTCCGCGTATTCAATGTCCGCGTAAAGTACCTGCTCCGTGCGCTTGTCGGTTTTGAAGTAGGCAAAGCCAGGTTCTGCCATGAGAGCCTCCCGCTGCGGAAGAGTCGCCGCAACAGCGGCCGGAGCCGGCGCATTGACGGACACGGGAAATCGTTCACGAATGCGGCCGATCGCTTTCAGGAACCGGTCGAAAGTAATGGGTTTCATCAAGTAATCGGCCACGCCGAGGTCGAAGCCATCGAGGGCGTGGTTGGGATTGGCGGTGGTCATCACCACCACCGGATGCGGAGCGGGCAATGCTTTCAGGAACTCGATGCCGTTCATTTCGGGCATGTTGATGTCCAGAAAAACAATCTGCGGGGCCAAAGCGGGCAGCTCCGTGAATGCGGTAACGGCGTCGTCGAACGTTCCGGCCAATTCCAGGAACGAAATGCGGCGGACATACTTTTCGAGCAGTTCCTGCGCCAGTGGTTCATCCTCGATAATGGCGCAGCGAAGCGTGTTAGACATGTTGAAATCAGGTTTTGTTACCGATCACGGCCGACGGTAACCGCATGAAAGTAGCAAACCTTTTCTTTTTAATCAAAAACAGTTACATCATTAGAACGCTATCAAATCTATGCATCTCATCAAAATTTGCATCCTCGTCCTGCTGTGCCAAACGGCTTTCGCGCAAAGTGATAACGGGGAACAGAAGCCGCTGAACGCCGAATGCGGCTGCCAGGGAGCGGTCGAGCAGGCTATCGACAAGGTAACCCGCATCTACGCCGGCTTCGACGACAAGGTTACCACCGGAAACCGCCCGCAATATGATAAGTTGTTGAAAGACGTCCGTGCCCGTGCACCCAGAGCCAAAACGGAAGGCGAATGCCTCAAAATCCTGCAAGATTATACGTCATTCTTCAAGGACAGCCACGTTTTTATCATCTGGCAGGGATGGAGAAAAAAGGGCGTCAGCGCAATGCAAGCGAATGCCGGGCGTACAGACCTGGTTGAATTCAAACAATTGAATAAGGATTTTTTGTACCTGAAACTCGCCGCGTTCGATCAGCGGGAGGTAGGTAAAATCGATAGTATCCTGATTGCTAATAAGGCATTACTCGCTAAAACACCGCATTTAATCTTCGACCTGCGCGGTAACGGCGGCGGCAACACAAGTACGTCCGACGAAATGGCTAAGCTGATTTATACAAATCCGATTGTCTATCCGTCCTGGGATTACCGGTCGAGCACCGAATACATTGCCTCTATGGAAAAAGAGCTGAAATCACAAAAGGATACGGCTAACCCTTACTATGGAAGAGCAAAGCGGCTGTTGAAGGCTGTGAAGGAGAATCCAGGCAAGCTTATGAACGACGGTGAAGATTTGCAGCGTGCCTATGATATTGCTCCGAATGCCTATCCACAGCACATCGCCTTCCTGATCGACAAAGGCTGCGGCAGCGCTACGGAGTTTTTTATTTATGAAGGCAAACAAAGCAAAAAAGTAACCCTTTTCGGGACCAACTCGCATGGTGTGATGGATTACGGCTCGGATCAGAATTTCGATCTCTGCGACGGGACGTTCAACCTGGCTGTGCCTTGGGGCCGCAATGGGTGGGTAAGGGAGTTTCGCATCGATCATGTGGGCTTTGCGCCCGATGTGCGCATTCCCGCGAGCGAGAAGGATTGGGTAAGGTTTGTACAGCGCTACTACGCCAAAAGGGACAATGCAGTAAAGTAAATAAGAGATTTAAATAGAAAAAGGCCGGTCCGTAGCTTCGGAAACCGGCCTTTCGTCATTACAACTGTACATTATGCGCCTTGTTGCGCCGGGAAGTTGATCATCCAGTTTACACCGAATTTATCTTTAAAAGCACCGAAGTAGTCGCCCCAGAACTGGTCTTCCATCGGCATTTCGATAGCGCCGCCTGCCGAGAGGCCGTTAAAATACTCGTCGGCCTGCTCGCGGCTGTCGGTGAAAATGGAAATATAATTGTTGTTGCCTACGGCGAGGGTATGGCCCATGGAAGGCATAATGTCCGAGGCCATCAGCAATTCGTCGCCGACGGGCAAAGCGATGTGCATAATCCGGTTTCTTTCGTTTTCGGGCAAATTTTCTGAGCCTGGTGTGCCGTCCATTTTGTGAACGCCGCGAAATTCACCGCCAAAAACGGATTTGTAGAAAGTGAAGGCCTCTTCGGCAGTTCCGTCGAAGTTGAGGTAAGGATTGATTTTAGGCATAGCTAAAAGATTTAAAAAGGTGATTGGACTTGATTTTTAGATTTGTTGACTGATGCAAATGTATACCCTTGCGGCATGATGTATGCTCCCTAAAAAGGACATTCATAGGGGGCTGGTGCGACAAATTGAAACGCTTTTTTCCAGACTTCAAAATTAACAAATAAATATTGCGCAAGTAAATACTTGCATATATATTTGCAAGTAAATACTTGCATGTTATGAAAGCACGAAGAGATGTATATCAGGCCATTGCCGATCCTACCCGCCGGGCGATCATCGGTATGCTGGCTGAGCAGCCCCAGAATGTAAATGCGATTGCCGAGCAATTTGATGTTACACGGCAGGCCATTTCCCTACACGTCAAAATCCTGAGCGACTGCGGGCTGATTTTTATCCGGAGAGAAGGTCGGGACCACATTTGCGAAGCCCGGTTGGATAGCCTCAACGAGGTGTCGGTCTGGGTGGAACAATACAAAAAGCATTGGGAAAGCAAACTGGATTCATTGGAAACCTATTTGGAACAACTAAAAAAAGAGCGATATGGAAAATGAAAAAAGCAGCACGCACGACCGTGAACTGATCATTACCCGTAAACTGAACGCACCCGTGGAGCTGGTGTGGGAAGTGTGGACCCAGCCGGAACATATTGCCAAATGGTGGGGACCCAATGGTTTCACCAACACGATCACCACGATGGACCTCGTGCCGGATGGCGTTTGGGAGCTTGTTATGCACGGCCCCGACGGTAAAGATTATCAGAACAGAAGTATATTTAAGGAGGTTGTTCCCTTGAAGAAGATTGTATATCAGCATTTTGCGCCCAGCTTCTTGACTACTGTTGAGTTTGAAGCGCAGGGCGAGGAGACGTTTTTGAGATGGCATATGCTGTTCGAATCGGCGGAACAGATGATCCGGATCGTGAAATCGAACAATGCATCCGAAGGCTTGAAACAAAATGTCGAAAAGCTGTCGGTATACCTGGAAGGCCGGAAAACGGCCCGGCAGTCGTGAGGGCGCTGGTCGCCGCATTGCTCTTTGCAATGCTGAATTTATCCGTTCAAGCACAACAAACGAAAATGGAGCAGCTAAAAACAACCGGGTATGCGCCCGTGAATGGACTGAAAATGTATTATGAGATTTACGGAAGCGGCGATCTTCCGCTGGTGCTCATTCACGGCGGTGGCTCGACGATCGAGACGTCGTTTGGTAATATCCTGCCCCAACTCGCGGCATTCAGCAAGATCATCGCCGTCGAATTGCAGGCTCACGGGCGCACGAGCGACCGTGACGCGCCCGAATCGTTTCAGCAGGATGCGGACGACGTGGCAGCATTGCTTACGCATTTGAAAGTAAAAAAAGCCAATGTCCTCGGTTTCAGCGACGGTGGTTGCACGACAATGCAGCTGGCCGGGCGCCATCCGGAACTGATCAACAAGATTATCGTCGTAGCCTCCAACTACACCCGCTCAGGGATGATCGACGGCTTTTTTGAAATGATGGATAATGCTTCGCTCGACAATATGCCTGCACCGTTGAAGGAGCATTATCTCAAAGTAAATCCTGATCCGAAGGGCCTGCAAACGATGTTCAACAAAGATCGTGAACGCCGGCGCACCTTCGCCGACTGGCCTCAAAGCGACCTCACGCGCATACAAGCCCCCGCGCTCATCATGACGGGCGACAAAGATGTGATCAAAACCGAGCATATTGTCGAAATATCCAGGCTGATCCCGAACGCGGAACTGGTGGTCCTTCCCGGCGTGCACGGCGCATTACTGGGTGAAATCTGCACTGTGAAAGCCGGTAGCAAGCAGCCGGAAATCACGGCGAAGCTCGTAAAGGAATTCCTGGAAGGAAACTAATTACCCCAACACCTCCCGAACCCTTGTCCATTTAATTTCCGGATAGCGCGCGTTATCCAATGGTTCCAACTTCGGCAAGCCGCTGAGCATGTTGTGAAGGTACTGCATACCCTGCCAGGGCGGAAACACTTCGTCCCTGGCAGGTGCTATGGTGCGGATGATGCCAATCATCGTCGCCAGCATCCCCAATCCGCCGAGCCTCCATAAACGAAACTCTTTCCCATAAGCCTGGCTGGCGGCTCGCTGCAAGTTGCGAATCGTCGCTACTTCGCCCGCAATGCGCAAAAAGCGCGGCGCCTGCGAGTCGAGCGCAGCAGCGGCGGTGAATGCTGCTGTGTTGGCCATTGTTGTAAAATCCATGGGCTGGTCGGCATTACCCCAGTAAATCACGCGGTTCAAGTTGGGGAGGATCAGCGGGGCCTGGTTTTTCAGCAGGTCGGTAAACATGCCGTTCAGAATGGACGTAGCGTGGATTGGCGTGTTGTCGAGCATCAAAGCGAACTCTCGGCGCAGGTCGAGGTTACGGTTGGAGCCATCGGGAAGTTTGAAATAATCAATGCAATAATCAGAGGGGATAAACCGTGGTACGCCTGCATTCAGGGCGGCTATCAACAGATCGGATTGGGCTCCCACGATCACATCGCGCAAACCCGACAAGGCCGAAACCACGCATTGTGCGTCCCGGAGTGCCTCGGTGAGGGTGACGGTGTTCTGATAATCGACTGGAATAATGACCGCCCCCGCTTTTTCCAGCGGCGCCGTTTTCGAAAAAGGTGTGTCCCTTCGCACGAGCGCCTTCACATGCGCATGCCGTGAGAGGAGTTCTTTTATGATTAACGTTCCCAAGTGCCCCGTCGCCCCGGCAACTACGATGGTTTGGTGTGTAATGTGTTGTTGTACAGTCATTTGATGTCAATTTCTGTGCATGTGTATGATGGTTGGAAATTGATTAGGTATGCAGAAACAATTATGCCAACCGAAATAGAAAAGGAGAGGTATTGGCCTTTCCGTGGTCGTTCGACCGTCTGACATGACTTTTCAACCGGCATCTGCCGCGTTGTCGTGGTCAAGTTTTTTATTGCAGGCAAGAATTGCTTTTGTAACCGATGTTTTCGAATTTGTTGAAAAATATTCGGAATATATGAAGCTTGGATTACTATCGGGTTTGCTTGCATTGTTATTCGCCATCGACGTCAACGGGCAGGTGAAATCAGTGTCGGTTCCACTTCACAAATCCGGCGATACGACAGGCCATTACAAGATCCAGCGCGAACGGATTGTCCGTATGAAAATGAGAGATCCGCTGGTTTTCAGGGACAGTTTTTTGCTCCGGATTTCAAATGAAAGCTGGTCAGTGGAAGTAATTTCCGCAGATCTCAAAACTTTCGGGGGACAGCAATACTTTTTCACAAAACAGGTTGTGCCGTCGGGTGGGCCGGAGGGTAAGGAGTTGCTATTCAAGACAAAACCCATGAGTCAATCCCAGGCACTGGCTGTTTATGAGGCATTTAAAAAGTACTCCGTTGCGTCGATCCCGAGCGAACGGGATATTGCCGGATGGCCGCTTGGTGCCGATGGTGTCAGTTACCTCATCGAACACAGTGGCCCTTCTACTTATTCATTCAAAAGCTATTGGGAACCATCGTCGCAACGGTACAGATTGAAGCAAGCCGAAGCGGTCGACAATTTCGTAAAAGAGGTAGAAGCCAAGCTCGAACTAGCGACTTCTTTCCTTGCTTTTTTGAACAAACTACCTGCCGGGACTTACCAAACGGGCGGTATGAACGTATATACTAATACGAGCAAGAAGCAAAAAACGAGAAAATAGCGCACGGCTATTTGTATCGCTACAAATCCAGGATGTAATCATGGCGCACCACGTCGCCCTCGGGTACTTCTCTGAAAAAGCGGAATTGTTGCTTGGTGAGGACGTTGATGGAAGCCTGGTTTTCGGGCGCAACCAGCGCCACGAGCGATTCGACACTGCCACATTCACGAGCGTAAGCGACGAGCCTGCGGGTGATTTCCGAGGCGTAGCCTTTCCCCCAGAAGTCGGGCAGTAATGCATAGCCGATTTCGGTAAAACCATCCTCGAAAGGCACGATTTTGCCCAAACCTACATATGAATCGCTGGCCTTTTCATAAACCGCCACAAAACCCATCTCGCTCTGCTGCCCGTCGGCGCGGAGGGACCTTTCAAATCTTTTGCGGGCACCTTCCACGTCGAGCCCGGTGCCGCTGATGTGCACCATCACATCCTGCTGCGATACCAGCCGGAAATAGTCTTCAAAATGGTCGGGAGTGAATTTTTCGTATCGTAAACGTTCTGAATAAAATTGCATTGTGAAGTGTAATTGGATTCTTAATCGGATACATGGCCTGGGGCTGTGCAGCCGGATTTTACAGCCCTGTCACTCATTTTAACAAAAAGTTGACAGAAAGAATTTGGCCGTTTGCCAGATTTTTGCGTTTGTGGACAAGTTTTTGCCAATTTATTCGTCTGTGACGGAGTAACAATTTGCCATTCTGCTGTACCACTAACCAAATGTATAGCGGGATAAAATGGATGGTAGACGGACTGTTATTGTTTACTAAATGGGACCGCAAATGGTCTCGTCAAATGGAAAGCAAAAACAGATCATGGAAAATCAAGGCCTTATCAGAAATATAGTCAGTATCAAAACACCGCCTGCACAACCAGGATTTCTGGGTCCTGACCACACGGCCCGGGCGGTGATTTACCACGAATTCGAACATAGTGACCCGTTCATTCTGCTGATGGACGATTTTTTGGATAAAAAGGACGACGAGCCGGTAGGAGGGCCGCATCCGCACGCCGGCTTTGAAACCGTTTCGCTGTTGCTTGAAGGCGAAATCGGGGACGAAACGCATATGATGAAGCAGGGGGATTTTCAAATAATGACCGCCGGTAGCGGCATCGTACATACGGAGACGATTGAAGGGAGGTCAAGAATGCGGCTGCTGCAAATGTGGTTGAACCTGCCGAAAGCGGATCGCTGGACGGCACCGAGGGTGCAAGACCTGTCATTTGAAAATGCGCCGGTATCTGAAAAGAAAGGTGTGAAAACGGTTTTGTACAGCGGCGCGTTTGCAGGCCTGCATTCGCCCGTCAAAAACCATGTGCCGCTCATCGTTGCCGACATCCGGTTGCAGCCAGGCGCAAAGCTTACCGAATCGTTGCCAGCATCGTACAATGCGTTTTTATATGTGATTGAGGGCGATGTGATGGTTGGTGATGAAGGGAAGATGTTGACAGCCAATCAGATAGGTTGGTTGAGCAGGGGTTCGGCGAGAGAGGCAAGCGAGCTGACCCTCGCGGCGGGCGCGGAAGGTGCACGCGTGGTGTTGTACGCGGGCGAGCCGCAGCACGACGAGATTGTCTCGCACGGCCCTTTCATTTCAGACCATCAGGAGGAAATCAAGGAGCTTTACAGTGATTTCCGCCATGGGAAAATGAGGCACGTGTCGACTTTGCCGGAAGGACAACGGTTTAGTTACTGATCCGTATCCAATGCGCTTTAACGGGTGGCTAATCTTTCTTAATTTGGGGCACATTCAAACCTGACCTGTAATGAAAAGAGAAAGATTAGCCGCCCTTTTGTTTGTGATCCTGCTCGCGCCTGTTGTTGGATTTGCGCAATCTTCATTGAAAGGATCGGTGGAGCGGTTTAAAGTCCATGGAAAATCGTTGGAAGGCAATCTGGAAGGTAACCCTGCCGATCCGGATGTGTCGGTGTATTTGCCGCCCAGCTATAAAAAGGAGTCGAAGCGCCGCTACCCGGTAGTGTATTTGCTGCACGGCTTTACGGATACCGACGCGCAATGGTATGGGTTTGTGAAACACTGGATCAACCTGCCTGTGATTGTTGACAAAGTATTCGAATCCGGTCAGGCTCAGGAGATGATCATCGTAACGCCGAATGCTTTTACGCGCAGTGGCGGCAGTTATTATTCCAATTCGATCACCGCGGGGAACTGGGAGGATTTTGTGTCCAGGGAACTCGTCGCGTATATCGACCAGCATTACAGGACCATTTCTAAAGCCGCAAGCCGCGGCCTGGCGGGCCATTCGATGGGTGGCTACGGCACGATCCGTATCGGCGAAAGGCATCCCGAAATATTTTCGAGCATTTATCTTCTGAGCCCATGTTGCCTGGCACCGGGCAATCCGCGGTCTGCCGATGCACTCGCCAAGATAGAGGCGGTGAAAATGCCTGACGACATTGCGAAGGCGGATTTTATGACCAAAGCTGCCCTGGCTTATGCCGCTGCGTGGTCGCCGAATCCCGCTCGTCCACCTTTCTACACCGATCCGATCGTTGAAAATGGGAAGCTAAATCCCGCCTCTGAAATCAAGTGGAATGCCAATATGCCGCTTTCCAATATCGATCAGTACATTACTAATTTAAAACAAATGAAGGGCATTGGTTTTGACGCAGGTGATCGCGACCAGCCTATTGCTTCCAATATAAAGATCCTGCACCAGGTCCTCGATAATTACAAGATCGAGCATACTTATGAAGAATATCAGGGCGATCATATCAATAAGATAGGCGAGCGGATCGAGACGAAGATGCTGCCTTTCTTTTCGAAAAATCTGGCAACGAAATAGCATCCGGCGATTTAGTGATCAACTCTTGATGGGTGCGAAGGAATTTAACTCGCCGGTAAAGGAGTCGATATCGTCTGGCGAGAGCAGGATTGTCTTGTTGTCGGTTTTAATAAGCACCATCTGATCGCGGCGAGTGACATACCAGGTCATTTTGCCGTAAACCGAGTTGTAAAACTTGCCAAAATAGCCCCAAAAGCCGCCAACGCCGAATGTACGAATCGTGAATTTGAGTTGTTCCTTCGTGACGATTCGTACGGAATCAAGTGCTTGAAGGGAATAAGTGACATCGTTGATGGGGCGATGTACGGTCAGTCCGTCTTCTGTCAGCGTGTAGGCTAACGGCCGGTAGATGTAACCGGCAGCGTAGACGGCTATCAAAATCGCGGTTGAAACAAATGCCCCGATTTTCGCGTCAGCCGAAAAGGTCAAAAACTCAAAAACGCTGATGGCGACGAATAACGCCGTCAATCCGATAGTAATAATTTTGGTGGGTTTGTCGATGGAAGCGGTGTACCTCATGGTGTCGTGGCGAATTGATAACGACTAAAAATAGGAAATTTTTGCCTTAAATCAGTCACTACACCTATTCCAAAAGGAAGGGAGCGTGGGTGTTTTTCATGCTCCCTTCCTTGTTATTGCACAACGAGCTTTTCCATCGCGCTGGCATTACCTGATTGTGCTTTCAGAATATAAAACCCCTGTGCGAGCGACTCCACATTTAATGGCTGTTCGGCAGATTTCAGCTGGGTGGCTTGCAACGTGTTGCCACTTTTGTCGAATATCTGAACGTCGACCGGGTATTTCCACGAGCCTTTAAATTGCAGGTTTACCTCTTTGGAGGCAGGGTTAGGGAAGATATTAATTGAACTTGCGACACTTTCAATCTTCTGCTTCTTTTTAGCCGAGTAAGTAAATGCGATTACTTTCCCCTTTACAGCCGGTTTCTCGAGATCGACAGTACCAATGTCTTTGCCAGACGGGCTCCGGACGGTGAGCAAGGAGCCGTTTCTGACGAAATCAAGTTGTGAGTGTTGCAGTTCCTGCGCATTTGCCATACCAACAGTTGAAGCTGCCAGTGCGAAAATCAAAAGTTTGATACTTCGTTTCATGATTTAATTGATTAAGTGTGATGTAATTACTTGTGGTCCAGTGTGATGTCGGTGAATTGAAAATTTACCTTCCATTCGTCGTAAATGGGGTCAAAGGGATTAATTGTGATGATATGTTCATTTATCACGGTCTGCCCGTTCAGGATTACTGAAAACCGTGGCTGATCAAAGGGGTAATAGACGGGAGGATCAGAAATGGCCTGCATTTTTAATTTCAGGGTGTATTTACCGACCGGTTGATCTTTGGCAAACATCCCCAGAACAGCATTTTCGGAATCGACCAGAAGCTCGGACACTGTAATTCCATTCCCGTCCACCACCTCGACTTTGTTGCCGTCGGGATCCAAAACTTCAAATCCCAATGTGTAGTCGGCATTTTCAAACGAGAATGGATCGGCGGGATCCAATTCATTTCTAAAAGCACTGAGCTGAATACTTAAATCTTTCTTAGGCGTGGCTGGTGGGTTATTATTTGCACCAGCGATGGTTGAGAATAACACAGTCCAGGGATCGAGCCCGACGCAGCTTCCGGAATTTTTGATGATCAGCGTGTAATTTTTCCCATTGCCAAGCGTACCTGCCGGCAGCAACATCGAAGTCGACATGGTGGGAGTATTGTTAAAACCGTTTACAGGAATTCCATTACTTAATATGGTTACCAGATATTGCTCACCTGGCTCCTGCCAGAGGCTCGGTTCCCATGTGATCGTTACGGGCAGTGCAGGGTCTATTTTGTCATTATCGTTCGGGAACTTGGGAATCGGCTGATCCTGACATATTGTGTAGCTAAAAACGGATGATAATCCTGTTTCTGCGCCCTGTGGGCCTACGGCCAGCACGCTTAGTTCTATACCAAGATGATCGTCGTATATAAGCTGGTCAACGATTTCCTTTTCGAGGGTTTTTCCCACCGTGTTGAAAAAGGCGACCTGACCGGATTCCTTTTCTTCGACACGGACTTTAAAATGGTCGACCAGGGCCAGGTTCACCGTTCCCGCGTTCCATTTAAATATCTTGCCAAAATATGTTTTATAAGGTATAGGTAGCTTGGGGTCTGGCCCGGTCATCGTGAGCAATGTTGCATTTTTGTCCGTCTTGATCCTCCAAACGTTGGTGCATGCGGCATAGGTAACCCCTTTTTGAGGCAATACCCTGACGAACAGGTTTGTCTGATCAGCAAGTGCGGGCAGGGTCACCAGCGCGTTGGTTTGATTGCCCGGCTCATGGCGGTCCGGTCCACATTCTTTTTATTGTATTCGTTCTGTGAAATCGCCAGGTGGCAGGATAGCAAGCCAAACAGTAAAGCGAATACCCTTTGTTTCATAAGTAAAGTGTGTTTGAAATTATTTAATATCCAGAAGAATATCAGCGAATTGAAATCCATTTTGCCATTCATTAAAAGGGGAGGCCGGGTTAATAAAATCAGCTGTGATGACATGGTTATTGACGACGGTCTGCCCGTTGAGCAAAACAGAAAACCGTGGCTGATCAAAGGGGTAATAGAGGAGCGGGTCGAAAATATTGAGCATTTTAAGTCTTAGCTTGTATTTACCTTCCGGTTTGTTGCTACCCACCATGACGACGCCTGAATTTTCGGAATCCACATCCAGTTGCGTTACCGGATTTCCATTAGGGTCGGCCGGGTCGACCAGTGGCAACAGCTTGCCGTCGGGGTCGATAAGCTCAATGCCGAGGACGTAATTGGAGGTGCCATATTCGGGCGGGAACTTTGTTCCGTCGGGATCGTTGCGGAAGCCTTTCAGTTCGATGTTGAAATTGACCAGTTTGGGAGGCTGGGGTTGGTTTGAACCGCCTGCACCGACGGCATTGAAAAAGGTGCTGGGCAGGGTGATACCGGGGCAGGACGCGGAATTCTTCACCGTAACAGTGTAGCTTTTGCCATTGACGAGTGTTCCTGCCGGGACCAGCATGAAGTTGTTCGTTGTGGGCTTGTTGTTAAACCCGGGCAATGGATTTGCCCCGTCCATAATCGTTACCAGATATTGGCTGCCTGCATCCAACCAGGCGCTGGGATACCATTCGATATTGAAGTCTTTGGTGGGATCAACTTTGCCCAGGTCTCCGGGGAATGAAACACCCGGGTGGTCGGGGCATACGGTATAATTGAATGGCAGTGACAAGGCCGATTTGGCACCCAATGAGTTTACACCCAGGACCTGCACTTTGAAGCCCTGTTTGTCATCGAACAGCAGCGGGTCCTTCACCAGGAAATCAAAGACTTTTCCCTGAGTCGAGAAAATCGAGGTGAGATTGGAGGATTTTTCCGTGATGTGTACTTCAAAGTGATCAACCAGGTTCATGCTGAGAGTTCCTCCCTTCCAGACGAAGGTTCCCAGGAATGCCTTGAACGGGAAAACAGAATTGTCGGCAGGGCTTTTCATAGCCGGAGTTGTAGCGTTTTTGTTTGTTTTTACCCGCCAGACATTGTTGCAGATACCCAATACACCGCCTTTCTGAGGCAATACGCGTATGAACAAGTTTGTTTGGTCAGGAACCGCGGGTAGTTCTACCTCTAATGTGTTTAGGTTGCCCGCCACGGTTTGCGATCGCATAATGTTAGCGAATGCTGCATCGCCCGCTATCTGAATAATGTAATGGCTTGTGCCGGGATAGGGATACCAGGTAACCCAACAGCCGAGACTACTGACTGTGCTTGCCGGATCACCCGGTTTCTGGTTTAATCCCTGTGTGACGGAAGTTTGTGGGATCATCACCTGAATAGCCTCAGTATCGGACCATGTCCCGAAATTATCTGTCAGGTTGGGAGAATTAGACCTTTCAGCTCTTGCGCGGGTGTAGTAAGTTTTACCTGCGTCCAGAATCGTGTTGATAGTGCCCGATTCAGAAAAATTCCCGGTAAAGGGAGTAACTCCTGAGTAGGTAATTTTTGTAAATGCGTCGTCTTCGGCAACCTCGTAGGTATATTGATGGGCATTGTTGACCGTTTTCCATTCAACGGAAGGATCGTTCCAGGGGTTGACTGTCCAGCTATTACCGGGCACGGCATGCCAGAATTTGGCTTGTTTATCATCAAGTATAAAAGAATGAGCCGGGCCATATTGCTGGTAGAGTACGCAAAGCGGATTATACCCCTTACAAAAATTTGCACCAGCCTTCGTAATGCGTACACGGGCATATACGCGCTCGCCGGGGCGGTAATAGCCTGTTGCAAAGCCCGAGTAAGCGCTTCCACCTCCCGGTTTGATTACAACGTTAAAGTTTTTGATCAGAACATTCTGTACGTTCTCCGTGAAAGCGGCATTGGTTGCCATTTGAGCTTCCCATTCATCAACGGGCAAGCCTTCCCAGGTAACATTTACGTTCACCCCAGGCCAGGGCTCGACACCGGTCGTACCGTGAGCAGGCGACATTGAAAACGGGCCAAGATTGTTTTCGCAAATACCCACCGCACACCAGGCATCCATAACGGCAAGGTATTCGGTTGAGTGAAGGCCGTAGAGCTGTTCGGCCGCTTTAAGCGTGGCATCTTTTAGATCTTTAAAATCAGATTTCAGGGTAATGAAGTCAATACATTTCCATACGATCTGAACAGCCTTGTTAACACCGATGCCATTGAGTTTATAGGAGTATCCCAGGTCATTTATTTCTGTTCCTGTTGTGCCGGCCGCCAAAAGGTAATACCAGTGATCTATTACCGTTGCATTCTGGTGGACGAGGTAGCTGCCATCTGCGGGGCAAGCGTTAGCATAAAAGTTTCCGAAGTAGGTATCCGGTAGTTGGAGGGTGTTGGGGTTGTCAAAAGGTCTGCCCGGGTAAATCAATCCTTGCGACCAGGTCCACTGGTAAAGTGCGGGAGAGTTTTGCTCATATTCATTCAATACGTATAAACCAATAATATCTCCCAGCGCTTCTTCCAGTACCTTTCTTTCACTGCAAGGATCTACTCCGGAACCAGTTGCGCTACCAATTTTGAAATGCACAATCGCATGGATCATTTCGTGACAAACCGCATCGATTTTGGTTAATTTTTCGGGCTCACTTCCATCCATAGGTAGGAAAAATTCTTTGGTGACTACACCATACTTTGGTGACGCGATAAACAATGACTTTTCAGGCTTCACTATATTCCAGATAATGGGCTTGCCATTGACGGCATCGTTATCGATGCCTATCCAGCCGAATTTGTCCTTGATTACCTTCAATGCAACTTCGGTTCCGTGCAGTAAGCTAGCGGCGCTCACAACGAGTTTAATGTCCGGAAACCCATTGTCGAAGAAAGCGTCGAATGGCGGTTGGTTGACAAACGGAATTTCCTCAAAACTTTCATTAACCACCCTGACCCGCATTGACGGCAGATCATTTTCAGGCAACACTTCCAATCGTCGTTCAATCATAGTCCCAGCCTGATCCGTCGTGTACTCCATCACACGCACGGGCTGCGAGTCATCGTAGTAATCGGTTAGAAGATTTTGCGTAACATTCGTCTTGTTGTAGATCTGCTGAGCGTTTGTGACGGTCGACGGGTTCAAAAAGCAAGCAAGACAGCCCAAAGCCAATAATAGTCTTCTCTTCATAATGCGTGTAGTTTTTGTACTAAATACAATTGCAAATAGCCTGAAAAAAAGCTGCATTGCGCTCATTTTTCAAGTGGTTAAGAACCAGTCTGGCGGTACTTTTAACTAGTTGGGTAAGACAGTAGGAATAGCAGAATGCGCAGGCTAATCAATCGGTTGCCGATTGAAAAGTGGGAATAGGAATCTTGGGTAACAAACGGCTTTGTCCTGAAAACACATGTCAGTGGCACCCTATGAAAGAAGACAAAATCCCTATCGGAGAAAATATACGTTTGGTACGTAACCGGCTGGGCTATTCGCAGGAATATGTAGCCGGGAGGTTGGGGATTTCAAAGCAGCGCTATCGGCAGCTGGAAAACGAGGAGCAGGATTCCATTACAATGGGCCGTCTTTCGGAGATCGCTTTTATTCTCGAAACGGATATCGAGACGCTCATATGCCTCCATAAAGTGAAGTTTTCGAAGGCCGGATTTCAGCAGGGGGATAGTCAGGTACTGCATCAGCTGATCCAGACACAACAAGAGCTGATCATCGCCCTGAAGGGGAAGACCAGCCCTGAGTAATGCGTTTCGTGAGCTTTCTGTACTCTTTTTACTCGCTGCGAAGACTTTTTACTGGATTGAGCAGCGCCGCGCGTATTGCCTGATAGCTCACCGTCGCCAACGATACCACGATCGCAAGAATGCCTGATACCGCGAATACCCACCACTGGATGCCGATCCGGTATTCAAAATCGTGAAGCCACAGATCCATGACGTACCAGGCTACCGGTACAGCTATAACAATCGATATGATAACCAACGCCATGAATTCCCCGGAAAGCAACGCGGCAATGCTCATGACCGACGCGCCGAGCACTTTACGCACCCCGATTTCTTTCACGCGGTTTTCGGCCATGTAGGCGGCAAGGCCGAACAGCCCGAGACATGATATGAAGATAGTGAGACCAGCGAAAATACCGGTCAGCTTCGCGACCCGGCGCGTGTCTTCAAATTTCAGGGCATAGTCCTCATCCACAAAGTGATATTCGAAGGGGTATTCGGGGTTGTAGCGGCGGAAAATCGCTTCCACCGCGGGTATGAGGTCGGCAGCCGGCCTCTCCGCATTCAGTTTGAAATGGATTACATTGAAATAGCTCTGTGCCCCTTCGATAATCAGCGGGCTCTGGCGATCATAGGGCGACCTGATCACAAAGTCCTTCACAACACCCACGACGTGGTAGGTAGCGCCATTGTCCTTGATCGTCTGGCCGACCGGCTCCTTAAAACCCATGATTTTGGCCGCGGATTCATTGAGCAGCACTGCCGCTGAGTCGGACGGGAATTTGGTGAGATCCATATCGCGGCCCTGGATCAGTTGCAGGCCGGCAGTTTTTACAAGGCCCTCGTCTTCGGTGAAAATGTCGAAATCGATTTTTTCGGCCATGTTTTTGCCGTGCCATTCGATGCCCCAGGTATCGTTGGCAACGCTGCTCAGCGGGGATGAGGTTTTGGTAACGGAGGTAGCAATGCCCGTAGCAAGCAATTCACGTTTAATCTGCGCATAATGCTTGCCCAAATCGCCTGTAATCCAGTGATAGGCAACCTGTCCACGGTCGTAACCAGGATCGCGGTTCTGTGCATGGCGGATTTGCTCTACGACGATGAGCGTGGAAATGATCAGCACAATGGCGAAGCTGAACTGTACCACAACCAGCACTTTTCGTGGACTGAATGTGGATTGCGTTCTTTTAAATGCACCTTTCAGCACACCGATCGGCTTGAACGACGACAAGTAGAATGCGGGGTAGCTTCCGGCAATAATGCCGGTAAAAAGAATGAATGCGAGCGCGGCAGCCCAGAACCGAGGATTTTGTACCGGTACTTCCAATTCCTTACCGATGAGCGTATTGAATGCCGGCAAGGAAAGGTAAACGGCCAGTAGCGCGATAATACCGGCAATCATCGAGATCAGGATCGATTCGCCGATGAACTGACCGACCAGAAGCCTCTTGTTTGCTCCGGCCGTTTTGCGGATCCCCACTTCCTTGGCGCGTTTTTCGCTCCGCGCGGTGCTAAGGTTCATAAAATTAATACATGCGATCAGCAGAATGAATGCCGCGATAATACCAAACATCCGCACAATGGCGATCCGCCCGCCCACTACCTTGCCATTCTCAAAATTGGAATACAAATGCCACAGGGAGATAGGGTGGAGGAATACCTCGTGTTCTTCGGTTTTATTGGAATGCCGGATCGTGACGTCCTTGATCTTTTCGGCAAACCGCTCGGGATTGGTGCCCGGTTTGAGTTGCACATAGGTGTTTACGGTATTGAAAGTCCAGGTATCGTCTACCGAGCCTATCCTTTTCAGGTATTCAAAGGGAAGAATGTATTCGAATCTGAATGCAGTATTGGGCTGCAGGTTCCGCATTACGCCGGTGATCGTGAAATTGTCCTTGTCTATCGCTATAACTTTGCCCAGCACATCCTCGGTACCGAACATTTTGATGGCCATTTTCTGAGTAACTACCATCGAACTGACCGAGTTAAGCGCTGTTTTCGGATTCCCCTGTATGAGTGGGAAGTCGAACATGCTGAGGAACGCCGCGTCCGTGATGATTGCCTCGCTTGAAATTTTCTTATCACCGACGCGTGCCACAAACCACCGCCCATAGTTGCGTGCAATGTTGCTTACCTCTGGATATTCCGCTTTCAGGGCAGGGCCAAGCACCTGTGGCGTCGAATTCCAGCATTGCAGTTTGCCATCGAACGTTCCACGGTTCCAGGCTTCGTACAAATAGTCCTTGTTCTTATGGAAGCGGTCGTAGCTTAGTTCATTGTGCATCCAAAAAAGGATGAGCAACGCGCTTGCCATGCCCACGGACAAGCCCAGGATATTGATCGCCGAAAAAGCCTTGTTCCGGAGCAGGTTCCTGAATGCAATTTTGAGATAGTTTTTTAGCATTTTCTATGTTCTTCCTCGTAAGTCTGAAATTATTGACTCAAATAGCCTGCCAAATAATTAATTAATTGGTAATCAATATTTTGGTAGATCGTTTGGGCGAAATAATTGTCCGGTAACGAACAGCGCCGTTCGCCCGGGGACGGTCAGGGAGCATCAAAGCCACCGGTACCGTTTAAATTTAGTACGCCTGCTGCCCGGATAACCGTTTCAAAGGATCGTAATATTTCGGTAAGTTGTAGCTCAACACGTTTTTACTATTTTTGCTTTTCTCTACTGCAATCCGTCCATATGAAATTTAGTATAGATCATAAAAGCCCTGTTCCGTTGCATATTCAGGCCGAGAACCTATTGCGTAGCATGATCAGCTCCCCGGAGCACTTGGATGGCAAGTTCTTGCCCAATGAAGTTGAACTTGCAAAGCGGCTGGCCATTTCCCGGTCGACGTTGCGCCAGGCGCTCAACAAGCTGGTTTATGAAGGGTTGCTTATCCGGAAAAAAGGGGTCGGTACAAAGGTTGCGGAGCCTATAATTAGCTCTAAATCAAAAAATTGGCTGAGTTTTACGCAGGAGATGAATGCGCGGGGAATCATCGTCAAGAATTTCGAGCTGCATGTAACCTGGGTTACCCCCGATGAGAAAATTGCCAACTTTTTTGAAATAGGCACAGATAAAAAAGTGCTCAAATTGGAGCGGCTCAGGGGCAAGGCCGAAGGGCCGTTTGTCTATTTCATTTCCTACTTCCATCCCAGGGTAGGCCTCACGGGCGAGGAGGATTTCAAACGGCCCTTGTACGACATCCTCGAAAGGGACCATCTGGTGATCGCCACGTTGTCCAAGGAGGAAATCAGTGCGATATCTGCCGATAAATTTACCGCGGCGAAACTGGAAGTCGAACCGGGAAGTCCGATTTTGTTCCGAAAACGTTTTGTGTTTGATCAGGGCGAACGGCCAATCGAGTATAATCTGGGCTACTATCGCGCCGACAGCTTTATCTACACCGTCGAAAGTGTGAGGGAATAGCCTGTTTGCGTTTATTGAGCACCGTTAAATTAGCGGTATATGCAAAAGCCCGCGAACCATAGATTCGCGGGCTTTTGCATACCGAAAATGACCCCGACAGCTATTGCCAGGTCTTACTGGTTATTGAACCGGTCGTGCAAGCACACAAAACGGCTTGGCATTTCTGCCGTCCAGGTCGGTTTTGTAGAGTTTCCATGTATTCTGATCCAGTTCTTCGAGGTGAAACTGGTTGGCCGGGTCGGCCAATTGCTTCTTGACCCACCTTGGAAATGCGTTGGCGGCACGAGCGTTTTCCCATGTTCTGATGGCTTTAAAAATGGCATATTTCTCGGTACAGGCCTCCACGTCTTTCTGGTTGATTTGCAGGCTGTATGTAGAACCTATGCCGACCGAAACAGCCTGAATGTGCTCATATTGCGCCACGGTCGAGCCTGCTTTAACCGGGAAATTGCCACCCATTCCGGAGGGGAAGAAATTCGCGTAGGTTACGTCCCGGAGGTCTTTTCCCTGGCTCGTAGCGCTGCCCCATTCCCGTCGCTCGACGTCGTACAGGTTTTTGCCGCCACCGACGTTCCAGATACTCTGATAATGCCATGAGCCTTCCGATAGTGTCGACCCGGTGAAACGGATGTAGGGAACGCCAAGCTCTTTGCCTTTTTCAAACATGTTGCGGAAGAAGCGTTTGACCGAATAGTACCCATGGCCATTGTTGAACAAAAACTCCTGCCCATCGAAGTCATAATACGCCAGCCCATTGACCTTGGCAACCGACGCATAATACTGAGCGATCTGGTCCTGTAACTGCATATTGGGGATCAGCCCGTCGTAACCGTAGTTGATGGTCACTTGCAGCTTGTAAATGGTATCTCCTGCCGTATGGCTCGCGGTTGTCGTGTTCCAATAGCCGCGTTTGACGTTCAGGAGGCGGTATGGCGCTTCTTTGGAAACACCCAGGTAATGAATAAGCTCCTTCCCGATCTTGATCATATTCAGGTTCTTGCAATGGCCCTCCCAGCTTGCTATTTCATCCAGGTATTGTGGGTCGTTGACGAATATCAGCGTATCGTTAGCCGCGATACTTTTGGTCAGAATGCGTTTTTGCTGGTAGCAAAGGCTATCACCCGGAACGGGACTGGCATCCTTGGTGCCGGGCGCGAGTGCGGTGGTTATGGGCGTCCGGCCGATGATAATGCCGAGCCGAGCCGCGATTTCAGAAAATTCCTTGTGCGACTTGTCGCCCGAGGCCATTTTCAACGGTTTCTTCTCAAAATTCCTGCCGTCGATATAGCCCCCGTTACCGCGATCGGGACGGATGAACCCCTGGTCGTAGAGGCTGATAGCCTTGAAACCCAGTTGATGCGTGTAAGGCACAATGCTGTCGTACACGCCCCCGCTTGTGAGCACGTCGGGCACGTAAGCGGCAGGATCTTTAACCCATTTACCGTTGAAAGTAGGATAGGGAAGGCCTTCAGACCGCACGATATTCTGGACCACATCCAGCAATGCTGTGCTGTCGGGGCTTCCCCAGAGGGCTACCGAAGAGCCCAGGTAGTCGATACCCGGCAGCGGCTGTACGTCCAGGTGGTTGGGGATGTTGGCGGTCATGTTGGGTATCAACGAAAAGAATACCGTCCGCTTCGGAGCCCTGTCTCTCGAATTGTACGCAATAGAGATCCTGCCCTGGGTGTCGATCTGGGCCGCATTGCCATATAAAATCCTGTAATAGGGCTCCTTGTGCGCGTAAAATGCCACATCGCTGATCCCGTCGCCCCCGATGGGGAAAACCTGACCTTCGTGCAGGTTTGCAGGAAGCGGGAAGCGTTTTTTGTCCGGGCTGTGGATGATGTACTGGAATGGCGCCGCATCGGCAACTGTTTCGGATGTTCCCCCGAGCGTGTTGTCGTTGAGTGCCAGCATTCCGATAGCGTAGTTGACTGCCTCGCTCGTATCGCGCGCCACACCGATGATCTCGCCAAAAAGGTTGGTAATATTGGTGTGATAGGCCCCCCATTGGACGTTGTCGATGCCCTTGCGCGGATGCAGCGACAATAGCTTCATTTTGAAATATTTGGGATAAACAGCCAGCGAAACCGTTGCCACCGAGCCATTGGCATAATGCAATGTGTATACCTGTTTGGTTTTGTTAAAAATGGCCTTAACCGGTTGATAATAATGTTGTTTCTTACTGTCGAACAGGGATAGCAACGGGGAGGGCTTGTCGGTCGGGCTGAACTCACGGTGATTAGCCGTGCTATTTTTCATGCTCGTGATCCAACCTTTATTGTTGATGTGGATTTTAAAATAATTGGTACTGAAATCGTGCTGGGCACGCGCATACGGTGCCAGAAAAACGGCAATGAGGTTTAGGAGAAGTATTGGGAGAATCCGAAATCGCATATTTGATGTAATTTATTGAAAACGCTGACCGGTGGTAATCTTCATAGAAAGCGATGATGCCTATTCTTTCAGAGTAAGCATCATCGCCCGTCATACCTACTTTATTTTAATCCAGCGGATTGAAAGTACCGCCCCATTCTGCATTTTGCTTCAACACGGAGCTGGCCTCCAGGTTTCCCTGGCTGATCGGATAAAACCAGTGGTTCTGATCGAGGTTGAATTTATATTGGGGATCGCCGTCGAGGTTTTCGATGAACACAGCCGTGAATTTCTTGCGGACCGCCGCGTCAGAAATATCATCGGTCCATTCGATTTTCGCACCATCCTTCAACACAAAATAGATCCCCTGGCGAAACGCTGTCTTATTCACGATATCAAAACGCTTCCATCTCCGCAGATCGCCCCAGCGCTTGTTCTCGAACGCAAATTCTACAAAACGCTCACCCATATATGCCTCGCGGATGCCCGCCTGGGTCGTGGCCGTAATGCCATACTTGCCGGCCGCGCCCGGCGTAATGCCCGCTCGCGCACGGATGTCCTTCAACACCTGCAACGCTTCTTCCGGCTTACCGGCCTCATTGGCGGCTTCGCCATAGTTCATGAGTACTTCCGCGAAGCGTATTTCCACCCAGTCGGTTGCGGCATTGCCTATTAGCGTGCTGGTGAGCGTATTATCGAGCCCTTTGATTTCAAAGAAGCCCGAAACACCCGCCCCGATCGTGACCGACTTCTGGTCGCTGGCCAGCGAAACATACTTGAAGCCGCCGGGAGAGCCGGCATCTGCTATTTTCCGCCATGCGCTCCAGTACCGCGTGCCGGTCGGAAGGTCAGGGGTGGGGTAGGGCGTTCCGCCGGTAAATATCGTTGCGTAGAACCGGTCGTCGCGATTGGTGACGAAATCGGTCATGTACTGCTCGTTATAAGCCGGGTCGGTCGCCAGTTTTGCTGCGTCGAACTGCATTGGCGAGCCATCCTTTTTCGGATAGGCATTCAGCAGCGGAAGTAACGGCTGGTTTCTGTTCGCGTCGCCCTGGGTCAGTGGCTGCGGGCGGATGCCCGCCTGGTTGAAAGGGTGGTCAGGGTAGGTAAACTGGTTCACCATGATCACTTCCTTGTTACGTTCCTGCTTCCAGAGCTGCCCATACGCGCCGAGGAGGCCTTTTCCTTGGGCTTTCAGGTAATCCACGGCCGCTTTGTTGGCTTCGTAGGCTTTTTGCCATCTCGCCTGGTCGTTCGACGGGTTGAATAAAGGGCTCGCGTACCAAAGCAATACCCTGCCTTTGAAAGCCATAGCGGTTCCCTTGTCGATACGCCCGTAGTTGGCATTATCCCATTGATCGGGCAGGGATGCAATGGCCGCATCCAGGTCGGAGAGGATCTGCGTTATGCATTCGGATGTTTTGCTCCGGGCAACGAAAAGACTTTCCTTATTGGCTGGGTCCTGCGGCTTCAATATCAGCGGCACCCCGCCGAATGTTGCGACCTTGGAAAAATAATCCCATCCACGCCAGAAAAGCGCCTGCCCGGTCATCTGTTTCTTTTTCTCATCGGAAAGTACGGCTGGCGAGACATCCGCGAGCCGGGCCAGGAAAAAGTTGATCTTGTCGATATTGTTATAACTCAGGCTCTGCCCGTCGGAAGCTACGCTGATGATGCCTCTGAGGTAAGTGCCCATCGAGCCCGGGGCATTCATGGCTTCGTCGCTGCTGTTGCCATTCACCGGCCAGGAAGGGATCGAATTGCCATGGATGTCGGTCAAAAACGCGCTGATCAGCTTTTCGTCGTTCCACACGTTGTCCGGATTGATCGCATTCGTATTGATATAATCGAGGTTGGGCTCACAAGCCTGTGGCAGCAGCATCACTGCCAGGCAGAGCAGGGAGAACGGAAGGTTTTTTAAATGTTTACGCATTATTAAATCCTTTTAGATTGATCAGAATGTGACGTTTACACCGAAGTTGAAATTCCGCATAATGGGATATGCCGTACCGTCCTGGATTTCGGGATCGTAGTACTTGAAACCGGTAAGGTTGAACAGGTTGGTTCCCGAGAAATAGAACTTCACGCTTTGCAGTGCCTTGTTGTACAACCGGGGCGGCACGGTGTACCCCACGGTAAGGTATTTCAGGCGGGCAAAGCCGGCATTGCGGTACCAGTAGGTCGACTCAGCTCCATAAGTGTTGGACTGGCTTGCCGAGATTCGTTTGGGCAGGGTCGCATTAGGGTTCTCGGGCGTCCAGCTGTCGTTATACCACGCGGAGTACATCCGGTTCCATTCTACACCACCCGACAGGTCGCGGAACGATTTCTTGTATTTGAGGTTCCCGTTGAACATCAGGTCCACACTGAACCCTTTCCAGCTTCCGCCGAGGTTGAGCCCGTACACGATCGGAAAGTTGCTCGCTTTGATCACCACCCGGTCGTACGTGTCGATGATCCCGTCGGGAGTACCTTGCGGGCCGCTCATGTCTTTGTAGGTCATCATCCCGAGTTCGGGTTTAAGGCCGCTGTAAGAGTAGTTGGGATGTTCGCCGTTAAACTGGTCAAGGTCGGATTGAGAGCGGATGATCCGGTCGAACTGCAATCCGCGGATGACGGTCATGGATCTGCCCATCGTAATGTCTATTGCCTGTGCATTCTGGGCGTAATCCTGCGTGACGACCTTGTTCCAGCCATACGAGGCGGTGAGGTTGCCATAATAGGTAAATGCTTTCTTTTTATTCTCAAAACCCAGGCTCAAATCGAATCCCTGTGCCTTGATCACTCCATAATTTTCCGCTGGCAGACTAAGGCTGAACGTAGGCGGTGTGGAGAGCGATCTCGGTCCGAGGATATCATACGATTTCCGGTTCCAGTATTCGGCGGTCGCCGTCCAGTTTTTGAGGAAAGAGATATCTGCGCCTGCATTATAAGTCAGTGCTTTTTCCCAGGTGAGGTTCCGGTTCACGACCGATCCGTACGTAACACCGGCAGCGGTTTTAGGTTCGGTGCCAAAGAATGCCGGAACATTTTGTTTATAGGATTCCTGCCATAAAAAGCTGGTCAGTACCGGGCTCCCGTTCAGCCAGCCTATTGCGTCGTTTCCGGTAAGCCCGGCCGATACGCGCAGTTTCAGCTGATCGATCCCCGAAGCAGCCGGGAAGAAAGATTCTTTGGATACAACCCATCCAAGTGCTCCCGCAGGAAAAAGCCCCCATCTTTTCTCGGGTGCGAAGTTCATCGACCCGTCTTTCCGGAAAGAGAACGTTGCGAGATACTTACCATCGTAGTCGTAGTTGAACTGCCCGATGTATGAAGCGCGGCCGTTGATGTAATCGCTGCTTCCTCCCGCATAATCGTCGGCACGGGCACCACTTGCGGCCCACCACTGGTCGGTAGTGTACACGGGGAATGTTTCCCGGCCTGCAAAAATGCCGCTTCCGCTGGTTTCTGCTTTCTCATATACGAGGATACCCTGCACGTGATGCACGTTGTTGAAAGTGTTTTCGTAATTCAGTTGGAGATCGAGCTGGTAATCCTGGCCCCATGACACATCGGTGCGCAGGTAGTCCTTCGAAATATTGGTCGAGGCCTTCGTACCGATAATGCTGGCGTCGTCGGTATGGATAATGTGCTTGTTGGCACCCTCACGCTTCATGATATTCATCAGATAGCTTTTCTGGAAGACTTTCCGGCGGCTATATCCAAAATTTTTGCTGAATACAGCCTTCGCGCTAAGCCCTTTGATGACCGGGATATTGTATGTCGCATTCAGCACGACCTGTGGTTTCAGGAAATTGATTTTATCGTAGCCGCCATTCCCATTCACCGTCCCGCCGACGTTGGCGATCCAGCCGTAGTCGAGCAGTTTTCCGCCATCGGTGTAAACCGGCTGATCGGGCTGCCATACGAGCAATTTGCGGTACAGCGATTGCGATCCTTCCCAAGTGACATTACCCTGAAGGTTGTTGCTTAGGCCTAGTCCGACGAAAAATTGCAGGTCTTTGGTGGCATCGACCGTCGTATTCAGACGGATGTTGTATTTGTCGTAAGTCAGCGGTTTCAGAAAGCCGTTCTGCTTCACGTACGAGGCACCTGCGAAGTATTTTACTTTCTCGGTGCCGCCAGCGACGTTCAGATTGTGCTGCGACGTGGACGGGTTACGCCAGACCGATTCCAGCTGATCGTAGCCCCAGCCGTTGTTAATGGTTTTATAATGGTCAATCTCTTCCTGCGACCAGGCCCAGCCCGCGGGATCGCTATTACCGTTGATGCGGTTATACAGCTCGCCGGCCTGCACCGCGCTCGTGAGCGGTGCGTTTTTGGTCCGGGTATCGAAGCCCGTGTTGAAGGAATAGTTGAAAGTCGGTTTACCCGATTTCCCTCTTTTAGTAGTGATCAGGATCACACCGCCGGCAGAACGCGATCCGTAGACAGCTGCCGAAGCGGCGTCTTTCAATACCGAAATGGTCTCTACCTCGTTGGGACTAAGGTTGTTGAAATCATCGGCCGTCCGGATGATCCCGTCGATCACGAATGTAATGGGCTGGGCGTTGAGGGAAGAGCCCGTTCTGATGCTGATTTGCGGGTTGGTGCCCGGTATACCGTTGGGGGTGCCGATGTAAACACCCGCAAGTTTACCCGAGAGCAGGTTCCCTGTGGATGTTGTCGGGATATTCTGCATTTCTTCCGTGACATTCATTGTAGCCACAGAACCGGTCATCAGCGACCTTTTCTGTGAACTGTAACCCGTGACTACGAGCTCTTCGAGGGCTTTGGTGTCGGATGCAAGTGTAACGTCGATGCGGGTCCTGTTTCCTACATTCACTTCCTGTGACAAAAATCCCACGAACGAAAACACCAGTATTGCATTCTTGTCGGCCACCTCGACCTTGAATTCGCCATGTTCGTCGGTGATCGTCCCGCGCTGGGAGCCTTTTACCACCACGCTCACGCCAGGCAGGCCCTGGCCTTTCTCGTCCGAAACTTTTCCGTTCAAGCCGATTTCTACTGTCGGATCGGTGGCTTGCCCGCTGGCTGACGAGGCGGTGAGAGCGAACTGCCGGAGCGGACTGTCGGCCGGTTGGTCAGTGGTGCTCGATACAGGAGCCTGTTGTGACTTCTTATCTCCCTTCACCGGTTTGATCACGACATAACCCCCTGTTTTGGATCTCCTGTATTGCAGGCCGAGGGGTTTCAGTATCCTGGAAAGAGATTTTTCTGCATTGGGTTGAAAATCGACGGCACTTACGGGAACTTCATAGCCTTGTACTACACTGTCAAAATACAGGATATCGACTTTGTAATGGGTTTTGAAATCCTGCAATACTGATTTGAGGCTCCTGGTGGACTGCTCGGCTACGAACGGATGTTGCCGCTGCCCGATGGCCGCGAGCAACTGCGCCTGGCCGGGAGAACCGGCACTAGCGGCAGCCAGCACGAATAGAAGGGATCGTAACGGTTTTTTCATAGAAATGGGTTTTTAAGCAGGTAAGAAAAGGTTAGGGGCAAAGGGGTTTAATAATCCAGGGTGATGACCTTTCCGTCTTCCGAGCGGGAGTACGAAAGCCCGGAGTCGTCGGCCAGTATTTCAAAAAGCTCCTCGGCATTAAGCGCGGTAAAGGAGCCCGAGATGGTCTGCGCGGCAAGGGTCGAATCGGGGATGCGGATTTCCATACCGAAATTGTCTTCAAAAAGATTGCATATCTCTCGCAGGCTCTCATTTTCAAAGACAAAGCGATGGGCTTTCCATGCCGAATAATTGGCCGGGTTTGCCGTTTGCTTTACGGAAGCATGCCCGGGCGCATCGAACGTCACGAGGTCTCCGGGTCTCATCACGATCTGGTCGGTTTCGGAACCCTTCAGGTAATGCAGTTTCACTTTACCCTTATTCAATACTACACGGGAGCGCCGAGGTCGTGCATATACGTTAAATTCGGTGCCCAGCACCTCAACGTCGAAATTCTTTTCGGTGTGAACGATGAATTTTTGATGGGTTGTCGTATGTGTAATGGAGAAATCCGCCTCTCCGGTCATGTACACTTCCCGCGTGGTTTTTCCGAAGCCAAAGCGCGGGACCCGGAGCGTGGAGTTGGCATTGAGCACTACTTTGCTTCCGTCGGGTAATACCAGGCGTTGGATCTGGCCGAAACTGGTCGTGTAGATTTCGTAGCGTACATGTTCGCGCGCCAGCCAACCGCCCGATAGCAGCATTAATGTCACAGCTGCCGCAACAAGCCATGACTTTCCCTTTACCGCGAAGGCCAGCATCGGCCGCATCGTAGTGCTTTCGGTTTCGGCAGGAAGTTCGTCGAGGCGGGAGAAATGGCGTGTAATAGCGCGGTCAACATCGGCGCTGTACTGGATGTTCTGATTTTCCCATTCGAGCAACCAAATGAATAGTTGCTCCCTGGCCGAGGCATCTGCGCTCCACTGTTCGATCAAATCCTTTTCAAGAGCAGTCGCATTACCTGAAAAGTAATTGAAAATCAGCTCTTTGTTTATTGCGTTTTTCATGGTTAATTTTTTGCAAATACTGTGTCGTACCATTGAGGTGAAGCGCTAATGGAATAGGGCGAGTAAGGTGAACAGCCATTTGGCTTTGATGATCCTCCTCAGTTCCTGCATCGCACTGTACATTTGCGATTCCACCGTGCGGTAAGATATGCCCAGCTCGGCCGCGATTTCGCTGTATTTCTTCCCCTCATACCGATGCATGAGGTACACACGGCGTTGCTTTTGCGGGAGCGTGTTGATGGCGTTCTGTACGTCATTGTACAGGTCTTCATACTGGGTAATATGGTCGGGTTGATGCTCGGGTTGCAGTGTCACATATTCGGCGTATTCCAGCGAGGTGTTCCGCTTCATCTCGCGCCGGGCATAATCGAATGCACTATACCGCACGGCCGAAAACAGGTAGTTCCGGAATGACGTTTCGACGGTTGCAAAAACCCCGTCTTTGTGAAATTTGTAGAAAACCTCGGATACAATGTCTTCGGCAATTTCTTTTGATGAAACATACCGGACCACATGGCTGCACAACGGGCGGTAGTACCAACGGAATAGCAGTTCGATCCCGGTATTCGTATCCGATTCGAATGCCTTTTTCAGCAACATCTCCGATTCGGCGGGAAACGCAGGCCGATGTGAAAGACGCTCCGGGCCGCCGCCAGGGGGAGCGGGCTGGCTGTGATCATCCTCTTGATGATCGGGCAATTCCATACTATCCATTATTAGCGGGTTAAAGTGCCGACAAAAGGCCGGTTTATCAGGCCTATTACCATAAGGTCGTTTTCGGCCATAGAAACACTTAGATGATAAGTAGAATTTTTTTTAATTTTTTTATAAAATTAGTATTGAGCGACCACTTAAAGAATAATTTCGTATTGGTTTTGGCACTTTGGCCAGAACCGGTAACACCACAAAAAAATGTTTCTATGCAAAAAATGTTGCTAACTCTTCGGGCCAACAGAAGCAGTTCCGCGCTAGTCAGAAAGTTTGTTCTGGTATTTAGTCTTCTCAACGTTGTTAGTCTTGGCCCGATCGCATTTGCCCAGCAACGTTACCTGGGACTCAGCCTGGTAAACGAAGGGAACTGGAGCAATTTGAAACTCATTGAGGATGCGCATGCTGTGGGTTGTAATGCGGTTTTTCTGAGTATCCAGTGGGGGGCAATCGAAGGATACATTTCCCGGTCGATGAAGCAACAATATGGGCAGGATTACAATGTATGGCAGATGTACGACGACCAGATAGCGAAAGCCCGCTCGCTGGGAATGAAAGTCGGGATCAATGTTGCTGTCAGTACGGGTGATGACGTCACCCACAGTTATTCGGATCGGTACGGCATCAATACAGGCGACGGGTGGCTCAAAGAAGAGCGAATATTGAACGTGGGGTACGACGGAACGGAGGCTGTTTTCCAGAAATACGGCGGCAGGATCAATGGCGTTCACGTGCAATTTGTGATGACCTCCCTGGCCGCTCAGTCAACCCGTAACAGAATAGTCGATTTTACTCAAAAAGTATTGCAGCGTTATGGCCACCTTCAGGATACAAACGAACTACTCTATATGGACCTCATCTATTCACGTCAGGGTGAGGCGGAATTCGAGGCCGGAACAGATAAATACCATTTTGACCAGCCACTGAACCTACGGGACAACAACAGTCTCACGGATTACTCGCAACCGATGAGAAGCGGTTACAGGGCGTGGCTTGCGGGTAAATATGAAAAGATCCAGTCACTCAATTTCGTGTGGGGAACAGATTACAATTCTTTCAGTGAGATAACTCCCAAAAGGCCATCAGGGACAATGTTTACGCAGCCCGACGGTACCGATTGGTATCTCTACCGGACGCAGGTGTTGAAGGAAGTTAATAACATCTTCAAGAACACGGTAAAGGCCGTGGACAGTCGTATCAAAGTCATATCGCATCATGGCTCATCCTATGATAAATTATCGTTGGGAAGAACCACATTTGCATTTAACGAGATCGCAGAGGAACTGGATGGGATCAAAATCAATGACGATAACTATTACGACCACCGGTTCGCTATTGACCTTCTCCGTAGCAACCTTCCCGGTAAACTGTACATCAACGAGGCGGCCTACAATGCGAATTTTGGGATTTCCAATTTTGTCTCCTACGCTACCGAGAGCTACCTCCATGGCGCACAGATGGTGAGTTGTATGTTTTTCGAAAATTTATTGAGTGCCGGCGGAGGCCCCGCCATTCAGCAACTGGCCCAAACCTGGGTCAGTCAGCCCGTTGCGACACCCGCGCCGGCAAATCAGGACAATTTTACCCTGTCGGGTATTATCCAGCAAAATGGCTGCGTGACCAATCGCAACAGCTACTCCGACGATTGTGACGCTTATAAAACGTGGATGGCCGCGCGCAATGCCGCTGCCGGCGAACCGGTCAATATCTTTATTAAAAACGACCTGAAAATAGACTGCGAGCTCACACTGACAGGTTCGGCGAGCGTTAATAACCCGCGGATAGGAACCGTCATCAACCTGTCTTCCGCCTGCGCAGGAGATTGCTCCGGACTTAGCTACCGCTGGGAGCTAAACGGAAATACAATCGGGACGACGGCTAATCTAACCGAAATAACCGTTCCTTCGGTTCCGGGAGCATACACCTATTCGGTAACCGCAGGCCAGACCGGCTGTGCGAAAACATATGAAATGGTTGTAAACGTCACGGATGTGCTGCCGGTGACGCTTATCGACTTTAACGCTGCTGCCCGGGAGAACCATGTGTATCTCGACTGGTCAACTGCCGATGAAGCCAATTCCAGCCATTTCGAGATACAACGCAGCGAAAATGGACGCAACTGGGGTGTCATTGGAACCACAAAAGCCGCAAGTAACAGCCAGGCGACCATTGAATACGACGCCATTGACAAAGCACCCCTGGCCGGCACCAATCTTTACCGGCTAAAAATGGTGGACCGTGATAGTACATTCGCGTACAGCAAAATAGCGCGTGTGGTTTTCGAAAACCCCGAATTGTTTTCATTCTATCCCAACCCCGCTGCCGACCATTTGCAGCTAAGCGAAGCTATTCTGAAAAATGCAATATCAGTGGAGTTGCTGGATCAATCGGGTAGGGCGGTTTTCAAAAGTTCCAAGCCGTCTCCGGTCATTAGCATTGGTCATTTGCGTGCCGGTATGTATATTCTGCAGATCACCAGGCGAGACGGCAATGCAACAAGCAGGCAGGTGGCAATTGGCAGGTAGGGTAGAGGGGGCTTTCGAGCATCCAGGCTATTTTCTACATCAAAATGGTCACTGTTTTCCTCCAAACTTGCGCACTACCCGTTGTATTGGTCCATGTTCCGGAGTATTCGCCCCAGCCGTTGCTTGTTGTCTGAACTAAATTTCCCGTGGTTGAGGCTGGACCCAGGATAGTTATTGTGTGGATACCTGCCTGAGCGTTATCGCCAAACGCCCGGCGAATGTTAGAAATAACTGTCCAACTCATATCTATGACCAGTTTCAACCTACGTCGGGTTAGCTTCGTTAACAGTGCGTTTTGCTTTCTTATGAATCCCTGCAAGCATCTCGGGACTGAGGTAGGGATTGCCTGAGAGCACCGAACGTACACAGGTCACAAGTTCGTCGGCGCAGGCGTGTTTCGTAAGTATCCCTCTCACGCCCATGCGAACCAGAGAGCGTGCCAGTTTATGGTCCGGCGCGCTGGCGTAGACGATGAACGAGGTGAGCGGATTTTTTTTCATAACCCTTTTCAAGAGGGCATAATCTATCTCGGGATGCTCCTCAGACAGACCGATGATGATAACATCAAAAATGTCTAGCTGAATAATCTTTTCCAGATCTTCCATACACCCGGCTTCCAGGGTACCGAGTTTTTCGAACTGGCTTTTGAGCATACCGCGGATGCCAGTTCGAAATACCGGATGCTCGTCGACGAGTGCTACGTTCATGTCTTGTTGATTGAACAAATTGGTCTGTGGCCTGAATAAGTTTAATGCCCGTAGAAGTACTTTTTTCATCTGCAAAACTCCCTCCTAAACCTGATGACAAACAAATGGCTCCCCCGCGATAACCGCATTTACGCACGTCATCAGATCGTCAGGACTACTATTTTTATTGAGGTAACCCTTCACCCCCATGCGCATCAGCGATCCCACCGACTCATAGCATGGTATTGCGGCACACACGATGAATGATGCAAGGGGATTTTTTCGCATCACCCTTTTTAGGACGGCCTTGTCTATTTCGGGTTGCTCTTCGGACAGTCCGATGATCACGATGTCGATGTCCCCCAGCTTGTTGACCTTGGCAAGGCTATTCATTGAGCCGGTTTCGAGGGTATTGATGTTGTTAAGCTGACTATTTAACATCACGCGGATGCCTGTACGGAAGATCGGGTGCCTGTCAATGAGTGCTACGTTCATAATTTCGGTAGTTAATTTTTAGATGGGAGGGGTTGCGTTTAAATCATTTCTCCCGACAGCGCCGGGAGGTGATTGATCCACTCAACGTCATGAAATTTATCTTCGCAGTCCCCTTCGCATGGTCCACTTGCCGGAATCCATGGTATGTATCACGGATTCGGCATGAACAAATGTATTTCGTATAGGCGGACCCGGCATTACAATAAATTGAATCGTTGATTTAAGAAATTGAATAACTTATTAAAGAAATTTAATGCTAGATAGAAGTAGTACTATGAATGATTTTTCTATATTAATGTCAGGAATACCTCCCCGGCACTTTTTTCAGACTCCATCATAATGAGCATTCAGATTATCATCGCTGAGGATCATCCGTTAGTTTTAGCGGGAATTCAGTTTCTGTTGATGGATCATAAGCCGGACGCGGTCATCACCAGCACCACAGACTTTCGGAAAACAATAGCAATGCTCGAAAAGCAAAAGTTTGACCTGCTGATCATGGACATCAACCTCCCGGGCGGCGATAAGGTGGGGATGGTGCATTCGGTCAGGTTAAAACAGCCTGATATACCCATACTGGTCTGTTCCAGCTACGACGAGCAGCTATATGCGTTACCGTTCCTGAAAGCAGGCGCAAACGGCTATATTTCCAAAACTGCCATCAATGACGACTTCACCCAGGCGGTCGATAAGGTGCTGAGCGGGCAAACCTATGCGAGCGCGGAAGTTATGCAAAACGCATTCCGACAGCTATTCAACGCAAAAGGCTCGGAAGAATCGGCTACCGACAAGCTTTCGGAGAGAGAGCTCGAAGTAGCGCAGCTCCTGGTAAAGGGCGTACCGGCCAAGTCTATCGGCGAGCAGTTAAATCTTTCGCCTTCATCGGTCAGCATTTATAAATCCAAGATATTCGAAAAGCTCGGCGTAGAGAATGTAATCCAGTTGACAACCTATTTCGAACTGAATGGTTAGTTGCCGTTCGCAAATAGCTTCCCGATTTAAATGTTTTAAGCCTGACCATGAGAGCTCTGCTGTTCCACCTTATTCTGGCGTGTTTAACCGGGCTATTGACCACTGAACGCGCGATAAGTCAGCAACAGGCTCCGGCGGGATACTGGTTACAGCATTTTACCGACGAGAATGGCCTTCCCCAAAATAGCGTCAAAGCCATCGCCCAAGACAAAAACGGGTTTATCTGGCTGACTACCGAAGCTGGCGTGGTCCGATTCGACGGCCATCGTTTTGTGACATTTGACAGATCCGTAATCCCTATTTCTACAAACCGTCTCCGTGGGTTCATTCCGTCCGTCGTCAGTGGGCACGGGCAACATGAATTTTATGCGCTGTCCGAAAGGAACGATTATGTTGGTGTGCTTGCGAACGGCCTGGTGTCCGTCGATACAACCTTTTACCGGGATTATCTAGATCACAACCCACTTGCGCGCGGGGACAACGGGCCCAACACCATAGTCGCCAGCATTCCCGTTCCACCCCTTCCTGATCCGTTCGCGAAACACCACTTTCTGGCGGTGGACGATCAAACACATTATATCTGGCAAAACGGCCAGGTCGCGTATTTTCAACTTGGCAAACATGTCTTTACCACGCATGCATCGTTACGGCACCTTATTTTGATCGGGAACAAGCCATACGGAATCGATAGCAGCGGCAATTTCAAAGTGATCGAGCGGATTACCCGCGAAGCTGTCATCACCGGGGACATCACTTCGAACCCCCATTACCGTACCAGCGCAAACCATTCCCGGCTGTTCTGGAACAATATCTCCCGGCAGGCATTTCTTTACCTGAATAACAGCCTGTACCTGCTCAATCCAACCGGAAATGGAAACCTTGAAACGAGGCTGATTTTGAGCGATTTCGATTTTGATAACCTTAGCATAGCCGCGATCTATTTTGACGAAAGCAATCGTTTCCTTTTTCTTGGAAGTATAACAAAAGGACTGTTCTTACTTAAGAGGGAGATTTTTCAAACACACAAATTACCTTCCGATAATGCCGACAATGTCTATTATGCGCAGCTGCCCGCCCGAAACAGAGCGGTGTTAACGGCACAAGGATACTTATTTAGCGCCAAACCTGACGACTCGCATGTCACTGCAAAAAAAGTCTCCCCGTTTATGGAGAAGTTCGGCTACAAATTCGCCATGGCCCAGAACCGGGATAGTTCGTTCTGGTTTGGCATCGGATCAAATTTGTACAAACTCGACCAGACCGGACAAAAAATCCTCGCTCATGTAAAAATGCCCGATTCGGCGAGTTCACTTTACGTCGACCCAACCGGCAAATTGTGGATCGGCTGCGATAGCGATGTTTTATATATTCTCGAAGAGTCGCAGGGTAAATATACGCCGCGACGGAAGTTCACGCTGGCTTCAAAAGGGGTGATGATCATTGACATGAAAAATGCCAACACCATGTTGCTGGGCACGTTGACGGGTATTTACAGGCTCGACATCCGCACAGGTATTTCCCAACTCGTCATACCACTTGAAAACGTCGCCATCCGCAGCTTTTATACAACCCCGGAAGGTACCTGGATCACGACCTATGGTAATGGTTTTTACCTTCTTAATAAAAACAAACTTGTTCGGTTCCCACTTGACAAAGACCGGTTTTTGGCGACCTCCCATTGCATCATTGAAGACAAGAATGGTTTTTTCTGGATTACTACCAATCGCGGTCTTTTTCAGGTTGCTAAAAAGAGGCTACTGGATTACGCAACTGACAACCGGAATCAGGTATTTTACTTGTATTACGACAAGCAAAGCGGGTTTGAAACCAATGAGTTCAACGGCGGCTGCAAGCCCTGTGCCCTTACACTGGCTGATGGAACCGTCTCACTTCCTTCGATGGACGGGCTGGTTTGGTACAAGCCGGAAACAATTACTCCTGTACTTCCCGATAAAGGTATTTTTATCAATGCAATTCTTGAAGATGGAAAAGAACTGCCTGTACGGGACAGCTTGGAAATCTCCCGCGACTTCGAGCAGTTACGCCTGACGATTGCCACGCCTTATATGGGCAACAGCCGGAACATTCAAATGTACTATTCACTATCCGGGCAAGGGCGCACCGAGAAATGGACGCCGGTCAATCCGGATTTTATAATTCCCATATTGAAGATCCCGTATGGTAACTACGTGTTGAAAATTCGCAAGGTTAGCGGGTTCGGGGCTAATGATTACACTTATAAGACGATAAAACTCCATATTCCGCGTGCCTGGTACGAAACCTGGTGGTTTCAGTCGCTGCTGGTTGCGGCCATGGCGGGGCTGTTCTTTATTTCTGTGAGATTGAGGACAGAAAGTCTTGTCAGGAAAGAACGTGAGGCTAACCTGATACGCCACTACCGGGTCATCAGCCAGATCATCGCCGCTGTGAACCACGATATTCAGACGCCTTTGCATTATATCGGTTATTCACTCAAACAAATTAATGCCTACCTGCATAAACAAAGCGCAACCGATCCACTCATTACCCGTATGAGCGAGGAATCCCTCAACACGTCCGAAAGGCTTGGTGCGCTTACCAAAAACTTTCTGGACTATATCAAACTGCAAAGTAAAACCGCATCATCGCGGACCGAAACGAGTATTTTCCCCGTCTCGGAGCTGGTCGGTAATATTTCAGGGCTCTTTGCCGCGATCGCAACATTCAGGGGCATAACTATCAGGAACACAATCGATCCGGATCTTACCATCCATAGCGACCGCAACCTGGTTTCCATCATTGTACACAACCTGATCGACAACGCATTGAAGGCAAGTCAGTCGGAAATAACGGTGTCCGCGGATATTGAAAACGGGCAAACGCGTATCATAGTCGCAGATGACGGCGGTGGGATACCGCAGGATCAGGCCAACTGGCTAAACAGGGATTACCGGTCCTACGAAGACTGGCTTCGCGCCTCCCAACGTCCCGATCAGAAAGGGATGGGCCTGGTGATCGTCAAGGATTTGTGTGTGTTGCTGGGCATCAGCATCAAGGTGATTGTGCAGGAGGAGCACTGCACAACGATCATACTGGCCTTTCATACAGTCGAGAAATAAGACCAAGGTGTTCCTAATGGGTTCGGAAGGCCTCTCGTAGCATTAGCGAGGCCCGTGATGTGAATTCATTGTTGCCGGGAATCATGACTTTCAGACTGGGATATTCAAAGATCGTGATGATGCTGTAATTATTAAGGTTGCCGGCAGAGGTTGATGCACAAAAGAAGGTAGGTGTCATGTCGGTTTCCTAGACAGGAGACAAAACGTGAGTCACCTGCCGAAAACACGAGGAAAGCGATAACGGTTTTCGTCGATAAAAACAGCTATCCGGTAATTTTCCTCGGAATCGATCGCCAGGTTTTCGATCTCGTCGACGCCGCACGGAAACGGCTTTTGACCTACCTTTCGTTTCCCGGCGCTACGGAATCCTGTGCGGTTAAATGCATGTAATATACCGTCTTCGACAAACGTATTGGGCCGGTCTTCGCGTATGAAATCCGTGTCGCTGTCGTAATATCTGCGGTTCAACGTTCTGATGGTAAAAGCGGAATCATAGCTTTGGCCTTCGGGATTGACCACATACTTGTCGTAGGTTTCGATTAGGTATTCGATGGTCTGATGTTTCAGAAACGGGAAAATCGGCCCGAGTTGAAGGAAATGATCGCCTTCGGTATGGTCGAGCAATGCAGCGGTTACCTTGTCGGAAGTGAGCTCCAACTCTATCTCGTCCAGGCTTGCCTGGTAGGCATTGATCACTTTTATCTTGCCAGAGCGGTCGTAGTAATTCCTGATCCCTTTGGAATCGGTGTTGATAATGATTTTACCAATCTGGGGAAATGCTTCGAGTTTATCGATCATCAAGTTGTAGAGAGGCTTGCCGGAGATGTATTCGAAGTGTCGGTTTGGAAAAAAATAGCCCGCGTCCTGCGGAATTGAAAGGAGCGCCGTTAACGAGTAATTGCTCATCGTTCAAATAGTTGTTGGTTTTCAGGGCTAATGTACAAATCGCTTTGCACTATTGCCGACAAGTTAGATAAAAGAACGGGCCGTCCGTTGTAGCTTCAAAAATCTTCGAAAGCGTTACCGGTATGTAATGTTCGAAATTCAGGCGCCGATGACTACATTTCTGGAAAACTGCTCCTTCAAGCCGTGAATTGCCGATAATGCCTAAAGGGATCAAGCTCAAGGCGGTGGGAATTTCAGCCTCTATAATGGCGGCTTTTTCTGTTGTTGGAGATGCCTAAAATATAGCCGCCAGCACGTTCGTGCACTTAGTCCGTATCCTTTTCGCCAATAGAGGGCCACTGTTGAAAGGGCTTTATCTATGGAGTTTTCACCCGAATCGCAGTCAAATCGATATAGTAGCCATAGGCTCCGTGCATGTCTGGTGAGGTTAGGGCACCGTAACATTCCTTACGCTTATAAGACACCATGACCCTTAAACCCGGTTTCCGGAAATCAACTGGTACAGACATTGACTCCTGGCAAGGAGCTAATAAATTCTCACCAATACTGTATGATGCTCCGTCAAAATCCTTTGGTTCAGTACTTAATATATATTGATCAGGACCTTGGTTACCACCAGCAGGTTGGTTGCCGATACGATAAACCACAACAGCCTCTATGTTTTTCATTTCTTTTTTAGCTGTTTTATTATGGCAATCGCATGGACCCGCCTGTTTATCAGGATCCTTACACTGAAAGTTAAAGAAACATACAATCACAGACATCAAGGTGAATCGGGCGATCATATTTGCGATCTGGTTGAAAAGTACATTAAAGCTTGTTCTTGCCGCTAACCTGGGTTATATGGCATTGATCAGCTTTGAAAATATAGTCCTCCCGGACGACCACTTCACGGCCGCGTTTGCCAATAAACCGAAAATTATCTTGTTGATTTTCCAGCTTGGCCTGGTAGTTGTCATCCAGGACGACGTAGTATCCCTGGCGGAAATCGGCATTTCCTTTAATGCGAATCGTATCTGAATTTGACAACCGAATTGTGAACGATTCTGTTAACGGGGTTCCCGGCACGTAAAGTGTCGTGGACCGAAATTCCTCCGTACAAATCACACCTTGATAGGGTTGCCCGTTCTCGCAGGCGGATAGCGATATTGCTAAAAATGATATAAGGCATACGATGGAGATTCTAGTATCCATGCTGCTGTTTGGTGTAGTGGATATTTCTTGGACACAATCGGGCACCTAGCCGTTGGAAATTGCGGGAATAATTTAGAGCACCTGGTGATCGACTCTCGGATAACTACCGCGAAATACATTGTAGAAGTGATTTTGTCCCAATGATATTTTTGGTTTCGAATAAAAGATGGCCTAGAAATACTGGCGAGTTGCTTAATTTGGTCAAAAGTAGAAAAGGAATTTGTCCATATTCCATCAAATTCTCATGCCTTGGTTGTTTTAAATACAAAATTTTCTACCGTGAATAAACTTTTGAAAGACTTTTACTGCATTTCAGGTATTTGTCTCTGCATCTATTTTCCTGGTGTATGCCAAAGTTTATCAGGTGAGTGGTCCGGACAGATAACCCAGACTGGAAGTAGGTATGGAAATATTTTAATTCAGATTAAGATGCTGCAAAATGGTAACGCGATTTCAGGAGAGATTAAAACTATCGTAAAGAACAACTTCATCGTTCAAGAATTTACTGGTTCTAGGATAAATGGCGAAATTCTTATAAACGAAAGAAAAGTATTGAAAGAGGTGGGTAACCTAGATTGGTATTTGAAGCGATTGAGGGGACGACTTGTAGTGGATGCTAATAAGATGATTATCTATGGTACGTGGAATAGTCAACAAGCATATCAATTTAACGCCTATGTTCCTGCAAGATATTCAGGTGGAACGTTCCAGATATCATTAGCCAAACCTGTTGAAGCCCCCAAAAAGGGGAAAAATGCGTTCCTCACGCTTCGGGTGTTGGACAAAAACACTTTGCAACCAATCAATTCCGACTTGAATATTTCGGTTTCAAAAGGAAGAATGCGTATGCCGTTGAAACGTGTAGGGGGCCACTACATTTTCGAAACAACTACCGGGGAAACTGTACAGATAACCGTTTACGGGCTTGGTTATGAATCTTTCAATGAAGTTGTGAAAGTCGATAAAGCACATATGTCAAAGCAAATCCTCATAATCCCAAGTCTTAAAAAGCGCGCCAAACAAATGTCTCCCGTAGGCGCCACTGAGCTCAAAGCCGGCGATACATTGCAATTATTGCTACATTTTGAGCAGAGCAGTGCAGTTCTTTTGCCGGACAGCGAACCTGAATTGGAGAAAGTTCTACGGTTCCTAATTGAACATCCTTCAGCAAAAGTCGAGCTTATAGGTCACACCGATAATGTTGGAGATCCTGTAAAGAACTTTCGTCTATCTGGTGACAGAGTGAATGCTATCAAAGGTTACTTAGTCGGCAACAAGATTAGTGCTCATAGAATTTATTGTCGTTCGATGGGAGGGAGGAAGCCGATAGCCGAAAATAGTAGTGAAGAAAATCGGAAGAAGAATCGACGTGTTGAAATGAGAGTTGTAGAGTTGTAAGCGTTTGTATACAATCCAGTCGCCAATGGATCTCATCACCAACACCGCTGACTTCCAAGCTGAAAATAACCTTCTTTTTAATGATCATATCTGCCTTCTTCCGACCTTCGCTGATGGTCAGCGCGGTCGGTTTTCTCATGCCTTCCCTCCGTCGCAAACTTCGCTTCGGAGAATATGGTCAGATGAAAGCTGTTTTGATATGAGGTCATTTGCAAGGGCCACGATCCGGTTTCCGTCCGGCTCCGCTTGTCCCGGAAGTGCGGGGAAATTACGATTCGTTTCCGAACAAGCTCGCCCTTGCAGTCGTCCATCGTATAAAATTCAACATACCATTCTTTTGTTAGGTCGCCTTTGCGGTCGCGGAGAACCGCCAATTTGAAGGGAGGGTGTGTGTGATCTTTCATCAGCTCGGAAAATAAATTTGTCCCGCTAATTGTCCCGAAAACGAAAAACGCCCCTGCTGTTACCAGCAGAGGCATTTTGCAGAGAGGAAGAGATTCGAACTCTCTTGTAACTCGCTTATAATGAGTTGTTTGTGAAGCTTGTTTTTGCCTGCTCCCGAATTGCTCACCCAGATTTTTGATTGGCAATTGATTGTTCGAAGTTACAATTTTTTGTGCAAGTTTTAAATCGTTGTCAGGGTTATAAATTCCGAAAGTGATCCAATAATGTAAGCGCCCCGCCTTTGATCTGAGAATTCCAGGTGGCGTCCGATCCATTCACCATGCCCTGTGATCTCATACCGTTATGTTATTAAATACTAGATACTTCTGCGAAAGTAAGCCCGCGTTCCTGAACCACTTTGGAGAGGAATATCCATCATACCTCAAAGTAGTTTTCTGTTTTCAAATCGCAAACAGAAAACTACCAACTACTCATCTGTAATCGTTTGTGTCTCAAAATCGATGGAGTAAGATAAACAGATAGTTACTCCATCAAAGAAATCATTAGTAGTCTACGAAAACATGACCTTCATATTCGCTGTATCCCTCTAAAAACAGGTCGTTGGCGAAGGCTTCATAGTCGAAATATTTTTCCAGCGTGGACGGCACGCCTGAAAGCAGTCCGTCTCTTCGACGTATTGGCAGGGGTATTCAAGTGTAGCGTCCTTCATTGAGCCGCCGAAGAATCCCCGATAGCATTCCCGAAAACTTTCAACTTGGTCGTCCAATTCGTACCCGTTGGATGGCCAATAGTTAATCTGTTTGCAGTAAATCTCAAATGCTTCGGCAGTCTCATCGTCCATATCACATGTGGCCTCAAAGTAGGCGAACGCTTCTTTGTGAAGGCTGCATTCCGATATCAAAAAATCCGGGATGTTTTCCCAGTCTTGGAACATAAGCTCCGGATCGAATTCATTACGATGAAACTCGTGGCAATCTTGTAGGAAATCTTTTAGATCTGAGTAGTCTGTTAGGTCAAACCATTTACCGAACAGCGATCCATTGTTGTACTGGCCATAGGTTCCTGCATAGATTCTTGGAGCATTTTCGAGATTTCTCATGATTGAAGGGCATTTGGGTAGCTAAGGCCCGGCTTTGTGCTCAGGGCAATCGCTGCCTTCCAATCAATGAAAAAATGACGGGGCTCGTCCCCTTGGTCGCAAGCCCATCCGGCGGTTTAAGGTGCGGCTGGCTGCCGAGCGATCAGCTAAAAAGCCGGATGACGGAGTGCAGGCTTGCAACCGTCATTTTTTGCTTTGTAACTTTCGTTTGCACTGATCACGATCTAGCTGATGTCCTTTGCGGGGCCAGCGACTTAGCCCCGCCTCCCTCCCGTGAAGTCAATTTAAAGTCAAATAAAGTACCTGTAAATCAATGATTTGAAAAAAAGCTCGAAATCCCGTGCTACAAAATACCCTTGAGCCAGCACATGGCAGCGATACTCATCGGCTCAACCAAAACCGGCTCATCAACGTTGGCTTGACCGTAGACTAAATCTTGATAGTTCATTCATGGACTTTGAATATGGGTAACCTGCGTTATCTTGCAAATAGAATCAGCCATATTTGCTCGGTCTGAGTAAAGCTTTAAAGCTTAGCCTAGTTCTAGTATCACAGGACAATATGGATTCCAGCTAATGATAAATATCTTTCAGCCATTAATATCGGTGAGAAATTACGCCTTTGTAATCAGCTTTATGCTCCTGGGAATGCTTTCATGTGCGCCGGTGCTAAACAAAGCGAAGGGAGATATTTTCAGGTATATCGATATCGGGAATAACTACCGACTCTTACTCGGAGATAAAATTGAGAAACATTTAGCTATCCTTGAACCGGTAGGAGATGGATACAAACTGCCGGGTAAAGGCTATGGAGATGCGAACAGTATACTCATTCATGTTTCCAGGGAAGGCAAAATTGAGAGATTTGAATTTTTATACGACTCCGGAATCAGTAGGCAATCAAAAATTGACGACTATCGATCTTTATTCGGCGCCCCACAGGTAAAAGACGGCGTGTCGTTTTGGAGGGATAAGATGACCGAGTTACAGGTAACTAACCTTTCAGACGGCTCCTTGGTCATTTATTTAATTGACATATCCGAATAGTAGACCATACTACGTTGTTTCGCGGAGCTCAGAGGCTTTCTGTGCTATCTTGGGGGCATCTGTACCCTTTGCTATGCTTCTTCAGGCATTAAGTCTTTGGGAGAACAGTTCATTTCACGGGCTAGTATTCCAATATGTTCAATATTGTACTTACTCGGAAATTTGGGGCTTTCGATTTGTCCAATAAATCCCCTGGTCAGATTTAGAAACATAGCGAGATCGTCCTGAGTATAGCCCTTAGCTTTTCGGACTTTCCTCACTTGATTTATCACCGCAATTTCGAAATCTGTTTTTTCGGGCATGGGTTGCAAGAACCAAAAACATTGCTATTTTTGTGCTTAGTTATAGCTAAGCAAATGATTCAACGTGTCTGCTTCCACAATTTCAGACGCCTAAATAGATGATGAGGTGATGTATTACTAAGTCTATAATGTATGATATGGGAATTCTAAATCTGCATACCAATTCTGGTGGAAAAGTCGATATGTTCGACCGGTTTAAGGACGGTGATGAACGAGCATTTACAGGTTTCTACCAGAAGTCATTTTCTAGCCTTTTCCACATTGGCAGAGGGCTGGTCAATGACGAGTTTCTGGTAAGCTGCATTCTCCACGAATGTTACCTGAAGGCCTGGACACACCGCGAAAAGATTGAAAGCCTCCCTCATGCATACCGGTTTATTCGCCTCAATCTCCGTTGGCAACTCTTGAAACAGGTCCAAAAGCCAGCATATCAGATATACCGGAAAATAACTGAAATAGACCACTTGGAATCCTTCCTGGGGGAGAACCCAGATGTGGAAGGTTATTTCAGGGAGAACAGCGAAGGGAAAAGATGGGAAGAAATCGCCAGAGCGATCTCTTTTCTGCCCAAACAACGCCAGTTGATCGCAAGCCTACATTTCCAAGATGGGCACAGTCCGCGCGAGGTAGCACAAAGAATAGGAGCCAGTACGCTGCACGTCACCAGCGAAATCCAAAAAGCCGTAGAGGAGCTTAAAAGGATTGTTGCACCCCGCGCGACTGTGCCTATAAGGCAAGCAAAGCGTCCCTATTCCTACGATCATATTCTGAGTGGCGAGCAGGCTGCGGTGTTCGAGCTCAGGCAAGATCAGAAGAAATCTTTCGCCGATATCGCCTCAATGCTGGGCTACCCGCAAACCCAAGTACAGCAGCATTATATCAAAGCATATCAGCTTATTAAAAATCACCGGAAACAAAATGGGCGTTAGATCATGGAAAAGCTTTTCACCACCCGGAAAATCCGTCTTCTGATTGATTCGGATGACATCGATCAGAAAAACAAGATTCTGGATACGCTCTACCAGTGGCGCTACATCTGTTTCAAAGCAGCCAACCAGATCTACACCCATCACTACGTACAACAGCAGCTCAGGGAAATGCTCTATCTGACCGAAGGCGTAAGGGCAAGGCTGTCTGATATTAAAAAAGACGAGTATGGGATGCTCTCGACATCCAGAATGAATACCAGCTACCAGGTACTTGCTCAAAACTATAAAGGCAGTATCCCGATGCACGTCATGAGCACTTTGAATGGCAATCTGGTCGCCAGTTTCAACAAGATGAGTAAAGCACTGGCTAGCGGTGAAAGCGCAATGCCTAATTTCCGAAAAGAAATCCCGATCCCGTTTAAAGGGACGGATATAAAAAAGCTTAGAAGTAGTAGGGATACAGCGGTATTTCATTTCTCCCTATTCGATATCCCGTTCAGGACATACCTGGGAAAAACAGGCCATGACAAGCGGGAAATGCTCCAACGCTTAGCTGTTGGCCAGGTTAAGCTTTGCAGCAGCTCGCTGGCGCTAGACAAAGGAAAGATTTTTATGCTTGCTGTTTTTCAGACTGAACCAGCTGAACAACAGCTTGATCAGGATGTTATCGCCGAGGCGAGTTTGTCACTGGATTATCCAATCATCGTTTCAGTCGGCAACAAACGTTATACGATCGGAAACAAGGACGAGTATCTCTATAAGAGACTTGCTATCCAGGCCGCCATCCGGCGCAAAAAGAAAGCAATGGCTTTCATGAACCAAAATAGCCGAAAGCGACTCAGAAAATCGAGCATCGATAATCTGATGCAATCAGAGAAGCGGTATGTCTCCCACAAGCAGCACGTATACAGTAAGAGGTTAATCGATATATGCCTGAAAAACAAGGCAGCAACTTTGCTGCTTGTAGACCAGACAGAGAAGGAGCAGCAGGCCAAAGAAGATCCTTTCCTTTTTCGGAACTGGGGATATTACGGCCTTAAACAAAAGATAGAGCGCAAAGCAGAAAAGATGGGCATCGCCGTGCTGATCGAATGAATTTTCACAGAGGCTGCTTGTACAGCCGCAGGATGAAACCACCAGCGGTTTCATTAAGTGCCTAGGGGCACATACAACTGGGTTAGCTTAATTTGATCAGTAAAGCAAATGTGACCCGAATCAAGCAGGTAACCGGAACCGGTTACCTGCATTTTTTAATTATGTTTTATTCGCCGTCAACCGCAGCCTTAGGCTTTCTGCCACGCGGTTTTCCGGTGTACTCCGGTTTTGGCGTTTCGCTTTCAATGGTCAGCTCATAGCCTTTGGTAGCCTTGTCAAAATCAAAAGTAGAGATCTTGAAGATCAGTTTTTCACCCTCGAAATTGAGGCCTCCCCTTTTCAATATGACAGCCAACGGAATTACATGGCCCCTGCCACTTTTCTCAAAGGAAAAGGTTTGATCCGAACTTGCAGCCGGAACAAGATATAAGGATTTGATTTTTCGCTTTCCATCCTGGGTACCGATTTTGAAATTTGTAGACTCAGGGTCAATTCCCAGATCTCGTAATGCGACAGCCGGGAAAACTAGCTTGCCGGAATTAGAAATGTAGCCAGCTGGCAGCGGCGCAGCCTTGGCCTGCTGGGTCTTAGGTAGATTTTCCTCTGGGGAAAAGAACTTAATTGCTTTTAGCTTCATGGTGTTATGGGTTATTTTAGGCTAAAATAAGGCAACGGTTTGGTTTAGCCTATCATTTACAAATGAAGCCCTAAGCCTTTTCGCTTCCTTTTCCTCTTTTTAAGCTCCGGATTCTGGGTTGTCGTCGCGTTAAAACCAATCCGGTTTTCCAGCAGGCCCAGCGAGTAATCCCTGCCGATATCAGAACCCTTTATCTTTATTTTGCTGTGCATATGAAAAAATGCAATGCCCCGCCCCACATAGGTTTTGTATCCGTGCCGAAGTAAATGCTCTTTCAACTCCTGGATTGAAGAGATCTGGGGCATCAAATGATCAATCAGGGATTTAAGCTTCAAATTCGCCTTGTCCGCTAAATGAATCTGCTGGCCCAGCGCGCGGTTGATCCGCATGTCGCGCGTAGGCACAAGACTAAGCTCATTTTCCATCCTGCGGCAGAACTTTCCGGTCCGTGCATAGTTTTTAAAATGATCGGCCGTATTCTTTCCGTTATAATTGATGCGGTTGGCGATAATATGAAAGTGCTCATTGGCTGAATCCTCGTGTTTAAAGACAACCATCTGGTTCTGCTCGAAGCCAAACTCCTTGGCAAATTCTCTGCAGATCCGCATGATCTTGTCGTTGCCGGGCTTTTCGCCGGGCGAAAAGCTGAACGATTGATGCCAGACGTATTTGGTCAGCTTCTTGTTTTTAGAGTGGTTGTCTGTGTACTGCCGGGCAAGATAGTCCAGATCCAGCGTCCCATCCGGCCCTGTTTTAAGGGCAAGGTTCTGAATATAAACCAGCTCCCCTCTGACGCTTTGCTGCTTACTTTGCTCGCTTACCGTGGTTTGCTGATTTTTCTGATAATAGCAGTACTCCAAAATTCCTTTGGCGTAGCTGCCCAGTCCTGCTTTTCCGATCATTTGCTGGTTTGCCGAATCAATTCTTTGATGGCGTTTTCAATCTCGTAGTGGACAGAGGCGATATCTGCCGCCTCGGTTTTCCAGGTAGACGCAAGATCCTGGAAGGGCCCTGCGTAGTAGCTTTCGTATTTTGAAAGCAGCTCGCGCGCCGACCGGGCCATTCCCCAGGCTTCCCGAAGGATTTGCTCTTTGCTTTCTTCCGCGCCCAGTACCTGGCCCAGATAATCGGGCAGGGACTGAATCCATGCACCGATTTCAGTAATCGTCTTTTGAAAGCTGCGGATCTCAAAGCTTTCAAAAACCCAGCGCGTGATAAGGTCTGCAAGCAGCCGTACCCGCTGGCTGCTTTGTTGCCACTGCGCTGAGAGCATCTGATGGTCTTTGGTCTTTAAAATAGCGAGCGATAGTATTCCGGCCAGCTGCTCGAGAATCCGGATTGTTTCGGCAGTGACCTTTGGCAGCGTTCTTTTCTGGGGTCTTTTAAAAGGGACATCCAGCGCCAACGTCAGAAAGAACTGGCTGGCAGAAAGCCCGCTTTTCTCGATGAGCTGATTGATCTGGTTTTTCTGATCTGAGCTTACCCAGACCGAAAAATGCTCCCGTTTGGCAGCGCCCTTTTCCTTGGGCGGCCTACCTTTTTTGATTTGATTTTTCATCTCTCTAATTGGTTTAGCTATGAGCCGATAGGCGAATAGCAGGGGTCCAGGGGTTTTCCCATGGCCAGCCCGCCGGGGAGTCGCATTTTGCGACGTACCGGCGATAGCTGGCTAGGGAGAAAACCACAGCCCATGTTCGTAACCGTTTGCAAGTGTTTGCAATCGTCTTAAGAAAATCGAGATTGTTTGAAAGTATTCGAAAGCAGCAGAAGTTGTGCGCTTCCGTTCGAAAAATTGCAATACAGACGGCCTTTACTTGCTGCCAAGCGGCACCAGCACGCGCTTCCCCTGGGAATCATAGAGGTAGTGCTCTACATCTTTGCCTACATCTGGCTGAAAGACCGCAAGACGCAGTTTCTGCCTGGGCTTTTTCAGGTCATCGAGTCGATTGGACCAGCTGGCAAAAAAAGGCAAAGTACGGTTTTCAGCATCAGGGGAACCAAGCCGCGGCCGGATAGGAAGCCTAAGTTTGAGTTTTGGCGATATGAAAACTTGCCGCCACTGGGAAACGATCAAGCGCTAAACACTCAAATATCAATCTTCTAACGACATGGATGCCTACACTAGTTATAGGCAGGAAGACACATGCTATGCCGCCTAAAAAGCAATGGTCGGACACAGCAATCTATTCATGTAATAAAACGTCTCATCGGCACTACGAAGAAATTCAGTAGCTTAGCAGCCGTGTTAGCGCTTCTAATCACCAGAAATTGGTAAGAATCGATATTCATTTACTCGATAATAAATTGATTCACAGTAACTATCATCTCAACATGAAAACCAAACTTGCCACTGCATTTGCCTTATTGTCTCTAATATCGTGCTCAAAAAACGAAGCTGACCCAGACTTAACTCAAGAGTTTGTAGGCACTTGGAAAACAGACATTCAAAAAAGCAGTCACGAGATCGTTTCGTCTACCTATGATTTTAAAAGAATCTCAAATAATCTTCTACGAATCGAGGTTGCCCAAAAATTTGAATCAGTGCAAGGAGACTTTGACGACTACGCTGACAGGTATGTCCTCGATAGTGCAAGAGTTTCGGAAGACAGATTTGTCAAAGTGAAATCTTCTCGTATCTTGGCTAATGGGCAAACTGTGTCATACGATGCTACCGGACAAATAAACGACGATACGTTGACTGTCAAAATAATTGTCGATTATGATAACATAGGCAACAACATTCCGACTACAATAAAATTAACACGGCCGTGATAGCATCGCTCGACGATACAATATCAATGTTGGGCGACTTCTAAAAAATTAATTTTAAGAAAACGCCTAGATTTGGCCAAGACATGTGGATTGCGTCCTCTACTGTATTTTATCTCTTCAAAGAAAAGTAGATGTGATTGAAGAAATAGATCTGTATTTAGAAATCGGTGACGGAAGAAGCCCCACTCAACTTATTGATCGATATTGGAAAAAAACAAAAGGGATGTCGCCTTAATGGACCGAATTAAATTTAAGATTACAATGTTAGGCTGACAAAAATTCATCAATTTACACACAAACACCACTTAACAAGAATACGGGTAAGAACTGTATTAACGGGTCTATCTGCATTCGTTACGAACCTTAGTTATTCGACACCTTTTCGCCTATCAACTAGCCCCGCGTCGTTTGACAATAACAAACATCCTCATCATTAACCTAGATCGTACTAGAGTGACACCCGCAGTACCGTGCTCAGCCCAATGTAGTCACTACGTTTTAGGCTCTTCTCGTTAGATTTGAGTGGTCACACAAGCATGAGCAAAATACAACACGTTGCAAATCAGACAAATAGCGATCCAGCATATTTTTTTCAAAAATATGTCACCGATTTTAACAAATTCAAACTATTTCTATTTTTTTGCAAAAGTTCTTCAGCACCCAACATCAATACTTCTATACACAAAGCACCGGTACTGCATCCTAGCAGTCACTAATGTAGTGTAAATCAACTGGACACTTGGGCCAAATTGGTCTCAGTTGCTCATACCGCAACATAAACGAAGGTTTCTGTCATAGCTTTAAATAGACACTTTTAAAATTCCAAACTGTGAATTTTTTTTCAAAAATCTATCTCAAAAAATCAGATAAGACTTTTATTTTTCAAAAAAACAAAGTCCAATTCTGGAATCCATTTGTTCTTGTAGCATGCCTTAGTAGTTTCTCACAGCAATCGCTCAAACGAAACTCGATACAACGGCAAAATGGGAAATTGGCTATATTATCTTTCCAAATATTAAAAACATTCTAGACGGCAGTGCGGGTGCAAGTTTTTTGGCAAAAAAGTACGGAAAGATGGGTCTAAATGCGCATCGTCTAAAACTATCTTTTTATAGCAATACTATCTCCAAGGCCCAAACTACTGGACTTGCTGATAGTTCAGATTACAACGATAGCCATAACTTTGCAATTGAGACAAGGATTGGTAAGGAATGGAGTAAAACAATACTTTCCAAAAGGGCGAAGATCATCTTCGGCTCCGACGCGGTATACAAATTATACCATGACAAAGCGGGCGTGTTTACAAATTCAGGCGCCCAGAAAACCAACAAAAACGAAAATGTTTCAGCATACGGCCTATCACCTTTTTTTGGAGTCACCTACGGAATCTCTAAGGGATTAGCAATATCTGTTGAAACGCACCTAAACCTCTTTCGAACTACAACTAGGCTTGAATATCCGGAACGAAGCTTATGAAACAACCAGTTTTGTGAATCTAGCGACATGGATTCGGCCAAACATAAAAGTAAAGATCTGCGTATCAGACATTTTAGGATTATTGAGATGAAATTTGAAATGGCATCAGCATTGCTTTCGTCCCGAGAAACTGATTTGGCAATAGCCAAAAATTTACTGAAATTGGCTCCGAGATGCGAATTGTAGTACTGATTTAAACCTATATTAACTTATCGAATACAGGATAATGTACAATCTTCTTTTCTTTAAATTTCAATTGCACAGCGAGTTATATAAATGCCCTGATTATAATATCTAATATTCGTCTAGTTAAATATTTTGATACATGAAGTTTGTATGCTTTTTACTGTTACTGTTTGTAGCTGGTTGCAAAGAGACGAACCTTGATCTTCATATCCCCTACTCAGGCGACAAGCTGGTTTTATGGGGCAAACTTAGGGCTGGATCCCCCATTAAAATACAGGTAACCAAAACCTTCAATCCTGTTGGAGCTATCCCGAAGGAGGTCAGGGTTGCGAATGCAAACGTAGTGTTATTAAAGAATGGCAACGAATATATTGAATTGTCTCCATTGGCTGAAGAGAAGGGTGTTTACGTATCAGATCTTATGATAGAAGCGGGAGCGACCTACGTGGTAAAAGCATCAGCCCCGATGCTACCAACCGCAGAATCAGCTCCAATAACGGTTCCTTTGGATCTACCAGATGTCTCAGTAGTAAGAATCCGAAATGTTCCTGGTGAAATCAACCAGCAGACGCCTCAGGATTTAATAAGCTTGCACTTTACTGAACAGGATCGCGATGTTGAAAAATACTTCTCGCTACTATTTTTATCTTATTACGAGAAAGATACCGTATCGGCTAATCTGTACGGTGCAACAGACAATATACCTGCCAAGGAAGAGGATTGCCATACTTGGGCTGATGAGAAAATCTCAACTTACTACAGTGAAGTTGCGGGAATTACTTTCGATCGTTTCGCGTCTGCCTTTTTGATGAAAAATACATGCTTACCTGATCCTAAAATTCCAATAAAATTCTATATCCAAACGGGCAAAGGAGCTCTAAATAATCCGCAGTGGGCTTCAAAGGTTACTATGAGAGTTCAAGCCGTTACAAAAGAAGCATTTGATTATGCTAAAATAGAACACGACCAACCCGAAGGCGTCGATCATCTCGTGCTTCCTCCGCAAAGAGCTTTAACTAATATTAAAAATGGCTATGGGCTAATTTTTGCTTCCAACGAAAAGACGATAGAAATACCATGACAAAGTATTTTTTAATGTTCATTCTCTTCGTTGCAAGTACGTATGCCACCTTTTCTCAGAAAATTATTGTCAGTGGAACCGTGCGTGATGAAGCGAACGGTGAACTCCTTGTCGGCGCTACGATAAAAGACAGTTTGTCTCAAACTGGAGTACAAACAAATTCCTATGGCTTTTTCAGTCTGGAAGTGCCATCAGGTAATCACTCCCTCAAGGTCAGCTTTGTTGGATACACCTCCCTGTACATCAAGAATTTTACAGGGCATAAATTTCCTCTGGAGATCAGACTCAAGCAGGCCAATGAGCTAGAAGAAGTAACGGTGAAAGAAAATAGAAACATAGATGCGCCGATCGGGAGTTTATCAATTTCGATGGATAAATTAAAGTTGATACCTGCTTTGTTGGGGGAAGTGGACATACTAAAGGCGTTAAGCTTTACACCTGGCGTATCTACGGGCACGGAGGGTAGTGCAGGCTTATATGTTCGGGGTGGGACACCCGATCAAAATTTGATTTTGCTGGATGAAGCCCCCGTTTACAATGTTACGCACTTGGGAGGATTCTTTTCGGTCTTCAACCCAAGTTCTTTGAGATCAGTTGATTTATACAAAGGCGCATTTCCAGCCAGATATGGCGGCCGGCTTGCGTCGGTGATCGACCTTACCATGAAAGATGGGAACAACCAAAAGTTTGGTGGGGAAGTGGGCATCGGCATCCTCAATCAAAATCTGACATTAGAAGGACCGATCATCAAGAACAAAGCTTCATTTATTGTATCGGGAAGAGTTTCTACACTGGGGCTTTCTTCCTTGTTGCAGTCAAAGAAATCAAACGGACACGGCGAAACCCGGAAGTATCGTTTTTACGATCTGAACGCAAAACTCAACTATCAGATTAACAAAACGGACCAAGTGTATCTGAGCCTCTATAATGGATTTGACCACTTTACTTACAGCGAATGGAGCGCTAATGCCGGGCGCGAGACCGAATCAGCGATGGGAAATAATTGGGGAAACACCACCGCGACCCTTCGCTACAGCAAGGTTTTCTCTGAAAAGATTTTTGCCAGATTTATTTTGCTCTATTCCAAGTATACTAGTGAATTGACTAATAACTTTGAAGACATCAACCCGAATATTGAAACTGTTAATCTATATCGAAACACCAATGCTGGGATAACGGATTTAGGTAGTAAGGTTCAATTTGACTACTTCCTGAATAATCGTACAAATCTGAAGTTCGGTATGGACCTAACCAGACACTGCTTTAGCCCCTTTGTTACTGAAAGCAATTACAATGACTCTCTGTATAACGCCAAAAAGGAAAGATTTTCAGCGACGCAATTGGACTTCTATATTGATGCTTTTATAGCCATTACGCCAGCATTGCGCCTTAATCCGGGTCTTCGGTATAGCATATATCATGTGGGAGATCGTACGTTTTCTAATCCAGAACCGCGCTTGGGATTAAACTGGACACTTCCAGCAAACTGGTCAGTCAAGGGCGGATACACGATTATGAATCAATATGTTCACCTGCTCACCAATAACGGCTTTGGGTTTGGTTATGACGCGTGGCTTCCTTCTACAGCCAAGGTAGTGCCGTCGAGAAGCAATCAGATATCAGTCGGAGTTTATAAAACCTTCCCTCTCCAGGGCCTGGATTTTTCGCTTGAAGTTTATACAACAAAGATGAAAAACCTGATAGATTACCCTGATGGCACCAATTTCACAGGTTTATTAGCTGGATCCTGGGATGATATTGTCATAAAAAACGGCGTAGGGCGCGCGAAAGGATTGGAATTAATGCTCCGTAAAAAGGCTGGGAAGCTCAATGGATGGGTTTCGTACACCCTGTCGAAATCAGAAAGGAAGTTTTCAGAAATCAACAACGCGACGTGGTATCCCATGAAATATGACAGACGGCACAATTTAGCCATAACAACAAACTATGCCATCGGGGCAAAATGGAAATTAAGTGCCAGCTTTGTTTACCAGACAGGACATGCTGTTACTTTGCCCGAAGGAGCTTTTATTACTGAGGACAGCGGCGGCCCCAGGTTTATATATGATAAAAGGAACAACGGGAGAATGCCTGCGTTTCACCGGCTGGACATTGGCGCAAGCAAATCGCTAGTAACTCCTCACAAGCGGAATGCCGACCTACGGTTGGGCCTGTACAATGCATATAATAGAAGAAATCCTCTATATCTTGATCTAAAGACCGAACGGAATAAGGATTTTGTACCAATCGGGATTACTGTAAAGCAAGTTTCATTTTTACCAATACTGCCTTATATTGGCTACACGCTAAGATTTTAACTTAAAAGTATTCTCAACAGTTACTTATATTGATTATGAAAAGAACATCCATTTTCTTTCTTGCTACTATCTTGATATTTTCCGGCAATTTATTCGCACAGCGGAGCGGAGATTCCAATAACATTGGTGAATCCATAGACACTCCTACTTATAAAAACTTAAAGAAAGGAGCTTTTACTTTTTCACTAAACGGTTCTGCGAACAATAGTAGGCAAAAAGCAGGTTGGTCTCTGACACCCCAAGCGGGGTATTTAGTCGCTGACCGCATGGCGGTTGGGGTCCAGTTGTCTGTGGCAAGTCGATTTTCTAAGCAGAGAAATAGTTGGGGGAGCCTGAAACGTGGAGGGATAAGGGAATATGCTTTCACACCAGAGGTGTATGCCCGGTATTATGTGTTGCCGTTTCGTTTTACTCCATTTTTGCAATTGTCATCAGGTTATAACTTTGGAGAATTTAAAGCAAGTGATGGATTTTCAGGTGACAACATTTCTATCAACACCAATAATTACGTCATGTTTGGAGCCCTTGGCTTAAGCCTGCGAATCGGAAAATACATGGGATTGCAGGCGCAATATAACTTGCCGATCATTGTAGATTCACAAACAAATGGTATGATTAGAGACAATCGTTTTCGGCTTGGACTATCTTTGTATTTTCACTAGTTGGAGTATTCTGAAGAACTGGCATCACCCTTTTGCTTGAAAATCTACCATTAATCGGCTCGGCCTTATTTATCGCATTATCCAACCCTAGGGTGCCCGCTTACCCGAAAAGCTTGGAAGATGGTATTGAGCTGATCTGTCGAAATATTGTCCAGGCCAGTGGCCCGACCGGCGTTAGTCATGCGCGGAAATGACTGGAAAGTGACACCGGCAAAAAAGCGGTAGGGCCGGGAACCGGAAACAGCTGTGCGGGCAGGGATTGGATAGAGGAAAGGACAGGGAAATGAGTTTTTGGGGGATGTAAAAGAGTGGAGCCAAATCAGGTTTCAGCCTGTAAGCGCGAATACCAGGAGCCTGCAGAAAGAGCTTTCGCAGAGGACCTGCTAAATGACCAAATCGCTATCTGAAAAATTGCCTGAACAAATGGGTACTTACACAGGAAGTCAATTTACCAAATAGAACAGTGAGGGCTTCATTTGGATTTTCTGGCCACGGCACAGGAGATTTAAATGGGGTAATTCAAGGCTTCGAGTTTGAAAAGTATATAAGGAAAAGGCTTCTTTGGTCAATCGAAGCCGGAAGCAGTATTCACAACGGAGAGTATCCGGAGGCTTATGTTGATCAAAATCAGAAAAAACATGACATTTCATACAGGTACACAGTTGCAGGGATTCAACTCGCTGGAATAGCGGGATATAGTTTTGTACGCTCCGAATACATAACCCTTGGTATCAAGACTGGTGTTCTCTTTCGCTACCAGTCGTCATCTATGCCTAACAGTTTGGCAACTTACTATCCCGCTGGAACCGGTTTGCCTTTCCCTGTAATGCTAGCCGAAAATACCACGCCTCAAAGCACCTATTCACTTGGCGGATTAATTCGATTATTCATGAATTATTCCCCAAATAGAAAAATTTCGTTTGGTCTTCATACCGGCCTGCAAGGTGACACTAATGGAGACGTGTTATTCCCCCAATTTGCTTTTTGTATTGGAAGATCTTTTTAGAAAAGGGTATTCCCGCCTACCTATTGGACGAAAATAAAATTACGATAACATAGATGCGTTGAATGTAACCATTTATAACATACTTTTGTCACGAACAAGTTATTTCAGCCATATCATGAAAAATGTAATAAAAATTATGCTATCCGTCATGTTTATTGTATTTTTTGCTGCTTGTAATGACGATTTAGATCCCGCTGTGGACACTTCATATTTTGATCGTAAAATGCCACAAGCGCAAACAGAGAGAGATGCGATAAAAAAGCTATACGGCTTTTATAATGAAAGTAGTAAAGACAAGGAATATTACGAAGTAGTGCAAAAAGCTGGGATTATATTAAATTTCAGCCCAACCAGAAAGCTATTGTCACTATGTGGAGATCAAGGAAGTGGATGGTCTGGCCAATACAAAAATTTTGACGAAGCCTTTTTGAAAAAATTGGTTGATGATGAAGTCACCTTCGATGAGCTTCTTTTACCTAAAAGAGAAAACAGATTAGATACGCTGTATAAAGCTACGCTAATGGTTAATGATCCATTCGACGCCAGTATAAAAACTAACGGAACTCCTAGGTAGGGTTAAAATAAAAGTCTTTACCATCCCAGCTCATTCCTTTCTCCTTTCCTGTATCTAAGCATGCCTTTGCAGCTGCTGCCGATACCTGGCCAGCTCCATGGCATTTTTAGCCGTATCCTTTTCTAACCATATCCGGGCGAGATGCGCGCTAGCCGGACGACTGTCCTAGGCAACACTCCGGCAAATCAGCCCGGTATCGTCTTCCCCAAAGCTTTTCAGGCAGCTTGTCTGGCATCGCCTAGACGTCCACATGAATTTTGCCGCTATTGTAGAATCTTATCCTTTCGATTTATTCGGTCGTTTTTCTGTACTCTGCGGGTCGGCCGCCAAGTCGGCACATTCACACAAATAGATTGAAATTTTTCTGAATTCAGGATATAATGGAGGTGGTGCTCCCCGACTAACCATAGTTGAGCGATACCCAATGAAGCATGAAGGGTTGTTAAACAGGACGCACCGGCTGTTAAAGTGGATGCCTAATTGCATTTAATTGTGGTATCTGTGCAAATCAATGTCAAAATCCACACAAAAGCCAGTAACTACAAATTTAAGCTTTGGCTTTCATCCCAGATGCTCTTTCAATTCCTCTCGCAATTGGTGATAATATCGCAACTTGTCATTAAGCGTCTTCTCTTTTGAAACTTTTGGCCGAATTCGGCGAGCTGGTTCAAAATCTGCGGTAATCACTTTAATCGTGATAGTATCCCCTTCTTTCAACTCCTTATTTACCCACTCAGGATGTTCGCCTGTTAGTGAATTAAGTCCAGAAACTGTAAGGTCCAATTCATCAGGTTCGTTTAGTCGGCGCAATGCAGTGAGTATGCACGTAACGACGTGGCGATCAGTATCGATACCTGCTTTGCATAAATGCTCTCCATTTATTAGGACTTCGAAGCCATAGTTTGACATACCAATCGTTTTAGAAAGAATTTTCAGTATTTGGAATAAATATTCATTTAATTGAATATGATTCCTAGGCAAAGAAAGAAAGGCAACGATTTATTAATAATCTATCTCCATGCAGTTGGCTGACTGTATGCCAATCCCGAAGTCCGTATATGGTGTGAAAGCTTATCTGGAAAAAGAACAAGTAGGCGCAGATGCTGAAACATAATATAGATTTTGTCTATTGCATTCTGCCAGAAATTATTCGGTGGTTTTTCTGTACTGAATTGCATGTTGGGCAAGTGATTTACAACCAAATCTTACAAGAAAATTCTTGTTGCTGTAAAGCTCACCGGTTCAACACATTTCGCATAGTGTTGAATAATAATTCATCAGCAAGTTTCAGTTCTTGGGAGCCGGGAGGTAATCCTAATAGACAATGGATCTGTCCTGCAAAACAATGGCGCCAGACCTGAACCCCGGATTTTCGCAACCTCTCCGCATATCTTTGGCCTTCATCTCGAAGCGGGTCAAATTCCGCCGTGAGTACTAACGCGGGTGGCAAACCGCGCAAATCCTGCCGGTTAATGGGGCCGATTTCCGGGTTATTTATGTTTTCGTTCGGTGCGTAAGCTCGGATCGTGTATTCACTAAACGCTTTTGTCTGGAAATATCCGGAAGCGTATTGCTGGAATGATTCGTACCGAGAACTGTTTCCCGCATTGTCGGTGGAAGGGCAATTCAAAACTTGCAGTTTTATATGCCCGGATATACCGGCAATCAACGCTTTTTGGCAAACCACGGCTGCTAAGTTTCCTCCGGCACTTAATCCTTCCACAATAATCTTCGCCGTATCGCCGCCAAATGTTTGGCCATTATTACTTATCCAGAGGAAAGCGTTATAAGAATCATTAACAGCAGCGGGGAAGGGATGTTCCGGCGCAATCCGGTAGTCGACTGCAACAACGATAGCCTCGAAAATCTTTGCTTGCCTCCAGCACTCGTATTGCATGAATGGCAACAAAGGGGTTACAAAACCGCCTGGATGGTAGTAAATAATGATTGGCAAACCGGTCGCATGCAATGGATTGAAGATCTGAATTGGAATACTATCAGCAGTTACTTTCATCATTTGCAAATCTGCCTGCGGAAATGGCACCGCAGGAATCCGTACGTCACGTATTTGCTCGACGGAGACTGTCGCTGAGCCTGGCAAGTCGCGCAGGACCGTTTTCAATGCGAGAGCTACGCGTGGGTCGAGCCGTCCGGTGTTGCAGGTTTGCGCTTGAACAGCACAAAGAGAGAAACTAAATGCCAGAATTAAGGGGACTAACGTTTTCATCCTTCCAGTTTTTTTGTAAATGTGGGGCATTTACAACTTTGGTTGGTGGTAAAAACGCGACAAGTTCGGCGGTCAATGACGAATCTCGCAAGCCAAAGTGATGTTCAGGCGCGTCCTTTTCCTCCATCATATAAGTCGTCGGCGCAACTCCCGCCAAATCTTTAAAGTCCTTGGCCAAATGCTGGTAATCATGGTATTTGCAATAAAGCGCAATACTAAACCAATCAAGGTCAGGATGATTATATTTCATGCTGAATGCTTTCGCCATCCTGGCGATCCGGGTGAAAAGCTTAGGGCTAATACCCATTCGTTCCTTGAACAAACGTTCGAATTGGCGAGGGCTGAAACAGCTGGATTCAGCTAGTGCGAGTACAGATGAATCTTCAGGATGCCGAATCAAGAGATTAGTTACAGCATCAATAGGATGATGATCACCCCTGGACATGTTGGTGGTCAGATCTAACAAGAGCTTTTCGACAATGCCAATCATTTCCTGTGGAGACTCCGCACTGCTAAGTCTTTCATTAACCCGTCTTATTTCTTTTGGTAAAATATCTTCTGCATCAATAAATGTATTGGTTAGTTCTGTAAATGGCATCCCTATCAAACGATAGAGCATGCCTGGCTTCAAATTGACCAGCAGCACACAGAATTCCGGACCATTCAGGTGACGGTTGGTTCGCTGTGAGTATTGGCCGATAATGGCTGAGCGTGGACGCTCTATCATCGTATTGGTAACCAGATTTTCTTCTGATTCACTTCCCCGAGGAAAAAATGCCAGCGTCTGTTCCGGGCGTGGAGCATAAGGTTTGAAGGGAATTGAACCGCCGTCACCAAAAGTAAAATGCCGTAGTTGATAGTTCTGCACGAAGGGGCGTAATTGTGGCTGCGGAATAAATTCTTGACAGATCATCAGAAATTGAATTTAGTGGCCAACCGGGCAGCGGTATACTATCTGTAAATGACAAAAGGTATTGAAGATAAAAAAATAAAATACAAAGTTGACTTGAAGGAATTCACAAAATTAATGCTATCCATCTTGGGGTTAGTTTAAAACTACTATGTAGATACTACCTAACCTCACGAATAGATTCATTTTGTAACCGCTATGAGCGTTTCGAAAATTCGGTCGTTTTTATGTACTATTCCGACTTTTCGCCAAGTGATCATTTTTAACCTACGATTGGCCGAAAAAGAGTTCAATTTAGTGGTACAGAAAATCTAATTACATTATATTGCTCCCATAAGGGTTAAACTGTAATTTAAAATGATTGACCCGTCCTGTTTTCTGTTTTCCCTGAACATGAATATTAAGCTGGTTTCCATGGCTGTCAACTGAAATCACGTTTAAAATATCGTCAGAATCAAAAATTATCTTGGAAGCACTCATTAATAGCACAACGAATGCCTTCCATTTTTCACGCATCTACCACCAAAAGTGGGGATGAGCCAGTCCTTCGAGTGAGAATTGGTCGGAGCTTCTGAAAACGGAAGTCGATGGGCCAAAACAACATTCGTACGAAACTTCCCATGAACTAGTAGCTTACTTGGTTTGTTTAGTCCATATAACTGATGGAAGCCAATCCGTTTTTATTTTTTTTAATGATAATCTTTTACCTAATGCGGTTTGCCACTGCCTATTCTACCTTGAGTGATTTCGCGGGATTGAGCAAAGCTGCACGAATGGACTGGTAACTGACCGTCAGGATCGCAATCACAATTGAGGCAACACCTGCCACTACAAAAATCCAAATGGAAATATCTACACGGTAGGCAAAGTCTTCCAGCCACTTTTTCATAAGCCAATAGGCAATAGGAGAGGCGATAACAAAGCTTAAAACAACCAGCCTTAAAAAATCTTTGGATAAAAGACCTACGATTTGATAAATGGTTGATCCAAGTACTTTACGGATTCCTATTTCCTTGGTCCGTTGCTGCGTAACAAAGGCAGAAAGACCAAACAACCCCATACAAGAAATCAAGATTGCAATGCCCGTAGACGTGTTCAAAATCTGAGCCTGACGTGCTTCTTTCTCGTAGAATTTAGCAAGTGTATCATCGAAAAACGAAGGCGAAAAATCCTGCGAGCTGGTCGGATACACTTCCTTATAAGTTTTCTCTATTTTCGCCAAAACTGCCTTAAACTCGGTAGCCGATTTTCCACTGCTCCGGATCTTGACATTGACTGCTCTTTCGTACTTTTTTTCGGATAAAAGGTAGAGAGGCTGAATCGAAGTGTGCAGAGATTGCAAGTGGAAGTCTGCGATTACACCTACGATTGGTAGTAATAATTCACCTTTCTCGCCGGAATAAGTCAGTAGTTTCCCAACCGCATCTTCCGGTTTTTTGAAACCTAGCGTTTTAGCATATGTTTCATTTATTATAAATTCTTTGGCGGTATCACTATTTGTAATATTCCGACCAGCAACGAGTTTTAACCCAAACAATGATATGTAATTGTCGTCTACCGATCGTTTGTGTACGTCGAGTTTGATTTCTTTTTTACCATCAAAATAACTGAGGCGATTGGTTGTATAGCCATTTCGTGCAGGAGTGGATCCGATGCTCACACGCTCAATCTCGGGAAATTGCCGCAGCTTACTTAATAGAACTTCTTTTTTGTCAATGTCATAGTCATGCCAGTCTGTGTAAAAATGAATGATGGCATCCTTTTTAAAGCCCAGATCCTTATTAAGCATATACTGGGACTGGGCAGCCATGATGATTGTCCCCAAGATGAAAATCTGAGAGGCTGAAAACTGAAAGGTAATCAATGACTTGCGAAGCAAAACAGTGCGGCTTTGTCCTGTTGAAAACTGACTTTTCAGTGAAGAAACTGGCGTGTATGATGAGATTACCCAGGCCGGATATAGACCTGATAGCAAACTGGTCAAAAAAGCGATGAGCATTATAAATCCCAGCAGTTTAGGATCGAAAATGTTAAACACGAATTGCTTTGGAACAAATGCTTCAGACATTTTCAGTATCGGATGTATAAAACAAATCGAGAGAAGCACGGCAACCACAGTAATGATAAAGGTTTCACACAAAAATTGAAGTATAAGGCTTTTCCTACTGCTACCCAAAACTTTCCGTACCCCAATTTCTTTGACCCGGGTAATGGATTGAGCTGTTGCTAAATTAATGAAGTTGATGGCGGCAATTAGCAGCAAAAACACCGCAATACCCATGAGCGCGTACAAAGAAGGGAGGTGCACTTGTCTGGAAAAATTATCCCTGATACTTTGATTAAAATGAATGTCGGCAAGCGGTTGTAAGCTCAGTGATCTTCCTTTGTTCCACTCATCTTTTTGGTCAAGATGCTTTTTCAGGAAAACTGGAAATTGCATGTTAATCTGGCTGGAAATCGTATTCTTTGCAACTTTGACGAAAGCCATGGAACTCGAATTTGTGTTTGTCCATTCATCCAGCTGGAATTCCTTACGCCAGTTGCCGCTCTCAATACTTTTGAAAGAAATGAAATTTTTGAACCTGAAATCTGAGTTAGCAGGCAAGTCTTTAACTACTCCTGTTACCGTAGTAACCAACGAATCACTGAAATAAACCCGCTTACCCAATACCTGTTGCAAAGGGACCTTTCCAAAATATTTTTCTGCTTCTTGCCGAGTCAGGACAACTTCATTAGGCATTTTTAGTGCGGTGCCGGCGCTTCCAACCAGCCAGTTGTATTCAAATATCTGAAAGTATTCCGGCTCGCAGATCAATATTTCAGCGTCATCATTTTTCCAGCTTCTGCGAATTTCTTTCTTATCGTCAACAGAAGTTACGGTCGCTTTGGCCGACCACACATGGCATGCTGCAAGACTCTCCAAGGCAGTAACGTCCTGCCTGATACTGGCCGGCATCGGTGCCGACAAACCCGCGTTTTTGCTTTCAACACCTTCCGCGTTTTGAAAACCGGAGGAAATCCGGTAAATCCTGTCTCGGTCTGCTTGAAAATTTTCGTAACTCAATTCGAAGTTGACCAAAAGGTAAATGACAATGCAAGCACTTACACCAATGGCAAGTCCAAAAATGTTGATAGCAGAGTAACCCTTGTTTTTTACAACATTCCGAATTCCGATTTTAAAATAATTACGTATCATATCATGACTAAATAAATTGGTTTTCTGGTAACTGTTTGATCGTTTACTCCGAGCAAATGGTCTCATTAATTTGCAAACATTAGCAATATATTTCCATCTGGCTTTTCGTTCACCCAATGTTGTGGACCAATACGCATACATTTCCAGCAGATCGCCCTGTACTTCTTCTCGTGAGTTGGGATCAGACAAACGGCTTAATAGCTTGCTGGCCCAGGTAGGTGGTTCGATATTTCCATCATGGCGTGCTGGTTCTTTGTTGCTCATAGTCTGTTCTGTAATGTGATTATGACACATCTCATCTTTCCATCAGTTGAAGTATTGGCAACGCATTCCAAAGTTCTTCCCGAACCTGTCTGGCTTCTTGTAAAGCCTTCCTGCCAAAAGGAGTAACAGTAAAAAAGCGTTTGCGGCGTCCGCCTCTTTCCGCCGTGGCACCGCCCATTGTGGAAGTGAGAAATCCCTTTCCTTCCAAACGTTGCAGGGTGGTATGTACCGCACTAAAACCAACCGACCTGCCGGTTTTCTGTTCCAGTTGCTGGGTGACAGATACCGCATAGGCATCTTCATCTAAAACGGCGACCGTGAGCAAAATCACTTCTTCAAACTCTCCCAAAAAGGTTCGTTTCATATATGTTACTATTTGTTCCGATAATGTAGGGTAAATTACGTGCCAGTACATTTTAGTACTTCTATTTTGATTTAAATGCCTCTTTTGTAAATATTGGTGTTCGATTTTGAACAAATTCTGTGCGGGACGAACAGCGATTCGGATATGTTAATATACTAGCTAAGGTGCTAGTATTTCTCGAAAATTAGCTTAATTAAAAAAAAGTATAAAATGGCTCTTCCCTTCCTGATCCTCTTTTGTCTGTCGGACTGTAAGCCGTTGCCAGAACGGTCGGCATTTTCTGGGTTTTGTGCTCTTTTTGGTTCTCGCTGGGGAAAAGAAAAGCGTTGGACTTTTCCGATTTGCATCGATCAATGCCGAATAATCAATCGTTGGGCACATTTGTCGAAAATATGTGCCCATTTGTCAATAAAGTGCACCTAACCGGTCGAAAATATCTTCCCGCGGATAGCCCAAATCTTTCAAGACCAGTACAGAATCGCTAGAATTGACCCAACGTTTTATCCGTTAGATTAAACGTTGTAGTAAGATATTGCTTAATCACCCTCTCGGGATCGGGGGGATGATTCTCTTCATCAATAGACAAAAAAACCTACCTGGGGCTGGACACCATTCAGGTAGGCTCATAAGTCAGTTTAACTATTTCTCAATTAAACCATTGTAATGTATGAAATTATCTTTAAAAATTCACATTTTCGCGCTGTCCATGATGGCCGTCATTATGCCTGCAAAAGGGCAAAATGAGCAAACCACAACGCTTTTGCCAAGTGGAAAGCTGACCTTGCGCTATCCGGTAATGAAGGAGGATAGGCTTAATTTTAACCTCTATTTATATAAGCGTAAGTTCACCAAGGCTCTGAAAATTGGGACTGTTGCAGGTGCGGGTTACCTGGCAGGCTCAATCATCGATGACCAACCGTCCGCTGTTGACCAGCCCCGGCCATCCAGGAATATCCCATTGAAAGTTTCTCTGTTCTCCTCGCTGGCCGCATTCAACTTTTTCCCTGCCAAAAAGCCATCCAGTCTAATGATCCAGGTCGATGAATATTCTGCAAACCATGAATTGATCAAATCTAAATATCTGCCGGTTTCCAGACACAAAGGAAACTTTCTTTATAGCTTTGTAAATCAAGCCTCCCAGGATGGCTATGTAACGGTTTCAATGACAAACACCGGGCGTAAGGAACTGAATTTAAGTTATAGTGGTACCCACACTACAGCAAGGGTCAACACTGATCCTCCCATTGATGGCGATACTGGAAGTAGTGACGACATTTATGACTATCACGGAGGCACTTTTGATGCTGCAACCGTTACCGATCATGCCACAAATCAGGTATACTATTTTTACTCATACCGAGGTACTATGCTGAGCAAGCAGTGGCAGGCACAATCCGAATACCTATCTGGTGGCTCTGATGGAAGTGGGGACGGAGGTGGCAGCGGTGGCGGAGACGCTACGGGAGAGCCGTCAGCAGAAGCAAAAGGGATGAACAGACAATTTAATGAATTGGGTGCTAATGGCTGCGAAGTCCGTTATGTATTATATCACTTAACCGATGTCCCACAGATGGGCGTTTTGCTCCTTGCTAATAGAAAATCTGCGGAAGATTATATGAATAGCCATGGCATGGGTATTGCAAATGAAAATGGCGCCAGCATGCCAAATGCGCTAAAGCATGGTATCATTACTGCTTTGAATTACTGTTCATTTGGCGAGCAGCATGCGTCAACATTAGCCGAAATACATGAAATGTGTAACGGTATAAATCAGAACTTATTAATGCCGGAACCAGAACTAAAAATGGATCGAGCCAATAATAAAGCAGGCTTAGAAATAGCAAAATCAGTTGGCTGCGGAAATCGTGATAATTTATTAAACGAATTGCATAAAGGCTACACAAATGGTCAATTTGTTGATATAAACGGTAATAAAACTCACTAAGTTAATGGTACTTAATCGGATAAAATATGCTAATAAAATTTATTTATATTGTCCTAATTTGCGCCTCATGTAGTTTTTTTTCAAAAAAAGAAACTCAGGTGGTTGAATTTGCTGGAGAGAACTGGGAATTTCCATCGACTGTTGGTAAAGCGGTTATAGATCATAAATTAGACTATAAGCCGCCAGCATTTTATTACAAAAATTTTAATGAAGATACCGAGGTCATATTAAGCCCAAATCTAGGGTTTGGCGATGTCGATAACGAATACCAACCTAAGGAATCGCTATATGGAAACACAGTAAACGGTTACATTTTTAGATTTCCAAGTAAACAGGAAACTTATGACTCACTGAGAACCCTTCTAGAAACAAGGTATAATAAAAAATTTATTTTAACCAAAGGAGTTAAAGATATTCCGGCTGGAATTACTATGAACGAAGACCAGAAAAATTTTGCGTATGATTTCTTAACGGTTAATAATAAATTAACTATTGGCATTCACAAAAATGTTAACCGAGTAGTAGTTAGATATATGTATGATCTTTCACTTGAGAAAATGGGGGTTAAAATGAGTAACTATTTAAATGATTAATTAATTACCCGTAGGCCCAAAACCCTGGTGAGAATATCACCTTGATTTTGGGCCTTCCTGTTTTCTCATATTAGAGCGTGTTTGGGAATTAAATTTGGTTAGCTGGGTAGACTCTTTGCAGCATCACTTGAATATTTGTCAAATACAGCCATCCTGTTGCTGATGAGGTGGTATATTCATAATCTTTGACAATTCGTCTGAAAATTTGACCAAGAAATAGTCCGTTCAACAACCCATCTCTTGGCAACAGGCACAAATCCTCTGGACGATTCTGGTTTGGATGCTTTCTCAAAATCGATGCCAAGTTTTTCAATCTCTTTTGCAAAAATGCCATTATAGGCCTGATCTCCGTATATTCTAGTCAGTCGCTCATCCTGACAAATGATATCTGGCAAGAATGCTAGTGCAGCAGATCCATCCGGGTGGTTTGCCGCATGCACATGAGCGAACCATAACCTGCCACCGCTATCGACTAAGAGTTGTCTTTTCCTGCCGTTCACCTTTTTATTTGCATCTAGACCTCGATTTTCGTAAATCATCGGAAATAGCTTGATTGGCTATCAATACTCAATATCGCAGGATTCTCATCTCTACCAATAATTTTCCTATCCAACTTATTAAGAGCTGTATTGATATCAGCGAAAATATTTCGCTTTTTCCATTTAGAAAAATGGGGTATCCTGTATAACTGGTACAAAAGTTTCATGATTACAGGGTAGGCTCGTTCTATTATGGCCTCATTATTCTGACTTTTGTCCTGCAAGGAACCTATTTAAGCGACTTATTAAATACTTAAATTCCCATATTCATTCCCCTGTCTTTTCCTGTATTCAATCCCTGCCTGCGCAGCTGCTGCCGATACCCGGCCAGCTCCATGGCATTTTTAGCAGTGCCCCTTTCCAGCCATTTCCGGGCGTGATTCGCGCCGGCCGGCCCACTGTCCTGGGCAATGCTCCGGCAGATCAGCCCGATATCGTCTTCCGCCAGGCTTTTCAGGTACGTCGACACCTGTGGGGCACTACCTTTGAATTTATCGAAGATCCCGGCCATAATCCGCTCATAGCTCTGCCGACTGCTTTGCTGGTTGCTGCGGATCTGCTCTGAAAGCCCGACAGTTGAAGCCTTACAAATTACACATTGTACGCAAGGCTACCATAATGAGGCTGGACTTTAATAATTCAACGGTTGAGCTGATAACATTTCATCTCAGATTCAGCGATGTTGGTCAACGGTTCACACTAACTTGGAAAAGCTCACTAAAGACGGCCGCTTTTTGTATAATTGCCTGCCGGTCAAAAACATCATTGGTGCCTTTGCGAATTTCTATAAGCCCGAACCACCCAGCAAAATGCTCAACAAAGCGCCATCTGTGGATCAGTGCTGGTTCCAGGTTAATACCTTCAAACCGTGTTGAGGGAACTGGTTCCTGCAAATGGGGAAATGCCTGAATGACTTTGGAGGCGTAGAAACCTGCCTCTTTTTCTTGGGCTCCATACCGGTGCAGCAGATAAATCGAATACGCCCAGCCGAACTGGCCGATTTGGGCACCGGCGTGATCCAAATAAGCCCAATTAAATTGCGTGGTATACGTGTCAAATACCTCCCAAAATAGAATATTGCGCTCTTTGGACAACGATTTTTGGCCTGATTGAGTAAGCGACAATGCGTTGCCTCGCTTTTTGACATCGGGGCTTATTAGGATGCAGGCTTTCAAAGCTTGTATGAAAGCCACATTATCCTCGGAGATCTTTTTCGTATAACCTTTCTGTATATCGTCTTGTATTAAAAGCTTGCGCTCATACAGTTCACGACAAACCGACACGGGTAAATTTCCTTTGGGGGTCAGCTTAATTGGCCCATTTGAAAGCATCCCGTAAAGAATTTCTATTAGAACAAAGAAAGGGACCTGGTCTATGGTCGCGTCAGCTGGTTTTGGATGCCGACGGATAATGGATCCGTGGCCGAAGGGGTCATTAAGGAGCAGATGCATCTGCTCGGCGGACAGCCCATCAAATCGGGCAACCGGTTTTCGGTTGCGATTTTGCATAAAAGCGCTCAACTTTTGGTTGAGCTCCTCTTGTGACCAACGCCCCCTGGCCGCATCGGGGTGTGCGTCGAGAAACTCCCGCATGATCTCGTCAGCGAACCCCATAACAGTTGTGTTTATCTGGCTGTAAATATAGTAGTCCTGCGAATTCATGCCTAGTGGTTAGGCTAAATCTCAACACCAGGTGTGAGAACCCTGTATGCCGCAGTCAGCGCGTGGGTGGAAAATATGGTGCCACAGACCGCCTTATTCCGTGACGGATTGACGATGCTAGGAATGCCTGAGCTCCTGGCACGGGAGCTCGGGCATTCCTAGAATGCAAGTCAAGAAGGCTGGCATTGCTTGACTAGTATACCTTTTAATTTAGCCATGTCGTCAGCAATCTTCTTGTCGACAACTTTGGCATATTGCTGAGTCGTTTTGATGTTTCGATGCCCAAGCATTTTAGAAACACTTTCTATCGGAACTCCATTGGTAAGAGTAACAGTAGTGGCAAACGTATGTCGCGCCAAATGGAATGTGATGACTTTCTTTATCCGGCAAACATCTCCAATCTCTTTCAGATAAGAATTCATTTTCTGGTTCGACAGAACGGGGAGTAACCTGTCTTTTGCAATGCACTCAGCGAAGCCGACGTATTTGTCGAGCACAATTTGAGCCATCGGCAAAATTGGAATACGCGACGGAGTATCTGTTTTCTGCCTTTTTATTGAAAGCCACTTTTCGCCGTCTACGCCGTCAACAATCTCGGAACGTTTGAGCTTGTAGACATCGGCATACGCCAATCCAGTGTAGCAGCAGAAAATGAAGATGTCTCGGACGTGCTCAAGTCGCTGATTATCGAAATCCCTGTTTGAAATCGTCTGAAGCTCAGCCGGAGTGAGCGCCTCCCTATTGACCTCTTTCAACGTTATTTGGTAGTTTGCGAATGGATCTCGCACTAGCCAACCCTTCTTGACACAAATGATGACGATTTTTTTGAAATTCGTCAGATATTTCATCGCTGTGTTGTGGCCCAGCTGCTTTTCCGTCTTCAACCAGAACGCATATTCTGATATGAAATCGTAGTTGAGCTTGTTGATATCAAATTCAGTCGTTTTATATTTCCATTCAATGAATGCCTTTGTGTGGTCGAACGAGGTTTTGTACCGTCCAAGCGTTCCCAAGGCATAGTCACTGCCTACCATCCGCGCCAATTTCTCATTGTGATCCCGAAAAATTTCAAGGATATCTTTCGATTTGTCCGACACTCCATTAATTCTGTTCCGAAGTTTTTCAGCACTCAGATCGATGTTCGCTTCCAGCATCTGTTTTTGGATGTCATACACTTTCAGTTGCATGGCGTCAAGATAGCTATTCAAAACTCGTGCATCTTCCCGTGTCCCGTTTTTGCGCCCGGTAACCGAATTCCATTTTTCGGGCTCGCATTCTCTCTTTGTGGAAATCTCAAATCGTTCGCCATTGGTTGTTATCCGCAGATATATCGGTAATGGGCCCTTAACATAGCCGCTTCTTTTTTTTAGATAAAAGAGCGTTGTGAGGTTTCTAGATAACATAATGATAGTTTTAAGTGAATTAAATCTACTATCAATGCCGTCAAAAAATCAAGATGTTTCCTTCGTAAACAGGTTGTAATTCAGTGTGTTATATCGGTTCTGGTGAGCAGATTTTTTACTTTGACAATGCTCACCAAATGCTCACCAGAATATTGGGTAAAATTGAATATTCTGGCAGAGGCTTAAAAAAGAAAAAGCCTGTAAATGACTCATTTACAGGCTTTTGTTGCTTTTTGTTACGCTTATCAGCAGAGAGGAAGAGATTCGAACTCTCGATGCAGTTACCCACATACTACCTTTCCAGGGTAGCCCCTTCAACCACTCGGGCACCTCTCTATTTCGTGGTTATGGGGTGCAAAGATAGTGAAGAGATTGTTGTTTCCAAATCCACGGTGAAATCAAATGCTCATTTCTCCTCGCAGCGGCTTGCCGAGCATGTCTATGCAGGCGCCGCCAGGCTGTTCGCAGGCGAAAACGTACATCATTTTGGTGATGGCCGCTTCGGCTGTGATGTCCGAGCCGCTGATGACGCCGGTCTGTTGCAGGAATTTGCTGGTTTGGTACTGGCCTTGGGAGACGCGGCCTCCGTCGCATTGGGAGACGTTGAAAATGACGATGCCTCGCTCGATGGCATTGCTGATCGCATTCAGGAACCAAGGCTCGGTGGTGGCGTTGCCTGCGCCGTAGGTTTCCAGGACAATGCCTCTTAATCCTTCAATATTTAAAATGGATTCCACCACTGGCTGGCTGATGCCAGGGAACATTTTCAGGAATGCAACATTACGATCAAAGCTTTTGTGGACTTTCAGCTTCAAACCGGGTTGGTAAGACCTGATATAAGGAAAATTGTATTCGATATTCACGCCTGCGTTCGCTAGTGCTGGATAGTTTTCTGAATGAAATGCATTGAAATCGGAGCTTTCCTGTTTTTTGGAGCGGTTACCGCGCAGCAGGTTAGAATTAAAGTAAATGCAAACCTCGGTGATAATAGGATGGCCTTCCGCGTTCTTGGCGGCCGCGAGTTCCAATGCCGTAATTACGTTCTCGCGCGCATCCGAGCGCGCCACGCCTATGGGTAGCTGCGCGCCCGTAAGGATGACGGGCTTATTCAGGTTTTCGAGCAGGTAACTCAATGCGGAGGCGGTGTAGGCCATCGTATCCGTCCCGTGCAAAATCACAAAGCTGTCGAACTGCTCATAATGCTCTTCGATGATTTCAGCCAATTCGGTCCAGATCGACGGGTTCATGTTGGATGAATCGATCGGCTCCGGCAGTGACAGGAAGGTAATATCGAAGTCCAGACGGCTTATCTCGGGGACCTTTTCAATGATCTGCTGGAAATCGAATGGGACGAGTTGTTTGCCTTTGGTTTCGTATACCATTCCAAGCGTGCCTCCGGTGTAGATCACTAGCACAGAACCAACGGTCGGTTCGGGCGAAATGGGGTTGATGTGTATTTTGGTATAACTCATTGTGCTACTTTGTTGAGCATGCTTTTCGCATTGGCGGTGGTGGCGGCGATCACGTCGGCTTTGGCCATTTCTTTGAGGTCGGCCACGCGCTGAGCTACGAGGTCAATATAAGCGACTTCATTGCGTTTGCCGCGGTAGGGGACAGGTGCCAGGTAGGGCGCGTCGGTTTCGAGTACCAGGTGTTCCAGGCCGACGTGCGGGATTACTTTGTCCAAACCACCATTCTTAAATGTAGCCACACCGCCAATGCCGAGTTTGAAACCTAGTTCAATGGCCTTCTGCGCTTCTTCCAACGTGCCGGTGAAGCAATGGAAAATGCCGGTTAATGCCGGATCGGCGAAATCTTCAATGAGCTTTACGGTTTCCCAAAACGCGCTCCGGCTGTGAATGTCGATCCAGAGGTTATGCTTGCGCGCGAGGCCGCATTGGTATAGAAATGCTTTTTCCTGCTGCTCTTTGAAGGTAACGTCCCAGAATAAATCCATTCCGATTTCCCCAATGGCTATAAACTCGTATTTGGCCAGCCATTCTTCCATGATCTGCAGCTCCTTTTCAAAATCCTTCTTCACATAAGTGGGGTGGAGGCCGATCATCGGAAGGCATTTGCCGGGATATTTTTCGGCGAGTTCGAGCATGCCGTCAATCGTTTCGTGGTCGCAGTTGGGCATCCATATCTGCTCAATTCCGGCATTCCAGGCGCGGTCGAGCATTGCGGTACGGTCCTCGGCGAAATCGTCGCTATATATGTGGGCGTGGGTTTCAATCATATTACATGGGTAATGCTTCAAAGCGGTAGCCCTTCTCGCTGAAATGTTCGAGGTAGCGGGGGAGCGTGTGAAGCATGTTTTTGGCGGCTTTGATGCTGTCGTGAAAAAGCACGATGGAGCCGGGCCGGGTATATTGAAGGGATTTTTTTAAACAAATTTCGGGGGTAATCTCGGCGGAAAAATCGCCACTGAGAACGTCCCACATGATGATCTGCTTGTCGCGGAGAACAAGCCTCGACTGGCTCTTCTTAATACGTCCATAGGGCGGACGGAAGAGTTTGGTTTCGAGGTTCAGTTGCGCTGTGCATTGCTGAATGTTTTCCAGATAAACAGCGTCCTCGGTTTTCCAACCGTTCATATGGTTGAATGTGTGGTTACCAATGGAATGTCCGTCGGTTTTTACCATTTCATATACGTCGGGATGTTTCTGTACGTTGTTGCCAATGCTGAAAAAGGTGGCTTTGGCATTGAATCTGGCCAGGATATCGAGCACATTTTCAGTAATATCCGGAATAGGTCCGTCGTCGAAAGTGAGGAAAATGATTTTTTCCTTCGTGGGAATATGCCAGGTAAAACCGGGAAAAAATGCTTTCAGCCAGAATGGAGAATGGTGCAAGAACATGCTGTCAATAACAGATATGACTCAAATATAACCTTTATGGATGTTTATATATGAATCATATAACAAGAAAGCTGCCGGGTGGGGCAGCTTTCTTGCAATACATTATATAGAGGCTGGCTTAAACCTGTACCGCTTATGCGTGCGCAAATACAGGATTCAGCATCGATACAGCCTTCGCTTCGAGGAATGACTCGCCCATCAGGTACTCGTCCACCGAACGTGCTGCTTCACGGCCTTCGCTGATCGCCCATACCACGAGTGATTGTCCGCGGCGGCAGTCACCTGCTGCAAATACTTTCTCGTTAGAAGTCGATTGGTACCCGTTGGTTTTGATATTACCACGCTCGTCGAATTCCAGGTCGAGGTCGCTCAGCAGGCCTTCTTGCTGCGGGTGCAGGAAGCCGGCTGCCAGGAACGCCAGGTCGCAGGGAATAGTGCGTTCGCTGCCTTCTACTTCTCTCATTTGCATACGGCCAGTTTCAGGGTCTTTCTGCCAATCGAGGTCGACGATCTTCAATGCGGTCAGGTTGCCGTTTTCATCACCGACGAATTCTTTGGTGTTGATAGACCAATGTCTGTCGCAGCCTTCCTCGTGCGAAGTCGACGTGCGGAGCATCATCGGCCAGTTCGGCCATGGCGTGCTCGCATCGCGCTCTTTCGGAGGGATAGGCATCAGCTCGATCTGCGTTACGGATTTCGCACCGTGACGGCCCGAAGTGCCCACACAGTCGGAACCCGTATCACCACCACCGATTACCACCACGTGCTTGTCGGTAGCGAGGATTTCGCCATTGGTGTAAGTCGCGCCACGGTGATCTACCACACGGTCGATACCGGCCACGCGCTTGTTTTGCTGGCTGAGGAATTCCATCGCGAAGTGTACGCCTTTGAACTGACGGCCCTGGATTTTTACGTCACGGGGAACAGTCGATCCAACGGTCAGCAACACCGCGTCGAATTCATTTTGAAGCTCTTCGGCTTTGATATCCACACCCACATTCACGCCGGTACGGAACTCCACGCCTTCCGCTTCCATTACAGCCATGCGGCGGTCGATAATGCCTTTGTCAAGTTTGAAATCGGGGATACCGTAACGTACCAGACCACCGATTTTATCCGCTCTTTCCAGCAACACTACTGAGTGACCGGCCTGGTTGAGCTGGTAAGCAGCTGCCATACCCGCAGGTCCGGAACCTACCACCGCCACTTTTTTGCCGGTGCGGGTTTTAGGAATGCGCGGTTTAACCAAACCTAATTCAAATGCTTTTTCGATGATCGATTTCTCGATGTACTCGATCGCTACCGGCGGCTTGTTGATCCCCAGTACGCAGGATGCTTCGCAAGGAGCGGGGCAAATACGGCCTGTGAATTCAGGGAAGTTGTTGGTAGACGCTAATATTTCGTAGGCCAGTCCCCAGTTTTCATCATACACCGCGTCGTTGAACTCCGGGATGATGTTGCCTAGCGGACAACCATTATGGCAAAAAGGAATTCCGCAGTCCATACAACGGGCTGCCTGCTGTTTGGAATTAGAGTCGGTCGGTGCGGTTTCGATCTCACGGTAGTCTTTCAGACGCTCGTCAATGCTTCTCTTTTTCGGCAACTCCCTTTCAAACTCTAAAAATCCGGTTGGTTTTCCCATTCTTATTACTGATTTAAAAAATTCTGATAGTTGATCTTGAAACTGAAAATTACTGGTGTACTACGTCTACGACGATGTCTTTGTACACCACATTTTTGTCTGCAATCTGCTGTGCAAGTGTGATACCACGTCCTTCCAACGCTTTGCGGAAATCGGATGGCATTACTTTCACAAACTTCTTCACAGATTCTTCCCAGTTCTGGATCAATTGGAAAGCAATATTGCTGGTTGTGTATTGGAAGTGCTTGTCCAGATACTCGCGCAGGATGCTTTTATCCTCTTCGTTCAATGGTTCCAGCGTCACCATTTCTTTATTTACTTTCTCTTCGAAGGTTCCGTTCTTGTCGAGGACATAAGCCACACCGCCGGACATACCCGCCGCGAAGTTGCGTCCTGTTTCGCCGAGGATGATCGCCAGACCGCCCGTCATGTATTCCAGACCGTGGTCGCCGACACCCTCCACAACCACTTTCGCGCCCGAGTTACGTACGCAGAAGCGCTCGCCCGCTGTTCCGCGGATGTAGGCGTCACCCGAAGTAGCACCGTAGAATGCCACATTACCGATGATAATGTTCTCTTCCGGCTTAAACTTCGCGTCGCGGTCGGGGTACACGATCAGTTCGGCGCCGCAGAGGCCTTTTCCGAAGTAATCGTTCGCGTCACCTTCCAGTTCGAGGCGCACACCCAATGTGTTGAATGCACCGAAGCTCTGGCCCGCAGTACCGCGGAATTTGAAGTGGATATTGCCGTTTGGCAAGCCCACACCGCCGTATTTCTTCGAGATTTCATTCGAAAGCATCGTTCCCACCGACCGGTTCAGGTTGTTGATCGGGAATTCCGCGTAAATCTCTTCCTTGCTGTCGAGCGCCGGTTTAGCCGAACGGATCAGGTCGAGGTCGAGAATGGCGTCGATACCGTGATCTTGCTCTTCCTGCTTGAACTGGGCTACCGAAAGGTCGCCTTCTTTGTACAGGATCGCGTCGAAGTTCAGGTTTTTGTATTTCCAATGTTTGATATCATTGCGCAGTTCGAGGTACTGGGCCTGACCAACCATTTCATTAACAGTTCTGAAACCCAATTGTGCCATGATCTCGCGCAGCTCTTCCGCCATGTAGGTGAACATATTCACAACATGCTCAGGCTTGCCCGAGAACAATGCGCGGAGTTCTTTGCGCTGTGTAGCCACACCCACAGGGCAGGTGTTCAGGTGGCATTTACGCATCATGATACAGCCGGCTGCTACCAGCGCGGCGGTTGCTACACCCCATTCTTCGGCACCGAGCAATGCGGCGATCGCGAGGTCGCGGCCGGTACGGAGCTGTCCGTCGGCCTGAACGGTTACCCGTCCGCGCAATTTGTTTCTTACCAATGTCTGGTGCGTCTCAGCGAGGCCAAGCTCCCAGGGCAGACCCGCGTGCCGGATCGAGCTCAATGGAGAGGCGCCCGTACCACCGTCGTAACCCGAGATCAGGATGTGGTCGGCGTGTGCTTTCGCTACACCGGATGCTACGGTTCCTACACCGGCTTCGGATACCAGCTTCACGCTGATACGTGCGGCACGGTTGGCGTTTTTAAGGTCGAAGATCAGCTGCGCCAAATCCTCGATCGAATAAATATCGTGGTGAGGAGGAGGGGAGATAAGCCCTACACCCGGCGTCGAGTGACGGGTACGTCCGATCCAGTCGTCCACTTTGAAGCCCGGAAGCTGACCGCCTTCGCCCGGTTTTGCACCTTGTGCTGTTTTGATTTGCAGCTCGCCCGCATTGCTCAGGTAATGGCTTGTTACACCAAAACGTCCCGAGGCAACTTGTTTGATCTGCGAATTCATGCTGTCACCGTTTGGCAGGCGGTTGTAACGCAGTTCGTCTTCGCCACCTTCACCGGAGTTGGATTTGCCGCCAATGCGGTTCATCGCAATCGCCAGGGTAGTGTGCGCTTCCCACGAAATCGATCCGAAGGACATTGCACCGGTAGCGAAGCGTTTGAAGATATTTTCAACAGGCTCCACTTCTTCCAGAGGAATCGCATTGCCTTTCTTAAAACGCAATAATCCGCGGAGCGTCAGCGCTTTGTGGCTCTGGTCGTCGATCAGTTTAGAGTATTTCTTAAACTGCTCGTAGCTCGCATTGCGGGTTGATTGTTGCAGCAAATGCACCGACTGCGGGTTAAAGATGTGTGCTTCACCACGTTGTTTCCATTGGTAAACACCACCCACTTCGAGTCGTGGCTTTTGCTCCGCGCTTTCGTGGTAAGCCACTTTGTGACGCACCAGGATTTCGCGGGCAATCTCAGGAATGCCCATACCGCTGATTCGCGAGATGGTTCCTGTGAAATATTTGTCGATTACATCCTTGTTCAAGCCCACGCATTCGAAGATCTGCGCACCCTGGTAGGATTGCAGGGTAGAGATTCCCATTTTCGAGAATATCTTCAAAAGCTCCTTGTTAACGGCCTTGATATAGTTGTAATGCAGTTTTTCATCGGTGAACTCGCCTTCGATCATGCCTTTGCGGTTCATGTACGAAAGCGTTTCGAACGCCATGTAAGGGCAGATACCCGCCGCACCGTAGCCGATCAATGTCGCTACGTGGTGGGTTTCCCAAACGTCTCCCGCTTCAACGAGCAATCCTACACGTCCTCTCAATCCTTCGCGGATCAGGTGGTGGTGGATGGTTGCCGTTGCGAGCAATGAAGGGATCGGCGCATGGTCGGAGTCGATGGCGCGGTCGGAGAGGATCAGGATCTCGAAACCGTCGTCGATAGCGTCTACCGCGTAACGGCAGATTCTTTCCAATGCTCTTTCCAGTGCTTTTCCACCTTCGTCGGCGCGGAAGTAGGTATTGATTGTTTTGGCCTGGAAGCCGTCTTTATCTACAAAACGCAGCTTGTCGAATTCCTGCACCGAAAGGATCGGGTGCGGTAATGCGATCTGGCGGCAGTGTTTTGGTGTTTCAGTGAGAATGTTCTCGGTGCTGCCTACGAAAGAGATCAGGGACATGATCGCACGTTCGCGGATCGAGTCGATCGGCGGGTTGGTAACCTGTGCGAAAAGCTGTTTGAAATAGGTAGACAAATGCTGGCTCTGCTCGGAAAGAACGGCAAGCGGAGAGTCGGTACCCATTGAACCGATCGCTTCCATACCAGTTTGCGCCATGGGTCCGAGGATCATGCGCAAATCTTCCGACGTATAACCGAATGCTACCTGGCGTTTCAGCAATGCGTTCTCGTCATACGCGCGGTACGTGCGAATCGGGTGATCGAGCGCGTCCACGTGCAGTTTGTTATCATCCAGCCATTGCTGGTAAGGCTGCGCCGAGCAGATTTGCGATTTGATTTCTTCGTCGGGAACAATGCGTCCTTGCTCCATATCCACCACGAACATACGTCCGGGTTGCAGGCGGCCTTTGGTAACTACTCTTGATTGATCCACCTCCAACACACCCGCTTCCGAGCCCATGATGATGGTATCATCGTCGAGTACCCAGTAGCGTGAAGGGCGCAGACCGTTACGGTCGAGCGTAGCGCCTACCATTTTACCGTCGGTGAACGAGATCGACGCAGGACCGTCCCAAGGCTCCATAATCGCGGCATGGTATTCGTAGAATGCCTTGCGCTCAGGATCCATCTGCTCGTTGCCGTCCCATGCTTCGGGGATCAGCATCATCATCACGTGTGGCAATGAGCGGCCCGAAAGGTGCAGTAATTCAATGGCATTGTCGAGGTTGGCGGAGTCGGACTGGTTCCTGTCGCAAATCGGCAGGAGCATATCCATTTCTTCTTTCGAGAAGAATTTGGACTCGAATGATTTTTCCCCGGCGCGGATCCAGTTCACGTTACCTTTCACGGTGTTGATCTCACCATTGTGCGCGATGTAGCGGAATGGCTGGGCCAGCTCCCATGAAGGGAATGTGTTGGTCGAGAAACGCGAGTGTACGACTGCCAATGCAGATACAACCGATTCGTTTTCCAGATCCGGGAAGTAATATTTTAACTGGGCAGTGGTAAGCTGTCCTTTATATGAGATCGTGCGGCATGAAAGCGACGAGTAATAGAAATTCTTCGCGCCTTTTACCGTGTCTTTAATCAGTCTTGCCGATACCTGGCGGAGAATGAACAGCTTGCGTTCAAACGCCATATCGTCCGTAATGTCGTCCGGACGTTTAATGAAAACCTGCTCTACTGATGGTTCAACAGAGAGAGAGCCTTCACCGAGGGTATTGTTCAGGGTAGGAACCTCGCGGTAGCCGAGCAGTTGCAGGCCCAGCTTCTTGATCTTTCGGTTCAGGATATCCCTGCTTTCCTCCCTGGCAAGCTCGTCGCCCGGGAAAAAGATCATCCCTACACCATACTCACCTGCCGGCGGCAGATGGAAGCCCAACTTGGTAGATTCTTCTACAAAGAACTCGTGAGGGATCTGAATTAAAATACCAGCACCGTCACCGGTGTTAGGGTCAAAACCAGTAGCACCCCTATGCTCCATCCTTTCGAGCATATGAATGGCATCAGCCACGATCTGGTGCGACTTACGACCCTTGATGTTAGCCCGGAAACCGATTCCACATGCATCATGCTCAAATTCCGGGCGGTACAGTCCCTGATTTTCTACCATTTGTTCAGACATTTGCGACATTTATCGAATTGTAGGTAATTAACAAATTCGTAATTAGAATCTGTTTAAATAAGCACTTTAAAAGGAAAGCGAAAACGCCAGTGTGTGATGATTTGGGTAAAGCCACGCAAGATAATCATAAAAAATATTTGGCTTATAATGGGAATGGCAAAATTTTATATCACCAATATACATTTGGCCGATTAATTACAATTATTATCGAAATATTGATAATCGTGTAACGAATACCCGTATTGGTTACCATTTTGCTAAGCTGGAAACGCCATTTTCGCTTCCTTGGAGGATTACAAAAAGTGCCTAAGGAAAATATAAAAAGTGTGGCAAAGACATCAAAAAACGTCCCGCCGGGGCTTGGCGGGACGTTGTCGTAAATGGCTGGAAATTATATTATTCAAATATCAAGGCTCTTTCGATTCACTTACGCCTTCGTAATCTTCATCGTCGTAATCGTCATCGCCCGCACCGAACTCATTTTCAAGACTGTGCATGAAAACGGCGTCGATTGCCTCCTCTTTGGTAGGCAAAACCGTGAGATCGGGAATATGCAGGTCTTCCAAAGTATCCATGAAATCGTCGTCGCGTGTGACGATCGCGAGCATGCCCAGATCGTTCGCACACAGGCGGTTTACTTTTTTCAATGTGGCGATTCCCGTCGCGTCAAGTGATTTCACCGTTTGCATATTCACGATCAGGCTGTGATAGCCCTCCCTGAAAAGCGAGCGGGCTGTTTCTTCGAAAGACGCTGGTACATCACCGGCGAAAGCGGCTGCATCCGTTTCGATATAGACGTATTGTTCTTTCTTTTCCAGTTTAAAATCCATTTCGGTTGTCGTTTTGTCGAACAATTATTTTGTTAAGTGAGTAGTTCGCCTCAGGCCATTGCACGCAGAATGGCTTTTTCAATTCTTTCCAACGGGTGGTCCAGGTTGTTTTTCTGGAACTTCATGCCGGTAACCTTTTCGAAAAGCTCGATGTAGCGTTCGGAGATCGACAGTATTTTTTCGTCTGTCATTTCAGGTACGGTCTGGCCGTCTTTACCCTGGAAGCCGTTCTCGATGAGCCATTCTCTTACAAATTCCTTGCTAAGCTGTTTTTGGGACACTCCGGCGCGCTGATTTTCCTCATAAGTATCTTTATAAAAGTATCTTGATGAATCGGGAGTGTGGATTTCGTCGATCAAATAAATCGTGCCATCCAATTGTCCGAATTCATATTTGGTATCCACCAATATCAATCCCTGATCGGCGGCCATTTCGGTTCCTTTTGCAAACAATGCGAGCGTGTAACGTTCCAAATGCTCGTACTCGTCTTCGCTCACGAGCCCCTGCGCGAGGATTTGTTCCCTTGAAATGTCCTCGTCGTGGCCTTCGTGGGCCTTGGTAGTAGGCGTAATGATGGGCTGAGGGAGCTTGTCGTTCTCTTTCAAACCCTCGGGCAATGCCACGCCGCATACTTCGCGTTTTCCTGACTTGTATTCACGCCACGCATGACCGGCCAGATAACCTCTTACTACCATTTCCACCGGGTAGGCCTGGCATTTGATACCGATGCTCACGTTCGGATCCGGCACTTCTTCGAGCCAGTTAGGCACGATATCGGAAGTGGCGTTCAGGAAGTGGGCGGCGATCTGGTTCAAAACCTGGCCTTTATAAGGGATAGCACGGGGCAGGATCACGTCAAATGCCGAAATACGGTCGGTGGCGATCATCACCAGACGTTTTTCAAACGAGTAAACGTCACGGACTTTCCCTTTGTAAAAGCCTGTCTGGCCGGGGAACTGGAAGTTGGTTGCTGGTATACTGTTCATTAGATTATTGGTAAAATTACCATTCGATTTCGCTCTTTTGTCCGGGCTTTTGGTTGTACTGTTTGCGTCGGAGCTGGTAAATATATTGGGATTCGTTCGATTTCATGGCATCAAGAATGGCCCTGGCCTGCTCTTCCGACATGTTCATCGCTTTAAGACTTTTCAGAAGTTCCTCTTTTTTTAAGTCCTCAGTAGCCTCCCGTGATTCTTGCGGCGGTTCGGGCGGCGTTTGTGGCTGGTTCTGGGCGGTTTGTTGCTGGTTCGACCTTCTTTTTTTCGTAGTGAGGTCCGATGGCTGCTCCACGCCCGAGAAGCTCTTTTTGAGGATAATATAGTTAACCCTCGCAAGTGCATTGCCCGGTTCTAGACGTAATGCGGTTCTAAGGTGCGTCAGCGCGCTGGCTGTGTCTTTTTTGTTTACGAGAATCAATGCGATTTGTGCATTGGCTACCGATGCAATACTGTTATTTTCAATGTCACCTAGTAGCCTGTAATGTTTCAAAGCCTGTTTGTAGTCGCCCGTTTTGTATAGTGAATGGGCTAAATTCAACCTTGCGGCAGGGTCGGAAAAGAGCGAGCCATAGGTGATTTGCCGGTACAGCTCGGCCGATTTCGTAAACTCTTTTTTCTGAAAAGCTCGCTCGGCATCCAGCTTTCTCTGGTTCGCCTTGGTAATGGAATCGAACGTACGGTTATCCCAAAGCCAAAGCAGGACATAAAGGATCAGAGACGTCATATCGGTTCACATTTGGGTGCAAAAATAGGGAATTGCTGCTTACAGTCGAAACGTTCCAATGGTAATTAGTACGTCGAGCAGGATCAGTACGAGTGCTGCCCCCAGAAAATAGTAATACTTGTTACTAACAACCGTAATCGTCCGCGAATCCACCAGCGCGCCTTCGGCCTGGTTTACGTCGCTGATCAGCTTCTGAATATCATTCTTCGAATTGTTGAGCTCATAATACGTCCCGCGCGATGAATTGGTGACCCCGCGCAGGAAGTTCTCGTCCAGTTTGCTGATGACCAGCTTGTCGTTTTTGTCCATCAGCGGCTTGCCGTTTTCCTGGATGCTGATGCCGACCTTTGTGCCCACCGCCACTGCGTACACCCCGATGCCGAACCGCCTGAGATTGTTGAAGAGCGCATTACTGCAACCCGAACCGTTCTCACCATCGGTAAAAAGCACCATTACTTTCGAGCGGCTCGTCGGGTCGGCGGTATTCATGAGTTTGTTGTAAGCCATTTCCATTGCGCCGCAGACGTTCGTACCGTTCGTAGGCAGCAGGTCTGTTTGCAGCGACTGGATGAAAAGTTCGAGCGCGGCCGCGTCGTACGTAAGCGGGACGTGGATGTACGCGTCGTTTGAGAAAATGATAATGCCGATCCGGTTCGCCCGCTCATTCTCCACAAACCGGTTCAATTCAAATTTCACCTTTTCCAGGCGCGAAGGCGTAACATCCGCCGCGTCCATTGACTTCGATAGATCGACCACCATGAATATGTCCTTTCCTTTCGCCTGAATATCACGCTCGGCCTCGCCGAACGATGGCCCGAGGAGGCTAATGATCAAAAGCGAGAAGGTGATGCTGCGTAAAAAGAGTTTGATGATAAGCGTCCGCGCCGTGGTTTGAAGCTGCCGGGCGATGCGAACGGTGCGTATGATGTAGGCTGTATAAGCGAAAATGAAAAAAAATATAAAAAAATATTCAGTGCTCTCAAAGGGGTAATTCCAGTTCATAATGAACGTATTGTGTAATTTAAACTTTGCCAAAAATAGGGATTTCAGGCTTCTGGTGAAGTTTTTTTTCTTGAAATGTTTGCTTTTCTGAAAACGAACCCGCTATATTTGCATCCCGGAACGACGGAAGAAGGAGGGATGGGTGAGTGGCTGAAACCAGTAGTTTGCTAAACTGCCGTACTCGCAAGGGTACCGCGGGTTCGAATCCCGCTTCCTCTACACCTTTTCTGAACGTCTGAAAGTAAGGCTCTTTTAAAAGTAGAAAGAGAAAAATTCGGGGAGTGGCGCAGCCCGGTAGCGCATCTGGTTTGGGACCAGAGGGTCGCAGGTTCGAATCCTGTCTCCCCGACGAAAAGCAAAAACAGGCAGTAAGCCGTATGCAGTTTCACTGCACTGCTGACTGCCTGTTTTTTTTGAAGTTAATCGACCAACTGCTTAGAAGGCAGTAGGTCTCCAATATCCGGTCCCGTAGCTCAGTTGGATAGAGCAACTGCCTTCTAAGCAGTAGGTCTTTGGTTCGAATCCAAACGGGATCACGTGAAATGCCAAGCACTTGCGATGGTTCGTGAGTGCTTTTTTGTTGGGTGGCCTTCTAAGCAGTAGGTCTTTGCCGGGCCGCCGGGCGGTTCGAATCCAAACGGGATCACTTGATTATTAAGCACTTGCGATTATTCGTAAGTGCTTTTTTTGTTGAGCGGCCTTCTAAGCAGTAGGTCTTTGCCGGGCCGCCGGGCGGTTCGAATCCAAACGGGATCACGCGAAATGCCAAGCACTTGCGAATATTCGTAAGTGCTTTTTTGTTGAGCGGCCTTCTAAGCAGTAGGTCTTTGTCGGGCCGCCGGGCGGTTCGAATCCAAACGGGATCACGTGAAATGTCAAGCACTTGCGATAGTTCGTGAGTGCTTTTTTGTTGGGACGCCTTCTAAGCAGCAGGTCTTTGCCGGGCCGTTATTCAGAACGCAAACTTTTTACAGGGTTTGTCAGTGCTGCTCTGACGCTTTGAAAGCTGACCGTGATGATGGCAATGAGAATGGAGAGGCCGGCTGCCAAAGGAAAGATCCACCAATCAGGCGTTATTTTGTAGGCGAAGTTTCCCAGCCATTTCTCCATTAAATACAACCCGACAGGAAATGCGATAACCATAGCAACCAGCACGAGTTTCAGGAAATCGCCTGAAAGCATGGAGACGATGCTCGTGATAGATGCACCTAACACCTTTCTTATGCCGATTTCTTTTTTACGCTGTTCAGCCATAAAAGTAGCAAGTCCAAAGAGTCCCAGACAGGCGATGATGATGGCAATCGTTGAAAACGCTAGGAATAGCTGTCCTTTTTGTTCGTCGGTGCGGTACTGCTTTGCAAATGCCTGATCGAGAAAGTGGTATTCGAACGGCTGGTTGCCATTCACATCGTTAAATGTTTTTCTGAGTGCGGCTATTGTCTTCGGGAGATCGGCGCCCGAAACCTTTACCAGCAAATTGTCTGTTTTTTCTTTTTTCAGAACAAGTACCAATGGTTCAATCTGATTGTGAAGCGAGCGCAGGTGAAAATCACTTATCACGCCCGTGACCAGGACTTTTCTGGTATTAAGCTCGATAAGGCCATCACGGTAGCTTTTCCATCCCAGGCGTTCCAGCATTGCCTGGTTGATCAGGACTGCATTGGAACTGTCGTGGTCCAGTCTGTCGGAAAAGCTCCTGCCGTCGGCGATGGGGATTTGCAGCACGTCGGTGAAGTCGGCGTCCACATTAAAATATTCAGCACTAACAGACTCCTCGGAGCCATTTTTGTAAAAGCTGAAAGTCGTTTTATTATTGAGCTGATCGCCAATGGAGCCGTTGGTCAATGCTGCGTTCTCGACAAGTGGATTTTGTAAAATCCTTTCTTTCAACACATTTGCATTTTCTTGCAGCAATGGACTTTGCAATGGCATTCTAATTACTAGCCGTTGGTTAAAACCCAGCTGTGTTGTACGCATAAAATTCAGCTGCCGATACACGGTAATGGTTCCGGCGATCATCACCATTGAAATAAAAAACTGTAAAACAACCAGAGACTGCCGGAATATCACACCCGAGGAATTGCGGCCGGGTGTACCTTTTAATACTTGCTCCGGACGGAAGCGCGACAAAATAAATGCCGGATACACACCGCTCGCCAGCCCGGTCAACAATGTGAAGCCTAAGCAAAAAGTCCATGTCTTAAAGTCGAAAAACTTGATCGTCAGCGATTTTCCGGAGATGTCGTTAAAGAATGGAAGGAGCAAATTCAAAAGCAGTATGCTCGTCAACAGAGCTAAAAATGCCATGAGCAACGACTCTGACAAAAACTGACCAATGAGTTGCGACCACTGTGAGCCGACGGCTTTCCTGATACCGATTTCCGTCGCCCTGCCAGCCGATCTGGCCGTCGCGAGGTTGATGTAGTTGACGATCGCTATAAGCAGGATGAAAAGCCCGATGATTGAAAATGTGTACACGTAGGCCATGGTGCTACCATTTTCTTCTCCCATCAGATGGGATGAATGCAGGTGGATGTCGCCAAGTGGCTGCAAGCTGATCGCAAACTTCACCTTGGTCCCGTCTGTGTCGCCGATTCGCTCTGCAATGTATTTTTTATAAAATGCCGGTAGTTTATCTTCCAGTTTCGCTGCTGCCTTTGCATCGTTTAGAAGAAGGTACGTGAACGTATTGAAGCCGTCCCATTTATCGAGCTGTACCCGGCTCACGGCCTCGTTGGTGTAAGGCAGGATGGCTTCAAATTTCAGATGATGATTCGTAGGGGCTTCCCTGATTACACCGGTAACGCTAAAAGGAATGCTGTCCTTTACAGTTACGAAGTTCCCGATGATGCCGGTAGTACGGCCAAATAGGTTCATGGCCAGTTTCTCGGTGAGTACCACACTGTTTTTGCCTTTCAGCGCATTTTGCGCACTACCTTCAACAAACTCGTAGTCAAAAAACGTGAATAACGTAGAATCTGCACAGATAAGCTCCTTCACATTTAATGACTTTTCGCCCACCCTGAATAATTGAGCGCCTTTTTTTACTCGCAAAGTCTTTTCAATCTCAGGATATTCATCACGCAAAACGGGTCCGAATGGTGCCGAAGCCATGCTAAGCTTGTATTCGTTTTCGCTCCATTTAATATGAAGGTTGAGCCGGTAAATGCGGTCGGTATTACGATGATAGCGGTCAAAGCTCAGCTCATCGTGCACGTAGAGCCATAACGCGAGCGCGCAGGTCATGCCAGTGGCGAGGCCGGATAGTATCAGCAGGCTGTAAGTTTTATTGCGAATAAGATTCCGCCAGGCAATTTTGAAGTAGTTTTGGAGCATAGAGTGACGCTATTTGCGTGATCAATCGCTATTGCCAAATTAATATGCCAGTTTAAAAACATATCCGTTTGGCCCGTTACTCGAAGGAAATCCGTTTTTTGGTGTACACTTTCGGACACGTTTGTCCGAATTTAGCTGAACAATTTTCATCCGGAACCCATCGCATGAACAAAACGCTACCGTACTTACTCGCATTGGTGATGCTATCTTCCTGTCATGCGTTGAAAGATAGCCCCAAATACAAGCTGACCGACGGCATTTACAAAACGAAGGAGGGCGACCGGAGCGCCTTGGTCTATATCGAGAATGCGGAAGATTCAGTGCTTGTGTACCGCCTACAAGCCGGCTGGAAAACGGCCAAGCCGGACCGAAAGGACCTCAAACCCAAAGTATATCCGTCGGGTGCTGTTGAGAAGGAAATCGCTGCGAGCAAATACTGGAAGAACACGTTCGATCTGGACATACTTACAGTGCCCTTCAAATACCGTCCTTCCACCAACTCGTTCACACCCCAGTTGAGCAATCACCTCAACGGAGCAGTGTACGTAGGTTACCGAAATGATACCTACGAGTTGTCTTACCAAAGGAACCCGATCGGGAAAGTCAGTCAAAGGGTGACGCATCTGGGATTTTCAGCTGGTTTGGCAACAGGCATAGGCGTCACACCGATGAACCCCTGGGTAACGGACGACAATATCAGTGTAGAATACGATGGCTTTATCTGGTCGAAGGCCGCTTGCATTCTGATGGCCATCGAGAAACTGAATTTCGGACTGGCGCTGGGTATAGACCATTTGCTTGATCACAACAGACAATACTGGATTTACCAGGGTAAGCCTTATATAGGTTTGACGGTCGGCCTGAACCTTAATTAGTGGAAACAGTAAGTTGATCAGTGAGAAACTCCTCTTTCAGGAATTTTTCCAGTGTCCTCAAATTTTCCAGCGCAGCTCCCATCGTATTATTGAAATATACATAAACAGTTTTTCCCTCATTTAGCCATTCGGATATATAACCGGCATATTCGAACAGCAGACCTTGATCGTAGCTCCCCTTGTAGTTGCCCCCGGGTCCGTGAAAACGCAAATATATGTGTCCCGCATCCAGCGTGGGCTGTGGCGACGTGCTACCGGCCTTATCATGATACACGATCGTAGCGCTGTATGCATTCAATAGTTCATATGTCTGCTCGTTGTACCAGGAATGATCCCTGAATTCGACAGCTATCGGCCAATTGCGTTGGTTAACTTTCTGTATACCGTTCAGCAGCGATTCGACCTTCCCGAATAATACCTGCTTGACAGACGCCGGAAACTGCACGAGAATGCATCCCTGTTTGTCGTTGGCTCCGTCGATAACCTCGAAAAATTTTTCAAGATCGGGTTGTTCAAATTGGAGCGACTTGTTGTGCGTGATTTGTTTCCAGAGCTTGAATGTGAACTGGAAATGGTCGCCCACAGAACTGCTCCATTGGGTGATGGTAGAGGCCTTTGGAAGCTTGTAAAAAGTAGAATTGATCTCGATGGAGTTAAAAAGTGTGCCGTAAATGCGCAGCCGGCTCCATCCTTCAAATGCCGCGGGATAGGCCTGGCTGTTTTTGTAGGGCAGGACCAGGCCGCTGGTTCCAAGGTATAGTCGTTGATCAGTCATATCAAAAGTTCGATCAGAAGTAAGATGATAGTGATAAACCTACTTGCCGGTTTCCATATGCGGTGCATCCACGGGTTTCGATTCGGGAGAGCCTTTTTGTCTTAGGAAAATAGACAGAACCACTATCGAAGCGACGGACAAAAATTCACTCTGCCAGTTTTGAAAGGTTTCGAACCAAAAGTCGGGCTCCGTAAGAAATGCGGCCAGATCTTTTTGCGGTTGTCCGTGGAGCATTTGCTGGTCGTTGAAGTCTGTGAAACTGCCATAGAGGTGGCCAATCCAGCTTAGCAGGAATAACATCACGAATGCGATAGAAAGCGAATGCTGGTAAAGCCGCAGCCGCCACCCGCCGCGCTTCACCGGGCCCGGCGCATCCTTCTTGCCAGGGTCCGGTTCGCGGTCCACTTCCTCCGGTTTGATCAGATCTTTGGATTCCGCTGACCCGATTTGCCGCAGTGAAATAGTCAACACGACGTAGAGCGCCATTTGGAGAAACTCGCTTTGGAAGTTTTCGAATGTTGCAGAGAAAAAGTGACCGCTGGTAAGGTACTCGCCCAATGCGAGTGGCGAACCGCCCAGCTCTTCAAGCTCTTGGTTGTGCTTTTTCAAACCGAAAACGATCTGAGCGATCAACGCCACTACAAACAACGATATGAAGACGATTGAGAGACTGTTGCGGTAGAAAAAGCGATCAGTTTTATTTTTTGACATGGCTTATACAGGTGTTAAAATCGCCAATCACTATTACGAAAACCATGCCATGCAAATATGCCATAATGGGCTATAAAGTAATGGTCAAAAAGTGGCGGAGCAGTTTCTCATATGTAGATTTGCGCAATGTGCATGGGGATCCCCCGGCGCGTTGACATAACAAGCAGAAACACTGACTATCTGAGATGAAAGAAATCCTTGACAACCCCGCCTGGCATGCGCTACGCACGCACAACCGCGCGCTCGGGACCGTGCAGGGAGAATGTGCGTATTTTCTGCCGGAAGTTTCGCCCTTTGCAGCAGTGGAAGGCGAAGCGCTCGCGGGCCTGCCGGCATTGCATGAAGCTATACCATTCGACCATAACGTCATATTTGTAAGCAACGAAAACGTTGAAATCCCTCGTCCCTGGCAACTTTTAGCGGCAATACCCGGTTACCAGATGATTTACAACGGCCCCGTGCACCCAGGGTCGGATGGCGCGGTAATCACCCCGCTTACAACGGAGCACGTTCCTGAAATGATCGCATTGACGAGCCTAACCGTTCCCGGGCCGTTTTCGACTGAAACGATCCGTTTCGGTCATTATGAAGGGATTTTTGACAATAACAAGCTCGTCGCCATGGCTGGCCAGCGCATGCATCCCGGTGATTACGCCGAAATCAGCGCTGTTTGTACCCATCCCGATCATCTGGGCAAGGGCTATGCGCGGCATTTGCTGCTTCGTCAGGTAAATCGCATTCAGCAGAACGGTGAACAGCCTTTCCTGCACGTGAAAGCGGATAATGCGCGTGCAATAGGCGTGTATGAGTCGCTGGGTTTTAAGATCCGCACCCAGATTTTCTTTTATGTATTGAAGAAATGAGCTTTTCAACAAATTAACTTTGAGCTTTTCAACAAAGCTGGGCAGACTGGGAGCGGGTACTTTTGTATTGTACTTAAAACACAAAGACAATGACAAAAGTATGGTTTATTACAGGCAGTGCCCGCGGATTAGGACGCAGCCTTACAGAAGCGGTTTTAAAAAGTGGAGATAAGGTAGTCGCAACCGCCCGGAATATTGGTCAGCTGGAAGATCTGGTCAACGAATTTGGGGAGCAGATTTACCCGGTAGCGCTCGACGTCACCAATTACGAACAGGTCTATTATGTGGTAGCCGACGCCGTAGCGCATTTCGGAAGTATCGATGTGCTGGTCAATAATGCAGGTTTTGGCATCATCGGCGCGGCGGAGGCATACACCGAAGAGCAGGTACGCAGCCAGTTGGATACAAACCTTTCCGCCCCGATCGAAATTACCCGCGCCGTATTGCCTTATATGCGCAAGCAGGGTAGTGGTCGCATTTTGCAGATCAGCTCGATTGGCGGCCGCGTTGGCAATGCCGGGTTGACAATGTACCAGGCAGCCAAGTTCGGTCTGGCCGGTTTCACCGAGGCGTTAGCCAAAGAAGTAGCGTCGCTGGGTATTTACGTTACCAGCGTTGAACCGGGTGGTTTTCGCACCGACTGGGCCGGTGCTTCGATGACCTACGCCCGTGAGATCGAGGGTTACGAGATGGTCAATCAGCGTACCGATTATTTCAAATCCGGCAAATTCGTGCCTGTGGGTGATCCTGAAAAAGCTGCGGATGTGATGGTGGCATTGGCCGCTCATCCCGCACCGCCGATACATCTCGTGCTCGGCAGCGAGGCCATTGGAATACTCAAAAATGCCGACCAAGCCCGCAAGGCGGAAATGGAGGAATGGGAGCATGTGAGTATCTCTACCGACCATCACGAATCGGAAGATTTTCTCGAAACATCAATGGGCAAATGGTACACACGCGGCAAAAAGGACGCATAATTTCTAACTTTGTTCATGGCTGATCTGAAATCCAAGAAGCAAGCATCTCCCATCGCGTATTCGTGCTATTTCACGCGGAACCGCGAGGGGGAGCAGTTTTCATCCGAGCACGTGTTCAGTTACCAGATCTCCGGGACGCTCACGATCAACAATGGGGAAAAAGAGTATGTTTTCAAGGAAGGGGATTTCCGGTTTACCCGGCGCAATCAGCTGCTCAAATTCATCAAGCAGCCGCCGGTAAATGGTGTTTTTAAATCTATTTCGGTTTACCTGGACCAGGGAACCCTGCGAAGTTTCGCGATGGAGCATGGTTATCATGCAGATCATTCGCAAAGTAAGGATGCCGGGTCCATTATCGCATTGAAAGGCGGAAGTCTGGTAAAGGGCTTTATGGATTCGTTGATGCCATATAGTGAGGACGACCAAATGATAGATGCTAATTTACAGGCATTGAAAGTGCGGGAGGCCATTATGATCCTGCTGCGCTCGTCATCGGTTATGAAAGACATATTGTTCGATTTTAGCGAGCCGGGGAAGATCGATCTGGAAGCATTTATGAATGAGAACTTTCATTTCAATGTGCAGATAAACCGTTTCGCTTACCTGACCGGACGCAGCCTGGCGACATTCAAACGTGATTTTGAACACATATTCCACACATCGCCCAGCCGCTGGTTGCAGCAGAGGCGCTTGCAGGAGGCGCATTACCTGATTAAGGAAAAAGGCCGGGCACCTTCAGATGTGTATCTGGAAATCGGCTTCGAAGACCTTTCACATTTCTCATTCGCATTTAAAAAAGCATTTGGCATACCGCCGTCCAGGCTCGCCGGCTAAGCGGCTCAGGACAGCGGTTCCGGCCGGGGAGGGGTTCCGGCTGGCCGTGAGTAGTCCTCGGGCAATGGGATAAACTCATGATCATCGGCAGGCGGGAGCTGAATGCGGCCTTGTTTCCAATCTTCTTTCGCCTGTTCGATACGTTCTTTCCTCGACGACACGAAGTTCCACCAGATAAATCGTTCACTCAGCGGTTCGCCACCCAGGAGCATTAATGTCGTGTTTTCCGTGGCTTTGATAGTTGGCTCTGCATTTTTGTTAAAAACAAGCATCTGGCCAGGCTGGTAGAAATGACCGCCTGTTTCAACAGATCCTTTCACCAGGTAAACGGCGCGTTCGGAATAACCATCGGGAATCCTGAACGTCGCTCCGGCTTCGACGACCGCGTGCAGATAAAACAGGGGAGAAAGAGTTTCGACGCCGTTGGATAACCCAAACGCATCGCCAGCTATGAGCCGCATCCATACCCCCTTGTCGGTAAACACCGGCAGTTCATTTTTAGCATAATTTCTGAAAGAAGGCGTGGCTTCTTCGTCCTTTTCGGGAAGAGCGACCCAGGTCTGGATCATTTCTAGGCCACCTGCCAAGGCGGCAGGATCTTCGAAACGCTCCGAATGCGCAATCCCGCTGCCGGCCGTCATCCAATTCACTTCTCCGGGACGTATGATCTGCTGCACACCTGTGCTATCGCGGTGCGTAACCTGGCCATCAAACAGATAACTGACCGTAGAAAGCCCGATATGCGGGTGCGGCAGCACATCCATCGCCGACGGGTTGACCGGCACAGTGCCCAGCGGTCCGGCGTGATCCATAAATATGAACGGGCCGACCATTCTTCTGAGACGGAAAGGAAGAATCCGCTTCACCATCACCGATTCACTGATAGCAGCCTTCCGGGCTTCGATTACGATATCCAGCATGGAGCAAATTTTTGGGTTAAATATAGGCAATCATCCCAGCGTCAACTCCCTGTCAACACCAATCTCCTGTAAAAAATGCAAGTCGTGCGAGATGACCAGCAATGTTCCCCGGTATTCGTTGATCGCTGCGGTAAGTATGCCGATGTTCTGGATATCGAGGTTGTTGGTAGGTTCGTCGAGTATAATCATGTCGGGCGCCTGGGTAGCTATCGCCAATGAGCACAGCGCCAGCCGCATTTTTTCACCCCCGCTGAGGTTAATGCACGGTTTGTCCCAATATTCCCGGGTAAACAAAAAACGGTTCAGGCGGGTTTTGATATCATGCTCCGGCAACCCGCCGGAGTTGTATTTCCAGGCCTGGGAATAGACGGTGGAACTGTTATCGATCAGGGAATAATCCTGATCGATGTAAATAGACTTGAAATCGGCTCGCTCGATGGATCCCGCGCTGGGTTGCAAATCTCCCAGGATCATGCGTATCAACGTCGTCTTGCCCGATCCATTGGCGCCCTTGATCGCAATGCGTTCTCCGCTCGTGATCTGAAAATCGAGGGTTTCACGCCAAAGCTGTTGGTCACTGTAAGCAAAGTTAGCCCGGGAGGCGGTTACGAGAATCTTCCCTTTGTGAAGCAATGAATTGTCGAAATCGACTTTCATTTTGTCTAACGAAGGTAATTCGCCGCGCAAATGACTTAGTTCCTGTGCAATACCCCCCCACTTTCTCGGCATGCACTCCCTTCATTCGAGCCGTGCTTCGTTCCGCATTGTTTCTGAACGCATGCTGGACGATCGCCGGAAGCCCCGCCTTTTCCTGCTTCTTTTTCCCACGCGCATCCAGTTTATGTTGCCGCTCCACCGATTCCCGCTCGATTTCTCTGGCCTTGCGAAGCGCTTTTTCCTTCGCTTTCACATCGAGGTTCAATGCCTCATTTTCAATCGCTTTTTGTTCGGCGTAAAAGTCATAGTTACCGCCGTAGATGGTTATTCCGCGCTTACCCAGCTCGCAGACGGTATCGAGGAGGTTTAGCAGCGCCCTGTCGTGGCTTACGATAACCAGCGTATTGCCCGTCGACCGTATGTAGTCGTACAGCAATGCCCTGCCGGCCGCATCCAGGTGGTTGCTGGGCTCGTCAAGCAACACAATTTGTGGTTCATGGATGAGGATTCCTGCGAGGAAAACCTTCGTCTTTTGCCCGCCGCTCAGCATAGCCATAGGCTGGCAGAGGGCTATCCCATTCAGTTGCCAATGCGCGAAAGCCTCCTGGCAACGTTCTTCGATACCCCAGTCATCGTCGAGCAATTCGAGGTTAATGTCCGTCAAATGTCCTTCCAGGATCTCTTTCAGGGCCAGCAACTTGTCGTGGATACCCAACGCTTCCGCAACGGTTCGCCCGTTATATTGTCCGAAATGCTGCGGTACGAAATAGGGTCTGGAATCTGCCCCGGCCGCTCCGGATGCTGGTTTCAGCTTTCCGGCGAGGATCGCCAGCAATGTAGATTTCCCCGCGCCATTATTGCCGATGAGCGCGATTTTGTCCTGCTTATTTACAGTTAAATTAATATCGGAGAATAGCACATCCCGGTTGGGGTGTGCATAGGTAACACCTTGAAGAAAAAGCATAGAAACTTTCTTTTAAGAATGAATAATAGCAGCCGCCATAACGGCCGCGTGCGTCTATTTTCCTGAAAGAAATGGTTTCTTACACCTGGTGTTCCGGTTGGTGATTAATGTTGCAAAGGTAAGAATAAATCCCGAAAGTGAAATAGGTTAACTTTCGGTTACCTGTTTTCGCCGCCTCACTCGAAGAGCGTGGTCTGACGGAATGGCGCTTCTAGTTCCAGCAGCAGTGCTTTGTTTGCCAATCCGCCCCCAAAGCCCACGAGCTTGCCATTGGCTCCTACCATGCGATGGCAGGGAGCGATAATAGGGATCGGATTCTTGTTAGCTGCCCCGCCCACGGCCCTCACGGAATCGGGGTTGCCAATCTGGCGGGCTATCTGGCCATACGACCGCGTTTCACCAAATGGAATGGTTAGTAAAGCTTCCCAGACCTGTTTTTGAAAGTCGCTGCCGATAAAATCGAGTGGCAGGGAAAAAGTTTTGCGTTTCCTGGCAAAATACTCGTTTAATTGTTTCTCGGCTTCGAGCAGTAACGGATGATCCGGATTTTCGATGCCACTGTCGATGCTCGACTTTTCCGTATCGTCATAATCCCAAAGCACAGCTCTTAGACCATTGTCTGAGGCAATCAGCGTCAGTGTGCCTGTCGGCGAAGCCATTCTTTTAAAGAAAATATCCATGATTCGCTGCATGTTGTCACCTAGCAACAAAAAAATGGATTTTATTGGTTCTGACTATTGCTGCTACGTAACGAACGGCATCCGGACTGAGGCCAGGATGCCGTTCGTTTGTGTCGCTTCGGGCTACACCAAAGTCGCAGTCAAAACGATTTCAAAACTAAATCCCTGGCTGACGGGACATGTTTCTTCGGCACCTTTGGCGATGACCTGAAATTCTTCGTCCGAAATGTTAGGCACTTTGGCTACTAGCGTCAGTTCCGATTTCGTGATTTTACCATTATCCAGTGTAACAACGGATTGCGTTTCGAGTGATTCGACGGTGTAGCCGGCCTGGGTCAGGTCGAGGTCGAGTTTCATGGTGAAACAGCCTGCGTGAGCCGCGGCAAGCAGCTCCTCAGGATTAGTGCCGATGCCGTCGGCGAAGCGGCTGTTGAACGAATATTGTGTTTTGTTTAGGACGGTGCTTCCGGTTGTGATATGTCCTGCGCCTGTTTTGATGTCACCATTCCATACTGCTGTTGCTTTGCGTTTCATGATCTTGGAGTTTGAAATTGAAAATGATTTAAATAAACTGTACTAAATAGTACAAAATTGGTCAAAAAAATTAGTTAAGGATATTGAGATTCATCCGCACCAGTTCGGCAAGTTTTCGCTGGTCGGGTTCCATTCTGCGCGTTACGTTGAGGCCGTTCCAAAGATTTACAAGGTAAGTACCGAGTGCCCCGGCTGGTTCATTTGTTTGAAGCAATCCCAGATCCTTGCTTTTCTGAATGGCTTCGGTAAATATTTCTTCGAGCAGATGCAGGTACTTTGCTGCAATCATTTTCAAGCCTGAATCGTCGGCGGATACCTGTATCAATGCGTTACCAAAGTAGCAGCCCTTATTGCCGACCGGCGAATCGTTGCCAGCAAGCGACAAAAAGAAATCCCTAATGAATTGGACCGGATTTTCACAAGTCGCCAGCGACTCGCGGATCGCATTAAAATTCAGTTCGACAACCCGTTCCATCGACTTCCGGAACAATTCTTCTTTCCCGCCTTTGAATGCGAAATAGAAACTTCCTTTGCCGATGCCCATAGCCAGGAGCAGGTCGTCGGCAGTGGCGTTGGTGTACCCTTTCTCCCAAAAGACTTCCACCGCCTTGTCGAGGATCGTTGTTTCGTCATATATTTTGGGTCTGCCTGCCATTGCTCTTTTTGTTTGATGTTACAAATGTATAATACTTTACTAATTGGTACAAAATAAAAGTGATTTTTTTTTGAGATTTTTTTTGAAGGAATGAGGTGGGAGAAGGGGAGGAAGGGGAATGAATACGCTCGGATTTGTTATCTCAGTGATTGGGCGTTAGCTTTGCCGGGCAGTTCGTTTGTATCAAAATCGCTTTCCTTACGCTTGAAGGCCTCTGTTAAACAATGGATCACCCTGGGCTTTGTGCTCCTTATGCTTGTCAAAGCGTGGGTTATTCCTTTGGTTTACCTCGACTACGAGCTGCGGAAGGAATATATTATTGCCAACCTCTGCATAAACCGCGACAATCCTATCGTGGTCTGCGAGGGCAAATGCTACCTTGCCGAAAAGGTGGTCGAGGCTAAAAAACAGGAAGAGCGCCGGGCGGAGCAAAGCTATATGGCTAACCTGCTCTTCCAGGTAATGGATACGGGCAAGCCGTTCATTTTCCAATCGCCTGAGTACTTTGAAACGAATTTGGCGGTCACATTCAGCTATATTTCGCCGTTCCTTCCGCCCTCCGTTGCTTCGGAGATATTTCATCCACCTTTGGGCTAATTAGCGACGTTTTCAGGCTCGAATTCCGGCTTAATACGGGGTTTTTGAGCCGGGTCAATCTCTATGCGCTCTCTGTTGCAGCGCCTTCAATTCTATTTCCTTTATTCTAATATCACAATTACCATGCATACCCGACGATTGATCGCCGGTCTGCTGGCAGCGGCATTGCTGCTTGCCTGCGAAGACCGTAAACTGCCCTACCTGGGCGAACCCGAAACCATTACCAGGACGGTTGCGGGAAAATCCATCAGAGAAAAGAGCTACCCTTCGATCCCCGCCTTTTCGTTTACCAACCAGGATAACCGGCCGGTAACCGAGCTGGATTTTAAAGACAAAATCTACATCGCCGATTTCTTTTTTACCACCTGCCCGACGATTTGTCCCGTTATGAAAAAGAACATGCTCAAAGTGTACGACGAAGTGAAGGACAATCCGACCGTACGCATTCTATCCCATACCATTGACCCGGAACACGACACGCCCGCAGTGCTCAAAACCTATGCAAACGACCTTGGCGTGCGCAATGCAACATGGCAGTTTGTAACAGGCGACCGCGGGAAGATTTACGAAATTGGACAAAAGCATTACCTCATTACCGCGGCCGAAGATGCCAAATCGCCCGGCGGATTTCTCCACAGCGGACATTTCGTGCTGCTCGACAAGGATCGCCACATCCGCGGTATGTACGACGGCACCACCGACGAAGGGACCTACGAGCTCATCCGCGATATCCGGACTTTGCTCAAAGAATATGAATAGAGAAATGGCTCTTGGCAGGAACCAGAAGGCCGTTTTTCGCGTAGCTTTAAGCAATTCTTAAATCACTAAACTTAAACCGTTATGTCAAAGAAAATTCTGTTGCTGGCAGGGGATTATGTCGAAGATTATGAAGCTATGGTGCCATACCAGGCTTTGCTTTCCGTTGGATTTGAGGTCGATACCCTGGCGCCTGACCGCAAGAAAGGCGACACCGTGCCAACGGCCGTCCATGATTTCGTTGGCGATCAGACGTACAAGGAAACCCCAGGTCACCGTTTCGCAATTACTGCTGATTTTGAAGGTATTAACCCGGTAGAATACGACGGATTGTACATCGCGGGCGGCCGTGCGCCCGAGTACACGCGCCTCAACAAGCGGGTGCTCGAAATCACCCGGCATTTCTTTGAAGCAAACAAACCGGTAGCCGCGATCTGTCATGGAATCCAGATATTGACCGCCGCGAGAGTATTGGAGGGCCGCACACTGACGGCCTATGTCGCGATAGGGCCGGACATCGAGCTGGCTGGCGGTACCTGGAAGAATATCCCGGCCGATCAGGCCGTTGTGGATGGTAACCTCGTTACTTCACCTGCATGGCCCGGCCACCCGGCAATTCTGAAAGAGTTTTACAAGTTGCTGGGCGTTCAGATCAGCGGCCTTTAAGAAAGGTTGTATTTAAAAATAAAATGGCCAGACCTATGCGATTCGCAGGTCTGGCCATTTTATTTTGTATTCAAAAACGAATTAGAATTTAAACGAAACGCCCGCATTGACCGAGTAATCTGCAAATGCGGCATCGCCACGTACAAATGTGCCCGATTTGTCGGAATACTCCTTGTCGGTCACGCTTTGTGTGCGGTTTCTGACGAATGCAACCGGTACCGTCGCGAAGAAACTGAATTTCTCGCCGGAATAAGTGATGCCAGGCTCTGCGGCCCACACGTAGCCAGGTCGGCGGAAATCGCCGCTGCCGCCTACGAGGTCGTGTACCGGAATACCTTCCAGACGCGCTCCCACCGCAACAGCCCAGCCTTTCAACACCGGGTTAAGGGAATAACTGAAACCGCCGCGTGCCATGTACTGGTCGGGAACGCTCATGATGGCCTCGTTGGCCAGGCGGGGCGACAAGGTCTCACGGTAGGTACGTACGCCATTCTGCTCGCGTGGGTTTACGAGGTAATAGAAATTGCCATACACGCCGAAATTGTGGAATATGTTATAAAATGTATTCAATTCCACTGTAACGCCGGTTCCGCCGTCGCCGAGCTGAATCGACTGGTCGACGGTACGAAGCTCTTTCGCACCATTCGGGCCGACATTGTACCAATAATCCTGGTAGTCATAGTCCCCGGTCGGTAATTTAATGCCCAGACCCAGTTGAATATTCCCGCGAGTGCTCTTCTTGGGATCTAAAAGCCAGCGGTAGGCTGCAATACGCAGGTCGCCGATGCCGAAAGAATGCATGCTGTGCCGCTCGTTGAATTTATTGGCACCAGCGACCAGGCCGTGCTCGTAGAGTGACGAACGCGCATTTGAAATGATCGGGAGGTCGACCATTAATGACCAGCGATCGTTGAGAACGCGCATGATGTTAATGTCGATCGAAGCCGTGTGGTTAATCACCTCGGTGTGCTGTACGAGGCGCTCCTTATTCTCAGTTTTACCTGAAAAATGGCGGAACGACTTGAAATAGCGTCCGCTCGTCGTGACTACCCATTGTGCATGGTCGTTGCTGTCGGCATGGGCGATCATGCAGGCGTTACCCGTGCCACGAATGGCCACGCAGCCTTGAGAAAATGTACGTTGAGCAACGCAAAGTGCCAATAACAATGCGATTGATAGTTGTAATTGTCTTTTCATAAGTGATTTGGTGAATTTTCCTGAATGGTAAAATAAGTGTAAAAAAATGAGAATATCGTACAATATTTCCCGGTTGAAAAGGAAAATGAAGCCCGGGGTTGGTCTTCATATAAATTGCCCTATTTTTGCAGGATAATTTCAAATACCATGTCCGAGAACAGACTTCTTTTCTGCATTTCGCCTCCTCCGGTAGCCTGAACGGCTTAACGACCGGAATCTATTTTGGTACTTCCCGTTTCTTCGGGAGGCAATGTTGCTATTACCATTGTTCATGAGGGTTGTTGAGCCTTAGCCCCGTTGTGGGTTACGCTTAACCGGTTTGCGCTGTTTTCGCAGCGTCCGATGTCCATTTTATACCTTTTGAACAAGCATTACAATGAAACAAGCTTTCATCAAGCTGCATATAGCCATCGTGCTCGCCGGATTTACCGGTATTTTCGGAAAACTGATCACCGTCAATGAGGGCCTGCTGTCGTGGTACCGCATTTGGCTCGCGGGAATTCTGATGCTGCTGATCCTCGCCGCAACCAAAAAGCTCGAACGCATAGCATTCCGCGACTTTGCCCGCATTTCATTGACTGGGCTTTTTCTCGGAATGCACTGGATCTTCTTTTACGGTAGTATCAAGTATTCCAATATTTCGGTAGGTGTGGTTTGCTTCTCGCTGGCTGGTTTTTTCACGGCTATTTTTTCGCCGCTGATCAACCGTAGGGCCTTCGTGCTTTCCGAGTTGCTGCTTAGCCTGCTCACGCTTCTGGGCATTGCTTTGATTTTTAGTTTCGATGCCCGGTACCGCATCGGTATCACACTCGGCGTGATTTCTTCGGCGCTCGGGTCACTCTATATGATCTCCAACGAGCGGCTGGCGCATTCTTTCAAAAGCGAGACTGCCACTATGTATGCGATGCTCGGCGGAGGCATTGCGCTGACTCCGCTAATGCCGCTGTATGGCTATTTTTTTCCGGTCGAAACACTCATACCTTCATGGTCGGACCTGGGTTACCTGCTATTGCTGGCTTTTTTCTGCACGGTGGTGTTGTATATGTTGCAAACCCAGGTGCTGCGCCGCATTTCGGCATTCACAGTCAACCTTAGCCTGAACCTGGAACCCGTTTACACGATTATACTGGCCATACTCATCTATCATGAGAACAAGGAACTCCGCTGGTCGTTTTACCTCGGCCTGGCCCTGATCATATTATCGGTGGTATTGCAAATGCTGCACGTAATGCGGGCGCACAGAGCCGGTTCTGCAGTGGCTGGTACCCGTTAACAGCAAGCCGGGGCACTAGGCCGACTGGTGTCCCGGCTGCCTGAGTATGCTATCGATCGCCTCTCGCAGCTCATTGGGTTGGCTCTGATAGCCTTGCAGTCTGAAACCATTGTAACCCAATGCTTCCGGAATATCCTGTTTTAGATCGAGAGCGGCTTGCTGCCTGCTCAAAGCGATTCCCTGCGACTGTAAATGCCGAGCCAGATATTCCTGCTCCGACTGCCCGGGTGTAGGGATCAGCAATGCCTTTTTTCCGAGCATCGCCAGATCCATCAACGTGGAATAACCGCTTCGGCAAATGACAAGTCGGGCGTCAGCGAGTGTTGTTGCAAGTTCCTCCGCGTTGGCGTGCGTAACGTACGTAATGTGCGCAGGCAGCCTGGTTCGTGCCGCGCCCGAGGGATTACCGGCCACGATGTGAAAATGGTAATCGGTGGCAGACGCGGCTTGCCGAAACAACTTTTCTTCCAACATCTCCCGCATGGGTTCCGGCCCTGATAGCAAGATCAGTATGCTGTTATTTTGAACTGGCGGGGGCGTAGCCGAAGACCGCAATTGCGATAGCAGGCCAATATAACGTGCATTCGAGGGAATGCGAGGCGGGTGCGATAGCTTGCCGGCCAGTCCGCCGTTTTCCTGTACATCAACGATCCAGCATGCGTCGAATTTTTCGAGGATGCGGTAATGCAGTTTCCGCATCAGCCAGTCGGTGCCCATCCCTAAACCGGTAATAATATTCAGCTGATGGGTCATGATAATCGATCTCAACCCTTTTATTTTCAATCCGTACCGGTTGTCGGAGATGACCAGATCGAACCGGTGCCTGGCTTGCATTTCGCGAAGCCACTGGCGCTCGCGCCCGATCGCTCCCAGGATTTTGGGGATTTGAGCTACTATTTTCGCAACGAAAGTGCCGCCGCTACGACTGTACGTGATGTTGTAACCGGCAAGGGGCAACTGCGGCAGATCGGGAAAATTGCTTTGCAATAATGCCGCCGTAGCACCCGAAGCGGCAATGGTGACCTCGCATCCTTCGTCAATAAGGTACCGGATGACAGGGATGCAGCGCGTGGCATGTCCCAGTCCCCAGTCCAGCGGCGCTATAAGGATACGGAATGGCAGTTCGGTAGATTTTTAGTAATAAGGCAAAAGTAGCAAGTCTGCCGCTATTTCGGGCCAAGGAATAGCAGTACGCGATCGGTAACTTGTTTCAGCGAAGGTATCTGGACAGGCTTTTGCAGGTAATCCATCACATGTCCCGAACCCATCGCCCGGTTGTAATCGTCCACCTCGACCGAAGAACTCATCATGCAAATCGATATTGGCTGAGGCACGTCCGGTTTCAGTTTTCCATATTCGTTCAGAAATTGCCAACCGTCGAGAATAGGCATATTAATGTCGAGCAATATCAATTGCGGGAGTTTCAGCGTGTTTTCGCGGTTGAGGGAAATGTAATCGAGGGCATCACGGCCATTCTCGAAAAAAATGATCTCCCGGGCTATTTTGGCTTTTTCAATAATTCGTTTTAGCAGGTAAGTGAAGATTTTGTCGTCATCAATTACGCAGAGGATTTCAAGCATTTTCGTTGAAAGTAATTTTAAATGTAATTCCCGCGTCGACCTCACTGAAAACCTGAATGTCTCCGCCCTGGGCTTCTATTTGATTTTTAATTAAAAACAAGCCAACTCCATGAGCATCTTCGTGTTTATGGAAAGTTTTGTATAAGCCGAAAACCTTGTCGGCATGCAGGGTCAGGTCAATACCCTTACCCTCATCGCTATATTCCAGTGTTTTAAAACCCCTTTCATCGCGGTAGAACCGAAGTTTGATTACCGGGTGCTCACCATCTTTCTTGTATTTAATACCGTTGGATATCAGGTTCATCAGAATGCTTTCCAGGTAAATGTGCGGGAATGTAATCTCCGTTTCCTGAAAGTCCATCTCGATCTGCGCCTGACTCGCGTGAAGGCTCTCGTCGAGCACACCCAGCACCTGCTGGGTAACCTCTCTGATATTCAATAATTCGCCTTCCAGATGGTTATCGCGGATTTTGATCACTTGCGAAAGATCGTCGAGCGTTCCATTCAGGTGTTTCGACACGATTTTGATCTTCTGGAACAGCTCCTCATTGTCTTTGGTAAGCGTGGATTCATCGACAAAATCCGCGAGCAGCGCAATATTGCTTGAATGGTTGCGCAGATTATGGGACAAAATGTGGGTAAAACTTTGCAGTTGACTATTCTTCTGTGCCATCTTTTCTTCCACCGAAGTCCGCTCGTCTATTTCCCGTTGCAGATCAGACACAGACCTTAGTAACAGCACATTGGGAAATATTTTGAATAAATAATAAACGGTTATCAGCGATATGATGGCCGTGCCGAACCTGACCAACGCGCTGACACGGTACACGGGCAGCCAGAATATGAGTGCGTCGATCAAATGCGTGGTGCCGCACAAGAGGATGAATGCGACGAAAAGCCAGATCGTTTTTGGGAAAGGGAAATCTTTTCGGCTCTGAATGAACCGGATAAGGAAAATAGGTATCAGGAAATAGGCTGTCCAGATGAGAATGTCCGAGATAATGTAAAGCCAGCCGTGAAAATCCGACCAGGAACCGCAGTACCAGCGGGCAGGCCATTCAGATTTGTTGAATAGTCCCCGGAAAAACTCCTGCACCTGCTCGGCCAGCCCTGCCTGGTTTGCTTTCAGCGGTCCCGTGCCCGTACGGCAAAGCGGAATACGGTCATTTGAAATTGCTTGCAGGTTTGCATCTTCGAGGGTCATGAATCATTATTAGCGGGGGGTGTAATTCGAATATTAATGATAAATTTCGTGCTAAACAACCGCTGATTTGTTTTGCAAATTAGCCCGGCCAGTGCCGTAAAAATACTATTCGGTCTAGTTTGTAAAAATAGTTTTAATGTATCGGAGAGGTTGTCGCGAAGCCCCCGCGGTGTGGATTTGGGGCTGTGGGTTGTCCTGAGATTGAGGCCGCAATTAATGGCCGATTGTATGGTAATAATGCCTTCGGTGCATCAGATACAGAGCAGCGAGCCAATGCTGATTGTAAGCGCTACTTGTATTATTCATCGCTTTAAAACAAAACGACGAATAGAATAAATATTTTTCAATGTAGAAAAAGTTCAATTGCTAAATATGCCTCACGGAGTGCTTTTTGACTATCTTAGCACACCGCCACGTATAAACCGCATGGCTATATTTTCGTTATGAATATTCAACTCCATCAACAGAACGGAACTACGATTGCAGAGGTCACTTCTGAAAAAGTTCTCATCCGCACACCCGACGACAGCCTGCAACTAATGGTAGACTTGTATTACCAGGGCTACGGTGAGATGATCCTGCACGAACCCAACATCACGCCGGACTTCTTCGATCTCAAAACCGGTATGGCGGGCGAAATTTTACAAAAATTTGCCACATACCGCGTCCGGCTCGCCATTGTAGGTGATTTTGCCCGCTATGAAAGCAAAAGCCTCCGCGATTTCATTTTTGAAAGCAATAAAGGAAGGCAAATCAACTTTTTGTCTTCGGTAGAGGAAGCTGTCGCGAAACTATCAATATGATGCGTGATGGAAATAGATGAAATCCTGGAACACTTCCACCCGCTACCGCCGCAGTCGAGAGAGGCTTTGAAAGCACGCATCTCCGAAGTCCGGTATCCCAAAGGTCATATGCTCATGCGCACAGGCAGGGTCGAAAAGATGCTCTATTTCATCCGCAGCGGCATTGTTCGCGCATATTCGGACGCGGACCGTGGCGATGTCACGTTCTGGTTTGGAAAAGAAGGCGATGTGGTGGTTTCGATGAAAAGCTACGTTTCGGGACAGCCGGGTTACGAGCACATCGAAACGCTGGAAGCCTGCGAGCTCTACCAGATGAGAGCGCAGGACCTGGAAGAACTTTTCGCGAACGATATTCACATTGCCAACTGGGGCCGCAAGCTGATAGGGCAGGAGCTGATCAAAACCGAGGAGCGGCTCATTTCCATGCAGTTCAAAACAGCACAGGAAAGGTATCTCGATTTAATGTCGGCCACCCCCGATTTGCTTCACCGCGTGCAATTGTGCCATATCGCCTCCTTCCTGGGGATCACGCAGGTCAGCCTTAGCCGGATCCGTGCGGATATCAGGTAAAGGTTTGTTTTTTATCATTTGTAAAATTTTTTGTCGATCCGGAGCGGGACCTTTGTTAAAAAAACAAAATGTTATGAACTGGATTATTTTGATCGTTGCAGGCCTGTTCGAGGTCGTATTCGCCTCTTGTTTAGGAAAAGTCCGTGAAACAAGCGGAAACGAAATGTATTTATGGTTTACAGGATTTCTCATTTCCATGACTGTGAGCATGGCGTTGCTGCTCAAAGCGACCCAAACGCTTCCGATCGGTACTGCTTATGCGGTTTGGACGGGTATCGGCGCCGTGGGAACTGTGCTTGTGGGTATATTGGTATTTAAAGATCCGGTCAGCTTCTGGCGGATATTTTTTATTTCCTCATTAATCCTCTCCATCGCCGGGTTGAAAATGGTTTCGGAACATTGACAATCTTACGGGAGGCTTGCTTTTTCTGTTTCCCGTTCATTTCCCTTATCCTGAAAATGCTTGTGGAATTTACGCCCCCATCCAGCGAAAAAACGGCAGAGCCCGCGCTTCGAAATATCCTGACTTCATCGCTGGTATAGATTTAGATCCGTAGCAAGCGCATTGAAACCAAAACCAGTTGATAATGGAAGACTACACAAATGTATTGATACATGCGGCGCGGGTAGGGAACCTGGAAGTGATCCGTGAGCTGCTTAGCCGGGGTGTCGACGTAAATGTGCGGGATGAAAAGGGCTTTACGCCATTGCTGATAGCATGTTATAACAACCGCCCGGAAGCCGCGGAGCTCCTGCTGGAATCGGGTGCGGATGTGAACGCGGGAGATAATGGCGGAAACACCGCATTGATGGGCGCCGCATTCAAAGGACTTCCGGACGTGGCGTCCCTGTTGATCCGCCATGGCGCAAACCTGAACAGCCAGCACGGTAACGGCGGCACGGCACTGATGTTCGCTACGATGTTTGGCCGTAATGAATTGGTGAAATTGCTGCTCGAAAGCGGAGCGGATGCTGGTGTTCTGGATGTCAGGGGCCAATCCGCATTCGACCTGGCGATGCAACAAGGCAACCAGGAAGCCATCACCTTACTTGCATAAAAAAATGCCGTCGGTTTGAACCGACGGCAAACTGATTTGATTCCAAGCTCCTTTATGCAGGGATTTTTCTGGGTTTCTCCCGCTCCCAGAACCTGTGTTGGGCAATAGCGGTGATAAATTGCTTTGCGAGTTTAGCCGTATCATCGCTGATGACGATGCCGTCCAACAGCACCGAATCGTCCGAGAAATCCGCCGGAATTTTTCTGGCGAAGTAGGTCGATTCGATTACCTGCATTGCGCCGGCATCCGCCGCAATGGCCTTGCAATGCTTGAATGCCTCGTTCAGGAAATGGACGGCGTCCGCATCGGCCTCTACGGTTGCCACACTATTGGTGCCTCCCGGCACATACACTGCGTCATAAAGCACGGACGCAGCCGTGAGGAAGCTGTGGTGCACATGGATTTCCTCATCGGTTGTGGACAAGATGTAATTCAGCCTTGGGGCGATCACTTCCACAATAGCGCCTTCTGCTTCCAAGGCCGTTTTTACTGAATTAAGGGAATTGCTATCCACGCCATCAGCCGCCAGAAATGCTATTTTCCGTGTTTTAATGCTGTCTTTCGGGCTGTTAGCCATACTCAACGCGGATGAGGCAGTGAGCGAGCCTTCGACAATAATAGGGTCGTAATCGGCCGGGTCGGCGTCGGCGGGAATGCTGCGGTTCATAGGGAGCTCTGGATCTTCGGGAACGGAAAGCCGAAGTGCAAATGCTACTGCCGCTGCCAGGCTTTTGTCAACCATTGAAAGAATACCGAGCATCCGGCGGCGTACATCGTTAGACTGCACTTTACCTAATTCAAAGCTGAATGCTTCAATTATATGGTTCTTTTCCGGGTCAGACTGGCTGTTGAAGAACAGTTTTGCCTGACTGAAATGATCCAGGAAGCTTTTGCTCCGTGCCCTTATTTTCCTCGCATCGATCCTTTCGGGGTAGGAAGTAAACCCGCCTTCCGACGCTTTGGCCTGCAACGGATAGTTATCACCCAGGGAGTTGGGCCCGTAGCTGACCTTGCCGCGGTTGATCGTCTGGCGCATATAGCCGTCGCGCTGGTTGTTGTGAACGGGAACAATAGGCCGGTTAATAGGGATTTCCTGAAAGTTGGGCCCACCGAGGCGGATCAGCTGGGTATCGGTGTAGGAAAACAGCCTGCCTTGCAGCAATGGGTCATTGGTAAAATCAATACCCGGTACCACATGTCCGATATGGAAGGCCGACTGTTCGGTTTCGGCGAAGAAGTTCTCGGGATTACGGTTGAGCGTCATTTTTCCGATCCTGACAACCGGAACGAGCTCTTCGGGGATGATTTTCGTGGGATCAAGCAGATCGAATTCAAATTTAAATTCGTCTTCTTCCGGCACAATCTGCAAGCCCAGCTCCCATTCAGGAAAGTTACCACGCTCGATCGCGTCCCAAAGGTCGCGGCGGTGGAAGTCGGGGTCTTTACCCGAAATATTCTGAGCCTCGTCCCATGCCACCGAGTGGACTCCCAGTAACGGTTTCCAATGGAATTTTATAAAATGACTCACCCCCTCCGCATTAATGAGCCTGAATGTGTGAACACCGAAACCCTCCATCATGCGGTAGCTGCGCGGAATGGCTCGGTCGCTCATTAACCACATGATCATGTGAGCCGACTCGGGCATAACCGATATGAAATCCCAGAAAGTGTCGTGCGCGGAGGCGGCCTGCGGGATCTCGTTGTCGGGTTCGGGCTTTACGGCATGTACAAGGTCGGGGAACTTGATGGCATCCTGGATGAAGAACACTGGCATGTTGTTCCCGACGAGGTCGAAATTGCCTTCCTGTGTATAAAATTTAACAGCGAACCCCCGCACATCGCGGGCGAGGTCAGTAGAGCCCCTCGACCCCGCAACGGTTGAAAACCGGACAAAAACCGGTGTTTCAATGGAGGCATCGTTGAGAAATTGCGCTTTGGTATATTGCGCGAGCGGTTCATAGAGTTTGAAAACCCCGTGCGCGCCCGAGCCACGTGCGTGTACTACCCGCTCGGGTATCCGCTCGTGGTCGAAATGGGTTATTTTTTCGCGGAGAATGAAATCTTCGAGCAGGGAAGCGCCACGGTCGCCTGCTTTAAGGGAATTCTGGTCGTCGTTGACACGGACGCCCGTATTGGTATTCATCAGCTCGCCTGTGGAATCTTCCATATGCTGGGCAAGGCTCCTGACCTTGTCGTTTTCCGGCTGGTCAACTTCCGGATTTTGTTGCGCTTTTCTTTTCGCCATAGTTGTTGATGGTTAAATTAAGCTTCCTGCGAAGCCTGGTATGCAATGTCATTTTCCGCGATCGAAGCCAGCAGCTCGTCGCTAGCCTGCTCTTCTGCAAGGGTTTGTGCCAGGATATCAGCCACTTCTTCTAATCCGAGGGTGGTTGCGAGCTGTATCAGGCCCAGGTAGGAGGCAATTTCATAATGCTCAACTTTTTGTGATGAAAGGATTATGCCCACATCCCGCGTGGCAGTACCGGCATCGGTACCTTCGATCACCCCTTCCCCTTCTTTGGTAAGCCCTTCCATCGCGTCGCATTTCTTGGCAATGGTTTTCTGTTCCAAAAGCCCGAAAATCTGCTCAATACGCGACACGTGTCCCACTGTTTCGGCAAGGTGCTGTTCAATCGCACCCACCAGCTGTTTCGAGCTGGCGGCCTGGCTCATTTTGGGTAGGGTTTTCACCAGGTGGTTTTCAGCCCAGTAAATATCCCGGAGGCAGTCCAGAAATAATTCATATAGGGCCGGTTCAGCGGTAGTCGAGGTTTTTGTCTTGAATTTAGGTTCTGAGTTTGTTTGCTCTTTCATAGTTACATGGTTTAAAATCGGAGCATTTCAGCAAAACATGTTCCAGCGCATTTAAGACTGGTATACAAGTTGCTGTCGCATCGGTTTCAGAGGGCGGCGTTATTGCACAACCTCACCAACTACCACAATAATGCGATGTCAGAGACGATTAAAACTTTGGTTTTTTCAACGAAAGTTGCATTGGACGGCGTGCCCGCCGGTTTTTCGGGACGCTTTAAAATGCTTCACATAGAGTCCGGCCGGCTCTATGTGTACCGGGTTCACATTACCAAGCAAAAATATACGGGTACACACGTCCCCGGAATGGGAAGTCCCCAAGAGGACATTGCCTGGTGGGAGCGAATGTTCCATGCGCTCGTTTCATTTATAGAGCGCTACAACCTGGCGTACGGCTATCTGCCTTCGGATCAGAATGTTTACCAGGACAGCCGTTTCTACACGGGAGAGCGCCTGTTTGGAAGTAAAATAAGCTTCGTAGTCGACGAGACCATGCGGCGTGACCTGGCCGACCGGGAAGTAGTATTGCAGGACTTTGCAGATCGGGCACCCGCGGGAGAAGGAATTGAGGAGTAAGAAGCGGCAAGGTTGTTGGTATAGGCTGCATAGTGCCGTTTTGGGCACTGTGGATTTTTTTGTACAGACCCCGAACAAATGAACCGAAGCTTACATAATTAACGCAGGATCTGCTTGGGAACACCAGCCTTAGCAAGACGGTTATAGTCGATCCAGTAGCGGCACAGCGTTTTCAGCAAGGTTTGAAGCTCTTCAAAATCAATCGGTTTAACAAAATATGAATTGGCACCGGCCTGGTAACAATGGTTGATGTCGTCCTGACTGGTGCTGCCGCTGAGGATCACAGCCGGGATCGTTTTCCACTCTGTTTCGCTATTACCCGGCGTCTGCCGGATGAGTTTCAGGAGTTCAACCCCATTGATATTAGGCAATTGCAGGTCGAGAATAATCAGTGCGGGGCGTCGGCCCTGGAACTGCTCGGCCGATTGGAATACCATATACTGATAAAGTTCCTGGCCACCCTGGAAAAATCTGACGTGGTATTCAGGCAGGAATTTGGTGAAAATCCCCCTTAGGAGTTGGCGAAAGTCGCTTGAATCTTCGACAAGGTAAATTTCTTTTTTGCTCATGGTAATTGTTAGAATGTGTGTTGTTTTCCGTGCATCTCCTCGCCGGTCGTGTCATGGGCAGTAGAGAAAATGTCGACAAATTTTACCCACCAGGAGCTGATGGATATTTACGAGCAAATCCAGCGTGAGCAGGCGTTTCATCGGTGACGTGGCTCGCATTCATAAAACAGGTATCGACCGCCTTAGCCAGCTTCACAAAATCCGCTTCGTGCACCGGTTTTTCAAGAAACGCGTTGACCCCGCGCTCATAAGCATCGCGCACCAGCGCGCGGTTTGAAGTTGTCGATAGCATTACGACCGGAATATGGCGGGAGGCATCGCTCAGTTTCAGGATGCCGAGCGTTTCGAGCCCACTCAACCGGGGCATGTTCATGTCCATGATGATCACCGTGGGGTCATCCGATATGCCTTGATTCCCGATAAGTTTGATAAGGTCGTCGCCCGAGTCCAGCTCGACGATCCGCACCGGGGCGATGACCTCCTGCACCGCAAGACGGATCAGCATGCGGTCGTCTTCGTCGTCATCGGCAAGATAAATAGTCTTCATTTTGTCTGCTAATGGCTAATAGAAATCGTAGATATTAAAAGGCAAACAAATCCATGCCAGGGAAGGCGGATGGCATAATTTTTAACGCCAGAAACTCAAAATCAAAAACGAACGGAAGGTGATTTCCGGGCCGCCTAAATATTTCACTTACAACTGGTACCAGGCCGATAAGTCGGTCAATGCACTTGCCGATCTTTCTCCTGAAATCGTCGCCACAGGGCATGGGAAACTGATGGAGGGGCGGGAAATGCGCCAGCAGACCTGGCCCTCAATTTTGCTGATCGCGCTGTGCCGCGCTACGGCCGGTATGTAGCCGAACCGGTAGTGACGAACCGCGATGGTGTAGTGTCGCTACCCATGGTCCCGAAAAAGCAGGGCGCCGGGCATTGTTGAGCAGTGTGGCTGTGATCGCATTAGGATGTGTGTATTTTTCGCGTCAGCGTTCGCGGAACGAAATACTCTCGCTCCCCAATTTCTCCTAGGTTGTTCTATGTGCTATTTGTAATTATTTCCGCTAAGCGATTAGCGGAGCGCACCGCCTTTTCACCAGTTTTTTGCTGCTTATTCATCTGATGGGCCGCCTTATCGCAATAGGATTGCCTCAATGAATTGCCGCAATGGCACGGCGCGATGGCGTTCCTTACCGAAGGCTCTTCATCGCCAGCGCCGCCGCCAGCCCGCCCAGCAGATAGAAGGTTACTGTGAGCAACTTGGTTTCACCGGTTCTGGCGACCGTGCTTTCATTGAGACCCAGCGGCTTGGCGAGCCCTATTGCGCCCAATCCGGCAATAAGGCCATACCCAGCGCCGCGGAGCAGGATGGTGTCGTCATCACCTTTACCGATCATGGCATAATAACCCGCATTACTGGCAAGGTCGGCCACAAATGTGGAGGCGGTCAGGACCTCGCCGGTGGGGGCTTCCAGGCCCATCGCCTCGACGGTTTTAGTAACGGCCTCTTCCCCGAGCAGGTCAACCCGCGGGGCTTTATGGGAAACGCGTTTGGCCACTTCATGGACCAGGTTAAGCACGACAGCCCCTGTGATCCCTCCCAGCATGTTTCTGATCTCTGGTTTCATAGATGTTTATGGTTTGGATGAAGAAATACATCAGCAGCCTTGCAGGCTGCTTGTGATGAGCTATTGACACGAAAAAACCGAACCAGCATCAAAACACGCGCCTAGTTGAGGTTTTTCCACAAATGCGCTCGGTTAAAGTTTCGCGGCAGATTTGGTCTGGCATGTTTATTTATTTTGACGCGCATGTTTTCGAATGGCGACGCTGCCTGGCTGTTGTTACGTCTTTTAAATTTCAATGCCAATCGACTTTAACCGTACACAATCATGGAGGACAAAACTTATACGGGCACTGTACCCGGACAGCATCACGGCGAATCGGTAACAGCCGAGGGAAGCCGCGATTTTGATGATATTACCACAGCGAAGGCCTTCTTTTTTCAAGCCGAAGGAAGGTTGCTCAACGTCAATCAATGGCATGACGAGGCCGGAGAGGCGCTTGCCCGCTTCATCTTGGCCGATTCTGCCGGGAACCCTGTCGACGGTATGGCGCAGCAGGGATTACTGATTAAAATCGATATCCCCGGTCCTGGCTCAAAATCGGGCGAGGGGTACGACTGGGTGAAAATTGAGGAAATCAAAAGGGTTAATTCCACAGAGGCACAAAGCACAGCGCTGCGGGTACGCCCGATTGCAGCGCCGGGGTCGGGGGAGGATAAGCCTACCCATTTCTACGACGAAAATTCGACCAGCACATTCACTATTACACGGGAGGACACGCTCGTAACAGCGGCCATTTACGACCGCAATATCAATCCTAACACCGAATCAGACTCGTTGATCGACAAGGTTAGAAATGCCATCACAGGGCTGTTTGGTGAAAAAGTGTTTTCCAAAATTCAATGGCAAGCGCTGGTCGAAGGGCTGTTAAAGTGAAGTACCGGGCGCCGTGCGATCCGTCGCACGGCATTGCTCTTCCAGCAATACCTCCCATAGGCAGCGCACTTATTATCTTGCATCCGGGTGTACGCAGTGAAACAGCTACTCAACTTTACGGATACCGACCCGGCTCCAGCTTGTGCCGCGGCCAGGGTTTTTAGCATAAACCGGTGAAAAACGGCGTTGCGATGTTGACCGATAACAGCCGGGTCGAATTAAATACCAGGAATCGCCGTTGGTACTGGTGAATTTTTTGGGTTAATACCATCATGGATTTGAACGGTTCATCCCGGATAAACTTCCTTCCATGACAATCGCTTGGATGTATGTGGGGATTGGGGTATGTTGGGTAACTATTACAAACTCAAACTATTCAGCTATGCCAACCTTCATACACAACGAAAAACAGCAGCGCGCGATCAACCTGGATTTTATCGATAGTATCAACAAAGACAATGCAAGCGGCTTTGAAATTATCTTCGAGCGCTTGCCAACGAATGCAAGCGCGGGAGGACTGGTCGAGATAGGCCGGTGGCGGTTCGAAACCGAGAAGGAGCGGGATAAGGTTTTGAAATGGATTTTGAATTCATACGGATTGGGAGTGTGAAGATGCCGGGAAACATATACCTTATCTTTCAATGACACCATTTCGGTTGAGCAGGCCTGGGTAACGTTCCGCGCGGTATCGCCACGCCTCTACCTGACCTTAACCACAATTTTCCCTTTCGCCCGTCCGCTCTCTACATAGGAAAGTGCCTCATTGGTTTGGGCGAACGGAAAGACCTTGTCCACAACAGGTTTGATATCTCCCGATTCGATCAGTTTTGTTATCTCGTGCAGCTGTTTACCATTTGCGCTCATGAACAAGAACGAATACTGTACACCGAGTTTTTCCGCTTTTTTCCGTACGCTTGAACTGGTTAGGGAGAGAATCATTTTTATGTACCAGGGAGCACCGATCGCTCTTGCAAAATCAGGTGTTGGCGGCCCGGATATTGAAATTAGCTTGCCTCCCGGTTTGAGTACATGGAGCGATTTTTTAAGTGTAGCCGTGTCCTGGCTGTTAAGCACAAGATCATAATCTTGCAATACATTTTCAAAATCCTGTTTCTTATAATCGATCAGTACATCCGCACCAAGACTTTTTAGTATGTCAAAGCTTTTTTCACTGGCTGTTGTCGCCACAGTTGCTCCCAGGTATTTAGCCAGCTGAATAGCAATCGTGCCGACACCTCCGGATCCTGCCTGGATAAAGACTTTCTGACCTTTCTGTACATTGCCGATTTCAACCAGTGCCTGCCAGGCGGTTAAAGCGACGAGTGGGATAGATGCCGCTTCTTCCATTGAAATGTTCTTTGGTTTTAAAGCCAGGTCGTTTTCATTGATGGCAATGTATTCGGCAAATGTTCCGATGTAAAAATCGGCCGGACGTGCATAAACGGGGTCACCGACTTTGAAGTGTTTTACATTTTTACCAACCTGGATCACCGTCCCGGCGGCATCATGCCCAAGGATTAATGGAAACTGGTAAGGTAGTATCGTTTTAAGCTCACCTGACTTGATCTTCGAGTCCAGAAGGTTCAAGCCACTGGCGTGTACCTCTACCAAAACTTCATTGTCTTTCACAGATGGCCTGGGTACCTCCGCAAGTAGAAGCGCTGCTTTTTTATCGTATTTTTTGATTTGAAATGCTTTCATGTTTTTTCAGGAGACTGAGTTCTTTGAATCGTCTTACGTAAGACCTTTAATTTCTCAAAAGCTGATGGCTTTTCTTCGGATTAAGTATCCCAAAACCAATTTTCGGGAAGAGCCTGTTAACTAGATTGAAGATTTTTGCGTCGCCCACGCGGATGGTTCGGTGCTCTTTTCGTAAACCTTCGATGAGGCCTTTGACCATTTCTTCCGCAGATATTTTTTTGTCGTTTCTGTCCGCTGTCATTTCCGTTGCGACTAGCGGCGGGATAAGTTCAAATATTTTTATGTTGCTCCCGATAATCTTCAAGTGCTCGCGAAGCGATGTCGTGTAAAAGGCCAGCGCAGTTTTGGACGACGAATAAGTCGCCTCAATTAAGGAAGGTGCTTCGCTCAATATCGATGTTGTATTTATAATCGCAGCTTCTTTTCTCGATTGCAGCATATCTATAAAGAGATTATTCAGCCTTATGACACCCAGGTAATTAACTTCCATTTCGTAGGCTGCACCTTCTGCATGCTTGTCGTTTGCGATCCCCAGATTTGAGGGTGGGACAAGGACAGCTGCATTATTGTAGAGGATATCAATACCACCCAGCTCTTTAACCCTGTCGAGGAGAAGTGCGGAATCTGCGGCATTGCCCACATCGCTTCGGATGGCAATTAGTTTCGGATACAATTTTTTTGCTGTATCCAGTTTCTGCTGGCTTCTGCCCGTAATAATCACCCTGGCCCCGAGGTCCAAAAACTGCTTTGCCGCTTCCAGACCTATACCTGATGCACCGCCGGTTATCAGGATTGTTTTGTTGTTCAGATTCATAGTACTAAAAGTTTGAGATTGTGGGTGCGAGCTGCTAACGAATTTCTCATCTAATGCTCGGCATAAATATACTTTTTGGTCTATTTTATATCAAAAAAAATTAGATTTCGTATTGTTCCAGTTCGGCCTTCAGGCTTTTAATTAGTGACTGCATCGGCTTTGCAGTATCCATCGTTCTGCACATAACGATACCACCTTCTATGGATGCCATTAATTTAAAAGCAAACACCGGGGCATCGAGATTCGAAGAGAATTCTCCGTTACTGATTCCTTCGGTAAGTACATTTATAAGATCCTGCTGGCCAGCCCGGAACACGCCAGCTATCTTCTTTTTGATAAGCGGGTAATTGTCGTCTGCATCCACCGCAGTATTGAAAATTGGGCAACCGCCTGATATATAGGTGTCTATTGGGTCTTTGTAGAAGTCCAGAAACGCGAAAATTTTTCCTTTTGACGTTTTCTTTTCCGCTACTGCCAAGTGGATTTTGTCAGATATTTTCTTCAATAACAGATCAACTACTTGTCCGGAAAGGTCTTCCTTGTTTTCAAAATGCCCGTATAGACAACCCTTCGTCAACCGGGTCGCTGCCAGCACGTCATCTATATTTACACCTGATATGCCTTTTTCATTGTAAAGGGGTGCTGCTGTTTCTAATATGAATTGTTTGGTCCTTTCCGCTTTGCTAAGCATGTCTTGGCAAGAATTTATTTTGACAAAAATATACCAAATAGTTTATTTTTCTAACAAAACTTCTGTTTTTTTTTCCACCATTAAATTTTAATGCTAACCGGTGCCGGTCGGAATTGGCAAGCCTATGATATTTTACGGATTGTCCTAGGATGTCAACAGGGGTAGGAGGCAATTTTGGTGATTGATTTCTGTCTATCAGTGATTTAAGTTCCGTTGTTTGGACTTATAAAAGGTATCCCAAAACGAGCCGATTCCTTGGAATCTCTTTACCTTGGGGAGTGCAACGCCAGGGGTTTGGTCAGGATTACCCAATACCTGAGCGGAAAATTTTGGCATGAAGTAAGATATGGCGGAAGAAAATGGTACCGGGAGATTTGAAGTTAGTAGGGTAGATATTCGCGGTTATCAAGTATTGCGTTGGGCAATCTCGGTGAATGGTATGATTCTAATAACCATTGTGACCGTTTTCAATTTAAGTTGGTTCTCATTCCTATTCTTCGTTCTCCCTTTTATGTTAAATTTTTCAGGTCTTTCACATTCTTCAATTTGCGCACAACCTTCACGACTTTAAGATTTGATTGCGAGGGATCAAATAAAGTTACGAGATTTGCTTAACACGAACTTCCAGAAAACTATTGCCAAAGCTCTGGGACTATTTTTTATGGTCAATTTTTATCCCAGATCTAATGTCAAAAGAATCACCATCGCTACCTGCTTCTGACTTCGTTAAAGTACGAGGAGCCAAAGAGAATAATCTTAAGAATGTCGATCTGGAAGTTCCCAGAGGTGCACTGGTAGTATTTACCGGTGTCTCGGGTTCTGGTAAATCATCACTTGCTTTCGGGACGTTGTATGCCGAAGCGCAACGTCGTTACCTGGAGTCAGTCTCTCCGTACGCAAGACGGCTTTTTAATCAAATGTCTATTCCTCAGGTCGACAGTATAGATGGTCTTCCTCCGGCTATCGCTCTGCAGCAGCAGCGGGGAGCCACAAGCACGCGCTCTTCAGTGGGCAGCGTCACAACGATTTCAAATCTGATCAGGATGCTGTATTCGAGGGCGGGAGACTATCCTGCGGGTCAGTCGATCGTATATGCAGAATCGTTTTCACCAAATACCCCGGAAGGCGCCTGTCCGGAATGCCACGGCCTGGGGGTTGTCTATGAAGTGACAGAGCATTCGATGGTGCCCGATGATTCACGCTCGATCAGGGAGAAAGCCATCGCAGCCTGGCCCACCGCCTGGCAGGGGCAGAACCTGCGGGAAATATTGATGACACTTGGTTACAACGTGGACATACCCTGGCGTGATCTGCCGCAGAAAGACAGGGATTGGATCTTGTTTACGGAGGAGCAGCCGGTTGTTCCGGTTTATTCCGGACTTACTATGGCACAAGTCCAACAAGCCCTGGCGCGAAAAATGGAACCTAGCTATATGGGCACCTTCACCGGCGTTAAAAGGTATGTGATGCAAACATTCGCGAATTCGCAGAGCCAGGCAATGAAAAAGCGCGTGTCAAAATTTATGCTGAGCGCGCAATGTCCCGTCTGCCATGGAAAGCGCCTGCGTCCTGAGCCTTTATCTGTAAAATTTGCCGGGATGGATATTGCGGAATTTTATCAACTAAATATCAAGAGTTTACGTGATATTATATCTTCATGCCTAAACACCAAAAATGATAGCTTAGACCAGAAACATCCGGAAAAGGCATTGGTGCTTCAACGCATAGGTCATGATCTTTTATCCCGCCTGGATGTACTTATCGATCTGGGGCTTGGGTATCTGACCCTTGAAAGGAGTACCCCCACACTTTCGCCGGGAGAATTGCAACGCCTGCGGCTGGGGACTCAGATACATTCCAATCTTTTTGGCGTCGTCTATGTGCTCGACGAACCATCGGCAGGTCTTCATCCGGCAGATACGCAATCATTGCTCCGGGCACTGGGCCGGTTAAAAGCAGCTGGAAATTCGCTTTTTGTTGTCGAACATGAGGTCGAAATCATACGCCATGCGGACTGGATTGTCGATGTAGGACCGGGCGCGGGTGAAAAGGGGGGTGAAATACTTTACAGTGGCCCCTTGCAGGGATTGGAAAAAATAGACAGATCCGTTACAAGGCGATATCTGTTTAATATGGATCGGAGCCAAAGGTCTGAAAGACAGGCGAAAGGATGGCTGCGGCTAAGGGACGTAAGCCGAAATAATTTAAAGCACGTTGATGCCGACTTTCCATTGGGCGTATTGACCAGTGTCACCGGCATATCGGGTTCGGGGAAAAGTAGTTTGATCAGTCAGGCGCTTGTAGCGCTTGTTTTGGAGAAATTAGGACAACAAATACCTGGCACAGAGGATCAGGATGATAATCTTCTTCAGACAGAAAGCCCAAAAACAACGACGGGCTATATCCTGGAAGGAATGAGTCATATCCGCAGGTTAATACCAGTCGATCAGAAACCGATCGGACGAACGCCTCGGTCAAACCTGGCAACCTACACAGGCCTGTTTGACTATGTCCGTAAATTGTTTGCAAATACCAAAATGGCAAAGGGAAGGAAGTACGACGCAGGTCGTTTTTCTTTCAATGTCGCAAAGGGACGCTGTCCGAACTGCGAAGGCGAAGGCTTTGTAATGGTTGAGCTTTTGTTTCTTCCAAGCGTTTATACACCCTGCCCGACCTGTCATGGGAGTCGTTACAATGAAAAGACGCTGGAAATTACATATCACGACAAAAATATTGCCCAGGTACTTGCCCTGACGGTGGATGAAGCATTTGACTTTTTTGAGTCTGAACCTCAAATCAACCGGGCGCTGGATGTCGTCCGTCAGGTTGGTCTGGGATATTTGCGTCTTGGTCAACCGGCTACTGAACTTTCAGGAGGTGAGGCGCAGCGAATAAAGCTGGCCACCGAGTTGCAACGGGCTCAGAATGGCAATACGTTATATATTCTTGATGAGCCCACAACAGGACTGCATCCTTCCGATGTGGACAATTTACTTGTCCAGCTCAATAAGTTGGTTGATCAGGGAAATACGGTCATTGTAATCGAACACGATATGCACGTTGTCGCAAACAGCGATTGGGTGATCGACGTTGGACCAGGTGCCGGAGATGAAGGTGGGCAAATCGTTGTAAGCGGTCCGGCAGCAACTGTTGCCGGTGAACCAGCAAGTCAAACGGGAAAATATCTTGGCAGGTCATTTTAATGAGAAAACGCCATTTAAAAGATCAAAGAAATGTCGAACCGGTTGCTTGATGATTTAAAATCAATATCGAAACTAACCTCTTTTACCATTGATTAATAATCATTTCGGTAAAAACCAAGGGCTGTTTCTGAATTAGGGATGAAAGTTTTTGGGTTCGTTTCGTGAAAAACTTCACGATTACATGGGCCCGATCAGCTCCACAAATGTTCCGTCCGGATCCTGGACCAGTACGAAGTGTGAATCTTTTGTCAGAGGCGTAGGTGTGTTGCCCAGGAAAGTCACGTTTTGCTCCTTTAGCCTGTCAATGATGGGCTGTAAGGATTTGACCTGAATGGTGATATACTGCAGACCAGTATCGTCCTGAATGAATTTTGGCTTTGGATGACCTGCCTTTTTGCCAAAACTCATCAGTTTCCAATCGGTGCTTTCGGGGTTGTTTTCAAGTTTAAGAATGTTTACGTCGACCGCTTCACTACCTGTTAAACCGCCTCGTTTACCGAATTCTGCATTGATTGTGAAATTACCGGTTTTGACCATGCCGATCCCTTTTATATAGAAATCCAACGAACGTTGCATGTCTGCTACCACTACGCCGACTCCGATGGATTTACTTGTAAAATTGGATTGTGCGTGAACGAGACCGCCAAAGAGGAGTGTAGCAAGGATTAACAGATTCTTGAAAGTGGACATGCTTACAAATTATTTATTTTAAAAATAGGATCACTGCCGCGTCTAGATTTTCGATGAAGAGCCTAAACACAATTATTATGAAGGGTAGTAGTACTCAATGTCTACTTGACTGCCAGTAAGTCGACCATTTCAAGGACCGGATCAACTGCAAGCAGGTCCGGCGCATTTGCCATCAATGCTTTGGCGATCTCGCCTCCCAAATGTGCCGCCCTGCCTTCCTGAGTTTCGAATGTATCGAAAATTCCGAATGTGGAAGGACCTATTTGCAGGGCAAACCAGTTGATGGTACCTGCTTCCTCCATCGCCAAAGGCAAGGCACCTTTGAGAAAGTCCGCGACGTCTTGTTCTTTACCTGGCTTAGCTTCAAGCCTTGCCAGAATTGCCAATTTTACCATAACTGTTTGATTAGTTTAAATGAAATGAAGTTAATACATCCTTGTGATGGGATGGTGTTAAAGTCAAGCGTTAATCTTTGAGATTATACTGCTGGTATTCGTTCGGAAGCAAAAATATCCGGTGCGGTACTTCTGCCTTTGTCTTAGATGGGAGGGTTTTGTGAGAATTAACGCAGTGAATAACTTGGCACAGCTTTCCAAACTACTAACATCAAAGGTTTTTTACACTGGCATGCCCGAGTTAAGCCAAATGTTAGGAAGCCAATACACAGGTAATATTAGGCTCTTAGCCAACCCAAATGTCGATAGAATAATACGAAATCGAGTTAAAATTGTTTTTTTTTACTCCCAAACACAAAAAAAGCTCCTTAGCGCAAGCTGAGGAGCTTTGGTTCCCGCAACGGAACAAATGTCGAACCGGTTGCTTGTTGATTTGCAAAGATTGTCGGAATTGGCAAGCCTGTGATATTTTACGGATTGTCCTAAGATGTCAACAGGGGTGGGATGCAATTTGTTGATTGATTTCTGTCTATCAGTGATTTAAGTTCTGTTGTTTGGACTTATAAAAGGTATCCCAGAACGAGGAATTTCTCAGACTTGATTTCGACATTGCTCTGCCGTGAAAAGGATTGTTTTTACTATCAACATACAACAATTATTACGAGATGATGCCTAGCAGGGGCAATTTCTTGAATGCAACAAACTTCAATGAGCTTTCAAAGGTGATCATGTCTTCTATTTTCATCCGCTGTCCAGGGCTGAACACTGATTGTCCAAATTCGGACGATTACGGTTCGGTCTTGTTTGTTAAATGACTGATCCTACTGGTTTTGGGCTTATTCACTTTTTTGGCACTCAATTTGTTATACCGAAACAGATTATATATTGGAACTGATTAAGCCCTGTTTTATAAATGAGAAGGAGTGATCTGGGTGAATTTGAAGAGGTCGTTCTGCTAGCGGTTGCAGCATTGTCGCCAAACGCTTACACGGTCGCCATTGCGGAGGAACTGGAACGCGAAACGGGTAATATGGTGACATCCGGTGCCGTGCACGCAGCCATGCAGCGCCTTGAACAAAAAGGCTATCTAAAATCTGTCTGGGGCGAAGCAACTGCGGAAAGGGGAGGTCGGAGGAAGCGGCTGTATGCAGTAACAGGCCTGGGCGGCCGAATTCTGGAAGAGGCAAGGGCGGTCCGCAACCGGTTATGGGACCGGATCCTGCCTACGATCCGTCTGGAATGGAACTGATCATCCTCTATTGCCATGAAATCAGAACAGTCTACGACAGATCAGCCACCCCGGTATCTTACAAGCGTTATAAAAATGCTTGTTGCTCCACACCAGCGTGAAGAAATATTAGGTGATTTGCAGGAGCGCTATGCGCGGCGGGTGCAGCTGCAGGGAGCCTCAAAAGCCAGGAGAAGGTACTGGCTGGAATCGCTGGCCTACATGCGCCCGGCGTTTATCAAGAGAAAAAAAACGGAATATCCTTCAACCGGGCGGCGATCCGCTTCTATTTATAGCCATGATATGATACGAAACTATTTCAAAATCGCGCTTCGCAACCTGAGGAGACAAAAAGTCTCCACCAGCATTAATGTAATTGGTTTAGCCATCGGATTGGCTACCTGCATACTGATCATGCTGTATGTGCAGGATGAATTGTCGTTTGATCGCTATAATGAGAAAGCGGACCGGATTTTCCGGGTCGGACTCAAGGTGCGGCTAAACGGTGAGGACGTTGGCGGACCTATGTTAGGCATTAGTGCTGCCCGGGACTTACAGCAGGAGTTTCCGGAAGTATTAAAAGCAACGCGTATCCGGAATCAGGGAGGTGAGTTTGTCAGCTACGGAACTACCTCATTTAAAGAAGAGTATCTGCTGAGTGTCGACTCCTCTTTTTTTGAAATATTCACCATTCCGTTTCTGAAAGGGGACCCGAAGCGGGCGCTGACCGAGCCAAACACCTTGGTATTGACCGAGGAAACCGCCCGGAAATACTTCGGTGATCAAGAGCCGATCGGGAAAGTATTGGTATTTGGTAGTGAAAAAACTCCCTATCGGATTACCGGAGTGGTCAGAAATGTACCAGTGAACTCTCATTTTCGGTTCAATATGCTGACTTCGTTAGCCGGTTATGACGAGCAGCATACCGGATGGATATATAGCATAAACTTCTATACCTATCTGCTTCTGCCCGAGAAATACGATTACAAAAAATTGGAGGCTAAAATTACCCGACTCGCTGAGAACCAGATTGGAGGTGAATTGCAGAGTTGGCTGAAACTCACCCCGAAACAGTTTCGTGAGAAGGGCGATGATTTCGGGGTTTTTCTCCAGCCGCTCACCGATATTCATTTGTATCCCCTGTCCAGCAGGGGCGAATTAATGCCGGGGGGAGATATTCGATATGTATATGTGCTTGCGGCTATTGCTGCATTTATGTTGCTGATAGCCTGTGTGAACTTCATGAACCTTTCGACGGCCACTGCGGTTGGGCGGTCGCGAGAGGTTGGGGTACGAAAAGTGCTGGGTTCGGTAAAAGGTCAATTGCAGCAGCAGTTTCTAATTGAGTCGGTCTTGCTGGCGGTTGTGGCATTGATGGTTGGATTGCTATTGGTGGGCGTGGCCCTGCCATTCTTTAATCAGTTGACAGGCAAGTTTCTTACCTTAAACTTATTGGCCAATTCACTTATAGCGGCCGGTTTAGTAGCGGGTACTGTGTTGGTAGGGGTGCTGGCAGGCAGTTACCCGGCTTTTTACCTGTCTTCCTTCAAGCCTGTTTTGGTATTAAAAGGGCGTGTTACAGCCGGACGTGGAAGCCTTAACCTCCGAAGTGGTTTAGTGGTGTTCCAATTTTTTGTCACTATTGCAATGATCATTGCTACCATTACCGCGGATCGGCAGTTGCGTTATATGCGAAGCCAGAAACTGGGCTATGACCGCGAACAGGTGCTGGTTATCCACGATACGCATATGCTTCGCAACAACGAAGCCGTATTTCGCGGCAATATCATTCAGTCTCCGCTGATCGTCATGGGTAGTATTTCGGGCCAGGTACCCGTTGGAAATTCAGCCATGGATACTTCCCCTATCATGTCCAAAGAAAATCCTGATCAAAGCGTCATGAGCCGTTTTTATTATGTGGATGATGCGTATATCCCTACCCTAGGGATGCGTGTGGTGCAGGGTCGTAATTTTTCAAAGAGCTTTTCTACCGATGCCTCCGCCGTTATTCTCAATGAGACGGCAGTACGGACGTTAGGCTGGCAAAAGAATCCGATTGGAAGAGAGCTGATCGGCCACACGGATGACAATGGTGTAAAGACCTATTACCGGGTAATTGGTGTTGTGGAAGACTTTCATTTTGAATCCCTGAAGCAGAAGATCGGGCCTCTAGTCATGTTTTTGGGGCGGAATTCAGGCAATATCCTGATCAAAACCCGTACTAATAAGCTTCCGCAGTTTCTCGCTTCGCTGAAGCAGAAGTGGGAGTCGTTTTCTCCCGCAGCCCCTTTCAGCTATTCGTTTTTAGATGACCGGTTTGAGCAGGTCTATGTCAGCGAGCAAAAAATAGAAAAGGTATTAACCCTTTTTTCAAGCCTGACTATCTTCATCGCTTGTTTAGGATTATTTGGATTGGCTACCTACACCGCCGAACAACGTACAAAAGAGATTGGTGTCCGGAAGGTGCTGGGCGCATCCATTAGCAGTGTGGTGGCATTGCTCTCAAAGGACTTTATCAAACTCATTCTGATAGCCCTGGTGCTGGCTTCCCCGATCGCCTGGTGGAGTTTGACCCAATGGCTGAATGATTTTGCGTACAAGATCACAATCGACTGGTGGATTTTCGCCCTGGCAGGGTTGCTGGCGATTGGGATTGCCTTGCTGACTGTGAGTTTTCAGAGCATTAAAGCTGCTATGATGAATCCTGTCAAAAGTTTACGTAGTGAATAGCACGACAAAGTCCAAAAAAAGGGGCCATTATGAGCAGCAGAGCCGGTTTCTACCCTTGGTATGATAGTTGACTTCCTTTCGGAGGGATCACACTAAATTTTTTTCATGACAATTCGCATCTACACAATTTTGATTTGCTTGACCGTCCTTGTGGATGTCAGTGCCCAAGACAAATTAACCGTTATCAAGGCCAAAGCACTCGTCGACGTTTGCAGCGGCCGACTGATTACAACTGCCCTGACTGTCACTCCCATACTGAAATCGGCCCGTTAGCAGTAGAGTTCGGTGGTACGTGAAATTTAATCACAGTGAATCTCCAGTAGGTAAATGTGAAGGATTTCTGTTAATTAAGTAATTGTCATTCAGTTGTTTCTAAGTATTTTGTGTGTTGGATTTTTGGCGGTATCATTCAAAAGTCCGGCTCTGTTGGCTAAGCCGAAGTCGTACCAGTAATGTACTGAAAAAACACCGGAAAGGGCTTTTTCGAAAGATCTAAAAACAAAAAAAGCCCTTCAACTTGCGTTGAAGGGCTTCCGTACCCAGAGCCGGAGTCGAACCGGCACGAGTGTAACCTCATTGGTGTTTGAGACCAACGCGTCTACCGATTCCGCCATCTGGGCATTCTCTTACTTGTTGGGAGTGCAAAAGTAGGCAGAAAAAGGTATTAAGCAAGCGTTACATGCAAAATTTCGATAGATTTTTAATGGAAAATGAGTGAGCAAGTGCTAACCGGCTTATTCATAACGCAATGCTTCGATCGGGTCGAGACGCGAGGCTTTGATGGCAGGGTAGATCCCCGAGAGCACGCCTACCATCACGCATATTGCAATACCCACTGCCATCCATAGCCATGGGACCACGAAAGTGCTGTTTTCGCTGATGACGCCGGTAATGGAATTGCCGACAATGATTCCCAGGATCAAACCGCCAATGCCGCCCAGGATGCATACCACGATGGCTTCGATCAAGAATTGCATGCGGATCACGCGCGGGGTGGCGCCAAGTGATTTCCGTATGCCTATTTCGCGCGTCCGTTCGGTAACTGATACCAGCATGATGTTCATCAATGCAATGGCAGCGCCGAGCAGTGTAACGGTGCCGATCACAAAGCCGCCGACGCGGAGGTAACCGCTGACTTCCGCAAAATCTTTCACCATAGCATCGGCGCGATCGATGGTAAACGAATCCTCCTTGCCAAGCTCGTCGTTGCGGATGCGGCGCATCATGCCGCGGGCTTCTTCCACGATCAGATCGCCGTCGGTGGCGTTAGGTGCCGAGGCGGTGATATTGTAGGTAAGCGTGCGGTTGGCGGCCAGGCCACGACCGCTTTCAAGCGGGATGAGGATGAGTCTGTCGGAGTTACTGTCGCCGCCAAGCGAGCCTTTTTTGCCCAAAACACCTATTACCTTATACCGGCTGCCCATGAACGTGATCTCCTTGTTGAGCGGGTCGTTTTGCTGGAAAAGTTTGCGCGCTATTTCTTGGCCCAATACTGCAACATTGAGCGATTTTTCGAGGTCATTCTTGTCAAGATTACGGCCGAGGTCGATCTTGTAGCCGTTAATGCCCAGGTATTGATCATCGGAGCCGACGACGTTGCTGTTCGGGTTGGTTTTAACGCTCCGGTAATTGACCTGTACTGCGCCGGCAATGTCAGCTGAAAGTGACGCGGTGGCCGCATAAGAGGCTTTAAATTTCTCGGCAAAGGTTTGTGCCTGGCGGTAGGTAACGGCCGGGTATTGTTTACTCCGGCGGCCTCCCCGGCGAAAGTTGTCGTCGTCGCGGTTGCGGACCGTGAATGTATTGGCGCCCAGGTCGGCGAAGCTGCTGTTGACAGACCCCTGAATGCCATCGATGGCCGTGAGTATTCCCACCAGGGAAGTAATGCCGATGGCGATGATCATAGCAGTAAGCACCGTCCGGAGCAGGTTACTCTGGATCGAACGCAGGCCTTCTTCGATATTTTCGCGTATTATCATGGCATTTAGAGCTGGTGCACCAGAAACAAGTTTTGGTCGTTAGTTATGGAGTCCGAAGAGCACCGTACGTCGGAAACCGGTACGGGTTTTGTGGTAGATTTCGGAACGTGACGGTTTCTTTATTATCTTTAATCTTTACCTGAATGTAAAACTGCGCATGAAAGTCGAAAGAATCAAACCAGTGATACGCCTCTACATCCCGCTCGTCATTTTTTTGATCGGCTCATTGAATGCTATGGCAAACCGCCTGCTGATCCCGATGGACGAGTCGCAAAAAAACCATTTGAAGGCTTACGGCATATCTTACTGGATACTGAAAAATTATGAAATGGAAATGGACTGGCTCCTCAATTACCGGGGCGGCAGTTTTATGGTTGCGTACAATCAGCAGTTTGCATCGGAAATGACGGTGCGCGGCGTGAGTTTCGAGGTCATCTCGGAGGGCCAGGCCGGACAGATTCTGAACCAGATCAGTGCGCCGGACGTGAACATGGACGCTGTGAAGCTACAAAAAGCACCCCGGATTGCGGTGTATTCTCCCAAATCCAAACTTCCGTGGGACGATGCCGTGACGCTCGTGCTTACCTATGCCGAGATTCCATACGACGTTGTTTATGATGATGAGGTATTGAATAACAAGCTCCCGGAATACGATTGGCTGCACCTACATCACGAGGACTTTACCGGTCAGTTTGGTAAATTCTTCCAGTATAAAGATTATCCCTGGTACCGCGAGCAGAAAAAGGAGGCGGAAGAAACCGCTGCTAAATTCCAGTTTAATAACGTGCCGCAAATGAAACTGGCGGTAGCGAAAAGGATCTCCGAGTTTGTATCCGGGGGCGGGTACATGTTCGCGATGTGCAATGCTACGGATACATTCGATATCGCACTCGCGGCCGACGGCGTCGATATTGTGGACGCAATGTACGACGGTACACCCGCCGACCCCTCTGCGAACGGAAAGCTGAACTACAATAATTCATTTGCATTCCAGGACTTCAAAACGATTCCATATCCCTATGAAATCGAGTTCTCGGATATCGATAACCAGCCCGACGAGCGGGGGATGATCGAAGCAAATGATTTTTTCTCGCTGTTCCAGTTTTCGGCCAAATGGGACCCGGTACCCAGCATGCTGACACAGAACCATCAGACCATGATCAAAGGTTTTCTGGGACAAACTACTGCATTTAAAAACCGCCTCATCAAACCGGAGGTAATTATCCTCGCAGAGAACAAAAATGCCAAAGAGGCGCGCTACATTCACAGTACGCATGGCAAAGGCTTCTTTACATTCTACGGCGGGCATGATCCGGAGGATTACCAGCACCGGGTAGGCGAGGAGCCCACCGATCTGAACCTCCACCCGAATTCAGCAGGGTACCGTTTGATTCTGAACAACATCCTTTTTCCAGCCGCGAAAAAGAAAAAATTGAAGACCTGACCGGAAAGTTAACAGCGGAAGAAATACGTTTGAAATCACACCGACCGTGCGTTATCGCACGGTTTTTTGTTTTTGTATTTTAATGTAAATGATTGATATATAGCTGGTTAAGTATTGGCACGGGTTTCGGATAAATAGTGGTGTATTAGCCATGAATTTTTTCCATTGAAAACCTCCAATCAAACCCACATGGATCGGGAAATCGCACCGGAATATGTCAAGCAAACCAGAAACCGCCGATGGCTGATCATCGGCGCCGTGGTATTGGTGCTGGCATCCCTGTTTTATTTTTTCAAAAAATCGCTTTCCAGCACGCTTGAAAGCGCACGCGTTAGAACGGGGACTGTCGAAACCGGCGATGTTGAAAACACGCTCACGGCTTCGGGGGAGATCATCCCGGCCTATGAGCAGATTTTCACCAGCCCTATCCGCGCGAGTATCAAACGCATTCTGCTCACACCGGGCACCCGCGTTCGGCCCGGGCAGGCCATTATAGAGCTCGATAAATCCCTGACTGAGATCGAATCCGAACGTTATGAAGACCAGCTCGAACTGAAAAAGAACAGCATCGATCAGTTGCGGATGAAGCTCAATAAGGACTTGTATGATGCCGAAATTAGCGACAAAATTAAATCGCTGAATATCAATAAGCTGAAAGCCGATTTTGAGGACGCCAAAAGGCTGCAAAAGGTCGGAGGGGGCACAGTCGAGGACATTACCCGTGCAGAGAATGCATTGAAAATCGCGGAACTTGAAAAGCAACAACTCGAAAACGACCTGAAATACAACCGCGAATCGATGAGCGCAAGCTTGCGCGAAACCGAGCTGGGCGCACAGATCGAGGGCAAGAATTTGCAGGAATTGCAGCATAAACTCAAAATGGCCGACATCATCGCCGATCGCCCGGGTGTGCTCACGTGGGTCAATGAGAATATCGGTTCATCGGTGAACGAGGGGGAAATGCTGGCGAAAGTGGCCGACCTCGGTAGTTTTCGGGTAGAAGGGAGTTGCTCGGACGTGTATGCCGAACAGGTAAAGGCCGGGCTTGAAGCTATTATCAAAATCAATGATGCCCAGTTGCGCGGCGTGATCACGCAGGTGAAGCCGGCTGTGAAGGATGGTGTGATCGGCTTCACGATCCAACTCGATAATGCGCGTAATGAATCGCTCAGGCCCAATATGAAGGTGGAAGTGTACGTGGTGACGAGCAAAAGCGCCAAAACATTGCGGGTCGCCAATGGTCCTGCGTTTACGGGTAAGCGGAAACAGTATGTATACGTCCTCGAAAACGGATCGGCGCGCAGGCGGGCGATAGAGACCGGCCTTTCCAATTTTGATTATGTTGAGATTAAAAGCGGGTTGAAACCGGGTGAAAAGGTTATCCTGATCAACATGAATGATTACGAACACCTCGAAGAGCTTACCATTCAATGACTATGAGAAAGCTTTTCATCTGGATTTTCGTCATACTTTCCGGTACTGTTTCAGCGCAAATCCGCAAGCTGACGCTCGAAGAAGTGGTGCAGCAATCTAAAGAACAATCCATTGCCTCCAAACAGGCCGTGACGCAGAAAAAGACTAATTACTGGCAGTACCGCTCGTTCCAGGCCGACTATAAGCCGCAATTGAGCCTGCTGGGCACAGTTCCTGGATTTACGCGCTCGTACATTCAGGTCGTGCAGCCCGACGGTACCGTTTCGTTCCAGCCGGTTTCGAATAACAACTCGACGCTTAACCTGTCGCTCAGCCAGAGTATCGCGATGACAGGCGGTACCGTGTATGTGCAGCAGCAAATGCAGCGCTTTGATGATTTTCAGCGCGATGTGACGCGTTACAATGGCATCCCTTTTGAGATAGGCATCAAGCAGCCGTTATTTCAGTACAATCCGCTGAAATGGGACAGAAAAATATCACCATTGAAATACCAGGAAGGCAACCAGCAATACATCCAGTCGCTTGAACAGATTGCATTGGATGCGACAGGCTTCTATTTTGACCTGCTGGTGGCACAGGTGAATTTGCAGATCGCGGAGAAGAACCGGAGTAACAACGATACTTTGTTCAAGATCGCAAGGCATAAGCTGGAATTGGGTAAAATCTCTCAAAACGACCTTTTGCAACTGCAAATGGGGCTGCTTACTGCGCAAAAAGACCTGGCGTCGGCCCAGCAAAGTGCCGCTGTGGCATCGCTGAAACTGAAAATGTACATGAGCTCGCGTGACGAGCGTGAGCTGGAATTGGGTATTCCTTCCGAAGCCGGAGAGTTTGCGATCGATCCGCAAATGGCGCTCGACGAAGCGTTTGCGAACCGATCGGCATCGGTAGCATTCCGGCGCAGGCTGCTCGAAGCCGAACGCGATGTGCAGGAGGCGAGGAAAAACAACGGCTTGAATGCAACTTTGAATGCCACGTTCGGGCTGTCGAACCAGGGAAACCTCCCGCGCGATGTGTACGTGAGCCCGCAGGATCGCGAGTTTGTGGAGCTGCAACTCACATTACCTATTATGACATGGGGCCGCAACAAGGCACGGACAGAGGTAGCCCGCGCGGCCCGGGAGTTTGCCCAGCAGTCGGTAGAACAGGATAAGCTTACTTTTGAACAGGAAATATTCACACAGGTAACCCTTTTACAAATGCTGCAAAAGCAGGTAAAACTCACGCGGGTGGCCGACGGCATTGCCGCCGACCGCTATCAGATCGCCAAGGAGCGTTTCATTCTCAGCGACCTCAGCGTAACCGACCTCGGCATTGCCACCCAGGAAAAAGACATCGCCCGACGCGATTATATCCTCGCATTGCGGGATTACTGGCAGGCGTATTACAGCCTGCGGCTGCTGACGCTTTATGATTTTGAGCGGGGGCGAAAGATTAGCTATTGACCGCGGACCGCCGACCGCGGAACGCCGATTAATGTTATTGATTTTGATTGCATATAAATATAAAACAAGAGACTCAGTCTCATCGTAAACAACCAGTCGGTGGTCGGTCATCGGCCGTCAAAAAAACAAAACGTCCAACATACAAGCAACGCGCCATGATCAAATTACAAAACGTAGAAAAAGTTTACCGTACCAGTTCCATCGAGACGCTGGCTTTGAACAACATCAATATCGATGTCAGGAAAGGAGAGTTTGTTTCGATCATGGGACCGTCAGGGTGCGGGAAGAGTACATTGCTGAACATTATTGGCCTGCTCGACGCGCCTTCGAAGGGACAGATCGAGATTGACGGCTCCCCGGTGGAGCGATATACCGACAAGCATCTGGCCGAACTACGCAACCGCAAGCTGGGCTTCATTTTTCAGAGCTTTCACCTGATAAACGATCTATCGGTGATAGATAACGTCGAAATTCCGCTGCTTTACAGGAATACGTCGGCTAAGCAACGCCGCGAGTTGGCGCAGGAAGCATTGGAAAAGGTGGGGTTGAGCAACCGGATGAAGCATTTTCCGAAGCAACTCTCGGGCGGGCAGAAGCAGCGCGTCGCTATCGCGCGGGCGATTGTAGGCAAGCCCGAAATCATACTCGCCGACGAACCTACGGGTAACCTCGACAGCGCCATGGGCAACGAAATTCTCGGCATCCTGCAAAAGCTGAACACCGACGGCGCAACGATCGTCATGGTGACCCACGACGAAGCGATGGCGAAAAAGACGGACAGGCTCATCAGGCTGTTTGACGGGACGCAGGTGAGTTAAATTATGAATGATCGCTCCGGCGACCTGGTCACTCAGTCATTCACTCATTCACTCATTCAATCATTGAACAATGCTATCAAACTACATCAAAATCGCCTGGAAGGTACTGCTGCGGCATCCTTTCTATACTTTCATCACGCTTTTCGGCATTACGCTAACGCTGACGGTGCTGATGGTAGTCACCTCGTTCCTCGACCACCTTTTCGGCCCGCATTATCCCGAGAACAAACGCGCACGGTCGTTATACATTGCCTCCGTAATACAGACCGATTCGGCCAATACAACGATGTCGTCGGGGCCCGCTTCCTTCGAGTTTCTGATGAAGTATGCAAAGTCGCTCAAATCGGTGGAACGCGTGGCGATAATGAGCAATTTTAGCTTCTCCAACGCTTACGCGAATGGAAAGCGGATCAAGTTGAATACCAAATACACCGATGTCGATTTCTGGTCCGTGACCGACTTTGAATTCCTCGAAGGTAAGCCTTATGATGAAACAAATATCCGAAATGCCGACCATGTGGCGGTTATTACAGATGCGTTGCGCGACCAATATTTTGGAAATGATGCGGAAACGGTGGTGGGAAAGACGATTGACATCGAGAATATTAACTTCCGGGTGATCGGGGTCGTGAAGGGCAGTCCTCCGACGCGGGTTTACACCTATTCGGATGTGTATTTCCCTTATACCGCCCCTAAAAGCAATTACGAAGGAAAGGGTATGCGTGGACGGTTCGTGGCTATTGTGCTGGCCAAAAAACCGTCCGATCTTCCGACCGTGCAGGCAGAATTCGATAGCTACATTGCCCGCATTCCGCGCTCCGATTATTCCAACAATAATCAGTTCAACGTCCTGATCGTCAAGGCTGATACCTATTTCGATCATTTCGTTACTATGTTCACACGCAGCGACAAAGACCGCATTACACTTTATGCGATCGTTGGGCTGGTGCTGCTGATGATCATGGGATTGCCGGCTGTGAACCTGGTCAATGTCAATGTAAGTCGCATTCTCGAACGCGCGTCGGAGATCGGCGTCAGGAAGGCATTCGGGGCGCCTTCGAAAGCGCTTTTGTGGCAGTTTATCATCGAAAACGTGTTCATTACCTTCATCGGAGGCGCATTTGCCCTGATACTCACTTTCCTGGTCATCCAATTCATCAATTCCAGCGGCTGGATCGCCTATGCGGATCTCACGATCAATCTGCCGGTGTTCCTGATCAGCATTTTAGTATGCCTTGTTTTCGGGTTACTGTCGGGCGTTTTACCGGCTTTCAGAATGTCGCGACTGAAAATAGCGGAAGCGCTGAAAGCGTGACGTTGATTCTCTCATTTTAACCCTGCAATAGCCATGCTACGACATCTTTTTAAATTGATATGGAATAAAAAAGGCACGCATTCCCTGCTTATCATCGAGATATGGGCTGCCTTTATGGTGCTTTTCGGCGTGCTCACGCTCATTGTTTTCAACCTGCGCAACTACCTGCAACCCATCGGCTTCCAATACGAACAGGTATGGAACCTTGAACTATCCTCCAACCAGGATACTACCGAACTGGCTCCAAAGTTACAACGTGTCCTACAACGCGTGCGGTCGTATTCCGAAGTAACGGTGGCCAGCCGTATGAGCAGCAATACACCCTTCTCGGCCAATCAGATCGGCAATTCGGTAACTTATAATAAGGTCGATGTGGGCGCTGATTTTTACTATACCGACAGTGAGCTTGCCAAAGTGCTGAATCTGCCGCTTAAAAAAGGCCGGTGGTATACCGACGCCGACCTGGTAGGAAAATATGTCCCGATCGTGATTAACCAGGCGATGGAAGACAAGCTGTTTCAAAATGAATCGGGGCTGAATAAGGTCGTCAAACGTGACGATAAGACTTTCTATAAGGTGGTAGGCGTTGTCGATAGGTTCAAGGCTAAGGGGCAGTTTATGTCGGATACACCCGGGCTTTTTCAGCTCCTGGAAAAAAACGACCGCTGGAATTCGAATATCCTTATCAAAACCAAAGCGGGTACGGACGCGAACTTCGAAGCGCGGCTCGTGAAGGACGTCGCGATGATGTTACCCGGCTGGGGTGTGGAAGTAGGTTACCTCAAAGATTCGCGTAAAAATCGGGAGAACTTGACGCTCGTGCCGGTGCTGATATTTCTGATAGTCAGCGGGTTTTTGCTGACAAATGTTGCATTGGGCCTCTTCGGTGTGCTCAACCTGAATATCTCGAAACGCAAAGGCGAAATCGGGCTGCGCCGCGCCATGGGAGCCACGGAAGCCAAGGTTACCGGCCAGTTTCTGGGCGAAATATGGGTACTGGCTACTTTCAGCCTTGTTATTGGCCTTATGTTTGCCGTCCAGTTCCCGCTCATGAACGTTTTTGACCTCGATAAAGAAATTTACATCATAGCGATCTTGGCCGCCGTCGCAGTAATTTATATCATTGTAACCCTATGCGCCTGGTTCCCCAGCAAGCAAGCCGCGAAGATACATCCGGCGGTGGCATTGCATGAGGAGTAATGATTCAGTCATTCAAAATTAACACCGCCAATGCTCCTTATCGTAGACGACGACCTTGCTATCCGCACTTCCCTGATGCTCCTTTTGAAGAAGGAAGGGTTTGAGGTGCGCGGGGCCGGTTCACCGGAGGAAACTTTTGAAATACTGAAAGCGGCAACTCCCGAACTTGTTTTGCTCGACCTTAATTTTTCGATCGAAACATCAGGAAAGGAGGGAATGCACCTGTTGCAGCGCATTAAGAAGCATAATGCAACGATTCCAGTGATTTTGATTACCGGATGGGGGACGATCGACCTGGCTGTGCGGGGTATGAAGGAAGGCGCCGCCGATTTCGTGACCAAACCCTGGCAGAACGATTACCTGATCCAGTCCATCCGTACGATCCTCAACCTGGCCAAACCAGCTCAGCAGGCGGGAAGCCGGCGGAAATTAGACCAGCAATATCATTTTGAAAACATTGTAGGAGAAGATCCGAAGCTGCTTGATATCCTTGAAACAATAGGCCGGGTTGCGCCTACGGATGCACCAGTACTCATTACGGGCGAGAGCGGCACGGGAAAGGAGCTGGTCGCCGAAGCCATCCATTTGAATAGCCGACGGAAAGTGCGGCCATTTGTAAAAGTGAACCTCGGCGGGATTTCTTCGACATTGTTTGAGAGCGAGCTGTTCGGCCACGTACGGGGTGCATTCACGGATGCCAAAACCGACCGCATGGGCCGTTTTGAAATGGCCCACAGGGGGACGATTTTCCTGGATGAGATCGGGGAGCTGGATCTTGCTAGCCAGGTGAAGTTGTTGCGCGTGTTGCAGGAGCGTACATTCGAGCCGTTGGGCAGCAGCAAAAGCCGCACCGTGGATGTGCGGGTTATCTGTGCTACCAACCGTAACCTGGAAGAAATGGTGGCGCAAGGGACGTTCCGGGAGGATCTTTATTACCGCATTAACCTTATTACCGTCAAACTTCCCGCGTTGCGAGAGCGGCCGGACGATATTCCATTATTGTCGGCGTTTTTTGCAAATAACCTGAAAACGATTTACAACCGGCCCGAGCTGAAAATCAGCAATGCAGCTTTGAAATGGCTTGGAACACTGCCGTTACAAGGTAATATCCGTCAGCTCAAAAACTTGGTGGAACGCACGGTACTGCTGGCCGGAAACAGCGTACTCGACGTCGACGATTTCCAGCGCAACCTCAACGCAGGTAATGCCGCCTCGGCGCAGAAGCAGGTCCCGGAAGTAGGCAGCATAACATTGGAAGAAATGGAGTATCAGATGATCGTCAGGGCGATGCAACACCATCAGAACAAGGTAAGCAAGGTTGCCCGCTCGCTGGGCATCACCCGTTTTGCATTGTACAGGCGGTTGGAGAAATTTGGCATATCCTTTGATTCGGAAGAGGTATGAGGTTATCTACCAGGACGAAATACATTGCCTACATCGCGATCCTGCACCTGGTGCTGATCCTGCTGGTTTACAAATTACTTTTTGAAAACAAGGCGCTTTTTATTGCGTCAGAAGTTTTTCTGCTGCTGTCGGCGGGTGCGTCAGTCGTTCTTTACAACAATTTTATGCAACCTATCCAATTTGTGAAGTCCGGAATCGAGGCCATTAAGGACAAAGACTTTTCGATCAAGTTCGTCCCGACGGGCAAAGGGGAAGTCGATGTGCTGATCGAGGTTTACAATATGATGATCGATCAGTTGCGAGAGGAACGTATCAAGCTCAACGAGCAGCATTTCTTTTTGGAAAAACTCATTGAAGCATCACCCATTTCCATCATTATCCTCGACTACGACGACCGGATCGAGTCGCTCAATAGCAAAGGGAAGAGCCAGTTAGAGCAGGATAACAACGCGTTGATCGGTAAAAAGCTGACAGAAACCGACCTTCCGCTGCTCACCGAACTGGCGGGGATTCTCGATGGAGAGTCCAGGATGGTCAAGACCAACGGTATTACCACATTCAAGGCACAGCGCTCGCATTTCATGGACCGTGGCTTCCGGCGTTCATTTTTGATGATTGAGGAGTTAACCAATGAGATTCTGGAATCGGAGAAGAATGCTTATGGTAAGGTGATCAGAATGATGGCCCATGAGGTGAATAACACCCTGGGCGCCACTGATTCGATTTTGCAGACTACGACGCATCTGCTGCCCGATGCCGATTACGGCGACATTAAGGACGCATTGCATATCGCGTCGGAGCGAAACCAGCAGCTCACGCGCTTCATGCGCAACTTCGCGGATGTAGTGCGCCTGCCGTCGCCTATGCCCGAACGCACGGATATGGGTGCGCTCGTGCGTGATGTGACCGTGTTTATGCAGAATGCGGCTTCCGTCCGCAATGTAAAAGTGATGAGCGAATCGCAGGAAAATGTGTTTTGGATGGTCGACAAAGGCCAAATGGAGCAGGTACTGATCAACGTGATCAAGAATGCGGTGGAGGCTTGCGAAAGCGGGCAGGAAGTGCATATCTCCGCAACCTCTTCCCGTGTTGTGATACGAAACAACGGTAAGCCGATCGATCAGGAGGTGAGTTCCAAGCTATTTAACCCTTTTTTCAGCACCAAACGCGACGGTCAGGGCATCGGTCTCACGTTAACCCGTGAAATACTCGGTAACCACGGCTTTGATTTTGCATTGGAAACAGGTCCCGACGGCTGGACGGAGTTCCTTATCGAGAAATAGGCAATTAGCGCTTGCGAATGCGAATGGCAAAAGCTTTCGCCGGGTTAGTGACCATTAATGTGTGAATATCGGTGTCGGTAAATCCGTGTTCTTTCAATGCGGGAACCAGCTTGTCGGAAATCGTCGTGAAGCCGCGAAACGCTCCGCCATCAGGCTCTCCGGGTCGGTACCAGCCGGCGTCGTGTGAAATCAGCACCTGGCCCAGCCTGCGCTTGTTTTTTAGGAAAGAAATCCATTCCACATGTTTGCCGATATTCTCCGTATTCACGCCATCGAGGCTGATCCAACAGCCACTTTGGCCTACATTTTCCAGCTCTTCTGCGCTCCCGCTCGCGTGTACCCACACGAACGCGGACGGATGCACGCCCGATTGCATTAATATCTCAATTTCCTCACGCGCAGGTAATGCGGGACCCGTATGCGAGCATATGGTAAGCCCGGTTTTCAGATGCGTAAGCGCTGCCGCCCTGATCAGCTTTTGATGAAGCTCCGACAACTTGCCGTTATTGACGCCGGTTTTGATAAACCCGGGGCGAATGCCAGTTCCTTCAATTCCTTTTTCAAACTCCGTGATCCAGCGTGCCGCGAGTTGTTCTGCTGTTTCTGTGAATGCCCACTTAGGTAAATACTTATTATCCGAAGCGCCGTAATATCCGGTATTGGTCAGAATATTCAGCCCGGATAGCTCGGAAAGCTTTTTCAGCAAAATTACATCCCTGCCAATGAATGCGGGCGTGCATTCAACAAGCGTTTGAATGCCTCGCTGTTTGATTTTCAGCAAATAGGGCAGGACCTTCCGTATTACCTCATCGTGCCTCCATCGATCTGGTGAAATTTTGTCTGCACCGATGAAATCGACTAACACGTGTTCGTGGACTAATGCAGGACCGAGTTTGGAAACGGCGATTTTGCCCTGGACGGAATACGTGTAGGGAGGCTCGGCGAGGGCGACGCCCGTTATAATGGGGGCTGCTCCTAGTGTTGCCAGGAAATGTCGGCGTGAGATGTGGATGGCCATAGTCAACCTAAAAGGGCTGGCAACGGCCTATCTCCTTTACTCAATGATAACAAACGGCGTAGGACTAAACGAAATCACGAAAATAATAAACGCGATTACCCCCAAAATCATCCGGCGGGAGTCCAGCGGGGTGTTGTCTTCCGTATCAGGATGGCGGATGCCGAGGAAGCGGCCGAGGATGAGTACAAACGGTAGCAAATTGACCGAGCCGTCCCAATCCGGGCGAATGTAGGTCACGGCGAACTGGCCGACTACGATCAGCAGACTGATCATCAGCGCCGTCGAGGAGTTATCGAATGCGCGTTTGAAACAGATATAGAGGAAATAAACGTAGATCGCAAGGTAGAACAGCCGCTCGTAAAACACAGCATCACTGCCGGTAGCGAAGGATTCGGTGCGGAACATCCCCAATCCTGCGTAAAACGCGAAAATTCCGAACAGTACCGGAGCAACGAAGTTAAAGCGTTTCTTGCCGATCATACCGTAGAGAATGTGCCCTCCATCCAGCTGGCCGATGGGGATCAGGTTCAGCGAAGTGAAAAACAATGCGAGGTAACCTGCGAAAAGGTATGGATAATGGATAATCTCGTAGGCATGCGGCAGGCGGGCGGGATCGGCTACGTAGTTTTTGAAAAACCAGAACAGGATATTGTCGCCAAGTATCAGGTTACCGGCTGGATTTTCGTAGGCGAATTGCGGGTAATTCAGCCCAAAGCGCTCATACTCGGGATGTATTTTGAAAATATAATCCGGCGGAGGCAAATGGGTGAAGCCGTACCAAAGCACAGCGAGTGCTGCCACAAAGCCCGCCAGCGGCCCCGCAATGCCGATGTCGAAGAATTTCACACGTGATTTAACAGCCTCTTTAATCCTGATAAACGCGCCGAGTGTTCCAATGCTTTGCGAAATACCAAACCAGAGCGGAATGTAGAATGGCAGTGTGACCTTCACTTTATGCGCCTTAGCCACAAAATAATGCCCGAATTCGTGTATCGTCAGGATCAGCAAGAAAGGGATCGAAAAATGAAAGCCCTGCACAAACTCCGTCCAGCCCATTGGCTTGGTGGGAATAGGTACTTCCTTGCCTTCCTGCTTGCCGATCAGGAAAAAGAAAATGTCGTAAACAAAACCAAAAATGTTCCCGAACATCCATTCGGCACCGGCCATCGTCGTGGTGATGATGGTGATGATAAATAATGCTGCCTGAATGATGTGGGTCCGTGTGTTAGACTGCATAGTCTTTGAGGTATTCCAGAATGGTGACCGGCTTTTGGACGTGGATGGTTTCGATACCGAGTTGTGCCGCGCCGCGGATATTATCCGCGTTGTCGTCGAGGAAAAGCGTTTCCTCCGCTTTCAGCCCGGCTTGATCGAGTACGTCCTGGTAAATACGGGTATCGGGCTTCATCAAGCCCATTTCGTAAGAAAGAAAGACGGTTTCGAACAAATCTTCAAGCTTTTCGACGCCCGTCGATGCTTCCAGGATCTTGTTGACCTGGGTAATGTGGATCGAACTCGTGTTGCTGAGCAGGAACAGCCGGTATTGGGTAGCCAGCTTTCTGAGCAGCTCCACGCGCTCGGGCGGGAGGTCGAGCAGGAGACTGTTCCATGCGGTGTCGATGGCTTCGTCCGATAGATCAGGAAAGTTCAAAATTTCGCGCACATAATTCCGGAAGGTGGATTCGTCCATCGATCCGGTTTCAAACTGGCGGAAAAGTTCATTCTCTTTGAATATGGTGATGATCTCGCTCTGTTCCAGCCCGCTCAAATCGGCGAATGACTTGGAGGCAATGGGCACGTCGATATTGAGAATGACGTCACCGAGGTCGAAAATGATATTCTTGATCTTGTCGTTTTTCATGGATATTGTTACGCTTCAACTACCACACCCATTGCACAGAATTTATCGATACGCTGATCGATCCGGTCTTGCTCACCGATTGCTGCCAGTTCGGCAATATTTTCGAGAATTGTTCTTTTCAGCTCGTCGGCCATCCACTTGTGGTCGAGGTGGGCACCACCCAGCGGCTCGGCGATGATACCGTCTACCAGTTTGTAGTTGGTCATATCCTTGGCCGTGATCTTCATCGCTTCGGCAGCCTGCTCTTTGAAATCCCAGCTTCTCCAAAGGATCGCAGAGCAGTTTTCGGGGGAAATTACAGAATACCAGGTGTTCTCAAGCATCAGTACGCGGTCGCCGATAGCAATCCCCAATGCACCGCCGGAAGCGCCTTCGCCGATCACGATACAGATCACAGGCACTTTCAGCATAAACATTTCTTTCAGGTTGCGCGCGATCGCCTCGCCTTGTCCGCGCTCTTCTGCTTCCATGCCTGGGAATGCACCCGGTGTGTCGATCAGGGTTACGATAGGCTTGTTGAACTTTTCAGCCAGTTTCATCAGGCGTAATGCCTTGCGATAACCTTCCGGGTTAGGCATACCGAAATTCCGGTGCTGGCGTTGCTTGGTGTTGCGGCCTTTTTGTTGCCCGATCAGCATGAACGACTGTCCGCCGACATTGGCCAAGCCACCGATAATAGCCGGATCGTCGCGAACCTGGCGGTCGCCGTGCAGTTCGATAAATTCGTCGCAGATCAGTTCGATGTAGTCAAGCGTGTAGGGACGGTCGGGGTGACGTGAAAGCTGCACACGCTGCCAGCGCGTGAGGTTTTCAAATATTTCTTTTCGAAGGTTGGTGATGTTGCCTTCCAGCAACGCAATGGCATCCGAAAAATCTACATTGTTTTCTTGCGCCAGCGCTTTCATTTCTTCGAGCTTGCGTTCGAGCTCGGCCATAGGCTTTTCAAAATCCAGGTATGTTCTCATAATTCAGGTTCTGGTGATTAGTGGGCGGGAATCGGGGGCAGTCAGAGTTCGTACGTAGTGCCCCTTAACGGCGTTTCCACCGAATGATAGCCGATTTCTTGAATTTTACTTTGGAATTCAGCCATACTTTGCTGCTCTCCGTGGACGAGGAAAATGCGTTTCAGTTTTTCCGGATCCTGCATTTTTACAAAATTAATTAAGTCGTTTTGGTCTCCGTGGCCGCTAAATACGTCAATTTTTTCAATATTAGCCAAGACCGGATACTGCTTTCCGCGAATAGAGATCGTGTCCTGGCCGTTCAAAAGCCGCCAGCCGAGGGTCCCTTCCGAGGCATAGCCGATCATCAGGATCGTAGCATAAGGATTGCCGATATTAGCCTCCACGTGCGCCTCCACGCGTCCGCCCTGTACCATGCCCGACGAGGAAATGATAATGCAAGGCTCGTTATAGTTCGAAACGGCGCGGCTGGCTTCGGAGCTTTCGAGGTAGATCAGGTTTTCGAAGTCGAAAAGCATGTCATTTTCTTCCTTAAAGTCGCGCGCCTCCTTGTTGAGCATCCGGGAATGTTTCTGGTAAACCTTGGTGCTGCTATGTGCCAAAGGGCTGTCGGAGAATACTTTAATATAAGGGAATGAGCGATCGAGGTAAAGCTTATTGAGCGTATAAAGCAATGCCTGTGTGCGTCCAACGCTGAACGATGGGATAATGAGCCTGCCCGGAATATCGATGCAGGTACGTTTGATGACGTCGGCCAGCGTTTCCACAGTCCCGCGCTGGTCTTCGTGCAGGCGGTTTCCATAAGTAGATTCACAAATCAGGTAATCCACCTGAGGGATTTCCTGGGGGTCGGTCAGCAGCGGATAGTTCTTCCGGCCAATGTCACCCGAGAAGCAGAGCCGCTTTTTCTCGCCATCTTCGTACACTTCCAGTACAATATGTGCAGCACCAAGCAAGTGGCCGGCGGCATAATAAATGACCGTCACATTGTCGGCAATACGGTAACGCTGTCCGAATGCCACGGGCACGAAGTTGTCCAATGCCTCGATCACATGTTTTTCAACATAATAATCCATGGGCACTTCGCGCTTTTTCTTACCGCTTCGTTTCTTGGAGTTAACCCGCGAATTAAGTCGCTTCTGGTGCAGATTGGCCGCGTCTTTCAGCAAAAGCGAGGTCAGCGCCATGGTAGGCTCGGTACAAACCACCCGTCCTTCGAAACCCTCCTTGTACAGGTTGGGAATGTTACCAGAGTGGTCGATGTGCGCGTGTGTGAGCAGTACGGTGTTGATCAGGCTGGGTTCAAACGGGAAAACGCTTTTCTGCTGTTCGTATCTTGTTTTCTTGCCGATCTCATCCAGATCAAAATCGGAGCCACAGTCGATCAGGATGCGATAGTCGTCCGATTCTAAAAGGAACATACTACCTGTGACCTGCTGTGAAGCCCCCCAAAATGTCAATTTCATATAAATAGTATGGGGTGAAAGCTATATTGTATTTTTCGTCTGGCGGAAAAATCAATATCACTATTGTATCTTTTCTTTGTAAACTACTAATCAATTGTCTAATATCTTACAAAAGTACCAAAAAACAGCCTGAGATGCGGACATTAGTTACTAGTTTAGGCAAAGCGGCATGAATTTTGTGCCCGGCGAATATTTAATATGATGAGAACCACCCTTCTTTTCTTTTGTATACTCCTGACGGGCTGCATGGTGTCGGCGCAAACCATCGATAGTACGGGGCTGGTGCGTTTCAGCGATGCCGTGCTCGAACTGCAAAACAACGAATTCATGCGCAGCGGCTCGCTGGCAGTGAGTGTCAAGGCCGTAAAGGAAGGCACAAAAGTATTTGCATTGAATGCGGAGCGTTCGTTGCCTTCAGCGTCTACATTAAAACTCGTCTCCACCGCAACCGTCCTTGCGCTTTTTGGCGGTGATTTTAAATTCCAGACTTTCCTCGAATACGACGGCACCCTTCGCGGGGATACGCTCGCGGGTAACCTTTATATTCACGGTACGGGGGATCCGTCACTCGGAAGCGACCGGTTCAAAGGTTATCCAACGGCCCCGGAAATGATCAGCCGGTGGGTGGCCGCCGTGAAGCGGACGGGTATCAAATACATCAAAGGGAAGGTCATCGCCGACGCTTCGTTTTTCGATAAAGAAGCCATCGCCAGCACTTGGATTTGGGGCGATATGGGCAATTACTACGGCGCCGGTGTGCAGGGGCTCAACTTCAATGAAAACCTCTATCGCATTAAATTCAAGCCTGGCGCCGATCCCGGAGATCCTACAACGGTGCTCGGTACTGAGCCTGCGATTCCGTATTTGTCCTTTACCAACCAGGTCACCACCGGCGAACGCGGCTCGGGCGACAAAACGATCATTTACAGTAGCCCACTCGGGAATAATGTGCTGCTTACCGGCACTGTACCGGCTGGTAATGCGGTTTTTACGGTAAAAGGCTCCATCCCGGACCCCGCATGGTACACGGCCTACGCATTGAAAAATTCATTATCGGGGAATGGCGTGGTGGTGGCGGAAGCCGATCAGCTTGACGGAAGTTCTATCGTTATGACAACGAACCCGAAGAAGATCATCGACGAATACAAATCGCCGCCATTGCGCGAACTGTGCCAGCAAGCCAATTTTTGGAGCATTAACCTCTTTGCAGATGCCTTTTTCAAGCAGTCTGGCAAGCGGCTTTCAGGCAGTTCCGGGTTTGACACCGCCGCTACGGCCATTACAGGCTACTGGTCGGGGAGGGGAGCCGATTTGCGGGGTTTTTATATCAAAGACGGGAGCGGCTTGTCGCCCTCCGGCTCCATCACCGCGGGTAGCCTGACTGATATTTTGAATCTGACGAATAGGGATGTCAGTTTTAAGGATTTTTACCAAAGCATTGCCACGCTGGGGCAAAACGGGACTGTCCGTAATCTGGGGAAAGGCTCGCGCGCGGCGGGCAATGTGCACGCGAAGAGCGGGTCTATTGAAGGCACACGGGCGTTTGCAGGTTATGTGAATGCCAAATCGGGCGCGTTGCTGAGCTTTACGATCATTGCGAATAAATACGTGCCGGGGAGTAACCGGGTGATTTCTGATTCGCTAGTGAAGCTGATGACGCTGATGGCGGAGTTGTGAGTAGGATAGCGCGAAGCCAGAGCTTCGCGCCATTCGTTTCACTACTGAACCACTTTCTCGATCACCAGATTATGGTTGGTATAAATGCAAAGGTCGGCCGCGATTGTCAGCCCTTCCCGCACCATTTCCTCGGCACTCAAATGCGCAGCATGTTTCTTCAACGCCTGTGCTGCCGATAATGCAAAGTTCCCGCCCGAACCAATTGATGCAATGCCGTTCTCCGGCTCCAAAACATCGCCGGTTCCTGAGATAACCAGGATTTCATCCTTATTGGCGGTAATCATCATGGCTTCCAGCTTGCGCAGATAGCGGTCCGTACGCCAGTCCTTGGCCAGTTCAATGGCGGCACGTTTCATATTGCCGCCGTAGCCATTCAGTTTCTCCTCAAAACGATCCAGCAATGTAAATGCATCGGCCGTCGAACCGGCAAAGCCGACCAGGATTTTGCCGCCTTGCAGCGTCCGGATCTTTTTGACATTGCTCTTGGCAACCGTGTTGCCCATTGTAGCCTGACCGTCCGCGCCCAGGGCGACAGTTCCGTTGTGTAGTACCCCGAGGACGGTAGTAGCGTGTATTTTCTCCATATTGATATTTTAATGCAAATGTTAGTCGCGTTTGAAACAAAAACCCTTTGAAAACAAAAGTGCCAGACCTTGCGGGCCTGACACTTTTTCATGTATTTGTGTTTTGCTTAAACCAGCATGCTCATTGGCTCTTCCAACAGCTTTTTCACTGTCAGCAGGAATTGTGCTGCGGTTGCGCCGTCTACCACGCGGTGGTCAGCCGAAAGCGTTACTTTCATGATGTTGGTCGGGTAAACCGTTCCATCTTCCTTGAAAGCAGCTACTTTTTTGATCGTACCGATCGCGAGGATACAAGAATCCGGCGGGTTGATGATCGCTGTAAACTCGTCTACACCGAACATACCCAGGTTGGATACCGAGAATGTGTTGCCTTCCCAGTCTTTCGGTTGCAGTTTTTTATCTTTCGCTTTGCCAGCCAGGTCTTTTACCTCACCCGAAATGGCAGAAAGCGTTTTCTTATCAGCCTCACGGATCACAGGCACGAGCAGACCTTCGTCTACCGCTACCGCGACGCCAATATTGACATAATTGTATTTTCTGATTTTGTCGCCCAGCCATGCGGAGTTCACGGCAGGATGTTGCTTCAATGCTATGGCGCAGGCTTTGATCACCATGTCGTTGAACGAAATCTTAGCAGTAGCCACTTCATTCAGCTGCGGGCGCAATGCCATCGCTTTGTCCATTGTGATTTCCATCGTCACGTAGAAGTGAGGCGCAGTGAACAAGCTTTCGCTCAGGCGGCGCGCGATGGTTTTACGCATTTGCGAAATTGGCGTGTCGACGAAATCGCCGGAGGCTGGTGCCGCTTGTGCAGGAGCTCCCACTGCGGGAGCCGGTTCTGCTTTGGCAGCGGGTGCAGGCTGAGCAGCAGAGGTAGCCGATGCCTGAGCAGCTGGTTTGAACTCGTCCACATCACGTTTTACGATGCGTCCGTTGTCGCCGCTTCCGGCCACTTCGCTCAGGTTAATGCCTTTTTCGTCGGCCAGGCGTTTTGCCAATGGGGATGCTTTTACGCGGTCGCCGGAATCTGCCACTGAAACGGCTTTCTCGGAACCATTCACAGCCGGCGTTGGTGCCGCTTGTGCCGATGGAGCGGCCGCCTCAGCTGGAGCCTCGCCGTTTTCACGTGCAAGTAGGCCTTCTACATTAGCGCCTTCTTCACCTATTACTGCGATGATCGCGTCAACAGGAACCGCGTCGCCTTCTTTAATGCCTACATAAAGCAGCGTACCGTCTTCGTATGCTTCCAGTTCCATTGTAGCCTTGTCGGTTTCGACTTCGGCCAGGATATCGCCTGATTTTACTTTATCGCCTACTTTTTTCTGCCATGAAACCAGCGTCCCTTCTTCCATGGTATCGCTCATTTTCGGCATGCGGACTACCGCAGCATTGATTTTCTCGGTAGCAGCGGCTGCCGAAGCAGGTTTCGCAGCTGTTGCGGGAGTGACTGTTTCAACAGCGGGGGCTGCCGCAGCGTTGGCTGCCACAGCGGGGGCTTCCTTCGGAGCTCCGGCAGACGGAGCGCCATTTCCGTTGCTGGCACCATCAAGCAGCGACTGGTAATCCTCACCCTCAGCGCCAACGATCGCCATAACGCCATCGATAGGTACTGCGTCGCCTTTTTTAACGCCTATATAAAGAAGGGTACCGTCCCAGTAAGATTCAAGGTCCATGGTTGCCTTGTCGGTTTCCACCTCAGCAATCACTTCACCGGATTTAATTTTATCACCTACTTTTTTGTGCCATTCCGCGATAACACCTTCTTCCATGGTGTCGCTCATCTTGGGCATACGAATTACTTCTGCCATATCGCTTGTTAAGGTATTTTTGTTCTTGGTCGAAATTCAGACTTTGGTCAAAATTACAATAAAAGGTGAATAGGAGAGGTGTTTGACATTATAAAATTGCCCCCTGCTATCGGTGCGTTCCCGGTTTTGGGTAGGAACCTTTCTTGTAATGCTTGATAATCAGTGTTGTATAGGTATTTGTAGTGGGTTTATCAGGATACGGCGGGCGAAACGCCATACCAAAAGGACGCTTTCATTGTTTTCCGGCGATATATGAATGATCGGCCAAAAGATGTGAATTAAGCCATCCGGCAGCTTCCTGATGTGATTTTGGAGATGGGAGGCGAAGCGTCCGAAAAAAACTCCTTGCGACGCGCAACCGCTTCCGGAATGTATATGAGGTCTCACCAAAGGCATTGCCTTGCCGCTCCACCGTTACAGTCGCACATCGTAAGCCGGTTTTGGCGATCAGGCCGATCAGATAGGGGTAATGTGGTAAATAGGGGATAAAACCGGCAGTAGCGTCGCTTCGCAGCACCATAAACAAGCCTGCATTCATCGGTATTTTCCTGGCCGAAAACCAATGCACCATACCTTTGAAAAGAAAGGAAGTAAGCAGTCGCCCGGGCGATTCATATTGCCCTTGCCGTTTTGCAAAAACAACGTCAATGCCCGGCTTCATCGCCCCGATCATCGCTGCCAGGTTTTCCGGCTCGTCCTGTAAATCGGCGTCCATCGTGGCGATGAGTTCTCCTCTGGCGAATGTCATGCCGGCTATCAGCGCATTGCTTTGGCCGGTATTCTTTTTCAAATTAACAATATGAAAAGAAATGCTGGCCGGAAGTTCGCGCAGAATGGCCAGTGAATGGTCGGGAGAAGCATCGTTGACATACACGACCTCGCACGGAATAGAGAGCGATGCTGCCACGTGGGTGATCCGCTCGTGCAAAGCCACGAGTGTCGAAGCACTTTTATATACGGGAATAACGATACTGAGCATCAATAACCCTTTTCATAATTGACGATATTCAACAGCGTTTCCCCGCGCACATAGCGTGCGAGGTTCTCTTCAAATAGAGATTGCCACTTGTATTCAGGCCCTTCGAGGCTGCGGCCTACGTGTGGGGTGATCATGATCCGCGGCTCGGACCACATCGGGTGGGAAAGGGGCAATGGCTCTTCTTCGAACACATCCAGGGCGGCCCCTGCCAAACGACCTGCCTGTACCCTTTCCAGCAATGCCTGGTCATCGAGCGTTCCGCCCCTGCCGATGTTGACCACAAATGCGTCGTGGGGAAGTTGATCCAGGACATGGCTGTTTACCAAGTGCCGCGTTTCCACGGTTTTAGGGAGGCAATTGATCAATGCATCTGTTTCGGGTAATTGCAACTGCCAGTTTTGCTGCCCGAACAGGGCGATACCATGGTCAACCGAATCGTCGGGACTATTCCTTACCGCCGAAACGCGGCCTCCCAGAGCGGTGATCAACCGTGCGATCGCCTGGGCGAGGCTGCCCCATCCCAGGATCAGGCAGCGACTGCCGTTTAACGTGCGCAACCTGTGCCGCTGCCAGGAGCGTTCCCGCTGTTCGTCCCGAAGCAGATGAATACCGCGGAACAGCGTGAGGAGCAATGTGACGGTGTGCTCGGCCAGCTCTGCGTCATATACGCCACGGGCGCAGGTAAGGATAATGCCTTTGTCGAGAAGCCGCTGCTTTTCTTCCAGTATGATATCCACACCCACAGAATTGGACTGCATCCAGCGAAGCCTTTCTGCAAACGGCAGACTCTGAATGAAATAGCGGTTACCCAAAACTATTTCGGCCTTTTCGATCAGTCGGCAAGCTTCTTCCAGTGAGTGTGCAATTGCTATTTCGCGATCCGGTGCGGCTTTTTGCAGGCGCTGCAAATGTGCTGGTACCGGTTCATACATCAAAAGGATCATGCGTGATGCGGATTGGTGGTCCAGCTTTCGACTTGCTCGCGGAATGCCCGGAAATCTGCGGATACTTGTTCGTGCGATCGCCTGCGGGCTTCGTCGTAGGCGTTCCTGATGTGGTACACCATGTGCTCCATACTGTGGTTGGCGTGGTCTTTGATGAACGTGCGCCGGAGAAAGCTGAAATCGATACCCAGGCGGGCGTATTCGTTAATCAGGTATTTGCTGGCGATAGGGAAGCCGTTGGGCGGGTAGGTCACACCGCCGGCGCCGAGCGGTATTTCGAAATGTCTGCGGATGTCGGTTACTGTTTCGTTCATAAGCGGAACGAAAATGTTCCTGCTGTTTTGTTGAATATGGAGGTCGTTCAGCCCGATATAAGCCCGGCGGAGCGGCAGTTTGCCGAGTTCTGCCAAGCAGTCGAGGGCCGAGGTCGTTTCAATCAGTATATTGAACCCGGCCCGCCCGTTGATCATTTGCAGCGTGTCGCGCGCCTCGGCAACGGTCCGGACCATCGGGAGAAAAATTTCATCGGCACCGGCACGCAGCGCGAGCTCTACTTCTTCCCGTGTATATTCAACTGAGAAACCGTTGATCCTGCATATGAGTTTGCCTTCCGGCGTCACTTCGCGTATCCGGCAGAGGTCTTCGTAGGTGTCGTAATTGACCTGCGTATCAAAGTTTTCCTGCCTGAGCTTCTTCCCCTGATTTTCCCAGTCGACAATGATCCCGTCCACGCCTGCCGCGATGGCCGTTCGGACGACCGTCGGGTCATTCGAGAATAAAAAGAGCTGAAAATGGTTGGTAACGGGTAAATTTTGATTCACAAGGCTCTTGTTTTCTGTGCAACGATCAGGCAGCTGGTACCAAAAGGGATTTTTGTTTTGCTTCGAATGGCATTTATCTCCCAGCCGAGCAAACGTCTCAGTAAACGCGCAGTGGTTGGGCGACCGGCCATATGCTCGTTCCGTTTTTTGTTCGGGGTGTTATCTTTTTTAATCCCGAATTTTTCCGGCAATACCCGCGCAAACCACATTGGTGCCCACACGAGCGAAAAGAAATAGGTGGCATAGGTAACCTTGAAACCCGCTTCTGCGAGCCGGCCGGAAAGCTGTGCGAGTGTATAGCGCCTGAAATGCCCGAGCTGAACGTCGTTTTCGGACCATAAGCTCTGGAAAGCGGGTACGGTCAGCATGATTTGTCCGTCAGGGGTAAGTAGCCGGTTGATATTGTTGAGGAAAGACTTGTCGTCTTCAATATGTTCCATTACGTCGAAGAATCCGGCCGCGGGGGCCGTTCCAATTCCTTGCACCACATATTCTTCCAGCGTGCTTTGAATCGTCGACCGTATCCCTCTTTTCTTTGCGTTTTCGATTCCGCTGGGGTAGGGTTCCACCAACGTTACTTCGTAGCCTGCGTTTTGCATGGCCAACGCGGTAATGCCGTTTCCACCGCCGATATCGAGAAATTCTTTGGGAAAAGCGTTGGCCTTCATGGTTGCTACAAGGCATTCATTCCGGTGCTGATACCAGAACGACATGTCTTCCATCTCAAAGCACACCGAATTCCCGTCGTCGGGATAGGAAACAAGCCACTTCTCTCTTTTTTCTCCTATCATCTTTTTTCCGCTGTGATGATCTGGAAAGGCAGAAACGTGTTCAATCCCGGAATTTTTTCGAGGACAGGTTCACTTTTCTGGCCTAATGCCGTATTGGACAGGAAAGGCGGGTAAAAGCCAAATCTTTTAATTTTTAAATTCTTCCAACCGGCGTAATCCATCGCGTCGAACAGCTTCTTTTTGGTCATGTCCGCCACTCCTTTATCTCCCTCCCACGACATCCCTGGCGTCAGCGCAATTTGAAGGTAATAGAGCGGGTTGTATGCGTTTGGTTCGAGAAACACCAGTTTTCCGCCTGGTTTCGCTATCCGGTACATGGCCTGGAAGCAAGCGTGTAAGCTGTGGAAATGATGCAAAGCCATGAAGCCCATCACCACATCGAACTGGTCGTTGAGCTCCTCAGGTGCATCCAGAATGTCGGCGGCATGGAGCTTTACGGGAAACTTGTTGTCGTTGTACACCAACAACTGCTGCAACAGAAAGGGTGAGAGATCGAGCCCTTCCACCCGGTAACCCTGCGCGAGGAAATTCAGGGTGTATTTCCCCATACCACAGGCCACATCGATGATCCGGTCGGATTTTTTGATCCCCGCAAAGTCGATCACCTCTTTTACATGCCTGCGCACATAAGGCGAAGAAACCGGGATCATCGTTTTTTTGATTTTCTGCCCGAAGTAGTCGAGTTGCTGGTTGTTGTGGAATTTGATATTGGAGACGACGATGCTCATAAACAATGGGGTTCCTTTTGGTGGTGAATATACGCAAAAATGTCCCTAGTGAGCAACCGGCAGGCATCGACTTTTTCTGCCGGCCGTTAAAAATAACGGTTAGGCGCACGTCATTGATTGCTAGTAACTTCGTATAAATTGACGCGCCAAATCGTGGAGCTGAATATCGCCAGCTTTTTCAAACCCGATTTTTCGGGGTTGAGAATGTTTTCGGTTGATAAAATGTAGTCGCAATGCATGTCTTTCAAAGCCTGGTGCGAAAGGACGATATTGCGGGTAAGTGGCGCCGTGCCGCGGGTAATATACGGTTCATAGTAGGAAAGTCCCTGGTCGTACAAGATCGCGCACAAACTACCCCAAAAGTCAAAGAACCCCCGATTACCATCGCTTTTTTCAAGTTCTGCTGCGATGATCTTCCTGAATTTCCTCTTATAGGAAAGAGGGTAGTTACTGGAATAGCCATCGATGGTCCACATCCCGTTGTATTGAGCAATTGCGGGAGGCATGCCAATGCTCGCCACGCGGTAAGATTGCACCGGTTTTTTAATGTACGATTTAATTTCGCCGAACATGCGTTCGGCATAGTAATCTTCGTATGTAAAGATATAATGGTAGGGCACAATCTTCACGAATGGCTTTATGAGCCGCTCGTAGTAAGTAGGCTGGTAGGCAAAGCAGACGATAAGCTGCGCAAAGGCGACGACGGCAATAACGCGATTACGATAGCGGGTTGAAATCAGAAGGATTGCCTGTGCTGCCGCGATATGCCACAGCAATTGCAGGAAAATATGAAACCTGTCCATACTAAACATCCGCAGCAGGTCTGATTGATTGCGCAGGTTTACAATAAATTCGCATTGTAATGCGGCTATGTACAGGCAAATTAGTGTGATGGCGGCCAAGGTGCCGGTCAGGCCTTTGGGAAGACGCTTTTCGCGTATAGCAAAGATTGTGAAGGCTGTGCAGACGAGCGGCAGCAGCACCAATGTGTGCAGCGACAATGCAACATCGACGTTGCCCAGCAAAAAATATCTTGCAAATACTTTCAAACGGGAAGCCGGGAACCGACGCATTTCCATTCGGTGCGATTCAAAGCCCTCGCCTCCCAGGAGATTTTGGACCAGATCTATTTTCGTTACGATATAAACCGCTAACAAAACGCAGAAAGCAAGCAACAGGCGGCGATATGGTAACTTCAATACCATATCATGCGCTATCAGAGCGCCCAACGCGAAAAGAATGAAAACACCTGCCGACTGGAAATTGGACGCAAACGGAAATGCGCCAACGATCAGCCAGTTCCATTTGGCAGGTTTGCCGTTACGGATATTGAGAAGGGCAAAGAGCAATAACGGTTGCCCGGCAATGCTAAGGCCCCAGGTGGGTAAAAAAGGCGTGAATGCAAATGAAAGTGCCAGAAAGGCTGATGCCCACTCATTTAGCGCAAGGTGGTGCCTGCAAAGCAGCCACATACCGATCAGCGCAAAAGCACTGATAAATATGATGTAGAACTGGTAAGCCTCGAAGGTCGGCAGAACGAGGTTTAACCAATAATAAATGTTATAGGAAGTTACCAGCGTAAACTTTGGAACTCCGCCCAGGAAGGGTTCTACTATGGCGTAAGGGGGAGCCCAGGCATAGCCCTGACGTGTAACGACCCGGTACCAAACAACAAAGGAGTCCAGCGAATCGAACGCGTTGAAAAATGCGCGCTGGCCCAGAAAAATGACAGGCGCATGATAAAGAAAAAATACCGACAACATCCCTGGAAGGCAATATTGCCGGTATTTCGCGCCCATGAAATTATGATTAGTTGATCTTCAAAACAGCCATAAATGCTTCCTGGGGGATTTCTACATTACCCACCTGGCGCATCCGTTTCTTACCTTTCTTCTGTTTTTCGAGGAGCTTGCGCTTACGGGAAATATCCCCCCCGTAACATTTGGCCAAAACGTCTTTTCGCATGGCTTTTACGGTCTCGCGGGCAATGATTTTCTGACCGATGGCGGCCTGGATAGCGATCTCGAACATTTGCCGCGGAATCAGTTCGCGGAGCTTTTCGCAAAGTTTTTTGCCCCATTCATAGGACTTCGAACGGTGCACGATGGCCGACAACGCATCCACCGCTTCCCCATTCAGCATGACGTCGAGCTTCACCATATCCGACTCCTGGTAACCTGCCAGTTCGTAGTCGAGCGAAGCGTAACCTCTTGATATAGTTTTGAGTTTGTCAAAAAAGTCAAATACTACTTCGGCGAGCGGGATCACGAATTGCAGCTCCACGCGCTCGGAAGTAAGGTATATTTGGTTTTTAAGGATACCACGCTTGTCCATACACAGGTTCAGGATCGGGCCGATGTAGTCCGATTTGGTGATGATCTGCGCGTTGATATAAGGTTCCTCGATGTATTTGATATGGTTAGGCTCCGGCATTTCCGAAGGAGCACTGATATTGAGCAGCTTGTCTTTGGTAGTCAAAACACGGAACTGTACTGATGGCACCGTCGTAATCACGGTCATATCGAATTCGCGCTCCAGGCGTTCCTGGACAATCTCCATATGCAGCATTCCAAGGAATCCGCAACGGAAACCGAAACCAAGTGCCGCCGACGTTTCGGGTTCCCAAACCAGTGCCGCGTCGTTCAGTTGCAGCTTTTCCATAGCCTCGCGAAGCTCTTCGAACTCGCTCGTGTCCACAGGGTAAATGCCTGCAAAAACCATGGGTTTAACCTCGGAGAAACCCACGATCGCTTCGCTCGCAGGACGGTCGATATGCGTAAAAGTATCACCCACCTTCACTTCTTTGGCAACCTTGATACCGGAAATCAGGTAACCTACGTCGCCGCATTCCACCACTTGTTTGGGTATTTGCTGCAAACCGAGCGTACCGATTTCGTCGGCGATGTATTCCTTGCCGGTCGCCATGAACTTAACCCTGTCGCCTTTCCTGATACTGCCGTTTTTTACTCGGAAGATAACTTCGATACCCCGGTAGGAGTTGAAAACCGAGTCGAAGATCAGCGCTTGCAGCGGTCCTTCCGGGTTGCCGACAGGGGCAGGGATACGCTCCACGATTGCATTCAGGATATCTTCGATACCGATACCTTCCTTACCGCTGGCAGGGATAATATCTGCCCGCTCGCAGCCCAGCAGATCCACCATTTCATCCTTAATCTCCTCGGGCATAGCCCCGGGAAGGTCGATTTTGTTTAAAACGGGGATAATTACCAGATCGTGATTGATCGCCAGGTAAAGGTTGGAGATCGTTTGTGCTTCGGTACCTTGTGAGGCGTCCACGAGCAGCAACGCGCCCTCGCAGGCGGCGATCGAGCGGGATACCTCGTAGGAAAAGTCCACGTGCCCCGGGGTGTCGATCAGGTTCAGTATATATTCTTCTCCTTTATAAATGTAGTTCATCTGGATCGCGTGGCTCTTGATGGTAATGCCGCGTTCACGTTCCAGATCCATATTATCGAGCAATTGCGCTTGCATTTCGCGCTGCGATACAGTTTTTGTAAATTCCAGCAGACGGTCCGCCAGGGTACTTTTCCCGTGGTCAATATGGGCAATAATGCAAAAATTACGGATTTTCTTCATGAAGGTAGTTCCTATTCAAATGCTTTGAATATATAGTTCAGGTCAAAGCAACCACAAAATTACGAGGGTAATTAATATTTCAAGATGTTTTCAAACAGAACTTCAAACTAAAAATGAGAAGCCTGTCCATCAGCTCCCAGGCGGGGTACCCTTCCGGTGTCCTTTCGCTGTGGCCAGACGTGGAGCGTGAATGTCGCGATCGTCAGCATTGTCAGAGGCCGTAATTTGCCGTAATTGACCATGGCGGCGGTTAGGATGGTCAGTAATAGCAGGATGGCGGGATGAGGCAAAAAGTGGAGTACGGTTCTTAGCCAGCGCATGGGTGAGCCCCTTTCGCTACCTGCACAGAGACTCACCTGTCCATTAAAATCCAGCCGTCGCAGCCATTTGACGAGCAGGCTGCTGTGCAACCGACTGTCGCAAACCAAATGCTTCGGCCACCCAAGCAGTGAACCATAGGCTGCAACAAGCGCGAAAAGAAAAGGCCCGAAGGTCATGCGCATTAACACCACCATAGGCAAATGCAAGGCCACAGCCAGCAGCATTGCATAAACGATTGTCCTGCGTTTGAGCAGAAGGACCGGGATGCCCATTTGCAGTACAATTACCCCTATACCCGTCATTTGGGATAAAAAACCGGGGCTAAAAAGGCTGGCTGCGCGCATGTAGTGTGCTATATGGTGCTTGGTCACAAGTAGCGTTTCGATGCTGGCGCCGGTCCACCAATCGGTGTCGGATATCTTGTTCAGATCGGCACCGATGTAGAGCACAACGAGTTGGAACCGGATAATGTCGGTCCCGGTGACGTGGTTGCTGAGTGCAGTGCAAAGGAAAATACAGCCGGTAAAAAGGTGGGCTACGGAAATGCATATTTGACAGGAAATCGGCCCGGCAATAAACGCCAGGCCCGCAAACAGTGCGCCAAGCCGTACAAAGCGGGAAAATAGGAGCATGCCGATGCCGGTCAGGAACAACAACCTGACGGTCATATTGAACTGCTCGTCGGTGCCCAGCTGGTCGACCAGGTCAAAGACAGGGTAGAACCTGCCGCCACCCTGGATACCGTAGAAAGGGGATTCCCGGGTTAATAGCAGGTACACGGCCAATAGCCTCACCGCCAGCACGAGTTCGGGAACGATGGCCTTTCCGGTAACATAGAAAGGATTGAGGTGACGCATAGGCGTTAACGGCTGGCTTTCCACAAATAAGTTCGTTCCGGCGCCGCATTGCGCCGATAGGAGATTCTGACGCTATCGGGACCGCCAGGCGTTTTTGCTTCGACCGATGCAACCAGTCGCAGTAAATTGCCCGGCGCATGGGCCTCCCAGTGGGCTTGGGCTATCCCGTAACGTGCTTCGACGGCCTTTCTTTCCCAAGTCAGCCCATTGTCAAAGGCTTCGATCCGGTAAAATACCTGCGTGGTATGCGGCGCCCAGGAGAGTGTCCGGGTGTCTTGCGTAAGTTCGTACAGCGTGTTAATAACCTGAGCCGACAAAAAAAGCAGCCCTGGAAGCCATTTTCGGAGGAATAGGGAGGTCACTGGTGCCTGGTAAATTTACAAAATCACATCGCTGTCACGGGGTAATCGTTTTTTTGTAAAAGTTAAGAAAAAAATGGACCGGCAAAAAAAACGGTTGATTGGAAATTGTAAATAGAGTAAGTTTTTTGAATGTGTTAACCAAAATATTTAATCATTTGATTAAATATTTTGGTTAAACCGAAAATCGCCTTTATCTTTGACGCATCAAAAGTAAATTGGCTAATGGCGAAAGTGAAAAAAGCGGAGTTGGATCTGAGCACGGAGGAAAAGATCAAAGAGGCGGCGAGCATTGTATTTACTAAAAAGGGGTACGGCAACGCACGTACGAGGGACATTGCGGAGGAAGCGGGCATTAACCTGGCGTTGCTGAACTATTATTTCCGCAGCAAGGAAAAACTTTTCCAGATCGTCATGGCGGATCGGATCGACAAGCTGTTCGGCGTGCTGGCGCCGATCCTGAATGATGCGTCGACTACATTGGAGGGAAAGCTGGAAAAGATCACGGAGAACTACATCGATATGCTTCTCGAACATCCGGACTTGCCGATTTTCGTGCTCAGCGAGATCCGCAACAACCCTGATCAGCTTTCCAACCGCCTGCAAGCGCCGAAGCTTTTGAAAGAATCCGTTTTTGTGAAACAAATCGCGGAGCGCAGGAGCGATATTAATCCGTTTCATTTTTTGATGAATTTGCTGGGAATGAACCTGTTTCCATTTGTCGCTAAACCGGTTCTGCAACCGATTCTGGGGAATGAGGAACAATACCGGCAACTGATGGAGCAGCGCAAGAAACTCATCCCGGTCTGGATGAAGCTAATGCTGGATCATGGTTAACAGCCCTATTTTTTTACTCATAAATTAATCAAATGATTAAATAAAACGAATAAATAAAATGATTAATGGATTGAAAATAATAATGATAATCAGCTGTTTGGCGTTCCCGACGGCGCAACTGCTGGCGCAGACCAAACCGCTGACGATCGGGGAGGCTTATCGGCTCGCGCGGAAAAACTATCCTATGATCCGGCAGCAAGGACTGATTGAAAAGACACGCGATTATTCGGTGGCCAATGCGGCAAAGGGATATCTGCCGCAACTCACAGTGCAGGGACAGGCTACGTACCAGTCGGCGGTGACGGAGTTTAAACTGCCTGTGTCGATCCCCGGCGTGGAATTTCCGACTATCAATAAGGATCAGTACAAGGTTTATGGTGAGGTGAACCAGACTATCTACGACGGTGGCAGCATCCGCACACAGGTACGCTCGCACGAAGCGAATGCGCAGGTGGAGGTACAGAAGCTGGAAGTGGAACTTTATAAGCTGAATGAGCGGGTCAACCAACTGTTTTTTGGAGTTTTAATGCTGGAAGAACAGTTGATACAGAGCGAGTTGCTGAAAAAAGATATTAGCCTGGGGATCCAAAAGGTACAGGCGCTCGTAGCCAATGGCACTGCATTCAAAAGCAATGCTAATACCCTGAAAGCGGAACTGTTGAAAGCCGACCAGCGTACCATCGACCTGAATGCCAGCCGGAAAGCTTACCTGGAAATGCTGGGTTTGCTGACGGGGCAGCCGATGGGGGATTCGGCTATGCTGGAAAAGCCGGTGGAATTGGCGACTGGGAGGGACATTAACCGCCCGGAGCTGAAACTTTACGATGCCCAGAACCGCAGTCTGGATATTCAATCGCAGCTGATCGACGTTCGCAATCGCCCGAAACTCAACTTTTTCTTCCAGGGAGGTTACGGCAGGCCGGCACTGAACATTCTCAGCAACGGCTTTGACCCGTATTACATTACCGGTGTGCGGCTTAACTGGTCACTTTCAGGGTTGTATACTGTGAAGAAAGACCGTGAACTGATACGGAACAACCGGGAAGCCATTCAGCTCCAAAAAGAGACATTTCTTTTCAACACCAACCTCGTAGCCAGGCAGCAAAATGCAGAACTCGATCGTTTCCGGCAATTGCTGAGGACCGATGACGAGATAATTATGCTCCGGGAAAGCATTAAGACCAGCTCGGCGGCACAGCTCGAAAACGGCGTGATCAATACCAACGATTTCCTGCGTGAGGTGAATGCAGAAGATCAGGCGCGGCAGAACAAGATCCTGCATGGCATACAGCTGCTGATGTCGGAATATAACCTCGACAACACCCTGGCAAGCGACATCGAATAAGCATTTAAATACAAACACATGAAAACATATTCTTATCTGATCCTATTGGCCGTGGCGGTAGCGGCATGCGATGGAAAAAAGAACCCTTATGACGCTTCCGGCACTTTCGAGGCCGTAGAAACGATCGTGTCCGCCGAGGCGACGGGTCGCATTATGGCGCTGGACCTGCAAGAAGGCCAGCTGTTAAAAGCCGGGCAGACGGTAGGTTACATCGATAGTTTGCAACTTTCGCTGCGCCGAAAGCAACTTGAAGCACAGATTAGGGCCACGGGAAGCCGCGTACCTGACATTGTAGCGCAGACAAATGTTTACAAACAGCAGATCGCGGTTTCGCAAGTACGCCTCGACAACCTGCTCCACGAGCAGAAACGGGTCCAAAATCTGCTGAAAGCCGATGCCGCGACGCCGAAACAACTCGACGATATTAATGCGCAGGTCGAGGAGCTGCAAAAGCAACTGGATGTAATACGTAAACAAGACGCCGCGCAGACCTCGGTTTTGAAGACGCAAACTTCCGGCTTACGGGCAGATGTACAGCCATTAGTTGTTCAGATCGAGCAGATTAATGACCAGATCTCGAAGTCGAGGATTGTTAACGAAGTGAATGGCACTGTGCTTACCAAATATGCCGAGGCCAACGAAGTGACAGCCGCGGGCAAGCCATTGTATAAAATCGCCGACTTGTCGACAATCATCCTCCGTGCTTATGTTACTGGTGATCAACTGACGGGCATCAAGCTGAATCAGCAAGTTAAAGTGCTGGTAGACAGTGCCGACAGCCAATACCGCCAGCTGCCGGGCATTATCGAGTGGATCAGCAACAAGGCGGAATTTACTCCCAAAACCATCCAGACAAAAGACGAGCGCGCCAACCTGGTGTACGCCGTGAAGATCAGGGTGAAGAATGACGGATATCTGAAAATAGGCATGTACGGTGAAGTAGCGCTGAGATAATGGAAGCGGTTGTTGTCAAAAATCTGACCAAAACCTACGGCAAAGAGAAGACCGTGGCGGTAGACAATGTATCGTTTTCCGTAAACCAGGGCGAGCTTTTTGGGTTGATAGGGCCGGACGGGGCGGGCAAGACGAGCATTTTTAGGATGCTCACCACGCTGCTCCTGCCGGATGGCGGTTCCGCGCACGTAGACGGGCATGACATTGTGCAGGATTTCAGGGCCATACGTAGTTCGGTAGGGTATATGCCCGGTAAGTTCTCGCTGTATCAGGATCTTACCATTGAAGAAAACCTGCATTTCTTCGCCACCGTTTTCGGTACGACGATAGACGAGAACTACCATTTGATCAAAGACATTTACGTGCAGATCGAGCCGTTCAAAAACCGGCGGGCGGGAAAGCTGTCGGGCGGTATGAAGCAGAAACTCGCATTGTGCTGCGCATTGATCCATAAACCGACCACGCTGTTTCTCGACGAGCCTACAACGGGCGTCGACCCGGTTTCGCGGAAGGAGTTTTGGGAAATGCTCAGAAGACTGAGGGAGCAGCATATTACGATTCTCGTTTCGACGCCTTACATGGACGAAGCTTCGCTCTGCGACCGCATTGCATTGATCCAGAGCGGCAAAATACTGTCGATCGACACGCCGCAAAACATTGTAAATACCTATCCCGACCGGCTGCTGGCCATTAAAGCCAATGAAATGTATAAGCTGCTGAAAGTCCTGGAAGGCCACCCAGGCATTCTGAACAGCTACGCATTTGGCGAGTACGCACACGCCACGTTTCGCGACGCACACACGGATACGCACGCACTGCAGGTCTACTTGCGCGAACACGGCCTCACGGGCGTGGAAGTGAAGGACGCCGAGGTGACGATCGAGGATTCATTTATTAAATTATTACATTAAAACCGTCATAGCCATGATGCAGGACGACAAAGTGATTGTCTGCGAAAAGCTCACCAAGCGGTTCGGAGATTTTATAGCCACCAACGAAATTACATTCGACGTTCACAGAGGGGAGATTTTCGGCTTCCTCGGCGCGAATGGCGCCGGGAAAACCACCGCCATGCGGATGCTCTGCGGCCTTTCGTCGCCCAGTTCGGGCAAAGCGACTATCGCAGGTTACGATGTGTACACGCAAACCGAGCAGATCAAGAAGAATATCGGTTACATGAGCCAGAAATTTTCGCTTTATGAAAACCTGACGGTACGGGAAAATATCGAGTTTTTCGGAGGCATTTACGGCCTTTCCGATGAGCGTATTCAATCCAAAACCGAGGAGCTGCTCCAAAGGCTGGGCTTGAAAACCGAAGCTAACAAGCTCGTAGGGTCCTTGCCTTTGGGCTGGAAACAGAAGCTGTCTTTTTCCGTAGCCGTACTGCACGAGCCGAAAATCGTATTTCTCGACGAGCCTACCGGCGGGGTAGACCCGGTGACGCGGAGACAGTTTTGGGATATGATTTACCAGGCGGCCGACAGCGGCATTACCGTTTTCGTGACCACGCATTATATGGATGAGGCCGAGTATTGCAACCGTATATCCATTATGGTGGATGGCAGAATGGAGGTCCTCGACACGCCTACCAACCTGAAAAGCAGCTTTCGCGCGCGGTCGATGGACGAAGTGTTTTACCAACTTGCGCGCGGCGCAAAAAGAGGGGATTAGCCATGAAACAATTTCTCGCATTTGTCAGAAAGGAATTTTACCACGTGCTGCGCGACCGGCGTACGCTGCTGATTCTCTTTGGAATGCCCATCGCGCAGATATTGATCTTCGGTTTCGCATTGACCAACGAGGTGAAAGACTCCGAAATCTTGGTCGTCGATTATGCCAGAGATAATGCTTCGCAGGAGTTGCTGACGAAGATCGGTTCCAGCCGGTATTTCAACATCCGGCAGGCAGCACTGAGCCACAGTGAAATATTGGGGGCATTTAAGAAGGGGAAAATCAAGGCGGTGGTGGTATTTCCGGCAGATTTTAATGAGGACCTGCTTCATCAGAACAAGGCCCAGATTCAGATCATTACCGATGCCACCGATGTGAATACTGCGAATATGATCACGAATTACCTGTCGTCGATCATCGTGGATTATCAGAATCAGATCAACCAAAATCTGGAAATCCCTTACCGCATTACGCCGGAAGTCCGCATGCTCTATAATCCTCAGCTCAAAGGTGCGCACGGCTTCGTGCCGGGCGTGATGGCACTGGTGCTATTGCTTGTTTCGGTGATGATGACTGCTATTTCCATCGTGCGTGAAAAAGAATCCGGCACCATGGAAATCCTACTCGTATCACCGTTCAAACCGGTGCTGGTGATTTTTGCGAAAGCATTCCCCTACCTCGCATTGTCGCTGGTGAATGTGACGGCGATATTGCTGCTAAGCGTTTTTGTGCTCGATTTGCCTGTGAAAGGGAGCGTTGTGCTGCTATTTGCCGAAAGCACATTGTTCATCATCACTTGTTTGGCACTGGGTATTTTTATATCCATTAAAACAGATTCCCAACAAATAGCGATGCTCATTTCATTGATGGGTATGCTGCTTCCGACGATGATGTTCAGCGGCTTTCTGTTCCCGATCGAAAATATGCCCATACCGTTGCAGATCATCTCGAACATCGTTCCCTCCAAATGGTTTTACATTATCGTAAAGTCGATAATGATCAAAGGGTTAGGGATCACTGCGCTTTGGAAAGAAACGCTGATTTTGCTGGGAATGACCCTGTTTCTGTTGCTTGTGAGTTTGAAAAGCTTTAAAATCCGTTTGCAATGAGGATATTACGATTTTTGTTACGCAAAGAATTCCGGCAGATTTTTAGGGACAAAGCCATCGTAGCGATGATCTTTTTCATGCCGATGGTGCAGCTGATACTCATGCCGCTCGCCGCCGATTATGAGGTGAGGAACATCAATTTATCGGTTGTCGACCACGATAAATCGCCCTATTCGCAGAAACTGATCTCGAAGATCGTGGCATCGGGCTATTTCCGGCTTACGGGCTACAATGCGTCGTTCAAAGAGGCGTTCGGCCTTATTGAAGCCGACAAAGCGGATTTGATCCTCGAAATCCCGCATCATTTTGAAAGAAACCTGATCCGTGAAGACCACGAACAGCTTTATGTGGCTGTGAATGCCATCAATGGTACGAAGGCCAGTCTCGGCGGTTCGTATCTGGGCAGCATTATCGGCGATTTTAATGCGGACGTTCGCATGCAGCTCGTCACCCCGCCGCGGCAGAGTCAGTTTCCCGTGATCGAGGTGGTAGCTTCAAACTGGTTCAACCCGGTTTTGAATTATAAGGTATTTATCGTGCCCGGCATTCTTGCCATCCTCGTAACGATGGTGGGAGGCTTTTTGTCGGCGTTGAATATTGTCAGGGAAAAGGAGATAGGCACGATTGAGCAAATCAACGTGACGCCTATTAAGAAGCACATATTTATTTTGGGTAAACTGATCCCCTTCTGGGTGCTGGCCAATATTGTTTTCACAATAGGGCTGCTCGTGGCGCGGTTTATGTACGGGATCGTGCCGTTAGGGAGTTTGCTGACGCTCTACGCCTTTATTTCGGTGTATTTACTGGCCGTTTTAGGTTTCGGTTTACTCGTATCGACGTTTTGCGACACCCAGCAGCAGGCCATGTTCATCATGTTCTTTTTTATGATGCTTTTCATACTGCTGGGCGGTCTGTTCACTTCGATCGACAGCATGCCCGAGTGGGCCAAGCTGATCACGCGCGTCAATCCGGTGCGTTATATGATCGAGGTGATGCGAATGGTCATTCTCAAAGGCAGCAGTTTCATCGATGTCCTGCCCCATGTAGGAATAGTATCATTAATGGCCGTCGTACTGAACGGTTGGGCCATTTTGAACTACAAAAAAACGAATTAGGGGATCGCGTCGGTCAATCCAGCTCCACCATCGCCTTGATAACCCCATTCGCCGGGTCGAGCCAACTTTCGAATTCATCCTTCACCTGCCCGAATGCGACGCGGTGGGTGATGTATGTTTTTGGGTCAACCAACCCGTTTTTCATGCTGTGGATCACATGTTCGAAATCGGCGCGGGTTGCGTTGCGGCTGCTCATCAATGTCGCTTCCCGTTTGTGGAATTCGGGATGGCTGAATGCGATTTCACCTTTTTGCAGGCCTACCAGCACATATTTGCCACCGTGCGCGAGGTAAGCGAATGCCGTATTAATGGCCCGCAGGTTGCCCGTTGCATCGATGACGGTTGTCGGCATATCGCCGTTGGTGATTTCGGCCAGGCGTTCGGTAACGTTTTCTGTCAGCCCGTTAATGGTATGCTCCACACCAATGCGATCGCGGCAAAATGCAAGACGCTGGTCGTTGATATCCAGCGCTATAACCTTGCCGCCGGCAATACGGGCAAATTCCATCGCACCAAGTCCGATGGGGCCGGCACCTACCACGAGCACGAACTCGTCCTTGCGTACATCCGCACGGCGCACGCCATGGGCGCCTATCGCAAGCGGTTCCACCAGCGCAAGCTCGTCGAAGCTCAGGCCATCGCCGTGCACGAGCGAGTAGGAGGGGACAGACAGGTACTCCACCATCCCGCCGTCGATGTGCACGCCCGATACTTTCAGGGTGGTACAGCAGTTGGGCTTGCCATTGCGGCAGGCCACACATTTGCCGCAATTGAAGTAGGGAACAAACGTTACCGCCTCGCCCTTCACAAAACCCGGCGCGTCGGTTTCGACGATCTCCCCGGCCAGCTCGTGACCGAGGATTCTTGGATAATTAAAGAAAGGTTGGGTTCCCTCGAAGGCGTGCAAGTCGGTTCCGCAAATACCTATTCTTTTGATTTTCAGTATACTATGGCCTGGTGTCGCTACGGGCGCATCGGCCTGTTCGTAGGAGAATGAGCCGGGTGTGGTACAAACTAGTATTTCCATTGATCGTTATCAGGAATTGGCCAGCGCACGGTCGAGGTGGACATACCCGCCGTCGACGTAAATAAGCTGCCCGGTAGTGTGACTGGATTTTTCAGAAAGTAGGAAAACAGTCATGTTAGCGATTTCCTCGGCTGTTGTCATGCGGTTTTCCAATGGAATATTCGCCGTGATCGATGCCAGTTTTTCCTGCGGATTGGGTAGGGTTTCAATCCATTTTTCATAAAGCGGCGTCCAGCATTCGGCTACAATCACCGAATTCACGCGGATGCCATATTTCAGTAATTCCACGGCCCATTCGCGTGTCAATGCATTGCGTCCGCCATTGGAAGCAGCATAAGCGGAGGTTCCGCCCTGGCCGGTATCGGCCGTTTTTGAACTGATATTAACGATGGAACCTTTGGAAACCTTCAATGCCGGCAATGCATAATGCGCCATCAGGTAGTAATGTACCACATTCTTGTGCAGTGAAGCGATAAAGCCGTCATACGTGCCGTTTTCAAGCCCTACACCATCATTTACCCCTGCATTATTGATCAGACCGTCGATCCGGCCATATTTTTCGAGCACCGCATTCACCGCTTTTTCCGACTCTTCGGGGCGGGTAAGCTCAGCCGCTACCTGAAATGATTCTTTTCCTTGCGCCGCCAGCGCGTCAACTACTTTTTGGTTGTCATCTGCATTTCTGCCGACGATCACCGGTATTGCGCCTTCTGATGCCAGCACTTGCACGATTCCCTCGCCAATACCTTTCGCCCCGCCAGTCACGACGATTACCTTATTTTGAAGTTTTAAATCCATTATTAATTTAATAAATGCTTATAAATGAATTGCTTTCCTATTAATGCGAAGTGCCCAATGTCACGCTCTTCACCGAGCTGTTACGGATCGCGAAGTATAATACTACAAGGAAACACACCGCAGGGACTATGTAAGCCGTTTGAATGGACGAAATATCCGACACCTGACCCATAATCACGGGGAAAAAAGCGCCGCCCACGATCGACATAATGACCAGCGATGATCCAATTTTGGTTTTTTCACCCAATCCGCGGATACTCAATGCGAATATGGTCGGGAACATGATCGACATGAAAAATTCGACGCCTACCAGCGCGTAAACCGAGAACATTCCATCTGTAATCACGGCAATGATGAGCAATACAATGTTGGCAATGCTATAAATGGCCAGCAAACGCGGCGGCGCTACGAAACGCATCAGATAGGTACCAATGAACCGGCCGACCATGAAGGCAAGCAATGCCCCCGACAGTAAGTAGGCAGCCGTTTTTTCATCAATACCCGCCACATGGTCGGCGAAACGGATGAAGAAGCTTCTGATGCATACCTGCGCGCCCACATAGAAGAACTGGGCGGTAGTGCCCAGAATAAGGTTTTTTTCGCCCCAGATGGAGCCGCTCGGTTTTTGTTCAACTTCTTCTTCTTCCTCCTTGATTTCCGGCAAAGAAGTTCGCCAGATCATCACGGCAACGAGCAACACCACCAAACCGATGAGAATAAACGGAATTTGTACCGAAGATGCTTCTTCATTCAGATAGGCATTCAGCTGGTCGGGAGACATGGCCTGGTGCTCGGCTTCGCTAAGCGTTTTGCCTGAAAGAATGAATTTTCCTCCCATTAACGGTGCCAGAAATGCCGCTAGTCCATTGAAAGACTGCGCAAAATTGAGCCGCTGTGTAGCGGAATCGGCGTCGCCAAGTACAGTAATATACGGGTTAGCAGCTGTTTCAAGCATAGTCAGCCCGCTTGCGATGACAAACAATGCGAATAAAAAGAATCCGAAATGCCGCATTTCGGCCGCTGGGTAAAATAGAAATGAGCCGGTGGCAAAAAGTAATAGGCCAAAGGCGATACCGGCCTTGTATCCATACTTTTTCATGAAAAGCCCGGCCGGTAATGCGATCAGGAAGTAGGCGATGTAGGAGGCGGAATCGATCAGCGCGGATTGAAAGTCGCTGAGCTGACAGGCTTTCTTTAAATGCGGGATCAGGATTGGGTTGAGATTGAGGGCAAAACCCCAGAGAAAAAACAGTGACGTGATGAGGATGACAGCCAGCCGCGTCTTACGATCGGTCATAAAGGTTAAATATTAGTAGATTCAGGAACGGCTGTAAAGTAAAACAAAACAATGCAAAGGAATAATATTTTTTTAGGGGGAAATGCTTCTTGCCTCCTAAAATATTCCAATACATTGTTTTGCGAAGCCTGGCTTTCAGATATTCAGTTGCCGCTGGACTTCATCTTTTTTCCTACGCGACACCTCTATACGTGACCCGTCCGAGAGGATAATGAACTCGTTGTTGTTGCTGATCCGTATAATATGGTCGAGATTGACCAGGTGGGATTTGTGTGTTCGAACAAAGCGGAACTTATCCAGCATGTCCTCGAAATGTTTCAATGTCTTGCTCGCGATAAACGGCCGTTTATTGATCAGGTGGATGATCGTGTAGTTGCGGTCTGCTTCGAGGCGGAGGATTTCGTGTATCATAAAAAAGAAAACCCCCTCACTCGAAGGCACCGCCAGGCGGAAATCTTTAATGTCCCGTTTGTCGATGTTCACGGCGAGATTGTCAAAAAGCATTTTGCGTTGCTTGAAACTCTCACTTTTCGTGAAATGCCGTTTCACCGCGTCGCGGAGTTCATCCGGATTAATGGGTTTCAGCAGGTAGTCCAACGCACTGAACCGTATCGCCTGGATGGCGTACTGATTATGGGCCGTGGTGAAAATGACATCGAAATCGGGATTGTTGGGGAGCAGCAGGAAGTCAAATCCGTTCTGATGGGGCATTTCCACGTCGAGGAAAACAAGGTCTGGCTGAAAGAATTCCAGCACTTCTTTGGCTTCTTCTACCGATGCGGCAGTTCGTACCTCCGAGATTTCGGGCGCGAAACTGATGATAAACTGGTGCAAAACATTACGGGCTCGTGGCTCGTCGTCGATGATCAGCGCTTTTATCATAGTGGGTATAGTGTTAAAATCCCTTGTGAATGGCAGCTAACCCGGCTGCGATTTTTTCACAAAGTATGATAATGGGCACAACCCAACTCATTCCAATGTCCGTGTGGTACCAAACGGTTATTGAAAGGAGTGGGAGCGCCGAATGAACCCTGTTTCGTACTGGTAAGGGAGGTTGGTCTAATGCGTTTCGCCTCCGTAAGACAATGGCTTTTTCTGGAAGCTGTAAATGAGGTAGAAAAGGGTCGGTAATATGAGAATACTGCCCAAAAGCAGCGCCCAGCCCAGCGCTCCGATGGTTTTTTCGTGGCCGGCATGTTCGGTGAGGGACAAATAGCCGCCGCCTTTCAGGATCACGATGTTCGGAAAGTGTTTGAAAGTTGTGGTAAGGAGGATCATCGTCACCTGGAAACCAGCCAGCGGTCTTAGCAGGCCGATTTTCCCCTTGTAAAGCAACGTCCACATCCAGATAAGCGAGAGCGTAGCCGAAAGAATGGCAATGCGCCCGACCCAATTACCGAATACCCAGTCGAACAGCGGGATATGTTCGAACCAGGCCGCCACAAACACCAGCGAGCCGCATACCACGGCGGCGATGTTAAAAAACTGCGCTTTGTGCGCAAAGCGGAGCCGCTCGTGCTCGACCTGGGTTTCGCCAATGAGGTAAACCGACGCCAGAAAGCCGCATATCGAAACCGTAAACAGCCCGACCGTGATGGCGAACCAATGCAGCCAGCTGAAAATATAGGCGTCGGCGAAGGTATCGGCCTGCGGATCGATACGCCCGGAAACCGCGCTTCCTGCGATAATACCCAGAAAAAGGGGCGTCGTGAAGCTGGAAATCGCGAATATGGAATTGTAAAGATGCTGCATATCGTCCACAACCGCATCGTAATGCCGGAACGTGAATGCCGTACCGCGTGCAATAATGCCGATCAGCATGACGGTGAGCGGGATGTGCATATTCACCGACATGGTCGAATAAATGACGGGGAAACCGACGAACAGGATCACAATGGCGATAATAAGCCACATGTGATTAGCCTCCCAAATAGGCCCGATGGCCGAGTAAAGCGTCTTTCGGGTAACTTGCTTGTTCTTTTGCGAGGTAAAAAGTTCGATAATCCCCGCACCAAAATCCGCTCCGCCCAGCAGCAGGTAAAGTAGAATCGACGCCCAGAGGTATGTGATGACGATGTAGAGCATTTTTAATGATTGAATGATTGAACATCGTACAACTTCCCAACCATCTTAATCTGCCGGTAAAGCATGAAAGCTACAAATGCGGCCAGGGAGGCGTAGATGGCGGTAAAAAGGTAAAATGAATAGGCAATGCCCGGCATAGGGGTTACGGCGTCGGCGGTCCGCATGACGCCGTATATGATCCAGGGCTGGCGGCCAACTTCGGTGACGGTCCAGCCGGCTTCCACGGCGATAAAGCCGAGCGGCGTCGCTAATGCAAAGATTTTGAGGAGCCAGGGTTCTTGCAGCCACTTTCGTTTTTTCCACAATGCTGCGAAGTAGAGTACTGAAACCGCCATCATCGCCATGCCCATCCCCACCATGATCTGAAATGCGTAATGGGTTATTGCCACGGGCGGATGGTTTTCTTCCGGAATGCGGTCGAGGCCAGTAACTTCGGATTTAAAGTCGCCATGCGCCAGAAAACTGAGGAATCCGGGTAGTTTGAGCGCGAAATCGACCTTTTTCTCTTTCACATTCGGGATACCGCCTACAATCAGCGACGCCGATTTTTCGGTGAGAAAATGGGCTTCCATCGCTGCTAATTTGGCCGGCTGGCGAATGGCGACGTCCTTTGCGGAAATGTCCCCGCTCAATGGCTGCACCAGCGCCGCCACGCAGCCGAAGACCGCCGCGATGGTGAAGGATTTGGTATGGAAAGCCACATTGCTCCCGTGCAGGATCATGAGCGCGTGTACGCCAGCAACCGCAAACCCGGTGGCGGCGAATGCGGCGATCGTCATGTGCAATGCCTGGGAGAACCAAGCCTCGTTGAACATCGCCGCAATAGGGTCGATATTAACGTATTGACCATTTATATATTCAAAACCTGCCGGGCTGTTCATCCATGCATTGGCAGCGACCACAAGTATGCCCGACGCGAGCCCGCTCACACCCACGACCACACCCGTGAACCAGTGAAACCACGGATTGAACCGGTCCCAACCGTAGAGGAAGAAGCCCAGTGCGATCGCTTCAATAAAAAATGCCGTTCCTTCGAGGGAAAACGGCATTCCGAAAATCGGTCCGGCATGTTTCATAAACTCCGGCCATAAAAGCCCAAGCTCAAACGAAAGCACCGTGCCCGATACCGCGCCCGTCGCGAAAAAAATGGCAACACCTTTGCTCCATGCCTGGGTAACGTTTTTATAGACCGTTTGTCCGGTTTTGAGATAGTAGTAATGGGCAACGGCCATAAAGAAAGGCATGACCATTCCGATGCAGGAAAATATGATGTGAAAGCCCAGCGAGAGGGCCATTTGGGATCTGGCGGCTATGAAGTCGTTCATGGGAATAGATTTACTGAAAAAATACCATTTTCCGGGTTAGGAACAGCCTGCCAAAGGATATTTCAAAACTAACGAACGCTTTCCAGAACAACCATCATTTCCCGCAAAATGATCACGCTTTCGCGGTTTTTTGCTAATTTTTTTTGAACGGTTACACTTAATGCCTCAAAGCTCGTCAGCTGTTTTCCGAAGAACCCGCCTCCCGCTTCTCAGCTAGCCGCTGTTTCACGATATTCCCCGGATATTTCAGTGCCAGCTCACGAATATCGTAGGTGAATTCCTTGAAAGTCTCCTCCCAAACCTCTGCTTCGCCGGGCTCATATTCATAAAAACCATGTGAGTTGAGCACGCCTTTGCCACCTTCCCGCACCACTTTGTCGATCAGCTCAGGTACTTCGGTGCTGTTGTTGAGGGTAGGAAGGAGGTTTTTCATCACGGTATGATAGGCCGGGACGCCGGTGAGGTCCATCCAGCGGAATATGCCGACGAGCGTCATGAAGTAGCCCGCATTGTTGCGGCACGATCGGTCGACATCCTCGATAGTCGCATAACCATTCTCGACGAGGCTGATCGCCTCGCGGTACATGGCGTACATCAGGCGGTTGGTGATAAACCCGGCGATGTCTTTTCGTACCAGAATAGGCTCTTTGCCCCACAAATGCGAAAGTTCGTACAGGTATTCGCCGTTTTGAATATCTGTGTCGTCTCCGCAAATGATTTCCAGAAAGCGGGTCGTATGCGCGGGCTCGGTCCAGTGCAGGCCGAGGAAGCGCGATGGGTACTGCGTGAGTTTTTGAAGCTGGCTGATGGGAATAGCGGAAGTATTGCTGGTCAGCAGCGCGTCCGGAGCAATCTCCTTTTCGATCTTTTGGTATACTGCCTTCTTAATATCGATGTTTTCGATCGTGCATTCGTTCACGAGCTTGCATGGATAGAGCACTGAATAATCTTCTGTAATGATCAGTTTCCGAAGGTAAAACTCCGGTTCGTTATCGATCATGCCGTTTTCCCAGGCATTTTGCAAATGTTCGCGAATGCGGCGCTCGGCGTGGTCGAGGTCGGCGGGGATGGGCGCTACGGCCGCCACCGGATGTCCGGCGATGAGCAGGCAGGTTACGATGCTGCAACCCATTAAGCCAAGGCCAACAATGCCGACAGGGATTTCATTTGGATTCATTTCAGAAAACGGATTTAGGATTTGATGCGGGTAATATAATGTTAAAAGCGCATCGCGAAGGCCGGTTACTACAAAAAAAGCCCCGAAACCAATGGTTACGGGGCTTATATCGACCTGTTTTAAGATCTAGCGGGACCAGCTTTCAACTTCACTTTCCACCTCTTCTCTGGTTTTGCCGATCTTCTTCTGAATTTTTCCAAGAAGTTCGTCTTCTTTTCCTTCTTCATAAAGCAGGTCGTCGTCGGTCAAGTCAGCGTATTGTTGCTTGAACTTTCCTTTGAGTTCGTTCCAGTTACCTTTTACTTGCTGTGTGAATGAGCTCATGATTGTGTGGTTTTTAGTTTGATAATGGCGCTTTTTTCAAGCGCTTGGTACATGATCAATTTAAACAACCATTCCAACGCGAAAACCGGCTCTCTGGCCGCATTTGGTATTAACCCATGAGCAAAAATTTACACGAAACGTCCAAAAACGTGCGCTCAGACTGACATCACGCAATCAGTTTGTTCAGCCGCACCACACCCTGCACCATCGAACGCACCGAGTGGTAATTTACCTTCCACGAATGGCTCATATGCTTCCAGATCGGTTCGCCCTGGCGCGTGAGCAGCGGCAGCCATTCACCTACCGAATGGTGGATCATTTTATCAAATACGAAACGATGGGTGGCGTCATAGGCTTTCAAATACTTTTCATCGCCATAAACCCGGTAAGCGTCGAGCATCCCGATGATGACCTCGGCCTGTTGCCAGAATTCCTTCTCGCGGTCGTACACTTCGCCTGCATGTGAGCCTTCCACGTACACGCCCCCAAACTCCCAGTCGATGCCGTACGCTACGGCGTGGTCATAAGATGCTTTCAATTGGTCATGGTATTCGTCGTAGGGGATGCCCGCGATATCGAGCGCATGCATGAGCAACCACGCGAACTCGACGTTGTGGCCGTAGCTGGTATTGTCTTCGGCAGCACTTTTCAGTCCATCTTCGGTGAAACGGTCCCAACCCCAGATAATATCGAATTTGATCTGCGGAGCCACGGTCCAGTCTTCCCAGAACTGCGGGATACCCGTTCTGTATTGCGGGTGCATGATTTTGTTAATCAGCAAATTGATTATTTCAACGAGTTTGCGACGGTGAACCTGCTTGCCCGATGCTTCATATAATGTAGTGAACGCTTCCATGAGGTGCATATGGGCGTCGAGCGTCTTGCGGTCGCCTCCGGCAGCGCCTGGGCCTTTGAGGTCCCAGTTGCGGTGGAACATTTCGAAATAGCCACCATAATAGGTGTCCGCACCGTGTTTTTGTAGCAAATCAAAAACCTTTTCCGCGTATTCCAAACCGCGGGGATCGCCGGTGGCCAACGTGTATTCTGCCAGACTGTAAATCGCGAAACTGTGTCCGTAGACGATCTTTTCATCGATTTTGACGTCGCCTTTGCGATCCATCAGCCAGTAAAACCCACCATACTCGTTGTCCCACATCCTGTTGATCAGAAAATCTACCCCGTGCCGGGCAATTTCGGCATAGCGGCCTTCGCCATAGCCCGCGCGGTGCGCGGAGGAGAAAGTATAAACCGTGCGCGTCTGCGCAATCAGCGACTTTTCGTCCTCGCCCGAATCGTTGCCTGCATTGTCGAAATGAGTTATAAAACCGCCGTTTTCCTTATCCACAGCGCGATTTTCCCAGAATGGGAGTAATTCGTTGGTCAAATGCTGGCGGATCTCTTCGCGGTAGCTTTTCAATTGATCTACATTCATTGGATTATAATATGGTCAGAGTTTTTGAAATGGTTGTTGGATATTACTTCGCCGGTCGCCGTCCCGACTATCGGCAGGGCCATTATCACTATAAATATTTTTTTCTGGAATATTTACTCTCTGGGCACCCCCAGCAAGGGCGTGTGATTTGCAAATGCTGATCCATACTTCGTAATTCGCAATGAATTCATCAATCCCGATCCCCATGAGTAATTCTGAAATCGTAGAAGTCCTCGAACTAACTGCCAAGCTGCTGGAACTGCACAATGCCGACCCTTTTAAAATCAAGGGATACTCCGTGGCTGCTTTTTACCTGGATAAATACAAGGAAGGCGAACTGCAGTTCATGACCGAGCAGGAGCTGACCAAATTGCAGGGGGTTGGGAAAAGTACCGCCGCAAAAATCGCGCAGATTGCGAAAACCGGAACATTCCCGGAGCTGGAAGAACTGATCGCCAACACGCCGCTAGGGGTGATGGAAATGTTCAATATCAAAGGTATCGGGCCTAAAAAGATCGCTGTTTTATGGCAGGAACTGGGTATTGATAACCTGCATGAACTGGAACTGGCATGTTTGAACGGTACTGTGGCCAAAGTCAAAGGCTTTGGTGGAAACACCCAGCAAAAGATCCTCGACTCGCTGGCGTTCCTGAAAGACCAGGCCGGGAAACTGCGTATGGACAAAGCCGAGGCGGTAGCGGGATTGATTGTAAATGAATTGAAGAAGACATTCGATCAGGTGGAAGCGGCCGGTGAGATACGAAGGAAATCGGAGGTTGTGGAAACGATCCGTATCGTTGTCGGCACGGATTCTCCGGCGCTTTTACAAAATACGATTGGGGAAATAGAGCTGCTGGTCCAGGATGAGAAAATATCGTCGCCGTTCGTATGGCGCGGTCATGTGCAGGATGTCGCTGTTGCCATTGAAATTGTGGCCGTAAAGCCCGAGCGGTTGGTAAATGAGCTTTTCCTCGAAACAGCGGGTGAAGACCACCTGGGCCTGGCGGGGACATCGGGCAGTACCATCTGGCGACATGCCTATTATGAGAATGCGGTTACCGAGCACGCCATCTACGAAAAAGCGGGCTTGCCTTATATAGTTCCTGAAATGCGCGAGGGTGCAGGAGAGCTTGTCTGGGCCGAAACCCGCACGCCCGACCAGCTCGTTACCTGGGATGATCTCAGGGGGATTTTGCATAACCACAGCACCTATTCCGATGGGCAGCATACCCTTGAACAAATGGCGCTCCACTGCCGTGACCTCGGTTTCGAGTACCTCGGCATCGCCGACCATTCCCAAACCGCCACTTACGCGCAGGGACTGAAAGTGGAGGATGTGATCCGCCAGCACGAAGAAATTGCAAGACTCAATGCACGCTTCGCCACAGAAAACCCGGAAAAGCCATTCAAAATACTCAAAGGAATAGAATCGGACATCCTCGGCGACGGTTCGCTCGATTATCCAACGGATGTACTGGCTTCGTTCGACTATATTGTGGCTTCCGTGCACAGCAACCTCACGATGACGCTCGAAAAGGCAACCACACGCCTGTTGAAAGCGATCGAGAACCCCTACACAACCATTTTAGGCCACCCGACCGGTCGTTTGCTTCTTTCCCGCGAAGGTTACCCTATCGACCACCAGGTGATCATCGACGCCTGCGCCGCCAACGGTGTCGTTATCGAAATCAACGCCTCTCCCTGGCGCCTCGACCTCGACTGGCGCTGGATTGCCTACTGCATGGAAAAGGGCGTTTTGCTCAGCATTAACCCTGACGCGCACGCAATGGAAGGCTACCTGGATATGCATTATGGTGTAGCGAATGCAAGGAAGGGCGGTTTGACGAAGGATATGACCTTTAATGCGCTGAATTTGGGGCAGATGGAGGAGTATTTGAGAGGGCGGGCAAGTAAAAAAAGTTAACTGTTCTTAAAATGTACTTTTAAAGTGGCTATACTATTTTGAGGGTGCGCTAGTAAAATAGTATAACTATTTCAGTAGCGCACTTGCAAAATAGTAACGTTTGCGATCACAAAACCTTCACTTCCACCTCCTTATTCAATATCCCTTCCGGTAAATGCGCCGTAATGCCTTCACGCAACGCATCGATGAGCCGTGCTTTCATCTGCTCGCGGTTGACGACCAGGCATACCTCGCGCGCGGGCTCGGGGAAGCGAAAGTGGCGGATATGCTTCTGCCGCTCCTCGGATAGCTCCATCACCGCCATTTCGGGCAAAATGGTGATGCCACCGTTCCGTTCGACCATTCGGATGAGCGTTTCAATGCTGCCCGAACGGTAACTAAAACTGCTGCCGAACTGGCTGCTGCGGCTTAGTTCGCACAGCTTTTGGATTTGCGTCCGGAAGCAATGGCCCTCTTCCAGAAGCCAGAGCTCGTTAGGCTCGATATCTGTGGGGAGAATGTATTGTTTGGAATACAAATCCGTTTTTTCCGAAACGTAGGCGTAAAACCGTTCCTTGTACAGCGGAATTTCCTGTAAACTGTTCTCCTCTGAAAGGGAAGCGATAATACCTACATCGAGGTTGCCCATTTTAAGCTCGGTAATGATCCGGTCGGTGATCATTTCCGAGACGTGGAGCTTGATATCCGGGAAGTTTGAAATAAACGGATTCACAAAATGCGGAAGCAAATAGGGCGCAATGGTTGGTATCACGCCGACGTGCAATGCTCCTGACAGGTCGCCGTTGAAATGCTTCGCTATTTCATTGATCCGGGACGTTTCGCGTAAAATCGTTTTGGCTTGGTCGATGATCTCGCGCCCGATGCCGGTAGGGACAATTGGCTGCTTTGTCCTATCAAAGATTTTAACGGATAATTCTTCTTCCAGTTTCCGGATCATCATCGAGAGGGTAGGCTGGGTGACATTGCAATGCTCGGCGGCCTGGATGAAGTGGCGGTGGTTGTCGACGGCGACGATATATTCCAGTTGCTGGATGTTCATTTTGAATGTTGTATAAATTTCATTTATGCAAAAGTAATAATTATCATTTTGGTTGATTTAATAACGGAGCGGCTTTTTGCAATGACTGATTTCCGACCAGCGATTTCATCTGAATAATTGCAACCCGGTTGAGCGCTATCACCCGCTCTGTGGCCAGCTTGCTCTGGCCAATCGGCATGGCATTAATACTTTCCAGGTTGGAGAGCACAACGAGCTGTTCCAGCGTCGCCGAATCGCGCAGATTACCTCGCGCCGGATTGATTTTAGCCCAATCTCGCGCAGTGATACCGAACAATGCCAGATTCAGAATATCAGCTTCTTCCGCATAAATCTTGCTTATTGCAATAGGATCAAGCTCTTTGGGGATCAGATTCTCTTTGACGGCATCTGTGTGAATGGTGTAATTGATTTTCGCAAGGCTCCGCCGCAAGTTCCAGTCGAGCTCCAGTCGTTTGTTTTCCTCTTCTTTAAGTCGTTGAAATTCTTTAATCAGGTAAAGCTTGAAGGATGCTGAGATCCAGGACGCAAATTCGAAGGCAATGTCCCGGTGTGCGAATGTACCGCCGTTGTATCGACCCGGCTTAGAGACCAGCCCTATCGAATTGGTCTTCTCGATCCACTGTTTGGCGCTCAAAACAAATCCGTTAGCCCCAGCCGTATTTTTAATGTTACCGAATTCAGTAACATTAAAATCGGGATTGTACAGCTGCTCCCATAACCCGATGAACTCGACGGTAAACCTCGTACTGAGCCAGTGCGAGATCACAAGCCCCGTCGCCGCATTTTTCTGTCGTGCGATGTCCGTCAGGGAAATAAAATCCCCGTTCTCCTTGCCCAGCACGCTAATCTCCTGATCACTAACAATAAGTCTTTGATTTTTCATTTTGAAGAATGTTTTGCGTTAACATTCCTCTTGGTACGTACTCTTCCTAAAAAGGTAACAGCTTGTAGTAGTATTAAATCCTCATTAAACTTCCTTTTTTCGAGACTTTTGCCGCTTGCATTTTCCTCAGGAATTGTAACTTAGACCCACTTTAAACTATCAATCACATAAATACGGTCAACTATGAAAAACCTGAAAGCTTGGATGTTGCTGGCGTTGATGGCGGTGGCGACGCCGATTTTTGCGCAAACGACGGCAGAAAAACAGAAGACAGAAGCGAAACTGAAAAAGGATGGTACGCCCGACAAACGTTATAAGGAAAACAAACACCTCAAAAAAGACGGTACACCCGACAAACGTTATAAAACAAGCAAAGCAGATACCACCAAGGCAGCGAAGAAAAAGTAACAAGCTGAGAACATAAGCCCGAATATTTTTTGGGGAAAATTTAGGGTAAGCGCCCGGCCGGTTGTCAATTCATTGTACAACCCGAGTCGGGCGCTTATTTTTTACATAAACCAGTCGATGCAATGAATGCAGCCTTCGCGGATGACCACGTAACGGTTTTGAGCAGGGACAGGGAATCGGAGTTCGAGAAAGTTTTCAAAAAGCATTTCAAAGGACTGCACGCCTATGCCTGCACCATTTTGAAGGACGATATCATGGCCGAGGAGATGGTCCAGAATGTGTTTTGCAGGTTGTGGGAGAAAACAGACCATATCGATATCCGCGAGTCGGTCAGCGGATACCTCTACCGGTCGGTATACCACGAAAGTTTGAATTATCTCAAACACCTGAAAGTGCGTGAGGCCCACCGCGATTATACGATGCATCAGGAGCAGCAGACTGCCAGCGCTTCCCATGCCCTCGAACTGTCGGAGCTCGAAACGCGCCTGGACATTGCATTGCGGGAGCTGCCCGAGAAATGCCGGACGATTTTCCAGATGAGCCGGTTCGAAGAATTGAAATACCAGGAAATCGCAGACCGACTTCAAATGCCCGTCAAAACGGTCGAGAACCAAATGGGCAAAGCATTGCGGCTATTGCGGGGCAAACTGGCCGATTTTCTTCCGGCTTCCTTTTTACTTTTTTTCCTCAGCTGATCAGTCATGAAAACAGAACACAACCCGAACATAGATGAATTGCTGGTGAAGTCGATGCTAGACGAGGCCAGCGTTGCGGAGCAGATCGAGATCAAACAATGGCTGCTCGACGATGATGATAACCAGCGGTATTTCGAGCATTTCGAACTCATCTGGACGGAGAGCAAACGCCTCGCGCGCAGGAGTACCGTGGACGAAAATGCGGCCTGGGAACGGTTCAAAGCCCGTACGGTCAAACAGCGGGAAACAGAGGTAATACCGATGTACCCCAAACCGGTATTCCGGGTCTTGCGGATGGTGGCGATGGTGCTCATGACAGCCGGCGTAGGCTGGCTGAGCTATCTCCTTGCGACGCGTAGTTCTTCCCATGAAATGCTGACGATCAGTTCCGGGATGCAGACGCTCACCGACACACTGCCGGATGGTTCGATCGTAACCCTGAACCGAAAATCGAGCATTAGCTACCCGCAGGAATTTGCAGGAACAACTCGCCCGGTAACACTTACAGGAGAAGCATTTTTTGACGTAAAACCTGATAAATCGAAGCCGTTTCTGATTTCAGTCAATGATGTGACGGTGAAAGTGGTGGGTACTTCTTTTAATGTGAAGGATAATGCCGAGAAAACGGAGGTGATCGTGGAGACGGGCGTTGTCGAGGTTTCGAGGGACACGCAGCGGGTACGCATTACACCCCGCGAGGAAGCGACGATCGTGAAGGCTAATGCTGAGATGCGCAAAGGTATTGCCGCGGACCAATTCCATAATTACTACCGAACCCGCAGGCTGTTTTGCGACGGTACACCCCTCTGGCGACTGGTTGAAATCCTGAATGAAGCCTACGATGCGGACATCGTGATCGGCAACCAGCGATTGAAGAACCTGCCGATCAATACTACTTTTGACCAGCATTCACTTGAAAGTATCCTCGGTGTCGTCAGCGAAACCCTTTCACTCAAAGTTGAACACCATGGCGACCAGATCATTTTGAAATAGCCTTATCTTTCGGGATGAATCAGAATTCTATATTACGAAGTATTTTAAGGCTGGCTGTGATATTGGTAGTGGTCCCGAGCGGATGTTTTGCGCAGCAAATTTTGAATAAACCGGTTGATATCTCTGTAAAGGGGCAGCCGGTTTCTGCTGTTTTGAAATCCATAAGCGAGCAAGGGAAATTCTATTTTTCCTACAATAGTAACCTGATCGCGGGCGACAGCCTTGTTACATTAAATGCCGCCCGGGAACCTGTACGGCAAGTGCTCGACCAACTTTTTCAAAACAGATTTCAGTACAAGGAAAAAGGCGATTACCTGATCATCCTGCCGGTGCCCAGGGAAAAATCCTTTCATATCAGCGGGCTCATTCTGGACGATGAAACCGGGAAGCCGGTCGATTACGCGAGCGTCTACTCGCGGCAACTGCTTGTGTCGACGCTTTCGGAAGATGACGGCGGTTTCAGGCTGCGTATTAAAGAACGGTCCTTTCCCATTTATCTGACCGTCAGTAAGGTAGGTTACGGCGATACGACCATGGTCATCAACAGCACCGACGAATCGGCGCGGACAATGCGTATCCAGCAAAAGGCCGTGGACCTCGACCCGCTTATCGTTCGTTATTCCGAAGGCGAATCTACCTGGCTGGGGCGCCTTTTCCTTTCTCAGCGCCTCCGCGCGCAGAGCCGTAATATCGGCCAGTTTTTTGTCGCATTGCCCTACCAGGCATCGCTTACGCCCGGGCTGGGCACGCACGGGCGTATGAGTGCGCAGGTGGTCAACAAGTTTTCGCTAAATGTCGCGGGTGGCTATACGGCGGGGGTAAATGGGGTCGAGATTGCGGGTGGATTTAATATTTCAAAAGAGAACGTGCGCTATGTGCAGCTTGCGGGAGCATTCAATGTGGTATCGGGGCATGTCAATGGTGTGCAGATAGCCGGTTTTAGCAATAATGTGCTGGATTCGCTGAATGGCGTGCAAATCTCCGGTTTTAGCGGGATGGTGCGAAAACGCGTCGACGGTGTGCAGATAAGCGGTTTTTTGAGCAGGGCCGGAGGCGGGATTGCAGGAGCACAGGTTTCAGGGACTATCAGCCTGATCCGCAACGGAGGCCACGGCGCGCAGATATCCGGTGGCTACAACCAGGTACGCGGTATTTTTGAGGGAGTACAAATTGCCGGTGCAGCCAACAACGCGCGCGATTCGGTCCGTGCGACGCAGATTTCCGGCGGGCTCAACATGGCCAGGAATATCAGGGGAGTGCAGCTTGCGCCATTCAATTATGCCAAAATAATGCGGGGCGTACAAATAGGCATTGTCAATATCGCCGACAGCTCTTCCGGCGCAAGTATCGGCCTTGTCAATATCGTCAGGAAAAGTACTTCCAATATTTCGGTGTATGCGACCGACGTGGCGCCGTTTAATGTGGCCTGGAAAATGGGGACGCACCGTTTTTACAGCCTGCTGATGGCCGGTACGGGTTTGAACGGCGATAAAAAAATACGAACCTTCGGTGCCGGTTTCGGTCGTGAGTTTTTTCCTTTCAAAAAGGCAGGTTTCTTCGTAGAGATACTCAATCAGAATCTTTATCTGGGGAATTGGGAGACCATGCCGTCGTTGTACCGCTTGCAGATTGCTGCTACTTACAAGTTCAATAAACATTTCATGCTTTTCGGCGGGCCTTCCTACTCGATTTATGACCATGACGGTGTTGAAACCGGAAGAGGTTACAAGCAATTTCCACCATCGGGCTACCCGAAAATCGATCTGGGTAGCAACAAAGTTTCGTCCTGGATCGGCTTTCAGGCGGGCATCAGCTGGCGATACGGTAAGCTGTAAATGCGCCGAGTGCGGGGAATGAGAAAGGCCCGGAACATAGGTTCCGGGCCTTTCTGTGTTCGTTTTGCGATTTGGTTAATCGATACCTACACCGGCGCTGGCGTAGCCTGTCACGGTGTTAATCAGGCCAATTCCTGTTGCTGTCGTGGAGTAAACCAACAATAATCTCGAACCCGCAAGTACCGGGATACTAAGCCCGGTAGTAGTTCCGGTAGCAGTGGTTCCGATCGACGCAATACCGGTAAGGCCCGGTGCGAGGGTCACAACTGCTCCCGGCACAGGCAAAAACACATTACTTCCTGCGGGGGCGGCATACAACTCCGCCTGGATGGTCAGCGTGGAACCTATAAGTGCCAGAGCTACGGTATTACTAAAGAAGCCCGAGATAGACGTGATGGTTCCGTTACGTGGTACCGAATACGCAAAGTTGGTAAGCGCTGTCGCGTCGATTGTGCCTCCAATCAGCGATATGCCTGTTGCAGACGTTCCGAAACCAAGTACCGAGGTTGTACCAACCAGACCTCCCAGAATGGTGGTCATCACGATCGGTGCACCGGATGCGTAAGGAATGATCGCACCTCCGCCAGACGAGGCTGCGGATTTCAAAGGCTGCCAGATAACCCCGTCAAAATAATAGAAGCCAGGTGCTGCTCCGTCTGTTTGATACACTAATAGACCCGTGGCTGGGGTTGGGATAAGTATACGGAAGGCTTCGGGCATTCTGGGAATCAATAAACCTTTGAGCGGGGCTTGAATTTCAAGTTGTGCGCTGGGATGAGGACTGATGGTTCCAATACCTACCTGTGCTTGAACAGTGAATGCAAACAGGGCCAGGAGGCAACTTAGCAGGCCTCTTTTGATGCTTTGGAAAGAGATAGGGACTAAATATATGTTTTTCATAAGGATGCGAGGTTTACTGTTTAATGATTTTTACAACCTGAACTTTACCGTCCGCCGTTTCAACCTTCACGAAATAGGTACCGGCCGGATAGTTTTTCATGCTGAACTCCTGCCCGGGCTTAGGCTTCGATAGTTCCAGGAACGAACGGCCCGCCAGATCGGTCACTTTCACGCTCGCGAGCGCTTCTTTGGAACCAATACGAAGTTTGTCCACCACAGGATTGGGATAAGCACTGATCAGCCCGGAAGAACCCAGCCGGATGGACTCGATTTTGCTGAAAGCAAAGCTGCCGTCAGCATCCACCATTTTCAGCCGGTAATACTGCGTTCCGTACCGCTCCGCGATATCCGGGAAGGAGTAATCTTTCTGCTGCGAGCTCTCGTTCGCCGCGTTGACAGTACCCAATGCATTCCATTTTCGTAAATCTTCGCTTTGCTGGACTTCGAAATGATCGCTGTTTTTTTCCTCCGAAGTTTGCCAGTAAAGCACTGTCGCATTCTCCACACGTTTTACCTTGAAGTCTACCAGGTTTACCGGTAATGCACCTTCCTGCGCGGCGGTGAGTGATGTAAAATTGGTGAGCGGCAGGGTGTTGGAAATGTAGTGCTGAATTACGTTGACGGTGCTTCCGGTGGTCGAAACGAAATTTGCATTGCCGTGGTTGACCTGCAATGTGCTCTCGGTGTTACCATTGAGCTCCGAAGCCCGGTAGAAGAAGCCTGCCACGCCTGTGAAATTAACAGGTGTGGTAAGGTTGTAAACTCTCGCGATGCTGGGCGGGGCTCCGGGAATGGGTGTCGGCGTGATCGTGAGTGTTTGCGACACAAGCGAAAAGTCGACGCTCGGGTTTAGCGTAAGGCTGTCGATAAAGACCTGAGTATTCTGTCCAATAAAGAAACCATCGGCTCCTACTGTAAACTGAGCTTGTGCGGCCAGAGTTGGAAGTAATGCCAACTGACAAAAAAGCAGATAACGTTTAGTCATAGAGATTGGGGTTGAGTGTGAGAAATGTGACAATTTGGCTAAATGTATATAAATATTTAAAGAGTTACGGGTATTTCATTAAAATTATTTCTATAAATCTGTCTAGATGGCGAATGTAGTTTGTAGAGGTATGTTGATATGTCGAAACGGCGCTATGGGTGTTTATTTTTTTGGCAAAAAATTAGGGTAAGCAGCATTCTGGTTGTCGGTTAGATGCATACGGATTGAACCGGTCGAATTGAAGGCCTGCAGGGAAGCCGGGAGCGTGTGCAATTCAACTTCCAATTCTTTTAAATGCATTACCCATGAAAAATTTGCGCTTTATTCCATCCAGACTAGCCATCCTCAGCATACTGTTACTAGCCCTTTCGTTCCGTTCTGTCGCCCAGCAGGGTGCCGCCCAGCGCGATACAGCTCCGGCGCATATTGGTTTTATCTACCCGATAAGTTCTAATGGTAAACAGGCCGCTTCAATTACCAACCGGTTTTCCCTTCACGTAATTGCCGGACTTTCAAAGGGAGAGACGGGCGTTGCTCTGGCGGGTGTCGCCAACGTAGTAAAGGAAAATGCCCACGGTGTACACATGGCCGGCGTAGCGAATGTAATCGGCAACGATGCCGGTGGGGCGCAGCTGGCTGGGCTGGCCAACGTAACAGGCAACAACGCGGACGGTGCGCAACTGGCGGGCTTTGCGAATATTGTAGGGCATGAGGCCAAAGGCGCGCAGGTGGCAGGATTTATGAACCTGGCCGAAAACGCAGGTGCGGTCCAGCTTGCCGGCTTTACCAACATTGCCCGTAAAAACGTGAAAGGAGCCCAGGTGGCCGGGTTTCTGAACAAAGCCGGCGATGTAAATGTCCAGATCGGCGGTTTTGCCAACGTAGCGAAAAAGGTGAGGGGAGTCCAGCTCGCAGGGCTCATCAACATTGCCGATAGCAGCGATTACCCGATCGCAATCTTCAACTTTATCAAAAACGGGGAAAAATCGGTTGCCGTCACGATCGACGAAACGATGACCGGCATTGTTTCCTTCCGCTCGGGAGGGCGTGTGCTTTACGGGATCGCAGGCATAGGATACAATTTCAGGAACAATGCCAAAGCGATGTACGCTGCCGAAGGGGGCCTGGGCGCACACATCCGGTTGGGCGGTCCCTTACGCATTAACCTGGAAGCCATAAGCCATACGCTTACCGACTTTGACGGAGGGCATTACAACAAGAATTCACTACGCATCCTGCCTGCATTGAAGTTAGGTAACGGCTTCGAAGCATTCGCAGGACCGACGCTCAATTATGTATCCTACGAGCGCGAGAATGACTATGATTTTATCAAAAAGTATATCTGGAAAAACAACAGTTCCAAAGATTTTCAGGGGCTTTTCGTAGGGGTTAACGCAGGCGTGCAGTTCTTGTTCTGATGCGAGCGCTGCGGTTCAGGCTGGCCCTATGGGGCTGGCGTTCCCTTTCGGACCTGATTTTCCTGGTACTGTTCAAACTATGGCCCTATCGCCGCCATATGGTGCTGCTGAATATGGCCCGCTGCTTCCCGACACGCTCCGAAAAGGAGATCCGCCAAATGGTCACAGCCTATTTCCGCCACCTGGCCGACCTGATCGTCGAGCCGTTCATAATCAGCGGAATAACACGGGGGAGCCTCGGGAAACTGGTCAACTTCGAGAACACCGCATTGATCGACCGGCTTTTGCAAGAAAATAAACACATTGTACTCATGGCGTCGCATTACGGAAGCTGGGAATACCTGCTTTCGCTTCCCCTTCAAACCGAGAGCCAGATACTGGCCGCTTATTCACCGGTATCGAATAGATGGTTGAATAGCTGGTTGTTGAAATTGAGAGGCCGTTTCGGAGTAGTGCTGATCCCCAAATCGGAATGGTACCGCCGGACATTGGGCTGGAATACCGATTCTTCGGCCATTTTCGTCACCATTGCCGATCAACGGCCCCCGGAGTCGGGCAAATATTATCTCAATTTCATGAACCGGAAAACCTTCGTGCAGTCGGGTGCGGCGCGCATTGCCGTCCAGCGAAATTGTCCGGTCGTGTACCTCGATGTGACCAAAAAGGAACGGAACTCATACGATTTTAGATTCCGGCTCATTACCTCACAGGCGCGGGAGCTCGGCGAAGCGGGGATTATGGAACATTATTATAAGGCCCTGGAAAACACGATAGAACGGCAGCCGGAGCTCTGGCTGTGGTCGCATAACCGCTGGAAGTTCCACTCGCGGGACGGCCAAAAGCCGGTCAATGCCCTGAAATTGTTGTAATATTCAGCAAAGGGTAGGTCTTTTCCCCAAACCGCGATCTTTAAATGGTTTTTGTAAATAATTGAAGATGAGTGTTTTGGGTAAGGTTGGTTTTGCCGGGAACCATAATTTTACGGCGGCGCGGTCAAACCAATTATTTACTAAAACAAAGCATTATGAGAAAATTAGCATTCATGGGTGTGTTTGTGATCGCCGGGATGGTGGCTGCATGTAATGACGACGACGAGACAGCAGACCCAACTCCCGTATTGCCCGAACTGAAAGTGTCCACAACGCTTTCCGGAGCAAACGAAGTACCCGCTAATCCATCAACAGCTACTGGTTCAGTAGATGGTACATTAGACCAGGAGTCGAGGATTTTGAGTCTCAACATCGTTTACAGCGACTCGGCGGCGTCAGATTCGGCGTCGACAGACTCTTTGTTCTTACCAACGGGCTGGCACATCCACAAGGGGTCGCCCGATTCGACAGGTGCAGTGGTAATCGACTTCGGCACCGATTTCAAAACACCCTTCGCATTTAAAGACACCCTTACCGAGGCACAAGTGGCCGATCTGAAGGCAGGTTTGTATTATGTAAACATTCATACAGCCAAGTATCCGACCGGTGAGATCAGAGGACAGTTGAAAGCTGAGGAATAACCTACTGATTTGGCACTTACGAAGTGCAAAAAACAAGAGCGGCTCCGGGAGGATGCCGCTCTTGTTTTTTATATAAGAAGCAGTGATGGCCGTTTAAAACAGGTCTTTGGCTTTTTCCAGCGCAGTATCCAGTCCGCTTGCATCGGAACCACCCGCTGTGGCAAAGAAAGGCTGCCCGCCACCGCCGCCGCGGATATCTTTCGCCAGGTCTTTCACGATCTTGCCGGCATTCAGTCCGGTTTCCTGAACGATATTCTCGGCAATGAACACCGAAAGTTGTGGCTTACCGCCGATTTCAGCGCCAAATACGGCGATCAGGTTCTCGACCTGGTCGCGAAGCTCGTAGGAGAGCTGTTTCAAAGAATCGGCACTCGGCACGTCCACTTTCTGCACGATCAGATTGAATGTGCTGTGGGTTTCCATATTCTCCATCAATATCGTTTTCAATGCCTGGATCTTCTCGTTTTCGAGTGCTGCAATCTTCTTCTGCAATGCCGAACGTTCTTCGATCAGGCCTTCAACGGCTTTGATCAGGTCGGTCGGGCTTTTGAGCAGGTCTTTAATTTTATTTAAAGTCTCTTCCTGCTGGCGCATCAGTTCGAGGGCTTTTTCACCTGTCACAGCTTCAACACGACGAACGCCGGCTGACACCGAGCCTTCGGAAATAAACTTGAACACGCCGATCTCCCCCGTTGAAGGTACGTGCGTACCCCCGCAAAGCTCAAAAGAGAATTGAGGATCGAAGATAATCAGACGGACAAAATCACCATATTTCTCACCAAATGTAGCCGTAGCACCTGCATCCAGCGCCTGCTGAATGGGTACGTTTCTTCTTTCGTCGAGTGCGATATTTTCGCGGATCTTTTCGTTCACGCGGTCTTCGATCTTCCGCAGTTCCTCGTCGGTCACTTTCGAGAAATGGGCAAAGTCGAAACGCAGTACTTCGTCGTTCAGAAAAGAACCTTTCTGGCTCACGTGCGTGCCCAGCACCTCGCGCATAGACGAGAGCATCAGGTGCGTAGCCGTGTGGTTCGATTTGATTTTATTGCGCCGGTCGATATCAATTTTGGCAGTAATAATGCCTGCTCCGGACAATGCCTCGTCCAAATCCTTATCACGGGAAACATGTACAAAAAGGTCATTTTCCTTCTTAGTATCAACAATCGCAATCCTCCTTCCTCCTTCCTCCTTTTTCTCCCCATTTAAAAGAAGTTCGCCAGTGTCCCCGACTTGTCCGCCCATTTCGGCATAGAAAGGCGTACGGTCGAGTACGATGTGGTATTCTTCGCCAGTTTTGGTTTTCACCTTGCGGTATTTGACAATGTGGCTGTGTGTTTCTTCAAAATCATAGCCCAGGAATTCAACGCCGTCGTACTCGCGAAGCTCGATCCAGTCGGTAGCCTCTTTGGCAGCGTCCTGGCGCGAGCGTTTTTTCTGCTCGGCCAATGCATCCTGGTAACCGGTTTCATCGATCTGGAAGTTTTTCTCGCGGGCGATCAGCGCGGTAAGGTCCACCGGGAAACCAAAAGTGTCGCTCAGTTCGAATACCTCATCCCCAGGGATGGTATTGATACCTTTCTCTTTTAAGCCGGAAGTAATGCTGTCCAATCTTTTCAAACCCGATTCGAGTGTGCGGAGGAAGCTCTTTTCTTCTTCCAGGATCACGCGGGTCACAAATTCTTCCTGATCTCTCAGTTCGGTAAACACATCCTTAAACTGCTCGGCCAATACCGGCACCAGCTTGTGGAAGAATGGCTCCTGAAAGCCCAGGTAGGAATATCCGTAACGCACAGCGCGGCGGAGAATGCGACGGATCACATAGCCGGCCTTTACGTTCGAAGGCAGCTGACCATCGGTGATCGCGAACGAAACCGCGCGGATGTGGTCGGAGATCACACGCATGGCGATGTCGGCGAACGGCTCGTCGTTCTGTCCGTATTTTTTGCCCGAAAGCGTTTCCAGCACCTGAATTGTGTTTTGGAAAACGTCGGTATCGTAGTTCGATGTTTTTTGCTGGATAGCCATGCAAAGGCGCTCGAAACCCATTCCGGTATCGACGTGCGTCGATGGGAGCGGGATCAGTGAACCATCGGCCTTGCGCTCGAACTGCATGAATACCAGGTTCCATATTTCCACCACTTGCGGGTGGTCGTTGTTCACGAGCGATTTACCCGAAACTGCTGCCACTTCCGCAGGTGTGCGGAGGTCGACGTGTATTTCGGAACAAGGGCCACAAGGGCCTGTATCGCCCATTTCCCAGAAGTTGTCTTTTTTGTTTCCGAGGATAATGCGGTCTTCGCCAACGATGCCCTTCCATAGATCCCACGCCTCCTGGTCGAACGGCACACCATCGGCCTCATTTCCTTCAAATACCGACACATACAGTCTGTCTTTCGGCAGTTTGTAAACGTCTGTCAGCAACTCCCAAGCCCAGGCGATCGCCTCTTTTTTGAAGTAATCACCAAACGACCAGTTGCCGAGCATTTCGAACATCGTGTGGTGATAGGTATCAAAACCCACATCTTCCAGGTCGTTGTGCTTTCCTGAAACGCGCAGACATTTCTGGGTATCCGCGATCCGGCGCGATGGCGGCGTGCCGTTCCCGAGGAAAAAGTCCTTGAACTGCGCCATCCCCGAGTTGTTGAACATCAGCGTGGGGTCGTTCTTGGCTACCAGCGGGGCCGAGGGTACTATTAAATGTTCTTTGCTGCGGAAAAAATCAAGAAAAGCCTGACGTATTTGATGCGAGGTCATTGTGTCTGTTTTGGTACTTATATCATCATGAAATTTGCCGCAAAGGTACACAGTTGCTTTGAAATTAAGTTACTACGCCTGTGCATATTCCAAATTTCGGGATACCCCATAGTACAGGATGGCTATTTTTGAAATAATTCCTTCGATGCCGGCAAAGTGAGTATAAACCCGCAAACGCCTCCTTTTTTACACATAAAGCTTAACAAACATATAATACCGGAGATGGTCAGAATCCCGGTTTAAATGTGAAGAGCCCTAAAATTCAATCTACTAATATCGATGAAACCGTTTTCAGAGTTATCGGCTGAGGAGTTGGCAATGGAAAACCTCTTCATAAGATGGGTCCGGTTTCCTGATGATCCGCCTATCCGCTCTTTTTGGGAAAACTGGATCCTTAAATATCCCGCTCGGAAGGACACCGTCGCCAAAGCGCGTGAACTGGTGCTGATCGCCTCTGACTGGAAGCCCGACAACCTTTCCAGTCAGGAAGTGAACTCTATCTGGGGCCGCATTATGAGCTCGCTGGATATAATGGGCGACCGCGATTCGAGAAAAAATGCCCTGGATCAGCCGGCTAGCAGACTTTCGGCAGGCAATATAGTCCTGATCCTGATGTCGGTTACATTTCTGCTATTTATCTTTTACTTTATATTGGGCAACCATTGAGCCCACTGCCCCGCCGCTGATTTTATTATTTCGTGAAAAATATTGACTTTTTAAGGGTGATCGGCATATTCTGCGTCACCTAAAAATCATTGTGCGGTGACATACTGCCAATGGCTTTTCCCGGACCGAAATTAGCCAATCTCAGCGAACATGGAAGCTATTGACCTGACGAACAACCAGAAACCGCAAGGGACAGGACCGGCCGTGCCTGGGTCGGCCTCACCACTCTGGAACATGCTGCGAGCGGGAAGCGGCGAAGCTTTTGAACAGATATTCCGGCATTACTATCCCTCGCTGCTCAATTACGGCCTGCGCTTCAATAAGGATCAGGAGGAGGTTAAGGACTGCATTCAGATCCTGTTCATGAATATCTGGGAGCGAAAAGCATTCCTGGGCAGTTCAGATTCCATCCGGAATTACCTGCTCGCTTCGCTCCGCAGGCTGGTCCTTAAAAGGGCGAAAGCAAGCCTGTTAACGATCGCATTGGACGACGACGATTCGCTGTTCCATGTCGAACTATCCACGGAAACGAAGATGATCCATGATCAGACGCTGAAAGAAAATGTGATTTCGCTTCAAAGAGCCATTCAAAATCTCCCCGCCCGCCAGAAAGAGGCATTGTATCTCAGATTCTACAACGATCAGTCGTTTGGCGAGATCGCCCTGATCATGAATATCTCTACACGGGCCGTTTATAAGCTTATTTACAAAGCGTTGGACGCACTCAATGAAGAACTCGCGCCGCAAGGAAAGGATGTGCGGTTCGTACTCGGTGTTTACCTGTCGCTCTTGGCCTCCGGTGGGACGATGGTAGAGGGTGTAGAAGTTATTAATGATTTGATCCGGGGCTGATTAGAAGGTATTTGAAATAAATGTAAAAATTTTTATAAAAAAATTGACTGGTCGAGGGTCACTTGGTATTTGTTCTGGCTTTATCAAAGTAAAGAATAAATATTATCCTATTGGAAGCGCATAAATACGACCGGTTCGGCTACAAGGATTTCGTTCTCGACGACGATTTCCGTGCGTGGCTCAACGGCACCGCCCCCGAAAATGATCATTTGTGGGAAAAATGGCTCCTCGCCAACCCGTCCCACCGCCCCGAAATCGAAAAAGCCCGGAAGATCGTCTATGCCCTGCATTTCCAGGGGAGACCGGTGCCCAGCTATGACATCGAACAACAATGGAAACGGTTGGAATCGTCCATTGCTGCGCCTGACGTCAGGAGCCCTTCCGTTGACCAGCCCCGGCGCATTGCGCTTCGTAGGGTGTTCAGGTTGCTGGCCGCAGCCTGTGTGCTCGTGGGCGCTTTTTTCCTGGTAAATCGCTACCTGGCCTATCACCATGCCCCGGCTTCGGCTTTTGTACCAGTGGAGCACAAGGCGGCGAACGGGCAGCAGCGGAAACTCGTGCTCCCTGACGGCACCCGCGTAACGCTCAATGCCGGGTCGTCGATTTCTTATCCCGAAGAATTTGAAGAAAAAATCCGGAAAGTAAGCCTGTCCGGCGAGGCGTTTTTCGACGTAACCAGAAACGAAAAAGCCCCGTTCGTGATCACTACCGGTGAAGTGGTGACGAAGGTACTGGGCACCTCGTTCAACATCCGCGCCTATCCCGAAAACAAGGCGGTACAAGTGGCGGTGGTGGAGGGGAAAGTAAAGGTGAACGCCAAAATAGGCTCGGAAGACCAGAATGCGTGTGTTTTCCTGAGCAAAAGCGAAATGGCAACCTTTCAGAAGGAGGCCGGCGAGCTCATTGTGAGTATCTACGACGAAAAGGAGCAGATTGGCTGGAAGGACGGTATGCTTTACTTCCAGAAATCAGATTTTCATTCAACCATCCTCAAACTGGAACGCTGGTATGGTGTGAAATTCGAGGTCGCGCCGGGCGTACGCATGGATACCGACTGGCGGTTCAGCGGCAAGTTCCAGGACAAGCCGCTGGATTATATTCTCGGCGTAATGAGCTACCCCAACCGGTTTTCATACAAAGTCAACAACAGCATTGTAAACCTTCAATAACCAAAGCAGCCTATGCAGTCTGACACCAGCTAAAAAAGAACCGGTAACCATCGCTGATTACCGGTCCGTGTGACTTTCCCGTGCTAAGAGTTGGCGCTCAATCAGGTAACGGAGAAAGCCACGTGTAATGAACGTGAAATTCAAAACGATCAAAAATATGCAATATAAACTACTACGACAAATTGTAGCGATGTCTAGGTATGCGCTTATCGGGACGGTTTTGCAATGCATTTTTGCTGGTTTGCTATCGGCTTCCGACGGCAAAGCCCAGGAACAGAGCATTGAGAAAATCTACATTTCCATCGATCTGCACAACGTGCCGCTGGAAGATGCCTTTGTGGTGATCAACGACAAAACCAATTTTAATTTCCAGTACGATCACAAACTCGTGCGGGATAAGACCGTGGACCTCAGCTTCCCGCAGGCAAGCGTGGGCAAATTGCTCAGGCACATTTCGCGGGAAACAAGCCTCAGTTTCAGCAGAGTCAACGAAACCATTTACGTTTCCAATGCCAAAAAGCATGCTGTCACCGAGGTACTGAACGGCACTTCGGTATTTAAGGCATCGGCTACCGGCAAACCGGAAGCATTCACCGGATCGGCGGAGGCTTATCATGCCCGGCGCCTGCGCGAGGTAATGGAAAATGCGATCGCTTCGCTTACGGTGACGGTAACCGGGGTGATCAAAGATGAAAACGGCAATGGCCTGCCGGGGGTGAACGTAGTCGAGAAAGGAACACTTAACGGGCTCTCGACCGATACCGACGGTAAATACAAAATTACGGTTACCAATAATGCTTCGGTACTGGTATTCAGTTATATAGGATATATTTCTCAGGAAATACAAGTGGTAGGCCGCCGGTCATTGGACGTAAAGCTGATACCCGAAAACAAAGCGTTGGAAGAGGTAGTGGTGGTAGGCTACGGCACCCAGCGGAAGGAGAGCGTAGTCGGCGCCATTTCGCAGGTCGACAATAAGGCGCTCATGCGCTCGGGTACGTCCAACGTCACCAATGCGCTCGCGGGCAAGCTCTCGGGCGTGCTCACAATGCAGCAAAGCGGCGAGCCGGGCAGCGATCATTCGGAGATCGTCATACGCGGGCTTTCGAGCTGGAATGGTTCGCAGCCGCTGGTAATGGTCGACGGCGTGGAGCGCGATTTCCGCGATATGGACCCGAATGAAATCGCGACGATATCGGTATTGAAAGATGCATCTGCCACGGCGGTTTTTGGTGCAAAAGGAGCGAATGGGGTGATTATCGTCACGACCAAACGCGGCGCGATCGGTAAACCAAAGCTTGACTTCACGGCCTCCTACGGTCTGGCGAAGGCCACGCGCATTCCGGATCACATTAGCTCCTACCAAACGATGTCGATGTACAACCAGGCACTGATGAATGGCCAGCAGTTTACCGACCTTATCCCGCAATACGCGCTGAATGAATACAGGAGCCCGTCCACGCCGCTGAACAGTCTGCGTTACCCGGATGTAAACTGGTTCGATCTGATGACCAAACCGTTCGCTTCCAATGCCAATGCTAATTTCAACGTATCGGGCGGGACGAATTTCATCAAGTATTTTACGTCGCTGGGCTATTCCTACCAGGGCGATTTTTTCAAAGCTTACCACGAAGGCTACGACGACACCCGCTATTGGTACAACCGGTTCAACTACCGTACCAATATCGATTTTAACCTCACCCGCTCTACGACGTTGTCGTTGAACGTAGGCGGCGAGACCGGTATCAAAAACCAGCCCAGCGGCAGTCCCTGGCGCAATCTTTATTCGACGGGGCCGTCGCGCTACCCGGCCTATTTCCCGGCCTGGGTGCTCGCACAGGTGCCAGATCCCGATTATCCCAACGCCCAGGGCGACCGCCTGGCGATGAACTTCGGTGAGTTTACAGGTAACCCTTACACCTCCATGAACCAGGGTTCCTTCGATCGTTATCTGGATTCGAAGCTCTTTACCGACCTGATCCTCGATCAGAAACTGGATTTTGTAACGCAGGGATTGGCCATGAAAGGAAAGGTTTCGCTGAGTACGTATTATAAAAACCAGTCGCTGACGGGCCGGTACACGTTTCCTGAATATCAGTTGAATTATGATAAAATAGGAACCGAGGAAAATCCGTGGTTCAGGGCAGGGCAGGGGAATGAGGTATTCGAGCAAGCGCCGTTGGATATCAACGTCGGTGCACTGGAAGGGGGCTATTATAAAGACTTATATTATGAATTGTCGGCGAGCTATAACCGTTCGTTCGGAAAACACAACATCTCCGGGCTGGTGCTGGTGAACCGCCAGCAACGCGACAGGGAAGTCAGTTTTCCCTATTTCAACCAGGGGTTGGTGAGCCGGGGTACTTACGATTATTCGGGGAAATATCTGCTTGAAGTGAATGTAGGATACACGGGTTCGGAACGGTTCGCGCCGGGCAAAAGGTATGGCTTCTTTCCGTCGGGGGCCATTGGCTGGGTCGTATCGGAGGAGAAATTTTTTAAAGACCGCCTTCCCTGGATCAGCAAGTTGAAACTGCGGTACTCGGATGGCAAGGTGGGAAGCGATATCGCTACGAACCGGTGGCTGTACCTGAGCGACTATTTTAAAGATAATTCCGGATACATTCACGAGGATCTCGGCCCGAACCTCGTGTCACAGTGGGAAGAAGCACGGAAACGGGACTTTGGTATTGAACTCGGCTTTTGGAATGACACTTTCACATTCGGTGTCGATCTTTTCGACGAAAACCGTAAGAAAATGCTGCTCGACCCGCGAAGCGTGACGATGGTTGTAGGTAATTCATTTAAGGAGCTCAACCTTGGTCGCCTTAAAAAGCATGGTATCGAGCTGGAAGCGGAGTATCGCAACAACACTGCGTCGGGTCTCAACTATTTTGTAAAAGGGCTGTTCGGGTTCAATGAAAACCGTATTCTTTTCAAAGATGACCTGCCTTACGCTTCCGATTATCAGAAATCGGCCGGCAAGCCATTGGGCGCACAGCTGAGCGGAGTGGAATTGACGGGGAGCGGATATTACACCTCGGTAGACGACATTCATAACAATGTCGCGGCCATCGACCTGCAAAAACTGAATGTAGGCGATTACAAATTCCTGGACTTCAACGGTGACGGAAAGGTGACCAACCTCGACAAATACCCGATTCCCGGCTCGGATTACCCGCCCATTACCTATTCATTTTCAGCCGGTTTCTCCTGGAAAAAGTTCGATTTCAACCTCATGTTCCAGGGCAATATGGGCAAATATGTGGAATTCAACCAGCCCTATGAAGTGGAATTCATCAAGGGTGACTGGCGGGTCCATGCATCGCAGCTCGACTACTGGACACCGACCAATCCGGGTGCGAACCATGCTACTTTGCATTACTCCGGCGGCGGCAGTACCGACAATCTTTTCTGGGGCGGAGGCGAGGCCGACAGAGGGTTTGATATCATGATCGAAAACCGGTTCTGGCGCAAGTCCAATTATTTGAGATTGAGGGAAGTATATGCGTCGTATACATTCAATTCCAAATTTCTGCGGCGTGTGATCGGCACCTCCAACCTGGTGTTCTTCGTGACCGGCAATAACCTCTGGACCTTTACAAAACTCATTGAGGGCGACCCGGAAAGGAAAGATTTCAACCAGGGATTCTATCCCCAAATGACCAGTGTAAAGTTTGCCATCAGGGCTGCATTCTAACCCAAACCAACAGACGATGAAAAGATTAATTACGATACTCTGTGTACCGGTGCTGTTCATTTTGCTTTTGGCTTCGTGCGTGGAAGATTATCTCGACAAGGCGCCGGAGTCGGGGCTGACGGATGCGGATGTTTTTTCGAAATACGAGAACTTCAAAAATTTTTTCGATGGCATTTACGAAGGGAACAAGCTGGACGGTACCAACTGGCGCCCTTACAATATTAAAACGGGCTATTCGCTCTACTTCGATTTCTGGGACCAGAAATATACGATGGAGTCGCTCACGGATATGAGCGATATGGGGCGGGTGATGGATGCACAGGTGATTAAAAGTGGTCAGATTTCGGCCATTATTAATAAAATGACCTATGATCCGGCCCGTCGGCCTATTTTGGGTGCCATGTTTTCTATCATTCGGAAATGTAATATGACCCTGAAAAACATCGGGATGCTCAAAGATGCCAGTCCGGTGGATATCAACGATTTCAAAGGACAGGCGCATTTCATCCGTGCTTTCGCGCATTTCGAACTGTTCAGGCTGTGGGGCCCCATGCCTTATATCAACAAAGTGCTTGGCCAGGGCGATGAATGGGACATTCCAAGGCTTTCGAAGCGCGAAACGCTGATCCGGATCGCTATGGATATGGACTCCGCCGCCGCCTATTTCGACAAGGCCGACCTCATGCGCCGTGACCCCGGGCCGGGTGTGACAGGGCACCTCAATAACCCCGAGCAAAAGCGCCCTACCGGCGTTGCTGCGAAGGCGTTCAAGGCGCGGGCATTGCTGTATGCTGCCAGCCCGCTAAACAACGAGCAAGGTAATACCGACTGGGAAGCGGCCGCAAAAGCCAATTGGGAAGCCATTCAGATTGCTGAAAAATATGGCTACGATTTACTTTCACTGGCCGACTACAAGAAGAATTACATCGGTACAACCTATTCGAATGAACAACTCTGGGCCTGGTATGCGGGCACAAAGGTCTATAACAACGGCGATCTGAATGGTCAGATGAATGGCGTTTTCGGTGGGGGTAAAACAGGCTGGTCGGGTGAATGTCCCACGCAGAATACCGTGGACAAATTTGAAACCAAATGGGGCGAACCTTTAAATACACCTGCCGATCGCCAGGCCGCTGCTGCGGCAGGCCATTACAGTGAGCAAGATCCTTACAAAGACCGTGACCCGCGCTTTTATATTGATATTATTTACAACAGCGCGCCGGTGCCGGGTTACGGCAATGCCAAAATTTACTACGAAACCAAAGACGGCGTCGCCACGTACGGGCAGCTTCTGGACCAGTCGTATGCGGGTATTACGCGCACCGGCTACTACGAACGTAAAACCTGGGGTGAGCAGAGTGTCAATAACAAAACCTCCCCCCAATACACCGATCCACTGATCCGGCTGGGGGAACTGTACCTGAACTACGCCGAGGCCGCCAACGAAGCATATGGCCCGAACGGTATGGCTCCGGGCGCGTCCATGACTGCCTTGCAGGCGCTAAACCGCATACGTACGCGTGCGGGCATGCCCAATGTGATGCAGGCGTACGCGGGCTCGAAGGACAAGCTCCGCGAACGAATCAAGAATGAGCGCACCATCGAGTTGTGCTTCGAGGGCGGGCATTATTACCACGATATCCGCCGCTGGAAAGATGCCCCGAAAGTAATGGGCGGCACGCTTTACCGTATGGATGTAGAAAAAGTGCCGGTGAGCACCGCCTACCCGACGGGCTTCAAGTATACGCGCATGCCACTCTCGGCCGATCGCCAGACACGCTGGAAAGAAGCCATGTACTATCTGCCGTTCAATACCGAGGATATGTACAAAATGAAAAATTTCGTCCCTAACGAAGTCTGGTGACCGTAACGCTCAAACGAATGATGAACAAAATTATCCATTATATAGGGCAGGCGATTATCGGAGTGATAATGCTTTGCCTGCTGTGGGGCGGTGACACACTGGCCCAGGACAAACCGGCCACAAAGCCGAAACCGGTGAATGTGAGCCTGAAAGTGACCGACGAAAACGGCAACCCGATCCCCAACGCCTCGGTGATTGTAGGTGAGGGGCAGATCCACGCAGAGACCAATGCAACCGGTGATTTCGATTTTGAAGCGCTGCCGGGAGACTTCGTGACGGTTTCGTCGTATGGTTACAGTAAATCGGTATCGCTGGTGGGCGATATCGTAACCAATAGCGTGGTGGAACTGAAAAAAGCGAAGCTCTTTGCCACGTCCGACGATGCCGTTCCCTTGCCGTTTATGAGTTTGCCAAAGCGGCTGGCGACAGGCAGCTATGTGACTTTGAAAACCGCCGATCTTGAAAAATACCCCACCAACGACCTCCGTAATGCATTTGCCGGGCTCGTTAACGGTCTGGAAGTAGTGGAACATGATGGTTCCCCGGGCCTTACCGCAGAAGAGGAACTGGGGAATTTCAGAATAACCGAAAAGATCGGTATAGCCACACGCGGGCGCAATCCTATCTTTATTATCGACGATATTCCGACCGACATCACGGAAATGCCGATAGACCCGCAGGAAATCGAGTCGGTGACGATCATTAAAGATATTGTGGGTAAAGCGATGCTCGGGCCGAGAGGAGCGGATGGCATTATTTACATTAAAACAAAAAGAGGGAAGGTCCACGAACGGGTAATGAGCGTGAATGCCGAGCAAGGTGTAAGCGTGGTCGACAGGTTCCCGGGCTGGGCGTCGGGCAGGGAATATGCCCAGCTCAATAACGTCGCGCGAACGAACAGCGCCCTGTCGCCCCTTTACAACGAAAACGACATTGCCGAATACGGAAAGAACGACCCGTATAATCTCTATCGCTCGAGCGTGGATTTCCGGCGGATGATGCTGAAAAATTCCAAACCTTTCACACGGGTAAACCTGTCGTCGACGGGCGGGAACGAAACGGTGCAATACAATGCCTACCTGGGCTACAACGGGGAAGGGGACATTTACAATATCGGGGCGAAATCGGATTACAACCGGGTTAATGTGCGGTCGAACATCGATATCAGGATCAACCCGCTCATTAAAGTGAAGTTCGACTTTTTCGGTGGGCTTACCTTGCGCCGGTCGCCAAACTATGGTTACAATTCCAACTTCTCCAGTGATGATGGTAACACAAACACCGCATTGGATCTCGTGGAATTCAGTAGCGTTATCAACGACATTACCAATACACCGCCGATTGCATTTCCGGTGTATGCGGCTTTCGGCGACAATGCGGTGGCGCCATGGTACGGGGTAAGTTCCAATTACAAGACCAATCCGATCGGTAACCTCATGCACAATGGCTATTACACCGAAACGGGGCGGACGGGCGCTTCCAATCTGACTTTTGACTATGACCTGAAAGAGCTGGTACCGGGGCTGAAATCGACCACCTATGCAGGGTTTAACCTTTTCAATAGCCTGCGGATCGGTAAGGCCGAGGATTACATTGCCTACATTGCGACCCCGGGGAAAACCGATGGGGGCCAGGACACGATCAGGCTTTCCAAAGTACACGACGGCGTGGATATGGCCGGGCAGGCGAAGCTGCATGATTACTATTCGCAGCGATTCGTGATCTATGAAAGCCTCAGCTACGAAAAAAGCTGGAATGTCCACAGCATCCAGGCGGGCCTTACTTATTATATAGGCAAATCGTCACGGAACGGGATCGAAGAGCCACAGCGGCAGCAGAATGCGGTTTTTAACGGCGTGTATTCGCTAAAAGACCGCTATGTGTTCCAGGGCGTGCTCAACTATGCGGGTACTTACAGTTTCGACAAAGGCAAGCGCTATGCGCTCTTTCCGGCCGCCGGGTTTAGCTGGGTGATTTCAGAAGAAGGTTTTTTCTCTGGATTGAAGGGAATTGATTACCTGAAAATCAGGGCCGAAGCGGGTATGCTGGGCTATGAGAGCTTCCTTCCGCCTTTCTATTACCTCGATCGCTGGGCCGTGAATTCGACGGGTTCGGCATTCGGCCCGTATTCGACCGGACAATGGTTTGGCAGTAATACCGACAACTCGGTTTACCGCACCACGCCCGGGCGCATCGGTAATCCGGACCTGACCTGGGAGAAACGCAAAGAGTTCAATATCGGGATCGACGGATTGTTCCTCAAACGCAGGTTGTCCGTTGAGATAAACTATTTCAATAACCTGCGCGACGGCATCGTCTCGCAGCTAGCGAACACGCTGCCGTTGGTAATAGGCGTGTCGACTGCACGTCCATGGTATAACTATAACAAAATCAGGTATGTGGGGGTTGAGACTGCATTGCAATTTACCGAGCGTTTGGGCGATGTCCGATTTTCTATCGGCGGTAATGCCACCGTGCAGACCAGCAAAATCCTCAAATGGGACGAATCCAATTACCGCTTTGGCTACCAATCCCGCGTTGGAAGGCCTACGGATGCTTTCTGGGGACAGACCTACCTCGGCAAATTTGCTACGGATGCCGAAACCGGTGTCGTCCCGCAGGTATACGACGATGAGCTGAAAGCCGGCGACCTCAAATACCTGGACCGGAACGGCGACGGCATCGTCGACGACAACGACCAGAGCCAGATCGGGTACGGGTCTCCGCGTTTGATTTACGCATTGAACCTGAAACTCGCATTCCGCAACCTCGAACTGACCGCCATCGGAAACGGCCGTGCATTTTACCAGATACCTTTCACCAACAAGTATTTCTGGAATGGCTGGGGTGATAACAATTATTCTGATTTCGTGAAGGAAAACGTCGGAGGGCAATATCCGCGGCTGACCTACTACAAAGTAAACAACAATTTCGTGGCGTCGGATTTCTGGCTCCGCGATGGTGGGTTTTTCAAGATTCAGAATGTGGAGCTGGCTTATAATGTGCCGGTGCGTGTGGGTAACATCATCGCCGCGCGCGGTATCCGTGTGTATGTGCGCGGGGCCAACGTGCTCACTTTCTCGAAGATCAAAAACGTCGATCCCGAGTCGGTCAATTCGGGGATTACCAGCTATCCGCTGTTCCGTACTTTTTCCGGAGGGGTTAAACTGACATTTTAAAGCCAGAGCTATGCATTTGAAATCATTTTATATCAAAAACATCCTGTCGCTGGCGCTTGCCGCATTTGCATTGGCCTCCTGCGTCGATTACCTCGAACCTTACCCGAACGGTAACAGGACCACCGACGACATCTGGAAATACCAGGACATGGTGCAGGGCCTCGTGGGGCAATGCTACGACGTGATGCCCCGTAATTACAACGACAACGAGGGTGTGTACCTCGACGGCGCTACCGACGACGTGGTCATTACCAGCACTACGCACGCATTGACGCGCCTTGCCCTGGGCTCATTGCCCACCAGCCAGGACCCTTTCCGTACCTATTGGGACCGAAACTACCGGTCGATATACCTCGTAAACCTGTTTTTGAAAGACCGCCGCGGTTACAACACCCGTTTCCTGGTGGATAAACACCTGGATAGTCTGGTCAAAAACCGTTTGCAGGGCGAAGCTTATGCGCTGCGGGCGTGGTTCCAATGGGATTTGCTGCAAAAATTCGGCGGAATGGCCGGCGGACAGCTGCTTGGCTTTCCGATCGTGCTGGAGCCACTCGATGTGAAAGCGGAAACAAATCTCAAACGGAACACCTACAACGAATGCGTGAAACAGATCGTCGCCGATTGTGACTCGGCTTATAAATACCTGCCTGTCGCGCACCGCGATTTTCTCGTCAAGAACGTCAACGATCGGGCATATGCCGGCGGTCGGTACTGGGGACGCATGGATGGCATCACCACCAGGGCAATCAAAGCGTTGGTGTACCTCACCTGGGCCAGCCCGCGCTTCAATCCATCGAACGATGTGAGCCGCTGGGACCTCGCTGCACAGAATGCGAAGGAGGTGATCGATTTTAAAATGAAGACCGATGCCGTTACCAATGGTTTCAATGTGAAGAAGGCCGTCAACTGGTTCGATCCCAACTTTCCGGGCATTGTCTGGTCGTCGCGCTACAACAATGCGAACGACGCGATGGAGCGGATGTTCTATCCGGGCGGCTTTCAGGGAACCGGCTCGGTAGGGGCTACGCAGGACCTGGTGGATGCGTTCCCTATGAAGAATGGTTATCCTATTACCGACCCGCGCAGCAAGTACGACCCGGCCAACCCTTATGCCGACCGCGATCCTCGCTTTTATGCGACGATCTTCCATAATAATGCGAAGGCCATGAAAATCAACAGCGACAAGACGATGTATACCTTCGAAAACTGGCAGAATGCAAAGGATGCCGCCGGGCCCGCGGTGAACAGCCGTACCAATTATCACATCAAGAAAATGGTGTTTATGGGACTCAACTGGTCGGACAACTCCATTAACCGTCAGCCGCACTCGAAATTCTTTATACGATGGGAGCAAATGCTGCTTACGTTCGCGGAGGCTGCCAACCAGGTGGAGGGCCCCGATGGAGGTAAATATGGTATGTCGGCCAAAGAGGCGATGGAATATCTTCGTAAAAAGGAAAATACGGACGGCGGAAAAGGCTTTGACACAGACCCATATTTCACCGAGGTGGCCGGCAAGGGAAAGGCAGCCTTTAACGAATTTATCAAAAATGAAAGAAGGCTCGAAATGTGCTTCGAAGGCCAGCGCTTCTTCGATCTGCGACGCTGGACTACCAACCTCGCCGACCTGAACAAGCCGGTAAGAATGGCGAAAATTACCCGTAATGCAGACGGTAGTTTTCAATACGAGCTCGACAAAGTAGTGGAATCGCGGTCGTACGCCTCGCCATTTCTGCCGATTCCCTACGACGAAATGCTGAGAATGTCTAATCTGGTACAGAACGATGGCTGGGAAGCCTGGAAATAAACATGAATGCTATGAAAAAGAGAATTGCTTTGGCCCTTGGGCTGACAATGGGCCTGAGCGCCTGCTATGACGACTACATCAAGGATTTCGACTATACCTCGGTGTATTTTATGTACCAGACCAACGTGCGGACCTTCGTGGTGGGTGAGGGGATGAGCATCGAGGTAGGGGCTGCGCTCGCGGGTGTCCGCGAGAACCGGCAGGACCGCATCGTAGGCTTCCAATTGGATGACGCACTGATCAATCGCGATGCATTGGAGGCGATGAAAGCCGGTGCAGGCTACATCCGTGAGGCAGTAAATGGCGTCGATACGCTCAAACCGCTGCCGACCGACTATTTCACCATCTCGGACAATTCCAGGATGGTGATCAAGGCCGGTACGCACATGGGCGCCGTGGTGATCAAAGCCGATTCGGCGCGGTTCCTGAAAGACGCCGCCACGATCCGCGCCGGATATGCCATACCGTTCTACATCACTTCCGCCGACGCCGATTCGGTCATTAACGCGAAGCGCTCGGCTGTGGTGGCGCTCAAATACGAGAACATGCTTTTTGGGAACTACTGGCACGGTGGCGTTACGACGGTAAAGGACGCTACGGGCAAGGTGGTGAAAACGGTGAAGTACTACACCACGATTCCGTCGCCGGAAGCCAAGGTTTTCAAGCTAAAAACAGTAGCTCCAGATGCACTCGTAACCAACAAGATCAGCGATCAGGAAGGCTCATTCAAGATTACGCTCGATGGAAATGCCGTCAGGATCAGCAAAGCCGACGGCTCCGCGATCCAGGTAAAACCCGATGGTCCCAGCACTTTCAATCGGCCCAAACTGTTGCAGGATCGTAAGTTATTTTTAAGCTATAAATATGAAAATGAGGATGGTACAACCTCTTTTGCCCAGGACACGCTGACCTTCCGGAACCGTATCCGCGACGGTGTCAACGAGTGGCAGGACGAGAATCCGGACCATTATAAATAAGTGTCAGATTACTGCTTCATCAATAACCTGCCTTGCCATATCTGCTGGGAATAGCTCTTACTTAATATTGTTTAAATACAATATTCGGAGAGTGCCTGCCTAGTGGATATGGCATTTTTGTATTTCTTTGTGTAAATATCTTATAATAAAATATTGGAACGAGTCTATTTTGGCAACGTTCCCGATAACGATTGCATAAATAAACTTCGCGGATCGTTTTCAATTTTCTCCCCGAATCTCTATTCTCAAATTGATTTTCAAATGGTATAATAAGTACAATAAATATGCTTATTGGAATTGTTCAAAAAGGCATACTACAGGAAATCAAAAATACTTATCATCCCTGAACCTCTTTCCAGATAAAATATTTCAACAGATTGGTTACAAATCTGCGCCAAGTAACTGCGTGTGTATTATAACTATTGATGGGAAAAATATAATTATTTGTAAGGGGAGATCTATCAAGTGGTCGTCAGAATTGACAGTTTATGGTGAACTATTAATGGTTAAACAATCAATGCGTATGAAAAGAAACTTTACAAGTATTAGCCACTGTATGATGCGTTGGGCAATGGCTGGTGCGGTGATGACGGGTTTTACAGGGCAGGTCTATGCAATGAGGCCTTCAAACCCGACCATCAGGGTTATCGACAGGACAGTTTCAGGAAAGGTGACTTCAGTGGAAGATAACCTTCCGGTTCCCGGTGTTTCGGTAGTACTGAAAGGAAGCAAAAGTGGTACCAATACCGATGCCGACGGCGCTTTCAAGATGAGCATTCCGGAAGATAACGCGGTCCTCGTGTTTTCAGCAGTAGGTTTCGTGACGCAGGAAGTGGCTGTTGGTAATAAAAGTGTGGTGGATATAGTGCTCGCCAGCGATCAGAAAATACTGACGGAGGTTGTGGTTGTAGGTTATGGTACGCAAAAGAAAAGCCAGCTGACCGGCGCAATTTCTTCGGTCGGTTCGAAAGAAATTAATGAAATGCCTATTACCAACCTGGGGCAGGCCTTACAGGGCCGTGCCGCAGGGGTAGACGTGACGCAATCGGGCTCCAAGCCGGGAACGGTGCCGAAGATCCTGATCCGCGGCCGTCGGTCGTTCAATGCAGGTAACGATCCGCTATATGTAGTGGACGGTATCCCGTTGGCAGCCGGTTATGAAGATATGAACCCCAACGACATCCAGTCGATGGAGGTTTTGAAGGATGCTACCGCTACGGCGATCTACGGTTCGCGCGGTGCCAACGGGGTTGTGCTCGTTACGACCAAGCGAGGTGCCCCGAAAGGTAAAACGACGATCAGCTACGACGGTTATGTAGGTGTTTCCAAAGCGCTCGATAAAGTGGAGTTATTCAGTGGGCCCGAATTTGCGGAATTTGTGCGTGAGGCTTATCGTGCCACGGGTGGGTATAAAGATGCAGCCGGCAACGCGATCCCCACTGGTGTGATCAATGCAGAGGCCGACGCCAAAGTGGCTGTCCTTGGTGGTGATCCCAATGTTGCGAAAGGTATCGCGAACGGCACCAGCACCGACTGGCAGGACCTGATTGTGAAAACGGGCGTGATGCAGAATCATTCGGTGGGTGTCCAGGGCGGAAACGACCGCACACAGTTTTACATTTCGGGAGGTTTTTTCCGCGACAAGGGTGTAGTAAAAGAAGCGAATTTTACCCGTCTTTCGCTGCGTTCGAACATTGATCATCAGGTAAATAAATGGTTGAAGGTAGGTTTGTCGTCCTATATGATGAACAGCATCCGCAACGGTGACTCCCTGAACACTTACGGAATGACGATTAACCAAAATCCGTTGGCCGTACCTTATGACGATAATGGAAAGCTGATTTTTTCACCTACCAATGATGCGTTGCTGACCAACCCGCTTGCGGAACTGGTTCCGGGCGCGCAGGTTGCCGAGCTCAAACGTTACCGTATTTTCAACAGCATTTACACAGAGTTCAGTATTCTGCCCGGGTTAAAATACCGTGTCAACTTTGGTCCTGATTTTACCCTCAGCCGTTATGGACGGTTTATTGGCTCCCAAACGAACGCTCGAAAAGGAGGAGATTCCCAGGCAAAAGTATGGCAAGGGTTCGCCTTCAATTGGACTTTGGAGAATATTATCAATTATAGTAAGACCTTTGGAGGAAAGCATAATTTGAATGTGACATTACTACATTCCTTCCAGAAAGATCGTGCAGAAATTTATGGTGCGAGCGTTCAGGGTGTTCCGGTGGAGACACAATCGTTTTACAATCTCGGAGCGGCAACGACCATATTCTCTCCTACAAGCGGCTACATTCCATGGCAGATCAACTCGTACATGGCTCGTGTGAACTACGACTATAATGACAAATACCTGGTAACAGTGACGATGCGTCGTGATGGTTCAAGCCGTTTCGGGGAAAACAGCAAGTACGGTAACTTCCCCGGTATCGCGTTAGGTTGGAACGTGGCCAATGAAAACTTTCTGAAAAGCGTTAGCTGGATCGACCTGCTTAAAATCCGCGCCGGCTGGGGTAAAGTGGGTAATACCGGTTTGGCTCCTTATCAGACACAGGCGTTTTTGGGACGTACAAGCTACGCATGGAACACGACGCCGGCTTATGGTTATCGTGGCGACAGGATTGGAAACCCTGATTTGCGTTGGGAATCGTCCGCTACTTCCAACGTAGGGTTAGATTTCAGCTTTATCCGTGGAAAGATTCAGGGTTCTTTGGAATTTTATCAAACCAATACCACTGATTTGCTGCTGTCTGATCAGCTGCCTGGATCCAGGGGCTATGCGGCCGTTACCCGCAATGTGGGTGAAACCCGCAACCGTGGTATCGAGTTGAGTTTGACTACTAATAATGTCAACACAGCCGGCGGTTTCAAATGGACCACTGATTTCACGTTCACCAAAAATACAGAAGCTATCCTGTCGCTCTACAATGGAAAAGTGGATGACCTGGGTAACGGCTGGTTTATCGGACGCCCGCTTAGCACGGTGTACGATTACAGAAAAGTGGGTATTTGGCAAACCAATGAGGCTGATGCTGCGAAATCATTCGCCAGCGAAGTGGGGCAGATCAAAATCAAGGATAACAACGGAGATGGAAAAATCAATGCGGACGACCGCGAGATCATCGGTTCCGATGTGCCTGATTTCAGCGGTGGAATCACCAACCGTCTCAGCTACAAAGGCTTCGACCTTTCATTCTTCTTCTTTGCCCGCGTAGGTAACCTGATTCGCAGCGAGTTCCACAGAAACAACAACGCATTGGCAGGCCGCTATCAGCAGATGAAAGTAGATTACTGGACGCCAAACAACCCTACCAACGAGTTCCCACGTCCGAAAAGCAACCAGGAGTTCCCGGTTTACGGAAGCACGCTTACTTATTTTGACGGAACATTTGTGAAGCTGAGAAACGTGAACGTGGGTTACACATTCACACCGGAACTGTCTAAAAAGCTGGGAATGGAATCATTGCGCTTGTATTCGAGCATCCAGCAGCCTTTCATCTGGGCGAAATACCGGAGCAAATACAACGGTGTTGACCCAGAAACTACCGGCCTTGCAGCGGGTGGTACAGGTATAACCCCAGCTACGATGGTGATCACATTCGGCTTGAACGCGAAATTCTAATGGCTTGGTTTTGAAATTTTTTAAAAGATACTGACAAATGAAAAATATAAGAAAATCGATTGTGGTGTACGGCATGGCGGCGCTGATGCTCGCGGGGCAGGGGTGCAAGGATGTGCTGGACGAAAAGATCATCTCGGGGGTTGGTACCGACTACATGAACACCGCCAAAGGTTTTGAAGACGGCGTGAAAGCAGCTTATTCATCGCTCCGCTTCTACTATGCGACCCAACAGGGCTTGACCCTAACCGAATATGGTACTGATATTTACGCTACCGGTGCAGATGGCGGTTACAAGGGTTTCCATTTTTATGATGGCCAGCTGAACCCGACCGTGGATTATCTGGCAACAACATGGGACGAGCTCTATCGGGGTATCAATACCTGTAATGCGGTAATCGAGCGGGCACCGAATGTGACGGGTATTGCCGATAATGTCAAAAAGCTGCGCATTGCAGAAGCCAAGTTTTTGCGTGGTCATTACTACTATCTCCTGCATCAGCAGTACGGTGGCGTAGACCTTTACTTTAACGAGACTTTGACACCAACCAAAGAAACCAAACGTGCGACCGATGCCGAAATGTACACGGCGATCATCAAAGACCTGAGCGAGGCGGTTACCGATCTTGAAGCAAAGGCACAGTCGAGCGACTACGGCCGCGCTACCAAGCCTCACGCGCAGGCGTTGCTGGCGAAAGTGTACCTGGCAAAAGGATATTCAACTCAAAAAGCAGCGGACGATTTCACCAAAGCAGCCGATCTTCTGAAAGAAGTTTCAACCAAATATGGCTATAAGTTGCTAGACGATTTCTCGGCTGTGTTCGATGAAAACAACCAGAACCACTCCGAGGTAGTTTTTGCCGTGCAATACACCAGCGATGCATTGACGAACGGTACCGGTAACAGTTTGCACCTCTATTTCGGGATGCAGTACGACGTACAACCGGGTATGAAACGGGATACTTATTGGGGACGGCCTTTCAAACGCTTGAGACCGACCGAGTACCTGATCAACACCGTTTTCGCTGAACGTGTCAACGACTCGCGTTACAAAAAGACATTCCGCGATACGTGGCTTTCCAACAACCCGGGTACTTATAACGCGGCTTCGTTTGATGATTCCAAAACAAAAGTGACGTTTGCGGCGGGCGATACGGCCATCTTCATTCCAGGTTACGAAATGACGAAAGAGGTGCGTGCGACGAAAAAATACCAGGTACTCGTGCCTAGCAAGTATTCGGAAGCTTTGTTCCCGACCTTGCAGAAGTTTTTCGATTCAAAACGTCCTGATATGACTTACGAACCGGGCAGCCGCGATTATTACGTGGTGCGTCTGGCGGATGTCTACCTGATGCTTGCAGAAGCGCTGTTTCAATCGGGCGATAAAGCCGGTGCTGCCGAAGCCATTAATATGGTGAGATACCGTGCGGGCTGGCCTGGTAAAAAGGACAAAATGCTCATTGACGCGAAAGACCTTACGATGGAGACGATTATTGAGGAACGTGCAAGGGAGCTGGCCGGCGAGCAAACCCGCTGGCTGGACCTGAAACGCTGGGGCCTCCTCGTGGAAAGGGTTAAAAAATACAACCCACAGGCTTCGGCTATCGCGGCGCATCATGTGGTGAGACCTATCCCTCAAACACAGATCGACCGCAGTGCGAAAACATCCGATGGTAAATCGGTATTCCCGCAGAACCCAGGGTACTGATCGGTTCCCGGAGTAATAAAATCAAGAGGATGGTTGCCATGTGCAGCCATCCTTTTTTGTTTTAGGAGAGGGGAAAATAAAAAAATATTGCCGGTGAATCATTGGTACTATCCGGTTAAAAATTAGGACTACTTGTGAGCGTAGACAGGCTGGAATGGGTGGCGTCAGGGTGTTATATTTCACCTAAAACATCATCTTAATTCACTAACCTATGCACATCACAAAAGGACTTTTTACCTCTTTGCGGCGCATGAGCGGGGTATGCATATGTGCGATATGCCTGCACCCGCCGGTGCCCGCCAGTGTCGTCGCGAGTCCGCTCGCAAGGGTTGGCCATGTAATGCAAGCCGACAGAACTATTACCGGCACCGTACTGGCCAAAGACGGAAATACGCCTGTTCCGGGTGTAACGGTGGTTGTCAAAGGAACAAACCAGGGTACGACAACCAATGCGGAGGGCAAGTTCACCATCGAGATTCCCGGAGATACAGGGGTGCTGGTATTTTCGGCCGTCGGGTATGTCACGCAGGAGCAGCAAATGGGTAATGCGAGTATAGTCGATATTTTGCTTGTAACCGACTTGAAAACGCTCAATGAAGTAGTAGTTGTCGGCTACGGAACCCAAAAGAAACGTGACCTCACCGGCGCGGTATCACAGGTGAATGCGACCCGGCTAGAAAATGAAAACCCTCAGTCGGTACAAGATGTGCTGCGCGGCAACGTGCCGGGAATGAATGTCGGTTTTTCAGCCTCCGCAAAGGGCGGGGGAAGTGTTTCTGTGCGGGGGCAGAACTCGATCAATGCAGGTTCCAGCCCATTGATCGTACTCGACGGTACGATCTACTATGGCGGGATGGAAGATATCAATCCCAATGATATCGAGACGATCGATGTGCTAAAAGACGCGAGTTCGTCGGCCGTTTTCGGCGCCAAAGCAGCGAGCGGCGTCATTTTGATTACCACTAAAAAAGGTAAGGAAGGTAAGCCGGTTATCAACATCAACAGTAACTTCGGCTTGGCAGAAGTGGCCAGAAACCAGCCGGTACTCAGCCCGCAAGGTTTCATCAGCTGGCGGCAAGAGGTAATGCGAAACATTAATGCCACCGCCGACCCTGCTCGCTTTGCCGACCCCAACCACCTTCCTACCGGCGTAACCCTTGACCAGTGGCTGGCCTTCGACGGTTCCAAGGGCGACCCGACGACCGTCTGGCTCCAACGCCTGGGTATGCAGCCCGCCGAGATTCAGAATTACAAGGACGGCAAGAGTGTGGATTGGTATTCCAAAGTATTCCAGAAAGGTTTCAGGCAAGATCATACGGTAAGCCTTTCGGGGCGTAACGACCGCATTTCCTATTATATGTCTTTGGGATACCTCAATAACGAAGGGATCGTGGTAGGCGACAAATACAGCACCGTCCGCGCGCGTCTGAATCTTGAAGGTAAAGTGAACAAGTATTTGTCGGTAGGCATGAACACGCAGTTTGCCCGACGAGATGAAAGCCAGGTGCCGGTAAACTACGATTTGGCGCGGACCATTTCGCCCTGGGGCTCGGAGTTCGATGCGAACGGCAACTACGCCTGGCGGCCCAACGGCGAAGCCAGCGGTGGTAACCATCCCTATTATGCCCGCCAATTCATCAAACGGGATCAGGGAGCCCAGACATTGAATTCCGTTCTTTTTGCCAAGGTCAGTTTGCCTCTTGGGTTTACTTATCAAATCAATTTTACGCCCCGTTTCGACTATACACACCGCTATAATGCCGAATCTGCCAAGCACGCCGAATGGGCTGCTGAGGGCGGCCGGGCCTCACGCAAGGATTCGACTGTTTTCAACTGGCAGGTCGATAACATTCTGAAATGGAACAAAACCATTGCCGGAAAACATCAGATTGACCTCACCTTCCTGGCCAATGCCGAACGCTTTAAAAGCTGGCGTGACAGCATTTCTAACAAGGGCTTCGCGCCTACGGACGTTTTGGGTTACCACAATATCCAGGCAGGCGGGTTGCCGGTGGTCTACACCGACGACCAGACCAGCACCGCCGACGCATTAATGGCCCGGTTGTTCTATTCATTCAAGGACAAATACATGCTCACGCTATCGAGCCGGCGGGATGGTTATTCCGCTTTCGGGCAGAAGAACCCGCGGGCTGTGTTTTCATCGGCGGCATTGGGCTGGGTGTTTACCGATGAAAGCTTTCTGAGTTCCAAGTGGCTGAATTATGGAAAGTTACGGGTTTCGTATGGTAACAACGGTAATCGCGATATCCCACGCTACGACGCCCTGGCCGATCTTGCAAGCGGCAAATACCTGCATGTGAAACCCGACGGCACCGTGTATCAGGTAAGCCAGCTGTACGTGAGCCGTATGGCAAATCCGAATTTGAAATGGGAGAAAACAAATGCGCTGAATGTCGGTCTTGACTTTGGATTATTCAACAATGTGGTGGACGGCAGTATTGAATTTTACAAATCGACGACAAAGGATTTGCTGGTGAAACGCGCGCTTCCGAATGTGCTGGGTTTTGACAACGTTTGGGACAACCTCGGCGAAGTGCAGAACAAGGGACTCGAAATCAGTTTGAATTCCAACAATATGCGCCGCGAAAACTTCACGTGGCGCAGTACATTCAACTTCCAGATGAACCGCAATAAAATCGTGCATTTGTATGGCAACTATGTCGATATCAAAGACGGCTCAGGTAAGGTGACAGGCCGTAAAGAGGCCGACGATGTAACCAACCGATGGTTTATCGGTCATGCGCTCGACGAAATATGGAACTACCGGATCCTGGGCGTCTGGCAGAAAGAAGAGGAAGCCGAAGCTGCGAAGTACGGTGTCAAACCGGGTGATTTTAAATTGAAAGATGTGAATAATGATGGCAAGTTCACCAATGACGACAAGGAGTTTCTCGGATACACTTCACCACGTTTCAGATGGACTTTGCGGAATGAGTTCAAACTCTTTAAGGGCCTGGACGTATCGTTCATGATCTACTCCTACTGGGGACAGAAAGCGACATTTAACCAGATGAAGAATCGCGACGGTTTCGTGGATCGCACCAGTTCGTATGTGTTTCCTTACTGGACCGAAGGAAACCGCTCGAATGAATGGGCGAGGCTCTATTCCAGCGAAGGGTCGGCGACGGGGTATGCAGTTTACAGAAGCAAATCTTTCGTGCGATTCGAAAACTTGTCGGTGGCTTACACGGTACCCAAGGCCGTTTCACAAAAAGTGGCCGTGCAAAACCTGCGGATCTATGGTAATGTCCGCAATATCGGCTTCTGGGCACCGCAATGGAACTATTGGGATCCAGAGAACGGGACAAACGGCGCTACGAATGCCAGCATAGCCACATCGGTACCGAGCCCACGGATTTACACGATCGGGCTGGATATCACCTTGTAATCACTATCACACAAAACTGTAAGGATCATGTTTAACCAAACATTAAAATATATACTCGCATTGGGTCTGCTCGGCACAGTGGGGGCGATTACCTCCTGCAAGGAAACGTGGTTGAAACCCGAACCACTTTCATTTTACGAACCCGACCTGACCTTTAAAGACCTAGCCGGGTTGAAAGCAACACTCGTTGCGTGTGAGCGCAATCTACGACTGGAATGGTATGGAGACGCGATGCCGATGATTACCGAATCGGTCTTTTCCGACATTGCCGTGGAGGGGACGACCGATAAATCGGGGCCGGCACAGAACCTGAATCTGCTCATCACACCCGATGCCCAATTGAACCATATCGATTATAACCGAATCGGCTGGTATTGGCTGGAAGGCTACAAGGGTATTAAATATGCCAATACAGCCATTTCCCGTATTGATTTGCCTACTTATAAAAATGAGCAGGAAAGGAACGAAGTGCTGGGCGCAGCTTACTTCCATCGTGCGGCACGCTATTATCGGCTGACGCAGCAGTTTGGAGATGTTCCATTAATTTTGAATGAAATCAACGGCCCGAAACTTGATTTTCAGACTACAAAACGCGAAGTAATCCTTAAAAAGATGAAGGAAGACCTCGAATTTGCCGAGCAATGGGTGCCTGTCGTGACGGACAAGGGAATGGTGAACAAAGGTTCGGTAAGTCATTTGCTTACAAAGGTCAACCTCGCGTTGGGATTGTTTGACGATGCGATCAAATCGGCAACAAATGTGATTGAGGGCGGTACACACAAGCTGATGACCTCTCGTTTCGGCGTGAATGCCAATGACGCCAGCCGGAATGTGGTATGGGATTTGCACCGGCCGCAGAACAAGGCAATCGCGGCTAATACCGAAGGGTTAATGCTGGTTATCGACCGGCTGAATATCGAAGGCAATGTCGACGGTGGGATGCTCATCATGCGGAACTGTGTGCCGCTTTGGTTCAACAATATCAACACGCCGAATGGAAAACGGGGCACGATCGACACTTATGGGATTGAGATCGACCAGGTTGTGAAGTATGGCCGCGGGATCGGACGTTTGCGCCCAACCGATTACGCACAGAACCAGATCTGGGATGATAAAAACGACCTGCGCCACGCGCCCGGCAACTGGACACGCATGGAGGATATTTTGTACAACAATCCTGCATTGAAAGGCGATGATAGCTACTATGGTAAAAACCTGCAACTCAAAAACGCAGAAGGGGTTGTTCTGACGATCGATACCATACGCTGCTGGTTCGACTGGCCGAACTATAAGCTCTTCGTTGAAGATCCGTTGCGCGTACAACCTCAGGGCGGGAACTCGGATTGGTATGTTTTCAGGTTGGCCGAAACCTACCTCCTGCGTGCGGAAGCCTACGCGTGGAAAAGTGATCTGGCCAAAGCCGCCGATGATGTCAATGCTGTCCGCACCCGCGCCAATTGCGCGCCGCTTGCTGCCGGTAAAATCAATATTGGCACCATCCTCGACGAGCGCGCGCGTGAACTTTATTTTGAAGAGCCTCGTAAGACCGAGCTGACCCGCATTGCCTATATTTTTGCTCAAACCGGAAAGCCGGCGCCCAACGGCAAGACATACAGTCTTGATAAGTTTTCCGATGATAATTACTTCTATGACAGGGTGATGGAGAAAAATGATTTTTATAACAAAGGTGTAAAAACGCGCCACGCCGACGAATACACCATGAGCCCGTACCATGTTTTGTGGCCTATTCCGCAATCGGCGATCGATGGGAACACACAGGCGAGGATCAATCAGAACAAGGGATATGCGGGCTATGAGCGAAATGTACCGCCGCTAACGGAAATCCCGAAATAAATTTACACGCAATGGCCCGTAGATAGCGGGTCATTGTTGTTTTATATCGTCTGGGAGTTATAGATTTTACATTAATCTAAACCTGAAATGAACAGACGGAATTTTCTACAAAACACTTCAGTCGCTGTGGCCGCTACTGCCGCAGGCGCCGGTTGGCTGGAAGCCGCAGTAAAGAAAGGAGATATAAAAATCGGCTATTCGGCCATTACCTGGGGCGGAAAGGACGAACAGGCCATGGCCGATCTGACCGGGCTGGGCTTCAAAGGCATTCAACTGCGGGCCAATACCTTTGGTCCTTACCGCAATAAGCCTTCCGAACTGAAAGATGCATTATTGAAGAACAATTTGACGCTCTGCATGTTTTCGAGCGGGAATGTAGAAATAGATCCTGCAAAATTTGAAAGTACCGTGGACACGCACGTTGCGCACGCGAGTTTTGTGAAAGCACTGGGGGGTAACGCCATGCAGCTTACCAATAGTTTACGCCCGAAAGACCGTGCACCATCCGTGGAAGAGCTGAAAAAGCTGGCGCAGGTAATGAACGAGATTGGTAAGCAAACGGCCGATCAGGGTGTGCAGGTGGTTTATCACAACCATATGAACCAACTCGGTGAGACGCCCGAGGAGGTAGACGTGATCGTACAGGCAATGGACCCGCGGTACATTAAACTGCTGCTTGACATTGCACATTACAAGCAGGGCGGAGGCGAGCCACATGAGGCGATCGTTAAATACAAGGACATTCTGCATTCACTGCATTTGAAAGATACCAAACCGGCGGATACCAAAAGCGGTTACAAATTTGTGGAACTGGGGCAGGGCAGGGTGGATGTGCCGGCGGTTTTCAAGGCATTGGACAAGATCAGGTTCAAAGGATGGGCGGTGGTAGAACTCGACGGCGTCCCCGATCCCGAGAAATCGCCATTGATCTGTGCCGAAATCAATAAAAAGTACATCACCGAGGTTTTAAAATATCCGGTGTAGCCTCAACTGGATTTGTAAGGGTATTCTTATTAATATTTCGTTATTATGGCAATAGCTGATATTAGATAGGATGCCCTTTCGCATTTTTCAGTTATTCATCATCTTTATTCAACACAATGAGAAAATTTCGATTACCGCTGGTCGCAATGGCCGCGTTCCTCTTTACCGCGCCGCTTCAAGCACAGAAGTCGAAAGACGGCTGGCAGGACCTCTTCAATGGCAAGGACCTTACCGGCTGGAAACAGCTTAATGGCCAGGCCAAATATGAAGTAAAAGATGGGGCTATCGTGGGGACTTCCGTGATGGGTACACCTAACTCATTCCTGACGACCGAAAAAGATTACGGCGATTTTATCCTGGAACTGGATGTAAAGGTCGATAATAAACTGAACTCCGGTATTCAGATCCGCAGCCTGTCCAAACCCGAATACATGAATGGCCGCGTGCATGGCTACCAGGTCGAGATCGACCCGAGCGACCGCGCATATTCAGCAGGGATTTACGACGAAGCACGCCGCGGTTGGCTTTACCCGCTCGATTTGAACCCGGAAGGCAAAAAAGCATTTAAAAGAGACGCATGGAACAAGTACCGCATCGAAGCGATCGGCAATTCGATACGCACTTTCCTGAATGGTGTTCCGGTTGCACATGTAATCGACGATATGACACCCTCGGGTTTCATTTGTCTGCAAGTGCACGCGATCGGTAGCAAGGAAATGGAAGGCACGCAGGTGAGCTGGAAGAATGTGCGTATCAAAACTACTAAGCTTAAACCGAGCCCGGCGACGAGCGTGCGCATTGTGAACCTGATCCCCAACAACCTCGACGCTTCGGAAAAAGCACAGGGCTATTCATTACTGTATGATGGTAAATCGGTGGACCAGTGGCGTTCTTACGGTGGCACCGATTTTCCTGCCAAAAGATGGAACTATCAGGACGGTACCATTCAGATTTCCAAGTCGGACGGCTCCGAAACCGGTAACGATATTGTTACCCGCAAGCTCTATGGCCCCGCATTCGAATATGAATTTGAATTTAAGCTTACCGAAGGTGCCAACAGCGGCGTGAAATATTTTGTAGACCAGAAATTCAATTCCAATGGCAAATCGGGTATCGGCTGCGAATATCAGGTGCTCGACGACGAGCGTCACCCGGATGCGAAACTCGGCAAAAATGGCAACCGTACCATTGCTTCGTTTTACGACGTGATCCCGGCGGATCGGCCGAGGAATGCAGTTAAAAAAATCGGCGAATGGAACCAGGGCCGTATTGTCGTGCAGAAAGATGGCACCGTGCAGCATTTTCTGAACGGCTATAAAGTAGTGGAATATGTGCGTGGCTCCCCGCAGTTTAAAGAATTCGTGGCAGGGTCGAAATTTGCGAAATTCGAGGGTTTCGGCTTGTCGCAACAGGGTAACCTGCTGTTGCAGGATCACGGGGATAATGTGTTTTTCCGCAGTTTGAAAGTGAAGGAAATCAAATAGCCCGAATCGGCGGAAAAAGCGTAAAAAAATACAGTAGATAGACGGGCGTTCGACATTTAGAAACGATTGCCCGTAAATCGGCCTCAAAAGCAGTCAAAAAGTCAACATTATTCAAATCCAATATCATGACCAGTAGAAGGGATTTTCTTAAAAATGCAGCACTGGCTTCTGCGGGTGTCGCAGTAGGCACCAATGCTTTCAGTGCGGCCAGCTACCGCCGTATCGTGGGAGCTAATGATCGCGTCAGGGTAGGTATCATCGGTTTCTCGGACCGTTTCCGCAGCTCGCTGGCACCTTCCTTCTCGGATCACGCCAAGGAACTGAACTTTGAGTTTATGGGCGTTTCCGACCTGTGGAACCGTCGCCGCGACGAAGCGGAGGCATTCATGAAGGGGAAACCCTATGCAGCCAGTGAATTTGTAAAGGCAAGAAACAACGAAGAGCTGCTCGCACGCAAGGATGTGGACGCGGTGATCATCAGTACCGCCGATTTTCAGCATGCTTTGCATTGCGCGGAAGCTGTAAAATCGGGGCGTGACGTGTACGTTGAAAAACCGTTTGCGGAAACCCTTGAAGATGCAAAAGTAGCTTTGAAAGCGGTGGAAGGTTCCAAACAGATTGTACAGGTAGGTTCGCAGCGCCGCAGTGCTCCCAACTATTGGGCGGCTTACGAATATATCAAATCGGGTAAATTCGGGGATATTACTACGGTTGAAATGACCTGGAATGTGAACCAGCCAGGCCGTTGGAGACGGAAGGAGCTCGTTTCACAAATCCGCAAAGAGGATACCGACTGGGACCGCTTCCTGATGAACCGTCCGAAAGTAGGATGGAACCCACGCTACTACCTTGAATTCCGGTTATTCTACCCATATTCATCGGGTATTCCGGGACAATGGATGGCCCACCAGATCGACACCGTACACTGGTTCTCAGGCCTTGACGCGCCGCGTAATGTGGTTGCCAACGGTGGTATCTACACCTGGAAAGACGGCCGCACCAATGTCGATACTTTCAGTGCGGCATTCGAGTACGGTCCCGTGGACGACAAGAGCAAAGGTTTCCAGGTGATCTACTCTTCCCGTTTCAACAACGAAGCAGGCGGCGTGAAGGAATACTACTACTCAAATGGCGGGATGATCAACCTCGACACGAACAAGATCACTTCCGAAGGCGGCTTAAAGGAAAAAGATGCGAAAGGAATGGGCTTGCAGGCAAACTTGCTTCCTGAAATGTCCCTGAAAACCGGCGATAAAATCGCGACCGACGCCAACACCGGTGCCGATCCGATGACGTCGCTGCACATGCGCAACTGGATGGAGTGTATCCGCAGCCGCAAGGAAACGAATGCACCTGCCCGCGTAGGTTTCAACCACTCGGTAGCGAACATTATGGCTACCCAGGCGTTGCATACCGGAAAACGTGTGAACTGGGATCCGAAGAAAAAGGAAATCGTGCTTAGCTAACATTTTAAAAGATCAGACAGTGAATTTAAAACATACTGCTTTGGTATTGACAGCTGCCGCATTTGTAGGCACTGGCAGTGCTTTTGCGCAGAAGGTTGATCTCGTCCGGAATGACAAGGACAAAAAAGTGGAAGTGAAAATCGACGGGAATCCATTTACGGCTTACTATTACCCCGGCGAAAAAACGCTGAAAAAGGCCGTCCTGTACCCGGTAGCGACGGCCAGGGGCACGGTGATCACCCGTGGCTGGCCACTGGACCCTCGTGCAGGCGAGCGCGTAGATCACCCGCACCACGTGGGTATCTGGCTCAACTATGAAGATGTGAACGGGAACGACTATTGGAACAATTCCGATGCCGTGAACCACGAAAAACGTGCTTACGGAACGATTATCCATACCGGCATTACTTCCGTAAAAAGCGGAAAAGACAAAGGTGAGCTCACCGTAACCGCCGACTGGGTGGATAAAGACGGTACGCTAACCCTGAAAGAAGTAACCAAATACACTTTCAGCGGCAAAGGCGAAACCCGCATTATCGACCGTTCGACGACGTTGACAGCTGTTTTACCGGAAGTGAGCATGCCCGACGTGAAAGATGGGATGTACGCTATCCGCGTAGCGCGCGAGCTCGAACTGCCTTCGAACAAGCCTGAAATCTTCACCGACGCGAGCGGTATTGCTACCAAAGTACCTGCATTGAACAATGAGGGCATTACCGGCAACTACCGCAACAGCAATGGGATAGAAGGTGAAACAGTTTGGGGCAAACGTGCGATCTGGTGTAACCTCACGGGCAAGATCAAGGACGAAAACATCAGCGTCGCGATGATCGACCATCCTAAGAACGTCGGTTACCCGGCTTACTGGCATGCGAGAGGTTACGGACTGTTCGCCGTGAATCCGCTGGGAATGAAAGCACTCAGTGACGGAAAGGAAACACTCAATTTCAAACTGAAAAAAGGTGAATCGACGACGTTCCGTTACCGCCTGGTAATTGCGTCAGAGCATTTGAAAGATGCAACCCTGAACGACCTCGCAGCTGCGTACGCGAAGACGGAATAGTTTGTATCATAGCAGATTGAAAGGGTAGCCAGCGACTTTTCGCTGGCTATTTTTTTACCCTGAAATCTGTCGGTATGAATCTTGAACGTTATGAGTATGACCAGCTTGATGAATTGGCTTATCGCTTTTCCAGCAGAAGTACGAATGGCGTATTTGGCTTCTCGAAAAACAGCCCGTCTCCGAGCACCTCTTCAAAAAGAAATAACTACTTCACCATCGTCCCGGGCGAATGCCAACTGATCACATGGTAAGTCGCTGGTGTTTTGCCCGCGTTGCGTATCGAGTGCATTTGATCGGACGCCTGGAAAATGACGGAGCCGGGCCCTACCTTCTTTTTATCTCCGTTTACGAGCGCCTCTACGGTGCCTTCCTTAACAATAATCAGTTCTTCTTCCGGATGTTTGTGAGGCGGATGCGATGCTTCTCCGGGGTTCAATGTCGTTACGTGGCATTCGAGTTCGTCTGTCGTAGCTGTTTGAGAACGAAAAAAGGTTCTTACGGATCCGGTGGCCGTCGCCCTGACGGCGATGTTGTTCCAGTCGAAAATTGATGATTCGAGCATACTGGCCGTAGGGCGTGCAACGATGCAACTCAATGTGCAGCAAACAGATATTGAGGCGACGACAAGGTCTCGTTTTGTGATTTTCATAATAGGTCAAATGGAATAGTTTCAAGTAGAAAGACTCTTACTTAAATGGTTTACCTGAACTGAAATGTGTAAATAATTTTAACTTTTATTAGATTAGTTCAAGATGGATTTTAGGACATGTTAACTATTTTGATAATGGGTAAATAAGCGTTATCCTTGAAGTTGAAATGCGGAAAAACCTCCGTTGTCTGTTTTTGCTCTCAATTCATGGAAGAACAATCAAGAAGAACGTTCCTGCAAAATGCGGGATTGGCTTCATTCGCCTCTGTTTCTGGTATTACCGCCGGGCCGGAAAGAGTGAAGGAGCTGTTTATCCACCATGTTTTCTTTTACCTCAAAGAACCTAACAATGCCCAGCATGAGGCACAGTTACTGGAAGGATTGCACAAGCTGGCCAAGGTTCCGACGATACAGTATGTACATATCGGAAAGCCGGCGGTTACCAATCGCTCAGTGATCGTCAAAGATTACACGATTTCCTGGATGTGTTTTTTCAAAAATATCATTGAGGAAGAAATCTACCAGACGCACCCGATCCATCTCGAATTCATTGAGCAATATTCCCATCTGTGGGAAAAAGTAGTGGTTTACGACGCCGTGGGGCCGAAGAACGTCGGCTAAAATGCCTTTGACGGACATCGTTTATGTTTTGAAGGAGTGACAATATGAAAGAGAATTTCAAGGAAAATCACCCGGAATGCCGGGAAATGATATTGCCGGTGCGGGATGCACTGGATGTGATCAGCGGGAAATGGAAAATTTCGATCCTCATCGCGATGAGCCTCGGGCACAAGCGGTTTATGGAATTACAGAATGCTATTCCGAACATTACGCCGCGGATGCTGTCGAAGGAGCTGAAAGAATTGGAAATGAACCTGCTGGTGGAGCGAAAAGTATACGATTCGTTTCCACCGATAATCGAGTACGAGCGCACGGGACATGCCCATTCGCTTGAACCGCTGATTGAGGAACTCCGCCGGTGGGGCGAGTATCATCGCCTGGTGATCACTGGCACCAACATTGAACATCCTGTAAAAGAATTGCAGGATTGAGGTAAACATTTAAAAGAATACATGAAGTTATTCCTGCATGTGGCCGTGTCGCTCGCGGCCTTTGGTTTGTATTTCTCGCCCGTGCGGGCGCAGCAGCATTCGGACGCCATACGATTGAATCAGATCGGGTTTTACCCGGCAGCGCCGAAAGTGGCTGTTGTTGTGTCGGATGAAGCCGATGCATTTGAAGTGAAAGACGCCAAAACCGGGAAAACGGTTTTAAAAGGCAAGCTGGGCAATGTTCGTACCAGTCAGCATTCAGGGAAGCACACCCGCCTTGCTGATTTTAGTGGTCTTAGGAAGCCCGGTTCCTATGTTATTGAAATAGCGGGATTGGGGAGATCGGCCAGGTTAAATATCGGTAAGCAAGTCCATAGGGATGTAGCGAAGGCTGCCCTGAAAGGCTTCTACTATCAGCGCGCTTCCATTGATCTCCCCGAAAAGTATGCTGGAAAGTGGGCGAGGCTAGCCGGCCATCCCGACAACAAAGTGCTGGTCCACGCTTCGGCAGTTTCGGATGGACGGCCCGAAAATACCTTGATAGCTTCCACCCGGGGCTGGTACGACGCCGGAGACTATAATAAATACATTGTCAATTCGGGCATTACCATGGGTACCCTGCTGTCGTTGTACGAGGATTATCCCCTTTATTTCGAAGATTTCAATACGAATATCCCGGAGAGCGACAATGGTGTTCCCGATTTGCTGGACGAGGTGGTTTGGAACCTACGCTGGATGCTTACGATGCAGGACCCGGTCGATGGAGGCGTGTATCACAAGCTCACCAACCCTCGCTTTGACGGAATGATAATGCCTGTTGCTGCGAAAAATCCCCGTTATGTGGTGCAGAAAGGCACCGCAGCGACGCTCGATCTGGTGGCAGTAATGGCGCAGGCTTCACGTATATTCAAAAATTTCAACAATAAATTTCCCGGCCTGTCCGATTCATGCACCACTGCCGCAGTGAAGGGTTGGCGATGGGCTGAAAAGCATCCGGCGGTGATGTACAATCAGGATGCAATGAACAAGCAGTTCGATCCGGATGTGGTTACGGGAGCCTATGGTGACCGTTCGGTAAAAGACGAATGGATTTGGGCCGCCTGTGAAATGTATGCGAGCACAGGCAAGCCGGAGTATATCAAAGATATCGACCTGGAATTACAGCAACCAATGGCGCTGCCTACCTGGAGTCAGGTGAAAACATTGGGTTACTATACATTGCTTCGCTCCGCTAAAAAATTAAAGTTGCCTGCTGAGCAGTCTGGCCTTTTGCGGAAAAGTGTCTTGAATTATTCCGATCAGCTTCTCGTCGATCTGGAAAAACAGCCTTATAACACGGTGATGGGCAAAATTGCAAAGGACTATGCCTGGGGTAGCAGCTCGGTTGCTGCAAATCAGGGTATTGCATTGCTGAAAGCCCACCGATTGACCAAAGACCAGAAATATATTAACGCAGCGCTCGGCAACCTCGATTACCTGCTCGGCCGCAATGCGACAGGCTATTGTTTCCTGACAGGTTCGGGATCTAAGAGGGTAATGCACCCACACCAGCGACTCTCCATTGCCGATGGAATCGTAGACCCGATTCCCGGCTTGCTTTCCGGCGGGCCCAACCCCGGGCAGCAGGACAAATGCGCCGGTTATCCCAACAAGTTTGCGGACGAATCATTTACCGACAATGAATGCTCTTACGCTTCCAATGAGATCGCCATCAACTGGAATGCACCTTTTGTGTACCTGGCAGCCGCATTGGAAGCATCTATGAAATAAAGTACGATCAGGCCTTTTTGCCCTTCACCGGAACAGTTTCCGGCGTCTCGTTGTAGCCCTTCTTCTGGGTCATGTTAACCTTTTCGGATTTCTCGATGGATTCCTGTTTGAGGACTCCGGAAGGTTTCCGGCTATCATCTTTTTGTTTCGATTTGCTTTTCGGTCCGCCCTGGCTTGGTGAGCCGCCTTCCACATTATTGAGTTGTGTTTTCATGGATTTTCAGGTTTAGGTCGATACCTGCAAATTTCATTCCCGGCAGCTCTACTTTTTTAGATTGGTGCAGTAGAACCCCGTCATGGGCCGACTCTTTATCAAATCACAATCCAGCAAACGGTATGAACCTTTTCAAATCCATTTCACAAATACGCAACCTCCTGCAATCCATCGATATCGAAGCCGTTGCCAGGTTGTCCCGGAAAGTTGATCTCAACCAGCTGATGGGTATCGTTTCCAAAATGAGTGAAGAGGACCTTGGTAAAATGCTGAAATTCATGCAGGCTGGTTCAGGCAAGAAGAAAGCACCGCCGGTTGTGAATGGAGATTTCTATGAACTAACATCGACCCTCGGCCCGGAGGAACGCGAAATACAGCTCAAAGTGCGGGAGTTCATGGAAACGGAAATCAAGCCGATCGCTAACTACTACTGGAACAATGCACAGTTTCCGATGCATATCATTCCGTTGATGGCCAAGCTGAATATCTGCGGCCTTACTTACCACGGATATGGTTGCGCCGGACGTTCGGCATTGCTGGAAGGGTTCATAGCGATGGAAATGGCACGTATCGATTCTTCTGTCTCAACATTCTTCGGTGTCCACAGCGGCCTGGCGATGGGCTCTATCTATCTCTGTGGGTCGGAGGAACAGAAACAGCAATGGTTACCTGTAATGCAACGTATGGAGCTGATCGGTGCGTTCGGGCTTACCGAGCCGGAAGTTGGCTCGGGCGTTGCGGGCGGACTCACCACCACCTGCAAACGGGAAGGAGACGAATGGGTGATCAACGGTCAGAAGAAATGGATCGGTAATGCCACCTTCTCGGATATTACAATTATCTGGGCGCGGAATCTGGACGACAACCAAGTGAAAGGCTTTATCGTTAGGAAGCAAAATTCGGGTTTCAAAGCGGAGAAAATGGAGGATAAAATGGCGCTGCGCACGGTGCAGAATGCATTGATCACCCTGACGGATTGCCGGGTACCGGAGGCCGACCGCCTTCAAAATGCGAATTCTTTCAAGGATACCGCCAACGTTCTGCGGATGACGCGTGCGGGCGTAGCTTGGCAGGCGGTAGGATGTGGGCGCGGCGCGTATGAGCTGGCCTTGAAATATACGATGGAAAGAAAACAGTTCGGACGCCCGATTGCCGGTTTTCAATTAGTACAAGACCTGTTGGTAACGATGCTGGGCGACCTTACCGCCATGCAAACGATGGTTTACAGGTTATCCCAATTACAGGACGCGGGCGATCTGGCCGATGAACATGCTTCGCTCGCCAAAGTGTTCTGCACCCTGCGCATGCGCTCGATCGTCGATCATGCGCGCGAGCTTTTCGGGGGCAACGGTATATTACTCGAATATGACATTGCCCGTTTCGTAGCGGATGCCGAAGCCATTTATTCCTACGAAGGCACGAAAGAAATCAATTCGCTGATCGTCGGGCGGGCTATTACGGGTGAAAGTGCGTTTGTGTAGTGTGAAAAACAGGTACACGTGCCCTACAATTTGCCCTCTTTCATTTTGTTGAGGCGTATTTCAAAGGACTCATAGGCCATACCGGAAACTTTCTGTGCTTCCACGGCTTTGGTTTGCCACTCGATGGCCTCGTCTTTTCTGCCCAGTTTGTAAAGGATGTGTGCGTAAGTGTCAATAAAGTTCGGGTCGCCTAACCGATATGGAGTATGGCCGTTTTTCCTTTTTTCGTTTGATAAATCCATCGATCTTTTCGACCACGCCAATGCTTTTTCAAGCAATTCTTTGTCTCGTGTTAATTCGTAAAATTGATAGGCATGTTCATTCATCTCGAGATAAATGAACTGAGAAGGCGGCGCGATTGCCATGGATCTTACCACTGCGCCGCGGTCCGACTTGCCACGTTTGGATATGAAAAAGTGCTGCTGCGCCTTAAATGCAGCGTCGTCCATTGCGTCGAGCGAATCGATGGTTAGTGGCATGTATTTGGTTTCAACGAGCTTTATAGCGCTTTCAAAATACTTTCGCGTGTCGCCGGTTCGGTGGTAATATTTAGTCATCCATTTCGCAGAATCGATTTCACCTTTCGACCGGTCTTTGCCTTGTGATTCCCTCGCAAACTCAGCGATTTGTTGAGCCATTTCATTGTCCCGCTTCTGCACCGCAATCCGGAAAGAATTTTCAATGATACCCTCATTCATTGCTTTGCGGTCGTTGGGTTTGGCAGAGTTGAATATGCTGTCGGTTATTGATTTCGGGGTTTTGGTTTTTATGGTTTGATAGGCTAGACTGTTTACAGCAGGAAAAAACTCAAATATGCCTTTGACAGTCTGGAAATTACTAAGTGAATCGGTGGGCAGCGAGGAGACATATTCGTCGAGCAAATCATCGATCGCCATAGACGATTCCTGCTTTTTAACCATATATTCCCTCATAAATGCCGAAGCACGGACGCCCGCTTTGTATTCTCTTTCATAATCGGGCAACTGCTTTTTACCTTTCCGGTCGAGTGCAAGTTTGGCGCCATTCAGATAGGTATAGGAATCGCCGGTGGAACCATTATTTACATGCAGTATGTTGCCGTCCGAATCCACATACAGCGACATTAGCGAGCTCATAATCCTAAATTTTTGTGCAAGATTTCGCCCGTTGGCAGTGCCTACATTGCAGCGGATAGCGATAAATTCTTCGTCAAATGTCTTTTTAAGAATTTCCTTACCAAAACCCATGGAAGCGACCTCGTTGCATTGAACGCATTCGCTGTTTTCAAAGTGAATAAAAACAAGCTTGTCCTGTTCTTTTGCTTGTTTTGAAAGCTGGCTCCACGAAGTATTACTGTCGATGAATGTAATTTGACCGTGGCTTTGAAAAGAAATGATCAGCGCAAATGCCAGCACAATTTGCCTCATAGTTATCTGGATTGATGTTTTTTCAAATCTAATTTAAATTTTGTAACCGAATATTAAAATAATATAAATATCAGGATCGGGCAAATGATCGAGGGCCGCTAATATGACCAGTCAAATAACCCATACACTTGCCTTTGCCCGTCGCCCGGCGTAATTTGCGCCGCTCAACTCAACCCGTTATCCACGTGCAGGCACCAGTAATTATCCGTCGCGCATCCCTGGCCGATCGTGAGGTCATTTATCAAATGATATGCAGCCTCGAAAACATGATCCTCGACCGGCTGGGATTCGATGCGGCCTTCAACCGTAACATGGCAAGCCCGAACATTACCTATTTCCTTGCCGAACACGAGGGGAAGCCGATTGGCATGGTGAGCTGTCATATTCAGCCGCTGCTGCATCATGCCGCGTTGGTTTCAGAAATACAGGAAATGTATGTAGAGCCCGAGTACCGCTCGCAAAAAGTTGGAAATGTATTAATGGAGCATGTTACCGCATTCGCGAAAAAGGAGGGGGCTATTCAAATGGAGGTCACTTCGCGCGCTACACGTGAGCAGGCGCACAGGTTCTACCAGCGCGAAGGGTTCGAAAAATCGCATGTGAAACTGGTAAGGTATTTCAAAAACGAATAAAAAAGCACCGGGCCAACGTCCCGGTGCTTTTTGCATTACCCTAAACCTTCAACTATAACCTTCAATATCTTAGAATCGGCCTCTGTGACGACCATCGCGTGACCAGCGATCACGGTCGCGGCTGAGGCGGCGGGTATCCGACATCAGCTCGTGCAGGTCGTTGCGAAGTATTCTTTCCTCACGGTTCGACAGGTGGCCCCGACGGGCGAAATGCCGTTCTTTGTCCTGGATGTTCTCGTAACGGTTCATGAGCATGTTGGCCTCACGGGAAGTGAGCGTGCCCCATTGTACACCATTGGCTATATTTTGTCGTGCTTCTCTTTGAAGTCTGTTGATGTCCGACATTCTTTCACGACTGTAACCGTCGTGGTAGCCGTCACGATCGTAACGCGGACCATATTGGGCGGAAGCATTGGTGAATCCTAATGCGAGAACCACTGCGGCAAAAAGTATCTTTTTCATAACCCAAAAGTTTTAAGTTTCGTGGGTTAGAGGGCTACCTGGCGCAGAGGTTTAAATGGGGATTGTTAACGATTGTTAAGCGAAAATGAAGTGTTTTCAACCATTTGAAAATCAGCCAGCGATCGCCACACGAATGGCTTCCTGAGCTTCATTCAATATTTCTTCCGCCTTCCTGCCAGCCGGCTCGATACCCGGCAGCACGGTGAAACTGAGCTTCGCGAAAGATTTCAGCGGGAATATCCCTTTGGGGTTGAATGCGCCGGTGCCGTTAATGGCCACGGGCACGATGAGCGCATCGGGAGCTCTTTTCAAGAGCGTAGCGACGCCGCCAGGCTGAAATGGTTTCATGTTACCACTGGCGGTGCGGGTACCCTCGGGGAATATGATTGCCGATGCCTTTTCATCCTGGATCAGTTTGCCGAGGCGGGCGATTTCGGTAATAGCCTGCTTCCCGTCTTTGCGGTTGATGAGCGCCGCGCCGCTTTTGCGCAGGTTGTAGGAAATGCTGGGAACACCATTAGCCAGCTCAATTTTGGAAACAAATCGAGGGCTATATTTTCGCATATACCAGTAAACAGGCGAGATGTCGTAACTGCTCTGATGGTTGGCGATGAATATCAGAGGCCGGCCGTCGGGTAGCCGGGCAAGGTTTTTGAGCTTGATACTTGCACCGGTCAGATAAAGCCCGAAAGTGAGAGAAAAATTAAGCCAGTCGACCGACACTTTGTGCGCCTTTTTGCCAAAGACGTTGAATGCGATGACCTGTATGACATGAAAAACTAAAAGTGTGAGGCCGAAATGGATCAGGTAGAGGGTACTCAGAACGTAATCGAGGATTTTTTTCATTCTTATTTTTTTTGCAAAAATAGTCGAAATCTGTTTTGGTTACTCCAAATTCTAGGGCGTGAAATGACAATTGTCATTCAAAACTTACGTATAATTCACGTTATTTGTAAAATAGTCAATAGTGTTTAAATCAACATACAAATGGATATTACGCTTTCAGCCGAAAGGCTTGAAGTAATGAAACATATAGGCAAGGACCTCGACGGCCTTATTGCGGAATACCTGAAACCGATCGATGAAAACTGGCAACCTTCTGACTTTCTGCCTGATGCGACAAGGGAGAGTTTTTTACATGAAGTGAAGCTTTTGCAGGAAAGTTGCCGTGATCTGCCTTATGACTACATTGCCGTGCTGATCGGGGACACGATTACGGAAGAGGCATTGCCAACTTACGAATCCTGGCTGATGGACGTGATCGGTGTCAACCAGGTCGGCGAGCCTGAATCGGGCTGGGTGAAATGGGTACGTGCCTGGACAGCCGAGGAAAATCGCCACGGCGACCTGCTCAACAAATACCTGTACCTTTCCGGCCGCGTGAACATGCGCGCTATGGAAGTTTCTACCCAATACCTGATCGCCGACGGTTTCGATATCGGCACCGACCGTGATCCTTACCGAAACTTCATTTACACTTCGTTTCAGGAACTTGCCACCAATGTCTCGCACCGCCGTACGGCCACACTCGCGAAGAAATTTGGTAACCCGCATTTGTCGAAAATATGTGGGGTAATTGCTTCCGACGAAATGCGCCATGCAAAGGCTTACAAAACTTTTGTAAACCGGATTCTGGAAGTCGATCCATCGGAGCTGTTGCTGGCTTTGGAGGATATGATGAGGAAAAAAATCGTGATGCCGGCGCATTTTATGCGGGAAACCGGTGTGAAAATGGGCGAAACATTCTCCCATTTCTCAGACGCCGCGCAACGCCTGGGCGTTTACACAACGCTGGACTATATCGATATTCTCGAAGATCTGCTCAACGAATGGAATATAGGTTCTGTGCGTGACATCAATGAAAAAGCGGAAAAAGCAAGAGATTACCTCATGGCGCTTCCTGCACGTCTCAGAAGAATAGCCGACCGTACCCGCATTCCGGATCTGGAATATGAGTTTAGCTGGATAAGTCGGTAAAGCAATACAATACAATCCATGGTCGATGGTCCATGGTCTGCGGTCGATTTGCAAGATGACCATAGACCATGGACCATTTGGCGTCACCTCTTTACTGCAACAACGCCACAGCCCCCTGCTTGCTGATCACCTTCCCTTTTGTCGAAACACCTTCGATTTGCCACACATAAGTCCCTGAAACGGCGGTGCTGCCTTTGAAAGTACCATCCCAGCCGGTGTTTAGCTGGTCGGTGAAGAACACCAGCTGCCCCCAGCGATTGTAAATACGGAAATACCGGATCGTAGCGATATCGTTCACTACCGGTACCAGCATTTCATTCTTGCCGTCGCCATTGGGCGAAAATGCAGTTGGAATAATAATACTCTCCTGGCGTTTGATGGAAAGTTTCACCTGGCCGGAGCCCTTGCAGCCCTGCTCGGACGTCACGTCGACCGTATACTGCTGATTTTCCCTCAAAACGGCGATAGGGCTTTGAATACTGGCGTCGCTGAGTCCGTCGGCTGGAGTCCATAGGAACGTGGCGCCCGCGTAATTGCGGATCTGAGGTGAAGTCGCATTCAGCTGAAAAGGTACATTATACTCTATCAGAGCGTCGGGCGTCACATTCACGTCAATTTTGGGTGAAACACGTACCTGAACGGTGTCCGTCTGAGTACAAAAACCTTTGGTAGCGGTAATGATATATTGCGTGGTAGCTTCCGGTGCGGCAACCGGTTCCAGCGCGCCGGGATTATCCAGTCCGTTTTGTGGTACCCAGGAAAACGTCCGACCGTTGCTCGTAGTGGCCAGCGTCACCGATTGGCCGACACAAATAGTGGTGTCAGGCATTGTCCGAACGGTAATATCGCTGGTGAACGACACATCGGCATTTTGCGCGGTGGTACAGCCATTGCCATCTTTTACAAACACCCTGTAATGACCTGCCGGTGCATAAAATATGTTGGATGCCTGGTAACTGACCGAATCGATGGAATACTGATAGGGTAAGACGCCATCCGAAGCTGTAAGGGTAATCGTGCCGTCAGTCCCGGTATCGCAGGTGCCGGAGGTGACCTCGGTCGTGAGAGAAGGATTACTAATGACAATCTGTTTGCGGTTGTCCAGCTTGTTACCGCAAGCCTGACTGATGACGGTAAGCGTAACATTCTTCGTACCACCATCCGCCCAGTTCAACAGATAGGGCCCCATCCCGGAGCCCGAAATAACCCTTGCTCCATTCCAGTCCCATTTAAAATCGTAACCTGTGCCGGGTGAAGGAATAGACCCTGTATATCTCACTTCCACATTTCTATCGGGGCCGCAGACCGGACTAGGGGAAATGGAAAAATCAGCATATGAGTTGATACTGGCCTCGAAGCAGATGTCCGAGACGGACTTATCGACATCGACCTTTGAAAAGTGTTTGCCATGAAAGGCCAAGTAGGCAAAATTTGCCTCCCCCGACTCGCAGGTCACAGCATTATCATCACGGAAGAGGTAAATGGGTACCCCGGCTTTGCCGACATAATTTTTGTTATTGTCGATATACGTTGCAAAAAGGTTATTACCAACATAAACCTCCATTTGCCCTGTCGCGCCATCACGGGTGAAAGTCAGCAAATAGTAGGTGGAAGTGTTGAAATAGGGACAGGTTCCGATGATGCCGTTCGGATAAAAACCCAGACAGCGATCGGTACTTCCGGGAGTATTTTTAAAATAGATACCATCGTCACGGGTACCATTCGAGAAATCGATGATCCTGGCCCACTTTTCACCCCAGTCTATTACTCTCAGGTAAAGCTGGATCGTGTAGGATTCGGAAACGAGGCCTTCGGTGTTCGGATACATCAGCCCCCAGTTTCTATTGTTGTGATACACCGCCCGTCTTCCGCCACAAGGCAACACCTCTTCGAGAAACCGGCCTGCCGTGGTCCCGCTTGCACATGAGCCCGCCGCTTGCGCCTGTACAAGGTTCGGGCCGCATTCGGGCTGCGCTACGGTGAATTCGTTTTTAAAACGATAAGTGTGTCTGCCGGTCTGCGCGTGGGCAAAATGCAGGAAAGAGAAGAAAATTAAAAGGATATGTAAAGCATTCAACTTCATATCATGCCTGCGTGCCGAACGTGAGTAAAAATTGGAATCAAAATTACAGTAAAAGCAACTAAAACGATGCCAGCTGACCGCTTTTTTGATGGAACGGCCACGAAACGGACCGGGCCCGCAAATGCAGGCCCGGTCCAGACAACCATATGTATGTGAGAGTTATTGAGGGATTGCTCTTACGTTTCCGCGGCGGATCATGCGGTTTTCTTTCGTTTGAAGGTCGTCGTGAAGCATTTTGCGGAACGTCTCGACGCTCGTGGTCGCAGCCAGGCGCTGGCCGTCCGGGGCCGGAATGCCCATGACGTCCAATGCCTTGCGGAGCAGTGTTTCATTTTCATCACCAAAAGGCAGATAGGGCACGGTCGAATCCTCGACTTCATAATCGGGCGTCATGCCGTTTATAGTGCCGTAGTCAGATTCGCCATTAGCATTGGCAGTTTGACCCAGCATGATGTAAACACCCCATTTCCAACGTTTCTGGTCATCGCTGATCAGCTGACCGAATAAATTTTTGCCGGCAGTATGCTCCCCGATCCTGATCACACTCGTATAGGGCTTCAAGCCATTGATTACCAACTCACTGGCAGATGCCGTCCCATTGGACGTCAGCACGAATACCCGACTTAAATTTCCACCGATATTATTCGGCTCGTTCAGAAAGGTGTAATTCAATGCACCGGCCCCTTGCGTTTTTTGCCAGTAGGCGGTGTATTTGTCGTTCCATTGTTCTTTGTAAAATACTTTGGAACTCGAAACACCCGGGCCGATCAGCGACGCGAGCGTTTCGGCCGAACTGAGATAACCTCCCGGATTAAACCGCAAATCGAGTACGAGCTCATTCACTCCCTTGCTTTTGAAATCCGCAAAGACCTGGCGCAATTCATTGTCATATTTCGACTTATCCGTGTCGGTTCCAGGTACAAACTGGGTATAAACCAGGTAACCAACCGTTTTTCCCAAAGCTGGCTTTGAAATGACTGTCGAGAACAGGACGGGGTCTTCGCTTACCTGTGCCTTGGTCATAGTAACAGTCTTGCTACCTGCCACAATAGCCGAACCGGAAAGTTCTCCCAACGTGAATGTGGCGGTTTCGTTACCACTAAGGAGTGATGTGTAGTTGGTCGAAGTGAGCTGTGTCCCATTTACTTTCATGAGAATATCACCGCGTTTTAGCCCCGCAATTTCGGCCGGGCTGCCCTTGACCACGTAATTCAGGAAAGCGGCAATGTTGGACTTGCCGTTATCAGTAAAAGACAGCGAATAGCTGATCCCGAAAATCTTGCTGATACCATCGAACTCGTCCTGCAATGCATCGATATCGTCGGTAACCGCCGAAAAACGGTCGACAGTAGCACGCTGGTATACCAGTTTTTCAAAATAGTCATGCGGATCAATGCTGTTGTCGAGGCTGGTTTTGGCCGGAAGGTTTTTGTACCAGAAATAGGCGTCGTCCATGACGTCGTAAAGCCAGCTGTTAATATCGGGATTATCCGCCGTGGTGGTAGAATCGAGGGTTTGGACGGCCGGGGCGACGTCCTTGTCCTTACAACCCACCGCCACCACCGCAAAGATCAGGACATAGAGAAGATATAATCGTTTGAAATTTAACATAGTGTTCAGTTTAAAAGTAAAGCGTAAACTGATTTGCCATAGGCCGTATTTCAATATTGGTTACTCGGTAATATAATGCTGTTACGTTGGCAGGGAGGGAAATGTGGCGGTGGCGGGAATGCTTAACGCGAAAAATTTGCTAATTTGTTACTACAACGTCGTTACCTTTTTCAAGATGGAACGTAAAAAGAATATGGGAATCAATGAGATTGTCACGATCGACCCGGAGATATTGAGTGGGCAGCCCGTTTTCAGCGGCACCAGGGTGTCTATCGACTCGCTTTTCGATCACCTTGAAGCAGGTGTGTCGCTCGATGATTTTCTGGATGACTTCCCGTCTGTTACGAGGGATCAAGCGGTAGCGTTACTCGAAGCAGCGAACAAGCTACTGTCATCGAAGCACATCGAGCAGTTGTTTGAAGCTGTTACTGGATGAAAATTTGCCCAAAAGATTAAAGCAGGATCCCCAGAACACAAAGTTCGTACGGTGAGGGAAATGGGTTAGAATGGTTTGAAGGACTTTGCGTTGCTTTCTCTGGCAAACACTGCGGGATTCCGGGTTCTACTGACATTTGACAAAAACATCCGGTATCAACAGAATTTTTCTATTTCAACTATTACAGTTCTGATCCTGAATATGCCAAGCAATACCTATTTTGAACTAACAAAACTTTCGCCATTGATTCGGCGGGTTCTGAAAAATCCAAAACTACCTGCCGGACCAATGGCGATTTACAATGGAATGGGTGCTTAAATCCCCGTTAATCCTCTGAAAAAATTCCTCGCGATAATCGCGTATTCCAGCGGGTTCGCTTTGGCAGGGTCTTGTTCTGCTTCGAGGACGATCCAGCCGGCGTAGTTGCTTTCTTTGATGATGGCGAAAAGTGATGGGAAATCAATACAGCCCTCAGAATCGCCGGGTACGGTGAATACGCCGTTTTTGACGGCCGTCAGGAAGCTCAGACGCTCGTCGTGCACACGTTGCAGCACGTTCGGACGCACGTCTTTCAGGTGAATATGAGCCGTGCGGCCAATGTATTTCTGCAATGCGGCCACGGGGTCTTCACCTGCAAAGTGGAAATGCCCGCAGTCGTAATTGAGATACACGTGGTCGGGGTTTGTTTCGTTGAGCAGCCGGTCTGTCTCTTCGATAGTTTGAATGCAAGTGCCCATATGGTGATGAAAAGCCAGTTTCATACCACGGTCGCTGGCGATTTTGCCCAATTCGTTGAGGCCGAAGGTGAAGCTGTCCCATTCATCCTTGGTGTTCAGCATTCCCTTACCTTCAAATACAGGTACATCCATTTTTCCCTGGCAGCTATTCCCGGTTTCACCGCCGCCAATGACTTTCGCACCCATAATTTCCAGGAAATCGAGCAGTTTGCTGAAATTTTCGCGGTTTTCGGCGAAGGATTTGGTCGTCAGCTCATAGCTGTTCCACTGGTTGCAAATCTGCAACCCGCGAAGTTCCAATGCTTTTTTCAACACATTGGTATCGCGGGGAAACTTGTTGCCCACCTCGCAACCCGTAAATCCGGCCAGTGCCATTTCGCTCACGCATTGCTCAAATGTATTCTCGCCGCCGAGCTCCGGCATATCGTCGTTGGTCCAGTTAATAGGAGCAACGCCCAGTTTGATGTTTTCGAAGTTCATTTTTTTGAAAGGGATTGAAGGGAGAAAAGGGAAGAAGGGGAGGAGGGAGGAAGGGGGCTAAACTTTTTCCTTTCCTCCCTTCTCTCCTTCCTCCCTTTCATCCCTATAAGAAAATACGTTGTGTTTTTTTGTTCTCGCGATAAGTTTCAAATGCCTTATGCACTGATGCGGAGGTCGACACCTCTGCCACAGGCACCTCCCACCATGCGTGGTAGCCCTTCACGGTGCGGTACAGGCTTGTTTCAATGTAAATGACGGTGGTGCGATCAGCAGTTTTGGCTTGTGCCAATGCATTTTCCAGCGATTGGCGGTCGGTAGCACGAATGACGTTTGCGCCGAGGCTTTCGGCATTTTTGGCAAGGTCCACCGGTAGGAATCCACCCGATAGCTGGCCCGTTTCATTTTCCCGGTATTTGTACATGGTACCAAATCGCTCGCTACCAATGCTTTCAGATAGCCCGCCGATACTCGCGTAGCCGTTGTTGTTTAAAAGCAGGATCGTAAAGCGGACGCCCTCCTGGATCGCAGTGACGATCTCATGGTTATTCATTAAATAACCGCCGTCACCGCAGAGCACATATACTTCACGCGTTGGATCGGCAATTTTGGCACCAAGGCCCGCGGCAATCTCGTAGCCCATGCAGGAGAAGCCGTATTCGAGGTGGAAGTTTTTCGGGTCGGTGGCACGCCAGAGTTTGTGCAGATCGCCGGGAGCACTGCCCGATGCATTGATCATCACATCGCGGTCGTCCATAAAGCTGTTTAGCGTACCGATCACCACCGCCTGGTCGATCGGAGGGACTGTGCTGTTGCCTTCTGCGTAGATTTGCGTTACCTCGTCGTCCCAGGCCTTGTTGATGCCGGCAATATGCTGGCGGTAGTCCGGCGCAACTTCATGGTTATCCAAAAGTCCGGCCAGTTCCTCCAATACTGCCTTCGCATCCCCGATCACCGGCAAGGCAGCGTGTTTGAAGGCATCAAATTCGCTGATATTAATATTGACAAAACGGACATCCGGGTTTTTGAAGATCGACTTGGAGGCCGTTGTAAAATCGCTGTATCGCGTTCCGATTCCGATGACGAGGTCGGCCTGGTTGGCAACATCAATTGCATATTTTGTACCGGTCGCCCCGAGACCGCCAATGCTGTAAGGCGCATCATAGCGCACCGCTCCTTTGCCGGCGAAAGTTTCGCCGACCGGAATGCCCGTTTTTGAAGCAAATTCGTGGAGCGTTTCGGATGCGCCGCTGTAAATTGCCCCGCCGCCTGCCACGATTACGGGATTTTTAGCTGCTTTGATCCACTCCGCCGCTTTTTGTAATGTTACAAGATCCGGGCGGGGGCGGCCTACATGCCACACACGTTTTTGGAATAATGATTCAGGAAAATCGTAAGCGTGCGTCTGCACATCCTGCGGCATCGAAAGCGTTACAGCGCCCATCTCCGCCTGTGAGGTGAGTACGCGCATAACTTCGGGGAGCGAGTAAATGAGTTGTTCCGGCCGGTTAATACGGTCCCAGTATTTGGAAACCGGTTTGAAACAGTCATTTACTGAAATATCTTGTGTAGAAGCACTTTCGAGCTGCTGCAAAACCGGGTTAGGCTCACGGGTAGCGAAGATATCGCCCGGCAGAAGCAGCACAGGTAACCGGTTAATGGTCGCCAATGCGGCGCCGGTGATCATATTGGTAGCACCCGGACCGATCGACGTCGTACAAACGAATGCGCCCAGCCGGTTTTTGACCTTGGCATAAGCCACCGCAGTATGCACCATCGATTGCTCGTTTCGGCATTGGTAATACCGGAAATCCGGGTTTTCTTGCAACGCCTGGCCAAGTCCTGCCACATTACCGTGCCCGAAAATGCCGAAGCAACCGCCAAAATAGGGCTCCTCAACGCCGTCGCGCTCGATGTATTGATTTTTTAGAAACATGATGGTAGCCTGCGCCACCGTGAGTCGTCTTGTCATGTCTTTGATTATTTACTGTTCGAAACAGAGTCAGCTGATAAGGTGCTGAAGTCGATCGCCTTGCCCGTGCAACCAAACAGTTCGAACTTTTTCAGCATAAATTTTTTGTATTCCTCCATAAAAATCTTCCCCGGGGTTGTTGGGGCAAATTCGTCGGGGCGGTCGCGAAAGAACTCCCGGTTCACCATCGTCCAAAGCAGCCGGGTGTCGGTAGCAATGTTGATCTTGCAAATACCCAGCGGGATCGCTCTCTTTACCTCTTCTTCCTGTACGCCTTTGGCATCGGTTTTCAATTGGCCGCCGGCTGCGTTAATGCGTTCGATCACTTCGGGAACCACATTCGAGCCACCATGCAGTACGAGCGGGAAGCCTGGCAGGCGCTGCTGGATTTCTTCGAGAATATGAAATTGTAACCCTTGCCCGCCCGAAAATTTATAGGCTCCGTGGCTGGTTCCTACCGCAATGGCCAGGCTGTCGCAATCTGTGGCTTTCACAAAATCCTCGACTTGCTGTGGATTGGTATAAAATGAATGAGCCGCATCCACCGTCAGGTCGTCTTCCACCCCGGCCAGTACGCCGAGCTCGGCTTCCACGCTCATCCCTTTGGCATGCGCGGCAGTCACCACGGCTTTGGTACGGGCTACATTTTTTTCAAAACTGTCGTGCGAGGCATCGATCATCACGGAAGTATAGCCGCCTTTTCCGATGGCGTCGAAAATATGTTCTTCGTAACCATGGTCCATATGGATCGCATACGTAACCCGCGGGTAAATGCGCGCCGCAGCGCCTATCATGGACAGGAGCATGTCTGCGTTGGCATAATCGCGTGCAAAGGGCGTTGTTTGTACGATAAATGGCGCATCAGCTTCTTGGGCAGCAGCGAAAAGTCCATGGATTTCTTCCATGAAAAACACATTCACAGCCGGTATCGCATAGCGGCCATAGCATTTATCAAAGAGTTGGCGAGTTGTCAGTAGCATTGGAATGGTTACCAGAATATCGTGTATAAAGCTGCCAGCACACCGCATATCAGCACCGAGCCTACCACAAAGCTCTTGCCGGGCTGGAACATCGAAGCCTCGATATCGAGACTCTTCGGATTGTTTCCGCTTTTTGGATCGGCAAGGGAAATGGCGGCGATAACGGCACAGAGGATCAGGAAAATGTAGCCCATCCGGTCGAGGAACGGGACTTCGGGATACAAAAACTTGCCGGCCGTCGAGAGTGGGATCGTCAGCAATGCAGCCGTTAATGCAGCGGCCGATGTGGTCCTTTTCCAGAACATACCGAGAATGAATATCGCAAATACACCCGGGGTAATAAAGCTGCTGTATTCCTGAATGAACTGGTAGGCCTGGTCGAGCACGCGGAGCTGCGGGGCGATGAGAATACCGATACCCATCGCGACGTAGATCGTGTAGCGGCCTATGCGTACGAGCTGGCGTTCTGAGGCGTGCGGGGCAATGTACTGTTTATAAATGTCTAATGTAAATATCGTTGAGATACTGTTTGCTTTACCAGCAAGCGAGGCAACTATGGCAGCTGTAAGCGCCGCAAATGCCATTCCTTTTAATCCGGCAGGTAATAAATTGAGCAGAACCGGATAAGCGTGATCAGGTTTCACTACACCGCCGTCGAGCATTTCCTGTTGGAACATGCCATTTTGGTATAAAACAAATGCGGCAATGCCCGGAATAACCACGATAATCGGGATGAGCAGTTTGAGCAATGCAGCGAAAAGGATGCCTTTACGGGCGGTGGGCAAACTGGCTCCGAGGCTGCGCTGGATAATATACTGGTTACAACCGAAATAGGCCAGGTTATTGATCCACATTGCGCCGATGATCACCGATAATCCCGGCAGGTCTTTATAGAACGGGTTATCTTTCGGCAGGATCATATGGAAATGCGAATCGGCTTGCTCTTTCAGCAATGCGAGCGCGTTAAAAAGGCCCGGCCGGTTGAAATGCTGTGATACAAGGTCCAATGCAAGGTAAGTAGTCGCCAAGCCCCCGAGTACAAGCACAATTACCTGTACGACATCCGTATATCCGATCACTTTCATCCCGCCGATCGTAATCACAACCGCGAAAATCCCCAGGCCCACGATACCGTAATTGAAATCCAGCCCCGCCGTCACTTCCAGTGCGAGCGCACCGAGGTACAAGATCGATGTCAGGTTCACAAACACATATAATAAGAGCCAGAAAACCGCCATGATCGTCGCGACCGTCGGGTTGTACCGCTGCCGCAAGAATTGCGGCATGGTGTAGATCTTGTTTTTCAGATACACCGGCAGAATAAACAACGCCACGACGATGAGCGAAGCCGCAGCCATCCATTCGTACGAAGAAATGGCCAGGCCAATCGCAAATCCCGACCCCGACATCCCGATAAAGTGCTCGGCAGAAATGTTCGAGGCGATGATCGAAGCTCCGATCGCCCAGAACGTCAGCGAGCCTTCTGCGAGGAAGTAATCAGTTGAACTGACCTCTTTCGAGCTTTTCTTTTTATAAATCCAGTAACCGTAAGCGGAAACGCCTATCAGATAGATGAAAAAAACTACATAATCCAGCGATTGCAGACCGGTTGTGGACATTCTTGAAAAAGGGTTAGTTGGTTAGATCGGGATTCGAACTGTTTGTAGAAGGCTCAAACTTATGAATTTTTAAACAGTTCCTGCTTACACCTGAACGGTCGCATATTGCAGCACCTCGTCCAGCTTCACGTTCCTGCCTTCGGTGAGTGACTTCATGGCCGCGATACCGATAGCGGTTGCCATCAGGCCGTCATGCGCATCCACAGGCGACGGAGTGTCTTTCAACACGCAATCGATGAACGTTTTAAGGCAGACGCGGTAGGCTGTTTCGTACCTTTCGAGGAAGAAATGCAGTGGCAGCGAGCTGTGGCCTCCACTGCTGTCGAAATGGATGAGGGTGTCCGTTGTATTGTTTTCCGCTTTCGCCATTCCTTTCGAACCAAAGATTTCCAGGCGCTGGTCGTAGCCGTACACCGCCTTGCGGCTGTTGTCGATGACGCCTATTGCGCCGTTTTCGAAGGTTAACACGATTACAGCTGTATCGATATCGCCGAATTCCTTAATCTCCGGGTGAATTAGCGCATCGCCTTTCACAAATACCTCTTTCACTTCGCTGCCTACGATGTAGCGTGCCATATCGAAGTCGTGAATGGACATGTCGAGGAAAATTCCGCCCGAAACTTTCAGGTATTCCACTGGCGGCGGCGCCGGGTCGCGGCTGGTAATGCGCAGGATATGCGGCTCACCGATCTTATCGTTTGCGACCAGATGCCTTACATTGTTGAAGTTGGCATCGAACCGGCGGTTAAAGCCGAGCATTAGCTTCACATTGTTGTCAGAAACTGCCTTTTCCGCTGCCTGGATGGCTTCCAGGGTTACATCAAGGGGTTTTTCACAGAAAATATGCTTCCCTTTTTCAGCCGCCGCCACGGTATAAGGCACGTGAAAAGGGGTAGGAGAGCAAATGATCACCGCTTCCACATCGGGGTGGTTGATCACGTCATAAGCATCCGTAACGACCTCCGGAACTCCCAGGTCACGAGCGAATGCATGTGCGGCAGGCGAGAGGTCGGAGGCGATGATTACTTCCGCGTCAGGCATATGGTGCACAAGGTTGCTAAGGTGGATCTGGCCAATCCGGCCCAGTCCGATCACACCGGTTTTAAGTTTTTTTGTCATCTTATAGTATTGCGAGCGAGTTGCATCCGTCGACTCAAGTCGACGGTAAAAGATTTAGAAAAGATTAAATTTCTAGCCGTCGACTTAAGTCGACGGGAAAAGATTATTAAATATTGAGTTTTAAAACTTCCTGTTCCATTCTTTCAGCCAGCGCTCGATCACCACTTTCGTTTGGGTGAAGAATTCGACTGCGTGCTTGCCCTGGCCGTGGAGGTCGCCATAGAAGCTATCCTTCCAGCCCGAGAACGGAAACTGCGCCACAGGGGCGGCTACACCGATGTTAATACCAATATTACCAGCCTCGGCTTCGTGACGGAAGCGACGCGCATTCAAACCGCTGCTTGTGAAAATGCAGGCCATATTGCCGTATCTCCCCGAATTGATAAAGCGGATCGCCTCGTCGATCGTATTGATATGCACCAGACTTAATACAGGTCCGAAAATTTCGGTCGCTGCCAGTTCGCCGTCAAGCGGAATATCTTCAATGATAGTCGGGGCGATGAAGTTACCGTTTTCGTAGCCACTGACTTGGGTGTTTCTACCATCCACCAGTAGGCGGCCTCCTTCGTGCAAACCCTTTTCAATCAGGCTATTGACGCGGTTTTTGCTTTCGGCGGTGATTACTGGCCCCATCAGCACATCAGAGTCGAGCCCGAAGCCGGTTTTGCGATTTTTAGCTGATTCTACCAGGCTTTCGGTAATGTCTTTGTGCTCGCCCACGGTGATGATGGTTGAAGCGGCGAGGCAGCGCTGTCCCGCGCAGCCGTAAACGCTGTCGATCACGATTTGGGAAGTCATATCGATATCCGCATCCGGGAGCACGATCACGGGGTTTTTAGCACCACCCTGCGCTTGCACGCGCTTGCCGTTGGCCGAGCCTTTGGCATACACATAACGGGCCACATTGGAAGATCCTACAAAGCTGATCCCCTTGATTACCGGGTGTTCGAGAATGGCATCCACCGTCTCGCGAGCGCCTTGCACGAGGTTCAGCACGCCTTTGGGAAGGTCAAGCTGCTCCATCAATCCGACGATCTTGGTCATCGTTAGCGGCACTTTTTCCGACGGTTTGATAATGTAGCTATTTCCGCAAGCGAGTGCGTAGGGGAGGAACCAGAACGTAATCATGCCCGGGAAGTTGAACGGCGCAATGCACGCGCACGGGCCCAGCGGCTGGCGGATCATATATTCGTCGATCCCTTTGGCAATATCCTCCGAAAATTCACCCTGGATCAGCGTGGGCATACCGCAGGCATTCTCCACGTTCTCGATCGCGCGTACCATTTCAGCTCTCGCCTCGATGAACGTTTTTCCGGATTCCAGCACGATAGTCCGTGCAATATCGTCGGCGTTGTCTTCGAGGATTGTTTTTAGCTTAAACAAATATTGCACGCGCTTCGAAACGGGCGTATTTCTCCACTCCTGAAAACCTTCCTGGGCAGCCGCTGCGGCATCGGCAACGTCTTGTGCGGTGCCATACGGTACTTTCGCCAACACTTCCTGATTGGCGGGGTTCAGCACATCCACGTAGTTGTCGGAATGGCTGTCGACCCAGCGGCCGTTGATGTAATTCTGTAATTTTTCCATTTGTATTTTAAACTTATAATCCTCCGTATCCTTTCACGAACTCCATTACTTCATCATAGGTAGGCATGAAATTCGCGCAACCTTCGCGGGTGACGATGATTGCACCGCATGCATTGCCCATTCTCACACTCTGGTACAAATCCCAGCCACGCAGCAGCCCGAACGAGAAGCCAGCGCAGAATGCGTCGCCCGCCCCTAATACATTTAAAACCTCGACCGGGAAACCGGGTACTTTTACTTCCTCCTTACCGGGTTGGAAAATCGACGCGCCGTCCTTGCCCCGTTTCACGACCAGCGTTTCTACCCCAGAATGCAGGATTTCGCTAATCGCATTCTCAATATTCCCCCGGATTTCCGGCGCTGATATTTGCTGGTGTTTGATTAAAAGCTGCTCCTTATCGGTCAGGAATGTGGCGAGAATTTCTTCCTCCGTTCCTACCACAATATTGAAGCTTCCCAAAGCCGCGCGGATCGTAACCCCGAATGCACGGGGGTCGAACCACTGGTCGGCGCGAAAATCGATGTCCAGCAGCCGGGTAACACCGCTCTTTTTCGCTAATTCCAGCGCATAGAACATGGCCGTCCGGCTTGGATCTTTGCTGAATGCGGTTCCCGAAAACGCCGCGGCTTTGAAATCCTGGAACGGTATCGCGGATACGTGATCGATATTCAAGTTGATATCCGCGCAGTTTTCGCGGTAATAAACGAGCGGGAAGCGGTCGGGTGGCTCGATTCCCAGCACCACGGCCGAGCTGCGGGTGCCTTCGATGACCGGAACCCATTCGGTAGCAATGCCTTCATTGTCGAGGAAATGTTTGATGAAATTTCCGACCTGGTCATTTCCTATGCCGGTCAGGATAGCTGTTTCCAGGCCAAGCCGCCGACTACCCGTGGCGATATTGAGCGGACAGCCGCCCACAAAAGCATTGAATGCCTCGATTTTTTCAAAAGGGCTACCCACGTTGGCCGAATAGAGGTCAATGGACGAGCGGCCAAGGGTTAGAAGATCGTATTTGCGCATGTTAATGGTTATTTGAAACGCCTATCCGTTCATTTCAGCGGTGACGATCGGTAATCTGGGATCGGTGCCTTTCCAGCTTCCGTAAATCCAGTCGTGGTCGGGATCGGATGTGTTGGCGAGCGACTGGTCGCTACCGGCAAGGAAATTGAGGTAATATACATTGTAACCATGGCCGGCCACCACCGGGTGATAGCCCTTGGGGACCAATACCGCCTCATTGTTTTTCACCCGAACAATTTCATCCAGCGAACGGTCTTCTGTATAAACTTGCTGGATCGCGTAGCCTTGTGGTTTGTCGATTTTATAGAAATAGATTTCTTCTAGATTCGCTTCGAGCAGGTTGCCTTCCGCATCTACCTTGCGCTCGTCGTGCTTGTGCGCGGGGAATGAGCTCCAATTTCCGGAAGGAGTATAGACTTCCACGCAAACGATCTTGTGGCAGCCAAAGCCTGGTTCCAGCAGGCTGTTGATCTGGCGGTTGGCGTTATCGCCGCCGCGGTATTCGATAGCAGCTTCCTCCGGGCGCTTCATGCGCGGCGGATGGTCTTCGTCGGACAGCACTTTGCAAATTGCAATGTCGGTACCAGGCGACTGGGCCGTGAGTATAAACGGCGTCCGGCGCGAGAGGTACATCGCATGGCCTATCCCGCTGAACACGTCCTTGCGGCCATTACCCGTTTCCCAGACCTGCCCGGCGGCCTCCACCTTGAAATTTCCGCCCAGTAATGCGAAGCAATATTCATAATCACCCGTATCACCCACAATTTGTTCGCCCGCTTCCAGTATTTTAGCTTCGAAGTTCAGGTACGTCCAGCCTGCCTGTTCGGCGGTGAGGGAATGATAGGTCTTGTCGTGTGTTCGGGGCTTGATCAGCAGGTCACTCATTGTGGTAAATCCATTACATTTGCACAATGATAGTGTTGTATAAATTAAACACAAAATGTAAATATGTTAATATTGAATGCAAACGTTTGAAAAAATTTCAAAGATTTAATTGCCATATTCCAACTCATGAATTCCTCACGTCCTGTTACGATCAAAGACATTGCACGCCGTTTCCGGTGCTCTCCATCCACGGTTTCCCGCGCGCTGAACGACCATCCGGCCATCAATGAAGATACCCGGAAAAACATCCAGGAATATGCCAAAGAGGTAGGTTACCAGCGTAACGAAGTCTCGCTGAGCCTGCTGAACAAAAAGACTGCGTCGCTGGGCGTAGTAGTGCCGACAATCAGCAATTACTACGAAACCGCGGTGATCGAAGGCCTTCACACGGTGTTACAGCCAATGGGTTACACGCTCAATATCTGCGTGACGAATGAAAGTTACCTGCTTGAAAAGGAATCGCTCTCAAAGCTCCTATCCAACCGCACAGAAGGGATATTTCTGTCGGTTTCGCAAGAGACATACGACGCAGGTTACTACGAGCATTTGGAAAACGTGATCCAGCGTAAAACGCCGCTGATCTTCATCGATCGCGAATATGAGGATTTTGAAACAAGCCGCGCCACGGTCGACGATTACCACGGGGCATTCGCGGCGGTAGAGCATTTGATTTCAATAGGTTATAAGCAAATAGCGCATTTGAAAGGTCCTAACGGCCTCACCGTTTCCGAACAGCGTTTCAAGGGGTATATCAATTGTCTCAAAAAATACAATATGCCTATTCGTGAGGACCTGATTCTGAATACCAATTTCAATGTAGAAAGCGCCATTCTTCCTACCAAGCGCCTGCTCGAACTGGCATCGCCGCCCGACGCGATCTTCGGCGTGAACGACCAGGTTGCCATCGGTGCCATGCGCGTGGCCAAGGATAAAGGCCTTCGTATTCCCCAGGATATCGGGCTTGTGGGGTTTGACAACTCGCCTATTTCGGCTTACACATTCCCGTCGCTCACCACCGTCCACCGACCCGGCCGGAAGATCGGTATGGAAGCTTCTCGTCTGTTTCTCAATCAGTTGAATGGCTCGGGCGATTTCGCGCCCGAGAGCATTGTGCTGCCATCCGAGCTGGTGATCAGGGAGTCGTCGCTGCGGATTTAGGTTGTGTGTGGATATAAAAAAGCCGGTCGGAACATGCTCCGACCGGCTTTTTTTATCTAAAATTTCAAAAATCAATATCCATCATTCTGCTTCAAATATCCCGGGAGGTTTGATGCGCCGTCGATGGCGGTTTGCGGGATCGGGAAGATGCGTTTCTTCACGTCGGAATTGGTTTTTTCGGTCCATTTGCCTTCATACTTGCCGAAACGGATCATGTCCGGGCGGCGGAGCATTTCCCAGTAGAATTCGAAGCCGCGCTCACGGAACAACAGGTCGAGGGTGATGCTGTTCAATGCGGGAGGCGCGAGCGTTTTCGTGCGTGAAGCACGCACAAGGTTTACATCGGCGAGGGCACCGGCGGCATCGTTGCTTTTGCGGAGTTTCGCTTCTGCGCGCATAAGGTAAATGTCCGCCAGACGTGCGATAACGATATCCGCCTCGCCACGGTTACGGCCCGTGTTCGACTTGCTGCTGAACTCGTATTTTTCCACACGGTAGCCGGTATTGTAGTTGCTTCCCGCGGTGGTAAAGTCGATCAGTTCGGAGAAACTTACGGGCAAATCGGCGCGGTTGCGTGTCACGTAACTCAGTTTTCCTACTTTCAACTTGCCGTCGGGACAGCGGAGGAATGCACCATTCACACGCAATGCGCCATATTGCTGACCTCTGAGGATACCGCGGTTGATTTTGTAATCGGCGTCGGCTACGCAGGTATCGGCTGCATTCGAGTAAATAGACAGGTTCTGCTGATAAAAACGCGGGTCACGCGATGGGTCGACAGCGCCGTAGGCCTGTACCCAGCTCTGGTAAAAATCGGAAGTGATACCAGGACCGTCGGTACCGTTCGCCGTAGGGAATTCGGCCAGTGGGAACTGGTCGCCGGAGATCGAGAAGTAGGCCATACGGTTATGCCCGTTCAATTCGGCGCGCTGATCTACCGCGAAAATGATTTCCTCGTTGGTATGGTTGGCGTTGCCGAAGATCGCGAAATAGTCCGCCGACAGCTTCGCCTGGCCTGAGTTGATCACCTTGTCGGTGTACTGGATCACTTTATCCATATCCTCGGCTTTGAAATCGAATGTAGTACCGTAAATGTTGCGATACACGGCGGCATTCAGGTTCAGCCGGGCCAGCAAGCTCCATACAGCAGCCTGGTTAAGACGGCCAGGGCCAACTACCGACTTCGGCTGCAAAGTTGGTTCAACAGCCAGCAGTTCGCTTTCGATGTATTTTACCGCTTCGTCGCCACGGATGATCGTCGAAGTAGTCCCGGGATCGTCCTTTACAAATACAATACCGAACAGGTCGAGCATCACCATATTGTAATAGGCGCGCATACCGCGGGCCTCAGCGGTGTAAAGTGCCGCGTTGGGCGACTTAGCGCTTTTTAGGCCTTCAATCGCCGTGATACACCTCGAAATAGACTGCACCAGCTGGTTCCAGGTGTTGTTCACGTTCGGATCGGTGCTGGTGGTGTTGTGTGCGTGTAACGCCAGGTAAATGCCGTTATCGCCCCAGTCGGTTCCGCCGCGGTACGGCAGAATCGCCTCGTCAGTAGAAATTTCCTGCAATGCAAAATACGTGGTATGCTGGAAAAGGTTGGGCAGCAAGGCATAAGTAGGTGCCAGCAGCCCGTTGACGGTCTCTTCTTCCGAAAGATTTGCGGTGAGCGTTTCGTCCAGCACTTGTTCTTTCAGGTCGGTACAAGCGTTGCTGAGCATGAGCAAGCCTGCGACCGTAAATATGGTTGATAGTTTCTTCTTCATGGGTCAATAATTAAAAGCCAAGATTGATCGAGAAAATGACAGTTTTCGCTTTCGGATAGCTCAGGTAATCGATACCGTAAGAGGTAATGCCGGCGATCGAACGGTCGTTGTTAACTTCCGGGTCGTAGCCATTGTACTTGGTCCACAACGCCAGATTCTGGCCGGTTACCGAAATGCGGGCTGTCGGTAACCATCTGTTGATGCCCAACTTCGTCGTATTGAGATTATAGCCTAAAACCAGGTTGTTCAACCTCAGATAAGCACCGCTTTTGAGATACCTCGTGGATACACCCGCCGCGTTGTTCACAGATTCCGAAGGCGCTTCAAGTGCTTCCGGCGTTACGTTCACGCCTTTCGATAATTTCAGCTTGTAGAAGTTCGAGTTCGCCGTGTTGTCGTACACCTTGTTACCAGCAACCCCATTGAAGTTGGCGCTCAGGTCAAAGCCTTTGAAACTGATGTTTCCGTTGAAGTTGTACATGCGGGTTGGCAATGCTGTACCGGCCACGATGCGGTCGGCGTCGTTGACAATGCCATTGCCGTCCACGTCGCGGAACTTGCTGATGCCATTCTCGTCAAAACCGATGAACTCTTTCAGATAGAACGAGCCGATGGCTTCGCCATTGATATAACCGTTGATCGTCGCCGAGGTCAAACCCGATCCTTGCGCCGAACCCGACGGGATTACCGTGTAAGGCGAGTGCTCCACGCGGTTCTTGATAAATGTGATATTTCCGCCTACCGCGTATCTCAAACCGTTTTCGAGCGTCTTGCGGTAATTCAGGTCAAATTCCAGACCTTGGTTAATGATTTGCATATCAGGGACATTTGTCCAGAAAGTACCGGCCGGCTGAACGGGGTCGGCGGGGATCACTTCGAGCAGCATCTTTTCAGATACCTTTCTGAAATAGTCGATTTCTCCGCTCAAAGCGCCTTTGAACAAACCGAAATCAAGCCCTAAGTCGGTCTGTTTGGAAACCTCCCATTGAATGTTGGGGTTGGCCAGACGCGTATAGGTAGTTCCGCCCGGATAGGTGGTCCCGCCGTCGAGGGGGTAGCTGGCTGTTCCTGAAACGACCGACGTAAACCGTGCCTGGGTAATTTTCGAAGGGATCTCCTGGTTACCCGTCAATCCCCAGCCTGCGCGAAGTTTCAGCTCCGAGAAAGGCGACGACTTCATGAAAGGTTCTTCGGAAATCCTCCAACCTGCCGAGAATGAAGGGAAAGATCCGTATTTGTTGTTAGAACCGAATTTCGAAGAACCGTCGATACGCAATGTCGCGGTGAGCAGGTACTTGTCTTTGAAACCGTAGCTCGCGCGGCCGAAGAACGATTGCAGCTCATTGATCGTCGCGAAACCGCCTGGCTGGTTCAGCACGAGCGAAAGATCTTGTCCGAGGCCGGGATTGTAAATCGGCTCGATGTCAGAGATCGGGAATTTGTTGATGCTGAAATTGCGGCTCTGAATGAAAATGCGCTGGTAGGAATGACCGAGCAACGCATTGAGGCTGTGTACTTTCGTGTTCAACGTGTAGGTCAGGTAATTTTCGATCAGCCGGTTGGTATTGCGCAGGCCATAGTTTTCCAAACGTCCTACCTCGGCCGGAATAGTGCTAGGCAAGGTTTGTTTATCCTGGGTAGCCGTTGAATTATCAATGCCGAAGTTCAGCTTATAAACGAGCCCGTCGATAATCTTCACCGATGGCGATATGCTTGCCAGTACCCTGTTGGTGGTGAGGATTTCTTTGTATTGCTGCAAAGTGAACAGCGGGTTCGTGAAATCCTGGTATTGAACCAGTTTCCCGTTTGCGTCGTAAGGCGCATAGGTAGGGTTGATTGTCAGGGCACTGCCGATCACACCCTGGATATTCGGGCGTTGGTTCTTGGTATTCGTAGCATTCAGGTTGAAATCCAGTGTCACGCGGTCCTCAAATAATTTCTGAGAAAGGTTTACACGACCGGTGTAACGGTTCTGCTGACTGTTTTTCAGGATACCTTGCTGTTTCTGCGAACCAAACGACGCGTAATAGGTCATTTTTTCGCTACCGCCGCCAATCGATACATTATGGTTGTGCGTAGTGGCGGTCCGGAAGATTTCTTTTTGCCAGTCTGTGTTGGCTTTGCCGTCGGCCACAGTAGCGCCGAGTTTGGCAGCCTCCGTCAAGAACTCTGGCCCGGAGAGCACATCCAGCGGGCGGGCCACATTAGAGATACCCAGGCTTCCCGAGTACGTAACGCTCGCCTGGCCCGATTTGCCTTTTTTAGTGGTAATCAGAATGACCCCATTTGCACCCCGTGCACCATAAATGGCTGTTGCAGAGGCGTCTTTCAAAACATCGATAGACTCGATATCCTGCGGATTCAGGAAGTTGAGCGGGTTGGCGTCGCCACCGGTACCGCTGTTATCGAGCGCCATACCATCCACGACGAACAATGGTGTACTGCCGGTACGCACACCGCCCGGACCGCGAACAGTAATGTTGGTCTTACCGCCCGGCTCACCTGTCGCCGACGTAATATTCACACCGGAAACCTTTCCTTGCAGCAATTGCTCGGGGGAGTTGATGATCCCCTGGTTGAATTCCGCACTTTTCAGCGACTTCACCGAACCCGTGATGTCCTTTTTGGTAGTGCTGCCGTAACCGACAACCACCACTTCGCTGAGGTTCGATGCCGATTCTTTTAACTTAATTTGGATTGAACTGGCATTGCTTTCAGTCAAAAGAAAGTCTTTTAACGATTGCTTTTCAAAGCCGATGTAGCTGAATTCAAGATTGTACCGCTGGCCGGTTTGCAAGTTTGCGAAACTGAATGATCCTGATTCATTGGTAGTTGCGCCTTGCTTGTTATTGCCGTTGGCATCGGAAATCACGACGGTAACACCGGGTAACCCCTCGGACGAACCTTCTGTGGTGACTTTTCCGATGAGGGTAACTTCCTGCATGGTGTTCATGTTGGTTTCAACATGCTTTCTGGGCTGGTCTTTGGGAACCGGTATTTCGGCTGCGGCAATGGTATGAAGGCCGCAAACGGCCGTAACCTGCATAAGGCAGTTTCGGATTATCCCGGTCCTGACTGATAGAGTCGAAGTCTTTCTCATAGTCGTGGATTATTGGATTTTACAGTGAATAGAATGTTGGAGCAGAAGGGAATTTTAATCATAGAGGAAAATTTGATAGTAATAAGTTACAAGATTACAGTTGTATTTTTAAAATAATTAATAGCAATAACTTTATAGGTAATGCAAACGTTTGAAATTCTGTGCAAACGTTTGAAAAAATATGAAGATTAAATTGGATGAAATTAATATTGCTTTCTGTGGTGTAGGAATAGTGATTCTAAATCGTCCCAAAGTCTAATTGGGATCTGGAAAGTTGCATTAAAGCGACATTTCATGCCAAAAATGGCATTGTGAAGAAGAATAAATGAAGGAATGGGTTTTAAGGAATTGTTAAATCCTCGATTGGAGAGGTAGCGTTGGATTGCGATAGGGGCAGGATCGGAGGAGTGGTCCGAAGAGGGAAACGGGGCGAAAAGAAAGAAAGTGAAATGCATGGCCGGTCAGGCTACGCTCTCTTCCGGCATAAGTTTGACGGTTAAGCCATAGGCTTTCAGAAGTTCGTGGAGTTCTGCTGATGTTTTAGTATCCATGATCTAAAAATTTATTTGTATAAAGCCTTTTGATTTTCGGGCGCGCGAAGTGGAGAATGTATTGCGCCAATGGGCTAAATCTGTGTGATAGAAGGCGTACTTTCGGTGCGTTTCTGGATATTGTTTTACAAAATACTCATCTACTCCTGTCTTGTGATTTCGCTGATAGTCTCGTGGAAAGTCAATTTCCCGTGTGCGGTTTTATTTTTAGTTTAAATATACCAAAAATAAAACGCTAAACATCCTGCCGCAATACCTCTAATGGCGGCCGGGACAGGATGCCGCGGCTGTTGAGCAAACCGATGATTACAGTTAGCAAAGAGACAAAAAGGAAAATCAGCACTACCGGCCCGGGCTCCGGGTTGAATTCGGATTCGAAGTTGAATTTTGCGAGGCAAAAGCTTCCAATCATGGCAATAAGGATGCCGGTGAATGCGGCGAACGCGCCGAGGAAGAAGTATTCCAAAGCGGTGATGACAAATATCTGTTTCCGGCTTGCGCCCAAAGTCCGCAGGAGCACGCTCTCCTGGATGCGCTGGTATTTGCTGATCATGACGGACGCAATAAGGACGATCAGCCCGGTGAGAATGCTGAAACCGGCCATGAAGCGAATTACGAAGCCTATTTTGTTGAAAATATCATCCAATACGCGCAGCACGAGTGCCAGGTCGATGATGGAAATATTGGGATATTGCCTCACCAATGCCTGCTGAAACCGGGCCGAAACGGCCGGGTTGGGCACGTGCGTGAGCATTGCGTGGAACTGCGGGGCTTGTTCGAGTACGCCGGTAGGGAATACGACCAGGAAGTTGGTGCGCACTTCACTCCAGTTTACCTCCCGGAAACTCGTGATAGTAGTTGGCATAATGGTGCCCTGTACGTTGAAAACGAGCGTGTCGCCCAGTTCCAGTCGACTTCTTTCAGCAAAGCCCTGTTCCAGTGAAACGGGGATCAGCTGGGCCGATTTGTCGTATTTGCCCTGCCATTTGCCTTTGGTGATCTTCTCGGAAGAGGTAACCGAGTCGCGGAATGTAACGCGGTATTCCCGCCCGAAAACGCGGCGCGACTGCTCGGCTGTCGTGTCGCCTTCGAAATCGGAGGCAGTTTTACCGTTAATTTCTTCCAGACGCATATTCACAATAGGTACGCTCTGGTTAATAGGCACGTTTTGCGCCTTCGCGATCGCCAGCACACCGTCTTTTTGATGGCTTTGAATATCGAAAAGCACCATATTGGGCTGGTTGCCGCTGCTCGACAACTTGACGCGGGTGAGCAAGATGGTTTGTATAAAAAAGAGCGTGCAGATCAGCGAAGTACCCAGGCCGACAGATACAATGAGTATGGTAGTCTGATTATTGGGTCGGTACAAATTCGCCAGTCCCTGCCGCCAGAGGTAACTCCATGAAGTAGGGAAGAACCGGCGCACGAGCCACATCAGCAGGGTGGCAATGCCGTACAGGATCAGGAATGAGGCCAAAATGCTGACGGTAAAAATCAATGCCTGCAACCAGGTTTGCATTTGCAGGAACGAGAAGCCGAAAATGAACAGAACAATCAGCCCATATAAGGCCCAGCTTACGGCGTCGCGCTCGGGGTGGGAAGCGTCCGAGGCCGAACGGAGCACATTCAGCGGCGACACCTTGCGGATCGATACGAGTGGAGGTAAAGCAAAAAGTATGGAAATAAGTACCCCGATGGCCAGCCCTTGCCCGATAGCCTGCCAGGAAATGTCTGTATTAAGTTCAAATGGCAGCAGGTCTTTCAATACCACCGGTAAAAACTGCTGGATTATTGTTCCAAGAATGGTACCGAGCACAGTGCCGATCAGTCCTATGCCTGCTATCTGGATAAGGTAGATCAAAAACGCCTGAGACGCTTTTACGCCCAGGCAGCGGAGTATCGCGATGGAATTCAGCTTTTCGCGCACATATATATGTATGGCGCTCGCCACGCCGATGCACCCGAGCAGGAGCGCGACGAAACCTACCAGCGACATGAAGCGCGTAAGGTCGCGGAACTCCCGGCCGGTATCCTCTTTCTGGCTTTGAACGGTGTTATAATCGAGGTCGTAGCGCTCGAACTTCGGTTCCAGCGTTTTAACCATTTTTTCGACATCCGTTTTCGCGGGATATTTGAAATAGTACCTGTAACCGACACGGCTGCCTTTTTGCATGAGGCCCGTCCGATCCAGAAAACGCATTGGAATGTACACAACCGGCGCCACCGAAGCGGCGATGCCTGTTGCGCCCGGCGCTTTTTCGAGCACACCCGCTATGGCAAAGGTTACTTCACCGATCCTGATCGAATCCCCGACCTGCGCGCGGTATTGCAGCATGAGCGTCTGATCGACCAACGCTTCCTGCCGGTCCCGGAATGTCTTTTCAGCCGTAACAGGAATGGTTTCCAACTTTCCGTAATAGGGAAAATCGCCGGAGAGTGCTTTTACCTGCGTCAGGCGGCTGCCCCCTCCTTTGTTAAAGTAAACCATCGAAGCAAATGCCCGCTCCTCGGAGCGCACTTTGCCCAGCGAATCGACGAACGTCATCGCTTTCCCTTCGATTTTTTTTCCGCTGTAAATGGAAAGGTCCGCGCCGATGAGCGTGGCCGCCTGGTTATCGATATTGTCGCGCAGGTTGTCGCCGAGCGAGTAAATGGCTACAAGGGCGGCGATACCCAGGATAATAGATGATATAAATAGGGCCAGCCGCGCGCGGTTTTTGCGACTGTCGCGCCAGGCCATTTGCAGTAACCACGAAAGATTGAAAGTATTGGGGTTCATCAGGAATTCATGGTTAGCTGGCCTCCACAATTTTGCCGCCTTTGATGCGGATAATGCGCTGGGTTTTGGCAGCGAGTTCAAGGTCGTGGGTAACGACCACAAGCGTTGTACCTGCCTCGCGGTTGAGGTCGAAAAGCAGTTTTACAACTTTCTCGCTCGTTTCGGCGTCGAGGTTACCGGTTGGCTCGTCGGCAAACAGGATCTGGGGCTGGTTGGAAAACGCGCGTGCCAGTGATACGCGCTGCTGTTCGCCGCCGCTGAGCTGAGTAGGGTAGTGGTGGCTGCGTTCGGCGAGGCCCACTTTGTCGAGCAGGTCGAGCGCGCGGGACTTTACGTTCTTTTCACCACGCAGTTCCATAGGTACCATCACATTTTCCAATGCGGTGAGCGTCGGCAGGAGTTGGAAGTTTTGGAAAATAAAGCCTACGTATTGATTGCGAACGGCGGCGAGCTGATCTTCGGTGAGGCCGTTCAGCCGGGTGCTGTGCAGCTCCACAGTACCGGTCGTCGAACGGTCGAGCCCGGCGCAGAGGCCGAGGAGCGTCGTTTTGCCGCTGCCGGAAGGGCCCACGATCGAGACTGTGGAGCCTGTTTCGATAGAAAAGCTGATATTGTCGAGGACTTTGAGTGTGCGGTCGCCGCTTTTATATATTTTACTGACGTCGTGCAGATCGAGTATGGTATTCATCAATCGTTTTTCTTTTATGTTTGCGTGGTGCCGTGCAGGCAATCGCGAAAGACCTAATTTGGCTCTTTTCGGCTATTGTTTCTCATAAATATAGTTTAAACGGTTTTTAAATGAGAATGAAAGGCCCGGTATGCGTTTTATAACCATAAAATTCGTTCCCTTTCGATATTGATTATGATTGATATGCGTTGTTTCAAGACATTTTTAACATTGTCCTTTCTGGCAGCCGCGCTGTTCTCGTGCAGCGGCGGGAAAAAGGAAGAATCGGGGCAAAAAGCCGATTCTACACATAAAGAAGCCAAAGAACCCGCTGCTCAAAAGAAGATCATCGTGTTTTTCGGCAACAGCCTTACCGCGGCTTACGGCCTAGACGACCCATCGCAGGGCTTTGCGGGGCTTATTCAGAAGCGGATCGATTCGCTGGGGCTTAGCTACAAGGTCGTCAACGCGGGGGTGAGCGGCGAGACCACCTCGGGCGGTAACAGCCGTATCGATTGGTTGCTCAAACAACCCCTCGATGTTTTTGTCCTCGAATTGGGCGGAAACGACGGCCTGCGGGGCATTCCTGTTTCCGAAACCAGAAAGAACCTGCAAGAAATTCTCGATAAGGTGAAAGCCAAATACCCGGATGCCAAGCGGGTGCTCGCAGGAATGCAAATCCCGCCGAATATGGGTCGGAAATACGCTACCGAATTCAAGGACGTTTACGCCGATCTGGCTAAAAAGAATGATGTGACACTCATTCCGTTCCTGCTCGAAGGGGTAGGGGGGGAATCCCGACTGAACCAGGCAGATGGCATCCACCCCACTGCCGAAGGGCATAAAATCCTCGCCGAGAACGTCTGGATAAGGATTAAAGACTTATTGTAATGAAAGAACCCGCTCGATGGCGGGTTCTTTTTGTTTCAGGGCGAGTATGTTTCATTGCCGTGCAGCTGCCGGGCGCCGTAGCGGTTCCAGGCCTCTATAATCTCCATCCGGTCCTCAATGGTGCGGGGTGTGAATGAGATGATGACTCCGCCCTCGCGAATACTGGATTCGAATATTTCCGCATGCTCTTTGGGTACGCCGCGGTGATGTAAAGCGCCTACAATGCCGCCCGTAAGCCCGCCCGCTCCCGCGCCAGTAAGAGCCGCAAGCAACGGACCGGCCACCGCGATCCCAAGTCCGGGGATTGCAACGGTTGTGCCAATCGCAATGATCGCCCCGGCAATCGCGCCGGCCGTGCCGCCAATGGCCGAGCCTATGCCGGCGTTTTCCATTGTAGAGTGGGCCGGTTTTTCGTTTGCCGACTCTTCATGATGCACCCGACGCGTTTCATCCGAGACGATCACGTTGATGTCTTCGGGTTTGTAACCCCGGTAAATCAGCTCGTCGTAGGCTTTTTGGGCATCAACACGGCTGGTAAATGCTGCATTGACTAGCGATGGGTAGTTATATTCAATTGCCGTTTCCATGAAATCGTGTTTTGGTTAAAAATCTTTGCGCGAGATCAGAAATAACTGTGCCCGGAGCCGGGCAAACAAAAGCCCGGGACGTTGTTTTACAAACGCACCGGGCCTCGTACATCTGATGGAGTTTGCGCTACACCACCCTGTCGCCACGTATCAGGCGGAGAATGATGGCGACCACGGCGATCACCAGCAGAATATGAATGATATTTCCTAATCCAAAACTTGCAAAGCCGAAATAGCCGATCAGCCACAGAATCACCAGGATCACGGCTATGGTATACAGGAGATTTCCCATTGTTGTAAAATTTTGAGTTAGAGTTATTTTAGAGATATCAGGAGTATATCAATTTAGATGCCAGGCATATTATCATGCGCTAAAACGAGATATTTCCCCGGTTTCCACAATATTTGCGGGGTTCAAGGCTTTTCCCCCGTGCAGTTGTAGAAAATTTTCTCAAAAGCTACGGTAAGAGCTGCTTCTTTATCGTCATTTTCCTAATCTGTTTTGAGTTTCTTAGAATGAAAAAATCATTTTTATCACTACTGGCATTTGCGCTGTTTGCACTCTGTCAGGTAAATGCTACGCAAGTTGCCGCCGCACAGGTCGATACCGTGGAGGTCAACAGCGCGGTTATGAAAAGGAACCTCAAAGTGGTCGTGGTACGGCCTGCGGGGTATAGTTCGGGGAAGGAGTTCCCGGTAGTGTACCTGCTGCACGGTTACAGCGGCAACCATTCCAACTGGGTCACGAAAGCTCCCGGTATACAGCAAGCCGCCGACTTGTATAATATGATTATCGTTTGCCCCGACGGCGGTTTCAGCAGTTGGTATTGGGATAGTCCGGTTGACCCGCAGTCGCAGTTCGAGACCTATGTTTCCAAAGAACTGGTCTCCTACGTCGATAAAAACTATAAAACCATCAAGGACCGGAAGGGACGTGGCATTACCGGGCTGAGCATGGGTGGGCACGGCGCATTGTACCTCGCGTTAAAGCACCAGGATGTATACGGCACAGCCGGAAGCATGAGCGGTGGCGTGGATATTCGCCCTTTCCCCAACAACTGGGACATGGCCAAACGCCTGGGTAGCTATGCAGACCAGCCCGAAAGATGGGAGAAGAATACGGTCATTAATATGCTCCATTTGCTAACTCCCAATACACTTTCCCTCATTATCGATTGTGGTACCGAAGACTTCTTCTACGGCGTAAACGAGAACCTGCACAAGCAGCTTGAATACCGCAAGATCCCGCACGATTACATTGCCCGCCCGGGTGCCCATAACTGGCAGTATTGGGAGAATGCAGTGCAGCACCAACTGCTTTTTATGAATACTTATTTCAATAAAAAATAAATAAAACCTGTATGATGCGGCTCATTATGAGGTGTTTTCTTTTCGTGCTGACGTTTTGCCTGGCTGTTTTGCCGCAAATAATACATGCCCAGGAGGGTAATCAGGCATTGCCCGATCCATTTACCTTTAACAGCGGGCAAAAGGTGAAATCGGTAAAGGAATGGGAACGCAGACGGAAGGAGATACTTGAAACGATGACGCGCGAAATGTATGGCACGGCTCCGAAGCGCCCTCAGAATATGCGTTTCGAAGTTTTTGACCTGGATAAGAATGCATTGGGCGGCAAGGCGACGCGTAAGCAGGTAACGGTTCACATCTCCGAAAAAGGTAAGGAAGCCCGTTTTGACCTGTTGATTTATATTCCAAATCAGACCAAGCATCCGGTGCCGGCCATTATCGGGATTAATTTCATTGGTAACCAGGCCATCCATGCCGACCCGGGCATTAAACTCACGACCGCCTGGGTTGAGAACAGCGGTATGTTTCCGTGCTCGGCCGACGGCAAAGCAGGCGATGCATGCCGGGGCGTGAACGCTTCGCAATGGGCGGTGGACAGCATTCTCGCACGCGGGTATGCACTTGTAACGCTTTACCGAGAAGAAATTGCCTCGGACCGCAAAGACCAGGCATTCCGAACGGGTGTTCACACTTTGTACCCGGAATTGCAGCAGCGTGAGGATAATTTTAGCACCATCGCAGCCTGGGCCTGGGCTTTGAGTCGCGGGATGGATTACCTCGAAACCGACAAGGATATCGATGCCGGGCGCGTAGCGGTATTCGGTTTTTCGAGGCTGGGAAAGGCGGCGCTTTGGGCTGGTGCAACAGATCGCCGGTTTGCTGCCGTACTGAGCAATGAATCGGGTGCAGGTGGCGGGAAGCAGTTCCGGCGCGGGGTCGGAGAGGATATTAACCGGCTTTGTACGGTATTTCCGCACTGGTATGCACGTAGTCTGGCCAAATACAAGGGAAAAGACACGGAACTGCCATTCGACCAGCATTTCGTCCTGGCGCTGATCGCCCCGCGACCGGTGTACCTGGCAACGGCCGAGGACGACAAGAATGCGGATCCGCAGGGTGAGTTTGCCACCGCGCGAGCTGTGGATGCAGTGTACCGGTTTTTAGGGACAAACGGTTTTCCCGATGTGCCTTTCCCAGCACTGAATCGGCCTCTGATGGGCCAAATAGGCTTTCATATCCGGCCGGGCGGGCACGACGTTAAAATGTTCGACTGGATACAGTTTTTAAATTTCTCTGATATACATTTGCAAAAATAGACCGAACCCAATATTTAATTTTACTATTCAGCTAAATGAGCAACCATCCGTCTGCCGGCACTACCCACGCCTCCCCGCCTAAGTTTACTGACAAAAAATACCTTGTTACCCTGGTCTTCGTAACATCCCTTTTCATGTGCTGGGGGATCGCTATTACGATGGGTGACGTGCTCAACAAACATTTCCAACACGTACTGAGCCTGACTAAGACACAATCCGCATTCGTACAGTTTGCGATTTTCGGCGCTTACTTCATCATGGGTATCCCGGCGGGTTTGTTCATGAAGCGCTTCGGATATAAAAACGGTGTATTACTCGGCTTGTCGCTGTTTGCATTGGGCGCATTCCTCTTCGTTCCGGCGGCAAGTACAGCCTCTTTTCCTTTTTTCGGTGTGGCACTCTTTATCCTGGGTTGCGGACTGGCTACGCTTGAAACCGTAGCGCACCCATTTGTAGCGTCGCTGGGTGATCAGCGTACCAGTGATCAGCGCATCAACTTCGCACAGGCATTTAATGCATTGGGCGCGATTTTGGGGCCTGCAATTGGTGGCTATTTCCTGTTCCGCGGCCATACCGAAGGCAGTACTGACCTTACATCCGTGAAGAACCTCTATATCGCCATTGGTTCGGTGATTGCGTTGATCGCCCTGGCATTTTCCTTTGTGAAAGTACCGGCACTTATTGACCCGCATGCCGCTGATGTGGACCCCGACGCGGTAAACGTGGATTCGGAGCCCGGAAAGACATTGTTCCAGCATCGCCATTTCGTTTGGGCGGTCCTAGCGCAGACGTTCAACGTAGCAGCGCAAGGCGGCACCTGGGCATTTTTCATTAACTACGGACACGAAAAAATGGGCTTTACCGACGCGGTGGCAGCTAACTATATGATCGCCTTTATGGCACTCATGCTGGCCGGACGTTTCGTTGGTACTTTCCTGATGCGCTTCATCGCTCCGCATACATTGCTGGCAATCTTTGCATTTAGCAACATCATCATGTGCCTTATCGTGGCACAGGCATGGGGATGGCCCTCGTTCATCGCACTCATGATGCTCAACTTCTTTTTCAGCATCATGTTCCCGACGATTTTCAGTCTCGGTCTTAAAAACCTGGGCCCTCATACGCAGCAGGGCTCGTCGTTCATCGCGATGGGGGTTGCCGGTGGTGCATTCTTCCCGTTCCTGATGGGCGCGGTGGCAGAAACCAACGTGGCGCATGCCTATTACCTGCCGATCATTTGCTACACGGTGATCTTCCTGTTCGGCTACAAATTTTACAAGGCGCATTGATTGACGGCCGACCGCTGACCGCCGTGTTTTTTTGGGTTATAAATTTTATTAATCACATTGAGAATATCGGCAATTAGCGTCAGCGATCGGCAGTGACAACAATCGGCGGTCGGCGGTCCATGGTCGGCGGTCATTTTAACAATTCAAAAACAAAGTTCAAAAAACCAATAATGAAACTCTGGGGAATCGACTTAGGAGGTACCAAAATAGAATGTGCTGTACTGGATTCGGAAAGGAATCTGGAAGTGGTGGTGCGTATGCGCGTGCCGACGGAATCAGTGAATGGCTATGACCACATTCTGTCGCAAATCAAGAAGCTGATCGACATGGTGGCGGAGCAGGTGGGAGAGCAACCCCGTAAGGTTGGTTTTGCCACGCCGGGCGTGCTCGAACCGGATTCTCAATTAATGAAAAATTCTAACACGACCTGCCTCAACGGAATGCCGTTGAAGGCCGATCTGGAAAAGATACTTGGCGTGCCCTGCCAGTTGGCCAACGACGCGAACTGTTTTGCGTTGGCTGAGGCGTTGATGGGTGCGGGTAAGGATTACCACGGCGCCGAAGTAGTTTTCGGGGTGATTATGGGTACCGGTGTAGGCGGCGGACTGGTCGTGAACAACAAGATCATCGGCGGGCACCACGGTATTGGCGGCGAGTGGGGGCACAATATCCTTGAAGAAGGCGGTGAGGCATGCTATTGCGGTAAAGCAGGCTGCGTAGAGCAGGTGATCGCCGGGCCCGCATTGGAACGCCATTACGAAAAACTGAGTGGAGAAAAGGTGTCGATGAAAATCGTGCTGGAACGTTACCACGAAGGGAACGACGAGCATGCCAAAGCGACGATCGAACGCCTGCTGGAATACTACGGCCGGGCAATCTCTACGCTTATCAACGTGATCGATCCGAATCTGATCGTGATCGGGGGCGGCGTCGGCAACATCGACCTGCTTTATACCGCGGGTTACGAGCGCATCCGCAAGTATATTTTCAATAAAGGAATCGTTACTACACCGATCGTGAAGCCGAAGCTGGGCGATAGCGCCGGCGTTTTCGGTGCCGCATTGCTATAATCCGCTTTCCGCTTTTAGGTCCCGGTATTTCTCAGCGTTTTGTTGAAAATTGCCGGGATTTTTGTTGCCTTTTGTTTGAGGGATATAGGCAGTAAATCAGTAATTTATGTGGCTTCTTAGGTCAGTTGTTTTCAACTCTTATTAGTCATGTACACGACCACCACCACCCTCACCAGCCGGATCCGGTCGATCGACACTGTTCGCGGTTTGATTATCATTATCATGGCGCTCGACCATGTGCGTGATTTTTTCCATATCGCAGGTGCCACCGGCGATCCTACCGACCTTGCTACCACCACACCTGCATTGTTTTTCACGCGATGGATCACGCATTACTGCGCGCCGTCGTTCATGATGCTGTCGGGTTTATCGGCCTATTTGTCCGGAGTGAACAAAACCGCAGCCGAGAAGTCGGCCTTCCTGATCAAGCGCGGTTTCTGGCTTATTTTGGTAGAAATGGTCTTTATCACGTTCGCATTCACATTTGATATTTATTACAAAACACTCTTTTTTGCCGTATTCTGGGCTTTGGGTGGGGCGATGATCGTGCTCGGTATAGCCGTGCGGTTTGTCTCGCCGAAAACGATCCTGATCCTCGGACTGGCCTTGGTGCTGGGGCATAACCTGCTGGATTATGTGCAGTTGCAGGAAAACACGTTATCGGACACGCTGCTGCGCATATTCTTCACCGGTAGGGGAACATTCCTGCCACGTCCCGACGGTGGGGCGGTGATCTTCCTGTATGTGCTATTTCCCTGGGCGGGCATTATGATGTCGGGTTACGGATTAGGCATGCTCTTTAACCGCAATGCGGATCCCGCGCGGCGCAAGAAGCTGTTGTTGCTCATTGGGTCGGTGCTTACGGTTCTTTTTGTGGTTTTGAGATTGATTAATGGCTACGGCGATCCGGCCCCCTGGTCGGCTCAGGATACGGGTATCAAAACTTTTATGTCCTTCCTTAATGTGACCAAATACCCGCCGTCGCTTTTTTTTACTTGCATGACGCAAGGCCCGATACTCATTCTGCTGGCCTTCACCGAGCAGACAGACAACGCATTCAGCCGCATTTGCACGGTGTACGGTCGGGTGCCGTTTTTCTTTTTTATCGTGCATTTCTACCTCATTCACATCATGACCCTCGTGGCAGTGTTCCTTTCCGGCTACACCTGGCAACAAGCAACGGACGACAGCCTGTTTTTTAAGTTCAGGCCGAACGATTTCGGATACTCCCTGGGGCAGACTTACATTATCTGGATATTGATTGTCATAGCACTTTATTGGCCCTGCAAATGGTACGGCGAGTATCGGGCGCGGAAGCGGACGTGGTGGTTGAGTTATTTGTAAATGATTGTTCTTAATTAAAATACACACCAGTATGAAGCGTTTTTTGCTCTTGCTTTGCCTTTTTGCACCGTTTTTTACAGCAGCCCAAAGCCCGGAAGAGGCCTATCCGGTCGACCCGGCCTCAGAAGAGCACGCGGATGTACCCAAGGGCGAGGTATTGAAATTTATTTTTGATAAATCCAGCATATTCCCCGGCACATGGCGCGAGTACTGGGTGTATGTGCCTGCGCAATATAAACCCGATACACCGGCGTGCGTGTATGTGAATCAGGACGGCATTCAATGGAAGGCGCCAACGGTTTTCGATAACCTTATCCACCAAAAGGAAATGCCCGTAACGATCGGTGTGTTCGTGATGCATGGCCGCGTGAAAGCGGCGGACCCTAGTGCCGCGAATGACCGTTTCAACCGTAGTTTTGAATACGACGGGCTGGGCGATGCCTATGTGCGGTTTATCCTGGATGAAATCCTGCCCGAGGTGGAAAAGCAAAAAACCAGCGACGGTCGGCAGATCCGGCTGTCGAAAAACGGTAATGACCGGGCCATCGGTGGTTCGAGCAGCGGTGCCGTATGCGCATTCACTGCCGCATGGGAGCGTCCTGAGGCATTCTCACGCGTTTTTAGTGCCATAGGAACTTACGTTGGCCTGCGCGGCGCAGATCGCTACCCGACTTTGATAAGGAAGTATGAGCCCAAACCCATCCGCATTTATATGCAGGACGGCGCCAACGATCTGAATATCTACGCAGGCGACTGGTGGATGGCCAATCAAACGATGCTTCGTGCTTTGACATTCGCCGGTTACGAGGTGAAACATCAATGGGGCGAGGGCGGCCATAATGGCAAACAAGGCACTTCGCTGTTCCCTGAGGCGATGCGCTATTTGTGGAAAGGCTGGCCCGGGGAAGTCAAGAGAGGGCAATCGCAAAATGCTTTTCTGTCGGCATTGTTGGTTCCGGGGGAGGAATGGACGGAAGCAGCGGATGCTTTTCCAATTAAGGGAAAACCGACACCGTCAAGCGAGAATTCTTTGAAAACACTCAAAGCCGTTGGCGCTGCGCTTTCTCCCGATCAGACATTGGTTTATACCGTTGACTCGACCTCACATTGGGTATATTCCTACCAGATTCAATCGAATCGGAAATTGGCGTACAGGCAGCGCTTCGGATGGTTGCATGTGTCTGATACCGAAAATAAAGCGGGGGCCTCCGGCATTGTTTGCGACCGTGATGGCCGGATTTATATTGCTACGAACTTGGGTGTACAAGTCCTCGATCAGACTGGCCGTGTGAATGCTATTTTGCCTTTACCAAATGGTAATCCTACCAAATTAACATTTGGCGGAAGCAATTTTGACGTGTTATACGTGAAAGTCAATGGTAAAAGTTATGGCCGCAGACTGAAAACCCGCGGCATAAATCCAGGAGAAGCGCCCAACAAGCCAGACGCTCCCAGGTTATAGCCTATCCGTTCAAAAATATGGCGAGGATGATAAATATGCCCGCGCCGAGGCTCAGCGATGCGGCGAATGGAAAGAAATAAACAAATTCGATGGCGCCCATTGCGACGAAGCCGATTCCGATAGGTGTGAGCACTTTGCGGGCAATGTCGTGATTACTGTCGGCATACCGCATAGCTGACAGGATAAGCGCTATCGACATACCATATACGATGAAGAGGATCAGGCCGTAACCTTCAAAATAGTCGCCCATACTTCGCATTACGCCCATAAATTCGAACTTCGGCCCGGTCATCTGCCTGATGACCTCCTGCTTAACGGGATCGGGGGTTTCTCTCCACGAGAAATGGCCGAAAAAATGGCCGATCAAGTGAACAAGGATGCAAAGCGCAGCAATGCGCAGGAAGAGTCTGGGTTTCATAAGGGAGCGTTTGATTAATTTACCATTCCATCACAATGCTTTCGAACTCCGCGAGGCGCGTGAGCGAGACACTGATTGTGCCGTCTTTCCAGGTGAAATTCAAAGGCTTGTGATTCGTTAATGTAAATACTTTTTGCGGTTTTTTCGCCAGCCTGATTTTGAATTGCAAATCGTGGACGGGCAGCGGTTCGAAATAGGTGTTCCCGCTGAAACCGGTGAGGTTGATCAGGTGCAGAATTTGGCCGTCAGAGGTGTTTTTGGCCCGGTTTTCGTGGGTATTCCTGGTGAATTCCTTTAATACGGTTTCGACCCTGGCGGGCGCGTTTGTCTCGAAATCTTGTGCGATTTCGGGTAGCATGTGGTAGATCACATCCAGCAAGAGGTACTTGTGTTCCTCATAACCGTGCATGTAATAGATCCTCCCCAGGTTAATAGGAAAAAGTGCTGCCTTACTTTTCGGGTGGTTCTTGATGCCCAATGCATAATATCCGGTGGCGTCATGGCCGCCGATGATCTCGGGAGGACCGGGACGGCCTTTGGCGAGCACGGGAAGCAGTCGGCGGTGGGCACCAGAAAGGTCGTAAAGGCCAAGATTGAATTTCCAGAAAAGCATGTTTTGCCCTTTAAAGCTCCTGAAAACGCTCCGGTCGTCGGGCACAAGGTAGTTACCGGCGCCGTCGTTGTCCTTCTTGTCGATTTTTGCACCGAAAAGTGTTTCCAATGTCTCCGGGCTATCAAAAAACGTCCGGTTGGTGGCGATCAGGTTGGTGCCTTGCTGGCTGGCTTCTTTCAGCACGCGAAGGGCTTCCGGTTTCAGGTAGGAGATTTCGGGCAGAATGATCAGTTTATATCCTTTCACTTTTTGTTCTAAATGGGCAATTTGACCGTCCTCTACGATATCGAACGGAATATGTGCCTCGCGGAGCATTAGCTGAATGCCGCGGTATTCCTGCATCGGTTCGCCATTTGGCCAGGCTCCGGGTGCAATTACGGCCACTTTCGCAACCGATTTGTATTTGCCAAAATAGGCCTCATTGTTTTTATGAAAACCATAAACCTTCCTGAAAACGGGGTAGCTTCGTTCGTCCTCATACCCGCGCATATCGCCCATCATGCTCATATCCAGTCCCGATCCGTTGGCGATATTCTCGCATAGCCTGATCCGCGTTTCTTCCGGCTCCACGGCATTGTATCGTGACTGGAAGGAGATTTGCTGAATGCTGGCATTGCTGATAATATGCTCCGGAAATGAATTGACCGCATTGCCGACGTTGTCCGAAGCAGTATAAGGCCAATAGGGCAGGGTAGTCATGCTCTGCGATTCATGGCGGATGATGTCCACAAACTTGTCGGAGTAAGTACAGATCGCGATTTGCTCATTTTTGGATTTCACCAGTTTGCGAAGCCGCTCCGACCAGTCTTCGACGGTTACCTTTTTAAATTCGAGGTATTTCTGAAAAAGCGGGTCAGCCTTGTTCTCCTCGGTAGGTAGTGCGTCGCCGCCGCTGAATTCCGCAAAACGCTTTTTGTCATAGTCATTTTGATCTATCCCATGATATTTGCCTTCATAGGGATTATTAACCTGGTAACCGGGCATATTCAGGAAAATTCCGTCGATCGGGAAAGTGTCGATCACTTCTTCGATGATCCTGAACGCCTTTTCTTGGACATATGGCGCGTTGATTGACACGACATACATATCCGTGTTGATAATCCGTTCGCCCTTTGGGGAAATGTAGCACCAGTCGGGATGTGCCTTAAAAATGCGCTCGTTCACGCGACTGAAATCGAAGCGGACGATTACTTTAATCCCCTTCTCATGGCACTTGCGGATTACGTCGGCTAGTACATTATTGTCTTTGAGGTATGGGTTCCGGTAATGAAAATCGAGTTTGGTAGGATAGAAAGCCATAATGCCCCCCGCATTGATCAGTAGTGTGTTAGCGGAGCAGGCAACGAGGTCGGTCACAATGGAATCGGCGTTGATCGTCGCGGCCTCGTAGGCTGGAAGGTTCATCTGGATAACTCTCAGATTGTTTCTCTTCCACCAGAGTTCCGGTTTGTTTTGTGCCAGAAGACAGCTGGTATTAAAAAAAAGATAAAGGAGCAAAATGCGGGTTCTCATTCCGTAATTAATGGTTTGAAGGAAAAGAGACGGGTTGCGCCGCATCTACTTGATGCCCGCGGATTGATTTTTTTAATAAATGGTTGAAATAAAACTCTCAACTAACACAGTAGCATATTGAGCGGAAGATATGTTTTCATGCTGGCCCTGATCGTGACCGTGCGGGCTACGCATGTGTCTGCGCAGAACGGGTGGTTCAAACGATTTGTACAAAAGACGATTTCAGACACGACCGGCGAAGGGAAGTCCAGTTTTCGCATATACCCGACATTGGGTTATGCCCCGGAAACCAGCCTTGAAATCGGGCTGTCGTCACTCCTTCTTTTCCAGGCCAAAGGCGATACCCTGAACCGGCTGAGCGAGGTAGCGGCATTTACATTCGTAACACTGGAAGGGCAGTACGGCATTTGGCTTGATAATGCGATCTATGGTGATAAGGATAAGTGGTTTTTCCTCGGAAGGACGCGTTTTCAGCGTTTTCCATTGTTATATTATGGAATAGGGCATACCACACCGGATAAAGAACCGGCGTTGATCGACGCCAATTATCTGCTCTTCCGGCAGCGGGTTTTACGGCGGGTCATGCCCAACTTTTTCATAGGACCTGAAATCGATTATCAGCAACTTTATAATGCGGAGTTCAGGCAGCCCGATGACCATTTTTACGACGAGCCCGCCGGGAGCGACGGCACCCGGAACATCGGGCTGGGAGCCGCACTGGTTTACGATAACCGGCATAATGTGCTCAATGTCCGTAAGGGCCTTTTCGGGGAATTGTCTTTTTTGAAATACAATCAATCGGTAGGCAGCCACTACAACTTCCAGGGGTTTAACCTGGACGTACGCAGTTCGCACCCGCTGACCCGGCGTAACGTGCTCGCCTGGCAGATTTACGGTAACTTTTTCACGGGCAATGTGCCATTCAATCAAATGGCACTGATGGGTGGCGAAATGATCATGCGCGGCTATTATTATGGCCGGTACCGCGACAAGAATATGCTGGCCACGCAGGTGGAGCATCGTTGGTTGCCTTTCGGATTCAGCAAGCGGTTTGGTGGCGTGGTATTTGCGGGAGCGGCGGTCGTAGGGCCTAAAATCAGTTCGCTCGTACCTGCACGCGCGAGACTTTCGGGCGGCGTGGGGCTCCGTTATTTGTTATTTCGCAAAAAAGACATTTACCTGCGGCTGGATGTCGGTTTTACCGGGGACGGACCCGGCTTTTATCTCTTTACAGGCGAGGCATTCTAATCGCGGTGCTTGTAGCCGAATGCGACGAAGAACAGCAGTAAGCCAACTAATCCGAGGGCCCACGACAGCGAGGTGATTTCGGCAAGTACGCCAATCACAGCGGGCCCTGCGAGCTGGCCGGAATAACCCAGAATGGTCACTGCCGACAATGCGATGGACGGTGGAATATTCGGAATCCGCCCCGCGGCGGTGAAAAATATAGGTACCACATTGGCAGCGCCCAGTCCCACCATGACGAAACCAACCAGTGCTGCGATGGCGGAAGGGATCATGACCGCAACGAGGAACCCGGCACCGGCAAGCATGGTGCCGTAAAACACCACTTTCGCAGGTCCCAGCCGATGGATGATACCGTCGCCGGTAAGCCGCATGATGGCCATTGCCACTGAAAATGCCGCATAGCCGAGTCCGGAGAATGAAGGGTCGAAGCCGCGCGAAAATTGCAGGAAAACTGCGCTCCAATCCAACAATGAACCTTCGGCTAGGAAAAGAATGAAGCACATAATACCCAGCAGTATAACCGGTCCCTTGGGCAGTACGAAGCTGGTTCCATCCATTTTCGCTTCTTCCGAATGCGGCAGCAGGTACCGCGACTGCGTTACGGTGATAAATACCAGCAATGCAGAAATCGCCACCGCGGCGTAGGTTGGTGAAAGCCCTGCCTTGATCAGGAAGCCAAGGCCCATCGAACCGATGAGCCCGCCAAGGCTGAACATCCCGTGGAAAGAAGACATGATATGGCTCCCGTGCCGTTCCTGCACCACCACAGCCTGCGCATTCATGGAGACATCAATAGATCCGATTCCTGCACCAAACACGAACAATGCAGCCGCAAGCTGGTAGGGCGAGCTGGCAAGCAGCAGAAGCGGCAGGAGAGAGGCAATCACGAGCGCCGAAACAATTGCTACCGTGCGGCTGCCATATTTATTGATCAGCAGGCCGGTAAGCGGCATCGTAAGAATGGCACCCGCACCCAATGCAAGCAATACCACACCCAGATCGGCGTCGTTGAGACCCAGTTTGATCTTGGCAAAAGGTACCATAGGTGCCCAGCAGGACAGGCCAATGCCGCAAACAAGAAATATCAATAATGTTGCCCTTCTGGCGGCGCTAATCCTCAGTTTCTCTTCCATTAATGTCGGTGTGAATTTTGTGCAAAGAAATACAGTTTTGCAGAAAATTGCAAAATATTGCAAAAAATAGCAAAGCTTTTTTGCAAACTGTTATGCGCTTGCTCTAAAAAAAGAGAGGCCAGGTTTTGCGACCTGGCCTCGGTAATTACCATCAGATGCTTTTCTTTTTTGATTCCTTGACGGCGAAATCTACGGCTCGCGCAGTAAGCGCCATATAGGTGAGCGACGGGTTCACGCACGAGGCCGAAGTCATTGCCGCGCCGTCCGTAACGAATACGTTTTTCACCGCGTGGAGCTGGTTGTTTCCGTTCAATACCGACGTTTTGGGATCGCGTCCCATGCGCGCGGTACCCATTTCGTGGATTGCCATACCCAGGTATGAGCCATTATCGTAGGTCCGGACATTTTTGACGCCCGACTTTTCGAGCATTTCAGCCGCGTCGTTCATCATATCCTTACGCATTTTCTTCTCGTTTTCGCGAAGGTCTGCGTCGAACACCACTGCCGGTATTCCGAATTTGTCCTTATTGTCCTTATTGAGGTACATGCGGTTTTCGTGGTAAGGCAATGTCTCGCCGAAACCTCCGAAGCCCATTGTCCAATTGCCCGGCGTTGTCAGTTCTTCCTTGAAATCCGCGCCGAATGCGAGTTCGGCTACATTACGCTGCCAGCCCTGGCGGCCACCACCACCCTGGTAACCGAAGCCGCGCAGGTAATCACGTTTGTCGGAGCCAATGTTGCGATAACGTGGTACATATATTCCGTTCGCGCGGCGGCCGAAGTAGTATTTGTCGAGGTCGCCTTCCCAGGTACCGCTTGCGCCCGTGCGGAAGTGGTGGTCCATCAGGTTATGGCCCAGCTCGCCTGAGTCGTTGCCCATGCCGTTCGGGAAACGATCGGAAGTAGAGTTGAGGAGCAATGCCGTCGACGCCAATGCGCTCGCACATACGAATATGATGTTTGCAAAAAACTCGCGTTCCTGCAAGGTTACCGAATCGATCACGCGCACGCCGGTAGCACGCCCGCCTTGTTTCTTGCCGTCGTAAATAATCTCGCGAACAACCGAATCGGGACGGAGCGTGAGCCGGCCGGTTTTCATTGCAGGTGGCAATGTCGACGACTGGGTGCTGAAATAGGCGCCGTAAGGGCAGCCATAAGAACAACGGTTGCGGTACTGGCAAGGTCCGCGGCCGCCGTCGAGCTGGATTTTTGTGGGTTGCGAAAGGTTAGCGACGCGCCCGATGGTCATGGTGCGGCCAGGGAATTCCTTTTCAAGCCGCTTGCGCACTTCTTTTTCAACATGATACATTTCCATCGGCGGGATGAAATCGCTGTCGGGCAACTGCGGCAGTCCCAGTTTTTCACCGGAAATACCTACGTGTTTTTCAACGTAAGAATACCAGGGGGCAATGTCTTTGTAGCGGATCGGCCAATCGACTGCGATGCCGTCTTTGAGGTTGGCCTCAAAATCGAGGTCGCTTAAACGGTATGACTGCCGTCCCCACATGATGGATTTTCCGCCTACGATATTGGGGCGGAACCAGTCGAAGCGCTTTTTTTCTTCGTAAGGCTGGTCCATGTCGTTCATCCAGTACTTCTCAGTCATTTCGTTGTACGGATAATCGCGTGACAGGAACGGGTGTGTTTCCTTTTGTTTGACCGTCAGGCGGCCATTGTATTGGGTCTCCCAGGGAGCCTTCAATGCATTTTCATAGCCTGTAACGTGTTCGAGGTTCTTGCCCTTTTCGAGCATGAGCACTTTCAGGCCTTTTTCGGTCAGTTCTTTCGCCGCCCAGCCGCCGGAAACTCCAGAGCCGATCACGATGGCGTCGTAAGTGATATCTTTTTTTGCGTCAATATTAAGGTTCGCCATTTTTCTTAAAGAGTTTGGGATTGTCAGGAGTAGCCAGGAGGTCATGCATTGCCCGGTGCTATCCCTTTGAATGTTTCCGGATTAAAGTGCCCAGCTTTTTTGTCCTTTGGGCATGGGCCAGCTGCCTTCGAACCGACCGGGGATCGGCAGGTAGTCGAGTGCCTGTGTTGCCCCGATTTCAGAGGTAAAATAGCCGGTGACGGTCAGTCCTTTCATTTGCAGGAAAAAAGGCTTATCGGAAACGGTGGTCTTTTTAATGATGTCGTTCTTCTGAGTGGCGTCCAGGGCGGCGAAGTCTTTGGAATAGGTTTCTTTAGCGAGTGCATCTACTTTGGCAAGACCATCGTAGAATTTTTTCTGATCTTCCATCACATAGCAATCGCGCATGACGCGCACGATAAATTTCTCGGCCCCGGCTGCTTTGGCGCCTGGTGTGCCGGTAGTAGGGATAATCACATCGGCAACTTCTGCGAGCAGGGCTTCCTGCTGATCGGACACGGCGAGGGACGGGCCGAAATTCAGACGTTCGCCTGCAATGCCGGCCATTAACGGGGCAGAAATCGCGCCGCCAAGCAGGAAGGTTATTCTTTGAACAGCTTCTCTACGGTTCATGGTTAGGTTATTAAGTCAGGAAATTCAAATAGCTATAAAAAATATCTTTTAAAGATAATTAAGACGGCGGATTTGGGCATCAAAACAGCCCCTTTTTTCCGAATATTCACTCAAAAATACCATTTGCACATCAGATTTCGTGAGGTCCGATGCTAGTGATGATATTTGAATCATATTATTAAACTGGGGGCTAGTCAACAGCAATTTAGAGCTTCTGTTGCGCGGTTTGAAGGTTAAGTAATAGAGGAACGTTGAGTAAATAATGCAGATATCTTCCCTGAAATTTCAGGGAAGATATTTTTTTGAAGCTAAACATGAAAGAGAAAGTACAATTTCATAGTGTATAGATAACCTAACTAGACGAACTGCGGAGATTGTGGCAATTTGGGGAGACTGGCGGATTCCCGATTGTACGATTGAGGCAAAGGGCCGGATACGTCCGGCCTTTTTATGTACTGACCGCGCCCCAAATACCGTTTCTGACTTGATGTTTGAGGATTTTATCCCTTAATTCGGTCTGTTCATTTTTAACATAGACGCAAATGGAATACAGACAACTGGGAGGATCGGGCTTGAAGGTGCCGGTACTTAGTTTCGGAACTGGTACTTTCGGCGGCACCGGCGATTTCTTCAAGGCATGGGGCAATACACAAGTGGACGAGGCGGCAAGGCTGGTAGGCTTGTGCATGGATGCGGGCCTCAATTTCTTCGATACAGCTAATGTCTATTCGCAGGGCCTGTCCGAAGAAATCCTGGGGAAAGCACTTATCGGACTGCGTGACAAGATCATTCTTTCCACAAAAGCTACGTTCCGAATGGGCGACAAGCCCAACCAATCGGGCTCCGGCCGTTTCCACCTGATCAAGGCCTGCGAGGATAGTTTGCGTAGGCTGCAAACAGATTATATCGACGTTTACCATATGCATGGCTTCGACGGCACTACGCCCGTTGAAGAAACGCTCAGTGCATTGAACGACCTGATCCGCGACGGAAAGGTGCGGTACATTGCCTGTTCCAACTTTTCGGGCTGGCATCTGATGAAGTCTCTTTCAGTTTCGGAACGGTACGGCTGGGCGAAATACATTGCCCACCAGGCGCATTATTCGTTGCTGAGCAGGGAGTTCGAATGGGAACTGATGCCTCTCGGCGTCGACCAGAAGGTGGGTACGATCGTTTGGAGCCCGCTATCGGCTGGCCGCCTGGGAGGTAAATACCGCAGAAACCAGCCGCTTCCGCCCGAGGGGCGTATTGCGCAGGGCGGCGGCGAGGGGCCTGCCATACCCGAGGACTTCTTCTTTAACCTGATCGACGTGCTGGACGAAGTGGCGGCCGAGACTGAAAAAACCGTTGCACAGGTGGCGCTGAACTGGCTTTTGCAACGGCCTACGGTGAGTAACATTGTGATAGGCGCGCGCAATGAGGAGCAATTGAAGCAAAATCTGGGCGCGGTTGGCTGGAACCTGACTTTGGAACAGGTAAAACGTTTGGATGAAGCGAGTGAAAAATCACCTGTGTATCCTTACTGGCACCAACGGAAGAATACCGTTCTGAATCCCCTTCCGGACTTCTATGGACGACTCACGGGCCGGCCATAAATAGCGGCCGTAGGCCGGGTAAGGCCCGGCCTACGGGATATAGAGGCCGTGCTGCATAGCATATACGATGAGGTCGGTGGTGCGCCGGACTTTGAGTTTGTCCATCACGCTGCGGTGGTAATACTGAACGGTATGGGCGCTCAGTTTCAATTCGTAGGCGATTTCCTTGATCGTATGGCCGCCACAAACCTTTTGCAGTACTTCCTTTTCGCGAGGGGAAAGGTGCATTACAACTTCTTCTTCTGTAAATACGCTGTTAATCAAGCTGTCGCGAATGCCTCGGCTAATATACTGCTTGCCCAGCGCAACCTGGAAAATGGATTCCTTGAATTCTTCGAAGGGAGTAGATTTAGAAAGGAAGCCATTGGCGCCCCTCCTGACCGTGTGTTTGATTGTTTGCACGTCGGTCACTGTCGATAGCACGATCACTTTCATTTCCCTGGGTAGCGTCGAACGGCAGACGTCCAGCAGTTCGAGTCCGTTCAGCCCGTTCAGGGCGAGATCCATGACGAGGATATCAGGCGGAGTAGTGCTTCTTTCACTCAGAAAATGCTTGCCGTCAATGTAGGTTTCCACGGCTTGCACTTCAGGCAACATTCTCAGAAGGCTTTGGAGGGCATCGGCTAAAAGAAGTTGTTCGTCGACTAAAACTATGTTCATAGAATTACTTTTACGGTTGTACGGCTAGTTTAAGAGCCCTGTTTTGTACAATTACACCAGCATGCTTTTTTGGGTAATGAACAAAGGAACAGGGGCATATGCGCCGTTGTGTGATAGAGTGGATCGTGCTGCGCTAAATACTCGGAAAGTGCTGAAAATTACCATTAAACGTCAAGCATGGATTATTTTTCGGCGACTACCCTGGGTGAATTTACAACTATTATGTGGATAAAATTAATTTTACTACCCTAATTTTTGGGGGGTATATTCATACTAATAATATGTGGGTTTATTTTGATCCATTTATAAATACATTTGCAAATAAGTACTATCTACTTTGAGTAAAATAGTATAACTAGTTAACCTGCTAAATTTGACGCACTTTCATCATTCATCAACATATTTAAACCAATTTTAATAGTACGGTAACAGAAAAACTTTTACTCATCTCTCTTGACCGGCACCCGGTTATTCGTTAAATGACACCTTCACAGAAGTCCGTCGGGAGTGTTCGCGTATATATGTAAGCGAACGCGCTAATGGGACACCACTCAGGAATTAATCATGCCGGCGGGTTTCCGGAATTTTTGGTTTGATCATAACTAATTGATTGTCAAGTATTCATGTTCCTTTATTCACATAACGATTTGTTACTATTCTAAAATTTCTATCATTATGAAAAGTTCTATCGGCTCTTTAATTAGAAAACTCAGTGCGCTGAAGGTCGCCGCTGTGCTTGCCGCGACAGTGCTATCTTCGCAGCTATCGTTTGCGGCAGAACATGCCACGTCAGCAAGCAGTGCTACCTCCAGTAACCTCGCACCCGCTTCCGTAACAAAAATCGACAGCGTTACCGGTGCCCCAGACGGGAAATACGGAAGGCTCAATGCTTCTGGATTGAAAATTGCAGTTGTAACGTATGCGAGCTGGGCCAGCGTGACGCTAAACTTGCCTGCGAATGTTGCGGCGGGCCAGAAATCGTATGTAAAAATAAAAGCACCAGTTGCCGAAGGGCTTTCTCTGGATCTGGGAAGTCTGGTGAATTTGCTGGGAATTCTTCAAGCTGATGGTATCGTTACGACAACCAACGCGGGTACTGCATCGGCTGAATTAGTGAAAGATAAGGACAACAATCTATACCTGGCCGTTACGTCGACCGCAAGTTATAATGCTGTAACCGTCCGACTGAACTTCTCCGGTTTCACAGGAATCCTTGGGGTAGCGATTGGTACGGTTCACATGGATGTGGATGCTATTTCCACCTATGCGAATCAGGTGTTCACGCCATGCGAGGCGGCAGGATTCGCCTTTGCCGGCGTCGACCCGGATGCAACGGGTATCGATCTTTCGTTGGTCAATCCATTGCAAGACCCTGAAAAGGCGATCGACGGCGTTGTAACGCCAACCAACTATGCCTTTTTGCAAAATGGTACCGTAGGGGTTGCATCGTCAGTTTCGCAAACTGTTTACCTCGGCACACCATCCCCAGGTACGAACCAGGTTCTGGCGACGATTTCCAGACCAGGGGGACTTTTAAACTTGGCATTATTGAATAACATTAATATCCGCGCCTATTTAGGCACAACGCTCGTTAGTACGCAGAACGTAGGTGGAGGTCTGTTGAGTTTGAACTTACTCACGCCCTTTGAGAACAACAATCTGGTGACGTTGTCCTTTGTTCCGGGTGGCAGCTTCGACAGAATTGTAATCACGGCGACTGCGACTGCGGGGGTATTTAACGGTTTGCGCATTCACGAATTAAGCTCACGCCCTCCTGTAACGTTTACAGGCGGAACAGTAAGCGCTGGCCGAGTGTTCGACCCGGTCGCATCCAACCTATTTGAAGCAGAAACCAACGACATACCAAGTTTCAGCATCCAGTGCGGCCTGCCTACGGAGTTTACTTATGCTTTGTTCGAGGTGTCGGCACCTGGCGGACGTACCCTGGCCGGTACGTTGCCAAACACTATTACGCTTAATCCTGACGGTAATTTCGCAGGTACTCCTGCTACCGGACAAGACGGTACTTATACGTTCGACGTACAGGCCACCAACCAGTTCGGCCAAACCGCGGTTGCATCTTTCACAATGTTGATCGAAAAAGCGTTGCCAGTAACCCTGATTAGCTTCAAGGCCCTGGCGGAAGGCCAAACAGCCTCTTTGTCGTGGTCTACTTCGGAAGAAACCAACAGCGACCGTTTTGATATCGAACGCAGCCAGAACGGTAAAAACTGGGCGAAGATCGGTTCATTAGCTTCTCACAAAGAGAGCACCGTGAATCAATACTATTCATTCGTGGACGCAACTCCACTGAGAGGCCAGAACCTCTACCGTCTGAAAATGGTGGATCTCGACGAAACGTACTCTTACAGCAGCATCGAAAACCTGAACTTCAAAGCGCTCGCATTGGCTTACCCTAACCCTGTAAGCGCTTCGCAAAGCCTGACACTCAATGTGGGTGATTGGAGCAAAGTGAGTCTGGTGAAGGTGGTAAATGCCTCTGGTAAAGTCGTTTTCGAAGCTTCCAACGCATTGCTCTCGGGTATCAGCACACGTAATCTTGTAGCTGGTGCATATGTGGTCCAGGTGACACATACCGACGGTACTATAAGCTCTCAGAGATTTGTAAGACAGTAGTCCTGTCCACACGATACACGGACAAACCGCTGGCCAAAAGCCAGCGGTTTGTTTTTTATATGTTGTGCTTCAAAAAGGAGCGGCAAGTACTTTTTTTAAAACGGTAGAGCGGTATATTTGAGCTTTTAAAGTATCCCGACTACCAACGTTAGTTTTATTATGCCCAGCAAAAGAGGTAAAAAGAGCAAGTTCAGAAAGGTCCTTATTCCGGTATTAAAATGGGCCAGTGCGATCATTCCGGTTTGTGCCTTCATTTACATTCTTTACTACTATAAACAGTTCGACTTCCTGAAAAAGCAGGAGGTGGTGAAAACGGAAACAAAGGTGCTGAGTTCCGGAGACTCTTTGCAAGCAGGAGTGGGGAGATCGGGTGAGGAGCTTGCAGCCAAAATAAATATCACGACCAACGAATGGCATCCGGTGGGTGGTCTCGCCATCCATACGATGGAGCTCGAAAACACCTCGGCCACGCCCGTGAAAAGTGTGGAAGTGGAGTTTAAATACCTCAATGACGTACAGGCTGTCTTAACCTCGAAGATTGTCACCATCAAAACGCCGCTCCCGGCAGGGAAAACCACGAAAGTCTCAGGTCTAAGCGTCGGCTATGTCAACAATGCGGTGGTGGGCTGTGACGCGAAAGTGCTCAGCGCTAGGAAGTAGCGGTTGGGGAATGTACTGTGCTGGTACGATTATTTATGTATATCCGCCAAACCTGACTAACAGCGGATACTATGGCACAGTTACTTCAAAATATCTACAACATTGCACCGATGCTGGTTATCATAGCCCTTTTCGGCGCGGCGGCAGGCGGGTTCTGGCTGGTTCTGGATCTGAACAGGAAGAGCGCGCATACCCACTATTCAATCAGCGAACGTTTGTTTCTCAAACGCAACGCTAACAGGCTTAGAAAAATACATCTGCATTAAGGTAGGGGCATAAAAAAACATCCCAATTACAAGGTAACCGGGATGTCTGATTTTACTCAACGTTATTGAAAACCTTTTCACGGGTTTTCGATACAAACTTAATGATTTCTTTATTCAAAACATTGTTTTTTGTTTAGGAAATAATATTTTTTGTAGCCGTTAGATAGCATGTACTTACTAATCGGTAAGCGATCGCGTATTACTGTTGAGTATCAAGCACTATCGTCCTTACCTGGTCGATAAATTTTTGCAAATCAAGCGCCGAATATTGCTGCTTTTGGGCATTTTCATAGTCAAAATATACCGAAAGCATCCGGTTATATTTAATCAGTGAATCACTTTTGTGTGACTTCAATTCACGCCCTTTGTAGTCACCGTGCTCGTCCATTCGGTCGACCAGGTACGACATCATATAATAATGCATACCGCTATCCTGATCGAATCCTTCGAATTCCAGTGAAGCCAGATCAAGTAACTCTTTGTCCGATTCCGGGAGCAGCCGAATGGAATCGTTGATACGGCTGTACATCTTCATGATATCGGAAATCTCGTTGTAGACGCTCATCGGTACTTCCTCGTACAAGTTGTTAAATACTTTGGGATAGAGTCCTGTATAGCCTTTTTCCAGTATTTCAATCCGTTTTTCGCAGAGATCGCGTTCTTTTTCGTCACCAATGATGGAGAGTATCCTGCACTGGTTTATCAGCAGTTGTCTGTCAATCAGAGGAATGCTTTCAGGAATCATAGTAGGTTGGTTCGACATTTTTGGCAATTTAGTGGTATTAGGTACATTTTATGTTGACTTTCCTTGCAATGTTCCGGAAAGTTTGCTCTTTTACAATCGCATAACTTACGCGGCTTGTCAACGACCGCCGGCGAATATGCTTTCACGACTCAACCTATGGAACAGTTACACGCTGACTCAACCGTCCCGGATAACGATCACAAGAGCCAGGAGCCGCTGTCTGATTATGTGGACCGGATGGAAACGACCGAAAATTTGAAAAAGCTCGCAAAAAAGCTGGAAGGCGACCTGAAAGGCATAGCCCGAACCGAGGAACAGGCTACGCCGGACGTTTCCACGCCGGACGTTCCCACGCCGGACCTTTCTTTCGAGAAGTTTAAGGAAAAACTTAAACAGCGTGACGATCAGTAACCGTACCAGTCACCCCACCAAAATTGCATCTTTTTTCGAATCTCTTCTTCACGCGCATTTCTTCCCGGCTCGAAGAACCTGGTACCCTTCAACTCGTCGGGCAGAAAATCCTGTTTTGCGAAATTGCCTTCAAAATCGTGTGAATACTTGTAGTCTTTTCCATAACCGATCTGCTTCATCAACTTCGTAGGCGCATTACGCAGATGCAACGGCACGGGCAGGTGCGCGGTGCGTGTGGCGGCCTCGATGGCATCGCCGATCGCCATGTAGCTCGCATTGCTTTTGGGCGAAGTGGCGAGGTACACGGCCGTTTGCGAAAGAATAATGCGGCATTCGGGGTAGCCAATTACGTTCACCGCCTGCATGCAGGCATTCGCCATGATCATCGCCGTCGGATTGGCATTCCCAATGTCTTCAGAAGCCATGATCAGCATCCTGCGGGCAATGAACGAGGGATCTTCCCCCGCTACGATCATCCGCGCCATCCAGTAAACCGCCCCGTTGGGGTCGCTGCCACGAAGTGATTTGATGAATGCCGAAATAATATCATAATGCTGCTCACCCGATTTGTCGTACCGCGCAATGTTCTGCTGTGCCACCTCGGTGACCCATTCGTCGGTGATTTCAATTTTTTTAGCGTCGCCTTTGCCCAGTACCACCAGTTCCAGCAGGTTAAGCAACTTGCGCCCATCGCCACCGGAAAGGCGCATTAATGCATCATAGGATTTGAATTTGATATTCTTTTCTTTCAGCCACGGATCTTTTTCTAATGCGCGGGCAATGAGGTCTTTCAGCTCTTTTTCACCAAATGCTTCCAGAATATACACCTGGCAGCGCGAAAGCAATGCGGAGTTTATTTCAAACGAAGGGTTTTCGGTCGTAGCACCAATCAGTGTTACTTGTCCTTTTTCCACCGCGCCTAGCAATGCGTCCTGCTGGCTTTTGTTGTAGCGGTGTATTTCGTCTATGAAAAGGATTGCCGGAAACAGGCCCGAAGGCCGCGCAAGCACTTCACGCAAATCTTTCACGCCGGAGCTGATGGCGCTGAGGTTGTAGAACTGCCGTTTTGTGGTTTCCGCTATGAGTAATGCGAGGGTGGTTTTGCCCACGCCGGGCGGCCCCCAGAAGATCATCGAAGGAATAGCATTCTGCAATATGGCCCGTCGCAGCGGCCCTTTCGGGCCGAGTAGTTTTTCCTGCCCCACAAAATCGTCGAGTGTCCGCGGGCGGAGACGTTCGGCGAGGGGCGTGGTATTCATGTTCATGGGTGAAGTGTCGGAATTTAGCTTGTCAATGTAAGATTAATTTAACACAAAAAAAGCGTGGCAGAGTTCGCCACGCTTTCAAAGGTATTATTTAAACGTTTAAACAGATTGCTATCAAAAGGTCAGCCTGTCGAGCGTCATTTGCTTTTTGAGGTTGCCCAATGCGCCAAAAACCAGGTTATAGACTGATTGTATATTTATTTTCATCAAATCTGCGATCTCGTGATTGTTGAGGTTCATGTAAAATTTGAGGAAGATAGCCTCGCGCTGGCGGCGTGGCAGGCCGTTGATGGCCACATTCAGGTGCTGGTTGGTGGATTCGAACTCTTCTTCAGAAATAAGATGGTTCTCGTGGGAAGGGGTATTGATATGCCAGTATTCAACCGGGATATCCTCGTTGCTGGTATGCTTTTGCTGTGCATTCAAATGGCGGACCAATTTGCGTTTGATGGAAGCCATCAGGTAAAAGCGAACCGAAGTGGTGTCACCGAGCGTCATGCGGTTTCTCCATAATTCTACAAACAAATCGTGGATACAATCCTTGATAAGAGGCTTGTCGATCGTGAATTGCGAACAGTACTGGTAAAGAATGTGAACGTAAGAGCGGTAGAGGCATGCGTAGGCATTTTCATCGCCTTTTCTGAACTGATCCCAAAAGCATAGTTCTTCTTCTTGCTTGTAGCGTAGGTGAGCCATTGTTTGGAAAGGATTTGGAATTGGGGTTAGGAATGATTGTGAATAATGTCATTATTACACTTGTAAATATATTTATAAAAAAACATATTTTAAAAATATTTTCGTCATAAAATTATATTTCAAAGGTTAATGATGCTATTTCCTGAAAACACCCGGGTTTTATAAACTTGGCATGGTAAACTTGAAATTTTCCCCGTCAAAAAGCCCCTTATCGCTCAGTTTCAGCGAGGGTATCACCAGTAATGCCATGAACGACAGCGACATAAATGGTGATTTTAAGGTCGATCCGAGCACTTCTTTTACAAAATGATCGACTTTTATGTAACTTTCAGCCACTTGGTAACCGTCCTGATCGGTCATTAATCCGGCGATGGGCAGTTCCAGCAAGTGCTCCTCTCCGCCACCTACGGCCGACACGCCGCCCTTCGCCCCGATGATCAGGTTCACAGCCCGGGCAATACTCTCGTCGTCGCATCCGATAGCAATTATATTATGCGAATCGTGCGCGACCGACGAGGCCAGCGCGCCCTGCTTCAATCCGAAATTGCGGATGAATGCAACTGCCGGGCGGCCGGCCACCGGAGCCGCCGAATAGCGATTTACCACCACTATTTTTAATACGTCCTTATCGAGGTCAGGTACTATTGCGCCGTGAATAATTTTTGCGTCCGTTATCCATTCATTTGTAACCAATTGACCATCCAAAGTCTCGATCACCCTGATCTGCGTTTCGGACTTTTTTACAGGATATTTAAAATCCGCCGCGGTTTTCAGTCCGCATGCAAAATGGTTGGGATGTTCACTGCGCAAATCAGTTATGAATGACGCGCCCCGTTTCGCGACCAGCCCGCCGTCAATCCAGGTTTCGAGAATGTTGAATGAGCTTGTATTATCGACGACGATAAAATCGGCAGCATCGCCTTCGCGCAGCAACCCTACATTCAGACTGTAATGGATCACAGGGTTAATGCAGGCAGCTTGGAGCACATTCCAAAGGTCGTAACCAAGCGCCAGCGCACGTTTCACGAGTACATTAATATGCCCTTCGACGAGGTTGTCCGGATGTTTGTCGTCGGAACAGAACATAACGCGGTCGGGAAACTCGTCTACGAGCGGGATCAGCGCATCGAAATTCCGGGCTGCGCTACCCTCGCGGATCAGAATTTTGACACCGTAATCAATTTTTTCGCGCGCTTCCGCGTAGGTAAAGCATTCATGGTCGGTACTAATTCCGTAACCGGCATATTGCTTTGCCGCCGCGCCGCGCAGGCCTGGGGCATGGCCGTCTATTACCTTATTAAAATGTTTCGCCCAGTTGAGCTTTGCTGTCATGTCGGGGTCTTCGTTCAAAACCCCTGGAAAATTCATTACCTCCGCCAGATAACCTATATCATCACTGGCAAGCAACTGGCCCACTTGCTCCGCGTCCACGGTGGCACCTGCGGTTTCAAAAACCGTCGCGGGTACGCACGAGGGAGCGCCGAAGCAGAACTTGAAAGGAACGCGCTTACCGTCTTCGATCATGAAATGCACGCCTTCGACGCCCAGCACATTTGCAATTTCGTGCGGGTCGGACACCGTCGCGATCGTCCCATGTACCACCGCCAGTCTGGCAAACTGCGCGGGCGTGAGCATCGAGCTTTCCACATGCACGTGTGCATCCGTGAACCCCGGTAATATATAAGGTAATGCAGGGTTCTCCGGACCGGTAACCTCGATTTTTGAAATATGCTTTCCGGTGATATGGATTTCAGCTTCGTGGATGATCTTTTCGAAGATATTGACGAGGTTGGCTTTCATAATGCTGTGTTAAAAGTGGGCAGATGGCCTGAAATAGGAATTTTCCGGAATTCCTTTTGGTATTGCATCGGACTCTTGCCGGTGTGGAGTTTGAAATATTTGTTGAAGTTGGCAAAGTTGTTGAAGCCGCTTTCGAAACAAACCTGCGCAACGGAAATGCGGTTTTCGGAAAGCAGTTTACAAGCATGCCCGATCCTGAGTTCCAGCAGAAACTGCGAGTAGGTTTTGCGGCTACGGCTTTTGAAATACCTGCAAAATGAATGCGGGCTGATGTTGGCGACTTCGGCGATTTCTTCAATCGAGATCTTCTTCTGGAAATTGGAGATCGAGTATTGGTAGATATGGTTGATGCGGTCGGTGTCGTACTGGTCGTACTCGTTCTGGTACTGCGTGTTGGAAAGCAGGTTGATCTCCTCACAATGCGCCAGTGTTTCGAGTATTTGCATTAACGAGATGATCGGGTTGCCGTTGGTCTGGTTGAGGAGCTCGCGGAGCAGCGTTTTTACTTTGTCGGTCCCTTCGCCGAGTATCTTCATGCCAAGCCGGGCTTTGACGAGCAAATCGTGAATGGCCTTGTTTTCGGGCAGTGCGAGGAAGGTTTTTCCAAAAATATCTTCCGAAAAATGGACGACAGTAGCCTGTGCATAAAGCTGGCTGCCCCGATGGAAGTACTTTTCATCACAGCGCCAGTAATGCGGGAGGTTGGGGCCGATCAGCAGGAGGTCCCCGCTTTGGAAATTTCGGATGTTGTCGCCAACGAACTGCGTCCCCGAGCCCTGTTCGATGTGAATAAGCTCTAATTCAGGATGGTAATGCCAGCGGTTGTAGAAGTACAATACAACGTCACGGCGGATGCTGAAAGACTTTTGTAGCCCTTTCGGTACTTTAAGTAGCTGCGGTTTCACAAATAATTACATGATTAAAACCGTAAAAGAGAAATATATGCCAATATAGTTGAAAAATTTGCTAATGTCTGAGTTCATAGTATTCAAATAATTCTGTTGTTTTGCTGATATATTCTATTTGGCTTTACCGAAAACCACTGGAATATACCAGATTACCATTCACCTGAACATTAATATGGCGTCCCAATTCCTGAAAGTTCACCCTTCCGACAATGTCATCGTGGCCTTGCGCGATCAGCCCGCAGGCGCGGACGTGACGTATGAGGGGAATCTCTACAATCTTCAATACGGCGTTTCGGCCAAGCACAAATTCGTTACGGAGGATATTGACACCGGTGGCGCCATCATTATGTATGGCGTGCTCGTGGGACGAGCCACGCAGCCGATCAAAAAAGGCGAGCCGATCACGACATTCAACCTGAAACACGACGCGCACGATTACAGTACCGCGAACCGTAAACCATATTCTTACACCCAGCCGGACGTAAGTCATTGGCAAAACCGTACTTTCAAAGGATACCACCGCGAAGACGGCCGTGTAGGAACCTACAACTACTGGCTCGTGGTGCCGCTTGTGTTTTGCGAGAACCGCAACGTGCTCATCATGAAGGACGCATTCGAGCGCGAGCTCGGCTATGCGCAAACCGATATGTACCGCGACCAGGTGCGCGAATTCCTACATTTGTACCAGCAGGGCGATATGCGGACCATTAAAAACCTCGAAACTTTTGTAGACGCTCCCGCAGCTGCGAAAAAGAAACCAGAACGTCCGTTCAAGAATGTGGATGGAGTCAAATTCCTTACACATGAAGGTGGTTGCGGCGGTACACGGCTGGATGCCAATACATTATGCTCGTTGTTCGCGGCTTATGCAGTGCATCCCAATGTGGCCGGCATTACAGTGCTGAGCCTCGGCTGCCAGAACTCGGAGCTGAAAACACTAGAAGACGAAATCCGTAAGCGTGACCCACATTTCAATAAGCCATTCTTTGCATTCGAGCATCAGAAGGGAACAGAATATTCATTGATGTCGGGCGCGATCAAGGAAACTTTCGTGGGTTTGACTAAAATCAACGAGTTTGAACGCTCCGACGCACCGCTATCTAAACTTTCAGTAGGTCTGAAATGCGGTGGCTCTGATGGTTTCTCAGGTATTTCAGCGAACCCGGTACTTGGTCACCTTTCAGATCTGGTCGTTGGTCTGGGCGGGCAAACACTTCTGGCGGAATTCCCGGAATTGAATGGAGTAGAGCAGGAGCTCCTTAACCGCTGTGTAACCGAAGAAAAAGCGGCAAAATTTGAAAAATTGATGCGCGACTACGCAGGCAAAGCCGAGGCAGTAGGTTCCGCATTTGCCTTCAACCCTTCGCCGGGTAATATCAAGGACGGCCTGATCACCGACGCGATCAAATCTGCCGGAGCAGCCAAGAAAGGCGGTAATGCATACGTTTCCGACGTTTTGAACTACACCGAACGCGCGACGGAATCCGGTTTGCACCTCGTGTGCACACCCGGGAACGACGTGGAAGCAACTACCGGCCAGACGGCAGCAGGTGCCAACATTATCCTTTTCACCACCGGCCTCGGTACCCCGACAGGTAACCCGATTTGCCCGGTTGCCAAAGTTGCCACCAACTCGGCGCTCGCGCAACGCATGCCCGACGTGATCGATTTCGACTGCGGAGCGGTGGTAGACGGCACGCAAACTATCGAGCAAAATGCCGAAGCATTGCTTGAATACGTGATCAAGGTGGCAAGTGGTGAACTTACCAAAGCACAGCAACTGGGGCAGGATGATTTTATCCCCTGGAAAAGGGGCGTGTCACTATAATAGCGCTATTCCGGGCTCTGCGGCTAGTTCTTTTCCGTCGGTTAAAACCGACGGTATTGGAATAAAACCTATTGCTGGGGGCTTTATCCCCGGACCCAAAGCAAAAGTAAGATTGCTGGCAATTTGCGAAGCAAATCAAAAGCGGTCCAACGTTGCATCAGGTAAGATGTCAAATCCATTGCCGGGGGCTTTATCCCCCGGACCCAGAGCAAAGGAAGAGCAATAGCAAAATCTTTTGTCCAAGAGCAACAAGCACAACTATCATTAACCCAAGGCTTCGGCCTTGGGGCTAGACCAACCAACTATGTTCAATCTAACAGGAAAAACAGCACTGGTAACCGGTGGCGCGAGCGGGATCGGATTGGCGATCTCTAAAACTTTCGCGAAGCAGGGTGCTTACGTGCACATTCTCGAACTCAACATTGATCTGGCCAACCAGGTGGTGAATGAAATCACTGCGGATGGCGGACAAGCTGAGGCACACGCACTGGACATCTCCAAGCAAGCGGATGTCATCAACATTATCAATGCCATCGCGGAGCAACATCCAATCAATATCCTGGTCAACAATGCGGGGATCGCGCACATCGGCAAGGCGGATACGACTGCCGAAATAGATTTTGACAGGGTCATCAATATCAATGTAAAAGGTGTTTACAACTGCCTGGCAGCCACCATTCCCCACTTGAAATCCAATGGAGGAGGGGTGATTTTGAACATGGCCTCTATTGCAGCAACAGTAGGAATACCCGACCGCTTTGCTTATTCTACTGCAAAAGGGGCGGTTTATTCCATGACATTGTCTGTCGCCCGCGATTATCTGGCCGACAATATCCGTTGCAACAGCATTTCGCCTGCCCGCGTGCATACGCCTTTTGTGGATGGTTTCATATCCAAAAACTATCCGGGCAAAGAGCAGGAAATGTTTGAGAAACTGTCTAAAACACAGCCCATTGGCCGTATGGCGAAGCCCGAGGAGATTGGTGCACTGGCATTATACCTCTGCTCGGACGAAGCAGGTTTTATCACCGGCTGCGATTATCTGATCGATGGCGGTTTTGAAAAATTGAATAATTAATACAACCCTATAACCTAATCAGGCCGAAAGCTGCGCGCCGGAAGCCAAACGATACATTATGAAACTTTTCCGATTTGGTGCATTTGAAAATGAAAAGCCGGGCGTAGAATTGGCCGACGGTACGAAGCTGGATGTTTCGGCATTTGGTGAAGATTATAACGAGAAATTCTTCGCGACCGACGGTATAACCCGTCTGGCAAGCTGGCTGGAAACCAGCGCGGCCTCCGCGCCAAAAGTGGAGGACGGTTTCCGCTACGGTTCCTGCGTGGCGCGTCCTTCTAAGATCGTCTGCATTGGTATGAACTATGCCAAACATGCTTACGAGTCGGGTGCGACGGAACTTCCGAAGGAGCCGATCATTTTCTTCAAATCAACTTCTGCATTGTGCGGCCCGTTCGATCAGGTAATTATCCCGAGAAATTCGGAGAAAACCGACTGGGAAGTAGAGTTGGCAGTAGTGATTGGTAAAAAGACGAGTTACGTCGACGAGGCTAATGCATTGGATTACGTAGCTGGTTACGCGGTTCATAACGATTATTCGGAACGGGCGTTTCAGATGGAGCGTGGCGGACAATGGGTAAAAGGTAAAAGTAACGACACTTTCGCGCCGTTGGGACCTTACCTGGTAACTTCCGATGAAGTTGGCAATGCCAACGACCTCGACCTGTGGCTCGTGCTCAACGGCAAGAAAATCCAGGATAGTAATACATCGGACATGATTTTCCAGATCCCTTTCCTGGTAAGCTACCTGAGCCAGTTCATGACTTTACTTCCGGGAGACGTGATCACGACCGGTACACCAGCAGGTGTAGGACTAGGTATGAAGCCGCCTGTTTACCTGAAACCAGGTGACGTGGTAGAATTGGGTATTGAAAAACTAGGTTCGCAGAAACAAGAAGCTATTGCCTGGAAGGCGGTTTAATATATGGTAATTGACAGTCACCAGCATTTCTGGATATTTGACGAGGAACGTGATTCGTGGATTACACCCGAAATGGAGGTAATCCGGCGGAATTTTCTACCCGAGGATCTGTGGCCCGTTTTGAAGGCCAATAAAGTCGATGGCTGTGTAGCTGTGCAGGCTTCCCAAACGGATTCGGAAACGGAGTTCCTGCTTCATCTGGCGGAGGCCAACGATTTTGTCAGAGGTGTCGTGGGCTGGGTTGATCTCCGGACTGTGAATCTTTACGATCAGCTCGAAAGGTATTCCCAGTTTGAAAAATTGAAGGGTTTCCGTCACGTAGCGCAAGGGCAGCCGGAAGGCTTTTTGCTGCAACCTGAATTTATCAAAGGAGTAGGCCAGCTGGTAGCGTTTGACTTTACCTACGATATCCTGATTTACCAAAATCAACTAAAAGAAGCCTACAACTTTGCCGTACGGTTGCCGAATGTGCATTTTGTGCTGGACCATATTGCCAAACCTTTGATCAAAGCGCAGGAATTGCAACCCTGGGCCGAGGACATACGCCGGCTGGCCGAATTACCAAATGTGCACTGCAAAGTCTCGGGTATGGTCACCGAAGCCAACTGGCAGCATTGGGGAAAAGCCGATTTCAGGCCCTATCTGGATGTGGTTTTCGAAGCTTTCGGTACGGAGAGGATCATGTACGGCTCCGATTGGCCGGTATGCCTCGTGGCTGGTGAGTACGAAGGTGCAAAAGGCATTCTGACCGATTACCTGAGCATGTTCTCCGACGACGAAGTGCGCGATGTAATGGGGAATAATGCGAGGCGATTTTACAACCTCGATATTTAATTAAGAATATGAAAAGATATTGTCTTGCGGTGGATTTGGTTGACGATCCACAAATGATTGCGGAGTATGAGGGCTATCACAAACAGATTCAGCCCGAAATTCACAAGAGCATTACCAGTGCCGGCATTACGGTGATGGACATTTACCGCGTAGGTAACCGCCTTTTCATGATCATGGAAACGGAAGACGATTTCAGTTTTGAAACAAAATCCCAGATGGATGCCGACAATCCGAAAGTACAGGAATGGGAGCAGCTCATGTGGAAATACCAGCAGGCTTTACCCACTGCGAAACCCGGTGAAAAATGGGTATTAATGGACCAGATATTTGCCCTCTAAGAATAAAGGTTGTAGTATGAACTAGCATTCGAACAGGTTGAGCAGATTACTTTACGCATTATCCATCCTTATTTTATCATTTGCATTGCTTTCATCGCAGCCCCGTCAGGCTGTGGAAGTGAAGTTGATGAGTTTCAACATCCGGCATGGCCTTAATGTAGACGACGAGTCGAATCTGAGGGATATATTAAGGATAATTAAGGAAAATGACCCCGATCTTGTGGCATTGCAGGCGGTCGACAGCCTGACGGACAAGGGGAAGGTGCAGTTTCAGTTGAGGCAGATCGCCGCGCAGACGGGCATGTACTACTCGTATGCGGTCGCCGACACCTCCGAAAACGGGACGCAGGGCGTGGGTATACTTTCGAATTGGCCGTTTGAGAAAACGCAGATAATCAGCCTGCCGCGGACGCCCGGCTCCGATCCGAAAGTGCTCCAATGCGGGCTGATCAGGCTGTCGAGGTCGGTTACCTTCCGGTTTTGCAACTCCCGGCTCGAATATGCTTCCGTGATGGACCGTGCGTTGCAGGCCGCATACATCAATCAAATGCTCGTCAACAGCGTCCAGCCCGTGCTTTTAGGAATGGATATGGGGGCGAGACCGAATGAACAGCCTTATTTCTCGTTCCGTAAAAAATGGCAGGACGCTGCCCACGGGTCACAAATGCAAACCTGGAACGAAGGTTTACCGGGCGACCGGCTCGATTACATTTTTGCCTTGCTCAATAACAGAGTTCGCATTAAAAACTACAAGGTTATCAGGAATTATCCGGACGTTTCTGATCACTATCCCATTCAGGCCACCATTGAATTTTGGTAGAAAATGAATTACTCAAATTGGAAGATCGGATTATTTATTCCCTGTTATGTCGATCAGTTTTATCCGCAAGTGGGCGTCGCTACGCTCGAATTGCTCGAAAAACTCGGCTGCACCGTTACATTTCCGCTGAACCAGACCTGCTGCGGCCAGCCGATGGCCAATTCCGGATTCGAACACCTCTCTCGCTCGTGTGACAATCTTTTTTATGATATTTTCAAAGATTGCGATTACGTAGTATCGCCCTCGGGGAGCTGTGTGCTGCATATTAAGGACCATTTGAAGGCCGATAACAAGGCCGACGAATCCAAAGTACTCAGAAAGCGGGTTTACGAACTGGTCGAATTTCTGACCGATGTTTTAAAAATAGAAAGCATTGAAGCCGAGTTCCCGCACCGGGTCGGCTTGCACCAGGGTTGCCACGGGCAGCGCGGGCTGTATTTGTCCCAAATGTCGGAGCTGAATGCGGCGCCGTACTCGAAGCCCGTATCGCTTTTGAAACAGGTTAAAGGCATCGAACTGATCGATCTGGACCGGACCGACGAATGCTGCGGTTTTGGCGGGACGTTCTGCGTGAGCGAGGAAGCGGTGTCGGTGAAAATGGGTAAGGACCGCGTGGCCGATCATATCAGGCACAATGCAGAGTACATTACCGGCTCCGACATGAGTTGTCTGATGCATTTGGGCGGTATTCTCAAACGCGGCAATTCCAATGTGCAGGTAATGCACATCGCCGAAATTTTAAATGCAGGCATCAAAAAAACAAAACCGGAGCCCACATACTGAGCCCCGGTTCTTACAAAGTTTATTGAATGCGCGCTACGCAGAACGTGTCACGCGGGATGGAATCTGAGAAGTGCCCGTTGTTAGTTAATTGAAGAAACAACGCGGCTGGTTGTAGTCAAAATATCAAACGATTGTGCAGTCTTCTCTTTACCATCCGTGATTTCGAACGTATAAGTACCGTCCATCAGGGTTGATAAATCGAAGTATTTCAGGTAGTTGTTCTCAACTTTACGGTTTTCTGAGAAAAGCACATTCTTCTCGTTGTCCAGAATACGAACGACTACATTCTTTGAAATTGGATTATTATAAGAAACGCGGAATTGCAATGGTTTAACCTGCAGAACAGTCAGCTTGGTAGAAGCGTTTTCCGTTTTGTCTGCGGTAGCGAAGTTGTTCTGGGCATTTGCAGCAAATGCCGATCCTGATAGTAGCACGCCTGTCAAGGCTGCGATAATAAGAGTGTTTTTGGTTTTCATAGGAGTTAATATTTAAATGTCTAAAAAAAGTTAAACTGAACTTAATTCAGACTCCGATGCCCCGATCGAAAAACTTTGTTGATTCAAAAGTATAAGATATTGCAATACAAGAAAATAGCATTTTTTCGATTTGTAAAAAGTTGTTTATTAAACAAACTGCAAACTTGAAATAATGCAACGAATGTGAAAAGTACAAATCTTATTCTTCTTTAAATACCATTATCTAATTGTTAAGGCAGCTATGTCCAAAACAGTAATGGAGCACGCGGAGGCTTCCGCGGTGTTCAACAGAGACGAACCTTACGTAAACTGGCACGACGAAACCCTGTGGTTCGTGCGCCAGAAGCGCGATAAGTCATCCAAACAACTCCCCGAATGGGAAGAGCTTCGCGAAGCCGCGTCGGGAATCAAGCATTATGTACTCGCCCACCTGGACGAGCTGTTGATTTCTTTCGAACAAAAAGCGAAAGAAAACGGCGTGCAGGTGCATTGGGCTGCGAATGCGGCCGAGCATAACGAGATCGTGCTAGGACTTTTGAAGAAGCACAAGATCGACAAGATGGTGAAAAGCAAGTCGATGCTCACCGAGGAGTGCCATATGAACGAGTTCCTGAGCAAAAACGGCATCGAAGTGATCGATACCGACCTCGGCGAACGCATTGTGCAGCTCCGTAACGAGCCGCCAAGCCATATTGTGCTTCCGGCGATCCATTTGAAAAAGAAGGATATCGGCGACCTTTTCCACGAACATCTCGGCACCGACGCCGGCGCCACCGACCCGCAATACCTCACCGAAGCCGCTCGGCAGCATTTGCGCGACAAGTTCCTGACCCGACGTGCCGCACTGACGGGCGTAAACTTCGCTGTGGCCGAAACGGGCGGTTTTGTCGTATCGACCAACGAAGGTAATGCTGATATGGGCGCGCATTTGGCCGATATTCATATTGCCTGCATGGGTTTTGAGAAAATTATCCCAAAACAAGAGCATTTGGGCGTTTTCCTGCGCCTGCTCGCGAGAAGCGCCACCGGTCAGCCGATCACCACTTACAGCAGTCATTTCAAAAAGCCGCGCGAAGGGCAGGAAATGCATATTGTAATCGTTGATAATGGCCGGAGCACGCAGTTAGGGAGAAAGGATTTCAGAAATTCATTGAAATGTATTCGCTGCGGGGCTTGCATGAATACCTGCCCGGTTTACAGAAGAAGCGGCGGGCATAGTTATCATAATGCCGTGGCCGGGCCGATCGGATCTATTCTGGCGCCGAATTTGGATATGACCAAGAATGCGGACTTACCGTTTGCAAGCACATTGTGCGGTAGCTGCTCGAATGTGTGCCCTGTGAAAATCGATATTCACGAACAGCTTTACAAATGGCGGCAGGTACTTGCAAAGGAGGGCTATGTTCCGAAAAGCAAGGAAATAGGTATCCGTGCGATGTCGACCGTGCTTGCCGCGCCGCGGTTTTATCAATGGTCGGGCAGGCTGGGGCGGACTGTTATGCGCGCCATGCCATTCATGGTCAACAATGCATTGAACCCCTGGTACAAACAGCGCGATATGCCTGAGCCGCCAAAGGAAAGTTTCCGCGACTGGTATGTTCGTAACCGAAAAAATTGATGATGAGCTCACGAGATAGCATTTTAAGCCAAATCAGGCAAAACAAACCGGAGGAAGTCGCTTTGCCGGCGGTTACGACTTTTGCCAGCAATTTTGCAAATACGGAAGATAAATTCCGCGAAATGCTGGCCGCGATTTACACGGAGGTAATCGTAGTTAAAAACCTGGAAGAGCTTGCGCAGAAAGCGGAAGCACTATATCAAGGCATAGTTAACCGGGCTACGACGATTCCCGCGTTGAGTGCCTGGGCCGATTTCAGCCTCAACGTTTCCGATCCGCATGAGTTGGAAACCGTGGAAATAGCCATCGTGCAAGCAGAGTTTGGCGTGGCCGAGAATGGGGCTGTCTGGATTTCCGACCAATATTTGCCGCACCGGGTTTTGCCGTTCATTACACAAAACCTCGCGTTTGTGATCCCGCGTAATGCACTCGTGGACAACATGCATCAGGCTTACGTGCGCTTGCAGGACACATTGGGCTGGGGCTGTTTTATTGCAGGTCCGTCAAAAACTGCTGATATTGAGCAATCGCTGGTCATCGGCGCGCACGGAGCGCGCAGTATGGTGATCTTCCTGCTCGAAGACGAGTAGTTTCGTATGGACCATCAGGTAACACTCAGGCCGTTCACAAGAAATATTGCCGAAAGGCTGGCGCAGCTGGCCAACAACAAGAAGGTGGTAGCACAGGTGAGGGACAATTTCCCCTCGCCTTATACGCTCTCCGACGCCCACTACTGGATTGACTTTTGCAACGGTCGGCATAGTGGCGAGAGCTTTCACCGCGCGATCTATTATAATGATGAATTTGCAGGCGGGATAGGCGTGCTCCGGCAGGAGGATATCCACCGTAATAATGCTGAGATCGGTTACTGGCTCGGCGAACCTTACTGGGGCCTGAACATTACCACCCAGGCCGTAGTGCAGATGACCGACTGGATTTTTGAAAACACGACCATTACCCGTCTCTATGCAGGGGTATTTGAAACGAATCCTGCCTCGATGCGGGTGCTCGAAAAGGCCGGTTACAGATTAGAAGCCATTCACCGCAAGGCCATTATCAAAAATGACCAGGTACTGGACGAACATTTGTTTGTTAAGCTCGCCGCAGAGTGAGTTTTAAAGATGTATTTTTACGGTCTGTCAAACATTGTCCTTAAAGTATGCCTAAGATTATCGTTGCGATCGACGGTTATTCGAGTTGTGGTAAATCCACGACTGCAAAACTGGTTGCCAAGCAATTGAATTACCCTTACATCGACACCGGCGCGATGTACAGGGCTGTTACTCTGTATTTTATCCAAAATCATATAAGTCTTACCAATCCCAAGGAAGTAGAAAGCGCCTTATCAAAGGTGCAGATCACATTCCGCCGCCATCCCGAGCTCGGCCGCAACGATACGTACCTGAATGGTTCGAATGTGGAGGACGAGATCAGGAAAATGTACGTTTCCGAAAGCGTGAGCGAGGTAAGTGCAATCGCCGAGGTGCGGCACGCGCTGGTGGCCCAGCAGCAGCGAATGGGAAAGACCAAGGGCATTGTAATGGATGGTCGCGACATTGGGACCGTCGTGTTTCCGCAGGCTGAGCTGAAAATTTTCATGAACGCCGATCCGCTGATCCGCGCGCAGCGCCGCCAGTTGGAACTGATGGAAAAGGGAGATATTGTGGATTTGGGCGATATTCTTGAAAACCTCAGAACCCGTGACCATATCGACACGCACCGTGCCGAAAGTCCGCTCCGACAGGCCGAGGATGCCATTTATATCGACAACTCTTTTATGACCCTCGATGAGCAGGTGGAAGTAGTCGTGCGCCTTGCCGACGAGCAAATCGGGCTGTCACTCAGACGCCGCGCTGCCAATAAAGCCTGATATGCCGCAATTTGACTACGAATACCTTATCATAGGGCAGGGGATCGGGGGCACCTCCGTTGCCTGGCACCTGTACGATTTGGGTAAAACCTTCCAAATCGTTGGAGATTCTTCCATGCCTTCGTCTTCGCGCGTTGCGGCAGGTATTTTTAATCCGCTGACGGGCAAAAAGCTGGTCAAGACCTGGCTGGCCGACGATCTTTTCCCTTATGCCAAATCCTTTTACAGAAACCTGCAAGAAAAACTTGCGTGTAAATTAATGCACCTCACGCCGATTTACCGACCTTTCCGGTCGATCGAAGAGCAGAATACTTACATTGCCCAAACGGCCGACCCGAGCATTCGCCGCTATATCGCCGACACGCCCGACCCGGGGCATGAGCTAGCTTACATCCATGCGGATTTCGGAGGGCTTGAAGTGGTACAATCGGGGTGGATCGATTTGCCGGTCTTGCTGGATGCCAGCCGCGGGTATTTTCAGCAACGAAATTTATATGTGGAAGCCGCCTTTGATGCCGCTGACATTTCGCGGACAGAAGAGGGCATCGAATGGCGGGGCAAGCGGTTCAAAACGGTCATTTTCAGTCAGGGTTTTTTTGCTTTGGAAAACGGCTGGTTCGACTGGCTGCCGTTTACACCGGTAAAAGGACAAATCCTTGAAATCACCCCGGATGTTTTGGTGAAACCGTACATCATAAACCAGGGCATATTCGCATTGCCGGTGGCTGAGAATAGGATGAAAGTGGGAGCCACCTACTCGTGGGACCCGCTCGACTGGGAGGCTACGGAGGCGGCTACCGCGGAGCTGGAATCCAAATTGAAGGGATTGCTGAATACCGGTTACACATTAATCGGCGCCCAGGCGGGCATCCGCCCTTCCGTGCGCGACCGGCGACCGCTGATCGGCGTCCACCCGGAGTTTTCTAATGTCGCTATTTTCAATGGGTTAGGCACAAAGGGCGTTACACTCGCGCCTTTTTTCGCAAAAGAGTTTTGTAACCACCTGATTTACGGGAAAGAATTGAATCCGCTAGTGAATATAAAAAGGTATTTTTCGTTATATTTCCGTTGACGTCAGCCTAAGCAATATGAGCAGAAGATATATTTACACATTAACCTTTTCGATCGGTCTTTTAGCGGTTTTGGGATTATTTACAGAATCAATAGCACAGCGCTATCCTTCACAGGAGACTTTTGGAAAGAACCGGGTTCAATACAAGAAGTTCAACTGGAAGATATTCCGAACCACCAACTTCGAAATCTACCACTACCAGGGCGGCACCGCACTCGCCAAGCTGACGGCGCAATATGCTGAAAGCGAATTTGATAAAATCACCGATGTGCTCGGCTGGACGCCCTATAACCGCGTAAAAATATTTCTCTACAACTCGCCCGCGGAGCTCGAACAAAGCAACATGGGGCTTTCGGTGCTGGATAATCTCAGCGACCAGAAGCTCAATCTTTCGCAGTCACGCGTGGAAGTGGCATATACGGGTGATCAGATCGGTTTTCGTAAGAAACTGGTGCGGGATATCAGCCTTCTTTTCGTGTACGACATGCTTTATGGCGGTAACATGAAAGAAGCGTTGCAGAGCTCGCTGCTGCTCACATTGCCCGAATGGTTCATGTCGGGAACAGCGGCTTACATTGCCGAGGGGTGGTCGCCTGAGCTGAACGATTACATGCGCGATTTCTTCAAAAACCGCAACATACGCAAGCCTACGCTGATGACGGGCGACGACGCGACGCTGATCGGGCATTCGATCTGGAACTACATTGCCGAGCGCTACGGAAAGGACAAGATTTCAGATATTCTAAACCTGACCCGCATTATCCGTACCGAGCAAACCAGTATTACCAGCACGCTCGGCGTACAATCCTATAACCGTTTTCTGCGCGACTGGCGGGCCTATTACCTGAACCAGACCAAGAACGCCGAACAGTTTTATACAGACCCCAACCCGAGCTGGAAATATAAGCTCAATGAGTTCAACGTGACCGACGCCAGCGCGGTGATCAAGATTTCGCCGGATAAAAAGTTTACGGCTGTAAGCGAGATCAAAAACGGTCGCTATCGTGTGTATTTGTTTGATAGTGAAACGGGTTCCAAGAAAGTGGTACGCCAGGGCAAGCTCGACATTATCGGTGGCCGTATGAAAACGCAGCCGCCGCTTTTGGGCTGGTCGAAAAACAATGTACTGACGATCCTTGCCAATGAGAACGACAAGAAGAACCTGTACATGTTTGAAAATGTAGGTACCAAGAAAATCAAAATCAAAACGAAGCGCAATATCCGCGGGCTTGACCAGATCGTAGATATGGATGTGTCCCACGACGGTTCTATGCTCGCCGTGAGCGCGGATAAGGCCGGCCAGAACGATATTTTCCTCATCAGCGTGGCCAGGGCTTCTGCATTGCCATTGACCAATGACCTTTACGACGATCTTTCGCCCCGATTTATCCAAGGTTCCTCTCGCAGGGTCGTTTTCTCCTCCAACCGGCCGGTCGACTCGCTGGGTAGGGGAGACAAAGGCAATTTCAAGTCGATTGCCCCTTCCTATACCTTGTTTGAGCACGACGGCACGCCAAGGTCGGAGAACATGATCAAGCTGGTCGAATCAGAGGGAAAGACCAAGGTAACCCCGGTTTACGCCGATGAAAATGATGTGGTTTACCTTTCCAATGGCAAGGGTGTCAATAATCTATACAAATACAACCGCGCTTCCCAAGCTAGCGTTCAGCTGACAAATTATATTCAGAATATTCGCAATGCCGATGTGAACCTGAAAGCTGCCGGCGGCGCATTGGCCTATACCTATCTGAACGACGGGTATTACACTGCCGCTTTTAAGAATGGATTTGATATTAATGCAACGGTGAATCCGCCATCGCTGACCGTTGCCAGCGCGGGTAGCCCCGGTAACGCCGGCGCGGCCAATGTCGCCAAAACCGATTCTGTCGCCAAAGCAGCGCAAGCCGAGCAAGCAAACAAGCTCGCATTGAAAGAAGGCGAGGTTGATACCGATAACTACGAGTTTGATGAAGAGACCTTAAAGTCATTTGAATCCAGAAGGAACCGGGGCAGTTTCCCGACCACCCCGGGTGTGGCGACACGTACCAAGGCTGTCCGTGAAAATATCGCCATCAAAGGGCCATACAATTACAAAGGCTTGTTTATCACCAACGACGCCAGTTCGGACTGGCGCATCGACCCGATCCGTGGATTTGGCTATGCGCAATCCATTTCGATGAATGACCTGCTGGAAAACCACGTGATTAAAGCCGGGATCTTCATTTCGTCTAATTTCCGTAACAGCGATTTGTTTGCCGAGTACAACAACAATACATATCGTATCGACTTTGGCTTGCGTGTGGACCGCAAAACACTTTACAACGATTCGGAAGGGCTCATCCAGAAATACCGTTTCAACCAGCTGATGTTCACGGCATCCTACCCGTTCTCGACCACGAGCCGTTTCTCGGTATCGCCCATGTTCACCTCCACGAGAATGATCGAGGTGCTGCTGACCAATCCGGATATGTCTTCTAACTACGGAGGCTTGCGCAGCGAATTTGTATTCGACAACACCCGCGTGAATGGCATGAATATGATGGAAGGAACGCGCTTCAAGCTACGTTACGACTTGTACCAGGGTTTGAGTAACGGAAACGAGAGCTTCAACCGCGTGAGTCTCGACTTCCGCCATTATCAGAAAATCCACCGCGACCTGATCCTGGCCGTGCGCGCATCTGCCAGCCATTCGGGCGGACGGGCGCCTAAGCAGAATATCCTTGGAGGTATGGAAAACTGGCTGGGTAACCGTAAAGAAACCCGTACAGGCGATAACCCGCTGAACTTCCAGCGTGACAATCGCGACATTTTCTTTGCCGATTTCGCGACAAACCTGCGCGGATTTAAACTGAACAGGCTATCGGGCACAAGCTACATGCTGCTTAACGCCGAACTGAGAATCCCGCTGGTAAAATACCTTTACCGTGGCGCGATCACATCGAGCTTCCTGCGCAACTTCCAGATCGTCGGCTTTGGCGATATTGGGACTGCCTGGACGGGCAAAGGTCCATTTAGCGAGAATAACAGCCTGAACACCCAGATCATCGGGGATGAAAACGAGCCATTCCGGGCAACGGTTACCAACTATAAAAACCCTTACCTGATGGGCTATGGGGCCGGGGTGAGAACGACGTTGTTTGGCTTCTATGCCAAATTTGATTACGCCTGGGGAGTTGATAACGGTTATACTAACAAGCCAATTCCTTACGTAACACTGGGTTACGATTTTTGATCGGACCGGGCAGTAAAAAAGCGATATCAGAGCGTTATAAAGATGGCAAGAGACGGACTCTCCTGCCATTTTTGTTTACAATAACCCAAATTCAGTGCTATGTTCTGGAAGAACACACATCACTATTCGAGAAAGGTTTTTCTTGCGATAACATTACTAACGGGAAGCCTTGGCGCGGCTACGGCGCAGCGGGAAGTGTTGTATGAACAATATGTTCAGAACCCGATGTCGATCAACCCGGGCTTCACGGGCGCGCGAGAAGACTTTAATATGACCGCCATTTTTCGAAGGAAATGGTTCAATATCCCCAATTCGCCTACCAGCCAAACCTTCGCTGCCGACGGTACAATCGCAAACGGCAAGTTCGGGATAGGCTTTCAGGCTTTGAATGACCAAACCAGCTATTTCACAACTACCGGTTTCGTCGGCTCGTTCGCATTTCACCTGGGCTTGTCCGAGACCTGGAAACTGGGCCTTGGCGCGCAGGGCGGGATCAATGTGCTGCCGGTTTCGGATGGTACCTTTATCAGCAACAACCGCGCGCTGGGCAGTTTCGGGCTGGGTGCCTGGCTGCGTTCGGATCGGCTGTATTTTGGTATTTCCAAACCGGAAGTGCTCTCACAGAAATTCGGCGATCAGATCATAGGGACACTTTACCGCCGGCCTCTTTACATCACGGCCGGCGGAAGCTACGATTTGAGCGAAGACGTCATGATGCTGCCGCATGTTTTATTTATCCAGGAAAAGGAGCATAAACTCAGATTTGATGTCGGTTCGCGGTTTTGGTTCAGGGAGAAGGTAGGGTTAGGCGCGTCTTATCGCGTGGGCGGAGGATATAACGCTATGTCGGCAAAAGTGGATTATTTGCAGTTAACCGCTGAGGTTCAGCTGGGAAGAAATGTGCGGTTGGGCTACTTTTACAGCACGCGGCAGGCGGAACAGATCTATGCGTCCTACTCGGGGCCGAAAGGGATCCATGAGCTCATGCTGAAATTTATTCCCAATCCCAAAGGTTTCCAGAAATATTGATGTCGAGAGCCATTCCAAATCGTCTTTCAGTTAAGTTAAAAGGATATTTTTATTCGTAATCTTTACATAACTCTCGTACCTTTGTGCCGTAAATGAAATACTCACTTTTGTGATGGATAAATACACTTATATAGCAAATTCCGACGCCGCTTATATTGAAGAATTGTACAATTCCTATAAGCAAGATGCCGCTTCCGTGGACGAAGGCTGGCAAAAGTTTTTTGAAGGTTATGATTTCTATCAAAAATTTCCTGTCGCCGGCAACGGACACGCCAATGGTTCTGCCAACGGCAAGGAGGCCGCGGTAGTTGGAAAATCGGACCCTGCACGCATCCGCAAGGAAATGGAAGTGGTGCATTTGATCCGTGGATATAGGTCCCGGGGACACCTTCTGGCGACTACGAACCCGATCCAGAAAAGGAAAGACCGCCGCCCTCAATTGGACATCGCTGATTTTAATCTGGGACCCGAAGACCTCGATACCGTTTTTGAAGCCGGTGTTGAGGTCTTTGATCGTCCGGCCACGCTGCGTGAGATTGTCGATTCATTGAAGACGATCTATGCAAGAAATATCGGTTTCGAATATCTGTACATCCGCGACCGCGAGCAAAAAAGCTGGTTGCGCAAGAAGATCGAAAAGGAAGCATTGACAATGACGTTCTCGATCGATGAGAAAAAGCACATTCTCTCGAAGTTGAACGAAGCGGTTGTTTTCGAAAACTTTTTGCATACCAAATACCTCGGACAGAAGCGTTTCTCGCTGGAAGGCGGTGAAACGACGATCCCCGCGCTGGACGCGATGATCAACAAAGCTGCCGAAATGGGTGTGGTCGAAGTGATGATCGGTATGGCCCACCGCGGCCGCCTGAACGTGCTTGCCAACATCATGCAGAAAACCTACGGACAGATCTTCAACGAATTTGAAGGTAACCTGCCCGATCAGGTCTGGGGAGACGGCGATGTGAAATACCACATGGGTTTTGCCAGCCAGATCACCACCAAAGATGGTAACAACGTACACCTGAAACTGGCGCCGAACCCATCGCACCTTGAAGCGGTCAACCCGGTAGTGGAAGGTTACATCCGCGCCCGCGCCGATGGGATGTACGATAGCGATTACGACCGCGTGCTGCCGGTATTGATCCATGGCGATGCCGCAGTGGCAGGCCAGGGTATCGTTTATGAAGTAACCCAGATGTCGGCACTGAATGGCTACTACACCGGTGGTACCATCCATTTTGTGATCAACAACCAGGTTGGTTTTACGACCGACTTTGTCGACGCCCGCTCGTCGATATACTGTACGGATATCGCTAAAATCGTCGATGCGCCGGTATTACACGTCAATGGAGATGATCCGGAGGCGGTTGTTTACTGTATGCGCCTTGCGGTAGAGTACCGTCAGAAATTCAACAAAGACATATTCATTGATATGGTTTGCTACCGCCGTCACGGACACAACGAGGCGGACGAACCGAAATTTACGCAGCCGGTTCTCTACAAATCCATCGAGAACCATCAGAATCCGCGCGAGATCTACCAGAAAACACTGGCCGAACGCGGAGATGTGGATGCACGGCTGGCGGCTAATATGGACAAGGAGTTCAAGCAACTATTGCAGGAGCGCCTTGATATGGTCAAGCAGAAAGCGCTGCCATACACCATGCCGAAACTGGAACAGGAATGGCACAGCTTGCGTAAATCCAAACCCGAAGATTTTGAGAAATCGCCAGAGACCGGCGTGCCTCAGGATGTGCTCGAAAAGATAGGAAAAGCGCTGATCAGCACCCCTGAGAGCTTCAACAGATTAAAACAGATCGACAAGTTGCTCAAAGACCGTGAGCAAATGATCTTCGATAAAAAGGAGGTAAACTGGGCTACTGCCGAGCTACTTGCATACGGTTCGATCCTTACGGAAGGCAATATCGTCCGTTTGAGCGGCCAGGACGTACAGCGCGGTACATTCTCCCACCGTCATGCAGTGTTGCGCGATGTGGAAACCAATGAAGCCTACAATAGCTTGCAGCATATCCAGGAGGGCCAGGGCCAATTCATGATCTACAACTCGCTGCTTTCCGAATATGGGGTATTGGGTTTTGAATTCGGTTATTCGATGGCAAACCCGAATGCACTGGTGATCTGGGAAGCGCAGTTTGGAGACTTTGCCAACGGCACACAGGTGATTATCGACCAGTTTGTAACATCGAGCGAAACCAAATGGGACCGCTGGACAGGTCTGGTGATGTTGTTGCCGCACGGCTACGAGGGCCAGGGACCCGAGCACTCCAATGCGCGTCCGGAGCGTTACCTGCAACTTTCGGCTAACTACAACCTGATCGTAGCGAACGTAACCACACCAGCCAACTTCTTCCACTTGCTTCGCAGGCAGTTGAAGTTTCCATTCCGGAAACCGTTGGTTGTGATGTCGCCGAAATCGATGCTCCGTCACCCGCTTTGCGTTTCCCCGATCGAGAGCCTTGTAAGCGGCTCATTCCAGGAAACGATCGGCGATACTTATGCAGATCCGAAGAAAGTGAAGAAAGTATTGCTTTGCACCGGCAAGCTGTATTATGAACTATACGAAAGGCAGCAAGCCGACAAGCGCGACGATGTGGCGATCATTCGTTTGGAACAAATGCATCCGTTCCCGCAAACGCAGATCGACGCGCACCTGAGCCGGTACGAAAATGCAAGTGTTTACTGGGTACAGGAAGAACCATTCAATATGGGCGGCTGGACATTCCTGCTGCGCATGTACAAAGGCGTGAAACCATTGCAGGTAATCGCCCGCGAGCCGAGTGCTTCGCCATCGACAGGTTTCTCAAAAATCCATACAAAGGAGCAAGCGGAAATCATCAACAGGGCTTTTGAATGATATTCCTATAATTTTTGACTTAATTCAATAACAAGATTGCACATAAAATGGCTGAAATTGAAATAAAAGTACCGCCCGTTGGCGAGTCGATTACCGAGGTTACGATAGGAAACTGGTTCAAAAATGATGGTGATTTTGTGAAGATGGACGAGGTGATCTGCGGGCTGGATTCGGACAAGGCGACATTTGAACTTACTGCGGAAGCAGAAGGTATATTGCATATTAAAGCGCAGGAAGGCGATACGTTGAATATCGGTGAGCTGATCGCCACCATCGATGCCGCTAATGGCGCTGCTCCGAAAGAAACTGCTCCCAAAGCGGAAGCAGCCCCGGCAGAACCCGCTAAGGCCGAAGCCCCGGCAGCGTCCACTGCGGCAGCGTCCACTGCGGCAGCATCCACTGCAGCAGCAGCTCCCGTATCGACCGGCCAGGTCTACGAAATGAAAGTTCCGGCTGTGGGCGAGTCTATCAGTGAGGTTACCATTGCTTCTTGGAGCAAAAAAGATGGTGACTATGTAGCGGTGGACGAAATTCTCTGTGAGCTGGAATCCGATAAAGCAACATTCGAACTGCCGGCAGAAGCTGCGGGTATACTCACAATTGTAGGAAAAGAAGGCGACACGCTCTCGATTGGCGCAGTTATCTGTACGATCGCGGTGACGGCGGGCGCTCCGGCGGCAGCTCCGCAGGCGAGCAGCCAGACGGCGGCAGCGGCTTCCGCCGACAAAGCTTACAGCGAAAAACACGCATCGCCAGTTGCTGCCAAAATCCTGGCTGAAAAAGGAATCGATCCGAAAGATGTGAACGGTTCCGGTTCAGGAGGCAAAATCATGAAGGACGATGCTTTGAAAGCGGAAAAGGCAGCACCAGCGGCAGCTCCTGCTGCGGCTAAACCTGCTGCTCCGGCTCCTGCTGCCGCAGTATCGACTGCCGCAGCACCGGCTGGCGCGCGTGCGTCGCGCCGCGAGAAAATGTCCTCGCTGCGTAAAACCATCGCACGCCGTTTGGTTGCGGTGAAAAATGAAACGGCCATGCTTACCACCTTCAATGAGGTGGATATGAAACCGGTAATGGATCTGCGGTCTAAATTCAAGGATAAATTCAAAGAAAAACACGAAGTAGGGCTTGGCTTTATGTCATTCTTCGTGAAGGCAGTAACGGTCGCGTTGAAAGACTTCCCGGTTGTAAATGCCTATATCGATGGCGAGGAGCTGGTTTACAACGATTTTGCTGATATTTCGGTGGCAGTTTCAACACCGCGCGGGCTGGTAGTACCCGTTATCCGCAATGCCGAAACATTATCGTTTGCCGCAATCGAGAAGGAAATCGTTCGTTTGGCGGTTCGCGCACGGGATGGTAAGCTGGGACTTGATGAGATGTCCGGCGGAACATTCACGATCACTAACGGTGGTACATTCGGGTCGATGCTTTCTACCCCGATCATCAATGCGCCGCAATCGGCTATCCTGGGTATGCACAATATCGTAGAGCGCCCGGTTGTAGTAGATGGTCAGATCGTGGTTCGCCCGATTATGTATGTAGCGTTGTCATACGATCACCGCACGATAGACGGCAAGGATTCGGTAAGCTTCCTGGTACGCGTGAAGCAGCTGCTCGAAGACCCGATGCGTCTGTTGCTGGATATGTAGTATTATCGTTTTCTAAGAATAGATAACAAAACAGGCCCGGAGATCCGGGCCTGTTTTGTTATAAGCTATTGCAGTTTCTCATTCTGCTTGTGGCGGTCCTTGTCGCGTTCCGTTTTCTTGGCCAGGTTCTTTTCAAATGCTTCGGTAAGGTTAATGCCCGTCTGGTTGGCCAGGCAGATCAGTACCCAGAGCACATCAGCCATTTCATCGCCAAGATCTTTACCCATATCCGATTTTTTGAATGACTGGTCGCCGTAGGTACGCGCCATAATGCGCGCAAGTTCGCCCACTTCCTCGGTAAGGATCGTCATGTTGGTCAGTTCTGAAAAGTATCTGACGCCGTAGGTTTTGATCCATTGATCGACCTGGTCTTGTGCTTCGTGAATGGTCATATTCTTATTTTGAATGAGTGAATAGTAACTTTTTTGAATCTCAGTTTTATATTCTGTTTTTCGAATCTATTACGATGGTTACCGGTCCGTCATTGAGCAGCGACACTTTCATATCTGCGCCAAATTCGCCGGTTTGAATAGGTTTGCCGACTTCCTGGGAGAGGAACTCGATCATCTTCTCGTAGATAGGAATGGCGATATTTGGTTTGGCCGCCTCGATAAAGGACGGGCGGTTGCCCTTTTTGGTGCTCGCATGTAATGTAAACTGGCTGATCAGCAGAATATCCCCATTCACGGTCTTCAAATCCAGGTTCATCTTGCCTTCCTCGTCATTGAATACCCGGAGCCCGACGATCTTCTTTCCCAGCCACTCTATATCTTCCCGCAAATCAGCATGAGTGATTCCCAGAAGGACCATAAAACCGGTTTTAATTTCTCCTTTTACTTTACCGTCGATGGTCACCGAAGCGCTGCTCACGCGCTGGATTACTGCAATCATATTTCAATATGTCGATACTTCTGAATGAGGGCAAAAGTACGGGTTCTCTTCTAAAAATGACCTGTGTAAGCTTTAAAAAGCCGTTGGTTCGATGGATATGACCGTTCGCATTTTTGGTGGGTAAACCTGCTTACCGGGTAATCAAATGATTACCGGCAGCACAGCGTCCGGGACAAGATTGTATAGACTTATTATTAGTAACAACTACGAAATGATCAGTAGAGAATATAATGCATGGGGATATTGGGGTGGAGGCTGGTGTCCTTTTGAAAAAAATGTAAATTACGCAGCATTTCTTGTATCAAAATTGTTATGATGCTATGAAAATGACAGAAAAATACGCCACTACCACCCGAGCTTCGCGATCGACAGGTTAAGAAGTAACTCTTTTGGGGCACCACATTGTATGACAGAAGAACGCATTTCAGTTTTTGACATTTTTAAGATAGGCATTGGCCCGTCGAGTTCTCATACCCTGGGGCCGTGGCGCGCGGCGCAGCAGTTTTTGGGTACAGTAAAAGAGAAGGGCTTGCTGGGATGCGTACAGAAGATCACCGCGCATCTTTATGGTTCACTGGCCAAAACGGGCAAAGGACATGGTACCGATATTGCAGTGCTCCTCGGACTGAGCGGCTATGATCCGGTGACGATCGAGACTAGCTCGATCGACCGTATTCTCGCCGATATAGCGGCGAGTGAGACGATCCGTTTGCACGGAGAAACGCAGATTCATTTTAATCCCAAAACAGATGTGGTGTTTCACAAAACGGAGTCACTTCCGTTTCACCCGAATGGCGTAGCTTTTGCGGCGGTTTGCTCTGACGGGCAGGTGCTCGAAGAAACTTATTACTCGATAGGCGGTGGCTTTGTGATCCAGGAGGGCCGGGAGGCTTCGGGCAGCGCAGCATCGGCTGAAATTCCCTATCCGGTCGACCAGGCTTCGGATTTGCTTGAATGGCACCGTGCTACGGGCAAGGCGATCTGGGAGCTGGTGCTGGACAATGAGCGTATTTGGAAGGATGATACGGCTATCCGGAAAGATCTACTAAATATCTGGCGGGTAATGCAGGATAGTATTTTCCTGGGTTGCCAACATAAGGGGATATTGCCGGGCGGGCTCAATGTGCAGCGGAGGGCAGCGGAACTGAACCAGAAACTGCTGAAAGGACGTGCCTGCGCCGGCTGCGACGAATGGATCGAGCTGATTCGTAACAGCGGCTCCGGGTTTAACTATACGCTCGACTGGGTAAGTTGCTTCGCGCTGGCTGTCAACGAGCAGAACGCTTCTTATAGCCGCGTGGTAACAGCTCCTACCAATGGTGCTGCGGGTGTGATCCCGGCGGTGCTGCAATTTCATATGACATTCTGCGGCGGTACGCAAGAGGACATTTTCCGCTTTCTGCTGACAGCGGGTGAGATCGGCAGCATTTTCAAGAAAGGTGCGACGATTTCAGCGGCAATGGGTGGCTGCCAGGCAGAGATCGGCGTGTCGTCTGCGATGGCGGCGGCAGGTCTCGCCCAGGTCTCGGGCGGAAGTGTGGAGCAGTGCTTAATGGCCGCAGAAATCGCTATGGAGCATCATCTCGGGCTCACCTGCGACCCGGTGGCCGGTTTGGTTCAGATCCCCTGCATTGAGCGCAACACGATGGGGGCGATCAAGGCTATTACTGCTTCCCAGCTTGCATTGCAGAGCAATCCCGAGAATGCCAAGGTTTCGCTGGACAATGTGGTTAAAACCATGTGGGAAACCGCATTGGATATGAATAACCGTTATAAGGAAACTTCCGAGGGCGGCCTTGCAGTGAACATTCCGATCAGTCTGAGCGAATGCTGATTCGATGTGATTATAAGCGCAACAGTAAATGCGCCAGGCCGAAGTAAACGCCGTAGCCGATCAGGTCATTGGCTGTGGTAATGAACGGCCCGGACGCTACGGCGGGATTAATGCCGATCTTTTCTAGCACAATCGGGGTTAAGGTTCCCATAAACGAGGCCAGGAAGACCACTGACATTAGCGCGATCGAAACGACAAGCGCCAGTTGCACCTCATTTCCAATCAGCATATTGAACCCAAATACAATAGCACTGATAATGATCCCATTGATAAATGCCACGGCGAACATCCTGATCAATCTCTGACCTAATGTAGTATCGATACCAGTCTTGTCGGCCAGGCTTTGCAGAATAAGCGAGGAGGTTTGAATCCCTACATTTCCCCCTGTTGAACCGATAATAGGAATGAAGGCGGCCATAGCGGGGATGATTTTTAAGTCCCCTTCAAAAAAACTGATGAATTTTGCCGCCAGAATTCCTCCCATCATACCCACCAGCAGCCAGGGCAAACGCGCCTTTGTTTGTTGCCAGATACTGTCATCTTCCTCTACATCACCGGTAATACCCGCCATAGCCAGCGTATCGGAGCTGGCCTGGTCGGTAATGACGTCCACGATATCATCGATTGTAATGCGGCCGAGCAGCTTTCCCTGGACGTTTACAACCGGCAGCGCGTCAAGGTCATAGCGCCGCATGAGCTCGGCTACGTCCTCTGCGGGGCGGTAAGTCTCCACGAAAATGACGTCCTTATCATACAAGCTTTCAATTTTGGTGTTTTTGTGCGCCAGAACGATCTTTTTCAAAGAGAGGATGCCAAGCAGTTTGCCAAAGTCGTCGACCACATACACCGCATACACCTTCTCGACATCCTCGGCCTGCGTGCGCAGCTCTTCAATGCATTGATTCACCGTCCAGTTGACATTGGCTTTTACAAGCTCCTTCTGCATCAGACCGCCGGCCACATCTTCGTCGTAATGTAGCAGGTCCAGAATGAAGCGTGCATGTTCGCGGTCTTCCAGCAATGCGATCACTTCTTCGCGCACGCGTATGGGCTGCTCGTTTAGCAAATCCACGGCGTCATCCGAGTCAAACAGGTTGACGAACTTGGATATTTCCTCCGAAGTGAAGGCTTTTAAAAAGTCCCGGCGTTCGTCCCGGTCCATATCGGCTAGAATAGCCGCGCCGGTTTCAATATTCAACTGACCAATCAGGAATTTTGCGCTTTCTGTTTCCAGCTCGTATAGCAAGCTGGTAATATCGGCAGGAAACAGGTTCTCCATTTCCGACCGAATGGCCGCAGAGTCCTCTTTCTCAATCAGTTCCTGGATGTGGTCTACGTATAGCTGGGTTAATTCGAAGGTCATCGTAAATGAGCTTTTAGCGACTGGCGAAATGCTTTTAGCTTACTTAATATACTCTCTCAGAGCAGGTTTAGTTCTTTTCCTGCGCATTTTGGGCAAGTAACGTCAAGGTAACGAACTCGTCGACGCTCAATTGCTCGGCCCGTTTGTTGAGCAGGGGGTGGTCCGGTATTTCGCCTACCGGTTTCAATGCGTTACGCAGGGTTTTGCGTCGCTGGTTAAATGCAGTTTTGACCACTCTGAAAAACAGTTTTTCCTCGCACGCCAATGCGGTAACCCCGTTCCGACGGAGCCTTATGACCCCGGATTGTACTTTCGGAGGGGGATCGAATGCCCCGGGAGGCACAGATACCAGGTAATCGATCTCGTAGAATGCCTGCAGGAGCACACTCAAAATTCCGTAATCCTTGTTACCGGGAGGTGATGCGATGCGCTGGGCCACTTCTTTTTGCAGCATACAAACGATCTCGGGAATGCGGTCACGTATTTCGAGCGCCCGGAAAAATATCTGCGAAGAAATGTTGTAAGGGAAATTGCCGATGATCGCGAATTTGTCCGGGAAATACTCGCCCGGGTTGAATTTCAGAAAGTCACCGGCGATAATGCGCGGAGCGAGCTCGGGATAATGCTTTTCAAGATAGGCTACCGATTCGGTGTCGATCTCGATGACGTAGGTATTGAAATTGGTTTTAGGTAAAAGAAATTGCGTAAGCACGCCCATACCCGGACCGATTTCCAGCACGCGGTCATAGCCACCATGCCCGGAGAGGCCCTCGACGATGCGCTGGGCAATATTCAAATCTTTCAGAAAGTGCTGGCCCAGATGCTTTTTGGCACGCACTTTGGTGTTATCCGGTTTTTTATAATTCATTTTCACAGGCCAAAATTACGTCTTAATTCGTAGATTTATCGAATAAAGAATTGGAAGGAAACTTAAAAGTGCGATTGTACGGGACCCATGGAACTGATTTTATCCCAAACTGACTGGCAGACTATTCACCACACACTTCAGCATTTAAATCTGATTGGAATTACCTTTTCACCAGACTTCATCGTACGAAGCGTCAGTCCGCATGCGCTCATGAAAACGGGCTGGCACGAATCGGATCTGGTGGGGTTCAGCATATTCGACAAGCTGATACCGCGCGAGGAGGAGGAGGAAGTGCGGCAAATGCTCGAAGAGGGTATCCAGGGCAAACGCAAATTGGAACAGCGCGAGGTGCCTTTTCTTGCGCAGAAGGGAACGCTGCGCACATTCTCGATCAACTCGGTGCTGATCCATCAGGAAAACGAAGAGGTCGAATGCATTACACTTGTAGGCGACGATATCACCCGCCGACGCAGAATGGAATCGGCCATTGCCAAATCTAATTCCCAGTTGCAGGACCTGGTAGACAATACCAGCGATTTGATCCAGCTGGTGGCAATCGACGGTAAATTCATATTTGTAAACAAGGCCTGGCGCGAGGTGCTCGGCTACGGGCTTGATGAGATCGCTTCCATGCGCATGGAGGATATCTTGCACCCGCAGCATAAGGAGGAGGCGCTCCAACAGTTAAGGCGGATCGAGCAGGGCATCGCCAATCCGAGTTTCGAAGCGGTTTTTATGAACCGCGACGGTAAAAAGGTATTTGTGGCAGGCAGCGTCAACTGCCGTTTCGATAATGGCAAACCGACTGCATTTCGCTGTATTTTAAATGATTTTACAGAAAAAATAAGGGCAGAGAAAGCCCAGAGCCTGTATTACAGCATTGCCAACTGGACTGTTAATACCCAAAACCTGGAAGAATTCTACCACGGTATCCATGAAGAACTGGGCAAGATCATCGATGTCCGCAACTTCTTTATCGCATTATACGACCCCAGCAAGAGCTTCATTTATTTTCCCTATTATGTAGACCAGTATTTCAAAGGAAATGTAAAGTTTACCAAACGAAAGCTGGGTAATGGGCTGACCGAATATGCGATCGCGTCCAACAAGCCGCTGTTCCTGTCTGACCAGGACATTGAAAAGCTGGCCAAAACCAATAGCCTTTATTTGTACGGCGTCACCCCAAAAGTGCTCCTGTGCGTGCCACTGCGTATCGGCGAGCGGGTCACAGGGATTATCGGGGTGAAGTCCTACGACGATCCTAATATGTTCGACACCCGCGATCTGGAACTGCTCGAATTCATTTCGGGCCAGGTGGCGATGGCGATTGCGCGCAAACAGAGCGAGGAGGAGCTAAGCAAGTACCTGGCTAGGTTGAACGCTATTTTCGATAGCAGCTCGCATTTGATATGGTCGGTGAACAAATCGCTGCAACTGACCTCATTTAACAGAAATTACGCAGACCTTATCCATAACCAGCTAGGGGTGAGGCCTTCGCTTCAATCCAGCGCCGAGAAGTTCGGCTGGCGGATGGTAGGCAACAGCAACCGCCGGACGCTTGAAACCAAGTACCGCCAGGCGCTGCGCGGTGAGCCGCAATATTTCGAATTCAAGATCGACCGGAAAGATTCGGGTGAAATGTGGCTGGAATTTTACCTGAACCCGATTCATTATGCCGATGGGGTCATCGAGGAGGTTTCCGGTATTGCCCGTGACATTACGCGGCGGAAGGAAGCCGAGCTTTCGCTCAGGCACAGTGAGGAGCTTTTCAGGGGGATTTTTGAAAACTTGCAGGATATTTATTGCCGTATCAACCGAATGGGCGAGATCACCATGATCAGCCAGTCGGTGCTCAAACGGCTGGGGTATTTGCCCGATGAAGTGATAGGGCATAAGATCACCGAGTTCTTCTCGGACAAAAAGCGGATTCACTCTGCATTGATACGGCTTCGGAAAACCAAAAGCCTGCGGAATTTCGAGATTACCATGTACCGCAAGGACGGCACCGAGCGTCAGTTTATGATCAATATGCTGATGTTTACCAATGATAAAGGCAAACCCACCGAAGTGGCCGTGCTGGCGCGCGATATTACCGAGCTCAAACGCAACGAGCTGGAACTGCTCAAATCCAAGGAGCACGCCGAACGTTCATTGAAAGTAAAGGAAGGGTTTCTGGCCAACATGAGCCACGAGATCCGCACGCCGATGAACGGGGTGATCGGGATGATCGATTTGCTGGGCGAGACGCCGCTGAATACCGAGCAAAAAGATTATGTGCTGACCATCAAGCGCTCTTCGGAAACGCTGTTGAACATATTGAACGATATTCTCGACCTTTCCAAAATCGAGGCGGGTAAAATGGAGCTGCACGAGGCGCCGATCGCCGTGGAGGAACTGCTGCTTAAACTGGTTTCGCTTTTCGGGCAAACTGCCAAAAGCAAGGGCAACACCCTCACCTATCGTATCGGGCCGGATATTCCCAAATTCATCATTGCAGACCAGACAAGGCTCTTGCAGATTATGTCCAATCTTACGTCCAATGCTTTGAAATTCACCGAGAATGGCTCAGTTGAGCTCATTCTGACATTGGTGAAAAAAGAGGGATTGTTCCACAAGATCAAAGTGGAAGTGCAGGATTCGGGAATCGGTATCAGTGCCACCGATAAGCAGATCTTGTTTACATCATTTACCCAGCTCGATAATTCGTCGCGGAAATCCTTTGGCGGGACCGGCCTGGGCCTGGCTATCTCCAAACAGCTTTGCGCCTTAATGAACGGGGAGATTGGGGTCGAGTCCGCGCTCGGAGAAGGCAGCACCTTCTGGTTTACCTTTGAAACAAAGGAAACCTCTATCGCGCAGGTGAGCACCATCACGCAGGTGGAAGATACGCCGATCGAGGACGTATTTGCCGATTACCATCCGTTGATTTTGCTGGTGGACGATAATGCGGTCAACCGCAAGGTGGCCAATGAGATCCTGAAAAAATCGGGCTGCGAGACCGACATGGCAGAAAGTGGTTTCAAGGCCATTGAAATGGTAGAGAAAAGGTACCATTCCGATTCGAAGGGCTACGATATCATTTTCATGGATATTCAAATGCCGGATATGGATGGGGTCGAAACGACACAGGAGCTCAAAAAGCGCTTCTCGAAGGGCCTTCCGCCGATTGTGGCCATGACGGCCTATTCGATGAAGGAGGATCGCGACCGGTTCATGAGCCAGGGAATGGACGATTATATTGCCAAGCCGATCCGCGCGCAGACGCTGGTGCAGAAGGTGAAGGAATTGATGGGCAACATCGAAAACCGCAAGCTCGAACAAAAGCAAAAAGAGATCGCCCAGGAGGCGATGGTGCCCGTCCTTGACAAGGAAATCATCGATCAGCTCAATGGAATCGGCGGCGCTGATCTGGTGTGGTCGGTCTTCGAGGATTTCGTCACTGAGTCCAACGAGCTGGTAGCCGGCGCGTTGCAGGCTTATAAAACAGGTGATATAAAAACTGTCAAGAGCAACCTGCACACATTGAAGGGCAGCGGTGGTACGGTGGGCGTCTCGCAGGTTGCCGAGATTGCGCGCGATGCCGAGTGGCGCCTCAAATCCGATGACACCAGCACGCTCGCAGAGGCGCTGCCGCAGCTGGAAAAGGCCTATGAGCGTTTTCTGGCAAGTTATAAGGGATTGCTGGGTGAATGGCTGTAATAGTGTTACGACCGCCGATAGCTGACTGCTGACAGCCAGGCCGTTTCGTCGGTGAAAAGTGCCTGTTGGTCTATTAAAATATCCGATACTGTCGATTGTAAAGGTTTATTGCCGGAGCGCATTAAACTTTGGTAAGAAAGGGAGCTCTAACCAGCGATAAACCTTTACAAGTCATGAACAGATTTACATTCTTCGTCCTGATGCTCGCCGGTCTGGCCACCCCGGCCCTGGCGCAAAATGCGCAGATTACCGGCACGGTCCTGGACAGTGTGAGCCGCGAAGCGGTGGTAGGCGCTTATGTGGCCGTCAGCCGCAACGCCCCGGACGCAAAGCCTGAATATGTGACCACGGATGTGAATGGAAAATTCACTTTTACCGGTCTGAGTAAACAGGTTTCTTACCTTGTCAAAGTCTCCTATTTAAGTTATAAGGATTTCGCCAAAACCCTTATCCTCACAAAGGATATTGAAAACCTGGGGACGATCACCCTTACCGAAGCGGTCGCAAACCTGAAAGAGGTGAAGGTGGTCGGTCAGGTGACGGCCATGGAGCAAAAAGGAGATACCACCCAGTTTAATGCGGCGGCTTTCAAGACCAATCCGGATGCGACTACCGAAGATCTGATCCAGAAAATGCCCGGTATTACCGTCGCAAATGGAACGGTGACGGCTCACGGGGAAACCGTAAATAAGGTTTTGGTGGATGGTAAGCCATTTTTTGGTGACGACGCGGCATTAACCCTAAAAAACCTTCCCGCAGAAGTGGTCGATAAGATCGAGGTGTTCGATAAGCTCAGCGATCAGGCCCAATTCACTGGTTTTGACGATGGCAGCGCCCAGAAAACAATCAATATCGTCACCAAGGCCGATAAGCGGATGGGGCAGTTCGGGAAAGTTTTCGCAGGCTACGGGCTCGATGACCGCTATCAGGCGGGCGGAAATGTGAGCTTTTTCAAGGGCAACCAGCGTATATCGGTGATCGGATTGAGCAATAATATCAATAACCAGAACTTTTCCAGCCAGGATCTGCTGGGCGTTTCCGGTGGAGGCGGGGGGAACCGGGGTGGGGGTGGCTCTGCGGGTAATTTCCTGGTGGGGAACCAGAGCGGGATCACTGGTACCAATTCGTTTGGTTTAAATTATTCCAATAAAATTGGCAAGAAGCTCGATGTCAGCGGCAGCTATTTCTTTAACAGAACCAGCAACAGCAATGTGCAGGGCCTCTCGCAGGAGTACTTTCTGCAAGGCGCGAGCAGTAATCAGTTTTACAATGAAAACAGCCGGACTAACACAACCAATTCAAATCACCGCCTCAACTTCCGCATTGAATACAATATCGACCCCAAAAACTCGCTGATCATCACTCCGCGGCTGAGCTTTCAGGACAACCATTCGGGAAGCGTCAAGGCGGGGCTGACCACGCTGGCCTCCGACGGCAGCAACGTCAACAGCTCCGATAACAGCCAGGGCAATGCCAACAAGGGCTATAATTTCTCCAATGACATTTTGTTCCGGCACGCGTTCGAGAAAAAAGGCCGTACGGTTTCACTGAACTTCAATACACAAGTGAATGATAAAAACGGCCGCCGTGACCTTTATTCAAGAAATACATATTTCGATAACCTGGCGCTGGGTGATACGGCCATGCGGGGGGATACGATCGATCAGCGCAGTTTTACGCATTCGGACGGCATCACTTTGGGCGGAAACCTGGTGTATACCGAGCCGATCAGTACAACCGGCCAGTTGCAGTTCAACTACGGCCTGACAATCCAGAACAGCAATTCCAATAAGGATACCTACAATATGAGCTATGATGAGGGCACTTATTCGGATCTGGATACGCTTTTGACCAACAATTTTGATAACCGCTACATTACCAACCGTGCAGGGCTGGGTTACCGGTACAGAAAGAACAGCTGGTCGGCAAATATCGGCCTGGACTTTCAGAATACCGGCCTATACAGCCAGCAACTTGCGCCGGTCAACAATAAAGTCGATCAGTCCTTTACCAATATCCTGCCTAACTTTATGGTAAACTACCGCTCCAAAGAAGGCGCACAGTTCCGGGCCTTTTTCCGCAGCTCAACCAACCAGCCATCGATTTCGCAGTTACAGAATGTGGTCGATAACAGCAACCCACTATCGCTCACAGCCGGTAATCCGGACCTCAAACAGGAGTACCGCAATATGGTCAACGTGCGCTATTCGCTGGCCGGCGCGAAAAGACCTTACAGTTTCAATGCGATGATTTTTGTTACGCAAACCAACAATGCGATCGTAAATTCAACCTACATCGCCCAAAAGCCCGAGACGCTGCCTAACGGGCTGTTTTTGGAAAGAGGCGCCAAATTCACCGCGCCGATCAACGTGGACGGAAGCTGGAATGCGCGCTCTTTCATCGCCTACGGAAAGCCTGTTGCGCCATTGAAGCTGAATTTGAACCTGACTACCGGCTTCAACTACGTGCGCTCGCCGGGGATGATCAACAATATGCCCAATTATTCGAACACCTACGCGATCTCACAAGGCCTGGTGGTAAGCAGCAACATCAGCGACAAGCTCGACTTTACCGTTTCTTATTCGGGTAATTACAATGTGGTGCGCAACACGATCCAGCCTAATCTGAACAACAACTATTACACACAAGGCATCACTGGCCGTGTGAACTGGATTTTCGGAAAGGGATTTGTGCTTCAAAGCGATATCAACAACCAATCCTACCGCGGTTTGGGCGCGGGTTACAATCAGAATTTTACGCTCTGGAATGCGAGCATTGGTAAGAAATTCCTGAAAAACAATGCAGGGGAGCTGAAACTGACCGTATTCGATATTTTAAAACAGAACAACAGTATTACCCGCAATGTTACCGAAACTTACGTGCAGGATGTGACCAACCGGGTGCTCACCCAATACGCTATGCTCACATTCACCTACACGCTCAGAAACTTCGGCAAGATGCCTTCCAACAACGAGGGAAATTACAGAAGACGTGATATGGAAGGCGGAGCGGGTTACCCGCGCGGCGGCGAGCGCGGAACCGGTGGAGGCCGGGGGTTCAACGATTAAAACATTAAACCCTTCATACAGTGCAAAGAAAATCCCGGAGCGTTCGGCTCCGGGATTCTTTGTTTGCAATGGCAAAATCTATTTTTTGTCCGGGAAGGGGATGATGAGCTTTTCGCCTCTTTCGGAGAAGTCACGGGTTCTCCCGTTCGCTTTCATGAGCGCCTCTTTGGTAACACCGTATTTACCGGCTACCACGCGAAGCACGTCGCCCGGGCCTACGGTGTGAACTGCTTTTACCTGTATTTTCAGCTTGGTAACACCGCCTTTTACATCAGAAACCGAGGAATTCAGGCCCTTCAAAGTTTCCGTTTTTAGATTGTAGCGTGATGCGATGCTTGAAAACGTCTCCCCGCTCTGAACAGTGTGGGTTATTTGCTCCCCGCCAATGGATGAGGCCGAGATAGAAGGCTTATCTTCTTTCTTGGGTTCTTCGGCCTTTTCCTTAACCGGTTCGGGCTTGGGTTTCTCTGCCGGCTCCTCAGAGGGTACCGGCTCGTCGCTGACGGGCTCGGCAGCATTCTCTTCCAGGGTCGAATCGACAACTACGGATGTGAGCTCCTCGGAGCTGGAAGAGCTGTCAGAAATATATTCGTAGCCCACATAGAGCATTGCCAGTACCAGCAAAACCAACACAAGTAATGTTACAATAGGCAGATTCGACTTTTCAGTGGGACGGACATTTCTTTTTTTCGGGAATTCGTCTTCCATAACCTGGCCGGATTCTATTTTTTAGTGGAGTTAATTTTCTACGAAAATAATAAAGACAACCTAGTTTCCAAGTTGATTTTTCAATTCCTCGTTCATCACTGCAACTTTCTCTTTGAGGCTCTCTTTGAATGCATCGAGCCTTTTTGCAAGGTCCGCATCACTGGCTCCGATGATTTGGGCAGCCAGTATCCCGGCATTTCTTGCGCCGTCCAGGGCCACGGTCGCCACCGGAACGCCCGCTGGCATTTGCAGGATCGAAAGCACAGAATCCCAGCCATCTATCGAATTGCTCGACAAAACCGGCACCCCGATCACCGGAAGGGAGGTCAGTGAGGCGACCATTCCGGGCAGGTGAGCAGCTCCGCCCGCGCCGGCGATGATTACCTGCAAGCCCCGGCCACGCGCGGATGCCGCGTATTCGAGCATACGCTCGGGCGTACGGTGCGCTGATACGATCTCCATTTCATATGAAACGCCCAGCTCGGTCAATGCGTCTGCGGCCAGTTGCATTACCTTTCTATCAGAAAGGCTGCCCATGATAATCCCTACCATTGGTATGTGTTACTTTGTTTTGTGACTGATTACTTTAATATTGTTTCTGACAAAATCCGCTTTTGCTTTCAGCGATGCGATATCCGAATCCATGATAGTGATATGGCCCATTTTGCGGAAAGGCTTGGTGATCGCTTTCCAGTAAAGGAACGGGAATACCTCAGGCGTTGCAAGCAGCTTTTCCATTCCTTCATAAACAGCAGGGCCCTGGTAACCATCCTCGCCAAGCAGGTTGACCATCGCCGACGGTCCGTAAGCGTGCGTGCTGCCTAGCGGCAGGTTCAGAATAGCCCGCCAATGCTGTTCGTATTGGCTGGTCGCATTCGCGCGGATCGTGTGATGGCCGCTGTTGTGGGGTCTGGGGGCCACTTCGTTGATCAGTACCTGACCGTCGGGGGTAAGGAACAATTCTACGGCCAGCAATCCTACTATCTGGAATGCCTCAGCGGTCTTGCGCGCGATCTGCTGCGCTTTCGCATTAACTTCCCCGCTGATCTGGGCAGGTGCAAAAAGGTATTCTACCAGGTTGTGCTCGGGATGAAAGACCATTTCCACGGTCGGGAAGGTTTCGATCTGCCCGTTTGCATTGCGGGCAACGATAACTGCGAGTTCTTTTTCAAACGGAACTGCTTTTTCCAATAAACCCGGTTTATCGAAGGCTTTGCCCAGCTCATCGGCCGAGCTCAGCCTCTGCACACCGCGGCCGTCATAGCCATCTTTGCCCAATTTATGGAAAGCGGGCAGAAACCAGACATAGTTGGCAACATCTTCACGGTTTTCCGTCAGAATAAATTCGGCGGTAGGAAGCTGCTTGTCAGCGTAGAATTGTTTTTGAATGCGCTTGTCCTGTATCTGACGGATCACCGAAGGCTGGGGATAGATCTTTTTACCTTCCTTTTCCAGCGCTTCCAGCGCTTCCACATTCACTTTCTCAATTTCGATGGTAATGACATCAAGGTCTTTACCGAAGTTATAGACGGTGTCAAAATCTTGCAGGGAGCCCTGGGTAAAATGAGGGGCTATCTTCCGGCACGGTGCTTCCGGGTCCGGATCGAGCACATGAATATCGAGGTTCCAGTCCACGGCCGCTTGCAGGAGCATAAGCCCCAACTGCCCGCCGCCAAGGATTCCAATTCGGGATGAGAGCATTTATTAAGTGATATTTTCCCGCAAAATTGGTTTAAAAACGGGTCAGAAAAAAGGAATGTCATCAAATTGCTATTTCATAAACCTGATCAGGCCAATTTCCACCAACAGGAAGAACAGCGCTGCGTACAGGAAGAACTTCCACAGACTAGTCCCCATGTTTTGCTGCTGGAAGGCGGTGGAAAAAGCCTCGTCATCGATCCGGTCGAAGACCTGCACGTTCTTTTTACCTGAAAAAGCGGCCCGCAGCTCGTCAGGGGAGTAGTATTGCAGCTTGGATTCTGCGTGGTTATGGTTCAGGGCGATGATCTGCTTTGTTTTGTTGTCCAAAACAAGCTCGAAATAGCCCGCGGTGAGACCGTCCGATGCCTGGTCGCCCTGCGGAATTTCAAGCAGAAGCTGGTTGCCAGCCACGCGCTGGACAGGGATGATCTCGGTTTTATTGCGCCGTAGTTTATAAACCGAGTTAGGTTTGGGCTTGCCGACTGTCAGACTGATGGGATTCTCGTCAAAAGTGAACGATGTGCGCTGCTGCCGCACGCTCGATGCGGCAATTTTATACATGACCGGCACAAATATGGCGTGCTGGGCAACATTACCATATTCCTGGGCCAAAGGCGCGGCAAACAGATAAGTCTTGCCCGAGCCCGAGAGCACCTGATTAAGGTAGGTCTGGCCACTGCGCAAGCTCAGCAGCGGCTGGCCTGCATTTGCCCAACTCCACACAGGCAGCGCGCCTGGCAGGTTAAGGTTGAGCTCCTGCCGCATCGATTCCTCAAAAACATCGCTGAAAAACGGATTATTGCGGTCCGGTACGGCCAGCGCAAGCGGGGCCTGTGCTTTTTCAGCAGTAACTGCATTAATACCCAAACCACTCAAAAAGCGGCCATAGCTATCGGCTGCGGGCGCAGCAGGAGGGATGATGGCCAGGCTGCCGCCCCGGCGGACGAAGTCCTGCAAATCCTGCGGTAAAGTGCCCGAAAGCTGGGTAACGCCTTCCAGCACGACCAGGTCCGCGTTTTTGATCAGGCCGGGATCGACATTCTGGGCGCTGTAACTTTGCAGGGTAAACAGACTGTCGTTGGCATATACATTTTCGATATAGTTCCCCTCCGGCTTTTGCCCGTAGACGTGCAGCACGCGGATGAGCGGGGAGGCATTGAGCACAAAATAATAGTTGTTGTCGAAGGTGACAGGGAAATCATCAAAGGTAATCTGCCCCTTTTTATAGCCTTTCCCTTTGAGGTTGAAATTGAATTTGGCCGTCGCGCTGCCGTTCGCAGGAACGTTGACCGAGGCGGTGGAGGCCTGGGTATTGTCAAGGCTGAGCCTGAGCACCACATTGCGCGCCTCGCGGTTGCCGGAGTTGCTCACCTTTACAAACAGTATATTGTTTTGAAGCTCGCGGATGAAAGGCGTATTCAGCCAGGCAGAATCCACAAATACATTTTTTTCAGCCTCAGCCTGGACGGGCACCAGGAAAATCTGGTTGGTCGAATCGGCTTGAATGGCAGAAAGGTTTCCGGCGGTGCTTTTCTGAAAATCCGAGAACCAGAAAAGCTGGTTTTTGCCCGACTGTGAATGCCGGGCCATCAGGTTCTGCTGGCGTTTGTAGACCTGTTGGAGCGTACGCGGTGTGCCTGAAAGGCCGATCGTGGTCAGGCGGTCACGGAGCTTTTCGGCAGGGTACAGGCCCTGTTCCTGGGCCGAAAAATCGTTGGTGACCAGTTGAAGCGAGGTGGCATTTTTAAAAAGTCCCAATAAATCCCCCAGACGGCCGGTAGCAATATCCAGATAGCGCTTATTGTTCAGCTCGCTTTCCATGCTCAGCGAATTGTCCAGATACAGGCTGGTAATGCCCCGCCTGTCGACGGCTACGTTACTTTCAGCGGGAATAAATGGCTGGGAGAATGCGAATGCCAGACAGGCGATGGCCAGTATCCTGGCTGCCATCACCAGCCAATGCTTGATCTGGCGAATGGACTTGGTCTGGGTTTCAACCGCTTTTAAAAATGCTACATTGGTGAAGTATACCCTTTTTGTCCGCCTGAAATTGAAAATGTGTACGGCAATCGGAACCGATACGGCCAGTAAACCCCACAGGAAGGACGGAAAAAGGAAACTCATGTAGCTTAGGATAGTCTTATGTCAATGATCAGTGGCCGAATATGGTTTCAAAATGGCACTTTTCAAATGTTCAACGCAGTTAGCAGAGACAAATTACACCAATTTCTGATAACAGTTTTTTATTTGTAGACCTTTCTCATATCTCGGGTGCTTTTTTCTAACTTTGCACTTTGATTTGCGCAGGTAAGCTCTCCGAGCCCTCGCAGATAGAGAAGATCGTTAATTTAAACAGAGTTATGGCCAAAGTTTCGGTAAACAAACACCAGCCCGTCTATCAAATGCCTACGAACCCGGCCGCGGTTCGTACCAAGAAGTACGCCTTACCTACCCAAAAATACATTTCCCTGGCCATGCGTTATTTTTTCAAGACGCAGCTTAAATGGGTGCTTATACCCGTGGCCCTGATTCTGATCAATGCGGTAATCAGCCTCACAGGTGTGTATCCCAATTTGTGGATTTACATTACCGTTGTGGTGGCATCGATCCTTTATGTGCTGTTCTGGCTGATCCAGTTTACCGGCATCACGCAGCTGGCGCAGTACAAGCCGATGTTCGAGAAATTCTCCTACGAGATCGATAACCGCCAGATACTGATGAAGCTTAACCAAAAAGAGGGAAGCGTAATGAAATGGGAGCAGATCCTGGATGGTTACAAGGACAAGGATGCTTATGTACTGGTTATTTCCAAAGGACAATTCCTGTATTTGCCGTTCTCGATCTTTACTTCCGAGCACGATATCAAAGTTTTCGAGCGGATTTTAAAGCAGAAAGATTTGCTGAAAGCCTGATCGAAGGCCATTACAAAAAACGCCCGGCTGCATAAGTCGGGCGTTTTTTTGTTGGCAGCTATTTGATGCTGGCCTCCTGGTGATGTTTGGTGAAATTCTTTTCCCCTGCTGTGACCGCGATCGCCATGTGGTTGTTGAGCGGCGGGATCGGGCAGTTGTAGCCGGTGCTGTATGCGCAGTAGGGATTATATGCCTTGTTGAAATCCAGAATGCATTTGCCGTCTTTGAGATCGGTCGTTTTAAGGTCCAGATAGCGGCCGCCGCCGTAGGTATCAGAGCCATTGGTTTTGTCTTTGAAAGGGACAAAGAGATAATCCTTGTATTTGGCGAGTTGTTGCAGGCTCAGGCTGCGGTATACCGTCAGCTTTTGTCTGCGGCCATTGACCTTGAATTTGAGTACCCCGTATTTGACGTAGGTCTTGTTCATCCCGCTGTAAGTAGGCATTTCGAACGACTTACCCTTCGCCTTCTCGAAATGGGCCTCCACCCGGTAGGAGGAGTCGGGCTCGTAAAATTGCAGATAAGGCAGATCCGCTTCTTTGAGCGGCGAGTTCTCCGAGCGCAGGAACTCGTCTTTGTAATGCTTTCTGTACTGATTAGTCTCTTCGGTAAATGTTTGTGCTTGTGATCCAAACGCCGCGACCAGAACTGTAAAGAGTGTGCTTAAAACAACTTTCATACGGTAGGGAAAAAAGAAATCCGGTAATTTTTACCGGATTTTATAAAAATTATTCCAGAAACCCAAAAACGCGGGAACTTTTTAAGTTATTGGGCTGAAATTTTCTTCACTTTCGATTCGTCGATGTTGAATGCTTTGATAACCGACTCGTAGCTGTTCAGATCCACTTCGGCATTGGTACGTTTCAAAAAGTCGGATGGAACTACCACTACGCGGAACTCGAATCCACGGGTCCAGTCGGTAGGGAGTTTGGTTTTGTCACTGTTTCCGTCCAAGAAAATTTCCATATCCACATCGGTGCGATCGAAATTGTAAGTAACCAAAACACCGTTGTTAAGGAATGCAGTTTGCGGCAATGGACGGTAGGCTTTAAGGCCACCTACGGTATTCCAGTTTACATAAACCAGCACGGCGTCGGAAGGCAGAACCTCAATATTTTTATCCTTGAAATTCAGCACGTAGCCCCAGTCGTTGGCCTCGGTAAAGTCCACGTTAATAATATCGAAGGTTATTCCCAGCACATCGCCTCCTTGCGGTCCGGGATCACCTTTCGGCCCGGTGCAGCTTTGGAATAATGCAATGACACCGAGTAACAGCAGGGGCAAGAGTTTTCTGTTCATGACTTGTGAGTTGAAATAATTGAGAAATCTGTTAAAAATCTGTGATTAGATGATGATGCAATTATAAAGTTTAAATCCCGATCGGGCATTAACCTTTGTTAACTAAAAAATGCCGTTCCAAACATCGAAGGGAGGCACATACTGGAACAGAGGACGGTAAGTAATTATTGTATTTTAATTGAAGGTATTGTTTGCGTAGATATCGTTTGCATGCTACTTTTCCCGAAAACAACGATTTTAGGATCAACCAACATTAAAAGGAACAACGATGATTAACCGTAAAGCAACAGCCATTTGGAAAGGTACCGGCAAAGAAGGCGCAGGTACGATCAGCACGCAGAGCACAGTTCTGGAAAATACCCAGTATTCTTTCAATACCCGTTTTGCGGAAGGTAAGGGAACAAACCCCGAAGAACTGGTGGCCGCTGCACACGCCGGATGTTTCGCCATGAAGCTGAGCTTCGAGCTGAATGCGGCCGGTTTCACAGCCGATGAGCTGAATGCAACAGCTACTATTTCTCTTGATCCGGCACAGGGCAAGATCGTTAAAAGCGCTATCGAATTGAAGGCGCAGGTTCCGGGCATCAGCGCCGAGCAGTTCGCACAGGTTGCCGACAAAGCGAAAAAGGAATGCCCTATTTCGCAGCTGCTCAACACGGAAATTACATTGAACGCGGAGCTTGTATAAGCCCATCACGGTTTGACTTTCGAAGATTCGCCACGCTGCGCGCAGTGTGGCGATTTTTTTTAGTCGATAAATAGATCGCTTGCAATACGGTCGGCAAAGAGCTTGCCGGCCTGGGTGAGCAGCAGTACCCCCGAATCTTGTCTGATCCAGCCTTTGCGGCTCATGCTGGTCAGTTCTTCGCTGGCCTGTAATGCAAATGCCCCGGCAGAAAGTTTTTCCAGCACCTGTAATTCGACCCCCCATTTGGTGCGAAGGCCCGTCAGCAGGTATTCATTGGTCTGATCGGCCGGCGAAAGCAATTCCAGCGTAGCGGGAATAATGTCTTTTTGAACCGCTTCCAGGTATTTAGCATTATTGGAAACATTATACTGGCGGCTAGCGCCATTGTAGGAGTGCGCGCTCGGGCCAACACCCAGGTAGGGGTGCTGCTTCCAATAGGAGCTGTTGTGGTTGCTGTAACGGCCGTTTCGGGCGAAGTTGGAGATCTCGTACTGCTCGTAACCATGATCGAGCAGGGATTGGAGCAGTATTTCAAACTGCTGGGCCGCATATTCTTCCTCGATCGGGCTGATCTTCTTCTTTTTCAGCCAGCTTCCAAAGGCCGTTTTGGGCTCGATCGTAAGACAGTAGGCTGAAATATGCGGGACATTCAATGTAAATGCCTTCGATAAGTCACTGAGCAGAATGTCATGATTCTCCGAAGGAATCGCGTAAATAAGGTCGATGGAAATATTGTCGATGCCAGCCTGCTGGGCCAGTTTTACGCATTGCTCGGCTTCCGTGGCAGAATGCGCCCGGTTCATAAAGCGCAAATGCGGCTCGTGAAAAGACTGAATCCCGATGCTAAGACGGTTGATGCCCGCATGGGCAAACATTTGAAGGGTAGCTGCGCTGAGATCGTCCGGGTTTGCTTCCAGGGTAATCTCGGCATCGGGTGACAGCCGAAAATGCCCGCGAATGGTTTCAAGCAGAAAATGCAGCTCGGCCTCGTCGAGCAACGAGGGCGTGCCCCCACCAAAATAGATGGTTTCCATATCCCCTTGGGGCAAATAAGATTTTCTCAAAACGATTTCCCTGGCAATGGCCTCCACGATGGCGCTTTTGCTGGCGGTGTTGGTACTGAAATGGAAATCGCAATAATGGCAAGCCTGTTTGCAAAAAGGGATATGGATGTATAAATGCATTATTTTGAATTTTTCTGCCACTCCCAGCCAATCTTCACACCGGCCCAGAGGTTGTTTTTCGGCGCTGCATTATAATAGCGGTTACCGAACGCGTTCAGATCGTAACCAAGGCTGTAAATGCCTGCATTGACCTTCTCTGCCGATGCGGACAGCTCACTGTAAAAATGCTGGCCCCAGCTTTTTTTCCAGCTTATGCGCCCTGTCCACTGGTTGTAGGCGGTGTTTTTAACCGTATTGGCATCATTGAGATAAAACGAATCGCCGTGCTGGTAGGTAAGAAATACCGAGATGCCGTATTTAAGCAGCACATCCAGGCCGGTCGACTCTGAGAAACGCGGAATGCCCGGAATCAGTTTCCCGCTCAGGTCCGCGTCAGCCTGCTGGAATTCTTCGTAGGTGTATTTGGTGTAAGTGCCCGTATTCCAGACTTTAAGCATTACCGGCAGTTTCGGGTCGGAAAGAATGTCCCATCCAATGCTCCATTCCAGGCCGTTTTGCTTGGTTTTACCTGCATTGACGAAATATTCTGCCCCAGCCTGGTCGAGCCTGCGCACGATCGCGTTGCGCAGCCCGAAATGGTACAGGCTGATCTCGCCTGAGATGACTTTGCCGGCTTTGCGGATACCGATCTCTGTATTGCTGCCTTTTTCAGCTTCCAGATCCTTGCGGAAACCACCCGCCGAGGGCCGCACTTCCTGCAAGGTAGGAGGGGAGAAGCCGCCGCTGTAGGAGGCGGTCACCGACCAGTTTCCGGCAATAACCTTGTTGGCCGCAAAGCGCGGGATGAAGATCCCGTCAAAAGTCTTCTGGTCCTCGTTGAAGGGAAGCGGGAAATAGCGCTCGTATTTATATTTTGAGGTATTGTAGCTCAAACCGGCGCTCAAAGTCAGATCAGTGAGCAAAGTCGCTTCCAGCTGGCTGAAAACAGACAGGTTCGCCGTGCGGATGTCCTCGGCCGTCTGTTGCTTGTCGGCAATGCCGCCTTTATTGTCATAGTTCCGCTGGGCGGATTTGCCGTATTGCCATTCAAAACCGCTGGTCCAGTTGGTCTTTACATTACCCCATTCGGATTTGTTTTGCCAGATATTTCGCCCACCGATGCCGTTTTCATCCCTTTTTTCAAAGTTTGAAATAAATGGGTTGGCAAAATCAGTGAAAGTCAGATACAGCGCCGTCGACTGGGTCCATTTATCAGATAATTGCAATACATAATTGCCACCCAGCAATGCCAGCCTGGTGTAAATGGCCGCTTTCTGCGCTTCACTGCCTGGCAGGGTCGCTGTCGACTGGCGGGCGAGTTTGGGATTGGTCTGATACTGGGCAAGGTTTATGCCGCCCGGAGTCTGATAATATAAATCCGAGTACATTCCCAGCAGTGAAAGCGTGCCTTTTTCTCCAATGCTGGAAGAAGAAGTAAAGCGGACCGCGTCGCGGATCATGCCGCTGTGGTTGCGGTAGCCGTCCTGCTGGCTATGGCCGTACTGGATGGATACATCACCGATCTGTAAAGTCGAGTTCCGGCTTTGAAAGCCGTATTTGCCAAAACTTACGCTTTGTTCAGCCCTGTTTTGAAATTGATTATCCGGGCGGCTGTGCATGAGCACGACCCCGCCGGTCCCCGCCCCGTAAATGCTGCTGCCGGGGCCTTTGATTACCTCCATGCTCTGAATAGCGCCATAATCGACCGAGTTCAGGGGCGTATTGCCGCTCGCGTCGGTGAACGGGATGCCGTTCCAGTAAAACTTCACATTGCGAACGCCGAACGGGGAGCGGATCAGACTGCCGCGGACCGAAAACCGGTAGCTGCCCGGAGAGCGCTCTTCCATGCGCACGCCAGGGATCGTATTGACCGCATTGGCCCAGGTGTAGTTGGAAAACCTGCCCAGCGAACGGGGCGCAAGCATTCCGACTGTTGCAGTGGTAGTAAGGGGATCTTTTTCGGATTCAAACGCGTGCACGGTGATCTCGCGCAGCTGGCGGGTTTGCAGCGAATCGCTTTGGGCCAATACGGGCCCTGAATGATGGATAATAAGGAAAGCAACAAGAGCGCCGGTAATAGAGATTTTGAGCATATAGGTTTAGGTATATTTCAATAATGCAAAGCTGATGATAAATGCCAACAGTTTCAAGATCTGGCTAGGTGCTTAACGGCGCACTCTGGCGCGAAGTTCAACGACTTCCGGCGCTCTGAGAAGAATTTTCCACAAAAATCACGCGGATCTGCGCGCTGAGGGCTGGTAAGATTTTTGCTCTGATACAGCCAATCACACAATAACTGAAATCAACTTTAATACCCGAAAAACATGAAAAAGATCACCTGGATTGTCGCCTCGCTGCTGCTTGTCGGTACACTTTCACTGACTAGCTGTTCAGACAAAACAAAAGACTCCGCCAAAGAGACGGTGGAAGAAGCTAAAAACGATATGGACGAAAATGTAGCCGATGCCAAAGCCGATATCAAGGAAGCAGGAAATGATTTTGAGGCCAAAGTGAAAGAAGACAAGGATGAATTGAAAAAAGATATCGACGATGCGATCGGCAAGCTCGACCGCAAAATAGAGGAGGCCGATGCCAAAATTGACAAGACGGCCGACAAGGAAAAAGCCAAATGGCAGCAACGCAGAAAAGAGCTGAATGCAGAGAAAGAAGAATTGCAGGCTTCCTGGAAACGCGCCCAGAACGAGACTGCCGACAAGTGGGACGAGTTCAAGGCCAACACCAAAGAAAAAATCGCCAAAGCCAAGGCAGACTTGAAGGACTAATAAATTGATGAGGGTTATGCAATAATGAAAAATGCTCCGGTTTTTCCGGAGCATTTTTTTGTTATCTGACAGGCAGATGAATCTCAGTCATCATGCAGCGGGCCGAACCGCCACCATTGCCTTCGATCACCGAAAGGTCTGTATGCAGCAGGCGCGCATAGTCATCGAGCCGGTCTTTCTGCCGGGGCGTGAGCGATTCATAGGCCTGGGTGGACATGACCAGGAACTTATCGCCTTTCCCGTTTCGGACCATCAGCATGTTGCCCGCAAAATGCCGCATTTGTTCGAGCGATATTTCGATTACGTCCTTATTTGTTTCTTCCAGCACCGACCTTACCATCAACCGCTCGTCGATGTCTTTGATCGCTTCCAGGCATACGACCGCGAAAATGTCGCCGACGCACATGAGCACATTGGTATGGTATATGGGCCTGTCGTGCTCATCGGAAGCCGAGAATGCAATGATTTCGTATCCCAACGCGTCGGCGAACGCATCGAGCACTTCCCTGTGTGTTCGTGGGGACAGGCACGCATAGGCGATCTTGTAACGGCGGTCGAAGACCATGCTGCCGGTGCCTTCCAGGAATTTGCCCTGCGCTTCAAAATGGGTCAGATCAATCACTTCTTCGACATTGAAATCGCCGGCGAGCGAATCGATAATGTCGGCACGTCGTTCCAGCCGGCGGTTTTCGGCCATCATCGGGTATAATACCACCTTGCCGCTTTGGTGAAAGGAGACCCAGTTGTTGGAAAAAACAGCGTCGGGCCGGTCTACATCGCTCGTATCATCGAAAATATGCAGTTCCAGGCCCGCTTTTTCCAACTGGTCGATCATCAGCTCGAACTCTTCCCGCGCTGCTTGCTGGGCTGTGCCTTCGGTTTGCCGGGCGAAGGACTCCTGCTGAAAGTCGTTGCTTGCAGCAGTTTGCTGGTTGAATCCGAACCGTACGGGCCTGATCATCATGATCCGGGCTGTGGACTGCGGCTGGATTTGAGCGGATGAGGTGATGACGCGCATAGGAGTATGAGGTAATGTTTGGAGACCGGATTTTTTGAAAATGAGGACGAAAGTCCCTAATGCAATTTACGATTCTGACAGCTCGATTACAAGAACAAAGTTTGGTAGCGCGGATGCCCAGGCAGCGGCCGCCAAGCAACTACCCGCGTAGTAGGGGCATGCTCATGCAATGCGAGCCGCCGCGCGCGCGGGAAAGCTCAGCAGAGGGCAAGGTGATGAACGTGTCGGTAAGATCCTGGGGCGCTAGCTCGTTGTGCTCGAATTTTTCAAGGAGTCTTTTGGCTGTTATTACCTTAAAGCCCTGTTTTTTGAATGCCTCGAGTGTTTTGTCGTTGCGGTCATAGCCGATCACCACGCCGTCGCGCAGTGCGAGCAGGTTACAGGAATCGGTCCATTGCTCGCGCTCCCCGTAGGGAAATTCATTGTCGCCTGAATAAATGAAACGGACCGGCCCGCTCACGCCCAAATCGCCCTGGCTGATCTCGGTGAGCAAATCTTCCAGGTTCTCGATTTCCCGCGGATGCTGTTGATTTCCTTTGACAAACTGCAAAATCCTGAACTCCTTGTTGACATCTACCGGCGCAAAGAAATGCAGCACATCCTTCTTGCGGGCCTCATCACCCACGCGGGCCAGCGCGCTCAGCAGCACCCAGACGTCTCGTCTGACCTGGGTGAAGACTGTGTCGATATGCATATAATCCCTTTTTTTAGGGATTTTAATGATAGTGATCTTGTCGACCACACTTTTATCAAACAAAATCTTCATCACCTGCTGGGCAGCGTAAATGGATGTGCGCTCGCTGCAACCGATCAGAAGGTGCCGCGGGGCGACCATCATCACATCGCCCCCTTCGAGCGTACAGCGTTGATAGTCGCTGGCCTTTTCGTCGTCGGGCAGCAGAAAATGCCGCTCATTTTCAGGTATTTCAATGATATTTTCTTTGAAATTGGCAAACATCGGGTGATAAAAAAACACGAACTGGGCCAGTATCGACTCGCGGGTACGGGCGGCTTTGGCCGGTTTATTGAGCAGAATATGGTCGTTGATGACAATGCCGATGTCTCTTGTGAAAATAAGGTTGGGCAAAGGCGCAAAGAGCATCCGTTTATCGGAACAATACCCTGAAATGAATATGCGGGCCAGCTCGTGGGCATCGAAGCGGTGGAGCTCTTCCTGGATCTGGTAGGAGCAGCGTTCTATGCCGCAAATGGCGGCGGTGAGCTTGATTCGGACATTTGGCTCTTCCAATATATCCCCCAGCAGCCGCTGAATGTCCACCACATGATCTGAGGCGAAGTACTTTTCCGTACCGGGAATAAAGAAGGAGCGTGTCGGGTCCTCGTTAATTTCGGCAAGCTTGCCTTTGATTTTTTCGGGGTCCAGAAAATACAGCAGCAGTTTGACATAGTAATCATATTCTTTCCTGCGCATGGTATCCAGGTGCACGATGTCCTCGAAAAGCCAGTCCTGGGCTTTGCTGGGGACCACTTTGCCCAGGCCGCGGTCGGGGCTGTGGATCAGCAGCCTTCTTAGGGTAGCTGTTTCGGAGGATACACCAACAGGAAGTCCGGATATCGGATTATTAGCCATAAATGAAGTGTTTGGAACGCTTGGGGCACAAAGTAAATGTTTCTTTGGGAATTAAAAACCGGCCCTGGTTCAACCCGCTTAATCTCTGGGTGTTTAAGGGATAAATATCTGCCGTGCGGGAACATCCTGCCACTTAAAAAGGTTGTACAAAATGAGTGGTCCGCACTTTAAGACATTGACGCTCATTTTCATTTACGGCTAATGCGTATTACTTTTGCGGGAAATTACCACGAACTATCTTTTAAGTATAAAATCAGTTATGCTCTCTATTAATGACTTGCGTGCCTCCATTGAAGGTAAGGAAATATTAAAAGGCATCAATCTGGAAGTCAAACCGGGTGAAGTGCATGCGATTATGGGGCCCAACGGTTCCGGCAAAAGTACCTTGGCTTCGGTGTTGGCAGGAAGGGAGGAGTACGAGGTTACTGGTGGAAGTGTAGTTTTTGAAGGAAAAGATCTTCTTGAACTGGCTCCCGAAGAAAGAGCTGCGGAAGGTATTTTCCTCGCATTCCAATATCCGGTTGAGATTCCGGGCGTTACCACGATCAACTTTTTGAAAACGGCGGTTAACGAAATCCGTAAATACAAGGGCGAAAGCCCGCTGGACGCTGCACAGTTCCTGAAAATGGTGCGTGAGAAGGCCAAGCTGGTTAGCATGAACGATTCGCTGCTTAAACGTGCATTGAACGAAGGCTTCTCGGGTGGTGAGAAAAAACGCAACGAGATCTTTCAGATGGCCGTTCTTGAACCGAAACTGGCGATTTTGGATGAGACAGACTCGGGCCTGGATATCGACGCATTGCGCATTGTAGCCGAAGGGGTCAACTCGCTTCGTTCACCAGAGCGCGCCACGATCGTTGTAACGCACTATCAGCGTCTTTTGGATTACATCGTCCCTGATTTTGTGCATGTTTTATACAAAGGTCGCATCGTTAAATCCGGGCCGAAGGAGCTTGCCCTCGAATTGGAAGAAAAAGGTTACGATTGGATCAAAGCGGAAGTTGAAGCGGTAGGTTAAGTAAAGGCAAATGTCCGTTTAAAACTTAACCCAACACAGCACCATACCCCATTATCGATGAGTACCGAGACAATAGATTTAAAAACCAGACTGATCACCGATTTTCATGCCCGCGAAGCGGTGATGAACGGTGAGGCGTCTTCTGAATTCCACCAGAAAAAACGCGCAGGACTGGCCCGTTTTGAGCAGTTGGGCTTCCCCACAATCAAACACGAGGAGTGGAAATATAGCAATGTAAGGGACCTTATCAGTGTTTCTTACGATTTCAATGCGGAAAGCTCCATTGGCCTTGCCGAGCTGGAAGATTTGAAAGTGCCCGCCCAGCAGGCCAATATCCTCTATTTTGTAAATGGCCGCTACAATGCCGAGCTTTCTACCATTATTTCGCCAGTCGAAAAGATCACGATCAGCTCACTGGCAGATGCCTACAAAAACGATCCGGCCAGGGTTGCTTCTTATTTTAACGAGCTGACCAAAGACGCAGACGATGCATTCACGGCATTGAACACGGCATTTACCCAGGACGGCGTGTTTGTCCATATTCCGGATAACCAGTCGGTAGAGCACCCGATTATCCTTCGGTTCGTGAGCGATGCACGCGAGAAGAATGTAGGAAGCCAGCCGCGCAATATAATTTCAGTCGGAAAAAACTCGCACGTTAAAATAGCGGAAGCGTTCAGGACTTTGGGCGAGCAGCGCTCTTTCACCAATGCGGTGACAGAAATTAACGTGGCCCAGGAAGCCAACGTGCAATATTATAAAGTGCAGAATGAGAGCGAGAATGCCTACCACATCGGTACTACCCAGGTGCGCATGGCCGACCGCTCGCATTTCTACGCGGGAACTGTGACGCTGAACGGCAAGTTCACGCGCAACAACCTGAATATTGTCCTGGACGGAGAGCATTGCGATGCGCATATGTACGGGTTGTATTTCCCGGATGGTTCCCAGCACGTGGATAACCATACGGTGGCGGATCACCAGAAACCCAACTCGGAAAGCAACGAGCTTTATAAGGGTATTCTGCGCGATAAATCCAAAGGTGTTTTCAACGGAAAAATCTTTGTTCGGCCTGACGCGCAGAAAACCAATGCATTCCAGTCTTGCAAAAACATCGTGCTCTCCCCGGATGCATCGATGAACACCAAGCCCCAGCTGGAAATCTTTGCTGACGATGTGAAATGCTCGCACGGGACCACCACCGGGCAGATTGACGAGGAGGCCTTGTTCTACATGCGCTCTCGCGGGATCTCGCAGCCCGAAGCGATGTCGCTTTTGATGTTTGCCTTCTGTGCCGATGTGGTCTCGCAGATCAAGATCGATTCGGTTCGCGAATACCTCGAAAACGTGATCACCCAGAAACTGGCTTCGAAATAGCTTTTAACGGATCTAAGGGTCCGAATTGATACATTTCCTGGTACCCAACCGCCATTTTTGGGGTTGGGTATTTTTCTTAAATGACGAATCACAATGAGCCACAATCTCAATATCGCATCCATCAGAGGCGACTTCCCGATTTTAAACGAAGTCGTCAATGGCAAACAACTCGTCTATTTCGATAATGCGGCTACGACCCAGAAACCGCGCCTGGTACTGGACGCGCTGGCGGGTTACTATGAGCACTATAATGCCAATATCCACCGCGGAATCCACCATCTGGCAGAAAAGGCCACTTCCGCATTTGAGCAGTCCAGAAAGCGTTTGCAGGCGTTTTTGAATGCGGCCCATTCGGAAGAAATCATTTTCACCTATGGGACCACTGATGGTATCAACCTGGTGGCATCCTCTTATGGCCGTAAATTCCTCAAGGAAGGCGACGAGGTGATCATCTCGACCATGGAGCACCATTCGAACATTGTGCCCTGGCAAATGCTTTGCGAAGAGAAGGGCTGCATCCTGAAAGTGATCCCGATCAACGACCAGGGCGAGCTTTTGATGGACGAATATGAGAAACTGCTCACGGAAAAAACCAAATTCGTCTCGGTGGTGCACGTCTCCAATGCACTGGGCACTATTAACCCGATCAAGGAAATCATCGCCAAGGCTCACGCAGTCGGGGCGAAGGTGCTCATCGACGGGGCGCAAGCCAGCTCGCACATTGAAATCGACGTGCAGGAGCTGGATTGCGACTTTTATTCGCTTTCGCTGCACAAAATATACGGCCCTACCGGAATGGGCATTCTATACGGCAAGCGCGATCTATTGAATGCCATGCCTCCTTACCGGGGCGGCGGGGAGATGATCAAAGAAGTTACTTTCGCCAAGACGACCTATAACGAGCTGCCATACAAATTCGAAGCCGGTACGCCCAATATTGCCGATGTGGTAGCAGCCAAGTTCGCGCTGGATTATGTAGACGCGTTGGGTAAAGCAAACATCGCCGCCTACGAGAACGAGCTGCTGGCCTATGCGACCGGCGCCGTAAAAGAGATCGAGGGGCTGAGAATTATCGGTCAGGCCAAAGAGAAAGTAAGTGTGCTATCCTTTGTGATCGATGGCATTCATCACCAGGATATCGGCGTTTTGCTCGATCAGCAGGGCATCGCAGTCCGCACCGGCCACCATTGCACGCAGCCGCTGATGAACCGCTTTAATATTACCGGAACCTCACGCGCATCGTTTGCTGTTTATAATACGATCGAGGAGATAGACAAGCTCGTGCAGGGGCTGCATAAGGTGAAGCGTATGTTGAGATAATTTTTTAAATTACTGGCATTGTTTCATTTTAGCGATGGCATAAATTGATTTTTACAAATGACCATAAACGAAACACAGGACGAACTAATTTCGGATTTTGAATTGTTTGATGACTGGGAGAGCAAATACGAGTTCATCATCGATCTCGGAAAGCAGTTCCCCCCATTGGAAGAGCAATACAAAACCGAGGATAATATTATCAAAGGATGCCAGTCGAGGGTGTGGCTGAATGCTTACATGGAAGAAGGGCTTTTGAAATTTGAGGCCGATAGCGATGCGATTATCGTGCGCGGGCTGGTGAGTATGCTGGTGAAGGTGCTTTCGGGACATACCCCTGAGGAAATTGCCAAAGCCGATGTGTATTTTATGGAAAGAGTAGGTCTGCACCAGCATTTGGCTCAAACCCGCTCGAACGGGCTTGCAGCGATGCTCAAACAAATGAAAGCATACGGCTTTGCTTACCAGGCCAAATCAGTGAATGCATAACAACTAATAAGACCTTGCGATGTCAGAGGAAGATTTGAAAGAAGAGGTGATCCGCGCCATTAAAACGGTTTACGACCCGGAGATACCGGTTGACGTTTATGAGCTTGGATTGATATATGATCTGAAAGTGTTTCCGATCAACAATGTATTTGTGTCCATGACGCTGACCTCGCCTTCGTGCCCGTCGGCAGGAACGCTGCCCGGCGAGGTCGAGCAGAAGATCCGCGAAGTAGAAGGGGTAAACGATGTGAGCGTAGAGCTGACCTTTGATCCGCCATACACCACAGAAATGATGTCCGAGGAGGCTAAGCTCGAGCTCGGGTTCATGTAAAATAGTAACAACAACTTTTAAACATTACAATATATGTATCCACCACAATTAGTGGCTCCAATGAAAGCCGAGCTGACCAGCGCCGGTTTTCAGGATCTGACAACGGCAGAGGAAGTCGACAACTTCATGCAAAATACCAAAGGAACTGCTTTGGTTGTGATCAATTCGGTATGTGGCTGTGCGGCAGGTGCTGCGCGTCCGGGCGTGAGAGCGGCATTAGCCGGCAGTGAGGTGAAGCCTGATCACCTGGCAACGGTATTTGCAGGTGCTGACCTGGAAGCTACCGCTAAAATGCGTGAGTACACTTTGCCTTATCCTCCCTCTTCGCCAGCCGTTGCGCTCTTCAAAGACGGGGAGCTGATTCATTTTGTGGAGCGCCACCATATCGAAGGCCGTTCGGCCCAGATGATCGCCCAGCATTTGCAAATGGCTTTCGAAGAATTCTGCACAGAAGAGGCATAATTCGAAACTTATTTAATCAGGTGACGGCTACTTTCGATTACATTTGAAAGTAGCCGTCTGTTTTAATAGCTGCCCATATGCGAGGACACCGTTTCACCAAATACATTCCGCCCGAGCAAGGGCCTAACAGCAAGTTCGACCAGCTTTTTGATATTTTTCAACAGCTGCTGCTGATGACTTCGGGCGATGTCTCGGAGGCCATGTCGTGGCTGAGCCAGCTCGACCGCCAATATAACCTGACCAACGATTCGTACGGGATAGGTGATTTCTTTGAAGACCTGAAAAAGAAAGGTTATGTCACCGAAGAAAAGCAGGAAGGCGAAAGCAGGCTCATTATGACGCCCAAAGCCGAGAAAAGCATTCGCAAGAGCGCATTGGACGAGATTTTTGGTAAGCTCAAACGGTCCAAATCCGGCGGTAACCATCACACGCCGCACCTGGGCGCGGGCGATGAGCTGACCAGCGACATCCGCGATTTTCAGTTCGGGGATACGCTCGACCAGATTTCGATGACCGAATCGATCAAAAATGCGCAGGTCAATCACGGTATCGGGGATTTTATGCTGATGGAAAAAGACCTGGAAGTGGTCGAGCGCGAGCAAAAAACCACTACTGCGACTGTGGTCATGATCGATATCAGCCATTCGATGATCCTTTATGGCGAGGACCGCATTACGCCGGCTAAAAAGGTGGCGCTTGCACTCGCCGAGCTGATCCGGACCAAATATCCCAAAGATTCGCTGGATATCATCGTCTTTGGAAATGATGCCTGGCAGATACAGCTCAAAGACCTGCCTTACCTTGAAGTAGGTCCGTACCACACCAACACGGTGGCTGGTTTGGAGCTGGCAATGGACATTCTGCGCCGCAAGAAAACGCGTAACAAGCAGATATTTATGATCACCGACGGTAAGCCGACCTGTCTGAAAGAAGGCATCCGCTACTATAAAAACAGCTTCGGTCTGGACCGGAAGATCATCAATAAAACACTCACATTAGCTGCCCAGTGCCGCAGGCTCGATATTCCGGTAACGACCTTTATGATCGCCACTGACCCTTACCTGAAACAGTTTGTGCAGAATTTCACGCAGGTCAACAACGGCCGGGCTTATTACAGCAATTTGCAGGGACTAGGCGGCTTTGTACTCGAAGATTTCCAGCGCAACAGAAGAAAGAACGTCAAGTAAAGTCAGGTGTTGTCAGCTATTGCCGCTCAGATGCGCATATTCAACCCATGACAACACCTGACAACACTTTAATTATTTGCTGCCAACCGAGATCATATTGGCAAAAAGGCGATAGGCGCCGGTCACGCCCGCGGGAAGCTCCCGGAAGAATGACAGGCCGGTGTAAATGTAGTGCCCCTTGCCATATTGCGCGTAAAGCGTACTTCCTTCCCGGGCAGGCTCGTCCTTATCATGGGCCGAAAACAATGCCTGGTAATTCTTTTTGTCCCAATCCTGGGCGAAATACAGCCCGCGCTCCTGAATCCAGCCCTCAAAATCCTTTTGCGTGATTTTGTTGGGGTAATTCAAAATAGGGTTTTCAGGTTGCAGAAAATGCATTTGGGCATCTTCCTCGGTAACCCTTTCTCGCCCTAGTTCAATATTAAACGGGCCGATCTGCCTCACTTTCTGCCCGCCCGGAATCGTGTATTGGACCACCATCGTGCCGCCGTTTTTAACGTAATCCATCAGTTTGGCCTGATAGTTGTTCAAATAACCTTCCGTGTTATAGGCCCGCACACCTACGACGATCGCATCGTAAGCATTGAGCTCTTTGGCAAGGCCGGCTTCGTTGAGCATCGTTACCTGGCAATCCATTTGGCGCAATGCGGTCGGGACATCATCGCCCGCACCGGCAATGTAGCCAATGTTTTTAGCGGTCGTTTTTACAACGATCTTAGCCAGTTTGGCCGAGGATTCCGGAAAGAGCGTCTGGCTTGGAATATGCTGGTAGGCAATGGTTTTGACCGATTTATCATAATTTTTCCCATCCACAACCGCGATTGCCTTGATAATGGCTTGCTGATTGCCTGCGGGTGGGGTGATGATGAAGGAGAAGTATTGCTGCTGGTACTTGTTGGTTAAACTGAATTCCACCGATTCGGGGACCGCTTTCCAGCCCGCCGGGATTTCAGGTTTCAATGTGCCTTTCACGCCGCTGCGCTGGGCTTCGACGATGATATTGACTGTTTTGGCTTCCATCGAAGAAAATATGAAAACCGGCTCGGTAATGGTGGTGGTAACAAGCGGGCGTATTTCAAAGGGGCGGTAAATCTCGCCTTCCGCCGGATCGACTGATTTGTAAACCCATGGTTTTTCGAAGACAAACTCTTGCCCGCCGATCTCGAATTGGTAGCTGGTCTTGGTTTCGGGCCGGTTTTCGGGGTAGCCGATATCCTGCTGGTTATCGATTTGGAAAATGCCGCGCTCGATCGGTTTTTCCAGCCAGTAGGGCTGGCTGGTTCTCAGGTTGGCCGGCAATAGCGCCTTTTTGGCAAACAGGTTCATCTCATTGGAAGCCAGTGCAAGGTTCAGGACGCTGTCGGCCGATTCGCCGGTCCAATGCAGCGAGACGAGCTTTACAGGATAGTCCGACCTTTTCACCACACCGATATTAATCCGCGCTTGCTCGCCTGCAACACCCGAAAAGTCATTGGGGTTAGTCTCAAACCAAAGTCCGGCGCATTGCTGGATCAGGTCTTTGACTTCCTCCTTTTTGGCTTTGACATAAATGTTACCCGAATCGAGCGTACTAAGCTCTGCATTGATTTTCAAAAGCTCCGGGATGGAGGCCGACGGCTTGTTTACCGAATAGTTCTTGATCGCTGCCGCAACAAGGGCATGTACTTTCTGGCTTCCTTTCACGCGTTTCCAGCTTACATCCACGCCGTCGAAGAGGTTTTTCTCCGCGGGCGCCCCGACTTTGTGCAAAAAGAAATCAATCCGGTCGCCCCTTTGAGGGGCGCTCCCAAAGCCCTGGCTGCGGTGCTGGCTGCGGCTTAATGCGGCGATCTCCGTGTAGGATTTTCCTATAACGGGGTTATAACCGCCGATTTCGATGGAAATGAATGGATTCTTCTCATCACTGGGCGCTTTGTTGGTAAAGCCGGGCGTGAATGTATTCCAAACCAGCCGCTTGGTTTGCCAGGTTTTGACAAATTTGAGCTGATCAGGGTATGCTTTCGGGTCGGCGGCAAGGTTAAAACCTTCTTCGGCCAGGTATGCCGAGGTCTGGTGGTGGCCATGGCCCGCCCGCGGATCGGGCGGGAAGCGGGTAATGATCACATCGGGCTGGAACTTGCGGATCATCCACACTACATCGCCAAGGACCTTATCGCGGTCCCAGAAGTTGAGCGTCTCATCGCGGGTCTTGGAAAAGCCAAAGTCGTAGGCGCGCGAGAAAAACTGCTGGGCGCCATCAATGCGCCGGGCAGCCAGCAGCTCCTGGGTACGGATAACGCCGATATTATAGCCCTGCTCGGCGCCGATCAGGTTTTGGCCGCCATCGCCGCGCGTGAGCGAGAGATAGCCCGTTCGCACGAGCTGGTCTTTGGATAAATACGAGAGCATCAGCGTATTCTCATCGTCGGGGTGGGCCGCAATGTAGAGCACAGAGCCGAGCACGTCTAGTTTTTTAATGTTTTGGAAGATTTCACTGGAAGACAGCGAGGGTGTCTGTGCGAAAAGCCTGGTGGCAAACAGTACCAGTGCGAGCGTAAAGAAACGATGCATAACGGGTTAAGGTGGTTGATTTAGGGCTGCTTATAGCGTCCAGGTCAGTACATAATCCTCAAATGTATCAAATTGAATCTGTATCGTTTCCGGTAAATCGCCTTTTTGCAGATTAACTTCAAAACCGCCGTTTTGGTTGCCGGAAAACGAATTTATCACGATATGTTTTTTCAGATCGATGGCAGCATCGCCTGCATATTTGAAAACCGATTCCTTGGCCGACCAGATCAGATGCATTTGCAGATTGTCTTCCAGGTCAGCCCATTTGAGCTCGGCATCATTTAAAAAATAGAATGCACCCTTTGAAATAGATGGTTTCATTTGCTGAATATCGACTCCCACCGGCGCACCCTCACGCAGGTACACGCACACATATTCGCCCGAGTGCGACATAGAGATTTCGGTGGCCGATCCGCCCAGGTGCGGCTTGCGCTGGGCATCATAGCCTATCAGCGTATTTTGCCCCCGCATTTCTTTGAGCAAAACCCTGCAAGCCAGCCATTCCTGTCTTCGTTTAGCCTTTGAAATTGCCATCAGCGTTTCTAGTTCGGTGGCGGGCAAATCCAGCATAGCCAGCAAATCTTCCCAGGGTTCGCTCATACGCCAAAGGGCCAGCATTGATACCGGTGAAATGGTTTTTATAGAAACGATGCCCATTTATTGCTAATTTTGGTATCAGATCAGGCGTCACATGATGCGCCCTTCTGCTTATTTTATGTGGCCTAAAAACAAAGTTCTGCGCTCTGCGCTCAAAGCATTCCTGATTTTCCTTCTGATCATCGGCATACTCTTTGGATTGTTCCTGTGGCGTATCCACGTGCCAAGTCCGGAGGTTGAAAGTACTAAAACTGTCGAAAGTTACAAGCGCGAGCAGGTAGGGGAGAACCATTACCGGGTGGGCAACAACTGGCTCAGAAAAAACAAGCACGGCATCTGGGAAATGTATCTGGAAGGCTCCCCTTATGAGCGCGGGCTTATTTACGGGATCCTTGCCAGAGAGCTGATGGAGAAGCAGGAAGTGCATTTTGTTGGCCAGATCAAGGAGATGATCCCGAGCGCGATGTTTTTGCAAGTATTGAAAGGTTTTGTGGGCTGGTTCAACCGCGAGATTTACAAGTATATCCCAGCGGAAAACCAGCAGGAGATTTACGGTGTTTCCCAGTCTTTTTCAGACCAGTTCGACTACATCGGCCCCAAATATTACCGTATTCTCAACTACCACGCCGCCCACGACATCGGCCACGCGCTGACGGATTTGAATATGGTCGGCTGCACCTCGTTTGCCGTCAACCATTCGCTCACCAAGGATTCCACCCTGCTGATTGCCCGCAACTTCGACTTTTACATGGGCGATGCATTTGCCGAAGACAAGCTGATCGTCTTTATGAATCCCGAGAAAGGCTACAAATTTGCCTCCTACGCCTGGGCGGGCCTTACCGGGGTGGTCTCGGGTATGAATGAGAAGGGCATTACCGTTACATTAAACGCTTCCAAATCAGATATCCCCTTCTCGGCCAAGGAGCCAATTTCTATTTTGGCGCGGGAGATCCTGCAATATGCCGGCACGATCCAGGAGGCGCGCAGCATTGCTGCCAAAAGCGAGACATTTGTTTCCGAATCGCTGCTGATCGGCTCGGCCGCCGACGATAAGGCGGTGATCATCGAGAAATCTCCCCAGAAAATGGGCGTGTATGATCCGGGCAAAGACTACCTGGTTTGCGCAAACCATTATCAGAGCAGTGCATTTGTGAAGGATTCGGTCAATATCGAAAATATCAGGGATACCGACTCCAAAGCGCGTTTTGACCGTATGAACCAGCTCATGGGCAGATCTTACCCGATGGATGTGAATCAGGCCACGGCTATTCTGCGTGATCAAAAGGGGGTAGATGATAAATTTATCGGTTATGGCAACTCGAAACTGCTCAACCAGCTGATCGCCCACCATGGCATTGTTTTCAAACCTGCCCAAAAACAGTTCTGGATTTCAGCTTCTCCTTACCAGCTCGGCGAGTTTGTAGGATATGACCTCACCCGCGTTTTTGCACAAAAAGGTCAATTTCAATCATTTGACTCGCTGGAAATCGCCCGTGATCCGTTTCTGGAATCGGCGGATTATAAAAAGTTTGAAGCATTTAAATCTCTGAGACAGAAAATCACTAAATATGTGATGCTGGACACACCGCTTTCGCTGACGGCAGGGGCCGAGAAGGAATTTATTGCCAATAACGCGCAGAGTTATCTTCCTTATTTTTTCCTTGGACAGTATCACCAAAAGAAAGGTGATTTTGGCAAAGCCATCGGTTACTATGAAAAGGCATTGAAGCATGAGGTATCATCGCTGAGCGAGCAGAAATCGATCCGGAGGCGGATAACCGAATGCACAAACAAAAGCCATTAACGGCTGTTGTCCATTTTTTTAGATTTTCCACGTCAACTTTTGATTGCCATGAGTCCTGAAACACAGCAGCCTGGCTTGCAGCAGCTATTATCCTACGTTTCTGCTAATTCCGCCTATTACCAGCGGGTTTTCAGCGCCCACCATATTGATATAAACACGATCCGGACAGTTGCAGACCTTGGCCAGCTGCCATTTACAACCAAAGATGATCTGGCCCAATACAACGACGACTTCCTTTGCGTGCCCAAAAGCCGCATTACCGATTTCGTAACCACATCGGGCACACTGAGCGATCCGGTCGCTTTTTACCTTACGGATTCCGACGTGGAAAGGCTTGCAAACAACGAATCTGAATCTTTCCGTTGCGCCGGTGGCAGCCAGGATGATATTTACCAGCTTATGACGACGATCGACCGGCGGTTTATGGCCGGGCTGGCCTATTGGATGGGCGCACGCAAAATGGGGGCGGGGATGATCCGCGTAGGCCCGGGAGCGCCTTTTCTGCAATGGGAATCGGTCCAGCGGTTTTCGCCGACAGTTATCATTGCCATTCCGTCCTTCATCCCAAGGCTGATCGACTATGCCATAGCCAACGATATCGATTACCGTTCATCGAGCATCAGATCCATTATCTGTATCGGCGAGCCGATCCGCAACCCGGATTTTTCGCTCAATGAGCTGGGCAAACGCATCACCTCGCAATGGGAGGTGAAACTGTATTCAACCTATGCGTCTACTGAAATGGGTGCGGCCTTCACTGAATGCGGCGAAGGCAAAGGCGGGCATCTGAACCCGGAGCTTTTGATTCTGGAAGTAGTAGACGATGAAGGCAATGCGGTCAAGGACGGTGAGCTTGGCGAGGTGGTGGTAACTACGCTTGGCGTGGAAGGCCTGCCGCTGCTGCGCTACAAGACCGGCGATTTATGTAATGTCTATTACCAGCCCTGCGCATGCGGGCGCACCAGCCCGCGCCTGGGGCCGGTGGTAGGGCGCAAGCAGCAAATGATCAAATTCAAAGGGACGACCATATTCCCGCCCGCTTTATTTGATGTGCTCGACGCTGTGAAGGAAATCGATTTGTACCAGGTTGTCGTATCTAAAAACGAGTTTGGAAACGATGAGATCACCGTTGTGCTGCCCATGCAGTTGCAGACTACGGCATTCAAGGAAACCATGCATTCGCTCTTCAAATCCAGGCTCCGCGTATCGCCCTCTTTAACTTTCGTGACCGCTGAAGAACTAACTTTCCGGATCTACAAACAGGAGAAACGCAAACCTGAGAAATTGATCTATATTTGACGCCTCTGTTACCATAAAAATAAAATTACTACTATGAAAAAATTGATTTACGCCTCTGTAATGGCCGTTTCCTTCCTTGCCGCAGATGCAGCTCTTGCCCAGCGTGTCGATCTCCGTTCAGGGGATGTAGGGGTGCTGTCGGGCCAGAAAACCGTTAACGTGGAATACGACTACTCAGCGTTCGGAGTAGGTAAATTTGCCACAGAACAGGAGTATCTCGACAAGAAATCGGCCGAGTACAATGCCAAGGAGGCCGGCAAAGGCGATACCTGGAAAAAGGCCTGGGTGGAAGACCGTAAGGCCCGCTATGAACCCAAGTTCGAAGAGCTTTTCAACAAAGGTCTGGCAGATAAAGGTATCTCAGCCGTTACGGCCCGTCCCGACGCTCAGTATACCCTTATTGTGAAAACCAAATTCATAGAACCGGGTTTCAACGTGGGGGTGATGCGCAAGAACGCGTATGTGGATTTTGAAGTAGACCTTGTCGAATCGGCTAACAAATCCAATAAAGTTGCAGAAATTGGAATGAGAAATGTTCCGGGCGGCCAGTTCGGCGGTTTCGACTTCGATACGGGCGTCCGCATTGCCGAGTCTTATGCGAAAGCGGGCAAATCCCTGGCGGCATTTCTGGATAAAAAACTAAAATAAACTAACGTTCCAAATTACTTCCGGTTATGAAAAAGTTACTACTGATCGCATTTGTGTTGTTTCATGTGGTGAGCGTGGCTAACGCAGACAACACCATGGCTGACCTTTTTGCAGGTAAAACCAAGCTGGTTTTCCTGGGTCTTGATTTTACACAAGCCAAATACATTGGCAAAGTAGGTTTTACCGATGCGCAGGCAATTCAAAACCAGCATATTGTAAGCTGGAACAACCTGATCGAGCTCGAAGCCAAGAAATTTTCTCTACAAAAGGCATTCAGCCTTAAGGACGATCAGTACAAGTCGAAAGTGGAGGATATGGTGAGCTTGAACAAATCGGTGAACGTGGAGAAAAATATCACCGACGACGAGTACAGCATTACCGAAGAGCAGGTCAAGAAATCGGTCGCCAAATATTCGCTGAGCGAAAAGGATGGAATCGGCATCGTTTATGTAGTGGAAAGCCTGAACAAAAATGCGGAAAAGCTCATAGTTTGGGTTACATTCATTGACCTTGCAACCAAAAAGGTGATCCATACCGAAAAAGTGGAAGGTAAAGCGGGCGGCTTTGGTTTTCGCAACTATTGGGCCGGCGGGGTTTACAAGATCAACCAGGAAATCGACAAAAGCCTTTACAAAAAGTGGAGCAAATCATTCAAAGCTTAAAAAGTAAATAGAATTGTCTATTTTTAAAGTTCAGATTGATTACCGATACCATATCATCGTCTTGTAAGCTGTGATCTGTTTGCCTGAATCCGGTGAACGTTCACAGCTTACTGTTTAAAACCGCTAACCCGTTACCGTGCGCATCGCCCATTGGTTTTCCCTGCTGCTGATCTGCCTGCTCTTGACAAGCTGTGGCAAAATGCTCTACCGTTCAGCGGCAAAGGCTTTCACGAAAGGTGCCAAGCAAGCGCCTTACGAGGCCATTATCGTTCCCGGCTTTCCTTACAACGGCCAGAAATGGGACATGGTACATCAGCTCCGCATTCACTGGGCCTATTATCTGTACTCGAAGGGTTATACCAAAAACGTGATCTTCTCGGGCGGAGCGGTAGCAACGCCCTACATCGAAAGCCGAGTAATGGCCAACTACGCTGAGGCGCTCGGCATCCCGCGCGAGCACCTGTTCACCGAGGAAAGGGCCCAGCACAGCACAGAAAATGTGTATTATTCCTACCGCCTTGCAAAAGAGCTTGGCTTTTCGAAAATTGCGCTTGCCACCGATCCTATCCAGACGAGCTATATGAAGAAGTTCGTCAAAAAATTTGAACTTCCGATCGGGTTGCTGCCGACGGTGATCGATACGGTGAAAACAATGAATGTATACGAGCCCAAGGCCGACCATAGTAATGCAGTCGTCAAGGAAGGTTTTGTCAAGCTCTCAGATAAGGAAGGTTTTTTCAAGCGTTTCCGCGGCACGATGGGCAAGTACATCGTCTGGCACGAGCAAGATCTGAAAAAAGCGAAATACAGGAGAAAATACAAGGATCGGATGATACCCTCTTCCGAACAGTCAGGGAACACTAAAAGCGTACAATGAAAAAAGAATTGTCGGCTATTGAAGCCAAGTATGAAGCACAGAAGATAGCATTCGGCCCGATGTATTTCCAGTCGGTGGTGGCCCTCAGGGACCTGGGTATCTTGCAGTACATCAGCGAAAACCGTAAGGGAGTAAGCATTGATAAGATCATCGAAAATGTGAATGTCTCCGAATACGGGGTGACCCTCTTGCTGGAAGCGGCCGAAATCCTGGGTGTGGTGGAAATAGAAAATGAGATCGTCAAGATCAGTAAAGTCGGTTTTTTCCTCTTGAAGGACGAGATGACGCGCGTGAACATGAATTTCATGAAGGATGTGTGCTACCAGGGCGCAAGCCACATGACCGAGAGCATCGTCAATGGTAAACCCGAAGGGCTCAAAGAGCTGGGCAGCTGGCCGACGATCTATGAAGGGCTCTCGATCCTTCCCGAACCCGCGAAAACTTCCTGGTTTGAATTCGATCATTATTATTCGGACAATGCATTTCCGGACGCTTTAAAAATCGTCTTTGCTAAAAAGCCGAAACTGCTCTTTGACATTGGCGGCAATACAGGTAAATGGTCCTTTGCTTGCTGCGATCACGACGCGGATGTGAGGATTAAAATACTCGATCTGCCGGTGCAGCTCAACGTAGCGCGTGCGAATGCAACCGAAAGAGGTTTGCTGGGCCGCATCGATTTCCACGCGATCGACCTGCTGGATACGACACAGAAAATCCCGCAGGGCGCCGATGTGATCTGGATGAGCCAGTTTCTGGATTGTTTCTCCAAAGAACAAATTGTAGCAATCCTTGAAAACGCCTTCCAGGCAGCTTCTGAAAACACCACATTATACATTCTGGAACCATTTTTTGATAACCAGAATTATCCTGCTGCGCATTATAGCCTGGTGGCGACATCTCTGTATTTTACAATTATGGCCAACGGCAATAGCAAAATGTACAGGATCGGTGTCATGAAAGAGCTGGTCGGCCAGGCCGGATTTGAGGTCGTTAATACTTATCCGCTCATTGGCGACAGCTATCATACGATTCTGGAATGCAGGAAAAAGGCTTAATGGCCGGTCCTTTTTGATCCCGAGTACGTAAATATTGATTGTTATGAAGCAAATAGCGGCTCTTTGGCTTCTTGTCCTGCTTGCGGTGTCGGCCCAGGCGCAGATCGACAAGGGGGTTTATTACAAGGCATTGTCCAGCGGCCAGCAGGAATCGATCGATAAGGTGCTCACAAGGCTGGAAGCGGAAAGGTCCTCCCCGAAAGTGAATGCCTACATAGGTGCATTGACGATGAAGAAAGCGGGATTTGTCAAAGGGGTAGGAGGCAAGGTGAAGACTTTCAAAAAAGGTGCGCACCTGCTCGAAGATGAAATTAAAGCTAACCCAGCTAATACAGAGTTCCGCTTCCTGCGGCTAACCGTACAGGAGCACGCGCCGGGGATTTTGAAATACAACAAGGAAATAGATGCCGACAAACAGGCCGTCGTTTCTGGCTATGAGAAGCTGGACGCAGACCTTAAAAGCGTCATCGCCGATTATGCCAGGGATTCGAAGGTGTTGAAAGAATCGGATCTTAAATAGGAATGCATTAAAAGGAATTTTTGGGGATCAATGAAAAATATTCTAGTTGTAAACTACTCTCAATCAGGTCAGTTGAATCAAATTATCGATCAGTTCCTGACTCCGTTCGATGCTGAAAGAGTAGAGCGGCTGGAAATTTTTCCTGCAAAGCCTTTTGTGTTTCCCTGGACTTCCGACGAATTTTTTGACAAAATGCCCGAATGCGTGCATGAGGAGCCGATCGAGCTCCAACCGCTGCATTTTGGTGCCGGGCGCTACGAGCTGATCGTGATCGGTTACCAGCCCTGGTTTTTGTCGCCGTCGCTGCCGATAACAGCGCTGCTGCACAGCCCTGTCTTTAAAGCCAGGGTGAAAGATACGCCCATCGTAACTGTGATCGGGGGGCGGAATATGTGGCTCAATTCGCAGGAAAGCGTCAAAAAGCTGATCGCCGATGCGGGCGGCAAGCTGGTTGGCAATATCCCGCTGATGGACCGCGTTTCCAATCTTGTCAGCGCGGTAACCATTCTGCATTGGATGCTCACCGGCCGCAAAGACCGCAAATGGGGTATTTTTCCAAAGCCGGGCGTGAGCGAGCAGGACATTCAGAGCGCCTCGCGCTTTGGGGCAATTGTCAAAAAGGCATACGATAGCGGGCAGTATGCCGGTTTGCAGAGAGAAATCATGGCCACAGGCCTTATTAACATACCCACTGATATTCTTTTTATCGAAGCGCGGGCCAAGAAACTATTCCGGATCTGGGCAAAGCTGATCAAAACGAAAGGTACCACGCCTGAAAAGCGGAAACGGCTGGTCGGTTTTTTTAAATACTACCTGCTGGTGGCACTTTTTATGGTGGCGCCTGTGCTGGTTACGGTTTACAGGGTGTTGATAGCACCCTTTGCCGCCAATGCGATTAAGAAGAAAAAAGAATACTTTTGTGGTGTAGAAACCAAATCATAATGTCAGAAGCATATATTACCAGGATTACCAAGTTTTTACCGAATGAGTCTGTTTCCAATGAGGAAATGGAAGAATACTTAGGATACATCAACGGAAAACCATCCAAATCAAAGGCCATTGTTTTACGTAATAACGGTATCAAAAACCGGTTTTACGCATTGCGCAAAGACGGAACGCCTACGCATACCAATGCAGAAATGGCCGCCCTTGCCGTCCAGGATCTTTTTAAAAACAATCCGGCAGAGATTGGCGAAATGGATTTGCTCAGCTGCGCTACATCCAGTCCCGACCAGCTGATGCCCTCTCACGGTTCAATGGTGCACGGTTATCTGCCCCAGGCCGATTCAATAGAGGTTGTATCACCCTCGGGCGTGTGCTGCGCGGGGATGCATGCATTCAAATATGCTTACATGGCCGTCAAACTTGGCGAGAAGCAAAAAGCGGTGGCTTGCGCATCCGAGCGTTTGTCGACGGTTTTGCGCTCAGACCAGTTCGAGGATGAGATCCAGCAGCTCACGCGGCTTGAAAAGAACCCCTTTCTGGCATTTGAAAAGGATTTCCTTCGCTGGATGCTCTCAGACGGCGCGGGCGCGTTCCTGGTCGAGCCGGCTCCCAACAAGGAGGGCATTTCCCTGAAAATAGATTGGATTGAAGGCTGCTCATATGCCAACGAGATCGAAGCGTGCATGTACATGGGCGCAGATAAGCTCGAAGACGGCACCCTCAGAAGCTATAAGGACTTTACCGCGGAGGAAATCCAGGAGCGTTCGGTGCTGAGCATCAAGCAGGATGTGAAGCTTTTAGGCGAAAAAATCGTTAAATTGGGCTTTGCCAAGCTCAGGGATATTCTTCTCAAAAGAGGGGTGACAATCGCGGATGTGAGCTATTTTCTGCCCCATTTGTCGAGCTACTTCTTTGAGGGCAAGATCGATGAATTTTTCAGGGAAAACGGCATGCCTATTCCCAAAGAGAAATGGTACACCAACCTTGTCACCAAGGGCAACGTAGGCGCGGCCTCGATCTATATGATGCTGGAAGAAGTATTCAATAGCGGCGCCTTGAAAAAGGGCGAAAAAATACTGCTGGCAGTGCCCGAGAGCTCGCGTTTCTCGTATATGTTCTGCCTGCTGACCGTGTGCTGAAACCATACAAAAGCTGCCCATAACCCATGAAAAAGGAAGACCTTCCGCAAGATCCCGGCGCGCTCGACAAATTTACCCGGGAAGTATGCTATGTCAAAAACCAGGACGGCAAGTACGAAACCGCGTTGAGCAAAGGATGGGATGTGAAAAAACAGGCGCTGGACAGTGCCTGGGAGGAGGTCAACGAGCGGGTGGAGGATGCGCGCAGGGCGGTGGCTAGTGGTGAGAAAAGCCCGGTATACTATTTTATGGAACTTCGCCTGATGGATATGCCCGTCCTGTCGGGTTACACGGGTTTCTTCCCGTTTTTTATCAAACGACATTTCAAGCCATCGGTTTTTAAAGGTCTCAGCGAAAGGAAACTGGAAAAATATGCCAGGGCTTTCGACATTACTGTGAGCGAGTTGAAAAATTTTAAAGGTTGATACAGTGAATATTGAAAGTCAAACGGATGCGTTCCATCACGTCCAGACGGCCCATTGCGAAAACGGGGTCACAACCGCACTACTGCGCTACCATGGCCTGGAATTCATGAGCGAGCCATTGGCTTTCGGTATGGGCTCAGGGCTGTTTTATATACAGATACCTTTTCTGACGGTTAACAACGGTCCGGCCATCTCCTTCCGGACGATGCCTGGCGCGATCTTTAAACGGACTTGCAAATCCCTTGGCGTGGAGGTTACCCGAAAGAAGTTCTCGAATCCGGCTGTGGCAGAAGCATTTCTGGACCAAAAAGTAAAGCAGGGTGTGCCGGTAGGCTGCCAGGTGGGGGTTTTTCACCTGAGCTATTTTCCCAAGGAATACCGCTTTCATTTCAACGCGCATAACCTGATTGTTTTTGGCGAGCGGGACGGGCGCTACCTGATCAGCGACCCGGTGATGGAAGATGTCACATCGCTTTCCAAAGAAGAGCTTTCCCGCGTTCGTTTCGCGCAGGGCCCGCTGGCGCCGAAAGGACATATTTACTTCCCTGAAAAAATAAAGCCGATTTCCCAGGAGATGATCCGTAAAGGTATCGTGAGCGGGATCCGCCGCAATGTGCGCGATATGCTGAGCATCCCGGGCAATTTTGCGGGGGTGAACGGCATTCGCCATACCTCTAACCACGTTCGTAAGTGGCGTGATAAGCTGGGACTGCGAAAGGCGAGCCTTTATCTGGGCCAGATCGTGCGCATGCAGGAGGAGATCGGTACGGGCGGAGGCGGTTTTCGCTTTTTGTACGGCGCGTTTCTGGAAGAAGCTGCCGGCTATTTGCAGGACGAGCGCGTATCGAACATCTCCGAGGATTTCACCAAAGCCGGCGACATGTGGCGGGCGAGCGCGATCAAAATGGCAGGCGTCTACAAGGGCCGCCTCACAGAACAGAAAGACTTTGAAGAAATTGCCGATATGATGCTGGAAATCCGTCTGGTTGAAAAAGAGGCATTTCAAAAGCTTTCCAGCCTGAAACTGGGTAAATAAGTGTCGATGGACCAGGTGTGTATTCAGATCAGGGGCGTGTGTAAGCGTTATAAATCCGCCCAGGAAGATAGCCTGTCCGAGGTGTCGCTCGACATTATGCAATCCGATGTATTTGGCTTGCTGGGGCCCAATGGAGCGGGCAAAACCACATTGATTTCCATTCTTTGCGGCATCATCCCGGTCTCTTCCGGGGATGTCCGCTTCTTTCACAATGGCACGCCCTACTCGAATGCCGAACGAAAGAGCCGCATCGGCTTTGTGCCTCAGGAGTATGCCTTCTACCAGGAGCTGACCGCGCGCCAGAACCTGGATTACTTCGGGGCGATGTATAATCTTTCCCAAAACAGGCTCAAAGAACGCCGGGAGCATTTGCTGGAAGTATTGGGCCTTGAAAAAGCGGCAGACAAGAAGGTGGGCACGTTTTCAGGCGGTATGAAACGCCGTGTGAACCTTGCGATCGGCATTATTCATCAGCCGCAGATCCTTTTTCTGGATGAGCCGACCGTCGGTGTGGACGTTCAGAGCCGCAATGCAATTATCCGCTATTTGCAGCAGATCAACCAGGGAGGAACGACCATCATCTATACTTCGCACCATATGTCGGAAGCCGAGGAGTTTTGCAAAAATATCGCCCTGATCGATCACGGAAAGCTTATTGCAGCGGGAGGCTTGCAGCATTTGAAAGCTGAGCACCAGGTCGAAAACCTGCAAACATTATTCATCAATCTGACCGGCGAGGAATACCGCGATTAAGCTTATGTTCAAACTGTATTCATCATTACGCAAAGAACTGCTGCTACTTATCAATGATAAAGTAGGGCTGGCTTTGATGTTTCTGATGCCCTTGCTGCTGGTTTTTATCATTACCATCATCCAGGACAGTGCATACAAGATGGTCAACGAGAATCAGATACCGCTTTTGGTTGTCAATCAGGACAAAGGCAGCGAAGGAGCCAAGCTGGTAGATCTGCTGACCAAATCGGGTCTTTTCAAGATCGATTCACAGAATGCTATTGAGCAGCAATCTTTAAAGTCCGAGCTGCTATCGAGAGGGAAAATGATCGCCCTCTACATCCCGGCCAGCTTTTCGGCCGGCCTTGAAAGTAACGCCGAGGATGTGAGCACGATTTTAATGGACGATCTGGGGCTTGCGCATGATACGACCGCCCGCCGGAAGGTCTCCATGCCCAGGCTTTCGTTTTACAACGATCCGGTTTTGCAGGAAAATTACAGCTACTCGGTTATGAGCGTGATCCAGTCCTATATGAGCGTGATCGAAAATTCGCTGATGATCGACCGCATGTATGCCAATATGGATATCGCAGAACGTTCAGCCAAGCTCAAAGACAAGATGATCTCCAATCGCGTAGGCATCGATCAGATCGTGGCGCGCAATAATAATTCTACCGCTATTCCCAATTCCACCCAGCACAATGTGCCGGCCTGGACGATTTTTGCCATGTTTTTCATGGTCGTCTCCCTTGGTAGTAACATTGTCAAGGAGCGCATCAACGGCAGCTTCCTAAGGCTGAAAACGATGCCTACAACGTTCATGGTGGTTATGTTCAGTAAAATGGCGATTTACGTGGTGGTTGCAGCATTACAGGTGGCGCTTACATTTTCGATGGGCGTATGGATACTGCCAAAACTGGGCTTGCCAAAGCTCAGCGTGCCCGATAATATCATTGCCACCATCGCGGTAATTTTCATAAGTAGTATGGCAGCGGTCAGCTACGCTTTAATGATCGGGGCGTTTGCCAAAACAGAGCAGCAGGCCAACGGCTTCGGAGCGATTTCGATTATCATTTTCGGGGCCATCGGAGGCATCCTGGTGCCGACTTTCGTGATGCCGGGTTTTATGCAGTTTTTTAGCAATTTTTCCCCGCTCCACTGGTGCCTGGAAGGTTTTTATGTGCTTTTCCTGAAAGGCGGAAGCTGGCAGGACCTGCGGACGGTGTTCGCTTTCCTTGGCATTTTTATAGTGTTTTGTCAACTTGGCACATATTTTAAGCTGCGGTTGGAAAGAATTATTTAAGTTTGAAATTCTATCTTAATGCACCCTCGGCCGGTGAGCGCAGCTGTAACCGGTGATTACTAGAAGCGATTAACAAATCAATATGGACATAGAAAGCTTAAAGCCCATTCTGAAAGGGCAAATTGTACAATACCTGAACCTGCTGGACATTAACCCTGTGGACATCAAGGACGACGAACCGCTTTTCGGCGGCGATCTGGGACTGGATTCGATCGATTCGCTCGAACTGGTGGTGCTGCTGGAACGGGAATACGGTATTAAAATCAATAATCCGGCCGAAGGACGCAAGATCCTGGTCGATGTCAACCATATGGCCGAGTACATACTCGCCAATACAAAAGCCGCGTAGTTTTCGATGAGAAGGGTGTTGGTGACGGGTATGGGCATGATTTCGGCCATTGGTGAGAATGTGCAGCAGAATCATCAGAGCTTGCGCGGCGGGCGTTCGGGAATTGGCAAGGCAGCTTTTTTTGAATCCTTATACGCCGCTTCGCTACCGTTTGGCGAGGTGAAGCTCAGCAACCAGGAGCTGAAAAGAATGCAGCAATTGGAAACCGCCCCCGGCTATACGCGCACGTGCCTGCTGGCCGATAAGGCCTTTTGCGAAGCCATTGCGGACGCGGCCTTAACCCGGGGCCAGCTTTCATCGCTGGATACCGCATTAATATCGGCCAGCACCGTGGGTGGAATGTGCCTGACAGATCAGCTCTACCAGGATGCCAACCACAAATCGGAAGGCTCCGAGTTTTTGGAATCCTATGGCTGCTCGGCGCATACCTTGAAATTGATAAAACGTTACCGGATCAAAGGTTTTACCGATACGATCAACACTGCCTGCTCGTCATCGGCCAACGCGATCATGCTCGGTGCGCGTCTGATACGCTCGGGACGGGTGAAAAGAGCGGTAGTTGGCGGAGTGGATAGTCTGGCCAAATACACCGTCAACGGGTTTAATGCCTTGAAAATACTCTCTGAATCACCCTGTAAGCCTTTTGATGTGAACCGTGACGGTTTGAATCTGGGCGAAGGGGCGGCTTACCTGGTACTGGAAGCAGAGGAGCTTACGGCTGGAAAGAAAGTGTATGCAGAAATCGCTGGTTTTGGCAATGCGAACGATGCGCACCACCCCTCTGCGATGTCCGATGAAGCCACCGGGGCTATCCGGTGCATGCGCGAGGCGATCGGCGCGGCCGGAATTGAAACTTCACAAATTGACTATGTAAACGCGCACGGAACCGGTACGCAGAACAACGACCAGGTAGAATTCTTCGGAATGGGGGAGTTGTTCGATAAGATGCCGCCTTACAGTTCTACCAAATCATTCACTGGACATACTTTGGGGGCTGCCGGCGCTGTGGAGGCCATTTACAGCATCCTGGGCATTGTTCACAGTGAGCTGTTTCCGGGTTTGAATGTGAGCGAGCCCATCGGCGGGCCTGCGCCTGTTTCGCAGTGGCGGGGTGAATACCCATTGAATTACGTGCTTTCCAATTCCTTCGGCTTCGGGGGAAATTGCACTTCGCTTGTTTTTGCCCGCGTCTAGGTCTGACTGGCCGGTAATTTCCGGCTCACAATCATTCACTTGAAAATGCTCTCAGAGCGTCAAGTTCGTTTTGAATGACTATTTCCCACCTTGCCTGCGCCAATTCGTCTCGTCGGGAATTACTTTCAGCGTCGTATGAGAGCCTTCTTTTGCGAAGTCCGTCATTAACTTCGCCGTTCAACTCTTCGACGAACTGTGTGCCATGAACGATCTTTTTGCGGTTGATTCTCAATTGTCTTCGAAATTGCCTGGTATATATTTCAACCAGATACTGGTGCTGCGTGTTGGCCATTCGCATGAAGGAATGCATTCCGCTACCTGACGACCTGCACAACCCTGCTGTTGGCAGAGGTTCCATTTTCGACCTTGATCAGGTAGTTGCCCGCAGCCAGAGTAGATACATCGACCGGCTCCTGCTCCCGAAATTGATCTATTTTTTTCGCATAAATCCGCCTTCCTTCTATGCTGAACACCGTGATCCGGCCGGACCGACCAACGAGTTCCGGCCTCGGTTTCACATGGAGCAAGCTGGCAGCCGGATTTGGATAAATTACAACTTCCGCCAGATCATTCATATTTACTTTCACTATTTTGCTGAGGGCGAAATCTGTGTTGGATTCGACCATTTTGAGCCGGTAATAATTGGTGCCGGGCGCTGGGCTGGTGTGCACAAAACTATACAAAGCGGTGTCAATCGCCGGCGCTTCTCCGATTACGTGAAAGCGCTTCGCGTCGGTGCTGTGCTCGATTTCGTAACGAGCCATGTCTATCTGGTCGGTGACTTTCCAGTTGAGTACCACGGTATTGTTTTCCGGAGTGGCCCTGAAATGCACCAGCGTAACAGGAAATGCGGCGTCGGACCCGAGCCTTGCCAGCCCGAAGCGGTTGGAGATCCAGAAGCTATCGTAAGTATCTACCCACAAATCGCCGTCAAACCGCTGGTATGGCAACGCATCGCCTGCCTTCTCCCATTGGCCATTATGGAATTTGTACACCTGCGTTTCACTGCCCACAGCGAGGACGTAAGGCTGACCGGAGGGGGAAATATTGATGCTGGAAATGCGGGTTCCGAATGCCGTATTACCCGAGTCGAAAAGCGACCAGGAAGTGCCGTCGAAATAGGCCAGGGAGCTGAATTGGGTGAAATAATCCGTTTGCCGGAGCCATACTTTTCCGTCGGGCTGGACCTCGATCTGGTCGATCACATTTTCGATGGCAGGGCTGGTCTGGTAATCAATCGTGTAGATCAAATCGTGGTCATTGAGGTCCATGACGAGGATTTCGGTGCTGTAATCGCGGTCCATGTTGAGAATCAGAATCCAGGCTTTATTGTCCCGGAACCGGATATCCTTGATCAACTGACTGTCCGAGACCTGGCGAAGCGCGATAAAACCGTCGGGCGTTTCCTTGTAAATAACCCGCTGCGTCCAGAACACTTGGTGCTGCGGACTAAAATCCTGGATGTAACCGACAAATGGAATGGTCGTCACGGTCGCGTCGCCAGAAGGACTTTCGTTGACAAGCTTCACTTTGCGGAACCGGTAACCGTCCGCGGGGTTGATGGTGTAGATGTTCCGCTCGTTATCCGTGCGAACGGAATTGTCCATTCCCACACCGAGAAGTCCATCGGTGTTAGCGCGGTTAAATGTCTGGAATGTAAGCGCTTTCTGGTCGAGTTTGATGAAACCGGCATCGATCACGCCCAGCCACACATGGTCTTTGGAAACGGCGATTTTGGGATTGGGTTTTCCAAAAACGGGCTGGTCTTTTTCGCTGAGGAATGTCAGCGCATAAGGGCTGTTGGCGCTGCCGGTGGTAAACTGAATGGTGTAGTCGACCAGGTCGCGGTCGGGATAATTGATCAGGTCTGTTTGGCGTTCCTGCACACGGAGGTAGAGCTGCGTGTTGGCAGGCAGGTCTTTCAGCACATCCGCGATTTCCAAAAATGGCTCGTAATTACGCTGGAAGAGCGGATTATTGAATTCCGGATTGTCGGCAACTGTTATGTGCGTGTTTGAATAGTAAGTTGATGGCGCGTAGGCGATCGGGATCGTGCGGGGTACATCGAGCATGTTATCCGGGACAGGCAGGTACAGCCCTACCATGTTCAGGCGCGCATTCGCCGAAAAATATCCGATTTCCGACCATTTGCCTGTTTTTCCATTCGCAATTGCCCTTACCCGCCATTTGAACCCGCCGAAATACGGCACGTAGTTATATTGATTTCCGGAAATGATTTCGCTGGCCGGATAAGCAAAGTCGAAATCACTGAGCGGCGAGACCTGCACCTGATACGAGGCTGCACCCGGAACATTCGAGAACGACAATGTCACCGGAAGCTGCGCCGGAAGAAATGCGTGATTGGCAGGCCCCAGAAGCACCGGCAAGTCGGGCTGGTCGGGGGCGATGCGGATTTTAACCGTGTTGGACCAGTCGGACGTGCCGAATGCATTGCGTGCCCTGACCCGCACGAAATAGTCGGCGCCTAATGTTTGTTTCAATAAGTTAATGCCATTTACGGCGGTGGTTTCGAGGGTTTCGCCATTGAAATTAGCATCCGTCGAATAGCTGAATTCATAAGTGCTGGCCAGCGTCGATGCCGACCAGGTGTAAAAATCCCCTTTCACAGCAGTAATGTCACCCGGCAGTGAAGGCGCCTGCGGCGCGGATTCCATTTTGGCAAAAGTGACCTGGGCGTGCTGTTTTATCACCGCCTGCACCATCGGATGAAGCGCTTCTCCGGCTCCATTGCTGCCGCACCGGCTCATGAGCGACCCTTTTGTGTTTACTTCCGAAGATTTGGTGTAGCAGTCCCCTTCTACTCCGCCGCAGTAATCGAGCGGGCCGCCGGGCCAGCCGCAGTAGTTGGTATGGTACGATCCGAAATTATGGGCAAACTCGTGCATGAGTGTTGCGGCATTTTCTAGCGGCGACACATTGTAGACACCGCCAATGAAGGCCACGCCCGAAGCACCGCCACCGACAGGCTTCGTATAAAGATAAATGCGTTTGTCAAAATTCTGGTCTGACACCTGCCTGTTGGCCAGGATCGTCAGCATGGCATGCACATCGTGTGCGTTGGCGTAAGGATTCGGCTCGGTGTCTTTGAAAATCCGGATGCTTGTGACCATCATCCGGAAGTTTGCCTCCCGCTCATAAAATTTCGAACATTTTTCGACATTACTGATCACCGTCTGGATAATCGCCGCGGTGTCGCGCTCGTATTTCACATAAGTATCCGAATCAATCTCCACCGCAACGCGGCATATTCTCATTTCTCCTGCGGCAGTCCGCGTGTTTTGCTTGGCCATGATGGCCGGCAGCTGGCTCATCATCTGCTTTATTTGCGGCGGTGCGTCGGCATCTCGGGTGCCGCACATAACCGGTTTTTCCTGTCCAAAGGCCATTTGGCAGCAAAAAGAAAGCACTACAAGTAGCCGGAGACCGTAGGATGTAAATGTCAAATTCATAATCATGCAGGTGGGATTGTTCAGGAAATATCCAGTAGGCCGGAATCATCCAGGTAGACACAATTTAAGTCACCGGCGTTGCGATTAAACAAAAGTAACCTTGCAACTATTTCAAGGATTTTCCTGTCTGATGAGGGTAGTACTCAGATCGTTCGCTATGAAAAAGCTTTTTTACCTGATCCTGGCTGTGTATTTCCTGGGAGGCTGTAAAGACAAGAAAATCGAAACTTTCCAGGGGCCGCCGGGGCCGAATGAAGGCGATACGAGCGTTTACAACTCGGACCACTACCGGTTGACGAAAATTCTCAATTTCAGCAAATCGGATTCGCCGCAGCCCGGCGGATATGTGGAATTCACTTACGACGGAGCAGGAAATCTGACGCGCCAGTCCTATTACGATGTTCCCGAACTGCTCTTGACCTACAAAACCTACACTTACATCAATGACCGGAAGGCAACCGAAAAAGTGTACGCAGGGCCTGTAAACGCCCTCACATTGGCAAACACGACCTCCTACACTTATGAGGGCGACCTGCTGACAAAGGAGGATATAACGAACGAGGTGGGTACGCTGCTGCATTCGAAGCATTATGTATATGCAAACCGGAGGCTCACTGAAACATACACATGGTCCGAGTCGCTCGGGAAACATCATCACTACAAATACACTCATGACAGCCGCGGGAATGTGGTAAAATGCAGGCTTATATGTATGATAACGAGCTGTCGAGCACTGACAACTACACCTACGACAGCCAAAACCGCGTAATCCGCACCGAGCGTTTTAATCATCAGAATGCACTTGAAACGGTCATCAGCACCGAATACACCGGTAACAACACCTTGCCGTCAGCGGAAATATCCCGGAATGCCGCCGGCAACGGGCAGGCCAGAACGACCTATGAATTCGACGTCGCCGGCAACCAGATCCGCACATTGATCGGCACGAATACTCTGAACAGAAGAAAGTATTACGGAAAGCTGCTCCGGGAAGAAATACGTTACGCGCCCACCTGGGGATTCGCCGAAGCGGGCATGAGTCGGTACGAGTATGAAAAGAAGTGACTCGTTGGCTATGAAAAATGTGCATGACGGTTCAACTTTTTATCATATTTCCAAAACTCAAACTTCGGCTTCCCGTCAGGCCTTGGATTCTTTCCACGAACGCTGAAAACGGTATGATAATCCGGCACCTCTAACGGCAATCAGTAGTCAAAAACCGTTTGCATGTCATCATGATAAATGTAAATATTACGCGTTATTTGCGGGAAAAATGAGCGAGGTATTGCACTATTCTAGCATTTAGTCAATACGAAACTTGTCGTAAATTGGATATCGTGGTAATGTGCCGGCAATAGATTTGCGTGTTAGCGTGTAAAGGTTGGAAGAAATTCGATTCGTGTATCCGATGAAACTTTCGGTATTATCGCAAGTACATAACTGATTCCTTCTCTAGGCTGTGAGCCGTATCTAAGCTCGGCGCTAATAGCGAGTTTGTTGCTAGGACAATGGGCAATAATGTTTTGAGACAGGACCTGAGCATATGTATTTAGTTTTATACTAATGACTATAAGACTCTTAGTTGTAAAATCGATCTTGTTTCTAAAATAAAGGATTTCTAAGTCTTGATACATTTGGCGCTCGCTTTGTATGATTTTGTATTGAGTGTCGAAACTGCTCAAATCTTTGAAGCTCACTTTGGGATTTAATTCGTCATTGAACAATTCGAATTTGATCGGCCCGTCCTGACACTGGTTAAAATACGGATTTTCATCCTTGCAAGTGTATAGAATGCAGCCTAGTAGTAATATAGGAAAGAGTTTTTTCCGCATAGCTAACGGTGTACTTATCGAAAGGCTTTCGTCTCGGTGACAATTTTTTCAATGTCGCGAAAATTGTTTTCCCTTGCTACTACAATCCCATTTTGGTCGACAAGAAAATAGGTAGGGAATTCGGAGATCTTGTAGGCTTTCATTATCTCACCCCGATCAAACGGGAAGTCAGCGAGCTGGATCCAGTTGGCCTGGCGCTCTTTCACGGTACGCCCATCTAATTTTATTGTAGGCGGTGAGCAGGTCGTTGTCCTTGGTGCCTCTGATTTCCAGTTGTTTCGGTTTGTCGATGTTGCCCGAAACTGTAAGGCTCCCGGCTTCATACCACACGCCTCTCCACGCCGGGTACTTAATGAAAATATCAAACATGCCGTCGTCAGGCTTTTGGGCGACGTACCGGAACCGATCGCCTTTGGCGACAACCGTATCTATCTTATTTTCGCCATTCTTCATGTATCTGAATTGAATGGGTATATCGCCAATGCCATTGATCTCGCCAGTCACAATGCAACTTTGGGCAACTACGCTCCAACTGCTAGCGAGCAAGGCCAACATGAAAATCACGGCAGCCTTTTTTGAGGGTGATACTGTCCGCGTTTCTGAAACGGGGATTAGAGATTGAGCAAGGAAGTAACTTGTACCAAACTTAATTATTATCTCGCTTTGTTCATGTTCAGTGAACATAAAATAGAAATGAACAGCCGTTGAGAAATGCCTAATTTCAACCCTAACATCCACTAAACAGATTTGCAATTGCTTGGAGGCAAATTTTTGACTTCCACTATGCATTTTGGGAACCCTTCTCCTGTTGAGACGCGTTCAAGGTAGTTTCCTGAAACGATTAATTTCCCTGCATCAGCTTGCCGAGAATCTCCTGTGCTGCCACGGAAATGACCGTTCCGGGCCCGAAAATGCCTTTAACCCCCGCATCGTACAGGAACTGATAATCCTGGGCAGGGATTACCCCTCCGGCAATAACCATAATGTCGCTTCGCCCGAGCCTTTCAAGCTCACTGATCAGCTCTGGAATGAGCGTTTTGTGCCCTGCGGCCAGGCTCGAGGCGCCAATTACATGCACATCGTTTTCAACAGCCTGCATGGCCACTTCTGCGGGCGTCTGAAATAGCGGGGCAATATCGACGTCAAATCCAAGATCGGCAAAACTTGTCGCGATCACTTTTGCGCCCCTGTCATGGCCGTCCTGGCCCATTTTGGCAACCATTATCCGCGGTCTGCGGCCTTCGAGCCGGGCAAACTCGTCGGACATTTCGCGTGCGCGGCGGAAGTTATCATCATCCGAAACTTCCGTCCGGTAAACGCCCGAAACGGACCGGATCGTGGACTGGTATCTGCCGAATTCCTTTTCCATTGCATCTGAGATTTCTCCTAATGTGGCTCTTTTACGGGCCGCGTCCACGGCCAAAGCAAGCAAATTTGAATGCATATCCTTTCCACCCATTTCTTTGCAGGCGCTCGTGATACGTTGCAATGCGTGGTGCACCGCCGGTTCATTTCTATCGCGGCGAATAGCTTCCAGTCTGGCGATCTGGGCGCTCCTTACCGCATCATTGTCAATTTGTAGGATTTCAAAAGATTGTTTTTCGGTGCTTTTATAACGGTTAACCCCAACTATAACCTCCTTACCCGCATCGATCCGCGCCTGCTTTCGGGCGGCAGCTTCTTCGATGCGCATTTTAGGCAGGCCCGTTTCTATCGCTTTGGTCATTCCGCCTAATGCCTGCACTTCCTCGATCAGCTGCCAGGCTTTCCCGATCAGCTGCGCTGTGAGATACTCAACGTAATAGGAGCCGCCCCAGGGGTCAATAGCCTTGCACAGGTCGGTTTCCTTCTGGATGAAAAGCTGGGTATCCCGCGCGATGCCGGCCGAGAAATCGGTGGGAAGCGCAATGGCCTCGTCAAACGAGTTGGTATGCAGCGACTGGGTGTGACCCATAACGGCGGCCATGGCCTCGATCGTCGTGCGGGTGATGTTATTGAATGGCTCCTGCTCGGTAAGGCTGTAACCGCTGGTCTGGCAATGCGTGCGGAGCATGAGCGACTTTTCATTGTTGGGGTTGAATTGGCTGACAATTTTTGCCCAAAGAACCCGAGCTGCCCGCATTTTAGCGATTTCCATAAAATGGTTCATGCCTATTCCCCAAAAAAACGACAGCCGGGGTGCGAAATCATCGATGGGAATCCCTGCTGCAAGGCCTGTGCGGATGTATTCGAGCCCGTCGGCGAGCGTATAGGCGAGCTCGATATGGGCGGGCGCGCCCGCCTCGTGCATGTGGTAGCCGCTGATGCTGATCGAGTTGAAACGCGGCATAAACCGGCTGGCATAGGCGAAAATATCGCCGACAATGCGCATAGACGGCTCTGGCGGGTAAATGTAGGTGTTGCGCACCATAAACTCTTTCAGAATGTCGTTCTGTATTGTGCCGGTAAGCTCGTGGGGCTGCACGCCTTGTTCCTGCGCAGCAACGATAAAAAATGCCATAACAGGTATTACCGCACCATTCATGGTCATCGACACTGACATTTGTTCGAGCGGGATCTGCTCAAAAAGTGTTTTCATATCCTGCACCGAATCGATGGCGACCCCAGCTTTGCCTACATCGCCTGTCACACGCGGATGGTCCGAATCGTAGCCCCGGTGAGTGGCCAGGTCGAAGGCTACCGACAGGCCTTTCTGACCGGCGGCAAGGTTTCTGCGGTAAAAAGCATTCGAGTCGGCGGCGGTTGAAAAGCCTGCATATTGCCGGATCGTCCACGGCCGCTCCAGATACATGCTCGCGTAGGGGCCGCGCAGAAACGGGGGAGCGCCTGCGCCGAATGCCAGGTGCTCGGCGTCTGCCAGGTCGTTTTGGGAAAATGTAGTCTTCAATGCGATGCCTTCGGCAGTTTGAAACGCTTCGGGCTGCTTACGATCAAGATTTTCAGGAACAGTTTCATCAGAAAGATTTATAAAAATCTCATTTTGAGAAGTTTTCAGAAAGGCTTCCCAGGCAGCATCCGCCAGTTTCAATGTCATATCTTCCAGCGCATATGCGCCTGCCGCAGGATCTGCTACTTGGGATAAAAGGCTTTCGTGTTCAAGAATGTAAGAAACGTGTGTGGCCAGCCGCTGAGCCAATGCATTAGCTGATTGATCATAAGGAAGTACGGTAAGAGCATCGCATCCTCCGATCACAGCGCTCATGGCCTGGCTGGTGGCTCTAATCAGATTGGTATAGTCGGCCTCATTGACTTTGTAGCTGATCGATGTGCTGGCCTCAATAAAGGGGGCGCTGTGCCCCGGCAGTCCGAATGCCCGCGCCATTTTACTTAAAAGGTATCGCAATGCCCTTAGTTTGGCGATTTCAGTCAGGTATTGGCAGCCGAGAGGAACAAGGAACGTGGTTTGCTCAAATGCGAGCTCAGGGGATGGGCTCTGATTGTAATACAGATTTGAAAAACAAGCAAGGGCTCCTGCCAGCTGCGAAACGGGTTCTGTGCCTTGCAGCTCTATGCTGAATGGCCGCGACTCTTTTATAAGCCCCTCGTTCACATTAACCCAGCCAGCAGTTTTCCTTTGGGCTTTCTGAACTTTGGCGACTGTTTCCCAGTCTATTTCAGCGGCGGTCACATAGGGTTTGAAATGCAAGCCAGCTGCTATTTCCCATGAATCGAGCAGGCCCGTGCGGCCTTTCAACTCACCGGCTGCCAGTTTTTTCCAGGCATATTTCCCGGATGGGGAAAATTCAGAAAAGAGCTTTGCTGACATCGACTGTGGATTGTTGAACGATTCAAGGATATGCGCCATGAGCAAAACTACAAATTTTGGCACGCAAAAACGGGGGCAGAAAATCAAAACTGCTTCTGTAACCTTCTGGGCACGATTACGCTCGTTATTTTATTTATGGGTTTGCAGATACACTTTATGAGGATTAAATTGAATGTTCGTTTCATCTGGAGAGATCAGGTATTTTTATATCTTTGCCGTCCTTTTGAATTATGATACTCAGAGTTTGGTAAATTATACATTGGAAAGAATCAGCACAAATAGAGAGGTAGACCAGGTTTGGGATGCTTGCCTGCGGATTATTCAGCAGCACATTCCCGATCAGAGTTTTAGGACGTGGTTTGAACCCATTCGTCCCTTAAAGCTCTATGGTAAAGTACTTACGGTGCAGGTTCCGAGCCAGTTTTTCTATGAATGGCTGGAAGATAATTATGTCAATCTGCTGAGGAAGGCGCTGGATTACGCGATTGGTCGCGACGGATTATTGGAATATTCCATTATCGTCGATACTGGCAACGAGAAGCACCAGCCGCTGACGATGAATGTTTCAACGCAGAAATCTCCAAATTATTCCCGGCCGGATAATTTCTCGACCGACCCGCGCATGGGAACTAGTGTGAGGGAGAAAGACCAGGATTCGCTCACGCTGGACACCTATCTGAACCCCAATTATTCGTTTGATAACTTCATCGAGGGCGACTGTAACAGGCTTGCGCGTTCGGCTGGTTTTGCCGTAGCGCAGCGTCCGGGGCTTACTTCTTTTAACCCGCTGATGATGTACGGCGGGGTAGGGCTGGGTAAAACGCACCTTGTGCAGGCTATCGGAAACTATATCACCAACCACTACGAGAACAAGCTGGTGCTGTATGTTTCCTCCGAGAAATTTACCAACCAGTTCATCAACTCGATCCGCAACAACACACTGCAAGAATTCACTGATTTTTACATGAAAGTGGATGTGCTGGCTATTGACGATGTGCAGTTTTTGTCGGGTAAGGAAAAGACACAGGATACATTCTTCCATATTTTTAACCACCTGCACCAGCTCGGCAAGCAAATCATCATGACAAGCGACCGCCCGCCTCGTGAGCTGCAAGGCTTGCAGGACCGTTTGCTTTCCCGCTTCAAATGGGGCCTGACGGCCGATTTGCAGGCGCCGGATTTTGAGACGCGTATCGCCATCATCCAGAAAAAGATCCAGTCCGAAGGCATCTCGATTGATTATGATGTGATCGAATACATTGCCCACAGTGTCAACTCTAACGTCAGGGAGCTGGAAGGCGTCATTGTTTCGCTGATGGCCCAGGCTTCGCTCACGCGCCGCAATATTGACGTGGAACTTGCGAAAAATACGCTTCGCAACATCGTGATGAACGAGGACAAGGAGGTTACCATTGACACGATCCAGGAAATCATCGCTGATTATTTCCAGGTTTCCATTGCCGATCTGAAAAGCAAAAGCCGCAAAAAGGAGGTCGTTTACCCGCGTCAGCTGGCGATGTATTTGGCGAAAGAATACACCGATTTACCTTTGAAATCGATCGGCTACCACTTCGGCGGCCGCGACCACAGTACTGTGATTCACTCGATCCAGAGCATTAACCTTTTGATGGACGAAACCCCGGACGTGGAAGAAACTTTGCAGAAGCTCCGCAGTTACTTTAAATAGGTTTTGACGTATCAATGTACAGGACAACTCCCTGAACACGATGTTGCGGAAACCTATCCTTCTTTCCCGAGAGCAGATCGATGCTCAAATCTGGGATAATCACATTCATCATAGCCGGCAAGGCGTCATTTACGCTTTGAGCTGGTATCTGGATATCGTTTGTGAGCAATGGCAAGCGCTGGTCTGGCCTTCGGCTGATGACTTCCGGATTGCAATGCCATTGCCGGTCAGGCGAAGATTTGGCCGCCGGGTTTTATACCAACCGCTGTTTTGTCAGTATCTGGGGATTTTTTCCAGAAACGAGCCGGACGCAGAACATTGCGCGCTGTTTCTTCAAGCATTGGCTGCGCATTATCCTTACATTTCCAGCTACACTTTTAATCCTGAGACCTTTCAGCTAATGCGCGGCGTGTTGGATGGCATGAAATGCTTTGATATCAAGGTGCTTCACACGCATTGGCTGGATTTAAACCGCTCTTACGAGGCTATCGATTCAGGTTATTCCAAGGACCGGAAGTTAAATCTTAAAAGAGGCATCAGTGCAAAATGGCAGATGATCGAATCGGACAATTTCAAAATGCTGAGGACGCTTTTTGCCGAAAACCATGCCCGTAGGATAGGCAGGGTCAAGAACGACGCTTACACGATGCTGGAACGGCTTGGGAGCAAGTGCCTTGAAAACGGGTCAGGAAGACTCCTGTATGCACGTGCAGACGCGCGCACACACGCAGGTACATTGCTTACGCGCTACCGCGGGCGAACGGTCTATCTTTTTAATGCAGCGGACAATGCGGGAAGAAAGAAAAATGCGAGAGTGCTAATGCTTGACAACTACTTTCGGGGCAATGCAGGCGCGGAAATGGTCTTTGATTTTGAAAGTCCTGAAAAACAATCCATTGCGGAATATTATGCGGGCTTCGGGGCGGTTGCAATGCCTTTTTATCAGATCAGAAGAAATGCATTGCCTTTTCCGCTAGCTCAGATTCAAACGCTTCGCAGCTGGCTGATTATCAAAACCAGGCGATATCTTTCCGCAGGCCTTTGTAGGATTTAAGATCCATTTCCAGCGAGCCGATTTTAAGATCGACCTCGGCTTTTAGTGGAATTTTGTTGGAATCGTCCGAGATCCAGAGCGCCATCGGTTCTTCACCTTTGAAGAATTTATTGGAAGGGATCTGGGGAGATAATCTAAATACTTTCGTTTTTCCAAATTTGGTTTTGATCACATCCCTGCCCACGTAACGCACGCGGAGCTTGTAGACTTCACCGTCGAAGAAGGTGGGTACTTCGATGATATCGCCTTCGCGAACCTTCTCGAAATTGATGGTGCGAAGGAAAAAATAGCCGCTGATGATGTCGTGAATGTTGTTGGGTACATTGTAGGTCTTACTCTCGGCCTTCACATTTGAAACGGCCTGGTCTTTGCTGTGATTGAAATATACCGTTTCCTCTTTGCGGTATTTGTTCTCCTGGATCTGCCGCTCGAACATGTGCGGGAGAATGGCGGTTGTGTCGATATAGGAGCGCCAGGTGTCGCGCACGCGGGATATGAGGTCAAATGCACCTACTGTTCGGCCAATGACATTGACACGGTAGCAAGGGCGGTTGTTGATCATCGAAACCGCTTTGCTTACTTCTACCTTCGCTTCTGCCGCGTTGATAAACCCATAATGCACCCGGTATTCGACCCGTTCGCCGGTTCCGAAGCTCTTGTTGTGTACTACGCGGTCGATTTCCGCGTTCTCCTCGAACTGGCGGAAAGAGAACAGCAATGCTAATGTCGAAATGGCTAATAGTAATGCGTACGATTTTTTCATGCTAATAACTTTACAGGGAAGGGTATTGTCCCTTTAAATGGTTCAGGTATTTCTTTAAATCCCTTCCAAACTTTTTTTCAAATTCCTGCCTGAAAGTGTCCTGCTTGGACTTGTAGGTCAGGTAGCTGATAAAGTAAGCATTATTGGGAAGTTTTCCGTCGGGCCAGCCGTTTTTGTTTGTTAACGTACGCTTGCCTGAAAGAAGTGTATCCGTGTCGCTGACGATATCAGTGATCAATCTGGCCTTCAACGAGTCCCGCCGCGCATTCGGTGTCGGGTCGGGGCCGAATGTCTTGTAAAGACTATCCAGCCGGCCTGCGCCTCTGAGCATATGCTGTGAATAGGCGTCATTATAACGTTTTGAGTACTCATACTGACGCATTTGCTCAGAATCCGCTCCGTATTTGTATCTCAAAAACCGGATCGCACCCTGATCGCCCACAAAGCTGGCCAGGTTTTCGTTCAATTCCAGGTTATTTTTCACAAAAAGCGTACCATGCGTAAGCTCGTGCAAGATCAGGTTGGCCAGGCTGCCATCGCGTCGGCGGAGCATGCTGGAAAGGATTGGGTCTTTCAAATAGCCGAGCGTAGACCACGCTGATACTTCACCGATATCGGTATCCAGCCCGTTGTCGATCAATGTTTTTTCTTCGGCAACTGCGCGGGTTGAATCAAAATAGCCTTTGTAGGGGAATGTGCCCACGATCGGGAAATGCCACTGGTGCGGCTGGACTTTATACCTTTCCGAGGCGGTGATCAGCCAGATAAGCGGCCGGCCGTGCTGATCGTAGAACGTGGTATAATTATCAGAGGGTGTCAGCCCGAGCGAGTCCACACCGAATTTCTTAATCTCCTCAATGAGACGGATCCTCGCTTTGAGCGAATCGGGAAACGTTTTGCTGGCCAGCACATCTTCAACGTCTTCTACCTGCATGAGTATGCCAATCTGTCCTTTGGCCTGTAAAAATGCGTAAGTGAGCACATCCCTTTGCCATATACCAAGCAGTACCACGACGGCCAAAAGGGCAACCAATATTTTTTTGATCACAATTTCAATATTAAGTGAATGCATCCGGCCCCTGAAATGATGCCCGGATGTAAATCGGTAATCGTTGTAAAATTAGGCAAATCAATGATATCTAAGTGCTGGTAGAAGATGCTTTGACGCCGTTTAATAATCAGTTCCGCTCACTTGGGTATCGCTATTTTATTTCCTGTTTTGTAAACGCCCGAAAATGCGAAAATTTCGGGAAATATTAAGTTTTTCGGCAAAATGCGGGTTGTTGTTTCACTTGGAATTAGCTATTTTTACAAAACAATAAAGACCCATTTACGAGCGGTTTTTGTCCTGCAAAAGCCGCTTTTTTATGTACCAACCAAATTACTGTTACCATTTTTATGGCACAAGCAACAACAGATAAAGACAACAAACTAAAAGCGTTACAGACCACGCTCGAAAAGCTCGATAAGACTTACGGAAAAGGTACTGTGATGCGTCTGAGCGACACCAAAGTATTAGATATTCCCGTGATTTCAACCGGTTCACTGGGCCTTGACCTCGCCCTGGGCGTAGGCGGTGTTCCCCGTGGCCGGATCGTGGAGATCTACGGACCGGAATCATCGGGTAAAACCACATTATCGATGCATTGTATTGCCGAGGCCCAGAAAAAGGGTGGCCTTGCTGCATTCATAGACGCCGAACACGCTTTTGACCGTTCGTACGCTGAAAAGCTCGGCATCGATACAAGCAACCTGCTTATCTCGCAGCCCGACAACGGTGAGCAGGCACTCGAAATCGCAGAGCACCTGATCAGCTCCGGCGCTGTTGACATTATCGTCATCGACTCGGTGGCCGCATTGGTACCACGCGCTGAGCTCGAAGGTGAAATGGGCGACAGCAAAATGGGTTTGCAGGCGCGTTTGATGTCCCAGGCCCTGCGTAAGCTGACCGGGGTGATTAACAAAACAGGCTGCTGCTGTATTTTCATCAACCAGCTTCGCGAGAAGATCGGTGTGATGTTTGGTAACCCTGAGACAACAACAGGTGGTAATGCATTGAAATACTACGCATCCGTTCGGCTGGATATCCGCCGTGTGGGCCAGATCAAGGAAAGTGCTGACGCGATCCTGGGTAACCGTACACGTGTGAAAGTAGTTAAGAACAAGGTAGCGCCTCCATTCAAAGTGGTGGAATTCGATATCATGTACGGCGAGGGCATTTCCAAAGTAGGGGAGATCATCGACCTTGCTGTGGAGCTGGATATTGTCAAGAAATCAGGCTCGTGGTTCAGCTATGACGGTAACCGACTCGGACAAGGTCGTGACGCGGTCAAAGCGCTGATCAAAGATAATCCCGAGCTGATGGATGAGCTGGAAGCCAAGATCCGCGGCCAGGTAAATGTCGATCCAGATGTGTTGATCGACACCAGCGAGCCTAATGTGGTAGACGAGGGTTCACCGGAATAAGTTTTCAATTGCATTGATTATAAAAAATGCCCTGTTTGTAGCAGGGCATTTTTATTTGTAGTCTATTTGAATCTTCTAGAAAGGCTTGCGATCATCATCGTCGTCTTCGTCGAAGTCATAATCATCTTCCCCGGGACCTGAGAACATGCTGCTGACCAGGTCTTGAAATTTCATGCCCTGATCGAGGGCCTGCTTGCCTACCAGCGAGAATTCGGCCATACCGTGCAGGGCGAATTCCATCATGAAAAGTTTTTCTTCGGCATCATTGTATGCTGAGAGCATATCCACGAAATCATCCAGGCCGTCGATGGTTTTCAAACGGGCGATGTATTCGCGGTCGGTCATATCGGCAGGCATTTCCATTTCATTGCCCGCGCCAAACCACTCGACTACTTTCGCGTAAGGATTGATCTTGCTCTTCTTGCTTTTTTCCGGATCCGGGAAGAAGTTCAGAAACTGGGTCCGGATCGCTTTACCGATCAGGTTCTGAGCTACGATCACAGGGCCTTCCACTTCACCTTCGTAGACGAGCTCCACCTTTCCGCAAATCGCGGAAACGACTCCGTAAAGGTCGGAAACGCGCACGTAGGTCGAGCTTTCGCCATTAATTAATGCTCTGCGCTCAGCAGTACTCAGAAGGCTTTCATATGCAGAAATCGTCAGACGCGCCGAAACGCCGCTTTTGCTGTCGACATATTCACTTTCGCGGGCCTCAAATGCAATTTGTTCAATAAGGGTCTTAACAAGCTCATTGACGCGCACAATGCCCTTCTGCTCTGGTTTGACAACCGCTTCCTGCTCGGTAATGCGCTTGCCGGTTTCGATCGTCTTTGGGTAATGGGTGACGATCTGACTTTCGATCCGGTCTTTCAAGGGCGTTACAATGCTTCCGCGGTTGGTATAATCCTCTGGGTTAGCAGTGAAGACAAACTGAATATCGAGCGGCAACCGCAGTTTGAAACCACGGATCTGAATATCGCCTTCCTGCAAAATATTGAATAGCGCCACCTGGATACGCGCCTGTAAATCGGGCAGCTCATTGATCACGAAAATGCCGCGGTGAGAGCGAGGTATCAATCCGAAATGGATCACGCGCTCATCCGAGTAGGGAAGCTTCAATGTTGCCGCCTTAATCGGGTCGACATCACCGATCAGATCCGCTACCGAAACATCGGGCGTAGCCAGTTTCTCGGTATAGCGCTCATCGCGGTGCAGCCATCCGATTTCGGCATTATCGCCCTGCTCGGCCAGCACATCCTTGGCATAGCGTGAGAGCGGGGCCAAAGGATCATCGTGCAGCTCTGAATTTTTAATGTAGGGGATATATTCATCCAGCAGACCTACCATCATGCGTGCGATACGCGTCTTGGCCTGCCCGCGAAGACCCAAAAAGTTGATGTTATGCATCGAAAGAACGGCCCTTTCCACATCAGGAATGACCGTTTCTTCATAACCCCAGATTCCGGGGAAAACATTCTCTTTGTTTCTGATTTTTTCAATCAGATTATCTCTTAGCTCCTGCTTGATCGAACGGGACCGATAACCTGCTTTTTTTAGTTCTCCGAGCGTGCGGATTCCCAGTAGTTCTGTGCTTGTAAGCTTTGAGTAAGTCATGTATGAAATAGTGGATTAACGCGCGTATGCCACCGAGCGCATTTCACGGATCACCGTGATCTTGATCTGGCCGGGGTACTGCATTTCTTTTTCAATTTTCTGGGAGATGTCAAACGATAACAGACCCGCTTTTTCATCGGAAACATTATCCGCATCGATGATCACGCGCAGCTCGCGGCCCGCCTGGATCGCGTAGCATTTCTCGACGCCATCAAAGGACAAGGCCAGGTTTTCCAGGTCGCGAAGACGCTGGATGTAGGATTCCATCATTTCGCGGCGGGCGCCCGGGCGAGAGCCTGAAATGGCGTCGCAAACCTGGATGATCGGCGAAAGAATAGAAGTCATTTCGATCTCGTCATGGTGGGCTCCGATCGCATTGCAAACCTCTGGGTTCTCTTTGTATTTCTTGGCAAGCTCCATACCCAGGATCGCGTGCGGCAGATCCGATTCTTCGGGCCATACTTTACCAATATCGTGCAGCAGACCGGCGCGTTTAGCCAGTTTGGTATTCAAGCCAAGTTCGGCAGCCATCGTAGCGCACAATTTGGCTACTTCGCGCGAGTGTTGCAGCAGGTTCTGCCCGTAAGAAGAGCGGAACCGCATCCGGCCAATCATTTTCACCAGTTCAGGGTGAAGGCCGTGGATACCCATGTCGATCACGGTTCTTTCACCGATCTCAACGATTTCATCTTCGATATTTTTGCGTGTTTTGGCCACCACCTCCTCAATACGGGCAGGGTGGATACGTCCGTCCTGCACCAAACGGTGCAATGAAAGGCGGGCTATTTCCCTTCTTACGGGGTCAAAACCTGAGATAACGATCGCTTCCGGGGTATCGTCTACGATAATCTCAACACCGGTAGCTGCTTCCAGCGCGCGGATGTTACGTCCTTCACGGCCGATGATTTTACCTTTGATATCGTCGTTTTCAATGTTGAATACCGACACGCAGTTTTCGATGGCATGCTCGGCGGCAGTGCGCTGGATGGTTTCGATAACGATCTTTTTCGCCTCTTTGGTAGCGGTAAGACGCGCTTCTTCCATCGCGCTTTTAATATAGGATCCCGCGCGGGTCTCGGCTTCGGCTTTCAATGCGTCTACAAGCTGCTCGCGCGCCTGTTCTGCGGTAAGGTTAGCTATTTTTTCAAGCTGGGCAACCTGCTGCTGCAAGGATTTTTCCGCGTCTTCGCGGCGCTTTGTTGCGGTTTCCAGCTGCTGGCTGAGGTTGTTTTTGAGCGTGTCCAGCTCGTTTTCCTTGCGTTTGGCCTGTTCGATGCTCTGGTTGAGGCTCTGTTCGCGTTGTTTGAGCTTCTGCTCGTTGCCTTGCAGGATGCTGCGTTTTTTATTGGCGTCTTCTTCGAATTCGGTTTTCAAGCGGAGGTACTTTTCTTTCGCTTCAAGAATGCGGTCTTTTTTGATGTTTTCGGCTGCTACTTCTGCATTCCGGAGAATTTCAGCTGCACGTTCCTGGGCCTCTTTTTCCTTTGCGTCGAATGATCGCTGAAAGATGTACTTACCTGCAAAAATACCCACCCCTATGGCGATGATATCTGACAGGATGACGATGAAATACAATGAATTAGACATTTCAATAATGGTTATATATAGTTGGTTTTACCGACTACACCCGCGTTGAAATGCCGAAAATGGAAGAAATTGAAAGAATATTTTTGCAGATACTGTTAAATCAAAGGTCAGGTATGGGCGTCAGCTCTCAATAGCACCGGCGAGAGTCTCGTCCAGTTTTTCTACTCTGCTTTTAAAAGCCGCTACCAGGTCGTCCATTTCTTCCTGGTTCCGTTGCAATGCCACCAGGCATTCTATAGAAGTCAATGCAATAGCCTCTATATCACCGTATACTTTCCCTTTTAATTTATGCTGTTGCACACGCTGCATGAACACCTCATACCCATCCCTGTAGAATTTCTCCTGATCCGCCGGAACGCTCAGTTTGAAACCTCTGTCCAGCAGTTTTATAAAGACAGAAACATCTGGATTAGGTATGCTATTTTTTTTCATAAGGTATCTTCAAGCAATTCGATGCACTTATCGATCTCCTGGATATATCTTTCAACTGATTCTTTCAGTTCGGCAATTGCGCCTGTTGGTGTCAGTTTACTAGTGACAAGTTTAGCGAAACTTTTAGACTTATTAAAGTCTTTTTCTAAAGACGTGTATTTTTTCCTTATTTCTTTCGATTCTTCCGTGAGCTTCGCATTGGCCACCCGGAGCTCCGCGTTTTCACGCTGGAGCTCTGAGATCGACCAGTTTAATTTCTCTTTATGATTGATCAGGATTTCGAGTTTTTTCTCGACGTCGGACAGTTTGTGTTCGATAATACGTTCAATGCTCCTCTCCATTTTTTTAAACTGAAAGATCCGACAAGTGAAAAAAACCGGACTTATTTTCTGATCACCGCTTCAAATTCCCTTTCGTAGGTAGCGATCAGTCGCTGCATGGACTTGTCGATCACCTTGTCGGTCAGCGTTTGCTGCTCGTCCTGTAAGATAAAGCTGATCGAATACGACTTTTTGCCTTCCAGGTTGGCCCCTTCGTAGACATCAAATACGTTCACCGAACGGAGCAGGCTGCGCTCGGTCTTGTAGGCAGCCTGGCGAAGCTCCTCAAAAGTGATGTTTTTGCCTACTACCACAGAAAGGTCGCGGCGCACCTCGGGGAACTTAGACACTTCGGTGTATTCAACGGCGGCGCTATACTGGCGAAGCAGGTATTCCCAGTCAAAATCAGCGTAGTAAACAGGCGCTTTGATGTCCAGCTTTTTCGCAATGGCCGCATTGAGCAAACCAAAGGATACTACCGGCTTTTTATTGGCCAGCAGTGTTAACCCACTTTTGAAAATACCCCTGTCCGCTTCCTGTTTCTGCACCTCTCTGATCTTCATCGAAGTCAAAACCTGGTTCACAAATGCAGCCAGATCGTGGAAAACCACCTCGCGCGACTTCTCAAACCAGCTTTCATGGGTGATATTGCCCGTCAGGAATACCGATAGGCGCTCCTTTTCGATGTACTTGCCATCGGTTTCATGGTAGGTTTTGCCAAATTCAAATACTTTCAGATCCTTCTGGCGGCGGTTGCTGTTGTAGGCGATCACTTCCAGACCTGAGAAAAGCAGCGTCTGGCGCATGACCGAGAGCTCTTCGCTCAGGTAGTTCAGGATCTTAACGGGATTACCTGCAAGGCTTTCGCCCAAAATGGACTGATACTCCGGTTTGGTCAACGAGTTGTTGATCATCTCATTGAAACCATTGCCCACCAAAAGCTCCGCCACGCGCAGTTTCAGCTTTTCAGGATCGTTAACGGGGAAATCCGAAAGGTAATCCGAGCTCAATGCGTCGGACAATTCCACGTGACCGAAGCCGTAAATGCGCAGAATCTCTTCGATAACATCCGCCTCACGTTGAACGTCCACACGGTATGGCGGCACAATCGCAGTGAAACCAACCTCAGTTTCGTCGGTAATGCGGATATCGAGCGATTCCAGAATGCTTTTAATCTGCGCTTTGTCCAAGGACTTGCCGATCAGCCGGTCGACGTTTTTGTATTTGATATTTACCTTGAAATCCTCGATAGGCTCAGGGTAAATGTCGATAATTTCGGATGAAATGCTTCCGCCGGCGATCTGCTGGATCAGTAATGCAGCGCGTTTCAATGCGAAAAGCGGCATATTGGGGTCGGTACCGCGTTCGAAACGGAATGAGGAATCGGTTTTGAGCGAGAAACGCTGGGCGGTCCTGCGCACCCAAACAGGGGAGAAGTAGGCCGATTCGAGAAAAATGGAAGTAGTCGTTTCGGTGACGCCGGAGGTAAGCCCGCCGAAAACACCGGCAATGCACATTGGTTCAGGGTTTCCGTCTGTACCCTGGTTGCAAATCATCAGATCGTTCGCAGAAATTTTGCGTTCGATACCGTCCAAAGTCACAAATGTCGTGTTTTCTGCAAGGGTGGTAACAATCACTTTTTGACCCAAAACTTTACCGGCATCGAATGCATGCATCGGCTGGCCAAGCTCATGGCAGATGTAATTGGTAATATCGACGATATTGTTGATGGCGCGGATGCCGATCGTTTGCAGGCGCTGTTTGAGCCATTCAGGCGATTCGGCCACGGTAATGCCTGAAATTGTCAGACCCGTGTAGCGAGGGCAAGCTTCTGTATTGCGAACTTCTACCGGAATCGGCAGATTTTGGTTATCGATTTTGAATGCATCAACGGAGGGCAAAGTGATCTGACGCTTCAAAACCGCTTTCAAATCACGCGCAACACCGTAATGCGAGGCCGCATCCGCGCGGTTAGGCGTAAGGCCGATCTCGATGAGGTAATCGGACGAAATGCCGAAATATTCAGCGGCAGGTGTGCCGTTGGGCAGGTCCGTATCCAGCACGAGAATGCCCTCGTGGGAAGTGCCCACGCCCAGCTCGTCCTCGGCGCAGATCATCCCTTCGGAAAGCGCCCCGCGGATTTTGGATTTTTTCAAAACCAGCGGCTGTTCGCTGCCGGTCGGGTATAATGTAGCGCCAACGGTTGCCACGATCACCTTTTGGCCTGCGGCCACATTAGGCGCGCCGCAAACGATCGAAAGCGGTGCTTGGCCGCCTACATCGACTGTGGTCAGGCTCAGCCGGTCGGCTTCGGGATGCTTTTCACAGGTCAATACCTGACCGATTACCACGCCCTGCAAGCCGCCTTTTATCGATTCGATCTCTTCAATACCTTCTACTTCCAGCCCGGTGCCCGTTAACAAACGGTCGATTTCTTCGGGTGTTTCAGTTATTTCAATTAAATCTTTAAGCCACTTATAAGAGATCTTCATCTAGAATGCTTTAATAACAATAATAATTCAGGCGCGGTAAATAGAGCCTGTTTGCAAAATTAATGATTTAGTTTGAACGGCATCCGGGCTTTGGGCGCCGCGTGCGTGTTTTTTATCAGGCCATCATTCTTCGTGGGTGGCCTCTTCGGTCACTTCGCCGGCGTGAATGGCCACTGTCAATGTGTTTTCGGCTGGCGGTACCGGGCAGGCGTAGCTTTCCTGGTAGGCACAATAGGGGTTATACGCCTTGTTGAAGTCGAGCACGATGGTGTTGTTCTTGATCTGATCTGCCGGGTAATCCAGGTAGCGGCCTCCGCCGTAGGTCTGCTTGCCGCTGGTAGCATCCCGGAAAAGCACCGAAATAGTGCCCTCGTTTTTTAACAACAGCAGTTTTTGCGACTGGCCTTCGACGCTGAAATTGGCATAGCCGTATTTTTCGTATTTCTCGGTGGTGCCGTCAGTATATTTGACGATTACCTCCTTATCGTCTTGCATGTAGGGCGAAATATTGGCCTTAATCCGGAATGCGAGGCTGGGTTCGAAGTAATGCAGGCCGTGGAATGCCTCCTTATCCTTGATCGGCGAGTCGTCGCCGGATTTGAACTGCTCGTCTTTGGCGGCGCGTTCTTCGAGGATCTTGGTTTTATAGGCGGCGGGATTGGCCGCGATGGCGTCATCAGAGCTGCTGGTGCCGCCCATGTTTTCAATGACGAAGTAAGCAAGGATCGCAATGAACATCGCGATCGTGCTGTATCGGATCACTTTATTTTTGAACATAGTAAGGATAATAGGGGAATCGGACTACAAACTTACACCCGATCGCGCGCTTTGAAAAAGTATGAAGGGTTTATTTACTTTTTTGGAATAATTTTGAAACTTCGCGACCGTCGGGTTTGCGATGTTGGTTGAAATATATCTAAATTGACCTGGGAAAAAACTTTAAACACAATACCTGCCCCATTGTATGTCATACACAAAACGAGTACTCATTGCCGAAGACAGTTCAGTTATTCAAAACCTGGCGAGGAAGATTCTTGAATTTCAGCATTATGAAATCACTTCCGTGAAAAACGGCGAACAAGTGCTTCAACTGCTTGAAAAAGAGGATTTTGATATCATTCTTTTGGATATCAACATGCCTGTGATGGATGGAATGGAGTGTGCGAGAAGCATCCGTAAATTATCCGATGAGAAAAAGGCTAAAACGCCGATCGTAGCGATTACGGGTAATGCCAAAAATTATTCAGAAGAAGATTTCAAAGAAGCAGGATTTGACGATGCGCTGATGAAGCCGTTGAATTTCGACCGTCTGGTTGAAGTGGTGGCGCATCTGACCGAATAAAGACCTGATGAGGATTACATTTTTAGGAACCGGCACATCGCAGGGAGTACCCGTTATTGCCTGCGATTGTGCCGTTTGTCGTTCTAATGATCAGCATGACAAGCGTTTACGAACTTCCGTGTGGATTCAGGCCCATGGCAAATCGTTTGTAATCGACACCGGCCCGGATTTTCGCCAGCAAATGCTCCGGGCCAATGTGCGAAGTTTGGATGCAGCTGTTTTCACCCACCAACACAAAGACCATACTGCCGGTCTGGACGATATCCGGGCATTTAACCACCGGCAGCAGATGGATATTCCCCTTTACGGCAGGCTGGAAGTGCTCAACCAGATCAAAACCGAATTCGCCTACGCGTTCTCAGAGCGAAGATATCCCGGCGTCCCGCACTTTTCACTGCATCCCATTGAAAACGAGCCCTTCGAAGTGGAGGGTGTAAAAGTGGTCCCTATCGAGGTAATGCATCATAAGCTGCCTGTTTACGGCTATCGCATTGGCGATTTTACCTACATTACCGACGCGAACTACATTTCCGAAGAAGAGCAGGAAAAGATCAAAGGCTCGCAAGTGCTGGTGCTTGATACCTTGCAAAAAGAACCGCATTTATCGCATTTCACCCTTTCGCAGGCACTTGATCTGATCGACAAGCTGAATGTACCGGAGGCTTATCTTACACACATCAGCCATAAACTCGGCCTGCATGCCGCGGTCGAAAGCGAGCTACCGCCGCACGTGCATTTGGCCTACGACGGGCTGGTGCTGGATCTTTAATGTGGATTTAAGCTAAAAAAATCAGGATAGGAAGCTGCTGCGGTAATCCTTGATAAATTGCCGCAATGAGCCGGCGCTACTGCCAGTTACTACCTTGACTGTCTCGGCTACCTTGGCTGCTTCTCCACGCGCATAATGCGCGTAGTCTTCGATTAACCCGCCCACCTGCCACTCGGGAAAGCCCGCGGCGCGTAAACCGCCCTGCATTTGCTCGGCAGTCACATCTATGAACCTGACCGGTTTTGCTAATTCCTGCGAGAAAATCTCGGCCATTTCATAATGCGTCAGCGAGTCGGGACCTGTAATGTCGTAAACTTTGTTTTCGTGACCGGGCTCCACCAAACAAGCCGCCGCCACAGCGGCAATGTCTCTGACATCCACCACACTCACTCCCGCGTTGCCTGCCGATGCGAAGAATTGTCCCTGATCTTTGATATAGTCTTTGAAGGAAAGCAGTCCCTGCATGTACAGATTGGGCCGCAGGAATGTGTAGGCAAAACCCAGCTCCTTAATCCTATTTTCAACCTTTGCATGGTAACGCAGAAAGCGTACGGGCGAGGATTCGCTGGCGGCCAGTTGGGATAACTTCACAATGTGTTTTACACCGGCCCTGTGAGCTGCCTCCACGAAATTCAGCTGCAAGCTTTCGGCCTGCTCGGAGGAATTGCTTAGCAGAAATGCTTTTTCTACGCCTTTCAGCGAAGATTCGAAGCTTTCGGGGTCGGCCAGATCGCCGGTAACGATTTCCAGATTTGGAATATGCTCAAATGTGGCTGGTTGCGAGCCGGCGCGCACCAATGCCCTAAGGGGTATATTCAGCGGTGCTAGTTGTTGAATTAAATGCGATCCCACGGCTCCGGTTGCGCCTGTCAGAAAAATGCTTGCCTGTTTCATAGATTGTGATTTTGAATGAACAGGACAAAATTCACCGTTTCGGCATCCGGAAAATTGTAAGAAAACGAAAAGCTGCGGGAAACAAACATCCCTAGGAGCCGCTAGGCTTCAACCCGACAGATTTCCGCCTGGAATTTTACATAGCGGCCAGGGCTCAGCTTCAAATAGTGTTTGAAATCATGAATCAGCTGGCTTTGGTCATAGTAGCCGCACGTTTCGACGATTTGCAGCCAATCCACCTTGCCTGAATGATTTTGCACCAGCAGCAACGCTTTCAGAAATCGTTCGTACCGTGACCGCTCCTTGGCGCTATAACCCAGGTATTTTTTATGGTTAAGCTGAATGTTCCGCTCGCTTTGGCCGGTTTTCTGAGCGGCAGCCTTAACAGGACTTACGGCCAGGTAATCAGCCGCTTGGGCTGAAATGCCTTCAAACAATGCATCGCGGCATTTGAGATAGGGTTTGCAGAATTCAAGCAAAAGAGCGGCTCGCACATCCGTAGGCTCATTTTTTAAGCTAAACCATAGTTGATCAAAACAATTCTCCCGCAAAAGCTCATCGGGATGAGCGGTCACCATTCCCGCGGCGAGCGCAGGACCGAAAAAGCGGTAGAATGCATCGTCTTTGAAATTCACCACCAACATATCAGCGGCCGGCGGCAGCGTGTAGGCAATCGGTTGCCTGATCGGCCCGAGCACCAGGCATTGGTCCAGCAAAATAGAATCGCCACCTGATTTAAACCGGATTGCCGCTCCGAAGCTGAAGACCATGATGGTCTGCAAGCCGGGGGCCAGTATTTTGGTGATGTCGGCGTTGGTCTTATTGGTGGCTGAATAGAAATAGCTGATGATCTGCTCAAATTCCTCTGAAACCGGTATGCGCTGCTGTTGATAGCCTTCGATGTGGTGCTCCATGATTTCTTGCAGATTAACTATACCGGTCGTTGCGCCAGGGATATGCCGTGTTGGAATAACCTCTCAATTCCCAAAAACCAAGCTGGTTCTTAGGCAGAAACTGAATGCGGCTGATCCATTTGCTTCCTTTCCAGGCGTAAAGCTGAGGCGTGATCATGCGAACAGGGCCGCCATGATCGCGTTCGAGCGGCTTGCCGTCGGCGGTGTGAACGAGCAGCACATCTTCTTTCAATGCTTCTTCGAGTGAAAGATTGGTCGTGTATTTATCGTATCCGTGGCAGAGCACATGCGTAGCGCTAGGTTTGGGCATGACCAACGCGGCAATATCGGCCAGGCGCACGCCTACCCAGGGCACATCCATGCGCGACCAGGTGGTTACACAATGAAAATCGCTTACATCACTGGTTTGGGGCAGCGCCATAAAATCCTCCCAGGTTAATGTCAGCGGCGATTCGACTTCGCCGTCCACAACCAGCTTCCATTTGCCGAGCGGCACATCGGGTTTGAAACCCAGGTCGAGCACGGGCCATTTGACAGTTTTCGTCTGGCCGACTGGCAGCTGGGGCATTCCGTGGCGGTTTGGCGCGCCGGTTCCCATCGGGCGGGTATCAGAAACAGAGGGCGTTTCGGCCATTTGCTGCTCGAAGCGGGCTTTCAGCTTCATCCGCGCTTCTACGATTTTATCAAGCTTGTTGTTTTCTTCCATGCGTGCCGATGTTTAGGTGCTAATCCATTGCATCATTAAAGCAGTTAAATACCCTCCATAAGTTCCGATAGCGTACCCTAAAATTGCCAGAAGTACGCCAACCGGCGCTAGCGAGGGATGAAATGCTGCCGCGACAACTGAGGCGGAGGCTGAACCACCCACATTGGCCTGGCTACCCACGGCCAGAAAGAAGAAGGGGATTTTGAGCCATCGGCAGGCGGCGACAAGGATGATGCCGTGGATTGAAATCCAAATCAGACCAATGGCAAACAGCCCGGGATTGCCGGCCACGGCCCCCAGGTCCATTTGCATGCCAATTGTAGCCACAAGCACATACAGGAACACTGAGCCCAGTCGCGAGGCGCCGTAATGTTCCAGCTTGCGCACCGGCGTCAGAGATAGGGCGATACCTATCGCGGTCGCAATGCTGATCACCCAGAAGAAATTGGAAGTGAGGCTGTATTTTTCAAGTGCGGGGTAATTTTGAGCAAGGTATGGCGTGATAATTTCCGCTAGACCATGCGCTACACCAGTTGCCCCGAAGCCTGCTGCTGCCAGAAATATATAATCGCGCAGCATCGGGTTTTGCTCGTTGGCCTTTTGATCCGAGTCAAGATGCTCTTTCACCTGCTGGACTGTGCTGCTATCAGCGCCCAGGAATGCGTCCACGCGGCCGGCGATACCTGCGCCGTAGATCAATGCAGCCATCCATAGCTCGGCTATCAGCACGTCGACGGCCACCATTTGCGAAAACAGCGCATCACTTGGGCGAAATACCTCGCGCAAGGCAGTCTGGTTAGCACCCCCGCCAATCCAGCTTCCCGCTATCGTAGCCAGCCCGCGCCAAACCGCGTCGGCGCCTTCGCCTGCGACTGTGGCAGGGCTGATTGTCCCAACGATCCATAAGGCGAGCGGGCCGCCGATCATAATGCCGGCGGTGCCGATAAGCATCGCAGCCAAAGCCTTCGGACCCAGGCGGGTCAAGGACTTCCAATCCATTCCTACCGTAAAAAGCACCAGACAGGCAGGCAGAAAATATTTGGAAACGACCGGATACAGCTGCGATGTTGTGCCGCTTATGATTCCAAACGAGTTGAGCAAACCCGGGATAAAGTAGCAAAGCAACAGGGGAGGGATAATATTGTAAAACCGTTTCCAGGCTGGCTGGGAAGCCGTGTAGAAAATACCGGCCAGGATCAGCATCAAGAGTCCGAGCACTACGGCGTCGTTTGTAATCATGCGTCAGAATTGAGGTAAGGGAAAGGTGAATGGGTAAAAATAGCTTAAAAGTGCCAGAAACGCATTCGTTTCAAGCTTTTGCATATGGGTACTTGTGTCTGAAATGGCAGATTTCTATATTGGACCCATGTATGATTTACTTATAATATGGCTGATCAGGCAGGGTACTCGAATGCAAGTCTCGTCAAAAAACTGGGGATCAAACCCGGTTTCAAAATCAGGCTTATCAACCCGCCGGAGCATTATTTTGATCTGCTCGAAGTCCTTCCGGCCGACACTGAATTTTTTGAAGAACCCGGGCCGGGAACTGATTTGATTCACTATTTCACCAAACAAGCTTCCGATCTGGGTAAAGTTTTGCCTGCATTGAAAACCGAAATCGTATCAAACGGGATGATCTGGGTTTCATGGCCGAAAAAAGCCTCCAAGGTTCCGACCGATCTGACAGAAGATGTGATCCGCAATCTGGCATTGTCGATCGGTCTGGTGGATGTGAAGGTATGCGCAGTCGATGCGGTTTGGTCTGCTTTAAAGTTGGTAATCAGGGTAAAAGACCGGTAGTGTAAAACTTTTTTCCCCTAATTAAAAAATAAATACTCCCAACCGCGATCCTTGCCGGGGCAGATCTTGTTGTCGGAAGCGGAGCCAATCCGTTTTTTAACCACCAATCATCCAGAAATCTTCACCATGAACACCCAGGACGAAACCGCAGCCCTGAAAGCGGACAAAAAATTGTTTATTAAAATGGTAGTCTCCAACTGGGAGCTGCAAAACCAGCGTATGAATGGCTGGCTGGCCCAATTATCAGACGAGCGTCTGTTGGAACCCGTTGCCGAAGGTAAAAACCGGGCCGTTTATTTGCTGGGCCACCTGATAGCGGTCAACGACGGGATGATCTCACTTCTGGGCCTGGGCGAGCGCCTGTACCCCGAACTCGATGAGGCTTTCGTAAAGAATCCCGACCGCGCATTTGACCAGATCCCACCGGTAGCCGAGCTAAGAGACAAATGGGCGAATTTGAACCAGGTATTGTCGCGCTACTTCGCTGAGCTCGACGCTCAGGAGTGGTTTAGCAAACATAATGCTGTATCCGATGATGCTTTTGCGCAGGAACCACACCGTAATAAGCTTAATGTCTTGATTAACAGGACTAATCATCAGGCTTATCACTTGGGCCAGCTCATCTTTTTAAAAGCCTGATAGAGGTTCTGAATTGTTGTAAAAGTCAGGGAATTTGTAATATTTTACAGGATTATTCACCACTCTCATTAAAATCGTCATCACTGATCACCATGGCTGTATACAATTTATCATTGAATGGTAAAAAGGTGAAAGTCGATGTAGAACCCGATATGCCTTTGCTTTGGGTGATACGCGACTTTGCCGATCTGAAGGGCACCAAGTTCGGGTGCGGAATGGCGCTTTGCGGCGCTTGCACGATCCACTTGAACGGCCAGCCCGCGCGCTCATGCCAGACACCGGTTTCCAGTGTCGGAAAAAATGATAAGATCACCACGATCGAAGGCATCGGGGAGAGCAAAATGAGCATTATCCAGAATGCCTGGATAGAGGAGCAGGTGCCGCAATGCGGTTACTGCCAGTCGGGGCAGATCATGTCGGCAGCGGCGCTGCTCAAATCCAATCCCAGCCCGACCGATGCGGACATCGACGCGGCTATGAGCGGAAACCTTTGCCGCTGCGGAACCTATGACCGGATCAGAAAGGCGATCCACCGCGCTTCCGAGCAAATGAAGGTCACCGAGAAAGGAATAGGCCAGCGCTAATGCCAGTTCATCAACCTTAGCCTCAGAAAACATTGGAAAATATACAAACATCACGGCGTGACTTTTTGAAAGCCGCCGGATTTACCTCGCTTGGACTGGCCGTTGGCATTTCGGGCTTTACAAAGGATGCCAGCCTTAAAAAAATCGCCCCGGCGGTATTGAAGCTGGAAATCAATCCATTCATTATTATCGATACCACCAGTAATATTACGCTGGTAAACCCGCGGCCGGATATGGGCCAGGGATCGACGCAGGCCGTGCCCTCGCTGCTTGCCGAGGAGCTCGAAGTGAGCCTGGAAAAAGTGCTGATCGTGCAAAGCGACGGCATGGGCAAATATGGTAGCCAGACCTCAGGGGGGAGCAGCTCGGTCCGTGAGCTATGGATGCCGATCCGCAAAGCCGGCGCGGCAGCCCGCGAAATGCTTACCACCACCGCGGCAAAGCGATGGAACCTGCCCGCATCCGAATGCATAGCCGAAGACGGCAAAATATGGCATAAAGCAAGCGGAAAGAGTCTTTCGTACGGGGAACTAGCCGACGACGCATCGAAGCTTGAAATCCCGAAAGAACCTAAACTGAAAGATCCGAAGGATTTTAAAATCATTGGAAAGTATAACAAACGCCTCGATGTGCCCGAGCGTGTAACGGGTAAAGCTGTTTACGGGCTCGACGTGGACGTGCCGGGCATGGTGTATGCGGCCATCGTACATTCACCGATGATCCATGGGAAAATCGCCTCAATCGATGATTCTGAGACTAAAAAGGTGAAAGGCGTTTTGCAGGTAATCAAAACCGAGCGCACCATGCCGCACCGGACTTCGGATGCTGTTGCGGTAGTTGCTACCAACTGGTGGGCCGCATTAAAAGGCAAGCGGGCACTGAAAGTAAATTGGGATAATGGTAATTATGCCAAAACAGTGGACACTGCCAGCTATTTTGCCGCCACTTATGAAGCTGCCAAGAAGGAAGGTGTAAACTTTGAAGAGAAGGGCGACTTCACTGTTAAATACGCGAATGCGAAGGATAAAATCGAATCGCATTATGAGACGCCGTTCCTTGCCCACGCCCCCATCGAGCCCGAGAACGCGGTCGTACATGTGAAGGAGGATGGTTCAGTGGAAATATGGGCGCCCATTCAGGGACCCGACTGGGCATTGCGGGATGTGTGCGGCTATTTGAAGGTCAAACCCGAGCAGGTGAAAATCAACGTCACATTGCTGGGTGGGGCATTCGGCCGGAAGGCTTATCATGATTTTCTGCTGGAAGCGTGCCACATTTCCAGGGAACTGAAAAAGCCTGTAAAAGTGATCTGGACGCGTGAAGATGACATTACCCAGGGCCCTTACCGGCCGGGAATGCTCAGTCATATGCAAGGATTTGTCGAGGAAGGCAAAATCACCGGCTTTCACCACCACGCCATCGGCGAGTCCATTGTCGGGCAGGTTTTCAAAGGACTAAAAGAGGACGAGGCCGATCCGTGGCTGAGCGAAGAGATTAGTACCGGAAATAACAAGTACCAGTTTGCAACAGCTTCTAAAGTGAGCTGGACGAATGTGAAAACCGATATTCCCGTAGTATGGTGGCGCTCGGTATATGCCTCCAACTTCGGTTGGGGCCAGGAATGCTTCGTTGACGAGCTGGCGCATCTGGCCAAAAAAGACCCTTTGAAAGCACGTCTTGAAATCCTGCCCGACGAGCGCTTCAAAAAAGTGCTTGAAACGCTGGCCGAAAAGGCGAACTGGGACGAAAAGCTTCCTGCCGGCAGCGGCAAGGGAATTGCCGTATTCAAATCTTTTGGCAGTATTTCGGCCTGCTGCATTACGGTGTCCAAAAAGGACACGGGCGTGAAAATCGACAAAGTAGTGTCGGTGATCGACTGCGGTTACTATGTGAATCCGGACAATGTGAAGGCCCAAACCGAGGGAAATATCGTAATGGGTATTACCGCTGCGATCAAGGATGGCATCACATTTACCAACGGGATTTGTGACCAGAGCAACTACCATCAGTTTAACGTGATGCGTATCAACGAAGCGCCACCGATGGAAATCCATATCGTCGATAGCGGCGCCGTTCCGGGTGGGGTAGGTGAGCCCGGCCTGCCGCCGATTGCTCCGGCATTAGGCAACGCAATATTTGCAGCGACCGGCAAGCGCCTGAGAAAATTGCCTTTCGACATTAATAATATTGCGTAAATATGGCATACGACGAACGGGTAGCCAATCGGATTCGCGAAGCCCTGTCTGGCCAGTTTCTGGCCGGTAAGCCCCTGGAAGAGAAAGCCCTCTTCCAGGGGTTGGCTTTTATGGTCGACGAGAAGTTGTGCATTTGCGTGCGCAACGACGTGCTGTTATGCCGGATCGGTCCGGATGAGTACGAAGCGGCCCTTGAAATGAATAATGTAGAGCCGATGGTCATGAATGGCCGGACGGCGATAGGGTATGTGTATGTCAGTCCGGAGGCTTATGCCTCGCGCGAGGCTTTTGATTTCTGGATTGCCAAATGTCTGCAATTCAATCAGTTTGCCAAATCGTCCAAAAAGAAGAAGTAATGGATGAATTGTTGGTTAGCAAAAAGTATCAATTAGCAAAGTTTCCCGGTAAAGGTGGCTGGACTTACGTGATCATCTCCGAAATCCGGCAGGATATTAAGCGGAAGTTCGGAATGGTCAAAGTCAAAGGCCGGATCGACGATTACGAATTATTCGGCTATAACCTGATGCCGATGGGCACCGGAGAGCTTTTCCTTCCAGTCAGGGCTGAGATCAGAAAGAAGATTAATAAGCAGGAAGGCGATTGGGTGACAGTAGAGCTTTATTCGGATGACTCGGCCCTGGCCATTCCCGAAGAGCTCATAGATTGCCTCAAAGACGAGCCCAAAGCCTACGAAAACTTTATAAAACTTGCTGAAAGCGCCCAGAAAGAGTACCGCGACTGGGTCTATTCCGCCAAAAAGGACGAAACCAAAGTCGCGCGGATCGCGAAAATGATCGATATGCTGCTACAAGGTAAGCGGTTGACCGGGGACCGGACGATTTAGCTTAGCGTTAAAAAGCAAACGAATCTCTATCAGTTGACAGAGATTCGTTTGCTTTTTAATACAATAGCTATTACTCGGCACCATCCGTCTTTGCTCTTGCCACGGCATATCCTCCGATTTTATGTCCGGTGGAAAGTCCTACTTCGCAGTCGAAACGGTAGTGGATAAGTCCATAGATGCGCGATATGGATGCTTCGGATGCCATATCATCAACTTCCTTCTTGTTGCTGGGGAAAATATGCGCCAGCACTTCCGCTGCCGCGCCCGAGAATGTGGAGTGGCCCGAAGTATAAGACGGAAAGTTAGGCAAGCCGACAGATGTTTTGACCTTGCTGTTCATTTGATTCGGACGTGGGTAGTAATAAAAGAATTTCACGTCCCAGCAGCAAATCCCCGCATCCTGCATGGTGGTACCCAGCAATGCAAGCGTACGAGCCGTGCGAACTTCACTGTATTTGTTTTCATGACACAATGCAGCGCCTTTTCTGTGCCAGTGGCCGGGAGGGGTGTAACTACCTACGCCGTCAGACCAAAAGCTGGCGATGCGTGCCTGTTCACGCGTCTGGTTTTTGGCGATATCGAGCAATTCGTTCATATCCTTTTGGAATGCCGGGCTGCCGATGATCGGCGGCGCTTCCGGGCGGAGTGCCACCACTGTCGCCGAGTCGAAATTCCACGGTTTTACAAAGCCGTAGGTAGGCAGCATTGGCGGGCGTGGAGGGAATTCCTGGCTTACCCAGGGCTCTGTAACACCAATTTTACGTGCATTGGCAATCATGGCTGCCGTCATCGCCTGGCCATTTGCTGCCGACATTTTGTCGGTTTTAGCCCGCGCCATGATTTTGGCGCCAACAGCTTTACCCAAATCGGAACCGGCAAGAATATCGCTTTCGACATTCATTCCGGCTGATATTCTGCTTTGCTTGTGTTCGGCCAGTTTGGCTTCAAGAAAGGGCACTTCGCCGGGGAACATCGCTTTCAGGATCACAACTGAAACTTCGGCTACCACCGCGTCCTCCGAAGGATATGACGGAAGCTCGCTTACGGGAAGCAGGGTTTTAATCGAAGTGTCGTTCTTGGAAGGGGCTTTTCGGTTGTATTTGAATTTGTAGTTCCACGCAGCCACCAGCGCGTCGTATTGCGCTACACTCAGGTACGCCAGAGCGCGCGCGGCGTAAGGCGGGTTGGCGAAGGGGAATTTTGGGTCTTTCAGCGGATTGGCGGCGTCAGGCAACGGATATTTGCCTTCTGCATTGGACGCGGGCGGGGTGTTGTAACGTGCGCACAGTTCACGTGCTATTTCGTTCCAGCGGTATACGGCCCCTGTTCCCCAATAGTTAATTTGCTCGCGTTGTTGGGGGGTAACCGCATCTGTGGCTTCTTTGAGCTTTTTAAGCTCGGCTTTATAGTCGTCCGAAGTTGCCTCCTTGGGTTGGGCTACGGCAATTTCCTCCGAGGAGGAGAGCACGTACGGTTTCCATTTTCCGGCATTTTCATCCAGGCTGGAAGGTGAATTGATACCCGCTGTTGGTTCGTCGACTGTCTTGGAACACGACCATAGCATCATGACCGACAGGGCAGGTACTGCAAGCCGGGTGATGGAGTATCGAAAGGAGATATAATTGATTTTCATTGTTTCTGTCTGAGATATTAGTTTTTAGCTTCTTTGGCGTAGCGAAATTGGTAAAGTACACCCAGTGAAAAGGCGGTGCTTTGACCCATGTTCTGTCCTTCAATCACGTGGGAGGCGCGCGCGTTCACACCAATGTTCTTCGGTTGGAATTTGGCATAAACCCCTACCACAGTCGCTTTCATGTTGTTGGTCGGGAAGGGCATGTCGTTACGACGGATGTTATCGCCGCCGTCACAGGCGCCATATTCCAAGAAAGCTTCCGCCTGAATGGCTTTTTTAAGATACCCCAGTCTTGCCGAAGCATCGTAAGCGTTGGGCACGGATACCTTGTTGGTGTTATACAATTTGCCATCAGCCTGATAGGAATCACGGTCGATGGTGATTTTACTGCGGAAAATGTAAGAACCCGAAGCGGTCAGGTAAATGCCGCTTTTATGGCGATAACTAGCAAGCAAGCGCGCTGTGGCGGTTTTGCATTGGATACCGATGGACATCGGAAGGAAGTCAGGGATGTAGTCGGATGCGGGAATCGAGGCGCCACCGATAGCATGCAGCGAGAATCCGGATTTATTCAAAAAGCGGTATTTGAGCCAAAGCGAAGCATCCTGCACCCCTTTCTGCCATCTGAGATTACCCGTGCTGGCCTGTGTCCAGACGTATGGCAAAGCCACGATGGCGTTGAAGTCCTTGGTAATACCAACTGCGAGCATCGGCATGACGCTCTGTGTGGTGTGCGTACCGATATTGAGGTTTTCGCGCTTCAGTGAGTTCTCCCAGTACTGATCCCACGAGCTGTGCGTGTAGGATACTGCAAGGCACGCCGTTTTTTTGCCCATATAAATGGCGTCGTTGGGCATTTGAGCATAAACAGAGGAGGCCGAGCCGGCAACCGTCAGCAATATGCCGAGCAAGTGCAGCCCTTTTTGATGTAAAGAACGTATCATAGATTATAAATTAATAGGATTGGGCACCTTATCAGGGTGCGAAAGTGTTGCATAGCACTTACTAATCAGCAGCACTGACCGGTAATGTGTTATGGTTCGGAAAAGGAGGGATCAGCAGTGTTCGGGTGGTGGGGATGCCAGGGAGGTTTGGTATGACAGGTAACGTGCTGCCATAAAATGATTGCCGACCGAGGGCAGCATTTCCTCTACGATACTTTGAGCGTAGACAGGGAACTTCTGCTCCCCGGGAATGTAAATTTTCAAAAGGCTACTCAACTGCTCCATGGCCTTAGCGTAGGGGCTTTTAGGAACATCGGTTTGCGGGTCGTTGAGTACCTGGATGGCGTTGGCGAGCTCAAAAAAATGATCACGTGCCGCTTCATTTGTTTGCAGCGTCACATAAAGCGTATCGTTCTGGTGAAGAATGCGGGTCGGATTGTAAAACTGCCCGTCCTGACGTACCAGCCCTTCGATGTTTTCGGTGATTTCCAGATTACCCGAATAGGGTAGTGAGGGAAAGTACATTTTCATGACCATCCCCTGGCCAGGGGCGTCAGCGGTTGCGATCTGATAGTCTTTTTCAAAGAATAGGGCAGCAAGGCTTAGCCCAAACATGTTGTAGAGCAGCAATGCAAGTAACCCTATCGGCGCCAGTCTTCTCAATTCTTAAAGAGGATTTATAACCAAATGTAATCATTTTAGCCACATATAAGCAAGCGCCGGTTGTAAGATTAACAAGCTCATTTACTGCAAAATATAGTAACCGTCGGTGATTTAATATAGGACAAATGGGCTATTTATTTGGATTTCAGTGCTATGGGTGAATGTTTGGACACAACGATCAAAGACGACCGCGGCATAAGGCGATAGTGAACAAGAGGAGTCGGCGTTTTTTAGCCTTGCGGGCTTATGTTAACCGACGGGATAGTGCTGCAAGAAAATGGGAAACAGTCGTGCTGTGCAGCTGCTGCATATTTGTTAAATAGCAAATTATACGTGGTGGAGCCGCAGGCGCCAGTTCCGACAACGATGGACCTCGCTGGGCTTAAACAACCAGGTAAGGAATGGCAAACAGTCCAAGCGCTTCAACAAAAGCCTAATTATGGTCACCAACCTGTCCGAAGCGGTCGAACGCTTTTTAGATCCGCAACGCGCTGCCTTCCGGCAAGCCGCTCAATTTATAAGCCAATAATCGATAAGTCTGGTCACTACTACCCCTGCTGTTTGGTTAACATCAAAGGATATGGCGAAGCCAATAGGCCTGCAACTACCGGGTGATCAATTGCGAGAGACGGCAATTCCCAATAAAAGAAGGCATGAACTTTATCAACGGGCCAAAGAATTACAGCAGCAAGACCATAGTATTGGGACTATTACGATTCATTTAGGCAGCTCACGTAACACAATTGGAAAGTACTTCAAACAAGCTCATTTTGTACCTGCCCCAGACTGGGGAAAGACGAAATCTGCTCACCTAGAAAGCATTTTTAAGGCAGCAGAGGCAAGATCTGTGATAAAACCTTGTTCGACCAAATCAGTACTCGGGGTTATAACGGAAGCTACCTGGCCGTCTTTCTATCCAGCTATCCCCATCCCGCCCCAAAGTCTACCCTGCTACCAACTCGGAATAAGTTTAATTATCCAAGCCGCAAGCTCACGCGACTACTTGGCCAGCAAGCCCTCGATTGGCCGGAAGCGGACAAGTTTTTTTACACACTTGATTAATCATAATGAATCTATTGGTCTGATGCATCCGCTAAGTTTACGTTTCAAACGAATAATGAGGGATCAATAAGCGAGCGGGTTAACTAACGGGTGTACGATGCCGAACCAATACCTGTCCTGCACGGATTTGTCAGGGGCCTACCTCGGGACTTTGACACTGCGAAAGAAGTACGGTCCACCGTTGCGGTTCCGTCCCGAGTGGAGTAATGGCCAAACGGAAGGACAAGTAACCGAAGACAATCAAACCAACAATGTAGGGCAAATCAAAATTTGGTCTGTTACGACTGCGCATGTTGACATGAAATTCGCCCCCAAAGTGACACTTAACCAGTTTGCGCCGCCGGAGGTGGCGCAATTGGCTGTTAGACTGTAAACCAACTGGGCGAACTGGTCGGCGTAGCTTTTAATGGTAAAATTTTCGCGGGCTACTTTTGAGGCCCTTGAGGAGATTTTTTTATACAGGTCGTCGTCTGTCATTAGTCGTGTTAACTGCGTAGTGAGGGCGTTTTTCTCGTCATGATATAACAATCCGGTAATCTCGTGGTCGATAATTTCGACCGTGCCCGCTGATTTGTAAGCCACTACCGGTACCCCGTGCATCATACTTTCTACGGTTACCCGTCCAAATGCCTCGTGCGGAGAGCACATCAATGTGATATCGATCGATTTGAAGATAGCACTCACATCTTTACAGAATCCTGTAAAATTGACGTACTCGTTCAAACCATGTTCCGAAATGTAGGTTTTCAGGGTTTCGAAATAAGCCTGCGAGCTAACGCTGCCGACGATATTTAAGACGACAAACTTTCCGCGTTTCACAAGTTCGTGGACCGCCTTGATGGCCGCAAGCTGATTTTTGGCAGGATCAATAACCCCGACAATACCCAGAACGGTAGGTTTGACAGGGCTCGGCCTGACTGTGGCTTTGCTCTGATCGCTTACAAGCCCATTGTAAATGATAACTGACTTAACGTTGATGTCTTTGGAAAGTACCCGGCGCTTTTGAATACTTTTAGAAATGCAGATAATAGCGCTGGCTTTGTTGGCCCAAAAACGGAATGCCCTTTCCCCCAGCAGGTATGTGAGTTTGTAGTCGTCGTAAACAAATTCGCGGATGTGCCAGATGTGCTTTCTTCCGGAGAAGAAGGATGTTACCGCGCCGATGAAAATGACGGATGAGTTGGTGTAAATCAAATCAACACCATGCTTTCTTGCGATGAACGCCGTGTAAAGGCCAACCGCAACATTGTACACCGTGCGTTTGATGCTGTTAAGCCATTGAAACCGCTTTTTTTGCATGTAAACGTCATTGGTGAAGGGGACAATGCTGTACCGGATGTTTTGCTGTCGCAATTCCCGGGAGAACTCGCTTTCCTCTTTACAGATCACCCACCAGTCGATTTTGTCGCGCAGGGCGATCAAAAGGGTTAGCAGGGACCGGTTTGCACCGTACAATTCACCATAATGCGTAAAAGTTAAAATTCGGGGTTTTTTAGTGATCATAATTCGGGGGAGCGTTAAGTAACCCTCTGCGGCACGAACTTTCTTACGAATGTTGACACAAGGGCATGTTGGAATAGAATGAAAAACACCAGGCAAATCATGATGTTGAGGAGGATTGATGGGATGAGGGGGAGATCGAAATGCATTAATCTGATAAACTGGTTTTTAGCAAGCAGTGTAACGATCATGGCCAGCGCCATGGGTGCTTTGGAGAGAATTGCTTTGAAAAAAATGCGCGGGGACTGTTTTAATGCGTGCACAATAAGGGTGTAGAATCCCTGGAAGAAATTAAATGAAAACGCACTCACCAGCAGCCAGGCCGTTGCCTGCATGGATTGATAATAAAAAACCCCTGCCAGAATAGCGGAAATGGTGAACACGGCCGACAATGCCCCCGAAAGAAAAAGCAGGTCGGTCCTTCCCGAGGCCTGGAAAACAGAACCGCTGCTGGAAAGCACCATTTGTATCCATACGGACAGGCTCATTATTTTCAGTATGGGTACAACGGCAGCCCATTTGCTTCCGAGCATGATCTGGACGATTTCTTCGGAGGAAAAAAATACAAAAACAGATATCGGCACGCCCAGAACAGCGAGGATGTTGACCACATTTACATATTCTTTGTAAATAAAGGCTTTGTCGTGCTGGTATTTGGCCAGAATGGGGTGCAGCACGGGGGTTATCACGAAGGTCAGGTTGGAGATCGGGTACATCATCAGCTGGTACGCCTGGTTGTACACGCCAAGCTGAGCATTGCCCATGAATTTGCCGATCAGGATGTTGTCGAGGTTTCTTGAGAAGTAATTGATGAAATTGAATCCAAACTGGAACGACGAGTATTTCGCAACCCGCCGTGCCGGCGCCAGCGATAAGCCTTTTTTAAATTTTAGGCCGGAGATCAGGAAATAGATGGTAAAGGTGACAGAGCTCACAAATATCGATCTCCACACGATGGCAAAGTAGCTGTAATGCTGCGAGGCCAATAACACCGCCAAAAGCCCGGCCGTGAGTGCTGTGCAAACATCGATAATAGCTATTTTCTTGAACAGCTGCGACTTGATTAGTATATTCTTCGGGACTACGCTGAGGGAACTGAAAAAGACATGAATGGCCAGCAACTGCCCGATCGGGATGTACACGTCATT
>NZ_BMIA01000001.1 GCF_014641595.1 Dyadobacter endophyticus | reverse complement strand
GCGGTGTATGGTGGAATTACACCGGATGTTTTTCCAGCAGAGGAGTAAAATATCCCGCGGGCTGCCGGCTGGTTTCCATAGCCTGGAAAGGTTCCCGGGTCATAGTTTCCGTACCCGGCGTTGATGTCGATTTGCTGACTGTATCCGATGCCCGGAGCGAGCAGGGACAGCGCCAGTAAAATCAACCCTAGGTAATAATTAGTTCTTTTCATGATTGCAAAATTTTGGTATGAACTCGCGTCCGTCTACATGTTTTTGAAAACCTGTATGATCAGGTTATTGTTGACATTGTCGGCTACTACTTCTCCTCCTGACAGGTCAGGAATGAACACGCGCAGAGGATAAGTTCCACTAGGCGTCGCAGAGGCAATCGAGACAGTAGCTGTAATGCTGTTGCCCAACGGTGATGCAGGGATATCTGTGTTAGTTGTCAGCGTATAATAAGTCCCCGAGTTGGTAATGGTCCATTCGGCAGCCGAAGCGCCCGTCAGAGCGATCACCGAGCTAGGCGTTGGCTTGTAGACACGAACAGTGATCAGATCGCTGGCAACAGTTCCCGTGCGCATGTTACGAAGCCTTACCGTGAAAGGCCTGACGGTCTCTGTTGTCGAAAAGGTCACATTGGGCATGATGGTAAAAGGACGCAGATCAGGGGTGGTTGCCAGGTCCTGAATAGAACCGATCCCGATCTGACTAATTGCAGCGCCAGCAGGAACTACGCCCGTGAGTGTACTGTTCTCGGCCACGCCTGACGCGTTGGCTGACCCGCTCAAATCGAGCCATTGGGAACCGTCCCAGCCGACCAGCCTCAGGTTAGAAGCCGTGGATTCGAAGGCTGCCACATTGGGGATGGATACGGTCACATCCAGATCGATCGTTGACGCTGTAACTGCGACCCAGTCCCAACTGCCTGCCGTATATACGCGCTTGATAGATGGCGATGGCGTGTTTGGTGCTTCTCCCAGATCGGACGCGTATGCCACACTCAGATGGGCATCGGCATTGGCAGGAGCCGAAATCTCCAATGTTCTCAGATCCGCGCTGCTTCCGACCGGGAAGACAAAACCTGTGTTACCGATTTTGGATACGTATCCGTCTACGTGCTGCGCATCTGTGAGCCCACCCGTGTAAGTAGCCCCTGCCTGGAACCTGAGCGCGCCGGTCGCCGCGTTGGCTCGTACGGTGGTCGTAATTCCGTTTTCAAAGCTAGCCGTATTAAACACGTTCGCGCCAGCGGTATTGGTGATATTGAATGCACTGGCCGCCCCGTTCTTCAATGCAAGTGTGGAAAAATTAGGAGCAACACTACCGCTGATTCCCTGCACACCGGCTGCTCCCGCCGGACCATTGAAATTGTCGGTGCTCCCGCCGGACCCGTTGGCATTGTAGCTGTTATTGACACGCAGAGAGTTGGCATCTGTCTCATAGTGCTCAAATACTGCTCCCGAGGAAGCTGTGTAGGCGCCCGAAGCGGTTGCCGTTACAGCCGTGTAGCTCTCGCGGTTGCTTACCGCGCCGTAGTTATTGAAAGTAGCCCCGTCGATGACAAGCTGCGCGTGGGCTAGTTGGTTCCCCAACAGTAACGCCATACCTGCCATCAGGCTGATGTATTCTTTTTTCATCGTGAAAGCTGTTTAAATGAAGACTGTATCTTACAACTCTCCGACTAGTTCAAGTAGGTTACATCCAGGTTGGAAGAAATGGTGCCACAGATTTGGTATGCGCTGGCAGGAGCACCGTTGTTATACCATCTGGTTGCCCTTACATCGAACGTGTGGTTTCCTGCAGTCAGGGTGCGAACACCGGACAAAGTCAATTCGAAGTGACCGCTCACTTCAGTCTGGATGATAATAAAGATGCCGCTGGCAACTCCGTCGATATATATCTCAAAGCGGTTAAATGGGCTGTAACCTGTCCATGCAGACACGTCGTCAACACCAAGTACGTAGTTGATAAATGCGGCTTTTTGACTGGGGAAATTGATGACATTGGTCGTATTTGAAACCGTTGTATAAGAACCTTCCGTCACACCGAAAAAAGCATCTGCCTGCGCACCGTTTCCAATGGGTACTGCATAAGAGGCCGTTTGAGTAGCGGTGCTAGCGCCCGATCCCGCAGGGGCCTGCCAGCTGGCGATACCCGCCGCGTCAGAAGTCAATACTTTTCCGGCACCCTGGGTGCCATCTTCGATAGCCACATTGCCCACTACATGCAATTTGGCCGCAGGAGTGGTAGTGCCGATCCCTACATTTTGCGCCATGGCAGCAGAAGCGGTAAGGCCCATCAATAGACTTAGGGAGTAGATTGTTTTTTCCATCTGGATTTTAAATTAGATTAAGAAATAAATTGATAAAACTGTTGGAGTACAGGCAATTGTAAAGGCGATTTGGTGGAAACCAATGGTCGACTAATGCACTAATCACCGGAGATTGCCGGCAATACGCTGAAATTTTTCTTATCGTGGGAAGATCATGAGCTCAATGACCAGTGCGTGTTTGTATTACAAAGATGGGTGGTGAAATCGGTTCGGATGAAGACACTTTGTGGTAGGTTTGAGACGAGTTTTGGTAGTATTGGCATGCCCGTCGGACGGAAATCGGCTGCTTTTCTCCGGAAGTCATAGAGCAGATGCCATATTCTTGTCTGAATATGCAGGTCAGGTGTCGAATTAGTGTTTATCGAGGACAAAATTGTGTCCTGCTGTAACCTTATTTGCCTGCCTGGATCATGCTTGACACGCATTATACCTGGTCAGTGTGCACATTGTTTGAATCTGCGACCTCCGGGACTTGTTGTCGGGGGATGGGTAGAAAAAAGCTAAGCCATTCCTGCTCTCTTCGCCGAGCATGAATGGCTTCCATATCTTTAAGTTTACTTGCTGCCTTGCCTGGTCGTTTTCCGATTGACTGCCAACCCGGTACCGCCTCAGGCCGGGACCTTTCGAAGCGTTTCATTTTTCTCCTCAATGATCCTTTTTTGACTTTCGATGATGTCCATTAACTGCGCAATGATATACTCGTAGTGATTTTTTTGAGGTTGATCCTTGCTTCTTTCCTCAGAGGCAATTCTCTTTTCAAGACTTTGTTGTTGGGTTTGAAGAACCGGGGCTAATAGATTCAATAGGTCCATATCCATAGCACTTGCAACAGCGATCAGCAAGTGCAAGTCGAGCTGTTTACGTTCGCCTCTTTCGAGCCTTGCGTAACTTCTCTCGTCGATTCCAAGCTTAAAAGCTAGATCGGCTTGTGACATTCCGGCTGCTTCCCGGAGGCTTCGGATACGTTTTCGTATAAGGTCTTCTCTGGACATTTTTGTGGTGGTAAGATTTAAATTGGCTTTGCTGATAAAAATCAAGTCTTGTAGCCTTGGCTATTGTTGGAGAGCTTATTAAGCTCGGCAATGATGTTATGCTGCTTTTCGATAATCGACCGGAGTAAGGTGATCACCTCCTGGTAATGATACTCCTCATTGGTGAAATCCATCGATTCGGCTAATGCAATATCAGGTTGGGCTGACCACGCACGATTTTGCGTAATTGGTACCAAGGTTTGTTCAGGCGCCGTTTTCAACGCATCCGCGATCACCAGTAACTGATGAAGGTCCAGCCGTTTTCGCTTGCCGGCCTCCAATTTTCGGTAGTTGGTAACGTCCAGATTGATCTTTCCGGCCATTTCTTTTTGGGAAATGCCCGCTGCCTGGCGCAATATCTTAACTTGATCGACAATGGTTTGTACAGGGTGCATAGGCTATTGAGAGTGCTGATAAAACTAATTGTACAATATGGATTGAGGGTATCCCGACGGCTTAGCTTGTTGCAAAAAATTTTTGGATGTACTTCAATAATTGGCTTTCTAGCGCTCAGATCTTTGGTCTCGGAATATACTCAACCATCACGCAGGTTGACAAAGGTAAATTAATCCAGGGTCCGTATGTCTCGAACCTGTTCGAGGGATTAATAGAATTAAGACGATAAGATATCCCTTTTCTAATTCGATTTGCCTAGAAACAAGATGACCTCCTGCCAAGGGGAGGAGGTCATTCTAATGTGATACTCAACGTGCTCGTCTAGACTAAGACAAGTTCTTTCAAAGGCGACGATATGACTTAACGTATATGTATATACGAAGTTTGATTTTGTATTGCTGACCGGGGTTTTGATAGTGATTGCCTGATGTTCTTAAACAATCCCGTCTAAAACATGGCTTTACACGGGATTAAACACCAGTCCTGTATTATCTAGCTTTACCTTCCGAGTCCCTGTCGCCGGTCAATAGCTGAGCCATACGGCAGCAGGTGTACCAAGCTGGGAGTCGCGGCCCTGGTTGGTGAACTCGTCATGGCCTTGAAAAGGCCATCTGGATTTGGGCACAAAGCTATTGCGGAATTCCAGGAAAGGGAATAGCTATTATTCGAGAATCATCTAGAATCAATTACCTGCGCATCGCCGCATTTCAGCGGCACATTTTTGCCTGGAGCCCATTTAACTTTGCTTGAATCGAGCAGGATTCAATCGCGAACAGAAAATCAGAAGATGAAAAAAGTTTTAATTGTAGACAACCAATTTTTGATGAGGTTAAGCCTAAGGGTGGTAATTAGAGAACTAAGCGGGGAAATTGGCGTTACTGAGGCCGTGAATTTTAAGGAGGCACTTAAACTGCTGGTTTCTGATCAGTTTGATCTGGTCATTCTGGAAGTTTTGATGGATGAATACTCGGGAATAAAGATAATGGAAATGATTCGCGGCATTGCTCCTTCCACGGCGGTGCTGATCTGCTCGACGGGGGATGAGCTACTGTATGCCGAACATTATATTCTGCGGGGAGCCAGTGGCTTTGTCGTTAAGACAGCCGAAAAGGAAGAAATTTTAACTGCTATTTCAACGGTTATCAAGGGAAACCGTTACCTCAGTGACAGGGTACATGATAGATTGCTGATAAGGACCGAGCTGGAAAGCAAAGTCAAAGAAGCACTCACAAAACGTGAAAGACAGATATTGCCGTTAATCCTGGAAGGCAGAACCACGAAGGAAATTTCGAAAATGCTGGAAATACATGTAAACAGTATCAATTTTTACAAGTCGAATATTTTTCGAAAAATGCAGGTGAATAACATTCTTGAATTAGCAGAAAAGGTCGATATCAGTAAGCTTTTTCCACAATCTTACTCAGTCTCTGTCTGACTTTTGACCAGTGTGCCGGGCCTGGGCAAACGCAGATGGAAACGAATGTAATCAGTTTGGCTAACCCAAACGGCAATGTTGGCCAGGGTAGCTACTTCTTTAACAATTAACAATCCCAAGCCTTTTAGCTGGCTCGAATTAGAAAACTTTTCGATAGCCGCATCGTTGTCTTCTAACGTAAGAAGTTCAAGTATTTCCTCGGGCAGATTTGTAGCTGTGTTGGCTATAATAATCTCTTTGGTGTCAGGTTGAGAATTGTTCAGATACACGCGAATCTCTCCCCGTAAGGTATATTTTGTAGCGTTATCAAGCAAATTGTGAATGATTATAGAAAGCAGCTGATAGCTTGCGTCAACATGTTTGTTTTCGGGAATTTCATTGTAAAACGCGCTTGCATTGGTGTGCACTGTTTCCCGGAAGAGTTCATACTTCTCCTGAATTAATTGATAGATGTTAACAGTTTCGAACGTCATTTTTTTGCCGTAAAGCTGTGCTCTGGCGAAACTGACCAGTTGTTCGAGCATTGAACCCATCCGGTCGGACATATTTGAAACCATTAAACCGACTTTGGAAATTTCATCGATCTGGCCCGACTCGGCCAGATCGGGAATTCTTTTGGAGGCAAACGAAACATATCTGAGTGGAGATTGTATGTCATGACTGATAGAGGCAACAATTCGGGAAAGTAAATAAATCTGTTGATCCATGTCTTTGCGTGAGGCCTCCAGATCTTCCAAGCTTCTGCTCAATTTATCGGTCCTGACAGCTATCACTTCTTCCAATTCGGTATTCTTTTGTCTCATGGATCTTAGCCTATGCCGGTTATAGGCAAAAGTAGCCAAGATGACTAACGCGATTATGGCAACACTGATAGCCAGGATAATCCAGATGTTTTCATACCATCTTTCGGAAAAATTCAGCCCGATGTGTTTAATCTCATAATTATCCAGGCCAAAACCGTTGTTTTTTCTAACAAAGAGCGAGTATTCGCCCGAGTAATGGCCGGTCAGGTTGACAGTAAGCTCGTCGGTTTCCAAAGGTATCCAATCAGATGGAGCTACGGTCTCGGAGCGTTTGACGACGGCATAAGAAACATTCAGGTTGTCTTTATGACCCAAATAGGCCGTGGCGAAATATAGCCTCACATCTTCCACATTCTGCGGGAAATCGATCGTCTCGCCGGAATAGCTAACCGGGATTCCGTTGGCTTCCACTGCACTCAGAATAATCCTTTCGTCAGGCAGGTGGCGACGAATTTCAGTTGGCTGAAACCAAATCAGGCCATTTAGTGAGGGTAGCGATATAAATCCGCTGGCCAACTTGACTCCGCAGGGTTGGCATTCCCCATTAAATTCATTGGTGTTAAATCCTTCATCTTTTGCGTGATAATGGTAGTAAAGCCCACCAGTGTAACGCCTTGTTGTGCCATAACTTGTAATATTGCTTTTGCCCGAGTATTTCTGTGCGTATACAAGCAGATCGTTTTTCTTGACCTGAAACAATCCCTTGTTGGTGGTAACCCATAGATATCCCAACCCATCTTCAACTACGCAGTGAGAACTCGCCAGGTACCGTTTCCGATCCAGGGGAAAGCGGGTTAGCTTTCCGTCAGCCGTCAAGAGCATCAACCCGGTTTCCAGGCCCGTTATCCACACCCGACCGTTATCTGACGGATGTATGCTTTTGATGTGAATTCCACGGGTGCCTTCTATGAGCGAGCTCGTTTCTGTGAGCGTATTTACCCGGTAAAGTCCCTTCGAGGTGCCCGCAAGTACTTCACTTTCACCGCCAGGTTCCAGACAAGTGATTTCTGTCAGAGCATGGCCTTTTATTAACCTTGGTCGAATCTTGTCCGCTGCTGTTTGGCCTCTGTACAAACCTTTGTTGATTACACCGATCCAGATATCATTATCCGTGCCCTCACATAGGGCCGTGATTTCATTTTCAAAAGTCCACACCTGATCGGGTCTTAGTGATTTTTGATCAATGCGAAGCAGTGTTTGATAACGTTTGGTCCAGATTGTGCCATTTCGACTTTTAAGCATAATTCGCTTCTCGAAAGGATTGATCTTTGCGATCTGGCTGACAAATTTATGATTGGTTTGGCTGGGAACTGGGCCCTTTCCGATAATAATGCCCGTCGGCGTGATCACACTACTTGCAGAGTAGGGGACTTGCGCGTAAAACACATTTTCTCCCACCTCTCCTTTGACTACCACGGGAGTAAATTGTGTTTTGCTCAACACGAAAAGTCCATTTACCCGGCTGCCCAAAAACACTTTTTGAGAAACATTATCCAAATAGATTACATCGACACCCAATGCATGCAGGTCAAAATCCTCCACCAGCAATTTCGCGGAAAGATCGCCATTTCCCTGCTGGACTAGCATGTATAAGTTCTTGCCGGAGAAAAGAAAGGCTTGTTCGGAGTTGCCATTCCAATAGAATTTCTGTCGCTTGGTTTGCTGGTGGTCTTTCGACGGGTCTTCTACGGCTGGGGCAAAAGCGAAATGCGAGGTCTTGCTCTGAGATATTTGGATATAATTCCCCTGACCGATCCGGTAATATAGTTTTTTGCCAATCGAAAAGTAATTCCACAGTTGACTGCCAGCGCTCGGGCGTTGGTAGCGCTTTTTCCAATCCTGGTAGTAGGCGATTTTATTTTTAGTAATCATGAAAAAATTACCTTCACCACCGCCGGCCATAATCATGTGGTGGTCATTGCCGGTCGAATCCGAATACAGCAGATCGGGAAGGCCGACAACGTAGGTGATGTCGTTCAGATCATTGATATCCAGCCCTAACGAAAGCATGCGCCGATCGCGGTTAGGGTAATAGTTTGAATCTGCGGTAGCATGGCCCGCTTCAATCTTTACCGAGTAGTGTGGCCAAAACCTTGCGTAGGCGACCTTGACTCGTTCAGGGCGGTCCAATGCTTTTAACTTGTGAGTCCGTACAGAACTGCGTATACTGGCGACACGGTTGCTGGAAATGTTTAGATTGGAACTATTGAAAACTTCGAAATGGTGACCATCGAAACGGACCAGACCATCTTCCGTCGCCAACCAGATAAAGCCATCATCATCCGAGGAGATCCCCTTTACACTATTTTGTGGTAACCCGTTGTCTGCGGTAAACTGACTGACAGAATATCCAACTTGCCCGTATAAAGTATTCGGGGAACCAGCACATAAGGCAAGCAAAAATATTAATAGTTTTTTCATATGCAGTTTACTTCATTTGGGGGTACATACCTGTACCCAACTTAGACAGCGAGGGGTACTACGTTGTCAGGATTTCGGCTTGACCTGAGTCGTACTTACATCAATCAGATCCGGATAGTCTTGCAAAATTTTCTTGTAGAGTTGAATTACGTTGGTGACTCCAAACTTTTCAAAGATGCTTAGCTTGTGGGTACTGACCGTGCTCCATTTGATGCCAAGCTGGGATGCAATTTCTTTGGTCCACTTTCCTTGCAAGAGCAATGTGATAATTTCTGCCTCCCGTGGCGTGATTGTCGATGCTTCTTTGGGTTTTGTCGGATTAGTGACTGATTTGAGGTAACTGTTGGCAAGCAAATTTTGGGTTTTCGAACTCATGTATTTCTCTCCCCTGAGAACAGTCTGTATTGCCTCTGCGACGGTGGGTAGTGGAGAGGCCTTTGATAGAAAGCCGTCGGCACCCGCTGTGAGGTATTTGATAGAATAATCTTCTTCTTCCATCGCAGTGTGTATAAGTACCCGGATGTCGGCGCGGAGACTTTTGAGCTTTTCTATCATCTTGGTACTGTTGCCACCAGGCACATCGATATCCAGGATGATTAGATCCACGGGGGTATTTTTAATCGTCTCAAGACCCTGATCAAAAGTGGACGCGGAAAGTACCTGGGTGTCCGGGAGCTTTTCTCTAATAATCGCTACGAGAGCCCATAGAACAAGTTCGTGATCGTCTACTAAAAGTATTCTAGTTAATTGATTCATAGGTAAATGTATTTGATCCTCCGGATGCTTCGCTACAAAACTATGGTATGTAGATTAAAATCTATACAAGCTATAATTCGATATTTGACTAGAATTCATTTCGACTTGAACTGGCATCTTAGCCAATCAGAAATGCGCTGGTCGCAATTAACTTTGCAAACCCATTTACAGCAGAAGCAGGAAAAGTGCTAGGTGGCGTGACTTTAACTATTAGATAACGACTTGTTAGTCAGAGTTAAAATGCTTGAAAGGTTGGTTTGAAGCAAGATGTTAAATAAAGTTTGTCTGAAAGCATACAGCACTATTCGCACACACTAGCGGAGCGCGGAATAATGCAGGCCCATCCAGAGCTCTGGACAGGCCTGCCGAGCTCCATCCACCAGGACTATGCTTCAAATCACTGACTATTGAGAATAATGAGCAAGATTTTGATCATCGACGATGTATTTCTGTACCAACTTAGTTTGGGTGAAATAATACGGGAATTAGATGGCAAATCTGAGATAACCCATGTTAGCAGCTTGTATGTTATTGGCAGCCATCCCCGTTGCTTTACCCTACGAGCCCAAACTGGTACCCAGGGAAAAAGAGGTTATGCATTTGGTTTTGCAGGGGTTGAATACCAGGGAAATATCACAGGTGATGAATATCATGGAAAGTACTGTGTGCACTTACCGGGCAAACATCTTCAGGAAGTTGAAAGTGAAAAATGTGAAAGACCTTGCAGCGAAAGTAAGAGTATAAAATTATTTACCTATCTGGTCAATAGCAGGGTTCTAGGCCATTGCATCGGAATAAGGTAACCATTATGATTTTGCCGGCTTTTATTTTGTGTTACCTTCGATCGTTTCGCGAGTAGAGTTACTGATATATTTTCCGTTATTCAACACGGTTTGGCACGCCTCAAGGACATCTTCAAATGCTGCGTGTTTTGAGACAAAGCCATTCGCTCCGGCAATCAGATATGCAGCTGCAAATTCTTTTTCGGGCAAACCGGTGTGAATCAATACTTTTACTTCTGCTTGCACATTTCTCAGATACTGAATTGTCTCGACAGTATTTCCTCCCGGCACACCAATATCCAAAATGACCAGGTCGACAGGGCTTTGCAACAGAATTTGCAGGCCCCTGTCAAAATTTGGGGCTGATTTAATCACGGCGCCTTCGATCGCTTTTGTGAGCATTCTTTCCAGAGCCCAAACGACAATGTCGTGATCTTCAATGATTAAAATATTTATTGGGACGTTCACTCCTAATCTCTGATTTGCTCACCGTTTCATTGATCATCGCAAAATGATACCTAAGATAGGTATCATAGGGGAAGTACTAACCGTTAAAGGCATTCTTTTTTGCGCTTTTTGCAAGGGTTAATTGTAACCGTCTGATACATGGAGTCATACCTTCCCAAAGGCAGCGTTCCCCCACCTTGATCAGGCGTAGAAAGGCAATCCTGTTTCTAATCTACGACCAACCGGACAGAATTCACCTTTAAAATACCTAGAAATGTCCTGTAACAGGCGGTATCTGTCTGCGATGGATTCGCCTGAATCAGCAAGATTTGTATAAGTCAGGAAATAGAATTTGCATAACGTATATAAAACATAGTGATAGAGGTTTTACAGCCCGGCACGGTTGATCGCCGGGTTGTTTCTTTAACATTTCTTATCGTTTTCCGGCTATCTCCTGGGATGGGATGTAGCGCATCCTTTTTATTATATTTTTCAAATTTTATATGAGAATTGCATTTGTGTTTTATGTGTTGCTGGCCCTACTGTCGTATAGCGGGGTTTCAGCCCAGGTCGTTTCGCAGGATTCATTGAAGGCATTAAATGACCAAAAAAAGATTCTGGCGCTAAACAAGCGGTTGAACGATAGCAAAATTGAACTCGCCAAACTTGAGAATCAAATCCCACATGCGGTCGATGAAACAGCCAGTACAGCCGAACGCGCCCAACGATCAGCAGAGGAGAATAAGGTGGCCGCCGGCGAACTGAGTACCGACCCTCAGGACAAACAATTGGCCAGAAAGGCCAGCAAAGCTGCATCCGCTGCCAGTCGTGATGCCAAGCGGGCAAGAAAAGCGGCGGATAACCTCGCGAAGCTGCGTCGCAATGTGGACTCGCTCAGGGAGAAAATTAAGGAAGATGAAGGTAAATTAGCCTTACTGACTCCCAATTAATCCATTTGCTATCAGGTTTGCCCCGCCCCAAGTTTTCATTGTGAAAGCTTGGGGCGTTCGTTTTAAACTTGCATCCGATCGCTTAACGAAACTCGTCGGCGACTTTCTGTTGAAGCGCCTGAAGGCTCAGTGCTATCTCAAAGCATTCGGTGTCGGTCATGTTTTGAATCGTATGTTTAATGTTGTTGACAACCACGCGTCCCCCCCGAATCAACCACAGGCCCGAGTCTGTTGACTTTTTCACATAGTGAATTCCAGTCGGTAGATAGATAATCCGAGAATAGATTGGAGGGAATGATTTTGAAATAGGCGTGCTGGGCAATCAGCTCTGATTTAATTGAACTCACCTCTAGGGACGAATTCTGGGTAAACTTGGTGAGTTCCAGGTAGACGAAAATATTGGAGGATTTCATCTTGCATATTGATTATTACAGTAACAGGAATGGTTATTTGAGCTAACAATATTATTTCGATATCCATCCTGAATATTCAGGTTTGGATTTACGATTTATTAGGTATTTGGTGAAAGTTTTTTTTTATTTAAATTGGTAGGTAAAATGCTATGAATTCAAACAACTACATTCTACCAACTCAACCCCCTCTACGTTGCCAATTGCCAATGCAAGTTTTTCTGAATCTTCTTGTTTGGCAACTTCCCCTTCAAGGGTTACCGTTTCATTGGACGTCTTAATAGTCAGATTGTGATAGGAGAGGCCCAGAGACTTGACATGTGCCATCAAAGCGCCTGCGCGTAGTGGTTCGGCGGCTTCGGGATGAACTATTTCAATAGTTTCATTTTTATTGAATACTTTAATCCCAACACCTTTAATAAAAGATAACAGGCCCATAGCTTTGAATTTATAGTTGATTATTTTTTGCAATAATTAACCATGTATTCTTCAAAAACAATGAAAAGTATGAATTTGAATTTAAGCTTCCCTTAATTAAATGTTTTGTATTTGATATATGTTGTCGAATATATTTCCTAAATGAATATCGACTATTATCTATGTCATATCTAAAACTGACTGGATAACTAGATTTTTACCGCATCTATTTGTGGTGTATTGGTGTAATTTTATTTTTAATTATTTAAGTAAAATGGGTGCTAATTTTAAAGATGGGTGCTGTTAATGATTGGCTATTTTCTTCGCAACGAGTCTATTAGTGCTGCGGTGATCTGTTGATTATCCGGCTTGGATAGCTCTTGAATTAAATGGATTTGCCGCCGGATTTCCCTTATTATGCTCGTTGATTTCGTGGTATTTGGTCTTTGATTGTTAACATTATCGGACCTGACCCCGTCCTGTATTTGCTCGGATGTTTTGAACGCATCCCTGGCATAAGTTGCAACAGCGACAATGCTCTCGATATCATTGGTAATCATATATTCCAGACTGCTTAATGTGATGATGCAGGCATCTTTTGCCCGTTGACTGATAGAGTCCGGGCATTGGTTGATGTCCGGCATTATCAACTCTACACAGTCCATTAACCCCACGATTTGAGCAGGCGAGCTGGAAATGTCATCACTCAGTCGTAAATGGATCGCATCTATTGCGAGGCACAGTATGTGCGCATCACCCCATTCAGCCTTTTGCTGAAAAGCAACATAGTTTGGATACAGGTGCTCGCAGGTCAGTGCGCCAAAGAGCAGTCTTGCCTTGTCGGATAATACGTTTAGTCTTTTTCTTATTTTGGCCGGATACCTGGACATGTTTCGAAAGTGCTTTTTGGTTTAGTATAGTTTGTTCGCGTTTTCTTGCAAATAGGTTTTCCAATTCATTCTGTGCGCATGATTGGCATTGGCATACAACGTTGTACTGTCTACGGTTGCTTTCTGGCCATTATACTGGGCTGTCCGCTAGCATTTTACTGGTCTGATCTTGCAAAGCTGTCACCTTTGCATCGAGTCTCTCTTTAAGGCGGAAAACGAATTAGGGTGCATATGAAGGAAATTGGCAATGTCCTTTTCCTTTGCCTGTCCTATGATCCGGGGGTTTTGACTTAAAAACTTATTAAAGCGAGAAGCTCGCGGAAGCCTGAGCACCACTTGGTTATGCTCAAAATGCTTCTGATGATAGCTGGCCTGGAGCCTGAGGCAGACGTTTCTGAACTCCGGATACGCGCCCGTGATCAGCTCAAAATTTTGCGTACTAATCCTATATGCTTTCGTTGGGCAAGTTGCCTGCATGCTCAGCTGTGAGGGCTGTTTGTAGAGCAGGCTGCTTTCAGAGAAAACCATATCCCCGTTGCCAAAGAACCAGCAAGTTGTTTCAGCCCCATCGGCCCGTTTAAAAAAGCTTCTAATACAACCCTGCACGATAAAATAGATATACTCCTGGTGGGTGTCCGCAACCAGAATGGTCTCATGCTCATTCAGGTAGGTTAGTCGAGTTGACTTGGTTAGATCCTCCCATAGTTTTGAATCTTGTTCTACCTGACCGGAATTTGATAGGAGCGCGAAAAATTCAGTCATTTTACTGACGTACACTAAAGTAAAATGATATCAAAAAGCCAGGTAGTCAAGGTCCGTGTTTTGCTAGTGAGTGACCTGGAATATTGCCAAAGAGTTAAGCACGGATGCGTGTTGTTAGTTATTTACAAATCTGATGGCCAGATTTGTTTACCACCTGGTTTTGACCGGAACTGACTTTCTTTTAAATGCACAGCCCGAAGACTCGCCGGATTGGAAACATACTGGCCTTGACTATTCACAATATACGGGCTGCCCGGCCCTGGTTATCTTAAATGCTTGATCGGGCAATCGGCCGCATTCTTTGAATCAGCCTGATTCCTCATGGATTGGCTTGGGGCCGGTTTCACAAATGCAGCCACCAGGCCGGTTCCGGGTTTGAATGGATCTGCTTGACTTGCAGGCAGAACCGGTGACGGGAAACAAGGAAAACCTGTGTCGCTTGGATGTTGACATGGGTAGTTGGACAGTAGATTTGTGGTCAGGAAAGGGGATATATTGCAAACATACGGGCACCATCGGTTACTTGTCAATCACAGATCGTTAGGAAATTGCTCACAATTCATTAGGTCGTTGTATATTTTTAATATCATTCATCCAGCCTTTGACTTGTTTTGAATGGCCGGGACGAATGATTTTGATTTCGCATATGACGAATCATAATTGAATTTGGATACATAATGGTAGGGTAGTGCTTTTTGCAAAATCTTAGAGGGCGCGTCTGAGCGGTCCTACCCAAGCGAGCATTATAGCATGGTGGTGCCTGGTCTTTGTATTTTTCCAAGTTGTCGCGATCGTTGACTTAACGCCCAATACCGGATAAGGTAGAAATATTTTTACGAATCGAGCCGGTTAAGGCAGTCATCTGCCACCAGACGTGATTTCGATTTGATTCGCTCCCGTTTACTACCTTACTAGCTTTGTATACTTGTCGGCCATCTCAGGCAGAGCCTGACTGCATGCGAACCGAAACATTGGCAATGACATCATCTTAAATGGCAACCAAGCGCGTGGACCAAGCTTGGTGTCACAGGAATTCAAAAATGCCAGGTCCGATGCCGGGATTTTTGTGATTCGAACACAGACGTACTGGTAGGGGGCAGTTAGTTTGCAAAGATGGCGACTTCATAGGTATGTCCGCTCTATACTGCCTTTTGATTTGAGGAGGTGACCGGTAGGAATCTGTGCATAGTCAAGAGACCATTTTTGGTAAGTATTAAGACAGCTGCTAATCATAGTGTGTTAAGTTAATATTCAGCTCTATACATTTTGGAGTAGAGTTGTTTTCCATGTGACTGCAACCCGGGCAGAATGTAGTATTGAAAGCGGAGCTGGAATTTTTCCGCTCCGCTTTTGCAATTCTGATTTGTAAGCTGCTTTCCTAGTCGATGATCGCACAAAGCCGGATATGTGTGACGGTGTTTTGCCCGTTTCGGCAATAGCTAAATGTCCGGATGAATATTTGTTCATATTTGAGAAAGCAAGAGGATACAAATGTTTCAAAAGTGGTGTCCGGATATCTGTCAGCCAAAAAGGATGTATGTGGCAAAAATAGCGATCCCAGGCCATGTGATTAATGGCGTTTATTCGCTCTTTGGATAGAAATAATTCGGCTTTAATGCCTGCGGGCAATATTCGGGCAGCGGGCTTTTACCCCGATACAGTTTGGGCAAAAGCGGTTGCATGATTACCGGTTCTGTTATTGTCCGGCGACTGTTTCTGATTTGTTGAGTTGAAGCCGGAAATAAGTGAAGTTGGCTTGACTAACGTTGATTGAGATTTGAGCCAGTGCGGCGACCTCCTTGACAATCAGAAGCCCCAGCCCTTTGACTTTGCCAGTGTCTACAAGCTCGTCCAGACTGCGCTCTTTGAAGGGTGAATTTACCATATCGACGATATAGTTGGGGATGTTGGCTCCAGTGTTGGCAATAATCAACTCTTCGCTATTCTGATCTATATCGCTCATATACACTCTTATCTGGCCATTTAGAGTGAATTTTGCGGCATTATCCAGCAGGTTATGCAAAATAATCGATAGCAGCAGGTGATCTGATTTTACTTGCTTTTCTACCGGCAGGTCATTAAAGAACAGACTGCCGTTCCGCTGAATTGTGCCAAGGAAAAGTTCCACTTTTTCCTCCACAAGATCCCTGATCGCAATGTCTTCGGGTGTTAGTTGTTTACCATACACCTGCACCTTTGAAAAATTAATCAATTGTTCCAGCATTGTACCCATCCGGTGCGACATGCCTGATGTCAAAGAGCCAATTCTGAGGATTTGATCAGTGTCGCCCGATTCAACAAGTGGGGCAATCTTATCTAAGGCAAATGACATGTACTTTAGCGGGGATTGTACATCATGACTGATTGAAGCTACAATCCTGGATAGTACATGCAGCTGTTTGTCCTTTTCTCTTCTGGACAACTCAAGGCCATGCAGGGTCCGGTTGAGCTTCTCGGTGCGCTGCGCAACGATTTGTTCCAACTGGACATTCTTAGCAATGATTGACCTTAGCTTATAGCTATCAAATGCAGCCGTCGAGCCAAAAATAATCAAACCCATCAACAAGACTGCTCCTGAAATAATCCACAGGTTTTCATACCATTTCTGAGGAAAATCTAGCAGAATACGCGTTGTCGTGTAATTGTCCGGGCCAAATCCGTTGAGCTTGCGGATTGTCAGTGTATACCTTCCTGAGTGTTTTTCTGAAATTTGGACTTTAAAATCGTCGTTTTGCAATGCAACCCAATCAGACTCCAAAATGGGTTTACCTTCTTTTACAAGTGAATAGAACACCTTTAGATTGTCACTGTTGCCGAAATAGGCGGTAGAGAAAAACAGTTCGATATTGTCAGCCTTGTCGGGGATGCCCACTACTTCATTTGTGATCGGAATTTGCTTGCCGTTAACTTCAAACCTGTCCAAGATGATGCGTCCTTCGGGCGTGTAACGCTGCACATTCCTGGGCTGAAACCAAACCATACCTTTAATGGACGGTATGGAAATATAGTCAACTTTGACCGACGTGATTTTTAAGTAAATCATCGCTTGCCAGATACCTAATAAACTGTAAGTAAGTGACATCGAACAAACTGCTACAAATTTCCGGCGAATTTGGATCGCCAAGCGCTTGAAGTCTAGCCGGGTTTTGTTGCCATTTATTTTTCGGATTGGGGATTCGTATCAAAAGGGAGAAAAGCGGATGCCCGCCGACAAATTCGGGCTTAGAAAAAATGGCTTTCTGAGCACTTCAACATAAGTTCCCGCTTCCAGGAATACGCTGACCCGGTTGTCGGGTATAAAGTATTCAAATCCCCCAATCGCAGAGCCGCCCAATGTGAGCGCCTTTTCATACTGACCATTTAGCCGTTTAGGATATGACCGGCGGTTATTGATCTGCCCACCGATTCCATAGTAAACACGTAAGACCTCCGAGTTAAATACCGGGGTGTGCCATAGGTAGTGGATTTGCAGGGACACTCCAGTATTTTTATACCTGCCATTATCACCTCTATACGCACGTTCTCCGGAGAGAATCCCGCCATAGGTGCCAATTGTAACATCCAAGGCCTGGATGTTATTAAAGTATTTGCGAATAGCGACCCCGGTCGGCTCGCCAAGTTTAACGCCGACAGCCCAGTTGTTTTCCTGTCCTCGGGCAATCCCGCACAGCAGCGTTAAAATAAAAATGCTGACCGATTTTTTCATTGTTTCTAAATTATGGTTTGTTGAAGTGAAGATTTTCGGTTAGATGTGACGGGCAGAGGCTGCACCGGTACACTTAACCTCCATTAAGCCTGAGTTGCCATTCCAGCAGCTCATCCCATAAGCCCCGGTGAGCGAGCTGAGCCTGCTTGGGCCAGGTAGCAGGATCATGCATTTGGAAACCCGGGCCCGCCGCGTCAAGAATGTGTTGTATAGCTTCGACTGAGGTAAGGCTAAGCTCCTGGTAAGTCCAGATATGCGCTTGTTGAAGCAGTTTTTCTATCTGAGGGCCAATGCCCTCGATCTTTTTAAGATCATCACCCAGGATCGCCACTGCGGCCGATAGGTCCTGATGCTGACATCTGGCAAGGCTCACCTGGCCTGCTTCTATGTGCTGGATTAGCTTGAAAAGCCGCAGTTGCCCTTTCCGGTATGCGATGACGAAACCTAAAAAAGCCGAGGTAAGTAGCATCAGTGTATGTTGCCACCAGGCGTCAGGCAGGTTTAACGGATTGAGTTGGAACATTTTTATACGTGTTAATGGTGACTCTACTGGACAACGATGGCGACACGGCGGTTTGCTGCTCTGCCATCAGCAGTACTATTGCTCTTTTTAGGGGCGTTTTGCCCTTTGGCATCTGTGAGTAGTTGCTGCGCCGGTAGGCCCGCCAGGGTTAACTGCCGTTTCACCGAAAAGCGGTCGCCGTCCTGAATAGATAGCGGGCTGTCGGGACGCTGGTAGCGGATAGGCTCACACAGAACCGGATCGCATAACAATTTGATCTTGCATACATGCCACCAGGTGGAGGCGGCCATCCATCCACCAAGGATAAGCCACCAGAAAACGTTACTTTTTGACATAATACGGATAAATCATGGAATGCCTGACTTTGATGAAGACCGTAATCACCGGTTTTGACCGGCCAACAATTTATGGACAAGCCCGGCCAGTATTGCGCCTGCGATAGGGGCGGCAATAAAAAGCCAAAGTTGCTGGATTGCCCACCCGCCCACAAAAAGGGCCTGGCTTATACTTCGGGCAGGGTTGACTGACGTATTGGTTACCGGGATACTGATCAGGTGAATCAGCGTGAGCGCTAGGCCGATAGCGATGCCGGCAAATCCGGATGGAGCTTCGACACGCGTTGCGCCCAGAATGATCAGCAGAAAAAAGAAAGTCAGGGTAAGCTCGGTTACAAATGCGGAAACCATATTGTATCCGCCCGGGGAATGCGTGCCATAACCATTGGCGGCAAAATCGGCAATGGAGCTGCCATTACCTGTTACAATAACAAATAGCGTTGCCGCACCCAGTAACCCGCCTGCTATTTGGGAAATAATGTATCCGGGCAGCTGGTCGGCATCGAGTCTGCCACCGGCCCACAGACCTATCGAAACAGCCGGGTTTAAATGTGCGCCTGAAACAGAGCCCACTGCATATGCCATGCTCAGAACGGTGAGACCAAACGCAAGAGAGACGCCCAGAAGACCGATACCGACCGCAGGAAATGCCGCTGATAACATGGCGCTTCCGCATCCGCCGAATACCAGCCAAAATGTGCCCAAGAACTCAGCTAAATACTTTTTTTTCATTGTAAAGCGGATAAGAATTAAAATTGGTTAAAAGAATATTGAATGAAATCAAAAGAGGTGGGCACTGGATCTTGTTTGCGCGCTGGTGGGTAGTTTTTTCCTGAGAATAGGTCTGTGAGCAAGCAGCAGGAGCAGAGAAACGATCCCAAATGCTACCCAGCGGTTAATGGAGCTGCCAGGCATCAGATCTGTAAGTGCCAGGGCGAGGTATCCCCATGAAACAGAAAAAAATACCACCAATACCACACGGAAGAAATGATTGCCGTAGCAAAGCGTACTGGTGAGCACGCTGGCGAGTGCTCCTAAAAAGAATGCAGAGGGCCGATCCAGGCCTGCAGATTCATAGCACAGAAACGATACATACATCCATGATGAAACGATCTCAAGGATAAAAATTACAAAGTGTCCGGTTAAATTGAAGCGCTGTGGACTGTCGGTAATAGAATTGTAATGTCGCTGCATAGGCATCTTCGCTATCGGGTTGAACGGAGGTTGTTTTCAAACGATTGTGGGTTGGTCAATGGGCGACTAATAGATTTCTTATTTTATTGAGCAAACATATTTTAATCAGCGCGTAAGAAATGTAGATTTGTTAATGGTTGTTTGTAGATTTTTACGCACAGATGAAAATATATCTCCCGGTATAACCGGGAGATTATCGGCATTTCGTGTCCAAAAGTTATTCGAAATAAATTTAATGTATTGAATATATTTAATAGCCTTACAATAGCTAATTGCCAATTGATTTGTTGGCAACTTTAATTTTTTCATGACAATAGTTGTCGTTGAACTTTTGAACAGACTCCGACTGGGTGATGGGTGCGATTAAGTTTACCAAAGATAAAATGTGCAAATATTATTTGTAATAGCAATTATTCTAGTATGTCATAGAATTTATTTAGGTATATATTTCATATTGAATCAATACGCAAGTCGCTAATTAAAAACTAAATTTGTTTTTCAATTAAAGCTGCCGCTAGCAGCGACCTGTTCCATGTTAATATTGTTGATCCTCAAAAGGCCTGGTTCCTGCGGAAAATGAGTGTAAGTACCCTTGAAGTCCCCTCTAAACTGAATCGTAGACAGATAGTGAGAATTTTTTGTTTTAACAGATGAGTTGAATAAATGATATGCAAAAGGGAAGACTTTCTCCGATCTGCTCCTGGGCTTTAACTTTATGCACGCTGATTTTAGCACTTAACCTGACGCTAGTCAAGTTTGATCCTGTGACCGGAAGGGGCGTCGCTGAACTGCTACTTTCGCTGGTGCTTTCCGGTATTATCTTCAACGCGTATGTAGTTCTCAGTGAGAAGCTGTCCGAATGGTATAAAAAGCATCTGATGCTTTTGCAAGGCTGGCTGATGATGGTTTGCCTGACGCTTGTTTTTTTGGGTACCTACTTTATTTGTCATCCCTGAACACACCAAGCTCGTGGGATCTGCACCCGGTTCATATGAATTGCAAAACCCAAATATCAATGATGTAATGCACAAAAAGTTTATCGACTACTGCCGGATCTATGTCTATCCGGCCCGACTCGATGCAGGGCTGAGCACCGGGGATCTGGTGGTACAGTTTCTGATCGGACTTGCCTTGTATATTGTCATAGATATTTCAGTGACGTTGGTGCTGATCCTGTTGGCAAATATTTTCGATAACCACTTCGAAATTGCCCTTGTAGACAACTGTATGATCGCCGTTGATCTAGCCATCAAATTCCTTTTGACAATTGTTTTTGGAAAACGGCTTTTACCCATCATTAAAAAGCTTTTCAACAATCAATGATTCACTTTGATCGCAGCGCAGTAGCTTCGCTCAGCGTCTCATCATGATTCTTAGATCACTTCGCTGCTCGATCCGTGCACAATCACCGGTCGTGTTGGCTTTTTTATTGTGGAGCTTCTCGTCCGCGACTTTTGTTTTGGCGCAAAGACCAGGTAATGTGCTTGAAAGGGGCAGGTTAGCTCCCGCCGTCCAATGGTCATTGAATTGATAACCAACTCCGGGGCTCAGCGAAAATGCATTAGACTTGACACCCGTCGAAGCCTTCGAGGAGGCGATGTCAAGGTTGCCATACACGAGCAGCGTGCCGGTTTGAGCTAATGCTGCTTTTGAAAAAAGCAATGCCGAAAATAGCAAAGTAGTAACTTTCATGGTTTGAAGATATTAGTTGTTGGATGTAATTCACGGCCAAGACGACTGCATGCGGCAGACCGGTAGTCCAGGACGCTGGCTCGCAGGGAAGCTTTACCTATATGGCTGTCCGTTGGTAGTTGATTTTCGAAAGACAGTATTGTCCAATGCCGGGTATCGGAAACACACGGCATTGGAACTGTGCTAACGCCTAAAAGCATACGTCGCTATTTAACGTCTGCTTACCAGGCTGATCAGAAAGAGCAATAGCCATCCACCAAGTGCAGCAATGATGATGTGCCCCAACAGGCCTTGTCCTCCAATGCCCAGTTTACCGGCAAGCCAGCCACCCAGAATAGATCCGGCAATACCAACAAGTATGTTGCCAATTAAGCCGAAACCCCATCCTTTGAACAGTACGCCGGCTAGCCAGCCTGAAATGGCTCCGATCAGGAGGAAATACAGGAAATCCATAATAAATTCGATTTGTTTGGTTAAGAAATTGTCTGTTAAGAAGTTCGGATTTGCAATGTTTTATCAAGCTTGCTGGCAGTAGCTGTGCAAACCTCAATTATATACCCTGCCGGTACTCTGAGTCGACGGTTGATAATAGCTTTGGCAAACGTAAAATTTTTATTTGTAAAAAAATGGATACTAGAATTGATTCTAGTAATGTTAGCCGCTGTTCGAGAGGATGGTTAAAATCTACATTTAATTATAGAAGTAATTTGTGAATTGCTTTTCGATTATGTCGACTAATAAGAATGCGATTAAAGACGTTTCTTTTATATTAAATGTTCCTTTTAATTTCGCGCCATGATTGGTTTTGTTGCTCATTTTATGGTCAAACTTATTTAATTAATTATTTATGAAAGATAAGTCCATTTATTGTATTGTTCTTTATTTTACTTTTTTAGTAGCATTTAATTGTGCTTGTTCGAAAAAGAGTGATGAAATAACGCCAGTTACAAATTAGATGGTTTAAACCGCAAACGAATCTGGTGATATTTATGCGGTTAAACAACAGCTTTATTTTTAGTTTCAAGTCCGAAATCTCGTCAGAAAGCTTTTGTTGTCCGGGCTTTTCACGCACCGAGCTAGCTGGGGTATAACCTAGCAGTAAGGCGATCTATTTCGGTGATATATTTATTGGCCTTTTCGATAACAAAACATGATGATCTCATAACGAAGGCTGTTTTAGTGTGAGACATTGAACGTCTACGGCAGACTTAATTTAAAAAAGGTTTTCGCGTCAATCTGTCGCTTGCAAGAGATGTCATCGTTCGCAAAGCAACGACAACCTTGACAAACCAAAGCGCTTTTTTCTTAATGCTCCTAATACACTGAATCATTTCTAGGCGACGGTGCGATTAATTCTAGATGTATGCTATTGTTAGTGTAAGCGACACTGTATGAATTCTAGCTATCACTCGAACAGTAGCTATTTTAGCTTACCTGGTAGGACGCTATTTTTGGTACCATGTTCTTCCATGCGCATGTTATACATCTATCTAATTTGTTTCAGCCTTTTAGCCCCCTTTTGCAGCACAGATCTGCTCAGTCAAAGCACGTCGACCGTTGGGGTTAGTCGATTGCGCGGCAACCATGAGTCAGGTTACTTTTTCGCGCTACGTCAGGTCCCTTTGGGCAAAAAGGAGTATATCTTCACCGCAGATCCGTTAAAAAGGGCCGCTTACATTAGTGCAGGTCAGACCATTCCATTGAGCTACACGATGACCGTAAAGAATGCCCGGGGATTTGATATGTATTTCTCCGCGACGGATTATAGCATAATATTATCTGTCAAAGAGCAGAAAGTGGTTGATGAGCTGACAAGTGAATACGAAGGCACCTTGATTGTTCGCCATGGGCGGGATAGGCAGAAGTTTGCGGTACATGGGCTGTATGTCAGGTGAAATGAGATAACAGCTTCTCCAAAATGTTCCCTGACGAAATGAGTGACCTGACTGGAGAATTCGGAACTGCTGACCAGGGTAATCCGCTTTTGGCTCACCATGTTATTTCGGATGGTATGGACCATGATATCATCCAAATTAACAGGTAGTTATCTACGTGCTCGAGATAAGTCAGGTGGTCACTTTGCCACGGAATAGGCTGGTCTGACACCATGGTTAGACATGTTGTTTTTTGCCCCAGCCCCCCAAGACAAAGATAGCGTAGCACTTAGCACTTTCAAACTAAGGTTATGGCAGCGCAGATCGATTCTTTGGGTTGGTGCTGACCCAGAGGAAAAATGCTGACTATTCATGACTGGGAATGAACCGCGTCTGATCATCTGCCCGCGCCAACAAGGCGTCAATGGCCTCAATCAGGATAAAATATTGCCGTCTGCATCTGCATCAACACCTGGTAGGCCATACTAAGCGAAAAAAAGGCCCTGCGCCCAAGAAGTTCTAACTTTTTTGGGAACAGCGCCTTTTGGGGCGTTCTCTGTTGTCCCGCCGGGATTCAAACGTGTGACCCAAATATTGGGAATAGCCATACGGCCCAGTGACCTGTTATATAATGCAATTAGAATCTAAAAAGTCAGTCTAGTCTTCCAGTTTAATAGTCTCTATTAATGTTAAAAGTCGTGTTAAGTGTTCGATTGACATCCCCGCATCTCCATAGGTTGATTTTGGTCTAATTGGTTGCCATCTTTTTAAATTCGCTGTATTTTCACGTTAAGTTTATGTCTCGAGAAAGCCCCGCAACTCAAAAAAAGGGAAGTTGCCAATCTACATTAGAGTCACTATCGAAGGTAGGAGACTTGAAATCGCCACCCAACGAACCTGTGAACCAGAGAAATGGAATGCGTCGACTGGCCGAAAAAATGGTCAAAAGGAGGATGTGAAGCAGCTAAATCTGTACCTGGATCCCGTTCAGAACAAGGTGTATGAGATTCATCGATACTTATTGGATCATGAACTGGACATCACCCCAGCAAATTTTAAATCCCAGCTTACAGGATCGTCTTTTCAAAAGGCACAATGATGAAATGTTGGGCTTGGTGGGAAAAGATTTTGCGAGGGGAACGTATAATCGGTATGAGGCAGCTTCCAGAAACGTCAAGAGTTTCCTTAACTGCAAATCTTTCTCTTCTGCTTTTTAGTAGGTGAACTCTCCACTTTGAATCACCTCTGAGGCGATCTTTCGAAAAACAGGTCGACATTAGACTCTATCCGGAACAGGTTACCGAGGCTTGAGGTCGAATTCCCAAACTTGAAGCGAGAAAGATCTGAGAAAAATTGACAGCACCCCTAAGCAGGGTTTTGTTCTTTTTCCATACGCATCAATGGTTTGACAAAGGGATTCGGCCGAAGTTGGGCCAGCTTTGGCTCTACTCGCTCCGCAAACTCTTGACCGGGTCTGTGAGCGCTGCTTTGATACTTTGAAAACTGATCGTGAACAATGCGATGCCAGTCGCCAGTATGGCAGCCAGGCCGATGACCCACCATTCGAGGGTGGTTTGGTAGGCGAAGCCTTGCAGCCATTTATTCATGGCATACCACGCGATCGGTGATGCGATGACGATGGCAATCACGATCAGTTTTAAAAAATCCTGTGAAAGCAACCCTACAACCCCCGCGACGGTGGCGCCGAGCACTTTACGTACGCCTATTTCCTTCGTGCGCTGCTCGGCCATGAATGCGGACAGGCCGTACAAGCCCAGGCACGAGATGAAGATAGCCAGACCCGCAAACAAATTGAAAATGCCTCCCATTTGCTGCTCGCTACGGTAGAGATTATCCAGATCCTTATCCAAAAAACCAAATGTGAAAGGAAAGGCCGGGTTGAGTCGTTGGTTGATCTTTTCCAATGCTTTGATCGTCTGCTCGTTATTGCCCGCTGTGGTACGGACCATTACCACGCCGCCCCATTTGTTAAGGCGCAGGATCAGCGGCTCCATAGCATATTGCAGCGACTTGAAATGAAAATCCTTGACGACCCCAATGATCGTTCCCTTGGTATTTCCGAAAGTGAGCGGCTTTCCTACGGCATTGTTGATGTTCATCCCCATGACCTGCATCGCCTTTTCATTGATCATATAGCTGGAACTGTCGCCCAAAAACATTTTGTCGAATCCACGGCCTGCCAGCACTTGCGATTTGAAGACTTTGATGAAATTTTCATCCACATCCAGCGAGGGGAACACGACCTGGTTACGGCTAATCTGCCCGTCCCAAACGACGTCAACGGTCCCGGATTCCAGCTTTGTGGGCAGATCTGAAATGACGGTGAAGTTTTCCGTCAGCGGATTTTGGGCCAGTGATGTTTTCAATGCTTGTTGTTTTCCGCCCAGCTCCCCGGTCATGGGCAGGTACAACAGGTTGGACTTGTCGAAGCCCAGGTTTCGTTTTTTGATAAAATCGAGCTGTTTGTAGACCACCGCAGTGCCAACGAGCAGCACAATAGCGACCACAAACTGCGTTACCACCAGCGCATTCCGAAAAAGCAGGTTTCCTCCGGCTACCCGCATCTTGCCTTTCAGCACTTTTACAGGCGCGAACCCCGACAGGAACAATGCGGGATAGCTGCCGGAAACCAGGCCCGTCAAAACCGCGATGCCTAGCAGGCTCATCAGCAGCTTTCCATCCAGCAAATGAATGGCGAGGGTTTTCTCGGTCAGCATGGTGAACACGGGCAGCAACAGGTACACAATCCCGATCGCGATCACCAGCGAGAGGAACGAAAACATGAGCGATTCGCCCAGGAACTGGAACACAAGCTGGTACCGATTGGCACCCACCACCTTACGAAGGCCTACTTCCTTGGCCCTGCGCTCGGAGCGCGCCGTGGCCAGGTTCATGAAATTAATGCAGGCCACCGCCAGAATGAAGATCGCAACGATAAAGAAAACGTTGACATACTGAATGTTACCATGTCCCGGAACGTCGATCTGCAAGTTGGAATGCAGGTGGATATCCGTTAACGGTTGCAGCTGGAAATCGATTTTGATCGTCTCGCCATGTGCTTTGAACATTTTGCCTATTTGTTGCAGGAGTTTTTGCCGAGCGGGGCCAGAGGCGGCCGTCTTTTCGTCAAGTTCGAGGTAGGTATAAAAGTTGAAATTGCCCCAGGTGTCGTTTTTTAAATCCCAGTTCCAGCTGGCCATTGTTTTCATGGGAATGATCGCGTCGAACTGCAAATGCGAATTGGAAGGCGTATTGGCCAGCACGCCGGCAATGGTAAAGTTGTCGTGGTTGTTGATGCGCACCGTCTTGCCTACGGCGTCGGCTGTACCGTAATATTTTCTGGCCGTTTCTTCGGTGATCAATATCGCTCCCGGGTCGCTCAGGGCCGTAGCGGTATTTCCGGCCAGCAGCGGGAACGAGAACACTTCCAGGAAGTTGGAATCGGCATAAAAGACGCGCTTTTCTTCCACCTTTTTTTCTCCCACTTCAAACAGCATCGGGCTGGGTTTGCTCATTCTTACCCCGCCTTTGACCTGCGGCAACTGCGCCTGCAAGCCCCTGGCCATTCCTGCCGGACTGACGGCCGCTTTGAAGTCGCCTGCACTGCAGGTGAGGCGAAACAGCTGGTTGGCGCGGGTGTGGAAGCGGTCGTAACTCAGCTCGTTCTGCACCCACAAAAGGATCAGAATGCTGCAAGCCATGCCGATGGATAAGCCTGCAATGTTCAGTAACGAATAAGCTTTTTGACGGACAATGTTCCGCCAGGCGATTTTGAAATAATTTTTTAACATATCAGGGCTAAGAGAAAATGGTTGATCATATTGGGTTTTGCCACCACGCCGGCGCACAAATGGTGGGAGCACCGTGAGAACATTCAGCAGATAGCGCAGCAATGCATGTGTTTTTCCAGAACGTTTACATGCATACGCATACAGCTCGTCCAGGTCGCCTTCCACTTCTTCAATCGTATTTTCAGGGTGCAGCCAGCGAAGCAGCGTTTTCGCCCACCGCGGCGGTTGTGGTGTGTTCATATCCCGCTTAGCTTTAAAGTAGCATCGGGCATTAGTTTCCAAAGTTTGTTGCGCAGCTGCTGGATATCGGCCAGCGCGCTTCTCCCGAGGGTTGTCACCTTAAAAAGTCGTTTCCGCCTGCCTCCACGCTCAGTAGTAGCCCCTCCGAGCTCGGAGGTTACAAACCCTTTTTCTTCCAGGCGGATCAATGTATTATGAACCGCGCCGAAAGTGACGACCCTGCCCGTATGCTGCTCGATTTCATGAGAAACCGTTACGCCATAAGCGTCGCCATCCAGGATTACGATCATCAATAGAACGAGCTCTTCAAATTCACCCAAATAGGTCCTTCGCATTCAAGAAAATGATTAGTTTATATTTTATAGTATAAATGCATGCCAGGTTTGGGAAGCCCCAAAAAAGGGCTATTAATGCCTTCCAGAATCATCGAGGAAAAATTTATTGTTCACGCGGGGACGGAGCCGTGTCCGATATTGAACAGTAGATAACAGGAAGGTCAGTGGACGTTGGGAATTAATATGATCATACTGCTGGCATCGAAAGTCCGTTGCAGTACTCACCCAGATGTTTCCTCCGGCAGCGGCCCTATTTAAGGATACACTTTCAATGACCAACGTATTGAATTCGGCATGCCTGCCTGTTTGAATCCAATGGCTCAATTCATTCAGTAATCTATTTTAGCCTCCAAACTACCATAGCTGATTAAAGAGTCTGGTGTATCAAAATGCACCATTTTCGAATGTGTGTGAAAAATAATGGTCCTGTAATCTGGATAAAATGTTTGGCAACCCAATCATGTCGGTAGCCTTTTTAGGCCACCGAAAAGTATTAAGCGCATTGGTTTGTCTGAATTTTTCCCATTTGCTTCATGAAACTATTTTTCCATTGCATCCTGCTCGCCCCTTTTTACTCGTTAGGCCAGTCGGCCGCTGACCAGAAATTCGTGCAGGAAGTGGTAACCATTCATTCAACTAAAGAAGGGTTGCCGGAAGGGAAAATCTCTCGGATAACATTAAAGAATAATAAGCCCGTCGCAACGGTGACGGGTAAAACAGTGCAGTTCCACGAGGGGAAATGGATGTCGGTTCCTAATGAAAAACCGGTGGCTTATGCGGGGCTACCCGTTTTTTCTCAAACGAAAATACTCACCGCTGTGCCCTATCGCGATGGGTATGCGATTGGATGTGAGGAGGGTTTGTATTTTTTCAAGCATGGCAAAAAACCGGAACGGATCTTTCCAAAGGATAACCAATATAGCTGGGTGCTCAGGAATGTTGCGGCGCTGGTAACCGACTCGAAAGGGCGGCTCTGGTTTGGTGCGGATGAAGGCGCGGGGTATTTGGACGGCAATAAATGGAAGCTGTTCACCGGAAAGGAAGGCTTACCTTATAACCAATTCACCTGCGCTGCCGCCGGCCCGGAGGGCATTGTCTGGTTCGGCACGAAGAAAGGAGCTATTGAAGTAGACAATGACGAGTTTAAATATCGTTTCAGCCGCCGCTGGCTACCGGACGATCAGGTAAATACCATTGCAGTCCAGAATGATAACGGCACCGCGTGGATTGGCACAGACAAAGGCGTCAGTCAGATCGCCCGGGTTTCTTTGTCGCTGGAAGAAAAGGCAGGACTTTTTACAAAACAGGTGGAGCAGCGGCATAACCGCATGGGTTTTATCGCGCAAAGCCATTTGAAAGAACAGTTCAATGTAGCCACTTCGGAAGTAGCGATTTCGGATAACGACGGGATGTACACGGCCATGTATGGAGCGGCGCAGGCATTCAGGTACGCCGCCACGGGTGACCCCGAGGCAAAAGTGCTGGCCGACCGAAGCTTCAAATCCTGCAAATGGTTGGTCGACATTTCTCATGAAAAAGGTTTTCCGGCACGGGTAATCGTTCCGGTAGATTGGCCTGAGCCCGTGAACGAGATATACAGCCGGGAAGCAAATCTGCGACACCAGCAAAGTGATCCAATGTGGAAGGATATCTACCCGCGTTTTCCAAAAAGCAAAGACGGTAAATATTATTGGAAATGCGACACGAGTTCAGACGAACTGGCCGGACATTTTTTCTTCTATGGTGTTTACTATGACCTGGTCGCCAAAACAGAAGAGGAAAAACAGGCGGTCCGGGACGTAGTAGGCGACATCACTGATCATTTGGTACGCCATGGATATAAGCTGGTAGACCACGATGGCAAAGTGACCCGCTGGGGTGATTTCTCTCCGGAATATATCAATTCAGTGTATGGATACGATCAGCGCGGGCTTAATTCCATGATGATGCTGTCGTTTCTGAATGTAGCCAGACATGTTACCGGTGATAAAAAATACGAGCAGGAGGCAAAAATCCTGCGCGACAAATACAGGTACCACATCAATGCAATGCACCCGAAGGAATTTTTCCCGCCGGAAAACGTAGTTCCCTGGGACAATAACCTTTGCCTGATGAGCCTTTACGGGCTTATCAATTACGAAACAGACCCCTCACTGCTACTCATGTACCGCCAGGGGCTTGAAGTGGCCTGGCAGCATATCCATAAACAGAAAAACGCATTCTGGGACGCGATTTATGCATCACTTGCTAACCGTTTCACCCAGCAGGCAGACCACAAGATGTTCGAGAATAAAGGTCTTTTTCCAGAAAACAGGCTTTATTCTTCTAAGGTTGTTAGTGGGCATTATAAGGGAAACTACCGCGTCGACTTTATCCTGGAAAACCTGCAAAAAATTCCGTTGGACCTGATCGGCTACACAATGGATAACACCCATCGTCTCGATGTGGTGTTTGACACTTCGCCGATGCAGGAAAAAAACATCGGATGGCACGTCAATGGCTATGCCCTCCCTATTGATGAGCGGGGCCACGTCCGGCAAGACCGCGACGGTTTTGCATTGCTGGCATCGGAAGGTGATGGCCACGATGAGCACGAAGGGACTTTTTTCCTGCTCCCCTACTATATGGCCTACTATCACGGATTACTTTCGCGCTAGTGATCCAAACTGGACTGGTCAGCTTACCGCATTTAAAGCATTCGGAAAGTGCGTGCCAAACGCTGGTGTTGACCCAAATCTACCATCTAAATATTTTCTCAAAACGCTAATCATCGTACCATAATTTTGGCTGAGTTACACATGGAGTTTCATCGAGAAGCTAACCAATCGTTTTAAACGATTGGTTAGCGAGACGTTCCTCGGTTGCCTACCCGCCATGTATTCTGAGCCAGCCGAGAGAAAATAAAACGATTCAATTAGGAATTTTTCACTGCTGTTCTGGTACCAGGGCGTTCAGCACGGGTTGATGCCATTTGCCGGTTTCTTCGTCGAAAACGCGAAAAATTTCCCGGAAGCCCCATATATGGAAGCTCATGCCATTTTTTTCTGCCAGCTCCCGGATAAATTTGATATATCGGGCGCGGGACACTATATCGGCTTTTTCATTCACGCCAAATTCCCCCAGGTTGATAGGCCTGAACTGCGTCTTACTCCATTTGGTGCAATAATTGAAATCACGGATCAGCGGCCTTTTCTCTTCGTCCGTGCCTGCCCATTTCGTTCCCACACCCGACTCTGCCCTCGCATAAGCCAGCCCCTGGTGTGTAAACAGGTGTGGCAGGTAGTAATGGATTTGCACAATTAGGTTCCATTCATTTTCAGGCAAATCCAGTAATCCGATTGTCCATGACTGTCCCAGGTTTGGTGTGCCGATGATGATGGTACGTCCCGGGTTTGTTTTCCTTATTAGCTTAATTGATTTCGCAATTAACTCATTCCAGAGTTTTGCGCCCATTTCAATATTGGGTTCATTCAGTAAATCAAAATAAACTTCCGGAGGATAATCTTTGTAATGCTCGGCTATTTGCTCCCAAAGCGCATAATAGCGGTTGATGTTTTCATCAAAAGTAACTCCTTTCTCGCCTTCCGACATATTGATGTATGGGTAATAATGCAGGTCAATCGATACGGCCAACCCATTATCCAGGCACATTTTTACAATGCTGTCGACTTTGTCAAAGAAGGCAGGCTCAATGGTGTAAGGAGGCGTTTTAGAGCTGTGGACAGACCATGTAACAGGAAGGCGTACGCTGTTGAACCCTGCATCGGCAATCATTTTAATGTATTCTGGTTTGATGGGTTGGTCGGCTATCTTGTACAAATGCAAATCTCCGGAATTGTTATCCAGAAGTCCGTTCAGGTTTAGCCCCCTTCCCAGGCGTTTGTTCCGTTCAAACGCCAGTTTAGCTGCATTAGGTGGAGTTACGGCCAACGGTTTTTGTGCAATGACTTTTGCGTCACGGCTTAATTTCAAATACAGGGCCTCAGGTTTTTTTGAATCAGGATCGATTGTAGCTGGACGTTGCGTATACCCGGGTGCACCAAACAAACCAAAGAACTCTATCGTACCGAGATCTGAAAAATGGACGATTGCAGCGCAAATCATTCCTCCCGGAATGGCAGTCAGGTCAAGAGCTACCGGGCTGGAACTGGAATCCACCTTATATTGACAAGTGAAAGAAAGACCTGAAAAAGCATCCGAGTGGATGGACATGGTCTGGTTGTTTTTGAACACGACGGTCACCGGACTGCCATCTTTCATGCCGTACCATTTTCCAATGATGGAAGGCGGCATTGCCTTTGCATGGCAAACGCAGTAAAAGAGACATAACAATAATGTCAATAGATTTTTTACGGTTTTCATTTTTTAAATTTTAATGTGAGTCTGCTACTTTCTCCGGCCTGATCAGAACAGGGCCTAGTAGTCCGGCGGGCATGATTTGGTCTTCTTTTCCTTTAAATTGCCGGTACTTGGCATCGCCATTTTTCGCTTTGCCGATAAATTCATTCAGTTGACCCGGCGTGACGCGAACCTGGATTGTATTATTCCCGGATTTCAGAAACCGGGTGATATCAAGCAGGTATGGCGGAAATATCCGTTTGCCCACAAATACATTGTTGATGTACACTTCGGCTGTAAAGCAGACCTTTCCCAAATCCAGAAAAAAATGCTTGTCGGCGCTCCCTTGTTTCCATTGAAAAGTGGAGTTATAAATTCCATCTGCCGAAGAAAATCTTAATAGCGAATCGCTTTTCCAGTCAAATAGCACAGTGTTTTTAAGCAGTACGCTATCAACCCTAATGTCCCAATTGCTAAGCGACAGTACAGCTTCTGTTGGATTTACACGGGCTGTGGATGCCTTTGCCGAACTATCAGCGGTGTCGCTATTTTGAGAGGCATAAAAAAGAACGGAACTGAACGGAGCCAACTGATAGGAAACCGTTGAACTACTGTTGGCTATAATGGCGCCTGTTGTTGCATCCAGCCAGTAGCTGTGCTTGTACCTCTTGTCCAGGACCAAATCAAGCGATTGCCACGCGGCACTTTTGTTCCAGATAAAATGGATACGGCTGCCGTCACTCATCTCCCGCCGTGCCTGGCGGGTGAAAGAACTGGGCTCCTTAAATTGGATTGGCTGGGGCAAATCTTTTATCCATGCACGAAGCTGACCGATATCATTAGTATGAAGACTGTTTTTTCCTTTGAGCGCCGCCGCAATGCATTGCGCGGTTTTTTCATCGTTCTGCTTCCAGTTGAGGAAAGATGGTTGTTTGGTGGGCACGCTACCTACTGCCAGTAAGCGCATGCCGCCAGAAGCCAAACGCCTGATCCGTTCAGCGGTTTTGAGGTGGATTGTCGAATCATATGCCAGAATGAGTGCGGAAATGTGGTTGTCACGGATATTCAACCTGCCATCCTTTTGTAGTTGGGCTTCCTGTATCGAGGCATCGTTCACCCATGCCCAGCTAACACCGCTTGCTTCCAGTTCATTGATCAAAGGATAAATCTTCCCGGCCCACTCCACCTTGGCAGCATTTACATGTTCGTCGCCTTTGGGTAAGGGCCCTTCAACATCCGGTAAATAGCCATTGGAAAGGATCTCCTCCGGATTAGCGGGCATATCCTCCACACTGAGGAAGGGAAAGTAGATAAGTACATCCGCTTGCGGCTTTCCTGAGCGAAGGGCATATTGTACCCTGCCTACGTACTCATTAACCTGCTTTTGATCCTTCCAGAAAATATTTGCTTCTCCCAGATTGGAGGAGAAATTGATACCCGCAATGAAGGGAGAGGAAAAAGGATACCACCCTTCGGGCCCCAGCTTCTCGGGTTTATAACGGTAAGGTACGCCGTGATAAATGACCTGATTGACGCCAGCAGCAAATAGCTTATCGACAGCAAATTTGATTTTTGAGGGGGTGGTCGTATAGGCCCGGTTACCGAACACGACCGATTCTGCCGTCATGAGGGGCCGGTTGTACAAAAGAGCACCGGAAGTCATGACTTTCATGGCAGCTTCTGACCCGAGCATGCTTTCCGTTTCAGGAATCGAGGCAAGACCAGCCATGGCGAGCATGTCCATATTCAAACCATACGCCTGGGTACGGTGCAGTAACCCCCGCGACTCCATCCACTTTTTACTGGTTTTAAAAAAATGCTCTCCCAGCAATTCACCTAGCGTAATGTCGTAGTCATAACGCAAACGCCAGTCCTGGTTCGAAAAAGTAAAATCGGGTTTTGCATGCGGGTTCAGATAACCGACGAAGTTGTATTTCCGCTGCATGTTGGCAGGCAGGTAGGGAGTGATGTCATAACCCCGTTTCTTTTTAAAATAAGCAATAAAATCAGGTGAGTAATGACGGTTGGCCTTGAATTCATAACTGTCATTGAAAACTGCCCGAAAAGGATTGCCGAAATAGGGCTGTAAACCAGTCCTGGAACCAAACAAATGGCTATACAATTTGAGCACTTTTGTGGAATCCAGGTGATCGACGACCGGACCTTGTTTCGGCGTGGCGGCAATATTAGTTTGCTCACCACTTGGAACTGCCCAGAAGGCGATTACTTTCCACTTTCCTTCCGGAAAATTCCAAATGAGTGTATCATTTTGGACCCAGGAGGTGACCACCCGGGTAGAAGCAACATCCAGTGGAACAAGCTCGCCGGTGTCGGTATCATTGGATAATTTAGCGACAACCACAGCCTGCAAACGGGAAGGAACCATTGTCTTGTTTGGAAGCCGGGGCAGCGGGATGGATTGCTTGGTGCCTCCACTGACGGTGACGGCACCATATTCCAGGGAAAGAAACCCATCCTCCGGGGCTAAAAAAGGACCTCCGGGAGGCCAGCCGCTGCCATTTGTCACGTCCACAATCAGCTTCCGCTTCCGTGCTTCCTCCATCACGACTGTTAGGTTCTTGTAATACGCAGGCGTGTCCCAACTTGTTACTTTTGGCCTCGTCTTCTCATTCATCGGAATTACGATGTTCAATGGCTGGACTTCAACCCCGCCAAAAAAGTGATCGGCGAACAGGTTCATCTCCCTTTTCAATTCTTCCGGTTCTACATCATTGCCGGGCCACCACCAACGTGCCATGGGCGCAAATGATTGCGAAGGCTTCTGAAAGCTTGCTAAGTTGAAATTGAAGGGATTTAACCAATGAGATGCCTGATTTTTACTCGAATCCGGGAGCACCTGTGCGATGCTGACTGTGGTTGCGAGGAGAAGGGGGACTATCACTTTCATGAATTTTAGTTTTTGACCCGTACCGCTGTCGCGTCAAACATGTTCATCAGTTGTCCCTTTAAATGGTCCTCGTCAACTTTCGTCAGTTCAAGGTTTACGTCGTAGCCCTGGGCGGTGAAGAAGAGATTTACTTTATCGCTTCCTTCCTCAACCTGGGTTATGACAATGGGCTCTTTGGGCGCATCGGCCGCCAAACTCACCAGTTCGCCCGTGAGCTTACCGTCTTTCCGGACCAGGACGGCGCCCATTTTGGCGTCGCCGTCGGGTGTGCCCACTATCAGGATTTCCCATTTACCGGCAAAAAAATCAGCTGCAGGCGCCGACTGAGAGGACGCGTTGTAATAAAAACCCAGCAGAAATAAGAACATGAATAAATTTGCTTTTTTCATTTTGTTGGTTGGTTAATTGTGTTTTTGTTTGATTTGGTCAGGAAAAGAGTCTGTCAGAATCGATAAGAGGCCGACAGATATAACGATCGAGGTTGGATCGGGAGGATGCTGAAAACCGCATTCGGGTTCCCCTCCCGTTGCGCCGGTGTAAACCCACCCGTGTTGCCGCTATTGGGAAAGCCACCGGGCGCCTGCCAGTCCATCACACCCACCTTGTTGAACAGGTTGTTGATATTGCCATTAAGTGTCAACCGCTTCGTGAACCGATATCCCAAGCCCAGATCGGTCTGACCAAAACCAGGCAGGTAGAAAGTTTCCAGGTTGTTGGCGGCCCGTTTTCCCAGGTAGTAATAGTTGACGAATGCACTGAACCGGCCAGCTGTATACGTTGGTGTCAACATGGCCATAAAGTCTGGCGTACCAGCGATGCGGCCTCCCCGGACCTCCTCCACGCGATCATCCTGAGCGCCCGGATCACCAGTTACCCACGACCGGCTGAGAATGGAGCGGGTTCGCTGCAGCGTTGCAACGGCCCGGATACTTAGCTGGCTGACAGGCGAGTAGGTCCCTTCCAATTCCAACCCATAACTTTGCCGACTGCTATATACATTTGGGGTATAATAAAAATTGTTGTTCTGGTCGGAGACATATGCACTTGTGGCCAGGTTGGTCATCCGGCTGTAATAGGGGGTAATAAATGCTGTCAACTTGTCCCGCTTTACTTTCAGCCCCATTTCAACCTGGGTGACGTATTCGGGTTTAAACAATTGTTTATCGACCTGGTCCTGCGAGAAAGCACTGGTATACAAGGTGAGGTCCGGCGCTTTGTTACCTTGTGAAAACCGCCCATACAACGCCAGATTATCCTGGAATTGGTAATTCAGGGCTCCCGAGAATGAAAATGTGGCGATGGTATTGTCCGTAAACCAGGGCGCCGTAGCCTTATTGACTGCATTATCCCAAAGCGTCAGGGGATTTTCATCATAACCACCAGCTGAGGCCGAGCTGTCCGTAACAGAGCCGAGGCTACTGCCTTTTACCCGTGTATGATCGTAGCGAAACCCGTAATCGAGGTTTAGTTTGTCAGTGATCTGCCAGCTATGGCCAAAGAAGAACGCCAGTTGTTTTTGTCGCAGGTCGCTGGATTTGAAGGATCCTCCGGTGTTGAGCATTCCCTGCGGGTTGGTAGCCTGGTAGGTGGTACCGGCAAAATCGGTAATGCTTATGCCCAGCGGGTGAGGCCGGTTTTCAGCAGTGGAAAGGGCGAGTCCGGCCACATTCTCCTGGTAGTCCATATGCGAGGCACCATAGTACAGACCCGCTGTGAAGGTCATCTTGCCAACACGTTTGCTGACCGAAAACTGATCGAGTACTTCGTTTAGTTTATTGTCATTGGACCGGGCCAATTGCAGCAGAACCGGGTAAGGTTGAATAACCGAATTCGGCAACTGTCCCTTTATGACTGGAAAATCAAAACCCAGGAACTCGTTGTTGGGCCCCAACCGGGGCAGCTGCATGGTCGTCAAAGCTGGTTGTCCGGTGGTGAGGTCGGTAAAGTTATAGGTGCCAAACCGGCCCAGCGACTGCATGAAATAATAAGTCAACAGTTCATTGGCCGACAGAATGCCAAGCGGTAACACCGAATTCCAAGTAAGTACCTTGCTGGTGTATTTAATGTTGTTACTGACCGACCAGCCTCCACCCAGCTCATGCTGCCAGTCGATCCCGAGGGCACGATCCCGGGCATGGATCAGGTTTTCCGGATCAAAACGACGAACAGGAGCGGCCTTGCTGTACTTATAATCGAAAACCTGACTGCCGGGACCGGCAAAGGTGTCGGTGTTCCGGATCCCAGGTGCAGTCCCTGGTTTATCAAAGTTCCGGGCCGGTAAAAAGTCAAGGTAACTGTTGTGGTCGTTGAGGAATTTGCCATAGAGTTTCACACTACCCTTCCGATAGGTTTTCACCACATTTGCTTTCAACTGACCCCCATAATTCATGGGGTAGCCCGCGTAGCGTACGCCGTTGTTATAGCGATAAAAACCTCCCAGGTGAAACGCAAGATCACCCTTTCGATTCAGCTTACCACCCAGCGACAAATCGGCACGATAGTATGGATTGGCACTACCTTCCAGGCCGAATTTCGCCCGCATTTCTCCTGCCAGGACGGCTCCGCCCGTTTTGGAGACATAGTTGAAGATGCCGCCAGGCGCGTTAGGGCCGGTAATGGCCGCCGAACCTCCCCGAACGGCCTCCAGACGGTTGATCGTAGCGTCGGCCCGCAGAAAGTAGTCGGGCCCCAAGCTAGTGCCGGACACATTGGTTACCGGTAAACCATCCTCTTGCATCGACACATAAAAATACCCGCTCGTGCCGGCACCGACGCCCCTTGAATAGACCGTGTTGCGGATTTCTCCCTGTGAAGAATTGACATAGACCCCCGGAACGTTTTTCAGCAAATCAGCAGCACTATTGGGCTGCAAACGCTGAATCTGATTGGAAGACAGCGTGGTGATACCCACCGAGGCCTCCATGCGTCTGCGCTTGTCGAAGACCCCCGTTACGATAACCTCATTCAGGGCTCTACTGTCGACGTCCAACGCTACATTAAGGGTCAAGCCGGTACCCACTGTCATCTCTTTGGCCATATAGCCCACAAAGCTGAACACTAATACCGCTCCTGCATTCGGGACTGCAAGCTGGTAGAGGCCCTGGACATCCGATTTGGTACCCCAGGTAGTTCCTTTCACCACGATACTGACACCGGGCAGCGCCTCGCCTTTTTCATCGGTGACTTTGCCCGATACCACAAGGTCCTGTTGCCTTCGAGAGGCAACGGACAAGTCTGCGCTTGAACCTGTTGGCAGGCTCTGGTTGGTTTGGCCGAGACAGAGAGCCGCGGACAAACCAACTGAAAAGAGGTAGAGAGTTGATCCCATAACTGATCGTTAATAACTGAGAATGTTTTTATTTCTCCCACAAAGTTTACTAGCCGAAAAGTAAAAACTGTCCTCAACTGTCCCCCGACATTTATAAGTAACCTGCGTTCGATCAGCCCATTGGGAGCAGAAACAGGCCAGATTATACGCCTGAGGCTGTTTTTGTTAATATTCTCAGAAGTTTTGGTGAAATTATTATTGCGTATTTTTTACAATATAATTTTTTTAGCCCTATCTTTATTGCGTAAAAACTACGTAATATATGGTTGGTCAGATAGCAATCAATGATTTCTCCAGCACGCCAAAGTATTTGCAGATTGTCAATTACATTGTTGATGGCATTCAATTCAATGCAATCCGGCCGGGTGAAAAACTACCTTCATTGTATGAACTCTGTGCCGAACTCAACGTCAGCAAACGGACTGTCGAACGAGCCTATGATCACCTCAGAAAACAGAATATCATCGGAGGGGTCCATGGTAAAGGCTATTACATCAACTCCTTGAAACCGGGGCAGGGCCTGAAGGTTTTACTACTGTTCAACGAACTGAGCACACACAAGAAAATTGTCTACGATGCCTTCGTTGACCAGATGGGAACAGATTGGAGCGGCGATCCCGTTGCGTTAGACTTGTTTACCTATAACAACAACTATCGCATTTTCGAAGACCTGTTGCTGAAACACCTGGGGGAGTATAGCCATTATGTTATAATCCCTCATCTCGACAGCCATCAGGAAAAAACAGCACAGTTGCTCAACCAGGTACCTAAGGAGAAGCTCATTCTGCTGGATAAGCGGGTGGAAGGGCTTAGCGGCCAATATGCATCCGTCGTCCAGAATTTTGAAAAAGACCTGATTCAATCGTTGACCGAGGCCTTACCGCTCCTTAACAAATACGCAACGCTGAACATGCTCCTTCCCACCGACACGAATCGGTCTAATGCGATTGTGAATGGCTTTTTTGCTTTCTGCTATGAGTATGGCTTTCAGGCAAAACCTATCTACGAGGTAGGTAACCTTAATATCGAGGGTAGTAGTGCCTATATCTGTTTACGCGAGGAAGATTTGTTTACAGTAATTGGAAAGACCAAAGACACCTCCTATCAGATCGGGAAACAGGTCGGCATCATTGCCTACAATGAGACGCCCCTAAAAGAAATTCTGTTGGATGGCATCACGGTGATATCGACAGATTTTGACCGGATGGGCCGAACCGCTGCCGACCTGGTTCGTGCCAACCATCCCCGGCATGTAGAAAACCCATGTCGGCTGATTACCCGCCGGTCACTTTGATATGTCTTATTCATAATCCTATTTTTGCTTTATGACTGAAATTGACGCTGCCATTGCTTTTATACTTAATGGTCACCAGCAATTCATGGCTCATCTGTCACTGGATTGCGCCATTTTGGGCTATCATGACCAACAGGTAAAAATTCTGTTGATCCGATACAACGGCCATCAGCAGTGGGGATTACCTGGTGGACCGATCCGTCATGAGGAACCAATCTCCGTAGCCGCAAACCGGATAGCGGAGGAGACCACCGGTATAAGCGGTCTGTTCCTTCAACAGTTTCACACCTTTGGGGATAGTCCCTACCGGGTACACCACCGAACAGTTCAGGATCTGGAACGATTAATTCAGCCCGATGCGCTGGGGATTAAAATCAAGAAAGATAACTGGCTTTTAGGTCGCCAAATAACAATCGGCTACTATGCGCTGGTTGACTACCAGCAGGTTTCGGTCCGAACTAACTTGTTTGTTGAAGAATATCGCTGGTGGGACATTGATCAGGTTCCCGAGCTGCTCTTCGATCATAATGACATGGTTACAAAGGCGCTGCAGACGGTCCGCCTGCACCTTTACCATCAACCGATCGGGGCTAACTTGTTGCCACCCAAGTTTACCCTGCCCGAAATTCATTTCCTCTACGAAAGCCTGCTGGCAAAATCATTGGACCGGCGTAATTTCCCAAAGAAGCTATTTGCATTGGGCTTGCTCAACAAACTCGACGAACGGCGGTTTATCGGGCCTCATCGTTCCCCCTATTTATATGAATTCAACAAAGCGAATTATGAAAAAGCATTAGAAGAGGGAATTGTGTTGGTCATTTAAGAGAAACTGGCATGCAGCTCTCACTGCTCTATCACAAAATACACGCTCATTGATTTTTGCTTAAAAGTATCTTGATTTCAAAGTAAATATTTTCGAAGGAAATGGATTTATGTGCATATTCAAATGGTGTGACGCTCGACTTTCCCAGGCCCGGAAAACCCACTGATAATCCAGCGGAAATCAGGCTAGCTCCATGGGATTTTTAGCAGTATCCATTTCCAGCCAATGACGGGCGGTTTGGTGGATCGTGCCCATAGCTTGAAGGTATCGAGGGGCACTGAGGATTATCAGCGCCCTTACGAGATGGCAATTGGTTGTTATTTGTAGATATAAATCTTCTTCACAAGCGGGGTGCCGTCTTTGAAATCTTCGATTTTTTCAACTAATCGGCCCGAATCATCAAATTTATTTGCGTATTGGATTTTTGTCTCGCTACCTGATGTCGTTGTGGGGTAAAATGTACTTGATATCTTGAGCGAAACTAAGTTGTTGTCTCCGAAGATCTGATCAAAATAAGAGGGGCCAGGGTGAAATAATTTGGGTATCTCTGGAAGATTTTTTAAGCCGTTCTCTTTATCGTCGTACTCGAATTGAGAAGTGTATTCGGATGAAGTTTTTGATGTCACATCGCTGTAATAATAGGTGGCTGATTCCAGGTTGTTGCCAGAATACTTAAACACCTGCTTTTGGAGAATATTGCCCGAGGTACTCATCTCTGTCAAGTGCCCGCCGCCGTCATATTTCAATGTGAAAGTGTTCCCTTCGTCAAGGGTAGCGACATTATTGAAATCAACGTAGTACACATAAACCCTAGTAACCTTTCCAGAAATATCGTAAGCGAACTCCCGCATAATCAGATTGGGTTCCAGCTCACCCCAATACCCCTCACCTCGGACGGTGTGATACATTCGGTAAATGCGGTCGTCCTTATATTCGTAGATCACATCGCAAGCGCCAGGCGAGCTGTCTTTAGGGGATAATATATCAGCGAAGCCGATATTTCTTCCGGCGTTGTCATATAGGTATTGTCGGGTGCCAGGCATGTGATTGGCGTATTGGTTGCCTTCAACCACAGTTTCGATTTTGTCTAATGCTCCGGAGGGCGTTCTGCTGTTTTTCTTGATGGCCTCGAAGTCGGGTCTAACAATGGTTTTAACATGCTCAGGCGATTCGATGTTCTCTGGTTCGACAGGTGAGTGGTCTTTATTGCACCCGGAAAATAGTGATGTGGCGAGAATCGCCAGGAATGTTAGTTTTAGTGTTTGCATAATTAGAGGTTTAAAGTATTGGCTTGTACGACATGTTTTTTAAACAAAGCGTTGCATTTTGAACTTAAATCTAAATTTTTAATACTGAAGAAATTAGCTTGATGACGTTCCTCAAATTTGATATTTCCTTTCAATAATTTTCTTCTAAGGCGATCAAAGTCTATATCTCGATCGACTGGGTTGTCATATGGCCAACTTGTAACCAATACGAGGCCACCTCGGTCACCTATTACAATATTATTGAAGAAAAAATGTAATTCTTGAACTTATCCTGTTCGCATCTGATTGAGTCTACAATTGATAAATTGACTATGTTTTTTCGGTTTCTACTCTGAATGACTTGTTACATAAACTTGATAGGTTAAAGCTCTGAAGTTTTCTGTTTCATAGTTGGTGCTTCATTTAGAAAAATCAAGTAACGTTAAATGTAGAAAACGAATTTACCTAAAAATTATGAAAACTATTCCAAAACAGCGCAGTAAATAGAGATATAAATTTACTCCGTGAATTATAACCGAAAGTGAGCAATATTAAAATTAAATAAAATACTACAAGGCGATAATTTAAAACTTCTGTTTGTCGTATTTGACCTACAAATACAAAACTAGATTTAATAAGTTTTGTTTTCTATTTTATATAATGGCTTTTTGAAAGTTCAATTGTTAATTGTTTACAATTTAATTTGTATCTATGCCTAAGTAATTGCTATCTGAAATCGTGAAATGCCTCGTTGTTATTTTTGAGGCATTTCCAATCTGCCTTACGTCAAACTGATGTACGGGCTGATCTTCCGGGAAGGATTAAAAACCTTCGGTTCACGGGTTGTTAAACTTAGGCACGGAATGAGCAGCCAGTATTTCATTATCTCCTCTGCACTTAAATGATATCACCATGGAAAGTAAACCCATCAAAGGTATTTTGCCAGTGTTTTCAGCCTGCAAAAACAATTCGCTGCCCTGTTAGCGAAAGCGGTTTTGATCGGCAGGATATTGTATTAGGTTTAACATCAACAGATATGAAAAATGAAAGAGTACGGCGAAGGGAGCAAGCAAGGGCTTGAGGTACAAAAAGAGGTCATCGGCAATGTCCCGAGTGGAGACAGCCACATGATTGAGGTTTATCGCGATCCGCTGAGGTATTGCTTTCTACTCCAATTGTCTTACAGTTTAACGTGAATTTTTTGCTACTACCCCAAATGGTAATCCTCTTTGTTTTGATCTCGAGATTCTTAGTTTCATGATCAACGGGCGGCCCAAATGGAGTCAGATAATGTTATGGAGTTAACCAGAAAAATGAGGGCTACTTGTCATCACTTCGGAAGCCAGAACCATCCGGTGATTTGCTCTATGCCAACGACAATTTGCTTGCGCATTGAGCCGCCTCCAAGCATTTTATGAGCTCATCGATGGAGGCTTGTTTCGATATATGTACGAAAACACCCAGCTCATGGAAGAGACTGACGCTTTTTTTCGGTAGATTTCCAGCATAAATTATTAATTTACTTTTGGGGGATTGACCGCGAATTCTGGTGATGTCGGCAGGTTCAATCTGTTCGTGTTCGGGATCAAAACCAAGCATTGTAATAGACATAGCTTTCCGTGGAAATGAATCGGGAAGGGAGTATCTGCAATTTGCTTCGAAAAGCCTGAATTTTGGAAAATGCGATTCGATAAGCAGTTTCAAGCCAATCCGCAGCAGCGGTTTTTCTCGTCGAAAAAGTTCAACGTGGTCCTGGTAACCAGTGATCAGAATCTTGCGTGCAGAATCGGCCAGTAGTACCCGATAAGGAATGTAAATGCAAAGGGACATCCCGGGGGAGAAAAGGCGAGTGTCGGCATGGGTACTATATTTTCCCTTCAATAGCATCGAAAGTGTGTTTAAAATGTTCACTTGGTTTAGTGGCTGGCCGTACACATAAGCCGCCTCATCGGGCATTTTTGGTACGACAAGCCTGTCTGCGGTAACATTCCCGCTCGCTTCGATAACCAATATCAGCAGCAAAATCCGAAAAAACATGATCCAGGTTATTGGTGGTAGAGCCGTGAGTCAAAGTAAGTGCGATAAATAAATAAGGCCTATTTCTGGTAAAAAATCAGTCTATCAATCATTGATAGACTGATCAAACTCGCCTCCACAATGTACTTTCACCCCAAAAATCATTTACCCGGCAAAGCCGGGATCATGATCAAACACTCAACGTTAATTGATTAGAAGCCATTGAAAGTTTTGCCAACTTGTCTAAACTGTAAAAATGATTGCATTTGCGCCCCTCACCACCGTGGGAGGAGTAATTGGATACTGTAGCGCGTTCCCGGGATCACTGTAAAAGTATTGGTGCGGCACCAATAAAAAAATACAGCACCTGTGGGATTTTTGTACTGTAAATGGAGTAGGAAGGAGGCCGGGTATCGTAGAATGAGTTGATACCTGTCGACCGGGGATGTGTAAACGCAACCCATCGGCCAGCGCCTGATGGCCTTGACGACGCAGTTTTTTTCGTAGTATATTACCTACGATGACGGAATCGTAAGCAAAAGCTTCGTTCCTTTTAAAGAGGAAGAAATTTCGATCGATCCACCTATTCCCTGGGCACGTTCGCGCATGGAAGCCAGCCCCATTCCTTTTTTGTTACCGGTAGCCGCCGGATCAAAGCCGTGCCCGTTATCGGCAATCTGCAATATAACGGCGTCCTCGTCCTCGTAGATAAATAGCTTGAAATTACGGGCTTTGGCGTGTTTCAGGATGTTAGCAACCGCTTCCTGGATGATTTTCAACATTTGAATCCGGGTCCGGATATCTATCTTTTCCAGACACCGGTCGTCAATCTCGATCTGCTTTTCATAGCTTCTGTCGGGTAGGGCCATGGCTACAATGTGCCTTACGCGCTCGGAAAACGACTTTTTGTCTGAATCAGAGCTGTTTAAATACCATTCATGGCTTTTGAAGCGAATGGACGAATAGGCCTCACGTGCCATTTTAGACATACCCGACAGCTTATCCTTTATGCGGTCATTTTCTTCAAGCAGTTCTTCGGATTCAATGTAATTTACCAGATTAACAAGTTTGCCGGCAACATCGTCATGGAGTTCCATGCCAAACCGTTTCTGGATTTCATGGGCCTGGTATTCAAGCTGCGCGATCTGTATCTGGGCCGATTCATTGAGCATTCTGGTCTGCCGTTCCGCCTTTTCACGGTTGATTTTCAACAACCACAGAAATGCGGCCACGGAAACTACCAGGATAGTTACAATGCCGAAAATGAGGTTGTTCCGGCGGGCTATTTTGATCTGCTGAGCCAGCAGCGTCTCGTTTCTTTGCTCTGATACCAGATGCGCATACATATTATTATGGATGTCGGCCACTCGGATCGCGATCACCGAGTCATTGATCGCATATCCCTTCGTCAGGTTTTCATACGCTGATTGATAGTTGCCTTTTGCGGCATCCACTTTTGCAATGTACCGTAATATTTTAGTCCCATCCAGGTTTTTTGCCTGGTTCGGTTTATTGACTCCCAGCTGATATAATCTAAGGAAATAGGCAGCGCTGTCTATCTGCTTCTTTTCAATGTGATAGTCGATTATCCTGGTGAGTATGGTGCTGGAAAAGGGCTGCTTGAACAACGGGGCGATCTCCGTGTCATTGGAAACAATGATCCCATAGGCCGCATTCAGGTAATCGGCCTGTTTTTGGACTTGGCCCATCACTTTTGCGGCGTGGGCCTCAATCAGATACAACGATAATTGGCATTGCACCAACTTCCCCTTATTGGTAACGGGTTTGCGTTTCAGTTGGAGCCAGAGTGCCCTGGCAGCATCCGCGAGTTCAATGGCCTTGGCATTGTTGTGATTGGTTGTGTAGAGGCTAACCGCATGTTTTAAAATCGTAAAAGCATTAACGCAGGTATTAATGTTCACCGGCCCTTTTGCCAGGGCGGCGGGCAGTGTTTTCAAAAATGGCGTGAGGCTGTCGATAATGGCCATGCGCCGTTCATAATTGTAGTTACCCTTGTCCCCGTAAATGGACAGCAACTGCCGAGGTTCGTTGAGTGAGGCGATATAGGGTCGAGTCATTTTTAGCTCCTCCTCCATTTTTTGCAGATAGTATATCGCATACCCATCCTGATGCACGGCAGAGGCATGGTTGGCCAGGAATGCGTAGTATTTGACCCTGAACGCCTGATAGGCCGGATTACTCCATGCGACGGATTTATAATTTGCTAACCTTTCTTTCAGCAAAGGATTTTTGAAAGATAGCTCTGTGAGCGCCTGTGCGTATGCGAGGTACACCGTGTCGTGCATACGCCCGGTTTTGTGCTTCATCCGGATTGCTTCCCAGGCCGAGTCCGTTGGCCAGGTATCCTGGGCTAAGCATCTAACGGAGACGGTGAAAAGCAGGGCAAAGGCCAGCTTAAAACAGGTTGTTGTTGAATACATATCTCACTAATTCAGACACAGAATGGAGATCAAGCTTTCGCATGATGTTACGCTTGTGGGTCATGATGGTAATCGGACTGACAAAGAGTGTCTCGGCAATTTCCTTGGTTCTTTTGCCTGCCCCGATCAATGCGAGCACTTCCCGCTCTTTACTGGTAAGCACTGTGTTTTCGGCTGAAAAGATATTGTCGGCCAGTTTCCCCGCCAGGTCGGCGCTTACAAATTTTTTTCCGGCCATTGTGTATTCCAATGCCAGCTTGATTTCGCTCGGGCTGACCGCCTTGCTTAGATAGCCATTGGCGCCCGCCGCAAAACAGGCCTTGATGCCATTGGAATCCATTGAACTGCTCACGACCAAGATTATCAGCTCATCGTATTGCTTCCGGCAAGCTGTAATGAAGCTCATCACATTCTGTCCCGGCATGATCAGGTCCGTTATCAGGATGCCATAGCTCATTGTTTTCAAAGCGGCAGTTGCCGTTTCGACAGACGAGAAGATATCGATAACAGCTCCGGCCGGAAGCATTCGCTTCAACAGTTCACGAAAACCTTCGGCTACCAACACATGGTCATCCACCAGCATAATCCGGGATGACGCGATGTCACTTATGCTATACATAAAAAGAATTAAAGTTTGGCAAAGGTAGGTGAAATCTCTCGTTTCTAATCTACTATAAACGTAGTACGGAACTACCTGTTTTAATGAGAAAAATGCTTATTCCGGATGATTTTTTCTGTATCGGACGCGACGGATATTTGCATTACTAAATACCTGAACATTAAGAGAGACGATTCATAACTTATTATAAACCACCTCTATTTAATAATAATGAAATCCATTGCAATTATTGATAAACATCCGGTTGTAAGGGTTGGCATGCGGCACTTTGTGGATCAGTATTTTGAGTCGGACAAATTGATTGAGTCGGACAATCTTTCACAATATTTAAGAAACGAATCAGGCGCTGTCCCCGATCTATTTATTGTTGGAAATACCCTTGAATTGTTTAACTCTGTTTGCCAATCGATTGCCGAAATCAAAAAGATAAGCCATTCTTCTCAAATAATCATTTTTGATGAGAGCCCCGATCATATCAAGATCGTCAGGAGCTTCAAGGCTGGGGCGAAGGGGTACCTGACCAAGTTTTCAGACATGCAGGAGCTTTTCAAATGCGTGTCAAAGGTGCGGGAAGGGCGTATTTATATCTGTCATGATGCGCTGGGGCTTATTCTTCCCAGCTATGGCTCGGTAGCCGGCGGCCGCAGAAAGGACCGAACCTGGCTTTCCTCAACCGAGTATGATGTGGCCAATCTGCTGGTGATGGGCGACAGTATTCCCGTTATCGCAAAGAAAATGGGGAAGAAGAACGCGGCAGTCCAAAGTACTAAAACCCGGATATTTAAAAAGCTAAATATTACAGGAATGGCAGCTTTGAAAGAGTCGCTTCAAAAACACCTTGAGAGTCAAAACAGCCTCCTCCTTAACGATCGGTAAAAATGCATCCGTATTAACAGACAGAAAATACAATAACTAACCTATGTAATGATGAATACCAAACAATGTACCTTGCCCAGGCGGGGTGTTCTAAGAATCGCTTTGGCCTTACTGATGATTGGGTCGACTGCGGAATCCATTTTGGCGCAGACCGGCTATATTTATTTGCATTCAAAAGCTTTGAATGAAACCGGTAGCCCGGATATCAACATCACGGTGAGTGGGGGGAGCACACCCGTTCCCACTTTCACGTTAAATGATGACCCAACACAGAACAGTGTATCCCAGGATATCGGGGCATCTGAAAACGGCCGTCTTTGGGCTGCGACCAACTCGGGTGTATTATATTACCGTGACGCAAACAGCACCACATGGGTGCAAACCGGTATTACAGGTGTCGCTCGGGTTGACGGCGGCCCCGGTGGAACTTGCTATTTTATTGACAGTGCGGGTACAGTATATAGCTACGACGGCGTGAGCCCGGAGGTCCAGATATCGCTAACAGCCCAGTTCTCAAATAGTGCTGGATGGAATGATATCGGTAGCGGGTGGACAGGTACGCCGACTTCCAGTTTTGTAAATGGTCCGGCGGTGTATATTGTAAGGGATAATTCAGCCATATATAAATGGAGCGGCTCGGGTACAGCATGGAATATTTACGCAAACATCTCAGGCACCGCTCAATACAGGATAGATGTTAACCCGACCAACGGAAATGTCTATGTGGGCGGTAATGCCGGATCGGTAAGGACGATCCGCGAGATCACTCCCGCGGCCGCACCGGTTGTCAATAGTTTGGGCAGTCCTGTGTCGGACTATGCCGCATATAAAGACATCGCTGTGACCCAAAATGGTGAGGTGTACACTGTGGCAACCGATGTAGTAAACTCGCCGACGGGAGCATATGTTCACAAATTTCTGTCGGGCACCACTTGGAGTAAGGAAACAGGGTCGTTCGACGCATTCAAAATTACGGGCGGGCCATCTAATTTGCTATGGTCTACGATGGCCAGCGGAGGCTGGGGTGTTACGGGCAGCTGGGCCCCGTCGAGCGGCCCATATCCGTTCTATAACATTTTTACGCGTGCTTTTGACGGGACAAATCCCATCTATATTGATGATGAGAGGGTACGGACAACAATTGGAAACTCTCAGTTAATCCCTGTTGTGCCGGGTACTTATACCATATCAGAGTCCGCGATTGCAGGATGGGATTTGCAAAAAATCCTTATTTATGATCCGACTGCGAACTCTACTTCCAATCAGGCAACAGGTACTGCCACCGTCGATGTAGCAGCCGGTGAAGTAGTCCATGTTGTGTATCAAAATGGGGAGCTTAACCCATTTAATATGACCAGTGACTGTGCAAATGCTTATCTGGAAACGTTTGGAGTCGGTACTGCCGTAGGCACGGCAACGACAAGCGGCTCTTTTGGACTTCCAGTTGCGGGGCAGACCTCGTATCACTACCTGACTGGCAATGCTCCCGGCGAAGATGGTTACTACAAAATTGTAAACCGGGCAAACCCTGATTTTAACACGTGGTCGGGTGCCGCCGGGATTGTGGATCATACTCCCGGTGACGGAGATTTGGGCTACATGTACGCGGTAAATGCAGGCTTTGACAAAGGCGAATTTTTCCGCCGTCGTTTCACAGGGGTAATAGCGGGCGCCAATTACAGTTTTTCTGCATGGATCGTGAACCTGACAGCGGCGGCACAGGTAAACCCGAATGTCTCATTCACCGTTTTTGATCACAATACGCAAACGGTTTTAGGCACTTACAGTACCGGAGAACTGACAAATGATGCCGTGCCGGGAACATGGCAGAAATTTGGCTTCGATTTTACCGGTACTTCGTCGGATATCGATCTGGTGATTAGCAATAACGGGCTTGGAGGAAATGGCAACGACCTGGCCATCGACGACATCAGTTTTTCATTGTCCCCGCCGACACCAACTGTGGTACTGCAAAACAGCGATTGCGCCGGTGGGCTGGGCTTGATCACGATCACAGCTCCGATCGGCGCCTATGAATACAGTATCGATGGTACCAACTGGCAAGCGTCTCCCGTTTTCGCCAATGTGGCACCTGGAACTTACACGGCTTCGGTACGTTTTACGGGCACGGCTAACTGTACGAACAGCTCCACACAGGCAACCGTTCTGGCGGCTATTTGCGGAAACGTATTCCACGACGCCAACGGCTTGACAGACAATAGCGTTAACGGAACGGGTATCGGTCAGGTATCGGCCACGCAGCTCTATGTGAGCTTGTACAATGGCTCCACTTTGGTAAGCACTGTTCCGGTCGACGCCGATGGGACATATAGTTTCGCTGATGTAACACCTAACACGACTTATACGGCTGTATTGGGAACCAATCCGGCAGGAAACATCACATCGGTGTTCCAGGGAGGTGGTAGTAATGGCTGGATAGCAACCGGCGAGGATTGCTGCGATAATACCGGGGATGACGGAGCACCGGATGGGGGGATCGCCATCGTGGTCGGTAATTCCAATGTAAACAATGCCAACTTCGGCATCCAGCAATTGCCTGACAGCGACCCGAAATCCACTCAAATCTTCCAGCCCTACGCTGGTCAGCTAATCACGATGAACGGCGGCTCGAACCCTCCGGTGCTGTCCGGTTCAGATCCCGAAGATATGCCTGCGGGCGGGGTGCTCACGGGTAAGACAGTTACCATTACCACCGTGCCGACCAATTCGGAGCTGTACTATGATAATGTGCTGGTAACTTCGGGCCTTACGATCACGGGTTTCGATCCTTCGAAGTTGCAGGTCAAATTCACGGCTGCGACCTTAGGTGATACGATTACACAATTTGAATATGCCTATGCCGATCTCAGCGGTGCTGTAGACCCTACGCCAGCTGTCTACGAATTGAAGTGGGAGGACCCAATGCCGGTCACCTTGGTGAGTTTTGAAATAGCCAGGTCCGAATCTGCCGTGCTGATAAGCTGGGCTACAACCAGCGAGACAAACAGCTCCCATTTCGACATCGAGCGCAGCGTCGATGCGCGTCATTGGCAAGCGGTAGGCAAAGTGGCGGCGGCGGAATCCTCCAACAAACGGACCACCTACGAGTTCACCGATCGCCAGGCATCTTATGGGACGGTCTATTACCGCTTGAAGATGGTGGATTTGGATGAGACATTCGCGTATAGCCAAATCCGTTCGATGTCGATTGGCCATGTTAAACTAAATCTCTACCCGAATCCTGTGGGGCGCACGCTCCGGATCGACGACGTGAATGCGGCCAACATCCGAAAGGTCGTGGTTTACAGCAACAGCGGCGTGATGGTGTATTCGAAAGCCGGAGCCAATCCTTCGGAAATCGATTTGTCGGGCTTGCGGGCAGGGAGCTATGTGGTGACGCTGATCTACAACGACGGCAGCCAGGCCTCCCGGACGATTATTAAAAACTAATGGAGGGGAGCGCCGGGAAACATCGCCGGCGCTGCTTCCTTCCGCACACGGCAGGTAGCCCTGTATCATACTCATACATACATTGAAGCGGGCATCAGCGGTGCCCGTGCACCCATAAGCAATTGGAAGTTTGTTTTTTTAGTAACCCTTTACATGACGCGTTTATGGCTCAATTTTTCCCTCTCCCTTTCTACACAACGAAAGGACTAAGTTCAACCCGGCCCGATGGTAGTGACCGGCAATTCAAAGTTTTTTTTGGATTTTCAAACCTGAAACACTTCTTTCAACGACGCGCCAAGCTCGTGGGCGACCTGGCGTTTTACCTGGTTTTTTTCTGCATTACAAGCTACGGTCAATGCCCTTCGACGATCACGACCAGCGCACCCGTGGTAACGGCTGCCAGTTGCCCGTCGTCGGGCCAGATACTGATCCATTCGAGCGCTGAAACGGAGCCTTCCGCAACTTATCAGATTATCGCCGGCCCTGCCGCGGGCGGGTATCAGACCACCGCTCAAAGCTCCAATAATTTCACCGGCCTGCCAGCCGGCAACTATACGGTCCGGATTACCTGCGGCACGGTCACGGCCGATGTAACAGCGACTGTCGCCGATGAATATACCCCTTTGAACCTGACGCCCGCGGTCACCAATGTGTGTGCAACCAGCGGTGGCGGTAGCGGCGGCAGTGGCGGGGCAGGGGGAGATCCGGGGGGACGCATGAGCGCCACCACCAACGCGGGAGCGATCATTACGGCAACCGCAACGGGTGGCAAAGCGCCGCTTTCCTATGCGTTCCTGTTATCGAACAACGCTGCCGAGCCGGATGCCAATTTTACTTATAGCAGCTCCAATACGTTCACCGCACCGTCTTTTGGTGTTTACCAGGTGCGCGTGAAGGATGCGTGCAATAATTTTGTGACCCAGTCAGTGGATGTGCAGCCTGTTTATCCGGCGGCAAAGCTGAAATTCGGGTATTACAATTACCAATGTGCTCAAACGCAGATTCTTTGGAATACACTGGTTCGGGAGGCGGATGGTACGCAAATAGATCCAAGCGGGGCAGGTTATCAGTTGGAGATGTGGTATATGGCAGCCGGGGCTAATTGTGAAGTACCCGCAACGGCGGCCGATCAGACCATTATCATCAACAGTTCCAGCGACTTGCAGACGCTCAATTTGCCAACCACCGTTCAGGCCGTCCTGATCCGCACAACCTCGGTGTGCGGCGAAGTGACGATCGAATGCTTGCCCATCGGGACACCTGTGCTGTCCTCTTTCGGGAATGTGCATATCGGATGCGCCCCGACGGACGATGTCAATCTGGCACTGGATATTTACGGCGGCACCTGGCCTTACGATGTCACGGTCGAAGGGTTTGATGTGGCAGGTAACCCTGTTGCAGGGGCAAGCACGACGTTTGTTTTCGATGTTGGAACGCTGGTCACGGTGGCGCCTGCCCATCATTATACGTATGTGGTGACCGATGCGTGCGGACGTACCATCACACGGACAATTTACACGCCTACACCTGCGGATGCGCCACACGTAACGTGGTACACCGCGCGCCTGGACTGCGCGAATACGGCCGGTACGGTAAACGTTATCGTGGAAGTGAATGGCTATATCCCCAATCAGGATTATTCCAATATCAAGCTGGTGAATGCCACAACCAATGCATTCGTGGCCAATTCGGCCGGCTACGAGTTTCACAATGGCGCTATTTACTTCAACAACATTCCTCCGGGTGATTATAAGGTGGTCTTCTCGAATTCGTCATGCCCACCGTCTGAGTCGCCTTTTACGATACCAGCCGACTCCGAAGTATTAGTTTTTGCCCTGGACGGCAGTACAACCCAGCTCTGCGGTGGTGCTGGCACAATTACTGCGGTGCTGAATTTCAACGGCGACCAGAAGGTAAGCTTCCAGCTTTTGCAGGGTACCACGGTGATCGCCTCCAACGCATCGGGAAGCTTTACCAACCTCGCGCCGGGGACTTATACTTTGAAGGCGATCGTGGATATGTCGTCTTGCGGCAAGCCTAACATGGAAGCGACCAAGGACCTGACCATCCAGCCGGAAGGTTCTGATCCCGTCGTGGTGAAAAAACTGGGCATCAACTGTACTGCCAGCGCAGCAACAGGCATAGCGGTATTTGAATTCTCCGGCTTCGGGCCTTTTTTGCTGGAAATGAAGAAAGTGACCGAAACCACCTACACGGTCATCGGTAGTGCAGTCCCTAATAACTATACGGCGGAAGGTTTGGCGGCCGATACGGATTACGACGTGAGGATTACCGACCAGTGCGGCAAGACCTCCGTCACGCAGGTGTCTGTCAAACCGCTGGTAGCAGTGTATGTGACCAATTCTGCGCAGCCCTGCCTTGACCAGCCTTATACGTTAAGTGCCGAAGAAATCACCAACGCCAGCTACTCGTGGACCTTCAATGGCGGCCCGGTAATCGCGACATCAAAGGACATCGTTTTTGGCTCTTACGTCGCGGCTAACAATGGCACTTATCAGTGCACGATCACGCTAGGGGATTGTATCACCAAAATCGTAACGGTCAACCTGAACAGTGTCAATTGCAGCCAGCCGCTGGCCAAATCGGGATTGGGCGACTATGTGTGGAACGATACCAACCAGAATGGTATTCAGGATGCGGCAGAATCCGGAGTGAGCGGGATCACCGTAACCTTGTACGGCGCCGACGGCACCAGTGTGCTGGCTACGACGTCCACCGATGCCAACGGCTATTACAGCTTTCCCAACCTGACCGCCGGTTCTTATGTAGTTGGTTTTAGCAGCCTGCCATCGGGCTATCTGTTTTCTTCTGTTGTAGGCACCGTAAATGATGCAAACAATAGTGACGCGGATGTTTCGAACGGAAAAACGCCGGTTATTGCACTGGCAGACAACGAATTCAATATGAACATCGATGCCGGCATTTATTACTCGCTGCCTGTGACGCTCATCAGCTTCGAGGCTAAGGCGCTGGATCACGGTGCTTTGCTGACCTGGTCTACGGCCACTGAGACCAATAGCGATCGTTTCGAGATCGAGCGGAGCGCCAATGGCAAGGCCTGGACGGAGGTAGGCGCCGTGCGCTCACATGGAGAGAGCACTACTATCAAAGCGTATGATTTTACTGATCCCGCTCCGTTAAGCGGTGATAGCTTTTACCGCTTGCGCATGATTGATTCCGACTTGACATTCTCATACAGCCGTATCCGGCATGTTTTTTACGGGGCCACCCAGCTTGTGACGGTTTACCCGAACCCGGTGTCGGATATGCTGTATGTGAAGGGCATTGACCTGGAAAAGGTTAAGGAGTTATCCGTGTTGAATGCCAGCGGCGAGCGGATTTTTAGATCAGCGCATGTTACTGCGCAAGGAATCGATGTCAGTCACCTACATGCCGGCCTTTATACAGTTACGGTAAAAGGGGTGGATGGCAAGGTGAGGGCATTCAAGGTAATGGTTTCAAAATAGCATGATCAGCATTTGGCTAACAGATCGCCTGGCTACGCGATCTGTTAGCCAAACCCCGGGATTACAATCAATTTTTCACACAAATACCAATCAAACATGGGTCTTCTATCATTTATTAAAGGAGTAGGGCAGAAAGTGTTCAACAAACCGGAAGCGACTGTACCGGTGCATGAGGTCGAACCCCTTCGCGCCAGCGCGCTGCTCGCGCACGTAAAATCACTGGGGCTCGCTTACAACAACCTGGCAGTAAAAGTGTCTGCGGACACCGTAATACTGGAAGGCGAAGTAGCCAGGCAGGAGGATGCCGAGAAAATCGCACTCGCAGTTGGTAACGTAGAAGGTGTTGGCCTCGTCGATAGCCGCCTTAAAGTGACTACTCCTGCTCCGGCAGCAACGTATCATACTGTTGAATCCGGCGACACGCTGTCTAAAATCGCGCTAAAAGTCTACGGCGACATGCACAAGTATCCACTGATATTTGAAGCCAACCAACCAATGCTTTCCGATCCGGATAAAATTTACCCCGGGCAGGTCTTACGTATTCCGGCCTTGTAAAGGATTTCGGAAAACCATCGGAGGCATTGCAAAAAAACTTCCGATGGTTTAATCAAATGTAAATCTCGGTATCCATGGACATCTATTTAGCCAACAGCATGAGGAGGGAGCAGTTAACCCACCAGCTGGTTCAAATGGCCGCACGCGATCTGGACGTTCGCGAAAAATTGCAAACTGCAGACAAACTATCGCCTGGCTATAATCCGGTCATGGAGGCTGTTCATCGACAAAATGCAAATCAGCTCCGTGAGATCATCGCAGAAATTGGCTGGCCGACCCGCTCAAAAGTTGGGGAGCAAGCCAGTGACGCGGCCTGGCTGATTGTCCAGCATTCAATTGCAGAACCCGCTTTCATGAAAGGGTGCTACACGTTGATGCAACTGGTTTGCTCCGACATTAACCCGGCAAACCTGGCCTGTCTTCACGACCGAATCTGCTATTTCTCGGGGCATCCTCAGCGCTACGGCACCCAATATGAAGGTGAATATCTCTATCCGCTGGAAGACGCTACCACGGTTAATACGCTCAGGGCGGGTTTGCAGCTACCGCCTATCCTTGCCGATAAGATCAATGCTGTCAGCGAATTTGACATTAATGCGACAAAGCGGGATTTGCACACGGACCCCACATTTAACGAATGGCGGAAAACGGTTGGCTGGATTTAGCCGTATAAAGTCAATTTCAACTATAAACGCGCAAATCGCTGCTCAAATGTTGGAAAAGCGCTCATCATCTATTTTAAATCTATTAGTGAAAACTATCCTGTATTTAATCATCAGCCTGTTGCTGATTATGTGTTACATCGAGCGGCAAAAGTCCAAGGAACCTGTTCCGGCAGGACGCACTGCCAGTAATGGGGGCATTAACAAAGGTATCGGGCCGGATAAAGCTCGACCGGCGCAGCAGAAAATGCCGACCACGGTACACCAGTTTAACTTCAATACGCTACAAATATGGATCTCGAAATTTTAAAGGCCCAGGTATGGGCGTTGGCAACGGCATATGGGGGCAAAATTGCGTTGGCAATAGTGGCCTTCATAATCGGAAGGGCGATCATTGGCAAAGTGGGCACGTTACTAAGCAACTTTATGGAAAAACGAAAGGTCGACAAGGACGTTCAACCTTTTCTGAATTCAATGGTGGTGGTTTTGTTGAATGTCATGCTCCTCCTGTCGATTGCAGGCATCGTTGGAATCGAGACGTCGTCTTTTGTTGCTGTACTAGGTGCCGCGGGTTTGGCTGTTGGCCTGGCTCTGCAAGGCAGTCTGGCCAATTTTGCGGGTGGGGTGCTTATTTTGATTTTTAAACCTTACCGCGTTGGCGATTTGATCAGCGCGCAGGGCTTCACAGGGACTGTTGAGGGTGTACAAATATTCAATACGGTCTTGGTAACGCCCGACAATAAGACTATTGTCCTGCCAAACGGCTCACTTTCAACTTCTCCCATCACCAATATTTCCGGCAAAGGTGAGATCAGGGTTGACATGGTCTTTGCTGCCGGCAGTCAGAATGGTGTTGACAAGATCAGGGAGGCGCTGGACATTGTTGTAAAAACCTGTCCCTTTGCTCTGAAAGACAGACAACACGATATTTTGGTTACGAGGCTTACAGAAAATGCCATCTTTTTTGACGTGCGTGTCTGGACTTGCAGTCATACCTATTGGGATACCTATTACTTTGTACATGAGGGAGTAAGCCGACAATTCGTAATGGACAGCGTCCAGCCACCAAAACCCGCCGAGCTTGGGGTCGCCTTACGGCAACTTTAAATGTACCCCTATTCTTATTTAGAAAAACGCTCTTTTTCAGTACTAATGTACACTACTCCCATGACAAATCTTTTAATTTCAATCCTGATCGGTGCCTTTGCTGGCTGGCTGGCAGACAAACTCTTTACTCGCTTTTCATTGTCATCATGGCTGCAGTTAATTCTGGGGATCGTGGGTGGCTTTGTAGGCGGCTGGCTGCTGGGCGATGACCTGCAAACCGTTCTTAAACTGCCATCCCTTGTTTCGCGCGTGCTTACCTCATTTATAGGGGCTGCTATCGTGCTGGGAATTGCTGCATTGATCAGACGGAAGGACGTCTCGTAAGCCGGTGCGGCCCAAAGGAGAGGGCTGTGCCCCATTCAAGGTAAGGTTGAGTAACTTATATAGTGTTTCATCCTCCCGATATTTCGGGAGGAATTGATTAGCATTCGGTAAATAAAGACGACTAATTGATGGCATTAAGTTTTTTAAACGAAAAAGCGCCCTCTGAGGCGCTTTAAACAACAGTACAAATAGACACAGGATATTTCCCTAGGTCTTCTTGGTACCTAAGGGGCCACACCTTTGTTGCGCGCTATTTATCTATTGAAGTTTATCCCCAGTCTGGCATTCAGCAAAGGAAGATAAGGCGCTCGAAAAATCAGTTGTTTATGAAATGCCGAATTGCACGTTTGTCCATTTCGCCGGGACGAAAGCGGGGATAGCTGATAGTAGCGCTTATAATAACCGGCCTTACCCTCGGGTTTCAATCCGTAAGGGCAGGGGCAGCTAATCCGATCGACAATTTAAGGGATGATTACTCCAAAATCCTTAAACGTCGTTGGTGGATGTACTTACAGTTAAAATCTCACTTCAGAACCGTGGCGGTGTTGATCATTATGTTTACGATTCGTGTTCAGTTAACCTTAAACGGCTGTCGATCCGTTCAAGGTTAACTGGAAACAGGGGTGTTATCGGGTAATGGCTTGGTTTTTGCGAATTACCCAATGCATATCAAGAGCAAACGAAGTATTGAATACTTAGACGCTATAAGCCATCGCAATAGACTTCGATACTTTCAAAGCCCATCGATCCACCTTCCTGACCGGGAGCATTTGGCAGGATACTTTTGAAAAATACATATTGTGTCAAAACAGGGTCGAATTTAAACTGAAAGTCCAAATTTTTGTTATTGACGTAATGGTTCATCAATACCGTGTCACTTCCGTTTTCATCGGTCGAGCAGTAGATTTCAAACTCCGTTGCATAGTTATACGGTGTGAACCTGAAAGCTATTCTGTTTATTTTATTAAGGGAAAGCAAATTAACCCGAACGGTATTTGCATAGACTCCGCCGGCAATCGCATAGGAATTGGGGTTGCCATCTGTTGCATTAATCGCATACCGAATGTATTGCGACGGGATTAATTGACTTCCACCAATTCCACTGAGAAAACGCACTGGTTTACCCAATGCCAGATCATACTTTCTTTCGTCTGACACTACTCGATATTTCAAATTTACAATCTGACCAACTGTATCCATTTTGTTATTGTGATCTAATGGAAATGGATAAAAGTCGCCGAGAGGACTTAGATTAAACGCCTGGATAATGCGTAAGTCTCGCGTGTACGGAATATCTGTGAAGGTATTGGCGTAATATTTCTTGCGGTCTGCATCGGGAATACCTTTTTCGTTGGAAAGTTCCTGAATAGCAATTATATATGTCATTCCCGCTTCTAGCCTGATCTCGGCAACGTCAGTGAAATAGTAATCCCCTGTTGAAGAAATGTCTGGCAACAGATTACCGGAATAGACAGGGTATTCGTCAAAGTACCGCTTGACGATAACGTTTCGCGTTACGTTTGTGCCCACCGATCTACGTCCGATTCCTGTGATGATAATCGGCGCGCTGCCAACCGTAAATTGCATGCCGCGGTAGAAGCGACTGTTGTCGACAGTTTTGTATAGATTTGTTACTTCCTGATAGGATAATGTGTCGTTCGGTTTTTCTCCAAGCAATAAATTTACTGGTCCGCTTGTCGAATAGCCTTCGATCACTAGCTGCTTCATGAACCCGAGACTTTTGCCTGTCTGCAAAGTTCTCACTTTAATGATGGTGTTTCGGGTAATGGGTATCGGATTCAGGTAAACATTTGAGGAGTTCTCGTCAGGATCGGTCCCGTCCAATGTGTAGAATATCCTAGCCGGCAAGCTCGTCGTAATTGTAACAGTATTGTTCAAAAGGGAAATCTGCGGGTCCTCACTAAATGCTTTGTTTGTAGTTACATAGTTACCAATAGCCGACATTATTGGTTGAAACCGAGGGTCTAGCAGCAGTCCATCGCACCGAACGGGTAAACCCATAGATACAGTAGCACCGGCCTTCCAATTTAGCCCGATGTTTTCGTTGACAGAGACAGGGTCTTTAATAGGATCTTCATGTGTCGTCGCGCCCCAACCCCATGAGCGGGTGACTTTGTTAGAGACATAGATTGCCATTTTCTTTTTTGACATCAATGGTGTAGCTTGCTCAGAGCTCATAATCGCGTTTGTCGAAGAGTCTAGCGTACTTTCATAAATGACAAAATCGGCGTAAGGATACAGCACTTGGGTACCCCCAAATTTTAACTCTGTGTTGAAGCTACCACGAACGCCCGGATTGACTCCGAAGATAAAAAAGGGGTTATGATGTCGAATTACCGGTATGACTTTGTCATAGTACAACCATCCTGGATTGATTGGCGGATTTCCATAAATGTCCGATGCTCCGCCGATGTCCATCCATAGACCGTCAATTTTCTTATTTACAACAAGTTCGGTAATGTAGCCAAGGTTAGGTGTTCCCCAGTTCCCGTTGGAATCCGCGTCAGTCCATGAAAATTTTACTGGATCAGTGCACCCTTGAGTGCCATCAACGCATGCCGGATTTCCACGATAGTCGGGACAAAAATAGCTGATTACCTTTAGGTTACGAGCATGGAATGCCGCGACAATTTCATCGACGAAGTCGCGATTTTCCGTATGAAGCTGATATCTTGTTGGAGTAGTTGATATCCAGTTGCGATAACTATCTTGCCATATTGCGGAGAATTCGATAAAACCGGCGCCCCAAGCTTCCATCTGTTGGGCCCAGTTTGCTGCGTTTAATTGCGTCACACGGCCTTCGAATTGTTGCGTTCCCGTTCCGTTTAATGGCGGGTCACGCGGTGGGCTATTCTGGATGGCAGGATGAGTAAATCTTCCCCAGTGAGTGGTAACCCCAAATCGGGCGTCCCGCAGCCACCGGGAGCGTTCCGGATAAACCTTAAATTTGAAACGTTTTGTATCATAATCTGCTCCCGATGTTGCGCGTAGCGTAAACTCGAAAAGCCCTTCTTTGGTGGGCGTACCAGAGAGCTGACCATTTTGTAATAGCGATAGTCCCGGAGGTAAAACACTGTTCGTATTTGGTTCAACTTCCCATTGATATGTTGTGCCTCCTGCTGCTTTAAATTGGAAGTATGGTTTGCTAGTTTGCGCAATGGTTGCGTTAGAAACCCAATCTGTCCAGGTTTCATAGGGCAGGTTGTCTACAAATGCAGGATATATAGCGGTTGCTTTATTTAAGAAATAGTCGTCCTCGGTTTCACACGAGGTTGTTGTGATTGTAACTGCCATTGTCGATCAATTTAGAATGACTGTGATACACTAGAAATGTGGGGTAGGGTCACAATCTAAGTTGCTGATTGTCCTGAAATAAGATTGTCGGTTGACAGTACTTTGGGGTCTGGGCAGCGAAGTAGTGCATATGCTACAACGCCACTGGAAGTTCCGGTCTTTATAATGTTGTTTCCGTTAATATTTAAGTTAGAAACATCATTGATTTGGCATGCTGCTTGTTTATTTAGGATTTGATTTGCTTGTATCAGTACTCCATCAATAGACAATGGAGCCGGTAGGTTTGTAGAATCTATGCCAGTTATCCTAATCGGGCCCGAAAACCCGGAGCCTGATAGGTCTTTAAAATAGTTGCCGGTAATTGCCAGGTTTCTCAGCAGTCCTGAATTTGATGTAAATATTCGAACCGAATACTGTATGAACGACAAAAGTTGATTATCGCAAATTTTGACATTTTCGTGGGTCCCGCTTGCAAGGTCCAATATAATGTTTCGATTAGAATGGGTCAGCGGTGGGGCGATCCTGAAAATGTTTTCCGCTATAATCAAATTATTCGCCGACTTTGCATAGATACCATCGAACGCGCTTTCGAACCGACACCGTCGAACTGTGACATTGTTCGTTGGGGCTACGTGACCAATAGCCAAGGCAGTTGGGCCTCCAAGAAACTTGCAATTTTGCAAAACAAAGTCGTTAACATTATCAAGGAAAAGGGCGCTTGTGTTTGTATGTAGAAAATCTTTGAACGAAACAGAATCGATGATGCTATCATAGTTTGCGACCGTAAACCGAAAACTTGTTATCTGCGCGTTGGTGTCAACTGGGGAAATGGCTATACTTCTACACTCAAACCTATCGGATGTAGTTATCGTAAACAGCTCTTTATTCGGGTTGGGATTACTAATTCGAAATTGTGTGTTTTTGCCCTTAATGGCGAGCGGACCGTTAACGGTAAGGGCAGCATTTACCCTAATAGCGTTTTTTTGAAGAAAAATCAGTTCTCCGCCGTTTTGAATTGCGTTGTCAATCTCATCTTGTATCCGTGGTGCGTTGTCTGTAGAATTGTTATCAACTGCTTTGGACATTACCGAACTCCGTTCAAAGAACGTATACATGTATTCTGAATTTCTAAGTCCTGTCTCGACTTTGTCAATTGCAACAGTATATCCATCTGTCTTATTAAAAGCATTCAGTTCACTCCAGGTGATAGTTCTGTTGGTACCCGACTGGGCATCCGATCGGACTGTCAGGCGTAATTCCATGCTTTCCGTGTTCGCTTGCAGCGTATAGGGAACGATTACCTCGATGAATGCAGGGTTGGCCGAAAATGTGCGGGAAACGATTGAGGAGGCGATTGGAGTCACATTCGTCCCTCCCGAAAACAATGAAACGGCAAAATTCTGTTGAAACACACCAAGGTTCATGTCCGAAATCAGTAGCCTGAACCACACTTCGTCCCCACCTGTCCGGTCAGGGAATATCGTAGTATTGAAATTACCACGACTTAGGTACGCGCCACTGCCAGTTACAGATGAAGAAATGGTCATGGTTTTACTGCCATTAGTGATCGTCACACCAGTCACTGCTTGTCCTGCTGGTGTTCCAATTGGGCCGCCCCAGAAATCTGATCGATTAGTTAAAATTTTGTCCGTGAAATACTCTTCAAAAGGAGTCATACAAGTGTTTTTATATGGTTTAAACTAAAAAAGGAAATCCATGACAAAGTCAATATTCACGTGCTACTGGCGTGACATAAGGATAAAAGAATCGAAGAGATGGGTGCGGTATTTCTTTAATTACTTGATTTTTGACAAAATATTGCTCAATCGTAAAAAGAAGTCAATAAATAGTTTGCGAACATATCAAGCCTTCTTTATCGATTTCCCTTGTGTTCAATTCCATAGTGATAATTAGACGCTTTGCACGAAAAGCTCTACGTAATACATATATGGCAATCTATTGTTAGATTTTTACCATCGCTAATGGTATTTATAATTGATTTTCATTCGGTTAGCTACGCCTTATTTTCCACCAAGTATCAAAAAACGGCGTATAATATTGATCGTCACCCACACCGGATACGACTATCTGGATAATCCGCCGAAATGATTACTGGGTTAGTCATTTGGAAGGCGTAGTATTTAAGTGCAATGTGCTCTTGTGCAGCCGTTTAATCAAATTTTTGAAACCTTGTAATATTTCAGAGCCTAAAACGGTAACTTTTGGTTATTCGCCTAGAAACCAACCCAACTCTGATAATGAATAAGCTAAGATACGCTGAGCTCATCACTCAAATTCTCGCCAATAGCTACGGATTTTGGTCCTCCCTGAAAAATTCACTGCTTTTCTGGTGCCTGATCGCAGGTTTGGTGTTGCTCATTTGCGCCAAAACGAAGCTGCTTTTTCGGTTTTATTTTTGGTTGACCAAGTTGATGCAGCGGTATTGGGGAATGCCGCGAATCTGTCGGCAATACCTCGTGCCTATGTTTTGGAGAATTCTCAGATCAAACTGGTACACTGTCTTATTGTTAGTGGTTCTATGGATTCTGTTCTTTTATATCGATGCAGGAAGTGATTTGATTATCAGTTTTGTAGGTTACATAATTAAGGATGGTGAAGAATGGTGGTGGAAACTCCTGGCGATATATTTTTTGTTTTTTTTGACTTTGTTGACAGCTCTCGCAATTTGGGCGATACCTTTTTTTCTATTTACCGGCGACAGGGTGAACAGAATTAATCTCGACCGACGTAGTATTCAGCGGTTTTATGTGGGATGTAGGATCCTTTCCATTGTGGCAACTGTCCCTTTCCTGATCCTGGCAAATGCTTTCTTTTTTAGGTACGTTAACGAGGACGTTGCAAACTCTAAGGTTATTGGTGTGAATGGGGCAATTTTGTTGTTCTTGGCTGTTTTCGATGCTTTAATTCTAAATTGGAAAACTGTCAAAGCACCCATGGAAAATGCGACAGTTCTTCTACGCGAGCTGGTTGGCCGAGTATTTCCCAATTACTATTTCAATCTACTTACACGTCTTTTATTGATCGAGCTACTTTACTCGGCGCTGGTTCTCCTAGCAGTGTCTCTGATCGACGAGAATCTCCGCGATAGGGATGCGTATATTAGTTGTATAATTGGAGGCTTCATGGTTTTGAGCGGCGTCACTGTCTTTAGGTTGATTTTCTTTACGAATGGTGTTGATATGAAGCAAAAGGATATTCGTAAACGAGTAGACCAATTGACCAGTGCAAAAACCGCAGCCGAGAGCAAGAAGTTTTACTACACGCTCTTCTGGTTTCTTTGCATTTTCAATTTGACTTTTTTTCTGCTGCCGTCAATGACTGCCATTAATACGATGTTTGTCGTGTTGGCAGTTTTCGCCTTTTTGATCAATTACGTTGATTTTTGCCGGCACCTGGCTGTGGCCGAAAAACCATGGCAAAAAATACTGGGCTATCTGGGCATTGTCATATTTCTTGTCGCTCCCAATATAACCCCGCCTGGCCAGTTCGTCGTGCCTTTAAGAGAATTGAAAACAGCTTCGGCGCAGAACCTGATTTCCTGCGAAAGGTTTAGCAAAGGTCTCGGACCTGTAGATAGTAAAAGGCTCTTGGAGAATGCAATAGAACGACGCATTAAGTTTATTGAATCTCATAGTAAGGCGGCAGATAGTAGCAATATTTACATTGTCTGCGGAATGGGTGGAGGGTCAAGGGCTGGTTATTTTACGGCTCGGGTATTAGGGCTTCTTGATAACAAAGTAGACGGCTTTTGGAGTAATACGTTGCTATACAGCACCGTGTCTGGGAGCTCACCTGGCACCTACCATTATCTGAAACATAGGATCGCAGCTCCTTTGGAAAAGGAGGAATTGAGCTACCTTCAGCACATCTACCGGCAGAACTTTAATTCTAGCGGCATGTTTGGCCTATTACTTGGTGACGGATTTGAAGGCGCATTTGGGGGATTGATTAACAGGATCAAGGCGCTATTTTCACCTTCAAAAGTTTACACCGCATTTCGCGATCGGAATGTCCGGATCCGGCAGGAATATGATTTCGCACTTAATGAGGCACTGGCTGGAACCGGCAATGAGAAATTTCTTAAAAACACTTTTCGATTCGGTGTCGATATTAGTGAGCCCGATGACTTTCAGGGATTTTATCTGCGGAATCAGGATACGATTCCAATTCATCTTGTAAATACTTTTGAGGTAAATTCAGGGAGACGGACTGTTTTGTCGCCATTTGTTGCAGGTGACACTACGTTATTTTCAAACGCCATCCAACCACTTCAGGATATCTCATTCTCTGACTCCATAGCCAAACGCGATATTACCTATCGCGAAGCAGTTAACCTTTCTGAATTGTTCCCTTTCCTTAGCGCGGCTTCAACGATCGGCGAAAATGACAGATATCAATTCGTTGATGGTGGATACTTTGAAAATTACGGACTTGCGACGGCGTTGGACGTTGTACGGTATCTCGAATCTATCCAGAGCCCGGTTTTGAAACGGCTCAAAATTGTACTCATAAAGAACAGTCTGCAGCGCTCAAAGGTTGAAAAAAGTAGCCTTCAATTGTTAGCACCCCTTGTTGGAGTAATCAATGCACCATTTACAGGTCATGCAAATCAGCTTCTGTCAGACGGGATCAAAAAGTTTAACGAAAATATGGTGGTTTTGGAATTCGATCCCGATGCCGACACTTCGAAAATTTCGCTCACCAGGGCCCTGACAACGAAACATATCAAAGCACTTGATGAGCAGGCGATTAGCCAAGTAATGATCAACGAAGCTGCCATCAGGCGTTTGTCTGCTACGGCAGCTGCCCAGCGGAGGGACTCGTGCGGCCTTAATAATTGAAAAAATACTGGAATGCAAAGCAGTTGACTGCCCCGCATATTCCTGTTTACGCGGGTTGAATTGCATAGCCTTCGGAAGCTCCAGCTTTCCCGGCTGCGCGCAATCCAGGCGCCAACAATTTTAAGGTTGGGCCTCAGCAATCAGGGCTTTTTTGATGAGTGAGCGCTCTGTTGTCGAAAGAACGAACGTCGTTTTGGACTGGTGGTGGTGTTCCTTTTTCCTTAGGCAGCTTTCTAGCCCTACCAAATAAATGGAAGGTTCTCGGATGAGATCTGAATTAACTAACAAATGTCAAGTGCTGCTGGATTGGCGATGATAACCTTTGTCCTATCAATAAAAGATAGCAAAAATGGGACAAAGAAATCTGGCGCTGGTTACCGGCGCGAACGGGCATTTAGGGAATAACCTTGTTCGTCTATTAATAAAGAAGGGTATTCCTGTAAGGGCAACGGTTCGCAACCTGGGCAATATTACTTCTCTTTCAGGGTTGGATTGTGAAGTACATCAGGCGGACATTACTGATAGGCAATCGCTATTGAAGGCACTTGATGGCGTAGATGTTTTTTATGCCGTGGGAGCGGCGTTCAAACTATGGGCGAAGGATCCCAAAAGGGAAATCTATGACGTAAACATGGAAGGGACGCGCAATATGATTGAAGCGGCGGCCGAAATGGGCGTCAGGCGAATTGTTTACGTGAGCTCTGTTGCCGCGCTTGACTATACAAATCTGCCGACCAAGGAAAGCTCAGGTTACAATCCTGAACGAGGAGATATGTATTACAATTCAAAAAATGATGGCGAGCAGTTGGCTTTTCGCCTGGCGGCCGAGCTGGGAGTCGAATTGGTCGCAGTTTTACCCTCGGCAATGATAGGAGGTGAGGCTAGCTTGCCTCTGAACGTTTCCTATGGCGTTCTGAAACTGATCTTGAACAAGCAAATCCCGGTTGATACAAAAATTACTTTGAACTGGATCGATGTCAACGACGTGGCAGAAGGCTGCTACCTTGCAGCCAGAAAAGGCAGGACGGGTGAAAGGTATATTCTGGCCAATGAAAAGTGCATGTCTATCACTGAGTCTACCAGGATTTCAGCGAGTATATATCCTGAATTAAGACTGTCGGTTCCTAAGTCCTTGCCGGGCTTTATGTTGACGGCTATTGCGGGCATGATGGAGTTTTCTGCCTGGATTCGCGGAAAGGCCCCAGTGCTGACGAGAAAGGATATTGCGATGTTTTCTGGTCTGCAACAGAATTTCGATATCAGCAAAGCGCGGATGGAGCTTGGTTTTGACCCGACTCCCCCCGAACAGGCGTTAAAAGCAGCGTTGGCTTATTTGATGGAACATAAGCACCTGCTTTCGTAGTTTTGCTATCAATAAATGACCTAACGTAGGAAACCAACCGCATGCACAGTAAACTGATCGGATGCATTCAGCAATTCCATTCGCTTTCCAGCGAAGAGGCCGCCCTAATCACGGCTAGTTTTGATGCGGTGTTGATTCCGAAAAACCGGGTTATCGAAGAGCAGGGAACGGTGCCTAAATATCTGTATTACATCGTATCGGGTTACCTGAGACTATTCCACTATAACGAAGTTGGCGATGAGGTTACGACCCATATTAATTGCCCACCGGGGTTTTTTACGTCTTATTCAAACTTTGCCTCGCAAACTGTCTCTTCAGCAAACGTCGAATGCATTACCGCATGTGAGTTGCTAAGAATCACGAAACCTGAGATGGATGCGCTTATCGCCGCTAGCCCTGTGATGAAGGATTTTAGTATAAGGGTTTTTCAGCAGTCGATTGCTTACAATGAAAACAGGTCGAATGAGCTAGCCACACTCAGCGCCGAGCAGCGGTACCGGAAGCTTATCGATTCATATCCAGAAATACTGCACAACGTGCCCATTCAGTATATCGCTTCTTTTTTGGGAATGAAGCCCGAAAGTTTGAGCCGTATAAGAAAGAAAGTGATGCATTAGCTGGTGCAGGGGAAGTGTTGAGTTTTTTATTGATTCGAACGAATGTTGATAGATCGGAGATTAAAAAACTTTATGTGGTTAAGGTGTTGATTATAAGCTTAGTGATGGTTCGAATACCTTAGGGGTATTTTTGATTTAATTCTCCATTAAATAGGAATAGTCCGCGAAAACTGCGTCGATTTGGCGATTTTCCAGACATACCGGTTAAGGACCTGTGTTTCGAGAAATTCCACTGGAGTCAGGATATACCGCTCCCAGATCGACTTATACTTCCGCGATCCAGTTTCCCAGATCTTCTGATGTCCGCTTCGGATATGCCGGCTATGATCTGGTCACCCTATTAGAATGACATTGATAGGGAGTCGAATTGACTAGTAGTTGATTTGACAGCATACGCAACATACATTCGAGCAGACAACACGGCTAGTTAATGACTGAAATTGTTTGCCGCTATGACCGGGCTCATGATTTTGCATCCGCAGTCTAACTAGATTTGATCTGGATATACCTCATATATTGAGATGTATTTGAATTTTGATCACTTGGTAATATTGTACATCGTACCATCCAATCCGTGTCGTATGAAAAATTCCTACCTACCAAAACTGGTATCGTTGACTTTCATCTTTGTGATGGCAGTAGCGCTTTCCTGTACGGACCACACCGAACCGGACCCGCAGACTGGGTGTAAATTGGTCGATGGTACTCTCAGGCTTTATCCTTGTGAATTTGAAATTCTGAAAGTGGAATTTTGTAACAAGTTAAATATCAATGATATTTTCGGAACTGTAATGCCGGGCCATCCCGACATTACCCTGCCTGTAAGCCTGGCATGGAGCAGCTTTCATCCCTCGCCTGGTTTCGTAGATGCTACTTTCAAAGTCAAGATCCATGTCAAGCGAATTTCGAATCCAGCCTTCGACGTATTTTATCAGTATATAATGCCCAAAATTATACGTGTATTGCCGGTTAGTCCCGATGCATTTGACATTAGTAGTTTCCCTCCGGTTTTCCCACCGCTTCCGGTCCGGCTGGATATGCCGGTCGGTGATACGTCCATCGTCATTGCAGATGCTTCTTATCACGCACGCGAGCAGGTTTTACCACCCCTGAATAAGCCTGTGTATTCAGAAATATCCGGCAATGTCCTTTTCCTGATATACAATATGACGACAGCTAACGTTTTGGCCAATGCTCCCAATAATTATCCGACCATTTTGGATGTTGCAGAAAGTCATATAGCACTCAATCCCACCTTAGTAGAGTAACGCCTCAAAAAAAGTATGAAAAAGGTGCTTTATAGGAGTCTTCGGCGCAAATTTTCATTTTCAATGCAAAAATCGACCTCCCGCTGCTGACCTGCATTTTAAGATCGTCCTTTTATTACGGTATGCAGATCAATTTTGTTGATGAGAACATAGTCACCGAAATCATCAGGTCGACCAAATTGTCTTTATTGACTCCGTCTATACCGTTTTGCATCACTTGTTTTTTGATCGTATTTTTTTCAACCATCGCAGTCATTCTGATTGCGCAGCGATCTAGCGTATCTAATGTGGTAGGTACCAATCTACCAGCCATAAAAAAGATGTCGCTCCAAAGATCAATTGGGTTGGGGATGCTGTCTTTCACTATGCGGTTTTGCGTGTTTTCATCTGGTGTTGTCCATAAGATATGTAAACAGATTCTTCAAGCTCAATACGTTCTGGGGGAAATGCCACCAATGGCAGCCAGGACAAGCCCAGGAAATAGCTTGTCGGGGAAGGATATTTGAGGGAGTTGATTATTGTCTGTCAGATTGTTAACTTAGCATGCGCACATTTATCATTGACATCACCCAAAGAAAGACGCAGGAGAAGAGGATATTGGAGGCCAACGAGCAAATTCATATGCTCAATGCCGAGCTTGAAGAACGGGTGCGCCAGCGGACGGCCGAGCTTGCCGATGCAATCCGCTCGGTTGAAAAATCGCAACGGGAGGTTGTCAAGGCGCTGGAAAAAGAAAGAGAGCTGAATCAGATGAAAAGCCAGTTTGTCACAGTTGCCTCCCATGAGTTCCGTACCCCGCTCGCTACAATCCTTTCTTCATCATCGCTGATCAGCAAATATAGCTCCGCTGAGGACGACGAAAAAAGGCAAAAGCACATTCAAAGGATCAAGTCCACAGTAAACAATCTAACAGAAATTCTAAACGACTTCTTATCCATTGGGAAACTAGATGTGCGTGTCGAGGAAAATATGCTTCTCAAAGGTTGCTAGGATCTGTTTAATCACTCATTTAATGATCAATAACTTGGAAGCTAAAACGATTCTTTTGATAGAGGATAATCCGATGATGCGCGAGAATACAGCCGAGATTCTCGAATTGGCGAACTACCGGATATTAACCGCCGAGAATGGTAAAGAGGGAGTTCAAAAAGCTATCCAGTCCAGACCGGATTTGATTATTTGTGATATTATGATGCCGGAGCTTGATGGGTATGGGGTGTTGCACCTTTTGGGGAAAGATGAAAAGACAGCTAGTATCCCGTTCATATTTCTGACCGCCCGCGCCGAGAAAAACGACTACCGGAAAGGGATGGTGCTCGGTGCAGATGATTATCTGACCAAGCCTTACGATGATGTCGAGCTGCTCAGCGCAGTGGAAACGCGGCTCAGCAAGAACGACCGTATCAAGCGGAATTTCGAAAGATCAAGCGAAGGGATCGATGATTTTCTCGTAGAGGCAAGCAGTTTGAACGGAATGGGGAATCTTTGCGCCAATAAACGCGTGAAGACTTTAAAAAAGAAGGAAATGCTCTACTCCGAAGGGACCTACCCGGCAAGTCTTTATTTCCTGCAAAAGGGTAAGATCAAAGAGTTTCGTTCAAACGACCAGGGAAAGGAATATATCACTAATCTGTACAAGGAGGGCGATTTTGTGGGCTACCTGGATTTGTTGCAGGCAGATTCCTACCAGCAGTCAGCTGTTTGTCTGGAACCATCGGAAGTTGCTGTTATACCCAAGGACGATTTTCTCAAACTTTTTCAGGGCAGTCGGGCCGTAGCATCCAAGTTTATCCGTATGCTCTCAGACAATGTTCGCGACCGCGAAGAGAAACTTTTGCACCTTGCCTATAATTCAGTGAGGAAAAGGGTAGCTGAATCCCTTGTCGCGCTGGCTAATCGTTATCATGAGGATAAATCCAAACCGTTTTCGATGGCCATTTCCAGGGAAGACATTGCATCAATGTCCGGAACGGCGACCGAGACGGTGATCCGTATGCTCTCCGATTTTAAGGAAGAACTTTTGATCGAAATGAGAGGGAGCGCCATCACCGTCCTGGAATATGACAAGCTGCTCAGAATGCGGAACTGAACCGTTTTTTCTTCAATGTTTATCCCGGTAATCACTTGACAAGTTTAAATGGTTAGGACTGACAGCGATCAGTATTTGTATTGCCGGACATCATGTTCAACACTGGCTGTTGTTGGTAGATTGACGCTGGCAAAAAAGCGGTAACATGACAATAACGGAAAGACAGATTTCTTCGGTTCGTGAAATCGACCTGAGCCCTAAGCAAGGCAAAACCTACTGGGCAGACGCCAGCCGTGAATGGCGTGAGGAATTTATCTACTTCTTACTGGTCGACCGTTTTCACGATGACCTGGACCGTATGCCAACCACCGTTCCCGGCAGACAGAAGGGCTATGGGGATGCAGAGCAACTGCGAAAGAGGTGCGGTGGAACGCTGAGAGGTATAACAAGACACCTTGATTATATAAGGGACCTAGGCTGTACAGCATTATGGCTGAGCCCGGTATTTGAAAATAACGATACCTGCTATCATGGGTATGCCATTGAGAATTACCTCAATGTTGATCCAAGGTTTGGCAGCAAGCAGGATTTGGCCGAGTTGGTTGAAAAGGCTCACGAATTTGGTATTAAGGTATTTCTGGATATTGTCCTGCATCACTCGGGCGATAACTGGTCCTATCCCGGCGACTATGATTACTACTATTATCAGGGTGCTGTGTTCCCGTTCTGCGAATGGAGATCCGATGAAATTCCAGTTCCGGTTGAACTTCGTAATCCGGAATTGTATTGGCGCAAAGGTCGTATCCGTAATTTTGATGCTTACCCGGAAACCCGGGAGGGAGACTTTGCAGGCTTAAAGAGTTTTAAGAACGACGCTTCCCCGGAAGGCTTGCTGGTTCAGCAGATATTGACGAAAGTACATTGCTACTGGATACGTGAAGCCGATGTGGATGGCTTTCGAATTGACGCCGTCAAACATATGGGTGAAGAGATGGTTAGTCAGTTCTGTTCACACGTGAGGGAATACGCCTATTTGTTAGGGAAAAAAGATTTTTTTCTTTTTGGTGAGCTTGTCGGGCCAGAAGAAATGTACAACCGCTACATCGGCCCGAAGACTTCGGTAGTGGTCGAAGACAAAGCCATCTATTTCGGGCTCAATTCGGTACTTGATTTTCCGCTTTATCACATTCTGGCGGATGTGGTTCGGGGGATATCACGGCCGCAAAAGCTTATCGAGCGGTATGAGTCGCTAAGGGAAAATGCGATGAGCAGGGGAGAATTCGGCGAGTTCCTCGTTACTTTTATTGACAATCACGATCAGGTCGGGCAGACATTTAAAAAGCGGTTTGGCCATGAGGCTTCGGAAGACCAGATCATCGCCGGAATCGGATTTTTACTGTGCGCGCTGGGAACGCCCTGTATTTATTATGGGACCGAACAGGGCTTTGAGGGCGCGGGTACCGAAGACTATAATGTCAGGGAATCGATGTTTAGCCTCGAAGGTAGGCCTGTAAGCGCGCTAAGTAAATCCGGCCGGATCTACCAGCAGATCGCTGCTTTGGCCAAAATCAGGATGAATAGCCCGGTGCTTAAATTCGGCAGGATGTATATGCGCAAGCAATCCATGGACGGAGAGATTTTTACCTTGCCGACCTTCGAGAAGTGTCTCCTGGCCTTCTCGCGGGTGCTATATGATCATGAAATGGTGATAGCCTACAATAGTTCTCTGACTGAGGAAGACCAGGAGTATGTGCGGGTAGACCCATCGCTCAATCCGCAGGGAAGCGTCTTTACCTTCATCTATGGACAATCCGGTAGCGTGAATGTATTGACTAATGAGGAGGGAAGCCGGCATTTTATCAAGCTGCGGCTTGCGCCGGCGCAGTTCGTTATTTTAAGTAACAAACCAATGTAAATACCGTCCGCAAATCCAGCCAACGTTTCCACCTTACGACTGCGATACAAATTGATGATCCGTAATCGACTAACCCATGCAGCAGCTGGATAAAAGATATTATACTCTAACCGTAGAACAGGCCCTTGTGGTTCTGAACACCGACCCTGAAAATGGTTTAGAAAATCAGCAAGCCAGCCTGAGGTTATTACAATATGGTCAAAATGTAGTTGAAGACAAAAGGGAGAAAAGTATGCAATTTGCGGCTCCTGAGCGCTCACGTAGGAAGTGCTCAGCGCTGCAAGTATGAAGATAGTTTTCAGTGTAGTAAAAAGCATATTTCCTTGCTGGCGTTAACTGAACCTTGCATACCTTATAGGTTTGCATCGCTCAGGGTTGCCTCCTTTTGTTGATCGCTCTTTTGGCATGCTGATCCGCACTGGCAACGTTGCGCTATTTTGTGGTATTCTTTTTCAGCTTTGCCTTTGAGGTCTTCCAGCGTGTCCTGGCAGCTCTCTTCAAGGTCTTCGATCAAGTCCAACCCAGCCTCAGTAAGTTTGCGCCGGGTACGCTTACCTTTTTCCGGAGCAATTAAAATACCTGCCGCTAAACCTGCCGCGGCGGCAAGTGTTATGGCGAGTGCAATTCTGATACTTTTCATGATTTGAATAGTTAATTAAATAAATTGTTTCTGCGAGGTTGCCGCCTTCTGCAATGAAGCGACAATTGCAGGATAAAGTAAGTGGCCTGAAATCAATTAATCTGTGATCACAGAGTTGTTCAATGCTGACCTTGCTCATATTAACTGGTATTCAGAAATCGTAACTTTCTATACGTAAGCTATTGGTTATCGTTAACCAATGATTACGATAACGTCGGAGTCTTAACAAGATAGTTGTATGAATCTGCCAGCAACGATGCGTGCGATGGTTCTGTCCGAGCCCGGAGAGCCATTAAATGAGGTCACTGTCCCCGTTCCAACACCCGGGACCGGTCAAGTGCTTATCAAGGTTGTCGCCTGTGGTGTCTGCCGGACCGACCTTCATATCATAGACGGGGAATTGAAAGGGGCCAGGCTCCCCTTGATCCCGGGACACGAGATAATGGGTACAGTGGTTGGGCTCGGGGAAGGGGTGACTAATCTGAAAATAGCTGCAATGGTCGGGATTCCATGGTTGGCTCGTACCTGCGGAAAATGTAAGTATTGTTTAACCGGCAGAGAGAATTTGTGCGATCAGGCTCTGTTCACAGGCTTTACAGTCAACGGCGGATATTGCCAGTACACTGTGGCTTTTGAAAAATACTGTATTCCGCTTCCCGGTTATTATCAGCATCCGTGGGCAGCGCCCCTCCTATGTGCGGGCTTAATTGGCTACCGCTCTTATCGAATGCTTGATAGGAATTGTGAAAAAATCGGCATTTATGGTTTTGGAGCTGCTGCTCACATATTGATCCAGATTGCTGGTTTTCAGAATAAAAAGGTGTATGCGTTCAGTAAAAAAGGGGATACCGCCGCCCAATTGCTGGCAGAAAAATTGGGAGCAGTCTGGGCTGGTGATTCCTCTCAACCCGCTCCCGAAGAGCTTGACGGAGCGATCATCTTTGCGCCAACGGGGGAGCTTATCCCCAAGGCACTTTCAGACATCGAAAAAGGTGGCACCGTCGTCTGCGGGGGGATACATATGAGTGATATCCCTGGATTTGAATACCGTCTGCTGTGGGGGGAACGAGTGGTCAGGTCAGTCGCTAATCTGACGGTCAGAGACGGGCAGGAGTTTTTCCAATTAGCAATGAGGATTCCTCTCAAAACGCAGGTCCAGTTTTATAAACTCTCACAGGCCAATCAGGCCCTTGGTGATCTCAGGGAAGGGAGGGTTTACGGTGCGGCTGTTTTGGTTATGGACCAGGAAGGAGAGTGATACCGAGTTTATGCATAATCTTGTTTGCTGGTGGTAGGGAAGATCGAATAGTAAAGCGAAAGATGAGAAATGACAAAACAGATATTGTGCACAACGAGGACCCTGTTTCATCGATCGGCGCGGATGCTGAGGTTGATTCTGAACTGGCCGAGAGGGTGTCTGAGATCCTGCATGGGGATTGTCTGATCGACACCGCCAAAATATCCGTCAGGGTCTTGAATCGCACTGTTTACCTTGAAGGTGCTGTCAATTCCGAAAACGAGCGGAATATGGCTTACCAGGACACCATAAATATTTTTGGCGTCAGGAATGTTGTGAACTATTTGACCTTTCCGTGTCCCTACTTGAGGGGAAATAGGATGTGAAATTTTGCGGGTATAACACAACCCGGATTTCAATCGCCATCAGCTAGACGAAGCTCGCTGGCTGCTCCTGTACGACTACTCAATAGTATAGCTCAGCCGGTTTGCGTATACGACAGAATTATCTCCCAGAATTGCATATGCCCTGTAATAGAAGAAAGTCCTTCCCGCAATGATATCTTTCATGTAAGAATATTCATTGGTACCCAGGGTCAGCTTCTTGTCAAAAACAACCTTGTTGTCGCTGATGGTGGGTAGCTGATTATGATTTCCCACGCCTCGGAAATAGGCGGTAAATACCACCCCGTGCTCAATAATCGGCTGATCTCCAAGTTGGCTGGCCTCCATTCTGAAAACGGTTGATTGCGTTGCCGGACTAAACGGCAATGTTCGTCTTTCAATCTGAGAGGCCGGGATTTGGTGATCTTTGACGCAAGATGAAAGCATTGCCATTACTAAAACCAGGAATGCAAAATAAGAGGACGGTTGATGTGCCTTTGAAGGCGCCTGGTTGAATGATTTCCGCACAAGGCCACCAACCGAAGCCACCGTGGATCTACCTTCTTTGCGTGGAGGTATTTCTTCCGGTTGTGTTAACGGACGTGGCTCAGTCTCGGGAACTATCTCAGGTTCATAGGGAATTTGCGGCCGGACTGGTGCGTCCGGTATGAATTCGGGCTTTGCCGGCTGGCCGCCGATTTCAGGATTGATAATCAGGATATTTTTCATTTGAAGATAGGTTAATGGTGCATAATCAGATCTTGTTCCATGCTAGCGATGGGCGATGAAAAGGGGTGTCTTGAGCTGCGCCATCAAATGGTCGGCCATATCGACGCGAAGCCAGCGGGAAACCATTGATCGTTGGAAGGCGCCCAGGACCACAAGTTCATCCTGGCGTTTATTTTTGAGATGCTTTATAATTTCAGCAACCGGTTCGCCGTGGACTACTTTGTAGGATGCCTCCGGAAAATGCCGCTTCATGAACTCTTTCATCAACCGGTTTTCGGGTAAATGCAAATCAAGATGATAGGGTTTAACCGTCAGCACTTCAACAGGCATTTTGCCAAGAGTCGGAAGTAAGTAGCTGAACATTTTGATCGCATGTACCGAGGCAGGGCCTCCGTCGTAAAGCAGCACTACTTTTTCGATATTTTCGAATTGCTGGGGTACGACCACCACAGGGCACTCCGCATTTTCCAGCAGGTGTCTCACAAAGCTTGTCGGTACATCCTGATCGAAGCGGGAAAATGTTTCTTTTTTACAGATGATCATCAGGTCCGCATACAGACTTTCATGTAACAATTGCGGCATGGCTGCGCTCTTGCCATGATGGATATTGAAATTAATCCGGGCGGATTGACAGGTTTCCGTGAACTGTGAGACGGCATTGTCCTGGACCATTTTATCGTGTTCGTCCAGCGTGCGAGTGATGTTTTCCTCGACTGCGTCTTCCAGTGAGAGATCGTAAATAGAATAGCTATGATAATTTTTGTCCTCGTTAAAAACCCCTACCAAATGCGAGTGGGTCTCCCGGGTCAGTTGGGCGGCGTACTCAGCTGTGCTTTCTGAGTACTTTAACCCATCAATGGCGGCGATGATTTTCTTCATGGTCGGATGCGTGTTTGTGAAACAATATTGATTAAAAATACAGGGCTGACTTTGGGTGATTAGCGATGGTGATCAATGCGTGATATGATTAGCGTCAGTGCCTTGTCTTGTGTCGGGGAGCGTATGCGTACTGCTCGAGTGTGAAAGCAGCTGGCTGTGCTTACCCGGTCATTCAGTCGGCCTGACTCTCCAGTTGAAGCCTGGTGTGATGTCTGGTGCCGTTCCTGACGAAGGTGATCGTGACTTTTTGTCCGGGGTGTGACCGGGCAATCCATTCGCTGAGCTGGGCCGTAGATGCTATCTGAACATTGTCCAACGCAATGATGATATCCCCGGGCTCCAACCCAGCCGCGCGGGCTGGCCCGGCATTCTCAATATCTTCAATTAGTAGTCCTGCAACAAGCTGATTATTGAGCTCGGCTGCTTTGGCTGGGTCCATTTCAGAAGTTCCAATGCCAAAGCTTCCCCGTCTGGCCTTACCATAATTCAGCAAATCGTCGGCCGTTTTTTTGACCACCTCAACCGGTATTGCGAACGAGTAGCCCGCGTATACGCCATTGGGTGATGCAATAGCGGTGATGATACCTGTTAATCTACCGTCCAGATCTACGAGCGCTCCGCCGCTGTTGCCTATATTGACAACGCCGTCGGTCTGAATGAAGGATTGCAATACCCAATGAGCGCTTTTTTGAGCAATATTTCGCGCTTTGAAGCTAATGATGCCTTGTGTTACGGTGGAGGTAAAGTTCAAAGGGTTCCCGGCAATAAGCGCTATGTCACCGGTCATCAGAGAATCGGAATTGCCGAATTGCAGAAATGGTAATCCGCTTTCATTGATGCTAAGTAAAGCGAGATCGGTTGCCTTGTCTGTCCCAATGATTCGTGCGGCATACCACCGGCTATCGCTGAGTAGGACTTCAATTTTGTCGGCTCCTTCAATGACATGATAATTGGTGACAATGTAGCCGTCTTCACTGATCAGGACCCCTGACGCAGAGCCACTTCCGTCCCCGAGGCGGTCGGCGGTGGGATGTTTGTAAGGCCCGACCACATCTTTATCGAAAAAATCAAAGTAGAAATCCGGAATTGCTTTCGGGATCTCTTTTATGTAGCTCGTTTTAATCTGGACAGTTGATTGTATGGCGCGTTGGGCTGCGTACCTGAAATTGAAACTGCGCATACCGCCCTCCCTCGTACGCTGGGTTGTTTTGCCCCTTGCAAGTAATTGTTTTGAAGCAAATGATTGGAGCGGGATTTTCTCATCTGGCCTTTCTATTTGCTGGCCCTGGCCTTTGCAGGCAGATAGCAGCACACAAAGAATCATGGCATAAAGCCACCTGAATGTTTTTCGATTAATGCGACCCGGGTTCATATTCTGGCACATTTTTAAAAGCCTTCTTTAGTGGTAAAGTTTTTAATATGGCCGCATTATTTTTCTGATCAATGCTGGTGCAAAAGATGACCATTGTCAGCCAGATTCGCATTGGGCTGCGCGATATTTATCAATGAGTTGTAAAGGAAGAAATTATGATGATTCTCGTCTGTGGATTGCCTGGATCAGGCAAGAGTTTTTTTGCTTCCCGCCTTGCCGCGAAGCTGAATGCGGAGTACATCAATAGTGACCGGGTTCGTAAAGCGTTGCTGGCTACGGGCAGGTACTCTTTCGAAGATAAGCTTCGGATATACCAGCACATGGCTGAAAGGGCCGTGACCTTAGCCAGGCAGGGGAGAGACGTGGTGTTGGACGCTACATTTTATCATCATACTATGCGCGAGCTATTTACCCAGGCTGCCCTGCAAAACCAGTGTCCGGTCCGGTTCATTGTGATCGTGGCTTCTGAGGCACTCGTGAAAGAGCGGCTGTCACGGCCAAGAACCGACAGCGAAGCTGATCTGGGGGTGTATCAGACCATGAAGGCTCAGTTTGAGAAGTTTACCCAGCCACATCTTCGGTTGCAATCTGAAGCCGACAATATTGAACAGATGCTGACGGCGGCAGTGGATTATTTAACCGTCACTAATGGAAAGCCTTGAAATCAATAGTCTCGCCCAGGAGGGCAGCTTTCAGGGAATGCCGTTAAATGCTTCTCTGTTGCAGACGCATATCTCCTGGGTTTTACTTAGTGGCAATAGGGTCTTTAAGATCAAAAAGCCTGTTAAACTTTCATTCCTGGATTTTTCGACAATTCAGGCTCGAAAACTAGCCTGTGAGAAGGAACTGGAAGTCAACCGGCGTTTTTCACCTATTTATCAGGGTGTGCTTCCGGTTGGAAGGGGAGGTAATACTTTTTGTATCGGCGGGGCCGGAAGCGAAATTGTTGACTATGCGGTGATGATGCGACGGCTCTCGTCTGCGCGGAAAATGGATGCGATGCTGGCCGCCGGAAAAGTAGAAAGCACCCATATTGTCTCTCTGGCAAAACTGGTTGCATCATTTCACCGGAGCGCTGAGGTTGTTTCACTACCATTGCAGCTCAGTGAGATGGTGGCAACCTTTGATGACATTACCACGGTGAGCGGGTTTGTGGCAGAACATCTGGGCACTGCATTTGGCAAGCTTATCGAGCATGCGGTAGCGCTAAGTACGCAGTTTTTGACCACCTATTTACCTCGTATGAACGAAAGGGTTCGACTGGGTTTTCGAAGGGACCTTCACGGCGATTTGCATTCGGGGAATGTCTTCCTTTATAAAAAGCCAATCCTGTTCGACTGCATCGAATACAACGACCGCTTCCGGCAAATAGATGTACTCGATGAAATAGCATTCCTTTGCATGGATCTGGAATGCTTCGGGCAGTATTCACTTTCGGAAATGTTTCTCTCGCTTTATTGCGAGGATTTTCCTTGTTTTCAGACCGAATCAGACAACCTGATTTTTGTTTACTACAAATGCCTCAGGGCCAATATCAGGGCCAAGGTTTTCGCAGTGACCGCCATGACCGCACCCAATGATAAAAGCAGGCAGAAGGCGCTGGGTTTATGTAAAAAATATCTGGACCTTTTAAGCACCTATTCCGGCCAGCTTGCGATGCATTAAGGTGCCCCTGTGTTCTTTGTATGATCGGATTGCATGGTTGATAACCAATTGATTCTTAAATGACTACGAAAATATGCCACGCTACCTGCTTTTCGCTCTTTTGATACTTCACGGAGTTCCCCATCTGGCGGGTTCCTTTACTCCCGTCGCAGGCCGTTTGCTGGCGATTGCTCTTCCGTTTTTAGAAAAGCAAAAACAACATCATAAAATTCGTTCGGAAGAAAGGGCTTGACCAGGTATTCGGAAAACCCGTTCGATAATGCCTTGTCACGCTCGTCGGTAAACGCTGAAGCCGTCAGCGCGATGATGGGTGTAAGGGCGCCCTGGGCACGGATGATCTGGGTAGCCTCAAAACCATCCATAACCGGCATTTTAAGATCCATTAACACCAAATCGTAGTGATTGTGATTGAATTTTTCAACCGCTTCGCAGCCATTTTCGGCCTTCTCGTACTGCAAACCTATTTTTTTAAGCAGACTCGTGGCAAACAGTAAATTAATAGCATTGTCATCCACGACCAAAACCCTTGCTTCCGGGAGGATAACTTTTATGCCTACCGGTTTTTCTTCCACCTCTTGTTGATCGGAATACTCGAAATCAATACAAAAAGAAAAACGCGATCCGTGCCATTGCTCGCTTTCTAATCTTATTTCACTCCCAAAAAGTCGGAGAAGCTCTTTGGTTATCGCCAGTCCGAGCCCTGTGCCGCGATTGCCTCTCTTGGCTTCCATACTGCTTTGTACGAAGATGTCGAAAATAGAAGATTGATCTTCCAGCGGAATGCCGATTCCTGAATCGCTGATTTCAAAGTGTAACGATGTCCGGCTTTCATCCCTTTTAAGTTCTGTAACTGTCAGCTTTACAAAGCCTTTCTCAGTAAATTTAATCGCATTATGGATCAAATTGGTGATGATCTGGTTCAGGCGTACCTGGTCGCCGGTCAGGTGTGCTGGCAAAGCCGGGTCAATTTCAAAGATTAAATCCAGTTCCTTCTCCTGAGCACGCGGAACGAAGGTTTTTTCAAGATTTTCAAGAAAAAAGGAAAGGTTAAACGGCTCTCTGGCAAGTTTGACATGATTGGAGTTGATTTTATTGAAATCCAGCACATCATTCACCACCGCCATCAGGTGATCGGAGGAAAACTTTAATGTGCCGACCAGCTCCTTCTGAAAATCTGTTCTCAGATCCTCTTGCAGAAGCAAATGGATAACGCCCACGATGCCGTTCAGGGGCGTCCTGATCTCATGGCTCATGGTGGAAAGGAAGTCGGATTTTGCCTGCATTGCCTCCTTAGCAAGCAGGTTTTGCTTTTCGAGTTCCTTGTTTTGCCTTTGCAGGCTATGGAAATAAATAAATTCACGGTACTGCTTGTTATAGCGCATTTGCATAACCAAAGGGAAAACGCTTTGCCCCAGAAAGTAGAAGAAACCGCCCTCTTTCAAAAAACGAAGCAGCACATCCTCACCATTGATATACAGCGCAAGGGAAAAGAACAAGACTGTGGTTACCGAACTGGCCAGGGCATAATTAAACTTCCAGCGCAGGACCCAGAACGAAAAAATAAGTTGTAGGGTCAGATTAATACTTAGATCATAGTAATAAAGGGTCTGAAAACGGGCCAGGATAAACGAATGGAAAATGACCATTAACATCCGGCTGTAAAAAGAGGCGTTCTGACTAGTTATCTTCTCTCTGAAATGCAGGAGAATGATCAGCGCTACCAGGCTGCTACAGGTAATTTGTATCAGGAAAATAGACTGATAATTGGGATTGCCATTCAGGTAATAGAGGAGCGAGGTGGATGGGTAACAAACCGCAAACGTGAAACAAAATATCCTGTTTCCCCAAATGGACTTTGCTTCAAACTCTTTTTCCCAAAGATCCTGCAAGCCGCGTGGGTTATCCATTACCTTTTGGTAGAAATTAAGTGTTGCCAATGCCGATAGGACGCGCTATAAAAACATCGCAAAGTAGCAATTTGGAGCACATATTCCATATTGAAACCCTGAAATAGCAGATAAATGTTATGCGATTGGGAAAGATCTCATTTATTGCTTTTTTGGACGCGAGCGAAAGGTACCCAATGAACTATTCCGACACATACCCCTTGGCAACAAAAGTTCGGAAAAGTCCAGCTGAGGGTTTCCCGCACAACCGACATATAGCTCGATTTTATACCGCCGGGAAAACCACTCTTTTAAAATCAGAACAGCTTCCGTATTACACAGCACCAACTACGACTGGTTTAGCTGTCAGAATCCATTCGTGGCAAACTTACGACTGACGCCTTGTGCACGTGTTAATAGGTGTCCGGCAAATACTCAGAAGTAAGGTAGTTTTTAAAATGAACAAAAATTTATATATTTGAATGTTCTAATATAATAGTATATGGATAGTCCACTACATCTTTATAAAGCGGAATTTTTCAAGACGCTGGGACATTCTGTCCGGCTGGCGATCCTGGATGCGCTCAGAGAAGGCCCGCTTTCGGTCAGTGAATTGCAGGTTATTATACAAACCGAGCAATCCATTCTCTCGCAGCATCTGGCTAAACTGCGTGCAATGAAGTTTGTGAGCAGCCGCAGGGAAAAAACCACCATCTACTACCATGTCCATGATCGGGAAGTTTACCAGTTCCTTGATTTGGCAAAAAATATATACGTGCGCCAGCTGCAACAGTCGCAGGAAATGCTCAAAGAGCTAATGCCTTCAGATATAGATTAATGGTTTATGCAGAACCGATGAAGATGACCTGAATATCCCTCGGATATGTTAGCGGTAGACAGCAGCAAAAGTAATGAATGCCTCAATTAACGATAGTCCGGCCCAAAATGGCCTATACAACGAGCAGAAAACGCTTGAACTGCTGAGGCGTTTTTTGCCTTCACAACCACCGCTGAAAGATTTCATCCACCACAACCCGCTGCATGGCTTTCAAAGGTTAAAATTCGAAGACGGACTTGCCTGCGCCTCGAAGATTTTTGGTTACCAGCTTTATCTCCCATTGGAAGAATACAGATCGCTTTATGGCTCGGGACGCATCAGTCGCACCGCGTTGGAACAGGCGGTGTTAGAAAAACATCCTGACAAAGGTTTTGAAAGCTGGCAAGACAGGCTTTTTTCCAAACAATACAAAGCCCACAAGCACGCTCGCATCGGGTCACTGCGCTCCAATTGGAAGAGGTTATATAAAATTGACCTTGATTCGCAAACACATCCAGTGTTGTTTCGTATCCTATCCGGTTATCTGGACCAGGGAATCGCTACCTGGCAGTTTCCGGTGGATCCGGCAGGGTTTATCGGCTCTGTTCGTAAAATGGAGCAAAACGGCTTGGTGAGCTTCTTCCACAGTAAACGTGCTTCGCGTCTGTTACTAGATACCTCTTGCGAGATAACGGATCTTTTAGAGACCCTTGTCGGCCGGCCCGCTTTATACAGTCAATATCTCTTTGACCAGCAATTTGCCCATCCCGGCTGGTCGGGAATGGCATCCTGGGTCGAAAACAACCCCGGCAGCCTTTCGCTGGAAAGAAAAATTTCCCTTCGTGAGCTCATTCAGTTTGAATTGCTGTTGGAAATCGATGCGTTAGATTCCCGTTTTGGATACGCCTGGCTGCCATTGGGCAGGCGAGTCGGTGCAGTGTCCGGGGATATTTTCGCTCCCGCGGAAAAGACCGAACAGGAACAGGTACTGGCAATCTGGCAAAACGCTTTTGAATGGAGCTACTACGATCATGTTCTGCTAATGCTTTCTCGCCAGAAAGGCAAAAATGAGCAGTACCACAACAGGTCGTCTCAGAGTCTGTTCTGTTTGGACGACCGTTCCGGCTCACTCCGGCGCCACCTCGAGCAGGCTGACCCTGCATGCGAAACATTTGGGACGCCGGGCTTTTTTGGCGCTTCGTTCTTTTTTCAGGCTCAGCCCAACGGAAGTTATACCAAACAAGCTCCGGTCCAAAGCAAACCCACACATCTGATCAAACAAATCGGAGCAAGTCAAACCCACAGGAGCAGCCTTGACTTGCCCTTAGGTTCCAATTCTCTTTTCCGGGGCTGGTTGATCTCACAGACGCTTGGTTTTTGGGCGACCTTCAAATTATTGCTCAACGTTTTCAGGCCGCAATCAAGCCTGCTCGCGCCGGAAGCCGCCAAAGAACATGAGAACGCCCCTTGGCTTAGCATCGAAAACAGCGCTTCCTACCAGTTGGAGAAGGGCTTGCAAGTTGGCTACACAGTGCGGGAAATGGCCGATTGCGTCGAAAGCGTGCTGCGAAGCATCGACTTGACAGCTGATTTTACCCGGGTTGTATATGTGATCGGGCATGGGGCGAGCAGTGTCAATAACCCCCATTATGCCGCATACGATTGCGGGGCCTGCTCGGGTAATCCTGGCGGGATCAATGCCAGGGTTTTGGCCTGGATGGCCAATCACCAAAAGGTACGCGAGCTACTTGATGAAAAAGGAGTCCGGATACCAGGCCACACTCAGTTCGTGGGAGCTTTTCACGATACCACCCGTGACGATATCACTTTCTATGACACCCAGATGCTGTCCAAAGAAAATCGGCTGCACCATGATGCCAATCATAAAGTTTTTGTGAAAGCCCTGGATCTGAATGCGAAGGAAAGAGCCGGAAGGTTCGCTTCGGTAGATCCAAAACTGACCCCTGAAAAGGCGCACCAGGCAGTAAGGTCCCGGTCTGTGTCCCTGTTTGAACCTCGCCCGGAGCTCAACCATGCCACCAACGCGGTTTGCATCGTCGGGCACCGGAACTTGTCCAGGGGACTCTTTTGGGACAGGCGGCTTTTTATGAATTCGTACAATTATGCCAGCGATCCCGATGGCAAGGCCCTATTCGATATTCTGAGCGCAGCAACGCCGGTTTGTGCTGGCATTAATCTTGAATACTTCTTCTCGCGGACCGATAATCTCCGGCTTGGGGCGGGTAGTAAACTACCCCACAACGTCATGGGACTTTTAGGGGTGGCAAACGGCATGGAAGGGGACTTGCGGACCGGGCTGCCCTGTCAGATGACTGAACTGCATGACCCTGTCCGCCTCTTGATGATCGTCGAGCACTTCCCCCATGTCGTCTCGATGGTTATCGGCAGGTCCGAAAAGCTTCGTGAGTGGTTTGTAAACCAGTGGGTCCATTTGGTGGTGGTGGAGCCAGGCAGCAGGACATTCCTTAGATTTAAGGATGATCGGTTTGTGGCGTATCACCCATCTGCTTACGATGAAAAAGCCGCGGAGAATCTCTGGCCAGTCCACGGGCAGCGCATGGATAATCTTTCAAAACATACACTCCCGGTGCAGCCATGACATATTTTATCATACTGTTGCCACTAATTCCGTTGATCGGATTTCTGATAAGCCTGGTTGTTCCGTCCCAAAACGAACGGCTGATCTCAGGTGTCGCATTCATTACGACAGGCCTTCAACTGTTTACTTCCCTGGTATTTACAATTTTCTGGATACAGACCGGCAGCCAGGTGCTAACCTCGGAGAATATGGTGATTTTCAAATCTGGAAGCTATGAATATGCCCTGGATTTATTCCTCGACAGGATCACCCTTGTGTTTCTTCTCACAGGAGCTGTCCTGACTTTCCTGGTCACTACTTACAGCAGGCGGTACCTGCACCGGGAGGAGGGCTATAAGCGTTTCTTCTACACAATCCTCCTGTTCTTTTCCGGGTACAACATTACCATTTTTTCAGGAAATTTTGAGACGCTTTTTATCGGCTGGGAGATCCTTGGCATAACCTCATTTCTGCTGATCTCGTTTTACCGGGACCGCTATCTGCCTGTCAAAAATGCGGTCAAGGTGTTCTCAGTTTATCGTCTGGCGGATGTGAGCATATTGCTGGCTATATGGGCGAGCCATCACTTTTGGAGCACCTACATTACTTTTGAAAAAATATCCGACTACCAGCTGGTAGATCGGCAATTGCAGGCACACGACCTGGTTGGTACAGCCCTTTCTGTCATGATAGTCGTTGCTGCGGCAGCCAAATCGGCCCAATTGCCATTTTCGTCCTGGCTTCCACGCGCAATGGAAGGGCCCACCCCCTCGACTGCGATCTTTTACGGCGCTCTTTCGGTCAATATGGGCGTGTTCTTGCTACTGAGAACATGGCCGTTCTGGCAGCACCAACCAGGGATTCGCCTGTTGATCGGTACGATCGGGTTATCAACGAGCCTGGTCGCGACTGGCATCGCGCGGGTACAGTCCTCTGTGAAGAGCCAGATTGCCTATGCATCCATTTCGCAGATCGGGTTGATTTTTGTGGAGATAGCCACGGGTTTGGAAAGCCTGGCGCTGCTACATTTTGCAGGAAATGCTTTTTTGAGGGCTATTCAACTGTTAATATCTCCTTCCATAGTGAGCCAGAGGATCGGTCAGTATCCAGGGGTCGAAGAATCCTCTGCTATCAGTCTTAAAAGGTTTGTTCCCGAGCGCCTATGGATCGGCTTATACATGCTCAGTCTCAAAGAGTGGGGCCTGGACCTGTTCATGTACCGTTACCTGTGGAACCCATTTAAAAAAATTGGAGGGGCGCTTGGTTTTCTTACCACCCGGCGCGTCGGCCTGTTCCTGACAGCCGTCTATCTGGCAGGTATCTTCTTTTGCTTCAACCGGCACTATGTTCCCCGGCAGCTAGGGGAATGGCTGTCCATTGCGTTTTCACTCCTTGGCCTGATGATGGCTATTAAATCCTTTTCCGAAAGAAAAAATGTCTGGTTAAGCTGGATATTGGTTATTACGAACCATCTCTGGGTTGCATTGGCGGTGTCCTGCAACGAAAGTGTTCCGGGCGGTCAGCTTATGATGTATTTAAGCGGGGTCGTCATTGCCGGCCTGGCTGGCTACTGTTGTCTGTTGCGGCTTCGGAAAACGGAGCGCCACATCGGGCTGGGCCAGTTTCACGGGCATATTCAAAGGCACAAACGGATTGGTATTGTATTCTTTCTTTCATGCCTGGGGCTTTCAGGATTTCCCATCACGCCAACTTTTATCGGCGAAGATCTTGTATTCTCCCATATCCATCAAAATCAGGTCCTGTTTGCATTTTTTGTGTCGGTGGGATGCATCATCAATGGTTTATCCCTGATCCGCATTTATGCCCGGGTCTTTCTGGGACCAGGCATGCGTTCACAATACGAATTAAACTACCGCTCATCCTGACTAATTCGGTTACGCTCATAAAACAGACTGGTCAGAAACAGATAATCTTAAAACAACATTGAATCCGCTTAATGAAAGATAGTAAGAAAGAGAATGGCAAAGTGGAACAGTCTTTAAAGAGCAGTCCCACTCTCTTAATTAATAGCATCCTGGTGATGAAGTGCCCCCGCTGCCGGAAAGGCCATGTTTTCGTAAAGAAAAATCCCTATGCATTCAGAGATAGCCTTAAGATGCCCGACTTCTGTTCGGTCTGCGGGCAGGACTTCAAGATCGAGCCCGGATTCTACATTGGCGCGCTGTGGACCAGCTTCCAACGCATGTGAACTGCAACATCTTAAAAACCGGGGATACGGTCGTACTCACCCGGTCGCTGGCCGTGAGGGGCAGTTCGCTGAACGCCAGAATGGGCACCGTCGTGAAGAACATCCGGGTCGTCGAAGACAATGCAGAGCAAATTGAAGGCAAGATAGATGGTCAGCTGATCGTGATTTTGACCAAATATCTCCGCAAACAAGCTTAAAGAGAATCTTAATTTTTACCCGACAAGTGGCAATGATCCAAAAACTAAATCAGCTTTTCAAACAACTTGATCGTCAAAAATACCCCTTTGTCGATGGGCTCTACTATTTATTTATCCTTGTGTTCCTATTGCTGCTCTTTTTAGTTTTCGCTTGACACCGGTAAAAAAGTAGACCCTTTGCTGGCCCCTCAGGGTCAGCTCCCTGGCCACTGGCTCCTGATCGGTAAAATGTTACAGCTGCTGGAAAGAAGTGTAAACAAACTGGCTGTTGGGCGTGTCATGACCCGTCCTGACTTACGCCTTCCCAAAGTCCAAATTAAGAGACACGAAAGAATATCGAGGTGAAATTGCTCATAGGATAGTTCGAAGCATTATGGCCGGGTCCTGTGGACCTGGTTATAATTGTAAAGAAGAGCGAGCAGGTATAACTAAAAATCATTAAGTCACCTACAAGATGACCCTGGAACAAAAAAAGCAGCTATATCGGGCACTTTTCCCAGAGGTTCTGGCCAAACGGATGTGCGATCAAATGGATTCGTTTCACGCTGTCAATAAAACGAACAGCATACCGGAGATCCTTGCGGTCTTTGTGCAACACAGCATCAACTCGCAAGTTCACTATTCTTGAAGGTGTTAGAATCATTGAAATAGCTGTCGCTGCCCGCGCGCATATCGGGTTCTTGGATACCTTCCCAGACCAGCGGAGCCATTTTTTACCTTGCTCAGCCTCGTGCTTCTTTCAAAGGAAACTTCTTTGACAGCGTCCAACACGTGGTTAGCAACGGTTGTGGTAGATATATCAAGGCTTCCCATAACGGTGATTAGTTCGCCCACAAACTGGGCCTGCTGGCTTTCCGATCAAATACCAAAGAAATCGAATCAAGTCACTGGCGCTACAAGCTAAGCGCATGCCAGCTCTTAGGGACTCTTTCTTTGCTGCCAGGGATTTTCTCGCCCGTTCAAATTGCCGATCGGGGCAAGATTTTAATTCAAACAATCAGAGCATAAAATGACCAGAGACCTAAGCTGGATGTACGTCTGCAGTAATTCCTGTCTCATTTCATTTTCATATCCTTATGCTCATTTTTCAGCTTTAGACAATGCATGGCGCAAGCACCGTACTGCTTGTAGTTTTCATGGACCAGAAGAAGCGTTTTGCCGTGTTGATCTTTGACTTCACAAATCCCGTTCATGGGGACAGTTACAGTTAGACTGTCACTGGCACCGCTTTGGACATGATACAGATATGTACCGTTTTTCGATGCCTTTCCCAGTTTTTTTCCCGTTGCGGCATCAACTGCATTACCCTGATCGTCAATGTGGGCGATTTTTTTTCCGGCGGCATTCTTAATAATCCCCTCGCTGGTTACCCAGCCGATGTGCTTCCCTTTTGCATCGATCACTTTTCCATTTGCATCAATGGATGGGACTGGTTGTTTGTAGTTCTGAGCGTACGTTCCGGGCGCAGTCAACACCATCAGTAACATGGTGGCAATCATTGTTAGATTTTTCATTTTCATTGATCGGTTTTGTTATTGGCGATCAAAGATAACTTGGCACCGGGGTTGAAGGTCTGATTTGGGGCATGATCAAAGATGACCCTGGTCACAACTTGATTCAAAAGCAAAGCGCCTATTTTACTTTCAACAATCCCGCATTGACCGCTAAAACGACAGTAGAAGTGCTATGCAGGAAATAGCTGGATATCCTAAGAAGTTATACCGGCCGGCTAACAGCGCATTAGGATGCGTCATGGTTTGCTGTTTTACCAGGATACAGGTTGATAACCAATTGGTTTGTATATGACTAGGGTCATAATTTGACAGTCTGATAACGAGCAACTTTGTGTAGTAACAACCACACGAAAACATGCTACGCTATCTGCTTTTCGCTCTTTTGATGCTTCATGGAGCTATTCATCTGGCAGGCTTCTTTACCCCGGTCGCTGGCCGTGTAATGGCGATGGACAAAGCCCCCGGAATTTATTGGGCAGCCTGTTCGGCCCTGTTTGGGCTCACCTCGCTGCTATTGATCTTGCATGAAAAGCACTGGGCCTGGGTAGCACTTCTGGCCGTTGTCAGTTCGCAGGTGCTCATCGCATCGGCCTGGGAGCAGGCCCGTTTTGGGACGATACTTAATGCTATGATCGTGGTGGTGATCCTGGCGGCGCTATTTGTCAGAGAGGCGCCTGTAATGTTTCGCGACTGACCTTTAGATTTACTTCAAACACTTACTTCGAAATATATGATGGCTTGCTTTACTACTACTCAGACACTTTTGGCATTATGGCGCCAGGCCCGCACACGATTTTCGGATCAACTGCCGGCGTTGACAGAAGAAGATTTGACAAAAAGGTTGCCCGGTACGCAAAATAGCGTGGGTTTTCTGCTCAGGCATATCGGCGAGGTGGAAATGCTTTTTGCAAAGAACGTCTTTGGTGAGCCTATCCAGGTAAAGGCCAAAACCCTTATAGCGCAGCACGATACCGGAGAATGGACGGATCTGGAAGAGCTGTTGTCTTTTCTGCACCGGTCAGGCCAGGCACTTGAAGCTGTTATTTCCAGACAGGGTGAGCAGGACTGGCAACGTGAAATTGAAACGCGGGAATTTGGGAAAAAGACATTGGCCGAATCGCTGGGCAGGATCATCTCGCATACCGCTCATCATGGTGGTCAAATGGCCGTGATTCTCAAATATGCTGTTGCCCAGCCATCGGTGGCCTCGGAAACGAAAGTCAATTCCGGGGCGTAGCAGTACCGCTCCGGACAACGACCTTTAACCCCTAAAATTCATGAAAGCACTTTTTAAATTTTCCTCGCTATCTGTTTGGGTGATATGCGTATCACTGGTTGCCTGCACAGACCACCAGGAGCCGGGTACGGAGCGGCTGCGCATCAAAAAGCTCACCAGGAGCTTGCCGTATCAGCATGGGTACAGTGTTGTCAGCATACTCGGTTATGACTGGCAGGGCAGACTCGACTCTGTTTACAGCTACCAGACTGCCGACAGTGCACATTCACCTACTCAGACCAGCAACTTCCAGTACGATAATCAGGGCAGGCTGGCCCAGATGAAAAGGACGCTTAGCACTGGCGGCTCGGAGCGTTATGTGTATACCTATGACGGGGCGGGAAAGATTTCTTCGATAAGATACACGGGAGGCGACCATGACTATTACGATCTGGTGCCCGCCTACGACGGCGCTGGAAATCTGACAGAAACCACACGATCATTTCATTTTTACAGCGCTATTTCATACCTGCAGCAGAACCAATATACTTTCAGCAGTGGGAATTTAAGCCGGTTGATTGCCACCACCACAATCGAAAAGGGGGTGCCAGCTACATCAGTGTCAACAACGGACTTTGTTTACGATGATCATCCTAACCCGTTTTATGGTATTTCTTTAATTCCCGCCCCGGTCGGGATTGCCGCACCCACCAGTGGAAATTTCTCTCACTATACTTATTGCGGGGGCGTCGACAACTTCCTCCACCTGAGCCGGAACAATCCTACCTCTTCCAATATCAAGGGATATACCCAGACGCTTTATCGCTATCAATACAATGCACTTGGGCTACCGGAAAGCAGGGCGACACTTGTCAAGCCGATGCTGGATCTGCCAGCTGTGCTCTCGGAAACTTTGCTGTTCGAGTATGAAACATATTGATCGTATATAGGTGAGCGGTAAGATTTGGTTTCATTTTTAAACCTAAAAATAAACGAGCTATGAATAGCATTTACCATTCGCTGGTTAAAGCGTTTGCGTGGGTGATCCGGCCGGATCAGACCGGACGCCATTTGCCTGCAGCCCATTCCCCACAGGATTTCCACGCGTTTATGTCAAAGATCAAATCCAACGCGGGCCGTTTTAAGCGCTAGCTGTTATGGACACAATTAGACCACTTTCCAAAAAGGAGCGGCCAGTTAGCGGGGACGGTAACGTTACTACTGCGACCAAATGGGCATTGGGCCTGATCACTTTACTGATCTTGGTTTTCTTATGTGGCCGCTTGAACCTGTATTTGCGGTTCAGCGGGGACGTGGCCAGATTGCTGGCGAACGGCTCGGATGTTTCCGGCCGTAAATTTAGCTACCGGCAGCTGGAAGGGCTACCGCAGCCAGTGCAACAGTATTTCACGCATGTGCTCAGGCCCGGGCAGTCCTATATTTCGAGTGTGCACCTGCTGCACACCGGGCTCTTTAAAACAGAGCTTAAAAAGGGCTGGGTGGCAATTTCAGGAGAGGAATATTTTACGGCTCACCGCCCCGGATTTATCTGGAAAGGGAAGACGCCCACCTTCACAGCACGCGATATGTTCGTGGATGGTAAAGGGCGGCTTGTGGTGCACCTGTTTTCTCTTTTTCAAATACAGGACAGCCACGGGCCGCAATTCAACCGGGGGGAGCTCATGCGTTGGCTTGGCGAAAGCGTTTGTTTTCCGACAAACCTGCTGCCATCCAAGGACCTGCAATGGTACCCGGTAGACGACCAATCGGCCAGGCTGGAATATAGCTATCAGGGTATGCTGATCAGCCTGATGGTAAAGTTTAATGCTGCCCATGAAATCGAACAGATGACAGCAATGAGAAATATGGGTGAAGGGCCCAGACAGAAATGGGTTGCGCGCCTGAGCGAATATCAGCTTCGCGACGGTATCCGCATTCCGACCGTATTGGAAGCGGCCTGGGATTTGCCGGAAGGCTATTCCCCCTATGCACGCTTCGTGATCACTGAGATCGAATACAATCGGGCATTGTAAATGGCGTCACAAGAATCATTTTGAACTAAATATTAATCTGAGGACCATGAAAATCTTACAAGATAAGGTCGCCATCGTTACTGGCGCAGGCTCGGGTATCGGGCGCAGTGTTGCGCTCACCTACGCGCAGGAGGGAGCAAAAGTTGTTGTTTCGGATATGGACGAAGATTCAGGCCGTCATACCGTTCGTCTGATTACTAACCAGGGAGGCGAGGGCTTTTTTGTCAAATGTGACGTCTCATCGCCGCAGGATAATGAGGCGCTCGTCTGGGCGACCATTGACAAATATGGTGCACTGCACATTGCGTGTAATAATGCAGGGATAGGCGGCGCAATGGCGCCAACGGGCATGTACCCGGTCGAGGCCTGGGACAAAGTGATCGCTGTAAACCTTTCGGGCGTATTCTACGGTGTGCGCTACCAGATTCCGGCCATGCTGAATTCGGGTGGGGGAGCGATTGTGAATATGGCCTCCATTTTGGGCAGCGTCGGCTTTGCCAACAGTCCGGCGTATGTGGCCGCCAAGCACGGCCTGGTCGGGCTAACCAAAAATATCGCCCTCGAATATGGTCAGAAAGGAATAAGGGCTAATGCAGTCGGCCCTGCATTTATCAAAACGCCGCTGCTGAAAGACCTGGACGAACAGACAATGCAATGGCTGGTCGGCCGGCATCCGATCGGGCGAATGGGCGAGCCGGAGGAAGTGGCCGAACTGGTGCTGTGGCTTAGCAGTCCGAAGGCTTCATTTGTCACAGGCGCCTATTACCCGGTCGACGGTGGTTACCTGGCGCAATAAAAGGGCACCCGCTACCGGTGTAATGCTAACCGGCATTCCAGCCGTGTTCCGAAGCGTGGTTGTGCTTTGCTTCTGGATGATTTTCGGTTGCCAGCAGCGGTCGAAGCCGATCCGGCCGGTCCAGGGTGCCATCACAGAATCTGTTTATGCTTCCGGTATTGTTAAAAGTAAAGGGCAGTATCAGGCTTTTGCCGCGGTTTCCGGCATTATCGACAGCGTCTATGTCAGAGAGGGCCAGCAGGTCAGCAGAGGGCAGACGTTGCTGACTATCATGAGCGATCAGCAGAAGCTGGCCAGCGAGCGGGCGCTGCTGGCTGCCGAATATGCATCGCTGCCAGCCAACCTGGACCGTTTGCAGGAAATGCAGCGCAATGTGGAGCTGGCTGCCGACAAGTTTAGCAATGATTCCTTACTGCTCGCCCGGCAGCAGCGGCTTTGGCAGCAGAAAATCGGCACTTTGGTGCAGGTTGAGCAGCGTCAGTTGCAATACGATGCTTCCGCTGCCGCATGCAAGTCTTCGCTAAGGCAGCTGACGGACCTGCGTAGGCAACTGGCGCTGGATGAAAAGCAGTCGCGGCTAAACTGGGCAATCTCACGCGCTCAGCAGGAGCAGTTCAGTATCGTCAGCCAGCTCGATGGTGTAGTTTTTGATTTATTGCGTGAGAAAGGCGAAAGTGTCGCGCCGCAGACCATCCTTGCAATCCTTGGAAATACTACTAAATACCTGCTGGAATTGCAGGTGGATGAATACGATATTTCCAGGATTCGTATTGGAGCACAGCTCCTTGTAACAATGGATAGTTACCAGGGTCAGGTCTTTGAAGGCATTGTAGAAGAAATTCATCCTATTATGAACACGCAGACCAGGACCTTTACCGTGCAGGCCCGGCTTAAACACCCCCCGCCGGGACTTTACCCGAACCTGACATTGGAAGCCAATATTGTCTGTGCCTATAAGAAAAATGCCTTGCTGATTCCCAGGCGCTTTATGGTCGACGATTCGACCGTGTTGCGTAAAAATGGCGACCGGATCCGCGTCCGTCCAGGGCTGCGTGATCTGGAAATGGTCGAGATACTGTCAGGGTTATCGGCAAGAGACGAAATAATCCAGCCCGAACAGTGAAATACGCATTGCTCATTCAGATATCCCGCGCGCTGCTGCTAGCCAGGTGGAAGCAGACGCTTGTCGCTGCGATAGGCGTTACGTTCAGCATCACTATGTTCATCGCTTTACTAAGCTTTATGTCCGGGCTCAACCAGCTTTTAGACGGGCTGATCATTAACCGGACGCCACATGTCAGGCTCTACAACGATATTAAGACCTCACCGGTCCAGCCGGTCGCCCTGTCGGCTAACTTCAAAGGGGCTTCCCACCATTTTGTCAGATCGGTCAAGCCGAAAGCGGAGCGGCCCGAAATTCGAAACAGCCGCGCTATTATCAAAGCCCTGCAAAAAGATCCGATGGTACTGGGCGTGGCGCCCAAACTCGTTACGCAGGTTTTTTATAATCTCGGAGCTGTCAGGATCAATGGGATCATTAACGGGATACAGCCCCAGCAGGAGAAACGGCTTTTTCTATTTCAGGACTATGTCACCCTGGGCGATGCCAGCGATCTGGACAGGGTCTCGGGCGGCATTATCCTTGGGAAGGACATCGCCGATAAAATGATGGCCGCGCCCGGAGAGGTGATCTACGTGACCACCATCACAGGCGCAATGATGCCGCTGAAGGTGGTCGGTTATTTTCAGTCGGGCCTGAGGGAAATTGACCAGGTGAACAGCTATGTTTCAATGGCGACCGCGCAAAAGCTGCTTGGAAAACCTTCCAATTATATGACCGATATCCAGGTCAAGTTGCGCGACATCGGCAATGCGCCGCTGCTGGCCGGTCAGTTCAGCAAGCGTTTCAGCGTAGATGCCATCGATGTTCAAACCGAGAACGCCCAATATGAAACCGGCAGCTTCATCCGCAGCCTCATCTCCTATTCGGTCGGCATTACATTGCTGGTCGTGGCCGGTTTTGGGATATACAACATTTTAAATATGATGATCTATGAAAAAATGGATTCCATCGCCATCCTGAAAGCGACAGGCTTTTCAGGATGGGACGTTAAATTCATCTTCACCGGCATTGCCGCTGGCATTGGTATTTTGGGAGGATTGATCGGCCTGCTGCTCGGCTTTGGTGCCTCGTTGCTCATCGACCAGGTTCCTTTTGAGACGTCCTCACTGCCAACGATAAAGACATACCCTGTTAACTACGATCCTGTTTTTTACCTGATAGGATTCGGTTTTTCTGCCGCTACTACATTTTTTGCGGGCTATTTTCCCGCACGAAAAGCCAGCCGGATCGACCCGGTTATTATCATCAGAGGAAAATGAAAGAGCTCATCTTGCAGACCAGCCACATTAGCAAGTCGTTTCGTGACCCGGTTGATGTAACGGTATTAAGTGACATCAATTTACAGCTGTCCAGGGGAGAATTTGTGTCGGTAACAGGCAAATCCGGCTGTGGCAAATCCACGCTGCTTTACATTTTATCGACTATGGATACGGACTACGATGGAGAGCTTTACATCGACGGTGTTTGCATGAAGGGCAAAAGTGAGCCGCAGGTTGCCCGGATCCGCAATGAAAAGATAGGGTTTGTATTTCAATTCCATTATCTGCTCAATGAATTTTCTGTCTTGCAAAATGTCATGTTGCCCGCGCTCAGACTGGGCCGGTGGGAGGCTGATGAGATCCGGCAGCGCGCCTATGAGAAACTTGTAGCACTGGACATGGCCGAGCACGCGCAAAAGAAACCCAATCAGCTTTCAGGCGGCCAAAAGCAAAGGGTGGCCATCGCTCGGGCGATGATCAACGATCCGCTGATCATCATGGGCGACGAGCCGACAGGCAATCTGGACAAGCGCAATAGCGAAATTGTTTTCGAGATTTTCCTCGAACTGGCCCAGCAGCAGGGCCAGACGCTGCTGATTGTAACCCACGATCAGCAGTTCGCCCGCAGGACCGGGCGAACTATTCAGATGGAGGACGGAAGGATTCTTGAGCCACTTTACTGACTACCATTTTCTTTTAAATGGCATACCAGCAGCGGAATATCAGTCGCAAGCGCCAGCTTCCGGGTAAGGCCCCGGCCATTCAGCAGCAGTTGCAGTAAATTCTTGTCGCGCCTGCAAAGGATCAACAGATCGGCATGTGCCTGGTGACAGTATGCTTGAAGACCTTCCAGGACGCTATCTGCGTCGCGGACAACAATATCTTCGGGTGGAATTCCAAAATACTCCTTTATTTCCCGCATGTATTGGGTATCAGACTGAATATTGAGCTGCTGGTCGGAATTGATTTTTAGAAATGTAATGTGTGCTTTCAGCTGCCGGGCGAGTCCGATGGCTTGGGCGAGCACCGGTTTTTCGCCGAATTCCAGTTGGGTGGCATAGACAATATTTTTAAAATCAGCCTCCACAGCCATTGGCGGAATGATCAGCACGGCACAGTCGGCATCTGAGGCGATGGCTGCGCTGTTACTACCCAGTAATTTGTCCAGCAAGCCGCCTTGCCCTGTTCTTCCCATCACGATCAGATCGATTTGATTGCTTCGGGCTTGATCAAGGATCGCGGGCTGGGTTCCGCCGGTTTCCCAGACACCTTCCGCATGGACTCCCTGCCGGCGAGCGAACGCCACGGCTTCGTCGAGTTTTTCGCGGTATGACTCTTCCAGCTCGCGGTAAATTTCCAATGAGCCGATATACTCCGGCAAAGCAATGTCATTTACATAGGGGTGATACACATAAAGAATCAGCAGGCGTGCCTTGGTTTTGTCTGCGATACGAATGGCGAAAGAAAGCGCTTTGTGGGCATTCTCTGAAAAATCGATGGGTACGAGGATTTTTTTCATGAGCTCTTCAAGTGTATATGTGGCAGACCATCGTGGTTCTGCAGGCTCAAATTTCCGGCTGCTTGCCGGATACATTTATGATTTATGTCATGCAGCTTTCTGACTAAAGTTTTGAAGTGGAAATAATTGATTTGGGCCATTACCGTCATTTTTGAAACTGACAACCGTCATGATCACCTGGGCTTTTAATAACCAACTTTACCAGCAGATTCCACTTGAAAACTAAAAATTATGTTACCTCAAACGATGAAAGCAGCGGTTGTCCACCAGTTCGGCCAGCCGCTCAGGATCCAGGAAGTTGCCGTGCGCCGCCCTGGCAATAATCAGGTTTTAGTCAAAGTTGTCGCCAGCGGCGTTTGCCATACAGACCTTCACGCAACAGATGGCGACTGGCCGGTAAAACCGCAATTACCGCTCATCCCGGGCCATGAAGGTATCGGCTATGTAGCCGCGGTGGGACCTGAGGTGACTGGCGTTAAAGAAGGCGACATTGTGGGGGTGCCCTGGCTGTACAGCGCGTGCGGTTGCTGCGAGTATTGCATTACCGGCTGGGAAACGCTCTGCGATGCCCAGCAGAACGGAGGGTATAGCGTCGATGGTAGTTACGCGGAATACGTGCTGGCCGACGCGCGCTATGTGGCGCACTTGCCGGCATCAGTAGATATGATCGGCATGGCGCCCATCTTATGCGCTGGCGTGACCGTCTACAAAGGCCTGAAGGAAACTGATACCAAGGCAGGGGAGTGGGTGGCCATTTCAGGCATCGGGGGTCTTGGCCACCTGGCCGTACAATATGCGAAAGCAATGGGTATGCACGTAGCGGCCATCGATGTGAGCGAGGACAAGCTGGATCTGGCAAAGCGCCTTGGGGCTGATCTGACCGTAAATGCTACTGTGAATGATCCGGGCGATTTTCTGAAAAAGGAGACCGGGGGGATGCATGGCGTGCTGGTTACCGCGGTTTCACCCGTGGCTTTTCAGCAAGGGATCTCCGCGCTCCGCAAAAAAGGCACAATGGCCTTGACCGGGCTGCCTCCCGGCAGTTTCGATCTGCCCATTTTTCAGACTGTGCTTAACCGGCACACCATCCGCGGCTCTATCGTGGGTACGCGCAAGGATATGCAGGAAGCAGTCGGCTTCGCCCTCGACGGAAAGGTGAAAGCAACCGTTCACACGGCGCGACTCGAAGACATCAACAGTATATTTGACGATATGAAGGCGGGCCGTATCGAAGGTCGGGTCGTGATGAGCATATAGTGGTATGGCGCCTGCTGAACCAATTTTACAAATGCAGCTTGGGGAGCCGCCCCTAACAGCGCTATATCAGGCCCTGGCAACAGATGGAAGCGGTCTTGACCGTGAGCAGGCTGCGCTGAGACTGCAACGCAGCCGCGCTGGTAAAGGCCGCTCAGATAGCGGGCTGCGAAAGATATTGGCAATCATGGCTAACCAATTCAGAAGCCCGCTGGTGCTGCTATTGGTGGTCGCAGTCGTTTTGTCCGCCTTTTTGGGGGAAGTTTACGATACGTTTATTATCGGCTGCATTATCCTGGCAAGCGGGCTTTTGAGCTTCTGGCAGGATTACAAGGCAGGTAAGGCCGTCGAAAAGCTGCAAAAACTGATTTCGCAAAAAAGTACCGTGCTTCGTGGCAACACCCAGCAGGTTGTCGATGCACAGGATGTGGTCCCAGGTGATTTGGTTCTGCTGAAAGCCGGCGATATTATCCCCGCAGACTGCCGGATCATCGATAGCAATGAACTGCATGTCAACGAAAGCAGCCTGACCGGGGAAAGTTTTCCCGTAGAAAAGATGTCGGGACAAATCAGTAGACAAACCGCGCTTTCAGAGAGCTTCAATTGCCTTTGGCAAGGCACCAATGTGATCAGCGGGACCGGCAAGGCGCTTGTGGTCCGCACCGGCGCGGATACCGTTTTCGGTAAACTCCGGGAAAGTCTTTCGGAAACTTCCGAAACAGCCTTTGAGCGTGGAATTCGTGGTTTTGGCTACTTTCTCTTGCAGATCACCACCGTTTTGACGCTGGTGATACTTGCGGTCAATATTTATTTTGGAAAGCCGCTGATCGATTCGGTGCTTTTCTCGCTGGCTTTGGCTGTGGGGATGGCGCCCGAGCTGCTTCCTGCTATCATGACGGTGGCCATGTCCACAGCTGCCGCGCGTATGATGGAGCGCAAGGTGATCGTCAAAAAGCTCTCTTCGATTTTCAATCTGGGTGAAGTGACTGTGCTCTGCACCGATAAAACCGGAACCATCACCGAGGGCAGTGTCCGGGTTTGCGATGCGGTCGACGGGGCGGGGAATTCCCGGCAGCATCTTCGCCTGTATGCTTATCTGAATGCCGTCATGCAGCAGGGCTTTGCCAACCCGATCGATCAGGCATTGGCCGATTTGGCACTGGGCATGGACGGCTACCGGCGGCTCAATGAAGTTCCATACGATTTTATCAGAAAGCGGGTGACGGTGTTAGCGGAAGGTCAGAATGGCAACCTCATGATCAGCAAGGGCGCCCTCGAATGTATCCTCGAAGTATGTTCACGTCTGGAGGTTGATAAAGGGGTTTATGTACCCCTGGACGAAGCGCACCGCCTGTCGCTGCTGAGTCAATACCAGACCTATTGCGAGCAAGGTTACCGGGTGTTAGGCATTGCAGTCAAACAGACTCCGCTTGACCATATCACAAGGGCCGACGAAGATGAAATGTCATTTGCAGGGTATTTGCTGCTTGAAGACCCGTTAAAGCCGTCGAGCCTGGCCTCGATTCAAAAGCTGCGCGCATTGGGCGTGGAAGTGAAAATTATTACGGGTGATAATCGTTTTGCCGCCATGCACATTGCCCAAAAACTCGGCGTTGCAGCCGGCTGCGTCCTGACGGGCCCCGAGCTCGATGAGCTCTCCCCGGAGGCATTTCACCAGCGCGCGATGGGGATAGCCGTCTATGCAGAGATAGAGCCGCATCAGAAAGTCAGGGTGGTCAAAGCGCTCCGGCAACAGGGGGCGGTAACGGCCTATATCGGCGACGGGATCAATGATGTGGCGGCAATTAATGCGGCCGATGCGGGTATTTCGACACACAATGCGGTCGACGTGGCCAAACAGGCTGCCGACTTCGTTTTAATGGAAAAAGACCTTTCCGTGCTGGCCGATGGTATCATGGAAGGCAGAAAGTCTTTCGTTAATTCGATGAAGTATATTTTCATTACGACCGGCGCTACTTTCGGTAATATGTTCAGTGTAGCGGGTGCTTCGTTGTTGTTGCCATTTCTTCCGATGCTGCCCAAACAGATACTGCTTACCAACTTCATTACCGACCTTCCTGCTCTGGCCATCGCCTCCGACCAGGTAGATTCGCAGCAGACAAGACGATCGGGGAAATGGAGCATGAGCCTGATCCGGCGCTTCATGGTCGTCTTCGGGCTTCACAGTTCATTCTTCGATTTTCTGACTTTTTACATCCTGTATTTTAAACTGCACCTGTCGGGAGCAGCTTTTCGTACGGGCTGGTTTATAGAATCAGTGGTCACAGAGCTGTTGATTCTGCTGGTGGTCAGGACACGCCAGCCATTTCTGAGCAGCAGGCCAGCCAATCCTTTGCTTTGGCTTACAGTCATCGCATTACTGGTCACGATTTTGCTTCCGGTATCACCAGTGGCAAGCCAGTTGGGTTTTACTGAAATTTCTCTCAAAGAAACGTCATGGATCGGCGGCATTCTGATTTTCTACATCGTCACTGCCGATATGCTCAAAGTGCGGTTTTTTCGAGCCGGCAGAAAGGCCGGCCAACGCTGAGCAATGTCATATTCTGCGGTGCGTGGTGTCATCGGTGCGCCAACGGCCGAAGGCTAATTTCTGGCTGGCGTATAACCATACAGGGTAGTGCGGTCAAACCTTTAACATCAAGCCTATGAAACGAATACTTGTTCCCTGTGATTTTTCGGCAGCGGCAAAGCATGCCTTTCAGTTTGCAGTTGAAATGGCGGCCGCTTGTAACGGTCATGTTTTTGTACTAAAAGTAATGCAGGTCCCTCATGTTTTCGCAAACGGGATGCCGGGGCAGCCTTACATGGCGATCGACCCGATACCGATGATCGACGAGTGGATCGCTTACAGTGAAAAAGAGTTTGAAAAGATGAAAATTAAAACCGGTCGCCCTTCAGGCTCGGTAGAGCTGCTGCTGGAAACCGGATACGTAAACGATGTCATTTGTGACGTGATCACAAGAGAGAAGATCGACCTGGTCATCATGGGCACTGACGGTGCTTCGGGGTTCAAAGAATTCTTCATCGGTTCGCATACCGAAAAGATCGTCCGGGCCTCCCCCGTGCCGGTTATGGCCGTACATGGCCCGCTGCATCTGGAATGGATCAAAAATATCGTGTTTCCGACCAACATGGAGCTTGACCAGAAGCCGCTGGTCGAACAGGTCAAGTCACTTCAAACATTATTCGGAGCAGTAGTGCATTTGCTATATGTGAACGGGTTTCCGTTTACACTGGAATCCGATGAGGAGGCTGAACGTAAGTTAGAAGACTATGCCCTGTTTTATGGATTGAAGGACTACACCATCCATGTCAGCAGGGGCCTCAATATCCAGGAAGGTATCCTTAAATATGCCCGCCGTATCCCCAATTCAATCATAGCCATGGGTACGCACGGTCACAAGGGGCTGGCACATATTACCGAAGGGAGTCTCGCCGAAGATGTAGTCAACCATCTGGCAGAACCTGTCTGGACCTATGTAATGCAATAAGTTAGTATTAACCCAATAGCCTGATCTATTATGACAACCTGTATCCCCGATCTTGCTATCGCTGAGCAGATCAACAGCATTCTTCACCGAGATGTCCGCATTGATGAGCATGACATTCATGTGAGCGTTTACGACGGCTGGGTATTTCTGGACGGGCACGTGGACTTTGAGACCGACCGCGACCTGGTCCAATCCCGGATTGAAAACGTTGCCGGCGTTTGCCGGATCACCAATAATCTGACCTATCCACGCCTGGTAAGTCATTGACCCATGAGACATTCTACTGACAGATTCCGTATCTTGATTCCCTGCGACTATTCGCTGGCGTGCAAGCAAGCGCTGGAAGCTTGCGCGACACTCGATTGGCGAATGCCTGTTGAAGTATTCATTCTTACCGTCGAAGATCCTATGCAGGCCGGCGCGCGCGAGATGATGGATGAACGCCTGTTAGCAGAATGGGTTAAAGTTTTTTCCCCCGATATCAACGTCCGGAACTTGCAGGCAAAAGGCCGGTTTGTCAATGTCGTCCTGGAAGCGCTCGCAATTCATGGTATTGACCTGGTTATTGCAGGTACCAGAGGGGCCAGGGGATGGGAGGGAGTTTTTCTGGGATCGCATGCCGAGAGAATCGTTCGCGTGTCTCCTGTTCCCGTCCTTGCCATTCCACAGCGCCCGCACCTTACCGGATTGCGGGATATTGTCCTTCCCATCGATATCGATCGCGATCCTGTCGAACTGCGCGCTTGCATGAGGAAGATACCAGGTTTGTTTAACGGGCGGTATCATCTCTTGCATGTGCAAACAAGCCCTGCTGGAAGCGAGCGGGCCGCCATGAAGTTGCTGGGAGAATACAGCCGGCATCTAAGGCTTGGGCATTGCACCAGCTCGGTGATTTTTAACGAATCGGTTGCCGGGGGTATCCTCAGATATGCCACGCAGGCCGGTGCGGACCTGATTGCGCTGGGAACATCGGGGAGCCCGGATCCGGCACACATGTTCCGGCCCAGCGTTGCGGCCGATATCGTCAATCATGCCAAAATACCAGTCCTTACCTTCCAGCTTAGCCACCGGCAGGTATCGGTATCATTTTAAACCTTACTACTATGACCTACCAAGCAGATCAAGAAAAAGTTACTTTCGTACTTCCCTTGTATTTTCTAAAAGCGGAAGTCACATTTACCCGGCAGTCGGCTGACGACGGGCTTACTGTTCCCCTTGCGCCGGGCAATGGTCCCCGCGTAAGCATTTCAACGCGTCAATTTGCAAAAGGCTTCTGGCTCGCCCGATTAAGCTGGTCTGTCGGGCGCGAGCGGTTTTGCAGCGAAGGCTGGTTTGAGATTGCATAAGGATACATGTAGCAATAAAGAAGGGCTGTTATCGCAGCCCTTCTTTATTGTCTTCTGTTTCAAAACCGAGGTTATGGGTGCGCAATGAAGACCGGCAGGTTCAGATTGCGGATCAGCGGATCGGCAGTGCTCGGTGTGAGCATTCTTGAAAACGTGCTGCGGCCATAAGAACCCATGACAACCAGCGTCTTCTTCTTATTCATTAAAAAGGCGAAAAGCTCCGAATTGGGCTGACCATAAAGTTTTTTGAAATGCGCGTTGGAGTAGTGTGCGCTGACAAGCCTGGCCAGTTTCCCCTCGTTAGGGTCTTCCTGCGCGCCTTCATTCACTACCTGCACGATTGTCAGCCGGCAATCTTCCAGCTCGGGGAAAAGATAAGAAAACTGCTTGATGGAATGAACGGCCGCGGCATTGCCGTCGTAGGCAAATACGATCTCTTCGATCCCTTCGAATAGATCGGGCGCTATCATCACGGGGCATTCGATGGCGCATAGCACATCTTTGAGAAACGCGCTGGGTTTTTTCTCATCCCAGGGTTCGAAAGCCAGATCGCTGCCGATAATCATCAGATCCGCGTAGCGGCTTTCGGCAAGAATCTGTTCAAGCGGTTCGTGCGGGTTCTCATGCACGCTTACGTGTACACCCTGCCGTTCACAGATCGCGCGGAAAGTACTTTCGTTTTCGCGGAGCAGTGCCTGTTTTTCTGCGAAATCGGGTAGGTCGCTCAGTGTCAGTGTCTCTACAAAAGCAGTCCCTAATGCTACTTTCATCTCAGGGACTTGTTCGTAGGGCGCATTTTGCAGAAAGATTCCTGTGAGCCTTGACCGGGTCAGCGAGGCCAGATAGCAGGCGAACTGTACGTGATGGGTATTGAGGTGACCGGCGTCGATCACCAAGCGAATGTTTTTCATAGTGAATGCTATTATATGGATTGTAGAATACGGGCTTTCATTGAGCCGGTTGCGGCCAGGTTGGCATGTAGTTGGAAGGCTTCTTCGAGAAGGTGCGGAGTATGGCCCCCGCGTCGGCAGGCACGCAGGAAATAGTCGGAGAGCTCCTGATAGTAATCAGGATGGACACAATTTCTGAGAATAGCCTCTGCTTTTTGCCTTGGCGCTAGTCCTCTCAGATCGGCAAGTCCTTGTTCGGTAACGATCACATCCACGTCGTGCTCGGAATGGTCGACGTGCGTAACCATGGGTACTATGCGCGATATTTTGCAGCCTTTGGTCACCGACTCGGTTACAAAAATGCTCAGGTAGCTGTTCTGGGCAAAATCGGCAGAACCGCCGATGCCGTTGACAATGTGACTACCGGAGATATGCGAAGAATTGACATTGCCATAAATATCGCATTCAAGGGCTGTATTAATGGCGATAATGCCCAGCCGCTGGATTATCTCGGCGGCATTGGTAATGTCTTGCGGGCGAAGCAGGATTTTGTGACGATAACGCTCGAAATCGGCGAACACGCGCTGGTAACAGGCTTCGGACAAGGTCATCGAGCTTCCGGATGCAAAATCCATCTTCCCGCTCTCAATGAGCTTGAATGTGCTGTCTTGCAATACCTCCGAGTATATGGTCAGATGCTCAAAGTCGCCTCCTGCAAGCCCGCTCAGTACGGCATCGGCGATTTTGCCGATCCCCGCCTGCATGGGCCTCAGCGAGCGTGTCAGGCGCCCGGCAGCTATTTCCTGCTCAAAGAAATGCAGCAAATGCCCTGCAATGGCCTCGGCGACAGCATTGCCAGCCGCGGTTTCGGCAGGGCTGTCCTTCTGGTTGGTAAACACGATGGCTGCAATCTTGGATGGATCGCAGGCAATGACCTGCTGCCCTATGCGCTGCCATACCTCGGTAATCGGCAGAATAGCCCTGCCGGTGGGATCCTCAGGCAGAAATACATCGTGTATGCCCCGGATCCCAACAGGTACCGCCTGATTGATCTCGATAATTACCTGACCGGCTTGCTGGACAAAGATCGCCGAATTACCCAGCGAAGTGGTGGGTACAATACTGCCATCGGCTTCGATCGCTGCTGCCTCAATGATGGCAATGTCAATCGGCGGTAAAAAACCGTTGCGGATATGGGCCGCTGTTTCGCTCAGATTTTCATCGATATAGGAGAGTTTACCCTCATTGATGATCGTCCGCATCACAGGATCGGACTGGAATGGCAGCCGCGTGTGGACTGCGCCAGCTGTGGCCAGCGCGCCGTCGGTCCCATGGCCCAGCGAAGCCCCGGTCATGAGCGTAATGCGGGTGTGGTCGTGTTCAGCCTTTTCGGCCAGCGCGGCCAGTACCGCTTTGCTGTCTCCTGAGCGCGTAAACCCGCTGGCGCCAATGACCATTCCATCACCGATGAGCGCGGCGGCCTGCCGGGCAGGCATAATTTTGGAAGCCAGAGATGTATGTTTAATTCGGGATGTGTCGGGCATGGTGTTTGTTTTTTAATTTGACGGATTTCGGATCTTCAAAGAGGATGGCATGGCCGCTGTCAGTTCTCAACAGGCGTAGCATGGCCCACGCGAGCAGCAAGGGCATTGGAAAGGCTGCGTACAGTCCCAAAGGGGCAATAGCGATCAAGAAGATAATTCCCGCCCAGCAGCCCACTTGAAATAACTGTCCCCTGGTGGTCATGGCTAGCGCAATTAGCAATTGGCATACTGCTATGGTGAGAACCATCGGCGTAATGATGGGAATGAAAGCGCCGAGTATAAACCGCTTGTAGAACGGCGTAGCGCTATCGGCAAAATCCTGGTAGTTCCATGGTGCATTCAGAGCGGTGTAGGCGTTGAACCCCGCAGCGAACAAGAAAAGCAGCAGCAGGATCATGCGCGCCAGCGGCGGCCGGGTTCTGCTAATCCAGATCATGAAGATGGCTAACGCGTTGCAGCTCAGGTAGAAGATCCAGGAGACCGTGTCAAAGAATTTGAGTGAGTCCATCGTGCTGGCTGTTAAGGTGGTTGGGTTTATTTAACTACCTCAAAATAAGCGTTATGTGGTCTTAAAAAACTTGACAGGGCTTATCTGGGAATATGATCTGCGTCAGGTTTTAGCAAGCGCTGGCCGTAGCGGGTTTTCTCAGAGTGCCCATGAGCAGTTTATAGATTCCAAACCATAGAACAGAGGCCATACCGCATCCGATACTGAAAAGTACTTTTCCCGTATCAGGCATTGAAAGCCGGAACAGGCCCGAAACAGCCGGGATCAGAAATATCAGAACGGTTAAACAGATGTTGATAGCAAGCGTATAAAATATCAGCTTGTTGCCCGGTTTGAGAGATTCACCAAGGCTGCCCTGATAGGAGCGGTTTGTTGTCGTTAAGGCAATGTTGGCCGAGATCAGCCCGATGAAAATCATGGCGCGGGTGGCATCCTCCGTCTGGCCGCCACTTAACGCGATTTGGTAAATCAGTATCAGGGCGGCCGCGATGACAACTCCCTGCAAGATGCTGAATGCCAGCTCGCGCAAACCGAAAAGCCTGCTTGTGGCCGGGCGGGGTTTCTCCTTCAAAAGGCCCGCCCGGGCCGGCTCATTCTCGTAGACGATCGAGCAGGTAGGGCCCATAATCAGCTCAAAAAATATGATGTGTACCGGATCGAAGATGACCGGATAGGTCCAGTTCAGCGCCAGAGGTAGAAATACAAGCAGAATCAGTGGCGTGTGTATCGCCACGATGTACCGGATAGCATTGCGAAGATTGACGTAAATGCGCCTGCCGCTTTCGATGGCGGTGACCATTCCTCCCAGATCGTCATTGAGCAGGATTAAGGCCGAAGCCTGCCGGGCGATCTCGGTGCCTTTCCGTCCCATGGCAATCCCGATGTCCGCTGCTTTTAAGGCCGGGCCGTCATTGACACCGTCGCCGGTCATCGCAACGATCTCACCTTGCGCTTTTAAAGCCCGGATCACGCTTAATTTGGCCTCGGGGAACATCCTGGCAAACACGGTGATCCTGCCGACCTCTTTCAGTAACGCCTGTTCGTCCAGGGCCATAATCTGCTCACCTGTCGCGATGTGCTCACCGTCTCGCAAGCCAATTTGCCGGGCAATGTAGGCGGTCGTTACCGGGTTATCCCCCGTCAGGATTTTGACTTGCACGCCGGCTTGATAGAATGCTTCCAGGACCTGTTTTATCCCGGCTTTGGGAGGATCATAGAATGCAACCAGGCCTAGGGGTTGAAACGGGAGGTTTTGCTGGCTTTCGGGGAAATCCGTGCCTTGGAAGTCTGATTTTCCCACGGCCAGCACCCGAAAACCTTTGGATGTAAAGCTGCCAGTGGCATCCAGCAAAGCAGCGCGGTCTTTGGCAGAAAGCGCACACACATTCATCAAGGCTTCCGGCGCGCCCTTGACGGCGATGATACGCTGATTTTCTTTGCCTTGCCAGACATGGGTCATCATCGGCGGTTTGCCTTCCAGCGGGTAGCCTAGCAGCATCGTTAGCCCGTCGTATGCAGGCAGCCCGGTAGGGGAGGTCTTTCCAAAGACGCGGTGCAGTTCTGCTTCCATGGGATCAAACGGGCTTATTTCACTGGCCAGCGCCGCATGGTAGAGTAGCTGAGTGGCACCCGCGGAAAGGGAGGAAAAGTCTGTAACAAGCTCCCGCCCGTCGAGCACGAACATCCCGCAAAGCGACATTTTGTTTTCGGTAAGTGTTCCGGTTTTGTCAGTACAGATCACAGTCGCGCTACCAAGCGCTTCCACGGTTTGCATCTGCTTGACAACAATGCCCTCTTTCATCAGCCGGTAAGCGCCCAGCGCCATGAAGGTGGTGAAAGCAACCGGGATCTCTTCGGGCAGAATGCTCATCGCCAGCGTCAATGCGCCCAAAAGGCTTCCCGGCAGATCGCCCGACCGCGCAAACCGGATCGCCCAGACGGCTACGAATATAATCGCCCCGATGATGGCCATGTCCCTGACAAGGCGCCGGATCTGGACTTGTAAAACTGATTTTGCAGCCGGAATGGAAGCAATGCTGCTGCCGATCCGGGCAAGTCGGGTAGCGCCGCCAACCGCTGTAATGCGGCAGACAGCCTGGCCCGAAGTGACTTGCGTTCCGGCAAATAGCGGGTCGGGAGGGCTACCCGCGAGTTTGTAGACCGGCATGGATTCACCGGTCAGGATTGATTCATTGACCGAGAAATCGTCAGCCGACAATACGATCGCATCTGCCGGCACGAGGGTTCCTTCGCCGAGCTCAACGGTGTCGCCCACCACCAATGCCTCACTTTTAAGCAAGGTCCAGACCCGGTCACGAAGAACGCGGTATGCCGGGCTGGTGAAGTTTTCCAGACTGACCAATGCGCGGCGGGTCCTGCTCTCCTGAATGATTGAGATCGTTGCCACCAGCCCGATTGCCACCAGCATGATGACCGCCTCTTGGGTCGAGCCCATTAAAAAATAGATTACCGCCGCAGCAACCAGCAGCATCAGCATCGGTTCAGCCGCTGCCGCTTTCAGGATAAACCATAGTCCGGACGACTTTTGTTTTTTGAGCATGTTCTGCCCATGCTGCTTGCGGGAGGCTTCTACCTGGTCAGAGGTAAGGCCACTGTATTTCAGGTGATCTTTCACAGGCCATTACATTAAGTCATAAAGGTTGCCGAAATTCGATTCTATTTTACTGATTATAATCAGTTTATCGGAAGCTGCACGGCAAGTAGCAATCAAGTAAGGTTTCCAGCTAAAAGTAAGTGCCGCCGGGATTACCGACGGCACTTTTCGTTTTAGTTTAGATTAGTTATGCATTCGACTTTGCATTCACGCATGCTCGGAAAGTTTGTAGGTCCAGACAGCCTCGTTGGTGTGGTTGATGACATTTTCTGCCACACTTCCCAGCATCAGGTGGGTCAAACCTGTGTAGCCGTGCGTGGCCATGGCGATCATCGAGCCTGGCATGCGGGCGGCGAATTTTAGCACGCCTTTTTCCTCGGTGGAAGCATGGGTAACATGAACGCTATATTCGGAAAGGTCATAATATGCGGCCAGATCGCCGAGCATGCCAGTCAGTGTTTTATCAGTGTCTTTGGTATCGGGTGTCTTCACGTAAAGCAGGTGAAGGTGTGCGCCAAAAAATGATTGCAATGCCCGGATCTGCCATATAAAGCGATGCTGCTGCAGATCGAAGGTCGTGGGGAAAACTATATTGCGTATCTGACTGATTTTTTGGCCCTTATGGATGGAAATAACGGGTACGGGGGCGGTCCTGACGACTTTTTCGGTATTTGAACCCATCATCACCTCAGCGATCCCGTTGCTCCCGTTTGTCCCCATCACCACCAGATCAGCTTCTGTTTCATGTATGGTCTTAATCACTATCTGATGCAGCAGCCCCTGTTCGACACGAAAGCCAGGTTCTATGCGCGTTTTCAGCTCACCTCTTACCCGCGCAAAATGCTCAGTTGCCTCGCGACTTAATTCGGAGAGTATCGAAGCAGAGCCGATCGGATACCCGTTCGGGTCCAGACTTTCCAGGTAAAGCGGTGTCATATTTACCACATGCAGCGCTGTTACCTCACCATTCGCTGCTTCTGCCAGCTCGATAGCGAACCGGAGGGCGGACATGGAAAGCGCAGAGAAGTCAAAAGGGACAAGGATCTTTTTCATATACAGCTCGCTTAGGTTGAAATGGTCATTTAAACCAGTTGCAAGTTATTGACTGACAATATCCTGAAAGATGATCAATAGCGCCCGGTGAACTGACTTTGCTCATGTCTGCCAGGTTTTGTCTGCTTTAATTTTATGTCCATACCAACTTTTCCACGGACCTATGCGGACAGCGCTTGCTATATTGGGGATGATGCTCGTCGGGTGCAGCCCCGAGATTAGAGTCTACCATGAGGTTGACAAGAGCAATCCCGTTCATCAATACAAGACTTTCCAATGGGCAAAGGCGGATAGCCTCGTATGGAAAACGAATCCGTTGTATTTCAATGAATTAAATGATGGTAGAATCCAGCAGGCTGTCAATGATCTGCTGATCGCGAAGGGATATCTGCCTGGTCGGGATACCGCCGCTCTGACACTACGCTATGATATCCGCGTGGAAGAACTATCCATACTGTTGCCGGATCCATATGGGTACATGTACGGTGATTATTGGATGATGCCGCGCGATAACTTGTTCCGATACCGGGAGGCGACATTGGTTATCGATGTCTGGCATTCACACAGCAGAAAGCTGATATGGCGGGGCTGGGCGGTTGCGGCCATCGAAGTGGTTTTCGATGACGGGAAAAAGCCCGAAGTCGTTATTCGGTCGGTCGCAGCAAAAATTCTCGATGCATTCCCATCGCATGTCGACCCAGTCGACTCAGTGGCGACAAAAGATCGCTTAGAAAACTAAAAAAGGCCGGTACACCGGCCTTTTTTAGTTTTATTCTGTTCAGAATGCGAATTCTTCTTCCTCTACAATCAGATTGTTGACTACCTGATTGACGCCCCTGGCCGACCAGGCTGCCTCCTCGGCATCATCTCTTTCGGCCCACGATCTGACCCGGCCTTCCAGGGTTACACGATTGCCGGTGATAAAGACTTTGATCTTTGAAGAGTCAATTGAAGCATGACGCTGAAAGGCCGCGCCGATTTTTTCAGTGACGTCCGAGTAGACCGGGTGAGGCCTGACGGTGATTTCATTCACAACAAGCCGGATACCTTCAATGTTTTCGATCGCCGTTTTTGCCATATTTCTCTCATAGCCCCAATCGACCTGGCCGGACAGGGTTACAAACCCGTGCTCAACGGTGACCTTCAATTTTTCGTCGGCCACCGCCGTATGCCAGCGCAGGGCTTGCAGGATCTGGTCAGCGATTTGCTGGTCGCTCTTCTGCTTGTTGGTTGGAAGGTGCACTTCCAGATTTTCAATGACTGCTTTGACGGCGCTGACCTTGCGTGCACCTTTTTCAGCGGCGAGCTTTTTAGGGTAAGAATCAATAGTCCCCGACAAAGTCACAATCCCATCTTTAACGGACACTCCGATCTCCGCGGCAGCCAACGCCGGCTCCCACCGAAGTTGTTCAATGACATCTTTTTGGATCTCAAAATCGGTTTTCATGATTTTTTTGATATTAAGTTGATCACGTTTTTTCTGTTTTCCTGTGAAAACTATTACCTCGAAATTAGCCGGTCCTGATGTGGGCAATAATGATCAGCGTCAATATGGAATGTGATTGTTGGTTGTTCCCCCGCTCCACCGAGCGCGGCGCTGGTGTAATGCCGGAAATAGATGGATCTTATTGGTCGGATTTGTTTTTCAGAAACATCAGCAGCGAATAGGCGCCTTTCGTAACGCAAAGCGTCCCTTGCAGACCGGTAGGACTCAGGATTTCGGTCATGCCGTTTTCGCTATTGCCCGTCTGGACTGCTGTCATGACAAACCCTTCTGTGCCGGAAGTAAATATGAATTCCTTTCCTTCAAAGCTGACGATGGCCTCGTCAGGGAGAACAGTCGCATTGCGTGACTCGAGTGCAAGCTCCGCGTTCATGAATGTGCCGGGCATCAGGCCTGGCTCATATTTCTGAAAGTGACAATGGATCTCGGCTGTCCGCTCGGCCGATAGGTCTTTGCCAACCAGTATCACCTCGCACGGAATTTTCCGCTCGGGTCTGGAATTGGTAAATGCAAGTACACTCTGGCCCTTGCGGATCTTGTCAAGGTCTTTTTCAAAGACTTTCAGAGCCAGATGGATCTCCGAGGGGTTGATCAGATCAAAAAGCACTTCGGTGGGCGCCAGGTATTTACCGATGTTGACGTTGACGCGGGATACATAGCCGGAAATGGGCGAATAGATGTTGATGCTGCGCGATATTCTTTCGGCGCTTAGCTGGCGCGGATTGATTCCCACCAACCGTAGCTTTTCGGCCAAAGCACTCATTGCCACCTGTTGGGCCCGGAAGTCGGCTTCCGCTTGCTGATAGGTTTTGTCGCTCACAGATTTAGAGGTGTTCAGGCTCTTTTGACGCTCGTATTCGGTCTCAAGGTATTCGATGCGCGCACTGACAGACAGATAATCCTGTTGCAACTGAATGTACTGCTGATCTTCCAGTACCGCCAGCACTTGACCTTTTTGTATAAACATTCCAGGCAATAGGTTGGTTGACTTCAGATACCCACCCATTGGCGCGCTGATCGATACCATATTTTGCGGCGGCACATCGATCTTACCATTAAGTCGTAATACGGACGAAACCAATCTGGCCTGGGGAAATGCGGTTGCAATACCCGCGTTGCGGATTTGGTCGGGCGTTAGTTTGGCGATGTTTTCTTTTGCCGATGTTTTCGCGGCGGGCTGCTGATCAGTCGTTTTCGCAGCACATGAGCTAAGCAAGACGCCAAGGGCAACATAAAGCAAAGATTTGATATCCATCATCACTATTGGCTAAGGAAATAGTCTAGTTCTATCGCATTTTGGTTCAGAATGGCGATCACATCAAGGTATTCGCTTCTGACCGAGGTGGCCTGCGCAATCAGCTGACTCCATTCCAGGTAGTTGATATTACCTTCCCGAAGCTGGCGGGTTGCCGTCAGGGTAATGAGCTCGGCGTTGGGCACGGCGGAATTCTGATAATAGCTGGCGCGCTCGAGCGCCTGACGGTAGCCAGTTAATGCCGCCAAGTACCGGGCTTCAAACTGTCGGTACTGGCTCTGATACAGTTCTTGTGCAGCCTGCCCAGCTATCTTTGCTGCGTGGATGCGTGCCTTTTGCGCACCTGCGAAAACAGGAATGCTTATACCGATCTGCGCAGCCTGAAAGCGTGGCCAACCATTGTACAGCTTATTGTCAGCACCAGTGCCGCGCATGCTCATATTGTTGTAAGCCAGGCTTAATTCGGGTAGAAGCCGGGCTTTCTCCACAGCAATAGCCGCACGGGCAACGTTCTGTTGCCGGTCGGCCAGCTGCATATGGGGATGCGATGATAATTTAGAAGTATCTACATATATGGCCGAAGAAAAGATAAGTGCCCCATCTTGCGGAGCATATGATTCTGGCCCGTTGAGCAGTAGGTTGAATTTCATAAGCGCCAGTTTATGATCGGCACCCAGCTGTCCCAGCTGTTGCCTGATCTGCCCCAGTTGCATTTGAGCACTTGTCTTTTCGAGTATATTGGCCTCTCCCTGTGCCGACCGTTCGGCAGCGCGCGTAGCAACCGCATTGAAGAGGCTGTCGAGCGAGCTGAGAAGGTGCGCCTTTTGCCTTAGATAAAGCAGCGTGTAAAATTGATCAGCGACATTGCGCCGTAGATCGACCGCACTAACTGAGGCTTGGAGCAGCCCCGCGTCAAATTCCTGTTCCAGTAGCGATCGCTGACGCCGGTACACGACAGGAAGACACACCGACTGGGATAGCGTAAGCCGCGTATCGGTATAAGCGCTGTTGATCTGCCCGGCCTCCATACTTATGCTGGTTTGTGGTAGGTTGACGGCAGTTTTCAAAAGTGCTTTGCGGTATTCAGCCTGTAACTTTTGGCTTTTCAATTGATTATTGTCTCTAAGAGCCAGGTTAATGGCCGTTTGAAGGTCGATCTGTTTTTGTGCTTGCGACTGGCCGGGAGCAAGTGCACAAGCCAAGATCAGCAGGATGCCTGCGCGTGCTTTAAAAAGGAACTTGTTTTCAAATACCAAATAAAGAACCGGTAAGACGAACAATGTTAACGCCGTCGCGACCAGAAGGCCGCCGATCACAACCGTGGCCAGTGGCCGTTGTACTTCTGCTCCGGCACCATTGCTCACCGCCATTGGCAGAAAGCCCAGGGAAGCGACAAATGCAGTCATCAGGACCGGGCGGAGCCGATGGCTGGCGCCTTCGAGTATGGCCTTCTCAACAGAGCTCCCACCCGCTTTACGAATCCGGTTGAATTCGGCTACGAGTACAATGCCATTCAGTACCGCCACGCCAAATAACGCGATAAAGCCGATCCCGGCACTGATACTGAACGGCATTCCGCGCAAGGCAAGCAGGAAAATGCCTCCGATCGCCGATAGTGGTATGGCTGAGTAAATCAGCAGCCCGTCGCGCACCGAATTGAATGCAAAATAAAGCAGCAAAAAGATCAGCAAGAGCGATACCGGAACGGCGATCATCAACCTTGCTTTGGCGGCATTCAGATTCTCGAAAGCCCCGCCGTAGGTGATGTAGTAGCCGGCAGGTAAGCGCAAGCTTTTGCCCGCTTTGATTTGTAGCTCATTTACAATGCTCTGCACATCGCGGCCGGCCACATTGAAGCCCACCACAATGCGCCGTTTGGCGTCCTCCCGCTGGATTTGATTGGGACCTGTGACTCTGCGGATGTCGGCCAGTTGGGAAAGCGGGAGCTGAACTCCACTTGGGGTCGGCACCAGCAGATCGCGGATCTGGGCCTCATTCCTTTTTTGAGACGCGTTGAGCCTTACGACGAGGTCAAAGCGTTTTTCTCCCTCGAAAACCATCCCGGCGCTTTGACCGGCCAGTGCCGTGTTCACGATGCGGTTGACCGAACCGACGGTCAGGCCGAACTGGGCAATGGTATTTCGGTTGTACCGGATTACAATCTGCGGCAGACCCGATACGGCTTCGATGTACAGGTTACGCGCACCGTCCACCTGATTGACGAGCCTGCCCAGGCGGGACGCGTATAAGGCCAGCGTATCCAGGTCTTCCCCGAATATTTTACAAACTACATCCTGGCGCGCGCCGGTCATCAGCTCATTGAAACGCATTTGCACCGGGTACTGAAACCCGGCCGTGATGCCGGGGACTTCCTGCAATGCGCGGCCCATCTTTTCTGAAAGCTCGGTGAATGTGCTTGCTGAGCTCCACTGGCTTTTGTCTTTCAGGATTACCATCATATCACTCGCTTCCATCGGCATCGGGTCGGTAGGGACTTCGCCGCTACCAATCTTGGTAACCACTTTTTCGACTTCGGGGAAGCGGGTTTTGAGGATATGTGCCGCCTTGGTGGTGTTGGCAATTGTGGTTGCCAGGCTGCTGCCTGTGAGCACACGCGTATCGACGGCAAAATCTCCTTCTTCCAACGCGGGTATGAATTCACCTCCCAGTGTGGTGAGCGTAAAAACTGCCGCTGCGAAAAGCAGCAATGCAGAAATCATCACTAGCCTGGGCATATGCAGCAGCTTTTCGAGCATGATCAGGTAGCCGGCCGAGACTTTTTTTATTGCCCTATCCGACCAGGTCAGTTTGCGGCGTACTTTTTTGCTTAAAAACAACGCGCTCATCATGGGAATGTAAGTGATCGAAAGCAGAAAGGCCCCCAGCAGCGCAAAAGCTACTGTTTGTGCCATCGGTTTAAACATTTTCCCTTCTATACCTTGCAGGGTGAATATGGGTAGGTAGACAACTAGAATGATCATCTGCCCGAAAACAGCGCTATTCATCATGCGATCGGCCGACTCGTTGACCTGCTCGTCCATTTGGGTTTGCGTAAGCCGGTCGGTGCCTGAAAAATGGGTGCTCTGAGCGATCTGATGCATTACCGCTTCGACAATGATCACAGCGCCGTCGACAATGAGGCCAAAATCCAGGGCCCCAAGGCTCATCAGATTGCCGCTGACGCCGAAGGTGTTCATCATGATTACCGCGAAAAGCATGGCTAGTGGAATCACCGACGCCACCAGCAGGCCTGCCCTGACATTGCCCAAAAAGATCACGAGTACGAAAACAACGATCAGGGCACCTTCCAGCAGGTTTTTTTCAACCGTGCCGATCGCATTGTTGACCATTTTGCTACGGTCCAGAAAGGGCTCAATCACCACGCCCTCGGGCAGTGTTTTCTGGATCTGCGCCACTCGCTGCTTCACCGCGCGGATCACCTCGCTGCTGTTGGCGCCTTTTAACATCATTACCACGGCTCCCGAGACTTCGCCCTGATCGTTGTAGCACATTGCTCCGTAACGGGTTGCAAAGCCTGTCTTGATTTCGGCAACGTCGCGTATGAAAACCGGCTGCCCGTCGGGCAGGTTCCTGACAACAATGCTGCCGATATCTTCCAGGTTTTCCACCAATCCCTCGCTGCGGATGTAGAGCACCGACGGGCCCTTTTCGATATAAGCTCCCCCGGTATTGGCGTTGTTTTCCTGTAATGCGGTAAATACATCATTGATATTCAGTCCCATAGAAAGCAGTTTGGCAGGCTCTACCTCTATCGAATATTGTTTGAGCTTGCCACCAAAACTGCTCACCTCAGCTACCCCCTGGACTCCAAGCAGCTGTCTTCGGACGATCCAATCCTGAATCGTTCGAAGTTCGGTTTCATCGTAGCGGTGCCGGTAACCTTCCTTGGCACGCACTACGTACTGATAAATTTCGCCGAGGCCGGTGCTGATGGGCCCGAGCTCCGGCGTGCCGATGCCCTGAGGAATTTGCGATTGTACTTTCGCGAGCCGTTCGGAGACCTGTTGGCGTGCCCAGTACACATCCACATCATCCTCAAAAACAATTGTGACCAGGGAAAGGCCAAAGCGCGAGAAACTACGTATCTCTTTGAGTCCCGAAATGTTGTTGTTGGCCTGCTCAATGGGAAACGTAACGAGTCTTTCGATATCGGTCGCGCCGAAAGAGGGTGCGATGGTGATCACCTGCACCTGATTGTTGGTAATATCAGGTACCGCATCAATCGGCAGCCGAGTGAGCTCATAGCTTCCGTAACCGATGAGGGCCAGCACGAGCAGCCCCACTTTGAGCTTGTTGGCGACCGAGAATGCGATGATCCTGTTAAGCATTGGGAAGTTTACGATGTCTTTTTCAATGTCAGCTCAAACCTGTTTTTGACCGAAATAGATTCTGCGATCTTGGTGATCACCAGGGTAGGTACCTGTATATGATGGTCTGCCAGTTTTACATCAAATGTGCAGCTGAGCGTGAGCCGTCCGCCGCTGACAGTAAGCTGACCGTTGAGCGTCCGGTTTTGCTTGACGCCATGTATGTCCAGAACGCCGCTCGCGCTGACTGGGTAGGTGCCGTCCCTGGAAAAATCAACCTGTTCGTTGATTTTTCCAGTAAAACCGGCGGCCGGGTACTTATCGGTCTCCATATAGTTTTCATTGTAATGCTCCTGCATTAGCTTGTTGGGGAAGTTAAATGCCCGGTGTTGCATCCGGACTGCGATTTCTCCGTTGACACTATTAAGCAGGACCGACACTTGTTGGTTTACAGCCGATATGTTTTCGAGCGGTGTTTCCGAGAAAAAACTGGTTTGTCCGGCTTTGGTCATATACACCTGCGCGCTCGCGCAGATCGCCAGCAGCTGGCTGACCATTAGCAGCAATGCCCATTTGAAAAGCTTAGTATCCATCGTTTTTGCCGCGTTTTTTGCTTTTATCAAAACTGAAAGTCCTGGCCACATTGAAACCATAGAAGATATCCCCATTGCTCCATTTGCCAGTAGTTTGGCCTAGGAACTGCTTTTCGATCATGCCGCGGGAGTTGGTCAGATGAAGCTGGAAAACGTGTCCGCCGGTCTCGATGTCAAAGCCAAGTGAGAGTGTATTGGTGTATTGCGGGTCCCGCTGCGTAGTGCCGCCAATGGTCTTGGGTGTATACCAATATTCTACATTGAACGAGGTCCGCTTGGTGAGCTTGTAGCGGCCTCCCATTCCCAGCGCGTACACATTGTTGGCATCCAGAGGCTTCTCTGCCAGATTGCGGTGCATTACCGTTGGGGTAAGCTGCAAGGATAGCTTTTCATTGAATTTCCGGGCAATCAGCGCCTGGAATGTATAGGTCTGCCGTTGGGTGATGGTGTAAAACGGAAGATCCGGCGTGGATGTGCTTGCATTATGTGCGTCGCTTGCGAAAAGCGTCACCGATACGGGCATGTTGCGCAGGCCGCTCGATTGGCGAAGCAGGCGATATTTTACAAAAACGTCGATCGTTTTTTGATAGCTGCTGCGGCCTAGGCCCACCATCAGACGGTCGGTGAGGCCGTATTCCAGCGCGAGCCGGATCTGGGATTCGTCCAGACCGAAAAAATTGCCCGCACCGGAATTGATCGCCCCGAACCGGTGCGAAATAATAAAGTCCATGTTGTTCTTGCCAACTGTTTCTACCGAATGCCCGTTGATAATGCGGGTGCCTTTGAAACTTGCCGCTGCATAATGCACTGTGGAATCGTCTGCTTGTTCGAGCTCTTTCATCAGATCCGTCTGAGCGAATACGACAGAAGCCAACAGGCTGAACAGTAGGGTGAATGTCGTTTTGCGCATCGCTTAGGCGGTTATGGTCAGGATTTGGTCGGCAAGGGTTGTCGTGTAGACGGCTATGCCCTTTTTTCCTTCGCTATTGAGGCCCTTGCCGGCGTTATCGTACTTGGCCCCATGGGCTGTGCAATAGAAATGGTCGGTTTGGTAGATCACCTCGTTGCGGCCCTCGTGGCTGCATGTGCGGGTAGCTGCTATGTAGGTGCCTGTATTGCTTCGTGCGATGACGACGCCGTCCTTTACGACGTAACCACCACTGGATTTCAGGGCTGCGTAGGCCGGATCGTTCAAATCCAGGGTCATATTGGTAGGCGCGGGATTGACGCGGTCGTTGGTGCAGGATTGCATATGGCTGCCAAAATAGAATGCGGCAAGGGCAGTTCCGCCAAAACCAAGCTTACGCAGAAATGCATGGCGGCTTAGATTCTCAGCGTGTCCGGTGGAGTTCATAAATGATCAGTTGGGTTATCTGTGATTACTTTCTGTTTAATCAAAGATATCCCTGCCTTTCTTAAGGGATTCTCAAGAAATTCTTAAGATTGGCTTAAAATTGGGAAAGAGAGCGTCACTTGGGTGCCTTTGCCAAGTTCGCTTTGAATCGTGAAACCTACGCCCAGCATTTCGCACATACGGCTGACAATAGAGAGCCCCAGGCCGCTGCCTTTCACTTCAGGGTGGGATAGGGGGGCGGACCGATAGAAGGCATCGCGGATCCGACTGATGTCGTTGGAGTCGATTCCGATCCCCTTATCTGCCACGGTGTAATAGGTGATCTGCTCAGAAGTAGCGATGCTGATAGCAATGCGGGCCGGTCCGGATGAATACTTCACAGCATTGGAAATAATGTTGTCCAGCATGATATCGGCCATGTACGGATCACTATATACGGTATCAATTCCAACTGTATCCAGATCGACAGATAGATTCTTTTCTACGATTTGCTGCTGGTGCCGCACCAGAATGTTGGCGGTGAGCTCGGAAAGGTCAACGATTCCCATGGTCATGGCCTTTTGCTGGCTTTCAAACCGCGCCAGTAGTAGCAGTTGATCGACCAGGTGATTAATGCGGTCCATTTCCCCGATGCAGAACGAGATTTTTTCCACGTATTCATCGGCTGACCGCGGCTTCCGGATCAGCACTTCCAGGGTGCCTTTAATCACAGCCAACGGAGTCCTGAGCTCATGTGAGGCGTCGGAAGTAAATCGTTTTTCCCGGTCGATGGCATGCTCGACGCGTGTCATCAGCTCGTTCAGGGTCGTGACCAGCAAATACAATTCGTCCTGGACAAATGGCACCGGAATGCGGCTACCCATGTTGCTATTCGACATCTTGCTGGCCGTTTCGATCACCGTCAGTACCGGTTGAATGCTCCTGCCGGCCAGGTAGCGCGTGAAAATAAAGAGGATGGCTAGCACCGCCGGAAACGCGATCAAAAGCACCACTTTTAAATTAAGAAGAACTCTCTCCGACTCATCGATGGGCATAGCGACAACGATGTAGCCCACCGGCCGGCCATTTTCCCTGATCACCTGCTGGACCTGTTCGATGGCCAGTCCATGCAGGGTAGTTTTGAAAACAGCATGGTCTGCCGGCGAGAAATGGAGTTTTAGCGAGTCATTTTTCAGATTGGGAGATTTGTCGATTACCTTCCCCGAAAGATTGGTAAGTGCGACAAACACCGGGTTGATTTCCAGTTCGCTATGCTCGCGTTCGAGCCATTCGGCCTTGTCGGCAAAGTAGGGCTGTCCGCGCTGGACGCCTACCTCATAGAAATGCTTTTCCAACTCATAGCCCAGGTCTTTTTCCAGACGGTTGAAAACTGTGGCGCTGACGATGTAATAGATTAGTAGAAAAATAAGGGCGATCAGTAGCCCCGTGCCGAGGGTAAAGTTAAGCGCGATCCGGTTTCGGTAGGAGGATCTCATGCCAGTGTTGTTCATATTTCCTTTGCAATGTAACCCACGCCCCGGATTGTCTGGATGTAGTCTTCCTCTTTGGTGAGCCCCAGCTTTTTGCGCAGCGAATTGATATAAACGTCGATCACACCGGTATTATATTCGAAGTGAATATCCCAAACGCTTTCGATGATGCGTGTACGGCGGCATACCTTTCCTTTGTTGCGAAGCAGAAATTCCAGCAGGCCAAACTCTTTCTGCGTCAGCTTAATTTCCTGCGAATCCCTGAAAACCTGGTGGGATTGGGTATCTACTACAATAGGGCCCAGCCTAAATTCGATCTGTTCACCTGAATGCGGCCGCAATTGCACCTTGATCCGCTCTAAAAGTTCTTCAAAGCTGAATGGCTTTTTGATATAATCATTGGCGCCGGCCTGCAAGCCGAAGACCGTGTCCTGCACCGTATCGCGGGCTGTCAGAAAGATGATGGGTGTTTTGATACCAGCTCTTCTGATTTCCCGGCACACTTCGACTCCGCTTTTACCCGGCAGCATCCAATCGAGCAGCATCACATCGTATGCTTCGGCGAGTGCCATTTCAAGGCCGTCCAGGCCATTGGTAGCCGTATCAACCGAATAAGACTCCTCTTCAAGCCCCTGTCGGAGGAAGTTTAAGATGCCGGATTCGTCTTCGATGATCAGGATTCGCATACGATTGGTGATAGTACTATAATCAGGGCATACGAAATAAGTAAGAAGCTGTGAAATAATTATGTTGAAGACTCTTAAGATATGCTTAAATCTCAAAAGTACCCTTGGCAGTCTCCCACGTCTTACGCGCTTTAATCCAGAATTTTCCTGATCATCTGACGGATTTCAAGGCTCGCCATGCTGCTCTGCCTCGGGGTGGTCTGCGTAAAAATAATGCCTGCAATTTTGTGTTTGGAATCCTGCCATGGGTGTGTACCAAATAAGCCAGGGCTGCTGCTTTCCACTACTTTTCCGTCGCTATCGAAAACGTCCAGCCAGTTGCCGACACCGTAACGGACCGGCCTTTCGGGCGTCGATGAGAACGGATTGTGTGCGTAGGGCGTGCCCGTAATCTTTGCATTTACGGTCTGGTCGGTCAGCATCGCATCGATCGCTTCTTCGCTTAGTACCCGGTGCCCGTTATAAGTGCCCCGGTTGACGAGCATTTCTAGGAACCGAAGATAATCGGCGGCGGTCGTGTGTACGCCGCCTGCGATGATCGGGTTGCGAACGGAGCGGTAGTCGGCTGTCATCCCGCAGGGCCCGGCAATGCGGTCATCGAACAGGTCCTGCCATTTTTTACCCGATACGATTTCGGCGATTCTGCCGCCGATCTGCATACCCGCGCTGCCGTAATCGAATTCTGCACCGGGGTCGGCGATCAACGGCGTATAAACCGCGATGGAATCGACTGCCTGGGCAAGGGTCATCAGCCTTTTGTACTCGTATTTCTGCGGGGAGTCGCCTCCGAATCCGGCCGTATGGGCAAATAATTGCCTGATGGTAATACTGCCTTTCCGGTGTGCGGTGAAAATCGGCAGGTACTTGCCGATCGTGTCCGAAAGCGATAGCTTACCCTGGCCGACCAGGCTCATCATGACTGCGGCCGAAAGCCATTTCGTCGCCGAGGCAATTGGCTTTGCGGTATGCTCATCCAGCCCGATGCTTTTTCTGTAAATCAGTTGGCCGTTTTGGGACACCAGCACGATTACCTGATTATTATAATCATCCGCATGCCCTTCAATGAATTTGTCGACCTCGGAAAAATCGTAATCGTCAGACGCTTTCGGCTCAACCTGGCCGGTGCGACAGGAGCAAAATACGAGTGTGCACGCGGTCAGTACTTTCAGGAGTTTGATCATCTCTGCTTATGATTTACGTTTTCTAAATTGCTCTTTCATTTCCTGCTGTTGCTTTTTGAACTGCCTGAATTGCTGCGGGCTGAGCACACCTTGCAGCTCCTTTTCCTTTGCCGCATTAATCTGCCTGAACGCTTTGAGTTTGGTGAGCCTGCTGCCGTTACCAGCGATAACCGGGTCCGTTTGCCGGGCATAACTTAAATTGATGGAGGATACTTTTACTACCTGCGCAGAATCGAGTTGGAGCGTTTCCTTCATTCGCTGCGTTTGCCATTGTGCCCGCTCATCAGCAGGCATATTGGCCAGCTGGGTTTGCTGTGCATGTGCCGAGCCGGCCAGCAGGAGTATCCATACAATGGCACAGATAGTTGTGGTCAGGTTCTTCATTGGACGTGTCGTTTTGTTTCTCGGCCAAAACAAATACAGGAATGTGGGATCAAAAATTTAACTCAATGATCGCGGGTAAATCCGGCGTGGAATCCGGGTTTTTTCCCTTGAACGGATTATTTTCGGCAGAAATGTATCTGAACCGGAAAATCAGCGGGCTCAGAGGATAAACTGCGCCATTCGACGGAGATTGTTTTGGTTCTCGACGATATGGCTTACCATTGCAGCTCCAATCCGTCTCACAATGAAAACGACTGCGTTCAAGAAGATCCCAGCGATGACCATATTTGCCTGGCTGGGCTACTGGCTGATCTGGGTGCTGATGTTTTCCAATGCCCGTCGGGACACTGATGCCGTTTGGGCGGCGACTGTCAATGTAGGTTTGCAGGCAGGGATCGTATATACCAATATGCTGCTGCTGATCCCGACCTTTCTGGAAAAAAAGCGATATATCGTTTACGGTGTCCTATGCTTTGCGTTGCTGGTGCTGTTCGCCAAAATTCAGACATCGCTCGTGCCCGCGGACATGAAGATAATCCTGAAACGCAATATTCAATATCCCAGGGCATTTCAGTTTATGCGGGCCTACCTGTTGTTTATGGTTGTGCTGATCATCAGTACCACGCGGAAATTTGCGGCGGACCGCTTCGAAACCCTGCAAATGCAAACCGAACTTTCCAGACAGCAACTGGAAAGTGAATTGCAATTTTTGAAAAACCAGATCAATCCGCATTTTTTGTTCAATACACTCAACAACATTTATACCCTGGCTTACCTGAAAGACGATAGCGCCGCGCCGATGATCATGAAGCTTTCGGATTTGCTCAGGTACATGCTATACCAATGTCACCCGCAATGGGTGTCATTGCAGGATGAGGTCGCTTTTTTGCGCAACGTCGTGGAAATGCAAAAATTGAAATCCGAAGTTTATCAGCGCCAGGTCACATTCGAAGCGGCGGGTGTAAGCGGTGACCATCAGATCGCGCCGTTATTGCTATTGACCTTTTTAGAGAACAGCTTCAAACATTCGGACCTGGATATGAACCCGCAAGGTCGCATAGGCATTAAGCTGCATGTGGATGGCCGGAATACAATGTCCTTTCGATGTATTAACACCAAAACTGCTGTATCGACGGCGGAGAGTGAGCCCGGCGGGATCGGTCTGGCCAATGTTCAAAAGCGACTGGAACTCGCATATCCCGGGCGACATGCATTGGATATCGCCGATCATGCCGATACCTTTGAAATCCGACTGACTGTAAACCTATGAAAATGACCTGCATGATTGTCGATGACGAGTCCCTGGCGCGTAAACTGCTCACGGATTATGTTTCCAAAATCCCTTCGCTCGATCTGGTAGCCACGTGTGCCAACGCGATCGAAGCTGCGGCCGTGCTGCAAAGCCGCCACCTCGACCTGCTCTTCCTGGACATTCAAATGCCTGACATCAATGGGATCAGCTTTATGCAGACGCTTGGGAAAGACCAGTTGGTGGTTTTTACGACTGCCTACACTGAATATGCCGTCAAAAGCTATGAGCTTAATGCAGTCGACTATCTGGTTAAACCCATTGCTTTCGAAAGATTCTTTCAGGCGGTTGGCAAGGCAACGGACCAATTGAGCAGGCGTAATCTCATACAGCAACCGGCCACCGCCGATGATGAGCAGGACCAAATATTCATCAAAGCGGACTCTAAAATATACAACGTTACACTTGGCGATATCGACTATGTAGAGGCTTACGGCGAGTATGTACTGATCCACCGCGGGGCCGACCGCCTGATGCCGCTTTTGCAGCTTGGCAAGTTGGAAGAACTATTGCCCGCTACGCGTTTCATACGGGTGCACCGATCCTACATCGTTCAATTTTCCAAAATTGAAGCTATTCAGGGTAATTCGATTTGGATCGGCAAAAAAGAAATTCCAGTTAGCCGGACCTACCGCGACATGCTGATGGAGCGGGTTCAGTTGCGGCATGTGAATTAGCCGACTTGACCCCAGGGCCTGCACGGACAGCCTAATAACAGCATTATGTTTCGGGAAAAATAACTTAGGAGGAGCATTGTAAATTTGGTACGGCGGAGTGCTTTGCAGCTAAGACTATTGTAAGCATTGAATCCTGTTTATTTTGACTACGGAGTGTAAGTGATTGTGCTCGGAATTCACTATGAGATACTCGACCAGCTAACGAAATTCGGCTAAAATGTGTCTGAGGGAGTTTGATTTAGGGTGTACGTGCTCCAAAACGATCGATAATATAATACAACAACATTCAGAAAAACCCTGCAAATAACTGATTTGCAGGGTTTTATTTTTGTGCGTATACAATCAAAACGTGCAATTTTTTTCAATATTCTGGTGAGCAGATCGAGAGCAAACCGCCTTTTTTAGGCAAGTTTTCGAAGTGCTCACCAGAATGTGGCAATGGGTGCTGAGGCTACTTGCTCACCACAATCTTTCTCATAGTTTGCTCACCATTTTTGGTAACGATTTTAACCAGGTACATTCCGTTGGGAAATTGGCCGAGATCGATACCATTTTCTGGCACAGAGTTGTATTTTAAAACGGTTACGCCGCCGGTATTAACCAGCGAAACCAAGCGAATCGCACTCGCATCAAGACCTTTGATATACAGTAGGTGCGAAGTAGGATTCGGATATATGCTTATCACCAGACCGGCTGTTGTGACGCTCACTGTGCGCGAGTAGGCAAAGCTACCGTCCAGGTCAACAGTTTTTAGTCGGTAGTAATTGGTCCCGGAAAGCGGTGCTTCATCGATCAATGAGTAGCTTATTAATCCGTGGCTCTCTCCGGCAGCAGCAGTCTGTTTGATTTTGTTCCAGTTCTTGGCGTCGCTACTACGCTCCACGTCAAAGTGGGATGCATTGATTTCTTCGCTCGTTTTCCAAGACAAACGTACGAGGCCTGCTTCCTTAACCGCCTCAAAGCTGACCAGCGTTACTGGCAATGCGCCTTCCCAGGTGAGGGTGTAGGTGGCAGGGCTAGGGTCGATAAGCCCGTCTGCGTCGACATAGGCATATTCAAATGAGGTTTTCGAATAACCTGAACCCGTCATTTTTAGACTGAACAGTGCGGGATTGGGAAACAATCTTGCGGTAACAATTTCATTGGTGCTTACCAAAGAGCCGTCATAATACAATTCTCCATTGTCAGGAAGCGAGGTAATGATGACACCTTTCGGGTTGGCATTAGTACCTGTGTTACCCGAATAAAATCCATCTTCCGAGTCGTTACCTGACATGAGGGGAGGATTTGCGCCGGTTCCATTCAAAGAGATCATCTGATCGACTGTCGGCCGGGCGATAGGAGCGTTCACGCTATTGGAATTTGGCAGATTCAGGTAAGTGACAGTAATGGCAGCCTGATCGGAGAGGCCGGTCGCAATTTCCGTCAGTGTATAAACAATCGGTGTTGGATTTCCATTAAAACCTGTCTCGGGTGCAAAAGTAACTTCACCTGTTGCGGGAGCGTAGGTCCACATGCCCTGGCCTGGTACGCTAAGTGTATTTTGAACGCCGTCCAACGAAGGATCCAGGTCCACGGCAACGGCTGCGGCTGTTGGCACACTTCCGCCATGAAGCTTGTCATTACTAATTATGTTCAGGGTAACATCGGTTGCTGGTGCATTGCGCAGGCTTTGATCGTCGTCGGCGATAGGTGGGGTTACTACCTCCGCGTTATCTTTATTGTTGGCCTGGTTGTCGTCGTTTTCGTTACTCTGTACTATGGCCGTGTTCAGGTAAGGTCCTGTTGTATTGACTTTGGCCGTCACAGTCATCGTAACGACTTCGTTTTCGGCTAATGTACCGATCGTCCACGTATCGGTTGCCGGGTTCCAGGAACCTTTGGAAACGCTCACATTCTCAACGGTGTAACCATCCGGAATTTCATCTGTCACTATCACGCCGGTGGCGGTCATCGGGTTTCCCGCATTCTCAGGCAGCGGAATGTTGGTCGCCTCGATCGTAAAGGTTATAGTTTGCCCGACACTGGGCGTAGCCGCAGACACTGTTTTGGTTACTGCCAGGTCTACGTCGGAAGTATAGTTGAAAAGCAGCTCACGAACAATTTCGTCGTTGTAAGCGCCTGTCCAGGTATTGATCGTGTTATTTTGACTAAAACCATTGTCGCCGTTGGCCCACCATTTGTGATCAGGTCCTAAAACGCCTGTCACATTAACCGGAACGCTCCTGGGACTCAATGTGCTGGTGCCGGAGATATTGGCTCTTGCGATGTCACTGTCATCCCAGTAAAGCTTATCGTTAACAGGCTCGGTACCTGATCTGAGCGGTCTGACGTGCTTGATAGAGATGCCCAGGCTTTGCTCCATATCATAGATCGGAAAGTGTACCGGGTAAAACATGAGCGAGGACACGAAGTGGATTGCCGTTCCTGAGGGTACATCTGTGCCGGTGCGGTCCTTTCCGTTCCAGTATATTTGGTAGATACCTGCGGCGTCATACTCGTTTGAAATGATCACGTCGCTTCCGTCGTAATACCCGTTGCCATTCAGATCAATCAAAATATCTACAATGGACGGGTTGTCGATTTCGACCTTGAAAGACGCTTGGCCGGCGGCGGGACTAGAACCCGGTCTTCTGGAAAAGACGGCTTCAAATGTTGCTATTGGTAACGGAGGCGAAGGCCAGACACTCGCGTCTGGATTGCTTACGAACAATGGGAAATGCGCATTCGACGAAGAGCCATTCATTGAACGACGGTTTTGTTCGAATGTCAGATTGGTTTTGGGACCATCCAGGTTTGCAAAAAATATGGCATAACCAGAGCTGCTGCCCCCAAAGTTGGCGTATTTCACATAAAAATCCTGGGCAGGTGTAAGGGTATTGTCGATCGGAATGTAAAAGCCAAAGTTTGCAGGCGAAGAAGTGGAGCTGGAAGAGCCTGCGGTAGTTGGCAGGTCATTTACCACACTCCAATATTTGCAATACAAACGGCCGTTTTGCCGCGTGTAGCTGCCGGGCGATCCCGAGGCTACGGTAACATCCCAATAATTAAATTCCAGGTTATTCGATTCGATTTCAACCCAGTAGGCTCTATCCGATCCAGTGGTGTTTTTAAATGAATAAGCAGTATATCCATTTCCCGTTACCTGGCTGGGCCCACTGCTAGCGGCTGTGGCGCTAGAAGGCCTGCCGGTAGCCCCTCCGGAGCCTTGGGTAATGCCTTGCGCATGAGCCAGTACTCTGTTCGGAGCGGTGGTGGCTGTCGGGTAAAAGCCTGTGGAAGAATTGTCATGGTACCAGTTGAAGTTGACCGTAGCGGTACCGGAAGAAGTCCTGAAACCATAAAAGACGGTTTCGTTTGCTTTAACCCATACATACATACGGTGTGCAGGATTATAGGGATTACTTGCCGACCCTGTGTTGGATGCCAGCATCATAAAGCCCCGGGTGACATATCCCGTATTGCCACCGCCCGAATTGCTTGTTGACGGGATAAACAGATTAACTTGCCTGTTGTCGGTCACGCCCCATGCGGAGGAACCTTCGGCGGAAGCACGGTCTATCCCGCAAAGCAGCGCCATCGCGAGCACTGCGAGGCCCATAAGCATTTGAGTGAACTTTTTTGTGGGAGATAAAGGATTGATCAGGGGGGCGCCGGGCTCGGCCGACCTGGAAATTTCTTTCATTGAAAAGCTACGGGTAAATTCTGATTGCATGCTGATATAGAGGTTTTACTATGGGAAAACAAGACAGTGCCATCTGCGAGCAGGCTCGCAGCGGTCCATCTTTAAATATTTAAAGAGATTTGTTGGGACTTTGAGCGTGGTTTGTAACACTCTTTTTTGTGATGTCGCCGCCCGATTACTTTGGCAAGTATATACGTTTTTGGTGCGAAGACTGTCCTTTAAGGGGTCAAAAACCAACTTTTCGGGGTGAAGATCTTGGTTCTTGGGGAGACAATTTTGGCTGATCAAATGTATTCAGGCACTCGAAAAATTTTAACTACAAGTTTAGTCAAATCAGGCTATCGTTTTTCTCTATACGTATGACAATGAACGAGCGGACAGTTCTAATTTTGAAATCGTATTAGTTCACTTCATCGAGTTGTTTAGGACACCGTTATACTTATGATTGCTGCTTGGAGTGTATTGCATTGCCAGACCGCTACATACGAGGCTGCTGCTAAATATCGGCCCTTTTCCTATCGGTCTGAATTTTAAAAGTGCAGTAGGGAAATCTGCTTTCTGCATTGTCTTTAGTCCCGTTTCTGCCAAACCAGTAGGCCAAACTTCACTCCGAACGAAACCAACGGTGTCCACTTTCTGCCCGGGAAAAAGTTTTCACCCTCAAAGAACGGATCATAACTCACCTCCTGCGGATTTTCGATGCGGGTGTAGCGCACATTGGTTTTGCGAGGCCCAGTCAACTTGATTTAATTGGCCACCTTTATTTCTGTCGGCGTCAATGCGTTTTTTTCGCTGAAAGACCCGTGGAGTTGTCATCAGCAGGTCGATCGCAATTTGCATATTGACATATATCCGGTTTGAGACCAACGATTTGACACAATCTTTGAGATCGTGGTCGCCGAAATCATCGGGTAAATATGCATCGATTTTTTCCCGGAAGAAATGGATGATGTCGCCAATTTGATGCTGATAGTCAAAAAGAATGATCTTGCAGTTCAGATACATCGACCTTATCTTTTTAATAGCGCTTATAATTACTTTATCGGACATATTTCTCACCCTGAAAAAAAAATAGGTGCAGCATTCGACCGTGCTGTCTATTGACAGATCGGTTAGCAAGTTGTATTCAGAAAACCTGCATCGGGGTATCATCGATTGCATAACCGATTTGATTCCCGCTCGGAACATGGGGCGGCTATCTACAATGATTACCCGATAATCTTCTTCGGTGAGGTGGATTCTCATTTTCGTATAATATTCTTTATATGAATGATGCGGAGGCGATCAAATCAATGATGGATGTCCGACGATTTTATCAGGCTCAAATTGCCACTTTATTTTCAGACACTGGGGGGAGATAATCGTCATTTTAGTGCGGTTATTTTTTTGTCGGATAAAAAAATAAGTGTAGGGAAAAATGCTTTCCGGTAAATCTCGTGACAGGCCCCGACAGTGCTATCCTGCCGGTATCCGAACCCCGGCGGAATGGTAGAAAATCTTGCCTATCTGGTAGGATTTTTGTGTTTATGGCCTGTTTTGGGCAGTAATGCGTTGAATGCGAATAAGCTGTCAGGTATGTTTGTGGGCATCCGACGGGAAGTCAAGATCGTCGGCCCAGATCTTTACTCAACTCCGCAATAGGTAATTCCGGCATTTATTTTAGCGAGCACCTTTTTATTAAAATAACAAATTATTTGCACTTGATCGTGTTATGAATTCGGAAGACGGGAGGCTGATATTAATTATTGAAAATAGTATTAATCCGTACAATCTGGGGCGGAATATATCAAGGAATAGCTTCCGTGTAATAGAAAGCAATGGCGGTGAAGAAGGGCTTTCCCTGGCACGTCAATTAAAACCCGATTTGGTTATCTGCGATATTTCCACTTCGTCGGTTGGCGGGATGTCGATCTGTACGGAATTGAAATCCGATGCCGCGACAAGCCACGCATCCGTCATTTTATTGGGGCCCGTTTCGCAGCAAATAGACGGACTTAGAGCTGGTGCGGATGATTATATCTCTTTGCCATTCGATAGCCAGGTGCTGGGATTGAAAATAGAAAACCTGATTCGGTCACGCGATGCAATGCGTGGTAAAGTCGTACAGGAAATGTCGGCCCAATCCGAATCGAATGGATTAAACGACCAGTTTCTTGAAAAACTGGAACAGCTCATCCTCGAAAATATCGCGGATCCGGATTTTGGTGTCCATGAAATGGCATTTCAAATAGGCATTAGCGTTTCGGTCCTTTATCGTAAGCTCCGATTACGTACAGGTGCCACTGTAAACGAATTTGTTAAAACAATTCGAATGAAGGGAGCCATGAAACTATTGGAGACAGGAATTTATAATGTGGCGGAGGTAGCCGCCGCGATCGGATATGAGGATAGCAAATATTTCAGCAAAGAATTCCGGAAATTTTTCGGAGAAACTCCCACGGAAGTGAAACGACGTACTAAATGAAGTAAACGTAATGACTACACTGGTATACACACTAAATCTTAGCCGGATTCCGGCCGACGTTGAGTAAGTAAATCAGCCTCCCGGATTTGCGGGAGGCCTGATTTTGTATAATTAGCTGATTGTGTTCTTTTTAAACTCGTTCGGGGTTTTCCCGAACACCTTTCTGAACTCTTTGCTGAAATACTTGCTGTCGTCGAATCCGATCATCGTGGCTACCTCTGCTACATTATAAACCCCCGATATTAGTAGTTTTTTGGCTTCATTAAGCCGGATCGCTTTTACAAACTCGTTTACGGTCATACCTGTGAGCGCCCTCAGCTTGCGGTATAGCACCGATACGCTCACCCCCGCCTGCGCCGCAAGTTCGTTTACACCGAAGTCGGGGTCGGCCAGGTTTTCGGCTACCATGGTTCTGATCCTGGCAATAAATGCCTCGTTCACATCCTGGGCAATAGTGTTCCCGTCCTCGTCTGTCAACACTGATTGCCGGTAACGCGCCCGCAACTGATCTCGTACGCGGATGAGGTTGCGGATTTTCAATTCAAGAATCCGCGGATCGAAGGGTTTAGCCAGATAGTCGTCCGCACCCGATTCGAGCCCTTCGATGACTTGTTCGTTCTGGGTTCGGGCGGTGAGCAGTACCACTGGAATGTGTGCGGTGGCGATGTTGGTTTTCAGTCTGTTGCAGACTTCCAGTCCATTCATTTCGGGCATCATGACATCCGACAGGATAATGTCAGGCAAATGCTCGTTGGCCAGTTCCAGGCCGTGCAAGCCATTCTCCGCTTCAATGATATTGAACTCGCCTTCAAACAGGTCCCGGATGAATACCCGCAGCTGGTCGTTGTCTTCGATGATGAGGATGGTGTTGGACTGTTTGGCATCAGCTAGTTGGTTACTGGCCGGCATCGCCGCCATTTCAGCCAGCATATCGCCCATATAGCCATTTCCGTTCAGCGCCAGCTCGTCGGGCCCGAAATGCCGCTTTTCCCGCAGCAGCCTGATCGCCAAAGTAGTGCCTCCGGGTGACGCTTCGCCGTGTGCATGACCATTGTGCAGACGGCTTTCGGCGGTAAGGTAGCCGCGGTGCTGCTCTACAATAGCCTTGGACAAGGCCAGTCCGATGCCGTAACCGGGCTTCTCCGAATCCGCCTGGTAGTAATAGGTAAAAAGCTTCTGCAAATGCTCCCGGGACATGCCCTTGCCGTTGTCTTCCACGGTGATTTTTACTTCGTTGGAGGTTTCTGCAATGCGCACGGTTACCTTGCCGCCTTCGGGCGTGAACTTATAGGCATTGCTCAGCAGGTTGTAGAATACCTTTTGCATCTGGTCGATATCGAACCATAAGGGTACCGGCGTTTCCGGAGCGATGAGCATGGTTTCTATGCTTTTGTCCTTCGCCATGTGCTCAAATGCGGCAATCACACTTTTGATAATCCTGACCACGTCGTGTTCGCGCACCTGCAGGCGCGAACCGCCGCTTTGGATCTTACGGAAATCGAGCAGCTCGTTCACCAGCAGCATCAGCCTGTCGGAACTGGTTCGGGCATAGCCGAGGTAATTTTCGTTGTTCTTGCCCTCTACCGCCTGATGGTAGGCTTTTTCCAATGGCCCGCTGATCAACGAAAGGTGCGTCCGGATTTCGTGGGATACGTTGGTGAAGAAATCGAGTTTTACCTGGTTCAGTGCATTTTCTCTTCTGAAAGAGCTCCTTATCCAGAAGAAGCGCGTAATAATATACACGATACCGGCGGTCAGCAACAGGTAGAAAGCGTAGGCGTACCACGTTCGCCACCAGGGCGGCAGGATGTTGATCCTGACTTGCAGCGGCTCTTCTGTCCACACGCCGTCCCCATTAGCAGCTTTTACCTGGAAAATATAGCTCCCGGTGGGCAGGTTCGTGTAGGTGGCCGATGGGGTTTGCACGTAATTCCAATCCCGGTCAATGCCGTCTATTTTGTAGGCATACCGGTTGACATCCGATCTCACATAATCGAGCAGCGCAAAGTCGAGGGTAAAAATGCTCTGATCATGCCGGAACGTGATCTCCTTTACCTTGCCGACAGGCAGGGGGAGAATGCCGGTACTGTCGCTTACCCGCACTGTTTTGTTATACAATTTCAATGCGCTCAAGACAATCGGGGCGGTGCGGTTAGGAATGGAGATGGTGGCCGGGTCGAAGCTAAACATGCCCTTGTCGGTCACGAAATAGAGATGGCCATTCCTGTCGACCGTCCCCGCGCCCTGCATTAAGGTCCCTTTCAAAGGCAAACCATCGTGTGCGCTGTACGATTGCAGGGTCCTTTCCTTTGGATGGTACCGGTACAATTTCGATGATGCATTGATCCAGATATAGCCTTTGCTGTCGGGTACTACATCCAGCGCGGCTTCCCTCGGGATGTCCGTGTTCAGCTCAAATTGATTTTTTTCGGGATTATATTTTAAAAGCTGCGTGTGGCAAGCGGCCCATATGGTTCCCGCCCGGTCTTCATTGATCCGCCAGGAAATGACGAACTCTTCCTGCGAACGAATTTTTTCAATCGCGGGCCTGGGCGACCTGGCTGCTTCCGCTTTTATGCGGTACAACCCGGCTTTTCCGCCGATCCAGATATTCCGCCGGGAGTCTTCGAAAATAGTTGTGGTGTAGGTGACCACAGGTTCTTTTGTGAAAGTACCGGTCGTTTTGTCAAATAAAAGCAAGCCGTACCGCCCACCGACCCAGAAATGCCCGAAGCTGTCTTCGGTGATTGCGTAGGTGCGTCCATTAGCAGGTTCGATCTGCCCTGGTTTAGCGAATGGGTAATGCCTGTAAATTCCCCTTCGGAAGTCGTAACTGGTGAGGAGTGTGTTGCCGCCGGCCCAAAGCACGTCGTTTTGATCGATATAAAACGTATAATAGTCGCCCTCAGCAGCCAGTTTTAGTGGAAATGTCATCGAATTTTTGCCGTCGGCATCGAAAAGCAGGAGCTTGTCCGCTTTGTCCGAAATACTCCACATGCGATTCGTTTTACTTTTTCCGATCCACGCATTCACAAACGAGCCGGCACGCGGATCGTTAGGTTCGAACGGCCACCGTCTGAAACGCGGCGAATTGAAATGGAAATAGTGAATCCCGGAATAGTAAGATCCCAGCCAGAGTCCGCCCTGGTTATCAAGGTATGCCGAAAGCAGCGCGTTTTCGGGCAAGCTTTGCGGATTGCCGGGCTGGTTGGTATACCAATCCGCCTCTCCGGTTAATGGATCGAAGTGCGCCAGCCCTGAATCCGTGGCGAGCAGCAGCTTACCTCGTCTGTCGGAGATGATTTCCCTTACGACCGGCAAGCCGCCCGTGGTGTTTTTCAAACCAGTGATGGTACTGAAAGCTTCGGCCGCCGGGTCGAACCGGATCAGTCCTCCGAGACTGTTTCCCAGCCAAATAGCCCCGTTATCGTTCGTAAAGACCGTCAGAAACTCGTTCAGCTGCGTTTGGGATATGGTCTTCGGCATTTGATACAGCTTCGGTTTCCCGCCATTTGCCGGCATTCTGATCAGCCCGTCGGCGGTGCCCAGCCAAAGCGTTCCGTCCATACCTTCCGCCATGCATTTGATATTCAGGGCCCGGCCTTTGAATTCGTTTTGCAAATGGCGGGAAACATTGAACGACCCATTGCCCGTGACGATCCGGGTGAGCCCATGCTGCGTCCCTGCCCAGATCTGTTTTTTGCTGTCTTCGATCAGGCAGTTGACCCACTCGTTGGACAATGAGTTAACCCGGGTGGAGTCATATTTAAAATGGGTGATATCGGCCGTATTCGGGTCATAGAGCGTCAGCTCCGAAGCCGTACCCACCCAAATGCGCCCCCGGGAGTCGGAAATGATGTCACGGATGTCCGAAAAGAGCGGCTTTCTGGCCGGATCCATCCGGTAGGGCGTCAGCGTCCGGGTGTCGTAACGGATCAGCCCGTTCAGCGTACCGAACCACATAAACCCGTCTTTATCCTGCGTAATGGCAAGGACTCCGTTTATGGGCGATTCTTCCGCCTCCGAAAAATTCTTAAATGACTGTCCTGCCGCGGGAGCGAAGCAGGAAAAAACGGCAATGAGTGTAAGCAGTAAATTTTTGTAGCTATTCATCAACGGGTATGCACTAGGGAAACAGACGATGATTTTGTGAAATCACGCAAACTTACGACCTCTCGACGTATACAGCCAAACTGAATGTGGCCTGGCAGGGCTCCGACAGGTGCTCGTAAGATTTGCCCAAACTTCCCCGCTAAGATCCGTGAAGTAGTGCGGGAAATGTCATTATGGGGCCTTTCTGACAAGAAAAACCTACTATTTAGCCAAGATTCTCCCCTACCTCAATCGAATTAAGTTTGGACATTTGTCGTAGAAATATTTTCAGAATACCTCCACTATTAGAATTAATTCCGCGGTAAACGATCCTGGAAATCTGCGCTATGCCACACTATGTCATTTTCATTTCCTGACACCAGGCAGAACAGTTTCGCACCTGTGAGATAAAGCCTTGTAACTGAATCGGACCGGGGCAAAGAACCCATTTCGGGGCGGAGCGTATCCTCCTAGCTGGCCATGCCATGCCCAAAAATTCTAAAATCAATTTATTAATACTTAATGTACTGATTATGAATAAATAAAAGAAAGAGAAGAGAAGTGTAAACCATTTATGGACAATTGAAAACTATTTTATGAAACGAAATGTACAAGTTGCCGCCATCGCACTTGCTTCTGCAATGCTTGCGTGCTTTGGCGCACGTGCGCAGGCACCCGGTGGGGTTTCCCCAGCGGTCTGGTACCGGGCCGACGCACCTGGCTCCGTATTTTCAGACGCAGGCTCCACGGCCGCGTCGAATAACGCCACCGTTCAGCAATGGAACGAAGCGCGCGGGACAGGCAGGAACCTGATCCAGGCTACGGCCAGCGCACGGCCGGTTTTTTCCAATAGCTCCGCGTTGGCAAATTTTAACCCCACCGTCACCTTCGACGGCAGTAACGACTTTCTACAATTCACCGCGGGTACGGGTGTAAATCTGATCGACAGGGCCAATGGCAGTATCTATGCCGCCGGCTATGTGAACACGCTGAAACAAAGCGGATTTGCCGGGTTTCACGCATCGATGGATTATCCGGGTCTGCATATTTTTGGTAGCAATAACAAACTGCTGTTTTTTACAGGAGGTCCTGGTTACCAGGGATTGAGTGCCTCTGCCTACACAGCAGACATGTTCTTTTCGGCTGGTTCGGGATGGCAGAACGGCGCTGGTACGAATGCATCGTACGCAGCGGCGACCGTGTCGCTCAACGGTACACGTACCGACTACAACGGCAGCCAGCTCTATAATGCCAACCTGAGCACCGGCGCGCGTGATTTCCGTATCGGTGCGGATAATAATTACGGTGCTTTCAGCGGCCAGCTGAATGAGGTAATGGTGTTCGAAGATAAGCTGACGACAGACCAGATGGACCGGGTCGAAACGTACCTGGCTGTCAAATACGGGACGACGTACGCGGGCGGAACGCGCGACTACAAGAGCTCTGCCGGCAATGTTGTTTGGAATGCTTCGGCTAATACAGGTTTTCACAATAACATTGCAGGTATTGGCCGCGACGACAATGGTGCGTTGCACCAGAAGCAATCTTGGAGCACGAACGCGGGGCGTCAGGTGTTGATCGGTACTACGGGCTTAACGAACACGAACGCAGGTAACTCATTAGCGCTGAACGCAGGGCAGTATCTGATATGGGGCGACAATGGCCTGGCCAAAGTGCCAACCGTATCTACCACTGCATTTCCGTCGGTATCCCATCATTTTCAGGCGATATGGAAGGTGCAGAATTCAGGAGCTGTGGGAACCGTTCGTGTGGCCTGGCCAAAAGGCCTTAAAAGTCTGAGCCTGATCCAAAGTAGCGATCAGACTATCGGTGCAGGAGATGTGCTGACACCTTTGACATCCGAGACTACAATCAATGGCGTCGTTTACAACTATGCGGATGTGACGCTGGCCGATGGTCAGTATTTTACATTTGCGGCCAAAGTACCGGCGCCCGGTGGTGTTACCACAGGTTTAACCCAATGGTATCGTGCGGATGAAGGCTTGGTTAAAGTTGGAGGGGATGGTAGTAACGTTACGACCTGGACAGATTTTGCAAGAGGTACTGTTTCCGGTCAAATTGCAACAGCGCCTGTTCCGGTTTATAAACAAGGTGCAACAAACTATTTCAATTTCAATCCGGGTGTGAATTTTACTGCAATCCAACAAATGTTGGGCAACATCACCACCCAGACCTTAGAAAATACTTCCTTCGATATTTTCACATTGACCAAAGAAGGTATGAGTGGAACGAGGTATTTTAACATTGGCATGAATAATACCTCATTGGGTGGTGCCAACTGGGATCAGCCCGGACTCTATGCCAGCGGCAACATGGCTACCAGAAATAGTACAGGTGGAGGAGCAGTCATAGTAAATCCAGGTAACATTGCTTTTTCTACCACCATACCAAGCATCATGTACCACACTTTCACCAATACATCTATCAGGAAGGGTGTGAACGGTGCAGGCCTGGGTACACAATATGATGTTTCGGCAAGAGGGCAGATGACTGGCGGCCATATTTTTGGCGCTAACGGAGGTACCAATCCTCCGGGTGGTGATGACTGGGGCTTCACCGGTCATATTGGAGAAGTGGTTATTTATGGTGGCGGAAATTTGACTGCGGCTGAAAGAAACAGGGTAGATAGCTATCTGGCGATCAAATATGGTATCACATTGCCGGCAGGTGTAAATTATCTGAACTCCAATGGAAGCGTTGCGTGGGATGCGGCTGCTAACAGCGCCTATCATAACAACGTGGCTGGTATTGCCAGTGATGAGTCGTCCGCATTGAGTCAAAAGCAAAGTATCAGCGTCAATAAAGGGCAGCAGGTTATAATTTCGACCACTGGCCTGACAGACACTAATGCTGGAAACGGAACTTCACTTTCTGATGGACAGTATTTGATTTGGGGCGATAATGGTTTGTCTAAAACGCTTTCTGCATCGTTTAATTTTGCCAGTGTCCCCACATTGAATTTACGCTTTGCGGCTATCTGGAAAGTACAAAATACAGCAAATGTAGGAACAGTGCGTGTGGCATGGCCGTCCGGAATTCCAAGCCTTACGCTTATTCAAAGCGCCGACGCTACCATTGATGATACAGACGCCAGAACAGATATGACTGCCAATTCAGCATCTGTAAATGGTGTTTCTTATAATTACGCTGACGTAACCCTGAGTGATGGTCAATACTTTACTTTCGCAGGGTTCGTATCCGGACCGGGTAATGTAGCTTCGGCGGCATGGTATAGGGCAGATGCAGCAGGTCAGCAGTTTTCTGACGCGGGCACAACGGTGGCAACAGATGGACAGGCTCTGCAACAATGGAATGAATACAAAGGCACCGGATACAATCTTGTGCAGGCGAGCGCAGGAAACAGACCTACTTTCTCTAACACCACAACGCTGGCCAATTTCAATCCAACAGTTACATTCCCCGGCAGCCAGTGGATGCGATACACCGCTCCCACAGGAGTAAATGTGATAGATCGGGCAAATGGGTCAATTTATGCGGCAGGGTATCTTAACAGCCTAAAAAATGTTGGTTTTGCCGGTTTTCATTCTTCCATGGATTATCCCGGGTTACATACCTATTCGGTAAGTGGTAACTATAATCTGTTGTTCTTTACAGGAGGGCCGGGTTATCAGGGTTTAAGTGGTAATAGTTTTGTGAATAAAAATTACTTTACCATAGGGTCCGGATGGCAGAATGGCGAGGGCAGTACCGCGGCTTATGCGGGCGCTACCGTGTCATTAAATGGTAACCGCACCGTTTTCTCGGGTACCAACCAGATTCAGAATGCCGTCATCAATAATGCTTCCCGGGATTTTCAAATTGGCCAGGATGACAACCATGGCGCGTTGAATGGGCAGTTGAATGAAGTGGTTGTGTTTGAACAACGACTTACCGAGGATGAAATGAATCGGGTTGAAACCTATATGGCGATCAAATATGGTACAACCTACGCCGCGGGTACAAAAGACTATGTAAACTCATCTTCTGGTACTGTGTGGGCAAATGCTACCAACAATGGCTATCATTTCAACATTGCAGGTATTTCCCGTGACGATATGGGTTCCTTGTATCAGAAGCAGTCATGGAGCACCAACCCAGGCAGGCAAGTTTTGATCAGTACCACGGGTCTCGACAATACAAATGCTGGCAACACAGGTGTACTCTCCAACGGTCAATACCTGATTTGGGGTGATAACAATCTCGCAAAAGCGCCAACGGTTTCTATCGCAGGAATAAGTGGTGTTAATTACCGCTTTGCATCCATCTGGAAAGCTCAAAATACCAACGCTGTTGGTATGGTAAGAGTCGCATGGGCTAAGGGATATGCCAACCTGAAACTGATCCAAAGTGGGGATGCAACCATTGATGCATCGGACGTAATAACAGCGATGGAAAACAGCCAGGTTGTAAACGGGATAGAATATGCCTATGCCGATGTCACAATAGCGAATGGACAATATTTCACCTTTGCAGCCTTTATTCAGGCACCGGGTGGAGTAACCAACAACCTGAGCTACTGGTACCGTGCTGATAAATTAGTTGATGCTGCGGGTGAAGATGGCGATGTTGCTTATTGGACAGATTTCACTTCTGGTACAACGGTTGGGCAGATTAATGAAGCTCCTTTGCCTAAATTTAAAAACGGAGGTGCTACTTACTTTAACTACAACCCAGGCATCAATTTTACGGCTATCCAGCAAATGATAGGTAATATAGATGTGCAAACCTTACATAGTTTGGACTTTGATATCTTCAAGGTTACAAAGGAGGGGGCAGCGGGTTCTAGGGTATTTAATGTTGGTATGAATAATGCAACATTTAATGGAACCAACTGGGATCAGCCATCTCTTTATCCTAATGGCGGGGTTGGCCGAAGAAATAATACCGGGGCACTAATAACGTACAACGCTGTTCCAGGCGGCATTGCAGCTTCTACTACTGTACCAAGTATTATGTACCACAAGTTTTCTGATGTGAATGTAAGTAACGGCCTCAATGGTGCTGCCATTGGAACTGGTACAAATCATACTGCGACGGGCGCTGTTACCGGTGGGCACATTTTCGGTGCAAATGGAGGAGTAAATCCCCCCGGAGGAGATGACTGGGGATTTACCGGGCATATAGGCGAGTTGGTTGTTTATGGACATGGTAGCGTTACTGCTACCGAAAGAAACAAGGTAGATACTTATCTTGCTATCAAATATGGTGTCACGTTGAATAATACTAACAATTACACCACTTCCAGTGGAGTAGTTGTTTGGGATAAAGATGCAAACATTGCCCATTACAACAACGTGGCCGGTATAGGTAATGACTTTATTTCTGCCCTGCATCAGAAACAAAGCCGCAGCCAGCATGCGAACACCAACGATCAGGTGATCATCGGTTTAGGTGGAATTGCTGCAACCAATGCTGCCAATACCAATTCACTAAGCGATGGGCAGTTCCTTGTGTGGGGTGACAACGGCAATACGCAAAACATGACCACTGCCAATACACCGTTTGTTTACTCAGGCAGCATCAACAACGGCCGTCGTATGAACCGTATCTGGAAAGTTCAGAATACCAATGTGGCCGGAGAGACCCTGATCCGCTTTCCGCAGGCTTCGGTGGGGACTACCACGCTAGCCAACGATGCGTGCGCAGGTTATGTGATCCTGTTCGCGTCCGACGCTGCGTTCTCGTCCAACGTGACGGCAGTTCCGGTGACTTTGAATGGCACAGACTACGAAGCCACTCATAGCTTCCCGAATGGCGCCAGTTACTTCACGTTTGGTAAAGTGACCCCGATTACCACGGGTACTGTGTACCTGCCTGCTGTAACGGAAGAAACCACGCAATTCGTCGATAACTGTGCTACCGGCGAGTGGACGTATTTCCGTAAGAGCGCTGACGCTTCGCTGAAACTGTTCGCAACGTCAGGTCTACCTGCGGACGTCCTCAATAACCTCACGGTGAAGATTACTCCGGAAGGCGTGACCTATACAGATGGTACCAAAACGACCAGCCTGATGCCGCGGATCGCATCGGTTACCAACGGCTCTGCTACTGCATTCACAGGGGCCAAAGTACGTATCTATTACAGCGCTTCCGAATTGACTGCTACGCAACTTCCGGGCGCTCAGGTGAACGCATGGTTCAAGTATGAAGGATCAGCGGAAGACGTCATCGCGAATGTGTACGGTTCCGGAGTGCTTGACGCAAGCAAGGCCGTTCAACTGACACCTAACGCGAGCGGCGTGGAGGATGGGGTCAATTATGTGGAGTTCCATAACATTTCTTCACTTTCTTCATTCGTGTACCTATCGACTACCTCTGAATCGGCAATGCCTGTAACGCTTACTTACTTCAAGGCGGCTAAGGAAGGTGGCATAGCCAATCTGGCCTGGGCTACTGCCGAAGAGGTGAACAACAAAGGCTTCGAGATCCAGCGGAGCGCCGATGCACGTAACTGGAACATCATCGGATTTGTGGAAAACCAAACCGAAGGCGGTAACAGCAAAGGTGCGTTGAGCTACGATTTCAAAGATGCGTCGCCGATGACAGGTACGAACTACTATCGTCTGAAGCAAATCGATCTCGACGGAACTTACATGTATAGTTCTGCCGTAGCACTCCGGTTCGACGTTGTGAAAGGTGCATTGTCCGTATACCCTAACCCGGTAGTCAATGGAAGATTGTCGCTCAATCTGCCGCATTCCGGCTCGTATAAGGCATCGATCTACAATGTCGCCGGCGTGGAAGTGATGCAAGCCAACCAGTCGGGTGACAGCCTGGATATTCGTAATCTACGCGCAGGCCTGTATGTGGTCAGGATCGTGTACGCAAATGGCGAGAGCCACAGCAAGACATTTGTAGTGAAATAACAAAGTGTGCTGGGGTAAGTAAAACAGTATCCGAAGTTTTCGGATACTGTTTTTTACCAACCATTTGATAGCCAAATACCTTAACTACGCTATACCGCACTAGACCAATTGGACCAGATCAACTCCCTGGCCTGCGATAATCCTTATACCCAATGGGCTCCCCTCAGGAACCCAAAAAGGAATTCTTACTTAAATCAATATATTCCATGAAAAATGTTTACACATCACCAGACCTTCTGGCCCGAAGATTCAGTAGCTTTATTTTTGCTGCGATTCTGACATTAAAGGCATTATCCTTTGCGAATGCACAGTCATGCCCGGACCCAGGGGGCGGAACTCAATGGTATTTTTTTGACCAGGACTTTGATGGGGGGAATTATTTCCCGGAAACCGTGCCTGCCGGAAAAATTGGGAGTGGAAGGTCGACTTCCGGCAAATTCAATCTCGAAGCGACGATGAACGCCATATACCCCCTTCGTTCAGCCACCATCTATCCTGAGCTTTCTGACGGAACATTGGGCAAAGTTGTCCTTCGGTTTGACTTTCTGGATATGGCACCTTCGGCCGTTATCAAAATCTATTTGGGGACTTCGGCAAGCGGGACTCCCACAGAAACCGTCACGCCAGCGAATGCTTCCGGCTACTTGTCGCAGACGCGGACATATACGGGCCCGATCACTGTGACTTTCGAAAGCCCCGTTGCTTCGTCGGGCGGCGATTTTAAAATTGTTATTCCTTATACTACCGGCGACCAGTTAGCTACATCGGCATTTGGTTTTCAGGTCGCATATTGGAAAAAGTTTATAACCCCGAATTCATACATTGCGATGGATTCATATCCGGAGGAAGCTGCACCAATTGCTACCGCCTATTTTGATGGGAACAAGAATCTTGTTTCCTCTGAAATATCCTTTTGCATCGATTACGGGAAGCCGGCTCCTTCCATGGCCAACAGCAACTACATCGGTGAAGTTATATTCTCGCCCAGCGTTCGTCCGGACCTGGATAAGTCGGGAAGTGCGGATGCGGTCGATCAACTGAAAGCGGCACGGCTGGTTTACATATTGAATAATATTCCAGCGCCGGCAACGACATATGCCAATTTTATGGCTGTCCAGTCTGCGGTGAATTCTACCACAGGTGCTGACTATGCAGTGCACTATTCCGGGCTCCACGGGGACGCTATCGACGCTATTCCAGGCCTGCCAAGTCCTGCTGAACCGGTGTTTTCAATTACCGGTCCGGGATCGCCGGCCGTAGCAGGAACCGCTCAGAATTTCACGGTTGACCTTACGGACGACGGTGGGCATCCGAGAATTTTCAAGCTGGAACTTCCCGCCGGCATAACGATCAATTCGGTGACAGGCGCTTCATACGATGCCGTCAACGGAACCATCACTTTTCCTTCCTCACCGGCTTCTGCGACCGTCTCGGTTACCAACCCGGTCAACACCACCGCGACCCTGCGGGTCATATACGATCAGCCGGACTTCTGGAATGTCAAGAATCTCATTGTATATGAACCTTGCACTGGTTTAGACGATTTCCAAGGGTTTATTGGCCTGAGCAAAGGTGACATCACGCACCCGTTCCGGGAAGCAACCGGTTCCTGGCTCGCCCAGCCTGCTTTTCCATGTTCGGAACTGAGCTATGTGATCGGCAACCGGAATATAGATGGTGCCAACGTTTCGGACGGTTACACACTTGATCTTTCGACCGGTAATACAACCCTGGCCAAACAGACCCTGATCCCAGGTCCCAACGCTTTCGTTAACGCCATCGGCTACAACACCGTCGACAACTATATCTGGGGTTTCCGTTACGGCACTAATCAGCTCGTCCGGATCGGCAGTGATTGGTCTGTGACATTCCATGATGTGACCGGTTTCCCGTCTCCGGTTCCGGGCTTTGCAACGGGAGATGTGAGCCCGGGTGGTATTCTGTACCTGTACGCAGCCAATTCAAACCAGATCACCAAAGTCGACCTGAATCCCGGCTCAGCAAATTACCTGACTGCCGTAACATTGCCCACTACGCCGACCAACTTGAACGATTGGTCGTTCAATCCTACCAACGGTCTGATTTATGCATTCGGTACAGACAAAGTATTATATCAATTTGATCCGGCAACTGGTAACCGCACCACAGTAGGCCCTGTAACCGGTGCAGGCATCGAAACATCTGGCTACACCGGCGCTTTTGGTACTGCTTTCTTTGATACAGACGGGGACATGTATGTAGGCAATAACGGCAGCGGGGCCATTTTCAAGATCAGCGCTCCTCTTACCAACCTAACGGCGTCGCTGTTCTCGACAGCGTCCGGAGTAACCCCAGGTGACGGCGCGCGCTGCCCAAGCGCAATTGTCAATGATCCGCCAGTGGCCGTGGACGATGATGGCACGACTACTTGCAATGCTACTACGGTCGACGTGCTGGCCAATGACATCGCTGGAAGCGTACCGTTGGTACCATCGAGTGTGAAACTGCTGACGCCAGGCTCGCCCGATCGGGTAACGACCCTGACTGTCGCTGGTCAGGGCCAATATAATGTGGACCCAGTCAGTGGGGCCGTGAGTTTTATTCCATTGAACGGCTTGCGTGATACGGTCTCTATTGACTACGTTGTAACCGACGGCAACGGGCTCGAATCGATCGCCACATTAACCATCATTGTCGATTGCCCAATGCCCGTCAAACTGGTTGCCTTTGATGCCAGGAAAGAGGGAAATTTGGCGCACCTTACCTGGTCTACCACCGAAGAAGTGAACTCGGACCGCTTTGAAATAGAGCGCAGCACCCATGGGAAAGTTTGGGTTTCAATAGGCAGTGTTCGGTCAAACGGGGAAAGCAGTATTTTGAGAAATTACTCTTACACCGACAATTCACCGGAAAAAGGTCAAAATCTATACCGCCTGAGAATGGTCGATATGGACGGTACATATGCTTTTAGTTCTATCAGAATGCTGTCTGTTGAAAATGGCGCGGCGCGGATCTCGGTCTACCCCAATCCGGTGCAGGACGAGCTGACTATTGAAGGATTAGGCGGGTTGGAAACGATCAGGATTCTGGACGTATCAGGACGGATCATAACCCAAGGCCACAACGGAACAGGCCAAAACAGGCATACGTTTGACATTCAGTCCCTCCCTAATGGAATCTATGTGGTCAACATTCAAATGCCTGACGGTTCTATGGTCTCCCAAAAGCTGATAAAAAGCAAATAGTATGTAAAATTTTGCTTGCTATAAATTGAGCCGCCGGTGCAAAAAGAGGGCGTCTAAAAAGGAGGGGCAATGAAAAAATCCTTTTCAAAAAGGCTAAAAAGGAGTGGGAAACGGCAGTTTTCTGCTCCTTTTTTTGTGTTAAAGCGGGCTTTAAGGGACATCAGTATGCTTAAAGTCAGTTTAATGCGGTAGTCGCCACATAAGGACAATCGACGTCCGACTAGCTACTATATTTCTTGAAATTAAGGTTCAGTTAGCCCTACGCAAGTTCCTTAATGATCTTCCAAACTTCGATACGGGCCTCCGGATCCAGGCCGGTCGTAGGTTCGTCTAGAAATACGAGCTGAGTGTTTCCAACCAGACTCATCGCAATGTCGAGCCTTCGACGCATACCGCCTGAGTAAGTGGATGCCATTCGCCCGGCGGCTTCGGTGAGGCCAAAGCGGTTTAACAAGTCATCGGCGATTTGACGTGGGTTTTGAAGATGCCGCAGCCGCGCGATCAGTATCAGGTTCTCCCGCCCGGTAAGCATTTCATCCACGGCGGCAAACTGGCCGGTCAGGCTGATCACCTGACGGACATGGCCTGGATTTGTATTGACGTCAAATCCACCAACGATCGCTTTTCCGTTATCGGGTTTAAGCAGTGTGGTCAGGATTTTAACGATCGTCGTTTTCCCGGAGCCATTGGTGCCGAGCAGGGCGAAAATATTGCCCTTTTCTACCTCGAAATCCACTCCTTTGAGCACAGAAAGCCCTTTGAAGGACTTTTGCAGCCCTTCAACTTGTATTGCCAGGTTTTGCATGATTACTTTCGGTTAGAGGATTGTAACGTTTGACAGATCGACTGCCATCAGGCCTTTGAGCGCCAGGTAGGTGAGCTTGTCCATGGTAGCCCCATAGAAGTCGATGGTTTTCAGCGCCAGGTGTGATTTGTTAGTCAAGGAGAAGGGAACCGTAAAAGATACATTCCTCAGGGCTGCGCCCCGGAAAGACACATCGTTTAGGGCAGACTTGTCAAACCGGACACCATCAAAGGTCTGCCCATTGAAATCGATCCCGCGCAGGTCGCAGTAACTGAAATCAACGCCTGTAAAGGTGCAGTTCTGGAAGACTGTTTTTCTAAGGTCTGTTTTAATCAATTTCACATCCACCAGGCTGGCGTCCACAAACTTTGCGCCCTGGCCGGACATGTTCAAGGTCGTGCGGACAAGAACGGATTTGTCAAAGCTTGCACCGGTAAGTTCTGTGGCCGAAAAGTGGCATTCTGTCAGATTTGCGCCATTAAAATTGGCTTCACGTGCGTCGGTGGCATCAAATAAGCTTCCGGTCAGGTCGGCATTGGAGAAGTCGGCCCCGCGTAACGAGCTGGCTTTGAATTTTCCTTTATGCAAAACAACCCCTGCAAAATCGCTTTCTTGCAGATCGGCCGCCGTGAGGTTTATCAGAACCTGACGGTCGTTGGAATTGGTAGCGTTCTCCATTACAGGAACGGGTTGGCTTGTCGACTCCCTCGCATGAGGTATTTCGGCGGTCACAGACGGCGCGTTTTCAGAAAAATAATTGAGGTCAACCCCTAAAATCTCTGCCAGCCGGTCAAATGTGGTGATGTCAGGCATCGATTCTCCGCGCTCCCATTTTCCTACTGCCTGCGGGCTTATGAATATTTGCTGGGCGAGCTGCGCCTGCGACATGTTTTTTTCTTTTCTTGCTTTGGCGATTTTCTCGCCGATTACCTTACTGTCCATACGTGTTTTGTGTTTTGTTTTTCGACATCGCAAAACTATATTGGCGACGCCGACCGGCCTGCAAAAAAGCAACTACTCTTGGTTGTATCGACGCTACACTTGGTTGTTATTTACTTACAAAGCGTGGTTTCTGTGAAAAACCCGACGATTCGAGAGGTCCGACACCTAAATTTTGCAGATTCCTGCGAAAGTTGATTTATTTCGCAGAAATCGAAAACTCCTTTTACTTTGGAACACAGTACAGACTATCACGCATTTCACAAACAGATCAAACCCGCAGGGCTTCTGATAGCCATCGGGATCGTATTCGGGGATATTGGAACCTCGCCGCTTTACACACTGAACGCTCTTTTCCATGAAGGAGAAATCGTTTCGCAAACCAAGGCACTGGGGATTCTCAGCTGCATCATCTGGACGCTTACCCTTCAAACCACTTTAAAATACATTCTGATCACCTTGCAGGCGGATAACCATGGCGAAGGTGGAATCTTTTCGTTGTACACATTGATCAGAAGATATTTTGGTAAATGGCTGATCGTGCCTGCTATCCTGGGAGGGGCATTTTTGATTGCGGACGGGATTATTACCCCGCCCATCTCGGTAGCTTCGGCCATTGAGGGGCTTCAAAAATTCGATCCGCACCTGGATACGGTGCCTATCGTGATTGCCATTATCATCGTTTTATTCCTGATCCAACAGCTAGGCACACAGCAGATCGGAAAGTTTTTTGGCCCGGTAATGCTCATTTGGTTTTCGTTTATCGGCGTGATCGGTTTGATGGCGCTTTCATCGAACTGGGCTGTTTTAAAGGCTATTAATCCCTGGTATGCTTATGAGCTTTTGGTTAACTATCCGGAAGGTTTCTGGCTTTTGGGAGGTATCTTTTTGTGTACCACAGGTGCGGAAGCACTGTATAGCGACATGGGCCACGTCGGCCGAAACAACATTCGCATAAGCTGGATTTATGTAAAGGTCTGTCTGATTTTAAGCTACGCCGGACAGACGGCCTGGCTGCTGGGCGTCGGAAAGGCCAATGCATTGAGCCCGTTCTACAACATTATCCCGCAGGGTATTTACATTCCTACGGTCATTTTGGCCTCTATGGCGACGGTGATAGCCAGTCAGGCGCTGATATCGGGCTGTTTCACATTGGTGAACGAGGCGATCCGGCTCGGTGTGTGGCCCAGAAACCGGGTGATATTCCCGGGCACAATCCGGGGACAGATGTACATTCCATTCTTCAACTGGTTTTTGATGTGCGCCTGCATTCTGATGGTCCTGCATTTCCGTGAATCCAAAAACATGGAGGCGGCTTTTGGCCTTTCCGTCACATTGACGATGCTTATCACCACCTTTCTGATGGCGCTGTACCTTATCACCCGGCGTTTAAATCCGGCGCTTGTTGCGCTGATCACCGCTGTGTTCCTCGCCGTCGAATGCTCGTTTTTGATCGCCAACCTGCAAAAGCTGCACGAAGGCGGCTGGATCATGCTAGTGGTTGGAGCTATTCTTTCCCTGACGATGCTCACCTGGCAGCAGGGCCGCCGGATGCAGGAAAAACTGGTCGCATTTTCGCCCATTACACCCATCGTCGCGCAAAAGTTGAGCGATCTTTCAACGAACTACGCCATCAGGAGTTATGCCACTAACCTGATATACCTTACTTCAAGCAACAAGAATGAATTGATTGAAACCCGGGCGCTGGATTCCATTTTTAACAGCCCCGCCAAACGGGCAGATATTTATTGGTTCATCCATGTTAACGTGGCCGACGAGCCTTACACGCTACATTACGATGTGAAAACAATTTCACGGAACGATGCCTACTTTATCAATATGCACATCGGGTTTCGCATCGAGCCCAAAGTCGATTTGTTCTTCCGCCGCATTGTTCAGGACCTGATAGCAAGCGGAGAACTCGCATATGAACAGGCTGAGGAAAAGAAATACGACAGGCGCGATATGGGTGATTACCGGTTTATCGTGGGCAGTTCATACCTGTCCTACGACAACGCTCTATCATTTTGGAAAAATCTTCTGATTAAATCCTATTATAACCTGAAACTGATCGGCGTGCAGGAAGGGGCTAATTTCGGGTTGGATGAAAGTAACGTCGTTTACGAGAAATATCCGCTCGTTTATCAGCCGCTGGACGAATATGTGATAAAACGAATTCCGACGGCGGGGAGCCAGTAATGTGCTACATTACTGAAAAGTTGTAAAGACAATCTTATCGTTTTGTTCGTAGACACAGAATATTTTGTCTTGGACTGAACTAGCAGCGAGCTTCGGAAACTGCCCTTTTGCAAGTCGCCCCTCCCTTCCATGTGAACCTCTGTACAGTATCTCGCCGTTTTGGTGCCATACAATCAACGGGCCATGCCGTGTTTCAACTACCGTCGGGGTATTGCCTGTGCCAATTTTTACTTCTTGCTTACCGGGTTTCGCCTCGAATACTTCGGTTTGACGCCTCCAAACAGTAGTAACGATTCCGCTTCCGTCGGCGGAGATATCTCCACCATCCATGGGACAGCCATCAATCATGAAATCCGTTGATCCGAGTTTTTTTGCAGTACTAAAATGTTGCCCATAATCCTTTGACTGGACAATGTACATGTTACGAGCGCCATCCAGTTTGTTTCGAAACATTATATGCAGCACCTCCGTCTTATCGATAAACACGGAAGGTTTACAGCAGTCGCAAACGCCTTTTTGTTCTCCTTTATAAATGAGCTGGTTTTTCCCCCAGGTCGCTCCGCCATCTTTGGAAATAGCTCCAAAGAGGTTGTTGTTGCCTAAGCGGGTATCTAACCATGCTGTGTAGACCAGATTGCCGCTGCCTGCACATATCTCCGATAGCGCTTCTTTTGCAGTTGAGTCTTTGTCGTTGATCTTTACCGGAGCAGACCAGCTTCCTGGTCCGCCGGAAGACCTGAGGGCATACAAGTTTCCGTGATGATCACCAACTGTGACAGTGACGAAATCTTTGGTGGTGGTAATTTGAGGCCCACGTCCCATTCCCAAACCCATTTGGGGGAATTTTCCGAGTAACGATGGCTCGGAGAATGATTTTCCGCTGTCTTTTGAAAAAATATAGTAAAGCAGCCGGTCATTGCCATTTTTTAAGCCATAGGCAATATGTATGGTACCCTTTGAATCGACAGCAATTTGAGGCTGAGCACCCACAGCCAACTCTTTTTCGGATATTACCCCAGCGGACTGCCTTTTTTCTTTAATCGTCGCTAAGAGAAGCGGAACTATAAAGAGGACAATTAATAGCTTGCGTACAAACATGATTTTGGAAACTGATCGTTCGACACTTTAATATGGGTAAGATAAAACGGGTGGTGATTTACCCCCGGGCGTAAGAAATCCCATAATTATGTAACACACAGCACAAATTGTGTAGAAAAACCTGTTGAATAGGCTGCAATATTTGCACCTTCGAGATATGGAACGGAATGAAAGGATGTGTTTTCTTTATACTGATCTTGGTGGGCCAGCTGTTTGGAGCTGGCGAAGGCCTTGCATGCGGTAAGAAGCACGTCAATAAAATCAGCTCTGTTTCGCACAGGGTTGTCCAAAAAAAGGCCTGTTGCACGAGGCACCGGTACTACGGGTCGTGCAATCGAAGTAAACAGTGTGATCATAATTGCAGCCAGTCCGGCTGTGACTGCGCACACGCAGCCAGTGCCTATGCAATGAAGACGCAACCGGCCGGGCTTGTCAATACCGTTTTTGACACCATCGATAATACTTCATGTTGGTTTTTCCAGCAGCCGGCGCCGAAGCCGGTCTACCTTTCCCTTTGGACACCTCCCAATATAGGTTGTTAAATTATCTGCAGCCACAGGTACGCCCTGTCGGGACTGTTGCCTGATAGAGGCTTTTCATGTATTTAACAACCCGAAATTCTATTCCAATGAAATCAATAAAGCTATTGATGGCAATGATCCTATTGCTATCCACCCTTTTGTCATACGCCGACATCAAGAACCTTCAAACAGAAAACGTGAGAATTGCCGGCGCATGCGCTCAATGCAAGGAAGCCATCGAAGCTGCCGCATTTCAAAAAAATATATCCGAGGCCTCGTGGAACAAGGACACAAAAATAGCCGCTATCAGCTATGACAGTAAGAAAACCTCGCTGGATGCGGTATTGAAAAAGATCGCACTGGCCGGGTATGATAACCAAAATTACCTCGCGCCCGATGATACCTATGCCCGCCTGGACGAATCTAACCGATATGAGCGTGCAGTGAAGCGCCCGGTGACCGCTCAGGAAAAAATGAACGCTCATCAGCATGGACATGACGCTGCCAACAGCCCAAACGAACAGGTTGTACCGTCAGCCGACGATCCGCTGAAACCGGTTTTGAATGCTTACTACGCCGTCAAGGATGCGTTGATCGCTTCTGATGGAGCAGCAGCTGCCTCGAAAGCGGACAACCTGGTGAAAACGCTTAAAGCGGTAAAAATGGATCAGCTCGGAAGCGAGCAGCATACCGTTTGGATGAAAGTGGTGAAAGACCTGGATTTTGATGCCGAGCATATTGCCGAGACGAAAGATGTAGGGCATCAGAGGGATCATTTTACTTCACTGTCTGATAACATGTACAAGCTGATTAAATCGGCCAAACCAACCGAGCCGGTTTATTATCAACATTGCCCGATGGCCAAGGAAGGGAAAGGTGCGAATTGGCTCAGCCAGGAATCTGCAATCAAAAATCCTTACTATGGCGCGCAGATGTTGAATTGTGGCAAAACAACCGAAACAATCAAATAATCGATGCCTTCATAGCGAAATGCCATAATCAGGCGATTAATGCCGTTCCGCTATGAAGGTACTATCTTAAACCACCTACACACGATGGATTTATTGAGAGTCCTCATTTTTAAGGCTACGCTATCGCTGGCTATCCTAATGCTAAGTTCGGGGCTGATATATGGCCAGAAAGTTGTCCGCTATGATCTATACGTGAAAGACACAACCGTGAACTTTACGGGAAAGCCCAAACGTGCCATTGCAGTAAATGGACAGATTCCCATGCCGACTTTGACATTCACAGAGGGAGACACAGCCGAGATTTATGTTCATAATGAGCTCGACGAAGAAACCTCACTGCATTGGCACGGGTTGTTTCTGCCGAACAAATATGACGGGGTGCCCAATCTCACGCAGATGCCCATCGAGCCTCATTCTACTCATTTGTACCGGTTTCCGATTATCCAGCACGGCACGCACTGGTATCACAGCCACACCGAGTTGCAGGAACAAATAGGCATGTACGGATCGATGATCCTTAACAAGAAGAGAGAACCCGAAATACCCACGGTACCCATTATCCTGAGCGAATGGACAGATATGAATCCCAAAAACGTCCACCGGATGCTTCATAATGCCAGTGATTGGTTTGCGATACAAAAAGGGGCAACCCAGAGCTATTCGGAAGCGGCTGGCCAGGGGTATTTGAAAACCAAACTGGGCAATGAATGGAAACGGATGACGGCGATGGATGTGAGCGACGTTTATTATGACCGTTTTCTGATCAATGGAAAAAACGAAAGCCAGCTTAGTCAATTCAAGCCGGGAGATAAGGTACGGCTGCGGATTTCAAATGGCGGGGCATCGACCTATTTCTGGCTTACTTATGCAGGAGGAAAAATGACTGTGGTTGCCACTGATGGCAATGATGTGGAGCCGGTTGAGGTAGACAGATTAATCATAGCCGTCTCGGAGACCTACGATGTGATCGTTACAATTCCGGCCACACCGGCGGGTGCTGAGCCCGTATCTTATGAATTCCTGGCTACATCCGAGGACCGTACCAAGTCGGCATCATTATACCTGGGCGCAGGGGTGAAGCAACTTGCATCGCCATTACCAAGACTCAAATATTTCGAAGGGATGAAGATGATGAACGGTATGATGAAAATGAATGGTAATCTGGATGATATGGGAATGAATATGAGCCTGAATCAGATGGATATGAATGTCGTCATGTACCCCGAAATTACAGGCCCGCTGAAAACCCAAAAGCAAGGTACTGAGAGCAAGAACGAAAAGGATAACATGAAAATGGGAAATCAGGATGACGCCGAAAAGGACAAGCATGCAAAGCACAATATGTACAATAGCAATGCATTGTCTTCGATAACGACCTTGAACTATGCCATGCTCGCATCGCCTGAAAATACATCATTGCCTAAAAATTCAACCGTAAAGGAATTGCGATTTGTGCTGACGGGTAATATGAACCGGTACGTGTGGAGTATGGACAATAAAGTTGTCTCTGAACGGGATAAGATCCTGATCAAAAAGGGAGAGAACGTTCGTATGATCATCTACAATAATTCCATGATGCGCCATCCTATGCACCTTCATGGCCACGATTTCAGGGTGCTTAACGGAAATGGTGCGAACGCGCCCATGAAAAACATCATCGACATCATGCCCATGGAAACCGATACGCTTGAATTTGCCGCTACCGAAAGTGGCGACTGGTTTTTCCATTGTCATATCCTGTACCATATGATGAGTGGGATGGGCGCGATTTTTTCGTACGAAAATTCGCCTGCAAATCCTGAGATCCCGAATCCCAGGTTAGCGCAGCGCAAATTGTTTGCCGACGACCGGGAATTCCATTTCATGGCCGAAAACGACTTTGCCACCAATGGAAACGACGGTGAAGCGATGGTTCAAAACACGCGCTGGAGCATCGGCTCAGAGTGGAGATTGGGCTGGAACGACCATCACGGATACGAAGTAGAGACCCATTTGGGCCGGTACATCGGCAGAATGCAGTGGCTGATGCCATTCATCGGGTTTGACTGGCGATACCGGAAGATGGGAATGGATGAAGTCGAAAAGAACCTGTTCGGGCAGCGCAATACAAAAGACAAACGATCAGTGTTGAGCGTGGGTGTCAACTACGTCTTACCCATGCTGGTAACAGCGCAGGCGGAGATTTTTACAGATGGAAACGTGAGGTTTCAGTTGGAACGGATGGACATCCCGCTCTCCAGACGATTGAGAATGAACTTGATGGTCAACACTGACAGGGAGTACATGGCGGCAGTCAAATACATATTCACCCGGTATATTGGGGCTACGGCTCATTACGACAGTGACATGGGATTCGGGCTCGGACTGACACTGAACTATTGAAAATAAGTGTAAGCACATGATAAAATGATCTGATTATGGAACATCACCATCACCACAGTCATCACTCAGACAAAAAAACGGAACACGATGATCCAATGAAGTCGCATGGCAGCGCGGATCATTCCCAGCACGGAGGTAGTCGTGGCGACCACGGTGGGCATAGTGGGCATGACAAGCACGCTGGCCATCACACGACTGACTTTTTGAAGAGGTTTTGGATATCTCTTGTCATTACAGTCCCTATTCTATTGCTATCCCACATGATCCAGGAGTGGGCTGGTATCGATTTGCGGTTCCCGGGTGACCAATATCTTCTTTTGGCGCTTAGCAGCATCGTCTATTTCTATGGAGGTTGGCCTTTTCTGAATGGCTTGGTTGGTGAGCTGAAAAGCAAGACTCCGGGCATGATGACGCTGGTGGCGGTGGCGATTACTACGGCATATGTTTACAGTGTGGCTGTCGTGATTGGGCTTGAAGGCATGGACTTTTTTTGGGAGCTGGCGACATTAATCGATATCATGCTCATTGGCCACTGGCTTGAAATGAAATCACAAATGGCGGCCTCGCAAGCGTTGGAATCGCTGATTGCTCTTCTTCCTTCTATCGTTCATGTCGAAAGGGATAAGCAGGTAACCGATATTCCGTTGAAAGACCTTCGGAAAGGCGACATTCTGTTGGTTAAACCGGGGGAAAAGGTTGCCGCTGATGGATCTGTCATTGAGGGTTCTTCCCATGTGAACGAAAGCATGCTTACCGGAGAAAGCATCCCTGCCCAAAAGCAAAAGGATGATAAGGTGATTGGCGGCGCGATCAATGGTGATGGCATTTTGAAAGTCCGCGTCACCGGGGCGGGGGATGACAGCTACCTGAATAAGGTGATTAATATGGTGAAGACAGCGCAAAGTGCCAAGTCAAACACCCAGAACCTGGCAGATAAAGTAGCAGGCTGGTTGACATTGATTTCAATCACGGTCGGCGTTGTTACTTTTATCCTATGGTATACGAGCGGTCAAAATCTGGCATTTGCCCTGGAAAGGATGGTAACTGTAATGGTAACGTCTTGCCCGCACGCCCTCGGAGTCGCCATCCCGCTGGTCATCGCGATATCTACAACCCTTTCGGCAACACATGGTCTTTTGATAAGAAACCGTACCGCATTTGAGAACGCCCGGAAGCTGACTACCATCATTTTTGATAAAACAGGCACGCTTACCACGGGCTCTCATGAGATACAGCAAATTATTCCGACTTCTAACGAGTTCTCTTCCAGTCAAATATTGCAGTATGCTGCGGCTTTGCAGCAGAATTCTGAGCACCACCTTGCGCACGGAGTAATCAGGGAGCTGAAACGCCGGGGCTTGGAGCTGTGGGCATCGACGGATTTCAATTACAAACAAGGTATTGGAGTGAGTGGTGTGGTGAACAGTAAAAAGGTTGTCGCTGCGGGACCTAACTATTTCACGAGGGAAAACATGCCTGTGCCAACTATTCCGGAAGAAGTCGATCAAGCAACCGACACGGTGAATTTCATTATGATAAATGGAGAAGTAGTTGGTGTGATCACTTTTGCGGACAGCATCCGCGAAAGTGCCGCGCAGGCCATTTTGGAATTGAAAAAGATGAATATCAAATCATTTCTCCTGACGGGAGACAATGAAAAAATTGCCCAGTCTGTCAGCCAAAAGTTAAAGATGGATGGCTACCTGGCTAACGTGCTACCCCATGAGAAACAGGAAAAAGTTAAAGAGTTACAAAATAAAGGAGAAATCGTGGCAATGACTGGTGACGGGGTAAATGACGCGCCGGCACTTGCCCAGGCGGACGTAGGAATTGCTGTGGGTTCCGGAACCGACGTCGCGGCGGAAACGGCAGACATTATCCTGGTCAATAGCGATCCCATGGATGTTGTTCAAATGATAACATTTGGCAGGGCCACTTATCGGAAAATGGTGCAGAACCTGGCTTGGGCAATAGGATACAACCTACTAGCCATCCCCCTTGCCGCTGGAGTCTTGTATCCGTCTTTCATGTTGAGCCCGGCAATGGGCGCCGTGTTGATGAGCGCATCGACCATTGTGGTTGCCATTAACGCAAAGCTTTTGCGGGTAAAACCGCACATGAGTACCAAATAGAAAGTTAGTTGCCCGTTGTAAGTATAATTCTTGCATTATCTGTTTGATAATCAGATGACTATGATGGAATTATTTGCAACATGCGAATCCGGCAAATCGCGTCCGGAAGCAATAGTGAAATGAAGGCGAAGGCACAGGGAACCTGGCTGACTGTAAGCTAGATCGGTTTTCAGCTAGGCTTTGAATTTTCCGCAATTGTTCAGTCGGCTATTCAAGAGTAGAACCAATGTGACGCCGCTATTTTACCGGCGTTCGCAAAATTAGGATTAAAAGGATTTAGTAAAAACGTCTCCTTTTTACCGACTTTTGTATCCTATGAGTCAGTCAGTTTATGCGGAATTTTGCCTTGTATTTAACATAGTAGAAAGCAATGGCAAAAACAATTTTTATTACAGGAGCATCCCGTGGATTGGGGCGCATTTGGGCAGAGGCATTTTTAAGTGAAGGTGATCAGGTAATTGTAGCAGTGAGAAATACGGATTCATTGCAGGCGCTGGCTGAAAAATATCCATCCCATTTGCTTGTTTTAAAATTAGATGTAGCTGATAAAAAAGCTGGCTTTGAAGCCATCACAGCAGCAAAAGCCCATTTTGGAAAGATCGATGTTCTGATAAACAATGCCGGGTACGGACATGTTGGCGCAATTGAGGAGTTGAATGAGCAGGAGATCAGAGAGCAGTTTGAAACCAATGTTTTTGGCTTGTTATGGCTGACTCAGGCAGTAATACCCATCATGCGTGAACAAAATTCAGGACATATTATTCAGGTTTCAAGCGCATTAGGGTTAGTAGCGTTTCCAACGCTTGGTATTTACAGCGCATCCAAGTTTGCGGTCGAAGCGATCAGTGAAAGCCTTGCAAGTGAAGTGAGCGGCTTTGGGATAAAGGTAACTATCGTCGAGCCTAACGGTTATCTGACAGAGTTCAGCACTTCGTCCGGTGTACAAAGCGAGCCAATAAGTTTGTACGATGGGGTGAGGGCTTCGCTGAATGAATCAAACCATCTCGAAGATTGGGGAGTGCCGGAAGCCACCGCCGAAGCCATGCTCAAACTTATTAATTCAAAAAAACCACCTCTGAGATTGATATTGGGCAAGGCTGGTCTGCAGTGGATTAAATACACTTATGCAGAACGCATGAAAACGTGGGAAGAATGGCAGGATGTTTCCATTGCAGCACACGGTAAATAGAACTTTAAATTGTAGCCCTTTAAAAGGGGCTACTTAACCGGCCCCCAAAATGAAGCATTTCGAGAGTATCAGCGCATTCAACCAGGCTACCGGAGTGAAACCACCGGAGCACCCTATGTTCAGTATTCTGTATGCCAATAAAGATGACCATTGGCCCGGTGACGTTGAGTTTATTGCAAACTTTTACATTATTGGTTTTAAAAAACTGACTTCGGGAAGTGTGCTTTACGGAAAAACAAAGTATGATCATGACCTTGGAACAATGTCATTCATTAAGCCGCGCCAAAAAGTTACGTTCAGAGATATACGCTTAGAAGAAGCTTGTTTTCTTATTCTTGTTCATGAGGATTATCTAGCAGGCTCGGCGCTGCACAATGAAATAAAAAAATATCATTACTTCGATTATGATATTAATGAAGCACTGCACCTTTCGCCAAGTGAGGAGGAGACAATCTGGACGCTGATGCAAACCATGAATAAGGAGCTTCACAATAACACAGATGCATATAGTAAAACCATTATTCTGAGTCATTTGAATACACTCTTGAAATATGCAGAGCGTTTTTACAAAAGACAATTTATTAACCGGGCGGAGATTACAGGAGCAATTGCCACCAGGTTCAATGAAATGCTGGCTGCCTATTTTGCAGCAGAAGAAGCTCATAAATCCGGTCTTCCAACCGTGACCGCACTTGCTGAGAGGCTGAATTTGTCACCAAGATACCTGAGTGATCTGCTCAGACAGCAGACGGGTAAAACGGCATTGGAGCTAATTCACCTTTATTTAATAGCAGAAGCTAAAAATTTGCTCAAAGGAACGGCCCTGAACATCAATGAAATTTCTTCCGCACTGGGTTTTGAAAATTCCAACTATTTCTCTCGCTTGTTTAAGCGGACAGTCGGGCTTACACCACATGTTTTTCGGCAGCAAAGTTTGAATTAGTTAACGCCTTCAATGGGTTAAATTAAACGCCTATTTAGCCACCACCCGCACCCGATCCAGATTTTGGATGCGGGTATATGGGATGTTGGCGTTTCCACTCCCTTGGGAGGCAACCCTGAACGTTGGGAAATAGGTGCCGGGTTTTAAAAACTCATAGGTAGCCTCGATTGTGACACGAGAACCGGTACTGTCGGCTGGTAGGATCTACCCGCAACGGGTTATTTTTTTAATTAACCATAGGGTGTCGCGCTCAAAATTGTCTCTGTACAGTTAGCAGTCAGATCGTTGATGTTTTCCTTAACTGGTGTTGCCATGGAAGTCTCCAAACAACTTGTCATGCATTACTTTTCCGGAAAGACCACCTCCGAAGAGGATAAGGTGGTAGAGCAATGGCTTGCGTTGCATCCGGACAATGCCGCCAGGGCGTTGGAATGGCTCAGCAAGGAAGCGCAGGAAAAGGATCAGGAAATTTTCGGAGATCTGATGATGTCCAAAGGGCAAGTCTGGGCCGATGCACGGCAGCGACTTCCGAATACCCGTGCCAATCGCAAAAAGCCCTTCACCTCCTATGAGAGTCAACGGACTCTGAAAAGATATCTGGCCATCGCCGCGAGCCTTATATTGATCTGTACGCTTGCCTGGTTCCGGCTGAAACAACCGGAAACAGTCCATATCGCAGCCGCTTACGGACAAACCCGTCACATCATCCTTCCCGACAGCTCCGAAGTAGTTCTGAATGGTAACAGCAGCTTGCGGTACCCGGCATCCTGGGATGGGCGCCCGCGCGAGGTATGGCTGGAAGGAGAAGCTTTCTTTGACGTGAAACATCTTCGGACACATTCGGCTTTTACAGTCCATTTGTCTGCGGACAAAAACATCCAGGTGCTGGGAACGCAATTCAACGTGATCGACCGGCAAACCAGGAGTTGCATCGTGCTCAGATCCGGAAGTATCCGGCTAAGCCTGGCAGGAACAAAAAAACAGGTTTACATGACGCCAGGCGATATGGTGCGGATCAGTGAGAACGGCTCGGAAATAACCGGAAAGGAGGTTGTCAATCCCGAAAACTATTCGTCCTGGACCCGGGGCCGCTGGCGGCTTGAGGGTACTTCGCTACAAGAAATGCTGCAAAAAATCGAGGAAAATTATGGCGTGACGGTACTGGTCGAAAACCGGGAACTGTTGACCAGAAGAGCTTCCGGCTCTATTCCACTGGGCTCAACAAACGCCGAAACCGTTATCGGGGACATCGCCAATTTGTTTGAATTACATTTCGTCAAGAAAGATAGTAAGCTGATCCTGGCCCGGTAACCGGCCAGCTTCCGGGGAAAGACATTGTGCTCCATAGCCGCAAAACGGGGTGCAGTCTCTATTGTAAACCCCAATTTACCCAGTCATCATTAACCCAGAGCCTGTCGGCGTAAGTCAGCTGTTTGAAAAGACCGTTGACAAGGCGCTACCTGGCCGTGCATTGCAGTTACGTATAACCTGTTTCGTTACTTAAACTACGGATGACCACTATGAAAAACATTTCCAGGACACTATGCATGTTTTTAGGGCTGATCGGCTACCCGGCGAGCGCTCAGGGACAACTGGTCTCATACTTGAGCGAAAATCGCGAGGCCGATCAGCCTCATCAACCGCAATACATTCAGTTGAAAGACGGGCTTATGGCGCTTGAAGGAAAATTCAATGTATCGATCGCCTACCAAACGGGGCTTATCGACCAGATTCAGATAGACAGAAAGCTGCTGGTATCGCCCAACAAGGATGCGACGATTGAAAGCATGCTCGAAACGGTACTGAAAGGCTCGAAAATACATTACCGAAAGCCACGCGAGGGGTTCTACCTGCTCTACAAGGAGGAAAATACACCCAAAGCCCAGGTTAAGGGCAACGGTGATTCCCCGAATGTCCTGTTGAAAGTCGACGCCAGCCCGGACTACGACAACAAGGCATTCGGTATCAGCGGCAAAGTGACTGAAAAGACGACAGGAAGCGGAATTCCCGGGGTTAACGTGCTTTTAAAAGGAGCCAACATAGGCACCGTTACCGATGAGCAGGGTGGGTTCAGAATTGAAGTACCATCGACGGAGGGGGTGCTGGTATTCTCCTACATCGGATATGTTACACAGGAAATACCCATTGCCAACCAGTCCGTTGTGAATGTAGTCCTGGCTGAAAACGTGCAAGCCCTTTCGGAGGTAGTCGTGACCGCGTCGGGGTTTAAGGAGGCAGCCGACCGGTTGGGTTCCACCAGCAGTAAGGTCGCCGGAGAAGCGCTGGCAAGGTCGGGAGAGACCAGCGTGATCAACGGCCTGGCCGGGAAAGCGGCGGGGGTACAGGTATCCAGGGCTGCCGGCGATCCGGGTGCTGCGGCGTTTATCCAGATACGCGGCCAGAACACGCTCACAGGCAATACGCAACCGCTGATCGTGGTGGACGGTATCCCGATCAGCAATACCACCGAGGGAGGCACCTCGGGCGGCGTAGTGCCCCAGTCGCGCCTGAACGACATCAATCCGAATGATATCGCCTCTATGCAGATACTGAAAGGCGCCTCTGCGGCCGCCCTATGGGGCTCCCGCGCTGCAAACGGGGTAATTTTGATTACTACTAAAAAAGGGGCCGACAGTAACAAGCTCAATATCGGTTTCAGCTCCACATTTTCGATCGACCAGATCAACCGCTTTCACCCTTTCCAAGACAAATTCGGGCAAGGAGCCGGAGGTGTCTACAATCCCAATGGGGCCAACGCCTGGGGGGATAAGATTGCCAACCGTGCCGGCGGTGCGGATGAAGTCAATGCGGCAGGGGCCTTTTTTGAGGCTGTTGATGGTACGAGGTATTATCCCATTATTAAAAAGAATTCACAGGATGTTTTTAATACTTCCAACTATGACAAGGTTTTTCGCGACGGTCATTTTATGGACAATGCGTTGAGTCTGAGCGGCGGAGACCAGAAAACTACCTACTTTTTCAGCATTGGCGACATCCGACAGAAAGGTGTACAACGCGGTAACAGCACCTACAACCGCACCACGCTGCGACTGAATGTGGAGCGTAAATTCAATGAAGTGGTGCGGATGTCCGCCACGGCCGCCTACACCAAGAGCTTTTCGGACAGGATCCAGCGGGGCAACAACCTGGCAGGGGCCATGGTGGGCCTTTTACGCAACCCGGCAGACTTCGATATCTCCGATTACAAAGGGAGCTACTATACCAGTCCGACGGCGTCGGCGGTTACCGGCCGGCAGCGTGGGTACCGCAGCTACCTGGGAAGCGTCATCAATCCGGCCAACAACAACGCGCTATGGGCGCTGTACGAACAGCAGAATTCTACCGATGTCGACCGTTTTATGAACAGCGCCGAATTGGGGATCAAGCCCGCTGCATGGCTGGATATTGTTGCCCGCGCCGGGCTGGATACGTATTCCGACGAACAAATCAACTATTTTCCGGTCAATGACATCACCGGTGCGGGAACCGGGCAATACAGAGAGCAGGTCACCAAAGAAACCCAGGTGAATGCGGACCTTCTGGCTCGGGCCACCAAAGATTTTGGCCCCAATTTCAGCTCCACCTACGTGGCGGGCATCAACATTAATAACCGCAAATACAATAACATGGGTGTGACGATCTCCAATTTTCTGGTGGCCGACGCACCGGCAAACTTTGCCAATGCCACTGCGCTCAACCGTACGCCCGTTAACCTGAAAACGGAGGTGCGTACGGTCCGGGCGTACGCTACCGCAAGTTTTTCGGCTTATGACGCATTGTTTCTGAACCTGTCGGGCGCCGCAGAATCGGCTTCGTCTTTCGGTGCGCTTTCCGACAAAACATTCTACTATCCTTCGGCGGACTTAGCCTGGGTTTTTACCAGGCTGAAATGGATGGACCGGGTAGGGGCTATCAATTTCGCCAAGCTGCGCGCATCCTACGGTGTGGTGGGTGTGCAACCGCTCCCATACCGTTCCAATACGATCTTTTCTTCCACCATTTACACTGCCAACCCCTGGGGAGATAACCTGGTGGGCTCCCAATTCGGCAATGGCGCCTATACTCAGGGCAGCTCTATGGGCGACCAGTATCTGAAACCGGAGCGAAAGACCGAGTACGAAGTCGGTTTGGATATGCGCCTGCTCGACAACCGTTTGAAATTGGGCTTGACCTACTACAATAATAAGATACGCGACGTGTTGGTGCCGGTAACCCTGGCGCCCAGCACGGGCTTCGCCACCAAGTACACCAACGCCGCAATACTCCAGAACAAGGGCCTGGAAATGGACCTGAGCTATGATGTGATCCGCAAAGGAGGCTTCAACTGGGCCGTTCGCGGGAATTTTACCCGGAACCGCAGCAAGGTGCTCGATCTGGCCGGTACGCAGTCGCTGTACCTGGTAGGTGGTATCGAAAATTTTTTGGATGCCCGCGCGGTCGTGGGACAGCCCACAGGCGTATTCTGGAGCAGCCGCTACCTGCTGAGGGAAGATGGGTCGATGATGCTGGATGCCAATGGATTTCCCGTGGCAGACCCGGTTACCGGGGTAGTGGGCGATCCGAACCCGGACTGGATAGGCGGCTTTGGGACTACATTGTCCTACAAGAAATTCAGCCTGGATGTGCTCTTTGAAACCTCGCAGGGCGGCGACTATTTCAGCGGTACCCGGGGTGTTATGTACAATTTCGGCACGCATCGCGACACTGGCAATGAAGTCACGCTGGCCACCGACACCAAAAATTACGCAGGCAAGACCATCCCCGCTGGAACCACGGTCCGCGGTAATCTGAAGGACTTTGGGGCAGGCCCTGTGCTGCTGGACGAAAGTTGGTACACCACCCTTGGTAGCGGATTTGGGTCGTTGAAGCAGCAGTTTGTGGAAGACGGAAGCTGGACGCGTTTGCGGCAGCTTTCACTTTCCTACCGGTTAGATACCGAGGCATTCAGGAGGGCAACGAAGCTGCAATCGGTGGAGTTTTCGGTAACCGGCCGTAACCTCTTTTTATGGACGAAAGTGGTAGGCATCGATCCGGACACTAACCTCTCGGGAGGACCTGCTGGCCGCAATATGGATTACTTTAATACCCCCGGCACACGTTCCTACCTGTTTACCATTAAAGTAAACTACTAGTACTCCGCAACCCGTAGCATCCATTTCACAGCATTTACAAATCACGATGAAAACGACGAGAAGGAAACTGATAATAATTGCAGGCATGGTCCTGGGAGCCGGGCTCATCTCCTGCGAATCACTGGTCGACAATATGAATACCGACCTGAACAATCCCACCGATGCCTCGGCATCTTTGATCCTGACCGGTGCCCAGTTGGGGAACGTTTCCGTGCAGGAAGGCCATCTGGCGCGCGTGGCGGCGATGTGGTCTGGTTACTTTACCGGCACCGATCGTCAGTACAAGGATATTTACAGCTACAACGTCACCGGCGCGTCCTTCAATGACGTCTGGCAGTTTGTATACCAGGGGGTCGTAGAGCAAACCAAGCTGGTGATTACCAAGTCCCAGACTACCAATAACCGGCTTGTGCAAGGTATCGCAAAGGTCACCCGTGCCCATGCGCTGGGTACTGCTGCGGCCTGCTGGGGTGATGTTCCCTTTTCGGAGGCTGCTGACATCGCCCGGTTTCCCAATCCGGCTTTTGAGCCACAGGTCGAAGTCTATCAAAAACTGCAGGCGTTGCTCGACGAAGCTATTGCCGATCTGGAATCGGGCATTGGCAGTTCTCCCGGGGCTGCCGACATTTTCTTTCAGGGAGATGCAGGCAAATGGAAGGAAGCTGCCTATACGCTTAAATCGCGGTTCTATATGGAAACGAGGGAGTACCAGCTGGCCTATGCCGCAGCAGGCAAGGGGATCACCGGCGCGGCGCGCTCGCTTGTGGTTACGCACGGAAGTACGCTGAACGTGAATGAAAACCTGATGTACGCTTTCATCGCCAGAAACCGGGTGGGAGATATCAATGCGGCGTTGTCGCTGGCACCGAAACTATTGAACCCAGCCAGCCCGGATTATCGTGGCAATGCCAGAACAGACGAAACGGCGCGCTATAACCATCATTTCATCACCGTAAACGCCAGTGGTACGCAGATCCCGGTTTCTCCCAATACCAACAGCTCGACAACTTCCAGAGGGCTCTTCGGTCAATCGGCACCCTATCCATTGGTTACCTTTTCCGAGAATCTGCTCACATTGGCGGAGGCAGGGTTGAGAAGCGGCGGGGCGGCAACCGGACTGGAAAAGCTCAATGCTTTCCGCGCCTACCTGAATGCCGGCGGGGATCTTGATCCGACCTACAAAACGTACACTTACCGGTACGAACCCTACACGGCCAGCGATATCGCGCCGGGCGGCATGCTCAACAAAGACGGCATTCAGGCGGAGCAGGCATTATTGCGGGAAATCCTGATGGAAAGATACCTGACTTTTAACGGGCAGATCTTAGGCTTTAATGACCTGAGACGGACCAGGAAAGAAGCCGTGGCCGTGCAATTATCTCCGAATGCAGGTGTCGCTTTGCCCGAACGGATGATTTACAGCGAAGCGGAAGTAAATTCCAACACCAGCGCCCCGCGCCCGGTCCCCGGGGTATTTGTAAAAACACCGGTAAATCTTTAATAAATTGTTTTGTAATCTGCCAAACCGATCCATAACCGAATGATGTTTTTTCAGAATCAAAAAATATGGCTGCTGCTTTTAATGCAGGCAGTGCTGTTTACGGTCAAAGCCGCGGCATCGCCGGCTGACTCGGTGAAGGTTACCCTCACGGAAGGGACCAACCTGGCCATTGCCCTTTCGCCCGATAAAAAAACCATTGCGATGGATTTGCAGGGTACCATTTTTACCATTCCTGTTACTGGTGGAGCGGCTCGCGCTTTGACCGACGAATTCGGTGATTGCCGACAACCGGTATGGACTCCGGATGGTTCCCAGATTACTTTCCAGGCATTCTGGGACGGAAACTTTCACATTTATTCGGTCGGGAAAAACGGCGGGATTCCCGTGCAGCACACATTGGGCAGCTTCGATGACCGCGAACCCTGCTGGTCGCCGGACGGCACCCGTCTGCTTTTTTCGTCTGACAGAAGCGGCAACTACGACATCTGGCAACTCGAACCGGCAAGTGGCAAGCTCACCCAGCTTACCAGTGATCCGGGAAACGATTACTTTCCTGCATTCTCTCCGGACGGCTCGCAGATCAGCTACGTCTCGGAACGAAGTGCAGCCCCGGGGATTTACATGATGGATAGTGCAGGCCGGGAGAAACTGTTTCTGACCACCACCGGCAAACTCGGTGCTCCTGCCTGGCATCCGAGCCAGCCCAAAATCGTTTTCCATAATTTTATCGAGGGTAAAACGGTGCTGGATATGGCCATGATCGGCGGAGGCGAATGGGTAACCCTTTCCGCAAACGGCGAAGATGTATTCCCTTTCAAAGCCAGCTGGATTTCCGATACCGAATACCTTTATACGTCAGGGGGAAAGATCAATCGCGGAAAGCTCGGCGAGCAGCAAAAGCTTTCGATACCATTTGCCGCTCAAATGACATTGGGCAGAAAACCCTATCCATCCAAAAAATATGATTTCAACTCAGCAAACAGCCACCCCGTTAAAGGTATTCGGGGGCCGGTAGTCTCACCGGACGGCAACAATGTCGCTTTTACCGCATTGGGGGATATGTACTTGCTTAAAAAAGGCAGCGCTGTACCGACGCAGCTGACCAACGATGAATTCATTGAAATCGATGCGGCATGGTCGGCGGACGGCAAACGGCTCGCGTACCTGAGCGACCGTAAGGGCGACATGGACCTATATGTGCGGGAAATGGCCACAGGTAAGGAAACCCTGCTGCTGGACGCTGACGGGCCACTTACCCTGCCTGCCTGGTCGGCCGATGGAAAACAAATTGCCTATTATCAAAAAGACCCATCGGTTTTCGGGCGTTCTTCGCTCCGGGTCATTGATATTGTTTCAGGCAAATCCACAACTGTTTTCGAACCGGTTTTCGATGGCTCTCAGCCCAGCTGGTCACCGGACGGCAAATACATCGTCATATCTTCGCTGGTTCCCTACTCAACCCGCTATCGGGAGGGTGTCAGCAAATTCCTGCTTATTTCGACCACCGATAAAAGTTATCGCTACGTGACGCCTATCAATGAGAGGACACTTTCCACCCGTGGAAAAAACGGGCCGTACTGGTCGCCCGACGGTAGCAAATTCGCATTTTCGATGGACGGTGTGCTCTGGACAGTCGCAGTAGGCGCAAATGGCGACCTGCTTGCCGCCCCTCGCAGGCTGACCAACGAACTGGCTGAAAATCCGAGCTGGACGGGCGATTCGAAAAGTATTGTATACATGGCGACAGATGTTCTCAAGAAGGTTTCCGTAATAAGCGGCATTACCGAGACGATTTCGGTTACACTTAACTACAAAGCACGTCAGCCCACGGGGCGTTATATCATTCACGCCGGAAAACTCTTTGACGGCAAGACGGATGGTTACCAGAGCAATGTGGATGTAGTTGTCGAAGGCAACCGTATCATCAGCATAGAGCCACATAAACCAGGGCGGACAGGGAAATTGATCGATGCATCTTCCCGAACTGTGATCCCCGGTCTGGTCGAAATGCATACACACCAGTCAGCCAGTGCGGGTGAACCTCTGGGGAGGTTATGGCTGAGCTATGGCATTACTACGATCCGGGAGCCGGGTGGCGATCCTTATGACGTCATTGAACGGAAGGAATCCTGGATCAGCGGGCGGAGGCTCGGGCCCCGCGACTTTTATACCGGCGGGATTCTGGATGGCAGCCGGATCTATTACGGAATGAACGTGGGCAATGTTCCCGGTGCACAGCTGGAACTGGAATTGGAAAAAGCAAAGCGGCTCGATTTCGATATGATCAAAACCTACGTCCGGATGCCCGACCTGATGCAGCAGCGCATTACGGCTTTCGCGCATTCGATTGGCGTACCGGTGTCTTCCCACGAAATTTATCCGGCAACGCGCTATGGTGTGGATGCCGTAGAACACATGGGCGCGACAAGCCGGAGAGGGTATTCGCCCAAGCTGACGGCCCTGAATAATTCGTATCAGGATGTTACCGAGCTGCTTATCCGGTCGGGAATGAACATCACACCGACCGCTTCCCTGCAAGGCGGGCTGCCTATGCTGGTTGACAAGGACCCCGCCTTTTTTGATCATAAACAATTTGCTGCCTTTTATGGGCCGGCTGTCGTCGAGCAGATGAAAGCGCAAACGAGCCTGCGGACTAAGGGCAATCCGGCCTTTTTAACGACATTTTCAAATATCCAGAAAACGGTCAAAACCATGGTAGAGCGCGGAGGGCACGTCACGCCCGGCACTGATTCCCCGATTATACATCCGGGGATCAGCTACCATGCCGAGTTGCAGAGCTGGGTCGACGGCGGTATCTCGCCCTTTCAGACGCTTCGGTCAGCCACGCTGTATTCAGCTGAGGCACTGGGTGTCGCCAAGGACCTGGGCACTTTGGAGAGGGGAAAGCTCGCCGATATGGTGATCGTCGACGGAGACCCGCTTAAAAATATCAAAGATGTTCTTAATGTGCAAACGGTCATCCGGAACGGCGAAATCTTTGGCATTGAGGATATTCTGAAAGCCAGGGTCGAACAAGGCAAAACGGTACTGCCGGGTTTTCATTCAAGCAACTAAGCGCTCCAATGACGATGAAAATCCTACTCATCACAGTCCTTTCTTCCCTGATTTTCCTTTCCAGGGTAACCGCTCAAAACGATCAGCTTGTGAGCGAACGGATGCTGCCGGCCATTGAGGAACTGAAAGATTTTGTGGCGATCCCCAATGATGCGCTGGTGGCTGAGGATATCGACAAAAATGTGGATTGGGCCCGAAACGCTTTTGTGAAAAGAGGTTTTGAAATCTCGGTGCTTAAAACGGATAAAATGCCCCTCTTTCTGGCAAAAAAAGCTTTCCAGGGTAGTCGTAAAACGGTGCTTTTTTACTTTCACCTCGATGGTCAGGCCGTGCGGCAGCCAGAATGGTTTCAACAAAATGCCTACTCAGCCGTGTTGAAGGAAAGAGACCGGGCTGGTACGTTCAGTGAAATCGATTGGTCAATGCTGCGTAACGGAAAAATCAACGACGAATGGCGGCTTTTCGGACGGTCGACATCCGACGACAAAGGTCCTATTATCATGTTTTTGCAGGCCCTGGATATGCTAGCCACTCAGAAGCAGCAACCACCATTCAATATTAAAGTGGTTCTGGATTGTGAGGAAGAAAAAGGTTCCCCCGGGCTCAAAGGCGCGTTGGCAAATTACAAGACCGAGCTGGCGGCCGACTATCTGATCGTCATGGACGGCCCTATGCATTCGTCGAACCTTCCCACCCTGACTTTCGGCTGCCGGGGCGGTACAGGCTTTTCACTGACGACCTATGGCGCCATTACCCAGCAGCACAGCGGGCATTTCGGGAATTACTCGCCCGATCCGACATTTAGCCTTTCCAGGATAATCGCCTCGATGAAAGATGAAGACGGCAGGGTTTTAATCAAAGGCTTTTATGACGGCATCAAGTTCGACGACCAGGCGGCGAAGGTAATGGCGACAGTACCCGACGTGACGGCCGACATTAACGACAGGCTGCAAATCGCGGCAGAAGAAAAAGTAGGGAAAAACTATCAGGAATCGATGCAGTATCCGTCCCTGAACGTCCGGGGCCTGAAGGCGGCGGTGGTAGGGAAGGGGGGCGGCTCGATCATACCGGAGCAGGCCATCGCCGAATTTGGCATCAGGCTCGTGCCTGAAACCGACGGAAAAAGAATGACCGGGCTTGTAAAAACGCATCTTGAGGGTTTGGGGTACCAGGTCGTCGACCATGTCCCGACCAAAGCAGAAAGGCTACGGTACTCCAAACTGGTTTTTATGGACGGCGGGGGAGGAGGCTCCCCGGCGTTTCGAACCGAAATAGACTCGCCGATAGGGAACTGGCTGAAAAAATGTGTGACAACGGCTTTTCAGACCGAGCCCGTCATCATACGGATCATGGGCGGCTCGGTGCCGGTAGTGCCTTTTATACAGACCCTTGGTGTGCCAGCGGTGATTGTACCGCTGGTGAATATGGACAATAACCAGCATAGCCCCAATGAAAACCTCCGGCTGGGTAATCTCAGGTCCGGTATCAAAACCTGCTATTCAATTTTAACGACACCTATCGATCAATGACCCGTCACCGGCAAACACGCGCAATCGTTTTCAAATTAATGTCTGCCAGCACAAGTATCATGCTGGCGGGCATTTTGCATTTAACACCGGCAGCCAACGCTTCCACACAGCCACCTGCCGATTCAGTGAAGGTTACCCTTACCGAAGGGACCAATATGGCCGTTGCGCTTTCGCCCGACAAGCAAACGATCGCAATGGACCTTCAGGGGACGATATGGGTACTGCCCGTAACGGGCGGCAAAGCGAGAGCCATTACCGACGCGCTCGGCGATTGCCGGCAGCCAACCTGGTCACCCGACGGGACCCAGATTGCCTTTCAGTCCTACCGGGACGGTTATTTTCACATCTGGAAAGTCAATAGGGACGGCAGCGGGCTCAGGCAACTCACCAGCGGAATCTATCATGACCGTGAGCCGTACTGGTCACCGGACGGGGCCAGCATCGCATTCTCTTCCGACCGCAGCGGCAATTACGATATCTGGAAAATTGTTTTAAAAAGCGACAGTCTGGTGCAACTGACCGATCATCCCGGTAGTGACTATTCCCCTGTTTTCAGTACAGACGGCAAAAGCATTGCTTATGTATCCGAGCGCGCTACGGCTGCGGGCATCTATATGGGAGATTCGGAAGGCAAGCATCTGTTGTTTGTGCACAGCAAAGAGAAGTTGGCCTCCCCGGTATGGCATCCCGACGGACAGCATATCATCTTCAATAGTTTTGCAGCAGGGATAAGTCAGCTTGAAATGGTAAAAATGGGAGGCGGTGATTGGCAGACCCTGTCGCGGGACGTGGAAGACGTATTTCCGTTCAGAACAGCCTGGCTTTCGCCCACCGAATACTTGTATACGGCCGACGGGCAGATTAAGCTCGGAAGGATTGGAACGAGCACGGCGGAAACAATCGCCTTTACAGCCGAAGTAACGCTTGCCAGGGACAGGTATGCACCTAAAAAACGCGACTTTGACACAGCCGTTTCAACGCCCGTACAAGGTATCCGCGGGCCGGTGGTTTCCAACAGCGGCAAATTCGTAGCGTTTGCTGCACTGGGAGATATCTGGGTTTTGGAAACGGGTAAATCCCGGCCGGTGCAGATCACCAACGACGTGTTCATCGATATCGACCCGGTATGGTCTCCCGATGACCGGTGGCTGGCCTTTACCAGTGACAGAAATGGTAATATGGATTTGTGGATCAGGGAAATAAAAACCGGAAAAGAGGTGTGCCTGCTGGATGCGGCGGATAACCTGAAATTTCCAAGCTGGTCGGCCGACGGCAGCCAGATCGCGTTCTATCAGGCCGATCCGAATGCTTACAGTCGTAGCAGCCTCACGGTGATCGACGTTAAAACGCAAAAAGTGACGACCCTGTATGACGGATTGTTTGAAGCTTCGCAGCCCAGCTGGTCGAATGACGGCAAATACCTGGTGGTTTCTTCACTGGATCCGTATTCCAGCCGTTTTCGTGAGGGAATCAGTAAATTTCTCGTCATTCCATCCGATCGGTCCGGGGCACGTTTCGCATCCCCGGTCCCGGGGCGTTCGCTGGCTACGCGAGGCAAAAATGGCCCGGTGATTTCCCCCGACGGCAAGGCGATCGCCTACATTCTGGATAATGTACTCTGGATCGTCCGGGTGGATGCCCGGCTGAATATCCTCGGGTGGCCGGTTCAGCTTACGCACGAGTTGGCGGAAAATCCCAGCTGGACGGGTGATTCGAAAAGCATTGTTTTCCTGGCCACTGATAAGCTCAAAAGGGTCGATGTCGCCGATGGACGCATAGAGCCGCTCAATATGGAATTTAACTGGGAGCCGCAACGGCCTGAAGGCCGGCTGGTGATCCACGCAGGAAAAATTTTCGATGGTGTATCGGATAAATACACAGAGAATGCCGACATCGTCATCGAGCAAAACCGTATCAGGGAAATTGTGCCGCATCAGCCCGGACGGAAGGAAAGGGTTATCGACGCTTCGAGACAAACTGTGATCCCGGGCCTCTTTGAAATGCATACCCATCAAAATGCCCAATTAGGCGAAAAAGGCGGCCGGTTGTGGTTGGCATATGGGATTACTTCCATACGGGAACCCGGAACCGATCCCTACGACGCATTGGAGCGGAAAGAGTCCTGGACCAGTGGCAAGCGCCTGGGGCCAAGGAGTTTTTTCACAGGTGGTCATATGGAAGGCAACCGGATCTATTATAACCGTAACACCAGCAACGTAGCAGGAGCCCAACTGGAACTCGAACTTGGCCGTGCGGCCACATTAGGGTACGACATGATCAAAACCTATGTGGGGCTGCCCGATATTTTACAAAAAAGGGTCACTGAATTTGCCCACGCACACGGCTTGCCGGTATCATCGCACGAGATATATCCCGCCGCGGGCCTGGGCGTCGACGGGGTGGAGCACATCGGGGCAACGAGCCGGCGGGGGTATTCTCCCAAATTGTCGGCGCAGAACAAGAGTTACCAGGATGTCCTGGCCCTGACGGCACAATCGGGCATCTACATGACGCCTACTATTTCACTTCACGGGGGAATGAATGCATTGATATCGGGCGACAGTTTATTTTTCGACCATTGGCAGTTTCAGGCATTTTATGCTGAGAAGCAAAAACAAGAGCTCCGATCTGCTGCCGCAAGAGCCAGGGGATCGAACAAGACCTACCAAAATATCGAAAAAACGATGGTCCGGCTTATGCGGTCAGGGGCCAGGCTTACGCCGGGGACCGACTCTCCGATCATACCGTCGGGACTAAGCTACCATGCAGAACTCCAAAGTTGGGTGGCTGCCGGGCTTTCACCGTTTGAAACTTTACGTGCTGCTACCCAATGGTCGGCCCGACAAGCAGGGGCTGGTGACGACCTGGGTGCGATCCAACCCGGCAAGCTTGCTGACATAGTGATCATCGACGGAGATCCGTTGACGCAGATCAAAGATCTTCTGAATGTAAAGGCGGTCATCAAAAACGGGCAATACCTGGATATTAAAGACCTTAAAGAAGCGAAATGATACATTATTCTGTCGGGTAATTGCAATACAATTTATTATATTTAACAATATGATTTTTACGGAATAATATTTTGATAATATTGCTATTTCAACGATAAAAAATATGAATAAATCAACATTTTCCGACGATCAGCTTGTTGATCTGATCGCGGCGGACGATACAGAGGCATTCAAAATACTGTTTGACAAATATTATTCGACGCTGGCCCGAATCCTGATGCGCTATTCGGATGACCCCGAGCTGATCAAGGATTGGGTCCAGGATATTTTCGTTATGCTCTGGGAAACCAGGGCGCAGCTTCAAGGTTACCAGATCGCCAACTTTAAGGCCTATTTTATTGTAATGGCGCGCAATTATGCGATGCGCGTGCTTTCCAGAAAGAAAAGAGGAGTGTTGGTTTTCATCCGGGAAATGGAAAGATGTGATGTCCCGGATAATACCCTCTGTGAAAGCCTGGACGAAGCCGAACTACAACTAATGCATGATGCTGCGCTGGCCAAGCTTCCTCAAAAGACACAGCAAGCCTACCTCCTTAACCGGCACAAAGGACTCACATACGGCAAAATAGCCGATAAAATGGGGATTTCCGTTAAAACTGTCGAAGCCCACATATCCCGTACGATCGCATTCTTACGGCAGGAACTGGTCATTTATCTGCGTTAAATCGCTTGCGAACAGCTTTTCCCCGGCGCGCGTGAAGTGGACGATAGAACACTGAATAAGAGTTGATGAATAGATGTAGTTCTGTAGGGCATGGAATAGGTAACTGTCCGAGGAGCCGCAAACATGGTGGGAAAGTCGCTGTCGTAAATTACTTAGGTATATTGTGGTATCCGTGAATAGTTAATTATAGGATCTGGTTGTGATCTATAATGCGCTGAAATGGAGGTTAATAATCTTATTTAAAGGATAATTATAAACTTTTCATGAAAACAGGGTAATTATTTGTACGTACGTAATTTGTTTATATTTTTGAACTGTATTACTTACGTAAACAAATCAACGACCATCATGAAAAGACTTTTCCTACATGCAGGATTGCTGCTGCTGCTTTGCCAGGGCGTCGCACTGGCCGATGGCAGTCAAGATGCGAGAGATCGAAAGGCAGCCCGGAAAGTGCGTGTGCTGCGTGAACTTCCCGGTTACCTGGCGCCGACGGATTCTGCGCTGGCGGCAGAAAAAGCAGAGGACGACTTCAAGCCGTCCATTCACGTAGGTGCGATCGTGCACATGTTCGCTTCCGCGGAGCAATCGGGGTTCGGTGGTAATGTTACCAGCAAGGCAAGTGACTGGAACAAAGGGTTTTCGCTGTACAGGGCTCGCGTGCTGGTTGGCGGGCAGCTTTCCCGGAAGGGTAGCTTTTTTATGGAGACAGACCTTCCGTCGCCCATAGGTATCCAGCTGGGAGATAGCACCAAAAATGTAAAAGTGGCGCCGATCCTGCTCGATTGCCAATATGAATATGCCTTTTCCAATGCATTTCAGCTCATTGCAGGGATGCAGCTCGTTTCCAGCAACCGGAATGGCTTACAGGGCGCTGCCGGGCTAATGGCCAACGATTTCACCTATTTTCAATATCCTTACAACCTGTTTGCCAACAGCCCGTTGCAAGGTAACTTCGGTCGCGACCTGGGTGTGAATGCGCGCGGGTTTTTGTTGAAAGACAAATTGGAATACCGGTTGGGTTTATTCACGGGAAGGAACCTCGATGGTCAGGCGCCGTTACGTATAGTGGGTCGCGTTGCTTACAATTTCCTCGATCCCGAAAAAGATTATTACTATGCCGGTACCAAACTCGGCGCGGGCAATACCATCGCCTGGGGTGCGGGTTTCGATACACAGGGTTCCTATTACAATGTCGGTACGGACCTTTTCATTGATAAAAAAGCCGGTGACGCCGGTTCGGTAACCCTGAATGCTGCATTTCAATACATGACGGGCGGCACGAATGTCAATTCGAAATATTCCTTTGCACGTCAGATTCCCAAACAAACGGTGCAGTTCCTCGAACTGGGTTACTATTTCAAGAAATCGCGTATTCAGCCCTGGCTGCGTTACGAAAACCAGCATATATCCGCCAGCAAAGAACAGGTGGGCTCGGAACTGATCGATAATTTTGACAAGGCCAAATCGAGCAGCGTTTACGGCGGCGGGTTGAACTACTTTTTTAATGGAAGCGCCACGAATCTTCGTCTCTCCTATGTAGCGCGCAAGCATAATGTGGCCGACGCGGGCGGCGGATATAGCTCGAAGACGTACGGCCAGGTTTGGTTGCAAGTGCAGTTTTTCCTATTTTGATCCACTCCGGCACAGTCCGGAAGGTTTCTGTTGATCTTAATTTTCACTCATATCACTATTAAAATTTACCGATGAAAACATTTAAAATGTCTTACCAGGTAGTATGGATGGTTGTGCTGGTGCTCGCACTGGCGGCTTGCGGCGGCTCGGGTTCGGGAGGAAACGAAGGGGGCAAAAAAGAAACCGTGAAAGTTGGCATCCTGCATTCGCTGAGCGGAACGATGGCGATTTCCGAAGTTTCGCTAAAAGATGTCGTGCAAATGGCCATCGACGAAATCAATGCGAAAGGCGGTGTGCTCGGCAAGCAGATCGAACCGGTGATCGTCGACCCGGCATCGGATTGGGACCTTTTTGCGGAAAAATCGAAGGAATTATTGCTGGATAAAAAGGTGGCTGCGGTTTTTGGTTGCTGGACATCCGTTTCCCGCAAATCGGTACTGCCGGTTTTTGAGGAAAACAATGGCTTGCTGTTTTATCCTGTGCAGTACGAAGGCGAGGAGTGCTCAACGAGTGTGATCTATACGGGTGCAACACCCAACCAGCAGTTGATCCCCGCCGCCGAATACATGATGAGTGAAGAGGGAGGAGCTTACAAGAAGTTTTACCTGCTGGGGACCGATTATGTTTTTCCAAGGACGGCCAACAAGATACTGAAAGCGTTTTTGCTTTCGAAAGGCGTTCCCAAAGAGAATATCGTGGAAGAATACACGCCGTTTCACCATCAGGATTACCAGACGATCGTTTCCAAAGTGAAGCAATTCGCGGCTGGTGGTAAGGCCTGTGTGCTTTCGACCATCAACGGTGATTCGAATGTGCCGTTCTACAAAGAGTTTGCAAATCAGGGGCTTTCCGCTGCTACCTGCCCGATTATGGCGTTCTCGGTAGCGGAAGACGAGCTGCGTGCAACGGATACCGAATTTTTGGTGGGCCACCTGGCGGCATGGAATTACTTCCAGTCCAAAGAATCGGCTGAAAACAAGAAATTTGTCGAAGATTTCCGCGCATTCTGCAAGAAAAATAACCTCCCCGGCGGCGACAAAAGGGTAACCGACGATCCGATCTGCTGGGCTTATACGGGCGTATACCTGTGGGCGAAGGCAGCCGAAAAAGCGGGCTCGTTCGAGGTATCCAAAGTGCGCCCTGCATTGTACGGCCTCGAATTCGAATCTCCTGATGGTCTGGTGAAAATGGATACCAAAAATCACCACCTGGCCAAGCCGGTAATGATCGGCGAGATCAAGCCCGACGGACAATTCGATATCATCTGGCAATCGACAGGCCTGGTTAATCCTGAACCATGGTCGAAACTGACTTCCCCCGATAAAGACTGCGATCACGTGGCGCACGGCGGAACGTATACAGTCGCAAGTAAGTAGGCATCTGTCCCAACGCGGTCATCGCGACCGCATTTAACTTCCCTGGTTATGAACTGCATTCAAAAGGTGTGGCTGGTGATCCTTTTGTCCATAGGAATGGGCCGCGGGGCGATTGCACAGCAGGCAGACAGCATTTCGATTCGGGTTGCCGCCGTCCTGAACCCGCCCAACGACACGGCCCGGAGCCAGGCGCTGCGGTATCTGGCGGCGCAGAAAGACCCCGCGACCTTCCCGCTGCTCGCGGCAATCAATGACAAGAAGCTTTATACGCTGGATGGCAAGCCAGTCACGACGGGCGAGGGCGAAACTTCCGGCGGAAAAGAGGTTTTTACAGTCTTTTACCTCTATCCGCAAAACAAGCCGGCAGCCACAAAGCTGCCGGCCGAGCAACTGCAAAAAGTGGAGATCAGCAGATCTGAAAGGCTTATACTCAACGTTGTTTTGCCCTATCTGAATTTGACCAGCCATGATCCCCAAAAGCGGATCATGGCGTACGGTCAGCTCGTGGACGCGAAGGATACCGGGAAAATCGCGCTTCTTGAAAAAGCATTGAAGCAAGAAACCGATCCCGGCGCGCTGACGGCAGGCAGGGAGGTGCTTTTTCAGTTGAAACTGAATGAAACCGCTTCCGAACATCAGGCAAAGGCATACATCGACAGCCTTGACCAGAACTGGGGTGAAAATGTGGGGCTGATCCTGAAAAATTATGCGGAAAAAGGCAATGTGGTGTCGGCGCGGGCATATGCTGCCGAAAAGGTAAAGTCGCTTGAAAGCCTGCAAGGGCGTATCGAGAAGGCACAAAATCTGTTCAGCGGCATTAGCCTGGGTAGTATTCTGATCCTCATCGCGCTTGGCCTGGCGATTGTGTACGGGCTGGCAGGGATCATCAACATGGCTCATGGCGAATTCCTGATGATAGGCGCTTACACGACCTATTGCATGCAATCGCTTTTGATAGAAACGCTGGGCGTGAAATCCGATTTGTATTTCTGGGTATCGCTGCCGGCCTCGTTTGTGGTGGCCGGGGTGTTTGGATTGGTGCTGGAAAAGTTGGTGATCAGGCATTTGTACGCCAGACCGCTGGAAAGCCTGCTGGCAACCTGGGGCGTCAGTCTGATTATGGTGCAAACCGCGAGGAGTATTTTCGGAGATCTGACAGCAGTGAAAGCTCCCGCATTCCTGGCTGGTGGCTGGCAGCTGATGCCGCATTTGGTATTGCCGTTTAACAGGTTGTTTATCATTGGATTAACGATCGTCGTAGTCTCGCTCACCTACCTGATGCTCTACCGCAGCCGCCTGGGAATCCGCATTCGCGCGGTCACCCAGAACCGCACGATGAGCGCATGCCTGGGCGTAGAGACGCGCCGTGTGGATGCGATCACATTCTTTTTGGGTTCGGGACTGGCGGGGCTTGCCGGATGTGCCATGACGCTGATTGGTAATGTGGTGCCCGATATGGGCCAAACCTACATTGTCGATTCCTTCCTGGTGGTGGTGACAGGCGGCGTAGGGAAGATTGCCGGGGCCATTGTTTCCGGACTGGGCATCGGCTTCCTGACCAAGGTCCTGGAATCGTTCTATGAAGCTGTTTATGGAAAAGTGCTCATTCTGGCACTGATCGTGATCTTCCTGCAATTCAAACCTCGGGGGCTCTTCCCCGACAAGGGGCGGATCGCCGAGGATTGACGGAAAGGTATTGTCAATTTTGAAGGGAAACCAATCTTATCTCAATCGATTATGGGAAATAAAAAGGATTTCGGGTGGTATGCATGCTGCATTGCATTGTTCCTGATTATTTTGCCGCTGGGAAATGTGCTGGGTTTTGTATCCGGTAACACGATCTCGCTCTGGGGACGCTACTTCTGTTTTGCGATCGTCGCGCTGGGCGTTGACCTCATCTGGGGCTATACGGGCATTCTTTCCATGTGCCAGGCCTTTTTCTTCTGTCTGGGCGGGTACAGCGTAGCCATGCACATAGTACTTAGGGGCGCAACAGCCTTGGGAATCAACGGCATTCCAATGCCCGACTTTATGGCCTGGAACCAGGTTGAATCGTTACCGTTTTTCTGGGTGCCCTTCCAGTCGTTTGGCCTGGCAGTGGTGCTGGGGCTGCTCATTCCGGCTGCATTTGCACTGGTTTTCGGGTATTTTATTTTCCGAAGCCGTATCCGGGGCGTTTATATGGCCATTATCACCCAGGCACTGGCGTTAGCAATGTGGCTTATTTTCCTGCGGAACGAAACTATGCTCGGTGGTACCAACGGCCTGACCGACTTCAAAACGCTGCTTGGGCTCAGTCTGTCAACACCGGGTGTGAAGCTGGGACTCTATCTGCTTTCGCTGCTCACGCTGGGTATCGCATTCTGGCTGAGCACGAAGCTCGTCGACTCCAAGTTTGGCAAAGTACTCCAAGCCATCCGTGACAGCGAGTCGAGGACGAGTTACACCGCCTATCGCGTCATGCATTATAAACTGGCCATATTCATCGTAGCCGCATTGCTCGCCGCCGTTGCCGGCATGCTTTATGCACCTCAGACGGGCATTATTACGCCCGGAAGAATGGACGTACGGGCGTCGGTTGAAATGGTGATGTGGGTGGCGATAGGCGGCAGGGGGAAATTAAAGGGGGCTATCTTAGGTTCACTGATCGTCAATTTCCTGTACAGCATTTGCACCAGTCTTTTTCCAGATTCCTGGCTGTTTATACTCGGCTTCCTGTTCATTATCACGGTTTTGTATTTTGATAAGGGACTATTGGGTATGCTGGAAACGGTGGTGGCCAAACTGGGAAGAATGCGTAAACCGGCGGCCGAACCCACAGGCCGGGAAGTAATGCAGCCGTAACGCTGCATGGCTGGTTATCTGTTATTTCAAATCACAAAACTGCCATTATCATGCTATTGACAGTGAAAAACCTATCCGTCTCCTTCGGGGGCGTCCATGCGCTGAATTTGAGCCATTTCAATTTGCTGGATCGCGAACTTCGCGTCATTATTGGTCCGAATGGCGCAGGTAAATCGACATTCCTGGATATTCTGTGCGGCAAAACCAAAGCGGATGCAGGCGAAGTCAGTTTCGACGGCCATTCGGTATTGGGCAAAAGTGAAGTGCATATCGCCGACATGGGCATTGGGCGGAAATTTCAGAAACCTTCTGTCTTTCCCAGTCTGACGGTCTATGACAATATGCTGCTCGCTTTCAAGATGAATAAGGGCATTTTCGCTTCGCTTTTTTTCAAACCCAGCAAGGAGATACACGACCGTATTCACGAGGTAGCATTAAAAGTCGGTTTGCAGAAATGCCTGGGAAAAATTGCGGGAGAGCTCTCGCATGGACAGAAACAGTGGCTGGAAATCGCCATTGTCGTGTTACAGGACCCGAAACTGATGCTGATCGACGAGCCGGCGGCCGGGATGTCGGATGAGGAAACGGAGAAAACCGGTGAACTGCTCCTGCAACTTGCCCGCCAGCACGCGATTATCGTGATCGAGCACGACATGAAATTTGTGGAGCAGATCGCGCAGGACCTGGTAACCGTGCTCGTGCGCGGGAAGCTGCTCATGGAAGGCACTTTCGACGACGTACGTAATGACCAGCGGGTGATCGACAGTTACCTGGGCCGGGCTAATGTTCAACTTGAAAATTTCTGAGAATGGGGACGCCGATCTTGAAAGTTAGTTCGCTGACATCCGCCTATGGGCAAAGCACGATCCTCTGGGGCACGTCGCTGGAAGTGAAAAAGGGAACCGTGACCACGGTAATGGGCCGCAATGGGGTGGGTAAGACCACTTTGCTGAAAACCATCATGGGCATTGTGCCGCCGAAAGACGGGACCATCGAATACAATGGCGAGCCCGTAACGAAGTTGCCCGCATTCAAAAAATCGAGAATGGGCATTGCCTATGTGCCGCAGGGAAGGGAAATTATTCCCAAACTGACGGTTTATGAAAACCTCAAACTCGGCCTTGAAGCGGTTTCCGACCGGAATGCTAAAATTCCCGAGGAAGAGATTTACACCTTATTCCCGATCTTGAAAGATTTCCGAAACCGGCTGGGCGGTAACCTCAGCGGTGGCCAGCAGCAACAGCTGGCCATTGCCCGCGCGCTCACGGGAAGGCCGTCGTTACTGCTCCTGGATGAACCGACCGAAGGCATTCAGCCTTCCATTTCGCAGGAGATCGGGCAGATATTGAAGACTTTGGCGCGGGAAAGAGGCATTTCGGTATTGCTGGTAGAACAAAAGATCGACTTCGCCAGCCCGGTCACGGACTACTACTATTTCATGAGCCGGGGCTTGGTGGTTTCGGAGGGTAATGCGGAGGAAATGAGTATGGAAGAGCTGCAAAGCCACATTTCGCTTTAAGTTTTACAGGTTTACATAATGCATATGCTCATGTACCTACGTATCTTTACGCGTAGGTACGTGAGATTTTCCAGTTTCAGCCCATGTTAAGAAAACAAGTTGTCCAGGACGAAACCCAGGAGCGGAAGACATTTCTGTACTTCACCTGGCTCTATGTGTCGGCATTGCTGATTGTGGCGGTGATTTCGATCCTCAGCCAAATCCTGATCCAGCGGTATCTCACCGCCCAGCGAGACGATTCGCATATTATCAACTATGCCGGTCGCTTACGTACTTACAGCCAGACGCTGAGTAAAACAGCATTGCTCATCGAGTCGGGAAGGGACGTGGAATCCAACCAGAAGGAATTTGTGAACACCCTTAAACAATGGCAGAAGGCGCATGTATCGCTTATCAGCGGTAACTCCTTTTTAAACCTTCCCCCTAATAACCGTAAGGAGATCGCCATGATGTACGACATGGTGAAAGATCCTTACCAGGAGATACTGGCCGCCTCCAATAAAATGGTGGCTGTCATGGACAATCAAAAGGCCGGGGACTCGCTGAACATCGGACCTTATGTGAAAAAAATACTGGAATACGAAAAATCGTACCTGCTCGGCATGGAACTGATCGTATTCGACTACGACCGTTTCTGGCGGCAGAAGGTACGTACGTTGAAGGAGATCGAATACATTCTGCTCGGCGTTGTGCTGTTTACGCTTCTCCTGGAAGCCGCGCTGATCTTCTTTCCACTTTCGATCCGCATCCGGCAGACGATGACCGGGCTTATCGATTCGGAAAACCGTTCAAAGCAACTCGCGAAGCAATTGCAGGAAAGCAGCATTTCCAATGAAAAATCGCATAAGGAGCTTCGGGAAACCAATTATGCATTGGAAAAGGCAACCTATCTGGTCAAAACAGACCAGGACGGCAGGATCATTTATGCCAATGACAAGTACTGCCATGTGACCAAATACAGCGGCTCCGAATTACGCGATCGACCGCTTTTTTACAATAATCAGGGCGGAAACGAGAGCATTATTTACAGCCATATCCGCGACCCGCGTCGGCGTACGGAAGTATGGCAGGGAGAAGTATTCGACACAGCCTCCGACGGTTCGGGTTTCTGGCTGGACGTGACATTGATGCCGATCATCAATAATCAGGGCGAGCTGTATCAGTATCTGGTCGTTTGTACCGACATTACTAAGCGCAAAAACACCGAAAAGGAACTCTGGTTGCTTACCGACGAGAAAATGCGGCGGCAGGAAACCGAGCAGCATATCCGGTCGCTGTCTATCATCACCGGGCAGGAAAAGGAACGCGAGCGCGTCGCCGCCGAAATCCATGACGGGATCGGGCAAATGCTCACAAGCCTGCGTATGAAACTGGAACAGGTCGACGACCGGATGGAGCATAAGGACCCGGAAATTCACCGCGTCAACGAGTTGCTGGCGGCGATCATATTTGAAACCAAACGCATTTGCGCAGACCTCTTGCCTAGCGTACTGGAAGATTTCGGGTTGCGCTCGGCGATCAGGGAGCTGGTCAAAATGTGCCGGGAAGCATCAGGTCAGCTCACTTTTCACCTCGAAGAGAACATCAAGACCGAAGCATTGCCGCGCGAACTGGAAGTCGGGGTTTTCAGGATCTTGCAGGAAGCGCTGAACAACGTGATCAAGCATTCGGGCGCGACGATGGTCGAAATCCACGTGGATAGCGACAGCGAGTTCCTGAACATGATCATTCAGGATAACGGGAAAGGATTTTATTTTGAGAACCAATATATTTATTCGCGGGAAAAGTTTCCGAAGGCGCATGGGTTGCGGGGGATGAAGGAACGTGCCGATCTGCTGAGAGGGACGCTCAATATCAGTTCGGAGCCCGGAAAAGGGACTACCGTCCAGCTTGAACTTCCGCTGCACCTTTAAACTAACTTCTCACGACAGTCAAACGACCCGATCACATGAAAAAAATCGCTGTATTTTTAGTCGACGACCATGAAATATTCAGACACGGTCTCAAGCAGCTCATCAACAACGAGCCGGATATGGAAGTGTCCGGCGAGGCCTCTTCGGGCGAGGAGGCGATCGCGGCACTTGCGCACATCCCCGCGGACGTGATCATCATGGACATCCGCATGCAGGGTATCAGCGGATTGGATACCGGCAAATCGGTCATTAAGGCCAATTCCAATGCGAAACTACTGTTTTTTAGTCTCTTTGATAACCCAGATTACGTAAGCACTGCACTCGATATGGGCGCGAGCGGCTACATTTTGAAAGATACGAGCAACAAGATTTTCCTGCATGCAATCCGCTCGGTTCATGGCGGGCATTTCTATTTCATTGGCGATGTGACCGACACGGTAGTGCGGAAATACCACGAGCAGCGCAATGCTACCGGTGAGGCGTCGGCTGTTGCGGGTGCGGCCGAAATCGCGCTTTCCAAACGGGAGCAGCAGATTATTCGCATGATCCATCAAGGAGTGAGCAACAAGGATATCGCCGAGACGCTCGGTATCAGTATCCGCACCATCGAAGCACACCGTTTGAATATCCTTCGCAAGTTTCAGGTCAGTACGATCGAGGAAGCGATGGAAAATGCGCGGGCAGCTTCCTTATTGGTTTAAAAAATACTTCAAAAACTTGCAGCGCTTGGAATAGGTACTTATATTTACGTACGTAATACTACCTAAGTAATTCCGAGCGCTATGCATTTATCTCCCAGAGAACAGGAAAAGCTCATGTTGTTTCTGGCCGGCGAGCTGGCCGAAAAGCGAAAGGCCCGCGGGTTGAGACTGAACTACCCCGAATCGATCGCGCTGATCAGCAGCCGGTTGCAGGAAGCGGCACGTGACGGGCATTCGGTGGCGCAACTCATGCAGTTTGGCGCTACGATTCTGGCCCGTGAGGATGTCATGGAAGGCATTCCTGAAATGATCCATGATATTCAGATCGAAGCTACCTTTCCGGATGGCACCAAGCTGGTGACGGTCCACAATCCGATACGTTAAAAAGTCACGATATGGTACCAGGTGAATACTTTCTCGCGGAAGGCGACATTATGGCCAATCCCGGCCGTCGCACCGAGCAGCTCACGGTCGTCAATACAGGCGACAGGCCGGTTCAGGTAGGCTCGCATTTTCATTTTTTTGAAGCCAACAAGCAGCTCGCATTCGAGCGGGGGAGGACATATGGCATGCGCCTGAACATCCCGGCGGGTACAGCGGTGCGTTTCGAGCCGGGTGAGGAAAAAGACGTATGGTTGGTAGCGTTAGCAGGCAGCGGCCATGTTTTTGGCTTCAATAACCTGGTAGACGGCCCGCTGGAAGGGGGCGAGGATGCGGCGCTGGCCGAAGCATTAAACAGGGGTTTTAAAAATGAACTGCCATGAGTCTGCGCATTAACCGCATTAAATACGCCAATATGTACGGCCCTACCACGGGCGACCGGGTGCGCCTGGGCGATACTGACCTGATCATCGAGATCGAGCGGGATCTATCAGTGGGCGGGCCGGAAGGGTATGGTGAAGAATCGAAATTTGGAGGGGGCAAAACGATCCGCGACGGCATGGCGCAGTCGGGCACGGCTGTGCGCGACGAAGGCGTACTGGATATGGTCATTACCAGCGTGATGATCATCGATCACTGGGGCATTGTCAAGGCCGACGTCGGTATCCGCGACGGGCATATTGTGGCTGTCGGCAAGGCGGGCAACCCCGATACCACCGACGGTATTACGCCCGGAATGGTCATCGGCGCTGCCACAGAAGTACACGGCGGTGCGGGGCTGATCGCAACCGCGGGTGGCATTGATACACATATTCATTTTATCTGTCCCCAGCAAATCGACCACGCATTGTTCAGCGGGATTACCACCATGATCGGCGGTGGTACCGGGCCGGCGGATGGCACCAATGCAACTACTGTTACGCCCGGCGCCTGGAATATCCGTAAAATGCTGGAAGCCGCAGAGGCTTTTCCGATGAACCTTGGATTTACCGGTAAAGGAAACTGCGCCACCGAAGCGCCTCTTGAAGAGCAGGTGAGGGCAGGGGCAATCGGGTTGAAGATCCACGAAGACTGGGGCGCCACGCCGGCAGTGATCCACGCATCGCTCCGGGTCGCCGATCGTTTGGACATTCAAGTGGCTATACACACCGACACGCTCAATGAGGCCGGTTTTCTGGAGAGTACCATGGAGGCCATCGGCGGGCGCGTGATCCATACTTACCACACGGAGGGGGCCGGCGGAGGGCATGCGCCCGACATTATCAAGGCGGCGATGTATCCCAATATCCTTCCGTCATCCACCAATCCGACCCGACCTTTTACCGTCAACACCATCGATGAACATCTCGATATGCTCATGGTATGCCACCATTTGGACAAATCGGTGCCCGAGGATGTTTCATTTGCCGACTCTCGTATCCGTCCCGAGACGATCGCCGCCGAGGATATTCTGCACGATATGGGCGTTTTCAGTATGATGAGCTCCGATTCGCAGGCCATGGGCCGGGTGGCGGAGGTGATCACGCGCACCTGGCAGACGGCCGATAAGATGAAAAAGCAGCGTGGTTTCCTGCCGGAAGACGGCCAGGCGGGCAATGACAATTTCCGGGCAAAAAGATATGTGGCCAAATACACAATTAACCCGGCCATTACCCACGGTATTTCCGAATATGTCGGCTCTATCGAACCGGGGAAACTGGCCGATCTGGTGCTATGGAAACCTGCGTTTTTCGGGGTAAAACCGGAAATGATCATCAAGGGTGGTATGATCATTGGCAGCAGAATGGGCGATCCGAATGCGTCTATTCCCACTCCGCAGCCTGTTATATACCGGCATATGTTCGGGGCTTATGGCAAGGCGCTGACGGGTACCTGCATCAGTTTTGTTTCGCAATGTTCATTGGATGAGGGTGTTGTGCGGCAATATGGTTTGGAAAAGCTGCTGCGGCCCGTCCGGAATTGCCGCAACATTTCCAAAAAAGACCTGATCCACAACGACGCGACCCCGCACATCGATGTGAACCCTGAGAACTACGAAGTGAAAGTAGACGGAGCGCATATCACCTGCGAGCCGGTTTCGGTAGTGCCGTTAGCCCAGCGCTATTTTCTTTTTTGATAAAATATCCGATTGACTATCAACGCATTTGTAAAATGATCATCAGGGAAAAAGCCGGGCGAATCGAAGCGTACGAGGGCATGGGCATTGAGCCCGACTGGCTGGACCTGGAATGGTTCGAGACCAGAAAGCGGATCCTGCATAAGAAAAGCAGTGAGGGAGTGGCGGTATCCCTGAAATTTCTGGCCGAATCGCCGGAAATTACGGAAGGTGATGTGTTGCATGCCGATGGGGAGCGGCTGATCGTTGCCCGCATTCTTCCTTGCGATTGCATTGTGGTAAAACCGGGCAGCCTGTTTGAAACGGCTTCACTTTGCTACGAAATCGGGAACAAACACCTGCCGCTTTTTTTCGAAGACAATGCATTGCTGGTGCCGTTCGAGGCGCCGCTCTATCGCTTGCTGGTAGCGCAGGGGTATGCTGTGCTGCGGGAAAATCGGAAGCTGCTCCAACCGCTCAGAACGACCGTTTCGCCACATCCTTCGGGAAATAGCGGCAGTTTGTTTTCGAAAATCATGCAATTAACCAATTCCTGATATGGAAATGCGTATGCTCAGCCTGCTGCAACTAAGCGATCCGACGCTGCCGATCGGCGGGTATGCGCATTCGGGCGGGCTGGAAACCTACGTACAGTCGGGGAAGGTGTGCAGCCGTGATAGCGCCGGCGACTACATCCGACAAATGCTCACTGAAAATATCCGGTATGGCGACGCGGCATTTGCTTCGCTGGCTTATGAGGCGGTTTGCCATAGCGATATCGACGAATGCATTTGTCTGGATACCGAATGTACGGCGCTCAAACTGCCCAGGGAAATCCGCGAAGCGAGCGCTAAACTGGGGATCCGGTTGTTAAAAGTATTCCAACCTGTCTTGCAAAATCCTGTACTGGACCAGTATGCCCAAGCTATCCGCAAAAAGACCGCTTCGGGGCATTACTGTCTGGCTTTCGGGATGTGCGCCGCTGCGATGGACATTCCTAAGGATGACATGCTTGCAGGATTTTATTACAATGCGAGTGTGGGAATGGTTACCAATAGCGTCAAGATGATCCCGCTGGGACAGCAGGAGGGGCAGGAGCTTTTATTTTCATTACAACCATTGATAGCGGAGCTGGTCGAAAATACCATGAATCCGGACCGCGACCTGCTCGGACTTTGCTGCACCGGCTTTGATATCCGCTGCATGCAGCATGAAACTTTGTATTCAAGACTTTATATGTCCTAACATGACTCGTAACTATATTAAAATCGGCGTGGCTGGTCCCGTGGGGTCCGGTAAAACAGCCCTCATCGAGCGGCTTACACGGCAAATGGCTTCGATTTACAGCGTGGGCGTTATTACCAACGATATTTACACCCGCGAAGATGCCGCGTTCCTGACCGTCAACAGCCTTTTGCCACCGGAGCGGATCATTGGCGTCGAAACCGGTGGTTGCCCGCACACGGCCATCCGCGAGGACGCGAGCATGAACCTGGAAGCTGTCGAAGAAATGGCGGAGCGCTTTCCCGATCTGGAAATCATTTTCATCGAAAGCGGTGGCGATAACCTGTCGGCCACATTCAGTCCCGATCTTGCCGACCTGAGTATTTTTGTGATCGACGTGGCCGAAGGGGATAAGATCCCGCGGAAGGGTGGGCCAGGTATCACCCGCAGCGATTTGCTGGTGATCAACAAGATAGACCTCGCGCCTTACGTGCACGCCGACCTGGGCGTGATGGAGCGTGACGCGCGCAGGATGCGGAATGGCGCGCCTTTTGTTTTCACCAACCTGATGTCGCTCCAAGGCCTCGACCAGGTGATCGGATGGATACGCCGGTACGCATTGATGGAAGAGATTGACGAGCCCGAGCTGGTCCGATGATCGCTTCCCTGGACATTACGGCCGCCCTGCGCGACGGACGCACCTACCTGAAAAAGAGCTTTTGGCAACCTCCGTTCAAAATAGCGGATGTTACCGAAGACAGGCGGCGGCCCACCTTGCATTTAATGCAAATGAGCGCATCGCCGGGTGTGCTGGCCGGGGACTGTTACCAGATCGGCATTCAGCTGGAAGAAGGCGCGGCCCTACACTGGCACACACAATCGTACCAGCGACTGTTCAGTATGGCATCGGCGGCACATCAGCAGGTGCGGGTGGATTTGGCTCCCAGGGCTGCATTGACATACCTGCCACATCCTTGCGTACCACAAGTGGGAGCCGATTTCCGGGCTGATAACCAAATATTTCTCTCTGCAGACAGTAGGCTGATATGGGGTGAAATCATAACCTGCGGGCGGAAGCTGAACGGGGAGATGTTCCAATTTTCCAACTACCGCTCGGTAACCGAAGTGTTTCTGGAAGACAAGCTCATTATAAAGGAAAATCTGCGTCTGGTACCGCAACGCGTCGATCCGCGGGGGATCGGGCATTTGGAAGGTTTTACACACCAGGGAGGGCTGCTCTGTATTGATCAGCAACTGGATGTTCCGGGTCTGGTCCCGCATTTGGCGGAAGCGCTGGCGGCGATCCCGGGTATCGATTTCGGTATTACCGGGTTGCCGGTCAACGGGTTCGCGTTGCGAATGCTGGGCAACCATTCCGAACGACTGATGCAGGCACTCAAAATGGTATCGGAAATTATTACAAACGACAATATATTATGCAAACCGAGTTTCAGGTATTAATGGCTGCGGCGATTAGCATCGCTTGTCTGCACACGCTCAGCGGCCCCGACCATTATGTTCCATTCATTGCATTGTCCCGAAGCAGAAACTGGTCGCTTCCCAGGACCATTGGCTGGACGGTACTTTGCGGCTGCGCGCATGTTTGGAGTTCGGTACTGCTGGGCCTTGGCGGCGCGGCTGCGGGCTGGTCGCTGAGCAGGATAGAATGGCTGGAAGGCGTAAGGGGAGGCATTGCGGGCTGGATGTTACTCGGTTTCGGGATTGTTTACGGGATATGGGGATTATGGAAGATACGGCGCGGGTATTCACACAAGCATTTCGATGCCAGCGATAACGGGGAGCTGTATGTATATGAACACAATCATAATCAGTCAGTTGTGCCGGGCGACCGCCATAAGGTCACGCCATGGGTGATGTTTATCATATTCCTGCTGGGGCCTTGTGAGCCGATGATCCCGCTCCTCTATTTCCCGGCAGCGAAAAGCTCCTGGGCAACGATGGTAACGATGATTGCAGTCTACACGGTTTGCACGCTGGCTATGATGCTCCTGATGGTTTTGCTGGGATTCTTTGGTATTTCAATTTTTCGTTTGTCCTCACTTGAAAAGTATATGCACGCCCTGGGTGGTCTTACGATTACCATCTGCGGCGCCGGAATGGTGTTTCTGGACTGGTAAGCTGAACTACGACGAAACGACGGAACACTCCAGTTGAAGGAAAACTCTGGGAATATCGGGTTGATGGTAGTACGGTGCCTGAGTGGCTTAGAGTGGCATTTAGGTTGATAATCCTTCGTGAACGCTGCTTCATGGCCGGATCTCTTAAAAATGTATCATTCAATAATATCGGCACACAGAAATCCAGTAATTTGGCCTTATGCCAGAAACTGCTGAACATATACCTGTATTAAACTCGATCGCAGATTTTTTCCGGGTTTACGGACTTGGAGAGCCTGTTAACAATGAAATCATGTGTATGCGCTTGCAGGATCAGCCAGACAAGAGGCTGATGAGCATGCCTCTTTGCCGGACCAACTTTTATCGGATCATTCATTTAACCTCCGAAAACCTTTTTCATCTATACGAAAATAAAAAAACAGAGATTGCAGCCAATACCCTCATTTTCAGCTATCCAGGAAAACTGGAGTCATGGAGCCGGTCGGGAAAGCTCTATGGTAATGTGGTGTATTTTTCAAAGGACTTTTTGCCATTGGATCCTGTCCGTCCCGGATATGAAAGCTTGTATCCCTATTTTACTGCCGACGGCGCTTTGCCGCTTGCGATCAGCGATCAGCAGGCTTCAAACCTTAAACTGCTTTCAGATGAAATGATTGAAGAAACAGGTTCGAACCGCCCCGACAAAACAGAAATGCTCAAAAACCTCCTTCCCGTCTATCTACATAAAATAAAAAGAATTTACGAGACGAATACCGGCAAATTGACGGGCAAAACAAAAGAAAACCGCTTACTGTATAATTTGTTCAGGAAACAGCTTGAATCTTACATTGTCCAGCTCCAGGCCGGCAAGCACACCATAATGCCATCCGTCTCAGCGCTTGCTGAAATGATGAACATGAATCCGAATTATCTGAATTCTTCAGTTAAAAAAGTGACAGGACAAACGGCATCGGCGATGATCCAGGAAAAACTTTTACTGGAAGCCAAAGCATACCTGATCCATACCTCACTGCAGGTTGCTGAAATTGCCTACCGGCTTGGCTTTGAGAATCTTTCGTACTTCAACCGCTTCTTTAAGAAGCATACCCAAACCACCCCGTCCGAGTTTCGCAAGTCGATTATTTTGTAGCTGGTCAAAAGCGTATGGCCTGTTGTGAAAAGTACTATTATACCTGTAAAAAGTACTAGCAGTAACCCTTCAGGCAGCGCTTACTTTGCAACAACATTTGAAACCAATCAACAGTTGTTGCGGCTATGAAAACGATTCTAATTATCACAGTTCTCTGCCTGCTTCTCAACCTGCTCGTTTCTGCTCAGAAATCGGACACTACTACCGGCAGGCAGGTTGGTGACACGGTCAAATCACAGGCGTCGATTGATTCCGTGATTCAAAAGAGTCTAACCACGCAGGAATTTCAGGATTATCGCGCCTGGGTTGCCTTAGGCATTGGAGGCTTACCGCACACCCTGGAAGGTTACCGGACGGTGAAAAAGATGGGCATGGCAATGAAGGATCCACTGGATGTGGACAGGGTCAGTCCATACATAGGTAAAAACGGGGACCTGGCTTCGTTGCAACCGTTGCCAAAACGTCCGGGAACAAAACCTTCCATAGCCCCATTCGCCGTACCCCACCGTCAAACTGACCAGCATAATACCGGGCAGATCAGAAAGAAACAGACTGAGCTATTTGATGCCGCGGTACAAGGTTCACATGGGCAGCTGATGTATCGAAATTCCTATCTGGAAAAGCATAGCCCGGGGATTTTTTTGGCCGACCCTACCAAAGGGAACCAGACCGTTGTTAGTCTTTCCCATGCTGAAATCGGTCATATCCATGCATTTGACGGATCTATGCATCTGATTCTCAGCCCGAGCGATACCAAAGAAGTGATCGAAAAAGGATGGGGGGAATTACACGGCCTGGCTAATGGAGAGGGCATGGTAGCCAGGACTTATATGTTGATTTATTCTCCCCGCGACCAACAGGAACTTGCCATAACAAGTCAAATACTGGATGCAGCCATCCAATACAGCAGCTATCCGGCCAAACAAAATTAGACCGGCATAAACCAAGCGTATTACAAACACCGATATCAAGGAAGGTGAAGGAAACTAACAAATATTTCAATAATCAAAAGAACAATCCGAATATGAAAAAGCTAGCATTTGCATTCTTCTGTCTGATCGGCATTTGTGCCGCGGGTATCGCTTTCGCCCAAGGCCCGCCGCGTGGCGGCGCGCCTGCGCTGATGGATTTGGCGACTGCCAAATCACTAACCGAGGCCGCTAGCGCAGCCGCCAAGGCTGCCAACGCCAATGTCGCCATCAGTATCGTGGACGCCAACGGCGACCTTGTATTTTTTGAAAGAATGGACGGCGCCATCAGTATGGCTGTGACCAGTTCTCAGGGAAAAGCACGTGCCGCCATACTTTTTGGTATGCCTACCAAAGCGGCCGCTGATGCGGCGGCGGCGGGAACGCCGCTTAATGCTAAAATAATACCATCCGGAGCAGGTTCCTTCGCTATTGCTGTTCAGCAGGGCGGGCTTCCGATTATAAAAGACGGGAAAATAGTTGGCGGTATCGGTGTAGGCGGGTCATCGCCAGCCAATGACGAGACATTTGCGCAAAAGGCGTTAGACAGCCTGCGGTAAATAATCTTGAATGGTGTATCCCCAAAATCGTTTTGGAAACAAATCAAGGAATTCGGTATCGATTTTTAGCATTCCTATCATCGGTAGCTGCCCTGTTAGAAATAATACAAAGGGAAGTGACTACCCCAACGCGGCGTCCAGATGATATTATTCTTGACACCGCACTTAACATTATCAGGATGGCAATAAGAGTTGAAACTCAGTCCGTTATTTCGAAAGGATCCCTTGATCCGTCATCTGGTATTTTGGAAATAATGGAGCATATCCGCACGTGTGTCAGCGATCAGCTATTGCGTAATCACATCAATTTCACCATAACCCACTTCGCCATTTCCCTGGGTGTTTTGGAGCGCGCGAAGCTTGATATACCATGCTTTAACCGCGTCGAATTGTTTGATCTGGATTAATGGGTTGTTTTTGATGTTGGAGAATTCTCCCTCAGTTGCCAGTTTCCATGTCTGACGATCGGTTGAAACGTAAAACTGGAAATGGGAGATGATACCGTCGATTCTTCCCTGGCCCGGAAGATATTTGAAACCGGTCAATGTCTGCTGCTCACCTAAATCAATGACGATATCTACCGGCATTTTTTGATCCCGTGGCTGGTACCAGGCCGTGTTGGGGTTTCCGTCGATCACCGCATTGGCTTTTTCGTCTGCCAAGTTTAAAAGCTTCCAGGTTTTGCGAGTTATATCAAATTTCTCCCGCGCCTCCGGGCTACCTGCTCCCGATTTCGAATCGACGGCGATCGTGCGGACTTCGATCTTTCCATCAGTTTGAACCGGTGCGGTGTACCTTGTTGAATGCTTGCCTGGCGCACTCCCGTCGAGTGTATAGTAAATATCCGATTCTTTATCAGCCGCTTCGATGGTGACGGCACCGTCCTTATTTCTGGTGATAGCCGGCGCAGTGAGTACCTGGGGCGCATTGTAAACACCGATGTTGGAAATGATGGGAGAGCTCTTGGCATCTGTAATGGTAAAGCGGAGCTGCGTTGCCTGAACCGTCGGGAAAACGAGTATTCGTTTGTATCCGATCGTGCTTTGGGTAGCCAGCTGTTTCCATTCGCTTCCTACCTTCGCTTCAAGCTGAAAGGATTTCACCCGCTGCCCAAGAGGAATATATTCCTGCACCAGAAAGCGGTTAAAGGTAGTTGGTTTTCCAAAATCAATAGTCAGTGAAGCAGACCTGAGCTTATCATCGGTGGCCCAGTAGGTATCTTTCTTGCCGTCCAGCGCTTTATCGGGACCAAATACTTTGGCGTTGCCGCGGACGTTCGATGCACTGACTTTTTTGTTTGTGGCCAGATCTATGGCAAAGGTTTTCCTGACAGTTTCGGCTAGTTCCAAAACCGCCTTTTCGTCGTTTTCATGGATTAAACCTCTTTTGTCGACCGGGAAGTTGAGCAGTAGCGTTCCGTTCCGGCCAAAAGAGCTGTAATAAGTCTCCAGCAACCGGGGCAATGTTTTAACCTTGCTATCTTCATATTCATGATAAAACCATCCCGGACGGATAGACGTATTGACTTCACCCGGCACCCATGAATCTCCGTTTTCAAGACCATGTCGAAGCATATCCCTGGTGACTTCGCCGGTAGCATTCAACAGGCTCCAATTTTTTTCACCCACATGTCCATCCTCGGTTCCCACCCAGCGCAGGTCCGCCCGGTCGCCGCCATCGTTCCAAATGACAATGTTGGGTTGCAATTTTCGGATCAATTTGTAGGTATTCGGCCAGTCGTAGTAGGTTTTGGCATCAATGCGGCGTGTTTCATTAGCGCCGCCGTAATATCCTGAGCCCCCGTTCGCACCATCAAACCATATCTCAAAAACCTCACCGTAATTCGTCAGTAGTTCGGTGAGCTGGTTTCGGAAATAGGTAATGTATTCCGGCTTGCCGTAATCCGAGTAGTTGCGGTCCCAGGGCGATAGATAAATTCCCAGTTTAAGGCCATATTCTTTGCAGGCGTCAGCTAATTCCCGAACTATGTCACCTTTTCCTGCTTTCCAGCTGGAATTTTTTACGGAATACTCCGTGTACTTGGAAGGCCACAGACAGAATCCGGAGTGGTGTTTGGCCGTCAGGATGATGCCTTTCATCCCCGCTGCCTTACATACGCGCGCCCACTGGCGACAATCCAGCTTCTCGGGGTTGAAAATCTTGGGGTCGTCTTCGCCATATCCCCATTCCTGGTCGGTGAATGTATTGGTAGACAAGTGTATAAAGGCATAGTACTCCATTTGCTGCCACCTGATCTGGTTTTTGTTGGGCACCGGGCCAAATGGCTTAGGTGGGATAGGTTGCCCGAGACAATTCCCAAACAATTGCGTGACTAGCAACACAATTGATAAGCCTCTCAGCATATTGTGCCGGCTATTTACCGGGGTATTTTTTGATGTATATGTTTTCATTATTCCCAATTGATTTTATAATTAGCCTGCCTATTCCATTTTGTAAATTTGTTCCATCAAATGCCATTTCTGGTCAGCCGAAGCCTCTAGGGTGGTGGCTTGAAATTCAGACATATATTGCTCCCATTCATTCTGCCTGGGTTTTCGGGCAAGTTCAATCATCGCCTGTTCATGATTAAAATCTTCGGTGCAGTCCATGATCATGAATAGCTTTGTCCCCGATAAATAAATCTCCATATCCAATATGCCGACTTCTTTCATGCCCTGGGTAATTTCCGGCCATGCGGCTCCTTTTTTGTGAGCCATCTTATAAGCCTCTATCAATGCGATATCCTCGCGCAACTCCATCGTTTTACAAAAACGCTTGAAGCTTCTAACATTCATTGGCTGCATACCTTAAACTTATCTTTTACCGTCCAATTCAACTGTAATCTTCATTTCCTGCTGGTTTCTGAAAACAACTATTTCTGCCTTAGTTCCGATTATCGCTATGCGTGCTTCCATCAAGTCACGCACCGTATTTGTATTGTAACCGCCGAATTTCAGGATGACATCGTTGGCAAGCAGTGCATTCCTATGGGTTGATGCTGATGAAGTACTCACCACGAGCACGCCGCGGATAGCGTCCATGCCCGTGGCCGACCGCTCTCCGAGCGTAGAGAGGTTTTTGACTTTCGCTCCCATAAAACTAGCGGTTTCGCTTTCTCCCGTCTGTGAAAGCTCGATGACTTCGGAAATGACGACTTTTTTGGCAAGCCTTTTCAAATGCGGTGAAACTACCCCAAAGCTATCCATCGCGAAGTTCTTAAAACCGGCGGCGAGCGCAATGGAGCCATCTTTGACGCGGAAATCACCCACGGAAGGATTGACAAATAAAGGATTACCTGCAACAGAATTCTTGTCTGTCCCGCGGCTTTGCGCTTCACGAAGAGAGAGCGAATCAGGCAAGACATTGAAGTCGACCTGGGTTCCCCAAACCCGGATATTGATGGGCTTGTAAGCCATGGTGACGATATTGTGGCGGAAAACGTCGCCGCTATTGTCAAACCAGACGTGCGGATGAAAGGAATTGTTGATCATGATGTTGTTCTCCACGGTACGTTTGACACCCTCCCGCAGCTTTATTCCACCATTCAGACACAAATTCTCATATATCAAATAATTGCTCGATCCGTCGTCCAAGTCGATATCCCAGCCATGGTCACAGCGAAAGCGGTTGTTTCTCAGCGTAATGGGTTTGACCACGTCGAGCAGGGCCAAATCAAAATTAGTGGCAACGATCGAGTCGAGCGTTTTTTTATCAGGGTGCCAGTAACGGTCCCTGCCCCATGAATTGAATGAACCATGGTCGCCGCTTTCCTTGACGGTGTCAAATACATCATTATGTTCGATCACGTGGCCGCCCCATGTTCCCTCGCTGACGTTAATGCCTGCGCGGGGCACATCGTAAATGGTGTTGTGGCTGACATTTATCGCCTGGCACATCGATAGTTCAATTCCCGCAGATTGCTTTTCGACATATCCCAGGTTGAAAAGCAGATTATCATAGACATTGCAGTCGGCCGGAAAATTGTTGGATTTGGGGCCTGGCGTACGATCAATGTCTGCGAGCGGGATAAATTCATTGTATTCAAAACTGGGAGACCGGACTGCCGCCGGATCACCTACAAAACTGACACCGCTCGCGCCGATGTTGTAAATGAGGCATCCTGAAACGGTACAGGCCCTATTAAAATTATTGAAGAAGACTGCATTGCCGCCCAAATTGGTGAGCGTGCAATTTTGCAGAATGCAGCCGGTCGCACCATCAAATACGACACCTCCGCCCCGATAGATCGTCCAGTCGCTTCTTAGGAGCGGTTCCTTATTCTCCATGAAAGTGCGGGTAGTGCCAGACAGTGTTAAGTTCTTGATGTGGATGTTTTCCACCGGAGACTGCTCGCTCCCTTGAAACTTAATCAAATGGGCAATTTGCGGGCTTTCAAAAGTTGCTTTTTTAATGTCGATATTCGAGGGAGGGATGAAGTATAGTTTTTCCGCATCCCGGTCATAAAACCATTCGTTTTCATGGTCCAGCTCTTCAAAAATGTTTTCAATAAAGCGGTGCTGCGGATGCATTGGCCCCCGGCGGTTGTTTTGCCACCCACCTTCCAGGGCTAGCTCACCGTCAGAACTCTTCCCTGTAACGGTGTAATGAATATCACCCCATTCCGCGCGATGCAAAGCGTGCACATAGGCTCCTTTGGGCGATTTCCATTTGCTGGCAGTTTTAGCGCTGACCGCATCGGCAGCCGTTCCGCCCAGAAACCTGGCCGAAGTATCGTAATTAGGATAACGTGCCATTCGCTGCAAAGTCCCGTTTACAATTAACTGGTCAAAAATCAGATTTTTACTGACTTTCGATTCCCAGATGCCTTGTTCTCCTTGCTTCCATTCAAGATTCCGAAGTGGTGCAGCCCCGCTGACGACCGCTTTTTCATTTTCGAAATTAGAAATAACAAGCGGCTGATCTTTTTTTCTGGAATCGGAAGAGGTAAAAACGAGCGGTTCGCTCAGGTAATACGTGCCGCCATAAAGCTTGATGCTAACTGGGCCGGAAACTGACCGGGCTGCCAGCACCGCATGTTTAATGGTTGCGAAAGGTTTACGACGTGTACCGGAATTAGCGTCGTCTCCATTAAGAGACACGTAAATAGTAGTTTGGGCAAACGCCGGCAGCGCCGATAAAAAAGCGAGCGATAAGAGCAGGAAGGATGATAATTTGCTTTTCTTGTACATAACCAGTTTAAGAAATCTATTCATGGACTGTCAGCGTTACTTCCGTACCTTCCAGTGTCTCCGATGTTGCTTTGAGTTTAATTTTTCCTGCCTGTCTGTCGGACTGTACCAGCACCTGGCAGAGGCCATTGAAGGCTTTCCGGCGGTCGGCTTTGTCCGGTTCGTGGCTGCTGGGATTTCCATTGCCGGTGCCGATGATGCGGCCGTTGCCTTCAATCGAGAATTTGATAAGGTTGTCGGCGGTAGGGACCACCCGGCCTTTGGCATCTTTGATCTCAATATTGATAATCGCGACATCGCAACCGTCTGCTTTCAGCGACAAGGTGTCTGCTTTGGCCGTCAACCGTGAAGCAGTACCGGTCGTTTCCCTTATTTGCCGGGCTACCTGCTTTCCATTTTTATAGCCCCTTACTTCTAATTTTCCGGGCATGTAAATAAGGTCCCACTCAAAATACTCAAAGGCTGAAAGCTTCTTTTTGCCGACACTTTTGCCATTGACAAGTATTTCAACTTCCTCGCAGTTGCTGTATCCCCTGAATTTAATCAGTTTGCCTTCCTTTCCTGGCCAGTTCCAATGCGGGAATACGTGCACGAGCGGCTGGTCGGTCCACGCTGCTTTGTATCCGTAATATCCGTCCTTGGGGAATCCGCATAGATCCATAATACCGAAATGCGAGCTCACACAAGGCCATCTGTACGGTGTTGGCTCACCGCGGTAGTCGAAGCCTGTCCACACAAATGTTCCGCTCAGATAAGGATACAAGACCACGTGTTTCCAGTCCTGGCCCGGCTGCAACCCCCAGCCGACGCCTTTTCCGAAGTTTGAGACATAGCCCTTTTCATGATTGTCTTCATATTCCCCCCGGGTAGATACATAACTGGTCGATTCGGTGACGAACATTTTTCGGTTGGGGTATTTTTCGTGGTCTTTCACGTATTGCATGCCGCGCTGTCCATAGTTATAGCCTACCACGTCGAGCACATCACTGTATCCGCCCTCATTCCAGCCATGGTTCATAGCCGCAGTGACGGGGCGGGTAGGATCCAGCTGATGCGCCGTTTCAACCATTTTTTCAAGTATTCGTGTTCCTGTCACCTGGCCTTCCAGTGATTCCTCATTTTCCAGACACCACATAAATACGGAAGGGTGGTTGCGGTCGCGCAGCATGAGTGTTTTCAGTTCATCGAGTCCCTCAGGTGTGCTGGTCAGCAGCCGGTTTTCGTCCAGGACCAGCATGCCTTCCCGATCACAAATATCAAGAACTTCCGGAGTAGGAGGGTTGTGTGCCGAGCGGTAGCCATTGCTGCCCATCTCTTTGAGCAGTTTGATCTTATACTGGTTTATCTTGTCGGGCAGAGCCACACCCACACCTGCAAAATCCTGGTGGTTGGCAGTGCCCTTTATCGGATACAGTTTACCATTAAGGAAGAAGCCCTTGGTCGTGATCGCGATGGTCCTGACGCCAAATGTTGTTTCAAAATTGTCGACAATTATTCCATTTTCGATAATCCGGGTTTGAAGCCTGTACAAAGCCGGGGTCTCTGGGCTCCATAGCTTTGGCTGCCGGATCATTCCTGTTTGAGATAGTTCAGTGCTTTGCGACGGCCCAATCGAATCAGTGACAACCTGTGTGTCAACTACCGCGCCCACCGCATCCAGGATCCTGGAAACCAGCTGAAAATGCCTGGTTGTCTTATACTCGTTTTCAATAGTGGTTTTCATGCTGACAACGGCCTTTTCGGGTGCCACAGTTGGTGTGGTGACGAAGGTTCCGAACCTGGCCACGTGAAGAGGGGTAGTCTTGGTTAGCCAGACATGCCGGTAGATACCGCATCCTTCGTACCACCATCCCTCGGTATCGGTCGCATCGACTTTCACCAGGATCACGTTCTTGCCCTCGTCGCCGTACCGCAGTATATCGGTCAGATCATAGAACGAGGGAGTATAACCGCTTTTATGGTTACCCATCAGGTGCCCGTTTACCCAAACCGTGCTATTACGGAAAATGCCGTCAAATTCGATACTGATTTTCTTCCCTGCATCACCGGCGGCTATTGCGAACTCTTTCCGGTAAAAGCCTATACCGGTGGGCAGATATCCATTGCCGGCAGGTTGGCTACTTATATTGTCATCGTGCACGAATGACTCCTCAATCAGCCAGTCGTGTGGCAGGTCAACATTGCGCCAGTCGCTGGCCTTATAGTCCGCTACCTTATTTTTGTCTGTATAGGCTATGACCGCTTCCTCTCCTTCAACTACCTTAACGTTGGCGTCTGTCAGCCCACCCTGTTTACCGGCTTTCACAGCACGCTTAATGGCGATGTCTCCCTTGTGGAACTGCCAGCCCAAATCAAAATTCTCCCGGAGCCGACCCGTTTCTATCGATGCATGAAGAAAGCCTACCGGCAGTAACATGGCTACTATGAAGAAGATCCATCGTCTTCGGATTGAAAATTCGGAGTTCATATTTGGGGGTTTTGCAACGTTTTAGGTATAGCCATGTCCTGACATTGAAACTAGCCGGGAAATGGGCGGTTGATATTTTAATTTGATGTGTGTCACTTAACTTCGCCAGCTTCAATATCCATGTGAAAAGGGGGCGGAGTCTAAGGGATTACCAGGAAATATGCATCTCATGGCGGAGAGATAAGTAAATGTTACATTGTGACCATTGCCTTGATCACGCCACTATTAGCTTCAAGCCAGTTTTTGAACTGTCTTTTTACGTCACCGAAAGCGACACGATGGGTAATGTATGTCCTAGGATTGATCATCCCAGCTTTCATACTTTTGATTACATGTTCAAAATCTTCTCTGGTTGCGTTGCGACTACTCATTAAAGTTGCTTCCCGTTTGTGAAAATCAGGATGAGAAAAGCTGATCTCAGCTTTTTGCAAGCCAATCAGTACATACCTCCCCCCATGGGCAAGGTATTGGAACGCAGTATTGATGGCCCTCAAATTTCCCGTGGCATCGATAATAACCGTTGGCATATCTCCATCGGTGAGCTCGGCGAGTTTTTCTTGTGCATTTTCAGTGAGCGCGTTGATCGTGTGTGTGACGCCAATTTTTTCCCGACAGAAAACAAGCCTGCTATCGTTAATGTCCATTGCAATGACGGTGGCCCCTGCTATTCGCGCAAATTCCATCGTGGCTAGCCCGATTGGTCCGGCTCCAACTACGAGCACAGTATCTTTCGGCGTTACTCCTGCTCTTCGTACGCCATGTGCCCCGATAGCCAGCGGTTCAACCAGCGCAAGTTCATCAAGACTAAGCCCACTGCCGTGTACTAAATGATCAGAAGGAATCGAGACATATTCTGACATGCCACCGTCTATATGCACCCCAAAAACCTGGATGCTGGTACAGCAATTGGGTTTTTCGTTTCGGCACGCTATACATTTGCCACAATTAAAATAAGGGATAAATGTTACGGATTCACCAACAGAGAATCCATGCGAACCATCAGTTTCTACGATCTCTCCGGCCAGTTCGTGACCCAGGATGCGGGGATAACTGAAAAAAGGCTGGGTTCCTTCGAAAGCATGCAAGTCTGTGCCGCATATTCCCACACGCTTGATCTTGATAATTGTACGCCGCGGGGTAAGTTCCGGCCTTTCGGCTTCTCTGTAATCAAATTCGCCGGGAGTCACACAAACAAGTGTATTCATATTTCGTGATGTTTTCAATATCGGTGGCTCGATTGGGAAGACATCTCAGGAATTAGCAAGTGCCCTGTCCAGATGTACATAACCTCCATCGACATAAATAAGCTGACCAGTAGTGTGACTTGACTTTTCTGAAATAAGAAATACGGTCATGTTGGCAATCTCTTCCGAAGTAGTCATCCGGTTTTCAAAAGGAATACTGGCGGTGATGGAGGCCAATTTAGCTTTGGGGTTTGGAAGTGTTTCAATCCAGCGCTCGTAGAGCGGTGTCCAGCACTCGGCCACAATTACAGCATTGACACGAATACCGTATTTGAGTAACTCTACGGCCCATTCCCGCGTAAGTGCGAGGCGTCCGCCGTTTGCGGCGGCATAGGCTGATGTGCCACCTTGACCGGTCTCAGCTGTTTTAGAGCTAATATTTACTATCGCTCCTTTTGATTCTTTTAAAGCCGGCAAAACATGATGCGCCATCAGATAGTAATGAACCAGGTTTTTGTGTAGCGATCCGAGAAAATCCTCGTAATTGCCGTCTTCCAGCCCGATTCCATCATTTACGCCGGCATTATTTACTAGTCCGTCGATGCGTCCAAACTCTTTCAAAACTGCGTTTACGCAATTTTGTGATTCTTCGGGGCGGGTTAGTTCGGCTGTCACATGAAAAGCTTTGTAGCCTTTTGATTTCAGGTCGGTTACAATCTTTTGATTGTCTTGCTCATTACGTCCAACAATGACAGGAATAGCGCCCTGTGCTGCTAGCACTCGAACGATTCCTTCGCCAATTCCCTTGGCACCCCCGGTAACGATAATTACTTTATCTCCAAGCTGTAAATCCATCTATAGATTGTATTTGTTGCGTAGTTGTCAGACTATGTAGTTGCATAATTTCCATTGTTAATATCGCATATCAATGTTCTGGCAATCAGTGAGATGTGGCCAATGAAATATTTTTGATAGAATTGTTTTTTAAAGCAAAATAAAGTACAACCAGAAAACAAAAAGCTGGCACGACGTAAGCTGTCTGAATGGATGAAATGTCGGAAACTTGTCCCATGATGACCGGAAATACCGCGCCACCAACGATGGACATGATCACCAGTGAGGAGCCGACTTTGGTCTTCGCACCGAGTCCATGAATGCTCAGTGCGAATATGGTCGGAAACATGATGGACATAAAAAATTGAACGCCCAGTAAGGCATATACCGAAATCATTGCGGTGGTGGAAACTGCTGTAATCAACAGAACGATGTTTATCAGACTGTAGACCGCTAAAAGCCGTGGCGGCGCGACAAATTTCATCAGATAAGTGCCTATGAAACGACCCACCATAAAGCTCAAAAATGCGCCAGATAAAAGATATGCCGCGCTTCTCTCTTCAATGCCAGCTACCTTATCTGCAAAGCGGATAAAAAAGCTGCTGATACATACCTGACCACCGACATAAAAAAACTGCGCTGTCACGCCAAGCATCAGATTTCTCTCGTTCCATATTGAACCGGTTTTTCTAACCTCAATTTCTTCTTCTTTTATTTCTGGCAATTGAGTGCGCCAGACAAGCATCGAGACCAGCAGCACTACTATACCAATAGCTATGAACGGCATTTGTACCGAAGATGCTTCCAAATTCAGATACGCATCAAGCTCCCTTGAAGACATGGAGAATTGTTGCTGCTCGGATAGATTTTTCCCTGAAAGAATAAATGACCCCCCCATTAAGGGAGCCAGAAATGCGGCCAGCCCGTTAAAGGATTGTGCGAAATTGAGCCGCTGTGTTGCTGAATCAGTATCTCCTAAAATCATAATATAGGGATTCGCCGCAGTCTCAAGTAAAGTCAGTCCACTTGCTATTATGAAAAGGGCTACCAGAAAGAAGCCAAAATTGCGTATTTCTGCCGCAGGATAAAAAAGGAAAGTCCCGAGAGCAAACAGCAACAAACCCAGTATAATACCCGATTTGTATCCGAATTTTTTCATGAAAAGTCCGGCGGGCAACGCGACAAGGAAATAGGCAATATATGATGCCGAATCAATCAGAGCAGACTGAAAGTCGCTAAGCTGACATGCCTTTTTTAAGTGTGGAATCAATATAGGATTTAGGTTTAAGGCAAACCCCCACATAAAAAATAAGGACGTGATTAAAATAACAGCCAGCCTCGTTTTACGATCAGCCATAGCATTAAGAGAATTTTGGTTGGACAACTAAACTATGGGGCAGTTTTGCAAATCTGATTCACTAAACCCACTTTTGGCCGGGAGCTGCTCCCCCGGATCCCAGTTTTCTGTTTTCATTCGTTGGTCACATCCTTGAAGCCAAATTTGGACGGGTGATCATATTTTCAATGTGAGGTTCGTACTGCGTGCTTCCCTCTTGCAGTTGGTAAATCGTTAAAAACACACCGACTTCTAAGAGATCGGAATATGGGACAAATGTATAGTTTAATAAATTGTAGTAATTGTACAAAAATGCTTTTTATTTTAACAAATCAGACTATCTTTGAAAAATGTATCAATGACAATTATCGACTTGAATGGACAATGAAGGCTTTAAATCCATATTTTCGTTATTGAATGCGGACTATGTACAATTGAACAAAAATTGGAATTATCGAAATGTAATCAGTCCTTTTTATCGGATTTACTTGATTGAAGACGGGTATGGGTTGCTCGGTGAGGAAGACAGTGGGCATGTCTTGGAGAAAGGCTACTTGTATTTGGTGCCCAGTTTCACTTTATGCAGTCACCACTGCCCCAAACATCTCAGCCAGTTTTACGTTCATGTATTGGAAGAAAGTACAGACGGGACCTCGCTATTTTCTTCCGGCAGAAAAATCTATAAGATTCGGTCGGAACCGGAAGACACCATTCGCTTCAAAAGGATTCTGCAACTGAACCCTGGTAGGGATCTGAGAAGGTCAGACAATCCCCGTGAGTACGAGAAACAGCCCACACTTGCCGGTTTTCAGAAAAAAAACAATCTGATACCGCTGTCTGACTACATCGAGACGAAAGGCTTGATTCTCGAATTGATTGCACGATTCTTAAGGCTTGAGTACTTCCAGCCTGCGGAGCCAAAAAAGATTCCTTCCAAGATTCTCGACTCGATCAATTATATCCTCACGCATCTGCAGCACAACCTGACTGTTGAACATTTAGCTGACCGGGTAAGCTATAATGCTAATTATTTTTCCAAGATTTTCACCAGCTATACAGGGGAACGCCCGTTGGTATACATCCAGAAGAAAAGAATTGAAAGGGCGCAGTACCTCATTATTGCCACAAATCTTACCCTTTCGGAAATTGCGACAGAAACCGGCTTTGATAGTCTTTCTTATTTCTCTCGCACGTTCAAGAACATTACTGGACAAACGCCTACCGAATATAAGAAAATCAACAGTGTCGTGTAATAAGTAGCACCGAGATTAGCAGTGCGTAGATTTACACGGCACTACCGGCCGCGAGAACCGATACCTGTGTTAGCCCCCTAAATGGTTGGACAAAATTGTAAAAACAGCCGCGTCGGCAGTCCGATTAGTCCATTAATTTAGGAATCATGATAAAATTATTACCGAGTTTAAGCCACCAATGCCCTGAAAACGGGAAGCCTTCATTCCGTGAATAAAAATTAAGGACGGCTGTTGGTATGACCATGAAGTATTGATTTAGTCGGTATTTTTCAGGAGAAGCCTTATCGTTACCTTTTGTATACCTACTTTCCAGGCCAGTGTACCTCTTGTATACCCGTCGGAATAGGATGCCTGCCGCCGCCATTCCTAAGTTTGCATCAGTCGAATCTGAGAATATTTGCATCACATGATCATCAGGATTTTACACACAATCGCCGATGTCGGCCGAGTTTTACCCGCGATGCTTTATCCAAGGATATTTACTAGTCAAATCAATTCAATTTATTTAAACCACATGCAAAATGCCATGAAAAATGTTCTTACGAGTACCGCAATGCTTTTACTTTCACTGTTTATTTTGAGCTGCGAAAAACCGAATGACCTGACGCCGGATGGCGGCGCAATGCCTGCAATGGCTGGTTATGCGGCTACGCCAAACGAAAGCACAGCGGCTATGCAGGTGGACGGCAGGACACCGAAACAAATACCACCTTTCTTAACGGTTCCCTGGAAATACGTCCACACAGCGACAGTTCCGCTACTCAAAGGATTGAAACTGACCAGTCCGTTCTCGATCGTGGATGAGCATGCAGGAGATATCAGCTGGGGTGTAGGTTCCAATTGCTACTATGCGATCAACACAGAATCAATGCATTTCGCAATTGCAGGCATCCAGGATGTCAGTAAACTGACGAAAGAATATTTGGCTACGCTCAAATTTTACACGGGGGGCGGCGCGAACTGGGCCCCTGCGGGTTCCGCGTTCTGGACAAACTATATTCCAGTCGGAACGGTGCTAGCCTACAAAACGCCAGGCGGAAAATACATTCTGGTACAGGTCAAAAGCACAGATACCCTGGTGCTGGATATCTATTACGAAAATGCCCTGATATCGTATTAAGGAGATTTAAGGCCCGGGCAGTAAAACCCCGGCCTTTTACCATGCACCCCTAATAATGCTTGCAAATGATCGTCTTCTGGGTTCTTTGGTTTTTTTGCGCCGGTATATTGCTGGTTTTGCTTTACCTTTTCAGAGACAGCGTATACACTACTCCGGGAGGCCCGTCGGCACCCTTTTATCGAGCGGCGATCGTCGCCATTGGCGTGCCTGTTGTTGCATTGTCGGGAAGTTTTTGGCTATTCAGCAATGGCTTTTACGCAACCGCCAAGCTGTTGCTCGCCATACCCGATTTGCCAGGACTGGCCTTTCTGCTTTGGTTGCTGATATTCCGGTTCTCAAATGGCCGTAAAAATTAACCTGCGATTGTTTGTCGCCAACACCATTTTCATTTTTTCAAATACAAATTAGCATTAGTCATGAAACTTTCGATTACTAAAAGGCCAAACAACTACTTTACACATACATTGCTGGTACTGCTGCTGTTTGTCCAGATTTTCGCAGCCCAGGCACAGATTGATTGGACGAGCCGTCAGCTATTACCCAACATTGTTCTTTTTGACGTTGCATTTGGTGCAGGAAAGTATGTAGCAGTAGGGCAGTCCGGGATGATCCGGGTTTCAACCGACGGTATTACCTGGGACGAACGATCATCACCCGTCGGCAAGACCAGAAATTTGAGGCGCATTGTATACGCCAATGGAATTTTTGTCGTGGTGGGAGACCTTGGGACAGTCTTGACATCAACCGATGGCCTGAGCTGGTACCAGCATGATTCGGGAACAGACCGGAACCTGTACAGCCTTGCCTATGGTGGCGGAACTTTCGTCGCGGTGGGGATGCAGGGTTGCCGGTTAACATCATCGAGTGGTATTGACTGGACTATCAGGTCAGATAAGCAGCAAAACAGCATTTATGACGTCGTTTACGGCAACGGACTTTTTGTGTCGGTAGGGGAAAGTGGCCTTTTGAAAACATCTAATGACAATGGTGTAACATGGACTGCAAGGGTTTCTGCAACAACAAACACTTTGTATGGCATCAGTATCAACAAATCAGGACGTTTCGTAGCAGTCGGCATTAAAGGTACGATCGTCGCTTCGGCAGAAGGAATGGCGTGGAGCTCATATAGTCTGGCTGATCAGACATTGATCCTGAAAGCAGTCGCATCGAATCCGCAGACCGGGAAGTTTGTTGTCATGATCCAAAACAAAAATAAGGTACTTACTTCTGCCGATGGTATTTCCTGGAATAATCCACTCGTTACGACGGCCATCGATCAAAACCTTTATAGCGTACGCTATCTTCAGAATCAGTTTCTGGCCACGGGGGAAGGTTGTATGTTCCGCTCGTCATATAACGACGGCCTCACCTGGGTTTCGGAGACAGTCAATTACTGGAAGACGCAGATCGGCGGTTCGGCTTATGGAAACGGGCGTCTTGTACTCGCTGGCGGTACGAATAACGGCGAAATCTATGGAACGAAGCGCAACCTGATTTTGACTACCCTGGATGGTATAAATTATAAGGCGGCGGAAACAATCCAATTGAATCTCGGGGCAGAAGTGTTTACCTCCGTTACGTTTGGTAAAGGGCTTTTTGTCGCAGTGGGCACAGACGCCATCATTCAAACCTCTATCGACGGGTACGTGTGGAGTTATAGCCAGGTAGAGTACGGACAAAGGCTTGAAGGTGTCGCATATGGTGGTGGTAAATTCGTCGCAGTCGGCGATCATGGCCTCATTCTATATTCCTCTGATGGTAAAACCTGGTATAAGGCGGTTACTAAGAGTAATTACCACTACAAAGCTGTGGCTTATGCCAACGGAATGTTCGTGCTGGTAGGATTGCAAGGAATTTTGGCAACCTCCACGGATGGTAATCAATGGACATTCAGGGCCAGCGGCACGCCGTATCCATTGGAAAGTGTGACTTATGGAAACGGCAAATGGGTAGCTGTGGGCCTTGCAAAATCGTTTGCGACATCGTCAGACGGAAAGGTCTGGTCAGCAACCAGCGATCCTTACAGTGATATTCACTATCTCGACGTGGCGTTTGCAAATGGCCAGTTCGTGATTTGTGGAAGAGATGGAAAATTGTTCAGATATATTCCTGGCGTAGCGTGGACGGCTTTGAAGAGCAAGGTAAGCGTCGACTTGCTGACAATTACTTATGGTAATGGTATTTTCATTACCGGCGGATTTGTGGGAATTCAAACCTCGCCTGGGACGAGCTCTGCTGCCCCGGCACAACAAAATGCATTTTCAGCTGACAATAATATGCGGCAAGCTTTCGCAGGCGACAGTACCGGACTTGAAAACGTAGCGCCCGAAGATGCATTTAACGCCATTACATATCCCAATCCGGTTTTGGATCAATTTTCGCTGAATGTGGAAGGTGCGAGTGGCGAGACGATACGCCTTCAATTGTCGGACCTTTCGGGGCTTACGATCTTTGACAAAGTGGTGACTGCTCGAAACGGAAATTATCAAGAAACGATCTCCATGACGCAAAAGCAAACAGGATTGTACCTGATTCGGGTGACTACGCCGACCCAAACGCAAACTGTGAAGGTCTTGAAGAAATAAGTCTCAGTACTTTTCTGCCACTTTACGTTAAATAAGCTTATTGGTCATTTGGGGCTGAATCACTGAATAGTATTCTCAGTTACAATTATATTCGTGAAACCTAAACAGACTGGCGGAAACGTCTCGATGAAATTAATGCTCTACCTCCTGCTCATTGCTACTTTACCCGTTTTTTCACAGTCTCCCAAAATTGATAGCCTCCAAAATCTTTTAACCAAAGCACAATCGGACACCACACGGGTGAACCTGATCTTTGAGATCGCAATGGAATCGTGGAGTACTGCCCCGGAAAAGACATTGGCCAATGCGGAAAAAGTGTTGTCGATTTCACGTAAAATAAACTACCCGAAAGGCGAGGCAGACGGTGAATATGCGCTCGGGGTATATTATTGGCAAAAAAACAAATACCCCGAAGCGCTTGCCCATTATTCAAAAAGTGAGAAGATCTCACAAGACATCGAAAACGAGATTGGCGTCGGCAAAGCCATCGCTAGTGCGGGAATTATCTATGGCGAACAGGGAAATTACGGTCATGCGCTGGACAATTATTTACAAGCGCTGGCTATTTTTCAGGGTCTCAGGGATCAGAAGCGCAGTTCCAATATCCTCAACAGCATTGGTAATGTCCATAAAAACCAAAAGAACTACGATGAGGCGCTGAACTTCTACAAGCAGGCGCAGGCGATCTGGATGAAAGCGGGTGACCGGAAGTCGCTTGCCGGCTCCTACATTAATATCGCCTCGATCCAAATCCGGAAAAAAGATTTTAATGCGGCACTCGCCAGCGCACAAAAAGGATTGGAGCTGTTCGACCAGTTCAAGGATATAAATGGCCAGATCATTTGCCACAACAATCTCGGCGAGATCTACTTCCAAACCGGAAAATATGACTTAGCCGCGACGGAGTATGAAAAGGCACTGGCCATCAATCATGAATTCCAGCGGAAACCCGCGATGGTTAGCTCTTATGATGGACTGGGCCATGTTTATTCCAAAACCAACGATTTTCAAAAGGCGCTTACCAGTTATCACCAGGCGGAAGAGCTGGCCAGGACTAGTGGGGTACGGCCCGCATTGCAGCTGGCTTATGAAGGATTGGCGCACGTTTACGGGCAGAGCGGCAAATTTGCCAATGCATTTCGCTATCAGGAATTGGCGATGGTTTTAAAAGACTCGCTGTTCAATGAAGAGAATACCGTAAAAATGACCAATCTCCGCGTGCATTACGAAAACGAGCGGAAGGAATCGGAGATCAAGCTGCTGCAAAAAGAGAAGGACCTGGGAGATGCCACCCGGAACACCGTTATGGTGGCATTGGCCGCGATACTCATACTTGTAGCCCTGGCTTTTAACAGGCAACGATTGAAAGTTGGCAAAGACAAGGAACTGCATGCCGCCCAAAGAGCGCTTGCAGACATTGAGATACAAAATGGTTTTGAAAAAGAGCAGCGCCTCCAAGCCGAACTGGAATTCCGGAACAAGGCGTTGACCACCCATACTTTAAACCTGATCCAGAAAAACAGTATCCTGGAAGATATCCGCCAAACGGTTTCGCAAGCATTGAAAACGGGCCCCAGGGATGAAAATACGCCGCTATTCAGCAAGCTCATCAACCTGATCGATTACAGTTTCAACCAAGACAAGGATTGGGACGAGTTCAAGGCCTATTTTGAAGGGGTTCACCCGGATTTTTTCTCCAAACTTAAAAAAGCCAATCCCGAACTCAGCGCGGGCGAGCTCCGGCTTTGCGCGCTCATCAGACTGAACCTCAATTTAAAGGAATCCGCGGGGCTGCTCAGCATTTCGCCGGACAGCGTCAAAACTGCCCGCCACAGGCTTCGGAAAAAGCTGAAACTGGGGGAGGAGGGTAGTTTGTTGGATTACCTGATGGGTATTTAAAGGCTGATTACCTATTGTATACCTCGCTTTTTTGGTGTTGCCGCCGAAAATCAATCTCTTTGGTCAGGCAAATTCTTCGTCGATATAAACAGGCAAACCGTGACAGACCGGAAAATATTGATCATCAAAACAACCTGGAGCTACGCCATTTCCCAGCCGGAGATGATGGGAGAAATGTTCTATGAGGCGCTTTTTGAAATCGATCCCAGCTTACAGGCCATGTTCCCGCGCGATATGGAGCAGCAGGTAAGAAAGCTTACCGACATGATCACGTACATGGTGAGCCGCCTGCAAACGATGTCTGAAATACAGAAAGACATCGATGCAATGGCCGTTCGGCATGCTGGGTACGGCGTAAGGGACCGCCATTATGCGACGGTGGGAAAGGCATTGTTGCAAGTGCTGGAACAGCGTCTTGAAGACCGATGGGATGAAGACGCCAGTCAGGCATGGAACGAGCTTTACGATATCTGGGCGACGTCCATGATCAAAGCCGCGCATAAGGCGTGATAGCCGCGTTGTATAGTAATCAGGTAAATCGCCGACGTAAGACAACATACCGCAGGTCAGTGTAGCGTCATAGATATTCACGCCGCCGCTTGATGGTATTTTACTTACAATCCGGTATTTAGATACCAGAACAAGCAATGGTCGATAGAATCGGTTTATTGACGGGCAAAAAATACCTGTTGAGCCAGTTTTTTTCTGTTGAGAATGGAAATGGGTATTATCGCGTATGATTGAGCCGACAAAAGAAGCATGGCAGCCGTTGCTGGAAAAGAAACTTCCGGCGCTGTTGCATGTGCTTGCGTGGGGTATTTACGCAACCCTGGTATTCTACGGGAACTTCGCCCGGATGTCTCCGGAAGCCTTCTTTGTACATTACGGTCTGGCTTTCGGGATGCATGCAGGCAGTTTTTATCTTAATTACCTCTATCTGGTCCCCAAATCGCTGCCGCGGCACAGTGTAACGCGGTTTTTGGGGATAAATCTGCTGTCAGCGCTGCTGATGGCGGCAGCTGTCCTCGTGTTAGAAGACTTGTTGCTGGCTGAAAGTAATTGTGTCAAGCGGATAACCAATGGCGATTTATTGCCTTTGCTGACCCGGATTAGCAATTACGTTATTTTTGCCCTGTTTGGGCTTCTTATAAGGTTGAGCGTTGATTGGTACAGGAAGGTTCAGAGGGACAAGGAAAAGGAAAACGAGCACCTGAAATCCGAACTCGCGGTTTTAAAGGCGCAGATTAATCCCCATTTTCTTTTCAACTCGCTGAACAATCTGTATGCACTCTCGCTGCGCCAGGCAGCCGAAACACCAGATGTTATCCTGCGTATTTCTGAAATGATGCGCTACCTGTTGTATGAGACCAATGCCGAAATGGTCCCGCTCGAAAAAGAGATCGAGATGATACGCACGTATGTGGCCATGCACGAGCTGCGCAGCAAGTCGGGGGAGGGGATCCAATTTGAAACGTCGGGTAACCTGCAAGCGGTGATGATCCAGCCGCTGTTGCTTTTGCCTTTGGTTGAGAATGTATTCAAACATGGATCGCTGCCGATGGCTATCACGGTCAGTTTTGCCGGCAACGTGCTCAGGATTTATACCGAAAATAGGCTGCGGGCGGTGGGGCCGGAGCTTTCAGGCGGCGTTGGCATTGCCAATCTGCGCCGCAGGCTGGCGTTGCTTTACCCCCGGGTGCACGAACTGGCATTACAGCAGACGGGCGACTCGTTCACCGCCGATCTTACCATTCAATTGTCAAGCACTGCCCATGATTAAATGTATCGCCATCGACGATGAATTCCTTGCACTGGAAATAATTGAAAATTACGTCTCCAAATGCCCCTTCCTGGAACTTGTCGCCACCTTTGCATCTCCTTTGGAGGCGCTTTCCGTTCTTAACGGTACAGGCTGCGATCTGCTGCTGCTGGATATCAATATGCCCCAGGTCAACGGCCTGGACTTTCTGTCGGCGATCGCCAATCCGCCGCTGGCAGTGCTTACCACGGCCTATCCCCAGTTTGCGCTGGCAGGTTTTGAAGCCGATGTGGTCGATTACCTGGTCAAACCGTTTTCTTTCGAGCGCTTTTTGAAGGCGGTTCAGAAAGTGCAGTCGCGCCTGGCACCCGTCCAGGTCAGCGGACCAGAATACCTTTTCATCAGATCGGCTCACAGGATGATCCGTGTAGATCTGGACGATATCCTTTTGCTCGAAGGGAAAAAGGACTATGTCGCCGTACATACGCCAGCTCAGGTGATCGACACGCTAACAACCCTTACCGCATTCCAGGACAAGCTGCCTGGAAAAGACTTTGTGCGCGTGCACCGCTCTTTTATCGTCGCCCTTAGCAAAATCACCGCCATCGAGCGCAACATCATTTATATAGGAGAAATGAAGGTGCCGATCGGTGACCTGTTTCGCGAAGAGCTGCTGAGGCGCATTGGCTAACGTGCCGGTATTTTGGTCGGTCATTTCAATGCGTTCGAAGGCAAATAAAGCCTGTTGGTGATTTTATTTCCGCTTGTGAAAAGCTGCGTATTTCTTTGATACACAATCAAAACAACAACGGAAATGAAACAAGCGGTTATCGAAACTGACCATTTGGTTTACAGCTTTCAAAAAGGTCAAAAGGTTCTCGACGACATTAATCTACAGGTACCGCAAGGCAGTATCTACGGTTTTCTGGGGCCGAACGGCGCGGGGAAAACAACGACTTTACGACTCTTGCTGGGGCTTCTTCGTAGCGAAAATACCGGGATACGCCTTTTCGGTTATCAGATACATCGCAGCCGGATCGAGATTTTACGGCGTATCGGCTCGCTGATCGAGCAGCCCTCGCTTTACCTGCATTTGACCGGACAGGAAAACCTGGAAGTGTTCAGGCGATCCTATGATTGCCCCAAAAGCAGGGTTGAACAGGTTTTGCGTATCACGGGCCTTTCCGATGCGGCCCACAAAAAAGCAAAGACTTATTCGCTGGGTATGAAACAGCGGCTTTCAATTGCGATTGCCCTGCTGCATGACCCTGAGCTGCTGATCATGGACGAGCCCACTAATGGCCTGGACCCCAGTGGTATCATCGAGATCCGCGAGCTGATCCGTGATTTGAACCAAAACCAGGGAAAGACAGTGCTCGTTTCGAGCCACTTGCTGGCAGAAGTGGAGAAGGTAGCGACGCATGTGGGGATTATTCATCAGGGCAAACTGCTTTTTCAGGGGACATTACCCGAGCTGCAAAGCCTGCAACACCGGCACGCGCTGCTGGAAATCGAAGTTGACAATCTTACCAGGACCGAGCAGATTCTCGCAGGCCGGTTTTCTGTCTTTGTCAAAGACGGCTTTACTGTCCATGTTGGCCATTCGGGCCCGGATGAAGCCGCATTGATTAATCACATGCTGGTCGGAGGTGGCGTCCGGGTGAGCCGGCTTGGCGCGGTTGGCAACGACCTGGAAGAGCTTTTTTTACAAATCATTTCAGCCTGACCGATGAAAACAAGATTTTTTGCTAACACGTCCGCAGAGTTCATTAAAACCAAAAGAAGCTTTGCCCTGTGGCTGACGATCCTTGCCGCAGCATTCATTCCGGCGATCAACGCGGTCATTCTGCTCGAACGGCCCGAGGTGCTGCTGACAAAATTTGAACAGACTCCCTGGCTGACCTTCCTGCGGTTTAATTGGAAGAACGTGGCGGCGGTGATCCTGCCGATGTATATCATATTGATCACAAACCTTGTCGTGCAGATCGAATTCCGAAGCAATACCTGGAAACAGGTGTATGCCTCGCCGCGGCCTTTTGCGGACATCTTTTTTTCGAAGTTGCTGGTAATCCAGGCACTTGTGCCGTTTTATATCATTTGTTTCGATGGGTTTGTCCTATTGTCGGGGCTGCTCGTTCATAGCCTTAATCCGGCCTATCGCTTAACGGTTACCAGCATCGACTGGCAAAATCTGCTGCTGATTTCGGGCCGTGTTTACCTGGGCTGCCTGTCCGTCTCGATCATCCAGTACTGGCTGAGCCTGCGTTTCCGGAACTTTGTCATTCCGCTCGGTCTTGGGCTGGGACTATGGATTACCGGCATCATATTGATGGATTGGGACAAATCGATCTACTATCCCTATGTATATTCCGCATTCATGTTTTTTACCGATTTCGAAAAGGAGCCCGGGCAGCTTGTCGTGCTTACAGTCAGCTCACTGACCGCATTGGTGTTGTCAATCGGCTTTGCCTTTTACGACATCAAACACCTGCCGGAAAAAGGGTAGCGGCCTAGGTGTAAATGCCGATCAGCATGGAGAATACCGGCTGTCACTTCCGGCGGGAACTTACCTATTGAAAGAATGCGGGGTTGGGTTTAGGTATTGGAGTAAAAAAATGTCGGTTTTGCTGAATTTGCTGCTGACATACTGTTGTCAGATGATGGTTGTTTCTTTGGAAAATCAAGCATTAACCGAGCCAGTCTATGACATTCATTTCAACACGGATCATTACCGCCGATATCGATCGGCTTATTGATTTTTATCAGGAAATTACGGGCTTTCCTGCCAACCGATACACCGAGGATTTTGCCGAGTTTCGCACGCCAGTCGCTGTACTCGCGATAGGCAGTATCCGTACTTTGCAACTGTTTGGTGGCGAGGGTGTTGCCTCACCGGCGGCAAACCGTTCGGTAATTCTTGAATTCCGGGTTGACAATGTGGATACACATTACGAGCGACTTGCAGCCTACCTCGGCGAAGCACTCGTTCAGGAGCCAACGACAATGCCATGGGGAAACCGCTCGCTGCTTTTCCGCGATCCGGACGGTAACTTGGTCAACTTTTTTACACCAGTTACGCCAGAAGCGGCGGCGCGGGCGCGCTAGGGCTATCTATCATTCGGAAGAGCCGCTAACTTCCTCAAATCTTCGAGCAAAAGATTCGACCAACTCCTAAATCTGGCTTCCTATGAAAACTCCCGACAACATCCGGCAGGCGGTGCCCTTTCTTTGGGTTTCAGATATGGATAGGTCGCTGCGATACTATGTCAACGATCTAGGCTTTGAAGTGAGCAATCAATGGGTCCCCGACGGGCGTATCGAATGGTGCTGGCTGCAATTAGGCGGTGCTGCATTGATGTTGCAGGAAGTGCGGAAAAACCACTTGGACCAGTGGTTCGCAAACGGTAAACCCGGGCACGGCGTTACCATTTACTTTATTTGCGATGACGCCTTAACGGTTTATCGGGATGCGCTCGCACGAGGTATTGCGTTGGAAACGCCATTCGTCGGAAATGGCATGTGGGTAGTAGGTATGAGCGATCCGGACGGATATAGTTTAACGTTTGAAAGTAAAACAGATGTTAAAGAAGGAACTGAATATACGGATTGACAGTCAAAAGCTTCGTCGTTTTTCTGACAGCCCCAAAGAGAAACAAAACATCAACGCCGTCAACGCGCGGATTTTTAAAGTTTTCATATCCTTTCGTTTAATTTTTGGTCAAAACTACCCGGATATAGTGCTCATGGACAGGGGCGTTGCGTAGACGGTGCATTTATTGAGAAGGATTTACTTTTTTGCCGGCCGACGGCATCAGAAAGTCTGGCAGTTTCAAAGCTAATCTTGTTGTCTGCCGTCAGTCTCAATCACAAAACAAAGCTGTAAAGAACCCCTAAAGTCAGCAGTACCGCTTTGGGGCTGTGTAGCGAAAAGCCCCCTTAGGGGTATAGGAGATACTTCTTTCTGATCGCCTTAAACTGCTGCAATCCGGGCTCCCAACTTTTTCTGATGTCTGCTTCCGATACGCCCGCTATGATCTGTTTTCGCAGTTGATCAGTTCCGATTCGCAGGTCAAAGGCGGATATGTCCTGGTTAGCCCTTCCGGGGGTAAAGAAATGCGCTTTATCCGGATAGGCATTGTACAACTCGATGAGCCACGCTAAATTGATCTGGCGGCGCTTACGAAGACTGGCCATATCGTATTCCCGAAGGTCGAGCCCGTAGCAAACAGAGTCTTTGTGATTGGGCCGCTCGCTCATTCCGGGAATACCGACCGGTTTGTAAGAAAATGGATACTTGCCTTTCAATGCAGGCGCCCCCAGAATAGTAAATGGCATATAGGTTCCTCTTCCTTCATTGATGGCTGTTCCTTCGAACATACATAAGCTGGGGAAAAGCATGACAGCTTGCCGGCTATTCAAATTTGGCGAGGGATTGATCGGTAATGCATACGCCATATCATGATCATAGTTAGCGACCTTGATGACCTTTATTTTGCATTGTTTTGGCAGATATCCTTCACCGTTAAGGTATTGGGCAAACTCGCCGATTGTCATGCCGTGCGTCATAGGCGTATAATGGATCCCTATGGCAGATTTAAATCGATCATCCGTCATTACCGGTCCGTCCACCACATATCCGTTTGGATTGGGCCTGTCAAGAATGAGCAGTTCTTTATCATTCTCTCCACAGGCTTCCATTACATATTCAAGGGTATTGATATTGGTATAGTAGCGACAGCCCACATCCTGAATATCAAATACAAGAAGGTCGATATCCGCCAGTTGTTCTTTCGTCGGTTTCTGGTTTTTTCCGTATAAAGAAATGATTGGAATGCCGGTTTTGGCGTCCGTCTCATTGTTTACCGCGGCTCCGTTACTGGCGTTGCCACTGAAACCGTGTTCAGGTCCGAACACTTTAACAATCTTGATACCCAGGCTCAGCAAGCTGTCTACGCTGCTCTTTGTGCCGATGATGGAACTCTGATTTGCCACCAGGCCAATTCGTTTCCCCTTTAGAAGCGGCAAATATTTTTCAGTCTGGTCTGCACCCGTGATAATTTCCTGATGGTCTGGTATACGTTGGTTTGCTGATGCAATTTGTGCGACGCATTCAATAGTGCCGATCGTCAGAATCGTCAAAAAAAGTATTGAAAAAAGTTTCGTCATTTTTGTTAGGGTTATGATTGGGTTGCCATTCGTGGCCAGCCAGGAAGTTCCTTAAGTGATAAATGGCAAATTAGCCAATTTAGGTGAATGAATGTATTTGTATGAAGCACGTCTTATTTACCATTTTTAGGCAAGTTTTCAAACTGCTCGCCGGACGGCCTTCTTAACGCTTAATACGGACAAGCCACTCCTGATATTTCTTTAATAAAAAGTCATTCTGCGCTTTGCCGTACGCGGGAGTAGCTACGGTGAAATGTGTACCGGGATAATACGCAAATTCAATGTTGGCACCCAGTTTTTTCATTTCCGTTTCCATTATTCTGATGGCAGGACATTGGGCGTTGTCCTCAGTGCCGACGGATATGCGTAGTTTTCCATTCAGATCCGTTTTAAGGTTTCCCCAATGCTTGATGATGTATTGCGTCAAGTCATATTGTTTCCAATGCGCTAATACCTGACGGTCAATTTTGCCCGTTTGGGGGTCATAAAGCGGAATGGGCAATCCATCCTTTCCTTTAGGTCCAAACACGGCATCGAAAGAGACATTTTGCTCGCCGCGATAGATCACCTGCTCGATACTGTGCGCGATGTTTGGTCGGTCATAAACCGACGGCAGATCCTTCCTTTTATCAAATTTGGCCCAATCAACAAACTCTACACGTTTGTGATCTGTGTACAGGTTGGTCTCATTGAACCGACGAAAGTCCACCGGATCAGGCGCGCTTGCGTTGCCGCCCGCAAATAGCGAGGGATAATGTGTCATCAGATAGGCCACGGTCCATCCACCGCTGCTGTGGCCGCGTATTACCCGGCCGCCATTTGTCCGGAAACGACGGTCGAGTTCTGGTATAAATTCCTTTGCGAATGCGTCGCCGACGGGGCCATTATTATCGCTGTTGGCGTAGGTACTATGGCCGAGCCGACAATCGCCATCCAGGTATACCTTAATGCAGGCAATCGTGTCGAGAGGAATTGACGCTGCGGTGTCTGTACTTTCAGTTTTAGAATAATGATAATAAGCGCCACCAAAACCGCCGACCATAAAATAGACTGGAAAGCGTCTTTGGGGTTCGGTGTAGTACTGAACCGGTAAAATAACGGCTCCTGCCAGGTACTCGGGGCGGTGGTGAAACCGGCTTAACAACTTCGACCGGACTTTGATCTCTTTCACAAATTTACTATCAGCAAACACCGGTGTCGGGACCTTACTGTCGCAAACCAATGAGAAGCGCTCGGTGGTATCGCCCATCGTTATCTTTTGGGATGGATTATACATGTTTCCCGCGCTTTGTCCAATGACCCGGCCGCCGAGATCTCTGTCCCAAACTGCCTGAACAAAATAGTCACCCCGCGGGATGCGTGACAATAAATTGGGATAGGACAGCGCCGCGTCGGTAAAAACGACCGGCTGATCAGGCATCACATTACGAACATACACGCTATAACAGGGCCATCGGTTATGGTCTTTGGGAGTTTCATTTTTCTGGGAGAGATAAAGGATAACATTCCCCGTGAAAGGTCCTTGAAAAGCCGAAGGTTTATAGATAACGGAGAACTGCTGCGCTAAGGTGGAACTTTGTAAGGCGACGAAGAGACAAAGGACGAAGGTGAGATATTTCATAATTACAACGGCATTTTTTTGTTTAAAGACGTTTAGGGCCAACCCTCGCTTTGGGTTTTGATCTGTTTTTGAAACACAATAAGTGAAGTGTTTGCTGGATGGCCCTTCTAAACTGGTGGGTGTCTATGGCAGAGACGATTGACGCAAAGAAATGTTACAGATTCCGGCAATATTTTCCACCTAAGACAATACCACCTTTGAAGCGTTTAAATAGAGGTAATGGTGTCGTTCCAGTGCCCCGGTTCCTACCTGTTCAATCGCCGGACGACCCCGGAAGGCTTTGATGCCGCCCTCTCAATAATGGACGTATGCTGTTCGATAGCGAACAGCATATGTTTTAGTTGTTCTGGTAATATGTTTATTTTCAGCTATTTATAATGAAATAATTTCCTGGCAAGTTATTTTATCAGCAAATATGGAAATAACTAAATACGATGAACAGAAGCTATCTCGGCGAGTTTGAAGAAATCATCTTGTTGGCCGTCGCTGTAATGGATGGGAGGGCTTACGGCGTTGCGGTAATGCATGAAATTATGGAACAAAGCGGGAGGGTAGCCAGGCTGAACCAGGTACATTCGGCCTTGCAACGGCTTGAAGAAAAAGGGATGGTACGCTCGGCCCTCGGAGAACCGACAGCCGAGCGTGGCGGGAAACGCAAGAAACTTTTCACAGTAACTGCCTACGGGCAACGAACACTGAGAGAAATACAGGAGGTACGCACCAGTTTTTGGGACCGACTCGTAAATCCGTTTAAATTATCTATTTCAGAATGATTCAGCCATGAAACAACCGCCCCGTTTAGCCGAAAATTTTTTGAAATGGTTTGTAGCTCCACATTTGCTGGAACCGATACAAGGCGATTTGACTGAGGAGTTTTACTATCAGCTCAAAACCGTAGGTTACCGGCGCGCGTCAATGCTTTACTGGTGCGGCGTATTGGGCTTTTTCAAGCCACGATACATCCAAAGACAGTCCGGCTTGAATTCTCCCAGCCCTTTATTTAGCCATCCCATGATCAGAAATTACTTTAAAGTCGCTACGCGGCACCTGCTGCGCAACAAGACGCTGTCATTCATTAATATCCTGGGCCTGTCACTTGGGATGACTTTCGCGCTCCTTATCGGGATGTGGGTTTATTTCGAAACTAGTTTTGACAGTTTCAATAAAAACGGCGAGCGGGTTGCACTGGTAATGAAACATACGCTCATGAACGACCAGAAAAATACATCCAGTTCGCTCATGATGCCGGTTTATGATGAGTTGAAAAACAATTATCCCGAGATTAAGCATATTTCCAGGCTGGATTGGGGCAGCACCCACAGCCTGGTTAGTAAAAACCGCAAGTTCAAAAAGCAGGGTTATTATGTGGACCCCGACTTTTTGCGAATTTTCACTTATCCTATTATCAAAGGCAATGCGGAAACCGCGCTACGTGAGCCCAATTCCATTGTATTGACCGAATCACTCGCAGACGCCATCTTCGGGAAAGTCAATCCTATTGGGAAAGTAATCCGGATCGACAATAAGTATAACATACAGGTTACCGCCGTTATGCAAGATGTTCCCACGAATTCTTCCCTGGATTTTGAATATCTGGCTCCATTTGAATTTAAGGTACAGAATGATCCCGATGTGAAAGGGTCTCAGACGCGCTGGAATAACAGTTTTATCGGAACGGTCGTCGAAGTGAATGAAGGTGTTTCGATGGATGCGCTTTCCAAGAAAATCAGTCCGATGCTCGCTGGAAGAGACCCATATATCAAAACCCAGACCCTTTCACTGTATCCCATGGGCAGATGGCATTTGTATGACGATTTCAAGGACTGGGTCAATACCGGGGGGCAAATTCTGTTTGTGCGGCTTTTCGGTATCATTGGCGCATTTGTGCTATTGATCGCCTGCATCAACTTCATGAACCTGAGCACTGCCCGGTTTGAGAAACGGGCAAAGGAGGTGGGGATTCGTAAAGCAATCGGCTCACAGCGCCGCCAACTGGTCATCCAGTTTCTTGCTGAATCGTTACTGACTGTATTTCTGGCTTTTTTCCTGTCGCTTGTCCTTATCCAGCTGTTACTGCCTTTTCTTAAAGACATTGGATTTGAAAATATTCAGTTTGATTTTACCAATGGATCGCTCTGGGCCGCCGTTTTGGGTGTATGTCTGATGACAGGTTTGCTGGCAGGTAGTTACCCTGCCCTTTATCTTTCCTCTTTTTTACCCGTTAAGGTATTGAAAGGAATACTGCAACAGGGAACCGGTACAGTAAACTTCCGCAAAACGTTGGTTGTGACCCAGTTTTTTATTTCCATCATGCTCATTATCGGCACCGTCGTTATTTTTCAACAAATTAGCCATGTCAGAAGCCGCTCCATTGGATACGATCTGGATAATCTGATCACGCTCGACGCGAGTGAGGATCTTGTTAAAAACTATGATGCACTCAAATATGATCTCCTAAATACCGGCTACATCGCCTCGGTAGCCAAAGCATCCAGTGGGATGACGTGGGTTAATAATGATTTTACGCATTTCAGCTGGGAAGGAAAAGACCCCGGGAGTGCCGTGACGATCAACGTTGTGATGACAGACTGGGATTACGAAAAGGCAGCGGGGTTGAAATTCATCGCCGGTCGCTCATTCGAGAAACGATATGCGACTGATTCAACCGCGGTGATCCTCAACGAATCTGCATTGAAACTAATCGGATATAAAGAACCCATTGGTAAAACCATGAAACTGGGCGATCAGGATTTAACCATTATAGGTGTTACTAAAAATGTTTTAATGCAAAACCCATTTAGTCATGTCAAGCCCGGTGTAATTCTCTTTAATGGGGGTAATGTAAATGCCATTTTAATCCGGCTGAAAGACCAGGCCGATTTATCGAAAGCCATCGCAGCAATGCAGCCGGTTCTGAACAAATACAATCCTTCACTGCCGTTTGAGTATCGTTTTGCGGACGAAGAATTTGGGAAGAAGTTTAGAATAGCGAATCAGGTGGCCAAACTCGCCGGGATTTTTGCGTGCCTTGGCATTTTTATCTCGTGCCTGGGCCTGTTCGGGCTGGCGATATTCATGGCCGAACGCAGGTCGAAAGAAGTGACGATCCGTAAAATATTAGGCGCAACGGTCACCAATTTGTGGCTGCTTTTGTCCGCAGAATTTGTCTGGCTGGTTGCCATAGCATGTATTCTGGCATCTCCTATCACCTTTTGGGTGATGACCAAATGGCTTCAAACCTATGAATATCATATTGAGATCCAGTGGTGGATCATTCCTGCCGCGGCTATGGCCGCCATATTGGTCGCCTTGTTCACCGTAAGTTTTCAGGCCATCAATACGGCTTCCCTGAATCCTGCAAAGACGCTTCGTTCGTAGAATTTCAGGCTCTTAATCAAAAAATGCTCCCGCCACAGGCGGGAGCATTTAACAAGTACAGTGTATGAGTTGACTCCATTATAAGCTCACGTTGATCCGGTAAAAGAATGGGGAACTATAAAAAGCGCCGCCGGTGATGTCGATGGTGGTGTTCGATGCGGTGAATGATTTACCGTCGGTAAGCACCATCGTGCCGGTTACCTCGAACCGGTCTCCCGCACTCACCAGTTTGGGGTCAATACCAGTGGCTTTCAATGCCTCTTCGCCTGTAATGGTCATTGTTGCGCGGGGGTAGCCGGTAGTGGGATCTTTGGTATACGAGGACGCGGCTATCTTCCGCAAGGCCACGTCCGAAATATTATTGGTGCCGTTGGCGGGCGTGTTGTCGACAAAACGGATCGTGAGGTCATAAGAGGCAAATAGTCCCCCTTTGTCTTTGGTGATCGCCTCATGCAGGCATTCCAGTTTGGTCCCCGCCATATTAGCCAGGCTAACGGTAAATGTGTTGGCCAAAACCGGGTAAGGCGTTACCACGCGCATGTACCCGCCCGATTGCAGGGAGAATTCATCGATCCGCTCGTTTTCGAGCGGGGAGTCACATCCGGCGCCAGCCAGGGCGAGCAGGCAGTTCAGTAACACGCTTTGTATATGTTTCATAACCGATATTTTAAAGTTGAATTAAACTTTGATCCAATGAGCTCGCTATCTGAAAAGCGTTGCCGGATTATTATCCCAGAATACGGGTTGTGTCACATCTGCTTTCTGCTTCGCGTTCGCATTCCGGGTAATAAAGGAGGCCGGATAGTAATACGACCTGGCGAAGCCGCCCGGATTGGCCTCCAGTGCCGGCTGCATATTAAGCGGCATGCCTGTCCGACGGTATAGGTTATACGCTTCGACGCCGTTGCCATAAAGCGCCAGCCAGTACTCGGTTGCAATGATGTTGAGTCTGGCTGCGTCTGTGGCTGCTGCATCGTAGGCTTTGAGTACGGTGCTCAGGTATGTCTCAACATCCTTGGCCCATACGATCGCTTTGGCCTCTTCGAAAGCGGAGATTTTGCTACTCTCTATGGTCGCCAGTCCGAAACTCCTTACATCAGCCATCGATTTTTCGATGCCGCTTTTCAGTAACTCGCGTGGGCTGCCCGCTGTACCGAGTGTCAGGGCCGCTTCGGCCAGCATAAAATCCACGAACGACCGCATCATGACCGGGTGTATGCCCGCGCCGCCTGCGCCCGCGCCGAGGGAAACAGCCTTTCCCGCGTCATTGTCATACAATCCCCCTGCCGGATAAACTCCCCAGGCAGTTCTGAGCAAGCCATCTGGCGGAATGCCTTCGTTGCTTAGATGGTCGCGGCCCCAGTAACCCACTGATGTCGGTAAGCAGTAAACGTCTGTGGCCGAGTAATGGGATGGTTTTTGATTGTTAATGCATCTGAGGGTATTGACGTCAGTGGGGTTGACTATGGTTTGGCGGTAAAAATAGTAACGGATGCGGGGATCGGGAAACCCTTTGGACGCGTACAATGCGGCCATGTAATGGTTGGCCTGGTAGTCGCCGCCGCCGGTGGGGGAGTACTGCCCCGCATATCGGGGATGGCGCGTGTCGGGATTGGTCAGGTTCGAGCCGAATTTAAACTGAAAGTTCTCCGTGGCCGAACTAATGAGCCGGCCGCCGGTAATCAGGGCCGAGATGCCGGAAGTAGCTTTCGCTTTGTCAGTTAATCTCAGGTTCAGTAGCGCTTTCAATTTGAGCGTATTGGCCGCCTTGTTCCAGTTGTCGACATTGCCGGCATAGTACAAGTCGCCTGCTGCCGCTGAACGTGAAGTGGCCGAGAAATTGGCGATGGCCTGGTCCAGGATCGTCAGGGCGGCGGTATAGATCGCGGCCCCACCGTCTGTCTTCGGATTGAAATTATTGATATCCAGCGCCTCGCTGTAAGGTACATCCCCGAAGCCGTCGACCAGGTTAAGCAGCACCGATGCCTGAATCGTACGGGCGATACCCGCATGGACAAAGAACTCGCTCGACTCCGCGATCGGGATCAGGGTTTTGACGTCGGTCATGATATTGGCGTAGGCATTGGTCCAGGCACCGTCAAAACCACCGGGCGAAACGGCGTTGTCATAGATGGCCGCGCCCTGGTTGAGCATACGCGTCAGACGCATTCCGGAGTTGCCCATTTGATCGAAATGGCTGGCGTAGTCGAGTTCGATGCGGCTAAGCAGGTAATTGATATCGGTATTATTGGTCGTAACCGCATTAGGGTTGTCGAGCAGGTCCAGCGAACAGGCGCTGACCAGCAGACAGGTAAATGCCAGCAGGCATATTTTTAATTTTGGTAACATATCCTTCTTCATAATCTGGATGGATTAATGGCAAATAAATGTTTTGAAGGGCGGCTAGAATGTAAGCTTCAACGTCGCGCCGTACCGTTTCGAGCTGGGCCCGGTCAAAAACTCGAAACCCAGGCCGTTGCCAACCCCTAGTCCGAGGTTGTCCGTGTCGAAATTCAACCCCTTGGGAAAGTGAAGCGCCTTATACCAGAGGTTGTTGCCGGTGAATGCAATGGATGCCCTTTTGATCTTTAACTTGCTCAAAAGGCCGGTCGGAAGCCGGTAGGAAAGCGAAACCTCCTGAAGACGAACGGTGCTGCCATCGTACATCCTGCCTTCATCTCCAAAGAAGTAAATATTGTTGAACCCGACATCGGAAGCTGTCACCTGATAGTTGTTGGGCGTGCCATCCGCTTTTACACCGTCAAAAATATAGGTCTGGGCGCGGTCGTAGCCGTTTTTCAGACCAGTGTCTTCGGTCATGCCCCGACCCATCAGAGCGCCCGCGGTAGAGGAATACATCGCGCCGCCGTGACGGTAGGAGACCATTACATCCAAAGTAATGCCCTTGTAGCTGAATGTGTTGGACAGGCTGCTCGTAAATGCAGGATTGGGGTTGCCCAGTATCACCGGAGAAGTGGTGGCTTGCAGGTAGCCGTTGCTGCCGATCAGTAGCCGGCCCTGATCATCCCTGCGGAAACCTGAACCTTTGATGATATTGAAAGGCTGCCCTACAATGGCATAGTTGCCCAGTGATGCTCCGAAACCGCTGATCTGGACCTCCTGCAAGGTGCCGCCCAGGTCAAGCACTTTTGGCAGGATTCTGGAATATACAAGATTCAGGTCCCAGGAAAAGTTGGCCGTTTTGATCGCGGTGGCATTCATACTGAGCTCGATTCCTTCATTTCGGATCTTGCCGATGTTAATCGTCGTAGAGGTATAACCTGCCGAGGCATCCAGGGGCGAATTGGTGATCAGGTCGCGGGTATTTCTCCGGAACAGCGTCAGGTCGAAACCCACTTTATTGTCAAAAGCTTTGCCTTCTACACCCAATTCGTATTCTGTATGCAGTTCAGGTTTCAGGTTGGGGTTACCCAGGTTGTTGTTGACCGAATGCGTCTGTATGGTCGCGCCGGCGCTGTTCAGAAATGCTCTTGCGTTCTGATCCAGTATGTTTCGCGTGCTGTAAGGTGAAGGGAAACCGGCGGAAGTTCCTACGCCAACGCGCAGTTTCAGGAAATTCAGGAAGTCGGACTGCATCCCTCTGAATGCGCTGGTCGGTACAAATGATAGACTGGCGGAGGGGTAAAAGATCCTACGGTTGGCGATTTCCACGGTCGAGGTCCAATCGTTTCGGCCCGCCACGTTCAGAAACAATGCATTGTCGATATCGGCCGTAATTTCCCCGAATATCCCGATCCGCGTTTGCTCGGTTTCGAAATCGGCGGCCGAATTGTCGATGAAATTATCATGACGGAAAAGCCCGCGGGCCAATTGGTTCTGGCTGGTGATTACTTTCCCTTCAAATAAGTCATTGCGCATGTTTCCCCCGATTTTGGCAGAAAATGAAAACTTCTCCGAAAGTGTTTTGCTATATGAAAGGATCAGGCTGTTGTCCCAGATCCTGTTGTTGATATCAAAAGTGTTGTAAAATCCATTGACAAAGCTCACACCTCCCTTGTTGAGCATGTATCGCTGGTTTTCCGTGTAGTAATCCAGCCCTACCTTATAAATCAGGGAAAAATCCGGGGCCAACTGATAGTTGAGCAGCGTCGAGGTAAAAAGCCTGTTGACAATGCCGGTGGTCTTGTAGTTTTTCAAAATCCACCTGGGGTTTGGAATGTCGTTGCCGCTACGGAAATACACCGTGCCGCCGGTCACAGGGTTTTCGTAGGGCCACCCCATCAGGTCGACCTGCCTGGGCGTGTACATCACATTGGCGAGTACCGACGGAAAATCGAGCGCATTGTTTCCGGTTCCCCCACTGAGCGGCGGGGAGTACTGGTCGGTATTGACGAAATTAAACGAGGTGATGATATTGAGCTTTTTACTGAGTTGAGCGTTCAGTCCCAGACCCAGATTGAGCCTTTTCAAGCCATTCTCGGGGATGTAGCCCTGTTCTGCGTTGTATCCCGCCGATATATTGTAGCTCACTTTTTCTCCGCCTCCGGACACGTTCAGAGATGTTGTAGAGATTTTCCCGGTACGAAAAAAGTCCTTGACGTTGTTGGGGTAAACCTGCATTTTATACGGGCTTACGGAAGCCACATAATCCGCCATGGCCGCCCGAAGGCCTCCGGATGTCGTCAGGTTGGCATAAGGGTGGGTGGTCAGGGCCGCATTGGTGTTTTGGGACGGGTAGGTCTGGGCTTCCTCCAAAGTGGGGCCCCAGTTACTGAAAAAATAGCCCAGGTTTTGCTGGAAGCCACCCACGTAATCATTTTGATACCGGGGCAGATGTGCCTGGTTGGCAAATAACGACTGGCTTATGGAGTATTCGGTTGCGCGGGCCTTTTTACTTCCGTTCTTGGTCGTTACCAGGATAACCCCGTTCCGGCCCTGGTCGCCATAGGTTACCGTCGCGGCAAGACCTTTCAGCACGGTGATATTTTCGATATTGTTCGGGTCGATGTCCAGGAAGCGGCTCGAAGCCGATTGCCCGCCGCCTGTGAAACCACCACGTGAGTTGGTATTGGAATTGAACGGGATGCCATCGACGACGAATAGAGGCTGATTGGAGCCGGTAATGGAAGAATATCCCCGGATTGTAATGTTGGTGCCCGTACCCGAAACCCCGGATGTGGACGTGATATTGACGCCGGCGATCTTGCCCTGCAATACCCGGCCCACGTCTGCCTGCGGGCGGTCCTCGATCGATTTTTTCTCGATGGTCGTCACCGCGTACCCCAATGCACGTTTCTCGCGTGCAATGCCCTGGGCCGTCACCACGATCTCCTGAAGGTTTTTGGTGTCGACTACCAGCTGTACATCGACCGTGGATCGGTTGCCGACCAGGATTTCCTGGGTTGTAGTACCGACGAAACTGTACACAAGCGTCGTGGCACCGTCGGGCAGGGAAATAGCGTATGTTCCGTCGGTACCGGTGTTGGTGCCTATGGGCGTGCCCTTCACCACAATCGCAACGCCCGGGAGCTCACTCCCGTCGTCAGAAGACGTCACCTTGCCGGTGACTTTTCGTTGCTGGGCAGAGACAATCTGCCAGCAGGAGCATCCCAGCAGGATGCCCAGCAGTAAAAATTTCCTCATAAATTATTCCGTTAGTTAGGTTTTGGCAGTCGGCTACAAGTAACCTGTCCACAATGATAGAAAACTTGATTAGTGACCATTTACCGGATATTAACCGATTTTTACCAAAAATTAACATAACAGAATGTTATTCTATATTTATATAATTTTGCATTGATTAAATGTTGAAAAATACAAATAATGTAAAATAAAATTTGTAATTTTTTGACACTTATAGTATTGTGTGTGTTTAAAATTTATTATTTTGAATTGTAATAATACCAATAGGTCGTCAAGCTGCTCCGGGCGGGCGCATCCTATTTTTGCCCATAACATGCTACGGGCAAAGGAATGCACTGGTCTCATTGCCGCCGGAATAAGTATTCAGATTGGGAGTATTATAGTAAGCAGCATACTGCGTTTCATGGACGTCACAATGGAAAAATCCTTGAAAAATCAATCGTAATATTGCAATTGATAAATCAATCTTTATATTTGCATCATGGGAGTCACGAAAACCGAAATATTCACCGAGCAGCAGAACCGGATTGCGGATCTGGCCAAGGCGTTCTCGCATCCAGCCAGGGTTGCGATCTTACAACTCTTGATTGCAAGGAAAGCCTGTGTTTGCGGCGATTTGGTCGATGAGCTCGAACTTGCCCAAGCGACAGTATCCCAGCATTTGAAAGAGCTGAAACGAATCGGGATTATCCACGGTGAAATTAATCCGCCACGGGTATGCTATTGCATCAACCCAGTCGTATGGGAGGAAGCACAAAAGACGTTTGGCTCATTACTTGACACGTTTGCCCTTGCTACATCCTGCTGTAATTAAGCAGGGTATTTTTTTGAATATATCAATCGTAATATTACATTTAACCAATTAAAACCATGAGCCAATCAAATCCAATGACGTGGGGTGATTTTAAAAGCACTTTGGAGCAAAATCCAGATTTGCACCTGCAATTCCAATATGAAGAAGGCAAGTTTGTAGATAGTTCTTACCACATTACCGAGATCAAGCAAGCGCCGATCGTTTCGGTAGACTGCGGCGGCGTTATGAATAGCTGGACAGAGATCATCGTGCAACTTTGGGAGCCTTCGGTGAAGGAAGTGGACCGTTCCATGAAGGTCGGCAAAGCACTTAAAATTGTTAACCTGGTTGAAAAAACGCTTCCTTTGAATCCGGATGCAACCGTGAAGGTAGAGTTTGGGAATTCAAAGTTCGATACGCGGCAAATGTATCCTGGTGAATTTGTAGCCGATGGCGAAACATTCACAGTCAACCTCGTTCCGGACTTTACCCAATGCAAGGCGCTCACCCGCAACCAGAGTTGCGGTACAACAGCAACAGAAGCATCGTGCTGCGCGCCTGCCCCTGTCAAACAGGAGCTGGAATTAGTCGCTTCTGAGGCGGCGTGCTGCGAGCCTGGCTCAGGATGTTGTTAATCAAAATTTAAAAATATGCGGATTCAAATCGATAATGCCAGGCCGGAAGAAAAAGAATTGGTGGTCAGCCTACTAAAAGAAGCTGACCTACTTACCGAAGATTTACCGGATGGCCTGCGCAATTTTCTTTTGGCAAAACAGGACGGAGTGCTTGTGGGCGTCGCCGGTCTTGAACTGTTTGGGTCCGTCGGGCTATTGCGCTCAGTCGCTGTCTATCCTACCCACCAGGGCAAAGGTATTGCCGGCCAGATGGTCGAGCAGCTATTGGCAGGTGCAGACGAGCGAGGATTGCGAGAGGTTTATTTAATCACAACCACAGCTGACCGTTACTTTGACCGGTATGGTTTCGCGGCAGTGAACCGTGAGCAAGTGCCAGAAGCAATTCAACAAACCAGGCAATTTAGCGGTCTTTGTCCTTCATCAGCTGTCGTCATGAAACGGAATTTAACTCAGCAAACGGCATGAATACCCCGCGTCTTTCTTTTCTAGACCGATATCTGACCCTATGGATCTTTTTAGCCATGCTTATCGGTGTATTAATCGGCTATTTCTTGCCAGGTACACCCGATTTCATCAATCAGTTTAATTCAGGGCAGACAAATGTGCCGCTAGCCATTGGTCTGGTGCTGATGATGTACCCGCCCTTGGCGAAGGTGCGCTATGCAGAGCTGCCGAAAGTGTTTAACAACACCAAGATTTTGGGGCTCTCACTGTTCCAAAACTGGATAATAGGCCCATTGCTGATGTTTGGCCTGGCAGTAATCTTTCTGCCAGATAAGCCGGAGTACATGACCGGGCTAATTATGATCGGCATTGCCCGCTGTATCGCGATGGTTATTGTGTGGAATGATCTGGCTAATGGTGACCGCTTGTACGCTGCCGGCCTGGTGGCTTTCAACAGCATTTTTCAGGTCTTGTTCTATTCTGTGTATGCCTATGTGTTCGTAACAGTTTTGCCGCCACTTTTTGGATTGAAAGGATTCGGGCAGGGCCACCTGGTGGTGAACATTACGATTGGCCAAGTCGCCCAGAGCGTTTTTATCTATTTGGGTATCCCATTTTTGGCGGGGATCATCTCCAGGGTCGTATTGACCAAGCTGTTTAGCAAAGAATGGTATGAGAAGAAATTCCTTCCAGCCATCAGCCCGATCACCTTAATCGCACTGCTCTTTACGATTGTGGTCATGTTTAGTTTGAAAGGGCAGCTGATCGTCGGTATACCGTTTGACGTGTTGCGCATCGCGCTGCCGCTAACGATCTATTTTGCTATCATGTTTTTCTCTGCCTTTTACCTTTCAAAACGTGCGGGCGCGGACTATGCCAAATCTACGTCGCTGGCCTTCACTGCGGCAGGGAACAATTTTGAGCTTGGGATTGCGGTCGCAATAGCGGTATTCGGCATTGATTCAGGGGCAGCCTTTGCAGCTGTGATTGGCCCGCTGATCGAAGTGCCGGTATTGATCCTAATGGTCAATTTTGCGCTTAAACAGCAAAAGAGGTTTTCTGTATAAGGTTGCTCTATGAACGATGAACTATATGAGCTGATCATTATCGGTGGCGAGCAAAGCTACTTGCCAGGCTGGATGATCAGTGTTAATAGCCGGCGGAGGAAATTATTGAATACTTAAATAATGATTTATGAGAATTGCCCTTTTTTCAGACATTCACGCCAACCTTCCGGCATTGGAGGCGTTTTTTAATGATGTCGAGTCAAGAGACACCGACGCTATTTATTGTTTAGGAGACCTGGTTGGTTATAACATCTGGCCCAATGAAGTAATAGACCACATCAAAAGGCGTGGCATCCCTACCATTGCCGGTAATTACGACTTTGGGATCGGAAGGAGCAGCGACGATTGTGGCTGCGCCTATAAAACCGACAATGAAAAAGAAAATGGCAAAGTGTCGATTGCCTACACAAACGAAATTGTCAAAGACGAGCAGCGGGCTTATTTAAGAACGCTACCGTCACACATCCGTCTTGACTTTCAACTCAACGATAAGCCGCTTTCAGTGCTTTTGGTACATGGCAGTCCACGACGGATTAATGAGTATTTGTTTGAAGACCGGGACGAAAAAAGTATGCTACGGATCATGGAGCAGGCCAGTGCAGATGTGATGCTTTTTGGCCATACCCACAAACCTTACCATAGGATCCTGGACTCCGCAGCGTCAGACGGCACGGAGCATTTCCGTCATGCGATCAATATAGGTTCAGTTGGTAAACCAAAGGATGGTGACCCAAGAGGTGGTTATGTAATCCTGCACATAAATGCCGATGCGTCCACATCCAGCAAGGAAAGTATCACCGTTGAATTTATACGTTTTGAGTACGATGTTGAAAAAGCGGCGCAGGCCGTTGAGTTGAGCCCACTTCCCAATTCATATGCCGATAGCCTTAGGAATGCATATTAGCCCAAAGGGGATAAAGGCTTTATAGTTAATGAAAGGTTTATGAAGGCTAAATAAATCCATCACCCACGGATGCAAAAGCATATTGACGAGTTAAAATTGCCGATGTATGCATCGTTCAGCTTGACGTTTGCCCTGATGGGTGATGCGTTTTTGTATTCATTTTTGCCTGTGAACGCGCCCAGTATCCATGTGCCAATCATTTGGATCGGGACTATTTTGTCTATTAACCGTTTCACCAGGATCCTGCTTAACCCGTTAATTTTGCGCGTTTTCAGCCGTCTGGGCTTTCGTTTGCCAATGATTTTTGCGGCCATTGCCGCCGTATTTGCCACTGCAGGCTATGGTGCTGGTTTTGGTATTGCAACATTATTGCTGCTCAGGATCATCTGGGGCATATCGTATTCTATTCTTCGCGTCGGAGCAATCACCTATGCGATGGATTATCCTCAAAAAGGCCTTGCCTTGGGAGTGAGCCAAAGTATTATTGAATCCGGGCCGCTGCTGGCGCTTTTAATCGGTCCATTGCTTTTTGATCTGATCAGCCCGAAATTGATATTTTTCGTAATAGCGCTCCTTTCAACGCCCGGAATTTATTTTGCCATCAAACTTAAAGAAAGAGATCGCGCGCCAGGCCGGCAGTTCAGCTTCAAAGTGTCTTTTCCTTCAATTTTTAACCGGTTGGCGTTCTTAGGAGCTTTTGCAGTGGAAGGTATGCTTGTGGTTTTGATTGGTGCCTTGTTGCTGGGCGCTCGGCCCAATTGGTCAGCGGTTGAAATTACTGCCGCAGCTGCGGGGTTTCTGAGCTTTCGCCGGATTTGCTCTCTTCTGATTTCGCCGTTTGCCGGTTGGGCGGCTGATCGGTACGGACTCCCCAATATTTATTCAGGCTCTATCCTGTTGATTTGCTCAGGCCTATTGTTCGCAACAAATGGCTGGGCAATTACCGGGTTGGTTGTTGTGTTTACATTTTATAACGTTAATGTCTCTCTTGCGGCCGGGGCGGCATCAGCAGGCAAAGCCAACGTCACTCAGGCAGTATCCGAAAATGCCACGTTCAGGGATGCGGGCTCGGCCTTTGGCGCGTTAGCAGGTGGGTTTTTACTGGCTAATGATCATCTATACTTAATGTACGCGCCAATTGTTGTACTGTTAGTATTCTTCACCTGGAAATATCATCGACAGTCTGACGCATTCCCTGCGTAAAGCAATATTATAGATCTTGTCTATGGCAAATCCTCTGCATCTATCATCTTTCACTTTAACTGTAAGATTGCCGGCGCTTTGAATATCATGACCCGCACGTTGCAGCGGAAACTCCAAAAAGAAAATACTTCGTTCCGGGAATTAAGCGATGCCCTGAAATGCGAGTTTGCTTCCGCATTGCTAAGGCATGGTGCGTTCACTGTTTCGGAAGTTTACTACACCGGTCCGACAGCGCAGCGAATGATTTAACCGCAGCCGCGGACGACCTCAAAAGAATTTGTTAATTTACATCGAAAAACACCGGATACGCTACGTTCACCCGTCTGTGGACCCGGGAGTGGCTCAAAAAAGGAAATACGACACCAAACGACTGTCCAGGATACGGGGTACTTACAAATGGATTTTATCTACGCCACACAGGAACGGGAGATAAGTGATGAGCTTTGGAGTCAATTCAAAGCCGGCAATCCTGATGCTTTGGGCCGGCTTGCAGATATCCATCACCGCAGCCTGCTCAATTACGGGACCAAATTCTCCCGTGATCTGGAATTTATCCGTGATTGTATCCAGGACGTTTATCTCCAGCTATGGGAAAGAAAGCTTTTCCTTGCCGAAGACACCGTAGTTAAACCTTACCTGTTCAAATCGTTACGGAATAAGATCTTCAAGGAAAGTGTTCGCCTGAAACGCCTTGGTGAGTCATCAGAATTGCTCTTCGAGCCTGAGGATTCTTCGGGGACTATCGAGAGCAGTCTCATCGAAGACGAACTTCAGAATCGGGAATTGCATCGACTTAATCAAATCATTTCCGGGCTTTCCAAACGGCAGCGCGAGATTGTTTATCTTCGTTATTATCAGGGGCTCGGTAACGATGAGATTGCTGAAATTATGGATATCGGCAAACCCGGTGTGGCTAATCTCCTGTCCAAAACCCTGCGTGAAATGCGTGAACAATGGGGCGCTTATCTTTTAGCTTTTTGCTGCTATTTTCTTTGGCTAAAAGGGCATTAGGGAGCGTTTTAATGGCCTTTCTGAAATTTTTTTGAAAAATAATGATGATAAATCGGTGATTTGCGGATAATCATATCAAACGAGTGTGTTCGTGCACATCGAAAATCTGTCCAGCCACCATTTATGAGCAACGAAAGTAATATCGGATTTGAAGAGTTAGCGGGCAACCACGCATTTCGCAAGTGGGTTTTAAACCCGGCGGATCCTTCTGCGTCCTTTTGGGAAGGCTGGGTGAAAGAGGACGAAAGCAGAAAAGTAATAGTGGAAAAGGCCAGGCTGTTTGTTCTGGCTCTGGAAGAACGGTTTGGGGAAATCACCGATGAGAAAATAGCGCAGGAAGATATCCGGAAGTTGGTCGATGGTGTGAAAAACAGGAACATCCCGGCTTCGGCCATCTCGCGGGCACGTCACATTTTGAGAAAAGGCTACTTCTGGCGGATCGCTGCCTCATTTATCCTATTGGGAAGCCTGGGGCTATGGTATTTTCAAATGAAAAAGACCGATGTACCGGTTATTGTGCAGACTTATACGGGTTCGAAGAATACGGAATGGCTTACAAAAGTAAATAGCGACGATCAGACATTGACGGTTTTATTGAGCGATGGCTCTGTCGTTATGCTGGAAAAGGGAGGGGAATTGATCTACCCTGCAAGTTTTTCCGGCAGCAACCGGGCGGTGTATTTAAAAGGGGATGCATTTTTTGATGTGACTAAGGATGCACAAAAGCCTTTTCTAGTCTTCGCAGGTCAAACAGTAACCAAAGTGCTGGGCACCAGTTTTCGGGTGAGGACCAACAAAGAGGATGGAGGTGTGCTGGTGGCGGTGAAAACCGGAAAAGTTTCGGTATACAATCAAAATGAGTTCAGGAATGATGGGGCCGACTCGGCCACAAGCGTTGTGTTGACGCCCAACGAAGGAGTTGTTTTTAGCGCAAAAGCCAAAAAGAATGAAAAGGAAGTAATACGTGACCTGGCGATACTCGAAAGCTTACCGGATGATTCGGACGTCGTCTTTGAAGAACGGCCGGTTTCTGAGGTTTTTGACAGTATTGAAAAGAAGTACGGGATTGAAATTCTTTATGATGAGGCTCGGCTGGCTTCCTGTGTCGTATCGACAGTTTTCAGGGCAGAAGGATTGAAACAAAGGTTACATGCAACCTGCACGGCCATCGGAGCAACGTATAGCATAAAGGGTGAGAAAGTTGTCGTGCATTTAGCCAAAGGTTGCAAATAAAAACGTGAATCAACTACCTAACTATATCGTAATCTCTAAACCGCTTTCCTGCCTATGAATTAGTAGCCATCACAAAAAAAGCCAGCAGTGTTTGCCCCACTACTGACTTCAATTTTCCCGGAGCTGTGCAAGCGTCCTTCGCAAAAAGGACACGGGAGCAATTTGTCCGATTCTGAAAAGAACAAATCATTTCAAAAGTATGAAAAAACGTCGACAAAGAACTCAGTTGTTACTGATAGCAATGAGAATTTCATTTTACCAACTCTTACTGGCCGGTTTGTTCGCGGGGATTTCCTTCGCGAACAATGCGGATGCGCAGGAGCTTTTAAAGCAAAAGGTGTCCATTCATGTTAAAAATCAGGAGATTAAAAGTATTCTAAAAGAACTTGACAAAATTTGCGACGTACATTTTACCTATGCGCCGTCGATCTTTCCGGCGCGACATCGGGTAAATATTCAGGTAAGCAACAAATCGCTGGGAGAGGTTTTGGATGAACTGCTCACACCGCTGGAGATAAACTATCAGGTAGATGGCCAGCAAGTGATTTTGAAGAAGGAGGAAAGTGAGCCCGAACTGTCGACCGACGAAGTAAACAACTCCACCTTGCTGGACAAGCAGATCAAAGGCACCGTGAAAGACGAGAAAGGCGATCTGTTGGCCGGGGTCACGATCATGGTAAAAGGGTCGAATCAGGGAACTGTTACCGATGCGGGGGGGAGTTTTTCGCTCAATTTGTCGGATACGGATGTGAGTACCGCCTTACTGGTTTTCAGTTTTGTGGGATACCAGTCCACCGAAGTTCCGGCCAACGGGCAAACGACTTTTGACATTACCCTGCAGCCGTCCGTAAACCTGTTGGAACAGGTGGTCGTAACTGGGTATGGGTCGAAAAAGGCGAAATACCTTTCCAGTTCCGTCGCGGTGATACCCAATGAGAAATTGCGGGACGTAACTTCGAATGAGCTATCGAGCCTTTTGCAGGGTAAAGCCCCTGGCGTAGTGGTATCAACCAGCTCGGGAGATCCAACCAGCGGATCAAATATCCTGATCCGTGGGGCAGGTACCATTTCGGCAAGCACAGCCCCCCTGATTATTGTGGATGGGAATATCGGAGGTTCTTATAATCCTACTGATATCGAATCTGTTACTGTTTTGAAAGATGCTGCCGCTACCGGCCTTTATGGGTCCCGCGCCGCGAATGGCGTGATCATCATTACGACCAAGATGGGGAAAGCCGGTAAGACAAAAATTGATTTCAGCACCACTTTGGGCTTTGCTGAGGCGACAACCGGGAATTTCAAGCTGATGAATTCCCAGCAGTTGTACGATTATCAGAAAACATTTTACGACCGCGATCCGTCCATCGTGAATACCAATACCAATTGGTGGGACCTGGCGTTCAGAAAGGGTTTTGTGAATAGCTACACTTTGTCGGCGTCGGGAGGTTCAGAAAAGACCCAGTTTTACGTTTCCGGAAACTATTACAAGGAGCAGGGAACTGTCCTGGAAAATGATAAAACGGGGTATAATTTCCGGTCTAATATTACTTCTCAATTGACCAAGAAGTTGAAATTGAGCGTATTATTCAATGGTATTTTCACGCAGGACAATTACGAGAACAGCGGTACGCTTTACGATGCCTATGTAAACATGCCTTTCGACGCGGCATATAATGCGGACGGAAGCCCCATCGACGGCCGGATTGCGGCAAACTGGCAGGGGAGGGACCGCGAGAACTTTTTGCACTCCCTTCCATACAACTACTCTAAAGCAAGAAGTCTGAATGTCAATACAGACGTCAACCTGGATTACGCCATCACGCCCAAGCTGACATTCTCGACCTATAACCGCGTTCGCTTTTTCGACTATAAAGACGCAAGTTATTACGATAAAAGAACAAAGCAGGGTGGTGCGAATGGGGGCGAATTGTACAATTCCCGGTCTTATACTAGCCGTATACTGACCTCGAACAGGTTACGATACGAGGAGAGTTTCGGATTGCATAACCTGGCTGTTCTCGCGGTCGGCGAAGCGGAGCGCAATTATTATGACGATGCGTCCATTTCAGGGAAAGGGCTTCCTCCGGGAAGAGATGTGATGTCGGTGGCCACGGATATTATCAATAACCCGACGGGGGGCAATGATCAGTATAGTTTTAGCAAATACCTTGCGCAAGCCGACTACAATTTTGACAACCGTTATTTCGCGATCGCGTCTTTTGTTCATGAATATTCTTCCAAATTCGGAAGCAATAATCCGGCGGGTAACTTTTATCAGTTGGGTGGCTCGTGGATTGTCAGCAACGAAAACTTCATGAAGCAATGGAAAACCATCAGCTTTTTGAAGCTCCGCGCCAGCTACGGAACGGTGGGTAATGCCGATGGTATATCCAATTACGCGGCACTTGGGCTATATAGTATCTCACAGGACGCCAGTTATGCCGGCCTTCCGGGAGCGGCCCCCTCGCAGAAGGGCAACCCCGATTTATCTTGGGAGAAAATGAAAACAGCCAATATCGGCGCGGAAATTGGTTTGTTCAACAACAGACTCGATCTGACCGTTGACGCATACGAGAAGAAATCAAGCGCACTTTTGTACAAACAACCTTTGCAGGCTACAACCGGTTACAGCTACCGCTGGGTAAATGCGGGGGCCGTCAGAAACCGTGGTATGGAGTTCAGCGCCACTTCGAAAAATATCGTCGGCGTCTTCAACTGGGAAACGAACCTGAACGTGTCATTTAACCGCAACAAGGTTTTAGAGCTCAGCGACGGAGCGACGGTGTTTAACTCCGGTGCACGTCAGCCTATCGCGGTTGGACACAATATGGATGAATGGAATCTGCCCATCTGGGCTGGTGTGGACCCCGCCAACGGAGATCCGTTGTGGGAGAAGATCGTGACCGATGCAGACGGGGCGAAATACAAGGTGTTGACCAACTCTTACAGCTCGGTGGCCACGGCGCAGTCGCGGCAGTTTACGGGAACCTCGGCAGCTCCGAAATTTACGGGCGGGTTGAGTAACACCTTTTCTTACAAAGGCATATCCCTGAGCACGTTTTTCAATTTCGTATACGGTAATGAGATTTACAACAACAGCCGGGCGTATTTCGATAATGACGGTTTATACGAAAGCTACAATGCGATGGTCTTGGCCAAAGGATGGAGCAGATGGGAAAAGCCCGGCGATATCGCCACGCATCCGAAACCGATCGTTGGCGGAAATCATGACTCCAATCAATCGTCGTCGAGATACCTGGAAGATGGAAGCTATATCCGTTTGAGAAACATCAAATTGAGTTATGCCCTGCCGGCAGCCTGGCTTGCCAAAAGCGGGATCTCTAATCTGAATATATTCCTGAGCGGAGATAACCTGTGGACTGCCACCAAATTCTCAGGGCCTGACCCGGAAGTGTCATTCACCCAAACCGATCTCAGCTCCGGGGTTTCAAGTTTCAAATATCCGATCAGCAAGAAATTTCTGTGCGGAGTAAATATTTCATTCTAAATCAGATAGGCGATGAAAGCGAACGATCTTTATAAATATATCCTGTCAGGCGTACTGATAGTAGGAGCGTCGGCCTGCGAGGAAACTTTTGCTCCTTCCACGGCAATCGAAGAAACCTCCGCACTGACCAATGCGGGTGATGTTGAAACGGCAACTATTGGTACATATGCGGTGCTGCGAAATCCGTCCTATGTGCGAAGCGTCCATTTCCTGACCGAGTTCCCAAGCGACGAGGTGGCTCAGGGACAGTCCTCTTCCGACGACCTTACGCGTGCTTACCGGTATACCCATATTAATACCTCCTCACATTGTACCAATTTCTGGGGGCAGGCCTACAAGGTAATAGCCGCGGCGAACAAGATCATTGCCTATGTGGCAGATGACGCATCCGCGGACCTGAAACAGCTCAAAGGAGAGAATTTGTACCTGCGCGCGATGATGCATTACAATTTGGTGCGCGTTTTCGGGCGGCCGTATCCGCAGGGCAATGGCGCGGGCGCGGGTGTGCCTATATTGAAAGACGGTCTTTCAGATGAAGAAACAACGGGCCTTTCGAGAAGTTCTGTGAAAGAGGTTTATGACTTCGTGATCGCGGATCTTTTGAAAGCGGCTGACCTCATGTCGGTCGACAAGGGTAATTCCTTTGCTTCAAAAGAGGTAGCATATGCGCTCTTGTCGCGGGTATATCTATACAAGGAGGATAATGAGAATGCGGTTAAATATGCAGATTTAGTAATCAACTCGGGGCGGTATGCTCTGCTCGATGGCGCCAATTTTCAGGGATATTTCAAGATGGACCCTGAAACGAATCCTGAAACGATCATGTGCATCCGTCACACCAAAGTTCAAAACCAGGACTTCTCGGCGATTGGATCGATGTATTTCAGCGGTGATGTTGCCGGCAATCCGGCCGGACAGGGCGTTAGCGGGTGGGGCGAAATATATGCTTCCGAAAAGCTGGTTAACCAATATGCACTGCATCCCAAGGATCTGCGGAAAAGCTTTATCACGCCTTATGTATTAAATGGCGTGCAGCAAAAGAACCTGAAACTGACCCCGCAGACACCCATGTATTATGTCAACAAATACAATCTTCAGGAGAGTATTATCAATCTCAGCTCGCCGGTGTATTTGCGTCTTGCGGAAATGTATCTGAACCGTGCCGAGGCCAATGCCAAACTGGGTAAAACAGCCGCGGCGCTTGCGGATGTGAACATCATCAGAACAAGGGCAGGGCTGGATGATGCACTTTATACCTCGCTCCCTGCGGGTAAAACGGCGCTCGATATTGTATTGGAAGAGCGTTGGATGGAATTGGCATTCGAAGGGCACCGTTCCTATGATCTTTTCCGGAACAACCGTTCAATGATCCGGAATTACCCGGGAACACATTCGCTTAACAACACCCCGACGACGAATGTCAACCAGACGGTGCCGGCAACCGATGCCCGCGTGATATTTTTTATACCGCAGTCAGAAATAGATAAGAACAGCAAACTGACCCAAAATCCGTAACTGTTACGCCTAATTTTAAACGGACGCCAACATCTGTATGCTATGAATAAATTGTGTTTGATTACTGTCCTATTTGTATGCGCTCTGACGTGCAGTTATGGTTGCACCAATAGGGCTAAGAATGACCCCAAAGAAGAGGTACTACCTGATCCAACACCCAAAGTGAGTATTCCCTTAGCTGGGAATGCCTATATCACCAAAGGTGCTGCCGGGCAATCTGAAAAGATCACCAGTAAGGGGCTCGTCAACTGGACCACACCCGGCGTTGTGACAAGCATCTGGTTTCGTGCGGCGCAGCCGGGAGAGCTCACGGTATTTCTAAAGGCCGGCGTTGCCGGCGGCGGAACAAGCAAGGTGAAAATGCGTGTGAACGGGACTGCTTTCGACGTTAGTTTAACAGGAGCGGATGCAAAAACCTATTATGCCGGAAAAGTGAATATAGCGGCAGAAGGTTATGTGAAAGTGGATCTGGAGGGCGTCAGTAAATCCGGCCCCTCGTTTGCCGACGTGTCCGATATTCAGATTGGTGGGGTCGCAGCCAACGGCGCGATTTACGCCAATGATCCTGAGAACTTCTACTGGTCAAGACGAGGGCCGTCGACGCATGTCAATTATACCGTTCCTGCCGGTGATATGGAATACTTTTACAATGAATTGGTGGTACCCGAAAAGCAGGATCAGATTGGTTCCTTTTTCATGTGCAATGGATTCAGTCACGGATATTTCGGTATACAGGTGAAGTCGGAATTGGAGCGCTGGGTTTTGTTTTCTATCTGGGATCCTGACGGCGGAACAACGGTGCCCGTTAAATCGGGAGAAGGCGTGGTAACCAAACGTTTCGGTGGCGAAGGGGAAGGAGGACAGAGTTATTTTGTCTATAACTGGAAAGCGGGTAGTACCTATAAATTTCTGACGAAGGGCAAGCCGGATGGTAATGGAAACACACTTTATTCGGCATGGTTTCGCGGACCAGAGCACGATAAGTGGCAATTTATGGCCACCTGGAAGCGGCCGCTAACGGCGACTTATCTGGCCAGAATTCATTCGTTCCTGGAAAATTTCATTCCTGAACAAGGCTATCTGGAACGCAAGGGCACCTGGGGCAATCAGTGGGTGAGAGATGTGAATGGAAAGTGGACTGAGGTAACTTCCTTCAAGATGGGTGTTGATGCCACAGGTAAAAACAAACAAAGGATGGATTTCGGAGGAGGTGTTGAAAACGGCCGTTTTTTCCTCAGGAACGGTGGTTTCTTTAATACCTATGTGGAGGCGGGAACTCCTTTCACACGTCCGGCAGGAGGGCAGCTGCCGCAAGTTGATATCGAAAGTTTACCTTAAAAATGGAGAGAAAATGAAAAAGAATATATTTCAACTAATGATGACCTTGGTAGTAACCGCTTCGTTTATGGGTTGCTCTGATGATAAGATGGACTATCCCCTGGCTGCCAAAGCTGACCGTTCGGGCTGGACCGTTACAGCGGTGTCCAGCGAACAGGGAGATGGCTCCGAGAATACAGGTTTAGCTTCGGCAGTGCTGGATGGGGATTTGAACACCATTTGGCACACACAATATGATCCCGACCATCCGGGGTTTCCACATTGGTTTGTAGTGGATATGAAGAAGCCCAACAAGATGATTTCAGTAGATCTGACGGCCCGCCAAAACAACAAGAATGGTTTCACCAAGTTCAAATTGGAAGGAAGCGCCAATGGCGAATCATGGACAAATCTCGGAGAATTTAAATTTGTTCCGGCAACCATCACGCCGCAGAGTTTTCCGGTTTCATCAGCCGTTGGATACCAGTATCTCAAATTTACGGCATTAGAAGGGCTCGCTGTGCATACGTTCCTGGCTGAAATGGAAGTATTTGTGCATGAGTAAACAGCGGTTGCAGCCGGGTTAACCGACCGTTAAAGTAAATCGAAGGGTAACGAACAGCATATTTTGCTGCTTGTTACCCTTTTTTTGATTCTAACACGTGGTTTCCCGGCAATGACATTATACTATTGTCTATTATTGGCGATATTTTGTCAATTATACTTGACAAAAAGAAATGTTTACCTATCTTTATGAGGCTAAACATTCAACATCTATATTTATGGAACGATCTGGGAAAAACGAAAGCCAAAACTCCGTAATTTTCGCGCTCATCTACGGGGCTACCTACCTGCCCGCGGCATGGTTGTTAAAGCATCAGATGATCGGCAAACCACTTTCGATAATCGTAGCAATAATACCGATTATCACATTCGCTCTTTTTGTGTTGAAGTTGATCAAGGCATTTTCGGTAATGGACGAAGTAAGGCAGCGTGTGCAATTGGAAGCGGTGGTTATCGGGTTTTCATTGACGGCCATGTTAATAATGCTCTTGTTTTTGCTCGAACTTTGTGGTGTTTCTAATCCTGGTTGGTTTGGCTATGGCCACCTTGTGGGATATTGTTGGCTGTTTTATTTTGTTGGCTGGTTCGTTTCGAAGAAAAAGTACGATGTATGAAGAACACGATAAAGGTTGAACGGGCTAAGAAAAACTGGACTCAGGCCGATCTTGCAAAGCATATCGGGATATCGCGACAAGGTCTAAATTCGATTGAAACCGGGAAATTCATTCCCTCTACTGTACTCGCGTTGCGAATGGCGAAAGCTTTTAACACTACTGTTGAAGTATTGTTTCAGCTGGATGACACAGAACAGTGACTGGCTGACCGGCTTTCTTCCAACACCGGTCTGTTGCTGAACTTTGCCTAAGGAACTATGGTGATTACGATATTTATTTGTACAATTCTTCTGTTTGGCTAGTTTTGTGTATATTCGCAGCGGCTCCTACCTAATAATGCAAAGCACAAGAGTACCGGAAATGGCAGACAAAATTCCGATTTATTGGAAATGAGGCCTGTGCGGCGCTGTTCGAATCATTGTTAACATGAATTTTTATCGTCAAAATAGTGACCTTGAGTTAGCCCGGCTGATAGCTGAGGATGACCCCCAGGCGTTCGGTGAAATCTATCAGCGCTACAAAGGTGTGCTCTTTTTACATGCGTACCGGATGTTGGGAGATGACGACGAAGCCAAGGATATTTTGCAGGAGCTTTTCACGGTACTCTGGGTTAATCGAAAACAGATCAAACTGCACACCTCTTTTTCATCCTATCTTTACAAGGCCCTGCGAAACCGGATTTTCGACGCCATCGCTCACAAAAAGGTTGAACAGAAATACATAGAATCCCTGGCGTGGTTCATGGAAGAAGGGGAATGCGTAACGGATCAGCAGATCAGGGAGCAAGAGCTTACCCAGATCATTGAAAGTGAAATTTCCCTGCTGCCTCCCAGAATGAGGGAGGTGTTCGAGATGAGCAGAAATACGGACCTTTCCTACAAGCAGATCGCCGAAGAGCTGCATATATCCGACAAAACGGTCAAAAAACAAGTCAGCAGCGCCCTTCATATTTTGAAACACAAAATTGACCTTGTCTTCATTGTTGTGCTCATATCCCTGAAAATGTAAAAAAAAGTAATTTTTTTTCAACAGGATACTACTCTGGCCTGACTTCCCCGTCCTATATACACTAAGGATAAAAACTTGTGTAATGGACGAATCTTCTGCCAAAGACTTATTACGGAAATATCGGGACAATACCTTGACCGACGAGGAAATGGCTTTGCTCGAAAGCTGGTACCTCGCCAGGGCAAAGTCCGCAAACCTCGCGTTGAATACCGATGAACTGGAAAAACAGCTCGATATGGTTTGGGAGTCGCTTCCGCTGAACCAGGAGAGGGCTTTGCGCCAAAAGACGCGGACCCTCCCGTTGCTAAAATGGGTTGGAGTAGCGGCGTCGGTGGTTATTGCTGCAACAATAGGGTTGAATTTTTTCCGTAAAGCGAAACCTCAACCGCCTGTCAGCCAGGGTGTAGTTGTCGGGGACGCCATACCGGGCGACAATAGGGCCAAGCTTACGCTGGCCAATGGGCAAAGCATTATGCTGCACGAAGCGGTCAATGGGAAGCTGGCCCAGCAGGGTCAAACCGCTGTGATCAAGACGAAGCAGGGAGAAATCGTGTATGAATTTGAGACGCAGGAAGGCAGTGGCCCTTCGCGCGGCCTTGCATATAATACGATCAGCACGCCACGGGCGGGGCAATATAGAATCAAACTTCCGGACGGAACGGGCGTTTGGTTGAACGCCGCGTCGTCCATTCGCTTCCCGACCGTGTTTCCGACGGAGGAAAGAGTCGTGGAGATAGTAGGTGAAGCCTATTTTGAAGTGGCCAAAGTTTCTAAAAATAAAAAAAGGGTCCCCTTTAAAGTAAGATCAGGCAACCAGATAATTGAAGTCCTCGGGACCCGCTTCAACGTGAATAGCTATGCCGATGAAGGGGCCATCAAAACCACCCTGCTCGAAGGGAGCATCAAATTGAAAGTAAACGGTGCAGAGGATCGGGGCGTGTTGCTCAAACCCGGCGATCAGGCCCGGCTTGTAACCAATATCAGGAAAAACGCCAGCCAGCCGGCCCGCCCTTTCGAAGTCAAACAGATCAACACCAGCAATGTAATTGCCTGGAAGGAGGGTTATTTCAGGTTTGACAATGTGGGATTGCCGGAACTGATGAGGCAATTGGCGCGATGGTATGATATGGAGGTGGTATACGAAGGCACCATCAAAGATTATGAATTTGTAGGACAGATCGAACGGGATGCGAAGCTCTCAAAAGTGCTCCGGATACTGGAACTCGGAGACGTGCATTTCAAAATCGACAATAAGAAAATAATCGTGACCAACTAACCCTAAACCCCTGACCTAATCCTTTTTGCTATGGTAAAATAAAAAAGAAAAAATCCACGAAACCAGGGCCATTAAAAAGCCGCTTCAGTTCTGACCCTGAAACGGCTCGTGGCTTGGTATTACCCCAATCCGCAGAGCGGACCCCGGGGAGAATTGCCCTTTTTGCGAAACAACAATTTTACACCCAAACCCCGCCAAAAATATGCAAATTATTTTACACGGGAAAATAGCGTATATACGATATCGTTACTTTCTCAAATTGATTTTGATCATGAAGTTAATGGCCCTGCTCTTAGCCATCGCATGTGTGCATGTGTCAGCCGAAGGTGTTTCGCAGAAAATAACCTTTTCTGTCAGGCAAGCGCCGCTTTCCAGCGTGTTTACCCGCATTGAACAGCAAACGGGATACAAATTTTTCTATGATAATAAAATTGTAAAAAAGGCGAAAAAAGTGACGGTCTCTCTTCAGAGCGCATCTGTCAATGAGATCATGGACGAGGTACTGGCGGGGCAGCAGCTCACCTATTATATCGTGGATAAAACCATTGTAATTAAAGAGAAGAAGACTCAAGGCTTTGAACCTCAATCGCTCGCGCCGCAGGATATATCCTCTCCGAGGGAAAATACGCTCGGGGACTCCAGGATGAATCTCGATAAGAGAATGAAAGAGTTATTGCAGGAAAACCTCGACAAGGCGGAGCGAAAGGAAATTGCCATTCAGGGGGCTGTCACCAACAAAGCGGGAGAGGCCCTCCCAGGCGTGAGCATTCTCGTCAAAGGGGCGTTGATTGGAACCGCTTCCGATGTGGATGGTAAGTTTCAACTGGATGTGCCTGACCAGAATGCTAAGCTGGTTTTCAGTTATGTGGGCTATGTAACGCAGGAAATCGCGGTAGGAACATCGAAAATTATTGATGTGGTGATGGCCGAAGACGATAAAGCCCTGGAAGAAGTGGTGGTGATAGGGTATGGAACCCAGCGAAAAGTAGATGTAACGGGTTCGGTAGCGTCCGTCAGCAGCACAACAATTACGGAAAGACCATCCCCCAATGCGCTAGGTGCTCTGCAGGGTCTCGTTCCGGGATTGAATATCACTTCCAACTCCGGGCGCCCCGGCGATATGCGCGTGAATATCAGAGGATTTAATTCAATCAATGCTTCCAATAACCCATTATTTGTTGTGGATGGGGTGATCGGAGTGGATTATTCTACGATCAACCCGAATGATATTGAAACTATCGACGTTTTGAAAGATGCTTCTTCCACTGCCATTTATGGAGCCAGGGGGTCGGGCGGGGTAATTATCATCACCACCAAGCGCGGTAAGGATGGAAAGACGGCTGTAAGTTTAAATCTTACAGGAGGCTACAACGTATTACCGAGGGAAATTCCGCTTCTTAACTCTACGCAATATCAGGCGATGGAGAAGGCGGCATACGGCTTCGTTCCCGGCAGGGCCTACCCCGATTTCGCGAAACTTGAACCATTGCTTTATAATGCAGATGGTACCCCAAAATACAATACCAATTGGCAAAAAGAGGTTTATAAACCCACTTTTTCTCAAAATTATAACTTGTCGATCTCCGGTGGTAACCCCAATGTGAAATACAGCATGAACTATGGGTATCAGGATGATCATGCCTTAATGCTATTCACATATCTGAAGAAATATTCGGCGAGAATTAATGTTGATGCAAAGGTTAACAGCTGGCTCACGACGGGTATAAATTTGTCGGGAATCGGCACTAAAGAGCGCATTCAGGACGACCAGGTAGGAGGCTTTAACGGGCCCCGGAATGTCATGGAGCAGTTGCCTATGATCCCCGTAAAAATGCCTGACGGCTCGTGGGGAGGCAATTTTATGCATTTAAATTCAGAAGGCTCCGATAACCCGGTAAACCTGTTGACCAATTACTATAATATTAATAATAAAATTAATGTTCTCGGCGGCTCGTATATCAATGTCCGTTTTTCAGATAGTTTCGAATTCAAAACAAGTTTATCAGCGGAAAGTTTTACAAACAAAAACGATATATCGTCCAGCGGTTCCGCAGTACAGCGAGGACTTTACCAGAGAATCCGCGCAGGAATAAACGCCGAGAGATATTTTTACTGGCAGAGTTCCAGCTATTTTACCTATAAAAAGCAATTGAATGAAGCCAATAACTTAAATGTCATTCTGGGAACCGAGTGGGCTAAAAAGCACGACGAGACTTTTGGCGTTTCTGCCTCAAATTTTGACAGTGATTTCTATCTGGCCAATAACCTGGGAGCCGGAATCGTTCCCAGTCCTCCTACGTCTAATGCTTATGACTGGCAGATACACTCGTATTTTTCCCGGGTAACTTATTCTCTTTTAGACAGATATTTGTTTACCGCAACAGGGCGGTACGACGGGTCTTCGAAGTTTGGGGCAAATCATAAATATGCATTTTTCCCCTCCGCCGCAGTAGCATGGCGTGTGTCAGAAGAGAACTTTTTAAAGAATTCGAGGATAGTAAGTGATTTAAAATTAAGATTAAGCTACGGTAGCACCGGGAATTCAGAAATTGGCCAGTACCAATCAATCGGCGCCCTGGCGTCCAACACGGCGATATTCGGGGGCTCACGCGCGGGAGGACAGGTGCAAGGCAGGATTCCCAATCCCAATCTTCAGTGGGAAAAGACCAATCAGTTCGATGCAGGTGTAGATCTGGGCCTGTTCAACAACCGCATTAATGCAGTGGCCGACTTTTACAACAAAATCACGACCGGTCTGCTGCTGAATGCCCCGGTACCTTTTTCGTCAGGATTTGACAATGTGCTGACTAACATTGGGTCGGTGCGCAATAGAGGTTTCGAACTGGGTTTAAACACGCGCAATCTCATAGGTGCATTCAAGTGGAACACTACTGTCAACTTTTCGGCCAACAAGACAAAAATATTGGCATTGGGATTGAACAACGAGGATATTTTTCCCGGACCCGGATTCCTCGACCAAACCAATATATTGCGGGTCGGAGAATCTGTGGGAACGTTTTACGGGCTTACCCGTCTGGGGACATGGGGAGAACATGAAGCTGATGAGGCCGCGAAAGTGGGCGCTAAGCCTGGCGACATAAAAGAGTCGACAACCAAAAGTATTCTGGGGCATGCGTATCCGAAGTTTGTGTCGGAAATCATCAATAAGTTCTCGTATAAAAATTTTGAACTGCTTGTTGACATCCAGGTAAGTGAAGGCAATAGTGTATTAAATCTTGGTTATGCCACCTCCGAAGACAGACAAACGCTTGCCAACAGTTACACGACGGTACTGGATGCCTGGACGCCGTCCAATCAGAACACCAGCATTGCGCGCGTAAGATTAAATGGTGATGGCCCCTCATTGCGCCAGGATAGCCACTATGTTCAGGACGGATCTTTCATCAGAGGTAAGAATATTTTATTGTCTTACACTTTTCCTAAAAGTATCGTTACCGCGCTGCACCTAAGCAACTTGCGCATGTTTGCCGGGGTTCAGAATGCATTCCTGATCACCAAATACAAAACAGGATACGACCCGGAAGTATCGACCTACCCTCAGGCTTTCGCTTACGGGATTGAATTCTACGCGCAGCCAAAAGCCAGGACATTCAATTTTGGTATCAATGCTAGTTTATAATTCTACAAATAAGACTATGAAAAATATCAGGATACTAATTGCGCTTGTAAGCATGTCTGTAATGTCATGCAACGACTTCCTGGAAGAAAAGCCAGCAAGTTTTTATACACCGGACAACTACTATACAAGCTATCAGCAAGCGCAAAATGCCGTGAACGGTATTTATGCTTCTACACGCGATTTCTATAGTCCGGTGGGCCTTTACGAAGAAAATGCTATGCTCATGCTGGAAAACCCTACTGGCCAGGCAAAAAGTGATATCAATCAATCGAACAACAATGCCAATTTAAGGAACCTCAATATGCAAACCACAGACCTGTATTTCAGGGTATGGTGGCGTAGTTCCTATAAAGGTATCGGTGCGGCAAATCTGGCCATTAAGAACATACCGTTGATTTCATCTGCTGTTGTTACAGATGTTCAAAAAAGTCAGTTGCTGGGACAAGCCAGATTTTTGCGGGCGTGGTTCTATTTCAACCTGGTAAGAATATTTGGCGACGTGCCGTTGGTTAGCGATCCTGTCAGCAGCGCGGTCGGGCTTCAGATACCGCGGACACCCGTAAAGGACATCTATGAGCAACTAATTGTGCCCGATTTACTTGCAGCGGAACAAAGCGGGTTGCCGTTTTCGGATAACACGGGCAGGGTAGCCATTGGGGCGGTAAAATCACTGTTGGCAAAAGTGTATCAAACCATGGCGGGTTTCCCGTTGCAGCAAAAGGATAAGCTGCCTTTGGCCAAGCAAAAAGCGATGGAAGTGATCAGCTCCGGGAAATATACCCTTTACCAAAACTATGATCAGTTCCGTGACCCGGCAAATGATAATAGGATGGAGAACATTTTCATGGCGCAATTCGCATCTACAATTGCAGTGAGTCCTATGTTCGCCTTTACCCTCCCAAGTTTCAGCCTGATCTCCAATGGACAGCAGGAAATAGGGACGCTTCTGCCGGACGATACGTTTTTCGCATCGTACAGCGCGAATGACCTTCGGAAGCAGGAAAGGCAATTTTTCTATTCCCACGCTCCCAACTTTTCGACAGGGGCCAATGTGCAGTTTAAAAATGGGCAGCATATTTTCAAATACTGGGATGACGTAGCCCAGGCCAGCGGGCTGGGTTCCGGCAAATGCTTTCCTGTGATCCGCCTGTCGGATATCATGCTTCTCTATGCGGAAGCTCAGAATGAAAGTGAGGGCGCACCGGATGTAAATAGCTATGAATATATCAATGCGATCCGTAAAAGGGCACAGCTGGCGCCATTGGCCGGCCTGAGCAAAGAGCAGTTTCGCCAGGCCGTGTGGCGCGAAAGAAATCATGAGCTTTGTTTTGAAAACCAAACATGGTTTGACATGGTCAGAACGAGGATGGTATATGATACTAAAAACGACACATTCGTCCCGATGCTCGGATATGCATTCCCGCGGGACAATACCATCAAATTCCAGGAGAAGCATTATTTATTCCCGATACCCCAGGATGAAATGAATGCAAACCCTAAGCTGGCTCCGAACAATCCCGGATATTAAAAACAACAATAGCAAAGTGAGAATGGGTGAATCCCGCGAGGCATTCACCCATTTCGAGTGTAACTTATTTATCGCAGGTTCAGCATATGTTTAACGTCGGGTCCATCGGACATCTTCATCCTCTCCTGGTCCATCTGCCCATAGGTATTTTGCTATTCGCCGCGGCGCTTATGCTTTTTGGCAAGATCGCCAAAGCAGAGGTTGGGCAAGCGGTCTCCTTTGCATGGGGAGCCGGTACGTTTTTTGCCTTTCTGTCGTGCGGGGCAGGTTGGCTGCTGGCACAATCGGGTGAATATGACCCGGATATGGTTCAAATACATCAATGGACCGGACTACTGACCGCCGGACTGGGAACAATAACCTTTTTCATGGTCAAATACCGCTGGGTCCCGGCCACGATAACGGTAATTGTGCTCTCCATTGCCGGGCACTACGGCGGGAACCTCACCCAGGAGAGGGATACCTTTTTTCAAACGGGGAAGAGGCCTTGCAGGCCGGAGAGCCCGCCGGGCCATCAGAAGACAAGGTGGTGGCTGTTACAGATTCAACCGGAAAGAAGCTTATCCGCCGGACATTTATATACAGAGACCAGGTAGCGCCTGTTCTTAAAGCCAAATGTTACAACTGCCATTCGGCTTCTAAAAAGAAGGGGGGGCTCCGGCTCGATTCCGAAGCGTTTATCCGGAAGGGCGGAAAAAATGGCAGCGTACTCGTGGCGGGTAATCCTGCAAGGAGCAAATTGTTTTCCTATCTGCTGCTGCCCGAGGGAGACGATCGGCATATGCCGCCCAAAGGCAAATTGCAACTTTCGCGCCAGGAGCTCGCTATTATTCAGAACTGGATCCAGCGTGGAGCTTCATTCAAAGAAGAAATAGAGGAGATTCTCCAAAGCGGGGACGATCAGCCCGTCGCGACGCTCCCGCTGTTGCCGGCAGACTCTTCCCACGCGACGGCAGCGATCCCGCAAGAACCCGAATTGGAAGCCGCATTGCTGAGCAAGCCCGTGAATGTGCCGGATCAGCAGATTTTACAAAGGCTGAAAGCACAACACGTTTCGCTTACAAAAATGTCGTCCGGCTCGGAATACTTATCCGCCAATTTTGTGAATACGAGAGATTTCAATGCGGAAACAGTCCAGACGCTGCAAGGCATTCAAAACCAGGTAGTGCGGCTGCGGTTGACAGGCCAGCCAGTTAAGGACAGCGATGTGAAACATCTCGCGCAATTTAAAAACTTAACGAGGCTGAATCTGGAAAATACGCAGATCACCGACAGTTCTCTTGAACTCCTCGCCACATTACCCAATCTCGAACATCTGAACCTTTACGGCACGTCCGTCACGGATGAAGGATTGGCCAGGCTAGCCGGTTCGCCGAACCTGAAAGTGGTGTATTTATGGCAAACAAAGACTACACCGGAGGGCATAAGCCGGCTTCGAAAAGCGCGGCCGGACATTAAAGTAGAAACCGGTACCCAACAGCTCGCCAAACCGGATACCAATAAAGTACAGTTAAACGATAGTAAGTGATGATCAAATATTTGATGTTTTTACTGGCAGGTATACCACTGTGGTTTTCGCAAGGCCCCGGGGGCAAGGATATTAAGGTACCTGCCGAGGTGACCGCCGAGATGACGAAACTACCTGCGCAGCTCGACTATAACCGGCATGTAAAGCCGGTCCTGTCCGATAAATGCTTTGCATGCCATGGCCCCGACAAAGCCAAGCAGAAAGCCGGCCTTCGGTTGGACATGCCGAAAAATGCCTTCGGACAGCTTCCAGAAAGCCCAGGGAAGGTCGCTATTAAGCCAGGTGACTGGGCCAAGAGTGAGGTCGTCCACCGTATTCTTTCCGATGATCCCGATTTCAGAATGCCTACACCCCAATCGCACCTGACGCTGGACGCGCGCGAAAAAGCCGTATTGATGAAGTGGATTAAGGATGGGGCCGAATATAAACCGCATTGGGCATTCGTCAAACCGCAGAAATCGCCGGTCCCAGCTGTAAAATCTGGCGATGAAGCGGTAGCTAACCCCATTGATAATTTCATACTGGCGGGGCTTGAAAGGGAAGGGCTCCGGCCCGCGGCCGAGGCCGACAAAGAACTGCTGCTCCGAAGGCTCTCGCTGGATATTACCGGCCTTCCACCGACGATTGAGCAATTGGATGCTTTTGTGGCGGATAAAGCCCCGAATGCATATGAAAAGCAGGTGGACAGGCTCCTGGCTTCCGCCCATTACGGGGAAAGAATGGCTGCCGACTGGCTCGATGCGGCCCGGTTTGCGGATTCGCACGGGTACTCGACCGACCGCCTGCGAGACATGTCACCCTACCGCGACTGGGTGATCCGCTCCTTCAACCAGAATATGCGTTACAGCGACTTTATTCACCTGCAACTTGCGGGGGATCTCATGAAAGGGCCGGGAAATAGTGCCCCCACCAGGGATATGCTCATTGCCACCGCTTTTAACCGGCTGCATCAGCAGAATATGGAAGGGGGTATTGTGGAGGAGGAATTTCAGACAGAATATGTGATGGACCGGACCAATACGGTAGGGGACGCATTTATGGCGATCTCACTGGGTTGCGCACGCTGCCATGACCACAAGTACGACCCGGTTTCCCATAAAAACTACTATGAGCTGTTCAGTTTTTTTAACAATGTACGGGAAGCGGGACAAATCTCCCTGAATGACGACTTGCCGACGCCGACCCTGATGCTTCCCAATGAAAAGCAGGAAAAGCTGATGCAATTTATGCGTTCGGCTATTTCGGAAAAAGAGGCGAAGTTGTCGGGAGCAAATACGTCTACCGGTTTTCAGCAATGGCTTGCTTCGGGGGATTATCAAAAACTTGCGGGAGAGACTACTCCCAAAGCGGGCTTACAGGGGCTTTATGATTTTGAAGACTCTCTTTCCAACAGCATCAATAAAGCGCAAAAGGGTTTGATGAAGCGGGACGCAGGAGACAAGGATAGGCCCGTATTTGAAAAGACTGCGCGCGGGCAGGTGCTTGTATTGAATGGGGACAGCTACGCGGATCTCAAAGATGTAGGGGTCTTCCGCAAGTCGGAACCTTTTTCGGTGGGTATATGGGCCTGGTTCCCCAAAGATTTCAAGGAAGGGGTTATCTTTCATAAAGGTAATGCGGAGCGTTTATTCAATTTCAAGGGCTATCATCTCTTGATGAAGAACAATTTGCTGGAAATTAGCATGGCGCACACCGCACCCTCCAATGCGATTACCCGCCACAGCCGCCAGCCCGTACCGCGTGAGAAATGGGTACACCTGACCATGACTTACGATGGCTCGTCAACCGCCCGGGGTTTCCGGCTGTACCAGGACGGCGTGGAGGCGCCCATGGAAACAGTAGTCGACCAGCTCTACAAAGACATTATCTTTTATCAGAAAAATGAACCGGCGCTGCAGATCGGAGGCTGGTGGCGCGGGCAGGGCTTCAAAGGTGGGAGGGCGGACGATATAGCCGTATACAACCGGGAACTGACGCCCTATGAAGTGCGCATATTGGCCGGCAAATCGAGTTGGGCGAGCCTGGCCGGCAAAAGTGAGGCAAACCTTAATGATAATGAAAAAGAAGCATTGCAGGCATACTATCGTCAGGTTATAGATGCGGGAATGCAGATCGAAAGGGAGGAGCTCCTTCGCCTTCGCAGGGCATTCGACGATTCGATCCGGAATGTGAATGAAGTGATGGTCATGCAGGAAATGCCAAAACCTAAAAAGAGCTTTCTGCTTCAACGAGGCCAGTATGATATGCCCGCCGAAGAGGTTTTCCCAAATACCCCGACTGCGATCCTCGCATTCCCCGACAGTTTACCTAAAAACAGATTGGGACTGGCAAAATGGCTCACCAGCAACGACAACCCGTTGACCGCCCGGGTAGCCGTGAACCGCTACTGGCAGAATTTCTTTGGTGTGGGACTGGTAAAAACGGCAGAGGATTTTGGTAACCAGGGCGCGCTGCCGAGCAATCCCGAACTGCTCGACTGGCTGGCTGTGACGTTTCAACAGGACTACGCCTGGGATGTGAAACGGTTGGTGAAGCTGATGGTCATGTCCAGGGCTTACCGGCAGGACTCCCATACAAGTCGTGAACTTTTGGAAAAAGACCCTGATAACCAGCTTTTGGCAAGAGGCCCGTCGGCAAGGCTTTCGGCTGAAATGATCCGTGACAATGCGCTGGCAGCAAGCGGGCTTTTGAACCCGAAAATCGGGGGAAGGAGCATCAAACCTTACCAGCCGGAGGGCTTGTGGGAGATCAACAGCATGACTTACAAGGCCGATACCACCGATGAAGTCTACCGCAGAAGCGTGTATGTAATTGTAAAACGCTCAGTACCCAACCCCACACTCGCGACATTCGACGCATCTTCGCGCAGTAGCTGCATTGTAAGGCGCCAGCGGACGAATACGCCTTTGCAGGCCCTGGTGACGTTAAACGACCCTACTTTCCTGGAAGCGGCCAAGGTAATCGGCGAGCAAATGGCGAAAGTGCAGGATACCGGTGCGGCGATCGTGCAAACCTACCGTAAACTCACCGGGAGAACCCCGCAGCAAAGAGAAGTAACCGTACTTGAAAAGCTGCGAAAAATGGAGTTGGATAAATTCAGGTCGCATCCTGAAAAATCGAAAGGATGGCTGAAATCGGGCATGTACGTGCCCGACTCGTCGCTGGACGCAGCCGCTGTGGCCGCAAATGCGGTGGTAGCGATCACTATTTTAAACTCAGATGCCACATTAACCAAAAGATAAAGGGTATGACAGCACATCACGACGAACCATTCCGAATGCACACACCGGACCTGGCGGATTTGAACCAAAAATTGGACAGACGGGCTTTTTTTCTGCGAACGGCCTCAGGCCTGGGCGCGCTCGCGCTGGGCAACCTTCTATCAAATACGGCCCAGAGCGCACCCATGAGCGAAAAGACGTTGGAGTCGATCAGACAGCAGGTGGCTCCCAAAGCGAAACGGGTGGTATACCTGTTTATGGCGGGAGGGCCGTCGCAGTTCGAAACCTTCGATTACAAACCGAAGCTGGCCAACATGCTGGGCAAGGGGCTCCCCGATTCGGTCCGTGGCGGCCAACGCCTTACCGGGATGAGCGCCAATCAGGCAAATCTGCCCATTGCACCCTCGCTTTACAAATTCGGGCAATACGGGAAATCCGGGGCCTGGGTAAGTGAGTTGTTACCTTACACAGCGCAGGTTGTGGACGAGCTTTGCATTGTAAAATCCCTTTTTACCGAGCAGATCAACCACGATCCTGCGATCACATTTTTTCAAACCGGGCACCAGTTGCCCGGCAGGCCGTCGATCGGCTCATGGGTGAGCTACGGCCTGGGGTCCGAAAACCAGAATTTGCCGGCATTCATTGTGCTGGTCTCTAAAAACGCATCGAAAGATCAGCCGCTCTACGCGCGATTGTGGGGAAACGGCTTTCTGCCATCAGAACATCAGGGCGTACAATTTCGCTCCGGTAAAGACCCCGTGCTATTTTTGAATAACCCCGAAGGCTATGATGGCTCTGACCGGGAAAAGATGCTCGGCTACCTTACCGAGCTCAACCGGATGCAGAATGAAAGCTGGGGCGACCCGGAAGTAAATGCGCGCATTTCGCAGTATGAAATGGCTTTCCGGATGCAGACTTCGGTGCCGGAAGTGATGGATACGGCCGGTGAGCCGGACGAGGTATTTGAGTTGTACGGGCCCGACAGCCGCGATAAAGGAACCTATGCCGCCAATTGCCTGCTGGCGAGGAAGCTGCTGGAAAAGGACGTGCGGTTTGTTCAGTTGTATCACCAGGGATGGGACCACCATGGGTCATTACCCAAAGGAATGGCTAATCAATGCAAGCAGGTCGACCGCGCAACCGCGGGGCTGATCGTGGATCTGAAGCGCCGTGGAATGCTTGAAGACACGCTCGTTGTCTGGGGCGGCGAATTCGGCAGGACCGTATATTCACAAGGCAAACTCACAGCCAGCGACTATGGCCGCGACCATCACCCGAGATGCTTTACGATGTGGATGGCAGGAGCCGGGGTGAAAGCCGGGTTCAGTTATGGTCAGACGGATGATTTTAGCTACAACATTATCAAGGATCCTGTACATGTTCATGATTTTCAGGCTACCCTGCTGCACTTGCTGGGCGTTGATCACGAACAACTCGTGTACAAGTACCAGGGCAGGAGATTTCGCCTTACGGATGTTCACGGCAGGGTGGTGAACGAGATCCTGACGTGACCTGTTGCTTTGTTTAGTTAAATATTTGAAAATCAAATATTTGTTTGGTTGTTATTGGTGGTTTTCAAATGCCTTTTGGAGCTGAGGGTCCCGGCCTTCGAGCATATCGGAAATGGTAGCGGTGACAGCGTATTCTGGAATAATGCCCCGTCCGTGCAGTTTGGCTGGTTTCACTGCATTAGCGTACCTGACTGTGGGTACGGCTATTTGAATGCTCGAATAGGGCAGGGTTACCCTCACGGTTCCTCCCGAGTTATTGCCCTCATAACCTCCGCCGGTCTCTTCACCGATGAAGATTGCCCTGCCGTTGCTGCGGGCGATGGCGCAAAAGTCAGCTGCGGTAGAAAATGTCCGCCCGTCGATGAGTACAAATACTTTCTGCTGAAAATGGATTTTGGCAGGTTGCTGGACAGCAAGTCCCGGGTGGTCGTTGGCAGTCATGACCGGCTTGGACCTGGATTGAAGCGCCAAAAAATATCGGAATGGCTCAACGGTCAGGTAAGAATACAGTAATGCGCCGTAAATATCATCACCTCCACCGTTTCCCCGCAAATCGATGATCAGGCGCGTTATTTTTCTCTGTTGCAGTTCCTGAAATGCGGTTTCCAAAAAGGCCGGAAAATCCTGATTGGCATCGTTAATTCTTTGCTTGCTGAATGTACGGATGGTTAGCAAGGCCAGTGAGTCGCCGGGGTAGGTAATTTCAAGCGGCCTGGCATTGCTGCCGGTTTTATATGCCGGGCAAAGCGTGTTTTCAAATTTTGCTGATTTCAGGGTGACCTCCCGCGGATTACCGCCTGCCGCTGCTAAACTCACCCTATAAGTCGCTTTAACGCCATAGATGAAGTTGTACAGGAACAGAAATGCGTCGTTATTCAGCGTAGCGTTTTTCTTCGTCTCAATTTTTCCGTCCGAGGGCAAGTATAGCATGAGTTTCCGGCGGATATTTTCAATAGGCTCTCCGTCGATCGATAGGATTTCTGATCCTGCCGGTGCATTTTCATCCTTGCTGCAAAGCACAAACGCGTGGCCATCTGCAAACCAGACTTTTAGCGGAAACATCGGTACGCCCGCTGCGTAGCTTTCCATTATTTCGCCGGGCAGACTGCCGCTCGTATGCCCGCATTCAAGGGCGCTGACTGCAAACCGAATCAGATTGTTGAACCTAATCAGGCTCATCGGACCGCTAATGCTTGCCTGACAGCTGTCCAGCAGTTGGTTTAAAGATTCCTCAGGCCGGTAGCGGTACATGTCGGGATGATGTTGGCTTAATGCCGTTCGAAAAGATTGAAAATCATCGCGAAGCTGTGATGTTTCCATCAGCCGGTCAAAATCGGATTCCGTTTTTGACTGGCCAATCGCACCTCTGATACTCAGCAGCAACAGTAAGGCAAAGGCAATAAGAACCCGTTCCCATAGAATGGGTAGTTTCGGATGCGTCATGGTTGATTGATTTATAATGAATTAATGATCAGCTCTCTTTAGAAAAATGTAGTAGCCCATAAAGCTTACCGATAGGCATAGCGACAAAGCAGCCAATGCGGCCCAAACGGGAGGGTTTGTAAGTGCAATTATGGTAAAGCCCAAAGCCAAACCCAGGAAAATAGCGAGCCATTTGATGCAAGCCTGCAAGTTTTCCCGACGATCTGATTTCAATAAAAGTGCTGCCAGCTGCTCGGTCACGCCGGATTCAAGGACTTTCTCTCTGAGGCGGTATTGAAAATAGCGGTTGGTTAGTTCTAACAGGAACACGAGTATAAAAGCAATTAGCAGGACTGTTACCCCGAGCGCAATCTGGTCACGATCAATGTAGGTACTTTTTGATGTTTGCGCGCTCGCCAAGGCGGGAAGCAGTGCTATGAATAGGGTTAATATGCGCTTTTTCATGTTTATTTAGCCGTTTACAGATTAGACCGCCGCATCCGGATATTGTTGCAAATGTCCCGAGCCGGCGAGCTGCCGGATTTTGAGAATGTACTCCCTTCGCAGATTTGTCGTCAGGAAAGAAAATAGCAAACCGCAGGTCAGCAGAAAGCCACAGATGATCGCGCTGTTGTTGGATGGTATTTTACTTAGCAGTCCGGCATTGAGATACCAGAATAGGCCGGTGCCGGCTACCATGCCGATCGCAGATATGCAAATAACGAATACCAATTCATTTGCTTTTCTGGCCCTTTTCGCCGGAAGCTTGGCCAATACTAGTGGCGCAAGCTCAAAATCAAAGACTTCCGCCGTGGGCGAAGACAGGTTTCGCGCTATTTCCCGGTAGAATTTGACATAAGCGGAACATTGAGGACAATGCTCGATATGGCTCGTTAAGGTATGAGCGATCCTTGATTCGCCCAAAGCATATTGCTGGATTTCAGTATCCGATAAATGGCCCTCTTTTTTCATAAACCTTTGTTATAAATGGCTTGTAACTGCTCTCTCAACATTTTTCGTGCTCTGAAAAGGTAGCTTTTGACTGTCCCCTCCGGCAAGGCGACGATCTGTGCGATCTCCGAGTAGCTCAGCTCCTGATGATGGTAAAGGGTGACCAGTAATTTGTAGATCGCAGGAAGCCTTTCGATCTCTAATTGAAGCAGGCCGTTGAATTCGGCACCCATCAGGTTCTCTTCGAGATCGCCAGGGTCTGCGAATTCGGGTCGGTTAGCCTGGTTTTCACCGTCGTTTTCAATTGGTATTTCATAGTAGTTTGCGGTAGCCAGTGTTTTGTTTTTTTCAAGTTGATTAACGCAAGTATTATAAGCGATTCGTGCGATCCAGGTCGAGAGCTTTGACTGAAAACGAAAGCTGCCGAGCTTTTGAAAGACTTTCAGGTAAATGTCCTGAGCAATATCGGCACGCTCCTCCCGGTTAGAAATCATCCTAAACAAAATCTGCCCGACAAGTCCTTCTGTGTTCTTAATGATGATGCCGAAGGCCCTGGTGTTGCCACCGAGCACTCTTTCTACCAATATGCGGTCGGTCGGACTGTGGGGTTCTTTCTGATCCATTGCTACTGATTGGACAGCGATGGCTTAAAAAAGTTGCAAAAACAGCATGACTACTACCTGGCCGGCACGCCAAATGGTCGTTAGAATCGCCGTGCAAAGTTCTATTGGAAACGTATGCGTTCATTAACTCCGTCGCGGTAAAACTCGCCAATGGGTATTTCCGTCTTTTCGATCAGTATCCGCCCTCGTTCAATCGTCTCGATTTTTGTAATGGAAACAATAAATGACCGGTGTACTCTCAGGAATTGCTCCGCAGGTAATTTTTCAAGGAGAGTGGCCATTGAAAGCTGCGTGGCAATTTTATGCTGTTTTGTGATAATCAACACATGATCCTTCCTGGCTTCGATAAAAAGGATATCCGTAAAGTCGATGCGCACGGTCTTTGTGCCTGATTTAATAAACATAGGCCCCGCGGATGCATTTGTCCTGTTTTCAAGTGCAGGACTTACAGCTGCCTTTGCAGATACGAGCGACTGGACTTTTTGAACAGCTGTCAGAAACCGCGGAAATGGTATAGGTTTGAGCAGGTAATCCACTGCATTGAGTTCAAATGCATCGACAGCAAATTGTGGATAGGCTGTGGTCAGGATTACCGCCGGAGGGGCTTTAAGGGTTTGCAGCAATTGCAAACCGGTAAGGCCGGGCATTTCAATATCCAGAAAGATCACATCGACCGTATTTCTAGATAAAAAATCAAGCGCTTCCAACGGCGTCGAACATAGTTTCGCCAATTGCAAGAAAGGTGCCCTTTCAATATAGCTTTCCATTACTTCCAGGGCCAGCCGTTCATCGTCCACCACCAGGCAACGGATCTTCATATCGTGTCAGTTTAAAGTCAAAGTGAGGGTAGCTTGAAAACCTAGGGCGCTATTTTCAACCTGAAAGAAATATTTGTCGGGGTACAGGTGCAAAAGCCGTCTTTGAAGATTTGCCAGGCCGATCCCGCCCGGTTCATAACCACCAGGCTGCTGAATTCCGTTAACCGTGACCAGCGTTAAGCGGTTTTCGGCCACCTTGACAGAAATAGAAGCAAATTCAGTCCCGTGTTTAAACATATTTTCGATCAAGGGCATCACCAGGAACGGCGCTATTACACACTCGTTTACATTTCCCTCGACCGTAAGATCAATGCGGAAGTCGAGGGGAAGGCGCAATTTCTGTAATTCGATGAAATTCTCGATCATCTCTACCTCTTTTGAAAGCGCTACGCGTTCTTCATTAGTTTCATATAAAGCATAGCGCATCAGCTGTGAAAGATGCATAATGCCGTCGGGCGTGCCGGGTGCCTGCCTGATCGCGAGCGCGTACAGGGAGTTGAGTGTGTTGAAAAGAAAGTGGGGATTGAGTTGGGAGCGAAGGAATGCAAGTTCAGTTTTTAGTTGAAGATTTTCCATATCCCGTGTTTTTTGCTGAAAAGTAAACCAGTCAACGGCAAATCGGGTCAGGCACGCCAGCAGCGCCATTAACAGCAACTCGAAAAACCTAAGCACAAATTGATCCCCGTACGACAATGGGAAAGCTACCAACGTCGACCCCAGCGACCAGCCACGCAGCCCATGATAAAGCGGAATGAAGATGCCAACCAAAGAGGCAGCGAGCAGAAGATTAATTAGTAAAAACCAGGTAAGTTTCTTTTCCCCAAGTAACGAAGGAATGAGAAAGTTATAATTGGAATAAAAGATAATCGCCTGGGCAAAAATGTAGATGCCCGGATAGCCCACCAGGAAATCGAGGCCCTGCAAATGATTGATGTAAAGCACAAACATCAAGTACACCAGCCAGACCACAGCATGGACCCAGACAGGCAAACGAGCAGGAAATGGCCGGTAAAACAAGTCTTGTAGTCGGATATGCATCATCCGGGTAATTTACAAAATTACAACATTGCCTTTTCTGTTTTTCCCTCAGACAGGCAATTCCAAAGGCCAGACACCATTTATAGCTCCCTCAAACCGATGATGGTTATAAATCCATTTTTGGCGGCCAGGGATTCCGGGTCTACGGATTACGGTTTGTCATACAGCAAACAGCAGTTTCTTTTGACAAAAAATCAAACAGCTATGAGTGCCTATATAATCCAGACCGACCGGCTAGCTTATGCTTACGGTGAGCGACAGGTCCTTCAAAATATTAGCCTGCAAGTTCCCGCGGGATCTATTTTTGGATTCCTGGGACCAAATGGTTCCGGTAAAACGACAACGATCCGTTTGTTACTTGGCTTGATCCAAACCGGCAAACAGCGCATAACCTTGTTTGGCCAGGATATCAACGGTAACCGGCTGTCGATACTGCGCAGGGTAGGTGCCTTGATTGAAATACCGACCCTTTATCCGCATCTTACCGGGCAGCAGAATCTGGAAATCGCCAGGCTTGCACGCAATGCAGATCGTGACCAGGTAGGCAAAGTACTGCGCATGGTAGGATTGACCGACGATGCCTCTTTAAAAGTGAAAGGGTACTCGCTGGGCATGCGCCAGCGGTTGGGCATTGCGCTGGCCTTGCTTGGCGATCCTGATTTACTGATCCTGGATGAGCCAACCAACGGACTGGATCCGGCCGGGATTCGCGAAATCCGCAGCTTGCTCATTGAATTGAGCCAGGAGCACGGTAAAACGATTTTTGTATCGAGCCATTTGTTGAGCGAAATGGAGAAAATGGTGACCGATGTCGCGATCATCCATAACGGCCATCTATTATTTCAAGGGCCGATAGGAGGGCTGTATCAAGCATACCAATTGCGGATCGGTGCAGTTCCAAACTTGCACGGGCATTCGGCTGTAACCCTGGAAGATATATTTCTGAACCTTACTAACGCTTCAATATGAATAGTTTTAGTTATTTATCCCGCAGCGTGGCTATGGAGAAAATCAAGATCAAAAACACGCTGGTGCCATGGCTTGCGCTTTTTGCGCCCTTATTTGTAGTGACGGTCGCCTTCGTAGCCGCATATGCGGACGGGGACCGATTTTACGGGCCCGATATCAATCCCTGGGACAATTTCTCAGGGCATATTTTGGTAGGCTGGGCGCTGTTTGTTTTCCCCATTTACGTTTCACTTCAATCTGCGCTGTATAGCGCCATGGAGCATCAGAACCGCGCTTTCGCCTATTTATACAGTCTGCCGGTGCCGAAATGGAGTATTTATGCGGGGAAGTTGTTGATCCTTACGGGGCTTATCTCGCTGAGCCACATCGCATTGTACGGCTTTTCCGAGATGGCCGGATGGTTGCTGGGTATTCTTAAACCCCGCTACGGGTTCCAGTCATATTCTATGCACGAAGTGTTATCAAAAGCAAGTTTACTGATGTTTCTGGCCGGCGGGGGGATGATTGTTATTCAGCTATACATCAGTATGGAATTTGCAAGCTTTATCGTGCCGGCAGGCCTCGGGCTTTTCGCCGCGATGGCAGGCGCCATTTCACGTGGCTTTGCAATCAGCAAAGCGTCGCCGTACCTGTGGCCCATTGGTTTTCTGAACAATTCACTGCAAATGGCCGATTGGCAATACTCGTATTTATGGATCGGTCTGGCGGTTTATGTTTCCGGTGCATTGGCGAGCATCGTGCTGATCAGCCGAAAGGATATTGTTTGACATGAAATGTTTGAACGATTAGCAGCATTTTTACCATCAGATGCGGTTATTCAACCGGGGGATGATATAGCTAACCCTGGTCATGATGATTGAGTCACTTCCCGTGCCGTCCAGACATTATCTATTAGTTTCTAATCCATCATCAATGCGGTCGTTCTTTCGTGAAAAAGCACCCTCCGGTCAAACCGGAAGGTGCTTTTTCCAAAAGCTTGAAATTTATAACCCGAACCCAATGGCAAGCCCTTTTACTGGTCCGCTGAACGGGAACTTGTGCGTGGTCGCGCCGGTAGTCAGATCGACTGTATAAAAGCCGGTGTTGAGTCCCACTGTGAAGATGGCGTAACCTTTGCCGGAGATATTACCGATGTCGAAACCGAGGCCGGAACTTACATCGATGCCCAGCGCTTTCGGGTCGGCCATCACACCGTTGTTGGGCGGTGTCTGTAAGTATAATGTATTCGATTGGCTGTCGATGTCGAAGAGCATCGTGGTAGTGGTGCCCGGGTAGCTGTTGGTATAGGCAACGCCGGTAATGAAGGGAATCGGGCCTGCCATACCGATTTTGAGGGGTTGATCTACGGCTGTAACCCCGTCGCTTACGTTAATGCGAAGATTCTGTCCATTGTCGCTTACAACACGCAGGCGGTCGGCCACTGGATTGAAATCGACGCCGAAATAAGTTCCGCTGAGCATTACCGGGGTGTTGTCGGCCAGTTTCAGGCTTGCCAGCTCGGTCGCAGCTCCGCTTCCAAGGTCGATGCCGTAGATTTTGCTGTTGCTGCCGAGTGCGTACAGCCTGCCGTTAGCCGGGCGGATATCTATGCCTTGCAAGGTGACGCCTGGGATGGTTGGGATCGACTTAGTGCCGTAATCCATGCCGTTTTCAGGGTTGAAAATTTTCAGCATACCACTGTCGGTCAAAGCATAGGCGACAGGGAGCGGGGGGATAGCAATGCCGATAACATTCGTATTAGTAGGGAAATTGCCCAGTTTTTGAAGTTTGCCGGTAGCCAAATCGACAAAATCAAGCTCCCATTTGTCGTCGAATTTGACAGAGACAATTGGGTAAATATCAGAAGGAGTTATGTCGGGGGAGATATCGAATCCGCCTACTTCCTGGATGTTCAGGCCGAGTGGACCTACCGGTACTAAACCGCCGGGATTGGGAGGGTTTTGTATGTACAACATGTCTGTCGAAGGGTCGATGTCGTAAAGCGTCGTGCCCGCGCCCGCAGGAGCGGCGGTAACGCCCGCGCGACTGTTGGTGTAGGCCACCGCGCCGATCATCGGATTGGCATAACCATTCAATGGAGAGTCGCCCGGAACAATTGCACCCGTTTCAGGATGCAGGCGCAGATTCTGAGTCGAGTTGGTCACCACCCGGATGCGGTCGACGGTGGGGTTGAAGTCAAAACCGATATGACCGTTCAAAGTAGCGGCAATCGGAGCTGAGCCAATGCGGGTAGCCTTTCCTTCCTGGTCACCGGATTTAATATTCACCTGATAAAGGTTATTCATCGAACCGATCGCGTAAAGCTGTCCCGTGGCCGGGCGGAAATCGATGCCTTTCAGCATATCACCCTGTTCAAGACCGGTTACGGCAAAAGTGCGTAATGGCACGGCGGTGTTTCGGATGTTGATCTCATGCAACTGGTTGTTATCCGACAATGCGTAGAAGACCCTGTCGGGGAGTGACGGCCCGGAAGGCGGCACGCGGTGATCCTCGCAGGAATACATGGAGAACGAGAGAATGAAGCTAAGGGCGGCAACCACCGGCCTCAGGCGAAAGTTGAGTAATTTCATAGGAACGTGATTGAGTTATGTAGTTTGATAACCCACTTACGTCGCCAGCCGGTCTTTGGATTTATTGGTTATGTTAAATTTCGATTTATCCTAATTGTCTTGATGAATGTTAAAAGCGGGATGCTATGACTGAACAACAGATAACGCCCTGCGGATATTGATTTGAATGTTGACGGGACGTTGGGCTTTGCCGATGGAAATTGGATTATGAACAAAAAAATCCGTTGTACCTGTGACAACGGATTTTAAACTGCGATCAATTCGCTTTACTATACAACTCAATCAACCTTTTATGAATGGACCGGCAATAGCTAATACCGCATCCTTTGTCAACGGCTCGTCGAACGCTTCTGTAACAGCAGCGTCCGTTTTAGAAGCCAAACCTTTAATGTTCACCCCACCCTGGGTCATATTGTCTTCCCCGGCATAAATAGCCGGTACGGCTCCTTCTTTGCCTGTAATCCAGCCCTTCATGGCGGGCATTCCTAATAGCGTGGCCGCGAGTCTGCGGGCGACAGCCGCGTGGCGCGCCTCCACCGAGTGAACCTGTAATGCATATTCCAGAATCTGCGGGTCGGCGATCAAAACTCCGGCCTGGCCTTTGTAGGCCCGTACACCCGTATCTTCCAGCGCGCTTGAAACCGTCACAAAGGTGTTGTAGTTACTGAATACGTCGGCGAATGCCCCTTTATAGGTAAAATCAAACATGGGTTTGGCAATAGCTTTCGCGCCAAGCGCTTTCACCAGAAAGGCGACGTGCTGCGACTCGTGTTTGCCGATCTGCATAAATATCGATTTATCCGATGCAGGGATCAAATTCGCTGCCGCCAGGCCTCCTTTGTAGAATTCGTCTTCCAGATATTCAAGTGTTAATGCATAATTAAGCACATCGATAGCCGCTGCCGACTGTGCAAATGCTTTATTTACAATCGCTGCAAATGCCGTTGGAATTGCGGCGGAAGCCAGCTTACTTCCGACCTTGCTCATGAAGTGGCGGCGCGATGCATATTCGAGTCTCCCCACGGCATCGCCGTCAATTTGCTGAAACTGATCTATAATTTTGAAAATATTCATTGTGTCTGATCCGGTTAGTGTGAATACGATTATTTACCTACGTTAGCACCATTAATTGTGTCTTTAACGTAGCCCTTGACTGCCGCAAGAATGTCAGCAGGCGCAACGGCCTTGTCCATGCCATTCAAATCGATGATGTCGTCACCGGCAAAATCGGCAGACTTGGGGTTGATCAGGTCACGGATAACTGCCGCGTGGCGTGCTTCAACGGAGACAATCTTTCCGGCCAACAGCAGGTAATTCGGGTCTTTAATCAGTTTTCCCGCGCCGTTGTATGCAGCTACGCCAGTATCTTCGAACAATTTGGCTGCACCCAGAACTGCTGTTCTGCTGCCAAAGTCGATTCCGTCGAAATTGGGAGTCAATCCTTTGATAGCGTTACCTGCCAATGCTGCCTTGAAAAATTCCCGGTGAACAATCTCGTGGTCACGGATCTCGGTTAGGATCGTCTTCTCCGCGTCGGTCATACCCGAAAAAGGCGAGTCTATCACCTTTGCGTAAAATGCCGCTTCAAGTTGTTCCAGTGCGTACGCATAATTGAGCACGCCGATATCCCCGGAGCCGAGGTCTACGGCGTCACTCATGCCAGGAATCTGGTGATCTTCCTTGGTACAGCCCGTTACAATCAACATAGTACCAAATGCTGTGGTCAGTCCCGCCGAACTTAAAAACAAACGTCTGTTGACCAGTGATGCCCCTTCTTCGTCTACTTCGTAGGAGCCGTACTTCTTGTTTGTGTGCATAATCTAGATCAGTAAAAGTTTAAGAGCTTGTTTCCCTTTCATTTTGAATGAGTTTCGGGGAGACATACGCCTCTTTTTTTACTTAAGATCAAGGCGTGAAAAAAAATATTTTCCCTGGAAATCTATGTTTAATCCAATCATCGATATACGTTTTCGACGTATATCGACCAATTTTGTGTGACTTAAAGTACTGTAAATTAAATAGTTAATAGTATTGTATTTGAAATTTGATGAAAATAAGTGGGTAAACTGATCCAATCACCTGGCAGCCCGCGTAGATTGGTCGTGTTGATCGATCACACACACTTGTTTTTCACTATCAAGATAACTTACACTATGAAAAAGCTACATTTTTTGACGGCACTCACCACATTGCTTTTTATCGGTACTTATTCGTTTGCGCAAGAGAAATCCGTAACCGTCGGGGGGGCACCTATGTACCCATCCAAAAACATTATCGAGAATGCAGTCAATTCCAAGGATCACACTACACTGGTAGCAGCCGTGAAAGCCGCGGGTTTGGTAGAAACCTTATCGGGCCCGGGGCCATTCACTGTATTTGCGCCGACCAACATGGCGTTTGATAAATTGCCGAAAGGAACGGTTGACATGTTGGTAAAACCAGAAAACAAAGAAATGCTGACAGGCATTTTGACCTACCACGTGGTAGCGGGCAACATGAGCGCCGCCGATCTGATGAAAGCTATCAAGGATGGAGACGGCAAAGCAATGTTGAAAACTGTGGGAGGCGGAGAGCTTACTGCCATGCAGAAGGGTAAGAAAATCGTGCTGACCGACGCCAAAGGAAACAAAGCGATGGTCACCATTGCTGATGTTTTTCAGTCTAATGGGGTAATTCACGTAATTGATACAGTGCTGATGCCCAAGTGAGGTGGCTCGGGTTGAGCGTAGCGAAGCCGGTAGGAGAATTTCCTGCCGGCTTATCCTCCGATGATCTTTTTGCGATGCTCCATACCCCAATCGGTCAGGTTATTGATGATGGTCTTTAACGTAAGACCGTGCTCCGTCAATTCGTATTGGACAGTCACGGGTTGGGTGTCGAGCACCGTCCGTTTTACCAGCTGGTTGATTTCCAGCTCTTTTAATTCCTTGCTGAGCATCCTGTTGGAAATACCATCCACATCGTTGAGGATGTCGGAAAACCGCCGTTTATTATAATAGCAAATGGATGAAATGATCGAAACCTTCCACTTGCCGCTGAGCACGTCCATCGAATCCTGGACAGCCATCATTTCCTTTTTATGCTTATCGATCTGACGTGGTTCGCACTCCATATGTTACTTTGTTACCTGGATGTTACTGTTACTTTTCGACACAAAGTTACGAAAAGTAACTAACGTGACCTAGCTTTGTAATCCAAACTTAAATGGATTGAAAAAGTGAACAGATTAGCAAACAAAGTGGCCTTGGTGACCGGCGCATCCAAAGGCATAGGCGCGGCGATCGCCAAACAATTCGCAGCAGAGGGCGCAAAAGTAGTGGTGAATTACGCATCCAGTAAGGAAGATGCCGACAAGGTGGTGCAAGCCATTACCGAAAATGGAGGCAGGGCCATCTCTGTAAAAGGTGACGTATCAAAAGAAGACGATGTCGTGCGCATGTTCGAGGAGACGAAACATGCATTTGGCTCGCTGGATATTCTGGTCAATAATGCGGGGATTTACCAGTACGAGCCGATCGAACAGGTATCGGCCGGGACCTTCCATCAACAGTTCAATATCAATGTATTCGGCTCCATTCTTGCCATCCAGGAGTCGTTGAAACTGTTCGGCGATGCTGGCGGCAATATCATCAATATCAGCTCCGAAGCAGGCCGCACGCCACTCCCGACCGGATCGGTGTACTCGGCCACCAAGGCTGCGCTGGATGCTATTACGATTTCATTATCCAAGGAATTCAGCGGCAAAAACATACGAATCAACTCCATTCTGCCCGGCGTGGTAGAAACCGAAGGCGCACGCAGCGCAGGCTTCATCGGTAGCGATTTTGAAAAAAAACTCATCGACACCACGCCGCTTGGCCGCACGGGACAGCCCGACGACATCGCCAAAGTAGCCGTGTTCCTCGCATCTGACGACGCAGCCTGGATTACCGGCGAAAAAATCTCCGTTTCGGGCGGTATTTACGGGCTGTAAATGCTCCCAAACTCGCTATTGATTTAATACAAAACACATGGACAAGCTAAAAAACAAAGTGGCCGTCATTACCGGCGGCAATAGTGGTATCGGCTTTGGTATCGCGGAAGCATTCAAAAATGAGGGTGCAACAGGTGCCATCACCGGACGAAACCAGACGACATTGAACCGCTCCGTCCAGGCATTGGGCAACGGATTTGTCGGTATACAGGGCGACGTTACCAGCCAGGATGATTTGGAAAATATCTTTCAAAAAACATCTGAAACATTCGGCAAGATCGATGTGCTGGTCGTGAATGCAGGCGGTGTGGTGGACGGCATGCCGATGGGCCCGATCAGCGATGTGACCGAGGAAGGCTACGATCGGTATATGGATTTAAACCTTAAAAGCGCCTATTTCACCGTTCAAAAGTCGCTGCCGTACCTGAACGATGGAGCGTCGGTCATCCTGATCGGATCGAGCGCCGCCCACCGCGCCGCGCCGGGCATGGCGATTTACAGTGCCGCCAAAGCGGCCATTATCTCGCTTGCGAAAGGCCTGTCGCTGGATTTGCTGGCCAGAAACATCCGGGTCAACACCCTTTCACCGGGCTCGATCGATACGCCTGTATTCGGCAAACTGGTTCCCGAAGCGCGTTTGGAGCAGGTAAAGCAGGCATGGATCGACATTATTCCAATCGGCAAACAAGGTCTTCCGTCCGACATTGGAAAGGCGGCGGTGTTCCTGGCCTCGACTGACTCGGCTTTTATTGTGGGAACGGAAATTCTCGCGGACGGTGGCATGACGAATATCAGTATGATGAAATGAGTAGTCGAGGATTCAGACTATTGTGCTGATTAATGGCCTGATGCGATCTGCCGGTTAATCCTGAATCTTAACAGGGATAAAAATCGTCGACCGGGCGGGATCGATGCCATATTTCGAAACCGATGTAATTTTAAGCGGCAGCATGTATTCGCCATTGGCAACTTTGCCTTTCAGCAGGTAATAGGACAATGCCTGCTCGTCGTTCAGACTTGCGATCACAAAACTGCTTTCGTCAAGCTTATATGCCTCAGCGGGCAGGAGTTTGTGGGTTGTACCATTGGCGAGGTTGTAGGCCGCTAAGGCAGCCTCGCTTATTTCGACTTTATATCGCAAGTCTGTTTTGTTATGATAATTGGTTTGAAGAAAAGCGTAAAACCTTGATTCAGAAGGCGAATTTGCCAAGCTGACGGTCGAGGCATCGGGAGCAAGGCCTGCTGTTTTAAAATGAATGTAAGGACTCAGTATTTTGGGAACGACCAGGGAATAAAGCTGACTTTCCGCAGCAGGTTTAATCGTATTGGACGAAAGTCGGAAAGGTACGGCATACAGCAGTTTGGTTTCAGCCTGCAATGCTTCGATTCCGGCAGCATTAAATTCTATTTCAAAAGGGACGCTGTAATCTGATTTTCCCAGGGAAATGAGCGGTGTCTTAACCTTGTAGAGCTCATCCGGTAGTAGCGTATAGGTATCACCGTATTTGTCTAGGACCGACTTGTCGACACTGAGCGTAACCTCACCGCCCGTTTGTCCGGCCCCGCTTTTGATGACCCGAAGCTGGTAGGTGGAGTTTTCCCATTTGAATACTTTTTGCACATTTTCACCAAAATCGTTGAGCGAGACCTTGTCTTCGGCCATGTTATTCATGCGGCGATCTTCACAGGCTGATGCGACAATGGCGAGCAGGCAGATCAGGAGTAGTGACAGGCTGTTTGTGTTGTTCATACGTGTAGGTCGGCTGTTCATGTGGCTACCATCCATAATTTTGTGTGAAGTTTTTCATTTCGTTCAACTGCTCCTGGTTAATAGGGAAGAAGTAATGTTTCTTTTCAAAGACCCTGGTGCCGGGAAATAATGTCGAGGAGCGCTTCCACGAATCGTCATAGTTGGTCGCAGCAACGTTTCTGGTATAATTGGGACCAACAAATTCCTTCTCTGCAATAAGCCATGTGCGGGCGTCGTGGTAGCGGTGCGATTCGAAGGCCATTTCTACCATGCGCTCTTTGCGGATCAACTCCCGCAGTAGCGACTGGTTCCCGATTACCTCCGGATATGCTACCTGTAAATTGTTCAATCCGCTCCGGTTTCTGACCTTATTGATGTAAAGCAAGGCATCCGCTTCATTCCGCTGCGGTTTTTCATTGCAGGCCTCGGCATAGCTGAGGTAGATCTCCGCCAACCTGAACATAGGCCAGCAGAATTGTCCCCATTGTCCGTTTTCGGTATTGTTATTCGGGTCACTCATTCTCCTGAACAGGTAGCCTGCCTTCACGCAATCTCCCGAAGCCTGGTAACCCGAAGTGCCGCCGGTATGAAATGTAACGACCTTGTCGCCGGCCCCGCGATTGTACCAGTTGAACCCATTGGCAAGAATGGAAGCATAAAAACGCGCATCGCGGCCGACCGTGCTGTTGTGCGCCCTGACGGGTTTCCAGTTGTCGACCGGATGGATGTAGCCGGGCGTAAAGCCTTCTTCGCGATAACCCGCTTTCGGATCTATGACCGGATAGCCATTCGCATCGTAACCCGTCACCGGATAGCGCCCGCTGGCCGCCATTGGATAAGTATCGACCAATTTGAGAGACGGCGAATATCCACCGTAACCCTCTTTGACCACTCTTGGCGGGTTGGCCCTCACGACCCATGCATTCGCGGCACCGAGCCAACGGCCCCAAATCACTTCCGAATTCCAGAATTTGAAAAATATACCCTGGTAAGATTTGATCGCCTTGCGCATGGGGTCTGTTTCGCTATTGTCCGTGTACAATGCGTACTGGTTCATGTCGATCAGCTCTTTCGCTGTTCGCGCGGCGGTTTCCCATTTTCCCGGATCGGCGTTTTCAGGAAAGATATGTTTACCTTCCTTGTTGACCATTCCTTTGAGAAACTCGGCGCCGTTAAAAAGCGGACGTGCGGCATAAAGCGTAGCACGGGTTTTGGCAGCGAGCACAGCCCCTTTCGTAACCCGTCCCGCCCAGGCGTCCTCGGTGATCGTTACGGGCAGGACGCTTATGCATTTGTCAAATTCCGACAAGATGAATGCGAAGTTTTCCTCGGTTGTGTGACGGTCCACCGACTCCGGCCGTATGGAAATATCGGGATCCTTGTCTCCCCAGATATATACGGGACCATATTTCCGCAGCAGGTTGAAGTACAGAAACGCGCGGATAAAACGGGCTTCGGCCTTCATTACTTCCTTTTCGGCAGGGCCAATCTCCACGTTCTTATCGACATTATTCATGAAGATTGTTGCCTGGTTAATACCGGTGTAGCTATTTTTCCAGGTTACATAAGACGACGTGGTAGGTCCCCATGAGCCGTTGTTCATATTGAGCCACGACACGCCCGACAACCAGGAGAACATGCCTTCGTCCGATCTGGGAACGACGGAGGCTTCGCCGCCAACCATGTCGGAGTCATCGGGCAAAAAGCTGTAAACCTGAGCAAGATAAGCCTCAGTAGTAGCCCTTTTATTGAAAGTTTCTTCGAGTGTAAGCGCATTCTTCAACTCTACCGAGAGGTAGTCGCTGCAAGACGTGAAGGCGATCACACTTAATAACAGGACAAATATGATGGAAAAGTTTCTCATGTTGGTGGTATTAAAAATTAAGACTTGCTCCAAAGCTTACCGTTTTCATTTGCGGGTAGATGTTCCCGAAGCTTGCATTTAATTCGGGGTCCCAAAGTTTGAATTTGCTGAAAGTGAACAGGTTGACTGCCTGTGCGTAAATGCGCACGTTGGAGATTTTCGCCTTGTTGACAATCCGTTTCGGCACGGTATAACCCACTTCGGCGTTCTTTAATCGGATGAAGCTCATGTCTCTCTGATAAAAGGTAGACGCCTGCCGGTTGTTTTCATTGTAAGCCAGGGACATCCGCGCGTACTCGGCATTCGGGTTCTGGTTGTGCAGGCTCCATCTTTTCTCGGCCGCGTCGGCCAGGATCTGCCCGTTTACGAGGATACTTCCCTGAGGTCCTTGCACCGGGTCTCCGCCAATGATCCTGGTCACGTGCCCTGTTCCCTGAAAAAATGCCGACAGGTCGAATTGTTTATATTTGGCGCTCAATCCGAAACCATAGGATAGTTCTGGCACGGTGGTCCGTCCGATGGCTATCCTGTCGTAGCTGTCTACCACACCATCCCCGTTGATATCCTTGAACTTGATATCACCGGGCACGACCGACCCGAACTTCTGGACGGGGCTTTGTTCAATATCTTCCACTGACTTAAATAGTCCCATTGAAACCAATCCGAATTGCTGATCGTAGGCTTGTCCCGCAATTTCCTGGTAGCCGTATATCGGGGTTGGTGAATCATTGTAAATCACCTTGTTGCGGTTGTAGGAGAAGTTGCCGCGGGCCGAAAGCAGCCAGTCGCCCTTCACATAACTGTATTCGACAGAGCCGTCCACGCCCCGGTTCGCCATTTGCCCCAGGTTCACATACTGCGCTACATTGATCCCCACCACCGATGGCACACTTTGTTGTAAAATGTAGATCCCGTCGCGGCGCTCGTTGAAATAATCGACCTGCAATTTTAGCTTATCCCAAATACCCAGCTCAAATCCGATATTGGTTTTGATCGCTTCTTCCCAGGCGACATTGGGGTTCCCCGGGTTTCCCGTGGCAATACCGGTAATGTATTTCTGGCCGGTTGTTCCAAAGGTGTATGAATTGGAATACTTCATTTCCGAGTTGTAGGCAAACCGGCGGTCGCCGCCAATCTGGTCGTTTCCGATATACCCGTGAGAACCCCGGAACTTCATCAGGTTAACCGCCGGGAACAGGTTCTGAAAGAATTTCTCCCTGCTCAGGTTATATCCGATGCCGATCGAGGGAAAGAAACCGAAACGGTGGGCAGGAGCGAAGTTCTCCGAGCCGTTGTAGCCGAAGTTGCCGTCGAAGAAGAGCTTGTTTTGAAAGGCGTAGGTCACCCGCCCCGCAATGCCGATGTTGCGGTAGGGGAACGCCTGGATGTAATCGCCAGGAAAATTGTTGGTATGTTCTCTTCTGGTAAATAGAAACAATCCTCCTATGCGATGATCGCCAAATGCATTGTCGTAGTTCAGCGACGATTCGAGATTGGTCGTTTTCGTGCCGCGGTTGGATCTCGCCAATGACAGATAATCGCTTCCGTCGGTGTTCTTATGGAGGATAAGCCGCCCGTTATCGTCACGGCCTGTTGCGTAGTAAGTCGCCGGATTTTTTCTTTTGTCCAGGGTCGATTCATTGGTCGCATCCCATGAAAACTTGATATTGAATTTTAAACCCGGCAGCAAAAAATCACCCAGGTCCTGCGTGAGGCTCATCAGCGACTGCGACGTATTCCAGAAATCCTGGGAATAGCCCGTGGAGTTCAGCGAATAGTAGGGATTGGCACCGACCAGCGGCTGGGCATGCGTACCATCGGAATAATAAGGCGGAATGGAAATAGGCGGCGTTGTCATTACCATTACATACATGGCATCCATGTTGACTCCCAGGCGATTCTTATTTTCGTAGGTATTCGACAGGTTAAGGCTTAATTCTGTGGATTTGGTAATGTCGACATCCAGGTTTGACCGGAAGGTGAATTTGTTGTAACTCACCGAAGGGTTGTACGACTTGCTGACGACCGGATTGAAAAGGCCGTTTTCATTGTAATACGAACCGGAAACATAATACCGGGCGATCCTGCCGCCACCCGATACATTCAGGTTCAAGCGGTTGCTGGTTGTCGCGTCTTTGTAAATCGTCTTCATCCAGTCTACGTTAGGATAAAGGTCCGGATCTTCGCCCGAGAGATATTTCTGTTTGATATGATCGGGGAAAGGGGTGGATCCGTTTGCGTCATAACTGATGTCGTTATAGTAATCCATCCACTGGCTTGCATTGGCCAGCTTGGGCAACCTCGTGGGGGCAAGAAAGCCCCTTTCGTAGCGGACATTAATGGTTGGCTTATCAGAATATTTACCCTTTTTCGTGGTGATCAGGACAATGCCGTTTGCACCTCTTACCCCATAAACGGCGGTTGCGCTGGCATCTTTCAGGATTGAAAACGATTCTATATCCTCCGGGTCGACCAGGTCCATAGAGCGCTGGATACCATCTACCAGGATCAGTGGCGTGTTGTTGGCGCCGAAACTGCTGATGCCGCGAATCCAGAAACTCGACCCTGAGCCGGGTTCGCCGCTTCCCTGGACCGAGACGATACCCGCGATCTGACCGGCCAGCGCATTGCTCAGCTTGCTGACGGGTACTTTCAGGTCGCTTGCAGAAATCGTCGAAATCGCCCCAACGATACTTTCTTTCCGCTGGGTCCCGAAGGCGACGACCACTACCTCGTCCAGGTTTTGATTGTTCGGGCGCAGGATCACATCGAGGGTTTTGCGGTTGGCAAGCTGTACTTCCTGGGTTACATACCCGACAAAGGAAAAAACGAGCGTTACGTCGCCTGCGGGTACCATCAGGCTGTAATTGCCGGACGCATCCGCCGATATTCCACGTAAAGTACCCTTCACCGTGATATTCACACCGGGAAGTACTTCCCCTTTTTCATCCGTAACACGGCCGGTAATAGGCACATCCGCGTTAGTTTTCGAAAATTCCCTGATCTTTCTCCCCATAAGCTCCAACGCCTTCACGGTGCTGCCCTCCGCCGGCTGACCGGAAATACCCCCCGGTGTTTTTTGTATCGGTGCAGGATTTATTTTTTCGTCCAGCAGCACATAGGTGCCCTTCTTCACCTTCCTGAATCGTATCCCTGTGGACTCCAGCAGAAATTCCAGGTTGGCTTCGAAGGACGCCGATGGACGGATACTATTGGCCGGAACCATGATCTTATGCAGGATTTTCTCCTCAAAGAGCAAATCCACCTGATATTTGTCTTTAAGTATCAACAGCATATCTGCCAGCTCCTTCAACTGCGGCCTCGTGTCCGACTGGCGCGAAATCGCCTTCGAATCGGCAAGGAGCTGGCTCTGAACCGGATTTGGAATTGCGCCGCTTGCAAGACAAAGGCAGAAAAACCTTATCAGCTGTAACTTTAAATTCATAAATCGGCAGGTTAGGATGAAACAATAATTAAGGGTTAGGAATCAGTATGATCTTGTTTTCGGCCTTCATTATTTCAAAGCTGTACATATAGGACATGTTTGAAAGCAGCTCTTCGGCATTCTCTGCAGGGAATGAGCCCGTTGCGGTCCGGGCCGCGAGTTTGTTGTCGTTTATTTTCACTACCACCCCAAACACCTCGTGAATCTTCGCGGCAACTTCCCGCAAAGGCGTATCATGAAAGACAAACCGGTGTTGCTTCCATGCCGAGTGCTGCGCGAGTTGCGCTTCGGACAGTTTCTCAACCTTTATTTCTCCGCTTTTTCCGATGGTTGCACGATCTCCCGGCAGCATGGTAAGGGGCTTTTCGCCGGCATTTGAAGAAAGCTCGACCTTGCCTTTGTTGAGTACCACGTTAGTTTGCTTCGGATTTGTGTAGACGACAAACTCGGTCCCGAGTACGGTAATCAGGCTATTGTCCGCGTTGTGGACTTTAAAGTATTGGTGGTCAATGGTATGTCGTATTGAGAACTCGGCTTCGCCTTGCAGGTACACATGCCGGGTGGCTTTGCCAAAACCCCATCTGGGGACTTTCAAGGTCGAATTTGCATTCAGGAATACGACACTGCTGTCTGCCAGACGGAACCTGTTCACCTCGCCAAAGGCAGTTTCGTAGGTGCGGTACATCAAAAAGTCCCTGCCCAGGTACGAGCCCAACCCCACTATGAACAGGCTGGCTGCCGCCCAGAGCATAACCGTCCTTATGGAAGCTTTCCTGGCGAGAAGTACCGGTTGATGTGGTGCAGGCTCATGCTCGCAGGCCAATTTCTCCGTAACTACAAGCAAGGCTGCCGATGTATCGGGCTGAAACTGGAGCTGGCTCCTTTCCCATTCTTCCAGCCATTCAAAGTAGGTCTCCGCATTTCGTCCCTCGGCAAGCCAATCTGCTATTATTTGTTTCTGCAGAGTGGTTGCATCTCCCGAAAAGTAGGTGAAGACAGTATGTTTCGTCAATTCTGGTTTCATTTTTTAATCTTTTTAGCCATGGGGCAGAGGAATAGGGGACCTCTGTCGGCCCACAGATTCTGGGTTAAAACAATTCTGAAAGGCCCGCGATAATCATCAGGTTGTAGCTTCTGAGCGCTTTCCGCAGTTCGACAAGTGCTTTGCTGATATGTGCCTCGACGGCCTTTTTTGAGATCTGAAGCTTGTCGGCTATTTCCTGATAGGACTTTCCGCCGAAGCGGCTCATCAAAAAGACTTTCTGATTTTGAGCGGGAAACCCGGCGATAATCCGCTCGATTTTCATATAGAGTTCGTCAAACTCCATCAGACGGTCGGGCTGCATATGTACCGATACGAGCGTTGCGTCTTCAAGTTCTTCGGCTATTTCATTCCTTAATTCCCACTTCAGATAGCTGAAACATTTGTTTCGCACCGACACAAACAGGTAAGCGCGAAACGAAGTGGTGATATGCTCATGCACACTCTTTTTCCAAAACGATAAAAATGTTTCAGAAACGATATCCTCAGCTACCTCTTTGGAATATACGTACCTGACGGCATGGCTGCATAGCGGCGCGTAGTAGTGGCGGAATAACAGGTCGTATCCCTTTTTGACATCTGTTTGAAATACGCTTTTAATAAAAAACTCCTTGTCGACAGGCAACTCCGAACCTGTGTCCTGACTGTTTTCGGAATTTGCCTGCATCAAAATACTTTCCCGCAAAGGTTCAGTCAAACTCATATTCTGCGTCTTTTCCAAACTGACCAATATTTAGTATACCATTTGTTACAGAGACAGAATTTGATAACAATACCCTACCTGTTTTTGAGAAATAGGCAAAAAAAGTTACCTGCCATCCGATTTTTTTGAAAATGGCGTCTTACCCACATAGACCTTTATTAAAAAATCTACCTGGTTGCAGAGTACCGGAAAGTGGTTGGATGCGTGGGCCTGTCGATAAGTTATTGCTCGCGTAAAGTCTTCACGGGGTTCAGTAGTGAAGCTCTCAAAGCTTGAAAACTAACCGTAAGCATGGTGACAAGCAGCGCGCCCAGAAAGGTGGTGACGAAAATCCACCACGAAAGGTTCGTACGATAGGCGTACTGTTCCAGCCAGTCACGCATGATGGTGAAAGCAACAGGTATGGCTATGACGCAGGCGATCACGACCAGCATCAGGAAGTCTTTGGAAAGCATTTGCCATAAACTTCCAACGGACGCCCCAAGCACTTTACGAATACTTATTTCTTTTTGACGCTGCTCCGCAAAAAATAATGTTAATCCGAATAGGCCCAGGCAGCTGATGAAAATGGCTAAGGAGGAGAATATAGTTGAAAGCGTTCCGATGCGCTCTTCGGTGCTAAATTTCAGGTCGTATTCCTGGCTGGCAAAACTGTATTCGAATGGACTTCCGGGGTTATACTTTTTAAAAATTGCTTCCAGTCTAGCCAACGCCTGCCGAGCATCGAGAGATGGGTTAAGTCTGATGTGGATAAATGCCGCCCAATCTTCCTTAAGCATAAAGACGGTGGGTTGAATAGGCATAAAAGGTGACCCTGTGATCACATCGCTAATCATCCCGATTATAGTGTATTGCTCATTATTCCAATCGATTTTCGTGCCAATGGCATTTTTCAAACCCATGAATTTAGCGGCGCTTTCATTAATAACCATGCCAAGATTGTCAGTGGAAAAATTAGTTGAAAAATCACGGCCTTGCTTTAACTGCCAGCCAACCGTTTTCCCATAGCCGTGCGTGACGCCTACCGTTCCCAGGTCGCCTGGTTGATTAGGGTCTTTGCCGGGCCAGCTAAAACTCGCGTCACTGCTCCAAACCTCAGAGGTCGGGCTGGAAGATTTGCCTGCATTTATTGCTACGCCGGTATACTCTAATTCCTGCAAAAGGGCGCGCGAGTGATCTTGGAGGTCAGCGGTGTTGATAGCGATAGACAACAATCCGGCCCGGTCGAAACCGACCGGGCGATCTTTGGCGTGCCGGATCTGGCGAAGCACGATCACCGTGCCGATCACCAGAGTGATAGACACCGTAAATTGAACCACCACCAATGCCTGGCGTGGCAAAGCTGCAAAGCGGCCAGCCCGAAAAGTGCCTTTAAGCACCTTAACCGGCCGGAAGCCCGATAAGTAAAGTGCCGGATAACTGCCGGCCAGCAATCCGATAAGGAAGGTAAAGCCTACACCCAGCAGCCAGCTTTTTAAACTATGCCAGGGGAAAAGTATTTGCTTGTCGGCGATCTGATTAAATAAGGGTAAGGATATCTGCACGAGAAATAGGGCGATAATAGCGGCCATCGAAGCCATCAAAATCGACTCACTGAAAAACTGGGTGACCAATTGACTCCGTACCGACCCAACGACTTTGCGGACACCGACTTCTTTGGCGCGCTTCTGTGAACGGGCTGTGGCGAGGTTCATGAAGTTGATACAAGCCAGCAACATCACAAAAGCACCGATCAATCCAAACAGCCACACATACTGGATCCGGCCGCGCACAGGCCGGCCATTTTCCCACTCTGAATATAAATGCCAGCTGCTCATGGGATGAAGAAAGGCCTGGGGATCGAATCGCGCTTCTTCTTTCGCGTGCCGGGCCTTGATATTCTTGATTTTAGCGTTTATCTGTTCAAAACTTTTGTCGGCGGCAATTTGCGCTAATAATAAGAATGAGTTGTTGCCCCAATTGGTCTCGGATCGTTTAACCCAAGGTTCTTCTTCCAGGAAAAACTTCCATGGAAGCAAAATGGATGCGTCCCGGAATTCAGTTGAATGGGGCAGGTCCTCGTACACGCCGGCTACTTTGAAATGCTTCTTGTTGTCGACTCTGATGATTTTATTCAATGGATCCCCGCTGCCGAACAAGGCTTTTGCAACGGATTCAGAGAGCAATGCAGATGTGGTATTAGAAAAGTCCGCCGCCGTGCCCCGGAGCATTTTGAGCGACATCATCATGGGGAAATCCGGCTCGACACAATTACCTTTTCGGGAAATTTTCTTTTCACCAAATGCCAGTACGTAGTCCCTCGTCCAGGATGACGAAACGATGTAGGTGAAGTCACTGCCGTGATCGTTTTGCAGCGCCGTTCGCATGGGCAATGGCGTTGCAACGGTCGTATTGGTCACGCCATTGTAGGTCTGATGCTGCATAACGCGCGCAATGCGGTCGTAATGCTTGTGATATTTGTTGTAGGAAAGTTCGTCCCATATCCAAAGGCCAACTAAAATTGCCGTCGTCATTCCAATGGATAACCCGAATATGTTGATGAACGAATAGGTCCTGTTTTTGACCAGATTGCGAAAGGCGACCTTGATGTAGTTTTGTAACATATCTGTATGGCTGGGGTTTGGGTAGTGATTTGACTTCGACCTGAGAAGAGCGGGACGCATCAGACTCAACACATCCTGAATGTAACGCCACCTGGCCCTGCGCACACCAGCGGCCCTCACCCGTTCCTCGAACAGCTGATTCAGATCGTCCTCCAATTCATTGATCAGATATGCGTCACAGAACATCCTCAGAAGCAATGTAGCCCAAACGGGAGGAGTGGGACAGCCGCGTTTTGATTTTTTCATGACCACGCTATTTTTGGAATGGTGTCCCACATTTGGTTTCGGATCTGCCTGATTTCTTCCAGGGAACGACGGCCAAGCGCCGTGACCACATACAACCGCTTGCTGCGCCCACCTCTTTCACCCGTCACGCCACCGAATTCAGATTTGACCAAACCCTTTTCCTGAAGACGATGCAAGGCAGTGTGCACGGACCCCAGGCTCACCGTCCGGCCCATCTGCTGTTCAATTTCATTCACAATCGTCGCCCCGTACGAATCTCCGGTTCGTATGGCAACGGCCAGCAGCACGATTTCCTCAAACTCACCCAGGTAGGTCCCCTTCATAGTGTTTATTAGTTTCGTAAATGTCTGACAAATACTTTGCCATTTAAGAAATAGTGTAAATGATAGGGTAATGGGGCATTTTAGAAATCAGTGTTGTCCGTTAGCGAACGGCCTTGCGTCCGAATCCGAACATGCTAAACGCCTTACCAGAAGCTATTTGGATATGCTTAATAGTTTGTAACCATTGTATGATTAATAACTTATCAGTACATTAAAGGCATTATCAAAATGGTGCCGATCTGATTGATATTCTGTCACAGCTTTGTTACAAGCGAATTAACCGTTCATAGCCATGAGACATTTTAATTATTACTGCCGATCCTTTGTTGCAACTGTACTTGTTCTTGCGCTGGCGCAGCACACGGCATGCGGTCAAGTTCATTCATTCGTCGTCCGGGGGAAAATTGATCCGTTAAAAAAACAGGAGACCGTTCACATTTGGTATCCTGATCCGACCAACCTGGTCGGTGTCAAAGATTCGGCGGTTCTCCACGACGGGAATTTTGTAATCGACGGCACCATTAAGGCTCCTGGTAAAGCTATTATGTATACCAAGCCTGATTACAGCAATATTGAATTCTATGTTGAGCCAGGAACTATTTTGGTGGAGAGCACTGGCTTATTGAGTGAGGCGGTAGTCTCCGGAGGTCAGGCCAATAAAGATTTTGGTAAGCTCGCCGAAATGCTGCGGCCCGTCACCCAGAAGCTTTCCGAAACATATCAGGCATATCACGCAGCGAAAAAAGCATTATCTGATGATGCGGACAAGAAGGAATTCGAACAAAGGTGGGAGAAACAATTGGAAGCGGTCCGTACAGAAAGGACCAATGTTTATAGGCAATTTATTCAGGCCATGCCTGCCAGCATTGTCAGTATTGGAGCCGTCAAATCCGTCGGTGGCTTTACGCCGGACGTTAAAGAACTCACCGGCCTGTTTGAAAGCCTGGATAAATCTGTTCAAAATAGCCCCTCCGGCATATACTATAAGGATGCTCTCACCAAGCTTTCGAGAACCAGCATTGGCGCAGTTGCTCCGCATTTCGTTCAGGCAGACACTGCCGGAAAGCCGGTTTCTTTGAGTGAATTCCGGGGGAAATATTTGTTCGTTGATTTTTGGGCCAGTTGGTGCGGTCCGTGTCGCGCTGAGCATCCGGGCCTGGTCAAGGTATTTGATAAATATAGAGATCGCAATTTCACCATTGTCGGGATTTCACTTGATCAGTTAAAAAACAGGGACGCATGGATAAAAGCGATAAAGGCAGATAAATTGGCATGGCCTCAACTTTCAGATTTAAAAGGTTGGTCAAATGAAGTATCGACTTTGTACGGTGTGGAAGCTATTCCAAAGAACTTTTTAATCGGGCCAGACGGCACCATACTATCCATAGATCTGAAACCGGATGCCTTAGACGAGAAATTGGCCAAATTTTTCCCGAATGCTCCCTAAAAAGGTCCTTAGACGGGCTTATTATAAGTAGCTCAGCCACCATTTGTCTTTATGTGCTTGTTTGTAAGCATCGTAACGTTTGCACAAGGGGTATAGGCCGATCACAACGCATACCCAGAACAGGTAAGCTACGGGCAGCGAAAAACCGTAGCCTTTCAGGTTTTCGGTGAACCAGATCGGTTTTTCCAGTATCCATCGCCGCCAGTCCTGTCCGGGCGTTAGTGATGATGCGAGCATCGCGATTGCATGGATCACATAGATATGGATCAGGTAATAAAACATGGGTACCCTGCCGTAGACCGAGATGATCTTTACGCCGGGCCCTTTTAACCGCTCCGTAAATGACAGGAACAGGCAGGCGGTGCCCAGCGTGATCAGCAGGTACGAAAGAGACGGAGGGTATTTATTGACGTTGATGAATGATAAAAAGGTAAAGAAGTTATCTTTTTGCACGGTCCAGGGTACGGGATCGCCATAGCTGTTGAGCAGGCGGATCAATACGAAGGTGCCCAAAGCGCTGAACCCTGTCCATTTTAGATGGCGTTGTCTTTTTGCAACATCATAGTCGGTGGTGTACCAGACGCCCATACAATAGCCCAGGGGCATCACCGCCAGGAGCGGGACAATGGGATAGCCGACCAGGAAGAGCTTTTCGTGCCAGGAGAAGAAACGTTGGTCGTGCACCAATGACCAAAGGAAGGAGGGAAATGAATTACCGTCCAGATGGACGCTATCCAGCAGGTTATGCCCGGCAATTATCAGTAGGCATACAGGCAGGATTACTTTAACCGGCAAATAAACCAAGACCGCAAGGACAATCATGCTCAGGCCAAGCGCCCAGATGGTGATGAAAAAGAACATAGGAAATTCCAGGTTAAAGTTCCATCCGAGGTTGACCACGGTCAGTTCAAGGACAATTAACCAAATACCCCTTTTTAAGAGGAATACGCTTAGTTCTTGCTTGGTCTTCCGCTGACCGATCAGGTAGGCCGAGGTGCCGGCCAGCAGCATAAATATCGGCGCGCAGAAATGAGTGATCCAACGGGTAAAAAATACCGGGCCGTTCGTCCTCGCCAGGTCTAAGGGATCGTACAAAAAGGAGTCTGTGAACAGGTAGTCCCTGACGTGGTCAAGCGCCATAATGATCATGACCGTACCGCGAAGCAGATCAATGGCCGTTATTCTGTTCTTGCTGAAATTGTCCATCGGTTTGGTTTTGACTATCGTCCTGGAATTTGGGGGCGCAAGGCCTTTTTTGTTATGGAAGCATCGTCTGAAGTTCAACGCTAAGCCCAGCAAATACCATCCACGCAGGGTAAGAATGTATATCAAGGTGCGTTAATCCTTCCTAAACTGAATCAGAAAACCCGTCCAACCTTGTTCCGGTGTCAGTTCATGGACCTGTCCCGGCCGGATGAAAATTACGATATGGTCGGCGACAATACTAAGTATTTTTCCTGTATTTTGAAGGAGACATTCCCATGTTCTTTGTGAAAAATCTGACGAAATGAGGAAAATCATTAAATCCTACCAGTTGACGATCAATACGCTAGGGCTTATCAAGCGGAATGGACTTACATACCTGCGCGAACATGCCCGAATGGTAAGCCAGTTTATTATCACCATTTTTTTCCTGGGGTTAGGGCTGTGGTTTTTTCGGCATCAGCAGATAGAGCTGATGCAGGTGAGGGCTATTGTTTCCGCTTCCAGTTGGGATTGGCTGATTCTCGGTATTGTTTTGACCATTATCTACATCATTCTGCAAGGCTTGATGTATGTGGCATCGTTCGCGGCCGTGGGGGAGCATATATCACTTTTAGACAGTACAGTGCTTTTCCTGAAACGGAATTTTGTCAGCGTGTTTCTTCCCGCAGGCGGGGTGTCTTCTCTGGCTTTCTTTACCACGGCTATCGAAAGAAAAGGAATCAGTAAAGCACAGGTCCATTTTGCGTCTGTAATCTATGCGTTTGTAGGAATATTGTCTGTTGTGCTCGTCGCGGCTCCTGCTTTCGTCATTGCAATTTCCCTGGGGAGTATTGGGGGAAAAGAGTTGGTGGCGCTTATATCGGTGGTTGTCCTGATGCTCGTGCTTCTTATACTTTACAGGTCGATTGTTGCCCAGGGATATATTTTCAATAAGCTGATAAGCCATTTCCCCTCGATAGAATACTACCTGGATAATTTGAAGAGTAACAAGATCGAAAGGAGGCAGTTTTTTCGAATCGTTTTGTACAGTGTTATCATTGAGCTGACGGGTATAGCTCATATCTATATTGCAATGCGCGCACTGCATTTGCAGCCTAATTTGCTCGCTGCCACCCTAAGCTATATTGTAGCCGTCGTTTTTCTGATACTTTCTCCGTTTCTGCGAGGCCTGGGCGCCATAGAGCTGTCAATGGCTTACCTGCTGGGCAGATTTGGATTCGGCGATGCGGCAGCACTTTCTATTACGTTGTTTTACAGACTTCTTGAGTTTTGGATACCGCTCGCGGCCGGAGCATTGAGCTTCCTTTTGAAAATTAATAAGCTCATCATGCGGGTATTCCCCGCCTTGCTGCTACTGATTCTGGGTATAGTCAATATCGTATCGGTGTTGACACCGGCGATTGGCAGCCGGCTCCATTTGCTGGAAGATTTCATCCCGGTAAGTGCGATGGCCGTTTCCAACTATTTTGTGTTAATCACTGGCCTGTTTCTGCTGGTCACCGCGGCGTTTATGCTTAAGGGGCTGAGGACGGCATGGTACTTTGCGTTGTTTCTTTGCGTTGTTTCTGTTGTCGGAAATCTGCTTAAAGCAATTGATTACGAAGAAGCGCTGTTTGCTGCTGCGGTGATGATAATCCTGGTGGCATCAAGAAAACAGTACTATATGCACAATAGCCGCCGGTTGGGGTTGATTGGTGTGAAGACGATGCTTTTAGGTTGCTTGGCAGTTCTTCTGTATGGATTTATTGGGTTTTATAATCTTGATCCTAACCATTTTGACCAGGATTTTAATTGGATGGAATCGGTCCGGTATACTTTTCAAAACTTCTTCTTGCTGCGTAGCGAGGGGCTCGTTGCAAAGGATAATTTTGCCCGCGATTTTTTATACTCGCTCAATATCAGCGGAGCCGCATGCATTTCTTTCCTGGTCTACACGCTTGTCCGTCCTCATTTCTCACAAGCTCAATCGGCGCAGGATGATTTTGAATGGGCTCGCCAGCAGCTTGTCAAATATGGCGATTCTTCGCTGGATTACTTCAAAACGTATCCGGACAAACTTTTTTTTCGGATTCCTGAGAAAGAAGGGTTTCTCAGCTACCGGATTGCCGGAAGCTTTGCCGTAGTGTTGGAAGGCCCGGTTGCTCCCGACAAATCGAAGAAGGACATTGTGGACGCATTCGACGGGCATTGTTTCGAAACAGGGTTAAAAAGCATTTACTATCGGGTATCCGAGGAATCGCTTTCGCTGTTTCCCAAAAAGGGGCGGTTGCTTTTAGGACAGGAAGCGGTGGTGGACCTGCTGAGTTTTTCATTGGAGGGTGGTTCCAAGAAGTCAATCCGTAATGCATTAAAGAAGGTTACAGACAAAGGCTTTCACACGAAAGTTTACGCTGCCCCCATTGAAACAGATCTGCTAAAAATGCTGAGGGCCGTCTCCGACGAATGGCTTGAAGAAACGGGACGGTCCGAAATTGTCTTCTCTCAGGGCATGTTTCTGGAAGAGGAGCTTCGGCAGCATACGATCATGACGGTGGAGGATGAAGAGGGGAAAGTTGTTGCTTTTCTTGACATTATTCCAGATTATGTGAAGGATGAGGCAACATTTGATCTGATCCGGAAAACCAGGGAGGCGCCCAATGGAATCATCGATTTTATCACGGTTGAAATGTTTCTGTATCTGAAAAATCAAGGATATCGATCGGTGAATTTGGGCTTTGCCCCATTGTCAGGGATTATCGACCCCAGGAATTTTCCTGAACGTTCCATGAAATTTGCATACGAGAAAATAAGAGCATTCTCACATTATAAAGGGCTACGCGACTATAAGGATAAATTCTCTCCCGTATGGTCTAATAAATATCTGGTTTATGATCAGGATTACGATCTGTTCAAGGTTCCCGCTGCGTTGACGTCCGTCATTAAACCCTAGTCCTCAGTTTTCAATTCTTATAACAAATGTTTGAAGAGTAATGAACAAATTGCTGACGACCATATTACTGCTCTGTACGTTATCCATTACTGTGAAGGCTGTTGGGACGGAGTTTTTTTCTTATGGCCCTTTTGGGAAAATTACCCTGTATCACCCGGCTAAACAACCCAGCTCCGTGGCCCTGTTTGTTTCGGGAGACGGAGGTTGGGATTCTGGTGTAATCAATATGGCTAAAACCCTTGCTGAAAAAGGGGCACTTGTGCTGGGAATAGATGCTCGCACTTACAAGAAATCGCTTGCCGCACAAAAACAAGGCTGCCTTTATCCGGCCTCGGACTTTGAGAATCTGAGTCTGATGATTCAAAAGAAATACAAATTTCCTACTTATTTTAAACCCGTTTTAGTCGGTTACTCGTATGGGGCCGTCCTGGTGTATGGCATACTGGCGCAGGCTCCGGCAAATACTTTTAAAGGCGCTTTGGCACTCGGTTTTTGCCCGGATATTGATGTTCCGCGCCCGCTTTGTAAGGGTACAGCACTCAGTATCCGCACGATAAAGGAAGGCAAGTCGTATTATCTGGAAAAGACCGCCGGATTAACAGCACCATTCATTGTTTTGAATGGCGTTAAAGACTTGAATTGCCTGTATCAGCCGGTAAAAGAATTTTTATCGAGTGTTGCAAGGGCGGAACTTGTGCCGCTGCAAAAGGTGGGGCACGGTTTCGGCGTCGATGCAAACTGGCTACCGCAATTTAAAACAGCTTACCAGAAAATTTGCGATGCGCCATCTTTTGCGCAGCTTAAAGCGGAAGAAAATCAGGCCCTTCGTAATCAGAACTTTGTTCCTTTCCCTGGAGAACTCCCATTGTGTATGGTACCTGCTTCCAGACCGGACACGCAGCTGCCCCTTGTTTTCTTTGTTTCCGGAGATGGGGGCTGGACCAGTTTTGACCAGTCCGTCTCAGAGGCAATTGCGTCGCTGGGCATGCCTGTCATTGGAATGGATGCCCAGAAGTATTTTTGGAACAAGAAAAGTCCGGAGACGGCCAGCTCGGAAATAGCTCAGGCTATTAACTATTACAGGAACCATCTGCAAAAAACACGGGTAGTATTGGTTGGGTTTTCGTTTGGGGCCTCTATCGTTCCATTCGTAGCGAATCGGCTCGCTCTTGGAAAGGATCTCGAAGGAATGGTTCTTTTTTCTCCATCTTCCTCGACTGATTTTGAAGTCCATCTTGCCGACATGCTTAGCATAGGAACCGGCCAGAATGACGAAAATGTCCTTTCTGAAATCCTTAAAGCCAAAGCGATAAGCACTATTTGTGTTTTCGGCTCGGAAGAGGACGTCGTTTTCAAAAACAAGCTGACAGATGCGGGCATTAAGACTGCCCTGATTCCCGGGGGGCATCACTATGATGAAAATTACCGTGGACTCGCGGAAACGGTACTTAAAGTCGCCGAATAGGGGCGATCCGACCTTGGATAAGTTAACAGAAAACACGATGAACAGGACTTTGGCTACCTTTCCGACTTTAATTTTTTTCCTTCTCCTTGCGGGCAAGCTTTTGGCCCAAACGCTTCCACCTAGTCTGGAAAACGAATATTATCTCAAAAAGCAATACCAGGACACCTCCTATCTGGCGGCCAAGAATAGGGTTTCTGCCGAGTTTGCGCACACCCCACCCGGCAGTTGGGGAGAGTTTGTAAAGGGTGTCGACGAGGACATTGTGACCAACAAAAAGCTGCTTGCCCTGACTTTTGACGGCTGCGGAGGCCCACACGGCAGCGGATATGATGCGGAGCTGATCGGCTACCTGGAAAAAATGAAAATACCCGCCACCTTGTTTGTGACGGGCAGGTGGATTGACGCCAACTATCCGACATTTCTAAACCTGAGTAAAAACAGTCTTTTCGAAATTGAAAATCACGGCCTGAATCACAAGCCCTGTTCGGTGGACGGCGAAAGGGAATATGGGATCAAGGGCACCCCCGACGTTCCCGACGCATTTGATGAAATTGAAGCAAATGAACGTAAAATCACGGCTATTACCGGCAGACGGCCTGTTTTCTTCCGGTCAGCTACTGCCTTTACAGACGAAGCATGCGCGAAAATCGCAAGGCAGCTTGGAGTTACCATGATCAGCTTCGATGTTCTTTCCGGCGATGCCGTTCCTAATACACCGGCCAATGTCATCGAAAGCAGTATCTTAAAACATGTCAGGCCGGGTGCACTGATCATTATGCATTTCAACCACCCGGAATGGAATTCTTACGAGGCTTTGCAAAAGGTTGTGCCATCCTTACTTGCGTTGGGTTATTCGTTTGTGCGTTTGAAGGATTATCCGTTGAAAGGGAGGTAGCCGTCGTGCTCATTATCAAATGGTAATTAGGGAAATCAGCGTATAGACTCTCTCAGCGATTCAATGATCGTTGCAGACATCCAGAAAATGTCTCCGTCGCGAGAAAAGAATAAATATTTTCCGTCGCCTGTAACGAACGGGCAAAATTCATACCCTTCCGTATTGACTGCGTTACCCATGTTCTTTGCCTTTTGCCACTCCCCGCTGCTGTCTTTAAAGCTGATATACAGGTCGCCTTTTCCCAAACCGCCCGGACGTTCAGAGCAAAAGATAATATATTGCTCGTCGGGGGAAACAAAGACGTCGGCTTCGTAATGCTCACTGTTTACAGTATTTGCAAGCTTATTGGAAGGTTCAAATGTACCTTTCGAAAAGCGGGATAAGCGGATATCATAATTTTGATCGGCCGCCTGATTTGTACCTCCATTCGAGGAAAAGTACATGCTACCTGTTTTTGTAAATGACATATAATATTCATTTTTATTCGTGTTAATAGCCGGGCCAGCATTAACCGGAGTCTGGGACCAGCCGTCTTTTTGCCGTTCCAAATACCAGATATCGAAGTCTTTCTTCTTGCCTTTTCCATCTTTTGCCTGGTCGGATATAAAGTAGAGTCGTTTCTTATCGGGAGACAGGAAGGGATCATTGTATTCATAGTTGGTGCTGCCAATGATCGTTTGAGGTTTTTCCCAGGCGTTATTTACAAACCGGCTCCACCGGATCTGAGGCTTATCATTAATAATTACTGCATAATAGAACTCGGTGCCATCTTTGGAAAACGTCGACCCATATTCGTATTGATTTTTTGAAGAGATTAAATTCGGCGCAAACAAAGTCGCCACCGAACCGGGAGGCTTCTGATTTAAATACATAGCACTTTCTGGGACGGGCTGCCCCGGCAGCGTAATCGGCGAGATGAGTAGTAGTGCAAGCAGTATCCGCAAATAGGTCATAGCGAAGGTTCTGGTTAAATGTAAATACTGGCAACGATAGAATACCAATCGCCTATGCGATAGTCGTGCCAGTTGTTAAGTGTTTGGAATGTAAGTGATTGAATATTATTACAGTGCAAATGAGTGTGCGCCTTCGCTCGCTGTGTTCGATATCGAACAGCGAGAGGCTAGCCCCGGCTATCAATCTCAGCGACTAGTTTTTTTGTGAGAAGAACAGTGTATATGTCATTTTTTTGGTAGTCTAATCCGCATATCAACATACTTTTCGGGGAGAGGGCGATGGACATATCCATATCCATACCCATATCGATGCAAGGCCGTAGTTGGCGGGGTGCTGTCGCGAAGATCAATCGTAGCCTGCTCAAATACCTCTTTGACGAGCTGATCGCCAATCGGACCGGTTTTTGCCGGAGCGTAGACGGACCTGTTACCCCAAAAACCTGGTGTTTTCTCTTTCACAGCAAGCGGTAATGTGTCCACTGCAATGTTGAAAGCGATGTTCATTGTATAGCGAACAGCCACTCGTTTGAAGTTTTTTTCGGCAGGTCGCCATCTAGGCATTAATCGGACGACACGCATAGCTTCATGATCCAGGTCTTTTCTTACACCTTTTTCGATTTTAGGATCGCTTACATTCCCCTCCGTATCGATTAGGAATGACACCAGCACCTGTCCTTCGACCCCGTCGAGAATGGCCTGCTTTGGATATTTTAGCGTGGTGGCGATGAAATTGCTTTTATCAGGAAGTCCTGGCCAGCGGTCCAGCAGCATGCGGGCTCGCTCGTTAGTTACGAGCATTCGTCTGGCTGCACGCTTATCTTTCTTTGTCAAACGTGGCATGGTGTTACGCTTCAACCGAATAGGGTATTCATCGCTCGACTTGCGAATTTTCTGTGTGTAACGTAAAAAATCGTCGTGCTCCACCGTCATCGTTGAGCCCCGGGGAATGTTAGTTGCCTCGAAGCGGCCTGTTGGGCCAGTTACCGCACTTTCATAGCTGCCCGAGAAAGTGATCGCAGCATTGGACACCGACACACCCGATTCGTCAGTTACGATTCCCTTAACCGTTACTAAATCAAAAGTATGCGCATTTTCAGCCCGGATGTTTCTTTCTTCATAGACATACTTTCTGGCGGCCATCAGAATGACTGCCAACGCGAGCACAGGCAATAGCAGCAGGTACTTACCCCTTAGCCAGGCCGCTGTCCGGTTCTTGTATATCATGTGAATCCGTCTTTTAAGCAACGAAGAGTTGAAGAACTGATTGGTAATGGAAGTCGCTATTGAACTTTTCGCGTAGGCAAGCAGGAATGTGGCGTAATAGTCCCTGTCGGTGGCCTGCTCATCGGCTAGAAACTCGTGTGTATCCTGTAATGCACGTTTGTAAAGCCATACGGCCGGATTGAACCAGAATGCAACTTTCAATACTTCGATCAGCAGAATATCGAGCGAGTGCCATTGTCTGATATGCACTATTTCGTGCGTGAAAATAGGTTCAAAGTTTTGCTCGTAATCCTCATTGGAGATGATCATCCATTTGAGGAATGAAAACGACCCGCTCCGGGTATGCTGGCTTTCACTGATGACCAGACGATAGCCCTGCATGGGAATGCAAATCCCACGCTGTACGATTCGAAACACCTGACGGATAGCGCTGATCAGCCCAGTCAGCATCACAACAACTCCGGCACAATAGCAGGCGAGCAGTAAATATTCCGTAGAATTTGTACCAGCCGTCACTTCCGCAGCTGCGACCGGACCGCTTGCCGTTGCCACAACGCTCGCATTTTCGACGACTGTAACGGTTTGCTGTAATTCAATGACCGGAATCAAAAAGCTGATGACCAAAGAGAGAAGTAAATAGCCCCGGTTGAGCATAAAAAAGGTGTGCTTCCGGAAGAGCAGCCAGTAGCAGCCATAGAATACCGCCCAGCAGATGTTGACTTTCAGCAAATAGGGAAGTGCTTCCATTTTTCAGGATGTTTATTACTTGCTTTTATTTTTTTCGATAAACGCGGCTAAATCGTCGAGGTCACTCTTTTTTAAATTATCGTCTTTCATGAAGAAAGAGACGAGGTTGGTTACAGAATTGTCAAAGTAATTTTCTACAAGCTGCTGGACCTCATATTTTCTGTATTCCTGCTCGCTGATCAGCGGGTAGTATTCGTGTGTATTGCCGTAGGTGGTGTGGGCGACGATACCTTTTTTTTCCAGTATGCGCACGAAAGTAGCAACGGTCGTATATGCGGGCTTCGGGTCATTCATTTGCGCCAGGATGTCTTTAATGAATGCTTTGCCGAGCTGCCAGAGAATCTTCATGATTTCTGCTTCGGCCCGGGTAAGTGAACGGGGTTCCATATTCCAGATTAATAGTATGATGTTATCGCAAACGTACTACTAAAAAACTAGTAGACAAACTAATTGATTAGATTTTGTACTAATTATTTAGTAATAATAAGCCCAATGCTCGACAAGCCGGGACTTACCTGCCTTAAAAGTGAAAAAAAAGGGCGTAGTAATCTTTCATATCCTGGTCCGGTTAAATTGCAGAATCCTCCTTCTGTAACGACTCGGCCACTTCTCTCAGTAAATGAAGTGCTACTTTCCAGTAAAACTCCAGGTGTTTAAAAATCTCGAACGTCACTAAGTTGCTAATCGTTAATTTTAAAACGGTGCGACTGTCGATATTTTGTAATTGGAACTGCAAGAGCGAGTAATTCTGCGGCACATCAGGTATGAGCGACAATGTACTCCAATGCGTGTATTGCAGCGCGGCGGGAGGATCGAATCGGATAATTTCACCGCGGTTTTCAAATGGCAGGCCGTGCAGATCTCCCTGTTCCCGTAACTTACCGCCCTCATGCCATTCGGTGTCGATCTCGACCGGTGTATCAAACATCCATTTCCCGATCAATTCGGGTTGGGTCAGCACAGCCCAGACGTGCTCGGCGGACGCATTTACAGTAATATCAAGGTAAATCAATGGATTCTCGAGCACAGCTGTTGTATTGGTGGATTGTTCAGGAGAACAAGCGGAGTGCCGTGCGAATTCCTTTCCTTCACTTAAAACCTGTACCCGAGATGGATCGTTGGAAAAACGGACCATCGTGATTGCGTATAATCATGTCCATTGCTTGTAATGATCGAAGGGTTTAGAGCATGTATCAAGCCTACCCATGGAACCAGGTAAAAACCTTTAAACTGACGTTCTTCCTTTCCAAACATGAACCGATACCCCGTTCTTAATCCAAGCGTTACGCCACTTACAGACTGGGTGTCACCATCCGACTTCAAACCAACTTTGTCGGTTGCATAATCTGATTGCAGACCAATGAACAATCCACGGTTACGGCGCAGCAGATAATCGACTTTAATACCGCCGCCGGAACTAAAAACCGAGAAAAGTTTATTCTCCACGGCGAAACTAGGCTGTTTGATGCCAAAAATACCGGCATCGAACCGTAAATGCCCCCTGGTATAACCAAGATGGAACGAGTATCCGTTAAATATGAATGCAACCGGATCTGCTTCGACCTCAAACCGGTCAGGCGAAGGAAGGCGCTGTGCTTGGCTTTGAAGGCAGGATACCAACATGGTAATCAAAGTGACTTTGCAGATTCTGGTCATAACATTTCGTGTTTGATGAGCTGCAAAGATATCCACCGTCAATAGGGCCAGTCCTTAACAAAAGATAAGAAATCACCCCGACCGGGCAATTCGCTTGCGGATGCGGCTGAGGGAAACCGGCGTTATTCCCAAAAACGAGGCCAGAATATATTGCGGCACACGCTGTACCAAATGTGGATAGTGGAGCGAAAACAGCTCGTAACGCTCCTTGGGCCCGGCCAAAATATAGGACGACAAAAGCTGTTGTGCAGCAATAAACCGGGCCTCCATTACTTTTCGCATGATCACATGCGTTTTAGGGACCTGCTCGTAAAGTGCATTAAGATTGTCCGTGCTGAGCACAAGGATCGTACAGCTTTCCAATGTTTCAAGATTCTGCGTGCTGGGGTGCTGTTTAATGAAGCTTTCCATGCAGCTGGCGAACATATTTTCGCAAAAAATAAAGGCGGTAATCTGTTCATTGTCTCTGGTTTGGTAATAAAGCCGCACCAAACCGGAACAGATAAAATATACTTCCTTCTCAATTTCTCCTTCCCGGGTAATGATCGTTTTGCTATCTACAGTCCGTTCCGTAAAGGCAGCTCTCAGCGAGCCCCACTCCTCGTCCGAAAGGGGAACAAGGGTTTCAAGTACTGATTTAAGCCTGTCATACGCATTCTGGGTCTGCATTGTTTTCACGATGATTGATTTAGGCAGTAGTTCGCGAAAAATCATTGATTTTACAAGGGACTTATCGGAGGAGTAGCAAATGTAATTCAGGATCAGGGGCGAAGGCGGCGCGGTCATTATGCTGAATATTCCGCCGACCACCCTGGGCTCAAAACGAGCAGGTTGAGGATCAAGCGGAATTTCAGTTTCTAAAAAACTAATTTGCATTTATAAAGTGGCCATTCCTCCATCGATAATTAACTCAGTTCCAAGTAAGAACCGGGATTCATCGGAAGCAAAGTACACGGCGGCACTGGCGATCTCTTCGGGAGCACCAAAGCGTCCTGCCGGAATTTGCGCCGCAATGCTCTCGCCGATTTGTTTGAATTCAGCTTCGGATATCCCGAATTTGTCGGGTGTATGGAGTGGCGTGGCAATTGGGCCAGGGCTGATGGCATTCACGCGGATCTTTCTGGAAACGAGCTCGGCCGAAAGGTTTTTGGCCAGCGATAGCAGTGCAGCCTTCGATGCAGCATAAATACTGGCTCCGGGCATACCGACATGCGCGTTGATCGAAGTATTCAGGATGATCGATCCTCCGTCGCTAACCAATGGTAGGAGGGCCTGGATCGTGAAAAAGGCACCTTTAAAGTTCACATCCAATATCTTATCAAAAAAGCCTTCACTCACCTGATCAACCGGTGCAAACTGGGCAATTCCTGCATTGATAAACAGAACATCGACTTTGGGCGCAATCGCTTCTACCTGCGCTTTGATCGCCTGAATATGCTCCCATTTTCCGGCATCGGACACAATGCCGTGAACACGTTCTCCGAGCGCTTGCTCTACCTGCTGGTTCGCATCGGCATTCCGCCCGGTAAAAATAACTTCTGCACCTTCCTGAACAAAGGCTTGCACCGTAGCCAAACCTATTCCGCTGTTACCGCCTGTAACTACTGCTGTTTTATGAGCTAATCTTGACATGATCTTCTTCGTTTGATTGTTTTGTAATGATCGATACAAAACTACTTAAATTTTTTGTAGTGATCACTATAAAACACAAAAGAAATTTAGATAGCTGAGAGAATGACGTCTAATGCACTGTGCAAGTGTTTCTTATTATTATTGGTAGCGGCTATCACACGAATGCCCATGAAGCTGATAAACAGAAAACTGGCCAGTATGTCGGCATCTTTATCGGGAGAAATCTCACCTGTCTGCTGGCCATTGCGAATCAGGTCGGCCAGGATCGAGCGGACGCGGTGCTCATTGTCGGAAGCGATTGTAAACACCTGGGCATCCTGGTTGGCCATTTCGGTAATCGTGTTGACCATAAAACATCCGCGGCGTTCCGGGTCCGCCAGGGTGTCATCTACCAGCGATGTCAAAAGAAGCCGGATGATTTCCCTGACGGGCTTGTTTTCACCCACCGACTGCCGCATCCACGCATGCTGGGATTGCATATAGGCTTGCAGAGCCGAGACAAACAGCGTATGCTTATCCCCATAGGTGGCATACAGGCTTGGTGCATTGATCTCCATGCTGGCCGTGAGATCTGAAATCGAGGTACCTGCATACCCTTTTTTCCAAAATACGTTCAGGGCCTTTTGCAATCCGGCAGCGTCATCGAATTTTTTGGGTCGTGCCATAGCTGTTTTGTATCGTTCATTACAGTAACAACGCCTGCACACTTTGGTTCCCAAACAGCACCGACGAGCTTCCATTCTAAGAGCCCTTCATCAGCGGCCAGTCGCGCACAGGAAGCATGTGCGGTATTGCTCGTGACTACCTGGCAAGTTGGAGATCTGCTATGCTTTTGATCCGATTGCGTTCCAAAAATGCATCAATCGTTTCAAAATGCTCGATCACACGTTTGTCTTTGAACTCAAAGACCTTTTGGGATAAGCCTTGCAAGAAATCACGATCGTGAGATACCAGCACCAACGTACCATCAAAGTTTCTGAGTGCTTCTTTCAAAACATCCTTCGACTTTAAGTCCAGGTGGTTCGTAGGTTCATCGAGAATTAACAGGTTTACAGGTTCCAGAAGCAACTTTACCATTGCAAGCCGCGTTTTTTCTCCGCCGGACAAAACACTGACTTTCTTGTCGATATCATCCCCTTGAAACATAAAGGCCCCCAAAATATTCTTGATTTGGGTTCTCACATCTCCTTCTGCGACCTCGTCCACCGTCTGAAAAATAGTCAGATTAGGGTCCAGCAGGGATGCCTGGTTTTGCGCAAAATAGCCGACCTTAACATTGTGTCCAAGCTGGCAGGTGCCATCCACATCGATCTGGCCCATGATTGCCTTAATCATTGTAGACTTACCTTCCCCATTTCGCCCCACAAATGATACCTTTTCACCTCTTGAAATGGACATGCTTGCGTTTTTGAACACAACCTGGTCCCCGTACGACTTTGACACATCTTTCACGGTAACCGGATAGTCCCCTGACCGCGGCGAAGGTGGAAACCGAAGTTTCAGGGCGGAATTATCAATTTCGTCAATTTCAATAATTTCCAGTTTCTCCAACATGCGTTCGCGGGAGGAAACCTGATTGGTCTTGGAGTATGTCCCGCGAAAGCGTTCAATGAACTGCAGATTATCAGCAATCATTTTCTGCTGTTCCTGATACGCCTTAATCTGATGTGACCTGCGCTCCTCACGCAGCACCAGGTAATGTGAATAGTTTGCTTTATAGTCAAAAATCCGCCCCATGGTCACTTCAACGGTACGGTTGGTAATGTTGTCGATGAAAGCACGGTCGTGGGAAATAACCATTACTGCATTTGCCTTATTCACCAAAAAATCTTCCAACCACATCACGGACTCGATGTCAATGTGGTTCGTGGGCTCATCCAGCAAAATCAGGTCTGGCTTTTGCAATAATATTTTCGCAAGCTCGATACGCATGCGCCACCCTCCGCTGAACTCCTTGGTTTGCCGTTGAAAATCTTCCGGCCTGAATCCTAACCCTTTTAAGGCCTTTTCAACCTCCGCGTCATAATTTACCTCTTCCAGCTGGTAGTATTTTTCACCCAGTTCGGTAACCTGCTCGATGATTGCCATATATTCATCGCTCTCGTAATCTGTGCGGGTTTCGAGCGCAAGATTCAGTTTTTCCATTTCGGCACGCATTTCAAAGACCTGCTTGAATGCTTTTGCCGCTTCTTCGAAAACGGTACAGTTATCTTCGGTCAGTAAATGTTGCGGCAGGTAGGCGATGACGGCATCCTTAGGTGCACGTACGTGGCCACGCGTGGGTTTTTGTTCACCAGCAATAATTTTCATCATGGTGGACTTCCCGGCGCCATTTTTACCCATCAGGGCAATTTTATCAGTAGGGTTAATCACGAAGGAAACTTCGCTAAAAAGGACAGAACCGCTAAATTCAACGGCCAAATTTTCAATTGTAATCATCTTTGCACTGGTTGAAGCGGCAAAGCTACGATTATAGCATTGAAAGAGACGAAAAAAGTCAACTTTTGGCCCTTTCTGTCTTGTGAGGTGTCCTATTCCTACTTATTCCCACTCTTACGGTCCAGAAACAAGTACCGGGCATCATTGTATTTTACTGCTTTCGATTCTTTGTCCAAAATCATCACCGGTGGTGTAGCGTCGCTTGGCTGCGCTGCCTGCCATTCGGGAAGTTTATCGCCGTTTGGATTTCCTTTGATAATAAAATTTGCAAAGTAATTCAGCATGGTTTCTGATACTTTGTAGTCATCCGGCGTCCAGGCGTAGTCTTTCACCAGATCCAGGTTTCCCATGCAATATTCAATCTCACAGGCATGCGGGGCTCCAATGGGTTCGGGCATCTTATTGGCAGCCTGCTGTACACCGCCGGCAAGGCCTGGTGTCAGGTTTTTGTCGACCAAAGGTGGGCGAAGTTTGCTATAAAGGTAACGGTAGACGGCCTGATTGCTGTTTTTGCGATGCACATCAAACCACTTCCAGGTGCTGTAAGCGATGAACCGGTCGGAAGCCAGGTTGGTCGCGGCCCATTCTACTTCTTTCGCATTGCCGTGCGGATACACTTTCAATACCTCTTCCCAGTCATCCGGATAAGCCTCTTTTACCTTTTTAACCAAATTCTCGTCATTGATAGGTCCTTGCGTGAAAGCTGTTCCCGGAATCTCGGCCGAATTCCAGCCCAGGAGCAGAGGGACTTGCGCTTGTTCCCTGGTATTAAAAATTTCCAGCATAGTCTTTGGAAGAAAGTATCCATCTATTACGGAAGGAAAACCGAAACGTTTGGATTCGGTATATGCTTCGTACAGTTCGCGGGTGCTGGCTGCCCTGAGCTGGGCCAGGGATGTGTAACCGGCATTTTTGGCAAACTCGGCGCCTACCTTTTCGGCTTCGGCCAACGGCACTGCCGATAATGCGCCAATTCCGGAGCCACTCTCACCGATTGCACCGGCTATCAGGTTCCTCGATAATGGGGAGGCCATTTGCGCACTTACAGAAATTGACCCGGCGGACTCACCCGCAATGGTCACCTTCTTAGGATCGCCGCCAAATGCCGCAATGTTTTTGTTCACCCATTTCAATGCAAATGCCTGATCCAGCAAGCCATAGTTGCCGGATGCCTTGTAGGCGGCTTCTTTACTCAACTCCGGATGCGCCAGGAATCCGAACAATCCCAGGCGATAATTAACCGTAACAACCACAATTCCTTTCCTGGCCATAGCTGCTCCGTCATAACGGGGTTCGGAGCCATCGCCGGCAACGAATCCGCCACCATAGAAATAAACCAAAACGGGAAGCCCGGCTGTGTTGCGTTTAGCGGGGGTCCATACGTTCAGATACAAGCAATCTTCGCTGATACCGTTCGAACGGAAACCCATGTCGCCGAATACGGGTGCTTGTATGGCGCGCGGGCCGAATGCTTTCGTTTGTTTTACGCCTGTCCAGTTGCTCGGCGCTTGCGGTGCTTTCCACCGGAGGTCCCCAACCGGCGGTTTGGCGAAAGGGATGCCCAGATAGTATTGCAGGCCGGTTTTAGTGTCAAACAGGCCCTCGATCGTGCCGGTTTCTACTTTTGTTTGCACCGCAAATCCATTGTTACCCTGTGCAAACAGGTTGGTGCTGTCAACGAGGCACAACAGTAGTGCCGCCAGGAAAAGGAATGTTTTCATTCTTATTGTCTCAGTTTGTGACAATAGTAATTGGTAATTATCAGAAGTGCTAACTATTTTTGATGAAAATTTTCAGAATGCCCAAAACGGCCTATTTACCCCATATTGCTTACGATTCAGTGATCTTTGGATTTTCAGAAGGTGACTTGAAAATCCTGATCATGGAATATCATAACACCGGCCTGTTTGCATTACCGGGCGGGTTTGTACAATTGCAGGAAAATCTGAACGACGCTGTGCTTCGTGGTTTGAATGAACGGACGGGCCTGACGGACATATACCTCGAACAATTCTATACATTTGGAGATTTTAGCCGTTTTGATCCAGAAGTTATGCGCACTTTGCTGGAAGCCAACGGTATCCTGCCTGGTGATGGGTACCAATGGATGCTGGACCGATTTATTTCCGTGGCGTATTATGCGTTGATCAATTATGAAGAGGTAACACCAAGGCCCGATGCACTTTCGGATTCCTGTGAGTGGTATCCGGTCAATGAACTTCCTGAACTTATTTTGGATCACCGGAATATCGTTGAGAAAGCCATTCAAACTTTACGGGATAATTTGGACAGAAAACTGGTGGGAGGGAACCTGCTTCCCAAAAAATTCACCATGAATGAACTTCAAAATGTGTACGAAGCCATTTTAGGAACCAAGCTTCGAAGAACAACTTTTCAGCGTAAAATGCTCGCGGCGGAGGTATTGACACGTCATGAGAAGCACTTTTCAGGAAAGGCACATATGGCTCCCTATTTGTATAGCTTTAAGTGAGGAGTAGCTCCATCACGATAAAAATTTTGCTCATAGCGAGGCCATTAAAAAGCTGCCGCAAATGAGTTGCGGCAGCTTTTTAATGGCCTCTTATTTGCGTTATTTGAAATGCAATTTAAAGCGGCATAAACGAATTTTCGTACATCTGCGCGATAACCGTCGGATCTGAAATGTCGCTCTGAGGCGAATTGGCAAACACTGCTACCTGCACGGGGCCAAAGTCGATCAAGATCGTTTCGCAATTATAGCCGACTCCGCTTTTATAAAAATAGTTGCCTTTCGTGCCGGTAAGTTTACCATCGAAACCAAGCAGTTTGGATTTCATCAGGTTTAGCTCAGTAAGGGTGAGTAATTCATTTTTAGCAACTTTTGAGGAGAGTTTTCCGAATTGAGAAGCGCTCAGATATAAGCCGGTAGCGCCACAGTCCCAACGAACGATGGGCTTGTCGATTCCTGGCTCATCACCATTTCTGGACGGGTAGCCCTGCGTAGACAGCCCCGCACTGATGGGCCCCATTTGTCCCCAGGCATTTTGTCCCCAGGCTTGCCAATCGATTACAGTCGCATTTTCAAGCCCTGCCGGAACAAACACATTGGTGCGTACAATGTTGCGATAATGCTCGCCGTATAATGCGAAGTTTTCGGGTGTCGCATTCAATTCATTCCATTTAGCAGCATTGCCCTGTTTTTTTAGTTCAGTTGCTTCTACATAAGGAAGTATGATCCCTAGCAACAAATAGTTGATATTGTTATCCTGCTTTGTTTTTGAATTAAAGATGCTTTCATTGACCGGTCCTTCCACAGTCAGTTTAACTTTATCCCAATGATTCGGATAATAAATAAGGCCTGTTTTGTGTGCTAAAAATCGCTCAAAATCCAGCTCTTTAAATTTAGAACTAGGCACCCAGTTTTTGGGAAGATAGTTCCATACTTTTGTCGTAATGGGTAAATTGTATTTTTTAAGAATTTTTAATACCGTAATGGCAGTTACGTATTGTGTCGTGTTCAGTACCTCCTGTTTTACAATGGCACCGTGCAACTGAAAGTTTCCTTCGAAGTGCTTTCTGGCAAAGCCATCGCCTCCATTGGCGCGGTAAAATTCCTCTCCGTTATTGTAAATAGCATAGCCAAAACCAACCTCGCCTTCCAGGAGATTTTCTATTCTGGTTGCAAATCCGTTGGCGTCAAATTTGGTCGGGATTCCCAGCTTGGCGTTGCGGTTATCTCCTTCTGTTTGTGCTGATAATTCCTCTGCCGGAATAAGGTCTTCTTTGCAGGAAGTAGTGAATAATGCCACGACTGCGAGAACGCCCAGGCTTAATGATTTAACGGTGTGCTTTTTCATTGTTAACTGTCTTTGAGTATGGATAGTAGTATAATTTATATCACAAATGTATAGTGAAGACTAAAACCCATTTTTTAACAGTTCTGTAAAAAGAATAAAAAATTATAAATGAAGATTCGGGATTGTGCCAGCACTGCCGGATTTCAAAATGACATGGTGGTAGCGATCAGGAAATTGCTCTTGCTCAACCCGGAACGCTACCAGTAACTTGTTAAACTACCATACTCACCATTGACTGGATCTGTGAAGGGAATTGGCACACTCCTGATGCGGTCCAATGCCCTGTCTCTCCCTTCTTCATCACCTTTCAGGAGGTCCCACGCTCTGCCTTCCGGATAGCCGCCGACTACTTCGTAATCGTGCGAAGTTGTCAACGCGCAATGGCCAACACCGGCTGGAAGTATGACGACATCACCTGCGTTCAGGAGCAAGCGCTTCCCCAAACGTCCTCCGACTTGCAGCGTAACACTACCTTTGCCCATACCCAGCACTTCGTGTGTTGTGCTATGGAAGTGATCATAGGGAAGAATGATGTCGCGCCAGTTATTGGTCCACCCGTTTTTAATAAAAGTAGATTCAAACCAGTCCGACTTATCTTCTACCGTGCAAACTTGCCGGTAAACAAGGACAGGCAAGCTACTGTTAGGTATCAGCCCATCGTCTTCAAACCAATATTTCTCGACTTCAAAATCTTTTGACATAACCATCGAATGTTTATAACTACTTCTGGGAGAGTCGAATGAAAACTACCGGAATTGACTTTATATAGCTTACATAAATCCAGTTTGCAGTCTGGATATTGCAACACAACGAGTATGGATTTAGTATTCACATAAATACCTCACTTCCTTCACTATGATCCGAAATTACTTCAAAATAGCCCTTCGCAATTTGCGCGCAGGCGGCTGGTATTCTGCATTGAACATCGGCGGTCTGGCGGTGGTGTTGGCTGTCAGCCTGCTTTTGTTCCGGTGGGTTCAGGATGAGCTGAGTTATGACAGCTTTCACACCGATACAGAACGGATCTATCAGGTCAATGTTCATTTTGGTAAAGGCGAGGACGAATATACTTCTACCTCTACACCCGGCCCCATCGCAGTGGCGGCGCTCCGGGAAGTGCCGGAAGTAGAAAGCGCGGTGCGCATGGGTGATTATCCGTCGGCGACTTTCCGCGCCAACAACAAAACATTTACGGAAAAGGATAACCTGGCTTATACGGACGTCAATTTTGTCGACATCTTCAACGGCTTCAAAGTGCTTTATGGCAACAAAAATGTACTTTTTCCTACCCCTAATGCCGTAGTATTGTCAGAGAAACTGGCTCGTAAGTTCTTCGGAACGGCCGATGCCATTGGAAAAACCTTCACCAATGTTGAAAGCAATGCCACCTTCACGGTAAGCGCAGTTTTGGAAAATGCGCCTGATAATTCATCGTTCAAAAATGATATGTATGTGAATCTGGCCATTCTGAAAACCCTTGATCCGGGAAAAGGAGGACGCCCGGTGGACGAGAATTGGGATGATTACGGGTTTGGAACCTATGTGAAGCTGGCAGCGAACGCAGATCCGTCGGCAGTTGCAAAAAAATTAACCTCGATACAAGCCAAAACGCGCGACGACGCGACTAATCCGTCAAACTTCCAATTACAGCCGCTTTCTGAAATCCATCTTTATGCTGTCGAAGGCAACGATTCGGCCGATAAGCAGGTGGGGATAATGGGAGCGGTTGCGCTGCTTTTGCTCAGTATTGGCTGCATTAATTATGTAAACCTGACCACAGCTCGGGCCACGAGGCGGGCCAGGGAAATCGGCATTCGCAAAGTCGCAGGCGCCGGCTCGCGGCAGCTGGCTATGCAATTGCTGGTGGAATCCTTGCTGACACTAAGCCTTTCCTTGTTTTTGTCAATCATGCTCCTACAAGGAATTCTACCTTTTTATGCGAGCATTACGGGCAAGTCGGGCCGCTTTTCCCTTTTCGATCCGCATACCTGGCAAATTCTGCTCGGCGCGCTCACATTCTGTTTCGTTCTGGCAGGCGTTTACCCTGCGTTTTTGATTTCGGGTTTTAATCCCGTTCAGGCATTAAAAGGACGTTCCAGCCAGGTGAGTGGTGCTTTGCTGCGCAAATCGCTGGTAGTGGCGCAGTTCGCGCTGGCAACCATGCTCATTGTAGGCACCTTTGTTATCGGGAGTCAAATGCGTTTTATCAGAGATCGAGACCCGGGTTTCGACCGAAAACACACTTTTACATTCGACGGACGGACTTTTACGCCACAGATCAAGCAAGCGCTCAGCGGTGAGTCGAGCGTTCTGGGCGTAAGTACTTCAACAGATACGCCGGTTAATGTCTTGACAGGGACTTTATCAACGGATTGGGATGGAAAGGCTAAGGATAGGGCGCTTATTATGGCACAGCTGAATGTGGATCGGGATTTTATCCCGAATTTTAAACTAAAACTGCTCGCAGGGCGGAATTTCAGGGGTACCAAAGTAGATTCGACCTCTGTGATTTTGAATGAAACTGCCGTGAAGCAAACTGGAATTAAGGACCCGATCGGCAAGCGGTTTAAGCTGGATGCCACAGAAGGGATCATCATTGGTGTGGTGAAAGATTTCAATATAACCTCGGTCAGGATGCCTATCTTCCCGTTGGTTATATTCAGCCATCCGGGCCGAAATTTCCGTGTGCATGTACACACAACGGCAGAACTTGCGCCAGTCGCCATTAAAAAAACCGAACAGTTATGGAAGCGATACATGCCGGCCTATCCGTTCGAATATGCATTTCTGGATGCCAATTACGATGCGCTCTACCGCACGGAGGAGCAAACGGGTCGGCTGTTCAACTTTTTTGCAGGCGTGGCAATTGTAATATCATGCCTGGGACTGCTGGGGTTAACATCATTTACCACCGAACAGCGTACCAAGGAAATTGGAATCCGGAAGGTGCTGGGTGCGACGGTTTTGAATATTACAACATTGCTGTCCAGGGACTTCATGAAATTGATCCTCATCGCCATCGTAATCGCGTCGCCCATTGCCTGGCTTGTAATGGATCATTGGCTGAATGATTTTGCCTATAAAGTGGAAATTCAATGGTGGGTTTTCTTGCTGGCGGGGCTATTGGCCGTGATCACGGCGTTGCTTACCATTGGTTTCCAAAGTGTCAAAGCCGCCGTGGCCAACCCGGTTCAATCGATCAAGACGGAGTAACAAAAAACATTCAATCGCCCGGCTTAGCGCCCTCGCCGCCTTCTAGCAGAGTGGCCTTCGGAGTGCACGCCGCTGCGTATCCCGAAGGTATTTCTTCCAATATAATCAGCTGCGGGAATTGTTCCCGGAAATGAAAACCCGGGTTTCCGACCGGGCTTGCTTCCCCACTGTAGCGTTTGCTTCCGCTGATACGTCATGTGTTTGAAATCAAATCACTTAGAACCATGAAAAAAATCAGACTAGTTGGAACAGGAATGCTGTTGCTGTCATTGCTCTCATTCGTCGCCTGTGATCATAATAACCAAAATGTAAAGCCCGATCCGGGAAGCGAACTAAATGGTGATTACGAACGGATCATGAAGAGCAGGGCAGACTCCCGCGGTGTCCCTTTCGAAATCCCGAACATCGTACTTACCGGCAATACGCTGGCCATCGATGTGAAGGGCGGCTGTTCGGCGGATGACTTCAAAACAATCTGGAATGGAGAGATACTTGAATCTTATCCGCAGCAGATCAACCTGGTGGTAGCAAATGAGAGCAACAACGACGGCTGCGATCCCAAAGGATCCTACACGTTGCAGGTTGATCTTAAAAAGTTAATAGGTGATTCCTTCAATCCAACCGACTTCGTAGTGAGAGTGTCCAATGGGTCGAAAGTGGCTGACAAAGTGGTGGATGAAAAAGGGAGCGTGTCGAATTTGTAAACAAAACAAGGTAATCTCTATTAACCTATTCTTCTACTTTGAATACCCTTGTTCTGCAACATTTTCTGGAATCGGAATGGATTGAAGGCTGTCGACGCGGAGACGCGCGTTGCCAGGAAAAGGTGTTCAGGCATTTTTATGGGTTTGTGATGGGTATATGTCTGAGGTATTCCAATTCCGATCAGCAAGCCCAGGAAATTCTGAACGACAGTTTCCTGAAAGTCTTTGAAAATATCCTGATCACCCGGGAAATCTTAGTTTTCAGGGCCTGGCTGCGAAGAATCGTCGTGAATACCGCGCTTGACCATTACCGCAAAGAGCGGCGACGAATGGAAAGGATCACCACCGATTATGCCGAAGAGGATATGACGATCGCGGAGGATGTGATCGACAAACTTTCGGCTGAGGAAATTATCAAATTATTGCAGGAGCTTCCGGAGAGCCAACGATTGGTGTTTAACCTATACGAAATCGAAGGATATAACCACCAGGAGATAGGAGAGATGCTTGGGTTTCCCGCAGCCACCAGCAGGACCTATTTGACGCGGGCAAAGCAACGGATAAAGTCGTTGATGTTACAACGAAAATTTGGAAGCCGATATGGGGAATGACGAAGGGTTTCGGAAAATAAGGGACAAATTGGCCGGGTTTGAAAGCGACCCCAGAGATGATTCCTGGCAGCTATTTGAAAAACACCGGCGCAGGAAGGATAGGAACCGAAAACTTGCCGGTGCCGCAGGCATCGGCATGTTGGTCCTATTCATTTTGGGCGTTTTGATTGGTTTCCGGGTCTTTTTAGAAAATGGAAAAAGGGCTGTTCAACAATCGAATAGATTTAAGGGGGGCATTCAAAAGCATCGTGCGCAGGTTGAGAACGGTAAGACCGACAGAAGCATCGATCTGCGATCCCGGGGAGCCAGTTATCAAAGAAATGCCCACGAAAAGGCAGTTTCGGGAAAAACACCTGAAACATTTCGGGTTAAAACAGGTATCGGATTAGCGGGCACCGCCTCTACAATTCCTCATTTAATGCCGTCGCACAACAATTCTCCATTCGTTATTTCCGGGTCGGAAGCCAATTTGCCTCGGAATCCGGGAGCGTTGCTCAGCAGAGGACCTTCATTATATGCCGTAAAATTGGGGCTACCGTCCATCCGGCTTAGCGAAATGAATGCGACCAGGGATACCGGAAATATCGGTCGTGGCTTTCACCTAAGCCTGGGGCCGGCCATGAGGGCAAACTATACCAGACCTTCCGAAAACAGACTTACATTAGGACCCGCCGTTTTTGCTACATTTCCTATTGCATCCAAACTGTCGCTGCGCGGCGGGCTCGCCCTGCTGCGCGAACACGCGTACGTGAGCAACCCGGATCCGGAATTTAAGAAAGATGCGGTCAGATGGCTCACCACGGGCGATTACCGCTGGTGGGACCTGGATATTCCGGTAGATATCCAGGTAGCGCTTCATAACAGCCCAAAATTTAGCTTATCCGGTCTTTTCGGGGTGTCGTCGTCCTTAAATTGGGGTGAGCATTTCAAAGAATTGTATCGGAAGGATAAAATCGTTACGAATACGCTGGCGCTTTCCAACGGAGAAGTCAGGGAAGTTCAAGAACTGGTTTCAAAGCAAGAAAGGCCGTTGACCGGTGGGAACAGCGGGGTTGTTTTTGCTCCGGCGTCGTATTTAAGTGCCTCAATCCTGCTAGAAAAGAAGGTAACGACGCGGAGCTCCCTGTTAATCGAACCGCAGCTTCGTTATCCCATTGGCGGTGTCACGAGCCGCAATCTGAGGTTCACATCCATAGGTCTTCAGATCAGAATACTGTATAAGTAAGAAAGCGAGGCCGATGAAAACAATTCACCATTTGAACAAGGATTTAGCGCCACCCCAATCCGGGGGCCACGTGCTCTAAAATAGAAGACAATACGTGTACGTTGTAGTCAACTCCCAGCGTATTAGGTATTGTCAAAAGGAGCGTATCCGCTTCCTGGATAGCCTCGTCCTGTGCCAGTTCCTTTATCAGCTGATCCGGTTCTGCGGCGTAACTTCTACCGAAAATCGCGCGTTTGTTCTGTTCGATCATGCCAATTTTATCGCTCCGATTGGATTCCTGTCCAAATAAATAGCGATCCTGATCGGATACCAATGCGAAAATAGACCGACTCACGGAAACCCTCGGTTCACGCTGGTGCCCCGCTTTTTTCCACGCCTCTTTGTACAATCTGATCTGCTCGGCTTGCTGAACATGAAAAGGCTTACCGCTTTCATCAAATTTCAAGGTTGAACTTTGAAGATACATTCCGTTTTCGGCCGCCCAAACAGCAGTGGCGTTGGAGCCGGCTCCCCACCAGATACGTTCCCGCAATCCTTCCGAGTAAGGTTCCAAACGCAGCAGGCCCGGCGGGTTCGGGAACATCGGGTATGGATTTGGTTGCGCAAATCCTACACCATTGAGCTTATCCAGGAATTCCAATGCCTTGCGGCGTCCCATATCTGCATCGGTTTCACCCTCAGCCGGTTCATACCCGAAATAGCGCCAACCGTCAATTACCTGTTCCGGCGATCCTCTGCTGATTCCCAATTGCAGTCGGCCCTCCGAAATCAAATCCGCCGCGCCGGCATCTTCTATCATGTAAAGCGGATTTTCGTACCGCATGTCAATGACACCCGTTCCAATCTCTATTTTACGCGTTTTAGCGCCGATAGCCGAAAGCAAAGGAAAGGGCGATGCCAACTGCGCTGCAAAATGATGAACCCGAAAGTAAGCGCCGTCCAAACCGATCTCTTCGGCAGCGACAGCCAGGTCGATAGATTGAAGCAACGTGTCGCTTGCTGTCCGGGCCCGGTAAGCCGGATGGTTTGACCAATGTCCGAACGATAAAAATCCGATTTTCTTCATAATGCATCTTTCAGGCCGTTTTCCAGACCGGTTTAACAAGAGACAGATTATTCAGCTTTAAAAGTTCCTGATTTGGATAAGTCGGGGAGCAATGGGCTTCGTGAGCGGAGATTTCTTCGATTAATCAGCTCTTTCGGCATACCACCACGTTGATGGAATACTGAAAGTAATAATTGTATATATTACAATTATTGTGAAAATAATTACAATATTTGTGGTGTTAGTCTTAATTAGTAGCTCCTGCATGCCGATTTGTCCCTGTGTTTACCAGGCCCGGCAATGCCAGTTCTCTAAGTAGTCGTGGCCAGCATTGAGCAAAATGGATAAATTGATCGAAATCCAGCAGGTAAATATCACAGACACCGTGGCCTGGGCTCTTTTTAAGAGTGGGGATGATCAATCCTTGAATATACTTCTGTCGCGCTATTTTCGTCCCCTGCTTCACTATGGAAGCAAATTCAGCAAAGATCGTTCGCTGGTGGAGGACGTTATTCAGGACCTTTTCCTGGATTTTCTTGAAAGAAGAACCCATCTTGGTAACCCTGTTTCAATTAAAAATTACCTTTTCAAATGCCTGAGGAATAACCTCATCAGGGCTATGAACGACAACATGGTTAACATCGAAATGCCCGAAAAGGAGGATCTTTTTGCGGATTTCGAAAACATCGAAAAATTTCTTGTCAGCCTCGACGAGTCAACAGAGCTTACTTCAAAAATCACCCGCTTCTTTTCTTTCCTTACCAAACGACAAAAGGAGGTCCTTTTTCTTCGTTACTACGAAAATCTGGACAATGATGAAATTGCCGAAATGATGGGCATCAGCAAACAGTCCGTTTCGAACCTGCTGTTGAAAAGCATCAATGTTTTGAGGGAAAATTGGATATTTGCACCTTTTCTTTTTCTTCACAAGTTATTGTTAATCAATTGGTTTTAGTAGACTAGTCGAAATTTTTCAAAAAACTTTTTGTGAAATAGGGTATAAATGATGCGATTCTTTCTAATCGTATCAGGAAATCAACAATACTTCAATTTCATGAATGAGTATGAAAATTTCAAGACGATAGACTTTGTGAATGATCCGGGATTTCGCGACTGGATCTTTCACAGGAAGCAGGAGTCTGGTCTATTTTGGAATGCATTGTCCGAAAAGCACCCTCATCTCCGGGGGGAGATGGAAGTAGCCAGGTCGTTTTTGCTCAACATCGCCGACGGGCAACCAGCGGTGACCGACGATTATATTGAGCAATTCGCGAACAAAATTTTATCAAAACACCAGAAACGCCATGACAGGCAGGTGGTGAAACCGTTCTGGCAGAGATACTCCGTAAGTACATTCTCTGTGGCCGCTTCTGTTTTGCTGATACTGGGCTTTGCCTGGTTCTATTCCGCAGGAAGCAAATTCGCATTCGTTTCAGATCCGGAAACATCACAGGTTCCCGGGCAGGGCGAGCTGATTAAAGAACACAATAACTCCGACGTGGCCAAAATAATTAGCCTGGCCGACGGTAGTAAAGTTACCCTTCAGCCTCGCAGTTCGCTCACCTATCCCGCGGCATTCGACAAAAGTATCCGTGTTGTACGATTGGACGGGCAGGCATTTTTTGATGTCGCAAGGAACCCTGACCAGCCTTTTCTGGTGCATTTCAATAAGCTGGTGGTGAAAGTCCTTGGTACGAGTTTTACGATCCGGTCCTTCGATAGTGAAGAAAAGGTACTCGTAACTGTGAAAACGGGGAAAGTGTCGGTGTTTGACAATGAGGAGTTAACCAAAACCAAGGAGGAGCCCAATCCTTCGCTCAATGGGATCGTGCTGACGGCCAATCAGGAGATTTATTACAAAAAAGACGAAAAGCAATTTCAGAAAAGCCTGATCGCCAATCCAGTCATTGTGGACCGTACGGTAAGGGAAGAGGACTTTGTTTTTGAAGAAACGCCGCTGATTGAAGTTTTCAGAAAGTTTGAAAAAGCTTACGGCATTCCAATCATCGTGGACGAAAACCAGGTGCAAAACTGTACCCTGACGGCTTCCATGGCCGACGAACCGCTGATAGAAAAATTAAACCTGATGTGCAAGGCCATTCATGCGAGTTACGAAATGATCGACGGACAGATCGTGATGAATGTAAGAAGTTGCAGGAAGTAAACCAACCATCTCAACCCAGAATCTCAGCTATATGAAAACATAAGCTCTACCCAATAAAAAAGACCAGCAGTGTTTGCGGCACTGCGGGTCTTCCATAATCCTCCCCCTTTTTCTACTTACGTATAAGGCTTTCTTGCAAAAAGCCCGGGGGATCGCTTTGTCCAAAATTTTCCCAAAAATCGACACAAAACAAATCAAATGTATGAAAGTTAACCCAGTCCTCCAACGCTTACTACTGCTTTCTATGAAGGTGACGTTGATACAATTCTGCACCATTGCATTGTTTGCGACCATTGTGGTTGCCCGGCCCGGACATGCACAGGAAATCCTTGAACAGCGGGTTACATTGAAGATTGAAAACCAGGATATTAAGACCGCTTTATTGAAAATAGAAGCTATCGCACATGTAAAGTTCATGTACAGCCCGGAGCTGATCCGGTCGAGGCGAAAGGTAACGCTGGAAGTCAAAAACGAAAGGCTCGCCCAGGTACTTGCCCGGTTTTTCAAACCCCTGGAGATATCATTCCAGGTCAACAAAAAGCATATAATTTTAAGCGATAACGAATTTGAAAACTCGGGCGCTGTCGAAGAACCCGCGGAGATCCTGAAACCGGAGGACTTGACGCAGTTTATGGTCAGCGGAAAAGTTACCGATGAAAAGGGGGACGGATTGCCGGGCGTAAATGTCGTCTTGAAAGGAACACAAACCGGGACGGCAACAGACGTTAATGGGAAGTATAGCCTGAATATCCCGGACGAAAAGGGCACGCTTGTTTATAGTTTTCTTGGCTACGTGACCCAGGAGAAAGCGATAGGCAACCAGAGCGTGGTGGACATCAAATTGGTGGTGGACGACAAGGCGCTGGAGGAAGTGGTAGTGGTAGGTTATGGAAGCCAGCGGAAGGCGGATGTTACCAGTGCCGTGGTGCGCGTAACCCCCGAAAATTTCATCAAAGGCCCAACCCTCGATGCAGGGCAGCTTTTGCAGGGAAAAGTAGCCGGGCTTACCATTTCGGCACCGAGCGGCGACCCTACGCAAGGCTCGCAGATCCTGCTTCGCGGAAATACGACGCTACTCGGCGCCAATTCCAACCCACTGGTTCTGATCGATGGCGTGCCGGGAGATCTTAAGACGATTGCCCCCGAAGATATCGAGGCCATTGATGTGTTGAAAGATGGTTCCGCTGCGGCCATTTACGGCACACGCGGTACCAACGGGGTGATTATCGTGACCACCAAAAGAGCCAGCGGGGACTACAACAGTGCAGTTGAATACAATACTTCGTTCAGTACCCAGACGATCGCCAGGAAGCTGGACCTGCTTACCGCTGCCGATTACCGGGAGCATATTGCACAGGGCATCAGGGATAAATCCTGGGACCTGGGCGGGAATACCGACTGGATGAAAGAGGTGACGAAAAAGACGCTCAGTCAGATACACAACCTGACGTTCCGCGGTGGCAACCACAAAACCAATTACCTGGTCAACCTCAATTACCGCTTTCTGGATGGGATTTTTATTAAGTCGGAAAACACCACTTTCAATGGGCGCGCTGACGTAAACCATACCATGTTCAATGATAAACTGAACATCAATATCGGGTTTCTTAACTCCTACAATACTTATCCGACGACCGGCGACGGCGTGAGCTTCAATGGTTATGCATACCGCCAGGCGCTGATACAAAATCCAACTGCCCCTACCAAAAACCCGGATGGAACATGGTTTCAGCAAACCGGTATCTTTAATTACGACAACCCCCTGGCACGTCTGTATGAAAGCGATGGGAAAAACGATTCGCAAAACAGCCGCATCACCGGTAACCTGACTTATAATCCAATCAGCGGCCTGAAACTATCGGCTTTGCTCTCCTACAACCGCTACAATCAAACCCGCGGTTATTCCGAGACGAAGAACCACATTTCCACCTTGCGCGACGGCCGCAATGGCTATGCTTCTAACGGGTCCACGTCGTCTGTGGACAAATTGATGGAATTGACCGCGCAGTTTTCCAAAAACTTTGGGCAGCACAAGGCATCTGTTTTGGGCGGTTACAGCTATCAGGACAACTCGAACCGGAATTTTTGGATGCAAAACTGGGATTTCCCGACCGACAAATTCACCTACAACAACATAGGTATAGGAAACGCCATCAAAACGGGCCTTGCGCCGATGGGCAGTGGAAAAGCGGAAACCAATCTGATCGGCTTTTTCGCACGGGCTACCTATAACTATGATGACCGCTACCTGCTACTCGCCAGCGTAAGGCATGAAGGAGCTAGCCAACTCGTAGGCAGTAAGCATCCCTGGGGGACATTTCCGGCCGTTTCGCTCGGGTGGCGCATTAGCAATGAGGCTTTTATGAAAGGCCAACATCTGTTTGACGATCTGAAACTTCGTGCGGGCTATGGTGTAACGGGTACCCAGCCCAGCAACCTGTTTCTGGGGGTAGCGATCCTGAACTATCAAAAATATTTTTACTCGAACGGGAAGTGGATACAAACCCTGGTACCAGCGCAGAACCCCAATCCGGACCTTCGGTGGGAAGAAAAGCACGAGTCCAATATCGGTCTTGACTTCTCGATCCTGAAAGCAAGGATCAGCGGTAGCATCGACTATTATAACAGGCGGATTAATGGATTGCTATATGATTTTCAGGTACCCAGCCCGCCGAACCTGTATACTTCCACCCGCGCGAATGTGGGGGTAATGGAGAACAAGGGGCTTGAAGTGCTTGTCAATTTTGTTCCGGTTCAGACGAAAGACCTGGTGTGGAATTCGAGCGTCAACTATTCCACCAATACCAATAAGCTTGTGAGCCTTTCGAACGAAATTTATAAGTCCACAAATGACTATTTCGTAACGGGAGCAACCGGCGATCCGGTGCAGACCTTTACCCATATTGTGAGAATCGGTGATAAGGTCGGTGACTTCTACGGGTTCAAGGTGGTCGATATTTCGGAAGACGGGAAATGGATTTACGAGGGAAGGGATGGAAAACCGCAGGCTTATGCGGACTATCAGCATGCATTTGAAGATAAGCGGGTGCTCGGAAACGGCCTTCCCAAGTTCTACCTGAACTGGAACAACAACATCCGTTACAAGAAGTTTGATCTGGGGGTGACCATGCGGGGCGCATTCAAATATCAGATCCTGAACTTCCAGCGCATGTTCTTCGAAAGCACCGGATTGCAGCAGTACAACAATATCAAGTCTGCTTACGACAAAATATTCGACAAGGCCGTGCTAAGCCCCAGTATGCCGCAGGAATTTAACAGCTACTATGTAGAAAACGGCGATTTCTGGAAAATCGACAACATTACACTGGGCTACGATATCAATGGGTTCAAGAATAAGTTCATCAAGTCCATCCGTATTTACGGATCTACATTGAACACTTTCACTTTTACAAAGTACAAGGGCATCGACCCGGAAGTGGACCGGCTGGGGCTCTCACCAGGGAATGACAACCGTGACAAGTACCCAACCACGCGCACATTCACCCTGGGGCTAAACCTTGTTTTGTAAAATTCTTAAACTATCTCCGATCATGAAGAACATACAGTTAATCATAAAAAGTAAGATTGCATTACTTCTTTTGCTTTGGGCTACTGCCTGCACCGAATTAAAGGACGAGAGTTTTGACAGGATCATTGCAAGCCAGTTCACGCCTGCGTCGGGAGACGTGGCCTCACTCGTTGGCGCAGCGTATACCAATTGGCGTGACGTGTTGCAACAATGGAACGGGCTCTTCAGGACACAGGAGGTTTCCGGCGACCAACTCGTGATGCCCGCGCGGCCCAACGGCTGGGTGGATGGTGGTGTTTATCGCCGGATACACGACCATAAATGGACCGCCGATGACGACATTGCCGTCAACAACTGGAACCGGTCCTATGCGGGGATTGCCAATTGCAACCGCATCATTTATCAGATCGAATCGGGCAGCATCCCATTCACCGACGGGAAAGAGGCGGTTATTGCCGAACTGAAAGTACTGCGGGCTTCGTACTACTACGTGCTTTGCGACATCTTCGGCAATGTACCCATCATTACCCAGTTTGATGTACCCGCCGGCTTTTTACCGGAGCAAAGTACCCGTAAGCAGGTCTTTGAGTTTATCGTAAAGGATATCACCGATAACCTGCCGCTTCTTTCCGACAAGAATGACCCTACTACTTACGGACGGTTCAACAAATGGGCAGCACATACTTTGCTTGCCAAGATGTACTTGAATGCAGAGGTATTTACAGGAACCGCAGCCTGGGACAAGTGTATTGAACATTGCAATGCGGTTATCAATTCCGGTGCGGGTTATGCACTGGAAGCTACCCAAAAAGAGGTTTTTAAAACAAACAATGAATCATCGAAGGAGATTATTTTTGCGATCCCCTTTGACATTAAATATGTGACGGACTGGAATGGTTTTTCAATACACATGGAAACACTTCAACCGGCCAACCAGGCTACGTATAATCTGCTGAATACACCTTGGGGAGGAATTTGTGCTATCCCGCAGTTTATCAATTCATTCGACAAAAACGATGAAAGGTTGACAAGTAACTGGATCCAGGGGCCTCAGTTTTCTGCCGGCGGAACACCGCTTAACTGCACATTGGGCGCTTTTGCAGGCAAGCCTCTGAGTTATATCAACGAACTGCCGGGTGTCGATCAGTCCGAAGAGATTCACGGTTTCAGGCTTGGGAAGTTCGAAATTGAAAAAGGTACCACCGTCAATCTGAGTAACGACTGGCCACTTTTGCGTTATGCCGATGTGCTTATGATGAAAGCGGAATCGCTTCTCAGAAGTGGTAAAGCCGATGAAGCCGCTACGCTTGTCACAACCGTCAGACAACGCAATTTCAAAGCCAACCCTACCAAAGCTACTGTCACCGGCGCCGATCTGATGAAGGGTAGCGCATACGATTACGGGCTCCGCAACACCACCACATCGACGCGGGAAGGTGGGGCAGACATTAAGTACGGACGCTTTTTGGATGAATTGGGCTGGGAGTTTGCACAGGAAGGCCGCCGCCGCCAGGATTTGATCCGGTTCGGAGTTTTCACTACCAAGTCGTGGCTTTCCCATAAGCCAAACGGAGCTTACCGGAGCTTACTGCCAATCCCGCGTCCGGAACTTAATAAAAACTCAAATCTGAAACAGAACGACGGCTATTAAAGCGAAGGTCGAATTGCACCGTTTTTCCAAGCCCCGGCGCCCCGCTTATGTGATTTTTACATAGCCGGGGCGCTTTTTGTTACTTGTGCCCGATTTCTTCTGCCAATCCAATAAGAATCCCTTCGGTTCCGCGCATATAGCAGAGCCGATACGAATTCTCGTACTGAACCACTTCTCCAACCAGCTGAGCGCCGTGCGCAGAGAGCCGGGCTACCGTGTCGTCAATGTCTTTAACCGTGAACATGGCCCGCAGATACCCTAATGCATTCACAGGCGCAGTTCGGTGGTCCGATTTAACTGGTGGGGTAAGAAATCTGGAAAGTTCGAGCCGGCTGTGACCATCCGGCGTAACCATCATAGCAACCTCTACGTGCTGAGAGCCCAGTCCGGTTACACGGCCAGCCCACTCGCCTTCAATGGTGGCTCGTCCCTCAAGCTTCAGTCCGAGTTCTGTGAAAAACGAAACGGCGTCGTCAAGGGATTCTACAACGATGCCGATATTGTCCATTCTTACTAAATTACTTTTTGCCATAGTTTTATATGCTAGTCAGTTGAAATTATGTTTTCTGTTTTAACTTCTCGTGATGAAGCCGTTCTACTTGTCGGGAAAAAGGGAAGTCACTCATTTGATATACCCAAACAAAATTCATAAAAGGAAATTCGAAAGGAAAATACAAATCAATTGGGTTGCAGCAGTACCGGACACAGGTTGTCCGAAATCGTACATTTTAAGCGATTAGGAAGCCTCTCCTTAATCAAAATGCAGGTTCAACTTCGTGGTATGATAATTGACTCAATAGGGCAGGGGGAAGCCTTTTTAGATTGAACAAAGCATCACGATCCATCAATATGCTACAAAACTATTTCAAAATTGCCTGGCGTAACTTACGCAAAAACCAAGCTTATGCATTCATTAATATATCAGGTCTGGCACTTGGTATGGGTTGTGCCCTGCTGATTTTCGCGCTTGTTCGCTTCCACTACCAAACCGACCATCACCATCGGAACTACGACCGGATTTATCAATTCACTTCCCGGTTTACATCGCCTACCAACGAATTCAACATTCAGGGTATCCCTTACCCGTTTGGTCAGGCGGTTCGCAACGATTACCCCGGGATTGAGCGCATTGCAATGCTGGATGAGTGGTATTCGCCACTGATAGCGGTGCCCGTCGCCAACCAGGCCGATAAGAAAATTAAAGAGAAGAGTCACAACGGCGCGTTTGTTGAACCGGCTTATTTCAGCATCTTCGACTACACCTGGATTGCAGGTGGGCCCGACGACCTCAGCCAGCCAGGTACAGTCGTAATGAGCGCTGAGCTGGCCCGCAAATGCTTCGGTACCACCACCAACGTCATAGGCCGGACGGTTCGGCTCGAGGCGCGCATTCCCGCGCGTGTGGTGGGCGTGTTTGCCGACTACCGCGAGGATACCGATCTGGATTACTCGATCATGGCCTCTTGGGGGTCGCTGAAAGAGCAGTTCAATGGACGTCCCGAAGATGAACCCTTTGACAACACGAACGGCAGCACCCACTGTTTTGCCCTGTTTAACGACCGCTTTACGGTCGCGGATTGGAACCAGCAAATGCTTCCGTTCGTCAAGAAGTATAATCCCAGGAAAATCAAGGAAACATCCTACCCGGCTATACCTTTTAGCAGTATGCACCTGTCTCCCGAGTATGGGGGCGTTAGTCGCGGCTTGTTACTGTCGCTGGTGTTGATCGGCATACTGCTGATAGGTACGGCGAGCATCAATTTTGTGAACCTGGCTACGGCACAGGCGCTCAACCGCGCGCGGGAGGTGGGCGTTCGTAAGGTATTGGGCAGTACAAAAACGCAGCTATTCTGGCAATTCATGGGCGAAACTACGCTCATAGTACTATCTGCCCTTGCCTTGGGGATCGTCCTGTTTCAGTATGGTCAAACATTGGCTCATTCGTATCTGAGTGGTCCTTTCCGGTTTACATTTTACTTTTCACCGTCGGTGCTGGCATGGCTGGCCCTTATGGTGGCCGCGGTCATTCTGCTGGCGGGCCTCTACCCGGCGTTGATCGTGGCGGGTTTCCGTCCGGTGGTGGCATTAGCCGGACGTCTCACCACGCAGCAGACCGGTGGCTTTTCCCTCAGGCGGGGACTGGTGGTGGCGCAGTTTGCCATTTCGCAAATGCTGATTATCGGGTTAATCGTAGTGACCAATCAGCTCAGCTACGTTCAGACAAAAGATTTGGGCTTTCGAAAGGATGCTATCCTGACTGTGAGCCTACCAAACCTTCCGGCGCAGGACATCAGCAAAATGAGCGCGTTTCGTAACCTGGCTTCCTCAGTACCCAATGTGAGCAGTTTCAGTTACTCGATGAGTGGGCCCCCTCAGTCAGGCTCCACCAGTCAAACGAACGTCCGTTTCGAGACCCGCCCGAATGAAGAGCCTTATACCCCGCAGCAGGCTTGGATTGATGCCGATTATGTGGGTTTGTATGGATTGAAACTGATAACCGGCCGCAACCTCCAACGTTCCGACACTGCCCGCGAAGCACTCATTAACGAAACCTTCATGCGGCAGTTGGGTTTCAGCCGACCGGAGGAGGTGTTGGGCAAAATCCTGCATAAACAGTCGGTATCCCTGGAAATCGTCGGCGTTTTAAAAGATTACAATCAGTCTGATCTCAGGCAGCGGATCAAGCCCATGTTCCTTACCACGATGGCCAGCGGGTACTACTCGGCCAACATCCAGTTGCGTTCGGCTGACTTCGGCCGGGCGTTGAAACAATTGGAAAAGGCCTACAATCAAGTTTATGCCGATAGTTTTTTCGATCCCCAGTTTGTAGATGATCAGATTCAGGAGGCTTATCAGCAGGAGCAGACGATGGGTAAGTTGATCAACTTCTTCACCGGGATAGCTCTGGTTATTGGTTGTATGGGCCTGTATGGGCTTGTCTTGTTCATGGTCAATCAACGAACTAAGGAGGTTGGCGTCCGTAAAGTACTCGGGGCTAGTGTACGGAGCATTCTTTGGTTGTTTAGCAAAGAGTTTATACAATTAATCGCTATTGCTTTTGTACTGTCTGCGCCTGTCGCGTGGTGGGCGATGGAGAGCTGGCTAAAGAATTTTGAGTACAAGATTTCGCTTAATCCGGCTATTTTCCTGCTGGCACTTTTGGCTACTGTGGTGGTAGCGCTATTGACAGTCAGTTTTCAGAGTGTGAAAGCAGCTCTGACGAACCCGGTAAAGTCATTACGAAGTGAATAACAGCATAACCTTTGCATTAGAAAAAGCCGCGCGATCAGAAATGGCTCACTTCAACGTTTGGCGCACTATTTGGTAGAAAAATTTTGAATAGCGCGCCGTTGCCGGGTTGGCTCTCAGCTCTGACGATTCCCTTGTGGTTATCGACGACCCGTTTGACGGTAGAGAGCCCGATGCCGCTGCCTGCTTGCATACTGGTGTGTTGCAGGCGGGTGAAAAGCTGGAAAATATTCTCGGCAAACTGCTGTTCAAATCCCAGACCGTTGTCGCGTACTTCCAGCTGGTGATAGTTTATTCCGTTCTCGGTGCAAGGGGCTGCGGAGATTTCAATGTTCAGCGGAGTTGCGGGGTCCCGGTATTTCAGCGAATTGCTGATCAGATTTTGAAACATTTGGTACAACTGCCTTTTGTAGCCATTTATGACGGGTAGTTCCTTCAATATCAAAGACGCGTTGCTTTCCTGAATCCGAACTTCCAGATCTTCTATTACCTGGCGGACATTCTCATTGAGGTCAACCGGTTCCATTAAAGGCGGCAAAAGACTAAATTGCGAGTACTGCAGCAAGTCGTCGATCAGCTTACCCATCCTTTCAGCTGCGGATATGATCTTGCTGAATGTCATTCGGTTTTGCTCGGATAATTTATCCCCGAGTTGCCCTTGGAGGATGTTGGCGAACATTTGTATTTTCCTTACAGGCTCCTTCAAATCGTGTGACGCGGCATGTGCGAAGGCTTCAAGGTTTTGATTCGAGTTTTCAAGCTCTGTGATCTTATTGAGCAGCTCAAATTCGAGGTATTTCAGCTTCGTATAATCTGCGAAATGAAGTATCACTTCGTCTCCCATTTTAATCGCAGTCATTTCATTATACAAATCCAGCCCGTCCTGATCATAATGGATCATCCACGTGTCCGTTTCCCCCGACAGGAAAGTCCGTGCCACATTGGTAAAACTGGTTGTTTTCAGGTAACCCGGGAATATCTCGCTTACTCTGCTGCCGCTGATCGCATCCGGTGTCGTGTTGGCATAGGACGCATAGGCCTGATTCGTCAGTTTGAAACGAAAATCAACGATCTCGCCCCCTTCATAGACGGGCACGAGCACCTGAAGAGGTTGTTTGAATGAGTTAATGATATCCTGAAGGTACGCGTTGGCCTGACTGATCGAGGCGTTGGCTTGTTCCAGCTCCCGCGTACGTTTTAAGACCGTTTCCTTGATCTTCTGCTGGGCTATCACCGTCGGCGTTGTTTCCAGCGAGGTAACCAGCACACCGGCTATGGTACCATTGTCCCCGTATACCGGGCTGTGGCTGAATGTCCAATAGACGTCTTCAAGCCGGCCATTGCGTTCAATGGGGATCAACTTGTTCTCAAACCACAGCGCGTTTCCTGTTAAATATACCTCATTGATCAGCGCAGCAGTCATTTCCCAGATCTCCGGCCATACCTCGATTGCCGGCTTGCCAATGGCGGGATGCTTCCCCGGTAGACCTAAACTGGGGCGATAGGCGTCGTTGTAAAAGCAAATATTGTCAGGTCCCCAAAACAGGAACATAGGGAACGCCGAATGCAATACAATGCCCAGTGTAGTACGCAGACTGGACGGCCACTGAGAAAGGGGGCCCAGGGAGGAATTGTCCCAGTCATATTGAAGAATCAATTGCCCTGATTCGCCTGTGTTCCTTAAAAAATTGGCTTCTGTGCCAATGCTGTGCTGTTCCAACACAAAAGATCGTTATGTTATCGCCAGATACAAATATCGCTTTCCCGCACTTTAAATATACTGTTTTTAGGTGTACAGGTGACATCCTTTAAGATCAAATCCAGAGAGCACTTGCGCTTTTGATCGGGTATATCCAGTGTAAATGCCCCGGCGGCCAGGATCCTGGCTTCGCTTTTGCTAACGGTAGTATTGTGTTCTAATATCGATGGCAACTTCAAGATAGCCCTCGGGTGATGTTGGCTTTGAGTAGAAACCATCTGCACCAGCCCGGTAGGCGAGTTCCAGATTATACTTATCACCCGACATGATGACCAGCGGTACCTGCTTCAGATGTTGCTGGTCGCGCAGTTTGCAGAGAATATCCGTTCCCGAAATAAACGGCATTTGCATATCGATAATGATGAGCTCCGGTCGAAATGTTGGGCTTTTGGCGAGTGCGAGTAATTCGCGGCCATTCGGAACCTGTATCACTTGTTTGTCCTGGCCAAAGACCGAAATCAGGGCCGTGCGCATGTATTCGCTATCATCGGCGTCGTCGTCGGCAATTATAATGGGTTGGTCGTTCATGGAACTTCGTTGAGCTTCAAACAATTCAAAAGCCTGCTATCGGGTGCGAGCTCTCGCGCTCACCGACCAGCCGTGGCTTTGCATCGCCAAATATAAAACTTTATAGGCGAGACCAATGCAATGAAATCGGCTGCTCCGCATTGAGGCTCAAATTGGCAACAGGCTATCTACCTGCTATATTGCAAGGATTATTGCTCCTATATTATTTCCATGAAGAAATACAATTCGCGACTTGGTGCGCTGATGGCTACCGTGGTAACCGTCTCCATCCTGCCAGTCAGGCTTTCTGAGGGCCAGGCTGCTAACCCCGTAAATCTGATCGGGTCGGAAACTGTTATCTGGCTGATGTGTATGTCAATCTGGCTGGTGAGCTATTACACTTACTACCGGCCTGGTTTAGTTACCTGGCAGAAACTCGTTGTTTCATTGATATTTTGCGCTATTCTGTCCAATTTGTTCTATTACGGATCAAACCCCTTTTTCGAGGACTATCCGCTTAAACCAATCCGTGAACTTCCATTTTGGATAGCAGCAATTCGCCTTTCCTTGCGCGGCCTCTTAATAGGACTTATTATGGTTCCCATTATTTTTTTGCTTGAAATCGAACGTCAGCGGCAAAAAGAGGCGTTACAAAGAGCCACAGATCGTGCTATTGCTGCCGAGCGGCAAAAATACTTGCTGGAAATACGCGTTTCGGAGCGGACCGCGGAATTAGAGCAAACACTTTCCGTTTTGAGCAAGTCGCAGGACGAGCTGGACCATCAGGTATACCTTCTCACGCGTATCATTGCATCGATCGCCCATGATGTCAATGCACCACTGAAATTTATCATCACCGGAACTAAACTTACCGGCGATCTCATCAGGGACAACCAGTTGGAGCGGGCAGATGAATATAATCAGCAACTGGAACGAGCGTTGAGCAATATGGGGATATTTATGCAAAATCTGCTGGAATTTGCAAAAGGCCAGATCCGTAAAGGGGCGCTGCATTTAGGTAATGTGAACCTGGTAGCTTTGATCCACGAAAAGGCAGGTTTGTTTGAACAGATTCTACATTCAAGGGGCAACACATTACGCTTCTCTTTGGACGAAAACCTGACTGTGATCAGCAATTCTAACCTTCTTGGCGTGATCCTACATAATCTGCTGGACAACGCGATAAAAAATACCCTGGACGGTGAAATCGAAATATCAGGCACCGTTATCGATGACCGGCTGCACCTTTGTATTCAAAACCCAGTTCCGGGCGAAGACCGGGATGAAATTCCGCGAACAGATCAGGGGTACCAGTTTGAAGCGGATGCTGGCAGTTCAGGTAGAGATAGTTACGGGTTAGGCTTAATATTGGTAAGGGATATTTCGGCGCTGTTAAATGTTGACTTCTCGTTGGAGACGGCAGGTGGAAAAGTAGTTGCCAGGATAATCTTTGCTGAGTTTTACGATTCTGAGCATGGTTCGGACATTGATTTGAGCACGACTGCTATTGCGCGCTAAAACCCGCTGGCGGCACGATAGCTTCATCTTACCAGGAGCAAACATTTCCGGCTTGGAGGGGTATCAAATGGAGGGTCTTGAGTAATTAGACCAGTTATTCTTTAAAACCCAACCGATGATACGCACTTGCTTTCTTTGTGTAATACTGTTCTCTTCATCATTATGTATTGCGCAGAACAAGCCCACCGATACGGCGACGCTCACCGACCCCTGCCTTGATGCCAAAGGCAACGCATATATGGACCGGCAGGCCAGGGCATTTCTTGCGGAAGTCAACGCAACCCTCAAAAAATATCCTCCCGGGCTGTCGCATCAGGCGCACAGGCAGCCCCATTTACTATTGCTCGATGCCGTATTGCACGACAAGTATGCTGCGTACAGAAAGCCTGTGCAGGATTTTTTTCATGAAAGAATAGCAAATACCCTCGCGGAAATCGAAAATACGAAAGTCCAAAAAGGGGCCGTCATATGGAAACTGTATAATATGGGTTTCATCATCCGCACGAAAACGGTAACGCTTGCATTCGATCTTGTGGATGGGAAAAGCTCCCGTTCCGACTCATTTGCTCTTTCCGGGAACATCATGACCCGGCTCATTCGCCAATGCGATGTACTTTTCGTAAGCCATTACCACCGCGACCATGCTGATGAAGCGATTGCGAGGCAGTTTATCGACAATGGAAAACCGGTAATCGCGCCGCCTCAAATCTGGGCTGGACAACCGGTCCACAATGCAGTAACGCATTTGAAGCGGCAGGCCGACACCTTGCAGGAACTGACGCTCAAAAGTGGTCGGAAATTAAAAATCGTGTTGTATCCCGGACACCAGATGGGAGAAACTGAAAATAATGTTCCGCTCGTGTTCACACCCGAAGGCCTTTCGTTTTCGCATATGGGCGACCAGATCAACGAGGGAAAATTCATGATCGATTACGACTGGATTGACCATGTGGCAAGGAAGTACCACGTTGACGTGCTGATCCCCCCAAGCTGGACCAACGAAATCCACAGGATCGTAAAAGGGTTCAATCCCGAACTTGTGATTCCCGGACACGAAAATGAATTGGGACATCCGCTGGACGACCGGGTACCGTTCTGGGGCGATTCCGAATTTCTGCAATTAACTTACCCCGAGCTCAAAGCCTCATCCTTCAAAACACTGAATATGACGTGGGGAGAATCTTTCCACTACGTCCGGCCATGAAAAGTCCTTTTCACGGGGCCCACGGCTACCTTTCATTGACGAAATAGCGGCAAGTTTTACGGAACGACGCCAAAGCCAGCGAATGGGATGGTGGCGTTTTGACGACAGCGTCGAAAATCCGGTTATATTTAATAGATGACAAACTCATAGGTAGCTGCGGCCTCAAACCACGCGGGGTGAGCCATGTGACATCTGGGCCTTAAAATAAACCGGGAACTTATGGATGACTTGAACAAACAAATGTTATCGGCAGCTTTCGATGGCCATCTGGCGACAGTCGAAAAAATGGTGAGCCTCGGGGCAGATATCAACTATACCGATCAGTGGGGCAATTTTGCGATGTTTACAGCCGCCTGGGATGGTAATATAGCGGCGTTGGACCTGTTCTACAGCTTAGGAGCCAAAATCACGTTTGAGGGTGCCAACCTCCTGTGCAACGCGGCTTACAATGGAAAGGTGAATTCTGTAAAATGGCTGTTGGATAAAGGGGAGGACGCCAATTTCGCATTCACAGAGACTGGCGAGAATGCTTTGCACTACACGATTTCTAAAACCAGCGAAATGAAGGAGAGGGAAGAAATTGTCAGGATCTTAATAGCCGCAGGCATTGATGTGAATAAGAAAACATTCCCCGGTGTGTCGACCCTTTGCTTCATGCGCGATGCTTACCTCAAAGGGGAAACTCCGCTGCACAGGGCCGCCGCGTACGCGAGCACGACGATTATCAAAAGCTTACTGGAAGCCGGAGCCGACCCGTCGGTGAAAGACGCAAACGGTGATACGCCCATATCGTGGGGAAGCTGGCATTTGCGAGACGCCGACGCATTGCGGTTACTGGTTTATAGCGGGGTTCCCGGTATTCATTAGGCACTATCGGTGGCTTTACCGCGGGCCGCATCTGACGATGTGATCAAATCAAGTTTTTAATATCCAGCATAATAAAAATCAGGGCGGGGTAGGTGGCTGTAAATGCCCAAAAAAATGAATTCAGGCCCATGACAATCACATTCAGTAAATGAAAAGTGAATCCCCACAGGAGTATGGCAAACGATACATAAATCGGACCGATCAAACATAAAGGAAATATTATTTCCATGATGATTACTGCCCAGCACAAAAATAGGTTGATGTATTTTTTATTTTTCAGCAAATTTGATATGGTTTTATTTCCATACGATCCGGTATTGAAAATCTCATAGACCGCATCGCCGCTACGCCATTTTTTTGAGAGTATTTTTGCGATACCTGATGTTGAATAGGCCAGACATGATTGTAAGCCAATAAAATAAAAACAATACTTTTGAATGACTGGCGACGAAACCATGCTTAATCCAAAAAAGATGGACACCGCAAGAATGAGTGACATCTGATCTGAACCATCTCCCCCGTACATGCTCCTGAATTGTATCAGAAGCATGCATAATACGAGCGTTGCGCTAGCGAATGTGAAAAGGTAGGAGTACGGAGCGGCAGCCACCAGAATAATCAGGCAAGCCAACTTCATGAACACCAGTTTAACAAAACCACGGGCATCTAAAAGATTATCCAGAATATTCCCGATTCGAGAGTCTCCGGTCAAGGTGTTGATGTCGAGCCTTATGATTTTCCAGGAGAAAAAACCGTTGCTGCTGTATTCCCCTTTGAGGTGCAGGAACAGCAACTCTGAGGTCGTGAAAACCTGGCCTATTACGAATAATAGTAAAATGACGTATAAATATTCATAGTAATACATATTGTCATGATTTTAAGTGTATTTACCTGACACGATGAAACGGAGAACTGATAATAGGCTTCGCTGCTTCGGTTGACCCTATCCCAAAACTCTCCACAAGGGTGAACTGCAAATGCGTAGCGTTTTTATCCGTGTTATTTTGATGGAATTTTGTTACTGCATTAAGTATTAGTAAATATGGAACACTTGTGCATAGATTTTGTGTCATGTAAAGATCACTCATGTTTTCTTTACGACATTTTTGCACGGTCTTGATCAGTGCATTGATGCAATCTATCAGTAGTTTTACCTTCCTTTTTTCCGGATTCCAGACGGAATTTGAATAGGTCCTGTAAGAAATCAGGGGGATTTCCGTCCATTCGGTTATAACGGTATCATTTTGCGCCAATCGATACACAATATGATAGTCGCTGGTTCCTGGATTGGGGGCGAAAAAGGTCCAGTTGGGGAAAATACCAATAAAGTCGAACTCCTTGATGGTTGTCAAGCTTTTGAATTGGAATTGCCAAATAATTGAAATCAAAAGCCACACACCGAATATGAAAGCTACACAAATGTCCATATTTACTAATTGATTTGTTCGATTACCTATTTAACATCGTGTTGATTTCTCCCCTGGCGTCTATTAACTGTTCGAGGGAAAAGTCGTGCTCAATCTTGAATCTTTGAAGCAACTCGGTAGGCAATACCCGGGTGTTCGCGAGAGCCCCTGATTTATATGCTTTATAAACGGCAATAGTCAGGGCCACCACCGCAACCGCAACTTCAACATAGGGTGTTGTGGCTACCAAGTCCCGACCAGGAACGGCTACACCCCGCTCGTTAATGTCTTTCAGTCGGGTAAGATCGTCGACTTTCTTAACATTATTGTTTCTTAAAATTTCAATACCCAAATCTATTAAATTTAGATCTGTTTTGGTAAGCGTAAGTTTTTCTGGAATTTTTCTACCCTTTGCCATTTGCTTACAGTTTAGATTTGAAAAAAATATGTTAACGAATCGAATTTATATGAATACTTAATTCGATCATATTTTATATTATTAAACGGCAACATGAATAATGGCCTTTCCTTTGGGTGAAATGGATTGTTCCGTTAAACTTGTTTTCTATTTTGAAATTTCATTTTGATGGATATTAATATTTATATAATTGTTATTCGAATTTGTTTTCAACTAATATAATTAATGGTTTTGTGGTATGAATGGGTGATGAAGTATCGATAACTGAATTTTGTGACTATTTCTGATGATTTTGTAAATGAGTTTCGTGAGTAAATGCAAAATGAGATTCAGGTAGGACATACCACTACGGGAAAACGATTAATTGAATTGTTTGATAATTGGATTTTTAAATGTTGAAAATAAATATTAAGTAATTGCAATTGGAGCGCGTTCGAAATAGTAACTTTAACTAAAAAGCGGACAATGCGGCTAGTATCGCGCTAGCCGCATTGTCCGCTTTATTCAATCTGTATTCAGGATTACCGGTTGCTTGAAACCCCCTGCCTAGCCTAGCAAGGAACGCATTTTGCGCTGGATCAGGTCAGCCGCATATTTTGGATTGAGACGGTAAAGTTTGTCCATAGCACGCGCATCCCGGCCAATCACCACACGAAATTGGTCCTTCTCAATGGCCCGAAGAATCTGCCCCGCGGCTTCCCGCGGTGATATGGGCTTGAACTCAGACGCACCGGCCGTGTCCGCCTTAGGGACGTTCAGCCCCGAGTTCTGCATTATATTGGTCGCAACGGCACCGGGAAACACGACCGTAACCTTCACATGGGTATCCTTCAATTCTGCATAAAGTCCCTCGGTAAACAGTTTTACAGCCGCCTTTGCTGCGCCATAGAGCGTTTGGCCCGGCACCGGAAGAAAGCCGCCCATGCTCGACACATTGGCGATATGCGCCTCCGGCCGGGCTAAAAGAAGCGGCAAAAAGGCTTTCGTAAGGTAGAGCGTACCGTAGAAATTAACAGCCATTACGCGGTTGATATCCTCGATCGTCAGATCGAGAACGCGCCGGAAAGGTTGGATAATACCGGCATTGTTAATGATTCCGTCGACCGTACCGAAATGCGCGAGCACTTCGGCCGGTAACGAGTTTACTTTGTTGGGATCGGTAATGTCTGCCTGGAAGCCTTTGAATTCGCCCGGCGCTGAACTTGCCAGCCGCCCCGTTTCGTCAAGCGTAGCTGCATTGATATCGATGCCCGCGACGTTGGCTCCCCGCTGCAACAGTTGCAGGCTCAGTTGCTGACCGATACCGCTTCCGGCACCGGTCACAACAATGGTCTTTTTCGCTAATAGCATAGAAATTTTGGTTGTGTATTACCGAAGTTCGCCAGGTACGCCCGTTGGCAGGCCTTTCGAGAGATCAACTTCAATTTTGTGGCCGTCCAGTTGTGTCCGGATGGTGCCCGACCCATGGCTTCTTCCGCTAAACTTCGCGTTATCAACTTTGAGAAAACCCTTGTGTTTGCCGGTTACAGTAATATCCGCATTCCAGGTTGCTTCCCAAAAGGTTTTTTGACCGATCGTTTCTGAGCCATTCAGGACATATTGCCCATCATCGGAGAAATTCACATACTCGATTTTGAATAGCGTTTCTTCGGAAGGCGACGCAGGTTTTTGGGTGCTTATATTGGCATGGCCGGAAACAAGCCCGACCAGCTTTCCTTCGGTTGGTTGTGAGGAATCCAGTGGTTTAAGATCTGCCAGGTTCACTGCCCAGTCCATGGTTGGGGTCACGATCGGAAGGGGAGTAGTCGGCTTTCTCGATGTAAAAGTAATCATCCGCAGGCGGCCCATCGCTTCGCCCTTTTTTACCTTCCGGGGATCCTTTTGCTCCCAGAAAATACCGCGGGTGCTGCTTGGGTGCCAGGTCAGGTTACCGAAGTGATTGTACTCGGTCAGGTTGTCCGATGCCGTCGTCAGGTTCTGCCCGGTGTATCCGTCCTCCGGTAGCCGTGCACGGTCGCCGTACTGGTCCGTCATCGTCAGGCCGTAATACCGCCTGGCATCCCTGAACCCTTCAACTTCTTCGTTCCGCCATTCCGCGACTCCCGGTGCCAGGGCATTGTTGACAATGAGCGGGCGGGGGATCAGGCTAAACGCGTCCATTCGGGTTGTATGCCGGTGCGACTGGAAAATCAGCCACTTGCCGTCCGGCGAAGGATAAACGCCCTCATCATAGCTGAAATGCCTTGTGAAGCGGCTGACGTCGCCGGTGGTCAGGTCGATTTTGGCAATATCGAAATTACCTGCTTCAAAGGCACTGATAGTCGTCAGATATTTCCCCATCCCGGTAAAGCTTTTTACCTCGCCTCCTCCGTAGAAGAAGGGCCGGAAGATAGGAGCACCGGGTAGCGCTGTCTTGTCTCCTGAAATTACCTTCGTTTTGGCGAGTTCGTAGCGCGCTCCTTTCTCATCTGAAACGCGGGTCAGTTCGCTCACCAGCACCAGGGCGCTCGGTAATGGCCTCGCTACCAGCAGGGTGTAAGCGACGTGAATGCCGTCCTGAGACATATTGCTGGCAATGCGGGCCAGTGTTTTAGCTCCCGGAACAGCTGGGTACACCAGCGGTAGGATTCGGGCTTGCTTGCAATCCACGATAGAGGGGCTGCATTCAAGAATGCCGGTCGGCGTGTAAACGCGCTTTCCATCCGCAAGGGGTACCGGCATTTCTCCGCCGATGTTCTCCGGCAAATCACAGGTCAGGCATTTGAAACCGGTGCCATCGTCCTTCATGACGGCAAGGTTCGATTTTTTCGCACCGGCCATAGTGACCTCCATAATCAGATGTTGGGCATCGGGTAAGTAGTTGACCAGCACCGCATCCAGAACGTTGTCCGGCAGAGGGATGGTGGACACTTTGAAAGGCTCGGGCTTCGGCGGGGGCGGTAGCTTTGGGGTAAGCGCGTAATTGGTTTGATTGACCGCGGCCTTTTGCCCTTGGGTAACAGGAGAATGCAGTAGGCAGGCCACACAGCAAGCCCACATCAAGTAACTTAACTTTTTCATTTTAAACATTTGATTTGATGAATGACATGATGGTAAAGTGGATGGTCAATCGGCACCGGTCCGGTAGTATGGACCTTGCGCGGTTATCATCGGTGAATGCATTGGTACTCGGTCAGAAGGTGTAAGTTGCCGTCAGGAAATAGGCTCTCGGAGGTAGGCTTAGCGTGAAAAATACCGCATTGGGATTGCCTTCCATTTGGGCCTTCGTGAAGCCCTGCGTATTGAGCGACGCCGGAAACCCGCCCGGTGCCGACCAGCCCATGATGCCGTTTTGATTGAACACGTTGTTGACATTAGCCTGAATCTGTAACCTGCGTGAAACGTTATAGCCCAGGTTCAGGTTGGTCTGGTCAAAACCGGGGAGATAAAATACGTTGGCCACATTACCTGCCCGCCTGCCTGTATACGACCAGTCGATCGAACCGTAGACTTTATCGGAGGTGTAGGTTGGGGAAATGCGCAGGATCTGGCGGGGCGAATAATCGGTTTCGTTGCCCGAGTAGCTTTGAATCTGATCATCGGCCTTGCCGTTACCGTTCAGCACCCAGGTATTGAAATCGACAGCTGTTGATTTCTGGAATGTCGCGACTGCGCGGACACTCAGTTGTTTGGTCAGATTATAAGTCCCTTCCACTTCAACTCCGACCGTTTTGAACTTGTTGTAGAGAACAGCAGTCGTGTAGGTGGAGGTGAGCTCGGCCGATTCCTGGCCGAGGGCCTGCTGCGGGACTTTGCCCAGCAGACTGTAAAACGGGGTAACGAAAAGCGAGAACCGATCCTGTTTTGCTTTGAAACCCACTTCATACTGCTGTGTGCTTTGCGCAATCGGATTGAGATAACTGGCGTTGACCGACGACTGAACGTTGAGATAAATGCCAAGATCAGGCGCTTTGCGGCCCTGTGAATAGCGGGCGTATACGGCCAGCTGGTCATTGAACTTGTAATTAAGGCCGGTTGAATAGGAAATGGTCTTGACCGTTTTGTTATAATCCAATGTCGAAGTCACGGCTCCGCCCATGTTGTCGTATAATGTCAGGGGATTTTTGTCCGTTCCGCCGTCGGTGGAAGTCGTCGCGGACGCGATCTGGTTGCTACCTCTCACCCTTATACGTTCAAAGCGAATCCCCCAGTCAAAATTCAGTTTGCCGGATATTTCCCATGTATGTCCGAAGAAACCGGCGAGTTGATTTTGCGTGAGATCAAAGATATTGGTAGCTACGCTCCTGCCGGAACCGCCTGTTGTACCCTCGGGATTGGTAACCTGATATACTTTTCCTTGGAGGTCGGTGTAGACAATCGCCGTTGGTTGCGGACGGGCGCTTCCCATGAGCCCAAACATGCTGCCTACGCCATTAGGATTAAGCCGCTTTACACCGGCATGCGCGTAGTAAAGGCCGCCTGTAAAACTCATGTGGCTCAGCCGTTTGGTCAGCGTGACCTGGTCGATGGTTTCCTTTACACGGTTATCAAACACGATCAAAGGGTTGAACAGCAGGGAGTTCTTCTGAACCTCCGCCCCGGGTAAATTGCTGCTGTTAACGGTGAATTTGAGGCCCGCCGGCGCCCCGTTTACGAAATTGATGCCTTGCGTAACATTGGCCAGTTCGGTGCCGGTGGCCAGATCACGGAACGAATAAGTGCCCAATTTACCCGCCAGGCTATTTACCCCGTAGAACGTCACATTGTCGATTGCAAATGGGTAGGGGATCGATGTCGTGTTCCAATAGGACGTTTTGTAGGCGTAGCGAACCTTGTTTTCAAGCGTCCATCCCTTCCCGAAGCTGTGGTCGAAATTGAGCCCGATTGCCAGGTCTTTAGAGTGGATCTTGTCCCGCGAATCGAAGGTGCCCTGCTCGCCGCTGTCATTGATGGTGTATTGGGCCGACACCGGCGGGATCAATACCGAGCTGGTTTGCTTGACGCCCGGTGCCAGATGAGGGTTTTTGAAATCAACTGTCGGCAACTGTTCAAACCAGGAATTGTGGTCGTTCAGGTATTTGGCGTATAATTTCATGGAGCCTTTTTTGAAGTGTTTCGCGACATTGGCTTTGATCTGCCCGCCGTTGTTCATGGGATATCCGGGGTAGCGGGCACCATTATTTTGCCGCCAGAACCCGCCCATATTAAAGGTGAGCGTTTTATCGCTCGTCAGCGGGCCGCCGATATTAGCGTCTGCCCGGTAATAGGGATTCCGGCCGTTGCCTTCCAGCCCGAACTTCACCCGCGCCTGCGCTTCGAATGTCTGGCCACCTGTTTTGGAAACATAGTTAAAGATGCCTCCCGGAGCATTGTTGCCCAGAATCGACGCCGTACCGCCCCGAACCGCTTCCAGTTTGCCCAGGGTAAGGTCGGGCCGCAGAAAGAAATCCGGGCCATAGTTGCCGTAAGTTGCATTTGTTACCGGCAGTCCGTCCTCCTGCATCGAAACATAGTAATAGCCATTGGAGACGTCGTTCCCGCCTACGTTTACGCCTCTGGAACTGACCGTGTTACGGATTTCGCCCAGCGATGAGTTGACATATACACCGGGTACATTTTTCAAAAGATCGGCTGCACTCAAGGGCACCTGCAACTGAATAAGCTTGGCAGGAAGCACCGATATCGCCACCGAGGACTCCATCCGGCTTCGCTTATCGAATACACCGGTAACAATCACTTCTTCCAGATTGGCCGGGCTTTCCATGAGCTGCACATTGATAACGGACTGAGAACCAATGACTACCTCTTTGGGTAAGAAGCCAATAAAACTGAATACAAGCGTCGCGGACCGGTCTAGGTTAGAAAGCTCGTAATTCCCCGAGCCATCGGTAACCGTACCCTGGACCGAACCTTTCACCTTTACACTGACGCCCAACAGGGACTCTCCCTTTCCATCTGCCACCTTTCCGTGGACCGACGACTGGGCTAACGCAATCTGGCAACTGATCATGAATAGGAGCACAAGTCCAAAGAGCGGCCGAAATACATTTTCAGGCCGGGGAAGGTAGAATTGTCTGTTCATCTGTTAATCGGTTATAATGTACAAATCGGGCAAGCCGGTACCAGGCACAGTACCCCTTGGCGCTGGCGGCTTTTCAAACAAAAATTCAATGGCGTTTAAAAACACCAGCCACTCTGTAATGGAGTGACTGGTAGCTGATTACTTCAATGCGTCAATATGTGATCATATATAACTCCACAAATGTAAAAGAAAAATATTATTATTATCTACATGAATAGATAATAAATTTTTTGACTGTGTTTCGGATTTGAACGCGGCGCATCGCGATCCGTCTTAGTTACTTGTCGTCTACATAATGTCTTGATAGTCTTCGTTTTATTGGTTTGAAGGGGCCGCTGCCGGGACATCCGTTTAGCAACATTGGGCCGCTGAACCGAAAATCGGCAGTTATTCTCTACATGATCAGATAATAAATTAAATCTGTATCTTTCGGTCGTTCCCGGCGGCACCCTTTGTGAGCAGACTGCCTGTATCAAGAAATGAAAAACAATATGGAATCAGTAAGTGATAAAAATTACATCGAACAGGTTTCTGTCGAATGTGTCATCCTGGGGTACCAGGACCGGCAGCTGAGGGTTTTGGTGCCAAAGCTTGCTTTTAAAGGAGATTTTTGGGGCTTGCCCGGCGGGTTTGTGTACCAGGACGAGGACACGGACGACGCGGCCAGGCGCATCCTTTACGAACGTACGGGCATAAAGGACGTGTACCTGGAACAGTTTCAGGTAATGGGAAAGGCGAACCGGAACAGCCGGGAGTTCCTCGACCGGATGATCGGTCAGAATAGCGACTTGTTTAGTGACCCGCTAGCCGAAGGGCAACGTAGCCGGATGGATTATGATTGGTTCACCCGTCGTTTTATATCCATCGGTTATTACGCCCTGGTAGACATGAATCAGGTAATTCCGCAAAAGACGGACCTCGACGTGTCTATTGAGTGGTATCCCATCGGGGAGTTGCCGCCTATGATCATGGACCATAACCAGATCGTGGCCAATGCGCTGGCAACGCTCAGGCTCACGATCGACCAGAAATTGAATGCATTCAATCTGCTTCCTGAAACCTTTACCATGCAGGAAATCCAGGACCTCTATGAAGCCATATTTGAAAAGCGCTTCGCTCAAAACAACTTTCCCAAACGCATTTTGCGCCTGAACGTTCTCGACCGGCTGGAAAAGAAGTACACCGGCGCTGCCAACAAAGCGCCTTACTTATACCGTTTCGATAGAGCGCGCAGCAGCCAGTTGCCCACGGAGGATTTGTTTACCGAGTAAAACGTATATTGTTAATCGGTAGTAATTGGGGCGTATTTTCTATTCCGGCTATTCCGTCGGCGGAGTTTCGTGACAAAAGAAAATAGGACATTACTTCTTTATTTTTTTGTTATTTTTGCTTCTGTATCTGGACATACCTGGCATGAATACCCTCGAGAAGGCAACGGATGATGAGTTGGCGACCCTGTTGACAGACGGATCCGAAGCTGCATTTGATTCGATTTATGAGCGTTACTGGAGAAAACTTTATAATGAAGCGTTCAAAAGGATCAATGACTCTTCGGACAGTGAGGAGATTGTACAGGACATATTCGTTGATCTATGGCACAAAAGGGCCAGCAGACGGATCGAAAACCTCCGGGGATATTTGCTGGGGGCGGTACGGTACCAGGTATTTGCTGTTTATCACAAACGGAAGAATTTACCGGCTTTCGAGGAGCCGCTCGATTATATGGCGTTTTCTACCGATAATGCCGATTCCAATTTTCTGAGGGATGAGCTGCTCACAAGCATCCATCAATGGCTGGAAACACAGCCCGAAAAGCGCCGGGAAATTTTCAGATTACGGTTTCTTGAAGGACTTTCCACAATCGAAATTGCCGAGCAGCTCGATATATCGAGAAAAACCGTACAAAACCAGCTTAATACTTCCCAACAAAGCCTTCGCGAGAGTATCGGAAGGCTCCTTATCGTCATCATTTTGTTGCTTCGCCCATAGCCTTTCCACGAGCCGGGTCTGCCTGCATTAAAATTTTTTGTAAAAAATCTGAGGTCGGCCTGGGACTTTTCAGGGACATTCTTCACTGGTAAATAAGCAGCGTTTTATAAACATGTCAAGCGGAAATAGGAATAAGTTCAGGTCGATCGTCGCGAAGTACCTCAAAGGGGGTGCCGATGAGGAAGAAACGGACATGATCGAGAAATACTATGAGCTCTTTGCAGGCAAACCGGATCATTTATCCGAAGTGTCGGCAGAAGAGCTCGCCGGCGTGCATGAAAGAATGAAAGGAAACATAGCCAAACGCATTAATTCTCAACCAGCCAGGTCTCGGCCGCTCTGGTCCGGGATATTCTGGCGTATGGCGGCGGCAGTTGTGATCCTGATTGGGTTGGGCTGGATTTTCTTCGTTCTAAGGGAACAACAGCATCCCGGAGTCAAGCTTTCAATCGCCAGAATGGTAACGCACCGGTCGGTGAAAGGCCAGACGAAATTTGTCGTACTCCCGGATGGCAGCCGGGTCGTGCTGCATGGCGACACGCGGATTGAATACGGTCGGGATTTTAACAACAAAACCCGGGAGGTGTCGCTGACAGGGGAGGCTTATTTTGATGTGGTGCATCTAAATGCCAGTGGCCGCAAGCCTGTTCCTTTTGTGATCAAGACGGGGAAAATCAGTACTACGGTTCTCGGGACTGCATTTAGCATTAAATCCCTGCCCTCCGAAAGTGAGGTGGTGGTAACGGTCACCAGGGGGAAAGTAAGGGTGGACGACGGAGGTAAGCACACGAGTTTGCTGACTGCGAACGAGCAGATGACTTACAACACCCACACGACCATTGCGGACGAAAAAGTTGTGAAGTCGCAAGAGCTTACCGCCTGGGTGCAGGCCGATATGGTGTTTCAGGAAATGCCATTCGGGGAGCTGGCGGAAATGCTGGCAAAACGTTATGGTGTAAGAATATCTTTTCAAAATACGCAATTGCAAAACTGCCTGATAACCGGCCGGTTTTCAGGGACGGAAACCCTGGAAGAAGTCTTTAAGGTACTGACCCTGACCAGCAATACAAAATATGCCCTGGAAGGCGGCGAACTGGTGTTAAGTGGAGAAGGCTGCCGCTGAATTGACTGATAACTAAACTCTTATGAAACAAAACGCCAACCATCCCGGCCGGGCTCCGTAGCTGCCCGGTGATCCCATAAAAAAGCTCCCCGGCCTTGGACAGCAATAGGGAGCTTTGAATAGAAAATTCGCAAAACAAATTTCTAGACAATACAAATATATGAAAAAACCTATATCCGTAGGCAGAAGAACTGTGCCCGGCCGGCAAGGTATCTTGTGCCGATATCTTTGCAATTTAATGAAGATCAGCGTTTATGGTATCGGCCTTCTCATCATAGCAAGCCAACTGCTGCTGGCGGGTGTGAGCGGTGCGCAAGATATTAGGGAAGCCAATGTAACAATTGGTTTGGAAAAGTCTTCTTTAAGGGAAGCGCTTCAAAAGCTGCAACAGGAATCGGGGTACAATATCTTCTACCTTTCGAAGGCCGTCTCGCCGTTCGACAACATAACGCTCCAAAGGGAGCCGAGGACGGTTCAGAAAACGCTGGAATTGATCCTCGACCGAACCCATATCGTGTTCCGGCAGGAGGGCAGAAATATTATCCTGACCGAACGCGAGGTACTGATCCCCGAGCCCAAAACGAAGGCTCCGGTCAGGGGCAAGGTGGCCGACAAGGATGGTGTGGGCTTGCCGGGCGTAAGCGTGATCATCAAGGGGACCAGTCACGGGACGATTACGGATCAGAACGGGAATTATAATCTGGATTTCCAGGAAGATAATCCGGTGCTCATATTCAGCTTTGTGGGCTACGTGGCTCAGGAGCTGGAAGTTGGCAAGCGCGAAGTGCTCGACGTCGTGCTGGCGACGGACGAAAAGGCTTTGGAAGAGGTAGTGGTGGTGGGCTACGGTACCCAGAAAAAAGTGAATCTGACCGGCGCCGTTAGCAATGTGACAGGCTCCGAGCTGACCACCCGGCAAGCGCCCAATACCACTTCGCTGTTACAGGGAAGAATGCCCGGCGTGCAAGTGACCCAGAACTCGGGGCAGCCGGGTGCTGAAAACGCCAGTATACAAATCCGCGGGCAGGGTACTTTCAGCGGGGCGGGGAATGATCCGCTCATATTGATCGATGGGGTGGAGGGTAACCTGAACAACGTCAACCCTAATCAGATCGAAAGCATTTCTGTATTAAAAGATGCGGCATCGGCGGCTATTTACGGTTCGCGCGCCGCGAACGGGGTTATACTGGTAACCACCAAAACCGGTACGGCCGGGAGGTTAAACGTCGATTACAGCTACAACTTCGGCAGCCAAAAAGCCACTTCCGTCTATGACAGGATAACAAACTCGGTGCAGTTTATGGAGCTGCTCAACAAGGCCATCGCCCACACGGGAACAAATGCGAACCAGCTCTATACGCCCGCACAAATTGAAGAATACCGCCAGGGAAGCATTACAAACCCTGCCCAGTACCCGAGCTACGACTGGATGGACGCTATTTTCCGGACTTCCCCCATGCAGCAGCATTACCTGAGCGTAAACGGCGGAAAGGAAAACACGACCTATAATTTCGGGGCAGGTTACCTCAATCAGGACGGGATCCTGATCGCTACCGGCTACAAGCGCTACGATGCGCAGTTCAATTTCAAGACAAGTCTTAACAAAAAAATTACGTTTGGGACCAACCTGGCCTTTTCGAAAGGAGATCGGAATGAAACTGCGTTGAATACCGTTTTCGACGGGAATTCGACCGAAGACCAGATTCTCAGTGCATTGGCAGCGCACCCTACATTTACGCCGAAGCTGCCCGATGGAAGTGGCCGTTATGCTGCCAAAGCCTATATACAGGAAGGCGGCAACAAAAACCCGGTCGCACTCGCTGAAAACGGCGGCAGGTACGTCAGGAACTATTACGCGCTGGCATCGGCATTTTTAGATGTGAATATTTTCCCGGGTTTAAAAGGGCAGATCAAAGGCGCTGTGAAATTCAACGACCGGCAAACCAAAGTGCACGTAGTGGGGATTCCGGCCTATATGTTTTTGCCGGACGCCAGCGGCCAGTACTTGTACAACACGCAGTGGAACGGTACAGTGGGCGAAAACAACCTGACGGTCCGGAAAGAAAATGACGTGCAGTACACCCTGTTTGGTACTTTGAATTACACGAAGAAAATCAGGGAAAATCACGACCTGAATGTATTGTTGGGCGTGAGCCAGGAAACCTTCCGGTACGACCGCTTGCAGGCATTCAAAAGGAATGCGCCGTCGAATGACCTGCTGGAACTAGGCGCATACTCCCCAGGCGGGCAGCTGGCCGACGGTCTGGCTTATCAATGGGCGCTTCAATCGGTATTCGGGCGGGTGAGTTACAATTACAGAGAGAAATACCTGCTTGAAGGGAATTTCCGTTACGACGGTTCGTCGCGCTTCCCGGAAGGTAATAAATGGGGCTTTTTCCCGTCGGCCTCCGCAGGATGGAGGATTTCTGAAGAGCAGTTTTTGAAACAGGTCAACTGGCTGGAAAGCCTGAAAGCGCGCGTATCATGGGGACAGGTCGGTAACCAGAATGTAAACCGGAACCTGGGCGGCGAATCCATGCCCTACCCGTATCAGCAGGTGCTCAACCCCGTGGTGTACAATATCGGCGGCTCATTGCAGCAAGGCGTAACGCAGACAGACCTCATCAACCGCAACATTACCTGGGAAACCACGACGGTAACCGACGTCGGGATCGATTTTGGCCTGTTCAGGGCATCGGTGTTCGGAAGCATCGACTGGTATTCCAAAAAGACCACGAACATCTTGAGGCCTTTGCAGGTGCCCGACTTTATTGGTGTAGCCGGTCCGACGGTCAATCTGGGAGAAATGAGCAATACAGGTGTTGAAATTTCACTGGGCTACCAAAGCAGGGTTAAGGATTTCCGCTACAAGGTCCAGGGAAATTTTGAAACCTACAAAAACAAGGTTGTGAAGTTCGGTGCCCGTGAAGTGAACAACGGCAACGGCACGGTAACGCAGGAAGGCCTGCCTTACAACTCCTATTTTATGTACGTTTTTGACGGCATTTACCAAAACCAGGGCGAAATTGACAATGGGCCGACCCCGCTCGTGAAACCAAAGCCCGGTGACATGAAGTACCGCGACATCAGCGGGCCTAACGGCGTACCGGATGGGAAGATTACAACGGACGACCGCATGGTGGTCGGCGGCGCCTTCCCCAAGTTCAACTACGGGTTGACTTTTAACGCAGACTACAAAAACTTTGACATCGGCATTTTCCTGCAAGGCGTGGAAGGGCGTAAAATATACATCAAGGAGTGGGGGATAGCACCTTTCAGGCAGGCGGGGCCGCCTCCTACATTCTGGGAAAAAGCCTGGGACGGTGAAGGAACGTCTAATACGATACCGCACATCTTTAACGAAAATTACGCGCCTAACACCCAGGTATCCGACTGGTGGCTCCAAGATGCTTCCTATCTGAGGTTGAAGAACTTTCAGCTGGGTTACAGCTTCCCAACCAAACTGATCAACCGCGTGAAGATCCAGATGCTCAGAGTATACGTGTCGGGAGATAACCTGGTGACATTCACCAAGTTTTTCAAGGGTATAGATCCCGAGCGGGCGGCGGCAAGCGGCAGAGCGGCTATTTATCCGCAGGCCAGGATCTATTCATTTGGTGTTAAAGTCACATTTTAATCAGTAATGTTATGACAACCAGATATTTAAATAATATAATTCTATTGCTGTTGACTACGGTGGTGTTCGCCTGTCAGGACACGCTGGACACCAATCCGCTCGGTAATCCCAACTCTGAAAATTTCTGGAAGACGGAGACGGAAGCCAACAAGGCTTTGATCGCCTGCTATGCCAAGCTCAAAGAGCCGATTATTTCAAACGGTCCGGCCCAGAGCGGCAACTCTCTTTTTTGGGAGGCATTATCGGACAATGCTTCCAATACCTCCAATTACGAGTCGTTCGATGTCGTGATGCGAGGGGAACACAATTCGGCCACTACGGGAATTGTCAGCAAGTCGTTTACCATCGGATTTCAGGGCATAGCCGCGTGCAATTATTTCTTGGCCAATATCGATCGCGTGACGGCTACTACCGACGCTGTGCGCAACCGTATGAAAGGAGAAGCATTGTTCCTGAGGGCTTTTTATTACAATGACCTCACCCAACTCTACGGGGACCTGCCGCTGATTCTGAAACCGGCGGAGCTCGACGATAATCTCCGTGCAACGCCCAGGGCGCCAAAAACAGAGATAGTAGCACAGATCCTCAAAGATCTCGATCTCGCCATCTCGTATCTGCCCGCGGTTGCGTATACCGACGGGCGTGCGGTAAAAGGATCGGCCATTGCTTTAAAGACGAGGGTATTGCTGAACAATGAGCTGTACAGCGAGGCAGCCGATGCGGCATGGAGCCTGATCGGGGATGCCGCCAATCCATTCAAACTCTCAGATAACTATGCCGGTATCTTCTTCGGAAACCAGATCGGCAACCGCGAGATCATGTTTTCGGTGCAGTTCAAAGCCCCGGACGATTACCATTCGCTTGATCAGATTATCGGGGCGAGGATGTCGGTATTCCCCACACTCGAACTCCGGGATGCCTATGAACCCAACGACCCGCGCAGGAAAATGACCATTTTTGAAGCAGGAGACCCGTGGGCCTACAATCCGGCAGGCTTTAAGCAAACCGGAAGTCTTGCGGAAGGACAAATCCCGTACACAGGCATGGCTTTCAGGAAATGGGTTAACACGGCGATCAACAACGGATCGGGCTCGACGCTGAGCGAGCAGCATATGGTGAAGATCCGTTACGCCGACTTGCTCTTAATGTATGCCGAGGCCATGTTTGAAAGCGGAAAGGGGACCGATGCACGTGCGCTGAAAGCGCTGAACGATGTTCGGGCGAGGCCGGGCGTTGAAATGCCTCCCAAACCGGCCCTCACGCGCGACGTGATCAGAAACGAGCGCAGGGTTGAGCTTGCCTTCGAAGGGTTGCGTTATAACGATCTGGTGCGTTGGAAGGTCGCGGAAAAGGTTATTCCGCAGGTAGCTTACGATGCGAAAGGAACAAAAAGAAAATTCAAAGCCTACCTTTTGCCAATCCCTTTGGCCCAAATGGATATCATGAAAGGGATCTGGACACAAAACGAAAATTATTGAGGACTGAGAATCATGATGGGTATACAAAGAATAACGGTGCTGATACTTTTGGCATCCACCCGGCTATTGGCCGCAGGCGACCTGACGGTGAAAAGTCCTGATCAAAAAGTTGCGTTCCATGTATTTACGAAGAGCGATTCCCTGTTCTATCGAATTTCCTACGAAAACAGGGACGTAATCGAAGCTTCGCCAATCCGGATGTCGCTGGATGCGAAAGCCATTACCGACAAGGTGAGGATCGGCAACGCAGATAGCTATCAGCTGGACGAAACATATCCATGGTACGGAGCTCACTCGATGGTCAGGAACCATTACAGCGGCTCAAAAATCGGCATTAGCCGTGGTGCATTGCATTATACGCTTGATGTACGGGTGTTTAACGATGGCGCAGCATTCCGGCTGATCGTTCCCGGGAAGCCGGATGCAAAACGCATTGCCGACGAATCCACTGTTTTCAGGCTTCCCGCGGGGACCACCGGCTGGTACCACGACTTGTACATGCATTATGAAGGGGAATATGCCCGGAAAAACATGGATACCGTGAAAGCCGGACAATGGGCAGCTCCTTCCGTGACATTCCGAATGCCCGGGAGCCAGGTCTACCTGTCGGTGACGGAGGCAGATCTCAAAAATTACGGGGGGATGGCCCTTCAAACAGACGGTAACCGGGGCATGGTATTAAGACTGCCTCAAAGCCAGCCCACTTCTTACCCGTTTAAGTTGCGATACAGCGCGGAGGATGTGCTCAGGCTTTCTCAACCTGCCGCCATCACCGGGACAGTCAGCACCCCATGGAGGACAGTGATCGTCGCCAACGGACTGAATGCGTTGGTCAATAGCGACATTGTGCATAACCTCTGCCCGCCACCAGATCCGAAGCTATTTCCCCAGGGCATCAAAACAGACTGGATCCAGCCAGGTGCCGCCGTGTGGAAATATCTTGACGGCGGCGGCGAAGGCACACTGGAAACTATGAAGGAATACTCGCGGCAGGCATCTGAGCTCGGTTTTAAGCACAATATCCTCGAAGGCTTTTGGAAAAAATGGCCTGATAGCGAGTTGAAATCCCTGGTAGACTATTCACGCGAAAAGCGCGTTCACATCTGGTTATGGGAGCATTCCAAAAACCTCAGGGATGCAACAACCCGTCAGGCTTTTTTTAAGCATTGTCGCGATTTGGGTATCAGTGGCTTAAAGATCGATTTTTTCGACCATGAGGCGAAGGAGGAAATTGATTTATACCAGTCAATTCTGCGCGAAACGGCGGAACTGAAAATCATGGTCGACTTTCACGGAGCCAATAAACCCACCGGCCAGGAGCGTACCTGGCCCAACGAGCTCACCCGCGAGGCAGTGAAGGGGATGGAGGCTAGTAAGTTGAAGGACAGGGCCGGGCACAACGTTACATTACCGTTTACCCGCTTTGTAACGGGGCAAGCGGAATACACGCCCGTCCATTTTGGCGAGCGACGGAAAAACACGACCTGGGCGCACCAGATCGCCAGTGCCGCCATTTTCTCGGCCCCATTACTTACCTACTCGGCCAGTCCGGAGCATTTGCTTGCCAACCCGGCCGTCGGGATGATCAAGAGCATTCCGTCCGTGTGGGACGAGACGATCATACTACCCGGCTCCGCGATTGGGGAGGCGGCCGTGTATGCGCGTCGAAGCGGAACGAGCTGGTTTCTGGCAGTAATGAATGGGGCTATGCCAAAGCGCATTGATATTTCCCTGGCGTTCCTGGGGGAAGGCAAGTTCAATGCTTCGGAAGTGAGGGATGCGGACGGCAACCCCGCGGGTGTCGGCCTTGGAAAAGGAAGCTACGACAAAAATGGTACCATACAGCTGGACCTCGCCGAAGGCGGAGGTTTCATCGCAAGATTCGACCGCTGATAGTGCGCCGGTATTTCGCCGGGCATTCTTATTAATAACGAAATCATGAACGAGATTTTTCGGACAACAACCATTCAGGGAATTTGCTTTTCAGTCGTAATCCTGCTCTGTTTTTTTAAAGACGGGAATGCGCAGGAAATATATGCCGGACGCTATAAAGCCGTCTTCACAAGCCCGCCCGCCAAAGTGCCCACAGCCAAAACGCCGGATGGGCCGTTGGCGGGAAACGGGGATATCGGTCTGACGCTCGGCGGGAAGCCTGATAAGCTGCTGTTTTATCTCGGGAAAAATGATTTCTGGCGTGCATACCCTGTTTATCCAGGCGGTGGTATTGCGCTGCCCGGGTGGTTGGAGATGCATATTCCCGCACTTTCGGGCGCCGACTATTATGCGGAGCAAATACAGGACAAAGGTGAAATTACCGGACGGTTTACCAAAAATAGTCTTACGGTTCGGATTAAAACCTGGGTGTCGGCAACCGCCAATACGGTAGTTGTCGAGCTCGGGTCAAACCAGGCTTGCTCAATGGATTTTACCTTAAAGGCGGCCGAAGGAAATACCTCGGTCAATGCAAAGGGAGTGGACGGAGGCACGCATTGGGTTACACGTTCGTTTGAAAATACGCCGCTGCTGGAATGGCCGTCGCATGTAGCGATGGCCGTTAAAGTGCTGGGAGCGAAGCCGGGAAACGACGGTAGCATTACCTTGAAACCCAATAGCAAGGTGACTTTGGTGGTGACCATGTATACCAACTTCGATTCAAGAGATTGGAAACAAAAGGCGATTGCGGTTGCAAAGGGGACGACGCAGGCTACTATTAATCAGCTGCAAAAGGAGCATTACGCCTGGTGGGAAAAGTTCTGGAAGCAGTCGGCAGTACAAATAGGGGACCCGTTTCTTGAAAAATACTACTATGCGTCGCAGTACCTTTTCGGGGCGACGTCGCGTGGGGATAAGTTTGCGCCCGGCATCTGGGGGCCATTTATTACAAAAGATTCCGCCGCATGGGGTGGAGACTACCATCTGAATTACAACTACCAGGCGCCCTATTGGGCTGCCTATTCGTCGAACCGTATCGACGAGACCGGTAATTTCGACAAGCCCCTGCTCGATTACATGGAAAACGGAAAGCGCCATGCGAAGGAGCTCTTGGGCATCCGCGGCATTTATTATCCTGTCGGAATCGGGCCAATGGGACTTGTTACGACACGTTGGCCATTGACGCCCGATGAAATGGAGAAGCGGTATGCTTCCAGGGAGAATACCATCGACGGCGGATACAAGTTTCTGGGACAAAAAATCAACGCCGTGTTCAGCGTCGGCAATATGCTCATGCGCTTTTACAGTACGTATGATGTTGCCTACGCACGAAAAGTGTACCCTTATATGCTGGAATGCGCGAATTTCTGGGAAGATTATCTGAAATTCGAAGACGGGCGCTACGTCATTCACATGGACCATTATAATGAGGTAATGCCAAACCTGAAAAACAAGGGGCAATGGCGCCAGCTCCTGGGTGATTTCAATTCCACATTGTCTGTTGGATTGGTAAAAATGCTTTTCAAAGGCATTATCGACGTAAGCAGGTTCCTGAAAGCCGACACGGGCAGGGTTCAAAAGTGGGAACATATTGTGACGCACATGAGCCAATTCACAGTCGGGGAGGTCGACGGCAAGCCAAGTCTGAAAGGTGTAGAATCCAGCCCTTCTCCGGTTCACAGCCGGGTTGAAGGCCTTGCACGGGTATCCATACACGGGCTGCTCCTGCCGGCCGGCGTGTGCGGGCCCAAGACCGACTCCGCATTCAACCAAATCCTGCTGGGTGATATCAGCCGATGGAAAGACAAAATGAAAGCCCCGGGAGATTGGGGAAATACGCTCGGTAATGGAATCGAAACCTGCTTCCCGGCCGCGGTCAGGGTTGGATATGATGCTGATGAAATCATGCGGCAGCTCACCGACCGGATCAAGCGCCAGTCGTTACCCAACCTTTGGATTACCGCGGAAGGCGGGGGGATAGAGACGCTGTCGGCAGTTCCCCTGACGATCAATGAAATGATGATGCAGAGTTACGAAGGGATAGTCAGGATATTCCCGAATTGGAACAAAACCAAAAATGCCAGTTTCGATCAGCTCCGGGCGTATGGCGCTTTTTTGGTAAGTAGTCGTTTGGAGCAAGGAGAGATCGCATATGTAAGGCTCCTGAGCGAAGCTGGAAGGCCTTGTGCCATCGAAAACCCGTGGCCGGGACACAAAGTACAATTGTTGCGGAACGGACAAAAAGCGGAACAACTGACCGGCAGCACATTTTCTTTTCCTACCAGGCGTGGGGAACGGGTGGAGCTGGTTAAGATTTTTGCGCCTAAGCCACGTTTGCTTATCGTCACAGGCGGCCACGGATTCGAGAAGGTGCCGTTTTACAACATGATGGATTCACTGGGTAATTTTAGTTATGACAAAATAGAGCAGCCGAAAGCCAACGAACTCATCGCTTCGCCTGCGGTTAACAAATACGACGCCCTGGTTTTTTATGACATGAACGACTCGATTACGGCGTCGCAAAAACAGGCCTATTTGCAGCTGCTGCAAAAGGGCAAGGCGATGATCTTCCTGCATCATGCGTTGGTTTCCTATCAAAATTGGGATACGTTCCAGCAAATTATCGGCGGCAAGTATTACGCAAAGGCTACGTTAGTCGATGGCGATACGTTGAAATCCAGTTACCAACATGATGTTGTGATCCCGGTTAAAATTGAAAACCGGGCGCATCCTGTGACCACAGGACTCCCGGATTTTGAGATTTTTGACGAAGTATACGGGAACTTTGGGACCCAGCCAACGATCCGGCCTCTCCTGAGCACAACGCATCCGGGAAGTTCGAAATACATTGCCTGGACCAATCCCTTTGGCCGGAGCGAGGTACTTTTCATACAACTCGGTCACGGGCCCGAGGCATTTGGAAACCCTAATTACAGGAAATTGCTGCGACAGGGTATTGAGTGGTCGATAAAGAACAATAGCCCAACGCTCAACCGAAAGTAGATTTGAACGAGCTTCGTGTTCGTTTCGGATTTAGCTAAGTAGCAAAGGCAATCAGAACATTTAAAGGGTCATTTTAGTGTAAAGCGCTAATATTTAGCAAATTACTCTAAGTGACAACTTCGCCTTTCTAGTTCTTTACCCGCTGCTCTTCGCTTCCCGAGCCACCTACATTGCGTTTTTGCTTCCCGGAAACGCCTTTGGCAAAATTGTAGGTGAACGATGCCACGAGCACCCGTGTGTCGGCATCATTATAATACGTCGCCTGGGCATTGGGAATGTTGAGAATGCGGCCATTCGGTTCGAGCGAGCTGAAAATGTCCCGAAGCGACAGCTTGACTATGCCCTTATCCTTCATAACTTTTTTCTGAACGGCCGTATTGACAAGAAACAGGTCGTTCTTATCGAACTGCGCGCTCTGGCTTCTGGTGATATAGAACCCGCTCAGTTCGGCGCTCCACCCGTTTTTGAATAGAAACTGATTGTTCGGACTAATGTAGCCATAGGTTGAGCCGGTCGTGCGGCCAGGATCGCCGGGCATGCCCCGGAAGTTGTTGCGGATCAGTTCGGCGTAAAAGCTGCAGGTCCACCAACTGCCTGCTTTAAGCTGCGCCGACAATGTGATACCACCCCAGATCAACCTGCTGATGTTGCCCGTTCTGCTGATGAAAATGTTCCCGGCCTGCTCGATTACTTCGCCGTGCATATTCCGGGTGTAATTGTAAAGTAACGACAGGTTGAACCGGCGCTTATAGTTGAGTGAAACCTGGAACCTGTTGCCCAGCTCAGGTTTCAGGTAGGGATTACCGGCGAAGTAGGAAAATTTGTCCAGCAAAAAAACGAATGGGTTCAAGTCCTGATAATAGGGACGGCCAATCCTGCGGCCATAGGAGAAATTCAGGTGCGTCTGGTTGGTGTCGAGTTTGTAACTCAGGAAAAGGGTAGGGAAGAGACTGGTATAATGCAGGGAAAACGACGAGTCGGGCTTGACTGCATTGCCTAGCTGGTGACCATAACTATTCGTGTTTTCTGCCCGGAGGCCGGTTTGCAACGAGAGCCTTTTGAACTCGCGGCTGAAATTCAGATAGGCCGCATTGATATTTTCGGAATAACGAAAGCGGTTGGTTTTGTCATAATCCGTCGATACGCTTTCGCCCTGATGCAGAAAGTAATTGGCCGCATTGTCGGTTAGGACAAGGCTTGTTTTAAATCCGCTTCCGAGTTTTCCCTTTCGCAGCGGATGTTCGTAATCGGTTTTGGCTGAGTAAATAGCAATCGACGAAGGCAGGTCGGTGGTAATTTTTTCCTGCTTTTTGAAGTTCTGATCGCCGTCGAAGAAATCGTTGACGAATGTCTGCCTGGCGCGGATGCGGTAGCTGATATAATCGAGGTCGAAGGTCAGTAACTTTCCGGTGCTGTCGTATTGATGGCTGAAATTAAGGTTGATACCATGCTGCCGGAAGCGGTTTTTGTCGCTGTTGTCGGCGCGTATGAGCGAATCGATATCGCCGGTAGCGTTCCTGACCGAGCTACTTACAGGCCGCCGCTCGCGCGAGCGTGTGAATGCGCCTGTGTACACGAGGCCCCAGGTAGTCTTTTCATTGGCATAAAAATCGATACCGGCTTTCAGGTTGGAGGTCCTGCTTTTGGGGTAAAAAAGCGTGGTTTGGTCGAACGATGACCGTAATACATCATTTTCGCCATAATACCTTCGCCGGATATCGAGCCGGCGCCACTGATCGGTGCTGTTGAAGCTGGCATTGGTAAAGAAATTAATGCGGTTGCTCCGGTAATTGAGGTTGATGTTTTCATTATGCCGCCAGTACCTAGATCTTGCCGGACTGAGCGTAATGCTGCCATTCAGGCCATGGACCTTGTTTTTACGCATTTTAATATGAATGATCCCCGCGCTCCCGGCTGCGTCATAGCGAGCGGGAGGATTTGTGATCAGCTCGATTTTCTCAACTGAGTTGGCAGGCAATGACCGCAGGTAGGCTGCCAATGCGGCCGGAGAGAGGTACGTGGGGCGGTTATCGATCAACACCAGTACGCCCGGCTGGCCCTTAAGGCTGATGCTGCCGCTCTGATCGACCATTACGCCGGGAGCTTTTTCCAGTACTTCCAGCACATTGGCACCTGCATTCGAAATCAGCGCATCGACGTTGAGTACCGTGCGGTCGATCTGGTATTCCACGAAGTTCTTCTGCCCGGTCACTTTCACCTCGTGGAGCCGGATGTCGGCGACGCTCAACGTAATGGTCCCCAAATCGATATCCGGCTTTCCGTCGGCGAGGTCAAACTTGCCGCCGGTGAAATTTTTAAAACCCAGCATCGCGACAGACGTGAAATAGGTGCCCTTTTGCAGGCCGGAAACGGAAAAAGTCCCGTCCCGGGCGGTAAGCACTGTTTGGACCAGACTCGAATCGGCGGCTTGAAGCATTGTAACGGCCGCACCTTCCAGCGGCTTGTTGTCTTGCGTTACCACTTTCCCTTTTATTTGGGCATAAGCATTCCCTAATGCCGCCAGCATGGCAACGGCAATCCAAAGGGTGGTTCCCACCCGGCCATTGGTTTTCATGATGTAATGTTAAGGTTAGTGTTTTTGTGACCGGCAGAGCCGTAGTTTGCCTGCCTTACCGGAAGTAAGTTATTGGTTATGAATGCACTGTTTTAAACTATTGGTGGCTTCCGTAGGTGAAGTCGATGACGTCGTCCGGGTTGGTAAGTACCGCATCGAGCACGTTTTTGTGAACTGCTTCCGGCTGCCTGATACCATTGACGATCAGTTCTTTATTGGTAATCCTGAAATCGATCTCGTTCCTGGAAATGGCGACTCCCTGCTGTTCGATCGCGTCCATGATTTTCTCGTTGATCGCCTGGCGCTTGATGCGAATCGGATTGGGCTGATATTCGTGCTTATAGGTTTGCAGCGGCTGCATTTTATATTTCTGCTGATAAGGCTGCCATTGCACAGGGGCCAGCCGTACGCCGCCGGAAGAATCGGCATAGAGGGGAGCCACAGGCTGATAGAGCGGGGCGATCGGTTTTTGCAGTGGTTGGAGCGTATCCGCTGATGTCACACTCCGGCGCTGTGCATGCTGTACGGGATTTTGGAGTCCTTGTTTATTTGCTGTGTTCAGACTGTTAATGATTTGATTTTGAGCATTCTTTGGTTGTGCGTCAGCCTCATTTTGTGGAGAGCTGGCATTGACTTTAGTTTTCCCTGAACGTCCTGCTTGCTTTACATTGCCCTTTTGCGGTACTATTTGCGTATTTCCGGATTGCCGGCCACCGGACTGTCGGCCACCGGATTGCCGGCCACCGGAGTGAGCAAAAAGGACTGAAAATGTGAAGAATGCGAACATGGCCATGAGCAGTATCGTTTTTTCGGCCGCTCCCAATGTCGAGTTCGTGCGTGAGGCGATGCGTTTGGCGCGTTGTACAATGCCACTTTTCCCGGAGAACGCTAGTTCATATACGTTTTCGCCCAGCTGGTATTCGCGAAACGCAAGCAGGGCACGAATATAGGTCGTCTGGTTCCCCGAATGCCGCAGGGCCATGTCATCGCAGCAATTTTCCCGCTCTTCGCGAATGAGCCCGGAAATCCAGAGAATGCCCGGGTTGAAGAAAAACAGCAACTCGGTAAGCCGTTGCAGGAAATTGACGAAAAAGTCCAGACGACGGATGTGGGCGAGTTCGTGCAGCAATACCATTTCGATCTGATCTGCCGGAATGGAGGCGATCACGCCCAGCGGGACGAGTATCACCGGTTTGAAATGGCCCAGCACGGTCGGGACTTTCACCAGGCCGGACTGAAATAGCTTCACGGGCTGCGTTATGCCCATGGCTTTGGCAAACTCGCCCACACGCTGCTCCCAATGGCTGCCTATGCTGTAAATCTGCTGCGTTTTAAGCTGGTACAAACGGTAAAGCCCGAGCATGAGGCCGGTGATTTTGGCAACTACAATGACAAGCCAGGCCAGCGTGATCGTGTAGATGTTCCGGGTTAAAAAGTCCGCCGCAATGATGACAATACTTTGCCTTTGGGATGGTATTTGACCGGAAACCATTGGCTCATTTGCAATGCCGGCGGCCGAAAAGCCGCGGGCCGGTACGCCGCCCGGCACCGAGGGACCCGATTGAACAAATGCAACGCCGGTGGCCAAGATAAACAGCAAAAGCAGGGCGGTCAGCAAGTTATAGCGGATCTCCGGACGGCTGCGGCGCGTGCAGACGACGACGGCTGCCGCCAGAAGTGAAGCAACAGCGCCAATCCAGAGCGAATGGCCAAGTGCAAGCCCGATCTGCCGGATCAGGGCGTAGGTGGTTTCGGAAGTAAGAAGATTTTTCATGGCTGGTTTGATTTAGGAATTTCCTTTTTCCAATTGGTCCAAAACCGCCCGGATTTCGTCCAGCTCTGCTTTGGAGGTTTTTTTGTTGTCCAACAATTGCATGACCAGGTTACTGGCCGAGCCGCCGTACAAATGGTCCACAAAGCGGTCGAGCAGGAGGCTTTTCGTTTTTTGCTCCTCTTCAACGGCTTCATAAATATGCTTCATGCTGCGCTCGTCACGCGATAGCATACCTTTTTCGGCCATCAATTGCATTTGTTTGAGGGTCGTGGTGTAATTCACTTCCTTAAATGAATTCAGCTGGTCGTGAACAGCACGGACGGTGGACGGGCCGTGTTTCCAGAGGATTGTCAGGATATCGAGCTCGGCTTTCGTCGGTTCGGTTTTTTCGGAACTCATGGCTATGAAAATTAAGTACATGGCAAAGGTACGATTTTAATCGTACGATGCAAGTAGTAGGTGTAATTAATTTGAATAGGTCAGCAATGTCTCCGTATTGTACCGGTTCCGGTATTCGATGGGGGTCAGGCCTGTAATTCGTTTGAATATGGTCCGGAAGGTTTTCAAGTCGTTGTAACCGACCTCGTAGGTAACATAGGCGATGTTTGATTCGCCCGCTTCAAGGGATTTCTTGGCCGCCTCGATCTTTATTCGCTGGATGTATTCGATCGGGTTCAGGGAAGTTGCGCTTTTAAAACGACGTATAAAATTCCGCTTGCTCATATTTACGCGTCCGGCAATCTGGTCAACCGAAATGTCTGTCTTGAATTCGTCTTCGATATAGGTTTGCGCGCGGTGGATATCTTCGTCTTTGTGGCCGCGGTGTCCGGAGAATATCGTAAAGATGCTCTGGGAGGTCCGGCCGTAATCGAGGGCATAGTACTTGCTGAGGGTAATGGCGGTTTCTTTCCCGCAGTTCTTTTCGATAAAATACAACACCGCATTCAACGCCGAAAAGCCCCCGCCGCCCGTAATGATCGCCTCCGACTGGGTGATGACCTTTTCGGGCCTGAAATTGACAAGCGGGTACCTCTTGCGCATGTCGTCGATTGCGCCCCAGTGTGATGTAGCCGGCATGCCGTTCAGCAAACCGCATTCAGCGACAAAATAGGAGCCTGTGCAAAGGCTGATGATCTGCGCTTTCCGATGGTATTTTTCGGCCAGCCATTGCGTCAGTTTACGGTTTTTCGACAGCATCTTGTCAATGTCCACATCTTCCGTGTTCATAGGAGGTACCACGATCACATCTGTTTCAAAATCGTCGGATATCGTTTTCCTGCAGTGAAATTGGACAGGCAGCTGTAACTGTACATCATGAAGGTCGACGCCGACCAGCTCGATTTCAAACGGAGCCGGTTTGCCACTTCTGACGACCGCCTTTTTTGCTCCGGCGAGCAACGCCACCGTGCTGGAAAGTGCCGTCAAAAGTACTTCCTCATACACGATCACCGAAATGTGTCTGGTACGCATCGATCAATGGGTTTGTTCAAAGCAAGCTAACACAAAGATGGCACAAAATACACCCTTGATTGTCATTTTTACACGCGGGACAACTCTGAGGGCCCCGGTAATTTTACATCATCAACCAAAACAAAAAACAAACTATGAAAACGATCTTTGATGAAGCCACCAGAGAAGAATTGATCAGAAGAATCCAGTCGCTCGAAAAAAGCCATCCGGCGCAATGGGGTAAAATGAATGTGTATCAAATGGCGAAGCACTGCACCATTTGGGACGAATGGGTTTTGGGTGTCCATAAGCCGAAGTATAAACAGGGATTTCTGGGACTGATTTTTGGTAAAATGGTCTTGAAAGCCTCCGTGAAAGACGACCGGCCGATTAAGAAAAACGCCCCGGCCGGCCGGGCGTTCATCATAAAAGAACAGGATGGAGACCTGGAACTACAAAAGAAAATCTGGATCAGTCGCATCGCGGCATATAAGAACTTTTCCAACCCGGATTTCATTCACGATTTTTTCGGCAAGATGACCCGGGACGAAATCGGGATATTCGCCTACAAGCATTCCGATCACCATTTACGGCAGTTCGGTGCTGTTGACCAGGTCGAAAATTCCAACCGGAAAACGACTGCCGCTACCCCCTGACATCCCCGGTAAAATATGGAACCGGATTAAGATCTGTGAAATGTAACTCCTGATATAATTACGAGTATACTTCAACCGTTAAAAGGCAAAGCCCGTCTGTGTGTTGCCGAGATATTTTATAATCCTGTTCTTCTTTTCCCAGTATGCCGCCGCGCAGCCTTATTATACCCGGGTACGGGGTGCATTTGGTGTCGAATTGTATGGTATAACACCCAAAGGCGCCGTTACAGCCGAGGCGGCATTCGGTTATCTCAAAAGGTCATTCTGGAATGCGCAGGCGGGACTTGGCGCCATTAACAGGAAGGAGTTCCGTAGTCCTACACTCTCCGCAGCATTGACCCATTGTTTTATTTTAAATCCTTACAAACGTAATTCCTGCATTCCGCAGCCGGGGAACTACCTCATTGAAAGTTACTTTGAGGCAGGACTAGGCGGTTTTTTAGTGGATCGATACGACAATGGCATTTATGGCAGGACCGACCACCAGCGGCTTCTGACGCCATCCGGTCTGGCCGGTTTTCGCTTTAACTTCGTGACCCGAAGATGGATTTATATCCTAAAACTACGCTATACCCCGCCGCTATTGCCTAATAACCTCGCTTCACACGCGGGTGTGGGAGTAGGGGTGGGCTGGCGTTGATGGGACAATTATTGGCGCTGCCCGTTTTTTACCGGCGACCCGTGTACCGGCAGGTGGCAAATGACCGGAAGTCTGAAGGGGTCGTTCCATGGTAGCGTTTGAAAGCTGTGGAGAAATGCTGGGGGTGTTCGTAGCCCAGGATCTCCGAGATATCTTCGATGCTTTTGAGGGAATCCAGGAGCAAATTTCCCGCAAAATCCATTCTTAGCTTACGCAAATAAGCAAACACCGTTGTGCCAAACAGTTCCTTAAATCCCTTTTTAAGCTTAAAATCATTGAGCAGGCAAATGCGGCTGAGGTGTGGCAAACTGAAATCTTCGAGGAAATGCGACTCCATGTAATTTTTTAGCTCATGCAGGCGCCCTGTTTCCGCCACGCTCAGACCGGGCGAGCCAGACCGGCTGTCCTGCATCTGGCCAATCTGCAATGCCAGAAGCTCCAAAACCTTCGACTGGATCAGCAGGTTACGCATTGCCCCAGATTCATGGCATTGCTTGATATCCCGGATTAGCTTGTGCATGTGGGGTGTCAGATCCGGATTCACGTCCTTTCCCGCAAATGGCCTGTCTTTTAAAAGATTATTCTGAGCACATTCACTCCAATAGTCGTCGCAACCGATCAGATCGGAGAAGTATCTCTTCCCCATACTGATATGGAACATTTCGACTTGCTCGCCTGACTTTACGCCGTTCTGAAAGCCGCCTTCGGGAGAAAAAATGAGGTTATGCTTCCGGGGCTTCATCGCAAGCTCGCTGCGGATGCCCGTAAACCGGGTGTTCATGTGCCCCGACATCTGGAAATTGATGTTCACAGTATCGGCACGGCTGTTTTCAACGATACTAACGTCCCTGTCGACCTGCCAATGCAGGTTCATGACGTGCATATCTGGGAAAAGCAGGCTTTTGAATTTCAGGGTACCCACTGCCGTATTATAGCAAGTACTGAATTCGCTTTCACCCACCCCAGCCGTTCGTGGCCGGAGTAATTGCGGGTTCGGGAAGGAATCAATATTGAAAACATCGGCAGAGTTGATAAGGGTTGTCGCCATCGCTGTTTGTCTGTACTGATTAAAGCAGCAAAAAAACTGGTATGGCGAAAGAAAACCTTATTTCATCGACAGAAAGCCAGATTTGTCGACAAAAGAGTGCGACCGGGTTGCTGTTGCGGTGAGACGCGATTGCTGATTCGGGGTACTATTTAACCACAACCCGCACCCGACCCAGATTTTGGATGCGGGTATAGGGTGTCTTAGCATTTCCCTGCCTTTGAGAAGCCACCCGCAACGTTGGAAAGTAAGTGCCCGGTTTTGTGAATGTGTAAGTTGTTTTCAAAGTAACACGGGAACCCTTTTTGTCAACCAGCGTGAAGCTGCCGGCTACCGGGAAAGCTTCCGATTTTTCAAAATCCCATCCCGACTGCTTGCCGACCTCTTTCTGTAATCCCTCAAAGTTCCACGCAGCGGCAACGACTTTGCCCATATTTTCAGGTACATCCACTTCTGCCGTAAACGTAACTACCTGGCCTGCATTCGCCTCGGCCCGTTCGTTGCCATTGGCTTTTAATGTGACAACAGGCTGGATACCTTTGCGTTCATCGGCGGTTTCCGGCACGATTACCTGCCCTTTTTCGATTTTATACTGCGTGGTTGCGGCGGGAGCTACGCCTTTTTCGACCCACGCGCTAAGATCGAGCAGGGCCTGTTGTAAAACACCCAGGTAGCCCACAGTACGGGTCGGGTCGTCTTCGATGGACACATCGCCGTGCAGGGCGCGGTCGGTGTACCAGAGCCGGAAGTTGTCGTCGAGTTTGTCGCCGAGGTGTGCCTGGACCTTTGAACGGTACCAGTCGGCCTGCCATGGAAATGCCTCGCGGTCCCATAGCGACTCCAGTAATATCATTTTACCATTGAACTTACCCGTAGGCAGTACGCCTGCGGCTCCGCGTGTGAACATAGGTCCCAGCAGCATGGGCCGCTGCGGGTAAACGGGTTTGCCGTCCTGATCGCGGAAATAGTCGTAAACTTTATATTCATTACCCGGGGTTTGGTGGCGGTGATAGGTTTGGACCGCCAGGAAATTGGAGTTATCTACCTGTACTTCATCACCAGGTTTCACTTGCGCAAGCACTGCGGCATCGGCAGGGCCCAGCACCACTTTATCTCCGGCAATTTTGGTGATCTGCAACGCTTTGCCTGCCGCCGCGCCACTTTTGATGATCAGGTCGCCGCCCAGAAAATCCACATCGGGCAGCACGTCCATGAGCTGAAATGCAACGGGCATCGCACCTTGCACCCCGCCAATGGCTTTCCAGGCAGCATCGGCCGTTCCCCGCTCGGTAGGCGAGACTGGCTGTGCCAATCCCAAACCGACCGCCTGATCAATGGAAATGCCCTCTTTGATCTTGCCGGGCTGCTGAATGCGGGCTTTGAGTAAAGAAGCAGGCGGATTAGCCCCCAAATACCCGGTCGTTTTCCAAAAATCATTTTCGAAATAGCTTTTATCTGCCCCGACTACCCCCTGGTAGAGCACCAAAAAGCCATGAATGCCCATGCGCTGATAGCCAAACCAGGCCTTCGGTGGAAAACCCATGCGGGTAACTTCTTCCAGGGCTTGCTTTTCCTCGTCGTTCAGGCCGGCATACATATTGCCGCTGCCGCCTGGTTCCAGCGCATCGATAATCTGGGGAAACTTGTCTTTTAGCACACGCATGGCATGCATGCGTACGGTGAAAACGTTGGGGATCGCCATCGGGGAGCCGAGTACATAAGGTACCACACCATCCCAAACACCCTCCGTATTTTCGATGCTGCCGACCGTCCGGTAGGCACCGCCACTGCCTCCGAAAGCGTATCCGTACGCCCGGCTACCGCCATAAATCCGGGCCGCGACGATCCTGGAAAACTGCGCCGCCGCCGCATTCACGCGGAAAGCCCCGATCGTAGGGTCTCTGGACTCCGGTTTGGCGAAGTCTACGCGCCCGCCGCCATTCGTTTCAATGAAATAGGAGCCGTGCGTAACGGAAAAACCTATCTTGTCCTCCTCGCCGGAAGCTCCCTGCGACAGGGTCTCACTGTCGGGAAAAGGTGTAATGTACTGGAAAAAGCGGCCCCGGTACTGCTCTTTTGGGGGAAAGTAGAAGGAGAATCTGGCGCCTGTTCCTTTGAACCCACCGTGCACGTACCGGTGGCGCACCGGCTTGTCGCGCCATTCATCGGCATCGATATACGGCTCTCTGAACAGCGTGTCTGCGGTAGTGAATTTTTGGGCCAGGTCGTCGCTCAGTTTTTGCAACCCGGTTTGCGCACGGCCGACATTTGCATAAATGAATGGCAAGCACAGAAGAAAGGCACGGCAGGTACGAACAAGCATTTGTTGCTACTTTTAAATGTTAAATATTTTCGTGCTGTTTTTCAGTCGCCTCCAAGGCTTTCAGCAATTGGACGCGTGTTTCCAGCGCCTTCCGGCCTTCTTCCGTACACAGGCCCCGGATGTATTGGGCGGTCGTTTGCAAAAGCAGGTCAGTGGCCGGTAAGCCGAACACTTTGAAGGATTCGTTGGTAACCGATGCCCGGTGCAGGATAAATATGCTTTGCAATGCAATTTCCGGCAGAATGTCGCTGCGGAAAGCGCCCTGCTGTATGCCCCGGTGAATGATAGACAGAAAGTGCTGTTCGAACTGAGGACCAATGGCTGCCTCCACTTTTTTGGCCAGTTCGGGATAGTAGTAATGCAGGTCCTCGTAAAATGATTTGTTGACCTGATATTCCATTTCAACGGCAATCTGCCATACTTCGAGAAAATGACAAGCTGCATTTTGCTCGTCCGATAAGCCCAGTAGCCTCTCGTACTGCGTGTTATGATAGAGGTGCAGCGCTTCTTCCAACAGGCCTTCCTTGTTTTGGAAGTATTTGTAAATGGTTTTGGTTGAAATGCCCAGCCAGTCGACCAGCTTCTGATTGGACATTTCCCGGATACCATGCTTCAAAAACAGGCTCAGCGACTTTTGCAGGATTTCTTCTTTCATACCAACTTTTTGCGGCGAAGTTAAACGGATTGAATGGTGCGGGTTACTTCAATCGCTTGGCGGTTGCCTCGAAAGTATAAAGCGTGCCTTTCAGGTTGTCGTTATCCACTTTTGCCAGTTCCAGGCTCATTTCCCCGCCTTGCGACGATTCGAAAACGAGCACCAGTTTGTCGGCGCTATCCTCGGCTTTCAAAATTTTGCGGGTACCATTGGCAGCATCGCCCTTCTCGACGAGGTCGCCGGTGAGTAATCCGTCTTTCCGGACCAGGTCGGTTAGAAAAACGACGTCACCTTTGGGCGAGTTCAGGACGGTAATTTCCCATTTCCCGGCGAAGAAATCAGCGGGAGCGGAAGCTTGTGAAAAACAGGCGGCAGTGGCGCCCAAAAATAGCAGGAACAGAAAAATACCGGCTTTTCTCATGAGATTCGATGATTTGAAGTGAAACAAAGTACAGACTGGCTGACAAGCGGAACGGCCTGGCACCCGGCTTGATTGGAAATTTTTTTATTAAAATTAATTTCCAGCAAAGGAAATGGAAATTATTATAATAAAAAAAATTTCCGATTGAAAATTTACATTTCGGGACTACATCCGGCCAATGCCTTTCGCAAAAGCGAACGAATGTGTTCACTTTTGGACATTAAATTTGCGTAATCAACAATGTAAATTATTGATAATTAATAATTTAAGAAGAGTTTTGTGCCCGGGCGCGACTTTTGCGTAGCATACGCTGTATCCCCGTTATCCAACCTTAAACTTGCGCTGATATGCTCGGTAATTACTTCAAAATTGCGCGGCGGAATTTGTGGAGAAACAAGGCTTTCTCCGCGATCAACATTTTTGGCCTGGCATTGGGGATAGCTGCCTGTTTTTTTGTATTTCAATATGTCTACTTCGAAAACAGCTACGACCGCTTCAATGTGAATGCGGCCAATATTTACCGCGTCCCGATCTCCTATTCGGGCAGTATGGCGGATGTGCCCACCACGGCGACCAACCACCCGGCGCTGGGCCCGGCGATGAAGGCGGATTTTCCCGAGGTGCTGGATTATGTTCGTATCGTGAGTGTTTCGCTGTTTATGAATGCCTCGACTATGTCGTATACAGACGGAGGTGCGGCGCCAAAGACTTTTAACGAGGGCAATATTTTTATCGCCGACCAATCCTTCTTCAAAATCTTCAGCTACCCACTGATTTCCGGCGACCCGGCGACCTGCCTTGCCGGAGAGAGGGCCATCGCGATCTCGGAGCGCACAGCCGCAAGGTATTTTGGTAAAACCAATCCGCTCGGAAAAATATTGAAACTGAACAGCGACCTTCCGCTGAAGGTGACGGCTGTTTACAAGGAAATGCCTGAAAATTCGCATTTCAAGTTCGATATGCTGATCTCCTTTGAAACGGTAGGGCACGAATGGGGCTTCCAGGAATGGACGTACCCGGAATTTTACAACTATGTGCTCCTCGCGCCGGGCACGGATCCCAAAAAAGTCGAGGCCAAATTTCCGGCATTCATTAATAAGTACCTGGCCGCCAAAATGAAAGAGCTGAACTTCGGATGCAGCTTCGAATTGCAGCCACTGACCGATATTCATCTCAATTCCAACTACCTGCATGAAACAGAGGCAAACGGCAGTCAGAAAGAAGTGTATTTCCTGGGTATTATCGGCGTATTTATTTTGCTGATTGCCTGGATAAACTACATTAATCTTTCGACGGCCAAATCGATGGAACGGGCCAAGGAGGTCGGTTTGAGAAAAGTAGTGGGTGCATTTAAAAAACAGCTGATCGGTCAATTTTTGTTTGAATCACTGATTATCAATCTGCTATCCCTTCTTTTGGCGGTTGTGTTTATCGTTTTGTTCGGTCCGTTTTTCGATGGTTTTGTGGGTAAACAAATTAGTCAGGATTTCTTTTCTACCGGCTTGGGCAGCGAACCACGGTTCTGGGCGACAGCGTTGCTGGTTTTTATGGCAGGGGCTTTGCTTGTGGGTGCTTATCCCGCATTCGTGTTGTCGTCTTTTCTCCCGGTAAAAGTACTAAAAGGCCTGATGGTCCAGTCGCGGTCGGGCATCTCGATGCGAAGGGTGCTGGTATCGTTTCAGTTCACGCTTTCCATTATATTGATCGCCTGCACGTTCGTGGTGCTGAAACAATTCAACTACATGCGGAATGGCAGCCTGGGTTATGACAAAGACCAGCTATTGATCGTGAAGGCGCCGGTAGTCAACGACACGACTGTTTTCAGAAAGTACCGGTTCTTCAAATCCGAGATGCGCAATGTACCGTCGATCGGCCCCGCTACGGCCACATCCGATATTCCCGGAAATACGATCAGGTATCGCAACGCCGTGCGACGGGCAAGCCAGGGTGTCGACAAGAATTTTACGAGCTACCTCATGGAAATCGATGAGCAGTTTCTCCCATCGTACAAAATCCAGCTGGTGGCGGGCCGGAATTTTGAGAATGCGGATTCGTCGGACATGCAAATGACCACCAATAATAAAGTACTCGTTAATGAGGAGGTCGTTAAAGCGTTGGGATATCCCGACGCCGCAGCCGCCGTGAATCAGGATATCAAATTTAAATTAGGGCAGAATGAGCTACCGTGCAGGGTAATAGGCGTGGTCAAAAACTTTCATCAGCGATCGATGAAAGAAAAATACGACCCGATCCTGTTTTATTATCCCACCCGCACCGAATGGAAATATATTTCGGTGAATGTCCGACGGGGAGATTTCGCCAGAAGCCTTGCCGACATCGGGAATCTCTACAAAAAGACTTTTACCGGAAACCCGTTCGAATACTTTTTCCTGGACGAGTATTTCAACAAGCAATATCAGGCCGACCAGCGGCTGGGCAATGTCTTCGGCCTTTTTGCGGTGCTTGCCATCCTCGTGGCGTGTATGGGGCTGCTGGGCCTGTCGAGCTTTGTAATCAGGCTGCGTACCAAGGAAATCGGGATTAGAAAAGTACTGGGTGCGACGATCGGCGGCTTGCTGGTCCTTATTTCAAAAGACTTCGTGAAACTGGTCATGCTGGCCTCGCTGATCGCCGTGCCCATCGTGTACTTCATAGCCAAAGCCTGGCTAGACAACTATGCCTTCCACATTGGCCTGGGCGCCTCTATTTTCCTGGTTCCGCCATTGCTGCTGCTGGGCCTGACGCTCCTGACAATCAGTTTGCAAAGTATGAAAGCAGCATTGAGTAACCCGGTCAAGAGTTTGAAGAGCGAATAGGGGACAGAGATTTTTCACCGCTCCATCCCGTATTTCGCAGAAATTGTTCCCAGCTTAGCGTGTCCGGGTCGATGCGCCGGCTCCATAGCAGGTCGCGATCCTGACCGAAATAGCCATAATCAACGGCATACGCCACCATTCCCGAAATCTCCCGCACCAGTGTCTCATTGGAGCCGAATTCCGGGAAATGAAGAAGAAGTTCTTCGCGGGTAAATGCGGAACTGTATTCGGCCTTTTTGCCTGTGACCCGCGTGAAAGTATCGACCATTTCCTGTGGAGAAATGAAGTCGCCGATTACCGGCAACGATTTACCCGCATATTCATCCGGATTCGAGAAAATCTCCAGAACGGCAGGCCCGGTCGCGGTGAGCGGATCAACAAATGGTGCCTGGAAATCCCTCGGTAAATAGATCGGGAATACGAGCGAGTCTCCTTTGATGGTGGGAGTATAAAATTCAATCAGGTTGGTGTAAAAGAAAGCCATGTATATAAACGAGCTTACGACCGGTAAATTCCGGATATATTCTTCGATCCTGGCCTTGTCGGTAAAATGAGGGGCAAACATTTTTCCGCCGCTGATTTTGTCGACATTTTCCAGGCTGCTAAAGATAATGTGTCCTACGCCTGCGTCAACGGCCGCATTCGCCAGTTCTTTACCCAGCTCGAACTCGTGACTTGCCGGCGGGGCGATGTTGGGCGTCAGCAGGAACACGCCATCCGAACCACGGAATGCGTTTTCGAATTCTTTTTTGTGTCCCGGGGCTAGTGGAAGACTCACGAGTTCCATTCCCTGCGCTGCCAGGCCAAGCGCTTCGGGCGAATCAATCCTGCGGGTAATGCCGCGGACACGATAACGCCCGCTTGCCAACAGGGTGTGCGCAACACTGCGCCCCTGCTTGCCCAAAACGCCGACGATAGTAATGAGTGGTTTATCCTGATATTTCATGCTTTCTGGTGAAGTTTTTTAACTATAAAAATTATAGTTGCAAAACTATTTATAGTCCAATAACTTTGCAATAACTATCCATTTGGATAGGTGCTTCAAAACGACATGTGATGGGAATAGAATGTGAAGGTGATTTTGTAAAGGTCAATAACAAGCTATACCCTTGCACGGTGAGTGTAGCAATGGATTTGGTTGGCGGAAAATGGAAAGTGGTTATGCTCTACCATTTGAAGGACGGCCCCAAGCGGTACAGCGCGCTGAGGAAGGAGCTGCCTGGTGTTACGGAAAGGACGTTGAGCCTCCAGTTGAAGCAATTGGAGGAGGATGGCCTGATTTTACGGCAAGTGTTCGGGGAAAAGCCGCCTATTAAAGTTGTTTACAGCCTGACAGACTTCGGGAGGTCTTTCACGCCCGTGCTGGATGCCATTCTTGGATGGGGGAATCAGATCGCCGCGGAAAAAGGTGAATTTGTTACCGCAAAGAATCCAGGTAATTTCTGAGCTCCTTTAAAAACGGGAAATATACTTTCTTGCTGTTTTCGAGCTTCCCGAAGTTGCGTATCCCCCAATATCCTGACATGACAAACATGGTCGCCTGCAAGGGGTCTACATTTGTGCGTACATGTCCGTTCCTCTTCCCGTTTTCAATGGCACCTGCCATTGTCTTTATCCATTGTTGGGTGAGGTCGTTTAATGCATGGTGGAAGTCGGCATTCCACGGCGTCATTTCGTGGGTCAGGTTGGAAGCCGGGCACCCATATTCTACTTTAAGAAACTCGTTATCGATCAAAAGGTTATGTATCAGATTGTAGATGGCGTCCAGGGGGTCGCTATCATTCAGCAGGGGGTCGATGAAGCTGGTTGTCAATGAAGGCTTCAAAAGCTCATTGATAATGGCTACGCCCATTTCATCTTTGTTTTTGAAATGATAGTAAAAGGCACCTTTGGTCACTTCGGTAGTGGCGATAATATCGTCGACACTGGTGGTCTGGTAGCCTTTGACGTAGATCAGCTCAAATGCCTTTTCCAGAATGTTCAGTCGCGTAGCTTCCGCTTTTTTCATAGATCAATGTGCTTAATGGCATTTGGCATCGACATCGGCCGGCTCCTTCAATATAGCCTCCTGCGGTTTCAGAATCGTTCTATCAATGTAAAATGTACCAAAAGGAACGATGCAGGCCAAGAGTACTTTCCACGAGGTTTCCGAAAATTTCCAGCGATAAGCCACGCCTACGCTTAATGTAGTAAAGACAAACAGCGTAAAAAGTAGTCCGTGAACAGGCCCGATCAATTTTACGAGCATTGGCTGGCCGCCGAGGTATTTGAATGGCATGGCCACAAATACCAGCAGGATCAGGGAGATACCCTCTAAGAATCCGATGATTCTCAGACGGCCGATGGGCGTTTTGAACAAATTCAGCATGGGTAATGAAATTAAAATGATCTGAAATACGGTCTTTGGGCGAGCGGCGAAAAGGGCCAGGGAATGGCGATCAGAATGATCAGCAAGGCAACCGAAAACCACACAAGCATGGTCCTGTATTTCGACTTGTCGGTACCTGTTCGCCTGGCACGCGCCGAGCCGATTGTGATAATGACAATGGCGACCACCATTAGAGCGATGTGTACGAGGCGGAAAAATAGGGGCTCGCCTGCGATACCCGAGCCTTCCACCGGTGCAAGTTTCACAATCGGACTAATCATGTACAGATACAGGCCAAGTAATAGCTGAATGTGGGCTATCGTCGCTGTAACGTGCCTGGCGGCGTTGTCCGGGCCCGAAAATGCCCGGTTTGTCCGGTATCCCTTCCAACTGATGATAATCGTGTAGACGAGGCTTGCCAGTACCAGCCATCTGGTGAGGGAATGTAAAATAAGAAGTGTTTGATACATTGCTGATGAGGTTATGGGGCAAAGGTAAATCAAAAACATACTAGTTGGTATGTTTTTGCTCGAAAAAAGACCAGCAGGCCGAATACTAAGTATCGGCCACCGTTAATTTGTTTATTCAAAGATTAATTTGTAACATTTGTATGCACTTACCCTAAACTTTGAATCGCTATGACCAGACGTTTATCCGTTTTCGGGATGGTCTTTTTGTCCCTTTTCCTTTTTAGCTACTCCTGTCAGGATCATCAGATTCCAGAAGTACCGCCTTCGCTGGTTACACTTCAGGTGTCCCCGGGTGCAGTAAGATGTGAAGTTGCTTTTAACTTCAATTTGGTCGATACGGGCAACATCCCCATAACAGAGTTCGGCATGGTGGTGGCAGGTACCGGTTTCGGCGGAAATTCTTCGGAAACACCATCAGTAGGAACCCATACCAAATTGGTCTTTGATCCGCCTTTTACTACGGGTGTGAAAAACAAGAACTCCAAGATTTGCACTAATAACGTGTCCTTCCGGGCTTATGCTATTCTGAGTAATGGAACGATCGTTTATGGCGAAAGACTGATTTATCAGGACGTCTGATCTGACTCCGTCAATAAAACTCATCGCCCCGCTATTGTCATAAAGCAACAGCGGGGCGATTTCGTTGGCAGCAACCACGCCGGTCCTGAAACACGCGGATACCGTATTTAGTAATAAACCAGTTTTTATTTAAAATATTTTTGTATTTGTGCTTTATGTACATACATTTGTACATATTCAGTTGAATGGCCGGGAACGACCAGTATTGCCCGTAAATGTTGGCATCCGAGGTGCCACGTTTATAGTCTGGCGTTCAGTACTGCGGGCCGGACTCATTAGACTTGGGGTAGCATTCGTCTTTGACGTTAAACTAACAACGCTTTGCAAACAAAACAAGTAAAACACTTTATCTCCCTTATCACGCTCATCGCCGCATTGGGAGGCTTTCTATTTGGGTTCGATATGGCTGTGGTAAGCGGCATTATCGAGCCTGTCAGGGCGCAATATGGCTTATCGGCCGCTGAGGAAGGGTTGTTTGTTTCGTTTGCGCTGTTGGGGTGCATTGTCGGGGTCGCATTCTCTGGCTACCTGGCCGATAAGATAGGGAGGAAAAAGGTCCTCTTTGTAGCCGCTTCCCTGTTCCTGGTCAGCGCTGTTGGTTTTTCTTTATCCGGCACTTATGTAATTTTGATTGTATTCAGGATACTCGCTGGGGTGGGCGTGGGGGTAGCTTCCAATGTGTCGCCCCTCTATATTTCCGAAATCGCTCCGGCGGACAAGCGGGGTGGATTGGTGACTTTCTATCAGCTGGCCATCACCATTGGCGTACTGGCTGCTTACACGAGTAATATGTTTTTGCAGCGCCACGCAGCAGCACATCAGGAAGTCGGCGACGGTTTGTTCCATTGGCTTTTCGAACAGCAGGTATGGCGTGGGATGTTTTTTGTGAGTGTCATCCCCGCGTCGCTATTTTGTGTGCTGCTCACGATCGTGCCCGAAAGCCCGCGGTGGCTGGCAGGCAACGGCCGAAACCAGGAGGCATTGGAAATCCTGGAAAAGATAAGCGGTGAGGAAACGGCGCGTTCCGAATTGGAGGCAATAAAACAGGTCGCTTCGCAGAAGTCGGGCGGCTTAAAGGAACTGACGCGTTTTCCTTTCAGAGGCTTACTGGTGATGACGATGACTTTGACGGCGCTATCGCAGTTCAGCGGGATTAACGGGGTGATTTTTTACGGGCCAACCATTTTGAAATCTGCGGGAATAGTTACCAGCGATGCATTGCTGTACCAGGTGATCCTGGGAACAGCGAGTATGCTGTTCACCCTCATCGCCATCTGGAAGGTCGATACGTGGGGCAGGCGGTCGCTTTATCTGGTCGGGTCATTCTGGGCCGCAATAGCGTTGGCATTGACCGGCCTCTGTTTTATGTATGGGGTCAATGGTTGGGGAATGCTGCTGTGTATCATATTGTTCCTGCTCTTTTTCGCATTCTCGCTCGGTCCGTTGAAGTTTGTGATTGCCACGGAAGTCTTTCCGATGCATATCCGGGGAAGGGCGTTGTCGATTTGTATCATGACGATGTGGGTATCCGACTGGATCGTGAACCTGCTTTTTCCAATCATGCGCGACGATTTAGGAATTGCCAACACATTCTTCGTGTTCTCTTTCTTTTGCATCTGCTCGTACCTGTACGCGAGGAAGAATTTGTTTGAAACCAAAGGAAAAAGGTTGGAGGAAATAGAACAACTTTTGACTACCAGTAAAGCCCATAATCATGTCGAGAGCTAGTTGAGCAGCTACCTGTACGGAGCGAACCTGTTTTTTGAAAGAATATCCGCTTGAATGTTTATACATATATACATATTGAATATATTTATAAAATAATCGTAAACCGGGATGAAATACTACGCTCTGTTGTTCTTGTTCGCCAGTTTCTCATGCGGCACACGGTCGTCCGACCGTAACGAGCCGACGAGTGGGCTGGATGTGGATGAGCATGAATTTACGGCAGCGCCTGCCCCGGAATGGTCCGACTTATTCGTCAGGAAATCGGGGTGGTTCGGCGGCGACGGAATTTTTGCGATCCCATTTTCCGGCAGTGATTACGAGCAGCAAGACAGCGTGCTCTTTCTGTTCAGCGATACCATGATTGGCCAAATTGAAGGAAACAAACTGAAACCGGGTTTCTCGCTGGTCAACAATTCGGTAGCAGTACTGAAAGGCAAAAAGCCCGATTCCACCGGGCTGACATTCAGAATGGCAGGAGAGGCAGGGCATTACCGGGCGATATTCAGACCCAACGCACACAAGCCGGATAAGGACACATACTTCTGGCTCGGCGACGGTTTTGTGAATCGCGATGCAGGCAAAGACCTGTTTATTTTTAGTTATCAAATCACCAATACACATGATAATTCGGCGCTCCCGTTCAAAGAGACCGGCAATTCGTTGATACGCATTCCCGCGGGAAGCCATTTTCCCTACACGGACCAGCAGCAATTCGACCTGCCTTTCAATGACTATAAAAGCGGAGGAGAGACGATCTCATTCGGTTCGGCGGTGTTCAACAATAGCAGCTCGGCGGAGCAGGCCGGTCCTGACGGCTTCGTATATGTGTATGGGACCAAAGGAGCCGATAAAAAGCTCGTGTCGGCTCGGGTAACGCCGGCTAGGGTGACAGCGTTTAATGAATGGGAGTTCTGGAATGGTACAGGATGGACCAAAGACGTGAAATCGGTAGCTACATTGGCTGATTCTGTCTCCAATGAATTGAGTGTTAGTTTGCTGGCTCCCGGTAAGTATGCATTGGTATACCAGTTGGGAGGGTTGTTTTCCGATATCTGCATGCAGGTAGGACCTACGCCCGTGGGACCTTTCGGCCCGCGGATCGTTCTTTACAAGACTTCGGCCGACATAAAGGATCCCGATTTGTTTACCTACAATGCCAAAGCGCATCCCGCATTGTCGGCGCCGGGAGAATTGCTGATCTCCTATAATGTAAACACTTTCAAGTTTTTTGAAATATTGGAAAAGCAACCTAATATGTATCGTCCGCGGTTTGTACGTGTGAAATTCAAGTCACGTTCAGACAGCCAGCCAGGAAGGGCGGAATAGGAAGAAGCTTGAAGTATTAAAACATTTTCTAATGAAAGAAGTCTTTGTCGGTATAGATTTTGGTGGCACCCGGATTAAGATCGGACTGGTCGGTGATGGCGAAATTCTGGAAGACCTTAATATGGAGGCGGCAGCCGAGCAGGATTTTGAATACAGGCTGAATGAGGTAGGTGCGGAGATCCATCGGTTGCTGGCCCGCCGCGACTACCGGGTTACGGGTATGGGCTTTGCGTTCCCCGGTATTGTCAATTTTTACCAGGGGACCATTTTATCCCGGTATGTGAAATATCCCGGGGCCGAAAACACAGACCTTCGTGCGTGGGCAAACAGGCATTTCGGAGTACCGGCTGTGGTGGAGAACGATGCGAGGGCGGCGCTGATCGGGGAGTGGAAGCATGGGGCGGGTGTGGGTAGCACCGATCTCGTGCTGGTCACGCTCGGTACGGGCGTGGGCACAGGCGCACTCGTGAATGGCGCGCCGCTGCGCGGGAAGAACTTTCTCGGCGGCAACCTCGGGGGGCACATGACGATCAATGTCGATGGAGCGGTTTGCAACTGCGGGAATATCGGCTGTGTGGAAAGCGAGGGCTCGACCTGGGCACTGAAACGGATCGCAGAGGCATCTCCCGATTTTTCGGCAAGCAAGCTGGCAGGGTTGGATCTGATTGATTTTAAAGCCCTTTTTGAATTGGCGGAAGAAGGTGACCCGCTTGCCGCGAAGCTGAGAGACCGCTGCCTGAAAGTATGGTCGTTATGTGTGATCAATCTGATCCACGCCTACGACCCCGCGAAAGTAATAGTGGGAGGCGGGATCATGAAAAGCAGCCATATTATTTTACCATACATCAGGCAAATGATCGATAAACACGCCTGGATCACTCCGGCCGACGTAGCGCTCGTCGCCGCCGTGCGCCCGGAGCATGCGGGAATATTGGGGGTATATGAATTGTTAAAACAAACTAATAGCTGATAATGCGTTCCAATTACGACAAGTTTCCATTTGTTGAAGTCAGCAAATCGTCAGAGCTGTGCATGGCCGGCTGGGAAAATATCTTTACGGAGGTGAAGCGTCTTGTCGTGTCCAAAAACAAAACTAAGACGGTGATTTGCATAGAGCTGTATCATGGCGTTGATACAGCCGAAATACTGGACGCGATCAGAACGAACCTTGAAACCGTAGCCTTGCTGAACACCGGTGACTTCCTGAAAGACACCGAAGAAATCAGGGAAATGGTGTACCCGTTTGTGACGGACGATCCTGTTTTCGGGAAAATGAATAGCCTGGAAATGAAGGATTTTTTTGAAATGGACTTGGTGGCGCAGGCGCAGGCCGAGCTGCGGGCGATCACGGCGGGTACAGTGGTGGTGTTGGGAGAAGGCGCCGCCCTTTTTGCCGACGCGGATATCCTGATCTATGCCGATCTGGCGCGTTGGGAGATCCAGAAACGTATGAAACGGAAAGAGGTCGGGAATTTTGGAATGAATAACCTCGACGAAGCATTTGCACTGAAATACAAGCAAGGTTATTTCGTCGACTGGCGTGTCCTGGACAGGCATAAGGAGAGGCTTTTCGACCTGATTGATTATTTCCTGGATACTCACCTCGCCGGTGAACCTAAAATGGTGGGTGCGGAGATATACAAAAAGGGCCTGGATAAGGCCGTAAACCAGCCTTTTCGCGTCGTTCCCTTTTTTGATCCCGGCCCATGGGGAGGACAATGGCTTAAAGAAGTGGCAGACCTGGATCGCGACGAAGTGAATTATGCCTGGGGCTTTGACTGCGTTCCGGAAGAGAATAGCCTTCTTTTCAAATTGGGGGAGTATATTTTCGAACTCCCCTCGATTAACCTGGTATTAACCCGCCCCAAACAGCTGCTCGGGGAATCGGTCTACAAGCAATTTGGTGCCGAGTTCCCGATCCGGTTCGACTTCCTGGATACCATGGAGGGCGGGAACCTGAGCTTGCAGGTGCATCCTACCAGGGCTTACATCCAGGAGCAGTTTGGCATGGATTATACCCAGGACGAAAGCTATTACTTTCTCGAAGCTGGCGATGATGCCTGCGTATACCTGGGTACGTGTAAAGATGTGAATGCGGCCCAGATGATCACGGATCTGGAAGATGCCCAGAACGGTTCGACCGACTTTGATGCCGAAAAATACGTCAACAAGCTGGCGGTCAAGAAGCATGACCATATTCTGATACCGGCCGGAACGGTCCATTGTTCGGGAAAGAACGCGGTAGTACTCGAAATTTCGGCCACACCATACATTTTTACCTTCAAATTGTGGGATTGGGGCAGGCTGGGACTGGACGGAAAGCCAAGGCCGATCAATATAGAGCACGGTAAAAAGGTGATCGACTGGAACCGCGATGAAGATTGGGTCAAAGAAAACCTGTTTAACAACATTACCGAAATCTCTGTAAACGGGCATTCGAGAGAGGAATCTACCGGGCTGTATGCAACGCAGTTTATTGAAACCAGAAGGCACTGGTTTGATGCCAGGGTAACGCATTACACCCGTGGTAACCTGAACGTAGTCAACCTGGTGGAAGGTGAGGAGGCCGTTGTGGAGAGCCCCGACGGACTTTTTGAACCCTATGTGATCCATTACGCGGAAACATTCATAGTACCCGCCAATGTGCCGGCTTACACGGTCACGCCGTTCGGGAAATCGGCAGGGAAAAAATGTGCGACCCTAAAAGCATACATCAGGATATAGACAACCAGCTATTTTATTACCGGAAAGCATGAGCGTATTGAGATTGTCTTTATTAATGTTCTTCGCCCTGACCACCGCGGCACACGGGCAAGCGCAGCAGGAACCGTCCAAAGTAACCGATGTATGGCTGGTTTTCAAGACGCATTTCGATCTTGGTTTTACCGATTTGCCCGCCAACGTATTTGCCAGGTACAGAGAGGAAATGATGGATAATGCATTGAAAATAATAGACGAGAATGCCAGGCTCCCTAAGGAAAAACGTTTTTCGTGGACCGTCCCCGGATGGCCGCTGAGTGCCCAGATACTGGGCCCGCTGCAAACGCCCGAGCGCAGGCTGCGCGTAGAAAAAGCGGTCCGCGAAGGCGCCATTGTCGCCCATGCATTTCCATTCAGTACCCATACCGAGTCGCTTGATTACGAAGATCTTGTAAGGGGGTTGGGGTTTTCCTCAAAAGTTGCCCGCACGTATGGCCTGCCGCTCCCGATCAGCGCGAAAATGACCGATGTTCCGAGCCATTCGTGGGTGCTACCGGTATTGCTCAACCACGCGGGTGTTAAATTTCTCCAATTGGGTTGCAATCCCGCCAGTCAGTATCCCCGGGTTCCGCCGCTGTTTTGGTGGGAGGGAGCTGATGGTTCCCGAATTTTATGCCAGTACACGGCGCTGTATGGGTCGGAAATAAAGCCGCCGGTGGATTGGCCTTGCCGCAACTACCTGGGCATGATTATGACCAACGATAATGAGGGGCCGCCGACCCAAAAGCAGCTGGACGAAATTTTGGCAAGAACCACCAGGGACCTGCCGGGCGTACGCATACATTTGGGAACGCTGGACGATTTCGCCCGGGCGGTACTGGCCGAAAACCCGAAGTTGCCTGTTGTGAAGGGGGACACGCCCGATACCTGGATTCAAGGGTTGCTGTCGAATCCGGAAGAAGCAAAAATTGCCAGAAATATCCGTCCGCTGGAGTCGGCACTGGATGGCTTGCATACGCAAATGAAATTATGGAATATCCCGATGGAACCGGTCTCGGAGAAATTGGCAAAAGCTTACGAGCAGAGCCTGCTGTACGCCGAGCATACCTGGGGAATGAATGCAGAATATGGCCCGCGGTACAGCTATGGCGATGATTGGAAAAAATGGATGAAAGAAGCGGAAGCTGAGCCGGTTGCCGCCGATGGCGACTATTCGAAACTACCGAACAGCTACGCCAAAAATACCGAGAAAGGAAGCAAAAGAAAGTGGCTGAATTCTTACGACGAAAAGCGCCGGTATATTCATAATGCTGGCAATATCGTGAATGAGGAGCTGTCGAATCACCTCAATCTCCTTGCCCGCTCAGTAGGTATCGGAGGGAAGCGCATGGTCGTATATAATGCGCTGCCGTGGCCGCGCTCCGGACTAGTGGAAATCCCCTGGGAGAAAGGCAAGTACTTTTATGCGAAGGATGTGCCGGCTTCGGGATTTGTGGCATTCACCGAAAGCCAGGTACAGGATTATACTCCGACCGTCGACACGCAACCATCGTTTGATACACCTCATTTCAAAATCGTTTTTGATTTGAATAAAGGCGGTATTTCATCGCTCATCGAAAAATCGACGGGCCGGGAATTGGCCGATAAGTCGTCGGGATATGTGCTGGGACAGTTCCTGCATGAACGGTTCAGCAGTAATGAAGTCGACACCTGGTTCAACGCATACAGCCGGATCAAAGAAGGCTGGGGATTGAACGACCTGGGTAAACCCGGCATGCCGACGGCCGATAAGTTGCCCTACAAGGCCATCACGCCTGCAAACTGGCATATTAAGGTGTCACATTCGGCCGCTGCCGATATTGCCACGCTCATTTCGGAGGATACCGAAGGCCTGGCAAAGAAATACACCATGGTATTTACATTTCCGCGTAAAGCTGCCTATGTCGACGTGGAATGGTTTGTGGACTCCAAAACCGCGGATAAACATCCCGAAGGAGGCTGGCTTTGCTTTCCTTTTGCGGTGAAGAGTCCCGCGTTTACGATAGGCCGTCTGGGCGGACCCGTTGATCCGGCCAAGGACATCATAACCGGCACAAGCAAGTATCTGATGGCGGTCAATTCGGGCGTATCGGTAACACAGGCAGATCGGTCGGGCGTAGCGTTGTCGCCTGTGGATTCACCCTTGATCAGCCTCGGCGAGCCCGGTTTGTGGAAGTTTTCAATGGACCATGTTCCCAGTAAGCCAGCTGTGTTTGTGAATATTTACAATAATATGTGGAACACCAATTTCCCGTTATGGCAGGCAGGAACTTGGAGTGAAAAAGTGCGTGTATGGGGCGTCGGCACACATTCTGCTACGATGTCCAACCTCGTAGAAGGTGCCTGGGATGCCAGGCTACCGCTGCTGACCGGCTTTGCTGACGGCCAGGGCGGAAAGCTCCAATCTCAAAAAACGGGGGTGACAACATCCCGGAGCGGCGCGTTGGTGACGGCATTCGGAGAGAACCCGGACGGCCCCGGAGTGATTTTCAGATTGTGGGAGCAGGCAGGAGAATCGGGCGAGATTACCGTATCACTTCCGGCGAAGTCAGCATTCAAGTCTGCGACGCCGGTGAACCTTCGTGGCGAACCCACAGGTTCCCGAATCGCCCTTTCAGGCGGGAAGTTCAGTTTTCCTCTCGGGGCTTATGCGCCTGCAAGTTTTGTTCTGGAGTAGCCCGACGGACGCGAGCCTATTTGTTTGCATTGGCCGCGCAGGTATTTCGCAAGCAGGCTATTTAGCTATTTTTGTGATTGTATACTTTAACTCCGATTATGAAATTTAGCATCGACCATAAAAGCCCGGTTCCATTGCATGTTCAGGCCGAAAACCTGCTTCGCAACATCATTAACGATCCCGAGCACATGAATGGAAAGTTCCTACCCAATGAAGTCGAACTCGCCAAGCAGCTTGCGATATCGAGATCGACTTTGCGGCAGGCGCTCAACAAATTGGTCTACGAGGGGCTCCTCATACGGAAAAAAGGTATCGGGACGAAGGTTGCTGAGTCGGTAATAAGTTCAAAATCAAAGAACTGGCAGAGTTTTACGCAAGAGATGAATGCGCGCGGAATAGTCGTCAAAAATTTCGAACTACACGTAAGCTGGGTTGCGCCCGAGGAAAAGGTTGCCAATTTTTTCGACATTACCCGGGACAAAAAAGTCCTGAAACTGGAACGTCTCAGAGGAAAGGTGGAGGGGCCATTTGTCTATTTCATTTCCTATTTTCATCCCAGGGTAGGCCTCACGGGCGAGGAAGATTTTAAGCGCCCGCTTTACGATATTCTGGAAAGGGACCATCTGGTGGTTGCGACACTCTCCAAAGAGGAAGTAGGGGCGATTGCCGCCGATAAATTCATTGCGGCTAAACTGGAGGTCGAACCGGGAAGTCCTATCCTGTTCAGGAAACGTTTCGTATTCGATCAGGGCGAGCGGCCCATCGAGTATAACTTGGGTTATTACCGGGCCGACAGCTTTGTGTATACAGTAGAAAGCGTAAGAGAATAGCTCCCGGGCGTTGTGGGCGGATACCTTCTGTCTGAGTCTTTGTGCAAACATAGTGTCGGAGTATGTTAATACAAAACAAGATATTGGATTAATTTCTGATATCTGGGTATTTTAATGCAAATAAACGGCCTGAAAACGCATTTTTGCTGTTTATTAAGAAATATCCGCGAGAGATGTGAAATACGGTTACTTGCAATATTCATATCCTTTCATCGAATTATTATTTACGATAATTCTTGTTTGTTCGGTTTTATGTCGATATGTTTGTACATATAAATGATTTTTTAGTGCTGATTTTGAATACGGTATTACCCGGGCCTTTTAAGGCGTTTAAGCACAGCGTATGCTGAGCGACGCTTCCGGTTATTCAAAATCAAACGACGGAACCCCGGCTTAACCGGGTTGGTAGGCAGTAGTAAAAATACAGCGACTTTTCAGGCGGTGCTTTTGAGCACACCGCCGTACTGTGGCAGCTTTCCAGGTGTAGCGTATATTGCTTACCGGTTGGTGGCGTGCGGGTAGCGCTTATACCGGTATCGGACCGTATTCCCGCCTTAATGGCTTTTGCATTTTTGAATATATTGGTCTGCGGGCTTTCGTATGTGCTTTTTGTGAAAATATGACTTGTAAGAAATTTAAGTTCTTAACCCTGGACTGAAGGATAGCGCCATTGCCGATTTTACTAACCAATAATTTTTTATGAAACCTAAACTACTTACAGACAATGCGCACAAGTCGTTGGGCGCTTTCTGGGGGATTGCCCTGGTGAGTCTTCTGGCGCCGACGCCGAGGGCGAGCAGCAGCCCGTTAAGCCGCGGACTGACTGCGGTTGCCCATCATGAACCCGGAACCCGTATTAAGGCCGACCAAGCTGTTTCCGGAAAGGTGACCGACGAAAACAACGCAGGGATACCCGGCGTGAATATCTTGGAGAAAGGCACTAACAACGGCGTCGTTTCGGACCAGGACGGGAATTATTCTATCAGGGTGAAAGACGAGAACAGCATGCTGGTTTTCTCTTATATCGGCTATACGAGTAAGGAAGTGAAGGTCGGTTCGCAGTCGACAATACAGGTTAAGCTCGACGTGTCGCCGCAGGAATTGAACGACGTGGTGGTGGTAGGTTATGGTACGCAGAAAAGGTCGGAGCTGACCAATGCCGTTGTGCAGACAACCGGCGCGGAGATTAAGAAATCCTCGGCTGCGTCGCTTTCCAACTCGCTTGCGGGCCGCATGGCTGGGGTATACGTGACGCAAAGGAGCGCCGCGCCGGGTTTTGACGATGCGCAGATCCTGGTTAGGGGTGCTAGCACTTACCGCAATACCTCTGCGCTGATCGTAATCGACGGGGTGGCCAATGCCGATCCCGATGGATTGAACCGATTGGATCCCAATGATATAGAGTCTATTTCAGTCTTGAAAGATGCCTCCGCAGCCATTTATGGAGCGCAGTCGGCGGGAGGGGTTATTCTGGTGACTACCAAAAGGGGTACTACCGGTAAGCCAACATTCGATTTCTCTACCACGCAGGCATGGCAGTCTCCGACGATGAAAGTAAAATCGGCGGATGCATTCCAGTATATGAAGGTGCTCAACGACAGAAGAGCGCTGGAAGGAACGCCTCCCGACTTTCCCGACGCTTTGGTGGATGCCTTCAAAACAGGGAAAAGAAGACCGGAAAACTGGTGGAATGCCCTGATCGGCCCGCCGGTGCATCAAACACGTTATTCGCTGACAATGCGCGGTGGTACCGAAAGGGTCAGATATTTTCTATCGCTTGGTACGGCTTCGCAAGGTGGGATCCTCCGTGGCGACAACAAGTCGAAGCTGAGACAATATAATGTGAGAAGTAATATCGATGTGTCGGTAACCAAGGATTTTGAAGTAGGTCTTGACCTTTCGGTCCGCGAGAAATACACGCAAACGCCTCAGGGCGGCCCCGGCGGTGAAGTAGGATCACTTGCGAGCACTAGCCCGTTGCAGGAAGCTTATATCGGCGGCGATTACCGCTACCCCGGCGAAGGATGGTCGCACCTTAACCCGGCTGCACGCTTGCTCAGCCCCGGTTATCGCAGGTACCGGGCCGATGTTGCCAGCGGAACGCTGCGGGCGAAATACATCATTCCGTTTGTGAAGGGCCTGGCGCTGGATGGTTACCTGTCGCTGGTGAAAACGATCGACTACAATAAGCAGTTTAACTACGTGTGGCCATACTACGAGCGGGCTCCGGACGGATCGATCGTGAAGAAGCAATCCAGAACAGTGGAAGACATCGGTCTGAGGGAGGATTTCAAACAGAGTTTCCGTACCACTGGAAACGTGAAGCTTTCGTATGCCACGACATTTGCAAGAGACCATAAAGTGAACGCTTTCGTGGCTTACGAGCAGATGAGCTATAATGACAACCTGTTCTGGGCACAACGCCTTGGCTACGATTCACCGCTGATAGACCAGTTATTTGCTGGAAGTACCAACAGATCGAACTGGAATAACGATGGTACTGCGACGGAATCGGGCCGCCAGAACTTTTTCGGACGTGTCAGCTACGACTTTAAGGAAAAATACCTGTTCGGTTTCAGTGCGCGGTACGACGGCTCGCCGATCTTTCCCAAAGAAACCCGTTTCGGCTTTTTCCCGCAGGTTTCGGCGGGCTGGGTGATCAGCAACGAAGCATTCATTCCAAAGAATGTGATCAGCAATTTGAAACTGAGAGCCTCGTGGGGACGCCTGGGGAACGACCGGGTTAACCCATTCCAATACATCGCCGCTTATGGATACGACGCCGGATGGGTGGTGAACGGGGTAGATGCACGCGGTATTGCTGTGAAGTCGACACCGAACCCGAACATCACCTGGGAGGTGAGCGAAAAGACCGATTTGGGACTTGAAGCAGCATTTCTGGATAACAGGCTGACTTTCGAAATGGATCTTTTCAAAAATAAAACCTCCAATATCCTCGGTAGAAGACAGGCGTCGATTCCGAGCTACACGGGATTGATCCTGCCGGATGAGAACATCGGTAAGATGAACAGCCAAGGGATCGAATTCCAGGCAGGTTACCGGCACAACTTCTCGAATCTGACATTGCGCATCAACGGAAATATTTCCTATAACAAAAACGAAATCGTTTATTTCGACGAAACACCTCAGGCTGAGCTCTATCAAAAGCTGGAAGGGCAACCGTTCGGATCCAGGCTGGTGTACAAGGCAACCGGTATTTACCGCACGCAGCAAGACCTCGACAATAGCGTGAAATATCCGGGAGCGATGTTGGGAGGATTGATTTTTGCGGACCTGAACAACGATGGTAAAATCGACAGCAACGACCGTTATATGTTCAATACCACCAATAATACCGATGCAAGTGGTGTCACCACGATTTTCCCAAGTACGCAATACGGTTTAAGCATAGGGTTGAATTACAAAGATTTCGATCTGACGATGTTGCTGCAAGGACAAAGCGGTGCGAAGTTCCGCCTGAGTACAGGATTCAACTCGGGTGCAGGTGGTAACGGGCTGGAATATGTGGCCCTGAACAGCTACTCCAAGGATAATGTAAATTCGGTGCTTCCGATGATCGCACCAACGGGCGTAGCCGGTTCCGACAGCGATTTCTATTACCACACCGCCACATGGATGCGCATGAAAAACATGCAGCTGGGTTATACGCTTCCCAAAAGCCTGCTTTCAAAAGCAAAGGTTACCGCTTTGCGGATTTATGTTTCCGGCGACAATGCATTCATGCTATTTAATTCGCTTAAAAAGTTTGGCAACGGCGACCCGGAATTCCTGAGCGGAAACGGCGGGGCGTATCCCAACATGAAGACGTTGAGCTTCGGAGTCAATCTTACTTTCTAATCAGAAAAACCTATGAAATATTCAGTTATAAAAAATCACGTAATGAAGCGGGCGTTCACGATGTCGGTCATCGGCATCATCGCTACCGCCACTTCATGTAACGTGCTCGACAAAAAGCCGCTGGACGCGATATCGGACGATGCGGTATTCAATGATGCGGTTTTTCTCCAAAACTATGTCTATAACGTCTACAATGGCATCAAACCCCCTTGGGCACCCGGAACCGGCGGTTACGACGCATTGACGGACATCGCGGTGAACCAGCCCGAAACGCATGAGCGTTCGGCGGGTATCCGCAACTACATCGAAGGCAACCTGACAGCCGACAACGTTGCAGACCTGGCTGCCATGCAGAATGGCGCGTCGCTCTGGGATTTTGAATATGGTTTTATCAGAAAGGCGAACGTATTTTTCGAGAATATCGAAAAATCGAGTATTGCTGCCGATAAACTGGACCCAATGAGGGGCGAGGTGCATTTCCTGCGGGCGTGGATGTATTTCGAGTTGATGCGCACGTTTGGTGGTGTGCCCATCATTACAAGCAGCTTCCAGCTGAACTCGGAGAGTTTCGATGTACCCAGAAATACTTTTGACGAATGCGCTCAGTTTGTATTGGCCGAGCTGGATAAATCGATCGGGTTTTTAAATGGGGTGCCGGTCAATACGGGCAAGATCAGCAAAGCGGCTGCACAGGCATTGAAGGCGAGGGTATTGCTCTACCTGGCCAGTCCGTTGAATAACCCGTCTAACGACATAGCTAAATGGAAAGCGGCCGAAGCAGCAACCAAGGTGGTGCTCGACGCCGGATTTACGCTGCACCCGCAATACGCTGCATTGTTTAAAAAACCGCTGAAAACTGACGAAACCATTTTCGGAAAGTCGTTCACGCCGGCTACCCGCATACCCGGCTGGGGTTACAATTACGACTATTGGCCGAGCGGTTTCGATGCGCAGCAGCGGATCGTACCGACGCAGAATTTTGTGAACATGTTCCAGATGACAAACGGAGAATATCCGTACATGCCGGATGGTGTCACGGTGAACCCCGCTTCGGGTTACGATCCTCAGAAACCTGAGAAAAACAGAGACCCGAGGTTCTACGACGCGGTGATCTATCCGGGAGCAGGCCCGATCAACATCATCGATGGTTCGAAAAGTACCGAGCGCCTCTACGAATACTGGGAGGATGCCAATCCGAATCCGGACAATGCGCCGCCTTATACCAATCCTAATAAAGTGGACCCTAAAAACGGCCAGAACCTGTTCGACTTCGGCCGCGATTCGAAAACCTACTGGGTAAAAGGGCTTACGCCTTTCCACTGGCGGGTGCAAACGGGCTATACATTCAAAAAGACCGACGACTTTTCCGGCCCTCGCGCAAGCTTTGACTACGATTATAACCAGGTGGTTGTATTCATGAGATTGACGGAGTTTTACCTGAACTACGCTGAAATACAAATGGCATTGGGCAACGACGCCGTGGCCCGGGAGTATATCAACAAGGTTAGAAAGCGCGGATCGGTGAATATGCCCGACATTAAAAGCAGCGGTGCGGCCCTGGTAAGGGATTATCGCAACGAAAGGGCGATCGAGCTGCATTTGGAAGATACGCGTTTCTTTGACCTCATGCGTTGGAAAGCCGCGCCGGGGAATGTGGATATCGCCGTGAGAGGGCTTACGAAAGTGACCATGGACTGGTCGGCTGCCAAGCCGGGCGATGCTTTGGGCAAACTGAGCTATACTTATGGTGTAATACCTGAGGCAGAGGTGAGAAAGCCGTGGAAAGGTGACCACTACTACCTTTTCCCGATCCCGAACACAGAGATCAGAAAGAGTAATGGTGCTTTGAAACAGAACCCTGGATATTAAAAATAGTGAATTAGAATAGGTTAATAATTAGCAGTATTTTAAACCCGTGGCGGGATTCCCCGTCACAGGTTTTTTTTAATTGGGAGTCCCATCATTAAGCAGCTATTTATGAGGTTTATTTCTACTGCTCTTCTGTCAGGGGCGATCGTTTTAATGTCTTTTTCCTGCAAAAGGAATGGTAAACTGTTTCAGTTGGTATCTCCGGAGCATTCGGGTATCGATTTCAATAATAAAATCGTAGAGAATGATTCGATCAACCCGATCAATCTCATCAATATCTACAATGGGGGTGGCGTCGGGATAGGGGATTTTAACAACGATGGCTTGCAGGATATCTATTTTACAGGGAATATGGTATCCAATAAACTATACCTGAATAAAGGCGAAATGCAGTTTGAGGATGTGACCGACCGTGCCGGTGTAGGCGGAAACGGTAAATGGTGCAGAGGGGTGGCGGTTGTGGATATCAACAACGATGGCTGGCTCGACATGTACGTATGCGCGTCCATTCATGGGGATCCGGAGAAAAGGAAGAATTTACTCTATATTAATCAGGGCAAGGATAGCACCGGAGCGGTGACATTCCGGGAATCCGCGGCGGCCTATGGCCTGGACGATACCACGCATTCCACCATGGCCAGTTTTTTTGACTACGATAATGACGGCGACCTGGATGTATACCTGGTGGTGAACGAGATAGTTCCCAGGGTAGACCCTTCTACTTTCAAGCCTAAAATCACTGATGGCTCGTTCCCGAGTACGGGCCGGCTTTACCGCAACGACCCCGATCCTGCGTTGAAACATCCGGTATTTACCAACGTCACCACGCAAGCAGGGCTGACGATCGAAGGTTACGGCCACGGGGTGACCGTCACCGACATTAACCGTGATGGCTGGAAGGATATATTCGTCACGAACGATTTCATCGCTAACGACCTCTTGTATATCAATAATCACGACGGGACTTTTACTGATAAGGCCGCGTCCTATTTCAAGCATACTTCCGCTAACGGAATGGGGCAGGACGTGATCGATATTAATAATGACGGGCTGTCGGATATTGTGGAGCTGGACATGAACCCGGAGGATAATTATCGTAAAAAAATGATGATGGGGCCGGGCAGCTATCAGACATTTCAGCTGAACGATTTTTATAAATACCAGTACCAATATGTCAGGAATACCATTCAGCTCAATCAGGGACCGAGGGTGAATGCCAACGACTCGATCGGCGATCCGGTTTTCAGCGAGGTGGGTTACATTGCCGGTGTTTCAGCAACCGATTGGAGCTGGACCCCGCTCGTGGCCGATTTCGATAACGATGGTTGGCGCGACCTGGTCGTCACCAACGGTTTTCCGAAGGACGTGAGTGACCGGGATTTTATGACTTACCGCCTCGAAGCGTCGCCGGTTACACCGCAATCCGAAACCTTACGGCAGATTCCGGAGGTGAAGCTCCATAATTATGCCTACAAAAATGGCGGTAACTGCTCCTTCACCGACGTCTCCGAAGACTGGGGACTGACCGACATTTCGTTTTCGAACGGTGCCGCCTATGCCGATCTCGATAATGACGGCGATCTGGATATGGTGGTGAACAATATCAACGATGCAGCTTCTTTATATGAGAACACGAAGGCCGATGCCGGATCTTCCGGGGAACACTACCTGTCTGTTCAGTTACAGGGCGATGCCTTGAATCGTAATGGACTGGGTGCCTGGGTTGAGGTTTACCACGCAGGCACACACCAGGCGTACGAGCAGACGCCCTACCGCGGGTATCTTTCTTCGGTACAACTTAACCCTTATTTTGGCCTCGGAGCTGTTTCCGTGGTGGATTCCCTGGTTGTCCAATGGCCCGATGGCGACAGGCAAACGCTGCTGAATGTGAAGGCCGACCAGGCCATCAAGGTCAACAAAGCCGCTTCAAAAGGCAAACACGTTCAACCTCATCCGGTATTTGCCCAAAACACGCTGTTTCGTGATGTTACGGGTATGCTGGGCGTGCATTATGTACACGCACAAATGGATCAGATTGATTTCAGTATTCAAAAACTGCTTCCGCACAAACTTTCCGAGTATGGCCCCTCCCTCGCTGCGGGCGACGTGAATGGCGACGGGCTGGATGATATCGTAGTCGGCGGCAGTGCTACATCCGGGACCACGCTGCTCGTGCAGCAAAACAATGGTTTGTTTGCTCAAAAGACGATAGTGCCGCCATCGGCTATTGCCGACGCGCATTATCAAGATATGGGGACCCTGCTCTTTGACGCCGATGGCGACGACGCCCCGGACCTTTACATTGCCCGGGGTGGTTATACGGCGAAATCCAATTCCAATGTCTATCAGGATCAATTCTATGTCAACGACGGTAAGGGTAACTTCGCAGCCGATAGTACTGTATTCCCCCGTAATTTTACGAGTAAGTCGTGTGTCAGGGCGGTAGATTACGACCGGGATGGCGACCTTGACCTGTTCGTTGGCGGCCGGGTAGATCCCTGGCATTACCCCAGGCCGGTGTCCAGCGTTATTTACCGGAATGATTCGAAGGGCGGCAAAGTTCGTTTCACGGATGTTACTGCACAGGTGGCAGGTGAACTCGGTGGGATCGGTCTTGTGTGCGATGCCGTTTTTACTGATTTTGATAACGATGGCTGGCCCGACCTGTTATTGGCCGGTGAATGGATGCCGGTTACTTTTTTCAAAAATAATAACGGGGTTTTCAAAAACGTGTCAGCCGCCACCGGGATTTCCAATCAGAAAGGTTGGTGGAACAGCATTGTGCCAGGCGATTTCGATAACGACGGCGACATGGATTATGTGGTCGGGAATCTGGGACGGAATTCGTTTTTCCAGGCTTCGGAGCAATATCCTGTATCGGTTTATGCCAAAGATTTCGATAATAATGGCAGTTATGACGCCTTCCCGTCGCTGTACCTGCCCACCAGCCAGGCCGACCTCACCCGGAAAGAATATCCTGCACACATGCGGGACGATGCCGTGAAGCAGGTGATCGGAATGCGTGCGAAATTTCAAAACTATAAATCGTACGCCAATGCCGGCATGGACCAGCTATTCACCAGCGAGCAACTCGAAGGCGCATTGGTATTGAAGGCGGGCAATCTCAGTTCGGGCTACTGCCGCAACGATGGCGGCGGTAAGTTTACATTGGCCCCCCTGCCGTTTATGGCGCAGCTGTCTGCATTGAACGGCATGATAGCCGATGACTTCGACGGCGACGGCAATCTCGATCTGGCCATCAATACCAACGATTACGGAACCGACGTGACTGTCGGCCGTTACGATGCGCTGAATGGCCTGATGCTGAAAGGAAATGGCAAAGGGGATTTTGTGCCGATGTCCATCCTCCAAAGCGGGATTTTTATTCCTGGCAATGGAAAAGCGATGGTGAAGCTAAGGGGCGCCGCGGGGAGCTATCTGCTTGCCGCGGGACAGAACCGGGGCCCGCTGAAAATATTCGAACTCAAACAGGCCATCAACGCCATTCCTTTGAAACGCGCCGACGTCAGCGTCGGGATCACCTTTGCCGATGGCAGAAAACAAAAAGTGGAGGTGCATTACGGTTCGTCGTTTCTTTCGCAATCAGCCAGTTTTTTCAGTGCCGGAAAAGGTGTAAAATCGGTAGCTGTCACTGAAAAAACGGGCAGAATAAGGAGAATCGATTTTTGAACCTCCCGTAGTCTACTAACCCGCCACAAAAACCGCAAATGAAAATATTATTGAAAGCGATCTGCGCGTCAGTCATTCTTTTGAACGTGATCACGGGCTGCACCAGGGAAAGGGCAGTACGCCGGGATGAAGCCGAAGTACTTCACGAAAACCAGGATATTCTCACCCAAGTCATCATTTACGACGTATTCTCGCCGCCCGTAGCAAGCCGTATTTACGCGTACTCGTCCCTCGCATCCTATGAAGCCATACGATTCGCGAAGGAAGGGAGCCCTTCTATCACGGAAAAACTGAATGGATTCGGGAAAATGCCTGAGCCGGTACCAGGCAAGGAATACAACTATACGCTGGCAGCTACCAAGGCATTTTTTACGGTGGTAAGGATGGTAAAAGTGTTTTCAGTCGATTCACTGAGCGCTTACGAGGCCTCTGTATACGGTAATTTCAAAGAAACGCTGGATGATTCAACCTATCAGCGATCGGTCGCATTGGGCGATACGGTTGCGAAAACCATCCTGGCGAGAGCGAAAGCGGATGGTTACGTGAAATCAAGAGGCAAGCCGAAATACCTCGGTACCAGCGAGCCCGGAAAATGGAGGCCCACACCGCCCGATTACCTGGACGGCGTAGAATGGTGCTGGAACACCATGATGCCCATGGCGCTCGATTCCGCGGCGCAATTTATGCCGCCCAGGCCGCCCAAATACAGTAAAGATACCAACAGCGCTTTCTATAAAGGCGCAAAAGAGGTTTTTGAAACGGGGATCCATTTGACCGAAGCGCAAAGGGAAATTGCGCGTTTCTGGGACGACAATCCTTTTACTATTGAACATTCGGGGCATTTGATAATGGGTAAAAAGAAAATTACCCCGGGAGGCCACTGGATGGGTATCGCCGCCATCGCCGCAAAACAAACCCACGCCGATCCGGTAAAAACCGCGAGGGGGTATGCGCTCACCGCCATCGCATTATACGATGCGTTTATCGCTTGCTGGGACGAAAAGTACCGCAGCAGTGTAGTAAGGCCCGTAACGGTCGTCAATGAAATGATCGACAGAAATTTTGTCCCCTTTTTGCAAACACCGCCTTTCCCCGAATACCCCAGCGGGCACAGTAGCATCACAGCGTCGGCGTCGACCGTGCTGACCCATTTGTATGGGGCCAATTTTGCGTTTCAGGACACGAGTGATCTCCGGTACATCGGCATGCAGCGGCATTTTAACTCATTTCAGGAAGCTGCCTCCGAGGCATCGGTGAGCCGTTTGTATGGCGGTATCCATTACAGGCTCAGTGTCGACGAGGGCGCCAGGCAGGGCAAGAAAGTAGGGGCCCATATCATCCAAAGATTACGCTAGTCTCTGCCTGTCAGGCGCGGATAATGCACAAGCCACAGGCTACCGCTTCGGGAAGGTCTATTTGCGGGCCTAATTAGTATGTATGTACATTAAATACATACTATCCATGAAAGAGGGTAAGATTGCGTCATCTGCTGTAACTGTCGAAATTTGCATTAAAAAATGACTGATATATAAAGTACTGAATATTAAAGTATTATGTATTTTAATGCAAATGTAAAATGGATTTTTAGCTTTCTTTTTTGTGTGCTGTTAATATGTTGGTATATTTGAACATATATAAAATAACCAGACATAGCAGCTCTTGTAATCGCGTTTGTCGCCCCGAAAAGGGAGGTGGTAATGAGAAGAACAAGCAGGTTGAGGCAAGAAACGAGGTAAATGCAAACATGGTATCGAAAGGTGTCAATATGAAACTGAACCCTTGGACTAAATTGCTATAAATTTGCAATTTGTCGGTGTGTGGCTGTGGCAGATAAGGTTGTTTCGGTGTTCCCGGGTGGAGAAATAGCAGGAGGCGAGGGGCAGATATCACTGATAGTATATTAGCATTTACCTGGGTGCGGAGTTTGCATGGCTTGGAGCGGATAATCGGATGAGTTTTTTCCAGTTTTAGTGATCGATAAATGAAGAAGCAGTCTTTATTTTTAGTGTTGGCAATTGGCGCCTTTGCCTTGCTGGTGGTTTCCTGCTTTCAAAAGAACGGGACCTTGCAGAAAAAATCAGGCACCGGGCCTGTCAGTTATAATTTTGATATCAGGCCTATCCTTTCTGATAAATGTTTTGCCTGCCATGGTCCCGACGCCAAGAAACGGGAGGCGGGCTTACGGCTCGATGTTGCCGAAAGTGCCTATGCCAAATTGAAAGATGGCAAAGGTTTCGCGATTTTCCCGGGCAAACCTGAACAGTCGGAGGTGTACAAGCGGATCACTTCGGTAGATCCCTCTTATCAGATGCCTACGCCCGAATCGCACCTGGGTTTGTTGAGTGAATCGGAAATCGGGCTGGTACGCGATTGGATCAAGCAAGGTGCCAAATATGAAAAGCACTGGGCGTTTGCCGCCCCGGTATTGCCTGCCGTGCCGGAAGTGTCGGATGAAGCCTGGCCTAAAAACGAGATCGATCATTTTGTCCTTCAAAAAATGGAGGGAGCAGGGCTTGCGCCTAACGAGGAGGCCGGGAAGAGCCATCTGCTGAAAAGGGCCGCGCTGGATCTGACCGGCCTGCCACCCACTTTGGAAATGCAGCAAAAATTTGCCGCCGATAAAAGCGACAAAGCTTACGAAAAGATAGTAGATGAGCTGCTCGCTCAAAAGACATTTGGAGAGAAAATGGCTGTTTACTGGCTCGATGTGGCCCGCTATGCCGATTCCTATGGTTACCAGGACGATGAGTACCGTACCCAGTGGCCCTGGCGCGATTGGGTGATCAATGCATTCAACAAAAACATGCCTTATGACCGTTTCCTGTCGTGGCAGATCGCGGGCGATATGCTGCCCAATGCCAATAAGGAGCAAATACTGGCGACTGCCTTTTTCCGGAACCATAAATACACCGAAGAAGGCGGAGTGATCCCGGAGGAATATCGGATTGAGTACAATATCGACAAGACGAAGACTTTCAGTACCGGGATATTGGGATTGACCGTAGAATGTGCGCAATGCCATGACCACAAGTACGACCCCATTTCCCAGGAAGACTACTACCGGCTTTTCGCGTTTTTCAACAACTCGAAAGAGCTCGGTTTCGAGGGCGCGATCGATAATACCAGACCGGCCAAAATACCGGTGATGACGATTTCCGACGCCGAAGCGAAGACGTTGCTATCGTTCATCAACAGGCCCGATACCAGCAGGCTCATGGTGTCCGTATTGGGCGACCTGGACACGCTCCGGCCTACGCACATTCTCAACCGCGGCGTGTACGACGCTCCCGGGCGCGTGGTGACCGCGGTCGCATTGCCGGCAGTAATGAAATTCGACACCACCAAAATGCCACAGAACAGGTTGGGACTGGCCAAATGGACAACCAGCAAAAGCAACCCGCTCACGGCCAGGGTATTCGTGAATCAGATCTGGCAGGAGTTCTTCGGCCGAGGTATTGTCAAAAGTACAGGTGATTTCGGGATGCAGGGCGACCTGCCTACAAACCCGGCGTTGCTGGATTGGCTTGCCGTTGATTTCATGAACCATGGCTGGGACATTAAGAGGTTGGTGAAGCAGATCGTAACATCGGCCACCTACCGGCAATCGGCTAAGATCAGCGAAGAAAAGCTCAAAGCCGATCCCGATAATATTTACCTGTCGCACGGCCCGCGTTACAGGCTGCCTGCGGAGCTGGTAAGGGACATGGTATTGTCGACGAGCGGGCTCCTCAACCCGAAAATCGGCGGGCCTAGCGTAAAGCCTTACCAGCCGAAAGGACTCTGGGAGGCTGCAACTTCGGGGCGCGGCACGCTGCGGACGTATCAGCAGGACAAAGGTGACGCATTGTACCGGCGTGGGATGTATACATTCATTAAGCTGACTGTACCGCCGCCGTCGATGATCATTTTCGATGCCAGTAACCGCGACCATTGCGAGGTCAAACGTTCCAAAACGAACACGCCATTGCAGGCCCTGGTGATGCTCAACGACCCCACGGTCCTGGAAGCGTCACGGGTACTCGCCGAACGGACTGTTGTGAAATCTACCGACGTAGATCACAATATCAGGACGTTGTTTCAACGGATTGTCTGCCGCCAGCCCACCGACAAGGAGGTGAAGCTGCTGACAGATTACTACAATGGCGAAGCCTCTATGTTCTCCAAAGACAAGAAGCACGCTTTCAAAGTGCTGAATGTGGGTGAATATCCGCACGAAGCCAAAGCGGATGAGGTACGGGCAGCGGCGCTCATGCGGGTGATCAACGCGCTGTACAACATGGAAGAGACGATTACAAAAAGCTAAAACTAGTGACAATGGAAAAGCCAATATTTGATTTCGGGATGAATACCACCCGCAGGCACTTTTTATCCAAACTGAGTCTGGGAATTGGCAGTGCTGCCCTGGGCTCGCTACTCATTCCGGATCTGTTTAAAGGCGGAGGCGGAGAACCGGACGTGGAAGGGCTCATGGCCGGCCTGCCTCATTTTGCGCCCAAAGCGAAACGCGTGATCTACCTTTTTCAAAACGGTGCACCGTCGCAGCTTGACCTGTTCGACTACAAGCCCATGCTGAACAAAATGCATGGGCAGGACCTGCCGGAATCGATCCGCGGTACCCAGCGCCTGACCGGTATGACGGCCAATCAGGCCAAGTTTCCGTTGGCCGGTTCGGTATTTAATTTTAAACAGCACGGGAAAAGCGGCGCGTGGATGAGCGAGTTACTGCCCCATATGGCAAGTATCGCCGACGATCTTTGTATTATCAAAACCCTGAATACCGAGGCAATCAACCATGACCCTGCCCTTACCTTTTTCCAGACCGGTGCGCAGGTAGGCAACCGTCCAAGTTTCGGGTCGTGGCTGAGTTACGGCCTGGGAAGCGAGAACCAGAACCTGCCCGGCTTTTGCGTTTTGTTGTCGCGCGGGAAAGGAAACGGACAGGGCGTTTATTCCAAATTGTGGACTAATGGCTTCCTGGATTCGGTACACCAGGGCGTACAGTTCAGCAGTGGGGAAAATCCGGTTTTATACCTCAATGACCCCGACGGCATGGATAGGGCGCAGCGTCGTAAAATGCTTGACAATCTGACCGAGCTGAACCAGGGAACATATAATGAATTTGGTGACCCGGAAATTACCGCCAAGGTGCAGCAATACGAAATGGCTTTTCGTATGCAGACTGCCGTTCCGGAAATCACCGACATGACCAAAGAGCCGGAATCCATTGTGAAAATGTATGGGCCGGAGTGCCTTGTGCCCGGTACTTACGCGGCGAACTGCCTTTTGGCACGGAAGCTCTCCGAGCAGGGCGTCCGCTTCGTGCAGCTGTACCATCAGGGCTGGGACAGCCATGGCGGGCTCCCGAACGAGATCAAGGGGCAATGTATGGATGTCGACCAGGCGTCGGCGGCTTTGATCACCGATCTCAAACAGCGTGGATTGCTGGATGAGACGCTGGTGATCTGGGGCGGGGAGTTTGGTCGTACCAACTATTGCCAGGGAACACTCACCAAAGACAACTACGGTCGCGACCATCATCCGAGGGCCTTTACCGTATGGATGGCCGGCGGTGGTGTGAAGCCGGGCATTGTTTATGGAGAGACCGATGAGTTCGGATATAACATCGTGAAGGACCCGGTGCATGTGCATGATTTTCATGCGACCATACTTAATCAGTTGGGCTTGGATCACGAAAAACTGGTTTTCAAACACCAGGGACGCCGTTATCGACTTACCGATGTAGCCGGCAAGCTGGTGAAAGGGATCATTGCATAATCAAACTCAAACCTCGAAACAGTGCGCAGATATTTGTCGGATTGGAAAGGGCTGGTCTATAACCTGGCCTTCTTCCTGAATGGTTTACTCGTATTCCTTTTGCTTTTCGAAGGCCGTTTTGTCGTCCCGTTCTGGATGCAGGCCATCGGAAGGATGCACCCATTGGTTTTACACTTTCCTTTGGTGGTGCTGATATTGTACAGTTTATGGGTGATCATCGTCGAAAAGCCGGAGTCGGCCCGATGGAATACCGGATTGGCGGATAGTTTGCTGATCATCGGGACGCTGACGGCCGTAGTGGCGGCATTTTCAGGTTTTATCCTCTCCAAAGAAGAGGGGTATGAATCGGGAACATTGTTATGGCATAAATGGCTGGGTGTCGCGATCTCGCTTGCGAGCATTATCTGGTATGGGTTCCGGAAGTCGCTGATGCCTTGGAAAATACCTTCCAAAATGGTGGCGGGTTCGTTTCTGGTGCTGCTTTTTGTAGGCGGGCACCTGGGGGGGAATCTTACCCACGGCGAGGATTTCCTGATCTCGCCCCTGGGGCCAGCGGTAGAGGAAAGCCCGAAAGTGGCCTTTGAAGAGGCGAAAGTTTATGCCGATCTAGTAAAACCTGTATTGGATCAGAAATGCCTCTCGTGCCATAATGCAGAGAAATCGAAAGGGGATTTGCAGATGCAGACCCAGGCATTGCTTACCAAAGGAGGGAAGGGAGGCATTTTGTGGGATACTACCAAAGCAGACCTCGGCCTGCTCATCGGCCGGCTGCATTTGCCGCTCGACGACAAAAAACACATGCCTCCACGCGGGAAAGTACAGCTCACGGACGACGAAATTATGTTGCTCGCGGCATGGGTGAAGGGTGGTTCGCGGTTCGATCAGCTGGTTAGTTCCCTATCGCCTCAGAATCCGGTTTATGCCTACGGGCAGAATGTACTGGGGGGCGGCCGGACCGAAGAGGCATATGATTTTAGTGCAGCGGACCCCGACGAAGTGATTAAGCTCAATACAAGCTACCGGTTGATCAAACCACTTTCAGCGGAATCCCCGGCATTGTTTGTTAATTTTTATAGTCGTGCCAATTTTAAAATAACAGAGATTGAAGGATTGCAGCCGTTGAAGGCTCAGATCGTCTCCATGGATTTGAGCAAGATGCCGGTGCGTGATGAGGACATTAAAGTGATAGCCGGTTTTCCCGAACTCCGCAAGCTGATCCTGAACTTCACCGATGTGACGGGTAATTCGCTCGGGGAGCTGAAAAAACTCGGAAAGCTTCGTGAACTGTCGCTGAGTGGTACTGCCGTGAAAATGGAGCAGGTGAAAGCGCTGGAAGCCATCCCATCCCTGAAAAAGGTTTATTTGTGGAGTACGGGCATGAAGAAAGACGAGCTGGCAAGACTGAAAAAAAGCTCTAAAATCGCATTTGAAACGGGTTTTAGCGGCGATACTGTGGTGCTGGCCCTCAACCCGCCGATTATTGTTACCGAAAATCAGCTCGTGGGCGCGGACGGTACATTATCCCTTAAACATCAGATAGCCGGTACGGTTATCCGGTATACTTTGGACGGCAGCGAGCCCGATAGCACAAAATCGCCAGTGTACGAAAAGCCGATTTCCATTACCAGGAACACGATGCTGAAAGCCCGCGCATTCAGAGCGGGGTGGTATGGCAGCAAGCAGGTTGGAAAGGTGTTTTTCAAAGCCGGCTACCCCGTCGACAGCGCGCAGCTGCTCACGCCGGCAGACCAGGGTTACAAGGGAAAGGGAGCTTTATCACTGTTCGACGGCAAGGTAGGGGACACCGAACGGGTCAGCGGGACCTGGCTGGGTTATAACCAGAGTGATTTCCAGGGCTATCTGTATTTCAAAAAACCGGTAAAAGCGGCTAATGTGACCGTCAGCATGCTTAGAAACCTGGGAAGTTATATTTTCCCGCCAACCCGGATCGAGGTGTGGGGTGGCGCCAATGAAAAATCGCTCAAATTACTGAAAGTGATCACCCCGGAAGTGCCCGCAAAGGACATCCCGGGAGCGGAGAACCTTGTTTACGAAGCGGCGTTCGAACCCCAGTTGCTTAGTTGCGTTAAAGTCGTGGCTAAACCCCTCGGGAAATTGCCGGCCTGGCATCAGGGCAAGGGAGGAAAAGGCTGGATGTTTGTGGACGAGATCATAGTGAATTAGAGCAGAATACCCATTAGATAGGTTAATCGGTGGTACGCAAGAGACTGGCTTTTTAAGTCAGTCTTTCTTCATATCCGGCGGTAGGATAGAAGAAAAAAACTATTTTTAGGCATTGTCAAACACTCCCTTGGTCAATGTCTGAATCGCTGCCGACAAGAAATCTCGTAAAGCTCAACATCGTGCTTTCTGTATTGTTGTCGGTCGTGTTTTGCGTATTTCTCCTGGCCATCACCAAGAATCCGGCCGACACCCTTGTACGGTTTGTCCAGATCTCGCTATTTATCGGCCTGGCGGGCTTTCTCAATCTTTGTTTACACATCCTTTTTGCCCGAAGATCTTCGCGGTATCTCACTCACGACCAGTTTCTATTTTATAGTCTGAGCTACTGCGTGGCCATTTTGGTCTGGCTTTTGGTCAGATACTTCCATATGGCTGTAACGGGACGGCCCTGGGAGGGCGAGGGGGAAAACATGCTGGAATCTTACAGCCTGGCGATACTGGCGGTATCTGCATTCAACACACTGATCCTGATGCTGCAAAATCTGGTGATCCTGCAACACCGCAAAGCCAGAAGCGAGATCGAAAATCTCCAATTGAAAGCATATGCAGGAGAAACGAGGAATCTTCTGCTTAGTCAGCAAATCCATCCCCATTTTCTGTTCAATGCTCTGAACACCGTCAAATCACTTTACAAAAGAGATGTTAACGAAGGCGAACGTTACCTGGTGCATCTGGCCAATTTTCTCCGGGTCGCCGTCTCGAACCATGGTACCACCACCACATTGATAAAAAACGAGCTTGACTTTTGCCTGAACTACCTGCAAATGCAGCAGGTCCGGTTTGGAAGCGCGTTGACCTATTCAGTAGCGCTTTCCGACCACACGGTGAATAGTGGATTCCTGCCATTCTTTTCCTTGCAGCCGCTGGTCGAGAATGCGTTGAAGCACAACCTGCTGACGGAAGAAAAACCGATTAAAATCCTGATCGACGAGCACGAAGGCTACATTCGTGTAAGCAACAACCTGCAAGTACGGGCCTACAAGGAGCCGTCGACAGGTCAGGGGCTGTCGAACCTGACCGAGCGGTACCGACTCCTGGGAGCAGGGCAGATCGGGATCGAATCGGGCCCGGAGGTATTCAGGGTGAGCATTAAAATTCTCAACAAATGAACATCGTAATCATCGAAGACGAATGGCTGACGGCGGATGACCTGATGCAGACGATACAGGAAGCGGATCCGTCCCTTGCAATCACTGCAATCATCAAATCGGTGGACGAAGGCGTTCGCTGGTTCGGGAGCAACCCGGCCCCCGACCTGATATTCAGCGACATCCAGCTGGGCGACGGATTGAGTTTTGAAATACTCGCGGGACAGCAGGTTCCGGTGATTTTTTGTACTGCTTACGACGAATATGCGCTCCATGCATTTAATGCGAACGGTATCGACTATATCCTCAAACCTTTTACCAAAGAATCCGTTTCCCGGGCACTGGCTAAATACAAAAACCTGACCCGCGGCAAGGTCGGGGACATTTCAACGCAATACGAATCGGTCAGGCGGCTGTTTTCCGATGTGAGGGCGGCCAGGCCCTCGTCATTGCTGATCCATTTTAAGGATACGATATTCCCGCTTAAAATAGCGGATATCGCGCTGTTCCGTCTGGAGCACGGAATTGTCCACCTGACTACTTTTGAGAAAAAGATCTATTATCCGGGTAAAAGTCTGGATGAATTGGAAGGAGTTGTGGGAGACGATTTTTTCGTGTAAACCGGCAATATCTGGTCAACCGGAGCGCGATCGTGAATGCGTCGAGTATCTTGTCACGGAAGCTTTCCATCAGTGTGAATGTGCCTGTAAGTGAAACGGTGACAATTAGTAAAGAGAAGGCGCCAGCCTTTCTCAAATGGCTTACCGGAGCGGTATGAGGAAACTCCGGGCGGCTGTCGGCTACCCGGAGTTGTGGAATATGAGCGTGCGGTAAGCCGCTAGAAAGTATAAAAGATGCTTGCCTGCGCGGTCGACGTCGTAAAGTCCGGTTTGATGATCGGATTACCTGTGTCGCCGATTTTAGTAAAACCATAAATGTAGCGCACCCCCATACCAAGGCCCATTTTGGATTGGAAACCGATACCGCCTACTGCGCCGGCGTCGACTTTTTTTGCAAACTTTTGGTCACCGGCAAGACCCGGCACTTCCTCTTTAATAAGCATAGCCGCTTGCGCACCGCCTTCAAGATAGAATCCCGACCTTGTTTTATAGCGAAGCAGGATCGGGACGGTCGTGTAGTGGAGTTTGATATCCTCTTTGCCCAAAATATCGGACTTGGCTTTGGCTCCCTGCAGAGAATACAAAATATCTTCCTGGATAGAAAACCGGTCGTTGAGCTTAAAGCCGATGGTGCCTCCGAAGTGATAGCCAACGAGCGGATCGGTAGCGAAGTTTGCATTAACGAAATCGCTGTAACCCACGCCGGCTTTGATTCCGAATTCCAGTCTTTTCGTCAGGCCGGGCACCAAACCCTGGCTGAATGCACCTGTTGACATTAGCACTAAGGCCGCCAATAATAACTTTTTCATAATTTGAATTGTAAGGATGAACATTACTGTCTGTTGACAAGGATTAATGTCCAAAATTGGCGTGCTGGCGGAAGTTACGTAAGCGGAATCATTGCGAAACGGACACATTGGGCAATAAGGCGGCCCGGTGCGGGGCGGTACCGCTCGCCCGATACACACGTACGGATAAGGTCGCAGCCGATTTTTCAGGGTCGGCAGGATGCTATATTTAAAAGCAGGGAAAAATTCGATTACATTGTAAATCCGAAAGGCGTCCACCAACATTAGCCAGCATGAACCCGAACATCATTCTCCAATCGGTTTTTCTATTTCTCACTATCGGCGTTTTTACTTCCTATGCCCAAAAACCGACCATTGCCGGATCAATTACCGGGATAGGGAAGTCGCCAATCCAATTCCGGTATGTGAAGGACGGGAAGCGCCAGGTTGATACAGTTTTAGCTGTAAATGACCATTTTAAATACACTCCCAAAGGCTCCGACGATAGCACATTGACAATGCTCTTCGCAACGTCGGGATATTTACGGCTATGGGTTGAACCGGGCGAAGTAACTGTCTCCGGCTCTTTTGATCACCCATTCAGGCTACGTTTAAAGGGTGGGAAGGAAAACGCGCTGGTGGATCAGTACAATGCAGCAATCGACTGGAAATATGACGAGCTGGCAAATGGTAAACCCGACTCGGTGAAGAGCAAACTGGAAAAGGAGAAGGAGGTAAAAACACGGGCATTCATCCAATCGCATCCATCCAGCCGCATGGCCGCTGAGCTTCTTTATTGGCAATCCATGTACAACGATGCCGAGCTCGCGACACACGAAACGTTGTGGCAGGCATTCACGCCGGCTGTCCGTGCCTCTAAGCAGGGAATAAAGCTTTCGCAGAGATTAAATGCCGTCCGAAATCAACCTGTTCCCGGCAAATCAGCACCCGACTTCACAATCCCGGATGTTTCCGGCAACCCTGTTTCGTTGGCTGATTTCAAAGGTAAATACGTCCTTCTCGACTTTTGGGGCCATTGGTGCGGCCCGTGTGTCCGGGCATTTCCGGCGTTGAAGGCCCTTTATGACCGCTTCGCAAACAAAATGACGATTGTCGGGATTGCGGCAGAATCCAAAAATGACCGCGACAAATGGGTGAATATGATTAAGGAAAATAACCTGAACTGGGTCCAGCTCTCCGAGCTTGAAGCAGACAATGGAAAAGTGAACCAGACCTATAATATTGTCGCCTTTCCAACCTATTTTCTGGTTGATAAGGCCGGAAAGGTTGTCAGTAAATCAAATGCTATCAAGGATATCGAATCGGCTATCAATTCTATTGAAGATTTGAAATGAGGAACAAAATGACGGGTACTGATCATAATTTCTTTTTGAAAACCACGCTGACCTGCCTGGCGGCGTTGTCGTTTTTGACGGGCCAGGCCCAACCGCAGGAGAAACATAACCTCCATTTTGACAAGCTTGCCAAAGTTTGGGACGAGGCTTTGCCGCTGGGTAATGGCACGGTAGGAGCGCTGATCTGGGAACGCGAAGGTAAGCTACGCCTCTCGCTGGATCGCGCCGATATCTGGGACATGCGCCCGATGGCTGGCCTGCATCGCGAAGAATTCAGCTACAAATGGGTACAGGACCAGGTTCGGAAAAAGGATTATAAGCCTGTGCAGCAGTATTTTGATGCGCCTTATGACCGCGAGCCGGCGCCGTCCAAGATTCCTGCCGGCGCACTGGAATTCGCCCTTCCCGCAGGGATTGAAGTAACGAAGGCGGATGTGCTGCTGGCTTCGGCCACGGCAGTGGTGGAATGGTCCAACGGGATGGTGCTGAAGACCTTTGTACACGCCACTAAACCAGCGGGCTGGTTCCGGTTTGAGCATGTTTCGGAGAATGTGATGCCAGAGCTCATTGCGCCCAAATACAGTGGGGCGGTCAAGGAAGGAGGCGAGGTCAACTCGCTGGTGGGTGATGATCTCGCCCGCCTCGGGTACAAACAGGGCATCATTACGCGGGAAGCCAATAGCATTACTTATCGTCAGGAGGGCTGGGGCGGTTTCAGTTACGAGATCGCCGTGAAATGGAAGCCGCTTCGTAACGGAATTATAGAAGGGGTATGGAGTGTTTCGTCACATTATCCGAACGCAGCGGCCAGACCCAATGCTGCCGCGATTACGAGCGATGCATTAAAAGGGACCTACTCCACCGCTTATTCGTCGCACGTTGCCTGGTGGCAGAAATTCTGGAATATGTCGTCCATTCGTGTGCCGGACGCGCTGATCGAAAAACAATGGTACGTCGAACAATACAAGTTCGGCTCGGCCGCCCGGCGTGGCGCCCCGCCCATTTCATTGCAGGCGGTATGGACGGCGGATAATGGCCGTATCCCGCCATGGAAAGGTGATTACCACCATGACCTCAACACCCAGCTCAGCTACTGGCCTGCTTACAGTGGTAACCACCTGGAAGAAGCATTGGGATACCTCGATCATTTGGACGAAAACAAGGAGAATTACCAACGCTATACCAAACAATATTTCGGTGTAGAAGGTCTCGCTGTTCCGGGCGTAACCACCCTCGATGGTACCGAAATGGGCGGCTGGATCCAGTATTCGCTTTCCCCGACCGTATCGGGCTGGCTTGCGCATCATTACTATCTGCAATGGCGCTACGGTATGGATAGCGATTTTCTGAAAGATCGTGCCTATCCCTGGTTCAAACAGGTTTGTACATTCTTTGAAAATATTACTATTAAAAATGAAAAGGGGATCCGGCAATTGCCCATCAGTTCGAGTCCCGAAATCCGCGACAACAAGCTGGAAGCCTGGTTTCCCCAGACAACGAATTATGACCTGGCGTTGATCAGGTTTGCATTCGGGGCGGGTGCGGAACTCGCGCTCGCGACGGGCGACCGGGTACAGGCGCAAAAGTGGCGTGAGCTTCTGGCCGAATTCCCGCCGTTTGCCTTTACTGAAAACAGCGAGCTGATGTTTGCCCCAACGCTTCCGTACAACGAATCGCACCGGCATTTTTCGCATCTGATGGCCATTCATCCATTGGGCCTCATCAAATGGGAGGATGGCCCGGAGGCGCAGAAAATGATCGGGAACACCATCGCATTGCTGGATAAAATCGGTCCCGATTATTGGTGCGGCTATTCCTATTCCTGGCTGGCAAACCTGAAAGCGCGGGCGAAAGACGGAGCGGGCGCCCAAAAGGCCCTTGAAATTTTCGCGAAGGCATTCTGCCTGCCCAATAGCTTCCACGCCAACGGCGACCAGACGAAATCGGGGCTTTCAAAATTTACCTACCGGCCGTTTACCCTGGAAGGTAATTTCGCATTCGCCTCGGGTTTGCAGGAAATGATGCTACAAAGTTATGCCGGTTTTATTGAGATCATGCCGGCGGTGCCCGAAGTATGGAAAGACGCTGATTTTAAGGATTTACGCGCCGAAGGGGCCGTTCTCGTAAGTGCTGCCAAACGTGGCGGTAAGGTTACATCGATCGGAATGACCGCCGAAAAGGAGGGTGAAATTGTTTTGAAAAAACCTTTTGAAAAATACCGGGTAGCGTCAGCCAAAGGAATTGAGATCGTCAAAGATGAAGGTGGGCTTCTGCGGCTTAAATGCCGTGCGAGCGGCAGCATTGTATTGACAAGGGCTGAGTAGTTGCATGAGGATTGTTTTCATGGCTTTTTCGGTCTGAATCATACCAGTTTTCGATGCCAGTCGACCTGGTAGCCGTATACCCATTCCATTTTTCGGGCTTCCAGCCTGACGAACAACGGCAGGAGCAAGTCGCGGAAAAATTGTTGAAAACGGTTAGGGACGGTTTTGCTATCCCCAACCTTGCGGGCTTGTTGGATAATGGCCTGAACCCGTGCCTGACGTAGGGATTGAAAGTGCGTAAAGGCTGTTGACAGATCGGCAAAATCCCGGATGCATTGGGCCAGAACCAGTGTATCTTCCAGCGCCAGGGAGGCGCCCTGGCCAATGTGCGGGGCCGTAGCATGGGCAGCGTCGCCGATCAGGCAAATGCGTCCCTGATGCCACTCCGGCAAAAACGGGATGTCGTAAATTGGGTAAATTTCAATCGAATGTGCGGCCCGGATGGTAGCTGCAATGGGTTCCGGGTCATTCCGGTGCAATGCGAGCAACCGCTCTGTCAGATCGGCCTTCTCCGAGCGGTTCAGCGCTTGCCGGGACGGTTCGGTTGTTTGGGCGATGTTGTTAAACCACCAGACTTCGCCATGATTCGAGACCGCATATGCGAAGAACCCGCGTTCGCCAAATGTCATGTGAATAGCGTCCGTCGGAAGCGAAAAATTGGCCAAATTGCTGGTCCCCGCGGTGGACAGCAAGCCGGTGTACTCCGGTTTGGGTGCATCCGGGAAAAGTTTCTGGCGGACGACCGAATGAATGCCGTCGCAGCCAATCAACAAATCGCCTTCGGCCGTGGAACCGTCCGCAAAATGGGCCGTTACGATGCCATTCTCCTCATTTTGAACGACAGATACCAGGTATTTACCAAACTCGACGCGAATATCGGCCCGCTGAGCGGCCTTGCGCAGGGAGCTATTAAGCAAACTACGTTTAATCTGAACCGTCTGACTGCCGTAGCGGGAAATTTGATCCGCATTATCGATCACGCCGATGGCCTTGTTACGGGAATTGAAAAACCGGATCTTTCCGGGCGTGTATTCCGTCAGGACTTCATCTAATGCGACATATTGCTTCAAAACGTTAAGTCCGTTCGGGGAAATACCAAGGAAAGCGCCTTTTTCGTCGTCAGTATCCGGTTTTGCTTCGTAGATCACAGACTGGATGTCAATTTTTTTCAAGGCAAGTGCCATGGCAGGGCCGGCGATCCCGCAGCCAATAATAATTGCTTTCATATAAACGCTTCATTTAAGGAATTCAGAACTCTTTCCGCTATTTGTCAGACGTGTGAAAGGGAGCCTCGTTTCCGGCTGTATGCCGTAAAGATTTTTGTAAAACGCTCCTGATATTTACATCGATTTCGTTTTATAAATACAAAACTAGATCGAAAAAGATATAAAAACAACGAAACCGATTATTTTATTTATATTTGCAACAAAATCGATTTATTATGAAACCTGTCGTTGAACTGATCAGTGAATGGGATAATTACCAGGAAACCCATCCTGACGCGACCGTGTCGGACTTTTGCAGGCATTACCTGGCCATGACGGAGATTAACAGCGTGTCCGAAGGGCTCTTTGCAGGGGTGGAGCCGCCAGATCAGACATCGACCGTTGCCAAATTGATTGGAAGACTAGGCAGTATGCTAGCCGCCTATTCCAAGCTGGCATTGAAAGAGGGAGACGAAGTGGAGCTGGATGCATTCTATTGTCTGAACACAATTTTCCACCAGGGCGAGGCCCGAAAAATTGATGTGATCAGCTATAACTTTTTCGAGCAAACCACGGGTATCGACTTACTGAACCGATTAAAAAAAGCGGGTTACATCTCCGAAAGAACCGATCCATCGGACAAACGCGCCAAGCTGGTTCAACTCACCGGTACCGGGAAACAGCTGTTGTTTTCGCTTTATCAACGACTTTATTTTCCCGCTTACCTATTGTTTGGCGAAATGTCGAAAGTGGATATTCATCTGATTATAAGCTTGCTGGGGCCTGTTGAGACGAAGCATGGAAGGATACTGGGCGATAACCGCACCCGGAGCTTTGCCGACATGCTGGTCGAAACATTAGGTGCTGAAAAACTGGATGAGGTGATCAAATATCAGCAAAACCAGGTTGCGCGGTTCGCGGCCGGGAAGCAATGAGCTGAATTTAAAAAAGCGTTTCCCTTTGTTTTATCCGACTTTCCGCCGGTTCCAAAAAGGCAATCCCGCCCATCGCTGCTCGGCTGAATACTGTTGGCTATGCATTTGAAGATAAATATCGAATGCCTGGCTGATGATCACATCGTAAGCGAGCAGGGCGTCCGTGTGACCCGCAAGCGTGTCCGCGATCGCGTGGCCCGCATAATAGCCGCCTTCCAATGCCGACATGATCCCGTATGAAGAGATAGGGTCGAAAGAATAGGCAGCATCGCCGACGGCCAGCCACCGGTTACCAGTTCGCTCATCGAGCATGGAGGTGGAGGCGGGTCTTAGCGTTATTTCTTCGGCATTACAGGCAATGGGTTTCTTTAATAGGTTGGATATTAACTTGTTGGTGCTTGACTGGGCAAATGCCATAAAATGATTGGTATTCATTAATTCCTTGTCGACCAGGTCGTTGTCGGTCATGTAGGCAATTGACAGCTTGTGATTGGAAAGCGGCGCAGCATACCACCAGCCGTTTGCGACAGCTTCGATAAAAGTATTTTGCCGCAGCATAGTGTCGCCGACGGTCAGTTGCGCGGAGATGCCCACCAGCGCATCCAGCCGCTTTCGCTTCCGGCCCAGAATGCGGGCGATCCGGGCCTGGCGGCCGGTGGCATCCACCAGGAAGCTGCATGAAACTGTGGCATTTTGCTCCCCATCCAGGGAAACCTGCCAACGGTCGGGAAGTTGTTCGATGTATGTCACGCGATGGCCCGACAGCCATCCAATGCCACGGGAAATGCAGTGCGTCCGCAGCTGTTTTTCAAAAAAAGGCCGGTCCAGATGCCACCCATGCGGATTGACCTGTGTGAAAAAACTCTTTTCGTACGGAACATCGCTGCCCCATACGAAATGGTTGCCATAACACGGCAGGTGAGCCGGATCGACCATCAAATGATCGATCCCGGCCCTTGCCAATATGGAAGTCGCATTGGGTGGAATCGTTTCGCCGATTTTAGCCGTCAATGCAATTTCAGGCTCGACAACCAGGCAACCAACTCCACGGTTAATCAGACTCAATGCAGTAGCCATCCCGGCAATGCCTCCTCCGGCGATCACGACGGGCGTTGTGTGCTCCATCTAGCGTTCGTCGCGTCTGAATGCACGCCGTTCGCGCCGTGGCCGCGCGGGGCTTTCCTCGTCTCCCGCCACGGTTTTCAAAAGCACCGTAGCTTCCCGAAGTATCTGTGGCGTTGCATGTTCCGCTTCCAGGACCTGCTGGTAGGTTGGGTCGCTCTCCGTAAACTGCGCGCGGTCCGACTCTACCCATAGCTGTTCGGGGAGCCACTTGGTTTCACCGGTTTTCGGCAGCGGATGTTGCACGATAATGCCCAGCTCATGCCAGCGGGCCACCATATTATTGATTTTGGATTGATACTGTGTACCCAGGTCGCGCAGCCAGTCCTGGCGGTAATCCAGGTGCTTCAACCGCTGGGCGTCATTCATACCGCTGTCTGACAGCCTGGTAAAACTGTCGCTCGAAAGCACCTGATTAGGAACGCGCGCGGCCCAAAAGGAGGGAAGCGCCAGGTACAATGAGGCCACATATCCGGAGAGGCAGCTTGCTTCGTCGGTTTGCCAGGGCACGCCAAGCCAGCGGGTGAGCGACCCCGGCCCGCTGCCATCGAGCGGCCCTCCTGGTTGCAGGGCGATGGCGGGGGACAACAGGGGACCATAATCGTCTTTGGGCGAAACACCTTCCGGAAGTATTTTAATACGGAAAGGCTTTTTCTCCTGCCAGAAAATCAGGTTGCGGAAAGGCCAGGTGATTTCGATGCCGGGGTGGAATGGCCCGCCGAGGCATTCTTCCAGGGGGGCCTTGTTAAGGGCGGCAACCTGTTCTTCCGGATTCAGATGGTCAAACAACGGTGGTGCTTGTAGCGAACCCGTGGTAAAATCTCCATTCGCCCAACGCTCCATGCATTCATACTGGGTTGCGGTGAGAGGCAAATCCACGCTCGGTAGCGCTTCATAATCGCCGAAGGTATCTCCGTAAAACGGCGGGATCTTTTCCGGCTCATATTGGTCGCCATTCGGCTTGCGGTACCAATTGAATACCCGTTCCCTATCTGCCCGGCTGCTTTCGGAAGGGTCGGAGAGTTTGGCAAGAATGTCTTTTTCGGTAAAATCGCTGGGCGAATTCTGGCCAAACAGCATGTAGAAACCGTGGTTTACCCACTGCGTGTCGACGGTCCGTTTGAGGATCGGATAGATGTGTTCATAGAAAACGATCGCTTCCGGTTTTTCCAGCCAGCCGCTGCGTACATACAGGTCATACACGACGTCGTACATGGTCACGACGGCAAACAATCCCTGTCCGAAGTTGGGAGGCGTTACCGCTACCATCGCCGGCGCAGCCTCGAACGTCTGGCCATCCAGCACGACAGTCGCGCGGACCGTGCCGTCGGAAACATCGTCGTGCCAGCCGTCGTTGTTGGCAAAAGTGATGGCTGGCAAACTGTTATGCGAGGCCGACTTTCCTTCCCCGCCCAACACGATCAGGCGTCCTGCGTGATCTGTACGGACTTCTCCAAGCGGAACCTCGGTATCGTAAAACTTGCCACCGTCAAACTGGTAAGCGGGGCCGCTCACGTTTTGGCCGTTGATCGCCCTTGGCCCGGGGTCGATGATTAACTGGGAACGGTCATCACCTTTGACGCCCGCATTACGAAATGCCGCCGGTATTCCGTAACCGGGAATATCCAAGGCATTCATAAACTGGTACCAGCCGGCCTTCCTGTTGGCAACATGCACCCGCCAGCTAATGCTTACATTGTCGGAGGCTGTCAGTTCCCTGATCACCTCGCCGTTTTCGCCGATGCCGTAAATCCGGAAGAGAACGGCCTGTTTCTTCACGCGCCCGAGCGCATCCTTGTACCCGCTCTCGGGCACAGGAGGTTGTCCCGGTATCTCCGAGGCCAGGAAAAATTCATCCGAGTTCCCGACACGCGCAATGCCGAGCGGTGGATAAATCGCAACTGATTTGATGGTAGAGGGCATCTGTTTTCAGTTTAAATGGTTGATGTGAATGAATGGAAATCCGGACTGCCCCTAATTGCAATCGAATGCAACCGGTATTGGCCGATGATCTTAGGACAAAGGAGTATGTAGCTATTTTTACTTTTGGCAGCACTTTTTTCTAATAAAGTATTGAGTTATCGGTAGAATTAGTTTGTAATGTCCGGCTGTAACCCGGCACGTAGTCGTCGTTTCGGCGCTCGTAAAGCAGCCAGATTTCGATCTGTTTTACTTCTTATTTTATTTATAGTTTTTCTATAAATAAATCTGTAAATTAAAGCGAAGATCACCCTCAAATTCAGTATGTTATGGAAACGAAACCCGCTCATCAGGGAGCCCCGGGGCATGCTGCCGCCGGCGCGCTCCTGGTCTGGTTACTACTGTTCGGTGCCGCGGAGGTTTTGGCACAAACTATCGTACCTTACCAGTCCAATTGGAAATACCTGCAAGATGGAGTAGTGCAAAATGGCGGCACCTGGGCCACTGCCGGGTATAATGACGCCAGCTGGCAAAGCGGAAATGCGCCATTCGGGTTCGGAAGCAATGCAGGCTATACCTATGCCACCACACTTCAGCGTGGGCCCAACAATACGACGCCGAACCACCCGGTGTTTTATTTTCGAAAAAGCTTTCAGGTCAGTAATACCTCGACGTATGCTAGTTTACGGTTGCGCGCTACGCTCGACGACGGCATTGTCATCTATATCGGAGGGGTGGAGGTTGCCCGAAAGAATATGACACCCTCCCAGGGAGGCTACGCCGGTACGCCCGTAGGTACCCCGCTGCTGACGATCGATACTGTGTTATCGGTAAACCGGATTCAAAACGGGACCAATATCATAGCGGTTGAATTGCACCAGACAGGCCAAACCAGCTCCGATATTTACTTCGACTTGCAACTGGATGGGCAGCCGGCAGGGGCACCGCCGTCGTTGTTCCGCCATCCGTACCTGCAACTGGCTTCGCACAATCAGATGACGGTTTACTGGTACACCAATGTAAAGACCAATGCGAGCGTCCGGTATAGTACCAATCCCGATCTGGAAATATACCAGGAGGTCAGGTCGTCAGTCAGTGATACCTTGCACACCGTTACGCTTAAAAACCTGGCTCCCGATACCCAATATTATTATAGCGTAGGCTATTACAGCGGTTACGACTACGTGCAGCTGCAATACAACCCATCGGTGAATTACTTCCGAACGCTGCATGACCCGGCCGATACTACCAAATCGCTGCGCTTCTGGTTGCTGGGTGACTCCGGAGCAGGGCAAAGCACCAATCCGCGGCCCTACAACGTGCGGGATGCCTACCTGGCCTATTTGGCCTCTAAAAACAACCCGAAGGTCGACGGTATGCTTTTCCTGGGTGACAATTCCAATACATTCCCTTATGAGGGTCTTCAGACCGCATTGGACCTGACGCTGTTCAAATTTTACAACAACCCTTCCGACAAGCAGCTGCTCTCGCGCATACCCTCCTGGACGGTCATCGGAAACCACGATTATGATCCGGATTTGGCCTACAAAACCAAAAGCGGAAAGACGATCAAGCTCAAAAAGGGTTATCAAAACCAGACAGCCGCGAGCTTTTCAGCTTTTGCTTACCCGGATAGCGCGCAGATCGGGGGAGAACCTACATATAATAAAAAGGGGTATTATTCTTTTAACCAGAGTAATGTCCATTTTGTCGTTTTGAACCCACCGATGGTCGAATCTCAGAATGTGAACGAAAACTGGGAACGGGAATCTTCCACCGCAGGTTACTATGACCTGTTCAGTAAAAACTCGATTGCGATGGACGATTCCACCAATTCGCCCATCGATTCCTTGCCGCAGGTTAAATGGCTGGTCAAAGATTTGACCAAGAATAAGCAAAAGTGGACGGTGGTAACCTTTCACCTGCCGCCCTTCTCGACGATAGGCCATTTTCCAACCGAGAAAGATTTGTTGCGGGTGCAGGAGAAGCTGCTGCCGATTCTGGAAAAGCCTGAGTACCATGTCGATGCGCTGGTTGTATCGCACTCGCATGCATATGAGCGTGCGGGGATGATCCGCAAAAAAGGCACACAGGCGCGGACTAGCGATTATACACAAACCGGCGGGCAAGCCGGAAATGGTAACCTGGGAAGATACCCCAATACGCTGCCATATGCCAAGACTAACAGCGAAACAGCTTATACCTATATCCTGTCCGGGTCGGCGGGTCGTGGTTGGTACACAACCAGTCTAAGCGACGGAGGGTATACCCCGGGCTCTTCGAGTATAAAGCACCCGAGCACCTCGGTGCCCCCGCTGGACAATCTGACGGGCGATAATACCACAGACTTTTATCACAAGGAAGGCGGATCGGTGGAACTGGTGTTTCAGGAGAACCGGCTGGATGTGAAATTTATCAAGGAGTCGGATGTGTCTCCAAGATTTGTCGTTGCGGATTCGTTCGTGGTGATGAAGGATGTAAGCAAGAAAAAGACCATGACGATTCAGAACGGTGGAGACGCAGTCAAACTGACTGCCTCCTGGATCGGCAAGTACAATTGGTACACTGCTCAGCAGCCAGGGGTGCTATTGGCATCAGGTGTACGCGACCTGAGCATCGGACCGGGTAGTTCGAGCACATTCTACGTCAAAGACGATAAGGGTTACCTGGCCGATACCTTTATTGTGAATGTTACCAATCCCAAACCGGTCAGTACGGGCGATACGCTGATTAAGTTTCGGTCGCAATGGCTCCTCCCGCTGATGGCTGGTATTATGAGCAAGGATATTAAACTTGAAAAGCAATGCATTGCCCCGTGGAGTTTCACAGGCCCTCCGTTTGAAATGCCGGTTAAGAGCATTGCAGGTTTCGGGCATGGTGATGAAGGATACCCGATGGCCACCTATTTGATTGAAAAGGTAATGGTTCCTGCGGAAAGGCTATGGTTTAGACGAAGTTTCGTTTTGAACGGCTCAGCCCAGACCTACGCCGGCTTCAAACTCACACTGCTGCGGGATAAGAACCTTTCCAACCGGAAAAGCTTTTACACAAAAGAGCACCTTCTGCTCGTGAACGGACAGCCCATAGAGATCACCGCGTCCAGCACAAAGGATCTTGGGAATGGTCGGGAGGAAGTCACCTACACATTAAGCAACCGCGGCTTTGTTTACGGGATCAACTACATTCTGGTGAGCTATTACATCTATCCGATGTCGTTGACTTCTGTCAATCCTGCCACAGACCCATTTACATTCGACGCACAGCTGATCAGCATGCCGCTAGGCCTGGCACCGCCGCCGGCTTCCAAACAATTCAAGCTGGGAACCGTGGCGTTGAGCCAGCAGACGTGTGCCGGGGATACGGTCAGTGTGGAATTTGAGGCGGTTGGCAACGAATCAGGGTTTCCCGTTTTATACGAAGCCAGGCTGGTAACCGCTACCGGTGATGTGCCGTTCGGTGAAGGGACGCGGTCGCCCATTTTGGGACGGCTGCCCAGGGGGTTGGCTGAGGGAAAATACAAGGTGAGAATAGCCACTAAAAATGCATTTATGGATGACCTCGAAGGGCCGGAGACGTTTGTGAAGGCATTGCCGACGGCGGCAATCCTGCCTGCCCCGGCGGTCACGGTCTGGAAGGGCGAGTTCGTTACCTTGTCCGTGAAGTTTGCGGGACCGGGGCCCTGGCATTATGTGGCGTCCGACGGAACGGAAGGTACCGCTGCCGCGGCCGACACGTCCATTCGGGTGAAGGCGGGCAGTACCGGGCCGTACATGCTGCGCTCGGTGAGCAATGGGTGCGGGGCAGGGGATGTGAGCGGCGCGGTGGAAGTGGCGGTCAAAGAGCCATTCCTGACCGTATCCGATGTTTCGCAACTGACCTTGGCACCATTTAAAACGGCGCTCTGTGACGGAGACTCTGTTGCCGTGAGCTTTACCGTGACAGGACCCGATCGCGAACGGACCTACGCAGCCCAGCTTTCCGATGCTAATGGAGGGTTTGGCTCTGCCGCATTGCTTGGCAATAGTGCGGGCAGTCCGGTTCGAATGCGCCTGCCTGCCGCGCTCGCCGAAGGAAATGATTACCGGATCCGGGTTGTGGCAGTCAATCCTGATGTCGATTTTACCTCCAATCAATCCGATGCGCAGCCGTGCGGAAGGGAACTTCACGCTGAGTAAGGCGGCTGTTTTTGAAGGGGAGGACGTGGAATTGAAGCTGTTTCTGAAGGGGACATTGCCCGCCTATTACTACCTCCGCTACGGGGCCGACATATTGTCCGGAACGACCAGTGAACCGACAGCAGGCAAGGTGCTCACTGTGCGTCAAACGACGGTTTTTTCACTTGACTCGGTGCGGAATGTTTGCGGTTACGGGCTGGTTGCCGGAAACCGTACGGTGACCGTCAGCCTGTTGGTCGGTGTCGATCCGTTTTCGGGAAATGGAATTACGGCTTATCCCAATCCGGCGACCGAGCGGCTTATGCTGCGTGGCAAGTCCTATTGGCGGGATGCTTTCCAGTGGCACATTTACGGTGCCGACGGAAAACTCTTTCAAAAAGGGATCGGTGTTCCTTCGCCCGGCGCCTCCTACGAGATCGATACCCGGATGTTGCCGTCGGGTCTTTATATTTTAAAACTGAACCGCGGCAAACAGGAAAACTCCTGGAAGATCATCAAGAAGTAGCTCGCCGTTTTAATCTATGCATTCGTCATGTTCAGCGCATCAAAAACACGGTCATATATGTAATCTAAATCTTCTTCCGAAATGCAATAGGGCGGCACGAAGTACAGGACGTTGCCGAGAGGCCTCACCAATATGTGATGGTCCAGGAAGAAATTGCTGAGGAATGCCTGAATGGAATTAAAATAGGAGGTGGCCTCTTCTGTTTTCCATTCGATAGCCAGTATGGTGCCGCATTGTCTTGCCGTCAGACGGTTGGCATAAGCATCTGTTTTCTGGATAAACGCCTGGTGCTGTAAGCAAATGCGTTGAATATTCCTTTGGGTGGAGTCGCTGAGCAGCAGGTCCAGACTTGCCAGCGCGGCGCTGCACGCTATCGGATTGGCCGTAAACGAATGGCCGTGAAAGAGCGATTTCGACCTCTCGTCGGAATAAAATGCATCGTATATTTTTTGGGAACAGGTCGTTAAACCAAGGGGCATTGTGCCGCCGGTCAGGCCCTTGGAGAAACACATCACGTCTGCGGCAACCCTCAGGTGATTGGCTGCAAAAAGCTTTCCCGTGCGTCCGAAACCTACAAAAATCTCATCCTGCACCAATAAAACTTCCTTTGCCCTGCAGTATGCGAGTAATTCCGATAATTCCTCCGCGCCATGCATCCGCATGCCCGCCGCGCCTTGTACCAGCGGTTCGTATACAAAGCACGCCAGCTCGGCGGAATGTTGATCGATCGCCTTTTTTAATTCAGGAAGATTGTCCTTCGTCGGGACGTCGATAAACACAACTTCGAACATAAAGTCCATAAAAGGTGCCGTCCAGGCGCTCCGGCCGCTGACGGACATTGCCCCGAAAGTATCCCCATGGTATCCGTGATGAAAGGCGAGAATTTTGGTCTTCCCAACACCCTGGTTATGGTGGTACTGGATGCACATTTTCAGGGCAACCTCTACGGCTGTCGATCCATTGTCGGTGTAGAAAACCTTCTGCTGGTTATCGGGTAACAATGCTAACAGCCTCTCGGACAGTTCAATGGCGGGAGGGTGGGTGAATCCCGCAAAAATTACCTGTTCCAGCGTCGACAGCTGCTCAGCTACTTTCCGGGCAATATAGGGGTGTGCATGGCCGTGCAAGGTGACCCACCAGGAAGAAATGGCATCGATATATCGCGTGCCGTCGGCATCGAAGAGGTAGGTTCCTTCCCCTTTGACGATCGGCAGCAGCGTTCCCGATTTCATCTGGGTGTAGGGGTGCCAGTTAACTTGCCGGTCCCGCCTGATTAGTTCTTGTTGGGTCATAATGAGGGTATTTCTTTAAAGCAATGGCTGCTTTGTAAATTTCACTTCTGTTTAAATACTCAAATTCAGGCAATTCGATGATCGTCGCCTCGGCGGGGCGGTGCCTGATCAGAACAGCCCGGGTGGCCGGGTTGAAAGTGCCGTTAAAAACGACAAACGCAACGGGAATGTTGGCCGCTTTTAATGCTTGTACCGACAGCAGAGTATGGTTGATACAGCCTAAGTAATCACGCACGACCAAAACCGCAGGTAGTTGCAGTTGCTCTATCAGTTCGATCACAAAATGCTGGTCGTTGATCGGAACGAACAGACCGCCGGCACCTTCTACGATAAGCGGGCCGTCGGTGCCGGGTAACTGGAAATCAGACAATTCGATGCGAACGTCCTCTGCCTCCGCTGCCTGGTGCGGCGAGACGGCAAGCTGCAAACGAAACCGCTCCGGGTAGATCTTCAAATAGGGATTGATCAGGCCCCCGACTTCAATGCTGTCGGATTGCGCAAGGTCTCCCGATTGAATGGGTTTCCAGTAACCGGCCTGAAAATGTTGTGCGAGCACAGCCGAAACCACCGTTTTCCCAACGCCGGTTCCGATGCCGGTGATAAAGAACCTATTTCCTGTATTCATATTGTTGGATGATTCCGCACAGTTGGTCTATTTCATCATGGGAGTTGAAAGCGTGAATACTCACCCGCAAACGAGCCTGCCCGACTGTGGGCGGGAAAAGTGCATACGCGCCAATGCCTGCCTCGGCCAAAGCCTGTGTTACTGCCCGCAACTCGCGGTCGTGTTGAAATTGGACGGACTGGATCGGGCTCGATTCCTGGGAGGTATTGGATAATTGATACTTTCTGAAATGCCGGATCCGGTCTTGCAGTGTGATCGCTAATGTTGGATGCCTTTCCAGGTGGTCGTATGCGGCCGTGATGCTTACGATCTGCACGCCGGGCATTCCGGTAGAGTAGATGAATGGCGCCGCAAAGTTCACCAGGTATTCTTTCAGCAAATGGGTCCCCAGCACTGCGGCTCCCTGCACGCCCATTGCTTTTCCGTAGGTCACCACCGTTGCAAGCATTTCCTGTTGCAGCCCGGCACGATGTACCAGGCCCTTGCCGAAAACACCGATGGCATGGGCCTCATCGACAACGATGCCCGCCTGATACTTTTTCGCCAGCGCTACAATTGCGCCCAGCGGAGCGAAATCGCCTTCCATGGAATAAAGGCTTTCTACCGCGATGACCACATTCCCGCTGGCTTTTTTCAACAGGGCTTCCAGGTGGGTCAAATCATTATGTCGGAACTTCCATTTTCGGGCCGTCGACATCAGGCAGCCATCGTGAACCGAACGATGAATGAGCTCATCCACAATAATGGTATCGTGCCTGCCCGCAATGCAGGAAAACAATGCAAGATTGGCCTTGTACCCCGATGGAAATAGCAATGCGTCTTCGACCTGATGTGCCGTCGCTATCCGTTTTTCAGCCCCGGTCGCTGCATCCGAATTGCCGCTGATCAATCGTGAGCCCGTTGACCCGGTTAGGAGCCTCGTATCGCGGCCGATCGCTTCGTAAATAGTCTGTTGAAACGCGGCATCCGCGGACAATCCCAGGTAATCATTGGAATAAAAATCACAACCTTCGTTCGGTGGCCTTAATCGGCGCAAATGACCGTTTTCCTTCCGTGTTGAAAGGGCGTTATGCCAGTTCAGCTCTAAGTGGTTCACTCCTAAGAACGTTTTTCGCTATTTCCTCAAACCAATTGTTAAATAGTGTCTCTTCTATCCTCTGAAGATGGGATGCGTGCATTTGCCAGTCCGGATGGAGGATTTCCAGCATGGAAGTCATCTCTTTCAAGTGACCTTCTTCTTCCAGTATGATGGACTTGACGGTTACTTTGGATTGTTGGCCGGTCAGCACGTCCTGGTAGGCTGGGTACAGCTCATCCGCCCGCACCTCGATGAGGTAAGTGACGTACAAATAGGCTGCATACTTTAACTTGCGCCCCTCGAAACCAAATTGGGCCTTAAGGTAACGTGCGCATTGGATGTCGAGTTTGTGGAGATACTGCCGGGTATGAATAGGCGCCAGCAATTCGGAAAGCCCGTAATGCCGGGGGGCCGGCCCGTCGAGCTTCTGAATCTGCTTTTTAAGGTAATAGGCATGCCGATGCTCCTCGGCCGCATGTTTGAGCTGTGTGATGTCAACCAGTTCCGGCTCTTCGCAGGCCGAGATTTTGCGCGCACCGGCATTTTCCAAAAAAGAAAGCGTGTTAAGCCATTTTTTGTGCAGTTCGCTTCGTTGAACTATTTTGGTCAGTATTTCTCTCATGATCTTTTCTGAATTCTGACCAAAGAAACGGTGTTCTGATCCGACGGGAGGTACCAGCTTGTAAGATTAGGCGTAGTCCGGCCATGTAGCCACCCGGTTAAAACGTCGGCAAGTTGATAGGCAAGCCGGTATCAGGTTCACTTAAACAAATATTTTGCTCGTTTAACCCATGGTATACTACTCTCAAAATTACAACTCGCTGGATCGCGTTCGAAGGATGGTAATAGCCATGTTGCTTGTAATTAGCGCTCTGGGCAGGCATTCTCCCAACAGGCTGTAACCATAGCCGATTCGCAGGACCAGCACAGGTTGGTATCAGTTATATTAAACGAAAATTCGGTTATATGACCTCATAAGTGCTTAGCTCAGACCGCTCATAAACTCTAAACTCTAAACCAATTTCACATGCAACGAAGGAAATTTATCCAATCTTCACTTGCGGCAACGACCGTCGCCGTCAACCCCGCATTAGCCCATGAAAAATATCAGGCACAAAAAGAAGTGTATGAATGGCGTGAATACGAAATGCGTTTCGGTGCCGACCAGGGCCAGCTTGAAAACTATTTCAAAACGGCGCTTATTCCTGCATTAAATAAGCTTGGCGTTAAAACGGTGGGCGTCTTTAAAGAGTGGCGGCCGTCGGACCCGGCTAAATTTTATTTATTGACGCCCTATGCTTCTTTTGAAAGCTATATTTCTATCAACACAAAATTAAAATCGGACGCAGATTACATCAAAAATAGCTCAGCATATAACAGCCTACCTGCCGATAAACCGCTTTACGACCGTTTTACCTCCTCTTTGATGACCGCTTTCGAAGGTTGGCCCGCTTTGACGTTACCATCGGGCGCATCCCGGGTATTTGAATTACGGACGTATGAGGCGGCCAATGAAGACGCTCTGAGAAGAAAAATCAAGATGTTCCATGACGGAGAGTTTCCCATATTTACCAGGGCGAAATTGAATCCTGTATTCTTTGGGGAAGTAATTGCCGGCGACAGGATGCCCCGGCTCACCTATATGCTCACATGCAACAGCATGGAAGAGCGCGACAAAGGGTGGTCTGCCTTCGTAGCCGACGCGGCATGGAAGAAATTGGTAGGGGATCCCCAATACGCCAACACTATTTCGAAAATCAGTAACACTTTTTTGGCCCCAACAGCCTATTCACAGGTGTAGACCGACACTCCCGATTTCTTCCGGCTTGCAATCGAACCGGAAGTTTCTCTATATTTGCTATTATTTATAATAAGTCCAAATTAAATATAAGCAAATGTCGAGATTTCTATTGCTATTTTTGTTGCTTTCGGTAGAGGCCTATGCGCAAACCGGGACGATCAGGGGCACGGTGACTACTTCGGACGGTAAGCCTGCCGAATTTGTGAATATTGTGCTGGAAAAAACGGCCAGGGGAGCCGTCGTGAATGAGGAGGGGCAGTATGTGATCCACAAAGTTTCTGCCGGAACCTACACGATCACAGCGAGTTTTACAGGGCTTATCGCACAGAAAAGTACTGTAACCGTCACCGCCGGGGAAACCAGTTCGGTGGATTTTACGCTTGCCGAAGATAACCGGCAATTGCAGGAGGTGGTTGTTCGGGACGATAGCCGGCTTATGAACAAGGAAACCGAATATGTGGCGCGGATGCCTTTGAAGAACCTGGAAAACCCGCAGGTGTACAACGTGGTGGGGAAGGACCTGATTAAGGAACAGCAGATGACCGACATTAAGGACGTCTTTCGCGCTGCAGCCGGTGTTGCTCCTACCGAATACGTGACCGGCAGTTTTGCCGTCGTGTTCAGGGGATTCACGAACTTCGATTATGCCCGGAACGGGATGGCGACGTCGGTTTACAGGACGGGAACCGAAATCGCGAATCTCGAACGGGTCGAATTGATCAAGGGCCCGTCCGGTACGCTTTTCGGTTCGCAGGTATCCACTTTCGGCGGAGCGATGAACCTGGTTACCAAGAAGCCATATGCCGGTTTCGGGGGCGAAGTATCTTACAGTATGGGCAGTTTTAACCTGAGCAGGGGTACTGTCGATCTCAATACACCGCTGAATAAGGAGAAGACGGTGCTGTTGCGGTTCAACGCTGTGAACCACCAGCAGAACAGTTCGAATGAATATGGTAAAAACAGAAGGTATGTCATTACCCCGAGCCTTTATTACCAGGCCAGCGAACGCCTTTCGTTTCTTTTTGATTTTGAGTATTTCAAGAGTAATGCCACGCGCCTGTCCTACACGATTCTTTTTGCTGATCAGGTGCCATTCAAATCCACGAAGGATATTCGGCTGGGTTTCAAAAAATCGTTCTTCGAAAATGATTTGCTCAGCGATGCGCAAGCGACCAAATATTTTGGACAGGCCAAGTATCAGATAGGTAAAAACTGGACTTCCACAACGGGTGTTTCTTACGTGAACGAATTTCTGAATAACAGCTTTCAGCCTTATGTTAACTGGATCAGCGCCGATACGGCTGTAACGAGTATCAGGCTTTTCGGCCCAAGGGAAAGGACTTACGCCAATGTCCAGCAGAATTTCAACGGAAGTTTCAATACGGGCAGGTTTCACCATAACCTGTTGATTGGGGCCAGTTACGAGTACAATGACGAAACACTGACTTACCGGGCATTACCGCTTGATAAAATCAATATCAACGACCCCTTCCAAAAAGTGAGCCTGAGCAGGGTGAACAGCATTTTAGCCAATCCTTCAACCGTTGCCTCGCACGACGCTTACGGAGGAAATGCTTTCGGCGTATATGTTTCTGACGTTATCAATTGGACGGATCGTTTATCGACGATGCTGAGCTTGCGCTATGACAGGTTCGAACAAACTTATGAAGGCGGTTTTGTTCAACCGTCGCTTTCTCCAAAGTTGGGCGTTGTATATCAGGTGGTAAAAGACCAGGTATCCCTGTTCGGTAATTTTATGAATGGCTTTCGGAACCAGGGGCCAGTTGAACAACCCAACGGCAGCTTGTTTAAACCTAAACCGGTATTTGCCAATCAATTGGAAGGAGGCATAAAAGCCGAATTGCCAGGAAATAAACTGGGTGGAAGCGTAAGCTATTATTATATTGGTATTGATAATGCATTGCGTACCGACGATGCGCAATATAGTTTTCAGGATGGCCAGCAGGTAAGCAAGGGCTTGGAAGTCGAACTTACTGCCAATCCGGTAGCTGGGCTTAATATCGTAGCCGGATATGGCTTCAATGAAAACAAATTCGTGAAAGCCGATGTGTATGAAGGCAAGTTCGAAACACAGGCGCCACAGCATATCGCCAATTACTGGCTTAGCTACCGTTTGCCCTTCCCGACTCTTAAGGGTATTGGCTTGGGTTTCGGCGGCAATTATGTAGGTGAATCATATTTTAATTCCAGCAATACCTACGCAATTCCGGCCTACCACACGATAAATGCTACCGCTTTTTATCAAAAGGAAAAATGGAAGTTCGGGCTGAAACTTAACAATATTGCCGATGTGGAATATTGGGACTCGGTCGGAAATCCGCAGTTTACCAGAAACTTTGTAGCCAGTTTTTCTTTCAGATTCTAAGTATTAAACGCATCATCCTGGTTATCATAAAAAGCCGGCAGTAGTCCCCGTCGCGGAGGACTCTGCCGGCTTTTTCAGTATGGCACCCTGCTCATCCGGCTCCCATTGTCACCCCGCGACGCGTTCGACTCGTTCCCGTCGACTGAATTTTTTCTACAATTTTTCCGTACGAATTGTGTAGATTTTTGCTGACTTTTCAATCTTGATATATCCACAGAAGACTGGCCTCCGTGGATGAATTGTACAAAACGCATTATGGTTTTGTATCTCCTGGTATCGTTATAGAGGTAAATCGATCTGAAAACGATGAGTAATCCATCTTCCCTATTGTTGCCTTCCTTTCAATGTAGGATTATTCTGATTTTCCTGGTTTTGGCCGGATGCCTTGCAGGATGCCGGAAATCGGAAAAAAGTGAGCGTCATGTACAACTGAAAGTGTGGATCGACAGCCTCGACAGGCACTCGCGGGAGATGGGTATCCCGAAAGCGATAGCCAGGCTCGATTCGTTCATGGCTACCCAGGAGGATAAAAACGTCCATGACAGTATCCTCTACTATAAGTTCATGAAGGTATTAAGCCACCGCGATTCTACCCTGGAACACAACGCGTTGATCTATACCGATAGCCTGCTTCATCTGTTCGACCCCGAACACGTCCGTCTGGAAAATCCCAACGATTATTCGAAAGCGTTGCTTTTAAAGGGAGATGATTTATTGAAACAAAAAGAATATTATCTGGCATACCGCAACTATTATAAAGGCAAGTCATTTTTGACGTCGATTGGTGAAATTTGCGAATGTGCGCGTTACAGCAGCAGAATCGCAACCATTTCTTTTAAGGAAGAAAACTATTACCAGGCTATTGAATACTGGAAGCAGGAATTAAAGGAATTGTCGGAGTGTAGGGAAGCGGATAATTTTCAATTGGAATTTATTGAGAAGCAGGGAAGCATGCGAAATATCGGAACTGCTTACCTGCACCTGAACGACCCGGCCATGGCGCTTGATTACTTTAATCAGGCAAGTAAATTCGTCAGGCAGAACGCGGCCCGGTTTCCCCGTGAGAAAAATTTTATCCGGTTTGCCCGGATTGTCATTTTAAGAAACCAGGCGGAAGCTTATGCTTTGAAGGGTGATAACCGGACCGCCGAAAAATTAATCAAAAAATGCCTCGAACACGACCCGAATATCGATTGGTCTGTGGAAGTAGAGCAGGAATCCCGTCAGATATTGACGCAGATTTACATTGATACGCAACAGTACGACAAAGCGCAGGCCGAGCTGGACACGCTTCGGCGCCTGCCTGGTGCTGTAAACAATGCATTCAAATACAACTCATTTCAGCGAATGCAAGCCTCTATTTTGTATGGCCGCGGGGATTATAAAGAGGCTGGCAAATTGTTACTGGCCGAACTCGAAAACGAGCGCATTGCTAAACTGAAAAGAAATATAGCAACTAAAAGTAATGTCGGGCGGCTTCTGCAACAGGTTCAGCGCGAGCATGAAATAGAACTGGCTGCCGGGAAAGATGCACGGGAAGATTTGATCCTCCGGTTTTCGATACTGATTTCCCTCGCTATGGCTGTGATTGTTTACCTGATCTGGCGAAATGCCCGAAAAAAAGCAATGAACCTGCGTGCCGTGACCAAATTGAATGGAGAGATCACGCAAAGTAATATCGCGCTGCTGGATACGGTCAATGCATTGGAACAATCCGAAATCGATAAGGAAAATATGTTACGGATCGTGGCGCATGATTTGAGGAACCCGATCGCCGCGATGATCTCGGGTTCAGATGTGCTTTTCTGGGACCAGCCTCCGTCCGAAGAGCAGGCCATGATCATCGAGGCCATTCAGCAGTCCGGCCAGCTGGCGTTTGGGCTGATCGGCCAGATATTGCAATCGGAAACGGACAGGAAAAAGATCGTTAAGAATGAGGAGGACCTGGCGGAAATAGTTCAGTCTTGCATTGATATGCTGAGTTATAAGGGCAAGGAAAAGCGGCAGACGATCTACTACGATTACGAAAAAGCGATGGTAGCCGTTGACAGGGAAAAAATCTGGCGCGTGTTTTCCAATTTGCTGAGTAATGCGGTCAAATTTTCCCCGTCGGAAAGTGCCATAAAGGTGAACCTGAAAAAGCGTTCGAACCAGGCGCTGCTTAGTGTGCAGGATCACGGCATTGGGATTCCCGAAGATCTTCAGGGGCACATCTTTCATTCTACCAACGATGCCCGGAGAGTAGGCACCGCCGGAGAACAATCCTTCGGGATCGGGCTTTCGATTTGCAAGCAGATCGTAGAAGCACACGGAGGGAAAATCTGGTTTGAATCGGCGAGCGGCGCCGGAACGACATTTTTTGTGGAATTGCCTGGCTAAATGAAAATTTTGCCGATACCTCCCTCTTTTTTTCAGTGAGCTGTCCCCATTGACGAACGCCGGTCGTCATCTGCCCAAAATCATCAATAACAATATGAAAAGGGCATTACACATTACATCAAGTGCGCGGGGCGGGCAGTCGTACAGCCGGGGCCTCAGCACGGCAATTATCAATAAGCTGGTTTCCCGGAACGAAGTAAGTACCGTCGTAGAGCGCGACCTGACCCAGTCACCGCCGCCGTTTTTGGATGAAACGCTGATTTGGGAGTTCTACAAACAGGCCGGCGCGACAAATGGGGAAGAGCGGCAACTGCTGGCCTATGCCGATGGGGTATTCAACGAGATAAACCAGGCCGATATTATCGTTCTCAGTACACCCATGTATAACCTCGGGATGTCGGCCCTGTTGAAAGGCTGGCTCGATCAGCTGGTACGGGTAGGGCTTACCTATAAATTCAACGACGACGGCTCAAAATCGGGGTGCTTGACGAACAAGAAGGTATATTTGGCCATCGCATCGGGCGGAAAACTGGCGTTCTGGCCGGAAGGTTACGAGTTTATAGAATCACATATAAAGGCCGTGTTCAGTACCTATGCGGGCATTACCGATGTCTCGACATACAGGGTTGAAGGCACAGCCATGCCGGGTGTCGCGATCGACTACGAAGAAATTATTCAAAGCCTTTAACCGACAGAATATGAAAGAGTTTATGCTGATTTTCAGGATAAAAGATATAGCCGACTTTAAGCCGACGCCGGAGCAAATACAGGAACGACTGAACTGGCTCGCCGGCATTGCGGCACAAAACAAGCTGGTCGACCAGGGTAACTCCCTCTCGCCTTTTCCCGAAAGTGCTAAAACTGTGCGCCCCGACAACGAGGTGACCGACGGACCTTACACGGAGATCAAAGAATTTATTGTAGGCTATATTATTGTGAGAGCAGAAACCATCGATGAAGCGGTGGAAATGGCGAAGGAAAACACGATCTTCAAACTTGGGGGAAATATCGAGGTTAGGGAAGTCATAAAGCATAAGTTGCATTGACCGGACAGCGATTCAGGAATAACAGCCTGCTGGGAGACCTTTTCAGGCAGGAATACCCGAAGATGACGGCTGTACTATGCCGTCGGTTCGGATTGGAGCATATTGAAATTGCGGAAGACATTATCAGCGATGCGTTCCTGAAAGCATCCGAATACTGGGCCGTCCACGGCGTGCCGGAAAACCCGGCCGCCTGGCTTTATACTGTCGCCAAAAACAAGGCCAAAGACCACCTCAAACGCATTTCGCTTTTCGAAACCCGTATTGCCGGTCACATTAAACCCGACGAGGAAGAGGCGGAATCCGATTTTGGGTTCGGGAGCGGCTATATCGGGGACAGTCAGCTGGCGATGATCTTCGCCGTCTGCGATCCGGGTAATTCAGCGCAGAGCCAGATTTGCCTCGCGCTTCAGATCCTTTGCGGTTTTAGTGTGGAAGAGATTGCCAATGCCTTCCTGACCAACCTCGAAACTATCAAAAAGCGCTTGTACCGGGCTAAAACCCAGCTTCGTGACAGCCGATTTCAGATCCGGACACTGAGCGCGGCCAGTATCCAGTCGCGGCTGGACACGGTATTGAAAACGCTGTACCTGTTGTTTAATGAAGGTTATTTTTCCAAAACCAATGACCAGTTGATCCGGAATGAACTTTGTGCCGAGGCAATGAAACTGGCTTTGATGCTGACGGACAATCCGTTGACAGACAACGCACAAACAAAAGCGCTGCTGGCCCTGATGTGCTATCAGGGATCACGGCTCGAAGCGCGTGCCGCCGACACGGGCGAAATGGTCCTTTTTGAAGAGCAGGACCAAAGCCTGTGGAATCAGGAACTCATCGAAAAGGGGAACTACTACCTTGTAAATGCCTGCCAGGGCAACGAGGTATCCAAATATCACCTCGAAGCGGCGATCGCCTATTGGCATGCGCATCCCGCCTCCCCCGATCGATGGAGGCATATCCTGCAACTGTATAATCAGCTCATTCTCATTGAATACTCGCCGATTGCTGCATTGAACAGGGCTTTCGCGCTAGCCCGGGTGTACGGGCACGGGAAAGCCATACTGGAAACCGAAAAGCTGGGGCTGACCGGTAACGACCAGTATCACAAGTTATTAGGTTACCTGTACGAAGTGACGGATGTCGGCAAAGCCATAGATCATTACCGCCTGGCTCTACAACTTACCAGGGCCAGCCCGGCGAAACAGGTTCTGGAAAGAAAAATTGAAGCGCTGAATAAGTAGCATCGCTTCGATGCGGGACACCAATTGTGTTTTTGACGAAATATCGTCAATTGACGAATCTATTGACGATATTTCGGGAGCGCATGCAATGTCGGCAGCACACCGGCGACGATAGGCGTGTGATAAATGGCTTAGGATCAGTAGGAGATGAAATAATTTGTGTTTCTACTGGCAGCGGGCACGGTTTTGCATGACTGTTTGCTTCAAAAAACCGCTTGATTCTCTTCCTTACAAACATAGCTGCATGAAACGAAAGATACTGATCGTTGAGGACCTGTTCGTTGAAGCAAACCACCTCCGGATTATGCTGAAACGTGCCGGCTACGAGGTAACCGGTATCGCCAGGACGTTTGAAGAGGCCGTTAGCCTGATCCGCCAGCACCCGCCCGGGATCGTTTTGCTCGACATTTTCCTGGCCGGCAAAAAGACCGGGATTGATCTTGCCGGCGTCTTGAACCAGCAGCATATCCCATTCCTGTATCTATCCGCAAATTCCAGCGAGGAAGTGCTTAAACAGGCCAAAGCAACCAGGCCGAGCGGCTTTATCGTGAAGCCGTTCCGGGAAAAGGATTTACTGGTTTCGCTTGAAATCGCGGAATACTTGCATGAAAACAGCAGTGAATCACAGCTGAGGCAGGAGGCCAACTTTCAGCTTGAAGTAAAGCAGCTCCTCCAAAGTGAAAATGAATGGGCAGGGCAGATGTTGGGGATTGTCAAGGCGTTGCAAAAGCTAATTTCTTTTGACTATGCCGCGGTAGGTTTTATGGGAACCCGGCATTTGCCCTTCAACGCCCTCCATTTTCTGCGGACCGGTTTCGACGAATATCAGGTAATGGATTCGGAGGGTATTCAGACCGTGTGGAACATACGGAAAGATGAGATGGATGCATTATTGAAAGCAACTCCTGTGGACCCGCGCACGCAATTTTATAACGATGAGCGATTTAGGGAAATGGCATCGGGCAACTCCATCAGAAAACTGGTAGCCGCAAAATTCGGAATGCGATCTAACCTGACCATACCATATCCGGACATCTCGATGGACGGTCAGTTTTTCTTCATTTCCCTGTACAGCCGGCGACCGGGCGCGTTCAGTGGGAATGACCTAGAACTTTGCGACCGGATCCAGGCACCGCTCGAACACATCGTCAAGGAAATGACCGGCAGGACGTCGGCGGCTTTTCCTCAGGTACGATTGGGCAAATCCGTAGGGATTGTCGCGGGGAACCGGGATGCAGAGAATTCGTTCAAAGGCATGATCGGCCAGAGCCACTTGCTGCTGAACGTATTCAATCTGATCAACCAGGTGGCAGGGACCGACACCTCGGTTCTGGTAACGGGCGAAAGCGGCACGGGAAAGGAGCGGGTCGCTGATAATATTCATTCGCTGTCGTCGAGGAAAAATAAGCCGTTTGTAAAGGTAAACTGCGCAGCCCTGCCGATCAGCCTGATCGAATCCGAGCTGTTTGGCCATGAAAAAGGAGCTTTTACAGGTGCAACAGCAAAGCGCATCGGGCGGTTTGAGCAAGCGAATGGCGGCACGATATTCCTGGACGAAATTGGCGACATGCCTGCCGAAATCCAGATGAAGTTGCTGCGCGTCCTGCAACAGCGCGAAATCGAAAGGCTGGGTGGGACGGAAACGATCAAAATCGATATCAGGGTGATCGCTGCAACCAACCGTAACCTCGAAAGGGCCATCGCCGAAGGGAAATTCAGGCTCGATCTCTATTACCGGCTGAACGTTTTTCCCATCGTCATGCCGTCGCTACGTGAGCGACGCGACGATATAGAGCTGCTCGTAAACCACTTCATCGGCTATTTCAGCCGTAAAATCGGGAAGGCCGTCGACGGTGTATCCGAAAAAGTACTAAAAGCCTTAACAGATTACGACTGGCCCGGTAACATCCGCGAATTGGAAAATGTGATCGAAAGAAGCGTTTTGTTGGCCAGGAGTAATATCATCGACCAAATATCTTTACCGGCCAACAGTACGCCCACGAATGAACCCAGTACGCCGGAGCCGACATTTAAAAACATTTTCGAAAATGAACGGGACCATATCATAGCGGTACTGAAAGCCTGTGAAGGAAGAATAAGCGGAGAAAACGGGGCGGCAAAAGTGCTGGCAATTCCCGCCACTACATTGGGTTCGAAAATGAAGAAACTAGGGATCAAAAGGCACATCGGAGTCACCTAAAGTTTGACAACGATTAAATAAAACTTTTCATGAAATACATTTATGCGCTGGCAATCGCATTAACTATTGTGGCCCAAAGCGCATGCGCCGAGGGGTACGATCAGGTTGCGCGCTTGCGGGAGCTGAAAACGAAATTGGCAGAGGCGAAAACACCCGTTGAGGAAGCAAAGTGGCTGGTCGAATTAGGTTATTTTTATTTGCTGAAACCTGGTGAAACCAAAGAGGACCTGCAACTTGCCCGCTATTATTGCCATGCAGTTGCCAAATTGAATTACAAATTGCATTCCGATTTGGTGAGCGGTGATATTTTCCTTTTAGATTCTCAGATAGAAAAAGAATCCGGCAATAAAACGGCGGCTATTCAAAAAGTAAATGAGGCTATTAAGCTATTCAGGAAAACCAATAATCCCGATCGCGAAGGCGCGGCGCTGATGGAGCTGCGCCATTATTATCACTGGGATGGCCCGGGAATGGACCAGCGGATCGATATTGTAAAACTGGCGGTAAACCGGTTTGCAGCTGCCGGCGATAAAATTCACGAAGCGAATGCCTACCTGGAACTCGGGGACCTTTATCAGTTGAAGGGCAAACCGGCAGAAGCAATTTCCTGCCTCAGGAAAGCAATTACGCTCTATAAGGAGTCGAAATATGAGGCATTACAGTCGGTATATAACCTGATCGGCCACATCTATACTGTCTCTGGCGATTTAAATAACGGGCTTACTTACGGGCATATGGCCGTGAAGGTGCTGGAAGAAAGGCAGGACACTTCCATTGTGGCAGCAACAACGTACAATCGGCTCGGTGTTACTTATGCCAAACTGGGACGTTTCGAGACTGCGTTGGAATTTCTGCAAAAGGGATTGTCATTTGCTATCAAAAATGCATGGGACGATGGCACGGTCGAAATATTGGGGAATATCATTGATACCAGTATCAAAATGGGCGATAAAATGAATGCCCAGATATCCTACCTGGAAAGATTGCTGCAAAAGCATTCGAAAAACATGACTTTGTTTGTTAAATACGAGATCGAAGAAGATCTACGCCTTTTTTTTCTAAAATCCCGTAATGCTCCCAAAGCTTATTATTATTTAAATAAATGCCTCGCCTACGAACCGGAGGGGAAAATTTCGTTCAATGCAAACCTCTATCGTGACGCGGTAGAGTATTACCTGCTGGTCGGAAATATAAAAATGGCCAGAGTATATCTGGATAAATATTCCCTGTTAAAGGAAAAAACTACTGACCTGTCCATCTTACAGGATTATTATTATGTAAGCTACCGTAGCGATTCAGTTTCAGGGAAATTTAAAAGTGCATTCTTTAATCACCTCAATTATAAAGCGTATAGCGACTCCCTGAACCTTCTCCGGTCGGAGGATGAGTTAAAAGTGCTTGCTGCCCGGTATGATCTCGAAAAAAAGGATGCGGAAATTAAACTGAAATCGGAGAATATTAAACTGCTTGAAAAAGATATCGCAACGCAGGTTGAGTTACTTAGCAGAAGTAACACGACGAGAAATGTGACGATCGTCGCCTTTTTGATTTCATTCCTTTTATTGTTCTCGCTTTTCAGCAGGTGGAAAATCGTTAAGAAATATAGCAACAGCATTGCTCAGAAAAACGCCTATTTGGAGCAACTGGTGCAGGAAAAGGAGTGGTTGATACGCGAAGTTCACCATCGTGTGAAAAACAACCTTCAGATGATTGTCAGCCTGATCGATTCGCAGGCTTCTTACCTGAACAACGGCGAATTTGATGCGGTGATGGATAGTAAGCACCGGATTGAAGCAATGTCTTTAATCCATCAAAAACTATATCTGACCGAGAATATTACGACTGTTAACATGCAGGCGTATATGAAAGAACTGGTCATGTATTTGCGCGACAGTTTTGGTTCGATGCATCATATTGCATTTTTAACGGACGTAGATGAGATCAGCCTCGATGTTTCACACGCCATACCGATAGGGTTGCTGCTCAACGAAGCAATAACCAATTCCATTAAGTATGCTTTTCCTGAAAGCCGGCCGGGCAAAATAGCGGTTAGCTTTAAATATAAGGTAGGAACTCAGGTAACCCTGATGATCAAAGATAACGGCATGGGGCTGCCGCCCGATTTCGATGCAAGCCAGGTGCAATCTTTGGGAATGAGCCTTATGCATGGATTAGCCACGGAGGTGAGCGGGATACTTCATATCGACGGAAGTGAAGGAACTACCGTCACATTGGCATTTGATTTGCCCAATGTAAACTGGACCAGTGGCCATTCGCCGAAGATCGAATACACTACGATTTGATGACGCTTTCGCCCGGCAAGGCAGGCATTACTTATTTATTTTCTTAAAAAAATAATAGTTTCGCGACGGGTAGGTTACGAAACTATTTGCTTTTTGCTTATAGAATTACTTCGAAGTAGCTTTTTTTAAGCGCCCCACTAAATTCCTTCATATTGCTTTTTCAGTGACCAGTGCACCTGCATTTGGCTTAGGAAATGTATTGCCTACCTGTTACACAAAAATTATCATCATGGACGAAAAACAGTTAAGAAAATCTTTTATTGATCCGGTTCTGGAATGGGCCAGGGCCAATCAGAAACACAAAGAAGTTCGCCTGAAAGGTCTGGCCGATGTGTCGGCAACGGATGCCGGGGCGGATGCTGAAATGCCGTTTGTTGTTCCCATGCAGTTTACCGGAAAAGACTACATCACCATGCTCCTGCATGTCGATGCGGAAATAGAACACGGACTGATGCTGCAATACCTGTATGCGGCTTACAGCATTGGCGGGCCCCAAATTCAGGAGAAGTACAAGGAACGGGTTCATAACTGGAAAAACATCATTCTCGGGATCGCCAAGGAGGAAATGGGGCATTTTATCTCCGTTCAAAATGTGTTGAAAATCATCGGCGCCCCGCTCAATTTCGGCCGTGAAAGCTATCCCTGGGACGTGCCGTTTTATCCGTTCCCTTTCACATTGGAGAAATTTACCCTCGGGTCGCTGGCAAAGTACGTATATGCCGAAGCGCCAGCGGAGTGGCTCAGCAGTGACAACCCGACCGCCAAGGAAATTAATAAAAGCGTGCATGCGCAAGCTTCGGACCCGCATACTGTGGGCGCGCTTTTCAAAGTGCTGCTGCAACTGATCCAGGACCCGGATGTGATCTCCGACGACGCGTTTCAGCCGGGAACCTATCCCTATCAGGCCAAATTTGACGAATGGGGCCGGGGTTATACCGGGGGAGACAGAGGAAGCGCCAATGGCGGCAAATTCACCAAAAGTCCCGACGTGCTGGTAGCGCCGCTGCTGTCCCGCGATGATGCCTACAATGCCCTCGAACAGATCGCCGAGCAGGGCGAAGGCGATGAGCTGGCCTCGGACACGCCATCGCATTTCGAGCGCTTCTTGTTTATATATGAGGAGTTTAAGTCTATATTGAAAGAGTCGGGAGGGGATTTTGATCCTTCATACAATGTCGCCACCAATCCGTATGCGGGCGACCCTGACCATGCGGGCACGGCATCGAACGAGCCGGCAGATGAAATGGAGCAGAACGAGATTACCAGCGAGGAAGGCATTTTGTGGGCCGAACTCTTTGATACACGTTATCGCTTACTGCTTAACTTCCTCAATCACAGTTTTCTGCTGGACAATGGCAACAACAACGTCGGCTCGTTTACGCCACGCGGCCTGATCATCAACTCTACTTTTGGCGAGATGTACAACCTCAGGAGCCTGGCTACCATTCTCGTGCAAACGCCGCTGGCGAAAGGAAGCAAGCTGATGGCCGGTCCGCCGTTTACATCGCCGTACAGTTTCGATCTGCCATTCGGCGAGCACAACCGCTGGCGCCTGCACCGCGATTTGCTCGAAGCGTCGGCCAAGCTCATCGCCAGCCTGAAGGCATTGAAAACGCAGCCGCATAGCCAGTACCTCAATGCATTGCAGGAGATTGACCGCAAGCTGCTTGAAGCCATTTCCCAACTTATGCAGGCCGAGCTGGCCTGAGTTTCTCAACACATCAAAGCCAAAAACCATTGCCGGATATGAAAATTCTAGCATTAAGAATACTTCCGCCCATCGCGATAGGGCGTTTGGGTGAATCGGACGAGCCAATGGCCGCTTATGGTCTCGAACTATCCAAAGAAAAGCCCCTGGATTTCCGGAAAATCGTACCGGAGCAAACGTTTAATGTGCATCCGTCGACCGGCGAAATAACGGCCTACCAACCGAAAAAAGTACAGTTCAAAGATGCCGAAAGCCTGGACGACAAAACCGGAAAAGCGCACCCGGTCGCCCCGTTCCTTGAAGTGTTTGCCATTACCGACCAGGCACCGGATGCGCTGGTGCCGCTCACGGTCGACTTGCTTCAAAAGGCGGGCCACGAACTGGGAGACATTAGCTGGGACGTTCGTGTGGGCAATATCAAGATATTCAGAAGGACGAACGACGAAAACGACAAGATGTATGCCGACATGGATGACATCCGGTCCCACGAGCTGAAACCGCTGCTTGGAGAATGCCCTAATTTCATCGACGGCAAAACGCTGCCGCTCGGGTATGTGCAATTCATCAAACCAACACCTGATTTTCCTGAAATTCGGTTCCGGTTTACACCCGCTGCCGGGAAGGTATACGGTTCCAGCCTGACCAGGTTCAATAACGGAAAGGAAGAGATCGACCCGGTATTTGCCGGCCGGCGCGAGGACCCTATTTTATATGATATTAAAAAAGGAAAATGGCATGGCTATTCCGAAACGAGTACGCCTAACCCGCTTTATACCAATCCGGCGCAGATATTTGCCGGGTATGCGGATAAAAACGGCAACCAGGTAAGCTGGGGCTACCTGGACGATGAATGCGACGGGTTCGTGACGGTGAAGCTCTCCGGGCCGGTGGGCACGGTATTGTCGGCCAATGCACACATCAGCGCGGGCCCGCCCGCTTACGCGCCCGACACGCTGCCGATACGCGTCGTGTCCGACGAGCTGGAACAAATTCTGCTGGGTACGGACATTAAGGAAGAAGTAACGATTGAGGAAGCGGAGGAGATCATACGCCGCGCATTCGAAACGATCCGGTTGATGAACACCGCCATTATGAACGGAAACGCCTACGAAGGCAAACTGAACGTGGCGAGCACGATGGTAAGGCAGAATACCAACGACTTCGGACGCCTCTACGAGCCTATTATGGCCACTTCGCTGGTCGACAATATGGCGTTGCAGGTATTGCACGAACGCGTTTTTGCAGGCCTGAGCACCGGAGCCTCGCCCTGGTTTGCGGACCTGCTCCGCAAACCCGAGGAGATCGGCGATCTTTCGGCCAAGGCACTTCGCAAAATGCCCGCGTTGATGCGCGGGGCAGATGGGCGGTCGCTTACGTTTACCTCCCGGCAGATCAACATGGTGATCAAAGCCGCTGCCAGATCGCTTATGCCCGGGGGCGACCTCGCACATATTGCAGACGATGTGCCGCTGGCTCCTGCCAACCTTACCGCCCAGCTGCATTACCGTGGAAAAGGGAATCCCGTCAGCGTCTTGCCCCGGACCGCCATATCCAACTGCTTCCCCGGCCTTGAATTTGATTTCCGGAACCTGTGGCGGAGGGCATTTCAGGGAATTGTATTAATTGAAAACAACAATTACGTGATAGATGCCGATGATGCCTTTAAGCATTTAATCCATCACCGCCTGGTGGCTATCGATGGGAAGCCTACGATGGTCGCTACTTCCGGGCCCGTGTTTCCGGATGGGGACAGCGTAGCCCTGCGCACGGAAGCCAACCCGAACGGCGTATCGTTTATGGAATGGTCCAATTCGATGGTGAATGTCCTGCAAAAACAGGGGCAGCAGGTTGCTTGCTATTTTACGGCTGAAACCAGCACGCATGAAGTAGTTGTGGACCTCAAAAAACTCGATGACCCTGCCCGGTATACCAAGGTAATGCTGACGGTCAATCAGGTTTTCGAAGGCGACAGCGCCGCACTTTCCGACCAGATCATTAAACCCGGTGAACTTACGCAGGGACTTTGCGCCCCGTGGCAGAACGACTACCGCGAATGCGCCTGCTATTACTGGGCAGCCAGCAGGCCCGACTACGTCAATGTCGTTGCCGACGAAAAGGGACTGAGTACCGGCGACAGCTGGATGGCTAAAAAACGCACCGGCAAATACATCCCCGACGACCGGGTCAATACCCGATTGCTTTCCTATGACGACCTGTTCATTAACTGGCAGGGCGAGCTCAACTTTATCGTGGAAGGAAAAGATGCACTTAACAGCTGAAATCGAACCGGCGGTTTCACGACTGGCCGGGACTATTGCCACGCAGTCCCGGCCCAAATCGCCGTCGGCCCACCTGATCAAAGGCGGAAGGCAGTCACAACTTTTCATTCCGAACGGCAGCAGGCTTTACGCCGTGGCGGGCGACATCGAGCAAAGGATTTCCCGCGCACTGGACGCAGGCGATGAAGCAGAATTGCAGGATTTGCTGGTCAGATGCGGCCTTTCCGCACCCGACTATGTGGATAGCACGCCACTGGAAAGCCCCAGGCTGTATGCACTCTCGCTGGCCATCGCGCAGAAATGCAATATGGGTTGTACCTATTGCTATGCCGATCAGGGCAGCTTTGGCGGGCAGGCTAAAAGTATGTCGCTGGAAACGGCGCTGAGGGCGATAGACCTGCTGATGGACGAATGTCCGGAGGGAGAAAAGGTACAGCTGACGTTTCTGGGCGGCGAGCCGCTCGCGAACCGGAAAGCGTTGACAGAAGCCACCGCCTATGCCGTTTCCAAAGCCGAAAAAAAGAAAATCAAAGTCGGTTTTTCGATTACCACCAATGGTACGATGGTTACCGAAGCTGACGCCGGGTTTTTTGAAGAATATGGCTTCGCAGTTACCGTGAGCCTGGATGGCATTGGTAAAAGCCACGATTTGCAAAGGCCGATGAAAGGGGGGAAGGGAAGTTTTGATTTGATTATGAAAAACCTGGGGCCATTGCTGGCTATGCAGGGCAAAATGCAGGTTTCCGCCCGCGTTACCGTCACGCCGCGCAACCTTGATTTGCCGGTTATGCTCGATGAATTCATCAGAATGGGTTTTCACAGCGTCGGATTTTCGCCGTTATTAAGGTCGATGAACGGCCGGGACGAAATGGGGAAGGAAGAGCTTTCGGTTTTACTGGAAAACATGATTGCCTGCGGGCTGAATTTTGAGAAAAGCGTCCTGGCAGGCAAGCGATACCCGTTCCTGAATATGGTGAATGCGTTGAAGGAGATTTCAAAAGGTACGCACAGGCCGTATCCCTGCGGGGCCGGTGCCGGTTACATGGGTGTTTCCGCCGACGAGGAGCTCTTTGCCTGCCATCGGTTCGTGAATGAGGACGAAGGCAAAATGGGTAACCTCAGCGACGGCATCGACGCAACTTTACAGAATAACTGGCTGTCGTCGCGCCACGTGGGCAATCAAAGCCCGTGCACGCAATGCTGGGCCCGTTACCTGTGCGGGGGCGGGTGCCATCACGAGGTGATCGCCAAAGGAAGGCTCTCGTGCGACTACATACGCGCGTGGCTGCATTATACGATACAGGCCCACGAGAGGCTATCGCGTCTGGCGCCCGGATGGAACATGTAATGGCTTATGGTTCAGGAATTTGAAATCGTAGTTATCGGTGCCGGCCCGGCCGGGCTTACCGCAGCTATCCGTTTAATGGAAATGGGGCATTCGGTAGCGCTCGTTGAGCAGGAAGCGTTTCCCCGCCCGCAGATCGGGGAATCGCTTTCGCCCGGGGTACGGCATATTTTTGCTTACCTCGGGGCCGGAGAGTTATTGGAAGATGCTCATTACCTGCGCGATATACCGGCAAGGGTCGCGTGGGGCGAGGGCGAGCCTGCCCTGCTGGAAGCGGGACAACGGGGCGCTGGATTGATGGTCGACAGGGCACGGATGGACGCGCACCTACTGGCATTGGCAGTAGGTAAGGGACTACATGTTTTCCAGCCTGCGAAAGTAGTCGCCTCGTCGTTTCGCAATGATCAGTATGAATTGAAAATACAGTCGGCGGCTGGTAACGAACAGATTACCAGCCGCGTAGTTTTAGACGGTCGTGGCCGGAAGGGCGCGCATTCCCGCGAGCGGGTTGAACTGGCCCCGGCGTCGGTCGGTATCTGGACGAACGTTCCTTCCAATGCAATGCCGGCCCGACCCCACGAAACCCGTATTGAAACGGTTGACGAAGGATGGATATGGGGCGCGCCGGTCCCGGGGAACCAGTATCGCATCATGGCGTTCGCGGACCCGGAGTCGGTTAAAGAAAAAGGTCCGGCAAGGGTATTACAGCAAATGCGCTCCAACTCGCGGTTATTCGCACCTTTGGCTAACGATACTTTGAATACGGGCATCAAAAGCTGCCTCGTGAACGCCTACGTGCATACCCGCCCGTGGGACGAGCGATTCATAAAGATCGGCGAGGCTGCATTTACACTCGATCCCCTATCCTCAACAGGGGTGGAGGCAGCGATGCGCTTTTCGTTGCAAACGGCCATCGCGGTCCATACGATGCTTTCGGACGGAAACCCGGCTGTGGCCAGGACATTCTATGAAAGTAAGCTCGCCGACGCCGTGGCCAGTCATTGCCGCTGGACTTCCGACTATTATGCACAGTCGGGCAAGTTGGAAACGCCGTCCTCTTTTTGGGCAAAAAGAAGAAACTTTCGCCTGGACGACATAACTGTTTCCAATGACTTTACTGCATTGGTAAAACAGCGGTCGACCCGGGAGGACGCGGCACGGGAAATCAAAGAACCGCCAGCCATCCCCATCGATCCGCTTATCCGTTTTCTTTGGGACAAGCCCGTTCGCTTGTCGGACCAGCTGGCATTCAGCTCCGAATTCGCTGTCACGGGCGACCGGGTCGAAATCCGGCGTGCATTGGTGCATCCTAATCTTTTAAGGCCAATGGTTTACCTTAACCAGATTGAAATACCCCCGCTTCTGAATGCTTTGCACGAAGGTGCAACCTACGGCACCGTTATCGAAACCTGGTGCCGTCATGTAACGTATACGGAAGTCAAAAAGGTATTAGGCTTCCTTTGGGGGGCGGAAGTTCTTCAATAATGGTTTATCTTAATGCTATCGCTGGATTACAAGCTTCTGCGTTTCCGCCCCGATTTTGACAAAAAATAGTCCGGGAGGAAGCACATGAATATCAATGGGTACCGCTGCATTGAATTCTTTTTTCAGTAACAATCTCCCTTCAATATTGGAAATGGATACTTCATTGTTCGTTCCCAAATTCTTCACAAATAGTTGGTTTTGAGCCGGATTAGGGTAAATTCCAAACATTGCCGCATGACTTTTGACCGAAATAATACTGGAATAGTCGAACGTATGGTCAAAATCGATCTGTTTCAGGCGGTAGTAACTGGTCGGGAATGGGTTTGAGTCCGTAAAATCATATTTCCTCACTTCACTGGCATCCCCGCTGCCGTCGACAAAACCGATTTTTTCAAACTTCCGGGCATCAGCACTCCTTTCGATTTCAAAGCCTGCATTGTTTTCTTCACCGGCTGTTTTCCAGTTTAGTAAAACGGCGTTGCCCTGCTGTTTGCCTGTGAAACTGATCAGCCTCACGGGTAAAGCACAATTGGTCCCCGAAGCCTCATCGTTGTTGATTATCCAGCCCTTGTTGCTGATCAGGTTTGTTCGGGCGGCCACCGCATTGGTGCCATATGGTCGTTGGAATGCGCCAAGTTCGAGGTCGTTGGGCGTGAGGGCGTTGTTGCTCCATCCGATCAGCGAGGCGCTGTAATTAATGCAGTCCAGTCCACTGTTATTCAGCATACTGCCCAGGTTGACGGCCGCACTGAAAGTCCAGTCGCCGATCTGGTGATTAAAGGCCTTGGCACTGAAAAACATGCTACTCATATCCACCACGCTAGCTACATTCCATCCGCCGATGGCCTGGTTAAATTGAGTTGCACCCTGAAACATGCTCTCCATAGCCATCACGTTGGCGGTGTTCCAGGTCCCGATGGGTTGGTTGAAGGCCGGAGCGCTCAAAAACATCGACGTCATATCCCTGACGCCGGCGGTGTTCCAGGTGCCGATGGGCTGATTAAATACGGAGGCGTCTTGAAACATCCTGTTCATGTTGGTAACATTGGCAGTATTCCAGTTCCCGATCGGCTGGTTAAATGCCTTAGCGCCAGCGAACATCGAGCTCATATCCGTGACATTAACGGTGTTCCATATGCCTATGGACTGATTGAAGAGCGTGTCGTTCGCAAACATGCCCCTCATCGTCGTGACTTTTCCGATGTTCCAGCCATTGATCGGCTGGTTGAACTGGCAATGCTGAAACATGAAACTCATATCGGTAACATTGCCGGTATTCCATGTCCCGATTGGCTGATTGAAGGCCGTGGCGCTGTTAAACATAAAGGTCATGCCGGTAACCTTGGCTGTGTTCCAACTGCCGATCGGCTGGTTGAATGCGGAGGCATTCAGAAACATCAGGCTCATATCGGTGACATTAGCAGTGTTCCAGCTGCCGATGGGCTGGTTAAATGCGTAGGCGTCCAGAAACATGCCCCTCATATCGGTAACCTTGTCGGTATTCCAGTTGCCGATGGGTTGGTTAAAGACCTTGGCACCAAAAAGCATGCTGTTCATGTTCAATACGTTGGCTGTGTTCCAGCTGCCGATCGGCTGGTTAAATGCGGCGGCATTGGAAAACATACCATACATGTTGGTTACATTCGCTGTATTCCAGGTACCTATGGGTTGGTTGAACATGGAAGCATTTTCAAAGATCGCGCTCATGTTCGTGACGCTGGCGGTATTCCAGGCACCTATATTAGTCGGTCCGGTCAATACCTTGCAGCTGGAGAACATCCGTGCCATGCTGATAACCAGGCTCAGATTGGGCATATCGGTTGCGCTGATTTGCAAATTGGAGCAACCAAGGAACGCTGTCGCCATAGTTGTCCATACGGTCGTTCCCCACTGCCGGACATCAATCAGCCGTTCCGCGTCGCCGCCTACACCGACAATGATGTTACTGAAATTGGTGGGGCTAATACTGACGTCGATCGTAGCACCCGTAGGCAGCCCGGTGATAATGCTTATCGGTCCGGTAAATGTCCCCGAGCCCGAGGCGCTACCCGGCGATACTTCCGTCCAGGAATAGCTGACCGGCCCGGTGGAGTTGATTACAAAGTAGAGCTGCGTCAGTCCTGATCCGACATTGGCCAGGTTCCATCGGGTAATAAATTCATTTTGGGCAAATGCCTGGGTGGTTAGCGATAATGCCAGCAGTAAGTAGAACAGTTTTTTCATAATAGCATGGGTGAAGTTTTGAGCGACACCGCAATGCTACCTCAGATCCACCGGAATGAGGTGGAGATTTGTGCCAAATAGGTGTAAGCCTGTCCCAGGCAACGGAACAGCACGGATGTAATACCTTCACTCAACGATTTTGGAAGCCATGCACGGCGAACTTGTGTTTTTCAGAGCCATGCCGGACGAACAACGTACCCTTGTACTCCGTCGTCCCGTCGTCAATTCGTTTCGCCTCTTTTACAGCCAGGGTAATGTTATAGTCGGTTGCTGAAAAGTACATCTCGAACCCTTTGGCACTCTTCACGGTCATAGTGTGGCTCAGGAAGATGTTCTTGTCCCCGTCGACAAAAACAGCTTTCTTCAGAAGATCTGCTGAAAAAATGTAATGCTTGTCGGCAAGAGGCACTTGCCGCAGGGCAAAGAAATAGCCGACATTTTCATTCAGGGGACTTTTAACAACCGTTGCGACCAGACGGCCCCCGGCGGTTTGCCAGGCGTCGGCCGCCGGCATCAGAAGGCCCGTAAATGCGAGCCAGAGTGGTAGTGTGTTCATAAGTGGCTGATCGAAAAGTGGTTAAACTGAAAGTGAAGAACAGGTGAGACCATTTTCCATACAAAAATCGTACCGCGACCAGAAAATGGGGGTGTTTCCCCAAACCGTGAATTTTTTTTGTATTTAAGGTTTTTTATCTTTCACTTTACCGGTGAAAAATATCCAGGCAATGGCCGGCGAACCCACAGATGAAACAAAATGCTGGAAGGAGCTCCTTTCTGGCAGCAAAGAGGCTTATGCGGCAATCTACGGATTGCACGTGAAGGCAATGTACCGTTACGGGATGAGCCTGGTGTCTATTTCCGAGGAGTTCGTCTTGGACTGCATTCATGATGTTTTTGCCGAGATCTGGATCAGACGCGAGCGGCTGACTGTTCCCGACAACATTCGTTCGTACCTGTTTGTTGCGTTGAAAAACAGGATATTGCATTTGCTGAAACGGCAGGAGCGCCCGCATATGTTTGTGCCCCAGGAGAATTTCGAGGACCTGTGGTTCGAATCCTCCGCAGAAGATATCCTCACACAAAAGGAGGAATCGGCAAGCAGGGAGGAACTGCTTACTCGCATGGTTGCCCGGCTCCCACCGCGCCAGCAGGAAGCCATCCGACTCCGGTTCGTCGAAAACATGGATTACAACGAAATAGGGCAGGTGCTGGAAGTCAATACCCAGTCGGCGCATAATCTGGTATTTCGAGCCATGGAAAAACTACGTGGCTGGCTTTTAGCGGCATTCTTCATTTTTCAATCCGGCTCCTTTTGAAAATAATATTTTGTAACTCCCGGTACTTTTAAAATTTTTTTAAAATTTATTCAACCTGCCGAGTATGAAAATGAAGTATCTGTTATCTAACTGTAAAACAATCTTGCAGTGGACAACACATACGAGCATTTTGGACCGGTAGACTTCGTAACGGACGATCAGTTTCTGAGGCATCGCCTGGCTCCCTCAGCGAACTCAGAGGCGTTTTGGGCGGAGTACCTCGGCATCTATCCCCACAAAAAAACAGAATGGCTACAAGCGGGGGAACTGCTCAATGCGGTGCTGCTGGGGCTGACGAGCTATTCGAGAACGTATCTTTCCGAAGAAGAGGAAGCAAAGCTGCTCGACAGGATCCTGCGTACCACGGAAGCGCACGACGCAGATATCCGCACACAAGAAGCCGCGCCGGTAAAGCCGCTCCGGGAAAGTTCGGGCTGGTACCTGAGAGCCGCTGTCGCTGCCGCCGTCGCATTGGCAGTCATAGCGACGGGTTACCTGGCGTGGCGGCCGAAAAATTCCCCCCAAGGCCGTTATGCCGAAACCATCACCGCATTGGAAAGTACTTCCACAGTAACCCGGCACACCAACAAATCGGCGCAGCCAGAGCTTTATTACCTGCCCGACAGTTCGTCGGTAATGCTCTCCCCGAAGAGCGAGGTCAGTTTTACTTCCGCATATAACCAGCAGAATCGCAGCGTATACCTCTCGGGAAAAGCAACGCTGGATGTGGTTCCGAATGCCGGAAAGCCGTTCTATGTGTATGCCAACGAGGTCGTTACCAAAGTATTGGGTACCAAATTCGAGGTAGTCGCGTTCGACGACGGCTCGGATGTTACGGTAAAGGTGTTGGATGGTAAAGTAACTGTCTATCAGAACAATGTGAGGAATAATGGGGCAATTGGTGCCCCGAAACAGTCAGCTATTCTGCTGCTGCCGAACCAGCTTGTGGTGTTCGACCGGAAAGCGGAGTTGTTCGACAAGCGCTTAGTGGAAAACCCCGTATCGCTGCCCGACATAAAATCCCTGCCCAGATTCGAATACGAGGACGCCTACGCGGTGAGGTTTTTTGAAGATATTAAAAAAGCATATGGGGTAAATGTAGTCTATAACCCCGAATTACTGGAAAATTGCCAGTTTTCAGCCGCATTTTCAGATGAAAGCCTGCCGGAGAAACTGAATGTGGTTTGCAAAACGATCGGCGCGTCGTACGAGATCATCGACGCGCAGGTAGTGATCACCACCACCGGATGTAAACCATAACGCTATATTTTTTTGACTTACCTAACCCTTTAACCTTTTCAACCAAATCCCTCTTCCCATGAGAACATAACTACTATCCCATACTTCTTAAGCAACATGGCCAATGATGCTTGCTCCATCATTGGCCTGTGTTAATCCTTAGCATCCCGGAGAGGTTGGAAGGATCGCTTGTGTCCGAATTTTTCAAACGAACAACTGATTCAAAAGTATGAAACAAGCAAGACATTTACTATTCCAATGTATGAAAATATCGTTGGTTCAGGCGTTACTGGCGTTTGTGTTTATGGGGGTTTCCTGGGCTAACGATCTGTCAGCACAGGAACTGTTGAGTCGTCGGGTCAGCCTGAACCTGACAGAGGTAAAACTCAGACCTGCACTGAAAGAACTGGAAAGGATCGCTGACGTGCGGTTCTCCTACACGCCCCAGATTGGCCAGTCGCAGCATGTGGTTACGCTCAAAGTGACCAACGCGCCGCTGGGTTACCTGCTCGACAAACTTTTTCAGCCAATGAACATCCGGTACGAGCTGAGCGGGAAGCACATTATTCTCTCGCGCATTCCCGCAGCGCCCACGCCCGTGAAAGTGGAAGTGAACGAGGCGCAGATGATCAACATGGCGCCGGTTAAGGGAAAGGTAGTCGACGAGATCGGCGTGCCGCTTGCGGGCGTCAGCATCCTGCTCAAAGGCACCACCACCGGCACGCTCACCAATGCGGAAGGCGAGTTTTCCTTCGACGTGCCCGGCGGCGACGGCATTCTGGTGTTCAGTTTTGTGGGATTTGTATCCGAAGAAGTGCCCATCGGAGGCAGGACTTATCTGGATATTAAACTGGAACCGTTGGCCAGCGCGCTGAACGAGGTGGTCGTCGTGGGATATGGTACCCAGAAGAAGATTTCCATGACAGGAGCAGTAAGCACGGTGTCTGCCGACGCCATCAAAAACGTACCCACCGCGAACATTACCAATGCGTTGGCGGGGCGCATAGCAGGCTTGTTCGCAACGCAGAAAAGCGGCGCGCCGGGATCTGGGAGTACGCTGATCATCAGGGGTAAAAGCACGTTCAATTCAACAGATCCTATTTATGTAATCGACGGGATAGTCCGCACCGCCGGCGACTTCGAGGCGTTCAGCACGACTGAAATAGACAATATTTCGGTATTGAAGGATGCGACCTCGGCCGCCGTTTACGGGGCCCGCTCGGCCAATGGGGTGATCCTCGTGACCACCAAACGGGGCACCGCGGACGCGCCTACTTTCACGTACAGCGCATACGTGGGCAAGGAGTCTCCCAGCAAAGTCCCCGAGCGTATGAATGCGTATGAACATGCATTGTACCGCAACAATGTGGCCCGGTTCAACAACAGGCCTATTACCGACCCTTCGTATTATACGCAGGATGAAATCGATTATTTCCGGAACAACAACGTCAACTACGACTGGTTTAAAGGCGCCTGGCAGAACCCGGTTTTCACTCAGCACAACCTGAGCGTGTCGGGCGGGAGCGAAAAGGTGAAGTACTTTTCCAGTCTGGGCTATAACTATCAGGATGGCGGGTTCAAAAACCTGAAATACGACCGTTTTAACCTACGGTCCAATGTGGATGCCAAAATAGCGAAAGGCCTCAATATGGCATTGATGGTAGACGCCAGCCTCCAAAAACGCGACAGGCCGTACTGGCCGTACGACGGCGGGGACGACGACCGGATGTACGATCTTTACCGCGGGCTGCTCAACAAACCATCGTTCATGCCCTGGAAAATAGGGGATAAGTATGTCCGCGCATTCCAGCAGTGGAACCCCATCGGCCTGATCGACAACGCCGGTTTCAGAAGCATTAGGAAAAACACATTCAATGGGATACTGAAACTGGATTATGCCATTCCGCACGTCGACGGTCTGAAAGCGAACGTCTCTTTCAACTACCGCAAATACTACGATTACGACAAGACCGTCCGTAAAAAATACCCGGTTTCTGAATTCAAAACCACAGGCGGGCACAACCACCTGTTGACGGACGAAGTAACCAACAGCCTGCTGCTGGGCGACTGGGAGAACAACGCATACGCGTCTTTCAGCGAGGCTAATTCCTATCAGCTCAACGCGGGATTGCAATACGAAAAGACATTCAACGAAAAGCATTTCCTGACCATCATGGGAATGTACGAGCAGGCGGAAGGCACCGGGAACTACCTCTATGGCAGCCGGAACAAGCTGCTGACGCCCACCATCGAGCAGCTATTTATCGGCAATGCCGCCAGCGAAAACCAGAGCGCCACCGGCAGCGCTTCCGAAACCGGCAGGTTGGGCTACATTGGGCGTGTGACTTACTCTTACAATGAGAAATACCTCTTCGAAGCAAACTTTCGGTCGGATGCTTCCCTGAAATTTGCGCCGGAAGGCCGCTGGGGCTTCTTTCCTTCGGTGTCGGCAGGCTGGCGCTTGTCGGAGGAATCGTTTGTTAAAAACAATTTCAAAAACATCGACAACCTGAAACTGCGCGCCTCGTACGGTTTGCTAGGGAATGATGGTGGGGCAAATGTGGCCGAGTATGGTTACCAGAGCGTCTTTTCCGTTGCGAGCGGTGCGGTGTTCGGTTCGGCCACTTCCGGTATTGCTCCGGGTGCATTGCCGAACTACAACATTACCTGGGAAAAAACGCGAATTACCGACATCGGTCTCGAAGGGTCGCTGTGGAGAGGATTGCTGAGTTTTGAACTGGATTATTTCAGAAAGTATACCTACGATATTCTTGGGGCGAGGGTGATTTCAATACCCAATACTTTCGGGGCGACGCTCCCCAAAGAAAATTATGGCATCGTGAGCAACCAGGGCATCGAAATTGTTGCGCGACATGACCACACCCTGAAAAACGGCTTACAGTATTTCCTGGGCGGTAATTTCAGTTTTGCAAGAAACAAAGTAAAGCAGCAGGATTACGCAGCCGGCGCGTTCGATTATCAAATCCCGACAGGACGTCCGATGGGTTATTTGTCCGGTTATGAAGCAGCCGGCATAGCCCGCACCCAGGCCGACCTGGAAAACCTGCCCAAATGGGGCACCTACGAATGGTCGCTTGGGGACGTGATCCTGAAAGACCAGAATGGTGACGGTACAATCGATTCGAAAGATATGGTCGTGCTATCGAAACAGGGCACGGCGGCGGAAATCATGTACGGCATCACTACCGGCGGGCGCTGGAAAGGCTTTGACCTGAATGTGCTGTTACAGGGCGTTGCCAACCGCAAGCTCGTATTTCCGAACCGCAGCGACCTTTGGGACGAGCAGGCGATATTGAAAATATGGACGGATTCCTGGTCACCGGAAAATCCCGACGCCAAATACCCGCGTGTAGGAGGTATCGGTGCGAGCAGTTACGGAGCGAGCCGGGTTTCTTCCTCATTCTGGCTTATGAACGGCAACTACATTCGTTTGAAAAACGTCGAGCTCGGCTACTCATTGCCGAAGGCTTTGACCAACAAGCTGGGTATCGGGGCGTTACGTATATATGTATCCGGTGCTAACTTACTGACCTTCGATAAAATCAAGGTCTCCGATCCGGAAGCCATCGAAGGTCCGTTCGGCGTATACCAGTACCCGATCATGAAAAGCTACAATGCGGGATTGTCCCTCAGGTTTTGAGCGGGACGGGTAACAATGTTTCAGTTGATCAAAGAATTAGACAAAAATGAGAAAGAGAACATATCAATACCTGTGCGCTGTTATGCTGGCGAGCTCCCTCGGACTGATTTCCTGTGAGGATGTGCTGGACAAAAAGAACCTGTCGGCTATTACCGAACGGGACGTGTGGACGGACCCCGCGCTGGCGACGGCATTTGTGAACAATGTTTACCTGTCGGTGCCCTCCTGGGATGTGGCCGTTGCCGATGCGACGGACGAAGCCTCCCGGGGCAGTATCTGGATTTCGGGTACCACCACCATCGATAACGGAGGGCCGGCTTACTGGCCTTATGCCGATATTCGCAAAATGAACCTGTTCCTGCGGGAGATCGACAAACCGTCCAGCACCATTGACCAGGCCGTCAAAACGACGCTGAAAGGGCAGGTACGGTTTATCCGGGCATTCGTTTATTTCGAAATGATCAAGCGCTACGGCGGCGTTCCGCTGGTAATTACCGCACAGGAGCGCGAAGACGACCTGCTCGTGCCGCGTAGCTCGACGAAGCAATGTTTCGATTTTGTGATTTCCGAACTGAATACTGCGGCAGGCGAATTGCCGGAATCGTATCCGGCCGCAGACCTGGGGCGCGTTACCAAAGGCGCAGCGCTGGCGATGAAAGGACGCGTGCTGCTTTTCCGTGCCAGTCCGCAGTTCAACCCTACCAATAACGCGGCGCACTGGCAGGCGGCTTACGACGCTAATAAGGAGGCCATCACTTACCTTTCTTCCAAAGGAGTCGGGCTGGTGGATACTTACAGCAATGCGGCATTGTTCCTGGCTGAGATGAATAAGGAAGTAATCTTCGCGATCCGCTTCCTGAACCCCGCCGGGCGCACGCAGAGCCGCGACGCGGCCGTGCGGCCGATAGACTTTACGGCGAATGCAACCGGTGGCTGCCACCCAACGCAGGAAATGGTGGACGCGTTCCCATTGAAGAGCGGTAAAAAGACCGCCTGGAACGATCCTCAATATGCAGGCGATGTGACCAAAAGCTGGCAGAACAGGGATAACCGGTTCTACACCACAGTCGTGTACAATGGCGCTTCTTATCTTGGCAAAACCATGGAGCTGAATGCCGACGCTTCCGGCAACGGTTATTCCTACGGCAAGCAGAATGGCAGCCTCACCGGCTATTATTCAAGAAAGGCGGTGGACGAGTCGTTGGACATTACCAATTCGCAAATCTCCGGAACGGATTACATCGATATGCGCTACGCCGAAGTGCTGATGAACTATGCCGAAGCGGCGATGGAACTCAACAAGCTGCCGGAGGCATTTGACGTGCTCAAACAGATCCGCAAGCGCGCGGGCATCAATGAAACGACGCCTGGGGATGCATCTTTGGCAGGCAAGCTGTACGGGCTGAGCCCTTCCATGGGCCAATCGGAAATGCGGCAGGCTATCCAGGACGAACGGTACATCGAGTTTGCATTCGAGCAGAAAAGGTTGTGGGATTTGCGCAGATGGCGGCTGATGCACCTGAAAATGACGGGCAAAGACAAACGTCATGCGATGATCCTGAACACCGATGCTTCGAAGCCGGGCGGTTTTACCTATACGCTTTATGACCGCGACAATGCGCCGATGGTTTACAATGAAAACATGTATTTCCTGCCGCTAAGCACGGCTACCATTCAGGGAAATGCTAATCTGAAACAAACCAAAGGCTGGGGCGACGGCACTTTCGACCCGCTGGAAGGGATGTAAGATGAAACCGGTGTCCCGGAATGCAAGCTGCGTAACGGGACACCTTATTTCTTTTACCAAATTTTCCTAAACCCATGAAGAGAGGCATTCTCGCAGGAATACTCGTTTGCTTTACCACAACATCGTTCGCGCAGGAGCTGGTTATCCGAAATGACCAGATCCAGCGTGTGTTGTCTTATGACGGGCAGGTATGGCGAACGGTCCGGTTTGCGGACGCTTCCGGCAAAACTGCATTGACTACCCGGAGCGACGAGTTTCACATCCTGCCCATGCAAGCAGAGAAGGGCTTCACAGTAGGCGATTTCGTTGCCGACAGCCTGCCGGTCAGTTCGCATTCGGCTGATACCAGTTTTGTCAGAATCGCTTACCGGCCCAAACCGGCGATAGCGGGCAAGTCGGGCGTGCCCGAAAAGCTGCTCATTACCTATTTTACAGTTAAAGGCCAGCGGCATATCCGTAAAGCCCTCGCACTGGATTATGCGGGTACCGCGGCCGGCGATCCCGCGACCGGATCGCCGGGGTCCGGCCATCCGGCCGCGGTCGATCGCCTGGAAGTGGAGCGCTTCGAAGTGAGTAAGCCAGCCACCGGGGGCGGGCGGGGAGAACCTGTTTTTATCGACAACAAATGGTTTGCCGGTCTCGAATATCCGGCCGGGTACAGCCGCCATACCAACGGCAACACGCCTGCCGATTATGCAAGGCATTATGAGAAAGTAGGCAATTACAGCTTCATCGACCTTGAAGGAAGGGATATCGAGCCCGCCGGAAAGGCAGGTTTGATCAGGCTGATGCATTTTCCGGGTTACGCCGCTACCGCCGACTCGGTCCGTTTCAGTATCAAAAGCAAGACAGCGGTGTTCGGATTTGCGCAGGCAGGTTCGTCGATCCATCAAGCATTCATACAATACCTGGCTACGGTATGGAAAGCACCGCGGTCGTTTTTGCATTATAACAACTGGTTCGAACCACGGGCGAAAGACCTGAGCGGGAATGCGTTGGTCGATATTTATAAAGAATTCCGCACCGCTACGGAACCCTACGGCGTGAAACTCGACGCCATGGTAATCGACGATGGCTGGCAAGACAGAAAATCGGTTTGGCAGCCTTTGCCAAAATTTTTCCCCAATGGCTGGGCGGACGTCAAAAAGCTCGCCGGCAACCTCAAAAAGGAAGGTGTTGACTTTGGATTCTGGCTTTCGTTGAACGGCTATACCAATGACATCGACTGGGGAGTGCAAAACGGCTACCGTGAGGCTATTCCTAACCCGTACTTTAAACAATTCAGGCGATATTACAGCCTGTCGGCGCCGGCCTACAAACGCGAACTGCTGCGGCAGGTGCAACATATCGTGAGAGAAACAGGGACGGTTTACTATAAACACGATTTCAACGAGCTGAGCGACACGGGCGAGGGGAACGGGCACCCGGCTACCGACAGGCACGGGCACGAAGCGAACCTGGATGCGGCCATCGAAGTACTGCTGGCAACACGGAAAGTAAAACCGGATATTTTACAAAACCTCACCAACTGGGTCTGGTTTTCGCCCTGGTGGCTGATGTACGGTGACTACCTGTGGATGCTCGCCGGTGACGACGGTACCAATGGGAACTGGCCGGAAATCTCAACGCGTGCCATGGCCTCCACCGACCGCGATACGTACATCTGGCGCATGTGGGGCAATGCCGCCGACCGCCCGCTGGTACCCATCTCGCGCCTCATGACCCACGGGATCATCAAAAGTTCCGACGGCAGAATGGAAAGCAAGGAGGATGATTTGCAGGACTGGCTGGAACACGTGCTGATGCATTACGGCCGGGGTACGCTGCTGAAAGAATGGTACATTACGCCCTCCGCCCTAAAACCCGACGAATGGAAAGCGCTTTGTACCGTAGATAGCTGGGCAAAGGAAAACCGGGAAACGCTCAACAATACGGTGTACGTGGGAGGCAGGCCCGACGAAGGCCAGGCCTATGGCTATATAGGCTGGCATGACCAAAACGGCATTCTTGTGGCCCGTAACCCCAGCGCGGAAACACAGAAACTGATTATTCCTTTCGATGAAAGCACGGGTTTTTACAAGAAAAAGGGAGAAAACTATGCTGCAACCGTGCTGTTCCCGTATCAGGATGCTTACCCTGCTGCGTTCCAATCAGGCGGCAAGATAGTGATCGAGCTGCCGGGCTATGCGACCATGGCTTTTTCATTCGGGAAAGGGAAACCAATGCGATCTGTCAAGCCTGCGGGTAAGATCGTTTGGAACAATATAAGCAAAGCAAACGGTAAGAGGGAAACCACGCTGACCGTACCTACCGACACGGGTAACCGCTGTGACCTGCTGCTGATCGGCTATCCGGAGCTTCCGGTGATTCAAATAAACGGAGCGACGGTAGCCCCGCGAAGGAGCTCGAAATCCGGCATCAACCAATTTGCCGGTTATGCCAGAGCGGGCATGCTCAGCGAAAAGGCGCGGGCCTGGAATATGCAGGCATTCGATCTGCGACCGTATAAAGGCCAGCGTATCACCATTTCCTATGACGGGAAGGGAGGATTTGAAAGCTATTTGCTCGCCGAGCGGCTGGTGCCGTCATCTGCTTTAAAATCGGCCGAAAAGAATTTGTTATGGCCCATTACCAATAGTACCCGGCGTGAAACGGTGCGACTTTGCGAGGGGAAGTAGTATTTTTGAAAAACCTTGGAAGAACCTATGGCAGGAAAACGCCACAACCAGTAACCTTTTAAACCGCCCTTAATCAATTCCCAATTACCTTTTATGAAATACTTTCTTTTAGCACTTGGCCTCCTCAGTTTTTCCTCCCGCGCACAAACGGCCGGCGGGGACAGCGACTGGCTTGTCAAACCCACCATCGCCAAAGCGCGTATCGATCAATCAGCAGGCGATATCGTCATGTCCAATGGCCTGGTGAAAAGGGCATTCCGGCTCAAACCCGACCTGGCTTGCATTGAATACAAAAACCTGACCAACGGCCAGCAACTGCTCCGCGCGGTGAAACCCGAAGCGAGGGTGGTAGTGAATGGCGTCGCCTATAATGTAGGCGGATTGTACGGGCAGAAAGAAAATGCGTACCTGCTGCCGCAGTGGATCGATCAGCTGAAAGTGTCGGACAGTGCGTTTCATTACATCGACCTGAAAATTTCGAAAATAGAGCCTTACCTGAAATGGAAGACCGCCATGTGGGCAGGAAGCAAGAAAAATGCCACCGGAAGTGAGGTAACATTCCGTTTCGGCTCGTCGCTTCCCGTGCTCGCGGGCGTGGATGTATACGTGCATTACGCGATCTTCGACGGCATTCCGCTGGTATCCAAATGGGTGACGATCGAAAACAGAAGCAAGAACGATATGACGGTCGATCAGGTTGTGAACGAGATCCTGGCCGTGACGGAAGAGGAAAGCGCGGTAGTAGGCAAGCCGGAAGAAATGGCTAAGCCCAATGGTTTGTACATTGAAAACAATTTCGCATTCAACAATGCCATGCGTTACCCGCTCAGCGACCAGGCGACGCATTGGAAGGTGGATAAAAGCTACACCTCGCAGGTTAATTACGATTACCAGACGCCCTGTTTGCTCGAAGTTCATCCGAAGGTAGCTATGGGAACGCGCCTTAAAGCGGGCGAAAAGCTGGAATCAATCCGTACGTACGAATTGCTGATGGATAGCTACGACCGCGAACGCAAAGGGATGGCCATTCGTAAAATGTACCGGACCATCGCGCCCTGGACGACGGTCAACCCGATTTTCATGCACCTGGTAAGCAAAAACGACGAGCAGGTACGGACGGCGATCGACCAATGCGCGGCTACGGGCTATGAAGCGCTGATCCTTAGCTTCGGAAGCCATTGTAATATGGAGGATGTTTCACCCGAAAACCTCAAAAAATGGAAGGACCTGACCGACTATGCACACAGTAAAAAGATCATGATCGGCAGCTATTCGCTTTTTAGCTCGCGGAAGATCAGCGAAGAGGACGACGTCATTAACCCAAAAACGGGTAAAACCGGCGGCGCATTCTTCGGCAACGCGCCCTGCATGGGGAGCAAATGGGGCCTGGCTTACCTGGATAAGCTAAAAAAATTCATGAGCTACACGGGTTTCGATATTTTTGAAAACGACGGGCCTTATCCGGGCGACGTTTGTGCGTCCACGTCACATCCGGGCCACGAGGGCCTGGTTGACTCGCAATGGAAGCAGATGGCGCTGCAAAAAGGCCTCTATCACTGGTGTGCCGAAAATGGTATTTACGTGAATGCGCCAGATTGGTATTTCCTCGATGGCACCAACAAAGTGGCCCTCGGTTACCGGGAGGTGAACTTTTCCCTCCCGCGCGAACAGCAGAAAATCCTGAACCGCCAAAACATCTACGACGCGACCTGGAACGAAACGCCGTCGATGGTATGGGGTTTTGTGCCGCTCACCAAATACCAGGGCGGCGGGCCGGAGGCGGTGCTCGAACCGCTGTCGGAGCACCTGGATGCCTACGAGCAACTGATGATGCAGTACTATGGCGCTGGTGTGCAGGCATGCTACCGCGGCCCAAGACTGTACGATACCGACGAGACAAAAAAGACCGTGAGCAATGTAATCAGCTGGTATAAAAAGTACCGCGACATCCTCAATTCCGACGTTATCCACCTCCGCCGCGCCGACGGCCGCGATTGGGACGGCATTATGCACGTCAACCCCGAGTTGCCGGCGAAAGGATTGGTGATGCTGTACAATCCAACGAGCGAGAAAATGGTCAGAAATATCAAATTGCCATTATACTACACCGGCAAAGATCAATCGGTGAAGATCCGGGTAAAAGAAGGCGTAGCGCAATCCTACAAGGTGGGTCGTAACTACGAGGTAGATTACAAAGTGGAGATACCTGCGGAGAGCTACACCTGGCTGGTAGTGGAATAGGGTACGTCTGCCGGTAACGGCGCGTAAAATGAAAGAGACAAGTCTGCGTCGTGAGCGGGCTTGTCTCTTTTTGTTTTGTGAAAGTATAGAATAGTATAGTGCTTTAATTTTTACCATATAATCCTCTAAAAGTGTCATAATGATACTTATTGATAGCTATTTAGCCATAAAATGATGTATTGGCAGTTGGAGGGTAATTCAAAAAATATTTTTATTTAAAATAGTATAGAATAGTATAGGTTAATAAAAAAATTGTGTTCTTTTGATAAAAAATTAGACGTATGGTTGTGTTCGGCCGCATCCGGAGGCTGGTCGGAACACGACTCGCGTTTCACCTATAACTCTCTTTAACATGGTTTTTTCTACCCGCTTTTCTCCACTGCTTCTGGCCGTGTTGCTGCTGTTGATCGGCGCCCCGGCGGTCAGGTCCCAGGTTCCGGTTTCGGGCCGGGTAACGGACGCATCCGGCCCGCTCGTAGGCGTAAGTGTGATCATCAAGGGTGCCAATGGCGGCACATCGACCAATACCGACGGAAATTTTACGATCAATGTGCCTTCTGCCGATGCGGTCCTCGTCTTTTCCTACATTGGCTACATTCCCCGCGAAATACAGGTGGGCAAACTAAGCAAGCTCGATGTCCTGCTCGAAGCCGACACCAAAGCCCTCGACGAGGTGGTGGTAGTTGGCTATGGGACCAAAACCCGTGCGGACCTTACCGGTTCGGTTTCGACGATCAAAGGCGCCGATCTGGAAAAATCGCCCGCCAGTAACCTCACCAACTCCATTGCCGGCCGCGTACCCGGTCTGATCGCCAACACACGGAGCGGCGAGCCGGGTAACGACAATGCCGAGTTATTCGTCCGCGGGAAAGCTACTCTCGGCAGTACCGGCGCACTGGTGGTGATCGACGGCATTCCCGATCGCTCGGGCGGTTTTGCCCGGCTCAATCCGGCGGATATCGAGTCGTTTACGGTGATCAAGGACGCCACGGCGGCGATTTACGGCGCACGGTCGGCCAATGGCGTGATTCTGATCACCACCAAGCGCGGGCAGGCCGGCAAGCCGGTGCTGTCCATCGGTACCAACTGGTCGCTCACGCAGGCGACGCGCGTACCGCAAATGCTGAATTCCTACGAATACGCATTGGCTACCAACGAATACGACCAGATGATTGGCCAGAAACCTACCTGGCCCGACGCGACATTGCAAAAGTTCCGCGACGGCTCCGACCCGCTCTCGTTCCCGAGTACCAACTGGTGGGATGCGACGATGAAAAAACAGGCATTGCAGCACAACCAGGTCATTTCCCTGCGCGGGGGTACGGACAAGGTTACCTATTTCCTTTCGGGCCAGTACCAGAAGCAGGACGGCATTTATAAGCGGGACGCGGCTTTTTACAAGCAGGCCCAGGCGCGCGCCAACGTGGATATTGCCGTGACGGACAACCTGAAAATCGGGGTAGATGTGTTGTACCGCAACGAATTCCGCAACTCGGCCGTGGGCAATTACAATGCCGGGGCGATATTTCGGGAGCTGTGGCTCGCGTATCCGTACCTCGTTCCCATTTATCCGAACGGTCTCGTGGGACCGGGCATCGGCGGCGGGCCTAACAACAGCATGGTGTACATCACCGGCGGCGAGGCTGGCTATAACCGTGCGACCAACGATTTTTTGCAAACCAAGACCTATTTCAAATGGGACCTGTCCAAATTGGCCAACGGCGTGTTCGTGGACGGGTATTATGCCTATGATGTTACTTTTTCGAAGACGAAAGCATTTACCAAAACACCTCCGCCCGCTTTCCGTTATGACGGCGCGACGGGTAATTATGTGCAAATCAATTCGGCCATTAAACCGAGCTTGTCGGAACTGCGTGGTACGCTGAAACAAAACCTGCTGAACATCCGGCTGGGCTATAACAACCGGTTCGGCGACCATTCTGTCGAAGGTTTCGCGGCATATGAGCGTTTCGAAGGCAATGCCGACGAGATCAGCGCATACAGGTTGAATTTTCTCAGCAACTCGCTCGATCAGCTTTCGGCGGGCAGCCTGATCGGCCAGCAGAACAATGCGACTGCCGCCCAGACGGGCCGCAACAACTTCATCGGCCGTGCTTCCTACGGTTTCAAGAACAAATACCTTTTTGATTACAACATGCGCTACGACGGCTCGCAAAACTTTCCGGAAGGTAAGCGCTACGGCTTTTTTCCGGCAGTTTCGGCAGCATGGCGCATTTCACAGGAGGATTTTTTTAATTCCAAAAGCATTACCGAGCTGAAACTGCGCGGATCGTGGGGGAAGACTGGTAACGATGCTGTTTCGGCATTTAACTACATCCAGACCTACCTCCTTGGAACAGGCTTCGGATATTCGCTCGGGCCGAATGCCTCGCAGGTAAGCTCGCTGGTACCCGGCCCAACCCCCAACAAGGACATTACCTGGGAAGTGGCCACTACCACCGACGTGGCGCTCGACGCACAGTTCCTCAAAGGCAAACTGGGTCTGACCGTCGACTATTTCCGTTCCATGCGCTCGGGCATCCTCATCACGCGCAGCGAGTCCGTACCCGCGTACACGGGCCTGACATTGCCCAACCAGAACCTCGGAAAAGTATTGAACCGGGGCATAGAGCTCGAAGCCTATTACAACGGCACCATCGGGACGAGCTTCGGATACAATATCAGAGGCAACCTAACTTTCGTCCGCAACAAGGTGATTTTCATGGACGAGGCGGCCAGCGTGCCTTCCTATCAACGCAAAACAGATATTCCTATCGATTCGTGGCTCGTGTACGAATCCGACGGCATTTACCAGAACCAGGCCGAGATCGACGGCAGTCCACACCCGGCCAACACGGCTCCCGGCGACATCCGCTACAAGGACATCAATGGCGACGGGACCATCAGTGGTCTGGATCAGGTGAGGAAATCGTCGGTCCGGACGCCCGAACTCATCTATGGTACTTCACTGGGCTTTTCATGGCGTAACCTGGACCTCTCGCTGTTTGTTCAGGGCCAGGCCAGGGCGCAGTCGTACCTGGCACCTGCCGGGCTGAATATGGCGAGGGAGTTTTTCGACGGGCGCTGGCAAAAAGAGGGTGATAATCAGTTTCCGCGCAATTTCAATGGCCCTACCGGCGCATCGAGAGGGGTGAATACGCTGACGTCGGATTTCTGGCTTCGCAATGCGGCATTTGTTCGGCTGAAAAACGTAGAGCTGGGCTTCACGGTGCCTTCCGGCTTGCTGAAAAAGGCCAAAATGCATAGCGCGCGGATCTACATCAATGGCAGTAACCTGTTCTCGATCGATCAATTCGGGCCATCTTTTGATCCTGAGATCCCTAACAACTCGGGCTACTACTATCCACAGCAGCGCGTCGTGAACCTGGGCGCCAACATCAGCTTCTAATCCTTACTCTTTATCCGATGAAACCACAAATCAATCATAAAACGCTGTTCGCAGGCATTGCCCTTGCGACTGGCATGTTGTTGGTCAGCTCCTGCAAAGATGTGCTCGACCTGAAACCGCTGAATGCCTATTCCGAATCCGACGTATGGACAGATCCGAACCTGGTCCAGGTATATGTAAACGGGATTTATGATCAGACAGTAATGGCATACAAAGACGGCGGCTTCGGCTGGGGCGCGCAGACCGACGAATTGTACGGTAACTTCAACTGGACCAACGAAAACAGTTACGTGCAGGGCGAAGCCACGGCCGATAACCAAACTGCTTCTTCGCTCAACCGCTGGGGAGATCTGTATGCTTCTGTCCGGAAATGTAATGTATTTCTGAGTAACGCCGGCAGGCTGGACACCGTCGCCAATGGGCAGGTAGTGCGCACCATGCGGGGTGAAGTTCATTTTTTGAGAGCATTGGCTTACTTTGAACTGTTGAAACGATTTGGCGGCGTGCCGCTGATCACCAAAGTTTACGACGTCAACGACAAGGATTTCAACGAAAAGCGCGCGACCTGGACCGAGACGCAGAACTTCATCCTGGCCGACATCGAGCAGGCGACGAAGTTGCTTCCTGCCGCTTATGCGAACGACCTCGACAAAGGCCGGGCCACGATAGGGGCGGCGCTTGCCCTCAAATCCCGTTTGCTGCTGTACGCGGCCAGCCCTTATTTCAATACATCAGGAGACAAAAAGCTGTGGCAGCTGGCCAAGGAAGCCGCCAAAGCGGTGATCGATTTTAAAGGAGCTTCGTATGCGCTGTACGGCAATGCCGGTAATGGAACCTACAATAAGACCTATCTGGATTTTTTCAACCCGGAAGTGATTTTTGCCAGGGTTTACAGCGGTCTGGCCCGTGCCGACCGGTACAATACCGTAAGCCGCGACCTCAGCCCGAATGGTTATGAAGGGTATAGCGCCTATAATGTAGTGCAGCAAATGGTGGACGCATTTGAAATGTCCGACGGGACGCCTTTCAGCTGGACTAACCCGGTGCATGCCAAAAGTCCCTATGCCAACCGTGATCCAAGGTTTTATGCGACGATCCTGGCTAATAATCAGCTATTCAAAGGCCGCACGACGCAGTTTTTTGAAGGCGGGGACGATTCGCCGCAAAGCCCGTATTCGCCATGGAACGCTTCCAAGACCCGCTATGTGATCCGCAAAATGGTGGATGAGTCCGTCGACTGGCAAAAGCAGGACTATGCGGCATCGCAATGGGTCGGTTTCAGGCTGTCGGAAATTTACCTGAACTATATGGAAGCCTGTGCCGCGCTAGGCGAGGATGGCGAGGCGCTCACTTATCTGAACAAATTGCGTGCTCAAAAGGCAGGTATGCCGGCCGTGATTGCTTCCGGGCAGGCATTGATGGACAAAATCCGGCAGGAGCGCCGCATCGAACTTTGCTTTGAAGGCCACCGGTATTTCGATATCCGGCGGTGGGGTATTGCCGAGACGGGCTCAAAGGATGCATTGGGCGTGATCATCACCAAACAGGCCGACGGTACATTTACTTATCAATCGTCTACGGTCCAGAAACGTACCTGGATTCCCGCGCTGTATTTTTACCCGATACCGCGGACAGAGTTACAGCGCAACCCGGCTTTGACGCAGAATCCGAATTATAATTGATAGTGGTTGTATGAAAGGGAGCGAATTTGCATCATCGCTGTCAGCCTGAGCGAAGGTTTCGGTGATGCAACTTTGCTTTAAGAGGATATTTTTAAAGAGATTGTATTTTAATTCAAAAACAAGAATAATGATCAGATTCATCGCAGCTGCTTCCATATGGTTTGCATTTCAGCAGGGCTTCCAGCAGGATTGTATGGCGCAAAGCGAAAGGTTGAGGTTCCGATCGACGGACGCTGCATTGCAAACCGCATTCGACCGGGCCACGGAAATGGCCCTGAGCCACCGCGGAAACCCGGCAGACCCGGTGGGCGACTGGTACGAAGCCGCATTGCCCTCGCGCTTCGCATTCTGCATGCGCGACGTCGCACATCAGAGCATGGCGGCCGAAATGCTTGGTCTCGGCAAGGCCAACAGCAATATGTTTTCTCAATTTGCCAAAAACATCTCCGACAGCAAGGATTGGTGCTCGTATTGGGAAATCAATAAGGAAGGAAAGCCCGCGCCGGCAGATTACCGGAACGACGAAGAATTCTGGTACAACCTCAATGCGAATTTCGATGTGCTGAACGCTGCCTGGAAGCTCTATTTGTGGACAGGCGACAAGCGGTACGTCAATGGCCTCGAGTTTGCCAATTTTTACCGGAAATCTGTCCGCGAATATGTGGAGCGCTGGGTATTGCAGCCGGATTCGCTGCTGTCGAGACCGCTTCATCCGAATGCGCTTGCGGGTTATGATGATAAAGATTCCTTTCACCGTTGCCGCGGTCTAGCGTCCTATTCCGAAGGCGTGCACGACCTGAAAATGGGTGTCGACCTGATTGCGGCGCTGTCGCGCGGTATGCAAACCTACGCGGATATGCTTCGCTTGGAAGGTAAAAACACAGAGGCCGCCGCATTTGACAAAAAGGCGGAACAGTACCGGCAGCATATCGAAAACAAATGGTGGAGCGAAAAAGAGGACAAATACTTTACCTATTATTCATCCAAAGGTGCATTTGGCTATACCGAAGGTGAAACTTTCCTGCTCTGGTTCGATGTGCTGAAAGACACCACCCGCACCCGCAAGACGATTGATCAGATCCTCGCGCGCGACTGGAACATCGAAAATCAGTCGTACTTCCCCTATGTGCTGGGACAATACGGCTATCCCGACCAGATCCGCAGCCAGGTACTGCACCTGACCGACCCGGCCACAAAGCGCCGCGAATACCCCGAGGTGTCCTATGGAGCTGTACAGGGTGTTGTGCAGGGCATTATGGGTATCGACGCCGATGCACGCGTGAACCGGGTCACTACATTGTTCAACGGACGGGCGGAGGACACGCATACCATTGAGAATCTGCCTGTTTTGCAGCGGAACATATCTGTTACCGAAAGCGTAAAAACCACTTCGTTGCGTAATGCCGGTTCCAGTGCAGTGCAATGGCGGGTGATGTTTGCTGGAAAACATCCGTTTATCATGGTGAACGGGGCCAGAAGGAAAGCAAGCCAGACGGTCGTGAAAGGGTCGCGGACAGCATCGTTCCTGGAAGTGACGGTGCCGGCGGGCCGCGAGGTTACAGCCAGGATTGAGTAATTTTTGGGGTTGTATTAAATGTGAGTATGCTGTCACGCCGATTATCCTGTCACGCTGAGCGAACCGGGCCTCCTAGCGGGCCCGTACGCCCGGCGTGACAACGAGGTGATACAACCTCTTTATTGAAAAAATAAGTTTTTAGCTTTACGCAGTAAATACCGCCGAATGGAGAGCATATTTGATAAAATAAGGGAATTACGGGAAGTGACATCCTATTCCAAGCATGATCAGATCGTTACAGGGATCATCAATGCCATCGACCAGAAAATCGTTTCACCCAATGATTTGCTGCCGTCGGTCAACCAGATGATCCAGGAACTGAGCTTCTCCCGCGAGACCATACGCAAGGGGTACGGAGAGCTGGTAGACAGGGGAGTGGTCGAATCCAAAAACAGGATCGGGTACTACGTTACCAATGCGCAGACGAGCCAGTTCATGAAAGTGGCCCTGATCATGTACAATCTCGATACATTCGAAGAACTTTTTTACCGGAATTTCCGGAAGGAGCTAGGGAGCAAAGTGCATCTGGATGTATTCTTCCATCATGGCAGCGTCGACGTACTCGAAAGCACCTTGTTTCAAATTAAGGGGAAATACGGCATGTACGTGGTGGCGCCTATCCCACACCGCAAAACGAAGGAGATCCTGGAAACCATTCCCCGTAATAACCTGCTCACTTTCGACCGCTTCGAGCCGCTGGACGGAGACGTAAGCTACATTGCCCAGGAATTCGAACGGTCGACCTACGCGGTACTCGAAACACTTGCGGACAAGATCCGGGAGTTCGACGAGATCATTTTCTATCATTCCCCCAAATCCCTCGACCCGAAAGAGATCGTTTCTTCTTTCAAGCGGTTCCTGCACGACTATTCCATCCGAGGGCAGATCGTGAGCGAGTTCGTACCGGGCTCGGTCGAAAAAGGGAAGGCCTATTTCACGCTCGACAACTACACCATGTGGTCGATACTGAAAGAATGCAAGGGCAAAAACCTTACAATGGGTGTGGACGTGGGGCTGCTGTCGGTCAACGACGAACCTGCCAAGGAGTTTGTAGACATTACCACTTACTCCACCGACTTCGCGCTGATGGGCAAGCTCGCGGGTCAGGCGATCATGCAAAAACAGAAGATCCAGGTGATCCTGCCCAATGTGCTGATCCGGAGAAAAACATTGTGACGGCCCATGCGCGAAAAAGTGGCACTCAGCGGCATCGACGCCGGCATTATCGTGCTCTACCTGGCCATTTTGGTCGGGGTAGGGCTTTATTTTTCGCGGAAGCGCAAGATCGAAACAGCCAACGACCTCTTCCTCGGCGGCCGGTCGTTGAAATGGTATAATGTAGGTTTTTCGATTTTCAGCAGTAATGTGAGCCCGGTCATGCTGGTCGGTTACGGCGGCATGGCCTACACGACCGGCATGGTTGCCGCCAACTTCGATTGGCTCGCATGGTGGTTTCTGCTGCTTCTGGCGATGGTGTTTGTGCCCCATTATTTTGCCACGAAAGTCAGTACCATGCCCGAATTCCTCCTGCGGCGCTACGGGCAGCGGTCATTTACCTTCCTTACCTACTATTCCATGATTTCGACGCTCATCGTATCGGTGAGCTTCGTGCTGCTCACGGGCGGGCTCGTGATCGCGCAAATGCTCGACGTGCCGTTTTGGGTAGCGGCGGTCGGCGCTACCGTGCTGGCAACCAGTTTTACCGCCACGGGCGGTCTCGGAGCTATTGCCAGGACCGGCGTGCTGCAATCGGTGGTCGTGACCGTCGCGGCTGTGATCGTGGGCGTCATCGCCATTGACCGCATAGGCGGAGTGGGCGAGGTAATCAGCCGGTCGCCGAAAGAATTCTGGACGATATTCCGCCCGTCGGACGACCCGGTGTATCCCTGGCACGCTGTACTGCTCGGTTATCCTGTGGTAGGGATCTGGTACTGGTGTACCGATCAGACGATCGTCCAGCAAACCCTCGCCGCCAAAAACATCCAGCACGGGCAATATGGCACCATGCTTATGGCAGCCCTTAAAGCCCTCGTACCCTTCATTTTCCTGCTTCCAGGCATTTACTGCTACATCCTGTTCCCCAACCTCACCAATCCCGACCACGCATATCTGGTTATGACGGCCAACCTGCTGCCCGCCGGGCTGGTAGGCATTACCCTCGCGGCGCTTATTGCGGCGCTTATTTATGACGTCGCCGTAGGCATCAATGCATTCAGCATGGTATTTTCCTTGAATGTTTATTCCAAATTCATCGATCCGAATGCCTCGCAGCGAAAGCTCAGGACTGTCGGGCGGCTGGTGATCATCGGATCGTCGTTCATTGCTATGCTGATGTCGATTTTGCTGTCGACCGTCGACAAAGGGTTGTTCGACCTCTCCCAAGCCGTAGGAACCTACCTCGCCCCGCCGCTTACCACCGTATTTTTAATGGGTGTGATTTGGAAAAAAGCCACCAGCCGCTCCGCTAACCTCGCGTTGTACCTAGGCTCGCCCCTCTGCCTCGGCGTGGGCATTATGCAGCTGTCCGAATTTCCCCACAAAGCATTCTGGCCGCATTTCATGCTGCTCACATTTCTGCTGACTGCCTTTTTGATGGTTTTTATGACCGTCGTTTCCCTGCTATTGCCTGAAAAAGAAACCGTTTCGTCATTACCGACCCTGGCCGAAACATACGCCTCCCAGCCGCATTACGACCGCAGCAAAGTTTGGCTGGGCTGGGCGTGCATTGGCGTGGTGATGGGATGTTTGTATTTTTTGTTCGGGTAAAACAAACTTCAAAGCTACCTGCTTCGGATGTCACTGTCTCAATTTGAAAATCCCCCTGACTAGCCTATTTTAGCCCTAAAAGGTTGGAAGAAAAACAGCGGTTGTTCAAGAATTGCACAAAAGCATAAAATATTTAGAGTTTTCCTTGCTTCGTCGTATTTTCCATCTATATTTGCATTCAACCTTGTTGAATGATATGAAACAAAGCGCCAAATAAGTAAACAGGGTTGAAAATTATGTTGATAGCCGAAGGGAATACGCTTAATATCGGAGACCGGATCAGGATATTGAGAACGAGCCAGAAAAGAACTTTGCAGGAGGTAGCCGATGGAAGCGATTTGTCCAAAAGCATGATCTCCAAAATCGAGAACAACAAGACCGTCCCATCGGTGGCTGCATTAGTGAAAATCGCGCAGGTGCTGGGGACCAACATTTCCAGTTTGCTGGAAACCGAGGAGTGGCTCAACGCTATTTTCACAGCAAGGCTTACGGCGGAGCAGAACCTGACGAAAACGGAAAAGGGATATTTCATTTACCCGTTCGGTACCGAGTACCATCAGAAGAAAATGCAGCCAATGCTTTTCGTAGCCAAAAAAGGCGAAGTGAAGCAGCACGAGCTTTCCCACGAGGGTGAGGAATTCATTTATGTGATCGAAGGCGAAATGAAAATGACGCTGGGTGATACCGAATACCTTTTGAAGGCGGGCGACAGCATGTATTTCAATTGCCTTCAAAAACACGGAATTATGCCGGTTTCCGATGAAGTAAAGTACCTTGATATTTTCGTATAGTCGTTATCGTTTACGCTTGATTGCCTGATACGCACACCGCATTGACGCGCTTTCAGTGAAAGCGCGAGAGAATCTAATTGCCTGTTTTTTAGTCCGCTGACCCCGTCAGCAACGTTGCCTGCCCTATGCCATAGGGTTATCAGGAATGTATTGTTTTTCAAAAACTTAGTCCGAACAGTGTTTAAAAACTGGCGGAGCATGCTTTGTCCCGACTTTCCGGTAGTCGCTGGGCCTGGTATGATACTGCCTGCACCTTAGCTTTAACAAAATCATGAGAAATGCTATACGATACCCCCGAGGGGGTAACTGGCTGCGCTTTCCCCTGTGGGTCGCAGTCACCCTCCTGATCAGTACAGTGGCTGTCGGTAAGAACAGGTACCGGCCTGAATTACATCACACAAGGCCCGTCGACAAGGCGGTAAAAGGTAGAATTACCGACGAAAAAGACCAGCCGCTCGTAGGCGTCAACATCGTTGTGAAAGGGACTTCCATTGGGACCACTTCCGACGGGAATGGTAAATATGAGTTGAATAATGTTGTTGAAAATCAATCGCTTGTGTTTTCCTTTATTGGGTATGTGCAGCAGGAAATCGCCGTGCGTAACCAGACGACGATCGACGTGCAACTCTCGCCCAATGCGGAGCAGCTCAGCGAGGTGGTAGTAGTAGGTTATGGTACGGTTCAGAAGAAGGACCTCACCGGCGCCATCGCTACGATTGCAGGCAAGGACATCGAACAAGGCTCGATCAACACGCCCGACAAGGCATTGCAGGGCAAAATCGCCGGTGTGCAAGTAAATACCAACTCACACGCACCCGGCGGCGGCATTTCGGTGCAGGTACGGGGCACGGCTTCGCTTTCCGCGAGCGGTTCTCCGCTGTACGTGATCGACGGCGTGCCGATCAGCAACGGTTTCCAGACGGGCGCCAGCAGCGATGCCGGCTCGTTTGGCGGGAATGCAAATCCGATGAATTCCATCGATCCGTCGGATATCGAATCCATTCAAATCCTGAAAGACGCTTCGGCATCTGCCATTTACGGCTCGCGTGCGGCGAATGGCGTGGTATTGATTACCACCAGAAGAGGCAAAGCAGGCCAGCAGCGGGTCGATTTCGAATATGCTTTCGGCTTGCAGACAATCCGTAAGAAGCTCGATTTCATGAACGCGACCCAATGGGCCATACAGGCGAACGAGCGAGCGAGCCTGCTCGGGCAATCGCAGGTGTACACGCCTGCCCAGGTGGCCGGTTTTGGCAAGGGTACCGACTGGCAGAGCGAAATTTACAACTCCGCGCCAAGACAGAACTTCAAGCTGTCGTTCTCCGGCGGCGGCCCCAGCGTGCGTTACATGCTCGCCGAAAACGTCACTTTGCAGGACGGGATCATTCCGGGCTCGAATTTCAAGCGATACGGGACGTCCATTAACATCGATGCGGATATCAGCAAACAGCTGCGCATAGGGCAGAGCCTGCTCTTTACAATGACCAACGAAAACGTGGTGCCGACCGATACCAAGGGCTACGAGGGTATTTCCAATGTCGTGGACGCCGTGTACGAAGCCCCGCCGACCATTCCGGCCCGCGACGAGCTCGGCCAGGCCACTAACCTTCGGAATTTCCCAATGGGCGGCGGCCTAGAAAACCCGCTGACGATGACGGAAAAATACCGGCAGCTAAGCAATACCATGCGCATTCTCGGCAACATTTACGCCGATTACAACATTATCCCGGGGCTAGATCTGAATGTCCGCTTCGGCGCCGACATTCGCGACTGGAAATTCCACCAATACTTTCCGATCGGCTCCGAGGCCGCGGCTGGGGCGAACGGAAAAGCCCGGCAAATCGGTGTGCGCAACCTCAATTTTACCAATGCGAATACACTGACCTATTCCAAGACTTTCGCAGGCATTCATAACCTGAAAGTCCTGGCCGGGTTTACCTACCAGAAAGAAACTAATGAAACCGTCGACGCCTCGTCGTTTGGTTTTCCGAGTGATATTTTTGAGTACTACAATCTCGGCCTCGGCAGTAGCCCGCAGGCGCCGGGCAGCAATATGAATGAATGGACACTCATTTCGTACCTGGGCCGCTTGAACTACTCATTGAAGGACAAATACCTGTTCACTGCCTCAGTACGGGCCGATGGTTCTTCTAAATTTGGGGTCAACAACAAATATGGCGTGTTCCCGGCCGTGGCATTTGGCTGGCAGCTGGGCGAGGAGAAGTTCATCCGCGACCTGGATGTGTTCGATCAGTTGAAATTCCGGGCGAGCTATGGCAAAACAGGTAATGAGGCCATTGGCGTTTACCGGTCGCTTTCGCTGCTGGGTACTTCGTTCGGGACGCGCAGCTCCTACATTTTCGGCGGTGCCCGCGTGCCTATCGCATTCCCTTCCAACATCGCCAATCCCGATCTGAGCTGGGAAAAGACAGGCGAGTTTAACGTGGGACTGGACGCCGCGGTGCTGAATGGCCGCCTCAGTTTTACAGTGGATTATTATCACAAAAAAACCACCGACCTGCTCCTCGACGTGCCGACCCCATCGCAAACCGGCTACGGAAGTGTGCTGAAAAACACGGGGGCAATGCTGAACAAAGGTTGGGAATTCGGTATCAATACCGTGAATACCAACGGCAAGCTCAATTGGACGACGAACTTCAACATTTCATTTAATAAAAACGAAATCCTGTCGCTGGGCGGTGCCGAGTACCTGTATTCCGGCTGGGTAGGCGGTGCCAACGTGAACCCGCACGCCAAAAACACGGTACGGCTTCAACCGGGCCATACCGTAGGCGAGTTTTACGGTTCGGTGTATGAAGGCATCTGGCGTTCGAAAGAAGAAATCAAGGAGGTGGGCACCATGCCGGCCGCCAAGCCGGGCGATATCCGGTATAAGGATGTGAATGGCGACGGCACTTACGATACCGAAAAGGACGATGTTTTCCTGGGTAGCCCGCTTCCCAAGTTCAGCTACGGCCTTACCAACGACCTGGCGTTCGGTCCGTTGAGCCTGCACGTGTTCGTGTACGGCATGCAGGGCAACAAGGTGCTGAACCTGGCGACGCAGCAATACGTGCTGGATGGGATCGGCGTATCGGCTAAGCGCCTCGACCGCTGGGCACCTGAAAATCCCAACGGCAATATCCCCGCCGCGAGCGCCTCGCACCCGCAGCGCGTGAGTTCTTTTCTGGTGGAGGACGGCTCGTTCCTGCGTGTGCAGAATGTGTCGCTGAGCTACAAGATCCCTGGTTTTGTGAGTTTTGTCAAGAATGCGAGGATCGGCATCGGCGTCGATAACCTGGCACTGATCACGAAGTATTCGGGGTATGATCCGGAAGTGAACGCTTTCGGCGGCAGCAATACCACCAAAGGAATGGACCGGTTCGGGTACCCGTCGTCGCGGACCTACCGGGTGGAAATCAAGCTAGGGTTTTAATGCAAAAACATTGAATTGACATGATCCGATTTAAACAAAAACCAACATACCGCGCCGTTGCCCTTGCCGCATTGGCGCTGCTGGGCGGAAGCGGTTGCGAAAATTCCCTGCAAGAGAAAGTATACAGCCAGGTGGCGACCGATGATTTTTACAAAACCCTCGACCAGGCGCAGCTGGGACTGAACGGGGTTTATAACTATCTCTGGAATGATAACTACCGCGACGGACAATGGGTTACCCTCGGCGACGTCACCGCATTTACGCTCATCGGCGGCGGCTCTGCCAATGGTTCGGGCGACCGCTCGGGCATTCAGAACGAATGGAATACCTATTCGTGGACACCCGATGCCGTGGAACTCGTGACAGCCTGGGACTATTTTTACCAGGTGATCAACCGGGCCAACACGCTGATCGATAAGATGGAAGTGGCTGAATTTCAAGGGAAAGACAAGGTGCTGGGCGAAGCGAAGTTCCTGCGTGCATTCTTTTACTTCAACCTCGTGAGAATGTTCGGCGGCGTGCCGCTGCACGTGAAAGCGACCACCGATCTGAGCGAAGTGGATAAGCCGAGAAGTTCCGAAGAGGAGGTGTATGCACAAATCGTGAGCGATCTCAATGCGTCCGTAACGTTGCTCAGCCCGCTCAACAAGGCCGATATCACCGCCGGCAGGGCTACGACCATTTCGGCTACTGCATTGCTTTCCAAGGTTTATTTGCAGCAACGCAAATGGAAAGAAGCGGCCACCGAGGCCAAAAAAGTACTGGATGCGGGCGTTTTTAGCCTTTTTGAGGATTATGAAAACATCAATAATCCTGATTTTCAGAACGGTAAGGAGCATATTTTCTCCATTCAGCACGGGGGGAATGGCAACAATACCTCGCAGATGTACCAGACGCGGATGATTTACCTGTTCGGCCCGCCCGCGCAGACGGTCAACGGTGTGAATGTACAGTTCCATGTGCTTAAAGACCTGGTCATTTTTCAGGCGCGGAAATCATTTTTTGCTGAAAGCCCTGACACTTACCGCAAGTGGCAGTCGGTGCGCCAGAAAATGCCCTATTATTACAAAAATGGCACAAAGGAGCTCGTCCGCGACACGGTTACGATGTACGCGCCATTTTTGACCAAGTTTCATCGGATAGATTTTGCCACCGGCTACCTTAAAGAAGGCGTAAACTATCCACTGATCCGCTACGCCGACATGCTGCTCACCTACGCCGAAGCGACCAATGAAACCGATGGGCCGACGCCCCAGGCATTCGAGGCGCTCAACCAGGTACGGCGACGGGCAAGGGCAGTGGGTACGGCTTCCGAACAACCCGCGACGGTTTATCCCGATTTGAAAGGGTTATCGAAAGAGGAATTCCGGAATGCGGTGCTCAAAGAGCGCGCGCAGGAGTTTGTGGGCGAGGGGCATTACCGTTGGGACCTGATCCGGCACAACCGCCTGATCGCTACTGCACAGGCGAATGGCGTTACCGCCGCAGCCGAGAAGCATAATCTTTTCCCGATACCCACCCAGCAGATCAGCCGGAACAGCCAGATTAAACAGAATCCCGGATATTAATTTTTACGCTTAACCAGAGTCTCATGTTTTTCAAAAAAACCAAACTTGCCCTGTTCCACGCAGCCACCCTGGGCGCGGCATTGTCCACTCCTGTTTTCAGCCAGCAGCAACCCGTCACTATCGACGTCAACCTGGCGAAGGTAAAAGCCCCTATGCAGCCGATCTGGGCGTTTTTTGGCTACGATGAGCCCAATTACACCTACATGAAGGACGGGAAAAAGCTGCTCACGGAAATCTCCCAGTTCAGCAAAGTTCCCGTGTACGTGCGAGCGCACAGCCTGCTCGTGACGGGCGACGGCGAGGCGGCGCTCAAATGGGGCTCCACCAATGCCTACACCGAAGATGCGCAGGGCAAACCGGTGTACGACTGGAAGATCGTCGACAAAATTTTCGATACCTATATCGAAAGAGGCATGAAACCCATTGCCCAGATCGGTTTTATGCCGCAGGCACTGTCCTCCAAACCGGAGCCCTACCGTCACCACTGGAAGCCGGGCGATAATTACAACGACATTTACCTCGGCTGGGCCTATCCTCCCAATGACTACAACAAATGGGCGGAGCTCGTGTTTCAATGGGTGAAGCACTCGGTAGCCCGCTATGGCAAGAAGGAGGTGGAAAGCTGGTACTGGGAGCTTTGGAATGAACCGAACATCAGCTATTGGAAGGGGACTGTCGATGAATACATTAAACTATACGACTACACGGCCGACGCGGTGAAGCGCGCATTGCCTACCGCTAAAATAGGCGGGCCCGAAGTGACGGGACCGTCGTGGGATAAGTCGCAGGTTTTTATGACAAAATTCCTCGACCACGTGACCGCCGGCAAAAACTACGTGACCGGCAAAACGGGCACGCCGATCGATTTCATTACCTACCATGCGAAAGGTGCACCGAAAATTGTAGACGGGCACGTGCAGATGAACATGGGCACGCAGCTGCGCGATTTGGACAAGGGTTTCGAGATCGTGGCTTCTTACCCGGCACTGAAAAAGCTGCCGATCATCATCGGCGAATCGGATCCGGAGGGCTGCGCGGCCTGCTCGGAGGATGTGAGCCCGCAGAATGCCTATCGCAATGGTACCATGTATTCGAGCTACACGGCGGCGTCGTTTGCACGTAAATACGAGCTGGCCGAGGCGCGTGGAGTGAATTTGCTGGGCGCGGTGAGCTGGTCGTTCGAATTTGAGGATCAGGCCTGGTTCCGCGGCTTCCGCGATTTGGCTACCAATGGCGTCGACAAGCCGGTACTAAACGTTTTCCGGATGTTTGGCATGATGGAAGGCAACCGCGTGGAAGTGAAGCAGGACCTGGCCTACGATTTCAAAAGGGTTAGGGACGAAAGCGTTCGCAAAGAGGCGGACATCAATGGTATTGCTTCCAAAAGCGCCAATTCGGCGGCGGTAATGGTGTGGAATTATCACGACGATAATGTGCCCGTGCCCGATGCGACTGTGAAAGTGTCTGTGAAAGGCTTGCCGCAGCAGAAAATGATGCTCTACCACTACCGCATCGACAAGGAAAACAGCAACTCCTACGAAGTGTGGAAAGCGATGGGCTCGCCGAAGCAACCGACGGCGGAGCAGATCAGGCAACTCGAAAAGGCCGGTCAACTCGAATTGCTGACTTCGCCGCAGTGGATCGAACCGAAAGATGGCAGTACGACCGTGGAAATGCAGCTCCCGCGCCAGGGTGTTTCATTCCTGCATTTCAAGTGGTAAGTGAGATCATTCCGATAGTAAAATGATTTAGTTTTAACATGCATTTCAATGAAAATCAAGAGAGTAACAGCGAAATTATATAAATGGACAGGCCCGGTGCTGACGACCAATACCGTGTTTGCGACGCCGCTCAGTCCCATTCATTCCCAAACCGATTCGCAGGCCGCCTTCCGGTTTTTCAGCTGGCTGGTGGTGGAAGTAGAGACCGACGAGGGGCATATTGGCTACGGTAACGCAGGGCTGAGCCCGGATGTGACCAAGGCTGTGATCGACAGCAAACTGACGCCGATCCTGCTGGGCGAAAATCCTTTAAATACCGAATATCTTTTCGAGAAAATGTACCGCTCGACGGTCGCATTCGGCCGGAAAGGCACCGTAATCGCGGCCATCAGCGCCATCGACATTGCCCTTTGGGATATCAAAGGCAAAGTAATGAACCAGCCCGTGTTCATGCTCATGGGCGGGCGCACGACGCCGGATATCGAAACCTATTACAGCCGCCTCTACACCCGCGACCTCGACAGCCTCCAGGCCGAGGCCGTACATTACAAGGAGCAGGGCTTTTCGGGCATGAAACTACGCTGCGGCTACCCGCTCACCGAAGGCGTGGCGGGAATGCGGAAGAACGTGGAGATGGTGAAAGTGGTGCGCGAAGCTGTGGGCGACGACATCAATGTGATGCTGGAAGGTTATATGGGCTTCAACCTGGCCTATGCGAAGCAATTCCTGAAAGCGCTGGAACCGTACAACCTTCGCTGGGCCGAAGAGCTGCTTTTGCCCGACGAGATCCACAATTTTGCCAAACTCCGCAACTATACCGACATTCCGCTTTCGGGTGGGGAGCACGAATACACCCGCTACGGCTTCCACGACCTGCTGCAAACCGGTGCGCTGGACATTTTTCAGTTCGATACCAACCGGGTGGGAGGATTTACAGAGGCGCAGAAGATCTGTAATATGGCCCTCGCACATGGCATTGAAGTAATCCCACACGGGGGGCAAATGCATAATCTGCATGTGGTATTGAGCTCCTTCGCGAGCCCGATGGCCGAGTATTTCCCGCAAACGGAGATCGAAGTAGGCAACGAAATGTTCTGGTACATTTTCGACGGCGAGGCGATCGCCGAAAACGGAAGGGTACAGCTCAGCGATACATTGCCGGGTGTTGGTCTCACACTCAAAACAGAAGGTCTCGAACATTTCATTATTTCCGAATAAGCACCATGGAAACGCTAAGCATGCAACAAAGCATTCTCGACCAGTTTAAACTGCACGGGCAAACCGCGCTCGTTGTGGGCGGTAACCGCGGGCTGGGGCTGGCCATGGCCAAAGCCCTCGCCGAAGCCGGTGCCAATATCGTGATCGCGGCGCGAGACGAGGCGGTGAACAGGGAGTCGGAGCAGCTGCTCAAAGAAACGTACGACATCAACTGCATCAGCGTGGGCTGCGATGTTACTTCCGAGCAGCATATCAAAGCGGCCGTCAGAACGGCGGTTGATACTTTTGGAAAAATCGATATTCTGGTAAATTCTGCCGGTATCAATATCCGCGGGCCTATCGAGGCACTTTCGCTGGATGATTTCAATAAAGTACAGAGTGTGAATGTGACCGGCACCTGGCTCGCCTGCCGGGAAGTTGTGCCGGTCATGAAGGAAAACGGTTACGGCCGGATCATCAACATCGGCTCCATGCTCGCGCTCACGGCCATTCCCGAGCGCACGCCTTACGCGACGAGCAAAGGCGCCATTTTGCAGCTCACCCGATCGCTGGCCATGGAAGTAGCGCTCGACGGCATTACCGTGAACGCCATTCTGCCCGGCCCGTTCGCCACCGACCTCAACCTGCCTCTCATTAACGACCCCGAAAAATATAAAGCATTCATTTCCAAGATCCCAATGGGCCGCTGGGGCGAATTACACGAGATTGGCGGCATTGCATTGTACCTGGCCAGCAAGGCTTCGAGCTATTCCACCGGCGGCTGCTTTTCGATCGACGGCGGGTGGGTGACGCAGTAGTACGTATGATTTTTTAAATGATATTAATGCAAAACATGACAAGAATCGTACAGATCTCACACCCGCAGCACGGGCGCGCCCTGGCCAGGGTGGAAGAACCTTCGTTGGTGCTTTTAAATGGCGCCAAATCGGTTTACGAAGCCGCAATGGAGGCCATCGATACTAAAAAGACGCTCGTGGAGTTGCTGCTGGCCGCGCGCTCGGAAACGAAACTGCATTACGACGACGTGTATGCGGGAACCAGTGAATGGAAGCTGCTCCCGGCATTCGATTGCCCGGGCGACCCGTTCCGCTGCCTGGTAGCCGGAACCGGCCTTACACACAAAAACAGCGCCCTCAACCGCCAGGCGATGCACGCCGCGACCGAGGGTACCAAGCCCACCGACAGCATCATCATGTACGAATGGGGCGTGGAAAACGGCTTTCCGGAGCCCGGTGAGATCGGCGTTCAGCCGGAGTGGTTTTACAAAGGCAACGGCTCAGTACTGAGGGCACACGGCGAAACGCTCGAAGTACCGGACTTCGGCGACGATGGGGGCGAAGAGCCGGAAATTGCCGGCATTTACATCGTCGACCGGGAAGGTACGCCGCACCGGATCGGCTTCGCGACCGGGAACGAGTTTTCCGATCACGTGATGGAGAAAAAGAACTACCTCTACCTCGCACCCTCCAAGCTGAGGCAATGTGCAATCGGCCCGGAGCTGGTAGTAGGAGGTGATTTTGGGTATATTAAAGGTCATGTACAGGTGTCGGCCAACGAGCAGGTAAAATGGAGCGCCGATATCCAAACCGGCGAGCAAAATATGGCCCACAGTCTTGAAAACCTCGAATACCACCATTTCAAATACCCTGGCCACAGGCTTCCTTTACAGGCCCACGTGCATTTCTTCGGTGCCGACGCGTTCAGTTTCGGAAGCAAGCTGCTGCTCGAAAGCAACGACCTCATGACCGTGCATTGGGAAGGGCAGGGGAGGCCGCTTCAAAACAGACTGTCGGTTTCGTCCGATACACCGCGACTTAGCCCGCTATTCCAGCTCTGACGTTCCGTTTACATTCTAAAACCTGCATTTGAATGGTAGAAAATCAAATACCCGTGTCCCCGGCGATCAAAATGTCGGGGATGCGATGGGTCATGGTCGGAATGGCCTTCCTGGCGACGGTCCTGAACTACGTACACAGGCTGTCGTTCAACTACCTGAGCGCGGAGGGGGAGCTGCGCAAACTCATCCCGGACGATGCATTCGGCTACATCGGTACCGCATTTTTCGCGGCCTACATGATCTCGAATGCATTCTCCGGCTTTGTAATCGACCGCCTCGGTACCAGGGTAGGGTATTCCCTTTGCATGGCATTCTGGACAACGGCCGGGCTCGTCCACGCGTTTGCTTCAACACCCTTTCAGTTTGGCGTTTGCAGGTTTATGCTCGGGATCGGCGAGGCGGGAAACTGGCCCGCCGCCATCCGGCTTACCACCGAATGGTTCCCGCCGCACGAAAGGTCCACGGCCTCGGGGATCTTCAACAGCGGCTCTGCATTGGGTGCAGTGATTGTCCCGCCATTGGTGGCATTACTGGGCGTAAACTACGGCTGGCAGGCGACATTCGTTATTCTGGCGGTCTGCGGGTATTTGTGGCTGGTAGCGTTTTGGTTTATTTATTACACTCCCAAAGAAAATAAAGAGGAAAAGAAGGAGGCCTTTCGAGTACCGGTAAAGGCGCTCCTGAAAACGCGGTTCGTGCGGATGTTTACCTTATCCAAAACCTTCATGGACCCTGTCTGGTACTTCGTAACGTTCTGGATCGGCCGCTACCTGGTGGATGTGCATCACCTCGAAATGAAGCAAATCGGCTGGCTGGCCATGATTCCCTTCGTCATCGCCGACGTCGGTAACATTGCGGGCGGCTATTTCACTCAATACATTATCAAAAGAGGCATGCCTATCCCGCGCGCAAGGAAAGTGGCGGTCACCATCGCGAGTCTCATTATGATATTGCCGCTGCTTGCCGGGCCATTCGTGATCTCGACGCCTATTTCGGCACTGATTGTCTTCGGACTGGCGGGTTTCGGCTACACGGCCTACACGGCCAACACGCTTACATTTCCGGCTGATGTGGTGCCAAAGAACTCGGCTGCCTCAGTATGGGGCATGGCTTGCGTCGGTACCGGACTTGGCGGCGCCGTTTTTCAGTCCGTATCGGGGATTATCCTTAAAAACAATGCTGCGGAAATGGGCTACCATTACGCTTACAACATCCTTTTCCTGGGTTTCGGGCTGGTGGCGCTCGTCGGGCTGCTGATCATGCTCTTCCTCATGGGCCCGCTCGTGCCCGACAAGAGCCTGTTAAGGTACGGTGAAGGTGTTCGTCCCTGAATGCAAGTTGGAAGTAGTAGTTAACGCCAGTATGATTTGACCATCGAATACTTTTGTCACCAATATTGACATTTAAATAAACATCAGTATGAGGCTGGCAATCATTATTGTATCGATAGCATTCATCGGCCGTGCGCCCGTCTTTGCACAGGCGGTCGATAACGCCGAAATTCTCAGGATGTATAATGAAGACCAGTCGGCCAGAAAAGCCCAGAACATCAACTGGACCCAACTGAACAAGGATGACGCACAGAGGCGTACCCGCGTGAATGAGCTTCTCGATTCGAACAAGGTGCGAACAGGAAAGGACTATTATCACAGTGCAATGATCTTTCAACACGGCATAGATACCCTTGCTTCCAGTAAGGCCATAACGTTAATGAAAAAGGCTATCGAACTGGATAGCAATACCAATAAATGGCTGCTCGCCGCGGCTATCGACAGGCACCTGATGCGGAAAGGCCAGCCGCAGATTTACGGGACCCAATATGTAAAAATGGGTCCCAACGCAAAATTTGAACGGTACCGCATCGACTCGACCAAAGTCAGCGACGAGGAGCGTAAAGCCCACAATGTCGAAACCCTGGCCGAGCAGCGGATAAAAGAGCGGCAAATGAACGAGTCCCGTCCGGGAAACTGAACGTTCCTGATCAACATCACCTCATCAAATACACATTAACACGCTTCTTAACTTCTTCCAATGTCTTTTCCGGTTTAGGATAAATGGCGGGAATGGGCTTTTTAGAGAATGTCTGCAAATACAACACCCACGCATCCCGCCACCAGATCGCCTCATTATATTGCTTCGCGAGCCTGCCGGTAACGTCGGAGTGGATCGCCGGGTCAATGGAGGACGCAACGCCGGCCCATTGTTTTTGCATCCACAATACTGAGTCGGCGCCAGTGTAGAACCGGTGGCAAAGTTCATCCCAGAGGTTTCGGCCGGAGCTGAGTTTTTGCGACCAGGGAATGTGATGGAACCAAAGCAAATAGGGAAGCGGGCAAGTTTCCGCATTGAGCCAGGTGCGGCTTACTTCGGGCCGGTATTGCAGTAATGCATTGCTGCCGGTGGCGGTGCGGTCGAATCCCAATCCCAACGAGTCGGCGCGGTGGTAGTAAATGGCCGTCCAGTCGGGGCGCGAGCTGCGGTTTTGCCACGGTTCGGGCGCGTAATGGCTGCCCGTCCACGGGCGCGAGAGACCGAGCGGCGTATTGTAATCCACATAAATATCCCTCGACCGCAGCATGATGTCGCTGATCGCCGAGACGTGCTTTGGCTCGGTGGTTAATGTGAGTTGTGTCCATTCGCGCGCGATGGCTTCCGGGCTCAGGGTGTGATCCCAGGCCAGCCGCCCGAATGCGTACCAGTTGGCCTGGGCCATGGGATTGCCGGTCCAGTTACGGTCGGAACCGGTATTGGCCACGCCAGCCATGCAGGTTAATCGGTAATTGTGCAGCGAACCGTCCACAATCGTGGCGACGGTGGAGCCTTTGCCTTTAACATAAGTATCGGCGTCGAGGCACTCCTTGAAAATCGGGGCCTCGTAAACCCAATGCGTCGCGAAGCCAAGGTATTCCTGGGTGAGCTGGAACTCCATGCCCAACGGCGTGCGGGGCATATTGCCGAACAGCGGTGAAAATGGCTCGCGCGGCTGGAAATCGATCGGGCCGTTTTTGACCTGGACAATGACATTTTTCGCAAACTTTCCGTCGAGCGTGGCGAATTCGTCGTAGGCTGCTTTGAAACGATCTGCATTTGGATCGGCCTTGTAAACGAAAGCCCGCCAGATCACCACGCCATTGAATGGTGCCAGCGCTTCGGCCAGCATATTGGCGCCATCGGCATGGGTGCGGCCGTAATCCTGCGGGCCAGGTTCGCCTTCGGAATTGGCTTTTACCAAAAACCCTCCGAAATCGGGGATAATGCTGTAAATTTCCTTCGTCTTTTCAATCCACCATTTCCGCACTTCCGGATCGAGCGGGTCGGAAGTCTTCAACCCGCCGAGCGTTTTTGGGGCGGCAAAATGAATAGACAGATAGGTTTTAATCCCAAACTTCCTGAAAACGCCGGCCAATGCAGCCACTTTGTGCACGTATTCAGCCGTCAAAAACCGGGCACTCGCATTCACATTGTTCACCACGGTACCATTAATCCCGATCGACGCATTGGCTCTCGCATAATCAGTGTAACGCGGATCGACGGTCTCGGGCAGCTCGTACCATTTCCATAACGACGACCCCGCGTACCCGCGCTCGATGGGTCCTTCGGGGTTATCCCAATGGTTCAGCATCCGCAACTGGATCTTCGGACTGCTCTGAACTACCACTTTTTCGACGGGTAAATGCTGCTGCAAATGCCGGAGCAGGGCAAAACTGCCATAAAGTACGCCAGCGTCTTTCGAAGCGGTAATCACGGTATTTCCTGACTGCATTTGAATCGAATACCCGTCACCGGATGCTCCGTTGGCCGAAATGGTCAGGATAATGCCGCCTTGGTTAATGACCGGTGTCTTCACGATCGGAATTGGCTTGCCGAGCATGGCGGTAAGGCCGGTTTGAAGTTCTTTGACAGCATTGTTCAGAATGTCGCTGTTGCCGGATAAGGCTATGAAATTGAATGACTTGCTATAAGTAGCGCTTATAGTGGTATTTTGAATGCGGTCATATTTGAGCCAGAGCCGGTAGCCGTCGTCAGCCGAGGCATTGTTTGAGATAGCTACAAAAAGGAGCAGCAGCAGGGCCAGGTTTTGAATCTTACTGTGAAAAAGGGTTTTTGTAAGTACCATCATAAATAAGGTTGGTTCCGGTGGAAGCGTGATTTAATGTGTTGAATGGCTTTGAATAGCCTCTGCCCCCTGGCCGTCCGTCCGAAAAGGGGAGGCTGGCAGCCCGGCTGAATTATAAAAATTGACGCCTTCCGGGTTATCCTGCCAGGCATAGCGAACGTATTTAGGCGATGTAACCTGCCCGCTGCGCAATGCGACCCGGTCTTTTCCGAGTATTTCAGCCTCCGCCCAATAGAATTTCCGGTCGTCACCTGCGACGGCAAACCAGCGTAATGTTTCACTGTCGGACGAAAAAATGCCATCGCCCACATGGTCGAATGTTAATATAATCTTTTCGTTTTCAGTGCTGTACGATTTCAGCACCGGGCCGTAGTAAATCACGTCTTTCTCTCCGTATGCGAGGTTTCGGGCGGCGAGCGCCAGCCGTTTACCAATATCTTTTTTATTAAGCGGGTGAATATCGTTCCATTCGCCCAGGTCGATCGTGACGGCCACGGCGGTATTGGGCAGCGTGAGGGCCTTATTCTGCGCCTCCCGCAGCAACGCAATGTTGCTTTCCGCCGGGGTGTAATCGATGTCCTGGAAATTGGGCAGCTGCGCAACCAGGAAAGGCAGATGGTCGTCGTGCCAATGCGCCCGCCAGTCCTTGATCAGCGCTGGGAGCAATGCGTTGTAAGGCTCCGGGTTTCCGGTGTTGGACTCGCCCTGGTACCATAAAAATCCCTTGATTTTCAGTGGTAAAACCGGCGCAATCATCGCATTGTACAACGCCGTCGGCTGGTTCTGGTGCACGAGGCGCGGGGTAGCGGTATTTCGACCGGGTGGAAATACCTCGCCGACTTTGTACTGCCAGGTGCCCTTCAAATCGATCGTGTCGCTCCCGGTGGTCATGAAATAGGGCTTATCGGGCACAAATCCGCCCTTATCCGACGAATTGGTAACCCTTACGACAAAGGTATTCCGCCCCGCTTTGAGCAAACCGCTCGGGATTTCGTACCGCCGGGGCGGGTATTGGTAGGTGATATTGCCGATTTTCTTGCCATTGACATACATTTCATCCGCATCCACAATGCGCCCCATGTACAGTTTGACAGGCTTCCCTACCCAGTTTTGGGGCACTTCAATTGTTTTTCGGAACCACACCACGCCGTCCAGCGCCTTCAATCCCTGATCTTCCCAATAACCCGGAATATTGAAATTTCTCCAACCTTTGGGCTGGTATGCATCGCTTTCCCAGTGCTCCGCCCGCCCCGCGTCCGCCACTGTGCGCTCTTGCGGGACCGCGGTCACGATGCGGGCAAATGCATTGACATAGCTCGTATCCTTGTTCTGTGCGATGGTTTGCCGGATATTTTCAAAATCCTTAAAACCACCCTCGCCGATCCACGCCTCAATGGGCGTTCCTCCCACGGAGCTATTAATAATACCGATCGGCACCTTGTGTTTTTCGTAAATTTCCCGAGCAAAAAAGTAGGCGACGGCCCCGAATGTCAGCACGTTTTCCGGACTGGCGGTTTTCCATTCGCCTTTTGGGAAGTCTTCCGCGGGCCCGCCCAGGCTCGTGAGCGTGGGGACGAAGAAATTACGGATTTCGGGGTAGCTGGCCGACGTAATGTCTGCCGGAAACCGCTCCTTCACACGCTCCATGTTGATCACCATATTGCTTTGCCCGCTGCAAAGCCACACGTCGCCGAATGCAATGTCGGTAATGCGGATTTCACTCCTGCCCTTCAAAACCATCGAATAACCGGTACCCGCGGAATGTGCGGGAAGCGCTATTTCCCACTTTCCGGCTGCGGTGGCCGTCGTTTTAAAGGTTTTGCGATCAAATTGAAGCGTAATCTTTTCTTTCGGCGAGGCCCAGCCCCATATTTTCAGCGGCTGGTCACGCTGCAAAACCATATGGTCTGAAATCAGTTTCGGCAAGCGTATCTGCGCGTGCAGCGGTATGGCCGCGCAGAAGAGGAACAAGGTCAGGAGTTTTGAAATCTTCATCCGGAACAATCCGATTTTATTTAAAATAATGTAATTCAATGTGATGCGTGTAAAAATGGCTTGCGCTTCATTGCCATGTATTCGGAAGGGAGCATGTTGAATTTGGCCTTGAACGACTTGGTGAAATAGTTGGGCGTGGCAAAACCGGCCGTGTAGGAGATCTGCGAAACATTCATATCGCTTTTTTCGAGCAATAGCGCAGCTTTTTCCAATTTGATCGACCGGATAAACTCGATGGGTGTTTGTCCGCTGATTTCCAGTACTTTGGTATAAAGCGTCCCCCGGCTCATGCCCACATGCCGGGCGAGGTTTTCTACACTGAGCTGTGGTGAATTCAGGTTGTCGTCGATATACGAAAGCATGTCGCGGAGCAGTTTTACATCCCCGGATTCGATTGCCACATCACGGCCCGACATTTGTATCTGCCTCGAATACACATCTTTAAGCAGCCGGTTGAGCAGCAGCAGGTTATTGATCTTCACATTCAGTATTTCAAAATTAAAAGGCTTGGTCAGGTAATCGTTTGCCCCGGAGCTGAGCCCTTTCAATTGCTGTTCTTCGCCGCTCGACGCCGTGAGGAGAATGATCGGGATGTGGCTGGTCCGTTTATCGGATTTGATTTTTTCGCTCATGGCCAGCCCATCCATTTCCGGCATCGCGATGTCGCTTACGATCAGCTCGGGGTGGTAGCTTAATGCTTTTTGCCAGCCTTCCCGGCCATCAGCCGCTTCCAGCACACGGTAATGCGTTTCCAGGTTCTCTTTGAGATAATGCCTGAACTCCACATTATCCTCCACGATCAGGATTCGGGGCAAGTCGTTGCCCGGCAAACCGTTGCGCGGCAAACCGTTGCGCGGCATTTCATCGGGGGCTGGCGGTATTTTACCGGCCGGTCCGGCGACTTTTTCAGGTAGAACAATGTCCGCGAAAGGAGCCGCGGCTGCATCCGCTGGCGTAATTTCGACAGGGTTGAACACCAACGTTTCACAAGGCAACGCGACAGTGAAAATGCTACCCTTACCCGCATTGTTGCCGACAGTGATGAACCCGCCATGCATTTGCACAAACTCTCTGACAATGGAAAGACCGATCCCGCTGCCCTGGTTGAGTACCGAAGCGTCGGCCTCGTCCTGGAAGAACCGGTCGAATATTTTTTCGTGATTTTCGGTCGAAATACCGATGCCGGTGTCGGATACCTTGATATACAGCCAGTTTTGCTGCGAATCGTCGGTGCTGCATTTCAATTGCAATGCCACCTCGCCGCCCTCGGGTGTAAATTTGAATGCATTCGAAAGCAGGTTAAATAGTACGCGCTCCATTTTGCCGGCGTCGAAATCGATCAGTAAATGTTCCACAGCACTGTCGAAAGTGAAACGGATCCTTTTCCGCTGCGAAAGGTCGCTGAATGAATCGCAGGCGTCGCGGATGAACGGCACGATGTCGGCGCGTCGCAAATCGGCTTTCAGTTCCTGTTCCTGCAGGTTTTTGAAATCCAGCAGCTGGTCAACCAGATTGAGCAGTCGTTTGGCGTTGCGTCGGATGGCCGCAATTTGCGGCTGATGCCGTTGCTCCTGGCCGAGCAGGTTGTCGACGGGTGCGAGGATGAGCGAAATAGGCGTGCGGAATTCATGACTGAGGTTAGTCAGAAACTTAATTTTGAGCCTGTCCAGCTCTTGGGCGCGTTCGGTTTCCCGGCGGGCCTGCTCTTCCCTGAATTTCCGGTGCAGCCTGCGGATACCGCGCCGCCGCATGAGGAACACCGCCGCAACGGGCGCCAGCACATAGAAAATGTAGGCATAAATGGTAAGGTAGAACGGCGGCTTCACAATCACGGCGACAGTCGCCGGTGGAGAGCTCCAATCACTGTCGTCGCTGCTGGCCTGTACTTCGAAGCGGTAATCGCCGGGACTGAGGTTGGTATAACTGGCGGTAGCTGCCTTGCCCGCCTGCTGCCACTCGTTTTGCAGTCCCACAAGCCGGTACCGGTAGGCGGTCTGTTCGGGGTTGGTGTAGTTGAGTGCCCCGTAAGCGATGGAAAAATTCTGCTTGTAATCGAGCCGGATCGACTGCGCGACGGAAATATCGGCATCGATCATGCCCGAATCTGCGGAAGTAATGGTGCGGTTTCCTACTTTCAGGTCCCTTAAGATCACCGGAGTTTGACCCTGGTTTCTTTTCAGGCCATGGGTATCGATGTAGTTGAAACCCGCAATGCCGCCGAAAAAGAGCAGGTTATCGGACGTGCGCAGGCCTGCCCCTAATGCGAAAGTGTTGTTTTGCAGGCCATTATGCGTGGTATAGTTGGTAAATTTCTTCTTGTGTATATCAAAAAAACTGATCCCTTCATTGGTACTTACCCAGATACGCCCCTGCGCGTCCTCCAACACCTTGTTGATCATGCCGCTCGAAAGCCCCTCATTGACGCCGAATGTGATGAATTTTCGTGTTTTCGGATTAAATAAAGCGAGACCTTCGCCGCCGGTACCGGCCCAGATGTTTCCTCGGCTGTCTTCCAGGAGCGAGAGTACATTGTTGCTGGGCAATGCGGCTTTGTCGCGATCGAGCAGTACGGAAGTGCGACTTTCGGGGTCAAAAACGGCGATGCCGGTACCGTGCGACGCGATCCACATTTTGCCGTGCCGATCTTCCAGAATATCGCGGATGTAGGCATTCAGCGGGATAATACGATTTGGCAGGGAAATATTCTGGTCAAAAAGCCGTTCGAACTGCTCCGTTTCGGGGTGGAATATATTCACTCCTCCGCCATTGGTACCGATCCACAGCCTTCCTTTTTTGTCTTTGGTAAGGGCAAAAATGTTGTTGTTGCCCAGCGAACCGGCTTCCGTGCCCTGCGTGAACTGCTCGTACCGGCCGGTAGCGGGGTTGAGCCGGAAAAGTCCGTCCTGAAATGTGCCGATCCAGAGCGCATCGGGCGCGGTCAGTTTCAGCGACAGCACGGCAAGCCCCGATGAAGCGGCCTTGTTCCTCGGATGAATGGCGTATTTGCGGAAAAGGTTGGTTTTGCGGTCGTACAGGTTCACCCCGCCGTCGTCGGTGCCAACGAAAATGCGGCCATCGGAATGCTCGGCGAAGGAAGTCACAAACGGAGCACTGAGGCCGTACGGGTCGTAAGGATCACAACGTTTCAAGCCGAAAAGCATGAGGCTGCGGTCGTATTTGTTGACACCGCCTTTGTAGGTGCCCAGCCAGGTAATGCCCGCAGGATCGGTGAGAATGCTGCGTATAGACTTGTTCGTTATGCTGAACGGCGTGCGCGGGTCGGGTGAGCGGTGCGTAATGCCGCCCGTGCGGGTATCAATGATGTTCAATCCGCCGTCGGTGCCGACCCAGACTTCCTCCCGGCTTTGCGCGGCAACCGAGAAGATCATATTGTTGCTGATCGAATGGCTGTTTCCCGGTTGATAGCTGAAACGCCGGATTTGTTTCCCTTCCGCAGAAAGGACAAACAGGCCATTCTGCGTGCCGACCCACATGCTGCCGGTACTGTCCTCTTCAATGGACGTTACAAATTCTGCCCCCGCCTGATAGCGTTCGGCAGCGCGGTAGTCTATGGAGAAAAAGCGGTTATGTTTATTCAAATACCTGAAAAGCCCATTGCCCGTACCGACCCACATTTGCTGTTGACGGTCGCGGAATATTCGGTGTACGTGCTTCCCCGCTACCTGCGCCGGAGTACCGGGAACAGCTGCGAAAGTTTTGATCTCAAATGTGAGAGGATCGACGATAATCAGGCCCTGCGTAGTTCCTATCCATATTTTGCCCTGCCCATCCCCGCATATCGAATTGATACTGTGATAGGTTTTGATCCGCACGAACGAATCTTTCCGGCGGTCGTACAGATGCAGGGAGCCCATGATCGTCCCGACCCATATGCGTCCCGCTCGATCTTCGTAGAGCGCCGAAATGTCGTTCGATTTAAGGGAGTTCGGATCTGTTTTCCGGTGTCTGTAAACGGTGAAACCTGTCCCGTCGAATTTGTTAAGGCCGTCGTCGGTAGCGAACCAGAGCAACCCGTAACGGTCTTTCAGGATTGCGGTGACCGTGTTGGAAGAAAGCCCGTCCATGGAAGTAATGGCTGTAAAACGAGGCTGTTCGTTTTGGCCCATGGCCGTCCTGCCAACGCCGATGAACAGCAGCAGGAAGCAAATCGGCAGGAGCAGGAAAGGCCTGGTCTGTTTCAATTTCAATGCTTTAAATAGAGGTCAGTAATAAAGACGAAAGAAAGATGCTTTTCTCCTCGTCAGGAATGGGTTAAATGCAACTTTGTCCCTGAATCGGCCACTTCTCGCCCTGTTTTGAACATTTGTTCCCATAGTTTGAACAAATGTGCTCACGGGCGGCCTCACGGCCATGCTACTTTTGTCCATTGCCAGGTTACCATAAATTATTGGAATCATTATGTTCTAAAAATATATTGTCAAAATGACAAATAAAAATTTTCAACAAAAACCCTGCAAGCCTATGCGCTACTTTTTACAGAACAAGAGAAACCGGCTCGAAGCATTAGCGACCATAGGATGGCCGATAATGCTCATGGCGACGCTGGGCCACGCGGCCCCCGTCCGTGCATTGGAAACCGATTTGAACAAACGGTTGGCAAGGCAGGCCAGCTATGTCGTTGCGGATGTGGAGATAACGGGCAAGGTTACTGGCGAGACGGGCGATGCATTGCCCGGCGCGAATATCCTCATTAAAGGCACCACACGGGGCACGAGCGCCGACGAGAATGGTAATTTCAGAATTTCGATCCCCGATAATGAGAGCACTGTACTCGTATTTTCGCTGGTGGGTTACGCTAGCAAAGAAGTGGTGACGGGCAATCAGAGGATCATCAACGTGTCGCTCGCACCCGATCACAAGGTGCTGGAAGAAGTGGTGGTGGTCGGCTACGGAACGCAACGCAAACGGGATGTGACCGGCTCGGTGGTGTCCGTAAGCGAGTCAACCCTCAAAGAAGTGCCCGCGCCCAACCTGATCAGCCAGCTTAAAGGCCGTGCGGCGGGGGTGTCCATTATCAGCAATGGCAGCACGCCCGGCTCGCAGGGGCAGATCAGAATCAGGGGCAATAGGACGCTTACGACAAGTTCCGGATCCAGCGATGGGCTGGACGGCCCGTTGGTGGTGGTCGACGGAATACCTTTCGGAGGGTTGAACGACATCAATCCCGACGATATTGTAAGCCTGGAAGTATTGAAAGACGCTTCTGCAACGGCTATTTACGGCTCGCGCGGCGCGGGTGGTGTGATCCTCGTGACAACCAAAAGAGGGAAGGTAGGCAAGCCCGTTTTTAGTTACGACGGTTACCACGGAGAGACCCGCATTATGGGTAAATTCAATGTCATGAACGGCGCTGAATATGCCCAGTTCAAAACCGACGCGGCGAAATACAACCGCAGCAGCCCCGGCACATCGGGTTATCTGCTCACTCCTAAGGAGCAGGAAGCCCTGGCCAACGGCGTGTCTACCGACTGGCAGGACCTGATCTACAAGCCGGGTTTCATGTCCAATCACCAGCTTGGCATGCAGGGCGGCGTTGAAAACACGCAGTATTCGCTCGGGCTGGGGTATTTCAATGAAACGGGCATTATCCCTAATCAGAGTTTCCAGCGCTTCAACCTCCGCGCGACCGTTGACCAGCGCATTGGGAAGAATATCAAAATCGGGCTGAACACGCTGAATACTCTCACCTACCAGAACACGCCCGGTGGTGGCGGCGTACCAGGCGGATTGGTACGCCTGACTCCGCTGGCGTCACCTTACAATGCCGATGGCAGCGTCAATATGTTCCCGTCGGAGGGCTCGATCGATGCTGCCGGCGTGAGTCCGCTCACGATTCTGACCAAAAAGGATTCGTACCTTGGCCGTACGCGCTCGGTGCGGACGTTCAATAGCCTCTATGCGGAGGTGACCATTTTGCCGGGTTTGAAATACCGGTTTAATGCGGGTTTGAATTTCAGTCAATCGAATTACAATGGCTACAATGGCCCGCTCACGTATTTCAATTCTGCGACGGTACAATCCTCGTCGACAGCCGAGATCAGCAATACCGAGTACTGGGACGTGAACCTGCAACATTTGCTTTATTATGACAAAACATTTGCAGATAAGCACAAACTGGGCTTCACCGCACTTTATGAATATACTAAAAACCACTCATTAGGGAGCCGCTTCACGGTGACGGGCGTTCCGGCGGATTACATTAAAACTTCGAACTTCTCGCTGGCATCCGGCCAACCGGTTGCCAATTCGGATTTCGGTAACTCGTTTTCGGAGACTGGCCTGCTTTCCTACATGGGCAGGATCAATTACAGCTATGACGACCGCTATTTGCTCACGTTGACATTGCGCAGAGATGGCTCTTCCACCTTGTCGCCCGGTAATCAGTACTTCAACTATCCGGCCGTGGGAGTGGGTTGGAATGTGATCGAGGAAGGATTTATGAAAAGCATTGCCTTTGTTTCCAACCTGAAACTGCGTGGCGGCTGGGGGGTATCGGGGAACCGGAATGTGGGCGCGTATTCGACGCTGGGCGCATTGTCGGCCGGGTATTACAACTTCGGGACCGGTACCGCAGGGCAGCAACTGGCCTACACCGTTACCAGCCTTCCCGCGAGCAACCTAAGTTGGCAATCAACCTCTCAGGTCGATATTGGTATCGACTTCGGGTTTCTGAACAACCGCATTACCGGCTCCGTGGACTGGTACCATCAGAAAACGAAGAATATCCTGCTCTCCGTACCGCTTCCTCCAAGCAATGGAGCCGGTTCCACATTGAAAAACCTGGGTAAAACAGAGGGTAAGGGACTGGAAGTGGCTGTCACTTTTGAAATTGCCCGAAAACCGAAAGGGTTCAATTGGAGCGTGGACGCGACCTATTTCTTCAACCGCGAGAAAATCACACAGCTGACCACCCCGCAGGAAAAGGCCAACCTGGGCGCGGGATGGTTCGTAGGACAGCCGCTTTCGGTGATTTATGATTATAAAAAACTGGGTATATGGCAGCTCAGCGACGCCGAGAATGGTACTTTGGCTAAACAGACCTCCCCCGTGCAATATGCGGGGCAGATCAGGGTCCAGGACTTGAATGCGGACGGGAAAATCGACGCGAACGATCGGCAGATCCTCGGTAATTTCCAGCCTAAATGGGAGGGAGGGCTTACTAACCGTTTCAGTTTCAAAAACTTCGACGCGTCCATCGTTACCTATGCGCGGATGGGTATGAAAGTGCTTGTCCCTTACCTTACCGGCAACTCTACGGGTTCGGGTGGGTTTGCATTCTTCAACCAAAGCCGCGTCAACCAGGTGAAAGTCGACTACTGGACTGATACCAACCCCACCAACGCATTCCCGGCGCCCGACGCCAGCAGCGCGGTCGCCAACTTCGGTTCGACGCTCGGGTATTACGACGGCTCGTTCATCAAATGCCGCAGCATTAACCTCGGGTATACGTTCGCCAGCGACATTATCAAAAAGATCGGGGCTACGTCAGCCCGTATTTACGTCAACCTGACGAACCCGTTCATTATCTATTCACCCCTGGTGAAAGACAATCTGGCTGTCGATCCGGAAGGGAACAGCTATGCCAGCGGTCAGTCGACGCTTAACCCGCAAGGGGCCAGTGAGCGTGGGGCACCGGAGCGGCAGATTTCCGTAAACCTTAATAATCCGCCGGTAAGGCAATTCACCGTGGGCGTAAACCTTAAATTCTGATCCGACTATGAAATCCATAAAAGTTTTAATCACCGCGGGCCTGGTCACATTGCTGGGTTCCGGTTGTGAAAAAGTGCTCGAAGAGCATCCGCAATCCCAGATCGTCCCTTCGTATTTCAATAGCCCGTCGGGTGTGCTCGGCGGCATTGCCGGGGTGTACAACGACATTCGCAGCCAATGGGGTACCGAAGGTTTTACCGTGGAAATGCAGGCCGGTACCGATGAGTTTATCCAGGGCCTCAGCGCTGGTACGCCCATTCCTTATACTTACAATGGGCTGAACGGCAGTAACTTCGGGTCGGCCTGGGGCGTCGCATTTCAGGATATCAATACATTGAACGGCGTATTGCAATACGGCCAGACGATCGACCTCCCCGAAGCTACCCGGAAGCAATACCTGGCCCAGGCGAAGTTCCTAAGGGCATTCTGGTATTTCTATCTGGTCCAAACCTGGGGAGATGTGCCCTTGCATACCGAGTTTATTACCGTGCCTTCGCAGGCTGCATCGCGCCAGCCAGCGGCGCAGGTTTATGAGTTGATAATTAAAGATCTGACCGAAGCTGCGGTCGACCTGCCTAACCAGCCGACCGCACCGTTTTTGGGGAAGGCGGCTACCAAGGCGGTGGCGCAATTCCTGCTCGCAAAAGCATACCTTACCCGAGGCTGGCTGAACAACACCGCGGCCGATTTTACGAAAGCAGCCGCATTGTGCGACGAGATCATCGCCAACAAATCGGCTTACGGGCTGGATTTATGGCAGGATTACGGCGACGCATTCGTGGCCGGCAATGATTACGGGAAGGAAACCATGTTCGTCAGCGACCACGTCCTCGACCCTAAATACGGCTATTACAGCGTAGGTGGTGCGGCCGGCGGGGGTGCGGCACAGAACCTTTCGCCGTGGTTTACCAACTGGAATTACCCGAACAACAGCGGTATCAACTCATTTAAAAATGCCGCTGGCGCGTTTGTCAACAGCGGTACTTCGGGCATGATCCGCGACTCGTATTACGGTCGCCCTTATATACGTATGCGCCCGAACTCCGACAAATGGCCCACCGGCCCACACGCAGGCAAGAACTATTTCCTCGACCAGGCGTTTACCAAGCGCGACGTTGACTCCCGTTTTGCCAATTCTTTCTACACGGTTTATATTTCCAATACCTCCATCACCAATGCGGCTAATGCGGCCAACAACAGCCGGGGGATCGGTTATACCACCGTCGTTGGCTCGGATACGGCTGTATGGCTGCCGGATTACGAGGTGCCCGGTGCCCCGCAGTTCGTTGGCACGAGGCCATTCAAGGGCATTGTGGTGCCGCCGAGTCTTTGGAACAACGGTATTTTCCCTGCATTAAAGAAATTCATGGACCCGAGCCGCGGTGCCAACTTTAATGATCCCTCCACCCGTCCCTGCGTCTTGTACCGCTTTTCGGATGTGTACATGACTGGCGCGGAGGCCTATTTCAAAACCGGTGACGCCGCGAAGGCTGCCGCCCTGATCAACGTCGTACGCCAGCGCGCGGCATTCCGCAAAAGCAACACCACCGCGCAGAATGCAGCCGCAGCCGCAGCCATGGCTATTACCGCTGCCGACGTGACCCTGGATTTCATCCTCGACGAGCGTAGCCGCGAGTTTTTCGGAGAATGGCAACGCTGGCACGACCTCGTACGTACGCGCTCGCTTGTGCGCCGCGTGCAGGAATGGAACCAGGAGGCGGCACAATATGTGAAGGAATTCAATATGTTAAGGCCAATTCCGCAGTCTCAGATCGATAGAGTTGTGGACGGGCCTGCTTTTCCTCAAAATTCAGGATATTAAACCGTATTAATCAGCATTGTATATGACCCGCAGCTTTTTATCAGCCGGACTACTGGCTCTGGCGGCTATGGTTGGCCCCGGCCTGGGAACGGGCTTTTGTCAGCACGCCAAGGTGAAGCCGTTGATCAGCGACCTGTTCACCGCCGATCCGTCCGCGCATGTTTTCAACGGCAGGATTTACATTTACCCATCCCACGATATCGAGGCGAATGTGCCTCAGGACGATGAAGGCGGGCATTTCAACATGCGGGATTACCACGTGTATTCGATGGATAACATCGGCGGCAAGGTGACCGACCACGGTGTGGTGCTGGACCTGAAAGACATTCCCTGGGCAGGGCGCCAGCTGTGGGCGCCCGATGCGGCATTTAGGAACGGTACTTATTATTTGTACTTTCCTGTGAAAGATAAGGAGGATGTTTTCCGGATCGGGGTGGCTACTGCCCAATCGCCCGCGGGCCCTTTCAAGGCTGAGGCAAAGCCTATTCCGGGTAGTTACAGCATCGATCCGGCCGTTTTTACCGATACCGACGGGCAGACTTATATGTACTTCGGGGGCATCTGGGGCGGGCAGCTGCAACGCTGGCATTCGGGGAAGTACGACAAGTCACTTTCCACCGACCTGGGCAAGGGCCATGACCAGGAGCCTGCATTAAGCGCCAAAGTGGCGAAGATGAGTGGCGATATGCTCACGTTCGCCGAAACGCCGCGCGACGTGCAGATCCTGGACGAGCAAGGAAAACCGCTGCTCGGTGGCGATCACGATCGCCGGTTTTTCGAAGGGGCATGGATGCACAAGTACAACGGCAAATACTACTTTTCGTATTCTACCGGCGATACCCACTTGCTCTGTTATGCCGAAAGCAACTCGCCTTACGGGCCATTTACTTACAAAGGCGTGATCATGAAACCGGTGGAAGGCTGGACGACCCACCATTCCATTGTAGAATTCAAAGGAAAATGGTACATCTTTTACCACGACACCGAGATTTCCGGCAAGACACACCTGCGTAACGTGAAGGTACGCGAGCTCGTGCGTGGCGCGGATGGCGCGATCGTCCCGATCGTCCCTTAAAATAATACCGATTATTTTGGTAAAACGGATGCCGGTACCGGCTTTTAAAAGCTGTACCGGCATGTTCGTGCCGATGACCTATCCCAAAGCATTCAATCATACAAGCTATGCAAATCGAAAGACGCGATTTTTTATCGACATTAACACTGGCCGGGGCCGCTACGTTGTTCTCCGGTAACCCGCTCATCGCCGCAACTTCCCCGAAAAAGGACAAGCTCGGCATTGCGCTCGTGGGCCTGGGCTATTACAGTACCGACCTGCTTGCTCCCGCGCTGCAACTGACCGAAAAGTGCTATCTCGCGGGCATAGTTACCGGCACGCCCGCGAAAGCCGAAACCTGGAAAGCCAAATACAATATTCCCGACAAGAACATTTACAATTACCAGAACTTCGACCAGATTGCTAAAAACCCGGATATCGACATTGTGTATGTCGTATTGCCGCCCTCGATGCACCGCGAATATGTGGTAAGGGCAGCCAAAGCCGGTAAACATGTGTTTTGCGAGAAGCCCATGGCGCCGTCCGTAGCCGACTGTGAAGCGATGATCGCGGCCTGCAAGAGCAATAAAGTGAAGCTCGCGATCGGCTACCGTTGCCAGCACGACCCGAATATCCAGACTTACATAAAGGTAGCAAAGGAACAGAAGTTCGGGAAAGTAAAAATGGTCAACAGCGCCGCCGGGTATTTCGATGCCCGTACCGATCACTGGAAGCAGAAAAAGGCACTTGGGGGCGGTTGTATGGGCGATATGGGCGTGTATGCATTGCAGGGTGCGCGCCTGGCCACGGGCGAAGAGCCTGTCAGCGTGATCGCCCAGGCTTCGACCACCCGGCCCGACATTTACAAGGAAGTGGAAGAAACAATGATGTTTATGCTCGATTTCCCAAGCGGGGCCAGGGCTGCCTGCCAGACCAGTTTCGGCATTAACATGAACTACCTGCAAGTAAACTACGAAAAAGGCTGGCTGAAAATGGAGCCGCAATCGGGTTACAACGGGAACAAGGGCAGCATGTCGGACGGAACGATTATCAATTTCCCGATCAAAAGCCAGCAGGCGAAGCAAATGGACGAAGACTGCCTGGCCATTATAAACAACACCGACCTGATCGCCCCCGGCGAGGAAGGGCTGCGCGACATACGTGTCGTGGAAGCGATTTACAAATCGGTAGCATCGGGTAAGAGCGTCAGAATTTAAATTTATACAAATAATTATGCTCAAAATTTTCCTGTTTCTGATCCCGTTTCTGGCGGGTTGGGGGGCTTTTGCCCAAAACAATACCGCGAAGGAAATGCCGAAGGGCTTCGATGTGCCCCGGCAGGGTGTTGCGGCCGGGCGAATCGATACGGTAAGCTACAAGTCGAAGACTGTGGGCGCGGTGCGGAAAGCGCTGGTGTACACGCCGCCCGGCTATTCCAAAAGGGTTAAATACCCGGTTTTGTACCTTTTGCACGGTATTGGCGGGGATGAAAAGGAGTGGCTCAAAGGCGGTAATCCGCAGCTGATCCTGGACAACTTGTATGCCGACGGGAAGATTGAGCCGATGATCGTGGTAATGCCCAATGGCCGTGCGATGAAGGACGACCGCGCCACCGGCAACATCATGGCGGCCGATAAGGTGGCGGCATTTACGACGTTCGAGCAGGATTTGCTCACAGACCTGATCCCGTTTGTCGAAAGCAAATATCCCGTACTTACCGATCGCGAGCACCGCGCCATCGCCGGGTTGTCGATGGGCGGCGGGCAGTCGCTGAATTTCGGGCTCGGGAATCTCGACAAATTTGCCTGGGTGGGCGGCTTTTCTTCCGCTCCCAACACCAAAAAGCCCGAAGAACTGATCCCCGACCCGGCGGCTGCACGGCAAAAGTTGAAGTTGTTGTGGCTATCCTGCGGCGACGACGACCGGCTAATCACTTTCAGCAAGCGTACGCACGACTACCTGTTCGTGAACGACGTGCCGCATGTGTACTATGTAGAGCCAGGCGTGCACGATTTCAAGGTTTGGAAGAATGGGCTGTTTATGTTTTCACAGTTTCTTTTCAAACCGGTGGACATCAAAAGTCTCAATCAATACACTATCCTCGGCTCACCGGCTGAAACCAATATCCGCTCGGCGAAATATCCACAAATCTTGCCTGATAACCGGGTCGTGTTCCGTACCAAGGCGCCGGGTGCACAGCGGGTGCAGGTGGATTTGGGTAAAAAGTACGATATGGTGAAAGATACCGCCGGTTTCTGGTCTGTCACGACCGATTCTATCGGGGAAGGCTTTCATTATTATTCGCTTCTGATCGACGGCGTTGCGCTGGCCGACCCGGCCAGTGAAACCTTCTACGGAATGGGCCGCATGGCGAGCGGCATTGAAATACCGTTTAAAGGAGGCGGGTATTATGCGCTCCGCGATGTGCCGCATGGGGATATCCGTGTGAAAAAGTACTTGTCGAAAGCTTCCAACGCCTGGCGCGAAATGTGCGTGTATACCCCGCCAGGTTACGACCAGCTGGCCGAAAAGCTGCCGGTACTTTACCTGCTGCACGGTGGAGGTGAAGACCAGCGCGGCTGGGCAACCCAGGGCCGGACTGGCCTTATTCTGGATAACCTCATCGCCGAAGGCAAAGCCAAACCGATGGTGGTGGTCATGATGGATGGTAACATGGGCGGTGGCGGCGGCATTGCAGGTTTTAATGAGAATGCGTTGAAAATGTTTGAAAATGAACTGAAACAGGGTGTTATGCCATTTGTTGAGGGCAATTTCAGGGTGAGAACCGACGCACAGGGCCGGGCGCTGGCGGGCCTTTCGATGGGCGGTTTGCAGACTTTGTATGCGGGCGTGAAAAATACCGACCAGTTTGCCTACCTGGGTGTATTTAGCTCGGGTTGGTTTGCCAACAACGCGGAGCTTTCGAAGTCGCATTATGCTTTGATCGAAGGGAATTCGAATAATATCAACACTAATCTGAAACATTTCCGCATTTCGATGGGGGGCCAAAAGGACATCGCCTACGAGAATTGCAAGGTAATGCTGGCGAAGTACGACAAGGCGGGCATTCGCTACCAGTACAGCGAATATCCCGGAGGGCATACCTGGCCGGTATGGCGGCACGACCTGTTCGAATTTGCGCAGGTGCTTTTCAAGTGATTCAGGTCAAAAGCAATTTTTGGATTATGAAAAAATACAATTTGCAGGCCGTGCTATCTGCCATGTTGGGCTGCGGGTTTTTGGTCCTGGCCACAGAGCAGGCATTTGCCCAGAAAGCTTTGAAGGATGCTTACCAGGACTACTTCCCGGTCGGTGTAGCGGTGGCTCCAAGGAATTTGTCGGGCCCGGAAGCGGAGCTGATCGTCAGGCAGTTCAACAGCATCACCCCTGAAAATGCGATGAAAATGGGGCCGATCCATCCCGAGCCGGATCGCTATGCCTGGGAGGCGCCCGATGCGATTGTGGCATTTGCGCAGCAGAACGGTATGAAAGTGCGGGGCCACACGCTCTGCTGGCATAACCAGACGCCAAAATGGTTTTTTACTGATGCCGCGGGCAAGCAGGTAACGCGCGAAGTGCTCCTGGAACGCTTGAAACAGCATATTACCGACGTAGTAAGCCGCTATAAGGGCCGCATTTACGCCTGGGATGTGGTGAACGAGGCGGTGCCTGACACGGGAACGGCCATTTACCGCCCATCGAAGTTTTATGAGATCATCGGGGAAGATTATATTGAAAAGGCATTTGAATATGCCCACGCCGCCGATCCTTCCGCGAAGTTGTTTTACAATGATTATAATACCGAGAGCAGCGCCAAACGGGCGAAGATATTTGAGCTACTCAAAAAACTGAAAGCGAAGAATGTGCCCGTCCACGGCGTAGGATTACAGGGGCATTGGTCTGTGTATGAGCCTTCTGAGGCGGAACTGCAAGAGTCGATCAGCCGGTTTGCCAGCCTGGGCCTGGCGGTTCAGATCACTGAACTGGACGTTTCCATTCATGCAAAAGAACACGGTAGACGCGAACTGACCGAGGCCGACAAAACCGTGCTCACGCCTGAGATTCTCGCCAAACAGGCAGCGCAATACGAAATGCTTTTCAAAATATTCCGCAAAAACCGCGGCGTGCTTACCGGCATTACTTTCTGGAATGTATCCGACAAGACCACCTGGCTGGACAATTTCCCGGTACGCGGCAGGAAGGATTACCCGCTGCTGTTCGATGAAAAGCTTCAACCGAAGGCCTATTTTAATAGGATTGTTGATTTTTAGAATGAATGGGGATGGTTTGTCAAGCGCTTTAATTGGTTTTGACTGTCCGGCGCGCGTTTTCGAGTTCTTTTTTCTTGCATGCCTGGGTGGAAATAGCCTCATTTTCATGAGAAAGCGAAGCTGTTTCTAGTTAATTCAAAAAGACCCTAAATTGCAGCAATTAAGCCACTTTTCATCCTTCAATACATCTCAACATCTACAATGAACAACACCCGTCGTAAATTTATCGCAAGTTCCGTCACACTGGCAGCAGGCGCTGTCGCGTCGGTAGCTGCGCCCGCCGCACCTGCGAAAGGCAAAACGCCATTGGTTCACCATGTATTTTTCTGGCTTAAAAACCCCGGCTCCGTGGCCGATCGTGACCGGATCATCGAAGGCCTGAAAACATTGCGGAAGATCGAGGCTATTAAGGAGCTCCGTATCGGCGTAGTGGCGAGTACCGAGAAAAGGGACGTCGTCGACAACAGCTGGGGGGTGTCGGAACTGATGTTTTTTGAAGATCTTGCCGGCCAGGCCAGTTATCAGGACCACCCGATCCACCAAAAGTTCATCAAGGATTGCAGCCACCTTTGGGATAAGGTGATCGTGTACGACGCGATGGACGTTTAGGTAAAACAAAAAATGAAAGTGGGTGTCCCGATTGGATTTGAGACACCCGCTTTTGCTTTTTACTAATCCATAATACTCGATGATGCGGCGATTTTGATGTCGGCATGCTGCCAGGATTTGCCGAAAGCGGATTTTGCCGCTTGCGCTTCGGTGGTGTTTTTTTGTTGTTCCAAAGCATTGTAGAGACCAATCAGCGCCCAGCCGTTTTTCTTCCAGGTCAGTAAATCCTGGCGATAGACGCGTTCGGCTTCTGCATTCTTTCCGGCTTTAAGCAGCACCGCGCCCAGGTGGTGCCGGACCGAGAAAAACCAGTCGGGCGGCTCATTGTAGTTGAGGTTGTCTTCGATGGCAATGGCCTCTCTGAGCAGCGAGGCTGACTTGTCGAGCTGGTTTTGCTGTGCTGCTAGGCCGGCCGACAGCACTTTGGACGCGATTTGTACCAGGTCCGCCGAAGTGTTGATATTCCAGATGGTGAGGTGTTTCAGGGTGGTGTCGGCTGCCAATGCACCGAGTGCCTTCACTTCTTCCTGTGCGTGGGGCAGGTCATGTTTTCCTAAAAAAGCCATTCCCCTCGCGTAATGCCAGATTGCCCGCGGGTAAACCAGATCTTTTGCCGGGCTCGGCTCTGCAAGAAGGGTGTCCCACATCGAAAATTTCGCGGCTACATAATAGGGGATGGTATAATAATGCTGCAGCGTGCCCCAGCCGGGTTGGCGCATTACCTCCTTCGCGGTGTATTGCTGTACTTTCCGCGCAGCCAGCCAAGCCAGCTCCGAGTTGCCTTCCAGTGTAGCGGTAGCGGCCAGGAAGTGGTAATTGTGCGGAAAATAGGCGAGCGGGTAGGCACCTTGCGCATGGCAGGTGGTAATGTAGCTGCTGTCGGCCTCTACCGAGCGGACGTTGGAAAGCGAGCCCAGATGGTAGTCGCCGGTATTGATGTAAACATGCGACGGCATATGGAGCAGGTGACCGGCACCGGGAACCAGAGAATCGAGCAGCGCGGCAGAAGCCAGGGCTTTTTCAGGCGTTGCGGAAGCCTCCTGTGCGTGTATGTACAGGTGATGCGCACCCGGGTGCTGCGGGTTCTTTTGTAGCAGGCCTTCCAGAACAGCTACCAGCGCCGGTGTCCAGGATTTCGGAGCCTTCGTTTTTTTTTCGTACAGGTCCCAGGGGTGCAGGTCCATCTGCGCCTCGGCATACAGCGCCCCGATATCAGGATCGGAAGGAAATTGCGTGTATACTTTTTTCATGGCTGCGGCATAAGCAATGTCCAGCGAAGCTCTGTCGGCGGGAGGTACTTTGGCATACCGTGCGGCGAGTGCGCCGATCAGCGCCTTTTCTTTCGGCGTGCAGTTGGCTGCCAGCCGTTGTGCTTTCTCGCCCGCAGCCCAGGCACGCTCAAAATTGTCTTCCTCCATACCTGCATTATAATTGGGTCCGAGCACGTAGGCGAAACCCCAGTAGGCCATGGCGCAGGTCGAATCGAGCCGGGTGGCTTCATAAAACGACCGGGCAGCTTCCGCGTGGTTGAAACCGTAGGAGAGCATCATTCCCTGGTTGAAATAGGCCTGTGCTTCCGGGTTAGTAGTCGAAATTTTGAAATTGACGCCTTGCAATCCGCTCAGGATCGGCGCCTTTTTTTTCGAACGGTACCATTCGGCGTCGGTGGTTTGGGGGTTGTAACACACCGTGATCCTGTCGGATACGGGTTTTTCTTTTTCCTCCTTCTTTTTGAAGCAGGCCGAAAGAATAACAACGAGTGCGAGGTAACAATGGCCGTGCTTCATGAGCGTAGAAGTTTGAGTCACAGATCATGTTTAGGTAAAATAGGCCGCGGGGCGCGGTATATGCAAATATAGAAAATATCACACTGGAAATGAGTGTGTTGTGGGGTTATTAGCAAACGGCAGGAAGTGAGGTAAGCTAATAACCGATGGGCGAGCCGGATGAGTAACCCTGGATGTTATACGCCGCTATTTTTTTCTGACATATTTGCTAATTCCCCCGTTACATGACTCGATCGTCATCTCGTCGCCTGTTTGGGTGATGATCAGCTTCGGGCAGGCCCAGCAGTCGACCAAGCCGCAATCCAGGTCATGAGGCACGTCCTTAAGCGGTTTTACTTCGAACGCCTTTCCATTGACCAGGTACTCAGACGCGGCGCAACAAGATGCAAATCCGTCGTACAGCATCACGCCATCGAAACGGATCGAAAAGGCTCTCTGCGGCTCGTTGGTCATGTTTTTAATAACTGTTGAATCGCCGGAAGTATACCGGGTTTCAATCATATGCCATTCGCCGACAATGCCGGAGATTTCCGGTTGAGGTTCGGGATCTCTATCGCGTTTGCACTGGGCAAAGGCTAATGCGAGTACGAGAAAAAGTAATAGTCTGTTCATAATGTCACCAATTTATGACTTAGACCCGTCCAGAAGGCATATAGTTGTAACGCTATGATCGTCTACATCTTTTTTACCAGTTTGGTTTTTGCTTTCGATGTGTCGAATCCGATGGCAAGTTTCAGGTTGAATTGCGTGCCGCCGTAATCTTTAATCAAATTGGACGGATTTATTGATGCCCGGCATTTGTAAAAAAAGCTGACGTTTTCATACGGATCGTGCCTGCTTCCAAAATAGCGGTTAATCTCGAGTCCTACTACCGGGCTATATCCGTCCAGTCTTCGCTTGTCGTCTTTGTCCGATTTGGCTGGTGTGAATTCGTTGACCGAAAAGCCTGCGAAAGGAACAGCCAGCCATTTGTTTTCAGGTAGCTTTACGCCGTAAGTAATTTCAATCGAAGCAAAATGGGTTTTCATTCTGGGCGACCAGTATCCTCTGTTTTCTAGTTCTTGTTTTGTTTTATTAAAATCCAAATTCAAATCCAGAACAAACCGTGATCTTTTTACGCCCACATTAAAACCAAAATTCAGCCCTGTCGCGTCGGTAAAGTAATCGCTGGTTTTACCTGTAAATATGCTTCGTGTTGCACCAAGAAAAAGACCCAGCTGCAACTTTCCCGGGCTCCTTTCTTCTGTAATTTCCGGTGTATTTCGTAATAGATCGGCTACTTTGGATTCCCATTCGGCAAATGCCTGTTCATTATCAGGCTCGGAAAGTTGCCCTGTCATGTTCTTTTTCAACTGGGAAACTTCATTGTTTGCCTGCGAAATCGCATTGTCGATGGCCGTTTTTGCCGGTGTATTCCTTTCATTCAGCTCGCCGAGCTCGAAAACTTTTGATTTAATCAGCTTGCTCTGGTAACCCGACAGATCGAATAATAACCGGGCATAACGCAAAGCATTTACATTGGAATCGGGCAGGGTAGCGGTCTTCCGGTTTAACAATGCATAGGCATGGATGATCGGAAGATATTTGCCCGGTTTCGTTGGCTGAAGTGTGTAATCGTAATGTACGATGACATCTGCGAAAAGATGTTTACTGGAATGGTCAATCGAAAAATCGCTGAATTTTAACGTGATGCCCGGGTGCCAACGGATCGTATCGGACTGAGCGACAGAGAAATCGAAAATCAGGAATAGACAGCAAGTTAGGAGAGTGAACTTTTTGAGCACGGGTATGGAAGTAGTTTATGGCTTGAATTTAATGTAAAACTAATCTGAAAAATATTCGCATTGTCGAGTCACGGGAATTCGAGTGTTTCGAGCACCGCCGAATTTGCCTGGCCTGGATTTTTACCTTTACTTTATCCGGTTAACCCAGACGTATCGTAAAGGGAACAAAGCTGACCATTGTGAAACAGGCTACAATCAAGAAATTCCACTCATTCCTGAAATTTAAAAGAGGGCTGACTGCGTACAGTTTAAGGAAGTTCAAGCTGTATGAAGTCATCATCTTCTGGCTTAAAAATATCCTGACCAGGTCGCAGTTTCTGATATTATCCGGGATATTGGTGGGTTGCAGTGCCGGATTGGCAGGCGTAATCCTCAAATCACTGGTGCACGGCATTCATAATCTGATCACGCACAGGGTGCATTTTGAGACGCAGATCCTGTTTTATGCGGTGTTCCCTTTCCTGGGGATCGTGCTCACCTCCATTGTCGTGATCCTGTTCTTCGGCGGTAATGACCGCAAAGGCATTCCGGCTATCCTGCATGAAATCGCCCAGAATTCCAGTATCGTCGCCCCGGTGAAAATGTACTCGCAAATAGTGCAAAGTGCCATTACTGTGGGGCTTGGAGGTTCTGCGGGACTAGAAAGCCCCATTGCCGTAACTGGCTCGGCGATCGGGTCCAATTTCGCACAAACCTACAAGCTCGATTACCGCGAGCGGACCTTGTTATTGGCGGCCGGGGCCACAGCCGGGATCGCGTCGGCCTTCAACGCGCCGATCGCCGGGATGATGTTCGCCGTGGAAATATTGCTAACCGGTGTGGTTTTTACGGACTTTATTCCCCTCGTACTGGCGGCAGTTTGCGGTAATGTGCTTTCCAGAATGCTGCTCAATGAGGAGACCCTGTTCCATTTCAGCAGCCGCCACCCCTTCAATTACCACAACCTGCCCTTTTACCTTGTGCTGGGTGTTTTGTGTGGACTTTATGCCCGGTACTTTGTGGTAATCGGGCATCAGGTGGAGCGATTTTTTGCCAATCTCAAAGGCGGGAGGCTCAGAAAGGCGATGATAGGCGGAGCGGTGCTGTCGACGCTCTGCGTTTTGTACCCGCCGCTTTTCGGGGAAGGTTACGAAACCATCAAGTCGCTGGTCAACGGGCAGGTCGGCGAGTTGATGGAAAACAGCTTTTTCGGCATTGTAGGCGAACAGCGGTGGGCTGTCGTCGTGTTCCTCACAATCGTGTGCCTTTTGAAGGCCTTTGCAAGCTCCATCACTATTTTCAGCGGCGGTAATGGCGGTAACTTTGCCCCCTCGCTTTTTGCAGGCGGCACGCTCGGGTTCGTATTTGCCTTGTTCTGCAACTTCATCGGCATCTCCGACGTGCCGGTGGCCAACCTGGTACTGGTAGGAATGGCGGGTGTCATGAGCGGGGTGCTTTACGCCCCTCTAACGGCAATATTTCTGATCGCCGAGTCCAGCTCGGGATACGATCTCTTTATTCCTTTGATGGTAGTGGGAGTTATGTCCTTTCTGATCTCCAAATGGTTTTCGGCCATCTCTCCCGATTTGAAAAGGCTGGCCGATGAGGGCAAGATATTCACGCGGGAACACGACCGGAACCTGCTTTCACAGCTGAATACGCTGGATTTCATCGACAAGGACGTACCCGTGGTGAACATAGACCTGCCATTTGAAAACTTTGTGGATGCATTGCACGAAAACCGGCATAACCACATGGCCGTGGTAGACAGCGAGGGTATTTTACGCGGAATAATCCTCGTTAAAGAGCTGCATCCTTACCTGTTTGCTTCGGGCGAAGAAACCGGTTTGACTGTCGCTTCCTTCATGCGGGAGCCGGCTGCAACGGTTGCGGAGACAGAGCCTGTCGCCCGGATCGTAACCAAATTTGATCAGACCGGCTCCTGGCATTTGCCCGTCACCGATCCCAAAGGCCGTTACATCGGTTTCATTGCAAAATCGAGGTTGCTCGACCGTTACCGCAGCCTGCTGCAAGCGCATTCGGGGTAGTTTTGGCTTTGTTTAAAGTAATACTTTTTTAACTTGCCTGGCCATACGCTATGAAAGCGGGCCGCACTATCCGGCATTTTCCACCAGAACTCATCTCCTTATGGCATTATACAAATACCTTCCTGGCACACTTGTAATCCTGAGCCTGTTCTGGGGTTGTCGCAACAAAGAAAAGGAGCGCGGGCTTGACTTGCGGGAGCAGCGAATACTTGCAAGAGAGAAAGAGTTCGCGACCAAAGAGGCCGATTATCAGTCGCTTCTGCGCATGCGCGACAGCCTGCTCACCAGGAGAGATACAGCCGTTATCATCCAGCACTGGCCCGACGATATTGCCGGACTCTGGAATAGCAAGTCGGTTTGCCGCGAATCCAATTGCGGTGACTATGTCATCGGCGACCAGCGGTCCAATACCTGGGAATTTATCAGTGACTCAACCGGGCTTTACACTCGTGTGATCAACAATAATAAGGTCGTCCGGGTGTTTTCTGCGAAGTTTGACAGTACCAGCATCCAGCTCCATTATGCCAGCGACACTTCGGCAAGCAAAAATCTTGAATTGACGGTGGAACTCACGCGGGACAATAAAAACCTTATCAAGGGAATGCAAACCGCGGGTATCGACAAATCGTGTACTGCGAAATTTTCAATCGAGCTGAACCGCTTGACAAACCGCTAAATTATGCCGCTGCTCAACATCCACATCGGCAGTTTACCGATCGAAGACCCGGTATTGAAGTTTCTGCTTGAACTGATCATCATACTCGGTGCACCACTGCTGCTCAATAAAATCAAGGTACCGCATTTGCTGGGCCTGCTGATTGCCGGTGCCCTGGTAGGGCCCAACGGCCTGAACCTTCTGTCGCGCGACAGCAGCGTAGTCGTTACCGGTACTACGGGCCTGCTTTACATTATGTTCCTGGCCGGGCTTGAAATCGATATGGGCGATTTCAAGAAGAATATGGGCAAGAGCATCACATTTACCGTGTTCACGTTTGCCGTTCCGTTTATTCTGGGAATGGCAGGCGGTTATTATGTGCTGGATTTTCCGTTACTTACCTGCGTACTGTTTGCCAGTCTTTTTTCTTCACACACACTCATTTCTTATCCACTGGTGAGCAAAATGGGCGTTGCGAAAAACTTGTCGGTTAATATCACCGTAGGAGGGACGATGCTGACGGATGTCCTTTCGCTCCTGGTGCTGGCCGTGGTGGTGGGTATGACGCAGGGTGAAGTAAATAGTGCATTCTGGTTGCGCCTGGGCCTTTCAGTGCTGGCGTTCAGCCTCACCGTATTATTTGTTTTTCCAATAATAGGAAGATGGTTTTTCAAAAAGGTCGACGACAAAATCTCCCAATACATATTTGTGCTGGTGATGATCTACCTCGCAGCCGTGTTGGCGGAACTTGCCGGCATCGAAGCGATAATCGGTGCTTTTTTTGCCGGGCTTGCGCTCAACAGGCTTATTCCTCATACGTCAGCCCTGATGAACCGGGTGGAGTTTGTCGGTAACGCCATTTTCATTCCCTTTTTCCTGATCAGTGTGGGAATGCTGATCGATTTTTCGGTTTTCTTCAAAAGCCTGGAAACCCTCGGTGTGGCGGCAGTAATGCTCATTGCTTCTATTGGCGGAAAGTATCTGGCGGCAGTATTGACGCAGAAGACATTCAGGTTGACGAAGGATGAAGGCATGATCATTTTCGGGTTGAGTTCGGCGTCGGCGGCGGCAACGCTGGCGGCTGTGATGGTGGGTTACAACATCATTGTTTCCGAGACCGAAAGCGGCGAGCCGGTACGTTTGCTGAGTGAACACGTGCTCAATGGCAGTATCCTGCTGATACTCATCTCCTGTACGGTTTCGTCGTTTGTGTCAATGTCGAGCGCGGCAAAGATCGCAGAGGCCGATAATGAGGCTACGGCGTCGGGGGCGAATCCTGAGACTGAAAATATTCTGATCGCCCTCAACTATGAGGAGACGGTGGAAAAGTCGGTGAACCTTGGCTTACTCATCAAGGCAACGCATAACAGAAACAGGCTGTTCGCATTGAATGTGATCAATGACGAAAAGAATGAGTCGTCTGTCAGGAATGCGGAAAAAACACTCCACGCGGCAGTGACGATGGCCGCGGCCGCCGACATCCGGATCCAGCCGCTTACCCGGTACGACAGCGATGCGGCAACGGGTATCAGCAATGTGATCAAAGAACAGAGGATAACCGATCTGATACTCGCATTGCAGCCCGACAAAGGTCTGACGCCTTCGTTCGTTTACAACCTTACCAATGGCTATTTGCAGAATGAAAATGTCAACACGCTGATCTACCATGCGGTTCAGCCCATTTCGACCATCAAAAAATACTTTGTTCTCATCCCGCCCAGAGCGGATAAGGAGCCCGGCTTTTTTCATGCCCTGCTCCGCGTATGGAACATCGGGAAGTCGTCGGGCTCGGAAATGGCTTTCTATACCAGCGCCCCGATCATCAGTATCATCGAAAGGGTAGCCAAAAAATCCGCCATTGAACTATCGTCGCACGCGATCGACTACTGGGGCGAGGCCGAGGAGGCTATCGCCGGGATCTCGGCCGACGAGGGGCTGATATTGTTTATGGCCAAACGGGGAATGGTATCCTTTTTTCCGAGAATGGGCCAGGTGCCCGACATCCTGAACCAGCACGCATTGACAAACAATTTCTTGCTCATTTATCCATTCTCACAACAAAATGCCGACGAGACTGAAAAGCGGTCCGTCAGCAACCACGACGATTTTGTCGAGATCGGCCGGATGATCGGTAAAATCTTTCCCGGGTAGCGCGTTTATACTACCTGATCCGTACAAGCAAGTTATTTGAGCCGTGGAGGAAATCGGCGGGGGGCGGTAACGCGTCATCTTTGTATCGTTAAAACCAACGAAAAAAGATGACAACGATCACAAAAATAAACCTTGGCCAGAATGGGCCGCTTGTTTCTAAACTTGGATTGGGCTGTATGCGCATGTCGCCCGTTTGGGGAGGCGTGGGCAGTGACGAGTCCGAAAGCATTGCTACCATTCAAACGGCGCTGGATCATGGCATTAATTTCCTGAATACGGGGGATTTTTACGCCGCGGGTCACAATGAATTGCTGGTGGGTAAAGCCATCAAAGGCCGCCGCGACGATGCTTTCATCAGTGTCAAGTTCGGGGCTATTTTTTACAATAACCAATGGCTTGGGCTGGACCTTCGCCCGGTGGCCATCAAAAACTTCATCAACTATTCACTCGTGCGTCTGGGGATTGATACCATCGATCTCTACCAGCCATGCAGGCTGGATAACAGCGTTCCGGTGGAAGACGTGATCGGTACGGTCGCCGACCTGATCACGGAAGGGAAAGTGCGGTACCTGGGTGTCTCCGAAATTACCGCTGAGCAACTGCGTCAGGCGCATAGCGTCCATCCGGTAACCGCTTTGGAAATAGGCTATTCATTGGCCGACCGGCAAATCGAAAGCGACCTGCTTCCGACGGCCAAAGAGCTGGGCATCGGCGTTGTAGCGTTTGCCAATACGGCCGAGGGGCTTCTGACGGGGGAAATGCACGCTCCGCTCGCAGCCGGCAGTTACCAGCACCACTTTCCGCGTTTCCAGGGAGAGAACCTTATCCAAAACCTGGCAACTGTGGAGGTATTAAAACAAATGGCAAGGGATAAAGGGTACACGGCGACGCAGCTGGCGATCGCCTGGGTGAATGCGCAGGGTGACCATATCATGCCGCTGGTGAGCATGAACCGGAGGGCGCGACTGTCGGAAAACATGGAGGCGATGGAAATCGGGTTTACCCCAGAGGAAATGGATGTGCTTAATACGCACTTTGCACCTGGCGCAATAGTAGGAGGAACCTATCTTCAACGATAGCGGGGCTATTTTCAAGCCTTGGTTTTTAATATCTTTACGGCGTGACGAATCCAACTGAAATAATCCCGGGTGTTATCTTTTACTCTTATCTCTCGAAACAGAGGAAAGATAAAGTGGCATTTATGGAACACAATACATTGATATTGCAGGTCTCGGGCCGTTTTTCGCTGGAAACGGCCACGCAGAAGGTATCGATGGGCGCCGGCGAGATGCTGCTGGTACAAAAGAATCAGTTAGGCGAAATTACCAAGACCCCCCTGGACGGGGAAGATTATCAGACCATCGTTATTTGCTTGCAGGAGGACATGCTGCGGACGATTGCGCTCGAAGAGCAGGTCGAAACGGGGCACAAATACTCCGGGCCGCCCAATGTGCTCATCCCGGGAAACGATTTTTTACGCGCCTTCTTTCAGTCGGTAATCCCTTATGTCCGCAACCCGCACGAGGCTGTAACCACCAGCCTTGGGATGCTCAAAGTGAAAGAAGCGGTGCATTTGCTGATGCACGCCATGCCGGAGCTGGAAGAAATGTTGTTCGATTTTTCGGAGCCCTATAAAATGGATCTGGAAAAATTCATGCTCAGCAATTTCCATTACAATGTGCCGGTCGAAAAGTTTGCGAGGCTTACCGGAAGAAGCCTGGCAGGTTTCAAGCGCGATTTTCAGCGGCTGTTCGGTATGTCCCCGCGGCACTGGCTTCAAGAGCGAAGGCTTGCAGAAGCCCGGTACCTGATCGAGACCAAGAACAAGAAGCCGTCGGCGATTTACCTCGACCTCGGGTTTGAAAGTCTTTCACATTTCTCACATTCATTCAAGAAAAAATTCGGTAAGGCGCCTACCGAGTGGTCGGTTTAAGGTTTACGCGATCGCCCCCTTCTTTTGGCAGGTTTACACCCGGATTCCCGTTGAATGTCAATGTACTTTTGTTTAGTCAGATCACGATTTCGCTGAATCAGAAAAACTAAATAGAGGAGAAAACATGGGAAAGATCATTGCTATTACCCAAATTTCGGTCGACGGCGTCATGCAGGCGCCTGGCGGGCCCGATGAAGATCCGAGCAGCGGGTTCACGCACGGTGGCTGGTTTATGCATTACGGGGACGATCTGCTGAATAAGACCATCAATGAAACCATCGCAGGAGAGTTTGAAATGCTTTTGGGGCGCCGTACCTACGACATCTTTGCGTCGTACTGGCCTCAGCACGACGACAATCCGATCGGAAAAGCGTTCAACAAAGCAAAGAAATACATTGCCACACGCACGCTTGACCAAACCCACTGGCACAACGCCCAGGTTGTACACGACGTGGAAGAAATCGGACGGCTGCGGGCTTCGGACGGGCCTGATATCCATATCTGGGGCAGCGGCAATTTGCTGCAAACGCTCATCTCCGCCGGGCTCGTCGATGAGCACCGCTTGTGGATCGCTCCGGTGGTGCTTGGCGGAGGAAAGCGGTTGTTTGAAAACGGCGTTCCCGCGGGCCGTCTCGCGCTGGTCGACACGCAAATCACCTCGACGGGTATGATTATCAATACCTATCGCCCCTCAGGACCGCTTCCGGGTGCCTAGTTCTTCGCCTTATTTTCGCTACGTATATCGGTATCCGCACGGCAACCCGGCCTGGCTAGTCAGTCAGGCCAAGTTGCTGTTTGATAAGTGCGTAATCTTTCAAATCAGCTATGTTGATACGTCCGCGGGCGTTGGGCGGGATGATGATCCAGCGAAATTCGAGGTCGAAGTCGATAGGGGTGAGTCTTTTGGCATAATAGAGCAAATCGAAGTTCATGGTCCCGACCTGGTTTTGAACCTGCATGAAATAGCCCAGCGTTAATTCTTCATTGGCGGAGGGCAAAGAAAACACCACATTTGACCGGCCATCATTGCGGTAATAGGCCATTACCAGTGCGCTGTCCAGAATAGCCTGGGTGATATTGTTGTCCTGATGCGTTACCAGGAAGTAGGTGGAGTCCTGGCCGCGCTGCCAGGCAGTATTAGGCACTTTGAGCCACGGCGATACGATCAGGTTTGCGACTCCCTTAGGTCCGGCGGGCCCTTGCGCGCCGTTTTGGCCCGGGGTTCCCTGTGGCCCCTGGGGGCCAGCCGGGCCGGTGTCGCCATCAGGTCCTTTACATGCCAAGATCGTACATAACAGGATGAATATCCAAAGGCAGCTTTTGCCGAAGAAAGGTATCGTTTTCATCATTTTGTCGAGGTAGGGGGAAGGGGCAAACGTTTCGAAATGCATGGGTAAACGCCAGCGTTTACCACCTCACTTTTCCGCGGAAACCGGGCAGTGAACACAAATAGAGGCTGTATCGACAATAGTTGTAACTGTCTGATTATTAAGGTCTGATAGAGGTAAATATATTGAATTTAATTTGGATATATAAAGAAAAAATAGCAATTTTTATATACAATTATTTGCACATCGCTGTCCCTCTTCTTCCATCTCAAATCCTAATGCTTATGAGACCGATTCTATCAGTCCTCTCATTTTGCCTCCTGTTGTTTTCGGAGTCTGTTGCCCAGACGGCCGTCATAACACGCGGCCCGTATTTGCAAATGGCATATTCGAAAAAGTTGAATGAGTTTGCTACAAGTGCTTCGGTAACCATCCGCTGGTGGACCGACATCCCTACCATCGGGCATGTCGTTTATTCGGCCGAGCCGGAATATGAACTGCTCGGAAATGGGTCGCCTATTGCTGATGAAACCGCAGCTACCACAGAGCATAGCGTTACACTGACGGGCCTTAAAGCCGATCAGCAGTACCGTTACTATATCGGAGGTTATATTGGAAGTGTTACTTCGGGATTTCCGCAAACCCTGGACAAGTCACCCGATCACTTTTTCAGGACGCCGCCGCTTACGGGTGTGAAAAAGAAGATCAAAATGTGGGTGCTGGGCGATTTTGGATATACCAACCCAACTCCCCCGACGGCCAGCCGCCAGGACAGTGTTATCGATGCATGGAAGGATTTCATGACGGTGAACAAAACAGGCCCGATGGACCTTTGGCTCTGGCTGGGCGACAATGCCTACGAGAAGGGAAAGAAGGACGAGTATCAGGAACGCATTTTCAATAAGACCAGGTCGCGATACGACTTTATGTTCCGGCAAACGCCCTTCTACGCCACCCCGGGTAACCACGATTATTTTGATGGAACCGTCGATAGCGCCTCGCTTTACCAGGTAAGGGCCAATAAGAACATTCATTATTACAGTGTCGTAGACAATTTTACGAATGGGGAAGGAGGAGGAGAACCATCGATGACCGAAGCCTATTATTCTTTTGACTATGGCAATATCCATTTCATCAGCCTAGATACTTATGGGTTCGAGAAGCTGGGTGACGACCACACGAAAATCCTGGCACCCAACGGCGTTCAGGTGCAGTGGCTGAAAAAAGACCTCGCCAAAGCCAATGCCAATCCGGATATTAACTGGGTGATCGTGTTTACGCATATTCCGCCGTTCAGCGGCGGTTCACATAATTCGGACACCGAGCGTGACCTGATGCAGATCCGCAACAACCTGGTGCCCATTCTGGACGCTTATAAAGTGGACCTGGTACTGGCCGGACATAGTCACAGCTACGAGCGCTCACGACTCATGCGCGACCACTTTACGACTTCCACCAATTTCGTGATGGCGACCCACAACCCGGCCGTAGGAAGCAATGCACAGGGCAACGCCCGCTATGATGGTACACCCAATTCGTGCTTTTATTACAAAAACAGCGCTGCTGCTAAAAATGAGGGGATCGTGTATGTTGTGAATGGGGCAGGTGGACGAAAAGGAGAGGCAGAGCTGAGCAGTAACCTGAAAAATCCGGGGCTCGTTAGCCGGTTAATGGCGTCGTCTTATTTTACCGGCGGCGGTTCGATGTATCTTGAGGTTGAGAACAAGCGGCTGACCGCCAAGTTTATCAGTGCTAAAAAGCAGGTGCTCGATCAGTTCACGATTTTCAAAGACCTGGACGGGTTCACCGTCCCGGAAACCGACGATTCTACCCGCACGGCGATCTGCGAATGTACAGATGCGCAGCCCGGAAGCAATAACTTCACGCATTACGTCGATAATAAAGGTAAACTGCTGCTGTCGATCAACAAACACGACCTGAACATCGGTAAAGTGGGGGTGCCTCCTTTTGAGGTGAAGCTGGGCGGCAAGCCGGGCAGAACGGAGGTGGGTGCACTCGGCCCTGGTACCAACTACGTGCGGTCGGACAGAGTCCGGTCGTTCAGCTCCAACTGGCGCGTCATGAACCGGTATTGGTCCGTTAAACCCAATCCCGAGCTCACGAAAAAGCAGCAGGTGACTGTGCGGCACTATTATACGGATTCGGATTTGACCTACCTGCGTTACAACGAAGGTGCTTACGAGCACATAGGGCATTTCAGTCTGCGGTTCTTTAAAATAAACAGTTTATTGCCCACTGCATATGACCTTAATCCCGTGAATGGCGTCCATAACAAAATCAAGGCTGCTGCGGACATCAACAAAGACGGTATCTGGCTCTATGACGTTTATCAGGGCAGTATTCCCAGTCAACAGGCCACCTTGTTTGAATACAAGTGGCGGTACGGGTTCAATCAGCCGGACATATTTTTTTACCCGACTAAATCTTATCCCTTCTATTCAGGCGAGTTCGTGGTAGGGCGGCTTAATGGGGGCGGGGGGATAGGCGGCCAGGTCTACAACCAGAATCCCCGTGGTACCGTTGTGATACTGAATGCCGGCCGTACGTGGAACTTTTACGCCAGAGGGACAGCTCCACCCGACAATGGCAAATACAACTGGAAAGGTGGACAGGACACCGATGAAATCACCGGAGCCGATGAAGACACTTATGATAACGACTCGCACTGGCAGTTTGGCTCGGCGCCCTTCGGATATTCGCCCAACCGGGAAGATGGCGAAAGGACGCTGATTCCGGCCTGTCAGGCAGAGCTGGATTGTTACGAGTTCCGTGGAACGGCATCGTACCTGCGCGAAGGCTGCCTTACCGCACCTTGTGCGAACCGTTGGACGACGTCGTATTACCGGAGCTCCGTTTTTATGACCCAGCAATATATGGCTTATCATAAATCGGTCATTATCAATTATAAAAGAGACGATGGCGTGGTGATTTATATCAATGGAAAAGAGCTAACCCCGCGGGATTCCAATATGGCCGCCGGTGCGGTTACCTTTCCAGTCCTGGCTAGTAACGCCAATCCGGAGTATTCCTGGCAGACGGTCGTAGTCCCGAATGACGGCAGCTTTTTCAGATTGGGCAAGAACACCATTGCCGTTGAACTGCATCAAACCAGTCTGACAAGCTCGGACGTGTATTTTGATATGGACATTACATTAAGTCCCGATGTGCTGACTGTCCCGACGCGCGTCGCAACAATGGCGGAAGCTCAGAGTCCTGCATCGGAATTTGTGATTTATCCGAATCCCGTCGATCAGGACAGGATCGTATTTGACAAGCCGCTTGAATACGAAACGCTGCGGATCACGGATTCGAAAGGGATTGTGCGGCGCTACCTGTCGGCGCCGGGTACTTTGAAGGAACTGGACCTATCCGGACTGCCGGCGGGTATTTTTATCCTTTCGAGCCAGCATAAAGGCAACGTGCGGCATTACAAGGTGATTAAGAAGTGACAAATGCAGCTGGCTGGTGTGTCGGATGACAGGTTATCATCTGATCACCAGCATCAGCGCGCCCGCGGGAGGTGTTTTGTGCTGATCCATTTTACATCGTAATTTGAACTATAAAACAAATACTGTCCATCCGGGGTGAGGTAGGAGCAGTATTCATAGCTGTCGGTATTGAATCGGGTGCCCATGTTTTCAGCGGTTGCCCAGGTGCCGTCTTCATTGCGGAGTGCGTAGTAGAGGTCACCGCTTCCATGCGAATCTTTCCGGTCGACGGACGTGAAGAGGAGGTACCGCTCATCCGGTGCGATCATCGGATCATGTTCCATCTTGACGGAATTGATAGCCGGGCCGAGGTTTTCAGGCTGCGTGAAATTGCCGTTCACGTACCGGCTAACGTATATATCGTGTGACCCGAGTGCGCCCTGCCGGTCGGACGCAAAGTACAGGTTACCATTAGCGGCAAGCGATACATAATATTCGGTACTGTCTGAATTTACGGCCTCCACATTTTCGGGTTTCGTCCAGGAGCCGTCCGGCCGGGGGCGGATCCGCCAAATATCATAGTCGCAAATGGTGTCTCCGGCGACTTTGGGCCGGTTCGAAATATAATACAGCGTCCCGTCGCTGGTGATGAAGGGATCAGCCTGCGAATAGCGAAGCTCATTGAACGGGGCCAACCGGGGTTTGCTCCACGATCCTGCTTGCAGCTCCGTTACATATATCATCCATTTACCCTTGCCTGATCTTGAAAAATAGAAGGACTTCCCATCCGGCGAAAAGGCTGAGTTGAAATCGAGCGAATCGCTGCTGACAATGCCGGGTAGGAAAGGCATCGCGATGGAGTCGGGCTGTGGCGTAGGATAGCCGATCGTCGCTTGTTGTCCCCCGTCGCGGGTGCATTGCAGGATGGTGAATGCGGTTGCGATGAGCAGAAGATGTCTGATGTATTTGCCGGAGCTCATGTGTTATGGCGGGCTTTGGTTTTCCTGTAATAGTATTCGAGCGATTTTTCGCGGCTGCCGCACACATTCATATCGCACCATTTGCGCTTTCCGTTTTTAGAAGTGTCCAGAAAAAGCCATCCGCAGCGTGGGCATTCTTTTATCCTTTCAAAACCATCGCGGGTAAGGATATCAAATGCGGATTTCAGGACGGGAAGCAGCGGCTCGTCCAAAGAAACCCCTTTACCGCCTAAATGTATCTCGGCACCGGCGGGGCCGAACGTTAAATGAATCCTTTGGAACGCGATTGATAGCCTCTGATTGAACGCATCGGTCACCGTAACGTCGGGCGGGGTGCCTTTGGCAATGGCCGAAAATAAACCGTAGAGCATTTCGCGGGCTTCGATCACGTCTTGAAGCACCGCCAGGGCAGCGTCCGGCTCCTGCACGGCATATTCACTAAGAGCCCGTAACTGCTTCCCGTCAAGCGATTCCGCCTTTGCGGACCACGTTAAAACATCCTCAAATGTTTCCAGGTAGTCGAATTCAGGCGCCGGTTTTCGGGTATTGACAGTGTTTACGAAATTAAACACCAGGCATCCTCCATCCATTTGCAGGTTATCCAACGTCCTCATCATGTCTGACCGGCTGATTGTTAATTTACATTCCATTCAAAAATAGCTATTTTACTAGTAAAACTATTTTTAATGGTAAAATAAAATTTTCACTATTTTGGCGGCCTGATAGGGCGTTCGCCCGCCGTTGACAAACAGGAACATAGAAACCAGCACGTTATGCACAAAAAATTCAATCTGACGTCCTTCAATCTGTACGAGTTTCTCAAACACCAAAATTCCCATGGTTTCAATGTTCCGTTCTTTCTGGCCGACAGGCATACCTATCAAAGCGCTCATGTAAATTTCCCGTTCCGGACATTCACGTTTGGTCTGGGTGTTACGTATTCCGGTGAGGGGGACGTGTTCAAGATCGGCAGTACCGATTACCTGGTGACGGGCGGGTGCCTTACGACCGTAGGGCCGGGGATGGTTTGCCAGTGGACGGGCAACTATACGGCCGAGCACGATACGGTCTATTTCACGGAAGAGCTGTTGGCGGGTTTACAAAACAACTCGTTTCTGCATTCGCTTTCATTCTTCTTCCACGGGGGCAGGCATGTGATCAGGCTCTCGGACGACCAGACCCGAAAAATGGCGTCGTTGTTTAGTCTGCTCAAAGAATTAAGAGACGACAAAAGTGCGGTTCCGGGTATCGTCCATTCCTTGCTGATGCTGGCCGAATCGTTCCATTCCGAGCTGTCTGGTCAGCCGCAAAACGCCGGCAGCCCGAACGGCGTTTCGAATCGGGTTTCCAACGGCATTTCCAACAAAGAAAAAATAGCCCAGGCATTCAGGAAGCTGGTCGCGGAGCATTTCCCGGAGCATAAGGAAGTTGCATTTTACGCGACTGCATTGCATATCACCCCGAAATACCTGAGTGAAGTCTTGCAGGCGGAATTAGGCAAGCCCGCAAAAGCATTCATCGACGAATATGTGGTGATGGAAGCCAAAAGTTTGCTGAAACAAACGTCCTTGTCGATCCAGGAGATCTGCTACTGGCTGGGCTTCGAGGACGCTTCGCATTTCAACAAGTCGTTCAAAAAGCAGACGAATACAACGCCGACCGAATACCGGAAAAACTGATTTGTTCAGCGGAGTTTTTTACTATCTTTCCCGAAATCCTTCCTAACGGCACCCCGCTTCATAGCGATACCTTTGTTTTACTCAAACAACAGGACGCCATGAAAAAACTTCGCATGCTCATTTTTACAGCGCTCGTACTGAGCCGGATGGTCACTTTTTCACAAACCAAAAAAAACGCAACTATGAAAAACATGGAGGTATTTAAAGTATCGGTTTCGCAGCAAGTACTGGATGATCTGAAAAGCCGTTTGCAGAACACCCGCTGGCCGGGAGAGGCGGAGGGCTCGGGCTGGCACTTCGGTACCAGCGAGGTATATTTGAAGGAACTGGTGCAATACTGGCTTACCACCTACGACTGGCGCAAGCAGGAAGCCGAACTCAACAAATACCCGCAATACATTGCCGACGTGAATGGGGTGAAGGTCCATTTTCAATATATCAAAGGCAAAGGCAAGAATTCCAAGCCGCTCATCCTGACGCACGGCTGGCCCGACAGCTATTACCGGTTCCACAAGATCATCCCGCTCCTGACCGAAGGGGAACAGAGTTTCGACCTGGTGATCCCTTCCATTCCGGGCTTCGGATTTTCGGGTAAAGTGGCCCTTACCACCGAAGCAGTTGCCGATTTATGGAAAGAGTTGATGACCGGTAACCTGGGTTATGAAAAATTCTATGCGGCCGGCGGAGATGTGGGAATGGGTGTTACGAAAGCATTGGCCTCCAAATATCCCGGGATTGTCGCTGGGGTGCATTTTACGGACGTTGGCTACCCCATGGGCCAGGAAGACCCCGCTACGATGACCGAGGCTGAAAAACAGTTCGCGCAGTTTGTACAGCAATGGTGGTACAGCGAAGGTGCTTATGCGATGGTACATGCCACCAAACCGCAATCGCTTGCCTACGGACTGAACGATTCGCCTACCGGACTCGCTGCCTGGATCCTCAGCTTTGGCAGTGCCGGGGCTTCTCCCGAAATCCTGGAAGGCGCATTTGGCGGCCGGGACGGGTTGCTTACCAACGTGATGATTTATTGGGTGACACAAACCATCGCTACCTCGGTGAGGATGTACAAGGCCGATGCGATAGCGCAATGGAGTGGTGCCCAGCCATTACAAAAATCGAATGTACCGGCGGGTGTGGCCCTGTTCCCCCGGGAGGCCCAGTTCCCGAAAGAGTGGGCAGAACGTTTCGTGAACGTCGTCAGTTTCCGGAAAATGAGCGAGGGCGGTCACTTTGCAGCGTTAGAGGTGCCCGACGTTTTCGCAACCGAACTGAGAAGTTTCTTTTACAGCATCGATTAGCCATAAATAGGATTTATTAAATGCCGCCGGAGCGTTTGCTGATAAACGCTCCGCCGGCATTTGGCTTATTTTTTAATGATTTTCTTTGAAACCGTGTACCCGTTTCCCGTCGTTACCCGAACCACGTAAAGTCCGGCAGGAAGGCGTTTTGAATCAATGTAGCGTTGGTTCTTCGCCCGCTGAACTACCGTACCGTTCGCATTGATCACTTCGATGTCCCAGGTATGCGATACTCCGCTTACGGTAATAATGTTGTCGGTAGGATTGGGGCCGACAGTTACCAGCACGCTTTCGGGAATGCGAACGGGTATCGTTCTGGAAAAAGCATGAGTTCCGTCGGTATCGACCTGTTTCAGTCGATAATAGACCATATCGGCTGGTGGTTCGGGAATGTCAGTAAACTGGTATTCCGAAATCCCGGCGACTGACCGGAAAGGGGCAGTAACCCGTCCCGTATAGTGGAACGTTTTAGCATCCCGCGCCGATTCCACGTCGAAATGGTCGTGCATGGTTTCAAATGAGGTAGCCCAGCTTAATGTGACCTGGTTTTGTTCCGTCAGCGCGGCACTGAAGCGGATAAGATGGACCGGCAGGCCCGAGCCGACAGTTACAACGCCCGGTACCCGCACATCGCTCGGGCAGTCGGCGCGCAGGCATGAAGCGTAATAGGTTTTGGATTCTTCCAGGACGGGCGTGGTATAACTGTTGCCTGACGCCAGGTGGTTGCCATTTGACGGGGCATCATACCAATTTATTAACCCATTGCAGCCCGTTGCAGTGAGGGTAGCGGTGGTCCCTTTCGGAATGCTCAACGGGGCGATGACCGGGTCCAGCCCTTTGCTGTTGATCAGCCCCGATCGCAGGGATTCCAGGGCATTCCGCATCCGGGTACGCTGGTCGTTGGTGAACTGCGACTGGCACTCGAAACTATTGTAACCCATGTAATTTTTGAGAACATTCCCGTACGGACTATTGTTGTTGCACGCATTAAGGGGATTGGGATTTCCTAAACAGAGATAATTGGAGCTTTGATTGACCGGCTCGGTATCGCAGATATTGTCACCCTGTGCGCTGCAATTGTCGTTCAGGGGGCATTCAACTGTACCCAGATCGCCCTCGCCGATCCCTCTCGAGAATGTGTGACCCAGAAACAGGGCGTGCCCCAGCTCGTGCGCGAGCAATTTGGTATTGAAGTAAGCCGACATCGTCATCATGCCATCGTTTGGCGAGTAGGCCCCCGTCGGATAAGCTGCGAATGCGCCAGCCTGGTCCATGTAATTTACCACCCATATATTGTAGTATTCAAGATTACTCCAATAACTCATGGGATATACCTGGTCATAAGGCAATCCGTTGCCGCCGACACCTGTGACACCAAATTGGGTATAGGCCGCATTGTTGGTGTAAATCCTGTTGATGCCCGCAGACGGTGTACACTGAGGTGACCTGACGGCCAGCTGAAACTGTATTTGCGTATCCACCCCGTCCGATTCGGGGAGCTGGTTTCTGAACATCTTATTCACCTCGGCAATCCCGTCGATCACCTGCTGGTCGGTCAGCAGGGAATAGCCGATAGGTTCAATAATATGCACAACGACCGGAATCGTATAAACCTGGTCGACGGCATTTGTGCGGCTGGCCTTTTTGGCGGCAATGTAGGCCGCAAGACTTTGTTGTGCATGGTTAAAAATTTGTTTCTGGGAATTAGATAGGATCAGCTTTTGATGTTGTGACGTAGAAGAGCAGATGGGACTGGCCAGCGGTTGGGCATGTAAAACTGCGATTGACAGCGATAGCGCCGCAACGATGATCGCGCAGCAGGCCCGGTTGGGCATAAGCCTGGTAATGTTTTTCATGGTAATGGATGCTTAGGGTTCACACGAAAATCATTCTGTAATAAATATAACTATATTTTAAATCAATATAATTATTCTCCGTGAGGCGATTCTGGAAACCGATGCGCGCGAAAGGTCGGTGTATAATAATTCAGACACTGCTCAATTACAGCACGTTGCGCAGGCGGCCCAATAAAAACAGCCGACTCAGTGAGCCGGCTGTTTCCATTCTAACCATTATTGTTTTTTAATTAAAACCCAGGGTTGTTTGGCAGCAAATTCGGGTTCACGTCCGATTCTTGTCTCGGTACCGGGAACAGCAGTTGCTTTTCGCTGAAAGTAGCGCCGAAAACGGTTTTGTGGCCCACGAAATTGTCCCAGTTGCCGGTGACGTCGTTGCGTACTTTGCGTGTCCTGATCATGTCGAACCACATTTTGTTTTCAAAACACAATTCAAAATAACGTTGCGACCACACTTCCTGTTCGAATGCAGTCTGGTTCAACCCTGAAACAGGTGCCAGGTTAGCGCGGGCACGGATCGCATTCACATACTCGACCGCCTTTGCGTTAGGCGTGCCCTCTGCGCGGTTGGACGCTTCCGCGTACATCAGGTACACGTCCGCGAGGCGGTAAAGCGTGTAATTCAGGTCGGATTTAATCGTGCTCGTGATCGCATTGGCATCGAACCACTTATAGATGTAGGTATTCTTGAATTTCACGGGCTGGCCGGTTTTGATGCTCGGAGCAGTGGTGTAAAAGAATTGCTTCTCTTCCACGCGCTTGTCGCCCTTCGGGAACGACTTGATAAACTCGGGCGTCGGGTAAACCGAGCCGTATTCATCCGCATACTTCGAAATGCCTGAATAATTCGGGATCGTAAGCGGCGTGAGCGGATTGGTCAGCGGCACGCTGGCAGCATATTGCACCTGGAAAATGAATTCGCCCAGGTTTTTGTTTGCCGGGTTGATCATGTCGGTGTAATTTTTGAAAAGTGTATAACCGCCTTTCTGAATCACATTGAGCGACCGCTTCGCCGATTCGGCATAGTACTGCTGGCCACCGTTGATCGCCGCGCCGGCGTAGGTCAGGTACACGTCCGCCAACAGCGATTCCACTGCCGACATTGATACATTTCCGGTCGTATTCGACCAGGGTAACGAGGATGCTTCCGCAGCGAGCAGGTCGGGGATGATGATCTTGTCATAAATGTCCTTCGCCGGGGTACGTGCGACGTTCAGGTCGAGGTTTGTAGGAACGGCGGTTACCGCAGGCACCGCGCCGTACATCCGCACCAGGTAAAAGTAGTACAATGCACGCAGCGTGTGGACCTCCGCAAGCATATTGTTCTTTTGTTCGTCGGTAAGTCCGGCCGCATTAATGCCCGGGATGCTTTGCAAAGCCAGGTTACAGGCACCCACGCCGAGGTACATTTGCTGCCACCAGGTGTCGAAGTAGAACGAAGTATTAGTATAACCCAGGTTCTGGTAGTTCACAAATCCGGTCTGGCCGAGATCGCTGTTGGCCTTGCCGGTCATGAATTCGAGCAAATTGTAGGTGTTCCCGCCATAGGAAGCAGGCTGGCCGGCCAAAAGCCCCTGCAAGTTAACATACGCGGAATTCGCATAAGCCCGGGCCACTTTGCTGCTGGACGCCTCCGATTCGGGTGTCAGGAAGCCGGTCGGGTTCTCCTCGAGAAAATCCGAGCAGGAACCCAGGGTCAGCAATGATGCTGCCAGCAATATATTTTTCAGCACTTTCATATCTTTTGTAGTTGCGGTTTAAAAAGTAAGTGTCAAGCCCAGGTTCCAAACCCGTGGGCGGGGATTGGAGAAGAAATCCAGGTTTTGCGAGAAGGCGGTATTAGCCCCGTAGCCGGAATTGAATGTATCCACCTCGGGGTCGTAACCGGTGTATTTCGTGATCACAAACAGGTTCTGGACACTTGCGTACAGGCGCAGACGGTCAATTCTCAGCTTTTCAAGAACAGGGTCGTTGAACGAGTAGCCTAGCATGAAGTTCTGGCCGCGGATAAACGAGCCGTTTTCAACCCACCAGGTATCGAAATGCGAATCCTGCGCGAACTTGTAGTTCCGCACTTGCGAGATCATGGTGTTCTGGTTTGTAGGTGTCCATGCGTTCAGCACGGTAGCGAGGCTGTTGGCGATGGTCTGTCTGTCTTCCACCGAGTGCTTGAATGTCGCTGCCGTATTCAGGCCTTCGACAAACCGGATGTTGAATGAAAAATCCCAGCCTTTGTACTTCATGGTACTGTTGAAGCTGCCGGTCCATTTAGGCGTCGTGCGGCCGATAATGCTGTAATAATTGCTGCCGTCGGCATTGTAAATGTACTTTCTGTCGCCTGGTTTCAGGTTATGCTCCGCGGCCAGGGCTGCTTCGTCGGTGCTGTAAGTTCCGAGCCTTGTCATGCCGTACAATGAACCGATCGGCTCGCCTACGCGCAGGATGTTGGTCTGCCCGAGGAAGTTGGGGCCGGGAAAAATGTCGGCATTACCACGGTTCAATTTCAGGATCTTGTTCACATTGGTGGCGAAAATAAAGTTGGTGGTCCAGGAGAAGTTGCGCGTCTCGATGTTCGTCGTATTCAAGCTCACTTCAAAGCCCGAGTTCCGCACCGAACCTACGTTTTGGTACACATTCGCATTCACTTCACCGGCCGACCACGGAATAGGCGCTTGAAGCAGCAGGTCTTTCGTCACGCGGTTGTAATAATCCACCGTCAGGTCGATTTTTTGTCCCAGACCCAGTTCAACACCCGCATCGAATTGCAGCGATTTCTCCCATTTCAAATTGGGGTTACCCAAATAGCTCGGCAGCAAAGTCGATTGCAATGCTCCGTTCAGAACCGTACTGGTTGCATTGGTAGTGCCTGGCTGAATTTGTGCAATAGATTGATACTGACCGATTTCCTGATTTCCCGAAAGCCCGTAGCTGGTGCGTACTTTCAAATTGGTGATCGTCTTGTTGCCTTTCAGGAAAGCCTCTTCCGAAACGCGCCACGCGGCACCTATCGAAGGGAAAAACGCATATTTATTGTTCGCACCGAATTTCGATGATCCATCATAGCGACCGGTCGCCGTGAACAGGTACTTCTCGTCGAGGTTGTAAGTCGCCCGGGCGAAGTAGGAGTTCATGGCCCATTTGTAATCGGCTGAGGTAGAGGAGCTCCTTACAGAACCGGAACCTAGCGTGTGCCATTGGAAGATGTCGTCGATAAAGTTCTGGGTTTCAACAAAATCGGTTTCCTGGTTGTACTGCTGCCACGAAGCGCCGAGCAATGCCGTAAACCGGTGGCGCTGGTTGATCGTCTTGTTCCAGGTCAGGTAGTTTTCCGATTGCCAGTAAGTGTTCAGATAGCCCCGGATGTTCGCGACCCCGCCCTGGTCGGCCGACATGTGCGCCAGGTTTTGGGAAGAGAAGTAATTGTTTTTCTGCGATTGCAGGTTAAATCCGAGGTCGGTTTTGAAATCCAGGTCCTTGGTGATGTGGAATAGCAAATAGGTATTGCCCAGGGATTGGAGCGTGTTGTTGATGGTATACCGGTTGTTGGCGATGTTCACGGGGTTGGGGCCACCTTCCAACCCGGCGATGTCGTTGTTGCCGGCCCAGGTACCGTCGGGATATTTAACAGGTAGGATAGGTACCTCTTCCGACACCATGCGGGGCACATTCAACGAGCCGTTGCCGTCGGACACCATGCGCTGGCGGCTGTCGATCAGTGACAGGCTTCCGCCCACTTTCAGCCACTTGTTGATATCGCTGTCAACGGTAAATCGAAGGTTGTACCGCTTGAATGCGGAAGTGGCCATTAGACCATTCTGGTTCAGGTAGCCCAGCGAAAGGCTGAATAGGGTTTTATCGTTACCTCCCTGGAAATTAAGCGAATGATTGGTGGAAATGGCCGGCTTGTACACTTCTTTCTCCCAGTTGGTATTGTACAATGGCTTGTCGTTGGCATCGAACAGCAACGGGAAATTGGCGTGGTTGAGCAACGCAGGGGGCGTCCAGGTGCCGCCGGCCGGGTCGAATTTGGTACCATTGGCATAGGCCTCGTTGTAGACCTTCACAAACTCATCGGAATTTAGCGTTTTGACATGGCGGTAAAGATCACTTACATTGACATTCCCGTCATAAGAAACCTTCATTCCGCCCGCCCGTCCGCGTTTGGTCGTGATCATGATCACGCCATTGGCACCTCTCGCACCGTAAATGGCTGTCGACGAGGCATCTTTGAGCACTTCGAGCGAAGCAATATCATTCGGATTGATCGAGTTTCCGTCCACACCGATCACCCCATCCACCACGTAAAGCGGGTCGATATTGGAGTTGATGGAGCCGATACCGCGAACGCGCACTTTTGCCGCCGCACCGGGTGCATTGCTGTTTACGCTCACCTCGACACCCGCAATTTTACCTTGAAGGGCCTGCGAAACGTTGGGTACCGGCTTGTCCATCAGCTGCTCACCTTTGATGGTGGCCACAGCGCCTGTAAGATCCGATTTGCGTACGGTACCGTACCCGATCACGACCACTTCGCTCAGCGCTTTCGCGTCCGTAGCCAGGTTTACATCGATTACCGACTGGCTCCCGACGGTAATTTCCTGGCTGGTGAAGCCTACAAAGCTGAATACCAGTACGCTGGATTCACCAGGGACATTAATTTCGTAATTTCCGGAAGCATCTGTGGAGGTTCCGATGCCGGTTCCTTTAATGAGCACATTCACGCCGGGCAGTGGAGAGGCGTCTTTAGAATCGAGTACTTTACCTGTAATTTTCTTATCGGCGGCAAAAATGTTTCCGCCGGCGTTGGCGCAAAGCGAGATCAGGAGCAAAAGGTTTAGCAGGATTATCTTTATAATCCCTCCCGACCGGTCGACGGGCGGTTGTACATAACTTTTCATGTAGAAATCAGTTAGTTTTTATCAAGCGTTTTATTTCAAAAAAATAGGTAGAGGAGCGTCCGTACGGGCGGGACGGGGAGCGGATATTTGTCATGATTTAAAAAAAGGTTTAGTAATGATTTCCGGTTTTAGTAAATTCCGAACATAGCAAAGCCATCGCCTTTTGCTTTGTAGCTGGCGTAGTTCGGTTTCTTGTCAGGGGGAGGGGGATATTAATATTTTAAAAAAATATAGTCCAAAAGAGGGCAGTGCAGATTTAAACGCCGTTAAAATGACCTTAAATTAGGATTAAAATGCACCCTGGATTTGGGTGCCGGAAAGGGACAAACAAACGAAAATAGCGCACTAACGGCGAAGCCCGGCATGAGTACCAGCCTATTAATCCAGAATATCGAACGCCACGTACACCTCGACGTCGGGGAGATTGAATTGGTCCTTTCCCTGTTTCAGCCGAAGCAATTGAAGCGAAAAGCATTTTTGCTGCGGCAAGGCGAAGTGTGCCGGTCGGAGCATTTCATCGTGAAAGGGTGTGTTAAAATATATTCTATCGATGAAAATGGATTTGAGCACATTCTGATGTTTGGGGCCGAAGGCTGGTGGGTAGGCGATTTGTTCAGCTTTCTGACGGGGAAGGAAAGCCGTTATCACATCGAGGCACTGGAAGATACCCAACTGCTGCAAATCACGAAGCCCGACCTCGACCTGCTTTACGAAAAGGTCCCTAAAATGGAGCGGTTTTTCAGGATTCTCCTGCAAAATGCATTCATTGCCCATATGGAACGGATCGATCAATCACTTTCGCTCGATGCGGCGGGGCGCTACCAGCATTTTGTGCGTAAATATCCCGCTTTCGGCCAGCGTATTCCGCAAAAGCAGATCGCTGCGTACCTCGGGATCACTCCTGTATTTCTCAGTATGCTTCGAAAAAAGTTAATGGAAGGCTGATTTCTTCAACTACTTTAATTTTTTAGGCGCACGCTTTCCGGTCCTTTGCTGCTTCAAATAACCATTAGCAAAGTAATGAAAGCAATCATTTTCAAAGTAAATAACGACTGGACAGGTCTAGTTCTACGCCTTACCATAGGCCTCGTTCTCTTTCCCCACGGCGCGCAAAAAGTACTGGGTTGGTTCGGCGGCCCGGGTTTCAAAGGCGAAATGCAGTTTTTTACCCAAACCCTGCATATTCCCTGGCTCGTGGGCTTCCTGGTGATCCTGATCGAATTCGCGGGTGCGATCGCATTAATCGCCGGTTTCGCTTCCCGGCTTTGGTCTGCGGCCATCATCGGATTGTTTACCGGGATTATTTTCGTCGGGCAGCACGCACAGAACGGCTTTTTCATGAACTGGTTCGGTAACCAGCAGGGTGAGGGCTACGAGTACCATTTGCTCGTGATCGGGCTGGCGCTGGCGATTATCGCGGAGGGCAGCGGGAGGTTTTCGGTGGACAGGAAGCTGTTACCTGCCGGCTAATTTGCTAGGCCCGAATTCTAGCTACAAATGGTGTAAAGTAGGTCTGCTACATTTATTGTTTTTGTAGCTTTTGTTAACCAGGTGAAAACAGCAGGTCTTGTCTTAGGGTTACTTTTTTTGCTGTGCATCCGACCGTGTGCAGCCCAGCCGAACGCTGCCCGACCGAACGCTGCCCGACCGAACGCGGCCCGACCGAATGCCGCCCGACCGAACGCGGCCCATCCTTACGTTGCCTGGGTGAAACACTATAGCCCGGCAGAGGGGCTGGCGCATCGGGAAGTGAACGCCATTTTTCAGGACCGGCAGGGGTTTATGTGGTTCGGTACCAAGTACGGGCTCAGCCGTTTTGACGGAAAGACATTTACGAACTTCACCAAAGACCGCAGCGGGCTTGCATTTGATGATATACAATCTATTGCGCAGGACGCCGACGGAATATTGTGGCTGATGGGCCCTTTCGGGGAATCGCGTATTTCCCTTTTCAATCCGCTAACGGGGAAAACCATCCCTTTTGAAGAGAAATTCGGCAAAAAATACCTGAATAGTCACCTGAACGTTCCGCAGCGCCTGCTGGCGACCCCGGATGGGACCATCTTTTTTGCAAACTACCAGTCTGCTATATTGTCTTCCTACCGCTCAAAATCCGGTTTGAAGTCCGTTCGTTTGAAACAGTTCAAGCAATTGACGCTCCTGCGAGCAACGGTTCACAACACGGTTTGGTGCATTGCCGATGGGAAGAACCTGGTCGAGCTTACCGCAGAGGGGCGGGTCCTTCGGGAGTATAAGCACTCGGTGAACCTGATCGCGAATTGTATGGGGCAACGTAACGCCGGTACCGAATTTTGCTATCTGCTTGTAACGCTGTCCCGCGATTTCGCTTACCATTTTTACAGGATAGACGAGGCGGGCAACCGGCATGAATTACCGCGTGCGCAGCTTCCGGTTTTGTCCCAGGCACTTTTTCCGGTTTGTTACATTTTTGATAAAACCGGCGCCATGTGGGACGGAACACGTCTTCGCGATTCGACGGGGGCAGTTCTCCTGGATATCAACGATCAGTTGTCGGGGGAAGCGGTAGTCAATCGGAGCTTTTTTGTTGATCGGAACGGCTCGATGTGGCTGGGGACAAGTTTTGGAGTGTATCAGGTGAAAGTAGCACCCAATTACTTTCGCAGGCTGTTTTACAATGCGACCTACACGGGCGAGAAAACGGCGGCGATTCGCGGCATTACCGTTGCGGGAGATGCCGTTTACGCCAGTCTTGAAAAATTCGGACTCTATTCGAGCAGCTTAAATGGAGGATCGGTTAAGAAACTGCTGAGTGAGCCGCGCTATGGCCCAACCGTGGCGCTTGTCGACAATCTCCCTGGTCGGGTAATGCTTGGATTGGGCAATGCGCTGATTGACTATGGGTTCAAAAGCGGGGCGGGAGCGGCATTTGAATTACCCGGTAATGTGACAATTTGGGCTGTGCGCCGCTTTGGTGAAGACCGGTGGCTGATCGGTGGCCGCCTGGGACTGTGGTTAGGTGATTCAAAAGCCGGTAAGGTCGAGTCATTCACGAAATTCAACCAGTTCAAGGAGCTGGCGCAGTCGCACGTACTGTACATAGCCCCCGACCGGAAAGGTACTTTCTGGATTTGCTCGGGAACCGGTTTGTATACGGCTGATCCGGTGAAAGGCATTACCGGCCGCTATTGGAGCGGTGGCAAAGGCGAGTTCTACCTGCCGGCGGATGTTTACGAGTATTTTTATGAGGATCAGAATGGCGTCTTTTGGTTGGGAACGGCTAATGCGGGCATGATACGCTGGGACAGGCCGCGGAACAAATACCGCCAGTTCCGGCGCTCTGAAGGGTTGTCCAACGACAATATCCACGCGATCTATCCCGACAGACGTGGGCATCTCTGGCTAAGCAGCGACAACGGCATTATGCAGTTCGACCCGGGGAGACTCACCACCCGGACGTATTTTACCCAAGACGGCCTTACCCATAATGAATTTAACCGCATTGCGCATTTTCAGGACAAGGCCGGCAATATCTATTTCGGAGGACTAAACGGCGTCACCGCATTCAATCCCCGGGATTTTGAGTCCGAAAAACCGACGAATCCGCTGAGTATGCGCGTGGTTTCGTTCCGGCAATTTGATAACTCGCTCGGCGAGCTCAAAGACAAAACGGAAGAGCTTGCTCAAACGCAGAAAATCGTCGTGCAGCCAGGCGAGCATACTGCCGTGCTCGAATTTGCCATGCTGAATTTTACCGACGCGGAAAAGAACGTTTATACCTATCGGTTACAAGGGCTGGACAATGCGTGGACGCAGCAGACCGAATCGACATTGAGGCTTGGGACACTGCCTTACGGCACTTATCAACTGTTGATCAAAGGTCAGGCGGCCGATGGACAATGGTCGGCCAACACGCTGACTTTTGCTGTCGAAGTATTGAAGCCGTTTTATCTGCAAACCTGGTTTTTGGTGCTGGCGGCGCTGGTTTTAATGGCTGGCATCTGGGGTTGGCTCAAATGGCGGATCTGGAATCATCAGCAGGAACAGGTACGACTGGAAGCGGAGATCAGGCACGCCACAGCGCGCATCGAACAGGATAAGAAGGTTATCGAGCATCAGGCCCGGTCGCTGCATGAGCTCAATGAGGCAAAATCCCGCTTTTTTGCCAATATCTCTCACGAATTCCGGACGCCTCTGACGGTGATACTTGGTATGACTTCCGAACTGAAACGTTATGGGCCTGATGAGCTTTTGAAGCGGAGCCCTCGCGCGGCCGACTTGATCGAACGGAATGGGAGCAGTTTATTGCGGCTGATCAATCAGATCCTGGACCTTTCGAAACTCGAATCCGGGGCGATGCTATGGCAGCCCATCCGGTCGGATTTGGTCAGGTTCGCGCGGTATGTGGCCGAGTCTTTCGATACGATGGCCGCAGGAAAGGATATTCAAATGCATTTTTATTCCGACGAGGCATTTCTGGAAGCCGATTTTGATAAAGATAAATTGCAGGACATCCTATCCAACCTCCTGACTAACGCCATCAAGTTTACACCGGCAGGAGGGGATATTTATCTGCGGCTGACCCTGGATGACAAGGACCCATTAGTTGGCACGGAATGTTATGAGGCCGTTCCGGTAGGGAGCCAGTCGGATGGTGAATGGATTTCAATCCGTGTACGAAATACCGGTTTGGGTATCGAGGCCGATAAGTTACCCTTGATCTTTGACCGGTTTTTCCAGGTTTCAGGCCAACCGGCTTCCGAAACTGGGGGGACCGGCATTGGCCTCGCGCTCGTGCGGGAGCTGGTATCCCTGATGCACGGCGGGCTGGCAGTCCGAAGTGTGCCCGGTGAAGGCGCCGAGTTTGTTGTACGTTTCCGGCGGACCCGCCGGGCCCCGTTTGTTTTATTGCCGCAGCAGCCGAAGGCCATTTTCAGCAAACCCGACCTGCCCGAAGCAACTGACGTGACCAGCGAAACGGATGAGGAGAAACCGGTGCTGCTACTTGTGGAAGACAACGAGGATGTAGCTGCTTACATCGTATCTTCGCTCAATACCCATTACCAGATTTTCCGGGCCGAAAATGGGCAGGCAGGCATCGATCTTGCTTTGGAAAGCATTCCGGACCTAATCCTGACGGACGTAATGATGCCCCTGAAAGATGGCTACGAACTGTGCGATACGCTAAAAAACAGTCCGGCGACGAGCCATATTCCAATCGTCATGCTGACGGCCCGGGCCGGGATGAACGACCGGCTCAGCGGCCTCCGGCGCGGTGCGGATGCATATCTTACCAAGCCTTATCAACGGGAGGAATTGGAGGTGGTGTTGGGCAATCTGCTCGAATCGCGGCGGCGCCTGCGCGTATATTACAGCCAGCACGCGATAGAGTCGTTGGAGCCTGGTACGGCTTTCGTCGAAGAAAACGAGTCTCTGGAAAACCTGTTTTTACAAAAGTTGCGCTCGGCGCTGGAAGGGCAGTGGGAAAACAGCCCGTCGTCGATGGAAGCCATTTATCACGAGATGGGTATGAGCCGCTCTTCGCTCCACAGGAAGATGATCGCGCTCACAGGTATGTCGGTTACGCGCTACGACCGTTCGCTACGGCTTACGCAGGCGCGTCAATTGCTGACTACCAGCCCCATGACCATTTCCGAAGTTGCCTATGCCGTCGGGTTCGAAGACCCTAAGTATTTCAGCCGGCTGTTTTCCGAAGAATTTGAGTATTCTCCTACGGAATTCCGGCGTCTGAAACAATAATCCACCTTTTTGGGTATATTCTCCACCTGCTTGGCTGCGGCCTTGAATAGCTTTGTAACAAGGATTTAGCGCGATGGCACCCTCTTTCACACTGGCACGCCTGCACACTGAATAATATCATTTAAGCGTCTTCTTCAATTGCTAATTACTCAACGTTGATCGATAGGCTCAGCAGGTGGGAGTTATTCCCGCCTTGCTGCTGCCCCAACAGCATTCAGTTTTTGGAAAACCCTATAAATAACTAAATCGAAAGGAAATGGAAAAGATAACGGTATTTTCTTTTACGATACGCTCAACAGGACATTTATCAGTAAGCTTGTCGCGATTAAAATATGGCAGGAGTGGAAACGCTGGGCATTTATGCCGCCTAATCTGCACGTTTGGGAAATGTTCATCAAGCCGGAGGAAATAAAATCACTTTTAGCTAAAAGCGGGTTCGAATGGAAAGAGCACCGCGGGTCCGAACCTAATGTATCTATCCCCAAAATGCTGGGTTATCTCAGGAAACGGGTCAAAGGAGAATGGACTTTCGTAGAGCTCGGTCAGAAGTTCAAATTGGTAGGAAGCAAGGACATGAATATACTCTATGCCGGTTATGCCATCAAGAAATAGAATTGGCGCCCTGCAAACGTGTGTGCAGGGCGCCAATATGTTATACTACCGGGTCCCAGCCCTTCGCATACTCGCGTGACCACAATTTCTCAGCTTCTTTGTCGCCGATAATGTGCCCGTTCTTAGGGTCGATTTTCAGGTCGCGACCCACGCGCCAGGCGATATTGCCGAGCTGCATTGCCACCACACTCTTGTAGCCCAGCTCTACATCGCAGTTCGGTTTGCGGTTGTTGCGGATCGCGTCCAGGAAGTCGGCCACATGGAGGTTGTCCATACCGAGGCTCGGGCTGGCGAGGTTACGGCCTTGCATTCCCGCTTCTTCGGTAGGTGAGTTCACCTCTTTGATCAGTTTGCCATCGAGATCGTAGACCTTGTAGCTGTCGCCGCCGGTGTCGAGGCTGCCGTTTTCACCGTAGAAAATGATCCCGCGGTCCTGGCCTTCGATCTTGCGGCCATTCGAACTTCTCGATTCCCAGATCAGCGAAATGCGGCCTGGATAATCCATCGCGATCACCTGCGTGTCGGGTGTTTCCCAATCGTCCTTGAACTCGTACCGTCCGCCCACTGAGCTAACACGCGTCGGGAAGTCGACGCCCAGTCCCCAGCGGGCTACATCCACCTCATGCGTACCGTTGTTGAGGGCCTCGCCGGTACCCCAATGCCAGAACCAGTGCCAATCGTAATGGATCAGGCCTTCTTTGTACGGCATACGCGGTGCAGGCCCCTGCCAGAGTTCATAGTCGAGCCAGGAAGGAACGGTACCCGGTTTCAGATAAGTCGCCTTTCTTTTATTGGTATACCATGTTTTGGCTAAATACACGCGACCTATAATGCCCTGGTGCAACTGCTTGATGCCTTCCGTGAGCACCGGCGCGGACCTGCGCTGCGCGCCCATCTGTACGACGCGCTTGTACTTGCGCGCCGCCTCGACCGCCAGCTCGCCCTCGCGCGGGTTGTGGCTCAGTGGCTTCTCTACATACACGTGCTTGCCCGCCCGGCAGCCCATGATCGTCAGCGGGGCGTGCCAGTGGTCCGGCGTAGCAATATATATGGCATCTATCGATTTGTCTTCCAGTACCTTGCGGCAGTCCTTCTCCGATTTGGGTTTGGCGGTTTGTTTGGCATCCATAACGGCCTCTACGGCTTTCGGGATTGCCCGTTCGTCCACGTCGCAAATGGTACCTACTTCTGCATTTTTCTGACTTGCGAATGTGCCGCTCATGCTTTTGCCCCGGCTGTTGACCCCGATCGTCGCTACGCGGATGAGGTCGTTCGCACCGATAATGCGGTTATAGCTCTTCGCGCTGAAACCCATGGCCGTTCCGCCGATGGCGATCCCCAGCGAGCCTGCCGCGGTAGTTTTTAAAAATTCACGTCTGTTAGCCATGACTGGTAATGTGTTGATCCGAATTACTAAGTATTGCCGCGCCGGTATATACCTTTCCGCCGCGTGCAAATCCGAAGATTTTCGTGTCGTCAGAAGGCTTTGAAAAAAAGCAGTAGGAAGGAAGCGGCCGGTGCCGGGATTTTGCTGAATAATAAAAAAGATGCGCAGGAGGGGCATTCACTAGTAATAAATTCAGAAAATGATGTTTAGTTTGAAGAATGGACGGCCAGGGTAGCAGGATGTCCATCATGCAGGTATTCTTTTATGGAGAAGCGGCAGGAAGCCGTATATCAAGTAACGTCATGTTTCTAAACAAGATCAAATCCCAGGAATCAGGAGTGGTACTTTACGGTATCACGCCACCCAAAGCCGACACCACTGCTGAACGCATTGCCGAGATTGCCCAGAAGACTATTGAGCGGTTAGCAGCGCTCGATATTGATGCGCTGGTCGTGTATGATGTGCAGGATGAATCGGCCCGCACCAAAGAGGAAAGGCCTTTCCCGTTCCTGAACTCGCTTGATCCGCTCATTTTTGCCTCGGAATATCTGGGCACGCTCGACGTCCCGAAAATAATATACCGTCCTGCCGGCAAGTTTTCCGGAGAGGAGCTGTCCGAATGGCTCGAAGCGCTGCACAAGCAAAGTTTCTACCCTGTGTTTGTCGGCGTTCCCGCTCCCGATTTTCCAGTAAAGACCAGTCTTCCAGAAGCTTATAAAATCTGGCGCAAAAATGAAGAAACGTCCGTTATCGGTGCTGTAACCATTCCCGAGCGCCATAAAGTGCTGCAAGATGAAGATGTGCGGATACTGGATAAGATGGAAAGCGGGGTGTCTTATTTCATTTCACAGTGTGTTTTTAACCTCGAGTATGCAAAGCAGGTGATCGACGACCTGGCCCTTAGTTGCGACCGCCAGCAGATAGCCCCGCCTACGATTATTTTCACGATTACGGCATGTGGGTCCGAAAAAACGCTGCATTTCATGGATTGGCTGGGCATTAATGTGCCCGAAGAGCTGAAAGAAGATCTTCGAAAGTCCGATGATATGCTTGAAAGGTCGGTCAATATATGCCTTGACATTGCTTCCGAACTTACCACATTCTGCATGCAGCGGTCCATTCCCTTTGGTTTCAATATCGAGAGCGTGGCTATCCGCAAAGCAGAAATCGAAGCTTCTATTTACATGGCAAGCCAGATTAGCCAAATGCTGAAAGACAGAGGTGTAAGGAAGTCGGTTAATACATCAAAAGTAATCGGAACTACAACTTAAACCTGACCTATATGTTTGCCCGTATCAGGCCACGGCCATCGGCTGTTTAACGGGCAGGCTGATCGTGAAGCGGGAGCCTTTACCCGGGGTGCTTTCGGCGGAAATCCTTCCGTGATGCCTTTCTATGATTTTCCGGGTGATTGACAGCCCGATCCCGGAACCCTCGTACTGGTCTTTGTTATTGAGCCGTTCGAACAGGGAGAATATCCTTTCGTGGTATTGCTTTTCAAAGCCGATGCCATTATCGGCAACGACAATGTGGTAAAGTGCAACCTCGTCTGGTCCGTCGGAAGGAGCATTCGTCGGCGTACAGAATATCCGGATTACCGGCGGCTGGTCGTGCCGGGAAAACTTAATGGAGTTGCTGATCAGGTTCTGGAAAACCTGCTTAATCTGCGCCCGGTTTCCTTCGAGGACCGGCAGCCGTTCTACGAGCACTTCGGCATTCCGCTCCTGTAACAGCAATTCATAATCGTCCAGGATTTCAGCGATTATCGCTTCCAGATTCACCTCATCAAAGGCGTGAGGGCTTGTCGACAGGCTGGAATAATTCAGAATATCCGATGCCATCGAACGCATTCTTTGCGATGACGAAATGATTTTATCGAGGTATTTGCGGCTTTCCGGGGGAAGCTCCTTCGCATGCCGGTCCCTGATCATGTTAGAGAAAATCAATATTTTCCGCAGAGGCTCCTGAAGGTCATGAGAGGCGATCGAAGCGAACTGTTGGAGGTCGTGATTGCTCGCTTCCAGTTCCCCGTTGGCGATAGTCAGGCGTTCGTTATTCTCTTTAAGCAAGCCCTGGATCCTTTTTTGAAAAGTAAGGTTCGTGACGATCACGCTCAACGACAGCCCCTCGTCCAGTTGCAGCACCGCAAGGGATAGCTGGCACGGTACTGCGTCGCTATCCCGGCAAATCTTAACTTCGATCTGCATATCCTTGTTCCAGGCCATACCGAACGCATCTTTGAACTCCGGTTGGCAATCATCAGAAACAAATGATTCGAAAACCTTTCCGACGATGTCCGATAAAGTGGCGTCCAGCATGGACGCGAACCGCGAATTGGCGTAGAGAATAATGCCGTCTTCGTTCAAGGTTACGGCGCCCTCATTCATCTTCTCGATAAAGAGGCGGTAGGAGTGGTCGGCGGTTTTGAGCGTGTAAAGCTGATGTCCGGCTTTCGCGTCGTTAACCACCAGGGCGTCCACCTGACCCGTGCGTATCGCGTCGATGGTGTCGGTGGCTTCCTCCAATCGCCGGCTTAGCTCGGCGTTTTCCCGAAGCAATTGTTCGTAAGTTTTCAGATCGCCCATATCATTCGCCGGAAATACCAAGACCTTTCAAAACTTTCTGCGTATCGGACATATCCCCGATGAGCCGCCGCTCGGGAAAAGGCCTTGATTTGATCAGCATCGGCAGGGCCACAAGCTGTTCCTGCGAGGCAAGCGACTTCTCCTGATGAACATCTATCACCCGGAGCGTATATCTTTCCTTGATGTATTGTTCACAGATTTCCCTAAGATTCGCTACCGCCCGGATCGAATTGGAGGAAGCACCGGCTATATACAGGTTTAGCTCGAAGTGATTGTCCACCTCGTCGCCATCATCCCAATCCTGTTTCTGGTGTATTCCTTGAATCATCTCACTTAGTTTGCCGGGCGAATATTGAGTCCTACCAATACTTTTTCTTCATTAGAAAGGTCTCCGATGATCTTGCGAATGGGCTCGGGGACCTTTTTGACGAGCGTCGGAATGGCTAGTATCTGATCGCCTTCGGCCAGTTGCGGTTGAACCAGTAAGTCGATCACTTCTATCACATATTTATCTTTCAGGTGCTCCTCGCAGTATTTTTTAAGATTTGCGAGCGCGGTCACGGACCGGGCGGTTTTCCCGGCGACGTAAAGTCTGAGCTCCCATATTTCCTCATTTACCTCCATAATACGGTGTTAAAGCAAATTGTCGCGCTTGTGCGTGAGTTCTTTGCGATTGTCGTTTAGAATGCTCTTTTTGAGCTCGTCCTCGATATAACTTTTGTTAAGCTCTTCCTGAACCGACTCGAATTCTTCCTTCAAAGCCGCGATCCTCGATTCGAGGACGAGTCTTTTGCGTTCGATCTCCCGGTCTTTTCTCGAAATGGCATGGTCGTGAATGGCTTCGGAGGTTCTTTCCAACAATTGTTGTGTCTCCCGTGCGGAGCCCGTCAGCACGCCTACGGGGCCGAGGAATACATCTACCAGTTTAAGGCCTTCGTCCGTAATGACAAACTCCCTTACCTGGTTAGAATGCTTCATCCCACGCGATTTCATGACGTACAATCCACGGTTGCGCTCACCATTGGACTCGATGTCCCTGACGAGTATCCAAACGTCCACCAGGGACGAGATGCTCTCGTCGGTTTGTTCAGCTTTGCCGTCATTGAGTGCCAGCGCTGTAAACATGACGGTAATCTGCTGGCTTTGCAGAAAATCGATGAGGCGTGTGAGCAGGCTCTTTACCTCGCTGGTTGAGCCGACTGTAATGAGATTGCTGATCGGATCGAGGACGACCACGTTGGGTTTGAACTTTTCGACGAGCCTTATGATGTTCAGCAAATGCATTTCGAGACCGTTAAGCGTGGGCCTGGATGCACTGAATAGCAGCAGGCCGCTATCCAGGTGACTTTGCAGATCGATATTAATCGATCGCATGTTGCGAACGATCTGGTGCGGCGATTCTTCGAATGCAAAATAGATGGCACGTCCGCCGTCTTTACACGTGCTGTCGATAAAACTCCCGGCTATGCTGGTTTTTCCCGTACCCGCCGTGCCGGAAACCAATACGCTGCTGCCCTTGAAGAAGCCCTTTCCGTTGAGCATTTTGTCCAGTGCGGGAATGCCTGATGATAACCTTTCGACCGAGGTCGGATGGTTCAGTTGGAGTGAAGTGACAGGTAACACGGAAATGCCTTCATCGTCGATCAGAAACGGATATTCGTTGGTGCCGTGAATCGTGCCGCGGTATTTTACGATCCTTAGAATGCGGGTAGATATCTTGTTTTCAATCCGGTGATCGAGCAGGATTACACAATCCGACACATATTCTTCGAGGCCCTGGCGTGTAAGGGATGCCTCCCCTTTTTCGCCGGTAATGATCGTTGTTACCTTCTTTTCTTTAAGCCATTCGAACAGCCTGCGGAGCTCGGCTCTTAATACGCCCTGATTGGTCAACCCTGCGAAGAGGCTTTCGATGGTATCCAGCACCACGCGCTTGGCACCAATACTGTCTATCGCATATCCGAGCCGAATAAAGAGGCCTTCCAGATTGTATTCACCAGTCTCTTCGATCTCACTGCGTTCAACACGCACGTGATCGATCCGGATTTTCCCGTCGGCCTGCAATTGGTTCAGGTCGAATCCCAGGGATGCTACATTGACGGCCAGTTCTTCTGCTTTTTCTTCAAAAGCCACAAAAACACCAGGTTCGTTATACCGTGTAGCACCGTGAACCAGGAATTCCATCGAGAACAGGGTTTTCCCTGACCCGGCAGCGCCGCAAATCAGTGTTGGCCTGCCGGAGGGCAATCCACCCGCAGTTATTTCGTCGAGGCCGCGCATGCCGCTGCTCGATTTGGGGAGTGTACGATGCATTTTGGTTGATTCTGAGGGTTCCAAACTCATGGTCAATTCTTGAATGGTCTGTTAAATGAAACACTTTCCGGGAAAACGCCCCCAGAGGAGTGCTCCACAGAAAGATTTCAATAAAAACCATGCCTGAACAATGAACGTATACCCTGCATATGGCAAAGGCACCGCCGGACGACGTATCGCCTGGCAGTGCCTTTGGGGAATATTCAACGTCTATTATTGACCCGCTGCCGGCTCACTGTAAAAGAAGTCGTCCATGATCACCAGATCGTCGTTGGCATTGTATTTGTACCCGCCGGAAATGCCCGCCGAACCGGAGGTAATCGTAACCCTTGTCACTTTGTTGTCGGGAAAAACGACGCCAAGGAATGAGAAGCCGTTGCCGTCCGTTCTGGCAGGTACATTGAACTTACCCAGGCTTTTATCTCCTTCGAAAAACTCAATACTGCTGATGTTGTCGCGGTCCACATCGGAGAATATGGCTCCGAAGCCCCTCACGAATGCGGCATTGGACGTGCCGGGTATTTTGAAAGTCAGGTCCATTTTGTTGCTGCCGATAGCGGCAAAAGTGCGGGCCGGGCTGAACGCCTTGAATTGCTCGCTATGGCCGGAAACCGCGTCGCTGAAATCCTTGTCGCTTACCCGCAAGCCTTTACCGGGCGTGGAGAAGATAACGCCGCGCTTTCTGCCGGCGGGCAGAGCGGGGTCGGTACTGTTGAAAAAGTCACCAGGGAAATTGTCGGTGTTTGTCTGGTTGTCGGGTACGGCGTCCCAGTTGATCTCCCGGCGGCCGGTTGTATTGACGGTCGTGTTCAGCGGATTGCCCAGTAATGTCCTGAATGCCGAGATTTGCGTGTTAATATCGCCGCTGCCTTTGATTTCAGTGAAATTGATCGCCGGCGAGGGGTTTTGATCGTCATTGTCTGAACTACAAGCGGAGACTAATGCGATGCAGGCAAAAAGTGTGACATTGCCCAGAATTGTTTTGAATGATGTTTTCATGGATAATTGAATTGATATGGATATAGAATGGAATCGAAAAATTCTTGAAAGCATTAATTCATACAAAGTGTGGCCTGATCAGCCGGAAATCACCTGCATAATCCAACGGCTTTCTTTATACGTATCCGTGGATCGTTTCCGCCCGGAATTCGTCGTGAAACAAGCCTTGCAGAAACGTCAGCGTAGTGCTATCGAGCTGGCCCGCCAGCTTCATCTGATATAAGTTATTCATCAATGCATCCAGCAGTGGATATTCGGATTCCTGCGGCCCTCCGGCAGCCAGCATTGTCAACCAGAAGACTGACGGCATCGGATGCGGTTACACGACGGGTGGGTGCAGGGGCGGTGAGCACAATAGAGTCCCCGTCAGCGTCCCGAAGAGACGCGAAGCTTTGATTCTGCATGATTCAGTTGAGTTTGGTGTAAGTATGTGCTAAAAAAAGGAAATGCTTAGAATGCTGCCGAGGCGGGTATCTTGGTTTTTCTTGTGAGGTATTCGCGCGCGGCATCGGCGTCGTCGAGCCAGGGGAACAAGGCGGGCGGATGGTTGAAACCGTTCACGAAATCGGAAGCGACCTCGGGATAGCGGGCGGCTGCCTGCAGAATTTCGACCACATGCGGGGCGGGAGGCGCCAGAAAAATGTCGCAAAAACGGTTGACATGCTGCGAATACTGCCAGAATTCTTCAAAAGTCCGGTTCATCCATTCTACATCGAACGGGGCATCACCCCGGTTAATGATCGCCTGGGCATAAGTATTCGCCATTTTAGAGGCATTATTCCCGCCCTGGCCTACTATCGGGTCGTTGAGGATAACAGTGTCGCCCACACCGAGCACGGCCGCCGTCGAATTGAGCTGTACAACGGGCTTTCTGACCACGGGTGTGAAGGAGCCTTTCAGAAAAGCGTTGTTGCCGACAAGTGCCGCATTTTCAAATGCGGGATACCGCCAGGGCAGGAGCGTGCGCATCATTTCCTTTGCTTTGTCGAGGATCGCCGCCGCCGAATCGGCTTCGTCGAAAACGTCCATCGGACCCCCCGGAATGCTTTCGAGAAGCAGGAAGGCGCATTGAATGTCGTCCTTTTGGTAAAACGGTGCCGTAATAATCTCCCCGGCACCCATTACCGCGTCCAGCGTGATCGCATTGAACCGGGTTCTGTGTGTGTGTTCGAAATCGTTGATATGGATCTGCACAAGCTTGCGGGCCGGCACCTGGTGTGTCGACCGTTCTTCGTCTTTTGTAAACAGCCTCGCCAGAGGGCCTTTGCCGGATGAAACGACGACGAGATCGAACTGTGCCGTGCATGCCAGTAGGTCGGAGGGGGTGGTGTCGCTTACAATGAACTTGCCGCCGAGTTTTTCGAACAGTTTGATCCATTGATAAAATTTCAAACGCTGATCGATGGAAGCGCCTGGTTTGCTGGTGCGCGATTGGATTCCGAAAGCAAAGTCACCGGCGGGGGTACCGAAGTTGATATTGAACCCGGTCGAATGGAAAGCGGTGTCGGCCCAGAGATCGAGGCCCAGCTCCTTCTCCAATTGCAGGGTATCGTTGAAAAGGTAGGTGGCGCCGGTTGGCGGCCCGTTGAAGATCTCCTCTGCCGAACGCTCCGAAATGATGGTCACGTCATATCCGCTTCTGACCAGTCTGATACCAAGGTGTAGTCCCGATTGGCCCGCGCCCATAATTGCTATCTTTCTCATTGTCCGATGTGTTTGATTTCATTTGATGCTGACAAAGGTACCGTCACCGACTGGTGCCAAGTGGTAAGAACTCCTTAAAAAGTATAAAAAAATATAAAAATCAGGCAGGCTCCATTTGACGGTATTGTCTGGAAGTTACCTTTGCATTGCTTTGAAACTGAATATTTTAAGATGTAATGAGTCTCGACAACATACAAGTGCCGGACTACCGGGTCACGCAGGAACTTTATAAAGACCGGAGCCGCGTTTTTTTTTCGGCGGTGCGTGAAAGCACGGGCGAAAAAGTCATCTTAAAAGCAGTCCCCGTTTCCGCCGGGAGCGAGCAGGTGTACGACCGGTCGTCCGAGGGATTCGCCTGGCTAAATACCCGGCGGTTCGACCGCATTCTGAATACCCGGCGGTTCGTGCGGACAGAAAGCTACCACATTACCGAATTGGACTATTTCGACGGTATGCTGTTAGAGCAATATCTGGATACCAATGAAATAGACATTCCCACCGGCATTGCGATCGCAGAAGAGCTCGTTCTGATCGTGGAGGAACTGCATTACCAGGGCATTACGCACTCCGACTTCCGCCCGGCACACTTGTTGATCGATCCTTCGACAGCAAGCATCCGGCTCGCAGACATGCTCCATGCACGGCCGTCGGCCACCGATCCTGGCGTCTTGGGCCACCACTCGGCTATCGATCTGCATTACATTGCCCCCGAGCAAAGCGGGCTTATCGACGTCCCGGTCGATTATCGCTCCGAGTATTACCACCTGGGCGTGTTGTTTTACCGCCTTTTCACCGGCAAATTGCCGTTTGACAGCACCGACCCGAATGAACTCGTACATGCGCACATTGCGCGTACGCCCGGGCGCCTTTCCGAAGGACCGTCCGCGCTTTCAAGCATTGTACTGAAACTGTTGGCGAAGAAGCCGGAAGACCGTTATCAGACCACCCGCGGCATACTGGCGGACCTGGCGATCTGTAAAAGCAATGGGCTTTTGTCGGAAGATTTTGTGGCCGGCAAGGCCGATCAACCCGGCGTTTTCAGAATATCCGACGGCCTTTACGGGCGCGCGGATGAGGTGGCGCAGATACTGGCCGCCTACGCACGCATTCACGAGGCCAATGAGCTGGTGCTGGTATCGGGGCAATCGGGGATCGGGAAATCGTCGCTGGTCGCCGCCGTGCAGCAACGATTGGAAGCCGTCGGGGCGCTCTTTATTTCCGGGAAATTTGATCAGTATGTCCAAAATATTCCGTTCGAAGGGGTGATCAAATCCTTCAAAGAGCTGGTGTGCAAGATATCGCAGGGCGATGCAGCTCACTGGAAAAAGACCATTGCAGGCGCGCTAGGGCCTTTTGGGCAGATTATTGTTGACGTTATTCCCGAGTTGCAACATCTCATTGGGCGCCAGCCTGCCGTAGAACGCCTTTCGCCGCTGGAAGCGCAGAACCGGTTCGTAAATGTATTTACCAATTTTATTAATGTTTTTACCAAACCAGAACACCCGCTGGTCATATTCCTCGACGATTTGCATTGGGCCGACCTTTCCAGCCTGCGTTTCCTGAGCCGCGTTACGCATTCGGTAGAGGGGAGGAATCTGCTCATAATTGGCACCTATCGCGACAATGAAGTCCCGGCCGCGCACCCCCTCCGGACGGCCATCCGGGAACTCGATAAAAGCCAGTCCCGCCTGACCCAGATCGCACTTCTTCCTTTGCATAAAGAGACCATTTCAGAACTCGTGGCTGATACTTTTTCATGTCCTGCAAGTGCAGCAATGCCATTGGCGGAGGTGGTTCTGGCAGGAACGTTGGGTAATCCCTACTTTGTGTCGGAAACCCTTCAAAGGTACTATCACCAGGCGATGATCACCTACGATGCGAAGGAGAAGAAATGGTTATGGGACCTGGAACGGCTAAACAGCGACACGAAATCGGTTTCCTCCCAGCATTTGCTGGCCACCAAGATCACCAGCCTTTCTCCCGCGGCCCGGAAAGCGCTGACCACCGCCTCCTGCATCGGTACCGAATTCGATCTGGTGGTGTTGTCGGCGCTGCTGGACAAAACCCCGCAGGAAACGGGGGAGGATGTCCAGGAGGCTGTAACCGAACACCTGCTCCGCGTCGTCGCAAGCCGGCAGCCGGAAGCGCATTACCTGGTTCAAAACAGATACATTTTTGTGCACGATCAGGTTCAGGCTGCGGCCTATGACCTGCTTACGGTTGGGGAACAGACCGATACCCACCTGAACACTGGCTATTTTCTCCTCGAAAGGCTTTCGGCGGAGGAACGGGGACAGCAGCTTTTCGAGATAGTCAATCACCTGAATTACTGCCCCGAATACGAGGCCGCCTCCGAGCGCCGCCGGATCGCCCGCCTCAATTGTGACGCCGGCGAAAAGGCCAAGGCATCGGCAGCCTATTCGGTGGCATTCGCCTATTTTAAAAAGGGCAGGGAGCTGCTTAGGCAGGAAGACTGGCAGGATGATTACCCGCTTGCGTTCTCCCTCGGTATTCAATGCGCAGAGAGCGCTTATCTGGCAGGTCATCACGAGGTTTGCCTGGCCATCGCGGGGGAGATACTTGCCCGTGCCAACCGGCTCGAAGACAAGGTGGAAATCTACGACGTTCAGATCCGGTGTCTTATTTTAAGTGAACAGGAAGGCGCTGCTATTGAAATTGCCCTCGCTGTTCTGCGCGAGCTGGGCATCCGTTTTCCCGGCCGACCCGGCAATGTACATATTATTACTGCCTATCTGAAATCGAAATGGTGGCTGCGCGGGAGAACGATCGAATCGCTGTTGCTGCTGCCGGCCATGACGGATGTTCGCGCGCTGGCGGCTATGCGGGTGTTGCAGAACATCACCGCCATTGTGTATGCCAGGATCCCCGCGCTGTATCCGCTGATGGTTATCAAAATGGTGGAGCTTTCACTCAGGCATGGTGTGGCGGCGGAATCGGCGATCACATTTGCAACCTATGGGGCGATAGTCAATGCCGTCGAAACGAATCCCGCGGCCTGTTACCGCTATGGCAATCTTGCCCTGAAACTGGCCGAGCAAGCCGGCGGCGTAGCGCGCGAAAGGACTTTGCTGGTGTACAACATCGTGAACCGCCCGTGGGGCCAGCATATCAACGATTCCCTCGAACCATTGCGGAAGTCGTACCTGACGGGCATTGAAATGGGTGATCTAGAGTATTGCACCTATGCGTCTAACAGCTACGCCTTTCATTTAATGCTGTCTGGGAAAAACCTGCATTGGGTCAAGCATGAGATCATGCGGTTCAATGAGCCGCCGCGGGCACTTTCCCGCGAGCACACAACCCATCACAACGAGCCATTTATCCAGATAATCGCCAGCCTCCTCGGCAACACCGACGACCCCGCGACACTTTCAGGGCCTTATTTTGATGAAAAACCTGATTTTGCGGCAATCCTGGCTCAAAAGGACCGGTCACGGATGTTTGCCTGTTTTGTCTATAAAATGATTATCGCATACCTCGACGGAAACCCATCCCGGGCAATGCTGCATGCTACACATGCCTCAGTTTACCTCGATGCCGTAAAGGCATCACTTTTTGATCCGCTGTACACTTTCTTTCTGGGGTTGGTCAATGTGGGCTTACATCGCGCGGGCGACCGTAACCCGCGACATATCCGTTCGGCCAAGGCCCAGTTGAGAAAGTTGCAAAAACTGGCGGCAACGGTTCCCGTCAACTTTGCGCACCGCTATTACCTGCTCGATGCCGAGATTATGGCCATTGAAGGTAAAGGCAGCCAGGCCATTGCCTGTTTCGACCAGGCCATTGTCGCGGCGCAGGCAAATGGTCACGCACATGAGGCCGCGCTCGCACATGAGCTCTGCGGCAGGTATTGGGTTGAAAAAGGGCAGGGAAAAGCGGCCGACTTTTACCTGCGCGCCGCGCTGGACGGCTACCACGAGTGGGGGTGCGTATTAAAGGAGCGACAATTGCTCGCCGCGTTCCCCGCAATAGCCCACTCCATGGAAGAGCACGGAAAAACAGCACCGCTGAATGCCGGCGAAAGCATTGCATCGACGCTCGATCTGTCGACATTAATGAAGACTTCCGCGGCCATTTCAAGCGAGGTTATTTTTGATCAGCTCATGGAAAAACTCATGCAGTTCGCGATCGAAAACGCAGGTGCACAATCGGGTTACTTCATCATAGACTGGGGCGGAGAACTGATGATCGAAGCGACGCGGTCGGTGGTGAACGAACGGACCGATATTCGGAAAATCCCTTTAGCCGAATCGGTATCGGTTCCGCCGGGCATTATTGAGCATGTTTTCCTGAACAAGACCGATATTGTTTTACCGGATGCGCAGTTGAGTGAATTCAAAAGCGACCCGGTAGTGGCTGTCCGGGGCGTTCGCTCAGCCTTGTGTATCCCCGCATTAAATCAGGGGAAAGTCGTTGGCGCGCTCTATCTGGAAAACAACCTGGCGACGGGGGTTTTTACCCAGGAACGCACCCAGTTGATCAAACTCCTCTCAGGGCAGATAGCGGTGGCGATCGAAAATGCGATTTTGTATGAAAAGCTGGAACAGAAAGTGGCCGTCAGAACGGCTGAAATCCAGATTCAAAAGGAAGAAATAGAGCGGCAGAAGCAACTTGTGGAGCAGAAATCACGGTTCAAAGAGCAGTTTTTTGCCAATATGAGCCATGAGATCAGGACACCGATGACAGCGATTCTGGGAATGTCCGAACTGATTTTTGATACTCCCCTCAACGACAAGCAACTGGAATATGCCAAGGGCATCCGCTATTCTTCGGAAAACCTGCTGGCCATTATCAACGATATTCTCGACTATTCGAAAATCGAGGCGGGCAAATTTTCATTTGTAAATAAACCCTTCGAGGTTCGCGACCGGTTGGAGCGGCTGGGCTACATTCTGAGGGTAATAGCGGAAGAAAAAGGCTTGAAGCTCGAAATTTCCGTAGATCCCGACGTGAGCCCGCAACTGATCGGCGACCCGATCCGGCTCCACCAGATTCTGCTGAATCTGGCCGGTAATGCAGTGAAATTTACCGAAAATGGCTCCGTATCCATTCGTGCAGGCGTTGCCTCGCGCGACGGGACGTGCGAGCAACTGCAATTCGCCGTGAATGATACCGGCATCGGCATCGCCGAAGACAAGCTGGAATACATCTTCGAGACCTTCGCCCGGATCGACGACGATTCGAACAGCAGGCAGTCGGGTACCGGTTTGGGGCTTTTTATTGCCAAAAAACTGGTGGAAGAACAGGGCGGACGGATGCAGGTCCAAAGCCGGCCAGGGCAGGGGACCACTTTTAGTTTCGACCTCACATTTCAGATATGCAACCCGTCCGAAGACCATGCCGAGGCCGGGGACGACACGCCGCTTACCGGGCTGGCGGTATTGCTGGTTGAAGATAATCTGTTTAACCAGGTGGTAGCGGAAGAAACTTTGAAGAAGTTGATCCGCGACGTCAGCGTGACGATTGCCGACAATGGGGAGATCGCATTGCAAAAACTGGCTGACGGTGATTTCGATATTGTACTGATGGACGTGAAAATGCCTGTAATGGACGGTTACAGCGCCACGCGGGCCATTCGTGCACGTGAAAACGGCCGCCGCGTGCCGATACTGGCATTTACATCCAACGCCAATCCCTCCGAAGCGCAAAAATGCCTGGACGCCGGTATGGACGACTACATTACCAAGCCCATTGAAGCTAAGAAATTGAAATACAAAATGAGGAAGCTATTGCCGGCAAGCCAGGCCGGCACATTTGAATGAGCTGGTTACGGCTGCCAGGATTGTTGAAATTCCTGCGTGAAGTTTCGGATCTGTAAGGAAATTCCATCGGTTTGTCCGCTGTCGACCTGTTCTTCCAGGCTACGCATTTGCTCGGCAAATCCATTCATTCCTACGTAGTTGAATTGCGTTTTCAAGCTGTGCAGCGCCGTTGAAAGTCCTTCCCAGTCCTGTGCCTCGCAGAGCTCCGGAAGCATGGACACCTGGCCGGGTACCTGGGTTTTGAAGATAGCCACGAAGCGCTCGACCAGCTGCTGGTCGTCGCCCATCAGATTGCCAAGCAGCGAAAGGTCCATCACGAAGCAACACCCGGTTTGAAAATGAGTTTATAACCCTCGCCATGCAAATTCAGGATCTCTACTGCCGGGTCCGCCTTTAAGAACTTCCTTAACTTGCTGACGTACACATTGAGGCTGTATCCGCGGTAATGTTCCTCGTCACCCCAGATGCCGATCATCGCGACGTCGCGCGTGAGGACTTTATTCTGGTGTTCACAAAACAATTTCAGGAGTTTGGCCTCGATAGAGGTTAGTTTGATAGTCTCGCCGGAAACGACGAGTTGCCGCAGTTCGGGATCGAAACGGGACTGTCCCCACTCGTACTGGTCGCACACACGTGTTTTTTCCTGCACTTTCACCCGTTTGAGAATGGCCCTGATCCGCAAATAGAGCTCTTCCATACTGAACGGCTTGGTGAGGTAATCGTCCGCTCCGAGCATCAGGCCCCTGATTTTATCCTCTTTGAGTGACTGCCCGGTCAGAAAAATAATGGGGATTGCTTCATCGATCTGCTTGATCTCTTCTGCCAACGTAAAGCCGTCCTTTTTAGGCATTTTAATGTCCAGAACGCATAAATCGAAGGGGTGTGACTTAAATGCGTCGAGCCCTGCCTGTCCGTCGTGTTTGAGCATTACCCTGCATCCCTTCATTTCGAGGTACTCCTTCGTCAGTTCACTGTATTGAACTTCATCATCGATGAACAACAAGTGTGGCTGTTCCATAAATAAGTAAGTTAGTTGGGTGCCAGCAAGAATATCGCGAGGAAGGAAATGCAATATTATCAAATGCCGGACTCTGGGGCAAGAACATCCTATTTAACGGGCTCCCGCAATCCTTCTACCGACCACCAGGGCTCCGCCGAGCGCAGAACTCAAATATTCCACAAACAGAATCGATACTGATTTATAGATTAATATCTACTATTTCATTGCAAATAGTTTGACAAATTAATTATCAAACTATTTCTACTTTTGCTCGCATCGGTCCGGACCAGGAAACAGTTAAATTAAACATTTACTCAGCAAGCACATCGTTATGAATCCCGAAGTGAGCGAATCCGCGTCCTTTGCCACCGCATTGGAAGAACAATTTAGTCTAGACAGCTATCAGACCATTATTAACACATTAAACAACTGGGGAATCCGATTATATGCGGGTGTAAATGGGGGAGGAGTGATCCATTTGCTCAAATATCTGGACCCCCTTGATCAGGGCGCGATCGAAACGCCCTCTTTTCTGACCATCGGGGAATACACGGCGGGATTTATTCCTTTGGGCTACTACCTGGGGAGCGGCAAAATAGCGGCTTCTGTTGCGACCACCGGCGCAGCTACCAAGCTTATCTGCTGCGGGTTAAGCGATGCCAAGCTGCATGACATCCCCGCCGTATATGTAGTACCGGTCTCGAACGGGAGTACCGCAGGCTTCTCGCCCCTGCAAGACACCACAGCTTATGGCAGCAATATCGTAATGCAATTGCGCGCCGAATTACCTGAATCTGTTTTTGTGCTGGATAACCAGATAACTTTAACCGAACAGCTCTCGCTGGCAAAGGCGCAGCTGGACCGCTCGAAGCCGGTTGTGCTGGTTCTGGATAATGAAGGGCTCAGCGTTTCACAAACAGGGCCTGATATCCCTACCGCTATACCTGACATCCCCGTCATCGAAAATCATTATTCCGAAGCGTTCCTGGATGCATTCAGGAGGGAAACGGAGGGTAAGCGTGTAGTGATCTTCGTGGGTGAGGAAATGGCACGCTACCCCAACGCCACCGACCTGACTACCCGGCTCAGCAAGGTGCTGCATGGTGCCACGATATGGAGCATCAATGGCGCCAATGCCGTAAGCCGCGACAATCCTTATGGCTATGGTTATATTTCTTTCGGAGGTAATGACAGGGCTATTTCGCTTTACAATTCATTGGGAGATAGTGATGTGTTGCTGGTTGTCGGCGCGTGTCCCGACGAGTACACGGTCAATTTTAAGAAGATTCCTGCATCCGCTACATTTCATTTCAGCAATATTTCCCAGGCTTACGGATTTGTCGACAATAGCTTGCGGCACGTTGTGGAAGGCAGGTATTATCAAATGCATGCTCCGCTGGATTCGTCGCTGCAGACATTGATTGACGACGTAGCCGAACGCCCATTTACCAATATACCCACGGAGCCGGCACCCCGGAACCTGAACGATTTGCCTTTTGACAATGCCCGGGGCAACTATGCCGATATGGCTGCGCTTTACCAACGCCTCGATCAATGGTGGCCGCAGGGTTCTATCGGGATCGATGATACGTGCCTGGCTTACAAAGACCGCCAATACGTAACCCAGCGGCCCAACAACAATATCCGCTTTTACTCACTATATCGCGGTTCGGCGATGGGCGGTGCCTTTGGGGTTGCCATTGGCGCCAAACTGGCCGATCCCGACCGGCAAGTGTTTTTGTTTACCGGCGACGGCTGTTTTCGGCTGTTTTCCGGCTCTCTGGCGGAGGTGAGTAGCTTGGGATTGGTGGTGTTCCTGCTCAATAACGAGACATTCGGTATTGTGGAACAGGGCCTAAGAAAGGTTTTGCCCGATGTTGGAACCGCCTATTACCATTCCCGGCTCGACGCCGTCGATTACTGCGCGATTGCCCGGGCAAACGACTGGGATGCAATACGCCTCGCGCCCGACCTCGGTAATCTTGAGGAAATACTGCGTAAAGTAAACGACAGGCCGTCCCGCTCCATGCTCATTGAAGTCCCCGTTGACCCAAACCAAGTATTGGGTAAGAATCCACGTCTGAAAAATTTATAGCGAATGATCCCTGCACAAAACGACACTTTAATCCGGCAAATAAACGACTGCTTTTACCGGTTATCCGGTAAGCCCCTTTACGCTCCGGGAGCCGCCGCCGTTGATCAATGGCTTCACGAGGAAGCCCCGTATGGCATATTGGCGCACAATACCGCAGCCGACCCGCGCTTTATTTATGCCAATAAGCATGCATTGGCTTCATTCAGATATACGCCAGACGAAATACTTGCAGTACCGTCCCGGCTGAGTGCTTCGGAACAGGACCGGCAGGAGCGGCAACGGATGCTTGAAATCGTTCTGCGGGACGGCATCGTTTACAACTATACCGGCCCCAGGGTTGATAAATACGGGAACAGCTTCACCATTTACGACGGGATAGTGTGGGAGCTGCGAAACGCAAGCGGTGAAGTATGGGGCCAGGCCGCCCTTTTCTGGACGGACGAACTGAAACGACCCGAATGGTTCCGGCGCATGCCCGATTAAGTCATCAATACACCGGCTGCATTTTAGCATGAGCTCTTCCCCATTTGTACCTGTGCGTCCAATAGGCCACTTTCATCGACAAATACCCAATCCCGGCGCCCACCAGCACATCGCTGATATAATGCCGGTTATTTGCTACGCGCAATAGCCCCACGGACGACGCGACGGTATACGAAGCATAGGGCATCCACGGATAGCGGTCTTTGTATTCCTCGTTCAGAAACGTGGCCGCGGCGAATGCCTGGGTCGTGTGGCCGGATGGGAACGAGTTATAGGAGCTTCCGTCGGGCCGGAGGGTGTGTGTAGCCGATTTCAGGATGGTAGCGGTGGTAAGTGCCATGGCTTCGCCTTTGACGAGGATGGCGGTGCGGTTGAGCACATCGGTTTTGGATTGAATACCGAATGCGTCCAGGCCGTAAGCGAATACGAGCGGCGAAAACTGCATATAATCGTCGATATGCGTGTGGAACCGGGGAATGTGCCGGTTCCGGCTTTCGGCAAGCTCGTTTTTAATGGACTCTTCCGAATGGCCGTTGGCGATAAGACCGCCGATGATCAGTGATGCGGGCGTATATAACGCGTGCAACGTCAACGGTTTACGCAGGCTGTCGGCGGGTGTAAGCGGGCTTGCGAAGGAAGAGATGGAGGTGAGGAGGAGGCAGAAGAGGAAGCGCATGGTAAGTAATGCTAAAATTTAAAGCTATATCCAGCCCGCACCAGCTGGGTTTCGTAATAATCGCGGCTGGTGTAATGAAAGCCGTCGCCGTACACGGTTTTCCGGATAACCAGTGTTCCGAAAAGGTCTGTTGCGTTGATGAAAAGCTCGCCTTTGGGCAATTGTCGTTTGGCACCGGCGTCTACCGAGAAACGGTAACCTGTGCGGCCTTGGGGGACGATATCCGGGGCCTGGTAAATGGCGACCACCTGCACCTCGGTCTTTTTGCTTTTCAGCAGGGCGCTTACCTTGGCGCTCCCCGAAGTGAGCGTTTGTTTGGCGGAACTGTATTTGGATTTTACAGGGTACAGGTTCTCGACGGAGAATGCGTTAACCGTATTTTTATAAATATTACCATTTACATTCACCGAAAACCATGGAGCAAGGTCCTGCTGCAAAACCAGCTCACCACCTGTATTATAGCTTTTGCCGGCATTTTGGAAAATGTTATAAATCAAAGTGCTGCCGGATACGATGGTGCCGATGCGGATAATGGTGCCGTTGATCTGCTTGCGGTATAATGCGGCGTAGAGAGATCCGTTGGTCCAGCTGGTTTTATAACCGGCCTCCCAGGAACTGGTAAACTGCGGTTTAAGGGCGGGGTTGCCGATTTTGATGATCCCCGCATCGTCGTACTTTGGGAAAATGCGGATGTCTACCTCATTGGGCCGGTCGACGCGCCGGTTGTAAAACAGCGAAAGCTTGTTGTGATCGTCGATTTTGTAGGCGAAACGGACATTCGGAAAGGGCTTCGCATAAGTGTAACCGTCGCTGTGATAGGTAGGGTGGGTCGGGTTGACGTCATAACGGAGGTTGATATACTCGACCCGCAAACCTGCTTCCACCTCGAAATTTCTGTTTTCAAACACATAATTTCCATAAACCGCCGGAATCGTCTCCTTGTAATCGGCCCAGCCGCCTGCCAGGCTGTCGATAGGGGAGTTGAGGCCCGGGAAAAACTGCATATTCGTCGGGATGAAACGCCGGCGCAGTTTCAACCCGCCTTCAAGCCGCCCGTAGCGCAGCGGGCGGATGTAGTCGGCGTTAAAATCAAATACATTCTCGTCCGAAATCAGTTTGAAAGCATCCTTACCGGTGAAATCGGGCATGATATTGGTAAAAAAATACTGCTCGTTCTCGCGGTGGAAAGTGTAGTTGAGGCCGATATTGAGCAAGCGTCCCGGCTGGGCATATTTATGCTGGTAGGAGGCGCTGGCGGTTAGGGTGGTTTTCAATTCGTCTTCCAGGAACTGCCATAGCTGGTTTCGCCGGGTCAGGTTTGCATTGAAAAAAGGTTCGTCGCCACGGTCGAGTATCTTCTCGCTGCTGAATAGTGCCGACACTGACAATGCGTTGCGTTCGTCGAAAGTCCAGTCGGCACCGGTTTTGGCAGTGACCACATTGGTACTTCGGTTGCGCTTGGTTTGCTGCCGCACAGTATCGCCGCTGTCGTAATACCGGTCCACAAACTCGTTCTTGTTGAGAGTCGGCGTGTGCAGGTAATCGCCCTGGAAGAACACATTCACCTTCTTCTTTTTGTAGTTCAGGGCTATGGAGGGGTTTAATTTGAGGGTATTGCGGTATTGTGGACGGATATCGGGCAGGTTTTCTTTCCGTACCCACAATGCACCCAATCCGGCTGCCATTCCGATTTTCCCGTTGAAGCCCTCTTGTTTTTCTTTTTTGTAAATAATATTGATGATCCCTGCATTGCCATTCGCATCGTAGCGCGCCGAAGGGTTATGAATGATCTCGATCCGTTCGATAGCCGACGCCGGGATGTTGTCGAGGCTCGTCTGACTGCCGAAACCCGTGAGCGCGGTCTGCCGGCCATCCACCAGAATAGCTACTTTATCGCTTCCCCGCAGGAGTACTTTGCCGTCTTCTCCGGCGGTAACACCCGGCAGGTTTTTCAGCGCCTGCAATACCGACCCGCCGCTCTGGCTTACATTGCGGCCGATGTTGAAGGTCTTCCGGTCGAGCTTGTCGTCGACACCCTCAGCCTGCTGGCCGGTGATGGTCACTTCCTGCAAGTTTTGGGGATCATCGGCCATCCGGAACTCGCCCAGGTCGAGAAACGGGCTCAATGTGCCCACGGTGATGGGCTTTTGCAATTCCTTGTAACCCAGCGAAACGCATGCGATGCGGTAATTGCCGCTCTTTACATCCGGCAAACTAAATCGTCCCAGTTCGTTTGTAATCGTTCCCGTTACAAATGCACTGTCTTTTTCAGTTTTGAGAACAATATTGACAAACGGGAGCGCTTGCCCGCTTGCAGCAGAAGTAACCTGTCCGGAAAGCGTTACTTTACTTACCTGCGCCCTGAGCTGGACCAAGATAAAAAAGCAAAAAAGCAACGTTAGGGTTGTTTTGAAAGCCATTCAGAGTACATATTGAATTATCTGATGGCAAAAATGAAAACTGATTTGGAAGAAATTTCGAATTCAGAAACGGACCGAGAAGCGATGCATTCCATCGGCGAAATCATAGCCGATCTGCCAGCCGTAGCGCTCGCAGATCTCGCGTGCGATCGCGAGCCCGAGCCCACTGCCGGCATGTTCGCCCGACGCCTGCGCGAACCTTCTGAACAGGTTTTCGGCCTGCAATGCCGTCGGGCCGGTGTTGGAAACCGTAAGTTTACCACCGCGCAAATGCACCCGCACATCTCCACCCGCCGGCGTGTAGCGTACTGCATTCACGAGGAGGTTGGTCAGCAGAATTTCCGTTAGTACCGGATTTGCTTCGATGGGAAAAGGTTCGATGTTTTCGGCGTAATGCACTGCATTGTTTTCAAAACGGTCGGAGAACTGCGCTGCGACGGCTGCCAGCGTTTGATCGAGTGCTAACTGCCCGTTTTCCTCGAATTGCGCATGCTCGATCCGGGCCAGCAGGAGCAGGTTCTTATTAATGCGGGAAACGCGGTTAATGGCCTGATAAACCTGCTCGACGATCCGCATCTGCTCCGCATCCAGCGACTGGCTCTGCAAAAGCATGTCCAGCTGGGATTTGACAATCGCCAGGGGGGTCTGCAATTCATGCGAAGCGTTCTCGGTGAATTCCTTTTGCTGGCGGTACGAGGCCAGGCTGCCCTGCATCAGCGAATCGAGGCTGGCATTCAGATCCGCAAACTCGGTCACGTCCGATGCCGGCAAGGGCACGGCTTTGCCGGTTTCCAGCCGGAAAGTGTGCAGGCTGGCCAGCGTATCGTAAAACGGTTGCCAGATGCGTAAGGCGGTTTTTCTATTAAGGTAAATAAAGCCGATAAGCAGCAACGTGATAAAGAAAACCGTTGCCGCGGCAATGGCCAGGATCGTTTCGTCGATCTCCTCCATATTCGTTTCGACCAGCACCCGGTATAGTTTACCATTGACGCGAATATCGGTCGTCAGGCAGCGAAACTGTTCCCGGTCGTTCATGAAACTGTCGAACCGGATGACGGTATACAGGCTGTCGGGCCGGGGAGCGGCGGTCTCGCTGAACGAGAAGCCGGGCTGCACTTTGTCGAGGGCGGCGATCATATTGTCCACCGCGGTGTCGGGCAAGCTCAGGCGTGTGAGGCGTTTTTCCAGTTTCTCCCGAATGGCATGGTGGTGCTTGTCCAGCTCGTTTTCCCAAATCCAGTCGACGATCAGGAAGTAAACCGGAATGCTGATCACCAGTACCGTGAACGCATAAATCACCAGCGGGCGCAGACTTTGGTCGAGCAGCTTTTTCATCCTTCCCATTTGTAGCCGGTACCGTAAATTGTTTTCAGATAATTACCATAACCGGCCTCGCTGAGTTTCTTTTTCAGGTTTTTGACATGTGCGTACACAAAGTCATGGTTGTCGAACATATCTGCAATATCGCCGGACAAATGCTCTGCCAATGCACTTTTGGCGATCACCCGGTTTTTGTTTCCGATAAAGAAAAGCAAAAGGTCGAGCTCCTTTTTTGTCAGTACTATTAATGAGCCGTGAACAGTAACCGTTTTACTGAGCAGATCAACCTTCAACTCATTTTGAACCACATGGTTGTGATTGCCAAAATTCCTCCTGCGGATCACCGAGTAAATGCGTGCGGCAAGTTCGGGTAAATGAAAGGGTTTGACCAGGTAATCGTCCGCACCGGCGTGCAAACCCCTGATCTTGTTCTCGTAGTCACCTTTGGCAGAAATTATGATCACGCCGTCCTGCTGTCCCTGCTTTTTGAGTGTTTCGAGAATATCGATGCCATCTCCGCCCGGAAGCATAAGATCCAGCAGAATGCAGTCGTAACGGTACATTTCCACTTTCTCGCGCGCCTGTGCCCATGTGGTTGCGTATTCGCACAGGTAGTCCTGCGCGGCCAGGTAGGCGCCGATGCTTTCGGCCAGGCCGGGCTCGTCTTCAATGATCAGGATCTTCATTCAGGCAATTTAGCGTAACAATTTGGAATTCTTTTTGAAGGAAAACGATGTTATCTTCACGCTAATGAATCGGTGGGTTATCAATATTTGTCTGGCCCTGGCGGGCCTCGTGGGATGGGTGGGGCGTGGTATTGGCCAACCGGCCCAGCCGCAGTCGGTCGCACCACATCCGGCCGCGCCGTCCCATGCCGACTATCAGTTTGTCCGTTACAATACCGAAAAAGGGCTTTCCCATAATCAGGTCAATTGTTTTTTAAAAGACAGCCGCGGGTTTGTGTGGATAGGCACGGCTAATGGGCTGAACCGTTTCGACGGCTATTCTTTCCGGGTGTTCAAGCACGATCCGGCCGATTCTACCAGTATTTCAGACCACCAGGTGAATGCCCTTTTCGAAGATCCGCAAGGTTATATCTGGATTAATACCAGGCTCGGCTTCGATATTTACGACCCGGTTACCGAGACGATCGATCACAATGCAAACCAGGCCGCGCAGCGTTTCGGACTCAGTGACGCCGATTTTAATCGCATCATCAAGACTCGTTCGGGTGACTACTGGATCAGTCACAACAAATTGGGCCTGCTGAAATATCGTACGGCTTCGAAGCAGCTCATCAAGGTAAGGTTCGGACCTACGCAGGATGCGCCGGGTACGCGTACGATTTCGGATTTCGATGAGGATGCTCAGGGGAATCTTTGGGTGGTATGCGACGACGGTCTTCTCGCCCGGGTGAATGCCCGCACGCAAGGGATCGACATCCGGAGCGTGTTGTTGCAGCGCCGCAATCTGGGCAAGCTGTCCAATCACAAGGTTTTTGTAGACGGGCAGGGCGAACCCTGGGTGTATATAGTCAAAGCGGCTGTCGGGGCATTTAATTTTGATTGCACGAAAAACACCCTTCGCGTTGCAGGCACGTCCGGCCCGGATTTCAGGCTGAGTAACAATGCCGTAAGCGCGATGATCTCCGGGCCTGACGGCCGAATCTGGATCGGGACGGACCACGGCGGTATCAATATCCTGGACAAACAAAGCGGCAGGGTCTCCACGCTGCGCTCCAACCCCGGCGACCCAAGGACGCTCAGCCAGAACAGCATTCAGGCTTTGTACAAGGATGCCACCGGCATGATCTGGGCGGGGACCTACAAGCAGGGTTTTTGTAATTACCATCAGAATATTTTCAAATTTTCGCTCGTCCGCCATTTACCCGGCGATGCGACGAGTCTGCCGTTCGACGATGTAAACGTGTTTGCCGAAGACCGGAAGGGTAACCTGTGGGTAGGTACGAATGGCGGGGGGCTGATCTACTACGACCGGAGGAACAACAGCTTCCGGCAGTTCAGAAACAAGCCGGGCGACGCCAATAGCCTGAGCAATGACGTGATTGTGAGCCTGTTCCTCGATCGGCAGGATGTGCTCTGGATCGGAACCTACTTCGGTGGGTTGAACAGCTTCGATGGCCGGAAATTTACCCGGTATCTGCACGATCCGGCGGATTCTACCAGCCTGATAGACGACCGCGTGTGGGAGATATTTGAAGATTCGCGCCGGAGGCTGTGGGTCGGTACCATGGCCGACGGACTCGATCTGTTTGACCGGTCGGCGAAGACATTCCGGCATTATCGCAACCGCGCACCCAACTCCGTCAATTCCGATTACATTTCGTCCATGCTGGAAGACAGGCAGGGTAATTTGTGGGTAGGGACCGCGAATGGTATCGATGTGCTGATGCGCCGGACCGGCCGTTTTGTGCATTATAGCTACCGCGCCGGCGACCGCAACAGCCTTAGCAGCGATGCCGTGATGTCGCTGGCGCAGGACAATGCGGGTACGATCTGGATCGGCACCTCGGAAGGCCTCAACCGATACGATGCCGCGCGGAATGCATTTGTGACTTACGACACCCGCCACGGGCTGCCCGACAATTCCATTCTGACGGTGATCGTCGACGCCCGGCAGAACTTATGGCTTGGCACCCCGAAAGGAATGGTGAATTTGCAGGTTACCAGGAGGAAAGCGACATCTGCCGCTTCAACTGCATTTCAGGTCCGGGCCTACAACGAGGTGGACGGCTTGCAGGGGCGGGGCTTCAACGAGAATGCGGCGCTCCGGCTGAATTCGGGCGAACTGGTATTTGGCGGTGCCAACGGCTTCTCCATTTTCGATCCCGCACGCGTTACCGACGAGCGCACGGCGGCAAAAGTGGTTTTGACTGATTTTCAAATATTTAATAAAAGCATTCATCCGGGTCTGCTCGCGGATGGCAGCCAAGTTCTTGAAAAATCTATTTCAACGACCGATCGCATTGTGCTGGAACACAGCCAGAACGTATTCACGATTGAATTCGCGGCTTTGAATTTCCTTCATCCCGAAAAAAACCATTACCAGTACCGATTGGAGGGTTTTAATGACCAATGGTTTGAGGCAGACAACACACGCCGCGTCACCTATACCAACCTTGACCCGGGCACTTACACATTTAAGGTTAAAACAAAAGAAGGCGGCGAATCGACCGAGCGGCGATTGGAAATCAGGATATTACCGCCGTTCTGGCAGACGCCCTGGGCCTATCTGCTGTATTTTTTGTTGATAGCGGCCGCATTGATGATCGCCCGCTGGATATTGATCGAACGGGAGCGGATGAATTTCAAGCTGGAACAGGAGCGGCATTATGCCCAGCAAATGCACGAGCTGGATTTGATGAAGATCAGGTTTTTTACCAATGTGAGCCACGAGTTCCGCACGCCGCTCACACTCATGCTCACCCCGCTCGAAAACCTGCTGAGGGGCATTCGTTCGGACCATACCGTTCACCGGCAGCTTTCGCTTGTGCACCGTAACGCCCAGCGGTTGCTCAATCTGGTCACACAGATGCTCGATTTCAAAAAGCTGGAAGTGGAGGAAACCCGGTTTATGCCGGAGCGTGGCGATATTGTGCAGTTTGTAAGACAAATCGCCCAGACGTTTTCTGAACTGTCGGAACACAAGCATATCCGGTACCGGTTCGAAAGTGCCGTGGAGTCGCGCTACGCCGATTTCGACCAGGATAAATTATCGAAAGTGATGTACAACCTGCTGTCCAATGCATTCAAGTTCACGCCCGAAAACGGCGAGGTAACGGTGCGGCTCCGGACGGTAGGGCAGGAGGGCGGGGAGGCTCTGGAGATAAGTGTGGAAGACTCCGGCATAGGCATTCCGCCGGAAGCGCAGCAGAAAGTATTCGAACGTTTTTACCAGCACCCTACGCCGGGACACATGATCAACCAGGGGAGCGGTATCGGGCTTTCCATTGCAGGAGAGTTTATCAAAATGCACGGAGGTACCATCGATCTCGAAAGTGAGGTAGGCAAGGGCAGCACATTTACCGTGACGGTTCCCCTGCGTGAGCGCCTTGCGCGTGTGGTGCCCGTGCAGGAAGCCGACGCAATGCCGGTGGACGCTGCCCCCATCGATGTCGACCTTTACGACGAAAAAGCGGGCAAGGAAAAGCCTCTGATCCTGCTCGTAGAGGATAACGACGAGTTCAGGGAGTATCTCAAAGAAGTATTTCAGAAAGAATACCGGGTGCTGGAAGCCGCTAATGGCAGGGCCGGCCTCGATATGACCCTGGAACATATTCCGGACCTGATCGTGAGCGACGTGATGATGCCGGAAATGGACGGGACCGAGCTTTGCCGGACGATCAAAACCGACCGGCGCGTTTCCCACATTCCTGTGGTGCTCCTCACCGCACGTGCGGAAGAAGAGCAGCAATTGCAGGGCTATCAGACCGGCGCGGATGCCTATGTCACCAAGCCTTTCAGACTGGATATTTTAAGGGTCAGGATCGCGAACCTGATCTTGCAGCGCGAGCAGTTGCAGAAGCAGTTCCAGCAGCACGTAGAGATCCGCCCGACCGACGTGGCGGTGCGATCGATGGACGAACAGTTCGTGAACAGCGCCGTGAAGGTGGTGGAGGAGAACCTGGCCAATGCCGAATACACGGTGGAGCAATTGAGTGACGCGATGTCGATGAGCCGGGTTTATTTGTATAAAAAAGTACTTTCGCTGACTGGCAAGACGCCTATCGAGTTCATCCGCATTATCCGTATCCGCAGGGCGGCCACGCTGCTTGAAAAGAGCCAGCTGACAGTTTCAGAGATCGCCTACCAGGTGGGGTTCAACAACCCTAAGTACTTCGCCAAACTCTTCAAAGACGAATATCAGGTGCTGCCAACCGAATACCGCAGGAGGCAGGCATCGCAGCAAATATTAGAATAGTGCAAGAGTCCAGTCCGATACTCTAATAACGGCCTATAATCACCTGCTCGACGCTTGCTCATCCATTCTTACACATAGTTCTTCCTCAAACTGGAATAAAAGGTGAAAAAATAGCCCGATTTTTTGCCTTGGTTTACAAATGACCCCCTATTTGTAAACATTTGGATCCCATGCCGCATGTTTTAAAGAGACACATTTGTCCAACTATTCATTCGATTTATCCCATTGTCTGGTATACGACCCCGAGATATTGGAAATGTCTAAATCGGGATGAACAAATAGTCACTTTTAAAACAAAACAACATGCAACAAAATTTGTACGAAACAAGGCGGATAAAGCGGCGTTCGCGCTTTCTGGCCGGGTTGCTACGACCTCTCCTTCTATCATTGGGGATCATGGGTACTGCCGTCGGCGCATTCGCGCAGTCGGAAGCTAAAAGGGTTATTACGGGGACGGTCGTTGCCTTGGAGCAAGGCGATGGTATCCCCGGTGTGAGCGTGGTGGTGAAGGGAACGTCCAACGGTACGACGACCAACACCAATGGAGCGTTTTCGATTGAAGCAGCGTCGGGCAGTACGCTCGTGTTTTCCTTCATCGGGTATGAAACGCAGGAAGCGCCGATAGGGAACAAGACAAAAATCGACATTAAACTGAAAGAGAGCATTTCTTCTCTGGACGAGGTGGTGGTAGTAGGGTATGGAGAAATGAAGAAGACCGACGTTTCGAGTTCGCAGGTAACTGTTTCGGGCAAGGATCTGAGCAAAACCATTAATACTTCCCTCGAACAAGGCTTGCAGGGCCGCGCGGCCAACGTGCTGGTGCAGCAGAACTCCGGCCAGCCGGGAGCGGCGCCGTCGGTACTGATCCGCGGTCTGAGCTCTTTGACGGGTACTACACAGCCACTATATGTGATCGATGGGGTGCAGATCAAGCCGGATAATATGAAGGACGACCCTAACAACCGTCCGACGGGCTTTTCTAACATCCTTTCCAGCATAAACCCCGACGATATCGAGACGATCAACGTTTTGCAGGGGCCTTCGGCAACCGCGATTTACGGTGCCGTGGGTGCCAACGGAGTTGTGATGATCACCACCAAGCGCGGTAAGGCGGGCGAGGCGAAGATTACATTTAACTCACTCGTAACCGTGCAGGCTGAGCCTAAGCATATTGATGTAATGAACCTGCGGGAGTATGCGCAGTTCAGAAACGAAGCGGCCGCAGTGGGTAGCACCGCCAGCGACCCGGCATTTGCAGATCCGTCGGTGCTCGGCAATGGTACCGACTGGCAGAGCGCGCTTTTCAGGCCTACTACCCTTCAAAAATACTCGCTGGGGCTTAGTGGCGGTACGGAAAAATCGACCTACTATTTGTCGGGAGAGTATTTCAATCAGAAAGGGATCGTCGAAGGTTCGGGTTTCAAACGCTACAACAGCCGCTTGAACCTCGAAAACCAGACCCGCAGCTGGCTGAAAATCGGTGCCAATATGAGCGTAGGTATTACCGAAGAAAAAGTGAATACCAATAATGGCGGCATTATCCAGCTCGCCCTCGACCAGAACCCGAGCGTGCCTGTGACCAATCCCGACGGCAGCTGGGGCGGGCCTACCTCCACGCAATTCCAGTTTACGAACCCGGTGATGATCTCGAAAATCTACAATGACTACAACCGCCGGACGTCGATCCTGGGAAGCCTTTTCGCGGATGTGAAACTGGCCAAGAATCTCACCTGGCACACCGAAGCCAACGGTAGCGCCGAATTTTTGAAATACTATTCATTCCACCCGTCGTATACCATCGGCGGTTATGTGGTGTCGCAGGACGCGGCCACCTCGACCCGCTCGGTGAATACAAATACATGGTGGAGTTTGCATAGCCGATTAACCTATGATTTGAAACTCGGACAACATGGCGTCAACCTGATGGCCGGTCACGAGGCGCAGGAGTTTGCTTACGAGTCGCTCACAGGAACACGTAAGAAGTTTATTACCAATACCATTGAAGAACTTTCCGGAGGGGATGCTTCCGTGATTTCTAATGTGAGCAACGGAAGCGGCAAAGGCGGCGGCTCGCGCGAATCGTATTTTGCCCGTGTGAATTACAGCTTCAAGGAACGCTATTTCTTGCAGGGAACTTACCGGATGGACGGTTCGTCGGCATTCCGCGAAGGCCGTCGCTGGGGTAATTTCCCGGCGGTGTCGGTGGCATGGCGCGTGTCGGAGGAGCCATTCCTGAAAAATGTGAAAGAGATCAACGGCCTGAAATTGCGTTTCGAAGTAGGTCGCTCCGGTAATCAGGGCAGCGGTGGCAATGCGATCTTCTCGACCTTGCAAACTGTGCCCACCGGTTGGGGAACCGGCTTTCTGGCGTCCAACTTCGCCAATGAGTTCCTTACCTGGGAAAAGGACGACGTGATCAACGGAGGACTTGACCTGCACATGTTCGGCAACCGCTTGGAGCTGATCGCGGATGCGTACATTAAGAACATTACCAGCCTCATTACCGTAAACTCCTACCCATTCACGTACGGCGGCGACATCGCTTATTCGCCGGGTTATTTGAGTTGGCCTGCCGTGAATGCGGGCTCGATGAAAAACCGTGGTATCGGCTTTACGCTGAATACCGTGAACATCGACAAAGGTGGTTTTTATTGGAAAACGGGTATTAACCTCTCGTTTGACCGCAACAAAGTGACCTCGCTGCTGAACCCGATCACGCCAACCTGGAATGCGACTTCGGTAGGTTTCAAAACCGAAGTAGGGCGGCCCGCGAGCATGATCACCGGGTATGTAGCCGACGGGCTTTTCCAGGATGCGAACGATATCAAGAACCACGCCGTGCAGACCTCGAACGGTCAGTTGACGATCAATCCTGCAACCGGTAGCTGGGTAGGGGACACCAAGTTCCGCGACCTGAACGGCGACGGCGTGATCGACGCCGAGGACCGCACCGTGATCGGTAACCCATGGCCGAAATTTACCCTCGGTTTCAACAACAATATGACTTACAAGAATTTCGAACTGAATGCATTCCTGACCGGAAGCTTCAAGAACGACATTCTCAACTACCCACGTTATCGTGCCGAAATCCCCGGTAATGGCGGTGTGTTTGGCAACCAGTGGAAATCGGTGGCTAACTACGCGAAGCCGAGCAGCTACAATGCGGGCGACGCGGAAACTGTTACGCTCACCAATCCGGGTTACACGATCCCGCGCATCGCGCCGGGCGACCCGAATGGCAACAACCGGATGAACACCAACTTCATTGAGGACGGCAGCTACGTGCGCCTGAAAAACATCACGCTCAGCTACAACTTCCCGAAATCGATGTTGAAAGACTTCTTCATCAGGGGCTTGCGGGCTTCGGTGGGTGCGCAGAACCTGTTCACGATCACGAAATACAAAGGCTACGATCCGGAGATCGGGATGGTGAACTATGGCGGTACTGTGATGGCCGGGATCGATACGGGCCGTTACCCTTCCGTGCGCATGTATTCATTCGGTTTGCTGGCCGATTTCTAAGCGGGCCGGTCCAACGTCAATTTTTCTTAAAAAATATTCCATATGCAATTCAAATTCAGATTCATAGCGGCTATTGGGGCGATGATGCTCTTGCAGGGGTGCGGCGAGGAATTCCTCAACCACCCGCCGCTGGACGCGATGACGTCGGGTAACTTTTACAAAACCAACGACGAAATCCTGGCCGGAACAGCCCCGCTCTACAACATTGTCTGGTTCGATTTCAACGACAAGGCCAACATGGCATTCCAAGAGGCGCGCGCCGGGAACCTCAATTCCAACGACCGCACGGCTTACATCAAGCATGCGGTCCCGTCGACAGACGTGGGTACGCTACTACCTGGTTATAAGTCGTTTTACAAGATCATCGCGCAGAGCAACAATGCCTACAAGGCGATCAAAGAGGCCCAGGGCAGCACTGCTTCGGCAGCCGTAAAGGCGCAGGGGCTGGGCGAATGCCGCTTTATGCGCGCTACGGCCTATTATTACCTGGTAACCAACTGGGGGGCGGTCCCCATTGTATACGACAACGTGGCGCAGCTGAACACGCCGCCCGTCCGCAACCGGATCGACGATGTGTGGAAACTCGTCATTCAAGACTACCGCTTCGCTGCTGAAAACCTGCCTGCAACGGCGGTACAGGGGCGTCTGACGAAGTATTCGGCCGAAGGAATGCTAGCCCGTATGTACCTGATGCGCTCGGGCCTGAACCAGAACGGTACCCGTAAACAGGCTGACCTGGACAGTGCGAAATACTATGCGGAAAGCGTGATCACCAAAAGCGGCCTTTCGCTGGCGCCTACGTATGGGGAGCTGTTCGAGAGCGCGAACAACAATGCTTCGAAGAACAATCCTGAGAGCCTATTCTCCCTGCAATGGATGCCCGTGAGCAGCCCGTGGGGCGTGAACAACTCTTTCCAGGCATATTTCGCCTACGATGCCAATATTACCGGCACGGGCGACGGCTGGGGCGCGGCACAGGGGCTATCGGCCGACCTCGTGAAGTATTTCACCGAAAACCCGGCCGATTCATTGCGCAGAAAGGCGATTGCCATGTTCGATACCGATGTTTACCCTAATATCCAGAAAGGGAACGGCGGGTTGAAATACAACCGTCCGGCTGCATTGTCGGCCATTAAAAAGTACATTATCGGCTCACCGGCGGATAATGGCGGCCTCGGCGGCTTCATGGCTGCGAACATCAACTCCTACATGTTGCGCCTGGCGGAAGTGTACCTGATTTATGCCGACGCCGTCTTGGGCAATGCCGCAACGACTGCCGACGCAAAAGCGCTGGAGTACTTCAATGCCGTGCGTAAAAGAGCGGGAATGCCTGCGAAGACTTCGCTGACTTTCGAGGATATTTTCAGAGAGAGAAGGGTGGAAACGGTTTTTGAGGGTAATTCCTGGAACGAAGTGGTGCGCTGGTATTATTTCAATCCTGCCAAAGCGATCGCTTACACAGCAGCCCAACACAAGGAAAACTATACGATGACCTACATGGCGGGCTCTATCAATCCCAAAAAGTACACTGTGACGTATTCACCGGCCGAGTATTACCCGCTGACCGACGCGACCTTGTACCTGCCGTTCCCGGAAAGCGAGATCGTCAATGCGCCTTCGTTGAAGAATGAGCCGGTCGCTTTCGATTTCAGCAAGCTAGTTGATTAACCCAAATCCCTGATCACAATGAATTTGAAAAATATATGCAAAACGGCGCTGGGACTATTGCTGGCGGCAGGTATGCTGCTGTCCTTCCAGAGCTGTAACGACGACGACATCGATGGCGCGCCGACCATCAGCAAAGTGCGCCTGCTCGATCCCACGAAAGCCGACAGCTCCCTGACCGCCGCCGAACCGGGCAGCCTGATCGTGATCCAGGGACAGAACCTGGGCAGCGTGTTGAAAGTGTATTTCAATGATTTCGAAGCAAGTTTTAATTCCGCTTTGGGCAGTAATTCGAACATTATCGTGACCATTCCGGCCAATGCGCCTACCAAAGCGGTGGACGCCGCTGTGCCCAGCAAAATCAAGGTGGTTACCAAAGGTGGCGAAACGACCTACGATTTCGTGCTGACGGCACCGGTACCGGTCATTTCGGGTTTGTATTCCGAGTTTGTGAAGGCTAATGGTACGGTGGTAATCAATGGGGATTATTTCTATAATATTAAATCGGTGAAGCTGGGTACCACCAGTTTGCAGGTTTTGAGCGCTACGGTAAAGCAAATTACCGCCAAAATGCCTGCTACCGCCGCGGTTGACATTATTACGGTTGAAGGAGAGTTCGGAACTACGAAAACTACTTTTAAAATGAACGACCTGACGGGCAATATGATCAATTTCGATGTTCCCGCTACCACGTGGGGATCGGAAGTATGCTGGGGAGGGGCGCCTATTGTGCCCGCAACGGACGCGCAGGCCATTTCGGGTAAGTTTTCGAGGATCAAGCAAACCAAACTGCCCGCTGCCGGCTATAACGACGGCTGGGTGTTCTCCACCTGCTATTTCGACTTCAAACTGGCGGCCGGAGACGCAGGGAGCAGACAATTCAAATTCGAACATAATATCGCAGAACCGTGGAAAGCCGGGAAGTACGATATTACCATCGGCGCTGGCGGCACTGAATATGTGTATGCATTCCAGCCCTGGAACTCTACGGAATATGCTTCGGCAGGCTATCAGACAAACGGGTGGAGAACAGCGGTTATCGAGCTTTCCGAGTTCAAGAGTGCTTCCGGCTCTACCATCTCCGATGTATCGAAGATTACCGACCTGAAAGTGTCGTTCGGTTCGGCGGATGTGGCCATCGCTTCTTTTAACGGTAGCGTGGATAATTTCCGGATCGTGAAAAAATAGGTACAACGCCGAATAATCCATTATCCGCCATCGGTTGGGCGCTCGCAATATGATTGCCGGGTAGCCCGCCGGTGGCCGGACAAATACAAGTGACTGGAACCTTACCCGACCAGGATCTCGTGCGCCTGCGTGACGTGGGCGTAGCGTTTTTCAGGGAAATCATTGCCCGCAAATATCGGGCATCACATTTGAAAAGCACTCCATGTATAACTTAAAGCGCCCAGTCCGCAACAGACTTTACAACTTGCAGCTTATAGCTTATAGCCTCTTACTAACGCTGGTCACGGTTTTTAGCACCGACGCCCAGCCGGGGAGCGGCCGGCACAGCAAGCTGATCAACGAACCAGTCGACATCAGCCAAGATTTTCGCGATTTTTCCAACACCGTTTTCTTCGCCGACAGTCTGGCCGCGTTCGACCCGGCTACGGGTGCTGGCAAGATCAAATGGAAGAGGAACGAGCCGTTTTCGGCCCACAACTTCAACAACTCGATGTTGAGCTACAAACGCTCGTTCAGTAACGAGTTCCCGGCAATTGAATACGCCCAGGACCCGGTTCTGCCATTTTCCGTCGAATTCACCTCCCCGCGTACGGTGCGCATCCGTGCGAACACGGGTGCACAGGGGCCCGCACCGGGCCCGTCGCTCATGCTTACGGGCGAGCCTGCGAAGGATGCTTCGTGGAAGTATAGCAAGATTAACGGGGGGCACCAGTACACCGGCGCGTATGGCTCGGTGACCATTTATGAAAACCCCTGGAAAATACTTATCCGCGATGCCAGTGGCAAGATTTTAACCCAAACCCGCAGCCAAGCCGATGGTAAGGCTTCCTACACGCCGACATTGCCTTTTTCGTTTGTCCGCCGGGCATCCGATTATTCGCGCAGCGTGGCAGCGGTGTTTGCCATCTCGCCCGATGAAAAGATCTTCGGCTGCGGCGAGTCATTTACCCGCCTGGACAAAAACGGGCAGAAACTGGTGCTCTGGACCCACGACCCCAACGGCGTCGAAACGCAGACCATGTACAAGCCCATTCCATTTTATATGAGCTCGCGCGGTTACGGCATGTTCATGCACACCACGGCTCCCATTACCTGTGATTTCGGAGCTACCTACGGGGAGTCGAATGCGATGCAGATCGGCGATGAAAACCTCGACCTGTTTGTATTCCTGGGGCAACCTAAGGAAATTCTGGATGCCTATACCGACCTCACCGGCAAAGCTTCCATGCCGCCATTGTGGTCGTTCGGGTTGTGGATGAGCCGCATTACTTATTTTTCGGAGCAGGATGGCCGTAACGTAGCCGCGAAACTCCGCCAGAACCGCATTCCGTCGGATGTAATCCATTTCGACACCGGCTGGTTCGAAACCGACTGGCGCTGCGATTACCGTTTCGCTCCGAGCCGTTTCAAGGACCCGGAAGGCATGATCGCCGACCTGAAAAAGCAGGGTTTCCGTACCTCGCTCTGGCAGCTGCCTTATTTTGTTCCTAAAAATGCGCTATATCCTGAAATTGTGGAAAAAGGGCTGGCTGTTAAAAACGCCAATGGTACACTCCCTTACGAGGATGCGGTGCTCGATTTTTCGAATCCTAATACGGTAAAGTGGTATGAAGACAAAATAGCCGGACTGCTGAAACTGGGCGTTTCGGCCATTAAGGTTGATTTTGGGGAGGCTGCGCCATTATCGGGCCTATATGCTTCGGGCCGCACTGGTTTTTACGAACATAATCTCTACCCGCTGCGCTACAACAAGATTGTATCCGAACTGACCCGGAAAATGACGGGTGACAACATCATCTGGGCACGGAGCACCTGGGCAGGGAGCCAGCGTTACCCGATCCACTGGGGCGGCGACGCCGAAACTACGAACAAGGGAATGGAAGCGCAGCTGCGGGGCGGTTTGTCGCTAGGGTTGTCGGGTTTTACATTTTGGAGCCACGATATCGGCGGGTTTACCATGAAGACGCCGGAAGATCTCTACCGTCGCTGGCTGCCGATGGGGCTACTCGCCTCACATACCCGCACGCATGGGCAGGCGCCCAAGGAGCCGTGGGAATACGGTGAGGAGTTTCAGAACTATTTCAGAAAGGCAGTGGAGATGAAGTACAAACTCATGCCCTACATTTATACGCAATCGAAGCTCGCGTCGGAAAGAGGATTGCCGATGGTGCGTGCGTTGCTGGTGGAGTTCCCCGCCGATCCCGGTGCCTGGATGGTCGATAATGAGTATATGCTTGGCTCGGACCTGCTAGTGGCGCCCCTTTTTGAAGCAGGCAAAACACGTAGCGTTTACCTGCCGAAAGGTCAATGGACCGACTACCAAACCGGCAAGGCCTACGGAAGCGGCTGGCATGAAATCGCAACCGGCGAACTCGACGTGGTGATGATGGTGCGCGAGGGCGCGGTACTTCCGCACGTAAAGGTTGCGCAGTCTACCGGCGATATCGACTGGTCACGGATCGAATTGCAAACTTATGGTGGCGGTGCTACCGCGAAAGTGCAGCTTTTCCTGCCTGGCCTGGAAAGTGTAAAGGAGCTTGTACTCCTGAAAAAGGGTAGCAAATATATGGTGAGCAGTGACCCGTTCGCAGGAAAAGTCAAATGGGATATCCGGTGACCCCGCTGGTCACTGGCACATCAAACGTAGTTCTGGCGATGATCTTCCGGTTCCAGTCTTTCCGATTGTGCCGAAAGATCATCCGTCATTTGCGCCATTTGTTTCCGATGCTGTCGAAGCAACGAAAGGTTAAGATTAGAACCATCGACCAGCGCAAATAATGTTTCGTATTCTGCGATGATCTGCCGGTGCACGTTGACGATTTTACCCATTGCCAGCTCTACATTGCCTTTTACGTCCACAACCATGGTAGCTCCGGTATCGGGGCGCGTGATACAAACATCCTGCATGCAGCATTTGAGCGCGTCGTACAGATTAGCCATTTCTTTCTTCAATACAGAGCAAATCATGTAATCACGACTCAACAGCTTCCGCATCCGGAACGGGATTTCATGGCGCATGGCAAGCGTCAGCGTCAGTTGCAGGGTCTTATACAGACGCCAGATCTTGATAACCTGTTTAACAATGGGCTTTAAGTTCTCCATATCGGTCATGGTTTATATCTGCATATAACCAGCAATAAGCGTACCAAATCCTTTCAAAATCAGCTATTAAAACAAAACACCCGTCGCATGACAACGCTGTTGCCGGTGCGACGGGTGGTGGGTCGGTTTGCTATTCCGGGAGAATGCTCCTGAAAATTACTTTTTACCGATTTTATACAGTCTTCCCTGGTCTGTAACGGCGTAAAGCGCTCCGTCGTGGCCTTCGGTAATGTCCCTGAAACGCTGGTTTTCGCCGGAAAGAAGTCGTTCTTCGCCGACAACCTTATTGTCTTTGATCACGATCCGGCAAACGTGCATGCCGCTGAGGGAGGAGATGAACAGGTTATTTTTCCATTCGGGTATTTGCTTGCCGTCGTAGAATGTGATACCGCTCGGGGAAATAACGGGGTCATAATAGTACACCGGTTGTTCCATTCCTTCTTTTTGCTGAATCACATCGCCAATCTGCTTGCCGCTGTACTCAATTCCGTAGGTGATGGTTGGCCAGCCGTAGTTTTTGCCGGGCAATACGCGGTTGATCTCGTCACCACCTCTTGGGCCGAATTCGGTTTCCCACAAATCGCCCGTAACCGGATTGATCGCCAGACCCTGAACGTTGCGGTGTCCGTATGAATACAGTTCGGGGCGTGCATTTTCCTTGCCAATGAACGGGTTTCCTTTGGCAGGTTTTCCGTCCGTGGTAATGCGGATTACCTTACCCAGTCCGGAGTTGAGGTCCTGCGCTTGCGGGCGTGTAACGAGGTCGGAGCGCTCCCCGGTCGATACGAACAGGTTTCCGTCCTTCGCAAATTTCACGCGGCCGCCGTAGTGGAGCGTCCCTTTATAGGCAGGAGTTGCCTGATAAATAACTTTAACATTTTCCAGCTTCGTCGCGTCCGCCGAAAGTTTGCCTTTCGCCACGGCTGTGAGGTTTCCGTCAGCCAGCGGCTCTGAAAACGCCCAGTACACCATTCTGTTTTGAGCAAAAGCCGGATCAAGCGTAACGCCGAGCAGGCCACCCTGGCCGTCGCTGTTTACTTTGGGTACACCGTCAATCGGTTTCCCAACTTCGCCGGTTGCAGACACGATACGCATCGTCCCGCCCTTTTCCGTCACGATAAACTTGCCGTCGGGCAGCACTGCTATTCCCCATGGTCTTTCGAGGGAGGATGTCAGTACTTTCCCCTCATAGGGGGTTTTGGTTACGACCGAGCCAATGCGGGTTTGGCCTGCAAATGCAGATTTGTACTCGGAGTTGGGCTTTTTGGTCTCAACGGGGGCTCCGGCGGCCGGCGCTGCCGTTTGCTGGGCGATCGAGAGCGATGGCGCAAGCGTGAGTGTGGCACCGGCAAGGAATGCGTGGATTGCAAATTTCATTTTTTCAGGAAGTTTAGTCTTAAAGCCCGGAGTTGGATACAGGGCTGTTGCGAATTTACTTATTTCAATTCACAACGAAACGCCAAGGCCGGAAGAAAACATTTTCGGGCCCGGGTGTTTAAAGGGTTTATGCGCGCATTATTGTGGCTATTTTTACCCCGCACAACAACGGAAGCACGCTTATGCAGGAACTGATTACCCATATTGCCCGATATTCTTCGGTAAAGCCCGGGCAACTCGACGCGATCGGGGGTTTCTTTGTAAGGAGGTCCTTTGAAAAAAAGGAGTTGCTGCTCGAAGAAGGACAGCGTTGCCATGAGAAGTTTTTTATTGTGAAAGGATGTGTTCATTTGCTGTACCTACGGCAGAATGGCGTGGAACAAACCATTGATTTCGCACTGGAAAACTGGTGGACTACCGATTTTATGGCATTTCAGGATGGCGGTACTGCGCAATTTTCCATCCGCGCCATCGAAGCAACCGAAGTATTGGCTATTTCCGCCGCGCAACAACGAGAACTGCTATCGGCATTTCCTGAACTTAACGAGTACTTTCATCTCGTATTCCAGCGGGCGTATGCGGCTTCGCAAATGAGGGTGCGCAAGATGTACGATCTGTCGAAGGAGGATTTGTACCGGGATTTTAGCAAAAAATATCCGGCCTTCCTGCAAAGGGTACCGCAATACCTGATGGCCTCGTTCCTGGGTTTTACCCCCGAGTACCTCAGTGAGATCCGGAAGAAATACCTTTCTTAAACCAGTTTAAGAAGTTCCTTCGCATGCCTGACGAATTTTGTAGTACAAAACAAAACAATGTCAATCATGCAAAAAGTTGTTAAACACCGCCTGGATGTCTGGAGGGAAGAACCCCAATACTGGACGCATATGTCCGCCATCGAAAAACGCGTATACGCATCATCCGTTCCCCGGAGCCTGATCGAGCTCATCAAGATCCGCGCTTCGCAGATCAATAAATGTGCCTATTGTATCGATTACCACACCGCTGAGGCTTTGCAAATCGGCGAATCTGCCCGGAGGATATTTGCGCTTTCGGCCTGGAAAGAAAGCCCGCTGTTCACCGAGGCCGAAAGGAGCGTGCTTCAACTGACCGAAGAGATCACGCACATTTCGGTCGACGGCCTTTCCGACGAAACCTATGAAAGTGTCAAAACGCATTTCACGACCAGCGAGATCGGCGATCTGATCATTTGCATCAGCCACATCAACTTTCTGAATCGCGTTGGTATTTCTACGAGGACGGTTGCGTTGTAGGATGGAAATGTGGATTAATAATCGGCCGAAAGCATGCGGAATGTATGTTTTCGGCTTTTAGTTGATATTAAATAAGATGGGTAGATTGTATTTGACCCTGACAATTTTGTTAGACTGTCTGGCTGGTTTCCATTTGGGCATTAACCCCACTATTCGCACCGCTTCTTCGTCACACCCGAATCCAAGCCCTTTCAAAACGGTGATATCGCTGATCTCGCCTGTTTCTTTTATAAGAAAACTCACAAATACCCTCCCCGAAATCCGGGCGTTTTTCGCCTTTCGAGGCATACGAAGGTTGGCTTCAATAAATTTGTACATTGCATGAGTCCCGCCGGGGTATTCCGGCTGTTGCTCGATGGGGCACGCAAAGACTTTTTCTTCTGAAAAATTTTCAACTTCGGGTGGATGGCGGTACAGCAAGTCCTGCAAGATGATTTCCGAGGTGATGGTGTCCTCCGGCAATGCAGGTTTGCGCGTCTGCGCATGGGCGGTCATATAAGCGCCTAACGCGAGGACGAAGACGGTAAGTGGTAATGGCTTCATGGTAATATATAATTTAATTAAATATAATATAAAATACAATAATGCCAAAAAATGTTCCGTAAAAACTTAATATGTTGCTATGATCGTCCCGCTATTCAAAGTCACAAACATGGCCGAGGCTATCCGGTACTACACGGAGGTGCTTGATTTCGAAATGACCGACCCGAATGATAATGCCGATTCCCCGGTGGTAGACCTGGGCCGGGATGGCTGGAACATGCAACTAACTACCTCGGAAAGCGAAAGGTTGTTTGGCTCCGTAGTCTATTTTTGGGTGGAAGATGTGGATACATTGTTCGCGAAGTACATAGGGCGGGGGCTTGACATTTCGCTCAGGGCCGGCTCGAAGGTGCATCAGGGACCGGTGGACCAGACCTGGGGCCGGAGGGAGTTTTATGTCACGGATGCGGACGGCAACACGATCCGGTTTTGTAAACTTATCGAGTAATTTTTTGTCAATCATAACTTTCCCGGTCATGCCGCTTAATAACGACGTTACCCGATTTCTGGATGAATTGCATCACCCGCTCAGGCAGGAGATTGAAGCGCTGCGCCTCATTATTTTGCAGGCAAATGCATTGCTGGAAGAAAATATCAAATGGAATGGCCCCAACTACTCAATAGGCCCTGAAGACAGGGTCACGATGAGAATCCAACCTCCCAAGCAAATCCAGCTCGTTTTTCACCGTGGCGCGAAGGTGAAGGAGCAGCCGAAAGGCAGGCTGATACAGGACGCGTCAGGCCTGCTCGTTTGGAGGGAAAACGACCGGGCGATCGCTTCTTTTAAGCATATGGAGGCCGTGAAGGCGGGAGAGCAGGCGCTGGCCGCCATTGTGCGGAACTGGATTGCGGCGACGGTTTAGTAAATTTCTGACATAGAAATACTTCTATAATATTTTTTTGCTTCTATCAGCCTTTTCTGGCCCATTTCACCTCATTTCCTACCGGTTTACCATTCAGGCAGGTGTAAACACGTGTTTTTCAAAAACAGGTGTTTGTAGTCGTTTTTGAAGAATTATTTCTACGAACCTTTGTCAGGCAAAAGCTTTTGTAAAGTGGAGATCAGCAACCACTCGAAAAAACGGGCTTACCTGTAAAGGCATTATTACGGGGACGGATCCTGCACGTCTTAAAAAAGGGGATTATTCATACGTCACAATGAGCGATTTTCTAGATTTACAAAACGGCTGGTACAATGGTTTGATCCAGGGTTTAGGCCAGAGTAAGGACTCTTTTCAGATCATTCAGCCAGCACCTCCGATTGCGAGTGGTACTGCCGCAAACCCGACTTTCTGGGCTTACTACAACAATATCCCTCCCAAATCATTGACCGCACAGTTTGTTGCCAGCGGCGGTAACCAGTTCTATAACAATTACAGAGGCTTGCTTTCGGCGCTGGAGGCTTCGCGGACTATCAATGTGAGAAAGGATATCGGGGACGAGAATTTTCTCGCATGGCAGGCTTATGTGCAAAAACAGCCTACGCCAAGTATGAACCAGATCCCCACGATGTTCAGAAACTGGGCGATGTTCAACGCGCCGGACGTGGCCAATATCGGTTCTTCCGACTATGCGGCTATTCTGCTTGACCCGATCGCTACCGCACAGAACGAACTTACATTGGTGTACACCACGCCTCAAGGCCTGCCGATCAACTTCGACTGGCAACTGAACTATGCCGATATGGTAAACCAATTGGCAAACGCTCCTTCACGTTCGTTCTCGTTCGACAGCAGTACGATGGACAAAAATGTAAGCAGCTCCTGGGCAGGCGGCTCGACCTCGGGTTTCTTCGGCCTGTGGGGCGGCAGCAGCTCTACCTCAACGCTCAGCGAGCAATTCGCTTCCAGCCGCATTCAGCTCGAAGCGAAATTTGAGCACCTTCTCGTGTTGCCCAACACACCGGGCGCATGGTATTATTCTTCGGCGATGGGTCTGGCATTTGCCAACAAAACCGGCAGCCCATGGAGAGACAAAGCACCCATTAATTGGAACAATACGTTTGGCACAGATGGTAACATGCAATACTTCTCCGCGAACGTGATCGTGGCGTCGGGTATGTCCATCACCATTACTTCGAATGCCAAGTATTCTTCCGTTGATCAGCAGACGATTACATCCAGCGGCTCGTCCGGTTTCTGGCCGTTCTATTCGGGCGATAGCGGCAGCACGTCGACCAACCGCGTCACATTCAACAAGGACAACAATATGACCATCACTACCAGCAGTATTCCGGGGGTACCGGTTGTGCTGGGTGTGAACGTATTGTCAGCCGGAGAATTTGTAGGCCACTCTGCGGACCTGGGCGTTTCGCTTTTCGAATCGGCCAAAGCATTCGTTCCGAACAGCCTGGCTACTGCTTAGTGTTTTCTTTGGAAGGCTGGGTAAGACCAGCCTTCTTCTTTTGATTTTACCCATGTGGAAGGAAACCATTATTCAGGAAGCAAAATGATAACTATCACCGATACCCCTACCGAAGCGATGACCGCCGTGACCGACGGGTGGTATAATCAGTTGGCGGCCAGTCTGAACCTGTCGATCCGGCATTTCCAGTTGCTACAACCTCCGGCGGTACCCACGAGCGACCAGGCTCTTTGGGATTCCTTCAATGTCGTTCCACCCGTCACGCTCAAATACAATCGCTGGCTTTATCAGCAGCCAACGTTTTTCAGCCAGTACGCGGCGGTGGTGAATGGGCTTTCGTTCCCCGAAAGCGATTTTGTGGAGGACATCGGTGCCGACACCTATGTGCAATGGCAGGCTTACCTTAAAACCATCACGCCCCCTCCGCCCGCCAATACCTTACCGACCGTGTGGTTTCAGTGGGCAATGGTGAATGCGCCGGAAGTAGCCAACATCGGGCGCTCCGACCTTTCCACCCAACTGCTGATCGAAGGCGCGCAGGCGCTTTTGCAGCCCTATGAAGGGCCAAATGCCAAACCAGCGGATTTTTTGCCTACTTTTTCGGATCTGAAAAACACCCTCCGGGCTTCTTCCGGGGCAAGCTTCTCCTTCGACTCGACCCACGACGACCCGGATGTTTCCAATTCCTGGGTGCCCGGCGATGACCCTAATTATTTCGGAATATGGACGGGCAGTTCGGCGGCCTTTCATGTGAGCAGGAAGTTCGCATTGAGCAAGATCACCGTTTCCGTCCAGTTCGACCATGTCGCAACCGTCGCGGTCACGCCAGGGCAATGGTACAATTCCTTCCTGCTGCACCAGGCATGGGCATCGCCGTGTACTCCGCCGTGGATCGACAGTGCCGACTGGCAGGCCTACTTCGGGGCTACCGGAAGCTTTACCCATGCTGTGGGCTCCCTGTTTGCCGCCGATGGCATTACGCTTACCCTCACTTCTGATGCAGACTTTACCCCGGCCGAACAGGTGATCATTAAAGGCCTAGCAGCGGTGGGTGACTGGCCTGTTTACTGCCCTATATCGTCGTCGGTATTTTCCAACAGCATTGCAACGGGGCCCGGATCACTGGTGATACGGTTCAAATCTGCACCGGGGAATCCGGTCATTTTAGGCCTTAACGTTTTTGATATCCGGAGCTACGTGGGGGCTGGTTAGGGAATAACTAGTTAAAAAATCTAATGTCTGCATATCTTCGGGGTGCAGACTTTTTTTCGTTGTATCCAGCTATTGCAAAGTAGTATTTGTACTACTTTGTAGGGCTTGATCTACGATAACTATTTCGTATGTCGACAGATTGAAGTAATCCTGCGATTGTAGATTTGTTCTGTTTCAAACTCAACCATAGTTCCACAAACAAATCACTTCATGAAAACAATTCGACTCTTTTCAGCACTGGCGATTGCCATGACGGTGGCAACCGGTGCTGCCACTTTCGGTCAGGTGAAGATCGGCTCCAATCCCACGACAATCAATCCGAACAATAACCTCGAAGTTGAAAGTACGGATCCTGCCAAAAAAATCAGCATTCACAAAACGACGGGCAAACTGACCATCGCTGACGGTTCCCAGGGCGATAAAAAGGTATTAACGTCCGATGCGAACGGTGTGGCTACCTGGCAAAGCCAGTCCGATCTCTCGATTCCGGTAACTGCATTCAGCGGGGCTATTACCGGGCTTGCTACGATTCCCACTTTCACAACCCATGACGAACCGGATCAGCGGCTTCCGCTTGTCCCTACGCTGGGTGCGGCAGGCTGGAACGCATCTACCAAACGGTATACTGTTCCCGCGGACGGTACTTACTCCGTGCAGGTTGGATTGTCGTGTATCAGCACAACGGGTGCCGGCGTAACGCTCTGGACAAGGATATGGGTAGTATCGGAAAATGGCGGTCCGATTTTCAAGGGAGCCAGCCCGATGGGCCTGACAGCCGGGGACTGGCAATCCGTGGTTTACACGGGGAAATTAACAGCAGGTGACGGAATCTCGCTGGAAGGGTACACGATGCAAACCGATGGAAATCCGCCAGTCAATCCCATCTGGACAGGAACCTGCGGACGTGCATACATGACTGTCACCAAAATCGACTGAGACATTTGCTTCATTTCAACATGCCTGGCATGTGGTGGTGATGAAGCACGGCGGCGTGGGTATCAACACCGCGGCGCTGCAAGCATTTTCGTGATGCCTGTCATTTAACCAAGACGAAACAATGAAACAACTTTATACCAGCTCATCCGGAAGCGGATGGCGCGGCGCGGCGGTTTCTGCTGCCCTGCTTTTGCTCGGGCACCTGGCCCATGCCCAGGAAGGCAGCCAGGGAAATACGACTATTTTCGGCGGTGCTCAAATGTCATTTTTCGGCAACCACAATTTCGTTACCGGAGGAGGGGGCACCCAGCCCGGTGTGATCCTTACCGAGCGTGCAACAGGAAGCTTCGGTGTGCTGAACTTCGCCGGAGATAACCTGACGTCCGTTGGTGCTTCGGACGCGGGCTATGTGGACGGCTACGTGCGCAAGTACGGAGCGGGCACATTTGTCTTCCCTGTAGGCGACAATGGAGCTTTGGGGCAGTTTGCGGCATCTGCAGATGGGACAATGGGTGCTTATTTTCATACAGACCCTAATACCGCCGCCACAAGTAACCTGTTTACAGGGGCTAACTATGCCGCGCTTCCAAATGGCGGGCCGTTCGCAACGGCCAGCGTGGGCCAGAACGTCGAGGTCGTGAGTATTATCGAATATTGGGACATTGATGGCGCAAATGCGACGCCACTGACGCTGACCTGGGACGCAGGAAGCGCCATAGCTTCGTTGACGGGGGGGAACCTTGCTAAACTCACGATCGCCGGATGGAACGGAACGCAATGGGTGGCCATTCCGTCGAAAGTGGATGTTACATCCATACTGGGTGGTAGCGGCAGCCTGGCAGAGGGGTCCATTACGACTACCTCGTCGCTGGCGCCGGATTCCTATACAGCCTATACATTTGCTTCGCTTATTCTGCCGCTTCCGGTAACGCTGACCCGCTTTGCGGCCGTTGCCGAGGGGAAAACCGCATTGCTCAGCTGGGCAACCACGGAGGAAACCAATAGCGACCGGTTCGAAGTCGAGCGAAGTGCCGACGGCAAAAAATGGGGCAAGATCGGGACGGTTGCTTCAACTGGAGAAAGTAAAGTTCTGGTCGATTACTTCTATACAGATAACGCACCTTTGACAGGACAGAACCTGTACCGGCTGAAAATGGTGGACAGGGATGATAGCTTCGCGTACAGCGCGATCCGTAATGTAGAAATCAAAGGTGAGGCCGTCAGGCCATATCCGAACCCGGTGTCTGACAAACTGCTCATCGACAGCTATGTCATGGTGAAAGAAGTATCGGTAAAAAACATTGCCGGCCAATATCTTCTACAAGTGCAAAAGGTATCCAACGACGGAGTCGATGTCAGCAAGCTCACGCCCGGCGTCTATATCGTGACCTTGACCCTGTTTGACGGCACTATCAGCACACACAAAGTAGCCGTTACCCGGTAGCGCCACGCTGGCCATTGTCCGTAGAGGTGATAAAAACTCCCATTCTCCCGGGTTGTTGTATAAGCCCGGGAGATTTTTGGTATTATTACTTCGCATTCGCCGCAGGCTCCGAAATCCGTGGGCTTACCCCGGAAGAAGCTAAATTTAACTTGAAGAATATGCGAATTATTACTACAATTGCGTGTTGTTTTACGACAAACCCACTATTAGATTAGGTCATGAACATTCTTATTGTTGAAGATCATTTTTTGGTTCGGATGAGTATGAAGATCGTTTTGCAGGACCTTTACGGCCATGCAACCATCGATGAATCAGAAAGCTTTGATCATGCCGTCATCTGCGTCCGCGGCAACCCGTATGACCTGATCCTGCTCGATATCGAACTTCCCGGGGGCCAGGGGACGGCGATGATCGGAAAAATCCGCCAGTTGCAGCCGGAGGTGCCTATTCTGGTTTGCTCCGCGGCCGACGAGCAACAGAACGCGCTCGCATTCGTCGCAGCCGGTGCAAATGGGTATCTTTCCAAAACCGCCGAGCGGAGCGAGACTGTCAAAGCCATCTTAACGGTGGTCAAGAAAAGCCGTTATGTAAGCCAGGCCGTGCAGGAGAGGTTGCTCGATGTGGTGACTTACGGTAAGCAGAAACGGACACGTCCATTCGGAATCAAGAGCCTTTCGGGGCGCGAGCGAGAGATCTCGGAATTGTTGGTGGCGGGAAAATGGGTGAAGGAAATTGCCGCTCATCTCGATATTCAGTCCAATACCGTGAGTACTTACAAAGCGCGGATATTTGAAAAACTGGGTGTCGATAATGTGATTGACCTAGCGGACAAGCTCCGTGAGCAGCGACTGGCCGAGCAACGGCTCCCGGAGCAGCGGCTCCCGGAGCAGCGGTTCCCGGAACAACGGTTCCCGGAACAACGGTTCCCGGAACAGCCTTGATATGCCGGGTTAATTATGCTGCGAAAATGCACGGAACGTAAGCGTAACCCTGGTTCCCGGATCGAGCCGTTCCATCTCAATACGTTCCGTCACCGATGGCGCCAGTTCCTTGATCATCGCCAGGCCGATCCCGGTGTGCGGTGATGTAGGCGGCAATGCCTTGTCTTCCATAAACCAGGCAAGCAGCTCCTTTGAAATTCCGCGACCGGAATCTTCGATGATGAGTTGCAGGCGGCTGTTGTGTTGTGAGACGTAAGCCCGAATCTCGCCATTATCCGTGAACTTGTTGGCATTGTCGATGATGTTATGGATGATGATTTTGAGCAGTTGCTGGTGGGTATCGACAAATGTACCGGCGGGGATCAGGTTCAGGAATGTGTTTGAATTGATTCTGGTGTTTTTACCGTAGAGCTGCATATTTTCTTCGAGCAGTTCGTGCAGCGCCACTGTTTCACTCTTGGGTTCGTGATTGTAGACCTGGATCTTTACATAGGCCAGCAGGTCTTCCAGGGAGCCCTTTACCATGCGCAGGGCATCTTCTATGTTTTTGCCAAAAAGCGACACCATGTCGAACTGTTGTCGTTCGATCATTTTCTGCATTTCGCCGGCTACGATGATCGCCGCGCCAAGCGGGGAGCGGACGTCATGCGCAATAGAGGCCATTAGACGGGATTGAAGGTGCATCTGGCTGAGTAGCTCGTTTTGTGAGCTTTCCAAATCCCGTAGTGTGCCCTGTAACTGGCTGGTACGTTCGCTGATCTGGAGTTCAAGGAGCCGGCTTCTTCGCTGGATCGAACGAATCCTGTATTTCAAGTAAAGAAACGCAGCCAGAAAGACTGCCAGCACGATCGACAAGTAAAACCACCAGGTCTGATACCAGAACGGCGGAACATCGATTTCGACAGTCTCGTAGCCGTAATTACCTGCGCCGAAACCGTTTTTTTTTCTGATATACAGGGTATACCTCCCTTTGCCCAGGCTGGAAATATTGATCGTCGCTTTGTTGGTAATGGGCGCGTCGACGTTCAGCCAGTCGGGTGGAGCAGGGGCAGTACCACGTTTCGCGAGGGCGTAGGAAAATTCAACGTTGTAGTCATTTCCGAAAAAAGGTGTATTCACCTCTAATCTCAGCTGTTTCTGGCTCTGTGTGAAGGTAATGCGCTTCCAGGGTTCCGCTACGGCTTGCTGGTCGATCTCGATGCGGTCGATGACGATCTTCTTGTCGGGCATCTCCGCCGACGTCTGCTCCGGGTTGAACCAGACCAGTCCATTCATGGAAGGCAGCGACACTATTCCGGAAGGCAGCCGGAGGGCACAGGGCTGGCACCCTCCATTGAATTCATTGCTATTAAACCCGTCGATTTTCGAATAGTGGTGATAATAGAGGTCTGTTGGCTTGTCGGCGTAGTTCAGTAAGTCCTTCTTTAAGATCTGGAACAAGCCCCGGTTCGTAGGAATCCATAAAAAACCCTTATCGTCTTCGACAATGCAATGCGAGTTGGCGAGATAACCCTTCCGGTCGGGCGGAAAGCGGGTTAGTTTTCCATCTTTCAGAAGAAAAAAGCCATCCTTATAAGTCGTTAGCCAGATCTCGGATTGGTTTTGAGAGATATGCAGGCTTCGTATATAAATACCTTCCAGTCCCTTGATCGCCGATATCTTCTTGGTTCTTTTTGAAATCCGGAAAAGCCCCCGACGGGTACCAATCCAGAACGTGTCGGCCGATTGCTCTACCAGCCAGGATATGTCGATGAGAGGTCCTTTTAAAAACAAATCGGGGTGGCTGTTCCTTGTGAAGGGAGCGCGCATCGAGAAGAGGCCTTCGGTACTGGTTGCTATCCAGATCGTTCCGTCGGGACCCTGGTAAAGTTGGGTGATTTCGGAGGGCAATGTCCAGGCCAGTTTAATAGCAGACCCATCTGGCTCGAACAACATCAGTTTGTTTGCGAGCTTACACCAGATAAAGCCGTTGTCATCTCTCAGAATGCTGGATTTGTCCCAGAACACACTGCGGGTTATCAGGGGAAGCTGCCGGCTCGTGATGTTTCCGGAATCATTTGTCGTGTAGGCGATCCCCTGGTTGGATAATACTGTGTTTTTGTTAATCAGCGCTTGTCCGTAGTAGACCTGGTCGGTACCGGGGTAGGGGGATGCCAGGGTTGTAAACCTTTTTCTGGTAAGCACAAAAAGGCCGCTGAGTTGCGTGCCGAGGAAGATGCGGTGGGTGTTGGGGTCGTAATGAATGGCTAATACTTGTTCTTTCTCGAAATCAAATCCATTCAGGATCAGCTCGGAGTTTAAATCTCCGTTTTGTTCGCGTCTGATCCGGTAAACAGACTGACCCGCTCGAATAAACGTCTGGTTCATGGCGTTGTTCCAATACAGCTCGTATTTGCCTTGCCGGTATAAAAGTTCATTGGTTAATGCGCCTTTCAAAACGGCTGGCCGGGCACCGAACGGGCCCGAATCGGTGGTAAACAGGTGGAGTTTTCCATTTTTGAGATGGTAGAAACAGTTATCCAGCCAAAAGAAATGCCAGGGGCCTTCATCAACCCACCTGACCCGCCCTTTGCTCTTTTTTTTCTCGAAATATTCAAGCGCAGTACCGTTGAAAACAAAAAAGCGGTCGCCTCCGGCCGGGTACACAGCGTAGTTCGGGAACGGGTTTCCATAGTAGAGCCTCGGATGCCGCTCCATAATATGTCCGTCGCCTTTGTCCGGGTATCGAAATGGCTGCTGTTTGATAAACTGATGCAACACAGTGTCTATCGCGGCCTTGCCCTGATGGATATGTATGAAGTTCCATTCATTGTTCAGCGCAAAAAAACCAGCGGGTTTTGGGCGGGGATCGATGTTGAACATGCCTATACTGGCAGAGGAATAGGTCTTTCCGAAATTCTCGAAAATTTTAAAATTCTTACCGTCGAACCGGGCGAGGCCACGCTCGGTCGAAAGCCACACGTACCCCAGTTCGTCGCGGGCGATGGCGTAAACGCTATTTTGGGGCAGGCCGTCTTCATCGGTGTAATGTTCGATGCGAAACTCCTGTAACCAGGGAGGCTGTGTTCTCTGAGACCAGGTAAGGACTGAATTGCAGAATAGGAGAAGCAGCAAAAGACAGACGGAACGGGCGCTTTTATTCACTGAGGATGCTTATGCGTATACAATAGTCGACAAGATAGAAATTGTTCTACGCATTTCGATGAAATACACGGGAATAACTGTTCAGAAAAGCGCGCGCGACAATTCTATTGTAGTGTAAATACTACAAATTGTCGACACAATGCGGGTGAAGGCTTAGTATTTTTCAGGCTTCGGCATGATTTGCCGTATTTTGCAATGCCTCGCGATAGGGGGATTCGTATAGTTTGTAGAACTGCTCTTTCGAATCATGGTAGCTGGATATCGCGCCGAGCGTATTCATCATTTTGATGTAGTACCATGCCATATCCACCTGGTGAGGTTTAAAACCGCTACGCGCACTTTTCGGGAAAAGATGGTGGTTGTTATGCCATTCGCCGGCAACGATCCCCGGCCAAAGCTGGTTGATCGACTTATCGCTTTGATTAAAGTCGGTTCCTGGGCGTTGCTTATCCTGGCCTTTTCCGTGCCCTTCATAATTAAATGTACGCACACCAACCGCCCAGAAGCCGGCGGCGCCGAACAACGTGCAGGCCAGTGCGTGGCCACCGAGCAGGAAGAAAGCCGCATACCAGAACGACCAGTTGAGCAGCCAGTAGAGCATAGCTCGTCCCGGGTGCTGGTAGGAGCCCCACGATAGGTATTGCTGATAGGAATTGGCTATAACGCCCGTATGCTTCATGAGCGATTTCACGCGGTTATAGTCGTTTTCGCTAAGATCCGTTGCGATTGGCTGATGGTTCACGTCGGCCAGGAAGCAATAAAGGAAACCCGCCTCGGCATTGTACGGATCGCCGGGTTGGTCGGATTTGGCGTGGTGTACGTGGTGCGAAATCACGTAGATCTCTTCCGGGATCATACAAACCGTAAGATTTTGGGTAAAGAAACGCCAGAAGCGGTTCTTGAACTTGTATGCGCCGTGTGTGCAATAGCGATGGTGCCAGATGGTGCCATGCGTGCCCATAATGAACATGCTGTACACGAATGCCGCCAGCAGCAACCAGAGACTGAAAAATTTGAAAATAAAAAGTGCCAGGAAAGGCACCATACAAAGCACTTTCACCCAGCTCATCAGCGAGAGCCAGTTCCTCTTATCCCGCACAATGTTCAGCCGTTTGAAGAATTCGGCAAAAATCTGACCAGGACGTGGTTTGATCAGATTTCCCTGTTCATCTTGCCATCCGTACGAAGGCCGGCGCAGTACAATGTCGATAAATGCCATAAAGGATGGGTGTTAATGCTCGATTTTTAAATAAAAAATCCTCCCAAATAAGGAGGATTTATCTGTTGTCGTATAAAGTGACCGCTTAAACCAACGTAACGTTGACAGCATTCAGTCCTTTCCGGCCATTCTCAACTTCATAAGTTACAAGGTCGTTTTCACGAACATTGTCTTTCAGACCTGATGTGTGTACAAAAATGTCATCTCCTCCATCTTCAGGAGAAATGAAACCGAAACCTTTCGTTTCATTAAAAAATTTGACCCTACCCTTGTTCATACTTTTACTATTTTGTTAAGCTTCAAAGGTAGAATAAAATGTTTGATGTTGTTACGGAAATAAAATATAAAAAATCAAATGTTCATTTGACTACCTGGCTAATCAGCAATTCGTAGCGCTGGTCATACAAATCGCCCGACAACCAGTCCCTGACAATGTATTTGAAAAACAACATCGGCGGTTCGTGTTTGTCGATCGCCGCCTGGAAGCAGGCCACGGCCGTCGCGGTTTCGCCGATCGAGGCATTTACAATGCCCATGTCATAATTGGCAACGACGCTGGTTTTACCCAGCGATGACATTTGCGTGAGAATATCTCTCGCACTGTCGGTTTCTCCCGACAATCCGAAGAGTACGCCGCAGGCGCTCAGTGTAATGCCGTTGTAGTTGATTTCCAAAGCGGTTTCAAGGGCATCCTGGGCGGAGGGGTAGTCTTTTAGCGTGATCAGGTTCAGGCCGGTGATCATATGGCCGCCCCAGAAAGAAGGGTCCAGCGCCACAAGCCTGCGTCCCTGCCCGACGGCCAGGTCGAACTTGGCTGAAACCCAGTATACATAGGCTGCGTAGAAATTGTTGATCAGTGAAAACGGTTCGAGCGATAGGGCCTGTGCCGCTTCGGCTTCTGCCTCGACCGGCCGATCGGTAAGGGCCAGATACAGTGCGTGTTGTCCGTGAAGGTCGGCTGTATTCCAGTTCAGGTCCAATGCCTTTTGGAACGACCCCGAAGCGGCGGCGAAGTCCCATTCGTACAGCATTTGCATGCGTGCGAGCGCGAGGTAACTTTCGGCAATGCCGTCGTCCAATGCCAGCGCCTGCTCGGTTGCTTCCTTCATCAGCGGCAAGGCTTTCGCGGCCGGAAGATGCCGGTAAAACCACATGTTCAAATAGCAGGAAGCAATGCCGGAGTAGGCTATCGCGTAAGACGGGTCGATTTCCAGGGCAGCCTGGAAATAGCCGATGGCTCGATTGTAGTCATCGCTGCCGCCGAACTTATTGTGGTAGAACCGCGCGCGGAGGTAAAGCTGGTAAGCTTCCTTATTATGCGTATACCGCTTGAAAGCAATTCCGGGTTCCTCGCCCAGCAGTTCGATCTTGACGGAACCCAGAATGGCCTGTGCTATTTCTTCCTGGACATCAAATATGTCTTCCAATGCCCTATCATACTTTTCAGACCAGACCTGCAAGCCATCTTCGGCCTTCACAAGCCTTGCGGTGATCAGCAACTGGTCACCGGACGTTTGCAAGCTGCCGTCCAGAACAAAACCGACCTGCAACTGCGCGCCGATCCATTGCGGGTTGTGATGATGGCCCTTAAAAGTAAAAGACGAAGTTCTCCCGGCCACCTGCAAACCCGGTACACGACTCAACACATTGATGATTTCTTCGGTGACACCATCGCTGAAATACTCCTCTTCGGGATCATTGCTCAGATTCGTAAATGGCAGGACAGCAATGGATATTTGCGCGGATGGGCGGTTAGGATGATTTTTTTCGTTCATGACGGAAGCGTATGGGTCGGCTAATGTAAATACCGGTTTTCAAAAATGCTGAAAATTCTTTCTGGTTAAACATGCCTCACGCCACTACGCCGTTGCGATACACCATGCCCCAGCTAGCTATTTCGTTGATAATCGGTTCAACAGATCTGCCGTATTCGGTGAGCTCGTATTCTACGGTTACCGGCTTCGTGTCGAGTACGCGGCGGGTGATCAGCCGGTTCATTTCCATATCGTTCAGTTCTTTGGAAAGCATCTTGGCGGCAATTCCGTCCACCTCTCTCATAAGGTCCATAAAACGCATTTTGTCGTTGAGAAGCAGTGTTCCCAGGATGTGAAACTTCCATTTTCCGGAAAGAATCTCCATGGTATCCTTAATAGCGAGGATCCTTTTTCTGCACTGCTGGGAGGTATTGCACGATGCCTGTTTTTTCATCTTTTCTTCGCGATAGGGTTGCCTGTAAAGTTAGGAGCCGGTTTAATAGTTTCCAAGAGGTAACTGGTTACCAAAGGGAAATGGATAGCAATAGTAAACTATGCCGCCATTATTTTCGTGTATGAAAAACAACCCATTGCTCTGCGATACCGAAAGCGGCGTTTGCGAAATGCCGTCTGCCCCTGATGAAAGTGCGCACGGTCCTGTTCAACCGGGAAACAAGCCCTTAAAAGTGCTCTATTTCACCGACCCGATCTGCTCTACCTGCTGGGGGATCGAGCCGCAGTTACGAAAATTGAAATTGGAATACGGCCAGCTGGTCGACCTCGAATACCGGATGGGAGGCCTCTTGCCCGACTGGTCCTACAACAGCGGCGGGATCAGTAAGCCGGCGGACGTGGCGTCCCATTGGGACGAAGTGAGCCGGCACTATCAAATGCCCATTGTTGGTGATGTATGGTTGGAAGATCCCCTGCATTCGTCTTATCCGCCTTCGGTAGCATTCAAGGCGGCGCAAATGCAGGATGAGCACAAAGCGATCGCCTTTCTGCGCAGGATCAGGGAAATGGTGTTTTTAGAAAAGAAAAACATTACCAGATGGGAGCACCTTGCGGATGCTGCCAGGGACGCGGGCCTTGATGTCGGCATTTTCGAACGAAACTGCCAAACCGATGCCGTGGCCTTATTCGACGCGGATTTGCAGCTGGCAGCCCAATGGGGCGTCCGCGGCTTTCCTACACTCCTGATTTTCAACCGGGGAGACGAGTATGAGAAAGTATACGGTTTTAAACCCTACGAAGTGTTTGAAGCCGCGATAGCCAAAATGCATCCTGGTGCCCCGAAAAGCTGGTACAGCAAAAACTGGCAGGACCTGTTTGGCAAATATCCCACGCTCACTACCAAAGAATTTGCCGGACTGACGGGACAAAGCTTTGAAAACAGCGAAAACCAGCTCCGCATATTACATCGGCAAGGCCTTCTCCAAGCCTGGGTCACGCCGAACGGCACTCTCTGGAAATTCGCAACTTCCTGATCAGAATGCAAACAGAAAACCGATACTAAGCGCCTGGGCGAACTGGATTTTACTGCTCTGGTCCTTATCGTAAACCAAGATCGCACCAAGGTTTACGTTGACATACTTGTTGATCTTCGCCGTCAGCTGAGCGTCCAGGCGGTTATCGATTTCCAACGGATCCCGGAAAGTGGAAAATAGCAGGTACCTGAATTTCAGGTTCATACCCTTGGCCACGTCCTTCTCGAAGTTGGCCACGAGCTGAATGAGCGCGGCTTCCGTCCGTACGCGCTTTCCAATGGGCACGCCGTAGTTTTTCTGGTCAGGCGTATTGATATACAAATCCCTGTCAATCACGATTGTCTGCCGTAATGCGCCCGGCGCGAGGTCGACGAAGAAATAGGGAGCAGGGCGGTATTCAATACCGATCGCCTCGGTGAGATAGGCCGGAGAAAGCAGTCCCGAAACCTTTTTCCTGAAAGCGACGGAATCCGTACTTGCACTATATTCATAACCTGCCGCGAACTGCGAGAGGAAGTTGACATTGGCGAAGAAGCTCCATTTCGCCGACAACTCGCGGTTGTATTTGGTGTCGAAGAAAATACGGTCGGCATTCTTGCGGCTCTCCTGTCCCTTGTTGCGGACAATGCCGTACTGCGATTGAAAATCGTTACGCCACGAATCCTTTCCTTTCTTCGTTTCGTTCAATGCATTAAAAAATACACCGAGCGCAACGGAACTTACTCCCCCGCCTGTCCAATTGGAGCTAAATGCCCCTTGGTTGAGATTAGCCCCGAACTCGATCTTACGCCACGTTGTATCCTTGTCCGTTTTCAGGCGGGTGGCATTGATGGGATTGGAGAGGTCGACTTTGTTTTGTGCAAATGTTGTTGATAATGAGAGAATAACAGAAAAAACTACACCCGGAATTACATTCCTTGTACGCATACCCGAAAAAAGAACTGATTAACAATTGGGCGAAGATATTCGTGACGTACTTTTTTTTAAAATTTTGGCAGATAAAATTTGCGGGAGAAATTAGTGAAGACGAAGTTTAAATAAATAGTTAACTCCTATTTAAGCGGCCTTCTTTCCTTTAATTAAGGCAGTTATTCCAAGTACAATAATTGCGCCTATATAAAGATGTAAGGATGCGCGAGGCGATTGATGGAAGGCCGAGCACAGTTTCCGGCTCGTTTCCTAACACCCAACCTCCAACAAAGCCACCTATAATCCCCAGAAGTATTTGTAGCCACAATGACAACGAGAAGCGCTGAATACCTTGTCCGCGAGCTAGCCTGCCAGCGTATCAATCAGAATTGATATCAGAAGATTTGTTATGGTAATTAGTTTAGGTGAAAATTTTCTCGTCAACGCCTTTAATAAAAGATAATAAGCCCAAGACTTTAATTATTTGATGTGATTGCTGGTTCGCAAGAATGTGTTTTTTATTGATATGTAACAACTTACTCTGGATAATTTACACCAACGGCCTATGATCAGTTTGATGGATATTTTTGAACAAAACGAATTGTAATTAGTATGATAATTCGCTTTGCCCACGCTGAAATGTGAAATTGTATTTTTGTTCAATACCTTCTACAAAATGTGCCTGATGTATTATTTGAATAGACGTAATTCTATTTATTGGACATTCAATTGAGGTTTTCTTAAAGCCTTCCTGCGGGCAGTTTCCCGTCCTTCATTGTTGCGACCTGTTGTGGTGTAAATGCGTCGGAGTACAGCGCCGTATCGAAGTGGTAACACCGAAATAACTCCGCGATGAAATGGATGCGTTCGCGCAGGTCTGCCCAATCGATGGCGCCACTTTGGGCAACGCTGTCGGGAGTGGGGTCTATTTCAGAAAGCATCGCCAGCAAGCCTGCGCACGAGAGTTGCAGCAGGGGTGCGGGATAAGGTTTGTTGAGATCTTTGCCCAGCGAAAGACGGAGGTCGGGAGGGATAGTCAATGTCATGAGGTGTGTAGTAAGTAGTCCCCTCACAATGCCCTGTAACCGGTTCATCAATTGGTCGATGGCTGCGTCCAGCCGCGATGTTTTGCCGGTGATTTTCAGGTAAGCGAGCCGGATCCGGGCCAGCCAGCTGTCGGGAGGAAAAAAGCTGTCGATTATCTGTTTGCGGACCATTTCGATATCTACCGCTAATGCAGCATTCAGCGACGCCGCTATTTCCGGTTGCAGACGGGTCTGTTCATGAAACCCGATTTCGAGATTGGCAAGCAGCTGCAATTCGGTCCGCAACTGCGGGTCTTGCTCAAAAAAAGCCTGGTAGTAATTGGTGAAAGCCTGTTTAAGATATTGCTGTCCATCCGGCGGGTTTCCCGGCCTGAATTCCGCACAAAAGGTATCCAGCCGCTGCTGATCGAAAGCTTCATCAGGAACACACAGCGAAAAGAAACGCGCAAATTCCCAACCGATTTCTTCGAAAACCTTTCGGTTGCCACGAGCAACAGCGTCACTGATCCTATCGGTGATGCTTGCCAGCCAGGCGTTGCGAATAATACCGTGCAGCCTTTGTTCCAGACCACCATTGATTCCCAGTTCTCCGGCGACGCGCCATACCAACTTCAGCTCTTCCAATTGAGCGAGGTTCAACCGGGCCTCCATACTCCGCAGCAGGTCTTCGCGCCTGATACTCTGGCCTGCCTGCTTGGAAGCCCAGGTAGCAAACGTGCACCAGTTGGCAACCGGGCCCGTGCGACCGATAAATGCGGTCGAAAGTTCGCAATAGCATTGCGTAATACGCAAATTGCGGATTGTCGGTTCGGCGATCGCCGCGATAGCCCGCACTTCATCCGGGGAAGGTATATGCATAACCTATGGTTTCCTTGTGAAGTTAAAAATAGCAAATCGAAGAAGGCGAAGCGGAATTACCTATTGAAAGGCTCTCGACGTGCCGGTTCGCGGCCGCGGAATCGGTGCCGGAGGCGTTGCGGTTTCACGCGTCCGGCCCGAAATATCACAGGTTGCTATTTTGACGAACGCATTATTTCTTTTCCAAAATCCGGTCACCGAGTAGTTTCGTCTCCGCGTCCGTCAGATAATCCACCAATGCATAGCGGCTGGACTTGGTAATCGCCATTTCGTCCATCACGTCGACCATGTTTTTATAGCTAGATACCACGGTAGGTTTGATGACAACAACAAGGGAGCGCTCGTCGTCATTGTTTTTGCGTGGCAGGGCATTGACCCGTTTCTGCGCGGCGAAGATGACGTTACGCAGTTCGAATCCCGGACGGGTGGTTTTCAGTGAAGTCGAAGCCTTATTGTCATCCGGAGCGACGCCATCGAGGTAGTAGATCTGGTCGTGGTTGCCCAGGAAAATCGTCAAAACACCCGATGCAGGGAGCGGATGGGTGCCATCGTCCGTTGTTTTATCAGGAAAAAATACGGACATCGAAGTAGGCTTGCTCATAGTGGTTGCAAGCATGAAGAATGTGATCAATAAAAAGCCTAGATCCACCATGGGCGTCATGTCTACGCGTGGGGAAACCCTGTTTCTCACTCTGCCGAGGCCAGTGTCGTGGCGGTTGCCGGATACTTCTATTGCTGCCATTTGTCAGGTTTGGTAAGTTATGAAGGAGACGTTAACCTTACTGATCAAATATATAATTTAATTTTATATAAAAATAAATTTATAATACTATTTAAATTGATTGCCCTACCAATCTACCTCCCGGAAGCCTTTTCGTACTCTGCCACACAAACATCCAGCGGCTTTCCCTGTACGTAAATGCAGTCGCAAAAACGCGTACAGGCTTCCGGGTTGCTATTGCCGGCGCAGCCATTCGAGCATTCCTCCGCGGAGTTGCCTGGGCGGATGTTGTACAGAAAATGGTTTCCTATAATGACCGCCGCGATGATTGCGATGACCAAGCCGAAGAATTTGAAGGGGAATTTGTTGCTGCCCGGCGTGTATTCCTGCATGCCAAGGTCGGCTTGCCGAAAGGGCAGTATGTACTTGATCCTGTCGAAGTACCAGCAGAGCAGATAGATGTTCGCCAGTAGCATAAGCGTGGTGATGCGCGTTCCTTCGAAACGGAGCGCGTACACCAGCACGCAGATATTCAGGATAATAGGAAAGGCCATGAGAGCGCCCAGCAACGCGGTTCGCGGGATTAGCAATAGTACTGCGGTGATCAGCTGCCCGGCGCCGATAAATGTATAATAGTAGCCGGTCAAATGCAGAGCATCGAAATAATGACCAAGCGGATGGTTCGACGGCAGTGCCGTAAACCTGTCGCCCATTATCTTCACAATGCCGGAAGGAATAAAACCCAATGCCAGCCCGATGCGGCAGAAGGTAGCGAAGTAGCGGAACCATTTGTTCCCTTTTGCTTCCAGGTAAAAAGCTGCCAGGCGGCTTAATAAATGCATATCGTTTGGAAATTTTCTCAAATATTTGAAAAGTACTTTGTTTTTCAAAGTAAATGATTAATAAAAATGCCGCCAGGCTGGACTGACGGCGTTTATTTAATCGCTTTTCAGAACCCTCGCCGGATTGCTCCTGGCAGCTTTGGCGGTTTGCGATCCGATCATTACCAGTGCCAGTAGCATTACAGCCAATGTTCCACCCAGCAGTTCGGCGACGCCAATGGGCTGGTGGTAGGCAAAGCGGGCGAGGATTACTTTGTCAAACAGCAGATAGGTGGCCGGCAGGGCGATCAGGGCCGCTATCGCGAGGAGCGTTATAAATCCGCGGCAAAGGAGGTAAATGAGCCCTGGCTCGCTGGCACCCAGTACTTTGCGAATGCTGATTTCTTTCAGTTTGGTTTCGGTGGTGAACACGACCATTCCAAAAAGACCCAGCGAAGCAATGCAGATCGCCAGAAATGCAAGGAAGCCGATGGTTTTTACCATCATGGAAAACTCGCTGTACGCTTCTTCAATTTGCTGATCATAGAAATTGGCTTTTAACGGATGCACCGGATCGAACCGTTTCCAGGCCGATTCAATTTTTACCATAGTACTTTCAACGTCTTTGGATGCGATTTGGAGGTTCAGGTAACCCCACGTCTCGCTTTTCGAATAGCGGAACATCACCGGCTCGATCTTATTTTCCATTGTTCCGTAGTGGAAATCCTTCAATACGCCTACGATGGCAAGCTTCTGCCCGTCGACCTCCACAACCTGGCCCAATGCTTTCTGGGGATCCCGGCCGGCAATGTTGAGCCGTTTCAAAACCTGCTGGTTTACAATAATTTCGCTTTCTTTTCCTTTTTCCGGGCGCAATGTAAAGTTCTTTCCCGCCAATAATTGATGTTGATGGATAGGCAGATAGTTTTCATCTACCATATTCATCCAAACCAATGCAGAATCGCCCGCCATCGGAGCATTTCCCGGCGACGCCGCGCCGGGCTGGTATTTCATTGTGAAACCGTAAATGCTGCCCAGGCTGGTGACCATGCTCGACTGCGAGACCTGTTTCACCCCGGGTATTTCCGCCAATTCCTTTTTCAGGGCCGCAGCATCTTTGCCGCGCAGTTTAATATTCAGGATATTTTCAGTGTTAAAACCCAGGTCGAAATTCAGAAAGCCTTTGTATTGGCTGTAACCGACGAGGGTAGTGGCGATGAATATCAATGATAGTGCATATTGCGCCACGATAAGCACCCGGCGTAACCCGATATGCTTGAAAATCTTAATCCCCGACGCATCTTTCATGACAGAAAGGGCATTGATTTTCGAGAAAAACACAGCCGGAAGAAAGCCGGCCGCAAGCCCGGTAAATGCGGCCAAGGCGACAAAGCAGAGCACTGAACGGACCGAAAGACCGAGCGTGAAAATCTCGGGAATGTGGGGGTCAAGCGCAAGGAATTCTCTCCGCAAAAACAGATAAAGCCCGAATGAAAACAGCAATGCAAGAAAGGCGATCATCACCGATTCGGCCATAAACTGTCCAAGAACATGGCTTCCGCGTGCGCCGATGATCTTGCGCACCCCCACCTCGCGTGACCGCCTGAGCGAGCGTGCGACAGAGAGATTAGTATAATTGAAACAGGCCGAAAGGATGATCACAAATGCCAGCCCGCCCAATATCCAGAGCATGAGAGGTGTCATCCGCGGGCCCGTATTGTTAGAAAGTTTGCCGCCTAATGCGATATCCTTTAACGGTTGGAGCGATAAGGTCACTTTCTTTCGGTACAAAGCCTTGTTTTCTTCCTTGCTAACCTGGTTGAATGCCCGTTGTATACCCGCTGTGTTGCCACTTTTGGGGAGCGTCACGTATATGTAGTTGGACCACACATTGTCCCAGTTGTCGAAGCCCTCGTCCTTCTTTCCGAATGTCGCGTAAGCGGTGGCGAACGATATCAGGGCGTCGAAACGGATGTGGGAGAGGTGCGGAACGTCCTTTGCCACGCCGGTAACCTGGTAATCGAGCGTGTCGAAGCGTACCGTCTGCCCCAGCACATGCGTATTGCCGAAAAGTTTTAGCGCTGTTTTTTCTGTCAAAACCAGCGAATAGGGTTCTTTGAGCGCTGTCGCTGGATTTCCAGCTATCAGCGGGAAGGTAAGTACTTTGAAAAACGATTGGTCGGCATAGGTACCTTCGAGCGGGAAAGTGTTTTGTCCGACCTTGGCATCTCCCGAAAATCCGTTTCGTATGATCGTGAAATCCTCTATTCCGGGGACGTCGCCGCCGAGTCTTTGAGCAACTCTTACCGACGAGGAGGCAAGATCCATTGGCGGCTGCCCATCGTCCTGATGGCGGGTAATAACGCGATAAATGCGGTCCTTCTTTTCATGAAAATCGTCGTAAGAACGCAAGTCGTTTACAATGGCAATTACCAGCAATCCTACCGACATGCTCACCGCCAGGCCGACGATATTGATGAACGAAAACAGTTTGTTGCGCACAAGGTTACGCCTCGAAGTTTTGAAATAGCTGCCGATCATCATGAAATGGGTTATAAAGGTGAGAAGTTCTATTTTGCGGATGGTGTAAGGCCGCAGGAACTTGATCACATCGAGCATATACACGAAACGTGCGCGTCCCGGCCCCTTCTCGCGTACATTGCGGAGGAAATACTCGTAAAGATCGCCTTCGAGGTCTTCGAGCAGCCGGGGACGGCAATACCATCTCAGGAAACTGGTGGCCCATTTCGGTGGCTGCGGGTCAGGTTTTTTCATATCGAACCTTCCAGGTTAAAGCCGGGGATATTCCGCCAGATTGCCTCGCGCAATTCCTTCGCACGGGTGAGCGCCACCTTGCCTGCGTGCGATACTTCATAAAATCGCTTGCGTTTCCCTCCGCGGGTAGCGCTGGCGTCGCCGAGGTGGCTTTTGGCCAGCCCTTTTTCTTCAAGCCTGTTCAGTACGGCGTGTACTACGCCAAGCTTCGCCGAGCGGCCGGTATACCTTTCCAGCTCATCACAAATTGCCACGCTGTACGCTTCCGTCCCGAGTGCCGCGATCGTCAGCAATACCAGTTCTTCAAATTCGCCAAGGTTAGTCCCTTTCACTGGCAGATAATGGTTTAGCTTATTTAATCATTAAATGTATGTATTATCAAATTATAAAATCATATTTTGTATGTAAAATATTTTTTAGCCCCGGTCTTAAGACCGGGGCAATTGACCCCGGCAAGAGACAAGAGAAAGGCATAAAAAAGCGAGGCCGCCGGAAACGACAACCTCGCTCTCATAACCCAGGTCTTAAGACCTGGGGTCACCCGCTCTGGGCCGCCCGGGGTCATCCACCTGGGGGCGAGCTGGGGTGTTGCCGCCCGGGGGCTCGCCTGATAACCTAAGCCTGGTAGGCCCTATAACTGGCTCCATCTGACAAAGCCTGATATTACCAGCCCGGATTCTGGCCCAATGCCGGGTTGCGAATGCGATCCGGTTCGGGAATGGGGTAGAGGTATTTCTTATCCGCCCATTCACGTGCCCCGGGGTTCCAGATCACTTCGCCGGAAGTGCCTTTTGAAAGCTGGATACGTCCTACGGCCGTCGATGGGCTTACATCCACAAATGCGATACCCGGAGTTGTCGACGTAGGTTTGGTTCCCTGATAGAAATACACGTCGTTCTTGCCGTCGCTGTTCAGGTCGTACTCGCCGAGTGCCGGAACGTACATGCCGTTCATCGGCGCATCCTGGAACAGGTTACCCAGTTTCCATCTTCTCAGGTCGTCCGGACGGAGGCCTTCGAAGACGAGCTCCGTACCTCTTTCACGCAATACTTCCAGTAGCACAGGATTGCTGAACTTACCCCCGAAAAATGATATCATATAAGGATCGGCCGTGGTGGGTAGGGATGTCAACGTAGCGCCGGTGATACCTGCCCGTTTGCGCAGCGCACCGATGGTACTGGTCCATTCGGCGGCCGTCATTTTGTCCAGTTCAGCCAATGCTTCTGCCTTGTTAAGGAGCACTTCCGCCCAACGCATGACAATGTGAGCGTTGTCGTTACGGCTTTCATCATCGAAAGGAAAACGCTCGTCGTAGCACCATTTGATCGGCTGGTAACCTGTGTAGGTTTGACTGAAATTCGGTGGCGCAACCACGGGAACACCGTTTTCAGTACGCGTGTAATCGCCGGTGCGGATGGTTTGTTTCAAACGCAGGTCGCGGTTTTTTACTTCTTCAACAAACGGCGTGGTTTCATATCCCTTTTTGCTGGTGAATGGGGTGCCGTCCAGGTTCAGGTAAGTATTTACAAAACGGCGTGTCAGGCTGGGACGGTTACCGTAAGTAGGACTGATGAACCGGCGGTTGGCAGAGCTGTACACCTGCAAGTTCGCACTTAATGCAACGGAAAGGATCGATTCGTCGGCGTATGCGCTCTTTGCGATGAATAAATCACGGTAGGCCCGGTCCGCGGCGGCTGAATGCAGCGTAAAGCCGGCGATTGCATTGGCTTCTTTCACCACTTCTTCATACCAGGTGTTGGCGGTCGCCTGCTTGTTGTCCTCGGTATGGTACTTCCGCCACGACGCCTCGAACAGCGCAATACGCGTTTTGTAAGCGCGCGCAACGTTTTTAGTAATACGTGTTACCGACGGATCGGAAGCCAATGTAATGTTCTCGATCGCGAAATTCAGGTCTGCAAGCACCTTTTCCATTACCTCGTAACGGTTCATACGAGGACCGTACAGGCTAACATCATCTTTTACATCGATGGTTTTGTCGATCCAGGGTACATCACCGAACCTTTTGACCTTATCAAAGTAAAACAACGCCCTGAAAAAACGCGCCACGCCCAGGTAGTGGTTTTTGGTAGGAACGGTGCTTTTCTCTGTGTTTTCTAAAAAGTAGTTGATATTCCTTACCGGTGCCCAGTCGCTGACTGACCATCCTGAGCTGGTGATCGGGCTCAACGCATTTACAGCCAGGTAATTATCTACGCCATTACGCGCTACGAGGTCGGAATTGTCGTCGATTTGGAATACGCCAACGTCCGGATCAGGAAGCAAGTTGTAAAAAGAGCTTGCGTAAAGTTCAAGACCACTTTCTGAACCGAAAACGGCGTCGTTAGTCGCGGTATCTACCGGCACCTCATTGAGGTCGCAGGAGCTTGCCGTGGCTATCAGCATGGCGGCAAGCATATAGTTAAGTATTTTTCTAGTCTTCATAATTCCATTAAAAATTGAGTGACAAGCCAATAGATACGGCTTTCAACATCGGGTAATTGTATCCGTCGCCGGCGCCTCCGTTACCAAGATCGCGGTCGGAACCGTAAATGCTGGTCACGTCGGTGTCGCGTGTCCATTTGTACAGCGGCGACCAGGTCCAGAGGTTTTCACCGGAAACGTAGACTTGCAGCGAGCGGGCGTGGATTTTCGAGGTAATGCGCTCCGGAATCGTGTAACCTATTTGCAGGTTCCTGAGGCGGATGTAGCCTACGTTCTGCATGTAACGGTCGTTGGCTACCTGCAATGCACGGCCGGTGCCTTGGGCCACATAACCTACGAGACGTGGGAGATAGGCATCGAAGTTGCCCAGCTCCTCGCGGTACATATTGTCCTGTTGCCAGCGGGGGTAGGAGTTGTAGGGACGGTTGTACTGTCCCCAGAAACGCGCTTCCGACGAGGGGTACCAGTTTTGTTTGATCACACCCTGGAAGAATGCGCCCACGAAGAAGCCGCTCCAATCCCCCGACAGGTTGACCCCGTAGGAATAGCGGGGTTCGGAGTTACCGATAATGCTTTTGTCCCCCGAGTTGCCGACGCGGTTCAGTCCCTGGTAGATCACGTTGTCGCCATCCAGGTTCTGGAATTTGAGGTCACCTACGTAGTTTTTCCGGGTGTTGGTGTTCGGAATGTTGCTTTGCGAAGGAGACTCGGCAATTTCCGCGTCCGACCTAAACAGGCCGGCCACCTTGTACCCCCAAATCTCGCCCACACGCTGGCCTTCGTAGTAGTCGGTCAGGTTTTTGTCGGGATTGTTGTATTTGGTGATAGTCGCTTTGTAGTCCGCCAATGTGAAACGCACATTGTAATGCAATGGCTTCGATGCCACGTTGAACTGATCGTCCCAGGTGACGGTAAGCTCCCACCCGTTGGTTTTTAGGTCGGCGTAGTTCCCAAATGGTACAGCTGTTCCGTAAATGGCAGGAACCGTTGGGCCTACGGTGAACATGTCCGTCGTTTTGCGCTGGTAAATGTCTCCCGAGAATTGCAGACGGCTATTCAGGGCGTAAAAGTCCAGACCGAGGTTGGCAGTTGTAGCAGTTTCCCAGGTCAGACCATTGGGTACTACGGCCGGCATGCTGGTGGCTTGCGGACGGATACCGTTGATCACACGTCCCAATTGCGAAATGCCAAACTTCTCGTTGAATGTGTAAGGGGGGATGTTACCATTACCCAACGAGCCATAAGAGGCGCGAATCTTTACGTTCGAAAGGATTTTCGGGCTTACTTTCCAGAACGGTTCTTCGGATACCCGCCATCCGGCCGATACCGACGGGAAGAACGCCCATTGCTGGTCAGTCGGGAATTTAGAAGAGCCGTCGTAACGCCCGTTCACTTCAAGCAGGTAACGTTCGCGGAAATTGTAGTTCAAACGGAAGAAACCACCGGCAATGGCCCATTTCTGGTAACCGCCTCTGGTAGTGATGCTTTGTCCCAATGCAAGGTTAATATCGTCGGCGTCGCTGTACACGATGCCGTTACGCGAGGCACTCAGGCTGGTGGTCAATGACCTTTCGTAGTTGAAACCGCCCAGCAAGGTGAAATTATGCGCATTGTTGAACGACTTCACATAGTCCGCATAGAAGTTCGTAGCCAGATAGTTGGTGGTTCCTCTGCTTTCCGAAATATCGTTGGTGTTCGTGCCGGTGTATCCGATCACCCCTTTGGTACGGCTGTAAGGCACCTGAACCCGGTTTTGCTGTATAGCGACGTCAGTGCTCTGGAAAGTCATATTGGCCTTGATCGTCAGAGCCTTGTCGAAGAACTGTGCCTTCAATGCAGTCTGGTTTTTCAGGAAGCGGCGCGTCTGGTCGCTCGCGTTTTTGCCGTAGTAATAATCACCCACCGTGTAAGCCGCCGAGAACGAAAGCGAACCGTCGGGATTAGTCAACGGCGCCAACGGATGGCCCTCATCGGCGATGTTGCGGTAAATGCCGCTTCCTTCCCCTACGTTCAGGGGCTGGTGGTACTTCATCGATGAGAATTCCGTGTTGTTATCGACGCGCAACCACGGAGCCAGCTGAACACCGCCTTTGCCGCGGAAATTGTACATGCTGTATTTATCCGGATTGTAGCGGAAAAGACCGTCCTGGTTGTTGAAGCGCCCGCTCAGGAGGTAGGTAGCCTTGTCGGTACCGCCCGCAATGGAAAGCGCGTGGTCCTGGGCGCTGAGACGCTTTTTATACAGCTCTTTGTACCAGTCGGTGCTGTAATAGTACTGGTATTCGCCGGTAGTAGGGTTCACTTCCACACGTGGGAGCGAGGGGTCCTCGTATCTTCGTTTGATCTCGGCCAGGTAGGTAGGAGAGAAGGCGATGGTTTTGTTGATCGCCGTCGGTGTGCTGCCATTGTCGTTCCAGCGCGACCATGCGTCGCTGAAACCCTGTGCCCATGGGTATGAGTCGGTGATATTGTCGGGTACGGCTGTTGGTGCTTTAATCGAGTAGTTGGCCGAATAGGAAACCCTTATTTTACCTTCCGGTGCCGGCTTGGTAGTGATCAATACCACCCCGAAAACCGCGCGGGCGCCATAAATGGATGCCGAAGCCGCGTCTTTCAGTATCGAAATGCTTTCGATGTCCTGCGGGTTGAGCATGCGCGGGTCACCTTCTACGCCATCAATCAGTACCAGGGCGCTTCCGTTCTGACCGATTGAAGTCGTGCCACGGACGTTGAACGAAGGCGACTGCGTCGGCTTGCCATCGAACATCCGGATGTTCAGGTTGGGCACGGCGCCTACCAGGCCTTGCGCGAGGTTGGGGAGCGGACGGTTTTGCAACACTTCCTGTCCCACCTGATCCACGGCGCCGGTCAGGTTAACTTTCTTTTGAGTACCGTACCCGACAACGACCACTTCGTTAAGGGACTTGCTATCGGCCTTCAATGCGATATCGATCGTGGAGCGTGTGCCCGTCTCGACTTCCTGGCTTACATAACCTACATAGGAGAATACCAGAATGGCCCCTCCTTCCGGGATTTCGAGTGAATAGTTTCCACTGGCGTCGGTAACGCTACCGGTCTGGGACCCTTTAATAACAACGTTCACGCCCGGGATACCGTCGGGGGTATCTCCATCGGTCACGCGTCCTTTGATCTGACGGTCTGCTTTCGCGAAATTCCAGTGTACATGACCGGTTTTGATCCCGGTTTCGAGGGTCGGACTTGCCCAGCTCGTGCCGCCGATCAGGGCGATCAGCGCAGCCTGGGCAATCGATTTGTGTAAGGTGCCTGCACGCAGCGGCCACCTTTCTTTACATCGATACATATGGGTAGATTTTGGGTATGGTGGGTAGATTAAGTTAGTTCCGGTTTTGAGGCGACAAAATTGGGCAATCCTTTGTACTTACCCTTTCGGGGAAAAGCTATTTAACAATATCATAATCTGCCACGGAGCTGGCAACGCTGGCAGCGCAACGGTTAAGTAGAGGACGAGTAACTTGGATTAATAAGTCAAGCAGGGTTAAACAATTACTGTTATTTTTAATTATTTGTTGAATAATTATTAAAAAACAATGTTTAAGCAAAGCCGCCCGACCGGTGGACGGGATCGCGTGTGGTTCTTTCTGAATGATTGTTATTTTTGACTGTATTTTAGATTAAACTAAACCTATCATGTTAAAAACAACTTCATTAGCCGCACTCCTGTTTCTATTCTTCGCTGTCAGTTTTCAGGGTGTAGCACAAACCGGTCGCCCCGATCCGGAAAAAAAGCTGACCGAGCTGGGCATTACCCTGCCCAAACTCAATGCGGGTAAAGGAAATCTCATGCGTGCGGTGCGCGTCGGCAACCTGATCTACCTCTCGGGGCACGGTCCGGATAAGCCCGGTGGCGGGCAAATACTGGGAAAAATAGGGGATGACCTCACCGTCGAGCAAGGAAAAGAGGCCGCCAAACTTTGTGGTATCGCATTGCTGGCCTCCCTGAAATACGAAATCGGCGATCTGAACAAAGTGAAAAGAGTCGTGAAGGTATTGGGCCTCGTAAACTCAACGCCGACATTGACCCAGCAACCGCAGGTGATCAATGGTTTTACCGATTTTATGGTGGAGGTTTTCGGAGAAAGCGGTAAACATGCCCGTTCGGCGATAGGTGTGGCGTCGTTGCCGTCTGGTATTGCCGTGGAGATTGAAATGATCGTGGAAGTAGAACCTTAAAAGGTTTTTTATTGGAAAAACCTTATTATTGAAGGTATTAATCCTAACCACCACCACAATGGCAACTGTAAACATTTACCTCACTTTTAATGGCAACTGCGAAGAGGCCTTTCATTTTTATAAATCTGTTTTCGGAGGAGAATTTCCCTATGTAGGCCGTTTCGGGGAAATGCCGCCGGGAGAGGATGGCAAAAGTATGAGCGCGGAGGATGCGGACAAGATCATGCACATCAGCTTGCCGATCAGTAAGGAAACCATTCTCATGGGAAGCGATACGGGCGGCGAATGGGCATCGCATTATCAGCCGGGCAACAACTTTTCCATTTCGGTCAATGCGGAAAACCGTGGGGAAGCCGATCAGCTTTTTGCCGGTCTCGCGACGGGCGGGCAGGTTACCATGCCGCTCGCGGACACTTTCTGGGGCGCCTATTTCGGGATGCTGACCGATCAATTTGGTATCAACTGGATGGTCAACTACGATGATCCGGAAAAAATGCAGGGCAAATGACGGTCGAAGAAGCGTTAACACGACTTGAATCACTCGGACATGAGAAAGTGCGGGCCATGAATACAAAAAATGGCGCTCACGAAAATCAGTTCGGGGTGAAAATGGGCGACATCCGGGCCATTGCGAATAAGATCAAGGTCGACCACGACCTGGGCCTGGCATTGTGGGATACCGGCAATATCGAGGCGCAGCTTTTGGGTGTACTCGTGATGAAGCCCAAATTGCTGTCCGTTGCCGAAGTCGATAGGCTGGTACATAGCGTCAACTATTTTTGGGTTGCCGACTGGCTTTCTTCCTATATTATCAAAGAGCATCCTCAAAAGGAAGAACTTCGCGAGGCGTGGATGGACTCGGATTATCCGTGGGCTGCCCGCGCGGGTTGGAGCCTTACGGCCGGCCGCGTAGCACGCAGCCCCGAAGGTATTGACGTCGTGGGTTTGCTCGACCGCATTGAATCCGAAATGCCGACAGCCCCTTCCGAAGCGCAATGGACGATGAACACAACTTTGGCGCAGATCGGGATCAATTTTCCCGAGCACCGCGCACGCGCGCTGGCGATCGGTGAAAAGCTGGGCATTTACCGCGACTATCCCGTTTCAAAAGGCTGTACATCGCCTTTTGCGCCGATCTGGATCAATGAAATGGTGAGCAGGCAAAATAAATAACGCCGGTCAGTTTTTGATGAGAAAGAAGCCCTTGTCGTAGCCAGCTTTCACATGGTCGATCTCCATTTCCTGTTCGCCCGCCACAAATGATTCGAATTCCATTTTGATCTCGTATCCTTCAAAATGTTCGAGAAAGCGCTTCTCATTGAAAAACCAGGCCGGGTAATGTGCCTCGTAGATCTCCGGCGGCACTACTTGCAGCGTCAACCGGTCGGTGCGGTCGCCTTTGACGAATGCTGTCCGGTCGATGAGTATGTATTTGAAATTGTATTGCTTGATCTCTTCAAGGAAATCGTGCGGCTTTTCGAGGTATTGTACCACGCTCGAAAGCAACAGGAGGTCGGCCTTTTCGGCTCCCATGCTTTCTTCGATCGTGAAATGAAATTTCAGGGTATTATCTTCAAAAAACTGCTGCCCGCACCGGACGTAATTCTCTTGTTCTACCACGCTCCAATGCAGCTGCACCCCAGGTGGGATGACGTCCCTCACTTGGTAATAGGTGCTACCTAGTGACCCTCCGAAATCAAGCACATTCAGAGTGTTGCCGCATTCGACGGCAGTGTACAGCAGCGCCGAGATGACGGAATAGGGATAGATTTTTTTATCAAACAAAACCGAATCGCGTTCGTACACCGCCTGACCATTTTTTACTTTTAGCAGCGCATTCTTTGTTTTATCCAATATTGCTTCGGCTTCGTAGCCGCCCGACAGTGCGGTCAATGTTTCCCACTTTTTGTAGTCGCCGAACCAACCGTACGGTTTTTTTTTCTTTGGTTTAAAGAATGCCATGTTTCTATTCTAGGGTTTCGTGCAAGTTAGGGCTTTATTCAGTAACCGCATTACAATACGATCTTAGCATAGCCAACTTCGTGATAATGAGACGGATTAGGTCTTATATAACTGGTAGTCAATTAATTATTCTACAATTTTACAACCTGGACGGCAAAAAAATAGTCTGCCATATATTATTTTACCAACCACGAAGAGGACGAGATTCACAATTTATCGCTGATATTTGTAATAGAAGATCGCGGTCTTCCACCCCTAACATATTTTAATGCAGAATTTTTGTACCCTTTTCGATTCATGCTACCTGTCGAGGGGATTGGCGATGTACAATTCGCTGGTCGGGCAAGAGGCTGATTTTCATTTGTATATTTTCGCGTTCGACGACGCTTGCGACGCCTTGCTGCGGCGCCTGAACCTCTCGCATGCAACCATCATTTCCCTAGACGAATTTGAAACGCCGGAACTCCTTGCAATAAAAGAAAGCCGCACGCCCGGCGAGTATTGCTGGACCTGTACCTCTTTCACGATCTGGCATTGTATCCATACATTTTCGCTCGACCACTGCACCTATCTCGATGCGGACCTGCTGTTTTTTGCAGATCCGAAGGTTCTAACGGATGAAATTGGGGAGAAATCAGTGCTGATCACCGCGCACAGATATAGTCCGCAATACGACCAGTCGGGGGATAGCGGCATCTATTGCGTCCAGTTCGTTACTTTTAGAAATACGGACCAGGGGTTGGCGGTACTCCGGTGGTGGATGAACGCTTGCCTGGAATGGTGTTACAACCGTTTCGAGGATGGCAAGTTCGGGGACCAGAAATATCTCGATGATTGGACGGAACGTTTCGAGGGCGTTCACGTGCTCGAACATAGGGGAGGGGGAATCGCACCCTGGAATGCAGTGGACTATTCCTGCGTCAATGCGAACGGACAGGTATTTATTCAGAATGCCGGTACAGGGAAAATTCCGCTTGTTTTCTATCACTTCCACGATTTCCGGTATTGCATCGACAGAACTTTTCGCCTTACTGCTGAACAATATTACCTTCCGGATGATATGATTCGGCTCGTGTACAGTACTTATATCAAAGCGCTTTCTTCCGCTGAGTCCCAAATCTTGCTGATTGATCCGGCCGCCGTTTTCCATGAACAACCGATGGTTTTAAAATGGATAAAGGTCAGCTTGTCGCGGCGTATACAGTTCGGGTTGCGGGGTCGCTATAAGAATTATACCAAAAAGAATGCATTAACCTAAACTAATCGTAAACACCCCTTGGCTCGTTTAATTAATCTGAAAACTTTTACGGACACCCGCGGGAGCCTGACCGTGATCGAGCGTGTCATTCCGTTCGAAATCAAGCGTATTTTCTACGTCAATGGCCCCGATCAATTTAAGAATGGTCGCAAACGGATGAAGCAGGCGGTCATTTGCCTGAAAGGCAATTGCCTGATCACCAACCACACCGGCACCGAAGATCAGCACTTTGTCCTCAATTCGGCAGACCAATGTCTCCTGTTAGCGCCCGAGGACCGGTATGACATGCTTGAAATTGCCGACGATTCCATTCTGATGGTACTCGCCTCCGAGCCGTTTGAGGTTCCGGAGCGCGTACGCGAGCCCTATCAGCGCGAATTGTCGCTTACTTAACGGTTGCCCATAAGTTTTATGCATTGAATATGTCCCTGCCGAAGATTACCATTGTGACCCCCTCGTTTAATCAGGGGAAATACCTGGAAAATACCATCGTGTCGGTGTTGGGGCAGGGGTATCCCAATCTGGAATACATTATTATCGACGGCGGGAGTACCGATGGGTCTGTGGACATTATCCGGAAATATGAGCAGCAGCTTGCCTGGTGGGTCAGTGAGGAGGATAATGGCCTTTACGATGCCTTGCAGAAGGGCTTTGCACGGTCGTCGGGTGATATCATGGCGTGGCTCAATGCCGACGATATGTATCACCCGAAGTCGCTCTTTACGGTCGCCGACCTTTTCGGACGGTTTGCGCACGTGAAGTGGATCATGGGGGCCAACACCTTCTTCGACGAAAGCGGACGGGCTTTCCTTTATGACGACCTTCCGTACGGCCAGCGTTGGTCGAGATTGCGGCTTCAATTGTTCGATGGGCGGTTTATCCAGCAGGAATCGGTCTTTTGGCGGCGCGGGTTGTGGGATCAGGCGGGTAGTTTGATTGACCAAAACCACCCGCTGGCAGCAGATTTCGAACTTTGGCTCCGGTTTTTCAGATACGAGCGCCTGTATTCGACCTCTTTCCTGCTCGGTGGTTTCCGTTTCCGGACCGAAAACCAGAAGAGCTACGACCAGCGCGACCAATATTTAGAGGAAGTAAAACAATTGCTCGTAAAGGACAATAGCAATGCATTGCAGCTAGCCATTTGCCGCGCGATGATGGTTTTGATTCGTATTATTCCAAAAAGAAAATGGCGGAACCGGCTGCTTGTGAAACTCCTCGGCCTTCCGCCTAAGATAGTATTCGACAGGAATGTGGGAATGGTAATGCAGGAAAGTTTTTAATGGCTGAAAATTCGTTCTTTCAGTTTTTTGAATAAAAATCTTACATAAATCACCGGTCCGAAGTGCTTCAAGATCAGCCTGGCCTTCTCTTTTTCAAATACGAGGTCCTTCTGTGTGGACGATATGCCTGTATCGTTGAAAAGTGCGATATCGAAATCCCTGAAAACAAAGTGGTAGCGGCTGTCGCTGTGGCACTGCATGTTGAACACGTGATCTGCTGAAATGCGGTAGCGGGTGTCGTACCTGCGCAGGGAGAATACCCCGGCGGGGTAGATGATCGCCTGATGGTTGATGCCCGTTTTTGCCTGCTTGTAGGGTGCCATTTCTCCCAGGTATTTTTGGCCGGCTTTGAGTACGCTGCCGTAATAAATGGCATAGGGGTCAGTTAACCCGGCAAGCATTTGCGAAAATGCGGGGGTAAGGATATCGTCTGCTCCGATGAAATAAATCCACTTACCCCGGGCATGGTCCAGGGCTTTGTTCATCGCTTCATAGATCCCGCCGTCCTTTTCACTTTTCCAGAAAGCCAGTTTGCCGGCGTTACTGCTAAGAACGGCCGCCGTTCCGTCGGTACTGCCGCCATCCATGACGATGATCTCGATATGCGGGTAATGCTGGCTGTAAATGCTGTCCAGGCATCGCTGCAAAAAACCTTCTGCATTATACGTGACCAGGATGACTGAAATCAATTCACTGTTACCCATGCATTAAAGCGCAAATTCCTGCTCAGCCATCCGGACCGGCTCGATACTTTCAAGATATTGATGAATGCCTTTGCTGCAATAAACCGTTTTGTTGAGCAGCGCATCGGTGAGGTACGCTTCATTTTTTGGGCAGCCGCCACGGTCCACTTCAGGATGATAAATGTGAAAAACCACCCCGCCGAATTTGGCAGCCCGTTTTTTCAGGCCTGCGTTGAGCAACCGAACGGCAATTTCATTGTCCTCACGGCCCCAGGCATGAAACACCTCGTTGTAGCCATTTACACGCAGGAGGTCTTCCCGCCAGAAGGCCATATTGCAGCCGCGCAAAGCAAATATGTCCTGCGTTTTGTAGCGATCGGCCATGTACCTGCACAGCCAGGTGATGCTGAACCGGTTCGAGAAATTCCCGAGTCCCTGTTGAAACGGTGCTACCCTGGCTTGTTGTCTGCCCAGCATGTTTTCGGATAATTCCTTGTTCATCAGTACCCTGCTTCCTGCAACAAAGGTGCCGCGTTTGCTCAATGCCAGGTGGTCTTTGACAAAATGTTTATGCAGGATAAGGTCTCCGTCGATCTGGATAATATAGTCGGCCGAACTGCTCGCAATGGCTTTGTTGCGGATTTTCGAAAGTTGAAAACCTTCGTCTTCCTGCCAGACATGGATCAGTTTCATCGGAAAAGAAGGTCGCAGGGCTTCGATCACCTCCGCGGTTTGCCCCGTAGACCCGTCGTCGGCGATAATCACTTCATCGGGCAATACCGACTGCTCTCTGACGCTGAGCAGGCAAAGCCGCAATGCTTCCGGCCAGTTGTAGGTGGAAATAATCAGCGCGCTCTTAGAGAAGGTTTTCATATCCATTAAGGCATCTTTTGACTTTTGTTAGCAGGGTATGTTGAATGATCTGGCGGTGGACCGGCTCGTTCGACCGCGGCAGTTCTTCGTGGTGCAGGTGGTACTGCACGGCACCCAGCTTCACGATCTTTTTAATGATATTGTTATTGATGAAGCGGGCCGCCAGTTCTTCGTCTTCATGGCCCCATCCACTGAGTTCATTGTTGTAGCCGTTCACGCGCAGGAAATCTTCCTTCCAATAGGAGAGATTGCTGCCTCGGACGCTCCGGCTCTTCATTTCCTTGCGCTGCCCGAGTGATTGCAGCACAGGTAACCGCAATGCATTCAGCCTGTTGTAAACTCCTTTTGAAAAGATGCTGACGTGCGTGCCCGGGGCCCGGAGTAGTTCGTCGGTCTTCGCCGGAGTAAGCCGCGCACGTGACCCGCGTATGAACGTCCCGCGCTCGGCCGCGGCCAGGTGATCTGCCACGAAAGAAGTATGCAGGAGCACATCGCCATCTACCTGGATCACGTAAGAGCCGGAACACTGTCCGATCGCTTTATTAAGGATCTGGCTTTTGCGGAACCCGACGTCCTCGTGCCACGCATGGATAATCGGCACAGGACATGTTTCCTGCATTTTGCGGACCACTTCCAGCGTCCGTTTGTCGGAACCATCGTCGGCGATGACTACCTCCGTTGGTAAGATTTTCTGCTTTATAACACTCAAAAGGCTGCAATGCAGCGCTTCCGCCCAGTTATAAGTTGCAATAATGAGCGATGTTGCCGGAGCGGAATCCATCAATAATCTGAGTTATTATTTCCTGATACACCTGGTGTCGGGTATTTCAAACTTTCCTGAACCTTGATTGCCGACTGGGCTTCCCTGCTTTGAAGGGTATAGCAAACACTTGACACACATGGAGCGTCCATGGTTGTAACCGATGGCTAAGCGATCGGTTAAAAAAAGAGTTGCTGTTCCAGAAACGAGAAGAGGACAGTTCGGGCCGGAAAATAGATTATTTCGGAAACCGCCAGTTACTTGCACTGCTATACGTTCGCCCGCGTTCTGACCGGCCGAGCGGTAACAGGCTAGGAAGTAAATTGTTGATAGGGGACATGCTTTACGTTTGTTAGGGATTGAGTTTCGTCTTTAATTCAGACGTCATAAAGATCGAAAAAGTATAAGAATTACAGCAAAGCAGTTCCCTGTTTTTTTTAATTTATTTTTAACCTTTTTGTGAATGGTGGTACGATGCGGGCTGCGAAGGTCGGGCAGTAAAAAGCCCCGCAAATACGCTCGTATCGCGGGGCTCTTCCGATAGGCTTGCCGGTGGTGTTACCAGGCCGCGCTGTCGCATTATAAGGCTCTTAAGATGCGTAAATGGGCCAGTTTTGATCCTAACAGATTGGGAAAGATTGTATAGTACTGATAAGCCGCTACGACAATCCGGGCGCGCCAGCGATGGTAAATGCTGTGCTGCCGCAGGCAAGATTCAGCAGGGATTTCCTTGTCCGCATGTTACTCGATAATTAACATCACCTCATCTTCTTTTAATACTTCGCTTTTCGCGCTGCGTTCCAGCCATTTGGTGCGGATGATGAGCACCAGCACAGCCAAAATCAGTGCCGCATAGCCAGCGCCGAGCCAAACCTGGCTGTCGATGCGGATGGCCTTCACGACAACGTAGCTGAATGCCGAGGTCGAAAGAATGTACCCGCCGCCCGTTAATCCGCTTGCCAATCCGCCGAATTGCGAAAACCGGGTAAGGCAATAGGCAAGCATGCCATTGAAAATGAAACCTGACGCCGAGTGCAGCAAAATCACGTATACCATCAGCGTGTACAGGTTGTGGTACTGTAATGTAAGCACGATGAGCACACCCGAAACGGCCAGTTGCGCCACGGCTGCTGTGAATAATCTTTGATAGAATGGCTTGGAAATAAGCGCTTTGGATAGCAAGCTTCCACCGAGCATGGCCAGGCCCGAAATCATGGAGCAATTGCCCGTGACGGTTGCGGGGTAATGCATTACTTCTTCGATCAGGAACGGGCTCGACATGTTATAGATCATCAGAACGGCGTACGACAAGCCCAGAATGAGCAGGCCCGAAGTGAAATCCCAGGTCCCGAGCATCGACCGGTAGGCATTACCGATGGTTTTCAGGCGAAATGGTGCTTTTGAGGCGATGGTTTCGCCGCTGAACAGAAGCTCCAATGCAAGAAATACCAACCCGAAAAAGCCGAGGAAGTAGAAATTTGACTGCCAGCCGAAGCGCGTTTGCAGGTACCCGCCCAGAAAAGGCGCAATGATCGGCGCCGCCGACCAGATCACGGAAAATAGGCTCGTGTAATGTTTCAGTTTTTCGCCTTCGAAAAGGTCGAAGAAAAAGGATCTTTTGCTGACCACGATCACTGCAGACATCACTCCCTGTACAGCCCGCATCACATAAATCATTTCAAGGCTTTCGGTGTTTGCGATGACGAAACTGGCGGCACTGAAACCCGCCAGCGCGAAGATATTGGGCCAGAAACGGCCATAGCTGTCGAGCAAGCCACCGACCAGCAGCTGGCTTACGCCGTAAGTTGCGAGAAAAATGGAGATACACAATTGCACGGCCTCGGGCGTAGCGTGCAGCCGCGCGCTCATGGCTGGGAGTGAGGGAATGAACACGTCGAGCGCAAAGCCTGTGATGGGGATCAGGCTGAGGGCCAGAACGGTGCTGACTGTTTTATTGGATTCTTTAAGTCTTTTCATATGCTTGCTATTAATGTCCCAAAGGTAGGGCTGCAAGCAAATCAGTAGGTAATATGAATCAAAGCAATGCTTATATAAATCAAATGTCAATTGGCATGCCGTAGCTGCTCCCGGAATAGCAGGGGAGTGGTTTGGGTATTCTGTTTGAAATACTTGTTGAAATGGGAGGGGTACTCGAAGCCGAGCGTGTAGGCGATCTGGGCGGCATCCCAGTCGGTGTTCAGTAGCAATGTTTTAGCCTCTTCCACAATGCGTTCGTGAATAATCTCCCGGGTAGTTTTGCCCGTCGTTTTTTTAAGCACATTGTTTAAATGGTTGACATGAATGCTCAACTGGTCGGCATAGGCGGCGGGTGTGAGTAATCTCAGGGGGTTTTCCGGCGAGTCGACGGGGAATTGCTGGTTGAGTAAGCCAAAAAAGCGGGAGATCAGGCGGTCGGCAGTGTTTTCGTTAGTAACCGGACCCTGCAAGCGTATGCCTTCCAGGATGATCATTTGCAATAAGCTCCTGATCATATCGAACCTGTAAGTGTATGTGGTTGATAATAAGCGCTCCATCTCGCCGAAGAGGCTGCTGAAACGCTCGCGGTCGACAACATCCAGCGGGATTACCGCCTGAATGGCAGGGTTGAACAACGCACTCCGGTAGCGTATCTCCTGCCGGATGCTGTTGAGCAGGAATGTGTCGTTGAAAAGGCAGTAGAAACCTGTTTGCGACTCCGAAACAGCGTGGTAGGAAGACGGTACCCCGGGGTTTGAAAAAATAATGCCGGCACCTTCGATAGGCGTTTCTCTGCCGCCCGCCAAGTGCATGCCCTGCCCGATGATCAGGCAGATTTTATAATAGTCGCGCCGGTTATAGGGCGTCATTCTGTTTAGGCAGGTGCGCTGTTTTACATTGAAGTGGCTCACATTGGACTGCGAAGCCAGCTCTGCGGGCATCGGCTGTTTCGTGCGCTCATAAAACTGTTGCAGCGTTTCGGTATGCATTGGTGCTTTGGTATTATACAAATCAAAGCCAAAGATAATTATTTGTACTGCCACATCAAACATCTTGCGGAGGGATCGGCCTTCTTGCTAGCTCCCAAACCGTCCCCTGCCAGTTGCCTATCGCATTACCATCGGCTGGCAAGTACTGGCAATGGCAGCGCTCGCAGCATTGTTGCTGGCTGTCGTCACGATTAGTTTCCAGGCCGTCAAAACGGCGCTGTTGAACCCGGTCAAGAACCTGCGTGCCGATTAAAAATAGCAGGTATGACCTTCATCATTGTTATTGATGCCAGATGAATGGTAAATTTCTGTTCCTACTTGCCTTATATAAGGGAGTTTGAGTTGAATATGGAGATTGGAATGGCAGGAATATCGATTGAAGTGTTAAGGAATTGTATTTTGACCCTGGGTGCCGCCACTATGTTTTTTTCATGCGGCGAGCGGAATGCAGTATCGGAAAAGGCGGAGGAGCAGGTGGAAACGATCGCGGACCTCGGCGCATTGCCGCTGACGCCCACGGACCCCGCCGATAACCCCTCGACGCCCGAAAAAGTGGCGCTGGGCAGGTTGCTGTTCTTCGACCCTGTTCTTTCGGGGAATAAGGATGTGGCCTGTGCTACGTGCCATCAGCCCGAATTCAATTACGCGGAATTCCTCGAAACATCCATTGGTGTAAATGGCGTCGGGCGAGGGCAAAACCGCAGGTTCACAGACCCGAACGACATCCCGTTTGTTAAAAGAAATTCCCAAAGCGTAGTGAATACAGCCTTCAACGGGCTTAGAAATAATGAAGTCTACGACCCTGCTTCGGCCCCGATGTTTTGGGATAACCGGGCCAGGGGATTGGAGGAGCAGGCGTTGGAACCTATCAAGACTTTGGAAGAAATGCGGGGAAATGGTTTTCACGAAACCGGTATCCTCGACGAAGTAGTGGCAAGGCTTTCCCGGCTCCCTGAATACCGCAGGCTGTTTTCGGTGGCATTTCCTAAGGACCAGTCGCCCGTCAGCCGGGTGAATCTCGCCCGCTCCCTCGCTGCGTATGAACGTACGCTCGTGGCGAACAACACGCGTTTCGATCAGTACATGCGCGGCGATAGCAATGCATTATCGACCGGCGAAAAGGAGGGAATGAATGCATTCCTCGCCACGGGATGTGCCAAGTGCCACTCCGGCCCGATGTTCTCCGATTTTAAATTGCACGTCCTCGGCGTACCCGATACAGAAAACAGACGGGAAAGCGACTCTGGCGCCGATAAAAAGTATGCATTCAGGACACCGTCGCTCCGCAACCTCAGGTTCACCGGCCCCTATATGCACAGTGGCAAATTTGTTACCCTCGACCAGGTACTCATGTTCTATGAGGATATTGCAGGTGGGAAACTGCTGAACCCGAATGTAAAGGAAGGGCAGATCGATCCGCTCGCGACGCAAATGGACGTCAATTTCAAAGACATTTCCCGGATCGTGGAGTTTCTGAACACGCTTAATGACGATTCGTTTGATAAATCGATACCCAAAAGTGTTCCCAGCGGACTACCGGTAATGGGTAAATAAAGTGTATTTACTGCTCTTGATTTGGAACACACATAATTTTAATAGGTGAATAATCCCCGAAATCCGTCGATTTATGGCATTTAACAACAAACTCCTGATTTTCCTCCTCGCGTTGCTGGGCGCAGGCTCTTTTTCTGTTTCCTCCTTCGCACAGAAGTCGCCTTTGAAAGTGCTCATCGTCGATGGGCAGAATAACCACGAGCAGTGGCCAAAGATCACGGCTATGATGAAGTATTACCTGGAAGACAGCAAAAAATTCAGCGTGGACATTCAACGCACGCGCTATACCTGGCAGGGCGACAAGCTTGTGCAGGAATATCCGGTGAAAAGCGGCCCGGAAACGCAGGCATTGAAGCAGCCTAAGACAGATTCTGCTTTTCATCCTAAATTTTCAAATTACGATGTGGTCATCTGCAATTTCGGGTGGAATGCGGCGCCATGGACGGCTGATGTACAGAAAGATTTCGAAAAATTCATGAAAAACGGTGGCGGCCTTGTGGTCATTCATGCTGCCAACAACTCATTTCCGCAATGGCCTGCCTATAATCAGATGATCGGCCTCGGCGGCTGGGGCGACCGGACGGAAAAGGACGGTCCTTATGTGTATTTCGATCAGAATGGTAAAGAAGTGCGCGATACGCAGCCGGGTAAGGCCGGCTCTCACGGCGCACAAATGGAGTTTAAAATCACTGTTCGCGAACCGAACCACCCCATTACGAAAGGCATGCCGGCAAGCTGGCTGCATAGCCGCGACGAGTTGTACGACCGCCTGCGGGGCCCGGCCGAAAACATGCAGATTCTGGCCACGGCATTCTCTCCCAAGACCAACAACGGTACCGACCGCAACGAGCCTATGCTGATCGCGCTGCGCTACGGTAAGGGCCGGATTTTTCATATGGCGCTGGGCCACGCCGATTACTCCGTGGAATGTGTAGGATTCATAACTTGTCTGCAACGCGGGAGCCAGTGGGCAGCTACCGGGAAAACGAATATTCCTATCCCATCCGACTTTCCAACTGAGACGGAAACGAAGCAGCGGAAGTTTGCGCAGTGATTTGATAGAAATGAAGATGCAAAAGCGCCGCGAAACCTCCATTCCGCGGCGCTTTTGCATAGAAAGTTATTAAACGGTTTTAAGAAGAGCCTCTCGATGAAGATGTGATCGATAATCAACCAGTTATGAATCCTGGCAACAGCCAGTGCGGTTAGTACGCGACGGCAGTTAATGTTAGTTTATCTGGCTGCTGATGTTTTCTACATGCGCTATTGTTGGCTATGTAAAAGTAGTTTTCATTCATAGTTGTATTTTTGGAATTAGTTGTACTTTTCGTAACAACACCTAATCCTATCTGTCATATGAATGCAAGCTTTACCCCAAATTCTTCCCGCAGAAAATTGTCCAATTTGTTCCTGCGGCAACCTGTTTTAAAAACTTTGCTCTGTTCAATACTGGTGCCTGTGGGCGCGCATGCGCAAAAGACGGACACACTCTTGGTTGGGCGGGATGCCGCGCAAAACAAGAACATGGTCATTTATCAAGACGGAGCGTTTCTATTCGGAGGTGAATACAATGGAGACGGATCAGGTGTTGACGTACCTGTCGAAGGAGCTGGTACACGCCTGATGTGGTACCCAAGAAAGGCCGCTTTCCGGGGAGGAGGTGTAAACAGTACGCAATGGGATGCGGCCAATATCGGAGACTATTCCGTGGCGATCGGACAAGATGTGCGGGCATCGGCCAGCAACGCAACTGCTTTTGGTTTACGGACGACCGCCGCGCAGCAATCGTCATTTGCAGTAGGTGAAAACAATGTCGCGAGCGGAGCTGCTTCCGTCGCCATGGGTTATCATGCACATACCAATGCCCGGCAGGGTAGTTTTGTGTTCGCCGATAGATCGAGCGTAGATACACTCCGGGCCGGTGTGAACCACTCGGCCAACTGGCGCGTCAGCGGTGGGTACCGGATATTTACCTCGTCCAATCTTAGTACCGGTGTGACGCTTCAGAGCGGTGCTTCGGTGAGTAACTGGGGGCAGTCCAGCGCGGTTATTTCCACCTCCACCGGAGCTATGCTGACCACCGGCGGGGTATGGCAGAATGCATCGGATGTGAACCGCAAACATCGTTTTGAACAAATTTCAAACGAAGAAATCCTCGGAAAGCTCCGTAAACTCCCGGTAACCCGATGGAGCTATAAAACGGAAGGCGACAATATCAGGCACATCGGCCCCATGGCGCAGGACTTTTACGCGGCGTTCAGGCTGGGCAACGATAACCGTGGCATCGGAACCGTGGACGCCGACGGTGTGGCATTGGCGGGTATCAAAGCGCTGGAAGAGCGCACCCGCAACCTTGCGGCAGAGCTGGAAAGCCTGAAAGCGGATAATGCGGCACTTCGCCAGCAAATGCATGACAATAACGGGAATTCCTGGATGGGACTAGCCGGTTTGGCCCTGCTTGCACTTGCAGTGGGAACTGGTTTGGTGATGGGGCGCCGGCGTATGGAACCAAGCGGAAGCAGGGGCTTCTAGGCTTCGCGCATTCAGTCATTTTCCTGTTATTTAATCAAATACATTCCAAATGAAAGCTATATATATTGTGGCGGTCCTTGCCGGACTCGGCGGGAGCGCCGTTGCGCAGGGCTTGTCCAGCACCGGAGGGACGGTTAAGGTCAGCGGCGGCATTTTGCAGGTAAAGGGCGACCTGCAACTGGGAGGAGGATCTTTTACCAATAACGGCAACGTTTTTGTTTCCGGAAACCTGGTCAACAACCAGGCGATGGCGGAGGCGGATACCGGGGTGCTGACGCTCGATGGCGTCGCCGCGCAGACTTTGAGCGGTACCCAAACTTATTTCACCCGTTTTCTGACGATCAACAATCCTGCGGGCATTGTGTTGGACAATAGTATCAAGGTTGGTGCGAGGGTGAATCTCGTAAACGGCATCGTGGATGCTACCAATGACCTGGCCGCGCTGGTGATTGGCGATACCGCATCGGTGCTGGGCGTATCCGATGAGCGGCATGTGAATGGCTACGTGGTAAAAACCGGGACGGGCAGTTTCGTTTACCCGGTTGGGGACGGAGTCAGGTACCAGCCTGTTACGACGGAACTGACCGATAACAGCGCGGGGATGAGCGTCCGTTACTTTGCCGGAGACGCTGGCACCGGGACATTCACGACGACCGGTGCCTCCGATATTGCCCTTGAAGCCTACAATAACCAGGAATACTGGGATCTCGCGCCGAAAGGCACCGCAACCGGTAAGGTAATTATCACCTATGATGACTATAAAAACCCGACTATCACAGCTTCCGAAAACCCGAATGTTTTCAGCGTAGCCCACCTTACAGGAGGCAATTGGCTCAACGAAGGTCATAATGTGACCGGCACACTGACGGCAGGTTTTGTAACGAGCGAGGTACTATCGGCTTGGAGCCCGTTCACACTCGGTGCGATACCGGAAGCCGGCTTACCGGTCACGCTGGTCAGTTTCAATGCGAAAGCAGTTGAAAACAACGCATTGCTCGAATGGCAGACAACCAGTGAAGAGAACGCTTCTCATTTTGAAATAGAACGAAGCCTCGACGCGCGCAGCTTTCAGAAAATCGGCACTGTGGCCGCAGCCGGTAATAGTAACGCGCTACAACGGTACTATTTCACAGACCGCTCGTTCGGCGGCCAGTTGCAAACCGTGTATTACCGGCTCCGTTCGGTCGACCTGGACGGTACTTTCAGTTTGTCAAGGGTTGTTTCCCTGCACCCGCGCGATGCGGGCCGGTTCGCGGGTGTGTACCCGAACCCGGCGCGCAAGGCTGGTATGGTGACAGTTTCGTCCGGTGCGCCTGCCAGCGAGGTAGGTCTCTGGGATATGCTTGGCCGCCAAATACCTGTCCGCACCTTGGCCGTGTCCGACGGCTCGGTTCAGGTGAGCCTGAATGGCGTTGTGTCAGGTCTGTATCTTCTTAAACTAACTACGAGCCAAGGTGTTGTGAATCACAAACTGGTTGTTGAATAATCTGTATCCACTTTATCCTTCTGACATGAAACGAATTGTGTTTGCTTCCCTCTTTGTCGCTATTTCCTCTTACACCCATGCCCAGGTGGGGATCGGTACACTTACACCGCGGGCTGGTTTGCACGTTGCCGACAGCAGTGTGGTTTTTTCCGCCCCCGGTGATGTTGCAGTCAACAAACCTGTACCTATTTCGGGCGGAGGTCGTCGTATGATGTGGTACGTGGACAAGGCCGCATTCCGCGTAGGGTACGTGGGCTCATTTTCGAGCAGCTATTGGGACGGCCCCAATGTCGGGAACTATTCGTTCGGAGCGGGCCAGCATGTTCGTGCTTCCGGCGATAATTCTTTCGCGGTCGGTCTCGCAACTACCGCATCCGGCGATGAATCGGTAGCATTGGGAAACAACGGCACGGCAGCGGCAGACCGCTCACTGGCATTCAACGGAACTGCAAACGGAGTGGGCGCCATCGCACTTGGTAGCGGTGCGCAGGCCACCAGTGACGATGCCGTAGCCATTGGCCCGTCGTCGATCGCAGGCGGACTGGCCTCGGTTGTGATCGGGCCGTCTATCGCAAACGGTGCATTTGCGGTCGCCATTGGCCTGCAAAACAGTGCAAGAGGAAATTTCTCCTTCGCGCTCGGCAAAAATGCGCGGGTAAGGCATCAGGGATCTTTCGTGATCAGCGACGGTAGCGCAGGGTTTAGTAGCGACAGCGCTTACAGCACTACCAACAACCAGCTGACCATGCGTTTTGCAGGTGGGGCTCGGGTCTTTACCAATCAGGGTCTCAGCAGCGGAGTTGAAATATCTGCTGGCGGAGGATCGTGGAGTACGGTCAGCGACAGGCGGAAAAAGGAGAATTTCGAAGCATTGGATACCGAGAAAATCCTCCATAAAGTGGCACAGTTACCCCTTACCAGCTGGAATTACAAAAGCCAGCCTGCTACGACAAGGCACATAGGTCCGATGGCACAGGATTTCTATGCCGCATTTGGTCTGGACGGAATTGCGAATGATACAACGATCAACACCTCCGATATCGACGGCGTGAATATGGCTGCCATTCAGGCGCTTGAAAAACGTACAAGAGCATTACAGGAGGAGAATGATCAGCTGAAAGCCAAACTCGAAGCGATGGATTCGAAAATGGCTTCCATTGAAAAAATGATCCTGGGAGCGCCAAGGAAGGAAGAAATATCGGTTTCCAGATAGTCCCGGCTTTTTAAACAAGCCCGCCAATGTAACCCGTTGCGATTTCATTGGCGGGATAATTCCTGAACTCCTCGCTGAGTTGGTGAGCCCGCTTGCGGTAATTGTTGTCGGATAACACGGTGGCGACCGCACGCCGGATCTGGCCCGCTTTGGGTGTTTCCGTTTTCAGATCGATCCCGACACCGTTGAACTGGACACGCGCCGCAATATCGTCTTTGCCTTCGTGGACACCCGCCACCACGATGGGCAGCTTGTGTTGCAGCGCGAGCATCACGCCCCCGTAGCCCCCGTTTGTTACATACACGCTCGCGTAAGGCATTACGGCGTCGTAATCGATGAAATCTTCGATGAGGAAATGAGGCTGCGGGTAGCGCTGGCGCAATGCCGCAGTGCCGGAGCCACCGGTAGTAACGATCACCATCGTTTCCGGGTCGTTTTTGTAGGCTTCCAATGTAGGGACGATGATTTTCTCTACATCCCGCTCGAATGTGCCCTGCGTAACCAGAATGACCCTATTATATTTCAATGTCTCGTCGGCATGTGCAAATGAGGCCTTCCCGTTCGATTTATTGGGCAGAAGCGGTCCGACAAACCTGACGTTGGGGCTCAGCTTTCTGTGCGGATAGTCAAACCCCGGCACACCGCTTTGGAGGTACAGGTGGGCATTCCGGAACACCGCGTCGAACATGAAGCCCGGCTCCGGCGGCAGGCCGTATTTAACACGCAATTCGTTGAACAATGTGCTGCATGGCTTCATGATGATGTTGAATTGAAAATGGATCTTGGCACGCTTGGCCCAACGCGCCACCGACCTCGCGATCGCATTCCGGCCGGGGTCGTCGGAAGGGAGGTTCGACTCACTTTCAAATAACGGCAGTACGCCCACAGCTACCCCTTTCACGGCCAGCAATTCCTGTACTAACAATGCGCCCAGGCAAGCCAGGTCGTACACGATCAGGTCGAACGGCCACTCGTCGTGAATTTTTACAAGATCGTCGACATACCCCGGAATAGGGCTCAGGAAGGTATGCTTTACATCGAATCGGGCGCGGGCAATCGGGTTTTTGATCTTTTTGCGTTCAGGGAACAGTTCATCCATATTCTCCTGGTTGATCACGGGCGCCTTTACACACGGGTAGTGGACAAGGCCTAGCTTCGTGACGCGCCCGCCATAGTGGCCGCCCACGTACCAGCGCACATCGTGCCCGAGCTGTTTGAGGTGGGCGGCCAGGCCGGTAAGCGGGCTGAAATGCCCGTCGAAAGGAACCGTTGCAAAAAGTATACGTTGAATTTTCATGGCTAATATTACTTGTTTTGACCCGACAAAAGTAGGAGACGTATTCCTCGCCGCCTACGCTCACTCAGATGAACTGTAAAATGAAGGGTATGAAACGACTTTTATGTATTTTCGTCTGAACATCACCCTGCCCGTTCATGACGTTACTTGCACCCGGCTATCAACAATGGTTACTGCTTTTTATAGGTGCCGCTGCCGTATTGCTGGCTGCAAACCTGCTCCAATGGGTGGTCCGTCGCGACCGTATTTACCTTTTGTACAGCCTGTACGTTTTTTTGTGGATCACCTCCTTCGGGCTGGAACTAGTGGCCCCGGCCGACAATATAGTTGCTTTCGGCAGAACAGTGCCCTTCTATTTGTTCTCCATTATATACCTGGAACTGGCGGTTGAATTTATCGATCTGAGCGACCATCCGAGGCTTGTCCGATGGTACCGGATCATGCAATACACCTGGTTCATTTGTACTTTGCCTGAAATCTATTTTAACCTGTTTTCCGACCTCTGGCGCACCGACTGGCATGAAGCGCAACTGAATGTGATCCGTACCATTGTAATGGCGGCTACGAATTTTACCATTTTATACACGTTTGTAAAGCACCTGAAGCGTACTGATATCCTGGCCCGCTTCTTTTTTGCAGGGACACTGGCGCTGTGGGTCGGTGAAATCCTGTCGACCATATCATTGCATATGCATCTGGGCAATGGCATACCAGCTTTGGATCAGCTGCCGCTGCTCATTCACCCGGGCTTTTTAATGCAGGCGGGCATTTTCCTCGACCTCGCACTGGTATCGCTTGGAATCTCGTACCGGCAGCAGCGTCAGGCGATGCGGCAGGTAATTGCAGAGCAGGAACTGATCCGTGAACGGGAACAGCACCTCCGAAGGCAACTCGAAGCCGACTTGATCCTCGAACAGTTGAAACAGCAGCACACCGAGGCGCAAATGAAGGCATTGCAGAGCCAGGTTAACCCGCATTTTCTTTTCAATGCACTCAACACATTATCATCGCTGATCGACGAAACCCCGAGCCAGGCCATCGACTATGTCGACGAACTGTCGAGCGTTTACCGTTACCTGCTGCGCGCCGGAGATGGCGAACTGACTACGCTGAGCCAGGAGATGGGTTTTATACAGTCCTACTTTCACCTCCTGCGTACCCGGTACGGCAATGGCGTCCACACCGATCTCCTCACCATGGATACACACAAGGAGGCGTTGCTGCCACCGCTCACATTACAACTACTGGTCGAAAATGCGGTCAAGCATAATGTGGTACTGCCCCACCAGCCACTCACCATCCGTATCCGTACTACGCCTGAACGGCAGTTGGTCATCGAAAATAATATCCAGCGGCGCAAGGTAAGGGTCGAATCGAACGGGGTGGGGCTGTCCAACATTGCATTCAAATACAAGCTTCTCAACCAGTCCAGCCCGCATATAGAGGAAGTGGATGGCTGGTTCCGCGTGACGTTGCCGCTCCTGCAACCTGTATAGCTGCATTAGGGCAGGCGCACGGTATTTAGCGCCGTACCAAGTGATTGCACGAAATATCGCTACATAATTTGTCGTATTTGTCTTTTAATTAATTGTAAATCAATTAGTTAAAGCAATGGCACGCGGCTTGCAATTGAATATAGCATCCGGGCAGATTTCACTGGTGAAACAGTCTGACAATTCTTGCCCGAACCGATTTCCTTTTTTCATAGAAACGAAGATGACGGATGCCAGCTCACCGAGGCTGCTGTAAGGGGTGTGCACTTTCCATCCGTTCGTGCACGGGACAAACCAACGTCGGCGCGCCGTTCCCGCGAAGTCCGATCAGCAACACGGTGATTCAATGAAAGGGAAAATTTCAGGATTAATTAAAAAAAGAACTCAACCAACATGAAAAAGAAGCAAAAAAAGCAAGCTATCAAAGACTATGCTACCGATCCCAACCTGTCCAGGGACGTCAGGGAATTTCTGAAAATTGTCAACAATTCCGGAGGCCCCGCCCTTGAAACACTCCCGCTTGCCGATGCGCAGGCCGGACTGGCCAATGCACAGGCATCCGTGGATGTAGATGTTTCGGGTGTTAAAATAGACCTGAAAACCATTACCAGCGACGGCTACACGGTGGATCTCCACATCGTACGCCCTGAAAACGCGACCGAAACCCTGCCCGCATTCATGTTCATTCATGGCGGTGGCTGGATACTCGGTGATTTTCCGACGCATCACCGGCTGGTCCGTGACATCGTGCTCGAATCGGGTATGGCCGCGGTGTTCGTCAACTACTCCCGCACTTCCGAGGCGCGATATCCGCAGGCGATCAACGAAATTTACGCAGCTACGAAATGGGTAGCAGCTAACGGTCCTACGATCAACGTCGACGGCAGCAAGCTGGCCATAGTGGGAAACAGCGTGGGCGGCAACATGAGCACTGTTACTTGCCTGATGGCGAAGGAAAAAGGCGGGCCGGAAATCAAGCTGCAGGTAATGATGTGGCCGATCGTCGACTCCGATTTCGAAACCAAATCTTACCGTAAATTCGGCAAAGATCGTTTCCTGAGCACTTCGCTGATGAAATGGATGTACGACCTCTACATCGAGGACCCCAAAGAGCGCAAAGCCATTTACGCCTCTCCATTGCAAGCGACCTTGGAACAGCTGAAAGGCTTGCCGCCGGCACTCATTCAGACTGCCGAAAATGACATTCTTCGTGACGAGGGTGAAGCCTACGGCCGCAAACTCGACGAAGCCGGTGTGCCGGTAACGACGGTGCGCTACAACGGAATGATCCACGATTTCGGGTTGCTGAATGGCCTGGCCACATTGCCGGCGGTTCGTTCGCACATCCGACAAATTGGTGCGGAACTGAAAAAGTACCTCAGCTAGTCCACCATCATTTTCTTACGATTCACCCTTAATCCATTTAAAACCATGTCAAAATTCAACTCAATCGCTATTGGAATGGTCGCTACTGCATTATTTGCATTCGTCTCGCGACAGCAAATCGAATCCGGGCAGAAGCACGAAGAGCCCCAAAAAGGCGTCAAAAACATTGTACTGGTACATGGCGCATTCGCCGACGGTTCGAGCTGGTCGAAAGTGATCCCGCTCCTGGAAGCGAAGGGCTTCAAAGTGACGGCAGTACAAAACCCGCTTACCTCGCTCAACGATGACGTGACAGCCGCCAAGCGCATTATAGCCTTGCAGGACGGCCCCGTGCTGCTAGTAGGCCATTCGTGGGGCGGAGTGGTAATTTCCGAAGCGGGTAACGACCCGAAAGTGGCGGGTCTCGTATATATGGCAGCGTTCGCACCGGACACGGGTGAATCGCTGAACGACGTTGCCAAAACCGCAACTCCTGCACCGGGTAATGAGGAGGTTCGGGCCGATGCAGCCGGCTTCCTGTCCCTGACTCCGAAGGGTATTTTCGAAGACTTCGCTCAGGACCTGCCTATGCCAGAACGCAAATTGATTCTCGCCACACAGGGCCAGTGGGCCGCATTTACCACAGGCGAGAAGGTTAGCAAAGCTGCCTGGCACGACAAGCCGTCGTGGTTCATCATAGGCGGTAACGACAGAATGATCAATCCAGGCCTGCAACGTACTTTGGCCAAAAAAATCGGTGCAAAGTCACTCGAACTGAATTCCAGCCATGTGCCGATGCTGTCGCAGCCTGCAAAAGTGGCCGCTTTCATCGCCAATGCTGCAAGTACTGTCGATACCCAGGGCATTGCTTCTAAATAAGTATGATTTCAAAAGTTCCCAGGTCACCTTTCGCTTCTTCGACAAGGTGGCCGGGAACCAAAACCAATACAAAAACACCATGCACATAGGTAAATCATACCGGTTGGGTGAATTTCTCGTCTGGACCCGCCGGAACACTTACATCCTCTTTTTCCTCGGCCTTTTCCCGGTGGTTATTCATGAAATATGGGGACTGAAATGGCTGAACGTCCCCTGGCCCGTGGTGGCGCTTCTGGGTACGGCTACCGCTTTTACAGTAGGTTTTAAAAATGCCCAGACTTACAACCGGGCGGCCGAAGGGCAACGGCTTTGGACCGATATTCTGGGGCTGAGCCGTTTCTGGGGTACCATCAGTGTTGATTTTTTGAATAACCAGGAACAAAGCAGGGAGTTGATCTACCGTCACCTTGCTTGGCTTACGGCCTTGCGTTTTTACCTCCGCGAGGACCGCGTCTGGGAAAGCAACGAAAAGAGCCATAACAAGGAGTACCAGCAGTTTTTTCACATTCCCGAACGCATGCAGGCGGTGGAAACCGAACTGAAAGGACTTCTGCCCGAACACGAGCTGGAACAGGTTTTGGGTTCGAAGAACAAGATCGGAAAGATACTCGGATTGCAAAGCAAAGCCGTTAAATCACTCAATGCCGACGGAGAGGTGATTGCGCCGCAATATGCCGCATTGCAACAGATGCTGAAAGACCTGCACAGTTTGCAGGCAAAATGCGAACAGCTCAAAGACTCACCTTATCCGCGGCAATATGCGGTGATCAACCACATTTTCGTGTGGACGTTCTGTTTCATGCTGCCGTTCGGGATCGTCCATGATTTCGATTTGCTCAATGAAGTCGTGGATCCGCCGTTGCGGGGGTACATGGCCTGGGTAACGATCCCTTTCAGCATGCTCATTTCATGGATGTACATTTCGCTTGAACAGGTAGGGGAGAGCACCGAAAATCCGTTCGAGGGGAGTGCCAACGACGTACCTATTTCCCAGATGAGCCAGCAGCTGAATATCGAGCTCCGCGAAATGCTGGGTGAAAGCAATTTGCCGGACGATTTGCTGCCTCACAACAATATTATCCTTTAAACCTAAATCAAACATAAAATGGAAACACTTAACCTTGAAATTCTGAACCCCGGCCCGATCCTTAACGACATGCGTGGCCAGTTGCAGTCCCTTGGCGCTTTGCCGCATTATTACCTGCGCCGTCCGACACCTAGTGGGTCACCCGATTTTTCGATCTGGGACTTTGGTGTCAACCCGCTGGGCGTAAGGGAATCGGCTCTTCCGGAAGTGCTGCAAGTGATGGGTGTCCGGAGCCTGACGTTGAATACAGCCCAGGATCTCAGCCCGTTGCACCGGCTGAGCGCGGGTATTCCGCATACAGGCAACGACCAGGACAAATTGGGCTACCTGACGAGCGATGCGATAACCCGCATTTTGCAGCCGTTTTTGATGAACTGCCGCACCATTGCATTCCACGATTGGGCCGGCCTCTCCGGCGCTTCCGAACTCTGGAGCAGCCTGTTACTGGGTGCCATCAAGCCGGTTGGCACACAGGATATTGAGTTTATCTTTTACTTCGGCGACCCGCTCACCAGGCGCTCGTTTCAGGTGGAGGAGGCCATCGATATCATCACCGAATTTTCGGAATATGGCCAGGTTACCATTGCGCTCGATGAGGAAGAGGCCATTAAACTCTGGATGGTGTTGAATGGAGTACATAAATACGACAGTGTAGTGAACCAGACCTTCCCCGATTTGAAGAGAAAATTCATTTCCATTTTCAGGACTATCAATATCGATCGCCTGCTGGTGTACTCGGCCACGCAGGCGATGCTTTTTACCAGGCACACCCAGCTGCTGCTGGCGCGTAAAAAGGTGGCGTCGTCGTTTGAGATCGCGCCCGAGGCACGCGAGCATTTTATCGAAGGTTTCTGCATTGGCCTGGTGCGGCAGATGGACATTGTACGCTGCCTCGCCCTGGGCCTGATCGTTTTCGGCTCGCGGACGGAAAAACGCTCTAATGTGGCCCGTCAAGGTCTTGTGGATTATATCGATCAATGGGTCGACGACCTTCAACAGCAGGAAATCATGTATCTTTACCAGTAATGGCTTCAATTATTGTAAAATAAAATTCCACGTCAACAGGTCGATCGATGCGGATGCTTAGAAACGAAGAACTTGCGGAAAAAGAGCGGATCAATGACGCTTTGCTCGAACTGAGCAACCGGATGGTGAAAGTCCGTGACCGGAAGGACCTGTTGCACGTCATCAATTCGGGTTTGCGGAAGGCGATCAATTTCACGGCCTGCGTGATGACCATACTCGACGAGGTGCACCAGACCTACAACGCTTTTCTGACGGATCCCGAGTCTAAATCCCGTGACTACGCAGCCTATAACGAGGCCATCAGTACGCCTTACCCGGTCGGAGACGGCATTTACGACGTTGCAGCCCGGTCGGAGGAGCCGGTGCTGTTCGATATGCGGAACTTCGATGTCGAAAATGCGCCGGTGTGGTTTAAGCTGCATTACGCGGCCGGGGCGCGGGAAATGCTGATCAAGGCCCTGCCAGGCGAAGACGTCCGGAGGCACAGTCTGATCCTTTTTTCTGATGAAACGGGCACTTTCGACGATTGCGCGGTGCACATTATCGAGCGCATTGCCAGCCAGCTGTCGACAGCGGCCAGCAATATCACAGCTAACGAAGAGATTCTCAACCGGGAAAGCGAAAAGTCTTTTCTGCTTGATTTCAGCCAGAATATCGCCGCCGTGCGGACAAAACCTGATCTCGAAGCCGCCATTTCCGACGCCCTGGAACACTTGCTGAGCACCCGCCTGGCGATGATCAGGGTGATTGAGGATGATGGGGTGACATTGACCCCTTACCTGTGGGACATTTCGCTTTTTGCCGGTGTAATGGATATGTTCGATCAGCTGGCCAACCGTCGGGCGACGGTCGACGAATATTTTTTCGCGCAGGTGCTCGCCAGCAAGGAGCCGATCGTGATCGACATTGCGGAGGAGGAGCGGAAAGGCAACAGCCCCAACTACATCGCGTTCTGGAAACGGTTGGGCCTGAAAAACGTGTATGCGGCGGCGTTACGCGTGGGTCAGGAAAATCTCGGAACGATGTTTTTTCTATCCGATAATCTCAATTTAAACCTGCTCAAAGGCCTTTGTGCACAGATTTCCATTGCCATATCGAATATCAGGGCCAATGAAAAGATATTGGCCTACAAGCAATTGCTCGAAATCGAAAACGATCAGCTGAAAGAACAGATCCGGACGATCTACAATTTCTCGGAGATCGTAGGCAGCGGTCCCGAAATGCAGGAAGTTTACCATTTAATGTCCCTCGTGGCCGATTCGGCTTCGACCGTACTGCTCCTTGGCGAGACGGGCACGGGAAAGGAGCTCATCGCCCGCGCTATACATAGTGCGTCGCCGCGCAGGGACAAGCTGATGATCAAGGTCAACTGCGCTGCATTGCCGGCCAGCCTGATTGAAAGCGAATTGTTCGGCCACGAAAAAGGCGCATTCACCGGCGCGGTGGAGCGGCGGATCGGTAAGTTCGAGCTGGCCGACCAAAGTACGCTGTTCCTGGACGAGATCGGCGAAATGCCCCTGGAAGCGCAGGTGAAGTTGTTGCGCGTTTTGCAGGAAAAGGAGCTGGAAAGGATCGGCGGAAAAACGACCATCAAAGTAGACGTACGCATTATCGCTGCCACCAACCGTAACCTGGAAGAAGAGGTGCGGGCGGGGCGGTTCCGATCCGACCTTTACTACCGCCTCAATGTATTTCCCATTGTACTTCCGCCGCTTCGCAACCGTCGTGACGATATCGTCCCGCTGACGCATTTCTTTGTAGACCGTTACAATAAAACTTCCGGCCGGAAGGTAACCGGTTTTTCGCCCCGGGTAATTCAGGAGTTGCAAGCTTATCCGTGGCCGGGCAATGTCCGCGAGCTTGAACACCTCGTCGAGCGCAGCGTGTTGCTGAGTGAGGATGCCATAATCCGCGAAATTCATTTACCTAAACTAAGACCGGAAGAGAAGATGCCGGTGGCGCCGCTTAGCAGGACACTCTCGGAGGTGGAACGGACCTACATTATCGAGGTATTGAGGCAATTTCAAGGTAAAATTTCGGGCATGGACGGCGCTGCCGAATTCCTCGATATTCCAGCTACCACCCTTCATTCCAAAATCAAAAAACTAAAAATCAGCAAGGCGGATTACTTCTGAAGCCTGAACCCCAAAGTGCCGCGGTATTTCGCCTTTGCGTCGTCAAATGGCTGAATATCGCGGCATATTGCATTATGCCCGGTAGGTAACTTCCTTGTAAATAGCTGGTTGGGTATTTGGCACAACGCTTGCAGCTTGGTGTACTCTGACATCTTAGCTACACAGAAACAATGGAGTTCGTATTGGTTTTCAGAAGAGATCATCGAAGCACTGCCCCGCAATTGGAAGAGGAAGACCTGCTCATGTATCGCAAGCATTGGCAAGACTGGTATCTGAGCCTGGCAGCTTCCAAGCGGCTCGCAAGGCCGGTTCAGCGATGGGACGCGCAGGGGGTTGCCGTTAGTCAGGAAGGGGTGATGGAAAACGCAGTAGTCGTTGAAGGGTTGATCTTCATCGAGGCCAGTGATTATACCGAAGCCGCCGAAATAGCCAGGGATTGCCCGATACTGCTTTTGGGAGGGTGCGTGGAGGTTCTACAAGGTAAATGAACCCTTCTGAAAATGAAATGTCAGCCTGAGCGAAGCCGAAGGCAGGCCATACCGTAATATGAACGTCCCGTATGACGCTTCGACTGCGCTACGCATGACGATTCGATCAGGCTGACATCTCAAAGGTTTACTGCACGGGCGGGATCGCCATACGGACTTCCACCGAAGCGCCGAACTCGATAATTGGGCAGCCGCTCGCGATTTCAACCGCCTCATCATAGCTCTCGGCCTGGATCAGGAACAGCCCGCCGATTGACTGCTTGTTTTCGACAAACGGTCCTTTGCTGATATCATTACCTTTTTTGATAACGCGGCCGTCCATGTCCCATCTTTTGGGAGGCGCTACCAGACGGCCTTTCGCACCAATGCCGGCAACCCAGTCCTGGTAGGGTTTGATAGCCGCTTGCATTTGTGCGGGAGTAGGTATCGGATCGGAGCTGGTAATGTCTCTGTGGATCGCAATCAGGAAATCATTCATTGTTTTGAAAATTAAATGGTTAGTAAAAAAATAAAAGGTCAAAAAATAGCTTAATAGCGGGCTCCTACATGCAGGATCTCCCGGGCTTCCTCCAGGGAATAGTGGGCGGTAAGGTCTGCTTCCTCGATCATTTCCAGCACCTGGTCGTCGGTGAGCGGGGTAGCGGTGGACGATACCGGATCGAGTTCTATGAAATGCCCCAAAGCGAGGTCTTGGAGCATACTGATGACGGCCCCGGAGCAATCGCCGGGTAGCACTTTTACATGGTACTGTTGCATGGTTTGGCTGGGAATTTAGGTGGCTAAAACAACTGTTCTGAGGTTCCCTTCGATGCGGATGAAGCCCATTCGGCCTTCTTCAAAATCCGATATGGCTTTTCCGAGCTCTTCTTCGGAACCCATGACCATAGCTCCTGCCGAGAAGATCGGCTCGCCGAGGGGTTTGCCGCTCAGCAGGATGACCCGTGCGTCGGAAATTGCGGTCAACGCCAGTATTTCTTGCCGGTCGGAGCGGCCCGCGGCCAGTACCTGGCCGGTGGTAACGATCCAGGATTTGTGGTCGTTGGCGAAAACGGCTTTCCCAGATACGACGTAAATGGTCGCGGTCCACCCCGCCGGCAGGTCATGCCGGAACGTATGATCCTGTTCAATGGTGATGTCGAGGAATGTCAGGCGATCGGGTGTTTCAGTGGGGTTGCTGCCGGCTTCGGTGCGCCCGGTGACCACTTTCACGGCTGTCCCTTTTGTGCTTACTACGGGCATGTCGCGGCTGTCGATAAAGAGCGCCTGCGGCAGCAGCTGCTTGCGGCTCGCGGCCGTGTTGACGAATATCTGCATGCCGTGTACGCGGGAGCCTTCGGGTACGGGAAATTCCGTGTGGACGATGCCCCGCCCTGCCCAGGTCCACATCAGGCTGCCGGGCGTGATCATGATGTCGGTCCCAGACGAATCAAGATTGTGGTAATGCCCGGAATCTTCAAAAAGATAACTCACTGCCGACATACCTGCGTGCGGGTGCGGGCCGAAAACATCGGACGTCAACTCGAAATGGTCGAAACCGATCAATGGATCCAGAAGGCCATTGAAATGGATCGAGCGGACTTTCCTCGCTGCAAACTGCCCGTCACCCGAACTAACGGTTTGAAATACCTTGGATACCTCTAAATGCTTCATGACTGAATTTGAAAATCTGTACTATACTAATCGTTCCGGTAGGGACTAGCCGACCGCTGACGGCCGATCATGTTCGGCAACTTGCCGTCCGCAACTAGCCGGTGAGTTACTGGTCGTCGTCGAGCAGTTGCTCGTGCATCCGGAGTGCATCGTCCATGAACTCGCTACCTTCGAAGGTATGGTCTTCATGATGGTGAACCTCTGTGGAGAGTATCTCGACCTCGTGTTTGTAGTTGTCGTCGGTGCCATTATCGTGGACCATTTGCATAAACAGGTTCATAATCGTAGTTGTTTATGGTTTAGAAATAAACTGAGAATAGAATACGCACTGTAAACGCTATACGTTAACTGCCTCGAACCAATCTGCGAACTTGACCGAACCCACACGTGCGTCGCCCGCAGGGAGCAGTACCACATCGGAGAGAAGAGCGCCATAATACCGTGCCTGGCTGTCTGTCACCACCGAGCGGGTGTCGCCTTTCAGGTTCAGGAACTTCTGTACCAGCTCGGCGAGCCTGAAACGTTCCGGTCCGGCGATTTCAATCACCCCGTTGTGCGGCGTATTGAGGGCAACTTCCGTCATAGCCGAGGCTACATCATCCGATGAAATAGGTTGCACATAAGTTGCCGACAGCCGCACGATCTGGCCCTGCGTGGCAGCTTGCGCAATACCGCCCAAAAACTCGAAAAACTGCGTGGAATGCACAATAGTGTAAGGCATACCCGACTCCCGGATCAGCTTTTCCTGCGCGATCTTGCCCCGGAAATAGCCGCTGTCCGAAAGCAACTGCGTGCCCACCACCGACAATGCGATGTGATGTTTCACGCCGGCTTCCTTTTCGGCCGCCAGCAGGTTGCGGCCCGAAGTGGTGAAAAAATCGAGCACAGCCTGGTCTTCGAAAGAAGGCGAATTGGCCACGTCGATCACAATGTCCGCGCCTTTCAGGGCTTCCGCCAATCCTTCGCCGGTGATGGTATTGATACCCGTTGCGGGTGAGCCTGCAATGACCTCGTGGCCCAGGTTGATAAGGTTATTGACGACTTTGGAGCCGATCAGGCCGCTTCCGCCGATTACAACGATTTTCATGAGTGTTAAAGATTTTGGTTTGAAAACACTTTATAAAGATCAATCGTCGTGCCAAGGTATTAATATACTAATAATCAGTTGTTTGTGTGTTTGTTTGTATTAAAAATCACGCGATATTTCGCCTAATGACACACGTCGGCTTTAAATATCGCGTGATTCGTTCCGGACAAAATCACTCTGCCAGGTACTGGCGTTTGGTGATGCCGAGCTTCTTGATTTTCGAATGCAGGGTAGTGGCAGGCATACCCAGGTACTCGGCGGCGCCGCCGCGGCCTGCGAGCTTCCCGCGGCATCGCTTGATGGTCTCGATAATGTGCATGCGCTCCACGTCTTCCAGCGTGCCCAGCATGGCCACTGGCTGCACTTCGGCACCTGTGTTTTTGTTGGGCAAGTAAACCTCCCGGATCATGGGCTCAGTCGATAACAGGACACACCGTTCCATCAGGTGTTCGAGCTCGCGTACGTTGCCCGGCCAGGGGTAGCTGGTGAGCTCTTGGAGTACTTTGGGCGAAATTTTCCTGACCTTTCGGCCGGTAGCCTTGCTGTAACGGTCCACAAACAAATGCGCGAGGGGTATAATGTCGTCACGGCGGTCGCGCAGAGGCGGTAGGTGGATCGGGAATACGTTGAGGCGGTAATAGAGATCGGAGCGGAACCGGCCGGCTTTTACTTCCTCTCCCAGGTTGCGGTTGGTGGCGGTAATGATGCGGACATTCACTTTGATGGTCGTTTTTCCGCCGATCCTTTCCAGTTCCTTTTCCTGCAAGACGCGCAGCAGCTTCACCTGTGCTTCGAGGGGCATTTCACCGATCTCATCAAGGAAAAGCGTACTGTTATCCGCCAGCTCAAACTTCCCGATGCGGCGTTCCACTGCGCCGGTAAATGCCCCTTTTTCGTGGCCAAACAATTCACTTTCAATGAGGTTGGCCGGTAATGCGGCGCAATTGACCTTGATCATCAGCTTGTCCTTTCGGGGAGAAGCACTGTGAATGGCCCGGGCGATCAGCTCCTTGCCCGTGCCGGTTTCGCCGGTAATAAGCACAGTCGAGTTCGATTCTGAAACCAGGCTGATCAGGTCGTACACCTGCTGCATTTCCGGCCCGCTTCCTACGATTTCGTTGAAATTATAGGTCCGTTTGATCTGTTCCTTCAACTGGCTGTTCTCCATTTCGAGCATTCTTTTGTAAGCCAGTATCTTTTCGTTGGCCTGTATGTTGGCGATAGCCGTGGAGATTTGCGAGCAAATGCCTTGAAGCAGCTCGCTTTTCAGGTTGTCGGTCAGCAGCCAGATTGTGCCGAGGTCGGCCTGGGCGCTGCGCAGCGGTGCCGCGAACATATATTTCAGCCCGGTTTTCGCCCAGAGCTGCACAAAAGGGTTGTCGGGGCACGCTTGCAGTTCTTCCGCTACTTTCAGGATCAGACGATCTTCCGCAGCGAGCACCCGGGTGGCAGTCGGCTCGTGTATGGTATTGGAAGCCGCCACGAGCGCGTCGAATTCTTCGGACGCGTTTTCAAAAAGCGTCCTGTCGTACATAAACGGCTTCAAAGTGACATTATCATCCTCGATCAGGTTGATCATCGCCAGCTTGACATTCAGCACGCGGTTAAGCACTTTGAAAACCGCATTCTTCAAATCTTCTTTGGTACGTACACGCGCCACTTCATTGCTGAACCCCAGCAGAAAGGTCTTCTCGCGTTCCCGATCGATGATTTCCTCTGCGGCCAACACATTGGACATGGCGACGGAAATTTGGGAGCCGATGGCCTGTAACAGCGAAAGATTGGCCTGCTCGATGCCCAGCCACAGCACACCCAGCGTCACATCGCCGTTCCGCAGGGCAATACCCACCATCGTTTTCAATCCCATATCCTGCCACAGGACCAGGTACCGGCTTGTAATGCCCCGCCTGATTTCGGCGTCTATGTTGACTTGTAATGGGATACTGCTGTCGAGCACGCGGTCCTGCAAGCCGTCATAGATAGGGAACTGGCTTTGTGTCAGTTCAATCATTTCAGCTTCGGACACATTGGTAACTCCCAGGTCATGGACATAGGTCGTCATGGTTTCCTGGTCGGCGTTGATCCGCCGGATGCCGAACCCGCGCATGAGGTTGAACCGGATGAGTGTAGTCCGCACGGTACCGGCAAGCTCCTCGCGCGTACGCACGGCAGCCAGGCCAATGCTGCATTCAAGCAGGATTTCATTGATCCATTCCTTTTCCCGGATCTCGTCGTTCTTGATAATATTGGTAACCGCGCTGGAAATTTGCGGTGCAATGCCTTCAATAATGCTGATGAACTCTTCCGTTATACTGCCGGGCCGATCGGTGTACATGTGCAGGAAGCCTATTGTTTCATTCTTGCTTTTCAAAGGCGTCATCAGGATTTCCCGGATGCCTCCTTCATAGTTAACCCGCAAAAAAGAAGGGCTGCCAGGCAGGTCCATGATATCTTCCATCCAATACAATACAGGCTTGCCGGCATCGAGTACGCCCTCGATGAATGCGCCGCGAAGCGGAAAATCCGAATCAACCAACCTGGCGTACGAGGGGTGGGTCTGGATCGGCGACGAGACCGGATCGAGCAAAAAGGGACGATACGAGGTTCGTTCCGGGTCGATCAGGGTCACAATCGTATGTTTGAAATAGAAAAGGTTTTTAATGCGGGAAGAAAACAGGATAATCAGGTCGGTCTTGTCGCGGATCTGCGTGATGTCGTCGCTAAGGTCGAGCAATATTTTCCGCTGCTTTTCCAGGAACTCCTTGGTTTTGAGGTCCGTTTTTGGCGCGGCTGACACGTCGTTCCCGTTTTGTGTAGTTGTTTTCATGATTAATGATAGTTGCCGGCCTGTCGGTTTCCGGCAGAAAGTGCTATGCCGGTGACGGTAGCATTTATACTAATTTAATAAAAGTCGGAATGCAAAAAGGCTACCCGGGCAGGGCAGCCACGAACCCGCGGTGAGCGGCCGCTTTCAAAGTTCGTCAGCCCAATTGGACAGAAAGCGTTGAATTTCCGCCTTGGCAGGGACACTACTCCCCTCGGGAACCGAGCCGGAAGTGGCAATGCCCAGCACAAGGCAATGCGCTATCTCCATATTGTTTTTCAGGCCTAACGCATATCCCTCGATGAAGTTGGCACGCTCCTGCTCATTGTGTACGTATGCGGGCACGGGAGGGCGGGTGAGTTCGAAATACGAATCCTGCGTGATTATTAGTGCTTTGTCTTCCGAATAGACGATAAGACGCCGGATGTCCAGGGTCTGGAAAATAGCGCGGTAACGTCCTCTGGCATCGGGGTCGTGCGTATCAAACTCCGACTTGCCGCCGAACAGGATCGACCAAAGGCCCGAGGCTTCCCGCTCATCCAGTGCGAGCGTCACATTGCCGCTCCGCGTGAAGCTGCCCATTACATCCAGAATTTCATCGACGTCGAAAAAATGACTGCTGGCAGGGTTGCCGAGATAGAAAATGAATTCCCAGTCATTACGCGCCAGGGGGCGGATCACGTCGGCGAGCAGGCCATACCAGAGATCGGCGGCCTGATGAACGTCCGTCCAGTCGGAAAAAGGAATGACGCGGCTATTGGAAAACAGCACTTTGAGTTCCTCTATGCCGATTTTTGAAACGACATCGCGCCATCTGGCAGCCTGACCCGTGCCGCCTGCATGGCTCGCTACTGCTACGGTCGGCCTGGCCCGGATTCCCATCGATCGCAACAGGGGAGCGTTTTCTTCGGCAGCAGGTGCGAAGTCGGTTTCCCCGAGCAGCCCCACGGCCTGCAAGACCGCATACAGCATCGTGCGCGTAGCATTGTCCGGTAAAGGTTGACGGTTCATCATATTAAGTTCTGGATAGGATGCTCTTATGGGGACAATACTCATGCCAAAAGTTAAGATGATGATTATCAGTGCGGATTTTGAAATGGTTATAAAAAAAGGCACGGTATTTCGTCAAATCCCTATCGGGTTACGAAATACCGTAAATTTTGTAGCAATGAAAGACCGACGGGGATGGCTCTTAATGTGCCGCCTCCGAGCAGTAGTGCGCGGTGTCGCGCAGCGTGTCGAAGTCTTCGTCAATCGAAACAAAATGGGCGCACTTGCGTCCGGTCAGAATAAGTACATTCAGAAAGTTCGTTTCTGACCCGACGTGGCTGCTGTGGCAAAGTATCAGTACGTCTCCTTCTTGAAGTCCGTCCAGCAGTTCCGTCAGGCGGGAACTACCGCCAGCTTCCGATTCTCTTACTATTTTGTGGCACCCGGCCGTTTGAAGTTTTTCTAAAAAAATGTCCTCTGCCCCGAATGGCAAGTAGCCTATAAACATTCCGCAATGTAATGATGAGCGCTAAAAGTAGGGCAGGGCGGCCCGAAGGCCCATTAAAATGGATTAGAAAAAAATTAAAACCTTTGATTCTGTCAAAATATTTATAATATTTCTGGGAACGTTCATGCGTTTCGAACAACCCCTCTAACAGCATCCATCATATGAATTTGAATGAAATACGGGCCGAACTGGTCACGAAAACCGAACGCAAAATCCAGGAAATGAAGGCCAGAAGTATTATCCTGCCCGAACGGAGGGCGGATATGTGCGAACTTTGCGATCAGCTTTCGCAGGAAATTTACGATTTCGCAGTAAAGACCACCATTCAGATCGCCGATCGGCACCATCTCCACGGCCGGGCGGCCAATTTGCTCGACGAGCTGCATGAAGACATTCACGCCCTCACCAACGGGGCACTGGACATCGTGGTAGCCGCGTCGGCCACACGGGGACCCGGCGCCGGAAACTCCCCAAGCCTGCAACCGGCAGACAGAAAGCGCCGGACAGCCCCTGCCGCCCCCAAATTCTTCCAGGTACTTTACAGTTGGTTCAAAGGCTTGCGCGGATACAAACAACCCGCGGCTACCTGCTACTAATTTCGGGGCCATTTGGCTAATGTGCCGCCTGATCCAGTATCGAGCGGACAATCTTGTTGTCGGGATCTTTCCGAATGGCTTGCTGCGCATATAAAATCGCGAGATCGGTTTTACCCTGTTGTTTATACGCTTCGGCAATGAACTGGCAGGCGATGGCGTAATCCTTATTCTGCAAGTCCAAGAGAAGACCAAGCGTAAATACCCTGATGGCGTCGTCGATCCGGTTGCGCCGCATAAGGAACTTGCCGGTATTGACAAGGTCGCCGATTTCGAACGATAGGTCGTAGAAGTCTTTCTTCTGCTCCCTGGCGGTCCGGTAAAACGCTACGCCGGCGTCGAAATCGGCGAGCATTTCCTCGCGTAGTTCGAGGTATAGCGAACGTTTGGGAACGGTGTAAGCCGCATTGTCGAGGATGGAAAGGATAGCGGAAGCTAGCTGGCGGACTTTGAAATTCTGGTTATTCGTCATCAGTATCACGAACCGGTCTTTTTTCAGATCGTGTGTAATAAGTGCTTCGTAGTTGTAATTAGAGCCGTGATGCTGATGCCAGACCAATTCGCCCTGCTCGAACTTCGCTTCGCCCAGGCTGCTTTCGCCTTCTCCGAAATGCTGCGAAAGTTGCTGAACGGAGGCTTTGCCGACGAGTTTGTAACTGTCAACAGCCGACATGAAGCGATAAAGGTCTTCCACCGTCAGCCGGGGCCAGCCGGTGGTGGTTTCGCGGGGCTTTTCGTTGACAAATTTATTATTGAAAGCCACCGCCATCGTGGTATCGTTGATAGGGAGGTCCATCGCGGTATGCTTCATTTCGAGCGGTTTCAGGATGTTTTTCTCCACAAAAGCATGGTACTTCAAACCGGAGACTTTTTCTATGATCCGTTGTTGCAGGTACACGTTGGCATAGCTGTATATGTACGACTTCCCGGGGGCATTCGCGAGGTGTTTTAGTGCCAAAAGGTCATTCAGGACGTCCTGGTCGGTATTTGCCGGGTTACCGGGTAGTCCGCTGGTGTAATTGAGCAGGTGGGCGATCTGAATGCTGTCGGCCCAGGCGGGCAGTTCGGGAAGGTACTTACGTATGTGGTCGGTTACCGACAGCTTTCCCTTTTCCGCGAGGAGCATGACCGATATGCCGTTGAATTCTTTGGCGACGGAGCCGATGTCGAACCGCTTTTGCTGGGTTAGTGGATATTGCCTGCTGCCGTCGGCGAACCCTACGGCCGCTTTGTAAATGGTTTGCCCTTTGTTGACGACTATAACATTTCCATTAAAAACACCGATCCGATGGGCTGCCTGCATCAGGGAGTCGATGCGCCGGGAGAGTGGGTCGGTTTGGGCATAGAGCGGGCTGGTTAGTAGGGTAGAGAAAAAGATGATCCTGAGGAGATTGTTTTTCATACAAATATGGCTGATTAGATAAATGCGGTCATTCAAGGATTATGCCAAATTGTAACCTGTTGACCCAGAGTGTATTTTTAAACTAATGCGATGTTCGGAAGCGAACGGGCCTGTCCGTTTTCAACTCAGACCGGCCGTGCAGCCACGGACGTGTGCGTCCGATTTCGGACAAGTTGTTTTTATTAAATTGCTTATTTTCAATAGATTATTTCCATGGCATACATTTGTTGGTGTCCAGCCGAACCGACATTCTATCTCCTTGCCTTACCACGGCCCAAATGCAAACACCATGTTCAAAAACTATCTTAAAATAGCGTTCCGGAATCTGACCAAGTACAAAGCTTTCAGTTTCATCAACATTTCCGGTGTATCACTCGGGCTGACCTGCTTTCTGCTCCTTGCCTTGTATGTAAAGGATGAGCTGGCTTACGACCGTTTCCACGAGCATGCCGACCGCATTTACAGGCTCAACCGCACGTTCCTGGCCAACGATGGCACCGAATCGCTTCGTCTCGGACACGCGGCACCGCCGTTCGGTCCGCTGGTGAAGCAGGATTTCCCGCAGGTAGAACAGGTGGTGCGTTTACTGGAGACCGGGGCTTTGGTTAAGTACGGCGAAAACCGGTTTTCGGAGGAACAGATGTTTGCCGCCGAAGCGAATATCTTTAAGGTCTTTACCTTCAAAATAGACCGCGGAAACCCCGATAAGGCACTCGAAAACCCTTTTTCGATCATGTTTTCAAAACCTATGGCGGAGAAATATTTCGGAAAGGAGGACCCGGTTGGTAAAGTGGTGCGGCTGGACAACCAGTTTGACTACACGGTTACGGGTGTTTTCGAGCCGCTTCCTTCTCAGTCGCATTTCCATCCCAATTTTCTGGTATCTTTCTCGACCCTCAACGACAACCGTATTTATGGTGCCGAAGGGCTTCGCACCAACTGGGGCAACAATTCATTCTCGACTTTCCTGCTTTTACCGAAGCATTACGACGCGCAAAAACTGGCAGCTTCTTTCCCCGCATTTCAGAACAAGCACGTCGGTCCCAATACATCAAAATATTCGGTGCTGACGCTTACGAAGCTCACGGACATTCACCTGCGCTCTCATTTAGATTCTGAGATAGAGGGCAACGGAGACATTCAATATGTGTACCTTTTTTCGGCGATCGCGATCTTCATTTTGATGATAGCCTGCATTAACTATATGAACCTGGCAACGGCGAAATCTGCTACACGTGCGAAGGAGGTCGGAATGCGGAAGGTCATTGGGGCCGTACGTAGTCAGCTGATCAACCAGTTTCTGAGCGAATCGGTGGTGCTGGTAGTGATTTCCGTCGTACTTGCATTTGTAGCCGTGGTCCTTTGTCTTCCGCTGTTCAATAATTTTACGCAAAAACAGCTCTCTGTTTCCGCATTGCTGGACCCATCTTTCCTGGGCATCCTGCTGGGCATTACCGTCTTCACAGGGCTGGTAGCGGGCAGTTATCCGGCATTTTTCATGACGGGCTTTCAGCCTATCGCAGTTTTGAAAGGTAAAATAGCCACCGCCCTGAAAAACGGAAAATTGCGTCAGACGCTCGTAGTAACACAATTTGCGATCGCCGTGACGCTGATCATCAGTACGACGGTCGTTTATAACCAGATGCGTTACATTCAGAATTACAAGCTGGGTTATGCCAAAGATCAGGTGATCACTTTCGGTATGCCCGATGATTCGACGACCGACGTCGAGGCGATCCGACAGCGTTTCAAGGAACATGCGGGCGTCAGGGAAGTGGGCCGCTCATCGCGCATTCCGTCTGGCCGTTTGCTCGACTCCTGGGAAGCCTATGTGATGAAAGGCGATTCGATGGCGCCCACGGAAATCAGTATCAAGTCTCTTTCCGTGGACGAGGACTTCATTCCCGCTTACCAGATCCGCATGGCGGCGGGCCGTAATTTCTCCCGCCAGCATCCGACAGATCGTACCAATGGCTTCATATTGAATGCGACTGCCGCCCGTTTGCTGGGCTGGAAAAACCCGGAAGAGGCCATCGGCAACCGCTTTGGTTATGGCGAAGTGAGGGGGCAGATCATTGGCGTAACTACCGACTACCATTTCGAATCGCTGCACCAGAAAGTGGCACCGATTGTGATGTTTTACCAGCCTGGCCGCCTCGGGCGCGTGTCGGTGCAGGTAGCGGGCGGCAATATTCAAAGTGCGATCGCACACATCGGGTCTGTGTGGAAGGAACGTTTCCCCGACGTGCCATTCCAATACGAATTCCTCGACCAGCGCTTCGGCAAGCTTTACGCACGCGAGCAGACCCAGCAGTTGCTGTTTGGCATATTTGCGGGCATTGCCATTCTCATTTCGTGCATGGGGCTCCTCGGGCTCTCGATGTTCATGGCCGAGCTGCGGACGAAGGAAATCGGCGTCAGAAAAGTACTCGGCGCTTCGGTACCGAGCATTGTGGGGCTGCTTTCGAAAGATTTTCTCAAACCTGTCCTCATTGCCATTCTCATAGCATCGCCCATTGCCTGGTACGGCATGAAAAACTGGTTGCAGGATTTTGCCTACCACACCGATATCAGATGGTGGGTCTTTCTGCTGGCCGGGGCCCTGTCGATCGCCATCGCATTGTTCACCGTCAGCTTCCAGAGCATCCGCGCTGCCCTGATGAACCCGGTCAGGAGTTTGAGGAGTGAGTAGCGACTGCTCAAAACCGCTAAAAATTCAAGTCTATTCTATGGATTTAGTATATTAGCAATCTTTGGTTTAAACCGCGGTAGCCTTTTGAAGCTGCCGCGGGGTACGGGAATGCAGTAGGACATCACATGGACGGGACCAGACTAGCAAGGTTATTAGCGGGTATTGTATTGGTATTGAGCTTGCTGCCGGTATTTGCGCAACGCCGAGCAGGTGCAGCACAGTCGCCCCCGAACATCATCATTATCCTTACCGACGACATGGGATACGGCGATGTCGGTGCTTATGGTGGACGTTTTGTTCCTACACCCAATATCGACCGGCTCGCAGCCAGCGGTCTCAAACTAACGCAATATTATAGTGGCGCCCCCATTTGCTCGCCGTCACGGGCCAGCATTCTCACCGGTATGCAACCTGGAAAATGGAACTTTACCACCTTTTTGGATTCAAAAAAGCACAACAAAGACGCTGAGCAGATCGACTACCTGAATACGGAAGCACCTTCGATTGCCCGCTTTTTCAAGCATTCAGGGTATGCAACCGGGCATTTCGGCAAGTGGCACATGGGCGGTGGGAGAGATGTTACCGACGCCCCCGGTTTTGTGCAATATGGCTTCGATGAGCACGCCAGCACCTACGAAAGTCCGGAGCCGGATCCCGCAATTACGGCTACAAACTGGATATGGTCTGAAAAAGACAGCATTAAAAGGTGGGACAGAAGCCGGTATTTCGTGGACCGGACGCTCGATTTCATGAAGCGGCACAGAGAGCAGCCGTGTTTCGTGAACCTCTGGCCCGACGACGTGCACACGCCGTGGGTGCCTGAACCGGAAACCGGGTACGCCGGTAAATCTCCGGTGAAGCCCCAGGAAGAAGCGGCATTTAAGGGGGGGCTCAAAGAATACGATGTGCAGATCGGCCGCCTGCTCGACGGCCTCCATGAACTCGGGCTGGCCGAAAATACCATCATTATCTTCACCAGCGACAACGGCGCACTCCCTACTTTCGGCGGAAAGCGTAGTGGTGGCCTTCGTGGATCTAAGCTTTCGCTGTACGAAGGCGGCATTCGTATGCCCTTCATAATCTGCTGGCCAGGGCGTATTCCGGCCAATCGAACCGACGACCGTTCGGAACTGCACGCGACCGATCTTTTGCCTACATTATCGAAACTTGCAGGTGTGAAAATTCCCGAAAGCTACCATGGCGATGGGGTTGATCGGTCGGGGATGTTGCTGGGGAAGCCTTCGTTGAGAAAAAAGGAAATGTTTTGGGAATACGGGCGAAACGACGTTGCTTACAACTATCCTAAAAACAACGACCGCAGCCCTCGCCTCGCTGTGCGGTCGGGCGAATGGAAGCTGTTGATGGACGCAGACGGCACCAGGTTGGAGCTTTACAATATCGTAAAGGACTCCGCCGAAACGACCAATCTTGAAGCTACCGAGGAAAAACTTACGAAGGAACTGAGCGCCAAGCTGGTTGCCTGGTGGAAATCGCTTCCAAAGTTGGGTGATAATTAATTAAGCCAAGCTATTCAACCCGTGCTGAAATTTCGGCTATCTTGCCGCATTCACCTCAAAGCAGTCGTCATTGGCACATCGTCGGGTTTGGAAACCTTCCTCGCGCCGTTTCCGCATATTCTGGTTGCTGTTGCTCCTCCCGAATGCCCTCACAGTACTCGGGCAGGGCGATTCCATACGTTCCAATTTGGAATACACTATTACCAAACGGCTGCTTTCCGTGGAAAACGGGTTCGCGTCGCACGAGGTGTTTTGCGGGGTGCAGGATTCTTCCGGCTTTCTGTGGTTCGGTACGCGTAACGGACTCAACCGCTTCGACGGAAGTAATTGTCTGCTTTTTACCCGCCAGCGAAACAAATTGCAAGAAAACAAGGTAGTGCAGCTGGCGGTCGACGACGCCAACCGCCTTTTCCTTCAATATGGCAGCGCCGGTTTTCAGCTTACAACCATCGGGAAGGTCGATGTGATGGATGCCAACACGCAGGAGGTAAAAACGCTGACAGCGGCTTTCCCCAACCTGCCTTTCAGGGAACGGGATGTTTACTGGATCGCCAACGACGGCACCGGCGAGATCAGCTTCCTGACCGCCTCGCCCTTCCGGTATTGGCGGTATTCTTCTAAAAAAGGTTTCAGGCTGGTGCTGGAAATGAAAGGGTGGGTGAGGCAGGATTCGCTCTTAGATTACCGCACCACAGGGCCCGTGAATACGTTTATTCAGGGGACGGCGCATTTGAAACTGACCAACCAGCAGGTACAGTATGTAGTGAAAGGCAAAAAGGTGACGCCGTTCCGCCAGCATCAGGTGCTACGGTCGTTGCCGATCGGTTTGACGGAGCAGCATGAGCTGCTGATTACTTACAATACCGCAACGGACATTGACAAATTCGCCGTGGACAAACTGGACAGCAATGGCCAGCTTGCACCGGTTCAAAACCTTGATCCATACCACCTTGACGAGGTGAAGGGCCGGTACTGGTTCCAGGTGTGGCCGGCTACCGACGGGCAGGCAGCAGCTTTTTATATTGCCACCGACGCGCTGTACCTCTGGAATAAGCATGCTTTTCTGAAGGTGACTGGTAAATCGGAATTGAAAGGCTTTGAAAACCTGTTCATATACCGGCTTTTTCCCGACAGGCTGGGGAACCTCTGGCTCTGTACTTCATCGGGTGTAATGCAGCTGACTATTAAAAAGAACCGTTTCAAACCCTATTTCTCGACCAGCCAGCAGGCATTGGAGCCGAACGGACAGGCCCGCGGCATTTTCGCTGACGCGCGCGGCAACGTGATCGCGAATGTATGGGGGCACACATTTATCCAACAAGGCGTTCGCATTCAGGGGTTTAGCCATCACTTCATCAATTACGGGCTTGCCTGGCATGGCGGTGCATTGTATACCGGGGGCTTTGCGTTGTCGCGGTACAACGAAGCACAGAAAAGGTTTATCGGCTTTCCGATGGCGCCCCCGTCGGAGATCTGGTCACTTTATTCGTTGAACGACAGTCTTTTATTACTTGGTGGTATCAACGGGTTTTCGGTGTTCAACACCACTGCCAACCGCTTTGATCCGCTGCCGTCATCTGATGCACCGGAAGCCAGGTTTGTCTACCGTTTTTTGAAGGATAAAGACGGGGTAATATGGGCAGTGGCCGAAAACGGGTTGTTCCGGCTCAATACGATTTCGGGGCAAAAGCAGCTGCTGCAAATGGCCCGGCTGAAATCGCCCTTTCTGAATGGGCTAAGCCTGCTGGATGCCTGGCAGGATCCCGACGGTGTGTGGTGGCTCGCTACGAACGGGGAAGGACTTTACCGCTGGAACCCGAAGACAAACCTGTCGCGGCAGTTCAATATTACGGCGGGCTTCCCCTCCGATGTCCTATACCGCATCGAGCCGGACGCATCCGATAACCTCTGGATCAGCTCCGACTATGGCTTGATCCGCTTCAACCGCAGGAGTTTTTCGATTAATACCTACACCACCACCGACGGTATTTCCCACAACGAGTTCAACCGTACGTCGTCCTTTAAAGCCAGCGACGGCAAGTTGTATTTTGGAGGCCTGAATGGCGTGACCGGCTTCGATCCCCGTGATTTCGAGACAGACACTTCGCAGTTGCAGGTGCCTTTGCGGGTGATCGCATTCAACCAGTTTGTCGGCTCGGCCAATGAGCTGGTCAACAAAACGGGCGAGCTGCTGCGTAATCTCCCAATCGTGCTCGAACCGGACGACAAGTTCTTTACGCTGGATTTTCAGTTACTGGATTTTGCCAAAGACGAGGGGCATCGCACCGCCAGCCACCGGTACGCCTATCTGATCGAGGGGCTGGATAAAAACTGGGTGTTCATCAATGAAAATTCGGTTCGGATAAGCGGTTTGCCTTACGGTGATTTTGTGCTGAGGATCAGAGCGCAGAACAGGGAAGGTGCCTGGAACAAGGAGGAGCTGGCCATTCCGTTGAAAGTTTTAAAACCCGTTTACCTGGAATGGTACTTTATTATGGCAATGGTACTGTTGACCGGAACGACGATTTACCTGTTTATCAGGTTCCGGACCAAACAACTCGCACGCGAAAAAAGCAGGCTGGAAGAGACTGTTAATGAGCGGACAATGCAGTTGAAACAGTCGCTTTCCGAGCAGACGGCCCTGCTGCTGGAAAAAGATGTGTTGATGAAGGAAATCCACCATCGCGTCAAAAATAACCTGCAGGTGATTTCAGGCCTGCTCGAATTGCAGGGCAAAAGCCTGACCGACGAGGCTGCCCGGGAGGCATTGGAGGAAGGACGAAACCGTGTACGGAGCATTGCATTGATCCATCAGAACCTCTATCAGTTCGAAAACCTCAGCAGCATTGACTTAAAACGTTTCATCGGGGATTTGTGCCGCCAGGTCCAAAGTGTATTTCAAAAAGAAAAGAAGGTTTCGTTGGCTGTCGATGTTCCTGAGCTCCACCTCGATATAGACTCTGCGGTTCCTTTGGGATTAATTTTGAACGAATTGTTGTCAAATTCGTTTAAATATGCGTTTGAATATGTGACCGATGGTAAAATATTGGTAACGGTCCGCATTGTTTCGGAAGGGCGGTTCCAGCTGATCTATTCGGACAACGGGCCTGGCCTGCCGGCAAACTTCGACCTGAAACGGGCGACAACACTCGGTTTGCAGCTGATCTATGACCTGAGTCGGCAAATTGGCGGACGTGTGCATTATGAAACCCGGAGCGGCGGGGTGTTTACCATCAATTTCACCAATCGCGATGTGCGTAAAAATCAGGACTAAACCCTAATGGCAGAATTAAAAATAGGTATTGTTGAAGATGAACTGGTGATAGCGCGCACGATACTGAGCACGCTGGAAGAGCTGGGTTACTCGCATTGCGGCCCGGCGATCAACTACACCGAGGCCCTCGAAATGCTCGAAACCGACAAGCCGGACCTGTTGCTGCTGGACATACAGCTTTCCGGCCGGAAAGATGGCTTTGACGTGGCCGAACGGCTCAATGAGACCTATAAACTGCCTTTCATTTTCCTTACGGCCAACAGCGACATCGAAACCATCGACCGCGCCAAGAAAGTGAAGCCGCACGCGTACATTGTAAAACCGTTTACGAAGGAAGAGCTCTACGCGGCGATCGAGATCGCTTTTCATAATTTTACGGGTGCCCAAACAAGCGGCAAGGCTAAAACACCGGCCGCATTCACGACCAAAAACTTCCTGTTCGTAAAGGACGGCTACGTGTTCCGGAAGGTATTTTTTGATGAACTACTTTACCTGGAAAGCGAAGCTAACTACGTCCTGCTGCACCTGGTGTCCCGGAAAAAGATCATGGTACGCTCCACGATTAACGACTTCACCGACCAGCTTGAACCGGGCCGGTTTGTCCGCATCCATCGCCGCTTCGCCGTGAACAATCATTTTATCGAAGACATCTTTCCCAACGAACTTACCATCCGCGGCGAAAAACTGCCGATCGGCAAGTCGTATAGGGCGGAATTACTTCGGGGGTTGGGGATTTTTTGACCGCCGACGGCTGACCTTCTTCCCGAACCTCCCCGCATTCGTCCCACCGCACAAGCGTTCGTCCCTTTTTTTTGCCCTTGCTCTTGCTGACGCCCATTTTTGGCGTCGCTGTGGGTTTGCTCGATCTGGATAAAATTATCATTAAACGGAACTTCTTCGGGATACGCTGTACGATTTGCGGCGGGAACCTGGTTGTTTACCCGAAAATGAGCTTCGCCGGCCGCCTGGCGAAGATTGCGTCGCTGGGCAAGCTCCAACCCGAATGTTACGAATGCGAAGCCTGCAAAAAACGCTACACGCTTTTCTGACGGCCCGACCGTACCTCTAAATAATCATCATCCATCCATTAACCTTTTAAATTTTTATATACCATGAGTTTGAGAATAAACGACATTGCTCCCGATTTCCAGGCCGACACCACCCAGGGTACTATCCGGTTCCACGAATGGATCGGCGACGGCTGGGCCATTCTTTTTTCACACCCCAAAGACTTCACGCCCGTATGTACGACCGAGCTGGGGTACATGGCTAAGCTTGCACCCGAGTTCGCGCAGCGCAACTGCAAGGTTATCGGCCTGAGTGTCGACCCGGTGGATAGTCACTTAAAATGGGAGAAGGACATCGAAGAAACACAAGGCCACGCGGTGAATTACCCGATGATCGGCGACCCTGACCTTGCAATCGCAAAACTGTATGACATGCTCCCGGCCGATGAACCCGGTACTTTCGAAGGCCGCACCGCCGCTACCAACCAAACCGTTCGCTCGGTATTCGTCGTTGGCCCGGACAAGAAGATCAAGCTGAACCTGACGTACCCGATGACCACCGGCCGCAATTTTCATGAAATCCTGCGCGTCCTCGACTCCATGCAGCTCACTGCCCAACACAAAGTTGCCACACCCGCGAACTGGCAGGACGGCGACGAGGTGATCATCGTCCCGGCCGTATCCGATGCCGAAGCAAAAGAAAAGTACCCACAAGGCTGGAAGACGGTGAAGCCGTATTTGAGGTATGTGGCACAGCCGGAGAGGGAGTAGTGACGACTGACGGCCGGCCGCGGATCGCCGACCACTTGACTTATTTCGGCAGATGCTTTTCAACTGACTCAGCAGTCGGCCGTCATCACCCATTCCCCAACGTCAACCGTTTAAAATCCCGCGTCAGTTCGGTGAGCGATTGCTCTATCCCCATGCGTTCGAGGGAAGATGCGCCCACAAAGCCGTGGATGTCGCTTTTCGATAGTACTTCGCGGACGTCCGCCGGGGTATTCACGGGTCCGCCGTGAGCGAGTACGAACACATCGGGGTTGACATTGCGTGCCGCATCGCCGATTAGCTGCGTGCGTTCAATGGCTTCGTCCATGCTACAAGTAGCATCTACTACGCCGATAGAACCGCCCACAGTAGTGCCGACGTGCGCAATGATCGCATCCGCACCTACTTCTGCCATCTGGCGCGCCTCTTCGGGCGTAGCCACGTATACGATCGAGAAAAGATCCATCATCGTCGCCAGCCTGATCATCTCCACCTCTTTGGCAAAACCCATCCCGGTTTCTTCCAGTACTTGCCTGAAATGCCCGTCCACAATGCTGTGGGTAGGGAAGTTGTTGACGCCCGAAAAGCCCATTTCCTTTACTTTCAGCAAGTGGTGCCACATTCGGCGGCGCGGGTCGGAGCCGTGTACACCGCATATTACCGGTATTTCTTCCACCACGGGCAGTACCTCGAACTCACCGATTTCCATGGCCACTGCATTCGCGTCGCCATACGCCATCAGGCCCGCCGTAGACCCATGACCGGCCATCCGAAAGCGCCCTGAATTGTAGATGATAATGAGGTCGGCACCGCCTTTTTCGATGAACTTGGCACTGATACCCGTGCCGGCACCAGCTGCAATGATTGCTTTTCCCTGGTCTATTGTAGCTTGCAGACGGTCTTTTACTTCCTGTTTCGTATAGGGATTTCCCTTACCTGTCCATGGGTTAGGCATATTGTTTCGGTTCTGGTTATTTAATGATAAGACTCATTTATTTTTCTTTACTATTTCTGCATTAGGCCCAGCAAAGTTTCTACCAGCAAATGGGCAAATGCCGGGTCGTTGATGTGCGTATTTGCCTCGGTCACCGATACGTCGCCGGATACATGGGCCCGGATCGCGGCAAACAATGCCTCGTCGGCTACCGGGTTATGAAAAATCCCCCCTTCCGAGGCTACTTGCGAAATGCCACGCAGCGGTAGCACAACGGCAGCAGGTACCGGCGACCGGCTTACCTTGCGCGCCAGGCGCTCACCCAGGATCGCATTCTCGCGCTCATCCGTACGCATGAGCGTCACGTCGGGCGCCCAGCTGTACAGCTGCCTAGCCACGAATGCGTGCGGGATGGTGTCTGGGTGGGCAAAGTTGACCATATCCATACAGCCCGGCACCACTACTTGCGGAATGCCCATATCTGCCGCAGCCGTGAGCCTTTCGGGCCCGGCGCTGCAAATGCCGCCACACAAATCGTCGGCCAGCTCGGTGGTGGTAATGTCGAGCACCGCGTCGAAACAGCCTTCGCGAATGAGCGATTCCATCGTCTTGCCGCCTACGCCGGTGGCGTGGAAGGAGAGCACTTCGTAGCCGGCATGGGTGAGGAGCTCGGTGCATTTGTCGACGCACGGCGTGGTGTTCCCGAACATACTGATGGCAATGCTGCGCACCTTTGTGCTGGTGTCAACGGTTTCGACATTAGCCATTGCGCATATTGCCGCAGCGGCTTGTGCTACCAATTGTCTTAAAATATGGTTCATTCCGGCCACGTCCACCACGGACGGGATCAGCATAACGTCCTTATCGCCAATCTGCCGGGAGAGGTCTTTTGTGGCCAGGGTCGTCAGGCAAACTTTGGGCACGCCGAATGGGATGCCCTGCATGGCCGAAAGTGCAATGTAAGTGCCTCCACCTCCTCCCATCCCGGCCACAGCTTTGATTTTTCCTTCGGCATAAAGTTGTGAAACCAGTTGCGAAGCGCCCCGGCCCATGACATCGATCGCCTTGCCCCGGTCGCGGTCGCGGCGGAGGTCGGAAATATCGTGGCCAGCTTCGGCGGCGACACGATCGGCTTCGAAGTCGACGGGAAACGCCTTTGTAGTTCCAAAAATGCCTGTATTGACACTAATCACCGTTTCGCCGCGTCCGATAATGCAATTCCTGAGGTAGGAAAACACGTCGCCCTTGGTATCAAAACAGCCGAGTATTAAAATGCTTTTGTCTGAAACTGCCATAATGCAAGTATAACCAGATATCGGTATCCGAAGCAAACCCGGGCATGGTTTTACCCATCGACCTAAAATCGGTGGAAAGCGGCGCAATACCCCGGCGCGTTTATCAGGAGAACCGGCTGCGGGCGTCGTAGGCTAATCCTAGTCCTACGCTCGATAGCTTGTTCTCTTCCGACCACTCGGCGGCAGGGAACAGTTCGCGGAAACGTTCCTGGATGAGCGGGATTTCCGTGGAGCCGCCGGTCATGATCACCAGGGCAATGGCTTCCGGCGCGATGCCCGCGCTTTGCAAGCATTGCTTGGCCGCGTCGATAATGCGCTGTGTTTTGGTGCTGATCGCTTCATTGAACACTTCGCGTTCGACGTTGATCTGTAAGTTTTCGTCTATAAATGGGAGGGAGGCCACATAGGCGTCGCTTTGCGTGAGGCCGATCTTGATGTTTTCGGTTTCGGCAAGTACTGCGTGGCCGCTTTCCTGTTCCAGGACGCTGATGAGCCTTCCGTATTTCTCAGGCGAATGCGTTTCGCGGAGGAGCTGCTTGGCCTGGAATATCGTGCGGTTGGTGTACAGGAAGTTGACCTTGCTCCATTCCGAAAGGTCGAAATAATGGTAGGACGGTACTTCGAGGTTCTTGGTGCCGTAGGTTGTGCGGAAGCCCAGCTCCGGCATCATGCGTGCGAGGCTCAGGTCCTTATCGAAGTCGTTGCCGCCGAGTCGCACACCTGTGTTGGCCAGAATATCACCGCTGCGGTCGTGTTTGCGGGCATTGTCTTTGGAAAGACGGATGATCGTGAAATCGGAAGTCCCGCCGCCGAGATCCACCACCAGGGCGAGTTTTTCGCCCGTTACCCGCGCCTCGTGCGCAAATGCAGCCGCGATCGGTTCAAACTGGAAACCGACATGTTCGAAACCCAGGCTTTTAGCGATCGCCTTCAATTCGTTTTCCGCGCGTTCGTCGGCAGCAGGGTCGTTATCGATAAAATGCACCGGCCGACCCATTACCACATGTTTCAGTTCGGTGCCGGTGTCGGCTTCTGCCTTCTGCTTCATCTGGTCGAGAAAAGCGGCGACAATCTGGTCGAATTTCATCAATTCACCATTCACCATCGTACCCTGGCGCATGGCGGGTGTTCCGAGCACGCGTTTCAAACTTCGCATTAACCTGCCCGGGTGCCGGCCCAGGAAACGTTCCATGGCTGCGCGGCCGAAGAATGCCTCGTTGTCCTTTCGTGCGAAAAACATCGCGCTGGGGATCGTCTTATGTTCGTTTTCAACCGGGATCAGGAAAACGTCGTCTTGGTTTGCTATTGCGAGGCTGGAATTGGAAGTGCCGAAATCGATGCCGCAGAAAACAGGAGTTGTCATTGTATTGGAAAATTGGGGGCGCAATTTCTCACTATTTGCCCGGCAATGCAAATGGGAAGGACGATACTTGTGATGTATGTCACGTAATGGTCTGTCGGCAACCGGGTTCCTTTGTATGGTCAAAACGGAGTAAGGAATTGACATCAAATGTATTGATAACCCTTTTAAAGACAGAAATCATGCCATATGTAAAAATTGAGGTAACCCGTGAAGGGGTTACCCGCAAGCAAAAACAAGAACTTATCGCCGGGGTAACGCAGCTGATCACCGAAGTCCTCGACAAAGACCCCCAACTGACCCACGTGGTAATACAGGAGGTGGAACTGGACGACTGGGGCTACGCCGGGGAACAGGTGTCGGTGCTACGCGAAAAAGGTATTACAGCAAACAGAAATCAATAACAAACCTGACAAATCATCGTGAAAAAGCAAACAATTATCGTAACCGGCGCGTCTACGGGCATCGGCAAAGCGGTAGCAATCCTGTTTCTGGAACATGGCCATCATGTGGTCATCAACTCGGCCAACGCGGATAACCTCACCGCGACGTATAACGAGCTGGGTAACCACGACCGCCTGGTGATGGTACCGGGCGACATCAGTAAAAAATCGACCGGCCAGTTGCTGGTCGATACGGCAGTTCGCGAATTCGGCGGCGTGGATGTGCTGGTGAATAATGCGGGTGTATTTGAACCGCGTAATTTTCTCGAAGTAGACGAAGCGCATCTGGATTATTTCCTCGATATCAACTTGAAGGGGACATTTTTTACCAGCCAGGCGGCGATTACCCAAATGCTGCAACAAGGCGACGGTTCGATCATCAACATCGGTACCGTGCTGGTGGATCACGCGATCGGCGGCTTCCCTGCAACTGCGCCCATTTCGAGCAAGGGAGGCATTCATGCATTGACACGCCAGCTCGCCGCGGAATTTGGCAGAAACAACATACGTGTGAACGCTATCGCACCAGGCATTATCCGCAGCCCGCTCCAAGCGAAAACGGGTGTGAGCGATGCCGACAGCCTTGCAGGCCTGCACCTGGTAGACCGCATCGGAGAAACGGAAGACGTTGCCCAGCTCGCATTGTACCTGGCCGGCAGCAACTTCATCACCGGCGAAGTGATCAACCTCGATGGAGGCCATGTTGCCGGGCACCATATTGGTTAAAAACCATGGATGTGAATGTAATTCAGGCGTACTGGCTTTGTTCCGGTACGCCTGATTTTTTGGCACGGAATTTGCTGGGTTCTTCCCGATTTGACTTATACCTTACCCAAGCATGCATTTGAACAGTGACCTGATTTTTCGCAGCCTTGCCGAAGGTATTTTTTTATTGGACGAAACAGGCAGAATAACGACTTGCAACCCAGCGGCGAGCGCTATCACAGGCTATGATGCTACCGAAATAGAAGCCAAACCGTTTTATGCCATCGGCGAGGGCCAGGACGATCCTATCAAATACCGGTATGAGCTCGATCAGGCCCTGAAAAAGAAAAAGTTCGTGGTGGAGGGCTGGAAGATGAGGAAAGATCACACCAGGTATTGGGCGGAAACTTCTTATTCCCCGGTTTTCGACGAGTCCGGGCACCTCACCGGGTACTGCGTGCTTTTGCGCGATATTAATGAACAGAAGAAAAGGGAATTCGATCTGCTCGAAAGCGAGGAGCGCTACCGGTTGATGGTAGAGGCGATCAGGGATTATTCGATATTCATGCTCGACCCGGACGGAAACGTGATGACCTGGAACGACGGCGGGACTTTTATCCACGGTTATTCCGAAAGCGAGATCCTCGGCAAGCATTTCTCGGTGTTTTATCTATCCGCCGACCTTATCGACGAGAAGCCGAAAAAGAAATTGCAGATCGCCAGCGAAAGCGGCTCGTACCGAGAGGAAGGCTGGCGGGTCAAAAAGGGCGGCTCGCTGTTTTGGGCAAGTGTGGTTTTGACCGCCCTGTTCAACGACCGGAATATGCTTATCGGTTATTCGAAGGTCACGCGCGACCTGACCCATCGACTGAAAGACGAGGAAATACTGCGCCAGAGTGAAGCCCGGTACCGTTCCCTGGTTGAGCAGGTAGGCGATTACGGGATATTTATGCTGGATACGAAAGGGCGCATTATTAGCTGGAACGAAGGCGCCAGACGTATTAAAGGTTACAGCGCCGAGGATGTGATCGGAAAATACTTCTCCATATTTTATCCGGAAGAGGATATACTCAACGGCAAGCCCGCCTGGGAACTGAAAGTAGCGAGGTCGACTGGTAAATATGAGGAAGAGGGATGGCGTTTGCGGAAAGACGGGAGTCGTTTCTGGGCGAGTATCGTCATCACCGCGGTTTATGACACCGAGAGCCGGCTGAGTGGTTTTTCGAAAGTGACACGCGACCTTACAGAGCGCAAAATGAGCGAGCAGGCATTGCAGGAGAGTTCCGACAAATACAGACAGCTCGCGGAGGAACTTTCCGTAACTAACGGTGAGCTGTCGTCTGTAAACCGTGAATTGGAGCAGTTCACCGCCATCGTTTCCCACGATTTAAAAGAACCTGTTCGGACGGTGCGAAGTTTTTTGCACCTGATGGATCAGCACCTCGACCAGCAGAAGTTCGACCTCCTGAAAGCGAGTATCGGAAAAGGCATTCTGGCGGCCCAGCGCATGCACGATCTCATCGATAACCTGCTGCATTATTCGCAGATCAGCAAGATAGGGCTGGAACGCCAGAAGCTGAAAGTAGCAAATGTGATCGGGGAGGCGATCCAGAACCTGAACGACGCCATTGAGCAATCGGGTGCGCATATCCGTGTCGATAGCGACGTGCCGTTTATTTACGGCGACAGGGTACAGCTTGTACAGCTTTTTCAAAATCTGCTGGCCAATGCGTTGAAATTTACTAACGGGAGCACACCGGAAGTGCAGGTGAAGTCCTGGATGGAAGATGGCAGCGTAAGGTTTGTTGTGCACGACAACGGGATAGGCATTTCACCTCAAAACCTGGAAAAGATCTTCGAAATTTTCAGGAGGCTGCATTTCTCAGATCAATATCAGGGGAATGGTGTCGGCCTGGCGGTTTGCAAAAAGGTCGTCGAACGGCACCGGGGTAAAATCTGGGCCGAATCGGTGCAGGGAAATGGAGCCAGTTTTCATATTGTTTTACCCAAGATATAAGACCGGAGCATGAGAACATTCAGACTTGCCATTGTTGAAAACGATGAAGACGAGCGCTTCTTTATGTCCGAGGCGTTCAGGGCTTCCGGAGAATTCGAAATTCTCGGGGAGTTCGGTAACGGCGACCAATTGACGGAATGGCTGCATGAATCGCCACGTGAGCTTCCCGAGCTGGTTCTTTCGGACCTGAATATGCCCGGTAAAAATGGCTACGACATTATCGACGAGCTCAAAACCACCTATCCGGATATTGCGGTGTTCGCCACCTCAACCTCATCCGTTGTGTCCACGCGCGAGAAGTGTATGCGCGCGGGTGCAAAGGATTTTATCGCCAAGCCCGACATATTCATCGCCTACGATTCGTTCGTCGCCGAGTTTTACCAACTGGCCTGCCAGTGCCTGGGTGGCTGAATACTAATGGGTTAGCTTGTCATTCACCTTGACGTTCGCAAGCTTAAAGTCTTTGACCACGGATTTATCATAAGAGGCGTTTTTTGCCGTAATATCCAGGTTTTCAAAACTGAATTTCGAAAGTTTGTCATATTCGCCGGGGCTCACATCGAAAAACACGTCGCATTTCAGTTTGATGTTTTTCAGGCTGATGTTGTCCGAGTAGGAGAGCGGGACATCCTTTCTACCCTTCAAATCGAAGAACTGCCTCCAGGGTTTTACGTAAATGAGGCTGTACGCATAGCCGTCCACGTTTTCGACACTGATGAATTCGTACTTCTGAGGCGTGTCGGGGCGCATTTTGAGCCAGAGGACGCGCATGGCGTTCACGATATGGCAGTTGCGCATCACTACATTTTTGTTATGAATTGCCTCGCTCCCGCACGTAAGCGCCGCGTGGCAAAAGCCGAAGTTGGTGTCTTCGATGATGATATTCGTGTTGGCTCCGTTACGGGGATCCTGGTCAGCATAAGGCCCTTTTCCACCTTTCAATGCAATGGCATCGTCGTTTACGGCGAGGTAACAGCCCTTCACGAGCACATTGTTGCATACATCCAGGTCGATGGCGTCCGTACTTGGCGCCTTGATCGGCTCATGCGGCGCGGTGATCCTTACATTCAGTATTTTAACGTTGTTGCACTGGTAATAATGGCTCGTCCAGAAGCCCGAATTTTGAAGCGTCACTTCCTGGACCTGTACATCGTTGCTTTTCCAGATAAAGACCAGCCGCGGGCGCGACACTTCGAGGTTGGTACAATTCGGGTTTTCCTTGCGTCGCTGCCAGAATGCTTTCCAGTAATTCAGCCCGTTGCCATCGATCGTACCCTTGCCCGAAATCGAAAAGCCGTTCACGCCGTAGACATTTACCAGCGCCGGAAAGTAATCGAGGTTTTGTCCCTCCATGCGCGAAGGCATGATCGGGTAGTCGGCGATCTTGTCGGAGCCTTTCAGCACGGCCCCTTCCGCGACGTAGAGGTGTGTTTTGGGTTTGAAAAACAATGCCCCGCTCAGAAATGTACCTTTCGGGATCACTACCACGCCGCCGCCTTGTGCATTCGCCTGGTCGATTACCCGCTGGATTTTGGCCGTTTGAACAACGTTGCTATCAGTAGAAACCCCATGCTCCGTGATCACAAACTGCTTGCCAAGGTTTTTTAGCTCTATTTTGGATGTATCTGAAAACCAGGCAGGTATTTTCGTTCCGTCGGGGAAGTTGACGGATCGGCTTACCTGGGCAAAGGAGGAAAATGCAATATTTGAAAGCAGGAAAGCAAGCAGGCAATATTTCTTCATGACAGCAAATTGTGATAAAAATCCATCACAATTTGCAACTATTTCTCCATTAAGCCATCGCGCCATTCAGTCCGATACTCTGCCCGCTGATCCATTTGGCGTCATCGCTGGCGAGGAATGCGACAGTTTTGGCAATGTCTTCGGGCTCGCCCAGCCGGTTGAAGGCATTCAGGGAAGCGAGACGGTCGATTACTTCCTGAGGTTTTCCTTTCGTGAAAAGTTCGGTATTGGTAGGGCCGGGCAATACTGCGTTGACGTTGATGCCACGTGCACCGACTTCTTTCGCAAAAACGCGTGTCAGTTGCTCAACGGCGCCTTTTGTGGCTACATATGTCGCGTAGGTAGGCATCATCACACGCGTGGTGGTGGACGAGAAGTTGATAATGCTGCCCCCGTCGGCCAGGCGGGTAGCGGCTTCGCGCAGCGTGTTGAAGGTGCCGCGCACATTCACTTCAAACTGGCGGGTGAAATCCTCGTCGGTGGTGTCTTTGAGCAGTTTGGTAATCATAATGCCGGCATTGTTGACCAGCACGTCAATCTGGCCGAAGCGGGTAATGGCCGCATCGAACATGTCTTTCACTTGCGCCGGGTTCGCTACGTCGGCCTGCAATGCAATGGCCTCTCCGCCGCCGGCTTCGATCGCTGCGACCGTTTGTTGGGCCGCTTCCACGCCACTGGTATAGTTTACAATAATTTTTGCACCTGCCCGGGCAAGATGAAAGGCTACTGCGGCACCTATTCCCCTTGACGCGCCGGTCACGAGGGCTACTTTATTTTCGAGTGAGTTCATGGTCGTTTTTGTTTAGTGTTAAAGAACATTACAAAGATGGCAGACTGCCCGCGCCAGGAGCGTACAAGGATTACAGCAAGAGTTACAAATATCTCAGATCGCCTTTAAAACGAAAAAGGCTGCCGGTGATCCGACAGCCTTTCCGTGTTGGGAGAAATCTTCATTCCTGCAATGTTTTGCAAGTGCGCTATTTAAATCCGAAAATCAACGGGAAGAGAAAGATTACGGTGGCGCTCCAAATGCTATAAAGAGGCAGGAATACCGCCAGCGACGCACCCACGGCCGACAGGCTGGTTCTTTTGCTGAGCACGGAAAAAAGTTTTAGTCCGATATAAAACAAATGGGCCAGCATCAGCACATTAGCGCCCAGCACCGCGGCGCGGTTCGGCGTCAGCCCCCATTCCGAAATTCTGAACAGAACCGCCGACAATGCAATGCTATTCACAAGCAGTGTCACCGCCGATAAGAGGAACAGCAGTACAATTTGGCCCCGGTTACTGCCCGATTGGTCGGTTTCGGCTACCGAAAAGAAGATCAGGGCCATCACACCGACCAGCAATCCGTTGAAAAGCACGAGGAATTCCCGATCGTGATAGGGACTTTTGCCGGCTACAAGCGTTGCCACCAGGTATACCACCAGCATGACCAGCGCCACCGGGCTGAACAGCTTCGCGATAACCGGTGAAACCTTGCTGACGAGCGTTGGCTGTACACGGGTTATGAAGGTGGCGACGATAGGCACGGCGGAAAGCCCGCAAATCACGATATATTGAAAGTAAAATTCCTGAATATCCCAGCCAATCAGCTTGAAAAGCCCGATGGTAATGGCGGTAGTGAGCCCGCCGGATAAGACCAGCAGCCCCGACATTACTACCAGTTCGCCGGTGTAACGCAGGAATTCCAGCCAGTTTGCGCCTTTTCTCCATTTTCCGCCATTGTACGCCGCGCCCAGCAGCGACCACAGCCAGAGCGGGAGGTGAATGCACGACAGGATCAGCGTGTCGCTCTTTTCATTCTGGGGCAGCCAGTTGATAAATACTGCCGATGCGACGAGTAACAGGATTGCTAAGCCCCGGGTTTTCCACGAAATGAAGTTTTTCCATGCAAAATAGGCCATTAGCACAGGAGCGACTATGAAACCGATATTGCGTGGATAGAAAAAGTCTTCGCTGATGGAAAGCATTTCGGGCAGCTTGGCGATCAGTGCGGCGAAGAGCGAAGCCGCCACCACAAATGTGCGCTCGCCGGGCGTACCCCACGCACCTGCCCCCCCGGAAAGTTCGTCCTGACCGAAATTGAGCCGCTGGTACCATCCTTCCGCGAGCGGATTCCCGGGTAATTCGGGGTACAGTGCATTGAAAGCTGCCTTAAAGCCGGGCTTGTTGCCACGGTACAACTTTTCCAGTTGCAGGGCATTGTGTTGATTTAACAGGATTTCTTCGCGCATAAAACCATGATTGAAAATTGGAATTAGCTTTTTTCAGTGCTGAGTGAGTGTGATTAAAAGTACTTTGTATTTCAAAGTTAAAAATGAATTTAGATTCTGCAATATGGTTGGCACGGATTTTTTTGAAAAACCTGTTTTTAGCCGTTTACTAATTATGATAACCGGTTAATTGATAACACTTTAATTGCAGCCTTCGTCGTTTTTATTTTGTGTTGAAAATTAAATCGATACAATAATGGAATGGACTATTAGCATGTGGGCAGGTCTGGCTCAGCTTGGGATTGCGGTGGTGATTGCCGGCATGGGCATTCGGATCGTACTGGAACTGCGGAAAGCCGAAATGACCGACCAACCCTCGAAGTAGGGAAGAGCCCCTCGAAAAATGAACTGAACTAACTTTTGGGGCGGCAAGCCCTTATCAAAGCGCTGAATATGTAAGTAAGGTCTGCAAGCCAATGTGTTTGCAGACCTTATTTGTTATGGAAGTGACGTTCCATTTATCCAAGTTGATGCTGCGATACTTTTATTCGTACTTCATTTCAATCGCCTTAAATTCACTTTTCTGGTTCGCCGGGCCGGTAATGCTGATCCCTACTCTCGGTGCCCGGTCCCAGCGCGGCAGCCAGGGAGCTTCCAATTGCAGCGGGCTGGTCAGCGAGTCGATCTTCTGACCTTTTACAGCCCAGCTGAATGTGTAGAAGCGGCCATAGCGGCTTTGCAGTTCCAGCCGGATATTCTTGTATTTATCGGGAATCTCCTGTTTTTGAAGGGTTTCGCGTTTGCCGTCTTTCACTTGCCAAAGCTCCACGCGGTTCTGGCCGGCACCGTAGCCAATGGCATTGTGTGCATCGCCGTAAAGGATAATGTTGTGGAAGGCGGTGTCTTTGATCACGAATTCGGTTGCGAAGGTGTAGCTGCCGTTTTTAATGGTATGACCTAAAAAGTTACCCGTTATGGCTGGATTTTCGCATTCGATTTCCAGCGCCGATGCCCTGATATCGAATTTCGGCTTTGGCAGGCTTGCGTCGAACACCCAGGGAAGCCGCAAGGTGTCACGCTCATAGTTAACCGAAAAGTTGAGCGTTTGCTGCGGTACAGGTCCCACGCCGGTGGGTGACTCGGCCTGCGCGGGGGGCGTTTTGCCATATCTGAATGCAGGCCAGTGGGTTGTTTCGTCCCAAACCAGCTCGCTGAGCACGCCCTGTCGGCCGGCAAACGTGAAATCGGTGCCGTTATAGGCGTGGTGCAGGTAAAAATACCGGCGATCCGGTGTCACCACCACGGTACCGTGTCCCGGGCATTTCCAGAAATTATCCCCAAAAAGTACCGGGTTGCCCGTGTGTTTGGTCCATGGCCCTTGCAGCTTTTCGGCCCTGGCGAGCCCCACCTGGTAGTCGCAGCGATCGCCGCAGCAGGCATTGCCGGAATAGAGCATATACCAGTAATTGCCTCTTTTAAATATAGCCTGTCCTTCGGCCCCGCCGGCTTCCCATCCTGCCGGGTCTGCCTTGATGAGGCTGAATTCCTTTCCGGCCAATTTAAGGCCATCCGGCGAAAGCTCGGCACCGAGCAGTTCAATACCCCGGTCTTTGTCCAGACCATAAGCCTTCCAGGTAATGAACAGTTTTCCCTTATCCTCCACAACATAAGCGTCGATGGCCTCTTTGGTCCATTCGATGATAATGCCGTGGTCTTTGAATCCCTTTCTGATATCCTTCGTGCTGGCTACACCGATCACCGATTGCTTGTCCGATTTCCGGCGGGCAGTATAGTAAACATAGAAAGTGCCATTCCGAAAAAACAACTCGGGCGCCCAATAACTTCCCATCGTCCATTTGGGCAGCTCTGCGAACACCGGACCTACGTACTCCCAATTCACCAGGTCTTTGGAACTGTAAATGGGGTAGGCGGGCCCCCATTCCGAAGACGTGCCGGCCGCATAATACGTGTTACCCACCCGAATGACCGACGGATCCGCAAAATCGCCCGCAATCACGGGATTCCGGTAGGTGATTACCCTTGTTGGAGCGGGCTTCTGGGCCAGAGCCTGGGCAGCAACGAACCACGAAAAAAAGAATAAACCGGGCAGGAATTTCATAATCTGGTGGATTGATGGAACTGCGAATAAAGGGATTTATTTCCCGATAACAAATCTGCCAAAGCGGTAAAAAAGTAGCGCATCCTGCACGCCGATAGTTGAAATGACGGGGAATAATTGAAATATTGCAGTTATTACCTTAACTGAACAATGCACTATTTCAAAACCTTTCTGGAAGTCGCCGGCGTGGTGGTCGTTCTGATGTCGCTTATTCCGCTGGTCCGTAGCGACTACTGGACATTCCGGGTTTTCGAATACCCCAGGTTGCAAAAACTCGTCCTCAGCGTGGCCATTGCCGGCCTTCATCTCAGCCTGTTTTCTTCTACCGACTTGCAGACGCAGACGTTGTCCGCCGTATTTGTTTTAAACAGCATTTACCTTTGCTACCTGATCTACCCATTTACACCGCTTGCGGGTAAGGTAATCCTGCCTGCTCGGAAAGATCTGCCGGAAAACAGGCTGTCGATTCTATCCTCCAATGTATTTCAGGATAACCAAAATACGACCGGCTGCCTGAATCTGATCCGGAAACACGACCCCGACGTCGTACTGCTTTTGGAAACCGACAAATTTTGGCATGAAAACACCTTGGCGTTGCGCGATAACTACCCGCATGAGGTGCCGGTGCCGCTGGAAAATACCTACGGAATGTTGCTTTACTCGAAATTGGAGCTTTCTGAAATAGCGGTACGCTACCTGGTAGATGAGGAAATACCGTCCATTAAAGTACTCGTAACATTGCCTTCCGGCCAAAAAGTGCAGCTCTATTGTGTACATCCCACGCCGCCTGTTCCCGGCGAAAACCTGCATTCGACCGAGCGCGACAAGGAGCTTTTGCTGGTGGCGAAAGAAGTGAAGAAGAGCCGTTTACCTTGTATTGTGGTGGGGGACCTCAACGACGTGGCCTGGTCGTACACCACGGATCTTTTTACCCGGATCAGCGGCTTGCTCGATCCGCGTATCGGCCGCGGCTTCTTCAACACGTTCCACGCCAAAATGCCTTTGTTGCGCTTTCCGCTCGATCATGTGTTCTGTTCAACGGATTTTAAGCTGGTGAGACTCGCCCGGCTGGAAAACTTCTCGTCGGACCATTTCCCTATCCTGATTTCCCTGCAATATGAGCGGTCGGCGAGCAGTGAGCAGGACGCGCCCGATGCCGAACCGGAGGATATTGAGCTGGCGAATGAAAAAATCGCCAAAGAAGTACCGGACTGAAATCGGCTCCCGGAGGAGCTTCGACACGGAAGGGAAAATACGGGAGCCCCCTTGCCCCCCGGAAAACACCTGTTTTTGTATTCAGGTGTTTCCACGCTTACACGCTGTCCTTGCTTTGCGGAACTTTGACATGTCAATCGGGACGGGTGCTGAAAAATAATCCTGATTGGCTCTTGCGTCTGAAATCATCAAACTAAAATCCGGGGTAGCTTAAATGATTCGGGGAACTGACAGTTCTCCGAATCCCAGCCCCCAAGGGCCGTTCCCCGTAGACCCCAACAAGAAATTGTAACCTAACCGATTAATCGAATTAATTCTAGTTCTTGACGAATTAGTTACATCACTTCCTTGCCCTTAGGTATATTGCTTTCCATTGTCCGGATGCGGGTTGCTCCGGATGATCGGAAAGCAAATGCCTTTTTTAACCACTAAATCTCAGCGAACATGCCTAAGTTTATCAGTGACGAAGTTTTTGCAAAATGGGCTGCCCAGTGGCAGGCATTGGAACACAGCCGTGAGCCCTTTGGCTTTTTTAATTTGGGGAGCAAACTCCTTTTAGGCGATTTCTTTGACGGAAACGATTTTGAAACACTCGTGTCGACGCCAGGCATTTCCACTATAAAAGTGCGTTTTGGCTTTGATACGGAGGAAACCAAATTCAAACTCGTGCTCTTCGGCGTTGACAGCGCCGGACAAATCATTACGCCCTATTATGCACACGCCCCGGGCGATTTCCGGGAAGCGGGAGACGGTCCGGGTGGCAATGTGCCTGATGTTTTGGCAAGACAATGGATTAAATATTGGGAAGAAAAGGGACATGCCGGAGAAATTACCAGTCCGCTGTTTCGCACGCAGTACGGTTTTCTGAATGGCTACAATTACCCCGTAAAAGAGCTGCTGGCCGCACTTTTCAGGTTTGAGAAAATGCCGAAGATCTATATTCGCTTTGTGCTGCACCGGTATTTCCCCGCGGCCGGCGAGGCGGTCCAAAAGGAATTGACCGGCTCTTATTCTTTCGGCTTGCTATTTCAGGGCATTGCCAACCGTGGGAGCGATAATAGTGGTGCGCTAAGCCTTGAAGAGGAAAGCGGCTATTACGACCTGAGCGCTCCGTGCCCGCGGACTTGTTAATGGTAGGGGCAAGAATGGTCATGTGTTGTCAGGAATGGGGCAGCACATGATTCTCCCTGACGATACATGACCATTTCCTAATCAACCCATTTGCCTTATTTCGCGGGCGATGCAGCGATCAATTTCACCGGCCCGAGTAAGCCGCTGGGCAGCAACGGGGAATCGGCTTTGTAAAATGGCATTGTCGTAAAAGTGATCTTGTTCGTCACGCCGGGTTGCGCGTCGCCGATCAGCCGGTTCACCCAGGTATTGGTAACCTTCACCTGAATGCTGTTGGAACCTTTTTTCAACGCCTCGGTGACATCTATGCGGAACGGTTTTTTCCAGGTAATACCTACGTTTTTACCGTTGACAATCACTTCGGCCAAATTTTTGACATCGCCCAGATCCAGCCAGTATCGCGCATTCTTACTGATAGCGGGTGCATTTAAAGTATTTTCATAAGTAGCAGTTCCCGAGAAATACCTGATACCCGCATCCGCATTCTCCGAAAGCGACGTGAGGGCATTCAGCCGGGCCTGTGAGGGAGCGCCCAGGCCCGGCTGGAAGCGGACGGTCCACGCGCCCGTAACGCCCGCGATTTCCGATTCCGCCCAAACCGGCGCAGTGTAAGAATTCGCGGCTGCTTTCGCACTAAAAACGATGAAATAGGCCTGCCAGGAGTCGAATTTCAACGGTATGGTGGTGCGCCCTTCGGCGATGTGGTAGGATACCTTGCTGATTTTTCCGGTTTCGGGGTTCCAGAGTAGCGGGACTTTATCGGTAACCCGGAAGCTGACCTGCGCCTCGTTAGCGTCGTTGCTGCGGCTGTCGAGCCAGTAAATATCGCTGTCGGCCGTTTGGCGGTGCACGTAAAGAATCTTCGCTTTCTCGCCAGTAACGGTCACGTCTTTGGGGATAATGCTGCTCAAAACGGTTTCCAGCGGCTGTGAGGAAACATTTGAGTTGCGCCAAATCTGGTTTACCAGCGCACCGAATGCCGAGGCATCGTCGCTCAGGCTGGGGGAGCGTTCGGGTTTTACGCCCGCCACCTTCATGCCGGAAGCTACCAGCTCGCCGATCTTTTGAAGCACCGGCAAAGTCATATTGCGGGCGGTAGAATCGAGCACGAGCAAACGGTACTGTTGCCCCGATGGCGTTACGATAGCGCCTTTTTCTACTTTCAGCATATTTTTGACCACACTCGCATTCGCAAAATCAAAAGCATAGCCTGCCGGGATAGCGGGCAGTTTTTGAGTGGAAATCTGCGTGATATTGGAATTCTCTCCGTAGTAATAGAGCACATCCACCACCGGCTTGCCCTGTTGCAGCATGAAGCAGCTCCTGCCCAGATAATCCATCCACGCCTTCGCCTGCTCGGCCCAGGTTTCCTGTCGGGTGAAATACTGTCCGAATGGCCCCAATGAGAAGCCCGGCTTCTTGTCGTCGAGTGGCTGGTGCACCGAAGTATGGATCACGAAACGGTTCAAACCGGAGGCCATTTCAAGATCGGCGGTGCGTTTCAGCTTTTCAGGATACCAGGTAAATGCATTGCCGACGGACGTCATCGACTCGGCGGCGACGAGATTTTGCCCGTAAATATGTGCTACCGATGCCGATTCACGGATATCGGCCTCACTACGGACTTCCTCGTCGGCACCACCCGCCAGGCTGCCGGGCGTCCACATCGCGGCCATCGGGACGTCGGCCTTGCGCTTCACATCCATGCCATCGGCCAGGTAAATGCGCCCGCCCTCGTGCGACTCGGTGTAACGTTTCATTCCCCGGGCCTTCAATGCATCGCCGATGGCCTCGTAATGATTTTCGACGATTAGCTCGCCGATCGTTTTGCGGAAATCCCACAGAAACCGGTCACTTTCCGCCGCACTTTTGACTACTGCCCCCGTGAGGACGGGAATCCACGGTGTAATATCGTAACCACGTCGTTTTTTGAACTCCTCGGGCATCGCTTTCGTCCAGGTCATGTGGCCCGCTTCGTAGCTGTCCAGTACCATATATTGCAACCCTTTCGCACCCATTTGGCCGCCCGTAGCGTCTTTGTACATGTCGAGGTAGGTGTTGATGTACTTCATAACGGCCTCCTTATCCAGCTTGTCCACTTCCAGGCCGGTTGCTTCCGGCGACGCGGGATGGTTTTTGCGACCGGTAAGCGAGTAGCCAAGCCGCACGATCACCCAATTACCGTTCGGTGGGGTCCAGTTCAGGCTGCCGTCCGCACTCATTTTGGAGGTTAGGTCAACTACATCGGTGAGCGGTATGGCATCGGCATCAGGCTGCACAAAGGATGCTGTATTCTCTTTCCACGGGCTGAAACCGGCCTTCTCTTCGAACTGGTCCATTCGATCGGTATTATGGAGCAGGATTTCGGCAACTTGCACGCCCTCCGGCTTCGGTGGCTCCCCGCTGCCGCCGAACATCGCGGCGAACGGATTAGATGGCGGCGGTAGCGTTTTGAATGCAATGCGATAGAATCTGGCGGTTACTGGTGCGAATGCCAGGGTATTTTGAGGGACAGTACTGCCTTTGATGGGAGCCACATCGCGGAAGTTCACGCCGTCGTCGCTTACCCGCAACGTCCGATTGTTCGGTGCGCCGTTGAATTCTGCAAGTGCCCCGCCCGAGCTCGCGCCTACGATTGTCAATGCCTTGAAAGTCTGTGGACTATCAAATTCATATTGGATCCACATATCCTGGCCTACTTCCACGGGAGGCAGCAGACTGGTTTTACCCAAATCGCCGTCGGTCAGGTCGGAGACGGAGAATGTGCCGCCGCTGGAAGTTACTTTCGGGTTCAGGGAGGTCATAAGCTTGTCGGTAGCCGGCAAGCGGTACGCGATCACCGCAGCGTCGGCATAATAGTCGGGTACTTCCCCGGTAGGTCCGGTAATGCCGCCTTCGGCCGGCAGCGGCACATTCTGAAACTTGCCGGCTACGGGTTTAGGTTGCGGAAGTTTGCCGGTGAATGTCTGGCCGCCAGGTAACCGGGTTTCGGTCCAGACATATTTTTTCATCGCGTCGGCTGCCGGCACCCACGGTCCGCCGGTCACGCTCCATCCGGGCGAGCCGGCAATGGCCATTTCGAGCCCCAGTTTTTCTGCGAGATCAGTAGTGTGTTTGAATGCGTCCTTCCATTCCGGCGTCATGAACACCAGTTTCTTCGGCGTCACATTGGGTGTAAAAAGGCTCGCATCGAAATTCTGGAAACCGCCTATGCCTACGCGTTTCATCCATTCAAGGTCTTTGGCAATGCCTTCCTTGGTGATATTGCCGTTCATCCAGTGCCACCACACACGCGGTTTGGCGGCGTCGGGCGGGGTTTGGAAGCCTTGCCGGAGAGTTGTGGTTTGTCCGAATGCGAGCGCAGGAAGTACCCATGCAAGTAGCGCGAGTTTTTTCATAGTAATATGCTGATTTACTGCCGGAAAACTGGTCTATCGGATGGTGAAGCGGTGATTTTGTGATATCTACTTATAAAATTTAACTGGGATTTTTTTAGATATTGCTAATAGAATCGATCTCGCTCAACATTCCTTTTTGTCGGGAAATGTTTTATATTTGAACTTAACTTATAAGTGAATCGTATCTATTTTGAATTGTATTCGCAATCAAGGATGATTACCATCTATACCATCAGATTTGAGGGTAGTGAGCTTTCAGAAACGAATAACTTTGTGAATGAATATTCGGAAAATGGCTTCGCGGAAGACCTTGACATGATAAGCAGTTGGCTCGGCTATCTGAAAGACCGTGGGGCAGAACCGCGGTATTTTCGTTCAGAAAACAATGTGAGCGCTGGACCGGTCGCTTTCTCAAGATTGCGGATTTATTGTATCAGATGTAGTCAGAACATCGTCATTCTAGACGGTGGTGGAGAAAAGAAAGGGCAGAAAACCCAGGATGGCGTTGAAACCTGGAAGGCGATGAAATTAATGATGGAGATTGACAAAAGATTGATCGAGAAAATAGGGGAAGGTGATATTTATTATTCTCCTGATCTTATGAAACTTGAAGGTGAACTGTTTATAGACATATAATCATGATAAACTTATTAGAAAGGATTACTCCCGATCCAGCCATTGATAGATTCATTGGTACCAGTTTCGACCTATCCGACCGGATCCATGAAATGCTCGAATCAAAAGGATTGACGCAAAAAGACCTGGCTGAAATGCTGGGCAAAAAGGAATCGCAGGTGAGCAAATGGATGACCGGCACGCATAATTTTACGATCAAAACACTGGCGTTGCTCGAAGTGAAATTAGGCGCTTCGATTTTTCAAATCACGAGTGGTCCCATTGAGCCATTGAAAAAGAAAAGAGCGGAGCCTGATGATGTAATGGCTTAGGGAACGGGGCGTCTTTTTGGTTTAATACAAAAAATCGGGACGCCCCAATGGAGCGCCCCGATCGACAGTGTTATAATATTCGTATTCCCTTCGAAATCTTAGAAAGAGTAGCGCAATGTTACACCGTAGGTGCGCTGGTCGCCTACGACACCCGCGTACTGTCCGTAGCTGCCCGGAGCTGCAAGGAGCAGTTCGTAATAGTCTTTGTTGAACACGTTTCTTGCCCACACAAAGAACGAAATGCCGTTAGAAGCTCTGAAACCAAGGCGACTGTTGGTCAGCGAGTAACCTTCGATGTTCAGGTATTTGGATGGCGATGGGCTGGATGAGAAGCCTGAGCGGGCGAATACGTCGACACCGAGGAAGTAGTTGCCTTTCAATCCAAGGAATGTACCTTTCACGGTTCCTTCACCACCTACCGATCCCGAAAATTTAGAGATACCTGGCAGTCTGCCACCTGAAATATCCTTGAAAGCCTGCTCGCCACCTACTTCTTCCAAAGGCACGGGAGCGTTTTTGAACTTCACATATTTGCCATCGGTATAAGCTACCGCCGCATTGAACGACAGGTGGCTGAACCGGATATTACCATCCACTTCCGCGCCTTGAACACGAACTTTCTCAGCATTCGCGAGATACCCGCGGTTTACACCGGGATCAGGAGTCTGAACCTGGGTCTGGAAGTCATTGATGTCGGAACGGAACAATGTCAGGTTAAGAACCGAGTTGGCACTGGGTTTTGTTTTGATACCCAGTTCTTTATGAGCTACGTGCTCTGGTTTTACATTAGCCAGATCGAGCAATACCGCGCCGTTGGCCGTTGGCAAACCACCCACGTTCACACCGATGGGCTTGTAGCCGATCGAATAGGTAGCATAGGCATTGAAGCGGCTGCTGGCTTTGTATTGGAGCGACAACTGTCCCGAGAAGTTACCCTGGTCGTAGTTGGTATTGAATGCCTGGTCGGTATAAACAAGTCTTTTCAATGCGAGCAATGCCGGGTCGGTCGTTTGCAGGCCACCATATGTTTTTCGCTCATAGTCTACAACCTTCTTATCGTAGTTGTAACGTACACCCGGCAACACGTGCAGCTTGTCGGTGATAGCCCAGTCGGCCTGTGCAAAAACAGCCAAGCTGGTGCTTTTAATGCGGTTGGTGGTGCGGATACCGAAGTTATCGAGCAAGCCCGGTGTTTTCCAAAGCTCACTGGTAGTGCTTTGTGCAAAACGCCATTGTGCCGAACCTGCTTCTTCCGTTTGTACCGGATCCGATTTCAAATCTTGCCAAAGGCCGAACAAGCCCACTACGCCGCTGAGTTTCGGAGAGATTTTACCCGAATAGCGGATCTCCTGTGACCATTGGTCGTGTACCGAGTTACCGGAAGAGATCGTGAATACCGGCAATCCAATGTAATCACGGTCGTTAAGCGGAGTCCATTTCCAGAAGCGCCAGGCCGAAGTGGCGGTAAGCGTTCCGTTCCCGATTTTGATATCTGCGTTGGCCGAAACACCGCCCAGTCTGTTGTCGGACTTCGAAGGTGTGTCAAGGTCCAATTTGCGTTCGAATGCACTTGAATACGGGAGTTTGTAGCCCAAATCAGCGATGATCGCGTCGAACTGGCGGTAAGCCGCACGTTTGGTAGGCACCACACCTGCTACCGGCCAGCCGTAACCATTTGGTTTCTGGTCCGAAACGTCACCGATTACGGTAATGTTGACTTTGCTGCTTGGTTGGTAAAGGATCTGTCCGCGTACACCAATGTTGTTGATGTCGTTGATCGGCTGTTGTGTATGCTCATTGAAGAACAGGCCGTTGCGCTGCGTACCAGTGAATGAAACGCGTGCCGCAAGTTTTTTGCTGATCGGACCGGTGAATGATCCTTTGGCCTGAATGTAACCGAAGTTACCGTAGCTCAATTCAAAGCTGCCGCCTGGATCGAACTGGGCACCGCGGGTAGTAATGTTGAATGCACCGGCAGTTGTGTTCTTTCCGAAAAGCGTTCCCTGAGGCCCGCGAAGTACTTCAATGCGCTCGATATCGATGAAATCCAGGGCGGTAGCTGCCGGACGAGCATAGTAAACGCCGTCGACATAAAAACCTACACCCGGGTCGATACCGTCGTTGGTCAGACCGTAGGTCGAACCAAGTCCGCGAATGTTCAATGTGGTGTTACGTGCGTTTGAAACGTAGAGCTGAACAGTAGGAACAAGTTCTTTCAAACGGTTCACATTGAACGCACCCGCGTCTTCCGCTGCCGACCCGCGGATCACGGAGATCGGAATAGGTACTTCCTGTGCCGATTCCTGGCGACGACGCGACGAAATGATCACGTCTTCCAGGTTATCCGCCGAAGGGTCAAGCTTAATAGTTACCCCGCTGCCTTCAATCACTGTCTCTTTCTTGATATAGCCCAAAAACGAAACGACCAGTGTAAATGGAAGTTTCTGACCTGTTACAAGCTGGAACTGCCCGTTTGCATCTGTTGCTGCTCCGTTGGTCGTCCCCTTGATGGTTACGGTCGCGCCGATGAGTGGGGAGTCGGTAGCTGCATCAAGAACCGTTCCGGAAACCGTCGCATTGACGATCGGGGCGTTTTGAGCATGGGCAACAAATGAGGCGAGTAGAATTGCTGAACTGAATAGGGCTTTTAAAAATGGCTTCATAAATGAGGATAGCTTTACTGTTTTTCGATGGTGTTTTTGAGTGGTGGTTACTGCGAAACAGCCTGTCCTAGTGCTGCTTTCGGCGATTCGGACAACAACAGTAAGGTATAATCGGTGGTTTCATATGTAGGGATTGTAAGTTCGGGGACAAAGCTACTGATATTATTAAGTATATAGAAATAGTAGAGTAATATTTTTTTAAAATAATAAACAAACAGGCCGGGAACATCGTCCGGGCCTGTTTGTAATGCGTTGTAAATGAGTAGACAATACGCTCAATGCCGTCGCCGGACTTGATGCGCGGCATATTGCGGTTTTTGTTAATGCGCCAAGACGGCATCCCGGCCAACGGTATTTCCGGAGTATTTTTCAAGCCGGCGGAACATGGCGTAAGTGACTGAAACCATTACAAATGCAATGATCGCATCGACGGTTGCCGCAAAGCCTATCACCGCCAGTTTAGACACGAATGCAAAGATGATATCGAACAAGATCCCCGCAAAGACCCATTCTTTCAGTCTGTGCAGCTTGTTGGGAGTAAGCAGCACGGCCACGCCTGACAGTTTGAAAACGCCGAGCAGGTAAATGAAATGTGCCGGGTAGCCCAGTTGCACGGTAATGTCCCACACGACGGGGTTTTTGGTCAATTCGAAAAAGCCGCTTGCGCCGAACCAAAGGGAAGTTAATGCCGTGCCTATCCAGTAGATTGTGGTTGTTGTTTTCTGTGTCATGACCTTGATTGTTTTTGAGTGAATGATGACACAAAACTGGCCTGAAATCAGCATCTGCACATGCGCAATCGTGCCGAAATGGACGCATCCACAGCCGGGTTGGACGGCGCGGGTGGTGACATTGGCAACGCGACCGGTGTTTTTTGGTATGGTTTTTACATCAAATGCGTAAACTAAATAGCTGCAATAGGCCGGGAAAGCCGGTTCTTGCAATTTCAGGTTATGGTAAAAGAAGGAAACCCCATTATTCGCAATCCCTATACGGCCGATCCGACGGTGCTTGTCCATGACGGAACGGTTTATCTCTATACCGGCCACGACAATCCACCTCCTGGCACCGACGATTACTATATGCAGGATTGGCTCTGCTTTTCTTCCAACGACCTCACGCATTGGACCGAATGTTCATCGCCCCTGAAAGCCACGGATTTTCAATGGGCGAGCGGCGACGCCTACGCATCGAAAGTGGTTGAATATCGGGGTAAATTCTATTGGTTCGTATCCGTAACGCACGCGGGAGGGTCCCGGAAGGCAATCGGTGTAGCTGTTTCTGAAAATCCGACGGGGCCATTTGAGGACGCGAAGGGCTCGGCGCTGGTTACCCACGATATGTTACCGTTTAGCGAAAGCGACAAAGCCAACCTCGATCCGACCGTGCTAATCGACGATGACGGGCGTTCGTATTTGTTCTGGGGTAATGGGCAATGCTATTTTGCCGAACTGCAAAGCAACCTTACCGGACTTGCCAGCCCGATTGCCGTGATCGATCTCCCCGGATTTGCGGAAGGCGCCCACATTCACAAAAAGAACGGCATCTATTATCTTGCTTATGGCTATGGTTACCCGGAAAAAGTGGCCTACGCGATGAGCCGCAACATCCATGGTCCATGGGAATTCAAAGGTATTCTGAACGAAATCGCCGGAAACTGCGCCACCAACCGGCCTGCGATTGTTGAATTTAACGGCTCGGATTATTTCTTCTATCACAATGGTGCATTACCCGGTGGTGGCAGCCACCGTCGCTCCGTTTGCGTCGACCGATTGTATTATCAAGAGGATGGTTCGATGAGCAAGGTGGTGATGACGACCGAGGGCTTAGGGTGACGTTGCAGGTGTTATAACGAACCCAAACGCGTGCGGAAGGAGTTGATTGAAGTTTATTTTGAATATAGTATATAGGATATATAGAATAGATATATTTTTGTGGCCACATCTCTTGTTACACTTTTTTCCAAAATCATGAAGACCTCTGCATTCTTCGCCCTGGCATTGATGACCTTCTCTGGTGTCGTGGCGCAAAAGAAACCCGCGTCCGACCGGAAAGGCCCGGAAAATCGCCCCAACATTATCCTGATCATGGTCGACGACCTGGGCTATTCGGACATCGGCGCGTACGGTTCCGAAATCAAAACGCCCAATATCGACCAGCTTGCCGGTGAGGGCATCCGCTTCCGCGAGTTTTACAACAACTCCATCTGTGCCCCCACGCGTGCGTCGCTCATCACGGGCCAGTACCCGCACAAGGCCGGGGTGGGGTATTTCAATGTGAACCTGGGCCTGCCCGCTTACCAGGGATATCTCAATAAAGAGTCGCTTACATTCGGCGAAGTGCTCCGCAATGCAGGTTACAGCACGCTGCTGAGTGGCAAATGGCACGTCGGCAATGATAGTATCGCTTGGCCTAACCAACGTGGTTTCGACCGTTTCTATGGGTTTATCAATGGCGCGAGCAATTATTATGATATTGGTAAATACGGCAAAGGCCAGCCTGTGGAGCTGGTTGAAAACAATAAGCGCATCAATCTGCCGCCCGATAAATACCTGACCGACGAGATTACCGATCACGCGCTCGGCTTTCTCGACGAGCAAAGCAAAACAGCCAAGCCTTTCTTCCTTTACCTGGCTTTTAACGCCCCGCACTGGCCGCTCCAGGCACCCGAATCGGATATTGCGAAATACAAAGGCCGGTACAGCATCGGGTGGGATTCGCTGCGCAGAGAGCGGATCGAACGCCAGAAAGCATTGGGTATCGCCGACCCGAAACAGGCAATAGCCGTTCGGGATAAGGACGTGACGCCCTGGGATAATGTGCCTTATGATGAAAAATTGCTTTGGGAACGAAAAATGGAGATCTACGCTGCGATGGTCGACCGGGTAGACCAGAACATCGGCAAGCTTCGCGAGAAGCTGAAAGCGCTGAACAAGGACGATAACACATTGATTGTCTTCATTTCCGACAACGGCGCGCAGGGCGGTTACGCAGGCGCATCGCCCCGCAGGCCTCAGCGCAATACCGGCCCGGCGGGTACGGCAGGTTCGTATGTCTACCAGGATCAGCCCTGGGCGTATGTGTCGAACACGCCGCATTCGGCCTACAAGAACAATATGCACGAGGGAGGGATTAGCGCGCCGTTTATCGCCTGGTTTCCGAAGCAGATCAAAGGCGGACAGATCGTAAAAGGTACCGGCCACCTGATCGACCTCGCGCCGACGTTCTATGATTTGGCCAAAGCAGCCTATCCGGCTTCTGAAAAAGGGATTAATATCAATCCGCTTCCAGGCAAAAGCCTCGTGCCCGTGCTCACGGGCAAATCCACAGAGGTAGACCGTGGCGGCGAGCCGATTTTCTGGGAACGCGCAGGTAATAGGGCAGTAAGAAAAGGCAAATGGAAGATCGTTTCGACTTACCCGGCTTACAAATGGGAGCTATACGACCTGGAAACCGATAGGGGAGAAACCACCGACGTAGCCTCTGCGAACCCAAATATCGTAGACCAACTTTCCGCCGACTATTTCCGTTGGGCGGAAAAAACAGGGGTCGTGGAATATGATAAGATCAAGCCGGCCACTCCGATCGGTGCTCCCGCCGAACGGCCGAATCGGAGACCGCCTACTTTTTGAGCATTTGCATAGCGTCCTCGCATGTGCTTCGACTTCGCTGCATGACATCCGGATGTCAATGCTGAGCGAAGTCGAAGCATTTTTGTGAGATGTCACCAAAACGGCCTATTGTCCTCACTCGGTCGGCGCGTAGCCGAATTGCTTTTTAAATGCATACCCGAAATGCGACAGATTTTCAAATCCGGCTTCAAGGTAAACTTCCGACGGACGCCGGTTTTTCTCCCGGATGAGGTAATGCGCCAGGTCCAGCCGCTTTTCGGTGAGCCATTTCTGCGGTGTGGTTTGGAAGGTCTTTTTAAAATCGCGCTTGAAAGTGGTGAGGCTGCGGCCGGTGAGGTAGCCGAATTTAGTCATCGGCAGATTATACATATAATGATGCTCCATGAAATCGGCGAGGTTGATCTTGCCGGGCTCTCCGAAATCGGCCAGTAAGTGATCGATTTCCGGGGCGAGCGTCCTCAAAATGGTAATGGCTTCCGTGACTTTAATAGCTGCCAATGCTTCGGGTAACGGATCGCGCAGGTCGAAATAGGGTACCAGCGACGCCAGGCAGCTTTGCAGCAGCGGATGCTTGCCGAATGTCCTGAACCCGGGTTTGGGTACGGGCTTTACCTCCACTTTATTTTTAGCATAATAATCTTCCAGGCGCTTCGCCGTCAAATGCATTACCACCGATCGATGAGGTAAACCGTCCTTGGGGTAGTTGATTACCGTCACCAGCTCATGCCTCGGAAAGAAAAGCGTATCCCCCGCGCCGAAAAGGTGTGTTTGGCCGCCTTGCACGATCTTCGTTTCCCCCGAAATAAACCAGACTATCAAATGCTCCTCAAAAAGCACGTCGCTTTTGTGAAAATGTTCGGTAAAACCGGAGATTTTCAGGTCGGGATGAATGTAATGCGCCTCGTGTGCCACCGGTTTTTAGTTTATTTCAAAAGTAATACCTGTCATTTGTTCGCTCAATGTCCAAAGCCTGCGGGCGTTTTCCGGGTCGATGGAATAGGGTTTTACTCCCCGTAATGTCAGCGGCTCATCGTATCGGTGTTCGATGTCGTCATTGTCGATCTCGGCCACATCGGTGTTTTCGCAATATACACCGCCCAACCCTGCCAGTTGCGGGTTGGTAGCACACCAAACCGTAGTTGCTGCGCCTTGGGGGATGGTTTTTAACTTCCTGGCTACCTCCGGGTAAATGTTACCGCTGGCATCGTGCGTACCCATTTGCTGGAAAAGCTCCATCGGTGCAACACGGCCAAGGTCGGTGCCATTCACCGAGCCGGGGTGGAGTGAAAATGCACGCACGCCGAATGCTTTTCCCCGCCGGTCGAGCTCCACGGCAAATAGGTTATTAGCCGTTTTGGACTGGCCGTAACCCGCCAGCGTCTGGTATTCCCGGTGTTCAAAATTTGGGTCTGCAAAATCAAACGGGGCGATATGGTGACCGAACGAAGAAACGCTGATCACCCTCGCGGCACCGGCTTGCTTCAACGCGGGCCATAACCTGGCCGCAAGCTGAAAATGGCCCAGATGGTTGGTCGAGAGCTGCGATTCGTAGCCCCGTGCATCCCGTTGGAGCGGTACCCACATAATGCCCGCATTGTTGACCAATATATCCAGCGGACGTCCGGTTTGCAAGAATTTCTGCGTAAAACTGTCGATGGACGCCGGGTCCATCAGGTCGAGGGATTCGACGGTCGTATTCGGAATGCCCGCTACATTGCGGGTCGCCTTGGCCAGGTCCCGGGCCGGGACGATCACGTGCGCGCCAGCTTCCGCGAATGTCCTGGCCGTTTCGAGGCCGATGCCCGCATAGCCGCCGGTGACGATGATGGTTTTTCCGGTGAGGTCAATGCCCCTGATCGCATCCTGGGCCGTAGAAAAGGCGTCGAAGCCGGAGCCGATGGGTTGCTGCGCATTGCCAGGGCGAATCTCTGTTGTTGCTGATTGTTTCATAAAAGTCTGATTGTTTTGATGAAACAAAATTAGCCTGACCCGCTCCCGACGGTTTTGTTTTAAAGTCCGATTTTATTTGTTTTAAAGGCCATCCCCAGTGCGCCTGAAAAGCCGGGGCAACAAAACCGGCCGCTATGCCTTTTGCAGCAGGTAATTTTGTTATTTTGGCGACAGATAAACACGACCGCTGGCACCTGATGAAACCGAAATTTGTAAGTATTAGTGATGAAATAATAGAAAGGATCAAATCGGGCGAATTGCAGCCCGGTGACAAGGTGCCTTCTGAGAATGATCTCATCAAAAATTACAAGGTAAGCAATACCACGGCGCGGAAAAGTCTGCTTGAAATTGAAAATCAGGGTTGGGCGCGCCGCATTAAAGGCAAGGGAACATTTGTGCTGAACCGGACGGTTGGCCATCACCTGATCCGCACGTTGGGGTCTATCAATGCCACCCGGCGCGGCTTCCACGAAAGCCTCATCGCCGAGGGCTTCGAGCCGCATAATGTGGTGTTGGAGAAAACGGTGCTCGACGATGGGATATCCTCTGAAATAGGCGGCAAGCATTTCATTATGGATGGGCCGGTGCTGAAAATCCACCAGTTGCGGTATGCCGACGAGGAGATTATCAAGGACGAGATCAAGTATATTTCCCTCACGCTTTGTCCGAAGATCAACCGCATGCCAACGGAGATCTCGTATTTCAAGGTTTATGAAAATACCTACCACCTGCGCATCGACGAGGTGAAGCAGACGCTGAGCACAGAAATCGTGCAGCCCGGCTCGGAAGTGGATAATTTTGAATTAACGGCGCCCACACCGATGTTCATCCTCGACAGTGCGGTAATCTGCCCGGACAGCCAGGTGGTGGAAATCGAGCGCTCGTTTTACCGGGGCGACAAATACAAATTCGCTATCAGTGCGAACCCCGATTACCAGAACACCTGATCCGCATTAAAGGAAATAGGGAAGGAGGCTGTTCACAATAAGCGTATGACCGGCCAGATTCGGATGATTGACCGACGACATTACTTCTTTCAGTTTACCCTCTTTCACCACTTTTTGAAAATTCACATAGGGATCGGCGAGACCGGTATGATACTGTTTTGCCAGCTCACGAATTTGCGCTGCGTAGGGATCGAGCGGGTTTGCAGGATCTGAAATATCGATGCGCTGATCGGGCGAAGGCGTTACCAATATTACTTTGATATTTTTCGCCTGCGCGGCGAGAATCATCTTTGCCAATGCTTCACGGGTTTTATCCAAAGGTGAAAACCGGTCGTTCAATGCATAATCGATGAAAATCACATCGGGCTGGTGCGGTAACACCTCCGATTCAAAACGCGTCGCACCTTTCAGTGAATTTTCCCCGCCAACCGCCGTCACGATCACATTGACGACGGCGTAAGGATATTTGTCTTTCAATGCCTTCAAAAACAAATTGGGATACGATTCCAGTGTGTGCACTTCATGGTTATCCCAAAAGCCTGCCGGTACCGAATGCCCGTGAAAAACGACGTTAATGCGCCGGTTCTTCGGCCATTGCGTACGTAGTTCGCGTTTTACATCCGATAAATAGGTCGAGTCGGCGACTTGCCCGAACGTATTGGTAAAAGCAAAGAGCAGGACGGGAAGCAGATATTTCAGCATGGTTCTTTCGGGGAAATGAGTGAATGAGTCAGTAATTGTTAGTCAATTGGTCAGCGGTCCGCTGTCAGCCGTCAACGCGCAGCACCCTCCTTACCACGACACCACCAGATCCCCCGTCACGTTTTCCACCACGTAATGCTTCCCGAATTTCGGATCGCCAGCCTTGAAGGAAATGCGGCCCTCTTTCCACGGGTAGTTGGCATTCAGATAAGCATTGAACTGCTCGGAGCTAATGTTCTCATGCGGATAAATGCGCACAATAGCATTTTTAAGGCCGGTAATGCGGTATCGCTTGGTAATGCCCATTTCGCCGGAATGCAGTTCTTTCAGTGAAACAATTCCCTCGTTTTGCTCCACAAATACCCGCGACTCGCGGTTCCAGGACGTCGGGAGGCTGTACACCGAATGGCCCTTGTCGAGCTTGGTATCCAGGCCGTTCAGCAAGGGCGCACCTTGCGGAAAGCGGAACTTGTTGCTAATGGTGGTGTTGGGATTATACCCTGCGAAAATGAATGCATTATGGCTTCTGGAAACCGTCAGTACCGGGTTTTTGATCGACGGATCTTCTTTCACGATGTTGAGATCTACTCCAAACTCATGCATGGCATACCTCAGCAGCAGCGGCCCGGTAAAGAGTTGGGAAGGATCGTCGGGTGTCAGCAGTTTTCCCCCTGTGAATTTGCTGGAATTGGTGCCGCGGATATACACCACTTTTCCGCCATTCCATTCCTTTGTACTACGGACCCAGGCCGCATCGCGTTTTTGGCCGCCCTGGCTCATTTGCGCGAGTACTTTGGTGGAGGGGTCTTTCAAATTCTGCACGCGCGTACCCACGCCGCCGCCTGAGAACAATGCATGATGGATGATTTTGTCGGGATAAGGCTTGCCCATCTGGTCCCCGGCGTAAACCGAACTGATATTGAACCCGCCTTCGAGCGGTGTCACATTTTGCAGGTTCAAAAGTTCGAGAAATGCTTTTCCTGCATGCCCGGCCGGGCCGTATACCATCAGTTTTCCCCCATTTTGAACAAATGAAACCAATGTCTTTTCTAACTCCGAGCCTGCTTCCGGCACAACCGTCAGCAATACCGATTCTTTAAACCTGGCAGGATCGATTTGAATGACTTTTTTAAATGAGGTAGTGGAAATCACAGTGTTGACCGGCAAGCCATTGTTCAATGCCTGGCGGATCAGCCAGTCGCCGTAATAGATTTCGGGGAGGCGATCTTTGTAGCGGAATGCCCAGTCGTAGTACTCGTCGAACGGGTACACCCACACGAGCGGGCCGGGCGCGGTGGGGGCGTCGTAGCGGGCTTTGAGGATGTGCGGCGTAACTTCGTCGGGCACCTGCGTGGGCATGTTGCCGAAGGAATCGTCGATGCTCAGCAAGTTCAGGTGGCTCGGCAGTTTTACCTCGCCTTTGGCATTCACGCGCGACACGGCCAGGGGTAGGTAAATATCGTGCGGCTCCCGGCCGTAGCGGTCGAGCCAGGGGCTGTTGATCCACCACGGGTCGTGGGTGTAGTAGCGGAAAAGGTAGCGCTCGTCGGGCAGTTCGGCCATTCTCGACATATAGCCTACCATTTCCAATCCGAAATCGCCGTCCAGTGCCGCCCAGGGCGAGTTGGGGGGCGGCAGTATGTTTTTGTCCTTGTAAATGGATTTAAGATCGACACCGTCGCGTGCCAGGTCGGCACCGGCCGAGAGGTTGGTACCGCGCGTCTGGACCTGCACATCCGGGCATTCGTTCCTGAAAAACTTCCAGAAATCGGCGATTTTGGAACGCGTCGCCGCCAGTTTGTCCTGGTCAAAACCCTTGCCATCAAAAATAGCACCGGTTGACGACCAGCCTTCCACTCCGAAGCCAAAGCCGTTGCTCAGCCAGATATAATCAAAACCCATATCTTGCAATAAGTGACGGCTCTGCCTGCCGAGAAACGTTCCAAACGGCGTGCCTTCGGGAATGCCGTTCGGGAACCCGGCGTAAGGCTGGCTATCGGCTTTCAGGACGGAGTAGCAGCTTACCATCGTATTGTGCCCCATTGCGCTGCCACCCAGGATTTCGCGGTGGCGGTTGTATTTGAAATCCGATTGGGCAAATTCCGGCCCCGGGTCGAACGTTTCGCCGATGCGGATGGGTTTGCCAGTGACCTTCCGACCCTCCTCCTTTAATGCCTGCACAATGAATTTCAGGTCGCCATAGGTAAATTCCGGCGGATTTTCGAGATACAAATAGGCCCTTTCATGAATCGAAAGCTCCTTAGGTCCGGAGTTGACCGCATGCCGGGTATTGGGGTTGCCGATATATCGGGCCCATTCCAGCCGTTGGGCAGGATCGCCTTTATATTCGAGGATTTCGGAGCCGTCGCCGGTCCATAGCATCACCGACACCGTGTCGGCATGCCGTAGCAACGAATGCCACTGCGTGAACATTTCATGGGCAGTTTCCCGGATGTACGCTTGGTCGTTCTTCCGGAAAGGTTTCAGGGAAACTTCCAGGGTAATGTTGTTGAATGGCACCCCTTTGAGCGTCGAGGTCTGCGGCTGGGCCGTGGCTGCCAACGGTGCCAGGAGCAATGCGATCCATGCCCGTAAAGTCTTATTTACAATCATTGGTATTAATCGTTAATATCCCGGATTCTGTCCCAGATTTGGATTGATATCGATTTCACGCAAAGGGATGGGCATCAGTACCTCATGGTCAGCTACGGTGAAACTCAATCCGTTGTCTTTGAAATATTGGTTCATCACCACCTGAAAACGTCCTGTCCGCACGAGGTCGAACCACCGGTGGCCTTCGAGGAAAAATTCGAACTTCCTTTCATTTTCGAGCGCGAGTGTGAATGCGGCCTTATTCAAGCCTGTTTTCGCCGGTAGCCCCGCGCGGCTTCGCACCAAATTAAGGTAAGTATGTGCTTCGGCCGTATTACTGGTCTCGTTTAATGCTTCGGCATACATTAATAGTACGTCGGCGTACCGCAATGCAGTGAAGTTGATGCCGCCATCGCCGACAATGCCGGTTGTGAAATCCACGAATTTCAGTCCAAAAAGGTCTTTCTCATATTTGCCGGATATCAGCTTCACCGAATCGCCAATGGACGCTGCCCGTCTTAAATCGCCTGTCTCGTAGGAGTTGGCCATCTGGCGGGTCGGCAAAACCCTGCCCGCACCCTGCATATTGCCGGGGAACATGCCCACGTCAAACCGGGAAGGCATGAAGATCGTCGAGAATGAGTTGCCTTCGCCGACGTTACCTGATAAATATTTTACTTCAAAAATCGATTCCTGCAATTCATCATTGCCGTTGGAGAACAATTTCTTGTAATCCGGATTCAATGCGTAGCTTTTCTGGTCAATCACTTCTTTCAAAACTGTTTTAGCCAGATCAAACTCCTTCACCGTAAGATATACTTTGCCCAAAAGCGTTTTAGCCGAGCCTACGGACGCCTGCGATTTGCTTAAACCGGTAATCCCGTTCAGCAAGGCAGCTGCCTGCGTCAAGTCCTGGATAATGACCTGGTACACTTCGGCGACAGGCCTTCTGGTCATGTCAAAATTCATGATCTCGGCAGGACTTCGGAACGAGACATCCACCATGGGCACATTTCCGAACAGACGTACCAGATAGAAATAGGCGTAACCCCGCAAAAATAGGGCCTCACCCTTGTACTGGTTCTTTTGCGCGTCGGTCATAGGCACGGCGTCGAGCCGTGAAAGGATATTGTTGGACCGGGCGATGGTCGCAAAGCTGGTGCTCCACACGGTATTGAGGAAATCATTGGATGCGGTCAGGTTCACCTCGTCGCATTCGGCTTCGGCCACAAGCGGGGAAGTGGATTTGATGTCGGTGTTATCGGTCGTAAGATCGCCCAGGTCTATCAGCGCGGTGTTATGCAAGCCTTGTAAGCCGGCATAATTTCCTACCAATGCGGTTTCAAAATCCTTCGGGCTTTTATAAAACGAATTTTCGTTGATCTGATAGGCGGGCTGCAAACTGAGGAAGTCGGAGCAGGAGCTGGCGCCAAGCGCGATGAGGCTGTATATGATGTACTTTTTCATGGGAAATGCTTTTAAAGGGTGAGTTTGATCCCAAGTGTATAAGTGCGCGGCAGGGGATAGTTGAGGTAATCGATACCTGCATTGACTATATTGTCGCCTGTAATGCTCGATTCGGGGTCGTAGCCGGGATAGTTCGTGAATGTGTGCACGTTCGAAACATTTCCATACACATTCAGATTGCTCACGCCCATGCGCCGGGTCAGGTCTTTTGGCAGATTGTACGACAGCTTGATGTTTCTGATTCGGGTAAATGAATTATCGAACAGGTAATGCGACGAGGTGCCGAAGCCCAGTGCATGGTTACTGCGGATCGAACGTGGCATGATGCCATCGCCGGGGTCCGCCTCGGAGCGCCATCTTCTGTCGGTCAATACGAGGTTGTTTTGCACACCATTGTCACCGAGCAGGGAAGCCCCCGCGTCCAGATAAGTGTAGGCACCGTGCGAGCCGACAAGTCCAATGTTAAGGCTCAGGTTTCCCAGCGAAAAATTATTGTCCATCCCCCAGGTATAATCCGGCCAGGGTGATCCCACGATCTTCCGGTCACTCTGGTTGATGACGCCGTCTTTGTTCACATCTTCAAATTTGAGGTCGCCAGCCTGGGTTTTCGGATGCTGCAATGCGGCTCCGTCCAATTCGGCGCTGTTCATGAATACGCCGAGCTTGTTGATCAGGTAAAAGCTCGAAATAGGGGAGCCCACCTGGGTGATCTGATAGGCTGAGTTGGAGATTCTTCCGCCTTCGGTAGCCAGTTTCAAAACCTTGTTTTCGTTGTGGCTGAACGTGATGTTGGTGCTCCATTCAAACCCTTTGTGACGAATATTCACGGTTTGCAAACCCAGCTCGAACCCTTTGTTCTCGATGTCGCCGATGTTCTGTGTTGAACTGTTGAACCCGGATGCGGCGGGTAATTGCACGGCCAGCAGCAAGTCGGTCTTGCGGTCGCGATAGGCGTCGGCGGTGAGGGTAACACGGTCTTTGAACAAGCTTAGGTCCAGTCCGATATTGGTCTGTTTCGATTTTTCCCAGGTCAGGTTATCGTTGGATAATGTGCTGGGGATGAGGCCGGGATTGAGCGCCCGGTTTTTGATATACCTCGTGGTCGATAACAAGCCGATGCTGGTGTAGTCGCCGATCTGGTTATTTCCTGAAATACCGTAGCTGGCCCTCAGTTTCAGGTTGGTGACCACGTGCTGGTTTTTCATGAAATCTTCCTCGGCCATATTGTAACCTACTGAAAACGAAGGGAACGAACCCCAGCGGTTGTTAGCGCCGAATCTCGAACTTCCATCGCGCCGCACGGTAGCGGTAAGCATATATTTCCCTGCATAAGAGTACGTTACCCGGGCCATCATCGAAAGCAGCGACCATTCATTGATGCTCTGCGATCCTGCATTGACGATGCCTGCTGTGATGAACGGCACATACTCGGTCGGGAAATCGGAGGCGCCTGTGGAAACGAGGTCCCGGCTGTTTTTCTGGGCGGTAAAGCCGATCAGACCGTTTACAAAATGCTTGTTGTTGAAGACTTTTGCGTAGGTTAATGTATTTTCATTCAGCCAGTTCAGGTTTTCGGCCCGGGAGGTGCCGGCCGTTGCGGGGTAATTTAGTGTACCAAAATTGGGTACCGCCGACGATCTCCACAAGCGAATGTTATTGGTACCGAAATTCACCCCGATCGAGCTTTTGAAGGTCAGGTTATCATTAATATTAACTTCCACAAAATTGTTGGTAACCAGGTCCATCACTTTGCGCCGGTCGCCGGAGCCATCGGCCACAGCCAATACATTAGCCAGGAACCCGAGGCCGTCATTGACGTCGTTCTGGTTGAAATAGTAACCTCCGTTGGCATCGTAAACCGGAATGGTAGGCGAGGCGGCCAGTACGTTCGCCAAAAGCCCTCCCGCACCGTAATGCGATTCGGTATTCACAAACCGGCCATAACCGTACGAACCGAATGTAGAAGTTCCGATTTTAATGCGCTTGGTGATCTGCGCATCGAGGTTTACCCGCAGGTTGAAACGGGTGTAATCAGAATTGATAATGACGCCCTCTTGCGAGAAATAACCTCCGGAAATGAAGTATCTGGCCTTTTCAGTTCCGCCGGTGGACGATAGCTGCAAATTCCTTACTGGCGCTGTTCTGAACAACACATCCTGCCAGTCGGTATCGGTAGTAAGGGACTCCGGGTTCCTGAAATCGGGCCTTACCCGCGTGTTGACGGACCGCAGCTCGTTGGGGTCCGTCGCTTTTCCTCCTGCATACACCCATGCATTGTCGCGTCCATCGACCACGTAGTCGGCGTATTGCCTGGCATTCAGCATTTTGAGCTTGTGCGCCACTTCCTGGAAACCGTAGGATGCGTCCACACTGATCTGCGATTTGCCGTAAGCGCCCCTTTTGGTGGTTACAATCACCACCCCATTTGCTCCGCGCGAACCGTAAATAGCCGTGGCGGAAGCGTCTTTCAGGATTTCAATGGACTCAATGTCAGAGGGGTTGATAGAGGCCAGCGGGTTCACGCGGTTGCCGGTATTGGATGCCATCCCGGCAGACGAAAAGTTGTTTCCACCATAGTTGCGCATATCCGAACCTCCCCCACCCGAACCTATCGCGAAGCCGTCAATCACGTACAATGGCTGATTCCCGCCGGTAATAGAGCTCACACCCCGGATGAGGATATTGACATTACCGCCTGGGGCGCCGGTGGTTTGAGTTACCTGCACACCCGGCGCCTTGCCTTGCAGCATCTGATCGAAGCTGCCGGTCGACGGCTGAATGAATTGCTCGCCGGAAATTTTGGCAATGGAACCAGTGAGGTCTTTCTTGCGCTGTGTGCCGTAGCCGACCACCACCACATCCTGTAACTGATGCTGGTCGGCAGCGAGCATCACATCGATGACGGTGCGGCTGCCAACCTGTATTTCCTGCGGAACATAGCCGATAAAGCTCACAACGATACTGGCTCCGGAGGCTACCGAAAGCTTGAAGTTACCTTCTACGTCCGAAACGGCGCCATTGTTAGTGCCTTTCTCGGTAATCGTCGCACCGATAAGCGGTGCTTTGTCGGTGTCTCCGAGGATCTGGCCCGTGACGGATACGCGGCCGCCGGATTGGGCCAATGCAGGCACCACGCTGAGAAGGAGGCACAACAGGCCACCCACCCACAGCCAGCGCCCGGGGAATAGGGTACATTTCATAATTGTCAATTTTGAGGATTAAACTCGGGTTTGATAAAGGCAAGAAATGCTTGAAATTCAGCACATAATGCTGCTTGAAAGAGCGGACCTGGGGTATGTTGTTGCTAGTCTTCGCGGATGATGACGGCGTCGAGGTTGAGGTATCCGGCTATTTTAGCAATAGCGCTTGCATGGTGTCCTACGCCCAATGCAAAGTGGTGAGTAGGGCCTTCCTTCATCCAGCGTTGAAGGAAAGTGCGTACGTCGGGTTTGAAGAAGCCCCTCGTGTTGGTGTTGCCGGTTGGCGGAATAGAGCCCTCAACCGACTGACCCTCAGCGATTACAAATTTAAATTTTCCATCGAAAGTAGAATTAATGCTCAGCATCGTGATAGGCCCTTCCTTGATCTTGAACTCTACACCCGCACCAAAACCAGGTTTGCCGTGGTATTTCGTGAGGCTGCGTAAAACCGGTTTTCCTTCCGCTATGGCCACATTATGCGGGCCGTCGTGGCCAACAAGTACAAAACCTTCCTTGAAATCGACCGGGTGGAACTCCGCGAAGCTGCCGCCTATACCTAAACGTTCCATGATCAGCATCGCAAAACAGGTTTTCAGGTCGGATTCTCCGCACATCGGGAAACCCGCGCCGGTAAGCAGCGAATTTCCGACAATGAGATTGGACATGACAGTGCGGGTTTCGCTATTGTCGGGCCCTTCGTAGTAGTAGGCCAGGCCATCGAGCTGCTTCGCTTCCACGAACTTTTCCAATGCCACTGTCACCCTGGCGGCCGTTTCCAGGTCGCTGTCGCGGAGCTTTTCCGAGATAGGGTCGGAAACCGGCTCGGGCGTGTCGAAAAAGTCGAGAATGCGCTCCTTCATGTTTTCGATATCGGCGGGGTCGGCGTGCTGGTAATGCGTCACGATCTCGTGCGCCTCGCATTGCACGATATGCGCACCGAAATGCGCGGTAAACATGGTCGAATCTGAATGCATATCCAGCATAGCTTCGATCGGATGGCCGATATGCCCGATCCGCGACGTCCGCACATCGTGCAGCACGGCGGCGATTCGGCAGTATTCCGCTATTTCCGCATCGGCCTGCGGGTCGTCATGAAGCGTTCCGATGATCATCTCCGGCACTTTTTTGCCCATACGCGCGGCCACGCCCGCAAACTCGGGCAGGGAGCAAATGTCGTCGTTATAAAGTTGCATGTAGGTCGATGCGCGGGTATAATCCATCGCATGGTCGGGTTGCAGGGCCACGAGCACGATCGGTACGTTGAGATTGCGGATGATAGTCCCGAAAGTGTTGGAAGTCGCATACGTAAGCATGTCGCAGAAAATCAGGTCCAGATTAGCCGCATTGAGTTTGGGTACCAAATCATAGGCTTTCTGGACATTGTCGATCAGCCCGAAATCGATCAGCTCGGCATGCGCCATTTGTTCTATTTTTTCGATGAAAACGGCTTGTTTGCAGAGCATATCGTCGAGCAGGCCGTCGAACTGGCTCCAATATTTGAAATATCCCACCCCAAATACCCCGATGCGCGGCCTGGTAGGCTGACGTTTCCGGATGATGGCTTCTTTGAAGGTGTGATTCTCGATTTGTAATGGATTTTCCATGAGTGAGTGGTATTGTTTCTATGGTTTAAATCTTAACGCACTAAGTTTTTTTGGCAACAGTTTCCCCTTTTCGGGGTTTGTTTAAAAAATTGAAATGCTAATCCGCAACTTCTACGGGCACCACTATTTCCTCCGGACGGTCGAAAAGTGGTTTTAGTCTGGGAATCAGCAGAATGAATGCAAGGAACGCGATAGGATATAGCAACCCGGAAGCGATCCAGAGCGGCTTATAAGAATATTCCTGCACGATTTTTCCGATCATCGGATTAAGTATCAGGCTGGATAATGCCCCCGCTGTACCCGAAAGCCCCACAACCGTAGAAGTAGCGCCCGGCCCGAACACATCCGAAATAGCCGTGATGTAATTGGTGATCCAGCACCCGTGTGCGAACATATAGAGCGCCATGAGCGCAATCGCGATGGCGACCGACGACGTGTATTCGGTCATCGGAACGGCCAGCGTCAATGCGGCGGCACAGCCCATGATCATTTTTCTGGCGCGATTGGTACTGACCTCCTTTTTAACCAGTTGGTCGGAGAACAGGCCGCCCAGGATATTGGAAATGCCCAAAGCGAGGAAGGGTATCCAGAAAAGGCTTCCTATTTGCTCAAAGGGCACATTTCGCACTTCGCTAAGGTATTTGGGGATCCAGAACATCATAAAATACATCACCGGGTCGAGTAGGAAGCGCATGAGAACGAAAACCCAGGTTTCGTGCTGTCTCAGGACGGCGGGGAATGGCACCTTAAAGGTGTCCTGTCGTGCTTCGCTGATTGCGCCTGCTTTTTGCCGCCAGGGGATGAGCAGCCAGATCGCCACCCACGCAATGCCGATAAGCCCCGGAAGTACAAACCCCGCGCGCCATCCGTAACTGTTTGAAATCCAAATTGTAAGCGGTGGTGCAATGACGGCCCCGATAGCCGATCCGCCGATAGCGATGCCATTGGCCAGTGCCCGTTCTTTTTGATCAAACCATTCATAAACCGTCTTGGCCGCGCCGGGGAAACAGGCCCCTTCGCCCAGGCCGAGGAGAAACCGGAACGCAAGCAACTGCGGGAGGTTCGCCATAACGCCATGTAACGCGTTAGCCACCGACCATACCCCCACGGCAATTCCAAGGCCTTTTTTGGCCCCGATGCGGTCGATCAGCCAACCACCGACGGTGAACATCAATGCGTAGCTCAGCAAGAAACTGGTATTCACCCAACCATATTCCACGTCGCTGAAACCGAATTCCTTCTGGATGCGGATAACGGCGATGGACAGTACCTGCCGGTCCAGAAAGCTCAGTCCGGTAGCGATGAAGACCAGGAAAACGACCCACCAGCGGATATAGTTTTTCTTCATATTAACTTAACGCACTAACTTAGTTTTTGTCAAAAATAAAATGACAAAATACCAAATGCAAGGGTTTTCAGAATTTTTTCAAAAGCCGGCGCCGATTGCCGGTAGATTTGACGGCAGAGCGCCTCTGATTACTTCAATATTCATGTTCCAAATGATCCTATCCATTATCAAACGAGGTGTGCTATTATGCTCGCTGGCTTTCCCGTTGAGTGGCAGTATGTTCGCGCAAAATGTCGCGCAGACACTCAAAACCGACATTCCGCTGGATTCCATCCGCCTCAGCGATCCATTCATACTCGCCGACAGGCCGACTCAAACCTATTACATGACCGGCACCGGTGGCAAACTTTGGAAAAGTAAGGATTTAAAGAAATGGACGGGACCTTACACCATCGCACAAACGGATCCCAAATCGTGGATGGGGCCGACGCCGATGATTTGGGCAGCCGAATTGCACGCCTACAAAGGCAAATATTACTACTTCGCCACTTTCACCAACAAGGCTATCAAACTGGGCGAAGGCTTGGAGCGCCGTGCCTGCCACGTACTGGTGAGTGATCGTCCGGAGGGCCCATACGTACCAATGAAGGATTCGACCTACCTGCCGGAGGATAAACTGACGCTCGATGCCACGCTCTGGACCGACACCGACGGCAAACCGTACATGATTTTTTGCCACGAATGGCTGCAAAATGGCGATGGTACCGTGGAAAAGATCGCGATGAAGCCGGATTTCAGCGGTACCACCGGTCCGTCGAAGTTGCTCTTCCTGGCCAGCGACTCGCCTTGGAGCAGGGAAAAAAACAAGGACGGCACCGACCGCCCCAACAAGGTCACCGATGGCCCATGGCTCTTCCGAACTAAAACCGGGAAGCTGGGTATGCTCTGGACAAGCTGGATCTATGACGTTTACACGCAGGGTGTTGCCTACTCTGAAAGCGGCAAGCTTGATGGCCCCTGGGTACAGGAAAAGGAACCAGTCAGCCCGCCCAACTTCGGGCACGGGATGCTTTTCCGGACTTTTAAAGGTAAACTGCTGATGTCCATTCACAGCCACCGAAGTGTAAACGGCCGCACGGTACGCGTTCCCAGACTCTTTGAAGTGGATGATTCGGGAGATAAGCTGGCGATAGGCAAACAGATTTTGGACGCAAGGTAATTTCTCCATTGCCGCCTGGTGAATGGATTAATCCAATGAAGTGCTCCAAGTTGTTCTACCACTTCCCGGGCGCAAAAAAGCTAGGGCGTTTCCGTTGCGGGCTGCGGCCGGTCTCCAAACGCCAGCAGCACCGACACTAGTCCGAATACAAAAAAGCAAAGCACGAGCGGAAACACGCCGTGCACCATGAGGTGGCTTGTAACAGATCCTATCAAAGCGCCGACGAAAAAGAAACATGTTCCGTAAATGGCCGAAGCCATTCCGGCCATATTGCCCATCGGTTCGAGGGCCAATGCGCTGCTATTGGGCTCCACCGCGAGGTTAATCGCGAGCATCGTGGTTACGGCAATAAAAAACAGCGGCATTTGCGGCGGATCGCCAAATGCCCAGGTACATACCAACAGCACCGCGCCCACAACGGTATAAATCGAGAGAAGCCATTTGATTGTCCGCCGGGCACCGAACCGCGCAGAGAGTCGTGAGTTCAGCAATGCACAGAGCGACATCGTGGCTCCCATACCCGCGAAAATCCAGGCGAAAAGCTCCGGCTTCCCGTAAATTTCTCCCACAATGTGCTCAGAGCTGGACACATAGGAACTAAGGGCCGTAAAAAGCAAAGTAGTGACTGTCGTATACCGCAGAAATGCCCGATTGCTGAGTACGCGCACGATTGAACGTCCCACGTGCGTGCGGCTGAGCGGCGTACGTTGCGCGGCCGGGAGCGATTCTTCCAACCGCAGCGACCACAAAAAAACCGCTACCGCAAATAGGGGCGGCGCAAGAAATACCATTTGCCAGGATCCCACCGACATGATCGCCAGCCCGAGAAAAGGTGCTATTACCGGCGTGAACAGAAATATCGTAAAGATCAATGAGAGGATGCGCGCCATTTCATCACCCACAAAGCGGTCGCGGACGCCGGCTATTGTAGTCATGAATACCGCAGAAGCGCCCATACCGGCGAAAAAGCGCGCTACGAGCATGGTAGGCAGGTCGGGTGCCATCGCCGCTATAATGCCGCCGATGATGTACAGCGGAAATCCGATCCGTAGGATGGCAATGCGGCCAAAGCGGTCGGAAAGAGCGCCAAATACGATCTGAGCTACCTGGCCCATGAAAAAGAACGAAATGATCTGAGCCGTGTCGGTAGAGCCGGTGCTCAGGCCGAAATGCTTCCGTACTTCACCGAATGCGGGCAGCATAATATCGATGCCCAGCGCAGTGAGCGTCATAGTGCAAGCGGAGAGGGCGATGAATTCGCCGGGTTTCATTTTCATAGCGAGATGTTTCTGGCAAAGTTATCTCTTAGGAAGGGTGCAGCTGGTGTGCAAAGTAGACTTTCTCGAGGGGCAATCAGGACAAAATCTGCCGCTACGAAACCTACTGGTCAGTTTGTATTAAATGTATAAGTAATTGGAAAAATATTATTGTCTTAAATATAGACAATAAATAAACTTCTTCTTTACATTTGTTGTATGATGGTCGCGGGGGTGCCACTTTCCCCGGCCGGACTGTTTCATTTCTTCACCAAAAACATATTGACTATGAGAAGGATTAGCTCTATTCTGATGATCCTGTGCCTGCTGGGCGCGGTTTGTACCAGCATTGCCCAAACAACGGCACCGGCCGATTTTTTTGCCGGTAAATGGGAGATTACCGTTGCCGGAACGCCCAATGGCGATGCCAAGCTCGTCGCTGACCTTGCGCGGACCGATGGCAAGCTCACCGGCCAAATCACCAACGCGACCGATCCAAGCGCCGAGAAAATCGCCATTACCAGTATCGACGAAGCGGCTGACAAGATCACGATCGGCTTTTCCGCGCAGGGGTACGACGTTACCCTCGACCTCTCAAAAGTGGACGACGATAACCTCAAAGGAAGCATGATGAGCATGTTTGATGCTACGGCGAAGAGGGTGAAATAGGAGTGTTGTCAGCGGGCGTCGGTCCTTCCACGATTGCGCGCACTGCCTCAAAATCCGCCAGCACCTGCTCGTCTTCGGGGTAGTAGCTATCGCCCTGATCAATAAAAACTTGCAGAGAGGTGCCGTCCGGCGTGGTATAGAGTGGGTCGGCACCTTTTTCAATCAGCATTTTACATACACCCCAATATTGTCGTTCGGCGGCGTAAAGCAGGGGTGAAATTTTTAGACGATCGCCGTGCCGCGGCATAATCGCATTCGGATCGGCACCGTGATCGAGCAGGGCTTTGGTGCAGTCATACGCACCATAAGGTGTATCCAACGCCGCAAAAATAATAGGTACCACATTGCGTCTGCCGCTGCCGAATTCGGTGGTTTTAGCATTTGCGCTCGCTCCTTTTTCCAGCAAAAGGCGTAATATAAGCGGATTTCCATGCTCTGCCGGCTCGTAATGAATCGGTTGGTCGTCGGGGTTCTCACTTCTGATGGGCACGCCTGCATCCAGCAGGGCGTTGATGCAAGCGATATGGGGTTCCAGGTCTTTGTGCTCGAAGACGGAACTTTTGACCGCCATTTCAAGAAGCGGATAACCGTAAGCATTCTTGCGAAGTTGGGGCCCAAATTCCGCGATGTATTTTTTTAATCTATCGGGCTTACCATTCAGAATCGCCCTAGCCATTTTGTCTCTTTCTTTCTCTTCAAAAAACGGCTTCGCTTCTATCATATCCACGATCCCTCTTTTGAACCTGCTGATAGATGAACCGAACTGTGTCCAAAAAAGCGGGACCGCGATCAGTACAAATGCGGTATATCTGCTCCACTTAAAAGGAAGTAAATTGAGGGTGACCAATACGACCAGAACGAAAATGGCCAGGTAGTAAAATACTTTCCCCATGGAAGAAGCAGCGTCGCCGCCTTTCGCAGGGAACAGCGTTTCGAGCATGACAAGCGTGAAAAGTACGCCAATCACCACCCAGTTAATGACGGTGGCTATTTTCAGGTAGTTCATGAAATGAAGGAAGGGCGGTTTCGAATAGGGACTTGGCGTAATTTAGCCAAAAACGGGCTGGAATTGCATCATTGCCCGAAAGACCGGCTGTCCGGAATTGCTGCGAAAGCCGTCTCCATCAAACTTGTATACCTGATAACGGTCGGTAAAAATCCCGTTTCCTGCGTAGTCGAAAGTATCGATATCGGCAACCCGGTAACCTTTCCCGTTCACGAAAACCTTACTTTGGTCTTTGTAGAATGAGACTTTTTGCCATTTTCCGATGTATCTGAAATGGCTGGCGTCTTCGGAAATCACATGATCGTCGAAGTATACGCGGTTAGCGTCCTTGCTCAGGCGCTCGTCGAGGCATTTGAAATTCCTGGCATCGACGGAAATCAGATGGCATGCTTTGAAAACATGCCGGTCGTCGCGGCCGAGATCGGGCCCCAGGATCTGAAAGTAAACCGGATTGGCACCGGGGATGCTTTTGCCCCGAAAATAGACGTTTTCAAAATCGCGGGCATAAAGCGACGGGTTCGGTTGCCTTACAGCTCCGGCAGTGAGTATTTGAAAGGTCCTGGCGTGCGCATCGGAGATCGGGGATCTGCGTCCATCGCTTTCCGTGTAGTAAACTACTTTGTTTTCGATCTCATACACATCAAATGAAGGAGATGGCGCGAAGGATTCGGTAGCAGGGCGTAGGAGGAAACGGGTTGCGATGACCAGGATCAGGCATACGCAGGTAATGAGAAGCAGGATGAGCATGACGTTATAGGATGAGGTTAAGTGTGATAATGATTATTTTTCATGGCGTCAGGATTCGAGCCGCAAAAGTGCACACCGGGACATGCAACGTCCATTTTTAATGATGCAACGGTCGGTATTGACTATTTACCGGTAAATCAATGATTATTCGGTGCCTCAAAAAACCGCATTTCAGCCATTCTGAGGCGGTTACGGCGTTTTACCGATAAATAAATGAGGTAGTACAGTTGTATAGAATTGACGTATTTGGTCTTCAGATCGCACATATTGATGCGTGAATCGTCAATGAAATCCTGTAAGCAGTGGTGTTTTTCTATAAAAAGCTAGGCTATGTATTACCTCTTGTGGTCCTCTGTTTATTTGGAGGATCGCTCGGGGCACAGACGCTTTTTCAGAATATCAGATGGCAGGATGGCCTCAGTGCCAAGCAGATAAGGTGCTTATATAAAGATTCTTCCGGCTTTCTCTGGATAGGGACGTCGGCCGGCCTCGACCGTTACGATGGCGCTGTTGTGGAGCGTTTTCACGATGCGAACGGAGGCCAGAAGCATTTTGTGAATGCTATTTTACCGTTTCGCGGCGAGGATACACTCATGATAGGGCTAAGAAGGGGAATCCTGTTGTTCGATAAAAAATCAGGTAGGTTCTCGCGCGATCCCCGGTTTGCCGCACTTGCACAAAAGTACATCGTGAGCATACGCGTCGACGGTCAGAGACGCATCTGGATAGGCACATCCCAGGCGCTGTATGTATACGACGGGCAAAAACTGAAACCATTGACGGAGGTTTTTCCCGAAGCCCGCACGTTCGACTTCTCGCGTTTTCAGCTCACCTTTATGACCTACGATACCCTGCGGCGCGGTTTGTGGGTGGGCGGTAGCCGGCCGTTTTTTGTGGATTGTAAAGCAAACCGTGTTTATTTCAAAGGCAATAACCCATTGAATAGCCCGCTGTTGGAATCTGAACATGTGAATGCCATTGCACTGGATCGCCGCGGCGATGTCTGGTATGGTTGCGATACAGAACCGACACTGAATTACTGGGATTATCGCACCGGCAAGCTTGAAAAATATTACGAGCTCGACAGAAAGCTGATCGGCGAGGGGTGTAATTTCATTTTTATCGACCGCCAGGACAGGCTATGGGTTTCTACATGGCTGTTTGCGGCATTCCTGAAAGAGCCCGGGCAGCCGTTTCGTAAAATAGAATACAGCCAGGATCAGGCCTACACGATCGCATACGGGCATTTCCGGGATGCTATTTCGGATGCACAAGGCAATGTTTGGCTCGGTACGATCAACGGCGTGAGTAAAACGTTGCCCAAGAATCCCATCGAGGCCATTTACAAATTGCCCAGTTTTGCGTTTTTCCTGGAAACTACCTTCGCCCACGCCAATTCCATCACAGTCGACGGTAAGACGATCATCGCTTGCAAAGAAGACGGCGTGGTGTTCTATAATACGGTCGACCGCACCTACCGGAAATACCTCACGGCCAGTAAGAGGCTGCGGGATAACCGTTCGGTAATGACGGCCAAAGTGGGCAATACCTGGTGGTTCGCGGGCTTCGACGGCATTTATTCGCTTGCTCCCGGGCAGTCCGTCCTACAACGTTTCGATCAGATGAAGAAAGGATTGTCGTCGTACCAGGCACCCTTTGTTTTTCTGGACAAACAGGGTAATATCTGGTTTGAGATAGACGGCGACGCATTCTACCGCTATAATCCGGTGACCAAAGTCTGTGATCGCTTCGACGGTACCGATCCGAAATACGGGCTGTTCCAATTTGCCAACTCACAGGCATTTGCCCTGCTTGCCAACGGCGATATTCTTTTTGCCGTGGAGGGAAAAGGGTTATTACGCCACGACCATTCTTCCGGGCGGTTCATTACCCTGGCTGCACCTGAACTGGTAGACGAGCACATATATGCCATGCATGAAAGCAAAACCGGCGGGATCTGGGCGGCTTCGACAGCCAACGGATTGATGAAAATCGACGCCAATGGCAAGGTTATCAAGACGATCAGCACCAAAAGCGGCTTGCCATACGACCAGGTTTCATCGCTGGATATCGATGATAACGGCGTAGTGTGGGCCGCTACCCGCGAAGGATTGGCCGCCTATGACCCCGTTAGCAACAATGTCAGTAAAGTTGAGCTCGATCTCGGTAAAACCTTACAGGATTATTGGAACTATGTAACAGTGGCCGGAGGTAAAATTTATGCGGTAATGCTCGATCACGTCGTGGTGATTAATCCGCAGCATTTCGCTTCCGTACCCGTCCAGAAGCCGCCTGCCATTACATCCGTGAAGGTTTTCGGGCAGGAGAGGATCAGGGAACTGAAAGGCGATTTGCTGGAACTGAAACCCGACGAGTCTTTCGTAGCCTTCCAATATGCTTCGCTCAGCCATCGGGACATTCCTTCACTTCAATACAGCTACCAGCTCGTCGGGCTCGACGACGACTGGGTTGTGGCGGGCCGCAATATCAGGGCGTCTTATACCAACCTGCTTCCGGCTGAGTACGTTTTCAAGGTCAGAAGCACCGACGAAAATGGCCGGTGGATGAAGACTGCTCAAACGCTCCGAATTCGGGTGTTGCCGCATTGGTGGCAGACGTGGTGGTTCTTCGTCGTTTGTGCACTGGCGCTCGTGAGTATCGTTTACTGGTTTTATACTGTTTATACCAAAAGGCTCAGAAAGAAAGATCTCGATGACACGATCGAGTATTTTGCCAACAGCGTCTACGGTGATAACTCCGTCAATGAAATATGCTGGGACATTGCCCGTAACTGTATTTCAAAACTGCATTTTGAAGATTGCGTAGTCTATCTCCTGGATAAGGAAAGCGGCAAATTGATCCAGAAAGCCGCTTACGGGCCGAAAAGTCCGAAGGAGTATGAAATTCTTAACCCCATCGAAATCCAGGTAGGTGAGGGCATCGTAGGAGCTGCCGCGGCTACCGCTACGCCGCAGATCATCAGCGATACTTCAAAGGACGACCGTTACATTATCGATGACCAGGCGAGGGCGTCGGAGCTGGCGGTGCCTATTCTGCATGAAGGGCAGGTGATAGGGGTTATTGATTCGGAACATCCACGTAAGAATTTTTATACGCACGACCATGTCCGCGTGATCTCGACCATCGCTGCCATCAGCGCCAACAAAATTACCGAGGCCATGGCGCGGGCACAAGCAGAGCGGCAGGAGATCATGCTTTTGCGGATTAATAAAATGCTTGCAGAAAGCCAGCTGATGGCTCTCCGTGCGCAAATGAACCCGCACTTTATTTTTAACTGTCTCAATAGCATCCAGGAATGCATCGTCACTAAGAAATATACCGAGGCTAGCAAGTACCTCAACAAATTCGCCAAGCTTTTCAGGCTTGTGCTCAACAACTCGGGCAGAAACCTGGTGACGATCGCCGAAGAGCGTGACGTTCTCGAACTTTATCTTGAACTTGAACTGATGCGTTTCGGCCAAGGGTTTACCTATTCCATCGACCTGGATCCTGAACTCGAAGACGATTATGTGCGGCTGCCATCGATGCTCCTTCAACCTTTCGTGGAGAACGGTTTGTGGCACGGATTAATGCATAAGGAAGGCGACAGACACATGAGAATCAGCTTTTTCCTGATCGGGCCGGAGCAGTTTGCGTGCGAAATCGAGGACAATGGCATTGGCCGGAAAAAATCGGCGGAGATCAGACAAAATTCCTCTCGCACAAGGGAACACGAATCGCGTGGAATACGTATCTGTGAAGACCGGATCGACGTCCTTGCGCGGCAGGGCAACCACGCCACCCTCGAAGTGATCGACCGGTACGATCCCGCCGGTAACGCACTTGGAACGCTTGTCAGAATAGAATTATCTACCTATTTATATCAGACTTAAACAATGATCAAAGCACTTATTGTTGACGACGAGCCTAAATCAAGAAACGTGCTGGCGCATTACATTGAAACTTATGTTGAAGAGATCCGTGAAGTAAAGCAAGCCGAATCCGTGGATATTGCGCTCGAAATACTCAAAACGTTCCGCCCTAATATTGTTTTTCTAGATGTCGAAATGCCCGGTAAAAATGGTTTCGATTTTCTGAGGGCCTTAAAGGAGCCTGCTTTTGAAGTGATTTTTACCACCGCGTATAATCAGTATGCCGTGCAGGCGATTCGGTTCAGCGCGCTTGATTATTTGCTCAAACCCGTCGATCCGGATGAGCTGCGGGCGGCCGTGGACCGTTTCCTCAAAAAGCAGAACGTGCACCAGAACCCGGTACTGTTCGATAACCTTGTGCGCAACATCGCGCACAAGCGCGCGAGCGAATTCCGGCTGGCTGTGCCTTACCAGGACGGCGTGTCGTTTTTTACGCTCGACCAGATCATCCGGTTACAGGGCGAAGGCAACTATACCAATATCTTCATTAAAAGCCGCAAGCCGGTCCTGGCAAGCAAGACCCTGAAATATTACGAGGAAATGCTGACCGAATTCGGGTTTATCAGGACGCACAAATCACATTTGGTCAACCCGAAATTTATTGCAAAACTCATGGCGGATCACGATTTGGTAGAACTGCTTGATGGTAGCCGTGTAGAAATATCGAGGCGTAAAAAAGAAGAAGTGCTTTTACAATTACCACTCGGAAACCAGCCACTCGATAAGTGATAATGTCCGTTAAATCACTATTGTCGTACTTTGGAACATTGCCTCTTTTCTTTGAAGCCATTGAATTCTATTGGCTATGGAGATATTGGCGATTCGTGCAGGGCAGTTGTTGCTCATTTTATTACTGGCAGTTCTGATCATCGGGGGGCTTTGGTTTGTGCTGCGGTTTCGTCGCACCATGTTGTTGCTCGGCGGCAGGGATATTGCGGATGGGCAGGTTGCCGATGCCGTGGTGCTGTTTTCGGAAGAGCATCTCGGCTCTTATTTACAGGGCGAAACCTACTATACATTCCAGGTACATGTGAAGCCGGCAAGGGGCCGCAATTTTGTGACCGAGGTCCACGTGTTGCGCGAACAACTCACCCGCATACCCCAGGCCGGCGACCGTGTCTCGGTCAAATACAATTACGCAGGTCGCAAACGGACGGTAGTGCTGAACCTGGACAGCATAAGCGCGGTTTAACGGTACAAGCTACCTGCATTGCATTGTTTCATTTGGTTATTATAAACCACTCGTAATCAGCATATCCCGAATCGTTAGTCTGGTTTTCCCGAGTGCAGAAAATGCCCACTTTGGCGCCAATCCATCTTCCAACCTCCGCCTGGAAAGTCTCGCCCATCATCTTGAAACGGGTGCCATCCTCACTGAACCCGAACTCGCATTTACCGCCCTTGCTTACTTTGACGCGCAATTGAATATCGGTTTCAGGTTTGAATTCGGCGAGAACGCGTTCGGTTTCCGGTTTGCCGTCCGATGCCTTCTGGCAGACCGCGTAAATCAGTTCCGTTTTGTTCTTGCCGCTGCGCAGGTAAATACCCGCATAGCTTTGCCCCATAACCACCAGCCCGGTCTTTTCGTTTGTCAGGTTCGCATTCGGGGTAAATCGTAGCCTGGTGGTTACCGTAAATTCTTCCGCCGGGAATTTTTGTAAAAGCACGTTGGGCACATCCCACAGGTTTTTTGCCTGTTCGGGCTTTTGGTAGGAATATAACCTCAGATAACCCGCCGCGGGCATCGCCCAGGTTCCTTTCGGGTTGGCCTGCCATTGCCATTGTTTGCCCAAAGCCAGTTCGGTGAATTCGTCGGACTCGGGTGGGGTTGCCAGCGGGTACTTTCTGACGGTCAATGGTTTGGTGTAGGTCAACACGGGATCTCCAATGCCGTCGCCATCCGGGTCGGTACCGATAACCGGCCAGTCGTTCGTCCATTTCATCGGCTGTAAATGCACGACGCGACCGTATTCGTTTTTGTCCTGAAAATGCAGGAACCAATCCTCCGACTTACCATCGACAGGGCTGGTCGTCAGCCAGGCGCCCTGGTGCGGGCCGTTAATGCCGGATTTTCCCTCGGCCATTACCACCTTCCGCTCGTAAGGGCCATACACGTTTTGGGATCTCAACACAATTTGCCACCCGGTTGCGACGCCTCCCGCAGGCGCGAAAATGTAGTAGTAGCCATTTCGTTTGTAAAACTTCGGACCCTCCACCGTCGGGTCGATCTTGTGGCCGTCGTACACGAGCGCCCCTGCGTCGGTTACGTTCGTGCCTTCCGCATTCATTTTCTTGACGGTAATCACACTTTTAATTCCCGCGCGGCTGCCCGCCCACCCGTGTACGAGGTACGCCTGGCCGTCGTCGTCCCAAAGCGGGCACGGATCGATCAGCCCTTTGCCACCTTCCACGAGTACCGGTTCGCTCCATGGCCCAGCGGCATTTTTGGACTTAATTACATAAATACCAAAATCAGGGTCGGGATAGTAAATGTAGAATTCGCCTTTGTGGAAGCGTATTGCGGGCGCCCACACACCGTTTCCATGCTGCGTTTTCTCGAAATGTTCGATAGGCACCTGCCGTGGTAATGCATGGCCGATCAACGTCCAGTTGACGAGGTCTTTGGAATGCAGAATGGGCAGGCCGGGGATTGCATCGAAACTGGATGCGGTCATGTAGTAGTCTTCCCCCACACGGCAGGCATCGGGGTCGGAGTAATCAGCGTGGAGGACCGGGTTTCTGTAACGGCCATCCTGCAAATCGGCTACCCAGGTTTCGGAAACTGCCGTTTTGGAAACCGCGGTTGGTGAAACAGTAGTTCTTGTTTTTGTATTTAAAACAGCGTTTTTCTGTGCGAAAGCGGAGGTCGCCAGCAGTGCGCCGACGACCCAATAGTACTTATTTACCTTCATGAATAACCAGGCTCTTTTCCTGTGCTCCCTTTGAAAATTCCTTTACTTTTTTTGCCTTCGAAGCATCCGTGTGAGTGATGTTGATGTTCTGGCTGCGTTCGCCGGTGACCGAAATCAGGGTTTCGCTATGATCGTTATATTGCAGACCGTCGATCGTGATATTGGTGGCATTATCGGTGAAAATAACCGGTTTGGAATGCTTGGTGATCAGTTTAACTTGCTTAAAGCTGATTTTGTCAGCGTCGATAAGTTCCACACCCGTTTCGGCAGAAAGTACCATGTTTTCCATGACGATATTGCGGACCGGCATTTCAGGCAGTCCGCGTACAAATACGCCTTTGGTAGCACCATTGCACACAATGTTTTCAAAATGCATGTCTTTGAAAACCGGTGTACCTTCATTGACGACCGGACGCATATCGCGCTCGCCATCCGTAGCGAATTTGACGAAATAGTAAAGGTCAAAGAAGATAGCTTCCTGCTTGATATCCTTCATATTGATATTTCTCGCAAAAATCTTCTCCACCACGCCGCCGCGCCCGCGCACCGATTTGAAGCGCAAGCCCTTATCGGTACCCATAAAAGTGCATTGCTCCACGAAAATATTCCGGGCACCGCCGCTCATTTCACTACCCACCACAAACCCGCCGTGTCCCTGGTACACGATATTGTTGCGGATAATGCCGTTTTCGGTCGGTATGCCACGCTTACGGCCTTCTTCGTCCTTACCGGATTTAATGCAGATCGCATCATCGCCCACGTCGAGCACACAGCCTTCGATGAGGAAGTTTTTGCAGGATTCGATGTCCATACCATCACCATTATGCGCATATTCCGGGTTTTTGACGCGTACATTGCGGATCGTCAGGTCCTGTACCATCAGCGGATGCAAGCACCATGCAGCCGAGTTCTGGAACGTAACGCCTTCCAGCAAAACCTTTTTACAGTTATTGAAAACCACCAGATTAGGTCGAAGGAAATCTTTAATATCCGTAAAATCTCCCGGTTTTTTACCACCCGTCAGCAACATGCTTTTGTTTTCGACGCTGGCCTTTTTGAACTGTTCACTCGGATACCAGACTTTGCCATCGTCTTTCAGCACGCCACCGGATTCGATTTTCTCCTTCCACTGCGGTTCGGTGAGCTGGTTTTTATTGACTGCCCGCCACACATCGCCGTTGCCGTCCACAATGCCCTTGCCGGTAATGGCTACGTTTTCAAGGTCTTTTCCAGAAATAGGCGACTCGTTCCGCGCCGCGGCTTTTCCTTCGTAAAAACCTTCGGTAATGGCATATTGCGACTTGTCCGTCGTGAAAAGGAGCAGCGAGCCTTCCTGCAAATGCAGGTTTACATTACTTTTCAGCACAACAGGGCCTGTAATCCACAACCCGGCAGGTACCAGCACCACACCACCGCCTTTCTTGCTGCAACTTTCAATGGCCTGGTTAATGGCCCTGGTGTTGAGCGTGTGGCCGTCGGGCACGGCGCCGAATGCGGTAATGCGGAGGGTATCCTTTCGGAACACCGGCTGTTGGATCTTCGGCAGGTTCGACCAACTGTATTCGGGCGCATTCGCGCGGGGACTATTCTGAGCCGTTGCAAACTGCGCGGCGATGTTACAATAGCCCATCGCGACAAGGGCAAAAGCTGCAATTCGTATTTTGTAGGTCATAGCAAAAGCGTCTTCCTGCTTTTTGGGCAGGAAGACATTTAAAATGGATTATTGATAACCGGCATTCTGTTTAAACTCGCTCTTATTCACCACTGCATCCAGCTGCGTTTGCGGGATCGGGCGGACGGTGTGGTGTTCCTGGATATTGACCGCATTGTCGGGCGCGTATTTTTTGATGCGCTCCACGAGTTTACCGGTGCGTTTCAGGTCGAACCAGCGCAGTTGCTCACCTGCAAGCTCGCGTGCGCGCTCGTCGAGGATGAAATCCAGCGTAATATCCGCCGCTTTCACTTGCATGGCGGCTGCTTTGCCGGGCTTGGCCGCCCTGGTGCGGACCACATTCACATATTCCGCTGCTTTGGCAAGGTCGCCAGTTTGCATGGCGGCTTCCGCGGCGATCAGGTACACTTCCGCCAGCCGGATCACGAACACATCACGCGCGCTTTGCGCCTCATTCAGGCTCGCGCGGGTGGGATCCATGAATTTGGACAGGGTAGGGTAGCGCAGGTTGTCTTTCACGGTTCCGTCGGCGAGGTAAATATCGCTGCGGTCGTAGGTCTGGTATTTTTTGGAAGCTTCCACAGCGTCGGCGATTTCAAGTTTGGTGCAATAAACAGCCGTGTCACCTTTGGCAATACCCGCGGGAAGCGTATTTGAATTGGCATACCACGATTCCATGAAACTGCCTTCGTAGCGTGCATCCTCGGCCGGGAAAAGGTCGAGCAGGAAACGGGTAGGCATGTAGCGGTTGAAGGGGCGGCCATTGGTAATGTCGCGGGTCATGCCGGGTCGGTCGTCGTACTTCATCAGGAAAAGCAAATGCGCATTGTTACTGCCGCGGCCATGGCCATATGGGTTAAATGTCGAATTTGCAAGGTCGTTCAGCGCCAGGTTAGCGGAGTAATCCACGGTGTAGATCACCTCTTTGGATTTCAGGTTGCTCATTTTCCAGAGATCCGCATAATTCGCTTCCAGTTTGTAACCATAATTGCCATCTAAAACCGCTTTCGCCGTTTCCAATGCCTCTTTGTTCATGCCTCTGGTAAGGTACATTCGTGCCAGAAATGCCTGCGCTGCACCTTTCGTAACGCGGCCATATTGCGGCTGTGTTGCAGGCAGGTTGCTGACGGCGATTTTGAGGTCTTCGAAAATCTGGTTGTAGAAAGTCTCTACCGGCGTTTTGTTGGCCGTTGTCACAATGCCGCTGGTCTCGGTGGTCGTAAAGTGGACACCACCCCAGGTTTCGACGATATGCCAGTAGTAAAATGCCCGCAAAAAGCGCAGCTCTCCCTCGCGTACGGGGCGCAGGGCCGCCGACAAGCCAGCCTGGCCGATGCGGTTGATACCGCCGTTGCAGAGATTGATAGCTGCGTAGAACTCTCGCCATTCGTTGGTAAGTGCCGTGTTGCTGCCCTGGAGGTTGAGGTATTGGGTCAAATCGCGGTATACTTCGCCCGCACCGCTTGTCCAGATATCGGTGCCGGTTTCGGCGATATTGTATCCTTCTTCCTTGCCATACCACCAGCGCTGGTACGAGTAGGCGGCGTTCACGAGTGTTTCAAAACCTTCGGGTGTGGTGTACACGGTTTCCGAGGTCAGGCCCGAGGGATTGTATTCCTCCAATGTATTTTCACAGGCAAACAGCCCCAGGAGGGAAACCGCTATAAACCCTGTTTTCAATAGTTGTGATCTCATTGTTTGACTGGTTTAAAGGGTTACAGGTTCACATTCAGGCCAAAAACGAACAGTTTCGTCATCGGGAAGTTCTCCGATCCGCCGCGTTCGGGGTCGTAATCGAGTTTGGTGAATGTCGCCAGGTTCTTGGCGGTGGCGTAAATGCGCAGGCCGCGGATGATCTTCCAGTTAAACTTGTCCACCGGCAGGTTGTACGCGAGCGTCACGTTGCGAATGCGTGCATAGGAAGCATCCCGGTAACCCAATGTCGAAAGGTATTTGAGCCCCGCATTCTTGTTCGGACGGGGATAATCGTTGGTCGGGTTCTCCGGTGTCCAGTAGTTGAGGCCGGCGGTGCTGTTGCCGACACCCTGCTGATCGAACCGCGCGTAACGGTCGGAGTTGATCATCGATCCGATTCTCGCGTAAATCATTACATTTAAATCAAAACCTTTGAATTTGATCGTGTTGTCCAATCCCCCGCTCCATTTCGGGCGCGGTGTGCCGAGGATCACGCGGTCGTTTACGGCGTCGATCTTGCCGTCGCCATTTTGATCTTTCACTTTAATTTCACCAGGCAGCTGCGTGGGCGACATCGCCTTGGCCGCTTCCGCTTCCGAAGTTTGCCAGATACCCAGTTTCTCGTAATCGTAGAATACGCTGATAGGGCTGCCGATGAACCAGCCGTTGCCGATGTCGTTGCCCTGGGTTACGAGTTCCGTGATCTCCTCTTTGTTTTTAGTGAATGTGAGGCTTGAATTCCAGGTGAAATCGGCGGTGCGGATGTTGGTGCTTCCCAGTACTACCTCAATACCCCGGTTGCGGGTTTTCCCGATGTTCTGCTTCACGGTCGTTACGCCGGTAGTAGGAGGCAAGCCGCGGTCGAGGAGCAAGTCGGAAGTCCGGGTGTCGTAGTAGTCGACCGAACCGTTGATGCGGCCATCGAATAATCCGAAATCGAGCCCCAGGTTTTGCGTAGCCGAAAGCTCCCAGCCCAAAGCCGCATTCCCGACATTTCGGGAGAAAGTGTAAGCCGGATAGGCCACTTCGTCAAAGCCGAATGCAATGCGGGTCAGCGTGGTTTGCGTCGCATACGGCCCCGATGGGTCGTTCCCCGCAATTCCGTAGCTCAGGCGCAGTTTTAGGTCGCTGAGCTTTTTGAAATTCTTCATAAAACCCTCATCGATGATCCGCCAGGCGAATGCAGCCGAGGGGAAAAACGTCCATTTGTTGCCCGGTGCGAGTTTGGAGGAACCATCTTTCCGCGCCGTCAGCGTGAGCAAATAGCGGTCTTTGAAACCGTAATTCACACGTGCTGCGAAGGACACGAGGTTGTTTTTAGCATAGGCAGAATTGATCTTGATCTCTTCCGTAGCACTACCGAGCGAGTAAAACAGCTGCGAGGGAATCAATTGGTTGACCCCGGATGCCTGCGCATTGTCCGAAACGGTCGCCAGGGAGCTACCAATACCTGTAAATGTAAAATTGTGCTGTTCGAAAGCCTTTTGGTAGGTCACCACGTTCTCCCAGTTGATCGTCCGGCCGTTGGACACGTTGTAGGTAGCCAGAGACTTTCCGGTCAGCGAGCGGTCGATGGATTTGGGCGAAGAATAGGCGCCGTTGCGCGAGCTGGAAAGGTTCGCACCCAGGGTACTGCGGAACGTGAGGCCCTTCAATGGCGTGATTTCGACGTAGCCGTTCGTTAGTGTGCGGGTTGTCAGGATATTGTTGTTGAAAACGCCAGGCTGCTCGTCGGAGAGCGGGTTGGCCGTCTGCCCGTCGAGCATAATAAAGTTAAAATTGCCGTTCTCATCGTACAGTGAGCCCAGCGGACTGATCTTGTTGGCCTGGTTCAAAGGATCGCGGCGGACGCTCTGGTTGTAGTACGTCAGCTGGCTTTGCAAACCGATCTTCATCCAGTCCGTCAGCGTGTAATCGACATTCAAGCGCGCCGTGTAGCGGTTCATTTCGTCGAGTTTCAAGATTCCTTTTTCATTGAAATAATCAACCGAAACATAGGATTTCAGCTTTTCAGAACCGCCGCGGAAGCCGAGCTGGTAATTCTGCTGGAACCCGGGATGGATGAGTTCTTTCTGGTAATCGGTCCAGGTACCTTTTTGCAATGCATCATATTCGGCCACATTGGTAAAAATCGTCGGATCGTCGGCGGCGGTGTTCCAGACGCCCGCTGCACGCCACGCTTCGCGTTTGAAATCACGGAACTCGTTGATATCCATCGCACGCGGGTACATCGTCACCTGCGAAACGCCCGCGTAGGAATTGAAGGAAATATCGGGGCGGCCGCTTTTCCCTTTTTTGGTTGTGATCAAAATAACGCCGTTGGCACCTCGCGAACCGTAGATAGCGATAGACGACGCGTCCTTCAAAACCTCCATCGATTCGATGTCGTTGGAGTTGATATCCGCCAAGTCACCATATTGAACCCCGTCAACGATGATGAGCGGCGAGTTATTTCCACCTATCGAACGGTTACCACGGATCGTAATGTTCACGCCCGCTCCCGCCTGACCGCTGCTGCGCGTAATGTCCGCCCCCGCGATCTTACCCTGCACGGCGTCGAGGACGTTGTTGGAAGGCACTTGTTTCAATTGCTCGCTTTTAAGTTGTACCACCGAGCCGGTCAGGTCACGTTTGCGCACGGCGCCGTAGCCGATCACGACTACTTCTTCCAGCGCACTTACATCGGGTTTCAGCGAAATATTGAAGATCGTTTGTGCGCCCAATGCAACATCCTGACTTTGGTAACCCACAAATGAGAAGGTCATGACAGCGCCCGCATCGTCCGGAACGAGCAGACTGAACTTGCCCTGGCCGTCTGTGGTAGTACCGCGGTTGGTACCTTTCAGGATCACGCTTACGCCAGGGAGCACTGCATTCTTTTCGTCGGTGAGCACGCCGGAAATGGTCCGGTCCGCCGCCTGGGTCTTAGCTGGCGCCATCGATTCGTCACGCGCCAGGCTTTCGAGCACGATCTGCCCGCCTACCACGCGATAAGTAAGGTTCAGTGGCGAAAGAAGTTCGTCCAAAACCGCGTCGAGACGTTTTTTGTTTACTTCCACACTCACATTCCTGGCCACATTCACACGCTCAGAACTATAAACGATCCTGGCTTTGGTTTGTCTTTCAATGCTGCTGATGACTTTTTCGAACCGCTGGTTCTGGAATTTCAGCGTAACGAGCCGGGACATTACTTCCTGCTGACCGCCCGCCAGTACCGTCTGGCAGGCCAGCAGCGTCACCGTTACGGCCCATAGCAGTAACTTGCGCGGCATATTCATACCCCGGTAATTGGAAAGCCTTAAAAGTAAAGGTTCTGTTTTTTTCATACCTTTAAATGTTTTATTGAATGGAGATTTGATAAAATGAAGCTCCCGAAAAGGCGCGATTCGCTGTCGGCCTCACAGGATTTGCTGGCGCTGGCCCATGTTCGCTGCATGGCCAGCGTTTTCGTTTGCGGCTATGTCTGCATATGGGAATGGTTGGGTTTACGAGTTCGAAAAGCGTGGGTACTGCGTATTTTGCAACCGGGGCCCGAAATACGGATAGCCGAGCCGCGGACTTTGTATTTTGCGCCTAGTGCTGCGCAAATGATATCCAGCTGTGTAAAAAGGGGCTGTCCACTCAGGTCGGCCGTCAGCGGGCAATTCATAATCTGGCTGTTTTCGGCCTCCACATCCACACCCCACGCGTCACGCATATGTTGCGCAACCAGCGATAACGGTGCATTGTTGAATTGGAACGATATGCCCGCGTTGAGCATGCGTGGTCGGTCGGCCAATCCCGCCGAGAATTTGCCCGAGTTGCGGTTGAATGTGGCGGTATGGTTGGGGCTTACCAGCATATCCACGGCATCTTCGCCCGTTTTTTCGCTGTAAACCGACACAAGTCCTGTTACGACTTCCACCTTTGTTTGCTGCCCGTCGGGCGCCGTGCTCACGTGGAAGCTCGTGCCCAACACTCTCGTGGTAACGCCTCCCGAATGCACGTAAAAGGGCTTTTTAGGGTTTTTACGAATACTGAAAAAGCCGTTTCCCTTCAACACCACCTCTCTTTTTCCTCCCTCGAAACGGCTCGGATAGCGCAGTGAGCTTCCGGGGCGGAGTTCCACCACGCTGCTGTCTTCCAGCATCACAGGCAGGATGTTGGTGCCGTCGTTACGCTTTTCTTCCCAGGCATAGGCAGTTAGCGGCACATGGCGGTCGCGAACCCTTCCCGTGAAAAACCAGCCGATCAGGAGCAGGGAGGCGGCCATGGTGGCCCATCGGAGATAGATGGATCGAAAGGGGCTGTTGCCATTTCTCTCATGGAGGTCGGGGAGGAAAGTCTTTTCCTGCATTTCCGCCCACATTCGCTCGCTGGTACCTTCCAGATCACTTTCGGAAACTTCACCGGCATTTTCGTTTTCAAGCAATGCAAACCAATGCTCCACCAGTAGCTTCTCCTGCTCGGTGCACCGGCCGTCCTGATATTTCTCCAATAATGCTGCGAATTGTTCCCGGTTCATTGCCTGATATGGCTGCTTGCTTTTTAGTTAGTAGTCAAATTCAGGGCCGGTGTTCCGCAAAAGTTTTTAGAAATTGTTGGATAAGTTATGTTAAATCGGGCTTTGGGGTAGAAAGTTCTGGCTTTTGTGCTATGAGGGGAGGATGGAGGAAGGGGAGGAAAGGGAGGATGGAGGATGGAGGAAGGGGAGGAAAGGGAGGAAGGAGGAAGGGGGAAGGAGGAAGGGGATTGGATCGGATAGAAATCCCCTCCTCCCTTTCCTCCTTCCTCCCCTTCCTCCCTTTTAAAGATAATCTTTCAAATAGGAACGCAGCGCCTTTACCACTAGGCTGAGATGATGCTCTACCGTTCGCTGGGGCATTTGGATTTGGGTGGCTATTTCTTTGGTAGAACGGTTTTCGAGGCGGTGAAGGCGGAAAATGGTCTGGGCTTTTTCGGGGAAATGACTCAGGCGCGCTTCGATGCTGCTCATCAGTTCGCTCACGTTCAGCTGATCTTCAGTGGTAGAAATCGAGTCGGAATACCCGACAAATGCGTGGGCGAGGTATTTTTCGTGTACCATCGCCGATTTGAAATGATTGATACACGTGTATTTGACCGACGTGACGAGATAGGCTTCCAGGTTGTCGATCTGCAAAAGGCTGCGGCGTTCCCACAACCGGAGGAACACGTCCTGGACGATGCTTTCGACGGCCTCACGGTCGTCGATCTTGCGGAGCGCGAGCAGGTACATTTTTTTCCAGTAACGTTGGTAAATCTCCCGGAATGCCAGGCTGTCGTCGTCCCGCAGGGCTTCGACGAGGTGTTGGTCCGGTAGAGATTTAACGTTCATGTGCAGTTACTGAATGTGGTTAAATGGGTGTCGGGTCAATGTTTTGAAATTGTATTTTTCCCATAAGTGGCAAATGCTTGCATTGTTGCCCGGACTTAATTTGAACCCATTTTTGATCGTGACCAATGTAATCGCCCGATTTTTTTACGCAGACGTTGCCGGGAACGTTGTCATTCGGGAATTTTATAGGGAAAGCCATACTTTTTCCCGGCAATACCAAATTATATGACAACATTTGTCAAACTGACATTTGAAATATTGCAAGAATTGTTTGTGTAAAAACAGCGGTAAAAGTCTGCCAAAACCTGCTTTGTTTTCCGCTAATCATCATCTTGGTTTGTCATGACTATTTCCAGAAGAAAATTCATCCATACTGCGACCGCCCTGGCTGGTGGAGCGGGCATTTTACCCATGATCACCGACTTCGCGCAGGCCGGTTCTGTCCGATCAGCCGCCGGATCGCCGGCCGCCGGATCGCTGGCCGCCGGATCGCTGGCCGCCGGATCGCCGGCCGCCGGATCGCCGGCCGCCGACAAGATCCGTGTTGCGGCGATCGGTATCAACAGTATGGGGTGGGCGGACATCAATGCGGTGATCCGAAATCCGGGTGTGGAATGCGTTGCGCTCTGCGACGCCGACCGCAATGTGCTGGACAAACGGGCTGCCGAGTTTGCCTCGAAAGGAATTCAGGTGAAAACTTATGGCGATTACCGGAGGATTTTGGAAAACAAAGATATAGACGCGGTGGTGATCGGCACGCCCGACCACTGGCACTGCTTGATGATGGCCGAGGCGTGCGAAGCGGGCAAGGATGTGTATGTAGAAAAGCCCATCGGCAACTCCATTGCCGAATGCCGGGCGATGGTGGCGGCTCAGGAGCGGTACAAGCGCGTGGTGCAGGTGGGGCAATGGCAACGCAGCCAGAAACATTTCCGCGATGCGGTCGATTTTGTGCATTCGGGAAAACTCGGGAAAATAGGGTTGGTGAAAGTTTGGGGATATTTTAATTATGGTAATCCAATCCTAAAACAGCCAGACGGTACAGCCCCGGCCGGCGTGGATTATGATATGTGGCTGGGACCGGCTATCAAACGGCCATTCAACCCCAACCGTTTCCACGGCTCGTTCCGTTGGTTTTGGGATTATGCAGGTGGTATTATGACCGATTGGGGCGTGCATTTGCTCGACTATGCATTGCTGGGTATGAAGACTGCCGGATCGCCGGCCGCCGGATCGCCGGCCGCCGGATCGCCGGCCGCCGGATCGCCGGCCGCCGCCGCGCCGAAACGTGTGAGCGCCAGCGGCGCAATGCTGCGTAACCCCGGCGCGGAAACGCCCGATACGCTTACGACGCTCTTTGAATACGAAGGTTTTAATATACAATGGGAACACGTGATCGGCTATGGCGCGGGCATTTACAACCGCGAGCACGGCGTCGCATTCCTGGGTGAGAACGGCACGCTAATTGTCGACAGGCGTGGTTGGGAAGTCGTGCCGTACGAAAAACGGATGGAAGCCGTTCCGTTCCAGGCTTCGTCGGACAATGGCCTTGATGAACATGCCAAAAACTTCGTGGAAGTGATCCGCTCGCGGCGTATGGACGACCTGCATGCACCCATACACGTAGGCGCGGAGGTCGCGATCCTTTCTCAAATGGGTAATATCGCTTATCGAACGGGGAGTACGCTTCGTTGGGATGCCCAAAAAGGGGAGTTCGACAATGCGGCGGCCAACAAGCTGATCGGTAACGAGTACCACAACGGCTATAAAATGCCACGGGTATAGCATTTAATGGTCAGGAAGGCCGGGGCTGGGGAACCGCCTTACTGATGAGCCAGCCAAATATCACACAACCAAAAATCCCGACGCCAGGGTACAGGAAGAAATGTACCCAGCCATTCGCCTGCACAAAATACAACAGCACCGCGCTTATGAAAAACCCGGCGAGAATACCGGTGCTGTTAATGGAAGGAACAAATATCCCCGCCACGAACATCCCTGCCAGGCAGCCGCCGAATATCCCGATCAGTTTCAGGTACTGGTCCCAAATGCTGTTGTTTTCTATAAAAACCAGCCAAACGGCAATTCCGATCCCGGCGGCGCCTAGTACCAGCGTCGTGTAACGTGCAAAGCGGAAGCGTTGCAGATCGGTGGATTTTGGCACAAAATGCTGGAAAAAATCGGTAGTGACCACGGTGGCAATGGAGTTCATCGAGGAACTGATAGTGGACATCGTAGCCGCGAAGAGCCCCGCGATCACCAATCCGCGCAGGCCTGCGGGTAGTTGTGTGGAGATAAACCAGGGGAAAATATCGTCGGTGCGCGCCATCGGGTTCAGGAGGTGAGGTGACTGCCTGAAATACACCCACAATGCCGTCCCAACCAGAAAGAAAATCAATGTGGCCGGAATGACGAGAAATGCATTCGTCCAGATCGAACGGCGGGCTTCGGCTTCCGTAGGAGTGGTGAGGTAGCGTTGCACCACCACCTGATCGGAAGTGTAAGTGACGATTTGTGTTAAAAAATTACCCACCAAAACTACCCAAAGCACCGGCTCGGTGATAGCCCAGCCGCTATTCACCATGTGGAATTTGCCGGCGTCACCCGCTTGTGTAAATAGTGATTCAAAGCCTCCTGAGGCATTTGCAATAAAAAATAGGCTGATAAACGCCCCGCCGAGCAATACCCCGACTTGCATTACTTCCGTCCAGACCACGGCTTCGATCCCACCCGAAATGGTGTAGGCGGTCGTAATAAGGCTGGTGAGGGTGATGCATAGCATGAGGTTCATCCCGGTGACCGTGCTTAGTACCAATGCAGGGAGGTAAATCACGATCCCCAGTCTTCCTACCTGAAAAACAACAAATGTGAAGCTGCCCACCAGTTTGACGGTTTTATTGAACCGGAAAGCGAGGTATTCGTAGACGCTGGTGATTTTCAGTTTGCGGAAATAGGGCAGGAAGAACCAGATCACGATCGGTGCCACGACGATGATCATCGCGTTGGCAAAGATGTAGACCCAGTCGGTAGCGTAGGTTTTCGCGGGGATGGCGATGAATGTAAGGGCGCTGAGTTTGCTCCCGAAAATGCTCAGTCCGGCCGCCCACCAGGGAATGTTCTGGCCGCCGAGGAAGAAATCGTCTGTGCTGGCGCTCATCTTGCGCGAAACGTAAATGCTAATGCCCAGTACCAGCAAAAAGTAAACCGACACCACGCCCCAGTCGATCCCATTGAATGTGCCGGTACTTACTACCGGACTGCCCGCCACCACGCGCGGCGTGCGGATGCCCGGCTGCACCTCGCCCGAGGGGATCACCGGTTGCCCGTTCCACGTCACAAGCGGCGTAGTAACCGCTCCCTTACCTTCCGAAAATGTCCCCAGCGATGCCCATGTGTCGGTAATGCTGTGGTAGGCCATGATTTCGTTGCGAAAACCGGGATGGTTCTCTTTGAGCTCCATTACCCGTTGGGCATTGGCACCATCATCGCCTCCCACTACAAGCAGGTGCGACTGCCCGGCCGCATATGCGGGGGAAGGTGCGGCAGCCACGGCGTTCGGCAGGTCGGCAATGCGTTTCCAGCTTTTCGAGGCAGGATTATAGGCAAGGCATTCTTTCAAATAGGTGCGCCGGGCGACACCGGCATGATGGTGCAACTCTACGCCGCTGAACAGGAAAAAACGGCCATCCTGTGCACCCGCAACGGCCAGCATGCGGCCATTGCCAGGGATTCGAGGCAGTTCGTGCCATTGTTTTTTGTGTAAATCAAATTCCCAGAAACGGTTCAATGCATGGGTGTCGGACGGGGCGGTGGTGCCCCCTGCCACATATATTTTGTCGCCGAGCACCGCGCCGGACGCATAGGCAAGGGGAACCGGTGGCGCCGGGAGTAGCGTCGTGGTAATCCGGCCGTCCTTCCAATTCAGATAAAATGCCTGCTTGTAATGCTGTGTACCATCGGCGCCTCCGAGGCAGAAAATACCTTCCGGGGTTGTGAGCGAAATGCCGTATCCCATTGCCTGGGGCAATTTACCCGCGTTCTTCCAGGTTCCCGACGGATTTTCCAGCACAAAAATATCGTCATACCAGGTTTTGGGCGCAGTACCCCACGGTCCGGCGTTGCCCGGGAAGTTGGCACCGCCCGCGACGATCAGCGCGTCGTTACTGACGCCGGCATAAGCACCCGCAAACCCAACATCGTCAGGAAGCGGTGGAAGGCTTTTCCATCGCAACGGCGAAGGGCCGACCAATTGGGCATTGGAAGTCATAGTTTGTAGGAAAATAGTCAGGAACAGCAGTAAGCGGGTCATTGCGTCATTCGGTTATACACTCATTCACTCATTTACTCATTCAATCATTGTCCCAGGAATTTGAAGAACCCGATTTCAGTGAGCTGGCGATTTAATTCCTGGTATTGCTCGTCGGACAGGGTCACGAGCGGGAGGCGGCAGGGCCCCATATCGAAGCCGAGCATTTTCATGACGGCTTTCTGTGCGGGAATCGGCGGGTACTGCACCACGATCCGCACCATCTCGACGCAGAAAAGCATTTGCTTCCGCGCCTTTTCCATCTCGCCCGCTTCAAAATACTCCCTTACTTTCAGATAAAGAGGTGCTGCGAAGTTGAATGTACTGCCGATGCACCCTTTGGCACCCATCGACAATGCGGGCAAATGATTTTCATCAAAACCATACAATACATCGTATTTGCCGCCTTCGTGATTCAGGCATTCCTGGTATTCCCAAAGCGTAGCTGCGGTGTATTTCACTCCGGCGAAGTTGGGGATCTGCTTTTCGGCAATGCACATGAAGTCGAGCACGTCTACGGAAAAGCCGGTGAGTGAAGGAATATGATAATAATAAAAAGGTAGCTCGGGTGCACCTGCCGCAATGTCGGTCATGCAGTCGGCCAGGTTTTGCACGGAAGTAGGTTTGAAATAGAATGCTGCGACGGACGAAATGGCGTCTGCCCCCGCCTCTTGCGCGTGACGTGCCAGCTTGCGCGCTTCCGCAATGCTTGCATGTCCCACGTGTACGATCATGCGCAGGCGGCCTTTACCGGCTTGGATGACGGTTTCGGAAACCTGCATCCGTTCTTCGAGTGTCAGATTGGGACCTTCGCCGTTGCTGCCGCAAATGAATATGCCCGAAATACCGGTACTGATCAAATGTTCGACTAATGCGGGCAGCAGCTCGTAATGCACGGAGCCATCAGGATGCAAGGGCGTGAAAAGCGCGGCGATGAGGCCGTCGGTGTGTTGGATGGTATTCATACGGATTGATAAACTTGAAATTCAACTATTTGCGGTCCCCGAACAACCATTGCGGGGTGATGGTTTGCAGCACGATCTGCTCATAGGCACCGGTTTTTCCCGCTTCGTAAAGGCACAGGATATTGCCGTCGGGCAATGCCGCCATGCTCGAATAGGCCGATGGGCCGGGGAAAATGGTCCGGATAACCGGCCAGGTTTTTCCCTCGTCGAAACTGGCGCGCAACGTCAGGTTGTGCCGTTTGGTAGTGCTGGCAGGATTGAGGAAGAGCATTGCACTACTCCCTTTCGGACGCTGGTACCGGATGATCGACGCCTGACATACCGGTTCAACGAGCTCGGGAATGTCTTCGGGAGCCGTCCAGCTAACGCCGCCATCGTAGCTTACCGACTGCGCCCGCCGCCCATGGCCGAAATAGGAGCGCATATTCATGAGCAGCGTGCCGTTGCCGTCGGCCACTTCAATTACCTGACATTCATTCATTTTGGGTGTGATCGTCCCGCCCAGCTGCCACGTTTTACCGTGATCGTCGCTGTAAATGGCGTGCGCGCCGTATTCGAACGGGCCGTTACGGACCTTGCCGTTCGGGTCGTCGTAGCTGAAATCGCAGGGGATCACCAGCCGGCCTTTGCGCGGACCGTTTTTGATTTGTATACCAATACCGGGTCCGGTTGCGTACCAGCCCCACTCGGGTTTCTTGGTAGTTTGGGTTATTTCAACCGGTTTGGCCCAGGTGGCACCGTGGTCGGCGCTGCGGGAGAGCCACACCGTCCGGGTCGACTCGGATTTTTTAATGATAATGTCCTTTTCGGGTACGTCGCCCCGGTTTTGGGTAAGTAGGAGGAGAATTTCGCCTGTTTCCTCGTCGAGCACCGGGCAAGGATTGCCGCAGGTATTGGTACCATCGTCCCAGACGACCGTTTGCGGCCCCCAGGTTTTGCCATTATCCGTCGAGCGTTTCATGAGCAAATCAATATCGCCGGCATCGCCGGCGCCGTCTTTGCGGCCTTCACAAAACGCGATCAGTGCGCCGTTTTTGGCTTTGATCAGCGACGGAATGCGATAGCTTTTGTAGCCGCCTTCACCTGCGCTGAACAATGCACGCGTTTCGGGAATGTCTTGCGCAAATGCCCTAGTGGCGCCCAGGACGATCAGGATCAGCAATGTTCTTTTTATCATATCAAAACATCAAATAAAATTCTTGAAAAGTAAAGGTTAATAACCCGCAGTCTGGACCAATAGCTTGTTATTGGCTAGAACCGTCGTATTGAGCGGCCAGAAAAGCGGCGTTTTCTTGCCCACCAGGTTCGGTACAAATTGGTAGACATCGATGGTGCCTCCTTTGTGAAACCTTGCGAGGTCGTACCACCGCTTATTCTCGAAAAACAGCTCCCGACCACGTTCGTCGAGGATTTCCCGCTCCACGGCTGCCTTTGTTTTTGCTCCCGCGTAGGCGCCGGTGCCTGCCCGCGTGCGGATTTTGTCGAGGTAGGCGATCGCCTCCTCCATTTTGTTAAGAGCAGCGTAGGCTTCGGCTTTCATGAGATAAATGTCGGCGAGGCGGAAAATGATGAGCTCGTTGTCGGAAATGCGGTCGTCGGAATATTTGGTACCGGGGTATTTGGTGATCCAGGAAATCTTCGGGCCGGAAGTTTGCCGTTCGGTAACCCAGGTGTACGGAGTGCGCTTGTCGGTGGTGCTTTTGCTAAATAATGCCCGCGACGGCTGGCTGATCTGGTAGGCTCCCTGGCCGGTGGTGGAAGTTTGGGTGTAGGGCAGGCTGTCGAGATTGACGGCACCCTGCACGATCGTCAGGAAGGGTAATGCATTTACGCCATAATTGCCGCCCGTTTCGTCCCGGCTGAAATAGGCCGATAGCATGACTTCCGGGTTATTGGGTGCCCGCAGGCCTGTCACGTTTTTGAAATCCGCATTCAGTGAAACGCCCGAAGCTTCTACTTCCGCAATAGCCGCGATAGCCGTATTGAAATCCGCATCGCCGCCGCCGAGTACTTTGGCGCTCCACAAACTGGCTTCCGCTTTGAGCGCCTGGGTTGAGCCATATGCGAAGCGGTATTTGCTTGGGTATGAAGCCGCATTGAAATTGCCCACAGATTTGTAAAACCCGATTGCTTTATCCAGGTCCCCCTGAACCTGCTGCATTACTTCGGCAGCCGGAGAGCGTGGCAGCAACGGCACATTTTCGTCCGTCACCGCTTGCAGCATCAGCGGCGCGTCTCCGATAATGCGGGTCAAATGAAAGTAAAAATAGGCGCGTAGACTGTAAGTTTCGGCGATAATGCGCTTTCTGAGATCGGGATTGCCGGCGAATGGGAAGGCTTCTATCCTCGCCAGCAGCAGGTTGCAATGGCCGATGGCCTTATACCAATCGTTGTAATTGATAGCGCCGGAAGTAGGGGTGATGATCTGCGACCATGCCACGCCGAAACGCGAGTTGGAGCCGGCGATCAACTCTTCGCTGCGCTCGGTACCGTAGGTTACATTGTTTGCAAAAGTTCGCATGTAGGTATAAATCCCCGTCAGGTATGGTTCAAAATCGCCTTCATTCTGAAAATAAACCGCCTCGGTGATGCTCGACTGCGGCTTCACGTCCAGCAAACTGTCGCAAGCACTCAGGCTTGTGAGAGCAAAAGCGGTTAGGGTGAGGAATTTAATTCTTGGATTCATAATACTTTCTGTTAAAATCTGAGCGTGGTTCCTAGCGAAAATTGGCGCGGGCGCGGGTAGCCCACGGCGTCGAAGCCGGTGTAAGTTTCCGGGTTAATGCCTTTGTACCTGGTGAGATAACCGAGGTTGTACACGCTTACGAACACATTCATTCCGGTAGAATGGATTTTTTTGAGCAGGTTTTTGGGCAGGTCGTAGGCCAGTGAAAGCTCGCGCAGGGCGAGGAAATTGCCCTTTTCGATCATGGCCGATACGTCGGATCCGTAGCCGTTGTTGTTGCCTAATGTCGCCGAGCGGAGGTAGTTGCGCTGGCCGAAATCGGCATCTGCGAACGAGAAACGGGCATATTTCTTACCGGTATCGCCCGATTTTTGCCAAATGTCGGGTCCGAGTGCCTGCGAAGGCGCCCCTTCGTTGAATGCCCTTCCGGTTCCGAGCGAGCGGGCCAGTGCGCCGTTGCTGATCATATGCCCGAGCGCATAGTCGACGGCCACTCGCAGGGACAGGGACTTATAAGTAAAAGTATTCTGCATTCCGCCGATTTTGTCGGGGTTGCGGTAGCCCATGAACACCTGGTCTTTGGTGTCGATCACCCCGTCGTTGTTGAGGTCGTCGAAGATGAAGTCGCCGGCGTGCTTCCCGGTGGTAATGCCGGAGGGTGAAGCGAGGTTGTCTTTTTTGGTAGCGTTCCAGGCCTTGGCCTCCTCCTCGGTCGAGAATACGCCCAGCACTTTGTAGGCGTACAATCCAAACGGCCGCTCGCCTTCTGCCAGTCCACCGGCTTCTACGTTTTTGCCTGCGGCGCGGTCGTAAACAAGATCGCCGCCTTGCCGGTTTTTAGCCCGGCCGTTGTCGGGTAGTTTTTTGATAGTGGTCCGGTTGAGGGCAAATGAAAAACTGGATCGCCACGTAAATGCGCCGGCTTTGATCACCGTCGCGCCCAGTTCTATTTCAACACCTTTGTTTTGCAGGGTCCCGTTATTGTAAGTAATGGAGGGGAACGGCGCTTCGGAAGGCAGTGGTTTCGATTCTAACCTGTTTTTTGTGAGTTTGTTGTAAAAATCAACCGATAATGTAACCCGGTCACCGAACAGCGCTGCGTCGAGTGCGAGGTCGGTGGTTTCGGTGAGTTCCCATTTAAGGTTCGGGTTCGAGAGATTGGCCCTCAGGATACCGGAGCCCAATGCGTACGTCGCTGCGGAATAGCCACCGTAGGTATCGGTGAGGCTCAGGTCGCTGGAACCGGCCTGGCCCCAGCTTGCGCGGAGTTTCAGCATACTTACCGGTGCGATGTTCCAGAATTTCTCCCGGTGGATGTTCCAGCCCAGGGAGGCCGAGGGGAACAATGCATATTTGTTTTGAGGGGCGAAATTGGAGAACCCATCGTACCGCAATGCGCCGCTGAGCAGGTATTTGCCGTCGTAATCATAATTGAACTGCCCGAAGTAGCTCGCCGAACGGCTTTCCGAAAGGGAGGTCCTGAAATCCGTCACGTTGGTGTTCACCACGCCGTTGATGACCGACGTCGAAGGTTCATTAATAGTATAGATGTAGTCGCTCGTAGCGCGCTGCGAACCGATATTGATAATGCTGTTGGTGGATTTGGTAAAATTGAAACCCGCCAGGAATGTAAAGTTATGGGCATCACACAGGCTGAGGTCGTATTGGAGGATCTGGTCGATCATCAGTTGCCGGAAGTTGTTGGTATCCTCATTCTTCTGGCGCTGGGTACCGGGCTGGATTTCGGAGGTCGGTGTGCCTTTCCGCATAAACATATACCGATAATCCTGCATTAAATAGGAGATGGCCGGTTTGTAACTCAATCCTTTGGCGATTAGGAGGTCACCGGCAATGCGTGAAATGACCCGCTCGGTGGAGGACCGGACGTCGTCGTATTTCAAAGTGTGGAACCGGTTGCGGGTTGCATAGTTCTCGCCGGGCGTCGGGTTACCGTCGTCCTTGTATATGCGTATGAGCGGGGTCAGGCGCGTGCCGCGTGTGAGCTCGTTCTGAAATGCCTCCACGTAATTGGGGAGCACATTCTGGTAGTTCACCATCGCATCGATCCGGAAATTGTCGGCCGCTTTGAAACCGAAATTGCCGAGCACATCGTATCGTTTGTATCTGGTACCTGCGAACGTACCTGCCTGATTGGTGTAACCTGCCGACACATTGTAACTCGCCCTTTCGCTGCCGCCGTCGACGGATAGGTTATGGTTTTGAGTAATGCCGGTGTTCCAGAGCATGTCCTGGTAATGATTGTCGGCAAAAAGCAGCTTCGTGCCCGGGTTGATCGGGTCATCCATGGTCTGCCACCCGTTTGCCAGCAGCCGGTCGACGTAAGGCTGGCCTTCTACGGCTACGATGTTGTCGTACAATGCGGTGAGGTTGATATTGTTTCCGTATTGCCCCGGCGTGGTATAAATGCGTGTTCCGGCCGAGAAACCCCCGTTGTTAAGCAGGTTGTTTTTGTCGATAGGGTCGAAAGTCGCCTGGACTGTCTTTCTTGCCAATGCGAGGTAATCCCTCGCATTCAGGTATTTATAATCCCGCGCATTGGTTTCCCAGGTTGTGCGGTGGTTGAGGGTGATATTGGCTTTGGTATTGAACTTTCCCCCCTTGGTTTTGACGACGATCACGCCGTTCGCACCTCGTGCACCGTAAATGGCTGTCGCCGCGGCGTCCTTCATCACCTGAAACGATTCGATATTGTCGGGATTGATATCACTCAATGACCGGAACACGCCATCCAGGATCACCAGCGGCCCGCTCGACTCCGAAGTCCCCACAGAATTGCCGCCCGAATTGCCTAACCCTGTCCCATAAACGTTGAGCTTCGTCCCGCCACGAATGATGATATTGGTCGCCCCGGCGCCCGGCTGCCCGGAATTGACCGGTACCGACACACCTGCCATTTTGCCCTGCATGGCCTGCACAGGGTTGGGATTAGAAGTATTTCTGAGCTCTTCCGTCCCCAGTTTCGACACCGCAGCGGTCGTTTTTGCTTTGGATTGGCTTGTATAGCCCACCACCACAACTTCACTAAGCGCCTTTTCGCTTTCCGAGAGGGAAATATCAATTTTCGAACGGCTTGAAATGGCTACTTCCTGAGGATCGAAACCGACGTAGGAGAAAACCAGACGGCCCGTGGCTGGTGCCTGTATCGTATACTTTCCATCGGCATCGGTAGTGGTACCGGAGGAGGTACCACCGAGGATAATGCTCACGCCCGGCAGGTTCTCGCCCGTCCCGGCTGATCTGACGGTCCCGGTGATGGTCAGTTGCTGCGCCGTGACGACCGGAGCCAGGAGCAACAACGCACAGCCCAGCAGGACTACCGCGTACACTTTCTTCATAGGATCGAATTTTAAAGAGTCAGGAATTTGATATGTTTATTAGTAGTTATGTACTACATAATAACAAAGATAGAAGCTTTGCTACTGAACATCCAAATATTTATTCAGAAAATAATGCAAAATCTGGTGCCGTTGCGCGGTTTATAGTCGTTGTTGCATCCCCACGGGAATTGATGTCCGTTTTCTGCCGATGTTACATGTCTGACGACATTTTGCGATCTGCCATCAATCTTCCACTAATAGTCTGGTAATGCAAAATCGCGTAGCGATGTAATATACCGTTTCAAGCTTTCAAACGGTCGAAGTGTGGCTTTAAATGCGCTTTCATACCCCGACGAAAATCTTCCGAATCACCTGTTTTTAATATTTCAACCAAATCGTGATGGGTAACCTTGCCCACATCCGCCTGGCCATTTACCTGGATCTCATAATCGAGCACATATTCGAATACGGGCAGCAGCATTTTCTGGAAACGCATATAAGTGTCGTTTCCGGTCATCTGGTAAAGCTTGCCGTGGAAAGCGATCTCATGTTCTACGCGGAAGGGCTTCTGCTGCTTGTTTACCTCCTGGGCAACAATCGTTTCAAGGGCGGTAATGTCTTCCGGGGTTTTGCGCAGGTAAATGAGGTCGGCCAGGCCCATTTCCAGTACGAGCCGCAGTTCGAAAATGTCTTTCAATGTGTTTTTACCGAGGATCAGCGGATCGAGGACGCGTTCGAGCGAGCCGAGGATATCGGGTTGGGTGAGCACCATCCCGCGTTTTTTGCGGGTATCGATCATCCCGAGCATGCGCAGGCGGCTGAGCGCCTCACGCACCACATTCCGGCTCACGCCCAGGGCGTCGGCCAGTTCCTGTTCCTTGGGCAATGCGTCGCCGGGTACGAAGGATTTCCGTTTCAAATACTCACGCAGCCTCGACTCGACCATGTCGGCCATGGTAGAAGCCCCCAAAGGCTGGATATCGTTTTTCAGATCATTCATAATTGCAATGGCCAGGTGCCGGGTCGGAAGAGAGATTTGGATGCAAAGCTAATAATTCCTTTTGTAGGACATAACAGAAGCGCCGAATTTACCCACCCTGCGAAAACCTTTGACCGTTAAATAAGTCCACAAGTAGTATTAGTTTGGTTACACCTTCTATGATCTAATTTGTAGAAAATATAAAACTAATTCTATATAAACGACATGGTGAATGCCGATCGGGTGATTTGTGAAGGGTTGGTAACGGTCGGATTTACGAGCCATACTTGTTACCCTGCATTCTCTTTTTTTCACTTAAACCATCATACACCATGTTAAAAGTTACTAGCAATGCCCTTCAAACCACTCGTTTAGGTGGTGCTCCCGAGGAAACCAACTCGATGTTCGGTCCGCTGACCGACCTGATCGGTACCTGGGTGGGGCGCAAGGGCTGGAACCTCGTGGCCGTTCCTAACCAAAGAGGCGGCTTTATTTTGCTTGTGCAGCCCTACACCGAAATGCTCACCGTCACGCCGTTGAGCACACCTACGCCCAACCGCGGAACGCACATCGTGCAGCAGGTACCTACTTTGCTGTACCAGCTCACGATCCATAGCAATATCGATGGCAGTTTGCTACACGCAGAGAACGGAACGTGGCTGCTGTTGCAGGATTGCCCGGACGAATTCAGCATTGCCCGCCAGGCATCTGTCCCGCATGGGGATTCATTGCTGGCACTGGGCGGTTCGTCTGTCAACGGCGGGGCGCCCAACATCCCGGCGATCAGCACATTGCCGATTACCGGCCCGGGTTCGAAACCGCTGGGCTACACCGACCCTTACCTCACACCGCAGGAAGGCTTCAACAAGGTGAACCCGAATGCCACTTTGCAGGATGCCATTGCCGGTCAGACGATCACTTCCACCACCACCATTTCGGTGAGCACGGCCAACAAAGGCGGGATTACCAACATTCCCTTCATCGTTCAGAACGCTAACACGACCAGTTTTGAGGCAACTTACTGGATTGAAACCGTACAAAACCCGAATACCGGCGGCTCGTTCCTGCAACTGCAATACTCGCAGACTTCCATCATCGAGTTTATCCCGCAGTTCCACGATCCTGCTAAGCTCATCCAATGGCCGCACGTGAACATCAACACGCTGGTGAAACAATAAGTAATAAACGAAACCTTCACGATAAATACGACATACATGGCGCAACCAGCAGATCATCATTTTGATGTGATCGTGGTCGGGGGAGGGGCAATAGGCCTCTCCACCGGTTACCATCTGGGAAAACGAAAAGCTAAAACACTGGTTTTGGAGCAGTTCAATTTCAAAAATCAGCTTGGCAGCTCAGCGGGCGTTTCGCGGCAATACCGCATTCCGTATCCCGAAGAATATATGGTGCAAATGGCGCTGGACGCGCAGCCGTATTGGGACGAGCTGCAAACGCTGACGCCCAAAACACTGCTCGACAAGGTTGGGACGCTTTGGTTCGGTGATCCTTCGGTGCATTCCACCGAGGGTAATATTGCCGAGGCCGAGCAGGCACTCAAAGCATTGAGCGTGCCTTACACCAGCCTGACGGCGAAGGAAATCGAGTCGCAATACCACTTCCGGAATCTGCCCGATACTTATACCGGCCTTTTCCAGGCGGATGGTGCGAGCATCGATTTCCGTGCCACCATCGAAACCCTCTACCAGGCCTGCGAGCGGGATCCGTACACAACCCTGCACGAAGAATCGCCGGTGACAGCGATTGGGCAGGACGGAAAGTTGTTCAACGTGACGACGCCGAAAGGTGTTTTTACAAGTGAAAAACTGGTGTTAGTACCCGGGCCGTATATTGATAGCGTGATCAACCTGCTCGGGTTTACGATCGAAGCGACCTATTGGAATATGTCTTCGGCCTATTTCAAAAAGACGGATCCGAAAATCCAGTACCCGACCTGGTTTGTGTTCCAGAATGCGATCGGCTCGAACGGTAACCAGTTTTATGGCTTCCCAGGTGTGGTTTGGGACCATCCGGAGTACATCCGTGTCGCACCCGACTTTGTGATCGATCCCCTCACAAGTCCTGAGCAACGGACGCTCGTACCTAACCCGAAGGAGCTCGCCTACACGTCGGAATGGGTCAGCGAGCACATGACAGGCCTCGATCCGACGCCCTATTTTACTTCGACCTGCCTTATCGCGCTCAGCAAGATCGCGAACAAGGAGCTGCTGATCGATTTTGCGCCGCCTTATGTGCCTAATCACCACAACATCGTGGTGTATGCCACAGGCTGGGCTGCCAAGTTTACCCCGTTTTTAGGTAAGATACTGACCGAGCTGGCGCTCGACGGCCATTCCACTTTCGATATCTCGCCATTTAAGCTGGGTTATAATTATTTCAAAGCCATTTAAAACCATCAACATGAACAAAAACACGCCACTTAACAACGGAATGAAGCCTGGTTTACGGACGGAAGTCGCGATCATCGGCGCAGGAACCTCGGGCCTGTACAGCGCCTACCGCCTGACCGACACCGGCAAATACACCGGCGAGCAGGTGCAGATTTTCGACATGAGCGATCGCCTCGGCGGCCGCCTCGAATCGGTAATCCTGCCCGGGATGAACTTCTGGGGCGAGCTGGGAGGCATGCGCTACCTCACTTCACAGGAGATCGTGACTACGCTTATTGAAGGCTATCCGCTGACGGAAAAAGACCTGAGCAAGCGCACGCCGGTACTCAAAGACCATATGACGCCCGTTCCGTTCCCGATGGGCAACCCGGCTGATCTGCTCTTTTACCTCCGCAAGCAACATTTCAAACAAAATGCCTGGAATGTAGCACAGGATAAAGGAGAGAAACTCGTGACCCGCTACTACCTCAACGACGACGACATCGGTTTCAGCTCCGACCAGCTTTTCAACAAGATCATCTACGACGTGCTTGTGGCCGATCCCTGGTTTGTAGCTAATTATTCCGACAAGGTTACCAAAGGGCCTACGCAATATGATTACGGTTTCAAACTGACCAGTGAGGATTGGGACCAGGTGAAGCCTAAACTCACCTACAATTTCCCGGGGTCGCCCTATGATGGCCGCAAGGTGAACGACCTCGGTTTCTGGAACCTGATCAAAGACCAGATTTCGGAAGAGGGTTATAGTTTTGTGGCGAATGCGGGAGGTTATTATTCCAACACGATCAACTGGAATGCCGCAGAGGCATTTCCTTATATGGTAGGAGATTTTTCGGCCGATGTGACTTATAAAACGATCGAGGAAGGTTACGATAGCATCGCCTATGCGCTTGCGAATCAGTATACAGGCATTCCGGGCGGGACTATCTGGTCGGAAAACAAGCTGCTGACCTTCTCGAAAGGCCATGAGCTGCGTGACGATTACCGCTACGAGCTCACTTTCCTGAATATCCCGAGCAACACCCTGTGGTATGCTTATGCCAACCAAATTATTCTCGGAATGCCGCGTAAATCGCTGGAACTGCTCGATCAGCAGAATTTCTTTTTCAATTCCAATGAAAACACCGCTCTTGACCGGAATATCCGTTCGGTGATCATGGAGCCTGCATTCAAAATCCTGATGGGCTTCCGTGAGCCCTGGTGGAAACAGCTGGGTATCGACTCCGGGCACTCTATTACCGACCTGCCGATGCGGCAATGCTACTACTTCGGCACCGATCCGCAGAACAACAACTCGATGCTACTCGGCAGCTACGGGGATATGGAAACCGAGACATTTTGGAAGGCACTTTCGGATGATACCGTGCTGTTCAAAGTAAGCGCGGCGGCATCGGCCTCGCTGGTGGAGCTGAAAGCCCTTGAAAGAGAGCAGGCTACGCAATTGATGGTGAATGAAATTATGAATCAGCTGCGTGAATTGCATGGTGCACAGGTGGAAATCCCGGAACCATACGTGACCTATTTCCGCGACTGGTCCGACGATCCGTTCGGCGCAGGGTACCATGCCTGGAAGGCCGGTGTGCCGGTTTGGGACGTCATGCCTTACATGCGCAAGCCGGATGCAGACGAGCATATTTATGTTGTTGGTGAGGCCTATTCCGATCAGCAAGGATGGGTAGAAGGAGCGTTTTGCGAAGCGGAGAAAATGCTGGAATCACATTTTCATCTCCTTCGCCCGGATTGGTTGAGCAAGACCTATTATATGGGCTGGTAGCGATTCACGTAATCCGGCTGTCCGTTAAGGGTCTGGTTTGAACCAGGTATTGAAACGAAAAAGGGCACCTCGCATGTGAGATGTCCTTTTTCATAATTGGCTTGATCTAAATGTAAACCTCAGAGGCTTACATCACAATAATGTCTGGTTTCATAGCAGATTCAGTTTTAACCGTGGTGGCTTAAAAGTATGTAATGATACAGAATTCAATTTACAATTTCAAATGTATTGCCCGACTTGAATGTGCCTTCTTTTATGTCATGTTTTGAATAGGTTCTGACAAATACGCTTCCCAATCCCGTTAGTTCGTGCTTGCAAATTACTCGTAGTTCAATGATGTGATGTTCATTGTCATTGAAGATGGTGGAGATATCGTCCGTTGTCAAAAACCAGAGTGCGTACTCGGATTTTTCCCCAACTCTGAACGGTGCTACGTAGTTGTACTGGTCTTTTATGAGCGTGAGGGGTTCCGTCCGGTGGTTCGTTTTCCCCTCGGGACCGGTCATCGGGATCTTTTGAATCACCTCGACACGAAGGTCAAACGCTCTGAACAAGGATCTGTTGATGATTTTGAAGCAATACCACTTGTTCGACCGGCAACCATATGATCTCACATGTGTCGCGATATGACGGGCTATTCTTATCCGTGGACGAAACAAAAACAGAAGCGCAAAAAGGAATACGAAGGAGGTTATGAAACCGGAAAGTATGTCGGCGATAAACGACTGGCAGAAGACTTTCTGCTCCAAAAAGATAAGTGTTTCATTCATAATTCAGGTTGATGAAAGTTCTTCAATGTCATAATTTGCCGGGGCAACGGGGCATAAGTATAAGTCAGCCTACGGAAATTCTTATTCGGCGAATTAGCAGAAGGCTGGTACTAATGAATATCTGGTTTACGGTAGATAATAGGTTACCGATTGCTTTGATACATCTGATAAATCCGAAATTCCAGATCATCAAAACCGCTCCCTATGACCGTGTCCAGACGTTACCTTCATGCATATATTATTGCGGTGGTTTCATGTATAACACCGGCTGCCGCGCAGGACAAGACCCATTCCGTCCGCAGGGGCGCCAATACGCCGGAGCAGGAGTTGGCCGGATTTCATCTGCCCGAAGGGTTTGTGATAGAACTCGTGGCCAGCGAGCGTGACAGCGTATTCAAGCCGATCGACCTTACGTTCGACGATGCGGGGAGGTTGTGGACGCAGACGGCCAGAATGTACCCCCTCGACCCGATTTCAGACATTCGCTGGGAAGATCTCCTGAAATTGATGGACGATGAGAATGCCCAGCGTAATCATCCCAATTTCAAACGCGTTTTGCAGCTCTACAAAGGCGAAACCAAAGGAGTGGACAAGGTCATTGTGCTTTCGGATATCTACGGAAAGGGGCCGGCGAAACCGACGGTTTGGGCCGATGGACTGACGATCCCGATGAGTATCCTGCCGTACCGCGACGGCGCGTATATCGCCCAGGGATCGGAGCTGTTTTTTATGGATGATACCGATAAAGATGGCAGGGCCGATAAGCGCGTACCGCTCTTTACCGGTTTCGGGTTCACGGATACGCACACGATGGCGCATGCGCTCGTGCGGGCGCCGGGAAACTGGATCCACTTCAGCCACGGCGCGCTCAATAAGGGACGCGTGAAGTCGCTGGTGAGTGGTGATAGTTTGAAAATCGATTTCAGTAAAATAGCGCGTTTTACGTCCGATGGCCGGAAAATGGAACTGGTAAGCGTGGGACTGAACAATATATGGGGCTTTCAGTTGCGGGGTAACGGGCAATGGTACGGGTCCGAAGCGAACGACCTGGGCTATTCGGTGGTCCCGATGGAGCCGGGAACGGCGTTGCCGGGCATAGGGAATGAAAAGTTGAGGCCTTATCAGCCATTTATGCCTGCATTGCATTCGTTCCGCGTCGGTGGTACGGGCATTTCGGGGACGGCGTTCGCGGACGATGCATCCGGTTCATTTCCCGAGGCGTTTCGCGATGTGGCGTTCCTGGCCAACCCGATCACGAGTTCTGTTAATGCGGTGAAAGTTGTGAGAAATGCGGATGGCACTGTTTCCGCCGCCCATTTGCCCGATTTGCTTACCTCGGAAGATGACTGGTTCAGGCCTGTGAATATGGAATTCGGGCCGGACGGCTGCCTGTACATCGCCGATTGGTACAACAAGATCGTTTCCCACAACGAATTACCCACCACGCACCCCGACCGCGACAAGACACACGGCCGCATTTGGCGGATTCGCCATGTGACCCAGCGGCCGAGGAATATTCCTGATTTTTACAAAATGCCTGCTTCTGCTTTGCCGGAGCATTTGCGCGCTCCCTCGCTTTGGGCAAAAAGGGCCGCCTGGCATCAGATCGCCGACCGGCCACGCGAAGAAACGAATGCGCTGATCCCGGCCATCACCACCATAGCCGCGGACCGTACTGCCGACGACATTACAAGAATCCACGCGCTCTGGTGCCTCGAAAGTTTACAGCACTTCGATGCCGCATTAATGGGCAACCTGCTCGCCGAAGCATCCCCCGCTATCCGGCGCGAGGCGGTACGGTCATTGAGTAGTTTTAAATTGAATGGTGCTGAAATTGCGGCGCTGGCGAAGATTTCGGCAGACGATTCCGATCCCATGGTGCGCTCGCAGGTATTGCGCACGTTGGGCGAGGCGGTCGAGCTGGATAGGGCGGGTATTGCCATTCTTATTGCCGCTTGCAAGCCGGAGTTGGCGGGCGAAATGCTCGGCGGGCCTTATGAGCGGAGTTTCGAAAGGTTTTTGGCAAGAATGGCCCTTGAAAAACATTCGGAGGCACTAAACCGCTTCATTTCCGGGCCGGATGTGGCTAGGGTACCTGTCGAAAACCTGCTCTGGGCGGCCCAGGCATTGCCGAAGGACGATCGGGAAGAGGCATTCCTGCGTTTCTGGCCAGAGGCACATATCGAAAAGCTCGACGAGCCTACGTTTACCAGCATTACCGCGATGCTGTCCAATAAAAATGTGCTTTCAGCGATCAAACCGGCCTTCGAGGCACCCCAGGCGACGCAATATGTCCGTTTTGCGATCGATAACCAGGCACAGGTCCAGTCGGCGGAACTGAATGGCTTGCTGGCTGCGCCGGTATCGCGGCTTTTAAAAAGTAACGATCAGGCGGAAGTCGACCTCGGGCTCGATGCAGTCGGGAGGTTTGGAATGCGTGATGCAGTAGGTCAGGTGCTGGCCGTGCTGGACCGCGATATGCCCGCGTCGTCGGTCAAACTGGCGTTGAAAGCGATCGACGCGAATCCGGCTTTGGGCAAAAATGCATTGGTTAAGGTCGTTAACAACGGCAGCCGGGAGTTCGATGTGCGCGCCTATGCATTGACGGCGCTGGCAAAGACGGATCCCGCATCGGCGAGGCTGGCCGCTCAAAAGTGGGTATCAAAGCTGGACGCCGCGGAAAAAGCAGCGCTAGCGAGCATGCTCCCATCGTCGCCCGCCGGGGCCGATCTTTTGATTTACCTTATTAAAAACAAACAACTCAGTGGAAGCTCCCTGGACGTCCCTACTGCCGAAAGGCTGGTGGCTGTTCGCCGGAACGCGGAAACGGCAAGCCTGCTAAGTCGGGCCAAATCTGCGGAAAGTGAGAAAAAGAAGGCATTCAAAACCAGACTAGACAAATATATGACCATAGCCGGGCAGCAGAAAGGAGATGCGGAAACGGGCAGGGCCCTCTTTCAGACCTGCCTGAACTGTCATCAGGCCGGAGGTAAGGGGCAGAATATCGCGCCATCGCTGGACGGCTCGGCGAGCCGGGAAAATGAGGCATTGCTGACGGCCATTCTCGATCCCGATGCAGCCGTCGAAAGCGGATACACTGTTTATAGGATAAGTAAAAAGGACGGGACGAATTTCGAAGGCTATCTGGTGAGTCAGGACAAACGCGGCACCACGCTCGCATTCATGGGAGGGGCAACTACCTTCATTCCGGCCGGGCAGATCAAAAGCCAGGGCGCGCTGGGCGGTCGGTCATTCATGCTTAAGGGACTGATCGACACCTACTCCGACCAGCAGGTAGCCGATTTGTTGGCCTATATCCGTACATTGAAATAGCTATTTATATTAATCAGAACGAAGTTTGATCGGTACCGGCTCCGTACGGTGTTTTTTAGTTATGAATGAAAATTTTAAAAGATTGATAACGATTACATTGTGTGCCATATGCGCTGCATTTGCGACCTCACTGCCTGCTGCGGATATTTACGTTGCCCCGGGTGGGAGCGATCGTAACGCGGGCACGAAGGAAAAACCGTTGGCGACCCTTGAAGCTGCGCGCAACAAGGTGAGGAGCATGAGCGGAACAGTAACTGTGTTTCTGCGGGGAGGCACGTATTATTTTTCCAAACCCGTCGTTTTCGGGCCGGAGGACTCGCGGGCGGCGGGGCAAGCGGTAACCTACAAAGCCTTTCCCGGAGAAAAAGTCACAATTAGCGGCGCGGCAGTTGTCCCGGTTAAATGGTTGGAATACAAGGGTAATGTCAAGAAGGCGACTATCGGCGGCGATTATATTTTCGACCAGCTGTTTATTGGCAGGAAAAAACTGCACATGGCGCGTTACCCGAATTTTGACCCGGCGGTCAGCCATTTCGGCGGCTATTCGGCGGATGTGCTTTCACCAGCGAAAATCAACTCCTGGAAGCGGCCGGAGGGTGCCTTCATCCACGCCATGCATAAGCACGAATGGGGCGATTACCATTACCGGGTGACAGGGAAAACAGGCGACACCACGCTGGCGCTCGAAGGGGGGTATCAGAACAATCGCCAGATGGGCATGCACGACAAGTACCGTTTCATCGAAAACCTGCTCGAAGAGCTCGACGCGCCTGATGAATGGTACTATGACGCCCCTTCGCGTACGCTGTACGTGTATGCGCCTGCGGACGCCCGCGAGGTGCTGACGCCGCAGATCAGGCATTTGTTCGAATTCCGCGGCACCGCGCAGAAACCGGTTCGGAATATCCATATCGAGGGTTTTGAACTGGCGCATACCCTCCGCACTTTCATGGAAACCAAAGAACCGTTACTCCGGAGCGACTGGACCATTTACCGTGGCGGAGCGGTGTTGCTGGACGGTACCGAAAATTGCGCCATTCGCAAGTGCCATTTCAATGCGGTGGGTGGCAACGGGGTGTTTTTCAGTAATTACAACCGCGGTGGCGAAGTTTCCGCATGTCATTTTGAAGAAACCGGAGCCAGTGCGGTTTGCTTTGTGGGCGACCCCGGCGCGGTGCGTTCGCCGAGTTTCGAATACAACCAGGCGGTGCCTTACGACCGAATGGACAAGGCTCCCGGCCCGAAAACTGATAATTACCCGGCCCAATGCAGGGTTTACGATAACCTGATGCACGGCCTGGGGCGCGTGGAGAAGCAGGTCGCCGGCGTGGAGATTTCGATGAGTATGGATATTACCGTTAGCCACAACACGATCTACAACATCCCGCGGGCAGGCATTAACGTGAGCGAAGGCACGTGGGGCGGGCATTTGATCGAGTTCAACGACGTGTTCGACACCGTGCTGGAAACGGGTGACCATGGCTCGTTCAATTCCTGGGGACGCGACCGGTTCTGGCATCCGGTGCGGGAACGGATGGACAGCCTCGCTGCCGCCCATCCCGAACTGATCCTTCTGGACGCAGGCAGGACGATTGTGATCCGTAATAACCGCTTCCGTTGCGACCATGGGTGGGACATCGACCTCGACGATGGCAGTTCCAACTATCATATTTACAATAATTTGTGCCTGAATGGCGGTTTGAAGCTGCGGGAAGGTTTTCAGCGGGTCGTGGAAAATAATATTATGGTTAATAACTCCTTCCACCCGCATGTGTGGTTTGCCAAAAGCGGTGATGTATTCCGAAAAAATATCGTCACGAAACCCTACGCGCCGATCCGGGTAAATGAATGGGGCAAAGAGGTGGATTACAATCTTTTCCCCGACCAGCCAGCGCTTGAAAAGGCCCGCCATAATGGTACCGACGCACACAGCCTGGAAGGTGACCCGATGTTTGAGGACCCGGCAAAGGGCGATTACCGCGTGAAACCGGGCAGTCCGGCATTGAAATTGGGCTTTGTGAATTTCGCCATGGACGAATTTGGCATCGTCTCTATCGAACTGAAAAGCAAGGCCGCAAAGGTGCCTCTTCCGGCGATCAAAAATGGGACCGACAGCAAAGCCGTATCCGCGATAGCCTGGCTGGGCGGCCAGTTGCGGAATGTAAATGGCCTGGGTGACCGATCGGCCTATGGGTTGCCCGATGAAAAGGGTGTGGTAGTAGAAGCCGTGGCTGAAAATAGCTTGCTTGCACGTGCAGGCATGAAGCCGGGTGATGTGATACGGGTCCTGAACCACCGCGATATTGCCAATGTGGCGGAGTTGACAGATATTTTTCAGGAGATCAACTGGATGGGCGAGGGGGAAGTCGCGTTTTTCCGGAACCAGGCTTTGCATAAGTTGAAAGTACCCTTTAAATAGTCGGCGCCGATTCTGTTATATTTGAAGTTCCGCCCGTAAAAAAACGGGCGGGCAAGATCGTTTCGTTTCGGAAATATGTCAGAAAAGTGGGTTATGCGGGTGATGAAACGCGTATTTTCAAATTTGGTTAAAGCCTTGCTGCCGGTGCTATGCTGTGTGGCGCTGGCAGGTAGCGCCATTGCCGGTCGCGCTGCCGACAATGCTGCGGGACGGGTGCTGCGCTATTCGATCCGCGAGGGGCTTTCGTTTGGCGTGGTGAATAGTATCGCACAGGACAACGACGGCCTGATGTGGTTTGCAACAGGCGACGGTGTCAGCCGGTTCGACGGCACTGCGTTCAGGAATTTCAAATATGACCGCAACGATCCGCACAGTTTGCCAGGTAACTATGTCAAATCCATTCTCCGGGACAAAAACGGTACGATCTGGGTTTCCTCGCGCGAAGGCATCGGGGAGTTTGTGCCTGCGAGCCAGCGTTTCAACAGGTACAAACCCTATCAAACCAAAGGCGGTGTCGGAAACGACGTGAGCGATATCAGCCAGGGGGCGGGTGATCACCTTTGGCTTGCATTAAATGGCTCGGGTTTCGCCTCTTTCAACACCAAATCCCATCGATTTACACTTCATAACCAGCAAACGCTTCCCGGGCTTTTTACGAATTCCATTCTTAATGTGTTCGAAGATTCGCAGGGAATGTTATGGCTCGGCTCGCGCGATAATGGGATCGAGGTTTGGAAACATGATGGCGTCGGAAAGCTGGTGAAGGCAGGGCTGGACGTCGGCAGGGTATCCCGTGCGCGGATCAATGCGCTTTACGAGGACCATTTGCGTAACGTCTGGATCGCTTCTTCCCGCGGCCTGATCCTCTTCAAAAGGAGCGAAAACCGGTTTTATGACTTACATATCAATACATTCCATCACAGCGACATCTATCTGTCGCTGATAGAGGACCAGCAGCACAACCTGTTGATCGGTGTGCAGGATGGCGGGATTTATAGGCTGGCATTATCACAATTGGGTTCCAGATCGCCGGATGCGCTCCTTTTCGAGCAGGTACGTGATAAGGACAATAAGGGCATCACGCAGCGCTCGGTGCAGTCGCTTTACATTGATAAGGACCGCAATGTGTGGCTCGGCACCTACGGCGAAGGCGCGTACCTGATCAGCGCGATACCGGAGAAATTCAGGAAGTTTGAACAGAAAACCATCGATTCCCGGGCTGAAAGCTATTTGCGTTACTATGGCATGTGCGCCGACAAGGATGGTAATCTGTGGATCGGCACCGATGGCGACGGCATTTACAAAACAACTGCTTCGGGGGAAGTTTTAAAGCATTATGCGGCCTCCACAACGCCCGGCATGCTGCCGGACGGAGCCGTAATCGCCGCGCACCGCGACCGGCAGGACCGGCTATGGTTTGGGACGTATTCCAAAGGCCTGGTCCGGTACGATCCTGCTACGGACACTTTCAGACGTTACGCGCACGACCCGTCGGAGCCGTATTCGCTGGGCGCGAACGACGTTCGTGTCATTTATCAGGACCGGCGACGTAATATCTGGGTCGGTACAAATGGGGGAGGCCTTAGCCTGCTCGATGAACGGACCGGTAAGTTCCGCAATTTTATCCCGTCCAACAGCTCCATTAATGCGAACGACGTGCGTGCGATCGCGGAGGATAAGTATGGCAATCTCTGGATCGGGACTTATGGCGGCGGGCTCAACTACCTGAATACCCGTACGATGCGGTTCGGGTCGTGGTTCAATGCGGCCGGTAAGGAGCCCTATTTGTCCAACAGGATCATTTTCTCCCTGTGTATGGATGGTCTGGACCGGCTTTGGATCGGATCGGAAGGGAACGGGCTGTTGCTGTTTGATACCCGCGCGAAAACGGTGCGGTTTTTTGACGAGAAGCGCGGTTTGGCAAGCAATGTGGTCAATGCGATCCAGCCGGAAAGTGCGGGAAAAGTTTGGTTGAGTACAAATAAAGGTCTTTCAAGAATCGATGCGACAACGGGCTCGATCGAGAATTTTGACACCAGCCACGGGCTGCAAGGCGGGCAATTCAATCCTGGTTCTGCACTTTATAATGCCGAAAGCGGCCTGATGAGCTTCGGGGGGACCGAGGGCTGGAACCTCTTCGACCCTACGCAGGTGCGGGCGTCGCGGTATCAGCCGAAGGTGATGATCAGCGGGATCAGGATATTTGGTAAGGACAAGGAGGGCAACGAGGCTATTTCACTTTTTGAATACCTGGGTAAATCCCGGCGATTTTCGATCAAACCCGATCAGTCGGTATTTGCGATCGATTACACGGCATTGAACTACGCTTACCCGGAACTTACACGCTATGCCTACATGCTCGAAGGGCTCGACAAGGATTGGAGTTATGTCGAAAACGAGCGTTCGGCGACCTACCGCTACCTACCTTCGGGTAACTATGAGTTTAAGGTGAAGGTCGCCAATCAGGACGGTGTCTGGTTTGAAGACTATGCCTCGCTGCCGATCCGCGTGATGCCGCCCTGGTACCAAAGCTGGTGGGCGTATTTCCTCTATATGCTCACCATCGGGCTGGTGCTTTACTACTACCAGCAGTACAAGCTGGGGCAGGAAAAAATGAAGTATGAGGTGCAGCTGGCACATTTGGAAACAAGGCAGCAAATGGAGCTGAACGAAAAGAAGCTATCGTTTTTTACGAATGTTTCGCACGAGTTCCGGACGCCGCTTACATTGATCATCAACCCGATACGGGAGATGATGCAGTCCGCTGGGGCGGCTAGCGCCGACGTCCCGTCGGTGCCGTCAGCGACGACGAGCATGCACATCATTTACCGCAATGCAAAACGCCTCCTCAGCCTGGTGGACCAACTCCTCCTCTTCCGTAAGGCCGACCAGCAGACCGACCAGCTCAAACCGGCCGTACACAACCTTCCCCAGCTGGTTACCGAAGTTTTCCAATGCTTCCTGCACCAGGCCGAACAAAAGCATATCCGCTATGAGCTGGCCGTTCCCGAAACCGAATTGGAAGTGACCTGCGATTGGGAAAAAATCGAAATTGCGGTCTTTAACCTGATTTCCAATGCCATAAAATTTACGCCCGAACATGGGACTGTGAGGGTGCAGGTGCTCGATCTCGGGGAGCAGGTGGAAATCGTTGTGAGCGATACCGGGCCGGGCATTCCGGCGGATGCGGGCGAGGATATTTTCAAGGTCTTTCATCAGTATGCCGACCGTCGCTTTGCAGCCAAAGGTGGCTTTGGGATCGGTTTATATTTAGCCAAGACATTTGCAGAAAACCATTTCGGGCAGCTGAGGTATGAATCGGAGCTGGACCGCGGCACGACATTCCATATTTCGCTTTGGAAAAACCATCCCGAGCTTGCCAGTTTTGCGCGCGAAGGCGAAATGCGCGATTCGGTGCTGCTGGAAGAGCTTTCGGAAGGGGTAATGCCGGTAAAAACGCCCGCTATGCCCGACTGGCAGAGCGAACTGCTGGACATGAAGGAACCTTCGACCGAAAGCCACACCATGCTTGTGGTGGACGACGACCCTGAGATAAGACAGTACCTGGGCTCCATTTTCTCGGGAAAGTACAAAATGTTTGAAGCAGGAAGCGGGGAGGAGGGCCTTGAACTTGTACGCAGGCATTTGCCCGACATCGTGATCAGCGATGTGATGATGGGGGGCACTTCCGGCATCGAACTCTGCCGCCAGATGAAACTCGATATGGCACTGAGCCATATCCCGGTGATCCTGCTCACGGCCAGTACCTCACAGGATGTCCGTTTGAAAGGTATCGAGGGTGGTGCCGACGACTATATCGGCAAGCCGTTCGATAAGGATATTCTCGTGGCGCGGGTGGCATCGATCCTCCGCAACCGCAACGACCTGCAAAGGTATTTTTACAACGAAATCACCTTGCAGACGAGTGATTTCAAGATCTCGGCCGAATATAAGGAGTTCCTGAACGAATGTATCCGCATTGTAGAAAACCATATCACCGACCCGGCATTCAATGTGAAAGTGCTCGCTTCGGAGATCGGGATGAGCCATTCTACGCTTTACAACCGCATCAAATCCATTTCCGGGCAGTCGGCGACGAGCTTCGTCCGTTTCATACGCTTGCGCAAGGCTGCCCAGTTGCTCATTACCACGGACATTACGATCAGCGAGACGGCATTCAGTGTTGGCATCAACGACATCCGCTACTTCCGTGAGCATTTCCAGAAACTGTTCGGGATGAAGCCATCCGAATATGTGAAAAAATTCAGAACGCCTTTCCACGAGCAGATGACGATCGACAAAGATATTTTCCGCAAAAGATCCGTGTAGTAGGTTGTTTATTGGAGTTTCCCCAGCTTTTCATGCCTGATTCTAACAAAATCAGGCATTTTTTGTGAATTCACCCCCTTTTTAATGCGAAAATGTCCCCCTGTGGCCGGGTTGAAATAGTCCTACTTTTGATTGATCAATTTATAAAAGCGGCGGGCGGTACCCCGGTTTATGATTAAATCAAGATTGGCCGGATCCAGTCAAGCCGCCCCCTTATGAGCTGATCCGGCATCCAATTATTCAACTTTACAGCTGTATGAAAAAAACTCTTTACGAAGGCGTTCGGCCAACCGTTAGACCAACCCTCCGGGCGGCCCTGTACACCGTCAGCCGGCCCGCCCGGCAAGCCCTCCCGGCGACTTTGCGCACTGCGTGTTTTTTGCTGTTCCTCGCGTTAACCTCCTTGTCGGCGTTTGCACAAAACCCATTTAACGTGAAAGGAACGGTCACTTCCGAAACCGGCGAAGGGCTGCCTGGTGCTAGTGTGATCCTGAAAGGCACTTCTACCGGCACTACGACAGACGTGGACGGCAAGTATTCGCTCAACGTGCCCGACGGCAGCGGGACGTTGGTATTCACCTACATCGGCTACCTGAACCAGGAAATCGCGCTGGGCAACCGCTCGCAGCTGGATGTGAAACTCGCTCCCAACGACAAGACGCTGGAAGAGATCGTGGTGGTAGGGTACGGCACCCAGAAAAAGGCCACATTAACTGGCTCGGTTTCGGAAGTAAAAGGGGCCGACATTGTGAAAAGCCCGCAACCCAACCTTTCCAACTCGCTCGCGGGCCGTTTTTCGGGCTTTGTGGCCAACAACCGTGGCGGTGAGCCGGGTTATGATGGGTCGAGCTACACGGTGCGCGGGTTCGCTACCACCGGAAATAACGATGTGCTGATCGTCGTGGATGGTATTCCCGGCCAGGTTGGGGGACTCGACCGCCTCGATCCGAACGACATCGAGAGCATTTCGATCCTGAAAGACGCTTCGGCGGCTGTTTATGGTAGCCGTGCGGCGAACGGGGTGATTCTTGTCACCACCAAGCGCGGTACCACGGGCAAGCCGGTCATTTCTTACAGCTTCAACCAGGGTTTTTCATCGCCTACACGCCTGCCTAAGCTGGCCGACGCGCCTACGTATGCGACGATCATGAATGAGATCGATTACTATAACAACCCGGCGGGCGGGATGAACCAGCATTATTCAGCGGACGAGATCGCGAAGTTCCGCAATGGTTCCGATCCTTTGAATTACCCGAATACCGACTGGCAGAAGGAAACCCTCAAAAGCTTCGCATTGCAGAATCAGCATAGTCTGGCGATCAACGGCGGTACCGACAATGTGAAGTATTACGTGTCACTGGGGACGATTTACCAGGATGGTTTGTACAAAAATGGCGCTACGAAATACAAGCAATATAATTTCCGCTCGAATATCGACGCCAATGTGACCAAAGATTTCAAGGTCAGTCTGGGCGTTTCTGGCCGTCAGGAGAACCGCGCTTTCCCGATTTCGTCGGCAGGAAACACATTCCGTTCGATTTACCGGGCCTATCCAACCGTTATCGCGCAATATCCAAACGGCTACTACTCGACGGGCGTGGAGAACCAGAACCCCGTTGTACTGGGGACTAACATGGGAGGTACTGTCAGCAACCCGACGTCCGTCTTCAATGGTATCCTGCGTGCGAACTATAACCTTCCGTTTGTGGACGGCCTTTCGGTGGACGGGTTTTACTCGGTGGATAAATCGTTCAACTTCTCGAAGTCGTTCAGCACGCCTTACACGCTCTATAATTACAATAAGACAACCGGGGCTTACTCCGGCGTAGTTACCGGCGGGTCGGCCGGCGCGGCGTCGATTGACCAGTCGCAGCTCAATATTACCAACCTTACGCAGAACTTGCGGTTGAGCTACGTCAAAACGATCGGCAAGCACAATGTGAATGCATTTGTGGCTTACGAGCAAAACAAGCGTAATGAGGCCAAATTCGGTGCAACGCGGATCAATTTCCCGACTACCTCCACGCCTGAACTTTCACAGGGTGGTGCGGCGGCGACCGACAAGAACAACTCGGGTAGCAGCTTCAACTTCACCCGCCGAAGCTACATCGGGCGCTTCGCATACAATTTCAATGAAAAATACCTGGCAGAAGTGCAGGCGCGTGTGGACGGCTCATCGGTTTTCCCGAAAGGCAAGCAATATGGTTTCTTCCCGTCGGTTTCGGCAGGTTACCGCATTTCGGAAGAAGATTGGTTTAAAAACAGCGTTAATTTCATCGACGACCTGAAATTACGTGCTTCTTACGGTACGTTGGGTAATGATAATGTGGGCCAATTCCAGTTCTACAATAACTACTCCTTCGTGAACCAGTATGTGCTGGGCAACAATGTGATTTCTCCGGGTATCGACCTTACGAAGATAGCCAATCCGAACATTACCTGGGAGACTTCCAAGAAGCTGGATATCGGTCTGAATGCGGTGTTCCTGAAAAATTTCAATATCGAAGTGATCTATTTCAGCCAAAAGAGATCGGACATCCTGGCGGCGAGAAATGCTTCTATACCAAATACTTCCGGTATCGTAAACCCTTACAAAACCAATGACAATACCCCATTGGTGCCGGACGAAAATCTTGGAAAAGTGAACAACACCGGGGTGGAAGCGACATTGGGCTATAACCATAATGGCAAGTTCCGCTACAACATTTCAGGAAACATTACCTATGCCAAAAGCAAGGTGATTTTCATCGACGAAGCTCCCGGCGCGCTTGATTATCAGCGCCAGACAGGTGGGCCGCTTTACACCAACCTGCTTTATAATACCCTCGGAATCTTCCGCACGCAAGCTGACCTGGATGCACACCCGCACGTACAAGGCGCGCAGCCGGGCGATTTGATCCTGGAAGACTACAATAAGGATGGCAAAATCACCGCCGACGACCAGGTACGCAGCAAATACGGCAATGTGCCTCTGCTGACTTACGGTTTGACGTTCAATGCGGGTTACGATGCATTCGACCTGTCATTGGTATTCTCCGGTCAGGGCATGGTAAGCCAGTATGTGTTGCCCGAATCGGGCCAGGTAGGAAACTTTTACAGCAGCTGGGCCGACAACCGTTGGAGCCCTTCAAATCCTGACGGCTCGTTCCCGCGTGTCGACACCCGTGCTTCTTCGTCGATCAACGGTGGTTTGTATGCCAATAATTTCTGGTTGAACAACTCGTCGTTCGTTCGTTTGAAAAACCTGGAATTGGGTTATACACTGCCGAAAGACGCATTGTCGAGGCTTAAAATCGCGTCACTGCGAGTGTATGCGAGTGCATTTAACCTATTCACGATCACGGGTGTGAAAGATTACGATCCGGAAGGCAACAGCAACAGCGGCCAGTTCTATCCGCAGCAACGTATTCTGAACCTGGGCCTCAATATCAAATTTTAATTGAAATCATGATTAACATGAAAATAAAGAGCTTCACATTACCAGCCCTGGCCGCAGCGATGATGCTTTCGCTGTCTGCGTGCGACCAGAATTTCCTGGATGTCGTTCCCACCGACCGTGTGTCCGATGCCTCCATTCTCTCCGACTCCGTACTTTTCGAAGCATATGTTACGAACCGCTACATGGGCGTCCGCCTGGCCGACAAGGAAGCGGAAGGCACCTTGCCCGGCTTTGGCCGCGGATTTGAATATGCGCTGTGGTCTTCCGTTACCGACGAATCAATTTATAACAATGATGATAACACCTGGCTGATCCAGCGCGGGCAGATCGCACCGGAAAACACCGGTATCGCAGGGACATTCTGGGGCCGTAGCTACCGTAGTATCCGCGAGATTAACTACGCGCTGACAAATATCGACGCGGTGCCGATGAGCGCTGCCCGCCGCAGCCGTTTGAAAGGCGAATTGCAGTTCATCCGTGCATTCCGCTACCACGATTTGCTGCGTAATTATGGTAAAGTGGTGCTGCTGGGGGATAAAGTGTACCAAGTAAGCGATGACCTGACGAGCCCGGAGCTGTTCCAGCGATCGGAGATTAAAGCGGGTCTGGACTATGCGATCGCGCAGCTTGACGAAGCAGTCGCGTTACTGCCCGCATCGAACGACAACAGTACCTGGAAGCTCGGCCGTGCTACGAAAGGCGCTGCATTGGCATTGAAATCGCGTCTGGCACTTTATGCTGCAAGTCCGCTTTACAATGCAGGAACATGGCAGCAGGCAGCGGCAGCGGCCAAAGCGGTGATGGATTTGAACAAATACTCGCTCTACACCGGCGGATATGGTAATCTTTTCACGACTACCGATAACCAGGAGATCATTTTCGGCCGTTTGTACGCGGTAGGCGCGCGCCACGTGTGCCTCGAAATTTCGAACGGCCCGAATGGCTACAATGCATGGGGCGGTAACGTGCCGGTGCAGAACCTGGTGGACGACTACGAAATGCTGGACGGTACGCGCATTACCGATGCCAACACGAGCTATGACCCGAAAAACCCGTACAAAAACCGCGACCCACGTTTTTACGCCACTATTCTTTACAATGGCGCCTCATATCGCGGCAGCACCGTGGAGACCTTCACACCGGGAGGAAAGGATAGCAAGGACGGACCTTCGAACTGGAATACGTCCAAGACAGGCTATTATCTGAAGAAATTCATGAACGACAACCTGCCGATCGACAACCCCTGGGACGTGGCCGGAACGCAGACCTGGATTTACTTCCGGTATGCTGAGATCCTGCTGAACTACGCCGAGGCGCAAAACGAAGCCTCGGGCCCGGATGCAACCGTGTACGCGGCTGTGAATGCGATCCGCCAACGTACGGGTGTGGGCATGCCTGCATTGCCCGCGGGCCTCACACAGGCGCAAATGCGCGAGCGTATCCGCAACGAGCGCCGCATCGAGCTGGCATTCGAAGAGCACCGTTTCTACGATGTGCGCCGCTGGAAAATCGCAAGCACGACCGAAAACGTGCCTGCTTATGGCGTCGAGATTGGCAAGAGCGGCAGCGCGTTTACCTATGCCCGTAAGGAAGCGCTTACCGGCCGCAAGTTCGCCGACAAGCAATACTGGCTCCCGATCCCGCGTACCGAGATCCAGGCTTCGAATAACAAGCTCGAACAGAACCCGGGCTATTAATATCCTTCACTCCCGGCGCCTCAGTCGCCGGGAGTTCTTTTTCTATCCATTCCCTGACAGACCAATTCATGCAAATTTCTCAAAACCTCGGAACATTGTTCCTGGGGTTGCTCATGGCTGCACCCATCAGTTGCCAAGGAAGCGACCCCGTTGCTAAGACCAACGAGCCGGCTGCCGGAACGGTGACGATCCGCATCGATCCAACCAAAACTTATCAAACGATCAGAAATTTCGGTGGTTCCGATGCCTGGGCATGCCAGTTTGTAGGCAACTGGCCGCTGGCCAAAAAGAACGGGATCGCCGATCTGCTTTTCAGCAAAGACACGCTCGCCGACGGTCGTCTGAAAGGCATTGGCCTGTCGCTGTGGCGGTTTAATGCCGGTGGCGGTACCACCGAGCAGGGCGATGCGAGCGGTATCCGCGATGAGTGGCGGCGTGCGGAATCGTTTTTTGCCAACGACGGAGGTTATGACTGGAACAAGCAAGCCGGCCAGGTTTGGTTCCTCAATGCGGCCAGGGAACGCGGTGTAGGCGAGTTTTTACTTTTCCCAAATACCCCGCCGGTGCAGTTTACGACCAACGGAAAAGGTTATGCCACAAACGGCCAGCCAAACCTTGCCTCCCAGCAGTTCGATAAATTTGCTGGTTACCTGGCCGATGTGATCGACGGCGTGCGCAAGAAAACCGGCATTACGTTTCAGTACGTGAGCCCGGTGAATGAGCCACAGTGGGATTGGAGTGACGGCGGCCAGGAAGGAACGCCGTATTTCAACAACCAGGTGGCAGCCATTACCCGCTCGCTAAGCGCTTCGCTGCTGAAAAAGAACCTTTCGACCAAAATCAATGTGGCGGAAGCCGGGCAGCTCGAATATCTCTATTCGGAGCATAACCGCCCGGGACGTGCGAGCCAGATCGCAGCTTTCTTTGATAAAAACAGCTCCGAATACATTGGTAACCTTCCTAATGTGGTTCCGGCGATTTCGGGGCACAGCTATTTCACTACTTCCCCTTATAAAACCGCCGTTGACAAGCGAAAACAGCTTGCGGGCGGGCTTGCGACGGTACCGGGGCTGGAATACTGGCAGACGGAATACTGCATTCTGGGCGATAACGATGGCGAAATAAAGGGTGAGGGCCGCGATTTGAGCATCACTTCCGGTCTGTACATTGCCAGAGTGATCCACAACGACCTCGTCTATGCGAATGCCACGGCCTGGCATTGGTGGCTTTCCGTTTCGCCTTACGACTACAAGGATGGGTTGGTATACATTGATAAAAACAAAACCGACGGTAGTTTCCAGTCATCCAAAATGCTTTGGGCATTGGGTAATTTCAGTCGTTTCGTGCGTCCGGGCGCTAAGAGGGTGGAGGCATCGAGCAGCCTCGGTACCGACGGGCTATTGGTTTCTTCTTATTTAAATACAAATAATGAACTGGTAACCGTGATCGTGAACAACGACAATCAGGATCGGGAGATTCAGCTCTCGCTCGGATCCGGCCAGAAGCCGGTGGCGACCAGGGTTTACGAAACTTCCGCCGAGCGTGACCTCGCGCCTGTACAGGTAAGCGGTCCGAACGGCAATATTTCGGTAAAAGCGCGGAGCATTGTTACCGTTACCAGCAAAATGTAAGTGGGTAGTGTTCAATATGGTATCCTGGACAGGTAGTCCTGGACGGACTTTTCGGGCGGGCCGGTTCTTTGGGGATCGGCCCGTTTTCGTCTGTACAGCCATTTTGTAATGTAATAGTTACAACCTAATTTTGATCCAACTACTCACCTAAATCAAATTGTATCCGTTGAAATCCGTTATACGACGGGACAACTCGTGTACGAGACGGCCAAAATAAGTGGCGAAGGCATTGCAGCAAATTCTCTAAAATATTTATGCCCACAAGAAATATCCTTGCATTGCTTGCAACGCTGCTGGTTATCGCAGCAGCCCGTTTATATTGGGTCGAAACCTTCGCGATCCGACTGCCCTTCTGGGACCAGTGGGATGCCGAGGGGGATTTTCTGCTCAGACCGTGGATCGAAGGCCGGCTGAAATTGCATGACCTGTGGGAGCCGCATAACGAGCACCGCATTTTTCCCACGCGGTTGCTGTCGCTGCTGATTTTCAGTGTTACAGGCGTATGGGACAACCTGGTCGAGGCGCGGGTGAACATCCTTGTCGCAGCTTGCATTCCGCTCATTATCCTGCTGTTTCTAATGCGGCAAAAGGCGTTGCACGGCCTGCGCTGGCTGGTGCTGATTGTGATCATCGCCCAGTTTTCGCTGCCATTTGCATTCGAAAACCTGCTGATCGGCTTTCAAAGCCAGTTTTATTTCCTCATCATTTTTACACTTTTGGCCCTCATACTGGTCTCCCGCTATCCCGACAGTTTCGTGGCGATGGCTGGCGTGCTGGTACTGTCGTGGCTGAGTGTATTGACGATGGCTTCTGGCATCCTTACGCCCCTGGCGGCGGCGGGCGTGTATGCATTGCAAGGGTTTCAAAAGCGGCAGCTCAATTGGAAACACGTGGCTTTTGCCGCTGTGCTCATTGGCTTATCCGTGGCCGGGTATTTCCTGATGCCACAGATCGAAGCCAACCACATTTACCGCTCCCGGAGCGTTGTCGAGCTACGTAAGGCGTTGCGGTACATTCTGGCCTGGCCGGTGCTGAAAAGCTGGCCTGCTGCGATTGCGTTGTGGGCTCCTGCTGTGGTGATGGTACCCTGGTTTTTGCGGAACCGCACGCTCTCCCGGGCGGACCTGTTCATGGCCGGATGCGTGATGTGGTCGCTCGCACAGACGCTCGCGATCGCATACGGGCGCGGACAGGCGATGCAAACCGTCTCTTCCCGCTACACCGAGCTGTTTACCATCGGATTGATCGGCGGTGCCTGGTTTGCAGCACGTTTTATGGAAATTACGCTGAAACACTGGTATATTACCTGGATTGGGGCAGTGTTTTTCGTGGTATTCATCAGGGGGCACGTCACTCGCCGCGATCTGGAAATGCATAATGTCCGCACGTCGTACGGCCTCTCCGTGAAACAGGAATCGAACGTGCGCAAGTACCTGAAAACGGGCGACCCGTCGGTGCTGGTTCAACCGCAATTTGAAATACCTTACCCCGATTCCGTCCGCTTGCGCAGCCTGCTAGATAATCCGACGCTCCGGCATATCTTACCACCCTATTTGAGCCAATAGCGTACCCATTTCCTTCCCGGGAAAGCAAATAATATGGTGCCGTTAAATCACTGAAAAGCACGTATAATACCCTGTTTTTACGCCTTTGGATAATCAAAATTGTCAAAGCAGGTAAAAAGAAATAGCATTGTGGCCACATTCCGGACAATGGTCGCGGCAGTTCCCGAAAAGCCGGCCGCCATTTGTTGCGGAACAAGCGTTCACAAAACAAAAGCTATGAAAATCAGTACACTTTTTACCCTAGTTTGGCTCTGTGTGGCCATGCAATGCTTCGGCCAGGAAAAGCTCTGGACCGCAGCTGACAAACAGTCCACGATCGATCAATTGATCCGCACACGCGATGCATTGGTGAAGGAAACGGAAAACCTCACGCCCGAGCAATGGGCATTCCGCGAGTCGCCCGACCGTTGGTCCATTGCCGAAGTGGTGGAGCATCTGGCGCTCTGGGAGATTGTCTGGTTCAGAGAGCTTAGCATCGGGACAAGAAACAAGCCGCAACCGGAGCTGATCAAAACCACGCGGCCAGACAGCTATTACCAGGAATTCATCATGGAGCCGAACCCTCACAAAGCCGCTGAAATCGCGAAGCCAACCGGGTTTATCAAAGGAAAGGACAACCTGACGTTTTTCCTGCGAGGCCGGGAGCAAAGTATCTCTTTTGTGCGCACCAGCGAAGCCGATATGCGGGCTATTTTCGAGCTGACCGGCACACCCGACCCGCGCAACATGCACCAGGTGCTCATTTACCAATGGGGCCACACAGACCGGCATTTGCGGCAGATCCTGAAAGTGAAAAGCCATTCGTCGTATCCACGGTAAGAGGGAGGAAGGGTGAAAGGAGGAAGGGGAGGAAGGAGGAAGGGATAGTCCCTCCTCCCTTTTCTCCCTCCTCCCTTTCCTCCCTCCCCCCTTTCCTCCCTCCTCCCTTTCTTCCTCCTTTCACCCAAAATAAAAATTGTTTAATTATATAAAAACGTGTAGGATTGCATTCCCGTTACAACTGACGTACCGCTCCTGAATGCAATCCAATCCCGACAACAATGCTGATGACGCTGACTTGTGGAAGTCGTTTCGTGCCGGGGATGATGAGGCGTTCGGGCAGATAGCCCGGCATTACTACAAAAGCCTGTTCAGTTATGGGGCCAAGTTTTCACGTGACCGTGAATTTGTAAAAGATTGCATCCAGGATCTTTTCATGGAACTTTGGGCCAAGCGCGAGACGATCGGGGATACTGAATTTGTAAAATTTTACCTGCTTAAATCTCTTCGCCGGAAAATCTACCGCGAAAGCCAGCGGCAGCAATGGATTAACGACGGGGATGAACTGGACTTTTCTGCCGAAACCACCGGAGACGCTTCCATTGAAGAGCATATCATCGAGATCGAAACCAATGAAGCGATGCTCAAAACGCTCAATCAGCAAATAAACCTGCTCACGCGCCGCCAGCAGGAGGTGATTTACCTCCGTTTTTTTGAAAGTATGGATAATGAAGCCATCGCACAGGTAATGGGGATCACACGTCCCGCCGTTGCCAACCTGCTCTACCGCACCATCCAGGAGCTGAAAGATCGACTGTAAAGCGTTCGTGCGCTCGTGCAAGTCTCCTGATTTGCACACCCCATTCGCAGGCCTCCGGCCGGTCGGTATTGCAAAGACGCCATCGCAGTATAGACCAGCCGGAGGCCCTTTCCTCCCTCCTCCCTTTCCTCCCTCCTCCCTTTCCTCCGTTCCTCCCTTTTAAAAAAAATTTGAAATATTTTGATTATTCCAATGCGACCCCTGCCTATGTATAGTTAGAAAACAATTATAACATGGATCAGTACCAGGAATACACCCTTGAAGATTTCGTTCTCGACGCCCGTTTTCAGGGCTGGGTACGGCATCAGGAAGCTACGGATGCGGTATTCTGGAAGCAATATATCGACGAAAACCCTTTGCAGGCAGACGACATTCGAAGCGCCCACAAGCTGCTCGACGGCGTGTACCGTCATTACCGTACGGAAATTGACGAAGTGGAGATCGACCTGGAAATACAGGGACTTTTGGAACGCGTCAGAACGGAGAAGTTGCTGGGTTTGAGGACGGAGGAAAAGGAGTATGGAAGAAGGGAGGAGCGAATTGTCAGTGAGCCATTGAAACTCAACGAGTCGCGTGTTGTTAGTGAATCCGGGCGTAGCGTGTGGTTTGGGTCGGCGTTTTGGACTCGGGTGGCGGCTTGTCTGGTGCTGGCGATTGGTTTGGGGTGGATCGGATGGCGGTATTATCGCTTCAATGACGGCTATAACGGGCTGGTATCGGGTAAGGGGCTGGTGGAGCGGGTGAATACTTCCGGGAAACAGCAGGTTATCAAACTCGCAGACGGCACGCAAGTGGTGCTTTACCCGCAATCCCGGCTCAGCTTTGCTGAAACATTTCAACCGGATCAGCGTATTGTATACTTGTCGGGCGATGCCTATTTCCAGGTGGCCAAGGATCCGAAGAGGCCGTTTCTGGTACATACGACGGACTTGGTAACCAAAGTGCTGGGTACCAGCTTCTTCGTGCGGGCGCAGGATGCTTCAGACAAGACGCTGGTAGAGGTGCGGGAAGGAAAAGTTTCAGTTTTTAAACAAAAGGAATTTGCGGCGCGCAAAAATGCCCAGGCCAAAACGCCGAACGGCATGGTACTCACGCCCAACCAGAAGCTCATTTTCGAGCATGCAAGCAGCGAAATGCGCAGGACGCTGAGCGACAATCCGGAAATCGTGCCTTCCGATAACCCGAAGACATTCGAATTTGTAAATACACCCGCTTCCTCCGTGCTCACCGACATCGAAGAGGCTTACCAGATCGACATCATTTTCGACCGTGATGTCATGAAGGGGTGCCCGGTAACGGCATCGCTCGGCGGGCAGCCGATGTTCAGCAAACTGAGCATTCTCTGCGAGGTGATCGAGGCGAGGTACGAAGTGCTCGACGGCAAGATTGTCATTTACAGTAGGGGCTGTAAAAGCTAGAAACCCTGTTTAACCCAACCAAACCCGGATGCCGATGCGTATATAGAAGAAAGTAGCCACAAAAAAAGAGTCGGACAATGCTACCAACATGCCCGACCCTCATGAATCCCCATATTTGTTTTCGACCGCAAATACTATCCGTCCTAAGAAGGATAACGGGGATTGTTTTATCAAAATCTAACCTCAATAAAACAGTCAAATGTATGAAAGAAGCTTTTAAGTTTCAATTTATTTTCAATGTGATGCGGATATCGCTGTGCCAGTTTTTACTTGTCGGGTTGTGGGCGCTTGGTACTGCCAAAGCGACGGACGGCAACGCGCAGGCGCTTTTGTCCAAAAAAGTGACGGTGGATATCCAGGAGCAGGGGATCGAGCATGTGCTGGGAAATCTGGAAAAACAGGTGAACGGCAAGTTTGTTTACAGCGCGAAAATGATTGGCAGCGGGCGAAAAGTGAGCATTAAGGCAAGCCAGAGACCATTATATAAGGTTTTGGATGAAGCATTGAAACCGCTCGGGCTGCATTACCGGGTGACGGACAACCTGATCATCATCAGCCGGTCCGCTAAGTCGGCAGTAGCGCCTACGACGGGCATCCGCAGCCGGGCGGCGGGGTATACCGTTTCGGGGAAGATTACCGACGTGGCGGGCGAGACGCTCAGCGGCGTCACCGTGATCCTCAGCCACAACAACCTCGGCGTGGTGACCGACATTAACGGAACTTACAGCTTCGCCGATATTCCGGACGGTACCTATACATTGAACGTGACGAGCATTGGTTTCACGGCCATTAAGAAGGAAATACAGGTGGCAGGCCAGGACGTGCAGCTGAATATAGAAATGAAAGACGACATTCTGCAATTGCAGGAAATCGTCGTGACAGGCGGTAACCCGAAGAAAAAGATCGAAAGCAGCGTAGCCATTACGACTATCAATAATAAAGACATTCAAACCCGCGCGCCGTTGAACAGTACCGACCTCCTGAAAGCTATCCCAGGCCTGACGGTGGAAAGTACTGGAGGCGACGGGCCCGGCAACGTGTGGGTACGCGGTTTCCCGCAGCAGGGCGGCTATATTTTCCTCGGAATAATGGAAGACGGGCTGCCCGTACTGCCCACAGGTTTCAATTCCATTCCTTCTGTGGACCAGTATTATAAAACAGATTTGACGATTAAGAATATCGAAGCAGTGCGCGGGGGTAATGCGTCGATTGTAATGGCTAACACGCCCGGCGCGGTGATCAACAACCTTAGCTACACCGGTGCGGATAAAACTTACGGCAAATTCAAAGCCACGACCGGCCTTTCACAAGGCTTGTACCGCCTCGACGGTAATGTAGGCGGCAAGGTAAGCGACCAGATCCGGTACAACATCGGCGGCTTCTTCCGCACCGATAAAGGCATTGTGCCTCCGGGCTATACAGCCAACCAGGGCGGTCAGTTGAAAGGTAATATGACTTTCAATTTCAAAAACCAGAAAGGCTTCGTGCGCCTGTACGGGAAGTATCTGAATGATAAAGTACAGTGGATGCTGACGAGCTTCTATCCCTACGACGGCACAGGTAAGCCCACCAAAACCGGCAATTTCGACATGGTTACGCAGTCGCTGGCGACGATCGATACCAAGTTCAGTTATACCGATGCCAGCGGCGTGACACGTAATTATGATTTTTCCGACGGCATTCACACCAAGCAGGGGTCGGGCGGTTTCCAGTTCAATTACCTGCTGGATAATGGCTGGGAGGTGAATAACAATTTTCGCTACCAGCACACCAACCGCACCGTTACTGCGGGCATTCCGGCAAGCATTACAACCTACAACGGAACGACACCTTATTATTACCTCGATGGCTCAGAGGCCGGTTTGAAAGCGGGCGACAGGATTGTGAATGTGACCGGCATCGGCCAGGAGGGTAAGGATGTTCAGGTTGTTGATTACCTGGATTTTAAAAAGACGATCAGCAACCATAGCGTTGGCTTCGGCGCAGGTATTCACCAGTTCAACCGCAACGACGGACCTAACTATAACTTCTCTTACCAGCAGGAGTTTAAAGAAAATCCTAAAAGACTGCTGACCTCGCCAACGGCGGCCAAAATCACGGCCACCAACCTTGTAACGGTGATCGGCGACACCCGCACATTATCAGCCTATGCATCGGACGAGATCACACTGAATCCCCAATGGCGCCTTGACCTCGGAGCACGCATCGATAACCAGAATGTTTCAGGCAAGCGTCCATTCTACGCATTCAAAGCCGATGGCACACCCGATTACACGAGAGGGGCAGGCCTGACGATCGCGGGTCACACCGATTATTCGGAAACCATCACCAACTGGGCGGCAACGGCTGGTTTGAACTACAAAGTCAACAATGAGGCGGCCTTGTTCGCACGTGCCACACGCGCCTACAATGCACCCACCATCGCGGATTACAACGCCACCGCGTACGATCCGGCGAGGATCAAGAAACGTCCTGTGTACCTGGGTGAAGTGGGGGTGAAGTATGCGAAAAACGACTTTTCACTGTTTGCTTCTGCCAGCTATTCCGCGATCAAGAATGTGTCGTTGTCCATTACAGTACCGACCATTTCCTCGGGTAACCAGGTGCTCGTAGCGTTCGGCTCCACGCGCACTTACAGCGCTGAGTTCGAAGCGTCCTACAAGCTGACAAAAGCCCTGAGCCTTCGCTGGACGGGTACTTTGCAGGATTCGAAATACACAGATTATACCGCCAACACCAATACCAACAACGCCATTGTGGCGATTCTGGGCGATACTACTTACAGCTTCACAGGCAAAAGAACGGAACGCGTCCCCGTTTTCAACACCGAATTGTCGGCGACTTACGATTACAAGAAGTTTAACATTTACCTCGCAGGAAACTACATCGGTTCCCGCTTTACTGCACCGAGCGATAGCTACAAGCTGCCAGCTTATGTGCTCATGAAAGGTGGTGCCGGGTACAACTTTACGAAGGCGATCAATGCACGTTTCTGGGTTGATAACCTGCTCAATGCAAGAGTATTGACGGAAGGCGATGTGCGCGGCGACCAGTTCCGCAACTTCGCTGCCGTGGAAAAAGGAACAATGATGCCGGGACGCACGATTCTCCCGAGGAGTTTTTGGCTCTCGTTGTCTTACGAGTTTTAATACGATGGATGAAAAGGAGGGCGGGGGAGGCTTCCCCTGCTTTCCGCTTTTGATGCGAATTCAATGAAGGTCATATATTAAATGGTTCATTTTGATGTACATATCTATGCTTAAACCTTTCCCGATTCCGCGCAAAAGCCTTGTTTCGTCGGTGCGCTGGTCCGCCAAACTGATCACAGTCGCCGCCTTTGCTGCATTCACGATGCAGGACACCGTCACCAAACCTGATGAAAGTCGGTTCACGCCTGTTGTCCTGGCCGATAACCTCGATGAACCGATGGCGTTCGAAGTGCTCCCCGACGGCAGTTCCTACATTATCGAGCGTAAAGGCGCTTTGAAAAAGTACAATCCGTCGACCAACACCACCGAGCTCATCACGACGATCCCCGTCAATACCAAATATGTGAGCAAAGAGGGCGTCTCGCGAGAGGCCGAGGAGGGTTTGATGGGTATTACCCTGGATCCGAACTTTGCCAAAAACCACTGGATTTACCTCTATTATGCCCATCCGACGGAGAAAAAGCACATTCTGGCACGCTGGGACCTGGTAAGCGACCAACTGGTCGAAAATTCAAAAAAAGTGGTGCTCGAAGTAACTACCCAGCGGGAAGTGTGCTGCCACACGGGTGGCGGTATGACGTGGGATAAAAACGGCAACCTTTTGCTTACTGTCGGCAACAACACCGGTAATGACAAAGCCGCCCAAACCGACGAACGCCCCGGCCGAGAAAGCTGGGACGACCAGGGACATGCCGGTAATACCAATGATTTGAGGGGCAAAATTCTCCGCATTCATCCCGAACCGGACGGTAGTTACACCATTCCGGAGGGTAATCTCTACCCGAAAGGCACCGCCAAGACCCGCCCTGAGATTTATTCAATGGGCCACCGCAACCCATGGCGCATCTCGGTCGACAGCAAGACGGGCTTCATTTATTGGGGCGAAGTAGGACCGGATGCGAACGAGGATTCCGAGATCGGACCGAGAGGCTACGACGAACTGAACCAGGCGCGTAAGCCGGGCAACTTCGGCTGGCCGTGGTTTGTAGGCAACGATCAGGCGTTTCCGGTTTTTGATTATGGCAATAATAAACCCGGCGAGAAGAAAGACCCTAAAAACCTGGTGAACATCTCGCCGAACAATACGGGCTTGAAGGAACTGTTCCCGACCGCCCCGAGCTTCATATATTATCCCTACGGCGTTTCGGAGAAGTTCCCGCAGGTAGGCTCAGGCTCGCGCAGCGCGACGGGCGGTCCTATTTACCACCGTTCCGATTTCAAGGCACCGAAACGTCCGTGGCCGGCTTATTACGAAAACAAATGGATCGCCGCCGACTTCTCACGCGGCTGGATCATGGCCATTACGATGAATGCGCAGGGCGATTACGAATCGATGGAGCGCGTATTGCCGAGCTATCACCCGGTGCAGCCGATCGATATCAAATTCGGGCCGGATGGCGATTTGTACATCCTCGAATACGGCAGCAACTGGTTCCGCAAAAGCGACAATTCGCGGCTGGTGCGCATTGAGTACAATGGCGGAAACCGCAAGCCCGTAGTAGCCGCATCGGCAGAGAAAAAGGGTGGGACGGTGCCATTCGAAACAATTTTGTCCTCCAAAGGCACGAAGGATTTCGATAACGACGCATTGAAATACAGCTGGAAAGTAACCAGTCCGGGTGTTGCGCCAAAGGTTTTTAGTACTGAAAACCCTGCGGTAAAATTCGATAAAGCGGGCGTTTACACCGCCACTCTGACCGTTACCGATGCCAAAGGTGCCAGCAACAGCCAATCCGTACGCATTATTGCCGGTAACGAGCCGCCGAAAGTGGCGATCAAACTCGACGGTAACAGCACATTTTTCTTCCCTAAAAAGCCGATCGGTTACGCGGTCGGTATTACGGATAAGGAAGATGGCAGCACGGCCGACGGCAAAATCAAAGCAGGGCAGGTGGCGGTAAGTATCGACTATACCGCCGAAGGGTTTGACTATGCCGAAGTGGCCCAGAGCCAGCGCAGCGTGGATGCGACGACGCAATTCGCAGTAGCACAGACATTAATGAGTAAAAGCGATTGCAAAGTGTGCCACCAGCCGAACACCAAGTCGGTAGGGCCTTCATTTGCCGATGTTTCGAACAAATACAAAGCTGACCCGGGCGCATTGGACAAACTGGTGAAGAAAGTGCGCGAAGGCGGATCGGGCGTTTGGGGCGAAGTAGCCATGGCAGCGCACCCTGCGTTGCCCGTAGCTGATGCCGAAGTAATCGTCAAATACATTCTGAACAGTACCGAAAAAACGCTTTCGACATTGCCGCTGGAAGGGCAATACACCCCCCAGATCCCGAAAACAGACAACGGGAAAGGCTCCGTAATCATCCGCGCGGCCTACACCGACCGTCCTGTGGGCACCACGAAAGCCGTTCCCGCCCAAACCACCGAGGAAATGATCGTGCTTCGTAGTCCGGAGCTTAATGCGGCCGAAGCACCTGTCACGAAAGGTGTCGAAACCAAAGCATTGGGTGTAGCCGGACAAGGCTTTGCCGTGGTCGCGTTCGAAAACAGCTACATCGCATTCCCGGCCATTGATCTCACGGGCATCGATTCCCTCGAACTGAATGCCGCCGCCCAGCAACGCGAAGGCAGCGTGGGAGGAACCATCGAAATTCGCCTGGGTTCGCCGACCGGCACGTTGATCGGCCAGCAAAAACTCGCCGTAGCCAAACCGGTAGACGTCGCTAAAATGATGGCCGAGCTGGAAAACGGCGCGAAAAAGGAAGGATCGGGTGCTGCCGCAGCATCGACTGCCAAACCGGCACCGGCGCCTCCACGACGCTTCTCGCAGCCCCCTGTTCGAATCGGTATTCAACCTACGACCGGCAAGCAGGACATTTATTTCGTGTTCCGGAACGCCGAAGCTAAGGCTATCGAGCCGCTGATGTCGTTCTCTAAAATCAAGTTCAAAAACAAACCATAACTAATTGAAATATGAAGTTTAACATAAACAGGAGGGATTTCCTCACCCGTGCAGGTGCAATGGCCGCCGGTACGCTGTTGGCGCCCTCGTTGGTCGAAGCTGCCCGCCAGGCAGGCATTACTTTGGCCGAAAAACCAGCCGGTATCCAGCTTTTCACGGTTTTTGAAAAAATGAATACCGACCCGAAAGGTACTTTGGAGCAGATCGCTAAGATCGGGTACAAGGAAATCGAATCCGCATTCAGCACGCGGGGCAAGTATTATGGCTATGAGCCTAAGGAGTTCAAAGCATTGGTGGAAGGTCTCGGCATGACCTGGCGCGCACATCACGCACTAGGCGCACCGTTCAAAATGCCTCCCGGGCGTAAGTTGCCGGTTGGCTCCGACGGCAAGCCCATTACCATCCCGCCGATGAAAAATCTTCGGGATAACTACCAGGAACTTGTAGACGACGCAGCCTCCGCCGGCCTGAGCTACCTCGTATGCGCAAGCACGCCCGTAGGCACAAGCGACGAGATCAAAAGCTCCATTGAAGTGTTCCAGAAAACCGGTGAAGCAGCGAAAAAAGCCGGCATTCAATTCGCGTACCACAACCACGCAACGGAGTTCGATCCCGTGGATGGCGGCAAAACGCCTTACGAACTGGTATTGTCCCAAACCGATAAGGACCTGGTGAAAATGGAGCTCGACCTGGCCTGGGCTACCAAAGCCAAAAAAGATCCGGTAGCACTGTTTAAGGAGCATCCGGGCCGTTTCCCGCTCTGGCACGTGAAAGACATTAAGGCAGATCTTGCCACCATTACTGCCGTAGGAACCGGCGTCGTGGAGTTCAAACGCATTTTCGAAGCTGCGCAAATCGCCGGTTTGAAATATTTCTTCGTGGAATACGACCTCGCACCGGGCTTCGAAACGGTAGAAACCTGTTATAAAAACCTGCAAAAAATCCTGGCCTGAGGGTTCTGACCAGGATTTCAAAGCACACGCCAGCGGATTTCCGGGGCGTGTGCTTGTTTTAAGGGTTAGGGGGGAATAGTTGAAATTCGTTCACGCCGAAATAGCCGTGGTAATCCTGAATGGCCAGCCTGAATTTCTGGGCTTTCACGGGTGCGATGGTCTTGTCCCAGTCACCCATGTTGCTGTCCTGCGCCAGCGAAACCCATTGATTTCCTTTTAAATAGAGCACTTCAAACTTTTTGATCTCCGATTTTCCGTACCTGGATTCGCCCAGCTTAATGCGGCCTACGGTCTCCGGCTTGCCCAGATCTACTTCCAGCCAGCCCGTTGGCTCATACAACGCCATGATCTCGGGCGACTGATAATGCAGGTTTTTACCATAATATTTCGAGAAATCGACGTCCTTCCGCCGCCCGATCTTCCAGGCTGTTTTGGGGTTATCATCAAATGCGGATGCCGCGTCGTGGTAAAACTGCCCTACCGCGCTTGAAGCTGTGGCCTTGTGGGCATAAGCGAGCGAGCCGCTGGCTGGCAGCGGAACGGTCGGCGCGATCGTCGAAGCGTCTTTGTCGAGCGTCAATACGGCAATCGTCGCGATCGGGTCGATTTTGTCTGCGGGGTAGGCGAGGCCAATGCTTTTATTATTTTGTGTGAACTGAACCGGCGTGCCGTCCGGCAGCTTTGCGCTCAGTATTTTGGCGGGAATGGCCGGCAATGTGAGGGTGGTTTTATCCGCATTCAGCAAATGGACGAACACTTGTTTGCCACGATACGAGCTCACATAGTCGGGAGCGGGGGTGAATACGCCGCCTTTAGTATTGTAAATGGCAGTCCGGTTCTTCGCAATCCAATCGCCCATTTCGCGGGCCCGGGCTGCAAAGTCGGCGGGGAAAATGCCGGTGCTATCCGGACCGATGTTGAAAAGCAGGTTGCCGTTTCCGCCTACACAGCGCAACAGGGTGTGCACCGATTCTTTCAGGCTGCGGGGCGTGTCGCCGAACCTCCATGCCCATTGGTGGCCCATATTGGTGCAGGTTTCCCAGGGTACTTTTCCGTAACCGGCCACAAAACCCTCGGGCGTAGCATAGTCGGCGTATTTGCCCACATAAGCGTGCGATTCGTCGGGTGTGAATGGTTCCAGGCGGTTGTTGATAATGATTTCTGGTTGGAGTTTTCTGGCCAGATCATATACTTTTTTAGGCTCAACCGGCGTCGGCCAGCCTTCGTAATCGATCCAAAGCAGGCTGATCTTGCCGTAGTTGGTTAATAGCTCGCGTACCTGTTCGAGTGCACGGTCGGCGAATATGCCGTTCGTTTGCGGATTACGGCAGTCGGGGTCTTTCCAGTCGGCTACTGAAAAGTACCAGCCGATGGGCATATTGGCCTCGTGCGCAGCCTGCGCAAGCTCCTTGCACACATCGCGGCCGAATGGCGTGTGCATGATGTTGTAATCATTGGTTTTGGTATCAAAAAGCGAGAAGCCGTCGTGGTGCTTGGCCGTGAGCACCATATACTTCATGCCCGAAGCTTTCGCGAGTGCTACCCATTCTTTGGCATTGAAGCGGGTAGGGTTGAAGCCGCGGTAGAGCGAGTCGTATTTGGCCTTGCCATAGCCTTCTCGCGACCAGCTGATTTCCTTGCCGATGCGGGAGACGGGCCCCCAGTGAATGAAGAGGCCCATTTTGGCGTCTTGCCACCATTTCAGGCGCTGCGCTTTCGGCATTTCGGTTTGAGAAAATCCGGGTAGCGCAAATGCCGCCAGTAACATTCCTAGTATTGTTTTTTTCATCATCATAAAAATTCAAATCAATGCTTTAAACTTGCGTTATGCTTGCCTGCGTGATGGTGTGCCCCGTCCGTGCGTAATACACGAGGTAGATGTAGCAGAGCACCGGTACGATAAATGCTTTTTGTATTCCAAAACCGTCGGACAGGAGTCCCATTACCGGCGGAATCACAGCTCCGCCCACAATGCTCATGATGATCAGCGAGGAGCCGGTTTTGGTGTAAATCCCTAAATTTTTAATACTGAGCGTGAACAGAATAGGGTACATCACGGAAGTGAACAGCCCTACCAGCGACAATGCATACACCGATACATAACCGGTGGTTGTCATTGAAATACACACCAGTACCATTGCCGCTGCCGAGCAGAAGGCCAGGGTTACCGGTGGGTTCGCGCTCCGCAGCCAGTAAGCCCCGACCAGCCGCCCGGTCAGCACCAATGCCATGTATAATGTGATAAACAATGCCGCACTTTGCTCGGTAAGCCCCGGAATGCCGGACGATTTCGCATAGCGGATCAAAAAGCTCACGATACCCACTTCCGCGCCCAGGTAGCAGAACACGCCGAGCGCCCCGAGAACGGTATGGCGGAATTTCAGAATGTCGCGGATGCTGCCCGTGTGGTTGTCCTCGCCTTCTATTTTGGGTAGTTTAATAAAATACAGCAGGAGTCCGATGGTTAAAAACAGCCCGCCAAGGCTCAAATAGGGCGTTTTCACGAGCTGGGCTTCTGCATTCAGGTAATGGGTCAATTGTTCCGAATTGAACTGCCCAACCGTTTCAGGTGACACTTCCGTCGCATGAAGCAAGAAGCGGCTGCCGATAAATGGCCCGAGCGTGGCACCCACCGAGCCCACTGCCGAAGCGAGGCTCAACCTGCTGGATGCGCGTTCGGGATCGCCGAGGACAGAGATATAGGGCGTCGCGGTTACTTCGAGGAACGTAAAACCGGCTGCCATAACGAACAACGCCGTCAGAAACAGCGGGTAATAACGCATATCGGCGGCGGGGAAGAACAGGAGTGCACCCGCAGCGGCCGTAAGCAGCCCGGTAACCATGCCGGCCTTGTAGCCAAACCGGCCGATAAACTGCCCCACCGGCAATGCCAGCAGGAAATAGCCACCAAAAAACGCCGATTGTACGAGCGACGATTGAAAGTCCGTCAGCTGACAGGCCCGTTTCAAATGCGGGATCAGGACGTCGTTGATATTCCGGCTGAGGTTCCAGATAAACATCAGGCCCATCACAACGAGCAATGGTACCACCACGTCTTTGCTGTTTTTCATTACAAATGGTCGTTGAGTAAAAACACAGGTTTCATTGCGGCCCAATGCTCGCCGGCTGGGGCTTCGGAAAGTTTCTGCTGGAAGCTGCCCATCCATGCGGCCCATTCTCCCTGCCGGGGCAGGGTTGCCATTTTATCGAATGCGGTTTGGAGGTCGGTGGTCTCGTCATGCTCCACGATCATGAACAAATGCCGGCCGATCCGGTAAATCTGCATATCGGTAATGCCCGCATCGCGAATACCGGCCGGGATTTCGGGCCAGATGTTTCCTGGTTTGTGGTGATGTTCGTACGATGCGATGAGTTCGGCGTTGTCGACCAGGTCGAGGGCCATGCACGTTCTTTTTGTTGCCATTGCTTATCTTCTATAACCTAATTCCGCACCGCCGCTTACGGGCATGATACAACCTGTTACAAACCGCGCCGCATCCGAAACCAGGAATACGGCCACATCGGCGATTACGTCGCCCTCGGGGCAATAGCTAAGCGGATGGATGTCGTCCAGGTACTGTTCGATTTCGCCTGCATTCGGCTGCTCGCCTGCCCATTTGCGGAGCATGGGCGTCCACACACCCGCAGGGCAAACGGCATTCACGCGAATGCCGAAAGGAGCGTAATCCAGCGCCATGGCCTTCGTCAGGGCGCTCATGCCGCCCTTTGTCGCCACATATGCGGCGTGGTTCTCCTGGCCTATTTCACCCACCATGCTGCTGGTGTTGAGGATATTGCCGCGGGTTTGTCTCAGGTATTCTAAACCGTATTTGGTGGTGTAGTAAACGCTTTTCAGGTTGATCTCGAAAAGGCTGTCCCATTCGTCTTCCGAAGTCTGGTCGAGCGGCCTGGATGGGCTGGCGATGCCTGCATTGTTGTGGATTACGTGCAGGGTGCCGAAGGTAGCTACCGTTTGTTCGATAGCGGTTTGAATGTCGTCTTTTTGCCTGACATCGCCCGGTAGTGCCAGCAACGCTTCGCCAAACTGCGTTTGCAGCTCGTTCAGGGCGTTTTCGTCCCGGTCGAGCACGCCCACACGTGCCCCCGCACGCAGGTAGGCGGTCACGCATTCGCGCCCGATACCCGATGCGCCGCCGGTGATAAAAATCGTTTTACTGGTCAGATTCATAATGCTCGTTTTTGCTGTGGCGGTCAGTCATTCAGGTCGCTGCCGCTGCCCGGTATTTGCGGTACCTGATAGTAACCGTCCCTGATTTCCGCCGGATGCGTAAAATACGTCCGTAAATGCGGAATATGTTCCAAAAACAAATGCTCATGCCCCATGCCGATGTGGTTGAACAGCACCAGATGCTGGTGGATCTGTCCCATATCGCCCACGTGTGGCACCACCGGAATCCCCATTTGCCGGGACAGGAGGCTGATCGTCAGGAATTCTGATATGCCGCCTACCCGCACGGCATCCACCTGGCAGAAGTCCATGGCACCGGCTTGCAGGAAGTTTTTGAATATCACCTTGTTGGGAATGTGCTCGCCCGTAGCCACTTTAAAAGGGGCAATAGCGCTTGCGATAGCCTGGTGGCCCGTCACATCGTCGGGATGGGTAGGTTCTTCGATCCAGAAAGGGTTGATGTCGCTGAGTTTTTTACAAATATCCAATGCCTGCGGCAGGTTCCATTTCTGGTTGGCATCCACCATAATGGTTGCGCCGTCGCCCGCCGTCTGGCGGATCAGCCCGGCCCTGCGGATGTCGCGTTCCGGGTCGTCGGAGCCGACTTTAAGCTTCATCGCATTAAAACCGTTATCCATGGCCTTGCGGGTATTTGCGACGATCTTTTCATCGGGATAGTTGAACCAGCCCACGGAAGTATCGTAGCCCCGGTAGCCCGACGAAAGGACGGACGTGCGCGTGTTCCGGGTAGGCAAATGGCTTTCCAGCAGTGAAATGGCCTGGTCGCGGGTTAATATTTCTTCAAGGTAACTGAGGTCGAGGGTATTCACAAGCTGCGTGGGCGTGAGATCGAGCAACAACTGCCAGAGCGGCACCCCGCGCGACTTGGCCCAGAGGTCGTAGCAGGCATTTACGACAGCCGCAAGCGCCAGGTGAATCACACCCTTATGCGGCCCTAGCCAGCGGAGTGAAGGCGAATCGGCCATACGACGGTATTCGTTGCCGAAGTCGGCCATGAGCGTTTCGATTTCCTTTCCTTTTAATGCAACCGAGAGGTATTCAATGGCTTTGCAAACGAGATCGTTCCCGGCGCCAAGTGTAAATGCGAGACCGACGCCCGTAACCGGCGTGCCTGTGTGCAGGCAGCAAACGGCATAGGCGTATTGCGGGGTGGTGTGTGTAGCGTCCGAGCCGACCCCTTCCGCCAGGTCGAAACGCTTGTCCTTTATTTCAATGGATGTAATAATATGCATGTTTTCAGCGGATGTCAATATGATACCAATTCGGATTCTTGCCGGAGTTGCGGTTGAGTGAAATGGAGAAAGCTTGCAATAGTGTTGAAAAATAGATTCTTACCGGTGTTACATTATATTTTAGTGTTAAAAGGGTCCGGAATATTTGGATATCATTTTTTTGCTTGGTTGGTTTGCTACTGAATTTGTACAAAAATATGGGTGATAAATCCTGTAAGTTAATGGCGGATTGATAACTTGTAGTACTAAGTTTGCTTAACTCCCGAAACTATGAAAGCTACCTACACCCTCCTTCCTGAATTTGCGCCTTCGCAGAAGCCATTTGTCGTAAAAAAGACGGTGAGGCCGTATTTTTCGACGGATTTTCACTTCCACAAAGAATGCCAGCTCGTGTACGTGCTTTCAGGTTCAGGTACGCGCATTATCGGTCACTCGACCGAGCGGTTTGAAGAAGGCGATCTGACATTTGTAGGCGCCAACGTGCCCCACGTGTGGTATAGCGAGTCAAAACCCAATGAACCGGCGTTCGAGGCTGTCTCGCTCGCGCTGTACATTAATCCGGAAACGGTTTGCGAGTACTTGAGTGCGCTGACCGACACCGTGGAGCTGCGGCAGTTTTTTAAGGAATCGGAGCGGGGAATACGGATATGCGGAGAGAAAAAGGCATTGATTACCGACATTTTGAAACAAATGCTCGGGCAGCAGAACCGTCACGTAGGAATGCTCGCATCGTTTCTGCAAATTCTCGATCAGCTGCTCGATCCGGAGGAGCTGGTGTGGCTCAACGTTCCGGACCCCATTTCGAGCTATACCACTCAGACCTCCGGCCGCGTACCCAAGCTCATGCATTTCATCCAGCAGAACTTCAAGGAGGACATTACTTTGCAACAAGCCGCTTCGGTAGCCGGATTGCAAATCCATTCATTCTGCCGTTTTTTTAAGACACTCACCAACCGCACCTTCTCCGATTTCCTGAACGAGGTACGCATCGGTTTTGCCTGCAAGCTGTTGCAGCAATCGGATCTGTCGGTTACGCAAATTGCGCTGGAATGCGGCTATTCAAATATTTCCTATTTCAACCGGTGCTTCAAGAAGATCAACAAAATGTCGCCGAAGGCATACCGGAACGGGCGTGTAGCTAAAAGTTAGCCATCCGCCCACGGGTGACGGATGGCTCTAAACGTATTACAATGCGGAGCTTACCAGGCTAACGATGCCGCCCAGTTGCTTGGACGATGCCGCCGCGGCGAGTTTGGCAGCAGGGCCTTTTTTGTCAAGACCAGAAACGGTTTTGGTGGCTTCACCAAGCAGTCCGTTCAGTTTCGACTCGTTGGAATCGCCCAGGATTGAGCTTCCGGCTTTGATCAGCCCGAGGTTGCTGGTGAGGCTCGCTGCGTTCCCCAACAGGCCCGATTCGCCTTTTCCGAGCAATCCGCTGATGCGATTGGCGCCGATCAGCATTTTTACGGCGTTAACCACCTTGCCGAGCGTACCACCCGACAGCTTGCCCGACGAAGCCAGCGGAATCAGGTTTTTAAGGTCGCCCGCCTTGCCCAGCAGCTTGTCTTTCAGGCTGCCGTCGGAGGATTTCGCCTCTTTTTCCAATGCGGAAACACCCTGTGTAAGCGCATCGGCCGTGCCGGATTTGTCACCTTTTTGCGTCAATGATACAGCCTTGTCTAGCAGGCTTTCAACCGAAAGACCTTGTGCGAAGGTGGTGGAAGCCCCCGAGAACAGAAACAAAGCGGCTGCGAGAGAAAAGAGGAAACGTTTCATAGTGTATTAATCAAATTGTGTTTAAATGGGCGGCAAAATAGCATTTATCTGGCATACCACCTCACTCGCCGGTCAAAGCATCAGCTTTTCACCAGCCGCCAATCCTTGGGCGACACCCCAAACCGGGTTTTGAAAACGGTAGAGAAATAGCTCTGCGAGGTAAATCCGGTCTGGTCGGCAATCTCTGCGACGGTCAGATCGGGGTTGCGGAGCAATGCGCAGGCTTTTTCGAGCCGGATGTTCAGAATGAGGTCGTTGGTTCCGCCGCCCAGGAGCGCCTTGGTTTTGCGGAAAAGCTGCACGCGCGACAGGCCCATTTCCTTGCCGATGGCTTCTACGGTAAGGGTTGGGTCGGCCAGCCGGGAGACGATCAGCGCGCGGAGATCATTCACAAACTTCTTGTCAAGTCGCGATATGCCGGTATCGGTGTCTGCCATATTACGCCCTATCTGAGCGGATAGCAGCAGTTGTCTGTTAGTCAATAGGCTGCGTATGCTTTCCTGTAAAAACTGCGGGCTGAATGGCTTCGTCATGTACATATCCGCACGCGCCTGCATACCCTCTACCTGCTGTTCTGGCGCGTTTTTGGCCGTGAGCAGGATTACCGGGATATGCGACGTGCGCATGTCGGCTTTGAGGGCGGCGGTGATCTGTAAACCGTCCATGCCAGGCAGCATTACATCACAAATGATCAGGTCGGGTACGGTGTCGAAGCACTGGTCGAGCCCGGCCTTGCCGTCCGTTGCGGTAACGACCTCGTACTGGGTTTGTAAAAGGCCGGTCATGAAACCGACCAGATCTTCATTGTCTTCGATGACCACGATGGCCGGTAGGTCGCGGTGCGGCGGCGTATTGGTTGGCTCCTCCGTTTCGAAGCTTGTGGTCGTCCAGGTAATGGATTTTTCGATGGCACCGGCCGCGGGGTCGGCCAGGTCTTCGGGGCGGAAATGGGTATTTCCGAGTGGTAATGTGACCGTAAAAGTTGCGCCATCGCCTTTTTTGCCGTCGGCAGTGATGGTGCCCTGGTGTAATTCGACAAACTCCCGGGAAAGCGGTAAGCCGAGCCCGGTACCCTTGGTCGAATTTTTTCCCTGGTAAAACATTTCAAATGCACCCACCATATCGGCCTCGCTCAATCCCGAGCCGTTATCCTGCACTTTGATGGTCACTTCACCGGCATTTTGGGTGATATGAATATAAATATGCCCCCAGTCGGATGTAAACTTGAATGCATTTGAAAGCAGGTTGAAGAGTACCTTGTCCAACATGTCCCGGTCGAACCAGACATTTAGCTCATGCAGCGTGGTGATCAGTCGGAAATCAATCCTGCGTTTTTTGGCGACCTGTTCAAAAGGGAGCATGAGCTCGCTGATAAACGCAATAATATCGTTTTCGGCGGCCTGCAAACGGATTTTGCCGCTTTCGATCTTGCGGAAATCCATCAGTTGGTTCACGAGCCATAGCAGTCGCTGCGCGTTCTTTTGCACAAGGGAAAGGTTTTTCTTAGCTGCCGGGCTTTCGTTTTTTTGCCTGAGAAGCTCTTCCACCGGTGCGAGTATGAGTGTTAGCGGCGTCCTGAATTCGTGGGAAATGTTGGTAAAAAACCGGAATTTGGATTCCGTAGCTTCCTGCGCCTTTTCGGCAATGTCTTGAATACGGTTCCGCTGGATGAGGATTTCCGTGTTTTTAGAATTCAATTCGCGGTTGATCTTCTTGTTTTCGATCAGTGAATACAAGGCCACAGAGCCGAGGATGATCGAGACGATAAACAGGACGGTCATCACATAAAGCAGGCCGCGCTGGGTTTGGTAAATTTCCAGTTGCTCGTCGATACGGGCCTGCTGACGCTCGATATCATTCTGTTGGGAGATCATCTTGTCGGTCTGCATTTTGATCATCCTTACATTCGACGAGTCGATAATAGCCGTTTGCAGCAGGTTTTCCTTTTGATAGGGCTGCTTTTGCAGGATATTCATTGCTACCCGTGCAGCTTCCTCGCCGCCTGTAGGGTAAAGTGCGGTAGCGGTAATATGGCCGTCGTAGACCATCTGGATATCCCCAAATTGCCCCGGTAGCCCGTCGACGCCGATCACGCGGATCTTGCGTTCTGGAAAAATCTCATTGCAAACTTCGCGCGCGCCCATAGCCATTACCTCGTTCTGTGCGAAGATGAGAGCCAGGTTGGGGAAGTTCGGAAGGGTTTTTCGGAGTTCTTTTTTGGCAATATCCTTTTCCCACTGGCCATTCAATGTGGCCACGCGCTGAATACCCGGACGGGTCACGAGCGCGTCTACGAGGCCGCGGTGGCGGTCGGAGGCGGGCGAGGAGCGGGGCAAGCCGGTGATCTCGATCATACTGCCCTTTCCACTGAGTAAAGTGGCTGCATATTCGCCCACAGTTTTGCCAACCTGGTAATTATCCCCGCCCACATAGGCCGTATAATAGGGCGATGAAGTGCGCCTGTCGACGACTACGACCGGGATACCCTTTTGAAAAACCTTTTCGATCACGGGCGTGAGCGGGTCCGACTCGTTGGGTGAAACGATCAGCAACTGAATACCGCTTTGGAGCAGCTCTTCGATCTGTTTCACCTGCACGGCGCTGTTGGCATGTGCGTCCCTGAAAATCAGCTTGGTATTGTTGTGAAATGCGAGTTCGCGCTGCATCCCGTCGAGCATGGCCCGCCGCCATTCGTCGTCACCGGTACATTGGGAGAATCCGATGACATAACCCTCCTCCTGTTTTTGAGAACAGCCTCCAAACAACATCAGCAACAGGAAAGCGATCAGCGCGAATCTCATAGAATAATTTGTATTTCAAATATAATACAAAATAGAGCTGCCGTAGCGATGGCCACGGCAGCTCTCATACCGCCGGGGCCGCTATTCGATCGACGGTTTCAATGCATGATACTGCAAATCTTCTATCTGAATACCCTTTGCGGATTTGATACTCAGTCCCGAAAGCGGCGTATCGGCGAAGAAAATATCGGTCATGACAGTCAACCCGCCATCGGCGAAAAGTTCCACGGACGCCGCGTCAGCAATGAGCGTCAATGCAATTTTCGTGTCACTGGACAATCTCGGTGCAAGATGCTTTTGCCCGAAACCCGCTTCGAAATCAACCTTGCCCGATTTGGTACGGTCAATGTAATATTGATTGCTGGCCTTGTCGTAACCGATCAGGAGCTCATTGCCTTCTTTGTTGGACAGCACCAGTTCAAAATCGTTGGCTGTTGCCGTTTTCAGATCGAGCCGGAATAGGCCGGAAGCATTGCCGCCTTTCGGTGCCAGGTCAACGGGCGCTTTTACGGCCAGGTTTTTTTTGGAATAACCTGCCGCTTTAATGGCGTCCAGCTCTTTGGCGGGTACCGAGGTCATGTACAGCTCTTTACCCACAGTTTTCAGGCCCAGCTCGCGGGAAATAGTGTTGGCGCTACGCCAGGGGTCGGTGGGAACCTGGTTGGCGTATTGCCAGTTGCTCATCCAGCCCATCAGCAGGCTTCGGTTGCCGGTGTTGGAGAAGGTCACGGCGGCATAGTTGTCTGCACCCCAGTCGAGCCATTTGGTTTCTTTGGAATACGCGGTAAATGTTTTGCCGTCGAAATCGCCGAGGAAATATTGGCCTGCGGAGCCTTTGTTGGGTCCTCCGGGATTGATATTAACGATCAGCACCCACACCTGCTTGCCATTGTGCGTGAGCGGGAGCAGGTCCGGGCATTCCCATACACCGCCGTGCGCGCCCGCATCGACGCCGAATTCGCTTTCCTTCGACCAACTTTTGAGGCCGGGGGAGGAGTAGAAAGTAATGCGGTCTTTGGTAGCGAGCGTCATGATCCACTTTTTCTGCGGTTCGTACCAGCGCACTTTCGGATCGCGGAAATCGGTAATGCCGGGGTTGGGAAGTACGGGGTTTCCATTGTATTTGGTCCAGGTAACACCGTCGTCGAGGCTGTAAGCAATGCTCTGGTACTCGTGGCGGCCGGTTTTTTGCTTTTCCAAAACAGGGTTATGGTGCGTAAAAATGGCTACCAACGGCGCTTTGCCGTTTTTCCCGAAACCGGAAGTATTATTTACATCGACCACCGCGCTCCCCGAGAAAATGTAGCCGAGGCTGTCGGGATAGAGCGCGATGGGCTGTTCCTTCCAATGCACCATATCTTTGCTCGTGGCATGGCCCCAGTGCATTGGCCCCCATATTTTCGCCTCAGGGTAATATTGGTAGAACAAATGGTAGGTGCCGTCGTGGAACACCATCCCGTTCGGGTCGTTCATCCAATGCGCCTTCGGCGAGAAGTGGAATTGAGGGCGGTACTTTTCGGGCGTGTCCTGGGCATTTGCGAACTGCGCCGTTAGTAGTGCTGATAATATTAAGAGTTTTTTCATTTGCTGTGTTTTTACTGGTAATGTCAAGGGCAACTCGAATGTCACGCGAAGTCAAAGCGCGGTACTGTACCGCGCTTCGACCGCCCGGCGGCCCGGTTCGCTCAGCGTGACAAACAGAATGTCATTTTCATCTTTTATTACAACTTTATAATATTATTAGTAACCCGGATTCTGCACATAAAGTCCCTTCGTAAAGCTGATCTCCCGCTGCGGAATGGGCAAATATTCATCCCTTCCCGCAGTAAATTTCGCAGTCGCCAGAAACGGCCTCCTCACTTTTTCCTTTTCAAGATACGCATTCAAAGTCTGCTCAGCGATACCCCAACGTACGAGGTCGAAGAAACGCGGACTTTCGGTCGCAAATTCGAGCCTTCTTTCCCAGCGGAGTGCCTTTCTTGCATAATCCTGCGTCCAGCCGGAAGTGCTGTATTCTTTGATATTGTATTTTGAGGGCAATGTGCCGTCCTTCTTTTTCAACCGGCCGGTACTCGCGGCAGCGCGTTTGCGGATCTGGTTAATGAGCGGCAATGCAAGCGTATGCTGCCCGAGTTCAATATAAGCCTCGGCCTGCATGAGCAACACATCGTCGTAGCGGATAATGTCGATGTTTTTAGAGCTGCCGATGAACGGACCTTCCTTGTGGTACGACGCGCTCGTTGCCAGCTGCTGCTCTTTCATGGTATGGAAAAAGCCGTACACGCCCGGGTCGCGCACCCAGCTGTTGCTGAACGGCTTGGTTGCGTCGTATTTGTAAGGATGGCCGTCGATACCAATGGTATGGTCTACACGTGGGTCGACGGTTTCGTTTGTGAAATCCACGTTTTTGTCATTGAATGTCTCGAAAAGCGGCAAACCGTTCGCATCGGTGCGGTAGGCGTTGGCGAGGTTCTGGCTGGGCTGGTGGAAGCCGCAGCAACCGTATTGCGGCGCGCCGTGCGGGTAGTTGAGGCCGGTCACGTAGCTGAGGCGGCCCACGGCGGTACCGTCGTTGATCGAGTACTGGATCGCGAAGATCGATTCGGGGCCGTTTTCGGTTTCGGCGATGAAGTTCTCGGCGAAATCGGGTTGCAGGCTGTACTGGCCGGAGGCGATCACCTGCTGGGTAAGCGTTACCACTTCCTGCAAGCGGTTTTTGTTAATAGCCGTCACCTTGTGGTTTGCATCCTGCTCGTAGGCCTGGAAAAGCCGTAATTTAGCAAGATATGCCGCCGCTGAAAGCTTGTTGGCCCTACCAAGCTGACTTTGTTTGGCTGGCAGGTTGTCGACCGAAAACTGGAAATCTTCTCCGATTTTGTTCCAAAGCTCGTCGTTGTTGTACCGCACGTTCGACTCTTTCAAAATGTCGTCGCTCGATAACTTTTCATCGATATAAGGCACATTCTTGAACAACATTTTGAGCATAAAATGCGAGTGGCCGCGCAGGAAACGCATTTCGGCAATGCGGGTACTGCGGAGGGGAAATTCCGCATCGGTCAATGTATTGAGGCTCGTGAGGGCAGCATTGGCACGGGAAATGGCTTTGTAAAAATTCTCCCAGGTGAAGGGGTGCATCAGGCCGAGATCCGGGCGGGTGAGGTTGTAGTGCTCGTAAAAATCCACTTCCGCCACGTCGGAAACACCGCCGCCGCCCTTGTAGGCGTCATCCGAGCGCACGCTGCCGTACACCCACATGCTCGTCATGGGGCCGATCATATCGTCGTTGCCGATACCGGCATAGGCAGCCGTAACCAGCGATTCCACCGCCGAGGCCGATTTGACGTTCTCCGACGACAGCAGCCCCTGCGGCTGGTAGTCGAGAAAGTCGTTACAGGAAGTAGTGATCAGCAACGTGCCGCTGGCGATCAGACCGAATAGATATTTGCTTTTCATAACAATGCGCTTTGGGGATTAGAAAGAAATGTTCAAACCAAATGTGAATGTCCTCGGGATCGGGATCGCGTTGATGTCCGTCCGCTCGGGATCAGGGCCGGTGAACTGCTTTGATTTGATCAGGAACAGGTTTTCGGCCATGAGGTACATCCGTACGCGTTGCAGTTTGATTTTCTGGGTTAGCTCCGAACTCAGTGCGTACCCCAGCTGGATGTTGCGCAGTTTGAAATAGGAAGTATTCACATTGAAATAATCCGAAGAACGCGTCTCGTTGTTGGCGTCGGAAAGCGACAATGCGGGGATTTTGGAGCCGGTGTTGCTTGTCGACCAGGCATCGAACACGCCCGGGCCTACGTTCTCGCGACCACGGATGAAGTTGTTATAAAAAGTATAGGTATCGAATCCCTTCCTGCCCGCAATGCCGGAGCCGAAGATCGAGAAGTCGAACGACTTGTAGAATGCTTCAACTTTCAGGTTGTATTCGAATGCGGGCAAGGTAGTGCCGAAAAACACGCGGTCGAGGTCGTCGATGCGGTTATCGCCGTTGGTGTCCACGTAACGGATGCGGCCCGGCCCTGCACCCACCTGTGCGGGAGCGGCGTCCACTTCGGCCTGGTTCTGGAAGAGGCCGTTGGTTTTATAGCCAAACAGATCGAACTGCGAATGGCCGAGGATCGTCTGGATCGCATTGCCGGGATAAGCGGCGCGCACTTCTTCGGGCAGCTCGGTGATTTTGTCGCGGAAACGGCTCACGCCAGCCGTGATATTGTAGGTAAAATCGCCTTTCGGACGAGCATAGTAGCCGGCCGAAAACTCAAAACCCTTGTTGGACTTGGCCGCACCATTCAGCACGCGCAGCTGCCCTTCGCCCACGGCCGATGCCACCGGCGGGGTGATCAGGATGTCGCTGGTTTTGCGGGTAAAGTAGTCAAATGAACCCTGGATCATCCCGTCGAAAAGCCCGAAATCGAGCCCGAAGTTAGCTTCATCGGTTGTCTCCCACTTCAAATTCGGGTTAGCGCCCTGAATGGAGACGAAGCCGGAAGGCAGGTTGCCTGTATTGGCACCATTGAGGTCATAGGCAGTGCCGATGTTGTAGAACTGGTCGAAAAAGCCGTTATGACCGTTCGGAAACTGCGATTGCCGCGCGCCGTAACGCGTATCGTACAATCCAAAGCGGGCGAGGTCACCGATCTCCTGGTTACCAACCCTGCCGACCCCGGCCCGCAGTTTCAGATTGCTTATTTTGGTTACCCCTTTGAAAAACTGTTCTTTATCGATGCGCCAGCCCACCGATGCCGCCGGGAAAATACCGTAGGCATTCTCGGAACCGAAGCGCGACGAGCCGTCACGACGGATGGTAATGGCCGCCAGGTAACGGTCCGAGAAACCGTAGTCGATGCGGGCGAATTGGGAAAGCAGCCTGCTGCCCGAGCCGGAGCCGGTCACGTTGGTATTGCCGGTGCCGGCATTGAGCACAAAGTACTCCTTGGTTTGCACAGCGAAGCCTTCTTTTCTCGCAATTTCAAAATCGGAGTCGTTTTTAATGGCCTCGACACCCGCCAGGAACTTGAAATGGCTGTTGCCAAGGTCGAGGTTGTAGCGGGCCGTGTTGGACCAGGTAATGCTCAGGTAGCGGTTCTGGTCGATCGTGAGGCTATTGTTGGCGCGGCCGAAAGAGCCTTCTTCAAAGGATTGTTCGATGTTTTTGAAGCGAAAAGCCGCATTATCCGCACCGAGGCTGGTTTTAAGAAAGAAATTTTTAAATGGCTGTAATTCCACAAAAACATTGCCAAACAGCGTGAGCCGGTGCGCATTGTCCCATTTGTTGATCTCCTGCATGTGGAGGGGGTTGTTGCGGTCGGAGTAACCCGAGCCGATAGCGCCGCCCCAGGAGCCGTCTTTGGCATACACCGGAATGGTAGGGGCAAGGGTAACGGCCAGGCCGGGCGTGCCGGCACCACCGATGTCGGTCGAAGCCAGCGTCTCGTTCGAGGATGCGATCTGCATATTCGCCCCGATTTTCAGTTTGCCGTCGAATGCGCTCGTAAGGCCGTTAATGCGCCCGCTGATCTTATCATAGTCGGTGTAGCGGAGCATACCCGTGTTTTTGTAATAACCCAGGTTGATTTGCAGCGAAGAAGTGCCGTTACCACCCGAGATGGTCAGTTCATTGTTGGTCACGATGCCGGTTTTGTACATCACTTTCTGCCAATCGGTATCGCCTGCGGGCATGTTGGCATTCCCGCCCACGAGCGGCTGTACTTTTACACCATTTAATATGGGATTGGTGAAATCCTTGTTCCAGTCGAACTGGTATAAGGCCCCGTAACCGTCCTCCGGATTGACCTTGTCGTTCACCGAAGCCTGCCACAATGCACGCCCGCGATCAACCGCATTCAGCATTTTATACCGCGCATATTTCTCCGATTGCGTCGAAATGCTCGTATTGAAGTCGATATTGATCTTGCCGTTGGAATTGGCACCGTTTTTGGTGGTAATGATAATCACCCCATTGGAAGCACGCGACCCGTAAATGGACGATGCAGAGGCGTCTTTCAGCACCTGAATTGACTCAATGGAGTTCGGGTTCAACCCCTGAAATACCTCCGGGCGCTTGGTAGGCACGCCGTCGATGATATAAAGTGGATCTGTATTGCCCAGCGTGTTCGCGCCACGGATCAGGATCCGGGAATTGGTACCATTCGGCGAGCCCGTTTTTTCAATATACAAACCAGGCACGCGTCCCTGCAAAGCCTGCATCGGGTTACCGGAGCTGATGTTTTTTAAAGGGGCCATGTCCACTACGGCAATGGCGCCGGTGAGGTCTTCTTTTTTGGAAGAAGTATAACCTACTACCACCACTTCGTTGAGACTTTTCTGGTCGTAATCGAGGGTAACGTTGATGGTCGTCTGGTTACCCACGGCCACCTCTTTGGTTTGCATGCCAATGTAGGAGAAAACCAACGAAGCATTCGCAGCTGGCGAAATATTATACGCTCCCGAAACATCGGTTACGGCACCATTCGAGGTCCCTTTTTCGAGGACATTCACACCGGGAAGCGGCTCGCCGTCGGTACTCTTGACGACACCCTTGATTTGCGCCCTGTTTTGCGCGTGGGCGGGCAGTTGCATCACGCAGGTGACCGCGAAGGCCACCAGCAGTAAAATTCTTTGCATACGGATTGAGATTAAAATAGGGTGATTGGAAACTAGTGGGTAACGGAGTGCTGCCCCAGTGGATGCTGCCCCAGCGGATGCTGCCGCAGCGGCAGCTGTGTGTGAATGAAATCCTGAATATCGGTTTCGCCGAATGCGGGCAATGCACCGGCTTTTCCGGCTACGAATGCACCGGCGGCGCAGGCAAATTCGAGGGATTCAGCAAGCGGATGCCCGGTGGCGGTCTGGTAAAGGAATGCGCCCAGGAATGCGTCGCCGCTGCCGATGGTATCTGCCACCTCCACGATAAACCCGGGGTGCTGGTGGAACTCGCCGCTAGCGGTAAGTAGCATTGCGCCGTCCGCCCCGCAGGTAAGAACCAGCATATCGAGTTTGAAATGGTCGATCAGGAATGCCATGGCTTGTTTTTCGCTTTCAAACGGTGTGAGCCAGCCCATCACTTCGCGAATTTCATGCTCGTTCATTTTGACGATGCCGGCAAATCCGAGGAGTTCGAGTACCTGCTCGCGGGTGTAATGCGGCGGGCGCAGATTCACGTCGAACACACGCGTCTGGGCATGGCTTAGATACCGCATAAGCGTAGCACGCGTGGTATGGTCGCGGGCGGCCAGCGTGCCGTACACGAAGAAATCGCTGTGGGCAACCTGCTGTGCGGCGGCGGCATCGAACTGAATGTAGTCCCAGGCCACCGGGTGCAGGATCTTGTAGGTAACCTCGTTGCTGTCCGACACGTTGGCTTTGGCAATGCCCGTCAAATGCGTCTCGCCGGTTTGTACCCATTGCGTATCGAGCCCGTGCTGTGCCATAAATGCGAGCAGTTCGTCACCCAGCTCGTCGTGGCCTACGCGGCTGATGAAGGCAACGTCCATGCCGTAGCGTTGCAAATGTGCAGCAACGTTCATCGTAGCACCGCCGGCCAGGCGCGCGTCGGGCAGAACGTCCCAGAGTACTTCTCCAAAAACAGTCAGTTTCGGTGTCATATGTATTCGGTTAAAGTGGAGATTTTAGTGGAGGACCAGTGTTTTTTCGATTTGTTCGAGGGACGTGCCTTTTGTTTCGGGCATCATCTTCCATACAAAAAGCAATTGGAGTACCATCATCCCGCAGAAGATCATGAAGGTGTTGCCGCCGCCGAGGGTTTCGGCGATGTAGGGGAATGTGAATGCGATCACGGCCGCCAGCAGCCAGTGCATAAAGCTGCCCATCGACTGCCCGGCTGCACGTACCTGATTCGGGAAAATTTCAGAAATGAAAACCCAGATCACCGCGCCCTGCGACAATGCGAAGAATGCAATGTAAATGAACAAGTACACCGGTACGGCATAACCGCCCAGGTTGCCGCTGTAAAATGCCTGCGCCACAAGCCCCAGCGTTGCGATCAATCCGAACGACCCGATGAACATCAGCGTCCGGCGGCCGAAACGATCTATGAGATTGATGGCAATGAATGTGAAACAGAAATTCACCAGCCCTACACCGGCAGACGACAGCAACGCCGAACTTTTGCCCAGGCCAGCCATTTCGAAAATGCGCGGTGCATAATAGATGATCGCATTAATGCCCGAAACCTGGTTGAAAAAGGCAAAAAGCAAGGCCAGCGCCAGGGGGAGTTTGTATTGGGATGAAAAAATGGACATGCTGTTTCCGCTCTGGATGCCCGCATTGGCGGAGTTCTGAATGTCGGAAACAATGCCGCTCACATCTATACCGCCATTAGCGACGGATAGTATGTGCCGCGCTTCTTCCACTCTGCCGCGTTTCACGATCAGCCAGCGGGGGCTTTCGGGTACGAACAGGATCGTCACCAGGAAAACCAGCGACGGGAACGCCTGCACGCCCAGCATCCAGCGCCAGTCGTTGTCGCCCACGCCTACGAGCAGGAAGTTGGACAGGTAGGCGATGAGGATTCCAAGCACCACATTGAACTGGAACATGGCTACCAGGCGGCCGCGGGAATTGGCGGGCGATATTTCGGAAATGTATAATGGAGCGGTAACCGACGAAATGCCCACACCGATGCCGCCCAGGAAGCGGAAGACGAGGAAGGAAATCCAGTCGGAGGCGAGTGCCGAGCCGATCGAAGACAGCAAGTAAAGGACAGCAATGGCGAAGAGCGTGTACTTACGCCCGTAACGCTCGGAAGGGATAGCACCGGTGAGCGACCCGAGGACGGTGCCGATCAAAGCGATGGAAACTGTGAACCCGTGCTGCACCGTAGTGAGGCCCCACAATTGCTGGATCGATTTCTCCGCGCCCGAAATGACCGCCGTATCAAAACCGAATAAAAAACCGCCCAGCGCGACTGTGAATGCCCAGAAGATTACCTTTTTGCTTGTCATGATTGTTGAATTAATTTCTGACGAAGCTACCGGCTCTCCGGGCAAACTATTTTCGAATCCGTACCAAATGTTTTTAAATTTCACATTTGGTATTTTTGTATGTAGTTAGTTGATTATTAGATTTTTATATTAATTTAAAAAATCGTTGTTTTTAAATTTGCTTCAAAGTTTTCAGGAAATGTTTCATGCGTTGTCAATCACATAAAACCGGCAGCCCGGGATCAGAAGCGAATGGGAGCAACTGGCTGATCTGCGAATAGGCGACCCGGTTCACCGACAAGTCCAGCGACGGCAACGCGTCGAACCTGATCCAACTGACACCAGAAGTTTCGTTGGTTTGGTCAAGCATCTCGCCGCCCGTGACGCGGCAGAGAATGAAGAATTTATAAACGTACCAGAGCTCTTCCGGGTGGTCGTGTTTGCGTTTATCAAAAACAGCCAGTAACCGCACTGCTTCCACGTGCAGGCCGGTTTCTTCAAATGTTTCTTTCACCGCCACTTCAAATGGTGTGTAGCCGACATCCGCCCAGCCGCCGGGCAATGTCCAGCGATCGTTGTCGATCTTTTCCTGCACCATCAGGATCTCATCGGTACCACGGAAAATCACGGCGCGGATATCGACTTTCGGTGTAACATAACCGATTTCGTGGGGCAAGAGGCTGATAATCTGCTCAATGGGCGCGTTACTGATATCGGCGAGGAGGCTGAGGCTGATCTGGCGGATCTCCTCGTAACGTTCCCGGTCGTATTCTCCGGGTTGAAAGGCCAGGCCGGTTTGGGAAAGGGCCAGAATGCGTTTGACGGCGGCCAGCCAGGGATTTGCGGACATAGCAATGAAAAAGGGACAAGCGTAGATCGATTCGCACCAGCCGGATCAGATGGCCGGCAGCATTTAAGTAACCGGCGAATATCTGAAACATTTGTGTGAATTCAATCCAGCCTGCCCCCATTATGGAACGTTGAGTATTAGCTAGCGTTTGTAATGATTATGGCGCCACCGCGAGTTTGAGGCTCTGCCGGCTGCCACCAGTTGTTTCTATTTCAACGGCATAGGTGCCTGGCCGCAGCTTGCCGATATCCATACTGCCTTCCCGCAATGCAGGCTGTACAACTAGCCTTCCGCTGGTGTCGAACAGCCTGATGTTCATGATGCTTTCAGGTTTTAGCCCTTTCACACGAACTGCCGCCACGCCTATGGCAGGATTAGGATAAATGGCCACTCTTTCTCCTTCAAATTCCAGCACGGCCATGCGGCTGTACGAGAATGTACCGTCCAGATCGATCATTTTAAGCCGGTACATGTTGGTACCGGCTTGTGGAAGGGCATCGGTATAGGAATAGTCGGTAACTGTCGCTTCACCGCCGCTCGACATTACTTCGCCAAGGTGGTGCCATTGCTTGCCGTCGCGGCTGCGTTCAATTTCGAATGTACGACTGTTGATCTCGGAGCTGGTCCGCCATTGGAGATGAGCCTCATTCTCGCGTTTTTTGGCTTGAAAGGACACGAGCGTAACAGGCAATGCGGCCTCCGATTGCCCCGAAATAAAGAACCCGCTGAACCCGCTCACCTGAAATGAAACGAGGTACATGGTGTGGTCTTCGCTTTCCGTTACGGTTACGTTCGTGATCAGTTGCGTAGGCCCGGAGTAGGTACCCGGGAAGCCATACGGACTGGTACCATGGTATTGTACCACTTTCAGGTTTGCAGGGAGAGAGGCATTGTTGGCGTTGCCGTAGGCCTGGTTATAGGCTTCAAAATCCTGCTTGGAAAAGAATAACGTCACTTTTGCGGGGCCGTCGGTTCCGGAAGGGGTGATGTCGTAATGCCTCTTGACAAATATTTTTTGTCCTTCCGACACGGTATTGCCGGCTGCCAGGAAAGTCTTGATCGTGACATTACCGAGTGAGCCGGGTGTACCGGTGGGTTCGATGAGGCCGAAAGTCTTACAATCACTAGTGATGGAGGTCGCGCCTGCATACACAGGTAGCGTAGCCTGCTCGCCACTCGCGGGTAATGTACCCGGGCCTGCGATCGCTTGCAGCTCGTACGCGCCCATGTCTGTTTGGACGTTAAAAGTACGGGTGTTGTTGGCGAGGTCGGTCAAGTTAGCAGGGAGGTCGGGCAATGCTTCGTTGGTACCCCGGTTGATGGCCGGCGAGCAGGGGAGGAGCGTCCAGTCAGTTTCGCCTGCGAACTGCGGATTGGTGGTGCCGGCGAGATTATGGTCCGCGTCGCTGGCCGCAATGCCTTCAACCAGGCTGTATGTGACCGAAACAGTACTTTCCTGGCTGGTGATGCCGCTGCCATTGCCATAAAGGATGCTGTTGCGGACGGTTACCGGGCCTTCGTAGCCGGTAATGGTACCCGGGTAGTTCTGGCTGTTGCCCGAAACCGTGCAGTTGAGCAGCGTCACCTGGGAGCTTTGATTAAAAATCGCCCCGGCAAAATCGCCTGCGGAATTGCCTGTGATGAGGCAGTTGATCAAAACCGTGTTCGAGCCGTTTCTGTTGGCTATGGCGCCGCCGTTGCCGAACATGGCCGTATTACTTTGAAATATCGTGTTGGTGATCAGCGGCGAGGCAATGTCATTGTAGATCGCCCCCCCATTTGACGCAGAGTTGTTCAGGAATGCGCAATTGGAAATAGTGGGCGACACATTGAAATTCCGCATGGCACCGCCGTCGTTTCCGGTCACACCGGCAATGGTAAACCCGTCGAATACATCGTCGCGGGTCAGGCCGTTGTCTGAATTGTTAATGAACGGCCCTACGGATGAAGTAAGCACGGTCGCCGTCGCCGGATCGCCGTGGATGATGGGCAGCGGCCGTTGGTTGAGGGCGGTTTCGGTTCCTGCGAAACTGCCGTACATCTTCACGCCGTGGATAAAGGCCAGCTGGCTTCCGCTATTTTCGTATTCTCCGCGTGCTACCCAGACCTGGTCGCCCTCGGAAGCGACGTTCAAAGCGTCTTGCAGGGTGGGAAACGCATTGGCCCAGCTATCCCCGGAAGGATCGGGCGCAGCGTTCGTCGTACTTACATACCAGATTGCGCTTGGCGTCACTTCATAGAGCCCGAGGTCGATGGCCTGGCTGGTGAGCCTTCGGCTGCCGTCGAATGCGACGGGTGTATCGTCTGTGTTTTTAGGGAAAATGGAAAGGTCCGTGGCGGGGTTGCCGGCGTTGGTCACCGGGCTGCCTTTGCGCTGTCTGAAATCAAGCTGCACCGGGTCGGTGAACTGCGGATCGGTGTCGAGGATGTTCGTGCCTCCTGCAAAACCGCCCTGGATGAGCGAGTAGGAGACAACCGGCGTTCCGCTTCCACCGATGCTGCTGATGCCGCCGGGCGATGCCGGATCGGTATTGTTCCAAATGATCGTATTCTCGACCACGGGCGACGAGCCGCCCACCGCGTACAATGCCCCGCCGTTGCCTTCCGTGGCACTGCCCCCTACCTCATTGGCCGAAAAAGTGCAGTTCCGGATCGTAGGCGACGAATTGTCAAGAAAGATCGCACCGCCTTTTCCGGACGTAGTGCCCCTGGCCGAATTGACCGCGAAAAGGCATTGTACGATCAAAGGGCTTGAATTGAGCAGGTACATCGCGCCCCCCTTGCCTTCCGCCGCCGACGGATCGGTGGCGTTCTCGCCGAACGTGCAGTTGGCGATCACGAGCGAGGAATTGGTCGCATGCAGCGCCCCGCCCCGTCGGTCGCTGCCCACGAGCACGCCGGTCCCGGCCGTCACGATGAAGCCGTCGAGCCGTGTCGTGGCGCTCGCACCGGAAACGGTTATGACCGTGCCGCCCTGCCCGGAAAGCACGGTTTGGCCGCTGAACGACCTTTCGCGAAGATCACTTTCGTAGCCCTCGAAACCGCCGTAGTAAGCTACGCCGTTCGTCAGTGAAAAAGGCGTGTTGGCGGCTTCGGTCTGGTAATTACCATTCACTACCCATACCTGCTTGATAGCCGGATTCAGCGCTGCCGCGCGGGTTGCGTGGTACATCCGTTTCAGCGGGTTGTCCCAGCTGCTGCCATTGCCCGGCGAGTTGGTTTCGTCATTGACATATAAGATTCCATTGCCGTCGGGCTGTGCGTCCTCGGCGGCATCGTAGCTGGTTACCGAGCCGTTGAGCGTGAAATTGTCGATTGCTGAATAATTTTGGTTGGGCGTGTTGCTGTTGTTAACCGCGATCCTGATCTGCATGGTGTTCCGCAGTTTGGAAACGGTTTTGGTGCGGGTAATGGATGCCATGTCCATGCTCGACGAAAAGGACGAGCCGTAGTTGACGCCGTCAATCTGGACCTGGAATGTCCCGTTGTCAGCAGAGAACCGTGAAAAGGTAATACTGGTCAGTTCAACCTGATACCCTTCCTTGATCGTGACCGTGAGCACGTACACGTGATTGTGCGCATTGAGTGCCATCGCGTTGTTCCCGTTGTAGCTGTACGAGTAAGGAGTGTCGCCTATCCCCGTCCACTTGCCCGTCAGGTTAGCGTTAATGGAGGTAGGGGTGTTGAAATTGCTATTGGGAAAGGTGTGGTTATAAATCACCGCCGAATGGGCGATGGTAGCAACCAGCAGTGCGCAAAACACTGTGAAAATGGGTCGTAGTAGTTGTGTATTCATAGCGCGGTCCGGAATGATGAGTGATCATTTTTAGCGATGCAATATGGACTGCTCAACCGCCCGGGGATTGTCAATTTTTAATCAGATACTGTTCAATTTTCGTCATACAAGGCTGTTTTGTCGTAAATTAGCTTCAAAGCACGCCATTTGAAGAAATTCTACATGCTCCGTACGTTTCTCGTCTTCATGCTGTATTGGCTGGCCGCCTGCTGGTGCGTTCCGGTAGGCTTGTTGGCGCAGCCCGCCGGCTTCCCGGTTCCCGAAAGTATCACGGCCAAACAGGGCCTTCCCCAGGGTTTTGTACCGGGTATCGTCCAGGATTCACGCGGCTTCATATGGCTCGCCACGCGCGACGGGCTGTGCCGCTTCGACGGTAGAAGTTTCAGGGTATTCCAACCGTCGGACACGCAGGAGATATCGCTTTCGTCATTAGGGCTTGAAAATTTGCAGACCACCGCCGACGGGAAAATCTGGATCACCACCGACCAGGGTCAGATCGACCTCTTCGACCCCGTACGGGAGACTTTCATCAACTTTTCACGCCAGGCTTTTTATCAGGAACAGTTCGGGAAACGCTTTCTCAGAGATATGTACGCCGACCGCCAGCACCGGCTTTGGCTGATGTCGGATGGTGGCGGACTGGCTTACGTTCACTTAAATACCCAAAAAATCCGCCGCTATTATGCTGCCGACGGAGATACAAGTGCCATTGCAAAAGCACATGTGCGGTTTGTGAAAGAAGACAAGGCCGGCAATATCTGGGCTGTTACCAACCGGGGTCTTTTCTTGCAAAAACAGGGCACGGCCCGTTTTGTAAAATACCACTCGAATACGCTCTCCGGCGATATTGATCAGAAAGTAAATGCGTTGAGCGAGCTAAACGACGGCAGCCTGCTGCTGCTTTATAATACCGGGATGGTATTACTCGATCCCGTTACCGGCATTGGGCAAACCCGCGAGCTGGTTTTGGACACCCAGGCGCAGTACAGGCACCCGATCGTGACGGATAGCAAGGGGAATGTCTATTTTTTCCGGATGAACCACCTGTACAGACTTGGCAAGGACAACAGCCTCGCCGAATTTCCGGTCCAGCCGGATGTAGACGAATTCAAGAGCCTCTACGTTGACCGTTCTGATGTGCTTTGGGCGGGTACCAACGGGCAGGGGATCCGGAAATACAACCTCAGGGCGAGCTATTTCAATACCAAGGCCTATTCATCCGACTTTATTTCGGATCTCCTGCGTGATTTTTTGAAAGTGCCCCAGATCGAAATGGCAAAGCTGCCTGCCGGGTTGTTTTCCTACAACTTCCGCTATGCATTCGACAGCCCGCAGAAAATGTGGTTTAGTGCCGGGCGCACGCCGCTGTATGAACTGGATCTGACTTCGCACGCGATCAAAAGCATTCCATTTCCCGTGGAGGTCGCTGATATCAAGCGGTCGGAGCTGGCGATCAGCCTGGCGAAAGACCCCGACGGCCGCATGTGGGCCATACACGACAGCCTTTTGTTTTCCTACAAAAACGGCATCTGGACGCGTTTCTCGCATGCTATCCGACCGCGGCAAGCAACCGATCGCGGCCCGGCCCGCCCGGGAATCGAATCGGGCATTTATCAGATCGTAGCCGATAGGCAATATCTCTGGGTCGCGACGACGGTGCGTGGATTGTACCGCATCGATAAAGCTTCGGGTGCGATCAGGCGGTACGGACAAGGCGCTGGCTCGCTTAGTAGTGACAATCTGTATTGCCTTTTCGCCGATCCGCTCGATGAAAACCTGCTTTGGGTAGGCACATTCGGCGGCGGCCTCTGCCGGTTCGACAAGCGTACCGGGCATTGCGAGCGGCTTACGAAACAAAATGGCCTGCCCAATAATGTGGTGTACGCCGCGATCCCCGACCGGCAGGGCAGCGTGTGGGTCGCAACCAACCAGGGGTTATGCCAGGTAAACAGGAAAACCCTGCGCACGCGAACCTATACGCGTGAGGACGGTCTGATGGCCGACGAATTCAACCGCTTCCATGCGCTTGCATTGCCCGATGGCCGCATTTTTCTGGGCGGAATGGAGGGGATAACAGCTTTTGATTCAAAACAGCCGAACGAGGACCGGTACCGGCCGCCGGTTTATATCACCGGCATTTCCATCAACAATGCGCCTTTGGAGCCGCGTCTGTCGGCTGGGGAATTGCCGGTAGCTGCGATGCAGGGGCTCGATCTGGCCTATTGGCAGAACTTTCTCACGATCGAATTTGCGGCCATGCAATACAACCGGAGCGACAAGATCCGCTACCGGTACCAGTTGGAAAGTGTGGACGAGCGCTGGATCGAAACCGAAACGCCTGTTACCAAGTATACCGATCTCCGGCCGGGGCATTACGTCCTCCGGCTGAATGCATCGAACACGCTTGGTGTGTGGAGTCCCGAAATCCGGGAGCTGCATATCCGAATTAGTCCACCCTGGTGGCAGACCTGGTGGGCTTACGTGATCTATGGTGTGGTTTTTCTAGCCGTGCTTTATGGAGCATTACGCGTTTATATAAACCGCGTCAGGATGCAGCAATCCATTGTTTTCAAACAAAAAGAAATAGACCTGAAAGCCCGGGAGGCAGAGCAGCTGCGCGAGCTGGACGAAATGAAGACCCGGTTTTTCTCGAACATTACCCACGAATTCAGAACGCCGCTGACTTTGATCCTCGGTCCTGCCGGCCAAATGCTGGAAGAACCGCGGGAGCAAAAGGACAACAAACGCCTATCGCTGATCGACCGGAATGCGCGGCAACTGCTCGGGCTGATCAATCAGTTGCTCGATCTTTCCAAACTCGAAGCCGGTACCACGCACGTCGATGCGGCCTGGGGCGACCTGGCGGATTTTGTTGAATTGCTCACCGGCACATTCCAGCTGGCTGCGGAAGCTAAGAATGTGACGTTGGCGTTCAACAACCGCCTTGAAAACCGGTACTACTGGTTTGATCATGAAAAATTGGAAAGGATTGTTACTAACCTGCTTGCCAATGCGGTGAAATTTGCGAATGAAAACGGGCACATACTCGTTACGTTGAATGCGGCTGGTCCGGAAGGTACGGAAATCACCGTCGCGAATACCGGCGCCAGGATCCCGGACATGCAGCTTAGCCGCATTTTCGACCGGTTTTATCAGGCCGGTCAGCCAACGGGTTATCACGAAGGAACCGGCATCGGACTCGCCCTGGTGAAGGAGCTGGTAACCCTGCAAGGCGGCACGGTATCTGTCAAAAGCGGTGCGGATGGCTTCGATACTGTTTTCACAGTGGCTTTGCCTTATCGCCGTGGGGAGGAACGGAATGCAACCGAAAATATCCCGAAGATCAATGGAAACGGTCGAATCCCTCACCAGGAAGCGCATTTGACCAAAATACTGCTTGTGGAAGACAATGCGGGACTGGCAGAATTTGTTTCCGACAGTCTAGCCGGGAGTTACCGGTTCTACCATGCGCAGAATGGCGAGGAGGGGCTCGCAATGGCCGCCGAAATCATGCCCGACCTGATCGTCAGCGATGTGATGATGCCGGTCATGGATGGTTATACTTTTTGTAAACTCATTAAATCCAACCTCGAAACGAGCCATATTCCCGTAGTGCTGCTGACGGCCAAGTCGGCCCTGGAAAGCAGGGTGGAGGGATTGGAACTCGGTGCGGACGATTACATTACCAAGCCTTTCCACCTGCCTGAGCTTCGCCTGCGCATACGTAACCTGCTCGACAGGCAGACGCGCCTCTACGAACGCCTGCGGGCAGTGTTCGCGACGCCCGCCGCGCTACCGGCAGACCAGGAAGTAGTCACAGACCCGTTTCTGAACAGATTGCATGCGATCCTGGATACCCGTCTCGACGACCCTGAGTTCGGGGTGACCGAGCTGATTCGCGAAATAGGCATGAGCAACAGTAGCCTGAACCGGAAACTCAAAACCCTGACCGACCTTTCGGCGGTGGAACTGATCCGTAACTATCGGTTGAAAAAAGCGGCTGCATTGCTTTCGGAGGGTATTTCGGTGTCGGAAGCGGCCTATGCGGTCGGTTTTGATAACCTTTCTTATTTTGCCAAATGCTTCCGCGACCTGTACAATATGACGCCCCGCGAATTTGCCGCTAACGGCATTCTTTGAGGCATCAGGCGGCGATAACGAGCCCTTTTCGAAAGGCAGTCGGGCTCGTGCCGTGATGCTTACGGAACTGGCGACTGAGATGGCTTTCGTCGGTATAGCCCAGCTCGGCGGCTATTTCACCGATCGTCAGGCTGCTTTGCGTGAGCCGCTGTGCTACGAGCTTGATGCGCGAGGATGCGATGTAGCTTTGCAGGCTTTCTCCTGTGTATTTCCTGAAATATTCGCCTACATAATTGGGTGAAAGGCTGAATTGCTCCGCCAGGTATTCGACGCGCAATTTGTCCGGGTTCGCGATATGCCTTTGGATATGCAGCAGTACCCGGTTAATCAGTGCCTCCTTTGAACCGGGACTGTCGGTAGCACGGCCGTCGTGCACGTTGCGCGTGATCACATTGAGGATCAGCGTGACCAGGTGCCGCAAGTTTTCCTCGTGACCTGCCTGCCGCTGGTTGTATTCAGTGATCAGATGTGCGATCAGGGAGGAGATCATTTTGCAATCGCCCTCGTTGCGGATCAGGAGCTCTTCGAACCGGTTATGGTGTGCGAAAATCGTTTCAAGCTGTTTCAGCCACGCCGTTACCCGTTCTTTGTCCTGCTCGGTTTTGTATTCGGATAAAAACACTTCCGAGAACCGGATGGAGCAGAACCGGGTGTGCGTGCCGACATCGAACCCTCGGCAATCCAGCGGGGTGAATAGAAATAGGCTGCCGGGGCGGTAGGGAAAGCGGTTCCGGTTGGTCTCGCGGGTACCGGTGCCGTTCATGATCCAGACTATTTCGAAGAAGTGGTAGATCAATGGCCGCTCGTTCCAGCAATCCATATCGGCTACGTAAACTTCAAAGGGTTGGTGCAGTGTTTTTTGTTTCATAACCTGTAAAAATACCGAAAAAACCACGCAATGTCACTGGCCGGCCGCCGGTGGTCCGGATAGTTTTGTATTCAAAAAAAGCAATTTATGAATACGGAGAAAAAACTATTGACACCAGTCACAACAGGCACGCTTGAATTACCAAACCGCGTCGTAATGGCGCCAATGAACCGCCGGAGGGCATTGAATGGCATTCCCGGTGAATCAGCGCCGATATATTTCAGGCAGCGGGCGGGCGCGGGGCTGATTATTACGGACAATACGGCCGTCGCCCCTAATGGCATCGGCTATATGGGTACCCCCGGAATTTACAACCAGGAGCAGGTCGACAGCTGGAAGCGCGTTACCGCGGAGGTGCATGCCCTCGGCGGACGGATTTTTATGCAGCTGGTGCATGCGGGCCGCATCGGGCATTACCTCAATAATGAAGGACAAATGCCGCTGATCGCGCCGGCCGCGGTCAGCGCAGAAGGACTAATCCGCACGCCGGGGGAAATCCATTTGCCAAACAGCGAGCCCGTTGAAGCTACCGCCGCCGACGTGCGCAGGCTCATCGGCGAGCATATCCAAGGGGCTATCAATGCCATCGAGGCAGGTTTCGATGGCGTGGAAATACATGGTGCACACGGTTTTCTGCCCGAACAGTTCCTGCACCCGCATACCAACCGGCGCACAGATGCGTACGGGGGAAGTATTGCCGCCCGCAGCCGTTTCCTGCTCGAAATCGTGGAAGGTACCGCGGCGGCGATCGGGAAAGAGCGCACGGGGATACGCCTTTCGCCATTTGTAAAGCTCAACGACCTGCCCGACTACGCGGAGGAAGCTGAAACGCAGCGCTACATTGTGGATGCATTGCAGCAAATGGGGATTCTGTACATTCATTTGTCCGATCAGGGGCCGGTTGGGCACGGCAAAATCCCGGAAGCATTCATCCGCGAGCTGCGTCGGCGTTACAGTGGGCTGGTAATCCTTGCAGGAGGCTATTCGGCAGAGACGGCTGAGGCTGCGTTGCAAGCCGGGCTGGCCGATCTCATCGCATTTGGAAAACCTTACATTGCCAATCCTGACCTCACCGAACGTTTCAGGTTAAATATTCCCCTTGCAGTGGGGGATCCGGCGACCTATTACCAGGGCGGTGACGAAGGCTACATCGACTACCCTTCCGTCGATCCTGTACATAGCCCTATTTTTGTCGCAAATGCCACCGCTGATTGTCGTTAAACCCCGCGCATTTTCACACATGATCCGGTTAAGTTTGTAAGTTCATCAGCACATCTTAAACAATGAGGGTCAAGGATTACCACCACACCATTAATATCTGGCTTCAATCGCTGGAAGCTTACGACATTGCCAGGCTTCTGGCCCAGCCGGGGCCGGGTGCGTGGTCGTTGGGGCAAGTGTATATGCACATCCTGGAAGAGACGGATTTTTATTTTAGCCAGATCAGGATTTGCCTCGCGTCGAACGATCATGCCATGGAGGATTGCACTTCCGAGGCGAAAGCCATGCTGCGCAACAATGCATTTCCCGATGCGATTCTCGAAGGTCCTCCTTCCAATGCGTTTGTCCGCCAGCCGGGCAGCAAGCAATTCTTGGTCGACAGGCTTGTCCGTTTGAAAACGCTTGTCGCCGAAACGGACCTTTTGATCGGCCGGAGTTTGTTTCATGGGAAAGCGAAACATCCCGGGCTGCATTACCTGTGCGCGGAGGAATGGTTTCAGTTTTCGGAAATGCATTTCAGGCATCATTTGCGGCAAAAAGCGAGGATAGAGTCGTTTTTGGAACGTACATTTGGAAAGTACGAGCCACAAACCAATCTGAAATGAAACTGAAACTCGCGATCGTGTTTTGCTGTCTGGCGTGGGCACAGGCATTTGTACAAGCGTCAGCCCAGGTAAAGCCGGATACCGCGCTGCTGGGCCGCAATCCCAAAGCGGGCCATTTTGCCGAATTGCGGGGCGTGAAGCTGTATTATGAAATGTATGGCGCCGGTGCGCCGGTGCTGTTTATTCATGGTAACGGCGGCTCTATGCACGATTTCAAGCACCAGCTCCTTGCATTCGCGAAATCCAACAAAGTGATTCTGGTCGATAGCCGGGCACATGGGAAATCTAAAGATGCAGGCGACTCGCTATCCTACGAAATGATGGCCGACGACATCCACGCATTGTTGGAACACCTCAAAGTTGATTCCTGTAATGTGGTAGGGTGGAGCGACGGCGGTATCAATGCATTGCTGCTTGCCCTGCGACACCCCGGGAAAGTACGCAAACTGGCCGCCACGGGCGCAAACCTTTGGCCCGATTCCACGGCCTTGGATCCGTGGGTGTACAAAAAAATCCTGGAATGGGACGCCGACCTCGCCATTCAAACATCCGATCCCGTGAAACGCAACCAGAAGAAGCTCATGCATCTGATGGCCGTCCAGCCGAATATCACGCTCGAACAACTGCATAAAATACATTGCCCTTCGCTCATCATCGGCGGCGACCATGATGTGATTATCCCCGAACATACAGTTCAGATCGCCCGGGCTATTCCAAAGTCGTATTTGTGGATTTTACCGAATTCAGGGCATTCTACGCTGGTGCATTACGCGGCAGAGTTTAACCGGGTGACGATGGAATTTTTTGCGAAGCCGTTTCGCGCGATACGGGAGGAGAAGATGTTTGAATAGCAATGACCGACCATCGTCCATGGTCGGCCCGAAGGGCTTCACAGCCCCGAAATCGTATAAGTCACCGTCGTCGTATACGTCTTCACCGGCAGCATAACCGACAACCCTTCGATTTTGTACTGAATAGGGATATTGTCGCGGTGGGCGAGCAGGTTCAGCAAGCCGCTGAAGAATGCTTGCGGCGTGCTGGTGAGCTGGATGTACGTGGTGCCGCCGCTAAGGATGGCAATGCCCGTACCATTGCCGGTTCGCTGCACGTAAAGTTTCAGCGAGGAGTCCCAGTTGGAAGTCGTGCTGAGGTGTGCGGTGATGGACCAGCCAATTAACGCATTCACTTTCAGTAGGGTTTGAGAAGCGCTGCTGGTTTCGATATGCTCGTAATTTTTACCGGCTTTTGTGATCGTCGACGACAGCGAGGGGATAGACCACGTTGTTCCGCTGTTAATCGATATCGTTTGGGCGGAAACGGCGAAGGTGCTCAGGCAGGCGATATAAAAAGCGATCAGGTATCTCATCAGTTGTCGGCCATGGTATAACGCACCGTCACATTCGATGTGCCGCTGCGGATATTGGCATAAGTCTGTATTTCAAGCGAATAAGTAAGTTGGAAGCCGCTGCTGCCATAGGTAATGCCGGTGTAGGCGCCTTTAATATTATCTATAAAACTGATTGGCGTGTTGGTCAGGTATTTGTTGGCCGTGACGTAGCTGTTACCACCCGTAAAGCCCAGCCCGGTGCCGACGTACGCCGATACATCCAGGCGCAGCCGGATGCCTGCGGGCAGGGTGCCTATCACATCGCCCTTAATGCTCCGTGATCCCCCGGTAGCAACCGCCGAAGTGAATATGAGCCAGTTGGCATTGTTTGAAGTGCCCGTTCCGACCGTATTACCTGCTTCTGTCGGTGCGGTCATTTGCAGGGTAACGCTGTTGGAGCCCGTGGGCAAAATGTCCACCAGGGCCACCGACGGCATAGCAAGGCTCACGTCCACGGTCACCGTCTGCGCGGATGAGGCGAGGCCGGACAAAAGACAGTAAAGGAGCATTACATACCTCATTTTTTGACAGATACTTCAAAATTTCTTTCCGAAAAATGGATCCGCTTCTCGTTCGGCCTGATCCTGAATGTCAGATCGAGCGTTTTGTCGGTTTCTACCGTCAGCTGGCGGTTGCTTTCTTCGACCACGAACCGGTCCTGGCTTCCAGGGATGAATACCGATATTTCCCAGTTCCCGGGCCGTATCTCGCGGAACGAAAATTCACCTTTATCGTTTAGCTCGGTGAGGTAGCTACCATTTTCGCCATTCAGTTTGATCAGCACCGGCGGCTTTTCGGTCAGGACGGCCGACAGGCCATTCTGTTTTGCCTTTAAAAATTCGATCCTGCCGACAATGCTTCCTGTGCGCGTCAGCGGAATTTCTACCATACTAAGGCTGTCGGGGCGCACATCTACCAACATGGGCATCCGCACCACCGGTACTACACCCTCGCTGCCCGATTCGTTTTGGATGATGCTGAGGTAATAGCGATCGGGCGCTACACCGACGAAGGAGAACATGCCCGTGCTGTCGGTCATAAACTTATGGCTGCCGAGCTGGATAAGATTACCCTGCTTGCGATAGCCCAAACCGGTAAGTTTCCCTCTCACCGTGCCGATGTTCTTTTTCCGTCCCAGCGGCACATTCAGCCGCAATGCGTACCTGATATTGAAAAAGAGCGTGTTCTGGTCGGTATTGGCGGCGTTGGGAATATAGGAATGGCCGCCGGAGAGTGCGAAAACGTGCCTTTTCAGGTCCAGGGTAATCGAGGCGTCCAGAAAACTTCTTCGCACGTAGAGCTCGTCGGGCGCGTAATTATTGCGGTAGAGGAAGCTCGCGTACAGGTTCCTTTTGATATTGACCCTCGCATTGCCTCCATAGAAAAGCAAATTTTCGACCGCGCCGGTTGCCGAAAACTTGCTCGTACGCTGGTGCTCGAAATACCCGCCGACCCAAATCCACGGAAAGAGCCGGACCGCCGGTTGTATGAGGTTCGAAAACGACTCGTTTCGTCCATTATTATCGGGTACGAGGTGATTTTTGGAATAACCATATCTGCCCTGATAAAAGAGGGTAAACTTTTGGGAGGCAAGGTTATAGGAAAAATTACTGAAATTTTCGGAGTAGTGAAATGCCGCGGGCTGCTGCCGGTCCTTGCGTTCCGCTTTGGAATAGAAGAGATAAAAGCGGTTTCGCTGGTCGGGCTGGTAGGAAATGTAACCCATGTAGCTGCGGTCTTTCGGCGACACGCTGTACAGGTTGGCGTCCAGGCTCGGGTTCACGTCGGAAAAGTTGTTGCTTGCGCCGATCGTCAGTTTGCGGGTGATATTGAAGCCGATATTGTTGTTGAACAGGCGACTGTTGTTGTAAAAACCATAAAAGTGCTTTCCTGCGTAAATGAGATTGCTCGTGATACTGATCCATTTTTTGGCCAATTGAAGCCGGAGAAATGCACCGTAATCGGTTTTGCCGATAGCCTGGCCGGCACTCAGTTCGCTTTCGAAATTGAATTCCCTGGTGTGGACGCTCGCGGCAAGGCCCGTCATATGCGACCAGAATTGCTGGTGGTGAAAAAGCACATTTTTAGATGCATAATGGACCCCTACATTGGCAGACTCTTTGATTTTAAACAAAAACCTGCCCCCGATAGCATCCTTCTGGTTCATAAAAAACCGGGCTTTCTGGTAAAATAAGGTGTAGGCCACTTTTTTAAACTGCTGCTCCACGCGCAGCCCGCGCCCGAAACGGCCGAATTCCATCAGGTTGTTGAGCTGCAAAACATAATCGCCCGCCGAAACGAACAGGCGTTTGCGCCAGGCATAATCGAGCGAGTATTGATCGTACGTGCCTATCGCTGGGAACACGAACTGGTTCGGCCCGCGAACGGTGAAGTCGATGTAATGGCGCTCTTTCTGATCGATGAAACCTTTGCCGGTGGCCAGGTATTGATAGGCCGTGAACTGCCTGCCGCCATAGCGGTAGGAGAGATATGTACCGCCCACTTCCACCGGAAAGCGGAAATAGGGGTCGATTTTCCTGACTTTGGAGGAAAAAACAGGTATGCTAGTAACGGAATACACGGGCTCCGCGCCGCCTGTCATCATAATCGAGAGGTTCGAAGCGGCTTGCCACGCATTGTTGTCGGTGACCGGAATGACTTGCGATACGGTTACGTTGGTGCCGGCCCCCGGTTCGAGGGTTAGGCTGTCGGCAATGTGATCGACCTTGCCTTGGTCGGACTTCACAAGAAACTTCTCCGGATTGTTGCCGGAATTGCGGATCAGGTAGGTCAGCCGGAGCGTGTCGCCTTCGCGGATAAACTCGGGCTGTGTGACCACAAACAGTTCAATGCTGCGAATCGGCGTGATGGTGATTGGCACTTGCACGCTGGCCTCGCGTCCGTCCGTTTGCACGGCGCTCACGACGGCAGTGTGCACGTGGAATTTAACCTGGTAATCGCCCGAGGCGCAGGCGGCTGGCGTGCCTATTACGTAAAAGTAGCGCAGGCTCTGGTCGCCGGGCGTTCTTGCGGGCCGTCGCTGGGAAAGCAGCCGCCATTTTTCAGGCAGCTGAATCTCTTCCCGCAGCGAATCTGGGAGGGATGAGGAGGACTTTACGTCAAAAAACAGTGTGAAATGTCCGCCGGGAACAACCGTGCCCGACCCGGCGGGGCCCGACCCAGCGGGGCCCCACCCAGCGGGGCTCGGTACATTTGCCAGGCTCACGGTTATGGGTGATTGCCCGTAACCGTTCAGTCCTGTCAACAAAAGCAATATGGCGATAAGCCGGTACAATGGGAGAGGAGGGTTATTCAACCTGTAAAGAAATGTTCGAGCCGAACAGGTCTTTTTTTGTGTCGGCGATGATCACGCAATCGTATTTGCCTTTCGGCACATCGGTAACGGGTATTTCAAACGTACTGCAACTGCCCGGATAAAGCATGCGGGTATTTGGCTGCGTGGTTTTGAGCTTGTTACCGTTGCTGTCGTACACTTCGAGAATCACATTCGTACGCGCGCCATAGGCGCCGTTGTTCTTCAAAACGACTTTCAGGACAGACTGTTCGGCGGCAACCTTTTCGTAGGTAACCTTCTCGTAGGACAAAGGAGGCCCTTCCGCCGGCCCGATATCCACGATCACCTGAATGGCGTAACGTACTTTCGAATTGATCTGAATGCCCCGGTGCGATTCCTCGCGCACGGGATCGGCAACTTCCACCATGATCACCTCCCAATAGGTACCCGGCTGGCGGTTCGGATCGGCTTCGATCGTGTACCGCACGTCGTATTCTTCGCTGGTGGCGATCACCCGTTCATCGATATTCGTTTTCAGGCCCAACCCGAGCGACCTGCTGTGGCTGCCCACTTCCGGGTAAGCCGCCTGCTGATCGCACTCTGAAACGAGGTCCTGACGGTATACCAATATACGGGAGTCTTTTCCTCCATCATTTTTGACCTTGATCGTCCCCTGGACCTTCGTCGAGGCTGTCGGAATGCTGTGGTTGTGCGTCAATCCGTTCAAGACCACTACCGATGCCCGCAAATATCGGGGCATCAGTAGCATCATGCTGAGTAAGGCAATCCATTTCATCGGAATCTCAGTTGTCCGCGAGCGTGTAAGTCACGGTAACCGTCGTGGATCCCGACCGCAGGTTTGCATAATTGGCATCGTCGGCAATGAAAGTATAGGTGAGCTGGTGCCCGCTCGTGGGGCCCGAAGCCGTGTACGCGCTTCCGATGTCGGAAATGAGCGCCTGATCGGTTGTCAGCAGATTAAAGCCGGCCGTTGGCGTACCTTTTGTACCGGCACCACCCACCGCAGTGGCTGCCACCAGGTGGATGTCTATGCCATCGACCAGCGGCGTAGCTTTCACATTCACTTTCTTGGTCGTGGTTCCCGTCTGGATCGATGTGTAGTTTAGCCAAATCGTCGAGTTTGCAGCGGGAGCTACTATTTTATCACCCGCTTCATCGTTGGCAGGTTTGGTAAAACTGGCTGTAAAGTTTCTGGTTGCGGAAGTTTCAAGGTCAAGTAATGCCACGGTGGGTACAACCACGGAAATCTGGTGATTGTCGGTTTGGGTGTCCTGTGCTAGGGCACGGTTTGATAAGCCGGCCAGCGCCACAACAAGGGTAAAGGGGACGAGGGTAAAGTAATTTTTCATAATTAAAGAGGGAATAAAGTGAATTTTGTTGCTTTAAGGAAAGCGTATAAATGTAGAAGTACTTTTATGTATATCCAACAGTATCGGGAAATATTTTGCCTACAAAGTATAGGGTTATAGTACTTTCGGTTACATGAGTTTAAAATGGCAATGGTGGACGATTAAGCACTGACGTGAGCAACACCGACTTTTATGCCGTTATCATTTTGACAGCTCCCGGCCGGGCAGTATTATTACACCAAAAACTAAAACAATGAAAATTACCTATTACGGCCATTCGTGTTTCTCCGTAGTTGCGGGAGGCAAAACGATCCTGTTCGATCCGTTCATTTCGGGTAACGAACTTGCCAGCGGCATCAACCCGGACGATATTAAAGTGGATTATATTTTTGTGTCCCACGGGCATTTCGATCACTCACATGACGTGGTGCGTATCGCCAACAACAACGATGCAATGGTGGTGGGCAGCTGGGAACTTTACACGCATTTCGGCGCGCAGGGTGTTAAAAACGTGCATCCGCTCAACCCGGGCGGTAAGTGGAGCTTCGACTTCGGGATCGCGAAAGGTACCGCTGCCGTGCATTCGAGCAGTTTCCAGGATGGCAGCTACGCCGGTGTAGCGGAGGGGTTTGCATTCAAAACCGAAGACGGCAATTTCTATTACAGCGGCGATACCGCGCTCACGCTCGATATGACGCTCGTCCCGAAATGGGTGAAGCTGGACTTCGCGGCATTACCGATCGGCGATGTGCTTACGATGGGGATCGAGGATGCCATCGAGGCGGCCAAACTGCTGGGGGTGACGCATGTACTGGGCGTGCATTACGACACTTTCGGCTTTATTAAGGTCGACAAAGCGGCGGCAATAGAGGCGTTCCGCGACGCGGGCCTGACGCTGCATTTGCCCGAAATAGGGGAGTCGATTACGATTTAGCAGAGGAAGGGGGCATTTTTAATTCATTTTTAATTACACCGCCTTCTTCTTAACGATATATTTCGAACACAATAACAAATGCACCTAGTGCGGTTATTGCTATTGAGTTATGTAGTTAAAGATCCATTGTCCATATTTATGTTCAATGGATTTTTTATATAAAGCTCAACGGTTTTCGAGCCAGCCCAAAAAATGGCTTACTTTTTCCTTGCCAATCAGCAGTTTTTCCGGTGTCGGGGTCGTGAGTTTGATAAAAAGCTTCCTCGAAAAATAATGCTCCACTTCCTTCACCGCATCGAAATTGACGAGGTACTGGCGGTTCAGCCTGTAAAACTGTGAAGAGGAAACCATCCCCTGCACGTCTTCCAGAGGCTGGGTAATGGTATAATCCTGATTATCAAATGTGCGCAGCCAGGTTGTTTCATTATGAATGTAGAAGAATGCGATCGTCTCGGTTTTAATGGTAATGTATTTGTTTTGCCTGAAAACCAGAAAGCTCTTTTTGCCTTCGGGTTCGGCGAGTTTTTTTAAAAGCATTTCAAGCTCAGGTACCAGTGGTTTTTCACTGGAAAAATAGGTTTTCAACTGGCTAAGTTTATCGAGCGCACCTTCAATATGCTCTTTTTTGAATGGTTTGAGCAGATAATCAATGCCATTGGCCTTGAACGCCTCGATGGCATAATGGTCGTAAGCCGTGCAGAATATCACCGGTGGTACCACTCTCACCGATTCGAAAATCTCGAAACACAGGCCGTCGGACAGCTGGATATCCATGAAAATCAGGTCGGGCTGGGGCATTTCCGTGAGGTAGGAAACGGCCCGTTCCACGCTCTGGATCGTGGCCACAATGTCGGCTTCGGGGCGGAGCGTGGTGATCAGCTGCGCCAGCGAGCGGGCCGTTTTGATTTCGTCTTCAACGATTACGATTTTCATGAATGAGCGGCAGTTTGACCCTGAAATATTCCTGGTCGTTTTCGATTTGTACTTTTTGGTTCAGCAGGTGGAAATACCGGCGGTTGATATTGTCGAGCCCCACTTCCGTCGAATGCTCGGGGTTCTTTTTCAGGCGCAAAGGGTTTTCGACGACCAGCAGGCCGTTCTTTTCGTATATGGTAATGTGCAAGGGATAATCAAGCGAAACGACGTTGTGTTTAATGCAATTCTCGACCAGCAGTTGCAGGGTGAACGGCGGTATGAAAGTCCGGTAAATGTCCTCCGGGATCCGGTATTCCAGCTCGATACCCTCTTCGAACCGTGCTTTCAGCAAATACATATAAGCGTCGAGTATTTCAATCTCCTCCGAAAGTGAGATCAGGTCGAGCTTTCTGTTTTCGAGTGAAAACCGGTAAAAATCAGAGAGTTTTAATATGAAGTCGACGCTGTTCTTGTCTTCCAGCTCCACCATCGATTTCAGGGTACTGAGGCTGTTGAAGAGGAAATGTGGGTTGACCTGCTGTTTCAGCAACTCATATTGCGCGCCGAGGTTGTCGGCCTTGCTGCGTTCGAGTTCGAGGATCACCTGCTGGTTGCGGTGTGTCTGGTAGAGCAGATGCAGCAACATATAGAAGATCAGGTTGATCATGATCCCGCGCACCTCGAACATCAGCACCACCGGTCCGAAATCCACCGACGGGATCGCCAGCTTTTGCGCGCCTACCATCAGGAACATGAGCACGATGCCAATGGCGATGCTCCGGAACAGCAGGGAGTAGGAAAAGCCCGTCGCTGAATGCTCCTTGGTGAATTTCGGCAGCGAATAGATATTGAAATACCACACAAACAAGGTAAACGACGTGGTGATCAAGGCGCTGGTAATCGCCTCGAAACCATTGGGATGCTTCTCGGCTATTTTGGGGACGGTGGTGAGCACACCCAGTGACAGGGAACTAAGCCAGACGATCACCGCCGAAACCCTGAATCTCTTTTGTACCATGATTGTTCTTGAACAGGTTTACGGAAAAACAGATGCCTGTTGGGCAAATATAAAACTAATCCGCTCTGCTTTGCTTGTAGCGGCATTTTCGTCACGCTTTTGACGGGAGTGGCGGATCGCATAATCGATCGCAGGGCCAGAGCCGCCGGTGGAAACGGTTACCGTCTCCACCGACCGTAGTCCGCCATTGATATTACTCCCAAACCACAGCGGATTTTGTTTCAAATCCCAGGTTACGAGCTTGAAAACTACGCCCGGCGTCGCTTCGCCGGGCGTCGCTTCGCCGGATGTGTGCGCTGCGCGCTCCTCACGTGCATGTGCGAGGGCGTCGTCGTTCCCGTAAAGTACCGAAATCGTATGCGTACGGGCGTTGTGGAAGGAGGTGATGACGTGCAGGCCCTGATCGTCGAAGATCGTCTCGGGTGCAGGCGTGAGCTTGCGCGAGTCCTGGCAAGCGGCCAATACGAGTGTGGCGGAGATGATGATTAAAATGATGCTTTTCATGGCGATCCTTAGCTATTTTGTTTGAAATCGGGCCGAATGGCGGCGGTAATGGTACCAGTCTGGGTGTTTTGCAGGAAAGTAATCACTTCCCATTCGGTCGGGTTAAAACCTTCCGGCAGATTCAACGCCACATGGCCGCTGTCTACTGCCGGGAAGCTTTGAATGCGGCGGACGATCTGCACGTGCGGCAGCAACCGGCCCGCATTCTCGCCGCGTTTCACCATCGTATGCGCTACTTTTTGTACCAATGCGACTTGTAAAACGGTACCGCGGCCCGCGTTGGTTGCCTGGTAAGCCAGTTTCAATTTCCCCGCCTCGATTTGCGCGTCGGCATGCAACTGCGCAGGAGCGCCGGAGTTCAGTTCTATATTCAATGCGCGTCTCAGCGTCTCTTCCTGCGAGCCGATCAGTTCATGCCTGCCGTTTACGACCACCTGCGGCGTGTAAACCGTTTCGAGGTTGAGCCAGCTTGCATATTGGTACTGGCGTTTGGTAAAGTCTTTTTCGCTGAACACGTCCCGCCAGCCCTGGTGGTTCCAGTAGTCTACGTGGAAGGCGAGAATGTAAACCGGTTTGCCCGCATGTTCCTCCTGGATTTTCGCCAGCAGCTTATCCGCTGGCGGGCAGCTCGAACAGCCCTCCGAGGTGAAGAGTTCGATAACCGCAAAGCCTCTGTTTGCGGCTTTTTCTGTATTTGCCGAATCGGTTTTTGGGTTAAAAGCCATAGCAGAAATGGAAATGCCGAATAAAAGAAAAAGCGAATTGATGATTTTGGTTTTCATAATGAGTGAATGATTGAGTTTTGAATGAGTGAATGTTCAGGCTGTCACCGCTGAGCCGGTTTGGTCGGAATGTCGAATACGAACCCGGTTCCCTTGGCCAACTGGTGGCAATTGATGCAGCTGGTCGCGAATGCGGTCGTCTTGCCGTAGGGTTTCAAATCAAGCCCGCCGAACCGGGCGAAGCCCCAGCCTTCGGTTCCGGCAAACTTTTTCGCGTCGCGGACCATCATCTGGACGTTGTTGAAGTTGCCGGGTTTTACATTGCCGTCGGCGTCGGGTGCCTGGCTGTTCCAAACTACTTTCACGATCACCGCACCGTCGGGCCAGGGAAGGATGTCGTTTTCTTCCAGGGCTTTCACGGCAATGTCGTTTCCGTAGATTATGCGTGAGGTACCATTGTCGGGACGGCCTGTGGTGCTAATCACCTTCCAGTTTTTGTAATCATCGAAATAGCGAATGCCAATGACGGAGGTTGGCACGTTTGCGACTTTAGGCTTGTCAACGATCTTGGCTGTGTCTCCGGTGGCATAATGCTTTTGCGATATGCTGGTCACGTAGTTTTTCAGGACAGTAAGCTCCGCAGGCGTCACTTTTGCGGACGGGTGTGTGGCTGTGTACTCAGGTAGCGGCATCCGGCCGGCCTCGATCATATTGACAATGTACCAGAGCTTGCCTTCCTGCTCGCCCTTGGGAATGCTGTCCCATTCCGAAAAATTGAACCGTTTGCGGGCTTCCTCGACGTCGGCAGCGACTTTGTAGGAGAACGGTGCGACCTTGTCGTACCAGCGCAGGTTGGTTTCGTTGGAATGGCAATCGTAGCACGAGCGTTTCAGAATGCGGGTTACCTCTTCCGGTCCGTGAAATTCCGACGTTACGGGCGGATTTTCGATCTCTGGGCTATTAACCTGCAATACAACGAAACTCGTGAAAAAGATGCCTGCGAGCACGGCTGCAATGTTGCGGAATGTGTGGTGTTTCAGGGTCTTCATTGCGGTTTGTTTTTTCTCAAAAGTAGGGTTAGGAGCCGTCGTGGGGAATTGGATTCGGGCCGAACTGGACATATTCGGGGCTGGAATGGACGGGGGAGGGAGGAAGGGAGGAAGGGAGGAAGGGAGGAAGGGAGGAAGGAGGAAGGAGGAAGGGGAGGAAGGGCAATTTCAGTCTGAGCGGACGGGGCGGCTCAGACTGAAATTGCCGAGCTCGCGACGTTCTTTGTCCAGTTGGGCTTTCAATCTGTCCAGTCGGGTTATTTTGCGGTGTTGGGTGCGACGGAATTGTAGTCTATTTGTATCAGAAATCGCAGCGGAAACGCTGATTTTGCGCAGAATTGCAAACTATTAAAAGACTACAAAATCAAACTTTAATTTAATCGTACCGGCGACCCGGTCAAAATCATGGAAACAATCGAAATCGCTCAAGTAGCAGGTAATACCACCATCGATAAAGTTCTCTATACAGGGAAAACCCACACCTCTGGCGGCCGCGACGGCGTTTCACGCAGTTCGGATGGTAATCTGGACATTAAATTGTCATCACCGGGCTCCAATGGCGCTGGTACCAATCCTGAGCAGCTTTTTGCCGCGGGCTGGTCAGCATGTTTTATCGGGGCAATCGGCATAGCAGCCGCGAAGAAAAAAGTTGCTTTGCCGGAAGGTACAGCGGTGGATGCAGAGGTAGACCTGGGTCTCACTAAGGCCGAATATTTCCTGCAAGCCCGCCTGAATGTAAGCCTGCCCGGCCTGGACGAAGAAACTGCCCGCATTCTGATCGAATCGGCGCACCAGACTTGTCCTTATTCCAAAGCGACGCGGGGGAATATCAACGTCACTATTAACGTGAGTATCTGATAGGTTAAGTACAGTACTTCCTCGACAGCCCCGTCCGGTTTATCCCGGGCGGGGATTTTTGTATTAACTCAGGCCAATGCTATGGCTTCCGGAGCTTTCCATTTGCTCACAAACAGCTCCTGCAACTGCTCGATCTCCTTTTGATAAATGGTCTTTTTCCTTGTCCCGAAATACAGCGTGTTTTCCAGCGGCGTGCTGCCTTCCCATACGAGCTGGATCTGCGCGGCTTCCATGGCCTCCACGCATAGGAAATGCGGGACGATCGAGAAGCCCTCGCCGTCGCTGAGGCAACGGATGATGGAGCAAATGTTGGGGACAATGTAATTAGGGCGGAAATCGGGGTGCTGCTCGAAATTTTTCAGCCAGAAATTCTTCAAATGCTCCATGTCGGCAGCCGTGCTGTACCAGATCTGCTGTTTGAGCCAGTTGGCGGCTTCCGTCTTATTCGGCTGGCCGAGCAGATCGATCAGCGGGTCGATGTCGGTCTGATTACCAGCGATGAGCACAATCCTTTCTTTGGAAAATGGCTTGTAAACCAGGTTTTGCTGGCTGCCCTGCTGTGGCGTGACGATCAGGTCGAGCAGGCCGTTGTCGAGGTCCTGCTGCATTTGCGGGTATTCGCCGAATTTAATAATGAGGTTAAACGGCAATGAGGCAATATGCTCTTCGAGCGTGTACTGGAATGTTTCAAAACACATCCCGACGCTGATCGTCGGCCGCTCGGACTTGGAGCTTTTATGAAAATGCTGTTCCACGGCTTCCAGCTTGCGCAGTGGGTCGAGCACGAAGTTGTATAATACCTTTCCCTTCTCGGTTGGTACCATTTTCCGCGGCGACCGGTCGAACAGTTTGTGCCCGGTATAGGCTTCCAGTGAGTTTAAATGCAGGCTTACGCCTGGTTGCGATATAAAAAGCTCCTGGGCCGCCGCCGAGAGCGTCCCCGTTTCATAGATCGCCTTGAAAGTGCGGAGCCATTCCAGATTGAGTACCATACCTTTCTATAAGTTTTATGATACAAATATACAATTTAAGTTATTTTGATAATGAGTTAAGCTGCCGGAAATTTGTAGCATCAAAATCAAACAGAACATGAAAAAGATATTTGTCATCAACGGCGGTCAGCATTTTGCGCATTCCGGAGGGAAATTTAATCATACACTGACCGGACTTGACCAATCCTATTTTACGGAAGAAAACGGCTTTGAGCTGCAAGTAACAGACATTAACGAGTCCTACGACCCGGATGAGGAAGTGAAGAAATTCGTTTGGGCCGATGTGGTCGTATACCATACGCCTATATGGTGGTTCTCGATGCCTTATAAATTGAAAGAATACATCGACATCGTCTTCACCGCAGGCCACCGCAAAGGCATTTATCGAAGCGACGGCCGCAAAACCGATAATCCGGCGATCAACTACGGCACCGGCGGAATGCTCCACGGCCGCAAATACATGCTCACCACCACCTGGAACGCTCCGGAAACGGCATTCACATTACCGGGCGAGTTCTTCCGCGAACACTCGGTGGATGAAGGTGTGATGTTCGGTTTTCACCGGATGAATGCGTTTGCAGGATTAGCGCAGCTGGACGGCATGCATTTCCACGATCTCGAAAAGAACGCGACGCCCGAGCGTGTCGATGCATACAAGAATCAATACCTGGCGCATTTGGAAGGTATATTCAGTAATCAGGAAATAGCATATCAAGCGTAACGGGCCATGGAAAAGCTAAAAACAGCATTGGTCGTGGGAGCAAGCGGGGTAATCGGTAAAAACCTGACAGCCTATTTGCAATCGCTGCCCGATTGGAAAGTAATAGGAACATCGAGAAAGCCGCTGCCGGGAAATGTCGAAACCATTATAGTCGATTTGCTCGACGAGGCGGATGTAGCAGCCAAATTTGGAGCATTGGACCGGGTAACCCACGTTTTTTATACGGCCTATCAGGACAAGCCGACCTGGGCCGAACTGGTAGCGCCCAACATGGCCATGTTCAGGAACGTGGTGGAAACTATCGAAAAAGTGTCGCCCAAACTGGAACATGTCAGTTTCATGCAGGGCTATAAAGTGTACGGCGCGCATCTGGGGCCGTTCAGGACGCCCGCACGGGAGGACGACCCGCCTATTATGCTTCCCGAATTTATGACGGAACAGCAACGGTACATTACTTTGGCGCAGGAAGGCAAGCAATGGAACTGGTCGGCTATCAGGCCGTCGGTGGTGGGTGGTTTTGCACCCGGTAACCCGCTCAATCTGGTGTCGCTGATTGCCGTTTATGCTTCCATTAGCAAGGAATTGAATGTGCCTTTCCGGTTTCCGGGAAAGCCGGGCGCCTATCATCCGTTGATCGAGCTAACCGACGCGGATTTGCTGGCCAAAGCCACCGTGTGGGCCGCTACTACGCCGGAAGCCGTGAATCAGGCGTTTAATATCAACAACGGCGACCTGTTTCGCTGGGAAGAAATGTGGCCTAAGCTTGGTCGCTATTTCGGATTGGAAACCGCTTCGCCCGTGCAACTCCCCCTCGCGGAGGTCATGCGCGACAAGGCGCCGGTGTGGGAAGCGCTGCGCGAGCGCCATGGATTGCAATATGGCTACAAAGCATTGTCCGCCTGGCCATTCGGAGATTTCGTCTTTTCCTGGAATTATGATTTTCTCGCAGACGGTTCCAAGGCCAGGCGGCTGGGCTTTCACGAATATGCGGATACCGAACAAATGTTCTACCGCATATTCGATCAGTTGCGTGCCGAAAAGGTAATTCCTTAACCTTCCTGCTCGACAAACTCGGCCAGGCTCTTCCCGATAATGTGGTTCCAGCCCGCAGAGAAGCTTTCGGGTCTGAAATCGGGATGGTCTTTCGGGAAGGTATGAAGGCCCTTGTGCGTGAGGCGCAGTCGGGTTTTATCACCCTCGGGGATCAGCTCGAAACTTACTTCGGAGTCGCCGGGATAGTCGGCGTAGCGCCAGGAATAGGCGAGTTTCCGGTTCGGCTCAGCCTCTGTGACCTTGCAGAGATGGCGGTATTGCCGTTCCTCGCTTCCGGCTGTAAATTCGAACTCGAAGCCGGTTTCCGCTTTAAATTCCGGGATATCGAAATACCATTTTTTCATCTGGCCCGCGTCGGTAAGAGCTCTCCACACGCGCGCCGGCGGGGCATTCAGTACTCTTTCTAAAACAAAAGGTTCAAAAGCCATAGTTGTTATGGGTTAAAAGTTCAGAGGTTTTCATCCGAAGGGTTTTCGTCCAGGAAGCGTTCGAGTGCGTCCAGCTTATTATTCCAGAATTCCTGGTAGGTATTGGCCCATTCCGAAACCTGTTTAAGGCCCTTCAAATCGGCCTCGCAGAAGGTTTCGCGGCCACGGGTCCGGACAACGACGAGTCCGCATTCGGTGAGTATGCGGATGTGTTTCGCAACAGCCGGCCGGCTGATCGTGAAATGATCGGCGACGTTGTTCAGATTGAGCGTCCGCCGGGCGAGCAAATGGATGATCTCCCGACGGGTAGGGTCCGAAATAGCCTGAAAAACATCGCGCCGCGTCTGGTTCATGGGTTTTACAACTAATGGAAAATAAAATGGAAACCGTATGGTTTCCAAATATAAATGAAACCATACGGTTTCCAAAAAAATACCCGGGTTTTTTGAGAAACCCGGGCTTTTTTGTCCGATTTAGTAATACTGTTGAACCTTAATTATTTCCTTCACCAGACTTCTTGTCGTCATTGCTGATCCGTTTTTTCTGGCGCTGACCACCGGACACCTGTCCGAATTCATATTTTAGGTTGAGGCGCCACCCGCGGCGGTACATGGCTACGTCCTGCGTCTGCACAAAGTTGGCGCCTACGAAATCGTTTTTCCACCGTATTCTGCGGTTGAACGGATTGTCATAGCCAAACCCGATCGTTCCTTTCTTCTTCAGCACTTCTTTTTGTATTACAATATTATAGAACCCAAAGCCGCCATAGCTACCCTGAAGGTTCACGCGCGGCGAGTTGTAGAACCCGAAGAGCTGCGCTTTGATGCCCTTGCCGAAATCGATTGTCGAGTTCAGGTTGATGCGGTACATCCAGTCGGCGTTGCGGGTTTTGAGCTCGGCGCTTTCCAGTACATTATAAAAGAGGTTCAGCGAGCCGTTGACGGTCCATTGCTTCATGAGTTTCGTATTGGCGCTCAGGTTCAGGCCGTAAGCGGAGTTCTCGGCTACATTCTGGAAAATCTGTTTCAATACGCCGGTACTGTCGACGCTGCTGATGCTCTCGATCGCGTTGTTGGTCTGGCGCAGGAAAAAGGACGCGTTAATGCTTGTCTGCTTGATCGATACGCTGTAATTCGCTTCCACGGAGTGCGTCAGCTCGGGTTTCAGGTACGGGTTGCCACCGTATTGGTTCTTGGAGTCGGCCTGGTTTACATATGGGTTGAGGAAAAAGAACTGCGGCCGCTGAATGCGCTGGGTGTAGCTCAGCCTGACCTGCTGGTTCTTTTTAAGACTCCGCGACAGGCTCACGCTCGGAATAAGGTTTCCGTAATTGTTGGAAAAAGCCGCGGTACCGTTCAGGAAGTTGGCTTGTATGAACGTGTGCTCGTAACGTGCGCCAAGGTTGATACCCCATTTCTTTTTCGGCGTGCGGTTATAAACAAGGTATGCGGAGGTCACCTGCTGGGCGTAATCGAATACGTTGGCCTGCTGTGGCATATCGTGGAAATCGTCGGAACCGTCGATGGCACTGGATATGCGGTAATCGCTCAGGATCTTGCGGAAAATGGTTTTGGTACCGGTTTCGAGCGTGCTGATGCTGTCGAGCGGGTTGGTGAAGTCGAGCTGAATCGTCCCTTCCTTATTATTGCTGATATTATAACTCTTTTCGCGGTAGTACACTGCATTCTCGCGGGTTGCGACGTCGGAGTCGTAATCGCTGTCCTCTCCTTCAAAAGAGTACATCATCAGCAAGGCGAGCTCCCGTTTTGGTTTCTTGAACAAACGGGTATAATCGAAGTTGACCGTCGCACCCTGCCAGTCGTAGGTCCGGCGCATATCGCGTTGGAAGTACTGGCCGGAAACGCCCTGGCTGCTTTCGTCGAAAGTAATGTCGAACCTGTTGGTATTGATGCCATTATAGTAGTTAATCCCTGCACCGATGCGATTGAGCGAGTCGATATCCAGGTCGGCATTGAAAGTTCCGTAGAAGTTCTTTCCCCTGCCGTTTATCCATTGCATCTGGTCCTGGTTGGTGACGGTATCGCCGTTGGTGAAGGTGCGCAGCTGCTGCATGTAGCGTTTGTTTTTCCAGTTGCTGAACCCGCCGTTCGCAGAAAGTGTCAGGCCCTTGTTGCGGTGGCTGATGCTGGCATTCGGCCAGTTGTTCCATTGCCCGAAGTTCGGGCTGATCGATCCGTTGGTGCCTTTCAGTGTATTCTTTTTGGTAATAATATTAATGATGCCTGCCGTTCCTTCCGCGTCGTATTTGGCAGAAGGCGAGGTGATTACTTCCACTTGCTTGATAATGTCGGCCGGAATCTGTTTCAGTGCTTCGGAAACGCTTCGGGCAACGACGTTGGAAGGCTTGTTGTTGATGAGAACCTTGATGTTGCCGCTTCCACGCAGCTGTACGTTACCTTCGATATCCACCGCAATGGACGGTATCTTCTTCAAAACATCGGTAGCGTCCCCGCCTTTAATGCTAATGTCTTTCTCCGCATTATAAACCATCCTGTCGGATCGCTCCTCGAACAGGGCCTTCTGCTCGCTCACGGTCACTTCTTTCAGGTTTTGCGCCGCGGCGGCGAGTTTGATCACGCCGATTTCGACATCTTCTTTGTCGGCATGTACCGGACCAAAGGTTTTGCTGGTGTAGCCCATCAGGGAGGCCTGGACAATGTACACGCCTGGCGCGACTTTGGCAAATACAAACCGGCCTTTGGCATCGGCGGTAACGCCTTCGGTGATCTTCCCGTCTTTCAGCAATGCCACCGTCGCGAACTCGACGGGTTTACTGGCCGTGGAGTCCATCAGTAGCCCCGAAATGCGCACATGTTGGGCCGACAGGAAATTCATGGTGAGGGCCAGGATGGCCAGGGTGAGTAGGGGTGTTTTCATACATGGCTAATTAACGACTGTTCGATGCATGCAATGACGACCGAGTTCCGGAAACGTTGCACGGAAAAGAAAAAAAGGCCCCGGAAGGCCTTTCAGATTTTGTTAATCAGCTTGAAAAACAGGAGAATGGTGTCAGGCCCTCTGCCGGTGGAACGGGGTTTGGTCGTGACGTATCTGTTCGGCCAGACGGGTAATGTAAGGAATGCCTTCCCGCTCATAGTCAGCAATTTGTGTGGCTGTGAGACGTATTGCAAAGTCGTACAAGCCCACCCCTCCACATACCACCGAGAGGATGTAGTCTCCGGGCTGCTGTTCGGAAAAAGTGTAGTTCCAGGCTTCCTTGGCAATTTCTTTCATGTAAATAAGCGTTATGCGGGGCTAAATATACGTCAAAAAGAAAGGACAGCGCGTAGCCCTACGCGCTGTCCCGATTTCATAGTTATAGTGGTGTTTCTGTATATTTTCCTTTTGGTATCTTGTTGACAACCGCTTCGGAATAGCCCGTCGGAAGGTGCCCGCCTGGCAGCCAGAGGCTGTTGGCGCCCATTTCGTTGCCCGAAGGAACGCGTACATTCAATCCCTTGGGGTCGGGGATTGATATCCTTACCATTTCCAGGCCTTTCCAGCTACCGGCCGGTATACCCAGTTCTGTTTCAATCTTACTGATGTCCTTGCCGGTTTTGGTCAGCATGGCGTCCATTTCGGTCTTGGTCATTACAAATTGCGTGTTGTCGGGGTAGCCGAGCGTGTCGCGACCATACTTGTCCAATGATGATTTGGAGACAAGATAAGTCGCGCCGCCGTTGAATTGCGCAAGGTGGAAGTCGATATACTTCTGGTCGAGGTACACCGACGGGTCGGGGCGCTGGCCCTTGGCGATGTCGAGTACTTTCTGCGAAGTCCAGGGGGCTTTCCAGGAATCTTCGAGTTTGATTGTCTCGGGGTCGGTACCGTGGTCGTCGCTACACGAGAAGGACACCGCTGTCATGAACACGAGCAGCCACAGGTGGAGGAGATTTTTCTTCATGAAAATTGTATTGGCTAAATGTTTGTGTCCGCAAGTATACCGAAAAGTTAATTAATTCTACTTTTGTAGTATTGCTTTTTGAAGAAATTCTACAATTGTATTCTTAAACATCGTTTCCCCGTTTTGGAATATTCGTGCAAATTTTTCCCTATTATCGCGGCCGAAAGTACCAACAGGGCGTCTGCATGCTCATTTTAGGCAAGGTTAAGTCCCCACATCCGGGGCCGGTTCAGAATCGGCCAGGATGGAACAACTTTTGCATTGCTTGCGATAGTCGGGCTATGGGGCCACGGACGTATAGGGTGATAAGGAGCCTGGGCCGACACTCAGATTACCAATGAAGACGATGATACCCGGAAACATTTCAATTCTCCTGGTGGACGATGATGTCGATGATCAGGAGATTTTCCTGCTTACCATGCAGGACACAGGCACGGGCGTGGAATGCGAATTTGCATGCGACGGTATCCAGGCGCTGGAAAAACTCGGTGACGGCGGCTATCAGCCTCACCTGATTTTTATCGATATCAATATGCCCAAAATGAATGGGATGGAATTGCTCACAGCATTGAAACAAAACCCGCGGCTGGGGAAGACGCCCGTCTATATGTATTCGACTTCGGATCAAAAGGAGATCGTGACGAAGTGCATGGAACTGGGTGCTTCCGGTTTTATGAAGAAAAGTCCTGACATTGAAGAGCTTCGCAGAGAATTTAGTTCAGTGATCGATAACCGTTTGCCTTTATGACCGACCCGAAGGAACAAACCACCCTTGAATTTTTGGCAGGTGGAGGCGAAATGGGACGACGCATACGGGAATTCGATTGGCAGGCAACTGAACTCGGAAGTCCCCGGGACTGGCCGCAAAGCCTGAGAACCTGTATCCGGATCATGCTTAGCTCGAAACAGCCGATATGGATCGGGTGGGGGCCGAGACTTCTGAAATTTTACAATGACGCCTATATTGATATTGTAAGGGGTAAGCATCCGCACGCGCTCGGTGAGCCTGCGTCTGTCGTCTGGAAAGACATCTGGAAGGATATAGAACCTATGCTTTCCCGGGCAATGGAGCGCGACGAAGGCACCTACGAGGAATCGCGGCTGCTGATCATGGTGCGGAGCGGGTTCCCGGAAGAAACATATTATACTTTTTCATACACGCCCGTGTTGGGCGACGATGGTCGCCCGGCAGGGATGATCTGCTACAACACGGCTGATACAGAGCGTATTCTCAGTGAACGCGCGCTCAAAACCATGCAGCAGCTCGACTCGCTGGGCGAAAAGAAGCGGGAAGACGAAGTGTTCGCGCAGGTGGGGCGGGCATTGTTGGCCAACCCGCTGGACTTTCCGTTTGCGGTCATGTACCGGGTGTCCGATGACGGAGCACATGCCCATCTCGTTGCAACGTCGGGTGTGGACCGGGCCAGCCCGCTTCTGGATGAACAGATCCGTCTGGCTGAGCCGGGTGATCGTTACGAGCAACTGGCGGCGACCGTGCAGCAAAACCGGATGACCGAGGCGATTAACCGCGGAGATTGGAAAAATCTCGCCAAAGGTGGCTGGGATGTGCCGCCCAGATACGTGGTGTACCTGCCTATTCGGTCGGCGAGCCGAAAATCCCCGCTTGCGCTGCTGGCCGTCGGGCTGAATCCATATCGCAAATTTGACGAGGCTTACCGGAATTTTCTTCAACAGATCGCCGACCGCATTGCATTGGGCCTTGGCAATGTAATGGCATACGAGGAGGAGCAACGGAGGCTCCGGGCGTTGGAAGAGTTGGATAGGGCCAAAACCTTGTTCTTCACCAATATCAGTCACGAATTCCGGACGCCGCTGATGCTGATGCTTGGCCCGCTGGAAGAACTGATGAACCGTGGCACGACGGAATGGTCGGAGGCGGAAAGCGCGAAAGTGGAAGTGACGCACCGTAATGCATTGCGCCTGCTCAAACTCGTGAATACGCTGCTGGATTTCAGCAGGATGGAAGACGGCCGGGGACATGCGCGGTTCGTAAAGACCGATATGGCTTCCTACACGCAGAACCTTGCTTCCAATTTCCGTTCGGTCATCGAAAAAGCAGAACTGGAATTTGAGGTGAGGATCGGCGGTAACACATGCTATGCTTATGTAGACCGCCAAATGTGGGAGAAAGTGGTCTTTAACCTGCTATCGAATGCATTCAAATATACATTAAAAGGAAAAATCACGCTGGAACTCGATGCGCACGACGGCCAGGTGCGGCTGTCGGTGAGCGATACGGGCGTCGGCATTCCCGCGCACGAGATCCCGCACATGTTCGAGCGTTTTCACCGGGTGCAAAATTCCGGAGGCCGGACCTACGAGGGCACGGGGATAGGGTTGTCACTCATCAAGGAATTGGTCAGGCTGCACGGCGGGACGATCGGCGTCGAAAGCACGGAGGGTGTGGGGAGCCGCTTTACGGCAACAATACCCGAAGGCAAAGGGCACCTCGAGGCCTCGCAGGTGTACGACACCAACCCAGAAGTAGAAGACGCCATTTCGGATTTCTATGTAAGCGAAGCCGAGAGCCTGCTGGCTTCTGCGGAAAAAGAGCCGGTGGCTGACAATTGCCATGACGACCGTCGGCGGGATTGCATACTCATTGCCGACGACAATGCCGATATGCGGGAGCATATCCGGTCGCTTTTGGGGAATAAGTATAAAGTATTGACGGCCCCTAACGGTCTTGAAGCGCTGGAACTGATCCGGAAGCATCGGCCTGCGCTCGTGTTGAGCGATATTATGATGCCCCAGATGGACGGGACGGAGCTGCTGAAGGCCGTGAAAAGCGACCCGGTGCTATGCCACACACCCGTAATCCTGATCACGGCGCGGGCCGGGGAGGATTCAAGGATCGAGGGAATCGAGATTGGTGCGGACGATTACATTGTGAAGCCGTTTTCAAGCAAGGAGCTGATCGTACGGGCGCAGGCGCAGATACGGATGTTGGGCGAGCGCAATAAGATTACCGAGGAGCTGGAACGGAAAGTCGAGCAGCGCACGCAGGAGTTGGTGAATGCCAACAGGGAGCTCGAATCTTTCAATTATGTGGCCAGCCACGATCTTCAGGAGCCGCTCAGGAAGATACAGACATTCATTCACCTGATCGAGCGGAACAATTTCGATAGCGAGCTTTCGAAAGGCTATTTTCAGAAAATATACACTTCTGCACAGCGAATGGGCGAGCTTATCCAGTCGGTATTGTCGTATAGCAGGCTCTCGAAAAACGGAGAAGCCTTGCAGCGGGTCGATCTGAACAAAGTGATAGACGATATTAGCGTCGATTTTGAACTGGCTATCCAGGAGAAGCAAGCCGTGCTGTTGGTTGAAAACCTTCCGATAATCGACGCGAACCTTTTGCAAATGAATCAGCTGTTTTCAAACCTGATTAGTAATTCGCTCAAGTTCTCGGTTGTGGCGCCGGAAATACGGATTACGAGCAGCCGGGAATCAGGCCGCGAAATCCCGCTGGCACCCGTCGAGCTGGCCGACAACAGCTACCACCACATATGCGTAAAGGACAATGGCATTGGTTTCGAACCCGAGTTTAGCGAGAAGATATTCGCATTATTCCAGCGGCTCCACCGCCGGAGTGAGTATGCCGGCACGGGGATAGGCCTGAGCATCGTCAAAAAGATCGTGGAGCAGCACGAGGGCTTCCTGTCCGCCGAATCGCATCCGGGAGAAGGGGCGATATTCAACATCTGGTTTCCAGCGTAATTGCTATGTAACCAGCATTTTACGAGTTTAAAGATGTCAATATAGGATAGGAAAATGCTAATATTCGAAGGGGATTTGGTCGAAAATTGTTCTATTTAAACATATTTTAGTATTTTTGATAAAAAGCAAAAACCCGACTGTTTGGCTTCTCCCTTTACCGATACCGATGATAGAATACTGTGGCAGCGCTTCCGGCAAGGCGACGAGGAGGCATTTACCTCGCTGTATCAGCGGTATGTAAGGGTACTTTACAGCTACGGGAAAAAGCTGATTACAGACGACGCGGTGGTTGAGGACCTGGTCCAGGACTTGTTTATTGACCTCTGGCAGAGCCGCGAACGCCTGGCCGATGCAGAATCTCCCCGCTTTTACCTTTTCCGCTCGCTTCGGCGCCGCATTCACCGTGCTTGCAACGGCCGTTTCAACGAGCGCTGGGATCTTATCGACGAAGACCTTCATCCCATAACGCTCCCGAAAGAAACCGAAATCATTGAATCGGAGCAGACCCAAAAACAGAAAGACGAGCTCGATGCGTGGCTGAAAAGCCTGCCAGGGCGGCAATATGAGGTAATGATGCTGCGATTTTACCAGGATTTCAGCTATTCCCAGATTTCCCAACTACTTACGATCAATGAGCAATCGGTACGAAACCTCGTGCAAAGGGCTGTTTCTAAGCTCCGCCAGCTCACTATCTCGGTCGTTATCTCCGGATTATTTCTATTTCTTCTAAAATAATTCACGAAAAGTGAGTTAAACCGTCATTGCACGTGCTCTTTCTTATTGAGCACCGTGTTAAATTTTTTCATCAAATATTCATACTGATGGGTTACTATCATTACGAAGTAACTGATTTCCTGGAAGATCAATATTTCAAGTCCTGGGTATTAACCCCGTCTCAGGAGTCCTGCGAGTTTTGGAATAATTTTTTACTTACACACCCCGAAAAAGCGGAGGCCGTTGCCAGCGCGAAATGGGTCCTGCTGGGAATCCGGTCCGAAATGGAAGAAGATTTCCCGACTGAGGGGCAGGTGACAGCCATGCTCGACGAGATCCACAGTCGGAAGGAGGCTACAAGTCGCTGGCCGATGCGTGGACTATGGTTGCGGCTGGGTGCGTCGTTGTCGGCTGCTGCCGTGGTTTTGCTGGCCATAGGCTGGCTCCGAGAGCCCAACCGGCACGACAACCACGTAAGTTATGAGGAATTGTTGTCGGCGGTGGACGCGCCCCTGATGGAGCAAACCAACACGACCACCGCGCCGATCCTGCTCACATTGCCCGATAGCAGTACGATTCTGTTGCAGCCGAAAAGCAGCGTGAGTTATCGTAAAGACTTCGTCCGGAATGCATTGCGGGAAGTGTACCTGTCGGGCGAGGCGTTTTTTACAGTAACCAAAAATCGTCGGCGCCCATTTATAGTATATTCCAACGAGCTGGTTACCAAAGTATTGGGTACGAGTTTTATAGTGAAGGCATTCGAAGATGCGCGCCAGGTGGAAGTGAGCGTTAAAACCGGCAAAGTTTCCGTTTTTCCGCGCACCGATACGGAAGTATGCGAGGGGATAGCCAGCCCCGAACTGGCAGGGACGATCATCACGCCCAACCAGAAAGTACTTTTTTCACGTGAGCAGGTGCAGATCCGCAAAGAGCTTGTGGACTCACCGGAAATCCTTGCCTCGGCGGTGTTACCAGCACCGCTGCTGAAGTTCCAGGATATGCCGGTGTCGGCGCTGCTCGGCAATATCGAGGAGACCTACGGGATCGACATCGTATATGACGACCGTTTGTTCGGCCAATGCCTTCTGACGGCCTCGTTCACGACCGAAAGCCTCTATGAGAAAATGGAACTCATTTGCAAGGGCATCGAGGCGAGTTTTGAAGTAGTGGACGGAAAGATGGTCGTGACCGGCCGCGGATGTAATTGATTTTTAAAGCATTAACCAATGCAAACAAACCTAACTAACAACCCTAAAACGTGATTGCTTCTATGATTTAAACAAACTCCCTAAAAAAGAAAAGGTTGATGATGTTGCACCATCACCAACCCTGAGTTCATCCCCAGTTAGATACATCCGTTACCAGCGGATGGAGGACTCGTTTTGCCCATTTTTCCATGTTACAAAACTTAGTAAAGTTATGAAAAAATTGTATCCTAACTATGCTTATTGGCAGATCCTTATGAGATTCAGTTGTATGCAACTCATCATTGCTGCACTCCTGACGACCGTGGCCGTGGCTGGTGTTACCGAAGCGCAGGAGGTCCTGAATAACCGCATTACGATCCAGATGCAGAATCAGGACGTCCGTAAAGTGTTGTCAGCGATTGAAGACCAGGTTAAAATAAAATTCCTTTACAGTTCCAATCTGATCAAGGCGGAACGGAGGGTGAGTGTGAATGTCCGGCAGGAACAGCTGGGCGAAGCATTGAAAACCATTCTTACACCATTGGACCTTGATTTTGAGGTTTCGGGGAAACAGATCATCCTGAAAAGAGTGAAGCTGCCCGTTGAAAAGCTCAATCCGCAAAGCTACAAGTCGGCCACGCTGGACCGCAGCATTTCTGGTACTGTTACCGACGCGAGCGGCTCTTCTCTGCCGGGTGTTTCGGTAGTGGTAAAGGGAACATCCCGCGGGACCGGCACCGATGCGCAAGGCGTGTACAAGATTGACGCGCCGGATGGAAATGTGACGCTTACATTCAGCTTTGTAGGTTTTACTCCCAAGGACGTGGATGTGGCAGCCGGCCAGGGCACGCTCGATGTGACCCTTTCCCAGGACGAAAAGCTTCTTAATGAAGTGGTGGTTGTGGGCTATGGAACAGCCAATCGCAAGGACCTTACCGGTGCGGTGTCAATTGTAAAAGTCGCTGAACTGACCGAGCAGCCTAATGCCAACCTGAGCAACCAGCTGCAAGGCCGCGCCTCAGGCGTGACTGTCCTTACCTCAGGCCAGCCGGGGCAGGCGCCTCAGATCCGTATCCGCGGTATCAACTCATTTGGCAATAACACGCCATTATTCGTAGTGGACGGCGTTCCTACCCAGGATATCAACAACCTGAACCCGAACGACGTGGCTACAATGCAGGTGTTGAAGGATGCCGGCTCGGCTTCAATCTACGGTTCGCGTGCATCCAATGGTGTGGTGATTATCACGACCAAGCGCGGAAACGGCAAAGTGAAGGTGAGTTATGACATGTTTTACGGAACACAGGGTGTCCCCAAAGGAAATGTCTACGATATCCTTTCGCCTCAGGGAATGGCGGATCTGAAATTTCTTGCGCTGAAAAACTCGGGATCAGCGATCAACGATCCGCAATACGGCAATGGACAGACGCCCGTTTTGCCCGATTACATTGTGCCAACCGGTGCAAGTGAAGGCAGTGTGGATTTCTCGAAATATTATGTCAACCCGAACTACACCGATAAAGCCGATATGGATTCGTTCTATCGGATCGTGAAGGCCAACAAACAGGGTACAGACTGGTTCCACGAGGTGTTCAAAAGCGCGCCTACCCAGAGCCACAACCTTTCGGTAAGCGGAGGCGGGCAGCAAGGAAGCTACCTGTTCTCGTTCAACCATTTCAATCAGCAGGGCAACCTGATGAACACCTACCTGAAACGTTACACGATCCGGGCCAATAGCCAGTATAATGTGACTAAAAACATCCGTGTGGGTGAGAATATCGCGCTTACGCTGGTGAACAATCCGCGCAGCGGCATCCTGGAAGAAGGCAGTGCGATCGGTATGGCTTACCGGATGCAGCCGATTATTCCGGTGTACGACATTAAGGGTAATTATGCGGGTTCTTTCGGCAGTGGTTTGGGGAATGCCAAAAATCCCGTTGCTATCCGTGACCGGGCACGCAATAACCAGGGCCTGACCAATTCCATCTTTGGGAATATGTTCGCTGAGGTGGACTTCCTGAAAGACTTCACTTTCCGTACAAGTTTCGGGGGTAACTGGTTTACCTACACGGAGAATACTTTCGGTTATCCTGAATGGGAGAATGCTGAAAATGTAACGACGAACGCTTATTCGGAAAGGGTGAATTCGGGCTATAACTGGACCTGGACGAACACCGTTACCTATGAGCATTCATTTAATAATACCCATAATGTGAAGGTGTTGCTGGGTACCGAGGCTTATAACAGCTTGTACCGGGAAGTAGGAGGTTCTACCCAAGGCTATTTCTCTTTCGACCCGAATTACACCAGCTTATCGTCGGGCTCGGGAACGCCTACCAACTTCTCGAACCGTTCGGCGGATGCATTGTTCTCGTATATCGGCCGTATCGATTACAATTTCAAAGATAAATACCTGCTGAGCGGAACGCTGCGCCGCGACGGTTCTTCGCGTTTTACTTCCCAGTATGGCTGGTTCCCGGCTGTGAGCGCGGGATGGCGTATGAAGGAGGAAGAGTTTATGAAAAGCGTGACCTGGCTTAACGACCTGAAAATCCGCGGAGGCTGGGGGATCATGGGTAACCAGTTCAACGTGAACCCGACCAATGCATTCACTACTTATGGTCAGAACAGAAGCCATTCGTTCTACGACATCAAAGGAACGGGTAACAGTACCACCCAGGGCTTCCAGCGTCTTACCGTGGGTAACCCGGCTGCGAAATGGGAGGGAAATATCAACTCCAATATCGGTATCGATGCGTCGCTGTTCAATGGGTCTGTCGAATTCACGATCGACTATTATCAGAAAAACATAAAGGACCTGCTTTTCGCACCTGAACTCGCCGGTACGGTAGGACAGGGTACTGCGCCTGCGGTGAACATCGGAAAGATGAACAACAAGGGGATCGATATGTCGCTTTACGGCGAGAAAACCATCGGTAAGGACCTGAAACTGAATGCTACCGCTACGCTGACGACCTATAACAACAAGATTATCAAGATCACCGACGGTGCGAGCTATTTCGATCAGGAAGGCCGCCGCTTCAACGGTAGTGCTATTGTACGCAATGCGGTGGATCACTCGATCGGTCAGTTCTTCGGGTATGACATTGCAGGTTTCTGGAACACTCAGCAGGAGATCGACCAGGCCAATGCACAAGCGGCAGAGCGTTCGGGCAACCCGGCCGCGGTTTACCAGAATGAAGTGAAAGTGGGCCGCTTCCGCTATAAGGATATTAATGGCGACGGCGTTATTACGGCCGATGACCGCACTTTCCTTGGAAATCCCAGCCCTAAATTCAGCTACGGTCTCAATATCGGAGCTACCTACAAAAACTTCGACTTTGGGATTTTCCTCTACGGCGTTCAGGGTAACGAGATCTGGAATAACCTGAAATGGTGGCACGACTTCTACACCAACTTCCAGGGTGCAAAAAGCAATACCGCATTGTACGATTCGTGGACGCCCGAGCACAAGAATGCGACCGCGCCTATCCAGGAAAATACCGGTTCATTCAGTACCACTAACGTTCCAAACTCCTATTACGTGGAAAATGGATCTTACCTGCGTGCCAAAAATGCACAGATCGGCTACACCCTGCCTAAGCACCTCACACAGGCATTGAAGATCGACCGCCTGCGCGTGTATGTGCAAACCGCCAATTTGTTCACGATCACCAAATACTCGGGTCCTGATCCGGAGGTTGGACAGAGCCAGGTGGCCGGTTCAACGGCGTTCGGCCTGGACGAGGGGGTTTATCCGAACACCCGCCAGTTCCTGGTTGGCTTAAATCTGACATTCTAATTCACTGTATATAAACAGAAAAAGATGAAGACACTGAGATTTTCAAAGATAGCACTGGTCGCGATTTTCGGGCTGATATCCTATTCATGTCAGGACAGCTTCCTGGATAAGCCTGCACTGGGGGCATTGAGTGACGCCCAGCTGAATACCAAAGCAGGGGTGCAAAACCTGCTGATCGGCGCCTATGCCGCGTTGGATGGAAATGGCGTCGGCGCAGCCAGCGCATGGGATGCCGCTGCCGACAACTGGATTTATGGCAGTATCGCGGGCGGAGACGCTAAAAAAGGCAGCGATGGTGCCGACCAGCCGGGGATCAACTCCATTATGATTTACAGTGCCGGGCCCAGCAACGGTTTTTTTAACAGCAAATGGAAAGCGGTTTACGAGGGAATCAACCGCGCAAATACCGTTTTGAAGTTCATACCGCTTGTAGAGAGTGGTATGACAGAGGCCGAAAAGACCGATTACACCGCCCAGGCACGCTTTCTTCGGGGACATTACTATTCCGAATTGAAGAAAATGTTCAATATGGTACCGTGGGTTGACGAAAATACACCTAACCCCGCGGCTGTGACCAACGACGCGGACATCTGGCCAAATATCGAAGGCGATTTCCGGTTTGCGATGGACAATCTTCCGGCTACGCAGTCGGACGTGGGCCGCGTGAATAAATGGGCGGCGGCGGCGTACTTGGGAAAGACGTTTCTTTACGAAAAGAAATATGCCGAGGCCAAGACGATCTTCGACCAGGTTATTGCCCAGGGCGTAACGAGCAACGGTTTGAAATATGACTTGATGCCGAAGTTTCAGGATAACTTCGACGCAGCGCAAAAGAACCTTGCCGAATCGGTTTTTGCCGTTCAGATGGCCGCCAACGACGGTACGAATACGATCGACAACGCCAACACCGGCGGTATGCTGAACTTCCCGTACAATTCGCCTTTCCGTTGCTGCGGTTTCTACCAGCCGAGTATCGATCTGGCCAATTCTTACCAGACCGATGCGAATGGCTTGCCGAAAGTGGACAATTACAATGCTGCCACGTTGAAAAATGATATGGGCATCAAATCGGAGGCCGCATTTACACCGGATGCCACCACCGCACTCGATCCCCGTATCGACTGGACCGTAGGCCGCCGCGGTGTGCCGTTCCTCGATTGGGGTAACCACCCCGGCCAGTCATGGATCCGCGACCAAAGCTACGCCGGGCCCTATTCCCCTAAAAAGAATATGTACTGGCAGGCAACGCAGGATAAATATTCCGACCAGCATTCATGGGCGCCGGGAACGGCGATCAACGTACAGATCATCCGTTTTGCCGACGTGTTGCTAATGGCCGCTGAAACCGAAGCGCAGCTGAACAACCTTGCGAAAGCACAGGAATACGTGAACCGCGTGCGGGCGCGGGCGGCGAAACCGGAGAGCTGGGTATATACCTACGCCGATCCTGCGAAGCCCATGGGTGGTTTTACCAAAACGCCGGCTGCGAATTACAAAATCGCCCAATATCCTGCCGGTGCATTTGCGGCTAAGGGAAAAGACGGTGCATTGGCGGCAATCTACTTCGAGCGTAAGCTGGAACTCGCGATGGAAGGTCACCGGTTCTTCGACCTCTCGCGCTGGGGCATTGCCGAGCAGACGCTCAATGCCTACATCACGTTCGAAGGTAAAATTACGCCTGACGTAAGAGGAGGGAAGTTCCTGAAAAATGTGAACGAGTATTTCCCGATCCCCCAGTCCCAAATCGACATCAGTACGCGGAACGGAGTCTCTCCATTGAAACAAAATCCCGGTTATCAATAGACAAACTAATACCAATGCAATGCAAAGGGGGCAGTTCATAACTGCCCTTTTTTGTTTATAATAGGAGGTATTATTGATTTGAGTATGAAATTCTCTAAATGGTTTTCGGGCATACCAATCTGGATTTTTGTCGCGGCGGCCTGCATTCAGGCGTGCGGTACTACGGGCCGGTCGGACGAAAAATCGCGTGAAGCGGAACTCACGGGCGAACTTGCGGAGGGCAGGGATGCGGCGCAAAAATATTGCAGTACCTGCCATTTGGCGGTGGCGCCGGCGCTGCTCGACAAGGATACCTGGAAAAACCGTGTGCTGCCTGTGATGGCCCAATATTTTGGGATCGAGGTGTGGCAGAGGAACCAGTATTTTGCCGACGAAAAATCGGCCATGGCCATTACCGACTGGATGAAAATCGTGGCGTATTACGATTCCCTCGCGCCTGCGCGCTTATCGGCCCCGCGGCCGCCCGTGCAGGAAGAGTGGGCCGGTTTTACACTGAAAACGCCCGCCAACGACACATCCCGCCTGGCCACCACCACCCTGGCCGCTATCGACAGCGCTGGCAGGGCTATTTACACGAGCAGTTCAGAAGTACCCGCGTTGGTGCGTTGGGACCAGGAATTTGTAAAAAAAATGAAAGCGCCGTTCTCGTCACCAGCCATGCACATGCTGTTTTCCAGCGGTCCGTCGCACGGCGGTGCAGCGCCGGTCGTAACAGTCGTGGGCGAAATGCGTGCTTACGACGTTTCGAAAGGAGAACTCTATCGTATCAAGGCATCGGGTGTGTTTGATCCGGTCCCTTTTGTGACCGGCTTGCGGAGACCGTTGCATACATCGGCAGCGGATTTTAACCGCGATGGCAAAACGGATTATGTAGTTTCTGCATTCGGTCATAACCAGGGCGGTCTTTATTTGTTTCGGCAAATGCAGGATGGGAAGTTTGAAAACGTACCTGTGCGTGAAGTCGCGGGCGCGACGCAATCGGCTACCGGCGATTTCAATGGAGATGGCTGGCCGGATATTGTCGCCTTGTTCGCCCATGCGCAGGAAGGTATCTGGCTTTTTACCAATGACAAGAAAGGCGGTTTTTCTGAAAAACCATTGCTGCGTTTCCCGCCGGTTTATGGCTCTTCCAGCTTCCAGCTCGCCGATGTCAACCGGGATGGCCAGCCCGATATCATTTACACCGCAGGCGACAACAGCGATTATTCCCGCATTCTGAAACCCTATCACGGGGTATATATTTTTCTGAACAAGGGGAATAACCATTTCGAACAAAGCTGGTTCTACCCGGCCAATGGCGCAACCAAAGCAATGGCGGCCGATTTTGACGGCGATGGCGACCTGGATATCGCCTCCATTGCATTCTTCGCCGACCATCTCCGTAATCCCGGCGAGAAATTCCTGTATTTCCGTAACGAGTCTTCCAGGGCTGGTTTAAAGTTTCAACCCATTTCGCTCCCCATCGCCGGGTATGGCCGATGGATTTGTATGGATGTAAATGACTGGGACGGCGACGGCGATCCGGATATTGTGTTGGGGAACTATTCCAAAGGGTTTCTCAATCAGGAAGAGGTAAAAGCCGACTGGAATGTGTATTTGCCATTTATAGTATTGCAAAACGATTTCAAGTCTCGTTCCAAACCTTAATTTATTTCAATTCCGGCTGTAAAATTCAAGCCATAGTAATATCGAATGATAAATGGTCGAATAGCCCCCTCATATTGTCGTGATAGCACCCGGCGCGTGTACCTGACCCCGGCTAAATTTGGACATTATTAACCGATAACAGCAAAATGAGAAAGCTCAGGATTTTTGAACACATTTCCCTCGACGGCGTGATCGAGCACGACAAAAACTATGTGTATGGCGGGTGGACAGGACCCTACCGAACCCCTGCCGGGATGGCCATGCTTCTTGAAGCATACGGTACCACTTTTGACCTGCTGGTTGGCCGTCGTACGTACGACGAATGGTTGGGCTACTGGCCAAATGCCGGAGACTTCCCGATGGCGAACGCTATAAACGCTGCAACCAAATACGTAGCTACCCACAGACCTGATAGCTTAAAGTGGGGGCCGGTCAGGGATTTGGGAGGGGATATCATAGAAGGTGTTCGCAACCTCAAGTCCACAGACGGCCCTGATCTGGTTCTTTCCGGAAGTATATCATTAACGTCTGTGCTGCTCGACGCTGGATTGGTAGATGAGGTCATCCTGATCGTATACCCGGTATTGCTGGGTAAGGGCAAACGCCTTCTCTCAGAGAGCTTCGATGCCCGCAAACTCGAATTTGTGAGTACAGCAACCACTCCAACGGGGGTAATGCTCAATGCTTACCGACACCTCGGATCAATGACAAGCTGATTTTTCATGGGTGCTGCGTCCAAAATAAGAGTCCGTCCCAGTTAGATCTGAGACGGACTCTTTCTTATTATAACCAACTATTTACCTAACTATAATAACCTTCTGCACGCTCTGACTGCCGTCGGCGAGGGTGAGTTTAAGGCTATATATTCCCGGAGCGAGCTTGCTGATATCCAGGCCTTCGGAAGTGACAGCTTTGCGGTCGATCACTTTCAGCCCAGCTGCATTGTGAAGGACAACAGACTTCACTTTTGCATAATCCTTGAACTTCAACCGGTCGCTGGCCGGGTTAGGGTAGGCCGCAAGCAAGCCGTTGCCGCCGAAATCCAGGCTTAGAATGCGGCTGTACGCGAAAGGAGCCTCCTTGCCGTCGGCCGCGCGGTCAATCATTTTAAGGCGGTAGTAGTTCAGCCCCACTGCCGGTGCCCGATCGACGAAATCGTATTTACGCAACACGCTGCTTTCACCATGCGAGGCTTTGGTGCCGATCATTTTCCAGTTTGTGGCATCCTGGCTACGCTCGATTTCGAAGCGGTCGCTGTTGGTTTCTTCGGTAGTTGACCAATTGAGCAGGGCGCTGCCGGTTTCTTTCGAAGCTGTGAACGACACAAGCGTTACGGGTAATCCGCATTCCTGCTGGGTCCTGACCGTCAGGCTGGCCGGTGCGGATGTGAGCGTACAAAGGTCGCTGTCGCTGTCGACGATCACCTGGTAGCGGTTGCCGCTCCATGCGGTAGTGGCTGGCGTGAGTGTCAGGGTGTTGGTATTGGCACCCGAATAGGTTCCGTTCGCGTCGGTTGCACCTCCTGGGGCCAGATTGGTCCAGTTGTTACCACCGTCGGTGCTTACCTGCCATTGGTACGTGAGTGTTCCGGTGCCGCTGGCTGTTACTTCAAACGTGGCGGCTTTGGCCACACAGGCAACCTGGTTTTCCGGATTCGGCTTAGTGAGCTCGATATCGCAAAGCGTTGCCGTAACACAGTTCGCACCATCGTTGCTGCCGGATGGCGTCGAGGCCGACATAAAGCTGGCCGAATTGTTGACCGGGTCTATTTTGTAAAAACGGCCCGAGTCGTTGTGAAATGCGTAGAGCTTGCCGGTCGCATCGGCGAAAACAGCCCCGAAACCACTGGCGGCGGGCAAACCGGAAACTGCCGTGCCCCCCACGGTAACCGCGCCGGTAAGCGGGTTGATCGTCGAAATGCGCGCATCGGGAGTGAAGCCGTAAATGAGCTGGGTAGAAGGCAGGTAGGCAAAGTCGGCTCCTCCGAAAGGTGCGCTCAGCGTTACGCCGTAGGTCGGGCCGGTTTGAAGTGCGAATCCGTTGGTTGGGTCCACCAGTTTCAGGTAGGTCGAAGGACGGTTCGGGTCCACGTCGATTACGTAGAAGCTTGGCGTATTGGTCTGATAAATCATCATATAACCATTCGGCAGTTCTACCCCGACGTTGAAAGTACCGCTAGCAGGCAGGTTCGCGATAGGATATTCCACGGTACCGCCTTCGCGGTCGATCTGTACAATGCTGGCGGTTCCGTTTCTGGTAGCCCAGAGCATATTATCCGCCGAATTGTAAATCAGTGAGTTGACGGTCATCGGAAGGGGTGCGATCTCGGTGCGGGCACCTGAATTTACATTGTATGCGTAGAGTGTTGAAACAGGTTCTCCAGCGGAAGCTGCCACCTGGTAGGTGATACCATCCGCGCAATCGAAGGGCAGGTTTTCCAGGATGGAGTTAGGGCAGCTGGCACCGTCGTTGCTATTCGACGTAATGCTGGTCGAGAGCAGCGTGGATGTTGCCGCAGTAGGGTTGATGCGGTGGAATGTGCCCGGGTCGTTGGCAAAAGCGTAGAGCTTTCCGCTTGGATCCGCAAATACCGCTCCGAAAGAAGTTGCCGTTGGCAAGCCTGCTACCACTGCGCCGACGTTGCTTGCACCGGTGACATGGTTAAGGGTTACCAATTTCGCGGTGGTAGATTCCACGCCATAGACCAACCCTGTAACGGGTTCATACACAAGATCGGCCACGTTGATGGGTGTGCTCAACGCAATGCCGTAGGTCGGGCCGGTTTGCAGTGCGTAACCATTGGCAGGATCAACCAACCGCAGGTAAGTGGCGCGGGACGGGTTGATATCGATCACATAAAAGCGCGGCTGGTTGGTGTTGTAAACGAGCATATAGCCTCCCGGAAGCCCGGTGCCCACGTTGAAGTTGCCGCTGAGGTTGGCAATAGGGTATTCGATGAGCGCACCATCGGCCGCGATGCGAACGATGGAATTTGTGCCGTTTTTGGTAGCCCAAAGCGTATTATCAATTTCGCTGTAAATGAGCGAGTTTACCAATGTGCTAAGTGGTGCGATCTGCGTTCTTGTGCCACTGGTTACATTGTAGGCGTAAAGTGTTGAAACAGTTTCACCACCGGCGGCGGCTACCTGGTAGGCCACGCCATCTTCACAGGTGAAGGGTGTGAGACAGCCGGAAATCGTAATCGGCTGGCTCACGGGGCCCTCACAGCCCGGGTTCTCGTAACGTGCGTAATACGTGCCTACGGGTGCCTGTGTAGGATCTGCCACGAGCGTCGCAGGCGAAGGTGTTGATGAAGTGTAAAAGCGCAATGTGCTGCCAGCGGGGGCGGAGCCTGCTACCAGCCGGTTCAGATTGTAGGTCGTGGCCGGGCAAATCGGCGCGTCGTTGCCTGCTACCAGCGTTGGCGCGCCCGGAGTGGCGAATACGTTCATCGTAGCCGACGATGAGGGGGTAGTACACAGGTTGCTGGTAATCATACAGCGGTAGCGGAAATTATTCCAAGCAGCTGTCGATGGTGTGACGGTGAGTGTGGCTGTGCCGCCGCCAGAATAACTGCCATTTGGCCCCGTAAACGGAGTGGTTTGCAAATTAGCCCAGTTGTTTCCGCCGTCGGTACTTTGCTGCCATAGGTAAGTGAACGGCCCATTGCCGTCGGGTGCGACGGTGAAATTAGTGGTACTGCCAGGGCAAAGCGTTACATCGGCTGGCACGACCGGAATGTCGGTATCGCATTCCACGAATGCATTCGGGCAACTCGCGGCGTCGTTCCCGCCCGAAGCAGGGCTGGTCGAGAGCAATGTTGCCGTGTTGGCAACGGGATCGATACGATAAAACCCGCCGGTTGCGTTGTTGAACGCGTACAATTTGCCGGCTTTATCACTGAACATGCCGCCATAATTGGCATTGGGCAGACCTGCCACCGGTGTTGCATTGATGGTTACAATACCTGTCGCAGGGTTAATGGTCGTGATGTTGCTTGTTGGTGTAATACCGTAACCCAGACCCGTAGATGCGAGGTAGGCCATATCCGAGGAGTTAAATCCTGCCGAGACCGTTGTTCCGTAATTGGGACCGGTTTTTAGCGCATAGCCGTTGGCGGGGTCGACGACTTCGAGAAACGTGGCACGCGTGGGGTCTACGTCCACCACATAAAACTCGGTTGCATTGCTGGTATAGATGAGCATATAGGCATTGGGCAGTTCTACCCCCACGTTATAGGTGCCTGTCGGGAGATTTTCGATATCATAAACAACCGTTCCGGCGCCCGCTCCGATACGTACGATGTCGTTTGTGGCGTTGAGTGTAGCCCAGAGGAAATTGTCGGCTGCGGTGCTGTAAATGAGTGAGTTCAGTGCATAAGGGGTAACGGCGCCGATCTGGGTACGTACCCCAGAACTGACATTGTAACTTAAAAGAGAGGATTCGGTGTTACCGGCAAGGATCGCAACCTGGTAGGCGATACCGTCCAGGCAGCCGAATGACGTCTGCAGGCTCATGCGGAAGTTCTGGTTCTGCATGTTCGCTGCCTGGTTGGTGAGCGCGATTTCACCGGTCAGCGGTGCATTAGCCTGATTGGCAGTGTTGCTGCCGCCTACTACATCTTCGGCCACAAAATAGACACCGGGTATGCGGTTTCCTTTCGGATTGGTGGCCGTATTGGTAAGCACGAGTTTGTGGCCTGTGAGGTTGTTGGGCAGGCCGGTGAATGCATAACCTCCGGCGGGCCCTACCGTTGTAGAGGCGATGACCGCCCCCGAAGCATTGACCACGTTGACATACATCGTGCCGCCGAAATCGGTGCCGGTTTCCCCGGCATCGACGATGCCGTCATTGTCGGTGTCGACCCAGGCGGTCCCTGTAATGTTGACTGCCTGAGCAGCCCCGTAACACAGCACTCCCATGAGCAGGAATAGTGCTCTGACAAATAGATTTTTGTTCATAAGCAAGCGTTTGGAATTAAGTAAAAAAAGGAACCGTTGAATTAGCGTACATGGTGCGTCAGACTCCACAGTCTTAGTGGCCCGTGTCGTTGACGACAGGTGTCTTTTTTCTTTTTAGAAGAAGAGGTTGATATAGAAGTAACTGACAACAAATATCAAACTAAATGTTAAACTGACACGTTTAGTTTGGTAGAAATGATTCTACAAATATCGATTTCATTTGACAAATATATTTTGCATAGAAACCTCTTGGATTGTAGAGCTATGCTGAGAAAGCGGCCTCATTTTTGAAAAATATTTCAATGACGATGGCGAAAATCTTATTCGGGAATGTAGATTCCAATGGCTGGAAATCCTGCACGCTATATCAGAGTATAGTGGTAACCTCGGAGTAAGTAGTCGATCTCGGGCGCCGATATGCGCTAATTTTGTATCGCCGCCCGGCCCTGATGGCAGGCCGTCAAGAATGGCTTTCGGTCAGGACCCGGTGTGAAGTATTCATACCATCAAACACAATGAAATCATGTCGAAGACAACCTGGAATGTTGACACTGCACATTCAGAAGTTCAGTTTAAAGTAAAGCATCTTGTAATCTCGACCGTGACCGGGTTTTTCCGCACTTTCAACGGTTCCGCATCTACAAACGGCGACAGTTTCGAGGACGCTCAGGTCGATTTTACGATCGACGTCAACAGCGTGGACACCGGCCAGCCCGGCCGTGACGAGCATTTGCGCAATGCGGATTTCTTCGAAGCGGAGAAATACCCCGAGTTCCGTTTTGTATCGACTTCCCTTAAAAAAGACAAAGGAGACGTATACAAACTTGCCGGTGACCTTACCATCAAAGGTGTTACAAAAGAGGTAGAACTCGCAGCCGAATACGGTGGCACCGAGCGCGATCCATGGGGGAATACCAAGGTAGGATTTGAAGTGAGTGGCGTGATCGACCGCAAGGATTTCGGTGTGACGTTCAATTCACTTACCGAAACCGGGGGCCTTGCATTGGGCGAAAACATTAAGATACTGGCTAATATTCAGCTGGCGAAACAAGCATAACAGCCATTATTTAGAGTAGCTGGTGTGCGAGAGGGCGTCCTGTTTCAGGGTGCCCTCTTTTTCGTAATGAAAGATTTTTGGTTTAATTTGTATACCCTATTAACCTGCTAGAATATTCCGCACCCTGACTGTATGCAAATAGAGATAAAAAACAAACTGAACGACAATGAGTTGTTTCGGATCAAGAGAATGAAGGAGGTTATTAAAACCACCAACCCGCACGGCCACAAAGAATATCTCGAAATCATCTTCCTTACACAGGGCGAAGGCCTTCACCAGATCGACCACCACCATTTTCCGGTGCGTGGCAATAGTTTATACCTCGTTATGCCCGGTCAGATCCACAACTGGGCGCTGACCGCCATTCCGAAAGGCTTTGTGGTGATGGTCCAAAAGGATTTTCTCCTTGGCCATCCGCTTTATGACGATCTTTTTCAGACGTTTCCTCTCACATTCAGCAGTGGCTATCAGCTCGAACAAACGGGAGAGGCCGTGCATGGTATTTTTGAAAATATTGAAAATGAGCACGCTGAGCGGCAACCGAACTACCAGGCTATTATCCAGACTTACCTGTTGCTGCTCTTTAATTTGCTGAAACGGGAAGCGCACATCGACCGCAGCCAGTCGGAGCCGCCCTTGCTCAAAGCCTTCTTCGAACTCGTTGCGACGCATTATAAAACCTCACACGAAGTAGCCTGGTATGCCAGCGAGTTGAATGTGACGACTAAGACCCTGAATGCCAACTGTCGGAAGTTTCTGGACAAAACGGCCGGAGCCGTGATCAATGAAAAGCTGACTGCGGAATGCAAGCGGTTGCTGCTCTATTCCCAGGCAAATATGGGCGAAATTGCCTATGAGCTCGGTTTTGCCGATCCTTCGCATTTCAATAAGTTCTTCAAAAGGCAAACCGGCGTTCTGCCGAGCATTTACCGCAAGGGAATTTCCTGAATATACCAGTTTTCGGACGGAAAGTACAAAAGTCTACTGACTTTGTAGGGTTATTTTTGCCACGTCATTCAACACGATGAATTGGCGAAAATAACCCCTATGAAATTCCTATTTACCCTAACATTTCTTTTTTGCCTGATGGCGTTCGCCCGGGCCCAAAGCCAGGTGGTCATTACCGGCAAAATCACCGACCAACAGACTAGCCAGGGGTTGCCTTTTGCCTCCGTCGCATTGTACCGCTCGACCGATTCGGTACTGGTGAGTGGTGCTTTGGCCGACGATAAGGGCAGTTTCCGCTTCGAGAAAACGAACAGTGCAGCTTATTACCTCGAATCACAATATATGGGGTACCGGAAAACGCGAACACCCGTGCCTTCGGGAGAGGGCGTCGTGGAATTGCCGCCCATTGCCATGCAGGCGGATGGCCGGTTACTCGACGCGGTGGAAGTAAAGGGTGCCCGCGGCGCGGTAGAAAGCAGGATCGACCGGCAGGTGTACCGCGCAGGTGCATTCCTGGGAAGCCAGGGCGGTACGGCGGTGGATGTACTCAAAAATACGCCGTCGGTAACGGTAAATAGTGAAGGCGACATTATGCTGCGCGGCTCGACCGGCTTCCTGGTGCTTGTGAACGGCAAGCCTGTGCAAACCGACCCGGCTGTGGTGCTCAACCAAATCCCCGCCAACAGCATTGAAAACGTCGAAATCATTACCAGTCCTTCGGCGCGCTATGACCCGGATGGGAAATCGGGGATCATCAATATCACCACCAAAACCGTCGATAAAAACAGCCAGAGCCTCATCGCGAATGTTCAGGGAGGGTTTCCGTCGGTTCATACCTACGACAATCTGAAAAAACCGCAGCGTTTCGGTGCCGATGCAGCCTGGGGACTGAAAACAGGTAAATGGGAGGTGAACCTGAGCGGCAGCTATCTGCGCAACGATATTACCGGCCGTAGGATCGGCGACGTGAACACGACGATCGGCGATGTTTTCACTTCCTTCCCGTCCGACGGGGAGCGGAGTTTTAAGCGGTACAACTACACGGCACGGGCATCGGTCAGTTTCACCGCTGATCCTTCCAACGTGGTTTCGGCCGGTTTTTACAAAGGTTACCGTTTCCAATCGAGAAGGGCAGATTTGGTTTATAACAACACCAAAACCAACCTGGAAACGGGGCAGAACCTGGGAAGGATTACCTATTTCAACTCCAATGTCGCGCAAAAGACGGCCGATGTGATGTCTGGTAACCTCGATTACCTGCATCGTTTCGCCAACAAATCGGAGCTGACCTTGTCGGGGCTGATCGAATCGGCGGACCTCGACGGGCTGACTACCAATATCAATCTTTCTGAACCGGGCCGCACGCACACACTGCAAAGCACGCGTAACCCCAGCCAAAACCCGCTGAATGCATTCCGCTTGCAGGCCGATTACGTTGCTCAGATCGGTAAGGGGAAGCTCGAAACGGGCTATCAATACCGAAACCAGGAGCAGAAAGGGACTTTTCAATATCTTGATCAAAACCTGGAAACCGGCGAGTTTGTGCTGGTACCCCAGTTTTCGAGCCGGACGCGCCTGGTGAATCATATTCATTCCCTATACGGCCAGTACAGCGGAAAATCGGAAAAACTGGAATACTCGGGTGGTTTACGTTATGAATACGCCACCCGGCAATTTACCGCGGAAGGTACCGACAAACGTAACCTCGACTTATCCAACTTTTTCCCCTCGGCCCAGTTGCAATACCGGTTTTCCAAAAGCTGGCGTGGGAAGGTGGGCTACACGCGCCGCGTACAACGCGCGACCAACAACGAGCTGAACCCGTATCCCGAACGCGAGCATTCCGAAACCTTGGAATCGGGCGACCCAGACATTTTGCCGGAATTTATCGGCCAGGCCGAGCTGGGCGTCGTGAGGGAGTTTGAAAAGGGAAGTGTTTTCGCCACGTTGTATAACCAGCGCGTCAAAAACGTCGTTAACCGGGTCAATAGCGTGTATAACGATAGCATCGTCAACCGGATTTACACCAACGCGGGCCTGGCTACGTCATGGGGCGTGGAAGTGAGCGGGAATGCCAATCTAGCCAAATGGTGGCAGCTTTATGCAGGCGCGAACGTGTACCGGTACGCGATCGAAGGGGGGCTTTTCCGGAACACCGTGGTGGTGAATAGTTCGAGTGTCGTATATTCGCTGAATGCCAACACCACGTTTAAAATTACTCCTGCATTGCAGGTACAATGGGGCATAAGCTATCTTTCAAAAAGGGTAACGGCGCAGGGAGAGGATTCACGTTTTGTGAACCCGTCGCTGTCCGTAAGGAAGTCATTCCTGAAAGGCAAGCTGGCGGCTACATTGCAATGGCAGAACATGGATCTGGGCATCGTCGGGGCCAACCAGCAGCGTATCTCCACCTGGGGTAGGGACTTTTATACCACCACAAATTACATTCAGGAAACAGATATTTTCCTCATTAACCTGAGCTATAACCTCAACCAGCTCATTAAAAAAGCAAAACTCCCGGCCAGCGAATTCGGTGATCGGGAGTTTTGACGGTCACTTGCCGTTGATCAGTTGCAATGCCTTTTCCAGCGGCTCGTCGCGCCCGGCGGCAATGCCCAGGATCGTGGGCTTCACTTCCACTTGCGGAACGATGCCGATTTGCTGCGTTTCGCGGCCGTCGGGGTAGTAGACGCCGATACCGCTAATGCCCGTACGTAGTCCGCCGGGCAGCACGATCGGCGATACATTGCCGTCGGCACCGGCCGTTGTACTGCCGATGACCGTTACATTCGACGCAGCCGAAAACGCCATTGCGGTGTATTCCGAATGGCTAATTGTGTTTTCATTCACAATCACGATTACTTCGCCCTTGTAGTTATTGGGGTTGGTTTTGCCGAGTTTCAGCTCTGGCGACCAGGTGAACAAGCCGGGCGTTTGCGGACTGCCTATTGTGAATTTTACAAAAGGTTTAGCCTCCGGCAGCAGCATTGGTCCAAATGAAAATGCAATAGCGTCGGTAGGGTAACAGCGCAAATCGACAATCACACCCTTGCTTTTTTCTATCTGCGGCGTTAGGGCAGGTAAATAGGCGTTTTTGAATTTACCCGGGAAAATGTAAGCTACGTCTTGTCCGATCATTTTGAAGCAAGTGTCCTTTTTATTGTAATTGGCATAAGTATCAATCTGGCTGGATGGGTAAAGCGAAATGCTCGTTTTTTGTACTTTTCCGGCCCGGTTAATCGTGATAGCCAACGTAGAATCGTTGCTCCGGAGCAGGTTAGGGGCAATGGCTTTCAGTTGCATTACGTCGTTGGAGGCTGGTGTGTAGGGCTTTTGCTCGCCGATGATCCCGTCGATGGATCTGCCATTGATCGATTCGATCGCGTCGCCGGGTTTCAGCCCCGATCGCTCACCCAACTGAGCATTGTAGTAATCGATCACAACCGGTTTTCCTTCGACAAAGCTAAGCTGCACGGGTGCATAGTTCTTTCCGAAATATTTGTCCAGAGCCTCGTGGTTACCAAATAGGTTCGCATGGGAATCCTTCACACGGGCAATCAGCGCGATGGCAGTGAGCTTGTACTCCGTTTCATTCGCAGCCATCACGAACCTGGGCACAAACTCGTTCAATACCGCATACCAGTCTTCGCGAATAAGAGGCTTGTAAGGGAAAAAATACTCGATCATGTTCCAGTAGCGGAACAGCGAAAGCAGCCTGAAACCCGGGTCGGGGTAGGCCATTTCCTGGTAGGTGTTCTCGTTTTTAAAATCGGGGTTACCTGCATTCGGATATGCGTCAATGTAATAATGCTCGCCCGTGCGCTCAGCCTGGCGAATCGAGTCGAGTCGGGGTGAAAGTGTTTTTCCCACATTGTCCAACCATGCCAGGTCCGGTTTAATGACCGCATCGGTTGGAATGGTCACGGAGGAAAGCTTTTTGATCGGCCCGAATTTAACCAGCCAATTGGCGAGCACGCGCTGCCGTTCCGCATCGTTTTTGGCAGTAATGTACGGCGAGGCAACGCGGAAAAGCTCGTAATCCATGTTGAAATTACCGTCTGCTACGGCCGGATGATGGTATTTGACAAATCCCCAAATCCTGCCCAGTTCCGCGAGATGACCGGTTTGCTCTTTGGATAATGGGTACCCCGGACCAAGCGTGAGTTTGGATCCGCCGTCGAATTCCTTGTCGAGCGCGGCGGGAAACGCCTTTTTAGGAGGAGCTTCCGTAAAAGGCTTCCCGTCCACGAGCAATTCGAAATCATCCGCCCAGACCGTTCCGGGCCCTACCAGTATCGCGCCCAGGTAAATTTTGTCGGCACTCGCAGGCAGCTTCATTTTAATGCTGTATTGTTTCCAGTCTTCGGTTCCTCGTATGCCCTTTGCTTGCCCATTGTCGAGTTGTAAAATGTCCGATTTGCCGTCTATCCGCATCATCAGACCGACCCAGCCCTTTGTCACACCACTGAATTTGAGGTAGCCCCGTAATTCGATTTCTTTGCCGCCAAAGGTGACGGGGACCGGGTTGGCTGCACTACCGAATTGGATATTGTCCATAACCGCCGGTGCCTGGATGCGCAATGCTGCCTTCCCTTTGAATTTTTCCGTTGTATCCACCAGAAGCAGGTAACCCTTTCCCCATTCCATCCAGGGCCGTGGGAGCTTTTTGGAATCTGCTGGATTTTCGAAGTCGAGATTGAGATCTGTTGACTGAACTTGCTGCGCGATGGAGGCTGACGTGCAAAGCAGCGAAACGAGCATTGCTAGAATGTATCGCATGAGTAAGGTTTTTCTTTGTAAAAGAAGGGTTACTAATACTAATACTGTAACCGAATGTGAAAACAATGTTAACTATCACATTTTAGTGTAAAAAGAACAAGCCCCGCGTAAACATACCGCGGGGCCTTCTGATACACCAGACTTGTTCCTTACAATGAATCTGCTATTTGGTTTTTTCCAAACGGAGGATATAATCGATGCCGTCCACAAACTCGGCCCCTTTGGTCAGTTTATCTGTTTTGGGATCATATTGCCAGATATAATCCTTGTCGGCAGCATTCACAGCGATATATGCATTGCCGTCTTCAACCACCACGGCATTCACCATACGCTCGCCTTTGTCGGCAGGAAGGTCCAGCTTTTTGATAAATGTTCCGCTTTTAACGTCGATGACCGAGAATGAATGGTCTGCGTCGATGGACTGGCCCGCTACACGTGTGCGAACGATGGCTTTGCCGTTTCCGATGTACCACATAGCCGCTCCCATTCCATTGCTTGTTTTGGCTGAAAGATCGAAGTAATAGCTCGCGTCAAGCGTAGTGGCGCCATTTTTGATGCGGTAAACCACCGAAGGGGATTTGTAATCGTAGCCGCTCACAGGGTCGCTGACGAAATAAATGTCGCCGTTTTCATCCTTGAAAGATGCCGGTGCATACACGATCGGTCCGCCCGGAGTAGTTGTACGTGTCTCGGTGATGATACTTTCCACTTTCATCGAAGGGTAGCCTACGACCGCCACGTTGAAATCCGGATTTACGGGCAACGGATTCTGCGACCAGTCGGAGAAAGAATAGCCATAGCCGAGGAACAACTTGCCGTCGCGATACTCGGCGAATCCGAAATTGTAGCCGGTGAAGCCTGCCGGTTTCGGTTTCAGGTCGAGCTTGCCGGTCGTAAGCGTCATGTCGGCTACTTTCACGATCGCATAACGCCCTTCTCCCTCCGCATCGCCCAGGATAACGAGCGTTTGGTCGTCTACCCACACGTATGAGCTCCAATTCAGGAATGTAAATGGCACTTCCTTGTCGATTACCAGTGAACCGTTTTCAACATGGTATTTACCAAAACGGCCGCTGCCGAAGTTGGCGTGGTAGTAGAAACCGTCTTTCTGGATAATATCCTGAGCATAAACCTTGCCCGTCATTTCCGCACCGTTTCCTTTGAGGCTGATGGAACCGCTGGTGAGTGAAGGCACGTCCGCAATGTAGTAGGCGGTATTAGGCCAGGCGCCCACGCAAAGGATGGCCGAATATTTGCCTTCTTCCTTCACAGGCGTATTTTCGTTGTCGGAGCTATCGCTGCATCCGTTGAGCATGACTGCGGTGAGTGCAACGAGCATTGCTTTTGCCGGGTAGCTGAAAAATCTGTTCATTTTTGGGTGTTATAGATAAAATTGGAGTTGCTTAATGGATGAAATACCGGAGTTTCAACGCGAATGCACGACCGGGTTTTTGCAGCCTGAAATTATCGTAGGCCAGGTCGTCGGTAAGGTTGCGGCATTCGGCCGACACATTGTAGCGACCATCGGCGAGTGAATAGCTCAACGTCGCATTGTGGATCAGCTGGCTCGGGATCGTCGACTTGCCGTTCACATTTCCGAAAGCTTCCCAGGTCAGGTAAAACCAGTGTACATATTGCGTAAACCAGCTGAATTGCAGGCGCGAGCCCTTCGTAAACACATCGCTTTTCCCGATGCCGAAGTTGGCATTGCCGAAGAACCACGGCTGGTTGGGGATCTTGTTCTTGTAAGTCGCTTCGGGCACATTGGAGGCGGTGCTGCCGAATTTGGTCATGTTAACCGCGCTTTGATAGGTCGCATTTATATTGAAAGAAAGCAGGTCGGCGTAATCGTACCGCAGCTCGGCCTCGAAACCGGTCACGCGTACATTCGACTTGTTTTCGTTTTTCAAAGCCTTCGAGCGCTGGTCGGCAACAGGGTAAATAAAATCGGATGCATTGCGGTAAAAGCCTGCCGCTTCGGCGAAAAAGCGGTGCTTACCGGTACGGAAGCCATAGTAGGAGCCCAGGTTCACATTATCGCTGCGCTCGGGTTTGAGGTCGGGGTTGGGCTGCACATTCAGGCCATCACCAAACACTTCTTCCACTTCCTGTAAGCGGAAAGTATGTTCGAGGGAGAGCTTCAGGCCGAAGTCGGGCAGGATTTTGTAGCGCGATGCCGCGCCGTAGCCGTAGTTGGGGAAATTGTCTGTCAGCACCTGGTAACCGCCGTCGATCCACTTCTTCCGTTCGAGGCCCAGGCCATAGTATTTTACAAAAAAAGTGTTTGTCCAGCGTTTGTCGAGCAACTCCTGCTGATAGGCGAGTCCCAGGATTTGCTTTGTCATAATCCCCGGCATATCGTCGCCGGACACGAGTAATTCATTATAACTCTCGTTTTTGAGACGGTCGATTGTATAGTTCAGGTTAAATGAATGCCGCTCGCTGAGCGTGTAGCTCGCATTCGCACGCAGGAAGGCACGCGGGCGGATGATGTGCGAGAGCGACTTAATGCCGCCCATTTCGGTAGCGCCCTTGGTCGTCCAGGACCCGTCCCAGTAATATTGGCGGAGCAGGGTGTCGACGGTCAGGAATTTATCGGTTGAAAGCGAAGCAAATAGGTTGACGTCCAGTCCATTCAGCAATAGATTGCTCTTTTTGTACCGCAAAGTCCCTGTCGACGACTTTCCTTTTCGCTCCACATTGCCGTACACGATGGCCTGCTCAAAACCGGTCTGCTGATCCTGGCGGCTCTCCGAGTACCCGAAGCCGGCATACAGTACATCCGCCCAGCTTTTGTTGGAAATACCCACTTCAACCTGCCCCATACCCGAGCGGTAACGGTCGTGGAAGCGCTTCACGTCCGTGATCACGAAGTTTGCGCCGTTGAGATCGGTAATCTGGTCGCCATTGCGGGTACCTCCTTCGAGGATCTCGACGCCTCTCATTTTATAGTTGTTGTCGGAATAATTAAAAAAGCCGCTCGCTTTCACGGTAATACCCGTCGGCTTGTGTACATATTGCGCTGTAAGGGCCGAACGGTGGGTGTTAAACGAGCCGTAGCTGTGGCTGACGTCGAGGTAATTGGTCTGTTTCTGGTTGGTGATCACATTCACAGCACCACCCATGGCATCAGAACCGAGCTGCACAGGCACCACGCCTTTGTACACCTCGATCCGCTCCGAGAGGTTCACCGGAATGTTGTTCAGCGACATCGCGCTACCCATTACCTCCATTGGTACGCCGTCGATGAAATATTTCACCGCCTTACCGGAAAGGCCGTTGATCGAAAAGTTGAAGTTCGATCCCAATCCACCCTGTTCGCGGATACGAACGCCTGCGCTGCGGTTGAGCACCTGGTTGAGGTCGGCCGTCGTGTTCTGAAATTGCTTCGTCTCGATCGCATTCACCGTGAACGCCTGCTCCTTCACCGCCTGCGTTTCCGTTTTGCCGTACACGCTTACCTCGTTCAGGTTTTGCTGGTTTTCTTTGAGCTGGAAATTGAAAGCAGCTGTCCTTCCGGATTGGATGACGACCGTTTGGGATACTGCTTGGTAGCCCATCAAAGTAGCCTGCACGGCATAGGTACCTGCTTTCACGGGAGGTAACTCGAAAAATCCGTTTGCGTCCGTCGTAACGCCATGCGCCGTTTTTAAGATTGAAACGGTAACTCCTGGCAGCGCCTCGCCGGATTCTGTTTTGACATAACCGGAAACCGACGGCACTTTTTGGGCGAGGCCGTTCAGCGCGTTAAAACTGATTGTGATCAGGAGGAATAAAAATATAGATGAACTGCGTGGCATGAGGTGTTGATTCTAATATCACCCCTTAGTAGCACCAATACACAACACCCGAAGGTCGGGTTTGGAAAAAATGGAATTTTTAATCGTAGAAGCCGTAGCGTTTCTTGATTTTGCCTTTGATTGTCGTAGAGCAGGTGATCTGGCGTCTGATGACTTCAAAATCTTGCTGATCGAGCCTGCCTATGATGACTGTGGGGCGGTTTTGAATGATTGTACATATTTCGGTACGCTCGATGATTTTGAGTTTTGAGCAATCGACAAACGAGGTATGATCAAGGTAATCCCGACCGGCAGCGTCGAATTCGATATGTTGGCATTGAAGGTCCAGATTGAAGTTGACCTTCATATCGAGTTCGGTATTAATGTATACCGAAGCTAGCGTCAGGCTGTCTGCCGACTCACCGACAATGATGAAACGCTTGACTTTGGGTGGAGTCGTATCTTTGACCATCATCCGAAGGACGGTCCCGATCAATGAAGTCATTTGAATGATTCCGGGTCGGTATGATCATTCAAATTTGGCTGAATGGATCAGCAGCTGATCCTCAATGTACTTGACCATATGGCTGTCTGCGCCTCCGGCCCTGGCCATCGCGATGGGGCTTATCTCTTTATCTCTCGCCGTCTGGTTCCAAGCCTCGTCATGCGATTTGTCTGTCAGGTCGTTAAAGCTGAGATTTTGGTTTTCCTGCACAGATTCGTCAATGCATTTCATTTCTGATTCGGAAAGGAAATCGAGATCCGGATCGGCAACTCCCTCGATGGAAAAGCGGTCTAATGCTGAAAAATAGCGTGCATAGGTTACACCACCTTCTTTCACGCTCTTATAAATATCATAAGCAATGGACGGTACGGGTCCATTCTTCATCGCATGGTAACGATCTTGCGAAACAGCCGTTCCATATCTGACCAAATGCTTCTGTTCAGCGAAGTAAAGGATTTTGAAGAGCTTGTGGATATCGGAGCGCCCGCCAAGCTTTTGCAGAATGTAAAGTAGTAAGTGGATTGTCCCCTCGATTTTTTCTTCAAAAGCGTCCATAGCTCAAAAAAGGTTTTCCTGGTTAATGGTTACCTGAGTGCAGAAGGAATGAAGGAACAATTGAGTATGCAACAAATGTATGCATGTTTTGGAATTTTTACAACCCATCTGGATTTTTTCCAAATTTTCTTAACACTCCCATAACCCCGCTCTGACACCCGGATCAGTAATTTTGCCGCCCACATTACTTGTACATTTTTACCAACCACCCAGACTAAACCCAATGGATTCAAGAAGAGATTTTATTAAAAAGGCTGCTATGCTCGCTGGCGGCGCAGGCGCAGCGAGTTTGTTCCCCGAGTCGGTGCAGCGGGCGATGGCAATCAGCCCGGCCCCCGGTACGACCTACCTCGACGCCGAGCATGTGGTGATCCTAATGCAGGAAAACCGATCGTTCGATCACTGTTACGGCAAATTGCAGGGCGTGCGCGGCTTCAACGACCCGCGTGCGATCGATCTGCCGAATAAGAACAAGGTGTGGCTGCAAACCGACCTGAAAGGCGATACCTACGCGCCGTTCCGCCTCGATATTAAAAATACCAAAGCCACCTGGATGCATGACCTGCCGCACTCGCGCGAGTCGCAGGTGGACGCCTACAATGGCGGGAAATATGATAAATGGCTCAGTTCCAAACGTTCTGGCCATAAGGAATACGCCGAAATGCCGCTGACGCTCGGCTATTACGACCGCGAAGACATTCCGTTTTACTACGCGCTGGCCGATGCATTTACGATTTGCGACCAGAATTTCTGCTCGTCGATGACGCCCACGCATCCCAATCGCTATTATCTCTGGTCGGGTACGATCCGTGAAAAGCCGGAAATGGACTCGCTGGCGGTGGTGCGGAACAGCTATTTTTCCATCAACAAACCCGTGAAATGGAAGACCTTCCCGGAACGTATGCAGGAAGCCGGTATCAGCTGGAAGTTTTATCAGAATGAAGTGGGCGCGGTGATGCAGTTCCACCCAGGAAAAGGCTCGTGGCTGAGCAATTTCGGATGTAATCCCTTGGAGCGTTACGCGCAGTATCGGGTGAAGTTTTCGAAGGATTTTATCCACTATGCACAATTGGAAGTGGAGAAGATCAAAAAGGACCTGCCCGCATTGAAGGAAAAGCTAGAAGCGGCAACCGGCGCGGAAAAGGACAAACTGACGAAGTCGTGGGACCAGCGGAATGCGCTGCTTGAAAGGCTGGAAACGGATTTGGCAGAGCATAGCGAAGAGAATTTCAGGAAACTTTCGGTGTTTGAGCAGGAACTGCACCGCAATGCATTCGTAACCAACCGTAACGACCCCGATTACCTCGAACTTTCGTCCATGTTTTACAAAGAGGGTGATTTGGGCAAGAAGATCGATATGCCGAAAGGCGATATCTTCTTCCAGTTCCGCAAGGATGTGAAAGAAGGCAAGTTGCCAGCGGTTTCGTACCTGGCAGCGCCCCAGAATTTCTCGGATCATCCGTCGGCGCCCTGGTATGGAGCATGGTATATTTCCGAGACACTCGATATCCTCACCAAAAATCCAGAAGTGTGGAAGAAGACTATATTTATTCTTTGTTATGATGAAAATGATGGCTATTACGATCACGTTCCGCCATTTTCTATCCCCGACCCATTGAAGGCGAATGCAGGAAAAGTATCTGCGGGTATTGATATCAAAGCCGAATATGTAACGCTGGAACAGGACGAAACCCAGGTGCCCAAGGCGAATGCACGGGGCGGTGCGATCGGATTAGGCTTCCGGGTACCGCTGGTGGTCGCATCGCCGTGGTCGAGGGGCGGGAAGGTATGCTCGCAGGTTTTTGACCATACCTCCATTATTCAGTTTCTGGAAGAATTTACGAGCCATAAATCGAAGAAACAGGTCTGTGAAACCAATATTACGGAATGGCGCCGGACGGTCTGTGGGAATATCAGCGCGGTTTTCCAGCCTTTCGATGCCTCTGCCTACAAAAAACCGAAGCCGGTAAACCGCGAAGAAATCCTGACGACCATTCACAAAGCACAGTTCAAGGACGTGCCTGCGAATTTCAAGGCGCTCAATGCAGCAGAAATTGGTAAGATCAATGCAAGCCCGGCCGGATCGCCATTTTTGCCCAAACAGGAACCCGGTACAAGGCCCTCGGTCGCGCTTCCTTACGAACTGCATGTGAATGGTGCGCTTTCAGCGGATAAAAGTGCTTTCGAGATCCGCATGCATGCCGGGAATAAGGTATTTGGCCCAAAATCAGCCGGAGCGCCTTTTATCATTTATGCCATGAACCCTTATGAAGGCGAAGTGCTGCGGGTTTGGAATTATGCCGTGAAAGCGGGCGATACGCTGACGGAAAACTTCAAGCTGACCGGTTTCGAAAATGGAAGGTACCATTTGCGGGTATATGGTCCCAACGGTTATTTCCGCGAGTTTGCGGGTAATGCACAGGAACCGGACGTGGCGGTATCTTGCGGGTATGTTTTGGATAAAAAGGGCAAGCCGACGGGTGAGGTGGAGCTTGTTGCTGTGAACAACGGGAAAAAATCTTTAAAGCTGCATATTGTTGACAACAGCTATCAGCAGAAAAACATCGAAGTAAGCCTGGCCGGTGAAGCAACAGTGAAAACGCTTGTCCCCACGGCACAAAGCCACCAATGGTATGACTTTAACGTCGATCCTGGCTCCGGTGACTTGTTGAGGCGTTTCGCCGGACGTGTGGAAACGGGGAAAGAAAGTGTGACCGACCCGTGCATGGCCCACGCTATGAGCAAAATTTGATTGAAAACATCAAGAAATCGCCGGGTTAGGCTTAAAGCACTAGTCCGGCGATGATAAGCTATTACTGCTGCGTTTCCCTTACTTCGGCGTAGCCATCGAACTCGTAAATCGGGCAGCTGGCGGCGATTGCGGTGGCTTCGTCCAGGTCTTCGGCTTTGAGTAGGAGAAAGCCTCCGACGATTTCGGTACCGACCTGGTGAATGCCTTCGCTGGCTTGTCCGTCCCTGATAATCCGGCCGTTGAGCGTCAATCCGCTGCCGCCCGCGAGCTTGCCTTTCGCCCCCCATTCTGCAAACCATTTCGCCCAGTTTTCGCGGTGTGCGGCGATTTCTTCTTCGGTGTGGGTGCCCTGCCGACCGTCCGGCTCACGGAAAATGACAATGTAATTTTTCATAGTTTTTCAGGTTGAAGAGAATGCTTCAAAAGTAGCAACTAGCTTTAATCCGAATGCCTCCGAAATGCCTTTTTAATCACTATTTAATGACTACAAATGACACTTGTGTCACCGCGCCCTGTTCTGCTCCGTTTCACCGGTGGACTTACTATTAAATGTAATTTTCCACGACCGCCCGAAACGGTACGAGGCACTCATCCCGAAATATGCGGTGGAGTAAGTGCGGTGATAGTAAATATTGGTCGCCCCCACGCTGTATTTGCCGTGAACATGGCTTTTGTGAAAAATGTCATTGGCCGTGAGCCTGATTTTCAATGTGTTCCTGAAAAAATCCTTCTCCACGCCAACGGTTACGGTCGATCGGCTGAAATCATGGTAAAGTCCCTGTGACCTCTCGCTGAGGTACCAGGCCACGAGTTGGATTTTGAAAAGATGATTTACATCAAAAGCATTATTGGTGTAAGCATAAACCTGAGGCCTGGGTTTGAGGATTTCAAAGCCGTATTCATTGTCAACCAGTTTGTTGCGGCTGATGGTTACCGTGTTGGTCGTGCTCCACCAGTTAATGTTGAATGTGGCCGAGGCGGTGAGGAAAAGGGAATGTTCCTTTGCGAGGTTAATACCTTTGAGAATGTAGCTGTTCGGCGAATCTCCGCGTAATGCGGCGCCGCTGATTTTGTCCTTCGTGTAGGTATAACCTCCGCGGACGTCGATTTGCTTGTACTGCACACCGGTTTCAAAAGTATGAATCTTCTCGGGCTGCATATTGGGATTGCCTTCGATCGTCGTAAAAGGGTCCTGGTAAATTACAAACGGATTGAGGGCCTGGTAACGTGGGCGGGTGATTTTGGAAGAGTAAGAAATGCGGCTTTGCAGGCCATTAGCGAAGCTTTTACTGATAAATACATTGGGAAAAACATTGAAATACTTGTCCCCGATATTCTGTCCGCCCCGGGCCGTAGTGTTGAGGGTGTAGGTAGTGTACTCGCCGCGCGCACCCGCACCGAATTGCACATTATCTTTCAAACTTCCCTGGTAATTCAAATAAGCCGCTGGGATTTTTTCCCGGTACCGGAAATTGCTGCTAAGAGTCGGATCGGGCAGGAAAGGGCCATCTTCTGTGGAAATCATAAAGCCGGTACCCGAGCCATTGTCGGCAAAGCTGAATTTCGCGCCGGTTTCCAGCTTATGGCCGTTGCGGAATGCTCTGGTGTAATCGAACTGGGTGCTTGAAATGCTGATGCGGACCAGCACGTCGTTCAGCAGGTTACGGAGGCCGGTACTGTCGCCGCTGAGGCTGGTTTCCGCAATTCTGTCGTGCTGGTCGGTTTTGAAACGGGCATACTGGCTGCCGACGAACAATGCGGAGCCCAGCGTGTCGAGCGCCCGATGGAAATTGAGGGTAAGGGCATGGTTCCAGCGTTCTTCATCTTTGGCAATACGGCTTTGGTAAAAACTGCTTCCCGAAACGTCGGTGAGCGCATTGCTGCTGTTTTGGCTGCCGCCCTGGCTGTTCAGGTTGCCTTTGTAGGTCAATGATAAATAGCTGTTTTCTTTCAAATTGAACTGCACGCCCGCACCGAAATTGGAGTAGTTGCGCATTTTGCGTTGCCAGTCGGTGGTGAGGTCTGAATGCAGGTATTCGGTGGGAGAGGGGCGGGTGCGCATCGTATGCAGCACTTCACGGTTGTTGCCGGTCTGCAGGGCGTAGTTAGCTTGGAGCGAGAGCCGGTTGTGCATATATTGAGCATCGGCAAGGGTATTGAGTTCGCTGCCCGCGAATTTGGTATAGGCGTATTGCTGGGTTACCGAGCCTGTCATGCCGGCATTAACGATCGGTTTTGTAACGATATTGATCACCGCCTTGCCCTCGGCATCGTACTTTGCCGACGGGTTGGGGATCACCTCCACGCGGGTGATACGGCTCACCGGGATGGCGGCCATTTGCTCGTAGCTGATGGCCTGCCCATTCAGGAAAATCAATGCTTCGCCGCGCCCTGCAACACCCGCGCGCCCTTCGGCGAAAATAATGCCCGGCGACCTTTCGAGCAGTTCTCTGGCCGACGTGCTGCCTGCCAGAATGCTGCCGGCAATCTGTACCTCAGTGGTTCCGTTCGTGCCTTGCCGCACGAGCGGCGCCTGCCCGCGGACGGTTACGTCCGCGAGCGCCTGTACGTGCTCATGCAGGAGGATTGTGCCGAGGTCAATATGCGTGCGGCCTTCCCGACGGATGACGATGAGCGTGTCGGTAAGACCAATGCCGCTGACTCTTAGTGCAACCGTTTCGTGGTCGATGCCGGTGAAAACAATGCGGCCGTCTTCGAACGGGGCGCCTTGCAAAAGCGCCGAATCGGGCAGCGCCAGCAGCCGGGCGTAAACGGCGACCTGCTGCCGGTTTGCCCCGACGGCGTTACCCGAAACCGAGTAGCGGCTTTGGGCAATGGAGTTTTTAGTAAAAAGAAAAACAATGAGGATAAGGATACCGGAAAACTTCATGGCGGATACGATGGATCTGATTTGAAGCAAAAATCCAAAGTCGGCCGTTGCCGGAGGTATGTAAAAGGCGAATCAGGAGTACGGATTTATAAATCAGTACTGTGTTAATCAGCAATCGGTTGATTGATAGTTTGTTGATAAGACGACGGCGTGGCTCCTTTAACCTTCTTGAATGCCGCAAAAAAGGTCGATTTGGAATTAAAACCCACCTCATAACCGATTGCTTCCAATGTAAGGTGTTGCTCCGTGGCGATCATTTTGCAAGCCTCGGCGATGCGCCACTCATTGATATACGTCGTGAAATTCTTACCCAGCCGGTCGTTCAGCAATGCCGAGAGCTGGTGGCCCGAAATCTGTATTTCCCGGGAAAGGTCGTGTAGTTTAAGGTCCGGGTTTTTGTAAACTGCTTTTTCTGTCATGACCTTTTCCAGCCTGTCGAGCCATATTCCGGCATCGCTTTCATTGAGCTTTTTCGCGGCCGGTTTATCAGGCAAAAGCAAAAACAGCTCGTCGGTCTTCTTTTTGTAAATCACCAGCGTGATCATCAGGTAAAGGATCAGCGAGAAGGCAATGGAGCCGCTGATGTACGACGCGAACGGCGCGTTGATCAGCGAAGAAAAGTACAAAAGGAATATCAGCACATTACCCAGGAAGATCATCGAAATCCAGGTCTCTGCGGGCTTCATGGTATAGGAGCGGCTGAATTGTTTTCGGAGCAAACCCCGGACCAGAATCCCCGAAGCCAGCAGAAAGCCAAACCATTGCACATATATCGCCCTGGCAATCACCTTGTTCCATAAGGCCGGGTACTGTTCGTAAGGCCACGCCATGCCCACACCCAGGGTAACTACTGCGAAGGCTATGAGCGTCCATATCCAGCTTTTAGGCAGTTTTTCCAGCGGCGTTACAGCCGAACGCACGAAATAGTACAAAAACGGTCCGATGAAAAAACAGGCGGAAAGGCCTATTTGCAAATAAATTTTAGGCAAGGCCCCATCGAAATACAGGCATACCGACTTGGCGATCCGGATGCTGGACGCCAGTAGCAAGCCACCTAGGAAGCTGTTGGCGAGGTATTTTTTTTGGGTGAAAAATAGCAGGAATATCCCTAGAAGAATGCCGTTGAAAGCACCCAGCGCACTGAAAAAGAACAGGATCTCTTTACCTATATTCATGATGCAAGACCGATTGTATTCCAAATGTAACTGTTTGGCAACCGGTTTTCAAGCCGTATCTGCCACTTGTCCGGTTTGATACCACGGATGTTCGGAATCGGACATGCAACCGGCAGTTTAAATTCACAAAAACACCGTTTTGAAGGCCTTGGAGGATATTTTTCAAATTTGGCACGGCATTTGCTCGACATAATCGGAATAAATACTTTTGGCCATGAAAAGAACATTTTTGGGTGAACTGGAAGAGGTTATACTGCTGACGGTCGCGGTGTTGGCGGAGGAAGCCTATGCCGTGACTGTCGCGCAGGAGCTTGACCAGAAAACCGGGCGCGCTGTCGGGTTTAGTACCGTGCACACAACCTTGCAGCGGCTGGAAGAAAAAGGGTACCTGTCGTCTGAAATGGGCGGGGCTACTGCCGAGCGGGGCGGCAGGCGCAAACGGTTTTTCCGCGTTACTGCGTTTGGCCGCAAGGCTTTGCGGGACGTGAAAGAAGCGAGGGAGACATTATGGAATGCGATGTCGCCGCAGACACTCCAATTAATGGGCAATTGATATGAACCCGAAGCAACATGCTGATCCGGGCCCCGCTGGGCCCCGCCCAGTCGGCCCGCCTCGCTGGGCTGCCTGGCTGCTATCGCGCTGGTCGCATCCCGATGCCCGGGAAGAATTACAGGGCGATATGCTCGAAATGTATGCCTGGTGGCTGCAAAGCCTGGGCAAACGTGCCGCCGACCGGAAATATGCACTTACGGCGCTCCGGCTTATGCGGCCCCTCGCCCGCCCGAAACGCGCAACCGACTATTCCGAAACCTATTCATTCAGCCCGGCCATGATCCATAATTATTTCAAAATCGCTTTCCGTAACCTGCTCAAAAGCAAAACTTTTTCTGCTATTAATGTCTTTGGCCTCGCGCTGGGGATGGCTTGCAGCCTGATGATCATGCTCTGGATCCGCGACGAACGAGCCGTCGATGCGTTTCATACGAACAAAGACCAGCTCTACCGAATTTACATGCGGGAGTATTTCAGCGGCAAGGTGCAGGCCGTAATCTGGACGCCCGGGCCGCTTGCCGAGGAATTGAAAAAGTCGGTGCCCGAAATCGAGATGACTACGCCATTTTCGTGGACCAACCAGCACACATTCTCTGTTGGCAGCAAGATCCATAAGCAGGCTGCAAACTGGGCAAGCAGCGATTTTTTCAAGATGTTTAGCTACAAGTTGTTGCAAGGCACTGCGGAAGGCGCATTGCGCGACCGCGGCAACATAGCCATCTCGCGGAAGATGGCCGGGGCGTTCTTCGGAACCCCGGAGGCCGCAATAGGGAAGGCCATCCGCTTCGATAACCGCAAGGAAATGACCGTGTCGGCCGTTTTTGAGGATATCGGGGCCAACAGCACGCTTCAATTCGACTGCCTGATGACCTGGGATGCCTATGTCGACGACAATGGCTGGGCCAAAGACTGGGGCAGTACCGATCCGCTCACTTTTTTCAAGCTACGGAAAGACGCCGATCCTGCGAAAGTGCAAGCCAAAATGCTCCACTTGCTCGACAAGACCAACCGCGACGGGGGCAAGCCGTATAAAACGCAGCTTGCCATGCAGCCTTTTCAGGAATATTATCTTAACGGCAACATCAAAGGTGACAAAATGGACGGTGGGCGCATCGAGTATGTGCAGTTGTTCACCTTCGTGGCGGTATTTATCCTGCTGATCGCCTGCATTAACTTCATGAACCTTGCGACCGCGCGTTCGGCGCGCCGGGCGAAGGAAGTGGGCGTCCGGAAGGTGGTGGGCGCGATGCGTTCGATGCTGGCCGGTCAGTTCATGGGCGAGGCGCTTTTGATCGCCGGACTTTCGGCCGTATTGGCCGTCCTGCTGGTGGCATTGCTGTTACCTGCATTCAACAGCCTCACCAGCAAGCAAATGGCACTACCTTGGTCGCAGCCGTCGTTTTGGGGAGTGATCGTGGGCTTGCTCGTTGCGACAGGCCTGCTGGCGGGCAGCTATCCGGCACTGTTCCTGTCGTCGCTCAATCCGGTGCGCATTCTCAAAGGCGCGTTAAAATTCGATTCCAGCTCGGTGTGGGTGCGGCAGGGGCTGGTGGTGTTCCAGTTCGGCTTGTCAGTGATCCTGATCGTCGGGATGATCATCATTTACAGGCAGGTAGGTTTTGTGCAAAGCAAAAACCTTGGATTCGACCGTGAAAACCTGGTCTATTTCCCGATCGAAGGGGAGCTTTTCAATAAATTTAATCTGTTGAAAGAACAATTGACACAAATTCCCGGGGTAAAGCAGGTTTCGCATATGACCGCCACGCCCGCTTCCAACGGCAACGGTACCGAAGGCATTACCTGGCCCGGCAGCGACCCGAATGACCAGGTGAGGTTCACGCCGGTGGGAATAGGGTATGATTTTACCAAAACAATGAACCTGAAAATGGCCGGCGGCCGTGATTTCTCCAAGGAATTTCCAACAGATTCATCGGGAGTGCTCGTCAACGAAACGGCCGTGAAAGTAATGGGGCTTAAAGAACCGGTCGGCCGGGAAATCAACTGGGGCAGATCGAAAGTCCGCATTGTAGGGGTTTTGAAGGACTTCCACTTCCAGTCGCTGCACAATGCTATTCGTCCGCTGATCGCCTACCTGGGTGCCCGCGAGCCGCAGGGAAGTGTCGTGATTCGCATCCAGGCTGGCAAAACACCCGAAACATTGGACGCTATCGAGCGCATTTGCAGGAAACTCAACCCGGCAGTGCCATTTACCTATGCATTTACGGACCAGGAGTATGCACGCCAATACCAGAGTGAGCAAATCGTCGGGAAGTTGGCGGGTTACTTTGCTTTTCTGGCGATATTTATTTCTTGCCTCGGGCTATTTGGGCTGGCCACATTCACCGCCGAGCAGCGTACCAGGGAAATCGGCGTGCGTAAAGTGCTGGGCGCGTCGGTGGCGGGTATTGTGGGTCTGCTTTCCAAAGATTTTCTGAAACTGGTGCTGATGGCGATCGTACTGGCCTCCCCGGTAGCCTGGTATATTATGAAACAATGGCTGCAAGGTTTTGCCTATCAGATCGATATCGAATGGTGGATGTTCGCGCTGGCCGGGGTTGTTGCGGTGCTGATCGCCGTGTTTACGATCAGCTTTCAGTCGGTTAAGGCAGCGATGATGAATCCGGTAAGGAGTTTGCGGAGTGAGTAGGCCGCGGCGCGGTTAGTCGGTGGTTAGCCATCGGCAGTATACTTTTGGATACCGGGTCGACGGCCCGATTCTGGAATCTATATTTGGTGTTGCTGGTTTGATAATTGGGTGGGTTTTAGTCCCGCACAAACGAAAATCAGCACTTAGCAAACATCATGGAAATAGGAATCAGTATGTTCGGGGATTTGGCTTTTAATGACGCCACCCGCTCTTTTCAGTCGCCGCAAGAACGCTTGCGGGATATGTTGGAAGAAATCAAACTGGCCGATGAGGTCGGGCTCGATGTGTTCGGAATAGGCGAGCACCATCGGCCGGATTTCGCCGTTTCGACGCCCGAGATCATTCTCGCGGCGGCGGCTTCGGTTACCAAAAACATCAAACTAACCAGCTCGGTGACGGTATTGAGCTCGGCGGACCCGGTACGCGTTTACCAGAATTTCTCGACCGTCGACCTCATTTCGGGCGGCCGTGCGGAGATCACGGTGGGCAGGGGTAGTTTCATCGAGTCGTTTCCGCTTTTTGGGTACGATTTGAACGATTACAATGGCCTGTTTTCCGAAAAGCTGCAATTGTTAAAGGAAATCAATGAAAATGACGTGATCACCTGGAAAGGGAAGTTCCGCGCGACGCTCGACAGGCAGGAGGTATTGCCCCGGGCCGTGAACAACAAACTGGAAATCTGGGTGGCAGTTGGTGGCACGCCGCAATCGGTAGTGCGCGCTGCAAGGCTCGGCCTGCCGCTGATTATCGCGATCATCGGTGGTATGCCGTCGCAATTCCAGCCGTTTTTTGAACTATATAAAACTGAATATCTGGAGGCCGGCCACGATCCGGCGAAAATGCAGGTAGCTACGCATTCGCACGGATTGGTAGGGCTGAATGGGAAGGCGTTGAGCGATACGTATTTTCCCTCTTATGCTGCGCAGATGGACCGGGTGGGCCGCAGCCGTGGCTGGGCCCCTTACACTCGTGCCCAGTTCGAAGGCGGACAAGGTCGCGACGGCGCATTGTTCGTAGGCGAGCCTAATGAGGTGGTGGATAAGATATTGTACCATCAGGAGATGTTTGGCCTCACGCGCTTTCTCATGCATACGGACGTGGGTGCGCCTGCGCACAAGGACCTTATGAAGTCGATCGAACTGCTCGGAACGCACGTTGCTCCGGCGGTAAAAAAGGCTCTGGCAGTTAATTCATGACGCTTTTTTGAGCGGGTGACGCAAATGCACCCGCTTTTTGTCGCAACAGGCATCGCTCCGTTTCCCGGAAACCCGGCAACTTTGTAACATCAATCATCAATAAAAAACACAAAGAGAAATGGAAGCGACAACACAACCTGTAACAGTACAAGCGAATATCAATGCACCGGTAGCGGACGTATGGAATAAATGGATTGCGCCGGAGCATATCACCCAATGGTGTTTCGCATCCGACGACTGGCATGCGCCTTTTGCTGAAAACGATGTGCGTGTAGATGGAGATTTCAAAACCACCATGGCAGCGAAGGATGGCAGTTTCAGCTTCGATTTTGGCGGTACTTATACCGAAGTGGAGGAAAATCGCTACCTGGCCTATACCATGGGCGACGGCCGCAAAGTGACGGTATCGTTCGAACAGCAAGGCGACGGAACCAAAGTTGTAGAAGTATTCGATCCTGAAAATACGCATCCGGTTGATTTTCAGCAGGCTGGCTGGCAGGCGATTCTTGACAACTTCAAGAAATATGCGGAACAGTAGATCTTCCGGATCTTAACAACTTATCAGGCCAGCGGCCCGGTCAGCACGACCGGGCCGCTGTTTTGTTTACCTAAATACAATACTTTTTGATCATATCCAGGTCGTACCCTTTCTCGCGCGCAAGGCGGTAGAGGAATGGGAGGAACGGGTTGATCAATGCCTTTGTGCCGGAAAGACGCATGTCGGAGATCATCAGGATTACGGATGCGCGCAGAAGATCGTCCCAGGTCCTTATTTCTGCCCTGCCGTCGTTAGCGAGGCCGTAAAGCATTCGTAATGAATATTCAAATCCTTTATGGCCCGGCTCGATCACGACGCGGAAGCGGATAGGCTTGCTGCCGGGGTTAGCGAAGTTGTGCGGCATGCCGATGGGTACCGTGTATTGTTCGCCGGGTTCGAGTAATAGTTTGTTTTTCCCAATCTGCACTTCGAGAGCACCTTCGATGGGAATGAATGTCTCCGTAAAATTCAAATGCTTGTGCAGGCCGTTGCCGCCACCGGGGCGCAGCTCGATCTCCATGTCTGTCAGTCGGTTACCGCTCTCGGCGGCTGTGGTGAGGAAAGTGACGGTGTATTCCGGATTGGCGATGATGCGTTGCAGTGCCTTCGTTTCGATGAGTTCCTGTTCGGTAAAAGTTTCCATGGCATTTTGACTAGTTTTGATTGATGATACAAAATAACCTGGGCCGCTGCCGGTAATCCGTGACATTTTGCGACAGGAATGTGACACTTTGCGCCAATTGCAGATTTAAGGAATGACCGAATGACTGAATGTTTTCAGGATTGCTCAGGCATTCAAAACTAATTTTCATATGTACGGGACTGTCCGTGTTTTGAGGTACATCGTTTATTCTGCCGTTGAAAAAGGCGCAGATCTGGGCCGGTTGTGTACTGCACTGGGCATCAGGCCGGGCGAGCTGAACGATGCGGAAAAGCGGATCGAAGGTCTCATGCCGATTATTGGCTTATGGACCGAGGCAATCGTCTCGACCGGCAACGCCGCATTTGGATTACATATCGGCCACACCAATAACCCGGCCATTTTCGGGGCGCTGGGTTACCTTATGCAAAGTTGCAGGAATATCAAGGATGCCTATTCCGAAGTGGTGAAATACCAGCAGACGGTTTCCGGCTGGATCTCCTATGATGTGGTATTCGGTAAAGAACTCGAACTGATCTTTAAAGTTCACCCGCTTTGGGAACAAGCGTCCCCTGAAACAGCCCGGCAAGGCGTTGAAATGGCTATCGGGGGCGTGTTGAACTACTTTTATATTCTCACTGGCACAAAAAGATACCCGTTGCGCGCCGAACTGGCTTATCAGAGCCCGTTGCCGCGAAGCGACTATGAGCAAATGCTGAAATGCCCCGTCAGTTTTGGAAAGGCACAAAACCGGGTGATTTTTGAGGGAGCTCTGGCGGAAATGCCGCTCATCAGTGCCGACGAATCTTTGTATGCCTCATTTGCCAAAATTCTGCGCGACAAATGCACATTGAGCGGGCAGTCCGCGCGGTTTAGCGAGCAGGTGAAAACAGTGATCACCCGCGATTTTGGAGGCAAAATACCTTCCCTTGAAATCATCGCCGCACATATGAACGTGAGCGACCGCTCGTTCCAGCGGCGGTTGCAGCAGGATGGGGAGAGTTACCGCTCGCTGGCGGCAGAAATGAAGAAAGAGCTCGCAGTTAACCTGTTGCAAAATACCGACGCCACGGTACACGCTATTTCGGAGGTTTTGGGCTACGCCGAAGCCAGCGCATTCCACCGGGCATTCAAGAATTGGACGCAGACAAGCCCGGTCCGGAGGAAGCATTCACTGGACTGACCAGAAAATAGTAGATCACAGTTAATGCTACTTTATTTACTTTTGATGTTCAGAATTCAAAAGTAAATGCAATCCCGAATAACATCCCGTCTTACCAACCGTCAAAAATGGGAACTTGGTCTGGGTCTCGCGGTCATATACGTGCCTATACGCATCTATATGAACGTTTTGCAGATCGATATGCCCACTTTCTGGCACCGGCTGCCGCTATGGACGATGGAAGTGCTGTTCAGCATTGCCTTTTTTATTCTCTGGATCAATGTGATCGAGTGGCTGCAATATTTCACTTCCCGCTTCCTGGGAGAGGATTTTCCGGAACGTCATCGTGTGGTGAACCAGGCCATTATGCTCATCGTCGCGATTGGCCTGGCCATGGTGTTCAACCATTGGTACCGCTACCTATGGCATTGGATGGAGGCGGTTTTCGATAAAAAGAGCTTTGATGTACTGCCCATTACCCTGAACAAAACCCCGGTGCTGAAACAGCGGGCGAATACGAGCATTACTGTTATGGCGCTGATGGCGGAATACTATCTTGCGGCCAACAAGCGCGTGTACGAGCGCCTGCAAAGGGTGGTGATCAACGAGGAGCGTTTGCAGAAGGAGAATGCAACGGCCCATTTCAATGCGTTGAAAAACCAGGTAAGCCCGCATTTCCTTTTCAACAATTTCAGCGTGCTCACTACGCTCGTGGAAACCAATCAGGAGCTTTCGGTCAAGTTCATCAACCAGCTTTCGAAGGCTTACAGGTATATTCTCGAGAAATCGGTTCACGATTCGATCAAACTGGCGACGGAAGTCGAGTTTCTGGAAACCTATATGTTCCTGCTGATGATCCGGTTCGAGAATAAGCTGCGTCTGGATGTCCGCATTTCCTGTCTGGAAAAAGAAAAATACTCGATCGTGCCGCTCACCTTGCAGTTGCTGGTCGAAAATGCGGTGAAGCATAACCGCATGTCGGCCAGCGCTCCACTGCTGATCACGATCGGCGTGGACGATGATTACCTGGTGATCAGCAACCCGCTGCAAGTCCGTGACCTGCCCGAATCTTCTACGCGCCTCGGGCTTCAGAATATTGTAAACCGCTATAAGTTGCTGATCGATAAGCCGGTAATGGTCGACAAAACCGATGGTTGTTTTACCGTTAAAGTGCCGTTGCTTTCATGAATGTGCTTATTATAGAGGACGAGTCGCTAAGCGCCAACCGGCTGGAAAGCCTTGTCGGGAAATACGATCCCAAAATTAGGGTGATGGCGAAACTGTCATCGGTGAGGGAAAGTATACAATGGCTGACCGACGCCGGCAATACACGACCGGACCTGATTTTCATGGATCTGCACCTGGAAGACGACCTCGCATTCAAGATCATCGAGGAGCTGAAACTGACTATCCCCATCATTTTTACGACAGCCTACTCGGAGTACACGCTTAAAGCATTCAAAGCGAACGGCATCGATTATTTGCTGAAACCGGTCGATAAGGCCGAACTTACGGCGGCGATCGACAAATTCGTAGCATTGCATGCCAAAGCAGCGGCTACTCCCGCACCCGATTTTGCCGCGTTGATGGCCATGTACCAATCGGGTAATGAAGAGGGTTACAAAGAGCGTTTCCTGGCATCGGCGGGCCCTAAACTTTTCAGTATCCGCACGAGCGAGATCGCCTATTTTACCATTGAGCAGAAAGCGACATTCCTCCGGACTTTCGATGGCCAGCATCTGGCGATGGATTACAGTCTCGACAAACTCGCTCAAATGCTCGATCCCAAAGAGTTTTTCCGCATCAACCGCTCGCTGATTATCGCATTGAACAGCATTCGCTCCATCTACACGGTTTCGGCTGGCAGGTTAAAGCTCGAACTTACCCCGGCGGCCGCGCAGGAGGTCTTCGTGAGCGGCGACCGAATGGCCGATTTCAAGCAGTGGCTCGGTAAATAGCCACCCCGGTTGCACTACGGCAACCGTTTGCGTTCTTCCTCTCAAAGCGGGCATTCGGCTCCGCAAATCCGGCATTGGGCACCTTTGATTTTTTGGTTCGGTTATCGGTAAACATCTTTGGCTACCGACTGTATGTTGTGAAACCATCAGTTAGTCAACCATAAACCTAAACCCAGTGTTTCGTGTACGCCAACGTAGGCGGAAGCGGTACAAAGGTGACTATTCCTAAACCCTTCTTCAACGTGATGAAAGAACTCAATATCGATCAGACCCTGAACCTGGTAAGCTGCGAAGCCCGAGAGCTCGAACAGTCTTCCCGCTACGGCGGCTTGTTTGGTATTGCATTTGTCACGGAAGGGGAGGGGGTATTATCCTGCGACGACGATTCCTGGCATTACGAAGAGCAGGCGATCTTTCTCCTATCCCCCGGCCATTCATTCCAATTCAAGTCCTTTTACAGGACAAACTTGCTTACTATCTTCTTTGATCCGTTCCGCATCGCCGGGGCGGCGGATCCTATCAACAGCTTTACAAACATGTTCCGCACCGTACGCGACCTGTTTTCGGTGCCGAGTTTCCTGCGCCAGAAGGAGCTTCGGAGCGAAACCGACCGCTTGGCCGTGACGCATCTCGTGCGCCTGATCGAAACGGAACTCGGCCATTTGCAGGATAGCAGCCGGGAGTTGGTTGCGAATTCGGTAACATTGCTGGTGAACCTCGTGAAACGCAACTTATCGGACAGCTTGCGTGCAGAGTCGGCAACGCATTATAGCGATGAAACCGACCGCGTGCTCAATAAAATCCGCAATACGTTGGAGCGGAACGAATACCTCACCATCCAGGAAGTAGCCGCGGCGATGAAGATGTCCCAGTACAACCTCAACAAAGCGGTGATCAAAGGTACCGGTGAGACGTTGAAGGCGATTATCACGCGGTACCGGGCAGAGCTGAGCAAAGCGAATCAGCTTGCTGGTGCTGGCGATCGGTCGTCAACTACCGCCTCTCAAAATCCCTTCATCCTTCATTAAAATCCGGCCCAGGGCTTCCAGCGCCTCAATCGCCGGCAGCGAACTCATTGCCCTTTCTGTGAGCGCATACATGACCCGCGGCGGTTTTTCCCGGAAAATGGTGCGGGTTACCATACCTTTCTTTTCGAGGTGGCGGAGCTGCGTGTTAAGCATCTTGTCGGTAATGTGCGCGATGGCGTTTTTGAGATCTCCGTAGCGCAGCGGCCCCTTGGCAAGGGCCAGGATCACCGGGATTTTCCAGGTTCCGCCGATGTACGACATCGCGAATTCTACCGGGCTGTAATAGACCCGTTTGTCGTGGATGAAATCTTGCATGGCGCAAATTAAACGAATCGGCGGTTAACCATCCGGTAGCTCGTTCTTTATCGTCAAAAAAGTATATAAAAGGAAATTCAAAATCCAATCCGCTAGGTTTGCCGACTGAACAAAAATCAGTTTTATGAACCAAAAAGATTGGACTACCGTGCCGGTATTACCCTGCAAAGCCATTGGGGAAACGCTATTATTTTGGGAGAATTTAGGTTTTACAATTACATACCGGCAGGACAGGCCTTACCAGTACGGTGTCGTCGAGCGGAACGGGCATCAGTTGCATTTTGTGCGCGTGAAAGGCGCCGAAACCGGCTATGCAGGCTGCCTGATCATGGTAGACGACGTAAAAAAGGTCCATTCCGATTTCTGTGAAGCATTGCGAACCCGGCTGGGGCGGGTACCGAATACCGGCGTTCCGAGAATTTCGAGAATGCGACCTGGCCAATCCCGCTTTACAATCACCGACGTCTCAGAAAACTCCGTCATCGTGTTCCAGATGGGCGAAAAGGATCAGGTCGAGTACGAAGACGCCGACCCGGCTACGCTGACGCCCTTGCGAAAGGCGATGTCGCTGGCATTGCGCCTGCGCGATTTTAAGGAGGATTATCCTGCCGCGTTAAAGGTTCTGGATACGGCTATCGGCAAAATGGGCGACGGCGAAACGGAGGCAGACCAGGCAAAAGCGGAGGGGATCCGGGATTCGTTAATTAATTTGATCGACTGACGGTTGATCATCGCCCCACGTTGCTAAAATCCGTCAATAAATGATTAAAACCCGACACGTTTTCATGGGGATTTTGGGCTAATTTTGGTGAAATCCAACCTTAATATCCTGAATCCTATGACGCATAACTACGTAAGGCGCTCGCGTTGGGCGGTTTTTCTTTTTTGCTGGATTGCAGCTTTTAGCGCAGCGGCGCAGTCTTCCAAATCGAAATTTGACCTATATGAACAAACCAGCGAGGTGGCCGGGCTGGTGATCCAGTATGCGCAGGATTATCGTGCGGTGGAATACTTTTACCGTCCTATGCCCACGGGCGGGCGCGGGCAGCAGGGGACGACCCTGAACTCGCCCGAGCAACGGAAAAGGTTGCGGGAAGTGGGTAATGATTACCTGGCAAAGCTCGCAAAGGTGGATTTTAATGCGATGAGCATTTACGGCAAAGTGGATTACCTGCTGCTCAAACGCAATATCAACGACGATTTGCTCACGCTCGCACAGGAGGAAAATGAGTATGGACAAATTGAAAAATACATTCCTTTCGCGGCAGGAATTTATGACCTTGAAAAAGGCCGTCGGCGAGGTGCTACCGTGGACGGCCAGGCGGTTGCAGCGAAGCTGAATGACTTGCAAAAGGAGGTTACCAAAGCCGGGGAGTCGTTCAAAAAGCTGGAATCGATTGACATGCCGTTGTCGCGTATGGGCGCGGAAGCAGTAGCCGGCCTGGAAGCGCGTTTGAAAAGTACGTTTGAGTTTTACAACGGTTACGATCCGCTGTTTAGCTGGTGGGTGCCGAAGCCTTACAAAACGCTCGACAGCACGCTGCTCGCCTATTCGAAACTGATCCGTAGCAAAGGAAAGCTCAATACGACGCAGAAGGAAGATGCCAGCGGAATTAAAGGGATTCCTATTGGCCGTGAGGAGCTGATCCGTCAGCTAGGTACGGAAATGATCAGTTACACGCCCGACGAACTGATCGAGCTGGCCAATAAGGAGTTTGCATGGTGCGACAAGGAGTTGTTGAAAGCTTCTGCGGAAATGGGTTTTGGCAATGATTGGAAAAAGGCGCAGGAAAAGGTCAAAAACAGCTATGTTCCAGCCGGTACCCAGCCTGAACTGATCCTGAAACTCTACAACGACGCGAAGGAATTTATCCTCAAAAACAACCTCATTGAATATCCCCAAATAGCGGACGAAACCTGGGGAATGCAGATGATGACGCCGGAAAGGCAGCTGGTGAACCCTTTTTTCCTGGGGGGCAGGGATATTATCATTTCCTACCCTACCAACACCATGGCCCATGACGATAAGCTGATGAGCATGCGGGGTAACAATCCGTATTTCTCGCGCTCTACCGTGCATCACGAGCTTGTGCCTGGCCACCATTTGCAATATTATATGAATAGCCGCTACAAATCCTACCGTGGAGACTTCCGCACGCCGTTCTGGACCGAGGGATGGGCATTGTATTGGGAGCTGCTATTGTATGATAAAGGTTTTGCCAAAACACCTGAGGAACGTATCGGAATGCTTTTCTGGCGTATGCACCGGTGCGCACGCATTATCTTCTCGCTGAACTACCATCTGGGGAAATGGACACCGCAAGAATGTATCGATTTCCTCGTCGATCGCGTAGGGCACGAGCGGGCGAATGCGGAAGGGGAAGTGAGAAGGTCGTTTGAGGGGAATTACAGTCCGCTGTATCAGGTAGCCTACCTCATTGGCGGCTTGCAGTTGTTCAGCCTTAAAAAAGAGCTTGTGGATAGCGGCAAAATGACTTTCAGGCAATTCCATGACGCGGTGATGAAAGAGAACAATATGCCGATCGAGATGGTACGCGCCACGCTGACCAACCAGCCACTAAAATCTGATTTTAAAACCCAGTGGAAGTTTTACAAGATACCATGAAATCTAAAAAAACACGGCGCTGGCTCTGCCTGCTGGCGTCGCATTGCCTGGTAGCTGGCGCAATAGCCCAAAAGTCGGAGCCTATACGGTTTACGGTGTCCATGCCCGAGCCGGCCAATCATACTTTTCACGTCACGATGGATTGGAAAGCCGGTAATGGTGACAGCACGCGCCTGAAACTACCGGATTGGCAACCCGGCTATTATCAGCTCATGGACTACGCTTCGAATATCGATAAGTTGGTTGTGAAAGACGAAAATGACAATGCGTTGCGCTGGGTGAAATCGGGCAGGAACGGTTGGGCCGTCGCGACCAAAGGCGTACGCAGCCTGCATGCGGAATATGATGTGAAGACCGCGCGCAAGTTCGTGGCGACCAGTTATCTGGATGAAGAGCACGGCTACATTACACCGGTAAGCATGTTCATGCACGAGGCGGGTAAACTCAAAATGCCGTCGGAAGTGACGATCAAGCCATACAATAGCTGGGACCGCGTTGCGACCGGGCTGGATTCAGTGGCCGGCAAGTCGTTTACTTATCGTGCCCCGGATTTTGACATATTGTATGACAGTCCGTTGCTCACCGGCAATCTGGAAGAGCTGCGGGCATTCGAGGTGAAAGGCATTCCGCACCGCTTTATTGGTTATAAGCTGGGTGATTTTGACAGAACCAGGTTGATGTCGGACATTCAGAAGATCGTCGAAAAGTCGTCTGCGCTCATTGGCGACATTCCTTACAAGCATTACACCTTCATCGCGATCGGCCCCGGGCAGGGCGGTATCGAGCATTTGAACTCGACTACGATCAGTTTCAGCGGAGATCAGTTGAATTCGCGCGGGTGGAATGGGATGCTGCGCTTCATTACCCACGAGTACTTCCATCATTACAACGTCAAGCGCATCCGTCCCGTTGAACTCGGGCCATTCGACTACGACAAAGGCAGCAGAACCAATATGCTATGGGTGTCCGAGGGGCTGACGGTTTACTACGAACCGTTGATCATGCGGGCAGCCGGCCTGATGGGTGAGCAGGAATTGCTTGATTTATTCAAAAAACAGATCGCTGATGTAGAAACCAAACCCGGCCGCTTCTTTCAAACGCTTGCCCAGGCCAGCGCCGAAACCTGGTCCGACGGCCCCTTTGGCCGCACCGGCGACGCAGTGAATAAAACCATTTCCTATTACCAGAAGGGCCCGGTGGTAGGCCTGCTCTTCGACCTCGCCATCCGGTACGAAACCAAAAACAAACGGTCACTGGACGATGTAATGCGGAAATTGTATCAGGATTTTTACATTAAAAAGAACCGCGGCTTTACCGAAGCGGAATTGCGATCGACAATAGAGGCAATCGCCGGAACGAAGTTGGATGAATTATTCAGCTACATCTACACCACCGCCGAGCCAGATTATAAGAAGTACCTGGGCTATGCCGGGCTGGATATTGATGTCACGACGGATACGCATTACGGGACGTTTGAGATTACGAAAATGGCGTCACCGAGTGCTTTGCAAAGGGAGATATTCAGGAGTTGGAGTCGGGGGGATTAGTGAGACTCCTCCCATTGAGGGAAGTTTAGTTTGGACAAGGCTTCATTCGCCTTCCGTAACTTTTCCGGAAAGTAAATACGCCCTTCCAAATGGCTCATATCTTTCACGACTATTGTGGATGATTTTGTCGATTTACTTTTGCCAGTTGTCGCCATAGTGCTTGTTGGTTTTCTTTTTTGGTCAGGAAAAATGCGTTGTACTCGTTTCCTGGAACAAATTCCTCCCAAATGAGATAGTTATTACTTCCAAAAATAACGAAATCTCTTTGGATTTCAATCAAATGTCGGTTGATTCCAATCCGATATAGCCTCGTTCTGGATTTAGTGCTTCCAGTGGCAAAAATGATTGCCTTCGGATACGCGGCGGTAAAATCGTATACCGTACTGGCAACGGTTGTCAATACTTTCATGCTGTCACCGTTGTTTGTAATCACAATATCATTAATGCATTTACTAGACTCGTCAAAATCACCGAAGCCAAGATTATATACATTGGCGAATTTGGTTCTGGTGAATTCAACCAGTTTTCTGATCCGTCCGTGAGGACCTTCGCTGAAAAATTCAAACAGGGACTTTGACTCGTTTCCTGTACATCTGTATTTAGGTAAATGCATTGTCTAGTAAAAGAGTGTGTGCTAAAATTATTGAAGAACCGACAAATTTAGCACATACTCTAAACTATTTTTACCCCCTCAATGCCTCCACATCCCGCACACTTTTCACCAGCTCTTTCCCAAGTATCCTATTACCATTCTCCGTTATCAAAAGGTCGTCCTCGATGCGAATGCCGGTGAAATCACGGAAGTGTTCCAGCTTTTCATAGTCGATGAACTGAGCGAGTTTCTTCTCGGCTTTCCAGCGGTCGATGAGGGTCGGGATGAGGTAGAGGCCGGGTTCGACGGTGACAACGAAGCCGGGTTCGAGGGCGCGGCCCAGGCGGAGGGATTTCCAGCCGAAGGCGGTGCCTTTTTGGAGGTCGTCGGTGTAGCCGACGTATTGCTCGCCCAGGTTTTCCATGTCGTGAACGTCCATGCCCATCATGTGGCCGAGACCGCATTGGAAGAACAGGGTGTGCACATCATGCTCGACCGCTTCGGCAGGGTCGCCTTTGACGACGCCCATTTGTTTCATGCCTTCGACAAGTTTGGTAGAAGCCAGCTTGTGCACATCTTTGAACAAGACCCCCGGTTTGCAGGCTTTGATGGCCGTTTCCTGGGCGTCAAGTACGATATCGTACATCTCTTTCTGAATGGTCGTGAACGCCTTGCCGACCGGAATGGTACGTGTGAGGTCGCCGCAGTAATGCATGGCGGTTTCGGCTCCGGCGTCGCAGAGCGCCATCTGGCCCTCGCGGAGCGCGAGGTCGCGCGCGTGGGTATGCAGGATTTCGCCATTGACGGTCAGGATGACAGGGTAGGAGATATCGCCGCCCTGCCCGATGGCCATGCTTTGGAGCCTGCCTGCGATTTCCTTCTCGGTCATGCCTGCGCGGGTGTCGCGCATGAAGGACAAATGCATGTCGACAGACGTGTCAACCGCCTTTTCAATTTCGGCGACTTCCTCCTCCGTTTTGTAAGAACGCATAGAAACAACTGCTTTAATGAGGCCGACAGATGCTTTTTGCGCCGCTTCGGAGGGATTAACATGCAGCCATTCCTGCAATTTCAGGTAGTGCTCGCCGCGGTAAGGAGGCAGGAAATGAATCGTTTGCCGGCGCGATAATGCGTCTTTCAAAAAGCTACCGACAGCGGAAGCCGGTTTCACCTCCGTTACGCCCACTTTGGCGGCTTTTTCAGCTATGGCTTCTTTCGGGCCGGTCCAGACGATGTCGTCGATAGTGAGCTCGTCGCCGAAAATGATTTCACGGTTGTTATCAATGTCGATAACGGCCGTGAGCGAGGCCTGGTCGATGCCGAAATAGTAAAGGAATGTACTATCCTGACGGAACGAATATACGTTATCGCGGTAGTTCATGCCGCTTTCCTCATTTCCGAGCAGGAGGATAAGGCCGCTGCCAAGTTTGGATTGAAGTGTTTGCCTGCGGTTTAAGTATGTTGATTTGGAAAACATGGGATAATATGGTTTTGGAATACAACAAAAAATTTGCCCACCGAAACAAATATACTTTGTCCGGTGAGCAAATGAGAACTACCTAACCCAAATTAATAAATGGTTCAGTAACCCGGGTTCTGTTTCAGATTGGGGTTTTTGTCGATTTCATTTTGCGGGATCGGGAAGAGTGCGCGCTGTACCGTTTGCGGACGGTGGTTGAACCACTTTTTGGTTTCGTATACCCCGAAACGGATCAGGTCCTGGCGGCGGTGTGCTTCCGCAGCGAATTCCCAGCCCAGTTCGTCGAGGAACCGCCCGAACTGGATATCGTCGCCACCCTGGCGCTCCGTAATGGTGCCGTCGGTAGCCTGGTAACCGTAGTTGTAGCGGCTTCCTTTCGCCAGATCGGCCGCAGTAACCGTCGCTTTAGCGGGCGTGCCTTTGAATGCCCGCTGACGCACCTGGGTAACCAGTTCCGCCGCTTCGGCGGCTTTACCCGTCCGTAGCAAGCCTTCGGCCTTGATCAGCAACACATCCGCATAGCGCAGGAATGGGAAGTCGTTGTCAAGGCTTCCGGTTGCATTAGGTTTAATTTTGTATTTACCAATCCGAAAACCATCCGACGATGCGGTTTTTTCCATACCCGGCACGGCCTTGTTGTAGGTGATTACCACTGCGCCGGTTGCGGCACTTTTCTGTGGGCCCATGATCCAGGTGTCGGCCAGGCGGCTATCCGCGGCGTCGTAGGTGTCGATAAACTGCGGAACGGCGCAGTTTCCGCCCCACGGGCCGGCGTTCATCGGGTACACTGAGCGGCTCAGCGGGTCGAGCGTTTTCATGTGGATCTGGTTGCCTGTTCCATAGATCTCATCGTAAGGAATGGCAAAGATGATTTCCTTGGAGTTGAAATTTGTCCAGGTGAATACGTCCGAATAGTTGGCGTCCAGCACATATTTACCGCTTTTGATCACGTCGTCAGCCTCCTGGATCGCCTTCGCCCATTCGGCCGTGCCGGTGTACACCTGCGCATTGAGGTATATTTTTGCCAAAAGCGTTTTCGCGCCCCATTTGTTCATCTGGCCGTAAGTTGTGGCGGCATTCTCGCTCAGGTTGGGGAGCGATTCTGTCAATTCTTTTACCACAAAATTATAGACCTCCTTGCGTGTGCTCTGTTTGGGAAGTGTAACGTCTTTAAAATCAGTTACAATGGGTACATTGCCGTGGTTATCCAGCAATAGGTAATAGGCAAATGCGCGCACGGCTCTGAGCTCGGCGATGGTAGCATCCTTGCCATTGGCAATGGGCAAATCACCGTCAGCGATCTGTGAAAGCACGCGGTTTACCGTTGTAATGCTGGCGAATGCCTGCCGCCAGGCGTTTTCGGGCTGCCATTGAAGCGAGGTCCAGGTGTGCTGGTGCATGCGGCGATAGGTCCCGCCATCGTCCCAGCCGTTGGGCCGCACGGGCGTGATGATCGCGTCAGCAGCTTCTTCCTGCAAATCGAAATAACCCTGCCAGCCGAGCATGAGCGAACGCAGCGACGAATATACGGGCGCTACGATGGCCGGAAGGTCTTTTTCGGTAGGTTGGTAGCTGCTGCCGAGTACCTCGGAATACACTTGTTCGTCGAGATCGGTGCAGGAGTAGAGCGGGGCCCCGGCGAGCAGAGCGGCCAGGATCGCGTATCTTATATTTTTAGTTTTCATTGTTTGCGAGAGTTGAATGATCAGAATGTGACGCTCAGGCCGGCAGTGAATGTCCGGGTGGTTGGGTACTTGTCGCGATAGTCGCTGCCCGGTGCGAAGCCGGTGAAACTTACCCCTTCCGGATCGATGCCGGTGTAGCCGGTGATGGTCGCCAGGTTGAGGCCCGAAACGAAAATGCGCAGATTTTTCACGCCTTTGAGGGTATTGGCTGGCAAAGTATAGCCGAGGGTCACGTTGTCGATTTTCCAGTAATCGCCTTTTTCGATATAATGCGAAACATACACGAGGTCGCTGGTCAACACCTTGCCGTCGATTGGATCATAGGCTGATTTGAGCATGTTGTAGGCCTTGTTTCGCGGGTTGCCGTAGAACATTTTCTGGAAGTTCAGAATGTCGAACCCGAATGCACCTCGCATGTTCACAGCGAGGTCGAACTGCTTGTAGCGGATGTTGTTGTTCCAGCCTACAATGTGTTTTGGAATACCATTACCATAATACTGGCGATCCTCCGGCACTGCGTCGGCGATAGGGATCACTTCGCCATCCTTGTTTTCAACGAGCCAGGCGCCCTTGTCGTCAACCCCTACGCTTTTCCAAACAAAGAACCGGCCGATGGGTTCGCCCACTTTCACGCGGTGGGTGCTCATCTGGATAGGCTCGCCCGTGTAACCGGCGTCAAAGAAGTCGTTGGCTGCCTGGAACTGATCGTTCGAAAGGCTCACGAGCTTGTTGCGGTTGGTGGAATAGGTAACCCCTGTGTTCCACTGGAAATCGCCCGTCTGGATCGGAACGATGTTCAATAACACTTCAACCCCTTTGTTTTCCATTACCCCCGCGTTGATGAACATGCTGCCTGTCAGGTAAGGCGGCACAGGCACCGGGAAGTTGTAGAGCAGGTCTTTCACCTTACGGCTGTAAAAGTCGATCGAACCATTGATGCGGTTTTTCATAAAACCAAAATCTACCCCGGCATTGTATTCTTCTTTTTTCTCCCAGCGCAGGTCGGGGTTGAAGTTGCGGGCAGGGACAAAGCCCGGTACCCATTTGCCGCCGATGAATGCACCTTGTCCGCGATCGAAATTATAGCTGATCTGTGACATGTACGGGTTGTTCGCGATCGTACCCGTTACGCCGATACCCGCGCGGAGCTTAATGTCCGAAGCCGCGCCGAGGCCGCCCATAAAGCGTTCCTTGCTGATGCGCCAGCCGATAGACGCTGCCGGGAATGTACCCCATTGGTTATTCACCCCGAACCGTGACGAACCCTCGCGGCGCACGCTGGCCATAAAGAGGTATTTTTCATTCAAACTATAAGTGACACGGCCAAAGAAACCCGCGAGCTGCCATTTGTTCTTCGTGCTGCTCATACCGGCCTGGCCTTTTTGCAATGCACCGCCAGCGCCCAGGTTGTTCCAGTCGTAGGCGTCGGTTGGGAAATCCCAGTTGTTGGCTGCAAATGCTTCATAGGTAGCATCCTGCCAGCTGTATCCGCCGAGTACCGAGAAACGGTGTTTGCCGATTGTTTTAGAGTAATTTCCTGTGAATTCGAGCAGGTTTTCGTTGTTGGCGTAGGTGTTCCGGAACGCCGTCGCATTCTGGTTGCTCAGGCGCGTAGCCGTGTGGTTAAATGTGGTAGAACCGCCTTCGAGGTTGCTGTTTTGAACATTCGATACCATCAGCTTGAAATTCAGATCATCGATAGGCGCATAGTCGAGGCTGCCGGCCATCCGCATTTCCTTGAACGAGCTTTCGAAATTCGATTCGTTGAGCAGCGAGACGGGGTTTTCATAGAAGTAGCCGTCGCGCTCCTGCCATTTTTTACCGTCATCGGTCCGCACACGGTCGGTCGGGTTGCGGATGATGGCCTGGCGGTAGGCATAGCCGTAGGCGGCATCGTCGTTCGCAGGCGAAACGGCCCCATTCGAACGGGTAATGCGATTGATGATTTGTAAGTTGGTTTTCAGTTTGTTTTTGAACATGGCGTGGTTCAGATCGGCGCGACCGGTGAAACGGTTCTGGCCCGATCTCAGGAATATTCCTTCCCAGTTGCGGTAATTGACCGATCCGGTAAAGTTGGTCGTGGTGTTGCCGCCGAAGAATGTGAGGTTGTGGTTGTGGCTCACAGGCTTTTGCATGATCTCCGAAAGCCAGTCGGTATTGCCACCGTAGTCGGTGTAATCGATGCCTTCCTTGATTTTCTGACGGTAATCATCGCCGGTCAGCAGCTGGGGGCGGCGTGCGATAGACTGGATGTTGACATAGTTGGAATACTCAACCGTAGCGCGTGAATTCGCCCGGTTTTTACGGGTTGTGATCAAAATGACCCCTCCGGTGGCGCGTGTGCCGTAGATAGCTGCCGCGGAGCCATCCTTCAACACGTCTACCGACTCGATGTCTTCCGGTGCAACGGTATTAAGCCCGCCCGGAATACCGTCGATCAGGATCAGCGGGTTGGTAGCACCTTCAATGGAGTTGATGCCCCGCAGGTTGATCTGCGTATTGGCGGTAGGGGAGCCGCTGGGCGTCGTAATGCGCAAACCGGCCACTTTTCCCTGTACCAGCTGGGCCGCATCGCGCACGGTTCCCTGCACGAAGTCCTCCCGTTTGATACTGGCCACAGAGCTCGTAACATCGCCCTTTTTCTGGGTACCGTACCCGATCACGACGACTTCCTGCAATTGTTTCTGGTCGGGTGCCAGCTCTACATTGATCTCGCTCTGGTTGCCCACAGTCAACTCCTGGCTCACGTAACCAATGTAGCTCAGAATCAGTACGGCGTCCTCAGGTACGCTCAGCTTGAACTTTCCGTCCGTATCGGTGGCAGTTCCTACTGTATTTTTTCCCTTCACGATGATGGTCACGCCGGGCAGTGGGTTCTTGTCCTCGGCGGACACTACTTTGCCGGAAATCTGTCGGTCGGCGGCGAGCGCCAGGGCATTTTCACTCAGGAAACAGGCAACCGCCGCCGCGAGGAGGCAAAAACGGTGCAGTTCCCGGATCAGGCGGGATAATGGTCTTTTCATACAATTGGAGTTAGATGGTTAAACTTATTTGAGGGTACTCACTGCACTTTCATAATACCGTTCATGATCCGCCAATGGCCGGGCACCGTGCACAGGAACGGGTAATCGCCGGGCTTGTCGGGCGCGATGAACACCAGTGTCGCATAGCCTTCGGGGCTTACGAGTTCCGTTGCATGCAGTACTTCCGGCATTTTGGGCACATAGTTGAGCGCGATCGCGTTGGCTTCCCGCGCCAGCAAGTCGGCCGCATTGCCGACTTTTTCCAAAGTTCCGGGTTTGATAATGAGCAGGTTGTGTTGCATAAAATCCGGGTTTGTAAACTGAATAGTCACTTTCTGTCCGGGTTTAACGGTGAATGTCTTCTGGTCGAACTTCATTTCATGCTCAATCACTTTCAGTTTCACGGTTGCCGGTGTCCCTTTTCCTTTTGGCACTTCTGCCGGTGCTGGTGTGGTGGCTGTCCTGGGCGTCTGGGGGGCCAGACCTCGAACGGCCTGGTTAAGGTGGAGGGTGCTCTTAAGGTCTAGCCAGCCGCGCAGTCTTGCATTATCGGCGTATTCGCCTACCTGGTTTCCGTCGCGTAAGTCGCGTCCCAAACGGATGTCGTCTGGCGTGAAAGGCTGGTGGAAAAGCCCTGCTGCATTACTGGTTACGGGTGTTTCGTCCTCGATGGCCAGCGTCATTTTGCCGCCTTCCGAAAGAGTGGCATAGGCATTAAAGCGTTCGTCGGGCAGTTTTCGTGTGGATGTGATTTGATAAGACTTGCCATCCTGGCGTACCAGCCAGTGCAATTTGCCGTCTTGCATGTACAGGCTGTATCCGTTCTGCCGGCTACCCTGTGATACCGCCACACCGGAAAGGTCCTCCTGTGCTTTGGTGATAATAGCCTTGATTTTAAGTTCTTTATGCGAAACATCAGGCGGGTAGATAGGCGGCGACCAGAGGTTCAGCATATAAGTTTCTTCAATCAGCCCGCGCTCGATCCGGGCGGTCAATGTCGAATCTTTGAGCTTCGCCGCCGCCGCTTTGAAGCCGTTTTCATGTTTGATAACCCCTGAAAAAATGGCTTGTGCCAGGTATTCATCGTCAGCATTCTGTGAATCCTGACCAGCCAGGTAAAGCATTCTGCCTATTTCTTCCGAAGCCGGCAGGTCGGTGAGCGCCTGGATGGTGGCGAGCCTTACTTTCAAATCGGGATCGTTCAGCGAGTTCGTCCATTTCAATGCGGAAAGTGTCTTGTCATTGCGGGGGAGCAGTTTTACGGCCGTCTTGCGCACGCCTGCCGCCGGGTGCCGCATGGCCCGTACCAGGGTGTGGTAAGCCTCTTCGTTTGGTCCATTGAACGCATTCAGGCCGTTGAGTGTCCATAATGCATGTACGGCCGGGCTGTTCAAACCAATTTCGTCTACCGTCTGGTCATTCACCATTTTGATCAGTTCCGGGATTACCGAAGTATTCTTCGACTCCACGATCAGCCGCTGGGCCGTGGTGCGCCAGAACATGTTGTCATTTTTCAAACCGGCTATCAGACTGGCTGCGTCGTTTTTGTCCAGTTTAGGATACGGGGCAGTTTTTGCATTCTTCCAAACGACCATATATATACGTCCGTGCTGATTGTCGCGCAATGGGTTAATGTAGGCATTGCCTTTACCATTTTCGAAACCACGCGGGGTAGGGTTGTGCTGGATGATGAAACTGTACCAGTCGGCCACCCAAACCGCCCCATCAGGTCCCACTTCCGCGTGCACGGGAGAGAACCATTCGTCGGCGCTGGCTAGCAGGTTGAAACCATTCTTCTCTTTAAAACCCGCGCCTTTCGGTTTCAGCAATGCCTGGTAGAGCAAGCGCCCGGTGGGTTCGCAAACGAATGCGGTTGCATTCCAGTACGATTTCGGGAAGTTGCGGGCCGTGTAAAGGTTATGCCCCGCCGCAGCTGTAAACCCGCCGTGAAAATCTACCTGGCGCAATGCGGGTGTGAGGTAATTCATTTCATAATGCGAATCCAGTTTGTAAACCGTATTGCCCGAACCATCCGCTACCGAACGCTTTACATATTCAAGTGGCATGGCGAAGTGCCCGCTGTAATTCCCATTTGCTGTTGAAATAAACACTTCAAAATCCTCGGAAAAGCCCAATCCCCAGGTGTTGTTGGAGGTTCTGCCGATGTATTCGAGATTTTTGCCGTCGTTATCAAACCGGTAAATACCCTGGCTGAAATTCAGCTGCTTACCTGAATTCGTCCCGCGGAAACCTGCGTAGCCCAGTACGCCCCAGATTTTGTTGTCCAAGCCATATTTGAGGTTCGAAGGCCCGGCATGAGTATCACTTTTACCCCAGCCGGAAATGATATTTTCGCGGATATCGGCCTTGTCGTCGCCGTTGGTATCTTTCAGGAAAATGAAATGCGGTGCCTGCGCTACAATGAGCCCGCCATTAGCGAATACAAGGCTGGTCGGGATATTGAGGTTATCCGCAAAAACAGTGAACTTATCGGCTTTGCCATCGCCATCGGTGTCTTCGCAGATTTTAATGCGGTCTTTGCCCACACCGTCCTGGTCGCGGACTTCGTTGGGATAATCCTGTGTTTCAGCTACAAACAGCCTGCCGCGCTCGTCCCACGCCATCGCGATAGGTTTCACAATATCAGGCTCGGAGGCAAAGAGTTTCAGTTCAAAATCAACGGGTACCTGTGTCAGTTTCTGTGATTCGGCCGGGGATAATGGCTGCTGGAATTTCGGTGCCGGGTCGCGTTTTTCGTAGTTGGGTACGGCAGCGTCGGTGTAGGTGGGTTTGGTTAGATTGAATTTAGCTAACCGCGCTTTCGCGTCGTCGCTAACTGCCCACATAATACCGTTTGCTACCAGTTCCTGGAATGCAGGCTGTTTCCACGTGCGCTCGTCATGCCCGTAGGCGGTGTAGAACACACGTCCCTTGCCCTGTGTGCGCACCCACGTCCACGGCTCATGATGGTCGCCTTCCACGCGCTCTTGCAGCACAACAATATCCGGGTTCAGTTTCGAATGCACATAAGTTTCGTCCCAGGTTTCGAATGTTTTCCAGCCCTGCATGACCGGATGATCAGCCTTTACCACCGGTGCGGTGAATGTGCCATACTTGTGTGAACTGAACTGCCCGCCCACCGCTTTGACATACCAATCCGAATTCTGAAAGCAGAAAGACGCCGCATGGAGCGGAATGAGCGCCTTGCCGCCTTCTACAAATGTCTTTAAAGCCGATTCCTGCGCCGGGGTAATGGTGTTATGATTGGCATAAATCACCACGCCGTCGTATTGGGCCAGGTTTTCGGTATTCAATGCATTCGGGTCGGATGAGTAAGTGAGGTTAATGCCCTTCTGGAACAACGGCAGCGAGAGCATCGGAAAGTATTTCTCCGAAAAGTGGTGCCGGCTGTCGTGACCGAGGAACAAAAGCTCAATGCGGCGGCCGGCGCTTTCAGCCGACGCGGCTGGAAGTTGTGCCGGCTTTCGCTTCTGAGCGCATCCGTGCATCAGTATGGCCGCGAAAATTAATAGTAATGCTTTTTTCATTGGATCCGGGTTAGAGTAGCATTGAGTGCCTTTTTCTGGGCTGAATTTTTAGTTTTATAAAAAATAGTGACATAGCAATCCTTGTCGAGCAAAACCTGCTCAATGCGCTGTTTTCAATCTTTTAATCTACTCCCCGGTCTTAAGACCGGGGCAAGGGCTCTGCCTTTTACTGCTTTTGCAGTTTTTATTTTCCCAGCGTTGTTAGTGCCGGGGCGGATACCTTGTTTCTGTTCGGAGGATTTACACCTAAAAGCTTCTGTACAAAAAAGTCCCTTTTCTTGCGGCGTCCGTAAATGCCGCCATCGCTATGGCCCATGCCGGGAACAACGAGCAGGTCAAACTCCTTGTTGGCCTTGATCAACGCGTCGGCTACGCGGTAGGTGCTTTCGGGCGGCACGTTGGTATCCACCTCGCCTACGATCAGCAGCAAATCTCCCTGCAATTTGGCTGCATTGGTCACATTCGACTGCTCGTCGTAATGCTTGCCCACCGGGTAACCCATCCATTGCTCGTTCCACCATTGCTTGTCGACGCGGTTGTCGTGGCAGCCGCATGCCGAAACCGCCGCGTCGTAAAAGCCCGGGTGGAAGAGCAATGCACCCAGCGAGTTCTGCCCGCCGGCGGAGGTCCCGTAAACGCCCACGCGGGTCGAGTCCACCTGAGGATATTTTTCGGCCAGGGCCTTCATCCACGCAATGCGGTCGGGGAAACCGGCATCGGCCAGGTTCTTCCAGCAAACGTCGTGGAATGCCTTAGAGCGGTTATAGGTGCCCATCCCATCCATTTGAACTACAATAAAGCCTAGTTCGGCCATGCTCTGCATTTCACCGTAATGGCGGAATGCCTTGGGAACAAACGAATCCTGCGGACCTGCATAAATGTTTTCTATGATCGGGTATTTCTTTTTCGGATCGAAATTGCTCGGGCGGTACACGATGCCCCAGATGTCGGTTTGGCCGTCCCGGCCTTTGGCTTTGAAGATTTCAGGCAGCTTGAAGCCCAAGGCAAGGTATTGTGAAATATCGGCTGTTTCGAGCTTCATGACGAGCGAGGCATCGGCGGTTTTCCGCAATTCCGAAACGGGCGCGCTCGTCATGGTCGAGTAGGTATCGATGTAAAAAGCCCGGTCGGGCGAGAATGTGAGCTGGTGCGTTGCTTTTGCGTGGTCGGTAAGCTTCACCAGACCCGTTCCGTCGAACTTAATACGGTAATAATGAATGTGGTATGGATCCTCGTTCGCATTCATCCCACTGGCTTTGAACCACACCTCGCGTTTTTGTGTATCGACGCTGTCGATGTCGCGTACCACCCATTCGCCCTTGGTGACCTGGTTCTTGATCTTGCCGGTTTGCTCGTCGACCAGGTAAATGTGCCGCCAGCCGTCTTTTTCCGAAACCCAGATAATTTCATGATTGTCAGGCTGGTAATGCGTGTAGATCATGTTCTGGTAAATGAACGTATCCGTTTTTTCGTCGATAATATGCTTGGTCGCGCCACTGGTAGCGTCCACCTCGATCACCCGGAACCGTTGATGCCCCCGGTCTGCTTTTTCGTAAGTAAAATGCGTGGCATCGCCTTTCCGCCAGCGGATCACCGGCGCATTGAAAAAGTCGATCAGCTCGGATTGTACTTTCACGGATTTGCCTGTCTGCACATCGATCACATGCATTTCGTAGCTGGTAAATTCATCGCCCGGCTGCGCGTAACCGCGTGTTTTGACCTCCCCGCGGGTGGTATTGGGCAGCGAGGAAAATATAATGCTTACCTGACGCTCGTCACGCTCATCGATGCGATAGCACACGAGGTACCGGCCGTCGGGCGACCAGCTCAGTTCACCGTAAGGTTTGAGCGGATTGCCGTCGTAGGTCAGTTGTTTGCCGTCTTTACCATCTTTTTTACCTAAGTAAATATTGCCGTTGCGGACAAATGCCTTCGTCTGCCGGTCGGGCGAGACGCTATCAGCGCGGAAACGGCCCCAGCGGCTGAGCTGCCTGGTCCAACCGGTTTCTTTGGGTTTCGGCAGATCCGGTTTCGCGATTTTCTGCGCCGTGCCGGCCTCGGTATCGTAAGCAAACCATTTCCCTTTGCTTTGAAGGATAATGCTGTGTTTTTCGGGTTCGAAGTGAATATCGCTGATCCAGAGCTTCGTGGCCGAGAACGTCGAATCGTAAGCCTTGGACAGCGCCGCCGCTACTTTTGCATTGTCGAACGCCGGAGTCCTTTTGTTTTCGCCCGGTTTTACAACCAAATATTCAGTCAAACTATCCTTTAATACATTCCTGTACCAGAATGACTGCCCGTCGGCGAGCCAGTTGGGCTGTACCTGGGCTTTTAGCACGCTGCCTTTTGTCAGCGAATCCATCAATGTCATCCTTTTATACGAAGCTGCCAGCTCAGCCGGATTCGGCTGGTAAGCAGGCAATGACCGTTGCGCAATGAGCGGCGTGGCCAGGCATAAGGCGCTGATTGTGTGCAAGTAAAGTTTTTTACAAAGGCTTGGGTTAGGGATTTTCATAGCTGCTTTATTGAATATAAGGGCAATAAAATTCTTGCCGCCTGTTGTACAGGTAGTTGGGCCAGTGTGCCGCCGGGGCGACCGGTTTTGAAAATTATCTATTTGTAAAATTAGCAGGTCGGAAAACCAAAAACTTGATGTGAATTAGCGGCTTTTTTACCGATATTAACTTATTTCTTTCCGAAATTCCGCAAAACTGTGAATTTGGGTGATTTTATTTGGCCAATCCTTCAAAATGGAGAATAATGGCTTGTTTGGGGCTCGGCGACGGGCTATTTGGCCGGGAAAGTACACTGAGTTAATATTGTAGCGTAAAAATATGGATATGAACACCGCACTGATACTGGAAACAATGGGCTGGTTGGGCGTGGTTGCATACGTGCTCGCATACCTGCTGCTCACGATAGGGGTGCTAAAACCCAATGGCTACCCGTTTCACATCCTCAATATGGTTGGTGCGGCAAACCTCATTGCTTATTCCCTCGAATATGGCGACAAGCCGAACGTCGCCGTCAATGTGATCTGGCTGATGATCGGAATCGGGGCCGTGGCCCGCAGGCTGAAGCGGAAATCATCCGGCCACCTCTGACAGTTCCTGTAAATGAAGGATCGACAATGCCTGCTGCCGGTATTTGGCCAGGCGCTGCTCGTATTCGGCTTTGTCGGACACCAGGCTGAGGTAGAAATAGGCGCCGTCGATGAGTACGAAAATATTATCCGCTACCGTTTCCACATCGGTCACATCCAGTACGCCGTCGGCACGGCACTGCTCAATATGCCCGATAAGCATTTCCCTAAGCGAATCCAGCAGCTTTTTATAAAGGTCCCGCACCTTGTCGTCATGGAATGTCATGGCATAGCAGCCGTAAAACAGGCCGTCGTCGAAGAGCGTATTCCACTTTTTGGAAAAGATATTGCCGATGATTTCGAGCAGCGCCTTTCTTGAGTCGGTCGCGTTGGCCGCGCTTACCTTATAAATAAGCTTGTATTTATCGAGAATATAGTCGACCAGCCCGGACACGAGATCTTCGCGCGTCTGGAAATAATGGATAATGAGGCTGGGATTGATCTCCATCTTCGCCGCGATCTTGGCGATGGAGGTGTTTTCGAGGCCGTTCTTCTTGGCCAGGCTGTAAAACACTTTAATGATTTCTTTTTTGCGGGCTTCTTTAAGGCTTTTTCTTCCCATCGGCGGTTCAGGGTGTAACAGATAGGCAATATACGGTTTTTTGCGGAAACCGGAAGTGTGTTAGTTATTTAAAAATTAATTGAACATTCATTCAATTTATAATCACAATCAGGTAACTATTTTTTAATATTGGCGTAACTTTTGATTAGGACATTTGCATTCCGAAAATGCCTCAAAAGTTGTTAACCTTTAACTTTTACTTATGATGAAAAATGTACCTAGACCTTACAGTACCAGGTGGCTACGGTGTGCCTTGCTGGCTGTATTGATGACTTGGGCGTGGCTCGTGCCGGCCTATGCGCAAACCCTGCGGGTGACCGGAACCGTGACGGACGGAAAGGATCTTCTGCCTGGCGTGAATGTGGTGATTAAGGGCTCCATGAAAGGGACCATCACTGATCAGAACGGGAAATATAATCTCGACGGCGTTTCGGGGAACGATATTCTCGTGTTCTCCTACATTGGCTACAAATCGCAGGAGGAGCTTGTAAAAGGCCGGAGCGAGATCTTCGTAACCATCCAGGCTGATCCTGGCAACCTCGAAGAAGTGGTCGTGATCGGCTACGGTGTCGAGAAGAAGGTGAATATCACCGGTGCCGTGGACCAGATTTCGGGCAAGCAGTTCGAGGCGCGGCCGGTTGCGAACGTGATGCAGGGCTTGCAGGGGGTAAGCCCGGGGCTTAACATTACCTACCAGAGCGGTTCGCCCGGAACGGTGCCGAACTTCAACATCCGTGGTTTTACGTCTATTAATGGTGGTGAGCCGCTGTTCGTGATCGATGGTATCGCCGCGGCCAGCAGCCAGGATCTCCTCCGCTTAAACCCTTCCGATATTGCCACCTTCTCGGTATTGCGCGATGCAGCCTCGGCGGCTATTTACGGCGCGCGGGCGGCGTTCGGTGTGGTGCTGATCACCACCAAGCAGGGAGGACGGGGCAAACAATCCATTACCTACAACAACTTTTTCTCCTGGGGCCAGCCAACGGTGCTTCCCAAGCCAGTAACCGACCCATACATTTTCTCCCGTGTGCTCGAAACGTCTACCGATAACACGCCCTGGGATTATGTAAACTACTCAGATGAGTATTACGCCTGGGCCAAGGAACGTTCGGATAATCCTTCCACGCCCGACACGCGCCTCGACCCGTCCGACCCTACCAAATGGGCCTACATGGGCAGCAACAACTGGTACGATTACTTTTTTACCAAAAGAAGTTTCTCTCAGAACCACAGCATCGCTTTCACGGGAAGTGCCAAAACGGCCAATGAACGGACGGTAGGTTACTATATTTCGGCAGATTATAACCGCGAAGGTGGTCTGAACAAACTGACCGACGATTACTGGAACCGCTATTCTTCCCGCGCTAGGCTGGACTTTTCGCCTTTGAAATGGCTGAAACTGGATAACAACCTGTCGATTTACCGCACGGAGCGTGCTGTTCCGACTGCCGACATTACCGACATTTATACCCTGCAACCCACACAGGTTGCAGTGAACCCGGATGGTACCTGGGCGAATACGGGAGCGGGCCGCCTTGCTGCAAAACTTAGGGACGGTGGTAAGAAGAGCGAAGAAATGTTTGGCTTTCAGGATATTTTCCGAGGGATCATTACCGCTTTGAATGGCGATCTGCAAGTGACCGGATCGGCGAGTTTCAAAAGGGAACAATGGAAGTACCACCAGGATGAGCTGATTTATGAAATCGGTTATGGTCCGGGCGATATCCGGAAAAGCGACGGCACCGGTTTCGTGTTGGACAAGTCCGGAACCCTGGTCAACAATGTCCTGGACCTGTTCGGAAATTATACCAAAACCCTCGGAACGCACCGGATCAGCCTTCTCGCCGGGTACAACCAGGAGTATTACGGATATAATACGACCCAGGCGCAGAAAACGGGTGTTATTTCATCCACATTGCCCTATCTCAGTGTGACGAGCGGCGGTGCGAAGGCTTTTGGCGGGGACAGCAGTTATGCTACCCGAAGCTATTTCGGCCGGATCAACTATACTTTCAAAGATCGCTACATTATCGAGGCAAATGGCCGTTACGACGGGTCTTCACGGTTCCCTTCCAGCAATCGCTGGGGCTTTTTTCCATCGATATCGGGGGCCTGGATCGCCAGTTCCGAATCTTTTGTGAAAGAAACATTGCCCTTTATCCCCACCTTGAAATTCCGGGCATCGTATGGGCAGCTCGGTAACCAGAATGTGGCCTATTACGGTTTTCGCCAGGCATTGCCTACGGGACTGTCGGGGTATCTGATCGATGGTGACAAACAGCCTGTTATTACCGGTTCGCCCCTTCTGGAAATCAACCCGGCGAACTATACCTGGGAACGTGTATCGACTCTTAACTTCGGTGCAGACCTGGGTGTGCTGAAAGATCGCGTGACATTGGGTTTCGATTATTATATCCGTAATACAACCAAAATGCTTACCGGAGGGCAGGAGTTGCCCGGTGTCCTTGGAACGACGGTGCCCAAGCAAAATGCGGCTGATCTGCAAACCAAAGGCTGGGAGCTAACGCTGGGCTTTAACGACGCTTACACAGTGGCGGCCAAGCCATTGTCGCTTAGCGCAAAACTGATTCTGTCCGATTCCCGCTCAGTTATCACCCGTTTCAAGAATGACCAGGAGACGTTTACTGCGAACTATCGTCAGGGTCAGGAGGTCGGCGAAATCTGGGGACTTACGAACGACGGACTTTTCAAGAATACCGATGAGATCGCGAAGCTGGACGAGAAGGACCTTATTCCATGGGGAGCACTTTCAATAGTACCCGGCTGGCCTAAATACAAAGACCTTGACGGAGATGGCCGCATTATGCGCGGAGCAACAGCCAAAGATCCGAAAGATTTGAAGGTCATAGGCAATACAACACCACGTTTCCGCATTGGTTTCAACCTGAGCGCCGATTGGAACGGATTTGATTTCTCGGCAGTGCTGCAAGGCGTTTTAAAAGGAGATTATTACCCGCAGCATTACCTGTACTGGGGTCCGTATCAGCAGCCTTATGCCAATGTGTACCCCTGGAATCTCGACTTTTACCGCGGTCAGGCGGACTCGGACCAGCAGCGTGCCAAGCATTCGCAGTCGTATATCGCAGCAGGCCTGGCCGATGCCAACACCGATGCAAATTACCCGGTGCTGCAATCGTGGCTTGCGGATAACAATTATTCGCCGAGCTCAGGTCTCGATATTCCGCAAACCAAGTACCTGTTGAATGCTGCTTACCTCCGCGTAAAGAATCTTACGATCGGTTATTCATTACCTACCGCACTGTTGAGAAAGCACAATATCAGCCGGGTAAGGGTGTTTGCGAGCGGTGAGAATATTTTTGAATTCTCTCAACTTAAAAAGTATTTCGACCCGGAAGTGATCGCGGGCAGTGATACATTCAAGAGCTCGAAGGGCTTTTCTTACCCATTCCAGCGCAAGTTCGCATTCGGTGTGAACGTCGAGTTTTGATCTCTATCTAAATCCGTATTACAGATGAAAAAACATATTTTATTGCTGTCCTTGCTCATTGCAGCTAGTTCTTGCAACGACGACTTTCTGGACAGGTACTCGCAGACAAAAGTTTCCCCGGAAGTATTCTTTAACAATCAGCAGGACCTGGCACTTTATGTCAACGGCCTGCTGAATATGCCGGGAATCGGTTCTTATCTCAACGATCAGGACACGGACAATGCAACCACTACCGGTGCTGTGGAAATGAAAGTGGTGATGACGGGTTCGCCCAGTTCGCAGACGATCAGCGGTGGCTGGGATTGGAGCCGGCTTCGGAATATCAACTATTTCCTCGACAATTATCATAAGGCACAGGTGGCAGCGGACATCAAAGCGCATTATGCCGGTCTGGCCCGCTACTACCGCGCGCAGTTTTACCTGGATAAGGTTGCCCGGTTCTCCGATGTGCCCTGGTATTCTAAAACATTGACTGACAACGACGAGGATTTATACAAACCGCAGGACCCACGTACCTTGGTCATGGACAGTGTTATGGCTGACCTTGCCTATGCCGCAGCGAATGTAGGCGATTCCAAAGAGCTGGTTCCCTCAGGCACACCCAACAAGTGGGCCGTGATGACCCAATATGCACGTACCGCCCTTTTTGAGGGCACTTATCGCAAGTATCATCCCGAACTCAACTTGCAGGCGACAGCAGGCAAGTTTCTGGAGACCGCCGCGAGCGTATCGGCAGACATTATGGCTTCCCAAAAATTCAATATCTCCAATTCGAACAAGCCTAATACCGATTATGCTGCGCTGTTCAATAGCCTGGACCTGAGCCAGAACAAAGAAGTGATTTTGGTGAATGAGTATGATCAGGCGCAACAGGCCGGAGGTAATGTCAACAGCACCGTTTTCGGCGATTACGAGCAGGCACCCTCGCGTGACCTCGTGCAAACCTACCTCATGAAGGACGGTTCCCGTTTCACCGATATTGCGGGTTACCAGCAGTTTGGCTTTGTCAAAGAATTTGAGAACCGCGATCCGCGCCTGGCTCAAACCCTCGTGTACCCGGGCTGGGTGCGTGTGCCCGACGCCACGCCCTACATCCAGCGGTTGAACAAGAACTTCACAGGGTATCACCAGTTGAAGGGGTATATGAATACTACTGATAACAACGCCCTGAATGGCGCCGATTTCCCGGTTTATCGCTACGCCGAAGTGCTTCTTACTTATGCCGAGGCCAAAGCTGAACTCGGGACGCTGACGCAGGCTGACCTGGATAAATCAGTGAAGCTGATCCGTACGCGGGTAGGGCTGCCGGATTTACTGCTGGCGGAAGCCAATGCTAAACCGGATGCTTTTCTGGCCGCCAAATACCCGAATGTAACGGGCGCCAACCGCGGGGTGATCCTGGAAATCCGCCGCGAAAGAAGGGTGGAATTTGCATTCGAAAACCTCCGTTTCGACGACGTAATGCGCTGGCAGGCCGGCAAGTTGCTGACCGTGATCCCGGAAGGGATGTACTTCGCCGGCCTGGGCAAATATGACCTGACAGGCGACGGCGTGGAGGACATTATCCTGATCGACAAGTCGAAAACGATCCCGACCGAGAAGGACAAGGAAAAGAACAGCCTCGGCGTGGCTCTGATCTACTACCGCGCCGGCTCCATCGGCGAGGACGTAACCGTATACCTCAAAAACGGCAATGCCGGTGGTACTATGGTGACCGAAACAGCGGCCCGCAAATTTGAAGACCCGAAATATTATTACCGACCTATCCCTCAGAAAGAAATGCTGCTGAACCCCAAGTTGAAGCAGGTTTTTGGGTGGAATTAATTTAAAATCAATACAATGAACAGACGTTCCTGGATCCGTAACACCGGATTGCTCACGGCTGCTTCGATAACTGGCCCGGCTACCAATGCCGGGCATGTTGCCGATAAGCCGGTACTGAAAATCGCACACATTACCGACGTGCATATCCGCGAAGGCGACGACGCGCCGAACCGTTTCAAAAAGTGCCTCGCCGACGTTTTGAAACATAAACCCGATTTCTTCCTCAATGGCGGCGACTCCATCCACGCCGCAGATTATAAGGATGTTACCCGTGACACCATGCTCGGCTACTGGAAGTTATGGGACGAATGCACGGCAAATCTGAAAGGTTACGAGATCCACAGCTGCATCGGCAACCACGATCCCTGGTGGGCGGCGCCTTCGAAGGAGGATGAAATGTACGGCAAGAACTATGTGGTCAAAAGGCTCAAAACGCCGGGCCGCTATTACAGTTTTACCAAAAAGAACTGGCATTTTGTGATCCTTGACGGGAACAACGAGCACGTTTCACTGGACGACGAACAATACCAATGGCTGGAAGCGGACCTGGCGAAACTCGCACCGGAAACATTTGTGCTCCTGATGTCGCATTACCCGATCCTGGGCGCTACGCCTATGCTCGCGGGCGGGGGAGGGCATTCGGATTACAAGAAGCTGAAAAATCTTTTTTACAAGCATCGCGACAAGGTTCGCATTTGCCTCAGCGGGCACCAGCATTTGCAGGACCATACCGAGTACAATGGTATACAATATTGCTGCAATGGCGCGATGAGCGGCTTTTGGTGGGGGAAAGGGGACGCCGAATCGGCTGCACCGAATTACTACCAGGAAACGCCGCCGGGCTTTGCCATGCTCGAATTGTATGCGGACGGGAAGGTCACAAATGCCTATTACCCACACGCTTACTAAGCATAATGGTCCATTAAAAATCCTGTCGGCACTTCACAGTTTTTTGCGAAGAATGCCGGCAGGCTTCTTTTTTGCATAAACTATCTCGATTTTGACCTAATTTGCGGGCCAGATTAACGATTCCTGACCCGATGCCCTTGTTCTACCGCTTTTATGCCGCGCTTTGCGGCGCGTTACTGCTTCTCAGTCATTCCCAAGCCCAAACGGTTTCAGTCGCCGACGCGGGCATTCGCCCCGATACTTACGAAAACATCACCGCCCGCGTTCAGCAGGTGATTGACGAGGCGATCCGCACCGGAAAGACAACCGTGACGTTCCCGAAAGGCCGTTATGATTTCTGGCCGGATGGTGCTATCCGTGAAAGGTATTTCATTTCAAATACGGCTACCGAAGCCGAGGATTCGCTTAAAATCCGCATCATCGGCATGCTGTTCAGGAACGCCCGTAACCTGACGATCGAAGGCAGCGGCGCGCTGTTTGTCTTTCATGGCAAAATGACGACGATCGTGCTGGATCGCTGCGAAAATGTGAAGCTGCAAAATATCCACGTCGATTTCGAACGGCCGACGATGTCGGAAATGCGGTACGCGAAGGTTGCCAATGGCGAAGTCGAGCTGGACATTCAGCGCGATGCACGTTATGCGATCCGAGACGGCAGACTGGAATGGTTTGGAGAAGGCTGGAAAACGACGCATTTCCACGCCGTAGAGTTTGATACTACCCTGAAAACCATGCGTTACAGCGACTGGAAGCCTTTTGCGAACGCGCAGGCGACAGAAATCAGTCCCGGCCGCGTGCGTTTCAAAACCCGTGTTACGCCCAAACCTGGTAATATCCTCACCGTCCGCGACATCATACGCGACCAGGTTGGGATGCATATCCGCGAATGCAGAAATGTGACGCTCGAAGACGTAGGCATGCATTATATGCACGGCCTGGGCATTGTGAGCCAATACACCGAAAACATCACCATGCGCCGCGTTACCTGTGCGCCGCGACCGGAAACAGGCCGCATGATAGCCTCGTCCGCCGATTTTATGCACTTTTCGGGTTGTCGGGGAAAGGTTACCGTCGAAGATTGCCGGTTCTCAGGCGCGCATGACGACCCGATCAACGTGCACGGCACCAACCTCCCCATTGTGGGAAGGCCCGATGTAAACGCGCTCAAAGTGCGGTTTATGCACGGCCAGAGCTATGGTTTCAATGCATTCTTCCCGGGCGATACGGTAGCATTCGTGCATTCGGCTTCCATGGAGCGGTTTGCCCATGGTTTGGTTAAAGCAGTTAGCCGGCTCAACGACCGTGAGGTGCTGCTAACCTTTGAAAAGCCTGTTCCGGCGGGCCTGGAAGAGCACGATTGTGTAGAGAACATGACCTGGACGCCGGAAGTACTCATCCGCGGCAATCATTTTACCCGCACCAATACCCGGGGCATACTTCTCACAACTCCACGAAAGGCCGTGATCGAAAACAATACATTCTTCCGCACCGGTATGAGCGCCGTGCTTATCGAGGCGGACGCGGAAGGCTGGTATGAATCGGGCCCGGTGCGCGACGTCACGATCCGAAACAACGAGTTCATCGATTGCGCTTACCAGGGCGGCCCGGGCAATGCCGTCATCGCCATTAACCCGTCGAACAAAGTGGTGGACGCCAGGAGGCCCGTTCATTTCAATATCCGGATCGAAGGCAATACTTTCAAAACATTTGATTACCCTGTTTTGTACGCAAAAAGTACCCGAGGATTGTTTTTTGGCAATAACAGGATCATACGCACAAACGACCTTGATCCGCAATCGGGCAATCATCATATGTTCTGGTTCAATGGCTGTACGAATGTCGAGGTTTCGGATTTGAAGCTGGAAGGAGAGGTGCTGGGCAAGAATATCCGGTTGGAAAACATGCCCAAAAGCAACATAAAACTGAGCGGCTCACCCAAACTGATTTTTGAATAATTTTACCATTATTTGCCAAAAAATTATTGATGAAAACATTTCTAGGCCCGCTAATTTGCGCTATTGCCGCATTCAACCCGCTGCGAGCGCAGCCAAACCCCAATCCCCAACCCGCGCCTTTGTCGCTATGGTACCAACAACCGGCCAAAGAATGGATGACCCAGGCATTGCCGATTGGTAATGGTCATGTGGGCGCGATGTTTTTCGGCGGAACGGACGAAGAACGGATCCAATTTTCGGAAGGCAGCCTTTGGACGGGCGGCAAGGGAGCGAATGCAGACTATAATTTTGGTTTAAAAAAAGAAGCCTACAAACATTTGCCCCAGGTACGCGAACTACTCGCAGCCGGGAAAATGAAAGAAGCGCACGCACTTGCCAACAAGGAGCTGACAGGCGTTATTCATGAAAAAAAGGAAAATACCCCTTCTTCCGATTTTGGTGCGCAGCAAACAGTGGGCGATATTTTCGTGAAAGTGCCCTCCAAAGGCGTCGCACAGAACTACCGCCGCGAATTGAATATCTCCGATGCACTGGGCAAAGTGAGCTACGACGCCGGCGGGAGCCATTTTGAAAGGACATTCTTCGGGAATTATCCTTCCAAGGTAATGGTGTACAAATTCACTTCCTCGACGCCGGAAACGTATTCCATCCGTTTTGTAACACCGCATGCGAAAGACCATGAGCATTTTGACAAAAAACAATACACATTCGGCGGGCATTTAAAAGACAACCACCAGGAGTTCGAAACCGTTTACCGCATCGATACCGACGGTAAAACGGCTTTCAGCAATGGCGTGCTAACCGTGACCGGCGCAAAATCCATTGTGCTGATCCACACCGTGGCGACCGATTACCTTATGAAATTCCCTGATTATAAGGGTAACGACTACAAAAAGGCCAATGCCGCTACCATGGCCAAAGTGGCCGGAAAGACCTACGCCGCATTGCTCGCCGAGCAGCAAAAGGATTACCACAATTTATACGACCGCGTCGCATTGAAACTGGGTAATGCAACCGCGCCGGCCATTCCTACCGACCAGCGTCAGAAAGCCTATGCGGCGGGACAGCCCGATACCCGTTTGGAAGAGCTTTATTTCCAGTACGGCCGCTATCTGATGATCTCGTCCACACGCCCCGGCACCATGCCGATGAGCTTGCAAGGGAAATGGAACGACAGTACCAACCCGCCGTGGGCGAACGACTATCATACCAATATCAACGTGCAGATGCTCTACTGGCCTGCCGAGGCGACCAATCTTTCGGAATGCCATTTACCGCTGATGGATTTTACCCGGTCCATTGTAGAACCGGGACGTCTGGCGGCGAAAGAATTTTTCAATGCCAAAGGTTGGATCGTCAATACGATGCTGAACGCCTATGGTTATACCTCGCCGGGATGGGATTTCCCCTGGGGCTTTTTCCCGGGTGGTGCCGCTTGGCTTTGCCAGCATATGTGGGAGCATTATGCATTTACCAATGACAAGGTATTCCTGAAAAATACGGCCTATCCGGTCATGAAGGAGGCTTCGGAGTTCTGGATGGATTACCTGACCGGCGACGGCAAAGGCCGGCTCGTTTCATCGCCATCGTACTCGCCGGAGCATGGCGGTATTTCCAGCGGTGCCACCATGGACCACGAAATGGCCTGGGACGTGCTCAACAACACGGCCGAAGCCGCAGCCGTGCTGGGTATCGATGCCGATTTCGCACAGAAGGCCCGGGCTACCCGCGACAAGATATTGCCTTTGCAGATCGGCCGTTGGAAACAGTTGCAGGAATGGCGAGAGGATGTCGACGACTCTACCAGTCACCACCGGCACGTATCACACTTGTATGCATTGCACCCTGGCAAGCAAATTTCGATTACCCAAACCCCGGCCGAAGCGGAAGCCGCGCGCGTGAGCCTCAATGCCCGTGGCGACGAAGGTACCGGCTGGTCGCTGGCCTGGAAAGTCAACTTCTGGGCGCGTTTGCAGGATGGTAACCGTGCGCACAAACTTTTCAAAAGCGTGCTCCGGCCCGTAGCCGACCAGGGTACCAACATGGCCGACGGCGGCGGCTCATACGCCAACCTCCTTTGCGCCCACCCGCCATTTCAGCTAGACGGCAATATGGGCTCCACCGCTGGAGTAGCCGAAATGCTCCTCCAATCGCAAACCGGCGTGATCGAACTATTGCCCGCATTACCTGATGCATGGGCGACCGGTTCGGTGAAAGGTTTGAAAGCGCGCGGTAATGTGACGGTAGATGAAGTTTGGGAAAATGGTAAATTGAAATCCGTGACGCTCGTCTCACCCAATGCACAGAAACGGGTATTGAAATACGGAAACAAAACGATCAATGCAGAGATAGGTGCGGGAAGGGAAAAGACGTGGAACGTAGTTGATTTTAAATAATCTAAAATCAAAATGCGGTAGTCATACCGTAGCGATGTAATATTGGTAGCGGTCAAGCCGTCTCCCATATACCGGGAAATGCCGTCAGGCATGTAACAGCAAAGCATTGTTGTTGCATGCCTGACGGCATTTTTAACTAAGCCAATCCGCCATATTACTACCAATATTACATGCCTGACGGCATTCGCCCGCCACTCATTTCTGACCATACCTGACCACCACTTGACCACCCCCGATTACTGCCTGACCATTCCTGATACTTTCCAACCGGTAAATCACACACCTACCTCCCTTTTCAATACATAATCACCGAACTGAACGACGATGGACATCGACCACGACGCTACTCCGCCCGACGCCGAAAACGAAGCCCGGCGTTTTTTTCTGAAACAATCCATGTTCATCGCCGGGCTTTCGATGGCGCCGGCGGACCTTCTGCAAGCAGCACTGGCACCTGAGGACGGGCCGGTAGGTAATGCGGCTAAGGTGAAAATATCGCTGACTGTCAATGGAAAACGCAGACGCATTTCCATTGATCCGCGCATGACATTGCTGGGTTTGCTGCGGGAAAATCTCGGATTGACAGGAACCAAAAAAGGTTGTGATTTCGGGCAATGCGGGGCTTGCACCGTGCATGTCGACGGACGTCGGACCTTGTCTTGCCTGACGTTCGCTGCCATGCAGCATGGCTCGAAAATCACCACCATTGAAGGATTGTCGAGTGGGGACAACCTGCACCCGTTGCAGGAAGCGTTTATCAAACACGACGGGTTTCAATGCGGCTACTGCACGCCTGGGCAGGTGATGTCGGGGGTTGCGTGTATACGTGAGGGGTGCGCGGGCTCAGCAGAGGAGGTGCGGGAATATATGAGCGGCAATCTATGCCGTTGCGGAGCTTACCCGAACATTGTGGATGCCATTCTCGAAGTAAAAATGGAGGGCTTGAAAGTATGAAACCATTTCAATATCTCCGTCCGAAAACAATCGCGGAAGCCATTAGCATGGCCGCCGACGACCCCGAAGCGCGTTACATTGCAGGAGGGACCAATCTGGTCGACCTCATGAAGCGGGGCATCGCGTCGCCCACAAAGCTGATCGATATCAATCACCTTCCGTTAAAGAAAATAGAACACCGGTACGACCGCCTACGCATCGGCGCATTGGCGCTGAACAGTGAGGTTGCGAAACATAAGGCTGTTGTGACCCGCCAGCCGTTACTCGCACAGGCATTGCTCGCGGGCGCGTCGGGGCAGTTGCGCAATATGGCCACGGTGGGCGGTAACCTTTTGCAGCGCACGCGTTGCAGCTACTTTTACGATCTTGCATTGCCTTGTAACAAGCGCAAGCCGGGCTCCGGCTGTGGCGCGGAAGGAGGCATTAATCGCACACACGCCATCTTTTTTGCGGGAAACGGCTTTGGCGGGATCGAAAAGTCGTCGTGCTTGGCCGTTCACCCCAGTGATATGTGCGTGGCACTTACTGCCGTGGATACGGTAGTGGTGGTCAATGGCCCGGACGGGGAGCGGAGGATACAAATGAAGGACTTTCTTCGCCTGTCTACCCAGCAGCCCGAGCTGGATACCAACCTCGGCCCCGGCGAGCTCGTGACGGCCATTGAGGTGCTGGATAATGCATTTGCCAAACACAGCCATTACCTGAAAGTGCGCGACCGGGCTTCCTATGCCTTTGCATTGGTGTCGGTGGCAGTGGCGCTGCAAATGGACGGCGGCCGGATATGGGATGCGCGGCTCGCACTCGGTGGTGTGGCCCATAAGCCCTGGCGCTACTGGGCTATCGATCTCATGTTGAGGGGAAAAGCTCCGTCGGAGCAGCTTTTCAGGGAAGTCGCGGAGCATGAAATGGAAAGTGCAAAGGCTCTGGAAGGTAATGCGTATAAGATTAAATTGACATCCAATGCAATGGTTGCTGCATTGAAAACCGCCGCGGGCATTTCCTGATCGGGCTATGAAAAAACAATTGTTGGATAATGCATCGGACACCTCGCTCGACCGCGTCGACGGGGCTGTAAAAGTGACCGGCACTGCGACCTACTCCGCCGAGTACCTCGTACCGGGACTTGTACACGCCGTATTGGTAACGAGTACTATCGCCAAAGGCAGTATCACGGCCATCGAATCGCGCGAAGCGGAAGCCGTTCCTGGCGTGCTAGCGGTCATCAGCCATCTCAATGCGATTACTGTGCCTGGCTGGCCGGAGCGAAAGCAACCTGCTGAGCGGGTACCAGTGGGCACGGCACTCCGGGTGTTTTATGATCCGCTGATCTATTTCGATGGCCAGCCTGTGGCGATGGTCGTGGCAGGCACGCGTGAGCAGGCAGTGCACGCGGCGTCGCTCGTGCGTGTGACTTATCAGCAGGAAACCCATCAAACCCATTTTGAAAAAAATATAGGTAAAGCAGGTGTTGCATTGAATGTCCAGCGCTCCAAAAATTCACCTTTTCAGGACTATCAGCGCGGCGAGGCAGCTAAGTCAGAAAATACCGAAGTCAGGATCGAAGCCGAATACACCATTCCAACCCAGCACCATCAGCCGCTGGAACCGCATGCGATCATTGCGGTATGGGAAGCGGACGACAAGCTGACAGTTTACGATAAAAACCAGGGTGTTAAATCCGCGCAGGGACAATTGGCGCAGGCATTCAAACTGCCCCGGGAAAATGTGCAGGTAATATCAAAGTACATTGGCGGCGCTTTCGGGTCGGGAATTCGCGTCTGGCCGCATACAATGGCGGCGGTAATGGCGGCAAAGCAGTTGAAGCGGCCGGTGAAATTGGTACTGGGGCGGGAGCAGATGTTTACCTCTGTCGGTTACCGGCCCTATACCGTCCAGAAAATCAATATCGGTGCTACCAAAGATGGCCGGCTGATTGGCATTGTGCATGAAGGGACGGGGCAGACGTCGATGTACGAAGAACATTTGGAGCGCACCGTTCTCGCGTCGCGTACGCTGTACGCCTGCCCGCATGTAGCCACGCGCTACCGCCTGCTCCCGCTCGATGTGAACACGCCCACCTGGATGCGCGGGCCGGGCGACGCCACGGGCATGTTTGCATTGGAATCGGCTATGGACGAACTGGCATTTGCATTAAAAATGGATCCGCTGGAATTTCGGTTGAAAAACTACGCCGAATCCGATCCCGAGCGGAATTTGCCCTGGTCGGCGAAATCGCTGCGGGAATGCTATGAGCTGGGTGCGGAAAAGTTTCGCTGGAACAACAGGATGCAGGCGCCGCGATCGGTGACCCAGAACGGCCTGCTAATGGGGTACGGTATGGCATCGAGCCTGTATGGTTTCCACCGGCACCCCTCGAAAGTGAGGGCGGTTATACAGGCCGACGGCTCTGTGATCGTCCAAAGCGCGACGATGGACATAGGCCCCGGTACCGGCACGGCTATGACGCGCATTGCAGCCAAAGTTTTAGGTGTGAATGCAAAAAAGATCCGATTCGAACTGGGGCACTCGGCGTTGCCCGATGCTCCCGGCCAGAATGGTTCGGCCACGATCCCGAGCGTAGGCTCGGCGGTGCACGTGGCTTGTGAGGCGTTGAAGACCAGGTTGGTTGCGCTGGCGCGGGAAATGTCAGAACGGTTTAAGTCAGGGGGCCAGGTGGTGGTCAGAAATGGTCAGGTCTATGGTTCGGTTGACGACAAGGACGGGGTGAGTTATGCGGATATTTTGAAATACCATCATTTAAATGAACTCGAAGTAACGGAAGAGTCGAAATCGGGCGCGGAGCGTGACCAGTATTCGATGTATTCATTTGGCTGCCATTTCGTGGAGGTGCTGGTGAGCCCGCTTACGGGTGAGGTGCGCGTTACGCGGGTGGTCACGTGCGCGGATGTAGGTGCGATCATCAATTACAAAACCGCCCGCAGCCAGTCGATCGGCGGCGTTGTGGGAGGGATCGGAATGGCATTGATGGAGCATTCGGAAATGGACCACCGCTTTGGCCGCTATGTTACCACCGATTTTGCCGGTTATCATATTCCCGTGCATGCCGATATTCCGCCCATTGAAGTATATTACATCGACAAGCCGGACGTGCACGTCAACCCGATCGGCTCCAAAGGCCTTGGCGAAATTGCCATCGTGGGGGTCGCCGCGGCTATTGCCAACGCGGTTTTCCACGCTACCGGCAAGCGGGTGAGGGAACTGCCGATCACGCCCGATAAGTTGGTTTAATCGTAGCGTTTTGTTTCGAATCAATCATTTTAAATACAAATCATTTTGAAAAAGTACACACCGGTCATCGCTTTTGTCGCGATTGTAATCGCCTCAACCCTTGCATTATACAGTTTTCGTAGTGGCGGGCCCGGCGGTAGCATGAAATGGAAGCCGGGTGTTGCATTGTATTCTTTCAACCGTTTTTCTTTTGAAGATGCGCTTGATAAAGCCGACAGTATCAATGCAACGTATGTCGAAGGTTTCTTTTTTCACAAATTGGGCGATGCGTTCAATGGCCACTCCATTCCCAGACTGACCGACGAGGAGATCAAAAAAATGAAAGGTATGCTCGACAAGCGGGACCTGAAAATGAAGTCGCTTTACGCCGACGGTAAAAATGAGGACGATTGGAAAGCTAATTTTGAATTTGCCCAAAAAATGGGCCTTGAGTTCCTGACCGCCGAGCCGCAGAAGCAGCATTGGGACGCGATCGAGAAAATGGCAGAGCACTATAAGGTCAGGGTGGCTATTCACGAACACGCCAAAGGTTCGAGCTATTTCTGGCATCCCGATTCCGTGGCAATGGCTATGCAGGGCCGCCCGCATTTCCGCGCCTGCGCCGACATCGGTCACTGGGTACGCAGCGGCCTCGATCCTGTGAAATGCCTTCAAACCCTGCAAGGGAAGATTATATGCCTGCATATCAAAGACCTCGACGCCGCGGGGAACCTCAAAGCAAATGACGTAATGGTAGGGACTGGCGTGATCGACTATCCGGCCGTCATCGCCGAGCTTAAACGCCAGCGCTTTGACGGCTACGTTTACATCGAACGCGAAGGAAATTGGAACAAAAACCTGCCGGACGTTGATCACGCTTTGAAGTATCTTGATCGGCTGAACCGGTAGTGGGTGGCTGCTGACCGCTTCTGGCTATCCTGACTGCTTCTGTCATCCTTGACGTACGACCATCCGGCCACGTCCGATAATACCGACTAACCTTTAACCCACTTGACAATCAAATTAGCGACTAGTAGTATTTGAAAGGCCGCGAATGTGACAACGGCCATCATGAAGCGCGTGTTTAGATCCTCCCAGTCCTGATATTGTTGCGGCGACATCGGTTTCCAGGTATCAACCGCATTGTTGGGCGGGTAGCCCGTCGCGCTGATTATGTACAGGGCGATGCCGATTGTTGCGAGTACGTGTGCGGCAGTCAGTTGCGGAAAGCCGGTGCGGCTCCGGGTAAGCCAATACAGGAGGCTGGTAATCAGTATGATCGTGATCAGGAACTCGGCGATCAGGTCGATCCGAAGGATGTAATAGGTGTCGTAAAGCTGCACATCCACTGCGTAACTGCGCCTTAGCCAGGCCACGATGGCCAGAATAGGGCAGGAAAGGAGGAGTACAATGTGGGGTTTGGTGTGGATGAAGCTCTTGCGCATTGACCTTTTGATTTGTAAGGCAAATTAATGGATAAATATTTGCCCGGCTTTGCTTTTGTGTTAAATGTCATCGATTTCAAAATGTCTGTTAGTAATGAGCCTGACGCTTAAAACCTTGAAAATACTGCTCGGCATGCTCGTCGGCTCCTCCACCGCCTTTGCCCAAACCCCTCCCGACCAAATGGACCTCTATCTCCTTGTCGGACAGTCCAATATGGCAGGGCGAGGGGCGACGGATGCCGCTTCAAAGCCTAATTCTCCCAAAATATGGGCCATTAACCGCCATAATGAATGGACAATGGCTACCGACCCGCTTCATGAGGACAAGCCCGCGGTAGTAGGGGTAGGTCCCGGCCTGACCTTCGCGCAGGAAGTGCTCAAAGAATATCCCGACCGCCCGATAGGCCTCATTCCCTGCGCAGTAGGCGGCAGCGGCATCGACGACTGGCTGCCGGGCGTTCGGCATGAGCAAACCGGCATTTACGCCTACGACGAAATGCTCGCCCGTGTGAAAGAGGCACAGAAGCGCGGGACGATCAAAGGGATTATCTGGCATCAGGGCGAATCCGACAGCTCACCTGAGAAAAAAGATGCTTACGCCGCCAAGCTGGCCGATTTTTTCAAACGCCTGCGCAGGGATACGCATACCGAAGATGTACCGCTGGTCGTAGGCACACTGGGAGACTTTTATGTTGCCAAAAACCCTGCGGCAGCATTCGTTAACGATGTAATTGCTGATTATGCCAAAGATACCAAACGCGTTTACCTGGCTTCGGCGTCGGGCCTGACACACAAGGGCGATGACACGCATTTCGATGCCCCTTCGGCGCGGGAGCTGGGGAAGCGGTATGCGGAGGCGTTTTTGAAAGCGAAGGAATAGCGGTTGTAAAAACGAGGATGTAGAACCGGCGCATTAGGGTAAATGGCCAGGTTCCTCGTCAATTAAATATCGGCGCAAGGCTGGCCCGGCGCTTTTTACATTAACCGCAAAAACTCAAAAACCTGATCACCATTTATTCATGAAAATCAAACATTTAACGCTCCTGGCGGCATTGGCTTGCGGATATTCGGCCTCTGCCCAGAAAGGAAAGCCGCTGTTCCCCGATCAGCCGGGGATAGTTTCATACACATTCCGGACAAGTCTCTCGAAAGATGCTGCCGCGACATTGGACACAATCAAAGCGTTGAAAATTACGGACATGGAGTTTTCCAGCCTGTTTGGTAAGACTGCCGCGGAGCTCCGCAAGTTGCTGGACGAGCGTGGTATCAAATGTTCGTCGTTCGGGGTAGGATATGCCGACGCGCTAAACAAGACGCAGGAAGTAGGCAATAATGCCAAAACGCTGGGCGCGAGCTTCGTGCGTGTGGCGTGGGTGCCGCATAAAGGACCATTTACGCTCGAAGCGGCTCAACAGACGGTAGCTGATTTCAACAAAATAGGTAAGCAACTCAAAGAAGAATTCGGCCTTACATTCTGCTACCATAACCACGGCTACGAGTTCGAAAAGCACGGCGACGGTACGCTCATGGATTATATTATCCAGAACACTGACCCGAAATATGTCAGCTTCGAACTCGATATGCTTTGGACCTTTTTCCCCGGACAGGACCCGGCTGCGCTCATCAGCAAGTATCCCGACCGTTTCAAACTCATGCACATGAAGGATCTGAAAAAAGGGGTGACGGGCAATATGTCGGGCGGCACGCCGGTCGAGAACGACGTTGCATTAGGCACGGGTCAGATCGACATTCCGGCCGTTCTGAAAGCTGCGCGGAAAGCGGGACTTAAGCATTACTATATCGAGGATGAAAGCCCTAGCTACGCAAAACAAGTACCGCAGTCGATCGCTTATTTGAAGAGTTTGAAATACTAATTCTTATTGAAATAACTGCTTTGGTAGCCGCATCCGCATTTTACCGGCGGGTGCGGCTATTGTTGTTTTGTGCCCTCGAATTCAGGCTATAATGGATAAAACAGTCCGGTGAAGGATGCCATGATCAGGGCTGTAACTATTGCGCCGGCTCCTAAAATCAACAACGCCTCCCTCCTGAAGCCTGCGCTTGCATCCGGCCCCGATGCAACCCGCGCGAGCTCCACCCTGCGTGCGTAATGCGCGCACGCTATATGCGTGAAGGCGCAAAGCACTGAAAGCGTATAGTAGGGGATAAAAAACAGCTTTTCAGGATAATGGACTGCTACTCCCGATGCGAAATAAAAATCTGTTTCGATATGCCAGTCGTACCGTGCCAGCAGTACCGCTGTGACATGGTTGATCAGGAATAACGAAAGGTAAACTCCGCTGACCGCCTGTGCTATCACATACAGTGGCTGCCTTCTGAACCCTTTTGTGAAAACCAGCCGCAGGCCGCTAATAATCTGGATTGTAACGCACAGCAGTAATAATACCTCCACCGGCGGAAACCGGTACACCATCCGGAAATATTTCATGACCGTAATGTGCAGCGCCGGTCCGCCGAGGGCAAAAAGGTGGTTGGAAAGGTGTAAAACGAGAAACGCCGCGATGGCGACCCCGGAAATTCTGTGTAATTGTTTCAACTTCATTGGTATATTGCCTTGCTCTTTGTGCCGGTTTGGATTATTTCTTGGTTGTTGGGGCTGGATATTCGGGCGTGTATGCGTTGCGGCCGTCCTTGATCAGAAACAGCAGCAGCACACGCGTGGGGCGGTCGCGAAGCGGGTTGGCTGCGAGCGAATGAAGGACGTTTCTTTTCTCGAAAAACATCTGGCCGGTTTTGTACGCAACCGGAGCCGCATGGTCCAGGCCAATTTGCACCTCGCCTTCGAGGACATAGCCGAATAGATCGCAGTCGTGGCGGTGGCTTACGGTATCCGTTGCGCCCGGGGCGATCGTCATAACCGACGATTCGAGTTTGTAGCCTTTCAGGTCGGCGTCGGTGAGCCATTCGCTGCGCACGGCTTGAAATTGGAACGGATCGGCCGTAACACCGGCTTTGGTATGCTCGTGTTGCGCAATGGATGGGATGGAGGCGAAAGCCAGCAGTAGGAAAATAATAGTTCGCATTGTTCTTCAGGGTTTTGGTGATCAGGCAAATATAAATGCGCCTTACACATGCCGGATAGTCCAATGACCATATAGTTGCTAGTCCAGAATTAAACCATTGGAAATGATTGAGCTCGGTAGCCTGATCAGGGTTTGCAGGCAGGGAGATTTGCCGTTATACATTCAAATCGTTGAACAAATCAGCACGCTGATCCGGGAAGGTGTCTTGTGCCCGGGTGTGCAAATCCAGCCAAGCCGGGAGCTGGCCCGCTCGCTGAAACTTCACCGGAATACTGTCGTAGCGGCATATGAAGAGCTGGAAGCTCAGGGGTGGATCCTGGTTAAGCCGAGGAAGGGGTGTTTTGTTTCGCCTCGGATGCCGGGAACCGTACCTGCCCCGCTGGCGCAGCCGGGGCAGGTACGCGAAGCAGGCTATCCCGTTTCAACCGGTTACGATATTGACTATGAAATGCGGGAGGAGTTGCAGGTCAAATATCCGTCGGGAGCATTTAAATATGTGTTCAATGAGGGTTTCCCGGACGTAAGACTAACCCCTCTGAACGAGCTCCTGCGGGAGTACCGCGTGATAGGCAAGCGGAAATTTGCCCGGGATTACCTTTCCTACACAGCTAAGGAGGGCTCGCCACGTCTGCGGGGTGAGGTTGTTCGCATGCTCCGGCAGACGAGAGGGCTGAATATCGGCATCGAGCACGTATTTATTTCCAAAGGCGCACAGATGGGCATGTACCTGGCGGCATCGCTGCTGCTGAAACCGGGCGATTCGGTGATCGTGGGTGATCCCGGTTTTTTTGTAGTGACCCAAATGTTCATCCGGCTGGGCGTTAACGTATGCCGCGTGCCGGTGGACGGGGAGGGGATCGACGTCGACGCCGTGGAAGCAATTTGCCGGAGCACGCCCGTGAGGCTCATTTATGTCATCCCGCACCACCATCATCCTACCACGGTTACCTTGTCGGCCCCGCGAAGGCTCCGGCTGCTCGAACTCGCCAAAACCTACCGGATCGCAATCATTGAGGATGATTTTGATTTTGACATTCACTATGAGAGCCATCCCACATTGCCGATGGCCAGCCGCGACGCGAACGGGAGCGTTATATATGTCGGCACGTTGACGAAAATTCTTGCTCCTGCCATTCGGCTCGGTTTCATCGTCGCTCCGGCCAAACTCATTGCCTTGCTGGGCCAGCACCGGTATGTGGTCGACTTGCAGGGCGATAACCTCCTGGAAGAGGCGGCGGCGGAACTGCTGCGCAATGGGGCCGTCGAACGGCATCTGAACAAGATCAGAAATTTATACAAAGAACGCCGGGATCTGCTGTGCGCCATGCTCGCCGAGCGCCTGCCGGGCATTGTCTCGTTTACGGTACCAACGGGCGGTATGTGCCTTTGGGTGCGGTTCAACGGGGTCGATACTGCGGGTGTTGCCCTGGAAGCACAGCGGCGGGGTCTTTTTATCAGGGATGGAAAACGGCATAACCCGCCGGGTGCGGACTTGAACGCAATGTGCATCGGGTTTGCGTCGCTTGGTTTGGAAGAACTCAGGGAGGCCACTACGCTTTTAATCGACGCAACATTGCACACGATTTCGGCTAATGTTCAGATTGTCCAGCTAAACCGGCAAATTGTATAAGCGTAACTGTCGCCAGACGGCTACTTTTGCGACATTATTTAGAATAAGTCTACTTATTAATAAAAGCCAAGGGACTTATTCCCTCGCAGTTTGCTGCGCCGGAGCGCATTACCTATAAACGCTGAAACATTTAAAGCAATGCAAATTAATACAATTCTGCATACAGGGCTTCTTTGTGCCTTGTCGTTGGTCGCCTTTGCCCAGCAGGCCGATGTTATCCTCACAGGACAGGTCAGGTCGGAGGATGGTGAGACGCTTCCCGGCGCTTCGGTGAGCCTGAAAGGGACTTCGCACGGCACATTCACCAGCGCCAACGGAACGTATACGCTCGAACACGTCCGCCCTGGTTCCTATAAGCTGCTGGTTTCGTTTATGGGTTACCAGACTCAGACCAAAGACATTACCCTTAAAGCCGGTGAACATTTCAAACACAATGCCAGACTGGTTTCGGAAACCCGCGAACTGGAATCGGTTTCGGTGATAGGCCGGACGGAGACGAAGGAAATTAACCGCCAGGCTTATAATGTGACGGCTATTGATGCCAAAAAGCTCCAAAATTCCACACTCGACCTTTCCCATGCGCTCGACCGCGTGTCGGGGGTGCGTGTACGGGAGAGCGGGGGCGTGGGCTCCAACATGAATTTCTCGCTGAACGGCTTCACGGGCCGGCAGGTCAAGTTTTTCCTCGACGGCGTGCCTATGGATAACTTCGGTTCTTCATTTCAGCTTAATAACATTCCGATTAACCTTGCCGAGCGCGTGGAGGTGTATAAAGGCGTGGTGCCGATTTGGCTCGGCTCCGATGCATTGGGGGGCGCGGTGAATATCGTGACGAACACGCGGCAGAACAGCTACCTGGACGCTTCCTATTCCTACGGCTCATTCAACACCCACCGCACGACGATCAATGCGGGTTACACGGGTAAAAATGGTTTTACGGCCCAATTGAATGCATTTCAGAATTATTCGGACAACAATTATTGGATCACCGTCGATGTCGCGGACGTGAACACCGGCGAGTATTTCCGTAACCAGCGCCTCCGCAGGTTTCACGATACTTACCATAATGAAACCGTGATCGCAAATGTGGGTGTAGTGGGCAAGAAGTTCGCCGACAAACTTTTGCTGGGGATCACATTAGGGAAGAACAAGGCCGAAATCCAGACGGGCGCACGGATGGTGAGTGTCTTCGGGCAATGGCACCGCAAGGGCAACATTGTAATGCCGAGTTTGAAATACCAGAAGAAAGATTTGTTTGTGAAGGGTTTGAATGTAAATATCTCGGCCAATTACAACCTCGGCCAGGAGCAGAATGTGGATACGGTATACCGCCGCTACAACTGGTTCCAGCAATTCAAACAATACGAAGGGAAAGGTAGCGAACGGGAGCGGTCGCTGTACAAATTCCGGAACAACAACGGGCTGGCAACGGCGAATGTGACCTATCAGATCGATCCGCGGCATTCGATTACGATCAATAATGTATTCAACACATTTAACCGCAAAGGCCAGGACGAGCTTTTCCCTGAATCGGCGAAGTATGAGCAGCCGCGCGTCAACAAGAAGAATGTGCTGGGATTAGGCTACAAATTCGATTACAGCGAGCGTTGGAATACCTCTCTATTTCTCAAACATTTCTCGCAAAACAACAAGTTTTCAGTCTCTTACAACCCCACGGGCAACTGGGGCGATGAAGCGTTTTTAGTTCAAAAGAATGGTTTTGAAAAACTGGGATATGGTATCGCTTCCACCTATTTTCTTTTCAGGAATTTCCAGTTAAAAGGTTCATTTGAAAAGAGTTACCGTCTGCCCGAAACCGACGAGCTCTTCGGCGACCTGCTGAACCTGGAAGGCAACATCGAACTCGATCCGGAAACGAGCTACAATTACAACCTCGGTTTCAGCTACAATGGTGCGATCAACCGCATGCACCGGTTCAGCGTGGACGCCAATGTGCTCTACCGCGACGCCCAGGGCTTTATCCGGCCGCGCTTGAACGCCAACCAGACCAAACAGGTAATGGATAACCTGGCCGACGTGACCAACTTCGGCATCGATGGCGAAGTGCGCTACTCGTTCCGGCAGCTGCTCACGGCGGGCGTCAACCTTACTTACCAGAACCTGCGCAACAATACGCGCTTCGAGGAAGGTTACACCACTGAAAGCCCGCTCTATCGCGACCGTATCCCTAACATGCCGTTCCTGTTCGGCAATGCCGATGCTGCCGTTTTCTTCAAAGACCTTGGCAAGAAAGGCAACACGCTTACCCTTGGCTACAACCTGCTTTATGTACACGCCTATTACCTCTACTGGCCGAGCCTCGGCAGCGACAAGCTGGACATTCCGCAGCAGCTGAGCCACGATGTGAATCTGGTGTACGCCCTAGCCGACGGCAGATACAATGTCTCGTTGGAATGCAAAAACCTGCTCGACGCAAAGCTGTTCGATAATTTCAGCTTGCAGAAGCCTAGTAGGGGTTTTTACGTCAAATTTCGCTATTTCATCAGTAAATAATCTTTAATAATTCAATAATCCAATCAAAGTAAGAAAATGAAAAAGTCATATTTGAAATGGTTTTTCGCAGTGGGAGTGGGCGTCGCTTTGGGCGCGTGCAGCAGTGACGACGATACGACCAACCCGACGCCGGAACCGAGTACCGGTAGCCAGTCACGTTACGTGGTAGCTTCGGCACCAATCGGCTCCCAGGGCGTTGCCGATTATCTTCTGACCACGGGCGATCTTTCGCAGGGAACGATCAGCACGGTAGGGCAGGGTATCGAGCAGGATGGTTCTTACCGCTACTACCTAACGCATAAGGGCAAGTTTTTCAGCTTGCTATACGGCCAGGGAAACCCAGGTGCTGTCACCACATATGCATTGGATGAAAAAGGCGGGTTGGTGAAAACCTCCGATTTTCAGAGTGAAACTGTCCAGGTTTTTGCACCTGCGGGCGACGATATTCTCACTATCAAAGTTCCGAGAAGCGGTAACGAAAGCGCTTCATGGTTCCGCATTAATGCCGACCAGTCGAAAATCGTAGGCGAAGCCCAGGTGAACATCGTGAAACTCGCGGGCAATGGCGAGCGTGCGCACTTCACATGGGCCACGCAGGTAGGCGACAAGGTTTTTGCGCCTTACATGAGCATCAAAGGCGCTGCTCCCGACGTGTTCGGCACCGCATATCCCGACAGCAGCTGGATCGCCGTGTTCAATTACCCGGCGATGACGCTCGATAAGGTGATCAAAGACAACCGTACGAGCTTCATCGGTTCGTATTTCAACAATGGCTTGTCCGTGGATGAAAACGGAGATGTGTATGGTTTTTCTCCGGCATCGGCCACCAACAGTGGCGTAGCTACTACCACCAAGCCTTCGGCGTTTGTACGTATCAAGAAAGGAACGACGGATTTCGACAAGAGTTACTTCTTTAATGTGCAGGAAAAATCGGGTGGCTACAAAATCGCCAATCAGACCTATCTGGGGGGCGGCAAGTTCCTGCTCTATATGTATGGAGATCTGGGCAAGGCATCGGGAAGCAAGAAACTGGCCATCGCGGATGCTTACAATCAGAGATTTGCATGGGTAACCGGTGCACCGGACGCAATCGCTTCTTCGTCGGCTTCTTACAATAATAATACGGTCAGCGATGACAAAAAGAGCGTCTTTGTAGGCATCAATACCGATGCGGGAAGCTGGGTGTACACAGTGGATATTGCCACTGCGGCCGCCAGGCAGGGCCTCAAAGTCGAAGGCGGGGCCATTACCGCCATTGTCAAGGTCAAATAGTTTGGGTTTTAGGAGTACTACAAACCCCGCCGCAGCTGATTGGCCGGCGGGGTTTGTGTTTTGGAGGATGTGCGGCGGCTGCCGATATTTGAGGTCGCAAAGCGGGCAAAAAAGTGGGAAAGGGATATGGATTACACAGGTAGCAAGTCGATAGAGGAGCAGCATCACCAACAGCAGCGCACGGAATTTCCCCTGCACGACATGGGGGATGCCTTTTTTGCGATGGCTACCATCGAGGAAGGCGACGAACATTTTTTTAACGGCATTCACCGTCACGATTTTTATGAAATGTTGTGGTTCACCGACGTGGGGCCCGGACAGGCGCATTACATCGATTTCAATCGGTTCACTATCGAGCGCAATCAGGTTTTCCTGCTGCTGCCCGACCAGGTCCACAGTATGGACCGGCGCGACAAATGCGGTTTTCTGATCGCTATTTCCAAAGACTTTTTCGAGCGCCTCATCGGCAACGACATCTTCAAATTATTTAAATACTCCACCAATTTCTCCGTCACTATACCCGATTGCCGCCTGCCCGTTCTGAACGCCCTGCTGGACCTCATCCGCATTGAATATGAAGATGCCCAACGTCCGGCGATCCTGGAATCCTATCTCCGGAGCTGGTTTCTGCATTGCATTGAACTGCAAAAGGAGGGCGACGGCCTCTCTGCGGGTGATCCGCGGCTGCAAATGCTGCTGGAATCCATCGAAACCAACTACCGCAAGCAGCGCAAGGCTGATTTCTACGCCAACCAGCTCTCATTGAGCGCCAAACGCCTCAACGAACTTACCCGCGCCTCATTCGGGAAGACTGTCAGCCAGATGATCAACGAGCGTCTCATCCTCGAAGCCAAACGCGAAATCGGGTACCTGCGCAAGCCTATCAAAGAGATCAGCTACGAACTGGGCTTTTCGGAACCTGCCTATTTTACGAGGTTTTTCGGGAAACAGACAGGGTTTACGCCCGAGGAATTTCGTAGGCGGAATGTGGCGTTGATGTGAGGAGTGACAAAGCCACTTGCTTTTCCAGTATTATTTTATATATTCGAATATTCTTTGCAGTAGCAAGGAACCTACAAAGGTCTCAAACGCTGAACCCGTAATCAGCGTTTTTTTGTTTTTGCGGCTGTGGCGTGAATCAAAAATCAGAGTTGGTCCAGTCCGGGCTATTTTGAATAATTTGAATGGTCCGCTGGGACTGGATTTCATAAGCGGTAATAAATTTCGCCTTCAGATATCCCGTAAACCGGATCACAACAACGTAACTATCCTTAATAAACGCAACCCGCCGGGCGCCGTCATATTTTTTTCTTTCTCTATCCCATCCTTGTTTCAAAATTGCGTCAGGGTCGATCAGAGTGTCTTTAATCCAAAGCATTTTTTCAAGTCTGTTAAACGACAGTATTGATTTGTCTCTTGCTTTTCGGCTGTCGCTTTCATAAAAGGCATGATCGAACATGTCCTCGAAGAACTTAACATGAATATTATCAAGTGTGTAAATAGGTCTGGATGGATCGCAATACTCCTCTTTCCAAAGCTGCCGGAGCTCTTGCTCAGTCATCGCATGCGGCTTTATTTTTTTGTAACCCATATTATCCGCCACCTTACAACTTTGTCGTCAAACAATATTTTTTCTTGCAAGTTGAGCGTTGGGTTTTTGCTTTTGGACAAACCATCCATCTGATATTGCGGTTAGGCTTGCGGCTGCAATATCTTATTTTTCTTTTTGCGATTTGCTACCACTAAAAAGTCTATGTAAGCCGGTTATACATTGCAATTTCACCCCACCCGCAACCCAAAATCGAATCGCCCGCTCACCACCCTTCGTAAAATCCCGATCTGTCCGCAGTGGTACATGGTGTGCTTCACATTCCAATCAATAGCTTCAAACTTGTTGGTGGCGACGGGATGCGGAATAGAAATGGGTTCCAACGGGTTTTCAAGCTCTTCCAATGTGACGGTCGAAAGGATTTCCAGTGATTTCTGCTGCATGATTTTCAAGTCGGTGAGCAGCTTTTCGGGCGTGAACATGCCGACGGACTGTGCTGCCCCGGCGATGGTGAAGTAATCGCTGTAATCCTTGATGGGCAATTGGCGCAGGATATCCATTTGATGCCCGCGGATGACCATGATGGTGTGAAAGTAGTGGCTGACGATCAAGTGCCCGACTTGCCAGTTGATGCTGGATTCGATGGTGTCGGGAATGATCTCCCATTTCTCGAATGGTATGTTTTCGATGAGCTTGTTGGTCCACTCGTAGGAGTTCGCATTCTGGTGGATGAGCAGTTCAATGGTGTTCATGTTTTTGGCTGGCTGAAAAGGAAGTGGAATCCCAATGTATCGTATTTCCGGTAAGTGTTTGCAAGTCACCAATGGAAAATTATGAGACACGCAATTAATGGAAATATTGATAGAATATTTATGACGAATTTTTTTACAAAAACGCCTACATTTGATAAAAACTGACTGGTGAAAAAGGCCTTTTCCATTCTCATGTGCGCTTTGCTGCTCTACAATATCATGGGCTTTCCGCTCGTGTATTGGATAGGGGAGTATTTTGCGGATGGACAGCGTGGCGAAGTTTCGTCGGGATCTGTCGCGCCAGGGGATTTCCTGATCCTGAAAATCCCCATCATGGTCCCCTACCAGACTGACTGGCAGGTTGCCGAACAAGCCGAAGGGCGTTTGCGGCGTGGGGATGATTTTTATCAGATTGTAGAACAACAGCTGCTGAACGACACCCTGTATGTGAAATGCAAGCTGGATCTTTCGGCCAAAGACCGTTACCTCGACCTCGTTTCGCATGTAGACAAGCACGTGAAAGGCGGCGTCACCGACGGCAAAGGCAAAACGCCGCATTTGCTCAAAAACTTCTTAAAGGATTATCTCACGTTCAACAGGAAGCATTGGTTTTTTGTGATTGACTGGATCCCGACAGCGACCAGCTTCAAAGGAATCGTCCTGAACTTCCCTTCCCTATGCCTGCGCGTCGCGTCACCGCCGCCGAGGCCATTTTTTTGAAATACCACCATACATGAGAAACCCTTTACCGCCGTTCGCCGTGTCGGTAAGCGGGGTGCGTGTATGCGTTGTTTTATCAAAAATAAGGCTAACACATAGAATATGAGGCAAAAAATTATACTTTTTACCGTCCTGCTGACAGGCGCGCTGGCAATAAGCCTGTGCACGAAGCCAACCTCGGAGGACAAGATGCTGAGCTTGTTGCAGGAGTCGAAGCAAAGGGCATTTAACTACCAGAACAATTTCAGTCCGGACGCCCAGCTGCTTTACCTCGATTCGCTCCTCAAAGCCATACCGCCAGGTGAAGCGGCGCAGCAATTCAGGGTAAAGCACTTTAAGGCCAATATACTGCTGCAACTGGGCAGGCCCGACGATGCGATCGCTATCCTCAGACAGCTGGAACGGAATCCGGGCCCGTTCATGGCTTTGCCCGGCGTCATGCGGAAGGTAACCGACGACATGGCTGTGGCATATCTGCGCTTTGGTGAGCAGATCAACTGTATCAATAACCATTCTGTGGATGCGTGCATCCTCCCGATCAGGAATGGGGGTGTGCACAGCAATACCAAAGGGTCGAAAGGGACAGTTGATATTTATAAAAGAATGCTCTCCGAAAAACCGGATGACTACGAAGCATTGTGGCTGCTTAACATTGCGTATATGACCTTGGGTCAATACCCGGCACGCGTGCCCAAAACGATGCTGATCCCCTCGATGGATGCCGACGACCCCGTAGCTGTAAAGCCATTCGAGGACATCGCGCCGGATTTGAAACTGGATGTCAAAAACATGGCTGGTGGGGTGATTACCGAGGATTTTGATAACGATGGTTTCCTGGATATGGCGATGTCGGGCTGGGACCTTAGCGAGCCGATGCATTATTTCAAAAACAATGGCGATGGGACCTTCACGGATAAGTCGGAGCATTCGCGGCTGAGCAAGTTCACCGGGGGATTGCACATGACGCAGACCGACTATAACAACGATGGCTTTAAGGACATTTTCGTTTTGCGCGGCGCGTGGCTGGGCAGTCCGTATGGCGACCAGCCGAATTCGTTGCTTCGGAACAATGGCGACGGCACATTCACCGACGTCACGATCGACGCTGGACTGCTTTCCCACCACCCGACGCAGACGGCTACCTGGAACGATTTCAACAACGACGGCTGGCTCGACGTGTTTATTGGCAACGAAACTACCATCGGCGCCAATTACCACCCGTGCGAACTGTATCTGAACAACAAAAACGGCACATTCACGGAAGTGGCCAAGCAGACGAAAACGGATGTGGCTGCATTTGTAAAGGGCGTAACCTCGGGCGATTACGACAACGACGGCTGGAACGACCTCTTTATTTCCACACTCAGCGGTCGCCGTTTTCTGCTTCGGAACAAAGGGGCCGCCAACGGCGGGATCAGTTTTGAAGATGTTACTCAGGCTGCCACGCTCGACCAGGATCAGAACCGCAGCTTCGCGACCTGGTTTTGGGATTATGACAACGACGGCTGGCAGGACATTCTCTGTGGTGATTACACGATGGATTATGCATTGAGCTACTACGCGGCTGCCGAGCGGCTGGGTAACTCGCCGAAATTCCACGGCCAGCCGGTACTTTACCATAACAACCACGACGGTACATTCACGAACGTCACCAAAGCAATGGGACTCGATAAAACCGGCTTCGCAATGGGCGGTAATTTCGGGGATATTGATAATGATGGTTACCTCGATATTTTCATTGGAACGGGTAATCCGAGCTACAAGTCGCTGATTCCTAATAAAATGTTTAAAAATATCGGGGGAAAAGGTTTTGCGGATGTGACTACCTCCGCGAAAGTCGGCAGCCTGCAAAAGGGGCACTCGGTAGCATTTGCGGACATGGACAATGATGGCGACCAGGACATTTACATCGAAATGGGTGGCGCATACATTGGCGATGCATACCAGAACTCATTTTTCATGAACCCGGGCCAAAGCGCCAATAACTGGATTTCCGTCAACCTGGAAGGGGTAGCGGCCAACAAGGCGGCCGTCGGTTCCCGGATTAAGCTGACCTTCACTGAAAATGGTCAAAAGCGGAGCGTCTACCGTGTCGTGTCTTCCGGAGGTAGTTTCGGTTCTCAACCATTCAAGCGGGAGATCGGGCTGGGGCAGGCTCGGACGATCGATGAGGTCGAAATCCGCTGGAACGGCAGCGGAAAGGTGCAGAAGCTGCAAAATATCGCAGCGAATCAGTTCATTAAAATCCGAGAAGGAGCTGCCGCACCGGAGAAGGTATTAATCAAAAAACTGACTTTCAAACATTCGGAAAAGCACGAAGCACCGGTTTGCTTGCCGGTAGCGAAAGCGTCGATCTGATCATTTTTTTCAAAACTCCGCGGAACGAGGCTGCCTGGTCTGTTCCGCGGGGTTTGTTTTGTCAGGTGGACAATTATTATGTTTTATATCATTAAATTGTAAACCCCATCCGCTTTACCAGGTAGTAGCCATACATTTTTTTAACGCTTTACGTTTGCCGCCCGTGAACCATCCATACAGCAGCTATTCCGAACAGGCCCTGATGACGCTGATATGCGAGCAGGACGAGGAGTTGGCGTTCAGGGAGTTGTACCGCAGGCATGTGCGCCTGCTCGTGCATACGGCCATCCGAAAAACGGGCGTCAAGGCCATCGCCGAGGACCTGGTGCAGGAAACTTTCGTGAAGTTCTGGTTGGGTCGTCACCGGTTCGACATTCAAAAAAATATCCAGGCTTACCTCAATGGCACGCTTCGCCATTGCATTATCAACTACTACCATCAGGAGCAGCGCCAACAGGTTTTTACGCTTGAAAATGACGACTTTCTGCCCGACAATGTCACAGCCGAGAATCTGGATTTCAATACCCTCAATGAATTCTACGAGCAGTCGCTGCTCAAATTGCCCGAAAAATGCCGGGAGGTTTTCACGCTCAGCCGCAAGGGGTACAGCCTCAAAGAAATAGCTGCGCAGCTGGAAATTTCGGAGAAAACGGTAGAGGCGCACATCAGCAAAGCGCTGAAAATCCTGCGCGTGGAGATGAAAGATTATATCGCGCTGGCGCTCCTATTGCTGCCTCTCATTTGACGCATCCAATTTTTTGAAAAAAAATTACTATTGGAGTAAGGGTTGTACCTGCTTTTCCGGGACTGTACTGTTAGATGATTAATAAGTGTAAAAATTACACCTAATGAGAAAGCCCCCGTTATCTCCTGAAACCCTTAGAAAGTATCTAGCCAACGAATGCACGGACGAAGAGCGTCGTCTGGTGAATGAATGGTACCAGCATTTGGACCTCGCAGCCGATGAGCCATTTGCCGATGCCGACGAAGACCGGTTGTATCGCCGCATCAAATCGTACCTCTCGGAGTTGCGCAAAAGCGACGAGCAAGCGAGGCCGGTAGTCAGCCTGTGGAGCTACATTGGCCGCATTGCCGCCGTGCTCCTGATTGGCCTCGGTTTGCTTTATTTTTTGTACCAAAGACCAGCGGATGTCGCACAAATTGCCAGGCCAGATGGCGATTGGGTGACATTCACCAATAAAAAGCCGAAGATCGTACCGCATATGCTGCCCGACAGCACGGTTATCTGGCTACATCCGGGCGCTCAGGTTTCACGTGCGCATCCATTTGTGAACCGACATGTGACATTTTCCGGTGAAGGTTTTTTCGATGTAAAACCCGATGCTTCGCGGCCTTTCGTGATCCATACGGGCGATTTGGAGACGAAAGTACTGGGCACAAGCTTCAACGTGCGGGCCATTCCGGGCGAAGGAACATTCAAGGTATCCGTTGCGACGGGCCGCGTGGAAGTAAGCGATGTTAAAAAGAAAGAGAAGGTGGTATTGAAACCGGAACAGGAAGTGGTTTTTGAACCCGAAAACAAACGCCTGGAAGTGCTGGCCGTGCAGGAAAAGGCTTCGGACAAGGAGTTATGGCAATCGGCGTCCCTGGTATTCAACGACACCCCGATGAACGAAGTCGCCCAGCGCTTAATGCAAACCTTTCACGTAAAAATCGGCTTTGCGGATGATGGTCTGGCCGACTGCCGATTGAAAGTAGATTTTACCGACCAGCGCCTGCCCGAAATTCTCGAAATGATCGATACGCTGCTTGGAAGCACCTATCGTATCGACGGCGAAAGTATTACGCTGAAAGGTCAGGGGTGCAAGTAATTGTATTTCGGTGTGTTGCGTGCACAATCTCACGGGGTTTTGCACGAGAGATGTTAAGGTGCAGCGCACCATAATATTTGCAGGGTTTTCGGTAGGACATATTCTCTAGAATTGAATCAATTAATTTAAAATCAACCCATCATGAAAACATAGCTACCCATCATCCAGCATTTTTAGCCATAAAAAAATCAGGAGTGGTTACGACACCCCTGATAACGACGGGCTAAAATATCCCGGAACGTGCGGTTCACAGGCTCGCCCGAAGGCAGGCTTGGCAGGATAACTATTGTCTGAATTTTAACCCAGTCAAATGTAAAATTATGAAAAAACCTTTTCATCCATGGCATAGATTGCTACTCCATATCATGCGCCTGACTTTTTATCAGTTACTGTTGATCAGCCTGTTCTCGGTAGTGGCCGTGGCGAGTCACTCGCCGGCCCAGGAACTGCTGAACCGCGATGTGACCCTGGACCTCAGGAATGTCACGCTGAACGAGGCCCTTACCCGCCTCGAACAGGGCACGAAAGTGAAATTTGCGTACAGCAGCGGTTTGGTCAACCTCCAAAAGACCGTCAGCGTCGATGCCCGGCAGGAAAAGCTTTTTGCGGTACTCGACCGGCTGCTCCTGCCGCTGGACATCAACTACCGTGTGCGAAACAACCAGATATTACTTTCCCGCGCACCTAAAAAAACAAGCGAAATTCCGGCTGCGGCATCCGCCGAAAGCCTGGCCGCGACAGCCGACCGGACGGTAAAGGGTACCGTCACCTCGCCCGAAACCAACGAGCCGCTACCTGGCGTGAGCATTATCCTGAAAGGTACTCAGCGCGGCACGACCACCGATGTCTCGGGTAAATTTCAGCTCGATGTGCCGGACGAAAATGCGACGCTGATCTTCTCATTTGTGGGTTACCTTTCGCAGGAAGTGATCGTTGGCAACCGTACCGACCTCGCCATCGCATTGCAGCTCGATACGAAGGCGCTGGACGAGATTGTGGTTGTTGGGTATGGTACGCAAAAGAAGTCGACATTGACAGGCTCCATCGCGTCTGTGAAGGGCAGCGAGATTTCTGAAAACCCGGTCCCTAATATTTCCAACTCCATTGCCGGCCGCGTGGCGGGTGTGAGCATGCGGCCCAACGGTGGCCAGCCCGGTTCCGATTCGCCTGAAATACACATCCGGGGCATTGGTACCACGGGAAATAACAAGCCGCTTGTGGTAGTGGACGGAGTGATCCGCGATAATATCAACCAGATCGATCCCAGTTCCATTGAGACTGTCACCGTGTTGAAAGATGCCGCGGCTGTTGCACCATACGGTTTGGGCGGCGCAAACGGGGTATTATTGATTACCACCAAAAAGGGTGCTACCGGTGCTCCGACACTGTCGTTCAGCACCTATTATGGTACTCAGACACCGACCTATTATCCCAAAATGCTGAGCGCGCAGGATTATATGCGGCTTAAAAATGAGGCTTATTTAAATGAAAACCCAACCGGAACCCAGCTGCCATTCGCGACAGACCTGATCGAGAACTATGCGAACCTGAACCGTGAGGACCCGGACAAATACCCCATCAGCAACACAAAAGACCTGGTAAACATGAATGCACCGATGCAGAATTACACTTTGCAGCTCAGCGGTGGTTCCGACCGGATCAAGTACCAGACGGGTCTCGGCTTCCTGAAACAAAACGGGATGTTCGATCCGGTGAAGTACATGCGTTACAGCTACAATATGAACCTGACTGCCGAAGCGACGAAAACCACAACGGTTTCACTTTCGGTGATCGGTTCTGTGGAGCGGGTATCCTCGGTAGACACTGCAGTATCGGCGGGTAATTTGTTCCGTAATGGCTTCAAATACGTGCCGATACGCTCGCTTTATTACAGCAATGGTTTATGGGGAGAATTTGCAGGAAACTCGCCCGTAGGTATTCTGAAAGCGGGTTATACTAAAAATTCGAACACTACCTTGCTGACAACGATCGCTATCGAGCAAAAACTGCCGTTCATCAAAGGGTTGAGTATTAAAGGTACATTCAGCTATGACCCCAGCCAGCGAACCAAGAAGGGCTACCACAAGCCATTCTATTATTATACCCAGGATCTGACGACCACTCCCTACACCTACAAACGCGAGATTTCGACCGCGGAAGGGGGCGCGGCGGCATTCTCCTGGCTGGCGCAACAGTTTATCAAAACCCAGACATTTACCTACCAGGGTTATCTCAATTACCATAATACATTCGGAAAGCACGACTTCACCGGTCTGCTTGTGGCCGAAGCCCGGAACAACACCTATGAGCTGTTTTCGGCCCGCCGCAACAACTTTGCCGTGGATGTGGACGAGCTGAATATGGGTAGTTCCAACAAAAACGACTTCGATAATGGTGGAACTTCCTCGACCGGCAGCCAGATCGGTTACGTGTACCGTGTGGGTTATGCTTATGCTGGCAAGTATTTGCTTGAAGCTTCGGGGCGTTACGACGGCCACTACTACTTCGCGCCGGGCAAGCGCTGGGGCTATTTCCCAGCATTCTCGGCGGGCTGGGTTATTTCGGAGGAGAATTTCATTAAAAACGGCTTCAACTGGATCGATAACCTGAAAGTGCGCGGCTCGTGGGGTAAGTCGGGGAATTTGGCGGGTACGGCGTTCCAATACCTGACCGGCTATAACCTGAACGGCAACGCCTACGCATTCGGCCCGGGGTCGATGGTGCAGGGTGCCGTAGTGCCGAACGAAGCCAATAAAAACATTACCTGGGAGATTTCTACCAAAACCGATATTGGTCTCGAAGCATCGTTATGGCGTGGTTTGTTAACGATCGAGGCGGATTACTTCCATGAAAAACGCACCGGAATGCTCCTTCCGCCCGCGGTGAGTGTGCCGGTCGAATACGGGCTGGCATTAGCTGATGAAAATGGCGGGACCATGGAAAACAACGGCATTGAACTGAGCCTCGGTACCAACTACCGCTTTCAGAACGACCTCAGGCTGGGCGTCAATGGCAATGTAAGTTATGCCAAAAACAAAATGATCAAGGTCTTCGAAACCGCCGCGACGCGCAACAACCCGAACCGCAGCCGTACCGGAAGGGCATTGGGAACGCAGTTTGGCTATAAAACAGACGGTATCTTCTCTACCGAGGACGATAAGAACGACGATGGCCTGATCAACACCGCCGATGGCTATAATGTCACCCAATTCGGTGCGTTACGCCCCGGCGATATTCGATATGTGGACGTTAGCGGCCCGCAGGGCGTTCCGGATGGCAAGATCGATTCGAATGATGAAGTAGTGATTGGCAAGCCCGTTTATCCGCTGCTCACCTACGGATTAAATGCTACTGCCGACTGGAAAGGCTTCGACCTGAACCTGTTCTTCCAGGGCTCGTCACTCGCCAGCCTGGACATCCGTCAGTTTCAGACCATTCCATTCAATAATAACAATAGTAATTCGAGCTACGAATATTACGACAACCGCTGGACGCCCCAGACGCAGGATGCCCGCTACCCGCGCGCTACCCAGGCACCTTACGCGAACAACACCCAGCTTTCGAATTTCTGGATGACGAGCACGGCACATTTGCGCCTCAAAAATGCGATCATCGGCTACACGCTGCCAAAAAGCCTCACACGCGCCATCGGCATCCAGAACGTACGCGTGTATGCGTCGGGTCAAAACCTGCTTACGTTCAGTAAGTTGAAGTTCATGGACCCCGAAGTAGGCTATACCGACCGCGAAACCGCTTATCCGAACCAGAAAGTGTATGTGTTTGGGCTTAATGTGACATTCTGATTAGTAGTGACGGTACCGCAAAAACATTCAAACCAATGAAAAAAATAAAATATACCATTTCGCTCGCGTTGCTGGCTATGGGTCTTTGCACGACGTCCTGCAACGAGGATTTTCTCGAAAATGATATCAAAAGCCGCCTGACCGAGGATATGCAATGGTCGTCCGAAGGCAATGCCGACCTGGTACTGAACGACATTTACGCTGTTCTATCCAACAAATGGAACTCGCCGGATAACCTCGACAATTTCACCGACGACAACGACGCGGGTTTCTACTGGAAGTCGTATTCGTGGCGGCAGGGCATCGTGGACCCGGCCGTGAATAACGGGACACCGATGGACCACGCAAATGGCAATGCCACAGACTACGCTTCGTGGGCGGCTGGTTTCCTCAAAATCCGCAAATGCAACCTGTTTATCCAGAAAGTGACCGAAAACTCGGCCAATTTCTCGGAGGCCTACCGCAAAAAGCGCATCGACGAGGTGCGGTTTATGCGGGCCTATTATTACAGCGAGCTGTTTATGCACCTTGGCGGCCTGCCGATCATCACGGAAGTTCTGGACCGCAATACGATGGGAGAGGAGGAGCTTTACCGTCCCCGCGCTACATTCGAGGAGACATTTAACTTTATTACCAAAGAGTTGGGTGAGATTGTCGCCAACAAAGCGCTTCCCGTCAAATATAACAATGGCGATGCGGATGCGGGTCGCGCGACGCTCGGTGCGGCACTGGCGCTCAAAGGGTGGCTGGAACTTTACGCTGCCAGCCCCGCATTCAATGCGGCCACTCCGGCAGCCGGTGCGGACCCCAACAAGCTTGTAGGCTTCGGTAATTTCGATGCCAAACGCTGGGCTACGGCCGCGGCCACGAACAAGCAGTTTATGGATACTTACGGTGGTACTTATGCCTTGTTCCCGGATATTAATGCATTCTGGTGGGAGAAGAACGAGTACAACCCGGAGGTGATCTGGGACCGGCAGGTGGTGTCGGTAATCATGGGTTCCAACTACGAGCAGTACGGTGGCCCGGTGTGGATCGATGGCGTGTATTACACCTGGGGCAATTACTGCCCGACGCAGGAACTCGTGGATCAGTTCGCGATGGCCAATGGCAAACCCATTTCCGACCCGACTTCCGGTTATGATCCGCAAAAACCCTACGTAAACCGCGAAAAGCGTTTCTATGACTTCATCGTTTACGACGGCGCGCCTTACAAACAGGATTGGATGGCCAAAACCGACACCATCTACACCCGCATTGACAAGGTAAGGCCTTCTAAAAACCAGATCGATTTCGGTACCGACGACGTGGGAAATACGGGTTATTATTTCAAAAAGAAAATCAACCCGTTGAAGCCACGCGGGGGCGCAGCTAGTGGGCAGAACTACGTGTATTACCGTTATGCGGAAGTGTTGCTGAACTATGCCGAGGCCCAGAATGAGTCGGTTGGCCCGGATGCATCGGTATATTCGGCCGTTAATGCGATCCGCAAGCGCTCAAACCTGCCGGAATTGCCAGCCGGCCTGACCAAAGAGACAATGCGCCAGGCGATCCGTCGCGAGCGCCGGGTGGAGCTATGTTTCGAAGCCAAGAGGTTCTACGACATCGTCCGCTGGGTGATTGCCGAAGACGTTATGAACAAAGATTTTCACGGGATGAAGATCACCAACACCTCACCGGCCGATAACAAAGGTAAATGGGTGTACGAAGTCGTCGGGCTGAACCACCCCCATGTTTTTACCAAAAAAATGTACATGAACCCGGTGCCGCAACCGGTTGTGGATCAGAACAAAAAGATCGTCCAGAACCCCGGTTACTGAACCGGCCCAGCAACCCCGGCGGCTTCCAGGCGCCGGGGTTTTTTATTGTCTGCATGATTTTACAAATACCGTATAATCGGTGATCTGGGCAAAAGCATTAGAGAATCGGGCCCAACTGCCTTTTAGCAGGGTCCGGTCTCCGGACATGATTTCATTGTAGTTTGAGTAAAGAGAGGGGCGGCATGTTCCTCTTTTTCTTTTCAACTTAATATTTCCGTTGCTTCCGGTGTTGAACTACCTGCTTGGCGATCTTGCCAAACTGCCGTTCTACCCGCTTACGTTCGACGGAGTCTGTCTGGTAATGTGCCTGTTCCCGGCTGATTTTAAGATAACTCTCATAAACCTCACGCGGAAGCTCGCCATCGCGCACCGCGGCCGCTACCGCACAGCCGGGCTCGTGCCGGTGCGTGCAATCGTGGAACCTGCATGCTGCCGAAAGGGCCGCCAGCAGCGGATGGTAATTCATGCCCTGGTCGTCGGATCCGAGCGTCACACCAAATTCACGCATACCCGGCGAGTCGATCAGCATCGCGCCGGACGGCAGTCTCACCAGGTTCCGCGAAACTGTCGTGTGCTTGCCTTTGTGGTTGAAATCACTCACCGCGCCCTCTTCCTGCAAGCGGTAACCCAGCAATGCATTCACCAGCGTACTTTTGCCCACGCCCGAGGAACCGATGAGCACGTACGTTTTACCGGTCAGCAAATGTTCGGCTGCCCATTCTTGCAATCCTTCATGGCCCGTCGCGCTCAGCAGCAGCACCGGGCATTCGTATCCTAATGCGATCACTTCCCGCCGGTAACTTTCCGGGTCGGCGACGAGATCCTGCTTGTTCAGAAGCACTACGGGTTGAATGTCGCATTGCATGATCTGCACAATGTAGCGCTGCAACCGCATCGGGTTAAAATCACGGTCGAGGCCCTGCACGATGAACGCCGTGTCGATATTGGTCGCAATCACCTGTTTTTCTGTTGTCCTGCCAGGCATTTTGCGGCTCAGTTCGTTGATCCGCGGTAGCACGGAAACGATAATGCCCTCATTGTCATAAGCTTTCAATGCGACCCAATCGCCCACCTTGGGCAAGTCCCAATTGTCGGCACCGTTCATCAATGCGCCGGAAAGCATGGCGTCGGCTGTGCCATTGGCGGTGATGAGCTTGTGGCGGAAACCTTCGATGGCGGTAATGCGTCCCGGTTCGAGTCCTTGGGCCTGGTAAGTAAGGAAATGTTGTTCAAAATGGGTGTTCCACCCGTATGAAGTTAAAGATGTCATTGAGTAAAGTCTGAGCTATGGGCAGCACATCACCTGTCCGCGCGCATAGCGTGAGGAAATATTGATCAAAGCAGGGGATTGTCGCGGGTCCCGAAAAGAAGTTAATTCAGAAGACCGGCGTCAGGCTGCAATGTCAGCAGATGGGCGATATGTAGTTTCAGACCTTGACATATTGGCAACAAAGGTAGGGAATAATTTACATATCAGCCCCGCCGGGGCCGAAATGGCGGAGGAGCGTAGATACAATAAAGAGAGTGAGGCCGGTAATAATAACCTGGCGTTCATCCTTCCTTGCCGGTTGTTCATCGGTTTGCGTGTTATCTCGTTTCATCTGAAATTTTTATAGCAAGTCCTATTGCATTTATTCAGTTATAAATATATATTAAAGAAAATTAAATATAAAGATAGCCATGAAACGACTTTGGTTAATTTCGATCATGTGGTTGGCGCTCGCCGGATGTAGCGGGCCGAAGGAAGAGGACGCTTCGGTAGCTAACTTGATAGAGGTCGCACCGCAATCTCCGGATCAAAACAAAGCGATTGAATCGGTTGCGGAAGAAGCACCGACGGAGGAAGTAGAAGGAGCCGCAAGCGGAGTTGTTGCCGACAAAAAATTCATTAAGACCGGTCGCATTGAATTTGAAACCGACGATGCGGAGGCCACGCGTAAGACGATTATGGCGTCCGTGAAGGCCAATAGTGCTTATGTGAGCCGGGACGACGAAAATCGTAGCGTTGATGCCGTCAGCTTTACGATCGTTGTGCACGTACCGGCTGCCCGTTTCGAAACGTTTCTTGCTTCGGCGACAAGGGGGATCACCGACTTCCGGGAAAAATCCATATCCATTGAGGATGTGACGGCCCAATACGTCGATACGGAATCGAGGCTGAAAACGAAAAAAGACATAGAAAACCGCTACCGCGCATTACTCACCAAGGCGAATACGGTGAAGGATATTTTGGAAATCGAAAGGGAGCTGGGCGAGATCCGGACAGATATTGAAGCGACCGAGGCGCTGTTCCGGCAACTGCAAGGTGACATCAAATATTCGACCTTGCATATCGTCTTCTTCAAGCCTATCGACACATCGAACCCGTTTCTCAAAGAGCTGGCCGATGCATTCAAACAAGGCGTAGGGAATCTCCGGTCTTTCGCCGTGGTGCTGGTGGCGATCTGGCCGTTTGTGTTGCTCACTGCCGGAGTCGTGGTGATGTTGAACTGGGTAAGAAAAAAGAGGAAAAATGAGGCAAAAAAGGAAAAGGCCAGGCTATCTTCGGAGTAACCGCAATGCAACGTTTTGGGAGGCATGATTGTCTCCCAAAACAAAACTTGCTTTCCGCCTTATGAAACGATTGCTCCACACCGCATTACTGCTTTGGCTTGCACTTTCTACCGGTTGCAAAGACCGGGATGAATTGAACGTCATGAACGACCAGGGCCTGGGACTTTACTGGCATCACGAAGCCGACGGCGAGAGAGGCAGGCACCTGCTCATGAGTTTTATAAACGAGAAACCTTCTACCGATAAATTTGACTATAAGTTCGACTTTGAGGTTCAGGGGCGGGTGATTGATGTCCGTCTGGTTGAAAAGATCCCTAGAGGGAAATGTCCGGTGTTCCCTAGTCCGAGCGGCGATCAATGCCATTCGTGGGGAAATATTTACATTCCCGAAAGCGCGCTTTCCGACGGTACTTACCAGTTTAGACTTCAAACAGGCAAGGCGATAGTGACTTCTGAATTGGTAGTCGGGCGCAACCAGTATGAGATGAAAGTCCCCGTTAATCCTTACTTCACGAACAACATACCATTTGTTTATGCAATCCCGAAAAACATCGTTTTCGGATCAATATCCTATTTTGGCTTAGCTGACGGCCTGCTTGCCAATGCGTTGATCGACGATTTGACGAATGCGGGACTTAAACCGGCGAATGTCCCCGTCCATCCGTATCAATATCTAAGGGAAGACCAACTGACGCATTTGTCGAAGTCGTTTTCCGAACCCGACAGTTACAGGATCAACCTCGTTTTCAGTTGGGACGGTGATTTTGAAAAGGTCGCCGAAATTTGTAAAAAGCATTTTGAATTATCGAAAAAGCGGCTTGGAATCGGTTTATGGCACAGCAATTTCATGGAGCAGATTAATGGCGAGCAATACGGTACATTCAGTGTGTATTTGCGCTAAAAATTGCCCGCAAACCGCTTGCCTGTTTTCAAATCCTTCAACCGCACGGATCGCACGGTACCAATGCCGGCAAACATGATATCCAGCCCGTAAATGTGCCTTAATGCCTTCTTATAAGTGTTTTTGTAAACCACCCGGTCATTGATCAGCAATGTGGCCCGGCGATTTACGACTTTCATCGCGATGGTACCTCCTGCGGTGAGGTCGGCGCCGAGGAAGTTGGGGCCTTCGGAGCGGCCGTCTCTATGCAGTTCCGAAAATTGCAATTTACTCCAATGCACGCAGCCAGGTTTCATGATATCGACCATATGACTGGACGAATCCCCATACACGGTTAGCCGCACCTGCGAGCAGCGCACGCCCGGTCGCGGGGGGGAGGCTTTCACGTCCACCAGGAGTTCGAAGTTGTCGCCGTCGATACCGGTAAGGTGGGTGTTGATAAAATTGACAAAGAATGTCCGGTTGGTATCGACGCCAGCTCGGGCTATTTCTCTGGCGCTGATGCTGTTGTAGCCCTTCACGAAAAGGTTTGGCGCTTCGATGGGGTATACGCGCGTGGTGTCGTACATCATGTTTGCGGTGGCAGTCCACCCACTTGTGTGCAAGAAAACGGGTACGGTATCCAGTGCGATGCCGGCCTTTTTTAACACGGCAAAATAGCGCCCGGGTACTTCGTAGTAATGCGAATAAACGCTGTCCTTTGCATTCAGCTGCGTTTTGTCGGCATCACCGTATTCGATTGTATATTCATTTGTAAGCCGGGAAACACTGCCGAAATTCCTCAACACAAAAACCGCCGAATGCGGATTATCGCCCTCCGGATTTTTACAAAACAAGGTTATTGCCGCTTCTTTGTCTTGCCAAAACAAAAACCCGAGCAAAGCTCCAACGGCGATCAGAATCAACGCAAAAATAGCCGGCAGTATCTTATGCGCCTTGGATTTCCCCGCGTGTAGCCGTGGCAATGGCTGGTCAACCGGCGGAAGGATTACAGGCTGAGTGTCGGGCCGTTGTGGCAGCCGCATGGGTTGCTGCGTCGACTGTGCATGGATGAGCTTATCCCAATCCGGAAACCCCACGTATTGGGCCAGGGCATCGCGCGTGGCCCTCTGAGGATAGTACCGCGCATCCGTTTTTATTTTCCCGAAAATCCTTTTCAAAGTGTTCGGGCTGATCTGTACCTGCGTCTTTTTATACAGGATATGGCTAAGCCTGATGAAATCGCTGTTCGTCCATTCCTGGCTGTCGGGCTTGCCGTAGGTGTCGGCCACAAGTTGACAACAGTGATCGAGGAGGTCTAATGTGCTCGCCTTGTCTTGTCCATTCTCCATAATACTCATACAATAAACTTCTGTATGTCAGCTTTTTAGGTTGTCCATAATTTTGGATAGCGAACTGGCTAAGCGCATTCTAAAATCTTCGTATTGTCCAATTTTATATTTACTCACTCAAATTTTTGATCTGTTCCGTTCGGAGCTCCGGGCGGCATGAAAACCTAAATATTGGAAAAAAATATGCGACAAAAAATTCTACTTGGCTGCGCCGTGTTGTTTGCTTCCATGGGACCGCTGATCGCCCAGGTGCGGCAGCTTACCGGCAAAGTGACCGACGAGGGCGCGAAAGACCTGCCCGGCGTGAGCATCGTCATTAAGGGTACCCAACGCGGGACGGTTACGGATGCGAATGGCGGCTATGCGCTCGCGCTGCCCGACGACGAACCCGTTACGCTTACATTCTCTTTTGTAGGCTACCAAAGCCAGGACATTGCACCCGGCAACCAGACAAAGCTGGATGTAACCCTCAAACAAAGCGATAATGCCCTTTCGGAAGTAGTAGTGGTAGGCTACGGCACCCAAAAAAAGAAAGACCTCACCGGCGCTATTTCGTCGATCGGTGCACGTGATGTGGGCGGTCGGCAGACATTGCAGGTGTCGGATGCCTTGCAGGGCAGCGTAGCGGGCGTTTCAGTAACCCGAAGCAGCGGTGCGCCCGGCTCGGGTTCAAGCATCCTCATTCGCGGTATTACCACGATCGGCACCAACAGTCCGCTGGTGATCGTCGACGGCGTGCCGGTGGCCAGCATCGATAACGTGAACCCCGGAGATGTAGAGAACATTACGGTGCTGAAAGACGCGGCTTCGGCCGCCATTTACGGCTCGCGCGGCGCGGCCGGCGTCATTCTGGTCACCACCAAACGTGCGAAAAGCGGGCAGGGGAGCCTGGAATATACCTACGAATACGGCGTGCAGCGCGCTACGGCCACACCTGAATATGTGGGCGTACAGGACTATATGCGGTATTTCAACGAGCAGGCCGTCAACGATGGTGCCACTGCCGGGCCGTTCGCCGATGCTTACGTCGCTTCCTACCTCGACAGCAACCGCGTAAATCCCGATCGTTTCCCGAACACCGATTGGCAAAAAGCCATCCTTACGCGGAAAAGCGCCCCAAGGCAGCGCCATGACCTGGTTTTCACCATGGGGACGGGTAAAATCAAAACCAAGGCGTCGCTCGGCTACGCGAATTCCGGTGCGTTCTATGATAACCGTTCGTACGACCGGTACCTCTTCCGTGTGAATAATGATATGCAGGTGAACGACAAGATCAGTGTTAACCTGGATGTTTTTTACAAAAGGACAACGAACAAAGGCAATGGTAACGAGCTTCCCAACAGTGCTTATAATCCCATTTACGAAGCACGGATAATGCCGCCTATTTATGATGATGTATATGAAAACGGCAAGCTGGCAGTAGGTAAGGACGGCCGCAACCCGCTCGCACAGCTCCGCGAGGGTGGGTTTACACGGCAGCTATATAACCAGTTGGGAGGCCGGATGCAGTTTAACTTCAAACCAGTTAATGGCCTCACGCTCACCGCATTGGTAGCCCCAGTGTTCGATTTTGATAAAACCAAATACTTCTCGAAGCAAATCCGTTTCACGAATCCCGACGGTACGGTGGGCACGGTGGTGAACCAGGCAAGGACGGTGTTGAACGAAGGCCGGTCGGAAGGGGTGACGATCAACGGACAGATACTGGTGAATTATGCGAGGGAGTTCAATGCAATGCATTCGATTGATATTCTGGCGGGTTTTGAGGAAAACTACCGCTCGCAGGAATCGTTGGGGGCGTCGCGCAGCGGGTTTGCATTGACGGGCTTTCCTTACCTCAATTCGGGCTCTACGGAACTGCGCGATAACAGCGGCAGCGCGAACGAATCTGGCCTGCATTCGTTTTTTGGCCGCTTGCAGTACAATTTCAAAAGCAAATATTTCATTCAGGGAAATTTGCGTTCGGATCTTTCGTCACGGTTTGCATCCCAATACCGGAAGGCCGTTTACCCTTCCGTCTCTGCCGGGTGGACAATTTCCGAGGAGCAATTTCTTAAAAGCACGCGCTGGCTCTCGTTCCTGAAGTTGCGTGGCTCGTGGGGTAAAGCAGGTAATGAGAGGCTGCTCGATAAGGATGGCAACCCGGCCTATTATCCCTACATGGCCACCATCGACTTCTCCAACGCATTATTTTATCAAAATGGAGGTGTAGTGCCCCTCACCGGCGGTGCGCAACAGGTGTACGCGGTTGAAAATATCAGCTGGGAAACGAGCCGGACAGCCGATATCGGCCTCGACGCTGCGTTCCTGAACGACCGGCTGACCTTGGGAGCGGATTATTACAAAAAGACGACCACAAACATCCTCCTGCCGCTCGATATCCCGCTTTACCTCGGTTACGACAAACCCAACCAGAACGCCGGAACCCTGAACGTGAAAGGTTGGGAGCTGGAACTTGGCTGGCGTGACCGCATCAACAAGCTCAATTACTCCGTTTCGGCGAATTTATCCGATGCCAAATCGACGGTAGGGGATTTGAAGGGCACCGAATTCCGTGGCGATCAGATCGTCCGCAACGGCAGCCAGTATAACGAATGGTTTGGGTATGTTTCAAATGGGCTATTCCAAACGGTGGACGAAATCAAAGGGGCGCCGGTGCTCAATGTGACTACCAGGCCCGGGGATGTACGCTACATGGACGTAAACAAAGACGGCAAAATCACAACCGACGATAAAGTGCTGCTGGGTGGCGCATTGCCGCGTTACCTGTACGGAGGAAATCTGCGGGCCGATTATGAGGGTTTTGATGTGGGTTTGACATTCCAGGGCGTTGCCAAAAAGCTCTCACGCCTGAGCTCGGAGGTGACTCAGCCATTCTCGGAAGCATTTGGCAATATGCCTGCCGAAATGGTAGGTAAGTTCTGGAGTAATACTAATACACCCGATCAGAACCTGAAAGCGACCTATCCAAGGCTTTCGCGGACGTCCAATGCGGCCAACTATGCACTTTCGGACTACTGGCTGATGAGCGGCACCTATTTTCGCGTGAAAAACCTCACATTGGGCTACACCCTGAAACAGGATGTGCTGAAAAAGACCGGCGTGCAGTCGGTGAGGCTCTACCTTTCGGCCAACGACGTATTCTCGCTCAGCAAGTTTCCCAGGTACCTCGACCCTGAATCGGGCAGCTATTCGTACCCGATCGTCGCGACCTTCATGGCCGGTGCCACTATCCGGTTTTAGCAACCTTTTTTGACTAATAAATCATGAAAAAGACCCTATTTTTGCTGATCCTCACCGGGGCTACCAGCTGCCATACCCTCGATCTCAATCCACTCTCGGAGGCATCTACCGGCACATTCTATTCCAACCAGACCGAGCTTGAACTCGCCGTAAACGACTTGTGCCGGCTTGCATTCTGGGGTAACGACAACGAGCTTTTCAGTGACAACGAATGGCACCGCGGGCAACTGACCAATGCCGTGATCGGCGGCACCATGAATGCCGACGACGCAGCCGTGCAGACGTTTTGGCTCAATTCTTACAAAGCCATCGCCCGCGTCAACTCATTTCTTGCAAACAAAGACCGTGCCGCGTCCAGTACCCCTGCTGCGGTAATGCTGCGGCTGGAAGCGGAAATGCGGCTGATACGCGCCTACCAGTACTCACGGCTGGTCACGCATTTCGGCGATGTCCCGTTGCTGACCGACCCGGTGGCTTTGGAGGAGTCCTATGACATTGCCCGCAAAAACCAGACGGAAGTCCTGCAATTTGTCTTCGACGAGCTCGATTTCGCGGCCGCTAACTTGCCGGTTGCCTACGGCACTTCGGAGACAAAACGGCTGACGAAAGGTGCTGCGCTGGCGATCAAGGCACGCACAGCATTGTACACCGGCAAATGGCAGGCCGCTCGTGACGCTTCCAAAGCGGTGATTGACCTGGGTGCTTATGCGCTGCACACGAGCTATTCACAGTTATTTTTGAAGGCCGGGGAAACCAGTAAGGAGCTTATTATCAGCATTCCCCGCGATGAAAAGCAGCAGGTTTTCAACGGCGCTGGTTATGTGCAGGACAATATCCCACGTAATGCCGGCGGCTTTGGCGCCCAGCTGCCCACGCGTGACATGATGGACGCCTACGAATGCACGGACGGGAAGCCGATCGATGAATCGGCATTGTATGACCCCCGGTCCCCATTCAAGAACCGCGATCCGAGACTCACGGCGACCATCGTCGAGTTTAACACCCAGTGGTTGGGCTACAATTACATGCCGCACCCAGACTCCCTAACAGTGTTCAGTTCGAAGGAAAACCGCCGTGTCCCCAACAAAGACACCCGCGCCGTGGCCGCATTCGCGAGCTTTACAGGCCTGCTTTGGAAAAAAGGCATCGACCAGACATGGCCAGACCGGCTTGTGGAGGACAACGACGCCATTATCATCCGCTATGCCGAAATGCTCCTGACGTACGCAGAGGCCAAAATTGAGCTTGGAGAAATCGACGGAAGCGTTTTGAACGCTGTTAACCAGGTCAGGGCCAGGGCATATGGGGTGAGTGCGGAAAATTCCGGCGCCTACCCAGCTATTACCATGACCAATGCGGCAGCACTACGCAAAGTACTGCGCCGCGAGCGCCGCGTGGAATTCCCGCGCGAAGGGTTGCGGTATATGGACCTGATTCGCTGGAAATTGGCCGAAAAGGCGTTGTCGACGCCAGTCATTGGCCTGCCTGACCCTGGGGCTCAGAACCGCGCCAAATGGCCTTTCCCTGGCGTGACACCGCTCGACGACGATGGCCTGGCCGACTATTCCGGTTTCGGCACGGATGTAAAAGTGCTTTCCCAGCGAAATTTCGACAAATCCCGGCAATACCTCTGGCCGATCCCGGCGGTGGAGCGGCGAGTAAACGCGAACATCACCCAGAATGCGGGATATTAATTCTAAATTTTACAATTGATTTTCAAACCAATGAGTTTTTCGATGAAAAGAAATCGTGTGTGGGTGTTTGTGGCTGGTTCCCTGATGTGTATGGCCCAGCCGGTAATTGCGCAAACCCCGAAACAGCCTTCGTACAGCGGTATTTACCCGCATTTGGCGATGTACAATAACGAAGGTGAATGCGGTACAGGGGCGATTGTGCCCTGGGCCGGGAAATTGTGGGCGATTACTTACGGCCCGCACCTGCCGTTTGGCTCTTCCGACAAGCTGTACGAAATCGGGGCCGACCTCAAACAGACGGTCCGCCCCGAAAGCATCGGTGGTACGCCCGCCAACCGGATGATCCACCGCGAAAGCAACCAGCTATTTATAGGTCCTTATGCGATCGACAGCAAGGGAGCGGTACGCACGATTCCGTATAAAATTATGCCGGGCATCGCTATGCCGGGCATCGCAATGCCCGGCCGCCATACCGGCAATGCCCGCCACCTCACAGACCCTGCCGGAAAGATTCTTTACGGTACGATGGAAGAAGGTTTTTATGAGGTAGATGTGAAAATGCTTACCCCCAAAATGCTTTATGAGGACGGCAATATCGACCGCAACAAGGAGACCAACAAGGCTACCTACCAAACGAAAGGCCTGCTCCCGGGTACGCACGGGAAAGGTTTTTACTCTGGCCAGGGAGTGGCTGTTTATTCCAACAACGGCGAGCCGGGCCGGAAGGCTGAAATCCAGTTTGACATCGAATCCGGGTCGTTATCGGAATGGGACGGAAAAAACTGGAAGGTGGTTCGCCGCAACCAGTTTGTGGAAGTAACCGGGCCGGGAGGCATTTACGGCAATGCCAACCCGGCAACCGACCCGATCTGGGCCACGGGCTGGGACCACAAATCGGTGTTACTTGGCGTGCGCGATCATGGGAAATGGACTTTTTATCGCCTCCCCAAGGCCAGTCACGCCTACGACGGTGCTCACGGCTGGAATACCGAATGGCCGCGTATACGGGATGTTGGTACGGCACAACAAGCCGATTACCTGATGACGATGCACGGCATGTTCTGGAAGTTTCCGGGGCAGTTCAATTCGCGAAACAGTGCCGGCATCCGTCCGCGTTCGGCCTATTTGAAAGTAATCGGCGATTTTACCCGCTGGAACGAGCGGCTCGTTTTCGGCTGCGACGACTCGGCCCAGCGCGAGTTTCTGAACAAGCGCAAGGCCAAGGGTGGGATAGAGGGTCCCGGTCAATCCAATTCCAATCTTTGGTTTACACCCATTAACCTGCCCGACCAGCTGGGACCTAATTCCGCAGAGGGTTCGGTCTGGTTGAACGAAGCCGTTAAAGCAGGCGAAAGCTCCGAGCCGTTCCTGTTCGCGGGCTGGGCGCATCGCTCAGTGTGGATACGCAACGACGGAGACAGCGAAACGGGTTTTGTATTTGAAGTGGATAAAAAGGGGAATGGGGAATGGTCGGTGCTGAAAACCGTGAAAGTCGGTGCGCACGCGGCTTCAAATATAGCATTTACCGCTGCCGAATCGGGCGAATGGGTGCGCGTGCGGCCACAAAAGACTACGCGAGCAACGGTTCATTTTACCTATACTTCCGACGACAGGCGCGTGAGTACTCCGAATACGGTTTTCAAAGGGCTTAGTAATGCCAGTGCGGTTGCAAGCCATGGCGGATTACTCTATGGTTTGGGTGAAAACCGGCGGGTACTGGGCATTGCCGCGATGGATTTCAGCAGCGCCAGGCCTGGGGAGGCAGGCTACTACGAGCTCGACGCCAATATGAAGCTCAATCGCCGGGAGGATCCTGAAATGCATGCATTTATTAAAACAAAATTTGCTATTCCTAAACAGGTGGTGACCGTGGACGCCTCATCGGTGCTCGTGGTGGACGACAAAGGCCGTCGCTGGCGGCTTCCGCTGGGTAATGCGGCATTCACCGGCCTCACTAACCAGGCCTCGCTGCGCATTTGCCGCGAAGTGGCCACCGAGCGTGATCTTTTCAACTGCCATGGCACCTTTTATGAATTGCCCGCAGAAAATGCGGATGGCTATGCTAAAATCCGACCGGTTTCGTCGCATAACCTGCGCATTCATGACTATGCTTCCTACCGCGGCTTGTTGGTCATGACGGGCATCGATCCGAAAGCAATGCAGCACAGCGAGCACATTATCGTTTCGGAGGACAAAAAGGCGGCGGTATGGGCCGGTGCCATTGATGATCTCTGGAAACTGGGTAAGCCAACCGGCCACGGCGGTCCGTGGAAAGCCACGTCTGTAAATGCAAATGAAAGCTCAGATCCTTACCTGATTGGTTTTTATGATAAAAAGGATTTGAAACTTTCGCATGACGCTAAAGAGGCCGTGACATTTACGCTCGAAGCCGATCCGGTTGGAAACGGTCCATGGATGGCGTATAAAACGTTCACAGTAAAACCGGGGGAAACCGTTTCATTTGCATTTCCGCAAAATTTCTCGGCACGCTGGGTACGGTTTAAGGCAGACAAACCGTGCAAGGCAACAACCCTGCTCGATTACAAATAAGCCATATTCCCAGAAACCCTCGAACTGACCTACGCGCAGTTCGAGGGTTTTTTAGGCTGATGCAAAATGTGATGTAGGTCACATATGGCTGAGCGTTTTCTCTGCTTAATTTGTGTAGCGGGTTTCACTTACCGCCCGCGGTCTGGATTTATGTGGAATCAAACCAATGTTTCCCGCACGCTGGGAATTGAATATCCGATACTGCAAGGCCCTTTTGGAGGTAATCTGTCGTCTATAAAACTCGTTTCGACGGTTTCCAACCTCGGCGGAATGGGCGGGTACGGCGCCTACATGCTCACGCCCGACGAAATCGTCACACTGGATAAAGAGCTGAAACAAGCCACCAATAAACCCTATAACATCAATCTCTGGGTAGCCGACAGCGATTTCCCCGACGGAGAAATCTCAGATGAACAATTTGAAAAAGCTGCTGCGTTGGTAAAACCGTTTTTTGAAGAACTTGGTGCGCCGTTGCCCGCGAAGCCCAAAGCCTACCCGTCGCGGTTTGAAAACCAGGTAGAAGCATTGCTGACCACCAAACCGCCCGTTTTCAGCTTTATTTTCGGGCTGCCTTCGCAAACCATCCTGGAAGAATTTCATAAAAAAGGCATTAAACTCATCGGTAATGCGACCACGCTCGACGAAGCCATTGCACTGGACAATGCCGGTATCGATGTCATCATTGCTTCCGGTTTCGAAGCCGGCGGGCACCGGCCGTCATTCCTGGAATCGCCGGAAGCTTCGCTGACCGGTACGTTTGTACTCGTGCAGCAAATTCGTGAAAAGGTGAAAACGCCGGTTGTAGCTGCCGGCGGTATTGCCGACGCCCGTGGCCTGGCAGCCGCATTGACGCTCGGGGCGGAGGGTGTGCAAATCGGTACCGCCTTCCTGGCGACCGAAGAATCCGGCGCATCGGCGTATCACCGCAATCTCCTGCATTCCGACGCCGCGCTCTACACCACTTTAACGAAAGTTTCAACAGGTCGTTTGGGCCGGGGCATCCGCAGCCGTTACACCGAAACATTGGCCGGCCATAACGATGAACTACTGCCGTTTCCATTGCAAAATCAGTTTATCGTGCCGCTCCGCAAAGCTGCCACCGAAAAGCAGCAATATGACCTGATCATGTTCTGGAGTGGACAGATCGCGCCGGTATTAAAGCATACCAGCGCGAAAAAGCTCTTTGAGACGATCGTTGAAGAGGTGCCCGGGTATTTGAAATAAACAATATGCCGGCCTGCCTCATTTTAGCACCGCGACATTATCGTGTTCGCCCACATCGAGCATATACGACAGCGGATCGAGCATGACTGTGGCCGGTCCGTCCGGCACCGCAATGCGGATCACCGACCTCTCTTTTGAAAAATGGTGCCGTTGCAGGTAAACAGGTTTTGATGGCCCGCCGCGCGACGGTTCGCCGCCCGACGTTAATACCTGGTCGAAAACAACTATTTCGATATCGTCATCGGGTTTCAATGGTACCGGTTTGCCCGAGGTTTCGTCTGTTTTGCGAATATTTATTTCCAAAGTAAGCAGTTGTCTGTGGTTGGCCAATGGCTTGTTCGACAGTATTTTAATAGCATTATCAAATACAATAACCTTCTTGAAAAGCTCGTCGATCAACCGCATTTGGGCGGCATTTGCGCCGCGTTTCAATGCATCGATCAGGTCGGCGGGACTGGGTTTTCGTAATGGGTAACCGTGGTGCGTCACCAGTTCACGCAATGCCCGGGCCAAATGTGCCTCGCCTAAGGCTTCTTTGAGCCGAAACAGCACCAATCCTCCCTTCTGGTAATGTACAAAGGGCTGTTCCGTGGTTTTCCATAGCGGTATTTCCTTCTCGCCGACGGCACTGCGGTAGGCGAAATAGAGCTGTGTGTCCTTTACATGATACGGCCGCAGATACATTTTGCCAAAGCGTTTTTCGGTCACTAACGCTTCGGTGTATTTGGCTAGCGATTCCGTAAGCAATGCATAACCGGGCCCTGCCGGGGCTGCTACTTGTCCCGCCCACCACTGATGCGCCGTTTCGTGCGCGGTAGTGGCATAGGTATAGTTGAAACCGGCGCTGTCGCTGAGATTACTCCTGAAATTGGCCCGCTCCTGACTGAAAATAACACCCGGATAGGCCGTCGCGGAGCCGGGATAATGCGGGATTTCGGCCAAAGTCAGTTCGCGGTGCGGGTAAGGGCCGAAATGGTCAGTGCTGTAATCAACAGCGTCTTTCATGGCCTGCATCATAGCGGGGACATTTTGTGGGTGACCGGGGTGGTGGTAGATTTGGAACGTGGTGCCCTTGTACTGCTCGGTTTTCAAGGCATAGCGGCCGGAGCTCAATGCGAACATATAGGGGATCTCTTGTTCGGATTGGTAGTGGAAATACCTCCGTTTCCCTTTCACCCAGCTTTTTATCAATGTGCCGGTGGTAACTGCCTGCTGATCTGCTTCGGTGGAGATAATGTTTTGAAAATGAATGAAATGGTAATCGTGATCGGTTGATATTCTGCTTTTGTGGAGAGGCAGGCCGTTTTGCCTTCGCTGTTCTGCATCTTCTATTTCGTAGGCTGGCCGGTATCCGAAATACGGCAGGTACTTTTCCAACTCAATGTAGGAGCCATTGACGGCAACCGCATGCTCGCTGTTAAAAGTTTTAAAAGCGGATCGGTCCGCGCGGATTTCGAAATGGATGGTCGTTTCCTGGCCGGGCATCAGGCGTTGATCGGGCCGATACCAATGCTGCCCGAAGGTTTCATCCGACGATAAGTGTGAAGCACCTTCGGGGTGCATTGCTACCAGGTCGATGTCCGGGTCTATACCAATCCATAGCCGCGTAATGGGCTGTTTGGACTGGTTTTTAACCTTCAAATTACCTTTTACCGTGTAATAATGGCCCGAAGGAAAAAGGTTGGTTTGAAGATCGACAGCCGTAACCACCGGCTGTGGAAGGTTTTCAAGCGGCTTGTATTTCCGTTCATATTGCGTCTGCCATGCCGTATCTGCCGCCCCGGTGCGGTTGTGGGCAGAATGGCCGGTTTTATTTTGAATATAAAAACCAGTACCGACTGCGAAAAGGGCACAAAGCCACCTGAAAGCTACATTTGTCCTGATGGGCGTTATCCCGGCATATAGGTGCCTGAACGAATGTGTCTTCCCGTTGCCCGGCCAAAGGCGCACCGCGATGGACGCGAGCCCCAGCGCGACGAATGTCCAATAGAGCATGTACCAATTAAAGGCTAAACCGCTGTGCCCAAAGCCGTGAAAGTCGGAGTAGTGCAGGCGCGGAGCGGTGGCGAAGCGTGCCAGATAGCTTTCGACGCCCAGTTTTCTGCCAAAAATGAAGACCCCGATCACCAGTCCACTGATGAGCATCCCCAGGTATTTGTTGGACACGAGGGTTTGGATGAATACGATCAGGATCGCATAGAGCACCAGGGGAAGGCCTGCATAGTAATAGAGCGAAAAGTAGGTTCCCCATTCCAAAACCTCAAATCCTGAAAACAATTGGACCGACATGCCGATCGCGATGTGAACGGTAATGAGGGCCAGAATCCAGGCGATCAATGCGAGGGATTTGGCAATGGCGAAGACAGTCAGGGAAACCGGCGTGGCGAAAATCAGCGATTGGATTCCCGTGGCTTTTTCCCGGTGTATCACCTCGGAAGCATAAAAAATGATCAGCAGCAATGCCGGACGGACGGCTATGAGCTGCTCGGCAAGAATTCCGCTGGTTGCGTAGCTGCGCACACCATAGGGGCCGTTGGAAAGATTTCCAAAAAGCTCGACTGCATTGAAAAATAGCCATATTGCAAAAAGTAGCATTGTTAATATTGGACTGAAAAGTGTCTTCGCTTCCAGGCGGAATACCCGCAAAAAGGCCTGCCAGTGATAAATTGGTTGCTGAATGTGCGTACTGATCGTGCGGTAGGGAGCGGAGGCCAGGATTTGCACATCCGGGTTGGCTTTTGTGTCTTTTTCTGATAAAATCCTGAATTTGAACCGACTGTAAGCCAGTCCCAGCAGGGCCAGAGAAATGGCGGTCCAGAGCAGGCGGTTGGCTAAGAAAATCGGGGTGATAGGGAACAGCTCCCGGTTGCGCCGCCAGGCCGGCCAGTTCATGGTTTCTCCGAAAAACGCCGTAAAACCGAAAGGATCGATCAGTACCGAAAACCAGCCGGGGCCTCCCGGGGCAGGTATGGAACCGGCCATCACCGGTGAATTACCCAAAATGGAAGCCATGAAGTAGGTAATGAAAATCAAAACGCCGGCCGCGTACACGAATCGGGCGTTGCGGGTAAGCAATGCAGCCGCGAATACAATGCTGCAACAAAAAACCACCCCGGGAAGGCCGAATGCAAGCAATGGTGCCAGGTAATGGGAGAAATGGAAGGGCCCGAGCTGTTCGGGCGGGGCTATGAAAGATACAGTTGCCGTGCCCATTGCGGCAAGAGACACAATCAGAAAAACGGCCCCGAGCAGCCCCAGAAGCCGGACTGTGAAATAGGACATACGGCCGATGCTGGTAGTGAAGATGAGCGGCTCCATGCGGTGGTGGGCGTCGCGCAGGACTACGGAGGCACAGGCGAGCGTGCTCACGAAAATGGTGAATAGTGAAAGCAGGCAAATGACGAAATTGATCACGTGGGGTGCGTTCCGGTGAATTTCCTCGCCGCCAAAGTTGCCGAACGGCATCGCAACACCCAACGCCAGGAACAGCAATGCCGCAATACGGAAGGCAATCTGCCGGAAATGATAGCCCATTTCGAAGCGCAGTGCGGCTAGCATGACGCCACCTCCTTCCACCCTGTGCCCGGGAGCTTGGCAAAGTATACGTCTTCCAGCCCGGGCTCGAATGCTTCGAAACCGCTGGCCGGTTGCTCTCCCGCGAGTACATGCACGTGAATGCGCCCCGCTACCCTGCGCGTGGAAATGACGTGAACGGTGGTTTGCAATTCGGCGAGTTCTGACGGCGTTACCGTTTTGCGCCATAGTTGCCCTTTGAGCGCGCTTGTCAACGTTTCCGGTCTGCCTTCGAGCACGATTCTGCCGGTTGCCAATACCGCCATTTGCGGGCAAAGGTCGTGCACGTCGTCCACGATATGGGTGGAGAGTATCACGACAATTTGTTCCCCGATCTCACTCAGCAGGTCGTGAAAGCGGTGACGTTCGGAGGGGTCAAGCCCGGCGGTGGGTTCGTCGACGATCACCAGTTGCGGATTGCCCAGCAATGCCTGCGCGATGCCAAAGCGTTGGCGCATTCCCCCTGAAAAGGTACTCACAGCCTGCCTGCGGTGCTGATAGAGGTTGGTTCGCTGCAATAGGGCCGCTACTTGCTCCCGTCTGCCGGCCTTGTGGACCAAACCCTTCAATACGGCCAAATGATCGAGCAAATCTTCCGCTGAAATGCCCGGATATACTCCGAAATCCTGTGGGAGGTAGCCGAGCCGGCTTCTCAGCCAGGTGGTGTCGTGGGCAATATCCCGGCCGTCGAAGGTTACCAGCCCGTTGTCGGGTTGTGTAAGCGTGGCCAGGATCCGCATAAAAGTCGATTTACCCGCGCCATTCGGACCGAGTAAGCCGAACATGCCGTTCGGTATTTCGAGCGAAACGCCGTCCAGCGCACGGGTGCCGTTAGGATAGGTTTTGGAAAGTCCCTGAATTTTCAATCGTTGCATGACATGGCTTTTGAAGTTTAAGCTTCAAAGATGAATGCACGAAAGCGGGTATTCAATTAATAATGAGGAAGGTGCTGCGGGCGGTGATGAACGACTTTGTCGGACCGTTTTACCTGCCTGTTTTACCAATATCACCAAAATCGCGACGGTCGTCATTAATTTTTGACAGCAAGCGCATAGTCGGGTTTATTTGCAGGATGGCGGCAATAGAAAAATGGGTTGGCGTGCTGACGCGCCGGAGGGATACGGGACTTTTCATGGGTTTGTTCTGCTGGGTTTCGATCGGTTTTACGATCGGGCGCGACGATCCGTGGGACGCATATTTTCAGTCGATGACTGCATTGACCCTACTTTGGTCACCTGTGCTCGTGGCTACCTGGATGCGCGGAGGGAGCGATGAGGGGCGTTTCGGGGGGCGCAACAGACGTTATTGGTTGGTGTGCTTTTTGGGATATTTGCCCTTGCTATTGGTGTTGTCGGGAGCACTTATGGATGCAGGAGCGTTGTTTTGGCCGGTTGTTTTTACCGGCGGGCTTTGCATTGCCGCGCTGGAATGCTTGCTGGTCGCGGATAGCCAGTATATCAGCCGGTTGCGCCATGTAAAATGGGTACGGAAGCTGAGCCTGGAAAAGGCCGTGCTGATCAGCATCACCGGGCTTGCATTGCTGCTGGGCGCAATGGCGGTGTCGAGTCTCGACAATCCGGCCTACCATTCGGGTAAGCAACTGCTCATTGGTTTTGAAATACATATTCTTAAAATCCTTGCTCGGTTTCCAACGTTCATCAGTTTCTCCCTGCAACTGCTGCTGATGTACCTGGCAGGGTATTTCTTTTTTTATATCAACAGCCGCTTGCTCGTTCCGCGTATTCTGAAAGAACGGGGCATTTTGTATTACCTTCTTTGTTCGACGGCGCTGGTAGGTGTTTTTTACCCTTTCTGGGGAGAGTTGCTGGCCGGCTTGCCCCTCTGCAAGGTGCTGGGAGGTGTATTTTCGGCGAATCCTTTTGTAGCGGAAAATGCATTTGGCGCGGTACTGGTGCTGGCGGTGAGTCTCCCGGTACTGTTGGCGATTCAATGGGCGAGGCAGAACAGCCTGATCACAGCCCTGCAACACGAAAAATCCCTCGCAGAGCTCGACCTTTTGAAACAGCAGTTGAACCCGCATTTTTTTTTCAATACACTCAATAATCTCTATGCATTGAGCCTGCAACGTTCAGAGCAGACCCCGGAAAGCATATTGCAGCTATCGGAACTAATGCGTTACGTGATTTACAAAGCCAAAGAGCCATTGGTGGGTGTGGAAGACGAGGTCAAGTACCTGAACGATTACCTGCAATTGCAGAAGATCAGAGTTAAAAAGGGCCTCGATCTGCAATTTGATAGCGAAATCACGGATGGTACGGTGCTGGTCGCGCCGCTGTTGCTGATCGTTTTTGTGGAGAATGCCTTCAAGCACGGTGTTGAAAATGCGGAGGAGGCTGCATTCCTGCACATTAGTCTCCAAGCCGACCGGCATTCTGTTCGTTTTATCTGTAAAAATTCGTTCGAACCGGCGGCGGATGCGCATACCGGCATCGGATTGACTAATTTGCGGAAACGGCTGGCATTGCTCTACCCGGGGAAACACCGGTTAACTACGGAAGCAGCGAACGGAGTGTTTGTTGCCAGCCTGGAAATTGACCTGCTATGAAATTACGCTGCCTGATTGTCGACGATGAGCCACTGGCCCATGATGTGATCCTGAGGTACCTGGAAGATATCCCGTTTCTCGAAAAAGCCGGGCAATGCTACCTCGCAACGGAGGCATTTGCCTTTCTCAACCATCAGGCCGTCGACCTTATTTTCCTCGATATCCGCATGCCGAAGCTCAGCGGGCTCGATTTTCTGCGTACGCTCGACCAGCGCCCGCTGGTTGTGATCACATCCGCGTATGAGGAGCACGCTCTGGAAAGTTTCGAGCTCGAAGTGGTCGATTACCTGCTGAAACCGTTTCGTTTCGACCGGTTCCTGAAAGCCGCCAACCGTGCATTGGAACAGCATACTTTGCGAAAACAAGCAGCTACTGCGCCCGCACAAGCCGTAACGCAGCACGAGCCGGAGCCGTTGTATATCAAATCCGACAAGAGGCTCGTCCAGATGCAGCTCGACGAGGTGTATTACCTTGAAAGCCTGGGCAATTACGTGAAGGTTTGGGGGCGGGATCAATTTCTGCTCACGCAACGGACACTGGGAAGTTTTGAAGAGCAGCTGCCAGCCGAGGCGTTCATCAGGATACACAAGTCGTTTATATTAAATAAAAAATTTGTACACTACATCGAAGGCAATATGATCCGGTTGCTGAACGGAAAGGTCTTACCGCTTGGTAAAACGTTTAAGCACGTTGTCAAACTCTTTCCGGGCTGATCCTTGAAATTTTACCGCTGGCTGGATATATTTGTTTATACACGAATTGATAGACACCACCCATGCACCATCATGAATTCACTCGATTACTTACGCGACCAGATCAGAACCTACTTCCCGGATTCGAAGGAATTACAGCTTTCGTCGGCATTCGACGGTCAGCGCCGCTTTAATTTTTACTTTGAAATAGCTCCCGGACAACGCCATTTACTTTACCTCAATTGGGACGGCGATATTGACGGTTTTACTCTGAAATGCCTTGAATTCCAGGATGCTGCATTGTTGAGAGAGCTAGCCGACGCTTATACCGAGAAAGGGTCCAAGATCTTCAACGCCGGCCAGCCGGTGGCGACACTATCATTTATATATCAGGGAGAAGACAACCTCAGGGTACGCAATTACAAAGGCAGGTCGCACATCGATTCCCATGAAATATCGGCGAGGAATCTGATGTACGCGGTCAATCCGTTTGAATGAACGGCCAGCTTCCAATGTTTCTGGATATCCATACCCATCACCCGGCCGGCGATCAGGACGTACTTGCCATTGAAAACCGGCACGGCGGTTTCGGGGACGCGGCCGCTTCCCGGTATGTGAGCGCGGGGTTGCACCCGTGGTACATCCGTCCCGAAACGCTTTCCGATGATCTCGACGCATTGCGCAAATATGCTACCCAGCACGGGGTGCTTGCAATCGGCGAATGTGGCCTCGACAAGCTTACCAAAACCGATTGGCACACGCAATGCCTCGCATTTGAACGGCAAATAGCCCTGGCAGAAGAATTGGAAAAGCCAGTGATTGTGCATTGCGTGAAAGCATTTGAGGAGTGCCTGGCATTTTTGAAACAAACCGGCGTCCCCGTTGTTTTTCATGGGATCAATAATCGCCTTTCAGTAACCCGTCCGGTGATTGATGCGGGCTATTTCCTGTCGTTCGGAAAGGCACTGCTTCATCCCAACGATGCCATTACCGAGGCATTCAGGGCTGTTCCGATGGAGCAGCTTTTTCTGGAAACCGACGATACCGGTGCCGACATCCGCGAAATCTACAAAACCGCGGCACAGCTGCGGAATATTCCCGAAAAAGAGATTGCTTTGCAGCTCGAAACGAATTTTGGCAAAGTATTTAAATAATGACGGAGGATTTTTCCTGGCTTTCCAGGACTGAATTATTGGTTGGAAGAGAAAACCTGATAAAGCTCAGCCGGGCGCATGTACTGGTGATCGGGCTGGGCGGAGTCGGTTCGTTTGCCGCCGAATTTATATGTCGCGGCGGGGTAGGGACGATGACCATCGTGGATGGCGACGTAGTTGACCCGACCAACCGTAACCGGCAACTGCCCGCCCTGGCGACGAATCACGGCCAAAGCAAGGCCGATATTATGGCCGAGCGTCTCAAAGCCATCAACCCGGAGCTCACTTTAAATGTCGTGAAAAGTTTCGTAACGCCGGATGCGGTGGAGCAAATCCTTTCGATGACCAACTATGATTATATTATTGACGCGATCGACAGCGTAACCCCGAAACTGACTTTCCTCACGCAGGCGTACAAGCGCAACATACGAATTGTGAGCTCGATGGGCGCGGGTGGGAAAATGGATCCGACCAAACTGAAAGTGGTCGACATTTCCAAAACCTTTAACTGCCCGTTTGCCCAGCAGGTGAGGAAAAACCTTAAAAAGGCAGGAATTTACAAGGGTATCAAGGCGGTATTTTCAACCGAAGAGCAAATCCGCGAATCGCTCATCCTCACCGATGGGAGCAATTATAAGAAGTCAGCTTACGGTACCATGCCTTATCTCCCCGCCACTTTCGGAGCGACCTGCGCATCGGTGGTGCTGCGGGATTTGATTGGTTAGTGGCCGGTAACGGCCATTCCCAGTTCACTCACAATTTCCGAAGTGGTTGTTAACAATTGTTAAGGACCGGGCGGGCTGTCTTTAAGAGTGGCTCATTCCGGAAATTCCATCTCGGTTTCGGAGAAGTGGCAGAGGCCGTCGAGGAGTTCGCTCAGCTTCGATCCGGTTTCGGACAGGGAGTATTCGACACGGCTCGGAACTTCGCGGAAATTGTCATTTCGGATGATCAGCTTGTGCTGTTCGAGCAGTTTCAGACGATCGGCTAAGATGTTGTCGCTAATGTGTTTAAGGTCCTCTTTCAGGGTCGAAAACCGGTTGTTGCCTTCTTCAATGCTGAACATCACCTCCGTCAACCACCGTTTGCTAAGCAGGTTGATCAGTTCGTTCAATGTACATTTCTCTTCCAGGAACGTCTGGTTGTAGTAATTCGTCGAGGTTAGTTTTCTCATATGGTCGGCTCATTTTTGTAGGAGCTACTCACAATTTACGCAGATATTGATAGGTTGTCAACACGACGCCATCGAGCCGCAAGGAGCCTTCCGTAAACAATTCGGCATTATTTTGATAAAAAAGATAAAAATAGTGGGGTATATATTCTAAAAATGAGTCTCATCTAGAAAACTTGATAGCTACCACGAGATGAGACCACGCATTACTCCGGATGAAGCTCAGAAACTTTGGAATGACTATCAGTCGGGCGTCATGTACGCACTCGCGAACATCATGCAGGGCTATTATTCCGACCTTTTCGATTGGGGCCTGAGGCTGTATGTGCAAGCATTATCTCCCGAGCTCATAACCTTCGCTTTGCGTATGCGTATAGTCGGTAGCGTAACAAAATCAGAACGGGAATGAGGCTTCATCGTATCAACCGATTTTTGAATGAAAAACCTGAAAAAAAGACTGCAAAACGGGGAAACCCTGCACGGCTGCTGGCTCAATACAGGCAGCCCCCTCACCGCCGAGATCGTCGGACTGGCCGGGTTCGACTGGGTGCTCATCGACCTGGAACATGGCGCCGGCTCCGAAAAGGACGTGCTTTACCAGTTGCAGGCGCTCGAACACACGCCCACGGCGGCGATTGTGCGCGTGGAAAGTTCGGAAAGCCAGCGCATTCACCGCGTGCTCGACATGGGTGCGGAAGGGGTAATGTGCCCTAAAATCCAGAACCCGGAAGGGGCACAAAAACTCGTGCACGGCCTGCATTACCCGCCGTTCGGTAGTAGAGGCGTGGCTAAAATGGTGCGAGCGACGGGTTTCGGGCAGCATTTTCAGGACTATTACGACAACAGTCGGGACAATATCCTGGGCATCGCGCAGATCGAGACGGTGGAGGTTCTCCATCACCTCGATGCGGTTGCGACAACCGAAGGCGTCGACGTTCTTTTTATCGGCCCGGCCGACCTTTCGATGGAGCTCGGCATTTTTGGGCAGTTCGATCATCCGAGGTTCCGGGACGCCGTTCGGGAAACGTGTGAGGCCGCCCGAAAAGCCGGGAAAGCAGTGGGTATTCTTTTTTTTAATACCAATGAATACACGGCCTACCATGAGATGGGCATCCGGTTCATAGCGTGCGGCTCCGACGCCACTTTTGTCGCCGAGGGCGCCCGCACCATGGCCAAAAAGCTGAACGAACTCCGTCCATCCTAAACCTTCCTTTTCATGACTTTAATGACTGCGTTATTCAGCGACCCGCTCTTCATTCTGCTCATCGGTGTGATTATCGTGGTGGGCGGCATTATTTTCCTGCAATTGCACCCGTTCCTGGCGCTTATTCTGGCTGCATTTGTGGTAGCGTTGCTCACGCCGGCGTCGTCTGTCGAGGCATTTGCGATCGCGAAAGGTTCCTCTCCCGAAGCCGCCGCAGCACTGGCCAAAAAAAGCATCGGCGAGCGCATTGCTACTGAATTTGGTAGTACCTGTGGGAAAATCGGCATTCTGATCGCGATGGCCGCCATTATTGGTAAAGCCATGCTCGAAAGCGGGGCTGCCGAGCGGATCGTGCGGTCGATGCTGGCCGTGACGGGCGTGAGCAATGCGCCGTTTGCATTCCTGGTGAGCAGTTTCTTCCTGGGTGTGCCGGTGTTTTTTGATATTGTGATCTTTCTGATGATCCCGCTGGCCAAAGCGGTGAGCATGCGCATTGGTAAGAACTATCTGCTTCTGGTACTGGCTATTACCGGCGGCGCAGCGATGGCCAATTCGTTCGTCCCGCCCGCACCGGGGCCATTGTTCCTGATCGGTGAAATGAATATCCCGATCGGCATGATGATGGCCGGCGGCACATTGCTGGGGTTGGTCACGATTACGGCAGGTTTCTTGTTTGCCAAATGGGCCAACGCCAAATGGCCGGTAGAACTCCGCGATTCGCTCGATGCCCGGCTGGACGATATCCGTTCGTTGGCCGAAAAGGCCGATAGGGAGCTGCCGCCGCTATGGTTCTCGCTTCTGCCCGTAACCTTTCCGCTGGTATTCATTTGTTTGGATAATATCCTGAAATCGATGATCAAATCGGGCGCATTTACGCCGGAATCTTCGCCGGCACACTTTCTGGTGGATTTTGTAGCATTGATCGGTGACAAGAACATCGCGCTGGTAGGAGGCGGGCTGATTGCCCTGGTGCTGCTGGCTGTTACGAAAAAAGGAAGTAAAGAAGGCATTTCGGCGTTTGTGCAGGCTGCATTGATGAGCGGTGGAGGGATTATCCTCATTACCGCCTCGGGTGGCGCATTTGGTGGCGTTTTGCAGCAAACAGGTATCAGCTCGCGCATTGCCGCACTCACTGCCGACTACCAGATGACGCTCATCCCGCTCGCCTTCGTGATCAGCGCGGTCGTACGTACGGCGCAGGGATCGGCTACGGTGGCGTTGATTACAGCTTCCGGCATTCTGTCGGGAATGGCTACCAGCGCCCATTTGGAGTACCATCCGCTGTATCTGGGCCTTGCGATCGGTTGCGGCTCGAAACTTGTGCCCTGGATGAACGACGCCGGGTTCTGGATCATCGTCAAGATCAGCAACCTCACCGAGAAGGAGGCATTGAAAACCTTTTCGCCCATGCTGGTAGTGATGGGCTGCGTGGGCCTGATCGTCCTGATGATCGCGGCGCGGGTATTTCCATTGGTTTAATCATTTCAAAAAAAGATAGTTATTTAAAATGGAGAAGATCGGTTTTATAGGGCTCGGCATTATGGGTAAGCCAATGGCGCTCAATCTTTTGAAGGCAGGCTACCCGGTGGGGGTGCTTGCAGCAAGCCAGGCGTCGGGTATATTAAAAGAGGCCGGCGCCGAAGTGTGGCCGGATGCGGCCGCGCTGGCCGCGGGAAGTGATATTGTGATTACCATGTTGCCCGATTCGCCGCAAGTCGGGGAAGTAGTCAATAGCGGCGTTCTGGCGGGCATTCGCAAGGGAAGTTTATTCATAGATATGTCCACCATAGCGCCGCTCTTTGCCCGTAAACTCTTTGATATAATGCAGGAAAAGGGCGTGGAAGCCCTGGACGCACCGGTATCAGGCGGACAGGTGGGCGCAGAGGCTGCCACGCTGTCCATTATGGCTGGCGGTAATGCGGCTGCATTTGCGCGGGCATTGCCGGTGTTTCAGGCCATGGGCAAGAATATCGTGCATATCGGCGAACCGGGTGCCGGGCAAACGACGAAGGCTTGCAACCAAATGATCGTCGGGCAAACGATTCAGGCCGTGGCCGAGGCATTTACATTAGCTGAAAAAGCAGGGGTAGACCTTGCCAAAATGCGGGAAGTATTGCTGGGTGGTTTCGCTCAGAGCCGCATTCTCGATCTCCATGGGCAGCGGATCATCGATCGGAATTTTAAGCCGGGTTTTAAAATCAAGCTACATCAGAAAGACATTAACATCGCCCTCGAAACTGGCGGCGAGCTCGGTATCACATTACCCGGCACTGAAACGGCGGCCGGACAAATGGACGCCGCCATGCAGCAAGGCAACGGCGAGCTCGACCATAGCGCGCTGTTTTTGGCATTAAAAGATTAACAGGTTTTGACGGCATGGTCATGCCCGGTCACCCATTCAACCATTCAAAATTCAGTACCGATGTCACACATCCAGGAAATCCACATTACTCCCATTGCTATTATTGACCCGCCGCTGCTGAATGCGGCAGGGCTGCATGCACCTTATGCGCTTCGGACTGTTGTTGAGATCGTTACTGACGATCGTATTTCGGGCATTAGCGAGATACCGGGCAACAGCGATATCGACGCGGCTCTGGAAGAAGCCAAAGCATTACTGATCGGTCGCGATCCGTACAATCTGAATGTGATCCGGCAGATACTGACCGACCATTTCGGCACCGAATCGGCGGCTGCGCGCGGGGATGCGCCCTGGGACCAGCGGAAGCTCGTGCATATTTTCAGCGCGGTGGAAGTGGCTTGTCTGGATATTATCGGCAAAATTACGGGCCGGCCGGTGGTGGATTTGCTGGGAGGTAAAATGCGGGACCGTGTGCCATTTTCGGCCTATTTGTTTTATAAATATGAAGGTGCGGGCGGCCCGCTGGGATTCGGTACCGACCCGGGTGCCACTGGTTGGGCCGCCGCACGGCAAGCCGCCGCACTCGACCCCGAAAGCATAGTCGGGCAAGCACGAGCGATGTGTAAAGAATTTGGCTTTCAGTCCATTAAATTGAAAGGCGGCGTTTTCGAGCCGCGTATCGAGGTGGATTCCATGTTGGCATTGCACAAGGCATTCGGCCCGAATGTGCCATTGCGCGTCGACCCGAATGCAATCTGGGAGGTAGAAACGGCCATTCAATATGGCCGTGAACTGAAAGGTATCCTCGAATACCTGGAAGATCCCGTGCGCGGGCAGGAGAATATGGCGAAGGTGCGAAAGGAGCTGGGTATTCCGCTGGCTACCAATATGTGCACCACTTCTTTCGGGGATATTCCGCGGAGCATAGAACTTGGTTCCGAAGACATTATCCTCAGTGACCATCATTTCTGGGGCGGATTGCGTGCTTCGATGACGCTTTCGGGAATTTGCGACACGTTTGGGCGGGGCCTGTCGATGCATTCAAACAGCCACCTGGGCATTTCGCTGGCAGCGATGGTACACCTCGGCGCGGCGTTGCCGGATGTTCCCTACGCACTCGATACGCATTATCCGTGGCAAAGCGACGAGGTCATCGTTGGCGGGCGTATTCAGTTTGAGGAAGGCAGCGTGAAAGTGCCTACCGGCCCCGGCCTGGGCGTGGAACTGGATCGCGAGGCATTAAAAAAACTGCATCAGAATTACATTGCCTGCGGTCTTAAAAAACGCGACGATGAAATTGAGATGCAGAAAAAAGTGCCCGGCTGGAAGTTTAAAGCGGTCCGTTGGTAATTAATATTTAGCCATCATTTTGTCAAAAACCTGGCGTTGTTCTTGCAACGCCTTGATTTTGTCATCGGGGTTGGTGTGGCATTCCAGCAGTACCCAGCCTTTGTAATCCATTTTGGCCAGATTATCTATTAGTTCGGGATAGGGGTAATCGGTGCGGTTGAGTTCGCGGACGTGGCAGGTATCACCGAAATACTTTTTGACGAGGTCGAAGTTGTATTGAAAGCCTTGTCCGTTCAGGTCCTGTTTGTTGCAATTCCAACATATTTTCGCGTTACGGTGATCGGCATAGTCCATGATCTTGCGGATGTTGGGAAGTTCCTGCGTCTCTTCACCATGAACTTCCAGCCGCAGTTGCTGACCGAAATCTGCGGCATAACCCGCCAGCCCCCGCAATGCCAGCCCGATCTGCTCTAATGTTTTTTCGGTAGGGACTTCTTTATGCAATGCATTCGGCTTCACTTTCACGCCGGTGCCGCCGACATCTGCGCTCAGGCGGATGAATTCTTTTGTGCGATCAATAGAGGCTTTCAGTTTGTCCTGGTCAGGATAATCATATTGTTGATTGGTTCCCAGCCCTATTATTTTGACAGGGCTGTCGGCAAATTGCTTTTTCACTTCTTTCCGTTGGTCAGGGGTGAGATCGGGCATGACTTTGTGCGCATGCTCCACACGCAGCTCGACGCCCGTAATGTGCGTATCGGAAAGGTTTTTGATCAACGTTGGCACATCCCAGTCTTTGCCCCACAGGTAAGTCACAAATCCTAGCTGCATTTTAGGTTTTTTCAGAAAAAGCGGATCGGCCAGCGTCAGGTCCGGGAGAAGTGCTGCGCCGGCAGCCATGGAGAGATTTTGAAGAAAGGTCTTTCTGTCGATACGCATAAGGAGCCGGTTTGGTTTGACTGGTTACAATCGCTCTAAGCCGGCTTCCAGCAAATTCTACCGTTTGGCAGCCTGCTCGATCAGGAAATCGAGCGCAGGTTGTTCGGTTAATGGCCCGGCCTTAATTTCGTCGCCAAGCATGATCATTTGGGGTGCGTTGGTATTGAATGCAGGCCATTGTGGTAATCCGGTGCCGTTAGGATTGCCGGTTTTTATAAAATTGACCCAATAGGCAGACATGACGTTGGCAATCTGATCATCCGTAGCATTCAACGGGCGCAATGCACGATCGATAAAACGGAGGTTATCGTACGCATATGCGACTTCGCCCGTATGAAATGCGCCATACTGCGCGTAAATGCCGGTGGCAGGCAGCTTGCGTGTGAAACGGTATAAATATGCGCCTTTGCCCTGCTGTGCCTGCGCTTGTGCCCAGGAGTAGTTCTGAATACCATAACTCATGTCACGGGCGAGCTCGTCCTGCGAATGCGCGGCTTCGGCGTCGGATTGGGCCGGGTAATACTGGAAGAATGTCTGGGCAATCGGACCGTACTGTTGGTTATATTGTGCCTGAAAATCAGCTGCATTCTTCGGCTTGGCCACTGCGTTTTCATTCTGGTTCCAGCCGGTAAGGAGTGTGACTGCATTTTGTTTTCCAGCCTGGTAAATAGTGGATACCGACTCCGGAAGCACCAGTCCGTCCGTAATAGGTCCGCGGTAGGTGGTAATGTTCTTCAAAATTTCTTCTGCAGGCACTTTTCGCAATGCTGCCAGGCTGGTTGCATTCAATTTTTCACCGGCCTTTAAACCGGCTTCTTCGGCCTGTTTCAGGGATGGATAATTTCTGCCGAAACCTGCGCCGCTTTCTGCGATTGCTTTGTTGAAAAGGCCTTTTGCCTGTGGGCTTACCACCAGGCAGTTAACACTCATCGAGCCTGCCGACTGGCCAGCAATGGTGACATTTTCGGGGTCGCCACCAAACTGGGCGATATTCTTTTTAACCCATTTCAAAGCCGCAATCTGGTCCATGAGGGCATAATTACCCGATGCATTCTTTCCTGATTCCTTCGTCAGTTCTGGATGCGCAAAAAAGCCGAATGCGCCCACACGGTAATTGATACTGACAAAAACGACGCCTTTTCTGGCTGTCGCTTCGCCATCGTATATGGCACACCCCGCACCGCCGCTCACAAAGCCGCCTCCATAAATCCAGACTACTACCGGCTTTTTGGCCGTTGTTTTGCCCTGTTTATCTGTCCATACGTTCAGATAAAGGCAATCTTCACTAATAGGTGCTTTAGGAATAAGAAACTCCGCGCTCCACATGCTGAACGGTGCTGGTTCATTTTGGATTGGGCTTGGGCCAAATGCGTCGCACACTTTTACGCCACTCCACTTTTTCACGGGTTGTGGTGCTTTCCAACGCAAGTTTCCCACCGGCGGCGCAGCGAATGGAATGCCTTTGAAAATGCTGATACGGCCGTCAGAACTCACTGTGCCGGAAACCCTTCCGCCTTCAATGCGAAGTGTATCCGAAGCCTGCGCCGAAAAATGAAGGGTGGCCAGGGCGACGGCCAGGAGTAAGTTGGAAAGCGAAAATGCGCGTAATTTCATCCGGAATATCAGTGATCGTTTAAAGCGCAAGTTCGATTTTATTTTTGACATGCTTGCTTTCCTGCTCACGAATTGCGGTGTCCTGCGTCAGCTCCGCTTCCTTCGATTTTTGTACCAGCCTGAGCCACCAGGAGGCGGGTATCAGGCCATTTGAATGCAGTTCCAACCGGATCAGGAATTCCTTAGGCGGCGTGCGATGGCCATTTTGCCGATTTGGTAACGCCTGTAAGCATATCAATTCCTAGACGGTTGGTTATGGCAGATTAACGGAGTATGAAAATTTAGCTGGGGCGGAGGCGCGACAGGTTAAATGAAGCCCTGTTTTGTCTTTTGATTTAAAAATTGATCCGGAAAAATGTCTGAAATAGATCGTCGAAAATTCCTCAGGATGTCTGCCGGCGCGGCAGGTGCAGGGGCCGCTTTGAACATGTTGCCGCCGTTGATCCGTAAAGCGTTGGCTGTGAATGCGTACAGTCCTACCAAGACGATTCAGGATGTACAGCATGTGGTGATCCTGATGCAGGAGAACCGTTCCTTCGACCACTATTTCGGAGCGATGCGTGGTGTAAGGGGTTTTGGCGACCGCTTTCCTATTCCGCTCGAAAGCGGGAAGCGTGCATTCACGCAGTCGGACGGGAAGCGGGAATACTCGCCCTACCGTGCAGATAAAAAGACCGTCAACGCGGCGCTCGTAAATGGCACGCCGCATGACTTTCCCGACACGCAGGCCGCCTGGAACCAGGGCAAATATGGCTTCTGGCCGATGTTCAAGACGCCGTATTCAATGGCCTATTATACGCGTGAGGAAATTCCCTTCCAATATGCATTGGCCGAATCGTTCACGATCTCCGATGCCTATCATTGTTCCATCGCCACAGGTACCGATCCCAACCGGATCGTTTTCTGGTCCGGATCGAACTTTGATCCGGAAAAACGGGCGGCCGGCATCAATTGTACCGATGCCGAGTCTGAGCCGGTGAATTTGCGCTGCTGGGTAGAGGGAAAGATGCCAGATCCCGGCTATATTTATCGGGGCAATGCATTCAAATGGGACACAATTCCCGATGTTTTGCAAAAAGCTGGCGTAAGCTGGCGCATTTATCAGGACCCGAACGATAACTGGACGGGCGCAATGCACGGCTGTCTGGCATTCGAAAGCTTCCGTAATGCGAAACCCGGGTCGCCAGTTTATGAAAACGGCATGAAGCACTGGTCGATCAAAGACCTGACCGAGCAAGTCAAAAATAATACTTTGCCGCAGGTAAGCTGGATTCTTCCGTCTCAAAGTAATTCGGAACACCCGAGCGGGCCGTCGAGCCCCAACCGAGGGGGCGATTTTACACATCAGGTTTTGACGGCCATTACTTCCAATCCTGAGGTTTGGAGCAAAACCGTTTTCTTCCTCACTTTTGACGAAAACGACGGGCTTTTCGACCATCATCCTGCACCGGCCGTGCCTTCGTATAATGCCGACGGCACATTGGCGGGTAAGTCGACGATGGACCTGGCGGGCATGTATTTTAACAACGACAAAGGCACATCCGAGTTTCCAAGCGCTTTTCATGAAGCGATCAGAAAAAAAGACGGACCGGTGCGGACGCGTGTTTACCAGGACAAGCGCGATACGATTTCCGGCCCGATCCGTCCCTGGGGTATGGGGCCGCGCGTGCCGATGTACATTATTTCTCCGTGGAGCAAGGGAGGGTGGGTCGATTCCGCAGTCGCCGATCATACGTCTGTCGGTCAGTTTCTGGAAAAACGATTCAAAATTACCATCCCCGCGATTAGTCCCTGGCACCGTTCGGTAAGCAGCGACCTCACTTCGGCGTTTGATTTTGTTCACCCAAACGACCCTGTTTTTCCGGCATTACCCGACACCACCAACTATGCCAGCATAGAAGACGCATCGAAATTGCTTCCCAAAGCCACAGCGCCTGAATTGCCCGGGCCGCTGTTTCAGGAAAAAGGTACACGTTACTCCCGTGCACTGCCTTACCGCCTGCATACGTATGCAGAAGTGGTTTCAAATAAAATCGGACTGTTTTTTGAAAATAAGGGCACCGTCGGGGCCGTGTTTCACGTATACGACCTCAAACACCTCGATCGGATCCCGAGGCGTTACACGGTGGAAGCGGGGAAATCACTTTCAGATGAATGGACACTCGCATCCGATTCGGGGGATTACGCATTGGAAGTATTCGGGCCGAATGGCTATTTCCAACGATTCTCGGGGAGTAGTACCAGCGACGAACCGGAAGTAAAGGTTAGCTATGACCACCGGAAAAGCATAGTCCGTTTGGAATTACAAAACCCGGCAAAATCCGGTGTTGAGCTGTCGGTAATTGATTTTTATGATCAATCTGAATCTGTAAATATCAACATCCCGGCTGATGGAAAAGTCGTCAGGGAATGGGCATGTGGTAACCAGGGAAACTGGTATGATCTTACCGTTCAGTTTAGGTCCAAAGGCGAATTCCAGCGCCGTTTTGCCGGAAGGATCGAAACCGGCAGGCATGGCATCAGTGATCCGGGCATGGCCACAGAGATTTGAAATGCCCCAAGGAAATCTTTTAGTAAAAAATCCCTTTTTCGCAACGCGCACGCCAGGCCGTAAACACAAAATAGGCTACCCGGTGGATAGCCTATTTTGCAGCGTGTGTTATAATCAATCAGGTTTAGGAATAGTAGCGTTTTGCGTTGAAAAGCAGTGGAAAAAACTGCCCGCTTAATTTTTCTCCTTTCGGAATGGCAGGCACGCCGTCGAGCAATGTACCGTTGGTGTCCGACATTGTACCGTCAGCAAAAACATTGAGCACAAATGCGCGCCGTGAGCGCTCCGAGCGGTTTTCATACGATCCGTGGACCATTAGCGGGTGGTGGAATGTTCCATGGCCACGCTTCATTTCGATCGGGATGGGTTTGAACTCCGCTTTTTGGTCTTCGGTCAGGTACTGCATGAGCCCTTCCATGTCGCCGGCCAGTTCGGGCTTGTCAAGCAACCCCCAGCGGTGGCTTTTGGGAACATAATAAAGGCAACCATTTTCGACGAGCGAGTCGTCCAGGCCGGTCCAGCAGGTAAGGTGCTGCATTGGAACGGAGCGTGTCCAGTAGGAGTAATCCTGGTGCCATGCCACCACTCCACCATGTCGCGCCGGTTTGCAAAACAGCTGATCGTGCCAGAACCGCACCGCTTTATTGCCGAGCAACTGGCTGGCCGCCATCACGAAAGCCGGGTTCCAAAGTACATCGTGGAAGCCTTCTGTCACGCGCCAGGCACCAAGAGCATGCAAAAGCACTGCATTGGGATCGACCGATTCATTCGAATGGAACTCGTAGTATAAATGGTGACTTGGGTTGGCCGGATCGGTTGCCGACACCAGTTCCTCGTTCAGTACATCCACCTGCCAGTCTTCCAGCAGTTTGATGTTGGACAGATAGCCGTTTTCGTGAAAAAAAGCCACCTGCTCATCGCTGAGGCGGTATTGTTCCCACTCCTCCCGGCTGGTGGGCTGCTTGAACAAATCCGCTATCAACTCGTGGTATCTGGAAAGATCTCCTGTTGCAACTTCCATAACTTTTCGTTTCGGGTTTAGTTTCAGTATTACAAATATGAGCGATGTTAACCTTTAACGGGGTTGCTGATTTTGATTAATAACTAACCTATTTTGTATTAATTTTGAAGTTAGTATTTGCAATGTCTACTAAATAGGTTATAAAATGTCGGTTTCAGCGTTATGAAGGCACAATACGAAGCATTTCAGCCTATGCCCGAATCTTCTTTCCGCATATTCGGGTACGAGGTGGCAGAGTTTGACGCTCCCTGGCATTACCATCCGGAATACGAGTTGACCGTCATTTTACGAAGTGAAGGGATTCGCTATGTGGGCAACAGCATGGAGAGTTTTGAGGCGGGCGATCTGGTATTGCTGGGGCCGAACCTGCCCCATTGCTGGAAGAATACTCCGGATAGCCCGGGTCCGGCGAGTTCGATCGTGGTGCAATGGCCGGGCGGGTTTATGGGCGGGGGCTGGCTGGATGTGGAGGAGTTTAAATCGGTGAAACGCTTGCTGCAATTGGCCGGGCAGGGTATCCGTTTTGACCAGCACGTATCGGCACGCGTAAAACCGATGCTGGCAGAAATGCTGGAAATGCAACCATTTCCCCGGTTGATCAGGTTTCTTGAAGTGCTGGAATTGCTGGCTGCCGTGAAGAATATCCATTTCCTTTGCGAACAGGGGTTTGCCTATCCGCTCAACTACGAGGACAACCAGCGCATTAACACCGTCTACAACTACATCAGGGAGCATTATGCCGAACGCATTACGCTCGCAACGCTTTCGGGCCTGGTGTATATGAGCGAGGAATCGTTTTCGCGGTTTTTCAGCCGGATCATGCAAAAGCCGCTTTTTACTTTTCTCAACGAGTACCGCATCAACATGGCTTCCAAAATGCTAATCGAGACCGATTTGCAGGTGGCGGAAATCAGTTTTGCATGCGGATACGAGAGCCCCCCCTTCTTTTTCAGGCAGTTTCGTAAATTCGGCGGCATGACTCCGGCGGCTTATCGCAAGCAATTCCGGACTGTCGAGACCGCGGTATAAATGGTAATTCTTTTAGGCTTTGGAAAGTACCTACCGGGCCTTCGCAAACGTCTTGACGAGCTTCGCATCAAATGTCACATCCACAACCGGGCCGCCGGAGGCCGACTGGTCCAATTTCAGCGTACCGGCCAGGCGATCGGGCGTATCGGTGGTTAAAGTGAGGAACTCGTTTTGTGCGGTACCCGAGTATTGTACGAGCTGGTTGTTCAGGCTGACCCAGTAAAGCAGCCGCGGTGCGGCGTCGAGGTCGACCTGCATGCCTTCAATGTATTGATCCACACAATTCATGGCGCCGCACGATTTGATCTTATCGTCGAGCGCTTTTGTCGTGAAAATCAGGCGGCGGATTTTCTTGCCGCTGTCGAAACCGTCCGGCCCGACGATGAAGTAGGCCGATTTGATGTTCATATCGAAAGATTTGCTGCCGGTTTTGTAAACCAGTTTGCCTTTACCGACGTCGGAGCGGGTGATCAACGAAAGCAAGAGCAATGTGCAGACTGTCAGCAGCAAAGAGAGATGCGCCGTGCGGAAGCGGAAATGTGTTTTCATAGGAAGGGGTGTTTTAGGATTTTTAAAAGTTAGGAAAAAAAGGCGGTTGTTTTTGCGGTATTCATCGAAATCGAATAGCCGGTTAGTGGCCTTAATTGGAATATTCAGAGTAAATACTTAAAAAAAAGTACTTAGGCGAGTAGTAAACTTAGGTGAAGTACCTGTAATCTGTATGTCCATTTCCTAAATCAAAAAATCACGTACATGGAAAAAAAGAATACCGTTCAAGAGCAGCCTTCTTCTTCGCGGAGGGATTTCATTAAAGCGGCCGCAGGTACCGCAGCAGGCCTGATGATCGTTCCGCGCCACGTGTTGGGCAAAGGATATGTTGCACCAAGCGATAAAATTACCGTGGCAGCGGTGGGCGCGGGCGGAAAAGGAACCTCCGATATTGCCAATTTCTTTAAAAGCGGAAAGGCCAATATCGGCTACCTCTGCGATGTGGACGACAGACGTGCAGCCACCTCCGTTAAGAACTTTCCGCAAGCCAAATACTACAAGGACTGGCGCGAACTGTTTGAAAAAGAATCTAAAAACTTCGACGCTGTTTCGATTTCAACGCCCGACCACACCCACGCGGTAGTAGCCATGGGGGCCATGCAGCTCGGCAAGCACGTATATGTGCAAAAGCCGATGACGCACGATATTTATGAGGCTCGTATGCTCACCGAAGCGGCAGAGAAATACAAAGTCGTGACGCAAATGGGGAACCAGGGATCGTCGGGCGACGGTGTACGACAGTTGCACGAGTGGTACGATGCCGGCGTTATCGGCAATGTGCACACTGTATATATCTGGACCAACCGCCCGATCTGGCCACAGGGTATTCCCTGGTCGACCGAGAAACCGCCCGTTCCAAAGGAGCTCGATTGGAATTTGTGGCTCGGTACGGCACCTTATAAGGATTATGTAGACAACCTGATCCCGGGAAGCTGGCGTGGATGGTGGGATTACGGTACCGGCGCTCTCGGCGACCTGGGTTGCCACCTGATGGAAGCGCCTTTCCGAATTCTGGACCTGAAATATGCATTGGACATGCAGGCGAGCGTCAGCAGCGTATTTACCGCATTTGGTAAGCGGGGCATTTTCCCTGATAGCTGCCCGCCGGCGAGCCATGCAACCCTTACATTCCCGAAAACGTCGAAGACGAAAGGTAAAGTTACCATGCACTGGATGGATGGAGGGATTAAGCCGGAACGTCCGGAAGAACTCGGTCCTAACGAACTGTTTGGCGACGGCAACAGCGGTATCCTTTTCGTAGGTACCAAAGGCAAAATGATGGCCAGCGAATATGCGGCTAATCCGCGCCTGTTGCCGCTTTCGCGCATGGAGGAAGTAAAGGTGAAACAAAAATTCGCACGCGTGCCTGGTTCGGCCGAAGGCCACTATGCACAATGGGTGGAGGGATGTATCGCAGGCTATGGCAAGATGGAGCTCAGCTCGCCGTTTGAAAAAGCCGGCCCGCTCACGGAGGCGATTTTGATGGCGAACCTCGCGATCCGTGGAGCAGACATGCCAAAACCACGGGCAACCGGTAACGGATTCGACTATCCGGGATCGAACCTGAAAATGCTTTGGGATTACAAAAACATGAAGGTGACCAACTTCGATGACGTGAACCAGTGGGTGAAACGGAACTATCGCGAGGGGTGGAGCCTGGGAGTTTAGTAGGATAATAGATTCACGGAAATGCCCTTTTGCGAAAACAGAAGGGCATTTCCGTTATATTCTGAATAGTTTTTGAGCATTGTCATAAAGGATTTTCCTTTCAACGGCTTTGGAGGCTGCCAGTTTCCGGATCTCGGCGATGGTTTGCGTGCCCTGGCACTTTTCTCCCGAGCCAATATGGTCGTCACAATCGCTGCCGTAGAGCAGTTTGTCCTGGTGGCGAACCAGAAACTCGCGGGCGTGCTCTTCGTCGCGGGTCATCGAGAGAAGACCTGAGCCGGCGGACATATCGCCGAACATATTTGGATAATCGCTCAGCAAACGGTCGGTGAGGCCGCCGGGCGTAACTTTCGTTTTTGGGTAAAGAACGCTTTGGTCCGTATGATCTTTGTCGATATTGGCCCACCAGGTCTGTGCGTGGCCGATAAAATTCACTTTCGGGTATTTTTCGAGCATTTTAGGAAAACGCTCGAAATTGTAATTGAACATTTGGAACTGCCAGTGCATCAACACCGGCACATCGTAGGCCTCGGCCAACTGGTAAATTCGCTGCATTTCCTTCGAATCACAATCCATCCCGAATTTCAACTCGCCGATCACCTTTCCACCTAGTTTCAGGTATTTTTCAATTTCCTGAACGGCGTCAGACAAGTCGGGCACCTCATTGGAACCGAATGTAAACTCACCCGGATATTTTTGCGCGATGCTGTAACACGCGTCATTACCTGCGCATTGCGCTTGCAGGCCGTTGGTTTTTCCCTGATGTGTGGAAGTCCCGAACGCGGGCGTTCCTGCGGGAAGCAGGATCGTGTGCGTAATGCCCATTGCCCGCTGATGCGCTAGGAGCACATCGTCCGGTCGCGCGGCGTAATGAACGTGCTGGTGAATGTCGATGATCGGTTCGGCAGTGGATGCTTTCACTCCGAAGGCATTACCCAGTAGCATTGCGCCGGTACCGGCCAGGAACCCCCTTCTCGACAAGTTGTTTGCGCTAGACATCATTTGCGGTATCTATTTTGAGGTCAGTGAAGGCCGGTTGTGTTCCGGTAGCCTGTCGAGGCAGGGTTTAATGACGTGCATCGCATTTTCGGCCAGCACTTTCTTTTTGACTTCCAAAGGCAATGTTGAGAATACCAGCCACCCGAGCTGCTGGCGCGGGTCGCGCATGGGCAGGTCGGAGCCGTAGAGGATGCGGTTTTCACCGGCACCGGCTACAAGGTATTCGATCACGCCAAGCGGGACGGGCGTCAGGGTGATTTCGGCGAATACATTCGGATACTTTTTCATCGCTGCAATCGCCATATCGGCCATTTTGTAGCTGCCACCCGCATGCGCAATTATCCAGCGGACGTCAGGGTATTTCTTGGCAAGGGTCTCTACTTCAAGCAAATCGGAGCGGGAGTTGTGGATCAAACCGTAAAATCTATTTTGATTACCATATTCCCACCACACATCATACACCGGATCGTGATATTCGAAGCCATAAAACTGGTAGGGTTTCATTCCGATAAACCGCTTGTCGGCGTACACCTCGGCGATCATCGCACGCAGCTCTTCCTGGCTGTAATGGCTCGGATCGAACGTCGCCAGGCCCCAGTATCCTTTCGGCGCAACATCCAGCGCTTCGGCTGTACATGGGTTGCCGGCAACGGCATTCTGGCTTACCACGCCGTTCCAGCTCATAATGCCGCCTCCCCGGTAACCCAGCCGTTTCGCTGTGGCGAATATGCCTTTCGGACCTCCGTTTTCCATGCGATAGGTCCAGCCACCGCCGTTCAGGCCTTCGTGCAGCATGTGCATATGCATGTCAATCACGGGCACCGGCAGGGGGGAGCCCGCGCGTGCCGCCTGCATGAGAATATCCTCGTTTTTGTTTTCCCGTAACGCAGGTTTTGAACTGATCTTCAACAACCGCATCAGGTTACCACCCGCTATTTTAGCGCGGTCGGGCTCGGGAATGGCCGAATAATCAATGTACGTCCGATGGGCACCGGCCGCCATGGCAGGGCTGTTCGAGGCAAAAATCAGCTGGTCCACACAGCCGATACGGTGCAGGTATTCCAGGCCTTCATTAATCTGAAAATTATCAAAACTGATATGCAGGTTCTTGCACTGCTGCACCAGCGGGAGCAGATATCGCTGCTCGTTCCAAAACGCGCCTGTGATCAGTAGGGGAAGTGTTGGGTAACGGTCCAGAAACTCCGCTACATCTTCCCAGGCCCCCAGCTCACTCGCGGTAGTGATCGTAAGTATTTTATTTTTGCTCAAATGCGCAAATAGTGGTGTGCAGTGGCGCGCTTTCCAGTCCCAAGCATTGGTTTTGGGATGAATACTGATAGCCCTGACATGGTGCTCGGCCATTAATTTCCCAAGACCGGCTGGCTCGGGAAACTCGCCCGTCTGGTGCGGCATTACATTCCAGATCGGAAACAGGTGCGGAAAGGGCTTGATCATCCGGCTCAGTTCCAGGTTGGAATACATCAGGTCGTAATTGACGGATTGCGTGTAAGCGACGAGCGCAGCCGAAATCGAGCATTGGTCCATGTCTTTCAACAAATCGTCCAGCTTCCATTTCTCTGCCGGATGCTTGTACTTCCGCGGCCCGATCCGGGTGAACCCGTCAAAATACAACCGCCCCTCAGCAGCATTTCCATCAGAAAATATTTCCTGGCTCTCCCTGGATACCTGCGGATCTTCCCCGATAAATCCTGAAAAAACAGTCGAACCAAGCCCCAGAACGGCATTGGCTTTTAAGAAATCCCGGCGGTTAAATGGCGGCTGCGGCATAAGCGGTATCGTTTTAGACTTGTGGAGCCCAGTAAGTACAATGCCCTGCGGGGTTTACAGGCCCCGTAAAAAGCAGGCAGCCCCCGCATTCCTGCCCTTCTTTGACCGGAACCCATAATTTACAATTGTCGCATTGGCTGTCGGGCAGGGGCGATTTGTTCGTGTAACCGAGCGATTTGCGCTTTTGCACATCGACCGGATCGACGCTCGTCAGGTCGCTGCAAGGGTCAGTAGCCGGGGTATTTTTGGACGCGCCTGATTGGGCCACCGGTGCTTTTTTGGATCCGGCGCATCCTGCGAGCGTCACCACACCGCTCAATGCGAGCCATTGGCGAAGGAACATTCTCCTGTTGGCGAGGTTATTCATACAATACTGGTGGTTGACGATATAAATCTAATTGATATTCAGTGCCTTCTTTACCTCGGCGGCCTGTTTCCTGACGGCCTCTGTAGTGTGTTTTTCGAGTTTTTCAAGGGATTTGGCAATGCCTTTTTCCGGCTCCATTTTGTTGGAGGATTTTTTGATGCCTTTGGTAAGTCCTGTCAACGCCGCCACAGCCCATTGCGGATCGGCGGCGACGACGGGAGTTTGGATCACATTCAGTAATGAGGCAATGTCGTTCCTCCCGTTTCGCGCCCCGGAGACGTACGCATATTCTTCGATGAATTTCAGCTTACCGGCCGCAGATGCGCCGAAGAATGTACCCTTGCCGACCAGCAATGGCATTAGTTCGGGCGAAGAGCCGGCGTTAGAGCTCAGTATGGCCAGCCGATAGGACGCATTATCGGAATGTTTCTCCGCGCACGCTGCCAGTGCGGGCAATACCTCTTTTTTGTCTGATTGCCCTGCACTTAGCGCGGCCTGATACGCTACTTGCGGCGAACTGTCATCCATGGCGCGGACAATTTCGGAGAGCAGGGAAGGGTATTGTTCTGCCAGAATGATCGCGTGTTCGCGCACGCCTGCGTGGGCGTCGCTCAATGCTTTCTTAACGAGCGTTTCATCCAATCCGCCAAGTGCCTCCAACGTGTAAATCGCATGGAGGCGGGTTCTCGGATCTGCATGTGCGATAGCCATTTGCTGTAAAACGGTATTGACGGATTTGTCCTGTCTTTCAACCAACATGCGCTGGGCATTCAGCCGCCACCATTGGTTGGGGTGTTCGAGCAGCGACACGAGTTCGGCAGCGGTTTTGGTGCGTAAATCCGGCAACAGGACCGGGCGTTTTTGGCCCTCCTTGGGAAATATTCGCCAAATGCGGCCATACTGCTCGCCGTTGGCAAAGTCCATATCCGTTTTGAGGTCTTCGGGGATCGAAACGGGTGTTTCGATGTGCTGGCGGTACATATCGACTACGTAAAGGTAACCGTCCGGGCCGGTGGCAAGGTTAGCCGGACGGAACCACGAATCGGTCGAGGCCAGAAATTCGCGGTCTTTTTCCCCGGTGTCACGAACGGCCGAGAATGCTGGCGAGCCGCTTGAGGTATGGATCACGTCGCGATGGACGAGGTTTCCGGCCACTTCTCCGGTAAAAATAGAACCCTGGAATGCCCTCGGAAAACCGTCGCCGCCATAGAAAGTCCCGCCCGACGCGCCGGTGAAATGGTCGCGGGCGTATTCGGTGAAACCCGTTTTCAGGGAATCGTATTTGGCTTGCCTGCGGTCGCTGCGCTGCTGACGCCAATAGGGCGTGCCCGATTTCTGAAACATTTCGAGCTCGTGGTCCGAGATGTTCACGTCGCTTCGGAACGAAGGCAGGTAGTTATGCCGGTGCAGATACCGCCAGGCGATCGGCGATTGCTGTATGTGCAATGTGTTTTGGGTATAAAAACGATGGCCCCATTCGTCCATGGCCAGCCCGAACTGCCCGCTCCCGGATTCCACCTCGAAACGCGTTTTATCGAGCCTGAACCTGAAATTGCCGCCCGCGACGTTTAGCGCGGGCGCGTCAGGGCGTAGCGGCGAGGTAATCGTCCCTGCCTGGCCGCTGTTGTTGGCGTAAATCCAGTTGTCGACGCCATAGCGAAGGCTCGTGATCTGGGCCTCGGAGTTTTTGGCAAAAAAGCCCGTGAAAAGCAGCTCGCGGGTATCTGCCTTGAAATCGCCGTTCGTATCGCGCAGGAGCAGAATATCAGGCGCAGCGCAGACAATGATGCCGTCTTTATAAGGCAAAACGCTCGTCGCACTTGGCAGGCCATCCGCAAAAACATACGACTTATCGATCTTACCATCACCATTGGTATCTTTCAAAAGGCGGATACGTCCTTTGAAACGCCCCGGCTGAGCGTCATAGGGGTAGTCGCCCATTTCGACCACAAATGCATTCCCGGAAGCATCGAAGACGAGGTCCACGGGTGAGAGTACATCGGGCTCGGTAACGACGGGTTCGATACTAAATTCCTCACGGAGTTGGAACGTCCGCGCCGATTCGGTGGGGGAAAGGGCATCGGAGTAGCGTTTCTGCGCCAGGGAGTGAGCGGAAAACAATACCATCACGGCTACTCCGAGTGATTTCAACTGCCTCATTACATTAAGTGTTTAGGATTTCGCGTGTACGTGCCCGAATTTATACCAAGATAGAAATCGGACGGCCGTCAAGCAAATCTATCAATTTACAGTTTGGGAAAAGAATATTTTGAACAAAAAAAGTTTACGAAAATAAAATATTTTAGTTTACAAAAAATTATTGGAAAATTGTGTGAGTTCTGCACACTGATTTCCCATTACAAGAATTGAAGTAGATTAATATAAGCCCACTGCGAGGAGAAGATCCTTTTTATGAAATTTTTATGTCAACAAAAATGAGTGATACGGTTCACTTTATGGAAGCGATCTTCCGAACTTTCCGCAAATGTATTATCGCATTGCTAACCGTGCTTCCGTTGCAGACGCTCGGGCAGACGGCGTTAAATTTGGCCGGCGATCACCTCATCATTCCGCCATTTGTGCCCGTTGCGGAACGAACGCCCCATTTCCCGCTTAAAACAGCCCGTACAATCTACCGGGAAGCGGATATTCGTAAAGCGCGCATGAATATGCTGCATTATGAAGCGGCCCGCGAGGTCCGCGACAAGATATTGAAAGCCGCCGATCCGTGGCTCGAACGTCCCGATTCCGCCATCATCGCGCTCATGCCCGACGCGCGCGTGCCCCGCGCTTTCGACCTGAACCCGAAAGGCAGCCCGGTCCACGGTGATACGGTTTTCAAAGTTGGTGGCTTTTACCCGTGGTTCGTCGATCCCGACCATCCGTTACAGGTAAAATCGCCGATCGACGGCCAGGTTTTTCCTTCGAACGATTACCTGGCTTATTACAAAGGCGGTTTTAAGGATAAAACAGGCCTCGACCGGAAGTTTGCCGACGATGGCTGGGGTTGGATCGCACCGGATGGCGAACGGTACTGGTTTGTGGCCTATGCCAACCAATGGATGTGGAAAGGGCATATCGAGCCTGCATTCGCCGACCTCGCGCACGCCTACCTGCTCACGGGCGACAAGCGCTATGCGCACAAGGCGGCGGTAATGCTGTATCGGCTAGGGGAGGTGTATCCTTCGATGGACCATGCCAACCAGTCGCGGTACGGGCTGATGGAAAAGATGAAGGGCCACACCTACAATGGCAAGATCCTGAACCTGATCTGGGAGACGAGCCTTATCCAGAATGCGGCGGAAGCGTACGACGCGGTGTGGGACAGTATTGATAGCGACGCAGACCTGCAACAAGCAACCGGCAGAACCGGCGAGCAAATACGCGCTTTCATCGAAGCCAATGTGCTGGAAGATGCGGTGGACGCCTATATGGAGCGTAAAATCCAGGGCAACTACGGCATGCACCAGATCGCGTTGCTGTATATTTTGCTGGCCAGGCAGCACATGGGCACCGAAAAGTACCTCCGCATGCTCGTGGAAGAGCCCGGCGAGAGCCGTGTGCAGTCGGGGTTGAGGTATGCATTGTATAACATGATCTTTCGCGATGGCCAGCCGCTCGAAGCGCCGGATTACAATCTACTGACGGTGCAGAAAATCACCCGTTTTGCGGATATGCTGCGCACCGGCGGTACGGATCTTTTCGGCGAGCCGCGGCTCCGCGCGCTGATGAATAGCCCGTTGGAAATGGTCGCAATAGGGAAAATTACACCAGGGATCGGGGATAGCGGTTCGGTACTTGGGACGCTGGTAGGGCAGGACCCGGATGTGTACCAGGTGGGTTATGGTGCCTACCGCGATCCGCGCTATCTGGCATGGCTTGCGCCCGCGGGCAAGGTGGGGCCGCATTCATTTTCAACTTTCGAATCGCTTTTCCGCGATGTGTTGCCCGATGTAAAGCCGCTTGCAAATGGCCGCGCGTTGCCTGAGCGCCCGTCGCATTTGCTGGCTGGTTACGGGATGGGTATTCTGAACAACCGCTCCGACGCAGTCGCATTGACATTCAATTATGGCTTCAAAGGCACGCATTACCATTGGGATTTCCTGAATTTCGAGCTGTTCGCCAACGGACAGAAGATGATCCCCGACCTCGGCTATCCCGACGCGATGAACGAATATGTGAAAGAAGTTTACACCTGGTCGTTCAATTCGGTTGCACATAATACGGTGGTCGTGGATGCACAGAGGCAAGTCAACAACGTCCACGGCGTGCTGTATGACTTTGCCGAAGGTCCCTTCGCCCGGTCGATGGACGCTTCGTCGGCCACCTATCCGCAAACAAGTGCCCACCGTCGTAACCTGATCATGGTCGATGTGGACAGCGCGCGCAGTTATGTGGTCGATTTTTTCAGGGTAGCAGGCGGCGGGCGGCACGATTACGCATTGCATGGCCCGCCGGGGAAGATGATCGCAACAGGCAAATGGACTCCAAAACAGCCCGGAACCCTGGCGGGCCGCGACGTAGCATTCGGGGATATTTATGATGATAGTAAAATGGGCGTTGCAGGTTATAAGGGCAGCTATTGGAATTACAAAGGGTCTGGTTATCAATACCTTTTCAATGTTCAGAAATTGAATGGGGATAGAACTACGCTGACGTACAGCCATGTTTCGGACGAAAATGCGAAGGTCAGGATCCATATTATGCCGCAATCCGGTCAGGAAATCGTCATAGCCGACGCATGGAATAAGCCGCGGGCGAAGGACCACCTTTTGAAATACGTCATTACAAGGCGTAAGTCGGTTGGTAATGAGGTTTTGAAAAGCACTTTCATTGGAATAATGGAGCCGTTTTTAGAGAATAATCCCTTGATTAACACATTGAAGAAACTGGCGGTAACGCACGGGGCAGCTGTGGAGGTGGTCCGAAATGGTGCGACGGACGTGATCGTAAGTGATACGACAAATGCCCGGAAGAGCATTGCCGGCTATCAGATCGAGACGGACGCACATGCTGCGGTGGTCAGCTTTGACCCGAGCGGCGTGCCATCGCGGGTGTTTTTCAGTGACGGTAGTTATTTGAAAGTCAAAAACAAAACATTCCGCGCTGCGGCATTAACCGGTATTGTGACGAATGTGGATGTGAGAAATCGCCGCATATCAGTCGCTTTGGAGAAGGGAACGGTGGAAAATATCCAGCCGGGAATGATCGCGCATTTCGCAAATGCGCTCCGCAAAACCGAGCACCCCATTCAATCAGCGTCGATAACAGGAAGTGTCCTGACCATCGAAGCGGAAGACGATTTGCTGATCGGGAAAGTACATACGGTGCATAATTCGCCGGACTCACTGGTAACCGACACCAACCTTCCATTCGCGCCCTTATACACGGGCGCGACCGTGCTCAACGAGAAATTTGAGCCATTAGGAATCCTGAAAGCGGTTGCGGATAATGCATTAAAACCGGTGGATAAAATGGATGGAATCCCGGCCGATGGCGCGGATGTCTGGATTTCGAACATCGGTGTCGGCGATCGCGTCGGGATCAAAGCGAGATTCTCCTGGGAGCGTTAAGGCTTGTTAAGTGCCTCTGAGGCAACCGGACATGCCGGGGCAGGCGTGGTTTGTGATGATATTATTGATTTTTGGGGTAGTATTCCAATTCAAAAAAACAGTATATCAGGGTGACATTCCAACCTTGTTCGGCTCTGCCCGGCTTTAATATGTATTTCAAAAACAGTATTTCAAAAGTTATTTCAACAGGCACATTGGCCTTGTGGGCACTGGCTGTTTCGGCGCAAAATACGGATCGCTATGCCCCCACAGTCGAACCCGACCGCATTGTACTCAACGTTACCGCCGATCCTTCAACTTCAATGGCGGTCAATTGGCGAACTTCCGACACTGTGTCGGAAAGTTTTGCCGAAATCGCGGTGGCAGAGGCCGATCCGCGGTTCGTGTCAAAGGCCAAAAAATACAAAGCCAGCACGCAAAAACTGGTCTGGGAGGATACACCGGCAGCCAATTACCATTCGATAATCTTCGATAACCTGCAACCGGGCACCAAATATGCCTACCGGGTGGGCGGGGAAGGAGGGTGGAGCGAATGGATCCATTTCACGACCGCCGGTACGAGCGACCAGAAACTGTCGTTTATTTACTATGGTGATGTTCAGGTCAATATCTCCTCGCTGTGGTCACGCGTGGCACGTGAGGCGTACGCGAAAGCGCCCGACGCGCGCCTGGCCATCTATGCGGGCGATCTGATCAACAAAGCGAACCGCGACGCCGAATGGGGCGACTGGTTCCGGGGCGGAGGCTTCATCCACTCCATGATCCCCGCCTTCCCGACACCCGGCAACCACGATCATTTCGATACGCCGGAGGGAATTAATACAACGTCGGTATTCTGGCGGCCGCAGTTTACACTGCCCGAGAACGGCCCGAAAGGCTTGGAAGAGACTTGCTATTATGCAGACGTTCAAGAAGTAAGGTTCATTTCGTTAAACTCGGATCAGGTAGATGTGTCGGAGAAATGGACGCAGGTGCAGAAAGAATGGCTGGAAGGCATTTTGAAAAACAATCCTAACAAATGGACGGTGATTACTTTTCACCACCCGATTTTCTCCCCCAAAACCACGCGCGACAACAAGCGTATGCGTGAGACTTTCAAGCCGTTGTTCGACCGTTACAAGGTCGATCTCGTACTGCAAGGCCATGACCACACTTACGCCCGCGGCATGGTGAATATTCCCATGACCGAGAAAGGTGCGCAGTCGGGAACGATGTATGTGGTGTCCGTAAGCGGGCCGAAAATGACGGATTCGAACATCGATCGGGCTGCTTGGATCGACCGTTCGGCCATGTACACCCAGCTTTTCCATGTGGTAAATGTCGAGGGTGAAAAGCTTTCGTTTGACACCTACACCGCTACCGGCGAGCTTTACGACGCATTTGACCTGGTTAAACAAAACGGAAAGATCAACCGGATTGTCGAGCGCATTCCTGCAACTGCAACCGAAGAATTCCCGGCCGAAATCGTCCGGTTCAAGCCCCGTGCGGGTAATCCGGTTTTCAAAGGAACGGGCGATCCGAAGACTTGGGACGAAAAGATCCGCGAACGCGGGTACATCCTGCGCGAGGGCAACAAATATTACATGTGGTACACCGGCTATACGAAAGCCAAGGGCGACAGCATGAAATACCTCGGGCTGGCCACCTCCGACGATGGCCTGAAATGGGCCCGCCACCCGAAAAATCCCATTCACACGACATTATGGGTGGAGGATATGTCTGTGTTAAAGGAGGGGAACACCTATTACATGTTCGCCGAGAGCAAAAACGACATTGCACATTTGCTCACTTCAACCGACCGCATTCACTGGAAGGACCGGGGAGCCATCGACATCCGCCTCAAAAACGGATCGCCGCTTAACAAAGGCCCGTACGGTACGCCGGCGATCTGGAAGGAAAAGGGCATTTGGTATCTCTTCTACGAACGAAACGATGCCGCCGTGTGGCTCGCAACCAGCAAAGACCTGAAAACCTGGACGAACGTGCAGGACGAGCCGGTACTGAATGCCGGCCCGGAAAAGTACGACGCATTTGCGGTCGCGTTCAACAAGATCATTCAGTATAAAGGCCTTTATTACGCCTATTACCACGCGTCGGCTTTCAAAGACTGGCGCGAATGGACGATGAATGTAGCCGTTTCGAAAGACCTGGTCCATTGGAAGAAATACGCGGGAAACCCGATCGTGGGGAACGATTCATCGAGCGGATTTCCGTTGTTCGACGGCCAGCAATGGCGGTTTTACACGATGCACCCCGACGTAAGGGTTTATTTTTCAGAAAAATAGCATGTCTTTGATGATCTTTGAAGCATTGCAGCTCAGGTTGCAATGCTTTTTTGTTTAAAATTGAAAAAAATCTTTGACGATCGCCACGTTTGAAACGGGCATTCGTGTCTCTGCTATGGGAAGCGCGAAACGCAGCTATCCGATCATTAATCAGGCACCGGTTATGAAAAGATTATTATCCATAGGTTGTTTCCTGTTGCTTGTAACATGGCAGTTCGGCTGTTCGAAAAATGATCCGTCGCACGATCCGGAACCCGAGCCTGTTCGCCTCGATCGCGATACCGTTTCGGCCTGGCTCTCAAGAGGCTCGTTCTACATTACCGACGCCTGGCGGTTTGCCGGGAAGGATTCGGTGGACATGTTCAAGGCGGACACGCTGCTGAAACTTTATGCCAATGCCGCATTCCTGCACTTCTACATCAGCAAAGGAGAAGGGCAGATTATGTTTCACGGCGGCGGGAGCCAGTTCCCCAATACGGAGATTCCCGGTAATGCACTCACGTTCAACCTCAATATCCGGATTTTTCTGCCCACGGAAATGGATCTTAAATGGGATGAGGAGAAGGGCACGCTGGGCGTCGAGACGATGCGGACAACCTCCTATTTCCCAATGATCGTCCCGGGCAAAAAAGGCTACCTCGAACCGGCAAGTTTCAATGTGAAAATGTCATTGGAGCAGGCAAAAAAAGCAGTCGTCAAGCCTAGGATGCGGTTTATTTTCGAGGACGACGATCCGAAACTGGGTAAAGTCACTTATAAAATAACCATGAAACCCATGTACCAGTACTACCGCGAACCGGGGCAGCAGGTCAGTGCCAAGTATGTTGTTTTTCCTTAAATAATTGATAGTTAGCAGAATGAGATATTTGTTTGCCTGTGTTGTGTTGTTGGGAGTATTGGCCGGATGTTCGAAAAAGAAAGAAGTGGTGCCGCCTGAACCGGTTTTGCAGGAAGAAGATGTGATGCCGTTTCTCATTAAGAATGTTTACCAGGTTGCGGAATGGTACTCTGTGAAAGGCAGCGACACCGCTTTTATTTCGAGAGACTCTGTTTACCAAAGTTGGTTTGTCAAATCGGTATTTTTGCAGTTCGGCGACGGATATGTTTTTTACTACGGCGGGAATGAGTTCCCGAATACCGAAATCAGCGGGTATGCCCGGACCTTTAATTTAAATCTGAAATTTTTGTGGGGATCCAATATGAAATATAACTGGGACGCGACAAATAATAGGCTGGTCATCAAGACTGATTCGGGCCAGGGCTGGGTTCCGTTCCTTAAATCGGGCTTGGAACTTACGATGGATGCGTCGGGCTACCATGTGATCAGGGATACCGAAACCACATACTTAAATCATCAATCCGGCACGATGCGGTTTACCTATGAGGAGAATGGAGCAGTCACCACAATTCTATTAAAACAAATGTGGCGTTACCCGCGACCAACTCCCGAAGGACACAGAGTTTATTACGTAGTTTTTTGAACCCCGAATCATGAAACCCCTCATTCAGATAGTCGTTCTCGCGTTCCTGCTGTATAGCTGCAATAACCTGAACGACCTGCGACCGGAGGACCCAAGCAAGGTCATCCCGCAAATGGTTGTCGATGTGGTGAAAGATAAATTTCCAAAAGGTGAAAACCTGGTTTTTAAGCCTGTGCTCGAAGACAGGGTTTGGGAAGTAAAACTGGAATCGGAGGCAGATCGTTATTCGTCGCTGGTGGATCATGGTAAAATGTGGGAGACGTTTAAGGTAATGCAGGGTGGCGTTCCCGAGACTTTGCAGGAATCGCTGAAAAAGACGGCATTAGGTGACGGTGTATTGTCGGCTTACTCCACGGCCTATTTCGCAACGACGACCAAGAACAAACTGATTTACAATTTTAAAGGAGAGAATTATTCGTTCCGGTGGGAAGGGGAATTTCCTAATTCAAATAGCTCGGCGTCGTTTGATCCGGTCCTTTACAGAATCACAACCTACGAGATTAATGACCTGCCCGGTTTTGTGAAGGACACGATTGCTGCCATACCGGATTTGGGGTTTGTAATGGGTTATACGTGGGTACGAATGGATGACACGAAGCGCTATCATGTCTTCGCTCGCAAGAGGATCGGCAACCAGTTCGAACCGCTATCGATGCTGTTCGACGACAAAGGCAAGCTCAGGTGGAGCAGCACGTTTTTTTCGAGCTTGGGTAATCTCACCACCAACTCTAATCTGGAAACAGTTCCGGTCGAAATAAAGCAATATCTTGATAGCCTCCCCGAACTCGCAGGTTATGAGTACGAAAAGAAGCTGGTCAACCATGTCAATGGGCTCACAAGCTATTACATCACCGTAACCGTCGGCGGCATTTCTAAATGCGAGTTTTATTTTGACAAGGATTTCAATGTATTGAATAAAAGTTACACTGTATTATTATATAAATAAATAGTATTTAAGTAAGTTTAAGTTACTCCTGAGCCAACGTCCCCTTGATGAAATTCTTTCTCTCTAAAAAATACGACAGCGTCGCCAGCCTCGTCAAGGCCTGCCAGCAGCAGGACCCGAGGGCGCAGACCGTATTTTACGAGCGATACAAAGCCCGGATGACGGGTATCTGCCGGCGTTATGCCCGGACAGTGGCGGAGGCTGACGATATTTTCCAGGATGCATTTGTTAAGATTTTTAACAGCATCAACGACCTGAAAGACCCCGAAGCGGTGGACGGCTGGGTGAAAGTGACGGTGATCCGGACGGCCATCAACTATTATAACCGGACAACCCGGCGCGAGGAACTCCACAGCCCACTCGACGGCGTGGAATGGCAGGTGGAATCGGACGATTACGTGCGCATGATCGATCAGATGAATGTCCGTGACCTGCTGGACCTTATCAACGAGCTGCCGGATAAGTACCGGACGGTGATCAACCTGCACCTGATCGACGGCTATACACACACCGAAATTGGTGATATGCTGTCCATGTCGGACGCCACGGCCCGGTCGCAGTTTATGAGAGGACGTAACCTGCTAATGAAAAAATTGGAACTAAAAGGAATAGTGCATCATGAAAACTTCTGAGGACAAATTCAACGAAGCGCTGCGCGACGTCCTCAAACGCAAATTTGATGACTATGAGGAGCAGCCCAACCCAACCGCGCTCGATCGCATACGCGCCCGCGTAAAGCCTGCACGCACGGGAAGATATTGGTGGTTCACCGGCGCACTGGTCTTGATTTCGGTCTCCGGAATCTTGCTCAGCCGCTATGCCGGCCAACTCAGCGCGCCGTTCGGGGTTCCGGACAAAGTACGCGCGCACGCAGCAAACCAACCGGCATCGACGGAGCCTCACACGGCAAGCCCCGCAGGAACGTCGGCGAATACCGTTGCAGAAACGCCGGGTCGCGCGTCGCAGCCGCTGAAACTGGCAGTGAAAGTACCGGATCCGCGGTCTGAACGGGTAGTTAAAAATGTTTTTGTGGAAGACCTGGGTAGCAAACCGGCAGCGAAGGTACATCGCTCGCATTCCGGGAACATCGGGGGCGCCACTGTAAGCAGGTATGAAAGTTTACCGCTTGCCGATGGCAGTCAGGTAACGGAAGGCCAGATCGGTTCTGGTTCGGTTTTCGACGAAATGCAGGCCGCATCGGCCGATGAAATATCAGTGGTGGCAGATTCGGCCCTGCATGTGGCTGCGCTGGAAGAACTGGATGCGATGCCCTTAACGCAAGCGGAGATCCCGCTGCATTTGCGCGGCGTTGTGGCACCGGTGTACAAACCGGCCAAGGTCATCGTGACCAATCCGGCGCGCATTGCCTGGCTATTCAATGCCGCGGAACTACACTCTTATCAGATATTGACCGTGCCATCGTCGGCAGCGAAAGATTTTCAGAATTTCAGCTTTCCGTCGCTATTCACGGCGCGATCTATGGGTTATAAGCTAAGCGGAGGCGTGGAGCGGAACGGTATCCAGCTGCAATTGCATTTCAGCAACTTCCGGCAAACGTATTCCTACGAAATCGCGAACGACAACTACCTCGTCAAACCTGATGATAAAGGGCAATATCAAACGGTTCGCCAAGGCGACAGAATAGAGGAAAACCGGAAATTTTCGATGCTCGGTATTGGCGTTACAAGACAGTTGCGCTGGGGACATTCGCCGGTCAGCAGGTTCTTTGCGGCATTCGGTGCGGAATATTCGCATGATTTGAACAGCAGCCAAAGCCTCGGGTGGGTCAGCCTGGGATTAGGAAAGCAATTTGCCCTCAGCCGCAACACGGCATTCAGCATCGGGCCCTATGCCGAGTTCAGCCCGGTGAAGGTCAAAGGTACCCAAAACCCGTTCTACTATCAGCCATACCGTGTGGGGATATCGGCCGGGCTTCGCTTTGTGAGGCCCTGAATCACCCACAGGTAAAGTCCCGGTAACACACTGCCGGGACTTTTTTATGTCCTGAATTTTTTTCTCCCGCCGAGCCATTTCGATCTGATTAAAAAATACTTACATTTACGGGCACGTGCCCGTAAATCATTCTTGACCAAACCGACGATCCCCAATCATGACCCAATCGACAACGAGAAGAAATTTTATTACAACAGGCCTTGCCGCTATGGCAGGAGCGGGCCTGACCAGCGCTTTTACCCCCGCATTCGCGAAGGCCATTGGGTCGGCGGACAAGATCCGGCTGGGGATCATCGGCACCGGGTCGCGGGGTGCCGGCCTGGCGACGCTGATCCGGGAAATGCCGGATTATGACCTGGTTGCCTGTTGCGACATTATCCCCGAAAACCTGCAAAAAGGCCTGAGTCTCGCCGCAAAAAATGCCAAAGGCTACACCGATTACCGTAAGCTGCTCGACGATAAATCGATCGACGCCGTAGTGATTGCCACGCCGCTTTACCTGCATTATCCAATGGCCGTTGCCGCATTGCAGGCCGGAAAGCACATTTATCTCGAAAAATCGATGACTTACGACATCCCGCAGGCTATCGACCTCGTGAAAAAAGTGAAAGTATCGGGTTTGGTTTTTCAGATCGGGTATCAATACCGGTATTACGGCCTTTATCACAGGGTAAAGGAGATTATGAAGGAAAACTGGCTGGGCAAGATCACGCATTTCGAATGCCAGTACAACCGTAATTCGAACTGGCGCTTTCCTGTCAAGGACCCGAAAATGGAGCGGGCGATCAACTGGCGCATGTACCGCGAATATTGCGGCGGCCCGCTCTCGGAGCTTTGTGCGCATGAGATCGACGTCGTCAATTATCTCACCGACAGTCGGCCCGTCAAGGTAGTCGGCCTGGGCGGTATCAATTACTGGAAGGATGGTCGGGATACTTATGACAACATCCGTACCGTTTACGACTATCCCAACGGCGTGAAAGCGAGCGTGACCTCGGTACTTTCCAACGCGTATAATGGTTACAGCATTCGCATTCTCGGCGATAAGGCCACCGTGGAAATTCTTCGGGACAAGGCATTGATTTACCCTGAAACAACCAACAATGCCAAAGGGGTGGTGGACGGTGTTACCGGCGCTACCATTGCCGTAACGACCCAGGGTACGGGCGTGGAAGTGAAGTTCGGGAAGCCCGGCGAAGCGCAGCTGGAACCGACCGTGTTTGCATTGAAAGACTTCGCCGAATGCGTAAGGAACAAAAAGGAGCCGGTTTCCAACGTCGAAACCGGCCGCGACGGCTCGATCGCCATCCATATGGGCAACGCCGCTGCCGACACCGAAAAAGTACAGTATTGGAAGCCTGAATATTCCGCCTGATGAAGCATGGGTGGCTTTGTGTAAGATCTTTGTTGGTGATAATGTGCTTGGCAATGAGTGCATTACACCTTCCTTTAATGCAGGAGACCTATCGGATCGCCGGGCAGGCGCAGGGGACGACCTATGCTATTACCTGGTACGCCGACCGTGAGTTGGTGAATAAAACGCAGATCGACAGTATTTTCAAAAGCCTCGATGCGTCGCTTTCTATTTACCAGTCCGGCTCGCTGATCAACCGGTTCAATGCCTCGCAGAAAAGCATTGAAATGGATGGGCACCTGGCACGTGTTGTTGAAAAGTCCATGGAGATTTTCTGCCAGACAGGCGGGCTTTCCGACATTACCGTGTACCCGCTCGTACGAGCCTGGGGCTTCGGAGCAAAACCGACAGATACAATGCCCGACAGTGCTACCGTTCGGGAAATCCTCGCGTGCGTAGGCTCGGATAAATTGCAGGTTCGGGACCGCAGGCTTTTGAAAACCATCCCTTGTGTACAAATCGATGTGAATGGCATCGCCCAGGGCTATTCGGTGGATGTGGTCGCCGGGTTCCTGGAAGCACGCGGCATTTCCAATTACATGGTGGAAGTGGGAGGGGAGATCCGAACGAAAGGCCTGAAACTGCCTGACAATGAGCCGATGAAGATTGGTATCGAAACACCTTCCGTCACCGGATTTGACGCGCCGGTGATCCGCGAAGTGATCAGCATTGGCGATGGTGCCGTTACGACATCGGGCAGCTACCGTAAATTCAGGGAATCGGGCGGCATACGCCTTTCTCACATTATCGATCCTAAAACCGGATTCCCCGTGCAGCGCGAGATCATCAGCGCGACCGTAGTGGCGCCCGACGCGATCACCGCCGACGGCTTCGACAACGCGTTGCTCGCCGCAGGCATCAACGGTGCGTTTGAAATTCTGAACCGCCGTCCGGACATGCAGGCCTATTTTATTTACCGGCAGCCAGATGGCACCGTCGCAGATACAGCATCAGCCGGTTTCGGGCGATATGTCGTTGCGAAGGCCGACCGCTGACGGCCGATGGGGACCTGCGGTGTTGGTTCCGAGAACGTTATCGCTACTATTTCCGGCGATTATCGCGGATACCTATCAAATTCATTGTAACATTGTTATAAGCCAAAATTAAATACTGCTTGGTGCTTTAAATGCACCATAATCAACTTCGCAGCCGCATTGCGAAGCCGGGTTTGGTGTGTCCGGATTTTGGCTTGCTATCCTCTGAAAATCCATTTTCAATTCCTAACCATAATCCTATGCATGTAAAACTACCAACCCACCCGTGGGTCCGTATTCTCGTCGTTTTTGCGTGGCTTAGCCCGTTTTGGCTGCACGGGCAAAATCTCAGGGATGTTACCGGCGTGATCACCGACAGTTTAAGTAAACAGGGCCTTCCGGGCGTCACTGTCGTGATAAAAGGTACACAACGTGGCACAACCACCGATGCCGATGGCCGTTACGCTGTTCAGGCGGCCCCGTCGGATATGCTGACATTCAGCTATGTAGGTTATCTGACGAAAGAAGTGGCTGTCGGTAACCAGTCGGTCATCGAAATTGCCCTGCAACCGAGCACGAATGCGCTTGATGAACTGGTGGTGGTGGGTTACGGCACGATGAAAAAGAGTGACCTGACAGGTGCGGTGATCCGTATCGATTCGAAGACATTCAAAAACCAGCCGATGACCCAACTCACTGATATGCTTACAGGAACAGTCGCGGGCTTTAATGCAAACCAGGGCACTTCCGCGGCGGGTGGAAGCTCCTTGCAGATCCGCGGACCCAAATCGCTGACGGCCAATTCGAGCCCGATGGTGGTGATGGACGGGGTGATCTTCAATGGCAGCATCGCTGACATTAACCCCGCCGATATCGAAACGATGGACATCCTCAAAGATGCCAGCTCGGCAGCCGTTTTCGGGGCGAGGGCAGCAGGAGGCGTGATCCTGATTACAACCAAAAAAGGCGCGACGGGCAAGCCGGTGATCAATGTTTCGGCCAATGTAGGAACGGTGCAGACAGCGAACGATTTCAAACCATTTGACAAGGATGGTTACCTGACCTTCCGCCGAGACCTCCTTCGTGCAACCAATCCCGACCGCCCTTCTTTCTATTATGACAATCCGGGCACGCTACCGGCTGGCATTTCACTCGAACAATGGCGTGCCGCGAGTAACAATCCGCAAGCCGACAATACCCAGGAATGGCTGAGCCGGCTACGTTTTTTTCCCATTGAAACCGAAAATTACCTCGCGGGGAAAACAGTGGATTGGTATAAGGAAGTGATCCGGACCGGCATGCGGCAGAACTATGACGTGAGCATCGGCGGCGGCTCGCAGAACGTGACTTATTACTGGTCGCTCGGCTACCAGAACAACGAGGGGATTTTGCGCGGCGACAAGTTTTCGACTATTCGCTCGCGGCTCAATCTGGATTTCAAGGTAACCGATTGGCTTAATGTGGGTGTGAACAGTCAGTTTGCCGACCGCGACGAGAGTACCGTTCCCGCCAACCTGCCGCAGATGTTCATCATGAGCCCCTACGGGTCGATGTTCGAGGCGGACGGCAGTGCCATGTGGTATCCCAACAGCTTCGCGGTGGCCAATCCGCTCATCAATTATTATGGCCAGGAAAGAATGAAGAAGGTGAATACGCTCTTTGCTTCACTTTACGGAAAGATCAAGCTGCCTTTTGGATTTGATTATAAAATCTCTTTTCAACCGCGGTATGAGGCTTCGAAAGACTATAATTTCTGGTCGTCCAACACGCTCGACGGCGGCTCCACGCGCTCCGGCGGGTATAGCACGCGCGCGGATGCGTCTACGTACGAGTACATTCTCGACAACCTTCTGCATTGGAATAAGCAATTCGGTGTACACCAGTTCGACGTGACGTTGCTTTACAGCGCCGAGCGTAACCGAGGCTGGTATTCCAGAATGGCGAACCAGGGTTTTGTACCAAATCAAAACCTGGGCTTTCACGGCATGCAGTACGGTACCAGCCCGGCCATGGAGACCAACGACTCCCAGATTACCGGCGACGCGGCCATGGCGCGGCTGAATTATACATTGTTTGACAAATACCTGATTACGGCTTCCGTCCGCCGGGATGGTTTTTCGGCATTCGGCACAAAGCAGCCGAGAGCGGTTTTTCCGGCAGCGGCAATCGCCTGGAAGATCTCGGAAGAGAAGTTTTTCAATGTGGATTTCGTGAGTCAGATGAAGCTCCGGCTGTCGTGGGGGGTGAATGGTAACCGCGATATCGGGGCATATTCGGCGCTCGCGCAGCTGCTTTCCGCGATGTATTACGATGGTACCAATGTGCAGGTGGGTGTTTACAATACCTCGCTTGCCAACCCGAACCTGGTTTGGGAGAAAACCAAGTCGATCAACATCGGTATGGACCTGAGCCTGCTCAAAAACCGCATCGATCTGAGCATGGAATATTATGATATGACCACGACAGACCTGCTGATGAAACGTCTTTTGCCGGAAATTACCGGTTTTAAAGACATTACGACGAACCTGGGCTTGCTGGGCAACAAGGGTTTTGAAATGACCATTAACACTATCAACACCGAACAAACCAATTTTTCGTGGCGCAGCGGGTTAGTGTTTTCATTTAACAGGAACAAAATCAAGCGGTTGTTCGGGGATTACAAGGAAGAAACGGTGGATGGCAAAACCGTCAGCAAGGAACTTCCGGATTACTCCAATGAGTGGTTTCCCGGCCAGGCGATCGACCGCGTTTGGAACTATAACGTGACGGGTATCTGGCAAACAGCAGAAAAGGATGCGGCAGCGGTTTACAAATTACAACCTGGCGATTTCAAAGCGGTGGACGTGGATGGAAATGGTAAATATGAGGCGCTGCTGGACAAACAGTTCATCGGTTACCGTCAGCCGCGTTTCCGGATCGGTCTGCGGAACGAGTTTACATTCTGGAAAAACTTCACGGCTAGCATTTTCCTCCGAAGCGAACTGGGCCATATCGCGCCATTTGCGGAAGGCTTGCGCACAGGCGGCTCCGATACCTACGACCGGCGCAACACCAACGATTTCCCTTACTGGACGCCCGATAACCCGACCAACGAATACGCGCGGCTCAACACCAATACCAATGTGTTCGGAGGTGGGATCAAGGTCTACAAAAAACTGTCGTTTCTGCGGGTGCAGGATGTGAATGTGGGTTATTCGGCACCTTCGGACATTGCTAAAAAACTGAAAGTGAACAACGTACGCGTGTTCGCATCTGCACGTAACCTGCTCACCTTCACCAAATGGCCGGGCTGGGACCCCGAAGCGTGGGATAGCGATGGAAATAACGTTCCGATGCCCCGGAATTTCACAGTTGGTCTTAACCTGTCATTATAAGCCATTAACCTCAGCATTATGAAGCTCTTTAAATACCTCATATTATCTGTTCTGCTGCTCAGCCAGTCGGCGTGCGACAAGGATTGGCTGAAACCGGAGCCGCTGTCGTTTTTCAGCCCGGAAAATGTATTCGTGGATAAGGCTGGCATGGAGGCGCTGCTCATTACCATGCGTAAAGACCTCAAAAACGAGAGTACAGGCACCATGCCGAACCTCACGATGGAGTACGCCGCCTCGGATCTGGCATCGCCCTGGTCGCAGCTCGACTTCTATAACCTTACGCCCAACACCGACCAGTACTACCGCTTTCTGGCGATGTTTACGGTTATTTATTCTTCCATAAAAAACTGTAATGTGCTCATCAGCAGGATTGATGAAATTAAATGGAACTCGGAGCAGGAGCGGAATGCAATTCTGGGCGAGGCGCTCTGGCACCGTGCGTACTGGTATTACCGCCTCGTAAATTCCTATGGCGATGTGCCTTTTTTGGGTGGAGAAATACAGGAAGCGAAGTTAGACTTTCAGACGCACAGCCGCTGGACAATTCTGGAAAAGATCAAAACAGACGTCGAATTTGCTGCCCAATGGCTTCCGGCAACGGCCAAATCGGGTGTGATTACCAAAGGCGCGGCGAACCATTTGCTAACAAAGATCTATCTGGCCAATCTGGAATATGATAAGGCCATTGAAGCCGCGAACAAGGTTATCAACGGGCCTTATACGCTCGTGAACCAACGTTTTGGCATCGATGCGGCGAAGGGGTACCGTAACCTGATCTGGGATTTGCACCGTGCCAAAAATTTCAGCATTGCACAGAACACCGAGACCATCCTGGCGTCCATCGATCGCTATGAAGCACCGCCGGCCGCGCGTTCCGTAGGTCTGTACACAATGCGGCTTTACAATTGCCAGTGGTTCCAGCCGCAGGTGCTTGATAGTCAGGGTAAGCCGGGGATGGTCGCGAGCGGGCCTATGTATGATTCACTGGGCAGAGGTAATGCAAATATCAGGTTGACGGGCTTTTATCAATACGATATCTGGTCGTATAAAGGAGCGAACTGGCGCAACACCACCGATTTGCGCCGCGCGGACATTAACTGGGTGGACATTCACGAGTTGAAATACAACAACCCGTCCTCTGTCGATTTTGGCAAACCTATCAACACCAAATTCCTGGCAGCGCAGGTGGATACGTTCAAGCACGTGTACGCGATGCCGCATTACATTATGTACAATCCGCAGGACGACCCGAAAGCGACGCCGATGGGTGGTAATGGCGACTGGTATATTTTCCGCCTCGCCGAAACCTATCTGCTCCGTGCCGAGGCTTATTTCTGGAAAAATCAGCTCGCATTGGCTGCTGACGACATCAACAAAGTACGCGAGCGCGCGAAAGCGCTACCGATTACCACCGGCGAGGTGACGATTGATTTCATCCTGCACGAGCGTGCACGGGAGCTGTTTGCCGAGGAGCCGCGTCATTCGGAGCTTGTCCGCATTTCGTATATCATGGCCAAAGCGGGCCTTAATGGGTATAGCCTCACCAATTTCAGTGAAAAGAACTACTATTTCGACCGGGTGATGCGCTACAACAATACCTATGAGAAGAAGATCCAGCTCTTGGGCAACACGGCGAATATGGCGCCATTCCACGCGCTGTGGCCGATTCCGTCGCTAGTGATTACTGCGAATACGAAGGGAGTAATCAATCAGAATGTGGGTTATGACGGTGCGAACCGAAATGTGCCGCCGCTGACGAAGATCGAGTAGAAGGCACGGGGCAATAGCAAACGACCCTCGCATAATTGCATGCGAGGGTCGGTTTTTAAAACAGGACGGGCTTTTTCGATATGTATAATGTTCCGCTTCTGTTGGTCTGGTCGCAATATTCGAAGTTATTGCCATCCCCGCAAAGTGGCGCCGAGCCCGTTACATACAACCGTGATTTTTTATCAAAATTTACACTAATCAACTGATGATGTGCGGGAAGTGAAATTTTTCGGCCAGTTTCCGATTTGAGCCCGATTGTTTGTAAATAACCTTCCGCGGTTTGAATCATGTCGATACTGAATAGGATGCCGTTGCCGGAATATGCGTAATTGATCGGCACTTTCCATTCGTCGTAGATCCAACGTCCTGTTGCGCGCTCCCAGGTCAGCCCGCGATCCATACTGAACCAGGTTGGTTGAATGCCGAAGGAATTGTCGCGAACGGTGGTGGTGCCTCTCTGGCCTTCCATGACGAACAGCGTATCTTCTTTTTCCAAAAACGCAAAAAGGCCTATCCCGGCGTTGTAGCTTCCTTTTGTCCAGGTTTTACCCTTGTCGGCCGTTACAAAAACTTCGAAACCGGTGGTGATCGTCAGGGTATCGTCGATACTACCGTGTACTGCCTTGATATCCCGGTTGTCGGGCGAGCGGAGGATGTACCAGTCTTTGTCTTCTACCGCCAGTTCGGGCTCCGGCGCGGCGTCCTTGTCATGACGACAGCCCACGAATGCCAGCAAAGAAATAAGGATGATAAATGATCTTTTCATGGATAATAGGTGAATGTAAGTTGTATTATGGTTACAATTTATACAGTTACCTGTTATCTTGTACGTTCGCAATGTGAACTAATTGTGAAATTCCAAAATCATTCCCCGGCCAGCCGCTGCAAATCCGAATAAGCCAACCGGTAATTCAATTGTGCCGCGAGCAAATCGGCTTCCGCTTTGGCCAGTAGCGAACGCGTGCTGAGGATGTCCGCTTCAAGATTCAGCCCCGAGGCCTGCTTGTCTGTCTGTACTTTTAGCTCCTCTGTCCGGTATTTCACGGCTTTTTCGGCCACGGCAATTAATGCAGTTGCTTGTGTGAGCTTCCGGTGGGTTTTCGAAACGTCGTTTTTGACCTGATTTTGCGTATTAATCAAGTTTTCGCGGGCCTGCTCGCGCAACAAATGCCGCTGGCGGATCACCTGTTTGTTGGCGACTAGGTCCTGAATATTCCATTTGAACTGCGCGCCCACGAAAGGATTATTGTTTGGAAAAAGCAGGTTGCCTGTCTGGTAGGAATAACCCGCGACGAGGCCGATGTCGGGTAAATTACCCTGTTCTGCTGCGCGAATGGCCTTTTGCGTTTTGATTTCCGTCAGGTTGGCGATTTTAATGTCGTTGTTTGTCGTCGCGGCATTCGTTAAGTAAGAATCCAATGTGCCTGGTACGCCTGCATTAGCTACCGGCGCCAACGTTAGGCTATCTGTTTCAATGCCCGTCAGCTGTTTCAAATCGGCCGTGTAATCTTCCGTTTGGATGCGAAGTTTCAACAGGTTTTGCTCCTCGTCGGCGATATTCGCTTGCAGGCCAGCCTTGTTTACATCGATAGTTTTACCCGAAAGCAATGCACTTTCTACATCGTAAAGCCGCATCTGGGCCAGTTTGATCTTCGCATTGGCCTCGTCCTGTTGTTTTTGGGTAATCAGCAAACCATAATACAGCTTCTCTATCGCCTGCCTGATTTGGAGCGACGCCCTCGATTGCTCGTGGCGTGCCAGTTCAGCATCCGTCTGGGCCACCTCGATCCCGGTTTTGATCTTTCCCAGCTGGGTAATAGGCTGGTAGAGCGTCACGCCCGCATTGAAATTATGGTGTTTACCCAAAGGAAAGGTCTTCTCCTCGTTAGGCAGCGCAATGCTGGTTCCCCCAAGCGGCAATGTACCGAAAGAACCCTGCTCGATTACCAACTGGCCGAGGTTTGCATTGTATTGATAGGCGGAGCTTATCGAGGCCACGGGAAACCGTTTGATACGGTCCTCGGCCACTTTGGCCTCTTTTTCGGTGACTTGTAACTTGCGCACGTTCAGCAAATGGTTGTTCTGCAATGCCTTTTCTACAGCCTGTTCGAGCGTGAGCGGCTGCACCTGCTGTGCGTATAAGCGCACGGGTGCAGCCACCTGTACGGCTGCCAGGACAATGAGTATCGGGAGTATCAGCTTAGTTTTCATGGTGTTCTGCAACAGGTGTTACCATCAGGTCTTTTTTATCATGCGGTTTGATCATCGCGATGTACAGCACCGGCACGGTGAGCAGCGCCATTACCATAGACCATATCACCCCGACGGCGATCACACTCGCGAGCGGGCTCCACATCGGCGAACCGGAAAGGATCATCGGCAATACGCCTATCGCCGCGGCCATTGCCGTGAGGAATATCGGGCGGAGCCGCCGCTTGCCGGATTCGATAGCCGCCGTGCGGATGTCCATCCCGTGGCCCAGCAGCTCATTGGTATGGTCCACCAGGATGATCGCATTCCGTACCACGATGCCCGACAGGCTGATCAGCCCTACAAATGCGGTGAAACCGAAGTTGTTATGCGTAATATAAAGTCCGATTAATGCACCGAACAGGCTGAGCGGGATCGTAAGCATTACCAGCGCAGCTTCTTTGAGGCTACGGAACTGGAACAGCAGGATGAAGAATATCAACACCAGGCTGATCGCTAATACCACCATCATCTGGCTGAACGTCTCGTTTTTGTTGAACTGCTCGCCGCCGTATTCGATCCGGTAGCCGGCTGGCAACGGAATATCGGCGATTTTGCCTTTAACTTCCTTCACGAGGTCGGCGGGAAGCACATCGCCTTCGGTTTCGCTCAGGATGGTGAGCGTCCGCACGCCGTTACGGTGCATGATCTTGCCCGTCTGCCATTGCGGTTTCAGGTCGGCGATCTGGCGGAGCGGCACATTGGCGTCGGTAACAGGCGAGGCTAGGTAAATGTTTTCCAGGTTGTCGGACGACTGACGGTTGCGTGCGTCGAGGCGGAAAACGATATCCAGCGGGTTGTTGCCTTCATACATCGTCGAAACCGGCGCACCGTTGAAGCCCGTGTACACCATTTGCGAAATGCTGCCGGTGGTAAAACCAAGCTTGTTGGCCTCGTCTTTGAGCTGAATGCTGATGCCGTAATAATCCTCGCGGAAATCGGGACGGACCATCGCGCTGCCTTTTGCATTTTTAAGAATATTCTGTACCTGCAAGCCGATCGCTTTGAGGCGGGAAACGTCGTCACCTACAATGCGTACCTCCACGGGCGATTTGTATGGCGAGCCCTGCTGCATCAGTTTAACCTGCGGCGAGCCTTCGGGGATCAATGCGGCTACCTTGCCTTCGAGCTCCTGCGCGAATTCCTCGGCGGTTTTGTCGTCGGTGGTGTTGATCAGGATCTGGGCGTAATTGGTTACCGGTACTTCGGGGGAGAAGTTGTAATAAAACCTCGGCGCGCTCGTGCCTGTGAAGGTCGCGTAGGAGGTTACACGCGGGTCGCCTTTTACGAGTTTTTCCGCTTTCAGGATTGCCTCACCGGTTTTGTCAAGCTTGGTGCCGGTAGGCATCCAGAGTTCGATTACAAACTGGTTGCGTTCGGCCGCGGGGAAGAATTTTTGTTTAATTCCCTGATATACAAATAATGAAAGCACTATTGTCACAAGGCTGACGCCGATCGTTAGTGCTGAATGCCTCACGCACCATTCGAGCGCGGCATTATACCCGTTTTGCATGCGGTCGAGCAGGGTAATGCGTTTCTTTTTATCGGTTTCTTCGGCGCTGTGGTCGTGGAGTCCTTTTTTGATAAATGTATAACAAAGCAATGGCGTGAGGATCATCGCTACGATGAACGATGCGGCTAATGCAATGGCCACTGTTATGGGCAATGCGTGGATGAACTCACCTACGGAGCCGGTCAGGATCACCATCGGCATGAATGAGGCGATAATGGTTACAGTGGCTGCCAAAACGGGGATTACCAGGTCGGTAGCGCTGCGCCAGGCGGCTGTCCAGCGGTCGATGCCCTCGTCGAGCAGCTCCACATAGTTGTCGGCGATTACGATGGCATCGTCTACCACCATACCGAGAACGACGATCAGGGCAGCAAGCGACACCTGGTGCAATTCTATGCCAAAAGCATTGAGCAATGCGAATGTGACGGCGATCGTCATCGGAATGGCCATCGCGGCCACGGCGGCAATGCGGATCGGCAGCAGCAGGATCACAACGATCACGACGGAGAAAATGGCCAGGAAAAATTCGCGTATGAAGTGCGTGATGTTTTCATCCACCAGTTTTGGTTGATTTACAATGGTCGTCAGCGTCACGTCCGAAGGGAACAACCTTTCTGCTTCGGCCAGCTTGGCATTCACCTCCTCGCCGAACTTCACGATATTGTTCCCTTCCTGCATCTGGATCGCGAGCATCATCGCATTATTGCCGTTCACGGTCGTCTTGCTGGTCGGTTCGGCATATTCGCGGTTGACCTGTGCAATGTCGCCAAGCCGGATTAGTTCCCCTGTTTTGGACGCTCCCACGACCTGGTTCGCGATCTCATTTTCCGTATTATAATAGCCGGATGTGTACAGTGGCGTCTGGCTCGTTGCGGTTTTGATATCTCCTGTCGGACTAATCACATTCTGCGATTGCAGCACCTGCACCACGGACGACAGTTTGACATTATATTGAGAAAGCTTCTCGGAGCTCGAAGTGACCGTGATCTGCTCCTTCTGCTCGCCAATGCGTTTGATTTTGGAAACAGATTTGACCGTACGGAGAACGTCTTCCAGTTTCTGGGTATAATCTTTCAGCTGCGCATAGGTGGCCTTGTTGCTTTCAATGCCGATCACCAATGCCTCGGTGTCGCCGAAATCGGAGTTCACAATCGGGCCGCGGACGCCTTTCGGGAAATCCACCTGCTTGGCTACCAGCAGCTGGTGCCGGAGTTTGCTCCAAAAAACATCAGGATTCTTCACGCTTTCACCCAGCTCCACATTCACGACCACCATGCCGTCCTGCGACGTCGAGTAGGTTTTGTCCTTGCGGATTTCCTCGAATTGGAAAAGGTATTGTTCCAGCTTTTTGGTAACCTGGTCTTCCACCTGGGCGGAATTGGCGCCGGGGAAAAAGGCTAGGACGAGGCCTTGCCTGACGGTTATTTTCGGGTCCTCGCGCCGGGGCATGTTCAGCAGCGAATAAACGCCTACCGCAAACACCAGCAGCAATACCGACAGCGTTACCTGCGGATATTTCAGGGATGATTTGACAAAGTTCATAGCGCAGCTTATTGGGTGATGGAAATGGCGGTGCCGTCGGTGAGCTTGTGTTGCCCGCCGGTTACCACGCGGTCGCTTTCGGTGATCCCGGAGGTGATCTCGATCTGGTTATCGGTGAGCTGACCGAGGCTGACCTTCCTTTTTAATGCGATTTTACGGTCGGGATCGGCTACGAACACGTAGCTCTGGTTGTCGAGGTCGTGCAGAACGGCCTCGGTTGGCAGTACCAGGGCCTTTTTGGACTGGTTGGATGCCAGCGTTACTTCGGCGATCATGCCGGGGCGGATCAGTAGTTTGGGATTGTTGAGGGTTATTTTAATGGTAAATGCTCGCGATGCAGCATCAGCAGCGGACCCTACTTCGATTACCTTCCCCGTAAATGTCTCACTTAGTGAAGAAACGAGCACTTTGGCTTCCTGTCCGAGTTTAATATTGTGCAATTCACTTTCGGGAATATACGCGTTGACTTTGACCGTCCGGATGTCGGACACCACGAACAGCGGCGTGCCTACACCCACGATCTCGCCGACTTCTGCCATTTTTTTAAGCATTACTCCGCTGATGGGTGCAAACAGCTTGGTATCCGAAAGATTTTTGGCGTGCAGCTTCTCCTGTGCGCGGGCCTGTTGCAAGCCAAAGCCGACCTTTGCAAAATCGCTTTCGCTCAGGCTGCGGCGGTCGTGCATTACTTTCAGACGGTCGTATTCGTCCTGTACCTGAGCCACTTGCACATCGGCTAATTCTTTGGCTATGCTGTAATTGCCGGGATCGAGGCTGGATAGCAGCTGGCCTTGCTTCACAAGCTGCCCTTCGGCGGCGGCGATGTAGTCGATCTTTCCGCCTACCATAAAACCGAGGCGGACCGTTTTGTTGCCTTCGACGTTCCCGCTGACGGAGATCTGGTTGTTGGCCGAGATGTTCTGCGCTTGCCGGGTCACGACCGGGAGGGGCTTTTCAACTGACTTTGCCTGATCGGCGGCTTTGTTGCAGCCCGCGAGCGCAGCCATCGCGAGCATGAGATAGATAGGATTGCTTTTCATAGAATGGACGACCGTTAGGTTTAATATCCTGGCGCAAAATTGGCCCCGATTGATGGCAATGCTTTTGATCTAAATCAAAAAGTAACCCAAGATCGAAAAATTGTCAAACTTTTCCTGCCCTAATCCGGCTTAACGTCTCCTGCGTAATGCCCAGATAGGAGGCAATATGGCCGAGCGGCACACGCAGCATGATGTCGGGGAATTTTTCGAGCATGGAATTGTAGCGCTCCTGCGCCGATTGAAACTGGATCGAATACAATTTGTCCGAAAATGTTTTCACCGCATTGATCATGACGAGCCGGCTTAGTTTCTGCAATGCCTGGGAGCCGTCGATGAACTTTTCGAGTTCCTGGTAGGGAATGGTGCGGATCATGCTCTGTTCCAACACTTCGGCACCGTAAGGCGATGGGCTGTCGAAAAAAGCGCCTTCTATCGAGACGAAGAAAGACCCTTCCAGAATAAATGAATGCGTAATATCCTTGCCGTCTTTGATATAATAGGTGCGCACAACGCCCTTTTCGACGTAAAATACCTTTTGAGAAAAATTATCGGGAGATAACAGCCGGTGCCCTTTCGATAACTCCTCCCTCTTGAAAGCCTCTTGCACCTGTGCTTCCATTTCGGGGGCTAATAGGATATGTTGTTTCAGGTAGAGAATCAGGTCCATAGAGTAATGCAATGGTCGTAGGCTGTTTGTGCGACGGTTCTAACATAGCTATTTCCTGCCAGATACCCGAAGGCTGATGCCGGATTTAGGTTGGCCGTCGCCGGGTTTAAACTCAAACCCGCCTGATGTGTAGTAGATTACATGGGCAGTTCGATAGATATTAGTTTTGAAATGTCAAACGACTACTACACATTTCTTTATCTAAATCAATTCTATGAAAACTTTCAGATTACTGGCCATCCTATCCGTTTTAAGCATCACTATCCTCACAGGTTGCAGCAAGAAAAGCGACGATGTAAATCCCGATCCGGCAACGGGTGCGGCAGGTTTCAAAGTAAAGGTGGACGGCAAGGAATACGCGCCGGATTTTTCCTATGCGCTGGCCAGCTTCCCCGCCAACGACCTCTACTACGCGATTTACGGACTCGACAGCAAGACGAGCGATATCGTAGCCATCGCATTGCCTAAAACAGTGAAAGAAGGCACATTCCCGATCAACAATGTGAATTTCGCGATGGCGACATTCAATAAGCAGGATTTCTCCACGATCAATGGGGGCAGCGGCACGATTACCATCACCAAGAGAACCGACACCAACGTCCAGGGGACGTTCAGCTTTACCGCCGTTGACGCAACGGGCAAACTATCACGCACACTGACGGACGGCAGCTTTAACGTGAATGTACGCTAGGCTGCGGCCATCTGTCATCCTTTCCAGCCCGACCATTTATCCATCGACCAGTACTTTTTCTTGTATGAATACTTTTACTCCTTTTAATCCGCACGCAGATGCGACCAGCCCCAAACCCGCACAAATCTCGGTGCATTTTATGGGCAGGACTATCACAATCGGTGCCGAGCATATTACTTTGCTCGAAGGCGATGGAAATTACACCTACGTATACACATCTTCGGGTAGGAAATATTTGATCTGTAAAACGCTGAAATGGCTTGCATGCAAGCTCGACAGCAACTTCATTCGTGTACACAAATCGTTTCTCGTGAATTCCGATTACGTGATCGGATGTGCACAGGACGGCCGTGCCCTTAAATTGCGCTGCGGCAACGAGGCCGTCGTAAGCCGACGCAAAACGAAGGAAATCATCAGTATTTTCGGCGAGCGCACGCAGCGCATCAGCGCGTAAGCAGCCCGCGTTCATCAATCAGTTTTACCAATGCTTCGGAAATTTTCGCATGCCCCGAAGCTTTGATGTGCCCGTCGACAGGGTAATAGTCCTGTGCTTTGAGCAACTCGTAAGCATGGAGGAAATGCAACTGTTCGTCGCCGGCGCGTTTCGCCTCTGTTTCAAACGCACGGATCATTTCGGGGAGCGTGTAGCGGCCATCTAGGTGCATGATCACGATGTTTCCTTTGTAGAACCTGCGGATCCTGGCGAGCGATTTGAAAAAATATTCGGTGTGGGCCTTCGTTTCGGCAGGGGTTTTGATATCCGGCGGCGTTACAACCGCCAGCTGACGTCCGGTTAACCAGGCGGAGAGCGCGCCGCCGATCTCACGAGAGACTTGTACCGGGCTGGTCCAGATTCTTTTGAGCAGATCTTTTTCCCGGACAAAAAAATAGGTGTAACGCATTGGATAATAGCCTTCATTAATGCGGTTGAAAACCGCTGTATTGGCAAAGGATTGAGGCGTCAGGACCTGCCCCTGGTTATTGGGTTCATTACGGGCTTCGTTTTCCTCGATGTCGTTGTCGCAATACTGCAGCACGACGAGGTCAACGGAGTCCCTTTTGATTTTAGAGAAAAGCAGCATTTCGCGGTAGGTTCCGTATGATGAAATGCCTGCATTCAAAGTTTTGATGCCCAGTTTCCGGCCCGTAAGATCGGCATAGGTCTGGTCCTGGTCCACACCCCAGCCCATGGTGAAGGAGTCGCCCAGGAAAACAAGTCTGGGGTTATTAAGCGAACTTTCGTCATCGCGAACCCCGAAGCTGTTGACTTTAAATGTATTACTGTATTCGAGGCTGGAATGCACCCCCTCACTTTTGGGCCGGAGCACATAGCCAAGGTCGGGCGAGTAGCTGGCGAAATGGCGGTTGAACTGGATTACATCGCGGTAGCTGATCCATTTAGAGAGCACGCCCACCTCATGCCGGTCGGTGTCCTGATTGGCCCCGATCGTGTGCCGGATGTAAAAATAAGAGGCAGCTTCGATGAGCAGTGGGGTAAGCAGTGCCGTCCAGAACGGCAGTTTGAACAAGCGGATGATGGACCAGCAAAACAGGGCAAATGCAATAGGTACCAGCGCTTTAAAGAGCCATATGGTCCAAATGAAGTGTGTGAAAAGCTGCCACCGGTAAACTGTAATGGCGAGGAGCAGATAGCCGGAAAAGACGGCGATCACCCCGAATTGTCTTTGCGTCATAGAATCACTGTAAGGATTTAGGTGCGGCAATTTAACCGCTTACTCAAAATCCAGACACACAAAACGGGTGATTTCTTCGCGTCATTCTCCTATTTTTTTAAAAATATTTATAATTACCTGATATTCTGGTTAATACAAATTACAAAATGTAAAAAACGGGTTACACTTTCGCATAACCCGTTTTCGTGTGTCAGTATATTCCAGAAATTATTTCAAAGCTTCGCGGATAGCGGCTCCGGCTTGCAGGAGCGCGCCTTGCACGGCGGGCACGTGGGCCAGCGGGTTCAGCAAGCCGTAGTCGTGGATGAGGCCCTGGTATCTTGCCAATGTGGTTTTCACGCCGGCAGCTTCCAATTTGCGTGCATATGCTTCGCCTTCGTCACGCAAAACGTCATTTTCGGCAGTTTGTACCAGTGCAGGAGGCAGGCCCTGTAATTGTTCGGTAGTGGCTTGTAATGGGGAAGCGTAGCGGTGTTTTCTTTCTTCCGGGTTGGTGGTATAGTTATCCCAGAACCACTTCATCATGTTTTTGGTCAGGAAGCGGCCTTCGGCAAACTGGTTGTACGAACCGGTTTCGAAATTCGCGTCGGTTACCGGCCAGAGCAGCACCTGCAGTTTGATTTCCGGGCCATTGTTGTCTTTCGCTTTCAGAGCGGTAACGGCCGCCATATCGCCACCCACGCTGTTGCCAGCCACAACCAGCCTGCTGCCGTCGACATTGATCTCGTCGCCGTGTTCGGCCACCCATTTGGTTGCCGCGTATATTTCGTTGATCGCCACCGGATATTGCGCTTCGGGCGATGGGGTGTAATTCACAAAAACCGCCGCTGCGCCCGAGTAAACCACCAGGTCGCGGACAATGCGTTGGTGTGTGGGGAAATCTCCCAATACCCAGCCGCCGCCATGGATGAAGATGAACACCGGCAATTTCTCAGTGCTGCCTGCCGGTTTTACGATATCGAGTTTGACGGTAAGGCCGTCCTGTGTAATGGTTTTCTCGCTGGTTTCGATGCCCGATAAATCCACTTCCACCGAGTTTTGCGCTCCTACGAGCACGTTGCGTGCGTCGGCGGGTGAAAGTTGTTCCAAAGGAGTACCGCCCCCGGAGTTCAATGCGTTGAGAAAAGTTTTTACATCTTCAAAAATGGCAGGGTCGTTGGCTGGGTCGATGATATTCAGAGTTTCCATGATGTTAAAAAGGTTTTGAGATTTGATATTTCGTTTTGTCTTGTTGTTCCTGATTTGATATGACAAAACTAGGCCAGTGGAAGGGTGGAAACATTAACCTAGGTTAAGAAATGTGGCGCAGAGGAGAAAAGTTGCAGGCCTACGGCGTCCGATGACTTAACAAACGCCTAGTTGCCCAACCGCTTCACGATCCAAGGTAGCGTCAGCCCCTGCCCAATGAGCGTAAATAGCACCACGGCTACCGAAATGAAGATAATCGCGTCGCGCATGGGAAAGGGTGTGCCGTCGTGCAGATGCGTGGGGAGACCGATGGCGATGGCGAGCGAGACAATGCCGCGCATGCCCGACCAGCTGATAATGAGGCTGTTTTTGAAATCGAGCAGGGCGTTTTCGCTGATCCTGCCGCGACCGCTTTCGAAGCCTTTTTGAAGATTGGCCCTTTGCCAGAAAACCCGCAGCATGCGCAGTACTAGGGCTATAATGGTGATAATCAATGCATAGCCAATATAAGGGAGGAGTTGGTCGCCTCTGATGTTTTTGATCACGTAGGGGAATTGCAGACCTATTAATATAAATATGAGTCCGTTGAGCAGGAAGATAATGATCTCCCAAATGGTTTTGGATTGCTGTTTGAGGCGGTCGGGAAATATCTTTTTGCTGAAATCGGCAATGCCCAGGCCAAGGATGACGACGGCGATCACGCCCGATACTTCGAGCTCTTCCGCTACCCGGTAGGCCACGAATGGCATCAGCAACATCATACCAATGGTCGCCTGTGCATTGTGGTGGATACGCATGATGATGGCGCCCAGAATACGCCCAATGATCAGCCCGACGATCGCTCCGCCCAAAAGCAGCACGGCGAATTCGGCAGAGGCTTTCCAGAATATAAATGCAGAGCCTGTTACTGCGGCAACCGAAAACCGGTAGGCTACCAATGCGGACGCGTCGTTGACCAGGCTTTCGCCTTCTAGAATGGTATTTGTTTTGGAAGATAACCCGAGGCCTTTGGTAATGCTCATCGCGGCCACGGCGTCGGTAGCCGACAATATGGAGCCGAGCACGAATGCGAGTGGCCAGGTCATCCCGGGAATGAGATAGTATGCCACGGCTGCAATGCCGGATGCTGTGATGAATACCAGTGAAATGGCGAGTGTGCCGATGGTATTGATGTTGGTCCTGAAATCCTGAAAATTGATATTGAATGCAGCGTCATACAGCAACGGCGGAAGGAATATGAGGAAAACCACTTCCGGATTGAGCTCGATCACGGGCAGCGTGGGAATGAATCCAATGGCGATTCCGGCGGTGATAAGCAAAACGGGGTACGGTATCCTGACACTATCGGCCATGGCGGAAAGGCCGATCATGATGGTCATAATAAAAATGACGATACTGTAATTCTCCATAATTGCGGTTAATGTTCGGGTGTCCGGGCGTCCGGCCTGCGATCTCAAATCTAAGGATGATTGCGAAAAATCAAGGTTTCCGGGCCAAAAAATCGGCTGTGTCGGTTTTGTTCTATTTTGAGGGACGGGCGGGGTCTAGTTTTGCTTTAAACCAAAACAGACAGAACAATGATAGCCATTACAGGAGCAAACGGAAATCTGGGGCAAGCCACTCTTTCATTTTTAATGAAAAAGACATTGCCCGAAAACATCGTCGCGATTGTGCGCGACGCCAGTAAGCTAAGTGAATATGCAGGTTCGGGGATACAGATTCGTACGGCCGATTATGAAGACCAGGAGTCGTTGGAGCGGGCGCTGACAGGCGTGCACAGGCTGCTGCAAATATCCGCTTCGGCCACGGGTGTGCGGGCGATGGCGCAGGAGACGCGGGTGGTGCATGCGGCGGCGAAATGCGGTGTAGCGGAAATTGTTTACACGAGCACGCTTTTCCCGCACGAATCGGCGCATTTCCATGCGGCGCATATTTGCAGGAATACTGAGGAACTGATCCGCCAAAGCGGAATGCGCTACGTGTTTTTCCGCAACAGCATGTACCACGAAACAATCCCGCTGTTTATCGGCGAGGCCATGGGCGACGGGCGGATCTTCTACCCGTCGGGCAGCGGGCGCGTGAGTTTTGCGTCGCGGAAGGATATTGCCGAGGCATTATCCAACGTGCTCACCGGGCCTGCATTCGCCAATGCCACCTTCGATATTACTGGGCCTGAGACGTTTAGTTTTGCGGATATTGCCTTGACATTAAAGGATATAGCAGGCTATCAGGAGGCTGCACATACCGATATCACTGCGGAAGACTACCGCAGGGGGCTCCTCGGTTTCGGGTTGGGTGAAGATGAGGCCGGTTTTTATGCCAGCATGGCCGACAGCATCCGAGCCGGCGAGTTTGAAAAAACCCATCATTCACTGGAAGGCTTCCTGGGGCGCAAACCGCTTGGCGTTCAGCAGTATCTGAGGGAATTGTTTTGAAAAATCGGTAACTTGCCTCACTACTCAATAGCCATGAAATACCATCAGATCCAGCCACCGCCGCATTTGCAAGACTACGTCCGGTACTATTGGGCGCTCGAAAGCTCGGGCGAGCCCGATGAGCAGATTCATTTCGTGACCATCGCGGACGGCTCTCCGGGCATTGTTTTCCAGCAACTGGAGGGCGCGTCGTTTCAGGAGGGCAGACAACTTTCACCGGTGTATATGTACGGGCAATCGACCAGGTACACCCGCATCATTTCGCCGGCTAGTTTCAGCACAATCGGGGTCTACTTTTATCCTCATGCCCTGAAATCCATCTTCGGTCTGGACTCCAACGAACTAACTGACGACTGCCTGGATCTGGACCTTTTGCTGAATGGTAAGCGATTGATGGAGCGGCTGAAAAGTACCTCCGATGTGGAAGTAAAGGCAAATATCCTTTCCGAATGCCTCTGGGAGCAGATCTGCCGCAATGACCATACCCTGCAAGCGGCCACGCGCTATGCATTACAACGGATCATCCAGTCGCAGGGCAACGTTTCGATGAAGGACCTGCGGCAGGAATTGCAGGTTTCGGAGCGCACACTGGAAAGGCGTTTTCAGGAAGGAATAGGCCTTTCGCCGATGCTTTTTGGAAGAATCTGCCGCTTTCAGGCTTCGCTCAACCAGCTTCGTGCTCAGTCGTACGACAAGCTTTCCGACATCGCCTTCGAACAGGAGTATGCCGATCAATCGCATTTCATCCGCAATTTCAAAGAATTTACCGGGCTTACCCCGTTCCAGTTCAGGAAGAGCATTCAGGAAACGGTGGAGAATTTTCCGGTGCTGGTTCAGTCGTAGGCAATTACATCATTGATAATTTTCCATTCAAACCGGGCCGAAACGGGGTGATGGTCCGATAGCGGTAACCCTTTTGCATTGGTGAACATGGCCTTCTCCAATGCATAGGCCGCCGGTTTGAGTTGAATGAATGCGCTGCTCCGGAAAAGTATCTTGTCGATCGTCTCACATGAATCGGTAAGGCTGAGGATATCGCTGGCAGGAATAGCATTGCTGCGGAACGGCAACTGATTTTTGCAATGCAGACTAACCCACGCATCGCTTAACTCATTCTCCTTCAACAGCCAATCCACATTATCCTGTTCGAAACTGTAACGGCCATTCAAATCACCCATGACAATTACCGCATTGCCGGTTGAATGCAGCTGTATATAGGCCGAGAGCTGCTCCATATTGCGTCTTCGCGCAAGTGCTGCACGCGGATGGTTGTACGCGTTGGCGTGTACGTTGTAAAAGTCAATGAAGCGGGTAGGGGCGATTTCTATGCGTGTATAGGTGAAACCTTTGGGGGTGAAGCAATCGGCGCCGGTGCAGTCCGTCCACGAGATGCGGCGCAGATGCTTTACGGGAAATTTCGAAAGGGTATTGAGACCGTCGCCGGTCATGACGGCCCCCTTGGAGGTGGTGCGGAAGGGGTGTGTGTTGCCGGCATGGTACAGATATTGATTGTAATTGAAATCTTCCTGTACATGGGCTATATCGAAGCGGTTGAGCAGGCGACCGATGGCGGAAATGCTTTCTTTTCTTGGTGTGATAGCGCTGCAAATAAGCTGGGGTAGTCCGGCGATGTTGTAGGTGATCACGGAAAAACTGCCTGCATCAAGAGAATCGGGTGGAAGCTTTGCCCGAAAAGCGGTGGCAGTCTGTTCCCGGGTAGCGGGGGTGGCTTCCGAGAGGAAGAAGAGGATGAACAACCAGGAAACGGTTTTCAGGACCCTATTTTTATCAAGAACTAAATATGCCTGCATAATGTGCCGGTTGGTATGCACAAAACTACCAGCGGCATATGGTCAGGATAATTTCAAATTGTTAAGAATACATTATTTTTCAATTTGATGAGTTCTTTTGGGGCAATCGGCAACGGGCTGTGAGCTGGCCGGCGGTTTTAAATAATTGTTATGAAAATGCCATTTGCAGGTTGATGAAAGCCATTTCAACGGATATTTGTGGCTATTCCCGGTTCCAACCACATGTTCAAACCGCCGGGACACCCATTCATGAAAGCTTTTTTTCGACTATCAATTCCTTTCTTTGCCCTTTTACCCTGGGTCGTGTCTGCCCAGAGCAGCGCCGAAAACCCATTGTCGCGCGCGCATTCGCATAACGATTACTTGCAGGCGGCACCGTTTGTACTGGCTTACCAGCAGCAGTTCGGCTCGGTGGAAGCTGATGTACATTTACGAAACGACACCCTTTTCGTCGCTCACGATTCCAAGGACATCAGTGCTGACCGCACTTTGGATAAATTGTATTTGCAGCAGATTATTAAGCAGGTGTCTAAAAACCAGGGAACTATCTACAAGGATAAAAACCGGGTAATGACCCTGCTGGTTGATCTTAAAACTACCTATAAAACGACTTTGCCGGCATTGGTGAAAGCATTGGCGCCGCATGAGGCGTTGCTTGCCCCGAAAGGTTCCGTGAAAGTAATATTAAGCGGTAACACACCCCCACCGGCAGAATTTGAACAATACCCGGCCTACATTTTCTTTGATGGCCGCCCGGGTACCAGCTATACGGAGGCGCAGGCGGCCCGACTCGGGATGATCAGCCAGGACTTCCATAAGTATTCACAATGGAACGGGAAGGGTATTCCCGTGGAAAAAGACCGCAAAGCGCTTGTGGAGGTGATTTCACAGGCACATGCCATGGGCAAGCCATTCCGTTTTTGGGCCAGTCCCGATAATATCAATGCCTGGAAGGTGCTGATGAACCTGGGTGTGGATTATGTCAATACCGACCACGTGGCAGAGCTGGGTACATTTCTGAGTGGCCGCAAGAACGCCGAATACAAATCGACCGGGTTTTACAAACCTTATCAACCCACCTACAAAAACAACGACGCACTTGGCAAGGTGAAGAACATTATCCTGCTGATTGGCGACGGAATGGGTTTGGCCCAAATCTATTCGGGGCTGACGGCCAACCGTGGTGAGCTGAATCTGGGTAAGTTCCTGAATATCGGTTTTTCCAAAACGGCTTCTTCGGACAATTATATCACCGATTCCGCGGCGGGCGCCACAGCGTTCGCAAGCGGCAATAAAACCCGGAACCGCGCGATTGGCGTCGATTCTAATCTGGTAGCGGTACCGTCCATCATCCGTCAGGTCAAAGCAACAGGCCGGAAGTCGGCCCTGATTTCCGCCGGCGACATTACCGACGCTACTCCCGCCGCATTTTACGCGCACCGGCCCGAGCGGAGCCAGATGGACGAGATCGCGACGGATTTCCTGAAAGAACCCGTCGATGTACTGATCGGCGGAGGTTACAGCCATTTTGCCAAAACAAAAACCGTTGACTCTCTCAAAGCAAAAGGTTTTCAGGTGTCCGACAACTGGAATGACCTTGCGCAGATGAAGGCGCCGTTCGTCTTACTGGACGATAAGCACACTGTTTCCATGCTAAACGGCCGGGGCGATTTCCTGAAAGATTCATTTCAAAAAACACTTCAATCGCTGCAATCGAACCCAAAAGGCTTCTTTATAATGGCCGAAGGCGCGCAGGTGGATTATGGCGGCCACGCGAACATCGTTCCGTACGTAGTCACGGAAATGCTGGATTTCGATAAACTGGTGGGAGAGGCGCTCCGCTTCGCCGATTCCAACGGTGAAACGCTCGTTATCGTCACTGCCGACCACGAAACCGGCGGCCTGACGCTCCTGGACGGCAACCTGAAAACCGGCTACGTCGACGGCCAGTTCAGCACCGGCGACCACACGGGCATTATGGTACCCGTATTCGCCTACGGCCCGCATTCCCTGGATTTTAGAGGGATCTACGAGAATACTGAGATTTTTCGGAAGATGAAGAAGGTGTTGAAATAGGGAAGAAGGGAGGAAAGGGAGGAAAGGGAGGAAAGGGAGGAAAGAGAAAATCCTATCTTCCCCTTCCTCCCTTTCCCTCCTTTCCCTCCTTTCCTCCTCCTATTTTAAAGTGCTAAAAAACGAGACCTCGCCGTCTGTTTTGACCATCAGCACGTCTGCTTCTTTGCCTTTGGAAACGGTCACGAAGTAGTGGTCGGCGTCCTCGAACTGGGTGCCGTAGAGCAGCATGTTGGTATCGTTGTTCTCGTTGTCTTTGTATTCCACCACAGCGCCGATCGCGTAGCCTTTAAATTGTTTTTCGATCTCTTTTTGCGCTTTGGCAGGGACGTCTGCGAATTTTTTGTCAGCAGTAGTACCAACGAGGATGAAATGGTTGTCGTAATAGGCGGTCTGTTTCTGGCCGTCTTTGGTGAACGTCACCTCGTCGAATAGGGGGCCTCTCAACCATTTGGCGTCGGGTACTGTACCGAAATCGGCATAGAAGCTGTCTTTGGAGCGGGCGCTTACCTCGTGGCGTGCCTCGGCGCGTTTTTCGGCACGGTGTTCTTTTTTAACGTCCTGGGCGACGGTTTGTGCCTGAGCTCCTGTGATTGCCAATGCGGCGATGATTGCGGAAGTGATGAAAGTTCTCATTGTGATGCTATGTTTTTGGTGGATGATCGTTTGAATGATCCAAAACTAGCTGGTGAAGCCAACGTGGGAAACAGCGGGTAGGCAGAAGGGCAAAAGTCGTCGGTGGAATGGGCAAAAGTGTCTTTATGATTTCTTTTCGCTACATTGGTTTTAGCATTACTCTAACCTAACTCGGACCGATAATGATGAATTGCCTGGTGATCGACGATAACATTATCGCCCGCACCACTTTAAAACAACTTGTCAAGCAAGACAAAGAGCTGGTACTCGTGGGCGAATGCGAGAATGCAATGGATGCCTACCGGAAGATCATGGACGAACAGGTTGATCTCCTCCTGCTCGATATTGAAATGGATGGAATGACGGGTATTGAACTGGTCAGGAGTCTGGGTACTAAAAATCCGGTCATCATATTCACTACCTCTAAAAAGGATTACGCTGCCGAAGCATTCGAACTCAATGTGGCCGATTACATCACCAAACCGGTGACCCCCGCCCGCTTTTTGCAAGCCATCGAAAAGGCGCGTGAAATTTTCAGGAGTAAAAAGCAGGAGGTAAGGATGGAGGACGACAGTTTCCTATTTATCAGGGATTCAAACATCGTCCGTCGGCTGAAAATTGGGGATATACTGTATGCCGAGGCAATGGGAGATTATGTCAAACTTTACACCCTCGAAAAATTTTACTCGGTACACGCTTCCTTAAAGGACGTCGAATCGAAGCTTCCCGAATCGAAATTCCTGCGGGTGCACCGGTCATTCATTATTCAGGTGGGTAAAATCGATACCATCGAGGGTGGCACGCTTATTATTAACAAGAAAATGGTGCCCGTGGCCGATACCTACCGCGCGGCGTTGAACCGCCGGCTGAATATGTTGTGATTTTGAAAAGCTGAATCCATGCGAATCCGCACGCTCGTCATCTATATTACCATTGGGTTTGTAGCCGCCGTACTGGCGTTGATCGCCGTGCAGTACATGACGCGGCGCAATTTGGAAGAACTCATCAGCGCCAACGAAAACTTGCTCGACGAGTACCGGATGGGCAGCGGGCTTTCACACCAGGCCGATAGCATCAGTCGGGCTACGCTGGCGAGGAAAATGGACGCCGTTGACCAAAGCGGCCAGCGGGTCCTTCGTTGGAACCTGTATGTGATCGTAGGCGTGCTGGCATTGCTTACAGCCGTTTTTGCGATCATTATCGGTCGCATGAAGAAACAAGCCGAGCTGATCGGCCAGCTCAATATCAGTGAACGGAAGCTGAAAGAGGCGGTGCTGGTAAAGGAGAATTTCCTGGCGAATATGAGCCACGAGATCCGGACGCCGCTGAATGCGATTTTGGGTTACACCAATTTGCTCCAAAAGAAAAAACTTGACGCGGATACTCGCTTGCATATCAGTACGGTACAGCAATCCGGTGAAACGCTGCTGGCGATCGTGAACGACATTCTCGACCTGTCCAAAATAGAATCCGGCATGATGCGGATCGAACATGTGCCGTTCGACCCCGAGGCGCTGGTACATTCGGTGGGCACCATGTTTCACCATCGATCGGCGGAAAAACAGGTGCCGCTCCTGGTGCATTTCGACCCGGAAATCCCTGAAACAATTACAGGTGACCCCACCAGGCTGACGCAGATTCTGGTCAACCTGGTAAGCAACGCATTTAAATTCACCGAAAAAGGCGAAGTAAACCTTCGGGTAACTGTCGACCGTATTGACGGCGGCCGGATAGATCTTACCTTCGAGGTGAAAGATACGGGCATAGGTATCGAAAGCGCACGGCTGGAAACGATTTTCGAGCGCTTCCGGCAGGCGGAGGACTCTACCACCCGGCAATTTGGCGGTACAGGGCTGGGCTTGTCCATCGTACGCGACCTCGTGCATTTGCAGGACGGGCGTATTAGCGTAACGAGCAAGCCGGGCGAGGGTACTTCCGTGAAGGTGACGATTCCCTACCGGATTACGGCGGTGAGCGAGCGGCCCCCAGTGGATACCCCCGCGGCGGAAACACATCCACGCAGGCCCGGGCTCCGTGTGTTGATTGCCGAAGACCATGTCATCAATCAGGGGCTCATGATGCGTCTGATGGAAGAGCGGGCAATAGAGGCGCGGCTGGCAGTAAACGGGCATGAAGCCGTTGAAATGCTGCGCAATGAGCCCTTTGACCTGGTTTTTATGGATATCCAAATGCCGGGGATGGATGGTTACACGGCTACGCGGATCATACGCGAGGAACTGAAACTCACCATTCCCGTCGTTGCCATGACGGCCCATGCCATGGAAGGGGAAAAAGAAAAATGCGTCCGCCTCGGAATGAACGACCATATTGCCAAACCCGTGAGGGAAAGCGAGCTCGACAGGATTTTTACGAGCTATACCACGCCCACATCTGCAAACGGCTCGCCCGAGAATGCTTTCAAGGTGATAGACCTCAACTATATGCGGGAAATCAGCAACGGCGACACGATTTATGAAAAGCTCGTCACTGAACAATTCCTGCACCTGATGCCGCGCGAGCTGGAAGCATTATCCGCGGCCGCCGGAAAGCGCGACCCGGGAGAGATACGCCGCATTGCCCACGGAATCAAAACTACCATTTCAATTATGGGCCTGAATGCATTGCTGGACGAGCCGCTGGACATTCTCGAAAGCGAAACGACCGTCGCGACAGATTTTGCGTCGCCGGTGGAGCAGGTGCTGACCATCTGCAAGGAGGCGCTGGGGGAGGCGGGGGTATTCTATACGCAGTTTTTAATCCCCGATGGTAGAACCGACGGGTAATTGCGTTTTAGTGCATATCACTTCCTGAATCCTGCATGAAACCGCAACTCGCCCAGGTACGCTGGTACCGGATTATCCCCGTTGTTTTCGTCACATACAGCCTCGCATACCTCGACCGCGCCAATTTTGGCTTCGCCGTCGCGGGCGGGATGGCCGATGACCTGCACATTAATCCCAACACCTCTACGCTGCTGAGCTCGCTGTTCTTTCTGGGTTATTTCTTTTTCCAGATCCCCGGTGCACATTATGCGGCTACGCGCACAGCTAAGAAGCTGATATTCATTTCATTGATCCTCTGGGGAGCGTTGGCGGCGGCTACGGGGATGGTCAACAACGCGACGGTGCTGATCGTCATTCGTTTCATGCTCGGCGTGGTCGAAAGCGCGGTAATGCCGGCGATGTTGATCCTGCTGAGTCAATGGTTTACGAAAGAAGAACGCTCCCGGGCAAACACTTTTTTGATATTAGGTAATCCCGTGACAGTGCTTTGGATGTCGGTACTTTCAGGCTATCTGATCGAATCGCTGGGTTGGCGATGGATGTTCATCATTCAGGGCGCGCCGGGGATTGTGTGGGCGTTTATCTGGTGGAAGCTCATCGATGAGCGGCCCATGGATGCGAAATGGCTGACGCGGGAAGAAAAGATCGCCATTGAGGAAAAGTTAAAAGCAGAGCAGGCGGGTATCAAACCGGTTAAAAACTATGCGGAGGCATTCAAATCCACCAAAGTGATCCTGCTTTGCCTGCAATACCTGCTGTGGAGCGTCGGGGTTTATGGCTTTGTGATGTGGCTGCCATCGATCATCAAAGCCGCTCCCAATATGAGCATGGTCACCACCGGCTGGCTGGCGTCGGTTCCTTATGTATTTGCTGTGATAGGGATGCTTGCCGCGTCCTATTTTTCGGATAAAACCGGAAACCGGAAAGTGTTCGTCTGGCCTTTCCTGCTTATTGCGGCGGTATGCCTGTATGCGGCGGTCTGGATCGGTACGGACCATTTCTGGCTAGCGTACGCATTGCTGGTAGTCGCGGGAGGCGCGTTATATACGCCTTACGGGCCGTTTTTTGCGGCCATCGCCGAGATATTACCGAAGAATGTGATTGGAGGAGCTATCGGGCTTATCAATAGCTTGGGTGCGCTGGGCTCATTTGCAGGGTCTTATCTTGTTGGTTATCTCAATAGCGAAACGGGGAATTTCAATGCCTCCTACACATTGATGGCTGTTGCGCTGGTGCTTGCCACCGTGATCACGATGGTCGTCATTCCCGCTCCGAAAGCCGTGCAACCGGTGGTGGAGGAAGTCTGACTTTCGATTTTTGTGTAACGGGCGGTTAAGTTCGGCGGCTTTGGGTCTTTGTATGCTAGTAAAGTACTCTGCCAAACACTTAACCCAAAGTAAATGAGCAATTTTAGACTGCCGGGGCCCCCGGTTTGTGTTTTTCTGTTACTACTTACCCTCGTCTACGGACCCACCATCGCTCAGAACAAAAGCCCGAACGCATTCACGCTTAAAGACGGCGACCGGGTCGTTTTCCTGGGAAACTCTATTTTTGAGAACGAGTTTCAGCATGGATACCTGGAACTGGCGCTCACTACCCGTTTTGCCGATAAAGGCATTACTTTCCGAAACCTCGGCTGGACAGGCGACAACGTCTGGGGTGAGGCGCGCAGCACTTACACGAACCCGCCGACGCCGTACGAGCACTTGATGGAGGATATTACCAAAGCCGCTCCGACCGTCGTGTTCCTCGCATACGGAGGCGTGGAAGCGCAGGAAGGCCAGGCCGGCGTAGGGCATTTCAAGGATGGTTTGAATAAACTCATTGATAAAATTGAATCGCTGGGCGCTAAAACAGTGTTGCTTTCGACGATTCCCGTCGTTTCTGCCGACACCTCGCAGCACATCGACGCCCGCAATGCGGAACTTGAATTGTATTCCAAAGTGATAGCGGATGTGGCTTCCCAGCGCGGCAAGCAGTTTATCGATATTTATAATCCGGTACTGAACACGAGCAAGAAGGCCGATATCATCGAAAATACCGTCCATTTGAACGAAACCGGTTATTACTACCTCGCCGACGTACTGGAAAAAGCATTAGGGCTGCCCAGTGAGCGCACGACTTCGACGATTACCATTGCAAAGCCGACTCCCTATTCTTCCAATGTCAAGATCCTGACAGACAGCAAGGACAACAACGTTATCGCGCGGTTTGTAGCTTCCGACAAATACCTGCCTTTGCCTTTTCCACAAGCCAGCAGCTGGGTCGGGAGCGATGCCAATGTGGTGAGGATCATTGGGTTAAAAAAAGGATATTATACCTTGACGGCCGCCAATGAGCAGGTCGTTACCGCTTCCGCGAAGGAGTGGGAGAAGGGTGTGGAAATCAAGCAGGGACCGCAATTTGAGCAATCGGCGCGGATCCGGGAGATGGTTATCCGTAAAAACGAATTGCATTTTTTCCAGTACCGGCCTTTGAACCAGACCTATATCGTCGGCTTTCGGAGATATGAACAAGGCCGCCACGTGAAGGGGCTCGAAGAGCAAAATATCCTTATCAAATGGCTCGAAGGACAGATTATCCTCAACAGCGAGCCGAAGGAAGTGGTGTATGAGCTGAGGAAGCTGGATTAACAAAATGCATACTTAGGTGCAGAGCACCGCAATAATTATATCATGAAAAGATTATTATACGGAGCATTGCTCCTCCCAATGATGCTGCTCACCTCATCGACAGAGCCGGACCAGCATCCTTTTAACCTCGACCCGGACGTTGAAAAGGAACTGAAATCCTTCAAACTAGCCGATGGCTTCGAAGTGACACTCTTCGCCGCCGATCCGATGGTTGCGAAGCCGATCCAGATGAACTGGGACACCGAAGGCCGCCTTTGGGTGGTGAGCAGCACGGTGTACCCGCATTTGAAAACCGGTGAATCGGCGAATGACAAGATCTTTGTCCTGGAAGACACCGACGGCGACGGCAAGGCCGATAAATCGACGGTTTTCGCCGAAGGATTAATCCAGCCAACCGGTATTTTGCCAGGTGACGGCGGCTGCTACGTGGCTAACTCGACGGAAATCCTGCATTTCGCGGATACGGACGGCGACGGTAAGGCCGACAAAAAACGCCGCATCCTGAGCGGTTTCGGAACGGGTGATACGCACCATTTGATCCACACTTTCCGGTGGGGACCGGAAGGCCGGATGTATTTCAACCAGTCGATTTACATTTACAGCCACGTCGAAACACCATTTGGTATTAAACGCCTTGAAGGCGGTGGCGTTTGGCAGCTCAACACGCGCAATCTGGATATGGATGTTTACGCACGCGGGCTGGTAAACCCGTGGGGCTTGCAGTTCGACCGCTGGGGACAGTCTTTCCTTACGGATGGTGCTGGTGGTGAGGGTATTAACTATGCATTCCCTGGGGCGACATTCGTGACAGCGCCAGGTGCTGCACGCCTTCTACGCGGACTGAACCCGGGCCAGCCGAAGCATAGCGGCTTGGACGTCGTTTCCGGCGGCCATTTGCCCGACGCGTGGCAGGGCCGAATGATTACCAACGACTTCCGCGCCAACCGCATTAACAGCTTCAAACTGGAAGAGCAGGGTAGCGGTTATGTGTCGAAACAAACCGACGACCTGATGTGGTCCGACAATGTGGCTTTTCGGCCGGTGGATATTAACGTAGGTCCGGATGGTGCCATTTACGTCGCCGACTGGTATAACCCCATTATACAACACGGTGAAGTGGATTTTCACGATCCCCGCCGCGACCAGCAGCATGGGCGCATCTGGCGCATTGTTGCCAAAAACCGGCCGCTCGTTAAAAAGCCGCAACTAGCAAAAGCGACGGTAAATGAATTACTCGAATCATTGAAATTGCCAGAAGACTGGACGCGCTTGCAAGCGAAACAGGTATTGAAAGCGCGTGGCGCAAAGGAGGTATTGCCCGCGTTGGAAAAATGGGTAGCTGGTTTGGATAAAAACGATGCGAAATACGAGCACAATTTGCTGGAAGCGTTATGGTTATACCAAACGCTTGAAACCCTGAACGAACCGTTGCTGCTGAATTTGCTGAATGCGAAAAGCCACAACGCGCGTGCGGCTGCATTGCGTGCACTGGCACTTTGGTATCCAAAAGTTGCGAATACGCCAGCATTGTTGGCCAAGGCTGTCGGGGATTCGCACCCGCAGGTACGCCTGGAGGCTGTAATTGCCTTGCGTAAAACGAAAACACCGCAAGCTGCAAAAACCGCATTGACTGTACTGGATGCACAAATGGACGAATTTCTGGATTTCGCATTGTGGCAAACCGTCCGTGAACTGGAACCGGTATGGGTAGCGAAGCTGAAATCTGATCCGAATCTATTAGGTGATGCTAAAAAGACGGCCTATGCACTGAAATCCGCAACAAGTTCCGATGCTGCTGCATTGCTGACTGCATTGTACCAAAAAGGCCAGGTACCCGATGAATATCAAAAGGACGTCCTCGCATCGATAGCCCGCCTCGGCCAGCCCGCCGACCTGAATATGCTGCTTGACTTGGCTGTTCAATCCAATAACAAAAATGCCGCCGCTCAATTGGCTGCATTGGAAGAAGCCGGTAGCCAGCGCAAAGTGATCCCAACCAAAAATCCGGAGCGCATCGCGTCGCTGATTGGTAATGACGAGGAAGCCGTCAGCCTCAGCGCTATTCGCCTGATCGGCCTTTGGAAAGTTTCATCGTTAAATGACAGGCTGACCAGCCTTATCCAAACGGGCAACCCAGCTACCAAAAAAGCTGCCCTCGGCGCATTGGGAGCTATCGATAAACCAAAAGCATTACAATTGGTAACCGACCTGACAGGTCCGAAAAACACTCCGGAAGTCCGCATCATCGCGGCTGCGCAACTGGCTGGCCTGGATGAAAAAGAAGGAGCAAAGGCTAGTGCCGAGTTGATGCGCACGCTACCTGCGGATACCGACATGTCGGACCTATTCCTGGCATTCATTCCTTCCAACTCCGGCGCAGCTGCGTTGGCTGATGCCATTGCCGCGAAAAAGATTCCGGAAACCGTTGCCAAACGGGGCCGTGTACTCGTACAGCAACGTGCCGGCTGGACACGCCAGAGCATCGACGAAATAGCGGCATTGAAAAAAGCCCTGGAAGCGTCGGGAGGTACTATGCCTGCACCTAAAATGCCGCAAGACCTCGATGATAAGACCATTGAAGGCCTCGCCAAGCTGGCCCGCGAAAAAGGGGATGCTGTCAAAGGAGAGTTGATTTTCCGTAAAGCCGAATCAAGCTGCACGACCTGCCATGCGATCGGCGGCGCAGGTGGATTGATCGGGCCCGATTTGAGCAGCCTTGGAACGAGTTCACCTGCTGAGACTATCATTAAATCAATACTTTATCCAAGTGCTTCAATTAAAGAAGGTTACGATTTGAAGCGCGTTGTCAAAAAAGACGGCTCTGAACTGATGGGCTACCTGGCCTCCGATGGCGCCAACGAAATCGTGATCCGCGACGTGACGGGCAAGGAGGTTTCCATTGCCAAAAGCCAGGTGCAGGTTATGGAAAAAGTACCCGGCTCGCTCATGCCTCCGGGCCTCACCGCCAGCCTCGACCGCGATCAGTTTGTGGATCTTGTCGCATTCCTGACCAAACTCGGCGAACCCGGTGACTTCCGCGTACCCGCAACGCGCTACGTGCGCAGGTGGGAGAACATCAGTTTGAGCAAAGAGCTGGCAAGTAAATTCTCTCCGGGAAATCCTGCATCAGCAGGTAAAGGGAAGGTTTCCGGCGCGCCGGTTTACAGCAAAGTATCTGGCGAACTTCCGATCGACGAGCTTTCTGAAATCAACAACAGTGCTGGAAAAACATACAGCGTGGTAGGTTTTGAGATCGAGGCATTAACCAAAGGTCCGGTAACCTTCGCATTGAGCACCACAGACGGCATCACCGCATACAGTGGCGGAAAACCTCTGAAAATCTCCGCCGGCATGATCACTGCCGACCTGTCGCAAGGCATCCAGCCGATCACATTAGTACTCGACCGCAGTGTGGTGAAGGATGGATTGAAAGTGGAATTGAAAGATGTTAGCGGCGGCGCACAGACGCGGTTGAAGGTAGGGAGATAGTCTTAGAGGGTTTACGCTTTATTGGAGCTGACATTAAAATGTACCTGATTTTAATGTTAGCTCCATTTTTGGCATTAAAACAGCCCTTTGAATTTTAGAAGTAACCTAATCTCACGTGGTCAAAACAGTAAATTTCTAACCCTGCTTGTTTTAAATACTATTTCCATCATTTTTCAATTTTAATCATGCTCAAAAAATTACTGGCCCTGTCTCTTCTGATCGGAAGCGCGGTTACGGCGCATGCGCAGCAGTTCAAGGCGTTGCTTTTTACCAAAACTGCGGGTTTTCACCATGTTTCCATCCACGAAGGTGTGACCGGGATCAGGAACCTGGCGTCGAGGCATAATTTCTCGGTCGACTGGCAGGAGAATGCCGATGTTTTTAATGACAAAAGTCTGGCTAACTACTCGGTAGTGATCTTCCTGAACACGACCGGGGATATCCTCAACGACACGCAGCAGGCGGCCCTAGAAAAGTACATCAAAAGCGGAAAGGGCTGGGTAGGTATTCACGCGGCAGCGGATACAGAATATGACTGGCCCTGGTATGGCAAGCTGGTAGGAGCGTATTTCAAAACCCACCCGGCGCAGCAAACGGCGTTCCTGGATGTGAAAGACAGCAATTTCCCCGGCCTCGAACGTTTCCCGAAACGTATGCTATGGACCGACGAGTGGTACGAATACAAAAAACCGCTCAACGCCGATGACCTGAAAGTGCTCATTAACCTCGACGAAAAAACCTACGATCCTAAAACAAACCAGGGCACCGGCATGGGTGAGCACCCGATCGCATGGTACCACAATTTCGACGGCGGCCGCGCATTCTACACCGGCCTGGGCCACATTGGCCTGGTTTACTCCGATCAGTCGTTCCTGGATCACCTTTATGGCGGGATTTACTGGGCTGCTACGGGCAAGGGGGTGAAGTAGCGTTGGTAGTCTGATTAACATTTCAGCTCCGTTAGGAGCTTCCTTGACAATTGTGTCGGGAAGCTCTTAACGGAGCTGAATTCGTTTTTTGCAACACTATGTTGCTATAAACAAGGAGCCGCTCTGCGGTTTATTTTTGGGAAAACAGTTTGATCGTGTAGTCCAGTAATGCGGTGTCGCCGATTTTCCCGTGCCCTGGGATCACCACTTTCGCGTCCGGATATTGCGCTTTGATTTTGGTCACCGTTGCGGGCCATGCTTCCACGTTGGCATCGGCGAGGTTGCCTTTGGTTGCATCCACTTCTTTGATCAGGCAGCCGCCGAACATTACCTTCTCGGCCGGGAAATAGCCGATGATATTGTCGCGCGTATGACCTTCACCGTAAAATGCCGCGACAACCGCTTTTTTGCCCACTTTCAGGTCCAGCTGATTGTCGAAACCTTTCTGAGGGACAGGGAATTTGTGTTCTTTGTCGAATGCAATCGTCTTGTTCGTCGCGTAGGATGGGATGCCGTGCTCGTGAAACGCCTTCAACCCGCCGACGCAATCCTCATGGAAATGCGTGGCTATGATGGCCTTTACCTTGCATTTCAAACTATCTTCGACCCACCGGATTACCTTTTCGGAAGTCGCGTCGTCCACTGGCGTATCAAAGATCACCGCCTCGCCTCCGTCGAAAACGATGAGGCCATTGCAGGGTACTTTTCCAAAAGTTTCCGTTTGGAGGTAGGTAAGGTGCGTATATGCGTGGTCGCTTACTTTTTGGAGGATGAGGTCATCGGTTTTAAAGCTTTTGTCGGGCGTCTGCGCTTGCGCGAGTGAACATACATACAGGAGCAGGCAGGCGAGAAAGTGTTTTTTCATGGATTGATTGGTGAATGGAAGTGAACGCTAAAATTTGGCGGCAAGATAATATTGGCAATCGGTTATCCAATGAGCAGGAATACGAACGTGCTCTACCGCATAATAGATCTTCAAGCAAAGATGCGGTGACAACGAATAACCTCAGTATATTTTCAATAATATTATTGTAATGTATTGAATAATAAATGTTTATGGATAAAAATGAAATACTGGCCAAACTTCCCGGGATGTTTGTCGAGCCGGGGCTAAGGCAGGAAATGGCTCACAATAGCAAATTCCTGCGGATAGGGAAAGGAGATATGATCGTCCGTGAAGGGCAATACCTCGATTTTCTGCCGATTGTTCTCACGGGGGAAATCAGGGTTTTTCAGCAAAAAGAGGATCGGGAAATCCTGCTGTACTACGTCCGCGCAGGACAGACCTGTATGATGTCGCTTTCCGCCGCGTATTTCAACAACACCAGCGTTCGTATGGAGTAGCGACCGAGCCGTCGGAAATTTTTGTTTTTCCGTCGCGTCTGGTGAACGAGTGGCAGCTCAAATATCCTTCGTGGAATGCATTTCTGATCCAGACTTTCCGGAGCCGGTACGACGAGCTGCTCGGGTCATTCGAGAGCGTGGCATTTGATCCGGTTGAGAAAAGGGTCATGACGTATCTGGCTAACCGGTCGCGGCAGGAAGGCACCGACAAGATTGCCATTTCCCACCAACAGCTTGCTTACGAACTGGGAACAACCCGCGTAGTCATTTCGAGGATACTGAAAAGCTTTGAGCAGCAGGGCAAGGTAATGTTGCTAAGGGGGTATATTCGCCTGAAATAAATTTAGGTTTATGTATCTTTTGATACCGTCGGCTGGTTGTCTCGGGCGCTATTTTTGCCCGTACACTTTTAACCTGTTCCAAATATGAAAACATTACACTGCCGCGACGCGGGATTCGATTGTGAAGGGGTAATCAAGGCCGCCACCGATGAAGAAGTTCTGGCGCAGGCCGCCGTACATGCGCACGATGTACACGGTGTGCAGGTATCACCCGAGCTGGCCAATCAATTGCGAACGCTCATTAAAGAGGAGGCCTAGCCAAATCCGCGGGTTGCTATTAAAATTCCATGATTAAACAGGCCTCGGCATTACCCAAAGGCCTGTTTTTTTGTACATTGTCTTCAAAAAAAGACATATGCAAACACTCGCTACCATCCTCGTCGCCCTCGTTGCGCTGGAACATCTTTACATTCTCTACATCGAAATGTTCGCCTGGGAAACGAAAGGCAAGGAAACCTTCAAAGGCTCTTTGGCGCCCGAGCTGTTCAAGCCTACCAAAACCCTCGCCGCCAACCAGGGACTCTACAACGGTTTCCTCGCCGCCGGGCTTGTCTGGTCATTGCTCATTGAGGACCATCACTGGCGGCTGTACGTAGGGGTTTTCTTCCTTTGTTGTGTGATCGTGGCAGGGATTTACGGGGCTGTTACGGCTAGTAAGAAGATATTTTTCGTGCAGGCTTTGCCGGCAATTGTGGCGCTGGTGGTGTTGCATTTGTGAAGCAGAGCCACAATCCAAACCCTGCATTTCAACAAACTCACTGAATAATCTTCAACCCCATTCCATAATAATCCCCTTCACCCCGGACGAGGCGGAAATGTGTTGTAAGGATAACCGCGGTGTTGACCACTGCCATCAACAATCCAAACCCGGCCATCAGGAAGGGGTGGAAAAAGAACCGCCCGGACATCAGGCCGAACATGATGATGAGCACGAAGCTGTACACAATAATAGCCCAGGTGATCTGGAAATTGAGGATACGCTTGCCGAGTTCGTTCACACCCGCGACGCGTTGGCGGTTGTAGAGCCATAACACAAGCGGGACGAGGACACCGCCGAGGGGCAGCAGCCAGAAAGAGAGAGCGGAGAGGTTAAGGGTTTTCAGGAATGACGTATCTTCCACCTGTACTTGCGCGGGTACGAGCGTCTCTACTGGCACGTCGAGCGCCTGCGCGAGGAGGCGGAGCGTTTCACCGCGTGGGATGGTGTCGCCGGCTTCGATGCGTTGCAATGTGCGCAGATTAATGCGGGCATTTTCAGCCAGACTTTCCTGCGAAAGTCCCTTCGCCCGGCGCAGGGCTTTGATTTGTTCAGAGGTATTCAGGTTGTTCATATTGAAGTTGTTTTACCCAAATTTAACCTTTCCGGAGCGGGAATGATAGCGGCATTTTTACGGCATTTGCAACCGGTGGTAATTTCGCCGATCAAAAAGTCCGCGTTTACGGTGCATTCACTATATTTAAGCATCACCAATAACCTTTCACTCCGTTCCTATGCGACACCTTTTTAAAAGAACATTTACTTACATATTATTTTCAGGCATGGCCGCTACCTCCGTGCAGGCGCAGCAGCAGCAACCGCTTCTCGGTTTCGGTACCGAGGCGGCGAAGAAGGAGCTGGACCTCGAAGCGGCGTTCGATAAGCAGTTGCAGGCCAATAACCTGCGCGACTGGATGAAGCGCATGACGGCATTTCCGCACCAGCTGGGCTCGCCTTATGGCCTTAATAATGCGCTTTTTCTGCGCGACAAGCTTGCTTCATGGGGCTTCGATGCCCGGCTCGATACAGTGCATGTGCTTTTCCCGACGCCCAAAGTGCGGATACTGGAATTGACCGAACCGACGAAATTCAAGGCTTCATTAACCGAAAAACCTTTGAAAGAGGACGCCACATCGGCGCAAACGAAGGATGTGCTGCCGCCGTACCATGCATTTTCTGCTAATGGCGATGTGACGGCCGAGCTGGTTTTCGTGAATTATGGCGTGCCGGATGATTATGAAGAACTCGCGAAGCTGGGCGTAGATGTGAAGGGCAAGATCGTAATCGCCAAATACGGCGGTTCGTGGCGGGGCATTAAGCCGAAAGTAGCGTACGAGCATGGTGCGATCGGCTGCATTATTTATTCCGATCCGAAGGAAGATGGCTATTTCCAGGGCGACGTATATCCCAAAGGGGCATTTAAAAACGAGTCGGGCGTGCAGCGCGGGTCGGTGGTGGATTTGCCGCTGGCGCCGGGCGATCCGCTCACCAATGGTTTTGTGGCCGACGCGGCGCACAAGCGACTGTCGGTGGACGAGGCCCCAGCGATGATGAAGATCCCGGTCCTGCCGATTTCGTACGGCGATGCATTGCCGCTGCTCAAAGCATTGGGCGGTCAGGTAGCGCCTGCGACCTGGCGGGGCGCATTACCGATCACCTACCACGTCGGCCCGGGCCCTGCGAAGGTGCATTTGAAGCTGGAATTCAACTTCGATATCGTGCCTTGCTACAATGTGATCGCGACGCTGAAAGGCAGCGAGTTTCCCGACCAATGGGTGATCCGCGGTAACCACCACGACGCCTGGGTATTCGGCGCGGCCGATCCGGTGAGCGGCGCAGTGGCTGAACTGGAAGAAGCGCGGGCATTAGGCGAGCTCGTCAAAACGGGCTGGAACCCGAAGCGTACCATCGTCTACTGCTGGTGGGACGGCGAAGAGCCCGGTCTGCTCGGCTCGACGGAATGGGTGGAGAAATACCAATCTATTTTGAAGGAAAAGGCCGTCGTTTATCTCAATTCCGATGGAAACGGTCGCGGATACCTGGGCGCGGGCGGGTCGCATACGCTTGAAAAATTCGTGAACCAGGTAGGCCGCGACGTCACCGACCCCGAAAAAGGCACGAGTGTGATCGAGCGCCTGCGCTCACGTACGATCCTGAACGGCACCCCGACCGCTAAACAGGAAGCCCGCTCCCGCGCCGACCTGCGCATTGGCGCGCTGGGTTCCGGTTCTGACTATACGCCGTTCATCCAGCACCTCGGCATCGCCTCCCTCAACGTCGGCTACGGCGGCGAAGATGCCGGCGGCGACTACCACTCCATTTTCGATTCCTACGACCATTACACCCGTTTCAAGGACGGCGACTTTGCCTACGGCGTAACGCTCGCCAAAACCCTCGGCCGTTCCGTCCTCCGCTTCGCCAATGCCGACGTGCTGCCCTTCGATTTCAGCAATTTCGCGAACACGGTGCAAGGGTATACTGCGGAAGTAAAAAAGGAACTCGAAGCCGCGCGCACCAAAGCGGAAGATCACAATAAAGTGCTTGGTGAAGGCCGCTTCGAAGCTGCGGCTGACCCGAAAGATCCATTTGTGAAACCATCTGTTGAATCGGTGGCGCCATACCTCAACTTCGCGCCGTTGGATAATGCACTGGTGAGGTTGGAACAAAGCGCGAAGGCATTTGCTTCGGCATCCTCGAAATTCTCCACACTTCCCGCTGACAAGTTGAAGGAGTTGAACGAGATTTTATACAAAACTGAAAGGAAGCTGATTCATGCGGATGGGTTGCCTCGTCGGCCCTGGTACCGGCATCAGATTTATGCTCCTGGGTTTTATACGGGGTATGGGGTGAAAACGCTTCCGATGATCCGGGAGGCGATTGAGCAGAAGAATTGGAAGGAGGCTGAGGAGGGGATTTTAAGGGTTAGTGGGGTTTTGGAGGGGTTTGTTGGGGAGGTTGAGCGGGCGATTGGGGTGGGGAGGTGAGCTGTAAGGCTAAATTGGGCCGTCAGGGATTATTCTCTGCTTTGCTGGATTAGTTGCCCAATGGAGATTTTTGTTGAATCTTTCTCCTGCATTACATTTGAATAGGAGAGGGCTATAATCGAGGAATCAAGCTTGTTTTTCGCATTCGGGTGTTCTATTAGCCAGTGATCTGCTATATGTAGATTTGATTCGAAAACTCTTGTGATGAAAAAGGCTGAGATTTGGGTAAATGCCGGTCCAGCAGGATTTTTTAGGATTCCATCCATTTCAGTAGAAAAAGGGACTGACTCATAAGGATATAGGTCGGAGATTGAGCGACGTTTACCAAACAGAGTGTTGTGTATTTCATCTGTGCGAGGATATCTTAGTCCGGGAAGATTAATGCATACGATATATGGTTTGTCCAATTGTCCATACTTACTTCCCTTTGTCTTAATTGCATCAATTAAAGCTTCTTCACATCCACCAGAATAGGTACCACCCAAATAGGATGCGATAGGATGGTCTTTTTCAATAGTGGATGGAAAGAGGCATAAGGATATTTTTACCTCGCTGTCGTTGTATGAGTAACATTCTTCACTATACTCGTGGTAATCGTTGTAGATTGGTGATTGTTTTGAATGGCATTCGTTTAACCAGGTTTGAATTTGACTTCTCATTTTACTCAATTTTACCTGCCTGTTGGTTTTAAAGAATATTGCTACAATGTCAATCCAGTAATCTGGACTAATTAATTTTTCTAGTTCATCATATATGGCACCAACCTTATTTTCAAACGTTCGCTCTTCATTGGATTTATCAGTGGCTACTTTGGCTTCTAAATATATCTCCACGTCGCCCTTTTTTGCCAGAAAATCTGGATTTCTTGTAGAGTTCGGAACGCTTGGATGCGCGGATAATGAAAATCCTTGTTGGAAAAACAATTCGTGTATGAAAAGTTCAAAGAAAGCCGATTCAAATTGCGAACGAAAATCTCCTTTAAGTTGGCGTTTGTCTGTGTCCGGATATCGTGAAAACCATTCATTCAGCATTTCACGTATTGCTACAAACTCTGGCCTTGCAGTCGAATCATAGAAATTGTAAGTTCTTTCTATGTGCCTTGCATAGCGCTTATCCTTCCTATCTTTATCATCGAAGAGTTTCTCCATCGTTTGTTTTCGTTTGGTGTTTACATTTAAAATAAGTTTTGATTTTGTCTAAACTAGCTTGTCTGCCTCTAATCAAGCCTCATTTCCAAGAAAGGAAAATCAGGAAGATTGCGATTGTCGTCAATTTTCTTACACGTTTTGCGATCGTCAAACTAGCGAACAAGAAAATTTTACACTGACTTCCTGAATCATCCCAAAATCATTCATCCACTCAATCCCCATATTCTCACAAACATTGGGAATCTTAATCCGATTAGCATTCAACGCGGTAACCTTCTCCTCCTTAGTCACCACAGTAGCGCGTTCGTGCATTGCATGCGCAATCACCCAGGGATCGGCTAGTGATCTTCCTTTTAAGTTGTCTACAAGGGTGATATGAGTAGGGTTTGCGGCGTAAATGTTACGGAGACATTGGGCTACTTCCCCAGTTATTTCTTTGATGTCGATCCGACTTTGTTTAAGCCATTCGCATAGGTCGTCATCGGTCCGAGTAATTTCTTCATAAACCGCTTCCGGAATGAAAATTCTCCCAGCACTTCCCAACTCATTCAACACTTCCCAATAACTAGGACAAAACTTCGGCGAATAATAGGAGTTCCAAGCCTGAATCAGCACGTTGGCGTCCAGGCAGTACTTTTTGATTGCGTTACTCATTTGTATAGCTGGGCTTCCAGGTTGTGAAAGTGATTGATTTTCACGTTGAGTAGCGAGCTTGCCTGGGTGGGTTCAAGGCTGCCGCCATGAAATGCATCCAGAACTGTTTGAGTAAATAATCGGCTGTTTTTTTGAATTTGTAACAGGTAATAGCTAGGCCCGCCAGTGCTTTCCTTTTGTTTGGCTTTTTTCTCTTCCTCCCTGATGAGGAAGGCCTTAAATTCGGCGTCTGCCGCTGCTTTTAGATTTTTGTACTGGGCGATCGAAATCAGGTTCAAATTCAATGCGCGTACGAGCAATGCAAAAGAACTGACGCCGAACGTCTTTGCGACGGCAAAAATTTGAGATGCCGTTTGATAAATGCTACTGCCCAATTGCAATAGCATGTGTTTCGGAATCAGTGCATTTGCAGCTACTTCATTGCAGAACAGTTCGACAGGATGAAGCCTGTCAATCTTCCGGAAGCCGGGATCAATGTCAGCGGAAATTCCACTGGCAGCAATCCAGATGTGTGCAAGCTCGTGAACAAGCGTGAAGAGTTGCGGCGCAGCCCAATCTTCGGAATTGATAAACACGAAGGGTGCGAAAGGATCGGCGATGGCAAATCCTTGAAGTTCGTCGCTATCTAATGTTAAATGGGAGTTTACGAAACTGGTTCTTGAAACGAAAATGCCTTTTGCTTCTGCCTTCTCTATCCATTCTTTAACTGCATTTCCATTGGGGTATTTGCCCGGAGAAATGTCAAGCGTGTTCAGAATGTCCTCCGCGACGTCTTCCGGGTTGTCGTTGACGGTAAAACGTCCTACAAACGGAAATTTCTGTTCCCGGTTTTCCTGATTAGTTTCGCTTATCCAGGCCTGTTTTTGCTGAATTTCACGAATCATGAAAACGGAGCCGGTACTAAGTGCTTTGGAATCGCTTCTGCGGAAGTCCTGCAACGGTTGAAAGTCCCGCGGGATATCAGGAAGAAAGAACAGAGCGAACGGCCTTTTATAAGCTTTTGCAAGCATTTGTGCCTGTTTTATTGTCGGTTGAGTCGTTCCTGCTTCCCATTCCAGCAATCTCTCGACAGTAACATTGACTTTTGATGCCGCTATCTCCGAAGTCATTTTCGCGGATTCGCGGGCCCATCTAAATACGATAGGTGTGATGTATGCTTTGTCTGCCATGAAGTGGAGGAGGTTGTTAATATGTTTTAAGTCAGGATGGCTTCGTGTCTACTTCTTGTCACCGCTGATGGCACCAGCTAATTATTTAGCGGTAAACCTGCTTCGGGTCTCCATACATTTCAAAAAAATCATAGGAACGAAAATATTTTTCCGAACGTCGGGCTTTACACAAAACTATAATTATTTAGCATTTCGTGTAAATTAATTAGCAGATTGTGTCATATTGATTGATTGTAAATGATTGTTTTATAGGGTGTTATTGGTCTGTTTCGTTTCGCTTTTAATTTGGTTCGTGTTAATATTGCTAGGTAAACATTACAAACTATGCCACACAGAAAACAATCTCCGGCCCCCACCGAACGCCGCCTGACCGTCTACCACAAATACCTCCCGCGCGCATACAAATACGCCCGCATGCCCGAAATCCGCCTCTGCGGTAGATGGCTGCAAGAAGCGGGCTTCGAATGCGGAGATGAAGTGACGGTGAGATGCTTAGGCAACAGATTAGAGATTACCCTCAACCCGGTGGAAGAGCCGGAGCCCGTACGCGCGAAGAGGAGGTAGGTTGAGTTTACGGCCAAAAATGGAGCGGAATCAATTTTTTGTGCTATTATGCGTAAAACAATGTACGACATGATGAAACTTCTGCTGCCTCTTCTTTTCTGCTTGACCATTTTTTCTGTAAACGGGCAGTCGGTAGTCGTTGATGATTTTAAAAAGTTTTCCAAAAACGATTTCAAAATTTCATATCCTTCGACGTGGCGCATTGACACGTCCGGCACCATGAATTCGAAGGTGTTTTTCTTCTCGCCGGCGGATGGTCCCGATGATAAATTTAGCGATAACCTGAATGTGATGGTCCAGAGTCTTGGCGGGCAGCCTATTGACATTCAGAAATATAAAGAAATATCGGAGCAGCAGATCAAGGTGATGTTCAGCGAGGGCAAATTGTTGGAGTCGAAGGTAGAGAATAGCAGTGGGCGCGAGGAATATCGGCTGTCATATGAATTTTCACCGGGGATATTTAAATTGAAAGTTTCGGCTATTTGCTTTATTAAGAATGACATGGCCTATCTGGCGACTTTCACCAGCGAGATATCGAAGTTTGAGCGTTACCAGGAGGCTGCGGAGAAGATGCTGGCGTCGTTTGTTGGGAAGTAAGAGGCCATTTCGGAATTCGTAAGTCAAATATGTAAGTCCACGTCCATGCTTACATGAAGAACGCGGACAATTTCGATGACACCATTGGCAGTCTTTCGAAAGAAGATGTTGTGCTTAACAAAAAGAGTTTTACGATATCCTACACGAATCGCGTCAATTGATATGGCTTTGGCTCTGCCATCGGCGATGGCTTGGAAGCGGCTGAACAGTCCATCCAGATATTTCTCCGCCTGCTCGGTTGACCAGGTGGATTCCGTGTAATCCCAAATGTCCTGTAAGTCTGTTTCGGCCCGACGAGCCAGGCGGTATGATCCCATTAAGATTTTGTGTTACCTCGCATTCTAGCTTTAAATTCCTCTGGATTAAAGTCTTCAATCCAGCCACTTTGTTCACCTTCTACCAATGCCTGTCTTAATAGCTTCAATTTTTCTTCTTCTTTTTCCAGCAAGCGCAAGCCGGCCCTTACTACCTCGCTTGTGGACGCATAACGCCCGGTTTCGATTTGGTTTTGGATAAATGTATCAAAATGAGGGCCGATGGAGATGGATGTGTTCTTTGTCATGATCTATTCTGTTGAGATGGCGGCGATTTAAAAGTACCAAAAATTGGTAATATATACCAACAAAAAATCCCTCCGACAACTCGAAGGGATTCCAATGCATTATCAAAGGGAAAATGCTATTTCACCGTATACCAATCCCTAACCCGCACATCAATCTTACCATCCTTCCCATTCACCAATTTCTTAAACGCCTCCGTATCACTAAACCCATTCTGCCCGCGATAGTGATAAGGATAAACCACCTTCGGCTTAAACGCCAGCACAGTAGCCGCAGCCTCGTTAATATCCATCGTATAAGGCAAATTCATGCACACAAACGCCACATCGATGTTTTTCAATGCCTTGATCTCCGGAATGCCGGAGGTGTCGCCGCTGAGGAAGACCGATTTGCCGCCCAGTTTGAGGACGTAGCCGTTGCCGCGGCCTTTGGTGTGGCGCGAGTCGGCGGTTTCGGGGAGGTTGTACATCGGGATAGCGGTGATGCTGATGCCGAGCTTTTCGGTGGTGGCGCCGTTGGCGAGGACGGTCGTTTTTGCTTTCAATGCGTCGGACATTTTATCGACTACGGCTTGCGGGGCCACGATGACGGTGTTCGTCAGGTCGAGGGCGTCGAGGGAGGCCGGGTCGAAGTGGTCGCCGTGGATGTCGGTGATCACGATCAGGTCGGGTTTGGCGATCCCTACGAACGTTTTAGGCGCCTGATAAGGGTCGGCGTAGATGGTTTTGCCGTTCCAGGTAAGCGCCAGCGTGGCGTGGTTGAGCGGCTGGATTTTGAGCGGACCTTTGGAGGTCGGGATTTCATCGGGTTTAGGAAGCTGGGCCATGCAAAGCGAGGCCGCGAACAGGAGCAAAAAGGTGAACTTCGTTTTCATGATTTGTTTGTTTTTAGACAGGTCAAATTTAGAGTTCCACCGCTATTTTACAACTCTCCCGATGTTAAATCTTCCTCCCAAATGGCGCTTTTGGACGTAGAAATGTAAGGGTTGCGGCTCAGTGCCTGTCCATTAATTCAATTTAAAGCCGACTTCCAGGGACAACACGTCGTACTTTTCGTTTTTGGCCTTCGCCAGTTCGCCGCGAATCCGGTTGAGTGGCCCGATGTCATAGCGAAGATTGAGTACGACTCTGGGAAACCGATAGGATAATTCGACCGGGATAACAGGGACTATTCTCTTGTAATGATGATTTGTGATAGAAGATTTTTCGGCTGGCAGGCCATAGCCGTAAATGCCGGGAGTCCGGGAGAATGAAGCGATGAGAACCTGTGCGCCTACGCCCGCACCCACGGAAATGCGATCGGCCAAGTGATAGTGGACAAGGCCATTAACGCCCGCCACGTAATCGGAACCGCCCGCCTGGTAAATGCCGGTATTTTCTCCAACAGCACTTTTCATTTCGATCGGATCATCCCAATAGCTTATTTTGGAGAGATATCCATGTGCTTTCAGGTGGAAATCGGAGGCGATCGGTCGGAGCATGAAAACGCCCACGCCCACACCGCCCAGCAGGAATTTCGGGTCGGTATTTTTGTTGTATCCGAGAACGGGGTAGACGGATTTCTGAGAACCGCCACCCGGAATGTGTATATTGATATTTGCGTTCAGGAACCATTCATTAGCGGCTTGCTGCGCATTTACTTGGAGGGCAAAGAGCAACGCCGATGCCCATATCATGATCCGCACTGTCATATTACCATGAATTTTTTGGTGTACACTGAACCATTCTTGCGAAGCACTGCGTGAAATGCGCCGGTTCCAAATTCGGTTGGGTCGAGGTTAAAGCCCTGGGTAGCATCTCCCTCAGGAACTTGCCATTCGAATACCATTTTCCCTTTTGGATCGTAAATCTGTAAAGTGAACGCAGCCCGTTCGTCGTTTTCTACATGGAATGCGATGCGCTTACCGGCGGGATTCGGATAAGTGACTAAAGTGAGGATTGGGTCGGGTTCGACCTCGGGAGGGTTATTGCAACTCCCAAGAAGCGCCATCAAAAGTAACGCGTATAAGTACTTCATATAAAGAGAACAGGTGTACGTTTGGGAAAAACGTCCGGCAGGACGGGCTGCCCAAATTAAACAAGACATTCGACGGTTACAAATCAGGGATGGTTTTTTACCTCGGAAGATCTGTTTAGCTTGCACCGGAATCGGTTATTGCTACATACGATGGGTCAATATTTAAAGGCGGCGCCTCGAATGGTGCGTTTTTTGAATTAGCGCTGACATTGAAGACTATCAAAGTATCTTCACCGACGCCAGTATTTTCAAAACCTCATCTTCATCTTTACTCCTTCCGTAAATGCTGAGCTTTCTTAAATCATCGACTTTAATGTAAATCCCTATCAATCCCTGCCCAGTCTTTTTGGGCCATACTGTGAGTGTTTTATAGCCATTCTGCACGGTTTCAGTGCGGTAGTGGGTAGCGTTGGTCTCCTTCGTAAATGAATAGGAATACATGCCCATGTCGTATCTGAGGGTATCCTTTCCATTGGTAATGCCGCCTACTTTGGAATCGTAGCCCTGCGCTTCGAATTTTTTCCAGCTGGAAGGTGCCACAAACGAGAAATCATCGAAGGCCATCGGGGTGGGTTGGTCTTTTTTGCAAGCCAGAACGACCAAAAGGGCAAGAGTTGAGAAAAAAGTCTTCATAGCTCTAAGTTGGGGAATGTGAGGTAGTTCGAAGACCAAAATGTGTGAAACTTGGTTGGTAGTCGGGCCGTATTTTTCAAGCGATCTAAGCCATGTCACGCTGAGCGAACCGGTCCGCCCGGCGGTCGAAGCGCGGTACCGTACCGCGCTTCGACTTCGCTCAGCGTGACATAAAATTTGCTCTTGCTGTTTTTTAACTCCCTCTACACAATAGGCGCTTCCTCCTCAGGCACAAGCGGTTGCGCGGGCACGCCCGCAAGGCGCTGTAACACGTGCGCCACCACGGGCCGGCAACTGAACAGGTATGCATGGTGCTTCATCAGGAAGTCCTTTTCCCAGAATGTTTTGAGGAGGTTGATGCCGCTGTAATCGCCATTCCTTGCTTTCGTCATGCCTTCGTCGTCGTTGTCGAGGAAGCCGTAAAAGAGCGGGTCTGCTTTCGGGCTGGTGTCCTGTTTGATGATATCCAGCACGTTATAGAAATTGAAGCCTTCTTCGAGTTTCAGGGTCGGGTCTTTTTTGAAGATCTCGTCGCCGTAGCTGCCCAGGTTGCGGAAGTCGGTAGTAAGGCCGTCGGCATCGGGGCGGGGATCGAAAGCAGCGGTATTTTCATTGAGGTTAAACTGTTTGGAACTCACGTACAAAAGGTAATCGCTCGGGTCGTAGTAAATGTCGACGTGCTTGGCAAGCTGCTTCAACGGTGTGTAATTGTAATGAAAATGCGGGCCTTTGAATTTCCTCCGCATGTTTCTCAACTGTACGCCTCCCTGCTGTACGGCCAGGTAAGTCACGTCGGGGGCCATGAGAAATATGTTTTCGAAAATGCCGGTCGGAATGCTGTGGCCTTCGCCGGGATTGATCATGCCGTTCAGCAGCTGGTGTCCGAATGAATGAACGACCAGGTTGAGCGTTTTACCCGCTTCTTTCAGTTTTCGGGAGAGCACTTCAAAGTATTCAAACAATCCATTCCGGGTGAACTGCTCGCCATAGCCGATCGAGCGGTCGTCGGCCTTCTTACGCCATCCGTATGACGGCCAGCCGAAGTAGAGCACATTGGCCACGCTGTTTGCGGGGTGGGCCAGGTAGCTTTGTACGAATTGGGGTACCAGTTCCAGTTTGAGACCCGGTTCCCAGTCAAACCCGTGTATGTAAACAAAAACGTGCTTGCGGGACTCCGGCAACCGGCTCACGGCCTGCGTCACACCGGTAGCCCATACCTCGGGGAACAACTCTGTAACCCGGAACGGCAGATTAGGCGCAGGAGGGAGGTTCGCAAAGAAAAGCTTGTCGGGCGCGTCGGCCATATCGATAATCGGGATACCTGCATTTTGCGCGCGGTAGCAAATGAAAAAATGCGATTTGTCATTTGCCGAAAGGCCCGAATAGGCATCCAGCTCGACTTTATTGCCGATGACCTTCGTTCCGTCGCTGGTAATGTACCACAATGTGCGGCCATCGTGCTCGGCACTGATGATATTTACTTTGGTGCCCCTCGTAAAAAAAGGCCGCGGGCCGTTCGGGCCGGACCGTTGCGACTGTTGATCGAGGTTGTCGTTGATAATGCCTTCCATAAGAGGTGGTTGTCTAAGAGTCAAGGTAGTTCTACAAGTTAGCGACTATCCCCGATCTACTCAATCGTTTGTTATTTAGCGGTAGGCGTGTGCCCCGATGTGTGAATTATCGGCCGGAAATGGCAGGTTTGGCACACTTTTGGCTTAATAACCGGTATAACCATCCAAACACCAAAGATGAAAGCTGTTATTTCGATGTTATTTGCTGCCTCAGTGATGGTAGCCTGTAACACGCAGTCAGACAAGCAGGAAGCACTCTTGAAACAACAACAAAAAACCATCGATTCCATGCGCGTAGCCATGGAAAAGCAGGCTATTATAGATTCGATGAGTGCCCTGCAAGCGCAACGAGAAGAAGCGCAAAAGTGGGAAGAAATCGAGAAAAATGAGGCAACACACCACACCCAGGCCGTTGCAAGCGCTCCTGCGCAGGCAGCTCCCGCTAAAAAGAAATGGAGCCACACCGCCAAAGGGGCACTGGTAGGAGCAGGTACAGGGGCCATCACCGGGGCGATCGTGAATAAGAAGCGAGTCGAGGGTGCATTGATCGGTACCGTGATCGGTGCCGGCGTGGGTGCAGGTACCGGAGCAATTGTTGACCACAGTGTCAAAAAACGTAAGCAACAATAATCACATACGCTATATAGATTGGGATTGCCGGTTGAAAGACCGGCAATTTTTTTTGTGGCGACGATTTAAAAACTTGTCGCAAATGACCCTTTTCAAAGACGTTCCGACACCCGCTTCGAATGCGTTGGCTGCTCTAAATTTGCATTAACGAAATCAAAAACTAACCAACCATTAACTTTTCGGAAATCATGAGAAAGATCATCACCAACACATTCGTAACATTAGATGGCATTATACAGGCGCCGGGTGGTCCGGAGGAAGACCGCGCAGGCGGCTTCGAGTTCGGTGGGTGGTCGTTCCACTACTGGGACGATGTGATGGGGCAGGTAATGGGCGAGGGGATGAGCCAGCCGTACGACCTGCTGCTCGGCCGCAAGACCTACGATATTTTCGCGGCGCACTGGCCTTTCATCGAAAACGACCCGACTGCCGACCAGTTCAATGCCTGCACTAAATATGTGGCTACCCAAACCCTGAAAGAAGCCACCTGGCAAAATACCGTACTATTAAATGATGATACTGTCGCGCAGGTCAAAGCGCTCAAAGCGAGTGACGGCATCGATTTGCAGGTGCACGGAAGCTGCGATTTCATCCAGACGCTCCTGCGTCACAACCTGATCGACGAAATGAATATCTGGATCTTCCCGCTGGTGATCGGTCATGGTAAAAAGCTTTTCGCTGATGGCACCGTGCCTTCAAATCTCAAACTGACCAAACACACCGTGTCGGGTACGGGTGTGATTATTACCACCTACGTGCCTGATGGCGAAATCAAAACGGGTTCGTTTGCATTGGAGGAGCCGAACGAGCTCGAAGCGAAGCGGCGGGAGGGGATTGCTTAAAAGACCGTTTTACCGATGTTTTACCTTGTAAATCTAATATCGGTTGTTAGGTTTACAAGGTAAAACTGGTTGAAACAAAGCATCGAATGGCCTGGAATCCAGAGACGTATAATCAATTCAAAACGGAAAGATCAGCACCTTTTTACGATCTGCTGGCATTGCTGAGCGTGCAATCGGGTTTAGAAGTGGTCGATCTTGGCTGTGGTACAGGCGAGCTTACGGCCAAACTGGCCGAAGCATTACCTGGCGCAAATGTTCTCGGAGTCGATTCGTCGGCGGAAATGCTGGCGGGCTCGCAGCAAAGCAATGGGAGTACATTGAAGTTTGAAAATAGCTCCATCGAAAACCAGCTGACCAAGCCACAGCAGTGGGATGTCGTATTTTCCAATGCAGCCTTGCAATGGGTACCGGATCATGAAGCGCTATTTCCTCAAATTATCAATAAAATAAAGCCCGGCGGACAGCTATTGGTACAAATGCCGGCGCAGCACCACAACATTACCAACCGCTTGCTCAACGAACTTGCCACACAGGGGCCTTACGCGCCGGTCTACGCCGGTTGGAACCGGTTATCGCCCGTGCTCGACATTGATCGCTATGCCGAGCTTCTCTTCGAAAACGGCAGCAAATCCATGCAGGTTTTAGAGAAAATATACCCGCTTGTGCTCAACGACGTGAACGCATTGCTGACCTGGGTCTCCGGCACGGCACTGATCCCTTACCTCGAACGCCTGCCCGAACCATTAACCAGGCGCTTCCGGGACGACTACCGCGTATTACTGAGCCAGCAGTTCCCGAAAGCGCCTGTTTTTTATCCGTTTAAGAGGATATTGATCGCAGCCCGGTTTTGATCCGGTGACTGAAATAGTGTGATCTTTTTTGTAAATTTGAGATATGGACACGCTTCTGATCAATATTTTGGACCCCAAAGCGACAAAGCTTCTCAAAGACTTGGAAGAAATGGAATTGATTTCCATTCAAAAACCAGGGGAAGGCGGTTTTGCCTCCGTTTTGAAAAAGCTTCGTTCCAATTCTGACTCAACTCCGACGCTTGAAGAAATTACAGCCGAAGTCGAATCAGAAAGGACGAAGCGATATGCCGGATAACCCCCAGAGAATTATTATTCATACCAACCTTTGGATCAGCTTCCTCATTTCCGGAAATGCGAAGCTGGACGAGTTGTTGTTTTCCCAAAAAGTAACCCTCATTTTCAGCGAAGAGCTCGTTCAGGAGTTTGTGAGCGTTGCCAGCCGTCCTAAATTTGCGCGCTTTTTCGATACCAGGAATGTTGGAGAGCTTCTCTCCACGATTCACGAAGTCGCTGTTTTTGTAAATGTCACAGCCAGGGTCAATATATGTCGTGATCCAAAAGATGATTTCCTGCTTGCGCTGGCTCTCGATTCAAATGCCGACGTACTCGTCACCGGTGATTCGGATTTATTGGAACTTGAACAAATCGGTAGGACACGAATTATGACGATGACAGGCTACCTAGCAACACAATAGCAAAAGGGCCGGACCTTCGGCCCTGAATATCATCCCTGATATGCCCCCGCAAACCGTTTCGCGAAATCTTCCAGTTTAAAATTGCTCTTGATTTCCCCACGGTTTTTCCAGTAATCTTCCTGCATTGTGCCGTTTTGCAGCGCCTGGCCCATGTCGCGGTAGAGGCCTGCGAAGCTTTCGTTCAGGCCGGCTTGCAGCATGCCGTTGTAGGAATCTTCGTCGGAAAAGGTGACCCATGGCGTTCCTTCTTTGCCCACGGCTGCGCCGAGTACCGCGGCGATTTCGGAAGGGTGGCGCTCGTCGCTGGAAATGTAGATGATGGTTTGTGCTTCGGTAAATGGTGCGAGCAATTGCTCGGTGGCCACTTTGGCGATGTCGTCGGTGTCTGTAAGCACGAGTTTTTCCTCGGTACCACCGAAGTTACTGCCGGCAATGCCGGCGTTTTTAATCAGGCCGATTTGCGCGTACAGATTATTGAAAAAATAGGAGGGGCGAAGGATTTTTACTTGTAAGCCCGGGATTTGAGCCAATTTTTCTTCCAGATAACCCAGTGCGTCGATAGGTCCCGCGCCTTTACGCAGGTGTGCGCCTATGCTGCTCAGGAGCACGATGCGCGTGATGCCGGCCGATTGAATGGCTTGCACATATTTGTCGGCTACTTCCCGCTGGAATGCAGCGTAGTCTGCCAGTGAAAAGTCGCTTGGGATCATCAGGTAGGCAACGTCGCCACCTTTAAAGGCCGATTCAAGGAATGCCACGTCCTGTACGGAGCCAATGGCGGCTTCTGCACCCAGGCCTTCGATCTGCTCCTTTTTATTTGCATTGTTGCTGATAACCACTACTTCATGACCAGCTTTTACGAGATTTTGGGTAACAGGCAGACTAATATTGCCGAGTGACCCTGTGATGATGTATTTCATGTCTTTTCGAATTGTTTTTTGATGGGACAAAGCTATATTTGTACTTACTTTTTGACAAGTACTTACCCGAGAGTATGTATGACTAAAGTTAAGGAAAATTCTACCTATAATGCGAACCGCGAGATCGTAATGCAGGAATGCCCGGTTACGTATGTGATGAACAAGATCGGCGGCCACTGGAAACCGATCATTCTGTTTCACCTTCTGGCGGGGAGCAAGCGTTATAGCGAAATAAAGAAGGCTATGCCGCACATTACGGAAAAGATGCTTATCCAGCATTTGAAACAGCTGGAAAACGATCGGTTGCTCATTCGTGAAGCCAAAGCAGTGGTACCGCCCTACGTTACCTATACGCTTACGGAAGGCGGTCGCGAGCTGGAACCGGTAATCAACGCCATGGCGGAATGGGCTTACAAGGATATGAAACGGAGCAACCTGCCGGTGGCCGCAGAAATGGCGGCGTAATCCTTCTGGCAAAGTTTTTAGGCATTTAGCTTTATCTGCTGACATACCGTTGTCATCCCAGATACTATTTTGCGTCGAAAAAAGATCAGTCATGAAAGTACATACCACCAACTACGAAAACACCTTCATCGAAGTCGCCGACGATTGCCCGGCTTCCGGCGGCGAAATACCGCCGATGAAGGGCGATGCCAAAACTGTGGCCTGTATCCAGTATGAAATGATCAGCAAGAATCCCTACAAATTCTCGTCGGACGATGTGTTGTTCAAGGTTTTTGCGGAGCGAAAGGATCTGACCGAAAGCGAGCTGGAAGAGGCCCGGAAGCAGTTCTTTTCAAAAGGCCAGGCTTGTATGCGGTGCTCACCTTTGACCAAACGGTACGGCTGGGGCGTTCACAACGACCAGGATGGAAAAATCGCGCTGTATGCGTGCGACAGTCCGGAGTACCAGAACTTCACAGAACAAAGCGACCTGAAAACCGTGATGGCGATGAAGTCGAGCCGGTAGCATTGGCTGGAGTTATTTGTTATATTTACAGTGCTCCTCTAACCTGCGCCCATGAAAAGTCTCGTCTGCACTATTCTATTGCTGATCGTGGCTGTATCTGACGATTTCGCACAACTTCAACTCGCCATCGAACCGGTCACATCCGGGTTTACCAGGCCTGTGAAGGTTACCCACGCTTCTGATGGACGTCTTTTCGTGGCGGAGATCGGCGGAAAGATTAAAATCGTCAAAAACGGTGCAGTCATCTCACAACCATTCCTGGATATCGGGACAAAAATCAACGATCCCGACTGGGCGGGGATATTCAGCATCGCATTCCCGCCTGATTATCAGGTATCGGGCTTTTTCTACGTCCTGTATGTGGTAAAAAGCAAAACCGAAGTCCAGATCTCGCGGTTCTCGCGGCAGGCGGGCAACGCCGATCTGGCGGATGCGAACTCGGAGGTGAAAATTCTGACGATTCCTTACGAAGATGTCCTGGGCGGGCACCGGGGCGGGGATATGGCCTTTGGCAAAGACGGGTTTCTGTACATCTCCACAGGTGATAACGGCCCCGGCTCCCGCGGCGTACCCGGCGACCCCAACAATAATTCCCAGAATATGAGCAAACTTTTTGGGAAGCTGCTGCGGCTTAATACCAGTGAGGCTTTGCCCGGCGATAATCCTTTGGGAAAGATATTTGCACTCGGATTGAGAAACCCCTGGCGGTTCGGTTTCGACCGGCAGACCGGCGACCTGTGGATCGGCGATAACGGGCAGGATGGTTGGGAAGAGATCAACTATTTGTCTTATCCTTTCGGCGGGCCCCTTTCAAACTTCGGCTGGAACTGCCTCGAAGGTACCCAAACCTACAATTCGTCGCATTGTGCGCCGGGGACAACCTACATTGCGCCCAAACTCACATACGCTGGCTATACCAACAATGGCGGCAAGGACGCATCGGTGATGGGGGGCTTTGTGTACCGAGGCTCGCGGTATCCGTCGATGAAAGGCCACTACTTTTTCGGCGACTATTCGGCCGGGAAAATCGGGTATGTGGATCCGTTAGGAGTCACTACGCCCGATGCCGGGCTTACCTATCCCTCGCTGATCTCTTTTGGCGAGGACCAGGCCGGTGAGCTCTATACGTTATCATTTCTGAATGGTACACTGTCTAAAATTACGAACCCCGGGGATCCCCTTCCGGTGAAATTGCTGTTTGTCAGACTTACCAAAACCGACAGCCGCTTCCTGATCCATTGGAAGACCATACAGGAAAGTAAATTCTCGCATTTTGATATACAGCGCAGCCGCGACGGCCGCACTTTCGTTACGCTGGGAACCGTGCATGGTGAAGGCGCGGGGAACTCTTATGCATTCGCGGACGGCGAACCATTGCACGATACGGGCTACTATCGCCTGAAAATGATCGACGCGGACGGCACCTTTCAATACAGCTCCGTCGTGACGGGCGCATGGAATATCCGCGACCGATCCTTTATTTTTCCCAATCCGGGCGGCAGCCAGATCACCATAGGAGGGCTTGCAAAAGGCGATGAAGTGCGGATCTATCACTCTTCCGGCCTCCTGGTTTATAGTCGGGACATCGTTTCGAATGGCGATTGGAAAGTGAATATGGAGGGTAAACCCAAGGGCGTCTACACGGTATTTATCGACAATACAGCTTCCGGTTTCTCTCAAAAACTTAAAATGGCGTACAAATAGGTGCTTTTTCGGGATGCATTTTTTAATTTACCGAAAACTATCAACGCCATGAAAGAAAACATCAAAACCATTCAAAACCTCGCGTGGCTGTGCGAGACGCTCTTGTTTTTTCGCAGCCATTACCTCATCGTGCTTGGCCTCGGACTCGTCGCGGCAATGGGCCGGATTGTGCAGCTCGGTGCATTCGGACCGGTCTCCTCTAGTGCGCACATTGCTCTGGAAGTAGTAGTAGAATGCGCGAGAATCTTACTGTTCGTGTATGCTTTGGGGCTCACGCATCTGAGGAAAGGACTTTCCCGGATCAAACTGATGCTCACCAGTGGCAAGGCCTGGAAAGAGCACTGGCAAAAAGCAAGCGTCCGCCTGCGGGCCGAATGGCGGTCGTTACTCGCAAGTTTTGTCATTTACCTGCTCATCGCCTGGGTGATAAACCTGCTGATCGACTATGCGGCCTACCAGACCTGCCTTTATTACAAACTCAAAGTTCATAACATCATCGACGAAAAGTCTTCCGAATGGGTGATCATATTGTTTTTCAAGAACTTATCAGTTATCCCCCTCACGCTGATTTTCAATGCATTATTCCTGCTCTGGGTGACTGGCCGCGTTTCGGGCCGTGATAACGCCTGAGTATTTGTTTATATCTACACCAATACTAAAAATGAAGAAATTAGGTCTCGTAGGCGGTATGAGCTGGGTCTCGACCGTTGATTATTACCGTTTTATCAATGAAGGCGTAAATGCAAAGTTGGGAGGGCTAAATTATGCCGAATGCATTATTTACTCGGTGAATTTCAATGCGTTTGTAAGTAACAACACGGCGGGTAAGTGGGATGATACTTTCCATATTTTGCTGGATGCCTGCCAGAATCTCGAAAAGGCGGGAGCCGAAGCCATTGTACTTTGTGCCAACACGGCCCACGCAGTTGCCGATCGTTTGGAAACTGAAATTAATCTTCCGATAATCCATATCGTGACCGAGACTGCCGCTGCGATCAAAGCGGCAGGTCTTCGAAAAGTCGGGCTATTGGGCACGAAGTTCACGATGGAAATGGATTTTTACAAAGACAAACTAGTCAGCTCCGGTATTGAACCCATCGTTCCGGCTACGCAGGAAAGCCGTGATTTTATCCAAAATACACTGCGGGACGAGTTGGGGAAGGGTATTATCAGGGAAGAGACCCGAAAGGGCTATCTGGCGATTATCGATGAACTGATTCGCCAGGGGGCCGAGGGGATTATCCTGGGCTGTACCGAAATTCCGATGATCATCAGTCAGGCTGACGTGCCTGTGCCCGTTTTCGACACCACACAAATTCATTCCGATGCAGCCGTGGCATTTGCATTGGCGGAGTAAATGCGAGTGTAAATTTTATTCAGCCTCGGCGGCTGTCCATTTACAGGAACAGCCGCCGAGGCTTTTTAGATAACCTCAAATGGTGTCTGACGAAGGTACCAGCCTGGCCTTTAAATCAGGCTCTTTCATATCCTTGTCTAGGGGGAACATCGGGCGTTTAATGCGTTTGTAAGGCAACCGCTCCAAATCTTGGTCCACGCCGCCGGGCGTGAGCGATAAAATCCAGTCGGCGCGCATATTGTAGAGCTCGGGTTCGAGGTAGCCGATTTTTACGACTACGATATCCGATTTGCGCGGGTTCAGGCCAAGCCTGGTAAAATCGGCTTCCTTGTGGTACGGTTTCCGTTTTTTGGTTACGATCACAAGTACGCTGCCTACTTTCACCACCACCTCGGTTTCGGCATTGACATCGCCGTGATGGATCGCCTCCACCTTACCGACCAGATGGATCGGTGGCGCAAAACGGGCATCCACTTTCGCGCCCGCATATGCATCGATTTTACCGCCGACGCCCGCTTTCACAGCGGCTTCTACCAGTTCGGGGCCGGGAATGGATGCATAAATGAGCGATGGGCCGTTTTCCGCTTTGAATTCAGGACGTTTTAGGATTTCGGTGATTGTCCAAGTAACGTCACCCGCACCGCCTGCGGTAGGGTTGTCGCCCGAATCGCTGATAAAGAACGGATGCCTGTCACTTGCGAGGGCCTTGTTCAATGCGCCCTTGAGGTCGTCGGTAGGTGCCACGAATGCGAATTCTTTACGCACATCCCAGAAGCCCTTCGCAAGCATTTCAGCGCTTTCCGTCACTTTGGTCTTATCGTCGCCGGTGACCATCACCACGGCATGGTTACGCGGCTCGTCTGCCCAGGCGTAGCCTACCCACATGGCCGCGTCGATCACACCCGGCTGCGCCGAAGCGGGCGCTACCTTGGCGTACAGCGACTTTCCGGGCTCAATACGGGTACTCGTTTTTTCGCCTGGAAGCAGGATCGGCACGGGTATCCACGCCTTGTAAGCCGGCTTGCCTTTCCCACTTTCGAGGCGGGAGAGCAGGTTCGCGACGGCTCGACGTTTGGATTCCATAGCATCCTCGTGAGGCGCCATCCGGTAGCAGGTGATCAGGTCGGTATGCTGCGCCAGGCGCCACGACACATTGCCGTGCAAGTCCATACAAGTCGAAATGAGTACTTTCTTGCCAACTACCTCGCGGATGCGTGTGATGAGGTCGCCTTCGGGATCGTCGAGCCCTTCGACACTCATCGCGCCGTGAATATCGAAATATAGCCCGTCGTAGGGGCCATTCTTTTTCAACAATTCGAGCGTCTGCTTCACCAGCGATTCATATGCGGCGCGCGTCACCATCCCGCCCGGCAGCGATTTGCCGACAAGCGCCGGCAGCCATTCAGCGCGTTTGCGCAAGCTGGAATCCGCCGCCATAAAAGGGTAGGAGGTAAATATCTGGTCGCCATATTTGGCCTTAAACGCAGGTTCTTCCGTTCGCGCCGGTGAAAACGTGCTCGACTCGATACCAAGCCCGGCAATGGCAATGCGCGGAAGCGCTTTGGATTTTTTTTCTCCATCTGCAAAACACAGCATTTGTGCTCCGGCCAAAAGGAAAGAAATGATCAGGGAAAGTGTAATTTTCATATATTTTGTTTTAACAAATGTGCCTAGGGGCTCTATTTTGTTTAAACATAATGAAAAATGACGGAATCGGATGAAACGGAGAATTTATGTAAGTGCCGCTTGCATAAATTCTCCGTCGAAACTCAATTACTTATGAGCCGGTTTCGTGACTCCATAACCAGTTTTTCCATGAAACCAATTCGCACCCTGCCCCACGAGCCACAGATAGTAGTCCGAAGGCAGATCGGTTTCAATACCCACAAATTTCCCATCCGCATTTAACGGCGTATCGCCTTCTTTCCTGGTTTTGAAAATGGCGGTGCCTTCGTCGACTTCGTCGAACATGGCGACGTACAGTGCCTCGGCTCCCGACATTTTTGCGCCGGCGATCTGTTGCCAGAGGAACTCGCCTCTATTGCGTGGAATCTGGTTGTAGAGTGATTTGTCGTTTTTGAGGTTACCCCAGCTGAACCCCGGGAAAACCAACGGCGCATAGTCGATCTTGTTCGTTTTGCACCAGGCAATATCGGCTGGCAAGTTCGGACCGGCTACATTCAGGTAGGTAGAAGCATTGTAGCGGCCGACGGCCCAGGGCATGATGATGTCGGCTTGTTTGATGACCGTATGCAGCAGCGGTGAATTTTCGGTATCACGACCGAGTTCACGCCAGTAGTACGGCACGCCGAGCAGGATCGAGGCCTTTTTAGTCGGGCCTTTTACCTCTTCCATCAGTTTTTGAATGTCCGCAATGGTGTATTTGCGGCCGTCGTTGAAACCCACTCCCCAGATGGCGAGCAACGGGCGGCCGTTATGCCGCAGGTAGGTGGGATTTTCCTGTCCGTCGAAAAGTTTGAACTGCTGTTGGAGTTCTTCCCAGTCCTTCGCGATGAAATCCATATCTGCCGAGGTGGAGCCGCTGAGGTCGTACATGATGCTGATTGCCCGGCCGTATTTTTTAGCGGCTTTCAATGCATTGGCCAGCACTTTGTTGAAATGCCGCTTGCCGCTTTCTCCCTTTACTTCCGACACAAACCTCTGCATGTATACGCCGTCGATACCGTGCTCTTTCATCCAGTTGAAATGCAGGTCCACACTCTCCTCGTCGTAAGGACTGTACACTTTGGCCGGTTCGCCGTTGGCGTATTTGAATGCGGTATTATAGGTTTTGGAATATTCCGTTACATCAGGCCAGAAGTCGATCGAAGCGAAGCCTGGCTCGAACTTGCCGGCTTTCTGATAATGATGCCAGCCACGGCCCGCACCATCGCCTTCGGCCGTGAACCAACCCTGGTAACCCGCCATGACCAGGCCTTTGTAACTTTTGAAAAGGGAATGCGATTCGTCGTATTTAACCTCTTCGACGGGTTTAGGGTCGTCATTCGCAGGGGTATCATCGCTGCCTTTGCAACTGACTGAAACGATGGAAAGGAAGAACAGGAGTTTGAATAAGTTCATAGATGTCAAATTAGGTACGTAAAAGGGAGGTTTTCAGCGGGCCGCTACGCGGCCTTTTTTACAATGCAACCCTTACCGCTTTGGCATAATTAAACTTCGACTCAGGCGCATCGATAATCCCCCCCGCACGGAAGAAATATTGATTACCCGCCTTCAATACATTGCTGTTAGAGGGAATATCGATTTCCAGCTGGTACACCTTATTCGGGTCGATCGCGCCGTTGATTTCCTGCTCCGCCAGCGCCACGCGCATAGGCTCGCCCACGGACGGTTCCGGGTGCGCATACAAGCCGATCTTTCTGACATTATTCATCACGGTTTGCTGCAATTTGAATTTGGCGATGACTTTTGTTCCTACCTTTTCAATGCTGGCTTCCTTCACGCGAATGTAAGGCTGAACCTTGAAATCCAGGTTTGTTTCGCCTTTGACGGTTACTTCCTGTGCCGCCACTGGCACGAAGTTCCCGCGTACGGGCGTGATCGTGTACGTGTTCGCGAAGATCAGGTTATTGCGGTAGGTGCCGTCGTTTTTAATGATCATCGTCTGCTTGGTCTGCGAGGCGTAACCATGTTCGATGTATTCGATGGTGCTGCCCCGGATGATGTCCTGCTCCACAGGCTCATTGGTTTCGGCGTCCAGAAAAGTACCGTACAATTGCGAATCGGGCGCCGGGTAATTATCGACGCCGCATCCCACTACGCCAAAAAGCAGAAGCAGGGCGGAAGTATAGGTGATTATTTGTTTCATTGTTTAAATGGGGTTTTTGCTTTAAGCTGTATGCTGTAAGCTTTAAGCTTTTGGCTTTTTTCGTACACAAGCGTGAGCATATAGCCTATTGCTTAAAGCTTACAGCCTGTTAATACTGCGGATTCTGAACCAGACCGTTCGCCCCGATGCCCGGGATGGAGCGGTAATACTGGCGGTAATCGAATGTGGACGGGTTGCTGCGTGGCACATTGACGCGCACGAAAATATACTTTGCAGGCGTAACGCGCAGGTCGAGGATAGGCAGCAATGCATGGCGCATCGTGTTGTTGAACACCGTGTGGTACTCACGACGGCGGATCAGGTCCCAGAAACGCTTGTTCTCGAACGCGAGCTCGACCCTTCTTTCGCGGATCACATTGGTGATCGTGAGTTGAATTTCGGTCTTATGGCCGGCCCTGCGACGAATGTCATTCAATGCTCTCGCGCCCTTTACTTTGTCGCCCGTGCCGCTTTCAGCGATCGCCTCGGCATAATTTAGCAGGATTTCGGCATAGCGGAAATCGGCGAAATCGGTCACGCATTGGTTCCAGCCCGGCGCAATATTCAATCCCTCATTCAAAAACTTCTTGAAACTCACGCCGGTGCGGGTATTATTACCACCCCAGGTATCGAAGCCGGAGTATTTCGTTCGATCGGATGCGCCATAGGTGTAGTAAGTCGTGCCACCATGCGTGAACGGGTCGCCCCCCATGATCTGCGTTGATCCGTCGGGTTTGATGAAACCAGCCTGGATCACGATCTTCTGGCCTTTCCAGCTCGTGCCGGGCAGGATCATCGTCGCCCACATGCGCGCGTCTTTTCCTTTGAAAATATCGTTTTCGCTATCAAACCTTTTGTATTGTTTGGACGCATTGAAACCTGTATAATCGGTCAGGTCGTTCGTGGTGGCTGAGGTGGCTAGCGGAGCGCTTTCGCCGGGCTTGTCGTAGCTTTCGTAGACGTCCATCAGTTCGAGCGTCGGGTTCATGCGGCCCGGGTGCGGCCAACCGTTGGCGGTCTGGTTGGGCTGGTACCAGATGCCGTAGTTGTGGCCGGTACCGGAGCCGGGTCTGGCATAACCCTTGATGAAAATCACCTCTTCCGGCGCATTGTTGGGATCTTCGAAAAGCAGCCGGTAGTTGTTGGCAGCTTCCTCGGGCGTAGTAGGCGAGGGTTTGTATAAATTAAATTTACCCGAACTAATTATCGCTTCCGAAGCGTCTATGGCTGCTTTGTAAAACTCTGCCGCAGCTGCTTTGTCCAATCCGACCAGCTTCTGGTCCACGGCTGTTCCGGAGATCGGGGCGCGGTCTGCGTATTTGGCCAGGGAGGCTGCATGCAATGCCGCGCGTGATTTCAGGGCATAGGCTACCCATTTGGTCGCGCGGCGCTCACCGGCCGGCCACGAGTCGCCAAGGTTGCCGATAGCCGTATCGCATTCTTTCAGTACAAAATCCCAGGTTTCCTTTTCGGTGCTGCGGGGTACTTTCAGGGCTTCCACGTCGCCGTCGTACTTCTGTACCGAGGTGATGAGCGGAACGCCGCCGTAGCGCTTCACCAGCGCGAAATAGGCATAGGCGCGGATGAATGAACTTTCTCCGATCAATGCTTTGCGCTCGTCGTCGGTAATGTCGAGGGTAGGGATAATGTCGATCAGGATATTTACGTCGCGGATGAGCTTATAGCCCTGGTCCCACCATTGAAAATCACCATCTCCAATAAAATCACCGAACTCGGTATGCACGGCCTCGTCGGTCGACATGGCCGGCGCGAACCCGCCGTTGTTCGGGTCGCCGGTGTTCCAGTTGAAGCCCTGCCGGAAGAATGTGAAATCCTCGATCGGCAGCTGGTAGTAGAGGTTGGCCATATATAGTTTCACGCCCTCGGGGTTGGAGAACAGGTTCTCTCCCTGCAACTTATCGAGCGGCTGTTTGTCGAGTACATCGCCGCAGCTCATCGCCACGAGCACTAACAACAGCGTTAGGGTCTTTTTTAAATAGCTCATTATCAAGTAATATTAAAATTTGAGATTGATCCCGAAGTTGTAGCTTCTCGTCACCGGGTAGGTAAGCCCCGCTCCGAACAACCCTTCCACTTTCTCAGGATCGAAAGGCTTCACGAACGAATCGGCCCAGGTGAAGATGTTATGCGCATTGCCATACACCCGCACATCGTTGATCCCGATCTTTTTCAACCAGGGCAAATTGAATGTATAGCCCAGCTGCGCGCTCTTGAAACGCAGGTAGGAAGCATCCTTCCGCCACGCACCGCTTTCGGCGTACATCGCACCCACATTGTAATTGAAGCGGGAAGCAGGCCATTCGCCGGGGATCCACTGGCCGTCGGGCGACTGGTGCCATCTGTCATAGAAATACTCGGGCGTGTTGCCGCGGAATGCGAAGACTTCTGCATACACCTCCCGGAAGCGCACGCTGTACTTGCCCGATCCCTGGAACAATGCCGTGAAATCGAAACCTTTCCACGAAGCATTCAAAGTCACACCATAATACATTTTAGGATCGCCGCCGAAGAACAACGGTATCGCGTCGTTGCCATCGATAATGCCGTTGCCGTCCACATCCTTGTACTTGAAATCACCGGGAAGCTCCCGGGTATTGCCGAGGTCGCCGTTCTGGATGGGCGCATAAATGACTTCATCCTTGCTCTGGAACTGGCCTTCGAGCTGGTAAGCCCATACCACGTCGTTCCAGCGGTTGGTTGCGCCGCCGCGCCATTTGTCCATGCTGCTCAGGAACTCGCCGCGCTCCACATAGCGGTTCTGCGTGCGGGCGAAGTTGAAGTTACCCGAAATGCCGTATTTGAAATCACGGATCTGACCATTGTAAGCAGCCGAAAATTCAATGCCTCGTACGCGGTCGCTATTCAGGTTTTCCTCGGGCAATGTGCCTCCGAATGTATTGGGCAGCGAAACATTCCTGCGCGCGAGCAGGCCTTTACGGTCGCGCTGGTAAATGTCGAAAGTTACATCGATTTTGTTATCCCAAAGACCGAGGTCGATACCAATGTCCTGGATGTTCGACTTGAACCAGGTCAGCTTTTCGTTCACGATCGCCGGGGAGGCCGCGCCGGTAGTGTAGTTGCCGTTGGTAAACTCATACCCGCCACCACCGGTGAGCGAGAAGCCGGGTACATATTGGAATGGCGCACCGGCATCGGCACCCACGAGGCCATACGAACCCCTCAGTTTCAGATTTGAAATGATGGGAATGCGTTTCAAAAATGCTTCCTCCGAAACCCGCCAACCTGCAGAAACTACGGGAAACAAACCCCAGCGGCGGTCGGGATGGTAGCGGTATGAACCATCATAGCGCGCAGCGATTTCAAGCAGGTATTTTTCCTTGAAATCATAATTCAATCGGCCTACATACGACTGGCTCGCATATTCCGACTCCGAGCCGCTGGTAGTCTGGTTGTTCAGTCCCGCCTGGTCGATCTGGTCGTTGGTAAAGAATGCATATTCGCGGCCGAGACCCGCCCAGCGGTTGTGCGATTCCTGCTGCTCGTACACCAGCGTCGCGCCGAGGTTATGGTTTTTGGCGATTACCGTATTATAAAACAGCTGCCCCTGGAAGGTAATGCGGTTGTTATCCGTGAAGTTGTTGCCGATCCGCGACGGGTTACGTTGCGCATGCGCGGTGTATTTGTCGGTCGCTGCGTCGTAGGTATAAAGGTTATAAGCCTTCGAAACCGATTTGGCGCGGTAGTTATTGCTGTCGTAAGCGACCAAACCCTTGATACGCAATCCCGGAACGAATGGGACAGTGTAGGTTAATGCAAATGTCGACTGGAAGAACTTATTCACCTCCTGCGAGTAGCCGGTCAGACTCCTGTCGGCCAGCGCCACCGGGTTGTAGCCGCCGCTGAGTAATGCGGGGTATTTCGGGTTGTCGTTGGCATAGGGGCGCTCGGTAGGCAATGCAATGCGGGTTCCTTTATAGATGTTAAAAAAGTTATCACCCGGCTGCTCCCGTCTATCGAACAGCCCCGAGAGGATTAGGTCCGCTTTCAGGTTTTTGGTTAGATCAATGCCAATATTCGAGCGGAAGGTGTACTTCTGGTAACCCATGTCGCCGCTTTTGAGCAAACCGTTTTCCTTTTGGTAACCAAAACTGGTGAAGTAGTTCACCACGCCTTCTCCGCCGGATGCGGAAATGAAATGCTGCTGCTGGCCCGCCGATTTGTTCAAAGTTTCCTTATACCAATCTGTGCCCTGGTAACCCGGCGCACCGCTGCGGAATTTCTCGATTTCCTCGGGAGAGAACACCGGGTTTTCGCCCAGGTTCTTCGCCGCGTCGTTACGCATTTCGGCCCATTGCAATGCGCTCGTCATTTTGGGGACATCGGTCGGGCTTTGGCGGCCGTATACCATATTGTAGCTGAACTGTGGCTTACCTTGCTTGCCCTTTTTCGTGGTGACGATCACCACACCATTCCCCGCACGGATACCGAAAATCGCCGCCGAAGCATCTTTCAGCACCGAAATGCTTTCGATGTCGTCCGGATTGATCTTCTGGAACTCATACCCGCCATCGCGCGCCACACCGTCGACCACATACAACGGCTCTCCAAAGCCGCGTATATTGATGTTCGTGCTGAAAGAACCGGGTTCGCCAGAGTTCTGGCGGATCTGCACACCGGCCACTTTGCCTTGCAGGCTTTGCGCCAGGCTCGTGTGCGTCGTAGTTTTGATCTGCTCCGAAACGATGTTCGAAATAGCGCCGGTGAGCGTCTGCTTGCGCTGGGTACCGTAGCCGACTACGACCACTTCTTGTAACTCGTCCGTACTGAGTTCGAGTTGAACATCAAAGTTTGTCCGGCCACCGACAGCTATTTCCTGCCTTTTGTAACCCAAAAAACTCGCAATAATAACCGAGCCCGATTTGGGAACGGAGAGCGAAAATTTTCCATTGGCATCAGTGGTGGTACCTTTCGTGGTGCCTTGCAACACAATGCTCGCGCCGGGAATGGCGTCGCTTTTCTCGTCCTTCACTTCGCCGCTAATGAGTGTTTCATCCGCGGCCGATTGTGCCAATGCGCCTGCCTGTACGAGCAGCATTACACATAATGCAATGCACCCGCGCCAGAGCGCCGTCCGGGCGCGGTGCCTGCACAGGGGTTTTGATAGAAGTTGTTTGTTCATACCGTAGGGTTAAGTTCCTGTTCGTTTAAATGCATGAAAAGCGGTCGGCCGAACCGTGGGGTCAAAGTAATCGGGGGCTAATTAAGAAATGGTTAACAAACCATTAATGGGGCGCTTAATCCGGCTGTTTTTTACATTATCCCGGTAAAATATTGGGGGATTTTGGGGTAGGGCAATAAAAAACGCCCTGCGGTGAGGCAGGGCGCTAAGGTTCCAATGGGATTGTCTATGGTTTTGTTTCCACCGTCGCGGGATGGTCGTCGCAATGTTCCCAATGCGCGTGGTGGCGAGCGTACCCTCCGCGGAACGACCCGGCACGAAAAGCAAAGATGTTCATCATGATAAATGCGAAGATGACCGCGATTGCTGCGACACGTGCGGCGATCGTGAGACCGCGGCGTTGGGAGAACGGTCCATAAATGTAGCCGATGATGAAAACCATACAGGCCACAAAAAGAATGCGTGCGAAAATCAATAATCCGAAAAACATGGTCTTTAAAGTTTAAGTGAAACAATGATGAAGTATGATAGCTACCGGAGCAGCGTCTCGCTTTCGGCTTTGCCCCAATGCGGCATTACGCTGAATGTAGTTGCCGGGAGTTTCTGAATGGCTTTTCCGGCGAGTTCTTTGGCCAAATCCTTGTCGCCGCCCCACAATTTGGGCGTGTAGTACTTCGTCCAGGCTTCGAGGTAAATGGCGCGCGGGTTTTCGGCGTCCAGCTTTTGGGCTTTCTTTAAAAACTGGTCGGAAAGAGGCCCGAATTGCCTGCCCATGGTCATCGGGCTGATGAAAACCTTGGTGCGGTAAATCATCGCCTGCACGACATAAATTTCCGCTAATGCCTTGCTGTCGCCCTTCGCTAGCGACTCGCTTCGCTTGATCTGCGCCTCGCCCCGGACGCTGTAAGGCTCGATCTTTTCGCCGTCGTCTTGCAGAAGAAAACCAATTTTGGCATTACAAAAAGCGGCGTAGTAGTACGGTAGCCATTCGGTTTTCTGGGTATTGGCGAGCTGGACGAGCGTTTTTTCGAGGCCCTGGAAGTCGCTGACCGATTTGGCCTGATCCAGTTTTTTTATGGAAACTTCTAACTCGGCCTTGTAATCCCCGTTTTGAGCAAATGTGAATGCAGCGGTGCAAATGAGCAGGATGGTGGTGATGGGCGTTTTCATGATGTTTGTTAGTTGACAATGAATGATTGGTAATGGATAATTGAATGGTATCAAGGATTTTGGTCGAGGAGGTCTTCGGTGCGGTCGATGCCGAGGCTCATGAACACGCCCACGAAGTAGAAGCGTGTGGCGGGTAGGGTAATGGGGGTTTTGAAACTGCCGTCGTACGCGTAGTTGTAGCCAAACACCTGTTTTGTGCCGAGAATATTGTTGGCGCCGAATGCGAACCCCGAATAATCCCTGAATTTCGATTTCTTGAAAAAAGACATCATTTTCGATACGTGCAGGTTAAGGACATTGTAAGCGCGGGCGGTGCCTGAATCGTAGATGCGCGTACCGGCGTCGTCTCCTGCGCGAATATCATAGTACGGTCGCCCGGCCGCGCAGGAGTACGAGACATTGACATTGGTGCTGATTTCCTGGAAAAACCGCTTGATTGCGATCGTGAATGTATGCGGGCTTGTGAACGACGGCCTGATGCGCTCGGGATAATCCAGGTAGTTGCGCTTCGTATCGAGGTAAGTGTAAGTCAGCCAATAGTCCAGGTTGCGAACGGTCTTTTTATCCCGCCAGAAAAGCTCCAATCCGCGCGCATAGCCGTCGCCTCCGAGGCGAATTCCGGGCAACGTCTTTACCAGGTCGTTGTATTTTTTATAATAAACCTCCGTCCTGAAAAACCGGTTATTGGCCTTTTTAGAATAGTTCAGCACATAGTGCTCCGCCCGTGAAAAGCCAAGTTGCCGATTTTGAAAAAGATACCTGTTTTCGGGTTTTTGATAAAAAATGCCGTAGGCCAGGTTCAGCTGACTGCCCGCGCCAAGCCGATAACCCAGGCTCGCGCGCGGAGCGAGTACCGCTTTGCGCAAGAGGCTCGAATACTCCCACCGCAAGCCTGGCCGGAATGCGACATGCCCGCCGATATGAATATCAGTTTCAACAAAAGCAGCCGATAGTTGATCGCGAAGCAGGTTTTGGGCACCATTATAGGTTTGGGTATCATCGAAATAAAACGTCTCCCCTCCGAACCGCAATGACTGGTTGCGCTCAAAGTGGCGCGTGAGTACCGCACGTCCCTGCGCGAAATGCGAATTGCGGGTTGCGTCGCTGTTTTTGGCTGAAAATGGGGCATTGGGGATGGTTACGGGCTCGTTGTTGATGTTGAGCAGGCGGTTATGGATGGTGTTTTGGTCAAATGTGTACGCAATGCCTGCGTCAAGGCGCCAGTCGGTCCCGAGGTCTGTCCGGTAGCTTGCGGTTCCATAAATATTCGGGTTCTTGATCCTGAAATCGGAGCGGAGCGACGCGCTGTCGGTATCGGGGTTACGCATACCGATGTTGCTTTCGGCATAGGCTACATACGCTTTCAACATTCCGCTTTTACCGGTTTTGAAGCGGGCATTCGCATTAACGCTGCGGTACTCAGGCCCGCGGTAATAATCGGGACGCTGCGGTACGACTTTGTTATACAAACCCTGATTACTGTAAGCGACGCCTCCTCCGTAACTGTTCCGGCCCGATTTGGACAAATGCTGGAAACCGGCCCCGAGGTTTGAAGGAAACACGCTGAAATTGGCGGAGCTTTTTTCGGGCAGATCGATGCTTTCCAGGATCAATGCGCTGCTCATAGCCTGGCCGTACAATGCCGAATAGCCGCCGGTGTTGAACAGTACGCCTTTGAACAAAAACAGGTTAATGCGGGCCGGCTGCATGATGCCCGGCACGGAGGCGTAGTTGGGGTTTTTCATGAGTGTGCCGTCGACGAACATCCGGGTTTCCTCATTGGTACCACCGCGCACAAACAGCCCCTCGCGTTCGCCGACCTGCTGCGCGCCCGGGAGCGACCGCAATGCATTGGAAATGTCGCCGCCATTGCCGGCCACTGTGTATGCGTCGATGGGCGTGAGCGAAGCACCTTTGGCTTTGTCGCTGGCTTCGAAGCTGCCGGCACTGATGGTCACCGCTTCGAGGGTATTGGCTGTGTCGTCGAGGGTAATAGACAGCCTAACAGAACTGTCGGCGAGGGTTATCGGCTGCTGCTGCGTTTTGAAACCGAGTGAGGAGATGATTAATGTCTGTTTGCCACGCAAGGTAGTTTCGAAGCCGAACACGCCAAGCGAATCTGCCACTGCGCCCGATTGCGAGCCTTTAATGCGGATGTGGGCACCGGGGATAGCGTCACCAAGCGGACCGGCCACTTCTCCGGTGATGCGGGTCTGGGCCCGGGCGGAGAGCGCGAAGAGCAGGCTGCCCGCCATTAGGATGAGTCTGGATGTAAATGCATTGGAAATCATGGCTTTGTTTGTTTTTTGACCAAAGCTATGGTATGCCCCCATGCATTTCAGGGAGAGTAGACGCCGCCGCTAATGCCTGCGACGAAACGGTAAAATCCTGCGACGACTATTCGGCCGAAATGTTCAGGATCTTTCGAAGGTTGTCTTTGTAGTGCTCGCTAACCGGAATTTCCGCAGCGCCGATCATGACAAAATCTCGCTTAACGACGGTGATTTTTTGGGTAGCTGCCAGGTACGATTTGTGGGTACGGACGAAGGCCGGCTCAGGGAGTTTTTCTTCCAGTGCTTTGAAAGTCATGCGGGTAATGACGGGCTTGGCGGCCGACGAAAGATGGATTTTAACATAATCCTTCAACCCCTCGACCCAAGCCACATCAGCCGCTACTATTTTGACCAGCGAGTATTCGACATTCACAAAGAAATCGGGCAATGCGGTTGGCGTCGAAGTGGCGACCGGCGTTTTTTGTCTGAGTTGAAACAATTCGAGGGCCCGGTTACAGGCTTTCATAAATCGCTCCATACTCACCGGTTTGAGCAAATAATCGACCACATTCAGTTCGAAGCCTTCCAGTGCATATTTGTCATAAGCCGTTACCAGGATCACCAAAGGAGGGTCCGGGAGGCTTTTCAGAAACTGTAATCCGCTGAGGCGCGGCATTTGAATATCCAGAAAAAGCAGGTCTATCGGTTCAGTTTGGAGTATTTCAATGGCTTCCATGGCATTACGAGCCGTTTTGACCAGCGTCAGGTACGGAACTTGCCGGATATTATCTACCAGCAGGTCCAGCACCAATTTTTCGTCATCGACGGCCAGGCATCGCATCATCGTAAATTCAGGTTAAATATGATCCGAAACACGGTGCCTTCATCACCGACAACAAGGCTATGGTTTCCGGGATAGATCAGTCTGAGGCGTGTCCTCACATTTTCGAGCCCAATGCCCGAATTGCCGTCCTTGTCATTAAACGGATCAGGATCGTAGGTGTTTTCGAGGGATAACGTGAGTTTGCCGCCGGCCGCTTCAAGGCGGACATTAATAAAGGGATCTTCAAGCCCTGTTGCACCATATTTAAATGCATTCTCCACGAAAGGTATCAACAGCATCGGTTCGATGAGCAACCCGGCGGTTTCATGATCCAACCGGATTTGAACATCAATGCGAACCGAGTCAGAAAAACGCAGTTTTTGCAACTCGATGTAATTTTTCAGATAATCCGCTTCCTGCTCCAAGGTTACCCGGGTGGCTTGCGATTCGTACGTCATGTAACGCATGAGATCCGATAGGCGTAGTAAGGCGTCTTCCAGCAGGTCTGACTTTTGCCGGGCCAGTGCCACCATGCTTGTAAGTACGTTGAAGAGGAAATGCGGATTTATCTGCGACCGCAGGAATTTCAGCTCGGCCGCTACCTGCTGTGCCTCATATTCTTTCCGTGCCCGTTCTTTCCGGATTCCGTCGCTGACCCGCCGGTAAACCAGACTAGCGGCGAAAACCAATACCGATGGGCCAAATATCAAGCCGGCCGAGTTTTTGAGAACGACCTCGGGAAACAATTGGGCGACGAGCTGGTATTTGAGTGGGAAAGAAGCCATAACCAACACCATCGAGCATGGGATATACAGCCACCAGCGCCAGCCATGCGCGAGTTTGGGATAGAGGTAAAAAGCATTGAAATAGAAGATCCCTGCGTGGATTGTCCCTGCAAGCATAAAGTAAGCGGCCGGCAGCCCGCCGATTCTGTAACCTTCGTCAGCCGACGATACCAGGTAGGGCAGGAGCAGGACAGTTGCCCATATGCTGATATGGATCGCAATCTCCCGTTTCTGCTGCGTTTTCAAGGATGCCATTCGAAGTGTAAAAATTCAAATTTAGAGGAATACCCCTCTAATCAAAACAATAGGCTGCTATATAAAAAATCAGGCGGAGAGAAACTCCCCGCCTGATACAGTTAACCTAAACAACACATTCAGAACAAATTGGTGTCGTAATTATCGGTTGATAAGCACTTTCCGGTTGGTAACCTCACCGTTTTTGTGCGTGATCGTCAGAATGTACATGCCTACCGGCAGGTTCTTCACATCGATGGTTTTCGAAACAGCCTTGCCCGATTTGTAAACCGAAAGTCCGGTCAGGCTATGCATTTCCACCGATTTAACCTGGTTCCAATCCGTGCTTTTCAGGTTGAGGATGTCGGAAACCGGGTTTGGATAGAACTCGGATAGCAATGCGGCGGCGTCGAAACCGACTTTGATAATTTTGCTGTAAGCGAACGTCTTATCGGCATCGACCATTTTCAGGCGGTAGAAGTTATCACCTTGCGCAGGTTGTTTGTCAACCAACTCGTAGTTCACCAGCTTGTAGCTTTCACCCTGCGATTTTTTGGTACCGATCGTCGCCCAGTTCTTACCATCGCCGCTGCGCTGCACATCGAAATGGTCGCTATTGGTTTCCTCCGCCGTATTCCATTTCAGTGCAATGGTGTTTTCAACTCTTGCACCGCTGAAATCGATCAGGGTTACCGGAAGCGAGCAGTCTTTGAAAGCTGTGAGCGTATCCGTGCAACCGTTGAGGGTAGCAACAATGATCGCCGTCTGCTTGCTTGGAACATTGATAACGGTGTTGCCGCTAACGGTTCCTTTATCGGTGGTGATCACAGCACCCGGGGTAGCCGTGAAGAAAACCGTATAAGTCTGAGGATCCGCCGAGAATTGACACAGATATTGGGCACCGGTCAGGGCAATGGTCGGTTTCTCGTTGACATTCACGGTTGCTGTCTGTCCAACGATTGGGGTCGTAGCGCCGCCTGCGCCGCTGACATTGGTCAACGAATAAATAAATGTCCCGGTCGTAGTGGTTGGCACATTCACGGTCGCACTCGTATTGACACCTGTGGTTGTGACCTGCTGGTCGGAGCCGCCGTTGATTTTGTAGGTAAATGTAAACGGCGCGATACCATTGACAGCTGTAAAGGTAATCACAGGCTGAGTGTCGTTCTGGCAGGCTGTCGTGCTGCCCGAAATGTTCGCCGTGAGGTTATTGGCAACGGTCACAGTAGCAGTTTGAGCCGAAGGCGGTGTCAGGCTACAGTTCTGCGCGTCCGTTACAGTCACGAGCTCGTACGTGAACACGCCGACGGTGGTAGTCGGCTGGCTAACCGTAGCAGAGGTGTTCACACCCGTTGTGCTTACAGTCAGGTTCGATCCGTTGTTGATCTTATACGTAAACGTGTAAGGCAATGTACCGCCGGTAGCACCGAATGTAACAAGTGGTGCCGCTGCTCCCTGGTTCACAGTAGTAGTTCCCGCGATGCTCGAACCGGTGATCTGGTTCACGGTCAATACAGCTGCCGCGGAAGTACTGTTGTTGCAAGGGTTGGTAATGATACAGCGGTATTCCGAAAGGTTATCCGAAGCCGGTACGTTGGTCAGCGTCAGCGTTGCGTCGTCGGCAGTCGGGTTTGTACCGGTTGAAATGTTCGCAAATGAGCCGCCGAATGGTTTTTTCTGCCATTGGTAAGTTACACCTGTCTGCGAAGTGGCCACGGTGAACGACGTGCCTGAGCCCGCGCAGATGGTCGCCGCATCAGGCTCGTCGGTGATCGGCGGTGCCGGGGTAGGGGTTACCGTTACGGTGAACGAGCAGGTAGGTGCTGTTCCGATGCCATTCGAAGCCGTTACGAGCACAGTCGTCGGGCCGGCAGGGAATGCGTACGGGAATGTGATCGGGTTGCCGCCTACCGAGTAAGTAATGGTAGGTGCCGGACATCCGTCCGCGGTGGCCGCGAATGTTTGTGTAGACGTACAAGTTCCCGGGTCTGGAGATAGCGTTTGGTTGCCCGGGCAGAATGTGATAACGGGCGTCGAGGTCACCGCTGTAACCGTCGGGTTGTTCGAGCCTGCAACGTCCGGGTCGTCTGTCAACACATTGGCGAAATTGCTGCCCGAAACGGTACCCTGTGTCGAAAGCTGGCAAACCGAAGCCGGAATGTTATTGTTGATAGTGACCCTGAACTTGATGGTCGTGCTCTTGCCGGCAGGCAGCGTGAAACCGCTTCCTGTGCCATTTACCGTTACTGTCTCACCAGCCTGGGTTGCCTCGGTTCTGGCAGGGCTTGGAGAAACAGGTTCGGTTACCTCATCGATAACGGGTTGGGTAGAAGGCGTTGCGATTGCGACCTCAGGTTTGGCTTCGTTGGCTGGCGTTGCGATTGCTACGTCGGTCTTTTGTTCTTCGACAGAAGTGGTTGCAGGTGTAACCAATCCTTTTTCCTGCAAGACTTCGACAACACCCTCGCGGGAGAAGTCGAGAGCACCCGGAGTCGCACAGGTTGCGTTGAAGGTAAATGTCCCGGGACCGCTTTGAAGAGCCCGGCCTGCCGGTGTATTACCGCCATTATCCCACACACTCACGACAGTAGCACCGGTTCCCTGCGAACGTATTGTCGCACCGGCATTGCCGGACCTGGCACGATAGGCGAAGTTCGTAGGCGATGACAGTGTGACGGCATTGCCGCTCACATTGGAGCAAATTATGGCGTTGTTAACGTCAGGCAGGGCAGCGCCGGGTGCATTTACGTCGATACCATAAAAAGCGATGGGCGTGGTTAACTGAACATTATTATTGAGAAGCGTAAAATTACTTGTTGAGCCGCCCCTGACGTTTGCACTCGTACTGATACCATGTACGTTCTGCACATTCGTAACGGTGTTGCCCTGGATCAGTACGGTAGCCCTGGGCTGGTTAGCGCCCGCGGTAACCCCCTCTGTCGAAGCGACAATCCCAGATACGGCATTAGAACCGGGTAAGTTATTTGTTGTATTACTTTTAATAGTTCCCTCGACAAAACCATTCCCCGATGCAAACGAGTTGATCCCGATGCCGCCGTTGTGCTTCACGCTATTGCTTTCAATATTGAATTTCGCCGTAGCATTGTTGAAAGCAGAAACATCAAAACCTCTGCCTACACCGCTGCCCGGATCGACCGTAGCGTTTTTGATTTCGGCTGTCATCAGCGAGTTATCATTGGCAAATACTTCAACACCGGCCGTCCGGCAGTTCAGGAATTTTGAATTGTTCTGAACCTTTACCTTCATATTCGAAGTGCCATAACCGATCACTTGCAGACCGGCAGCGCCATCGGCATCCTGGAATGTGGAGTTGTCGACGGTCAGCAATGCCATATTGGTACTGAAATTGGCGAAGTAAGCTACACGGCCTCCCGGATCGGTGAAAGTTGAATTCGTGATCGTGTTGGTGCCGCCGGTATTTACCGCAAAAATACAGCCTTCGAACGAGTTTCCTGCCGAGCCCGAAGAGCCGACAGAACCATTGGTAAAGTTGAAATTGCTGGTCCCCCGCAGGTTGATACCTTCCTGTGCCACCGTTCCGCTGATGATAATGCGGTCCATCGTCAGGCCGTTGGTATTCAGTGCATGTACCGCCGCATTGGCATTTCCGTTAGCCATGTCGGTGGGTGTGCCGGATGGTTCCGTGCCGTCAGTCGTGTTGGCGTTGGTCAGGTTTATGTTTTTGAGGGTGATGCCGGTCGTATTCAGCAATTCGATACCACGCTGGCTGATATTCTGGATCGTTCCTCCACTTCCCAGGGTAGTTCCGCTACCGGATACCTGGAAAGTACCGGCGGTACCGGAAATGATCATCCCTTTATTGCCCCCGTTTGCGTTTACCGCCGTTAGGTTTACGGCAAGGGTTATCCCGCCCGAAATGTCTAACGCCGGTACATTGGTGCTGTTGTTCGCCGTCAGCGTTCCGGAACCGATTGTAAGGCTACCGGTAACAGTCGAAAGCTTGATCGGGCTGACGGTGCCGCTGGAAACGGTGGACGATACCTGGCCGAAAGTAGCAGCCAGCGCTTTGTTGGAAATATTCAGCGCGGGACCGGTACCGGTCAGGTCGATCTGGCTTGCTGTGAACAATCCGGAAGCGCTACTCTGGAATTTGGCACCGGAGCTGTTGCCGATGTTTAGCCCCTGTACGGTAGCTATGCCGGATAAGCTGAACACGTTACCGCTGTTATTGGTAAGGTCTGGGCGGGTGCCGTTAACGGTAGGGAAGGGAACCGAGGGGCTACCGCTTGGCGCAGAAAGGCCGGTAAGTGTGAGCAGCGTGGATCCAGCGGTACCGGCTCCTTGTCCGAATACGGTCTGGTTATTACGCACGGTAATACCGCCGTTGTAGGTCCCGGCGTAAATAAATATAAAATGCCCGTCTTTGGCATTGTTTCCGCCCCCAATATTGATCGCTTGGAATGCGGCCAGGCTATTGAATGGCTTCGCCAGCGTTCCCGTACCGCCGGGCGCTGCATTGTCATCGATGAACCAGATGGCATTCGCTACGGTAACGCTTACCGTGGCCGTGGAAGTCATTCCGGAGCCATTCTGGATAACATAGGTGAATGTATCGGTACCGGTGTAACCTGCCGCCGGCTCGTAGATGAATGCCCCGGTTGCAGCTGTAACGGTGGCGGTACCACCGCCGGTACTGGTAATGGTCGTGGAGCCGCTCAGGCTCAGCGCTGTACCGCCCGGACTCACGTCGTTAGCGAAAAGGCCCGAGCCAGCGTCGATACTAATCCCGACGTTCCCAATCGTCGAATAGCTGTCGTTGACGGCAATAGGGCTTGCTACCAACGATCCCGGAACCAGCGTGGTGTTGATGTCGATGGTTTCGGTAAATGTGGTCCCATTGGCAGGATCCGGGCCGCCGTTGGCGATCACCACCGTGTATTCAAGCACGCCGCCTGCGGTAGCTCCGCCACTGATAACGGCATCGGTATTGGTAGCGGTAATGCTAGGTGCGAGAAATGCTTTGGCGCCCGATTTTTTCCGCGCGCGTGCAAACGGTACTTTTTCTTGTGATTTTTTGTCGGACTTGGTTTCCGGTTTCGCCACCCATTCCTGGGAAGCTGGCTTGTCACCAGAAAGCTTGCTGACCATTTCGGCCCCCGACGCCAGCAGGGCAATGCCCGCCAGATAGTAGTAGAAAGTTTTCATGGTTTCAGTTTGAAGAATAGTTTTTGAATCATAGGATTGGAAGTTGAGATGGCCCGGACGGCCCGGTTAAGAAAAAACAGCTTCGTAGCGCGTGCCCAGCGGATCCTGAGCTATGGGAACTAAAAAAATGTCGAGGTATTTTCCGTCCGGAAGAACGACCTTGAAAATCCCCTGTGCAATAACCCTGTGATCGCCATCGGTCCGGAACTCTACTGAAAATGAGCTCCTTTCCAGGGGAGTGTACCCATTCAGTTTGTTAACGGCCACAATGGTGGACGGCAGGGAAAAATTTTCTGCGAAATGGATGATCACCGGTTCGCCGGTTAGCGCTTTAAATTCTGCTGCGGTTATTTGGCTTAAATCGTATGTTTCCATTCCATTAAATGATAAACTCCATTGGTTTCACTGATTTTTTTAAATCCAAGGCGGGTATACAGATTCTTGGCCGGATTAACGGCTTCTACATGTATAGTGAGCGGCCTTTCCAGGTCTGCTGCCCTGTTCATGAGGTCTTTAAAAATAGCCTGGCCGAACCCGCGGTTCCGGAATTCGGGCAGGATACTAATGTCGATGATCCGCATACCCAACCCTTGAAAATTCTCGTGGAGGTAGAGCCTCCCGATGGTTTTGTTTTCAAATTCAATAACCCAGAAATAGGCACCGATATAGTTTTTCTGATAGTAATTGTGCTGTGCTTCGAACTGGCTGTTCAGGAATTCTTTTTTCATGAGATCAGTCCAGGACGGAACCCTCTCCATCTCTGCTTCCCTTGTACTGGCATAGACTTCCCTCAGGAAGGGAGCGTCTTTTGACGTAATCGGCCTTAATGCAAGAGCGGTATTGGTAAGCTTCATTGTTGATCGATAATCAGAAAAATATAATCAAATGCCGATCAGCGCCTGTCAGGGGCGCTGCGGGAAAACACCTTGTAACGCGATACAGAAATTCACGGTTATATAGGGCATCATATTATTGTGCGGAAAACTGTTCCCGAACGTCGACAGGGCCTGGAAGTGCATCGTCGCATTGGGTGCCCCGGTGGCATAAATACTCCCCTGCGTGGAAAATCCGAGCGCACTGCCTGCGGGCGTCTTGATTTCCGCAGCTTCTGGTGCTGCATTCATCGTGTGGGTATGGAACGGTATTTCGGTTTGGAGCAATGTCACACTTTCTTCACCCGACATCTCTCCAAGGTCACGCAGCGAAAGTCCCGGACCCTGGCCGGGTTGCATGGGTGCATTGCCCTGGAGATCGGGCAACGCAAACGTGGATTTGCCGTCACCACCATAAGTGGTTCCTAACAATGAAAACAATGCTGTGTTCTGCGAGATGGGCATAAGCTGTCCGTTACAAAATGCCCAGCCGGTGGGGGGGAAATTGAAAGGAAATATTCTTATCTCTGCTACGAATGGATCCATTTTGATTGATTGGGTTTGAGTTCTATAATAGGCCGTCGCCGAAGACTAGGTCTGCGATGGAAATATCCCGAACAGGGAAATGATAAAATTGACGCACAAAAAAGGCTGCACATTCGTGTGCGGCTGACTGCCACCAATCGGGGCGATAGCCTGCGCCGCCATCGGCTGAGCGGGCGTGCTCACAATAAAGCCGTTTGTCGTGCTGGAAGTCCCGATAACAGCATTTTTGGGGCTTGCCACATCGGCACTATTGGCGGACGCCTGAAAAGCGTGCGTATGCACTGGAATCTGCTGTATTGTGAGGGTGACCTCTTCGGTTCCGGCCGCTTCACCGATGGTATAGGTGCTGCCGCCCGGGAGCGTACCCATGTGAACGGGCAGGCGTCCCTGCATATCCGGTAAGCGGAAAGTTTCCTCGCCGTCACCGCCGTAAGTTGTTCCTATCAATTGGAAAAGGACTTCGTTTTCAGATATTGGGAGTGTCTGTCCTTCGCAGAACAACCACCCGTTGGGTGCGAAGTTACCTGCAAATAGTCTGATTTCTCCCACATAAGGCTGTGCCATACACTTTGGGGGTTTTGTTTTGGTTGAAAGAATAGAATTAGCTGACAGATCCTAGTTACGGCTCGGGAAAATTCCTTGCAGCGCAATGCAGAAGCTGATCACCAGAAAAGGCTGCAGGTTATTGTGTGCCTGGCTTCCACCAACGTTCGAAAGAGTCGCGGGATTGAGCGCTCCGAGTGCACCTGGGACCGTCGAATAAAAGTTGTTGGGCAAAGTGTTGGCCAGATAGGCGCCCGTAGGATCATTTAAATTTGAAGGCCCCGAATCGATGGCATTAACAACGTGGTTGTGCTGCGGCGTCTCCTGCATCGTAATCGTGTGAGCCTCCTGCCCGGCCTTCTCGCCGAGGTCATGGCCGTTGCCAAAGTGAATGGGTACCCTGCCGCGGAAATCCGGCAACGCAAAATTGGTCTGCCCGTTACCACCATAAGTAGTTCCCAAAAGGGCAAATAAAGCCTGGTTTTGGTTGATAGGGAGAAGTTGTCCATTGGCAAGCGCCCAGCCTTTCGGCGCGAAATTGAAACTTACCATCCGGATCTCAGATAGAAATGGTTCAGCCATAAAATGAAATGGGTTAATTGATGGATAATGTAAAATATTGACGTTGTTCTGCCGGTTAGCGACAGTATCGATGAAGTGCAGTCGAAATGGATGTTGATGAGCAGTATATAACGGGTCGGAAACTATCCTGATTAGGAGGATGTCCGTAAAATAGCAATGACAACAGCGGAAGATGTAGAAATTCTTTTCATCAGGAGGTACGTTCAGGTTAGGATTTTGTAAAAATAGTACTTCAATATTAGTGATATATCGCCATTTCGATGAAATAAATTACTAAACGGTAATAATTATTCTACGTATAATCATACAAAAATCTGAAACTATTTTTGGTAAAATATTGAAAATGAGAAACTTAAATTTATCGACCGGCTGAAAATTATTTTCGTGCGGTCTATTTCACTGCAACAGACCTCTATAAGCCGGGTCGCTCATTTTTTTGTTAGATTATTCAAATACGGGATGTTAAGAATCGGTTGCTCTCGGCTTTATCGATTGAACATACTTAGCTAAATCCGGTTTTTCGATGAAATCAAACAGCCTCCTGATTCTGGCCGCCTTCTGCTGTACGCTCACGGGTGTACGCGCACAACACTATACGGTAAGTGAAAACAAACGTTTTTTACTCAAAGAAGGCAAACCATTTTTCTGGCTCGGCGACACCGCGTGGGAGCTTTTTCATCGCCTCGACCGTTCCGATGCCGATTACTACCTCCAAAAACGCGCCGAACAAGGTTTTACCGTAATCCAGGCCGTTGCATTGGCCGAATTCGATGGCCTGGCAGAACCTAATCCCTATGGTGAAAAACCACTGGTGAATAACAACCCGAAGCAGCCGAATGAGAGCTATTTCAAACATGTCGACTATATCATCGACAAAGCGGCAGCTTATGGATTGACAATCGCCTTCCTGCCTACCTGGGGAGACAAGGTTTTCAAAAGCTCCTGGGGCAAGGGGCCGGAGATCTTCGATGAAAACAACGCGAAAACGTACGGAAAGTGGCTGGGCGACCGCTACAAAACCAGGCCGAACATCATATGGGTACTGGGCGGCGACCGCCAGCCCCGGAAAGACAGCCGCGATGTAGAAATCTGGCGTGCCATGGCCGCCGGAATTGCCGAAGGGGCAGGGGGCTATGATAAGGTATTGATGACCTACCACCCGCAGCCGAACAAGGAAGGGTCCAGCGAATGGTTCCACGACGACGAGTGGTTCGATTTCAATATGTTCCAAACCGGCCACTGCCGCGATACGCCGGTTTATGACAATATCCAGCGCTCGTACAACCGCACGCTCGTGAAGCCGGTAATCGACGCGGAACCTATTTATGAAGACCACCCGGTGTGTTTCAATGCGAAGGAAAACGGGACGTCGAGCGCCTATGATGTGCGCAAATCGGCCTACCTCGATCTTTTTGCGGGCGCATTCGGGCATACGTATGGCTGCCACGATATCTGGCAAATGTACTCGCCTAACCGCGAGGCGGTGAATGGCCCGCATATCTTTTGGCAGCAGGCTCTCGACCTACCCGGCGCTTTGGAAATGAAACACGTGCGGAAATTGATGGAGTCTCGCCCGATTACGGACCGCATTCCTGACCAATCGATTGTCGCTGAAAATGCATTGCCCGCGGCCGAGCGCGTGCAGGCTACGCGGGGGAAGGATTACCTGTTTGTATATACGGCTGCCGGAAAGTCTTTTTCTGTCAACCCCGGAAAAATTTCCGGCACGCACCTGGAAGCATTCTGGTTCGACCCTCGAAACGGGAAGGTTCGGGATGCAGGCAAATTCGAGAACAATACAGTCAACAAGTTCGTCCCGCCTACGACAGGATACGGGCATGACTGGGTACTGGTCGTGGACGATGCGGCGAAAGGATATAAGAAGCCCTGAGCCATTGCAACTGGCCTTAGCCAACTAGAAATGGATTAATTTGATTAAATTAGGATTAAGAAGATAGAGAATGGGACTGATCGTTGCTTTGTTATCTGTTATCACAAATAAACTGCCCGCTGATTATCATATTGAATGATGTTGAATTCGTGGTTTAAATATTGCTTTTTGGTCCCTGCTGCCGGATTCTTCCTAATGTCTTGTGACAAAAAGGTCGATCTGCCGGACGATGTGGCCGCCGAAATGAATACCCTGGTTGCTCCCGTGGACTATACCTACGACGTAAAGCCGATCCTTTCCGACCGATGCTTTGCTTGCCACGGGCCTGATGCCAACCACCAGAAGGCCGATTTACGCCTTGATATGGCCGAAGTGGCTTATAAAAAGGAAGCGGAAAGCGGTTTGAAGGCCATTAAACCCGGGAAACCGGGAAGCAGCGAACTGGTACACCGCATTCTCTCGGCCGATCCAGACATCGTGATGCCCACACCTGAATCGCATTTGTCACTTACTGCCCGTGAAAAGGCCATTCTGATCCGCTGGGTGGAGGAAGGCGCCGAGTACAAGCCGCATTGGGCATTTACCAAAGTCGAAAAACCCGAGCTGCCGAAAGTGAAGAACGAGGCCTGGGTGCGCAACGATATCGACCGGTTCATCCTTAAAAAGCTGGAAGATAAGCATATCAAACCTTCACGGGAGGCCAGCAAAACCACCTTACTGCGCCGCGTTTCGCTGGATCTGACGGGCTTGCCGCCGACTCCGGACGAGGTAAGCGCATTTTTAAACGATAAATCGCCGGATGCCTACGAAAAGGCCGTCGACAGGCTGCTCGCCTCGCCGCATTATGGCGAGCACATGGCCGTGCCCTGGCTTGATGCCGCGCGTTATGCGGATACGCACGGCTACCAGGACGATGGCCTGCGCACAGCCTGGCCGTTCCGTGACTGGGTGATCAACTCATTTAACAGAAACCAGCCTTACGACCAGTTCGTGACCTGGCAGCTCGCCGGCGACATGCTGCCCAACCCGACCCGCGACATGATGGTCGCTACGGCGTTCAACCGCATGCACCAACAGAGCCAGGAAGGCGGTATTATCCCCGAAGAATATCGCACGGCTTATGTTTCCGATCGGGTGGATACGTTTGGCAAGACATTCCTGGGGCTTACCGTAGAATGCGCACGCTGCCACGATCACAAATATGACCCGATCAGCCATAAGGACTACTATTCATTGTATGCGTTTTTCAACAATAATGACGAAAACGGCCAGATCCCGTACAACGGCGAGGCAAGCCCGGCCATTACGCTGCCCACGCCGGAGGCCGATGCCAAATTGAAATACATTCACGACAACCTGGCGAAGGAGCGATCGGCTATGACGGCTAACGCGGCTGTTTACGAACGCGGTTTCCAGCAATGGCTTGCTGCTGCCCGCACCGCGCCGGAAAAAGCATTGCTGCCGGAAAAAACCGATTTGCTGGGGCATTTTACATTCGATGAGCCGAACGGCAAGGAATTCGCGAACCTGGCCGACCCGAAACACAAGGCCAACGCGGAAGGCGACGACAGCCTCTCCAATGTGGCCTCGCGCAACGGTCGCATCGGTAGGGCGCGTTATATTTTTGGAGAAAACGCGGTGAGCTTCGGCGATAAATTTGCATTCTTTGAGCGCAACCAACCATTCAGTATCAGCATTTGGCTTAACCTGCATGACCCTGCTGTGAGCGGCTCGCTGCTGCACAAGTCCAATGGGGTCATGAACGGTTACCGCGGTTGGAATGTGTTCCGGGAGAAGGACGGGCGTATCCGGTTGACGATCAGCCATGTGTGGCCGGAGAATGCCATTGAAATACAGACCGTTGACAAGTTCCCGATGAACAAATGGACGCAGCTGGGCTTTACCTACGATGGTTTGAGCAAGGCGGCGGGCCTGAAACTCTTCATAAACGGGCAGCCGGTGAAGGTTACCGTGCATAATGACCACCTGACTGAGAGTATTTTGTATGGAAAGAATAAAACGAATTGGTATGTCGATAAGCTGAACATCGGCCGGTTATCGGATCAGCGGACGAAGAATTTCGAGGTGGACGAATTCCGGATTTACACCCGGGCCGTTAGCCCGCTGGAAATGCAGGGTTTGTTTACGCTCCAAAATGAGCTGGTAGCCGCCTTAAAAACGCCGGCGGCACAACTGAAACCGACACAGCTAGCTTCTCTGAGAGAATATTATCTGACCAATATCGACGCCGGCTACAAAAAAGAACTGGCGGCGAGCCGTGCGTTGATCGGCGAAGAGACAGAAATTATGGATAAGCAGATCGACGTAATGGTGATGAAGGAGCGTAAGTATCCGCGTAAATCCTTCATTCTCAATCGCGGGGCTTACGACGCACCTGGAAAGCCCGTGACGTCGGATACCCCGGATGCATTTTTTAAAATACCCAAAGAATACCCCAAAAACCGTCTGGGACTGGCTAAGTGGCTGGTGAACAAAGACCATCCGCTTTTCAGCCGTGTGACTGTTAACCGGTTCTGGATGATGTATTTTGGCAAAGGGATTGTGATTTCCAGCGACGATTACGGGAACCAGGGCGAATTGCCGACGCACCCGGAATTACTCGATTACCTTGCGGCGCGCTTCCGCGAATCGGGTTGGAATGTGAAGGCCATGCAAAAGCTGATCGTGACTTCGGCTACTTACCGGCAATCGTCCAGAATGGGGCCGGGGATGAAGGACGTCGATCCAGACAACCGGCTTTACGCGCGCGGCCCGAGCTACCGTATGAGTGCGGAGCAAATCCGCGACAATGCATTGGCATCCAGCGGATTGCTTACGCGAAGGGTAGGGGGTAAGAGCGCGTACCCGTACCAGCCGGCGGGCTTGTGGGAAGCGCTCGCGACCCGTAACGAGGTGACCTATAAGCAGCAGCATGGCGATTCGCTTTACCGCCGTAGCCTCTACACCATCTGGAAACGCAGCTCGCCGCCGCCGATGATGCTCAACTTCGATGCTGCTGAAAGGCATTTCTGCATTACCAAAAGGCAGAAAACCAGTACGCCATTGCAGGCGTTGGTGGTTATGAACGACCCGCAATTTGTAGAAGCATCCCGCGTGCTGGCCCAACATATGCTGAAAAACGGCAAGTCTATCGACGAGCAAATCGACTATGCGTTTACAGCACTGACGAGCCGCCTGCCCGATCCGAAGGAAAAGATGGTGCTGAAAGAGTTGTACGACGAGGAGTTGAAGGATTTTACCCATAATCCGAAAAGGATGAAATCGATTCTGGCGGTGGGCGAATATCCGGTCGATAAAACACTGAACCCGGCGCAGCTGGCAGCCGGTACCATTGTGGCGAGCACAGTAATGAATTTTGATGAATTTTTGATCAAGCGATAACAAGCAAAGCTATGAGCTTTTACAGAGAACTTGAAAACCATGTGCATGAGCAGTTGAGCAGGCGTAACTTCCTGTCGAAAACCAGCCTTGGCCTGGGTGCGGCAGCGATGGCATCGCTTTTGAGTGCAGACAATTCACTTGCTAAAAAGATAGGCGAAAAGGGCGCCGAAGCTGTCGGCTTGCCGATCGGGCATCCGCATTTCCCGCCGAAGGCCAAGCGGGTAATCTATTTGTTCCAAAGCGGCGCGCCATCGCAGCTGGAATTGTTCGATTACAAGCCGAAACTGGAAGAAATGTGGGGCAAAGATCTCCCCGAATCAGTGCGGAAGGGACAGCGCCTGACCGGCATGACCGCCGGACAAAGCAGCTTTCCGTTAGCCGCTTCGAAATATAAATTCCAGCGATATGGTGATAATGATATGATGATCAGCGAGTTGATGCCCTATACATCGGGTATTGTCAACGATGTCACATTCATTCGCTCGATGTTCACGGAAGCTATTAACCACGACCCGGCTGTTACTTTCTTCCAAACGGGTAGTCAGCAGGGCGGTCGGCCTTCGTGGGGTTCGTGGGTGAGCTACGGCCTTGGTTCCGACAACCAGAATATGCCATCATTCGTGGTGTTGCTCTCCAAGGGCCGTGGTGGTGACCAGCCATTGTATGCCAAACTTTGGAGCAACGGATTTTTGCCGTCCATTCACCAGGGCGTGGTGTTCCGCTCCGGCCCGGACCCTGTATTTTACCTCAATAACCCCGAGGGGATCGATCGGACCAGCCGCAGGCGCATGCTGAACTCGCTCGCGAAATTGCAGCAGGGCCAGTTCGAAAAGCTGCTCGACCCGGAGATCAATTACCGGATGGCGCAGTACGAAATGGCTTATCGCATGCAGACGGCCGTGCCCGAAACAATGGATATTTCCAAGGAGCCAGACTACATTTTCGACATGTACGGGGAGGATTCGCGCAAGCCGGGCACATTCGCAGCGAATTGTGTGCTGGCCCGGAAGCTGATCGAAAAGGACGTCAAATTCGTGCAGCTGTACCACCAGGGCTGGGACCAGCACGGTAATTTGCCAAATGATATTAAAACGATGGCCAAAAGCGTCGACCAGGCGTCGGCTGCATTGATCAACGACTTAAAGCAACGCGGCTTGCTGGACGAGACGCTGGTGGTTTGGGGTGGAGAGTTCGGCCGCGGGGCGTATTCACAGGGCAAGCTCACCCGGGACAACTACGGTCGCGACCACCATCCGCGCAGCTTCACGATCTGGATGGCCGGTGCGGGCGTGAAAAAGGGCTCTGTGTACGGGCAAACCGACGATTTCGGTTATAATATCATCAAAGATCCCGTGCATGTACATGATTTCCAGGCGACGGTAATGCATTTGATGGGGATCGATCATGAGCAACTCATATTCAAGCACCAGGGTCGCCGCTACCGGCTTACCGATGTGCACGGCAAGGTGGTGAAACCGCTTTTGGCATGACCTCCTTTTGCGCTCTATGAATATTTTTTTTCTGATAATATGTATATACATTTGAACAAATTAATTGTATTTGTTTGCCAAAACCTGATAGCCCCCCGTCAGGACGATGAAAAAATTTGCGAAACGTATGAGACCGACTTTCCTAGCCCTTTTTTTTCTATTTAATTGTTTTACAGGCTTTGCCCAAACTCGTAGGGCGGCAGCTTCGGCGGTATCTTCCTTTCATAATAGCTGGTCAAAACCGATGGTATCCACGCCAAGTAATAATAAGGTGGATGCCCCGCTGATGGGTAACGGCGATCTGACGATGTGTCTGGGTTACAAGGGCGAAGTGCTTAGTTACTATCTTTCTAAAAATGATTTTTGGCGGTTGGTATCGCCGGAAACGCTCGCCAGAAAAGACGATGTGTCCGGACCCCGGACCGCCGGTTCTGCCGACATTCGAATCGAAGCCATCGGGAATGCCGGCTTTGCTGCCGACCAGCGGCTCGCCGATGGAGTTACAACCTGCAACATTGCAACGGGTGGTGGGAAGGTAGTTCTGAAATCATGGGTATCGGCCGTCAGCAACCGCGCCTTCATCGAGATTAGCGCGATCGGTAAGGCCCGCAGGATATCGGTAAGTTTGAATGCGCCAAACAACCGCCAGGCCAGATTAAAGAAAGGTGCAGAAGGCAATGTCTTATGGATGACGCGGGCATTTGCGGATAGTGTCGACATCGCCACTGAGGTGGCCGTTGCATTAAAGGTTATCGATCGTAACGATGGCACATTTACGATTGAGCCGGGAGAAAAAGTAGTCGTATCCATCGCGGTTGAGAGCAATTTTAAGCGGCCGGAGCCATTGGAATTTGCATTGGCTCAAATAAAAAAGACAGACAAAAGCACTGCCGGTTTAGAGATGGCGAAACATGAGGCATGGTGGAGGACTTATTGGGGGAAATCTTCCATAAGCATCGAAGACACGGTTTTAATGAAGGCCTATTATCAGGGATTGTACACCATGGCAGCATGCAGCCGCGATCCCCGTTTTCCGCCCGGCCTTTTTGGGTGGGTTACCAGCGACGACCCGCAATGGGCAGGTGACTATCATTTGAACTATAACCACCAGGCCCCGTTTTATTCGCTTTACTCGGCCAATCGCCTGGAACAAGGCGAGCCCCATGATGCTCCGCTCATCGATTTTATGCAAAGAGGGCAGTGGTACGCGAAAAATGTGGCGGGTACCCGGGGCATACTCTATCCGGTAGGAATCGGTCCCCTGGGAATTGAAGTAACGAGAAATCATCCGAGGTATCCGAAAACCAACAACGAAGAGCGGGGCGGCCTTTTCTTCGGGCAGCGTTCTAATGCGGCCTATGGTCTGCTGAATATGGCGCAGTATTGGCGGTGTACGTACGACGACCGCTATGGGAAAAAGATATACCCATATGCATTAGCGGTAGCCGATTTTTGGGAAGATTACCTGAAATATGAAGAGGGACGGTATGTTATTTATAATGACGCCATTCATGAAGGGTCCGGGGCCGATATGAATCCTATCCTTACGCTCGGGTTGGTTCGCAACACTTTCAATCTCATGCTTGATCTAACTTCCACTTTGAAAGTAGATCAGGAAAGGCAGGCCAAGTGGCGGGACATTCTGGATAAACTAAGCCTGTTCCCAGTCCAGGAGCGAAACGGCAGGAAGGTATTCCGTTATACAGAAAAAGGCGTTGACTGGTGGGAGAATAATGGTTTGGGTATCCAACATATTTATCCTGCTAATGCAATCACGCTCGATAGCGGGGACGAGTTGCTGGCTTTGTCCCGTAATACAATCGACGATATGAAGCGGTTTCAGGATGCCAATACAAGCAGCAGTTTTTTTATGGCGGCAATACGGGTAGGTTATGATCCGGGGATTGTCTTTAAAGAATTGCGGAAATATGCTTTGCATACTTACCCGAATGGTTTCCAGCTGGACAACCCGCATGGGATTGAAAACAGCTGTACGGTTGCCAATGCCCTGAACGAAATGTTGTGCATGAGCGTGGGGAATGTGATTCGTCTGTTTACTGGACTACCGGAAGGGCAAAGTGCAGAGTTCAAAGACCTGAGGGCCTGGGGCGCATTTCTCATTTCATCCCGGCAGGTAAAAGGGAACGTTTCTGAGGTCCGGATCAAAAGCGAAAAAGGAAAAGTTTGCACGATTGTGAATCCGTGGCCAGGCAGAACGGTCCGGGTAGTACGCAATGGAAAGCAAGCTGGGTCGGTTGCCGGCGAACGGCTTACTCTTCATACGCATGCGGGCGAGCTCATTGATTTACGGGTAGAATAGTTTCTGTTTTCAGCCGAAAAGCCATTGAAATACCGCTTTCACGGCTCCTCCGACGTACCAGATTGAGAACAACCAGAACATGGCACCCATTCCGGCAAACACATAAACGAACAGGTAATTACCTTTCAAATGCACATTGTCGGGATCGGAGGGGTCGTAGTATAACGTCACTTCTTCGCCGATCTGGTATTCAGGCGGGTTGCGTGCTTCCGAACTGTGAAAAACGTGTTCGCTACCATCTTTTTTTAAATATCTGATTGATGGTGCCAGCGGATATTCACGCGGCTTCAAGCGATGCAGGTCTATGACGACACCTTTCGTTTCGACACCGTTTTCGATCAGGTTACGGCTGTTACGATAGATGGTATACGAAATAATAGCAAAAACCGACCCGATGGTGAAAAAGAGCAGAATGAACAAGTCGCCCGCTGGTACTCCCTTGCTTGTTTCCATGGTTTTCTGATATTAAAGCCAGCGATATATTTCCTGTAAGCTGCCTTCGAAATGCTTCGGAGGCCTGCCCATTGAATTCGCAAACGGGTAACTCCCTCTTACTGCCGTTCCGGTGCCAGCTTTGAGGTTGAGCACGAGGTCGCAATACTCGCGGCCCGGATATAGTCGTGTTTTGAGCTCGACGGTATTATCGTCAAGCCATTTGGCCTCGTCGCAGCTCCAGGTGGAGGGCATTTCGAATACCATCTGGTTATTTGCGACCCGTAAAATAATGGGTTCATTGATCCAATGGCTCATGCGCACTTCGTAGGCGCCGAAACGGACGGTATAGGTATTTTGAGGGGAGGGAACTTCGTCGACCATCATTTTTAAGATTAAGACCTGAATTTGAGATAGAGACTCACGCCGATCATGCCCACGAAAAGGAAGATGACCCCGAAAATCACCAGCATAATCCATAACGTGCCTACGCCCGAATTGCGCGAATCATGGTAGTCGATAGCGCCGCAAAATGCGGTGGCAAGGGAGGTGATGCCGATCAAACCGGCGATGCCTATACGCAGCATCCACCAGCCGAGCCCACCTTGCGACCAGTACAAAGGAGCGAAGGAGAGAATGATCGCCGCAAACAGCACATACCAGGCAAGACTTTCAAGCCGGACGTTACCGGCCTCGGTGGGAGGTTGGTTGGGCGCTACGAGCAGCAGCGCCAGGCCGTACATGATAAGCCAGGAAAGTTCAGGACCGAGAAGAAACGTAGTAATACGGTTGGTGTTCATTGTCAGAACGGCTTGTAATCCTTCACGTTGGACTGCAAATCGGCGAGTAATGCTTTGAGTTTGGCTTCGAGCTCAGTAGCAGCGGTTTTGTTCTCGTTTTTCTGGCTGAAAACCTCCAATGGTACAGATCGGCCGCCGCTTCCTTCCTGATATTCCACATTGGCCAGCGATGCGCGGTATTTGCGGTTGGCACATTCAACGGAAAGCACGTAGCTGAACTTGTAAACACCGCCCGCACTGTTTTCGGACCTTGGAACGGTGATGGTAATATGGCCCTGCGTGACGAGGTCGCCGGTTTCTTTATCGTCCACGAGCGTCTTGTTATCCGGCGCGGACTGGCTTACCCACAGGCGGGCACGTCTGAAAATGTCGATCAGGGAAACGCTGCCGCAATCGACGGTTTCGGTGTAGGCGATTTTACTGCTCATAACTGGTTGAATGGAATGTGCGTGAGCGGAACCTATCATGCATGCGAGCACGACGATCAAAATGGATTTTGACATGACAATAAATTGGTTCGATTTTTTGAGATAGCGGTGCAAAATTGCGCATTTGGAAAGGAGGGTGCAAATAAAATGAGCTACCGGTAAATCATACTTTTCGTTGAAAGACAATTGATTAGTGCAATGCCATTCGATAAAAAAAGCGGCCATCGGGCCGCTTCTAGTTGTCTTTGCTGTATTTGTTCCGGTATTCGATGGGCGTCAGGCCGGTAACTTTTTTGAAAACGTCCCTGAATGCCTTGGTATCGGTATAACCCACGTCGTACATCACCTCGGTCACGTTCTTGCGCGATACCTCGAAGCTCCGTTTGGCCGCTTCCACGCGCACGCGGCGCACATATTCGTTGATCGTGTTGTTGGTCGCATTCTTGAAACGCCGCTCGAAACTCCGGCGGCTTACGCTGGCAATATCGGCGAGTTCTGTAATCGTCAGTTTTTCGGTGTAGTTCTGTTCAATGTAGTCCTGGGCAGCGAGAATGCCGTCGTCGTTGTGGTTTTTCTGGCCTTTGAAAATCGTGAATGCACGCTGGTTATCGCGGTCAATGTCGATGGCGAAATACTTGGCGGCCAGGATGGCGATGTCGCGGCTGGTGTATTTTTCAAGAATGTAGATCAACAGATTCCAGATCGAGTTGGCACCGCCGCTGGAATAGACTTTTCCTTCGTCGGTAATAATGGTACCATCCACCACTTCGATCTGCGGATAAATTTCTTTAAACTCTTCATAGTAAGCCCAGTGCGTCGAACATTTCTTGCCGTCGAGCAATCCGGTAGCGCCCAGCAGGAATGCGCCGAGGCAAAGGGAGGCGATTTCCGAACCCTTTTCGCGCATTTCAAGCATCCACGGGATGGCCGGGCGGTCGAGTTCGACCGAATCGCGCAGGTTGCCGCACAATGCGGGGATTACCACGAGGTCGGTTCGGGTCACTTCACTGAGCAGCTTGTTGATGCGGATGGTGTATTCACCGTCCTGCGCCTTGATATCGTGGTTGAGACCTACAAATTCAACATGGAATTTAGGCTCTTTTCCGGAGGCCCTCAGAAAGTCATTAGCCGTATTGAAAAGCCGGTAAGCAGGCGAAACTGCTTCGATGTAGGAAGATTGGGGGACATATACCGAAATATGCTTCATGGCGATTTTGGATTTAGATGACGTAAATATAGAAAAATATTCAGTTGGCATTTTTACCCCTTTGGTTAGGCGTATTTACACCCCATTTATTTCTCCCTGACCTGCCAAATTTGTAATGTCAATCATCAGCAAACTAAAAACCAACTTCATCTTAAACAACCATCCCATGAAAGCCTTTCGAACATCTACCATTTTATTCATCGCGCTGCTCGCGTCGGGAGCGCTATCCCCGCGCATAACTATGGCACAGGAAATTACTTCACCCAAACCTTTGAAATCAGGTTATGCGCCCGTAAACGGATTGAAATTGTATTATGAAATCCACGGGCAAGGACAGCCATTGTTATTGCTGCATGGCAGTTTTATGACCATCAGCCTCAATTGGGGCCAGATTATCCCCGAGCTGGCTAAAACCCGCCAGGTGATCGCCGTCGAAATGCAGGGCCACGGGCATACTGCCGACATCGACAGGCCCATTTCCTATCAGGCCATGGCCGAAGACGCCGCTGCATTGCTGGGCTATCTCAAAATAGACAGTACGGAAGTGCTCGGTTACAGCCTCGGCGCGACGATCGGTCTGCAAATGGCGGCGGAACATCCTAAGCTGGTTAAGAAGCTGATATTCATATCTTCCGCCTACAAAACCGAGGGCTGGACCAAGGCTACCCGCGATCAGATCGCGATGCTGAAACCCGAATTTTTGGTAAATACCCCATTAAAGACCGAGTACGACAAATTTGCACCAGACCCGAAGCATTGGAATGCATTCATTTCCAAAATGCTGGTGTTTGAAAATCAGCACTTCGATGTCGGTATTGAAAAGATCAGAAAGCTTAAATTTCCTATCCTGATGATCAACGGCGACAACGATGGGGTCGAATTCGAGCATTCAGCGGAATTGTACAGGGCATTCGGCGGCGGTGTGATGGCCGATATAGTGGCTCCGCCCCGGTCGCAGTATGCCATTTTGCCGGGCAAATCACATGTTACCCTCATGATGGATACGCCGGCACTTACTTCAATTATCCTGCCTTTTTTGAAATAAACCATTCACCTTTCAACATCCAAAACAATGAGCGAATTAGCAACGACACAAGGTATTACACCGTTTCTCTGGTACAATGGCGGTGCAGAGGAAGCGATGAACCTGTACACCCGCATTTTCCCGAATTCACAGATCAAATTGCTGAAAACATGGGGCGAAGGCACTCATATGCCGGCCGACCAGGTGATGATGGGCGTCATCGAGATCAACGGACTGACATTGCATCTGTTCGACGCCGGGCCGATGTTCAAGTTCACCGAGGCTGTTTCGTTTTTTGTTTCCTGCAAAGACCAGGAGGAAATCGACTATTACTGGAACGCGCTCACTTCCGATGGCGGCGAGGAAAGCCAGTGCGGCTGGCTGAAAGACAAGTTCGGGTTGTCGTGGCAAATTGTACCTGCTATGCTGAACGAGCGGTTATCCAGCGGTGACCCAAAGCGGGCCGGGCAGATGTTTCAGGCTGTAATGGGCATGCGAAAACTCGACATTGCTGAAATGGAACGCGCTTACAACGAATAATATACCCAATGGCGATTTACCCCTTCCTTACATTCAACGGCAATTGCAAAGAGGCAATGCGCTTCTACCAGTCTTGCTTCGGCGGCGAACTGCATTTTACCTACCTGGGCGATACGCCCGGCGGGAAGCGGTTCCCCCACGAGATCAGGCAGCTGGTATTGCATGCAAGCCTGGTGTCGGAGCACATCCGGCTCTACGCGTCCGACCTGGGAGGTGAGGAAGGGGTAGCTTCGGGGAACAGTATTTCGTTGTGGATCAGCATTACCGCGCCCAGGCAGCTAAAATCGGTATTCCAGAAATTGGCGAAAGAAGGGGAGGTTACTGCGCCGCTTTCGCCCGAGGTTCTCAAAGGCCAATGGGCCACACTCACAGACCGTTACGCAGTTCAGTGGATTTTTTCAGCGGCAAGCGCGTCGTGATAGGGAGGCGTTTGGTTATGTTTGTAGCGGGAAGGAATTCTTTTCATACTTCACGTCCTCCCGACTATTAGCCAACTTCAAATCAATCATCATGAGCCAACAGGAATACATCCGCATCCGCGGAGCAAGGGAAAACAATCTCAAAAATGTTTCACTCGACATTCCCAAACGCAAAATCACCATCTTCACCGGCGTCTCCGGTTCGGGAAAATCTTCCATCGTTTTTGACACGATCGGAGCAGAGGCACAGCGGCAGCTGAACGAAACTTTCAGCATGTTTATCCGTAACAGGCTGCCGCGCATCAGTCAGCCTGAGGCCGATGCCATTGAAAACCTTTCCACTTCCATTGTCATCGATCAGAAGCGCCTGGGAGGCAATTCGCGGTCCACAATGGGCACTATCACCGACATTTCAGCGGTATTGCGCCTGCTATTCTCGCGCCTCGGTCAGCCGCATGCCGGGTTTTCCAATGCATTCTCCTTCAACGACCCGGCGGGAATGTGCCCGGAGTGCAATGGGTTGGGCAAAAAGGTGGAAATCGACCTAGAAAAATTTCTGGATCCGACGAAATCCCTTAACGAAGGGGCCATTCTCTTTCCGCTATATGCTGTGGGAACCTGGTATTGGAAGGCTTACACTTTCTCGGGCATGCTCGATAATGACAAGAAGCTGGAAGATTACTCCGATGAGGAAATGCATACGCTGCTGTACGGAAAGGGGACCTACGAGTCCAATTATAATGGAATGGTGTTCGATACGAAATATGAAGGGCTGGTCGATAAGTTCAACCGGCTTTATATTCAGAAAGATAGCAGTGAAATTTCTGAGAAGACGGTCAAAAAAGTCGAGCGTTTCCTGAAAATGGGCGACTGCCCCGCATGTAAGGGCGCCCGCCTGAACGAGAAGGCGCTCGCATGCCGGATCGGCGGCCGAAATATCGCCGAAATGTCGGCTATGGAGGTGTCGGAACTGGTCACGATCATCCAAGAGATTCACGATCCCATTTCGAAACCGATGATCGATACTCTGACCGAGCGTCTGCAACATTTGGTAGACATCGGCCTGGGTTACCTGAGCCTCGACCGTGAAACCGGCACACTATCCGGCGGTGAATCGCAGCGGATTAAGATGGTAAAGCATCTGAACAGCAGCCTGATCGACATCACTTACATTTTCGACGAACCAAGCATCGGCCTGCACCCGCGGGACGTACACAGGCTGAATGAGTTGCTGCAAAAGCTGCGTGACAAGGGTAATACGATTCTGGTCGTCGAACACGACCCGGACGTTATTCGTGTGGCCGATTATATTGTTGACGTTGGCCCGAAGGCCGGAAGCGGAGGTGGCGAAATCGTCTATTCTGGCAACTACCAGGGCCTTCTGCACGCCCAAACGCTTACGGGCCAATTTATTAACAGGGATTTAAAGGTCAAACCCGCGTTCCGAGAACCGACCGGTGCATTGAAAATAAAGAATGCCAAACGACACAACCTCAAAAATGTATCCGTGGACATTCCTACGGGCGTTTTTACGGTAGTAACGGGCGTAGCGGGTTCGGGGAAGAGTTCGTTGATCAACGGTGTTTTCCTCTCCCAGCATCCCGGAGCGGTAGTGATCGACCAGTCGGCGGTAGGCGCCTCGATCCGTTCCAATCCGGCGACTTATACGGGCATTATGGACGATATTCGCAAGTTGTTTGGTAAAACCAATAAGGTGAGCCCCTCGCTGTTCAGCTTCAACTCGGATGGTGCCTGTCCTGAATGCCAGGGACTTGGCTTTATATTCACGGATCTGGCGTTTTTGGAACCCGTCAAAACAGTGTGCGAGACTTGCGAAGGCAAGCGTTTCAAACCTGAGGTACTGGAATATAAGGTCAATGGGAAATCGATCACCGAAGTGTTGGACATGCCGGTAGAGGAGGCTTTGCTGTTTTTTAAAACCAAAGACATTGTCCATAAACTGACGGCCATGAACCAGGTGGGGCTCAACTACCTCACACTCGGTCAGCCGCTGAGCACCTTGTCCGGCGGTGAATGCCAGCGCATTAAGCTCGCCGGTGAGTTGCACAAAAACGGTACGATTTACGTCATGGACGAGCCAACGACCGGTCTGCATATGTCGGACACCGGCCGTTTGCTGGAAATCATCGATCACCTTGTCGACCAGGGCAACTCCGTGATCGTCATTGAGCATAACACCGAAGTAATGAAGCACGCCGACTGGATCATCGACCTGGGCCCGGAAGGTGGGCATAAGGGAGGCCAGGTATTATTTGAAGGTACGCCTGCCGATTTGTTGAAATCGAAAGAGTCGCTGACGGCGGAGTATATGCGGGGCGGGGTTGCGGTTGGATGAGTTATGGCTTGAACAACCCCTCGAATGGCGCGTTTCCCCAACGCCGACTATCTCAACCGTTGCTAGATTTGCCGATCAGCCACTCAATAGACAACACCATGGAAAAGATCGAGCACATCAATTACATCAAAGCCCCGATTGACAAAGTATACGAAGCATTAACGACTCAAAAAGGCCTTGGCAGTATTTGGACGACAGATTTAACAGTCGAAAACCAGGTCGGTGCCATCAGTGATTTCGGTTTTGGTGACGACGACCGGGTCCTGATGCAGAACGTAGAACTTACCGAAAACACGCGTATTGAATGGCTCTGCACCCATTCCGACCCTGAATGGGTCGGTACCGGCGTATCATTTGAGCTTTTCGAAAGGAAAGACGGTGTTACTGCCATTGTATTAAAGCATTTCAATTGGCGGGAGCTAACCGAGTTCTATCAGTGGTGCAACTACAACTGGGCCATGTTCCTGCTCAGTTTGAAGGATTATTGTGAGAAAGGGAAGGGGTTGGCTTATCAGGAGCGGGAGTTTTAACCTAGCAGAACTTGTGCTGGAATCCCAAGTTTTTCATGGAAAAGCTTGGCTAATTTCAGCGTCAGCGGTTTTTTTCGGTTTAGCAAAGCCGAAACATAGCTTTTGCTGCCGACCCATTCCACCAAATCCTTACTTTTAAGACCTTTTTCATCCATTTTGAGTTTGATTGCATCGATTGGATCCGGTGCCGGAATCGGATAATGCTCATCCTCATAAGCCTTAACCAGTAGCAAAGCAATTTGCAACTTATTACCATCCGGGCTGTCCGTTGTCGGCGCAGCATCGAATCGACTATCAATCCATTCCAGGAGTTGATCGTATTCAGCTTCGTTTTTGATTGGTTTTAATTCCATCGGAGAATAACTTCTTATTTGTGTTTAATGGTTTTAGCGTCAACCCGGTCGTACTCGGAATGCGTTCCAAACCATTTGATCTGAATAGCTTTATAATCAAACATGATTCTAACAATCAGCCGATAATGATTTCCAAGTACGTTTAAGACAATCCGGTTGTCACCAATGATACTGGCATTCGCATAAAGCGCTTTCAGCTCATTGAAATTCTTCAAATCGGCCGTTACGAGTTCTTTATACCATTCTTTGAGTGCATCGGCTGCTGCCGAATACAGATTACAATATTTAAGTAAAGTCCTGCGTGTGATGATGTTAAACATGCGAGTTTACTAATAGTGAACAAGCTTATCGGGTTTTTGAATGGCAAACAAGTCTGCATTCACTTATTATACGCGGATTGAAAAAAGGTAACACGGCCTGCGAAGAAAGTTGTCGAAGTCCACGACCGAGCCGCTGACCTATTCGCTGAAATTATCGTAATACGTGAAATCCTGCGTGATGTTCCCGTTTTCGATCGTGAAGATGGTACAAATTGGCAGCGTAAATTTCGATTTGTCGGGTGCGGTGCCGGTTGAGATGAATTCGACAATCATGTGTTAGTCGCCCGAAGGATAAATGGGAAGAGATTTTTCATGGATCGGATGAGTTAGGGAAAGTTTAGATAACCATTATCTCCCAGCCAGTCGGCCATTCGCTGCGGCCAGGATTTGATGCTTTGGAGCTGGGAGCGGTCACCCATGTTGAAACCGTGATCGCCTTTGGTGTAGAGATGCGCTTCCACGGGGCGCTTTGCTTCGCGGTATTTGACGAGCAGACTGGCCGTCGTGACGCCGCAACAGGGATCGTCGTTCGCGGCAAGCAGGAATGCAGGTGGGGCGTCGGCGGGGACGGTTTCGGGAATGCCGAGCGGCCCCGGGTAGATCAGCATTTGAAAATCCGGCTTTCCATCAAGACGGTCGATAGGGTCTTTGGCGTTGGCATCGCCTTTGCCGGAAACATATGCCACCGATGCAACTACCTCGCCCCCAGCCGAGAAGCCGAGCATTCCTACACGGCCGGGATCGATACCATATTCCTTCGCGCGGCTGCGTACTTGCCTGATCGCCCGCAATGCGTCCTCGCGCGGGTGCTTTTCGAGTGAATAGGGCGAACCTTCTTCGCGTGGAAGGCGGTATTTTAAAACAAAGACAGTAATACCCAGTTTTACAAGATATTCAGCCGGTTGCACGCCCTCAGCATTGTAGACGAGCAGCCTGAAACCTCCGCCCGGACAGACGACCACCGCAGTGCCATTTGCCTTACCCGCTGGCGGTGCAAACACTTGCAAGGACGGGTTATGGATGTTTTTGACCCAATAATCCTTAGCCGACTCGGGTTCGTTGCGCTTGTTTTCGAAGCCCGGCGCGCCGTTTTCCCAAAGCGGGATTATTTTACGGGCGGTTTGTGCGAGAACAATGGTCTGAACGAAACAATAAGCGACAGCAGTAATGCAGAGCGTTTTGAAAAAGACGACAGGAGTTTTCAGGATCTTCATAAGTCCGCAGGTTAGTGGCCACGCACATTCGGGCCATTGCATAGTAAAGCAAGAAACTGACGTCTCTACCTGCCTAAAATCCCAGCCGCACACCGATCCCGGCCTTCACTACTTCCCGGACCCGCAGCGATCCTGCGTTCAAAAAGTAGCTGACCATATACAGATCGTTGGTGTTGAATTCAAGATAAGCGCTGAATGTGCGGAGTCCCGCGTTCGCAGGCAATTTGTAAGTAACGGACGATTCAGTGGCCAAATGCAGACGGAACGCGGGTTTCCACCAGTAATAATTGGGCGGGTAGCGGGAAGGGAGTTTGAAAAAATAGTCGTTCCCGAATTGATAACTGCCTTTAAGCCCAAAGTCTACCGGATTGATCTGGAACCTGGTTCCAAGCTGGAAGCGTACCGGCTGATAAAAAACCGCGCCGGAGAATAAATGCAAAGGCCCGCCCTTCGCTGGCGGCACATACCCGTATTGGAAGTGGGTGCGCAAACGCCGGTGAAAAAACGCATACCCGGCACCTACGCCCATCCAGCCGTTGCTGCCAGCATATTGAATTTGTGCAAAATCCGGGACCAGTTTCCCGGCGAATTGGGCATAGGAACTGCTGGCTGCTCCCGTTGCGAGGAGCGCCGCGATAGCGAAGATTCGTTTCATGTCAGTAGTTGATGATGGATTTCAGCACTTTGCCGTCGACGATTTGGAGTAGGACAAATGCGCTTTGTTTGAAAGAAAAACTCGTGATATAGTGCACCCTATCGCCGAACGGATAAAAGTCCTGGTGCAGATGAACATGGCCGTGTAGGGAGAGTAGCAAATTGGGAGCATTTCGCAGCAAATCGGTGTACGGTTTCACTGCAGCGGGGCCGAATTCCAGCGCATTGAAGGGAGGTACATGCGAAACGGTAACCATATACGAAGCACCCTCCATGTTCCTCAGTTCGCGTGAGAGCCAGCCCAGGTCGGGGATATTTTCACCCGGAGCTTCCAGTCCGTTGGTATTGTGCGCGATGAATTTGATGCCCCCGTACACAAATGAATAGTTCAACGGCCCGAACATTTGCCGGAAGATTTGCCTGCCGTTAGCCACCATGTCGTGATTGCCTATTATACCGAAATAAGGCGCGCGTAAAGCGGAAAGCCGCTTTTGAACCCATTTAAATTCTTGCAATAACCCAAAATCCGAAATATCGCCAGCCAGCAGTACGAGGTCGACGTTCGTGAGGCTGTTTACCTTTTTGACAAACCTTTCCTGCTCGTCATACCATCGCTGGGTGTCACCGGCAAAGACAATCGTCACGGTGTCATCTTCTGCGTTTTGCCGGAGCCGGGCGAGATTTTGCGCATTCAGGTTGGATGGGCTCGAATGGTCGAACGACTGGTTGGGGCTGAATTCGAATTGGTCGCAGGAAGTCAGGAGTGCGAGCAGGGACAGGAAGGCCAGCGTGGTCAGGTATTGTTTGGCATTGTGCAGTAGTTTGAGAACATTCCTTTTGTTTTTCATGGCTTCGATGGCTAGTCTGTATCATTGATTCTTTCAATTCGTTCAATTTCCCTGAGAACGGTTGGTAAGGATGCCTGGCGGTCGATCAACCTTTCCAGCTTGATGAGACTGTCGGACTGGAAACGACTTTTCCGGCCATTTAGAGCACTGTAAAGCACATCCCGGTCATCCCAGAGCATTCGTATTTCAAGGGCAGTGTTTTGTGAAACATTTATTTGTTTCGTCCCCAATTCGTGTCGGAGGTTCATGAGCTGCCGGCCGATATGCATTCGGGTGCGATGGTAGTTGGCTTGCAAGTCATTTTGTGCAGGTGTATTTCCGAGCCTGTACCGAATCAGCATCGACAAGACGACGATGATGGGCAAAGCGATGCCAACCCACTTTTTTGCGGTGCGTGTCATGGAGTTATGTGCTTAATTACCGGGAGTTGTGGGCGTCAGAAGGCCAGGCCTAGCGTGATATTGGTACGAAATCCAAAGTCTGTTTGGGTACTTTTTAAATAATCCTGAAAATTGTACGAGGTGTTACAGTCGAAATAGCCGTGGTTGAACAAACGCAGCTGGAAACCTATAAGTGGACCGGCGTTGATGATACTGTCTTCACTTCGAAGATTATCATACACCGCGTGCCCATGGCTGCCTTTGTAATAATAATATTCGGTGTTAACCCCTGCATACAGGCCGGACAGCCCATTGCGGCTCCTCCCTTTGAGTTGCTGGGCTTTTGTGAAAGCGTAATACCTGGGCTGAATAGAGAATGAGACAATCTTCTCGCGGGAATAAACATTCTTGTAATCTGTTTCATAGCCATAGATATTGTTTTTTACCCTAATTAAATTGAACCCATTGTTCATAGCAGCGTCCAGCTGGAAATTTAAACTAAGCGGCCAGTCGGACAACTTTTGCTCAAATGCGACGCCAGCTTTCAGTCTGTTCAAATAGTAGCCTACCGTTATTTCCGGCAGCCGAACTTTCCATTGATTCCGGATTTGTTCGTCGCAAAAGAGAATGTCGCAAAGCGGCGCCCTGTTTATCCTTTTCCAGTCCCCGAAAGCAATGCCCAGAATGGCCTGGGTTGAGCATTCTACCTTATCGACTCGTTTATGTACTGAAAAATTAAAATCCATGAAGCCGCGGTTCAGAAACCTTCTCTGAATACCCAATCTTAACCCTATTTTGGGATTGTAATGATCGACGGTCCCTGGGACATTGTAAAAGACACCAATGTAATTTCCGCTGAAATTGTTGGCACTCAGGCCTTTTTTGATCCGTCTCCGCATTCCCACGAACCATCTGAGCTGCGCATCCATTACCGTGTACTGAACAAGTCCCTTTAACGGAATATTCAGGTCCAGGAAAGGCATATGGCCCGCCAGGGCGATTGAAAATGCGGGCAGAAACTTGAACTCGTACCCGAGCTGCAAGGATGTATTGTTCAATATTTTGTCGTCCTGTAATGGAAATGCAATCGCCTGATAGTATTGCGACAGCCCGATCTTCACCATATGTCTCGTTGCCACTTTGGTCATAAATACATTTTCATACCGGTCGATGAATCGCTGTTTGACCAGTGTGTCAGCTTCTTCGGAATAGGATACGCTGACGGTGTCCTGCGCGTGTGCGACGAGGGAGACGAGCAGGGACAGGACGAACAATACGCCTTTTTGCATTAAACAACAGTTGGGTTCAGGTTAAAAGTTGTAAATGTGTTGTCGATAGGCCGTTGTTTGTCAGTATTTTAAATTGTTAAGAGGAGGGTTATTTTACTTTCATGACTAATAGTTAAGCACCCGTTTTTATTTAATCGTAACCCTTCCGAACTCGGCGTTGATATCGACGCTGGCGAGCTGGTTGCGGGAAAAAAAAGCTTCTTTGAAATCGGCGGTGTTGCGTTTCCACTTGAAACCGTTGGGGAGTTTCATAGTGGCGTAAGCGCCGTTGATGGTGTAGTCGAAATGCTGCCAGTTCTTTGTCAGGAGCATTACTTCGGCCTTTTTGGAGTGTATCCCAAGGCTTGTAAGCCCCACGGTCGGGTATATTTCGACGTTGCCATAGGCCGCATCGATGCGAATGGCCCCGGCGATCTGTTCCAGGCGGACGTTGGTATGGTCGCTCGAAAAGGTAAATGTGCCCGCGAGCTCGTTGCCCGAAAGTTCGCCGAATGTGGTTTGCAGGGCCCCTTTTCCACTTAATCCGGTCAGGCTCGTCGTGCAGAAATCGGCTTTCAGGTTCAGCTGGTTGGTCAACCCGCGCAGTGTAATGGTGCCGAACGAGTTTTTTAGGTCTACGGCACACGAAGCGGGCAAATGGATCGTATACCGGGCTTTGAGGTTCGAGACAGGTTTGCTTTCTCCTTCTTTTAGTACAATATAATTGCGCAGAAAATAGTCCCTGCCGTTGCGGTCGGCGATATACTGCAATTTGGAAAGGTCCTGCGTAGCCGTGGCGCGGTCGGGATGGCGGGCGGAAAGCTCCATGATCACGGCAATATCGGCGTTGTCCCACGTCACAATCTCGATGTCGGCCTTTTCCGCGCTGATATAGAGTGTGCGCACGGCCGGTGCGCTGACCGTCCTTTCGATCCTTTTGGTAGCGACCTGCAATTTTCCCTGCGCGTAAGCAGGCAAGCTCCCGGACGCCCACGCAAGGAGCGCGAGCAAGGGTAGTTTTCGGATTTTATTAAGAAGTATATTCATGATTAAGGTGCTTAAATCATCTTGGCCATCGCATTCAGAATGTCCGTTTTTTGTCTTTCAATTTCATTGTATTGCCTCAAAAGCTCCGGCTCGGTGTTGTAATTGCCGATGGCGTGGACCAGTTGGTCGGCGGCGGAACTTAACCGCTCGTACTCTTGCCGCAACGATCGGTATTCGCTGCTGTTGCAAACCAGCGTTTCCGTTTCGCAATACGTTTTCAATAACCGGTATTGCCGATCGGTCTTAATGACGGCTTCCATTTGCAGCCGCTCGTCAACCGGCTCCTGCGAGTAGGCAACACGTGGCCCATCGGCCGGCAGCATCAGCCAGGCGATCCCTGCGCCGATCAGGAGCATTGCGGCTGCATAACCCCATTTCAAGCGCTGTTGCCGTACACTTTTCCGGTCGATCAGGTCCCAAAGCTTCTCGTCCGGTTCGTAGGCGGGCATTTCGGAAAGCGCCTGGCGAAGCGGCTGCGCCAGCAGATTTTCGTTCAGGGCGTTCCATACCTCTTCTCCCGGTTCATATGCAGGAAAGCGTCGGAGCGCATTTTGAAGGTTTGTATGGTTCTTTTCCATTCGAATCGGTGTCAGTTAGTTGGCCGAAAGCATCGCGCGGAGCTTTCTTTTGGCATGAAACAATTGTGATTTAGAGGTGCCTTCCGAAATGTTAAGCATTACCGCAATTTCGCGGTGCGTGTAACCTTCTACTTCGGCAAGTACGAAAATGGTGCGGAAACCATCCGGCAGCGATAATACCGCCGTTTCAAGATGTGCTGTATTGATTTCCGATTCGCCCCAGTCAATCCCTTCGCCCATATATTCGTCCACATTTTGCCAGATCACCAGCCGTTTCTTCTTCGTCGATTTCCGTACAACGATCTGTTTCACCCACGCGCCGAGCGTGGACTCGCCCCGGAATTGATTCAAATGTTTAAATACTTCCATGAAAGCATCCTGCAAAACATCATTGGCATCGTCGAAATCACCGGTAATGCGGTAGGCGAGCGTGTACATCGCTTTTTTGTAGCGGTCGTACAGCTGTCGCTGGGCAATGCGATCATTTAAAAGACAACCACTTATCAAATCGGCTTCCGAGGTCATGCAGGGATTTTTAGCGTATTCGTGTCAAAGAGGCAGCAAGATCAGGAAATGGTTGTATGGGAGGGGGAAAATATTGTGGAAGTTTTTGGCGGTCACTGGTCGGCCGTCAGCCTTGCATTTCTAAGCCTGTACACAAACCAATACCGGGCCACGCGGCTGTTGCGCCTTTGTGTGATCGTCCCGGCCTTTTCGAACCGCTCAAACTGACCTGCAAATTGCTCTGCGGGATCGGTGAAATTGTTGGATGGGGTAATGTACCACGCGTCCGAGCCGGCTGATACCTGTCCGTAAAGTTTGTTCAGCCAGGCGAACTGGTGAAGGTCTTCCAGCTTCCCGATACCCACCGTACGCATTCCGAGCGGATACGCCACGTGATAGTAAATGTGCGAGCCCGGAAACCATTTATGAACGACCATTGGCGCGTCGCGCTTCATGCTGCCGCTGGCAATATCGTCGTTGCGGAGTTTTTCGAAAGCGGGCAACAGCTGTTCCCAGCCGGTAATATCCAGCGTAGCGTCGCCCGCGCCCGTGTGAGGGAAGGATTTGGGGCTCATCGTGCCCGGGTAGCAGCGGATGAGGATGGGGCCGGCCGCGAAAACGAATAGAATGAGTCCTACTGAACCTGCCAGCAGCTTTTTGGGAAGATTGTTAAGGTTTGGGAATATAAACTTGTCTGCCCAGGCCGCGCCCAATAGCATGAGTCCCAGAAAACCGGGCCCGCTCCAATGCGGCAACGTGTCGCGAAAAAGCGAAACGAGCGTGGTACAGGCGATGATGGGCAAGCTGCACCATAACAGCAATGCCGCCGAGGTTGCGTCGACGGCCGACGTGGTAGCGGCCGACGTGGTAGCGGTGATCGAAAACCTGCGCGCGAGCGTTTTGCCGGCTAGCAGGTAGATCACGACCTGGAACGGATTGGCATACAGAACCTGACCGATGGTTGTCCGCAAAAAGGATCTGATGTTAATGCCGCTATCGCCGAAGGTCACGCGTTCGCTATGGAATCGCCAGGTAATGAAGTCGTTGCTAAAATTCCAGAACAAAACCGGCGAGACGAGCAATGCGGTAATGGTTATTGAAATATACAAATAAGGACTTTTGAGCAAGCCGCGGCGGTCGAAAGCGATAAATCCCAGAAAACCGAGCCAGAGGAATACGCCATGTATTTTGCTCATCGTCGCAAGGCCGATGAAGAGCCCGGTAAGCAGCAAATAGCGGTGAATATCGGATAGGCCGGTAGCCTTGATGCAGCGTAGCATCGCATACAATGCAGCCAGCCAGAATGTGAGCTGTACCGAATCGGGGAGGATGAAAATGCCGCACAGAATGCTGCTGTAAACAGAGGTGTTATAAAGTAAAGCTGCAATGAGGCCCGTGTTCTGATTCTTAATCAGGTTGCCTAAATGTGCTATTAGACAGGTATTTATGGCCGCTGCGACAATGCCCGGCATCCGCACGAATACTTCGGAATTGCAGTTCAGATTGAAGGTGAAAATGCGGATAAAGATGCCCACCAGCGGCGGATGATCGAAATGGTTCCAGTCGGGCAGGACGGCGTAGGTGAAATAGTACACTTCATCGTTGCCGAGGTCGATCAGGTTGGCGATGAGCAGCCGGATGATCGTAAAAATGATCACCAGCAGGGTTACGGGATATTTTTCGATGTATTCTATCGCCATGACAGTCTGCGTCGTCCGTAACGTTGAGGTCGTTGTCCGGGCAAGAGTCGAACGAAGAGCAGCAGCCAGCCACCCAGAATGCATGAGCCTACGCTCCGGAAGAACATCGTTTCGTTGAAATTCTCATAAACCGGCATCGGTCGATAGCCGTTTTTGGGCGTAAAGAATACCGGGTTCAGCAAAATCTCGGTTCCGTTTCCATATTTGAATGTCGCCCGGGCATAACGTTCTTCGGGAACGATGCGGTGGCTGATGCGATCGGTGTCCCAAGCCATGGCGAGCACCTTCCCGTTTTGGCCCGTGATGGTTACCTCACGGGCTTTCCGCGTCATGATGGCAATGATCGTGTCATGTCGAACGGTAAGGCTTTTCAGTTGTGGAATGGAATCGTGGTGCTGGCTTTCTCCGACAATTACCCCGTAGCTCTGCCCGGTTTTCAAGGCATGAATTACCTCTCCGGCGGAGTTGTTCCTGACATTCACGAAAGTACATCGTATACCAAGCCGATTTTTGGAAATGACGTCGTGAATATCGTCATCGCCCACAATAAATACCCGCTTGCCGGCCGATAATGCCGCGTCCCATTGGGCTGTGGATGTTACAGATGGGTTTAGCACCTCCATGCAATCGTAATGCGTAAGCTGGGCCAGATCTTCTCCCGTATAGCCGTTTTTGAGCGCTGGATGGTTCAGGATCACTACATTATCGGGACCTGCGAGATGGCTCAGTACATGTTGCTTATTGTGAGTGGTTTGCGGAAAAAGGTAGTCGAGCCACTGCACTTCGTTGCTCCCGAGTACGAGCTGATGCGTCTTCCGGATATTATAACCGTGCTCATACGCCGAAAGATAATTGCCGCGGGTAGAATGGGTTGTGTCGATGTGGTGATAGTTTGAGACACAATGCACGCCATAATGCAATGCTTTATAGGCATTATGAATGTCGGATGCTGTTCCGTGCCCGTTCGTCACACCCTCCCATGCGCGGCTGTGCGCGTGAAAGTTGCATTTCACCCATTGTGCTGCGACGACCGAGTCGTATGGATTGTACACTATAGGGCCTTCGAAAGGAATGGGCGCGTTGAGCTGGTAACGAGGGCAGAAGAAGAACTGGGATACCAATAGCCAGATTACCCACGAGGAAAAAGCGAGCAGTATGATGCGGAGTATCTTCATAAGTGCCGCAAAGATGCCTCGCGGGTGTTAAGTCATTATTAGGGGAATGAGAAGTTTTGATTTGTTCTCAAATACTTCACAATCGCCGGTGGTATCGGAGGCGGCGAAAGTTCATCGCGTAAAGAAGATCCGGAGAAGATCTAAAAGTTAAATATTAATTAACATTAAGATAAATTGCTTCTGAGGAGTACAGAATATCTTTGTATCGGAAGGTTGAAATATAGAGTATTTGTAAACCTATAAAGATGTGATCGAGCACATAATGTTAAATTTTTAGATAAATATTGCCAAATGCTTTTAGATTGTTTAATTATACTTTACTTTTAGGTTTCAGCCGCAGAATGTTTTGAAGTAGTGCTAATCCAAAGACTGTTTAGTATTTGTTCACAAGCCTGACTGTACATGAAATAACCGCAAACCTTAATTTTTGAACGACCGGTGGCCGGGCTTTTGTCGGCCGAAGGTCAGCGCTCCGGCCCGGTGTTGAAACCGGTGTTTTCGCCCGCGCACACCACGCGCATGTCTGCAAGAAGGCTTCCAGCCTTTGATGAATCCTTATTGACCTTGAAATACCAGCTAATTAACAATTACTTATGAAAAAAAAGATTACGTTTTTAGAACGGAAGCTCCCCAGCGGGTGCTGGTCTGTTGCGCTTATGCTGTGCCTGGGGCTTTCGGCGGTGCTTCCCGGCGAAACCTGCGCCCACGGGACCTCGCCCGCGACAGGAAAAACGCTTGCCAAAGCGTATACGTATAAACTTGTGCGTTCGACAATTAATGCGTCTGTCAACGAAAGGACCGTCAGTGGAAAGGTGACCGAGGGAACGGGCAAGGAAGGCCTCGTGGGGGTGAATATCCTCATCAAAGGAACGTCGCGGGGGACGGTTACCGATGCGACCGGCAGGTATGTATTGCGGGTTGATAATGAGAAAGATACCCTGGTTTTTTCTTTTCTGGGCTTCTTGTCGCAGGAAATGGCGGTGGGAAACAGGACGGTGATCGACGTCGCGCTAAGCGCCGACCAGCGGCAGCTTAATGAAGTGGTAGTCACGGCTTTGGGTATCAAGAAGGAAAAGAAGGCCGTCGGGTATTCAGTTTCGGAGGTGAAAGGCGCTACCATGGTGAAGGCACGGGAGCCGAATGCGATCAGCTCGCTGACGGGGAAAGTAGCCGGCCTTACAATTGCGCAGAGCCCCGATTTGCTTTCCAGCCCGCAGGTGACGTTGCGTGGCAGGAGCGGGGTTTTGTATGTGGTTGATGGCGTGCCTATTAACACCGATTCGTGGAATCTGAGCCCGGACGATATCGAAACCTATTCGGTGCTGAAAGGCGCCAGCGCGGCGGCATTATATGGTAACCGCGGCCAGAACGGGGCGATTATCATTACCACCAAAAAGGGCAGCGGCGCAAAGAAAGGCTTTACAGTCGATTTCAATTCCAGTACCCAGTTGCAGACGGGCTTTAATGCGATTCCCAAATACCAGACGGAATACGGCCCGGGCAGCGATTACGAATACGCGTTCAAGGACGGCCGCGGCGGCGGGATCAACGACAACGACTACAATATCTGGGGCCCGCGTTTTGAGGGGCAGCTGATCACCCAGTACAATAGTCCCAAAGACCCCAAAACGGGCGAACTGGTGCCTATTCCGTGGCTGGCAAGAGGGAAGGATAACCTCACCAACTTCCTCCGGAACGGCTTACTGAGCACCAATAACCTGGCGATTTCCAGCAAGAACGAGTTCGGCGACTTCCGCCTCTCACTTTCGCAGACATTCCAGCGCGGCCAGATGCCCAATACCAAGCTCGGTGGCACGAATGTGAATATCTCTGGGGGTATTAATGCAGGCAAAAAAGTGCGCTTCGATGCGAGTATCAATTATAACCGCCAGTATTCACCCAACTACCCGACGCTCGATTATGGTCCGGCAAGCCCTATCTACATTTTTACCGTGTGGGGCGGTGTGGATTACGATGTGAATGACCTGCGCAACTACTGGCAGCCGGGCAAGGAGAATGCCCAGCAGTTCAACCGGGAGTATACCATTTACGATAACCCTTGGCTGACCGCCTATGAAGCATTGAAAACCTACTATAAGAATGATGTGTACGGCTTTGCTCAGATGAATTACAAGATCAACGACAAGCTGACATTCAATGCCCGCACGAACGTGAGTACCTGGAACCGCAACCGCAGCACGCGCGCTCCGATCTCGTCGAATCTTTACAATTTCGGCTTCCCGAACCAGGCAGGTGGTTATTCCGAAACCTATGACACTTTCTGGGAAAACAATACCGAAGGCTCTTTGAAATACGAGGATCGTTTCGGCAAGGATTTCGGGCTGAATGCATCGGTTTACGGTAACCTGCGTTCGGTGAAAGTGACTTCGCTGACGGGTAAAACAACCAAGGGCCTCCTTGTACCCGGTGTATACGACCTTTCCAATTCGGTACAACCTTCGACATCGGCCAACGATTTTGCAAAACGCTGGGTAGGAAGTGTTTATGGTTTTGTGGATATGGATTACAAAGATTTCCTGTTCTTGAGCCTCACCGGCCGGGTAGACCGGTCGAGCACGATGCCGAAGAAGAACAATACCTATTTCTATCCGTCGGCGTCGTTGAGCGCAGTGCTTTCGGAGGTGGTCGATTTGCCCCAGGCGATTTCATTTGCGAAGCTGCGCGGCTCCTATGCCAACGTGGCCAGCGATTTTGTGGATGAGAATTTCCAGTACGACATTTACAAGCTGCTTCCGACCTACGCGAGCTCAGCACCCTGGAACAATTCCTACACCGGCGTGAGCTACACCGGCACGCTGTACAGCGACAACCTCCAAGCAGCACGGGTAAAAACGCTCGAACTCGGTCTGGAAATGCGATTTCTGCATAACAGGCTCGGTTTTGATGCGGCAGTGTTCCGCAACGTCGAAGGGCCCGGCATCGTGAGCGTGCCTACCTCCGTTACCTCGGGTGTGTCGGGCGTGCAGCGCAATGCATTCACATATATACGCAAGGGCGTCGAGCTGGGTATCGACGGAACGGCTGTGAAGAACGAGAACCTCACCTGGAATGTGTCGGCCAACTGGTCGATGAACCACAAATGGCTCGACAAGATCGACGGCGTGCAGCAACGCGATGGTAATATCCACGTCGGCGAACGCGCGGATGCCTATTATATCAGGGATTTCCAGCGCGACGAAACCGGCAATATCATCGTCGGCTCGAACGGCATGCCGGCCTACAATCCGTATAATTCGCGGATTGGATACTACGACAACAATTTCACCGCGGGAATCAATAACACATTCACGCACAAGTCGTTCACACTGAGCTTCCAGGTAGATGGCCGCTTTGGCGGAAAGGTTAACAACTACATGTATACCAAGCAGTTCGGGAGCGGAACGGCACCGGAGTCGGCGAATGAATTCCGCCTGAAAGACTGGCAGAACCGCGACAATCCGGATTACAAAGGCTCGGTCATGACCGACGGCAAGCGGATCGTGAAGGGTCAGCTGAACACAGATCAGGATGGAAATGTGATCACCGATACCCGCGAATTTGCGCCAAATACAGTGCCGGTATTGTGGCAGGCATGGGCAACGAACTACTATCAGTCGAATTACATTGCGGCCAAGAACCGTACTTATGTAAAGCTGCGTGAAGTCGTGCTAACCTACAATTTCCCTGCGAAACTGCTTTCGAAAACACGCTTCGCATCAGCGGCCAGCCTGTCGCTCGTGGGGCGTAACCTGTTGTATTTTACAGGAAAATATACCAAAAACATCGACCTGGATCAGTTTACAGGCACCATTACCAGTTTCCAGACGCCATCTGTCAAAAGTTTTGGAGCAAACCTGAATGTGACTTTCTAACCGGAATTACCTATGAAAAATATTAAATACATGCTGTTGGCGCTGGGCCTTGGCCTGGGAAGCTGCCAGGATATCGACACGCTGCAAAAGGACCCCGGCGCGATCACCAACCCTTCGGCTGACCTCATCCTCACCGGCATTCTCACTAATACCTGGGACTCGCCGTGGAGCACCGATCATCGTCATAACCAGTTTATGACGCAGAACGAGGCCTATTACGACGGTCAGGCTTATGGCTGGACCACCGGCTCCTACGACGTGTTCTATAACTCACTCCGCAACGTGAACCGTATGGAGATCGAGGCAACTAAATCCGGCGACGTAGGCGCGCATTATCTCACGCTCGCGAAGTTTTTCAAGGCCTATTTTTACAGCCGCGCCACCGAAATGTTTGGCGATGTACCGATGTCGGAGGCGATCAAAGGCGTGAGCGACGAGAATTTCAAGCCCAAATACGACAGTCAGAAGGACATTTATATCCAGGTTCTGAAATGGTTGGAAGAGGCCAATGCCGAAATGCCCGCGCTGATCGCGAAAAAACCGGCAATTTCGGGCGATTACCTGTACGGCGGCGATCTCGTTAAATGGCAGAAGCTGATCAATTCGTATCGTTTGCGCGTGCTCATCAGCCTCAGTAAACGTGCAGACGATACCCCCGACCTGAACGTAAAGCAGCAGTTCGCGGCAATCGTGAACGATCCGGCGAAATACCCGCTCATTGTTGCTAATGCGGATAATTTCCAGGTTGTTTACAATACGATCAATACCTACCCGCTATGGCCAAGCAATGGCGTAGTGGTGAAAAACGACAAACGCAACACGCTGGGTGCCACTTTTGTTGACATTGCCAAAGCCACCCGCGACCCGCGCCTGCTCGTAGTGGCATTGCCTGCCGATGCTTTGAAAGGCAATCAGGATCCTTACCTGCGCTATGGCGGCGGCAAAACCGGCGATTTGCAATCGACATTGCTGGAAGAAGCCGGGAAGGGGTTGCTTTCGATGATCAATTTTGACTATTGGGAGGCATCGGCAGCCGGAGTGCCCGCGATCCAGCTGGGAGCGCATGAGGTGAATTTCAGCATTGCCGAGGCGATCAACCGCGGCTGGCTGGCTGGCAATGCCGCCGACTACTATCAAAAAGGTGTTACCGAATCGATGAAGTTTTATAATATTGCACAATCGGAAATAGACAGATTCCTTGCTGCGAATCCTTATCCCGGCAATGCCGAAAAAGGTTTGCAGAAGATCCTCGAACAGAAATACATGGCATTCTTCGAAAACTCGGGTCGCCAGGCATTCTATAACAACCGCCGCACGGGTATTCCGGCATTCGACATCGGGCAGTCCAATTCGAATAACAATCAGATCCCCGTCCGCTGGGCTTACCCGACCTCGGAGTACACGACGAATGAGGTGAATGTGAAAGCCTCGCTCAAAACGCAGTTCAATGGTGCCGACACGCAGAATGGCGTGATGTGGCTTGTTAAATAATCTTTCCCCTTCCTCCGGACCTTGCATCCGGAGGAAGCTTTTACTTTCCGGACTCTTAAACTTAAAATGATGAAAACAACCCTGCTAACCTGCCTAATGGCCGCGCTGAGCATTGCGGCCATGGCTCAAACCAAAACGAAAAATGTTGTAATGATCTCCGTCGACGGCTGCCGCTGGCAGGAAATTTTCCGCGGCGCGGATTCTGTTTTGTTTTATACCAAAAAATACCGCCAGCAGGACTCGGCGGCAATGGTAGCTAAGTATTGGGGGAAAAACGTCGCTGAACGCCGCAACAAGCTAATGCCTTTCTTTTGGAATACTATTTCAAAACAAGGGCAGCTTTATGGCAACCGCGACCTGGGCAACCTCATGGACGTACGTAACAAATACTGGTTCTCCTATCCCGGCCGCAGCGAAACGCTTTGCGGGTATTACGACGAGAAGGTCAACAGCAACGACTACCCGAACAACCCGAACGAGAATGTGCTGGAATTCTTCAATAAGCAAAAAGGCATGGAGGGTAAAGTGGTTACGTTTGCTTCGTGGGACGCGCTTTCACGCATTCTCAACCGCGACCGCAATGGCATGCTCGTCAACATTCCCGGCGAAAAAGTGAAAGGCAACAACCTTACCGGAGCCCAGAAATTGGCTAATGAATTGCAAAACTACCTGCCCGAATATTTCGGTAAATCCGTTCGCTTCGACGCCCACACCTACGCGCTCACACGCTCGTACATCGAAGCTAACCACCCACGCGTTGTCCATATCGACTTCGCAGATATGGACGAGTTTGGCCACCACGGCCAGTACGATTCCTTCCTCGATGGCGCGCATTATGTCGATGCAATGGTGGCGAGCCTCTGGAATTATATGCAGGCCGACCCGTTTTATAAGGACAAAACGACCATCATCGTTTATCCGGACCATGGCCGCGGCCTCGGCGACCGCTGGACCAGCCACGGCACCTCAGCACCAGGCTCCAACGAAACCTGGATGGCTGTCATTGGCCCCGATACGCCAGGAACCGGTGAAATGAAAAGCCAATCGCAGGTTTACCAGGACCAGTTTGCACAAACGGTCGCGCAGTTGATGGGATTCAAGTTTACGGCCAACCACCCTGTTGGAGAGGTGGTTAAAACTGTTTTTAAATAATGCAACGGAGGGATTTTTTCAAAGGTATGGGAGTAGCGGCCGGGAGCGTCGCTATTTACCAGAATTCGTTTTCGATACCAGCTTTCGCCAGCGGTCCTGCGCAGACAATCCGTTTCGGGATGATCTCCGATCTGCACCATTTGCAATTCGGGCGGGAAGAGGTGACGCGGCTTAGCGGGTTTATGGATGATGTGGTTAAAACGAACCCGGATTTCATTATCCAGTGTGGTGACTTTTGCCGGCATACGCGCTCGGAAGGCATTATGGAGCAGTGGAACCGTTTCAAAGGCCCGAAATACCACGTGCTGGGCAACCACGATATGGACTATTGCGGCAAGGAGGCGATCATGCAGTTTTGGGGAATGCCAAAGCGGTATTATTCATTTGATCAGGGCGGCTTTCATTTCGTCATCATGGACCGCAACTTCCTGAAAGAAGACGATGGCCGCCTTACGCATTACGACAGTTCTAACTGGGGTAAGCTTCCGGCACCCAAACGCAGCTTCACCGACCAGGAACAGCTCGAATGGCTGCGCGCTGACCTGCTTCAAGCCAGATTTCCTGTGGTGGTATTCATGCACCAGCCCGTGTACCTAAGCGACTTTCCCCTGGAAATCGGTAATGCAGACGAGATTCTGAGTATTTTCGACGAAGTAAATTTCAAAGCAACGCAAAATGGGAGTCGGGCCGGGAGTCCTGCCGGAAGCCCGGCAAAAGTAGTGGCCGTATTCATGGGGCACGACCACGACGACCGTTACGGCCAGCGCAATGGCGTGCATTACTTTATGGTCAACAGCGCCACGTACGTCTACACCAAAGACGGCGCCTACTATTATAAAGACCCGCTGTATGCTTTCGTAACGCTCGACACCTCCGGCAAAATGACCATCGAAGGCCGCAGCACCATCTATACCCCCGCCGCACCCGAGCAGGTGGTTTCGAGATTTCCGACGAGGATTAGTGATCATCAAATCAAGTTATAATTGAGGTATTCTAAGTTTTGGTTTTAGCGGGAGGGATAATATGTGAAAAGGGATATTCTTAAACCAAAATTAATGCTATGTTTACACTGTCTGGCGGCGATTTTGTTAGCTTGGGCTGACCAAAATCGCCGCCATGGACATAGTCAGTATCCAAAAGGCTGATCACCAGCAGCCAGTCGTAATGAGATCCAGTTACCCGCAGAAATTCTCCAAACCCGTTTTCAAAAAAGACGTTCCCGACGATAGCTTCAAGTACCTGCCTGCACCCAAACCGTCCGGAAAATATCCTTATCATTTAGACCTTGAATCCATTGATCCGGTCCCGGACCAGAACAAATTAGCGTTCCATATGGTGGGTGATACGGGCAGTATCCGGACGCCGGATTTTCAGAAACTGGTGGTAGGGGAGATGGTGAAGCAGTTTGAAGCGGCCGAGAAAACAGGTTACGAACCGCAATTCCTGTTTCACCTCGGCGATGTCGTGTACAACCACGGTGAAGCAAGCCAGTATCAGCGACAGTTTTTTGAGCCTTATCAGAAGTATCCGGGCCCCATTTTTGCAATTCCGGGCAACCACGACAGCGATATCAATCCCGACAGCCCCGTTCGTTACAACAGTTTGGACGCATTCAAGGCGGTTTTTTGTGATACCGAACGACGGACAGTTTCTTTCAGCGGCAACGCAGCGCGCAAAAGCATGGTCCAACCCAACGTGTACTGGACGCTCCTCACACCGCTGGCGAATATCATCGGGATGTATAGCAACGTGACGAAATTCGGCGTGGTGACCGACGAGCAGCGCGATTGGCTGGTTCACGAACTCAAAAGAGCCGACAGCGAACGCCCCGATAAAGCGGTGATACTCTGTCTGCACCATTCCCCGTATTCCGCAGACATTAACCACGGTTCGAGCATGCCGATGATCGAATTGCTGGAAGGGGTTTTTGAAGAAACCGGCATTTATCCTGACATCGTTTTCAGCGGCCACGTGCATAGTTATCAGCGTTTCAGCCGACATTACCCGGGCGGTGACCACGGAAGCGGACGTGTACTGCCATTTATAGTAGCGGGAAGTGGCGGATACGACGAGCTGCATCCGGTTGCCTACACGAGCGATTACCGCTTCAAAAGCGACCTGCCGGAGTTTGAAGGCATCAATCTCGAAAGTAGCTGCGACACGAAGCACGGCTTCCTGAAAGTGCTCCTCGAAAGAACTACGGATGGCATTACCCTCACGGTTGAATTCTACACGCTCCCGCATGAGCGGCGCGTGGAAGTGGGCGTGCATGCGGCCCTGGAAGACCGGTTAGTGCTGAAAATCTAGTTCTATTTACCCATCCAAACCTTAAAATCACCCACTTTTTCCCTGCTTACAAGCACCTCCTTGTTATGAGCGGGGCGCAGCGTGAGCGCCAGGCGGTTACCGAAATATGGGTCGATTTTATCGACCGAACGGTGTGTAACCATCATTCCGCGGTTAATCCTGAAAAAACGGGCCGGATCGAGCGATTCTGCCAGCTCGTCGAGCGTGTAGTCGACGAGCATTTTCTGGTTGGAATCGGTCATGAAGAAACTGTAACGGTCGTCGGTGAAGAAATAGGCGATCTCACCAACTTCGATCGAAAGCATTTTTTGCCCCTGTTTTACAAGAAAACGCTGCCGGTACTCGACGGACGATGCTTTTTTGAAATCTTCCAACAACTTCCGGATGCCTGCCAGCGAATGATCGGCGGCAGGCTGGACTTTCATTTTTTCATATTTCTGCAATGCCCGTTGAAGATCGTCGCGGTGCACGGGTTTTAGGAGATAATCGATGCTGTTGTGTTTGAATGCCTGTAATGCGTATTCGTCGTAAGAAGTAGTGAAAATGATCGCACTGGACACGTCGATCCGGTTGAATATCTCAAAGCTCTGGCCGTCGGACAGTTCGATATCCAGGAAAATCAGGTCCGGGTCGGCTTGTCCGGCAGCGCGGTTTTCAAGGATCCATTCCACGGTTTGTTCGATACTGTCCGTAACGCCTGCAATATCCAGCGAGGGCGCTACTTCGCCGATCATCTTTTTCAGGCGACGGACTGACAAATCTTCGTCTTCAACAATTAGCGCATTCATGCTTTCAGGAAATCAGTGGTAAGGTTACGGTGAAAAACTCATGGTTGCTTTCGATTACAGGCTGGGATAATCCGGGCCGGTACTCGCTCAGCAGCTGGTATTTCGTGATAATATTGACCAATCCGACGTGCGTTGACTCGATATTTTCCGCACCGGCAGTCAGGTTCTTCTTTTGCAGATTATTACGCACCATCAACTGGCCCTCCACGGTGCTCAATATGAAAATAGTAAGCGGCCTGCTTGCGCGGATTACATTGTGCTTCACCGCGTTTTCAACCAGTAATTGCAATGTTAATGGTGGAATGCGGTGGTCCAGAAAGCACTCCTCCACGTGAATATAAAGTTTCATACCTTCGCCATAGCGGGTTTTCAGAAGGTGCCCGTACGATTCTATGAATGACAATTCTTTTTTTAACGTCGTTAACTGCCCGAAATCGCGCTGATCGACGGACGAATGGTTGGTTTGCAAAAGATAGCGGTAAACGCGCGCCATTTCGTCTACAAACTGCTCGGCCTTCTCCTGGTCTTCACCGATCAGCGCGGAAAGGGAATTTAATGTATTAAAAAGGAAATGCGGGCTGATCTGGGCTTTCAGGCTTTCGAGCTGGCCGTTGACATTCTCCTTCATAAGCCGTTCGGCATTGATCTCGTGCTGCCGCCACCGCCCGAGCGCGCCGAACGTTTCCCACAGGCCGGTAACCAGCACAATAGCCGCAAGATTTACGACATAAACAAGCACCAGTGTGTGAACGGTGAGGGTAGAGCTGAACAAATTCCTGTCGATGTACAGCCAGGCCGTTAGCAGCACGAATGCGCCCGAGGCCACGGCGTGGGCGGAGATCGATAGTGCTACGCGCACGAGCGTTTGCTGCAAATCGCTGTAATGCGTGGTAATGTAGCCGGCCAGCCGGGATTGTATCCAGCAAGCCGCCGCCAGAAGGCCTGCGTTCAGTAAAGTGGCTTTCAGCAAGAGTAGCGGATCGCGAAACACGTGAGCGCCTACGGTGATGTAGTTGAAAAACAGCAGCAAGGCAACAGAGCCCAGGGCATAAACTGTGGTGCTTCCCGAAGGTGCTTTTTCCGGAAGTTTTTCAAACAATGCTTTTTTCTTCATGGTTAGGCATTCGCTCTGGCTGCTTCGCGACAGTTCCACTGCGGCAAGTTCAAAAATAGTGTAATGCGGGAAAACGCAAGCGCACAAGTTGCATCAACTGCATTTTTACCGGCTTGAATTGTCATTGAACCGCTACCGCGTCGGGCAGGAGCGGAATCGTCACTGAGAAAGTGTCGTTGGTTTGCTGAATCTCCAATTTTCGGAGCGTAAAAGTGAGCAGCTTCGCCGAAAGCCCACGCAGGCCGGTGCCTGTTGCGCCAAGCGTGCGATGGCGTATTTGAACATTATTGGCAACCCGGATGGCGCGGTCGCCGGTCAGGCTGATCGTCACCGTCAGCGGGCGGCTGGCCGATAGTGCATTGTATTGAACTGCATTGTCGACCAGTATTTGCAATATCAGCGGCGGGATTGTCAGGTCGGGTGGGCAGCGGTCGGGGAGCTCCACCAGAAGCGCTTCGTGGTACCGTACTTTTAGCAAACGGACATACACCTCCAGAAAAGCGAGCTCGGATTGCAGCGGTACGAGGTCTGTCCGGCCACCTTGGAGCATGTAACGGTAAATACGGGCGAGATCTTCCACGAAATCCTCCGCCTGCACGGGGTCGGCACTGATGAGGGAGGACAGGGTATTGAGGCTGTTGAATAAAAAATGTGGGTTCACCTGGCCTTTCAACGCATCAAATTCTACTTCCAGCGATTCTCTGGCCAGTTTTTCGTCATCGGCCTTGTCGTTTTTCCATTGTTGCAATGCATAGAATAGTCCCAGCAATGCACAGATAAATGCATCGCATACCAGGCCCACCAACACCATCGGCCAAATCTCCGACCACGTGAATGCTACTTCAAGGGCCGGTACCAGACTGTAAATCCATATATCGAAAACCATCAGAACAAGCGTTGCGGCTGCCAGTTTCCAGAACATTTTCAGCATTTGTCCGAGTATCTGGCCCTGGGCCGGGCTGCCGGCGGTCTTACGGATAACAATCGTCAGGATCACCACCGAAAACCAGTACAGTACCAATACAAGGGCCGAGGCGTTGAGGAAGGTGGGGAAATGCATGAAATATCGCTCGCCCAGCAAATAATAGTTCCCCAACGCAAAGCAGACAGGCATCATCGCGAGATGGTACCACCATTCATACTTCGAAAACAAAGCTGGCTTCATGGTTCGGGGACTGATAATTGGCTGAACAGCCTGCAAAATTAACAGAAATAGGGAAGCGGTTGGTAATAACGATATTGCCTGCTACTTTCCGGCAATTTAACGATTCACAACAAGCACGATGGCAGGGCGTAGCGCGGGAATTTTAATGTTTCGGAGGAAGGAGAGACTGGAAGTGCTGCTGGTACATCCCGGCGGGCCGTTCTTTGTGCGGAAGGATCTCGGCGCTTGGTCGATCCCGAAAGGGGAATACGACGACTCGGAAGATCCGCTCACAGCGGCGCGGCGCGAATTTGCGGAAGAAACCGGGCAAGCCGTAGAGGGTGATTTCCTGCCGTTAACTGCGATTAAGCAGAAGGGAGGAAAGGAGGTGCTTGCCTGGGCTGTGGAAGGAGACATCGATGCTGCGAAAGTTTCAAGCAATACATTCGAACTGGAATGGCCCCCACGTACGGGCAAAATGCAGAAATTTCCCGAAATCGACCGAGCGGAATGGTTCGATCTCGACACAGCCCGGACCAAAATCAATGAACGCCAGGTAAGTTTGCTGGATGAAGTCGAAGCATTATTTGGAAATAATCAGCCTGGTCGTATTTAATAATTTGTAATTAAACTAAATACGATATTTCTTTGCTGCCGAGGCGCCTTCTCCTGTCGCTACCAATCCAAACTGCATTCATGTCTCAGAAAAAGACAGCCTTTGCCAAGCTTATCGGAACACTTCACCTCTGGTTGGGACTGGCGTCCGGGCTGGTGGTCATCATACTCGGGCTTACCGGCGCGATCTACGTCTTTACGGATGAAATCAAACCGCTGGTTTACAAAGACCGCCTCTTTATACAACCTGAAAACAAACCGAAGCTGCCGCTGAGCCATTTGCTGGCCGTAGCGCAAAAGGCGGTAGGTGAGACGCGGCCGGTGACGAGGGTCGAAATATCCGCTCAGCCCGACAGGACCTATATTTTCAGGGCATTGAAGGTTGATAAGGAAGGGTTTTCGCATTGGGATTATTACAAATATTACACACGGGCGTATGTGAACCCGTACAACGGCAAGGTTGTCAAGCTGGAAGATTCGAAAAACGAGTTTTTTACCATCATACTCTCGCTGCACATGCGGATGTTGTTCGGGGAAAAGATTGGGCATACCATTGTAAGCTATTCTGTACTAGCCTTTGTATTGATCCTGATTTCCGGACTGGTGTTGTGGTGGCCTGCCAGGTGGAATAAATCGGGTACCGATAAAAGTTTTAAAATCAAATGGAACGCCAAATGGAAGCGCGTCAACTACGACCTGCACAATGTGCTGGGCTTTTATGCCTGCATTATTCTTTTCGTGTGTGCCGTTACCGGTCTTGTTTGGGCATTTGACTGGGTCGAAAAAGGGGTGAAAACGGTCGCCGACGGCGGAAAGCTGGCGGAGGTGCCCGCCGTCTTCTCGGATACCACGCAAAACAAGGACGCGAACGCTGTCGACCGTGTATTTGCAGCATTGCAAAAGGGCCAACCCAGGGCCTACGGCTATCTGATCAACTTCCCTGCGAAAGGCAAGCTGCCCATTAATGCATCCACCTATTTAACCGCCGGCAACCGCTACGACCGCATTCAGGGACAGTACGATCAGTTTACCGGCGCACAACTGCGCTCGCGCTCATTCGACGAACTGAGCAATGGCGAGAAAGCCTACGCCATGAATTTCGATCTGCATGTAGGCGCGTGGGCGGGCCTGCCGAGCAAGATCCTTACCTTTTTTGCAGGTTTGATCTGCGCCAGCCTGCCGGTCACCGGGTTTGTGATCTGGTGGGGGCGGAGGAAGAAGGAGGGAAAAGGAGGAAGGGGAAGAAAGGGAGGAAGGAGAATGGTTGTGGCTCGGAAGACGAGCGTTGGTGGGATGGTTGAGCCTGGTTATGCACCGATGTCAGCCCGCTTGTCCGAGGAAGAAAAATAGGCCGATGACAGCGGTTGAAAATATCACCCAACCCCAGAATATTCTCGCGGGAGGCATTGTTCCCTGCGCCAGTATGCGTGCACCCAGCGGGAGGAATGCAATGCAGAGACAACCCGTAGCGATCACCGACATAACCGTCCCGCCTTTTAGTACCCCGATCATCAGCGCCGACATCATGGCCAGTGCCACGACCTGAAAAGGTCGTAATGCGCCCGAAATCCAGGCCCCAACCGCCAACACGGCCCAGCCAAAGAGGATTGCGCCTGAAAGTGTCGAAACAATGTGAAATGCGCCGTAGGAATGTGCCACCACTTCGGTGGCTCTGGGCAAGCTGAGGATATTCACCAGTTGGAACGCAAGGTGATTAATCCCCGAATGGAACGTCCTGGCAAATAACCCGAACAACACCAGACTGCCGCCCCAAACAGCCCATACCGGTTTCTCGCGCCCGATGAGATTGGCCAATGTAACAATAGCGGGCCAAAGGAGCATATTCCCCGCCAGAAACAAGCTGTAAGCCGTGAACATAAGCTTAGGATGGCTTTGATAAGCACGTAACTGTTCGGGAAAGAAGAAATCGAACCGTAGTTTCAGGATTTCCCCGACCAGCAGCAAAACGGGCGCCAGCACGAGCGAAATACCGCCCAGCCAGCGCCCGGGAAAGGGAAAATGATCGAAATTGTTTTCAAAAGTTTTCATGGCTAATAGTTTATACAAAACTATGCAATGATAGGTACTATGCATTGCATACTACATGACTGGTGCTTTCGTAGGTTGAATGGTTTGGGCTGAACAATGGTGTTAATTTTTTACCGTTTGTTGCCGCTGCATGACCCAGACATCATTGCTGTACTCAAATTGCGGGTGATCAATGTTCTGACCACCGTATTTCCCGCCTGTGATGTAAACCGCGCCTTTATGTACGCAGGCGGCGACGCCTCCGCGTGGGGACCAGGGCGCTTCGGCGGCGTACCAGCTGCGGCCATCCGAGCTGCTGAGGACTTTGCTTTCAAAACGTCCGCCACGGTTGCATCCGATCAGCCAGATGCGCCCGTCCATTACTACGGCATTGTAACCGAATATTACTTCGCCCTTCACAATTTCGGGGCATTCCAGTTGCCAGTGAATTCCGTCCGTGGACGACCAGACGTCGTGGTTAAGCAAATACAGCTTTCGATTCAAAAGCACTACCTGGCTGTGGCTTCGTGGTCCGAAAGGAGCGCTGTCGGCGACCTTTTTCCAGTGGATGCCGTCCGGCGAGTTCCAAATATCCCCGAATTTTGTCGACAGGTTTTCGCCGCCGATCATCCATATTCTGTTTTGAAATACAAATGGATGGTAGAAAAAGCGTTCGGGCAGGTTGCTTTTTTGCGGGCTAACCGTCCAGGTCCTCATATCGGTCGTGTTGTAAATAGTGTTTTGCCAGCGGTACATTTCGATGTTACCCTCGAAATGTCCTAATCCTGTGATGCCCCGGCCAAACGGTACATAATCGAGGAATGCCAGGTTGGAAATTGCATTGTACAATCCGGACTTCGACCATCTTACGCCATCGACGGAAAACCAGGTACCATCCGGATGAAACACCCACAGGGTATCACGCAGGCTGAAAAGCTGGAAGTTGTAACTTTTTGCCCAGGGTGCATTTGCGACGAGCCGTTTCCATTCATAATGTGGTTTGAACCGTAACTTTGGGGCTTCTTCAACAATATCCGCCCAAGGCAGAAAGGCAAGCAGGAGCAGGATGGGTGTTTTCATGGCAATTGCGTTTAGTATAGACGACATGGACCATCGACACAAAACAATGCAAATGAATCGTCCCATTCAAATAATGTAGACCAACAGCCCGAATAATAGACCTGTCGCTGGCTACGCCATCTATTTCCTCAACCTCAGCAGATAACCCCCGCCCGGTGCCATGCGTATTTTTAAACTGTCCCGTGAATTCAATGTCGCCTCGGAAAGCCGGTAGTCGGCCGGGTAGCGGTCGGCGTTGACGCCGTCCTCGCAAATAGTGGCGTTGTAGTTTCCGGGTGGAAGAAAACCGAGCGAAATGCTGAGTTCCCGCGCTGTCGAATCGTTTAAGGCGCCGATGTACCAATCGGAGCCCTTTTTTCGTGCGGTGACCACGTAATCGCCCAGGCGGGCGTCGAGGATGCGGGTAGTGTCCCAAACGGTGGGAATGCTGCCAAGCAGCTCCATGAATGCTGGCTCGTTCAAGCCTTGCGAAGGGTTTCCTGCAAAAAACTGGATGGGGCTTTCGTAGACGACGAACATCGCCAGCTGCTGGGTGCGGGTGGTGAGTGACATCACATTTTCGGGCATCGCATGGAAACCTTTCGCTGTTGCATTATTAAGCATTCCCGGCTCATAATCGAGCGGGCCGCCAAGCATACGGATGAATGCGAGGAGTACATTATGTTCGGGCGTCGCTTCGGCACTCCACATATTGTATTCCGAACCCAGCACTGCCTCGCGGGCGATCGCGTGCGGAAAGGTGCGGTTAAATCCGGCCGGTTTGAATGCCCCGTGAAACATCAGCATGATTTTATGCCGCGCGCAGGCCTCCGCCACTTTGTAAAAGAACTGCACGGCTTTCTGATCGTCGCGGTTGATGAAGTCGGTCATGATAAAGTCCACGCCCCATTTACTGAATTGTTCCAGGGCCGGTTCGAGCTGTTTGTCCAGCGTAAGCGCGAGCGTCCACATGCTGATCCCAATGCCCTTGCTTTTAGCATAGGCAACAATTTCCTCCATTTGAATGTCAGGATTGATCTTAAACAGATCATTGTTGTCGCTCCAACCGGCGTCCATCATAATGCGCTCGAAGCCAAAGCGTTTGGCAAAGTCGATGTAGTATTTGTAGGTAGCGGTATTGATCCCGCTTTTAAAAGGAACATTGAAAATATTGGAGGTAATGATCCATTCGTCTGTGGCCTTACCTGGTTTTATCCACGACACATCCTGTAAACGCGACGGGCTTGCGAGCCTGTAAACCAGATCGTTACCGGGTAGGTCTTTGTCTTCCGGGGCGATAATCAGCACCCGCCAGGGAAACGCCCGTGTTCCTTTGGTTTTTGCCAGAAAATCGGCTCGTTTGGACACATAGCGCGTGGAATACAGTTCTTTGGTTTCGGTTTCTTCCGCGGGGTAGGGCGCAAACTGGCCCAGCAATGCCTTTTCAGCGCTTCCGGTGAGGAACATGCCGGGGTAATCTTCCAGGTCCGATTCGGTAATGCCTATTTTGGGCGAATCGTCCGGCGCGACGAGAACAGGCGAGAAAAACAGGCTTTTGGAAGAAATGCTTTCAAGCGGTTTGACCGTGTAGGGTTCCTCGAAACCGGTATGGTAAATATCCATGTTCGAAGGCGGGGCAACTTCCGGGAAGTAAACGGGATGATTGGCCGGGAACCTGAATGCGGCAGTTTCGGAACGGACCGTAATGTCACCGGGGAAAGAGGTGGCAACGCGGTAGGCGACGCCATCGTCGTACACCCTGAAAATAACGGCAAACGCATTACGCAGGGTGATTTTGAGCTCCTTGTAGCGATCGGGAATACGGATGCGTTTTTCGGGTACGGGCGAAATAATGGTTTCACTCACGTTCCTTTCCGAGAACTGCGGCTTGGCCAAACCGCCCGAGAGTTTCCTCCCGTCCGTCAGCACCAGGTCGATCTCCGATGGCGATACGATCAGCCGGCCCCTGAAATACACACTGTACCGTAGCTGATCGTGCACATAGGCTACGAGCCGTATGGTGCCGTTTGGGGAAGTGATCTCGCGTGTGGCTTGTGCGTGCGCCCGTGTGAGGAAGAGTAGTAGGATGTTTAGGAGTAGCAGTTTTTTCATAGAGGAAATGGTTGCTTTCGTATAAATGCAATGTACGCGATTAATGTGCCTGACGAAAGTTTACAAAGGCTTAAAATCGCTGGCACGACATTTGATGTTGTAATAAATATTGCTACAAGTAACTGTTGTGCTACTCATTTTTGGCGCTGAATAAAATTGAAGAGCGCGAAAGTGGAAAGTCGTTCAATCCAGCTTTAATGATTGAGTGAGAGTTAGTTTTCATTTTTCGGCGCGAAAGCAGACAGGAGTTTTAGCAAAGCATATTAATATAACTTAGATCTTAGGTGAAAATATGTCAACCAAACTACTTCTACGGGTACAGATTCGATGCCCGGATATTTTTGCTTCAATTCAATATTAATTCCGAAAGAATGTCTTTTTTGTTGTCAATAAGAATGCCGTGTTTAACCACTGCGACCAGACTGGGATCGTAAAAGCTGAATTGCAATTTTGTAACCGTATGCGACTTATTAGTTAGCCTGCAACGCGATCCGTAAGCGCGCATCTGCCCGCACCTCAAATAGCGGACCGAAGTGAAGGAGAGGTTTTAAGTCTTTGGAAGTAAAACGGAAATTAACGGCAAATAAGCGGATGAGAATGGCCTCATCAGGAACCTCTATTTCAAATCGATTTTTTAATCGGCGGAGAAAAAACGTTTAATAAAAATGCGGCGGGTAAGAAATTTCGCTAATTTTTTTTTACGAGTATTGGTACATTATTTATCACAAAAAGTATTTTAATAAAATGTTAACTTGATTACTTTTGCGAAAGTAATAATCCACCAGCAACCCGTAATTTATTTATGAAAGCAAGAGCAATTAAATTCTTTTCTCCCGAGGATAATGTTTCTGTAACGAAAAAACCTCAGGAGAAACCAAAGCCAACCGGCTATGTTTCCTCCTCGGGCAAGCTTGTTCTTCCTCCTAAAACTTTGGAAGAATTAGGTATCGAACCAGAAACAGCTCGCTTTAAGATCGGAGCACAACAAGGAAAAAGAACCTTGAAGAACCTCTATCTGATACCGAGCTCGGATGAAAACGGAACATTCGTCCTTACCAGAAGCGGCCGCGGATATTCAATCCCGCTGGAACTGATTCTCCGTAAAGGTGGTGTGGATTTTGAAAGTACAAAGTATGTTTTTGAGGTAACTCTTTTTAATTATGAAGAAGGTGTTGTCGGTTACGAACTCACGTTAGGAACGGAAGAACCTAAGCCGGCTTACACCGGTAAGCCAAGAGGCCGTAAGCCGAAGAACGCGGTGGTTGCTTAACAGATATGAAAAAAAGGGTCCGGTTCAGGACCCTTTTTTGTTAAGTTCTGGTAAACAGCATTCTGCCTCATTTGTCCAATCCATTCCTGACAAGCTCAGGGATTCCAAAAAGATTTTTGCGGCTGTCGGTCGCGAAACGTCGCTCCGCAAACCCCGCACTTACCAGCCAGTTGAGCGATTCATATACGGTAGCGGGACTAATTTTAATCCCCTGGCTGCGCATGTCGCGCCACAATGTATCACCATCCGTAAATTCGTTGGCTACCAGTAAATGATCGGCCACCACGACCCGTTTTTCGGCCAGTCTTACTTTGTGACGGATGCAATAGGCACTGATTTGTTCGTACAGGGACATGCGAATGAATAAGGCTTTGAAAAACTATTTTCCAACTTCCACCAGCAAAGTGGCGCTGCGCCAGAATGCTTTGTATTCCTTTCCATTAAGGTTGCCGGTTTCTTTCCAGCTTTTGGTCGCTTCGATAAAATAGGTCCCCGGCCAAAGCGGAATAAATTCAGCCAAACCTTTTTCATCCGTACTGATTTGCTTGCTCCATCCCGATGGCGAAGCGACAGTTATGTAAAGCTTTTCATTTCCATTATTCTTGAAAAGTCCGCGCAGGTTCAGCGGGTTGTTTACTTTATATGTTTTAGCAGGATCTGCAAAAACATTCAATTCGTTGGCATTTGCACCGGGGTTGTTGCCCGCATCGGACTTCCCAACGGTTACTAATGCACTGGCATTGAACTGGTAAACGGTGGTACCACCCAGATCTTTGGAGGTATGGCCTACCGATAGCGTGTATACGCCCTGTTGATCGGGCGTGAAGTCGGCTGTGAAATGATCGTCAGCGGCAACGGTCGCCAGTTTGGTTCGTTTCTGGTCCGGAGTGGTGAGCCAGAGCTCAAATTCCTTCACGTCGGAATACCAGTCGCCCAGCTTTTCAGGCTTATCGCCCGGCTCGGCGTAAATAATTTTGACTGACTGTTTCTGACCGGGTTTACCATTGGGGGCTGTCTGGATCCATAGGGCATGGGCGAGCAGCTGTGCCGTGCAGCAAAGCAGGAAGGCGGCAGTAAGGAGTTGTTTCTTTAACATGATTTGAAAAAATGAGTAGTAAAAAAGCGATGGGCAAAACCAGCACCCACTTCGCATGTAGAGCCGCAAATATAGTCTATTTGTAATAAGTCCAAATAGTATTTAAATTTAATTACATAAAAAAAGCCCCCGGGGTAATTCCGGAGGCAGGATGGCTAAACCCGTTTGCAATCAATACACGATCCCCAAACGCAGCGCACGCAGGCCGCTCAGGCCTTGCAGATCTTCGAGTTCGAGCTCTTCGGTTGCAGCTTCCAGGGCATTTGTTTCCTGCAAATACTGGATGAAGGGCAGATAATCTTCGATATCGCGCTGGTGCAAATAAATGAGAGCAATCTTGTCGGGCTGGGTGAGGCGTTCCTGCGAATGCTTGATCCGGACCTTGTCGATGCGCTTTTTGATCATCTGGTAGCGGATATTGTAAGCGCCTTCAACGTCAAACTTCCGTTCGTCGGCACGGAAGCTGATGTCTATCATGTGGTTATGGACAAAAATCAGCTGAGTGGTGTGCAGCTCCTTAGGCATCTCGCCGAGCAGCCCGCGCGTGAGTTTTGCCACTTCGATCATCGACGAAAGTTGCCATAGCCGCAGGTTTTTCAAATGAAAGTGGTTGAATGGCCTGTCGGGGGAAATCGACTGGCCGATGTAAATATCATATTCGATGCCGTCGGTTCTGAATTTCTCGAAATAGCATGGGTACGACAGTTGCAAGGCTTCTTTCTGATTTTCAAAATACCGGTTCACGGCCGTGTTGATCAGCTCCATGGATTGGTCCAGCTCCTGCCGGTGGCGGTGCACTTCGCCCTGAGCCGGGTGGGTAATCCCAAGGTATTGGTCGATCAGCGGGGCCGTGCGGACGTCCTGCTGCGACAAATGAATGAGGTAATTCCTGGCCTCTTCATTCAAAAAGGTATTCAGGTTGTTCTCGGAAGTGCTGTTCAGTTCACCCTGGGCGACGGCCTGCCGCCATCTGGTGCAATGAAAGCGCAGTTCCTGCATGAGCGACGACCGGTCGAGGCTTGCCAGGGCATCCAGCAATTCGTGGAGCAGATCAAGGTAATGCCCCAGGTCGGCGCGGATAGACGTATTTCGTTCATTGGTCGAATTGCGGATGTCTATCGCACCATACAGCGGGTAGACGTCGAAGAATGCGATATTTTCACTTACCTCTGGCAAACCCTTCTTCCGCCGATGCAGGTAATGCCAGGCCGATTCGTTGAACTTCCATTGCACCGCGGGCTGTATCGAGGTAAACTTTTCCTTGATAATGCTCTCCAGTTCCAGGTCGAACTCTTCGATATAGGTGTTGAGCAACTGCGCCACCGGCGCGAACGCCATTTCGAGCGACGCCAGTTTTTTCTCGTCAAATCGCTCGTCGTCCCAGGTATGCATGCAAAGTACCCCTACCAGTTTCTGTTCCACAAAAAGTGGTACCAGCGCAAGGGAACGCACATTCAGATCTCGGAAAGGTGCCAACCAGCCGATCTGACGCTCGTCTTCGCCCTGAATGTCGGGCGAGAAGAACGAGTTCGGTTTGGCCGCGTAACCTTCGGCTTGCCGCCGGAATTCTTCGGGTGTCAGCCGGTTTTCTCCCCAAATCTGAAAAAGTACCCCCGTGCCCGCCTGTCCGTATCCGTACACTGCCTGGCCGTTCACGCGCACGAAGGGAAAGAGATCGAACTCGATGCGGTTGCTCTGTACCAGGGTTTTCAACGATTGGATAATGCGTTGGTAACGGTTCGGGCTATCGCCGGGTATCCTGTTGAACTGGACTTTTTTGATGTTCTCGACAGCCATTTTAGCCGTTACATCCGACACCGTGATCACGGCAAAGCCCCGGAACCGGAACATGTCGAGCGGCAATACCTTTTGCAATTGCAGATGCCCGTCCTTCTCGCTGAAATGGGCATATATTTCAACGAAATTGAGCTCGGGTAACTCCTGCGTGGCACTCACTTCCACAAACTCGGGGCTTACCAGCACTTCATAATACCGGTAAAGGCCGGTTTGAGTGTCCGTCCAGGCGTGGTACTGCTGTATTTTTACCGGAACCTGGAAATTGTACAACCTTTGCAGGATCAGCGTGTAAATCAGGTGCAGACGCTCGCGCTGGTAGTCTTCCGGGCTTTTTTGAAGTTCAAACTGCGTTTCGAGCGGCTTCATGTTCAGCATTTCGAAGAGCAGGTCGGTGCCGTAAAAAATGTGCGGGTACAACGGCATGCACATGCCCCAGGCAAGCTTATGCTCCGATGCAAGTGGCGCCGAAAGACTGCTATAAACGTACTCCAGGAAATCGCCGTACCGATGTACCTCGTCGAGCGGTATTTCTCCCTGTGGGATCTGGTGCTCGTGAAAATAGGTGAGAATATTTTTATAAAATGCCGATTTCAGCGTCTTCTCTTCCGCGACGCGCTGTTCGAGGAAGCGGATATACGGCATAAAGGAAATGGCCGAGTCGAGGTCGAGGGGGAGTGCCCTCATTCCGGAAACGTCGAGTACTTCGTTTTTCATGGTGTTATGGCTGGCAATGCGAGCCTAAATATACGACACACCAACCGAAAAAAGCGCGTCCCGGCATTGCAGCCGGAATGCGCCTAGTAGTACGCAACGCAAGGTCTGTTCAGGGCAGCGCGTGATCTTCCCGGAAGACGCCCGGCTCCATTTTAATATTCAGCTTTTTGAGCATTGCGGCGCGGTCGAAACCTTGTCTGTCGTTCTCGGCCTGCACCAGCTCCCTCGCATTGTTGAGGGCCTCGTCATTTGTCCAGGTGGCGATGGTAATGTATTCGGTATCACCGTTTTCGGTAATGCGTTCGTAGGCGTGGTCACGGACGAAGCCTGCGAGCGTGTGGATGTAGGCACGGGCGATGTTCTGCCGTTCGAGAAATGTTTCTTTGGACGCTGCCGGGATCAGGTATTTGCCGATGAATGCGATCTCTCCGTTTGATGTTGATTCCATGATTTTGAATTGAATGTGAATAGCCTTTCGTTTGTTTTTGTTGATACAAAATTCCAAAACGGCCGGCTGCCATTCTTGTAAAAAATCATTGATTTACCATGACACGGGCGATTTGAAGAACTCGGTAGGGGTAAGCCCGGTGAAGAGTTTGAAATCCTTGTTAAAATGCGGCTGGTCGAAATAGCCGGCGTCGAGTGCTATCTGGGCTAATGTAAGGCCAGTGCGGCCCTTCTCCACTACCGACTTCATTTTAACAACATACGAGAACTGTTTCGCCGAAAGCCCTGCTACCCGCCTGAAACGTTTTTCGAATACATCCTGGCTTACGTGAAGGGAGTCAGCAAGTTCTCTGATCCGCAGTTGCCCACCCGCACGGTGGATTTTCCGGATCGCTGCCAATACCATTCCATCCGGCGTTTTGCCAGTCAAGCGGCTTAGCAGAAAGCGCTCGATCAGCGTAATGCGCGCTTCATGCGAGGGTTGGCCGGCCAGTTGCTCTTCCAGCAAGCCGGCGTCTTTGAAACCATCGAGGCAATGCATGGGAACGCTCGTATCGCTGAGCTCATGCAGCGGCTCTCGAACGAACGGCGCAATGCCGCCTTCCCGGAAAGTAACCAGCAGATTGACCGTGCCCGACTCGTATTGCATTGCCCGCCCCGATTTTCGCAGGCCGGAGACGACGATGGGTTCCAGCACGTTGGACCCGCCCGGGTGGTTAACAGAAACCTGCCCGCTCAGCCTGAACACCATTACCGGCGAAGTTCCGGGCAGCACGTTATTGACCACGTCCGCCGGTGTTTCGATCACCTTGTAGGACTGGATAAACGGGCTAAGCTCCGGCGTCGGAAAATAGGTTTGGATATTCATTATTCCCGGAACCGGAATCCGGCTTTAACGGTTCCCGGCGGTTCTGAAACCTTGCAACCGGGGTTTCGTTAAACCGGGCTTTCGTTAAAGTGTATCACATTTCCGGATTTTTGTATAAGTCGCCGGCGGAAGCGACCCGGTAAATTTGTAGCATCAAAACACAAAAACAATTGTCAATCATGTCAAAGACTATTTTTATTACCGGCGCTTCCAAAGGATTTGGCCGTATATGGGCAGAGGCTTTTTTGCAAAGAGGGGACAAAGTAGCGGCTACCGCACGCAATACAGAAGCGCTGAAAGATCTCGCGGCGCAATATCCTGATACCTTATTAACCATTCAGCTGGACGTGAACGATCGGGCAGCAAGTTTCGCCGCCATCGAGCAAACCAGCAAACACTTCGGCCGGGTGGACGTTGTGATCAACAATGCCGGTTACGGCTTGTTCGGAGCCATCGAGGAAACCAGCGAAAAAGAAGCCAGGGACCAGATCGAAACCAACGTGTTCGGTTTGCTTTGGGTGACACAAGCGGCCATTCCCGTCATGCGGGCACAAGGCGGCGGCCACATTATCCAGGTGTCCAGCGTGCTGGGCGTTGCCACATTACCGGTACTGGGCCTTTACAACGCTTCCAAATGGGCGGTTGAAGGACTCAGCGAAACCCTGGCTTCCGAGGTGAAAGATTTCGGTATCAAAGTGACGATCGTTGAACCCAACGGCTTCTCGACCGACTGGGGCGGCGCCTCCGCCTTCCATACCGAGCCGATCGCATTGTATGACGGTATTAAGGAAGCACTTTATGCAGGGTTAACCCCAGACACGATCGGTAATCCCGAAGCTACTCCCGACGCGATCCTGAAAGTGGTCGACGAAGAAAACCCGCCGTTGCGAATTTTCCTGGGCAAAGTTGGGTTCCCCTGGTTGAACCAGGTATATGCCGACCGACTGGCGACCTGGGAAGAGTGGAAAGACGTAGCTGACGCCGCACATGGCGAGGTGGCCATTGGCCAGTAGATAGCTGCCTGATTTTAGGTAAATTTGATTAATTCATACTTTGTTGTCACGTTGAGCGTAGTCGAAACGTCGGTACTGTACCGGCCTTCGACTTCGCTCAACGTGACAACTTAATTGCGTTTGATTCAGCATTTTAACCGTTTCAAAACCATGGAACATTACAAGAGCGTCAGTGAACTGCATCGTGCCAACAATATGCCGACGCCAGAACACCCCATGATCAGCATGTTCACCTGCGATGAGCTGAGAAGTTGTACGCTCGGCCGACGGGAGTTCACGACGGATTTTTACATGATTGCATTCAAAAAGATCAAAGCCGGGCATATTCTTTACGGCCGCACGAAATACGACCACGAAAACGGGTCGATGCTTTTCTCGAAACCGCGGCAGCTGATCGAAATGAATAACATCGAACTGGAAGAGAAAGGCTTTATTCTTTATGTACACGAAGATTTTCTGAACGGTCACCCGCTGCATTCGGAAATCCGCAAATACGGCTTTTTCGATTATGAGGCCAACGAGGCATTGCACTTGTCACAACGCGAGGAGCAGATTATCTGGGATCTTTTCGGCCGCATTCAAAGTGAATATTTGAACAATACCGACGAATACAGCCGCGATATTATGCTCACGCATCTGGATTCGATGCTGAAATATTCACAGCGTTTTTACAAGCGCCAGTTCATCAACCGCACGCAGCTTTCGGGTACTACCGTTTCGCGTTTCAACGAAAGTCTCGCGACCTATTTTGAAAATGGTAATTTCCAGGAAAAAGGCTTGCCGTCCGTAAAGCTGATGGCCGACCTACTCAACACGTCGCCGCGTTACCTGAGTGATCTGCTCAAACAGGAGACGGGTAAAACCGCCATCGAACTGATCCACATCTTCCTCGTTTCCGAGGCCAAGAACATGCTGGTCAGCACCGACAAAACCGTCGCGGAAACGGCTTATTTGCTGGGTTTTGAAAACCCGCCCTATTTTTCGAGGCTATTTAAAAAAGAAACCGGTCTCAGTCCGAACGAATATAAAAAGCGGGTTGAGTTTTCCGGCCAGCCCGGCGCTGCGTAGTTATTTGGGAATGTGGAGGTTGATTTGCTTGCCATTGGCGTCGTAATCCCAGGATTTGGTTGGGTTGCCTTCACGGTCGTATTCCTGGTAATTGCCGTAGGGCTGACCGTCGCGATAGTGTTGCATGCTTGTCATGGAACCACTATCACTATAAAAGATTGTGGTACTTAAGCGCGTTTCGGGATCATTAATATTCTCGCGAACGATCACCCCGGCCCTTGAAAACTCTCGTGAGAGAATTTCGCGCCCCTGCGGATCATAAACGACATGATACCAAATGAGCGTACTTGGTTTAATTCCCGGATTGCGGCTGTTCCAGGTGGTGTCATGATAGGAAATGCTGACATTATGATTCTTTCCTTTCTGAAAGTACTGCCGCGTGGATAGCTGGCCTGAGGGATAATACCATTCCGACGGCCCGTTGAGGGTGTCATTCAGATAATGCTCCCTACCCATCAGTTTACCGTTAAGAAAATAGACTTTTCGTTCGCCGGTCCGCATTCCGTTCGAATACGTTTCTTCAACCTGCAGCTTATTTTCCGGATAATATGTTTTGCTTAGGCCGTCGGCTGGCTTTGTTGGTTTATGGCCGTACAAACGCCGCAAATCGTTGAGTTCACGGATGCCGCGACGATACTGCAAATCGCTGACCCCATTGCGTTCCTTATAAATCACGTTTCGCTGACAGGGGGCAACCGCCGGTCTGTCGCCGGATGTTTTAGCGAAAACAATCCATTCTTCACCTTCATCGAAACCCATATCGCATGAGGTGTTTTTCAGCATTTCTGTTAGTTCAGTAGCCGGTTTTCCTTTGAATCGCTCGATGATTTCGATTTTCAGCAAACCTGTGCTTTCAACCAGGCGGCCATCAGGTGTTTTCAGCGGCGCGTCGCCTGTAATACGGACGTGCGCAACGAATTCGTATTCATCAAGTTGTTGCAGGCTATCGACGCCTTCATAGAATACACTGCAGCGGCAGGAAAGGGCGGGAGTGAATACACCGGCGAGCGCTAAGAGCATTAGCAGCAGCGGGATGCGGCGGATTAGGTTCATGGCTGAATCACTGAAGAGTTATTTCAAATAAACCCCAAAGTAACACTTTACGCCATTTTGGTATACTTTAATTAACTTAAATATTTTCACTTAAAAAATAGCAAATGCCGTCGCTGTGACGTTCTAATAGCTGATTTGTGGATCAAATTCACTTATTTGGTCGGTTTATTGGACGTTACTCTGGAAAATACATGATTCAACTGAAACCCGGGAAATACCGGCGTCGCATTCTTTTACTCTGGCGTACATTCGGCATTGGGCTGGCTTTGCTGATATTTTACATTACTGCCGTTAACTACAATTTTTTCTGGCTTTTCGGCGGAATGCCGGATTTACAGGCGTTAGAAAACCCCAAAAGCGAGATCGCTTCCGAACTGATCTCGCAGGATGGCAAGTCGATCGGTAAATACCTGATTGAAAACCGGTCGCCGGTGGAAATCTCCGAAATTTCGCCCAATCTCATCAACGCATTGCTCGCGACGGAGGATACCCGCTTTATCAGTCACTCGGGCATCGATCCTCGGAGCCTTTTGCGGGTGGCGAAGGGCATCCTCACGGGTAATTCGAGCTCAGGCGGCGGTAGTACGCTCACACAGCAGGTCGCCAAAAACCTGTTCAATACGCGTTCCGAGGAATTTGAAGGGAGTTTGGGCAAAATACCCGTCGTCCGCATCGTGATCGCGAAAACCAAGGAATGGATTCTTTCCATCATTCTTGAAAGGAAATATACCAAGCAGGAGGTCATGCAAATGTACCTGAACACGGTGTCGTTCGGGAACAATGCTTACGGGGTGAAGGTAGCGGCTAAAACGTATTTTGACACCGATGTGCGCGACCTGGATTTAACGCAATCGGCATTGCTGGTAGGCATGCTGCAAAACCCGACGATCTACAACCCGATGCGGTTCCCGCAGAATGCCATTAACCGCCGCAATACGGTACTGGCTCAAATGGCGAAGTATGACGACATTACCGAGGACGATTTCAACGAGCTGAAAGAAAAGCCGTTGGGCTTGCATTTTGCCATGGAGACGCACGCCAATGGTCCGGCGCCCTATTTCCAGGAATCGATGCGCGGATATATGAAGGCCTGGGTGAAGCTATACAACGAGGAAAACGGCACGGACCTGAACCTCTACACAAGCGGCCTGCGCATTTACACCACCATCGACTCGCGCATGCAGGAGTACATGGAAGACGCGCTAACCCGCCACATGAAAGAGCAGCAGAAGACTTTCAACGATCACTGGAAGGGCCGCAATCCCTGGATCGACGAAAATGGGAAGGAAATTCCGGGCTTTATCAATACAGCCGTTCGTCGCCTGCCGTATTTCAATGTGCTTAAAAACAAACTGGGAGAAGAGGAGGCGTGGAAAGTGATGCGGAAGCCTTATAAAATGAAGGTATTTTCCTGGGATGGGGAAAAGGAGGTTACGATGAGCCCCATCGATTCCATCAAATATTACAAGCACTTCCTGCGCGCAGGCATGATGGCCATGGACCCACGTAATGGGCACGTGAAGGCGTGGGTAGGAGGGATCAATTTCAAATATTTCCAGTACGACCATGTGAAGCAAGGCAAAAGGCAGCCCGGATCGACTTTCAAGCCATTTGTTTATACGGCAGGTTTGGACAAAAACTTTATAAACCCTTGTGAAAAGATCATGGACTCGCCCGTGACATTCCAAGCCGGGGTTGATGACGTTCAGGAAGATTATACGCCAAAAAATTCCAATGGCGTGTACTCGGAGCAGCCGCTGTCGCTCCGGCAGGCATTAGGGAAATCGGTGAATTCGGTGACTGCTAACATTATGAAAATGGTGAAAGCCAATACTGTCGTGGATTACGCCCACAAGCTGGGCATTACCAGCGATTTGCCCGCTACCCCTGCGCTTTGCCTTGGAACGGGCGATGTCTCCATCTACGAAATGGTATCGGCCTATTCCTCATTTGCCAACGGGGGGTACAAGGTGATGCCCATGACGATCCTGCGCATCGAAGACCGCCACGGCAAGCTCCTGGCCGAGTTTCATGAGCAGCAGAGCCAGGAACTCAGCGAAAATATGGCCTATAATATGCTGTACCTCATGCGCGGCGCAGTGGAAGACCCGGGCGGCACGGCAGGCCGCCTGCGGCAATGGGGTGTTACAGACGGCAATGAGATCGCGGCCAAAACCGGTACTTCGCAGAACCATTCCGACGGCTGGTTTATGGGCATGACGCACAATCTCGTGGCAGGTGTGTGGGTTGGAGGCGAGGACCGAAGCATTCACTACCGCAGCCTGGCGCTCGGGCAGGGTGGGCGCGTGGCCATGCCTGCATGGGGCGCATTCATGCAAAAGGTTTACAACGACCAGACGCTCATTCAATACCGCAAGGGCCCGTTCCCGCGCCCGGAAGGCTACACCGGCGAATGCGCGACCGACTCGACGCAGGTTTCCGAGGATGTTTACACGCCACCGGCGAAATCGGATGACGAAGGGGTGTTATTCTAAAAAAATGGCCGTTAACTGTCAGCCTGAGCGGCCAAAGGCGTCACGCAAGACGCCTTCGACTCCGCTCCTGGCTGACAGTTGTTATGCCGGTTTGATGTTCTGGTTGACCCTGAAAACATTATCGGGGTCATACTTGGCTTTAATGCGCGTTAGTTTTTCGTAGTTGCTTCCATAAGTCGCCTGCACACGGTCGGCACCTTCATCCATCATAAAATTGACATAAGCGCCGCCAGCGCCATGCGGATGCAGTTCCTGCCAGTAATCGCGCGCGAAACCGGTAACCAGATCCTTTTCGGCGTGATCGGGCGAAATGCCTACGATTACCATGGACCAGGTGGCATCGCGGTAGTTCCAGGCGGTAGCGTCGTTCCGTATCCGGCCGGCAGCGCCGTTGATCGGGTAGAGGTGCATGCCCGAGAAAAAATTGGGGATCTTGTGCGCGTGTTTGATATGCACATCCATTACTTCCGGGCTAAGGTGTTTCACAAAGTCGCCTTTCCAATACCAGTAGTATCCGGGCACAAAAAGGTCGTCGAACATGGTTTGCAGCGCCGGAACGGGTAGCGGCCCTACGGCGTCGATCAGCGGCTTGCGGAACTTGCGTACCAGATCGAAAACTTCCGCTGCCTCCTCCTCATCGATACAGCACCATACAATGCCGCACATCAGTTGAAGGTGGTATTGTTCGGGAAATATGGGTGCTGGGGGGATTTTGTGAAAATTGAAAAAGCCACTTACACTATCCGGTGCTTGCTTGATAAAATCCTGGTACCACTCCATCATCGCTTTGGCGTCGTTGATATCCCAGAACATCGGCCCGCCGTACACGGTATGCACCTCGTGTGCGCGGAAAAGAAACGAGGTTACCACACCGAAATTGCCGCCCCCGCCACGGAGAGCCCAGAACAGGTCCGGATTTTCCGTAGGGGATGCCTTCACCCTCGTTCCATTGGCCAGTACCACTTCTGCTTCGAGCAGGTTGTCGATCGTCAGTCCGCCGAAGCGTGTCAAATGTCCCAAACCTCCTCCGAGCGTAAGCCCTCCGATGCCCGTTGTCGCATTAATCCCCGTAGGCACGGCAAGCCCGTAAGGGTGACCCGCTTTGTCGAGATCGCCCAGCAGGCACCCGCCTTGTGCCCTGATGGTACGGGCAACCGGGTCGACGGTGACGTTGCGCATGGCCGAAAGATCAATGACTAACCCTTGGTCACATACGCCGAGGCCGGCGCCGTTGTGGCCGCCGCCGCGTACAGCCACCAGCAGGTCGTTTTCACGGGCAAACTGAACGGCTTTAATGACGTCCGTCTCGTCCGCGCAACGTATAATGAACTCGGGGCATTTGTCGACCATACCGTTGTGGACTTTCCTGGCGGTATCGTAGTCGGCATCGGCAGAAGTGATGACCCTGCCCCTGAAATCGGGGATTGTTTTAAAGGAACTGTTTGCTTCCATCTGAGAAGGAGTTTAAATGAGGAACAAGAAAAGTCTTGCCGGCCCGGGGAGGCCGCATTCAGATGATTGTGGTGTTGCAAAACAAGTTAACGAGCAGTGGGCCGGAAATATATCGTTGAAGGCACGCGCCCAGGCATTATAAATATAGCAATTTTTAATATGAGGCTAAAAAAATATATTTGGAAGATTAATTGCTTCCTGGACCCAAATATCCCGGTATAACTTGAAAAATCCTTCGCAATGGAAATGGTTCCGTCCGCTGGTGATCCTCGTGTGGGCATTGCTGCTGAACCTTTTTCTTGTACAGAAATTTATCGGAAGTAATTGGAAAAGCCTCACCATCACCCTGGCGTGGCTCGGCTGCACGCTCATTACCTGGCAGCTCATGGCGCAATGGAGCGAAAAATGGCGTGTGCGATATCCCGATATTTCACAGACCCGGCAGCGGATCATCGTGACCTTCTCTGGCTACCTGGCTATCGAGGTACTCAGCCAGGGCTTCTTTTTCCTGCTCATGTATTTCGCGCGTTGGGATTGGGAGGTTTTTACATTAAAGGAATATGGCATTTACAACATCCTTTGTGTGGTGACGCTCTTCGCGGTGGGCGCTATATATGAGCTGATCTATTCGTTGAACCAGTACGGGGTTGCGTTGCAAGAGGAAGAGGCGATCAAGAAGAAAGCGTTGCAAAATCAGTTTGACAACCTTAAAAACCAGGTTAACCCGCACTTTTTATTCAATAGCCTCAATTCACTTTCCGCACTCGTGGAAGAAGACCGCGTGCAGGCGGGCGCATTTCTCGACGAACTTTCAAGCGTTTACCGCTATTTGCTCCATACGAGTGAAAATGGCCTGGCATCGCTCAAAAGCGAAAGTGATTTCATCAACTCGTACCTCTTTCTGACGAGTACCCGTTATGGCTCGGCGATAGAAGTGGAAATGGATATGGACGACAGCTGCGCCAACTGCATGGTGCCGATGCTTACATTGCAAACGCTGGTCGACAATGCGATACGGAATAATGTGGTCATGAAGCAAAAACCGCTGAAACTCTCGATTGCGACGCAGGGCCGCCAGCTCGAAGTCCGTAATTCTATTCAACCGAAGCATGTTAATGCAGCCCGTGAAGGCCTGGAAACGCTCATTACCCGATTCCGTGACCTGAACCTGGAAGAGCCGGTACTTTTCGACGACGGGGAGACTTTCACTGTGAGAATACCGATAGGAACACCCCGTAATCAATTCGAAACGACGTGAAGCTGCTGGTAACATACACCAAACAGGATATCTGGATCGCCCTCGCTTTGCTGCCGGCGTATATTTTCCTGATGAATTACCTGCTGGTAGGGAATATTTATTTCTCGGACATTTCAGTATTTGCAAAGGCAACGCTCGTGTCTACCATCGTTTTCGGGCTTGCCTATCAGCTGGTACACACCCGTATCGGTCTTTGGTTCCGCAAGCAGTTTTCGCATTTTAAACAAACACCCAAACGGATGCTGCTCATGATCCCGGCGCATATCGTTTGCAACGTAGCGATTATCAGCGGGCTCTTTTTTGGTTATAAAGCGGCGCGTTTCCCGGGCTACGTATATGACCTTACGAGCTTCGAATGGGCGCTCGCGTTGGGCGCGCTCATGAACGTCGTGGTCACGTGCATACACGAGGGCGTGTACGCGTTCGAGCTTTGGCAGCAAAAACTGCTGGAGACCGAGAAGCTGCGCAAAGCGAACCTGCAAAGCCAGTTCGAGAGCCTGAAACAGCAGATCAATCCGCATTTCCTTTTCAATTGCCTTAACTCGCTCTCCTCGCTGATCGAGGAAGATGCCGAACTCGCCACGCAGTTTATCGATGAAATGAGCAATGTGTACCGGTACCTGCTGCGCAGCAACGAGTCGGAGCTCACGACGCTGGAATCCGAACTGAACTTCGCGAGTTCCTATTTTCACCTGCTCAGCACGCGTTACGGCAGCAATTTGCGGTTGGAAGAAGAAATCGACCCGGCATACCGCGGCCACATGCTGCCGCCGCTGACTTTGCAATTACTCATGGAAAACGTCGTGAAGCACAATGTGATCATGCCTCAGCAGCCATTGTATATCCGCCTCAATACCACGATCGACGGCAGGCTTGTAGTTTCTAATAATTTGCAGAGACGCTCCATGAAAGTCGCTTCCAGCCGCATTGGTCTCGCCAATATCGCGACCAAATATAGTTTGCTCGGCCAGGGAGAGATCAATATCGACGAAAACGCGCAAAGCTTTTCCGTCAGCCTGCCGCTGCTGGAATCGGCCTAGCTGTTATTTATCAGGTAGTTGCAGTAGTTTTTCGCGTGATCCGAAAGAAAGTTGCCCCGTGTGCGCGACTTCATACACGGCCGACTGCACAATGGCGGAAATAGCTGCCGGCGGCATGCCACCATCGTAATCCGCTGCATTGATTTTCTTAGATTCCAACATGCTAAGGAGCTCAGGTATGTTATAATGGTTGGTCAAAACCGGCTGTGCCTCGAAACTCGTGGTGCGAGCTCTGCGGTCCTGATTGATGGAGCAGGTCATTAAATGTAAAACCTGGCTGCTCTTTGCAGGTATTGTGGTAATTAAATCCTTTATAATAAATCCATTAGGCGATTCTGTGTTGTCTGAAATGAAAATTGCACCTGCCGGAATTTTTACCGTTACCGGCGTATCGAAGCTGTTTGAAAATTGAATGCAAAAGCCTACATCGCCGACGCCGTAAACTAGTTTGCCAGACTGGTCGGCGCAGTGCTCGTCCCAATGCGGGCTGTCGACAACTTTAATGCCTGGCGGAAAGCTGACCGGCGTACCTTCCGGACGTCGTATGGAACTGCCGAAGCCAGGCGCCGACGATTTCACTTCATCAGGTACGGGAGCGGACTCAATGCAGCCGGACAGTACTGCTGCCAGCACAAGAAAGTACAGGAAATGCACGCTCGTGCCGGCAGGGAATTTCTTATTTTTCATGGCTAACAGATTTGCAATTGCTTGTGCCAAATTAGGACGGCACAGCTGCCTCGCCGCGGGCATTGTGTATCAAATGTGCCATGCGGTAGGTGAAGCGTACGAGTCGGTGTATGGAACGTTTGCAGGTGCGGATCGGGCGTTTCAAGGTCATATTATGTCGGTACCGGTGGCACGGTGACGTTTCATGGGCGGTAAATACCGTTTCATAGGACGTTTATGCGTTTCCGTTTCCCGCGGGTTTCGGGAATTGGTTATCTTGACTTAAATTTTCACCCTTAAACATGAACAACAAAACCGGCTTATGAAGGTATTATTGATTGAAGACGAGGACCTGGCGGTGAGAAAACTCTCCAAACTATTAACTGAAATTGATGGTAATATAGAAATTGTGGGTAAAGCAGCGAGCGTGCAGGAATCAGTGGAATTTCTGAAAGACAACGAAGTGCCCGATCTGATCCTGATGGACATCGAGCTCGCCGACGGCCAGAGCTTCGAAATATTCGACCAGGTGAAAGTGGAATCGCCGGTGATATTCACGACTTCCTATGATGAATATGCGCTCCGGGCATTCAAAGTGAATAGTATCGACTACCTGCTGAAACCGATTAAGCGCCAGGAGCTGGAAGCGAGCCTGGCAAAATACAACCGCCTTACCAAAGGTGCCGAGAGCGATCCTGCGAAACATGCCGCCAACCTCGACCGCGATGCGATCGACTCGCTGGTAAAGCAGCTGCGCCAGCAAATGCAGCCATCGGAATACCGCAAGCGCTTCCTCGTGAAGCATTTACAGCAATGGGTGCCGATAGAGGTGACCGATATTGCCTATTTTTATTCGGAAGAGGGGACGAGTCTTTTCAAATCAAAAAACAATCACAAATACCCGATCGATTATACGCTCGACGAACTCGAAAAAATGCTCGACCCGGACTGCTTTTTCCGGGCAAACCGCCAGTTCATCATCAGCGTGCATTGTGTGCAGCAGATCAATCCTTATTTTAACAACAAGATCAAACTGGCGCTCACACCCACGCCAGAGAGCGAGGTGATCATCAGCCGCGAAAAGGCTATGGACTTCAAGAAGTGGCTTGGTAAATAGGTTACTACAATTCATGCAGCTATAATGACGCTTCGACGGATTTGACAATGGAAAAGGCTGGCCGACAGGGCATTTTTGCAACGCCGGCCAGCGTCGGCAGTTTTTACAAACTGTTATTGTCAAAAAGCCATGTTAAAAAAAATCCTGAAATGGACCGGCCGTACGTTGCTGGTCATCATCCTGCTTGCCATCGGTTACTACACCAAGGCCCACATTATGATCGGCAAGCGTCAGCACAAAGTTTATGCGGTGAAGCCCGTCAAACTGGACATTCCCAACGACTCTGCTACGCTCGCCATGGGCAGGCGCCTCGTGACTACCAAAGGCTGTACCGATTGCCACGACAAAGACCTCGGCGGAAAAGTACTCTTCGAACAAAAAGGGATCGGCCGGCTTACAGCCCGGAATCTCACCAAAGGAAAGGGCGGCGTGCCCAAAGATTTCGATACCGACGACTGGGTACGAGCGATCCGCCACGGCGTGCAGCGCGACGGTACGCCGCTGATTTACATGCCTTCGGCCGGGTTTAATCAGCTGAGCGAAACCGATTTGAAAGCTGTGATCGCATATTGCGCACAGGTACCGCCTGTAAACCGTGAGAATCCGCCGAGCGAGATAGGCGTGGGCGCTACCATCATGGCCGATCTGGGCGAACTGGAACTGTTTGAAGCCGAAAAAATAGACCATAAGGCGCCCGTTCCAATGGCCATTCGTGAAGGCGTTACCCCCGATTTCGGCAAATATGTGACCCAGATTTGCACGGGTTGCCACAAGCCCGACATGAAGGGAACGCCGGGAGAGGGCGGTACACCAGACATTTCATCTACAGGGAAAAGCGCCCGCTGGACCGACGAGCAGTTTTTCCAGACGCTCCGCACGGGTAAACGGCCGGATGGTACCGAGCTGAAAGCACCGATGCCATGGCAGATGACCGCTGCATTTTCGGATACCGAAATGCGGGCGCTGCGGATGTACCTGAAAAGTATCTGATGCTATTGCCGCGGACCCGCAGGGATGGCGTTGGAGTTTTCCCGAATTATTTGGAAATTGAGCGCCATCTACTCAGCTCGCTTCTTCTCATTACTTGACCGGTCAATTGAAATGTATCTTTTCACCGGATTACTTTTATGAGCAGAATTAAATGTTTGATCATCGACGACGAACCGTACACTGCGAGCGTTCTCGAATCCTACATCGGCGAGCTGGATTCGCTGGAACACGTGGGGACATTCTACCACGCGATCGACGGACTGATGTATCTTCAGCGGCACAAGATCGACCTCCTTTTCCTGGATGTGATGCTTCCGAAAGTTACCGGAGAGGCGTTTCTGAAAATGTTACCCTGCCGCCCGAGGGTCATTTTCCTGTCGAACAAGAAAAAACAGTGGGCGCCTGGCGGCGACGACCACATCGTCGACTGCCTGGTGAAGCCCGTCGCTTTCGAGGAATTTCTCGATAGTATCGACCGCTATTACGCCACGATTCCACCGGTTGTAAAGCGAAGTTTCCAGCGGAAGCCCAGGAAGAGGAAGGTAATCCCGGATCAGGGGCCTTTTGTGTATCTGTTTTCGGGAAAGTCGGTGGTGAAGATATTTCTTCGGGAAGTGCTGTATATCGAAGGGGTCAAGAACTACGCGAAGATCAAAACCAGCGAGCGGGAGATTATCGTTTACCAGGGACTTGCCGCGATCGAATTGCGGCTGGCGGGAAAGGGCTTTATGAGGATACACCGCTCGTTGATCGTGTCGATCAGCAAAATAACGGCATTCAATGAGCAAATGATCGAAATCGATACGCATATCCTGCCCGTGAGCGCTCCCTATCGCGGGCGGGTGGCGCGGCTGATCCGGGCCGGCATCAAGAACGTATAGCGTTTTTTCGACAACGTATAGCATTGCATTGATAAAAGATAATCGTACTTTGAAAGCCTAATCCAATCTTTTCAAAACATGGGAAAATTTGTAATAACAAAAAGGGCCAACGGAGAATTTCAATTTAACCTGAAAGCCGGAAACGGTCAGGTAATCCTCGCCAGCGAAGGTTATACTACGAAGGCTGCTTGCGAGAATGGTGTTGAGTCCGTGAGAAAAAACGCGCAGGACGATGCTCGGTTCGAGCGCCTTACTTCCAAAAACGACAAATTCTACTTTCTTTTAAAAGCAACCAACGGCCAGTCGATCGGTAGCAGCGAAATGTATGAAAGTGCAGCCAGCCGCGACAACGGGATCGAGTCCGTTAAGAAAAATGCACCCGATGCAGAAGTAGACGACCAATCGGCGGCATAGCCATCCCGATATACAGAAAAACGCAGCATAACAGGTTATGCTGCGTTTTTCTTTTGCCTATTGCCGGAGCCACTGGTATAATAATTGCACTGCGTATATTGATAAAAATCAAACATTCATGGTCGCAGACTTTAATAACCGAATTCGGCAGGTAGCGTTTCTGCTGATTGTCACCGCGTTGGCAATACTCGTTTTCAAGGAACTTTATGTTTTCTTCCCCGGCTTCCTGGGTGCCCTCACGCTTTATATCCTTTGCCGGAAGTACTATTTTCACCTCACCGAACAGCGGAAGTGGAAGAAGGGCCTCACTGCGATCCTCTTTATGGTAGTGTTTATGGCCTGTATTGTGGTGCCGGTATATTTTGCAATCCAGATGATTTTTCAAAAGATCAATATGATCGTGGAAAATCCCGAACCCGTAAATCATGCGATTGACGCAATATCCTCACAACTCCGCGAATGGACCGGGCAGGACTTGCTTACCAAAGAGGCTACGACGGACATCCGTAAAAAAGCGGCGAGCTTTATCCCCGGGATACTCAACAGCTCAGCTACCATGGTTGGAAATCTGCTGATGATCCTTTTCCTGGTCTTTTTTATGTTTAAAAACGGTCGGCTCATGGAAGATACGCTCGAACATTTTATTCCGCTCAAACACAAGAATATAGAATCGATCGCAGACGAGACTTGCGGCATGGTGCGTGCCAATGCACTAGGCATTCCGCTGATCTCACTGATCCAGGGACTGGTGGCACTGGTGGGCTATTGGATTGTCGGCATCGAAGACTTCGTGCTGCTTGGGCTGATCACCGGTTTGTGTGCATTCTTCCCGGTGATCGGTACGGCGATGATATGGCTGCCGCTTGTGATATTCCTGTTTTCAAAAGGTGAAACCGGAAAAGCGATCGGTCTCGCCGCTTACAGCGCAGTCATTATCGGAAACATCGATTATGTGGCGCGCATCACCTTTTTGCAGAAAGTCGGGAATGTGCATCCGGTAATCACCATCCTGGGCCTGATCGCCGGGTTGAGGCTCTTCGGCTTCTGGGGTTTCATCTTCGGTCCGTTACTGATCAGCTACCTGCTGCTGCTCATCAGGATTTATCGGAGTGAATTTGGGGCGACGGCCGTTAACCGACCGCCGTCAACCGACCACTGACCGCTATTAGATCTCCCCATCCGCCTTCGATCTGATCTCGTAATTGTGCACCCCATCAGGCGCTTCTGACCATTTGTATACCACTTTTTTAAACCGCAGGTCATTCACGATCCCGTAAATGTTCTTCATGAAATCTTCCTGAACCTGCTTCGGTTTGAACATTGTACCTTCAAAAGTCAGTACCTCCTGGTGACTGCCTGCTAATCCAATGACGACATGCTGCTCGTTGAGCGCTTCCTTTTTGGATTCGACATACTCGGTGCGCAATTCGGGGAAGTCGCGCTCCTGGACTTGTACCATTTTCTTTCTCAGGACTTCACGCTGTTCAGCGACCTGCTTGTCGGAGTTGGACTTAGCTTCGTTATACAAAGCAGTATTCGACTTGTGCCACGAAAGTCGCGTGGCCAAATCGGTGTCGCTATCGCCGTTTTTAAGTTTTAAATCGACATCGCTGATCTTGTTTTGCAGGAAGAGCGACATATTCTCGTTGGCCGCCTTGTCGACCGGCTTTGGGGCATAAAAGTAAAACCCAATACCCGCGGCGATCGCCGCCATGATCAGGTACACTGCATATCGGCCAACCGTGGCCCGGCCAATCGTGGCGCGGCCTATCGAGGCCCGGCCAGCGGTGACCCCGGATGATTTGGTTTGTTGATGATGGATTTCCATGTCTGTTGGGATTTTTCCTTAACTAATTGAAAGGCGAGGGTCAAAAAATATGCCAACGGGCATTGGAACGGATTTTTTTCGCGAGGCCGGTATCTAAATCAATGAAGTCAAATCATGAAAATTCAGCAATTCTATAACAAAGCTTACGCGTGGATATTGGAAACCGGGCCACCCGTTCTCTTGGGAATAGGCGTATTGATCGCCGGCTTCTGGCTCATCCGTCTGCTCTCGCGTTGGCTCAGCACACACATGTCCAAACGCGACATCGACCCGTCGCTCACACCCTTCCTCCTCAGCCTCGCGGTGACCTCTCTGCGGGTGCTGCTCGTAATCTCCGTGATGCAGATAGTAGGCATTCAAATGACGGTTTTTGCCGCTTTGATTGGCGCAATTGGTGTTGCGGCGGGCCTGGCTTTGTCGGGTACTTTACAAAATTTCACGAGTGGCGTACTGATCCTGATCCTCAAACCTTTTCATGTGGGCGACAACATCGTGGCACAGGGGCAGGAGGGGACCGTCGAAGCGATTAGAATCTTTTATACGGTGGTGAAAACGTACGATAACCGCAAGGTAGTGATCCCTAACAGCAAGCTCTCGAATGAAGTGATCATCAACGTCAGCGGCTCGGGCAACAGGCGGCTCGATGTAGAGATGAAATTTAGCAACAGTATCGATTTCAGGGAGGTTAAAAACATCGTCAATAATGTCCTCGATCATGCCCAAAGTGCCCTTAAAGTCCCCGCAAGACGTATCGGGATATCCTCCATCGAGCCGGACGGTTACAAAGTGATGGTGAATGTGTGGCTGGACGCGCACGGTTTTGTGGACACTAAAATGGAAATCCAGGAGAAACTAATGGAGGCTCTGAAAGGCTCCGGTCTCAAACTTCCGGGAATGGCTTAAAGTTTTTTCCCGTTCCGTGCAGCGTTTTTTTGAAAGTGGGTGTCTTCCTGCATGTTCCGCCCCACGGGCGAACCTGCGGGAAGACTTTTTTACGATCTGACGAATGATAATAAAGCATGGAAAAGCCGGACGCGAACGGCAGACCTGGATATGCTTAGCAAACAGCCTTCTTTTTGTAATGCTGTCGTTGCTGGCATGCGACACGGAAACGAATGTAGGACCGAAATCAGGCCAGGGGCTTACAAAAGCCGAATTCCTGGGCAGGATGATCGTACAGGAAAGGTATTGGCGCATCGAGGAAATGGCCCGTCAGGAAGAAGATCAGATTGCAACGGTGAATGTAAGGGAGGTATCCCCGTTGCTGAACAGCCATTACCTGAACGAAGTGATCCCGATGGTAGCGGTACAGTTTGGGCGGGGCTATTTCGGGAAGGGCGTCGTCAGCGAAATGAAGATGTCGGGCGCTTACGGCAACGTCCCGTTTGGTGAATTTAAGTGTGTAATGATGCCCCGGACGGTGAAGGAAAGTGGGGAATGGGCCTGGGACAGTGAGCGTAAGGTAATGAAATTCCCACTGCCAGAAAGTATCCGGTCTCTTGCCGGGGCATTGTCGGGAAGCGACTGGCGGCCCGATTCGGGGTATGTTGCCAGCGAGCCTGCCCCATTGTTCCGGGGCGTGGAAGAAGCCCGAAGAGCGGCCAGTTCAGAGCGGATACGGATCGTGGTGGAAGAGCAAACAGAAGCAGGAAAAATAACTTATGCTTTTATAATGCGCGCAGCCTGGATGACGGACGTCGAATACCGGGATGCGGAGCACAAATTAGGAGTATCCATATATTAAATATACAATTGGCACCCCGGCGATCAACTTATTTGATGCTATGAATGAAAGAAGGTATACCGACAGATTATTTCTTTTAATTGTTTTAATCCTCGTTCTGGAAGGATGCAGCAATTATAAAGATCGACAGGTGATCCCGCCGGAAATATTGCCGGAAGCGATCATCAAAGTAATGTCCGATGCATATCCAGACGCTACGGATGCTACTTTTCAGGCAATAGAAAAGGAAAAACTCTATGAGGTTTATTACAAATTGAATGGCAATCCTTTTCACGCGGCTTTAAATACAAAAAAGATATTGAGCGTGTACCGGATGTATGGTGCGGTTCCCGATTCAATGCGACAGTCGTTACCCTCCCGGAGCGTGAGCGGCGGCGTGGCAGATGTTTACAAAGAGCCTGTGCCTCAGGTGAATGAGGATAAGGTTTTCCATTCCAAATATACCTGGAATAACAGTGAATACCTGCTCACATGGGTGCGATATAAGCCTGCCAATGCTATTAAATATGTGATTCGGTTAGAGCCTTATGTCAAGTTTTCCTACATTATCGGAAAAGATGAGCTGCATACGCTGCCCGGTCCGGTAGTAAGCTTTCTGGAAAGAGAAAAGCTGAGGTTTTCAAATGCTCGGGTTTCTATTAATGCAAATAATGAAAAAGAATATGAGGTGAATGCATACACTGCATCGAGTACCAGTTATGAATTTTCTTTTAATGCTCCGGGTAAATTGATCAGTACCGTTTATCGTGCCGAAGCATTTTATTATCATATTGATGAATACCCTGAGAAAATACAGAACTTTGTAAAAGGCTCGGCATTTGCCTCTTTGAAAATACTCGAGGGATATAAGTTTTCGGATCCCATTGGGACAGGTTATGTGATCGTTTTGCAGGGGACAAACGAAAATTGCCAGTTCAATTTCGACCAGGATGGAAACTTTGTAAATATGTCGTATCAAACGACGATATACCGGTGAAAGAACAATAATTGTTTCAACGATACACTTCATAACCCCTCTGAATGACCTTTTTCCGCAGCAAGAAATACAGTTCGCTTGCCGATCTGGTACGGGCCTGTCAGGCTGGCGATACCAGGGCACAGACTGCATTCTATGAACGGTACAAATCCAGGCTGCTGGGGCTTTGCGTGCGCTATGCGAAAACGAAGGCCGAAGCGGAGGACATTTTTCAGGACGGGTTTATCAAAGTTTTTAAAAATATCAATGAATTGAGAAACGTGGAGGTGATCGATGCCTGGGTTAAATCGGTGGTGATCAGGACGGCGATCAATTACTATCACCGGACGACGAAGGAGCAGCAGCTGTACTCGAACCTGGACGATTATCAGCGGGAGCTCGATTCGGGAGATTATGGAAAGATTATCACTCAGATAGATATGAACGTACTGCTGAATGTGATCAACACGTTGCCGGACGGATACCGGATGATCATCAACCTGCATTTGATAGATGGTTACACGCATGGTGAGATCGCCGAAATGCTGGCTATTTCCGACAGCACGTCACGATCGCAATTTTTGCGGGGAAGAAATTTGCTAATGAAAAAGTTACAGGAAAAAGGAATTACGCAATATGAAATCTTCTGACGAGCCTATCGACGAGGAGTTGCGTAAAGCGCTCCGGGAACGATTCGACAATTTTGAAAGACTACCCGACCCGACCCTCCGGGAAAAGATATTCAAAGGGCTGGGTGGAGGAACGAGCATGGTCCAGACCGCCCTGATAGCCTCACTTTTGCTATTGATCGGTTTGACAGCGACCGTATACCTGGTATCGCTTTCTGTGCCGCAGATTGCCCACGAGTTTTCTAAGGCACCGACAACTACTCCCGGTCCGGCAATGCAGAAAGGCCAGCCAGAAGGGGGCAAGCTTGCTCCGGTGGCTGAAATCCGCACAGGCAATACGGATTTGGTTCAACACGAAACATCGGTCAAATCGGGACCGGTGCCGGCTACGTGGGAAGTTGTGGGTGCGCGTGTCTCACGTGCAACCCGTACGGTCGCGAAACCATACAGGTTCAAGCGTGCGGATGTCGTAAAGTTTATCGACATGGTCAGGTCTAATCCATCGTTTGGTTCTATCTGGATTCGGGATAAGGATATTTCGTCAGAGGACAGGGCGTTCCTGGAATCAGAATTGGAGAAAATAGGCTTCGGAAGCTCGCTGTCCAACAGCGACTCTATCAATCAAAGCAATATGAAGGAACTGGAAGGGCCTGCGTTGGCCGATCAAGACATCGGGGTGCTGGATCACAGGCCAATGGCCCTTCCACAATATCGCTGGCCACCCGACAGCCTCGTAACACCCGGGGAACCGCAAAAACGTTATGCATTTCAGGTCAAAGAACGCTGGGGCATCATTGTAGGCATAACGCCGCTGCGCACTTTCCAGATCCTGACCGTAAGGCCGGGAAATGGCGTCGTTTACCAGAACTTTGTTTTTCCGGCAAACATCTCCGCGGAAACTGTGGGATACAAGTTTTCGGCCGGAGTGGAGCGCAAAGGCTTCCAGCTGCTGCTCAACTACGGGCAGTTCAGGCAGTCGTACCGCTATGAGATCGCGACCAGCGAATTTACAGTCGGGCCGGATCTTACGGGCAATTATGAGGTTGTTCGAAAAGGCATTCCTCAGAAGGAACAGAGTACGGCGCGTCTGGTAGGTATATCCGCGAAAAAGCATGCGGTACGCCGGTCGCATTTCCTGCGCAACTATTTTGGGGACGTCGGGGCAGAATTTAGCCGCGACCTTACGTCGAAAAAGAATATGGTGTGGGTCAATGCAGGGTTCGGGAAGGAACTCTTTGCGGGCAAGCATGTTGCTATGACCGTCGGACCTTATTTTGAATACAGCCTGTCTAAATTGCGTAATCCCGACAATCCTTTTAAAATCCAGCCTTACCAGATCGGTCTTTCGGTGGGTCTGCGGTATGTCAAAAAATAAGCCGGGGCGTAGAATGCCCCGGCTTAAATTGGTCTGAATTCAGGGTTTTACGACCTTCCGCTCAACACCGTCGATCTTTACAATGTATGTTCCGGAGGGCCAGTTGGCAATATTCAGTTCAAAGTATGGCTTGCCGGGCGAGGATGAATGCATTTTACGTCCGGCAGCATTGACAATATCCACCTTTAAAATCCGTGTATCGGATTTTGCCGAGAGCACGCTGGCAGCCGGGTTTGGGTAGACTTTCACCGTCATGGGCGTCTTGATTTCCGCCGTTGCGATGCTGCTGTAACCGAAGGAGCCGTCGCCGTCGACCATTTTCAGGCGGTAATAGAAACGCCCCGCAGGCAGGTTGACATCTGCATAAATGTAATCCTGCCTCACATTGGAGTTTTGGTTTGAATTAACTGTTTCAATGGTCGCAAATGCCTTGGCATCGGTGCTCCGCTGTATTTCAAAATGCGAACTGTTGGTTTCCTGCGAAGTGCGCCAGCTCAGCAATGCATTGTTTTGCTCGGTTTGGGCGGCAAAGCTCACTAGCGTAACAGGTAGCGGCTGGCCCGCCGTGGTGCTAAGTGCATTGGGGTAGAGCGGGACAGAAAGGCTGTTCGTGGCCTTGCCCGCGAGCACCTTTTTGGTATAACTACCAATGGCCATATACCAGTCGGGCGTAAGATCGTAGCCGTCGGCATCGAGCGAGAGGAACCAGGTATCGCCGCCTTTCGGGGTATGGTCGGCGAATTTCTCCATTTTGAAAAAAGAGGTCGCTTCGTCCACTTCGTCAAACATTGCCAGGTATATCATGCTGGCCCCCTCGTTGATCACATTCTGCGATTGCTGCCACAAAAAGCTTCCCCCGTTGCGTGGGATCGCGTTTTTAATGGCGGCCGAAGGGTTATTCCGCACAGTTTGCAGGTTGAACCACGAAAACCCCGGAAAGATGACCGGCATATAATCGATGTTTTTGGGCTGCAAATAGGCCATGTCGGGCCTTACCGAGTTGATCGCGAATGCATTGGCGCCGCTTTCATTATTATATCGTCCCACCGACCACGGGCTGATCACGTCAAGCTGGTCGTACACCGCGAGCCACTCGGCGGCATGCGTACGCCAGTTGTCGTTAAGGCCGCCCATGACGGTTGCGCGGTATTTGGGATCGTCGGTCGGGTCGGTAGGATCGCCGTCGCGGAACCATTTGACGAGCTTGTCGGAGCGGGCCGCAGTGGCTTCGGAGTTGGAAGCCAGGCCAAGCCCCCACAATGCGACCAGCGGGCGGCCTTTGTGCCACAGGTAGTTGCTCTCGGAAGTGACGCCCATTGCATCCACGAGCTGTTTCCAGTCGGCAATCACTGCTTCGGTCGAAGTGGCGTCCGCACCGGAAAGGTCGTACATAATCGCATAAACACGATCGTACTTCAAGCTGGCGGTTTGTACATTCTCGATCACCTTTTCAAAATGCCGGGGGACACGCGGATCGCCTGTCCGGAAGTTTTGTAGGAACCGCTGCTGGAAAACGCCGTCGACCTCGTGCTCGCGCATCCATTTGAAATGCTGGTCGACGGTATTGTAGTTGTAGCTCGAAAACAGTTTTGCCGGCGCGCCGTTGCTGTACACCATATTGGTAGCCACAAGTTCATTGGACGGATAGTCGCCCAGGTACGGCCACATATCTACGGTAGCATTCGCGTGGTCGGGTGCACCGCCGAACCAGTGCAGCCACCAGTTGTGGACAGGGTTGCCGTCTGTAGGAAGGCCAAACCAGCCCTGGTAGCCGAACATTACTTTTCCATTCAGCGTGTTGGCCGATGGAACGGGCGTGGTCGCCGGCGTAGGCTCATAAAACTCTATTTCATCGATCCGGGCGGTAATGGCTCCGCTAACCGTCTGGTTGATGTGAAAGTAATTGATCGCCGAGAGGTTTGGATTACCTGTTTTCGCTGCATCCGGCAAATGCAGAACTATATGGTTCCAGCCGTTCAGGACTTTCTGACTGGCCAGGTTCCAGCGGTATTCATCGGTTCCCGATTGGCCGGATGATGAGAATACGATGCTTCCGTTGCCATTCATTTTGGTGGCGTCGGAAACAAACAGCCAGAATTTCACTATGCCATTGGCCTCTGTCACGGTGGTATTGAACGGCGCGGGATTGTATGTAAACCAGTCGGGGCCTGAGCCGGTTTTGACGATGGATGCACTGCCGAGGATCTTGTTGCTCGTATCTATGCCCGGCGCATCGCCGCCCGACGGGTCGCCGCTCGACCAGCCCGCCGTGTTATCAGCTGCGTTGAAAATATGCGCGCCCGTAAGCACACTGCCTTCATAGCCTTTGGTAAAACGGATATTATCGATCTTGATAATGATCGATTCCCCTGCATTAATGGGTTTGTAATACCTGAAAAAGTTGATCGCCGCCAGGTTGGGGTTGCCCTGCTTACCTGCTGCACTCAGGCGCAGCACCACGTTATTCCAGCCGTTGCGCAAATTTACGCTGCCTGTACCCCAGTTGTATTCATCGGTATCAGGGTTGCCTGAGCTCGTAATTTCGAACTGCCCGCCCGACACGCTGAACTTCGTGACGTCCGACACGAAGAGCGAGAATTGGAGGTAAGCGATGTTCAGCTCGGTGGGGCCGATGCCGGTATTGATCGGCGTCGGGAATGTCCGGCGGAGGCGCTCGGTATTGCCGCCCTCGGACTTAATCGAATAAGTTCCCTGCACAGGCGCGTCGCTGTCGAGGCTTAGGGTGTTGCCGCCACCGCCCCAGCCGGTGAGCGATTCGCAATCGTCCACGGGCGTCACCTGCGCATACGAGGGCAGGGTCACTGTCAGCAACAGGAGCAACAGTAAACAGTTTGTTTTCATCAGGATTGATTTAAGGTGAAAGATTTGAGTAAATGCCCGGCGTGAGCCTTCCGGGCTGATCCAAATCTAGACGCGCACCTATAATATTGGCTTAACTAGGAATTAATAAAGAATAAATGGGAAAAAAATGTAGGCTAAACGTGTAATTTACAGTGTATGCTCGTCGCGGATGTAGAGCAGGTAGCGGGGTTCTACCACGGCGCTCCGCTTTTTTTCATCCAGAAAACCATATTTCAATCGCGTCACATGAAAATGCTTCGGCGAAGCCTGAACTTCGGCGTCGACGCCGGAGCGGATCAGGCTGTCGGCGACGGCGGCAGTCGTGTAAAGGTAGCAGGGCGCGGTGTCGATGAAATCGTTGAGATACTTACCGTTTTTGATCAGTTTGACTTCACCCGGCGAATAGAACTCGAAACTATAAGAGAATGAACCATAGGCTGCAACAGGCAAATGGCTGTCTTTTTCAGGAATGACCCGCGCCGCCAGCATCCCGGATTGATATTGTAGTAAAAACGGGTAAAAGAATTGAAACAGAAAAATGTATAACATAGCGGCCATCGCGTAGCCTTTGAAAAGCAACTGCTGCATGGCATTGCGGTAATGGACGAGGCACGCCGTAACAACGATCACCAGCCCAATGACCGCGGCGGCAATGCCATGCTCAATGCGGGTGATGTAGAGCAGGCCGGAAATGAAAACGAGCGTCAGCACGAGCAGTACGGTCTGAATCGTGACAAGGTGTTTTAATTGAGAACGCTTTGCGAGCTCGGTGAAGAAGTAAGCGGTGATGATCGAGAAATAGGGGAATTCGATGACCAGATAATGCGGGAGCTGGAATTTGGACAATGAAAACAACAGGAACGTTACCAGCGTGCTACCATAAATTACCCAGCGGATCGCATCACGGTTTTTCTCGAACCTCAACAGGTAAACGATCCCGCCTACAAGTCCGAGAGACCACGGCAGGAATGCCCATAACGTAGTATGTACGAAGAACGTCACATCGCCTTTTCCTTTGATCGGGCCCGTATTGAAGAACCGGCCGAACTGGCTATCCCAAAAGAAAAAACGTACGCCTGAGACATTTGTACGTCCGAAAACCACTTTCTCAGGATGTAAATCAAACTGTACGTAGAGACTGTAAAGCTCCGGAACGATGAAAACGAAGCAAATCGCGAGCACCATCCACCAGCGGTAATTGATAAATTCGCGGAATTGCTTGGTTATGAGCCAGTAGATGGCCCAGCCGCCAGCAAGCGTAATCAGCACAAATACACCTTTGGTCATGATGGCGCAGGCGGCAAACAATGCGGCCCATACGATGTGCAGCCAATGGGCGCGGGCATTTACACGCAGCATATGCCAGGCCGCGCCGGTAATGCAGGCAGTGAGGTAAGGCTCAGCACGGACGTCGAAGTTGGCCAATGTGCTGTGCAGGGCCACCGTATAGATAAGTACCGCTATCCTGGCAACGTCTTCATTATATAAATCCCTCGTTATGAGATAGGTATAGCGCAGGCTGAGGAGCCAGAAGAGGAATGCGGGCAGTTTGTACGCAAAACCCGTGATGCCGAAGACCTTGTAACTAATGGCCGCCATCCAGAACGGGAAATGAGGCTTGTCGAGCCAGTCGTGACCGTCGCCGTAGAGGTTCACCCAGTCGTTATGCAGCACAATGTGCTTGGCAATGGTGGCATAAAGTGCGCCGTCGGGTTCGATGATGTCGAGCCAGAGGCCGGGAATGTTGAGTAATATGCCTGCCAGCAGCAGCCAGGGGAAATAACGGTGCAAAAACGGGTCACGGTTGTTCATAACGTTGCGTATTTCGGGGATACGGCGGCGCGTTTAAAATTACGCCTGCCCATGCCGATGTACGCACGAAGATTTGAACTTGTGCCGATTGTACGTGGAAAATGCGTGTTATTTAATTGTTAATACCGGGCACCGCACCTTTCTTTTTTCCGAGTTCGGGCGGTTTTCGCTGCCCCAGTCGGTCAATATGTTAATGACCGGTTCGAGGCTTTTGCCGAGATCGGTAAGCTGGTATTCCACACGGGGCGGGACTTCGGGGTATACTTTACGGCTGATGAGCCCATCGGCCTCCATTTCGCGGAGTTGCAGGATAAGGATCCGCTCGGAGACGGCCGGGAGGCTGCGGCGGAGATCGCTGTACCGCAGGGCGCCATAGGCAAGCCGCCACAGGATCGATGGCTTCCACCGGCCACCGATCAGGTCCAAAGTGTAGGCCATATCACAATTTCCGTTGATCAATATTTCGTTTTCAAGGTTCGTGGAGCTCTGTTTTCGCATAACTTACATTTATGTTAGTACTTGATAAATATGTTAGTACCTGTAAAATTACGAGTAGCAGGGTAGTTTTGCAATGAATCAAAACCAATTCATCATCATGCAAAACTTGAAAGACAAGGTCGCGTTTGTAACAGGAGGATCGAGGGGCATCGGGGCCGCAATTGTAAAAAGGCTTGCTGCGGAAGGAGCAAAGGTGACTTTTACGTACGTCAACAGTAAATCCCAAGCCGAAGCACTCGTAAACGAACTGGCAGAGGACGGCCTCACCGCCATAGCCCTGCATTCCGACAATGCGAAGGAGGGGGCCGTGTCGGCTGCCATCGACCAGGCAATCGAACATTATGGCAAGCTCGATATCCTCGTGAACAGCGCCGGCGTGTATGTGGGCAAGACGTTCGAGGAGCACACCACGGAGGACTATGATTTTGTAATGAATGTGAATGTCAAATCCGTATTCGAGGCGTGCCTCACGGCTTCGCGCAAAATGGAGCAGGGCGGACGTATCGTTACCATCGGCAGCTGCATGGCCGACCGAGCGGCGGTACCGCAGGCGACGTTGTACGCGGCGAGCAAATCGGCGCTGTCGGGCTTTACACGGGGGCTTTCGCGGGACCTGGGACCGAAGGGCATTACTGTAAACCTGATTCAGCCGGGGCCGGTTGATACGGATATGAACCCGTCGACATCAGAATTCTCGGATTTTCAGCGGAGTATGATGTCGATCCCGAAATATGGCCGTCCCGAGCACATTGCCGATGCCGTAGCATTCCTGGCAAGCCCAACCAACAGCTACACCACCGGCTCGGTGATCACCATCGACGGCGGTACGCTCAGCTAGGCCTTCGGATCGTACAGATTGGATCGCAAAGATTAGTTTCCAATATTTGCCGTAAACACCAGGCTGCAAAATCCATTGGAAAAAGACCCCGCATTGCAAAGGATGATCATCGACCATGTTCTGCGCCGCATTGAGCTCACGGCGACCGAACAGGCCCATTTTGTTTCCATTCTGAAAGTCCGTAAGCTGCTTCCCCGGCAATACCTCGTTCAGCAGGGCGATGTATGCCAGTATGAAAGCTACGTCTGCAAAGGTTTTCTTCGTTCATTTTACGTGGACGAGAAGGGGAACGACCATACCCTGCATTTCGCGATGGAAGACTGGTGGATATCCGATTCCACCAGTTTCCATTTACAGGTCCCGGCCACCCGGAACATCGTGGCGCTGGAAGCCTCTGTTTTATTACAAATAGAAAAGAATGACCTCGAACAGCTTTACAAGGACATTCCCGCATTTGAACGCTTCTGGCGGATACTCGAACAGAAGGGAGGCATCGCACAGGACCAGCGTATCCTGAATGCCATTTCTATGACCGGCGCCGAACGTTACGAGGCGCTCGTTACCAAATACCCCACCCTCGAACAGCGCATGCCCCAACGGCACATTGCGTCTTACCTGGGCATTACGCCCGTATTTCTGAGCCAGATCCGCAAGCAGTTGTCGCGGCCAGGTTTATCCGGCGATATTAAATAAGTTTAAGGAGCTTTATTAAAATAGTTATACGCGTCCCCCCTGACCGGCCCGGTACTTTTGTAAGTAAAAACAAAGTATGGAAACGATCAGCAAAACGATATTTGACGCTACCGAAATACGTGGCAGAAAACTAGCTAACCGCCTCGTGGTGGCGCCCATGACGCGTGTAAGTGCAACGGACGCAGGCATCCCTACGCAGGAAATGGCGGACTATTATGAAGCATTTGCTGCAGGCGGTTTTGGTATGATCATAACCGAAGGCACCTTCACGGACGAACTATTCAGTAAAGCCAATCGCAACCAGCCGGGAATTACAAATGCGGCACATATTAATGGCTGGAAACGTGTGGTGACGGCTGTTCATAGCCATGGCGCGCTCATTATAAATCAATTGATGCACGGCGGTGCATTGTCCGAAAGCAGTGAGGAAACGATCGCCCCTTCGGCTGTTCTGCCGGCAGGCCTGCGTGCGACCGATAATACCGTGCCGCCAAGCCCGTTTCCAATGCCACGCGCCATGCAGGCCGAGGATTTTGAAACGGTGAAAACCGGCTATGTCAATGCCGCATTGCGGGCGTACGAAGTGGGGTTCGATGGGGTGGAGCTGCACGCCGCCAACGGCTACCTGTTCGACCAGTTTATTACACCGCATACCAACCTCCGCACCGACAAGTATGGAGGCAATGAACGGAACCGGCTACGGTTTTTAATAGAAGTGTATCAAGCGGTGAAAGCGGCCTTGCCACTCGGTTTCATCGTCGGCATCCGGGTTTCTGAAAGCAAAGTCAACGACCTCGCATACCGGTGGCCGGATGGTTCGGCAACGGCTCGGCGGATATTCGAGGTACTCGCCGAAATCGATCCGGATTATGTGCACATCGCAGCCGAGGGTGGCCGGTGGGAGCGCGAATGCGTTTATCCCGATGGAACTTCGTCCAATAGCATTGCCAAAAGCATTCTCCGATCGCCTGTGATCGCCAACGGCGGTATGCAGGATGTTGCATTGGCCGAAACATTGCTGAACGGCAACGCGGCCGACCTGGTATCGATCGGCCGTGCTGCCATTGCTTCGCCTGATTGGCCCAAACTGATGGCTGCCGGAGAGCCGGTGGTGCCTTTTTTCAAAGAATTGATCAAACCCAGCCTCACGCTCGCGCATACACGATGCGTGCGGGAGCAATGCGATGAGTCGGCCTTGTGCTGATAACCGTGAACCGTTATTTGGAAGCGAAATCCGGCCGTTCGAAAACTTCATTGATTGGCCGGGTTTCGATCCACCATATTTCGTTGAGTGACGGATCATAATATTTCGCCAGCTGGCCTTTGAGCAGCATTATCCTTTTTACGTCCCGTTTTTCAGGGATCAAATTGCTGCTGGCGCCATAAACCTGCCGGAAGCCGTCGAGCAGGTAAGGTTCGTTTTTTAATCGGGCCGGATCGAAGGATCGGACGTTTTTTACTTCTACATTTCCTTTAACTAATTCAGTCGGCGGGGCATCGCGGTAGAGCGGGAAGGTGAGGTAGGAGATTTCGGTGCAGAAATTGTTCTGTCCCCAGTTCCTCTTTTCCTGTCTTTCGTTGAGCAAGTACGGATAGTTTTTGAATGCGCTATTGATTTCACGGGGAGTCGCCTTCTTGCCGTCGAGGAAGAGTGTTATATCGCCTTCGAAGCCGACCAACTGCTTTTTCCGGTCGAAGTACCCGCCTTTGTAAAGCGTGATCACATCATTTGACCAGCGGTGGGTTTCAATGTAATCCACCCTGAGGTCCATTTCCTTCTGGTGAGGCGCCACGTTGGCGAACAGATAGGCTTTGAGTTCTTCCCGGGTCTTTGACGGGTCGTATCCGTCGTAAAATGGTTTCGAATCTATTGAATATGAGTGATTTCGCAATTCGGGCATTGTGCGCCTACGGATAAAGTAATAATTGAAACGTTCTCCAAAGTCGAATCCGCCGTGATATTGCTCGCCTGTGTGGAAACTCAGATAATGGTCGGGATCCTCAGTTCCAATGGAATAACTATGAGTAATGCCTTTTTCAGGTTTGACGGGCAATTCAGCAAAGTAAAAACCGTCTTTATCTGTTTTGATAGTTTTGATGTAGACTTCGTCATGTTTGACTTCCAACGGCAAACCAGCAATCGGCTTCCCGGTTTCATCGAGCAGGAGCCCGGCCATATGCAACAGATTCTTCGGTTTCCTGTTACTAACCTCGACATTGCTTTTCCAGAAATTCTGCACTTTCCCTTTTCCCGGCACGTCCCATCTGAATGCAGCCAGCGTCACTGCGAGTAACGGGAGAATGAACAGGAAACAAGCTAATAATACCCGCGGACTTGCATTTTTATTCATCATCACGATCCTTTGCTTCAAGGAATGGTAACCAAACTGGTTCACGAGCGAAAACTCAGGGCCGACGGCTGCTTTCAGGAGCAAATATTGATAAGCTTTCGTGTCCGGATGGTTTTCGAGCACTTTCTGATCCGCAATGTATTCAAGGTTCTGACGGATTGCGCTGCGGATCAGCCATGCGAACGGGTTGAACCAGTTGATAATGCAGAGGATTTCTGACCAGATCACATCGAGCGAATGCCACTGCTGCACGTGAATGTATTCATGCAGGATCATATCCTGCAACTCGTCGGGCTTGTGCAGGTGCGGGTTGTAAAAAATGGCTTTCCCGAATGAAAATGGGCTCATATCGAGGTCGAAATGGAAGATTTTTACGCCGTCGTTTGAAATCAACTCCGATTGTGACCTGATACGAAGATAGGAGCGGACGTGCGCGCCTAAGCGCAATGTCATGAATGCCACGCCGGCAAGCCATATGTAAAAAATCCAATCGGAAGCAGTAAGGATCTGTGGTTCGGCGGCGACCGTCAGCGCAGCCGGAAACCCCGGTGGAAAAGTCGCGGATTCAGGTGCGGCTATGCGGGTAAACGTAGGTACACTTTGCACGAACATACGCGCGGGCGTGGGCTCGGGCGCGATGAAATGGTTGATATTGATGAGCGGGATCACGAAGCAGAGATACGAATACAGCCACAGATAACGCCTGTTCGCATTGTAAAACGTAAGCTTGCGCAGTACCAGGTGGTAAAAAAGTGCGATCACACCAAGGCTGACCGACAATTTGAGCAGGTAATCCGGTAATGCCGACATAGCTGAAAAAGTTTGGATGAATTACTTCTTTCCTTCGATCAGGCCGATGATCTCTCTCAGTTCGTCGGCTGAAATCTTGTTCTTTTGCGCGAAAAAGCTCACGAGCTCCTTGTAGGAATTTTCGAAATAGTCTTTCACCACTCCTCCCATAAACTTTTGCTTGTAGGCCTCCTCACTGATGGCCGGGGCGTACAAATAGGCATTGCCGACCATCCGGCTAATGAGGTACCCCTTTTTTTCGAGGTTTTTGATGGTCGATGCGACCGTCGTATAGGGTGGGACGGGAGGCGTCATGGCCTCCATGAACAATTTTACGTTCCCTTCCCCGGTTTTCCAGATGGCGAGCATGGCATCCTGCTCCTGGATCGTTAGTTTTTCCATAGCTACGATTTTTTCGTAATTCTACGAATGTTTCGTAGTTATGCCAAATATTTCAACTAAAAAAATAATTGTTGATAGTTAAGTAATTAAATACCAGGATTCTGGCTTTTGTAGAACTGGACTTTCTTGAACATTTCGATCAGTGTCGAAACTTTCAGCTTTTCGAAAATCCGTGCTTTGTAGGTGCTAACCGAGCTTTCGGTGAGGTTGAGCTTGATCGCTATTTCCTTTGTCCAATAGCCTTCAATTAGCATGTCCATTACTTCCAGCTCCCGTTGCGACAGATTTTCGAGCGGATTCTCGCCGTTCGGTTTGTTTTCGAGGGTATTGCGGAGCAGTTGCTGCTGAACGGCCACGCTAATGTAATTGCCGATTTCCAGCATGGACAATATTGCCTTTTTTATTTCTTCCTGTGAAGCATTTTTAGACAGGAAGCCGTTTGCGCCGGCTTTAATATAATGTAATGCATAAATCTCTTCTTCGAGGCTCGAAAAAATCATGACCAGGACTTTGGGCTGTATTTCCCGGATCTTGGGGATCATATTGAAGCCTTCGCCGTCGGGGATGTTGATATCGAGCATCACCAGATCGATCTGGTTGCTGTTTAGTTGCGCGAGTGTCTCACTGAAAGAGCCAGCTTCATGGACGACCACCGGGTTCAGTAAATCAAGAATCAAGAACCGGGTAGCGAGCCTAACAATCGCATGGTCTTCAACCAGTAAGATTTTTTTCATTTTGTTTAGGAGGACTTGTATTCAGTTTCCGGCCGTCTGTAACCTTTTAGGACTCAATGGTTATCAAATTAATGCAGTAAATATTGAGTAAAACTCCTAGTATCTGATGTAAAAGTTATTCAACGGTCTGTACAAGTTTACAGTTAATTACGCGGTTCGGCAAAAAAACTTTTACTCGCGGGTATAAAGTTTCTTTGCCAGGAATCGCCAAAGAAGGCAATTTAAGGCGTTTTAGAGGCTATTTGGATTGTTTCGCTACTTTCCACCACGTCCGCCAGCCGGAAGAATTTGCACCGGGTATGTTTGAGTTATCTTCGAGAAATTTCTACATTTACATGTAGGCGTAAATATGTAATATTTGTTCTTAAATTTACGACCAAAAAATACGAATTACTTCCACAATTTTATTAAGCAGAATTATGACAGTCGCGACAGGGCGAAATGCCCGGGTTCTGTCTGCCAATCAGCCAATTTATGAATATACTCATTATCGAGGACGAACCGCTAACAGTGCTGGGATTAAAACAGAAGATCCGCGAGATCAATCCCATAACAACGGTAGACGCGGCTTCGTCCGTCGACACGGCGTACGACCTTGCGGGCCGGAACGTTTATGAATTGGTCATCCTTGACGTTGATATCAAAGGGAAAGCCGGCGCGGGAGTAGTGGAACGCATGAAAGCGCTGTATCCGGGCACTGCTATTCTGGTGATTACGGATCTCGATGAAAGTATCTACGGCTTGCCGTATATGAAGGCAGGTGCGGACGGTTTTTTATCCAAACTGGCATCTTCGCCGCAATTCGACGAAGCGATCAGGGCCATGATGGTGATGGGAAAGTATGCGAGCACCGCATTGCAGCAGCAGATCATCCAGGAAAGCCAGATAAACCGGTCGCTGCGGTATGTGAATCCGCTCATGAGCATTTCAGACAGAGAACGGCAGGTGATGGACCATCTGATCTCCGGCAAATCTACCGGTGAGATTGCGGCGATCCTGAATATCAACAAAACGACCGTCGGAACCCATAAAATGCGGATACTTAGAAAGATGCAGGTCAACAGCCTCATCAAACTGATCGAAAAAGTGACCATGTTGAGCTGACGATCAAAGAACGCGCAGCTCCGGCGTGTAGATATATTTCTATACCGAAAGGACACCTTTTGTTCATAATATCTTTATATTGTACAATAGTCAAACCCCATCTTTATCGGTCAGCACTTCTATGAAATTTTTATGTATTGAGGATCACCCGCTCATATTGCTGGGGTTAAAAATGGTATTTGCCGAATTTTATCCGAGGGCCAGCGTCAGTCAAGCCGGAACCTTTCAGGGGGCATTGTCGGTACTGGAACACGAGCGATTCGATTTGGCTGTGCTGGATATCGACATTCCAGGCGGAGAAAACGTGCGGATGATCAAACTCCTGCGTGAGAAGCAACCCGGGCTTCCGATTCTGATCCACTCCGCGTTCGACGAGAAGGTTTATGCGTTGCCCTACCTCCAGGCCGGTGCGGATGGTTTTATTTCCAAACAGGCACCGCAAGAAGAGTTTTTGACAGCAGTTCAGGCGATCCTCGATCACGGGCGCTACGTAAGCTACGACGTCCAGCAGATCTTCCTGTCCAGCTTTACCGATATAAGCGGTCGTACCACAGGCGGTAACCCGATCGTCACCCTGTCGCCCCGCGAACGGCGCGTGATGCAGCTGATGACGGAGGGTAAATGGACGAAGGAAATCGCGGCGATCATGAATCTCAAAGAAAACACGATCAGCACCTACAAACGGCGCATTTACGACAAAATGGAGGTGAAGGACCCGATCGAATTGTCAAAAAAAATAGCGTTGTTCAGATGACAACGCTATTGGGAAAGTATCGCTTTTTGACAGCTAGCGGCCGCCAATCCTCTATTTCGCCGGCTTCTTGAATATCGCCGGATCGACGGGGCTGTTGACAATTATTTTGCTCGTAATGAATGACATGGTACCCATTTGCGGGTTACTGATTTCCATCGTATTCGCGAACTTCACGCCGTCCACTTCTTTGTAGTCCGATAGGTCGATTTCGCCTTCGTTGCCGTTCATCGACACTTTTACTTTGGTCACCAGGTAGGTATTTGCATCGACAAACTCTTCGATTACCTGTCCGTCGCTCGTGGTGAGTTTCAGGTGGAAAACGTCTTTTTTGTCCAGGGATTCTTTGCCTACGAGTTCTACTTTATTGCCTTTCTCCTTATAGTTCACCAGGCCGCCGAACGGGTCGAGCGAGCTCAATTGTTGTTTCAATTGGTCGGCGGGCATGTCTTCGGGTTCACCGGTACCGCCCATCATCGTCGGGCGGATCATCCAGCCCTGGCCGTTGTCTACCACCTGTACCATCGTATTGCCCATTACCGTCGACTCGTTGCGGACGGATTTGCCCACTACCAGCGTGGTTTTGTTCGGTATTTCCATGCCTTGCACCGCAAGCGAACGGTCGGTGATCACGGTGTTGACCCCCTTGATCTTGTCGAGCCCGCCGAGGGCGGCCACGTGTTTATCTACGATTTCATCCACAGTCTGCGCATAAGAAGCAGCGGAAACGAGCGCCACTGCCATTGTCCAAATTAGTTTGTTTGTGTTCATACCGAAGTTGTATTTGAGTTAAACTGGCTTGTGTAAGTTCATGAATTGTTGTGTGCCTAGTGGGGCACGCCTAGCGGGGCGCGCCTAGCGGGGCGCGTTTCCGCCGCCGCCTTGTCCGCCACCACCTTGCTGCTGTCCGCCGCCTTCGCTCTTCACGTCGTCGTTGTTAACCGATTTTGCCTTTCTTTTAGGCGCGTCCATCGTCATTTTGCCGATTTTGTAGGTAAATGTAAGACGGAACCCTCGGTTGTAAAGATATATATCATTTACCTGGTTGAACTGCAAGGAAGTCAATTCAGTATGCATTTTATATCTTTTGCTCAGGAAGTTTTCGGCAGCAAGACCCAGGCTGGCCTTTTTGTTGGCGAATTCCTTCTTCACACCGATCGTATAGAAGCCGAAGCCGCCTTGCTTACCCTGTAACTGGATTTGCTGTCCCTGCATGAACCCGAATGCCTGCGCGCCCCAGCCGTTTCCGAACGTCGCCTGAGAGAAAATACCGCCACTCACATTCACGCCATCGTTATCGATCTCCTGAGAAAGGCCGTTTTGCCCGAGGGTCTGACCGGTGAGTTTGGTGTAGAATACGTTGGCGAAAACCCCGAAGTTGATCTTGGACGTTGCCGCTATATTGGCGAAAATATTGGCGCCGTAGGCATGCTGTTTACCGATGTTCTCATAAGTGGTCACGATCGCGCCCGGAAGGGTATCCGAAGGCTGGCGCACCTGGGAGATCGCATTATTGGTAAAGCGTCCGAAGAACGTCGCATTCACGTATGTTTTCTTGATATTCTTGCTCAGCCCCAGTTCGTAATTGTTGGTGAGCTCGGGGCGAAGTTCGGGGTTACCGATCGTGATATTCTGAGGGTTGGCTGAGTTGAAGTTCGGGTTCAGCTGTTGCAGCCCCGGACGCTGAATGCGTCGGTTGTAACCCAGCTTCAGGGTCGTACCCTTAAATGTCTTTGAAGCATTGACGCTCGGTACCAGCACACCATAATTACCTACACCCACCACGCCCTCGTTGGTACTGGCGTCGATGAACGTGTGTTCGTAACGCAAGCCGCCTTTAAATGTATAGCGCTTCTTAGTGGTGTAAGTATAAGAAGAATAGGCTGCCGCGATATTCTGGTGGTAAGTCAGGTCGCCGGCTGGTTGGTCGGTTTCCGGGCGGAAATCACCCGTTGGCTCGGCAATCAGGAAGCTGTACTTGCTTTTTACCTCGCGGAAAATGCCCTTTCCGCCGAATTCCAGCATCTGGTTTTTCTTGATAGGCGTCTGATAATCCGATTGAAAGGTAAACTCCTGGTTGATGCTCTTGTTCAGGTTTCGTTGACGTGAGGTTAATTCTTTTTCTCTGAAGATGTCGGCGTCGAAGTCGTTGGTAAGGTCGTTGCGGCTGTACAGCGTCGATATGCTCCATTCCTGCTGGGGTTTGAACGTGTGCAGGTAGTCGACATTCACATCCACCGTTCCCGAAAGATTGTCGGCCGCCACGTTGCGTGCGGACAGGGCATCGGGAGAGCCGGTCTTCATCAGGCGGGTTACCAGGTCCTGTTGGTTGGAGAAGTTCCGCACACCGTATTTTACACCCGCAGTAAGGCTTTGGTTTTTAGCAATATCATAGTCGAAGCCCAGGTTGTAGTTTCCAAAGAGGCCGTGACTCGAACCGTCGCCGGTCTGACGTGTGGTGGTGGCTACGTTTTCCACGGTGCTGGTTTGTTCGAGCGATGTTTTGGTAACCGTATTATACATGCCCCTTCCGAAACCGCCGATCGTGAAACCGGCTTTGCCCTTGCGGTAGCCGCCATTCAATGCGAGCATCGAACCACGGTTTCCTACACCCGCGTCGACGTTCAAATTGAGGCCTTGCAGCGAATTCTTTTTAGTAATAATATTGATAATCCCGCCCGAGCCTTCCGCATCATATTTCGCAGACGGGCTGGTAATTACCTCCACCGACTTGATCTGATCAGCCGGGATTTGCTTCAGGGCATCGGCTACGCTGTTGGCGATAATGGTACTGGGCTTGTTGTTGATCAGAACACGGATGTTCTGACTTCCGCGAAGTGAAACGTTGCCATCGAGGTCCACGGTAAGCAGCGGAACCTTGCGCAAAATGTCGGTTGCGTCACCGCCTTTGGCCGTAATGTCCTTTTCGGCATTGTAAACCAGCCTGTCCACCTTTTCTTCGATCAACGCGGCTTGCCCGGTAACAGTTACCTCGTTGAGGGTTTTGGTATTGGAGCTGAGGCTGATCGTTCCGAGGTCTGCTTCCTGGCCTTTGGAGAGCTTGATATTATCGATTGTTTTGTTGGCATAACCAATGAAGGAAATAAGCACTTTGTAGTCGCCCGCAGCGAGCTTGTTGAGTGTGAACTTCCCTTTTTCATCGGCTACCGTTCCGTCTACGGCTTTGTTGTTGGCCTTGTCGTATAATGCAATGCTGACAAATTCGATCGCTTTCGAAGAAGCCGAATCTACAATGGAACCAGTTAGCTTGGCCGATCCCTTCGGACTTTGGTCGCCGGCGGTTCCCGGCAGGGCTTTGGGCTGGCTGCTTCCTGTGGCGGGGAACTGTGCGAATGCCGGTGACAGGAGTGAGCTGGCGAGGATGATTACAACGAGGAGAATTCTTAGCATTTTCATGGTTTTAGTAAATGACGCAACAAAAATGGTGGCGCGCACCCAGGCCTGAAAGGAAAATATGACAAAGGCCGGATTCTAGGGGATGGACGAATGGATCGGCGCGATGGGTGAAAAGTGTAACGGCTGCCCGAATCCCTCCGCTGACTAAGAAAACCAGCAACTTACTGAACGGTTTGGCCAGTCGTGTATTAAATTGTAAAACTTGCAATCCTTTCGAATTAACCTCTGTCCCGTTCGAATCAGGTGAACTTTTTGAAACGTCTCTGTGTAGGTCTCCTCACGCTGCTGTCGGCAGGGCTCGGGTGCTATGCGCAGCTGCCGGATTTCAATGTCCAGCTGCTCAACGACAAGAATGGCATCGGAACGGCCAATGCATCGAGGATCATCCGCGACCGCTATGGTTTCCTTTGGATTCTTTCGCCGAGGCACATCCAGCGATTCGACGGCCAGGATGTGCGAAGGATTGAAACGGGAGGGGAGAACCTGCTCGATATTGTTTCCGACAGCTCCGGCACGATCTGGACAACCTCCGACAGCAGCATTCACAGGTATCGCATGGGCTACCGGTCGCTCCGAAAGGTGCCGCTGGCCGGTCTCGGAACAGCGCCCCTTAACAAGCTTAACAAATTACAGGTCACCCCTGATAACCATATCTGGGCCAATGCGGGTCGCGGGCTGTATCGTTTCGACCCTCGCACCGATTCGTTCCGTTTCCTGGCATTGCCTGGTTTGAAGGACCATTATTATTACAGGCGTGTTTTCGGTCGGAGGGGTTATCAATTGTACCTGGCCGATATCAGGACCGTGTTTTGTTTCGATACGAAAAGTGGGCGCGTGCGCCAAGTGTCGTTTGATGGCGCGCGCTCGGTGGTCCCGGTAAGCGACGACGTTGCCTGGGCCAGCAACAATCTTTTGCAGATGTTCGAAATCAATTTCGCTATCGGATCGGTGACGCGCATTGCACCCGTCGATACGCAACACCCCGCGGGTATCCCGCTGGCGGAGCTCATTAGCATTACGCCGCTCGGCAACGGTAAAAAGCTCGTGAATACAACCAAAGGCTGCTATCTCTATGACAACGGGAGCCGCACATTCACCCGCGCGGTCCTTTTCGACTCAGGCAAAGCGCTGCCCAACGGTGAAAATTACGCCGATTTTCACGACCACGACGGTACGCATTGGATACTCGGCCAGGACGGTATACTGTTTTTCCGGCCGTCGGCGCATACGATAGGGTGGCTCAATGGCTTTCCGGGTGCCGACCTGAACCTTAGCAATAATGTCAAGTCTATTGCCGAGGACGGTCAGGGGAATATTTGGCTCGGTACAGCGCGTGGCATTGCTGTACTAGATGTCCGAAGTGGTAAGGTAATGCCTGTAAGACCTGCGGGGCCGGAATGGGCGCATTCGGGAGAAATAAAGGGGTTGGTTTTTGATGGAAAAAACCTGCTTGTCGCGCCGAGCGGTGCTTTACCGCAAATGCTCGATCCCATTCGCAGGACATTTACCGGCCTGCGGTACCCGGCCGGCGAAGCGGGAAAAAGGTTGCGTACGAAACTGATGAATGAGACGATCGGGACGCTTGCACCGATGCCGGGAGGCGATTTCCTGATCACCGGGGAGTTGGGGTGTTATAAGGTGGAAGCCGGTTCGTACCACATTACCGAAATACTTGTGGAAGGGTTTGAAAAACTGATCCAGACCGTTGCACACGACAGACGCGGTAATTTCTGGATGGGTACTTACCGCGGATTGCTTGTCGCAGATTCGGCCTTCCGGAATACCGTTGCCGACAGCGATTTTAGTCCGGGAAAGCTGGTAAGCGCTGTTCTTATGCGAAATGATTCCACGGCCTGGTGCGGATCGGTGGGCCTTTATGAGGTTGTGAAAAGTGGTAATGTGTTGAAAAAGAAAAAGATTTTTCCGGAGTTGACTAATCAACGGATTTCAATGCTCCATCGCGACAAGGGCGGCCGTATCTGGATAGGAGCGGACGATGGCCTGTACCTTCTCAACCGGAACACCAGCAAACTGCAATGGTTTGATTTCAGGGATAATGTCCAGAACAAACCTTTAAATATGAACGGACTGCTGGAAGCATCCGATGGCCGGATGTACGCCGGCGGGCAGAACGGACTAAACTATTTCGATCCCGGGCTGCTCAAATACCGCGAAGAAAAGCTGAATGTGCTCATCGCCGCCGTGAGGGTAAACCAGGACGATTCGTTGCTGACAGAAAACCAGCAGCCCCTTACATTCAGCTGGACGCGGAATTCTGTTGAAATCCAGTATCTGACGCCCTATTTCCGGAACCCGGAGAAGCTCATGTACCGCTATCGGCTCACGGGTCTGGACGATCATTGGGTGGATAATGCACGTAACAGCCGCGTAAGATTTTCTTCCCTCCCGCCAGGGCGATATACCTTTTCAGTAGCGGCGAGCCTCGATGGCATTACCTGGTCGGAAACGGTGGCACCGCTGGCCTTTGTGATCTTGCAGCCCTGGTGGAGCACCTGGTGGTTTGTGTCAGCGGTACTGGCACTGGTCGTGGCAGTGGCCTATTGGCTGTTCCGCCGGCGTATTAAAGTTATCAGGCGGCAAACTGCATTGCGTGAGCACATGGCAGAGCTCGAAATGCGTGCGTTGCGTGCCCAGATGAACCCGCACTTTATCTTCAATTGCCTTAATTCGATCAACCGGTACATCGTCAAAAGCGACAATGCGACCGCTTCGCTTTATCTGACGCGTTTTGCGAAGCTGATCCGTCTAATACTCGATAATTCCAATAGCAAGAAAGTGTTGCTTTCAAGTGAACTGGAAGCCTTGAAACTATACATCGAAATGGAGCGGATCCGCTTCGATAATAAGTTTGACCACCATATTATCGTCGAAGAAGGGGTCCATGCCGATTCGATTGGCGTGCCTTCGCTGATCATTCAGCCGTATGTTGAGAATGCGATCTGGCATGGTTTGCTGCATAAGGAAAGCAATGGCAGCCTCTGGGTGAAAGTAAGGATGCTGGATGAGAATACCCTGGAATGTGTGATAGAAGATAATGGGGTAGGGCGCGAAAAGGCTGCGGAATTCAGGAGTAAATCGGCCAGCGGAAAGAAATCGCTCGGCATGAAGCTCACCGAAGACCGGATCGCGGTATTGAATCAATATGCACAAACCAACGCGAGTGTGGAGATCGTGGACCTGGCAGATGCCAGCAGGATGGCGGTCGGGACCAGGGTGGTTGTCGTTATTCCGGTATGAGGCGTTTCAAGTAGAAATATGAAAAGCAAAAGATATGATCAAATGTGTAATCATCGATGACGAGAACAATTGTCTCGAAATGCTGGAATGGCTGCTGAAAACCTATGCCCCGTCGGTATATGTCGCTGCCATGTGCAGTTCAGCGGAAAAGGGGATCGAGGCGATCCGTGAGCACCGGCCAGAACTGGTTTTCCTGGACATCGAAATGCCCCGGATGAACGGCTTCGACATGCTGGAAAAGTTCGATAGGCTGCATTTCGACGTGGTATTCACGACCGCCTATGATAAGTTCGCAATCAAGGCGTTCAAATACAGTGCATTAAACTATCTGCTGAAACCGATTGATCCCGACGATCTCATCGAAACGGTCAGGCGGATCGACGAAAAGCGCAGCATTCCGTCCCGCGAGCAGGTCGACCTGCTTTTCCAGAGTATGCGGCAGGTAAAAAACACGCCGCAGCGGATCGCGCTGACAACCGGCGACGGGATGCTATTCGTGCCCACGCAGGACATCCTGTATTGCGAGGCCGAGAGCAACTATACGAGTGTGATGCTCGCCAATGGTAAAAAAGTAGTAGTGTCCAAAGTATTGAAGGACATCGACGAAGCACTGAGCGGCCCCGACTTTTACCGCATCCACAACTCCTACCTGATCAACCTGAACCGGATCAAGAAATTTGTACGCGGCGAAGGCGGGTATATTGTTATGGACAACGATGTGGCGATCAGCATTTCCCGTTCGAGACGGCAGGAATTCATGGAAATGTTCGCCCGTTTTTGACCGGATAATCGGATGAATATTAGTTAACGGTTTTGATTATTCAATTAGTAATCAATGAGTTGTGATTCATTTTTTGCGCAAAATGCCTTGCCATGTGCAAGGCATTTTTAGTTTATGTCGATCTGCTCAATATAAATGCAGACTACTCAACATCGTGGCGATCCGATGGCTGCCAAATATAATTTTGTCGTGTCAGTTCAGCAAAGGGGCTGACAATGAAGCCAAATCAGTTACAAACATTTATCATTAATTAGTCATGAAAAATCTTTTGAACAACACCCGTTTAGGCAGTTATGTGTTTTTATCGCTCTTGCTGCTGGTCTTCTCCTGTAAGGACAACAAAATGCCGGTACCCGAGGGGAATTTGATATTCTACACCAACTACACCCCGGAGAAATACGACCGCATCGACATCATCGTCGATGGGAAGGTAATGGGCTCCATTTCTGAAACAGCGGCCGCACGGCCAGAGTGCAATGCGCCGGGGACAGCCTCCGTGGTGAGCCTGATGCTGCCGGTCGGTACGTACGCGGTGTCGGGCAAGCGCTACAAGGGAGGCGAGCAGGTGGGTAACTGGAAGGCCAGTTCGGCCAGCGTCACGGCGGAGGAATGCAAACGCATCCGATTTGTAGAATAGATGAGTGGAAAGGGAGGGCGTAAGCCCTGTAAATGAATGTAAAACAGTTCCGTAGCGCTGCCGCGGAACTGTTTACTTTTCGCGTTATGCCTATGTTTTAGACAGGCATTATTCTTGATTTTTAGTGTTTTTGTAGAAACTATGGTAAATATTTTGGTGCTTTGTACCAATATTTACTACAAAAAGGATTTCTTTGCATAACAATAAAGCACCCATCACGATACCCCATTATTAAATTCCTGAAACTAATCCGGTAGCGGTTATGATCTTGCAATGGATCTGTGTGATGATTTTGGCTACGGCGTTGCCGCTGGGGCTTTTTCTATGGTTGCGAAACAGGTATTTCAGGCTCCACCTCGCCAAAATAGCACTCGAAAGACAGGTAGATGACCTGTCGCAGAAGCTTGAATACAGCAACGGCCTCAAACATAAGATTACGATGATGATCGCCCACGATCTTCAATCGCCTCTCCATTTTCTGAACGTCCTTTCGGACCACGTGTCACGTTTTGCTGCCAATAACCAGCTTTCCGAAGTGAGGGCAGGGACCGAGGAGATCAAAAAGGCGACAGGCAATATTCATGCATTTGTGAAGGAGGTTAATCTGTGGGCACGCTCGCAGCACGAAAATTTCCAGCCGGCGCAGTATTCGTTTTCATTCATCGAGCTGGCCCGAGAGTTGCAGCAATTTTTTGAAGATATGATCCTGCTCAACCGTAACACGCTGATAATAGATTCACCGGAAGATGTTTTCGTTTATACCAATCGTGAAATCCTGAAAGCGATTCTGCGGAACCTGATCGATAATGCCAACAAGCACACGCGTGGCGGGGTGGTGAAACTGACTTTTGCCAGTGACGAAAACGGTCCTTTGCTGACGGTTTCGGACAATGGAAGCGGGATACAGCCCGGAGAGCTGCAAAAGATCCGGCGACGGCTATCCAATCCGGTCGTCAATGCGCCGGTTGAGCCCAATAGCAGGCTGGGTTACCAGCTCATCGCCGATTTCGTGCACACGCTCGGTTATTCGATGTCCCTCGCAAGCAGCCCGGGCGCGGGAACCTCCGTGAGCATACGGGGATTGGTGTGCCACAGCCCGTTTGTCCCCACGCTGCACTCAACCGGGGTTATAAGCATCTGTCAGTCGGAGTAAGGCACTTTTGTTCTCAATATTAAGCTTCTTGAATATCCTGCGCTTGAATGTGTTAACCGATGTGTATTGTACCTGCAGTATTTCGCTGATTTGAGTCACTGAATAGTCTTTGGCCAGGTACATAGCCACTTGAAATTCCCTGGCGGTGAGCCGGTCGAAGGGATTGCCGGATTTGCCTGCAAGTGTTTCGTTGATCAGAATAGTGGACAATTTGGGACTTGCATAGCGTTTGCCGTTCATGAGGGTATTAATCGCCTTCACGAGTTCTTCCGGGGGAGAGTCCTTTTCAAGATAGCCATGCGCCCCTTGTTGCAGCGACCGCTTCCCGAAAATGCTTTCATCATTCATTGAAACCACGAGCACTTTGGTTTCGGGATGGAATTCTCTGATCCATTGCAGGAGAATGGTCGAATCTGTTTCGGGCATGTTCAGGTCAAGCAGCAACAGGTCGTAGCGGTGCAGCGCGAACTGCGCCTTGACCGATTCACCATCCCAGCTTTCGTCGATATGGCTGTCCCTGAAATGGTTGTGAAGTGCCAATTTAAGCCCGTACCGTACCAGCGAATGGTCGTCGGCTATCAATATTTTCATCATTTTTTGAACGTCGAGAATCAAATCCACGGCAATATCGCAACATTTCGGGCGGTTCTGCAAATCGTGCCACTATCAACGAGGAAATTGATCAGGCCATGGGCAGAGCCTGAAAGCGGCATTAATAAAACCGATCGGAGCCTTAAAAACCGATTGGTTCGGCTAAAACAATGTTCCCGAGTAACTTGAAAGTTTTTCGGGCAGGTCGGTGTCACCGAGCATTTCTTTCAGGTCTATTTCGATGTTGCGAATAATGGTACTGATCGGCGTATCGTTCAGCAGGCCTTCAAACGGGTTTTCGCTGATATCGCCCACATATTCCATAAACATAAAGACCCACGAGACGATCATGTTGAAAGGAATGAGCAAAAACATATACTTTTCGCCCAGATCGACAAACTGAGGCAGCAAGCCGAAAGGCAGCAAACTCATAAATATGAATATGAAGAGCGTCGAGGTAGTGGCATATTGACGTGGGAAAGGGGTGTTTTTGATCCTTTCACTCTTACCTTGCTCGTCATAAAGCTTCGAAATGAGGTCCTGTAATGCTACGTGCTGATAGGCGTCGAGCGAGCCGGCGCGCCGCAGGTCGCGGATATGTTGCGATTGCAGGTCGAGGATCTGCGTCGCCTGGTTCTTTTTGTCTTTAATAGATGCCAGTTCCGCTTCGGGCAGGTATTTCGCGATTTCGACATCACAGGGCACTTGAACACGCCTGAATGCTTTGCGCTGGCGTTCGCTCGCCCGGTCCTTATGTTCCCAGTTGGTGCGTTGGGCCATCGAATTCTTCAATGCGTAAAGCCAGGCGATGTGCCTGTAAATAATCGCGCGGTTCTCTTTGGCGGAGGAAACGCTGTCGGAGTCGGGGGAGCAAGTGGTAAAAGAACGCACCGCCGCACTGAACGAGCGGCTGTGATTGGTTATCGCACCCCACACTTTGCGGGCTTCCCAGCTACGGTCGTAGGACTGGTTGTTTTTGAAACCTACAAAAAATGCCGTAGCCGTACCAACCAGCGACACCGGAAGCCAGGGTATTGCCACCCACTTCCAATCCAGATACTCGTAGACCAGAATGGCCGTAGAGCCTGTAAAAATAGAAAACAGGACCATCCGCCAGGAATAGTAGTAAACAATAATAGGGGAAAGGTAGCGGTTGACGTACATAGGAAACTATTGAGTGATTGGAGTGAACGGTTTTCGGCTCCTAAAATGCAAACAAATCGCTTCCGAGGCAATCATTACTATTATAAGGTGTTAGGTCTTCCGAAATATAGCAGATAGCCATCCGCGTCCTTCACTTCAAATCCCCGCAAATTATCATCATTGTTCATAAGCGGCAGAAAAAACGTAACATTCCTGGACGCAAACTCGGCAGCGAGCGCGTCGGGATCGGGCACGTACATGTAGGCGTCCCAGCGCATAATGCCCTGTTTAATATCCCGCGTATGGTTCGGCACCGGTTCTACACCGACGGCTTTCATCATGATCATCGCCGCTCCACGCTCCACGATACCGAAGAAAATGTCGTCTTCGCTCGGCCCCTGGTATGTAATTTCAAACCCCAGGAAATCGCGGTAAAATGCCATTGCCGCCGGGACATTTCTTACGATGAAGCACGGGGCGATGCAATTGATGGTTGGTGCAGGCATTGGATTAACTTTTGGATGAGTTTCCGCAATTCAAAGATTAACGGGGTTAAGCGTGTAGCCGTTGTTTTTTAATAATTGGATGAGGCCTGTTTGATATTGTAAATGAGCCATCCCCACCGCGATAAAGCAACTTCCTTCTTTTACCTTTACCTCAATTTTGGGTAGCCAGATCCCATGCCTCTCCACAGTATCGTCGAGAATGAATTGCGGCGCTTTTTGATCGAGTTTCATGGGATGTTCTAATGTGGCAGCGTACAAATCCGGATCGAAAAAGTCCTCAGGAGTAATATCCTTTTCCCGAAAATCATTTTTGATCATCACTACTATGGCCTTTGCAAGAATACGATTGTCCCTATTTTCTTCGCGTCGGGCCATCTGACCGGTTTCATCAAGCTGAAAAGTCGGTTTTCCTGAATCTTGCAGTCTCGTCTGAATAATGTCGTCGAAGAAACCATCCTGATTTTTTGAGTCTTTTTGTTTCAACATTACCACAGCCTGGCACATTGCCATGAGGCTTGCTTCATTGTTGTGAGGTTTAATACTTCCAAATGGTGATGCTGTAAAGAAACTATCCACCAATGCGTATTCTTCCGGTGTAAAAACAGAATCCAGCGGAGGCGTGTAAATCTCGGCATCTTCCACATTGCCAATCGTATTTCCTCCTTTTTCGAACAATGCAAAATCGACGCCAGCGGCTATTTGCATTATTTTAGGAAACCGATCGAGAATTTTCACGGATGCGGTATGAACCGTCCCGAACAGGTACGAAGGCTTTTTAAGCCCATTCCCACTGATTTTCCACAATACCGATTGATTTTCCTGTCCAAATATCGCGGCGCTATGCAGGATCAGGAGTGAGGCAAAAAGTAATGCTTTTTTCATACCATTGGCTGGTTTTTTAGTTGAGATGCTGTTCGTTAATCTATTATATTGGCGATTTGGAAACCTTCTTTTTATGCCCGATCAACTCTTCAACCGCCGCGACCTTATTGCTTATTTTGTCGTCGCTGCGACCGGCGCCGGCACTAATCTGCTGGTTGCTACAATTTTACAGGAATGGCTGCCTATTTCCTATAAGTCGGCCCTGTTTGCGGGTTACTGGTGTTCATTTGTGGTCGGGTATTTCCTGACAAGGCTATTTGCATTCAATGCGAAAAACACGACGCAAAGCAGGCGGCAGATCGTCAAGTTTTCGATGGTTTCTATCCTGTCTTGCCTGATTACAGTTTATGGCTCGGCTATTTTGTATGACTTTTCCAATCAACGGCTTGGTGCATTCACTTTTCTGATCCCATTTTCGGTGAAGGAAGTTAATTTGAATAAACTGTTTTCGCAAGTGGTTGCGATGGGGAGATAGTTGCAGGAATGCTGGTCTTACAACTATATTTACCTCTCGAAATGAATCCCTGAATGGAAAAAGAGAACGAATTGTTCGGCGTGAAGGAAATCGCCAGGCGTGCCAATGTCTCCACTGCAACGGTCGACCGCGTGCTGCATAACCGGACTGGTGTTTCGGAGAAAACCAAGGCGAAGATCAACGCGATCATCAAGGAAATGGATTACCAGCCCAATATCCTTGCAAGCCGGCTGGCCTCGAAAAAGATTATCAGCCTCGCGGCACTGATCCCCGATGTGTCGGAAGAAACGGATTTCTGGTCGGCGCCGCTCAACGGGATACGCCGTGCGGAAGGTGAAATGAGGCAATACGGCGTGCAGGTGCAGGTTTTTCTGTTTGACCTGAACGACAAGGATTCGTTTTCCGAACAGATCCGCCACGTTCTCGAAGGCGGTTTTCATGGGATACTCATTTCTCCCTCTTTCATAGAGGAAACTAAAAAGTTCGCATCGGAATGTGCCCGGCGCAAGATCCCCTACCTTTTTATCGATTCCGACATTCCCGGCCTGCACAGCCTCGCTTACATAGGCCCGCACCTCCGCAAGAGCGGGTATGTAGGCGCGAAGTTGCTCACTTACCGACTCGAGCCCGCGAAAAAAGTATTGATCATCAATATTTCAAAGGAGATCGACAATTTTAACTATCTGGAAATCGAGGACGGTTTCAGGGCCTATTTCAATGACAATAACCAGCCGAACGAGATCGTGCGAATCGATATCCGGGAAACGGACTACCAATCGGTAGCGCGGCACCTTACCTATGTGTTCCATTTAAATAAGGACATCGGCGCGGCATTCGTCACGAACTCGCGCGTGCATACGGTCGCTTCTTTCTTAAAAAACAGTCATCGCACACATGTTTCGCTGATCGGCTACGATTTCGTGAAGGAAAACGTGGATTACCTCGAAGATAACGTGATCGACTTCCTGATCTGCCATCGCCCCGACGACCAGGGCTACCGTGGCATGATGACGCTCTACCAAACGCTCGTCATGAATGCGCCGGTAGCGAAGCAGAACTATATGCCAATCGACATAGTGACGAAGGAGAATTACGAGTTTTACCAGAATTAATTTTCATTAAAATGGAATATTCAAATTCTTTTTTACCTTTACGGGCACGTGCCCGTAATCCATCAATCATTCATATTTCACTCAAAGCCAAACCCTTTTACCTTGGAAAACTTTAAAGAGAAATTTCTCAAATGGCTCAGGTCGCTGGGACCCGGCATGATCACCGCCGCGCTGGTGTTCGGCCCGAGTAAAATGACCATTACTTCAAAAATGGGCGCTATCTACGGTTACTCATTGCTCTGGCTGGTTGTGGTAGCCATTTTCTTCATGGCTATTTTTACGGGTATGGCTACCCGCATTGGTCTCGCCACCGAGCAATCACTGCTGGCAACTGTGAGGCAGAAATGGGGCCGGCCGGCCGGCGTGGCGATGGGTATCGGAGTTTTTCTGGTGGCGTCGTCGTTTCAGGCAGGAAATTCGGTCGGGGTAGGTATTGCCGCAGGCGAATTATTCCATACGTCGCCGGTACCGTGGATTCTGTTTTTCAATGCATTTGCGATTTGTCTGCTGTTTTTCCGGAGTTTTTACTCGGTGCTTGAAAAAACGATGATCTTTCTGATCGTGCTGATGCTGCTATCATTTATCACTACATTATTTTGGGCCAAACCCAGCGTTCCTGAAATGGCCAGTGGATTGGTAACCCCTCAGGTGCCGGAAGGTTCGGTGGGACTCATTATCGCATTCACTGCCTCGTGTTTTTCGATTGTCGGGGCGTTATATCAGTCGTACCTGATCCAAGAGAGAATCCGGACTAATCCGACAGCGCGGCAGGGCCGGAATGACAGCAACACAGGCATTATGCTGCTGGGCCTAATGTGCCTGATCGTCATCGTGTGCGCTGCTGCGATCCTGAAACCCAAAGGTATAGCTGTCAACTCCGCATCGGACATGGCCCGGGCCCTCGAACCGCTTTTCGGGAGCAATGCTTCTGCATTCTTTCTGATCGGGCTTTTTGGCGCAGCATTTTCGTCGGTGATAGGCAATGCGTCTGTCGGGGGAACGTTACTGGGCGATGCGCTGGGTCTGGGGAGCAATTTTTCCTCCAAACAGGTGCGTTACCTTGTTGCGCTCGTGATGGTGATCGGAGCATTTGTGGCGATCCGCTTTGGTAAACTGCCGCTCGAACTAATCGTTTTCGCGCAGAGCGTGACCATTTTTGTGGTACCGTTCATTGGCACGGTGATGTACCTGGTGGGCAACGATGCCAGTATCATGGGTAATAAGGTCAATAAGCCTTTTGTCAGGATTTTCGCGGGTCTGGGCCTGCTTGTCATTTTCGCCCTGGCACTGGTCAATATCAAAGAACTATTTTTTAATAATCCGCTATTTAAGTAAAATGAACGGCATGCAATCTCTTGAAGAACAATGGCTTAGCCCCTCTGAGGCGCTGGTTGAGGATATGAAGCGTATCGATGGCGATATTATGATCCTTGGCGCGGGAGGGAAAATTGGCCCGAGCATAGCCAGGCTCACCATGCAGGCCATCGAACGAGCTGGGCTCGACAAGCGTGTCATCGCCGTCTCGCGTTTCAGCGAGGAAGGGTTGGTCGAGCAACTCAATGCGGAAGGTATCCAAACGATTGTCGCTAATATTTTGGATGACACCCAGTTGCAGGACCTTCCTGAGGTAGAAAACATACTGTATCTGGCCGGTCAGAAATTCGGGACTTCCAGCAACGAACCCTACACCTGGGCGATGAACACCTACCTGCCCGGGCGCGTGGCCGAGAAGTTCCGGAAATCGCGGATTGTCGTGTATTCGACGGGTAATGTGTACCCGTTCACGCCGGTCGGCTCGGGCGGGGCCACGGAGGAAATGCGCACCGATCCGGTTGGTGAATATGGGCAGTCGTGCCTCGGTCGCGAGCGGATGTTCCAGTACTTTTCGTCGGTCTACGGCACACCGATATTGCTCTACCGGCTGAATTACGCCATTGATTTCAAATATGGTGTACTGTTGGAAGTTGCAAAATCGGTACTGAACGGCAAACCGCTGGATGTGGCGATGGGGCATGTGAATGTGATCTGGCAGGGCGACGCGAACGAAATGGCGATCCGTTCGCTGCTACATTGCGAGTCGCCGTCGAAGGTTCTGAACATTACCGGCCCTGAGACGGTTTCTCTGCGCTGGCTGGCGCAAGAATTCGGACGTATATTCAACACCGAACCACAATTTAAAGGGGAAGAACAGCCAACAGCCTTGCTCAGCAATGCTGCGGAATCGTTCCGTTTATTTGGCTACCCACGTACTACTTTGAAACAAATGATCGGAATTACGGCCCAATGGCTACTGGAAGGCGGGAAGACCATTAACAAACCCACGCATTTTCAGGAGCGGAAGGGGGAGTTTTAAAGGGGGCTGAGGGTGTTGTCGTGATTGCGTTGGGGTTTTGTGGTAATATGTTGATATTTAGATAGTTATTTTAAATATGTTGAAATCGAATATAAAAGAGCTGCTGTTTGACGGGACGGTAATTCCGGCGCATCCGCTGGCGTTGACAAGTGACTTGCAGCTGGACGAGCAGAGACAGCGTGGATTGACGCGCTATTATATGGCCAGCGGGGCAGGCGGAGTGGCGGTTGGGGTTCATACCACGCAGTTTGAAATCCGTGATCCGCAGATCAATTTGTTCGAAAAAGTGCTCGCGATTGCCGCCGACGAGATTGACCGGGCTGCATTGAAGCGGCCGTTTATCAAGGTAGCGGGCATTTGCGGATTGACGGATCAGGCGCTGGCGGAGGCGGAAATCGCCAGGAGATACAAGTACGATCTTGGATTGGTCAGTATGGCGGCATTCACAACGCAGCCGGAATCGGAAATCATCGCGCATGTAAGGCGGGTGGCGGAAGTCATTCCAGTATTTGGATTTTACTTGCAGGCGGCCATCGGCGGGCGGGTTTACAGCTATAATTTCTGGCGCGAATTCAGCGAAATTCCCAATGTCTCAGCGATTAAAGTGGCTGCATTTAACCGCTATCAGACCCTGGACGTCGTGCGGGCGGTAGCGCATTCGGACCGCCGTGACGAAATTGCGCTCTATACCGGTAACGACGACAATATCGTGGCCGACCTACTCACGCCGTTTCGTTTTGAAATAGCGGGTAAAACTGTCGAAAAGCGTTTCGTAGGCGGTTTGCTCGGACATTGGGCAGTGTGGACTCAGAAGGCTGTCGAATTGCTTTCGGCTGTGAAGCGTACATTGGCAACAGGCCATAACGATGCGGCGTCGATGCTCGCCACCAATATAGCGGTAACCGACATGAATGCCGCGATATTCGACCCTGCCCATGCATTTCATGGCTGCATTACCGGTGTGCACGAGGTACTTCGTCGTCAGGGCCTGATGGAGGGTATCTGGACGCTGAACCCAAAGGAAACACTTTCGCCAGGTCAGTATGAAGAAATCACACGCGTCATCGCGGCTTACCCTAGCCTGGTGGATGACGCATTTGTGGCCCGTTTTCTGGAAAATGAAGTGAATTTGATCTGATGCAGGTTAGAATGGGCATCGTGGTTTATTAAAACTGGATAAAATTCAGATATTGGGTCAGGGTAGCAGCCAGTTATAGAGTCTGACCATTTGAAACATATTTCCTAAACCATGATTTCCGGAAAACCTGAACATTTCTCCCGACGTGAATTCGCCCGCCGTGCTGGCTTGCTGGCCGCCGCCGGCATATTTACGTCCGAAAGTCCTATCCAGAACCCGTTTCCACAGCCAGCCGTGAAAAAAATCACCATTAAAAACGTGAGCTCCAACTTCGAAAGGGAGCCCTTGAATCCGTACCGTTTCAAGGGGAGCGCCATCACCGATAGCTGGCAGGCCGTTGCCATGCTGGAATCCGATTCGGGTGTCCGGAAGGTAGGCCTGGGTACGCAAGGAGTTCTTTGGTCGGACTCGAAAGTTTTCGCGGCGCATTCCGAAAGTGCGGGTAACGCATTGATGTATGCAATGAGCGAACGGGCATTGCAGATGATCAAGGGGACGTCATTCAGCGACCCGGTGCAGCTGCTCGACGACATTTTACCGGAAGTACTGGCTTATGGAAAGAAAATCACGGGCAATCAGGAATTGCGCAAAACGTTCGCATTGAATGCCCTGGTGTGTGTGGACAATGCGGCCTGGCTATTGTATGCGCAGGAGACCGGTATGAAGCAGTTCGATGAAATGGTGCCTGCCGCTTACCGGCCCGGGCTTTCGTACCGGCACGAAAAAGTGGCGAGCATCCCGTCGTTTGCCGTTGGAACTTCGCCGGAACGCATCAAACAGGCTGCTGATGAAGGTTATTTTATATTGAAACTTAAAACCGGCGCCGCCGGGACACAGCAGGAAATGATCGAGAAGGACATTGCGTTCCTCACAGCCGTACACAAGGCAATAGGGCATTACGAAACGCCTTATACCCAAAATGGGAAGATTCCTTACTATTTCGATGCCAATGGCCGCTATGAAAAGAAGGAAACGCTGCTCCGTTTTCTCGACCACGCTAAAAAAATCGGCGCATTCGAGCAGATTGCGGTGATCGAGGAGCCGTTTGAGGAAAGTAATGAAGCTTTTGTTGGCGATCTGGGCGTGCGCGTAGCCGCCGACGAAAGCGCGCATACCGTGGAGGATGCCGCACACCGCATTGAGCTGGGCTATTCGGCGATTGCCGTAAAGGCCATTGCCAAAACGCTGAGCATGACCATGAAAATTACCCAGCTGGCGTACGAGAAAAAGGTCCCGTGTTTCTGCGCCGACCTCACGGTGAACCCGATCCTGGTCGACTGGAACAAGAATGTGGCCGCCCGTTTACAGCCTTTTCCCGGAATGTCGATCGGACTGCAGGAAACGAACGGCCATCAATACTATAAGAATTGGGATAAATTAATGGCCTTTCACCCCATGGCAAATGGTACCTGGACCAAAACACAAAAGGGCGTTTATCTGACCGACAAGTCGTTTTATTCAGAAAGCGGCGGCATTCTCGCCCCTTCGGCGCATTATGAGGCCATGTTCACAAGTTAAATGAAACGCAGGGAGGCTGTTGCCGTCAGATCTGTTTCAGGGCCTTGAAGATTTCGGCGTGCGGTTGTTCGCCTTCAAATGTCCTTACCAGGTTTCCCTTTTTGTCGTAAATGGCGATGTAAGGAAACGAGCGGATCTGATAATAGCGTTGAACAAGGTACGACGTGCCTTCGGTGCCCACTTTAAAATTCGGGTAGCTGCCGAGACTGTACTGGCTCACGAAGGGTTTCAGCATATCCATCGCCTGGAACGTGACCATTACCACCTGCTTGTTGGCAACCACACTGGCATTTTTCAGCAGATCTTTGGTAAAGTTCTGGCAATGATCGCAATCGGGTGAAAAATAGATGAGCACTACCGGCCCCGCAGCGAGCTGCGACGATGTGTATTGCTGGCCATTGACTAGCCTGATCTGGAACGGGGCTATTTTTTTACTGCTGGCGGCCACCTGGGCAAAGGCATCCGACATGCCAACTATCAATAATAACAGGAACGATAACTTACGGAACATAACACTTGGGTAATAAATGATTCCGCAAGTTATCAATCTTTGAGCTACAAGTTGCCGGTCTGACGACTAACTTTTTCGGAAATATTCCTGAGCTGCCGGGTATGCCTTTTCGAATGGCAAAGGACGAATTGGAGCCATTCCCAGCGTGTGAGGTTGGCAATTTGCGGGAATTCGAAATCGGTACAAGTGACGGCAAGGTCCTCATTAGCGGCGATCTCACGGATTGCGGCGCGTTCTGTTTTGAACGCTTCAAGCAATTGCTGCTGGTCGTGCGGGCCGGCCGACGGGATAATAAATTCCGGGGCCTGGTATTTGGCTGTGAAATCGAGAAAAATGGATTCGATCACCGGCACATACTGCGCTGTCGGACGGTCGGTTTCTTCAATGGTGCCGAGCAGAGTTTCGGGAACCCCGGATTCCGACATCAGGATGTGTTCCGCCACTTGTCCTGCCGTCCAGCTGCCTTCGAACGGGACTACATTCACCTGCTCGGGTTGAAGCGACGCGAGGGCCGTGTAAAAATCCCGCTCGGTCTGGTCGAGGTCGTGCAAGAGCTGTTTTCTGTCCACAGTTTCCGTTGTTTTTATTTCGGCGGACGATTGGTTGGTTGACATAGCTTATCTGGATTTATTTGTTGATGAATCAAATGAATGGGCGCTTATTTTCAACATGATGCGGACACTAAGCGACCGCGAAAGTTTCTCTTTGCAGCTTGTGGTGATAGATATATGAAACGGCAATCAACGCAAAGCCGATGATGAAACCTGCCCACATATCGGGACCGTCGCCAAACGCGATATGTGAATAGAAAGCGCCCAGCAAGTCGTAAAAGATGCCGGCATACGCCCATTCCTTTATTCGGGGGTAACCAGGAACGAGGATCGCAATGAGGCCCAGAATTTTGGCGAAGCCCAGAAAAGGAACAATGTAAGCCGGATAGCCGATGCGCGTCACATGTTCCACAGCTTCGGGAGCTGAAATGGCATCGTACACCGACCCAATGCCCAGCATGACCGCCAACAACCCCGTTACAACCCAGAAGATAATCTTTGTCTTTTTCATAGTTGATATAGTTTAATGATGTATTAAGTGAAATAGGATTTGCAAAATCTGAAATAGCGGTCCTGCTTATACGCGCTATTCGATATTATTTACCTCCCCGGCAAATTTTGATTACTGCACGCGCGTGGCTGGCTTAATATTCGGTCAACAGCGCGGCGCCGGCGTATGTATTTACGGAAATGCACTCTTCGAGAACGGTGCCCTGGTAGCCAAAGCTTTCCAGCAGCCCGATGATGCTGGCGTTGCATATGGCCGGGCCTTCACAGCTGACCCGCAATACCTTATCACAATCTTCAAGGTCGAAACTGGCACGGTAGCCGGTGAATGCAAGACAAATCAGGTCGACTAACAATGTTGCCTGGCTTTGTTTCTCTACGTCTGTTTTGAATACTTCTACCATTGTTTCCGATTGTTTTGACTGCGATTTTGGAACGCTTTGCCTAACCTTATTTGGATGTTACAAACTAAGCGGGTTCGGTTTACAAAAAGAGATGTGATTTGCGACATTATCAGGGGGGGATTGTGACAAAGGATGGGGAGACTAGTTGGGCGTAGCCTCAGACTACGCCCAACCTATGCAACGCCGATGGCTCATCCATACCGTTCATACGCTCAATGGCCTGAGTTTGGTGCCGTTAGTTCTGATACCTTGGCTTTCTCACAGCCATTTCGGGTATTCGTTAACGATAAGAGCTTTCCATGACAGACGACAGCCAAATGATCGATCAGGTGTTACAAGCCACCCATTTTAATGCTTTGGCCGAGGGCACGGCTTTGACTTTCCGGGAAATGATGAAGGCCATCCATCCCGATATATGCAAACATCCCCGGGCGGAGGAGGCCACCAACCGTTTGATCGAAATGTTTCGCCATTACACCAGCGGAACTACCCTAGCAGACGATTCCGGCAACTTCCTGACCAACGGCCACTGGGTACGCTATCAGGGCGATGGTCAGGTGATCGCGCACGCGAAGCGAAATCAGCAAGAAGTCGTGGCCGGCGCGACAGCCCATTTTAAACGGTATATGCCCTACGATTGGGACTCCGATTGTAGTTTTTCGCTTTTCGAACGTGCAATACCGCTGGTTAATTTGACATTGCCGCAGGAACATGTGACCTGGGTAGTATCGCGCTTGCTCGAATTCTGTATGCTACTCCACGGGCACACGGGGCGTGCGCACCTGGGTCTCACCCCCGCACAGGTGCTACTCGTGCCTGCAACGCACGGGATTGCCGTCGCGGGATTTTATCACGCGGCCGAACTGAACGGCCGGGTATCGACGATATCTGCCGCTTATCGGCATTGGTACCCCGACCAGTTACTGGCCGGCAAAAAAGCGAGCGAAACTGCCGATCTGGAAATGGTCAAACGCATCGGTGCTTACCTTCTGGGCGATCGCTCCGGGCTGGGTACTTCGCTGCGGAAAACGCACCATTCCGAGTTCGTAGATTTTTTGCTCAGCTCCGACGAAGACTCACTGGAATGCTATGAAAAGTACCGTGAGATGCTCGACAGAAACTTTCCATCTCAATTCATACACTTAAATATCTAAATCAATGGGCTATTCATCGTGGAGCAGTGATGCTTATGACAGCGTTAGCCGGGTACGTAAAACCCGGTCGATTGATGACAACTTCACACAAAACAAGCTGGGCGTAATACACCCCGATCTTTCTCCCGACAATGTGGACCTCCGGGAATCAAGAGACTCGGCTTTGCATCCGCACTCGGTACCGATCATTGTCGCGCTCGATGTTACGGGTTCTATGGGCTCTATTCCCGAAAACCTGATCAAAAACAAACTGGGCGCACTGATGAATACCTTGATCGACAATGGCATTCTCGATCCGCAAATCATGTTCATGGCCATTGGGGATCATATTTCGGACGATTATCCCTTGCAGGTGGGCCAGTTCGAATCCGGTACCATGGAGTTGGACGACTGCCTTTCAAAAATATTTATCGAGCGGGGCGGAGGCGGCCAAAATCGTGAAAGTTATCCGTTGGCCTGGTACTTTGCGGCCCGGCACACCTCGATCGATTCTTTTGAGAAAAGGCAAGAAAAAGGATTGCTCTTCACGATCGGCGACGAAGGCTTTCATGACCATATGGCCGCCGATTTGTTGCAGGCCAAGTGCGGGTACAAGGGAAAGGAAAACCTCACTTCCTCGTCGCTGCTGAACGAAGCCTGCCGCTCATACTTCGTTTTTCATATTCATGCCAATGAAGCCAGCTATCACAACGATCATTTTGTGTTTTCGCAATGGAAGGGATTGCTGGGCGAACGTTTCCTTGTGCTCGAAGATCAGAACAACATTGCCGAGCTCATCGCGACTACCGTGGCGCTTGTAAAAGGGGTTAATGTCGACGTGGCGATGAGTAGCTTCGATGCGAGAACACGGCAATCGGTTTCAAATGCACTCGTTGCGGTCAAAGATTCACTAGTTCGCCGTGATCACGGTTCTTCCGGTATTATCGCATTGTAAATAAATGGGAGGTATCCATATTATAGTAGGAATGGGTTACGGCGATGAAGGAAAGGGTGTTTTTACAGACTACCTTTCCTCCAAGCTGGATCATCCGGTCGTTATCCGGTTCAACGGCGGGCACCAGTGCGGGCATACAGTCATGCACGCACAAGGCAGCTTTCACGTATTCTCGAACTTTGGCGCAGGCTCGTTCAGGAAGGTGCCCACTTTTTTTTCGCGGTTTTGCACGATAGACCCGACGGGTATGGCTAGGGAGTTCGATGCATTGAGCCGGCTGGGGGTAAGCCCGGTGCTGTTTGTGGACCCGCTGGCGATGGTTACTACGCCTTTTGATAAATTCTATAATATAAACGATCGCGCTAATCTGGCTCAAGGCACAGTAGGAGTGGGCTTTGGCGCGACTGTCGAACGAAATCAGGGGCCGTACAAACTTTGCGCCCAGGACCTGTTCTTTCCCGGTATTTTGGAGCAAAAATTGGCAGCAGTACGCGATTATTATCGCATGAAACTCAAAGCCCGCGGGCTGGAAAGCTGTATTGAGGCGCTGGAACTGGAAATTATGCCTGTCGATCAGTTTATGCATGACCTGGCCGCCGCCTGTGGCATTATGCGCCTGCTTACTGAAAAGCAACTGTTCGCCATGGGTTTTGAAAACTACATTTTTGAGGGCGGACAGGGAATTTTGCTGGACATGGATTTTGGACTATTCCCTCATGTCACCCGTTCCAGCACGACGAGCAAAAACGCATTTGAAATACTGAACAGAAATGTGCAGAGCTTCGATGCGACGGTTTATTACCTCACGCGGGCGTACCAGACCCGGCATGGAAATGGCTGGATGTCGGCAGAAAACCATCCGGTAATGCTCATGAACAACCGCCACGAGACGAACGGGCCGCATGGCCGTCAGGGTGAATTCCGGACGGGCATTCTGGATACCGATATGCTCAGGTATGCATTGCAATGCGATGCTAATTTCGCGGGTACGGCTGAGAAACAAATGGTCATATCCTGCATGGACCAATTGACCACCTACCAGTACCTTTCATCGGGAAATGTTCTCACAGCGCCGGATAGGGACTCGTTTTTGAGGCAAATCACGCTATGCGACAAAGTTCTGACGAACGACGGGCCCGGTTCCGCAGCGATACAGCAATGGCGGTGAGTGGTTCGCCCGGTGACTATTTTCCGGTATTGTAAATGCTCATTAAAAACGCTTTGCTTATTTTGGTCGCCGCAGCTTCGCATAAATGCCCTGTCCTTACGGCACATCCACGCCCTGGCTTTTGCTTGCGTAAGATGCTGTGGAGCGGTATTCATCGCAAATCCGCCCCACATTTCCCAGCTTGCAGGCGCCGTCGTTGGATTCTATCGCTTGCAGGTAGAATACGACGTCCTTTTCTGCAAATATGGCTTTCATCCATGCACCCAATTGCATTTTTGCCTCATTTCCCTCATCCCTCGTCGTGATGTAAACCAGCGGCGGGGTGATATGAACAAATCGCAAGCCCGGGATTTGTCTGCGAAGGTGTGCCCACCACGCCCGGCGTACCCTTCCCGGGGAGTGTTACGGTGGTTGGGGCCGGGTCCATATCTGTGCCTCCCGGTGCGGGAATGTCTTTGGAGGAATCAGAGCAGCCCGTTATGGCGCTGATCAGCAAGTAAATACATAACTTTTTCATGGGACCTGGTTTAAATTCGATACGCATCCAAAAGTATCAGATGGGGAGAGCGGCTGCTATGCGCGGTCGATGAACGACATTTTAAATAGACCAGTAACTAAAACCGGCTGTCGCAGGTCTGCTTTTCTGGCAAAGTCTTTTAAATTTGGTAAACAAACACTCTGCCTTCCTACTATGTCCGACCTTCCGGTTTATCGCTGTGTGATTGTTGATGATGACGAAATCGACCGGCTTACGACGCTCATGTATGCACGTAAATACCCTTTTCTGGACATCGTGGGTGTATTCGGCTCGGCTACGGAAGCTTCGGCGGCCTTGCAGCAAATGCAGGTGGATGTCTTGCTCAGCGATATCGACATGCCCGACGTGAGCGGCCTCGAATTTCGCGCGCGGATGATGCAGGTGCCCGTTTGTATTTTCGTCACGGCCTATCCAGACTACGCCGCTGAGAGTTTCGAGCTGGAAGCATTTGATTTTCTCGTTAAACCGATCAAGCCCGAGCGTTTTGCATATGCGATGCAACGCGTGCAGCATTATTTTGAAATGAAGCGCAAGGCCGAACTCTTCGAATATAGCCTGGGAAGCGAAAGCACGGTGTTTATCAAGGACGGTCACCAGCAGATCAAGCTGAACCTGCATGACATCGTATACCTGGAAGCGTTGAAAGACTACACCCGCATTGTGACCACCACACGCAAGTACAGCGTCTTGTCGTCCATTGGTAACCTGCTTCTCGAAAAGGCCTTCCAATCCTTCCTCCGCATTCACCGCAGCTATGCCGTGCAACGGCATTATATCGAACGAATCACCCCTCAGGAAGTGCATATTGGTAGCTACACGTTGCCGGTCGGCCGGAGTTTCAAGAACACACTGGCCAACCTGAAATAGCTCCATGCGCTGCGTAACCATCATCCTGGCTTTTTTCCTGCTACACCAGCCTGTAAACGGCCAGAAAGAAGGGCGTGCGCTGATCGACTCGCTGGTTTCAGAACTTCCCAATGCCAAAGACGACACGCTGAAAGGCCGGCTTTACAAACGCATTGCCGATGAATCCTTTTTTATCGATACCAGGCAGGCGCTCACCTATGCGCGGCTCGGGCTCGCACATGTGAGCGCCATGCGCTGGCAGCGCGGCATCGGAGTGTTCAATGTGGCTATGGCGCGGGCTTTCAGCGACATGGGAAATGTGGATTCGTGTATGTATTATAACAAGCGCGGACTGGAAGTATTTAGAAAAATGGGTGATACTTATAATATGGCTAATACTTTTAATAATATAGGGGTAATGCAGCAAAACCTTGCTTCCAATTATCCTGAGGCCATTCGTTATTATCTTTTGGCATTAAAGGAAGCTGAAAAACTCGGGGATAAGTACCTGATGTCAAATGCCTCCGATAATGTCGGATCGGTTTACCTCACACAGAAAAATTATAAAAAGGCCCTCTTTTATAGTTTAAAAGCCTTAAATCTTCGCGGACAGCTGGAAAAAGGGGATAATTACAATATTGAACGTGAAGTAGGTAACTCGTTGAACACGCTTGGCAGCATTTACCTTCAAATGAAGGACACTACCGCAGCGCGGGGACATTTTAGCAAGGCGTTGGTCATGCAGGAGCGCGCAGGCAATACGGAAGGTTTGGCCAAAGCCTACGGCAGCCTCGCATTGCTTGAAAACCGCAACTATCCCAAACGGCTCAGTTATGCCCGAAAGTCAGAGCAGCTTTGGAATGAAGTGAACCCGGTGCATATCGAAGCGGCCAATAATGTTGGTAATATAGGTGCGGCGTACCTCGAAATGTACAAAATCGGGTCGCTCCCGGAAGGCATTACCAGCAAGGCGTTGTTGCTGAAAGAGGCGGAACAGTACTTACGAAAGGCGATCAGGATCAGCGAGCAGAACGGGGATATCGGGTACAAATCCCATTTTACGGGTATACTGGCCGAAGTGCAGGAGCAAATGGGCGATTTCCGGAATGCGTTCTACAATTTCAGGGCCTACAAAATGGTGGAAGATTCCCTGTTCTCGCAGGAAGAGAAAAACAAGATCGCAGGACTGGAAGGGGAGCGCGAGATTGCCTTGCGCGACAAGCAGATCCGGATTAATGCCCTCGAACTGGAAGCCCGCAAAAGGCAGCAGTGGCTGCTGACGGGCGGTTTGCTGTTGCTTGCGGGAATAGGGGCACTGCTATACCGGCAGAACCGCATGCGTAAGCGCACCAACGTGCAGCTCTTGCATTTGAACAATGAGCTCGACGAGGCGAACCAGGTTAAGGCGCGTTTTTTTGCCATATTAAGCCACGACTTGCGAAGCCCGGTGGCCAATCTCGTCAATTTCCTGCATTTGCAAAAAGAAGCACCCGATTTGATGCGTGCCGAGGCAGCCGAAATCCATCAGAAACGGCTTACAGAGTCGGCCGAGTTGTTGCTTGAAGGGATGGAATCGATGCTGTTGTGGAGCAAAACGCAAATGCAGCAGTTCAAACCGCAGGCACGGCGCGTTGCTGTCGAAGATCTTTTCGAATACATCCGGAAGTTTTTTTCAGGAACGGAGCACATTAGATTTACTTTCGATAACCCCGGTTCCCTCACCGTTGTGACCGACGAAGATTACCTCCGTACGATCATGCAAAACCTTACCCATAATGCCGTCAAAGCATTAAAAAGAACACAAAATGCCGAAATCCATTGGAAGGCGGAGGCAAAAGGCGGACGGATCGTTTTGTCGGTTGCCGATAATGGCCCCGGTGCTTCTGACGAGCAGTTGAACGCCTTGTACGACGACCATGCGACGATCGGAATCAAGTCAGGTTTAGGATTGCATTTGATCCGGGACCTTGCCAAGGCAATTTCCTGCGAGATTTCTGCCCGGCCCAATGCCGGAACCGGTATGCTGTTCAGCCTCGTGATCAAGGAGGCCTAATTGCCCCAGGCAGTGATCACGAGGTTTCTCGGACCACCATAATCCCGGTGTTCACACAAGTAAATGCCTTGCCAGGTCCCCAGCGCGAGACGACCATTCCGGACGGGGATCATCACCGAGCTTCCCAGCAACGAGGCTTTCAAATGCGCCGGCATATCGTCGGAGCCCTCGTAGTCGTGACGATAGTCGGGGTCATTTTCGGGGACCGATTTGTTGAAATACATTTCGAAATCGATCCGTACCGTAGGGTCGGCATTTTCATTGATCGTCAGCGAAGCCGAGGTGTGCTGGATAAATACCTGGCACATCCCGGCCTTGATTTCGCTGATCGCAGGTAATGCATAAAGGATTTCTCCGGTAATCAGGTGAAAACCGCGGCCTCTTGCTTTGAGCTGAATGCCTTGCTGAAACATTTTCATAGAATGCCTGGTCGATATTAGCCCGCAAGAAAGCACAATTCCGCCTATTTCTACATGTACCGCATGCCAGGGTAACCGAGTAGCCGCCGCCAGAGGGCGATTTGCCCGATGATATTCGCTTCGCGGTAGATCGAGAACGTAATCAGTTCGTACAGCGACATGGAGAATTCGGGACCCATATCGATCCGTCTTTCCAGCTCTTCGTCGCTCAGCTTACTCAACGAATCTTTAAGGATCGGCGTGATCTTGTTCCAATCCTCCTGATAGGACGCGATCGACGGATATTGCACGCCGTCCTGGATCCCTTTGAAGTCTTTGAACAGTTCGTTGGCCTGCTGATGCCCGTCGTAGCCCAGGTGGCGTGCGAGGTCGAAACGTTGCTCCACAAGCGCGCCCGCGAGCCAGCCGATATGGTTGGCCTTGGTATCCAGACGCTTTTGCGTGTCTGCTTCATTGATATTCTCTGTTACAAACGAGAAAAAAGGCGTTTGCAAATTATACAGGCTGACAATGCCCTGCATTCTGGTGCTTTTAACATTTTCCATGTTTTAATTGAAGGTTAAGGTTAATTATTTTCACTTTCAATGACCGACAGAATATTGCCGGCAGGATCGGTGAACCAGGCGATGGTGGGACCATTTCCCCGCATGATATTGTCGGGGTCGGTCTTGAAACCCGGCCAATCGTAGCTCTCGAACGTCACGCCTTTGGATTTGAGCGTTTTGACCACCTCTTCGATATTTTTGACAGGAAAGTTGAGGACGGTGAAAGTCGCTGGTTCGTGGTTTGGTTTTTCATACAGGATCACTTGGTAACCCCCGTGAATATTCAGATGGAGGACAGGCATTTCCTGTTGCTGCGAAACCTCTATGCCTAGTATTTCTCCATAAAACTGTCGCGCTTTTTGCAGATCGTCTACCGAATACCCGCTGAATGCTTTGGTTTGTCCAAACATGGTTGTAGTGATTTGTTGTTGATTGAAAATTTAAAAGACTATCGGGCTTCTTCGCGGACAGGTACGTCGCTGGGATCAAAATCGGGCGCAGGTTTTTTGTAAACGAGCGACAATTTCCTGTACGCGGCCGATTGCATGGCGATCAGCGTCACAACGAGGCCCACAATGCCCGTCACGACAAATAAAAGTGCCAGACCGCGGGCAGTCCCGGTCCCGAACCAGGAGCCGATCAGGCGCACGCCTGCGCCCGTGGTCATAAAAGGAATGAAAACAAACTTGGCAATAGGCCCGATCATAAATGCAGTAATGGGGGAGGCCGCCTGTTCGATGCTCTGTGCAAAACCGAATACACGTCCCTGTCTCTCGGGAGGGATCACTTTTTGAAGGATCGTTTGCTCCGTCGCCTCTACAACCGGGATAAGGCATAGGTAAACAAACATGCCGATACCCAACAAGATAATAGACGACTGGATAGGGAAAACCATGCAAATCACCCACATCAGAATATTGGAGATAAACAGGGTTTTTAACGGCATTTTACCCAGGCCCCGCTTCGCTACCACAAGCCCGCCGACAATGAAACCCAGGCTGAGCACGCCCCAGAGGATGCCCCACGCCTGTACGGATACGAGCGAGAGGCCGTAAGCATCCATCAGCGACATGAACACGCCGCCGAGAAAGTTGTTAAAAGTATTGAAGAAAATCAATCCAAACAGTCCCGGTACCATGCCCACGGCAGCAATAGTGCCACGGATATCGACGCGCTGCGTGTGCGGTTCGCTTTGCACAACTTCTCTTTCGGGAATTGAAATTGTCAGCAAATGCAGGATCACCAGCACGCTCAGCCCGACGGCCAGCACCATCATCCACAACACGCCCAGGTAACCGATTACAAGCCCGCTGAAAATAGATGCGATCAGAAAAGACACGCCGTTAGCGGTACCGACCATTCCATTGGCCTTGTCGCGCTTGTCTTCTTCTATCAGAATCGTAACCACCGTTGATAATGCGATCGTACGAATGTTCCCGGTAATAGCCCCGAAAAGGCAAAGTGTGATAAAAAGCCAGAGGTTAATGCTGGAATCGTTTTTAAAAACGGCTTCGGGTGTGGAAATGTAGATGATCAGGGCCAGCATGTAGAGTGCCAGGGTGACCGATGCCGACAGCATCATGGAGGTCTTCTTTCGGTAGCGGTCCACGATGGAACCCAGGAAGAAGCCGGAAATAGCCACCGTTGCCAGGTAAACTCCGGCCATTACCGAAGTAGCGAGCACCGATTTGGTTTCAAGATACACCCAGAATGTGACGGCAAACCAGACAAACGTGTTTGTAAGCGCGGCTGCCAGCGAGTTGGCGAGGACCGCATAAAAGGTTTTCATAACGATATGGATTAGTCACCGGATTGTCACCGGCTTGCGAAGTGTTGATACAAAAATACGGCCGGCCACGCACATTCCCGGGGTGAGTATGGGACAATTTGTGGGTGAAATGAGACAACAGTTAGAAAATGTGGCTCTATGAGCTTTTTAGGCTGTTTTAGGGGACTATCGGAGGAGTGTCACAATGAGATTCACAATGAAGAATTCAGTTTATAAAATTTACAACAAGCGGCCCGGTAGCCGGGTCGGGCATTTGTGTCATGAGGGGGTGCTACCAAGATCGATGGATGCCCCTTCTTTTTTGATAGCCATTAGGGATAAGGCATCCGTGACAAAAGGTGTATGGAAAGTTTCAAACGATTTTCATCGAACTTCTGACGTAGTAATCAGTTGGATACATCTGAAAACTAAAAATCCACTTGAATATCGAGCATACTGGGCATTTTACGATGGCACAATAGAAGTCACAGAGCTCACTGAGCATAAAATTAAAGGGTTTTTTTCTGGTACTGTACGAACAGATCCCAATAGTATTATTCCCTCACATGAAAGCTTCAAAGTAACTGACGGAGAGTTTTTCGTGAATCGAAATCCTGGCTATTCAATCGAATCCAGATTATAATCTGCCGCATGGTCCGACGCGGTTTCGATTTTGGGCATCAATTTGAATCTTGGTCAATGATTATTTCCCCTTGCCGTGAATAGCCCGTTTAGCCGAGAGGTTAGGGCATTCCGTTACAAAGTGCATCCCGCATGCCTTCTAAGCAGTAGGCCTTTGCCGCGCCGCCAGGCGGTTCGAATCCAAGCAGAATTGCTTTAACGTCAAGTACTTATGATTATTTCGTGAGTGCTTTTTTGCTGGTGATTGGGGTAGTTGCAATACAACTTGCAATAATGGCAATGCAATACTGGGCCGCGGATTTGTCGTAGTAGTAGGGCAGAGCACATCTCCGGGCAATGTCTCGTTTGTGTTGGCGGGCTCGCATAGCCGATAGTTTCGGCATCCTCCGGATATCCGGGATCTAACTCACTTCCGGTTTTGATCTGGGATGAACTCAGCTGAGGCGCATACAGCCTTCGGGCATCACTCGTGGTTTTCGCATGTTGGTGGGGGGGACTTAGTTGAAGTGTTGATGCTTCAATATTTCTGCGCTATCTTGATTGCATGGTCAACTCATCCAGGAAAACTGCCTTTTAGTGATTTCGAAACATGAATACATGAATTATGAGATTTGCAGGAGTTTTTTACGCGGTGTTCATTTCGCTCACTTTGATAATTGCCTTATTAGCGGGCTCCGGTGAAATGTTTGCATATGCGATTTTTGCAAACCTGCTGTATGCGGTAATTGGTGGTATTGGATGGGTTGTATCTGATCGCTTCATAGGAATTGATACTCAGCTAAGGTCATTATGTAGTATTTTGTTGGGGATGATAATTCTAAATCTCATAGTCTACTTTGGCGGCGGTGGGGCACTTCTCACACCAGCATTGTTTGGAAGAATTGAATCTGCCAGTGCTTTCAGAATCAGTCTTTCCATACACATCATATTTCTTATCTCATTTTTTTCGGCGCAAGGTGACAAGCGACGGAATATGCTTCACACGGAAGAATAGCGCCTCTTGAAGGTGCGTGGAACGGGTGGCGTAAGGTGCTCTTTATAGCCATGGCCTTTATTAAGGATTTTACTATGTATTTGCAAAACTCTTCATCAGTCATCATCCACTGAAAGCATTCATCACTGTCATGATCAGTGAAGTTCGGAATCGACTTTTTAACGCTGAAAGCCTTGCTAGTCATTGCCCCAAATACCTCCTTCTAAGCCAATATTGACTTATGACAACAACGAAGACTTACCAACTTTATCGCCCGATAATAATTTTGTGATTCCTGATGGCACCATTATTTCCCGTGAGCTTCAATGCGTAAACGCCCGGGACAAAAGAACTGACATCGATATGGCCGGCATCCGTCCTCTTTTTCAGAACTATCCGGCCACTGCCGTCATACAATTCAACATTTTGAAGGAGACTCTCACTCCCACGCCGGAAATAAACGACGTCCGACGCCGGATTCGGATAGACACCGGCAATATCAGCCAGGCGGACGTGATTGATCTTGCTGTAAGAAAAGGTCTCATCAGCATCGATCATCTTTAATCGGTAATAGTTATCTCCTGCTTCGGGACTCTGATGAATAAAGGCGTAATCCAATCGTTGCTTGCTTTCGCCCGATGCATCTACCGAGCCAACTTTTCGCCAGATTTTACTATCGGCACTATGCTGGATTTCAAAATTCCGGCTGTTTATTTCCTCGGCGGTGATCCAGGTTAGTTTAACTGCATGCTCCTCCTTCTTGGCTTTGAAATCAGCAAGCTGAACAGGTAGTGGAGCGGCCAAAAATGGGATTTCATAAAAGCTATACTCTGGTGCATTCGTCAGAAAGGAGCCGGCAATACCCGAACTATAAAATCTATCTACCGGGTCTGCCGCTTCTATTGTATTTACCTTAACCGACCATGGAAAACTGCGGTCGGTGCCCGCCCATAACGTCACAACGCCCGGGTTTGACGATCCGAAAGAATTATCAAGTTTGAAAGTAATTAAATCCAACGTAGCACCCGGTAACAGATTGACTGCCAAACTACCGGTCCAATCGAATTGATAATAATGATAACCAAAACTATCCTTCGTGGTATAGGAAACAGGATTTGACGAAAATGTATAATGCAGATCGCTGAGAAAATGGAAGTCAAATATTGCTCCCGATGAGACCACAATGCTAAAACTCGTAATATTACCGGTGTAGGAAGTTACACCGTTATTCTTCAGTGTAATAATTCCATTCCCGCTAGAACTGCCGTATTTCAGTGTGCCCTGAATGCTCTGAGCGGAGGCAATTAACGAAGACAGTAGGAAAAGAGAGTAGATGAATAGCGTTTTTCTCATAGGGCTAATTTGAAGTAGATGTTAAATCAATTTTAAATTTGTTTAATGAATGTGTTTTGGAGACATAAAAAATCTGATAATCAAGATATGCTTAGTGTGATCTCTAAGCTACAAAATATTTTATTGAATTAGGCTAATAGCTAATTTGTAGGAGTGAACCTACTTCGTCCATCCCTAAATTCAGTTCCGGAAAAAACGAACCCGTTTTGATCATGGCTATATTGGCCCCATTTTTTGATAATATCAAGCGCTTCCGGCATTAACGACAGAACAGTTTCTTTTCCGGGATTTACCTTGCTTGTGCGAGTTTTCGTCTGACGAACGAAAATTGGTTGTTGACCAAGTCTATGTTCCGCTATCTCAGACGGGCTAGGTCCGCCATGTTCATTCCGCCACAGAAATACGAGAATTTTCAAATGTCCACGACATAGTTTCTTCTGCTAAACCTGCTCGAATACCCGAGCACCGCGGAAATGATGTCGGGCGCTTATCGAGGAAGATGGTAGCAGAGGTTTTTTTGCAGCGGCGAGAATACCGAAGAAATGAAAAACCCCGGAAGAACCGGGGTCCGAGCTATTTTGGATCTACCCGCTGAGCGGCGGTTTTCGGGGCGCCGGATGGTTGAGACGCCGTGGCTGGTGTGTTGACCTGTCCTTGCTGCGGCACGGTCTGGCCGGTGGTTACCGGTGCCGGTGCCGTCTGCGTAGCGGGTGCATATGTTCCCGCCGCGGGCGCCTGTTGCGTTTGTATTATTACCTGCCCTGACGCAGCGGCCGATTGCTGTTGGCTTACCTGTGGCTGGTAGCGCTCGGGCATCGTCAGCGGGTCTTGCGTGGTATTTACCTTGGGCACCATTCCCTGCTGGGCGTCCGTCCGGGATTTGCCTTCGAATCCCAGGTCTTGTACCTCCGACACCCTCTGGGTCGGAGCCGGAGCCGGTTGCACGATGACACCCAGTCGCCCCGGCGTTTCCGGCGCTATCTGGCCGGTAGGTTTTGGTCTAAATGCGGCAGAAGACGATTGCGCCCCGGTGTAAGCCTTGGGAACCTGCCCTGTTGGCGCAGGTTGCCTCACCTGCGCATCCGCATGGTTCACGGCCAGCACCAGGCCGGTAGCTGCGGCTATTGTCAGTATTTTGGATTTGATGTGCGGCATAGTTCTCTTTTTCAAGTGTTCAGTCCTGCGAAGGTAAACACTAAAATCATTCCATAAAAATCAAAGCCCCGTTTCCCTCTGACCGCCCTGTGCATGAAGTCGCTGCGCAGGGTGGTCGAAGAGAAACGGGGCGAAGTTTACCGGAATCAGGAGCGGTCCCAGAAGAACGGCGGCTGAATGCCCAGCGCGCGCAGGTACACGAAGCCCTGTGCCCGGTGGTGGATCTCGTTGTCGATCAGATAAAGGATCGTATTGTAAATCGTGTTCTCGTACATGCCAAAGGCGGCTTCTACCTCATTGAAGCGTTGCGCCGGAATCTGAGGCCAGAGCGTATTGATGTATTCGGTAACAAGGTCCCAAAGGTTCAATACTTCGGCTTTGGTGGCCGGTGCGGGGGTCGAAGAATCGAGTACCGGTTCGCTGAACGTCCAGTCGCCGAATGCAATACCGCGGATACCAGGAGCCGCGAGGCCGATCATCTCCATGGTGAGCTGGGCGTAAGTACGCATGCCACCGATCGAAAAAGTATAAAACTGATCCTCAGGGAATGCCTCAATAACCTTCCGGCTGACCCTGCGGTGGCCTTGCCAATGTTCCAGAAGTGCCTCGGCAGTGATAATAGTTGTGGTGGCTGCCAATTCCTGTGCGGTGTTGTTAGTTTCCATGTCAAAGGTTTTTATAGTTTATTGTTTGATTACATTACAAACTAAACATCGCCCAGTGACAGCAGTATGTCAGCAGCATTTCCGCACCGCCGAAAAAAGTCGGATTTATTTTAAAATCGTCAGATCCGGCCCGAAACGGTAGGTTTTACCCTTTGCGGTGGGTATCGATACCACCTTGCTGCCGTAGCGCAACTTGCAGATATTCCCGGCTTTCGAATGGATGGTCAGGCCGGTAAGTTTGCCTTTTGCCCAATTCATATCCATTTCAAAACCACCCCGCGCGCACAGCCCGCTGACGCGGCCGTCGGGCAATGCTTTCGGCAGGGCCGGAAGGATATTAATCTCTTCCAAATGACTTTGTACCAGTGTTTCGAGGATGCCCGCAGCACCGCCGAAGTTGCCATCGATCTGAAACGGCGGGTGCGCGTCGAAGAGGTTGGGGTAGGAGCCACCACCGCTCATTTTCTGGCCTGCGTCGTACACCGGATTGAAAAGCTTGCGGATCATCGTGTAGGCATGTTCGCCATCGAGAAAACGCGCCCAGTAGTTGATTTTCCAGGCCAGGCTCCATCCTGTTCCGTCATCGCCACGGTAATTGAGCGATTTCATGGCTGCTTTTAGCAGGTCGAGCGTAGCCGTTGGCGTGATTTCTTCACCCGGGTACACGCCCCACAAATGCGAAACGTGGCGGTGATGGCTCGTGGTGTCGTCGATATCCGTCATCCATTCCTGCAACTGACCATAGCGTCCGACGTGGTTCGGGGCGATCTGTTTTGAGGTCTGCGCCAGTTGTTCGGCAAATGCTGCGTCCGTTTTCAGGATACCGGCCGTTTCAATACAAGCTTTAAACAATGCGCGGATGATCTGATGGTCCATCGTCGGTCCGGCTACGAGGCCACCGTTTTCGGGTGAATTGGAAGGCGAGCTGATCAGCATTCCTGTTTTCGGGTCTTTGACAAGGAAGTCGAGGAAAAATGCCGCCGCACCTTTCATAAGCGGGTAGGCCGTGTTTTGCAGGAATGCTTTGTCCTGCGTAAACCGGTAATGCTCCCATAAATGCAGGCTCAGCCAGGCGCCTCCCGTTACCCAGATTCCGTGGTTGGATGCATTAATAGGTGCAGCACCGCGCCAGACGTCGGTATTATGGTGCAGAACCCAGCCTTTGGCATTATAATGCTCCTTCGCTACTTCGGCTCCTGTTTGAGATACTTCCCGCACCATTTGAAACAGCGGTTCGTGGCATTCGCTGAGGTTGGTCATTTCAGCAGGCCAGTAGTTCATTTCGGTATTGATATTGACGGTGTATTTGCTATCCCAGGAAGGATTGAGCTTGTGGTTCCATTTGCCTTGCAAATTGGCAGGATGACTTCCCGCGCGGCTGCTTGCGATGAGCAGGTAGCGTGCAAATTTTACATATAATGCCAGCAATGCAGGGTCGTTGGGGTCGCCTTTGAAACGGCTCAACCGCTCGTCGGTAGGAAGTGCGGAGTGTTTGCTGTTGGAAAAAACTAAATTGAATCTGTTGTGAAGTTTTTGATAATCAGTTATATGTACTGGACGGGCTGTTTCGAATGCGGGTGCTTTCTGTAAAATTCCTGCTGTTTTGGTAGCGGGATCGCCACTGACGGTTTTGTAATCAAGGTAGTTGGTAGCCGCGGCAAGTACCAGCGTAGCGCGGGTTGCATTGGAAATTGTGAGTTTTCCCTCGGCTTGTTTCAATTCTCCGTCGGTAATTACTTTCACGCGGGCAATGCCATTCAATGCGCCTTTGTCGACCTGAACGCTCAGCTCAATCTCGTTGCCGTTAATTTTTACTTCTTTTTTGGCATGAATGGCGTCCATGCGAACGGCAAAATTCAGTTTGCCCTTTTGTGAGCTCGTAATATGGTAGTAGATCGCTTTCGCGGGGTAACTCGCAAAAGCCTCCCGCGTATAGCGGACGCCGCCAGCCTCGTAAGTACTTTTGACGGTAGCTGTTTCAAGGTCAAGTTCGCGGTGATAGGCGACGGGTGTTCCGTGCTCCGGAAAATCTAAATATACATCGCCAAAAGCCTGATAAGCCATTTGCCGCATGGGCTGGCTCATAAATTGCTCATTGGCCAGCGCTTCTGCCTCTTTTTGTTTACCCTCATTCAGAAGCCGGCGAATTTCGCTCAGATGTGCCGAGGCGCCTTTGTGCGCGTAACTTCTTGGCTCGCCGGTCCAAAGGGTTTCTTCATTAAACTGGATCTGCTCGGTTTCAATACCTCCGAAAATCATGGCAGCCAATGCGCCATTTCCGATGGGTAGTGCCTCTTCCCATTGTTTTGCAGGCTTTTTATACCAAAGTTTTGAATTGATATTGCCTTGCGCGTGGCACTTGAAGATAATGAACGTGAGTAAGGTAACGGTCTGAATAAGAGGCTTCATGCCGGTTGAAGGTATAGTGAATAAATAGGACGGTGTAACAGAATGCACCGCTGCTGCCTTGCTGACGTGTTTTTAATAGGAATGCCTGTACAAAAAAACGTTTGAAAGCATGGTATTTCCTGTAACGCAGCTAGTTTTTTTCGCACCATTATACTACCTTATTACCCGATTCCCTTCCACGCTGTGCGTGCCACACTATGCGAATCAGTACTTCCAAAACCGGGCTGGATGAGATCAGGGATTTACGCACGATGTTCCTGTATGAAAATCACTTCCAGTTCGTCTGCAACAAGTGCCACGACTATGGCTGGGCCGATACCTGGTTGTTCAGGATCGATAATGTCCGCGTCGGTTATGGTTCCGTTTGGGGTACCGACCGCCGCCAGGACCGCGACACAATCTTCGAATTTTTTCTGCTGCCGCCATACCGCAAGTATGCCAGTCTTGTTTTTGAGGCATTTCAAAAGGCCTGCAAGGCGATCTGGATCGAGAGCCAGAGCAATGATGTTTTTCTGACAACGATGTTGTACCGCTTCTGCGACAACGCTTTCGCGGAGGCGATCCTTTTCGAAGACCATTTCACGACCTCCTTTGAAATCTCAGGCGCAACCTTCCGCAAACGTTCAGAAAATGACCCGATGGACGGTGACGAGAGCGAATATCTGATCGACGTGGGTGGCGAGATCGTGGCTAGCGGCGGGTTAATGCTCAACTATAACATACCTTACGCGGATATTTACATGCAGACGCGGGAGGGGTATCGCGAGCAAGGCTATGCGACCTACATCGTGCAGGAGCTAAAACGCACTGCCTATAAAATGGGCCGCGTGCCTGCTGCCCGTTGCAATATCGCCAACCGTATTTCCCAGGCAACATTGGAGAAGGCAGGGTTCCGCGTTTGTGGTTTCAGATTGAAAGGAGTGATCCGGGCTTTGGAAGGTTGAGGTTATAGTTCCACTGAGGCAGTTCCACTGCGGCAGTTCCACTGAGGCACGCTTTTTGAAGTTGTTGGGTTTCAAATCAAACAACTGAAACCATGGCTACTACAACAAAGGGCAATACCAGGGAAGCCACTTCTAAAATGAAGCAGCATGCCGCAACAGGGGCGTCTGCCAAAAGCATGGCCGCCAAGGCAACAACCAAAAGCACTACAAAAACAACTGCATCGAAAACCACCGCATCGAAACCTGCTGCCTCAAAAGCGGCTTCGAAAGCGGCGACTTCGAAAACAACCAAGGCGGCCGGTACGAAAAAGTCGACCGGCAGTTCTAAATCCGACACTTCGACGCGTGATCACGAAACGATCCGGGCCTGGGTGGAGAAGCGTGGCGGTGTGCCTTCGATGGTGAAGGGAACCGCCACGAAAAAAAATGGCGGCGGCATCCTACGCATCGATTTTCCCGCTTACAGCGGTGAAGATTCTTTGCAGGAAATCAGCTGGGATGAGTTTTTCCAAAAGTTCGACGAAAGCAAACTCGAATTCCTGTACCAGGAAAAAACAGCCGATGGCAAGGAAAGCCGCTTCAACAAGTTCGTATCGAGTAACTAGTGCAACATGTTATTGATGAAAGCGGCCGGGACAACAAATAGCCCGGCCGCTTTTATAATGTCCAAAGGCTGTCGGTGAAATAGGCCTTGCAGTCCTGAAAATGCTCCACGACCCTAAAACCGTTAACCTTAGCCACTTCTTCAATTTCAGTTAACGTATATTTCTTGGAAAGTTCGGTCCAAATGAGCTCGTTTCGGTCGAAGTCATAGCATTTGTCGGTGTGCCGCACATGTACTTTTTGCGGTACAAGGCTCACGAGATAGCTCCTTACCTCGCCATTGACCGGATTATAATGCGAGTAAAAATCGAACTGGTTAGTCTTGAAACTACCCCCTAATTCCCGGTTAATGCGGTGTAATAGATTGATATTGAAAGATTTGGTAATGCCTCGCGGGTCATCGTAAGCGCAACGGACAGTGGCCGGGTTCTTTTGCAGGTCGAAGCCGGTAAGCAGGTAATCGCCCGGATTCATGCACTTTCGGAAATCGGCAAGCAGGCCGTTGACCTCGTGCGCTTCGTAATTCCCGATATTGCCGCCGAGGAAAAGCAGCAGACTCGGAACGCCGGACGCAGCGAGTTCCTCCATCATCGAAAAGTAGTTGCCGACCATCGGGCTGATCTTCAAACCGGGCAAATGACTGAGCATATTAGTCGTCAGTTCTTCGATGGCCCTGGACGAAATGTCGATCGGCACGTAGGTAAAATCGACCTGCCGCTCGACGAGCTTTTTTAGCAGCTGTCGCGTTTTGATGCCATCCCCCGCTCCGAATTCGACAATCTGGAACGGGCCTTTGAATTCCAGTTTTTGAATAATATTCTCTCCTTGCAGCGACAAAATTTCAAATTCACAGGGGGTAGGGTAATATTCTGGCATTTTCATGATGTCCTGAAATATCCCGCTGCCGATGTCGTCGTAAAAGTATTTGCTCGAAATGTGTTTTTGCGGTGCGGACAATCCCTTGTGGATGTCTCTGGCAAAAGTCTGTAAGTCTGTCATAACTATCAAATTATCGCGCTAGCCGGATGCCGGTATATTGCCAGCGCTCGTGTGTGTGAAAGAAATTACGATAGGTTTTGCGTGCATGCCCTGGCGAGGTTGCCACGGAGGCTCCACGCAGTACCATCTGGTTGACCATAAATTTACCATTGTACTCGCCAACGGCCCCCGGCGCCTTAGAAAATCCGGGATAGGGCAGGTAGGCACTGTTGGTCCATTCCCAGCGCCGTCCCCAGTCGAGGTTGGTGGACGCGACTTCCCATTCAAATTCGGTGGGCAGCCGCATGCCTTTCCATTGCGCAAATGCAGAGGCCTCAAAAAAGCTGATGTGGCTCAGAATGGCTTCGGAATCAACCTTTTGCAAGCCGTCCAGTGTGAAATAATGCCATCCGCCGTCGATGAAATGCCAGTACATTGGGGCTGAAATGCGGTTTTCATTTACCCACGACCAGCCCTCATCCAGCCAAAGGTTGAAATCCTGGTAGCCGCCTGCATGCATGAATTCAACATACTCGCCATTGGTAACCAGCCCTTTGGCTATTTCAAACTCGTGCAGAAACACTTTATGCCTGCCTAATTCATTATCAAAACAAAACCCTTTGCCATGGTGTCCGATGTCGTAAATGCCCTCGGGTATGGTAATAAAGCCGGTTTCGGTGTTCCTTGCATTGACCATATTCTGTCCTTTACGGTAAACCGGAAAAAGCGGGTTATGGCCCAGAATGTATTTAATGTCCGTAATAAGCAGCTCCTGATGCTGCTGTTCATGATGCAGGCCAAGCTCAACCAGGGCCTCGACCTCCGGGTCGGTCAGTTCTTCGAGGAATGCGTCCATATGCCCGTCTACGTATTTTCGGTAGGCGTACACGGCTGCCGTCGTCGGGCGGGTGACATTCCCGCGGTCCGTGCGTAGGGTGCGCTCGCCTACATTGTTGTAGTAGCTGTTGAACAAATAGTTGAAATCGGGATCGTAAACACGATAATCCGGCACATTGGGTTTGAGGATGAATGTTTCAAAAAACCAGGTCGAGTGTGCGAGGTGCCACTTGGGCGGGCTCACGAATGCGACGGGCTGGGGTACGTAATCTTCGGCTTCCAGCGGTTCGCAAATGTATTCCGAATGCTTTCTGACATGGTGAAATGCTTCCCTAATGCCGGTGGTTTCCATTAGTTGCATAGTTTTTCAGATCGGTGATGGATTGGATATTCAAGGATTGTGCCTGCGTGCGACGCATCATGAGCGCATAGGCATTGTTGAAGCCGATAGGCCGGAGCCATTGCAGCTTGTATCGTTTTAAAAACTCATTTTTGACATATTCATAAACCTTTTCCCGGTCGCCGCCGAGCTTTTTAAGCTGCATGTGGCTGGGTTTGAGGATCGCCAGCAGGCCTGTTCCGGTATATTCCGGATACATATCGATTTCTCCATTGCTCAATGCATCGAAACAGATTTTGGTACCCCCCAAACCGGTTTTGGTGATGACTTTGAGGTCTGTATTGCCCTCGATCAGCTCCTTGTACATTTGAATGAGGATATACTGCTCGGCAAAAATCTTCGAACCCAGGCGTATTGTTCCCTCATTGCCGTTGCGGGGCGAGAGGAAGAGTTTTTTGGACACTAGAAAGTCATGTGCTACACGGTCCGGCGCCTGTTTCAAATAATCGACCCGGTAGTTCAGTTCCGTCATGACTGAATCATTGATATAACCCGAAAGTTTTTCGAAAACAGTCTGTAATTCAGGATATTGCCGGAGTACTTCACTCCGTACGACCGGCGCGGCATAGTACGGCGGGAAAATATGCTGATCGTCGTTCAGCGTCACGAGGTCGAACGCTTTGAGCCTGCCATCAGTACTGTACCCGCTGATAACGTCCAGTTTTTTCTCAAATGCAGCTTTGTACATCACTGCGTCGCTGATCACGACGGTCGGAATGTCGAGCCCGTATTTCGATTTCAAGCCCATGTAACCATCTTCCCGTCCCATAAATTCAGGAGTGAAACCAGCCAGTAACGCGCCTTTGGTATAAGGTATTAAGTAAAAAGAAGAGAGCAAAAGCAGCAGAACGGGCAAGACAACGGAGATCTTACGCATTCTGCTTAAACCCGTCTTTTGAAGTAATGATAACAGAAAGTCGAGCAGAATGGCCAGCAATGCAGCCGGAATAGCACCGGCGAGGATCATCTGGGTGTTATTCAAAGCAATTCCTCCAAAAATAAATTCTCCGAGGCCGCCCGCGGCGATGTAGGCCGCCAGTGTAGCAACGCCCACATTAATGACCGTCGCGGTACGGATTCCTGCCAGGATCACCGGCATCGCCAGTGGCAGTTCTACGCTCGTCAGTATCTGCTGCGAGCTCATGCCCATCCCCCGTGCCGACTCGGTAATGGCCGGGTCGACGCCCGTAATGCCGGTGTAGGTGTTCCTGATAATGGGTAACAATGCGTACAGAAACAGCGCGGTAATGGCCGGCAACGCCCCAATACCAAGTAGCGGAATCATAAAACCGAGCAATGCGATGCTGGGGATGGTTTGCAGCACCCCGGCGATGCCCAGTACCAGCCACGCTGCCTTTTTCCGCCGCGCGATCCAGATTCCCAGGGGTACCCCGACGGCGATCGCGATGAGTAGCGAAATGCAGGTCAGGCCGATATGGGCCACAGTCTGGCTCCACAGCTTGTCTGATTGCTGCGTCATAAATGCCCATAGTGACTGTTGTTCTTCCATTATGCCTGTGCTCTGATGCGTTCGTAAATGCGGGAAATGTCTTCGAGTTGCTGGCCCAAAAAGGCATGCACGAACTCGTTCACGGGCCTTAGCAACAGGTCGCCGGGCTTGCCTTGCTGCACAATGCGACCCTGGTCCATCAGGCAAATCTGGTCACCCAATTGGAGCGCCTCCTGCACATCGTGCGTTACGAGAACGGTGGTTTTTTGTTTCAATGCCGGCAGTTCGGTGAAATCCCTGCGTACACTTGCCCGCGTAACGGGATCGAGCGCGCCGAAAGGCTCGTCGAGCAGCAATACCGGTGGGTCGGCGATTAATGCACGTGCAATGGAGACACGTTGCTGCTGGCCGCCGCTGAGCTCGTCCGGGTATTTATCTTTGAAATTGGCAGGGAGTTTGAGCTGTTCGAGCAGGCGGTCGGTATGCCGGCCAATGTCGTTTGCGGGCCAGTTCAACAGTTTCGGCACCACGGCAATGTTTTCGGCAACTGTGTAATGCGGGAAAAGCCCGTTGTTTTGAGACACATAGCCGATCGATCGCCGGAGTATTTCCGGTTTCTCTTTGCTGATGTCTTTTCCGAGAATTTCGATCCGGCCGGAAGTTGCTTCGATCAGCCGGTTGAGCATTTTGAGCGTGGTGGTTTTGCCGCAGCCGCTTGTGCCCAGCAATACCATCGTTTCGCCTTCGCTAACCTGGAAGGAAACATCTTTAACTGCCTCAATACCATTAAAATGCTTGCTGATGCGGTCGGCAATGATCATGATGTTTGCGAACAGGTACGTGGTTCAGGTTTGCAAAAGGATTTGCATATTCTTTTTCTACGTAAATCAGTCAGAAAACGATCCATTTTTCTGGAAAAAAGCAAAAGCAGGTTACGATTCGAGCGTCATGAAAAGGTTATTTAGCGACTCGGCGTAGGTTGGGTGCGCAAAAACGCCGTTCAATATCTGGTCATAGGTAACACCGCCGATCATGGCCATTTGCAGGATCGTAACAATCTCACCACCTTGCTCGGCCAACACCGCCGCGCCCAGGATTTTGCCCGTTTGGGCATCCACAACGGCTTTCATCATGCCACGTTCGTCGCCGGTTTCAATGGAACGCGCCACGCTATCGTTTTCCAGAACTGCTACTTTAATATCAAGCCCTTTTTCCCGCGCTTCCTGCTCGGTAATGCCCACACGGCCAAGCTGTGGGTCGATGAACATGCAATATGGGATGAGGCGGTTCTCAATGCTGATTTGCTTTTGCTTAATGACATGCTGAACGATCAGCCGGTAATCGTCAAAGGAAACGTGCGTAAACGCCGGGCCGCCTTTAATATCCCCCAATGCGTAAATGCCTTCTGCCGAGGTTTCAAGTTGTGCATTCACTTTGATATAACCTTTTTGATCTAGCTCAATACCTGCGGCTTCAAATCCAAATTCGCTGAGTTGCGGCTCGCGCCCCGCGGCTACAAGCACGTGTGTGCACGAGCGCTGACTTTTAATTCCTCCCGTTTCAAGGCTCGCGGCAATAATATGCCCGTTTTGGGAGAATCTGACAGCCCTTGTGCCGGTGAGTATTTCAATATCTTCCTTAGCGAGGATTTTCACGATCGCTTCGGCAATATCCTTGTCCTCTCGTTTGAGAATTCTTTCCGAAGGCTCAATCAATGTAACCTTGCTGCCAAACCGAGCGAACATTTGACCAAATTCCAGTGCAATATACCCGCTGCCGAGAATGACCAGATGCTCCGGAATTTCCGACAGCTCCATGACGCTGGTGGAAGTGAGATAAGGAATCGTGTGAATTCCCTCAATGTCGGGAATTAAGGGCTGTAAGCCGGCATTGATGAAGAACTTGTCGGCTGTGAATGTTTCCGTGCCGCCGTCCGTTAACGAAACCATGATCTCCTTTCGACCGCAGAACCGCGCTGTACCGTAAATCAGGTCCAGGCCTGCGGTGTTGAGGATGCGCTTTTCAGAATTGCCGCGCATGGTGTGCACAATGCTGTTTTTCCGGTCGAGGATTTCATCGAAATCGACGGTAATGCCGCCCACGTGCACGCCGAGGGTTTCATTATGCCGCACCGACCATGCCGCTTTTGCGGAGGCAATCATGGCCTTGGTAGGGGAGCAGCCGTCGTTGACGCAAGTCCCGCCTACCCATCTCTTCTCAATTAATGCAGTTTTCAGGCCCGATTCGGCCAATTTGCGGCAAAGCGGCGTGCCCGCCTGGCCCGCACCGATCACAATAGCGTCGTAGTGTTTCATAAAGCAAAGGGATTGGGAGTAGGAATCCGTTAATAAAGCGGATTCGGCCCGGATTTTACGTATAGGCATAATAAAAGCGTGCCGGGTAGGCACGCTTTTCGCAAAAGCAAACTGTATGAGTAGGTAAAAAGAGTTCTGATTAGGTCAGGCGAACCAGGCCAGGGTGTTTTCCTTGTCGATTCCGATCTGTTTGACGAGCATATCCAGCCCGTTGAATTTCTGTTCGGGACGAAGATAATGAAGCAATTCTAATTGGAGGTCTTCGCCGTAAATTTCTTTATCAAAGCCGAATAGGTTCGCTTCGATCGTCCTGATGGTGCCGTCCACTGTGGGGCGCACGCCGATATTGAGCATTCCCCGAAACACCTGATCCTGGTAAACCGCATTGATCACATACACGCCGTTCATCGGGATCAGCTTATATGGTTCGTGCACGTATAGGTTGGCCGTGGGAAAGCCGATCGTGCGGCCCAGTTGTTTCCCTTTTACCACGGTTCCCGAAAGTGAATATGCGCGCCCGAGCAACTCGTTAGCTTCATGGATGTGCCCGGTAATGAGTGACTTACGAATACGCGTCGAGCTGATGGCCGTGTGCTCGATATCCTCCCTGGGAATTTCTTCCACTTCGAAACCATATTCGGAGCAATTCTTTTGTAAAAATTCAAAACTGCCCTCGCGGTTACGGCCAAAACGGTGGTCGTAGCCTATCACCAGCTTTTTAGTACCGATTTTCTCTACCAGAATCTGATTGATAAACTCGTCGGAAGTGAGCTCGGAAAAGGACCTTGTGAATGGGATGATCGCAAGATGCTGGATGCCCAGCTTCGAAAACAGCTCGATTTTCTCTTCGATCGTGGAAAGCAGTTGCAGGTCCTGGCTGTCCTCGGAGACCACGGTACGCGGATGCGGCCAGAATGTGAGGACCACCGATTCGCCACCCGATTGCTCGGTAATCTCTTTAAGACGGGTCAGTATTTTTTGATGTCCCAGATGCACCCCGTCGAAAGTACCGCTGGTTACGACGCCATATTCCAGTTTTTGAAAGGAATCCAGGCTATGATAAATGTTCATTCGTCAACCTCCAAATTCAAAGCCACTCGTTTCTGATGGATGAAAGCGGTCAGCTCCCACGCATCTTTCAGGTCGAACTCACCGATCCTGGTCCTGCACAGCTTGCTCATGTAAGCGCCGCTGCCGGCCAGTTCGCCGAAATCACGAACCATACTGCGAATATAAGTACCTTTTGAACAAATGATCCTAAAATCGATGGAAGGAAACTGGGCAGCGTCTATTTCAAATAGCTTGATCTCTACCGCACGCTTCTTGATCTCGGCCTCCTCGCCCCGTCGCGCGAGCTTGTATGCGCGTTCGCCGTCGATTTTAATAGCGGAATAAAGCGGCGGGATTTGCTCGATATGCCCGGTGAGCTGTTTGCGCGCATTTTCGAGCACTTCCGGGGTAATGTGGTCGGTGGGGTAATCGACGTTGAAATCGGTTTCGAGATCGATGGAGGGCGTTGTTTTACCCAACACCAATGTGCCGGTATACTCCTTTTCCTGCGCCTGGAAGTGGTCGATCTGCTTTGTTTTTTTACCGGTACAGAGGATGAGCAAGCCGGTGGCAAGCGGGTCTAATGTACCGGCATGGCCTATTTTCTTGAATTTACAAGCTCTTTTAAGCTTGTTGGCCACGTCAAATGAAGTCCACGTCAAAGGCTTATCGATCAGGATAACTTCGCCTTCGTCGGGTATGTTTTCTTCTTGTTTCAAATTAGGGGGATCAAGGGGGCTAAACAACATCCAGCTTGTAGCCCGACGCCAGCAAGCCGAGCAGGATCAGGCCGAGGATAATACGGTAGTAGCCGAAAACTTTAAAACCGTATTTGGTCAGGAAGCTGATAAAGAATTTGATAGCCAGCATCGCCACGACGAACGCGACGGCATTACCGATCAGCAGCGTCTGAATATCTTCTTTCTGAATGGTATCGTACGTTTTCAAAAGTTTGTAACCTCCCGCGGCAGCCATTGTGGGTACGGCAAGGAAGAACGAAAATTCAGCTGCCTGTTTTCTCGAAAGGCCGTTGAGCATACCGCCGATAATGGTCGACGCCGAACGCGAAACGCCTGGGATCATGGCGATACACTGGAAAAAGCCGATTTTCAATGCGGTAGGAAATGTAATCACCTTCTCGCGGGTATCGTTTGCAATGCGGTCGATGAAGATCAGCACGAAGCCTCCTAAAAGCAGTGAAATGGATACTACCCATACATTTTCGAGCAAGGCATCGATGAAATCGTTCAGCAGGAAACCGATTACGGCTGCCGGCAGAAATGCCACGAAAAGTTTGAAATAAAAATCGGTAGTCTGGAAAAAACGCTTCCAGTAAAGAACGAGTACGGAAAGTATAGCCCCGAACTGGATATTGACCGTGAACATTTTGGTGAATTCCAGATGGCTGATCCCCATGAACGAGGAGGCTATGATCATGTGCCCGGTGGAAGAGATGGGCAAAAACTCGGTAATTCCTTCAACAATCGCTAAAATGATGGCCTGCCAGATACTCATGAATTAGCGGGTTTACGGAGGATCGCCCAGAACTCGATGATGAAGCCCGTAATGGTAACAAGAGGGCCAAGGGTTAGGCCAAGAAAGCCGAAACCGAACTCTTCGCCGTCGAATGTCATGATCAGGAAGCCTGCGAGGATCACCGCGATGCCGACCAGCATCATCACATAGTTGGATGATGAAAATGGAAGTTCATTTTTTGAAGTACTCATACGTTTATTTTCCGGTTACTGTTCAATATAAATCATCCAATGCCATGCGCAGGTAACGCGCCAGCGACTGGTAGGTACTTGCAACGCCGATTGCGACGCCAAGGCCGAGCACGGAAAGGACGAGGATCACGATCTTGTCATATTCCTGCAATAGCGCCAGCCCTTCCACATTACGGACTGCCAGTTGTTGAAGGCCGATCAGCAGGAGAGCCGCCACGATGCCGCCAACGAGGCCCTGAATTGCCCCGCGCAGCACGTAAGGTTTTTGGATAAAGCCGTTGGTTGCGCCTACGAGCTGCATACTGCGGATCAGGAAGCGCTGTGAATAGATCGCGAGCTTGATCGTATTATTAACCAGCAAGACAATGATGATCAGCATAACCAGGGCAAAGCTTGCCAGGACTATGTAGATTTTGGTCACATTGCGGTTGATATTGTCGGCCAGATCTTCCTGATACACCACTTCATACACACCTTTCACCTGATCCAGCTCTTTCTTGATCTGTTGCAGCTTCGCTTCTTCGAAATAATCTTCCTGGATTTTCACGCGGTAGCTGTCGCGCAATGGGTTTTCGCCGAGAAACGTGGCGAAATCTTCCTTAGTGCCTTCAATAAATTCCTTGGCTGCTTCCTCTTTTGAAACAAATGTAATGGCCTTTGTTTCTCCGGAATTCAGTACAAAAGGTTTTGCCTGAATGATACGAAGTATCGAATCCTGGCCCGCCTTGGAAACTTCTTTATTGATGAACACCCGTACTTCGATGTTCTGACGGATAATGGAAACCAGCTTTTTAGATTGGATCACCAGTAGCCCGCAAAAGCCGATCAGAAACAATGCAGCCGTAAGGCTCATGACGATCATTGCGTTGGGATAACTCCCGATCTTCTTTTTTTTAGGCATAACAGCGTAGGATTTCGCTCGTCGTTGGTTCGGTTTTCTGGAAAACGACTCGGGCAAAAATAAGGATTAAAATTTCAAAACAGCCCTTTTGGGGACAATCCTTAACTATTTTTAACTATAATGGTGCTTTCAGTTCCTTCTTCCCATCTCGTCGCGGATCTTCGCGGCTTTCTCGTAATCTTCTTTCGAAAGGGCGTCGTCGAGCATGCGTTGCAACTCGTCAAATGTAAGATCACGGAGCGAATCCTTTGAGCCGGAGGGGCGGATGGTTTCGCGAACGGCGTCCTCGTCCTCATCTTCTTCTTCGGTCATCGAGCTGGAAACGATGCCCGCTTCGGACAAAATGGTTTCGTAAGTATAAATAGGAATGTCGAAACGCAGGCCGATCGCGATGGCGTCGGATGGGCGGGCGTCGATCTCTACTTCGCGAAGGTTGTCGGTACAGACGATTTTGGCGTAGAAAATGCCTTCTTTGAGGTCAGAAATGACGATTTCCTTCAATGTATAATTCATACCGTCGGCGAACGACTTGAACAGGTCGTGCGTCATCGGGCGGTTGGGTACTATGTTTTCAATCTGGACGGCAATGGCCTGGGCTTCGAATACGCCGATAATGATGGGCAGCCTGCGGTTGCCGAGTTCTTCCCCCAGTACCAATGCAAACGAGCCGGCTTGGGATTGGCTTGGTGAAAGCCCCAGAATTTCTAACTTGATTTTTTTCACGTTTGAATTAAATGCGCAAATGGTTAACAGTCGTGGTGAATGGTCTTCGGGCTGATTCTTGATTTTCAACGAATTAACAAGTAAACCCGTTAAAGTGTTCCTGTTTGAAAAGCGCCATTGGCGGATCAAAGGTGCAAAAATAAATAACCCTTACTGCATAAAAAAATGCTGTAAGGGTTAAGATTGGGCGGCTATTGCCAGGGTTAAAACTAAATCAGGTTAATCACCTGATTTTAAGCTATTTTTTCTGAACTTGTTCTTTTAACTAATTTGAAAGAATAGCCCTGGAAACACTATTTAAGGCTTTTTGCAGCTTCGGTTAGTTTAGGCAATATTTCGAAAACATCGCCGACGATACCATAGTCGGCGGCTTTGAAAAACGGCGCTTCCGGATCTTTGTTGATCACTACTATGCATTTGGAACCGTTCACGCCTGCCAGGTGCTGGATCGCGCCTGAAATGCCGCAGGCGATGTACAGGCTCGGTGCCACTTTAATGCCCGTCTGCCCGATATGCTCGTGGTGGGGGCGCCAGTCGAGGTCGGAAACGGGTTTTGAGCAACCGGTTGCCGCGCCCAGCGCTTTGGCAAGGTCGATCAGCGGCTGCCAGTGCTCCGGCCCTTTCATTCCGCGGCCGCCGGAAACGATGATCTCCGCTTCGGTTAAGGATAATTCCGAGTCCGCTTTTTCAACGCTCACAACACTGGCTGTGAAATCGCTGTCGCGTAATGTTGGCTGGAATGCTTCTACGGCTGCATTGCCGCCTGTGAGGCCCGCCTCATCTAGTTCGATTGCATTCTTGCGGACAACAAGTACCTTAATATCCGACCGGATCTCGGTCGTTGCGAATGCCTTGCCCGTAAAGATGCTTCGTGTGACTTTGAAACCACCATCCGTCTCAGGCAATGCGGTCACCCCGGAGACGATTCCCGCTTTCAATTTCGCTGCCGCGCGTGCCGCCATGGCGTCGCCCAGGCCCGATTTGGAAAGGATAATGATTTTACTGCCTTCCTGCGTAGCCGCCTGCACGAGCGCGTTCGCGTAGGCGAGACTGTTTTCGTGTTCCAGTTCGGCGGCAGCGGCGTGGAGTACTTTCGCTGCACCATATTGTCCGGCTATTTCAAGGGCTGTATTTTCTGCTTTGCCCAATGCCAGCACCACAGCCTGGCCGCCGGTTTTTTCCGCCACTTTCGCGCCGTAAGCCACTGCTTCCAGCGAGGTTTTCTTGATTGAACCGTTATCGAGTTCTACATATATAAGGACTGACATGATCGTTTTCATTTTAATGAGAAAAAATACACCGGAGTTACAGCACCTTGGCCTCCGTTTGCAGCAGTTTGATGAGCGTTTCGGCTTCGCTCGCCGGGATCATCCTGCAAGCGCCTTTCGGTGCGGGCAGTTTGTAAGTCTGCGGGGCGGTCATGTCATCCACAGAAACCGGCTCCACCACATTCAGGGGCTTGGTGCGCGCCGTCATAATGCCGCGCATGTTCGGGATTTTCCATTCGGCAATAGGCTCCTGGCATCCCAGCACCAATGGGAGCGGCGCTTTTAGCACTTCCTTGCCGCCGTCGATCTCCCGGGTAATGGTGGCATTGTTGCCGTCAATATCCAGTTTCATGACCGGCGAGTAGGAGGGGATGCCCAGCATTTCACCCACGAGCCCGTGCACTACGCCGCTGTTGTAATCGATGGACTCGCGGCCCATCAGGATGAGATCATAGGTGCCCTGGCTGGCAATATGGGCAATTTGTGCTGCTGCGAAATAGGAATCCTGCGGCTCCGCATTCACACGGATAGCGTCGTCGGCACCGATGGCGAGTGCTTTGCGGATTTGCGGCTCGGCATCGGCTTCGCCAATGTGAAGGACCGTCAGGCTGCCGCTATATTGCTCTTTCAGCTCTACACCCCGGGCCAGCGCATAGTCGTCATAAGGGCCGATGATGAACTGAACACCGTTTTTGTTTAACTTGGTGTCGTTGTCGGTGAAGCTTATTCTAGCGGTTGTATCGGGGACATTAGTTATACAAACGAGTATTTTCATGATGGTATGGTTACTTATCTTTGCGTTTGATGAGAATAACTTTGCCCGGGCAAATTAAGGGAAAAGTAAATAGTATGCAAGCATAATAATATCGATGAATAACTCCTTACTCGCCAATTTACTCGCTTTTTACGAAGAGGACCCAGCCGACCCGTTCAATGTCTACGCGCTCGCGATCGAATATTCCAAATCGGATCTCCAAGAGGCTAGGCGCTTTTTCGACATTCTCCTCGAAAAACATCCGGATTATCTTCCGACCTATTACCACGCTGGCGCATTTTTTGCTGCGATGGAAAAAATAGAAAAGGCTGAGGAAATTTACCGAAAAGGCGTGGAACTGGCACAGATTCAGAATAATGCCAGAGCGCACCGCGAGTTACTTGCGGCCTTCAACAATTTCAAGGATGAACTTGAAGATTGACCTCGCGGGCCGCTAATTTGCGGTTTTGCGGAAAATGGGCTACCTTTAACGAAAGATCCTGCACAATCGGGAATATCGCTTCTGTCGTATGCCCTCTGCTCAGTCAAGATTTGTATTGTAGAAACTGCCGGAATAAAGCAGAAAATTATTCGTGATATTATGGAAAAGGAAGCATTTATCCCGCTTGTCGTTAAGTGGGCACAGTCGCACGGGTTCAAGGACATTCAGGCCAATATGGAAGGGTACGAAACACCCAAGTCCTACGAAAGGGCGGCCGATAATATTCGTTTTACGCCAGATGTGACAGGCGTTAATATGTTCAACCGTCATTACCTCGAAGTTTGCATGAAAACTGACCAGATGCGCGGTCACATTTCAAAGTGGAAACTCTTGAGCGAATTGGCAGGAATGAAGGGTGCTAAGTTATATCTGATGGCCCCACGCGGGCACGTGCGCTTTGCACGCGAAGCGGTAGATCATTACAATATCCCTGCGGAAGTAGTTAAGATTGACTGACGGCCGTCAAAGGTCAGGAATAGTCAAGGGCAGTCAGTAATAGTCAGGTGTGGTCAGAGGTAGTTATTGTAATTTTTTGCATGTAACAACTCCTGACTACACCTGACTTTTTTCTGACCACTCTTGCCTAAGTCTGTCAATTCCTGACTACTTTACACCTGCGGATACTTCCACTCCCCGCGATAGTTGCGGCTTAGCAACTTGTTCGCCTCGTCGTCCCCGGGAATAATTTCTTTCTCTCCATCCCATACAATGCTTCTTCCCAGTTTGTAGGAAAGCATCCCCAATAATGCCACATTCGTGGAACGCTGTCCCACTTCTATTTCACAGATCGGCGGCTTATTGCTCTTGATAGATTCCAGGAAATTGGCCCAGAGCTGCTGGATATTCTGGTCGTCGGGCTTGTTGAGCTGCGCGTCCTGGTGGATCACCGGTTTGTTCGGATTCGTAGGGTAGAACGTCCAGCCGTCCAGCCATCCCATGTGGAAGGTGCCCTCGGTACCATAGAAATATACGCCGACCGCCTGGTTGGGGTGCGTTTTTTCGGCATTGTTTGCTGCGAAATTGCGGTGCTCCCATTCCAGGGTAAAACCGTCAAAGTCGTATACGGCTACCTGATGGTCGGGGGCATCGGTGTTGTCCTGCCGGATCGCCCGCCCGCCGGTAGAGTATATCTTTTTCGGGTATTTTTGTTCCGACCACCACAGCACCTGGTCGAGCCAGTGGATGCCCCAGTCGCCCAAAGTACCGTTGGCAAAATTGAGATAATTCCTGAAACCTTTCGGGTGGATAGTTTTATTGTAAGGGACCAAAGGCGCTGGTCCGCAATAGAAGTCCCAATCGAGACCCTGCGGCGGCTCGGCGTCCGGTGTTTTTTGGCCCGGGCCGCCTCCGTAATGCACGAATGCCCGCGCCATTCCGATTTTTCCCGCCTTACCCGATTTCAGGAATTCCATACCCGACACATTATGCGGTGACACGCGCCTGTGCGTACCCACCTGTACGATTCGTCCGTGCTTGCGCGTGGCATTCACCATCGCGCGACCTTCCTTAATGGTATGAGAAATGGGTTTTTCGACATAAACATGTGCACCGGACTCGATGGCCGCAATGCAGCACAACGCATGCCAGTGGTCGGGCGTCGCTACGATCACAATCTCCGGTTTTTCTTTGGCCAGCATTTCGCGGTAGTCCTTATAGAGCTTCGGCTTGTCCGGGGTAAGTTTGGAAAAAACTTCGGAGCAGATTTTGAGCTGGTTCTGGTCGACGTCGCACAACGCCACCAGCTTGGACTCTCCCGCCTGAACAGCGCACCGGAGGATATTTGTACCCCACCAGCCAGCGCCGATCAGCGCCGTGCGGTAGGGTGCGGCACGTTTCAATGCAGACAGTAGCGGGAGCGATGAGAAAGCAGCACCCGCTAGCGCCGACTTTTCAATAAATGATCTGCGATCCATAAGAATTCGTTTCGGTTTGCTTGGTTTGTATTACTTTCCTTTGAGTTTCTCGACCAGCCAGTTGTTCATTAGGTCGCGTTCATCGGAATACGTCCAATGGCCGGTGTCGAGGTAGAGTTTCAGCTCTTTCGGGGCGGTGGTGACATTATAGGCGGCGTACATGGAAGTAGGCGGGCAGGTCTCGTCATTAAAACCCCATATATATAGTCCCGGCGCCTTCACACGGCGCGCGAAGTTGACCACATCATAGTAGGAAACCGTGTTCAGTTTCTCCTTCGTATTGTTTGTTTTCACCCCGTTTTTATCAAAATAATGCGGCCATCCGCCCGCGCGGCCGTGTAGGTAACCCGTCACATCGCTCAATGCGGGATAGAATGCGCCCAGCCATTTGACACGCGGATCGAGGCCGGCTGTGACGATGGACAACGCACCGCCCTGGCTTCCGCCGGTGACGGCCAGGTTTTTGCCGTCGTATTGCGGCAGGCTCGTCAGAAAGTCGTTAGCGCGTACGCAGCCGAGGTATACGCGTTTGTAATAAAAATTGTCCTTATCATCCAGATTATAAGCCGGATAGCCATTCAGTACGCCCTGGCCCATATCGAGGTAAACCGACGGATCCATGATTACGGGAATACCGTGGATGCCGATCTCGAGCGTGATGATGTCCTTGTCGGCAGTGGCTACATCGCCGTAGTAGGCGCGGACGCCGGCACCCGGCACGCGGAGTAGCGCAGGATACTTCCCTTCCTTTTTTGGAATACTCAAAATACCGTAGACGCGTACGCCCTGGCGGTTATTTTGGAGATTTAGATGGTAAACGTTCGTTTTTTCGGTGCAGCGGTCTGGGAGCAAAGTCATTTTCGCATCCATTGGCACGGCTGCCAGTTCTTTCTTTGCATTGTCCCAGAATGTGTCAAAATCCTCTGGGTTCGCAACAGTGGGCTGTATTTTCAACGGATCGAAACCGGCCGTTGCCAGACCGCGAAACTCCACGCCGTCGACAGTCGCCCAGGCGATGCAGCGCAGGAAGCCGGGGGTTTTGAGTGTCCCGCCGTCGATGGTTAGCGTACCGTTAGCGGCAGTTTTGGTTTCCTTGATAGTCGGGTCAAGTTTTTCCAACCCTATTTCATAACGCACATGAGCATTTTTGACAGGATTTCCATTGCGCAGCACGCTGACGATGAATTGCACTTTATCCCCGGGTTTGTAAGTCCAGTCGTCGCGGTCGGTCGTGACGATCACCTCGACGGGCCTCCGCGCCGGTTGCGCGTGCAGGGAAAGAATGGTTATCCAAATGAAGAGTTGACTTAGTAAAAAGCGATTTTTCATAGACCGGCAATTTGTTCTATTTTGTGATCTGATATATTGAGCATTGAAGAGGTAAAGGGCAAAAACGCCTGAATCTTTATATGTAACCACATTTTTTTTGTGATTTGAATTAATTTGCCGTCCGATATGCCAAATACAGCATTGGAAAAAGTATAGAAATCAGTGGAGCCAGTCAGGATCAATAAGTTTATCAGTGAAACCGGGTTTTGTTCGCGCCGTGAAGCCGACAAACTCGTAGAGCAGGGCCGGGTGACGCTTAACGGCCGGAAAGTAGTTTTGGGCGACAAAGCGGCAGAAGGCGACGACGTGCGCGTGGACGGCAAGCCGCTTAAAGCGAAAAAGCCGGCCATCTATATTGCGTTCAATAAACCGGTGGGCATTACCTGCACTACCGAGCGCCACATTAAGGGAAATATTATCGACTACATTCGTCACAAGGAACGCATTTTTCCGATCGGGCGGCTCGATAAGCCGTCGGAAGGTTTGATATTTCTCACAAGCGACGGAGATATCGTAAATAAAATTCTCCGTGCCGGAAACAATCACGAAAAAGAATATGTGGTGACTGTCAATAAACCGATTACGCCCGATTTTATTCAGAAAATGTCCTCCGGCGTGCCTGTTTTGGGGGTTGTTACTAAAAAATGCTTTGTTCGGAAAGAGAGCAGTTTTGTATTCACTATCATTTTAACACAAGGGCTCAACAGGCAAATCCGTCGCATGTGCGAATACCTCGGTTATAATGTAAACAAGTTGAAACGCGTTCGCATTATGAATGTAACGCTTCAAAACTTACCCGTCGGCAAATGGCGGGACCTGACTCCATCAGAAATGAAGGAGATCAACGAGGCGGTGGCGTCCTCGGTAAAAACGGAAGAGGCGTCTTCGTTGGATGATGATTGGGATGAATAGCGTAAGTGAATCCCGAATCTACGCTGCCCTAGCGAAACTTCTTATTGATTGCAGTTGAATAAACGAGACTAGCCGGTAGTTCATCAACACTGCGAATCGATAGTCTTATAACACTTCTTCCGATCAGCAGTCAAAGTTTTCCGATTAATAATTCATCGATTGCCGTTAGATAATGGCGTAGATCGACGATATCCGGGCAGTTACCTACACCAGTTATATTTAGCTGTATGAATCCTATATGTCCATTAAAACGAAATTCAATCATGAAGAAATTCTCTATCCATTTGTTCGGAATGCTCGCGTTTGTGATCCTCTGTTGCTTTGCTTGTACGGATCATGAGCCGAATCCGGAGGTTTTGCCAGTGGTGAAAACGGTGGAGGTCACCTTTAATTCACAGACAGGAAAGCCGCTCTTTCACCTAAGAATAGAAAGCACAGGTAATGTAGGGATCACAGAGTATGGCGTGGCATATCTTTTAGCTCCGTTCGGAAATAACCCAGCGGATTTTACTCCGACCGTAGATGGGCCAAAGGTAGTTTTTGATTTACCAGGAACGGTTGGCGATCACTCAAAATCGGCTCCTTTCACTGACGCGGAAGTCGAGGTTTACTTCTATCGATCCTACGCAAAATTGCAGAACGGTAATGTGATTTACGGAGATATTTATAGTGGAGATTAGTGCAATCGTCGCAAAACACTTAACTACTGATTAGTTTTTGACTTAGCTAATTTTAAGCGCCATTCTCCAAGTGGGAATGGCGTTTGCATCTATCCAAATATTTCTGGAAAGTCCCCATAGGAATTTCAGAAAGACAGAAAACCGCTATATTAGGCTTTCCTAAATCCTGTCTTCCTGATGAACAAAGTTACCTCATCCTCGCTCCGCCTGGATTCGATCGACGTTTTTCGTGCGGTCACCATGTTTTTGATGATTTTTGTGAACGACCTGTGGTCGCTCGAAAACGTTCCCAAATGGCTTGAACATAGCAAAGCAAGTGAAGATGCGATGGGACTTTCGGACGTCGTATTCCCCGGCTTTTTGTTTATAGTAGGCCTTTCCATTCCTTTCGCCATTTCGAACCGTAGGAAAAAAGGAGATTCAAATGTATTGATTATCAGGCACATTGCTGAGCGAACCTTTGCTTTATTGCTCATGGGAATATTCATTGTCAACTACGAGAATATTGCAGAAGAAGCGATGGTAGTCAGTAAATATGTATGGGAAATCGGAATGGTTATCGCCTTTTTCCTGATCTGGAATGTCTACCCACCCAATCCGGAAAGAAAGGGATTTTATACCGCATTGAAAGTAGCTGGTTATCTGCTGCTTGTGGGTTTGGCATTGATTTACAGGGGAGGAGATCCTGAGAATCCGTCTTGGATGGAAACGCATTGGTATGGTATACTAGGCCTTATCGGGTGGTCGTACCTGCTTGGCGCGCTCACGTATGTGCTCACGGGCGACCGCCTCGCGTGGGCAATCGCCGGATGGCTGTTTTTTGTGCTTTTCAACCTGGCCAGTTTTGCCGGTACGCTGGATTTCCTTGATCCCGTCAGGAAGCACGTGTGGGTCGTAGGCAGCGGCTCGATGCCCGCTTTTGTAATGGGCGGTGTGGTAGCTTCGGTGATTTACCGAACCGGCCGGAATGCGGCAAGCAACACTTTTCTGGTAATCCTGATCGTCTTTGGCGTTATCTGCCTCGCCTACGGTTTTGGTACGCGTCCATTTTGGGGCATTTCAAAAATCAGGGCCACTCCGGCCTGGGTAGGCATTTGCACGGGCATCAGCCTTTTTGCATTTGCGTTTCTATTCTGGCTTGTTGACTTGCGTAAGCTGAGAAACTGGGCTAACGTGCTCAACCCGGCCGGTACCGCTACGCTGACCTGCTATCTGATTCCTTATATATGGTATGCTGTCATTACGTTGGCGGGGATCAGCCTGCCGTTGTATTTGCGTACCGGACTGGTAGGTCTTGTGAAATCGGCCTGCTTTTCACTGCTGGTCATATTACTCACTGGCGCCATTAACCGGATTGGGATAAAACTTAAGATTTGAGTTGATAGGTGGTAAATCTGTAACTCTTCGTCTTTTACGTATACAGCAATTAATTTAATCTGAACAGAATGAATTCGAGAAGAACATTTGTCAAGAAAGGCATCGCCGGGCTCATGGCCGGCAGTATCATTTCACTCCCGGACCAAAGCAATGCGGCCCCGGCAAAAAAAGAGGATACATTCAAGCTCGGTATGGCCGGTTATAGTTTTGTGCATTTCAAGCTGGACGAAGCGCTCGAAATGATGAAGAAGACAGATGTTCATTATTTGTGTATCAAGGATTTTCATTTGCCTTATAATAGTACTGCCGAACAAATCGCCGCATTTCACCAGAAGCTGAAAGACGCGGGCGTTACGGGGTATGCTGTCGGGCCAATTTATACCAAAACCCATCAGGAGATCGACAATGCATTCGACTATGCCAAGCGGGTGGGCGTCGACCTGATCGTGGGCATTCCTAACCATGACGACCTGAAATATGTGGAGCAGAAGGTTAAGGAGTACAATATCCGATATGCGATCCATAATCATGGGCCGGAGGATAAATTGTACCCGAACGCAGCCTCGGTGTACAACCTCGTAAAAGACCTTGACCCGCGGGTGGGGCTTTGTTTTGATATGGGACACAACCGACGCGACAATCAGGATTCGGTGGCAGACCTTGGGAAGTACAGCAAGCGCATTTTTGACATTCACCTCAAAAACGTCACAGCAGCCACCAAGGACGGTACAACCTGTGAATTGGGACGAGGAATTATTGATATTCCCGCATTTGTGAAAATGTTGCGGAAAGTGAAATACCCGGGTTCGTGCAGCCTTGAATATGAGAAAGATATGAAAGAGCCCCTGGCCGGAATCGCCGAATCGGTGGGGTATTTTCGTGGAGTTTGCCAGGCGAGTTAATCGGGGAAAACACGTATTAACCGCCGTAAAACCCTATTTTTGCACAACCAAGGTTTGATTTTTTTACCATAACGCCAGAAACAATGCTTTCAAACGTCCCCTTTGATCAGTTGGCGGCTTATAAAAAGCTGAAAACGCATCACAAAACCATTTCACAAAAGCATTTAAAGACTCTTTTCGAGGAAGACACCGATCGCCATAAAAAGTTCTCCATCCGTTTCGGGGACATATTACTGGATTATTCCAAAAACCGAATTAGCACGCGCACGCGCTCATACCTGGTTCAACTCGCCGAAGAGGCTGGTCTGGCGGAAGCGATCGAGGCGATGTTCACCGGTGCGAAAATCAACGTGACCGAAGGACGTGCCGTTTTGCATACTGCATTGCGGAACCGTTCCAATGAACCGGTGCTCGTGGATGGGCAGGACGTAATGCCGGATGTAAACGAAGTACTTGCGAAAATGAAGGAGTTTTCGACGCGGGTAAGATCGGGTGCATGGAAGGGTTATACTGGAAAGGAAATTACCGACATCGTGAATATCGGCATCGGAGGCAGCGACCTGGGCCCGGTAATGGTGACCGAGGCATTGAAAGCCTACGCGAAAAATGGATTGAATGTACATTTTGTATCCAACGTCGACGGTACCCATATCGCCGAAACCGTGAAGTTGCTGAATCCGGAAACGACACTGTTCATGATCGCTTCCAAAACTTTTACCACCCAGGAAACGATGGCGAATGCGCACAGCGCGCGGAGCTGGTTCCTGGAAAAGGCGTCGGATGAGGAACATGTGAAGAAACATTTCGTTGCAATCTCGACCAACCGCTCAGAAGTAGAAAAATTCGGGATCGATCCTGAAAACATGTTTGGTTTCTGGGATTGGGTGGGAGGCCGCTACTCGTTGTGGTCGGCGATCGGCTTGTCGATTGCCTGCTATGTAGGCTTCCAGAATTTCGAGCAGCTCCTCGCGGGTGCGCACGAGATGGACAAACACTTCCGTACGACCAAGCTTGAACGCAACATTCCGGTGATCCTCGCATTGCTCGGGATCTGGTATAACGATTTCTTCGACGCGCAAACGCAGGCGATCCTCCCTTACGATCAGTACATGCACCGATTCGCAGCGTACTTCCAGCAGGGAGATATGGAAAGTAACGGAAAGAGCACCGGCCGCGACGGCAATGCGGTGAGTTATCAAACCGGTCCGGTGATCTGGGGCGAGCCGGGTACGAATGGTCAGCATGCATTTTACCAGCTGATCCACCAGGGAACCAAACTGATCCCTTGCGATTTTATCGCGCCGGCCATCAGCCACAACCCGCTGGGCGATCATCATAAAATGTTGTTATCCAACTTCTTCGCGCAAACCGAAGCTTTGATGAACGGTAAGACCGATGAGGAAGTTCGTGCTGAATTGAAGGCAGCCGGAAAGAGCGATGCAGAGATCGGGCAAATCGCGCCGTTCAAAGTTTTCTCAGGTAACCGCCCTACCAACTCGATCCTCGTGAAGAAGATCACCCCGAAAGTACTAGGTAGCTTGATCGCAATGTACGAACACAAGATTTTCGTACAAGGTATCATCTGGAATATTTACAGCTTCGACCAATGGGGTGTTGAGTTGGGTAAACAGCTCGCGAACAAAATATACCCCGAACTACAAAACGACTGGCCGGTTACCAACCACGACAGCTCGACCAACGGTTTGATTAACCAGTACAAACGCTGGCGCTAGTTTTTGAGCACCACTTTTGTAAAAAGGTAACCGATTACCACACCAGCAGCATCTGCCACGGCATCCCACCAGTCAAAAGTGCGGTCAAATGGCAGAAGCTGCTGGTAAAATTCCAGCCCCAGCCCGTAAGCCATTCCCAATCCCACCACCAGGCGGCTTTTTTCAGGGTAAATAATCAGCGCGAGAATCGCCCATACTGTAAAGAGTCCCGAGTGGACAATTTTGTCAAAACCTAAGACGGGTGCCGCAGGCAGATCTTTGCCCGGCCAAGTGCACGCAACTAAGATTAAAAAACTCCATAGCCAGCTAAGCCATTGATGTTGAGCAATAAATCGAATTGTTGATTGTGAAAATTTTGAGGTCATAGTTATGAAATTGTACACCGAAAGTTACGTTTCATTTTTTGAATTTTGACAGCACCACAGCTAAAAAAGGGTCATTTGAGCCACTGAGAGGGCTTTTGGATAGAATTTTGAGTTAATTAAAAATTGCGACCACTGTTATTAATATTTTTTATTAAGTTTAGTTTTTGTCATACTACTAAACCTCTTTCAATGAAAAGGATTTTTGCGACACTCTCTTTACTATTTATTTTTTTCCAAAATCAGGCACAATCTGTTTACCACTTTGAAGAAGGACTGGCCATCGGGCCATGCCACCAATATGGGCGGGAAGCTTTGTACACCGACCAGCTCGCCTATCAACTCTACAAAGGTACGCTCAAACCGCAAGAAGGAAGTGTTTTATTAACCGATCCAAAAGTGGGGGAGGTGAAATGGAAAAAAGTACAAGCCGACTCCACCCACCGTTTTCGCGGTGACTCATTTTCTAATGGATATGTGTATCTGACCTATGAATCAAAAAAGGAACAGGCAGCTATTTTGACAATTACCGGTCAGGACATGATTTTCCTGAATGGCGTGCCGCGAGGAGGGGATATGTACCGGTATGGTTGGATGCATTTACCTGTTGTCCTGAAAAAAGGGAAAAATGAAATTTACGCACGCGTGGCACGCTTCGGCCGTTTTGGCGGCATTACCGCGAATCTTACTTTTCCGGAGAAGCCGATTTCCATTAATACAGAGGACCTTACGATCTCCGATGTAGTTCCTGGTTTCAAAAATGATTCCCTCTGGACAGGCGTCGTTATTTCGAATATGACCAAAAAACCTTTGACAGGCCTGGAAGTGAAAACGATCGTGGCCGGAAAGGACATTATTACCAAACTTCCGCCGGTACCTGCGATGGCATTGCGAAAAGTAGGTGTGCTGATTGACGGTAGCGGGGTGAGGAGTGTTGGAAAAAATGAAGTTTCACTAAGTCTGTTGCAAAACGGCAAACTGACAGATCAGTCGAAGATTGCGATCCAGTCGGTGGAAGCGGGGAAGCAGTATAGCCGCACTTTCGTAAGCGAGCTCGATGGCAGCGTTCAGTATTTTTCAGTATCGCCTCAGATCAACGGCAGCGCGAATGATCGGCCAGCATTGTTTTTCTCAGTGCATGGAGCAGAGGTTCAGGCGATCAGCCAGGCACGTGGGTATAAACCCAAAGACTGGGGTGTGCTGGTGGCACCTACCAACCGTCGTCCGCGCGGATTCAACTGGGAAGACTGGGGAAGGATGGATGCGATGGAAGTATTGGGCATTGCAAAAAAGCAATTCAACCCGGACCCGTCGCGTATATATCTTACCGGTCACTCGATGGGCGGTCACGGAACATGGTTCCTTGGAGCAACTTATCCAGAAAAATGGGCGGCAATTGCGCCATCGGCTGGCTACCCCACCTTGGCTGCATACGGCTCGCACGATGGTGTTATTCCCGACAGCGCAGGGTCGCCGATCGAGGCTATGTTGCTGAGAGCCAGTAATCCAAGCAATGTTCTTGCACTGACTTCCAACTACAAAAGTCTGGGTGTTTACGTTGCTCACGGCGATGCAGATCGAACAGTACCCGTTACCTATGCGCGGCAGATGCGCGACATTCTTGGGAAATTCCACCGCGATTTCAGTTACTACGAACACGTTGGCGGCGAGCATTGGTACGGTGATATCAGCGTAGACTGGCCGCCGATTTTCAACTTTTTCAGCTGGCATGCTATTCCCAGGGACACGACCGTGACTTCCATTGATTTCAAAACTGCCAACCCTGGAATCTCTTCACACATGCGTTGGGCGGGCGTGCACCAACAAGTTAATGCATTGAAATACAGCCATATCAAACTCAATAGCAGTAAAAAGGAATTGAAAATTGAGGGTACGACCGAAAATGTGGCCCTGCTTTCTTTGGATCTTGGAGCATTCGCGCCGGGCTCGAAGCTGAAAATTGTATTGGATGGTAAAGCGCCTGTTGAATATGCGGTGAGAGGAAATGAAACCATCTTCCTCAAAAACGAGGGCAACTGGAAACTGGCGGCTGCTCCCGCGGCTACCGAGAAGAATCCGGAAAGGAGTGGTACATTAAAAGACGCATTCAGAAACCGGATGGTATATGTGTACGCAACAGGCGGTAGCGCGGAAGAGAAGGCCTGGGCATTTGAAAAGGCAACTTTCGACGCTGAGTCGTGGTACTACCGTGGTAATGGGGCAGTGGATATCGTTGCCGATAAAGACTTTGATCCACAGGAATTTAAGGATAGGGGTGTGATCCTGTACGGTAACAAAAGCACCAACCTTGCCTGGGATAAGGTGCTGAAAAACTGCCCGGTAACCGTAACGAGCGGGAAGATCGAGGTGGGAGGAAAGCAGTTTGCAGGCAACGATCTTGCGGCATATTTCATTTACCCGAGATCGGATAGCAAGACTGCCTCGGTCGCCGTTATTTCAGGAACTGGCAAAGCAGGTTTCCGGGCAGCGAACGCGAACCAGTATTTCAGCGGCGGCAGCGGCTTTCCCGATATTATGGTCTTTTCGGCAGACATGTTGAAGAACGGAATTAAAGAAGTGAGGATGTCGGGGTTCTTCGGAAATGACTGGTCGGTGGAAAAGGGAGAGTTTGTTACGCAATAATTTGTTATAAGCAATAAAAAACGTCAGGCCGAGAGACCTGACGTTTTTTTATGACAGTCGACCACGTCACCCATTATCCGCAAACTCTGGATAGAGTGTCATGCCGCCATCGATATATAATGTTTCGCCATTCACATAATCGGAATCATCCGATGCCAGCCAGGCTACCGCTTTGGCAACATCCTGCGCGGTGCCGATCCGTTTGTAGGGAATCAGGTGGAGCAAGCTTTGGTATTTATCGGGATCCGACCATACTTCCTGGTTGATCGGCGTTTTGATTGCGCCAGGGCTTACCGAATTCACTCGGATTTTGTGAGGCGCAAGCTCCTGCGAAATGGATTTCATGAACATCATGATCCCACCCTTTGAAGCGGCGTAGTTGACATGGCCCGCCCATGGGATTACATCGTGTACGGAGCTCATCAATATGATTTTCCCGATGGCCAGTTCGCTGTGATTGATTTCTGTAACTGACTGTTCCTGAGCAATGAACTGCTTGGCGGCCTCGCGGCAGGCGAGAAACTGACCCGTCAGGTTGACGTCGATTACTTTCTGCCATTGTTCCAAAGTCATTTCCAGAAACGGCGAGTCTTTCTGCAAGCCGGCATTGCTGACAAGCACATCGACGCGCCCGAACTGGTTGACGGTTTCTGCAAACAGGGCTTTTACTTCGTCCTCCTTACTCACATCCGCTTTCACGAGGATCGCGCTGCCGCCATTGGCCCGGATTTCATCCACTACTTCCTGGCCGGCGCCTGCATTGGAACTGTAATTCACAACCACATTAGCACCGTGGTTTCCGAAATGCAATGCACAAGCTTTACCGATTCCGGAGCTCGCCCCAGTGACAATGACGACCTGATCTTTGAATGTCAGCCCTATCATATCATTTCTTTTTCAACAGATTTCAATTTTTTCCAAACGCTGCGGTTCACATTTTTGACCGCCCAGTTTTTCGCAATCAGAATTGCTTTGGAAACAGCTTCGCGAGGAGAAATGTTAGTCGACCTGAGAAGTTCCTGTGCAATGGCTACTGCTTTTTCGCGCGTAGTAGGGGAAAGGTACATCAATTCTGGTAATGCGATTCTTGCGTCCATAGAAGATGAATTTGATAATGGTTGATTAGATTGATGAAGATTTGTTTTGGTTTGAAAAAATCAGTGCCAGCAGTTCGAAGGCCGATTTTCTATTCTTATATACGCCCCGTCACCCCAAAATGTAACACTGCGTGTAAAAAAAATCCCCATCTGTTTAACGGACGGGGATTTTTTCATCTTTTAGTCTTATTTGACTTCTTCGAAATTAACGTCCGTCACGTCGTCAGTTGAACCGTTGTTTTCGGCACCTGCGCCTGGGTTTCCGGTTGGGCCGCCTGCACCGGGCTGGGCGCCTCCGGGCTGACCTTCACCACCTTGCGCATACATTTCCTGAGCCGAAGCTTGCCACGCCGCATTCAGTTTCTCCGATGCAACGTCGATAGCTGCGAGATCCTGAGACTGGTGAGCGGTTTTCAACTCTGCCAACGCACCTTCGATATTCGATTTGTTACTGTCAGAAAGTTTGTCGCCATATTCTTTCAACTGTTTCTCAGTCGAGAAGATCAGGCTATCAGCTCCGTTGATTTTTTCGATTTTTTCTCGTTCCGCTTTATCAGCAGCTTCGTTTGCCTTCGCTTCTTCACGCATTCTGGTGATTTCCTCGTCGGTCAAACCGCTGGAAGCTTCTATGCGGATCTTTTGCTCTTTGCCGGTTCCTTTGTCTTTCGCGGAAACGTGCAGGATACCGTTCGCATCCACATCGAATGTTACTTCAATCTGAGGTACACCGCGTTGTGCCGGTGGAATGTCGGACAAGTGGAAACGACCGAGCGTACGGTTGTTTGATGCTTGCGGACGCTCACCTTGCAATACGTGGATTTCCACAGAAGGCTGATTATCAGCGGCAGTCGAGAATGTTTCGGTTTTCTTAGAAGGAATGGTCGTGTTCGCTTCGATCAACTTGGTGAACACACCGCCCAAAGTTTCGATACCCAGTGACAATGGAATAACGTCCAATAGGAGTACGTCTTTCACTTCGCCTGTGAGTACGCCACCCTGAATTGCAGCACCAACGGCCACAGCTTCGTCAGGGTTAACGTTTTTCGACGGTTTTCTACCGAAGAATTTCTCTACTTCTTCCTGCACACGAGGGATACGGGTAGAACCACCTACCAGGATCACTTCGTCGATATCGCTGTTGGTATAGCTCGCGTTTTTCATCGCTCTCTTGCAAGGTTCCATCATGCGTTGGAACAGAGAATCAGCGAGTTGCTCAAATTTCGCCCGTGTTAAAGTACGAACCAAGTGCTTTGGAATACCATCAACGGGGAAGATATATGGCAAGTTGATCTCCGTCTGAGTCGAGCTCGACAATTCAACTTTTGCTTTTTCAGCAGCTTCTTTCAAACGCTGCAATGCCATAGGATCTTTTCTCAGGTCAACGCCTTCGTCTTTCACGAATTCGTCGGCAAGCCAGTTGATAATCACCTGGTCGAAGTCGTCACCACCCAGGTGGGTATCACCGTCGGTAGATTTCACTTCGAAAACGCCATCGCCCAGTTCCAGGATCGATACGTCGAACGTACCACCACCCAAGTCGAACACGGCGATTTTCATATCCTTATGCTGTTTGTCAAGGCCGTAGGCCAGGGCAGCAGCAGTAGGTTCGTTGATAATACGCTTTACATCCAGACCAGCGATCTGACCGGCTTCTTTCGTAGCCTGGCGTTCTGCATCGTTGAAATAGGCAGGCACGGTGATCACCGCTTCGGTAACTTCCTGACCCAGATAGTCTTCCGCAGTTTGTCTCATTTTTTGAAGAATGAATGCAGAAACTTCCTGTGGTGTGTAAAGGCGGTCACCGATAGGAATGCGCGGGGTATTATTAGGGCCTTTTTCTACGCTGTACGCAACCGTCTTCATTTCAGAGGTTGTGTCATCGTATTTTTTACCCATGAATCTTTTGATGGAGCTAATAGTATGCTTGGGATTGGTAATCGCCTGACGTTTGGCCGGTGCTCCGATTTTGCGCTCACCGTTATCCATGAAAGCAACCACGGAAGGAGTAGTGCGGGCACCTTCGCTGTTGGCTATTACAACCGGCTCGTTACCCTCCATGACAGCCACGCAGGAGTTCGTTGTTCCTAAGTCTATGCCAATAATTTTTCCCATTTTTCTATTTTATAAGTTAAGTATGATTTGATTCTGGATCTGCCGGCGGCCGTTTTCGTCAGCCACCGGGTTACTTACTAAAAAGCCCGTACCAGAAACGTTGACTTAAAATAGGAATGACAAAGTGTCAGGCCATTCGCTGGCCTGACGATAGGTAGTACATCAACTGATCATTTGCCCCATATAAGGGTCGCTTTGGCTGATAGCGCCCGTCTCTACGTGCCCTGCAAAACGCGAGAAAGCATTTTCGACCCCTTCTATCGCAACTGTGATATCGTACCAGTTGAAGCTTTTGGTAAGATTCAACACAACACTTTTGCGCGATTTTAGTCCGGCGGAGGCTTTTTCAAGTGTAATAGTTTGAATAGCAGCACCGTAAGCATTGTCGGTGATTTTCAAGACGGCTTTCTGGCTCGGATGCAGGTTGCTGATTTTCAGTTCTATATGCCCCGTCGGCTTTTTACTGCGGTCGAGCTGGTAGGCGCATTCCACTTTTAAAAGACCATTTTCTTTGTCACCGCTGTACTCGCGAAAGAATCCGTTCGGACCGTAAACCTTTAAATGGTAATGCTGATTGTCAAAATCGGAGACTTTCCAGGAGCCGGTTAATGCATCTCCGGGCTTCACGGCATAATTCCATACTTTGACCTCCTCATTTTTGTATTTTCCCGGGGCATATACGATAAATGGCGAACCGGCAGATTTGTCGTGAAATATGCCATTTCTGGCTTCCAGCTTAATTTCAAATGCATTTTTGGCAGAGTTAAATGCGCCGTCGGCATATAATTCATACGGGATAGCGCATGCAGGCCGCGTTCCTTTTTCCTGGTTAGGCAGAATAGGGGAGGTAAGCGGGTTGTTATTCACCTCGTCAATTTCACTTTTGGATAATGCCTTATAACCGTTTGGTAGCTTTCTGAACTTGGCATTGAAAATGCTTTCCATAAATTCCTCTCTTTCCAGGAATGCAGGTAGCTTGATCTCCTGGCCGTCATAAGGTGTAAAGGTCGAAGTAAGGTCGCCGCAAATGGTGCGCCGCCATTCGGTGATATTCGTTTCCTTGATCTGTTTACCGGATTTCAGGCTCACAAATTTTTCCAGGAACTGTAAAATAGAAGTATGATCAAAAACCTCCGAGCACACGTTACCACCCCGGTTCCAGGGTGAGGCGACGATCAGGGGTACTCGATAACCCAAACCTATTGGGCTTTCGCGGCATTCTTCTTTTTTCTTTTTCGTCATATCCTGCTCCAACGTCACGAATTCCGTCTTGCAATCGATGCCGGCCGAAACAGCACCGGTGTCTTCTTTATACGGATCAGGCACGACATATGGCGGTACGTGGTCGAAATAGCCGTCGTTTTCATCATAACAAAGAATGAAAATGGTCTTTTTCCAAACCTCGGGATCGGCGGTTAGAATATCGATCACTTCCGAAACGTACCAAGCGCCATACCAGGGTGCGCCCGGATGGTCGGAGAAGTTTTCGGGTGCCACCAGCCAGGAAACAGTTGGCAGTGAACCCGTTTTTACATCCGAACGAAACTGGTGCAGCACATCGCCCATTGGTGCTTTGGCTTCATGTTCAATATCACCGTCGTGGTATTTTACCGTGGTAACCTTCCGGTAATCGGGGTCATTCCTATTGATAGTGAATGCTTTCTGGTGGATGTTTTTTTCTCGCTGAGACAATTTATCAAACCTTTCAGCGCTCCAACGGATCAGTTCCTCATTCGCCAGTTTAAGCAGTGCACGCTTCTCTTTTAATACTTTTTCAAGATCGGATGCTTCCTTGCCCGAAAGCGATTTCAATTTTGCCTGAGCTTCTTCGATCTCGCCCGGTAGCATTTGCTGGCGTTCTTTCAAATACCGCTGATAGCCAGTGTGGTAACGGATATTGTATTGGGTAAACCATTCAATCGGGTTGTCGGTAAAATTGGCGAGCCACGCATCTTCCTCGCCCGTGAAGCCGGTATTGATACTCAGCTCGTTCTGGTAAATTCTCCAAGAAACGCCATGGTCTTCGAGCCGTTCCGGGAATGTGGTCCAGGACGCCTCGCGGTCGTCGGTCACGTTCTCGTTGCGGATATTGGCGTAGTGTTTGTTTGGGTCGGTATTTTCACGAACAGTTCCCGACCAGAGGTATAGCCGGTTTGGCGTCGTACCGGTCAGCGAAGAGCAGAAATTCTGATCGCAAACCGTGAACGCGTCGGCCATTGCATAATAAAAAGGAATATCTTCACGGTTATAAAAGCCTTGCGTCAAAGGCATTTTGGCATAATCCTTATTGCCCGGTTGCTTGGCAATGAGCCATTTGTCGTATTTACCCCCGTTGCGCGCGTCCACCTGGTTAGGCCAGGAATGCGGCAGCGAGCCCATCCAGGTCGCTTTGGATTCCCTGATGTTCAGGCGGAAGGGGGCGTAGGTTTCTCCGAATGCATTGGTTTGGAGCCAAACGAGGTTTTTGTTCGGAAGGGTTATGGCCCGGGGATCGTTGAAACCGCGCACGCCACGGAGCGTTCCGTAAGAGTGGTCGAACGAGCGGTTTTCCTGCATCAGTATCACCACATGCTCCGCATCCTTCCAGGTTGTGCCCTTCGGTGGGTTAATGGCCAAAGCTTTTTGAATAGAGGCGGGTAGGGCGCCGAACAATCCGGCTGCTCCGGTGAGCATGGTGGCTTTCCGGATAAATTCTCTTCTAGAGTCCATGGTTAGGTGAGTTAGGAAAAAGAAAAAGGGCTTTTACGATAGTACATCATTTTTTGCAAATGTACTATCGTTTCAAAGCCCGTGCTTTATTCTACTATTATTCTTTGTTATTACTTTCCGCCAAAAAGGCCGCCCAGCATTCCGCCAAGGTCAATGCCTCCCGAAGCAGGTTTGCCTTGCTGATCGTTGCCGCCGCCAAACAGGCCGCCGCCCATTTGGATGAGCGATCCCAGGTCAAAGCCATTGCCACTACCACTATTACCGGCAGCGCCGCCTTGCCCGTTCAACTGGCCGATCACTGCGCCCAGTACGCCCGGCAATACCGAGTTCACGATGCTGCCCGCCACCTGGCTGTTCAATCCGAATTTCTGAACGATGGCACCGATCGCATTGCTAGCGATGGAAGCTACGATGGGATTGTTCATAAGCGAAGCCGCCGAAGTGCCGCTGTCACCCCCGAGCAGCCCCATAAGCCCGCTGATGTTTCCGCTTTGGACCTGCTCCTGCAAGCCGCCGGTGATGGAGCTGGTGAGTGTATTGATGACTTCCTGATTGTGTTCGTTGGGGACGTCAGGATTTTCTACAACCGATTGTTGGGAGTTCTGTTGTACGAGGTCGAAAAGTTGTTCCAGCATTTCTATTTGGTTTTGAGGTACGAGTTGATTGTCGCCTGCAATATCCAAATTTTATGCAAAAAAAATCCCGCCGGAGAGGCGGGATGCTGTTTTATTTTACTTGATCAACGATCGCTTTGAATGCGTCAGGATGATTCATCGCAAGATCCGCGAGAACTTTCCTGTTGAGCTCGATGCCTTTTGCATTAAGTTTGCCGATGAAAGCAGAATAAGACAATCCATGCTGACGGGTACCTGCGTTGATACGCTGGATCCACAGTGCGCGGAAATTACGTTTCTTCTGTTTACGGCCTTCGTATGCGTAAGCCAAAGCGCGGTCAACTGCGTTTTTAGCAACGGTCCATACATTTTTACGACGGCCGAAATAGCCTTTCGCGAGTTTTAGAACTTTTTTACGTCTTGCACGTGACGCAACGTGATTTACTGAACGTGGCATAATTTAACTGTTTTTGATAATCGGCGCTCTGCTGAGACTTAAATGCCTTTTATCGGGTTGAACAAAAAACCAGATTTTAATGTCTGATCGGCTTTTTTACGGATTACTTCCGAAGCATTGCCAATACTTGCTTTTCGTTAGACACATCGATCAGACCAGTCTTAACCAAACCACGCTTGCGCTTGTTTGATTTTTTGGTCAGGATGTGGCTGTGAAAAGCGTGCTTGCGTTTAACTTTTCCAGTGCCTGTCAGCGCGAAACGCTTTTTTGCACCAGAGATGGTTTTCATTTTAGGCATAATTCAAAAAACTAATAGTTGATAAAATATAAAACAGCGCGCAAAATTAGCCATAATCTGTGTTAAATAAAAATCGTGTTCCCGACATGATGCCGAAAACACGATTTTCTATCAATATGCTTTATAAATCAGCGTATCACTTGCTTTTTGCAGGAGCAGGCGCGAGGATGATTGTCATTCGTTTTCCTTCCAGCTTAGGCTCCATTTCCAGTTTGCCGTAGTCAGACAATGCTTCGGAAAATTTCTTCAAAAGGTTTACACCGCGTTCCTTGAAAACGATCGTACGTCCTACGAAATGCACGTATGCTTTTACTTTTGATCCTTCTTTGAGGAAGTTAGTGGCATGCTTCAATTTAAAATCGAAGTCATGGTCGTCCGTGTTCGGGCCGAAACGGATCTCCTTGATAACCACTTTCTGGGCCTTTGCTTTAATTTCCTTTTGTTTCTTCTTTTGCTCGTATTTGAACTTCGAGTAGTCAACCACTTTACAAACAGGAGGAACTGCTGTTGGTGCAATCTCCACGAGGTCAAGTGATTGTGCCTTTGCTAGTGCGCGGGCTGTATTGATATCCACGATGCCCGGTTCAATGTTTTCACCGACCAATCGTACTTCTTTTGCTGTAATTCGTTCGTTAATTTTGTAAGGTTCTTCGGGAATCCTCATCCGTCCACTAGGGGGTCTTAATGCCATATAATTTGTATTGGTGTTTTTTTGTTTTTGGTGGAAATCGAAAAAATTAACACTAGGTCCACAAAAATAGTGCCTTATTGCTGGAATAATACTAAAATCTTACAAAAACATCAAGCAATGGCGGCTTCCTTTTTGAAAAAGGCAGTGAATTCTTCGATCGTCATACTTCCTAAATCACCCTCGCCTTTGCGGCGAACGGAGAGCTTTCCTTCTGCTGCTTCCTTCTCGCCCACGATAAGCATGAATGGCACTTTGGTAACTTCCGCATCACGGATCTTGCGTCCGATCTTCTCGTCACGGTGATCCACGAACCCACGGATGTCATGGTCCTGCAACTGAAAGAACACGTCTTCTGCGTAATCTGCGAATTTCTCCGAGATCGGCAGGATGGCGATCTGGTCAGGCGACAACCACAGCGGAAACTGGCCCGCGGTATTTTCGATCAAAATCGCGGTAAAACGCTCCATTGAACCGAATGGTGCACGGTGGATCATTACCGGGCGGTGTTTCTGGTTGTCGGAGCCGGTATATTCCAATTGGAAACGCTGTGGGAGCTGGTAATCTACCTGGATGGTACCAAGCTGCCATTTGCGTCCCAAAGCGTCGCGCACCATGAAATCGAGTTTCGGGCCGTAGAATGCAGCTTCGCCCAGTTCTGTAACCGTGCTTAGGCCGCGTTCCGCTGCCGCTTCGATGATCGCGCTTTCCGCTTTCTCCCAGTCTTCGTCCCGGCCAATGTATTTCTCCTTATTATTAGGGTCGCGGAGCGAAATTTGCGCACTGTAATCATCGAACCCAAGGGATTTGAATACATACAATACGAGGTCGATCACACGGATGAATTCTTCCTTCACCTGATCGGGACGGCAGAAAATGTGCGCATCGTCCTGTGTAAACCCGCGTACGCGTGTGAGCCCGTGCAACTCGCCGCTTTGCTCGTAACGGTAAACCGTACCGAACTCCGAGAACCTCAATGGCAGATCCTTGTAGGAGCGGGGAGAAGTTTTATAAATCTCGCAGTGATGCGGGCAGTTCATCGGTTTGAGCATGTACTCTTCATCGAGGTTCGGGGTTTTAATGGGTTGAAACGAGTCCTTACCATATTTATCCCAGTGGCCCGAGGTCACGTACAAATCCTTGCTACCGATATGCGGCGTAATTACAGGTACATAACCGGCGCGAGACTGCGCTTTGCTCAGGAACGCCTGCAAGCGCTCGCGAAGCATGGCACCTTTGGGCAACCACAGCGGCAAACCTTGTCCAACTTTTTCAGAGAAAGCAAAAAGCTCCAACTCCTTGCCGAGGCGGCGGTGGTCACGCTTTTTAGCTTCTTCCATCAGGGTCACATATTCTTCCAGCTCTTTTTGCTTTGGAAACGTAATGCCGTAAATGCGGGTCAACATTTTGTTTTCCTGCTTGTTACGCCAATATGCACCTGCGATGTTGGTCAGTTTTGCGGCTTTGATAAAACCGGTGTTCGGGATATGCGGCCCACGGCAAAGGTCGGTGAAACCGCCTTGCTCGTACAATGTAATAGAACCGTCTTCCAGCCCGTCGATCAATTCCAGCTTGTACTCGTCACCCTTTTTGGTAAAGTATTCCAAAGCATCGGCCTTGCTGATCGGCTTGCGGATATATTCGTTTTTCTGACGGGCCAGTTCGAGCATTTTCGCTTCGATTTTCGGGAAATCTTCCTGCGAAATGGTCTGCCCGCCCAAGTCTACATCATAGTAAAAGCCCTTTTCGATAGAAGGTCCTGTACCGAACTTAATTCCCGGGTAGAGCGCTTCCAATGCTTCGGCCAGTAAGTGGGCCGAAGAGTGCCAGAATGTAGCTTTGCCGTCCTCGTCATTCCACGTCAGTAGTTTCACCAGGGAATCCTCCGTGATCTGGCGCGTAGGGTCCCAGACTTCGTTATTCACTTTGGCGGCTATCACATTCCGTGCAAGCCCTTCACTGATACTGAGCGCGATTTCGAGAGCGGTTACCCCTTTTGGGTAAAAACGTTCGCTACCATCGGGCAGGGTAATTTTTACTTGAGACTCGTCTTTCATTCAAAAAATAATTCTGTGACTATGGTTCAATGGCAATGCGGGGAGGCCGCAAAACACAAAGCTATTCAATTTTAGCTTTGCGTGAAGAGTCCACGCGGATATTTGTGGTACCGCGCGGTTGGATAATATTGATTTTAACCCGCGCCGTATCCAGTAATTTGTATCCCTGGTTGGTATTTTCCTCAGGATAGTAGGAAGGGTAAAGTCCTTCCGACTCGATTTTCCGGATGCGGTACATGCCGTAGCGCGCGTCCTGGTCGCCTGGGGCGATCGTCAGGGCAGTAGTATAATAGGTCTTGGCCAGATCCAGCTCACCGCTCTTTTCATAGGCATAGCCCAGCATGTTGTTGATCTCCTTCGATTGCGGTTTCTTTTTCAAAAGCGTTTTCAATGCCGGGATCGCCGCCGGGTAGGCGCGGAGCTGCATGGCAACGGTCGCAAGCTGGTTCAATGCTTCTTCATAATCCGGCTGGATAGCAACGGCTTTTTGGTAAAAGATCAATGCGGTGTCGGGTTTTGCCAGCGCATTCAGGATTTCCCCTCTCCCGAAAAACAGGGTAGCGCGCTCGGGAAAGCGTTTCAATGCTCTTTCGTTGATCGCCAGCGCTTCGGCCGTGTTCTTCAATTTGAGATTGATCGCCGTCCCCTGCTCATAAGCACGCAGCAACCTCGGATTGACGTTCATCGCATAGTTCAGGCTCGATAAGCTGGCCAGGGAATCGCCTTGCCGCGCCTGCAACATTCCTTTGACATAATATGCCGAACCATCGTAGGGCGCCATTTTCAAGGCTTGATTCAGATAAGCGGCGGCCTCTCCGAAACGGTTTTTGGCCTGCAAAATATCCGCGAGCAGCACATACAGTTCGGGACTGCTTTGCTGCAATGCTTCGGCACGTTGCGCATCTTCCAATGCATTATCGATCCTGCCCAGTTCGCGGTAGATCTTCCCGCGCAGAAGGAAATATTCACTTACGTTATCCTGCTCGTAAATCGACTCGTTGATGTCGTCCAGCGCTTCGGAATATTGTTCGCGTTCGAAGTAAATGCGCGCCCTTTTGAAATAATTCACATCCGAATCGATCCCCCGGTTGATCAAGTCAGTTAATGACAATAATGCATCGTTCTGCCATTGTGCCTTCCCTTTTTTGATCACGGGTGGAATGCGCGTAGACGTGCGCGCATCGCTCTGGCAGGACTGTTCCAGCCCTCCCAATGCAATGAGGAATGCAAATGATAAATATTTCAGATTGTCAGACTTCATTCGCCACTAAACATTCTGGTCTGAAAAACGCGAAAACACACCTAATGGAAGTTTTTTGCCAAACGAATCGGGGATAAATAGTTCGCCAAACTCGTGCTTGATTTCTGTTCCGAAATGCGCCTTAATCAGGTTTTCGACGATCAACGCCGAAAAGCCGAGCGAATACAGGTTAATGATAAAAAAGAAGTTTTTTTCCTTCAATAACAACGCACACAGCCTGAGCAGTTCATTCAAACTTTCTTCGAGCAGCCACTTTTCGCCGTCGGGCCCGCGCCCATACGCAGGAGGATCGAGGATGAGGCCATTATACTTGTTACCTCGGCGGACCTCGCGCTGCACGAACTTCAATGCGTCTTCCACTACCCAGCGGATATTACTCAGCCCGCTCAGATCCATATTCTCCCGCGACCAGCTGATCACCTGCTTCACCGAATCCACGTGCGTCACATCCGCCCCGGCAGCCTTGGCTGCCAGCGAGGCAATGCCGGTGTAGGCAAAGAGATTCAATACCGAAGGCTTTTCCTCGGGCATTTGCTTCAAAGTCCGGGCGATGAAATCCCAGTTGGTAGCCTGCTCGGGAAACACGCCCACGTGCTTGAATGACGATAATGCAAGCTTCGTACGCAAATGCAGCTCTTTGGTACGGTATTGAAATACCCATTTATCGGGCATATCGCCCTTGGTAACCCACTGGCCTTTTTCCTGCGAATTTTTGTCCTTTTTAAAAACTGCATTTGAACGCTGCTCCCATTCCGCTTCGGAAAGAGATTTATCCCAAATCGCCTGTGGCTCGGGACGAGAAAGAACATACGGCCCGAATTTTTCGAGTTTCTCAAATCCGCCGCTGTCGATCAGTTGGTAGTCGGTATGTTGGTCTGGTGAAAGTAGTATCAATGTGGTGGTGGTTTAAATTTTTTGACCATAGTCGATCGACCGTGGACCAGGGTAGGGTTCTACTGTAAAGTACCATGGCCTATGGTCTGCGATCCATGGTCAATAAGCAATCTTATTTAAATAAAACACATTCCGCCGTCCGCGGGTGTTCGCGTCGCCGGCGGCATTTACAATACGCTGTTCGCCCCAGGCAAGGTAGAAGTTGTCGTACCAGTAGTCGATGTCGTCGGTACTCGTTTTCCGCACTTTATCGCCTTCAACATAGGTTTCGTTCGGGATCACGCGGTCGCTGTCGATTACCTGGTTGCCTTTGATGATCTTGCTGCGAATGGCGCCGTTATGGCTGTAAATCAATTTGGAATTGCCGTTGGAAAAGGATTGGACCTTGATCTTTTCCTTCAATTCCATGCTTTTTACATTGTCGAAACTAATGCTGTTGTCCCAAAGCAGGTTACCGTTCTGGTCCACATCCGCAACAACCGCATGCGTGTACGTGAAGCCGTCGAACACCTGCTGGTTGTATCCACGGCCACCATACATTGGGTTCCAGAGGTACGGATTGTACAGCCCCATTCCAAGCGGGTATCCGTAGCTTCCATATCCATAGCCGAATCCGCCCATCATACTCGGGTTCTGATAGCGGTATTCGGGATAGAAAACCTCGGCGACGAGCAGGAAATTGGACGCTTTGGGAACAATATCATGCACCATAAGGCGATAGTTCAGTTTCAGGTCATCGCCGCTTTCTTTTTTCTTGCGGATACGCTTCTCTATCTTCTCCTGCTGGCGTTCGCTCATGAAGTTGAAGAAGTTCTTGAAATCGGTAAAGCTGTGGTATTTGGTAAAAACCGTTTCGTCGCCGATGATTTTGCTGATATACAAACCCTGCGAAGCCGCTATGGTGCTGCTTTGCATATTGCGATAGCCATAAGTGCCGATGACAATGCGTACGGAGTCGTTCAAAACCTGCAAACGGCCGCTCAGAAGCGAGAAATCGTCTTCCGGATCGACACTTACCTGTGTATACAGCTCTCCGGTCTCTTCATACGAACGCGCCACGATCTTGGTCTGGCGACCTTTTTTAACGGCAAAACAAACGTTCACCAAATGTTGGGCAGTGTCCACTTCGACGGTCTGAATGGCGTTAGATCCTTTAATGGCCGAAGGTAACACCCTTGTTTGCTGCGTGGTAAGCTGGGTGTAGATCAAAACCGGCTCGTTGCGGACCATTCCGGCCATAAATACCGAATAACCCAGCGTTTTGAAATCCGTGATCTCAAAACGGTCTACTGTATTGATTGTAAATGTCTCCACGAAACCCGGACCGACATTGACCTTCACAATCTGGTACAATGAACTCCGGTATTTGCTGAAAAGCAGGAAAACGGCCTGCCCGTCGTAGGAGGAAGCGATATAATCGAGGTTCGATTCGATCGGGCCGTCGATGGACCACACCCGTTCGAGGTTCGTATCGAATTTCTGGACGTTGAACGTGCCTTTGTCGGGCTTGGAAATGAGCAATACGCCCTGTTTGCCAAGTGGAACAGCCTGATAGGCCGTGTTGCCGGGCAATGGAAGTTCAATCCGTTTTACTCCCTGCGCGACGAGCTGCGTGCTGAGCAAGGCCAGGAAGAGTAACGGTAAGGCCAGCCGAAAAACGGATCGCTTATTTTTTGTCATGTGCCAGGGCAACGATATGGTCGAATTCTTCGCGTTTAACGGGTACTACCGACAGCCTCGACAAACGGACGAGGTCCATCTGTTTCAACAGCTCGTCTTTCTTGATTTGCGCGAGTGTAACGGTATTCGGAAATTTCTCGACGGGAACGAGGTTCACCACCACCCATCCGGCTTCGTCGGTCGTCGGGTCGGGGTAATGTTCCTTCGAAACCTTGGCCAGTCCCACGACCTCCTTTCCCTCGTTGCTGTGGTAAAACAGCACAAGATCATCCACTTTCATCGCCATCAGGTTGTTGCGTGCCGCGTAGTTTCGGACGCCGTCCCACATGCCCTCACCTTCGGCAATTAGATGGTCCCAGGAGTATTTAAATGGTTCTGATTTTACAAGCCAATAGTTCATTCGGTGAGTATTTGTAATGATTAGAGTTAAAGTGTTAATCTTTCGGGATTAAATCAAGGGAATTTGGTGAATTTGGTGAAATCAGGCTTTCTTTTCTCCAAAAACGAGCGCTGGCCTTCCTTCGCTTCTTCGCTGAGGTAATAAAGCAGCGTCGCATTGCCCGCGAGTTCCTGGATACCCGCCTGCCCGTCGAGCTCTGCATTGAATGCGCTTTTGAGCATACGGATCGAGAGGGGGCTTTTTTCCTGGATCTTTTTTGCCCATTCCAAAGTCACAGATTCCAGCTGCTCCAAAGGAACGACCTTGTTCACGAGCCCCATCTGCAGTGCTTCGTCGGCATCGTACTGGTCGCAGAGGAACCATATCTCACGCGCCTTTTTCTGGCCCACCACGCGTGCCAGGTAAGAAGCGCCGAACCCGCCGTCGAAGCTGCCGACTTTCGGGCCTGTCTGGCCGAAACGTGCATTATCGGCAGCGATCGAAAGATCACAAATGACATGCAGGACGTGGCCGCCGCCGATTGCCCAACCCGCTACCATCGCGATCACCGCCTTTGGAATGGAACGGATCATTTTTTGCAGGTCGAGCACATTCAAGCGAGGTACATGGTCGTCGCCGATGTAGCCGCCGTGGCCGCGTACCGACTGGTCGCCGCCGGAACAGAATGCTTTTCCACCCTCGCCGGTGAGGATAATGACGTCGATCCGCGGATCTTCGCGACAGATATGCATCGCGTCGATCATCTCGGTTACCGTAAGCGGGGTAAATGCGTTATGCTTATGCGGGCGGTTAATGCTGATTTTGGCAATTCCTTCGTGAAGTGTAAAGAGAATTTCTTGGTATTCTTTAATGGTTTCCCATTGAACTGTACTGGACATAAAATCACATGGTAAAATTGAAATGAATGCAATGCGGGTATCATACAGGCTTCGAGAAGCTACTTCCGGCATTGGCTGAATGCGCGAAATTACTCATTGTTTAGATTACCTTCAAAAACAAATGAATAACTTTCCACCGCATTAAAAACCGGTAAAGACGCCGGTAATCGAGCAAATCCACCGAAACGGCAGCGATGATCTGGACAACAGGCAAAATGCTTTGGCAAACGCAGAAAAGGCCGCGAAATCCCTATTTCGCACAAGCCTACGACTTTATGGAACAGTGGTTGGAGGGTAGCCAGGAATTTGTGCTCCATACCTCCGGCTCTACGGGTATGCCCAAGCCCATTACCATCACACGCACGCAGCTGCGGGCAAGTGCGGCTATGACCGGCAAAGCGCTCTCGCTCGGGAGCGGTACGCGCGCACTCGTATGCCTGAACGTGGGTTACATTGCGGGACTGATGATGCTCGTCCGCGGATTGGAGCTGGATTGGGAACTGGCAATTACCGAACCGACTTCAAACCCCATTGCCGGACTCGATCACGCGCATTTTGACTTTGTGGCAATGGTACCGATGCAATTACAGGCTATTCTTGCTAATACGGCCACGCATAATCAGGTTAGTAAGTTGGGTAAAATACTGCTTGGCGGCGCCCCGGTCGGTTTGCCATTAGCAGCGCAAATCAAAGCGCTGGATGTGCCTGTTTTCCAAAGCTATGGCATGACCGAAACCGTTTCGCATGTAGCCTTGAAAGCATTGAATGGGGAACAGGCAAGCGACTCATTTATGTTTCTGCCGGGTATTGAATTTGGAACGGACGAACGCGGTTGCCTCTTTGTTTCCGGCGCAGTAACCAATTATCAGAAGGTTCAGACTAATGATCTGGTGCAAATCAGCGGTAACACGTTTGAGTGGATCGGACGGGCGGATAATGTCATCAATTCAGGTGGTGTGAAGATAGTGCTGGACCAGATGGATCAACGGATTGCAACTATTTTTCATGATTTGGCTATTCCAAATGCGTTCTTTTGCTGGTGGGAGCCGGATGAAAAATTGGGCCAAAAACTGGTGTTGGCCGTCGAGAATGCATTGGCTAAGGAGCGCGCGGAGCAACTGTCGGCAGAAATTAGAAGACGCGTTTCGGCCTATGAAAACCCGAAACATATTTACTTTGCAAAAGCGTTTGCCAAAACAGCAACCGACAAGATCGATAAACGCGCAACATTTCAACAGCTTTTAAAATCTCCGAATGGATAAAAATCTTCAAATACCGGGTCATTATATTGTTCGCTATCAGACAGCTCCGGTAGTTCCGGCCCCTTTTGCCCACTTTTACACGTTGAAACTGGACATTCAGTCGGCGGAGGAATTGCTTATAGATTTCGATATTGTATACAACGACCGCATAGAACTGACCGACGACGAAATATATGACGAAGGTTTTACCAAAGACGACGATTACAGATGGAAAGGCACTTTGCCAGCAGTTTGGATCAGCGAGTTTAGGGAGATTTTTGAGGGCTCTAAAACCATTCGTAAGCGCGAGGAAAGTGAATACGAAGACTTTATCGAAATAGAACTCGACGAAAACGACAAACGCGTAACCATTTACCCGGTCGATAAGGAAAGGTGGTCGTACTTTTTGCAGGAGATGATGCAGGCGATCTTCGAAACCGCCGGCCGTGAAAAGCCTTTCGAGTTGACTTACGTCGATATCGATAATGACAGCAAACTGACCATCGACCTGAAAGCGTCGTTCGGTCAAAAAGAATTTACATTAAGCAAGAATGCGGGCGCGCCGCGTAAACTGCATTGGGATCAGTTGCAAAAAATAATGGATACAGTTTACAAAGCTGAATTCGTGGCCGACAATGCGTCTGAAAGCATCCCCACCAACCGTGGCAAGTACCTCACTGCCGGAGACGGTCTGTGGTATCAAATAGGTGTAGCCGTTTTGGAAACGACTTCTAAGAGTAAAGACCTCGCGAAAATAGAGGCATTGTTCAATACGCTTTCGAAATAGTAATTACTGACGGTACTGGCTCAGCTCTATTTGCAATTCATCCACGAGCTGAGTCACCCGTTCGAGTGAAGGCTGAGGCAAAGGCATCTGCACGCTCACGAAAGCCTTCACTTCCCACACTTCCAGCACATCCTGCAAAGGAACTTCGAGCTCTTCTATCGACGGATTGTCCGATGTGAGCAGCAACACACCCGCTGTTTTTACCTGATTGAATACATTTCGGTAAATCAGGCCGTGGCCTCTCAGCAGAAAAACATATTGCAGTCCATCCTTGATATCGTACCAGTTACGGATGAAAGTGCCCACAAGAATGGAGCCCGGGTACATAAAATCTTCGCCGCTTTCAAATGCGCGATAGTAGCCCGAAGGCAGGTTTGGCAACTGGAACAGCGGCAAACCGTTCAAGTAGCCCGGATTCTGAAAATTGGCAATGTACTCCGCCTGCTTGTCGCGCGCTATCCATTGAATGGTAGGGTAGTGCTGGGCGGGCTGCTCCACCGCAGCATTGAATTGCGGAGTTTGGTATTGATTATTAAATGTAGGTATATCGGCTGCCTGAGGAGGCGTGCCCGGCTGGCGCGCTGATGTTTCCTGATACGTCGGCTGCCTGAATACCTCTTGCTGCGGTGCTGGCTGGGCGCGATAATGTGCCGCCTGCTGACCGGCCGTATTAAACTGGTGGATTGGCTGGGGTGCTCCCGGCTGGGGCGCTGCCGACTGATGTATTTCCCCGCTAACAGGTTTGAGGCTGATCTGCCGGGATACCTGTCGAAGCGGCTGTTCAGGCTGCTGGTATGTTTCGACGATTTTTGACAATGGCTGCGGCTCCGTGTACCCGGGTGTACGTGTAGGCGTAGGTTGGGGCATGGCACCCGAGTGGGAAACGGTCATTTGCCGGGATGTGGTCAGCGGCAGCGACATTTCAGGTGTTTCCCTTAGCCTTCGCAAGTCGTTTTTTAGCAAATTATCAACGCTAACGCCGAATGCGGCCGCCATGTTTTTGAGATTAGTAAGGTTCGGATTGGCCCGTGCTTCCTCGTAAGCTCCCAGTAACGACCTTTTGATCGCGATCTTACGGGCAAACTGTTCCTGTGTCAGGCCGTTCAGCCTTCTTAGATACTTGATGTTGTTGCTGACGATGCTCATAAGTATGACCTTTCCGTGAATCCCTACTAATTGACAAATCTTTTAGTAAAAAACGAAATCAGCAACTTTCTTACTTCTTTTTTTGAGTTTTTAACATAAAAAAGCCGGAAGCTCAGGGTTTGCTTACATCCTGACGTTCCGGCTTTTATGGAAACGATTCATTTACTGCGACCGTCGGCCCACGTCTTACTTATAAATTTCCTTCTTAGCAGCCTTGAAAGTATTAGTTAGCAGTCCGCAAATGGTCATTAACCCCACACCGCCCGGCACCGGCGTAATGAAGCCGGCCTTTGGCGCCACGTCATTGAAGTCGACATCGCCTTTGATCGAGAAGCCACTTTTCTTCGTAGCATCGGCCACGCGGGTGATGCCCACGTCGACCACTACGGCACCCTCTTTCACATAGTCGGCTTTCACAAACTCAGGGCGGCCCAAGGCGACGATCAGGATATCGGCCGACTGGCAGATCTCTTTCAGGTTTTGGGTTTTGCTGTGCGTAATTGTCACAGTGCTGTTGCCCGGGTAGGTGTTGCGCTGCATGAGGATGCTCATGGGTAAGCCCACGATCTGGCTGCGGCCGATTACCACGCAATGCTTGCCGCTCGTTTCGATTCCTGCGCGGATCAGCATTTCCAGAATGCCGAACGGTGTCGCGGAAATGTAAGCGGGCAAGCCTTTGCACATTCTGCCTACATTGATCGGATGGAAACCGTCCACGTCTTTCGCGGGGTTTACAGCTTCCATTACCGTGTTTTCCGAAATGTGTTTTGGAAGCGGCAACTGAACGATAAAACCGTCCACATCGGGATCGTTGTTCAGGGATTCTACTGCTTCAAGAAGTTGTGCCTCGGTTGTGTCGGCGTCAAAACGCAGCAGGGTGGAAGTAAAGCCGATTTCTTCGCAGCTACGGATTTTGGAAGCTACGTAAGTTTCGCTGGCACCGTCCTGTCCCACGAGGATTGCAGCCAAGTGCGGCTTTTTGCCACCTCCGGCCACCCATTGTTCAACCTCGGCCTTGATTTCAGATTTTATTTGGGAAGAAATAGCTTTCCCGTCGAGTAGTTGCATTATTATTCAGGTAGTAAATATTTCTTGATCAACGTTTGCATTCCGGTAGTTGCCTTTTCCTGAATGAAAATCATATTGGATTTTAATGTAATGTCCGGCTTGGCCGGGTCTACAATATAAATGCGCTTGCCGATGGGAACATAATGCACGAGTCCTGCCGCCGGGTAAACGGCCAGCGAAGTACCGATTACCAGGAACATGTCCGCCTGCTCGGTAACGTCCACCGCTACTTCCATCATCGGCACTTCCTCGCCGAACCACACGATATGCGGCCGCAGCTGACTTCCCAATTCGCACAAATCGCCCGTTTTCAGTTCCCAGCCCGTCATTTCATACACCAGCTTCGGATCTTTCGTGCTCCGCGATTTGAAAAGCTCGCCATGCAAATGGATCACTTTCGTAGAGCCTGCAATTTCATGCAGGTTATCGACATTCTGCGTCACGATGGTTACATCGAAATGTTTTTCCAGCTCTGCCAGCGCGTAATGTGCCGCATTGGGTTTCACATCGGCCGCCTGTTTCCGCCGCTGGTTATAAAAATCCAGTACCAACTCCTGGTTCCGGACCCAGGCCTCCGGCGTAGCCACATCTTCAATCCGGAAATTATCCCAAAGCCCATTATTGTCCCGAAAAGTACTGATCCCGCTCTCAGCGCTGACCCCTGCTCCGGAAAGTACAACCAGTTTTTTCATGGGCTTCTTCGTGTTTAAGTGTGCTAACTTTTTTTCGTTGCTTTTTTAGCGGCGGGCTTTTTCGCCGCAGGAGCCTTCGCTGCGGCTGGCTTTCTTGCACCACCGCGTCCCGCAGGCTTATCCGGCGTCTCAGCCGCCAGTTTCAATACCTGGTCATAAGTCAGCGAAGCCGGCTCGGTACCTTTCGGGATCTTCACATTTTTCTTTCCAAAAGCAATGTAAGGTCCGTACCGTCCGTTGAGAACCTTCGCCTCAGGATCTTCCGCAAACTCTTTAATCGTACGGTTAGAGTCCTGCAAACGCTTTTCTTCGATGATTTCCACCAGTCGGTCCTCCGTAACTGCCATCGGATCGTCGGTCTTGGCCAGCGAGTAGTACTTTCCGTCGTGCTTCACATAAGGGCCGAATTTGCCGACATTCACGACCATATCCTTATCCTCGAAGAAACCAACCTGACGCGGTAGTTTGAATAGTTCGAATGCCTCATCTAACGTGATCGTTTCCATCAGCTGGCCCTTCGCCAGGCTCGCAAAACGCGGCTTTTCTTCATCTTCTACATCGCCGATCTGCACATAGGGCCCGTATTTCCCGATCCTCACGGACACTTTCTTGCCCGTCGCCGGATCTTCACCCAAATCACGGGAAGTAAGGCTCCTATCAATCGCTTCTTCGCGTGCTTCGGCCACTTTCTTCTGGAATGGCGTGTAAAAGTCCTTGATCATCTGCTGCCAGCCGAGTTGACCGTCCGCGATGTGGTCGAAATCCTTTTCAACGCTAGCGGTGAAAGAATAATCGACAATATCCTGGAAATGGCTTACGAGGAAGTCGTTGACCACCATTCCGGTGCTGGTAGGAAAGAGTTTAGCTTTTTCCGAACCGTACACTTCTTTATTGACCTTGCTTTTGATCTGCTCATTGGCAAGGGTTATTTCTTTGAATTCTCTTTCAAAACCCTGACGGTCTTCCTTTACTATATATTCCCGTTTCAGGATCGTCGAGATCGTGGGCGCATAAGTGGACGGCCGCCCAATCCCCATTTCTTCCAGCTTTTTTACCAAACTCGCCTCTGTATAACGCGGCGGGTTACGGGTAAATCTCTCTGTCGCCTTCATATCGGTCAGTTTCAATATCTGACCGATGTTCAGCGGGGGAAGCATTCCTTTTTGTTCTTCGTCCGCCTCATCGTCGCTGGATTCGAGGTAAACTTTCAGGAACCCTTCGAATTTGATCACTTCACCTTGGGCCACGAGTTCTTCCGACGTGGTCGAAATGCCGATGGTCGCCGTCGTGCGTTCCAGTTGGGCGTCCGACATTTGTGACGCGATGGCGCGTTTCCAGATCAGTTCGTACAAGCGCTGCTCGTTGCGGTCGCTGCTGCCTACCAGCGTAGAGAAATCGGTAGGGCGGATAGCTTCGTGCGCTTCTTGTGCCGACTCGGACTTGGTTTTGAATATACGGCGATTGTGATATTCATCCCCATATTCTTTCGTGATCTGCTGCTTTGACTTATCCAACGCTTCTTCCGACAGGTTGGTAGAGTCGGTACGCATGTAGGAAATCTTACCGGCTTCATACAATCGCTGCGCGACGGTCATCGTCTGCGCTACCGAAAAGCTCAGCTTACGGGATGCTTCCTGTTGTAATGTAGAAGTTGTAAATGGCGGTGCTGGTGATTTTTTAGCTGGTTTTACTTCAAGATTGCGGATCGAGAATTCCGCGCCGATGCATTTTTCCAGAAACTGGAATGCTTCCTGCTCGGTAGGGAAGTTCTTCGCGAGCTCCGCATTGAGCACCTTGCCGTTACCCAGGTCGAAGTGGGCGGTTACTTTAAAGCTGCTTTTACTTTTAAATGCATCGATCTCCCGCTCGCGCTCTACTACTATACGTACAGCCACCGATTGTACCCGGCCAGCGGATAGGTTCGATTTACCGATCCGGATCTTTTTCCAAAGTACCGGTGAAAGTTCGTAACCCACAAGACGGTCGAGAATACGGCGTGCCTGCTGGGCGTCTACCAGGTCTGCATCGATGGTCCGCGGTTTGGCGATTGCATTCTGAAGAGCGGTTTTGGTGATCTCACGAAATACGATCCGCTTGGTATCGTCGGGCAGGCCGAGGGCCTCCTTCAAATGCCAGGAAATAGCTTCTCCCTCGCGGTCATCATCCGTTGCGAGCCATACTTCGGCATCTTTTGCCAGTTTTTTCAGCTCTGAAATGACTTTGACTTTATCGGAGGAGATTTCGTAGGAAGGTTGGAAATCATGCTCAACATCAACACCCATATCGTGTTCCGGGAGGTCACGGACATGTCCGAAACTGGACTTGACAGTGAAATCCTGCCCTAGGTAACTTTCAATGGTTTTGGCCTTCGCCGGTGACTCTACGATCACCAGATTTTTTGACATAACTTTCTAATTAAGGGACCTGGTAGCACTTTGAATGTCCAAATATAGGGCACAATCCTAGAAAAAATCAAAGTGCAGATAAAAGGTGGCGGAAAAACGGAACCCGCCGCAGTGCCTCCCCGAAGGGGCGTTTCAAATTATTTCCTCAATATACAGGTTGTCAGAACAAAAATATTTTTGTGGAGGTTATTTAAATGTACGGCTAGAATATACTGGTTTTAAATAGTAGGGAAAATCGGCCGGAATGCCCCCGTATATTCCGTAATTTCGTACTTTTGCCCGTTTTATTGACAACAGATATTGCCTTTAACATAGAAAAGATTTCATCATGAATATCTATCAGGACTACATTAAAGAGATTGAAGAAAGAAAAACCCAGGGGCTTCACCCGAAGCCGATCGATGGTGCCGAATTGCTAGGTGAGATCATCGCACAAATCAAAGATTCAGAAAACGAGCACCGGGAAGACTCTCTTAAATTTTTTATTTACAACACTTTACCAGGGACCACGAGTGCTGCCGGTGCGAAAGCCAGGTTTTTAAAAGAGATCATTCTCGGGGAATCCGTAGTCGAAGAAATATCACCAGCTTTTGCTTTTGAGTTGCTGTCCCACATGAAAGGCGGCCCTTCCATTGGCGTATTAATCGATCTCGCCCTGGGTGACGAAGCCTCTATCGCGAAACAAGCTGCAGAGGTTCTTAAAACACAGGTTTTCCTTTATGATGCGGACACAGACCGGCTGAAAGAAGCATTCAAAATCGGCAATGAAATCGCCAGGGATATTCTCGAAAGCTATGCGCGGGCTGAGTTTTTTACCAAGCTGCCGGAAGTCCCCGAAGAAATTCATATTGTTACATACATCGCCGGCGAAGGCGACATTTCGACTGATTTGCTCTCTCCGGGCAACCAGGCTCACTCCCGGTCGGACCGTGAATTGCACGGTAAATGCATGATTACCCCACAGGCACAACAGGAAATCAAGGTATTGCAGGAAGAACATCCTGGCAAGAGCGTGATGTTGATCGCTGAGAAGGGGACTATGGGCGTTGGTTCGTCCAGAATGTCGGGCGTTAATAACGTGGCGCTTTGGACGGGTAAACAAGCAAGCCCATACATCCCATTTGTCAATATCGCCCCGATCGTTGGCGGTACAAATGGCATCTCTCCGATTTTCCTCACAACGGTTGACGTTACCGGTGGTATCGGTATCGACCTGAAAAACTGGGTAAAAAAGGTCGATGAAAATGGTAATGTCGTCCGCAATGAAAGTGGTGACCCTGTTCTTGAAGAAGTTTACTCTGTTGCCACGGGCACCGTTCTGACCATTAATACAAAAACGAAGAAGCTCTATCATGGCGATCAGGAACTGATTGATATTTCGAAGGCACTTACACCTCAGAAAAAGGAATTCATCCGGGCCGGAGGATCGTATGCAATCGTATTCGGAAAAAAAATTCAGACGGTTGCAGCGAAGATTCTGGGTATCGAACCAACACCGGTATTTGCTCCCTCAAAAGAGATTTCTAATGAAGGACAGGGCCTTACCGCAGTCGAAAAGATCTTTAACAGAAACGCTGTCGGTACTACGCCGGGTAAAGTGCTGCACGCTGGTTCAGATGTTCGTGTAGAGGTCAATATCGTCGGTTCGCAGGATACGACGGGTTTGATGACCGCGCAGGAGCTGGAATCTATGGCTGCCACGGTTATTTCTCCGATCGTTGACGGCGCATACCAGTCGGGCTGCCATACGGCGTCAGTTTGGGATAAAAAGGCTCAGGCTAACATTCCAAAACTGATGAAGTTTATGAATGACTTCGGTTTGATCACCGCGCGCGACCCGAAAGGGGAATATCACTCGATGACCGACGTAATTCACAAGGTGCTTAACGACATTACCGTGGACGAGTGGGCGATCATCATCGGTGGCGACTCTCACACAAGAATGTCCAAAGGTGTTGCATTTGGCGCCGACTCAGGAACCGTTGCGCTCGCATTGGCTACCGGTGAAGCATCCATGCCGATTCCTGAATCGGTGAAAGTGACTTTCAAGGGCGACATGAAGGAGCACATGGATTTCCGTGATGTGGTGCATGCCACACAAGCTCAGATGTTGCAGAAGTTCGGCGGAGAGAATGTATTTCAGGGCAGGATCATCGAAGTTCATCTCGGAACGCTTCCTGCCGACCAGGCATTCACTTTTACAGACTGGACTGCAGAAATGAAGGCTAAGGCTTCAATTTGTATTTCTGAGGATGACACGCTGATCGAGTCACTGGAAATTGCGAAAAACAGGATCCAGATCATGATCGATAAAGGCATGGAAAACCACAAGCAGGTTCTTCAGGGATTGATCAATAAGGCGGATAAGCGGATCGCGGAGATTAAATCAGGTGAAAAGCCAGCGCTGACCCCGGATGCGAATGCCAAATATTACGCCGAGGTTGTTATTGACCTTGATGTGATCGTAGAACCTATGATTGCAGATCCGGATGTGAATAATAAAGAGGTTTCAAAGCGTTACACGCACGATACCATTCGTCCGCTGTCCTACTATGGCGAAGATAAAAAGGTAGATCTTGGTTTTGTCGGCTCCTGCATGGTTCATAAGGGCGACTTGAAAATCGTCTCCCAGATGCTTAAGAACCTGGAAGAGCAGCAAGGTAAGGTTGAATTCCACGCACCGCTCGTGGTGGCTGCGCCTACGTATAACATTATCGAAGAGTTGAAGAAAGAAGGTGATTGGGATGTATTGCAGAAATATTCTGGTTTCGAGTTCGACGACAATGCCCCGAAAGTCGCAGCACGGACCGAATACGAAAATATGATGTATCTGGAACGTCCTGGCTGTAACCTTTGCATGGGTAACCAGGAAAAAGCGGCCAAAGGTGATACCGTTCTGGCGACTTCAACCCGTCTTTTCCAGGGTAGAGTCGTGGAGGATTCAGACCGTAAAAAAGGAGAGTCCTTGCTTGCTTCCACACCGGTGGTTGTACTTTCTGCTATCCTTGGACGGATTCCTAATGTGGAGGAATACAAAGCAGCTGTGGTGGGCATTGATCTGACTAAGTTTGCACCTCCCGTTAAGCAGTTAAGCAGATAGTTACTGGTGGTACAGTTGTTGATAAGTGAGAATGTGTAATCATTAATTTGAGAGATATGGCGTTTGACTTAGATATGATCAAGGGTGTTTACGCCCAAATGGAACAAAGAGTAGAAGCCGCCCGTAAGATCGTAGGGCGGCCTCTGACCTTGGCAGAGAAGATTTTATACTCCCACTTATGGGAAGGAACCCCTACGCAAAGTTATGAGCGTGGCAAGTCATACGTAGATTTCGCCCCCGATCGCGTTGCGATGCAGGATGCCACCGCGCAGATGGCGCTGCTGCAATTCATGCAGGCTGGCCGTCCGAAGGTGGCTGTTCCTTCTACGGTCCACTGCGATCACCTGATCCAGGCCGAAGTGGGCGCTGTGCAGGATTTGAAAAACGCCGTAGATAAAAACAAAGAGGTATACGACTTCCTTTCGTCCGTATCCAACAAATACGGTTTGGGCTTCTGGAAAGCCGGTGCGGGTATCATCCACCAGGTTGTGCTCGAAAACTATGCTTTTCCGGGCGGTATGATGATCGGTACCGATTCTCACACGCCTAATGCAGGTGGTTTGGGTATGATCGCGATTGGTGTCGGTGGTGCGGATGCGTCCGATGTCATGTCGGGCCTTGCGTGGGAATTGAAAATGCCTCGTTTGATCGGTGTAAAGCTTACAGGCAAACTGAGCGGATGGACTGCAGCGAAAGATGTGATCCTTTGGGTTGCCGGCCAGCTGACCGTAAAAGGTGGTACCGGTTATGTGGTTGAATATTTTGGCGAAGGAGCTGAAAGTCTTTCCGCAACCGGCAAAGGTACCATTTGCAATATGGGTGCTGAAATCGGTGCTACCACTTCTATCTTCGCTTATGACGAGAAGAGCGCCGCTTACCTGCGAGCCACAGATCGTGCCGACATTGCCGATGCCGCAGATGCCATTAAACAACATCTTCGTGCAGACGACGAAGTTTACGCTGATCCTGCGTCTTACTATGATCAGCTCCTTGAACTCGACCTGTCCACGCTCGAACCGCATATCAACGGACCATTTACGCCAGATTTGGCCTGGCCGCTTTCCAAATTCGCTACGGCGGTTAGGGAAAATGGTTGGCCCGAGGTTCTTTCGGTTGGTCTGATCGGTTCCTGTACCAACTCTTCCTATGAAGACGTAAGCCGTGCTGCTTCTCTTGCGCGACAGGCTGTCGACAAGAAATTGCAGGTTACTTCCGAATATACCATCACGCCCGGTTCGGAACAGGTGAGATACACTGTGGAACGCGACGGCTTCCTGGATACATTTGAGCAAATAGGCGGGGTCGTGCTGGCCAATGCCTGTGGACCCTGTATCGGCCAGTGGGCGCGCCACGGTGCCGAAAAAGGGGAGAAGAACTCAATCATCACCTCATTCAACCGCAACTTCTCGAAACGTGCCGATGGTAACCCCAATACACACTCTTTCGTAGCGTCTCCCGAGATCGTAACGGCAATGGCTATCGCCGGACGCCTTACTTTCGACCCGCGTGTTGACAAGCTTGTTAACACCGACGGCGTTGAAGTATTACTCGACGAGCCAAGCGGCCTGGAATTGCCAACCCGTGGCTTCGCAGTAGAAGATGCAGGATACCAGGCGCCGGCAGAAGACGGAAGCCAGGTGCAGGTTTTGGTTAGCCCAACTTCCAGCCGTCTGCAACTCCTCGAACCGTTTGCGGAATGGGAAGGAACAGACCTTATCGGTTTGAAGCTCCTGATCAAGGCAAAAGGCAAGTGCACCACCGACCACATTTCAATGGCCGGGCCATGGTTGAAATACCGCGGACACCTCGACAACATCTCGAATAATATGCTGATTGGTGCGGTTAACTATTACAACGAGAAAACCAACACCATTAAGAACCAGCTGACCAACCAGTATGGAGAGGTACCGGCAGTACAGCGTGATTATAAAGCGCACGGAATCGGTACGATCGTGGTAGGGGACGAAAACTACGGAGAAGGGTCATCCCGCGAGCACGCGGCGATGGAGCCACGCTTCCTGGGCGTACGAGCGATTTTGACCAAATCATTCGCCCGTATTCACGAAACCAACCTGAAAAAGCAAGGCATGCTGGCGTTGACATTCGCGAACACGGCAGATTATGACAAGATCCAGGAAGACGACACGATCGATATCGTTGGATTGGAAACATTTGCAGAAGGGCAGCCTCTGACGATCGTCTTGCATCACAACGACGGTACCAACGAGGAATTCCCTGTAAATCATACATACAATGCCCAGCAGATCGAATGGTTCAAAGCAGGTTCCGCATTGAACATCATCCGCAAATCGGTTGGCGCTCAATAAGCGGTACATTATTATTCCAAATGCAAAAAGGACTTCCGATACCGGAAGTCCTTTTTGTTTGCTCCGGAGGAGCGCCCTTTGCATTGTTGAGGATAACACACGCCAATGTTGGCGACACGCACATTAACCTAATATTGCATTAAAGCCCCGGAAACCGCGACTTCTGCCGGCTGTACGACTGATACAAAAAGATAAACATTCCCGTCATGATCGACACGTCGGCCATATTGAAAATCCCGGTTTGAAATAACCCGAAATTGATGTGCATGAAATCGGTGACCGAGCCGTGGACGAGGCGGTCGTAGATGTTACCGATACCGCCGCCAATGGCAAAACTCAATGCGAGGGCGCTCAGCCAGGTAAGGTTCTTTTTGGTTAATAAATAAATAATGCCAAACAGCAGCGCGATCAGCGGGATGACCGACAATACAAAAATCTTGATCGATTCGGGTAAAGCGCTGCCGATGCTGAGAAACGCACCCGTGTTCTCGACATAAGTGATGGTCACGTAATCCTGGATGACGTGGATGGTTTGGTAAAAACCTACGTTTTCCCTGACTACGCTTTTCGATATCTGATCGCAGCCAATATTGGCGATCAGCACCACGACAATGGCGATATTCCTGACGAGGCGGTTTGATTTAAAATTCATTATTTCGATAATGCTTTGATCGGCGTCAGTTTAACATCCTTGAACTCAACTTCGGAGCCTTCCGACTGCAACGCGATTTGCCCTTTCGAAGCCGTCGCGTCGTAGCCATAGTTGACGAGCACGCCATTGAGCCATACTTTGATTGAATTCTTAACACATTCTATCACCATCGAATTCCATTCGCCAAGCGGCTTTTCGGTGCCGTCGGTCAGATTAGGGATTCGGCGGAGCTTGTCGCCGTTCACGCCCCATTTTTCTTTCGGTCCGCGGCGTTTTTCCATGTCGGGTACGGTAATATCTTCCTGAATACACCAGAAATCGCCTGCGTTCTGGTTCATGAGCTGTATTTCAATGGATTTGGGAAACATTTCGTACAAATCTCTCGGCTTTGAAACGAATACCAATGCGCCGCAATTGCCAGGTTTGGCTGCAAAGCGGTATTGGAAAGTAAAACGGAAGTTCTCATGTTGCGCGTCCGTGATCAGGTGCCCGCCAGGTGTACCCAGGCTCACTAGCAGGCCGTCGCGCACAAGGAACGGATTCACAGCGTTCGGGTTTTTGTCCATTTCGGGAACATCAATGTGCCATCCTTTCAGGTCTTTGCCATTGAAAAGTGCTTTGGTCTGGCTGAATGCGTGTTGCGAGGTGATAGTGAGGGTCAGGGCTAGGGGAAGGAAGAATTTCTTCATGGACGATCGATACTATTTAAGGTTTTAATGGGATTTGAACCGGAAAAATTAAGCAATAATCGGGTTAGTATGCCTATGGCGGCTCTAAATGTTGGGTGAATGGCTTAAATTGGGTGCTGTCAATTCAAATCATTTGATCAGTCCATGAAAAAACTGGCCGCCTTGTTCGCCGCTCCCATGCTTTGCTCGTACGCATTCGCACAGACGATCCGCTACGATGTATCCTTTCCCAATATCGTCCACCACGAAGCCCACATTGCTGTGAACGTTTCCGAGGCCCCGCAAAAGGAGCTGCTTTTCAGAATGTCGCGCTCGTCCCCGGGCAGATACGCCACGCACGAGTATGGGAAAAACATTTATGATGTGGTGGCCTTTGACAAATCAGGCAAATCCGTGCCGGTGCAGCGTGTGGATGGGGATGTTTATAAAATAGTTGGAATCAATGGTTTTGTGAAAGTTGAATACAATTTGTACGCCAATCATGCGGACGGCACCTACGCCGGAATCGATGCCAGCAGCGTGCATTTGAATATGCCTGCGGCATTCATGTGGGTAAAAGAGTTGGAAAAAGCCCCGATCACAGTCGCGTTCAACCTGCCGAAGCCCAATTCCTGGACTATTGCTACCCAACTCAAAACAACCGGTGAAGCGAACGTCTTTACTGCTCCTGACTTGCAGTACTTCATGGATTCGCCCACGAAAATCGGGAAACTTACTGTCAAAGAATGGACCGTACCGAATGCCGATAACAAACCCTCGCAATTCAGGCTCGCACTGGAAGCGAAGGGCAGCGATTCCCTGGCAACCGCATTTGCCGGTAAAATCAAGCGCATTACCGAAGAGGCGCGTATGGTTTTCGGCGAATTTCCGGTATTCGATAATGGTAGCTACACTTTTCTCGCCAGCATAAATCCCTATGTAAAAGGCGATGGTATGGAGCACCGGAACAGTACGATGATAGCCCTGCCGGTTGCATTTGACGGTTCTGATAACCTGCTCGGCGTATTCTCACACGAGTTTTTCCATACCTGGAACGTCGAACGCATTCGCCCGAAAACGTTAGAACCTTTCAATTTCGAAAAGAGCAATATGAGTTTCGAGCTCTGGTTCGCCGAAGGTTTTACCCAATATTATGGTGACCTACTGCTCGAAAGGGCGGGGTTCGATTCACTGGAAGAGTATTGCCGGACCCTTACATCCCTGGTGAATACCAAAGAGAACACTGCCGGGGCCAAGCGCATTTCGCCTGTGCAGGCAAGCAGCAACGCGGTATTCGTAGATGCGGGCGTTGCGATCGATAAGACGAATTACCCCAACATTTACACTTCCTATTATCCTTACGGCGCGGCGGTGGCGTTGGCATTGGACCTGCAACTGAGGAGTAAAGGACTGAATCTCGATGATTTTATGAAGGCTGTCTGGGCAAAACATGGTAAACCGGAGATTGCCTATAATGTGTCCGATCTGCAAGTTGTTTTGGAGTCTTATGCCAAAGACAAAGCATTTGCACAGCAATTTTTTGCCAAATATATCAATGGCCACGAATCGCTGGATTACGCGCCGCTGCTGGCCAACGCCGGACTGCTCCTGAAAAAGCAGTTTGAGGGGCAAGCCTGGATCGGCGATATCCGCTACAAAGAGGGTGCAGGTCTGATGATCACTTCAAACACCGTCATCGGAAGCCCGCTTTATAAAGCCGGACTGGACATCGACGATGAAATCCTGAAAGTGGATGGAAAGCCAATTTCCAAAAACGATGAACTGGTTTCAATACTCAAAACCCACAAACCCGGTGACCAGATTGCCGTGGAATACAAGCACCGCGAGGAGCAGAAGACCGTTATGCTGGAACTGATTGAAAACCCGCGTTTGCAGGTCGTCACTTATGAAGAGGCCGGGAAAACGGTTTCAGCCGGGATGCAGGCGTTTCGAAAGGCCTGGCTGGGAAGTAAATGGAAGTAATAAAAAGCGGTTGCCCATTCCGGGCAACCGCTTTTTGCATTTAACGTGTGAGTAAAATCTTTTTCGTTTCCACCGACTCCGGCTTCTTCACTTGCAGCAGGTAAATGCCGGCCGGCGCATTGCCGAGGTTAATCCGCTCCTCGTGCGTACCCTTGCCGCTCACATTACGTGTATGCCAAATTTTTCCCTGCACGTCGGTAACCTGCATTGAACCCGTTTCGCCGGTTTTTAAATGGAAAACGGCTTTGAATTCGCCCGGCGCGGGGTTGGGGTAGGCTTGCAGTAAAGGCACATCGGTTTGAGTTTGAAGGGATTCCGGCGCGGCCATTCGTGCATTGTTCTGGCTGTTTCCTACACAGATCTTATCCTGGCGAACGGCTGCCCCAGGCAATCCCTGAATGCGGATTGTATTTTGCCCCTGAACCAACGTTACCCAGAATGTTTCCTCCCGTGCAACGATATTCCAGCTGTTGGTAGGAGGAAGTTGCACCGCCGAGATAACTATGTTTCCATTTACCGACACAACCACCTGCGCTTGTGCCTCCGCATAGTAACGGAGCTTGACAGGGTACGTACCTGCGGCAAAGTCAGTGACCTGGTAATCCACATAATAGTCGTAGTTATTTTGAGAGCCGCGCGTCTGCCCGTTCGAAGCATTAGGATCGCTGGAACCGGCACCGTTGCTGGCCGAATGCTCCGCTTCCACACAGGCGGAAGTTACCCCGCCGCCTCCGGGAGGCGGGCAACTGGTAACCCAGTACGGAACACGGACGATTTTTTGCGCGCAGCCATCTTTCCCGGCAGATACCGAAAGATAAAAGGAACCGACGAAAGATGGCGCAGTAACGTCGATCGTCTGCGTGTACCGCGCAAAGCCACCGTCGTCGTACCAGTTGTAGTAAACCGAGCCGCAATCCGGGCCGGTGCAATTGGCCGTCATCGTAAATTGGCTGCCACATGCAGGATCATAGACAGAGGGACTCGCTGTGATATTGAAGTCGCAGGAAGGAGGGGTGCCGGGCATTTCTTCGATGCATATCCTGTCTTGCCGTACCGGACTGTATCCTGGAATTCCTTTTACGCGGATCATGTTCACGCCTTTTTTCAAAGTAAAGAGAAGCGTCCGTTCTGTCCAGACTATATTCCACGAATTGGAAGCCGGAAGTTCGATTTTGTGGGCGGGGACTTCGTCGTTTATTTTTACTTCAACGGCGGTATTGGCTTCGGCATAGTACCGGAAAGTAATGGCGTGTGGACCTTCCACCTGAACACCCCAGACAACATATTCCACGTAATAGTCGGGAAGGTCTTTGCCGCCTCTCGTTTTGCCGCCCGATGCATTGGCGTCTTCCGAAACGGGAGCATTTCCCTGGGCATCTTCCGCTTCAATGCAAGCCTGGAAAGGAGTGCTGCCGCAATCGGAGATCGTCAATTGGAATTGACTGGTTTTATCGGGACAGCCTGGTTTGGAGCCGGTCCTGGTGTAGGTGTATGTACCGTTTTGAGAAGGAGCATGGAAATTGATGGTATTACCGGTCCCATTCAGGTCGGGTCCTGTCAATTTGAAAGTGAGCCCCGGGCAACCGGTTCCGGAGCATTCCGCACTTACCGACATAAGCTGAGTACACGTCGGGGTATAGTCGCTTACAATCGATCCGACGGTGAAGTCGCAGTCGGCCGGCGTGACGTCAACACGGAAAGAGACGTTTATGCTGGTATCATTGGGACAACCACTCTTGTTAGCGAACAACGTGTAGGTATAGTCACCGGGTGTTGCCGGGGCGTCGAATGAAACAACTGCGCCTGAAAGACTCGTGTTATTGCCGAACCAACTCAGCGAAGCGGCGTCGCAATCGGTGCCTGTGCAACCGGCGTCGAGCGTTACCGTTTGCCCGGGCCGATAGCTCGGGATGTTTCCCACCACATGGGGGTTTACCTGAAAGTCGCAGGTGATCGGCCCCCCGGTTCCGGGGATTTCCGTCCAGCAAACCTTGTCCTGCCTTACGTCGTAACCAGGAAGCTCTTTGATGCGAATCCGGTTGTTGCCAGCCGTTAAATTCACCTCAATGGTATGTTCTGCCGATACAATATTCCAGGAATGCGAAGCGGGCAGTTCGATCTGGTAAGGGTTTCCGCCATTGACAGAAACGGTGACCAGTGAGTTTCGTTCGGCATAATACCGGAGGGTTACCTGGTATTTTGCGGTAGACGGAACGTCGGTTTGGTACTCTACAAAATAATCCGATGAATTTCGGAAGCCACGTGTGAGGCCGTTGGAAGCATTCGCGTCCGAGGAAACAGGACCGTCACCGTTGGCATTTTCGGCTTCCAGACAGACGGTAAATGGAGCGGTGTTCGACGGGGAGTGATCCTCGGAAGCCGTAGCAAATGAAGCAATCGCTGAGAGCAGAAAGCAAATGAGGAACGTACAAGTTTTCATAGCATGCTGGAAAAAGTGGATGAATGGATGTTCCGGCAGATCGCTGGAAAAGACAATCCGAACTTGGATTATCTACATTTTCGGAGACACCACCTATTGTGTAAACCGTGGCGACATACATGAAAAATATTGATTATCAGTAAAATCTATCCCTGCTTCTCCGAAAGGCACTTCCAGTATCGCCTCGGTACATGCCGCACATGCAGCCGCATATTTTTGCGCGCCTGAATGTTGGTGCTTTTGAAGTAATCCTGCCAGAGCAGCGTGTACATCTGCTCACCCGGGTCGAGCAAATCCGAAGGAAGCGCATTGACGACCGATATTTGCGGCGCTACATCGAGTTCGATTTCTTCCGTTTTTTCCAAATTGTAATACATCCCGTATTTTCTGGTTAAATCATAAATAATCCAGCGCTGATCGGCATAACGGTTCTGAAAATGCTCGGGAAGGAGGGGAAGCACGTCGAAATCCGGTTCGATGTGGGCGTAATAAATGCCGTCACCGGTTTTCTGAAAACGCACAAATGCTTCCATGCGGTGCTTTTCGCGATGCACTTTCTGGGCCGTCTGGGAAACGGCCAGAATATCGGGATGTGCAAAATTCTCGCACGCGCCCGCCGGCTGGTCGATAATGTAGCGGGCGAAATTCAGTAAGTGCTGAAAAGTTTCAGGCTGTTCGGACAGAAATGCCTTATAGAACCGGAATTGCCATTCTTTCCCCAATTTTTTACAAAGGCCTTTCCAAACACGCTTCCCTTTTTCACGGTCGGAAACTACCCGGAACCCTGCATCGAATACATCCGGAACATGGTGCGTTGCGGTCACCAGCTTTACAACGGGCGATTTCCGCTGGTAGCATTCGAAAACGGCCGTCAGCAATCCTTCCAGCGATCCGTCAAAAATGTATAGCTCCATTAAAAAAGCGACAGCTGATTATTCGGGTTTGACAGGTATTTGCTTTTGCTTTCGGAAAAAATAAGTCCCTTGATATGGCCGGCTTCATATTCTTTTAAATGCATGGGGCTGTCGGCATACCGGATGAAATGCCGTGCCTTACGAAATGAAATGCCCAGTTTCCGCAAATGGCTTTCGTATAGCCGGTTAAACTTGCGTGCCTGAACTATTTTCAATGCAGAGCCCACGCCGATGCCCGGCACCCGGAGAATCATGTAATAGTCGGCAGTGTTGATGTCGATGGGGAACTGGTCAAGGTTCCGCAATGCCCAGCTCAGCTTCGGATCGACGTCCGCTTCAAGGTTCGGATGGATATCGTTGAGGATTTCCTGAACTTTAAAACCATAAAAGCGCATTAGCCAGTCGGCCTGGTACAACCTGTTTTCGCGGATCAGAGGCGGTTGTGAGCCGATTACCGGCAACCGCGCATCGTTGCTGATCGGAATGTAGCCTGAGTAATAAACCCGTTTCAGTGAAAAGTTCTGGTAAAATGCATTCGCAGTATACAAAATCTCTTTATCCGACTCCGGCGTGGCACCCACAACGATCTGCGTGCTTTGCCCGGCCGGTACGAATTTCGGCACGCTCTTGATTAGCGCCCTCTCGCTTTCAAACTGGGTAATGTTATTTTGAATGTATTTCAAAGGCTTTTTTACGTCCGCGTGTGACTTTTCCGGCGCCAGCAGTTTCAGGCCTTTTTCCGTCGGCATTTCAAGGTTAATGCTCATGCGGTCGGCATACAAACCCGCCTCGCGAAGCAAGTCGTCGCTGGCCCCGGGTATTGTTTTTAAATGGATATAACCATTGAAACGCTCCTCATGCCTGAGTTTCTTCACAATGCGCAACAGCCGTTCCATGGTATAGTCGGCATTTTTGAAAATCCCCGAACTCAGAAACAGGCCTTCGATGTAATTGCGACGGTAGAAATTCATGGTCAATTCAACCACTTCTTCCACCGTGAATGCAGCGCGTTTGATGTCATTGCTGCGCCGCGAAACGCAGAATGCGCAATCGTAAATGCAATGGTTGGTAAGCAGTATTTTCAGTAACGACACACACCTTCCGTCTTCGGTGTAAGTGTGGCAGATCCCCGTTCCTTCCGCATCTCCAATTCCCTTATTTTCATTTTTCCGGTTACTGCCGCTCGACGAGCATGAAACATCGTATTTCGCAGCATCGGCCAAAATCCCCAACTTCTCCCGGATCCGCTCGTACATACTAAATTTTGCAATTAGTTAAATTTGTCTAAAATATCAGACGGTAATTACCAGTTATTAGGAGGTTGCAATGAATGATTATTTGTGTATAAAAATATCAAACTATTGATACTAATACAATCTTTTGTGGGAGAATGTTTGTGAGCCGTCTGAATAAAATTTCTGTTTGTGCGCTGATAGTCGTCGGATCTGTCAGATTTTCAGCATTTTGTCAATCCGATGAACCGAAAGTAGTAAGGTATAATGGCAAGGTAAGCCAGCAAATCGTAATGACGCGGGATTCGCCGATCATTGACCACGCTACCGGAAAGCGGATCAGTTACCAGACCTACGACAATATGCTCCGAAGAAGCCCGGGACTTTACAAAACCCAGCCGATATTCGACAAATACGGCAAAGCTTCTTCGTTTGAAATCATCAAAAAGAGCCAGTTGTACGTTCAGCCAGACGGCTCTGTCATGAATAACCCAGATCTAATGCCGGAAGTAGGCGAGCCGATCGCTCCGTTTGTGATGCGCGGTCTCGACGGGAAAGAATATGACTCGGAGAAATTAAGGGGCAGGTACATTCTGCTGGGGTTCTGGGTACGCTATGAAAAGCCGCTGTACACATTCGCCAGCACCAAGGTGATTTCTAGTTTTGTGGATGAAAATAAGAGGAAGGGAATAGAGATCGTCTCCCTTGGCACCACACTCAACACCGAGGAGGAATGCCTGGAAGCCATCCCGAAACGGAACTGCGGTTTCATTCCCGTTCCGGAATCGTATGGTTTCAACCACCGGTATAAGGTCAGCGAAACACCCTATTTTATATTGGTGGATCGCAAAGGGATCGTGAAAGCGATGGCGCCGCACACCGAATTCTCCAAAATCAGCGAGCTGGAACTGCGGTAATCAGCCCAATGCACCGCTGATGCGATTGTAAAGGCGCTCCGGATGCCACACCCTGCGCGGACCGAGGATCATGCGGCGGGAAGTCTTATACATATTGTACCCGTTTTCCTGAAGATATTTCAAGCCTTCGGCATTGCCGACAGGCAGGATCGCCGTGGGCCTCGTTGCCGAGCGGATCTGCATGAGTGCGAATCCCGCGGTGTCGGTGGCGGCAATGATAGGGCCATCGCTCCATGTGGGCAGGTAAACCCCCTGCAAATCTCCATTCAAATCGATATAGACCGATGCTTCAGTGAGAAATTCTGCCATGACACCGCGCCTGTCCTCGCCGGAAACCAGGTAGTCGAGCGCATAGGCCGCATCGCGGAAAGATTCATTAAATGGCTCAATATGTGGGGGGAAGGCAATATCTGCGGCGACCGCTTCCCTTCTTAAATGCGCATATTGCCCCTCGACTTCGAAACCCTGTTTCAAATACACCGGATAGCCAAATTCGGTCGCGTCGAGATAAACGGTCGGGTAACGGTTCCGGTCGATGCTTTCGATCAGGCTGCGTGTGATCGCGCTGCCCAGGCCCTTATTCCTGTGTTCGCCATGTGTGATGATGCAAGCGAGCCAGGCCGTATCGGCATGGAAAATAGCGGCGCCAACGGCAACAGGCTGGCCATTTTCCTCGATTTTGATCGGTTTACAACAATCGGATTTTAAAAAATAGGCGAACCGCGGGCGGATATCGCCCCAACCCTCCGGTTCGAGGGCGGGGAGGTAGGCAATGTCTTCTTCTGTAAATTCCTGGCTAATCATCGCATAGATCGTTAATCCTGCTAAAATGTCAAAAATCTGCTTCCAATTGCTTGAAATGAGCAATTTTTCTTTGCCAGCTGATCCATGAATAGTAAAACAGGAGGAGCGCTGATAGTATTAATCCGCTCAAAATGATGTATTTGCGCTGTGTGAAAACCATTTGATAAGTAAAGAAAACTATAAGGGCAGTGGCATACAGCACCGACGATGTCAGCGAAAGAAATGCTAACCGTTTCAATGAACGCGTCTGTTTGGCCAATGCCTCTCGGAGGTTCACGCTTACCGACGGATTTTGGATTTGAGTATATCCCAATGCATTGTTGACGATGTAAAGTACAATGCTAATAATCAGTAAAATATTAGCTAGCAAAGGTTTCTGAGCCCCATCGAAGCCATCGTAATACATTAGCAGCAGGGCGGAAAGGGCGATTATCTCAGTCATGAACTTGATCCGCAATTTGCGAAGCGATGGGTGGTTGCGGACGCGCGTCATCATTGCAAGCTGTTTTTCAGAAAGCGGTTCGTTACCGGCCCGGCGCCAATCCGATTTCAGATCGTCGATATTCATAAGTTTTTTGAAGTTAAAAGTGATCTAAGTTTTTCCTTGATGCGGTTGAGCTTAACGCCCACGTAATTTTCCGAGATGCCTGTCACCGAGGCAATTTCGGCGTAGGAATAGTCTTCGAGGTAAAGGGAAATAAGTGCGCGTTCTGATTCGCCCAGCGTTCGTAATGCGCGGAACAGCCATTCCTCCCGTTCCGAAGATGTCTCAGTTGTATCGGCAAGATCGGGCGGATGTTCGGACAATGAGACGGGAGGTTTTTGCTTCCGGTAGGATGCCATAGCCGTGTTCAGGGCGATCCTGTAAATCCAGGTCGTGATTTTGGATTCGTTCCGGAAGCCGGGGAATGCGCGCCAGAGCTGGTAGACGATTTCCTGAAAAAGGTCCTGCTGATCCTCAGGCGTATTGCGGTACATCCGGCTCACCTTAAAAATGATCCGCTGATGCTCCCCGATCGTTTCAAGAAAAATTTTCTCCATAAAAATCAAATCTTTCCCAATAGGTTGTTGAGATTGGGAAAAACTTACATTCGTCGTGATTTTTTTGGATTAATGCGAATCCACAATGGCTGGCAACTTGCGTACGTGTGCAATTTCACCACGGGTGATCGGGCGAATTTGAGAAGGTAGGAGTGTTTCAAGAGCGACCGTTTCGCCATCTAGCGTGCAGAATTCGACTTCGAACCCCGCATCTTCCCCATGGGTCATTACGATAGTTCCTATGTCGCCCACTTGTAGTTCCAGTTGGGGCAGATCTTGGGTCAGTACTACTATATCCAGCTCTTTCATTTTGATCTCGTAGGAATTACGGCGATTAATCGTGGAAGATTTTCAGGATTGTCCCTATCAAAGAACCATCCCATGCGTATTCGCGGGTTTCTTGCATCAGGCGTACGCAAGGGGCCTTCGGTTGTAATTCTGGTTCCGAACGGGAGCCGCTCCTCAACCTGTACAACGATACTTTCACAAGCCAGTTCCCTAAGCGCTGCACAAAACTCCGGGCTATTCGCAAGCGGATAACCAAATTTACTAAAAAACATTGCTTTTGACTTTCCTTCACGATGGTCGAAGTTCAGCAGATAGCTTTCAATTTTATCTTTTGAAATAACGGCCTGTGAACAATTGGGCAATTTGTTCATGATTATAGCGTGCGAAACAGTTGAACATTGACTATTTAGACGCTGGTTTTCGTGAAAAGTAACGTTATTTACCAAAGTTTTTTCAAAAGGACCCGGACATGAATATCATTACCACAGACCAGCTTAAAACCATTCTGGAAAATGAAGACCCTATCGTGATCGATGCGCGGGGAGGGACCGATGCCCTGGAACGGTATAACAAGGCGCACCTCGAAAATGCGCAGTTTGTAGACCTCGAAACCGATTTGTCGGAAAAAACCGGTGACCCATCGAACGGCGGCCGACACCCGCTGCCTGAACCTGATGATTTCGGGCGCTTTTTGGGGATTCTCGGTATCAGCCCTTCTTCGACGGTTGTTGTGTATGACGATAAAAAAGGCGCTAATGCGGCTGCACGTTTCTGGTGGATGCTCAAAGCGGCCGGTCATGAAAGGGTATTTGTAGTAAGTGGCGGGCTGGACGCGATCGTGGAGGCCGGAATCGATTTAACACAAAAAGCAGCTTCGCTGCACGCTTTGGAAGAATATCCGATCAACGGGTGGCAGATGCCGTTGGTCGATGCCGATGACGTGGCGCTCGCTGCGGCCGATCCCGAATCGATGGTGATCGACGTGCGCGAGCATTACCGCTACCTCGGTGAAAGCGAGCCGATCGACCTGGTAGCAGGCCATATTCCAGGGGCCGTTAATATACCCTATACTTCCAACCTCGACGAAAAAGGCGAGTTTATGCCGCCCGCGGAACTTGCCGCGAAATATAAGGATGCACTTGCGGACAAAGATCCCCGTAAAGTGATCGTGCATTGCGGATCAGGCGTCACTGCCTGCCACACGCTCCTCGCGCTGGCGGAAGCCGGCCTCCATGGCGCCAGCCTGTATGTGGGCTCGTGGAGCGAATGGTCCCGGACCGAACGCCCCATCGCGACAGGGGAGGAATAACATGAGCGCCTGGCCGGACTTCAAAAGTCCGGCCAGGTCGTTTACTGGATGGATTGCAGGTAATCGTAGAGAGAAGAAAGCTCGGTGCGCGTATACTGCGCCGTCATTTTCCAGGGCATATCTTCATTTTTGAGAACATGGCCTTCCGGGGTTTTTCCCGAAGTAAGCGTGGTAATGAACTGGGCTTTCGTCCACTTGCCTACGTGGCCCGCCCGGGTGATATCCGGTACAGGGGGAAAGCCCGGAGCGAGCGGCTCACCGCCTTTGAAATTCTCACGATGGCACCCTGAACACGACACAGCCAGGTATTTGCCCTGAGCCGCACCCTCCGTCGAATCCGCCCGGGCGATCATCGGCTTTTCGTGATCGATTTTTTCCACCGACAAAAGTGGCATTTTGCCGATATAGCTCATGACGATCGCAACCGGGCCAAGGTCGTTTTCGGGTAGTACATTGTCCACTTCCGGAATCTGGCGGCAATAGGCAATCAGCGCGGCCAGATCTTGCTGAGAAAGCAATGTCGTTTCATGCGAAGGCATAAAGAGCAGCGGCTTACCATCCTGATGAATTCCGTGCCGTAGCGCAGCGAGCCAGTCGGACACTTCGTAACTTGCCGGTAATCCTCCTTTTCCGTGCGTTAAGTTGCCCGCAACGAGGCGACCAATGGCGCCATCGTCATTCATGATCTTGCCTTCCAGGTTGGTCCCGTGGCAATCCTGACAACCCTTAATAGCGACCAAATGCTTGCCCCTTGCGAGCGTGGTGCTGTCCGTCGGGATTTTAATGGTTTCTTTCTCAAAAGTGTAGGCCTTTGCCATCCGGTTTTTCATGGAGACCGACACATAGGCGTAAGCGCCGATGGCTACGAGCGCAACTCCGGCCAGGACAATGCCTGTCCATTTTAAAATTTTTCTGATCATGGCGTTGAAGTTTTTGGCAAAAATGCAAGGGAGGGTGCCGCATTGACCTACGCACAACGGATAAAAATCTACGACGAACGGATTATGTCGATTAATTGGGCCGTTCACTCAGTAAGTAGCAGGGGCGGGGCAGTCGGGCGCGTATTTTAGTGCCGTGTTAAAACCTCTTCCGTCCAATGGCCACCACATTCATCCAGTCAGCCGACATCATCGAATTCATTCCGGTACCCAACCCGCAATCGGTCATTCACGAAGCACGCGCGGATAACCCGCACGAGTTTGTGACCCGGTATCATCCCAAGGTCGGCGAGATGAAGTTCAAAAGCCTGGTGTTTCCGCATGTACACGTCATGAACCTGCAATGGGCGTCGCAGGAAGATGTAATCCTTTACGACAGCACGCCGGTGGATACGATCAACATCAATTTCCACATGGCAGGACGGCTCGACACCACTTTCGAAGGGCTTTCACACGACCTTCATATGCGGCCGGGTAAGCATAACCTGGTCTTTTCACCGGAAGGCGGCGATACCAACCGGGTCTCTGCCAACGACTCGCTCGAAATGTTCCATATCAGCCTGGATAAGACATTTTTTTCCAATATCATCGGTTGCGACGACCATTGGAGCGAACGCGTTCAAAAGAACTTGCTCTGCAACAGGCCATTTTCGGGAATTAGGGGTACTGCGAACACGACACCGCGCATGCAAAGCCTGATAAGGGAGGTGAAACAATGCAGGGAGGGCGGGGCATTACGTAATCTGATGATCCAGTCGAAAGTGTTGGAACTGCTGGCGCTGCAAGTCGAGCAGTTTCGTGGCCCCAACCAGGCAGACGGTATTTCGGTAGGGGATGCAGACAAGCTGCATCAATTAAAGTATTTCCTCGACATGCACTTTCTCGAAGAACATTCACTTGCGGAGCTATCAAGGATTTGCCTTTTGAATGAATTTAAGGTCAAAAAAGGGTTCAAAGAGCTTTTTGGAACCACCGTTTTTGGTTACCTGCGCAAATTGCGGATGGACTATGCAGAGCAGCAACTGCTCGACTCCTCCTATTCCGTGGAGGAAGTTTCCGATCTGCTGGGGTATGAGCACGCCCAGCACTTTTCAATAGCATTTAAAAAATACCGCGGCATTAATCCCTCCTCGCTCAAAAGCAGGCGCATAGTGGCTTGATTTATTTAAAAATGACAATGAGAAAGTATTTAACAGTGGTCAGTTTATTGATAATGAGTGCATTTTCATTTGCGGTTGTCGCTGGCTGGCGCATTGTAGAGGGCTATCAGATCCGCTTCGACGGCAAATACGCACATGGATCATTCCGTCAAATGGAAGGCAATATCCGCTTCGATCCCGGTCACCCCGAAGATTCCCGCTTTGAAGTGTCGGTAGATGTCGCCTCGATCGATACGGGCATTGAATTGAAAAACAAGCATGCCAAAAGCGACAAGTGGTTTTATGCGGAAAAATACCCGCGCATTCATTTTGCTTCGACGTCCGTCAGCCGGACAGACACGGGTTTCGTTGTGCGCGGCGAGCTGGAACTGAAAGGTATCAAGAAAGCGATAGCGATCCCGTTTGCATTTAGGAGCACGGGTGATCAGCACGTTTTCTACGGCAGATTTAAGGTGAACCGCGGGGATTTCGGAATAGGGAAAGTAAGCGGCGGGGAATCCGACTCGACTGCCGTGGAAGTGTCGGTTCCTGTGCTCGCATTGGAATAACCGGTCATTTGTTCCGCAGCGTTTCCAGCTGCCTCAGCAATTCATTAAGCTCCTGTTCGGCGGTTCTGAGCGACCGCATTTCTCCTTGCTCTACAACGTTCTGTGCAGGATCGTCAAAGTTTTTGGTTTCTTCCATTACTTCCGGATTTTCGCGGTTTTCCGGGGAAAAGGCAATGGTTTCTTCCAGGTTTGTACGCTCGAACTCGATCTGTTGCCTTTTCGCAAGAATCTTGTCTTCGAGTTGCTGCCGTTCGATACTGTCCATGGTTAAAATTGTTTTTAGGATTTCCCTTGCAATAATTGAGCCTGACATTCGGTATAGTGAGCAGGTGCAATCCGGCACGTCGGGTTTGGATTGTTACTTCATATTCAAAGCCCTCTTCAAAAACCCGCCCAAAAAGCTGGCCGCGAACGTGAGGATCATCGATCCGTAAAGGCTGAAATTTTCTAGCTCCTGCCGGGCGCGGTCTTCCGGGAGGTCGGTGAAAAAGTGATAGCCGGCAAGCATGAGAATGCATTGCATAATAGCCAAAAGCCAACCTTTATAGGGTTCTGCGAAACCGATGGAGATAGCAGCGAAAACGGCGACGAGGTAGGGCAGGTGAATGCTTTCGGCATTTTTGATCACGTAAACGAGCAATACGCTGGTGAGGGAGATCATGACCATGTTGATAGCCAGTCGTTTGTCGAAGAATGGAGCCTTGGATGAGTTGAAGCCGGAATGGGTCTTTTGCAGCCGCGCACGGAGCTCCTGTGCGTGTTTGGTGTCTTGTTCAGCTTCGATATTCCGGCCAAGTTGCTCAAATGCCTTTGCACGCCAGTGATAAGGGGCTTCACTTTGTTCTTCCGAGACGCTTACGGCTTTGTTCAGGGCCGATAGCGCCTGTTCGGGTTGGTTTTGTTCGAGGTAAATTTTGCCGAGTTCGAGATAAACCGTAAAGACCTGATCGTCATAGCTCAGACCAGCCTGAATGTCTTTCAATGCAGCCTCGGGATTCCCGAGCGCTTTTTGGCATAAACCACGATAGAGATAAGCGATGCAGGACTTGGGTTTCTGGCGGATCCTGGAATCGAAATAGGTATAGGCTTTATCGATTTGCCCATCGTTGTACAGTTTGATTCCTTCGGAGACGGCGGCCGCTTCTTTTTCGCTGGGGCTGCGGAGGTCGGCATAGTTGCGGAGGTAATAGATATATCCGAAAAAGGCGATTACAACAAGAAATTCCATACGATTTGCAAATTCAGCATACATTCAAGATGGTGCCAAAATTCGCTACGGCTGTCCGCAAATCAAAAGGGAATTGCGTGTTTAACGTGAGAAGCTTTGTAAACGGATAACGTGGGTGTCAGACGAGAATGACCATATTAGGTTCGGAGCCGGTCTCCGCATTCGGAATCGAACAAGCGAGGGCGATGCGTTTGCCGGTATTTTCGGCCAGTTCAAGCAATTGGAAAACCCTTTCCTCTCCTTCGATTCGCAGTGCCTGATACAGAATGTTCCCGTAATTGAACTCGCGCGAGCCGAGTCCGTTTTTTAAAGCCGCCAGCTGATACCGGTCGAATATTTCCTTTCCTGACATGAAGTGCAACATTTGGGTGGGATATTGCAGGTGAGTTTGCCCGAAAGATGTTCAAACCGGTATCAAGGTTGCATGCGGTTAACTTAAATGTTGAGGAAGTGGAATATTTTGGCTGGTCTCGTCGGCAATCGGGTTTCCGCGTAAGGTTTGTAGCGGTATCAGTCCCGACCAGATAGGTAATTCCAGGTCCTCCGGTTCGTCCTTCGGCATCCCGTCACGCATTTTAGCGGATGCTAGCTCAAAAGAAAACGCCAGCGCGGTAGTTTTCCGGACTTCGCTGTCGGTCATCGGGCGGAGGTAATCCCAGCTGTCGGGTACTATTTTATTGGTAAGCCATTCAAATGCGGCCCTTTTTGTCGAGATATCTTCCACTTTTTCTGCACTGGAAAAAATAACGACCGATCGGTAGTTGACCGAATGGCTGAACGCCGATTTTGCTACCACGAGCGAATCGGTGAGCATTACGGAAATGCATACCGGGATTCCCTTCTCGATTTCCCTGATGAAATGGCTCCCGACAGATCCGTGAATATAAATTTTATCTTCATAGCGGACAAAAGCCGTCGGAATAGAGAACGGCTTATTGTCCACTGCATAGCTAATAGTGCAAAATAAGGCTTCGTCGAGAATAGCGCAGATCGTTTCTTGCTCATAATGTGTGCGTTTGGCGAGACGGCTGGGTACGAGATAGGGCGGTGGCGTGTTCATGTACTTTGTTTTTCTTCAAAATTATGCGTTAATTGGTCCATCTCTTTAATCCAATATATTAAATAGTGGTAGTCCAATTATGATGAATGTGTTGTCGACGCTGATTACTCCCGAAAAGGGTGGAAAACAGCCGGTATATCTTCAGATCGCCAATCAACTGATGTCATTGATCAAGAACGGCACTTTGCAATCTGGTTATAGATTGCTGAGTACCAGGCAACTGTCCGCTATTTTAAACGTGCACCGGCGGACTGTCGTGCAGGCGTACGACGAGCTCCTGGCGCAAGGGTGGCTGGAAAGTCAGACGGGAAACGGTACGTTCGTAGCACGGAATCTGCCCGATTTGCGGCCGCTTCCGCTGCCGGTGGAGATAGCAGCGGACAGGGATCCGCTCAAAAAGGCCGGTTTCGGGTTCGAGAAGCCTGCTCACCTGGACAGGGCTGTATTGAAAGCCGGCTGGCGGCTTCACCTGGATGACGGCTTTCCCGATCCGAGGCTCGCGCCACTCGAAGATCTGTCACGTGCATACAGGAGCCAATTGCTCCATGGCAATTCCTACACGCGGCTGGGGTATGGGGAAACCAGCGGTACCAGTTGGCTCAGGCAAGAGCTATCAGCCCATTTGAACGAAACGCGCGGGCTCAAAACTTCTTCTGCCAACATACTGATTGTGAGAGGGATGATAATGGGTATGTACCTCGCTTGTACGAGCCTGGTAAAGGCTGGCGACTGCGTCGTTACCGACTCGCCGGGGTGGTTTGGGGCATCGATGAACTTCGCACAGGCAGGTGCGGATATTTGCCATGTGCCTGTGGATGAGCATGGTATGGATGTAGATGCATTGGAAGAGCTATGTCAGAAACGGCGTGTCAGAATGGTGTACGTGACTTCTCATCATCAGTATCCCACGACAGTCGCACTACGGCCCGATCGTCGGATTAAGCTTCTTCAACTTGCTGACAAGCATGGATTTGTGATTTTTGAGGATGATTACGATTACGATTTTCATTATTTGAGCAAACCGCTCCTTCCGCTTTTTGGCGCCGATCAGGCCGGTATGGTGCTTTATTGTGGGTCATTTACTAAAACGATCTCACCCGCGTTCCGGGTCGGTTACCTGGTCGGACCGGAAGACGTCATCGCCCATCTGGCTTCGCTCAGGCGCATTATCGACCGGCAAGGCGACACAATGCTCGAAAATGCGATTGCCGAGCTGCTTCAAACAGGTGTCATTCAGCGTCATTTGCGGAAATCGGTGCGGGTCTACAAGCAGCGTCGCGACTTGTTTTGCGAGTTGCTGAAAACTGAATTGCCAGATCATATCAGTTTCGACATTCCCGACGGCGGGATGGCGGTTTGGGCGCGTTTTGATCCGGCGATCGACATACCCAGGCTTGCGGAAAGGGCGGCACAAAAGGATTTGTATTTCTCAAATGGAAAAGTTGCAGGATATCCGGCACAGTTCAGGAACTATATACGCCTCGGATTCGCTTCTTCTGATCCGGGGGAACTGGAAGAAAGCATTAAGATTATCAGGGATTTAATATGATCAGGAAAGTTATTGGTGCTTACAGGGCATCTTTCACCGGGCTAAGCAGGGAAACCTGGTTACTGAGCCTGGTGATTTTGGTGAACAGATGCGGGTATATGGCCGTACCTTTTATGAGTATGTATATTACCCAAAGCCTGCACCGGAGCATCGAGGATGCAGGATTGATCATTACATTGTTCGGCGTCGGCTCGGTGCTTGGGGCGATGGCGGGTGGTTATCTCACCGACAAGCTGGGCTTTCAGCCCGTGCAGATCGGCAGCCTGATACTGAGTGGGGTATTCTTTACCCTATTTAGCCTTACCACCGACTTTGCGCTGCTGTGCGCGCTGATCGTAGTCCTCAGCTTTTTTGTAGAAGCGTTCAAACCCGCCAACCAAACGGCCATCGCCGCTTATTCGACGCCCGAAAATCTCATACGCTCGTATGCGCTTAACCGGCTTGCCACCAATATCGGTTTTGGCTTCGGCACCGGCGTGGGAGGGTTACTGGCGGCTATTAATTATCACCTTTTGTTCTGGGTTGACGGTGTAGTATATGTGCTGGCTGGTTTGCTTATCGTTATGCTGTTGCCTAAACGAAAGCACGTTACGAAAAATGACTTTCCGGAAATGGCGGAAGTAAGCACCGCTTCTCCCTGGAAGGATGCATTTTTTGTACGTTTCCTCGTAATGGTTACCCTTTATATGCTGTGTTTTGTAGTGCTGTTCAGGCTCGTGCCCGTCTATTGGAAGGAAGAAATGGGCATCGGCGAGTCTACAATCGGTGTTATGCTGGGCATGAACGGGCTCATTATCGCCCTGTTCGAGATGGTACTGGTGCAAAACCTGGCCAACCGGAAGCCCGATTACTTTTACATGGTTTCAGGACCGCTTTTCAGCGCAATGGCGTTCCTGGCGCTTGTCGTGCCCCATGTTTTGCCGGTAGTACTTGCCATTGCGACTGTAGTGCTTTTCACAACGGGCGAAATGCTGGCGTTTCCTTATCTGAGTACCTTCGTCATGAACCGGGCCAGCGATTTAAACCGAGGCAAATACTCGGCCGCTTATTCGGTGTCGCAGGCTGTCGCGCAGATCATCGGCCCCGTTATGGGCGCATATGTGGCCGGGCATTGGGGTTACAGCGCATTATGGATTTTGCTGATTGTGATCAGCTTTGGCTGCGCGCTGGGTTTCCGGTCGTTGTTCCAGCGTAACCTGGCATTATGCCTGGCCATCGTCGGGCCGTTCATTTTTTTCGGCTAATCTGAGCTGGCCTTTGAGGCTGTTGATTCGATCCGCTTCCAATTCCAGTGCTTTGCGTTGGAGGTCAATGAGATCGTCTTTTTTGATCATGATATATTGCTCCCGCGGTTCTTCGAGCATTGGCACCTCGCCGACAAGCTGGGCCACCGTGGTGTCGAAGAGCTCGGCCATCAACCGAAGCTCGGCGAGAGAGGGGTCGTTTCTTCCGGTTTCCCAATTCGAGATTACTGCTTTACCCGATTTCTTCAACGTCTTAGCCAGTTGATGCTGGTTCCAGCCTTTCAATTCGCGGTATTTCTTAATGCGTTCGCCAACAATTGACATTAGTTAGAAGTTTAATATAAAAATACTTGACTAAGTGATAGCTATTCTGTACTTTTGAATTGCCAGTGATTATCGTTATTGATAAAGCGCAAATTACAATTTTTTATAATACACCACTATTGTATATGCACCAGCTTCAAGCAAGAGTCTCCGAACATGGAGGCTTGTCCATCAAAGAGCGCCTGTTGGTCAGGTTTGTTAAATCCAGGAATATCGTGGGTAAAGGCTGGCGGGGAGTACTCGCCCAGAACGACCCTTTTTTCAACACCAAGCTTGGTGGGGATTACTTAACCTCAGTGGCACAGGCAGTTTCAGACAGTAGCCGCGGTAATGTCGACCGCATCGAGAGGGTCACCATCGCCCTGGAAAAGGTGGCAGGCAGTACGCCCGTTCCAGTCGTTTGATCAGTTATTTTCCGGTAAGTTTCACTTATTGGCCGGAGGTCGTTAGCGACCCTTGGGAGGGGTGTACTATTGGAGAAACTGAGTTGGGATTTCGCATTCGGCTACCCGTTTGCGTAGGGAATGCTGTGTTGAAATGTGCAGCAGGTTCAGCACTGCTGTACCTGCTGCATGTTCATTTGCTTTCATCTGTTGGGGTGGAAGCGAAAATGCCTGTGTCGAAACCATCGATGCTGGCCATGTTTTTTCTTGACCAATAATCCTGAATGCCTCCCGGACCTTGTTTTCTGGCCCAGGCGTTTAGCTCCTCCCGTTCGCGGTCGTAATCCATGAACGGGACAGCCATGCCACAGGAGGTTTGGACGAGGTGTATCTGTATGTCTATCAGCTGCCGCGCCCCTTCGAACGGGGGGAAGAGGGGGGCATATTCGTGCCATTCTGCGTCGGCGGGATGGTAGGCTTTGCCGTGTCCATACAATCTCAGGATAAGCGGCTTGCCCTCAAATGCACAAAACATAACGGTAATGCGGTCATTCTGCAGCAAATGGGCCGCGGTTTCATTGCCGCTGCCGGTTACATTGAGCCACATCACCCGGTCTGGCCCGAGAATACGAAAGGAATCCATTCCTTTCGGTGATAAATTGACTGTCCCCGTTTCGGCCGCGGTGGCGACGAAGAAAATCTTTTGATTATTGATGAAGGACTCCAATTCCGGTGTGATCCGGTCCAACTTTTTTCCCATGGTATTTGAGCAACGCAGGCTATGTTATATTTTCTTTCCCTGGATCCGGTATGCATTTAGAATTGCCAGCAATGCAACACCCACATCGGCAAAAACAGCTTCCCAGAGCGTCGCAACGCCGCCGGCACCCAGGGCCATTACTGCAATTTTAACCCCCATAGCGAGGGAAATGTTCTGATAAACAACGGATTTTGTGATTTTGCCGATCCGTACTGCCGAAGCAATGCGCGAAGGCTGGTCGTTCTGGATGACGATATCGGCCGTTTCAATGGTAGCATCGGAACCTAACGCACCCATGGCTATGCCTACGTCGGCGAGCGCGATTACCGGCGCGTCGTTTACACCATCGCCCGCGAATGCAATGTAGTTGCCCTTATTTTTAAGCTCTTGTACGATCCTCACCTTGTCTTCAGGCAACAGTCCGCCGTAACTTTTAGCAATGCCGAGCTCGCCTGCAACTTTGGCGACGACGGCTTCTTTATCGCCGGACAACATGACCGTTGAAATGCCAAGTGTTTTCAATTCCGCGACAGCGGCAGCAGCATCCTCTTTAACCTGGTCGGCAATGAGGAAATAACCCGCGTAATCATTATCGACCGCCACAACAACGATAGTTTCAACTACCGAACCAAGCTCGGCAGGATAGCTGATGGAATACCTGTCGAGCAATTTCGTATTACCCGCGAGAACAGCCTTACCCTCGACATTACCCTTTAAACCGTGTCCCGCGATTTCTTCGACATCTGTCGGTTTTGCCAGCTCAATAATTCCCGCCGATTCAACAACCGCTTTGGCGACCGGGTGCGTCGAGTAGCTTTCCAACGAAGCAGCTATGCGGATAAAATCGGTTTTTTCAATGGCAGTTTCTACTTGCTGAACTTTAAATACCCCTTTGGTAAGCGTACCCGTCTTGTCCGAAACTAACGTGTCGATTTTAGTGATAACATCCAGAAAATTTGCCCCTTTTACGAGAATACCATTGCGTGAAGCTAGGCCGATACCGCCAAAATAGCCGAGTGGAATAGAGATCGTGAGTGCACAAGGGCAGGCGATGACCAGGAAAACCATGCCCCGGTAGAGCCACTGGTCGAATTGATAATCGGCTACAAAAAGCGCGGGGATTGCGATGATGAGCAATGCAAGCAGGAATACTGCGGGCGTGTAAATGCGCGCCAGGCGACTGATCAGCAGTTGGGTAGGAGCTTTGCGCGCGCTAGCCTCCTGCACCATTTCCAGTATACGCGAGAGTTTCGAGTCCTTGAAGAGTGCTTTCACCTCGATTTCGACGGATTTTTCGATCGATATCATGCCGGCGAGCACTTTTTGGCCATTTTCGATGATCTGCGGTTTCGGTTCGCCGGTGAGTGCTGCGGTATTAAATGTGCCGGAAGCGGAGCGCATTTCTCCATCCAGCGCCACTTTTTCGCCTGCCCTGACCAATATTTTTTCGCCTATCAGAACTTCGTCCGGTGTGATTTGCAAGGGTTTTTCGTTGCGCAAAACGGTTACCGTGTCCGGTCGTATGTCGAGCAAAGCCTTAATGGACCGTTTCGACCGGCTAACGGCGATATCCTGAAAGAGCTCGCCTATTTCGTAAAAAATCATCACCGCAACGCCCTCGCTAAACTCCCCGATATAGAATGCACCAAAGGTAGCGATGGTCATCAGCGTAAATTCATTGAAGAAGTCGCCGCGACTTGCTTTCCGGAACGCAAGCGCCACGGTTTTATTCCCGGCAAGCACATACGCGACGAGCATCATCCCGATTTCGACTGGGCGAGCAACTTCAACCTTTAAAATGTATGCCAAAACGAGAAACACGGCCAGAATTGCCAGGCTCAGCCATAACATCCAACGGCTTTTGAAAATGCCCGCATCGTCTCCCGATCCGTGGCTATGGTCTCCGTGGTCATGGTCATGATCGTGACTGTGATCATGCTCGTGGCCGTGTGCGTGGCCATTATGTTTGGCGTGCGTATGTGTCTCTGCCGAACAGCAGTCGTCGTGCGGTTGATGAGGGGCCGATTTTTCGTCGAGTTTCATAATGCAATCATTGAAATACTAAAATGCTGTTCTGCCGTACAGCTGAGCCGTAGGAACATTACAAAGGTAGGTTACAAAGCCGTGCAACAGGGTTACAGGTGCTGAAAATCAAGTAATTGCAATATTGTTGCGTATGTTTTAAGGCTATTGATCAGCCAGTTGCATCCCTGATCAACTCTCCCAGTTTCCTTAATCCCGCGTCAATTGCCGCATTATAAGGTGCGCCGAAACTGATGCGGATGTAATTGCTGAACCGTGCGTCGGTGCTGAAAATCTGGCCGGGGGCGATGCTGATGCTTTCCTGGATGGCGCTTTCGAAGAGTTCGAATGCATTGATGTTTCTGTTCAGTTCAATCCACAAAACATACCCGCCTTGTGGCCGCACGAGCCTTGTATCGGCGGGGAAATAGTCGGAAATGGCTTGCACATAACGCAGGCATTGCGTGTGCAGCGACTTGCGCAAGTGCCTCATATGCAGGTCATAGCGACCGGTTTCGAAGAAGTTGGCAATGGCTGCCTGTGTCGGCGTGGCGGAAGAAACAGTATGCATCAGCTTGTTGCTCAGAACTTTGTCCTTAAACTTCCCCGGCAGGCACCAACCCACGCGATAACCCGGTGCGAGCGTTTTAGATACCGACCCGCAGAGCATTACCAGGCCTTTTTTGTCGTAACTTTTGCACGTACCCGGCCTTGTTTTTCCAAAATACATTTCTCCATAAATATCATCCTCGATCAATGGAATCTCGCGTGCGGCGAGCATTTCGACGAGCTGCTTCTTGCGGTGATCCGGCATAAGCGCGCCGGTGGGGTTGGAAAAATTAGGTACAAACAGCACTGCTTTCACGGGAATCGTTTCAAGTGCTTTTTCAAGGTATTCAAGATCGGCACCCTCGTCGGGGTGGCAGGGAATTTTGAGCGTTTTTAGCCCGAGGCTTTTCATAATATTAAAAATTCCAAAGTAAATCGGGTTTTCGATCGCAACGGTGTCGCCGGGTTCGGTAACGGCTTTCAGGCAAAAAATCAGCGCTTCCATACAGCCTTGCGTGGTAATGACGTCGTCTCCGCTCACGTTTCCTTTCCAGTTGAATGCATATCTGGCGATCTGTTGCCGCAGGGCGGGGTTGCCCTGTACTTCTTCATACTGGGTACAGCTGTGGGGGCTTTTTCTGAGCGCCTCAATCATAGCCTTGTTCAATTTGGCTTCCGGGATGAGTTCGGCGGAAGGAGCAGCCACCGACAGCCGGATAATCCGCTCGTGGGTCATGGTTTTGTAGACCGTCCGGATCATTTCATCCACATTAGCCTTTTCGATGAGCGGGCTTGGCGATGTGTTATGGAGCCTTTCAGGTGCATTGAGTGGCGAAAAACGGACAAAATAGCCCGATTTGGGCCTTGCTTCGATGATACCCTTGTTTTCCAGTTCCACGTAAGCCTTGAATGCCGTACTGAGGCTGACGCCCTGTTCTTTACTCAGCGCGCGGAGCGAAAACAGCTTGTCGCCGGCTTTCAGGATGCCTTTTTCAATTTGCGCTGCAAGTCGGTCGGCAATTTGTGAGTACAGGAAATCTTCGCGGGTAGGCGCTTCGGTCATGCTAATCGATATTTATATCTGTTATGCTTCAAAATAACAAAAGTGAATCTGTTTTATTAAATTTAAGGGGCGGAATTTTGTGGCGTTCAATCTAAAACGGCTATGAAAGGGAATCTGACGGCATATTTCGCATTGGTAATGGTGTGTTTCTTTTGGGGGACCACTTACCTGGCCGCGCGCATTGGCGTGTCGGGTTTTCCGGCACTTTTCTTCATGGGTTTCAGGAACGTGGTGGCGGGAGCATTGCTGCTGGGTTTTCTCATGCTCAGGAAGAGGTCATTCCCCTGGACTTTGGCCGATATCGGTTTGCAACTCGTTCCGGGCTGGTGTATGATCACGTTCGGGACGGGCCTGGTTGGCTGGTGTGTTCAATTCATCCCAAGTGGCCTTGCTGCCTTGCTGTATGCGACGGTGCCGCTTTTTACTATCCTGATCAATGTGCTGGCGCGGAAGGAAGAGCGTATCAACGCCCATGTGGCAGCCGGAGTCATGCTGGGACTTGCGGGGGTGATGCTGGTGTTCAGGGATAACCTCGAATACCTGGCCGACCGGAATTCCTTCATGGGTATCTGCGTTACGCTGGCTTCGTGCGTGTCGTGGTGCCTGGGTGGGCTGTATACCAAGAGCTACCCGGGCAGAACAGATTCGTTTTTCAACGCCGCGATTCAGATGATGGCCGGTGGGGTGGGACTCTTTGTGCTGAGTGCTTTCAATGAGGATTGGACAAATTTGCCTGTGATGCAACCGAAATCGATCCTGGCCCTTTTGTACCTGATTTTTTTCGGCTCGATCCTCGCTTTTGGTTCGTATCTGTTTGCCATGTCCAGGCTGCCGGCAGGATTGGTGTCCATTTATGCGTACATTAATCCACTGGTAGCGTTGGTACTAGGTTTTTTAATATTGGACGAAAGGATAACCTGGCTCACGACCCTTGCATTTGCTGTCACCCTCGGCGGCGTCTTTCTGGTAAACCGCGGTTACCAGCTTCAAAAGAGGAAAAGTACATTCACTTTAATAAATAGCCATGAATAGCGACATATTCATCACTTTATTCAGTCGGGATATCAAAAAGCTCCGGAGGGAAATTGAGCAGTACCATTCGGAAAATGCCTTATGGGTGCCGCTACCAGGTACGATCAATCCGGGCGGTAATCTGTGCCAGCACTTAATCGGGAATTTACGCACATACGTGGGCCTTACACTCGGCGGGCATGCGTACATACGTGACCGTGATGCCGAGTTTAACCAAAAGACGTTTACCCAAATACAAATGCTTGTGGAGCTGGATACGCTACACGAGGTAGTGATCAACACACTACGGACGCTGGATGAGCAGAAGATGGAGGAGGAATATCCTCGTCATGTGGTGGATCTGTTTCCGGAACAGTCTGTGCGGCTCGTTCTTACCCATTTGTTAGCTCACCTTTCATGGCATCTCGGTCAGATCAACTATCATCGCCGCTGGATCACTCAAACACCGTCAACACAACCATAAACAGCCATGCATTTAACAGAACAATCGGCGCAATCCTTTGCAGAACAATGGATTGACGCCTGGAATCATCATGACCTTACTGCTATCATGAGGCTATATTCCGAGGATATCCGGTTCTTTTCGCCCTACATTATCAAGTTAGGCATGAATGCCGACGGGGTCATCGCCGACAAGCAGGAGCTCGAAAACTATTTCAAGAAAGCGCTCGACATTTACACGGATTTGCACTTCGAACTAAATGAGGTCCTCGTAGGTGCAAGTTCTGTCATTTTATATTACAAAAGTGTAAGTAATCGAATGGCCGCCGAGTTGATGGAACTCGATGAGGCAGGTAAGATTAGTCTGGTAAAAGCGCATTATAATCACTAGTTTATGTTTGAATTGTTTGAAAATGAATTGAATAGCCTGGATACGATTTTGGACCAGGTAAAAAAGGACAGTCTGGGTTTTCTTGAAAATCTTGCAGACCGGCCTACCTACGTTGCCGATCAGCGAATTCGTCCCGCCAACCTGAGTGAAGGGGGGATGGGCGCGCTGGGAAGCCTTGAAGCCTTTAAAACACACTTTGACAAACTGATGGTCGCCAGCCCCGGGCCCCGGTATTGGGGTTTTGTAACTGGCGGCGCCACTCCCGCAGCCATCGCCGGCGATTGGCTGACAGCCGTTTATGATCAGAATACGCAGACCACGCAAGGTGAGGGAGATGTTTCTGCGATCGTCGAGCAGGAGACTATCCGGTTGTTGCGTCAGCTGCTCTATTTGCCCGATGATTTCAATGGCGGCTTCGTCACCGGCGCTACAATGTCGAATTTTACGGGCCTGGCCGTAGCGAGACAATGGGCCGGTGAGCGATCTGGACGCGACATTTCGAGGGAGGGTGTAAATGGCGATATGGTGGTAATGGCCGCTACGCCGCATTCTTCGGTGCTCAAATCGCTTTCTATGCTCGGATTGGGCAGTAGCAACATGCTGCGCATAGAGACGCTGGATGGGAGGGAGGCAATGGATCTGGCCGATTTCGAGAAAAAGCTCGCTGACAACCGGGACCGGCCAATCGTCGTTAATTGTAGTGCAGGAACCGTCAACACGGTCGATTTTGACGATATTCAGGCGATCGTTGCATTGAAAAAACGATACGATTTCTGGCTCCATATCGATGCCGCTTTCGGTGGTTTCGCAGCCTGCCATCCATATTACCGCCATTTGTTGAATGGCTGGGAGCAGGCGGACAGCATTACTATCGATTGCCACAAATGGATGAATGTACCTTACGACAGCGCGGTTTCGTTCGTCAGGAAGGCACATAGCAGATTGCAAGTCAGTACATTTCAGAATTCCAATGCGCCCTATCTCGGCGATCCGTCGGAGAATTTTTCCTATCTCAATTTCCTTCCGGAAAACTCCCGTCGCTTCCGCGCATTGCCTGCGTGGTTCAGTCTTACCGCCTACGGCCGCAACGGTTTCGAATGGATCGTACAAAATAGCATCGCACGTGCGCAGGAGCTGGGCAATTACATCGAAACCAGCGGCCATTTCGAATTGTTGGCGCCTGTCCGGCTCAATGTAGTTTGTTTCAGATTGAAAAATGAGGTCGAAAAAATGCCCGAATTCTTGAAAAAAGTAAATTGCCGCGGAAAAATTTTCATGACGCCCACTTCGCTGTCGGGTACATCTGCTGTTCGAGCTGCTTTTGTTAATTACCGAACGGGGAAAGACGATATTCAAGTGGCTATCAGTGAGATGGAGGAAGTGTTACAGGTACTGTGAAATTCGTTAATAATACTGTACATTGATTGCTGTTACAGTTTTGTTTCGAACCACGCCATGCTACGTTTATTTTCCACGGTTGTCATCGCGCTCGCCGGTTTGCTGATGAACGAATGCAGGTCAGGCCGTTCAACACTGAAAATCAGTGAGCTTCCGAACTATGACAGCAAATCACCCGATCATATTCTATTTCTGAGTTTCCGCATTACAGGTAAACCGGGCGGAAATGAGCACGTCGAACTGGCGAGCGCTACGGTCGGCAACGGCCGGATGAAGGACTTGCGTCATCCGGTCGGTTTTCCTGTTTACATAACTGCCATTCCACGTTACACGACGAGTGCACTGGAGGCTGAGATGGCATTTGAACATCCGCTTTATCGGTCAGTAGAAGTGAGTGATCCTTCGGGCCATATGCGGCGCCAGGAAGTGAAGGCTGGCGAAGGTACCCTGCTTGTTCGCATGCCCATCCATTCGGGACTCAACCGTTTGGAGCTTTTTAGTGTCACTCCGGAAAGGGGCTCCGTGAAAATCTATACGCTCGGCTTTAACTAGTTATGAAAAGGATTTGTACCACCCTATATGCCATTTGCATTGCCTTCCCGGCTTTTGCCCAGCTATATACGGTGGATACACTCTATAAAACAGGGCCGTTCGATAACCGTATCAACGTCGTGATCCTCGGTGACGGCTTTACACAGCAAGAACTCCCCCAATTCGCAGCAGAGGCGAAAAAATTCGCCGATTTCTTTCTTGGTTACGATCCGTACGTCCGCTATCGCAGCTATTTTAATTTTTTCGCCATTCGCACACCTTCGGTCGAAAGCGGCGTGACCAATCCGGGTACGGCCCCCGATGCTTATAAGGACCAGCCTGTTGGTATAAAAAATACATTTTTTGGCTCCTCGTTTGGTAGCTCCATCCATCGGTTGGTGACGATCACTAAATATGATGTCTTGACCAAGCTTCTCGCAGACCATTTTCCGATGTATGATCTGGTCATAGTCCTGGTCAATACGCCTTTTTACGGCGGATCGGGGGGAAGTATAGCCGTGCACACGCTTCATACACAAGCCAACAGGATCGGCGTCCATGAAATCGGTCACACGTTTTCGCACCTGAACGATGAGTATTGGGCAGGTCCCGGCTATGGATGGGAGGCTCCCAATATGACGCAGGAAAGCAGTGTGCTGCGTGTGCGATGGAAGAATTGGCTCAATGAACCCGGTATCAGCATTTATAAGCACGGAGATACCGGCGAAGCGGCACTTTGGCATAAACCCGCAAATGGGGCATGCTTAATGGAGTATTTGAATCAGGAGTTTTGTGCAGTTTGCAGGGAAGCAACGGTGGAGACACTTCTGAAACAGGTCAACCCGATTGAAAAAGCCGAACCGGACCCGGGTAGCATTGTTACCGTCAATGATCCGCAAAGCTTTAAAATAGACCTGCTCGCCCCCTTTCCCAATACCTTGCAGGTGCAATGGACACTGAATGGTGAGCCGCTCGTGGGCATGGGCGCACAGCTAACCCTCGCACCCGAGCAGGCGCCCGACGGCGCCGTTCTCACGGCTTCTGTCTTCGATTCCACAACCATAAGCCGGTATGACGGCGCCAGGAGCGACCGAACCCGAAATGTGCAATGGACACTCAAATCCGGCACGCCGGACGTGTTTCGGGTGAAGGCCTCTTCGGATACGATATGCGTGGGTGAAGAGGTCACCCTTTTTGCATACGGCTGCCGGGGGACATTGACCTGGACTGGCGGGAGCGGTGAAAAATCCGTGAAGGTGAAGCCGGCCCAAACGACCACCTATTCGGCAGTTTGTAAAGTAGAAGGCGCGGCCGAGCAGACAATCGGGACGACAATTCAGGTCATGCCCCTTCCTGATGCGACGGCGACCAACGGAGGGCCCTACGAGGTTGGCGGCACTATCGAGCTCACGGCTAGTGGCGGGAATACCTATCTGTGGAGCGGGCCGAAGTTCTTTGCTTCGACATTACCACACGTTTCCCTTCGCAACGCCGGGCTTGACCAGGCGGGGGTTTACGAAGTTATGGTTACAGATGCGAACGGTTGCTCTGATACGGCCCGCACGGAAGTAAGGGTTGATCCGATACTTGCCGTGGCCAACGACCCGGCGCAATGGCTGAATGTGTCGCCCAATCCCGCCAGAGACGTAATCCGCGTGGTGTGCCTGTTGCCCGGGGAATCGACATTTACCCTCTTCGACCAGGCTGGACGGAAGGTGCTTTCCAGGGTATTCAGATCCAGGACCGAAATTACCTTCCGCGGATCGGCAGGGCTTTATGTTTATCGGATTGTGAATGGTAAGCATGAAACGGGAGGGAAGGTTGTGTTTCAATAACTTAGTATTAAGTTGAATGAGTCTGCGGGGCTGTATGTACCGGTTTAGAAATGGAGGTTTCGGGGAAAGTGGAGGTACAATAAGGGGTTAGTGCTTTGATTGGTAATTGTTGTTAACACACTATAAAATATTAGGTATGAAGAGATTATTTCTCGCATTAGGGTTGCTGTGCATTACTTTCTGCGCTTTTTCCCAACAATATCAGGTCGATACACTTTACAAAACAGGGCCGCAGGATAACCGAATCAATGTCGTCATTCTGGGCGATGGGTTTACAGAAGCTGAAATGCCAAAATTCGAAGCGGAGGCTAAGAAGTTTGCGGACTTTTTTCGATCCTACCATCCTTACGATCGCTATCGGGACTATTTCAATTTTTTTGCGATTCGTACACCCTCGAAAGAGAGCGGTATTACAAATCCGGGCACAGCTGGTGACGCTTATCCCGATCAGCCAGTCGAGACGAAAGAGACATTCTTCGGAGTTTCTTTCGGTAAGCTTTATCAAAGGTTACTCTATGTCACCAAAAGGGAAATTTACCTGGATGTGCTGGCTACTCATTTTCCTGCTTACGATCTGGTTATTCTTTTGGCAAATACCCAGTACTATGGAGGTGCGGGAGGAACAGGAGGGGCAATTTTTAGCCTCCAAGAAAATTGGGACAATGTGGGAGTTCATGAAGTTGGGCATGCACTAACGGATCTAGCCGACGAATATTGGCAGGAACCGTATGGGCTTTATTCCAGAGAAGGACCTAATATTACTACCGATAGCTCGGAGACTACTGTTAGATGGAAAAACTGGCTCAATTTTCCTCCCATTGGTGTTTACAGACACGGGTTGCAAGGCGAAGCCGCTCGATGGTACAAACCAGCCCAGGGCACTTGTTTAATGGAAGACATGAATAAAGGCTATTGCGCTGTCTGTCGTGAAGCGGTAGTGGAAAGCATTCTGGGGCTCGTCAATCCCGTTGATCGGGTTGAGCCTGACACTGCTTCTATCATCAATGTTGAGAAGCAAGTAACCTTCAAACTCGTTTTGTTGAACCCGGATCCCAATAGCCTCGAGGTGGAATGGCGTTTAAATGGAAAGCGTATCTCGAGGGATACTGATGAATTGATTTTGAAGCCTGACCAGGTAACAGACGGTTCGATATTAACGGCTACCGTGTTTGATTCAACCGCGATGAGCAGGCGAGATGGGGTGAAAAATCTGCGTAGAAAGACCATTCGCTGGTCGTTGCGATCGGCACTTCCACGAGTATTTCAAGTGGTAGCATCAGCGGATAGTGTTTGCGCGGGCGATACGATCACGTTGACAGGTTATGGTTGTGCGGGGAAGGTGTTATGGTCAACCTCGGGAAAGGGCGAATCTATTTCAGTAGCCCCAAGCGAAAGCATTATTTACAAAGCTGAATGCAGAGTCGACGGAAATCCACCGCTGATTGTTGAAGTGCCCATTACCGTTCTGCCGCTGCCGGTGGCGACAGCGGGCAATGGAGGGCCATATGTAATCGGGCAAACAGTAGAGTTGACCGCCTCAGGTGGTGTGGATTATCAATGGAGAGGGCCGAGAAATTTCAGAGCGAATGCGGCGACTGCATCGATAAGCGAAGCCGGTATTCGCAGTGCGGGCATTTATGAGGTGAGGGTAACCGGGGAAAATGGTTGCGCCAAAACACTTCAAACGGTTGTGAAAATCGACCCGATTTTGTCGGTGGCAGGTAGTGAGGAGAAATGGTTGAACATTTTTCCTAATCCTGCGAGAGGCCTGATTGCCCTGGAGACCGCATTGCCGGGCGAATCACGCATCGCTTTTTACGATCAGGCGGGGAGATTAGTGTTGTCAAAACATTTTCAATTCAAAACTGAGATGGTGATTGATGCGCCGCCGGGGATTTATATTTATCGGTTTATAAATGGCAGTAGGGAGGTATCGGGCAAGGTCGTCGTCGAATAGACATATGTAACATGCAACAAAAAAGTCTCCTTTCGGGAGACTTTCTCTTATACCAATGCCGATTTGGGCTTGCGGCCAACCTTTGTGCGGTTGCGTATCTTATCGGGGCGGGGGCGGATTTCTTTGTCCTGAAAATACAGCTTTAAGGATTCGATGATGATGTCCTTTTGCGTCAGACCTTCCCAGTAGCCGTAATCCTTCATATTTTCCATCAGCACGAAATCACAATCGAAAGTGACTTTGGTGGGAGCACCGTCCACGACTTCGACTGCCTCTTTAATTACTACGGGCTCGTCTTCCTGTAAATCAGCAACCAGGGGTAGGGGTGCAAAATCAAACTTCCTTTCCTTTGCCATAAGTGTCAGTTATTTATTCGTTCCAGTATTTCTTTTGTCAACTTATAATAATCTTCTGCTCCATTACTGTTTGGTGCGTATTCAAAAATCGTCGTTCCGTTGGCCTGTGCTTCCGACAATGCGATGTTATCGCGGATGTAGGCTTCCATGAACACCTCGCCGAGCTGCTCCCGCGTCGCCATGATCAGTTCGTGGCTGATCTTCTTACGGATCTTTGGGTTGTAGCGCGTCGCAAACACGCCGCCCAGATTGGTGCTCGGGCTGATCTTTTTGATCTCCGCCGAATACACCAGGAAGTTCCGCAAACCCTCGTAGCTCAAAAATTCTGCCTGCAACGGAACATAATACTGGTGGCAAGAAACCAACGCAAGTCTCGTGTTTCCGTAGAGCGCAGGAGGGCAGTCGATGATCACAAAGTCGTAACGGTCCTTCACTTTCTCCAATGCAATTTTCAGGTTGAAAGGAAAAACAGGTGCCGACTTGATCGTGTCTTCCCGGTGGATCATTTCGGCTGATCCGGGCAAAACATCAATGTCTCCAACACGCTTGACGATCTCATCAAATTCGTATTCGCCGGTGATGAACGAGCCGCTGTCTTTTTTAAGCCCGGCATGGTGAATGCCGAAACTTTTGGTAAGACTCGCCTGTGCATCTAGGTCAATAACCAGCACACGTGCATTGGCAAATTTGCTGAGACCGGCAGCAATACTCTGGGCAGATGTAGTCTTTCCCACACCACCTTTGTTGTTGACAATACTGATGATTTTCATTTAAAAGTATTATAAGTATAAAAAGTTAATAGTTTATCTCATGTCGGATTTGTAAATAAACATAAAATAATTTTAACCCTAATCCTTATAAATAGAAAGTCGAAAAAGTTTTTGTCGTGGTAAATGTATCAATCATTTTAAATGAATAAAAAGTATTAAAAGAATTTTTTTAGAAATATTTTACAATGATTTGATAATCAATATAAATAAAGGCATTGCCGGCTTGCCTTAAAACAGTTGTCACCCTGAGCGGAGTCGAAGGGTAATGCGATATCGTCGCCGCATTTGCCCTTCGACTCCGTTCAGGGTGACATATTGGTTAACAAAAATCTTCTAAACCGCCGGATTAGGCGCATTCGCGGGCGTTACTGCCGCCAGTTTCGATTCCACATATTTATGAATGCGGTACATCAGCAAGGCAGTAACGATCACGGCGAACACAACTACATCACCGAGTAACGGGTAGTTTTCGATGAAGCCCGTGCTTGTTTCCGAGACAATGAAGCCCGCGAGCAAGGAGGCAAGTCCACCGGCGATCTGCTGGATCGACGAGTTGATACCCATGTAAGCGCCCCGGTCGGCCGGGTCGGGAACGGCGGTCATCAGTGCCGAAGCCGAAATCATCCGGCCGGTGATCCCTACGAAAAGCAGGACATTCAAACCGATGATAATCCAAAGCGGCGTCACGCTGAGATTGCAATAAATGAGGGTCATAATGCAGGTGATCGTCGAGCCCATCAGGAAGACTTTATACTTCCCAGCCTTGTCGCTCAGCTTCCCGATCATCGGGCTAAAGACAAGCATGGAAATGCCGGTCACCATATACAATGTAGGAAGCGATGCTTCGGCGATGCCCAGGTTATGTACCCCGAAGGCCGTGCCAAACGGCATCAGCATAAAGCCGCCGGTCGCGAGGAGTGCAGTGGCGGCAAAGCCCTGCAGGTAGTCGGGGCGGGAGAGTGTCTTGCCCAGGTGATGGAAGGCATTCCCTTTCTGCTGGATTTTTAAATGCGCATTGATTGGTTTCAATTTGACTACGATCAGAATGCCGACGATCAGGCCGAGCGCAACGATCATCAGGAAAGGCGCGTGCCAATTAAATTTGTTTGCGAGATAAAGGCCGATCGGAATGCCTAATACCTGGCTGCTCGCAAACGCCATTTGCACAAACCCCATGACCCGGCCGCGAACGTTGATTGCAAACAGATCGGTGATAATAGCAAAGCTGATCGAACCGATTACCCCGCCGAAGATACCCGTGAACACGCGGGCGGCCAGCAGTAAATGGTAAGTAGGTGCAAGCCCGCAGAACAAGGTGCCGACGAGGAAGCCGACGTAGAAGAAAAGCAGCAGCTTTTTGCGGTCGAATTTATCGGCAAAACCCGCAGTGAGCAACCCGGAAGCGCCCGCGCTGAATGCGTACGCGGAAACGACAAGCCCGAATTGGCTGGTGGTAATGGATAATTTGTCGAGCAGGATGTAGCCCAAAGGCGATAGCACCATGAAATCGAGCACAACTGTAAACTGCAAAGTGGCTAAAAGGGCTATGATGAATTTTTCATAGCCGGTAAATGTGGGTTTGGTTTCTGACATAGAGTTTGTTTTTGTAAATTTTTAGTCTGTTAATTCTTCGCATACGTACCCCGCGCGGGTGACCAGCTCGATCACAGGCCCGCATTGCGCGTGTGTGGCCTCGATGCGCAACACCTTGTCGATATCCGCCAGGTCGACATTCCATTTCAGGATGTCGGGGCAGCTATCCAGGGTAGTGGCGATCGATTTAACTTGTCTTGGATTGTTGATGTTGGTCTTGAAAACCAGCACAAACGCGTCGATGATTTTATGGTCGTTCATGGCAAACAAATTAAGGTGCGGACCGGTTTCAGCTTTCCTGTTAAGGTTTTAAGGCTTTTAACACCAATCCGAGTGTCAGGTTGATTTTCTCTTCATCGAAAATGAACGGAGGGCGGCCGGGCATACTTTTGCCCGCGATATGGAACTTCACAAGCTGGTAAAGGGGGGCAAAGGCTATCGACCAGTAAATTTCAACCGGCAGCGGCATAATTTCCTTGCGGTCGATCGCATTGTGGACAAACCGCTGCATTGCCTGCAAAAAACGCGTATCCACCGTCGAACGGTCCACCAGCGGTGAATGCTTCACCTGCTCCATGAACGTCATACTGTACGGGTTTTCAAGGCAATAGTTCATGCGATTGATCCACTGCCGCTTCAAGCCTTCATCGAAATGCACGTCCGGATCGAAATTTAACAATGTCGCCTCCGTCATTTTGCGCGATTCATCGGTATAAACCTGCTGGATAAGATCCTCGCGGTCTTTGAAATAAATGTAAATCGTAGCCACCGATACCCCTGCGGCTTTGGCGAGTTTGTGCATGCTCAGCCCGTCGAAGCCGTGGTTCACGATGAGCTCGATCGCCTTCTCACGGATCAGCGCCTCCTTGTTAGCGTCCCTGAGTCTCAATTGTTAGCGGTATTTTTCATGGCGCAAATATAAATGAACGTTCGTTTATTTATAAATCTTTTAGCACAAATATTCGCGAATGGGGCTGATTAATAGGATACTATTTGGTGTAAATGGTGCTCCATATGGTCGACGTAATCGTCGAAATACCATTTCAGCGTGTGCGGCTGACCATCTCTTCCCACACCATTTCGGGCGAGGTTCTCGGGGCGAATGGCCTTTGCGACTGCTGCCAGGTGGAGATTATAATGCTTCCAGGTCGCAATCAGCTGTTCGGTGGCGATCTCGTTGTACCTGCTGAACCCTACCCAATCGTTCTGATTGTAGAAGATCACCGGCTCATTTTCGGACTGGATCCTGATAAACCGCTGATGGTTGTTGGCAGCACTGTCGATCAAATGGCCTAAAATTTCTTTTTTGCTCCATTTTTCGGGCGTAGGTTTACTTTCCAGCGCTGTAACCGGAATGGCCTCGATGAGTGCCGGGATGTGTTCGCAGAGCCAGGTTAAACGGTCAATAGAAGCGGTGATGTCCATATTTTCAGGAGTGAGTGGTGATAATAAAATTCTCGATTACCTTCTTGTTGTAACCTTTGTATCCGCCTTGAAAATCTCGTCCGGCAATAGCCACAAAATCGGCCATTCGTTGCGAATTGAGCTGTTCGAGTAACGTTTGATAATCGCCATCATATTTAATAAAATAACCTGAATAAACCGTCACATCCGGGTTTTCATACAAAATGAAATTCGGCTGGCGGTTCATCGGCGAGAAAATGATCTTCTTGCCAAATGCATTATCTAACCCCTGAGCCCTCCCGAATGCATACCACGCAACTGCATTGGGCTTCCCGTTATCACGACGATCCAGTTCGGGTTTTACTTTAATAAGATAGGAATATGTTTGAGGAAATTCTGCTTTAAGCGTTTCCTCGGGGATAATGCGCTGTTTATCAGAGCTGTCTTTCTGGTAGGGAAATAGGATATATTCGGTAATCGCGTCGTCGGCAGCTTTCAGCTTGGAGCCTTTGATAATCGGTTTAAGTAAGTCCTTTTCCAAATGCGTGAAGAAGCCATTCTTGTTTTTGACGTAAACCAGGCCATTCTTCTCGCTGATAATATTGAACAGATAGCAACCGTCCGCGAGCGTCGTCAATCCGACCGAAATTTTACAAATGTCACCCAGCCGCCGGCCTTCCTGTATTGTCTGTTCGTTGACGGAAAGCTGCCAGGGGATGTCGTTCTTCAATTCGAAGTGGGAAATATCGCGCCCCTCGTATTCGAAACGGTTGTTGATGCATTGTTCGAAGCGGAAAACATCGGCTTGCTGCCCGCCGAATAGGGTGATAGCAGGGTAGGTTGAAGCAGCGCCAAAGACCGGCACATCGCGGTAATTGGTGATAAGTTTTAAATTTTGATTTTTGCAAAAATACTTTCGCAAAGGCCCGCCGGATTCTGAAACGAGATAGGAGTTGGGCGTAATCAAACCGCATATGCCATCGCGCGCGAGCAGCTTGGTTGCGAGTTGAAAAAACGCGATAAATGCATCGGTAGACCCCGTGCTGCAAAATGAGTAATGCTTCTGAATGTATTTCCGTTGTACCTCAGGCAAATGCTGAATGCGGATGTAGGGCGGATTTCCGACAATCAGATCGAATTTCTCCCGGGATCGCCATTGTTTCAAAGCATCGCATTGGCGCAATTGCCAGTCAACCGAAATGCCGAGCGGTGCAATGAGCGCGTCGAGGTTTTCACGGCATTGTTGCAACGCTTTTTTGTCAACGTCCCAGCCATGAAGTCGTTGCAGCTTTTGGGCGATTTCGTCGGTCGGCGTATTGCGAATGATGAATTCCGCGATCGGCACCAGGAAACGCCCGTCGCCACACGCCGGGTCGAGCATACGTTTTCCGGTTGAGTCCGTCTCATAAAAACCGCAATGCCGCAGTATTTTGTCGACAATATGAAGAGGCGTATAAACCTGGCCCAGCAATTTTTTGCGCGCGTACGTGCGTGTTTGTGAAGCCATCCGGTTTAGAAGTCGATGCCGCGTTTCTTGTTCAATACCTGGGTTACGAATTGGGAAGGCGAAAAAACCTGCATGCCGTCGCAGTGCGGTTTGAAGTCCCGAACGTTGCTTGTAATGAGATGATCGCACTCGGTCTGCAAGCCATGAAAATATTGAAAAGCGTCTTCAATATCTTTGAAATCGGATTGAATACCTTCTAAAAAATAAGTTTTATCACTGGGGCAAAGATGTACCAGCGACAGATATTGTTCAATTTTCATTCGTAAATCCTTCCCTCGCAACCCGTTTTTTTGGAGAACATAGGCAAATGTATAGAGAGAACCGGGCGAAATATATACAGGAATATTCTGATTTTTGGTCAACAACATCAAATAGCTAATTTCCATCGGCTGCCCGGTGACCCTGTTAAGGGCGTGATCAAGCAGCACATTTGTATCCAGAAAAAGCTTCATAGGCCATATCTGTCACGAATCATCATTTCCTTGATTTCGTCATCGGACATATTGCTCATAAAGCCCTGTGCGCAACCCATCAATCGATAGGGTAGCGACGAACGGAATTTAATGGCGTCAGACTGAGTGGATTTCCGATATTCCACGGCAGGTTCTTCGGCTCTCATCACCGGCAAATTTTGGTCCGGTTCGGGATAATCCACTTGCTTTGGTTTGCCTGGACGGCTGGCACCCGAAGCCGACTTCGCCTTTTGTTTTTTTGCAACTTTCATGTTTCTGCGTGATGATTGAGTGTCAAGTCAAATTTACACCCAAAACTTACTCATTTCAATTCGCACATCCGGAATCCCTTTATCCTACGGACCGAATTAGTTACCACCGGCGGTGCGATGTCAGAAAATAGCACTTCATAAGTGGCTTCGTTGAATGAAAAGGTGCTCCCGTCCGCTCGTGTACGCTTCGTCCCGGCATGAAACAACTTTCCGGTCTCCCCGTTTTCTAATGCGTGCTTATCAATGAACCCAAGCAAGGAGGCAATGGTGCCCTCGGTGTCGGATTGGTGGAACGAAATGCAGAAGTAATGCGAGGTCTTAGAGCCGGGCCTGTGGAGCTGGGAAGAAGGGATGTTCAAAACATAGTCTCCGGCCAGGATGCCCGAGCGACGTTTCATGGACTTGATGTCGACGGCGAAGTTTTCGGCGTCGGAGCGGATGAGGAAGTCCTGCCCCCAGTCCTGGCCGTCGGTGGCGCCAAAGGAGCGCGCAGGGCGGGGCAGGTGGTAGCAGTCGGCGAAGACGATCTCGCCGAGCGTTCCCGTGAAGCGCATCATGCGGGTCTGCGCGAGGCGGTCTTCGTTCTTATCCCAAATATTGGAGATATGGTGGTGTCGGATGGAATGGTTGACCAGCTGGCGGGCAAAAAATTTCTGCTCGTCGCTGACCGAGATTTGAATAAACGTGCCGTTGTTCAGAACAATTTGCTCCATGCAAACCTTATGGCTAGCAAAGTGAGTACAAAACCGATTAAAATGACCGAAAATGGAACGTAAGTGAATGCTACTAAGTGGATTCTGTCGAAAAACCACATCACGCCGATGAGCGCGGCAATTAAGGTAAGAAATCCTGAAATTTTCCCAAAACCGGGTATCAGGGAGAAAGGAATCTTACTTTTGATCAACATCAGCGTAATCGCCATCGAAATGACAGGCAAATACTGCAAAACGATGTTGGCTTGCCAGATGCTCTGGCGTTCGAACAGAAAGAGGTAAATGTTGAGCGTAACCGCGAAGATGCCCGGAATGCAAACTGCGTAAACCAGGATGGCATAAATGATACTCCAGAATTTTATATCCCGGCTTCCATCCGCCGCCGTCCCAACCACCCACGCCGTAAATGGTAATATCAAAAAGTAAACTACCGCAGGCCAGGGATTAGTTGAAATGGAGGCGAAGAATTGTGATAGTGTCATGTTGTGAAAGGGAGGAAAGGAGGAAGGGGAGGAAGGGGAGGAAGGAAATTTAGAAAGGGAGAAAGATCTAGGGAATATTACTTACTCCCTTTCCTCCATCCTCCCTTTCCTCCCATTCCTCTCTTTCTAAATTTTACAGCCCCAATAAAAACCCGATCGTGAAATTAGCGTCCCAGTCGAATACGAATTGCTGGCAGCCGGTTGCGTCGGTTACGGCTTTATAGATGTTAACTCCTGCTTTGGATTTGGCATTTGTCAATTTTGAATAGGCCAGGGGCGCGCTTAATGTGGTGTAGCGTTCCTTGCCCTTGCGTACTTCCTTTGCCATTTCGAAAGGTACTCCGCCGATAATGAAACAGGTGTTGCGGAGGTTGGCAGGAATTTGCTTTGCCTTGGCGCTCACTTCCTGGTATACTTTCGAATCGTCGGTACCGTCCTGGAAGTACTTCGCTCCGTATGATTCGAGAGCGGAGATTTTTCCGCCGTTGATCCAGGAGATTTTAGTGTTGCCTGAGCCAATGTCCACTACAAATGCCTTGTCGGCGTATTCGGTTGGAAGTACCGACTTCAACGCCAGCTGGCCTTCCTGCTCTGCCGTTACCTGGTTTACTACATAGCCAAGTGACTTCAATACACGGGTAATCTTGGTTGTAACCTCGGCCTTCGCAGCGCCTGAGCTTACCACGAAATGGATGTCTTTGCTGCCCACGCCATAGTCGAGCATAGTACCGATATACTTTTTCAAACCAATGCGAACATCTTCGTCAGTAGCCATATTCTCGGTCACAAGGCTATTTCCAAACTCCGATTTTTCGAGTTTCCAACGTTTGTTCTTATCAACGGTAATGATAAATGAGTTGAAACCGCTGGCGCCAAGTTCTACCACACCTTTCAATTTCCCGTCAACGGGCGCGGGTGGCGTGTACGTGAATGCACTCGTAGCCGACGTAGTGGCTTCGCTGTTCGATGAGGTGCCCGGATCAGATGCGGTGCTCTCAGCCTCGCCTGTAGTCGCTTCGGTCTGAGGGGTCTGTGCCTGGTCCTCGGCCATTTGATTCAGGGCTTTTTTCCCGCCCAGGTATTTATACCCAACAAATATGGCTCCCAAAATCAGGACGGTGATGATCAACCGGCCGGCAACTGTTAGTCTTTTCATGTGTAGTTATGGTCTGTGAAATGAAAAATATGAAGCGAATAAATGAAGAATTATCAATCCAGCAAGCCCTTGTAGCTCGAATCTTTCGGGGTATCTATCGAGCGGGTGGCGGGTTGTGGCGAATCCAGCTGGATCAGTCTGAATTGACCCGAATTGTAAGCTTCCAGCATCGCCTGGCCTTTGTCGGATAGCAAACCATTCTGCACATCCACGCCATTGATAAAGTCGAGCGACAAATCCATTGCACGTTTCATCTCTCCAAGCTTCTGACTCATATCGTCCTGAATGTACTCCATCGACTCGTCAAAGTAGAACTTCTTGTCGGGGTTACCCTTGAAAATGCTGATAGCGGTACGCAATGCATTGGAGCTTTCCTTTACAATTCTATATTCTGCTTCTTTTAGTTTAACCTTTATCTCGGTTTCTTTAATAATGTAATCTGCACTCTTGTTTACTTTTTCCATAAATTCGAGCACGGTCTTCATGTTTCGCTGCAAGGGGAGAAGCTTCTCGTTCATTTCCTGCAAACCGGCTCCTTCGATGGTAGCGAGCGATGCGGTTTCCTTCATACCAGGGCGATCCAGCATGGTGCTCGCCTTGTTGGCTTCTGCAAATTTCTGCTTAATGCGCTCGTTGTTCTCATTAATATTCTTGTTCAGCTTCACCAACTGGCCCGCCAGCGTATTGATCTGCCCTTGCATTTTCTCGCGTTTTTCCTTTAAGTCGTCGACGTAAATCTTCATGATCGCGATAGGGTCGAGCTTGATAATGAGGCCGGTAATGCTGCGCATCAGCGATTTAAAGAGGAAGAATGCCGCCGTGCGAACATCTTTGCTCGTCAGGAGAAATATTACCAGCGCGAGCACGGCCATCAGGAAGCCGAGGTATAGCGTATTCTGGGTTACCTCGATCAGGAAAGCGGCTATTTTGTTCCAGAAATAGAGAACTATGGCGCCTACGCCTCCCATAAAAAGGAGGGAGGTAATGCCTTCCGGTCGGCTCCAATAGGATTTCTTGGAGTTATCCTCCTGTGAGCCGCCGATCTGGGTGAAATCTGGTGTTGCCATTGTGATTTAGTTGTCAGGTTTATTGAAGATATTGATTGATTTTAGCCAGATCAGATTGAATCTGGTCCACAAAGCTCACGTAAGTGACCTCAAAGCTGTCCTTATTGGTATTAATCTTGGCGGTTTGTTCCGAGACCTCGCCGGAGATCTGCCCCAGCCGGTTCTTGTTATCGTCGATTTTCTTCTGCAAATCAATGATTTGCTGCGCATAAGCGGCATTAGTTTCTTCCAACTTTTTGTGTTCTTCCTGCAAAGCGCCCACCCGTTCTTTGATTGCCTTTTCGACATCTTTCAGGAACGAATCGCGGTCTTTGCTCAGAATTCCAAGGTACTGATCGGCGGAAGTTTTGAGAACGGTGGTATCTTTTGCGCCACCCATGACTTTGAAACTCGCCCAGGCTGCCTGAAACTGTTTTTCCTCGCCCAAACCAAGCCCTTCCATACCTTGTAGCGCCTGCTTGTATTCGAAATAATCAGGGCCGGGCAGGTTCGCTTTTTCGAGGAGATTAACAAAATGCTCCACGAATTTCTTATCAATCTGGCCGGCTCCCGCGGCATTTGTCACCGTAGCGGGCGCGGAAGCAGGTTTGGACGGTTCGGGAGCGGGGCCCGTGGCGGTCGGCTTTTGAGGTGTTGCGTCGGCATCGTTGATAAAAAAGCTAAGTATCTTTTTACCAATACCCGGTTCAGAGTCTGCCATAAGTGTATAAAGTGTTAAGTTCCACAGTTTTTGTCGGATCAATATTACTAAAATTCGGAGGATTTCATAGGGGGCGATATTTACCAATGGTGCCCTGTGTTGATGAAGCCTCTGAAATTTTGGATGGGAATTTCCGCTAATCCTTGAAACCCGCTCGTTTTTTGCGGATGTTTGCCAAAAAACTAAATCCTTATGCTCAAATTAGGTTTTAATAGTGCAATTCTGGCCGATTTTGGCTTCGAACATGTCGTTCAATTTGCCGGGAACAATGGCTTTTCGTGTGTGGAAATGATGTGCTGGCCGGCCGATAATGCCGACAGCCGCCGGTATGCGGGCGTGACCCACATCGACGTGAGCAACCTCACCGACCAGAAAGTGGCGTCCATCAGGCATACCCTGAGTGAAGCAGGGGTCTTCATTTCGGCGCTGGGCTACTATCCGAACCCTCTCGATCCCGATCCGAATCGCTCCGAATATTATATAGAACACATTAAACAGGTAATCCGCGGGGCGGCGAAGCTCGGTATTCCGGTGGTGACCACTTTCATCGGGCGCGACCCTTCCAAAAGCATTAAGGATAACCTGGCCCGCTTTGCCGATGTATGGCCCGCGATTGTGAAAGTAGCCGAGGAAAACAATGTAAAAATAGGTATCGAAAACTGCCCGATGTTCTTCACCGACGACGAATGGCCGGGAGGGAAGAACCTTGCGATCAGTCCTGCTGTGTGGGACAGGATGTTTGAAATGATTCCCAACCCGTTGTTCGGATTAAACTACGATCCGTCGCATATGATCTGGCAGATGATGGACGAATTACTGCCAATTTATAATTATAAATCAAGGTTACACCACGTGCATTTGAAAGATGCGAAAGTTTATAAAAATAAATTGAATAATGTGGGTATTCTGGCTAATCCACTGGAATACCATTCTCCCAAGCTCCCCGGACTCGGAGACGTGAACTGGCGCGGTTTCTTCGCTGCATTGACAGACGTACGCTATCGCGGCCCGGTTGTAATTGAAGTAGAAGATAAAGCTTACGAAGGAAACATTACCGATGTGAAGAGCGCTATTCTTACCAGCCGTAACTACGTGAATCAGTTTTTGGGCTGAGAATGCATTCTTGCAGAAGCGGTTTGATGTAGGTATGGTATAAAAAACGATATCAGTACCGCTCAAAAAATACCGCACATGATCAGGATCTGTGCGGTATTTTTTTGATTTATATTTATAAATTTAGCATATGTTATAAATGTAAATTAACGCTATTTCTTTTCCAGAAATCGTATTAGCGGGCTGATAAAGCTGGTGAAATCCTCGATATGGGGCAAGTGGCCGATATTGTCCAGCTCCACAAGCTCGCTATTGGCAATTTTTGCCTTGGTTTGTCTGCCAAGTTCCGGATAATTCCCAAGCGTTTTTCGCTCGTGCTCAGGCGCCAGGTTTTTCCCGACGGCGCTTCGGTCGCGTTGGCCGATAATGAGGAGCGTAGGAGCCTTAATCTGCCCGAATTCGTAGCAAACAGGTTGTGTGTAGATCATATCGTACGTCAATGCGCTGTTCCAGGCCACTCTCGGGTAGTCTTTGCCGAGCGTCCAGCCTGCCAGAAGATTTGCCCATTTGGTGTAGGCATCCTTCCACTTGCCATCGTAGTAGCTGTTTAACTGGTAGTTTTTAATGGAATTGAAATCGCTTTTCAGTTCGCTCATATACCATTTATCCACCGGCTGGAATGGCACTTTCACCTTATAATCTTCAAGGCCGATCGGGTTTTCGAGGATGAATTTCTCAACTGCTTCCGGATACATTAATGTGAAACGGGTAGCCAGCATCCCGCCCATTGAATGCCCCAGAATGGCGACCTTGGTGATGCTTAATTTGTCGAGGATCTTTTTAGTGTTAGCTGCCAGCTCGTGGAATGAGTACTGGAAATGCAGCGGCTTGGTCGATTTTCCAAAACCGATCTGATCGGGAATGATCACGCGAAAGCCTTTATTTGCAAGTGCTCTGGCAGTTTCTTCCCAGTATGCGCCATTGAAATTCTTCCCGTGCAGGAGCACGACCGCGTGCCCGTTCGCACGTGTAGGGCGCACATCCATGTACGCCATGCGGAGCTTTTCGCCCTGCGATTCAAATTCCAGATAGTCGACGGGAAATGGATAGGTATATGCTTCCAGGTTCATATCCAGGGGCCGAAGCGAGTCGTTTTGCGCCTGCACGGCGGTAAATGAAAGGAAGAGCAGGCCAATGCCCAGGCTAAGTTTTCTCATAGGTTAAGCGCTTTAAAAACGAAAAGAGGATAACGTCGCCGCTATCCTCTTTTTGCATGGAAAAATATATACCAATATACCTTAGTCGATCAAACGGGCTTTGGTTGACAAGTAGGCCGTCAACGTCGCCAGCACACCCACGATCGCGAACGACCAGCGGAGGTTGGCGAATTGCGCCACGATACCGATCAACGGCGGGCCGATCAGGAAGCCGATGAAGCTGATGGAAGAAACCGCAGCAAGCGCCATTCCCGCCGACATTGTTTTGGATTTACCGGTTGCGCTGTAAACGAGCGGAACAACCGATGATACACCGAAACCTACCAGCAGAAAACCGATCGTTGCAGGGACCAGGTAGGGGAATGCCACCGAGATCGCCAGCCCCGTACCCATTAGCAAGCCACTTAATTGTAGCATTTTGCGGCGTCCGAGGCGATTGGCAAGCCAGTCACCGGCGAAACGTCCGCCCGTCATGGTACCCATAAATGCCACATAACCGAGCGTCGTCATAGAAGCAGGCACGTGAACGGCCTCCTGGAAATAGACGCCGCTCCAATCGAACATCGCACCTTCGCAGACCATCGCACAGAAGCCGATCAGGCCAAGTGTGAGCAAATCGCGGTCGGGTTTGACGAACATAGGTTGCTCTTCGCCAGCCTCTTTTTCAGTGTCGGGCATCGTATGCTTGTAGGCCGTGAAAATGATGGCAAATGCGAATACGGCGATAACCAGAAAATGCACATGAGGCGGGATGTGGACCGAAATGAACAACGAACCGATCATCGCGCTCACGAAGCCCGCAAGGCTCCACAAACCGTGAAATGAAGCCATAATGGATTTTCCATAGACTTGTTCTACGGCCACAGCCTGGGTGTTCACCGCGATGTTGGTAAGGTTACCCCACAGCCCGAATGCGAACAACGCAATGACGAGCTGCTCGGTCCGGGTCACAAAGCCAATGAATGTCAGGGTGATAGCATACAAAACGGCACCGATGAGCACCATTTTCTTGCTGCCGTAATGTGTTACCATCCAGCCGGAGATCGGCAGGCTGGCCATCAGGCCAAGAGGAAGTGCGAGAAGTACGGTTCCAAGCCCGCCTTCTGTCAGGTGAAGCATGTTCTTAATGTCGGGGATCCGGCTTGCCCAGGCAGCGAAGCTGAGGCCTTGCACGAAGAAGAAGGCCGCGACGGCCCATCTTAGATATCGTCTGGAATCGGAAGGAGCGAATATTGAATAGTTCATGAGTGGTGTGATTTGTATATCTCTAATATAATTTTTTTAATTTCTTTGATTCAATGACAAGTGCTTCGAAAATTGCATTATGAGCAGTTGCTGATTCTTATCTAATGCAAAATTAACGCATCTGGCACTTATTTGATTCATAGAAATTGTATTTTTTAAATTAAATTAAAAAGTATGTGTTGTACAAAACCAAGAATTGTTGCATTTTAGAGATTGAACTGCGCGTGATTGGTTGGTTGTAATCGAAATAGTAGGCAAAACGGTCGCTGTTTTTTAACTTCACAGATCACCTAACCCCTGCCCGATGCGAGCCATTTTTTCCTCACTCCTAAGTTTACTAGCACTCCAAACCTGGTCACAAACCGCCTCTCCCGAGCGGCTCGACAAAATCCGGGCGACCTTGCCGGTTATCGAACGGCTCTATCGCGACTATGCGGAGAAAAACCATTTTCCGGGACTGGCTTTCGGGCTGGTGGTGGATGGGAAACTGGTGCTATCGGGCGCCAACGGGTTTTCCGAGATCGCTACATCGACGAAAGCAAGCCCAAAATCGCTTTTCCGCATTGCTTCGATGTCGAAAAGTGTAACGGCGATGGGCATTTTGGCGCTGCGAAAGGAGGGGAAGCTCAAACTCGACGATCCGGCTTACCACTATATTCCCGAACTGAAAAGCATGCCCTCGCTCACCGCGGACGCACCCGCGATCACGATCCGGCATTTGCTTACACACATGGCCGGCTTTCCGGAGGATAATCCCTGGGGCGACCGCCAGCTGGACACCAAAGACGAAGACCTGATCGCGCTGATTTCGAAGGGCATTTCCTTTTCCAATGTACCGGGTGTGACTTATGAATATGCCAACCTGGGCTTTGCAATGCTGGGGAAGATCATCAGCAACGTTTCCGGCAAACCTTATCAGCAATATATTAATGAAGTGATTTTTAAACCGCTGGGCATGACCAGTACCATTTGGGAATACACTGAGGCTCCCAAAAGCCTGCTGGCACATGGGTATCGCTACGAAGACGATGTGTGGAAGGAAGAGGAACTGGAACATGACGGGACCTACGGTGCGATGGGCGGACTTATCACTTCCATCGATGATTTCAGTAAGTATGTGGCATTCCATTTATCGGCTTGGCCGCCGTCGTCCCAAGTAGAAACGGGGCCGGTAATGCGCAGCGACGTGCGCGAAATGCAAATGCCCTGGAACTTCAATAGCCTGAACGCTTCCTATAAATACCCCGGTGGGCGTCCGTGCGCGATGGTTTCGGCATACGGTTATGGGTTGCGATGGAGCAGGGATTGCGAGGGGAGGACAGGTATCGGCCACACAGGCGGTCTGCCCGGTTTCGGCAGCCAGTGGCAGATTTTGCCGGAATATGGCATCGGAATTATTGCCCACGCAAATCGCACGTATGCAGGCATGGCGACGATCAACACGGCCGTGCTCGACACGGTCATTGCATTAGCCGGATTGAAACCTTTGCCGGTAGCCGTTTCCAGCATTCTAAAACAACGAAAAGAGCAACTCGTAAAACTCCTCCCAACGTGGCAGAATGCGGAGCAGAGCGGCATCTTTGCAGAAAATTTCTTCCCGGACCGTTCCGTATCGCACCGCCGCAGGGAGCTGGATGCATTGCTCGCCAAAGCGGGGACCATTACCGGTTCGACGGACATGGTGGCTGAAAACCAGTTGAGAGGCACATTTACGTTGAAATGCACTTCGGGGATCATCCGTGTATTTTTCACACTGTCACCCGAAAATCCTGCATTGATCCAGCAGCTCGATTTTTCGGCGGTGAAATAAATGTTTTACTAAAAAATCAAGAAGGGAATAGGGGGACCGAGGAGGCCGGTTGTCTCGAAAGAAACAACTTAGCGATTATGAAAAGGACTATTCTATCACTCATCTTCATTTTTAGCCTGGCTGCGACGGCCAACACCTTTGCGCAGGATAACCAAACGCTTTTCCAAAGCCGGGGGATTCATCGGTCGGGAGGTTACGCGGCGATTTCCAATAAATTCACGAAAATCAACGGGGATTATGCGAATATGGCCGAGCTGTACGGTGGCTGGTTTATTAATCAGCGGTTTTTGCTCGGGATTGGGGCTTCTGCTACGACCAACTACATTCCGGTACCGGTTTTAGAACAGAATTTCCCAGCCCGTAAAATGACCTATCAGTACGGTCAGATCGGGTTAATGACGGAATATGTGTTCGCATCGACGCGTAAGGTGCATTTCACGGCCAATTTGCTGACGGGCACGGGCTTCACCCTGCAATACGACCGCCGCGATTTCGACGATCGGGATTGGGACGACTGGGACGATCGCTACGACGATGACGACATCAAATGTTTTTTCGTCATGGAACCTGGTGTGCAGGTAGAGTTTAATTTGCTGAAATGGATGCGGTTTAGCCCCGGGGTTTCTTATCGTAAAGCATTTAATGCAAAGGGCAATGGCCTTACCGATAGCGATTTGAGTAACATTTCTTATAACCTCACCCTGAAATTCGGACGGTTTTGAGCGAAGAGCGGGATTAAGTGCCGTTCACTAACTGTTGTGGCATTTAATCCCCCTTTTTCCCGAACGGTCGCCAATCTTTCCACGCATTCATTAAGTTAACCGCTTGATAATCTTTGTTGAAGTACAATAGGAATAGAAATAGTAGAGTTATTAAGTGATTGCACACTATGAGGAAAACAAAACAAGAGGAAAGATGCGTTTATCGGGATTTGTAATGATGGGGTTTTTAATGCTCGCTGCCTCCGTTGCCAGGGGGCAGAACGTCTACGATGTGATCGTGGCAGGCCGTACGATCGGATCTTTAAAGGTATTTGATGAAAAAGGCGTCGACAATACGGAAACGCACCGCATTGAGTCGGATTTTAAAGTCATGTTCTATAAAGGGTCATACTCGACCCAGACCAACTATGTGCAGGGGAAGCTCGTTTCGGCCACCTGCGCACATCACGTCAACGGCGATCTTAAGGAAAAAACTTTGACGAAAACCAGTTCGAAATCGCTTTATGAAGTGTTGTTTTCGGGCGAAGATGCGGAGGACAAGCCAAGCATGGTTGTGAACAAGCCCATTAGCAGCACCATTACCAGCCTTTATTATAAAGAACCCATCAACATTACCGAGGTCTATTCCGAACGGTACGGCAAGATGTGCAACATCCGGAAACTCTCTGACGGCAAATATGGGGTGACCTTGCCGGACGGCAAGCAAGGGGTGTATTCCTACAAAAACGGCCTTTGCCGTGAGGTAAAGACCGATCTTGCAGGTTTTAAATTAAGAATTGTATTGAAAGAGGGGAAAACGGCCCTCCGCTGACAGCCTAAATCGCTGTCTGCTTCACATGCTTCAAATCCGAATTGTCACGGATCTCTTCATTGGCTATTTTTACTAGTACATCGCCTTCTTTAACGTCTCCGAAGATCTCGGTTTTTTCAGTATTGCTGCTGCCCGTCGTCACCGGTACCCACACCGCCCGGTTTTCCACGACCTTGATTACGTAAGTGCCTTGCGTCGAGTTCAGTACGGCCGACTTTGGAACAGCAAAAGTGCCTGCATTGCCTGATAACGGGATCGAGACCTCTGCAATCATACCAGGTAAAAGTTTTCTATCAGTGTTAAGTACATCCATTTCCGTGCGTTGCGAGCGTAAACGGACGTCCAGTGCGCCCGCGAGGCGGGTTACCTTGGCCTGAAAATCCTGGTTAGGCAACGACTTCACTTTAAATGTAACCTGGCTCTGGTTTTTGAGGTAGCTTGTATATTGCTCCGGCACACTCACAACCAAACGCAATTTCCGCTGCTCTACCAGCGTGAAAAGCGGAAATTCCGAGCCTTTACCCGACGGTCCCACGTATGCGCCCGTACTCACATTACGCGCGGAAATAATGCCACTGAAAGGAGCCCGTATTTCGAGGTAATTGCGGGTATCTGTGATTTCACGGCTGGCAGAGCGAGCCGCGTCAAGCTGAGCGAGGTCGGAGCGCTGTTTTGCCAGCGCCACGTCCAGATCGTTCTGGGAAACGGTACCGGGTGTTTTGCTGGTTTCCAGCAAACGTTCATAATTAGCTTTGCTGGCCTGGTAAATGGCTTCAAATGATTTCAGGCGCGATTCGCTTGTTACCAGCTGGGAGGTGAGCTCTGGTGCCTCCATCGTCGCCAGCAGCTGGCCTTCGCGGACTTCGCTACCCACATCGACATGGAGTTTTTTGACAAAACTGCTCACTTTCGCGTAAATATCCACTTGCTGGAACGCGATCAGTTCGCCAGGGATTTGAATGTGCGATGCGAGTTGTTCCTTTTTAAGGGGGAATGCATCCACCAGGTGGACGCTCGTTTCAGCGGCGGCTTTTTTGCCCTCTTCTTCTTCGGCCTGTGAGGAACCGCAGCTTTGCAGGACCGTCGCTGCACCTGCAACGAGTACGGTCATGGCAATTTGATGAATATGTCTCATAGTCGGATAAGTTCGGTTTTTGATTAGCGGGTCATTGGAACATAAAACTTGCTTTCTTCATCCTCGGGATCGAGCGAAACGCTTTGTGTCGTTGCTTTGCCCTGTCCCCACGCAAATACGAGCGGAAGAATGAACAATGCAGCGAATGTGGAGGCGATCAGCCCGCCGATTACCGCACGGCCCAGCGGCGACGACTGGTCACCTGCTTCCCCCAGGCCACTAGCCATGGGTACCATACCTACCACCATCGCAACGGCGGTCATCACAATAGGGCGGAGGCGCAATGCAGCTGATTCTTTCGCAGCTTCAATGGCATTACCACTGTGCTTTCGGAGCTGTTCGGCGTTGGTAATCAAAAGCACGGCATTGGAAATGGATACCCCCACGGACATGATAATGCCCATGTACGATTGAAGGTTCAATGTGGAGCCAGTTACCATCAGCAATGCAAGCGAACCGAGAATTACCGCCGGCACGGTCGCCAGTACGATCGCCGACACTTTAAACGACTGGAAGTTAGCAGCCAGCATCAGGAATATCACGACAATGGCCACAACGAGCCCGTTTTGAAGACTGTCCAATGTATCGGTCAATGTTTGGCTCAAACCGACCAGCTCTACGGTAAGCCCGCGGGGGAGTTCTCCGAGGGAGGCCAGCGCTTTTTTCACGTCGGCTTGTGCCACACCTAGGTCGATATTGTTCAAATTGGCAGTTACCGAAAGCACGGGCATGGCACCGAGGTTATCGTTTTCGCCATAAGTGGTATCAGGTGTAATGGTGGCAATGTCGCTCAGTACGGGACGGTTGGCATTTCTCAGCAATGGGATTTCACCCATTTCCTGTACGCTGTTCATCTTGCTTTCCGGGATTTGCACTTGCACCGCGTAGCTGAAACCGCCTTTTTCGTCGACCCAGATGTTCTTGTCGGTATAGCGCGACGAGGAAGTCGAAGCGATCAGCGATCTCGAAACATCATTCATATCCACACCCAGTTGTGCCGCCCGCATCCGGTCGACTTCAATTTTAATAGCAGGGTATTTGTTCGACTGACCTAATTGAATGTCACGCAAATAGCGGATTTCCTTCAATTTCGCGATTACTTTCTGCGCATATTGCTCGTTCACTTTCTTATCACGTCCCGACATCCGTACTTCAATCGGCGTGGGGGAGCCCTGGCTGAGGATCTTGTCGGTCAGTTCAATGGGTTCGAAAGACATGGTCAGATCCGGGATGGCCTGCTTTACTTCCTTGCGGATCTTTTCTTTCAGCTCATCCAGATTCGTGTGGAATTCCTCGTTCAAACCCACTTGCAAAACCGCTTCCTGAGGGCCTGCCATGAACAGGTAAATCGGGTTTACTGAGAACAATGAGGGGTGCTGGCCCACATAAGCCGACGTTACCGACACATTTTGCGGCCCCACGATCTTCTTGATAATGTCGATCGTTTTCAGTGTTTTCTCTTCCGTGCGCTCCATACGCGTGCCCTCGGGAGCACGCAAGCGCACCTGGAACTGGCTGCCGTTTACTTTGGGCAAAACATCCTTTCCAATATTGGTAAGCAAAAATGCGGCTAATGCCGTGGTAATGATCAGGTATGCGACCACTATCGGCTTCCGGAAAGGCATTACGCGGTTGATGAAGCGCATAAACCGTGCCCGGATCCGCTCGAATGCACTGATTTTGCCATTCTGGTCGGTATCTGCCCGGTGAATCAATGCTTCTTTTTGGGCATCAGGGTCTTTGCTGAGGCCGGAGGCGGCAAACTCTTCGGCGTCGGTCATTTCCGAACCGTCGGCTTTCTGGTGGTGCTTCACTTTCATGATCCAGTTGGCCATTACCGGCACGAAGGTCTGCGCCAGGAAGTACGAAACGATCATACTGAAACCGATCGCCAAAGCGAGCGGAAGGAACAATGACCCGGGAATGCCTCCCATGGTAAATGCGGGTGCAAATACGGCCAGGATACAGAAAAGAATCAGCAATTTGGGGAATGCGATTTCCTTACAGGCATCCCAAATGGCGAGCGCCTTGGGTTTGCCCATATCAAAATGCTGGTGAATGTTCTCGATCGTCACCGTACTTTCATCGACAAGGATACCGATAGCGAGTGCTAATCCACTCAATGTCATGATATTAATCGTCTGTCCGAAGAGGTTCAGGAACAAAACGCCGGAGATAATGGACGTCGGGATGGTCAGGATTACGATCAATGCACCGCGTGGGTCACCCAGAAAGAGGAGTACCATCAATCCGGTCAGGATCGCACCGATGGCACCTTCCGTGAGCAAACTCATCACGGAGTTCATGACATAAGTAGACTGGTCGAACTCGTAGCTCACCTTCACGTCCTCCGGCAATGTGCTCTGAATGCGCGGAATGGCCTTTTTTAGGTTTTGAACTACTTCCCACGTCGAGGCGTCGGCGCTTTTGGCAATACTTAAATAAACCGAGCGCTTGCCGTTCACCAGCCCGTAGCCGGAAGTAATGTCGGCACCGTCTTCCACCGTCGCCACATCGCGAAGGTACAAGTTCTGCACGCCGCCTTTAAACAAGGGGATGTTTTCAAACTCCTTAACTGTGTGAATGGTCGTATTGGTAGGCGTAATGTAGTTTTTATCGCCAATACGCACGTTACCCGATGGAGCCGTCTGGTTATTCACCCTTAATGCTTCCACCAACTGGTCGGGGGTGAGGTTATGGGCGCGAAGCAGCTCCGGGTCGGCTTTTACGACGATCGTACGAATATTACCACCGAAAGGGGGAGCCGATACAAGTCCGGGAATAGAAGTAAACGTCGAGCGCACGTATACGTTCGCGAGGTCGAGCAATTCGTTGTTGCTGCGTTTTTCAGAGCTCAGTACAAGCTGGCCAACCGGCAATGTCGAAGCATCGAACCGGATGATGAACGGTGGGTTGGAGCCCGGCGGGAAAATGGCCTGCGCCCGGTTGGTGAATGCACTGAGCTCCGCCGAGGCTTGCGCCATGTTGGTACCAGGGTAGAAGTTCACCTTCATCAGGGTAAGCCCCTGGATGTTCTTCGTTTCAATGCTTTTGATCCCGTTCACATAGAGTAGGATATTGATATATTGCTTGGCGAAGAAAGTCTCCATCTGGTCGGGCGTGTAGCCCCCGAACGGGTGCGCGATGTACATCACCGGCAAATCGAGTTTCGGGAAAATATCGACCTTGATCTTCCGCACCGCATCGATACCGAAAAAGAATAAACCGGCCACCACCACCATGATGGTTATGGGTTTACGTAATGCAAAACGTATTAAATCCATGTTACAAGAGGAATTGTAATATAAAATTCAGTTAGCGGGTGAGCGCTACTGGTTCAGAAACGTACCGATATCGCCACTGGCAGCGGCTTTGAGCAGCACTGCCTGCCAGATATTCGTCGCGGCGATGTCGCGGCTGGTTTCAGCGCGGTTCAGGACGTAAAGCGCCTGTGTCATGTCCACGATATTGCTGAGGCCGTTTTTATACAAAACACTCTTCTGCAAATAGGCGTCGGAGGCCGATTGTACCTGCACGGGTGCCTCGTGGTAATTGGCTAGGGCATTGTCAATCTTCGTTTCGGAGAGAATGAGCTGGTTTTTCAGTTGCTGGTCCGCCAGGTCGTATTCTTCTTTTAATGCATTGGAAACAAACTTCTGGGACATCACCTGCTGGCGCGTGCGCAGGATGCTCGTCATGTTCCAGGTAGCGCCGACACCGAGCAGGTAGTTGGCCCTGACCGGCTTGATGCCCTCGAAATAGTTATGGGTATAGGCCGTCTGGTCCTGGGCATAGCTCGATGAAAATCCGGCACCACGACCTTGAAATACCCCAAACAGCGAGAAAACCGGCATCCCGAGCGTGTGGAAGTATCTGGCCTGTTGTTCGCTGACGGCAATGCGGTTGGCATAGAACTTCAAAAGCGGGTGATTTTCAGTTTTGCCGGCAGAATCGGCCAGTGTGCGGGGAATGCGTGCGAGCAACAGCGTGTCTAGCTGGAAACGTTGATCGGTAATGCCCATGAGCCGGGCAAGATTGTTGGCCTGTTCCTGCTCAAAATCCTTTGCCTGGGTAATGCTGATCTTCGCATTGGACACTTCCGCATTGGCCAGCGAGGAGTCTACGCCCGGTATCAGCCCGTTTTTGGCGCGGGTAACTACAACGGTTTTCAATGCATTGGCGCGTTCCAGGTTGTTTTCCCAGGAACGGATCAGGCGCTGGGCGGCGAGCAGGTTCAGGTAAGCGGCGGCTACGCGTACACTGTGCTGGAATTGCTCCTGTTCCAGATCGGCCCGGTCGCGGTTTACGGCCGATTGCGCCACGTTGATACGCTCGCGTGCCCGGCCGAATGCGAAAAAATCCCAGTTGACGTTGGTCAGATAAAGTGCTCCGAATGCCGAGTTCCAGTTTTGGTGTGGCAGCGGCAGGCCTGAGGACGCCACCGAAAGCCCGAGGCCGTAGAGCGGGCCATTCTGGCCGTTGATGGTGCCGTAGTCCTGCTGGGCCGAGAGGTTGAAATTGGGGAGGTATTCCTTTTTACTTTGCAGTACCGTCGCCTTCGAGGCATTCAGGTAGCTGGTCTTCGCTTTGATGCTCCCGTAATTGGCGACCGCCGTTTCCACGGCCTGTTGTAATGTAAGTGTTTGGGCACATAGTTTCTCACCGGCTCCGACCAGCGAGAGGGTCAGTAACAGGGAGGGGAAATACTTCTTCGATGTCATTTGCATTCAGAATTATATGGCAACTGAACCGGGTAGTCCGACAGGCCCGTCGAATTGCTTCGCAAAGGTAATCCTGTGGCTGGCAGCAATGTTTATTACTTTCAAACAATATCTTATAAAATTCAAACATCCCTAGCGTTCGTGTACGCGGTACGATTTCGGGGTGATGCCGATCTGCTTTTTGAAAAGGTTATTAAAGTAGGCGGGATATTCGAATCCGAGGCAGAATGCGATTTCGGCGATGCTCCAGTTGGAATGCCGGAGCATTACTTTGGATTGCGTCAGCACACGGTCGATAATGTGTTCGGTGGTAGTTTTTCCGGTGATTTCTTTCAATGCCCGGTTCAGGTGGTTCACATGCACGCCGAGCCGGGTGGCGTAGTCTTTGGCAGTTTTCAGTTTGAGCTTATGCTCTGGGGATTCGATGGGGAACTGGCGTTCGAGGAGTTCGTGGAACAGGGACGACAGCTTCGCCGAGCCGTTCACATGCACGTCGCTAACCTCCGACACCTGCATTTTCATCGCTTCGTGCGAAAGCACGTTCACGTAGTTGCGCATAAGGTCATACTTATGCACGTAGTTCGATTCGATGTCGGCCTGCATTTTACCAAAGATACTGAGCAGATATTCCTGCTGCTCTTCATCAATGAAATACACGGGAATGGAGTCGTTGCGCAGGATAGGGCAGTCGCTCACCGTCGCTGAGCGGCTAATCGTACTCAGGAACTGATCTGTAAACAAGCAGAAATAGCCCGATTGCTCTTCCGACAGTGCCTGCCATGAATACGGCACGTTCCGGTTGAAAAAAACCAATGCGTTACGGTTGATATCGATCTCCTGGTTGCCGTAGGTAATCTTCCCTTTTCCAAGGATGAGCGAAATCTTGTAAAAGTCCCTCCTCGCGTAGGAAGTGTATTTGTTGCAGAATACCCTGGAGAACACATTGAAATGACCTTCATCTCCGGTCGTTTTGTCCGGACCTCTTAGTCCTTTCGCGGCGGGGTGCGTCTGGTAAAAATGCGCTACGGTCTCATTCGGTATCATGAGCTGAAATTATGAAATTCAAATATTGGCTACAAAGCGGAAGGGTTAAAAATTAATTAAATGGGCGCTGCGCATGGTATTGTGATATTCTTTCCCGGTTAAACAAAAAAAACGCCGGCCTCACAGAAGCCGGCGTTTCGTGCACTTATATAATGGTTAATCTTGTGTCGGATAAACCTTATCCGGCGTATTGTAGTAATCAGCCATTTGCGCTGTGTCTTTGCTCACACTGGGAGTGGGGGTTTTGTAGTTTCTCGGCGAGTTCAGCGGATTGATTTCCACTCCTTCCGGCTTGTATTCGCGCGTCACGACGAGTGTGGCAGGGCGAGGTGCATATTTGGGCGTCGTGCTCACATACCTGGTCTGGTACTTGCCGAAGCGTTCGACAGTCCGGATGTTTGCGACGCGTATCGTATTTTGATCCTTACCGGCTGCTTTGGCCTGCGCGGCTTTGTTCGGATGCTTGTAATTGTAAACTGAAATGCCGGGATCGACGATCGACTGCGCACTGGCGGCGATGGTGAACAATCCTGCAATGAATATGGCTGTTAAAAACGGGACTTTTTTCATGTTTGGTAATCGTTTATTCTCACTTTATCGGCCCCTGGTGATAGGGGATTTCATGAAAATTAACAACAGAAAAAAGCATTGCCAAATGTTCTAATAACTCACAAAACGGCTGTTTTGGCAAAAACAAGGCGCTATATTAAGCCAATGTTAATCAAAAACGGAGGAATTGCTGAAATCGGGTTTCCGGGAAAAGTGGTTTTGGTTAAAAAGTAGCTACGGGCAGGGAAATCAAGTAAAAAGAAGCCCAGCGCGAATTCCGGAAAAATTTTTGATTTTAATCAGTTTCTAACCACTTTCTAATCTTTACGGCAATTCGGGCCTATTTGAGCAACGCGTACGTCGAAGTCTGGATGCCCTTACAGATGCGCTCCATCGGCAAATCGTTGCTGTCCTCGCCGAACGGATCCTCGATTTCTTCGGCAATCACTTCAAGGCTGGCCAGGATGTAAAATACGAACATCACGAACGGGATGACAAGGAAATGTAGGCTGAACACGTAGCCGATTGGCAGCGTAAGGCAATAAATGAAGATGAATTTTTTGATAAAAGAGCTGTAAGACAGCGGAATAGGTGTGTTCTTGATGCGCTCGCAAGCCCCGCAGATATTGGTAAAACCTTCAAGTTCGTGGTTTAATAGGATGGTATGCTCGGGCAGCAGCACGCCCTTCCGTTGTAGCTCGATGACCTTGGAAAACAATGAAGCGGCGATCTGGTTGGGGATATGGTCGGTCGTGATGAGCGACGATTTTTTGTAAAGCGCGGTGTCTTCAAACTCGTCGGACCTGTAATGGTTGCGCAAGTGGTTTTTCAACGCGAATGCATAGTTAGGGATCATTTTCGTGAAGAACTCTCGCTCTGCAGCATATTCCGGCCCGATCAGCGCGGCGATCTTCAATGCGAGGTTGCGGCTGCCGTTCATCAGTGAACCCCATTGTTTGCGGCCTTCCCACCAGCGGTCGTAGGCAGTGTTGGTGCGGAACACGAGCAGCATCGAAATCACAAAGCCGAGCAGCGAGTGCATCAGCGAGATGTTTTTCAGGTCGTTGTTCTCGGTGATTTTAAGATGGATGATGATAATGTAAGCAACAATACTGGAATAAGCCGCCATTATAAGGATCATCGGCGCCAGTTTGCGGACGGTGTCGGCCTTCTGGAAATAGAAAATATAGCGGAACCACTCTTTGGGGTTGTAATCGATCATACTAGCTTGACCTGGTCGATGAGCTTGAAAAATTCTTTAAAACATTTCGCAGTTAGGCGGGCATCTTCCAACGCATTGTGTGTCTCTTCCTCCCGCTCGAACCCGAAATAGCTGGCCACTGAGCCGAGGCTGAGGGATCGCGGCACCTGTTTGCCGTTCTTTTCGAGGATCTGGAAGAATAAATAGGAGACGGTGTGGAGGTCGAGCATTTTGTTGGAGAAGCCCCATTTTAATTTCTCGTTGCGGTAGGCATAACGCAGGAAATTGATATCGTTGATCACGCTCTGTCCGCAAATAATGACGTTGGCAAGGCTCGGCTTACCGACATTGAGTTTTTTGATCCACTTTTCAAATTCGGGGATCACGTCGTAAATCATCGGCGCATCTTCCAGGTCGTCGAGCGAAAGCCCGTGAACCTCTTCGGATTTGACTGAAAATGCCTCCTCATTTTCGGGATACACGTTTTGCAGGTAGGTGCCGAGCGACCGCCAATTGTCGTCAAAAAACTCCGCGCCGATCTGGATAATCTCGTTCCAACCCGGTTCCGGCCCGGTCATTTCGATATCTAAAACAAGGAAGGACATAGGCAGGCTAGCGGGGCTGTGTGAAAAATGGTCATGATTTGGAAACTCAAACTTATAGTTTTGTGTACAAAATTATGCAATCATTGCATGCAAGAAGATTCTACAAACACTCATTTATAGCAAATGGCTATTGATTTTAAAGAAATTCCGTCCCCGTGTTTCATATTGGAAGAGGAATTGCTCCGTAAAAACCTCGAACTGATCGACTCGGTCCAGAAGGCGGCGGGATGCCAGATTATCCTCGCATTGAAAGGATTTTCGATGTACAGTGCCTTTCCGATCGTGAAGGAATACCTCTCAGGCGCCACTGCCAGCTCACTCAACGAGGTGAAGCTGATCAACGACTTTATGGGCTACCAGTCGCATACTTATATGCCGGCGTACCTCGACAGCGAGTTTGAGGAGATCATGCAGCGCAGTAGCCACATTACTTTCAATTCCCTGAGCCAATGGGAGCGCTTCCAGAGCAGGGTAGAGGCTTACAAAGCGACTAACCCCGGTAAGACGCTTTCATGCGGCATCCGCGTAAACCCGCAGTACTCGGAGGTGGCCACCGACATGTATAATCCGTGCGTACCGGGCTCGCGCCTGGGTGTTACGCGCGACAAGCTGCCCGACGAGCTTCCCACAGGGATCGACGGCATTCACTTTCATACGCTGTGCGAAAATGGCAGCGATACCTTAGAACGCACGCTCGAAGCATTGGAAGCGAGGTTTGGTGATTTGCTGCATCAGGCCAAATGGCTCAACATGGGAGGCGGGCACCTCATGACGAGGGAGGGATACGATATTAGTAAGCTAATAAAATTAGTTAGTACTATCAAGGCAAAGTACAATCTGGAAGTAATCCTCGAACCGGGTTCAGCCATCGCCTGGCGCACCGGGATTCTGTATACGACCGTGCTCGATGTCCTCGATAGTCAGGGCATTGATGTGGCTATATTGGACACCTCCTTCGCGGCTCACATGCCCGACACGCTGGAGATGCCTTACAAGCCGGCTATACGTGGCGCGCACCAGGAGCGGGTGGCAGGAAAACCAACTTACAGGCTGGGTGGAATGACCTGTCTGGCAGGGGACTATATGGGTGATTATTCGTTCGATAAACCGCTCGAAATCGGAGATAAAATCATATTCGAGGATATGATCCACTATACCATGGTAAAGACTACCACATTTAACGGTGTTAATTTACCTTCCATTGGGATATGGAAAGCTGATCAAAATTTTCAGCTGGTTCGTTCTTATGGCTACGAAAGTTTCAAAGACAGGTTATCGTAGTAAATGTAGACAATTTATTTAAAATCGGTTACAAAATAGAAAGCGGCGTTCCCGGAAATGTTCTAAATGACATTCGGGAACGCCGCTTCATTTTTGAGGGCAAAGTGCATTAAGTGCCGTGTAAATGCACCGGGGTTTTATAGCTTCGGCAACATCGGGAATAGCCTTCTTACTTCCTCCGCATTTGGTTGTTTCCCGTACTCAGTTATCTCAAAAACCTCCACGTATTTTACCTTTTCCGCCTTCTCCGTGCCATACCATTTTTCCAGGGAAGCCCTGATTTCAGGCGTTACCGAGGAGCGCCTTTCCATGGATTTGAGCAGCCAGTTTTTACGTTCGGTTGCGTCTTTGGGAACGTTAGCAAGATTGCCGTCGGTCCAGGGGAGCCACTCATAAAATTGGGAAACGTGGGCATCCAGCCCGTCGACTTTTTTAGCAAGATTTTCCGTGATATCGATAGCAATATCCGGCCGGAACGGGTTTGGTCTTTGAAAGCGGTCGCGGAAATACAGAAAAACCGGGTTCTTTGTTAAAGGCGGCACGCTGCTGAGAATATTGGGTACGATAACCAGGTAAGCCGCATCCTGCACAACTACGCCCGTATTGCGGTGGTCGGGATGGTAATCGTTTGTACGGGGCGCAATGACCACGTCGGCGTTCCATTCGCGGATTTTGCGGATTACCGCCATGCGGTTTTCGAGGGTGGGCAGCAATTCGCCATCGTGGTTGTCGAGGACATCGTATTGGATCCCCCAGCGGCGTGCAGCTTCCTGCGCTTCTTTGTAGCGACGGTTAGCCAATTCTCCGCCGCCGATATCCTGGTGGCCCATGTCGCCGTTGGTGAGCGAAACGAATTTCACCTTGTGCCCCATCGACGAGTAAATAGAGGCAATGCCGCCAGCGCCGAGGTCGCAGTCGTCGGGGTGGGCACCAAAGACGATAATGTTGAGCGGTTTCTTCGCGTCGGCGGCTTGCTGGGCCATCGCGGTGACACCGCAAAATAGCAATGCGGGAAGGAAGAGTAACTTTCTGATCATTTTTTAAGTGGTTATAAAAGGTTTGGAATAAGTGCAAAATAGAAATTAATCTATTGCCGGGGGCCGCGATAGCCCCATTTTCTATGCAAACCAATCAAATTGACCAATGATGGGTATGTGCAGGCAGGTAATCGAAAATATAAATTTTTCAACAGCCTTTTTTTAAATGGAATTTTACCCATTTTATGAAGCCTGTAAGCCCGGCACTTTTCGGCAAAAAGCGCGATTCCAGTGTATAGGGCACGAAAAATTTATATTTGATAACCCGTCAGACTTCCAGGGTATTACTGTATTCCAGCCAAATATTTAAATAGGGCACGCTTAGATTCTTCTAATAATCCTGTATCTTTGTATCCCGTAATCATAGAAAAACAGCAAAGTCTTATGGCTTCCAAAGCACGAAAGACCGCTAAGTACATTTTCGTTACGGGCGGTGTTACATCTTCACTTGGCAAGGGAATCATTGCCTCATCACTAGCTAAATTACTTCAAGCGAGAGGTCTCTCAGTCACGATCCAAAAATTTGACCCATATCTGAATATCGATCCGGGAACCATGAACCCTTACGAGCACGGCGAATGCTACGTAACGGACGATGGGGCCGAAACCGACCTCGATCTGGGCCATTACGAGCGTTTTTTGAACGTTCGCACTTCACAAGCAAACAACGTTACAACGGGGCGTATCTACCACAACGTTATTACTGCCGAGCGTCGCGGCGATTTTCTTGGAAAAACCGTACAGGTCGTTCCGCACATTACCGACGAGCTGAAAAGAAACATGCTGTTGCTGGGCCAGTCCGGCGATTACGATATTGTGATTACAGAAATCGGTGGTTGCGTAGGGGATATCGAATCCCTGCCGTTCCTGGAAGCGGTTCGTCAGGTGAAATTCGAAATGGACCAGCAGGACACGCTGGTGATCCACCTTACATTGATCCCTTACCTGAACTCGGCAGGCGAGCTGAAAACCAAACCGACGCAGCACTCGGTAAGAATGTTGCAGGAATCGGGTATCCAGCCCGACATCCTCGTGTGCCGTACGGAGCACCCGCTGCCGTACGATATCCGCAAGAAAATTGCGTTGTTCTGTAACGTACAGGTCAACTCGGTGATCGAAGCGATGGATGCGGATACAATTTATGCCGTGCCTTTGCTGATGCTGAAAGAGCGCCTTGACCAGCGCGCATTATATATGCTCGACATTTATAATGATAAGGACGTAGACCTCGACTCGTGGAAGACTTTCCTTTCGAGACTGAAAAATCCGATCGATTCGGTTCGCATTGGTCTGGTGGGTAAATACGTGGAGCTGCACGATGCTTACAAGTCGATCATTGAGTCGTTTATCCACGCGGGAGCGGCCAACGAATGCAAAGTGAATATCGAGTGGATCCATTCCGAAAGCCTTACTGCCGAGAATGCCGTTGAAAAACTGGAAAACCTTGATGGTGTGCTGGTAGCTCCTGGCTTTGGCGAGCGCGGTATCGAAGGCAAAATCGCCGCGATCCAGTATGTGCGCGAGAACAATATTCCTTTCTTCGGGATCTGCCTCGGTATGCAAATGGCCGTGATTGAATATGCCCGTAACGTGATTGGCTGGGAAAATGCGCATTCGGTTGAAATGGATGCCGCTACCGATCATCCGGTGATCCACCTGATGAAAGATCAGAAAGATATTTCAAATAAAGGAGGCACGATGCGTCTGGGGGCTTATTCATGCCGCATTAAGAAAGACACATTGGCGCACAAAATCTACGGCAAGACCAATATCAGCGAGCGCCACCGTCACCGCTACGAATTCAACAACAAATTTTTGAAAGAATTCGACGAAAAAGGGCTGATCGCCACCGGTATCAACCCGGACAACAATCTGGTTGAAATGGTCGAGCTGCCTACCCACCCATTCTATATTGGGGTACAGTTCCACCCCGAGCTGAAAAGCACGGTGATGAACCCGCACCCGATCTTCGTTAATTTCGTAGCTGCGGCATTATCCTATTCATTGCAAAAAAGGTCGGTAGAAACCTTGAATCCGGTTTCCCACTGATCACATTTTAAGGCCTGTTAAGCCAAAAAACTTGTTACCTTTGCCGCCTTACAAGCGGTATGTTATTTCAATAATTTAAAGTAAATAATGGATAAAAATTTTGTAATCGGCCTGGTCTTGATCATGCTGATGCTGATAGGCTACCAGGTGCTGGTTCCGAAACCTGTGGAACCTACCCCGGTAGCGGAGGTGAAGAAGGAAGCTGCCAAGCCCGCGTCTGTCACTTCGGATACTACCCAAAAATCCTCACAATCAGTCGATTCCACTGCGGTTCCTCAAAAAGACCTGGTAATCGAAACAAAGGACGCCCGCGTGGTTTTTACCAACAAGGGTGGGGTAATGAAAGAGGTGATGTTGAAAAACTACAAAACCTACGATCAGAAACCACTTTACCTGATTGCCGAAAATCACAACACCTTCCAGATCGATTTGCCTACGCAAACCGGCGATGTAAGACTGACAAACCAGACTTTCACGACCGACGCGCAGGACCGTACATTGGCTGAGAAAGATTCGGCGGTAATCACTTACCGTACCACGATCAAAAACAACCAGACGGTAGAACAAACCTACGTGGTACGCGGCAGCGGTTATGTAATCGACTACGGTATCAAGGCCAGCGGTGCATTGCCGGCCAACAAGTCGGTGGAATTCCATTGGGATAACGACCTGCTGCAACTGGAAAATGACATGAAGAAAAACCGTGAAGTGGTTACCGTTAACTACTACACGGACGCGCTGAAAAGTCTTCCTACCAGCCCGACTTCCAATGAAGAGGAAAAGACGGCCGATCCTGTTAAATGGTTTACGATTAAACACAAATACTTCCTGGCCGGTCTGATCGCGGAAAAAACGCCGCTGACGAACGTGACCCTGCGTGCCAATGTGAACCCGGAAGATTCGGTGATCGTGAAAAACATGAACATTTTCGCGGGTATCCCGACGGCCGCAGTTCAGAAAGGGGATGCCAACTTCCAGTTCTACCTCGGTCCAAACGAATACCACATTGTGGATAAGGTAAAAGCGGAGAACTTCGACCAGAACGTTTACCTCGGTTACGCATTCCTGAAACCGATCAACAAATTTGTCCTCGTTCCGCTTTTCAACCTGCTCGAAGGATTTGTGAGCAATTACGGCTTGCTGATCATCCTTTTGGTATTGTTTGTCAAAACGTTGCTCACGCCGCTGACTTACAAATCGTACATCAGCATGGCGAAAATGCGTATCCTCGGGCCAGAGCTCGAACAGATCCGTGAGCAGAACAAAGACGACCTTGCGAAGCAGCAGCAGGAACAAATGAAGCTTTATCAGCAGGTAGGCGTGAGCCCGCTCAGTGGTTGCGTGCCGGTACTGGCAACAATGCCGATCCTGTTCTCGCTTTTCTTTTTGTTCCCCAACCTGATCGAGCTGCGCCAGCAGTCGTTCCTGTGGGCAAGTGACCTTTCCACTTACGACTCGTTCTTCAAGCTGCCGTTCAGCGTTCCTTTCGGTATTGGTAACCACATCAGCTTGTTCACGATCCTGATGACGATTTCCAGCATTGGTTATGCCTATTATAATAACCAGAATACTCCGACACAGCCAGGACCGGTGAATATGAAGGCATTGGGTTACGTAATGCCCCTGATGTTCATGTTCATCCTGAATTCGTTCCCGGCTGGTCTTACGTTCTATTATTTTGTTTCGAACGTGGTAACGATCGCGCAGCAGTTGTTGATCAAGCGTTTTGTAAATGAGGAAAAAATCAAAAATATCCTGGAAGAAAACCGCAAGAAAAACGCTACCGGCGAGAAGAAGCAAAACAAATTCCAGAAATACCTTGAAAAGTCGTTGCAGGCTGCGGAAGAGGCGAAAAAGAAGCAAGCTGAATTAGAGAAGAAGACTAAGAAGAAATAAAAGGTTTTTTAGATCGTATTAATAAAGGGCAATGTTCCGGTTGGGATATTGCCCGTTTTTTTCCATTTTGGGCAGGTTTTTTGTATAAGAAAGATCAGCACAATCTTGACCCCGAAATCCTGATGAGAGTTATCTTTTTTTTGATTTTGACCGTTCAGATCGGCTTGTATCAGACGACTTTCGGACAGGGTAATGCCCAGGCGGAAAGCAGGTACCGGTCGGCCCTGGCAGATTACAAACAAGGCAGATATGCTGTGGCGATGGATAAGTTTTATCCCATGACCAGCGTCAACGCCAAAACGGCCTATTCTCCGTACGCACATTACTATTATGCATTGAGCGCCTATCAGCTGAAACGCTATAAGGATGCCAGACCGATGCTGCTGCAATTGCAAAGCCGGTATCCCGGTTGGAATAAAATCAATGACGTGTATTACCTGCTGGGGGCGGTAAACCTCGCAAACGGGCAGATTACCGAAGGCCTGGACCAGCTTGGGAGGATTAAGGAATCGTCGCTGAACAAGGATGTGCAGGCATTGAAACAGCATCACCTGGGCGAAATCAAAGACTTCCTGAAACTGAAAGACCTGCAAAAACAATATCCTTCCGACCGCGATATCGCATTGATGGTGTACCAATCCATTCAATCGGCGCGCACTCCCGCGCAAGGCGATCTGGCCTATGCCGACCAGCTTGACAAGCAGTTTAAATTCCGGAAAAGCGAAAAGGTAGAGGAAGCACCGAAACGCAGTGCGCCGAAGTCGGACACGCAGTGGACGAAAGGTTACCTGGATGTTGCCGTGTTGTTACCGTTCCGTCTGGATGAATTCAGTACTTCCAGACGCCGTTCCAATCAGTTTGCCTACGACTATTATCTGGGGCTGACGGTAGCGAAAGAGCAGCTCCAAACGGAGGGAATCACTGTTAACCTGTGGGCTTACGATGTTAGCAACGATGTAAAGAGCATGCAGGCGATTGCAGATAACAAAAACTTTCAGCTCTCGGATATGGTCATCGGACCATTGTATGCGGGCACTTTCGATGTAGCAGCCGATTTTGTTTCCGGAAGCAATGCAATTATGCTCAACCCGCTTTCAACGGACGCAAACTTGCTGAAAGGCGGCAATATTTACCTGGGTCATCCTTCCATCACCTTTCAAACCCAGAAAGCCGCACAATGGATGCGTACCCTTTCGCCGGGACTCAATACGGTAATTTATTACGGCAATACTCCCAAGGATTCGGCCATGGCGGCTTCCTACGCAGCGGAATGGAAGGCAAAGGGAGGGAAGGTAACGAGCATATCCAAAATCCAGCCTGACCGCGAATCGCTGGAAAGCAAGATCCCGTCATTTGAAACCAACAAACCGGCCCATATTGCCTTGTTTTCGTCGGATGGAGAATCGGGAGGAAACCTGATAGAGGTATTGAATGGCCGTAAATTGAACACGCTGCCGGTATTGGCTACTTCGACGAGCTTCAACAGCCAGCAATCGCGTTTGTCGCGCTATGGCTCACGACTGTCGCTCATCGACGCGGACCACGTAGACCGCGAGAAAGAAACGATCCGCCAGTTCCAGAAGAATTATTATAATAAAACCAGTACTTTTCCTTCGGTGTATTCCTACCAGGGCTATGACCAGCTGCTTTTCTTTGGTCGTATGCTTTCGAAATACAAGGATAAGCTCCCTGCTGGCCTGCAATCGCGCAAGTTTGGTAGCGAAGAGTTCCTGCTGTCGGGTTTTGACTATACCAAAGCGAATGAAAACCAGATTACACCTGTCCTGAAATACAGCGGCTCCAAATGGGTACCTGTGGACAGATAATACCAACCTTTTTAACAGAATGAATACTTCAACGAGCCAGCAACTTTTCGAGAAAGCACAAAATTATATTCCCGGTGGGGTCAATTCGCCTGTGCGCGCATTCCGTGCGGTAGGGGGCTCCCCGCTGTTTATCAAATCGGCCAAAGGCCCCTACATCTACGACGAGGACGGCAACGAATACATCGAACTGATCAATTCCTGGGGCCCGATGATTCTCGGGCATGCGCATGAACTGATCCAGAAAGCCGTTTCCGACGCAATTCAGCATTCATTCTCTTTTGGCGCGCCTACTCGCAAGGAAGTGGAAATGGCGGAACTGATCGTTTCTATGGTGCCTTCGATCGAGAAGGTGCGGATGGTGAACTCCGGGACGGAAGCTACGATGTCGGCCATACGCGTAGCGCGCGGGTATACAGGTAGGGACAAGATCATCAAATTCGAAGGCTGCTACCACGGCCACGGCGACAGCTTCCTGATCGCAGCAGGTAGCGGGGCAGTTACATTTGGCACGCCCGATAGTCCGGGTGTGACAAAAGGCGTTGCCAACGACACATTAACCGCCCCTTACAACGACCTTGAAGCGGTCCAGCAACTCGTGGATGTCAACAAAGGCCAGGTCGCGGCGCTGATCCTCGAACCGGTCGTGGGTAATATGGGCTGTGTACTCCCAAAAGAAGGCTTTTTGCAAGGCCTGCGCCGCATTTGCGATGAAGAAGGCATTGTGCTGATCCTCGACGAGGTGATGACCGGCTTCCGTCTTTCTAAGGGAGGAGCGCAGGGAAGATTCGGAATTACGCCGGATTTAACGACGTTAGGAAAAATAATAGGTGGAGGAATGCCCGTAGGAGCCTATGGTGGCAAGGCTGAGATCATGAATTGTGTTTCACCGGCCGGACCCGTATATCAGGCGGGTACGCTTTCTGGTAACCCTATCGCCATGGCTGCAGGGTATACCATGCTTACGTATTTGAGTGAGCATCCGGAAGTTTACACGCAGCTCGAAAACTCCGGCAGCAAGCTCGCCAACGGTTTCCGCGCTTCGATGGAGAAGTTAGGTTTGAACTACACGTTAAACCAGATCGGTTCCATGTACACGCTGTTCTTCACGCCAAATGCCGTGACGGATTTCCCATCAGCCAAGTCATCGGATCTGCCGCTTTTCGGCAAGTATTTCCATGCCATGCTGAACCGCGGCATTTACATGGGCCCAAGCCAGTTTGAAGCAATGTTCCTCTCCACGGCACTAACGGATGCGCATTTGGATAGGATTATTGCCGCGAATGAGGAAGCGCTTGTGGAGATAACTCGGTAACATTGAGGCATTCAATCATTCACTCATTCAAAATTGAACTCACGCCGCTACTCGATCATCATCCCCGTTTACAACCGTCCCGACGAGTTGGAGGAACTGCTTGGCTGTCTAGCTGTGCAGACTTACCGCAATTTTGAGGTGGTAATCGTTGAAGACGGTTCAAAAATTAAAGCTGACGAAGTCGTAAAAACTTTCTCAGACAAACTCGACATTTATTACCATTACAAAGAAAACGGCGGCCAGGGTTTTGCGCGTAACCACGGTTTCGAGCGGGCTGCGGGCGACTATTTCATATTGCTGGATTCGGATGCATTGATCGAGCCGAACTACCTCTCCATCGTCGAAAACCGCCTGAATACCGACTATGTTGACCTATACGGCGGGCCTGATACGGACCATCCTTCATTTACACCCATTCAGAAAGCCATTAGTTACTCGATGACGTCGGTGTTTACAACAGGCGGTATTCGCGGTAAGAAGAGCAATATGGGTGGTACCTTTCATCCTCGGAGCTTCAATATGGGCCTCTCGCGTAAGGTGTGGGAGCGTACGGGAGGGTTTCTGACAAGCCGGATGGGAGAGGATATCCTGTTCAGTATCGCGGCATTGAGGTTGGGTTTCAAGTCGGCATTGATCCCCGAGGCATTTATCTACCACAAACGCCGCACGCAGTTCGGGGCGTTTTTCAGGCAGCTGAAATTTTTCGGTCGCGCGCGCATTAACATTGCCCGCTATTATCCCGACGAGCTGAAGCTCGTGCATACATTCCCGTTACTATTTACGCTCGGTGTTTGCAGCATTCCATTGTGGTACTTCATTTTTGAGCCATTCTTTTATCTCGGATTGTGGTTCCTGGCCATTTATGTCGCATTGTTGTTCATTGATGCATTCCGCAAAACGAAGAGCGCAGAAGTTGCATTCCTGAGCATCGGGGCTGCATTTGTGCAGCTTTTCGGCTACGGAATAGGCTTTGTTCAAGAAGGATGGAAGAGGCTTTGGGAAAACAAATCGCATAGGGAAACAGGGGCGGCGATTGAGTATCCTTCGTAAAGTTGGCAGGTGTAGTTACGAATAGCCAAGAGTTTAAAGCAAAAGAGGCAGTTCCCGGGAAACTGCCTCTTTTGCTTATATAATACTCCAATACGCGATCTGCTACTTCTGACAGAAATAGACAATCTCCTCGCCGGGCAACGAATACCGCAAAACCTCGGCTTTGCTCAGTTCATCCATTACAAACCGGTCCTCGGTTACTTTGAAACCACCTTTTTCCAGTTCACGACCGTAGTTGCGGCCAAACAGGCGCAGGTGGTCGTTTTGAAGGAAATGGATTTCGCGTTCCTTCGGATCGGTGATCGTCGGGTCTTCGTAGGTTACTTCGTATTTCATGTCCTGCGGGGATTGGATCAATGCCCAGCCGCCCGGTTTGAGCACACGGTGGAGCTCGCTCATGGCGAGAATATAGTCGTCGACGTGTTCCATCACATGGTTGCAAATGGCGACATCGAAAGTGTTTTCTGGAAAAGGGATCTGGTGGATGTCCATTTTCACCTTGGCGAGGGGAGATTCGATGTCGGCGGTAATGTAATCCAGGTTTTTCATCTGTTCGAAACGGTCGATGAAGCAGTATTCGGGCGCTACGTGCAGGACTTTGAGGTTGGCGGTATAAAAATTGGTTTTGCGCCTCATATACAGCGCCATCAGGCGGTGGCGTTCGAGCGACAGGCAGCTAGGGCACAGCGCGTTCTCGCGGCTCGACGTGTTGCGGCCGTAGGGGAGGAACTTACGGTATTTGCTGCTGCACACCGGGCATTCCACTTTATTGCCGATATAAAAGATGCTGAGTAACCGCGCTGCCCAATGTCCGACAAGTTGAAGGTAGGGACGCGGAATGTAGCGCAGAACTAAACTAATGATGGATTTCATTAAACCAATTAACTAAAAATTAATAATTTTAGGATCATAACATCGAATAGCCTGTTTAATGATCCCCTCGATTGACCCGAAACCACCTGGTAAACGACTGATAAAAAGAATGTCGACCCGCACAAAATGGATGATTCTCGCTCCGTTGGGCTTGTTGCTGTTCAGTTTTGGTCTTACCGTTCTCAGCGAAGCGGCGCACCAGCGGCGCATTGGAGAGCCTACGCAGGTTTGGGTCGTATTAGGGCTTTACAGTCTAGCACTTATAAACGGGGGCCTGATCATGTTCGGTGAGGCTCTGCGTTTCCGTATCCTGCTCGATGTCCGTCGCGAAACGCGGCGTAGCATGCGCCAGCTGCTGCGGAAGGTCAATCTGAAAGCTGCTTCGGGAAAACACAAATCCTCTAAAAAAGCAAAAAGCCCTACCAAAACAGATTGACAGGACTAGTTGAATAGCATTTCCGAAGAGGCTTATTATTTTTTATTTGCTTCGAATTGAGCCTTGATAGCCTCAACGTCAACATTGCGCACTTCTGGTTTGCGTAGAAGGTTTTTGATCTTCGCAGTGCGGTTGTTTGCTACTGCTTTGTTTCTGCGACCTTTACGTTTTAATTCCGTAACTCCCATTGTAAAAGTTGTTTTGTGAAAGAGCCGCAAAATTAAGCATTTAAACGTAAATATTGCACTCAATAGTCATAAATATTGCATGACCTGCCCTAACTTTACGGTTTCATTGGCCATTCAAGGCCGAAATCGATAGCATTATTATAATGAGTAAACCATCTCTTGCCCGCGGAACCCGTGACTTTGGTCCGGAGCAAATGGCAAAGCGTACTTTCATTTTCGACACTATCCGACGCTCTTTCCAACGATATGGTTTCCTACCATTGGAAACCCCCGCTTTCGAAAACCTGTCGGTTCTGATGGGTAAATATGGCGAGGAAGGCGACCAGCTGCTCTTCAAATTGCTCAATTCGGGCGATTTCAGCGGCAAGCTCACCGACAGCGACTGGAAAGAAGGATATAAGCCTCTAACGACCAAAATTTCCGAAAAAGGGCTGCGCTACGACCTTACCGTGCCATTTGCACGCTACGTGGTGATGAACCGCGGTACACTGGCAATGCCTTTCAAGCGGTACCAGATCCAGCCAGTCTGGCGCGCCGATCGTCCGCAGAAGGGGCGTTACCGCGAGTTTTACCAATGCGACGCCGACGTGGTAGGCACCGATTCACTGCTTTGCGAGGCCGAAATCGTGATGCTTTTGCATGATATCCTGCCTGCATTGGGGATTAACAACTTTACTGTAAAGATCAATAACCGCAAAATCCTGACCGGCATCGCCGACATGATCGGGGCGCACGGAATGGAGGGACCGCTTTGTGTCGCGATTGATAAATTGGATAAAATCGGGAAGGACAAAGTGGTTGAGGAACTCCTCGAACGCGGTTTCGCTTCTGATAGTATCGATAAGCTCGAACCGATTTTCAGTCTTTCAGCCGATGAAGATCCATTTACGGAGCTGAAAAGCTGGCTCGCCGAATCGGAAGTTGCATTAAAAGGTATCCAGGAGCTGGAAGAGGTGTGGGCGATGGTGAAGGTCCTGGGGTTGGAAAATGCGAAGATCGAATTCGACGTCACGCTCGCGCGCGGGCTCTCGTATTACACAGGTGCGATTTTCGAAGTGAAGGCTAATCATGTACAGATCGGCAGTATTTCGGGCGGTGGCCGCTACGATAACCTGACGGGCACTTTTGGTGTTCCGGGTATCTCAGGCGTAGGTATTTCGCTCGGTGTCGACCGTATTTATGATGTAATGGAAGAACTGAACCTCTTCCCCGAAAGCCAGAAGACGAGTACCAAAGTGATGATCTCGAATTTCGATGAGGAGGCGTTTACTTACGGGCTGTCGATCCTGCCGAAGTTCCGGAAAGCAGGTATTAACTCGGAGATTTACCCGGATTCGGTGAAGCTGAAAAAGCAACTCGATTATGCGGACCGCAAGAGCATCCCATTTGTCATTTTAATCGGCTCGGACGAAATGCAATCCGGTTTGCTGACTTTGAAAAACATGAAAACCGGTGAGCAGGAGAAACTGAAAACGGAAGATATCATAACTTTGCTGACCCGGGAAGACCAATAACCCTATTAAATACCGACAAACGGCTGCGTGAGCAACCTATAACTTTATGAATGATAATATTTTAAGAATTGCCATCCAGAAATCGGGCAGGCTTAGTGAGGATTCTTTAAAACTGATCAAAGAATGCGGCATCCGTTTCGACAACGGTGCGGGTAAACTCAAAACCGACGCGACGAACTTTCCTGCCGAAATCCTTTTCCTGCGCGACGACGATATTCCAGGTTATGTGGAAGACGGCGTGGCACATCTGGGGATCGTAGGGGAGAATGTATCGGAAGAATCCTGCAAGGATGTGAATACCGTTCACAAGCTGGGCTTCTCGAAATGCCGCCTGTCGATTGGCGTTTTGCGCGAGGCAGTGTACAACGGCGTACAGGACCTGCAAGGCAAAAGCATTGCGACTACTTACCCTCGTTTGCTGGAACAATATCTTAAATCTCATGATGTTACGGCTGATATCCACGAGATCAGCGGATCGGTGGAGATCGCGCCGAGCATTGGCCTGGCCGATGCGGTTTGCGATATCGTGAGCTCAGGCAGCACGTTGCTGAGCAATGGTTTGAAAGAAGTGGAAACGATTTTCCGCTCCGAGGCTGTCATGATCGCCAGCAAGCACCTTTCGGATATTCAACAAGACCTGCTGGACCAGCTTTTGTTCCGAATCAAATCGGTGCAGGTAGCGAAGAACAACAAATACATTTTGCTCAACTGCCCTGTGGATGCGGTGGAGAATATCACCAAGTTCCTGCCGGGTATGCGTTCCCCGACGATCCTCCCATTGGCGACGGAAGGCTGGTGCTCGCTGCATTCGGTGATCAACGAGAACGAGTTCTGGGAGAATATCGAGAAGATCCGCCAGGCCGGTGCAGAAGGGATTCTGGTTATCCCGATCGAGAAAATGATTGTTTAAGTATGGGGTTTTGATTCTGACATTATGAATATCATTCCATTTCCGGAAAGGGCACAATGGCCTGCATTGCTGGCACGGCCCGTTCTGGAAGCCAAGGATATCGAGGCACGGGTGCAGCCTGTGCTCGAACAGGTGAAAAATGAGGGCGATGCGGGTATCAAAGCCCTCGCCCTGAAATTTGACAAAATTGAACTGACCGACCTCGCATTTTCAGAAAAAGACATTGCCGAAGCAGGTAACCGCCTCGACGATACATTGAAAGCGGCGATCGGTCAGGCTTACGAGAATATCTACAAATTCCACAAGGGACAGCTGCAAGCGCCCGAGAAGGTGGAAACCATGCCTGGTGTTACCTGCTGGCGTAAAAGCGTGGGGATCGAGAAGGTGGGGATCTATATTCCCGGCGGATCGGCACCATTGTTCAGTACAGTATTGATGCTCGGTATTCCGGCGCAAATTGCTGGTTGTAAGGAGATTGTTCTTTGCACGCCGTCAGATCATCCTGCTATTTTGTACGCGGCCAAACTTGTGGGCGTTACCAAAGCATTCCGCATTGGTGGTGCGCAGGCGATTGCGGCCATGGCTTATGGTACGGAGAGTGTTCCGAAGGTTTACAAGATATTTGGTCCGGGTAACCAATATGTTACAACTGCCAAAATGCTGGTCAGCAAAGAAGGTGTCGCGATCGATATGCCTGCCGGGCCGTCGGAAGTGGCGATCTACGCGGACGATACGGCTTTGCCCTGCTTTGTAGCCGCCGACCTGCTTTCCCAGGCCGAACACGGCGCCGACAGCCAGGTTTTATTGGTTTCAACCAGCAAAAAACTGCTTGGTTCGGTGAATATCGCATTGGCGGAGCAACTGGAAGCACTCCCGCGCAAGGAGCTAGCTGCACAGGCGATGGCCAACAGTAAAGCGATACTGGTCGAAACGGACGAAGAAGCTATTGAAATGCTTAACGAATACGCGGCGGAGCACTTGATCCTCAGCATTGCCCATGCGGAAGAGGTTACTGAGAAGATTTACAATGCCGGTTCGATATTCCTGGGGAACTACACGCCTGAGTCGTGCGGGGATTATGCTTCGGGTACTAACCATACATTGCCTACCAACGGCTATGCAAGGGCTTACAGCGGTGTTTCCGTCGATAGTTTTGTGAAAAAAATCACAGTTCAGCACATTACGGAGGAAGGTATCCGCAACATCGGGCCTACCGTAGAAGCTATGGCAGCAGCCGAATCGCTCGACGCCCATAAGAATGCCGTGAGCATTCGTTTGAAAAATCTTTTGTGAAAAATTTTAAGACCGGGAAATTTGTCCTAAATTAGAGGACAAATTTCAACGGCCTTAAAAAACACGGAAATGACAGCATACATGGTAAACGAACGTTTGGGAGGTTACGAAACCCTCAAACATGCTGTGAAAAATGATTTCGACCTGGCATACCTGGCCGAAAACGGCATTCCGAAAGCTTCTATTCAGCATCTGGCTGATTCTATCGGGATGGATATTAAAGATGTGATAGCGCTGTTGCCTGTTACTTCCAGGAACTTGCAGCGTTACAACGATATCGATCTGCTTAGCAATGTAGTTTCTGATCATCTGATCGCCCTGGCCGATCTGTTCTCCGTGGGGAACCGGGTTTTGGGTAAAGAATATTTCCTCGATTGGCTGAATAACGAGGTGCCTGCGCTGGGTAGTGAGAGACCGATCAGCTTTTTACGGACCCATGCGGGCATTGAGCTGGTCAAAACCGAATTAGGGCGCATGGAACACGGTATTTTCGCTTAATGGAGCTATTCAGGATAACAAGATCGGAATATCAGGATGATTTGAGTGGAATAGGGGCTTTCTACAACGGGGGACGATGGAACACTCCGAGAAATGCTATGCTTTATACTTCTTCACACCGCTCGCTGGCCATGCTGGAAGTGCTCGTGCACTGGCATAAAACCGTGACACCCCCGAATTACGTGATCGTTTCCCTGGAAATCCCCGATAACCTGGCGACCATTTCCGAGCCCAAACTGATTGCCGACTGGCAGGAGGACCAGCAATGGAGCAAGGACATAGGCGATACCTGGCTGAAACCGGGCAACACCCTTTTGCTGCGGGTTCCTTCGGTGGTGGTGAAGGCAGAGCAGAATTACCTCGTCAATCCGATGCATCCCGACGTTGTCTCTCTCCGGATCACCGACATTGAGCCCCTGAATTTTGATAAAAGGCTCTTCAAACAGAAATAGAATCCACACACGGCAATCGCCGTAATTTCCGATAGTATGAATAACAGTTTCGATTTAAACAAAATCCTTCGCCCGCACATCCTCACGCTGGCCCCGTATTCATCCGCAAGAGACGAATATACCGGGCATGTAGGCATATTCCTGGATGCGAACGAAAACCCGTACGGTTCGGTGACCGGCGAGAACTATAACCGCTACCCGGATCCTTACCAGGCCGAAATCAAGCAGAAACTGAGCCCGATCAAACAGGTAAGCCCCGACCGTATTTTCCTAGGGAACGGAAGCGATGAGCCGATCGATTTGCTCACGCGCGCTACGTGTACGCCCGGGCAGGACCGTGTGATTATTCTGCCGCCGACGTACGGTATGTATGAAGTGAGCGCCTCGATCCATGATGTGAAGATCGATAAGGTCTCGCTTACCAATGACTACCAAATCGATACAGAGGCCGTTCTGAATGCGGTAACGCCTTTGACAAAGATCATCTGGATCTGCTCGCCTAACAACCCGACGGGCAATGTGATGCAGCACGATGCCATCCAAACCATTCTCGAAAATTTCAGCGGTCTGGTAGTGGTAGATGAGGCTTATATTGATTTCACCAACGAGCCTTCGTGGATCGGGCATCTGGACAAATACCCCAACCTGGTCGTATTGCAGACATTCTCCAAAGCGTGGGGCCTTGCGGGCATCCGTGTAGGCATGTGTTTTGCTTCACCTGAACTGATCCGCATTCTGAACAAGATCAAACCACCCTACAACATCAGTTTGCCCGCGCAGCAGGCGTTACTGGAAGGGTTGAATGGCATCGAGAAGAAGGACAAAATGGTGGCCGACATTCTCCAGCAACGAGACGCGTTGACCGAAATGCTGCAAAGCCTGCCGATTGTGGTCAAAATTCACCCCACGGACGCCAACTTCCTGCTCGTGCAGTTCGAGGAAGCGAAGGCCGTAATGGATTATTTGATCCGTGAAACGATCATTGTGCGCGACCGTTCGCGCGTGCATTTATGCGAGGGATGCCTCCGGATTACCGTAGGGACAAAAGAAGAAAACGAAGTTTTGATCGAATCATTAAAGAAATTCCAGCCCAGGAACGTTATTGCATAGCTGGTATATCAGCGTTCCCGGAACATTTCCCCGATTTAATTAACTATGAAGAAATTAGCCTTAACTTTTATTTGCGCACTTTGCTTCGGAATGGCGCACGCCCAATACGACAACTGGGCGGTAGGTTTCAAACTCGGTGAACCCACCGGCGTTAACATCCGCAAGTATTTCAACAACATCCACGCCATCGACGTCACAATCGGCACTTATGGCGGCATTCTGGGCAACGACCGCAAGTACCGCGGCGACAACGGACTTTACAAAAACACCGGCCTTTCGCTCCAAATGCATTATTTATGGCACACGCCATTGTTCAACTCGGAAGCGGTGCATGTATATTATGGCCTTGGCGGGCAGATCAACAACCGCCGTTCATACCCGAAACGACTGAACGGCGATTATGAAAAGAACCTTACCCTAGGCGGCTCGGTGTTGGGTGGTTTTGAATATTACATTCCCGATAACCGTATTTCCGTGTTTCTGGAAGGAGGAACGTACGTGGAACTGTTGAGAAAGCCTTTCTTCTTCAGTCCCAATATTTCGGCCGGTCTCCGCTTCAATCTTTGAGAAATACTTCTTTCAAGCATACGAAAAGCAGGTTTACGCCTGCTTTTTTTGTTTAATTTGATGCGCAGTTTCGACTCGCTTCACCTATTTACCGGCGCAAAGTGTTTAAAGTTTACAGTTCATCGGCAGGGTCGGGGAAAACTTACACCCTCACCAAAGAATACCTCAAACTAGCCCTGCATTCCAATTCGGAGTTGTATTTCAGGCATATTCTGGCTGTGACATTCACCAATGCGGCGGCCAATGAAATGAAGGACCGCATTCTGCTGATGCTCCGCACATTCTCGGCATATACCGAAACCGACACGAAGCCGCACCCGATGATGCGCGACGTGGTAGTAGAAATGTACCCTGATACCGAACACGATACAGGGCTTTTCACGGGAGCATGCCAATTGATAGCCGCCCGTGCGCAAATGGTTTTCGGGCAAATCCTGCACCGCTATTCCGACTTCTCGGTGATGACGATCGACAAGTTCACGCAGCGGCTCATCAGCAGTTTTACGGACGAGCTGGGCATTCCGTTTGTATTTGAAACACAACTCGACGGCGACCTGCTCGACGACGCGGTGGACAGGCTACTGGCCAGGATCGGGCAGGAGGGCGAGGAGGTACTGACCGATATTGTCGAGAAATATTACCGTGAGAATGCCGAGGAAGGCAAAAACTGGGGCGCATTGCCGATGCAGATCCGCGACACGGCGGGTACTTTGCTGAGCGAGCAGAGTTACTTGCAGATGAAGCGCGTTGAGGACCTGAAAATGGAGGACTGGATTATTGTGCGTAAGCAAATGCGCGATTTCGTACGTGGGCGGGAGGAAATGATGACCAGGGACGCGAAAAATGCATTTGAACTCATTCAATCTACCTATTTGAGTGAAAAAGACTTCCACCAGAGTGGCAGAGGCATTTACGGCTATTTCAGAGACCGCGCCGAAGGTAAAAAACTCTGGATGGAGCCCAATTCTTACGTTTACAAAACCATCGGAGAAGGTGTGTGGTATGGTGCCAAAACGCCGGCACCGATCCGGGACGAAATAGAACGCCTCCGCATTGATTTGGAAAACTATTTCCATCAGATTGAAAATATACGCTCGGTGGAAACCGGGAAGATTACCCTTTACAACCAGCTCGACAGGCATATTTACAACCTGTCGCTCCTGGGCGAAATCAGGAAAGAATTTGACGCATTGCTCAAACAGAACAACCAGGTTCATATTTCTGATTTCAACCGGAAGATCGTCGACATCGTCGCGCGGGAACCGGTACCGTTTATTTTTGAGCGGTTAGGAGAAAAATATAACCACATTCTGGTCGACGAGTTTCAGGATACTTCCAAGCTGCAATTCGCAAACCTGCTGCCGTTGATCGAGAATGCATTGTCGAGCGGATTTTTCAATCTGATCGTGGGTGATGCGAAGCAATCGATCTACCGTTTCCGGGGTGGGGATATGGATCTGATATTGCATCTGGCGCAAAACCAGGTAATGCGGCTGGGAAGCATTCTCGGGAATAGCCCGTTCAACGAAGAACGGCTGTTTGCACTGGACAACTATCTGCATATCAATCACCTCAAAACCAATCGGCGTAGCTTCCGGGAGGTTACCGAGTTCAACAACCGGTTTTTCGCATTCATCGCCGATTCGCTGGGCGACGAATATCCGCTGATACGCGAAGTGTACGACGAGCATTTCAGCCAGGAAATACCCGAGGGCGTGAGCGAAGGCGGCCATGTGGAAATCGAGTTTCTGGAGATGAATGAAGCCACCGAAGAAGGTGCCGGGGAATCCTCTTCGGACCCGATCTCCCGGCGCGGGTTCGAACTTGTGAGCGGGCTTCGGAAAGAAGGCTATCACTGGCGGGACATAGCCATTTTATGCAGAAAGAAAAAAGAAGCCACCACCCTGGCCAATACGCTGAAGGAGGCCGGCTTCCCGCTCATTTCCGACGACGCATTGTCGCTGGCCTACTCGCGATCCGTGCATTTCATTATCTCGTTCATGAAGGTGCTCCACAGTTCGGATCACCGGCTTGCACGATACGAAGCGGCATATTTGTTCCACCAGGTGATACGCCGGCAGAACCCGGCCCCGCATGAGTACGAGGAGATCAGGGTGCTTTGTGAAGCGCGAGGCCTCGACAGTTTCCTCGAATATTTCAGGAAATGGGATATTGGCATTACCTCATTCAAAATGCGGCAGGTGTCGGTGTTTGAGCTCACGGAATTGCTGATGCAGCAATTTGGCCTTTTCAAACAACAACTCGAAAGCGAATACCTGTTCCGCTTCCTGGATGTGGTGCTGGAATTTGGTAACCGGAAGAGTAATCACCTCGGCGATTTTCTGAACTATTGGGAATCAGCCAGATACAAGTTTTCGATTACGGTACCCGAAGGCACGGATGCAATCCGCATTACTACCATTCACAAATCAAAAGGATTGGAATATCCAGTGGTGATCATTCCCTATGCCCAATGGAAAGTGACGCCCAATGCGCGCCTCGACCGGCTTTGGGTCGATATGGATGAGGTTGACTATCAAGAGATCCGGCTGGAAGATAAGCCCCATTATACGAATGCCAAACTGAGGAGCTCGATGGTTTCCGTGGTGAAAGAGCTTGAAAATACGGTGGTAGGCGAGCAGTACCGGGAAGAACGGATGCGGACGCTGATCGAGAACCTGAACCTGCTTTACGTCGCATTCACGCGGCCTGTACAGCGGCTTTATGTGCTGGCGAAGCGCGAACGCCGTTGGGAGTCGGGACAGCAGATCAACCACTGGCTGCGCGACTACCTGAACCAGGAAGGCGTCACGCCTGCCTGGGACGAGACCATTTCCCAATATGTGATTTCCGGCATGCCGGCGGCCGGCGACCCGGCGGCGGAAGGCTCAGGAGTGCTCAGACATGCGCATGTGAGCGGGGGGACGAGTCCTTTTGTGTTGAACAACATATTGAGCAACGACCGCACAGAATCGCTGCGCCTGCGCCGGATGGCCGACCGTATTTTCGACGTGCAGACGTTCGAGCCGCGCCACGACAGGCTGCAAAAAATGCGGTACCTGCTAACGAGGCTGAGAACCATTTCGGATCTGCCCGAGGCGTTGGAAAAGCTAGTGGGCGAGGGGATTTTTACCCGGAAGGAAACCCGGGAGATTGAAGACCTGACACTTTCGCTCTTGCAGGATCCTTCATTGCAAGCGCTTTACCAAGACGAAAACCATATTCAAATCAACAGAGAACTATTGGTTCCGGGAGGTAAAATGCTGCACATAGACAGGCTCGTTCAGCGGCCCGACGGCGGGTATATCTTCATGTCGTTCGTAGGCGGGAACAGCGCCGACGAGCCTCGCAGGCATTTAAAGAAGCTGATAAGGACCTTCACAGAGAGCGGGAAGCAATCGAGAGGGGTGCTGATCACCCTGGAAGATGAACTCACGGAATGGGTAGAATAGTAGAAGTATTTAACCTAATTGAAATTGAACGCGGTTAAAATTCCAACAAAAAGGGCCATAATGCGCCCAAAATGCATTATTTTTCCAATTAATCCCCAAATAGACATTTAGTACTAGTTCTACGCGCTATTCAACGTTTATGCATCTCACATTTCAGCGCCAGGTTTTACTTGGAATCTCATTTTCAATTCTATTAGTGCTCGCAGTAGGCTATGTGTCCTACAATGCAATCCTGATCCAGCAGGAAAATACCGCCTGGGTGGATCACACACGGGAGGTAATGCGGGTTTCTACCGCCGTTAAAAACCGTCTGCTGACAGCAGAAGCGAATGTCCGTGGTTTCGCGATCACAGGCAATAAAACCTTCGAAACAGTTTATCTGGAAGCTTCGCGCGACATTTGGGACGACGTCGGGACATTGCGTAAGCTCGTGAAAGACAACAAGGCACAAAGCGCCCGGGTGGACTCGCTGTCCGTTCTGCTCGAGAACCGGGTGGGGATAATGAGTCGGCAATACGAAATACTGAAAACGGAAAAGTACAGTATCGATACGATCCAGCGGATCGTGTTGCAGGGGAAGGATGTTTCCCTAAAAATCGAATTCAGCTTTCGCCGCATCGAAAATGTGGAGGAGGGGCTACTGACTGAACGCGAGCAACTTGCGTCGATGAGCTCTGCGCGCGCCAAGCAGTATATTGTGATGGGTTCGGCGCTGTTTTTCCTCGTGATCCTCTTACTCTATTACCTCATCCGCAAGACTTACCTGGCCCAGGTTGCCAGTGAGCAGGCTACACAGTTGGCGAATAAAAGGTTGGAGCAACTGGGCCTGGAAGACCAGGAGAAGAACTGGATATTGAACGCGGCTATGGAAGTGTCCAGCGCGGTCCGCGGGGAACCTACACTGACCCAACTATCAGAAAGATTGCTGAGCAAACTGGCAGAAGTAACAGAATCTCATGTATCGGCGATGTACCTCGTGACACGTTCGGGCGAGGTGCTCGAAAGATCGGCTACGTATGGTATTTCGGAAGCGGCGCCTTCGTTTATACCATTTGGAGAAGGGATACTCGGGCAGTTTGCTGTGTCGAAGGAGAATATGAAGCGGCTGGATGTCTCCGCTGGCTATATGCAGGTTAAAACGGCTACGGGGAGCTCGGCGCCGGGGGTGGTGTTATTGAAAAACATTGCTTTCGAAGGGCAAACAGCGGCGCTTATCGAGATCGGTTATTTAAAAGAGCCGGGGGCCAAAGCGACCAAATTACTCGACATGATCTCGGACAACGTGGCGGTGGCCATTATGGCTGCCCGCGCGCGTGAGATTGCCGGTGAATTGCTCGAAAAAACGCAGTTGCAGGCGGAGGAACTGGAAAGCCAGCAAGAGGAATTACGCGTAACGAACGAAGAACTGACGCGGCAAACGTCGCTGTTACAAGTTTCGGAGGAAGAGTTGCGCGTCCAGCAGGAAGAACTGAAGCAGATTAATACCGAGCTGGAAGAAAAGGCATTCATGCTCGAAGAACAGAAGCGGACGATCGAGGAGGCGCGCGACCAGATCCAGAACAAGGCCGACGAGCTGGAAAGGAGCGGAAGATTCAAAAGTGAATTTTTGGCCAATATGAGCCACGAATTGCGCACGCCGCTGAACAGCATCCTGATTTTGTCACGCATTCTGGGCGAAAATAAAGGGGCCAGATTGAACGATGAAGAGCAGCGTTATGCCTCGGTAATTTATAATTCCGGGAACGATCTGCTGACCTTGATCAACGATATTCTGGATCTGGCGAAGGTGGAGGCCGGAAAGATCGAACTGATTCATGAGCAAATCAGCGCGGAATCCGTCCTCGCGGAGGTTAAAAACACCTTCCAGAAAGTGGCCGAGAACAAAGGCCTTGTATTGCAGATAACCAAGGCCGGATCGTGCCCTGAAATGCTTTTTACAGACCATACCCGTCTTTTGCAAATCCTGCGCAACCTGATCTCCAACGCAGTCAAATTCACCTCCGCGCCCGGCAAGGTTTCCCTTACGATTTCAAAAGAGGGTGATCAGCTGCATTTCGAAGTGGCGGACACCGGCATTGGGATACCGCTCGATAAACAGGCGTCGATATTCGAAGCGTTCCAGCAAGCCGATGGTTCCACAAGCCGCAAATTCGGGGGGACCGGACTGGGGTTATCGATCAGTCGCGAGCTTGCGGCCCTCTTCAGCGGGTCGATCTCGTTGAGGAGTGTTCCGGGAGAAGGCTCTGTATTTACATTAAAAATACCTTACCTGACCGAATCGGACGAGCAACCGGCTGGCGATCGGCAGGAAGTGGTTGTTGAACCGGCTGTAACGGAAGGCCCTGCTTACAGGCCGTCGCCATCAGAGAACGGCAAAGCGCGCCGTCTGCTGCTCATCGAAGACGATGCCGTTTTCGCAGCGGATATGGCCGCGAAAGCGCAGGGCAGCGGTTTTGCCGTGCAAATTGCGGCAAATGGTCGCGAGGCGCTGGAGATGGTAAGCACATTCAGCCCAACTGCAATCATCCTGGACATGCATTTGCCGGATATACCGGGCGAAGAGGTTTTGAAAGCGTTGAAAAGTGATACGCGCACGCGGCTGATCCCTGTGCACACGGTGTCATCGGGCGATTTTTTCGATGATGAGATGGTCAGAAACGGCGCGATCGGTTTCATGCAAAAACCGGTAGACGAGCGGTCGGCCCAGCAGATATTTACGGCATTAAAACTGCAAGGCAAAGACCTGGACCGGCAGCGCATCCTGCTTATTGAAGACGATGCTTTCCAGAGTAAATACCTGGGCGATTTCCTCTCGGGCAATAATATTTTCGTGCTATACGCCTATTCGGCCGCCGAGGCGCTGCATATGCTCGAATCCGACCGGGTGGACGGCATTATTCTCGATGTAAGGTTGGCGGACATGAACGGATTGGATCTTTTGGACAAAATCAAAGAGAACCCGCAATGGAACGAACTACCTGTGGTGGTGAATACCGCAGAGGACCTTACGCAGGCTGATCTGGGACGTGTGATGAAATATGCGCACCCGGTGGTGATCAAAACGAAAAAGTCCAACGAACGGTTGCTCGACGAGGTGAAACTGTTCCTCAAAAAGATCCAGCCCAGAACGCAAGAGCCGGAGGTAGCGGGGGAGTCGTTCAGCAATGCGGTCGTGAATGCAGAACAGCACTTTGCAGGAAAAAAACTGTTGCTCGCTGACGACGATATGCGCAATATCTTCGCATTGAGCGCCGTGCTGGAAGACGCCGGTTTCAGTATTGAAATCGCTACGAACGGTAAAGAGGCTATTAATAAGCTGGAAGACAATCCGGAGATAGAACTGATATTGATGGATGTGATGATGCCCGAAATGGACGGTATCGAAGCGACGCGCCGGATCAGGCAGGTGCCCAGATGGTCCAACATTCCCATTATTGCCGTGACCGCCAAAGCTATGCAGGGCGACCGTGAGCAATGCCTCGAAGCCGGTGCCAACGATTATATTTCAAAACCTGTGGATGTTGATAAGCTGCTCTCGCTGATCAAGGTCTGGTTACACGCCTAGGGGAATGGTATTGATAGAATATCCGCAATTGGAAGTGCTCATCGCGCGGATCAGGGAAATATCCGGGTTCGACTTTTCGGGCTATGCGAGGCCGTCGTTGCTGCGGCGGGCCAGCAGGTATCTGACTACCCACAAAATGGAGTTCCCCGAGCTGCTTCTGCACATCGAACAGGGCGGGAGCGTCGTCTACGGCCTGATCCAGGAGCTGACGGTTAACTACTCGGAAATGTTCCGTGACGCCGACTTCTTTATGAAAGTGAGCACGGAGGTATTTACCTATCTCGAATCGTATCCTACTCTGCGTTTCTGGGTGGCGGGTTGCGCATCGGGCGAGGAGGCCTATTCGCTGGCTATTTTTCTCAAAGAGGCCGGTTTCCTGGGCCGCTCGCTCATATACGCGACGGACCTGAGCAATAAGGCGCTTACGGCCGCGCGCGAGGGGGTATTCACGCTCGGAAATGTGCGGGCGTTCTCGGAAAGTTATCTGGCGGCCGGTGGCAAACATTCGCTGTCGGACTACTACCATGTTGCGTACAATAAGGCGGTCATATTGCCCGAATTGCGTCGTAACATTGTTTTTTCAATGCACGACCTCACCGGCGACGGTGTGTTCAACGAGTTCCAGTTTGTGAGCTGCCGGAATGTGATGATCTACTTTACCCTGGAACTCCGGCAAAAAGTATTCCGGCTTTTGTATGACAGTCTCAGCATGTTGGGTTTTCTTTGCCTCGGAAAGCGCGAAACGCTGCGCTACTCGGGTCTGGAAGAAAACTTCAAAGTGATCGATAGCACGTTGAACATTTACCAGAAGATCAGATGAGCATTGCGAAAGAAGACGGTTCTCTCAGTTTAGTGCTGATCGGCGGGTCGTCGGGCAGCTTTGCGATCTTCGAAGAAATGATCAGGCTGGTCAAAAAACCGTTGTCCTTCGCATTGATTTTCGTATTGCACCGCGGCAAATCCAGCACCACCGTTTTACCCGAATTATTTAAAAACAAGACCAATGTAGCTATGAGCGAGCCGTATCATCTGGATCCGATCGAGGCGAATTGCATTTATTTCGCCTACCCGGATTACCATTTGCTGATAGGCCCCGACCGGCGGTTCTACTACGATTGCACACACAAAGACTTCTTTTCCAGGCCTTCCATTGATGCTACCTTTATTTCTGCCGCGGTTTCGGGCATTCACGTGAAAGCGGCTATGCTCTTTTCGGGTTCCAGCGCCGACGGGGCCTCTGGAATGAAAGCGTTGGCAGAAAAGGGCTTTCCGACGTACGTGCAGAACCCGGCCGAAGCAGAGTCACCGAGAATGCCTGAACAGGCCCTGTCAATCTATTCAAAACATCAGGTAATGATCGATGGAAACCCTTTTTCGATAATCAATAATATCCTTCAATAGCTACTCAACGATAACCCATGGAAAATACAAAGATTTTGTTGCTGGACGACCGGGAGGAAAACCTCATCTCGCTTAAAGCAATCCTGAACCGCGACGACATTGACATTTACGCCACCACGTCGCCCAACGAGGCGCTGCGGATTGTATGGGAGAATGACATTGCCGTTGCCCTGGTGGATGTTCAGATGCCCGGTATGGACGGTTTCGAATTCGCCGAGACGCTTTTTTCCAACCCGAAGACCCGCGAGATCCTGATTGTTTTCGTGACGGCTATTTCCAAAGAAACCACTTACGCAGTGCGCGGGCTTAAAACGGGGGCTATCGATTACCTCTACAAACCGCTGGATCCCTATATTACCAATGCAAAAGTCGATTCGCTGATCAAACTGGCGCGCAGCCAGCGCGAAATACGCGATAAGAACAAACTGCTCGAAAATTACGCGACGATCGTCCTGAATTCGCCGGATATTATCGCCACCGTAGAGCCGGACACCGGGTCGATACTGTCTATTAATCCGTCGGTTGAGACCATCCTGGGCATTTCGCCTGCTTCGCTGATTAAAACGCCGATGCTGGACCTGCTCGTAGATCCCCTGAAATCCTCGCTGCGTGATGTGCTTGTGAAGCGCAGTTTTATAGGTGGCGAGACGATCGTGGTGGAAGATCAGTTCTATGGCCGACTGCGGCAGCCTGTTTGGCTGGAACTCAGGATTATGTATAAAAACCGGCTGTTGTTTGTGAATCTCCACGACGTGGAAAAGCGTAAGGCGCACGAATTGGCGCTTATTGATGCGCAAACGCAGGCCGAAAAGGCGCGGAAAACGAAGGAGTCGTTCCTGGCGAATATGAGTCACGAGATCCGGACCCCTCTGAATGGCATCATAGGTCTGGGGAACCTGCTGTCGGCGACAGAACTCAGTGAAGCGCAGACGGAGCTGGTGAATATGCTCCGGCAATCGTCGGGATCGCTACTGAATATCCTGAACGATATTCTTGATATATCCAAAATAGACGAGGGTAAGTTCTCGATCATCCCGGCGTCTACTGACCTCCGGGTCCTCGGCAAGCAAATTATTGATCTGATGCAATTTAAAGCCGACGAGAAAAAGCTGGAATTGCGGCTTGAAATCGGTAAGAATACCCCTGAATCCGTAACGGTAGATGGCATGCGCCTGAATCAGATTTTGCTTAATCTTATCGGTAATGCGCTGAAATTCACTGAAACCGGTAGTGTGACGTTGAAAATGGAGCACCTGGCCCAAACGCCGGCCGGGCATTCGATACGGTTCGCGGTGGAGGACACCGGAATCGGCATGTCGGACGAGCATCTGGCCAATATTTTTTCGGAATACGGCCAAGCCTCCGAGAACACTTCGCATCAATATGGCGGCACGGGCCTCGGACTGACCATTTCGCAGAAACTCGTGCGGCTCATGGGCAGTGAGCTGGAAGTGAACAGCCGTTTCCGTCAGGGAAGCCAGTTTTTCTTCACATTGATCGTCCAGGACGCCAACGAAAAGTCGGGAGAGCAAAAGCCTGTCGTTTCATTTCAAAGCCTTCCATCTTTCGAGGGTAAGAAGGTGCTGGTAGCGGAAGATAATCCGATCAATGCATTGCTTTTGAAAAAATACCTGAAAGCCTGGCAACTAAATGCTGTGATCGTCAGCAATGGAAAAGAGGCCGTAGACCAGCTTCGGGAAGAACTGTTCGACCTGATCATTATGGATACCCGCATGCCCGAAATGGACGGTTTTCAGGCTGCGCGTTTCGCGCGTGAAGAGCTGCGCGTTACCACTCCGATCCTTTCGCTTTCGGCCACCGTGTTGCCGGAGGAAGTTTCCCAGGCACTCGATGCAGGTATGAACGATACGCTTTCGAAGCCGTTCGAGCCCGAAAAATTGCATCAGAAAATAGACTTGCTGCTTTCAACCTTAATGCCCGCAAACGTGTCCCAGGTTTAAAGTGCAACGATTTGCAGTAACTTTTCGTAATGAATATTTGCAGGATTTCGTTGTAGAAAGAGTAATTCTAATTTTAAAAGCAACAAATGAAAACGATCAGAAACAGTTGGTCATTGCTACTGTTAATAGCCCTGGGAGGTTGCAGTTCTTCCAAAACGATGCCTTACGCCTCCAAATGGAATGCCCCGTTCTCCTATGTGGATGAAATCAAACCCGACCAGCAGGATCAGCGGTCGCGACTCAGATACGGAATCATCAACGACGACCAGTACGTCTACATTACGCTCAAAACGAAAGATCCCAACACGATCCAGAATATATTGAGCAGCGGCCTTAAAATTGCATTCAGCCCCGAAGGGCAAAAGAAGGAGGGCTACGCGCTGACGTTCCCTGTTGTGATGAAAGAAGACCGCAAGGCATTGCGCCGTATTGATACTGATTTACCCAACAGCCTCGGACTGGATTTGCTGCTCGATTCTTACAATAAGGAGGCCGTTTGGAAAGACCGCGAAGGCCAGCACCTGATTGACCTCGTGCGGCCGGATGGCAGCATCAAATCGCACATCGCGATGGATCGTAACGGCGAACTTACCGAGCAGATCGCGATTCCTTTCGCGCTCATGAATGTGAATGCCCGCGAGACGGCAATGATGGGGCTCAGCATTAAAGTCGACGGACAGTCGTCATCCAATTCCGGTTTCAGTCCGCGCATCGGCATCGGCCTTGGGGGCGGTATCGGAATGGGCGGGGGCATGGGCGTCGGCATTGGTACGGGCGGCTATAATTCGCGATACAACGGCAATGATCGTAATGTCGACATCCGTCTGGAAGTGCAATTGGCAAGAGCTAATTAAACCAGTCTTTATCAGGATTTGCGGCCCGCGGCATTTTTGCTGCGGGCTTTTTTTGTGGGGTTGATGGTCGGGGTATGTACGCGGCGGCAAAGACCGGGTCAGCGGCAGATACGCTTGCATTTATCTGATATTCAATCGAAAGTGCATTTGACAAGTTTATAATTGACAAATAGTCAATCAATTGTTTGTCAATATCTTAGATATGATTTATTATTGTATAATACTTGATAAATCAAGTATATATCAACTGTAAATCAAATACTTTTCAAGTTTATGTCAACTATTTCTCAGGAGCTGAAACTGTTTTTAAACCTCACTATCATCCAGTCGATTACGGTGAAGCGTTTCGATGCGAGGCTTCAAAATCACGGTATCAGCCTCAATGAATTCATGATTTTGCACCATCTGGCGAATGTGCCGGACGAAAAATTGCGGCGTACCGATGTGGCTGAGAAGGTGGGTTTGACCGCCTCGGGGATCACCCGGATGTTGTCGCCGTTGGAGAAACTGGGGTATGTAAAAAGAGAGGCGAACAGCCGTGACGCAAGGGTGTCGTATGTGAAACTGGCTAATGCCGGGAAGAAAATTTACCTCGAAGCGATCGCCACGGCGGAAGCAACAACGGAGCAGATTATGGCCTCGGTGAAGACCAGGAAGCTCGACGATTTGCAGAAAATGCTCTCGGAGCTTGGCTCCACAATAGAATAGCCGCGCATAGCCCTGGGATTTTCACACAGGCCAATAAAAACGCCTCTGACAGACGATCTGCCAGAGGCGTGGGCAAAGGGTCAGGGAATGTTATTTCGCTTTCCTGAGGTAAATATTTCCGTTCATGTTCTTCATCATGATCTCGCTGCCGCCGCCATTGACTTTGCCTTTCACCCAGTCTTCGATGCTCACTTTGTACATGCCGTCCTTGGCTGAGCGCGTGGCCTGCGGTACCGATTTGTCGACGTCAACATCGAAATCGCTGTAAATGTCTCCGCGATCGGATTTGAGTTTAACGTCGAATTTTGCCGTGGCTGGAAGCGTAACATCCACATTGCCATTGAGCGTCGAAAACGCCATGGGCGATTTGGCCTCCACCGTTTTGAAATTTACTTTCAGCAGGCCGTTCACCGTATTGGCAACGGCCGAGCCTGAGATGTTGGTCAGGCGTATGTCGCCATTTACATTCGTGATCTCCATTACACCATCCACATTTTCGATCAGAATGTCGCCGTCGTTAACAGTACCGACATTGAGCGAGAACTTCATGGGAACTTTGATGTTCAGCTCCATTTTGGTATTGATAAGGTTCGAGCTGACATTCACGATGTTGTTCTCCTCAGTAGCCGAAATATCCAGTGCTCCGTTTTTGGAAATGCGTTTCATGCCTTCCGCATTCACTTTTGGCTTTTCGGGCTTATCCTGGTTTGTACTGGCGTCGATCACTACCTGGTTCCCGTTGTAGCCGGTCACGCGGATGGAGCCGGTGATCAGGTGTACTTTCAGCTTTCCGGGTTTGGCCGGGTCGCTCAAAGGGACTGTCAATTGTTCTTTCATATCGCCCTGGGCCAGCAACGGCGCCGAAATTGCGGTAAACGCTGTGAATGCTGCGAGGGCTAAAATGCGCGGGGTTTTCATTTTGCTATGATTGTTTTTTAAGATAGATATTGCCATTGAATGTTTCGAATTTGTAGGTAGGGCCGCCGCTGCCGATACGGATAAACGTTTCGGTACTAAGCTTGTAAATGGTTTTGTTATCATGGTTTTCAGCATTTTTGACAACTCTTACAGGCAGTTTTTCCACATTGGGGAAATCGGTATAAAAATCGCCGTGGAATGTTTTAAACTGACAGTCGACAGACATCGTGGCGGGGTAGCCTATTTTGATGTCGCCGTTCAGCGTTTTGAAATCCGATTCACCGGGAGGGACTGTCAGGTAATTGACTTCCACATTGCCGTTGATCGTATGCATGTCCGCCTTTCCCTTGGCATTCACGACTTTAATGGCGCCATTCACGTTGCGCACGCCCAGCGAGCCTGTCACATCATTCACATTCACGTCGCCGCCATTGACGGTCGAAACATGCAGATTGAGCGAGTAGGGGACTTTTACCGTAAAATCCAGTTCGAAATCGTAATGAATTTTCGGTCCGTCCCAGTTGCGTCGGTTGCGGTTAGGCCGGGAATCGAACGGGTTGGCGATGTAGGCGATAATACTGTCGGCATCTTGTTCGATTTCGAGTTTGAACTCGGCCTTTCCCTGATCGAGATAATCCTGTGTTTTGGCGCTGATCTTTTTATCGATTTCCAGCACCACTTTGTCACCATTGTAGCCTTCAACTTTGATGGACCCGTTGATGTTGTAAATCGCCAGCACATTCTTGGCGGCCTGCCCGGAGGTGATGGAAAACTCTTTGCTGACGTGCTCCTTGTGTTCCAGCTTTTGTGCCGGGGCCTGGGTACAGCAGAGCACTGCTCCCGCCAGCAGGGGGATTGCAAAATACTTCATGGCTAATAGATGATTTAAAGTTTATGAAAGGTCTTTGATTGTCTGTTCGATTTTCACCTTCACCAGGTCGTTCAGGTCTTCTTTTTGAAGCAACGTTTTCAATGCTTTTACGGAACGTTTCTCCTGTAATTTAACCATTACATCGGCCAGTGCCACCTGTACCATCGGCGAATCCTGCAATGCAAGCGATTTTACCAATTCCTCCCGCACCGATGCGTCACCTGCATATTGCGTGAGTGCTTCCAGTGTAACAAGCCGTACATTTACGTTAGGATCGTTGTTTAAGGTGGCAAACAGCGCCTCTAAGACGCGATCGTCGGCATGGGTGATCTCACTTGTGTAACCCACCGCGCGAAGCCGCTCTGTGGCCGAAGGATTTTCAAGCAGCGACAGCATCATCGTGCTTTTCATATCCTGCACTTGCCCGGCCAGTGCCTCTATCCGTTGCTGATAGGCGGTAGCATCCATTTTGCTGCTGCGGCTCGTCCGGTTGCCGATCACCCAGCCTAAGCCCACGAGCAGCAGGCTGAAACCAACCTGGACCGTCCATTGCGGCAACACAAACTCCCGGATACTTTCCATCATGCTCTGGAACGAGAACCGCGCCGCCGCTTTTTCTGCCTCTTTGAACTCGTCGAGCATGGTGTAGAAATTGGTCCGCAACGCCTCCTTGGGTTCAGGAATCCGGATTTTCGCCATACCGTCCCAGATCTGCTTATCGGCAGTGAACTCTTCCTGGCAGCTCACGCATTCGGCGAGGTGCCGGTTTATTTCCATCTGCTCGCTTTTCTCGAGGTTATTGTTGAGCCATTCGGTCAGTTTGCCTTTGGTATATTCGCAGTTCATTTGCTTATCGTCTTTCATTTGTAAAAAACCTTTTCTTCAATTCCCCCAATGCCCTGTGGACCCGCACCTTCACCGTTCCTTCATTGATATTCAGTACTTTGGCGATCTCGTCGTATTTCATTTCCTGGAACCTGCTCAAAATCAGTACTTCGCGGTACTCGGGGCTTAATGCACCCATGGCTTCGTGCAAAAAATCCTTGTCCTGCTGCCTTTCAAGGCTTTCATCGGCGAGCATTCCGCCTTCGAGCCTGTCGGCTACCTCGTTCACGTCGTAGAAATTGAACGACCTGTTTTGCTTCACCGAATCATTGAGCACATTCCTGGCCAGGTGGTACATCCAGGTTCTGAACTCCCCGTCACCCGCAAATGTGTGCCGGTATTTGAGCATCCTGTAAAACACATTCTGGACGAGGTCCTCGCTGAGATCGGCCTTGTGCGTCATGTGGTAAAAAAAACCGAACAGCGGCCGGTTGTACCGTTCGAAGAGCAAGCCCATCTTATCCAGGTCGCCGGTTTTCACCCGGAGCATCAGCGAATTGTCGGTTAGGGTATTCAAGGCTTCGCGCTTTGTTTTCGTGATTTTGATGTGGTAACTCCGGAGAATGGGAAAGGTTACAGGAATTTAAGAAAAAAGTTGAAAAATTTTTTGTAGCTGGCTCAAGATGGGGATCGCGTGGGGAGAATGCTTAGGCTAAAGCCGATTGGGGAGTGTATCGCTCACCCCGGATACGAGATGATGTTGACGGGCGCTGGCCCCAGGTCTGAAGACCTGGGTTGTGGCGGGATGTGATCATGGCCTAATACCTAGCTTCGCGGGGAGATCACCTGCGCTGGATCGTCTGCGGTGGGCCCAAGTCTGAAGACCTGGGGTCTGGTGGGATGTGATCATGGCCTACTACCTAGCTTCGCGGGGAGATCACCTGCGCTGGATCGTCTGTGGTGGGCCCAGGTCTGAAGACCCGGGTTGTGACGGGATGTGATCATGGCCTACTACCTAGCTTCGCGGGGAGATCACCTANTTGTCGGTTAGGGTATTCAAGGCTTCGCGCTTTGTTTTCGTGATTTTGATGTGGTAACTCCGGAGAATGGGAAAGGTTACAGGAATTTAAGAAAAAAGTTGAAAAATTTTTTGTAGCTGGCTCAAGATGGGGATCGCGTGGGGAGAATGCTTAGGCTAAAGCCGATTGGGGAGTGTATCGCTCACCCCGGATACGAGATGATGTTGACGGGCGCTGGCCCCAGGTCTGAAGACCTGGGTTGTGGCGGGATGTGATCATGGCCTACTACCTAGCTTCGCGGGGAGATCACCTGCGCTGGATCGTCTGTGGTGGGCCCAAGCCTGAAGACCTGGGGTCTGGTGGGATATGATCCTGGCCTACTACCTAGCTTCGCGGGGAGATCACCTGCGCTGGATCGTCTGTGGTGGGCCCAAGCCTGAAGACCTGGGGTCTGGTGGGATATGATCCTGGCCTACTACCTAGCTTCGCGGGGAGATCACCTGCGCTGGATCGTCTGTGGTGGGCCCAGTCTGAAGACCTTGGGTCTGGTGGGATGTGATCATGGCCTACTACCTAGCTTCGCGGGGGAGATCACCCGCGCTGGATCGTCTGTGGTGAGCCCAGGTCTGAAGACCTTGGGTCTGGTGGGATGTGATCATGGCCTACTATCTAGCTTCGCGGGGAGATCACCTGAGATGGATCGTCTGTGGTGGGCCCAAGTCTGAAGGCCTGGGGTCTGGTGGGATGTGATCATGGCCTACTACCTTGGTTCTTAGGGAGATCACCTTTACTGAACCGTCTGCGGTGGGCCCCGGTCTGAAGACCGGGGGGGCTGGTCAGAAATGTTGATTGACCTCATGGCGCCCCAGTTCGGGGGCTAGATCACCTGCACCAGGGCACCTGTGTCGTGTGTCGCAGGACCTGGATCGTGGAGCGCAGCATCCACTTAACCCGAGGCTTCAGCCTCGGGCCAGGCAGACCAGTCGAGTCCGGCTTTAGCCAAAGTATCATCTAGGTTGTCAGCGGGTATTTGGAGACATCTCGCTGTCAACCACATTAAACTTACCGCAGAATGCTGATCGAATTATCGTAAATCTTGTACTTACAGCCTGGTGCCTGGTCGCGGATCACCTGCTCGCAGAGGAATTTAAGGATCTCATCGCGCCGGGAAAGTGGCGTCCCGGTCTGTGCTTCCCAATATTTTGTTTCAGGGATATAAAGAATTACCACCGCATTGCCTCCGCCGAATTCCCATCCGAACTCAATATTAATGTCGCCTTCTTTGTAATAAATACTGCCGCCCCGCCCTTCCTGGCTATATTCCAATACAGGCACGAAACGGCTGATCAGGTCCTTTTTGAATTTTTCCATATTAATCCCCGAATCCAGTTCCACGCCATTGTAGTCAAATAACCGGTGTTCGTCGCTATCCTGTATCATGTGCAGGCTGCAAGGCGGCGAAGAATAGCCGGGATAAGGCGCGGGCTTTTTGATGTCCGACACCGTCGGTCTTTTAGGAACTTCGGGTTCCCTCAGTGGCAGGAGATGTACTTCCTCGTTACGGATGGCACGGAAAATGTTTGCGGGTGCATTCTCGTACGGCGCTTTGGGAAAGCCTTCCGTGAACTTGATGAACTGTATGCGGTGTGTCCAGCCGTCGGGCCAGCTGGCGTCAATGGTGTAGAAGCCGGGCGGGTAGGGTAATGTGTTGGTCAAAATCATGGTGCCGCCGTTGAGACGCTCACGCACGGGCTTTTCTTCGATCACTTCCTGCGAGCATGTATTCGTGAGGCGGAATGTGCCCGCGTCCCAGGCGTATTGGGGCATGTGAAAGACGAGTTGCTGGCAGTCGGGATAATGGATAACCCGCACTTTTTCAGGCCCCACGCTGCCTGTCTGTCCTTCGCCGGTTTTGTCGCCGGAACCCTGCCAGAGATTCGAAACGCTTGTCAACACGCATTTGCCGTAGTAGGCCTCTTCCCCGGCGGGCGTTTCGGTAAGCGGCTCGGCAGCGCCCAAAGGGATAATACCCGGGGTGCCATCACCGATATCAGGAACAAAATACCCTGATTCCGGCTGGCTTTCAGACTTTTCTAAAATGTGTCGCCTTACTTCGACGATATTACCCGGTTGAAAAACATGAATATGCCGGGTGATTTTGCAACGGATCGTAGGTTCCATCGGGGCAATGGTTTGGATCAAAAGAAAAACCCGGGCCGGATGCCAATGCGCATACGACCCGGATTCTAATGTAATAACTATTTATTTTTCAAATAGTTTATTTCGATCTATCGGCTATTCCGAACGAAGGGATTCCACTGGGTTCATCAATGCCGCTTTGACAGACTGGTAAGAAATCGTACACAGTGCCACCAGCACCGACAATGCGCCCGCTAATGCGAACATCCACCAGGTAACATCGATTTTATAGGCAAATTCCTGCAACCAGCGGTCCATCAGCCACCAGGCGGCGGGCGTGGCTATAAGCAATGCAACTATCACCAGTTTCAGAAAATCCCTGGAAAGCAATGCGATAATGCCCGCCACGGAAGCGCCCAGAACTTTGCGCACGCCGATTTCCTTGGTACGCTGCTCGGCCGTAAAAGTAGCCAGCCCGAATAAGCCGAGGCAAGCCACAAAAATGGTGAGCCCCGCGAATGTGCCCAGAATTTGGCCAGTCTTTTGCTCGGCCTTGTAAGTTTCATTGAAACGTTCGTCAAGGAATGTATAGCTAAACGGCATATCAGGGCGGAAACCGTCCCAGTTTTTCTTCATTGAAGCCAGTAATCCGGAAACCTCCGCGCTGCGGGTTTTGACCATCATCCAGCCCGAGCCATTGTTGAGGGTCATAACCAGCGGTCCTATTTGCTCGTGCATTGACCTGAAATGGAAGTCTTTCACAACGCCGATCACATGATAGGTTGCTTTATTTCCCTGGTTGTCGTTGCGGGTAATGATCCTGTCCATGGCATTCTCCGGCGTCCAGCCGAATGTTTTGACTGTCGTTTCGTTGATGATGATAGCGGTGGAGTCTGTGCCATATGCTTTCGAAAAATTACGGCCGCGGGCCATCTCCATACCCAGCGTTGCGATGTAGCTGTAATCGACATCATAGCGGAGGGTTTTTACCATCTGGTCAATTTTGCCGTCGGGGTTGACTGTGAAATTGTTGCTGTCGGAAGGTCCCGCAGGCACATATCCCGAAAGGCTTACGTTCGCAACGCGCGAGTCGTGTAACAATCCTTCACGAAATGCCTCCATGTTTTTGCCCAACGACCAGGCAGGGATCACGATCACCTGATCTTTGTTATAACCCAGCTTTTTGTTGCGGATAAACTGCAATTGCTGGTAAACAACCATGGTGCCAACAATCAGGATGATAGACATAAAGAACTGAAACACAACCAGTCCGCTGCGCAGATTGAAGCTTTTGCCCGAGGATGAGAACTTGATGACCGATGACCCGCCTTTCAGCACGGTGATAGGCTTGAACGACGACAGGAAAAATGCCGGGTAACTCCCCGCGAAAATGCCGACAAACAGTCCAAAACCGATTAATGCTGGTAGCAGACGCGGAACGGCGTCCCATTGCAGCGCCAGGTTTTTACCCGATAGCTCATTGAAAACAGGCAACGCGATAATGGTAAGCAGGATTGCCAGCACCAGCGCCAGCGACGTCAGCAAAATAGATTCAGTGAGAAACTGGCCTACGAGTTCACTTTTTTCGGAGCCCATCACCTTGCGTACGCCTACCTCCCGTGCGCGCTTGGACGAGCCGGCGGTCGAGAGGTTCATGAAGTTGATGCAGGCAATAAGGAGCATCATTACGGCTACGGCGCCGAAAATGTAAACATAGGTAATGTCGCCGTTCGCGTCGAGGTCATACTGAAAATCCGAATGTAAATGGATGTCGGTCAGAGGTTGCAGGCGGAGTTCCAGATTGTTGCCCTGTTTGCGGAATTCCGCTGTGGTGACGCCCATCGACTGTTTCAGCTGCGGACTAATGTATTTATCGACCGTTGCAGGCAGTTTGGCCTCCAACTTTTTGTAGTCGTAACCTCCCGGCAAAACCAGATAGGTGAAAAACTCGGACGTCATCCAGGAATTGGATTTTGCTTCGTCCAGCGTAGCCATCGAGCCCAGCAGGTCGAAACGGAAATGTGAATTGGAAGGGATGTCTTTCATCACTCCTGTCACGCGTAGGGTCTTATTCCAGTCTTTTAAAGTGATGATTTTGCCGACAACATCCGTTTTGCCGAAGTATTTACGGGCAGCAGTTTCGGATAAAATGATGGTATTCGGTTCAAGCAATGCGGTTTTAGGACTTCCCGTAATGAAAGGCAAGGTGAACACCGAGAAGAAATTGGAGTCGACGAACGCTAGTTTTTCATCGTTGTAAAGCTGATTGTTGAGCAAAACCAGTGGCTTTCCACCTTGTCGAAGCCTTGTCGATTCAAGCACCTCCGGATAATCGGCCTTCAATGCGGCGGCAGTAGGAGGCATAGCGTGCGCTTCGTTGATGATCCCACCCGGCATGGTGCCTTTGAATGTGGTGCGCACAATGCGGCCGGACTTCTCATGGAAACGGTCGAAACTCAGCTCGTCGATCACATAGAGGCTGATCAGTATGCACGAAGCCAGGCCAATGGCCAATCCGGCAATGTTGATGGCAGAGAAAACCCGGTTGCGGACCAGGTTTCGCCAGGCAATTTTGAAATAGTTCTTTAACATAGGAATGGTGCTGACTGGGTTTTGCAAGCAAATTCAATTTTCATGGCTAATAGACGGTACAATGTATTACATAGTACATTGTATAAAATATATGCCAAATCTTTAACCTGCTGTTTTACAATTATTTGAGTTTAAGCTAAACAGACAGCTCGTTCGCATTCGGACACTTTTGTGCGATAACGGCCGTGCCGACAGCCGATCTTTGCTACATTTACGACCGATTTCAGCGCATTATGACAGATCTTGAACACTACCTGCAAACCTATTTCGATTTCGACCAAACGGACCTGTCCAGGGTTGCCTCGTTTTTCAAGCCCGAAATACTGAAAAAAGGGGATTACTACCTCAAAACCGGGAAACTTTGCAATAAACTGAGCTTTATTAAATCGGGCTTGCTGCGGATTTATGTGGATCTGGAAGACCGCGAAGTGACGCAATGGATATGCACGCAGGGCTATTTCGTAACCGATCTGTCGAGCCTTGTGTTTGCCAATCCTGCCCGCTGGAACATCCAGGCGCTTTGCGACACAACGCTGTATACCATCGAAAAACATGATTACGACCGTCTCGGAGATTATATTCCCAAATGGCCGGTCACCGAGAAACTTTTCATCGCGCATTGCTTCACCACGCTCGAAGACCGTGTATTTTCCTTCCTTTCCATGACGGCCGAACAGCGTTACAACCTGCTTTTCGAAAGCCACCGCGACATTTTCACCCAGGTACCACTGCAATACATCGCCTCCATGCTCGGCATGACGCCTGAAACCATCAGTCGTATCCGCCGTAAGCAGCTCAGCTGATTTCTTGATCTAGGTCAAGTGCGTTCGGAAATGGCCCGGATACCTTTGTAAGGTCATTAATTAACCACCTGTGTTATGTTTCTAGGTCATTATGGTTTAGCATTCGGGGCAAAAAAAATCGCTCCAAAAGTATCGCTCCTGACGCTCTTCGTCGCCGTGGAGTTTGTCGATATTCTCTGGCCCTTCCTGCTTTTATTGGATGTCGAAAAGGTGAAAATCCATCCCGGGTTTACAGCGGTAACTCCATTTGAATTTGTACATTATCCGTTCACCCATAGCCTGGTCATGGGCGTCGTTTGGGGGCTAGTTTGTGGGGGTATTTACTGGTTATTCCAAAAAGACATCCGCAGTTCGATTATCGTTGGGCTGGCTGTACTTAGCCACTGGTTTCTCGACTTCATCGTCCATGTTCCAGACCTTCCGCTTACTCCATTTGGTGGTATTAAAGTCGGTATCGGCCTCTGGAACTCCTTGCCGCTTACCATGCTGGTCGAAAGCGCCATTTTCATCGCCGGTGTCTGGATCTACTTTAAAAACACCCGGGCTATCAACGGCAAAGGCAAATGGGGCCTTTTTTCGCTGATCGGCTTCTTCGTAATCGCCGAAATTTTTAACATGTTCGGTCCGCCGCCGGAAGATTCTATCCCGGCGTTGCTTGGCTCATTTGTTGTTTTGCAGGCGATTGTATTGGGACTGGCGTATTTTACTGATCAGAACCGGGAGACTATTTGATGACCGATTACCGACAACAGACCGCCGATTCATGTTCGGCGGTCAGCCGTCAAAAATTCATTTCCGTTGAAATCCCTTATAATGCGTGATAATATCCTTATCGCTGAACGTGTGATTAGGGTCCTTGCGGCCAAGGAAATACACGCCGCTGGCCGTATCGACATTAAATGAATCCGGTACGAGATGGTCGAAAAGCCTGATCCAGCTAAATACCATGGCTACCACGATGGCGACTTTTTTACTCCGGGTAAGTCCCCAGGCCGCATATCGCACGTTCCAAAGCAGGACGGTGCCAATGCCGGTCAGGAAGCCGGAATCCAGCAGTTTGAAATCTTTAAAAAGCAGGCGGTGACCGCTTTCGGTGAAGCGGGTGAAGTCGTACGGTCCCTCGTGCACGTGTTGCTGGAAAGGCGTTTCTGCATACACGACACCATCCGCTTTGAGTACTCGGTGGATTTCGGCTGCCACCCGTTGCGGGTACATGACGTGTTCGAGTACCGCCTGGATCCAGATCCCGTCGATACTGTTGTCGGCAATAGGGAGTGAGTGGCCATCGGCAATGAAATCGGTGTTGGAAGAGGCATAAATATCGAATGACAGCACATTGATGTCTTTTGCATCGTACATTCCCTCGGCTCCATTCCCGACGGCGCCCCCGCCGATAATGAGTACCGTCGATTTTTTGCCGGCATATTTAGGCACGTTTTCGAGGAATTGTGCCAGGTTCCGCTTTGTTTTATCGCCGCTTCCCCAAAATATCTTCTTGATCGCGTCGTACTTGTTGCCGCTCCGGGGAATAAGGCTTTCGCCCCCGGTTGCAAGCAGCGATTCCTTGTTAAGGATGGTTTCCCCGAAATTAAGGAGTATAGGTATCTTCTTCTGTATCAGTGGTATTTCGATGGTCGAATGCGAGCACTTTGTGTTGGTGCAGTAAATGCTTTCGTCAACGATTTTTAACGGAGACAAACATAAAGGACAAACTAGTGTGCCGTTTTCGAGTTGCTCGGTAAGCAGTGGACTGAAAGATGTCATGAGAAGATGAAAATGATTGTGGTGTGTGATTAAAGACTAAGTCTAAACCTAGCTAAGAAAGCTCAATTTAGAAAAAAGTACTGTTCTATAAGCCCGGGGTAAATGAATTAAATGATTTGTAAAGCGGGAAACAGACCACTGGCCACGGACGATTGCCGCCGGTCTATAAACTATTCTATTTGATTTTCGTAACTTAGCCGCATGGAGAAACCGGAATCACTCGAAGAATTCTATCAATACAAGTTTAACTGGCTGCCGGACAATTTGCAGCAGGATATCGGGCATTTCAATGTATTTTCGATGGGAGGGAACTACATGATCAACCCGGTACCAGCACGGTACAGCCGCAGGGACTTCTACAAGATCGCGCTGATCCGTGGCAAGAATATTTACCACTACGCGGACAAAAGCCTCGAACTCGACGGTACTGCCCTCATGTTCTTCAACCCCACGGTTCCCTATACCTGGGAAGCCGCCTGCGACACGGTTACCGGGTATTTCTGCATTTTTAAAGAAGGTTTTTTCTCGGAGAAACTACGCGGCAATGTGTCGGATCTGCCCATGTTTGCCGTTGGTGGACGACCGTCCTATATTCTCAACGACATCCAGGATACGCACGTAAGCGAGATCTTTGAAAAAATGTTAGGAGAGATTGCCTCCGATTACCCGTTTAAATATGATTTGCTGAGAAACTACGTAACGGAGCTTATACATTATGCACTTAAAATGCAGCCCAGTGAAGCATTGTATCAGCACCCCAACGCAAATTCGCGGATTACGGCCGTATTTACAGAATTGCTGGAACGCCAGTTCCCGATCGAGGCGCCGTCGCAGCGGTTTGCATTGCGTTCGGCCAACGACTTTGCCCGGCATCTCTCGGTGCATGTGAACCATTTGAACCGTGCAATCCGCGAAACGACCGGTAAAACAACGACAACGCACATCGCTGAGCGCATTACCTCCGAAGCGAAGGCGCTTTTGCGGCATACCAACTGGAATATCTCCGAGATCAGCTATTGTCTCGGCTTCGAAGAGCCATCCCATTTCAATAATTTTTTCAGGAAACAGACCAGTCAGACACCATCCGCTTTCAGGATTGTTTGAATTTTGCAAGTATCTGTTTGAGCCGCGCAATGCCGGCGCGTTCTGCCCATGTTACCTTTGTCATATTAAAACAATCAACAAAGGAATAATGGAAAACAGAAAAGTATGGTTTGTTACCGGTGCCTCCAAAGGCCTGGGACTGGCACTTGTGCAAAAATTATTGGCAAACGGGTTTGCCGTAGCCGCAACATCTCGCTCCATCGATGAGCTGAAAACTGCCGTGGGAGCCACAGGAGAGCAATTTTTACCCCTCAGCGTGTCGCTTACCGACGAGGAAAGCGTGTGTAAGGCGATCGCCGATACACGGGCTGCGTTCGGTCGTATAGACGTGGTAGTGAACAACGCGGGCTATGGGTTAGCGGGCAGCCTGGAAGAGCTTTCGGACGCCGAATCGCGCGGAAATTTTGATGTGAATGTGTTTGGTACACTCAATGTGATCCGCGCCGCGATGCCGCATTTGCGTGCGCAGCAGTCGGGGCATATCCTCAACATTTCGTCGATCGCCGGCATTACGGGTTCATTTCCGGGCTTCGGGATCTATTGCGCTACCAAGTTTGCCGTAAACGGGCTTTCCGAGTCGCTTGCGGCTGAGGTGGCGGATTTTGGTGTGAAAGTGACGATCGTCGAACCAGGCTATTTCCGCACCGATTTCCTCACCGCCGGATCATTTGTAACACCTAAAAACGGCATTGCGGATTATCAAAAGGTACGTGATTCGGAGGCATTGCACCAGCAGCAAATCAACGGCCAGCAGCCGGGCGATCCGGATAAAGCCGCCGATGCGATGATCCGCATTACGGGAGAGGCCAATCCGCCGTTGCATTTGGTCCTTGGGGAAGATGCCTATGGTTTGGCAAAAGCAAAAATTGCTACTTTTTCGGAAGAACTGGAAAACTGGAAATCGGTATCCGTTTCCACAGATTTCGACGCCTGAGTGACTTTAAAATATCCTTATCTTGCGGCATTAACAGCACTTGAAAATCAGACAAACTATGGCCGTTGAAGGAAAAATAAAGGCAATCGTAACCGGGACGACGGGTATGGTAGGTGAGGGGGTACTGCTCGAATGTCTGGAAAACCCGGACGTGGAGGCGGTTCTTATTATCAATCGGCGTCCACTCGGAATGGATCACCCGAAGCTTACAGAGATTGTACACAAGGACTTTCACGATATTTCGGCGATAGAGGGCCAGTTGACAGGCTATAATGCCTGCTATTTCTGCCTGGGTGTATCGTCGGTAGGTATGAAGGAGCCGGAATACCGGCGCATCACCTACGATCTGACTCTGCACGTAGCCGAAGTGCTCAGCCGACAAAATCCTAACATGACCTTTTGCTATGTTTCAGGAGCAAGCACAGACAGCACAGAAAAAGGCAGCATTATGTGGGCGAGGGTGAAGGGCAAAACGGAAAATGATTTGCGGAAACTACCTTTCGATCAGGTGTTTGCATTCCGCCCGGGGTTCATGAAAGCTACCGAGGGACAGAAAAACCTGCTTAGCTTGTATAAATACGTCGGCTGGCTGTATCCGATTTTGAAAGCGGTATTCCCTAACAGCGCATCTACGCTGAAACAAGTTGCAAAGGCGATGATCAATGTTACAAAATACGGCTACGACAAGAATATCCTCGAAGTGAAGGATATCAATCTGGTAGGAGACAGGCAATACGTTTGATCACTTCATTTTTTCGTAGGAAAACGCATCGCCTTTAAGAAGTGGATGTTCCCCTTTCAGGCCGTCTTTTTCGGGTTTCAGAACGATATTTTCGACGAAAATTTCTATAATCCAGGGCTCAATGCGGAACTCGAAATAGTTGTCTTCGGACTGCACAGGGAATGAACTGTAACGTTCCGGAGCCAACGTAAAGAACAGGTCGATACCGGTCGTTTTGGTCTTGGGAATTTGAAATATGCCTTCCTGGTTCATTTTGCCATACTTTTCGCCTCCGGGGGTTCGGATCAGGGCTTCGAAAAATGGCAGGATCTGCTGGTTGCTGTCGACGATTTTGACGGTAGTAAAGTCGTCAGAAGCAGCTTTGCTGGCAACTAATGCAAAATCGCGTTCGGGTCTCGGGCGGCTGTTGAGCACAATACTTCCGTTCTGAACCTGCCATTTGCCGTGGCCCTGGCGGTCCATGGCGCCGTAAGAGAAATAAAGCTCGAAAGTGCTGTCGGGTTTAAGCAAAATGGCGGAAGCGGTTTCCATCACGCCCTGCAAATGGTATTCCCCGGGGATGGAATCCGGAGCCTGCGCAGCGGCAATGCGGCCGGTAAGGAGCATTAAGCAGAGGAGGTAGCGTTTTTGCTGCATGTAAGGATAGTTTAAAGTGTATAGCTGAGTTTGCCTTGTGCCGATAAGGACATAAGACTTAGGGAATTTAACTAAAAACGGCCGTTTTATCCACCGGATAATTATTATAAGGCTGAAATACTGAGCTTGTAGAACAACGAAGCCGGACCCATCGCTGGATCCGGCTTCACTTTTTTATCGGCAATCTAAAAGTTAGCAAGTGGCAGTTCGCTGCTCTACCCACTGGATGATTTCATCGGCGCGTTGAATGCCCTGTTGCGCAACGGTGGCGTTCTGCGTCCCGTCGTATCCCATATATAAATGCAGGAGTTCGTATGCGTCCACAAAATTGCCCAACACTTTTTTATCTACTGAGGCGAGTTGCTCTTTGTACCAATTAGCGTCCTTCTGTTTCTTAGTTGTGATTCCAAAGAAGCCATCAAGCGCAACCAGTACGCCTGTATATGCGGCGTGACCGGCCAGTTTGACATACTTCCGATCGGTATACCGATCATTCTCCTTAATAGCTTTTTCTCTCAAAATAGTCCGCGCATTTTCTACATAGCGTTTCGCTTCCAGGACAGGGTTTTTCTCTTTCATAGTGCAGTATTTTTATTTGACTTAAAACAAATTTAGCACTTTCGGACCCCTATTCCAATTCGAGCACTTCTCTCGGTTTCTGCGGTTTACGCCGTTTTTCTGTCCACAAATAGAGCGGTGGAAGGAGTATCGGGGCGAAAAGCAATGTGCTTGTCAAACCGCCGATAATCACGGTCGCCAGCGGACGCTGCACGTCGGAACCGATGCCGGACGAAATAGCGGCGGGTACCAGGCCGATAATGGCCACGACGAGGATGGAAAGCATGGCACGGAGCTGTTCGGAGGAAGCTTCCAGCACATCGTGTTCCAATGAATTTTCGCGGGCTTGCGTCGTGCGGTTCAATGCGGAGACGAGCAGCACGCCGGCCATCACCGAAATCCCGAATATGCTCACGAAACCCACACCGGCCGACACGTTGAAGTAATATCCCCGCATGAGCAATGCCACAATACCGCCTCCCAGGGCAAAAAGAATGCAGCTCATCGTCACCATCGTGTGCGGAAGATTTTTGAACAACATAAAGAGGAACAGGAACACCATCACAATGGTCAGCGGAATGGTGAATGCCAGCTGCTTACCCGCGCGTTCAAGGTTTTCGTACTGGCCGCCGTAGATGATGCTGTAACCTTTTGGCACGTGGACCTGCGCATTGAGTTTTTTCTGCAATTCTTTCACGAAACCACCCTGGTCACGGCCACGGATGTTGGTGCGGACTGTGACCATCCGTTTGCTGCCGTAGCGATAGATATTGGTTTGACCTTCAATGAAATGAATGTCGGCCAGCTGGCTCATGGGGATGAGCGCGCCTGTGAGCGAGGGTACCTGCACGCTCTTGATCGCGTCGATGGAATTCCGGTATTTGGGCAGGAAGCGAATCACAATGTCGTACCGCTTGGTACCGTCGTAAAGCGTGGAAATCGTTTTGCCGCCAATTGCCGCCTCGATCATGTTCTGAATATCGGCGACATTGATCCCGAAGCGAGCGGCTGCCTGCCGGTTGATGTTGATCGCCAGCTGTTCCTGAGGGCCTTCCTGCTCTATATTGACATTGTCGGCACCCGGGGTAGCTTTCACGATTTTCGCAATGGCTTCGGCTTTTTTGCGCATCATATTCAAATCGTCGCCAACAACCGAAACTGCCAGATCTGCCGCGCTGCCGGTTACGATCTCCATTACCTGGTCGATAATGGGCTGGCCGGACGAAAATGCAACGGCCGGGAGTTGGGCTTGCAAGTCTGCTTTAATCTTTTCTACCAGTTCTTTTTTGGAGATTGTTTTACTCCAAAGGTCATAATCCTTCAAACCCACGAGGATTTCGTTTCGGTTCGCAGGAAATGGGTCGGTACCGTCGTCGTTGCGGCCGGTTTGGGTGATCACGAACGATATTTGCGGGTATTTGGCAATGATCTTCCGGATTTTCGGCGCATAGCTCGCGTTTTCCTGGATGGTAATACCCGCCGGGAAGTTGCCACGGAGGAATATCGAGCCTTCATCGAGGGTCGGCAAAAACTCGGTTCCCAGTTTTAACCCGAACAAAACAAGCACGATCACGACACTGAAACCTGCGAGGACAGTGATTTTATAGTTCTTCAAAAAGCCGCCCAATGCTTTGGTATAGGACTTTGTAAGAAAGTCCAGAACAAAGTTCTTATGCTCTTTCATCGGCTTGTCGGGATTAGACAATGCTTTTTTGTAGGCAAAAGAAATGAGTACGGGAATGAACGTCAGCGCGGCCAGCATCGAACCGATCACGGCGAATGCGAGCGTCAGCGCCATTGGTGAGAAAAGCTTGCCTTCCACGCGCGTCATGAGCAGGATAGGCATGTACGCGAGGATGATGATGGTTACTGAGAAGAAGATCTCGCGACCCACTTCCTGGGCGGATAGCAATGTAATTTTGACGATACCCTGCTGTTTTTCCTCGGGGCTGGCAGTCCGGTATTTGCGAATCAAATGTTCGGCCATCACACAGGCACCGTCGACGATGATCCCGAAGTCGATCGCACCGAGCGAAAGCAAGTTCGCCGGAATGCCTGTCAACCGCATTAATATAAACGCAAACAACAAAGAGAACGGAATCGTAAGCGCCACTACCAGTGCGCTCCGGATGCTGCCAAGGAAAAAGATCAGCAGGATTACAACGATTGAAATTCCTTCAAACAGCGTATGCGCGACGGTTTCAAGCGAATGGTCGATCAGAAAGCTGCGATCGTAAAGCGGTTTCAAATGCACGCCTTCGGGCAGTTCGCTCGCTTCGAGGTCGGCGATTCTTTCTTTCAATACCTTCAAAACCTCGCTTGGGTTTTCGTAGCGACGGAGCAGGATAATGCCCTCAACGCCGCTGCTAACGTCCACTTTATCAGCGGTTATGGTGTAACCCATCACCCCGCTTGGAGGAGGAGGGGTGATCTCAACAGTGGCGACATCCCGTACAAATACAGGCACTCCATTGTCAGATTTCAACACAATATTCTGGATATCCAGCTCATTTTTAATGGCCCCAAGTCCCCGAATAGCAAAGCCCTGGCCACCGCGTGCAATCACATTCCCGCCGGTGTTCTGGTTGTTTGCATTGATGGCGTCGATCACATTTTGCATCGACAAGCCGTATTTCACCAGCTTTTCAGGCGAGGTAATGATGTGGAACTGTTTCAATGGACCGCCAAAAGTAGTCACATCGGCAATACCAGGCACTTGCAGCAATGCGGGCTTGATCACCCAATCCTGCAAATCGCGGAGCTGGGTAGGGCTGTAACTCGACGGCGCTTCCACCACGTAGCGGAGGATTTCACCTACCGCAGTCGACAAAGGGGCGAGCTCGGGTGCAACGCCATCCGGCAGCTCAGCTGAAGCAAGCCGTTCGGTAACCTGCTGACGGGCGAAATAATCGTCTGTGCCGTCTTTAAATGTCAACTGCACTACCGACAGTCCGAATATGGTCCGGCTGCGTCTGTCGAGCACGTTCGGGGTGTTTTGCAGGGCTCTTTCAATGGGAACCGTCACTTGCTGTTCCACTTCCTCGGCGGCGCGGCCTGGATATTGGGCTACCACGATCACGTTAGTATCGGCAATATCGGGGTAAGCCTCTATTTTGAGCTGTGTGAAGCACCAGAATCCGGCGCCCATCAGCACTACGCTCACAGCGATCACGACCCATCGGTTGCGAAGGCTGAAAAAAAGCAGGTTCTTGATCATTTTAATTCCACTTGTCTACATGGTTGGTAACTATAAACCCGCTTTTCACCTCTTTACGGAGTAATGTCAATGCGGATTTAACTTTTTCTTCCTCGTCTATAAAGGAAATGACCATGGGTGTTTCGTCGAAACTGAACAGGTCGTTGGGGCGGCTCAGGTGCTTGCCGTCGAAGCCTAGGCGGCCGCGATACACTGTGGCTCCCTGCACTTTCTGTCTAACCAGAAACTGCATAATGTATTCAAATAGCGGTATTTCGTCCTTCCAGTGATCGGCACTGATGAAGATCTGGGCTTGAAGCATATCCGGAGGGGGTTAATAGCCGAACGATAAACCTTTGAGTTGCATGACGCCCTTGGTCACCACATTTTCACCGTCTTTCAGGCCGCTGAATGCCACAATGCGGTCGCCGATTTGGTCGCCGATATTCACTTCGCGGCGCTCGAAAACCTGCGGGGCGGTTTTTAAAAACACATAGTTGCGGCCTTGCACAGTTACCAATGCATCTTTATTGATACTGAGTCTTTTACCTTCGCTCAGGCCGAATGCGACCGTTCCAAACATCCCGGCTTTCAGCTTGCCATTGGAGTTATTAATATTCACGCGCAGCTTGATCATCCGGGTGGTTTGATCCACCAGGTCGGCGATGTCGTCGATGGTACCGGTGAAGTCCTCGTTCGGAAAAGCGGTGAACTGAATGGTGCATTTACCGCCTTTTTTCACCTGGCTGATGTCGCTCTCGGGCACGTCGCAGATGATGTACGCGGTGCCCGCAGGCGCGGTGCGGAGTTGTTTGGGTTCAAAACCGCCTGCTTTGAGCTTCGTTTCGTGTTCGATAATGGCCGAACGCTCGTTGATCAGATTGGTTTCTTCCATCGCCAGAGCAGTCTGTGATTCGAGCAGGTCCTTGCCGGTAGCGGCACCATGTTCCTGCAAGTCCTTAATCCGAGACAGTTCTGTCTTGCGCTGACGGATATTGATATTCTGGATCTGGTTGATCATCGTCAGATGCTGCAAGAGCTGGGTATAATTGCCCGCAAGCTCGGGGTTATCGAATATCACAATGTTGCCCGAAGCCCCCTCATTCGAACGGAGAACGGTAGCGGAAACCTTCGCAGGTGCGGTTACATTCGCCATGAGCGAGGAACTGGATATCTTTTCAGTTTGGAAAAAATTCGCGCTTTCGGCCAGTGGAAACGATATTTTGGTGCCCGAGGCATTCACCACCGGCGAGGAATTGTCCTGTACGGGTTTGTTAGCGGCTTTGTTCTTGCAACCTGCCATCAATGTCATGGCCAGGCAGGTGCAAACGAGTATGTTCTTCATGATTATTGCGCGATTTGATTGATCATTCCGGATGCGTAAAGGAGGTCGATGTAGCTCTGGCGGTACTGCCCGAGGACGTCGTAATACTGCTGCTGCGTATCGAGCCAGCTGCGCTGGGCTTCCAGGAAGTCGATGATTGTCGTCCCGCCACGGAGGTAAGAATATTTAACACTGTTCAGGATTGTTTGGGATTGAGTTAGTAACTGATTGAAATTCTGTAAGTTCTGTCTGTGAGTGATATAGCTTTTATAGGCCGTCATGATTTCCGTCTGTACCTGCGTTTCGGTGGCGCGCAAATCCTGCTCGGCTTGTTGTTTCAGCACCTGCGACTTTTTGATCTCGCCCTGGTTCCTTGAAAAAATGGGTATTTCAATGGTGCCGTACACGCCCATGTAATGCGCCTTGTTCTGCGGGTTGTAGATAAGCCCGAGTTCCGGTACCGGCAATGCGCTCGATTTTTGCAGCTTGATATTCGCGTCGGCCACGTCCATCGTCGATTTGATGGCCTGGATATCGGTACGGTTCTGTAATGCCTGCTCCACGATAGCGTCCATCTGATCTGGGAATGCAAATGCAAACTGGTCGGTCGTGTCGATCCGGATCGAGTCCTGCACGCCCATCAGGAATTTCAGATTGGAAAGCTGATTGCGGTATTCCTGCGATGCCGATTTGAGCTGAATGTCGTACTGGTTCGCGAGCAGTTCGGTGCGTGCGAGGTCGGTGGTGGTGATCACCTGGTTTTTTACACGTAGGCGGTTGATATTGGCCAGCGAATCGATATTGGCCTTCGCTGTGCCCAATAAATCGAGTTGCTTGCGGGCTGCCCAAACATCCAGCCATTTCTGTGCAACTGTCTGAAACAGATGACGTTCCGTGTCTGCATACTGCTTTTGGGTGAGCCTGACATTTTGCTGTGCGAAATTGATCTTGTTCTCTCTCTGTACAGGCAACTGAAAAGGCTTGGTTACCTGCCACCAGATTTGCCGGTTGGCGCCGTTGAGCCACCCGGTGTTCTCGGGGAATTTGGACGACTGCACCAGCTGTAATGACTGGTTGTTCAGTATCACATTGGGGCGGAGCTGCGCGGTAGTAATGTCGGCCTGCGAAATGTCGACATTGAATTGCTCGCGTTTCAGGATGGGGTTATTGGACTTTGCCGTTTGGAGGGCTTGCTGCAAATTGTAGGTTGTCTGAGCCCTTGCAGACGCCATTCCCACCATCACCAGGATGAGAACCCGTTTTAAAACTGGATAGCACATGTTCGTTTAGTTTGAATTACCTGCGGGCAAAGGTTCTCAGCTGTGCTAAAAATGGTATTAAAACTGTTTTATAAAGTCATTAAAATTCGGTTAGAAATAAATTAGAGCGACGCTTTCACGACAGTTTCGGGCACAACCGATATTTGAGGGAAAATAAGTACTTTGCCAATTGTTAAGGAATAATAGTAAAACAGAACTACTATTACAACATCTCTACATGCATTTCATCGTTGCCTTCTTTCTCGTTCAATTTGCCCATTCAGCCATGCAGCACACCGACAAGCTGCCTAAATGGGCCAACTTCTTCAAGTATGCCCGCTTTTACGTGTTGGGCCTGGTGGCGATTTACTACATAGGAAGGCAGCCCGAGATGTTTACCTGGGTTTGGAATCTGTCGCTGCTGGGCTTACTGTGGTTTTTTTACAAGGAGGAGGATTTTCAGCCCATACGCACTACTGTTCAGTCGATTGTCCCGTTTGTGGGCGTATCCATGCTGAGCGACATCATCGAGCTGCTCTTTCCTAAATTTCACAAAAGCTATGACGACATTTTCGGCATGGCTATTTTGTTTGCATGGATTTTCTGCTTCGTGATTTGGTTTTATGCCAGGAAGCAACAGAAGGTTCTGGCACAGGAGCGGCGCGACCGCCTTCGTGACGAGGAGCTCGCGCGAGAACAGAAGCAATCCTTGGAATACCTGGTGGCAGAACGAACGCAGGAGTTGACCCAACAGAAAGAAGAGCTTCAAAAGGCAATCGAAGAACTGAAAGCAACCCAGAATCAATTGATACAGAGCGAAAAAATGGCTTCACTGGGCGAGCTCACGGCGGGTATAGCGCACGAGATACAGAACCCGCTGAATTTTGTAAATAATTTCTCGGAAGTGTCGGTAGAGCTTTGTCAGGAGCTGGAAGAGGAGATCGATAAGACGGGTATCGACGATAATGACAAGGATTATATCAAAGGTATCATCAGCGACCTGAGCCAGAACCAGCAGAAAATCACGCACCACGGTAAACGTGCCGATTCGATCGTGAAGGGAATGCTGCAACATTCGCGGGCGTCGTCGGGCGAGAAGGAGTCCGTGGAGGTGAATGCGCTCGCAGACGAGTATATGCGCCTCGCTTACCACGGCCTGCGCGCGAAAGACAAGGAGTTTAATGCGGCGTTAGTCACCGATTTCGACCCGACGATCGGGACCGTCAATGTGCTGCCACAGGACCTGGGCCGTGTTTTCCTCAACCTGTTTACCAATGCATTCTATGCCGTTGCTGAGAAAAAGCGGAAACTCACCGAGGCAGGCCAACTGGGCGACTACAAGCCGGAGGTTAAAATCAGTACTAAAAAATTCGATAACAAACTATATATCAGGGTTTCAGACAATGGAACGGGCATGCCGGAACACGTGAAAGCAAAGATATTCCAGCCGTTTTTTACAACCAAGCCAACCGGTCAGGGTACCGGTTTAGGACTTTCGATGAGCTACGACATCATTACCAACGGCCACGGAGGCGTGCTCGAAGTGGATAGCTTGGAAGGTGAAAAAACCGAATTCCGCATTACCTTGCCCATCGCCTGATTAACCTTAACCAAACATGAAAATACTGGTTGTAGACGACGAGGAAGACGTTAAATCGCTTTTTGAGCAGAAATTCCGCCGCGAGATCCGCGCCGGGCAGTTCGAGTTTTCGTTCGCATTTTCAGGCGAGGAAGCGCTGGAATACATGCAAAACCATCCTTCGGAAGTAGTCATGATCCTTTCGGACATTAATATGCCCGGAATGAGCGGTATCGAGCTGCTGAAACGCATTCGCACAGATCATCCCTCGGCCCCCCCGCAGGTGATGATGATCACCGCTTACGGCGACGCCGCCAACCACGACCAGGCGATGCAGCTTGGTGCCGACGATTTCCTGACGAAACCCGTCAATTTTAACGAATTGAAAGAGAAACTACTCCTGTTATGAAAGCCAAAATACTCGTAGTGGACGACGAGGCCGACCTGCAACTGCTCATCAAACAAAAGTTCAGGCGACACATCCGCGAACAGCAATATGAATTCGTTTTCGCTGAAAACGGCCTGAAAGCGCTCGAAGTGCTCGTCGAGCATCCCGACGTGGATATGGTGCTGAGCGACATCAATATGCCCGAAATGGACGGGCTGACTTTGCTCGTACGGCTCGGTGAAATGAGTCCGCTGTTGAAATCCGTGATCGTGTCGGCCTACGGCGATATGGACAATATCCGTACGGCCATGAACCGCGGTGCATTCGATTTCCTGACTAAACCGATCGATTTCCGCGATCTGGAAGTCACGATGGAGAAAACGCTTCAATACGTAGCCCAGTTGAAGGAAACATTGAAAGCTGTTCGTGAAAACGATATCCTGAGAATGTATGTGGATGCCTCGGTACTGCAATTCATGACCCAGGAAACCTTCGAAAAGTCGCTCATGACGAGCGAAAATATCGAAGGGACCGTCGTTTTTATGGATATGTGCGGCTTCACAGCTATATCCGAGAAAGAGCAGCCGGATCGCGTCGTGAAGCTCATCAACAAGTATTTTGATGTGATGGTGAAGGAAATCATCGCGCAGGGCGGACACGTCGACAAGTTCATGGGCGACGCCGTCATGGCGGTTTTCCGCGGGGATTACCACCTCGACCGCGCCGTGGAGTCGTCGCTCGCAGTTCGCAACCATATTAACGGCTTCAAGGAAGAATTGTCGGATCAATCCGGTTACCACCCCAAAGTTTCGATAGGGATTAATTCCGGTGAAATGGTGTCGGGTAATATCGGTTCGGCTGCATTGAAGCGGTTGGATTACACGGTGATCGGCGACGTGGTGAATGTGGCTCAGCGACTTCAATCCATTGCCAAACCGGGGCAGGTGGTCGTGCCGGATTCGGCCTATGAAAAGCTCAAAGAAGCATTCCAATGCAGCTTGGTCGGCGAGGTGAACCTCAAAAACAAATCGAACCCCGTGTTGATCTACGAAGTACTCGAATAGCCATGCAAATCGAAAAGGCTGAACAATACGTGCTCGGACAGCTAGAAAACCGGCTCGACCGCACGCTTTTTTATCACGGAATCCACCACACGCTCGATGTTGTGAATGCGTCAGCAGAAATAGCAGCGTCGGAAGGCGTTACCGACGAGGAATCCCTGTTATTGCTTCGTACCGCCGCATTTTACCACGACAGTGGCTTCATGACCGTCTACCAGGGCCATGAGGAAGCGGGTTGCCTGCTCGCGCGGGAGGTCTTGCCCGGTTTTGGCTACACCGAACATCAAACAGAAACAATCTGCGGGATGATTATGGCAACAAAGATCCCGCAAAGCCCCCAAAATGCGCTGGAAATGATCCTTTGCGACGCCGACCTGGATTACCTCGGGCGCGACGATTTCCAGGGCATTGCAGCCACATTATTCGAGGAATTGAAAGCGAGGGATATGGTGGAGGACATTCCTGCGTGGGATGCGGTGCAGGTCAGGTTCCTGGAAGCACATTCCTACTGGACGGCTTCGGAGCAGAAGCGTCGGGATGCCGTCAAGCAACGGCATCTCCAACACCTCAAAAACAAGGCACGCGCCTTATAACTGGCGCATTTTTTCATTCTGCACGCGGATCCGCTGGCATAGGATGCGCAGCACGTTGCGCAGGATCTCGTCGCGTTCTTCCATCAGTTCAAAGAAATCTTCCTGGTCGATGCGGAATACGAGCGTGTCGGTTTCTGCCACAGTAGTTGCCGAGCGTGGCTCTGTATCCAGCAATGCGAGCTCCCCGAAAATCTCTCCCTTATCGAACAATGCAAGCTGTTTCGGACCGTCGTAAATGCCTACCTGGCCGGTGTAAATGATGTACATCGAATCGCCCAGGTCGCCTTTCGCAAATATCTCCTGCCCGTCACTGTAAGTCACCTCTCTCATGATCGGTGCAATGGAGCTGAGGACATTCTCGGGCGTCTGCGCGAAAAGCTGGGTGTTTTTAAGGACAATCACCCTTTCCATTTCGGAAATCTGCTGGGTGGGTTCGGCGTGTTTCATAGGGATTCGAAGCGAGAATTTAAGTTCGGGGCGCCGGGCGAGGATGGCATATTTTTCTTGCACGGCCTCGCGTATCAGGCGTGATGAATGGTGGGAGAGCTTTTCGAGATGTATCAAATCGGCCTCGGCAATGTCGCATTTGCCGACAGCCAGCGCGATGGTCCAGGTTGTGAACGACCGCTCCTCCTGTGACAGGATGGTGGTGATCAGCGACAGGCCCGGATCCATATTGCCCATATACTGACGCAACGCGTCGCGCTTTCTCTGGATCGGTATATTCTCAAACAACGCATGCAGCGATGGGTACAGCATTCGCGGCAAAAAGCTCTCGATCAATTCGAGCGAATTGGCGCGTTTCTCTTTGCCGGCATGGCGGATTCCCTTCCAGGCACTCTGCACAGCCTCCTTGTCGTACTGCATCATGAAGAGGTAGAACAGCCGTTGCGCGGTTAATTCCAACTCATATTCCAGGGCATTGTTCCATACAATATCGTTTTCAGAAGCATCCATTCCGTTGAGCAATTGCCCGGCATGGATGAGCTCTTTTTCCACAAATTCTGGTATAAGTACTTTGTAATCAGCTATTAATGTGTAGTTGCTAAGTGGTTTCAAAGCCGCAATATGGATGAAACTGTCAATATGATTGGTATGGGAATTACTTTCTTTACTTTTAATACTAGTGGTGTTTTCAGTATTAATTAAAAATTTATGCTGGTAAATATTTTTAATAAGGTTAAAAAGTATTTGAAGTATAAATTCATGCCTGCCTTTTTCAGCTGTTTTAATAAACGTCCTGATGCGATCCCCGGCGGTATCCTGCTGCAACCACTCCTCGATAATGCGGATGCCGAGGTCACCGGAATTGATCAGCGCATGGATGGTCGAGGGCGTCAATGTGCCTGTGAGCACGAGACGGAGATCCCGTAAAAGGGCAGGAGAGCCTACGGTCGCCGCTACTTCTATCGCATAGTTGCGCACGCGTTGCGAGCCGTTGTGAATGCAGCTTTTGAGCAGGTTTTCGTACGAATGAATGCCCGTTACTTTCAGGCAGTCGAGCGCTGCGAGCTGGTGGCCTTCCTGCTCCGAGCCGAAAAGTCTTTGCAGGGTTCCGTGTATTAACGGCAATGCTTTTCCTGCCTCCCAGCACCCGATAATGGTGCCTTTTACAATGTCCAGATCCTGGTGTGCGAGGAAACGGGCGAGTTCCTCCTCGGAAAGCCTCCCATTGGCGCAGGCCAGCCGTACGGCCAGCACCTGGCATGTCGCATCAGGTTCGTTTTCGATGTAAGAGATAAATGAACCCGAAAGCTCGGGTTTATCGAGTGCCGAAAGTGTTTGCAAAGTCTTCAACCTTACCTGTACAAAAGGGTTTTTCAAAAGCTCGCCGGCATGTTTGCGGAACAGCGATATTTTGTTTCTTGCCAGCCAGTCGATCGCGTTCAGAACCTCTTCCTTACGGTCGCTTTGCAGGTTTTCGGTGATAATCGGCAATGCCTCGGCAGGGGAGGCCATTTCGCCGCTGCGGATGAAGCGCTTGCTGATCGCCGATTTCAGTTCCTGCATGTAGTGCTGGTAGGTTTTCCGGAACACCAGCAATGCACCGACCGCGAAAAGCAGCGACAGGTCGAATGTGAGGCTGATATCGCTCCAATGCTGCGTGTAGACGATCCAGAGCATAACACCCGCGATAAGCATCCCAAGCGGCTCAAAAAGGCCTTTCGCTAGCGTGTGACCTTTCAAACGGGTTTTGGTGGAAAGCGGTTGGAACAAAACAAGGAAAACCGGGTCGAAAATAGTCCTTCTTACCAGTTCGAAAAGCAAATAAGCAATGCAATAGTAAACCAGCAGCGAAGGCTCGTCTTTGCGGAAATAGGACGATACGAGCAAACCCAGGGAAATGGCGATGGTCGTCAGCGGCAGCAGGTATAATGTGACTTTAATCCCGAATCGCTCCACGGTTTTACTCGAAAACAGCATTTTCACGAACGTCGAGATCACATAAGTGGCCGTGAGCAGCGAACCCACGAAAAAGATCACGTCGTGCTGGCTATGGAATTTGTATTTGACGTTTACAAAAAAATGGTACTCGATCCAGGTCGCGGTGGCCGCAATGGCGACCATGCCTATGCATAGCGAAGTCAGCAGCTTGTTGCCTCCAAAGTATTTCTGGATAATGCGGGAATCGGAATTCGTTTGCCTGGTGCGTGCGTGGTGCGGGTTGGGAATATCGGTATGTCGGAATGTGAGGATCTGCGTGTAGAATGCCAATGCGAAAAAAATCAGCGAGATAACGAGCAGTATTGCCAGTACCGACGGGGAATGGATTAGCACGGCAAGAACCGCACCAAGCGCTTTGGCAGGCATATCGCCCGAGCCGATCACGCTGAACAGCCGCTTGCTTTGACGCACATCGAAAACCAATGCGGATAAGCCCCAGAATTCCAGGTTGATAAGCAGGTAAACGATCCGGTAACCCACCATCACGGCAATGGCGGTGGCTACGCCATGCCCGAGCAGCAACAAACCGATCACGACGATCACCATAAACAATGCCGAAAGCATCGTTCCAAGGCTCAGCTTTTTGAGCAGAAGATGGTGTTCGAAATACTCATAAACTTTTCCCGAGGCCATCACGGCAAGGGCCGCGGCGATGTAGGCGAGCGGCAGCGAGTATTCTGGATGGTTTTCCAGCAGGAGCACATTAGCCGAAACGTAAACCAGCGTGGTACCGACGTTCGTAAAGAAATTATGGAAAAAGAAAAGGATTGTTTGCGGGTTAATGGACTTCGTAAACCGGTTTTGGCTTAAAAATGGGATCATAGAGTTGGAATGCTAGCGTCGCTACTGTAAAATAAACACTTATTATTCCTTTTAAAAACCCGTTTGGGTGAAGGAGGTATTAAATAAGAGCGAACCGGGCCGCCGGGCGGTCGAAACATCATTTGCATAGCGCAAACGGCCTTCGATCGCCGGGCGGCCCCGTACGCTCAGGCTGCCACCATAGGCACATTTGACATAAACTGCGGATCCTCAGCCCCGAATGATCAGCACGGAGGGGGAGTACGAAAGCCACACGCTGTGCGACTCCACCGCTTTGATCCAGCTTTCGAGGCTGATCACCATCAGGTCCTGACTTTGCAGAAAGTCCTTTTCAAGCACGTTTTCGTAAAGCATGGTCACGTTTTCAGGCGATTTTTCCTGCAATGCATCCAAGGCCTCACCGGTTTCGACGTGCTGGCTTACGGTCTGCGACGGGTCCATGATCGTCATTTGCAAGCCGTTTACGACAGAAAGGCGCTCGGCGAATGGGAGCAGGCGGCGGTCCTCCGGCGTGAACAGCGGCATGAAAACATTCTTTACCTGTTCGAGATTTTTTTCGATCAGAATGCCGACGGGCACCTTCACCGATCTGATGATGTGCGTCGTCCGTTCGTCGAAAACATCGGAGTGGAAGAGCTTTTCCTTACCGGTAATGGTATCGAAAAGGCGCTCGCGGCTAACGAATTTGGAAGTGAAACCCAATATTTTCCCCAAAAAAGTACCTTCGAACACCGATTTGCCGATCCCGATCATCAGCATATCGAAATCGCCGTCGTTAGCGGTTTCGATAATATCGTGCTCGATGCTCTGCGATGGTTTGAAGAGCGACGTGAAAGAAGTATTGAGCTCGTGGGCCTCTTCGTTGATCGGTCGGAAGGTTTCGTACTGGTATTCTTCGGTATTGACCTGGTTGAGATAGCTGCTCGGCGAAAGGTGCAATGCGGTAATGTTTTGCTCATCAGGTTGTTTGGAAACCAGTTTGTCGGCCAGGCGAAGCATTTTGCGGCCGCCCTGCGGACTTGCGAATGCAATGAGTACCGAAAAACGCGACGGCTCGTGTATCGGATGGAGGTCGTCTTTCGGTGCGGGGAGGAATTTGTCGATCAGGTCTAGGGCGGGGCCTGTCATACAGGTTGTTGCGAGGGCCATGATCACCATCATTGTGAAGATTTGAGGCGAGAGTACGCCGATGTCGTACCCAATATTGAGCACCACCAGTTCCACCAGTCCGCGGGTGTTCATCAGCGAGCCGATAATAAGACTGTCGCGCCACGACTGCTTCACAAACAATGCCGCTACGGCGCTTCCGACGAACTTACCGATCACCGCCGCCGCGATGATGAGCCCGGTGACATACCAAAGATGCGGATCATTCAGCAGGCCTATCTGGGTTCTTAAACCCGTAAAAACAAAGAAAAGCGGCAATAGCAGCACCAGTGCCACGTCTTCTACTTTCTCAATAAAAATATTGCGGAAACGTTGGTTCGCAGGCATGATCACCCCGGCCATAAACGCCCCGAAAAGCGCGTGAATGCCGATTACCTCGGTGAGATAGGAAGAAACGAGCAGCACGACGAAGAACAGCGCCACTACCGGCTTTGTAAGTCCCTCACGGTAAGCATAGTGGTCGCCAATGCGTTTCAGCATCGGTTTTACCAATTGCAGCATCAGCAATACATATGCAACGGAAAGGATGATCGTATAGATCGCGCTCACAAATTCGCCGGCCTTCACGATTGCGATCACTGCCGCGAGGATGCACCACGCGGTAATATCGTCGGTGGCCGCGCAGGTGATCACCATCATGCCCAGGCGCGTACGGGAGAGCCCGCGCTCCTGCACAATGCGTGCAAGGACCGGAAATGCGGTGATACTTAACGCAATACCTGTGAAAAGGGCGAAGGACAGGAAGTTAATGCCCTCGGGGGCAAAGTCGGTGTAGAGGTATAATGCCAGCCCTACGCCCAACGCAAACGGCAGTATAATGCTGGCGTGGCTGATCACGATCGCTTCCTGCGCCTTGGTTTTCAGCACTTTGAGATCCAGCTCCATGCCGATGATGAACATGAAAAGGATCAGTCCTACCTGGCTGAGAAACTGCAAGTTGCTCAACGAGGTTTTGGGGAAAATGAAAGCGGAAACTTCCGGGTAGAACATCCCGAGCACCGACGGCCCCAGGAAAATACCCGCAGCGATCTCACCGATCACTGTCGGCTGGCCGATGGCTTTGCAAATCCAGCCAAACAGGCGGGCGACGATGATAATGGTGACGATTTGGGCGAGGAGCGTGGCGAGCGGGTGGGTGAGGTTGTGCCCGAAGGTATCGGTGAATTGCTCCCAGGAGGATATACTTTGTGCTTTTTGAGGAATCTGGCCGGCTTTTTCGAGGAATGTGCCCTGTCGGATAAAGAAGTAGAGCAGGGCTGCGAATATTCCGATTGTAATGCAGTAAAAGAGTACGTTGCGAATGTTCTTCATCAGTACATATGAGAGTGAAGCGCGCAAAATACTGAATTAAGGCGAAAGATGGTAGGACTTCGCGCCCTACCATTTTTCAAAAACCTAGCTCCAAAGACGGTCGTGCGAACGTTTTTCGTTCCAGTCGGGCGTTGGGGCGAAGAACGATTTGTCCTTCGGATGCAGGTGTTTTTTAACCTCTTCTTCAACGAGCTCGATGCCGAGGCCGGGCGCTTCCAAAGGCACAGGCGCATACCCTTTGTCGATCAGCTTGCGACCGTCGGTGGTTTTCACGAGGCTTTCCCACCACGGCACATGCACCGAATGGTGTTCCAATGCCAGGAAGTTCTGCGTGGCGGCTGCGCAATGCACGTTGGCCATAAAGCTTACCGGCGTACCGGCGAAGTGCATCGCCATCGCAATGCCATGATCCTCAGCGTAATCGCCGATACGTTTCGTTTCAAGCAAGCCGCCCGACGAAGCCAAATCGGGGTGGACGATGTCTACCGCGCGCTGTTCGATCAATGCTTTGAAACCTTCTTTGAGGTAAATGTCCTCGCCGGTGAGCGTCGGCGTTTCCAGCGCATCCGAGATGGTTTTCCACTGATCGGTGTATTCCCAGGGCACCATGTCTTCGAACCACGCGAGGCGGTATTTGTCGAGCGCTTTTCCAAGGCGAATGCCGTTGTTAAGATCAAAATGGCCGTAGTGGTCGGAAGAAAGCGGTATCTCATATCCGACCACGCCGCGCACTTCTTCCACTACTTTTGCCATTTCTTCCAATCCTTTCGGTGTGATCTGGATCGCGGTGAAAGGGTGTTTGGTATTGGCATAGGAATGGTAATCGCCGGCCCATTGGGAGAAACCGCCACCCCACACCTTGTTATTCACAACGCTGCCTTCATTGTTCCGTAGCATTCCGATCGAAATATCCATTTTCAACCACGTGTAGCCCTGGTCCTGCGTACGGAATTTGATCTTTTGCTTAAACTCGTTGATATCGTTCGACTCGGGCGTGTCCGCGTACAAGCGAACCTTATCGCGGTAGCGACCGCCGAGCAGCTGCCAGCATGGCACGCCGTAAGCCTTTCCACAAAGGTCCCAGAGCGCCATTTCCACGCCGCACACGCCACCCGCCTGACGGCCATGGTAACCAAACTGCTTGATCGATTTGAACAGCTGCTCCACATTGCAGGGGTTTTGGCCTAACAAATGGCTTTTGAGGAACAATGCATAACGCTCGTCGGCGCCGTCGCGCACCTCGCCAAGGCCGTAAATCCCTTGGTTGGTATCGATGCGGATAATGGGCGTCCGGCCCACATTCTGTACAATGCAATACCGCAAGTCGGTGATTTTCAATTCCGAAGGTTTGGAAGCACGGCTTACTTTGGAAGTGGCTTGCGCAATGGTATCCTCGGTCGACATCGACATGAAACCCCCTAACGCAATGCCGCCTACCGCGGTTTTGCGCAAGAAATTACGACGGCTATCCCCGGTAGCAGGGTTAGCAATTTCTGCCGCTGCGACCGCTTTTTCAGCGCTTTCAACTTGTTTATTCGATTCAATGATTTGCTTTAAAATGTTTTTCATCGGGATTTGAGTTTAGTATCGTGATTTGTTTTGACCGCCGACTATGGACCGCGCGCTAATAATTCCTTTCCTTCAAGTAATCGTCCAGCTCCTTCTTCGTCATCGGCAACTTGCCGGGGTAATTATTTACCCAGTTCAAAAAGTCCTTCTGGATCACATCCGACCATTTCGTATCGATTTCCCCGGGCGTGTATTTGCCCTCGCGCAGGCGTAGGTGCCCGAACTCGTCGCGCAGGGCCGTTACCTCGGAAGTAATCACGAGATCTTCCACCAAATGCGCCGGAATAAAGATCGTCCCGTATTTTTTAGCCAAAACGACATCCCCCGGAAGTACCACCGCGCGACCAATGCGGATCGGGGTGTTGATGTTGGTAAGCATCATTTGCTGAATATATGAAGGGTCCTGACCTTTGATCCAGGCATTGAAACCGTTGATCTCGCTCAACCCTTCTACATCGCGTACGGAGCCGTAAAAGATTACCCCGCGCTTGGATTTGGCATAAATGGAGTTGCCCAGGTTGTCACCGATGAGCGTACCGTCGGCGATCTTGCCGTAGCCGTCGGCCACGTATACATCGCCTTCTTTGAGCACGTCAATCGGCCAGGAGTTGGTACCGCCGGTTTGCACGCGGCCTTCTTTTTTACCGGTTTCTTTCACCAGGTCCTGCAAATCGGGGCGGGCGGGCATGTATTGCGCCGTTACCACGCGGCCGGTCATGGTGCTGTCGTTGTGGATCAGCTGCCATTCGCCTTCAAACTGATTGTGGTAGCCTTTGTTGCGCAGCACGCCCCAGGCTTCTTCCATGGAAATGTTTTTCAGACGGGCCAGGATCGCATCCGACACGTGCGGACGGCCATCCGGCGATCGTGCCCCTTTCCAGCCGGAGGTGTAGGCTTTAATCTGGTCAGGAGTAGGGGAGATCGCTTGTGCGTGGGAAGCAAGGCTTCCCAGCACAAACGCCCCTGCAAGCAAGGTTTGTTTAAGCATAAATGAATAATTAAGGGTTAGTAATAGTCATTATTTATCCCAAAAAACGGGTGTTCCAAGCTCGTCGGGCCCCATTCTGGCGATAGCCGCCTTATAGTTGGCCTCGTTGACAGAGCGTTCGAGCACAGGGTACACCAATCTCTTGATAAAATCTTTCACCGACGGGTCCTTACCCGGGTAATTGTTCACAGGAAGTACCGGGAAGCCGCTTCTGCGGAAGTTGGCCCAGGCTTCGGAGCCGTTGAGGAACGAGGAGATCCAGTACTGGTTGTTGATCTGCTCCAACGCTTTGGCAGGTAGGAACGGGTTCGCCGTCAGGAATGCGTCCTGGCTTGCGGTCGGAATGGTGGCAAGCACGTCGTAGGTGGCCATCTGGTTCATATGTGCGCGCACGCCTGTTTCGTACAATGCCTTCACGTCGCCCGTGGCCCATCCGCGCTGCACCGCTTCCGCGAGCAGGAGGCTGGTTTGGGACCAGGTGATGAAGAACTCCGGTGCATCGATTTTGCCCAGCGTGCGGCGGTTGATCTGCGAATATTTGAATGCAGAACCAATCTTGCCCGGAAAACCGGGCGCATTCGCGATCGTCGATTCATTGTAGCCGTAGGGCATTCCTTCCTGGTTCGCAGGCGCGGTATCTTCGGCCCCGGCAGTAGCGAGTGGGTTGCCGGGCGTTTCGTATTTCACTGCGATCACACGGATGCGCGGGTCGCTCGTTTCTTTGAGAAAATCGACCAATGCTTTGCCCAGATACACATTACCGCGCTCGGTTCCCTGGAAATAGTTGGCCAGCGGGTGGTTAAATGTGCTGTTGAATGCGATCAGCGCGTTGTCGGCGTTGGAGCTTTGCAAGCCGCCATTCGCCGGGTCGACAGCCACCGCCACATATTGCTTAGCTTTCGCTGCATCGATTTTGGAATAACGCATAGCAGCGCGGAGCAGCAGCGAGTTGCCCAGCTTTTTCCATTGCGCGATATTGCCTTTGAAAAACAAATCACCCGCTTCAATGGGCTTGCCCGCGTCCAGCGCTTTGGTACCTTCCTGCAATTCTTTCAGGATGTCGTCGTAAATGACTTTCTGGTCGTCATATTTCGGCAGGTTAATGCCTTCAAGAAACGCTTTTCCGGCCTCAAAATAGGGTACGTCGCCGTAAGTATCCACCAAAACCATGAATACGTAAGCCTTCCAGATGCGCGCCATTTGGTACAGGTTCGACCGCGCGGGATCATCCTTGGTTTTGTAAAGGACGGTCGTCAGCAGGTTCACCGGACCGTTTTGCAGGTATAGCGAATTGAAGTTTGCATTCGAATTGGGATCGGAAACGGCATTGTGGTTCCCGCCTTCGAGTACGCCCGTGTAAGGTGTATTAATCTGTTGCACGATCTGCATCTGGTAGTTCTGGGTGGCAATGGCAGACGTGAATTCCGCATTGGAGAACAGGTAGATGGGATCGATGTCTGTCGCGAGGACGGGGTTTTTGTTAACCTCCTCAAAACCGCTGTCGCAGGAGCTCGCGCCGGCCAGAACGCTCAAAGCTGTGATATATATGAATATTCTTTTCATAAAAACAATGTTCAATAGTCAGGTTACAATTTGATATTCAGGTTGATACCATAGCTCCGCGTGGTCGGCAAGGTATGCGTCTCAATGCCTTGCAGGTTGTCTGATGCCGATACCTGTGCTTCGGGATCGAGATTGTCGATGTATTTCTTGATCATGAGCACATTGTTGCACATCGCGGAGAGTGTCAGGCCTTTGATGAAGCTCTTATCACGCACGAAACGCGAGAGGTCGTAGCCCACCGAGATCGTTCTCCAGCGCACAAATGCACCGTTGTACACGAATGGCGAGGCGAGGTTGGTGCTGCGGTAAGCGGTATAGAATTGCTGTGCTTCCACCCGTTGGGCATTCGGCTCGCCGGTAGAGGTTACACCTTCGAGCAACACGCCACCTTCGCGGCCTACAAGCGATGGTTTCGAGAGTCCTTCACGCAGGAAGTTCAGGTTCGAGTTCGAGAGGATCTTGTTGCCCGCCTTGAAATCGATTTGTGTGCCAATGCGGACGCCTTTCACATTGATCGTGTTCACCCACGCACCCACCCATTTCGGGATCGCACTGCCGAAAGTGGTGAGGTTACCCTGCTGGGGCAGACCACCCGAGGTAATAATGCGGCCCTGCGCATCGCGCTTGTAGTCGAAACCACGGAGGGAGGCAAGCGGCTTGCCCACTTCATGTGACACAATACCGAAGAATTCGCCGGTGCCGACGTCGAAACGCTCCTGTCTTTCAGCAAGTTCGATCACCTTGCTGATGTTATAGCTGCCGTTGAAGCTGGTTTCCCAGGTGAAATTGTCGTTGCGTACTGGTACGACGGTGAGCAAAAACTCCACGCCCTGGTTACGCAGCTTACCCACATTCACCTTCGTTTGGCTGAAACCGGAAGTGTTCGAAATGCTGACGTTCAGAATCTCATCCACCGTGTTTTTGCGGTACAACGAGAGGTCGAGGTTCAGGCGGCTGTCGAATGTCTTCAATTCCAGGCCGACTTCCGTTTCCTTCACTTTAAGCGGGCGGAGGTTCGCATTCGGGCTGACGGTGGACGGCAGGTTGCCCAGCGCCGTTCCATTGAAAGGGTTCGCATTGATAGCGTAATACAGGTTGTTGGAATACGGGTCGGTATCACCACCTACTTCCGCATAAGCAGCGCGGAGCTTGCCATATGTGAGCCAGTCAGGTGCATTAGCGAAAGCCTGGCTGAACACAAAGCTGCCACTCACGGATGGGTATAAGTAGCTGTTTGATTGTGGGTTCAAAGTAGAGAACCAGTCGTTGCGTCCCGTCACATTCACAAACAGGAAGTTTTTGTAGGAAAATTCAGCCGATCCGTAAATAGAGTTAACCTTCTTTTTACTATAACCGTAATTCGGGTTTTTGACCTGACCGTTGGCGATGGTGTACAGGTCGCGCACGTAGAAGTTGGTTACGGCGGTAGACACATTGTCGCTTACCTGCAGCATCTGGTTGCCACCCAATGTAATGTCGATGCCGAAATCTCCGAACGACTTGTTGGCGCCGATGAGGATGTCCATGTTACGCTCGCGGAAAGTGGCTACATCCTGGTAGTAATAACCGTTGAAACCGGTCGCCACGGCACCGATTGAGCGTGTACCCGTCGGGCGGTTGTAATTGTACGGACGCGTGTAATAATCCTGCCCGATGCGACCCTGGACGAACAACCAGTCGGTGAAATCGTAGCGTACCGAAGTATTTCCAAAAATCCGGTCGCGGCGCACGTTTTCGAAGCGGTCGTAGGCCACCCAATAAGGGTTGTTGCGGTTGGTGAAACGCGCCAGGGGCATTTCGTTACCGTTGGCGTCCTTGCGGTTTTTGAGCCAGTCGGTGTCGATGCTCGTAGCCAGGGTATAAATGGTGGTGTTCGCATTCATGTCCTGAATACCGATCTGCGGCGGGTTTTTGTTATACTCGTTGGAATAGTTTGCGTTCAGTTGCGCGGAAAGCTTTTTGGTAAACTTGTAGTTCAACCCCAGGTTGAAGATTTTTTTATGATAAGCCGAATTCGGCATGATCGCATTGGCATCGGTATTGGCAAAAGAGAGGCGGAAATTTCCTTTTTCATTACCACCTGATAATGCAACTGAATTGGTAAAACTGGTTCCTGTGCGGTAAAACTGCTTGATACGGTCTTTGTGGGCTACGTAAGGCTGGGTACTGCCGTCGAACTGCGGTGTAGGTTTGCCGTCGAGCTTCTCGCCAAATGCAAAAACGCCCGAGCTTTGAGCTTCGGCCACGGTGGTAGGGCGTTTTCCAAACTCTCCCTGGCCGTATTCGTATTGAAAATCGGTGTAATCCAATGCTTCCTGGGCCTGGAAATTCGAGTTCAGCTCCACGCCGATGCCGGTGGTTTTGCTGCCGCTTTTGGTCGTGATGATAATCGCACCGTCTTTCGCACGGAAGCCATACAATGCGGCCGCAGCGGCGCCTTTCAATACGGTCATCGACTCGATGTCGTCCTGGTTAATGCTTTGCAGACCATCCCCCGCATCGGAAGAACCGCCCGTAGGGTTACCTGTACCGTTTCCATTAGAGCCGCCCGCCGAAACGCTGCTGTTATTGATCGGAATGCCGTTTACAATGATCAGCGGTGAGTTGTTGCCTCCGAATGACGACTGGCCGCGGATACGGATCTTGGTAGAACCGCCGGGACCGCTCGCGGGTGGTGTTACGTTGAGACCGGCTACTTTGCCTTGCAGGCTGTTACCCAGGTTGGTGGTGCGGTTGGTAGTCAATTCTTCGGTATTAACCGTTGCCGTCGAATATCCCAGCTTTTTGGCATCCCGCTTGATACCCAGCGCCGTTACCACCACCATTTCGAGGTTGCGGACGTCGGGGGTCATGGAAATGTCGTAATTCGATTGGTTACCCAACGGTATTTCCTGGGGCGTGAAGCCGACAGACGAGAACACCAGCATGCCGCCGCCATCGGGCACGCTTAGCTGGAATGAGCCCTCGGCATTCGTGGCGGTTCCTACTTTCGTGCCTTTCACGACGATGTTCACGCCGGGCAGGGGATAACCCTTTTCGTCGGTCACCTTTCCTGTGATATTCCGGTCGATGTCGCTTTGGTTGCGGATCACTTCGGGTAATGCGCTGCCGGGTTCGGCGGCGTTTTTAATCAGCACAACCTGCTTGCCTTCGATCTTGTAAGTGATGTTGGCAGGTTTGAAAAGGTCGTCCAGAATATCGCCAAGCGACCTGTCGACGGCATTGATGGAAACTTTTCTTTGCGATTTGATCAGCGAAGAACTGTACGTGAAACGCAACTGTGTCAGCTTGTTGAGTTTGTTCAGTACCGTCTTCATTTCGAGGTTACTGACCTGGATTGTGATCTTCTGGTTCAGAATATCCTGTGCCCCAACGGTGCCCGCTGCCGACACTGAGGCAAAGATAAAGGCAATTAATAATTGGTAAAGTGATATTCTCATAACCCTGTAAAGTAGCCGGGATAGATGTCGGTGTTTTTTCATATTTTTGAAAGTTTTGTTCTGAATTGAAATGATGGGACAAAACGCTCCTGTACGCCACAGATTCCAGTCCGGGCGAGGGGAGTAGCAGGGCCGGTGATGGCGCAATCATCACTGGCTCTTTATCATTCAAAGGGGAGCAGAGTTACTGGTATATCATAGGCGAAATTTGGGATTAATGGTAGTTGATTTTAGTCCTGAAAAGGGTTTAGAGAGATTAATTACATCCTTTGGAACTGATCACAACGCGACCATTCTCCATATCATAGCCGGCACCGATGGCCTGGCATATTGCATTCAATCGTTGTTTCAGATTTTCTTCGCTAAACTGCGCACTGATCATGCAGTTGGAAACCGTTTCGGCGTTGTACACGATGCTGATGCCGTAAGCTTTGCCCAGCGCATCGAATGCTTCGGCGACCGGCTTGTCGTCGAACACCTGCTCTTTCTGCACTGCCGATTCGGCGAGTAGCACCGGATTGGCCGTAACGGCCTTTTCGAGCTTGTTGTCCTTACGGTTGAAAACCACCTGCTGATTAGGGTTCAGGATAACACCGGCCGGTTTAGCTCCTCGTGAGATTTCATATTCCTTCTTGGCATACACCGATACGCGACCGGTTTTAACGGCAATCATTTCCGTATTATCACCCTCAAATGCCTTGATACGGAAGCTCGTACCGAGCACTTTCGTGACGGTTTCATTGGTATATACCAGGAATGGCTGTCTGGGATTCTTGGCTACGTCGAAAAACGCCTCGCCCGTCAGGTACACTTGGCGCTCTCCGGCAGCGAATTGCCGCGGATACCGGATGCTGCTGCCTTTCGCCAGTGTAGCTACGCTTTTGTCGCTCAAGAGCACGGTCATTTCCACTTCCGTAGCGTTGGTTTTGATCAGCATTTCCTGGCCCATTGTGATTTCCTGCCCTTTACCGGACGGCGCTATCGTGTTATGGGACGTGTAGTAAAGCCAGCTCAGACCACCGGTGAGCAACAGCACAGCCGCCGCCCTCCACACTGCGCGCTGATAGAAAGGCATATGGCCTTCCGCTTTTCGTACTTCGGCAATACGCGTGATCTCCGCGATTTCGTGCCGCAGCATTTCGTCCGAAAGATCATCTTTATAGAGGTCATGCACCGCGAGCACCAGCTCCCGTGCACGTGCCGCGACGCCCGCACGGTCGGCATTTTGTAGTAACCACTGCTGCCAGTAACGGTCGAGTTCCGGTGTAGGCGCCATAACCCAACGTCGGAACGATTCGTCCGTCGCCAGTTCCTCCACAGTAAATATTCGGTGTAAGCTCATCGGCAAAACAAAAACATACGGTTCAGAGCATTTGCAGGCTCTTTAAAATAGTATGTCTGTTTTGAATACCGGGATAACCAAAAAAGTCAAAAAAAATTTTAAAAAGTGATAAAGGGAAGAGGGAAGGGAGGGATATAAGTATAAAAAGTTAAAATTGGTTAATACTTTTTAAAAGTGTTATTTTAAATTAAAAGTAAATTAAGTATAAAGCCGCTGCTCGTGCCGGGCTCGTTCAAATCTCCATTCTCCCTTCCTCCTTACTTACGATAAGAAGAAAAGCAACACCCAAAAAAACTCCGCCGGAGCCCAGATTTCCTTGATCTCTTTCAATGTCCGGTAGAGCAGATTAGAAACGCTCTGCCGTCCCAGCCCCATGACGCTGGCGATGTCCTCGTTGTCGAGGTTTTGATAAAAGCGGAGATAGATGATCTCTTGCTGGCGTTTTGATAGCAGCGAAATGATGCGTTTGAGGCGGCCGTTTTGAAAGCGGATGTGCTCGGCCTCGATGATGTTGGTTTCGATGGAAGGATCGGACGGATCGGTATCGAAAATGGCCACTTGCGGCTCGTGGAAACGTTTCAGGCGGATACTTTCCTTGATGAGCTTGTGGCGGAGCGCTTTAAGTAGATAGGACTTGACGAATGCGGTTTCGGAGAGAAAATTGCGGCGTTCCCAAAGTTCGAGGTAAAGCTCCTGAATGGAATCGCGGATGAAATCGGGATCGGAAGAAAACTTTGTGGCATAGTTGTACAGCGCCCGGTAATGCGTCTGGGCGAGCTGCCCGAGCGCTTCTGCGTCGCCGGCCTTGAACCGCTGCCAGAGCCTGATATTCAGCTCGCCGGTATTCGATATGTTTTCGTCCTGATTCAAATCCTTAATGTAACGGCAATGTTGTATTAAATCAATGAATTGTGCCAATCAAAGCCGCCGGTAGGGGTATTCTCCTTGTGAAATGGCGGCAATTATTCTGTGTTGGAAATGTTAGGGGAAAATAAAACGGGGCGGTGTTTCGCCGCCCCGTTGGAAGACTGCAAGGGCAGGTTATTTCACTACTTTCAGTTTCCCCTGCATCAGCGAGTAATGCCCGGGGAATGTGCAAACGTACTGGTAGGTGCCCGCCTGACTTGGCGCCACGAAATAGATCGCCTCCGTTTTTTCAGGCTCCACGATATTGGTGTGGAAAAGCACATCATTCGTTTTGGGCACATAATTCAATTCGGTGCCTTTCAAGCCCAGGTTCAAACCCGCTTCACCAACCGCGTTGGCTGCCCCCGGCTTGGTAATGACCAGGTTGTGGAGCATATCGTCGTTGTTGTTGAAAACGACTTTAATTTTGCTGCCAGCTTTCACCTGAATTTCGGAAATATCAAATTTCAAACCCGGAACGGTTCCGATTGTCACCACCTGATCCGGTCCGTTGGTCCAGCTGGCCGGCATTTCGGTCACGCGTTTGGCTGAGGCGGCGGTATTGGCTGCCGTTGCGCCGGGCGCCGTTTCGCCGGGCGCCGCAGCGCCGTGCCCACTGTGATCCATCGTGGTGCTTGCTTTCACGGTCGTCGTAAACTGAGACGCATTGGCCGCCTGGCCGCCGGCGATCTCGTTCAATGTGTAGTAACCCGTCGCATGCAGCAGGTTGTTGCCGTCTGCCGATTTCACGCCTTCCGCCTTGATTTCGTGGATGTACCCTTTGCGCAGTGTCGCTGGATCGACTACCAGACGCACCCGCAGGCCGTCTTCTGAAACGATAATGCCTTTCAAAGGCACTTCCTGGGTGTTAATAATCGGGCTGCCGTAAGTGCGGTGGTAGCGGTAAGTAAAGCTGTTCATTTTGTATGCATCTTGCTCAGCAGCGGCCTTTTTGTCGATAGGACTGGTGAATGTGATCTCAAAACCATCGGGCGTCGAGCGGACAGTCTTCATTTCGAACGGCATTTTACCGGTCCATACAAGTCTTTGAATACCAAATTCTTCCTTACCCGTTGCCGACCATCCCCGGCTCGTCTGGCCTACGAACATCGAGCCGTCGAGACCCCATTCCAGACGAAGGATACCCGACATAAAACCTTCGCGAAAAGGGAAGACAGTTCCCTGCCACACGCCATTCACTTTTTCGAGGTCAACGCGGGTGATGATGCTATGTCCCTGGTCACCCACGAACATCTGTCCCGTAAATGGCCCGAACGCCCCGTTGGTTACGTCTTCCTTGAAATCGGAGGTGGAGATACCCACCAATGTGTGCGGGAACCAAACTGCCGGTGGTTTCAGGCCAGGAACCTTCTTGGCAACATCGTAAAGCGGTTCGCCGGTGCTCGGAACATCTTCCGGAGTCAGTTTCACAGGTGATCCTTCTTCTTTGCTCCAACGCAAGCCGGCAGGGTTACCCGCGAAGTCGCCTTTTTCAAGATGTGTCATACGGCCTGAGCCCACCCAGTCGCCCTGGTTTTCAGTATAGAAAATATCGCCTTTATACGATCCGAAGCCGGAAGGGGAGCGCAATCCCGTCGCCCAGGGCGTGAGCTTGCCGTCCTGGCCGAGTTTCAGCATCCATCCGCGCCATTTCGACTGGCTGGCGCCGCGGCCAACCCAGTCGAGGTTGAGCGTAACAAGCATTTCGCCGTTCGGCATGGGTACCGGTCCGTAAGAATACTGGTGATAATTACCCGACAATGGCCAGCGCGAGAACGAGTCGTAAACATCCGCAACACCGTCGTTGTCGGTGTCTTCGAGGCGGGTAACTTCGCCGCGCTGCGACACGAGGAAGTCTTTACCTCGATAATACAGGCCCAGGGGCTCGTGCAGTCCCGATGCGAAACGGTGGAACGAAGGCTTGCCGTCGCCTTTCAGGTACGGGTTGCCGATCATCCATACCTCGCCGCGGCGGGTTGACGTCGCGAGACGGCCGTCGGGCAGTACCTGCATCCCACCTATTTCCATTTTGATGTTTTCAGGAATCGGAATGGTGATAATGCGGTAATAGTCGTCAATCTTATTGGGTTTGGACTGCGCAAACGCGTTCACACAGCCAGCGGTAATCAGTGTAGTTAAAAGAATATTTTTCATTAGATACAAATCAGATAATGAGGTTTTACCAAAACAGGGAATAGCTGGTCGTGTTGGAAACAGGAAGGATAAGCTCCTTCATTTCACCGGCCGGACGTACTACCGCTTTGGCTTTTTTATCAACCTGCACATAAAAGCGGTCGTCGATCTGGTAAAGTCCTTTCTCTATTTCGGTGATCTGCTTGCCGCTCGCGAGCAGCGAGTATAGCGCACCTGCGGGCGTGCCTTCCAGGCGGCCGTCCACGCGGAACGTGCGCGAGAGGCTGTTGCCGCCCGAAACCAGTTCGTCGCTCACCGTCGCCGAGCCGATCGCGTAACGGAAGACCGGGTAACCTTTCTGATCGATTTTGTAGCCAAGGAAATTGATATTGGAAGAATCGGGCCACGTTGCATTCGCATTGTCGAGCACCGCTACGCTGCTGCGTCCCGAAACATGTACTTTGAGGCCAGCGGGGAAAAGCAGTTGCGGCTCGCCGCGCTCGTACCACATCTCGGTCACGTCGGCAAACTGGCCTCTCCACGCCTGTACCAATGCGCCGCGGTTCAGGTCGACGGTATAATTCCAGCCATCGGGGCTTCCTACTGAGATACAATGCGTACGCTTCGATTTTTCGCCGTCCAGCTGAATGAATGAGCGCACCATTTCCGGGCGCTTGTCGGGCGTCACGCTGATGTAGGGCTTGGGTTCAGGCTCGGGCAGGGACGACAATGAATGCAGGTCGTAAGGGCGCACACCCGATTTCTCCACGCGCAGCCCCAATGCAGGCTGGCGCCACGGGAAGCGCGAGTAATAAATTTTGAATTTGTGTTTGCCCTGTGTCAGGTTAATAGAACCGGTGTGTGTTTCCTGAGAAGTGGCTTCACCGGACGATACCACGCTTTTGCCGTCGATATCAACCGAAAGGACAGGACCGGAATAAATAGTCGTGAAAATGTAGTCGCCAGCCTCGGTTACGTCGATATCCCCTTCATACACAAGGTGAAATTCCCGCATTCCGTTGGTCACCTCCTGGGTTAGCAGGGGAGACTGACCCTCGTGGTCGAGCTTGCTATATTCTTTGGCATCCCATTTGTCTGCGTAAACTTTGTAATTTAGGTTACTGATTGACAGTGGCTTGCGATTAGCAAGAAGTTGGTAGCCTACATTGCGGAATGCGATGCTGCCTTTGGTAACTTCGAATGCGATGGGCTGGCCATCTGCTGCGGCTTTTGAGTTAGGAAGGTAAACGGTTTCTAGAACTGTGACGCCGTTTAGCGAAAGCGCATTCAGGCGTGCGGAGTTAGGAATGTGTTGTACGGATGCATCATAGGAAATTTCGAGTGTCTGCCACAGACCGGCCGATTTAGCGGCGTTCTGGTTCGGAAACTGGCCGATATACCCCGACGTCGTGGCGTCCGCTGTCTTTTGTTTGCTGCTATCGGAGATCTTTACTTTCTGCCCGCCCGGAAGGATGATATTTCCCTCGGCTCCCGGCGAAACGTTGAATTCGATGTATAGCCGTAAGTCGCTCGCTTTCAGTTTGGTAGTCAGCACGGTTCCTGCATTACCGATCAGTACGCCGTCGCCGGTCAGTGTTTTGGGCTTCGCCGTACCGGTAGGGTGTATGGAAATGCCACCTTGAATCGACCAGTTGGGAGCGGCGCTTTCAAATGCGCTGAGGTCTTTGAGGGGAAGCGGAGAATAGTTTCCCTTTCCTGTCTGAGCCATCACCATCGCCGGGCAAGCCAGCAGCAGGAGGGAGACTTTCTGAAACAATTGATGCATTGGAATCGATTAAGTGTATTGTTTACAATTAAAAAACGAAGTTCGACATTTTTTTACCATTATATCCGGAAATAGTATGAATTTTTTGAACGGTTTTTAATAAAAAAAGCTGCTTGTGAAGAAGCAGCCTTGCGTATTTTAATCGGCGTGGTGAAGTTTTATTACTCCTCTTTCGTACAGTTACAAGATTGCCCGCATGATGCATAGTAGCCGTTTTTGCGGGTAATTGTACAGCAGGCATTTGAACATGAGCGTGTGCCAGGTCCACCGGCACTATGGCATTGCTCTGTCAAAAACTCGGGATTGCCCCTCAGACTTGGCAATGGCCCCTTAAACGCAATGCCAATAGCGTCGACTGCCGCTTTTGACAAATAGCCGGTCGGCGATCGCGCGGGATGGTAAACCCTGCGCGATCAGCTTGATAATTTCGTATTCCCGGGAGGTGAACATGGCGATTGTTGGTTTTGGATTTGCATTGATACCACTATCTTTCCGTATCGTCATCCGGGAATTAGCATAGTCCATATTTGAATTATCAAAAGTTTAACACCTATGCCTCCCGCCGCCCTGGCGTATATCGGCAAGGGTTGAAACTGCAGGGGGGAATGACAGGAGGATTTGGTGTGAGAACTGGCGGTGTTTAGTAGCCTTATTCAAGGATTTTTCTGTATTATTCCAAAACACATGTCCGGAATAGTCCAATCTGGTGACCATTGTTTTGTAAAATGTTGATAAACAAGCCGGTAAGGTTGTTTGCGGTTGCATTTCATTTTTGTAAATTTAAAGGGGCGCGATGCAGACGTCCGATCACAGCGGAGGGACATTCGTGGAATTTTAAAGTGTTAGTCAGTAGTAGTTACCGGTTCTCGGGGAGGCAGTGTCGAAGGGAAGATTTGTTTATAGTATGTTAATAAATACTTAACATAACAGTCTGTATTTAACCGGATTTTTGCGCTTTGCAAGGCGTATTGCCTGTTTCCATTCTTTTCTCACCTAAATAACCTAGTGCTCATGATTAAAAAATTTTACTTATGCTTTCGGCTGAGTATTTTCAGAAGAAGCGCGTACACCGGGCTCATGCTCACGGGGCTGCTCTACTGCCACGCGGGCGTCGCACAGTCGGTTATTACCGGGCAGGTGATCTCCGATGATGACAAGGCGCCTCTCGCGGGCGTGAGCGTCATCGAAAAAGGGAGTAACAACGGTACAGTGACGGATTCCAACGGAAAGTACCAGATCACGGTGAAGGGCGCCAGCTCGGTACTGACATTCTCGTTCCTCGGCTACGTTTCGCACGAAGTGACGGTCGGCGGCCGTGCCGTGGCGGACGTGACGCTTTTTGCCGATCAGAAACAACTTCAGGAGGTAGTGGTGACGGCCCTCGGTATTAAAAAAGACGTCCGCAAGTTGGGTTACGCGGTGCAGGAGCTGAAAGGTGAAAGCATCGTTACAGCGCGTGAGACCAACATTGTGAACCAGTTGGCCGGTAAAGTGGCCGGTGTGACGGTCGTAGGAAGCCCGTCGGGTATCGGCGGTTCGGCACGGGTAACGATCCGGGGTGAGCGGTCGGTAGATTTGAACAAAAACCAACCGTTGTACGTGATCGACGGGGTGCCTATCAGCAACTCCATCACAGGCGGCTCGGGCCAGGGGAACCTGGAAGTCGATTTCGGGAATGGCGCGAGCTTTATCAACCCCGACGACGTGGAGACGATGAGCGTGCTGAAAGGACCGGCGGCTGCGGCCTTGTACGGATCAAGAGCGGCCAATGGGGTGATCCTTATCACCACCAAATCGGGTAAGGGCAACAAAGGCATCGGTGTGGAAGTGAATAGCAACACCACATTCGAGCGTGCGTTGAAATTGCCTGAGTATCAAAACAAATACGGACAAGGCAATGGTAACGGAGGCGACTTCGCGTTCGTGAATGGCGCCGGTGGCGGTCTCACGGATGGTACCGACGAAGGCTGGGGGCCGGAGTTCAAAGGCCAGAGCTACCCGCAATACAACTCACCGCGTACACTGAACGGACAGGTAATCCCTTATCTCGGTGGGGACCTGAATGCCCCCGCGGGTAGTGTGATCACCGCAACCCCCTGGGTACCGGATGTGGACGGTTTGAAAGACTTCCTCCGGACAGGCCGTACCTTGACGAATAACGTCGCATTGATTGGAAATAACGACCAGGGTAGTTTTCGCTTATCGTACACCAATCTCGACCAGACGGGTATTGTGCCGAACACCGATCTGAAACGCCATACTGTCTCATTGAGTGCAGGTTATAATCTGACGAAGAAGCTCTCGGCAAAAACATTTGTGAGCTATATCAAGAGCGCGAGCGGCAACCGTCCGTCGATCAGCTATGGTACGGAGAGCATCATGTACCTGTTCAACTGCTGGCTGCCACGTTCGGTCGATGTAGGTGATATGAAACGTTTATGGATGAACGGTCTGGAAGACCGACGCCAGTTCAGCTGGAACTACAACTACCACGATAACCCTTACCTGACGGTTTTTGAAAATACCAACGGCCAGGAAGTGAACCGCATAATCGGAAACGTTATCCTGAAATACGATTTTACCGACTGGCTTAGCCTGCAAGTGCGGACGGCTACCGACTGGGGCAACGAGCGGCGCGAATACCGCCGCGCATTCAGCACGCAACGTTTTCCGTTCGGTCAGTACCGCGAAACGAAGATCAACACCGAGGAACGCAACAGCGATTTCCTATTGTCGTTCAACAAGGACGTCACCAGGGATATCAACATTTCGGCGACACTCGGTGGCAACCAGAACCGCCAGAGCTCTATTTACGACGAGGAAAATGCAGGCCAGCTGAATTTGCCGGGCATTTACAACCTGACAAACTCCCGCATTGCGCTCGTAGCTTCGCAAAGCAAGGTAGGCAAGCGTATCAACAGTTTGTACGGTTCGGCCTCGGTTTCATTCCGCAATTACCTGTTCCTCGACATTACCGCACGTAACGATTGGAGTAGTGCATTGACGCTCCCGACAGCCCTGAAAGCTTTTGGTACTGAAAACAACTCGTACTTCTATCCTTCGGTAGCATTGAGCGCCGTATTGAGCGACATGACCAAACTTCCGGAAGTGATTTCATTTGCCAAACTCCGCGGAAGCTTCGCGCAGGTAGGTAATGACACCGATCCGTTTACCTTTACCCAGGCTTACAATCCCAGCACGCCTTTCGGAAGCTCGCAGATCTACGGCGAGACCGATCGTTTGGCTAACCTGAACCTGAAACCGGAGATCAGTACTGCATTCGAATTGGGTGCGGATGTGCGTTTCTTCAAGAATCGCGTAGGATTGGACTTTACATTCTACCAAAGCAAAACCAAAAACCAGATCCTGCAAATCCCCCTTTCACAGACAACCGGTTATAATGGCCGTTTCTTCAATGCGGGTGAGATCAAAAACTGGGGTTTTGAGACGATGTTGAATGTAACACCGGTGGAAATCAATGATTTCAAATGGAATGTCGGCATCAATTTCTCGGCTAACCGCAGCAAAGTACTCGAACTCTCCGACGGTATCACCAACTTCGTGATGGCGAGCAAAGGCGTAAGCATCGAGGCACGCGTGGGTGAAAGGATGGGGGACATGTACGGAATCGCATTTGCGCGTGTGCAAAACACCAGCCCTTCCCTGCCTTATTATGATGCGTCAGGCCAGAATGTAGGTCAGGTCGTTTACAAAGACGGTCGCCCGGTGCCTACTACCAACGTTCAGAAAATGGGTAACTACAATCCCGACTGGCTCGCAGGTATTTCCAATCAGTTCAGCTATAAGAATGTGAGACTGAGCTTTCTGTTCGATATTCGCCATGGAGGAAAGATATTTTCTGAAACACAGGTGGTTGGCCGTGAAGGCGGTATCATTAAAGAAACCCTCGAAGGACGTGCCGATGGATACGACCTGGGCAAACCCGGCAACGGTGTGATCGGCGACGGCGTGGTGCAGAATGCGGATGGTTCATTCAGCAAAAACGACGTGAAACTGACAGCCCGTGCGTGGCATACCGCTTTTACGGGCGGCCGCAACATCGCCGAAGGTGTGATGTACGACGCTTCGTTCGTGAAGCTTCGTGAATTGCAGCTGGGTTACTCGATCCCTAACCGCATCCTGGGGCGGTCGCCGATCAAGAACATCACCATTTCGTTGGTAGGACGTAACCTGGCATTGTGGTCGAAAGTGCCGCACGTGGATCCCGAAACAATGGCTTACAACGGAGGAACCGCTTTGCCGGGCATCGAATACATGTCGATTCCTTCGAGCCGCAGCTATGGTTTCAATGTGAGTTTCAAACTGTAAAATTTCAATTGGAAAACAATGAAAAAGCTAATTCCGATATATATCATGGCCGCGCTGATCGTGTCAGGCGGGGCATGTACCAACGATTTTGAAGAAATCAATACCAATAACAACGTTCCGAACGACGTCACGCCCGACCTGCTACTGGCCGGTGTGATCCGCAACCTGGTCAATAGCCAGGTAAACGACGCCTGGGGTATCGGCAACATTGTGGTGCAGCACCACGCCAAGATCCAGTTCGTGAACGAGGACCGCTACTTGTGGGGGCAGCAAAACAGCATCTGGGACAATGTGTATGGTAATATGCGTAATGTTAAAAACATCCTGGACCAGGTTGGCACCGACGATGCCAATGCCTACAAAGGCATCGCGCTGATCCTGAAATCGTGGATGTTCGCGCTCGCGACCGATGCTTACGGCGATATTCCTTACACGGAGGCGACGAAAGGCAAGACAGATGGTGTTTATCAGCCGAAATACGATACCCAGGAAAGCGTTTATGCGGGCGTACTGGCTGATCTTAGTACAGCCAATAATATCCTCTCTACGAGCACAACAGCCGTTTCGGGCGATATCCTCTTCGGAGGAGGTACCGGTTCGCTGATTAAATGGCGCAAACTCGCCAATTCTTTGCGTCTGCGCTACCTGATGCGTATTTCGAAACAGAAGGATGTCAAAGCGGATATGCAGGCGATCCTTGCCGATCCTGCGAAGAACCCTATTTTTGAAGGAAATCAGGACAATGCAGAGTTGAAATATCTGGCAGCGGCCCCCAACCAATGGACGTTGTACGGTGCGCGCGTAGGTTCATTCGACGAATTCCGGGTGAGCAAGACGCTTAGCGACCGCCTTACCGCATTGAAAGACCCGCGTCTGATGGTCTTCGGTCGTCCTTCACAATCGTCGGTATCGGCTGGTAAGCCGGTGATCGAAGGTGTTCCTAACGGACTGGGAGATGTGCCGGCATTGAACTACAATGGCGGCCCGCAAGGCGTCTCGCGCGTAGGTTACACGTTCGCGTGTCTCGTCTGCAACGACCCCGGACAAGCAGCGCCGGATCCTTCTGCTCCGCGTGGGATCATTATGAACTACTCCGAATTGCAGTTTATTCTGGCAGAAGCGCGCGAAAAAGGATGGATTACAACCGGTACCGCCGAGGGTTACTATACAAAAGGCGTTCAGAGCAATTTCGACTACTGGAAAAGCGTAGTGCCGTCTTCGTACGGCATCAATGTTACGCCGGACGCGTCGTACTACACGCAGGCGGGCGTAGCGTACACAGGCACCAGCGCTGAAAAACTGGGAAAAATTGCGCTGCAAAAGTGGATTGCCTACTATTTCAACGGCCTGGAAGCCTGGTTCGACTGGCGCCGGACAGGTATGCCGGAGATCAAGCCGGGGCCGGACAACCTGAACCAGAACCGTGTACCCGTACGCTTTATTTACCCGCTGTCGGAGCAATCGCTGAACGGTGCAAATCGTGAAGAAGCGGTGAAACGCCAGGGGACCGATGATTTGAATACCCGGACTTGGGTGGCTAAATAAGGGAGAAAGGGAGAAAGGGAGAAAGGGAGAAAGGGAGAAAGGGAGGATGGAGGAAAGGGAAGAAATGTTAGGAGCGAAGTCGAAGCACTTGAAATACGGCATAATTCACCGTATGGACTGTCTTCGACTGCGCTCAGACTGACATCCTCCCTTTCCTCCATCCTCCCTTTCCTCCCTTTCTTCCATCCTCAAATCAATGCGCTTCCAGCCAGTTGGCGCCTACGCCAATGCCTGTTTCCATCCGCACCGCCATCGGGATCGCATTTCGCATTAACTCATCGACCTTCTCTTTCAACAAGTCAATTTCGCTGTAATGTGCATCGAAAACCAATTCGTCATGCACTTGCAGGATCATGCGCGATTTGAGCTTTTCCTTTGCCATAAAATCGTGGATATTGATCATCGCGACTTTAATCATATCGGCCGCAGAGCCCTGGATCGGGGCGTTGATGGCATTTCGTTCGGCATAGCCGCGGTTGGTCTGGTTCCGGGAGTTAATATCCGGCAGATACCGGCGGCGGCCGAGGATGGTCTCTACATACTCGCGCTCACGCGCGTCGTTTACGACCTTGTCCATATAGCCCTTCACAGCGGGGAATTCCTCGAAATAGGCTCGGATGATCTCACTCGCTTCCCCGCGCGGGATGCCCAGGCGCTGTGCGAGACCGAACGCAGAAATGCCGTAAATGATACCGAAATTGACCATTTTGGACTTCCGGCGCATATCGGAAGTCACTTCCTCTAAGGGCACTGCAAAAACCTTGCTGGCCGTGGTGGCGTGAATGTCGCGGCCCTGGTTGAATGCCTCCGTCATACTGGCGTCGGCACTGAATGCCGCCATAATGCGTAGCTCGATCTGCGAATAATCCGCGGAAAGGATTTGGAATTCGTCGGTATCCGGCACGAATGCTTTGCGAATCTCGCGTCCGCGCGGCGTGCGGATGGGGATGTTTTGAAGGTTCGGGTTGGTGGAACTCAGACGCCCGGTGGCCGCCACCGCCTGGTTATAAGAAGTATGAATGCGGCCCGTGCGGCTGCTTACCATCGTCGGTAATGCATCGACGTACGTCGATTTTAGTTTTTGTAACTCGCGGTAATCCAGTATTTTACGGGCAATAAGGTGATTCGCTTCCAGGTCGGAGAGGATTTCCTCACCCGTCGCATATTGGCCTGTTTTCGTCTTTTTCGGCTTGTCGATCAGCTTCATTTTCTCAAACAACACCTCTCCAAGCTGCTTCGGCGAGCTGATATTGAACGATTGCCCGGCCGCTTCGTAAATCTCCGATTCGGTCTGGCGGAGGTCGGATTCCAGCACGCCCGACATTTCTTTCAATGCATTGATATCCAGCCTCACGCCGGTATTTTCCATCGAGGCCAGCACTTTCGTCAACGGCATTTCGACTTCGTGGAAAAGTTTCGCTGCATTCACTTTCGGCAGTTCGCGGCTGAAAATCGCATTGAGCTGAAACGTAATGTCGGCATCTTCGCCTGCGTATTGTGTGATCTCGGGGATCGCTACATCGCGCATATTGCCCTGTTTGCCGCCTTTTTTGCCAATCAGCTCCGTGATCGACACCGGTTCGTAGTTCAGGTAGGAAGCTGCCAGGATGTCCATTCCATGGCGCTTATCGGGTTGCAGCAGGTAATGCGCCAGCATGGTGTCGCTCAGCTTGCCGTGGACTTCAATGCCGTAGTTTTTCAGGACAAGCAGGTCATACTTGATGTTCTGGCCAATTTTTTCAATATTTTCATTCTCAAAAACGGCCCGGAAGTGCTCCACGATTTCCTGCGCTTTTTCGCGGTCGGCAGGCACCGGAATGTAGAATGCTTCGCCGGCGAAGTAGGAGAACGAAAGTCCTACGAGCTCTGCGTCGGTGGTATCCAGCGAGGTCGTTTCGGTGTCGAAACAGAATGCTTCCTGCAAGCCCAGATAATGCGAGAGACTGGTCATCAGTTCGGGCGTATCCACGGTATGGTAGCGGTGGAAAGTATTGGCAATAGTCTTTTTCGACGTCGGAATGCGGATACCTTCTGTGTCTTCGGTGAGCTCGCCGTCGGCAAGGTCGCCGCTGACGACCGCTGGCTGCTGACCAATTTCTTGTGCTGGATTACCGAAAATGTCGAGCTGGTCCTTGTTGACGGTTTTGCGTGCTTGCGGGGCACCTGCACGTCCTCCAGGGGCCGGAGCTCCGAGCGATCCGCCAGCAGCTGTCGTTGAGCCGCCGCCTACGCCGAGGACACGGGTTTTTAATGTTTTGAATTCGAGTTCATCAAACAAATCGGCGATGAGTTCTGCATTCGGCGAGCAAATGGTGAGGTCTTCGGCATCGAACGGCACGGGCACTTTGCAATCGATCGTTGCAAGTTGCTTGCTTAATATGGCCTTATCGAAGTTCTCGCGGACTTTTTCGCCAAGTTTGCCTTTGATTTCGTCGGCGTGTGTGATCAGGTTTTCGATTGTATCGTATTCCTGGATCAGCTTCTGGGCCGTTTTCTCTCCCACACCCGGTATCCCCGGTATGTTATCGACGGCGTCGCCCATGAGGCCGAGGATGTCGATCACCTGGTCGATGCGCTGGATCTGCCAGCGGTCGAGTATTTCCTGAACACCCAGCACTTCGGCGCCCTTGCCGAGGAACGCGGGCTTATAAATGTGTACGTATTGTTCGACCAATTGCCCGTAATCTTTATCGGGCGTCATCATGAAAACCTCGAAACCTTCCCGCGACGCTTCTTTGGCAATGGTGCCGATAATGTCGTCGGCCTCGTACCCGTCCAGTTCGAGAATGGGAATGCACATGCCTTTCAGCAGGCGCTTTACGAGCGGGATCGCCACGGTGATATCCTCCGGCTGCGCTTCGCGCTGGGCCTTGTATGCCTCAAATTGCACATGGCGGAATGTAGGCGCGGCGGTGTCAAATGCAACGCCGATATGGGTAGGTTTCTCTTTTTGCAGTACTTCGAGCAGTGTGTTGGTAAAGCCGAAAACGGCGCTGGTATTCAGTCCTTTTGAAGTGATGCGCGGCGCCTTGATAAATGCGAAATGCGCCCTGTATATCAAGGCCATAGCATCCAGAAGGAACAGCTTGTGAACGGGTTTTTCCATGAGGTAAGTTTATGATCGAAACTCAAATATAATGCAACTATGGGGACGGACAGGGTTTACCGGCGGTTTTTTGTGGATTTGCAGAACAAGTATTGTAAGGATGTTACTATCGGTATTAATTAAAAGTTTCATGCTTTTTAAAAGAATTATACTAATCAATAGCAACTGTTGTCTTTATTTGCATTAAAAGTATAGTACTTTATATAAGTTTTAATATGTTTTAAAGTATTAAAAGAATTATATTTTAAGTATTAACAACTAGTACTAAATAGTTTAAAAGTGCAAAGCATTTCATTTACACTCCCTTATAAAAATAATTGAAAGTTAGATACTTTAAATACATACTATCATATTAAAAGTATTGTCCTAATATCATTGCGTAACCTCCTCACTGACGACTAAATAACTGATAATCAGCTACACTGAAACCGTCCCCATATATGCGAATTATTTTCTTACTTTTAGCTGTTGTCATTTTTTCGTGTAACCAAAATAAACCCGTGAAACAAGCATATCAATGGCCGGGAGCCACACCACCCGTCGCCGAAAAGAAAGACCATGAAACCGGAATGCATGGCGACCAACGCAACGATGAATATTACTGGATGGGCGATTTCTTCCGTGAAGGTCCCGACAGCGATAAAGTAGTCGAATACCTGAATGCCGAGAACGCCTACACCGACACGATGATGGCCGGCACGGCGAAATTTCAGGAAGCGCTGTTTGCGGAGATGAAGGGGCGCATTAAGGAAAAGGATGAGTCGGTGCCGGTGTTCAGCAATGGGTACTGGTATTACACCCGGAGCGAGGAAGGTGAGCAGTATTTCAAATATTGCCGCAAGAAAGATTCGCTCGAAGCCCCGGAAGAAGTGCTGCTCGATGTCGACAAAATGGCCGAAGGACATTCCTATTATTCTGCGGTCGGTTTCAATGTAAGTCCGGATAATAAGTTGTTGGCATACGGCGTGGATACCGTTTCGAGAAGGCAATACACCATATACATTAAAAATCTGGAAACCGGCGAGCACTATGCCGATACAATTTACCCGGCCAGCGGTGGTTCCGAATGGGGAAACGATAACAAAACGCTTTTTTATACGGCTACCAACCCCAAAACGCTGCTGAGTGAAAAGATCAAACGTCACACGCTCGGGACGGAATCGAAGAAGGATGTGGTGGTTTATAATGAGAAGGACAAGAGCAATTATATCGGAGTAGGGAAGACGAAATCGGAGAAATACATTGTGATCGCGTCGTCGGCCACCATGTCATCGGAATACCTGATCCTGGACGCAGACAAGCCGGAGGGCAAATTCGAAGTGTTCCAGCCACGGATGAAGGACGTTTTATACGATGTGGATCACCAGGGAGATAAGTTCCTGATAGTCACCAACAAAGACGCGTTGAATTTCAGGCTGATGGAAACGCCCGTGACCCAAACTGGTGTCGAAAACTGGAAGGAAGTAATCCCGAACCGCGCCGATGTGCTACTGGAAGGAATTGATGTTTTTAAGGACTACCTGGTAATTACCGAGCGGAAAAACGGCCTTTTGCAGCTTCGTATCCGCGATATCAATACCAATTCCGAGCATTATGTGGATTTTGGCGAACCGGCCTACACCGCTTACGCCGGCTCGAACCCCGAATACAACAGCTCGAAGCTGCGCTATGTTTATACTTCACTCACAACACCGAGTTCGGTGTACGATTACGACATGGAAACTCGCAAGAGGGAGCTGAAAAAGCGCCAGGAAGTGGTGGGAGGGTACAACCCGGAGGAATATGTCACGGAACGTTTGTATGCGACCACACGCGATGGCGTGAAAGTGCCTGTTTCGGTGGTTTACAAGAAAGGCACGCCTAAAAGTGCCGAAACCCCGCTTTTGCTGTATGCCTACGGCTCATATGGCAACAGCATGGACCCTGCTTTCAGCAGCACGCGCCTGAGCCTGCTCAATCGCGGGTTCATCTATGCGCTCGCACACATACGAGGCGGACAGGAAATGGGCCGGCAATGGTATGAGGACGGTAAGATGTTTAAAAAGAAGAACACATTTAATGACTTTATCGACTGCGCGGAGTTCCTGATCAAGGAGAAATTCACGTCGCCGGCGCATTTGTTTGCCGAGGGCGGTAGCGCGGGCGGCCTGCTCATGGGGGCGATCAGCAACATGCGCCCCGATCTCTGGCGGGGGATCATAGCGGATGTGCCGTTTGTGGACGTTGTTACTACCATGCTCGATGAGAGCATTCCATTGACAACCAACGAATTCGACGAGTGGGGGAACCCGAAAAAAAAGGAATCGTACGACTACATGAAGTCCTATTCGCCGTATGACAATGTAGCGAGAAAGGCTTATCCCAACATGCTCATTACTACCGGATTACATGACAGCCAAGTGCAATATTTCGAACCCGCCAAATGGGTAGCGCGCCTCCGAACGCATAAAACGGACCACAATGTACTGCTGCTAAAAACAAACATGGAAGCCGGCCATGGTGGCGCTTCGGGGCGGTTTGATTACTTGAAGGAAATTGCGTTGCAGTTCGCGTTTATGTTTGCGTTGGAAGGGATCGGGGAGTGACGTTGTCACCCTGATTTCTATGATAAAACCAAGTGATCTTGATAGGTTGCTGGTTTATCATAGAAATCAGCATGACGTTATGTTCATCCTCAGGCCCCAATCGCCTGCTCTACATCCGCAATGATATCGTCGATATGCTCGATACCCACGGAAATGCGGAGTTGTGTTGGTAGTACTCCGGCGGAAATTTGTTCTTGCTCAGAGAGTTGCGAATGCGTTGTAGATGCAGGGTGGATGATGAGCGTTTTGGCGTCGCCTACGTTCGCCAGGTTACTGATCAGTTTCAGGTTATCGACAAAATGCTCGGCGGTTTTCTTGTCACCTTTCAATGTGAATGACAAAACGCCTCCAAAACCGCGTGTGAGGTACTTTTTCGCGAGCTGGTGGTATTTGTTTCCTTCCAGGCCGATATAGTTCACGCTCTCTACTTTCGGGTGATTTTCAAGCCATTTCGCGAGTTTCAATGCATTCTCCGCAATGCGCTCCACTCTGAGGGACAGGGTTTCAAGCCCCTGCAGGAACAGAAACGAATTGAATGGCGACAGCGACGGGCCCCAGTCGCGCAGGCCTTCCACGCGGGCGCGGATGATGAACTGAATGTTGCCGAACGGCCCGCCAATGCCGAAAACATCGTTCAAAATAAGGCCGTGGTAGCTTGGGGAAGGCTCGGTAAACTGCGGGAACTTGCCATTGCCCCAGTTGTAAGTACCCGCATCGACGATCACTCCGCCGATGGAAGTCCCATGTCCGCCGATCCATTTCGTGGCCGACTGCACTACCACGTGTGCTCCGTGCTTGATAGGCTGGAATATCGCCCCGGCAGCACCGAATGTGTTATCGACGATCAACGGCAGGTCATGCTTGTTGGCAAGCGCAGCAAATGCCTCAAAATCGGGCACGGAATAGCTCGGGTTACCGATCGTTTCAAGGTAAATGAACTTCGTTTTTGCATCGATCAGCTTTTCGAAGCTGCTCACATCGTCGCCATCGGCGAAACGCGCTTCCACGCCGATGTTTTTGAACGAATTTTTGAACTGGTTATAGGAACCGCCGTACAGGAATGATGTGGTGACGAAATTGTCGCCGACGGTAGTAATGTTGTTAATCGCCAGAAACTGGGCAGAATGCCCCGAGCCGGTGGCCAATGCTGCCACACCGCCTTCCAACGCCGCAACGCGTTTTTCGAAAACGTCGTTGGTTGGGTTCATAATGCGGGAATATATATTGCCGAACTCCTTTAATGCGAAAAGGTTAGCAGCATGCTCGGCGTTGTTGAACACGTAGGAAGTGGTCTGGTACAAAGGCACTGCCCGCGAATTGGTTACAGGGTCGGGCTGTTGTCCGGCATGAAGCTGCAAGGTCTCAAATTTCATCTGGCTTGAACGTTTAAAGTGGATAAAGCCCAAATGTATCAAACTAAATGATATTACTCTATGAAAATTATAGTCTTTTGCTTGCCGGATAATAAATAGGATTTTACTGGGGGAGACTTTAAGCTTCGATCAGTCCCAGCAGATTCGCGCATTGCACGCTGAGCTCGTTAAGCGTATGCGCATCGGTTACACGACCGTCCGCGATTTTCCCTTTAACGTTTGGAATCGAAAGGGCAGAGGCTTCATTCTTTTGGGTACCCAATGCGGTTAAGGTTAGCAACAACGACGCCAACGCATTATTACCACCCGAATTGAGCGGCGAGGCGCTGATGGCTGACACCGGTTTGTCGTTTAGGTCGCCGGAGCCGACGGTCCAGTCCAGTGCGTTTTTGAGCGTACCGGGGACGCCAAATGCATATTCCGGCGTGCATATTACGACGGCGTTGGCTTGGTTAATGGCAGTTTTAAACCGTATCACCGCCTCTGTATCGACAAGGCCCGGACTGAAATGCTCGATTTCGCCCAGGCCTTCGAAAATTTCAAATGTGGTGTCGGAAGGCAAAAGGCTTCCCAAGGTTTTCAGGATGATGGTATTGGTAGAATCGGCGCGCAGGCTACCCGAAATCCCCAGAATGTGAATGCGTTTCATAACCAGCATTACAAATACTGGGGCGGACAGGTTTCCGCGGCTGCCAATTTATTTAGCCATAACATTATAAAAATTGTAATCCGTCATAGGAGCGTCCGTGAAACCGAGGTTGCGCCCCATGGTGATGATCTGCCCGCGGTGGTAAGTGGTGTGGTTCACCACGTGCATGATGTATTCGAATTTCGGGAAGTTGCATTCGAACCACTGGCTTACAACCAGAGTTTCGCTCTGGATCTGTTCCGTGGACAGGCTTTCGATGTACTCCGCAAGCTCCTGAGATTGTGCTATAAGCGTATCAAATGTCGATTCAAGGTCTCCATCAAAATCCTGGCCGCTGTAATTGCTCCCCGGATTGATAATCGAGAGCCAGTAGCGCTGGGTTTCGAGCGTATGAATGAGCGTCAGCCGGATGGTTGAAAAGCTCGATTTTAGCTCCGTTTCGAGGATTTCGGCAGGTTTTGTGCGTAACCAGTTCACCAATGTGCAGTTGGCCCAATGGTTGTAATCTGCGAAATTTTTCATCGCATAAGCCAAACTTTTTTCTGCGGTCGGAATTTCAATTGTGGCTGACATAGCTTCTTTGTTTAAGTGCATTACAAAGAAAACACGTGCTTGTGACAGCCCTGTGTCAGCAGCATTCGTCAGTGGTTCAAATTTTCCGAAATTTTTTCGGTTAGCTGCCGCACGATCGATTTGAGCGACTCGGGTTCGAGAATGCAAGCCTCCGGGGCTATCATCATGTACCAGCGTGCGAAACCTTCGAGCGAGGGGCTCAGGAAAGTCATTTCAGTATGATCGTCCTTTTCCACCTCCGAAGCAAAGCCGTAAAAGTTCCTTTGTTCGCGTATGTAGCGCGCCACGCGCTTCTCTACACGTATGCGTACGAGGCGCATGTTGTCGTTTTCCCAACTGTCGTGCATGAAGTCTTTCAGCGGGGCATGCTGGTGCATGAACGGCTGGTCGGTAATGTCGCATTGCAGGATGCGGTCGGAACGGAAATTGCGGTAATCGTTGCGAAGGTGGCAGAATGCGATGGTGTACCAGTAATTGTTTTCATGATAAACACCCACCGGCTCGATAATCCGCTCCCCGGGCTCAGCGGCACTTAACGCGACATAAAGGATTTTGGCGATCTTTCTTTCGGAGATGCTTCTGAGCAAAATATCGAGCGTATTGCTGTTGGGCTGGTGAAATGCCCGTGGGCGACTCCGTACCTCAATATGGTTTTCCAGGTTCTCCACCATCGATTTCTCGGTACTTCTCAGCACCGCTTTGATCTTGTACATTGCCGCCTGATAATGCGATTGTGTCGAAAAATCGGTGAATTTCTCCATCAGTTTTTCGGCGGTAATGAATGTACGGGCCTCTTCCATCGTAAACATAACGGGAGGCAGGCGATAGCCATCCATAATGGAATAACCGACGCCTGCCTCGCCTATAATGGGTACGCCCGCCTCCGCAAGCGAATTAATATCGCGGTACACCGTCCTCAGACTGATCTCGAAGCGTTCTGCCAGGTCCTGGGCTTTCACAATTTTACGGGATTGAAGCTGGATCAGGATGGCTGTAATGCGGTCGAAACGGTTCATGAGTGTCGGTGAAGTAATGTCCGGCACAAATTAAGGTTAAAGAACCGGTTCTCTCAAATTAAATGCCTCCGAAATCAATTGAAAGGATTTGATACGGTTTTCAAAAGTGTCGGCCATCGTGGAGACCATAATCTCGTCCGCATCAAAGTCGGTAGCCAGTTTCGTGAGTTGTTCTTTCACCGACTCCGCCGTCCCCGATACAATGCGGCCGCTATTGTAACGAATGCGGTCCATTTCGCCGAAATTGAATTCGTATTTGCGTACGGTTTCAGGATCGGGGAACGGCCCGAACTTGCCGCGCTCGAACTCCACGAGCACATAATCCATCATCTTGCGCATGGCCGCCGCCTGCTCCTCGGTTTCACCGCACAAGGTAAATACGGAGAGGATCACTTTGGGCTTGTCGAGCTGATCCGACGGGCGGAAGTTGCGTTTGTACTCTTCCACGACATCAGGCTTAACGAAGCCATTGATGAATTTCGCAACGGCCAGGCCCATGCCGAAACGCGCTGCTATATTGCTGCTGCCGCCGCTTGAACTCAGTATCCACTGCTCTGGTATAGTAGGCGATTGCGGCGAGGCATAGATAAATCCGCGGTCGGTCCCTGCCGTATCCCTGAAAAAATGCTGTAAATGTTCGAGCTGGCGCAGGTAACTGCTTTCGCTGAAATCATTGGACGGATTGAGGATGGAAGAAGTAATGCGGTCGGTACCGGGCGCACGGCCCATACCGAGATCAATACGACCCGGGTACAGCGTTTCGAGCATACGGAAATTCTCGGCCACTTTCAACGCGCTGTGGTTGGGCAGCATAATCCCGCCCGACCCGACGCGGATATGACTCGTAACGTCGGCCAGTTTGACCATCAGGACTTCCGGCGCGGAGCCTGCAATAAATGTGGAATTATGGTGTTCAGAAACCCAGAAACGGCTATAACCAAACTCTTCGGCCAGCTTTGCCGTGGTGATGGTTTCTTGGATGGCTTCCCGGACGCTTGACCCGTGTCTCACAACGGATTGGTCGAGAATACCCAGTTTGAAATGCTTCATACGATCGATGCGTGATTTGAAACATAACACGTCACACGCCGTTTGTATTCACTGTGGAAGGCTAAAATGTCCTTTCCGCAGGGATAGTAACGTTCGCAGGCGGGGTGGGGGAGGTCAAAGGACGCGGTCCCAGTAAGTGCTCCTGCCCAAAAGCGGGATGCCCACATAACTACGCACTTCCAATTTTTCTTTACGCAGTTTAATAAGACAATTGTAGGTTTTGCCGCTTCTGGGGTCGTACATTTTACCGTCGTCCCAAATGTCTTCGCTAAAGACGAAGTTGTTTAGCAGGTTTACGTGGAGCAGGTTTCGTCCGCGGAGCTTTTCATTCGAATTGCGGACGTCTTTCCGGGAGGTTTTGCCGTCGGCCTCAAATAGGTATTCGGACCAGAGCAGGCGGCCGAAATATTCGTCGCCGTTTTTGTATATCTCGATCCGGGTATCTTTTTCTTCATTGATCCACTCACCGACGATCTTATCCGCAACAATAATTTGAGATCCGGCAGGGCTGAAACTCGCGAAAAAAAATATTGTAAAAAGTATTTTATACATTCCTGTAACGTCCGTCGGGTTAATTGTTCTTGGTTGGGGGCTCTTAAAAATATGCAAGTTTAAAATTACGTCAACTTTACGCTGTTAACCGTTGTAAAAGAAAAAACTGCAATATTGAGGTTTTATGACACAAATCTATCGTTGGTTTTAAATTTAACAATGATAGATATATGACTTAACACTGTTAAGTAAATTGCCTTTTTACTATCGACGTCCTAAAATACAATTCTGCTCAATAGTTGGTGTGACAATATACAACAGTTTGGCAGATTTTGAAACAGAATTATTCCAAGACGCCATAGCAAACGCCGGTGTGACCAACGCCGATCTCTTGCCGCCGGTGCGTCGGCTCACATGAATATTGCAAAAGCTATTCCTGGCCGGAACTTGTATTTGCTGGTGATTTTTCCAAAGGCTGTCTACTGAAATGTCGATTTCGGGTATTGTTTTTTATAGTATTACTTCTCTCTTTTTTCATTTATTGTTTGTAGAATTGGGTTTAAACCGCATTTATATCATGAGTATTTCCAGTGCGCCTGTTCCTGCTAATGAAATGGAACGTCTGCTAGGCCTTTCAGAATTGGATATCGACTATTCGGATCATCAAGTTACCTTCCAAGACCTTGCGAAACTCGCTGCCAAAGTAGCCGGTACACGGATTTCCCTCGTGAACCTCATTGATTCATTAACACAGTGGACGATTTCGAATTACGGTCTGGATATCGATCAAATGCTCCGGGAAGACTCTGTCTGCCAATATACGATCATGGAATCCGAGCATTTTGAAGTGGGCGACCTCACCGAGGACGAACGTTTTAAGGATAAATTTTACGTCACCGGTGAGCCAAACGTTAAATATTATTACGGAATACCGCTTAAAACCGGCGATGGGCTGCAAATAGGTGCGTTATGCGTGCTTGATCAGGAACGTAAGACACTCGAACCTGAGAAAATTGAGCTCCTGAAGATTATTGCCGACGAGATCGTAGGCCGTTTGAAAACGCATAAGGTCCTGGAAAACTTGAAATCAAGGCTCCTGGAAGCTGGGCAGACACAAAAAAAGGTCGCGCATGATATACGCGGGCCTCTGGGAGGAATAGTTGGGCTGGCGCAAATTATCCGCGACCAGGGCGATCAGAACCGGATGGACGAGGTGCTTGAATTCATCAATCTCATCCACAAGAGTGGGAATTCTATCCTCGATCTGGCGGAAGAGATCCTGGGCTCACACAAGGAAAAAGGGACAACCGCCGGTTCGCCGCGTGCCTCCAACGGGCAGGGCTTTACGTTGGCAATCTTCAAAGACAAACTGGAAAAGCTTTATGGTCCGCAGGCTAAGCAAAAGAACATTCGTTTTCAGGTGAATACCAGCCCTTTAACAGAGAATATTCATTTCTCGAAAAGCAAATTACTGCAAATTACCGGCAACCTCATTTCAAATTCCATGAAATTCACACCTCCATTCGGCGAGGTAACGGTTGACTTACATTTGCTGATCGACCAGTTGAAGCCGGCACTGCGTATTTCGGTAAAGGATTCGGGCGTTGGGATTACTACGGAAAACATTCAGGCGATCGTGTCGGGGAATGCCTCGTCGACCAACGGAACCGGGGGCGAGCAGGGTTTCGGGTTCGGTTTGGCACTGGTGAAACACCTGGTCGATAGCCTGGGAGGAACGATTAGCATTAGTTCGCAGCCGGGAGCTGGTACCAATTTCGAGATCGATCTTCCACAGAATATTTATTGATCAAACGGCTGCGCTTTTTTGTTTTGTAGTCCATCCGTCGCCAACTTTGTCATCTTGTTTCACCTGGAAATTTACGTTTTGAAACTATACAAAGGACTTGTTGCGGCCACCGTTGAGGCATTGCAGGACATATTTGTCAAAAACCGGCAGGCTGACCGCGTCGTTGAGCAGTTGCTGAAATCCAACAAAAAGTGGGGCGCCCGCGACCGCGCGTTTATTGCTGAAAATGTGTACGAAATCGTGCGCTGGTGGCGGTTGGTCAAATACACCGCGCAGGTTGAAAAGGTCCGGGAAAGTGAAGATTTTTGGCGGCTGGCAGGTGTATGGCAGCTGATTAAGCCTATGCAGCTGGAAGGCCATGAAGCGTTGGAAACCCTGCCAGAGTGGCCTGAATTTGAAGGTATCGACCGGGAAGTGGTAAACCAGCGATACGCGGAGGGCCAGGCAATCCGTAAGATAGCACAATCCATTCCGGACTGGATCGATCAGACGGGCGAGACTGAACTCGGCGAACGGTGGCCGATAGAGCTGGCTGCGCTTAACAAAACCGCCCCTGTGGTTTTACGTGTTAATTCCTTGAAAGCGAACACAGAAACGGTGCAGGAGCAGCTAGGCTCTGAAATCACGGAAACCGTTCCAGGCTTGCCAGAGGCGCTGGCGTTGAAAAAGCGCATCAATGTATCGGGGCTCGAAAGTTTCAAAAACGGCTTTTTTGAAGTTCAGGACGCGGGGTCGCAGCTTATCGCGCCTTACCTGGACGTACACACCGGTATGTCTGTAATAGATGCATGTGCGGGCGCGGGAGGAAAAAGCTTGCATTTGGCCGCATTGCTGCGCAATACAGGCTCGGTCCTTGCGATGGACATCGAGCACCACAAATTGCAGGAATTGGAACGCCGCGCCGCACGAAACGGGGTTACCAATCTGACAACTATGGTTATCAGCTCCGACAAAGTCATAGAAAACCTTTCCGAAACCGCCGACCGGCTGCTGCTAGACGTCCCTTGCTCGGGCTTGGGTGTTTTAAGAAGAAATCCGGACAGCAAATGGAAGCTTAAACCTGAATTTCTGGAAAAAATCCGCAAAGTGCAGGCGCAGATCCTGGAAAACTATTCTAAAATGGTGAAGAAAGGAGGGAAAATGGTGTATGCAACGTGCAGTGTCCTGCCATCGGAGTCTGAGGAGCAGGTACGAGCATTCACAAAGCGTCATAAAGCCGACTGGCGGTTCGTTTCGGAGCACCGCACATCCCCCGCGCAGGACGGTTTCGACGGCTTCTATATGGCGCTGCTCGAACGGAAATAGCACTACATGGCCGAATGGACGGCAAAATACCATACCCAGGCGATCAGAAGGACCTGCATCGGAATACGGAACCACAAATAGGCTGGTCCCTTTCCATCATAGGTGCCCTTCTGATAATCGAGATGGTGATTGGCCGCGTAAATGTTGGCTGGAAGCAATGCGATGAAAAACAGCATCAGAAACACGCCAGTTGCATAGCGGGTGGCCGGAAAAAGCAGCGCGATTCCTGCCGCGATTTCCATCATGCCCGTGAGGAATACCATCTCTTTTTTGAATGGAACAAACGGCGGGATCATCATTTTCATCCCCTCGGGAAACTTGAAATGCCCCAATGCAGTGAATTGCAGCATCGCGCACATAGCGATATTACCGCTTAGCGTGTAGGCCGGGTCTCCGGAAATCGCCCAGGTAATGCCAAGGCTTGCCAAAAAAGTGGTGATCAGAACGATAAGTACTGCCATAGTTGATGAAATGCTTTTCCGGTGAAAGCGAGAAATGCATTCAACTAGTTCCGCAAAAGATGAAAGGCATGGTTTTTTCCTGATTACCCAAAATCAACAAACAAAACCATGGACTTTCAAAACCAATATGTACCTGCATTCCCCGTCGCTGAAATGCCTGACGATCAGCCGCCTGTACCCAGTTATCCCGACAAACCAGGCCAAATAGCCCCATTGAACCCGACGCCCGATGTACCAGGCACCGATGCACCGGAGGTCAATACCGGTTCAAGAATTGACAAAGACGCGCCGGCAGAGCCGACCGATGGGGACGAAGTGGGAGAGATCGAGTCTCAAAATCCCTGATGCGCTCTTACTGCGCTTCGACCAACTTCTTGATCTCGACGAGGATCGGGTTCCAGCCCTCACCATTGTTATATGAGTCCTGGTACCGTCTTTCGCCTTCGGCAACGGTGCTGTAATCGCCCTGCGTGACCTTTAAAAGAGTCTTTTCTCCTTGTGGAATAAGGTCATAGGTGACTTGCAGATAGTTTTCGGAGATATCGTCGATGGTCGAATGTGGGTCGATGGTAGTGTACCGCAGAAACTTTTCAGGTTCGATGTCCAGGATTTCGCCCTTAACCCAGATAATCTCCTTTCCTTCATGAATGCCTCTCCAGAGCAGCTCGCTTCCGACATTCCAGTCGGAAAGTGCCTCACAGCCAAACATATATTGTTTGGTTTGTTCGGGATTCACAAGGGCGTTCCACACGCGCTGCGCTGGCGCGTCGATGGTAATTTCGTTTTTGATGATGAGTGGTGTTTGCATGTCGTTTGGTGGTTTGATGATCGTTGTAAGTTGGTCGGTGGTCGGCTGGCCACCCCAGACGACAATATTACCACACACCAGCTGCCGCCCAATTGCGTTTCACGGATTATTTCTAACCGAAAAGGGAGTGACGCCGAATTTCTTTTTGAAGGCATTGTTGAAATGCTGGGGCGTCGCATAGCCCAGTTGTGTAGATATTTCTGCTGCTGTTTGCTGTGTATCAAGAAGATATTGTCTGGCGAGTTGTAGGCGTTGATCGGTCAGGTAGCCGAAAATCGTATTGTTGAATGTTTCCTTGAAGCCTTTTTTGAGTTTGAATTCATTTAAACCCACATGCTGGGCGATCTCTGAGAGGTTGGGAGGGCAGTGTACGCGTTCGTTAATCAGGTCGCGGACGGCGATGATCTTCTCCTTGTCGGTTTTGGTTTTGATGAATGTATCCGTTTTGCGTTCCGAAGCCTCGCAGGCGTCGGCGCACAGCACAAGGAGCTCTAAACTTTTTGAGAGCAGGAATAGCTTTTTCAGGCTTTCCGAATATTTGCAATGAATAATCTGCTGGATTACCTGTTGGATCTGCGAGTCGATCGTTCCCCAATTGTCGGTTAATATCGTGCTGTTTCCCAATATGATAGACTCCGAAAAGCGTTTCAAGGCATCGCCAGCACTTTGTGTGAACTGGATAAAAACGTCTTTGGGAAATTGAATACCGAAGGTCTCAATTTCAAGTGTTTTGGCCTGAACGGTCATTTCAAACTCGCTCGAATACATGATATTATGATGCCCGCCGACGAGGTCGAATGTCCTGCCAAGCTGATGGTAGGTGAACATATAATCGCCTTTCAGCCCGAAATGCATGCGTACCACATCGGTATTGACGCTTTTGGAATGGAATCCCGACAATTCCGTAAAGCGGGAAACGGCGTGCCCGAGCAGGATGCCGTCGCATTGCCAAGTAATGCCAGTCATTTGGCCTTTTTCGAAGCTGCGGGTCTGTTTTTCTTCCATAACAGGCTATTTTTTGCGGTTTGCAAGCCACAGGATAGAGTTCACGAGGAACTGGTTCTGCATGTCGTTATCAAAGGTAAATGATAATTCCTTATTGGTTTTGTTTTCGTAGTCGATGTCGTTGTGGCCCATGTTCATGTACAACATTTTGTATTTTTTATTGGTCCAGGCTACCGGATAATAACCGCTATGCCATATTTCGTGCTGTTTCGGACCGGTTCCAAGCGGGAAACTCGACGGGTCGATCGATAAGAGTATTTGAATATCCGGATTTTGGGTTAAATCCTTTTCCCAGCGGTACCATTCGTTGGGGGAAGCTTTAAATGTGGCTCCCAGACCTTTCGTGGTGGGGCTTTGGGCATCTTCGACCTTCAAAGTGGCAGAGGTTGGGCGCCAGGTGTTGCTTTTGTATTGCCCGGAGCCGAGGAATTGGTCGTGGTACCAGTCCCAATTTTGCGGATATGCCGAGGGCGTCAATGCGAATGCCGCGAAGTGAAAGCCGATCCAGCCACCGCCATTTTCCATGTATTTCCGGAATGCAGCACGTTGTTCGGGCTTTTCGGGACGTGTGTCCAGGAACAGTACCACCTGGTATTGCGACAGAAATTCTGCATTCAGGTTATCCCAATTCGTGGTGGAATCATACGAAAAGCCATTTTTCTTGCCGAGTTCCGGCAGTCGGCGGTTGGCCTCGTGCACAAAGCTGATGTGTGCGCGGTCGTTCGCGCCGGTAAAAAATGCGATGACTTTGAATCCGGCTTTCTGCTGGGCATGGGCGGGAGTGAGCCAAAATATCATGGCCAGAATTACGGCAAGGATAGCCAGTGGCTTTCCGAACTGGTACTTCATTTTGATAAGGGATTAGGTATGAGGATTAAATCATGCCAAATATAAATGGTAAAATGCGTACGTCGCTCCGGTACTAATTTTAGTTTTGAAAACGATGAATATCCGCTTTATTTGCCGTATCCAATTTCATTAGTAAACATGAACTATACCCTTATTGCACAACAGGCCGGCGTCAGCGACAAGCAGGCGAGAAATACCATCGCGCTGTTCGAGGAAGGCGCTACGGTGCCGTTTATCGCGCGTTATCGCAAGGAGGCGACCGGCGGGCTGGATGAGGTCCAGATCGGCAACGTCAAAGAGGCTTGGCAGAAACAGCAGGAAGTCGAAAAACGACGCGAGGCGATTTTAAAAAGCATCGAGGAGCAAGGCAAGCTCACAGCCGAACTGAAAAAAAAGATCGAGGGGGTGTTTTCGATGACCGAACTGGAAGACCTTTATCTTCCCTATAAACAAAAAAGAAAAACACGTGCTACGATCGCCATCGAAAAGGGCCTGGAACCACTTGCGAAGTTGATCTTCGAGGGTAAGGAAAGGGACCCGGAAGGCAAGGCAGCCACTTTCCTGAACGATCAGGTGGCGAATGCGGCCGACGCATTGCAGGGAGCCAGGGATATTATAGCCGAGTGGATCAACGAAAACCAGGATGCGCGCGCAAAAGTGCGGTTTACATTCCAGCGCGGGGCGATCATCACCTCGAAGGTCAAGAAGAAAAAAGAGGAAGAGGGCGCCAAATACCGTGATTACTTCGAGTTTTCGGAGCCGTTGGCGAAGATACCGTCGCACAGGCTGCTCGCATTGCGCCGGGGGGAAGAAGAAGGTATTTTGAGCGTCGATATTTCACCGGACGAAGACGCGGCACTCGAAGCATTGGACAGGCTGTTCATGTTCGGGACGGAGCCTTGCAAAGATCAGCTCGAACTGGCGATCGCCGATAGCTACAAACGGCTTTTGAAGCCTTCCATTGAAACGGAATTTGCCAATTTGTCTAAAGAAAAGGCCGATGTCGCCGCAATCCAGGTATTTACCGAAAATCTCCGGCAGCTTTTACTCGCATCGCCGCTCGGTCAGAAGACGGTGTTGGCGATCGATCCGGGCTACCGCACAGGCTGCAAGGTAGTCGTGCTCGACGGCCAGGGCAATCTTATCGCCGACCATGTCATATATCCGTTCGATAAACCAGCCGATGCAGGCGCGCGGTTGAACGAGCTGATCCGGAAATTCAAGGTCGAGGCGATTGCGGTAGGTAATGGTACCGCCGGACGGGAAACGGAGGATTTTGTGAAGAAGCTGCTCGGCGGCTCGGAACAGCCGACGGAGATCGGGTTGTTCATGGTGAGCGAGCAGGGTGCCTCCATTTACTCGGCATCGGAAGTTGCGCGGGAAGAGTTTCCTGATAAGGATGTGACAGTGCGTGGTTCGATATCAATCGGCCGGCGGCTGATGGACCCGCTGGCGGAACTCGTGAAAATCGATCCCAAGTCGATCGGGGTCGGGCAGTATCAGCACGATGTGGACCAAAATTCTTTGCGAAATGCTTTGGACGTAGTAGTAGAAAGCTGCGTGAATTCCGTAGGCGTAAATCTCAACACGTCGAGCAAGCATTTGCTACGCTATGTTTCGGGGCTTGGACCCGCTTTGGCGCAAAATATCGTGGATTTTCGGGCTAAAAATGGAAATTTCAAATCGAGGCAGCAATTGTTGAAAGTTCCGCGCCTGGGTGCGAAGGCGTTTGAGCAGGCGGCAGGGTTCCTACGCATTGAAAATGGTGTTAATCCATTGGATAACAGTGCGGTACACCCCGAGCGCTATGAGCTTGTAGAGCAAATGGCCAAAGATGCCGGCACCACAGTGAAGGATTTAATGCAAAAACCTGAATTGCGACGCCAGGTAAGGATCGAAAAGTACGTTTCCACCTCGGTAGGTTTGCCAACTTTGAAAGATATCCTTGCCGAGCTCGAAAAGCCTTCGCGTGACCCGCGCGCCGAAATGAAGAAATTTGAATTCGATAGCTCGGTAAGGAAACCGGAAGATCTGAAGGTCGGTATGATTCTTCCGGGAATCGTAACGAACATCACCGCATTCGGAGCGTTCGTCGACGTCGGAGTAAAACAGGACGGGTTGGTCCACGTCTCGCAAATGGCCGACAAGTTTATCAAAGATCCGAACGAAGTCGTGAAATTGCAGCAGCACGTGACAGTGAAGGTAACCGAGGTTGACCTTTCCCGGAAGCGGATTGCATTATCAATGAAACTTTGAAAAATACAAAACCCGTTGGCAATTGAGTCCGACGGGTTTTGTGTTAATGAGTCATCAAAGTACGTGCAGCCGCTCTTCCTCCACAACCCTTTTCAGATCGTGCAGCACGTTCAACCAGTTGCCTTCGGCTTTCACCACGGCTTCGTCGTCTTCCAGGTTGTCCTGGGTAACAACCAGCGTTGTATGCTCGTGGTAGTCCGACAGATGGAAGGTCACATGCGTATAATTATCCTCAAAATCCTCGACGCCTGACAGCGGGCTCCAGAAGGAATAGCTGAGTTCACGCTCCGGTGTGATCCTCAGAATTTCACCCTTATCGACGTAATGTTGGCCTTGCCATTCGCCTTCGAAGGTAATAGGGCTCCCGATTTCAAAATCCGAGCGCATTTCTGTTCCATGAAAATACTTTTTGACGAGTTCAGGTTCTACCAATGCCTTCCAAACCGCAGAAGGGCTTGCATGGATAGAAATGGTTGTGGTTGCAAGCTGTTTTCTGTTCATGTCATTCGGAGTTAGTACTGTGATAAATACTGAGAAAACTATGCCAGAGTTGTCCTGGGTTGGATTGCCCCGGCCCGGATTTTTAATCGCAGGCTGCATATTTAACGTATATTAGGTCAAATCAGTTGACATGCGCGAGCTATATTTCAAACAATGGTTGCCCATCAGCCTCGATGAGGCCTGGACATTTTTCTCCGACCCTTCCAACTTGAAGGAAATCACACCCGCCAAGATGGGATTTGTAGTAACGTCGTCGCACCCTGGGGATAGAATGTACGCCGGACAGATCATCCGTTACATCGTCAGACCGCTATTTGGTATACCCCTGAAATGGTGCACCGAGATTACACATGTGGTTGACAGACAATATTTTGTAGACGAGCAGCGCTTTGGGCCGTATGCATTCTGGCACCATCAGCACCACTTCACCGAGCAAAATGGCGGCGTGCTGATGGAGGACATTCTGCATTATAAGGTTCCCTTCGGTATTCTGGGGAATCTTGTGGACCGGATGGTCGTGAACCGGGAGGTGAATACGATTTTTGCTTACCGCAGAAAAGTGCTGGCCGAACGTTTTCGGACTTAGAAGTTGTACTGAACGCGGGCCGTGAAAACATCATCCGAAATATCGGTTTCATAACCCGCCAACGCCGACTTTTCATTGCGTACGAACTCATAATAGAACACGAATTTCAGCGACTCGTTGGCCGTGTATATGTAGCCCAAGCCCAGCGTGTTGTAGCGGAGATCGGCTTTTCCGAATCCTTTATCCGCAGCGATTTGCTTGCCGGAAACTTTCTTGTTGGGGTCGTACCAATCGTATTTCATCACAAACTGGTGGTCGAGGCTGCCCAGGTTTTGCAGGAAATAGAAATAAGCGCCGTCAAAGCTGCGATTGTAAAGCGGATCTTTGATCCCGTTGGTAACGGGGTAAGTACCAGGCGTTTCACTCGTGCTGAATGTGGCGGTTTGCTGGCCTTTGATATATTCCGCACGAAATTCCGTCTCGCCTTTGCCGTTGGGAAACGATATCTGGAAGTCTGCGCCCGCGTAATTGCGTGGTCTTGTTTTGTGCAGGTTTGAGGCCGAGGAATCGCGTACGGCCTGGTATTCTCCTCCGCGGCGTTCGGTTTTGTAAAGCACATTACCCTGGCTCACAATGCCACCTGCGTAGCCCGACACAGCTGCCGAGAAGGTCGCATTACCCAGCGCCCGGATTTTCGTCGGTTTAAGACTCAACCGGCTGATGACGTCCTTATGGCTATCGTAGTCCATCGGTCCGGACATACCCTGGCCGTTGAAGACCCCCACGTCAAATTTTAGTTTCTGGTGCCATTCCTGCGTTTTGCGGCTGGAAACGGTCAGCATTACACCGATGTCACGTTCGGTTTTCATCAGGATCTGGGACATACGTCCGCGCTCAGGTGTTTCGCGGTTGGCCGAGGAAAGGTTCACTTCATGGCCGAAGGGCCGTGCGAACATCCCGGTGGTCAAAGCGAATATTTTGAATTTGTTTTCATAAAATCTTCCCCAGAAATCGCGGATGGCAACCCCGCGCTCGGTACCGTCGAACTGGAACACGAAATACGACGTCGGGTCATTGTTTTTGTTCAGGTGCGCGTAGTCTACACGCAATCGGCCGCGCCGGAGCATGAAACGGTTGCTGGCGAGGCCGGAGAAATTTCCACCGGCGTAGGTCTCGGCACCTTCTTTGGAAATTACCTGGAACTGGGGTTGGATATAACCGCTGATCCTCACGCGGTTATATCGTTCATATATAGAGAGCATTCCTTTTCCCATCTGGTTTGTGGTATCCACAAGGTCCATAAGGAACCGCTGGGCAAAAAGGTCTGAATGGCTTAAAAGTATAAAAAGTAATAATAGGCTGGCAACACGAAACTTCATTTTTGTATAATTGGTGGCGATAAAATCGGGCTACAAAGAACCTTATTTTCCCTTAATTATTTCAGCCAGATCGGATAGTTTTTCTTCCCAATGCTTTTTCATCGCATCACGGTCGGCAACCCTTGGGAGTTTTTCATGGTGAAAGCTGATCACGCTTTTGCCGGCGTGCTTGCTTTTGCTGCCTGTTACGCGTACTTGCAGGGTCGAGTGATGGCGCCAGTTGTCCGGCTTCCAGGCCATCCGGAAATGCGAGCCCGGTTCTAGCACGGTAATCGTTCCACTAATACCTTCCTTGGTTTTAAAGGATTCGGCCGCCCCGATGCAGCCGTCTTCGAGATCGCCAAGCCAGGCAGACAGTCCTTTCTCGGAGGCCATCAGCTCCCAGGCTTTGGTCCTTGAAACCGGAAAGGTTCTTGTAACCCCGATCTCATAGCCAGACGAAAGCTCTCCCAGCTGCCTTTGGCCCGTCGCCTCGCGGTATCCGAGTGCGATTTTCTGCCGGTACCATATGCTATCGACATGCTCGGACAGCAAGGTGACGATCTCTCTGTGTGTCTTTCCGTCGGATTGAAGACTGTCGAGCCACTCAATCCATTCGGCCCAATCCCGGCCCGTCCTATCTTTGACTGCTTTTGAAGACAGCTTGGCAAGCTGGTTTGCTGATGGGGTGTTGCTTCTGGCCATGATTTTGAAAGGTTTTATGACTGTAAAATTAGTCAAAAATTAGTGTCGATTACGGCGCTTTCGGCCAGGTCCGCTGCGCAGTCAGAAAAATGAGTAGGGGTAGTAGCAATGACTCTAACCGGTGCGGATCAATTAGCCATCGGCTTATCGGCCTGTTAATCAGCATTTTGATTTTTATATGCATCACACTTATAATACTTTTTATATGTTCAATAGTATTACAAGTATTAAATGTAAAGTAAGTTTTTACTATTGAAAAGTATGTATTATTATCTTACTTTTTTATATATACTATAAGTAATAAAAGTATTATATTATTATGAACTAATATTATGTAGTGTAAGAAAAAAAAGGTTTATACTTTTTTGTGAATAAAAAAGTATAAACCTTTTTTTAAAAATATTTTAGTATTTAAAGTATAATATATAATAAGCTTTTAATACTTATTATATGAATGATAAGTATAATGCGGAACGGTATAATTATACTTACTATAAGTGATACGCATATCAATAATACCAGCCTAATATGCAGCCGTAAACCGCTTCCTGATGAAGTTCCCTTGTTCGATTTCGTCGACGATAGCGACGGCTGTGTCCTGTACTGACAGCCTGCTGTGGTGGTGTGCATCGAACACCGGCGTATCGAGCGAAGTACGGTATTTGCCCGTGCGCTCGCCAGGGTGAGCAGGAGACATCTCGATGGCCGGACTTAGAAAAGTCCAATCCAAATCTGCTTCTGTTTTGAGAATATTGAGGTAGTCACGGGCTGCGGTAGCGCCGGGTTTGTAGGCCTCGGGGAAGTTGGGGGTGTCGACCAGTTGCAGGCCCGGCTCAATTTCCAGGCTGCCTGCACCACCTACGGTCAGGAAGCGTTTTACACCAGCTTGTTTCACACCCGCCTGAATGGCCTTTGCACCAGCGATGAAATCATGGTAGATGTTGGGGTTCGTCCAGCCTGCGTTGAACGTGCTGATCACGGCGTCGTGCCCGGCTACGGCCGCTGCAACCTCATCCGAATTCGCTACGTCCGCGGCCTTAGCGGTTACGAGCTCACTACCCGCGTCGATTTTATCAATGTTGCGGGCAACAGCAGTCACCTGGTGGCCGCGTGAAACAAGTTCATTCAAAACGTGCGTGCCCACAAATCCAGTGGCGCCGATCAATGCAATTTTCATATGTGTTTGATTTAAGATGGATATTCAGTTCTGAAATAATAAATGTTACAGTTTAGGGCGCAAAAATCACTCGAATTTCTTGCAAAACTCCGCCAGGGACATTTTGCCCAGGCTGGCAAGCAAAGTCTTCTCAGCGTCGCCGTACAGGTTGTCGAGATGGTCGTTGATCTTCCGGCCGACGGGGCAGTCCGGGTTAGGGGAGTTGATGCCTTTTCCAAGCAGGTCTTTTTGTTTCACAGCCCCATACACTTCCGACATGAATAGTTTGTCCGCAGGTTTGGCAAGACGACTCCCGCCGGATTTCCCTTCCTTGCTAAGCACCAGGCCGCGTTCGCGAAGGTTACTAAGCTCTTTCCGTACCAGCACGGGATTGATATTGATGCTGCCGGCCAGGTACTCGGACGGCGTCCACTCGTCCCCCGAAAAGGCGAGCAACGTGAGAATATGCACCGAAATGGCAAAGCGACCAGAATTCATACTGTAACTTTTATTATTACAGTACAAAGGTGGAGGATTGTTTTCGAAAATGCAAGCGATTGGAAGTTTTTTAAGATCTCACCTTGGCTGGGGTAAATAGGCTGTTTGTATTATTAAAAGTGTTGTTTTTTTGTAAAGTATGATATTTTATATACTTATATTAAGTACTAAAAGAATTAATAATTTTATAGTAATAATTAGTATTAAAAGTAATATACTTTTTGTATAAATTATCTGTACCAAACTATTTGTCAGTATAGAACATATAAAAAATATACACCGTAGCATCATATTAAACGCTACGGTGTATATTGTTGATTATTAATTATTTAAGAATTGTCAATCCGCCTTTGTAGGATCGTTTGGTATATTGAACGACGAAGTAATAGTAGCCACCGGAGATCTGGTCGGGGCACCAGTCGTTGGGTTTGATTTTTGAATAATACACTTGCTTACCCCAGCGGTTGAAAACAGTGATGTCTTTGAAGTAGTCATCGCAATTGTCTGCCGGCAGTTCCTGAAACACGAGGCAGTCGTTTTTGCCGTCACCGTTCGGCGTGATAACGTTCGGAAATTCGGGGAATGGCGCCGAGCCATTGTCTTTAATAGTCACTTTGACGGTGGTAGTATCAGTGGCGGCTGCGCAACTTTTGTCCTGCGTCACGAAGTCGACCATGAACGTCTGTTCAGGCTGGCCGTTGAGCACGGCGCATTCAGGATTCCAGGCGTAGGGGGAAGTGACCGATTTTATGCCCGTTTTAGCCTCGAAAATCATTCCGGCACCCTTCATGTCAAATCCGCGCCCAGCGGCTGTCAGAACGATCATATTCGTGTCGGGATCGGTTGCCAGCACATCAAAGGTAATGCCGGGCGAGGTGCCGATCTGGTAGGTGATCTCCTGCACGGGCAAAGAGGTCTTTACGGCAGGAGGCCGGTTCGGCGATTCATCGACGATGAAATATACCGGTTTCGAAACGGGCATCGGGTTTCCCTCGCAGCGCATGTCCTCGACTTTGAAATCGACAGCCAGGGTATCGCCCTTTTTGGCATTGCACGGAGGCACCCAGGTGAATTTCTGCTGAACATTGGCCTGTCCGCTGACGGGTTTGAAATCCATTCCCATATCGGTCATATTGAAATCCTGCCCGCGGCCCGAGAGCGCGAGATTGTCTTTATCAGGATCTTTCCCGTAAACATCGAAGGTTACGGGCACGCCCGCGCTCACGTGTACGTAGTCGCCTTTGAGCGAGGTCGACACGGTCGGGGCATTGTTGCCGCTGCTTGGGCGGCGTATATAAATGTTCAGCGTGTCTGTAAGCGGGAAAGGGCAACTGCCGTCTTGCGCAATCAGCTGGATCTTTATCGGGCGGTTATCGTAGGTTACGAAGCATTCTTCCAGGCATATCTGGAATTTCAGTGTGTCGTTCGGGACTCTCGTGGTGAACTGCGCCGGTAACACTGTGAAGTAGTCCTTCGAATTGTTCACCGCTTTGCCATCGACGGCCACGATCTGGTTCACAGTCGGGTCGGTTACCATCACCTCGAAGCAGTTTGGATCATTTTTTTGGACTGTTATAATTTCATTTTCAGTGTAATAGGTATTTCTTCCCTTGGGTTTGAACAATAACTTGGGCGGGTCCATTTTGGGACAGTCGACCACTTTGAGCTGAAAATCGCGCGTAAGCGTCCCGATTTTGACACCCTTGCGGTATTCGTCCACCTGCACTGCGAACACATACAAACCCACCGAGCCAGCCGTGACGGACAGCATTCCGGTCGACGTGTTCACTTTCAGCGGATCGGGGCCGGGGATCATATTGCTTACCGAAATGCCGTCGATCCACGTCAGGCGCGGGTAGTTGGATGATCCGCGGGCCGGCGCGCTCGGGTTGGCCTTATCGGCATAGCCCTGCATGGGAGTGATCAGCGAGTACACCAGGCTGTCGCCATCTGCATCGGTACCTCCGAAATCGAACAGAAAAGGGGAATTGACGCAAGCATAATCGCCTTTGATCTCCGGAAAAACTGGTGACGAGTTCTTGAAATTGGCATTATTCTTAAAAAGGGGCGGAAATTCGAGATAGAAAAGGCTGCCGGCGTCGCCCGGAGCCTGGATGTTGGTGATTGTACCGTTGCGGCAACACCTGTCCCACACCATGTAATAGCCCTGCGCGTCGGCAAAATCCGTGGGAGTGAGGTGTACCGCGGAGCCATAAGTGATCTGCCAGGTCTGCAGAGTTGAGATTCCACAGAGCGGGTTTGCGTAGTTGACCGATTTTCGTTCTATTTTTGGGGCTTCAAGAGAGCCAATGAGGACATTGTCGCGCTTTCTGAATACATAAATCGTGACAAACGGATCTTCTGCACCCGGATTACCATTCAGGGCATCGAAATACATCGTTAGGCCCATGTTATAGTTGTAGTAGCTGTCCTGGTTTTGCGTGATGAAGAGCTGCCCGCCGACGATGTGCGTCGCACTCGCTTCGCAAATGGCAAACAGCATCAGAACAAATAAGATGAACCGTTTTTTCATGGAATATGCGGCAGTAGAATTGATCCGATAGGATATTGGGATTAGTAATTAAAACAGAAAATAATGTCTAAGAGTAACAAGTACGAATACGTTGAAATTACCGATTTTGCGGCAGAAGGCAAATGTATATTTAAATCGGAAGACGGCGTAATCTTTGTAGAAGGTAATGTGGCCCCCGGTGACATCGTCGATCTTCAGGTCGTTCGTACCAAGAAGAAATTGAAGGAAGCCATTGTTACCAAAATCCATTCACAATCGGCTTTACGTACAGAACCCTATTGCGAGCATTTCACGGTGTGCGGGGGCTGTAAGTGGCAGCATATCAGCTATGAGCATCAGCTCAGGTTCAAGAGGCAGCAGGTAGTGGATCATTTTGAAAGGATAGGAAAGATCAGGAATGTCGAGATTAACGAGATTATCGCTGCCCCTAAGACCGAATATTACCGAAATAAGTTGGAATTCACTTTCTCGAATTGGCGCTGGCTGACCAAAGAGCAGCTCGATTCGGGGCAGCCTTTCACGAAAACCGCATTAGGCTTCCACGTGCCGAAGCGTTTCGATAAGATCTTCACCGTCGATCATTGTCATCTCCAACCCGATCCCTCGAATGCGATCCGCAATGCTTTGCACCGGTTTTCCGAGGAAAAAGGGTTTCCTTATTACGACGTACGCTTTAATGTAGGCGTGATGCGGAATGTGATCGTCCGGACGGCCAATTCGGGCGACGTGATGGTGATCGTGCAATTTGGCGCGCAAAATGACGAAATTATCGCGGAAGTGATGGAATTCCTGCACCAAAATCACCCGGAAATCACTTCGCTGAACTATATCGTGAATTTGAAGGGAAATGATTCTTATCAGGATCAGGAAGTGATCCATTACGCGGGCGATAAGGTAATTCGCGAAACGATGGAGGACCTCACGTTTCTGGTAGGGCCGAAATCGTTTTACCAAACCAACTCGGAGCAAGCTTATAAACTGTTCAGCGTGGCACGCGATTATGCGCAGCTGACGGGTAGTGAATCGGTTTACGATTTATATACCGGAACCGGCACGATCGCCAACTTCGTGGCCCGCAGCGCAAAGAAAGTGGTCGGAGTGGAGTATGTGGAAGCGGCTGTGCAAGACGCCCGCATTAACTCGCAGTTGAACGGCATTACCAATACCTCATTCTTCGCAGGTGACATGCGCGCGATCATGAACGAGAGCTTCCTGCACACGCACGGACGTCCGGATGTGATCATTACCGACCCGCCACGTGCCGGAATGGACGTGCCCGTGATCGAAACGATCCTGAAAGCTGCGCCCGACCGTGTTGTGTACGTGAGCTGCAACACAGCCACGCAAGCGCGCGATCTGGCATTAATGTCCGAAGATTATGAAGTGACGCGGGTGCAGCCAGTGGATATGTTCCCGAATACGCACCATGTGGAGAATGTGGCGTTGTTGGTGAGGAAATAGGTTTTTGTCAGGAGTAGTCATTTGTGGTTAACATTGAACAATAAATGACCATCCTTGACTCCTCCTGACCATTCCTGACTGCGGGTTATTTATTTCGATCTAAATATTTGTAGTAAGTCCATATCGAGTCGGCGGCGGGGTTGTACTCGCCATCCATTACTTCGCTGGTTACGAGCCTGGGCTTGTTTATTTTGACGTCTTCGACCGTAATTCGGATGCTTCGTATGTTGTGCGTGGAGTCCCGTCCCTCATATGTGCCAGTTATTAAATCCGAGGAACTGGTTCGTGCCGTCCATAATTACCGGGTGGCCGCTCATGAGTTCGGATCTGACATCGTTGTATACATTGCTGAACGCAGCCCTTTTTCCTGCATTTGAATAACCAGCAGCCTGGAATGCTGTCTTGATATTCTCACGCCAGATCACTGTGTTACAACCAAAAGTATTGTAATTAGAACCGGCGTACATGCCAGCCACGCGTATCATATTGGCTATCTGCTGATCAGCGAGATTGGCGGACGTGCAATTGTCTGTTGAAATTTTGTTGTTCAAGGGGAAATTGTAATTGGTGACGGGGCCAGGAGCAATAGTTCGACGGCTTTCACAGGCGTGGTAACATGTCTTTTACCAGTCGCGACTTCGGCTTTCACGTGTTCAATCCATATTCTCGGGCCGGGGTTTTCGCCGTCGGGCTCGAATTTGCCGCTATCACCCTTGGCCAGTACCGGAACAACTCGTTTGTCACCGGCAATGATGACAAATCCCGCATCAGGCTGCACATCCGCCTCGAAATGAATAATGTGCATCAGTGGATTACCCTCGTCGTCATTCAATGTGCGCACGTTTTTGATCCGTTTTGAAACGTCCGTTGCGGCAGTCCTGGCAGCGTTGTTTGTGGAAGAGGTTAGCTCGCCAAATGCGAGTTTTTCGGCTTCCACTGCGGTTACGAGTAATGCATAGGGATATGCTTCGGGCCCAGGAGGGGAAGAACCGGTTTCCTGCCGGCATTGCAGGAGCGAGCAAGCAGCAATAACGGAAAGAAGAAGTTTATTGGTAATGCTTTTCATTTGGATAGCCTATTTAGGATGGTGACTATCCAAATGAATATAGTGACGATGCCGGTTACATTATCGCTTTATCAAACGGCAACCGGAAAGTGTCCGAACGGTATTTTTTGACTGATTATCTTAAAACGGCGGTTCCGAATCCGGCCCTTTGTAATCGAAGTTGCTCAGGTCGTTGGCGCGGCTGCGGAGCGTTCCGCCCGTGGACGGTGCCGAAGGTTTGGCCTGGCTCTCGAAGGAAGATATTGGGTTCGAGGTCTGGATCGGGCGGTCGATCGAGAATGGGGCCGGTGTGAAACCGGAATCAAGGTCAGCGAATTTGGTGTATTTGCCAATGAAGCGCAGCTGGATGGTATCCAGCGAACCTGCACGGTTTTTAGCCAGAATCACTTCACCAACACCTGCCACCGAGTTACCTGCTTCGTCTTCCGTAATACCATAATATTCAGGGCGGTAGAGGAAGATTACCATGTCTGCATCCTGCTCGATTGACCCGGATTCCCTCAAATCGGAGAGTTGAGGACGCTTTTCCCCTCCACGCGTTTCTACCGCACGGCTCAGCTGAGAAAGGGCGATTACCGGTACGTCGAGCTCTTTTGCAAGGTTTTTCAACGACCGTGAGATCATTGCAATCTCCTGTTCGCGGTTACCGGGGCTTTTGCCTCCCGTATCGCCGGTCATCAGCTGCAGGTAGTCGATTACGATCATCTGAATATCGTGCTGCGCTTTCAAACGACGGCATTTTGCACGCAGTTCGAGTACCGAAAGGGCAGGGGTGTCGTCAATGTAAATGGGGGCATTTGTCAACCGGTGAATGCGGTGGTGCAGTTGCTCCCATTCATGAGGGGCGAGGCTTCCTTTACGAATTTTCTCACTATCGATCTCAGCCTCAGCGGAAATCAAACGATTTACCAGCTGTACCGAGGACATCTCCAGCGAGAATATGGCCACCGGAATATTGAAGTCTACCGCTGCATTCCGGAGCGAGGAAACGACAAATGCCGTTTTACCCATACCGGGACGTGCCGCGAGGATCATCAATTCCGTTTTCTGCCAGCCGGACGTAAGCCTGTCGAGTGCGCTGAAACCGGATGGTACGCCGGTGAGGCCATCCTTGTTATTTTTTTTCTGGTCGAGTTCGGCCAGTGCCTGGCGCATGAGCGCGCCCATATCGGCGTAATTTTTCTTGATATTAGACTCCGAAATCGCGAAGAGCGACTGTTCCGTTTTGTCGAGAAGGCGGAACACGTCGGTGGTATCTTCATAAGCCTCCCGCTGGATCTCCGAAGATACTTTGATAAGCTCCCGTTTGATGTAGGCCTGCGATATGATACGGGCGTGGAATTCGATGTTGGCGGCAGAGTTGACCTTACTGGTCAGCTCCATAATGTAGGATGCGCCGCCGACGAGTTCAAGCTCTCCGGTGCTGCGCAACTTTGCGGTGACCGTGAGCATGTCGATCGGTTCCGAATCGGCGAAGAGCGTAACGATCGCGCTGTAAATGCGGATGTGCGACTCCTTGTAAAAACTATCCGGACGAAGGATATCCGCCACCGCCGTGAGTGCATCCTTTTCGATCATCAAAGCACCCAAAACCGCCTCTTCCAGGTCGATCGCCTGAGGAGGTAATTTGCTGAAATTCTGATCGTTGGATGGCGTTCTTGGGGCGAATGACCGCTTGGTGCCGTTTCCGGTCTTGGAGCCGCTCCTGGGGTAGTTGTTGGGTGCCTTTTCGTTTTCCATGTTAAGACAAAGTTAATCATTGGAGGCCTTCGAGGAAAGCGGCGGCGGGGAGTTTGACGCAATAATTTTTTTTCTGCCACACGACTTTTTTGTGCGTGTCTGATAATGAAAGACTTGGTCGGGAAAGAGTTATTTTTTGGCCAGGTATTTAGTAGATTAATTGTTTTTTCGACGATTATGTTTTACAAATGTTGGTTATTATTACTAAATTTTACAACGATTAGATAAACATTAAACACTGATTCATTTGCTGGAAAAAATCATCACACTCGAAGACGTATCCATGGTCGATTTTCTCGGGATTCATAACTCGAATATCAAGGAAGTCGCTGCTGCTTTCCCCGAAAGTAAAATTATTTCACGCGGAAACGAGATCCGCATCCAGGGGACTGCCCCCGAAATTATCCGAATCACAGATGTAATAGACTCCCTTCTGGCGCATTATCAGAAGTATGGGAAAATAACGAACGACAACGTCAAAGGCTACCTGAACGGCATAGCCAAAATGCCTGTGGCCACCGGCGAAGACGACGACGATGTGATTCTTTATGGCAATAAGGGCCTCGTTGTAAAAGCCAAAACGACCAACCAGAAGCTCCTGGTCGAGCAGGCCGGCAAATACGACCTCGTGTTTGCAATCGGTCCGGCCGGTACGGGAAAGACCTATACTGCGGTCGCCATTGCGGTGAGGGCATTGAAAAACAAAGAAGTACGAAAAATTATCATAACGCGTCCGGCCGTGGAAGCAGGGGAGAACCTTGGGTTCTTGCCGGGTGACCTGAAAGAAAAGATCGATCCCTACCTGCGACCGATCTACGATGCGCTCGATGATATGATCGCGCCGGAAAAGCTGAAATTGTACCTGGAAAGCCGGGTAATCGAAATTGCGCCGCTTGCCTACATGCGGGGACGTACGCTGAACAACGCATTTATCCTGCTCGACGAGGCACAGAATACGACGCCCATGCAGATGAAAATGTTTCTGACCCGGATGGGCCCAAGCTCGAAAGCGATCATTACCGGCGACAAGTCGCAGATCGATCTTCCCAAAAACTTGAAATCGGGGCTAATCGACTCTATCACCGTTTTGAAGGGCATTAAGGGAATCAGTTTTGTGGAACTGGACGGTTCGGACGTTGTAAGGCACCGTTTGGTGAAGGACATTCTTGCTGCTTATGAAAAATCGGAGAAATAGCCTGCTACTGGTCGGCCTTTTGATGGTTTCCACGCTCGGAAGAGCGCAGGATCCGCTTGTTACGAGGTGCGCCAGCACGGAACGGGACTCTGTACGGCTGTTGAAAAACCCCTCCCTCCGCAACCTGCGAATGCAATCTGAGCAGGCGATTGAGAATTACCTGCATACTGGCGCTGCGGCGCGTACGAGCGCGAGTGAGGTGATCACGATCCCGGTGGTGATACACGTCGTCCACAACCGGGCCGATAAGGTAATCGGCGGCGCAGGCAACGGCAATATCTCCGATGCGCAAATACAAAGCCAGATCGACGTCCTGAATGAAGACTATGGCAATACTTCGGGCTATAAAGGCTATTATACCGATTCGCTGGGCGTAGATACCGGCATCCGTTTCAAACTGGTTTCGGTGGTGCGCACCTATAATGCAACGTCGCAGTTCAGCCCGATTACCGACGCCGACGAACTGGCGAACATTTCGCCGGCCTGGTTTACAAACCGTTACCTGAACATCTGGGTAACGCGGCTGAACGACCGCTACCTCGGGACTTCGCAGTTTCCGGTAGTCACGGAGCTCAACGACCGTACGGCCGGTCTTGCTACCTCCGAAAATGGGGAAGCCGACGCATTGACCGACGGCGTAATCATCGATTTCCGCTATTTCGGCCGCAATTCCGATGCGATCACGAGTCGGATCTATAACCTGGGCCGTACGACAACACATGAAGTAGGCCATTGGCTCGGGCTGATACACATTTGGGGCGACAGTACCTGCGGCACCGATTATTGCGACGACACGCCAACCGCCAATACCAAGAACGAGACAACAGACCTTTCGTGCTCGCCGGTATATTCGCAATGTGGCGGAACTGTGATGACGCGCAACATGATCGAAAACTACATGGACTACTCGCCCGACGTGTGCATGAGCATATTTACGAATGATCAGAAGGCACGAATGCACGCCGTGCTTGCATTGAGTCCCAGACGTGCGAAAATGGTGGAGTACTCACAGTTCTCGACGACCGAACTTTTAGTGGAACTTTACCCTAATCCGGTTCGTGAGACCTTGACAACCAACGTGTTCACGCCTAATTTTGAAAATTATACCGTGTCCGTCTATAATCAGAAAGGACAAAAGGTGACGGAAGATGCCGTCAACCGCTCTTACCTCAACGTTAGAAACTTCCCTAGCGGATTGTACTATTACAAAGTAGAGACCGCTAATAAGACGATCACAAAACGTTTTGTCGTACGATAAATACACATGCTACCACGCGCTCCGTTTGTAAGCGTAGTACTATTCCTAGCAACCGGCATATTGGCAGGCGACGCATTCCGTACGACCGCCGGTATGCCGGTTGTTTTTATATTAATACCCGTGGTTGCCGTGACGTTGGGATGTATTTCGCTGTATCTGCTGCGGCGCAAGACAGGCTTCGCTATTGGTTTGGCTGCCTGGATGTTTCTTTTGGGAGCTGGTGTTAAAATGCGGGTCGAGGAGGAAAAAGACAGGCAGCTCAGCGGACTTAATGCATTGGAATACCAATCCTTCGCAGCCGTAGTGACGACCATACCCGAAAAGCGGACCAATTCCATTCGCTTTGAGATCCGGACCGAACAGTTTAAAAGCGGAAAGCAATGGGTTAATTATCCGGTGAGGGCATTGATTTATTTGCCGGATAGCCTCCCGATCATTCCCAGACCCGGCGACAAGTTGATGATCAACGGACGGTTGGAGCAACCCGCTCCGCCGCAAAACCCCGAACAGTTTGACTATGCCCGGTATTTGAGGAACAAGGGTATCCTTTTTACCGCATTTGTAAATAAGGGTTCCTGCCAGCTGATGTCCGCCGGTAACAAGGGAAATCCTGCTTATTGGCCTGAAACAGTTTCTCAATGGGCTGACGACCGTTTCCGCGAGCATATTGATTCCGCGGCATACGGGCTTGTGAAGGCTATGCTGTTGGGCCGCCGCGACGATCTCGGCGAGCAACAAGTAGGCGATTACGTTATTTCGGGCGCGGTGCATATTCTTTCCGTTTCCGGAATGCACGTAGCCATTATCTTTCTGGCCATTAGTACGGCTTTCGGCTGGTTGAAGCGTTGGCGCTTTGGAAAATGGATTTATCTCTTCCTCACAGCTGCATTACTGGGATTTTATGCGCTGGTTACCGGTTTGCCGCCCTCCGTCCAGCGTGCTACATTGATGTGCATGGTACTGGTAACGGCCGAAGTGGCCGGACGAAAGCATTACCCGATGAACACGCTGGCATTTTCGGCGCTCATAATTCTCCTGCTCGATCCCTGTGCATTGTATGATGTCGGTTTTCAGCTGTCATACCTGGCTATGGCGGGGATTTTTCTGCTTTATCAACCTATTTTTGATATTGTGAACCCTACAAATAGCCTTATCAGGTTTGTGTGGCAGGTAAGTGCGCTTGCCCTCGCGGCCCAGATTGCGACATTCCCGCTGAGTCTTTTCTACTTTCATCAATTCCCGACTTACTTCTGGCTGGTAAACCCGCTGGTGGTGGTATTTACGAATATCTTGCTGCCAGCTGCATTGGTTCTGTTGCTGATTAGTCCTGTCGGGATTTCGTGGCTTGCCTGGGTTGCCGGCCAAGTCGTAACACTTTCTGCCGGGCTTACGGACTGGTCGGCCTCGATCCCACGATCGCTTCCCGGACATTTGTTGGAAAACTTGCATTTAAGCGCATTGGAAGTGATTTTGCTGTATAGTATAATTCTACTGGTTTGGTATACTGTGTACCAGCGCTCAGTGTATTGCCTGAAATGGACAGCGGTATCGGTAGTAATTTTCGCAACTATTTCAATATCAGGCGGTTTGAATACGCACCTGAATGCCGAGATGGTCAGCTTTCTGGTTCCTAAACATCAGGTAGTGGGCTTTAAATCAGGCGGTGAACTTTACCTTGTGAGTAATAAGGCATTTGCAGAGGACACGCGCGCTTTTGATTTTAATATAAAAAACTACGCGTTAAGCCGTGAAATTCAGGACATTATCCGCATTGCAGCCCCGTAGCCGGGTAAGTCATTCGAATCGCCTTAAAGGGCATTACTGCACCGAATAGAGCGCTTCGATTTGCTGTGCAATTTTTTTATCCCACGCGGCCTGGACGCCCGCATTCAGGCCGTGGCCGGTTTCTCCGTCGTATTGTTCCTGATCGTGGTTCATTTCCCGAAAAGCTTCGAGAAACTGGTATTGAATCTCGCTGTCGTAGTCTTCAAAGGTTAATTCCGCTTTTCTGAGGCGTTCTTTAAACTTCTCTACTACCAACCTCGTAATGTCGAAATGGATCTGCTCATGACGCAATGTGCCCGCATCGCGCGACTCCGGCCGGCCCCACGACATGCTTTTGACCATGAAGGTCTTTAAACCAATTTCCACCACCAGATCATCGCCTTTTGGATAGGAGCGGCCTTCATACCCGAAACTGGTGAATACCGCAGCTGCATACCTGCTGCCCGGTTTCGCACTTCTTACCTTAAAATCATTCCAGATCAGCGGTCGTTTTGGAGAGTAAAAAACCGTGTCCTCGGAGGCCGTGTTGTTAATTTCTTTGAATGTAAGCACCAGATTGCGGGCCAGCGCCGACGTTTTGCCCCCATTGGATGTCATCCACTTTTGAAAATGGCTTAACGCTTGATCCACAAGCTGTTTGATTAACTTATCGTGGGTGAACGCAGTTTCCGGCCGCGTATAATTGGCTGCCGTTTGATATCCAGTAAGCTCCACGGGCTCCATATTACGGTACCATCGGAAGCGGACATTCAGCCGCACTTCGCCCGTAACCCTGTTTGGTCCAACGCGCTTTTCGCTGACAGACAGTTCCTTAATGGTAATGTAAAGCGGCAAATAGGATTGCTCTTTCTTCGGCGCGAGGTACGACCAGTACCCGAACAGCTCATTTTCGGCCTTTCCGGCCAATACTACCGGGATTTCCCTGCCCAGGGCGATAACTTTGCCCAGTGCGGCTCCCGGTTGAGGGCGCTGGTCTTCTACATTTTGAATAAAGAATTTATAGGATTTGAAAAGGCCTGCGGGGTCTTTGGTGAGGGTAACAACCGACTTCTCCTGCTGTGCGAAAAGCGGGTTAAGGAGGATGGTCAGGAAGAAAATAAGCAATATGCTTCTAGTCATACTTTTCAAACTGCGTTGAATCCAGCCGTCATTTCCCTAATTTTGTACCTTGAATTTTTCGATTGACCAGAGAATGACAATAGCTACAACGAATTTGCGGCCGGAATTTGATGACATTTATATGGACCTGGCAAAAAATCTTGCCAAACGTTCGCATTGTATAAAAGCACAGGTGGGTGCGGTGCTAACGAAGGACACGCGGATTATTTCAATTGGCTACAACGGGCCGCCGGCGGGCACGCACAACTGCGATGAAGAATTTCCGGGCGTAGGATGCCCGCGCGATGCAAAAGGGAGTTGCTCGCTGGCATTGCATGCTGAGCAGAACGCCATTCTGTTCGCCGTCAAAAACGGTTCAAATATCGAAGGATCAACACTTTTTGTCACACTCGCGCCGTGCATTGCCTGTGCAAGGGTGATTTACACGATGAAGATCAGGAAAGTGATTTTCCTGCACTCGTATGCGGCCTACAAGGGCATTGCGATCGAAGAGGGCGTGGAGTTTTTGCGAAGGTTTGGTGTGGAGGTGGAGCAGTATCAGCCAATGATTGAGTGAGTAAATGAGTGAATGAGTGAATGTTTTTGCGGTTATTCATTCATTCACTCATTCCGACATTCACTCATTAATGATGATGCACTCCCCCCGTACCGTGCACATGCCCATGATCGAGCTCTTCACGTGTTGCTGCACGCACGCTCAGCACCTTGCCCGAGAAATGCATTTCCTTGCCTGCCAGCGGGTGATTAAAGTTCATGATTACGACGTCATCCTGGATTTCGACGATCTGACCGTGTAGTCTTTCGCCTTCTTCGTTGGTCATTGGGATGATGTTGCCTACCTGCAACAGCTCGTTTTGATCCACTTCACTATTTTGGAAAACCGATTTCGGCAGGTCTACAACCGCTTCTTCATCATATTCTCCGTAACCTTCTTCGGGAGAGACGGTAAAATCAAAAGTATCGCCCGCAGAAAGGCCTTCGATCTGGCTTTCGAAACCCTCCGGCAGTCCGCTGATGCCGTGGATAAAATACATCGGGTCATTTTCAGACACTACTTCGACAACATCTGTTTCGCCTTCAGAGTCAGGAATGCTGAGGCTATATGTTAACGCTACGACGTTATTTTTTTCGATTTTCATTTGCTAGTTTGATTAAAATAATGGTTGTTGTAAAAGAATTGTTCCGTGAGAGAGTACTGGAACAAACGTACGGCAATTTTGTCAAAATGTCATTTGGATGAATTTTTTAGCACATATTTTGCTGTCTGGCGAGAATGAGGGGGTGATGATGGGCAATTATGTCGGTGACTTCATTAAAGGACGTCTGAGTGATGAAAAGACTGCCAACTGGAATCCCGACTATGTGCTGGGGCTGAAACTGCACCGCTTTATCGATTCATTTACGGATAAGCATCCCGAAGTACTCGAAGCCAAAGATGTGGCGGCGGTTACACAGGGAAAGCTGGCGGGAATCGTGATGGACATCTATTTCGATTATTTCCTCGCCAAAAATTTCGAGCATTACCATCATGAACCGCTTTTCGTATACGCGCACCGGATTTATTCGGTGATCGAGCGGAACGCCCACCTTATCCCGGAGACAATGGTGCCGATGGTGCGTTCGATGATCCGGCAGGACTGGCTCAACACTTATGAGACGTTCGACGGTATTGATACCACGTTTCACCGCCTTTCGCGCCGGGCGGAGTTTTTAGCGCCTATCTCCACGGCTGTCAGCGACTTGCAAGCCAATGAAGAGTTCTATTATACCAAATTCGTCTCCTTTTTTCCGGAATTGCGCCGGCAGGCAGGGCAATTTATCGTCGAAAACGCGGCATAAATCGTTGTGGAACGGTAAATTTGATGCCTGGACCGCATGCCGGTCTCAATTCCCAAACTCATGGCACAAACACCTGATATTATCCTTAAAGAGCTCAAAAGCAAGAAGTTTCGGCCGCTGTACTTCCTGCACGGCGACGAACCCTATTACATCGATTCTATTGCCGAAGAGCTTGAAAATAAAGTGGTTCCGGAATCGGAGCGGGGATTTAACCAGTTTGTGCTGTACGGAAAAGACACCGACGTGGCCGGCGTGCTGAGCTATGCGCGGCGGTTTCCTTTCATGGCCGAGCGTCAGCTGGTTTTGGTGAAAGAAGCACACCGCCTGAACGGCATTGAACAGAAGGAACAGCAGCAGCGATTAGAAGATTATGCCTTGAACCCCGTGCCAAGCACCGTGCTGGTGTTTTGCTATCACGCCAACGCAGACGAGCGAAAATCTTACCTTAAAGCCTGCAATGCAAATGGGGTGGTGGTGCAATCTAAAAAGATGTATGACAACAAGCTGCCCGACTGGGTAGGCTCATTTTGCCAGCACGAGGGCGTAAAAATCAGTCCGAAGGCCGTTCAAATGCTGGTGGATAACATTGGTAACGACCTGAAACGGCTTTCAAACGAGATTCGCAAGATCATGGTGAACCTGCGTGTAGACGAAGGTATTGATGCGACGGCGATTGAAAAGTTTGTAGGTATAAGCAAAGAATATAATGTTTTTGAATTTCAAAAGGCATTGATGCATCGCGATGTGCTGAAAGCGAACCAGATAGCCGCTTTTTTTGCTTCCAATTCCAAGGACAATCCGCTGGCGCCGGTGTTGATCATTTTGTTCGGATTTTTCTCGAAACTACTCCTTACCCATGCGGCGCGCGACAAATCGGAAAAGGGGCTGGCTGTGGAGCTGGGTGTTAACCCGTATTTCGTCAAGGATTATCTGCTGGCCGCGCGAAATTATCCAATGGGCAAGGTTGTTAATATTATCCATTACCTGCGCGAAAGCGACGGGCGTTTGAAAGGGCTTGACGGCACGAGTATTCCCGAGGGTGAGCTGCTGCGGGAACTGGTTTTCAAAATCGTGCATTGAGTGAATGAGTGAATTAACCCCAAGATGCATCAACAAACTATCCTTATCGCGGTCCCGCCGCTTTTCAATTTCCAGGAATGCCTCTGGTTTTTAAACCGCAATTACGACGATTGCCTGCATTTGGTAACTGAAACAGCAGTTTTCAAAGCAATTGCGACGCCTTATGGCGACGTGCTTTTCCAGGTAAGTGAGCAGGGTAATTTTTTAAAAATCGAGATTCTGGAAGGTGTTGCAAATCCGGAATGCCGCGATTTTCTCACAGCTTACGTCAGCGATTGGTTCGATCTGGATCGCGACCTTCTGCCGTTTTATATGCAGTTAAAGCGGGACAGCCGCCTGGCATATATGGCTGAAAATTTCTCCGGCTTGCGGCTGATGGGCATTTCCGATATGTTTGAAGCACTTTGCTGGTCCATTATCGGGCAGCAGATTAACCTCACATTTGCATATAAAATGAAACGGCGCATGGTAGAGCGCTATGGTCGGCATATTGAATGGGATAATCAGGTTTTTCATATTTTTCCTGAACCGGCAGTTTTGGCCAATGCGGAAATCGATGTGCTGCGGGGAATGCAGTTTTCACAAAAAAAGGCGGAATATGTGATTGGTGCGGCTCGCGCATTCGTGGAGGGCACGCTCAGCCGTTCGCTAATCGACGCTTTGCCGGATTTTGAGTCACGACAGAAGGCGTTGGTGGGGCACAAGGGAATTGGTATCTGGACGGCCAATTATGTGCTTATGAAGTCGTTCCGTGCGCCCGAGGGTATTCCCCATGGAGATGTGGGGCTGCTGAATGCGCTGACTGGTCATGGTATCATCGCAGAGCGTACTGAAAAGGACAAAATCGAAGCCTTTTTCCGTGATTATGCAGGCTGGGAAACCTATGTCACGTTCTATTTGTGGAGGAGCCTGGCTGTAAAGCCACTAACTTAATTTCCATTTCAAATATGCCTCGCGCATGCAATGCCCGCACGGGCGGTACCCATGCGTGAGCGCGTCACGCTCGTCGGAGAAGAATACCCTGGTGCTTCGTTTCATTCGTTTTCCCGAACCGCAGGATAATCGACCGTAAATTTTAAGGTTGCGGTTGCCGGCCATTGTGATGGCAAAGCTGGCAATCATTCGTTTCAGCTTCCGGCTCGTCGCGAAGTTTTCCGGGCCTAGTTCTTCGTGGCTGATCATGCGTGCTGTTTTAAATGCATTTGCCGGGAAATGCCCGGTTTTAGCTCAATGCATCATGAAAAATAATACCTAACGTGTACCGCTGGCCGCCATGCACTTCGCTCACGCCGTGCTTCATATTGACGCGGTAGTAGCCCTTGCTGCCTTTCACTGGTCTGAAATTCGTCGTAAAAAGCAACGCATCGCCTTTCCGGGGTTTTAAAACAATGGCCTTCGATTGCGCACGTGGTATTTGTTCGGTCATAACGAATTCGCCGCCGGTATAGTCCTCGTCCGGCTCGTTGAGGAACAGCACCATTTGAATCGGAAAGAACAGCTCGCCATAAAGGTCCTGATGCAACGTATTATGGCCGCCTTGGCCGTATTTCAGGATCAGTACCGTCGGTTTTGTTTGTCCCTCAGCCTTACACAGTTCCTGAAAATCTTCTAAATGAGCAGGGTAGGGATTTTCTTTGCTGAGCGCATTCATCCATTGATTAGCAATGGGCGCCAGTTTTGGGTAAATGCTTTCGCGCAGCCGTTGGATAATTGAGGGTAGTGGATAAGAAAAGTATTTATACTCACCCAGCCCAAAGCGATATCGCTCCATGACGATCGTCTTGCGGTAATGTGCCGGGTTGGCATATTCAGCAATCAGATTGTCGCATTCCTCTGGATTCAGAAGCTGATTAAGTTGCGCATAGCCGCGCTGGTGAAGGTTTTCGCGAATGGAAGCCCAGTCGAGGTTTTCAATGGTGGTCATTGGGTATTTTGATTGGTTGAACCAAAATTACCCGGCCCGGGCGTGCACTGAAACCCGATTCTTGCGTAGTTAAGCAAATGGCACGAAGGTCAGCCTTCGTGACTTGCTATTCGCAGGCCTCCGGCCGGAGGCCTGCGAATAGTGTGTGCAAATCAAGAGATTTGCACCATTAAGCCGACAGTACCGTTTCGTCTTTGCGTTCGCCGATTTGCTGGCGCCACATCGCGTAATAGAGGCCTTTTTCTTCAAGCAATGCATGATGACTGCCGGTTTCGACGATACGGCCTTTTTCAAGCACATAAATGCGGTCGGCGTACATGATGGTCGATAGCCGGTGTGCGATCATGACAGTAATGTGTTGGCGCTGGTCGGTAATGTCGCGAATGGTGTTCGATATTTCTTCTTCGGTCAGCGAATCGAGTGCTGATGTTGCTTCGTCGAAAATGATCAGGTGTGGGTTACGCAGGAGTGCGCGGGCGATCGAGAGGCGCTGGCGCTCGCCGCCTGATAATTTCAAACCGCCTTCGCCGATCATCGTGTCGATGCCATTTTCGGCTCTGGCCAACAGGTTATAGCAAGCGGCTTTCATGAGCACGTCGTTGATCATTTCGTCGGTTGCTTCCGGATTAACAAACAGCAGGTTTTCCTTAATGGTACCCGAAAAAAGCTGCGTATCCTGCGTCACAAAGCCGATTTTATGCCTGATTTCGTCAAAATCGATATCTTTTCCACTCACACCGTTATAGAAAACAGCGCCTTCGATAGGTTGGTACAGTCCAACGAGCAGCTTTACCAAGGTGGTCTTGCCGGAGCCCGATGGCCCCACGAATGCAATGGTTTCTCCACGTTTCACATTAAACGAAATCTCCTCGAGAGCAGGGCGTTTGGCCGTTTGATGTTGGAATTTCACATGGTCGAATTGCAACTCCTTAATGTCGGTAATGCTTTCAGGGTTAGCCGGTTTGTGTTCTACGGGTCGGGCCAGCAATGTTTGCAGGTTATTCAAAGACGCCTCAGCTTCACGGTAGGAGAGGATCACATTGCCCAATTCCTGCAATGGTCCGAATATGAAGAAGGAGTAGAATTGCATCATCATCATCTGCCCCACGGTAATTTTATCACGGAACACGAAAAACAGTAGTGCGAACATCACGCATTGTTGTAGAAAATTGACGAACGTTCCCTGGATGAAACTTACCGAACGGATGCTTTTTACCTTTTTCAGTTCGAGTTTCAAAATTTTATAAGTTGTGGTATTCAGTCGTCCGATTTCCTGCTGCGTCAATCCAAGGCTTTTTACGAGCTCGATATTGCGCAACGATTCGGTGGTAGAACCGGCCAATGCGGTCGTTTCCTTCACGATATTCTTCTGGATCGTTTTGATTTTCCTACTCAAAACACTAGTCAGAAACGCGAGAATGATCGAGCCGACGAGGTAGATCAGCGGTAACCACGGGCTGAGCCTGAATGCGACGATGACCACGAAAACAATACCTACCGATGTAAAGAACAGGACGTTAACGAAGTTGAGAATGAACTTTTCACAATCGGCACGGACCTTCAAAAGCACGGAAAGCGTTTCGCCCGAGCGCTGGTCTTCAAAATCCTGGAACGGGAGCCTTAATGCATGCCGCAGCCCGTCGGTATAAAGCGCTGCACCGAATTTCTGGATCACGACATTCACCAGGTAATCCTGAAATGCCTTGGCTATGCGCGATACCATCGCTACGCCGATGATCATCAGCAGGCCCATCAGTATCCCCTTAAAGAATGCATTGTCAAGTCCCTTCGTGCGGAACTCTACCGCTTTGTTGGCGTAGGGATCGATGAGGTAGTTACCGAGGATGTAAGGGTTGAGAAGGGAGAAGGTTTGATTGACGGCCGCCATTAGCAGGGCCAGGAAAATGAGTCCCTTGTACCTGCTCAGGTATTGGAATAATAATTTCATACAGTTCTGAGGTGATTCGGTGGTGTTACCAATTACTGTAAACCGAAATGCGCCGATTTTAATTCTCGAGAAGACACAAAATGGCGGAAAATAAAAAAGACATCCGGGAGGATGTCTTCAACAATGTAGCGGGGAGCAGGATCGAACTGCCGACCTTAGGGTTATGAATCCTACGCTCTAACCATCTGAGCTACCCCGCCGTCGTAATTGTGGTGCAAAAGTATGTTAAAGAATATTACGATGCAACCCGTTTACCCATTTTTAACGTAAATTCCGCATAATTTTGAAACAACAAATTTATATTTACACGCATTTATTGTCGATTTATATTATATTACAACTTTTAAATCAGCACATAAGGCAAGGCTAACGAGGCCGCACCTTTAATTTCAGCACATATGGAAAAATATAAATTTGTTACCGAATTTGAATTGCGTTCCTCCCCTAAAGTTCTCTTTCCATATATTTCCACACCCTCGGGACTGCAACAATGGTTTGCCGAGAAAGTGACTGTGCTGCCCGATCACCGTTTCGATTTTCAATGGGACGGCGACAGCCATATTGCCCGACAAACCGGTTTGCGGATCAACAAGGCGGTGCGTTTCGATTTTGAGGACACGAGTGACGACAATCTTGATAACAACCATTTGGAACTAAAATTAGAAGTTAGCGAGTTAACCCAGACAACCTTTTTACGCGTGATCGACTATTCGTCGAATCGAGACAAGGACGAGCTTCATTCATTGTGGGAGGGATTTATTGATAATTTAAGAGAAATAGTAGGTAGTTGATGAAAAAGCTGGATAAGCTTATTTTAACGTCCTTTTGGGGACCTTTTGTGATTACAATGTCGGTTGTGGTGTTCGTCTTCCTGATGCGGATCATGATCTTTTACATAGATGACTTCGTGTCGAAGGACCTGAACGTCATGGACTATGCACAACTATTCTTCTTTTTCAGCCTCATTACCGTGCCCACGGCATTACCGCTGGCAATGCTGCTGTCTTCCCTGATGGCTTTTGGCAACCTGGGCGAATTCTTTGAACTTACGGCCATCAAAAGCGCCGGTATTTCCGTAGTGCGCGCCATGTTGCCGATGTTTATCGTGGCTGTCGGAATCAGCATCTTCTCCTTTTATTTTAACGACCGCGTTTCGCCCTGGGCTAACCTGAAAGGATATAGTCTGCTGTATGACATCAAAACCACGAAAGCTACGTTAAAAATTAAAGAAGGAATTTTTTACAATGATTTGCCCGGGTATAGCATCAAGGTCGACGAAAAGCTGGACAATGGCAAGATGATCGGCATGGTGATCTATATACACAACAGCCGGTCGTACGAATTGGGGAATACAGAGATTATCCTGGCAGATTCGGGCAGAATGTTCTCCATCAATGAGAACCGTTATCTGGTGATCGAGCTTTACAACGGTACCCGCTACACGGACGAGCAAGCTTCGGGAAGCTCGCGACCCGTTTATATTGCATCGCCCGCCGGTTCCCAGACTCCCTATTCCAATTTTAACCGCCAGTCGTTCAGGCATTACCGCCTTACGGAAAGTCTTGCGTCGTTTGGAATGAAGCGGACGGACGAAGGGCAGTTCAAATACCACGAATTTATGAAGAACATTAGCGATCTGACGGCAACAGCGGATTCGTTACGTACTTCCTACCAGGAAACAAAGAAAAACCTTGTTTCAGGCAGTCAGCAATATTATTCCTACAACTACCGCGAAGGCACCGATAAAACGCTCAAAAGCGGTAAATGGATCGACTCGCTGCTCGCGAAGCCTGTTTCGGACAGTTTGAAAAAGGATATCCTGATGAATACCAAGGCGGCATCAAACAGTATGTTGAGCTATATTAAGTCGCAGCAAGACTATTTGCAGACGAAATTGAAGGACGCGAGTAAGTACGAACTGGAAAGGCACCACAAATTCACCCAGGCGCTTTCCTGCCTGATCATGTTCCTGATCGGCGCGCCATTGGGAGCTATTATCAAGAAAGGCGGGTTCGGCGTACCCGTGCTGGTTTCGATCCTGTTCTTTATTCTGTTGTATGTACTGACAAATCAGGGCGATAAATGGGTGAAGGAAGGACTGGTGGCAGTTCCGATCGGTGCGTGGATGGCCAACACGCTCCTGTTTGCGACGGGTATTTACTTTATTGAGCGCGCACGGAGCGACTCACGGTTGTTCGAGAAGGATGTTTACCAGATGTTCTTCAAAAGAATTAAGTCCAAATGGGCAAGTAGATTCGGGAAAACGGAGCTTATCACTCATAATTAATTTAAATTATTTTAAAAACCGGTTTTAAAAGCCTACTTTTGCAACTTTATTTGCGGCAAGGTGCCGTGATTACTACATATCACTTTAATCTGTTGTTACAATCATGTATTTAACCGCGGAAAAGAAGAGCGAGATCTTCGAATCGAAAGGTTTTAAAAAGGAGAGCGGTGACACCGGCTCTGCTGAATCACAAATTGCTTTATTTACGTACCGTATCAATTATCTGAACGAGCACCTTAAAACGCACAAGAAAGATAATGATACACGTCTGGGCCTCCTCAAAATGGTAGGAAAGCGCAGAAGATTGTTGGATTATCTTTACAAAAAAGACATCAATCGCTACCGTGCGATCATCGCCGAATTGAACATACGTAAGTAATTTGAAATCAGGGAACTTTACATATGTGAAAGTTCCCTGATTTTTTGCGGAAAAAACAAGAACTTACCGGGGCGTCAGGACGGCGTCTCACAGCTACAAAAAACAATATTCTATGCTCTTTAATATAGTTACCAAGACTATAACCTTACCGGACGGCAGGGAAATCACAATCGAAACAGGAAAATTAGCCAAGCAAGCCGACGGATCGGTGGTAGTCAGAATGGGTAACACCATGTTGTTGGCTACGGTTGTTGCTAACAAGGATATTAAGGAAGGCCTCGACTTTCTGCCATTGTCAGTCGACTATCAGGAGAAATTCGCATCAGCGGGACGTATCCCGGGAAGCTTTCAGCGCCGCGAGGGCAAGCTGTCTGACCACGAAGTGTTGACAAGCCGTTTGGTGGACCGTGTATTGCGTCCGCTTTTCCCTGAGGATTACCACGCAGAAGTACAGGTAAACATTCTTTTGATCTCTGCTGACGCAGAAGCCTTGCCGGATGCATTGGCTGCATTGGCGGCATCGGCTGCATTGGCGGCATCGGATATCCCTTTCGGCGGGCCGGTTTCGGAAGTTCGCGTTGCTAAAATCGATGGCGAATATGTGATCAACCCGGGAACGACTGCGCTGGCAAATGCAACGCTCGACCTGATGGTAGGCGCGACGTATAACGATATCGCGATGGTGGAAGGTGAAATGAGCGAAGTATCGGAAGAGGAAGTGATCGAGGCGCTGAAAATAGCACACGCAGTTATCAAAGACCAATGCGCTGCGTTGAAGGAATTCGAAGCGGCTGTTGGCAAAACTGAAAAAAGAGAATATGTAGGCGACCCTGCCGACGAAGCGCTTGAAGCACGTCTGCGCGAGTTTGCTTATGGCAAAATATATGCGGTAACGCAGTTGGGTTCTACTAACAAAACAGTTAGAAAAGACGGTTTCAAAGCTGTTTGGGAAGAATTCAAAACAACTATTACAGAAGAAGAGAAACCGGAATTCAACGAAAGTCTGGCGAAACGCTATTTCAACGACCTGGTTTGGGAAGCATCCCGCCGCCTGGTTCTTGACGAGCGCACGCGCCTTGACGGCCGTCGCCTGGACGAAGTAAGACAGATCGCCTCGGAAGTTGATTTCCTTCCTAATGCACACGGTTCTGCGCTCTTCACGCGCGGGGAAACACAATCGCTGACCACCGTAACGCTTGGTACCAAGCAGGACGAACAGATCATCGATACCCCATTGAAATACGGTTACAGCAAATTCCTTTTGCACTACAACTTCCCAGGTTTCTCAACCGGCGAAGTGAAGCCAAACCGCGGTCCTGGCCGTCGTGAGGTAGGGCACGGTAACCTCGCATTGCGTGCACTCAAAAAAGTGTTGCCGCCAGTGGAGGATAACCCGTACACCATCCGTATCGTATCCGACATTCTTGAATCGAATGGTTCGTCGTCTATGGCGACCGTTTGTGCAGGATCTCTGGCATTGATGGACTCAGGTCTGAAAATCAAAGCACCGGTATCCGGTATCGCAATGGGTCTTATCTCGGATGAAGCAACCGGCAAGTATGCGGTTCTTTCCGATATCCTTGGTGACGAAGACCACCTGGGCGATATGGACTTCAAAGTAACCGGAACAGAGCAGGGTATCACTGCCTGCCAGATGGATATGAAGGTGAACGGCCTTTCATTTGAAGTATTGACAGAGGCATTGATGCAAGCCAAAGCGGGTCGTCTGCACATTCTTGGTGAGATGAACAAAACCATCACCGAAAGCCGTGCTGACCTGAAACCTCATACACCACGTGCTATCGTGATCAAAATCGATCGCGAGATGATCGGTGCTGTGATCGGGCCAGGCGGAAAAGTGGTTCAGGATATTCAGAAAGAGTCCGGCGCAACGATCTCCATCGAAGAGAAAGACGGCGCAGGGTTCGTAAGTATATTCTCTGCTGATAAGACTTCCATGGATAAGGCGGTTGCACGGGTTAAAGGCATCATTCTGGTACCTGAGATCGGTGAAATCTATTCCGGCAAAGTGAAGTCGATCATGCCATTCGGAGCCTTTGTAGAATTCCTTCCAGGTAAAGATGGCTTATTGCACATTTCCGAGATCAAGTGGGAGCGCCTCGAAAAAATGGACGGCGTTCTGGAAGTAGGAGAAGAGGTGCAGGTCAAGCTGGTCGAAATCGATAAGAAAACTGGAAAATACCGCCTTTCACGCAAAGTATTGTTACCAAAGCCTGAGAACAAAAAAGATTAATTCAGTGTTCTTCTAGGCAGGAACGGTAAAAACGTCGTTATATAACATACTTAATAAAGACATAGATGAGACAGCTAAAGATCAGTAAGCAAATTACCAACCGTGAAAGTCAGTCATTAGATAAATATTTGCAGGAGATCGGTAAGGTGGATTTGCTAACGCCGGATGAGGAGGTGACGTTAGCTCAGAAAATCAGGGATGGAGACCAGTTGGCTTTGGAACGTTTGACCAAAGCGAACCTGCGCTTCGTGGTGTCAGTTGCAAAGCAATATCAAAATCAAGGCTTATCGTTGGGTGACCTGATCAACGAGGGGAACCTCGGTCTGATCAAAGCAGCACAGCGTTTCGACGAAACAAGAGGTTTTAAATTCATTTCATACGCAGTTTGGTGGATCCGTCAATCGATCCTGCAAGCATTGGCAGAGCAGTCGCGTATCGTACGTTTACCCCTCAACCGTGTAGGTTCTTTGAACAAAATTTCAAAGACTTTCTCGGAACTGGAACAACGTTTCGAACGTGAACCGTCACCGGAAGAATTGGCGGAAGTACTGGAAATTTCTTCATCGGAGGTAGTTGATACCATGAAGATTTCCGGTCGCCACGTATCCATGGACGCTCCATTCGTACAAGGCGAAGAAAACAGCCTTTTGGACGTGCTTGAAAACGACCTGGAAGACAAACCGGATTCGGGACTGGTGAACGAATCGCTTCGGAAAGAGGTGCAGCGCGCATTGTGCACGCTTACGCAACGCGAAGCAGACGTAATTGCCTTGTATTTCGGGCTGAATGGCGAGCATGCGATGACTTTGGAGGAGATCGGGGAGAAGTTCAACCTCACACGTGAACGCGTACGCCAGATCAAAGAAAAAGCGATCCGCAGATTGCGTCACGTTTCCAGAAGCAAAGCTTTGAAAACCTATTTGGGTTAATGCATCTCGAAATGCAAACCTTCTAATTACTTTAATAGCCTCTTTCGGGAGGCTATTTTCATTTTCAGACAAGGAAGTTTTCCATGGCTATTTTACAACCTTTGATCGACATGGCCGAAATCTGCTTCCAGCAGGGGATTCGCCACGTCGTAATTTCTCCTGGCTCCCGCAGCGCAGCATTGACGCTCGCATTTGCGCGTCACGGCGGCTTTCAGCCTCATGTCTGCATCGACGAACGTTCGGCGGGCTTTATTGCCCTCGGGATAGCCCAGCAAATCGATTCTCCCGTGGTTTTGATATGCACCTCGGGTAGTGCGGCCTACAACTTCGCTCCGGCCGTTTCTGAGGCATTTTTCCAGCAGATTCCGCTGCTGGTTCTCACGGCCGACAGGCCTAAGGAGTGGCAGCACCAATATGATGGCCAAACGATCTATCAAACAGGCATTTTCGGTCAGCATGTAAAGCGCTCCTTTGAGATTTCGCCCGATTATCAGCACCCGGACGTGCAATGGGCGATTAACCGGGTCACCAATGAGGCGGTTAATCTGGCTTCGATTGCTCCAAATGGCCCGGTGCACATCAATGTGCCGATCCGTGAGCCGTTTTACCCGTCTTCCGGCGAGGATTTCAGGCCTTCGGATCAGGTTAGGGTTATTAAAAGGCAGGAAAACGAGGCAGTATGGCCGCAAACGGTCTGGGAAGAATTGCTTGATGAATGGGAGAACGCATCCAATATCCTCATTGCAGGCGGACAGGGCAAGCCCGACAGCGCATTGAATACCGTATTGACCCGCATTAACGAAGAGTGGCAGATTCCCGTCTTGGGCGACTGCATTGCCAACTTGTCGGGCAGGGAATTCATACGTCATCATGACTTGTTTTTAGGAACAAAAGGCGTTGAGAATCTCCGGCCAGATCTGCTGATTACATTCGGAATGTCGTTCCTTTCGAAGGAATTCAAGCTATTCATTCGTAAAAATCCCCCTAAATACCATTGGCACCTGGGCGAAGACGCGTTTCTAGCCGACCCGTTCCAGTCGGTAACCAGGGATATTCCGGGAAAAGCGGCATCATTTTTCGAAAAGCTATTCGAAAAACTTGATTACCAGTCCTTTGTCGAGAATTCAGACTTGGGGCACGACACCGCATTTCATACGTTATGGCTGCAAAACGAGCGAAATGCGCGGCAGAAGAAGCATGAAATCGCGAAAAACCTAACAATGTTCAGTGATCTATCTCTGTTAGATATAATATTTAAATATATTAAAAACCAGTATCAGTTACATATAGCCAACAGTATGTCTGTGCGCTATGCTAATTTGCTTGCCACTGAAAACGAATGGTCGGGGGTATTCGCGAATAGGGGAACGAGCGGGATCGATGGCTGTGTAAGCACGGCGATAGGCGCGGCACGCGTGACCGGTAGGCCGACACTGCTGATCGTAGGCGACGTAGCTTTCCTTTACGACCGGAACGGCTTGCTGATCGACGATCTGCCCCGGAACCTGAAAATCGTTGTGCTGAACAATTCGGGTGGGAACATATTCCGGATGATCGACGGCCCGGGAAGCTTACCGGAGCTGGAAACATTTTTTGAGACCAGGCATTCATTCTCCGCGCAGCGTACGTGCGAGGATTCTGGAATTGCATATTTCGGAGTTTCCGGCAAGGAAGGAATTGATATCGTTATTCAGAATTTTCTGGATTTCGACGGGATCGCCCTACTCGAAGGTTTTACCGATCCCGTCGAAAATACAAGGGCTTGGCGGGAGCTCAAACGCGCCCTGCATTAGCGATCCTACCGGCAGTATTTGGCCGCTTCGGCCGTTGCCAGGGAGTCTTTCAGCACGACTCCCTGCTTCCAAATTTTACACGCTTCTGCAAGGTTTTTTTCCGCCATATAAGCCTGCCCGGTCAATCCATAGAGCGATTCCACAGGCTGGGCAATTTCGATGGCCCTGCTGAATGCTTTCAGCGCTTCTGCGGTATTCCCTTTCTGCTGATAATAGATGCCCAGGTTGCGCAGCGCGTAGCCGTTTTTCGGCAATTTGTCCAGTGATCTTTCGATGAGCCCGCGGGCTTCGTCCGCTTTTCCGGTTTGAAGCAATGCATACGCCTTGTTGTTGAGCGAATAGGGTTCGGCAGGGTCACGGCTCAGCACCTGGTCGAAGTATGTGATGGCTTGTGGCCATTGCCTGTTTTTTGAAGCGATGAGTCCCAGGTTATTCAGCGCCTGCGGTTGTGCGGGATCGAGGGTTATTGCGCTCTCAAAATCTAACCTGGCTTCCGAATAGGATCCCATCCGGTAATACACGGCGCCGCGGTTTACGTACGCCTCCACGTTTGTTTTGTTCAACCGGAGCGCGGCATCATATTCCGGAATGGCAAGGGAGGGGTTCCCTTCTGCGTCGTGGAGGTTCCCTTTCGCAAGATGGAAACGAGTGGAGTCCTGATATTGCTTTTCAATTTGCGCCAAATCTTCCCGAGCCTCTCTCAACCTGCCCAAATCCAGTGCTGCTTCCGACCGCACGAGATTTGCTTGTGTCAAAGTAGGGTCAATGCGGATCGCTTCTGTCAAAATCTCGTAGGCATCTTCACCGCGCCCCAATTTCAACAAAGTTATCCCCTTGTTGAGATAGGCGTCCGAAAAATCTGCATTTTTGGCAATCGCTTCGTCATATAGCCTTATTGCCTCGGCATAGTTCTTTTGACTAAGAGCCTGGTTGCCTTTCAGAAAAAAATCGGCAGCATCCTTTTTACTCTGACTTGTGCAGTTGAATAGGATTAGTACTAAAAAAAATAGCCGGATTAACGTATTGAATTTGAATAACATATGATTAGTAATAGTAAGAACACCAGTTATGCGCTACATTAAAGACATCCCTAACCCTCGCTTCAAAATCGGTCTTTATCAATGGAACAGTAAGTACATCATCAGAATAGAGTCGGGTATGTATGAGCAAACTTACAAAATCGATGATTACGAAGTTGCTTCCACGGACGAGCTCGAAGTTTGCATGGACGAAGACTTCACCAATGCGGTAGCATCGCGGTTCGATGCGATGCACGGGGATTTTAACGGCTCGCTGATACGCCATAATGTGCTTTTTTAGCCCATTACGCCTATTTCTGATTAGCGGACGTATACGGTTTTAGTACGCTTTTCGTTAGATAGCAAACAATTTTAAGCGGTAAGTGAGGACCAAAATATTCTTTTGTCAGGATATGGCACACCACAACAACTTAATTCAAAACTCCACCAACTCAGTATCTATGGTTTTTAAACGTAGCGCCTCCACCATCGGCATGTTTGTATGTGTAGGCGCGTCTTCCGTAGTAGCCCAGAATACGCTTAGTATTACGGAGCCGGAAGCACACTTTCGCAACGGCCTCGAATATTACGCAAAGTCCAACTACGTGGCTGCAAGGCAGGAATTCGGCGAGTTCCTGAATTCGCAGGATAAGTTGCTCAGCACGAGCGACTATAATAAGGTTACAGCCGAGTATTATGTGGCTGTGACGGGGCTATACCTCAATTACCCAGAGGCCGAGGTGCAAGTCGACAGGTTTGTTAAGAACCACGCGGAACACCCCAAAGCGCAGCTTATTTACAGCGATTTGGGTAAATACTATTATGAAAGCGGTAACTACGAAAAGGCCATTACATATCTGGAAAAGGCGGTAGATCTGCCGGGGGCAGGAGCGGGGAGGCTGGAAAGCACCTACCGGCTTGCGATGGCATATTATAATACGAAGCAGCCGGATCTTGCACTCCCGTTGTTCAATCAGGTGAAAAGTGAAGCGGGATTCGAGAATGCGGGCGACGCCTCTTTTTATGCTGGTGTGATCAACTATCAGAAAAATAACTTCGAGGAAGCTTACCAGGATTTCAAGCGGATCGAGGAGCATCCTTATTATAAGAATGAGGCACCAAACTGGATCATTTCTTCGCTCTACCAACTCAAAAAATTTGACGAGCTCCTGGCATATGGCGAACGCATCTTAGGCGCACAGCGCGGTAATACGAAGCTGGATGATGTGGCCTTGTACGTCGCGGAGGTGTATTATGAGAAAGGAGACTATGCTAATGCAGTGAAGTCATACGAGCGCTACAAGCGTATGAAGCCCGGCGCGATGCCTCCATCGGTTGCTTTACACTACGGGCATGCGCAGTTCCGCAACAATAATTTTGAAGGGGCAATTGCCTCATTAAAGCCAATTGGAAACGGCAAAGATTCTGTTTCGCAGTATGCTTCATATATACTGGGAATCAGCAACTTAAAGACGACTAATTTAAGTAATGCTTTAACGTCATTCGGTAATGCGGCGTCATTGGACTTCAACCAGGTGGTGAAGGAAGAAGCTACTTACAACCATGCGAAAGTGCAGCTGGAAATGGGCAATAACGCCGATGCGGTGAAAGAGCTCAGTAATTACATGACGAAGTACCCTGAGAGCAAGCATACGGAAGAAGCCACCGAGTTAGTGGCCGAAGGATATGCCAGCGCTAGCAACAGTTCGCAAGCCATAAAGTACATTGAGGGGCTGAAAACGCGCAATGCTAAATTAAATAGTACGTATCAGCGGCTGACATACAACCAGGGCGTGACGGATTTTAATGCGGGCCGCTTCGAGCAGGCCATTGAAATGTTCGAGAAGTCACTGAAATACCCGATCGATGTAGAGCTTTTCAATTCGGCATCATTCTATAAAGCGGAATCGGTTTACGGTTTGAAGCGTGTGGACGAAGCCGCTGCGTTATACAACCAGATTGCCAAGAATCCCAAAGCAGGTATTTATGCCAGAAAGAGCCTGTATGCTTTGGGATACATTTATTATAACCAAAAGAAATACAGCCAGGCGCTGCCGTACTTCCGAGATTTCACCAACAATATCGAAGGAATGGAGGCTGACATGATCGAAGACGCGCACGCGAGGCTGGCCGACTGTTACCTGGCTGCCAAGAATTACAACGAGGCGATCCGCACTTATGAGCAAGTTGCTGCGAAAGGCAAAGTCGATAAAGATTACGCGCTCTTCCAAAAGGCTCGCGCGTACGTATACATGAACCGCGAGGCCGAAGCTAAGCGGCAATTCGAGTTACTGATCAGCCAGTACCCGCAATCCAAGCATCTGGACAATGCATATTTCCAGCTCGCGGACATCGATTTCCAAAATCAGAGCTATTCGGCCGCTGTGAAGGGTTTTACCCGGCTGGTCAACGAAAAGCCGAAGAGCACGCTGATCCCGGCCGCTTTGCTTCGTCGGGCGCAGTCGTACTACAACTTGCAGGTGTATGAGCAGGCGATCGTCGATTTTCGCAAGATCCTGACGGAATACGCCGATTCTCCATCGGCAGAAAGTGCTTTGGAAGGTATCCAGGAGAGTTATTCTGCGGTAGGACGTCCGGAAGAGTTTAACCAGGTGCTGGGTGTTGTCCGTAAAAACAATCCGGGCAACGATAAACTGGAAGGCGTTGAATTTGATAACGTGCGGAACTTGTATTATGCGGAGAAGTACGAGAATGCGATTACTGCATTGCAGGCGTTTCTGCAAAGCTATCCGGCCAGCAAACATCAGTATGACGCGACCTACTTCATTGCATCGTCCTATGATAAGACAAACCGGGTGAATGAAGCGCTTCAATATTACAGTAAAGTGGTTCAACAAAACCGTTCGCAGTTTGTAGGTGCAGCAGCGCAACGTTCGGCGGAATTGGAAATCGGTCGCGGCAACTTTAATAACGCGGTAACGAGTTTCCGGGTGCTTTCCCGCAATGCGGAAAACAAGAAGGATCAGGCTACTGCGTGGACAGGCCTGATGGATACCTACTTCACATTGAAGAGCTACGACTCGACGCTGTATTATGCGAAGGAGATCATCAGCATGGGCAATATCGTTCCGGCGAGCCTGGGCAAGGCGCAGCTCTACCTCGGAAAAGTACCCTACGAGAAGGGCGATTTGAAAAAGGCCGGCGAGGAATTCAGGAAAGTATCGACTTCTTCCAAAGATGAATATGGTGCGGAAGCGGCATATTGGTCGGCGATGGTCCTTTACAAAGAGAAGAAATACAAGGAAGCGGAAACTGCCATTATTGATATGGGGAAAAATTTCGAAGGGTACGACTTCTGGCGTGCGCGCTCGTTCATTCTGCTTGCGGATGTGTACCTGGGCATGAACGAGAAGGTTCAGGCGAAAGCCACGCTTAACTCCATTATCGAGAATTCCGATGACAAGGAAGCGGTTGAACTGGCGAAGGAGAAGTTGAACAAAATTGAAAAATAACCCGTGAATTACGGTTTCATTAAACAGAAAAACTCGTTATCCATGACGCATTCCAAGATATTACGTTCCTCATTGTTTTTGCTGGCGCTGGGCTTCTCGTCCCAGTTCGCGATCGCACAGCGGGGAGAGATTGAAAGCCAGACTTACGAAATCTTAAAGGACAAAAGCATTGAATTTGCCCCGGCCGACCGGGTTTTCGACAAAGTGCAGCCTGTGAAAGGCGAAACGGGTAAGAAGAAAGTTTCGTACCAGATCGTCGACCCGGAAATCAATATTGCCTCCCCGAAACTAACCCCGGCCGTGCCGGCCTCCTCTGACGAGCAAAGCCGCAAGGACGAGCCCGATGTGCTGAACAATTATGTAAAAGCAGGTGGCGGTAATTACGGGCGGTTTTTGGGCGAGATATTTGTTGGAGGAAGGCCGAAGGAAGACCTTGCATTTACAACGCAGCTGAAACACCTCTCGGCGGCCAACGGCCCGGTGGATGGTAAAAATTCAGCCAATGCAGCCACGAGTTTCAAAATCGGCGGGAAATATATCCGCTCGAAGTATAAAGTCGATGCAGGCTTTAATTTTGATCGTAAAAACTATTATTTCTACGGCTACAAGCCCCAGCCCGAAGGCGTTGTTGTGAACCGCGATACGATCCGGCAAACGATCAACCAATTTGGGTTTAACCTCGGATTCGAGAACACTGATGCTTCTGTATTAGTGGATTACTCGGTGAAAACTGGATTGAACACTTTGAAAGACCGCTACAATGCGTCTGAAATCGACTGGGGAACGAACCTGACCGCCTCGGTACCCATTTCTGAGACGTTCTTTGCCTTGCTCGAAGCAGATGCCTACGTATCGCAGCGCGTCGATTACTTTACTTATAACCGTAACCTTTTCCGTGTTAAACCTACTTTCAAGTATGTGAACGAGATGTTCTCGGTTTCGGCGGGTATTAATGCGGTGAATGAGACAGATAGCCAGCTAGATATCAACCGGACGAAAGCATTTCCGGCGGTTAACCTGGATGTGACACCGTTTTCAGGCGTCCACATTTTTGCTGGCTGGAATGGCGATATTGTCCGGAACACATTGAGAAGTATGCTGAGTGAAAACCAGTGGCTGGGGCCGAACGTGCTAGTCATGAATACCGAAAAAACGTCGGATATTAGCGCAGGTGTTAAAGGAGAGACGGGTACAGGCATTAATTACGAAGGTAAAGTGGCCTATACCTCTTACAAGAATTTTTATTCCTATAACAACTCGCTCTCGGATACGTCCCGTTTCTCGGCCATTTTCGACCCGGGCAAAACAAAGGTGCTGACGATTTCTGCTCAGGCGGGATACAATTTCAACGAGTTGTTCAAGACCTCGCTCAAAGCCAATTTCTTTGATTACGCCGTAGATAAAGTAGAAGAGCCCTGGCACCGTCCCGATCTTACTTTGAACTGGTTCAATGCCCTTACCATCAGTAAAAAGCTCTTTGTTACTGCTGATTTTTATATGCTGAGGGGCCTGAAAGCGAAAAATTTTCAGACTGGCGAGGTTACCAAATTGCCGGTGATCGCCGATCTGAATCTTAAAATCGACTACCTGTTAACCAGGAACTTCTCTGCATTTGTGAACCTGAACAATGTGTTAGGCAAAAACTACCAGCGATATCAATACTACCCGCAGCAGGGGCTGAACTTTATTGCGGGATTGTCATTTTCTTTTTAACTTCGCTGAGTTAACACCAAACTTTGCTTCATGATAGCAGTCGAAACAGTCATTCGGAAACTCATTGGAGAATACGAATTCGTGATCATTCCCGGCTTCGGTGCCTTGCTTTCGCATCAGGTACCGGCGGTTTATGACGGTAATTCGGGCATTTTCGCACCGCCTGTCAAGAGGCTGGCATTTAATGAGTACCTGAAACTGGACGACGGGCTGCTGGCAAACTACATTTCGCGCCATGAGAAAGTGACCCACGCGGATGCGGTGGATTACATCAAAGGCTATACGGATCGTCTGAGATCGGGCCTGGACGTAAACGGAGAGGCGAGCATTACCGGCATTGGCGAATTCAAGCAAAACGTAGAAGGAAAGCTGGTATTTGAACCTAATACTGGTAAGTACTTTAAAGACGAATGGTACGGCTTCGAGAAGGTGAAAGCTGCTGAGGTACAGGCGCGCCCGGTAGCCGTATTGAATTCGGCACAATACATCAGCGACGACGTCGAATTGGTTGAACTGGAAGCAGAAGCAAGGCCGCGTCGCTGGACGGGCTGGGCTGCCGCGGCAGTAATAGCCGGTCTGCTTTGTGGATTGAGCTTTTTCCTGGTAAATACCGAGAACGAATATATCAAAAGCACATTAAACCCGTTTGCGGAGATGTTCAGCCGGAAAGAGGCTGCCGGAACAACGGTGGTAGCCAGCGAGCAGGTTGAAACACCTAAGCCGGCACCGGTTGCCGAAGTGGTTGTTGCAAAAGTAGATTCGATGCCGGCGGATTCAGCAGTTTCAAATACCCCTGAAACGGTGGTGACTACCCCCGCACCGACTCCCGCGGTCGCAGAGGCAAAACCTGCGAATGTGGCTTCCGCGAAGTTTTACGTAATAGCCGGTGCATTCAAGGGAACGAAACAGGCAAATGTTTTGCTTGCTGAACTGACGAAAAAAGGATTTACAAAAGCATTGATTATCCCGAGCGACGAGCGCAGCAAGAAAGTGAAGGTAGCCGTGGATGGATTTGACAATGAAACCGATGCATACCGCGCATCCGCACAACTCAAAGCGGTTATCGGGGAACCGGGCTGGGTTTATAAGAAAAAATGAGGTTTTAAACCTGAAAATAGAGAAAGGAGGTCTTTGGCCTCCTTTTTTGTTGCATACGTTTTTTACTACTTTTACGTTTTCCGAAAGAAAAACCCATTTTGATAAAATGATCACATTACAGGCAGAAGACCGGCAGCGAATCGCAATATCATGGGCATGGTCCTTTGGGATCACTGCTGCTATGCTGGTCCTATTCTTCTTCATCCGGCTCAGCTCCTCCATTCCAAAAGTGGAACCTATGGAATTGTTCGTGGAAGTGAACTACGGGACCAGCAAAGTGGGAAAAGGGGATGTTCAGACCTATAACAAGCCGAACGACAGCAAGGTCGCGGAAAACATGAAAGCGGATGCTGACGAGGTGAAGAAAGTGAAATCGGTAGCGACACCGAAACCGACGCCTCCCACACCGCCTAAAATAGAGTCGCCAAAGCCCACAAAAACCGTCGCTGAGAAGCCTGCCATCACTTCTAAGGTAGAGAGCCCGGTGGAGGCGCCTGAGAAGACTGACGTTAAAAAATCGACAGGAAGCGAAAATGCTTCGGCACCGGTGGTGAAGCCAGCGCCTGAAAAGGCGGTTAATAAGGACGCATTGTTCAGCAAATCATCCGGTAGCAAATCGGGGAGCAACGGTACAAACGGTACCAAAACAGGCATTGGCGGTAACAATAACGGCGACGATGCGGAAGGAGTAGGCGACAAAGGATCTAAAACCGGCAGCCTTTTTGCCAAAACCTACAAAGGGGAAGGCGGCGGCGGAGGAACCAATGTGGGGCTTAACCTGTCGGGATGGAGCTGGTCGAGAAGGCCTGTTGTAGATGATAATTCAGACGCGACGGGCGATATTACATTCAAAATTACTGTCGACAGAAACGGCCGCGTGAAAAGTGTGATCACCCAGGCAACGACTGTTACCGACTATGCCGTAGTCAACAAATACAAAAGTGCCGTCAGAGACCTCACTTTCGTGCCCAAGTCGGCCAATGTACCGGACGAGTCGATCGGTACCATCACTTTTAAAATACGTTCACGTTAATATTTAAATGACATATCAGGAAACGATCGGGTATCTCTACGAAAGATTACCGGTTTTTCAGAATATCGGGGCCCGTGCTTTCAAGCCGGGCCTTCATACTACCCGGGAATTATGTAAATCTCTGGGCGATCCCCAGGACAAATATCCCACCATCCACATTGCGGGTACCAACGGAAAGGGAAGTACCTCGCACATGCTGGCAGCGGTACTGCAAGAGTCGGGATACCGGGTTGGACTATATACTTCGCCTCATTTGAAGGATTTTCGTGAGCGCATTCGTGTAAATGGAGCTTGTGTACCCGAAGAATTCATTATTCAGTTTGTCGATGATCAAAAATCTAACATCGATAGATTGTCGCCATCGTTCTTCGAAGTCACCGTAGCGATGGCATTTTCCTACTTTGAGAAGGCTAACGTGGATGTAGCGGTGATCGAGGTGGGCATGGGCGGCAGGCTGGATTCGACTAACATCATTACGCCGGAGCTGTCGGTCATTACCAACATCAGTTTTGATCATATGCAGTTTTTGGGCGACACGCTCGGCAAAATCGCGGGTGAAAAGGCCGGGATTATCAAAAGTGGTATTCCGGTAGTCGTAAGTGAGTATCAGAATGACGAGATCTCCAATGTGATTAATGCCGCCGCCGCGGCTGCCGATGCCCCTCTGATTTTTGCCTCTGAGGTGATCGAAGTAGACTTTGTGGCATTGCTAGACGGTCAAATGCTCGTCGATGTGAGGGACAAGGCTTCGGGAGCGATCGTTTCAGGAAGGCTGGCGGCCGATCTCACAGGAGCTTACCAGTTAAAAAACATAGCCGGCGTTTGGGCGGCCTGCGATGTACTTGCATTAAAAGGCTGGAAAATAACCGATGATTCGATAAGAAGTGCGTTAAAGTCGGTAAGCGCGATCACAGGGCTGAAAGGACGATGGCAGCAGTTACGCCAAAATCCCGACGTGTATTGTGATACGGCCCATAACACGGCTGGTCTCACGATAACCCTGGCACAGTTCGAGACGGTTTGCAGAGGAAGGAAGCGGTTTGTCGTCGGTTTTGTCGGTGATAAGGATATTTCAACGATGCTGTCGTTGTTTCCGCAAGATGCGCAGTATTACTTTTGCCAACCATCCAATATGAGGGCGTTAAAAGCCCAAGAATTGCAATCTAGGGCGCTTGAACACGGTTTGGTAGGCAAAACCTTCGGAAACGTAAACGAAGCGCTGGCAGCGGCCATTAAGGATTCTGGTCCTGAGGACGCAATTTACGTTGGCGGTAGTACCTTTGTAGTCGCAGATATTGAAAGTTTATAGCGTATTAAAGTATAATGGCAAGAAGAAAATTAGATCATTACAGGTTTAGTGAGCAGGCAGAAAATGTAGTTCAGGCAGGAAAATCGCTTTATTCAGAAGTAAAAGGCAACTGGAACAAGCTATATTTTAATAATGAAGGCCCGATTGTGGTGGAACTGGCCTGCGGGAAAGGTGAATATACGGTCGGACTTGGCCGGAAATTTCCTGAAAAGAATTTTATTGGCGTCGATATCAAAGGCGACCGAATTGCGCGTGGCAGTGCGTTGGCCTCCGAGCATAATTTATCCAATGTAGCTTTCCTCCGCGCAGGTATCCAATATTCGCACGAGTTTTTTGACAATGGGGAATTAAGCGAGATCTGGCTTATTCATCCCGATCCGCAAGTGCGCGACCGCAATGAGAAGTACCGGCTTACTAACCCCGAGTTTTTAGCTAAATATGCTGCATTTTTAAAGGAAGGAGGCATGTTTTTTCTTAAAACAGACAGCACGTTCCTTTACGAATACACTTTACAGACCATCGAAGAGGCGTCGAATTTTAAAATCATAGAGCATACCGACGATTTGTACCAGTCGCATTTGCTGGACGAGCACCACGGTGTGCGTACTCATTACGAAGCCATTTTCACCGCCAAAGGCTACACCATCAAATACATTAAAGCGCAATTGGCCTAGACCCTATTGCAAAGAAAAGGCCCGTTCCAGCTTTTGCCGGAACGGGCCTTTTCGTATTAAATGCCTGTTACTTCTGGATCAAACCAGCGAAGTAGTAAACGGTTCTCACGAGCTGAGACACGTATGACATTTCGTTATCATACCATGAAACGGTTCTAACAAGCTGAACGTCACCTACTTTTTGAACGCGAGTCTGCGTAGCGTCGAACAATGAACCGTAGCTGATACCGATGATATCGCTGCTCACGATTTCGTCTTCTGTGTAGCCGTAGCTTTCGTTAGCAGCAGCTTTCATTTCAGCATTGATTTCTTCCACAGTGGTTTCGCGGCCCAAAACAACTGTCAATTCGGTCAACGAACCTGTTAGCGTAGGAACACGCTGAGCAGAACCGTCCAATTTACCTTTCAAAGAAGGCAATACCAGGCCGATTGCTTTTGCAGCACCTGTGCTGTTGGGAACGATGTTTTGAGCAGCTGCTCTCGCTCTTCTCAAATCACCTTTCGGATGTGGTGCATCCTGGGTGTTCTGGTCGTTGGTGTAGGCGTGGATGGTTGTCATCAAGCCGTTTACGATGCCAAATTTGTTTTCCAACACCTGCGCCATTGGAGCAAGACAGTTGGTGGTACAAGAGGCACCGCTGATGATGGTTTCAGTGCCGTCAAGGATGTCGTGGTTCACATTGAACACGATTGTTTTCAGGTCACCGGTAGCAGGAGCGGAGATAACCACTTTTTTAGCACCCGCCTTAATGTGCGCGCCAGCAGATTCTGCACTGGTAAAGAAACCTGTACATTCCAGAACGACATCAACATCATGTTGAGCCCAGGGAATTTGTGCAGGGTCACGTTGCGCATAAATAACGATGTTTTCGCCGTTGACCACAATTGAATTGTCGGTAGGCTTAACATCTGCGTCGAAACGTCCTTGTGCAGTATCGTATTTAAGAAGATGTGCTAATACTTTTGGACTTGTCAAATCATTGATGGCTACGATATCGATGCCCTCCATGTTATAGATTTGACGGTAAACAAGGCGGCCGATACGGCCAAATCCATTGATTGCGACTTTTACTTTTGACATATCGAGGTAGATTGGTTATTTCAGCCGCAATATTAATAAAAATGTCTGCGGATGAAAAGCATTGAACAGAAATATAAGAAACTAAGTAAATAGATAAAATATTACTATTTAAGTTAGTAAATTACTAGAAAAATGCTAAAATTTAGTATTTTCATTTTTTGATTTTACTAATTATGGTGGTAATGCGTCGCTCGATTCTGTTTTGTTTTTACTTTGATGTTACTGTTATAACCTATAATATTGTAGTAGGGTTCTGGGGATTGGTGGTCTTACAGAGCTCGTCTCTTTGATTAAATATGATTACTCATCTGTTTTGTGTCGAAAATGTATATAACAGATTGATACACACCACTTTAAATGCATTTTATTAACTTTAAAATTTAACATGGATTTCGCTAACCAAATTGAAAATTACTGGACCAACCGGGAATTATTGAAAGAAGAATCAGCAAAGAACTTTATCCGCGATATAATTGAAGAGGTAGACAAAGGACGGCTTCGCGTAGCAGAACCGGATGCTAACGGCGGGTGGATTGTTAACGAAGCGCTAAAAAAAGCGATCATTCTTTACTTCCCAATCCAGCAGATGCAGGTTAGCGAAGTTGGCATTTTCGAATACCATGATAAAATGAAACTAAAATCGGGTTACGAGCAGCTAGGAGTGAGAGTAGTCCCGCCGGCCGTAGCCAGATACGGTGCCTATATTTCCAAAGGCGTGGTACTAATGCCATCTTATGTAAACATCGGTGCCTATATCGATGAAGGAACGATGGTCGATACCTGGGCAACAGTGGGAAGTTGTGCGCAAATTGGAAAGAACGTTCACCTAAGCGGTGGCGTAGGAATAGGAGGGGTACTCGAACCCGTTCAGGCAGCACCCGTCATTATTGAAGACGGTGCGTTTATCGGTTCACGTTGCATTGTCGTGGAAGGCGCCCGCATTGGAAAAAGAGCGGTTTTGGGTGCCGGAGTAACGATTACGGGCAGCTCGAAAATCATCGACGTTACCGGTAGCGAGCCTGTCGAATATAAGGGATATGTACCTGAGGACTGTGTTGTGATTCCCGGTACACTGCCGAAAGAGTTTGCCGCAGGCACCTATCACGTACCTTGCGCCCTGATCATCGGCAAGCGTAAACCAAGCACGGATCTCAAAACTTCCCTGAACGAAGCCCTCCGCGACAATAGCGTAGCCGTATAGTTCGCCGAATAATTCCCGAATAACACAACCTGAGTGCGACATGAGATCTTCGTGTCGCACTTATTTTTTGCGCAAACCAGTAGTTTACAAATATCTATCACTAACCCTGACACACAATTTAAAAAATGCAATCTTCTTGTTTAATTAATTAAATCAACAAATACGTTTCTAATTTACATTTGTAGTTGCTTCGAAAAGTACATTAATTTACTTTTGTAATAGCAATTATAAATCATAGCATGGATCTTACTGATAAAATTAAACAGATACTGGTTGACAAAAATATCACACCATCGCTCTTCGCGGATGAAATAGGCATACAGCGTTCGAGCATGTCACATATACTTGCGGGGCGCAACAAGCCGAGTCTGGATATGGTGCAGAAAATTATAAAGCGCTTTCCCGATTTGGGAATAAACTGGATTCTCGACGACGTGCCACTGCCGGTAATTGCCCCGGAAGCCGCAAATGAACCCGTCATAGAATCGCGTAAAAAAACAATTCCTGCGCCCCAGCCCGCACAACCGATTGTAGCGAAAGAAAAACCACCTGTTTTACCCGAAAAAAAGATCGAAAAAGTGCTTATTTTTTATTCAGACGGCACTTTTCAGGAGTTTAAACAAGGGTGACAAAATGGGGAGGTGGGATTCAAAATGCTGGGTTTACTTCAAAATCAGTACCGTGCCCGTGATTTCATGCTCTGGTGTCTTGATAATGTAGGGATAACTACCCGCAGGCACGGGGGAATTCTTGTAAGTACCATCCCACGCTTGGTCGTAACCACGGGACTGGAAAATGAGCTCTCCCCAACGGTTGTAAATCCGCATCTGCTCGATTCGCTCTTTCCCATTAAAGACCTGGAATGTATCATTGTGACCGTCGCCGTTCGGGGTAAAGGACGATGGGATAAACAGCGGCTTGATCATATATACCAACACGCTATCCTCGGTAACACAGCCGCTCAACGACGTCACGCGCAGATGGTACAGCTGTTCCGGTTGCACGGGCGTAATAGTGGCAACCTTCTCGCTTGCCGGGGATAGCAAACCATCAGGCGGCGACCAGGCATATGCATATGTCAGAGCCTCGGGACTGAGCAGCGGAATAACCGTACCATTCGTACCTTCGGGAATCCCCTTCTTTTCGGGCAACGCAACGGAAAATTCCTCGCGGCCAATTTCCATCGTATCCTTTCCTGCACAGCCTGGTATCTCGTCGTCGATCGTCAATATATATGTGCCCGGCTCTTTCACCGCCAGCCCGGGTCCCTTGGGTTCTAGCAGAACGGCCCCATTGTACCATGATAAATGTTCCCCGGGCGTTGTAACCCCTCCATTAGCAAGCAACACGATCGAATCGTTGGCACAGAGCATTTGCTTTTTTGCCGAGATCACCGCCGGAAGCGGATTCGTAAACGTCGCGTGTACGATAGACGATGCCGTATCCCGCGAACACTTCCTCGTGTAACTCTTCACCACCGAATAATTGCCCGAGTCCTGCACCATAATGCTGGCCCCGGTCGCGCCGGGAATGTTGAGCCCGTTGAGCTGCCATTGGTAGGACCAATCCGTCGCACTATCGGTATGAAGCTCCACGGGGGCTTCTGGGCAAAAACTCACTTCGGATACGTCATTGCCGTCCATCTTGATCACCGGTGGCTCCGGCTGATCGTCGCTGCAATCGATCACCAACAATTGAAAGTCTCTGCGGACAAGGCCGATCCGCTTCCCATTCCGGAATTCTTCGCATTGGACGGTAAATACATATAAGCCAAGGGCATTAGCGGTAACTGTCAGTTTGCCCGCAGCATCAATATGCAGCGGTTTAGGTCCGGGGATGACATTGGACAAACTAACACCGTTCGACCACGTTATCAGAGGGTAAACGCTCTTCGAAATACTATCGCCTGTTGTCACGCCTGGGGTGGTGGTGCCGCGCATTGGCGTCACGAGCGAATAACGCAATTCATCACCGTCCACATCGGTGGCGCTCATTCCCATAGAAAAAGCCTTGTTGGCGCAGATGTAGCTACCATTGGGCGCGACGAATTCCGGAGATGAGTTCGGGATGGAAAGGGGTGGGAATTCCAGGTAAAATACCATTCCGTTATCTCCCGGTTCTTTGATATTGTTGATATCATCATTGCGGCAGCAGCGCTCCCATACAATATAGTATCCGCCGGGATCACTATAATCGGCAGGGTCGAGATATATCGATCCTTTGTAATATCCAATGGAAGTGTTCAACGAACGGCTGCTTGCACAAGCCCGGTTTTGGTAGGTGATCTGCTCTGTGCTGAGATAGGCAAGCCTTACCGTGGCTTTATAACGCCTGTTACTTTTCTGGTAAATATACAAATCAGCACGCTCGTCCCGATTGCCGCCATTATCAGCTGTGGGTATTATCAGATTGTTTTGATCCCAGAACTGGATGAGCGAGATTTCGAACTGACCGCGAGGACCTGCCGGCTTCATCTGTAACTCGCCGCCAACAATATGATTCGCGTAAGTTAACGGTGTAAACCACCCCAGCACGGCAAAAAGAAGCAGTCGGAACCGTAGACCTTTCAACATACAGAGCGTGTTTTGATGAAGTCCGATGCCCGAAAATACTCAAATTACACTATATCACGAGATTAGGCATTGATTAAATTTTGCTGCCGGCAGCAAGCGGTAATTTAATTGTAGCCGGTTTGCAATTTTTGGCCCATACCGGACAGCACAGGATAGTATGGAATTCAAATACCAATACTATTGCAAATAATATAATTCAAATCATTAATTGTACATATCAAACATTAAAAATGGTATGTACCTGATGCCCAACCACTTTTGCTCCCGGCAACATATTTGAATTTTATTATTCTTTCCGGCCACTCCGGCCACGCGTTCTACTCAAAACCAACTGCCTATGACAAAAAACAGCACGTGAAGCCCATTTTGCAGGTCAAATCATTTTAACTATTCCAATCCTAGACGTATGAATCAACCTCGACAATTAAGATTCAACACCGGGCTGCGTCCGCTTTCTAAGCTGATGCTCGGCCAGGTGTTACTCGGTGTCGCACTCGCAGGCTTCCACCAGGCCCCGGCAACTGCCGCTCCGATGAAGGACCCGATTATGGTGACCGCCGACCGGTCCCTGGCCGGGAAAGTTACTGATGAAAATGGCGCCGGACTCCCCGGCGTAAGTATCGTTGTCAAAGGTTCCAGCACCGGGACGGTGAGCGATACGGAGGGCCGTTACACTATCAACGTACCTGAATCTGGAAGCCCACTTTTAGTTTTCTCTTTCGTCGGGTACGTACCAAAAGAGATTTCAGTGGGAAATCAGACTACTTTGGACGTTCAATTAGCCGTGGATAACAAAGCATTGGAAGAAGTGGTCGTGGTGGGTTACGGTACCCAGCGCAAGCGCGACATTACTTCGGCAGTATCCAACATCAATATGGACGATATTGGAGAAGTCCCTAAATCGAACGTCACCCGGATGATCCAGGGCCAGGCACCGGGGGTAATTATCAAACAAAAAAGCGGCACGCCGGGCCAGCAGTTCGAAGTGAAGGTACGCGGTATCAGTTCACTCGGGGCCGGTAGCGACCCATTGTATGTAATCGATGGATTTCCTGTCGGTATTTCCGTTGGGCAAAACCTGAACCCTAACGATATAGAAACCATCACGGTACTGAAAGACGCAGCTTCAACTGCCATTTACGGTGCCCGGGGTTCGAATGGCGTAGTGTTGATCACCACGAAATCCGCGAAGGAAGGTAAAACAAGCCTGAACGTATCCGTCGACCACGGGATTCAGAATGTCCCGAATTCGAGAAAGACCAAGGTGTTGAACGGCCAGGATTTTGCTCAGTTCAAGAAGGAGGTTTTCATCGGACGTTTTGTACTCGACAAAAAAAGACAGCCAACCAATGAGGAGATTCCCATTGACTTCCGAAATCCGGCAGACACTAAATATTCGACCAACTGGTTTGACCTGATTCTCAACAACAACGCCGCTTACACGGATGTAAACGTGTCGATGTCGTCCGGAAAAGGCCCCATCAAATCGATGGTTTCCATAGGTTACTACAAGGAGGAAGGTGCATTGAAGTACACCGACTACGATCGCGCCTCCGTCCGTACCAACCTCGCCGGCGACATTAATAAGTTCATTTCCATGGGGGTAAATATCGCAGGGAGCTACTCTCGGTCGAGCCTCGCAGCCACGGATGGCCGCAGCGCATTGGTGGGCCTCACGCTCATCAGCGACCCACGGTATCCGGCTTATGATCAGAAAGGTGATCTGATCCCGTACTACAACGGGGTCGGCGACATTTTCGGTTTCCCTAACCCGCTTTATCTGCTCAAAGCCATCGACCGTAGCAGGAACATCGCCGACGTCCTGGCTAATGGATACATTGACTTCAACATCGCCAAGGGATTGAAATTCAGGACCTCCGTGAACGCGAAGATCAACTATAACAAGTACAAGGAATATGTACCTTCAACGATCGGGCTTGCGATCGCCACAGGCACCAACGGCGCGCCTCCGCGGCTTGCTTCGGAACGCGACGATGTGGAAGAACTGCGCAACTACACCGCCGACCAGCTTCTGACTTATAACGTGAATTTTGGTGAAAACCATCACATGGATGCCATGGTTGGCTACACTGCCCAACAGGAGATCGTTAAGGGCTTGTACGGCTCAGGCAACACCTTCCCGGACGATCTTGCGCCATTCCTCGGCAATGCAACGATCCGTTCCTCCAATTCCATGGAGCGGAAATGGACAATGCTCGCCTACCTGGCGCGTTTGAACTACTCGTTCAAAGACCGTTACCTGCTCTCCGCGTCGTTTCGTCGCGAGGGAAGTTCCCGTTTCAGCGAAGGACACCAGTTCGGTAATTTCCCGGCAGTATCGGTTGGCTGGCGAATTTCGGAAGAACCATTTATTCCAAAAGCGGCATGGCTCACCGACCTGAAAGTCCGCGGTAGCTGGGGTATGACCGGTAACAATACCTACCAGGTAAGTGCCAATAACAACTTCGGTACCGGGCAAAATGCGGGCGACGATGGTAATTACGCCAGCCTCGCATTCCTGGGTCTGAACAACTATGTTTTCAATAACACATTGGCTTCCGGGAAAACGGTAACGCGGTTTGCAAACTCCGAGCTGACCTGGGAAAAATCAAATCAGCTGAATATCGGGCTCGATCTCTCGACTTTCAACAACCGACTTGTCTTTACTGCCGAGTACTACAAAAAGGTTACGGATGATATGCTCCTGGGTTACAGCATCCCCGCAGTATCCGGCTTCACTTCGACATTGAAAAATCTCGGTAAAGTTCAGAACCAAGGGGTGGAACTCGCGGCTAGCTATCGGATGAAGATCGGTCAGGTTAATTTCAGGACTAATGCCAACATCACGTTCAACCGCAGCAAAATCCTGGCGATCCGGGGGCAAAACGACTTTATACTTCAGGGAAGCCAGTACGGCGGTTATAACATCCAGCAGGTAGGCCGGCCGATCGGGATGATTTTCGGGTATAGAAAACTGGGAATTTTCAACACCCAGGCAGAAATCGACGCTTCGCCGGTTCAGGAAGGTGCCATACCGGGGGCTATGAAGTTTGCCGACCTCCATGGTGCAGCCGACGGCGGCCCCGACGGAATCGTTTCTTACGATACCAAGGATATGACCGAAATCGGTAATCCTAACCCGAAATTCAACTGGGGATGGACTGTTGGAGTTGACTACAAGCGCTTCGATGTGAGTGTGTTATTGATGGGCGCCCATAAATTCGACATTTACCGGAACATCGAGGCTTCGACGATGAACATGGATGGCGTTTTCAACGTGCTGGAAAAGGCGAAAGATCGCTGGCGTTCACCTGAAAACCCGGGCTCCAACCCAGGCGCGAAGAATTCGCAAGGCGGTACCGACTATTTCAAATGGTCACGCGAGAGCAGCGAGCGCTACGTGTACGACGGAAGCCATACCTGGGTTAAAAACGTCACAATCGGCTATACGCTTCCAAAATTAGGCGGTATTCTGTCGGATGCGCGGATTTTCATTAATGCGGCCAACCTGTTGCTGATCACCAAGTATCCGGGCAATAACCCCGATGCGGGTGTGCGTTCCGGTACCGAACTGAACAACGACGATGAGTCGTATCCGGTACCCAGAACGTTCTCCGCAGGCCTTAAAGTTAACTTCTAAAATCGACGAAGATGAAAAAAGCAACGATACTTGGAATCGCACTGGCGCTGTGTCTGTCGTCATGTAGCGAAGATTTCCTCAACCAGACGGACCCCACCAAAGTAGGCGTCGGCTTGTTCTATAAAAACGAAGAACAAGTGAAGCAGGCGCTAAGCGGTGTGTACAGCCAGATACAGGTCGTAACAAACACCGGCTATCTATTTGGCGAGTTTCAGACGGATAATACGACCATTGACCTAAACCCGTCTGACCGCGGTGGTGCTGGCGGCTGGGAGGCATTTGAATTTGCTACGGTAAACTCGGGAAATGGCGAAATAGCCACCCTTTGGAATAACTACTATGCCGCTATGTACAATTGCAACCTCACGTTGGAAAAAATGGTGGACGCAACAATGAGCGAAACCGGCAGAAAAGAGGTGGAAGGACAGCTCAAATTCCTTCGCGCGTATATGTATTTTAACCTCGTCCAGTATTTCGGGGATGTGGTCATCGTTACATCCACGCTCGTTGTGCCCGACCCGGCATTTGACCTGGTACGCTCGCCGCAGGCCGACGTTTGGGCACAAATTGAGAAGGACCTGAAAGACGCTGCCGCAGCATTACCGGCCAAGTACACCGCGGCAGGCGACAAGGGCCGTGTTACCAAAGGCGCTGCACTGAGCTTGCTAGGCAAGGCATATCTGACGCAAAAAAAATATGCTGACGCCACTGCGACACTCAAAGAAGTAACAACGCTCGGTTATGCATTGAATCCAAACTATGCCGACAATTTCGACCCGTCTCCCGCTAAGAAAAACGGCGTTGAATCCATTTTCGAAATCCAGTACCAGGGCGATAACGACCTGGGAGAGTGGAGTAACTTCCAATACGTGTTCGCACCGAGGGTATCGAAGGGGGCCGTGACAGGCTTCGCGGCAGGCACCAATGGCGGGCGGAATGTGCCTACCAACGACATCATGGCTGCCTACGAAAAGGGTGATTTGCGGAAAGATCTTTCCCTGAAACCCAATTTCAAACTGGATACCACCACTTACAAGGTGCCCTACGTGATCAAATACAGCTACCCGCATACGATCGTGAACCGCACCAATTCCAACTGGCCTGTACTGCGCTATGCCGATGTGCTGCTCATGCTGTCGGAAGCGATCAACGAGCAATCCGGCCCGACTGCCGAAGCTTTGGGATATCTCAACCAGATCCGGAAACGGGCGGGCCTGGCAGACCTGGCTCCTGCGGATAAAGTGGCCTTCCGAACGGCTGTTTTGAAAGAGAGAAGACTGGAACTGGCGTTCGAAAACCACCGCTGGTTTGATCTCAAAAGAACCAAAACACCGGCCGAGTGGGCGGCTTTCATGAATGCGCATGGTGCGCAGGAACGCGCGAATCCGACCGTCGCCAGGGGGAATGTACCGTTCAACTCGACAGACTACGTCTATACCGAGAACGAATACTTCTTGCCTTTGCCCGCGCCGCAAATTCTGATCAACCCGAAATTGGCCCAGAACCCGGGCTATTGATCCGTACGCGTGTTTTAATGCACAGGAGGGACATTCAATATGTCCCTCCTGTTAAATTTTATAACTAATCCGTGAAGCAGATCGTTATAATGCTGATAGTCTGCCCCGTACACAAAACACCTTTTATATAAACCATTTTAGAAAAACATGAATATTTATTATTTATAACAAGACAGAACAGGATACTATTCCCTTCGCTGCATTTTAGTATTGTATGATATTGCGGAATGTCCCGGCAGATATTCCTGAACCACTAACCCCTTGAACTTGTGTTACTCCAAGCAACCGAAACTTTCTGGCTTTGGCAATTTTTAGGACGATTGCACCCCTTACTGGTCCACTTTCCCATCGGACTTCTTTGCATTGCATTGCTTTTTGAGCTTATTGACTGGAAGCATAAATCGACCGTCTTACGTGATGGCACACGCATTATCACGTGGATCAGCGCCGCGAGTGCGGTACTGGCCGTGGCATTCGGCCTGCTGCTCGCCAGCTCCGAAGACTCCAGTGGCACCAACCTTGAAATCCATCGCTGGGCCGGGATCGCCACCATGGTGCTTTCCGTGGTTACCGCGTTCACGTTGCGCGCGGGCAACAGGAGCCTTTTTCGCGGATTGTTGTTTACCACCGTATTCGGGGTGTCATTTGCGGGCCATTATGGCGCGATGCTCACGCATGGCGAAGACTACCTCACGGAGGTATTGCCGGGAGGCGATAAAACAGTGGAGCCTGAAGGGGAGACAGAAGCTGACTTTGTACTCACTAACAATGGGGTATTAACACCTGAACAAATACAAAACCTGAATGTGGAAGTCAGGACGATCCTGGCGCACAACTGTTACAGCTGCCACGGCGAAGCTAAAATGAAAGGTGAGCTCCGGCTCGACAGCAAAGCCGCCATCATGAAAGGTGGCGAGGACGGCGTCGTGGTGGTGCCCAATCATCCCGACAAAAGTGAGCTCATCCGCCGCATTTCACTTCCAAAAGGCCATAAGGAAGCGATGCCCACAAAAGGTAAGCGACTGACAGATAAAGAAATAAAACTACTCGCATTCTGGATCGAGAAAGGTGCGCCATGGCCCGATGGCAAGGAAAAAAGCATTTATCGCGTAGCTGAACTCGCACCGCGCACCCCACAGGTACCTGCCGCTACCGCGGAGCTTAATAAGCCTGTCGATCTTTTTGTGAATGCCTATTTCCAGAAGAACAAGGGAAGCTGGAAACCCGTGGTGGACGACCGTACCTATATCCGCCGCGTCTACCTCGATATTATAGGCCTGCTTCCGCCTCCGGAAAAGGTCGACGCATTTGTGGCAAATACGCGTCCCGACAAGCGTGAACAACTCGCAAAGGAGCTTCTGACCGAAAACGACGCTTATGCACAACATTGGATGACGTTCTGGAACGACGCGCTCCGCAACGATTACGACGGAACCGGCTACATTACCGGCGGTCGCTTCGGCATTTCCAAATGGCTTTACGCAAGTTTGCTCGACAACAAGCCTTACAACTGGTTTGTGAAAGAACTGATCAGCCCCAATAAAGAATCCGAAGGCTTTATTAAAGGCATTAAATGGCGGGGAACGATCAATTCCAGCCAGCGCACCGAAATGCAGGCGGCCCAAAACGTTGCACAGGTATTTTTGGGATTAAACCTAAAATGTGCTTCCTGCCATGACAGTTTCATCAGCGACTGGAAACTGGCCGACGCCTATGCATTTGCGAACATCTTCGCCGACACTTTGCTTGAAATTAACCGTTGCGACAAACCTACCGGCAAAATCGCAGGGACCCGCATTTTGTATCCCGAGCTGGGTGAGATAGAAGTCAACGCAAAAACCGAACAGCGTCTCCGCCAGCTGGCCGATTTCCTCGTACAGCCCAAAGACGGGAGATTGTATCGCACGCTTGTGAACCGCGTGTGGGCACAGTTGATGGGGCGCGGCATTGTGGAGCCAGTGGATGCGATGGACAATATGCCGTGGAGCCAGGACCTGCTCGACTGGCTGGCGTCGGACTTTGTAACAAATGGCTATGATGTCAAAAAGCTTATTTATACCATTGTCACATCGAAAACTTATCAGTTGCCGTCGTCTTCGGCGAAAGAAGCGGGGGACATTATGGCTTCCGACTTCAAGTTTACCGGCATGGTACGCAGAAGGCTCACCGCTGAGCAATTCGCGGACGCTATCAGCACGAGCTTCACGCCAATGTATGCCGACACGGCGCTCGCGTTGAAAAAGCTTCCGGAAGACATTAAGTCGCGCCTGCCGTTCCCGCGCGCGGCCTTCGTAAAAAACGATCCATTCCTTACTTCGCTCGGACGGCCCAACCGCGAGACCGTTAGTACCGGCCGAACTTCCCAGGCGAACCTACTCCAGGCATTGGAGCTCACAAACGGGTCGAAATTCACCGAGACGCTCAAAGCGGGATCGAAGGCCTGGAAGTCGCAGTACCCAACATCCGACTCGCTCGTGACAGCTCTTTACCGAAAAGCACTGGGCCGGGCACCGGTAGCGAAAGAGCTGGCCGCAGCCAAAAAGATCCTCGGCCCGACGCCAAGCGAGGAAGGGATTCAGGACCTCGTTTGGGCGATTGCGCTCGTGCCCGAGTTTCAGCTGATATATTAAATGTGTTATACAGATTAAACATATCTAAAATATCAAATGAACAGGACTTTAAATACATCAGAAATATTTTTAATATATAGAAAGAATAAAAAATTAAGTACTTATTATAATTAATAAAAGTATTTAAAGTATAAAATGCATTAATACATAACATATTGAAATACAAACATTTAAAATAAACACCGAAATGAATATCCAATGGAATAGGAGGGAGTTCTTACAACGGGCCAGTGCAGCTACATTGGCGGCATTGGCGGCCGGAGCACCCGTATCAAACCTGCTCACCTCTTGCAGGGGTAAGGCAGGAGCCAATTCTTCGGCGGACACTGTGATACTTTTATGGATGGCAGGCGGCATGGCCCACACTGAAACTTTCGATCCGAAAGTCTACACACCGTTCGAAAAAGACATGGAAGGCAATCGCGTTTTGAGCACATTCAAATCGCTCCCCACCAAGCTCGACGGCATCCATTTCTCCGACGGCTTGCAGTCGATAGGGCAGGTGATGGACAAGGGGACGCTCATCCGTTCTTACGTCGCTGCCGACATGGGACACATCCTGCACTCGCGCCACCAGTATCATTGGCACACCTGCTATGAACCGCCCCAAACGGTGGCAGCACCGCACATGGGCTCGTGGATTGCCAAGGAACTCGGGCCCAAAAACCCGGTGATACCGGCATTCATCGATATCGGTCAGCGCTTTACCGTGGGCGAGGCCGAAGAGCTAAAAGCCTTTCATACCGCCGGATTTCTCGGCAACGAGTTCGGGCCGTTTTTTATTCCCGATCCAAGCCAGGGCCTCGACAGCGTGCGCCCGCCAGTGGGGATGGACGCCAAACGCTTCGAGCGGCGCAATCAACTGTACAACGAATTGATCAACAACAGCCCGGTAGGAGAGTTTGGCAGTGATTACCAGCGCGAATCGTTGAAACGCTCGATGGAACAGGCCTATGCACTGCTCAATTCACCGGAATCGAAAGCATTCGACCTCAGTACCGAACCTAAAAAGAGTTACGACATTTATAACACCGGCCGCTTCGGCCTGGGCTGCCTGCTGGCCCGCCGGTTAACCGAACAAGGCGCGCGGTTCATTAGTGTTACCACCGAATACGAGCCGTTCAAGGGCTGGGATACGCATGAGAACGGCCATACGCGTTTGCAGGATATGAAAAAGCAGATCGACGGACCCATTGCCCAGCTTATCAAAGACCTCGACGAAAAAGGTTTGCTCGACCGTACGATGGTCGTGCTTGCGAGCGAGTTCAGCCGCGATATGATGGTGGAAGGTCGGCCGGACGCGAAGGTGAAAGAGCAGGTAGCCCAGCCGGACATTCTCTCTGATCTCAAATTTTACGGGATGCACCGCCATTTCACGGATGGTTGCTCGATGCTCATGTTTGGCGGCGGGATCAAAAAGGGCTTTGTTTACGGCAAAACCGCCGACGAACGCCCTTGCAAAACCATCGAAAACCCGGTCAAGATCGACGGAATCCATCAGACGATCTACCATGCACTGGGCATCCCGCCGGATACGCAATACGAAATCGAAAAGCGGCCATTCTATACAACTCCTGACGGGAAGGGTTTGGCCGTGAAGGAGTTGCTGGTGTGATTTTCCGGTGCGCGTTACCTGGGCTCTGCAAAAGAGCCTATTGCATTCCTGAAATAGTGTAGATAGGTGTAGACGGATGGTACGTCCAAGTGCGTGCCATCCGTCGTTCTGTACTCGTTACAGGAAGGGACTTGAATGAAATCGCATTTCATAGGCACAAACGCTTCCCTAATTGCTGCCCTGCTCTGTGTAACCTGCTTGGCATAGCATAAAGACGAATCGACAGGCAATTCAAACAGTACCACGTGGCTGCCTTTCTTTTGAAAGTACAAAACAAGTTCCTTCAATTTTTCAACCTGTTTTTTCAAGGCCTTTTCTTCCAGAGGGACGTTGTTCTTTTCCAATTGCACTGCCAGCATTGTTTTATAGCTCTTTTCATCCCTTGGAGCCTCCACCTGACTGAGAAGGTCTGCATTGGTGGGTTTCTTCGAACGTATTCGATATAGCAGCTCAATCGGTTGGTAGTTGTCGCGCCACGATTTGATATATTTTTTTAGATTCATTGTCACGGGCGAAAAAATTGCGCTGTGAAGTTCAGGGTCTTCGTTCCGCATTAACACATTGGTTTCAATGAAAAGGTTTTTGGGCGCGCAGCCGGATTCCTTGAGAATCAGCAAGCCATCAAAAAGCGACTGGCCGTTCAGGGATAAATTATAGAGATCGGCTGGCAAGCTGTCTTTTGAAATTTTATTGGTCAGCCGGGCCGCCATGGACGAACCTACCATCACATTAGCATATTCCTTGGTGCGAAATACGAAGTTGTTAGCTACAATGCGGTTGGCATGCCATTGATTCTGGCCCAAAGTCCACCACACGTCAACGCTACGAATGAAGACTTCATAAAGAACAACCAAAACAACGAAGAACAATAAAGACTTTTTCACTTAATGGAAGATTTAAGAAGACAGTATGTGCTAAAACTGAAAGTAGATGAAATCACCGCTAATACCGCTGTTCGTCACGATCATAAACAACATCAGGCCGTGAGCGTAAGCTTCAAAATTTGACCAGCGCAAGACATCAGGCATTAGATTTTTACTTAAATACAACAAGTGGTATGCGATCACGGGCAGCGAATACATCAGCACGTAAGCTATCGAGCTCATACTCGGAGCCACATGAGTATTATTGAAAATCGCCGCGACATACTTGACGACGTCCGATATGTTAGTCAATTTGAAGAACAGCCATGCAAAGGTGACAAACATAAAGACCAGGAGGCCGGATAATATGTTCATAAAAACCGGCATCGCTTTATCTTTCTGCTTTCCATGATCCTTAACAAAGCGCTCTATTGCCAGCGCGCATCCATGAAATGCTCCCCAGATAGCATAGCTCCACGCGGCTCCATGCCAAAGCCCCCCCAGCAGCATAGTAACAAACAGGTTCAAATAGGTACGAAAAGGCCCACGTCTGTTACCACCAAGCGGTATATACAGATACTCTTTCAAAAAAGTCGACAATGAAATATGCCACCGGCGCCAGAACTCAGAGAAAGACGTCGAGATGTAGGGAAAATCAAAGTTTTTTTCCAGCTTATAGCCAAACAAGCCAGCTATACCCAACGCGATGAGAGAATAGCCTGCAAAATCAGCAAAGATTTGTATCGAGTAACCAAACAGTAAAACAATCAGTTCAATTGACGATTTCACCTCGAAATAGGGGTATTGGATCCAAAAAGTATGCTGACTTAATTGATCCGCTATCACCATTTTGAGAAAGTATCCGGTAACCAGATTGCGATAACAAAACTCCCACGGAATATCCTTAAAAAACTTCTCCTTGATTTGCGGCAGAAAATGATGCGCCTTCAGAATGGGACCGGCGATCAAATGGGGAAAGAATGCGACGAAGAAAGTTGTATGCATTGCATGTGTTCCCAGGGATGGTATCACTAAGTTTTCTGACTTGGCTTCATCCCTTCCCCGATATGCATCCACTAACAGGGTTATCCCCTCGAATGTAAAGAATGAAATTCCAATAGGCAGCGGTATCTGAATCAGGAATGCGCCTATTCCATTACCTGCATTAAAAAAAGTGCTGCCGATCAGCGGACTGTATTTAAAAAACGCAAGTATGGAAAGGTTAAAAATAACTCCAATCGTCAATACAGTTTTTTGAGTGCTGCGCTTTCCGTATACTACGCTGTAACTTGATATGACATTGATCAGGACGGAAAACAGAAATAGTAACAGCAACTTCGGATTGGCATATCCGTAGAATATAAGGCTCGCCACTATGAGAATCTGTACCTGGTAACGCCTGAAAATGGATAAGTAGTAGATAGCAAACGATGCTATGGTTAGTGTGAGAAACTCAAAACTATTGAACAACATATGGTCCGAAACTGATAAAAAGATTGGTAGGCGAAAGGCTCTAAATAAATGCTAAAATATGTAAACTCGTAACAAAATCTTAGTCACCGGGGCAATCAATTGATTTTAAGGATAGGAAAATCCACAAGGCGACCGCAAGATGCTATACGCCCACGCGCAAAAACCCTCCGTGCAGCCAGCAGAGCGACCGCGACATGCCCCCTGCATCCTCCTGAAAAGCCCTTCCTTAATATAAGATATATCCAAAAAACTCATGTTTATTAAATATTAATCAAAACCAGACACAGCAGGACAGTCTGTTCTTGCATTCCTTCTAGTATTGCATAAATATTACTTTAAGCATGAATAATTGTCTTTTATACGTCACAAAGACATTTATTTCTTAGAGTACTCCAATCTTCATCAACGATAGCACTGCCAACTTTCAGGCCAAACAAACTCTGCATTTTCCCAACCCGACTATATGTTCACTTAAACCGATGACTATGAGAATAGAGAGCTTAACCGATTAACCTTGCCTCCCGGATGTTTTGGACAATGCTCCGGGCCTCTGCTAATTACTAAATCTAAAAATGAAGCTTATGAATCAATTTCGCCAATCTCCTTATTGTGCACGATTGAATTCGATCCTGAAACTTTCCGTGGGCCAGGCGCTCATCGGGGTTGCTTGCGGATTCAATGCAATGGCCGATAATAGTATCAATCTTAACCCGCTGGTTGTAAGCAGCAATGTCACCGCCGACCGGACGATCAAGGGAAAGGTTACCGACGACACCGGTGAAAAACTGCCGGGTGTGAGCGTGGTCCTCAAAGGTACCACGACAGGAACGGTATCCGATGCCGACGGCGTGTATACCATCAACATTCCTGACAGGGGTGGGGTACTCATCTTCTCGTCAGTCGGTTTCCTCACGCAGGAAGTTCCTGTCGGAGCGGGCTCCACAATCGATATCAAACTCGCTCCTGACGCCAAAGCGCTGACAGAGGTCGTGGTGGTGGGTTATGGTAGCCAGTTGAAAAAGGAAATTACAGGTTCGGTGCAAACCGTCAAAAGTGAGGAATTGAAAGATATTCCTGTTTCGCAGGTAACTCAAAAACTGCAAGGACGTCTTGCGGGGGTGCAGATCAACCAAACGACCGGTAAGCCGGGGCAGGGGATGTCTGTACGTATACGCGGGCAGGTGTCGGTTACCGCTGGTAGCGACCCGCTTTACGTGATCGACGGTTTTCCGATCACCGGTACCATCGGTCAGATGAACCCGGATGAAATAGAGGACATTACCATTCTGAAAGATGCCGCATCGACGTCTCTTTACGGTTCGCGTGCAGCTAACGGCGTTGTGTTGATCACGACCAAGCGCGGTACACCGGGCAAGACGAGCGTTAGTTTCAGTGCTTTTGCCGGTATTCAGAAAGTACCGATGAGAGGTCGCGTTAAAATGCTGAATGCAGAAGAATTCGCGCAGTTCAAAAAAGAAATGTTCGAAGATGAGAACAAAACAGTACCTGCCGAATTCCAGGATCCTTCCAAATACCGTGGCAAAGACAACGACTGGTACGACGCATTGCTTCGCACGGCACCGATCCAGAGCTACAACCTGAGTATCAGCTCTAATAAGGAAAACATGCGCACATCGCTCGTGGCCGGGGTTTTCAATCAGAAAGGGGTTGTTTTGAATAACAACTATAAAAGGTATTCACTGCGGATGAATTCTGAATACGACATTTCCAACACAGTGAAAATCGGCTTCAATGTCGCCCCGCAATTTGTATATGACAATACCCCCAGGACCGACGGTGACCGCGGAACGGGCGTGCTCTTCAATGCATTGCATACGTGGCCGGTGATGCCGATCCGCGATGCCAACGGCGATTTGACGAAGTTCAATACGTTCCCTGGAAGCACGGGCAATATCTTCAACTACCCGAACTGGGTGCGCGCCGCCAATGAGCTTACCAATGAAACGAAGATCAACAAGTTGCTGGGTAACACGTATATCCAGTACAACCCGATCAAAGGCCTGACGTTGAAATCGACATTGAACGTGGAAATGGAGAGCAATAAGTTCTTCTTTTTCAACCCGTCGACTGCTACGAGCGCGATCAACGTCCCGATTCCAACCACTGCCGTTTCGATCCGTCAGAACTATCAGAACTTCTCATGGCTGAACGAAAACCTGGCAACTTACAGCCACAGCTTCAATGAAAAGCATAATTTCGAATTGCTGGCTGGTTTTACCCAACAACGTTTCCGTCAGGAGTTCGACCGTATCACGGCTAACACCTACACCGATGACCGCCTTCCGACTATCCAGGGTGCAATCAACATCGACCGCGGTGGAAACTTTAACGTGAACGGCATTTCCGGTTCCAACACTTTCAACGGTGCCAATGAATGGGCATTGATGTCGTACATCTCACGTTTGACTTACAACTACAAAGGCAAGTACCTCTTCACTGCTGCGGTACGTGCGGATGGTTCTTCACGCTTCGGCTCGAACAACCGCTGGGGTACGTTCCCGTCGGCATCGGTGGGCTGGGTAATCTCGGACGAGAACTTCATGCAGTCGATCCCGAAAGTTTCCTTTGCCAAATTCCGCGCGAGCTACGGGGTGATTGGGAACAACAACATCGGTAACTACACGCAGTATGCTTTGGTGAACAACACGACCAACGCCGTTTTCGGAAGCACGGTGGCCACCGGTGCACAGGTGACTTCGCTCTCGAACTCCAACCTCGGCTGGGAAACTACCAAGCAATTCGACGCAGGCCTTGACCTGGGGCTCTTCAACGACCGCATCCAGTTCATTTACGATTTCTACACCAAACGGACCACCAACCTGCTTTACGCGGTACAGGTTCCGCAGGAATCAGGTTTTACCAACTATAACGACAACATCGGAGAGATCAAATTCTGGGGACATGAATTTTCGCTTACCACCCGTAACCTCATGGGCAAGTTGAAATGGACAACTAATGCGAACATTTCGATCAACCGTAACAAAGTAATGGAACTTGCACCGGGTATCGACCGCGTGTATGGTACATTCCACATTACGCAGGTAGGTCAACCATTCGGTCAGTTCTACGGTCTAGTTAAACAAGGTTTCTACATGAGCAAAGAAGAACTGGCGGGCAGTCCGATCATTCCAGGCCGCTCGGCGATCGGTACCATCAAGTTCAAAGACGTGAATGGTGATGGCGTGATTACCAACGGTGGTGATGCCGACGACCGGACCATCATCGGTAACCCGTTCCCCAAATTCACCTACGGTCTTACCAACACTTTCAGCTATGGAAACTGGGATCTATCGATCACAGGATCGGGATCGCAGGGTAACCAGCTATGGGTGCGCCACTTGTACAGCACTGCCAACCTCGACGGTGTATTCAATATGGTGGCAGGGGCCAAAGACCGCTTCCGCGTGAAAAACGGACCGAACCCCGTAACCGGCGCGCAAGAGGCCCAGACAGTGATCACACCAGGTAAAGGCATGTACGGTGCTACCAATAACGGCGGTAACTTCACCGGTATCGAACGCGACTGGGCAAGCTCTCACTTCCTGGCAAATGCTTCTTATTTTACACTCAAAAACATTACGCTTGGTTATCAATTGGGTGGTATCAATAAGTTTTTCAAATCGGCGCGCTTGTATGCGAGCGTACAGCAGGTATATGTTTTCACCAAATATTGGGGCGGACCTAACCCTGAAACCAGCGCACAAGGTGACGGACAAGGCGATGGCGGTAACCTGAGCCAGGGTATAGACCTCTCAAACTACCCGGTGCCACGTACATGGACGCTCGGTGTGAACCTGAACTTCTAAGCCTGACTTGTAAAATAGCTCATCTTAATTCCGATAGAAATGAAAACAAAATATATAGCAGCGTGGATTCTGGCGGCGGGCATGATTACCGGTTGCGGTGACAGCTTCCTGACGGTGAACCCGGAAACTGCATTGAGTTCCAACAACTTCTTTACCTCTGAAAACGACTTCAAGCAGGCTGTCAATGCGGCTTACGAACCGTTCCGGCAGATGTACAACGAGCGTGCGTGGGTTTTAGAAGAAATGCATTCGGATAACACCTATTACGCCCGGAACACATTGTACGGCGCGGTGGACCCTACCGAAAACGTGGCTGACTTTGCGGTACCGACCGCAAATGGGGTTACGGCGAACGACAACGTGCTGGTTCAGTACCGATTGAACTATCGGGTCATCGCACGTGCTAATCAGATCATCGCCTTGATCGACGGCGTCAATTTCGATGCGGCATCGAAAGGGAACCTCAAAGGACAAGCATTGTTCCTGCGGGCATTTGCCTACTTCGATCTCGTACGCCTATTCGGTAAAGTACCGCTTCACCTGGTGCCTGTGACCAGCCGCGAAGATGCGCCACTGCCTTTGTCGACTACCGAGGAGATTTATGCGCAAATTGAAAAAGACGCTAAGGAAGCTATTACCGGCCTGTATGATAAAGCCAAACAGGAAGCTGGTCGTGTTACTTCTGGTACGGCCAAGACGCTTTTGGCCAATCTTTACATTACCCAGAAAAAGTGGGCGCTCGCTGAGCCTTTGCTGAAAGAAATCGTAGCAAGCGGGCAGTATGCACTGATGCCCGACTACAACGATGCTTTCTCTACCACAACCGGTAACAAGAATAACAAGGAGTCTATTTTCGAGATCCAGTATATGGAAGGTTCTTCGGGCTATAACGGTAACCAAATTTACCGCTTCATTCCGTCGCCTATCACTGCTGCTGAAATCGCGCCGATTACAGGAACTTCCAATCCCCAACCGACTTCTCAGGAAAGTAACAACATTCCTACGCCCGATCTGATCGCGGCATATGAAACCGGTGACAAGAGAAAGGACATTTCGATCGGTTCCGTAACGTTGAGCGGCTCCCTGAACGACAACAAGGTTTATCCTTATATCAAAAAGTACGCGCGGCAACATTCACTGCATAACAACACCGGTCAGAACTGGCCCGTTTACCGCTATGCCGAAGTGTTGCTTTTCCTCGCCGAGTCTTTGAACGAACAAGGTAAACCGGCCGACGCCGCTACTTACATCGACCAGGTTCGCGCACGTGCCGGTCTGGCCGCAACCAAAGCTGCTTCCCAGGCAGATATGCGCGAGGCGATCTTCAAGGAGAGAAGAATAGAGCTGGCATTTGAAAACAAGCGCTGGTTCGACCTCACCCGCACGGGTCGCGTGAAGGAAATCATCGGGGCTTATGGTGCCAAGGTGAAAGCGAATCCGCAGGCATACTACTTCAAGACAGGCGCTGTGCCTCCGCCAAATGCATTCACGGTACTGGATGACTATTATGGTCTGCCTGCTGTTGAAGCTGCATTGACGCCACATTTCTGATGGGTGCAAAAGAATAAAAAAGTGCAGCAGGCGCAAGCTCGCTGCACTTTTTTCATTATGATCATACTAATCGGCCTAATACCCCACAGAACAGGATAGTCTCACCGATGTTTCGATCTAATATTGTAATATCAGATTATTTGAAGTTTTAGTTTGCTTTATTTAAGAACCAGGATACTTAATCACCAACCCCTCCTGCGCTTCATCCTTTTTTATCAATCATATTTACTTAAACTCTGAGCTGTAAAATGTACACAACAAAACAATGGTCAAAACTTCCGATGACGCTCGCGGTACTGCTCGCCGTAGGGGTCTTCTGTGGAGTGATGCTAAGCAACCGAACTGCCAAACACCGTCCTCCCGGCTCAAAGGTCGACAAACTGAAACTTCCGGATGGCTTCAAGGCCGATCATTTATATAGTGTTTCGGAAGAAAAGAACGGCTCGTGGGTATCCATGACCTTCGACAACAAGGGAAGGATGATCACTTCCGACCAGTATGGCGGACTGTACCGTCTGGTGCTGCCGGCAATTGGTTCTACCGACAAGCCTCAGGTTGAGATACTTAAAATCGAAGGAGATACCGCGAAAGTTGCGATGGGATATGCGCACGGTTTGCTCTACGCATTCAATAGCCTTTACGTAATGATCAACAACCGGTCGAATGCACGTTTCCCGAAAGGAAGCGGCTTGTACCGTTTGCAGGACACCGACAACAACGATCAGTACGACAAGATCACGCTCATCAAGCCGCTGAAAGGCGAGGGCGAGCATGGTCCGCACAGTATTGTAATGGCGCCCGATCAGAAATCGCTTTTCGTAGTGGCCGGTAACTTCACCGACCTGCCACAGATGGATATTTATCGTTTGATGCCGAACTGGAAAAACGACAACCTGTTCCCGTTCATTAAAGACCCGCGCGGCCACGCGACGGATCGTAATGCTCCGGGAGGCTGGATTGCCCATACCGATCCCGAAGGAAAAAACTGGGAATTGTACACAGCCGGTTTCCGTAACCCCTATGATATCGCATTCAACGAAGCGGGTGACCTTTTCGCTTATGACTCGGATATGGAGTGGGATTTCGGAACGCCTTGGTATCGTCCAACCCGCGTTTGCCATGCGGTAAGCGGTGGTGAATTCGGATGGAGAACAGGTTCTGCCAACACTTCGCCTGCATTTGCCGATTTCCTTTCGCCGGTCATGAACATCGGACAAGGATCGCCAACCAACCTTATTTATCTGAAAGACGCGCGTTTCCCTGCGAAGTACAAAAACACATTGCTCGCATTCGACTGGAGTTTTGGTATCGTGCACGGTTTGCACCTGAAACCAAGCGGCTCGACTTACACTGCTGACCATGAAGAGTTCCTCTCCGGCGCACCGCTTCCATTGACCGACGGCGCCATCGGACCTGACGGCGCACTGTACTTCCTGACCGGCGGTCGTCGTCTGGAATCGGATCTTTACCGTGTGTATTATGGTGACTACAAGAACATTGCACCAGGCTCCAACACTGCAACGCCGGTTGTTACCAGCGAGCACAAGCAACGTACCGCCATTGAAGAGTACCATGTTAAGAAAGATCCGAAAGCGATCGACCAGGCGTGGCCATTGTTGAAAAGCCCGGACCGTTTCCTACGCTACGCGGGCCGGTTGGCTATTGAACACCAGCCTGTAAGTCAGTGGGAAAGCAAAGTTTACGCTGAGAAAGATCCGCAATCGATCATTTATGCGGCCATCGCATTGGGCCGCCAGGGTGATTCCTCAAAGGTAGGAGGGCCCCTTTTGAAAAAACTGATAACGATCGATTACGCGAAGCTCGACGACCTTAACAAACAAGCGCTGTTGCGTGCTGTGGAAGTGATCTTGTACCGCGCCGGCCAACCGGATGCTGCGACGAAAGCTGCATTGATCGCTTATCTGAATCCTAAATATCCGTCTGCTAATGCATTGCAAAACAGATTTTTAGCCAAAATACTTGTAACAATCGAAGCACCAAAAGTAGTTGAAAAGACCCTTGCGTTGATCGCTAAAAACGAGAAGTTCGATGATAAGGACAATGAAATGGTAACCGCTTCCGCCGACCTGATCCTCCGTAACCCGCAATATGGTCTCGACCTGGCTGGTTTGCTGGAAAAAATGCCGCCGCAGCAGCAAACGTTCTACGCGATTATGCTAAGCAGTGCTAAAACCGGCTGGACACCTGCATCCCGCGAAGAGTATTTCAAATGGTTCCATAAAGCATTCAGCTATCAGGGCGGACGCAGCTACATCGGCTTTATTGACAAGGCCCGTCAGCTTGCATTGAAAAACGTACCGAGCGACAAAGTGGCTTACTTTAACAAACTATCTGGTTCTGAATTACTTACCGGAACCGGAAACGATCTCGTGAAGCTCTACACGCCGAAAGGTCCGGGACGTGGCTGGAAAGTTGACCAGGCGGTTGAACTCGTTAAAGACAGCCTTAGCAACCGTGATTTCGAGCGCGGCAAGCAGATTTTTTCAGCCGTTCTTTGCAGCCGTTGCCATACTATCCAGGGCCAAGGTGCCGATGTAGGTCCCGAACTGACACAACTTGGAACCCGCTTCTCTGTGAAGGACATGCTCGAAGCGATCATCGAACCCGATAAAGCGGTGTCTGACCAATATGCCTCGATCTCATTCCAAATGAAAGACGGACAGTCGATCGTAGGCCGCGAGGTAAACCAGGATGCTAATTTCTATTACGTATCTCAAAACCCGTTCGATACGAAAACGATCCGCAAGGTAGCTAAGAAGGACGTTGTGTCCAGCAAAATATCACCGGTGTCTATGATGCTTCCCGGCCTGATCAACGGTCTGAACCCGAATGAACTGAGAGACCTGGTAGCTTATCTGATGGCAGGCGGTAACAAAAATAATCCGATCTATTCCGAGTCGGGAGCACCGAAAAGCGGAAAATAGATCACATGAATTTTTGAGTAGATTATAATTAATTAGGCTTAAGATAGTGGTGCTGCGTGTTGGTCCTGATGCTTTCAAAGCAAATACGGATCCGGTAGCATCACTACTTTTTTATGGATACTGCAAAATAGAACACGAGCAGCAAATATAACGTATATACAAACGCGTTCGTTGCTGAAAAAGGGTAGGGGGCGCAGTGCGCGTATGGTCAAATAGTATATTTAGATAGTCAACTGATAAATGAAGTCACTCTCAAATCGAAGGAAAGCACTTAAAAGTATGGCAGCGGCAGCGGGCTTGGGTACATTTTCAACCTCTCTCGCCAGTGCGTTTGCCGCGTCAGAAAAGGCGCTTGGCCCTAAGCTGAATGGAAAGATCAATCATTCCGTATGCAAATGGTGTTATAGCAAAATTCCACTGGATACGTTTGCACAGGAATGCAAGAAGATCGGGCTCACGTCTATCGAGCTGCTTGGTCCGGAAGAATGGCCGGTCATTAAAAAATACGGGCTTACCTGTGCATTGCCCTGGGGCGAAGGTCTTACGCGCAGCATCGATAAGGGTTTCAACGATCCGAAAAATCACGAGGAACTGATCAAGGGATTTGAAGATGTGATCCCCAAAGTACGCGCTGCGGGTTATGACAAGATCATTTGCTTTTCTGGAAATCGCCGTGGAATGTCGGATTATGACGGAATTCGTAATTGCGCCGAAGGGATCCGCAAACTGATTCCAACAGCAGAAAAGCATAATGTAACATTGGTGATGGAATTGCTCAACAGCAAGGTCAACCATAAAGACTACATGTGCGACCGGACAGAGTGGGGGGCAGCCCTTTGCGAAGCGGTTGGTTCAGAAAAATTTAAGCTGCTCTACGATATTTACCACATGCAAATCCAGGAGGGTGACGTAGTGGCGACGATCAAAAAGTATCACAAATACATCGCCCATTATCATACAGGCGGCGTACCCGGAAGGCACGAGATCGATGAGACGCAGGAGCTGTATTATCCGGCGATTATGCAGGCGATTGTAGAAACGGGTTACAAAGGGTTCGTAGGGCAGGAATTTATCCCAAGCCGCGGTGACGATCTGGCTTCGCTGAAACAGGGGGTTACTATTTGCGATATTTCTTAAAGACTGATATTCAACAATTTACACTATGCCAACGAGACGAAACGCGTTAAAAAATATTGCAGCGGGAACAGCCGCAGGAGCAGCTGCCGGAATGATGTCTATTTCGGAAGTTTTCGCAAAAAATGAATCAGTACTGGGTGCTAAACTGAATGGTAAGATTAACCACTCGGTTTGCAAATGGTGCTACGGTAAAATTCCGCTCGACACTTTCGCACAGGAATGTAAGAAGATCGGGATCACGTCCATAGAACTCCTCGGACCGGAAGACTGGCCGACCTTGAAAAAGTACGGGCTCACGTGCGCGTTGCCTAACGGCGCAGGTATGGGTATCGAAAAAGGTTTCAACGACTTGGCCTTGCACGATGAACTTGTCAAAAGTTACGAGGACATTTTTCCAAAACTGAAAGAAGCTGGTTATAAAACCGTCATCTGCTTTTCGGGAAATCGCCGCGGCATGTCCGACTACGACGGTATGCGGAATTGTGCCGTTGGTCTGCGCCGCCTGATGCCGTCAGCTGAAAAGCATGGCATTACGATGATCATGGAATTGCTCAATAGCAAAGTCAATCACCGCGACTACATGTGCGACCACACAGCCTGGGGCGCAGGACTTTGTGAAATGGTTGGTTCCGAAAACTTCAAGTTGCTCTACGACATTTACCACATGTCGATCATGGAAGGCGACGTTATCGCGACCATTAAGCAATACCACAAATACATCGGCCATTACCACACCGGCGGCGTTCCAGGCCGCAACGAAATCGACGAAGGCCAGGAACTGTACTACCCGGCGATCATGAAAGCGATCGTCGAAACCGGTTTCAACGGATTCGTCGCACAGGAGTTCATTCCGAAGCGCGAGCCGCTGGCTTCTTTGGCCCAGTGTGTGAAGATTTGCGATATTGCGTGATACGGAAGCAAAGTATTTTGAGATTTTCCTCTGATAATTGCCTGGAAATGCTGTTTGAAATGCTCAAAAAGCCTTCAAATCAGCATTTCCAGGCAATTTTGAATTTCCACAGGTTAATTTTGAAGACTGCAAAAGCCTTGAAATAATGCTCAATTACAGTGAATTAACTCAGAGAAACCATTAAACACGCAGCCTGAGATTTTCACAAAATTTACGATTCGATATCTGAGACAGGATAGCAAAATCTAGTGCCCATCCAAGTATAAGCTTACTTACAGATCGTCGTATTTGTCAACATTGTCAAGCGGTCCCATACTCTCATACTTTTGAGTCGACCTGTTGTATAATTTATATTATGTTAAATAGATATTCCTAAACGAAGAGCGCATCGATTACCCGATGCGCTCTTCTATCTTGTAAGCGAAGCAAGAGCTTCGTGACATTTACTATTCTTCAATACAAGCAACTCCTTTGGCAGCGAATTGTTCCAATACGCCGTTCAGGTTGGTCAGGTTGTCCTTAGCTTCCGCTTCGTCCTTAGCCTGGATTGCTTTTTCGAAGTATGGTTTTGCTTTTTTGAATTTACCGCAAACACGACCTTCAACTTCCTTGCCACGTTGCTGGTACTCGGTCATATTCATGTTATCAACTTCGCCTTTCAGCTGCACAGCCTCGTTGAAATAAAATACACCAAGGTTGTAAAGCGCGTCGTAGTTAGTTGCGTCGATTTCCAGTGCTTTCTTATAATTCAGTACCGCCTTCTCGCTTGCTTCTTTCTGTTTCGCTTTCGCATCAGCAAGTTCTTTTTCCAATGCGGCTACGTCTTGTCCTTTCGCAGCTTCCTGTGCAGCTTTTACTTCTCCTTCCAGTTTAGCAATCGCTTCTACACTTTCTTTTTTCTTCGCGTTCACATCAGCAAGCTGGCGTTTCAGGTCGGCATTTTTTGGCTGCTTTTTGATCAACGCTCCGATACGTTTTACTTCGCCGTCGTAGACTTCGATCTTACTTTTTTCGGCATCCAGTGCCTTTGTAGCGGTTGCAACTGCATTATTACCCGAACCTACTTTACCGTTCAATTGCTTCACTTTGTCGGTAGATGTTCTGTACATGTTATCGTACAGAATAGCCAGGTTTACCACATTTTGGGTGTTTTTAGGATCGGCTACTGCCAAAGCTTCGAGTTCTTTGATTGCCTGATCTTCTTTACCTGAGGCCAGCAAAATGTTAACAACTTCCGCTTTCAGGTCCTTGTTTCCCGGAGATTGTTTCAAACCATTGTTCAAAGTCTCCACCGCTTTGTCGAAGTTCTGCTCAGAACGGTATAGCTGCGCCAAACCGTAGAATACGCTGGGATCTTTACCGCCGTTCGCTGCGTATGTTTCAAATGATGCCTTTGCAACATCCTTTTTATCAAGCTGTTGTGCCGCGATACCACCATAAAGCGATGCCAAAGTATCCTTTTTGTTGATCTGTTGGGCAGCCTGGAACATTTCCAAGGCACCGTTCAGGTTTTTAGCCTGGTACTTTTCCGCACCTTGTTTTACGAATGCATTGAAAAGCTGGGTTCCTTCACCGCCGGCGATAACATTCGCAGCTTCTTTTGATGATTTCCCTGGCTCCCCTTTCTTCGTAACATCCAGCTCAACAACCTTTTTATAGGCTTCCAAAGCCGTTTTTGCTGCACTAGAATCTACTTCTGAACCTTGTAGGGCTATGTTTTCATAAAGTTTAGCGCGTTCCAGCCAAAAAGCGGCTTTGGCACTTGCTTTCGGGTCACTGGCATCTTTATCGCTTTTCTCCTTTTCCTTACGAAATCCATCTACCAAAGCCTTGTTCACAGCGTCCTGCGCTATCGCAGCACAGCCGAACAGGCTAAGTGCAGAAACAAAAAACAGTTTTTTCATAAATATTAACTTTGGTTGTGATTGATTGTTCGAGTTCTAAATATAAATCAATTAATATAAATTTTACAAAAATCATGCCTCTGCGTCGTCGGAAGGCTCTTCATCGTCCTCCTCTTCGTCGTCAGCGACATCCTCGTCTTCCTCATCCAACTCGTCTGTAACCAACACATCTTCTGCCAATGCGCCTTCAACCTGCGCTACCGGTTTTGGAACTACGTTTCCATCTTCGTCCAATTCATCTTCGGCTTTCTCATCCGGATCTTTCAGAATACGGGTTACCGATGTGATCTCATCCGAGCTGTTCAGACGGATCAGTTTCACGCCTTGGGTATTACGTCCTGCCTGACGGATATCAAGCACGCTCATTCTGATAGCGATACCGTTACGTGTGATGATCATCAGGTCGTCTTCTTCGGTAACTTCGCGAATCGCCACCAGCTTGCCTACCTTGTCGGTTGCATTCATGGTCGAGACTCCTTTACCACCACGATTTGTTACCCGATAACTTTCTATTGCAGAGCGCTTCCCAAAACCATTTTCAGAAACAACAAGCAATTGGGCATCCTCGCGGCTGATACATACCATACCGATCACTTTATTGTCGGGATCGTTCAGGTTGATACCACGAACACCGGCAGCGGTACGTCCCATTGGTCGCACGCCCTTTTCGTTGAAGCGGACCGCCCTACCGGCAGCCGACGCGATCACGATGTCGTTGTCACCGTTGGTTAACGCAACGTTCAGCAAGCGGTCGCCTTCATTGATCGAAATCGCGATGATACCGTTTGTACGCGGACGTGAATATGCTTCGAGCAAAGTCTTTTTAATGGTGCCCTGCTCGGTACACATAATGAGGTAATTATTGTTGATATAATCCTCATCCGAGAGCGTCTTCACATTGATAACCGACCGGATCGAGTCACCGCCTTCAAGGCTGATGAGGTTCTGGATCGGGCGGCCTTTGGAAGTTTTGCTTCCTTCGGGCACCTCGTAAACCTTCATCCAGAACAACTTACCGTATTCGGTGAATATCAACAGGTAGTTAAGCATTGTCGCAGAGAACAAATGCTCGGTGAAATCGGTGTCTTTGGTTTTCACACCGCGTGAACCAACTCCTCCCCTTGTTTGCGTACGGTATTCCGAAAGCGGCGTACGTTTGATATATCCTTCCTTGGAAATGGTAATGAGCATTTCCTCATCGGCGATCATATCTTCGTCGCTGAATTCCTCCGCCGAGAACTCGATTTTCGTTCTGCGTGCATCACCGTAGCGTTCCTTAATATCGGTCAGCTCGGTTTTGATGATCTCGAACTTACGGAATTCATTGGCAAGAATGTCTTTCAAGTCGGCGATCAGGACCATGATCTCTTCATATTCCTTCACGATCTTCTCTCTTTCAAGACCGGTCAGACGTTGCAGACGCATTTCAAGTATCGCGCGCGCCTGGATTTCCGATAAGCTGAATTGCTCCATCAATCCGTTCTTCGCAGTTTCCGGGTCACGGGCTGCGCGGATCAGTGAGATCACCGCGTCGAGGTTATCGAGTGCGATCAGCAAACCTTGCAGAATGTGTGCGCGTTTTTCCGCTTCGCGCAGTTCATATTCGGTCCGGCGGGTAATAACCACAATCCGGTGATCCACGTAATGCTTGATCAGGTCTTTCAGGTTCAGCAAAACCGGGCGTCCCTTTACAAGCGCGACGTTGTTCACCCCGAAAGAGGTCTGCAACGGCGTGTATTTGTACAAGTGGTTCAATACAATATTAGGTATAGCATCTTTTTTCAAGTCGAAAACAATGCGCATACCCTCACGGTCCGATTCATCGCGGATGTCGGAAATGCCGTCGAGTTTCTTATCGTTGATCAGCGACGCGATCCGTTCGATCATCGCCGCTTTGTTGATCATGTAGGGAATTTCGGTTACGATGATCTGCTCGCGCCCGGTCTTGGAAACCTCAAATTGCGCCTTGGAACGCATGATGATGCTGCCACGGCCTGTTTCCATTGCAGAACGTACGCCATTGTAACCATAAATGATACCACCCGTCGGGAAGTCAGGAGCTTTTACATGCTCCATCAGTTCCGGGATCGTAATGTCGTTGTTGTCGATGTAAGCGAGCACGCCGTCCACTACCTCGGTCAGGTTGTGCGGCGCCATGTTGGTGGCCATACCTACCGCGATACCGGACGATCCGTTAACAAGCAGGTTCGGGAATTTAGCAGGCAGGACCGTAGGTTCGCTCAACGAGTCATCGAAGTTGGGCTGGAAGTCAACCGTGTCTTTGTTGAGATCAGCAAGCAGCTCGTCGGCAATTCTTTTCAGCCTGGCTTCGGTATAACGCATTGCCGCCGGGTTGTCGCCGTCGACAGATCCGAAGTTACCCTGACCATCGACAAGCGGGTAGCGCAACGACCATGGCTGGGCCATACGCACCATCGTATTATAAACGGAGGAGTCGCCATGCGGGTGATATTTACCCAAAACTTCACCCACAATACGAGCCGACTTCTTATGGGCCCGGTTGTAGCTTACGCCCAGATCGTCCATTCCATAAAGGACCCGCCGGTGAACGGGTTTCAGACCATCGCGAACGTCGGGCAAAGCGCGGGAGATAATAACGGACATCGAGTAATCGATGTAGGCTCCACGCATTTCATCCTCGATATTAATCGGGATAATGTTTTCACCAGAAGATTCTGCCATAAAGAATTAGAAAAGAATCAAAATTTAAGTTGGGCTAACCGATAGATTCAATTGCCCAGCGGATTAATACAATCTTGTTGGTACTAAAAAGTCAAATTTCGCTATTTTAAAGCATTCTAACAAACTATCTTTTGTGCTATTTCGGCCCCCGGGGCGTATATCCGTGACTATCCGTCCATTACCTGCCAGAAATATCCGCGGGAAAACTAAATTGGCATCTATCATTAAAAATCCCGTTCTTCCAACTTATTAGCAAAAGCTTAATTTTCGACAATTTCACCTATGCCTTTACTATTAACCTTTATCGCAATCCTCGCGCTCATTTTACTTATTGCCTGGCTTAAAATCGACACTTTCATCTCTTTCCTGCTGGTTTCCATCGCTTTGGGATTCGCGAGCGGGCTGGATGTGGACACGGTGAGCAAGGCTATTCAGAAGGGCGTGGGAGGGACGCTCGGAGACCTGGTGCTCATTGTCGGGTTCGGGGCGATGCTGGGGAAAATGGTGGCGGACAGTGGGGCCGCGCAGCGCATTACCGATGCGCTTATCAGTCTTTTTGGTCAAAAATACATTCAATGGGGTATGGCGCTTGCCGGATTTGTGATAGGTATTCCATTGTTTTATAACGCAGGTTTTGTCATCGTGATCCCGCTGATTTTCATGATCAGTGCAACCGCAAGGTTACCATTATTATATATAGGTATTCCAATGTTATCGGCGTTATCCGTAGCGCACGGGTACCTCCCACCCCACCCTTCCCCAGCCGCGATCGCCAGCCAGCTGCATGCCGACCTGGGTAAGACCCTATTCTATGGAATGATCGTTTCGCTACCCGCTATCGCCGTAGCCGGCCCTATTTTTGGGAAGACATTGAAACGTTTCCAGCCAAAACCCGACGAAGACCTGTTCGATGTAAAACCCCGCCCCGCTTCCGAACTCCCGGGATTGGCAATCAGCATCGTTACTGCATTGCTTCCGGTATTTCTACTCACTGCCATGTCAGGTGTAAAACGCGTTTATCCTGATAACAAACTAATCGGATTGCTGGCAGAGCCCTATTTCGGAATGCTCGTTTCGGTGCTTTTTGCGGCCTATGTACTGGGTGTAAAACGTGGCATGAGCATGAAAAAGGTGAGCAAATCAATGGAAGAAGCTTTCAAAGGCGTTTCCACCATTTTGCTGATCATCGCGGGAGCAGGTGTATTTAAAGAAATCATGACAGCCAGCGGCGTGAGTACCTACATTGCCGAGAGCCTCAAAGGAATGGACATCTCCCCGCTCCTGCTAAGCTGGGCCATTGCGGCGGTAATCCGCGTCTGTGTCGGTTCTGCCACCGTTGCCGGGCTTACAACCGTTGGTATTCTCGCCCCCCTGCTTGCCAATGCAGGCGTCCCCGCGGAATTGCTCGTACTCGCCATCGGATCTGGCAGTCTGATGTTCTCCCACCTCAACGACGGTGGCTTCTGGCTCTTCAAAGAATACTTCAATCTGAGCATCAAAGACACAATCCTCACCTGGTCGGTAATGGAAACTATTGTGTCAATAATGGGCTTACTGGGCGTTTTGGTGCTAAATTTGTTCGTCTGAGTAAATTAAACCCTAGTCCGCATACCGTCCGTTAAAACGGACGGTAATAAAGAGTTTTAGTCAATACCGCCCGTTTAAACGGACGGTAATGGATTTTTTCAATTTGGAAGAGGGTATTCAGATACGCTTTTTATACTCTTTATATTATCGTTCAAAATCAATTCCCAATCAATACCCGTCCGTTTTAACGGAAAAGACGCAACTACTATGGACAATACACCAGAATCAAATTTCGCGGCTCTTGGCCTCAACCTCCCTCCCGCACCGAAACCGGTTGGCGTTTATAAACCTTTATTGATCGTCGACAAGCGCTGGGTTTACGTTTCCGGCCACGGCACTGTGCAGGACGACGGCTCGCTCATTAAAGGCCGTATTGGTAAAGACCTCGATGCAGAACAGGGCAAACTCGCTGCACGTCAGGTAGGTCTGGCTATTTTGTCCACGCTGAAAGCCAATCTTGGCAGCCTCAACCGTGTGAAAAGAGTGATTAAGGTGCTCGGCATGGTAAACGGCACGACGGATTTTGAAAGACATCCCTATATCATCAACGGATGCAGCGAACTCTTCGCGAAAGTATGGGGCGAAGAAAACGGTATCGGTGTAAGAAGCGCCGTAGGAATGGGTACATTGCCTGATAACATCCCGGTGGAGATCGAGGCGATGTTTGAGCTTGAAGAAAAGTAATTTTGAATGATTGAATGACTGAATCATTGAATTGGCAGAGTCCTTTCCATTATTCAGTCATTCAATCATTCGGTCATTCAAAATTAAAAACATGTCCTGGTACCAGCTAACCAACCCCGGGGAAGTAATTTCTCCATCACTCCTGTTCTACAAGGGCCGTATCGAGAGCAATATCCGCAGCATGGTGAACATTGCTGGCTCGTCCGGGCAGCGTTCCGCAGAACGGCTGGTGCCCCATGTTAAAACCCATAAATGCCCGGAAATCGTCGCAATGCAGCTTTCTGCCGGTATTTCAAAATTTAAATGCGCCACGATCGCCGAGGCCGAAATGGTCGCGACCGCGGGCGCGCCGTGGGTATTGATCGCCTACCAGCTCGTCGGCCCGAATATCGACCGGCTTTTTGCATTGCGCAACATGTTTCCCGATACCACCTTCGCTTCCCTTGTCGACAACGAGCAAACTGCCACGTTACTGAGCGAAGCGTCGCGTGAGCGCGGGCTGCGCTCGGCGGTTTTTCTGGATGTCAACAATGGTATGAACCGCACCGGGCACGCCACAGACGAGTCGTTGCTTTCCCTGTACCGATTCGTGAGCGGTCTGGATGGATTATCTTTCGGTGGCGTGCATATTTACGACGGCCATATTCGTAATCCGGAGTTTTCCGAGCGCAAGGCCGCGGCCGACGAGGCCTACGAACAGGCGCTTCCGTTGCTCGACCGCATTGAAACCGAATGCGGCTATGAACCGATGATCATCGTCGGCGGCTCACCGTCATTTACCGTACATGCGTTGCGCCCCGAGGTTTACCTCAGCCCCGGCACGAACGTACTTTGGGATTGGGGCTACGGTGACCGGTTCGACGGCCAGCCATTTGAGCACGCCGCATTAATACTGACCCGGGTCGTTTCCAAACCGACTCCGGGCATTCTCACCATCGACCTCGGCCATAAGGCGATTGCTGCCGAAAACCCGATTGAAAACCGTCTGCGTTTGCTCAACCTGCCCGATTACACATTGCTCAGCCAAAGCGAAGAGCACGGTGTGTTGCAGGTGAGTAACGATGTATGGGAGAGCGTCCAGATCGGCGATGTCTTTTACGCACTCCCCTACCACATTTGCCCAACCGTGGCACTGCACGATTTCGCAACAGTCATTGAAGACGGCAATGTGACGGATGAATGGAAGATCACCGCGCGTAGCAGGCGTATCACGATATAACCTAATTTTGAATGAGCGAATGAGTGAATAGCTACCCTCCCTCATTCCCTCATTCACTCATTGACCTATTCACTCATTCATTTTATGTTCCTATTCGACGCACATCTCGACCTTTCCATGAATGCCGTGGAATGGAACCGCGACCTTACGCAAGACCTGTATTCGATCCGCGACCGTGAAAAAAACCTTACCGACAAACCCGACCGCGGCAAAGGCGTGGTGAGTTTTCCGGAAATGCGCAAAGGTAATATCGGACTCTGCGTGGCCACGCAGATCGGCCGTTACATCAGGCCCGATAGTAAAATCCCGGGCTGGCATTCGCAGGCTCAGGCGTGGGCGATCACCCAGGCCCAGGTTGCGTGGTACAAGGCTATGGAAGAGGCTGGTGAAATGGTGCAGATCACGGGGCTAACAGGCCTTCGGAGCCATCTTGAACTTTGGCAGAATGCCGAAACGACCGAAGGTTTGCCCATCGGCTATATTCTAAGTCTGGAAGGCGCGGATTCATTTGTAAGCCTCAAAAATCTTGAAACCGCCTACGCCTATGGCCTTCGTGCGATCGGGCCCGCGCATTATGGCCCGGGCGTATACGCGTACGGAACCGACTCTGATGCTCCTTTAAGCGAAAAAGGCAAAGACCTGCTACGCGAAATGGACCAGCTTGACATGATTCTCGACGCTACCCACCTGTGCGACACCGCGTTTTGGGAAGCGATGGATTTGTATAAAGGGCCAGTTTGGGCGAGCCACAACCTCGTTCGCGCGATCACACCGCACAACCGTCAGTTTTCCGACGAGATGATCAAAGTACTCCTCGAACGCGACGCGGTGATCGGTATGGCCTTCGATGCGTGGATGATGATCCCTGGGTGGGTTCGCGGCAAATCGACGCCGGAAAGTACCGGCCTGAAAATCGAGCATATCGTGCAGCATATCGACCACATCTGCCAGATTGCAGGCAATGCATTGCACGTCGGCATCGGCTCCGACCTGGATGGCGCGTACGGCAAAGAGCAATCACCCGGCGACCTGGATTCCATTGCAGATTTGCAAACCATTACCAGTCTCCTATCCAGACGCGGTTATTCCGAGGCCGACATCGAACGGATAATGTGGCGTAACTGGGTCACCTTTCTGGAAAAGAGCTGGGACTGACAGCATTAGCCTACCATTCCAGCGGGATTTATTAAATCTAATAAATTCTTAATATAGCACTAAAAGGAGTTATCAAAAAAGCTTCGCAACTTGGCATCATGGTTGCGGAGCTTTTTGTTTTATTCCAAATTTTAAAGCAAAGTTATTTGGAACGATTTTAAATAAGTAGTAAGTTTGATCTATTAAATCAACAATCTGAATTCAACGGTAACATACCGACCACTAATTTCAAGTAGTAAACAATGGCCAATACATATAAGATTCTTTTCCGTACGCACATTCAGGCAAGCAAATCGCTGCAAAAGCTGCACGATTGCCTGAAACAGCTTAATGTAAAACACTGGGCTTACGATTTCCAGGATTTCCTGCTGACACTGACTTCCGAATTATCTGACTTTACCCGTATCCAGCTTGCCTTGCGGTCAGCCGGGTATGTCTGCCATTTTATTAAGCTCGAAAACATGAATGAGGCCCTGTTGGAAACCCGATTGGAAACAGGGGGCGTTTCAATCGCATAGCGTACGGACATTTAGCGGCTATCCTTACCCTTTTCAGAGCAGCCACCGCATGGTGGCTGCTTTTTTCATGCACGAAAGGCCGGCGTGAATTTTCGCGCCGGCCACCAAAAATATATTCCTGGCTAATAAACGTTCTCGAGTAAGAGGTTCCGCTTCGCCTGCTGCATATGCCGCTCGTCATGAGCAACTATGAACTGGAAAACGTCACCGATTTTCATACGGATAAATGGCAGGATCGACACTGGAACGCGGATTGCATCGAGGTCTTTCCGTACGCCCATTCGTAACAGATATAGCAGCTCTTCCTGCTGCCTGATAAACTCGCCTACGACCGCGGCGGAATCAAGGTCAGACGGCGGAATATGCCCCTTCAAAGCTTTGAATTTGCGCTTGCCGGTTTCGGGATCCATCATGCGGGTAAAATAAGCACCCATCCAGGTGCTTGTAAAATCTTTCTTTTCGGTGGACGGCGCTGCGCGAAGCTTCTCGCGCATTCTGGGCAAATAGTAATGGCCATAGCTGTTCAAATGGTCCAGGCATTGCGCGATGCTCCACCCTCCGGTATCCGACGGCCGGTTCAGGAATTCGTTATCTCTGTTTTGGAACAATGCTACCGCGTCAGCGATGTGTTGCTCGACCTGATCGTCGAGCCGTTGCAGCAATGCTTTCTTATTGAAGGTTTCCATGGGCGTTCGATTAATAGACAATGCAAAGTTGTGCAACAGGATTTTTGAAATATTTGGTAAAAACCAAGATTTTCAAATGCGGACTTTGTTGACAAGTTTGCTGAAATTCGTCGGATCGATGCCCAGGTAATTGGCGAGGTATTTGTGCGGCACCAATTGCAGTATATGCGGGCTTCGTTTGAGCAGGTTCCTGAATTTATCTTCCGAAGAAAAGCATTGCACTTCCACAAGTCGTTCCAGAATGCCCGAGAGCGTCTGCGTCATTCCCGCCCGCAGCATCCGCTCAATGGCCGGCCGTTCATAGGCAATCGCCTTAAACTCGCAGTAAGGGGCCCGAATAAATGTCGAAGGCGTAAGCGTCTCATAATAATAGCGAGAGGGCACTTCCATGAGCACCGAATCGATAATGCCGCCGAAGGACGGCCGGTATGTGAACACGATGGTCGCCTCCCGGTTCTGATCGTCGAGATAGTAAATGCGCTGTACGCCGTCCGTCACGAAATAAATGTAGCGCTCAGTTTCGCCCGCACATGTAATGATTTCCTTCCTGCGCGCGCTGAACGGTTTCCAGATAGCCGACAACGCTTCCCAATCGGCGTTATCGAGCGGATGAATGGCCTGAACGACCGAGTGAAGCAATTTTAGCGGTTCCTCCATAGAACCGCTAAAATACGAAAGCCCCTCCTACTCGCCTACGGGCGAGACCATAAAATGCAGGAAATGAAAAACCTCGTCCTGGCTGCGGATGTGATTCCGCGCGGCCGAAAGATCATCCCCTATTTTGATCGTAAATGAAGTATCGGGCAAGGCTTCGAACATGTCCTCGTCGGTCGTATCGTCGCCGATAGCCAGTATGAAGTCGAAATCGCCCGTTTCCACGAACGTCCGCGTAGCAGTTCCTTTGTTAAATGCGGTTTTCTTGACTTCCACCACCTTATTACCGTCAATAACTTGCAAGTTCAGCTCGGGTTGGATGTAGTTTTTGAGTTGCCAAAGCAGCTCCTGGGCGCGGCGGGTAGCGTATTCCTTGTCGTCGGCGGTACGGTAATGCCACGCCAGCGCGGTTTCCTTTTCTTCTACAAAGGCACCGGGGCAACGTTTGGCATAGATCTGCATCACCGGACGGATGCCGTCTTTCCAGTTTTCCTCATAGCCTTCATTCAACTGCCATTCACCCGAATCTTTGGCCTTGATCAATGCGCCGTGTTCGGCGATCATATGCACCGGAAGGTCACTGAAAAGCTTGTCGAGAAAATAGCGGTCGCGGCCGCTGACGATTACCACCGTATCACGTTTGGCAATATCATGGAGCAATTTTTTAACATCCTCGCTCATAATCGCTTTCGCAGGGTCGGGAACGATCGGTGCGAGGGTACCATCGTAGTCGAAGAAAAGTATCCTGTTATTGGATAACTGATATGCGTGCCGGATCACGTCGATGCCCCTGTTGTTCAGGAAAACCTGGCGCAGCCGGTCATGTTCCAATTCTAGCATTGTCATTTGGGTAAAAAAATCAGTAGTCCATGCAAATACATCATAGTCACGAATCCTCTCGCGCATGGCCTCCATTCGTTTGTATTGCTCTTCCTCAGGCATCTCGAACGCCGTTTTGATCGCATCGGCAATATCCTGCCTGTCGAGCGGATTAATGATCAGCGCTTCGCCGAGCTCGGCCGCCGCACCTGCCATTTCACTTAAAATCAATACACCCCGGCCATCCTTTCGGCTTGCGACATACTCCTTGCAAACGAGATTCATCCCGTCGCGGACAGGTGTGATAAGGGCGACGTCACTGGCCGTGTACATCCCCACCATCTCGTGGTAAGGCATCGAGCGGTACTGGTAAATGATCGGTTGCCAGGACATCGTCCCGAAATCGGCATTGATTTTTCCTACCGTCTGGTCAATATCCGACTTCATTTGCTGATACTGCTCTATCGTATCGCGTGAGGGCACTACAACCATCACAAACGACACTTTTTCGTGCCAGTCCGAGTTCTGTTCGAGAAAACGCTGATAACCGTGGAGCCGGTGGATAATACCTTTGGAATAATCGAGGCGATCGACGGAGAAAATGATCTTCTCTTTGAGCGACTGCCGGGCATCCGAACGCGCGGCTGCCACGTCCGGCTCATCGTAGGCATCATTGAACTTTTCGAAATCGATGCTGATCGGAAATGAATCGACCTTCACAATCCGGTTGCCGAGGTTGATGTAATGCAATTTATTCCCCAGTTCGGAGACAAGTCTCGCCGCTTTCAGGAAATACTCCACATAATCGTTGGTATGAAACCCCACCACGTCGGCGCCTAGTATGCCATTCACAATAGCCTTCCTCCAAGTCACCGGCAGCAGCCTGAATATCTCGAAAGAAGGAAAAGGAATGTGAAAAAAGAAGCCGATCTTGTTTTCAGGAAAGGCTTGCCGGATCATTTGCGGGAGCAGCATCAACTGGTAGTCCTGCACCCAAACTACATCACCGGGACGGATCACTTCCTTCACCTTTTCGAAGAACAATTCGTGCGCTTCCTGGTAGGCCTGGAAATAGGCATCATGGAATCGCGCCAGCGACGGGAAGTAATGGCAGAGCGGCCATATCAGATTGTTACAGAAGCCCTCATAATAATTTTCATTGAGTTCGTCGGGGATGAAAACCGGATGCGCCCGGAAATTCTCATTCTCCATCGACTGCCCTTCAAGCTCGTCCGGGCTATTCTCCGAAAAACCGATCCACTGAATCTTCTGATGGGCATCAAAGGCCTGGTTCTGCTGGTCTTTTACCAGCGACAGCACCGCAGAAACGAGGCCGCCTGAATTTTGAAATAATCGGGAGACATCACCGTCGCGGACAACCTTGAACGGTAACCGATATGCGACTATGATGAGCCTTCCCGTATTGACAGACTGAGATAAACTTTCCATAATACGCTCAAACGGCCTCAAAAGCCATGCCACAGTCAGGTTCCGACACTGAAATCCTTCTATGGATGCAACAAGACCGGCGTATATTGCTGTTTCGCAGCCTTGCCTTGCTCTATCGAAAAATGAGTGGGCTTCTTAATCCGCTAGAGTTTTGCCGAACGAGATGAATGTGTTACTTTCGCTATCGCAACCTCTTTTATCACATTACAGGAACCGGATTTCTGGGCAACTTCATTTCCGGCGCCGGTCGAGTCAATAAACGACCGGCAAGCAATTAATTGCTGTTTTCCATGAGCTAGTGTGATAACTGACCACAAATACGGGCTTGCAAAAGCTCAAGATTAGTCAAGGACTACAAAAATGTAATCGCAGATTAATGCTGTGCCACTCTTTGTTGTGGGTTGCAGGCGGCCTGAAATGGCCGCCATTTTTTTGCCCCACCGGATGCTGGCCGGAATAGCTTCCAGCTTCGCACCCGACGCTTTCAGATTTAAAAATCGGCTTTCTGACTCCGCCCGAGGAAGAGGTAGAGGATTCCACCGAAAAACCTCCTAAACCCATAAATAGCAGTATGGCTGATGTCATTGAATGGCTCGTTTAGGCTGTTACTTTCTGCTTCCGCGAGAGGACAAAATATAATACACCTCCAACAAATGGCACACAAATGATCACGAGAATCCAGATCAGTTTGTTGATATCTTTTGCAAAATCGCTGCGGATCGCATCAATCAATGCCCAGAGCGACACCAGCATTGGAAGTAGCACAGCGGAGATTAGAATCAATTCCATTTGTCCCAATCCTAAAAACGATGCTAAGTTCATATTGTCGACAGTTATATTTTCATACAAAATAATATAACTTCGGTTACCAACAAATTAAAACAATAAATAGACAGGCAATGAAATGACTTCACTACCTGCCTGTTAAGAACCACCTGCTCAGAAATAGCTTCTCATAGCCTCCATATATTCTTCAATAGGCATCGAATGGCGCATTTGCATTAACTGGTTACCGGTTGCTCCGATCACATTCCTGAATTGATTTGTTTCGCGGGTCGCGAGGCTGTGAATTACATTGACTATTTCCATTGGATCGTCCAGCTGGCTTTCATCCGCATTTGCCATAATGGCCCGAAGTTTGCTCGTCAACTCGTCATATGCCGTGATTTCGGGATGTGTATTCCAGACAATACTTTCCCGGAAACTATTCCCTTTCGAGCCGCCTTGTTCGATCAGCCGCAACTCTATATTCAGCGGTTTTAGTTCATAATACAATCCTTCGATCAGGCCTTCCAGCGCGAACTTGGACATATTATAAAGCGAGCCCAGCGGCACCGCCGTGGTAATGCCCATAAATGAACTGATATTGATAAACATCCCGCCACCATATTCCCGGAAATGCGGCAGGAATGCGCGGATCACATTAATCGGACCGCGGGCGTTCACGGCAAACTGCCAGTCGATATCCTCCTCTTTTGCCAATTCAAGTGCGCCGTAAGTACCCATACCCGCGTTGTTCACCACCACATCGATCTTTCCAAATATATCGATCGCCTGCTCAACGGCCGTTCTCACCTGCTCGGTATTGGTAACATCCAATTTAAATATCCGGATGTTATCATATGCCGTCAGCTCTGTTTCCTTTTCCGGCGTACGCATGGTTGCGGCCACATTCCAACCGTTTTCTGCGAAGTATTTTGCCGTTAGCTTGCCTAGCCCGCTGCTTGTTCCTGTTATGAAAATGGTTTTTTGCTCGTTCATTTTGAATAAATTTTGATTTGAATGAGGCAAAATTAGTGCGCATTGGTATAACTTTGTAATCAGTATCACAGAGTATACCAACTACTATCATGGAAAACGCGCAATTGATCAGAAATCAGCCGGAAGAAGTAAAGGCATTGCAGGACACGATTTATGTAATCGGGGGAAAATGGAAGTTGCCCATTATCAACTCCATATGCAACGGAAACAAGCGCTTCCGCGAAATTGAAAGAAGCATTCCGGGCATTACCACACGGATGCTTTCCCGGGAATTGAAAGAAATGGAAATGAACAAGCTCATCAAACGGACCGTCTATCCCGATTCCCCGGTTTTGGTGGAATACGAGTCGACCCCGTACTGCAAAACGTTCGGAAACATCATTCTGGCCATGATCGAATGGGGTAAGGAGCACAAAAAGTACATTCAGGAAGAAGCCTGAACCGCAGTAAAAATCAGGCGATGCTCCTGATCCAGGCCTCCGCCATTCCCGGATCGGTAAAGAAACGTTCGTTTGGACTGCTATAAAGGGATTCGTATTTCTCGATTTTGGTCTCGTCCTGATGGCAATGCACCGCAGCCAGGCACCGGATGTCGCGCTTCGTGGTTACAACCAGTTTCGACGATTCCTGCGCAAACATGGCGAGGTAACCCACTTTCCACCCGTAATCCGCGAGCGTCAGCGGGACGATATTGCGGAAATATTTATGCGCATCGAGATTTAACGCCGTAAAGCCGTGAAGGTTTACGAAAATGCGGAACGTGCCTCCCTCCTCGATCTGATCCAGCGCATCAAGTAGCGATTCCTCCCATCGGATCACATCCGCTTTTTCCATGTCGCCGCTAATTTGCGTAATAATAAGCCGGCTGGCAGGTTCCCAATCAGTCTTTGCTATTTTTAAATCTGACATCTGAATATGGCTGACAAATACTAAACTGCATGCATAATCAACACGCCCCTGCATTTGTTCCATACCGTCGACCGACAGCACCTAATTGTCGACAAAGCGCGTGTCAGGCGATCATTCCCTTTGTTTTCAGGTCGTCGAAGAGCATCTGGGCGGCCAGGAAAATGCTTCGCGGCCAGTCTTCTCTGGTTTCCAATATAAATAAGGGCTAGTTTATCGATCATCATACGGTTTTCTCAGGATCGCGATAAATGTAACTTCTTGTAGCCAAAACAAAAAAATTCTTATATTACTAGTCAAAGGAAATCAGATCTACATTAACCAACACTTCATGAAGTTAATTATTACTTGCCTCTTTATCTGCTGGACTGGATTCGCTTTCGCTCAAAAATTACCCATCCCAATCCTACACGCATCGTCTGACAGTCTAACCATGTATTTGGATGGCCAAAAGGAAGAATTCAATGGCATTAATAAATTAGGCAGGCAATTTGATTACAGTTTTGTAGTCCAGAAAGATTCGACGGTGTTTGCTCTGGTTTCAAAATCAGACTCCATATCAATGATACTCAGACCAAAAAGGCACACTGTATTCAAAATTGTGAGAAAGTCCACGGCTGACACTGTTACGTGCGTCTTTACGACACAGAAGTTAGTTAAACCGGCATCTTTCAATGAAAAATATAAAGCAGAGAATGAGGGGAAAACCATTGTTGAGATTCCGGAAGTGTACGAGTTGATTAACATCGTTTTCGCGCTTACCGAATACGGGAAAACGGGTGCTATCGAAAAGGGATCTGCGTATTTCAAGACAGTAATCGATCACTTTACGCCATACAACCAAGATCCGGCTGTACGATCGATAGATTCATTGTTGAAATTCGAACCCGGTTATTTCTACCTTCATTTAAAAATGGATAGCTATGCATTTGTGTTTTCAGGAAATAAAATTACAAACGGGGGCGTATATGACCGCATTGCATCAGGAGAAAAAAATGAGCTGGAATATTACATACCATTATTGGAAAAATTTGCTGAAAAATCGGGATTCAGAACGTTTTACAGAGCTAATTTAAACTACTATTCAAATCTTAAAAAGGATTTCAGCGATAATATCAACATAACCGGCATGAAAAGTTGGCTTGAAAAACAATTCCCAGCCACTAAATATTCCGCTATTAAAGTAATTCTCTCGCCTTTGGTCGGATGGAACCAATCTGCGAGCTTTTTTAACGATAACGGCTTTACGGAGGCACAAGCACACATCAACTACCCTTTTGTTGCTAACGAAAATAAAAAACTACCCGCCGATATTCTGAAAGGCCGGCGCATGATGATTGCCTTTACCGAAATTAATCATGCCTACCTGAATCCAGAGGCCGAAAAATATAATAAAGCAATCGGGGACGCTTTTAAGGACTTATCTAAATGGACTATTTCCGGCAAACCTTCTTCCAGCTACAACAATTCGCTGGTTTGTTTTGAAGAATACATGAACTATGGATTGGTCGGTTTATATTATTCAGATATTTTTGACAAAAAGACATTTGATTCTCTTAACAGCACCATAGAAAAAAATATGGTTGACTTCCGTGGTTTTCAAAGATTTAGAGCATTCAACCAGGAGCTGATGCGTTTATACAAGAATAGAAAACCAGGTCAAACTGTCGCCGATTTGTATCCTGCTGTTATCGAATGGGCATCCAAATACGAGATACACTAAAAAACAATCCATTTAAGAAGCCAATACCATGAAAAAACTGCTACTTTCGGCGATTTTAATGGCCTTTTCGGTCGCTCTGTTTTGCTGCAAAAAGGATCCTGAACCGGATTGCGGGTGCGCGGGACCTACAATGCTGGTTATTAAGAACACACGAGCCGTTCATGAGGGCGCCGGGCTTTTTACTTTTACCCACCCTATTACGCTCAATAAAATTTCGGCTTGGGCATGCGATGCGGATTCGCTCTGGGCCAAAAGTGAGAATAGTGAAATCCCTGACTACACGATCGCCGGGAATCTTAAAAAGGAATGTTTCTTTGGGCCGACATCAATGATCGTATTCCCGTCCATCGAAATCACAGCTATTCGGAAGGACTAATTTTTCAGTACCTTCTCAAAACAAACACTATTCTCCACGCCCACATACTGCCCGTAATTTTCCGTGCGCCGGTAGGCGTTTTTCTCATAAAGCGCGATGGCTTCCGGCTGGCGTTTGCCGGTTTCCAGCACGCATTTGGCGTAACCCATTTCGCTCGCCCAGGTTTCCAGTTCTGTAAGCACTCGGGTAGCGATGCCTTTGTTGCGGCCCTCAGGTGACACGTACATCCGCTTTACCTCCATAGCCTGCTCGTCGAATGCCTTGATGGCGCCGCATCCGATGGGCTGACCGTCTTCGTAACACACTACGGCGTGCCGGATCTTGTCTATTTTATTGAATTGGGAATAAAAGCCGTGGTCGGCACCGTCACGCTCGGCGAGATCGGCATCCAGCCGCTTTACCAAGGCTTTGAAATCAAGGTCGTCGGAGTCGGTTCTTCTTATATCGATCATTGCAATTCTTCAAGTTCTACCACTTTGGGCGTTCTGGTGAGCCAATGGATGATCAGCCACGCCACAAGATAAGTAAAACCACAGATTGTAAAAATGATATTGTAGCCGGCCTGGATATTGCCGGCCGCCTTATAACGGTCGAGCAAGCTGCCGATCAGGATCGGAAAAAGGATTCCTCCTACCGCACCAGCCATCCCGCCGATGCCTACTACCGAACTTACCGCTTGTTTGGGGAAAAGATCGGACGGTAAGGTAAATACGTTTGTTGCCCAGGCCTGGTGCAATGCCACAGCCAGACTGATCAGCCCGACGGCCATCCAGACGCCGCTGGAAAACTGGATCAATATCACGGATAATTCACAGAATGCCAGACCAAGCAGCACTGTTTTGCGTGCTTTGAGCGTCGGCCAGCCCCGTTTGATAAGCCAGGACGACAGGTAACCACCACCGATACTACCGACGGTCGTCGCCGTATAGATGAGCATCAATTCAAAACTGGGCTTTTTAAGATCGAGATTAAAGGTAGAAGCGAAATAGGAAGGCAGCCAGAACAGGAAGAACCAATAAATCGGGTCGATGAGCCCTTTACCTGTGATGTAGGCCCAGGTCTGCGGGAAAGTGAAAAGCTTGATCCATTTTACCGGTTGCTTTTCGGCATCGTTTTCGTCCTGGTCCTGCCCGCCGAGAATATATTGCAGCTCATCGGCACCCAGGCGCTTTTGTTTGACAGGAATATCATAAAACACCCACCAGAAAATCAGCCACACAAAACCCAGCGCGCCTGTAATCCAGAATACCTCTTGCCAGCCATAATGGCTCAGAATCCAGGGGACGAGTATGAGCGCCACCACCACCCCAACGCTGGTGCCGGCATTGAAAAGCCCGGTTGCCAGCGCCCGTTCCTTTTTTGGAAACCATTCGGCAACGGTTTTGACGGCCGCAGGATAATTACCGGCTTCTCCCAGGCCCAGGCCCACACGCGCAACCCCAAACCCGAATGCGCTGCGCGCAACCGCATGCAGCATCCCCGCGATACTCCAAAAGATGATGGTGAACGAGTACCCGGCTTTGGTGCCGATCTTGTCGATCAGCCAGCCAAAAGCGAGCAAACCAACGGCATAGGCCGCCGTGAACGCCATCACTATGCGCGCAAAGTCTGTTTCCGTCCAAACAAACTCTTTTTCCAGAATGGGTTTCAGGAGACCGATGATCTGCCTGTCGAGGTAATTGATGGTCGTGGCGAGAAAGAGCAGGACCACGATGATCCAGCGGTAATTCCTGATTTTACCCATTACAAAGCAAGTTTTTGTGCGAATTGAAGGAAATGTGCTTTCAGTCCATCCCAGTTTTTGTCCTGAATCAGCTTTTTATCGAATAATTGCCCCCCTATCCCTAGCCCATTCGCCCCCGCTTTCAGAAATGCCTCCATATTTTCGAGGCTCACACCGCCCGTAGGCAACAGTTTCAGCTGGTTCATCGGCGCTTTCAAATCCTTGATATACCCCGGGCCCAGCGCCGTTGCGGGATATATCTTCACCATCGACGCGCCCAGCTCCCATGCATTGAATATTTCAGTGGGAGTATATGCACCCGGGAAAACAGGAATTCCCTTTTTGACACAGGATTTAACAACTTTTTTACTCAAAACGGGTGTAACAACAAACTGTGCGCCAGCCTCCAATGCTGCGTCCAGATCCTCTTTGGTACACACCGTTCCAGCACCGATATTCAGACCGTAGTGCTCGTTTTCCAGCGCGTATCGGATCATATCCGTCGCACCCGGTGTGTTCATGGTAATTTCGACGGTCGTCAGACCCGCCTCCCGGTAAATAGGCAGAATGCGTTTGACATCTTCCGGCGAAACATTCCGGATAATACCGACCAGCGGCGCCTTGTTGAACAACTCCCACGAAAATGTACGCTCACTCATAAATTTGTTTTGTTCAATGTTAAATACTGATTCTCAAAAATACGGATATGCCCCGTAGTAGCCGCCCGGTCTACAATCTCCGAGGGGATGATGGTTGCCCTGCCGGCCAGCGCCAAAGTCTCTATCGCGGATTTGTACAAATGATACAAATTGTTTCCGCCGCACAGCACGAGGTGCGCGCCTGTCTCCTTCATCAGATCGCGGATTTCATAGCCGATCAGCAGCCCGCTCAGGAACATTCCGTTCTCCCGCTTATTCAATAAATCAAAAAGCTGGTTGGTTCTTACTGTAAACAATGCATTTAAAATGTTCCCGGACCCCGACGCGCGCACGCCCGAGCGGAAGGCCCGGGCTACGTTGTCGTTAAAATCGGAATGGTGATAGTGTTCGATGGAGTCTTTCAAAATGCTTTGATTGGCCATCAGATTGAACACCTCCCCAGTCATAAATGTCTTGAAATCAATCAGCTCGCCATCCCGGACAAACATGTGCTTGGAGTGCGTGCCCGGGAAGATGAATATCGCGTCGCGACCCGACAAGTCCATGGCCGCGCCAAGGCCGATCAGCTGCGTTTCTTCCCCCCGCATTACATCGTGGCCACTCCGAACACCGGATATGAGCGTAATGGCATGGGGAAAATGAGGCAGCTCGTCGTATCGTTGAATCCCGAGGCCGCTCCCGTCCAGGGCAAACGGCAGGCTCGCGTACGGCAGCCCCTCCATGCCGATAGACGACGACGCCATGCCCGAAAGCACGATTGGCACGCCCGTCAGATCGATTCCGGTTTGCTTGCCCAATGCGATAAGCTGAGTAGCAATAACCGAACGGTAATACTCCGCGCGCGGAACATGGCCATCGGCATCTGCTTCCTGCCACGCATTATAAACCGCCCCGATACCATCCGGAGACGTCACTTCGCCCACCACATCGTGATCCGCCAAATTGACCAGCCTCAACCGGAACGAGGACGTTCCCCAATCACAACTCAGCAGGTGTTTCTTCATTATCTCTTTAATTTTTTGTTTCCGTCGACTTAAGTCGACGGCCAGATCCACGGCCAGATTCGTGGCCGGGATGTATTATGGCAATGCGAATGCGATGTATTTTCCTCCGGGTTTTAAACCGTACCTCGTACCGCCGGCTGCGATTGCAATATATTGCTTTCCATCGACCATATAGGTAATGGGCGTTGCAAAACCGCCTGCCGGAAGTTTGTATTCCCAAACAATCTTGCCGGATTGGGTATCGAATGCCCTGAGCTTCTCATCGTAGGTCGCTGCGATGAAGAGCAGGCCGCCGGCGGTCACCAGCGGGCCGCCGTGGTTTTCGGTGCCAGTCGGCGGGATGCCTTGCTTTGTCAGCTCGGGATATTCGCCGAGTGTTACTTTCCAGCGGTATTCGCCCGTGTTCATATCAATGGCGTTCAGCGTGCCCCAGGGCGGCTTTATGGCCGGGTAATTATCCGGGTCGCGGAACTGTACATTACCGTTATTGACGTAAGGCGGCTTATGCGGAAAATCGGCCAGGCTTTTGCCCGCGGCGGTCGCTGTTTGTGCGTGAATGTCGTTAGTCGCCGGTTTTATTTCAGTATTTAAAAGGAAATCAATGATCGCGGCGCGGTCTTCCTTTGAAATATGCTGAAAAGAAGGCATTCTTCCCCGGCCCGTTTCGAGCAATGCGCCGATCTGCTCGCGGTTCATCCGCTGGCCAATGTCTTTTAAGGCTGGATATGCCTGTGTTGCTTCGGAGGGCGTCGCTCCTTTTGAATCCATAGCGTGGCAAGCCGCGCAATTTGTATTAAACAAGACGGAGCCTCTTGACGACACCTGACGTTCCTGACCATCAGGGCTTTGGCGAAGATCCCGCATTTTGAGCCACCAGAGCATATTATTGCCATTGACATACACAATTCCCTCCGGATCGGCCGCTGTACCGCCCCATTCTGCACCGCCTCCGATCCCGTAGAGCAAGCCACCCTGTAAATCTGGCGGCTGGTTTTTCGGGCCCATATTGCTGTTGCGAAAACGGTCGAGCACGTATGCGTGCGCTGCGGGTGTGCGTGTGGTAATGTCGGCTTCTGTTACTGTCTGGTTGGCGAATGGCGCCGGTTTGACAGGTACCGGCTGCGTGGGCCAGGCCTGGTCACCCGGCAGCGGGTTTGCTTTGGGTACCGGCACTTCATTTACATCGAAGAGCGGTTTCCCCGTATCACGGTCGAAAAGAAAAACATAGCCGTCCTTGGTAGCTTGCGCCACGGCGTCGACCATCCTACCGTTCCTTCTGACCCTGATCAGGTTGGGCGGACAAGGAATATCCCTATCCCAAAGATCGTGGTGGACGGTTTGAAAATGCCAGACCCGCTTGCCGGTAGCCGCGTTAAGCGCAATCACGCAGTTGGCGAACAAGTTACTGCCCTTCCTGGCCCCGCCGTAAAAATCCACCGATGGCGATCCGGTCCCCATAAACACCATTCCCCGTTTTTCGTCAATTACCATTCCCGCCCAGCAATTGGCACCACCCAGTTTCCTGTATGATTCCTTCGACCAGGTTTCGTACCCGTATTCGCCCGGCAGCGGGATCGTACGGAACACCCAGGCGACCTTGCCCGTACGTACATCGAATGCGCGGATGTGGCCCGGCAACGCGTCGCCACCCTCGGAGACAGAGGAGCCGGTAATAAGCAGGTTTTTGTAAATCACCCCAGGGCTGGTGTTGCGGATATTGAATTGGTAGGGGTCGTAGCCGTAAGTAGCCTCGTCGCCCAGGCCGTCGTGAAAATCTACCTCTCCATTCTTCCCGAAACCTTCAACGAGCTTCCCATTTTCGGCATTTAATGCAAACAATGACGCCCCGGCGGTGAACAAAATGCGCTTGTCGTGCCCCTCCGCCCAATACACGACCCCACGCATCGGATGGAACCGCGGCCGTTTTCCCTCGAACGGATCGAATTTCCAGAGTTCCCTTCCCGAAGCCGCTTCAATGGCAAAAACCTTCAACCGCGGCGTGGTACCGTACATAATACCATCGATCACGATCGGCTGGCACTGCATATCCATGCCGCGTTCGCCCGCCTTGTTGTTTTCGCCGGTATCGTAAGTCCAGGCGGGTTGCAGGTTTTTCACATTGTCCTTATTGATCTGCGTCAATGAAGAATAGCGGTTGCCGGCATTGTTACCGCCATATACCGGCCAGTCGACGTCTTTGGGATCGTCCGGGACGCGGCCGTCCGGGACGCGATCGTGCGGGGTCGATGGAGAAAGCGCACAGAAAATTGCTGTAACCAACAATGCCGATATGATCGGGAAGCGGATTGTCATAGGGTATAGAATGAAGACATTTAACAAAGCATATCAGGTATCTCGCCCGCCTTCGACCGCCCGGCGGCACGGTTCGCTCAGTCTGACATTACGTTGTCACGCGGAGCGGACCAGGCCGCCAGGCAGTCAAAGCGCATGCATCTTGTCATCGCTACAAATTCGGATTAATGGACGTATCCGTATAGGGCAGCGGGAACCAGTAATTGGCCTTCACAATCGGTTTGATCGGTTGCAAATCGTCGATACTTTTCTTGGCATTGGCTTCCTCCACTTTTTCCAGACGGATGAGGTCGAACCAGCGGGTACGCTCGCAAGCGAACTCCCACGCACGCTCCTGCACGACTTCATCGGCGAATTGCGCGGCTGTGAGGCCATCACCCGGCGTCAATGCCTTGGTACCAGCTGCACGTCCGCGCAAACGTACCTTGTTCAGTGCGTCGTAAGCAGCCTGATCGGGACCGCCAGTGCCGCGGGCTTTGGCTTCCGCATAGATCGTCAGCACGTGCGGGTACCGCATCATTACCGAAGGCAGCGAAATGCTCGACGTCACGACATTCCCTTTAATGTACCATTTTTGATAGTAAGGATGTTTCGTCAGACTGGCCTGCCATGGGATTTTGGTAGCGCCCAGGCCGAACTCCGTGCGGAAAGTAGCGTCTTTGCGCGGGCCAGCAGGGAAATCGCGGAAGAAATTCAGCTCGGCGAACATATCGTCCCAACCACCTTCTTCGCCTGGCATAGTGGTATTGCCATAGGTTGCATTGGCAGTACCGCTGCCGCCCAGGTATCCGCTGATCTGGAACACGGCTTCCTTGGTACCAGATGAAGCCGGATCGTTTTCAAATACCGCCGCAAACGTCGGAAGCAGTTCAAAACCATAGGTGCCCGCATTATCGATCACTTCTCTCGCTTTTGCGGCGGCAAGATCGTATTTGTCGGTTTGTTTCAACGGCCAGCCTGCCATCGTCAGGTACACATCCGCCAAAAATGCTTTGGCAGAACCCTTGTTAGGCCGCCCCGGATCACGTTTCGCATTCGGAAGGTTGCTTTCTGCCACTTTCAAATCAGCCACAATCAGATCGTAAACCTCCTGCGGCGTCGACTTTTTGACGGTCAGCAAATCATCGGAATATTCTCCCGCCAGGATCAAAGGGATATTGCCCCAGAAACGGGTCAGCCAATAATAGGAAAACGCGCGGATGAAATGAGCTTCGCCGACAATGATATCGATCGTAGCCTTGGTACCCACTGTTTTCTGGTAATTATTAATCACATTGTTCGCGCCCTGGATCGCTTTGTAACAGCCATTGTAAACGGCATTCGAGCGCTGGTTGGTCGTCGATACATTGAACTGGTCAAACTCACGCCAGTCGGCCTTATTGCTCGCCGGGTGCGTAGTCACGTCGTCGGCACCGAGCACAGCCGCATTGGCCGACGGGTGCAAGAATCCGTAACTCCATTGGTTTGCCAGGCCCTTATAAGCTCCGGTCAATGCCGATTCAAGCCCATCCTGCGTCGAAAGCACATTAGGCCCGTACAAAAGTCCGGTCGTATCCTCATCGAGGTAATCACTGCAACCCGCGCCGGTAAGGAGCAAGCCGCTCAAAAGAAGTATGGTTAGTTTTTTCATGTCTATTTTTTGAAATGATTTAAAATCCGAGCGTCAATCCCACTGTATACACCTTCGCATTCGGGTACGAGCCGCGGTCGATGCCGATGGCCGTGTCGGTGCTGGAACCCACGTTGCTGGTTTCCGGGTCGGGACCGGAGTATTTGGTGATCGTAAGCAGGTTGGTGGCGCTTGCGAAAATGCGGATATTGGCTTTATCCTTGAAAACCGACGATGGCACATTGTAAGCCAGGCTCACGTTTTTCAGCCTAACAAAACTCCCATTTTCAACGAACCGGCTCGACTGCGTGAACGGCTGGTAAGTTTTGGTGAATGCCGGAATATCCGAATCCGTATTGCCCTCGCGATAATAGTCGCGGATCTCGGTGAGCAGGAACTGGCGTGCTTCGCCCGAACCCGACATGGCGCCGGCACGGGTGTAGTTCAGTTTATCCACGCCAAAAGCGCCCTGGAAAAAGACGTTCAGCGTAAAACCGCTGTAAGTAAAGGTATTGTTCCAACCGCCGGTCAGTTTCGGGAACGCGTGGCCGACTATCTGAAAATCGTCGGTAGTGATCGCATTGTCGCCATTCACATCCTCATAATGCGGATCGCCGGGCACACGGCCTTGTTTGGCTGCGATGTCGGCCTCGTTGGGTTTAAACGTCCCGAGGTATTTCAGGCCCCAATACGAACCCAGCGGCTGGCCGGGCATCAGCATAAATTCGTTGGTAATGGACATCCCGCCGCCTGCTCCCGTGCCCGTACCGAGCCGTGGCAGCCCGCCAAGGCTTACCACCTCGTTTTTCAGCGTCGAAAGGTTCAGGTTGGTTTCCCAGCTGAATTTACCTTTCTCAATAGGCGTACCGCCAATCGCGAACTCGAAACCCCGGTTCCTGATCTCACCTACGTTGCGAGGCTGCGTACCCCCGCCCGCGTAGTTGGGTAGCTGCACATTCAGCAGCAAATCGGTCGTGCTTTTGTTGAAATAATCGGCTTCAAAATGCAGGCGGCCATTGAGAAACTCCATTTCAATACCCACGTCGGTCTGCGTGGTTGTTTCCCATTTCAGATTTTTATTCCCCTGGTTGCCCTGGATCACACCCGCCGTGACGGCCGTGTTGTTAAAACCAACCTGGGTCGAGTTATACGGCGAAAGCGTGGCATACGGGTTAATAGCCTGGCTACCGGTTTTCCCCCAGCTTCCGCGCAATTTCAGGTTTGAAAATACATTCAGATTCTTAATAAACGCTTCTTCCGAAAGCCTCCAACCCAATGCTACCGACGGGAAAACGCTGTTCCGGTTGTCCTCGCTGAATTTCGAAGAGCCATCCCGGCGAATCGCCGCAGTTATCAGGTATTTGTCTTTGAATGCATAATTTACCCGGCCCAATAACGAAAGCAACGTCCATTTGGAAAAACCCGAATTGACCGTTGCGGCAGAGTTGCCGCCGATATTATTATAGCCCAATTGTGGAAAACGAAGGCCGTTTGCGGTGGCGGTAAAGTTCTTGTCTGTAAACTGTTGGGTCTCCAACACCGCCACAGCCGTAATCGAGTGATTGCCGAAGGTTCGGTTGTAGTTCAATGCATTGGTATTCTGCAAAGTTACCTGGTCGGCTGAATAGCGGGTCGCATTCGGGTTGTTGTTCGACAGGCGCTTACCGTTGAAGTTCTTATTCTGCGCATCGAGGTAGTTGATCGCATATTGCAAATCGAGCGAAAGGCCATTGATCGGCAACTGGTAGCTCAACCCGCCGATCGCATTGATATTCATCCGCTCGGTGTCGATGGATTTGTCGTACAAATGATCCAACGGGCTTCTTGAAACCGAACCGGTAGGGTCCGCAAAAGTCGGCTGGCCGTCGGCACCATAGGCAGGCGTGGTGGGTGCCCATTGCAACGCTTCGATCAATGCCCCGCCGCCGTCAGTATTATGGTTGGCGGTTTTGGCACCCGATAAATTGAGTCGCAATGCAAGGTTTTTATTGATTTGGGTGGTCAGATTAGTCCGCAAAACATAACGTTTGAAACCGCTGTTGTTCACGATTCCTTTCTGGTTCAAATAGTTACCGGAGATCAGGAACGAAGTCTTTTCATTACCTCCCGAAACTGTCACCTGATGCTGCTGGCCGCTTCCCTTCCGGTACACGAGGTCCTGCCAGTCGGTACCGCCGTTCTTTTTAAAATCGTCGATCTGCGCTTGCGTAAATGGCGCATTGGAACCCGTGGCGGCCGCGCGTGCGTTGACGATCTCCGCGAACTCGCCCGCAGGAAGAATATCGAACTTCTTGATCACATTCGAAACGCTTCCCTGCCCTTCATAGCTTACTTTGATGCCTTTGCTGCCCTTTTTGGTCGTGATAATGATCACCCCGTTGGCGCCGCGGCTACCGTAAATGGAGGTAGAGGCCGCATCTTTCAGCACTTGCAGCGACTCGATATCATTGGGGTTCAATAAATTATAATTAGCACCCACAAATCCATCGATCACATACAGGGGATCGTTGTTGCCAAGCACTGAGTTAGCTCCCCGCACCCGTACTTTCGAATCTCCACCCGGCGCGCCGTTGGATTGCGTCACCTGCACCCCGGCTGCACGGCCCTGCAACACCTGATCGAGACGGGTAATAGGTTGCTGCGAAAATTCCCGCGTCGACACCACCGACAATGCACCGGTAACGTCGGTTTTCTTTTGCGTACCATAGCCTACCACCACCAGCTCATCCAGGCTGCGAGAGCCCTGCGCCAGTTTAATGTCAATTACCGAGCGGTTACCGATCTCAACCGTTTGGCTTTCATAACCGATAAACGAAAACACCAGCGTGCCATTTCCCGGCGCCTGGATCACATAATTGCCCTCTCCGTCGGTTACGGTACCTTGCGAGGTGCCGCTGATCAGGATGCTCACGCCGGGGAGCGCCGCATTATCCTGGTCCGTTACTTTTCCGGTCACCCTGGCATTCTGGGCAAGCAAACCGTCGCCTCCCAGACCCAGTAAAACCAGGCATAAGCTTAGTAGTTTTTTCATGGTTTTGAATAAATATATTTATATATAAAAATTAAATAATACTATTTTTAAGAACATTTGAACGAACAACTCCACGCTTACCGGTTCTCAGCCGGAAGCGGGTAGCTTTCAGAATGTCAAATGCTAGGCTGCTTTACCAATCCACCACCGACCCATCCAGCGCATTATAGCTTTCGGGGTTCTTCCAGTCGTGACCAATCTTGTCTTTTAATGCGTCCTCGTCGAGCTCTACGCCAAGGCCGGGTTTGGTGGGAACCATTACGGTCCCGTCTTTTTGTAGTTTGAATGGTTCTTTGAGATAACCTTCACCGAGTGTAACCTGCTCCTGGACGAGGAAATTGGGTACGCTGGCTGCGAGTTGAAGACCGGTAGCGAGCGAGATAGGCCCCATGGGGTTGTGCGGCGCGATCGGGATGTAATATGCTTCGGCCATTCCGGCAATGAGCCTGCCCTCGGTAATGCCGCCCGCGTGGCACAAATCGGGCTGGATAATGCTGGCAGCACCTTTTTCGAGGATTTCGCGAAAGCCCCATTTGGTAAAGATCCGCTCACCTGTCGCGATGGGAATGTGCGTCCCCCTGGCAATGTCGACGAGCGTGTCTACATTCTGTGCCTGGCACGGCTCTTCCACAAAAAACGGCTGATACTGTTCCAATTCTTTGATGAGTACTTTCGAAGTCTGCTGCGGGACCGAACCGTGAAAATCAATGGCGATGTCCATTTCCGGGCCGCCGGCTTCACGGAGCGAAGCGAAATTATCGGAGGCATATTTGATGAACGCCGGGTTCTCGACGAAATTCGAAGGGTTCTTTTTGGCAACACCCGTTTTGATGATCGTATAGCCTTCTGCCTTCCGCTTTTTCATATCCTCCGCGTTGGATGCGCGGCCATATACCCGCACGCGGTCGCGGGTGGGCCCGCCCAGGAGTTCGTACACCGGCACGCCCAGCAGCTTGCCTTTAATGTCCCACAATGCCTGGTCGATGCCGCTCAACGCGCTGGTGAGGATTGGCCCGCCGCGATAGAATGCGTGGCGGTAAATGGCCTGCCAGTGGTGCACCACGGCCCGCGGATCTTTGCCTAGCAGATAGGGTTCCACCTCCTTAATGGCTGTTTGAATTGTCAATGCGCGACCTTCGAGCAACGGCTCGCCCAGGCCCACAATGCCGGCATCGGTGTGGATTTTGAGAAAAACCCAGCGCGGCTTCACCAGAAACGTTTCGAGCTTAGTAATCTTCACCTTTCCGTATGCCTGAAAAGGCGTCGGATTGGCTGCATAAGAAGTTTTGGGCAGGAGCATCGTGCCCGTCGCCGCAATGCCCAACACCGATTGAATGGCCGAGCGACGGGATAAGGTGGCAGATTTAGGGTTAGATTTCATAGCATTACCAGTTATGGATAGCGCCGTCCGGGCTTTTCAGGATCGGATGCGGGAATTTGGTTTTTTCTTTGACTTCCATGATGAAAGTCGCCTTTTTAGGATCAAATTTTACCCCCAGTCCGGGCGCGTCGTTCAGATACAGCTTACCATTTTTGAAATTGATAAAATCCTCGTTGAAGTAAGGCGGCCGCTCCGGTTCGCCCCCGCCCAGCTCCATCAGCGCACGCGCAGGACTGCTCGAACCCAATACATGCACCAACGTGGCCGTCGCCAGCGGGCCCGTGAAGTGCGGTATCATGCCCACGTAATGCGTTTCGCACATGGAAGCCAGCTTTTTAAACTCGCCGATGCCGCCGGTGTTGGGCAGCGTAAAACGGGTATAATCGATCCAGCGGTTTTCGATGAATTCGTTGCAATCCCAACGGTCCCCGAACTGCTCGCCCACGGCAATAGGCACCTTCGTCATCGACCGCACGGTTTTATACACCGAAGGATTCTCCGAGCGGATAATGTCCTCCACGAAGTACGGTTCCAGCGATTCCAGTGCCGTGCAGATCTTCAAGCCGTCGGTCATATCGAAACGGGTATGGAGGTCGATAGCCCACTTACCGCCGCCTCCCACAGCCTCATCGATCCGCTTGCAGAAGTCGATCGTCTTTTTGACATTTTCGTAAAAGTCAAAAGGCTGGTCTCCATTACCGCCGGTAGGCCCTATGCGGTACGACCGCAAGCCTGCTTCGATGCAATCCCTCGCCCGCTCTTCCTCCGTTTTGGCTTTGGAAGCGCGGAAACCGGTCGCATAGCATTCAACATAGTCACGCGTGGCGCCGCCTAGCAGCTCGTACACAGGCACATTCAATGCTTTGCCTTTAATGTCCCAAAGCGCCATTTCCAACGCGCCCAACGCGTGCAATTTCTCGCGGCCCGGCGGGTAGAACATCCCCCGGTACACATTCTGCCAAATGTGCTCGATGCGAAATGGATCTTCACCGATCATCATTTGTGCGCATTGCTCGATCATGTCCTTCGATCCACCCTCGCCAATGCCGATAATACCTCCGTCGGTTTCGATTTCGACAATGCCCCTTGCCTGGTTGAAAAGCGGTTTGCTATACCCGGGCGCGGCATAGTAGCGGATCTTGGTAATCTTCATTTTCGACGCTGCCTCGGCGTTGATCAGCGGAAAGCCCGTGGCGACGGCCGCGGAGCCGAGGAAGGCAGTTTTTATGAAATTTCTTCTTTGCATTTGTGTTTCGATTTTATCAAGAGTTGTCAGGGAATAGTCTGGTGTGGTCGGGCTGACCATCGCTTTGCAACCACCTGTTAATTAAACGTTTAAGCTTTTTGTGAAAAAAATATCCGCGACGGATTGACGCCGGGGATTAACCGCTAAGCGCTGCCGGTTTGGGCTTCGACGACTCTCGGGCGATCAGTTTGGCTTCCATCAAAATCTGTTTCATGCCCTCGTCGGGGGTTTTCAGTTTCTCTAGGAGGAATTCGACGGAGGTTTTACCCAGCATTTCGAGCGGCTGCCGCACGTAGGTGATCGGACAATAATACAGGTCGAACACCTCCGCCTGGCCGAAGCTGACGATCGCCAAGTCCGACGGCACTTTAAGACGCAGCTCATTGATATATTTCAATGCATTGATAGCCAATCCATAAGTCGCGAAAATCATGGCATCCACGCGCTGCTCGGAGGCCAGTATTTCGTCGATCGCAGTCTTTACCTCACTGTCCATCGATTCGAAATGCACCTCTTTCAGCCATGAATCACGAAATTCGATGTGATTGTCGCGCAATGCGTGCTTGTAGCCGCGCACCCTTTCCTCCATGTGGTACATATTCGATTTGTAAGCCATGATCCCAATCCGCGAATAACCGCTTTGAATGAGGTGGATGCCGGCGTCGTAGGAGGCCTTGTAGTTGTTGGTAGCCACAAAATCGGTTTGGATTTCCGGGAAATGGCGGTCCAGCAAAACGAATGGGATGTTACGCTCTTTAAGATAATGCACCTGACTTTCGGAGCCCTCGCAGGAAACGATAATGAAGCCGTCGACCTGGCGGTTGATCAGCACATTGAGCAAATCCCACGACTTTTCGGCGTGTTCGTCGCAGCTTCCGATAATGACCGTATAGCCATTCTTTTTGGCCTCATCTTCCACCACACGGGCGATGTTGGCGAAGAACGGGTTGGAAATATCTGCGATGATGAGCCCTATGGTGTAGGTTTTACCGCTTCTGAGGCTCTTGGCCAGATGATTGGGCTGATAGTTTAATTCCTTGGCTATCTCCCTGATTTTATGTGCAATGGCCTCCCCCACCCTGGTTTCCTTCTCTTTTCCATTGAGAACATAGGAAACCAGGGCCGTGGAAACGCCCGCTTGCTGTGCAATATCTTTGAGCGATGTTTTTTTCATGGACGTATAAGCGTACCGTCGAATTTTCTTACTTGCCAGTTGGATTTTGTGCTGATCGGGAATTTGGCAGCCGCCTTTTCGTTAATATCCACCCCAATGCCAGGCACCTCGTTCACCGACATGTAGCCGTTCTTCATAGTAGGGCAACCCGAGAAAACCTCCAATGTCTTGTCATTGAACTGCACCGCCTCCTGGATACCGAAGTTCCAGACAGCCAGGTCGATGTGCGCGTGTGCCGAGTGTCCCACAGGCGATACGTCGCCTGGCCCGTGCCAGGCCGTTTTAACATTGAACCATTCCCCCAGCCGCGCCACTTTCATGGCGGGCGTAACGCCGCCGATCTGCGAGACGTGAATGCGGATGTAGTCGAACCATTGATTAGCCATCGGTTCGAGGAATTCATTGATATTATTAAAAAGCTCGCCCATTGCCAGCGGCACGGTGGTACTCTGGCGCAATAGCTTGAACCACTTCATATTCTCGGGAGAAAACGGGTCCTCGATGAAAAACGGCCTGTATTCTTCCAGCTTTTTGATCATATTGATCGCATTCATCGGCTGCACGCGCTCGTGGATGTCGTGCAGCAGTTCCACCTCCTCGCCGCATTGCTTGCGCACGGTTTCAAAGAGAATGGGAATGGCTTTGAGGTAGGCATTCTCGTCCATATAGTTGTCGGTAGCCCCGCCGAAGCCCGCTTCTTTAAAATCGGGCTTCTTGGTAGTGCTGCCCACCGCGCCATAACCGCCCTGCTGAATGCGGATATAGCGGTAACCCTGCTCCTGGATCTTTTTGACACTTTCCACCGTTTCCTCGGGTGTGCGCCCGTTCGCATGCGTATAACACGGCACCGCGAAGCGGACTTTCCCGCCCAGCAGCTGGTAGAGCGGCATTCCCGCACGTTTGCCTTTGATATCCCAAAGTGCCTGGTCGAGCCCGCTTAGGGCATTGTTGAGCACCGGACCATTGCGCCAATAAGAGCTCACATAGGCGGCATGCCACATATCCTCGATGTTGTCGACATCCCTGCCCGCACAAAATTCGTTGAGATAGGTATTGATCGCCACCAGCACCACCTCGGCCCGCTGGGTGAAGGTGGCGCACCCCAGCCCGTAAAGCCCCGGTTCAGAGGTTTCGACCTTCACGACAATCAGGTTGGAGCCCTGCGGCGCCGTGGCTATCGCGCGAACGCTTTTGATCGTCAAAGGTTTCATCGCCTTGGCGTACTGTGGCGTTTCCGCTTCGTCGGCATGGGTCTTGGAAATACCCCCGAACAGCCCCAGAATCCCCGCGGAACCGCCCAGTCCCAATGCTTTCATCGTATCACGACGACTCACTTCGTTCTCTTTCATTTGTTTCAGATTAAAGGTTTGAGAATTGCTGATCTTACTTTTTATCCCACCAAACCCTCGTATTCAGGTCATTAGGCCCCTGGCGCGTGTTGGCGTCGTTCACATTCTGCAAGTTCACGACGATCTCGCTGTCGGGGTAAGGCATGCGGCGGATAAAGTCCTCCTTGATCTCCGAGCCAGGGTACGGGTTCTTTTTCAATGCGGGAAAGCCGCTTCGGCGGAAATTGGCCCAGGATTCGTTGCCGTCCAGGAAGGTCGCTACCCAGTATTGGGTATTGATCTGCTCCAAAGCTTTGGCCGTTTCGAGCGGGTGCGCTTTCAGGTACGCAAGAATTGCTTCCTCCTTAATCGTAGCGCTGGGGTCGTAGAGTGACATTTGTTCGAGATTGCCTCTGATTCCTTTGGTATAATAATCCGCTGCCTCGCCTGTCACCCAGCCACGCACAGCCGCTTCCGCGAGCAGGAGCTGCACCTGCGAGTAGGTAATGTGAAATTCCGGGGCGTCGAGCTTCAAAACCGTCGCGAGGTTAATCTGCGTAAAATCCCAGAGGCTAACCACCCCATTTTCGGCAAGTACATTGTTGATCGTCACGTCATTATAGCCCATTGGCATACCGATCTGCACCTTCGGGTCAGATGAGGCGCGTGCGCCGGTCTGCTCGGGCCCGCCTTTGGCGCCCACATACCGGACCGCAAACACAGGCAGGCGGGGATCGTTATTTTCTTTGAGGTAGTTTACAAACGGCGCTGCAAGGTAAAAGTTAGTCTTTTCACGCGCTGCAAGGTGATTGGCAATGAAGTTGTTGTAAAGTGAGGTGTGACGGATGATCGAGTTATCCGCATTACTTTCGAACAAACCTCCCGCAACGGCTTTGGCCACGTACGCTTTGGCCGTCGTCGGGTCGACTTTGCTGAGACGCATTCCGGCACGCAGCATAAGCGAGTAGCCGAGTTTTTTCCAGCGCGCCACATTGCCCCCGTACAAAATGTCGGTCGTAACCGCAGGCTGCGAAGCGTCGAGCGCGCCGGAAGCCTCTTCCAATTCTTTGAGAATATCCTTATAAATCGCTTCCTGCGCATCGTATTTCGGGCGGATCTCCTCGCTGATATAGCCCTTTCCTGCGTCAAAATACGGAACATCACCATAAGTATCGGTCAGGATCATAAATGCGTAGGCTTTCCAGATGCGCGCCGTGTGGTAGATATTCGCACTCAACGGATCAGCCTTGGTCTGCTCGGTAACTGCCACGAGTTGCTTGATCACATTCCGGTAAAAATTAACCCAGACGAGCGGCGAATTAGCGTTGTTAAGCTGGTTGTAGTTGCCGCCCGACAAAGAACTTCCATAAGGCGTAATCACCTGCTGCACAATGCCAAAGTTGTAGCAAAGCATGCCCAGCGTCGACACGCCGTCGAGGTAAGTGGTTGCGATAATCGCTTTGTTCAGGATCAGCGAAGGTGCCAGCGAGGTCGGATCTACTTTGTTGGTGTTAATCTCGTCGAAGCCCTCATCGCAGGCGGTAATGAACGTGAGCGGCAGGAAAAGCAATAGGATATATTTGAATGTAGCTTTCATGGGATCGACGTTTAGAATTTAACATTGAGATTGAAACCAATGCTGCGGGTCGGCGGCAGACCGGGCCAGAAATCAAGGCCGGTGGCGTTATCCGACGAGTTGAGCACCTCTTCCGGGTCCATATTCTCCGTCCACTTCTTGATCACAAGCAGGTTGTTCGCCACTGCGCTCAGGCGCAACCCTTTCACGAACGACTTCTCAGGCAGCAGTTTGCCCAGGTCGTACCCCAGCGTGAGCTGGCGCAGCTTCCAGAAACCGGCATTCTGAACAAAATCCTCATTGATTCCCAGAGGGTTAATCGACTCGTAAAATGGCTGCACCGCCGCTTTCGTCTGGTTTACCTCGCCATCCGCGTTCACCCCATTTCCGATCACAAACCCCTCGGCCCGGCCGGGTAAGGTCCGTTTCGACAAGCCATGCCGCATGTAGTTGATATTCCGCCCGGCGATCATTTTGTGGCCTAGTTTGAAATCCACCAGCGCCGAGAGCATAATTCCTTTGTAGGTAAATGTATTGGTGATACCGCCAAAGTAGCGGGGCAATGCGTTGCCGACATTCATTAAGGTATTGTTTCTCAATGGCATACCACTATTTTTATCGAACACCTGTCGACCTTGTGCGTCGCGCAGGTAGGTGAACGTGTAAAGCTGACCCAACGGCTTGCCTACCACCATATTGAGCGTCCGGCCTCCCCCGCCGCCGACCGTAATTACCGTATCTTTCTCTGCCAGGCCTAGTTTTAAAACTTTGGAGGTGTTATAGGACACATTGAAACTGACATCCCAGGTAAAATCTTTGGTCTTCACGGGCGAACCGGTCAGCAAAAGCTCGATACCCTTATTCATGCTCCGGCCGACATTGATCAGCTGAGCGGTGTAAGAAGAAGCATCGGAAATCTGCGCCGCAAGAATCTGATCGTCAGTCGTTTTGTGGTAGTATGTTAAATCAAACCCAAGCAGATTGTTGAACAACTTCATTTCAAGGCCTGCTTCCGCTTCCTTAATGCGCAACGGGCGCAGGTTTTTATTTGGAACAATGGACGCATTGATACCGCCCACCGGCACCAGCTGGCCCGACGGGTTCGGGAACGAGTTGTTGTCCACCGCGTAATACAATGCATTCGAATAGGGGTTCACATTGTCGGAGCCGACCTGCGCGTACGCCGCGCGCAACTTGCCGAAGGTGATCCACGCCGGCAGGTTCGGGAAGGCTTGCGAGAAGATGAAACTACCCGTTATCGACGGGTAAAGTATGCTACGGTTTTGGGGTGCCAACGTTGAGAACCAATCGTTACGGGCCGTTACGTTCAAGTAAATGAACTCCTTCCAGGAAATGGTGGCCGCCCCGTAAAGCGAATTAATCTTCTTCTCCGAAAGCGCATACAACGGGTTTTTCACGCGACCGTTCATGACCGTGTAAAGGTTGGGCTGGATGAAATCCTGGACGGTGACGCTATTGTAATCCATCCGCGCGTAGCGCTGGTTACCGCCCAGCGTTACGTCCAGGCCTATATTGCCGAAGTTGCGGTTGCCCCCCAGGATAAAGTCGAGGTTGCGCTCGGTATTGCGGCGCACATCTTGTGTGAATGAGCCGTTTACATACCCAACCGGTGCTTTGGCGATCGGTGCGTAGCCGTTTGGAATATTGTAATCCTGGTTACGGACGTAAAAGTCCTGCGCTGCGCGAAGTTGCAGGTAGAGCCAGTCTGTAAACTGGTATTTTAATGCCACATTGCCAAAAAGGCGATCGCGGGAAATGTTCTCGAAATGGTGGCTGAGCGAGTAATACGGGTTATTTCTCACCAGAAACCTTGAAAAGACGAACTCGTCGCCGTTCGGATGCGTCTGGTTTTGTTTCAGGGCGTCAAAAGGCATCGAGTTGGCAAGCGTAAAGATCACCGTCGAAGTAGCGAAGTCCTGGGCGTCGATCTGGGGCGGATTCGTGTTCTTTTCTTTGGAATAATTGATATTACCAAAAGCGGTAAGCCGTTTGGAAATATTCTGTGTAAAACCCAGGTTCACCACCTTTCGGTTGAACTTGTTGTTTTCGACAATACCCCGGTTGTCGCTATTGGCCAGCGACAGACTGAAACCTCCGTTGGGGCCGTTGTTGGAAACGGTTATGGTGTTGGTCATGTTCGTGCCGGTGCGGTAAAACTGCTTCACACGCCCGCGTACAGGCTCGTAAGGCCATGTTTCATTGTCAAAAAGGGTTTGCGTCATACCGGGCTCGAACTTTTCCCCAAAGCTCCACACGCCCGAGGTCGGGTTGGCACTCGTAGGCCGCTTGCCGCCTTCGCCCTGGCCATATTCATATTGAAAATCAGTAAAATCGAGCGGTGTATCGGTAGTGAAGTTGATATTATAATCCAGCCCGATGCCCTTGCCGGCCCCCCGGGTTTTAGTCGTGATCATCACCACGCCGTCTTTGGCGCGCGAGCCGTAAAGCGCTGCGGCAGTGGCGCCTTTGAGCACGGTCATCGACTCGATATCGTCCGGATTAATACTCGACAAACCATCGCCGCCATCGGAATTGTTCGCTGCACGCTGACCATAATCGCCTCCGCCGGCGAAATTGGAATTATCTATCGGTACCCCGTTCACTACGATGAGCGGGTTGTTCTGCCCGCTGAACGACGACTGCCCGCGGATGCGGATTTTCGCTGTTCCACCCGGCCCGGTAGATAATGAAGAGATATTCACGCCCGCCATTTTACCCTGTAACGAGCTGATAACGTTGGGTGTACGGTTGGTAGAAATCTGATCCGCATTGACCGTCGCCGTGGCATAGCCGAGCGTTTTAGCCTCGCGTTTGATCCCCAGCGCTGTTACAACAAACTCGTCGAGATTCCTCGATTCCTGCGTCAGCTGCACGTCTATGGACGAGCGCGCACCCACTGCGATGGTCTGACTTACATAACCTATAAAAGAGAAAACGAGGGTCGCATTGGCTGGCGCTTCCAGGGTATACTTACCTTCCGAGTTGCTAACGGTACCTTGCGAAGAGCCGCTGATCAGGATATTGACGCCCGGCAACGCTTCCTTGTTGTCGCCGGTAACGATACCGGTGATGCGGATGCCCTGGGCAAAAACCACGCCGCCGCATAGCGTAACCAGCAGCGCGATGATCGTAAAACATTTCTTCATCACATCTAATTGGGTCAAAATTCAGGGTGAATAGGGTTATGCAAAACATACACGAAAACCGCAATCGCTTACGGACACGAGGGCCAGGAATAGGAAAGACAATAGACAAAGCTGCACCCGGCGATTTTCACCGAACGGTATTATATATACGCAATCAAAAAGAAGCTGTTTCACTACCAACCGTACGCGGTCGGTAGTGACCTATGCATTCGTCGCGCCGGCAACAGGCTATGTATTGATATCTATTTTTTGTTTAAACGATTAAGCCGTTTTTCGCACCAAAATCTCGGATAGCAATGTCTTAGTCAGGTTTCTGTGATGGTATCGGGAATTCAAAGAGCTTGCCATGAAAGTATCGGGTTGGCAAGTGGAATATGAAATTGGGAATTGTTGTGACCAAATGTAGATTTAATCGATTAAACAACAAAATTTAAAGGCAATTATTTTTACATTTTTTCTAAAAATAAACACATAATCATTTACAGTGGTCTTAAACGCATTGCATGGCTGAAAAGGGATTCCAAATAATGATTCCCTCGCTTTGCGTAAATGCAGGTTACTTCCCCGCCGTCGAAACATTAGATTTGTCCCGAAACCATCCTTATGGTTTCAGATCATCCATCCTGTCATGACATTTTTAAAACGTATGTTGGATCATTCCAGGCTGCCGCTTTCGGTCGGGCAGTTCTGGTGGTACTCCTTCTGCTATTGGAGCATTTTCGCGGTAATAACATTCGGTCAGCTTATGGTGCTGTGGCTTTTAAGGGAGGGAGTGGTCATGCGGCCCCACGAGATGTTTGTCTGGCTGCTCGACGGGCTGTTCTGGTGGTCCACCACCCCGCTCATTTTGTACGCGTCCATCAAAGTGCCCATCGCGTTCAAGGTGCGGGAGAGTTCTTCTATTCTCAAACCGCTCCTCGTCCACCTGTTCATAGTAACGTTCCTGAACATCTTTATTAATGTCCTGCATTATTACGTTACCAACCCGCTGATGTACCGCGCGGTGGGGAAATACGTGCCGCTGGAAAACTATCTGTTTTCGTTCTTTATAGCCTACACTGCGAGTTTTGGTCAGTATTTGCTGCTGGTAGTCGGTTTCAACAAAGTATCTTACATTTACCGTTACCAGCAGCTCAAACAACAGAATTTCGAAACCGAACTGCATAATGAACAGCTCCGCGGACAGTTGGCTAACGCTCAGCTGCAATCGCTCAAAATGCAGCTCAATCCGCATTTTCTCTTCAATACCCTGCATAGCGTGATCAGCCTGATGGTGAAAAACGACATTCGGAAAGCCACATTGATGATTACAACATTGAGCGACCTGCTGCGGGCAGTGCTCGTGAACCAGTCGGCCGATTTCATCCCTTTGCAGGAGGAGCTCAAACTGACCCGCCAATACCTCGACATTCAGCAGATCCGCTTCCAGGACCGCCTGACAGTCGAATATCATATCGATCCGGCTTCTGAACTCTACCCGGTGCCCCAGCTGATCCTTCAACCGATCGTCGAAAACTCCATTACCCACGGCATTTCCGATATCACCACCAACGCCCTGATCCGCATCACCAGCAACGTGAGTGCTACGGGCATGCATGTGACGGTGTACGACAACGGCATTGGCGCCACACCACGGAAACCATCCAAAGGAATGGGCCTCGGCCTGCAAAACACATTGCTGAGGCTGCAACAAGCCTACGGCGCCGACGGCCGATTGGAATTTGAACACCCCGCCGACGGCGGCACTTCGGTGACGATGTATTTTGACCGCCGACGGCCGACCATCGACGGCCGCCAGCCGGCTATGGACGATGGTTGACGGCGGACCATAGACAATGGATTTTCGATTGAATTAACCACATTAGGTACTAGCCGCGACTATCATCATCATGGCCTATGGTCAGCCGTCGGCCCTCACCCCACCCCAAAAACCTGAAAAATTATGAAATACCGCTGCCTGATCATCGACGATGAAGTGCTGGCCAGGGACGTTATCAGGACATTTGTACAGCATGACCATGCTATTGAAATCACCGATGAGGCTGCCAATGGCTCCGAGGCGGTGGTTAAAATATTGCAGCACCGGCCCGACGTCATTTTCCTGGATATCCAGATGCCCGAGCTCGACGGTTTCGAGGTGTTGCGCGAAGTATGGCCGCACCACCAGCCGTTCGTCGTCTTCACCACCGCCTTCGATCAATATGCGTTGCGCGCATTCGAGGTCAATGCGATCGACTATCTGCTGAAACCCTTTGATGAGATCCGTTTCCATCAGTCGCTTGGCCGGCTTAAAGAGCGGCTCAGCCAGAAATCGCAGCCGCGGATAGAGGAGTTGGTGAACAGTCTGTTCCGTGATCAGAAAGAAAAGGAAGAGCATTATTTGCAGCGGCTGCTGGTAAAGGAAGCCGGGAAAATGTACCTGATCAAAACCGACGATATCACACATTTTTCGGCGGATGGCAACTATATATCGGTTTATACTTCACAAAAGAAAGTTTACACCGTGTACGAAAGCCTCGGCAGCCTCGAAAACCGCCTCGACCCGTCGGTGATGATCCGTGTAGGCCGTTCGAACATCGTGAACATGAATTTCATCTCCGAACTTGAAACCTATTTCAACGGGGAGTATATCATTCATTTATCCACCGGCGAAAAAGTGAAATGGACACGAGGCTATCGCGACAATATCAAGGCCTTCATCACCAGAATGGGCTAACCTGCCAATACGGTTCACGATTTGAAATGCACGCTTTAAATAATAAAAGAGCCAGATCAGACATTTTTTGTACAGATTTCAACGATTAAGGCGACAAATTTGTCAGACGGTATAGCTTCCGCCCATGCGGACAATTCATACCAAACATCTATTGTACTTAACTCCCATTAGCCATGCTCTTTAAATCTACCACCATCGTAACCTCAGCGGTATCCGCGCTGCTCCACAATCCCAAGGGACAGCTGCAAACCATTTTCATCGCGGCCGTCGTGGCCGCCCTTATTCTCTGGAAACTGGGCGCCGGCCAGACCGGCAAACCCAATGCCGTCGCCAAACTTGCGGAAACTCCCGCAACAGATACCAAAATGGCCGGTATGAAGTGGAGCTACGATGAATTGGCCCACAAGCTGATCGTGGAAAATACCGACCTTGCTTATGCTGAAATCGGCGAGGGTTTCACCAAAGGAATCGGGCAAGCGCTCAATAAGGTTACCAAACAAAACGGCGGCAAACGCGTTGTGGTGAATCTGTAAGGAAATGATTCGTAAAAAAGGGTTGCCGGCATTCTTACCGGCAACCCTTTTTCCTTTTACATTCAAACCTGCCGATTATCAATAGGCTGCTTCCAACTCCGCTTCTTCCACTGCTTTCTGCTGCTCTACTTTCGGCGGCAACAGCTTGTACATTACCGGCGTTACCAGGCGCGAAAGCAATGTTGAACTGATCAGCCCACCGATGAGCACCAGAGCCAGCGGCGAATACAATGCGCTATATTCGATCACGAGTGGCAGTAAGCCGCCGATCGCGGTCATGGAAGTGAGCAATATCGGTACGAAACGGATTTCGCCAGCTTCGATGATCGCTTCCTCGATGCCCTTGCCCTGCTCGCGGAGCTGGTTGGTAAAATCGACCACCAGCAGCGAGTTTTTCACTTCAATCCCAACCAATGCGATGAAACCGATAGTGGCTGTAAAAGAAAGCGTTTCGCCCGTCAGGAAAAGCATTGCGAGGCCGCCCACGATGCCCAGCGGGATCACCGAGAGTACGATCAGTATGCTTTTGAAGGTTTTGAATTCCAATATCAATACACCCAGGAACCCGAAAACGGTGATGAGTATGATCAATCCGAGTCCGCCGAAACTTTCCTCCTGGCTCTCCTTTTCTCCGGCTACCTTAAAATGCTGGCCTTTCTCAAATTTGAACTGGTTGAGCTTCACGGTAATCTCGTCGTTCATTTTCTGGACATTATAGCCCGGCTTCGCAAATGCCGAAACGGTCACGTAGCGGTCCTTATCGTAATGGCGGATCTGGTTCGGCGAGCTTTCCATTTCGATGGTAGCGATGTTTTTCAAGGGAATGCTCGCGCCCGATGCAGCTGTGACATACAATTTATCAAATACACTATAATCCTGAATGGCAGCATTACGCGGCACCGATACATTGATATTGTAACTATCAGCCTTGCCCACATCCTCGCGGAAAGTGGCCACGTTCAGCCCGGCAGCCCCCAGCCGCACCGTACGATCGATGTCAGCCGAGGAAATGCCAAGCGTTCCGGCTTTCTGTTTATTGATGTTGATGCGTAAGTCGGTCGGTTGCACAAGCAACGGGTTGTTGACGTAAATGGTCCCTTCGGTTTTGGTGAGCAAATCGGCGACGCGGAATGCGGTCTTGCGCAAGTCTTCCAGGTTTTCACCATAAATCCGGTAAGCCAGCGGCGCTTCGATCAACGGCCCCTGTTCAAAGTCTTTTACCTTAATTTCCGCCCCGGGATAGCGTTCCAGCTTTTTGCGCAGCTTTTCGATCACCGCTACCTTCTCTTCGGTTTCAAGGCCTTCCACCTGCACGAAAATCTCCGCAAAGTTCTCGCTCTCGTTTCTTTGAACTACATTATAATAAACCCGCGGGTTACCCTTGCCTACATTGGTCGAGAAGGATGTAATAAGTGGCTCTTGTTTGAGGATGCCCTCCACATAACGCGCTACTTCGTTCGTCTTTTTAAGATTGGTACCCTGGGGCGTTTCAATATCGACCAGGAACATCGGTTTCTCCGATTTAGGAAAAAGGCTGTTGCCAATGAGCGGTACCAATGCCAGCGAACCGACAAATATCAAACCGGCAATCAGCAATGTGGTTTTAGGCCAATGCAATGCACGGTCGAGCACGCTTCCATAGGTTTTATGAATGCCCTTTTTCATACCTCTCAACAACCAGTTGCCGTCTTCCGAAGCATGCGGTTTCAGGATTACGCTCGACAGGAACGGCACCACGGTAAGCGATACGAGCATCGAAGCGAACACCGTCGTGATCACCGACATCGGTAGGCTGCGGATAAAGTCACCCGCCCCTTCGGGTAGGAACACAAGCGGAAGGAATGCGAAGATCAGCAAGATCGTACAACCCACCACGGCGAGGCCAATCTGCGACGACGCCTGAATGGCCGCCTGTACCTTGCCGTAGCCCATGCGCAAATACCTTTCGATGTTCTCGACGACCACAATGCTGTCGTCGACCAGGATACCCAGCGCGACGATCATCCCCACAATGCTGAGCTGGTTGATATTATACCCCAGCAAGTTCATGATCGTCAGGCCGATCGCCAGCGAAAGCGGGATCGAGATCATCACCACCAGCGAGGCCCGTGTGCCCAACGGCAGCAATGTGAGCAGTACCAGCAATATGGCAATGCCAAAGTCGCGGGCGAAGTGCGACAAGCGGGTATCAACGCTACTGGCCTGATCGAAGACCTTGATCATCTCGATATTCGAAGGCAATGTTTTCTGAAACTCCGCTACCACCGGTTCAACCTGATCGCGCACGGAGATAATGTTCTCGCCTTCCTTCTGGCTCACATTCACAAAGCTGCACCGAAAGCCGTTCAGCCGGGTAATATGCGTCTCGTCCTCGTAGCCCATCTTCACGTCGGCAACATCTTTCAGGTACACAATTTTCCCATTCGAGCGGGAAACCACCGTGTTGGCCACTTCGTCGAGCGTGCGGTAGCTGCCGCTGGTTTTGATATTCAGCTTTTTGGTAGCCATACTAATGCTCCCCCCCGGGATATTCACGCCCTCGCTCTGCAATGCGCCCACGATCTGGTCCTGGGTGAGTTTCTGCTGCGCGATCTTCTGCAAATTGAGGCTCACTTTCACCTGCGGCTCGGGAATGCCCGAATACTCTACCTTTTTCAGCGTTTTAACCTTTTCCAGCTGCTCTTTGAATTCCTTCGAATACTTCTTCAACTGCGCATAACTCGCATTCTCACTGATAAGGGCATATTGGTAAATGCTTACGTCGGATGGTATCTGTTTGTTGATACGGATGTCGGCAATGTCGGCCGGGAGCTGCGAGCGCAATGCGTTGATCTCGCGCACTATTTCCTGGTATTTATCGTCCGGATTGGAGCTGTATTTGTAAATCACCTGCATTACCGCGAGCCCGTCGCGGATGTCGGTGATAATGTGCTTCATATCGTCGAGCTCGTTGATTTTCTTTTCCATCGGATCCACCACGAGTTGCTCCATATCTTTCGGGTTGGCACCCGGGTACACCACCACGACGGTAAATTGCGGCGGGTGAATGTCGGGGTCCTCGCTTCGGGGCATGGTGAAGAGCGAGTACAGCCCCAGCGCCAGCACACCCAGGAATACCACCAGCGTAAACTGGTAATTCTTGACTGCAAATTCAGGTAATTTCATGGTCTTTGCGGTTGAAACAGGTTACTGAACTACTTTAATCACCGATCCTTCGGCCAGGTAAGCCGAGCCTTCGCGGATCACCCGCGCACCTGCGCCGATACCCGCGAGGATAAATGCCTTGTCGCCTTCGAGGAATGCGATCTTCACGGATTTCTTCTGCGCATGATTACCCTCCGCCACGAATACAAATGCGCTGTCGTTCTCGCCTTCGATCAATGCGTCGACGGGAATGGAAACCATGCTGGTCTTTTCTTTTGGATAAATCTGCACTTTGGCAAAAAGGCCGCTGGCGAGCTTGGTAACCGGTTTATCGAGTGTGATTTCGGCCTGGTACAGTCCCGAAACCGGGTCGCTCACTTGCGCCAGCGTTTTCACATTACCGGTAAATGTCTGCGGATAAGCGTCGAAATTGATTTCTGCCTTCTCACCGCCTTTCAGCCGCGCCCAGTCCTTGTCGGTAAGGCCGCATTTCACGACCCAGTCGCTGCTGCTGGTGCTGCTGATGTGCAAGATGGCCGTGCCGCCTTGTACCTGCTCACCGGCATTCTGCAGTTTTTGAACGACCACGCCATCAGCAGTCGAGAAGATTTTAGTTTGGGACAAATTGAATTGAACGATATCCACTTGCTTTTCAGCGAGTACCAATGCGGTTTGTGTGTTTTCCAACTGTTCTTTGGTCGCCACGCTGTCGCGGTAGAGGTTCTGTACCCGGCGCGCATCGCGTTGGGCCTTCAGGAGATTCTCTTCCGCCTGGCCCATCTGCGCGGCTATTTCCGTGGTATTAAGCGTTGCCAGAAGCTGGCCTTTTCGCACCTTATCACCTTCCTTGACCAGAATATCCTTAATAATGCCGCCAATCTTAAACGACAAACGGGCTTCGTTCTCAGAGCCTAGCAAGCCGGATGTCTCCACAGCCTGAGCCTGGTTCAATGCAGCGGAACTGATGATTTTTACGGGAATCGTGTCGTCGGTCTGTTCCGGCTTCTTTTCTTCCTTGCATGCGGCAGTCAGGAGCGCGGCCGCGAGCACATAAGCGTATATGATGGGATGTGTTGTAGCTTTCATATCATTTTTAGTTTGAGAATAAGTAGCTCGCCCGGGCCCGTTCCAGCTCTGCGGCGCGGGTTTGGACATTCAAATAGGAAATACTTTGTTGAAGCTGGTCGCTGATCAGGCGGTTCTGCGCGTCGAGCAACTCGATGTACAGCAACTGGCCTTCGCGGTAGAGCTTCTGCTGGTCCTGGTAATATTGCTGCGATAGTGCGGTCTGGCTTTTGGTAGCCCGGTAAGTAAGCACCGCCGATTGAAAAGTATTGGCCGCTGTTTTGTTTTGTAGTTGAAGCTGCTGTTCTACCTGGCTGATCTGCTCACCCGTTGCTTTCTGCTCCATTTCGGCTTGCTTAACCTTATATTGCGTGCGGTTGTTGGCAAAAACGCGCCAGTCGAGCGTCACGCCGAAGAGGTAATAGCGGGTATCCCGGTTGAAATTCACAAAATCACCCTGCGAACCGAGGTCGATGAATGTCGACAGTTTCGGCAATGCACCTGCCCGCGCCAGCTGGCCCGACAATGCATTGATCTTCGAGAGCGATTCCAGCTTGGCCAACTCCTCTCTCCTACCCTCGGCGGCCGTGTCTGTCAACACCTCCGATTCATTCGGCGCACCGATTTCCAGGGCCGTTTCCAACGGGTTATTCAACAGGAAATTAAAGTAAGCCTTCGCATTCACCGACTGGTTCCGTGCATCCACGAGCCGCGCTTCCAGCCCGATCAGCTCGTTCTCTGAGCGGCTCACCACCGTGCGGATCGCCTTATCGTTTTTCACCAATGCCTGGTTGAAACGCAAGTTCTCACGGGCCAGCGAAACCGCGCTTTCCAGAATGCGGATCGCCTCGTCGGACTGCTGGCAGGCATAATACCCGAGCTTGATCTCCTTCACTAACTCTCGCCTGTAAACGTCGACCTCCGCCTGCTGCAAATGGATCTGCTCCTTCCGGATCTTGGTATTATAGGCAATTTCCGCATTGTAAATCGGCAGCGATGTCCGGAACTTGGCATCGTAATAATTCCGTGGGTTGAAGGTCTGGCTCACATTGTCCACCTTCGGGAATGCCGATGAATTGGTCAGTTCGTTCAGTGAGTTGTAAACCGGGTTCAGCAGGTCGCCGATCGGAATGCTGATTTTCCGACCACCGCGTGAGTCCAGGTAAGAAGTGCTGAAATTCACCTCGGGATAGAAGAATGTCCTAGCTTCTTTGAGCGCGAACAGGTTCCTTTCGAGGATAAAGCGCTGCTGTTTTAGGCCCTGGTTATTGCGCAAACCCTGATCTATATAGCCTTGCAAGCGCACATCCTGCGCCTGAGCGGGTGCGAACAGGCTCAGTAAAGGCACAAGAAGATACTGCCAATGCCGCGGCATGGGTTTCAATAATCGAATCATTTTAAGTAATGTTTAGTTTATGAACAGTGTTTAGTAGATGGCAAAATTTTTTACTTTTTCAGATTGGCTAAAAATAAATCGAATGAACTATACAGTATTTCCCGCGTAGCATCGTCGGGCATCATCAGAATACACATCCTTTCTCTGACGTAGAGTGAAACCAATCCGTGCACAAACGACCACACCTGGATCGCCGTCACGTACAAATCGCCTTGCCTGATCTTGTTTTCTTCCAGACAAGCAGAAAGCGTCGTCAGCAAGTATCCAAATGCACATTCACCGGATTTCCATTTTTCCTCATTCTTGATCTGCTCCATCGGCGCGCGCATGATGAACATCAGATCATAGTAATCCGGGTTCTCCAAACCGAATTCAATGTACGTTTTACCCAAGGCCCCCAGCCTTTCGAACGGATCAGCAATCACATCGTTTTTCCGCAGATGTTTTTCAAGTATCTCAAAAGCATTTTCATGAATTACAAAGAAAATTTCATCTTTATCCTTGAAATACAGATAGATAGTAGCCGGACTATATTCAATATCATCGGCAATGCTACGAATGGACGTCTTATCGTAACCTTGCTTCAAAAACAGCTGAGTCGCCGATTCGATAATCAGGTTTCTCATTTCCTGCTTCTCCCGCTCTTTTCTTTCCTTAATCGCCATGCTTTTGTAATTACGATGTGAATATAATAAACACTGTTTAGTAAATGCAAATTGTTTAGCAAATAAGGTAGGAATGGCGGAAATCTACCCATGAGCGGGAGCCGAAAGTGGGGAAGTTATTTTTGCCTGAAACGGTCGTCGGTAAGGGCTTCGAGGAAGGCCACTATGTCGTCTACCTCGTTTTCAGCCAGGTTCAACCCGCTACCCAGCGATAAGTCGCGGTTGATCGGGTTGTTTACAAACTTGTCGGGCGTGTTATAATACTGGACCACCTCACGCAGCGATTTAAACAATGCGTTGTGCATATAGGGCGCCGTAACGGCCACATTTCGCAAGCCAGGTACTTTGAAAAGACCGATATGAGCGCTGTCTTTGGTGATTTTGAAGCGGCCAGGGTCATTTAATTCCTTACCATTAAACAAGCCGATACTCTTGAAACGGTCGGCAGTGAAATCCTCGCCGGAATGGCAGGTTGCGCAATTGGCTTTGCCTATGAACAGCATTCTGCCGCGCACGGCCGCTTCGGACATCGCTTTTTCGTCTCCGTCCAGATAGCGATCGTAAGGCGTATCCGTAGTTTCCAGCGTGCGTTCGAAGGCCGCAATCGCGCTCACCAGGTTTTTGTTACTGACTTCTGATTGGAAGATCTTTTGAAATGCAGCGCTATAAAAGTCGTCCTTTTTGAGCCGCTCAACAGCCTGGTCGATCGGCAAATCCATTTCATCATGGGCGGAAAGCGGCCCGAGCACCTGCTCTTCGAGTGAGGCGGCGCGGCCATCCCAGAAGAAGTCCGTGCGACCCGTGAGGTTGGTCAATGCGGGAGAGTTGCGTGTGAGCCGCGTACCCTTATCGCCGATACTAAACGCGGCCGTGTCCGCAAATGCAAACTGCGGGATATGGCACGAAGCGCAGCTGATCGCCCGTCCGCGCGAGAGGATGGGGTCCGAAAACAGCTTTTCACCTAGTTCTTCCTTTGTAGTCAACTCCACCGATACCTCGTTGGATTGCAACGATATGAATACCAGCGAACCGCCGCAAAGGACAGCCGCCAGCCATTTTGTAATACCCATTTGAAACTACGGATTTAAAATCAATGCACTTCAAAAGACTCCTTGAATGGCACGCAAAGGCCATCTACATTGGAACACAAAAGCCCCTTGATCGTTCCTGAAACCTTGCCGCCGGCCTTCGCCAGTTTGATGGTCTGCCGGAACTCGGCCTTGTCTGTGAAGTAAGTATAAGCCTTGTCCCAGGTCGGGTCCACCGCTTTGAGAGGCTTCACAGCCCGTATCTCACCTACAAGCTGGTAGGCTTTGGTGGGGTTGAATGCAAATTCGGTGGGAAGCGGGCCGATGTCGCCCTTGAAATCGGACGAATAGAGCTTCCAGTTTTTATCGATATCCGCGGAAAATACCACTTCTACCTGCTCGCCGGGCTTAGCATCGCTTTTCGAAAAGCTCACCTTCCAGTGCGAAATGTCTTTAAGGTTCTGGCCGACAACGCTTCCCGAACAGCACAGAACAAATATTAAAACTCTGTAAATCATTGGAATACCATTTTGAAATAAAATGTTAAACAACTGCAAAGCACATTACACCTTGTCGGCGACACCTTGCAGTTGTCTCAAATCACCACGTATCTAGTTTGTTGAACTCACGATTAAGTTTAAGTCCAAGTATTGTCTTTTCGCATTTTCGTGCCGTTGGCAACGTCGGATCGCTGTGAAAAGCGACGCCCGGCGTATCTTACTTCGAGCTTTTCGTCGTACCAACCGAAGCGGAGCTGACACCGGCAGGCGCTGGCTCTGCGATGAGTTCGTTGAGGTCTTTGTTCCACTTCGCTACATAATCCTCGAAGTACTTGCCGGTAACCTCGCCGGTGTAGCCGGTGTGGATCTGGCGGACTTCGCCTTTACGGTCGATCAGGATCGTGGTCGGGAAAGCCATCATGCGGTTGAGCGCAGGAAGTTTGTCGGAAGCGACCTTTTTATCAGCGATACCGCCGAAAAGGATGTCATATTCAATTCCGTATTTCTTTTTCAGTGTGCCGAGCGTGTATTTGGCATATTCGAGGTCGTCTTTCTGTTCGAAACCGATCGCGATCGCTTCTACGCCGCGGTCTTTATTGGCACGGTACCACGGCGCAAGGAACGACGTTTGGTCAGTACAGTTCGGGCACCAGGTTCCGATGATCTCCACCACCACCACTTTGCCCTTGTATTTGTCGTCGCTGAGCGAAACCTGCTTGCCGTCCAGGTCGGGCAATGTGAAATCGAGTTTTTTGTAGCCCTCTTTCAAATAGGTCAGTTTATAAGGGTCGGGCAATTCCGCCTTGTCGTTTTTGCTGCCTTCGAACTTGGTATTATCATAAATACCCGAGCTGATGACGCCGGTAATGCTGCCGTCCTCGTTGATCTTACCCTTATATACGCGGGGGTTCGGTCCGGAGAAGTGCGACAACACGAATTCATCTCCCTGCACCACGCCTTCCAGCTCGCGGCTGTCTCCTACGGTCGACATCACCACGCCCGTCAGCTTGTTGCCTTCCTGTTTCAGCAGCGCCACGTTGTCAGGCATCTTTGCTTTGCTGAAAACCTGCAAATCCCACTTGCCCGAAAGGTTATGCCTGGTAGGCTGCTCTTTACCTCTCTCCACGAAACGGTAATCCTTACCATATTCTGCCGAGAACGGGAGTGCATTACCGCGGAAACCGGGTACAAGGCTGCGGTACTCGCCGGTAATCTTGCCGTCTGTCTCCACTTTGGCCACCAATGCGGCATCATACGTGTTCATTTTGACGAAAATCGAGTCGGCACCATGCCTGGTCACCTTGAAATCGTCGCGACGCGAGCCATTCAGCAGGGTTAGGATGGGATGTTCTTTGTCTTCGGCGTTGTATTCAAAATTGAATGGAATGTGTGTTTCGCTGATCACGAACTCGCCCCGCCATACGCCTTGCTTCGGCGCTTTGGCGCCCGGCCCGTCGCTTGCAAATGCTGAACTGCCCAACAATGTGGCTCCTGCCAATGCCACGGCTTTCATCTGGTTGTTGATTTTCATACAACTGGAAATTTTTAGGTTTTTGAAATAATGAAACTCATCTAGCCTTGCCGGCTACTCCGGAAGTACTCTTTTTCGATTCGAGGCATTTTGCAGGATTGGCCCGGATCGTCGGCAGGTCAGTGGTGGTTTGTGACCGGCCGTTTAATCATGCAGCAAATATAAAACAGCGGATTTTAATTATCTATCATTTTCGTAGACTAAGTAGAATAAACTCGTTTTTCATACCACCAAACTCCTACGCACGTACATATAATGCGGCCCGCGCACCCTGGTGGCAATGTGCCCGATTTGTATTTTCAAAATTTTGATAAACCCGATCCCACCGCATTACCTTTGTGGCGTCTTACAATTACTACCTGCAAAGTAAATGTGGATTTATAGGTGAAGCCAGCCGCCGTCTTTTTCGGAAACTATAAATTTACAAATCATGTCAAAATCAATTCATTCAATGCATTACGTGCTGAAAAGCGCTTGTACACACCAACGTTGTTGTCCGGCTGATATCTGGCGGAGCTAACTGCTTTTTTTAAATTATTTTTAGTCTATAAAATCCCTAGATTAAATATAATAATACTTGATCCGACGGTGTACGGAATGGCTACCGACGGGACTGCAGGCTCTCCGTTACCCGGCCATTTCCGCCATCGCCGGATCAGGTTTTCACAGGTTTCAAGTTCTTACTCCAAATAATACTTATGAAACATTTATTACTTTTTATACTTTTAATATCCACTCCCCTGCTTGCCCAGCAACGCACGCTCACTGGCGTCGTGCGTGCAGAAGACGGCGCCGCGCTCCCGGGCGTGAATGTAGCGGTTAAAAACACCCGCCAGGGTACCATTACCGACACCGATGGCCGTTTTACGCTGCCGCTCGTGAAGGGCGAAACGCTCCTGTTTTCCTTTATTGGCTTCCAAGCGAACGAGTTGCCCATCACCACTTCCAACGAATACAATGTAACACTGCTAGCCAGCACACACACGCTCGGCGAGGTACAGGTGGTAGGCTCGCGGAACGCGAACCGGACTAAAATCGACTCGCCGGTCCCGGTAGACATTATTGATTTGAAACCCTTGCAGGAATCGGCCCCCCAGGTCAGCATCACCCAGCTTTTGCAATATGTCTCACCCTCTTTTCACTCTGTAAACGGTACCAATGCGGGCGATGCAGGCTCCGCATTGAACCTTTCGCAGCTACGTGGATTGGGGGTTGACCAATTGCTCGTGCTGGTAAACGGCAAACGCCGGCATAAAAGCTCCAATATCAACTGGGGCGGATTAGGCAACGGGGCTACGGGCTACGACCTCAATGCAATACCAACGGCCGCCATTGAACGCGTAGAGATCCTTCGCGATGGTGCGGCGGCGCAATACGGCTCCGATGCCATCGCAGGCGTGATCAACATCGTGCTCAACAAGAGCGTCGATCAGCTCACGTTAAGCTCCACCGCCAGCACCCGCCGCCGGGGCGACGGCACTACCACCCGAACCAACGCAAACTACGGTTTTGCATTGGGTAAAACCGGTGGATATTTGAATACAACCGCTGAGTTTGCGACACAAGCCATTTCGATCCTGCCCGGCAACGACAACGCAGGCCTGTACCTCGGCCCGATTTATGGGGGCGGCGCCAACACACGCAACTACGATGCTATCTATACAAAAGAGATAGACGAGGCCATTCTGGCCTCCCGAGGTATCGACCGCCACCATTTCGACCGTCGCGGCGGCGGTTCCAATAAGGCGAAAGACGCGTTGCTGTTCTTCAATGCAGCAGTTCCTATCCGCCAGAATGCCGAGATCTATGCATTCGGAGGCATTAGTCACCGCAACTCGCAGTTTACCGCCGTATACCGGCTACCAGGATGGACCGAGCGCAACAACGCCTTCCTCTACCCCGACGGGTTCCTCCCGGCGATGGAGAATATCATTACCGATAAATCCTTCGCTGTCGGCATCAAAGGCAAAATCCGTGACTGGGACGTCGATATTTCCAATATATATGGTAAAAACAATTTCGGTAATGTGATCACCAACTCTCTGAATGCCAGCCTCGGCTTGAAAACACCTACCACATTCGACGCGGGCAGCTACAATGCGAGCCAGAATACGGGCAGCATCGATATCAGTTGCTATTTTCCAAAAGCGCTGAAAGGCATTAACGTCGCGTTCGGCGCGCAGTACCGGGTGGAAACCTACCAGATCATTGCCGGCGAAGAAGCTTCCTATTCCAAAGCCGACCTCCGCGCAATATACGGCCTCGACACTACGGCAGCGGGCATTGTTTACCAAACCAAAGAAGGCAGTATCGGCCTGAACGGCCTTTCACCGGGTTCGCAGATCCACGCCGGCTTCCGCCCCGAAAACGAGGTGAGCGTAAACCGTTCGATCCTTGCAGGGTATGCGGATATTGAGGCAAATATTACCAGCAAATGGCTGCTATCCGGCGCTGTGCGGCTCGAAAGCTTCTCGCAGCTCCAAAATGTAACTACCTACAAAGTGGCTACGCGGTACAGCATTACCGACTGGCTGGGCATCCGCGCATCGCATAACACCGGCTTCCGTGCGCCCGACCTGGCCCAATACTACTACACCGAAACATCCACCAGCTTCCAGCAGGGCCGCGCGATCGACCAGGTGACCGCCTCCAACCAGAGCGCCGCCACCCGCGCGTTAGGCATCCCCACGCTCACGCCGGAGAAATCGAAAGGATATGCCGTTGGTTTTACATCCCAGCCATTCCGCAGCTTCGAGCTGACGGCCGATGCTTACCTCGTAGATGTCAACAACCGCGTTGGCAACACGGGCAACTTCTCGGCCACCGATGTCAATTTACCTGCGGAGGTACGCACACTGTTCGTGCAAACCGGCACTACGCAAGCCAAATTCTTCTATAACTCGTTCAGCACGCGTACGAAGGGGCTGGAAATTACAGGGAGCTACCGTACGCCCTTTCGCAACGGCACACTGAGCCTGCTCTTGGGTGCGAATTTTGTTAAAAACGAGGTGAGAAAGGTGAATACGCCCAAGGGACTTGAAGCTTACCGCTATATTATTTTTAACGACGGCGAAAAAGCGCGCGTAACGTCACAGATTCCCGGTCAGAAAATCACTTTACAGGGCATTTTCAAGAAAAACCGCCTTACCTACCTGGCACGCGCCGTATACTTTGGTTCGGTTACCAATGCCTCCGCATTGAATGCGACTTTCCCCAAACCGGACTATTTCTACCAAAAACTCAAACCGATCTGGGTAGCAGACGTGTCGGTGGCGTATGCACTCACAAAATCCATCCAGGCCACATTGGGGATTAATAACCTCTTCAACGAGCTGGGTGACTATTCCGACCCCAAATTAAGCGCATTAAATAACCCATCTGTTATCGGCATCCAGAACGGCAGCGCCGGGATCCAGCCATTCATCCGTGTTACCGCAAAACTTTAATCCCATGAAAACATTCCAGCAACTGGCCGGCCCGGCTCTCCGGCTACTCGGCATTATCGCGGCCATTTTCTTCGCTTCCGGCTGCAAAGACACCGGTTACCTCGACATCGACGCCGCCGAACGGCCTCCGTTGAGTGCGTATATCAGCTTTGTCAATGCACGCCCCATCGATGCCGGTCTCTTTTTTTGGACATTCACCGACAAAGTAACGCCCACACCCGTAGCCATCAACAAAGCGTCGGAATACGTGCCGACCGTTTTCGGGAACGTGCAGATCAACTTTACCGAAGGCAGCAATACGAGCTACAAGGCTTCTTACCAGTTCGGCAACTCGGCCACATTCACGGCTACCGGACGTCCCAATGGCCCTATCGCGACATTCTACCACACGGTAGTAGCGGCGCGGACCGCCAATAACAAGGCCGATTCGCTGATCCTCTTTTATGACGACCTGAAAGCCCCGGCATCGGGTAAGGCCAAGCTCCGCTTTATCAACCTTTCGCCGGGAACAGGCGCATTGAATGTCGTTCAAAAGGGCAAGACGCTCTTCAACCAGGTAGCCTACGGGCGTGCCGCCAATTCGGCATTGTCGGGTGAAGCATTGAGCGCCTGGTCGCTGGGCCCATTTGAAACCGTCGACGCCGGAACATTCAACGCCGACTACCTCGACGCCGCAACCAGCACCAAAGTCGGAACCGTAAGCCTCCAACTGGAAGACGGCAAAATATACACGGTCTTCACAAGAGGCCTTGCCAATGCCGCGCCATCCTTCGGCACAAGCGTAATAGAACATCCTGTAAAGTAAATGGTGATTGGACAAGATGAAAGCCGCACTGCCGATGGTGGTGCGGCTTTTTGTGGTTTGTTTGTTATTCCAAAACAATCACCTTCAATTTCGAAAGTTGTGCAATTCTCCTGAAATCGGATTTGTTAAAAGTATACAACTCATCACAATGCCGTTCGGCGATCGCGGTATGAAGACAATCGATGAAATGACAGGTTAAACGAACCAGCAATTACCCTGGGCTACGCCACAGAAAGCATCCGGCGACTGAGCGCACTCACGCGAATGCCTTTTAGATATTTCGTACGTTCTTCGATTTCGTTTTGGTAGCGGAAAGTGTAGCCCGGTCCGAATGCGCGCTTGAACTCGCGGGTCGCTTCCTTGATTTGCTTGCGCGAGATGCCGCTGTATTCCAGTTGGAGCAGTTGGGCCCTTTCAGGGGTGGATTTTTTGAGCTTCCAGTACTGCGGGTGGTTAGGCCCGATCGGTTCACGAAAGCCGGTGTCGTGCTTCTCGCGGATGAGAAATTCGTAATCGATGATGATTTCGCTGCGGTTGCGGGCCACCTGACCTCTAACCACAATCTTGGCCTCCCGGCCCACGCTCAGATGAAATGTCTTTTCTAATATCATGACGGTTTCCAGTTAACAGGAGTTGACGTCCCTCGCCTCCAAAAATTCCATTCCAGCAACAGGTGGTTGAATGCTGAATCATTAGTCTACTTATTTTATAGACAAAGTAAGGTTAAAATCATCAATCTTCAAAGCTATGGTTACAAAACTTCGCATATGACGTGAAAAATTGGTTTTGCGCAGGGAATTTCCCGATCTTGCCCCATTCTTATTCCTTAATCCGAAGCCTTAATTGAACATGAGTACCCGTTTTAGAGTCTGGCTGCGATATGCGATGATGCCAGTCGTGCTTTTCCTGAATTTCCCCACTCTGGCGCAGTCCACATCAACAAGCAAACCCAATATCATTGTTTTCCTGGTCGACGATATGGGCTGGCAGGATACGTCTGTCCCGTTCTGGACCAAATCGACCGATTTCAACCGTCGCTACCACACGCCGAATATGGAACGGCTCGCCCGTGAGGGCATTAAGTTCACAAACGCCTACGCGATGCCCGTGTGTACCCCTACACGTGTGAGCCTGATCACGGGCGTGAATGCGGCGCATACCCGTGTAACGCACTGGACATCGCCCGACCAAAACAAGAATACCGATTACGCCGACGCTACGCTCAATAGCGTCGATTGGAACATCAACGGTTTCAGCCCGATTGCCGGCGTACAACATACTTTTCATGCTACGGCATTGCCTGAGGTGCTGCGCCAAAATGGCTATTACACCGTCCACAGCGGCAAAGCACATTTCGGTTCCGCGGGCACGCCCGGTTCCGATCCGCTAAATGCAGGATTTGAGGTAAATATCGCCGGAAGTTCTATCGGCCATCCGGCCAGCTATTCGGGCCGCGCCAATTACGACAGCCCGGTCAACGGAAAGCCAAACCGCAATGCAGTGCCCGGTTTGGAAGCCTATCATGGTACAGACACTTTCCTGAGTGACGCAATCACGACCGAGGCCCTCAAAGCAATCGATAAGCCGGTGGCCGAGAAGAAGCCGTTTTTCCTTTATCTCGCCCATTACGCTGTTCACATTCCGCTCACAGCCGATCCCCGTTTTTTGAACAAATACCTGCAATCGGGCTTGGACAGCACCGAAGCCAAATATGCGGCGTTGATAGAAGGCATGGACAAAAGCCTGGGAGATGTACTGAAATACCTCGACGATAAGAAGATTGCTGACAATACCGTAGTGCTTTTCATGTCCGATAACGGCGGGCTGAGCACCACTCCGGCACGGGGCGGGAAAGCATGGACGCACAACCTGCCGCTGAAAGCAGGCAAAGGTTCTGTTTACGAAGGCGGTATACGTGAGCCGATGCTCGTGCGGTGGCCCAAAGTCGCCCGAGCCGGTGCAGTAGCCGACCAATATGTGATTGTGGAAGATTTCTTCCCGACCATTCTCGACATTGCGGGTGTGAAGAATGCCAAAACCATTCAAGAAGTGGACGGAAAGTCATTTTTGCCCGTGCTTAAAAATCCTGCATTCAGAGACGACCAGCGGGGGCTTGTGTGGCATCACCCCAATCGCTGGATCGCGGCCGAAGGGCCGAACATCCATTATGCGACGGCTTTCCGGCAGGGCGACTGGAAGCTCGTCTACGACTACCGCCAGGCGAAACTCGAACTGTACGATCTGCGCAACGATATTGGCGAAACGCACGACCTGGCGGCCTCCAACCCGGCGAAAGTAAAGGCATTGGCAGCCCTTCTTACCCGGCAACTCAAAGCCTGGAATGCACAATGGCCCACCTTCAAAGCAACGGGTAAACCTGTGCCTTTTCCCGACGAGATAACACTTTAATAACAAAACACCTCCCGGGAAGCCCCGAGAGGTGTAATCGCTTTACTCAACGTGTACGATAAGCTGTACGCCTATCGTACGTCAAAATATAATGCCTGCGCAACCTATTGTCATACAAATTTTTACCGAACGGTTATCATCCTTCTTCATCGGCATTCTTCAACTTCATTAAAAGCGCATAGGCATTGCGGACCACGACCTTCGATCCGGCGCGGACGCCCGCACCGCCGATCTGCTGAAACCCGTCCCTGACCGTTCCAGGCTCGATTTCAACCATTTCAAAGTTACCCGGCTCGCGTTCGACGAACACAAACGACTTGTTCTCCCAACGCACCACGGCGTCCTCGGGTACGGCGAGGCCCTTTTGGCCCGCTACTGAAACCTCGCCGTTCATAAACATTCCGGGCACCAGCGCGGCGCTATACTGGTCGAAATGGCAATGTACCTCTGCCATTCTGTCATCGGTAAGGCTCTTTCCGACCAGGATAATTTCGGCTGTGTACTTTTTCGAAGGATCGGCGTTGGCGTAAGCGGTGACCCGTTGACCGACCGATAGTGCACTCAGATCCCTCTCAAATACGTTCAAAGCCAGGTGAATATCTTTCGGATCGACCAGTTCGAAAAGCATGTCGGTAGGCGATGTATATTTGCCCACATTCACATTCACTTTTGAAACAAAACCATCGATCGGCGAAAGGATTGGGACTGTCTTGGAAATATTTTCCGGGTTCAGTTTTGTGGGCGCTATCCCGATCACTTCCAGCTTCCGTGCCAATGCATTCATCAGGATTCGCTGCGTCTCCATTTCGGCTTTGGCTTGCTGGAAAGCCTTGTCACTCACCGCTTTGCTCTGGTTAAGGTCTTTCTGACGGACATATTCACTCCCGGCCAGCTCAAACTTCGCGCGGGCGGTCAGGTAATCCTGTTGGAGCTGTATGAACTGCATATCCTCCAATTCGGCCAGCACCTGGCCCTTTCGGACCCGCATACCCGGCAACATTTTCGTCGATTTGAGATAGCCGCCCAGCGGAAAACTGAGACTGATGGTGCTTTGAGGCGGTACGTCGATCTTCCCCTGGAGCATGAGCGTTCCGGAAATGTCTTTCAAGGCTGGATTGCCGACCTCAATACCCACGTTGCGGAGCTGCTGGGGATTAAATGACACCAATCGTACGACTGCCCCCGTCTGTGCAGGGGTATTGGCGGCCGGTTGACTGGTCGCCGCCCCGGCTTGCTCTTGCCTATTGGGACTGCACGAAAGGCAGACCGAAAATACGGTAGATATTAAAACGTTGGTTTTCATGATCCCTTATTGGTTGTTCAGGTGGAGTAACTGGATGACGGCTTCGTTGTAGGAGCCCAATGCATTCACATATTCTATTTTAATGGCAATGGATTGCCCCGCGAGGATCACCCATTGCAGGTAATCGATTTCGCCGCCGACAAACTGGCGGTCGGCTGCGGCGATTATCGTTTCGGCATTAGGGAGACCCTGCTGTTCGTAATAGCGGAGGTTTTCGGCGAACTTCCGGACCTGCTCCTGTGCATTCCGCAAATCAGAACGCACCTGGTGTTCGGTAAGCTCGGCGTCGTTTTGTGCGCGTAGCCAACCGATGCGGGCCGCGCCGATTTGCGCGTTGTACGCTTTGAAAAAGATCGGGATATTGATTCCCACCCCGTAGTAACCGAACCGGTCGCTGGCGGTCAGATTCACTTCCCGGCCATTGAGCAGCTGAGTCCCGCGGAGGCTCTGATTATTGTAAGCCACCGATAATTCAGGCAACATTCTCGATTTTTCAGTCCGATAGCGGAAGTATGCCGACTGCGTCAGTTGTTTGCTGATCTCGATCTGGGGCAAATCCAACGCTACCGTCATGGTATCGGGCAGGTTCTGTACCGGAATGCGTGGCGTAGTGAATGCAGGGATATATGCCAATGAATCCTGCAACCAGAAATTGAAGCGTTCGACGATTATACCGAGGTCGTGCCGCACCAGATTGAGTTGGTTGGCGATCTGCTGTTTTTGCGAGCTGGCCGCCGTTTTTTCGAGCACGTTAGATGCGCCGCGTTCGAAACGAAGGTTTGATTTGTTTTCAAAACCGGTAAAAATGCTGTCGGCATAGACCAGCAGTTTCTCACGCTCTTTCAACACCGCATATTGATAAAAGACCTGCCTCACGCCTGTGCGTACTTCCTGCTCGGTAAGCCGCGTGTACGCTTGCGCTGCCAGGTAATCCGCCTCGCGGGCCTTGCGCTGGTTGGTATAAACAGACGGGAACGCGATCGTTTGCACGATGCCGATGCGCATGTCGTTATTCGGGCTGTTGAATTTACCATAGTCCGCACTAATACCCGTTTTGGCAATGTCGAATGCGCTGCGTCGCAACGTTTCCGCGGCCCGTTCGCCCAGCCGGCTTCCTTTTACGTTCCGGTTGTGCACCCATGCTTTTTGTACCGCTTCTTCCAGGCTCACGGGCCTGGTTTGTCCATGTGCGGCGTTCGCAAATAGCAGTATTACGCCTATTACAGTGGCGACACTGCGTTGCTTCGTCTCCGGTTTATTTTTTGAATTAAACAATAAATACAAAGCCGGTAACACAAACAGTGTGAGCAATGTAGCCGTCACCAGCCCGCCTATCACCACCGTGGCCAGCGGCCGCTGCACTTCCGCTCCGGCCCCGTTGCTGATCGCCATCGGCAGGAAACCGAGCGATGCCACGGCGGCCGTCATCAGTACCGGGCGCAAGCGGTTGCGGGTGCCGGTCATTACGAGTTGCAGTGCGTCGGTGATCAGTCCTTCTTTTTTAATCCTGTTAAATTCCGAGATCAGCACGATCCCGTTCAATACCGCCACGCCGAACAATGCGATGAAACCGACGCCCGCCGAAATGCTGAACGGCATCCCGCGCGCTGCCAGCGCGAATACGCCGCCGATCGCCGACAGCGGGATGGCCGTATAAATGAGCGCGCCGTCCTTCACGGACGAAAAAGTAAAATACAGCATCATGAAAATGAGCAAGAGCGCCACGGGCACCGCAATCCCTAGGCGTGCTTTGGCCTGTTGCAGGTTCTCGAACGCACCGCCGTAAGTAATGGTGTAGCCGCTCTCGAACTTCATTTCGGAGTCCACTTTCCCTTGCAGTTCCTCGACGATCGATTGTACATCACGGCCCCGGACGTTGAAACCGACAATAATACGCCGCCGCGTGTTTTCGCGCTGGATCTGGTTCGGGCCTTCGATCTCCCGTACGGCAGCTACCTGGCTGAGCGGTATTTGCAGGCCATCCGGTGTCGATACCAACAGATTTTGCACATCGGTAATGCTTTTGCGGCCTTCCGCGCCTACACGTACCACGAGGTCGAAGCGCTTTTCTCCTTCGTAAATCTGCCCGGCGGCGGCACCAGCGAATGCGGCATTAATGGTTTTGTTAATCTCGTCGATATTCAAGCCATACTTTGCGATTTCAGCCCGGTTGAAATCGACCACAATCTGCGGCATACCCGTTACTTCTTCCACGTACCAGTCGGCGGTGCCTTCCACACCACGGGCGATCTGACCCATCTGACCGGCATAAGCGGCAAGTTTGTCCAGGTCTTCCCCGAATATTTTACACACCACATCCTGTTTCGCGCCCGTCATGAGCTCGTTGAAACGCATTTGCACCGGGTACTGGAAGCCCGTTGTTACGCCCGGAACGACCTCCTGGGCCGTAGCGGCCATTTTTGTAGCCAGTTCGGGGAAACTTTTAGCATGGGTCCATTCCGATTTGTCTTTCAAAACGATGATCATATCCCCTCCCTCGATTGGCATCGGGTCGGTGGGGATTTCGGCACTGCCGATGCGCGACACTACCTTGATTACTTCCGGATAATCGTTTTTCAGGCGCTCGGAAATGCGGTTTATCGCATCGATTGTTGTGGTAAGATTGGTACCCACCAAAAGTCGCGTCTCGGTAGCGAAATCACCTTCTTCGAGCTGCGGGATAAACTCTCCTCCCATTTGACTGAAAAGCCACACCGCCCCGCCGAAGAGTACAAATGCGCCGGCAACCAGCACACGCTTGAAGCGCAATGCCCGCGCAAGCACCCGTTCGTAGTCGCGTTCGATCTTCTGCATGACCCTGTCCGACCAGTTGGCCTCATGGCCGATACGCTTGCTGATCAGCAGCGAACTGATCATGGGCACATAAGTAAGAGACAAAATGAATGCACCCAGGATCGCGAATGCGACGGTCTGTGCCATGGGCTTGAACATCTTGCCCTCTATGCCCGACAGTGACAGAATGGGCAGGTACACGATGAGAATGATGATCTGCCCGAAAACGGCTGCGTTCATCATCCGGCTGGCAGAACCCGACACCTCTTGATTCATCTCCCGCTGTGTAAGCAGGCCTGTTGCCGCGTATTTTTTGGAAGTATGCAAATGGTGCAGAATCGCCTCGACGATGATCACCGCGCCATCCACTATCAGTCCGAAATCCAGCGCCCCCAGACTCATCAGATTGCCGCTCACACCAAACAGGTTCATCATCGCCACCGCAAAAAGCATCGATAAGGGGATCACCGACGCGACAATAAACCCGGCTCTCAGATTCCCCAAAAACAATACGAGTACGATTACGACGATGACCGCGCCTTCGAGCAAGTTGTGCTCTACGGTACCGATAGCGTTGTTCACCATTTTGGTACGGTCGAGAAATGGCTCTATTTCAAGGCCTTCTGGCAAAGTCTTACTGATTTCCACGACCCTCGCCTTCACATTTCCGATCACTTCCGAAGAGTTTCCACCTTTGAGCATCATCACAATGCCTCCGGCTACCTCACCATACCCGGCCATCGTGAGCGCCCCGTAGCGGATCGCAGGCGCAAAGCGTACCTTCGCCACGTGGCTTACGAGCACCGGCACGCCCCCGCGGTTGGCAACGACAATGTGGTTGATATCCTCGATCGACCCGGCAAGCCCGAGGCTGCGGATATAGAGCACCATCGGGCCCTTTTCGATGTAGGCTCCGCCGGTGTTCTGGTTGTTTCGGCTTAATGCGGTAAGTACGTCGCCGATGGTCAGCCCCATTGCTTTCAGGCCCGAGGGGTCGACGGCCACTTCATATTGCTTCAACTCACCCCCGAACGTCGAAACGTCGGCGACGCCGGGTGTGCCAAGTAACTGCCTGCGGATGAGCCAATCCTGCGTCGTACGGAGGTCGGAGAGCGAAAACTTTTGCTCGAAACCCTTTTTGGGCTTTACTACATATTGATAAATCTCGCCGAGGCCCGTCGTAACGGGTGCAAGCCCCGGTTTTCCGGCGGTTTCGGGCATATCCACCTGCGAAAGCCGCTCAGTTACCTGCTGGCGTGCCCAGTAGATATCGGAGTCGTCGTCGAAAACGATTGAAACCAGCGAGAGGCCGAAGCGTGACATACTGCGGCTTTCTTTCAGGCCTGGAATATTAGCCGTGGCCTGCTCGATCGGGAACGTGATGAGCCGCTCCACGTCTTCGGTACCGAGCGACGGCGCCGTTGTGATAATCTGTACCTGGTTATTGGTGATGTCGGGCACGGCATCGATGGGCAACCGGGTAAGTTCATAGCTACCGCAGACAACCCACAGCAACATGAATATCCCGATCACCAGCTTGTTCCCCACGGAGAACCTGATGATTTTGTTCAGCATATTGGTCGAAAAATAAATACACGGATACGCGCAAGGCCACACAGGCGGCATGCGCGAACATTCGGGCATGATGAGCCCGTTATCTGGTGTATTATGCCTTCGGCGGGCGGAAGAGTGAGCCTAGCACGGTGCTGTAAGCGACCTGCGGTACGGCGGGGCCGTATTCGGCTTTGACGGGCAGGTATTCCCTTTTAAATGTAAAAACCGGCGTGTGAGGAACGAAAATGAAGCCGGACATATGCGCTTCCACCTTCTTGAATGGCAACTGCATGTCCTTATCGTCGTCGTTATCGTTGAGGTCCTTTCCGAGGTAATGCATGGAAAGGAAGTCGGTGAAAGTGATTTCGTGGTTGAGCGACTGGTGCTCGGCGAAATGTTTGAGCAGCAAAGGCACCTTGTACACCTGACACAGCGAGGTAGTGTCCAGGATAACTATAAATAAAATGATATTTCGCAATAGCCATCTCACGTGGTAAAAGTAACTGACGGGATCGTTAAAGTCAACCGGAAAACGTTCTAAAAATAGCAATATTGCTTAAAATTGTCACCCTGAGCGGAATCGAAGGGCATTTGCATCACGCATTTCACTTCGACTCCGCTCCGGGTGACAATTAACACAACCTCGTATTGCAATTAAAAAGTACAAATTTCTTCAAGCCCGGTCACATCTTTACTTGCCGCTGCCCGCGCCCTGCAAGGAAGCGAGTTTGGATTCGTCGTCGGCGATCTTCTTTTTGAGCGATTCGATATTCCTGTTCAGTTTGTCAAGATTCTGCACAGCCCGGCGCGCCCTTTTGGCGTCGCGGTGGGCCGATCCGGCACTTTTGCTTGCTCTCCTCGCATCTTTTTTGTCCTGTGGGTTGTCGCCAAGTTTCTCCGCTGCTTTTTTATTCTCTTCGGCAGATTTCCGGGCGTTTTCAGCGGTACTTGCCACTTCTTCGGTCTTTTGAGGTACCTGATTTTCCAGTTTAGCCAGTTCAAGCTTTCGTTCGTTCAGCCGCTTGCTGACTTCGATTACCTGCTTCTGGTCTTTTAGCATGTTGATAGAGTCTTTGGACACCACCTGGGCAGATACTGACAACGAAATCAGCAAAAATCCCAATGCTCCTACTATGTCCCTGATTTTCATAATGGTAATGTATTTAAATAAATGATCGTATACTTCCTGCGCAAAAACCGTGCCTGAACGCATGGTTAAATATAATGTTACCGGAGGAATCAAACAATGGTTTTCGGAGTTAATCAGTAGCGCGTTTGCGTGGAATCACTCTTATTCATCAAATCATCGACAAACTTGAAACATTTTACACGCTGGGCCGGTCTCGGCCTGGTTCTGATGCTCACTTCCTGTGACGATCTATTCCAGTACAATCCCAACGAGGAAACCCTTTTAGACAAAGACAAGAATCTTACCGCCAGGAACATCGAAAAAATCAGCCGCCTACCTGTTTCCGACACGACGCGCTTTATTCTGATGGGCGACTCGCAGCGGTGGTATGACGAATGCGAGGAATTCGTACGGAGCGCCAACCAGCAAAAGGACATTTCTTTTGTGCTGCACGCAGGCGACATTTCCGATTTCGGACTTACGCAGGAGTTCAAATGGGTGAACGAGATCATGACGCGGCTGAAATATCCCTATGTGACAGTGATTGGTAATCACGACATTGTAGCCAACGGCTCGGCAACTTACCGCAAGATGTTCGGCCCGCTTAACTACTCCTTCGGCTTCGGCCATGACAGATTCATTTTCATTAATACCAATTCGCGCGAGTATGCATTCGACGGCTCGGTACCTGATATTTCCTGGCTGAAAGCACAGCTCGCCGACAACCCGGACAAAAGGAACACGATCGTTGTCGGACACGTGCCGCCTTTCGACGCCGATTTTGACAAAAACCTTGAAAAACCGTACACGGATGCCCTAGCCAGCGACCCTACCGTGAAGTTCACGCTCTATGGCCATCAGCACCGATTCTATGAAGGGCAATTCTACGACGACGGTGTAAATTATCACCTCACCACCTCCATGGGCGCACGTGGTTATATGGTTATCTCGACCTGGAAAGGCGGTTATAATGTTGAACGGGTCGAATTCTGAAAGCCATGAAAAAGTATCTGCTACCTCTACTCCTATTCATCACCTTCCATTCGCTGGCGCAGGAAGTGGGCCTCAGGCACCGCCGCAGCTGGTATCTGCCCGATCACCTGAAATTACAGTTCGCCGGCAATATCGGCTTCCTTTCCGGCGGGCCGGGCTATGTCTCTCGAAACCAGACATTGGAAACCGATTTACTTTTCGGGTTTTTACCTCAAAAGTACGGTGGAGACGCGCTGGTCACAACCACCCTCAAAACGACCTATTCGCCGTGGCGCATCGGATTAAAAAACGACTACTATATCCGGCCTTTTTTGATCGGGGCATATCTGAGCTACACTTTCGGCCCGCAGTTCGATACCAAATGGCCTTCCTACTACCCGGCAGGTTATTACTGGTGGGCGACGTCGTTCCGGCCGGGTGCTTACCTTGGAGGCAAAGCAGGCCGAAATGTAGTCATGAATAACCGGAGGAGGTCTCTCGAAGTGTACTACGAGCTAGGGACTTATGACCTTCTGATTATCAGTTATGTACAAAACAAAAGCTTCCTCAAACTGCACGACATCGTGAGCCTCTCGCTGGGTGTAAAACTCGGTTTCAATTAAATGCGCTCGGTTTTCGAGGAAATGTCGCGAATAATCTCATCCAGGGCGTGTGCCGATGTAAGTACGTGATCGAGCAGCTCGGTTTTCTCGGTGTCAGAATGCTGATAATTGCGGATCAGGTCTATCAGGCCCATCAGCCTCGCGAGCGGGGCGCGTATGACGTGCGACTGCATCCAGGCGATCTCCTGTAATTTATGGTTCCGCTCCTCAATCTCGCCAATGTACCGCAGGCGGTCGGTCACATCGTGGCCGATCGCAATCCAGTGTGTATGCACACCGCGTGCATCCGTTACGGGCAACAGCGCGAGGCTTATAAAGAATTCCTCGCCCTCGCGGACGTAACGCAGCGTGGTACCTTTGAGCGGTTCGAGGTTATAGATGGCGTCTTGCAGCTTATCAAAGTCATTGCGGGCGGGGCTGAAACCTTTCAGCAATGCCGGGCTCTTGCCTACCACTTCCTCAGGCAAATGCCCCGTAATACGCGTAAATGCCGCATTTACATACAATATTTTTAACCCCGAAATATCGTGCGGGTCGGACTCGGCGATCAGTACGGCGTCATTGGTGTTGGTAATTACCGACACGAGGAGTTTAAGCTCGTGCTGCTCCTGACGAGCCTTGGTAACATCCCTTAAAACGCCGATCATGCGAACGGCCTTCCCCAACCGGTTGCGCCGGATGTAGCCGATCTCCTCCACATAAGCATATTGCCCGTCGGTTTTCAAAAACCGGTAATCGATGCTCCACTTATGCTGTTGCGGGTCGGCAAGTTGCGCTTCGAGGCTATTGGCGACCGATTCGCGGTCGGCAGAATGCACCCGCTCTGCCCAGCGCGACAGTGGATATTGTGCCATTTCCGTTTCAATACCGAAAAGCCTGAAAAAGCCATCTCCCCATTCTATATGGTCGTCCACAAGGTCCCAATCGTAAATGGCGTCGTTGGTGGCCATGTTCACATATTCGTAGCGCTCGTTGACGTCCTTCACAAGCTCAGAATTTCGCCTGTTTTCAAATATCACTTTTAAAATCGATGCGATGCGCTCAATTACTTTCAACTCGTCTTCGCCGGGAACAGCAATTCGGTCGTAATATACGGCAAAAGTCGCCACCACTTCCTCGTCCAGAACGATGGGGTATGACCAGCAGGCCAGCAGGTTATGCGGCAGTGCCAGCTGCCGGTAATTTTCCCAGCGCAGGTCGGTGGCGATATCGCTTACGATCACCTGATGTTTCAGGAAAGCTGCCGTCCCGCACGAGCCTGCATTCTCCCCGATTTCCCGTCCATTAATGGCTTCAACGTACTCAACTGGCAGCGAAGGGGCCGCCAGGCTATAAAGTTTTTTGTCTTTGACCCCCAGCAAAGAACATTTGGAATGCGGAAACATGGCCTCCACCCCTCTTACGTACGTGTCGAGTACGCTGCTTAGCGGAGAGTCCTTGAACGAGTTCATTTCCAAGACGACCTTTTCGAGATGTTCGAGACTTTCCAGACGCTTCGCTTCCGTGACGTCGACCATCAGCCCTCTCAACACTACTGCCTTGTTATCCTCGCGGATCACCGAGACCACATCCTTGATCCATACCAGGCTGCCATCGGCCTTCCACATGCGGTAGTCGAAAGTATGGTTGCGGAGGCCCCGCGTTTCCTGCTGGCAATAGCCGACTGCCTGCTCGCGATCGTCGAAATGAATATGATTTTGCCAGAAATCCGGGTCAGCCAGCCATTCTTCTGGCGTGTAACCCAGGATATTACGAACCTGGTCACTGATAAAAATGAATTCAAAAGTGTCGGCATCCGCTTCCCATACGATCCCGTCGACTGTCTGAACCAGCGATTCGAACTGCCTGTGCGACTGGACGAGCTTCTGCTCTACGAGCTTTCGGCCATGGATATCCTGTATGACGCCGTAAATGCGTGTGCAAATTCCTTCTATCACCTCTGCCTTTCCGGTAACACGCACCCACTTCTCCCGGCCTCGCCGGGTGTCGATGATTAATTCAAGATCAAAGAGCTTCCCACTGACGATTGTCTCCTGCACCGCTTGCATAAATGCATCGCGGTGCTCGCCCGTGCGGTAAAATTCCATCGCTGTCATGAAACCAGGCTCATAATCGGCTGGCACTTCGTGGATTTCCTTCACCACATCCGACCAGTTGATCACTTCGTTGATTAAATCGGCCTCCCAGCTGCCTATCCGCGCGATTTGGAGTGTTTCGCTCAAAAATTTTTCGGATGTGAAGGGGCTGTGCGTTTGCCTTGCCAAGGTTACTTCGGTCACATCCGTGACAGTGCGGAGAATATAGGCAAGCTCGCCGTTATCGTTCCGTACCGGTGTGTTGGTCGATATGAGGTATTTGGTATCGTTATGCCCACCGCGATTCCAGGGAAAAATATGCTTGGCGACGGGCGATTGGTTGGGCAAGCCGTCGGCGGCCAGCTTTTCGAGCAGGTTGTTCCAGGGCGGTACGCGGTTGTACGGATTGTTGGGAAACGCTTCAAAAAAACCCTTTCCGATCAAATCACCACGGGTCATGTGCACCAGTTCGAGATAGGCATCGTTCACTTCGACGATCGTAAATTTCGGAACATCGGGCAGCAGCACCAGGCTTGGCGCGGGTACAAACTTGAATACCTGACTCAGATAATTGTCGATCATATCGATTTCGGCCAAAATGGCCCGATGCACAGTTTCCCTAACGATAGCTTATACACGTTGACACAGATTTTCCCAGTCCCTCAGCCCCTATCATTCCTACAATTTAAAGATATTTTCGACCAAATAAGGCAATTTAATTACTATATTGGGGTTGAAGCCTTAAATTTCCCCATGAAAACCATTCTACCTATCGCTGCCCTGTCGTTGCTGACAGGCATTGTTGCATTCGAACGCCAATCGCCTGAAACAGGGCTTTCCCCGGCCTCCGGAGAAATCGCCGTGTGCGGGCCTACTTACCAGAACCTCCAGGCACCTCTGCTCAACGGCAAATACGTTGTGGCCCTTCCCGGCTGGGGCGATTTTTCGTATAAAGTTTCGACCAGCTCCGACAGTTCGCAGTTTTACTTCAACCAGGGGCTAAATATGTATTATGGTTATCATTTTAAGGAAGCCGTTGCGTCTTTCCGCGAGGCGGGGCGGATCGATTCTACCAATGCGATGGCATTCTGGGGCCAGGCGCTCTCGATGGGCCCATATTATAATGCTGCGCATATGTATACCAAACCCGCCGAAGTGGCCCAGGCTCTTGTGAAAATGAACAGCCTTACCGCCCACGCAACGGATAAGGAAAAGCTGTTGATTGACGCCATGAATGCCCGCTATTCCGACGACCCTACCGATTCCCGGCGTGCGGAGCTCAACCAGGCCTATTCCGACAAGATGAAAAAACTCGTAGCTGATCATCCCGACGAAAACGAGTTCAAACTGCTCTATATCGACTCCCAAATGCTGATGCATGCCTGGGATTTCTGGAAAAAGGATGGCACCGCCAAGCCCTGGACGCCGGAACTGGTAGCGTTATGCGAGAAAGCCCTGAAAGCGGCCCCTAAACATCCCGCGGCCCTGCATTACCACATTCACCTTACCGAGGCATCCAAGCGTCCCGAAGTGGCCCTTGCGAGCGCAGAGGCGTTGCGTGACCTCCTTCCCGGCGTGGCACACATGGTGCACATGGCCAGCCACGAATATGAGCGCAATGGGCTATACGCGGAGGGCGTAGAGGTGAACAACCTCGCCGACGATGCGTTGCTGAATTATGATATGCTCGCTAAAAACCTGTCGCTCGCCAAGCATTCACCCCATTATTTCGCCGTGCAAACCTACTGCGCCCTTACCGCAGGCATGTATAAGGACGCGATGCGCTACGCCCGTCGCTGCCGCCAGAGCGTGGCACCCAAGCCTGAAACTACCTACGACCAATATCTTTACATGCTTCCCGTGATGGCACAAGTAAGGATGGGGAAATGGCAGCAGATCCTTACCGACTCGCTGACACCCGACCCGAAATGGGTCTATGCAAGCCTGCTCTCCGATTTTGCCAAAGGCATTGCATTCGCCAACACCGGCCGTCCCGATTCGGCAGCCGCACGGCTCGAATCGCTTAAAATAAAAGCTCAGGACGCTGTTTTAACAAAACGAAGAATCCCCTTCAACTCGCCGGCGGAAATAGCGGCCATAGCACAAAACGTGCTCGAAGGCGTAGTGGCCATTTCACGGAACGAACGTGCCAAAGGCTTTGCAGCATTGGAGGAAGCCGTCAGACTGGAAGACAAGCTTATTTACACCGAGCCCAAAGACTGGCCCCTCCCCGCCCGCCAGTTCCTTGGGGCTTACCTGCTCAAATCGGGCAAACCTGCCCTGGCCGAAAAGGTTTACCGGGAGGACCTGATTTTCAACCCATCGAATGGCTGGTCGCTGGTTGGCCTTTCACAAAGCCTTAAAGCACAGCGCAAAACAAAGCAATTGAAGGGTATTAAGACAAAATATGAACGCGCATTCGCCAAAGCCGAGCAGATTCCGGCCGGCTCTGTCTTTATAAAATAAAAGCGCTGTTCAACTTTATCCAGGATTGTTATGCGTGTTTCAAAAATCGGCAGATCGGGCCGGAATACCATCTTATCCGCCTCTTTGGTAGCCGGCACGCTGGATATCCTCGCGGCTTTTCTGGTGTATGCGGTTATTTTGGAGAAAACCAGTCCGGCGCGCATACTCATGTCAATTGCCAGCGGTATTTTCGGCAAAGCCGCCTACTCGGGCGGCACGCCGATGATCATTTCAGGTTTGCTACTGCATTTCCTGATCGCCTTTATTTTTTCCGTATTCTATTACCTTATTTACCCTCACCTGGCCTTTCTGCATCGGCGTAAACTCATCAGCGGCATTCTCTACGGTATTTTCATCTGGCTCGTCATGAACCTCGGTGTGCTGCCAACCGTATTCAAAGGCATGCCCCTTCCCGATCCTGGCGCCGCAATACTGGGCATCGCGATCGTGATTGTGGCAGTGGGGATACCGATTGCTTACATTATAGCTGCACCGCGCCGGCGATGACCAGCCCACTGAATTGATTTTAAATGAAAGAAATATATCAAGACAAAGTTCTCGGATATAAAACGTCGGCCGCCAGTTTCGTGCCAGAGCTCAACAGCCTTTCCTACACACGACTGGCCATATTTCTGATAACCGGCATCCTGATCATGCTATTCGCTGCCAGCGGCTGGATTATTCCCGTTTTGGGTACCGCCATTACCGGAGCTGTATTGTTTGTTTTAACATTAAGAAAATACAACCGCATCGCCGCCGGGAAAAAGCAGGCTGATTTTTTAATACAAATCAATGAAGCTGAACTGCTGCGGATCAGCAATAACCTGTCCGCATTTCCAACCGGCAGCGAATTCCTGGACCGTAACCACGATTACGCCGCCGATCTCGACGTGCTCGGACACCACTCGCTGTATCAGCTACTCAACAGGACAACCACCGAATCGGGCGCCCGGCTTTTGGCACACTGGCTCACAGCTCCGGCCGACCGCCAAACTATTGCCGCCCGCCAGCAGGCCGTGCGCGAACTCGCGCCCAAGCTCGACTGGCGACAGGAGTTCCAGGTCTCCGGCATGCAATTTGAAACCACCAACAGCGACTACCAGTTGCTTTTGAAGTGGGTCGAGCAGCAGCCGCAGTTCATGCCATCACGAAAAAGACTGCTTACAATCAGCCTGTCGCTAGCCGCGGTTTCCAGCGCCGCATTGGCCTACTTCCTGTACTATTTCCTATTTCATCTCCGCGACCTTTCCGGCATTCATCTATTGCCTCTGGCACTTACCCTGATCATCAATTCCGTTTACCTGCGTAAATTCAGCCATGCAGCCGAGGACATTATACTTAGCACACAACGGAACATCGGGATTCTCGGTGCTTACCAATCGCTTATTAAAACAGTTGAAAAACAACCATTTGACGCCGAAAAACTGAAAGAACTGCGCGACATTCTCACTCAGGCAGGCAACCCGGCCGCAGCCGAAATCGGCGGATTGAAAAAAACACTGGAAATGTTCCAGCAAAAGGGTACGCGCAATACCATCGGCAAGAATGCTTTTTACGGCATGATCAATAACCTGTGGCTCATCGACGTTCACCTGATCTTGAACACGGAAGACTGGAAATCAAGAAATCATCAGCACATCCGCTCCTGGATCGCGGCGGTCAGTGAACTGGAGGCGCTCGCCAGCATTGCCGGATTCGCCCATGCAAACCCCGGATATACTTTTCCTGAAATCACCGGCGAACCCTATTTAATTGATTTTAAGAAAGTTGGACACCCCTTGTTAAAGCCTCAAAAACGGGTTAGTAACGACTTTACCATGAATGGACGTGGTGCCACCACGATGATCACCGGCTCCAATATGGCTGGCAAAAGCACATTTCTGAGAACTGTGGGCGTCAACCTCGTGCTCGCATCCATGGGTGCGCCCTGTTGCGCGTCGCACGCGAGGGTCTCGCTCCTGCGCATATTCACGAGTATGCGCACGCAGGATAACCTCGAAGAATCGGTGTCGTCGTTCTATGCGGAACTGCAACGTATCGAGCAGTTGCTGACGCTCGTGGGCGAGGGCGAACCGATTTTCTTCCTGCTTGACGAGATGTTTAAAGGTACCAACTCGCAGGATCGTTTCCGCGGCGGCGTGTCGCTTATCCGCCAGCTCAGCGAGCTTAATGCGTTTGGGATGATCTCGACCCACGATCTCGACCTGGCCAAGCTCACCAAAGACCTTGCGATCAACAATTTCAGCTTCAACAGCGTCATCAGCGATGGTCAGATTTCATTCGATTACCAGCTTACACCGGGAATATGTACCGATTTTAATGCCAGCGAACTCATGAAGAGAAGCGGGATACGTATTCTTTCCGATATTCACCCGGCTTAAATCGTCAAACCCGTTTTACCACTTTTTCCAGGTATTCCAGCAAAGTGGTATCTACTTGTGCGCTGATTGTCCCGTTCCCCTCTGCCTGAGATCTGCCCGTAATGACGGCTTCGGTCATCTCTATGAAGTTGCGGATGCCGTCAGGTGAAAAGCCGATCGATCGCAGCGTTTCCTCCCATTGGCCACGCGGAATTTGCTGAGCCTTAATTTCCTTACCCAAAACTTCGCTAAACCCTTTCGCGACATCGGCTGAGCTGAGAGACGCAGGACCGCTTAATTCATAAATAGTCATGTCGCGGTCATCGTTAAGCATGATCTCAGCGGCAAAGTGGCCTACGTCGTCAGGAGATAACATCGGAATTTTGAAGTCGACGGGAAAGAATGTCGGCAGCACACCGCTTTCCTCGGCCGATTCGAGGTAGCCGAGCCAATTGCTAAAATAGTAGGCCGGCCGGATAAATATCCGCGTGAGGACAAGGCCGTCTAACGCGTGTTCCAGCATGTACGACATGACCAGATTACCTGTGCCCTCCCGGTGCTGCGCGCCCATCGACGATAGCCCGACGACCTTTCTAACACCACTGGAAGCCAATGCGGCGTGGTAGTTGGTCAGAACGTCGTTGGTCTCACCGAGCACGTTTTCTTCGCGGCCGGTTTCGGGTGTCAATGCAAAAAGCGTTTCTCCGTCACGCAAAGCCGCTTTCAACGCAGGTAGATTGAGGGCATCCGCAACAGCTGCGTCCGCGCCGCGCGATTTCAGTGCCTGAGCTTTTTCCTCATGTCTTACAATTCCCTTCACCGCCGCCCCGCGTTCCAGAAGCCTGTCCACGGCCGCCGAACCTACCCGGCCCGACGCGCCCAAAATAATATGTGCCATGATCGATAATTTTAGTGTTTGTGATGAATTAGAAAATTGCGGTTACATCAAAAATCAAACCAGCCGCATGCTATTCTCTTCCAAAGTTTTCATACCAACTGCATTTGATCCTTTTTCGCCGGCCTGTCATCAAAACGATTTTCCCGCGGCCATTCCATGCTGTTCCTTTGTTACAGAACTTTGGTACACTCATTTTATGGACCGCCGCGATTTTATGCAAACAGCCACGCTGGCAACCGGCGGCCTGTTGCTTTCATTTTTCATTCCCGGTAAATCGGCCGCGACCGCATTGGCTGCGCAGGGCTTTTCGCCCAATGCATTGTTGCGGATCGACCCCGACGACACCATCCGAATCATCCTCAACAAAGTCGAAATGGGGCAGGGTGTATGGACGACACTTGCCATGCTGATCGCCGAAGAGCTGGATTGCGACTGGACGAGCATCCGCGTGGAGCACCGGGTTATCGAAGGCGAACACATGGAGGAAAGCATGTGGGTACTCTCTACCGGTGGCTCCGACACCATCAAGTCCGAGTTCGATCGCTACCGCACCACGGGTGCCATCGCGCGTGCAATGCTAGTACAGGCCGCAGCGGAACGTCTGAGGATCACCCCGGAGCAATGCACCACCGCCGGAGGTTTCGTGCAGGCCGGGACAACGAAACTGAGCTACGGTTCCCTGGCTGCCGATGCCGCCCTACTCCCCATTCCGAACGTAAAGTTGCGCGAACGAAGTGAATGGAAGCTGATCGGCAACCCGCCACCAAAGCTCGACGTTCCCGACAAAGTGAATGGAAAAATCTGCTACGGCATCGACATCCGGTTCCCGGGGTTGCTGACCGCTGTTCTCGAACGTTGCCCAGTGTTTAGCGGCAAGGTCAGGTCGTTCGACGCATCGGGGGCATTGCGCGTAGCGGGCGTGCGGAAAGTGGTGCAGGTACCCGAGGGAGTAGCCGTGGTGGCCGATCATTTCTGGAGCGCATTGCAGGGGCGAAAAGCATTGCATGTCGAATGGGATACCGAGGGACGCACTAACCCTGACACCGGGCAACTCATCACGCAATACCGTGGATTAGCGGGTAAACCGGGCATTGTCGGGCAATCCAAAGGGGCAGTTGAAAATGCATGGCATAATGCAAAGGCTGTCTATGAGCAAGAATTTCGTTTCCCTTACCTGGCGCATTCGCCGATGGAAACGCTGAATTGCACGGTAAAACTATCGGCCGGAAAGTGTGAAATATGGACGGCGACGCAATCGGCTTCCCTCCACCGCCAGGAAGTCGCCCGATATCTGGGTTTCCGCGACGATCAGGTTACGCTTTACACGCCGGCAATGGGCGGGAGTTTCGGGCGGCGCGGCTCATTCGGGAACGATTGGGTCATGGAGGCGGTGCATATCGCTCAGGCCACCGGTGAGGCGGTGAAGCTGGTTTGGACACGAGAAGACGATATCCGCGGGGGCTACTACCGGCCTGCATACCTGCACCGGGTCAGAGTAGGGACGGATACCGACAACCTGCCGATGGCATGGCTGCACGATGTGATCGGGCAGTCGCTTTTTGTGAATACTGTTCTGGAAAAAGACATAGCGCCCAACGGGCTCGATTACAGCTCGCTCGATGGCGTGAACGGCTCACCTTATATTGCCCATTGCGCCGATCATTCCGTTGTGCTGCACACGACCGCCAATAATATCCCGGTGCTGGCCTGGCGCTCGGTGGGTAATACGCACACGGCATTTGTGATGGAGACGGTGATCGACGAGCTGGCTTTTCTAGCGGCGGCCGATCCTGTGGAATACCGCAAAAAATTGCTTGCCAACCATCCCCGACATCTTTTGGCATTGACAACCGCTGCGGAGAAAGCAGGCTGGGGCAAACAATTACCCATAGGACACTTCCGGGGAGTGGCTGTTCATGCCGCTATGGGCAGCGTGGTGGCGCAGGTAGCCGAAATATCGTACCTGAATCAGGACCTTAAAGTCCATCGCGTGGTGTGCGCCATCGCCTGCGGGCTTGCGGTGAACCCCGACGGCGTCAGGGCGCAAATGGAAAGCGGAATCATTTACGGTCTTACCGCTGCATTATACGGCGAAATCACAATCGATAATGGAGCGATCCGGCAAAGCAATTTCCACGATTACCGCATGGCAAGGATGGAAGATGCCCCCGCCATTGAAGTACATATCATTGAAGACGACGGCAAGATGGGCGGCGCAGGAGAACCCGGCGTAGCACCTATCGCACCGGCATTAGCAAATGCATTCTTCGCCGCTACCGGTCGACGCGTCAGAAATTTACCTTTGCTTTCCAATATTTGATAAATTCGGGTATGCAAAAGGCTGTCTCCAAACTTTACCATATTCCGTTCTGGCTGGCTTACCATTATCTGTGGTGGGTTGTGGCGATGGGTAATCCCTGGAAGGCTGCGCACAGCATCCTGTTTTCACCGTATGCGGTCAAATTCGTGTTTTATGTCGTGCTGCAAGCGGTGGCGGTCTATTTCAATTTATATTATCTGATCCCTAAATACCTTGAAAAGGGGCGGTTCAAATCCTATATCGGCTATTTGAGCATCACTTTGCTTGCCACGGCGCTGGTGATCGTTTCGGGGTATTATGCAAGCGCATTACTGGCGCACCAATCGGTGGAGACGCTTTTTGGCAAAGGCAGCAACTGCTTCTTCTACTTTTTCGGCGAGGCTATGCCTTCTACACTGGCGAGTACCACGCTGGCGATGAGCATTAAACTCACCAAAAACTGGGTTAGTACCGAGCGGCGGAAACAACTATTGGAAAAGGAGAAACTGGAAACCGAACTCCGGTTTTTGAAATATCAGTTCAATCCGCATTTCCTGTTCAATAGCATCAATTCCATCTTTTTTCTCATACACAAAAACCCCGACGCGGCGTCTTCGTCGCTGGCAAAATTTTCGGAGCTGCTACGGCATCATTTGTATGAATGCAACGACGAGCTGGTGCCGCTCGATAAGGAAATTACCTATCTACGCAACTTTATAGCGCTGGAAAAGCTGCGCCAGAACCGCAGCGTCGGCGTTACCACCGATATTTCTAAGGGCCTGACTGCGGACGCGGGCATTGCACCATTCATTTTGATGACTTTTGTTGAAAATGCTTTCAAACACGTTTCAAAGGATAGCAACCACGAAAACTGGATCGAAATCCGGCTGCGTGCGCAACATCATACCCTTCTATTTGAAGTTTCCAACAGCACTTCTCCGCTCGCAACGCGCCAGGCACTTCATTATGGTGGAATAGGCCTGCAAAACGTGCGCCGCCGACTCGCGCTGCTCTATCCGGGCACGCACAATCTGGCTATCCGTGATACTGACGGGATATTTGAAGTAAAACTTTCCCTCGAACTCGATACACATCCTGCGCCAAGCCCGGCCCACCTCGCCTTCTAACACAGATCCCCACCGTAATGGCTTCTTTTTAATAGAAATCTCTTTATTTAAATTTCTATTTATTTAAAATCCTTTCAACTTCTTTCACAGACTTAACCCAAGGGTAACCTGCCCTTAACCGACCGGTAACATTGCCCGCCTACATTTGTGCCGGATTTAGCAGTCAACCTTTCCTTCTCTACGATCAGGCGGCATATGCCTGACGACCGTTCTGAGCTGACATTGTCCCTGATGCCCGTCCGGCACCGGCATGATGGTACATGCCCTTTTCCAACGTGCCAGCCAGAATGGCCCGCCTCTGTATTGCAGGGAAAACCGCACCGCAAATCCACAAAATACCGATCCTGTTTCTCCGGGCATTGTGCCGGAAAGAGCACCTGAAAAGCATTTGTAAAACAGTAGGAAGTAACCAAACGAACAGAAAAATGATGAAATTAATTACTGCATGTCTCGGACTATGCGCATTCCTCCTGCTTTGGGGACCCGAAACGCGGGCTCAGGGGAATGAAGCGTCCATTGTCGGGAAAGTGAGCGAAGGACAGGCCGGACCGGTCGTCGGCGCGACGGTGTTTGTCAAGAATGAATCTACCGGTTTCAGTACGGGTACGGTCACGGACGCTAATGGCGACTACATTATCAAGCAGTTACCCCTGGGCTCACCCTACTCCATCACGGTGTCGTTTATCAGCTACGGTGAGCAGAAAAAGACCGGTTATGCATTGAACCAGGGCGATCAGCTGCGCCTCAATTTCACGCTGGAAGCCGCTGCCAACGAGCTGAAAGCCATTGACATTGTAGCGAATTCGTTGAAAAACACGGTGGTGACGCTAGGTGCCTCTACTCCCATTACAGCCCGCGACATTGCCCGCCTGCCGGTAAACGGCCGAAACTTCACCTCGCTGATCGACCTTTCCCCATTAAGCAACGGAAGCAGCCTCGGCGGTCAGCTGGCCTCCTCGACCAACTACACGATCGACGGCATGACCTCACGCGGCACCATCGCAGGCGGCGGTACCTCGGGCGCCTACTCGATCTCGATGGAAGCGATTCGGGAGTTCAAAGTCGTTACCAACGAATACGACGTGACCATGGGCCGTGCAGGCGGTGGTACGATCAGCACCGTGACCAAATCCGGCACCAACAAGCTATCCGGCAGCGCTTTCACGTTTGTCCGTAACGACGGGCTTTCCAGCAAATACGACCTTCGCGGAAATAAAAGAACGCAGGAGTTTTCGACCTACCAGTACGGATTTTCACTCGGCGGACCGATCGTCAAAGACAAAGCGCACTTTTTTGTGGCATGGGACCACCAGGCCGATTCGCGCCCGCTTTACATTGCGAACATCCTCAGTCCCGCCGATGAGGCAGCCAACAAGGTTACCAATGCGACGCTAGAACGCTTTGTGGGCATTGCACGCGACAAATACGGGGTTTCCAGCAACCAGCAGTTCGGTGCGTTCGACAAAGCGAAAGGTACCGACGCGCTTTTTGCCCGTATCGACTGGCAGCTCAACTCCAAGAACCTGCTCACGATCCGCAACAATATGGTGATCGAGAAGGATAACCTTTCGGAAGGTGATAACTCGGGTATTAACTTCTACGAGTCGTACATCGACCGTAAGAAGTTCGACAACAGCCTGATGGCCTCGCTCCGCACCACTTTGAGCCCCCGCGTGACGAATGAATTGAAAGTGCAGCATTTCTATGAAGATGTCCAGGTACTCCCCAGCTCCGAGCTTCCTGCTGCGAGCATCCCGCGTGCGATCGTCGAAAACGTTGAATCCGTGGCGGGAAATGCTACTTATCTGAATTCGATCCAGATTGGCGGCCAGCGTTTTTCTCCCGAATGGTTCAAAGGGACGGTGTTGCAGGCGGTGGATAACCTGTACTACAATACCGGAAAGATTAACTTCACATTCGGTATCGATGTGATGTACAACCTGATGCACTCACGCTACGGCAGCGAAATGAACGGCCGCTTTTATTTCACGGGAATGGATAATTTCAATAACCTGAAACCTTACCGCTACGCCCGCGAAATTTACCTGAATGAAGACCAGAGCAATAAAGTGAAGTCGCTGAGCACCGGTTTGTATGCGCAAATGGACACCAAATTGGGCGTCGGCCTGGATATGACCGCCGGCTTGCGACTGGACAATACCGTATACCTCAACCGCGCGAATTTCAGCCAGGTGGTATTTGATGAGCTGGGTATCAAAACCAATAACCGCATTAACACGCTTCAATTACAGCCGCGCGTTCAGTTTACCTGGGATGTGAACGAGCAGAGCAAAGATGTCATCCGTTTTGGCGCCGGTGTTTTCGGATCTGCACTGAACCCTTATTCGATGGTGAACAATATGCTCTTCGATGGTTCCAAAGTGGCTTCCGTTGAAATCCAGGGCGATCTCGTTCCATCACCTAATTTTCCATTGTACCGTCAGGACCCCAGCAAAGCTCCGGGTGCCGAGCTTTTCAATGTCCCCGGCATCGAGCGTCTGATCACGATCAACACCAACAGCCCCGACGCCAAAGTGCCTGTTTTGTACAAAACCAATTTCTCGTACAACCACTTTTTCAGCGACCGTCTCCGGATCGGCATCAGCGGTTATGCATCGTGGGCACGCAACAACTATATGTACATCGACCGCAACATGGTGGATGAGCCATTCTTCCGCATCGGTGCCGAAGCCAACCGCGGTGTGTATGTACCGGCTTCGACCATCAACACTTCCAATGGTGCCACGAACTGGCTCAACAGCCGCAGAACCAAACAGGTGGGCCGCGTACTGGAACTTGTGAGCGACGGCAAGAAGAACCAGTATGCACTGGTGATCGACGGAACGTTCAAGTACTTCCGCGATGGACAGATAACCGCTTCCTACACCTGGAACGACGCCAAGGATAACACTTCCTACAATGGCAACGTGGCCAACACCGCTACACTCGATCAGATGGTGATCGACGACCCGCGCGATTTGAGCCGCATGAGTTATGCCAACAATCAGTTCCGAAATAAGCTGATTGTGTACGGTACGGCCCCTAGCTTCTGGGGGATCTCGCTCGGCATTCGCTACTCCGGCATCGGCGGTACGCGCTACTCGCTGGCCGTGAGCGGTAACATGAACGGTGACTTCGTGTCTTCGAACGACCTTCCTTACGTGTATGACGCCAACAGCGCCGCAACGCCCGAGTATATCCGTACAGGCATCAAAGCCATTATGGATAATCCCGACGCGGAAGAGAGCATTAAAACATTCATCCGCGAAAACACGGGGAAAATGGCTGAGCGTAACGGCGGCGTCAATGGTTTCTATGGCGTATTCGATGTACGTCTGGGTAAAAGCTTCAAAATCCACAAATCGCACCGCATTGAGGCCTCCATTGACATATTCAACTTCGCCAACATGCTCAACAAAGACTGGGGTGTGGGGACCAACCTGGGTAAACAAACCTTGTACACGATCAAGAGCTTCGACAAGATCAAGAACGAGTTTGTCTACAACGTTAACAAAGGCGCGGGGGTATCGAGCCTGACGGGTAGCCCCTTCCAGATCCAGGTCGGTCTGCGCTACTCATTCTGATTTTTTTGAATTAATACAAAAACCGGCTCCCCGCGCATGCAACGGCACGGGAAGCCGGGAAAATAACTAACAGGGTACTTCCTATGAAAAAACTAATCCTGCTCTTAACCCTTTCCACATTTACACTCAAAGGTCTTCGTGCACAGGATTCGCACGTGATCCTGATCAGTATCGACGGGCTGAGACCCGAGTTTTACAAAGACCCCACGTGGTCGATGGTGAACCTGCGGCAGGGGATGGAAACCGGCGCTTATGCCGACGGCGTGAACGGCGTTTTCCCGACCGTAACCTACCCTTCTCACACCACTATGATCACCGGCGTAAAGCCGATCAAACATGGTGTCTATTACAATACCCCCGCTGAACCGCTGGAAGTGACCGGCAAATGGATCTGGGATTACAAGACCATTAAGGTACCCACGATTTTCAGCGCCGCGAAAGAAAAAGGGCTGGCAACCGCGTCGGTTTTCTGGCCGGTGTCGTTAGGCGGTCCTGCCAATTACAATATCCCGGAATACTGGTATTTGCCCGAAACGAAGGGCGGCAAGCGCAATATGACCAAAGCGCTGAGCGAAAATTCCAATCCGAAAGGTTTTTACGAGGAAATCCAGCAAAATGCCACAGGCAAGCTGGAAGAGATCGATTTCGACGGCGAATACCTGAGCATCGACGATAACCTCTCACGCACGAGCGCCTACATTATCCGCAAGTACAAGCCTTCGTTCCTGGCTGTTCACCTGGTGGCAGTAGACCATTTCGAGCATGAGCAGGGGCGCGACGGCGATAAGGTCCGCGCCGCATTAACGAGCGTCGACCGGGGCATAAAGGCCATTCTGGAAGCCATCGATAAGGCGGGGATCAAAGACAAAACCACGGTGATCGTCACCGGCGACCACGGGTTTGTGGATATTCATTCGTCGCTTTCGCCCAATGTGCTCCTCGCACAGGCGGGCTTGTACGATCCTAAAAATCCCTCGGCATGGAAAGCCTATTTCCACGCTTCGGGCGGCTCCTCCTTTCTGCATTTGAAAGATAAAAACGATACGCAAACGCTCGAAAAGGTGAAATCGGCGCTGTCCAAACTGCCCGTCGCTCAAAGAGCAATGTTTGAGATTAAAGACCGTGCAGCGCTGGATGCCGTCGGCTCCGACCCGAATGCGGCGCTGGCCCTCGCTCCCAAGCAGGGATTCACGATCGGTAATGCGGCAACCGGCGATTTCGTACGCGCGGCAAGCGGCGGTACGCATGGCTTTTTCCCTGATTTCAAGGAGATCCAGACAGGCTTTGTGGCCTTTGGCCGTGGTATCAAAAAAGGCGCGGTAATTCCCGAAATGGGTTTGCAGGACATCGCCCCGCTAATCGCGAAGTTGCTCAATATCGATTTCCCCTCAGCGGATGGCTCCGTTTATCCGGGCATGCTCGTCAAAGAATAGCATTTAGGTTTGTAAGATAGATAAGAATCAATCGGAAAGGGCGTCGCGGCTATGCGGCGTCCTTTTTTGTTTGCTCGAGGCATAATTTTTGTTGACGGTGACTTTTATGAAAAGAACCTTACAAATAGCCAATATCATCGCAGTGACCGTCACTGTGGTGGTCAATTATTTATCCAATACCGGCATTTTCAATAACAGTACCATGGCCAGCGTGTCTGCCCGGTACCAGAATCTCTTCACGCCATCCGGCTACGCATTCTCAATCTGGGGGCTGATCTACCTGTTACTGGCCGTGTTTGTGGTTTACCAGTCACGTGGCATTTCCGGTAAGCGCGAAGTTCCGGCAGTGGTGGAGAAAGTTGGCTGGTTATTTGTAATCTCCTGCGCCGCGAATTCGGCTTGGGTACTCGCCTGGCTGTATGATTTTACTGGACTTTCGGTGCTTGTCATGATTGTCCTGCTTACTTCGCTCTGGCGCATCATCGTACGTACACGCATGGAGCTTGACCTCATCCCGATCAAAAAGATCGCGCTGACCTGGTGGCCGTTTGCCATTTACTTCGGGTGGATCTCCGTCGCGCTCATTGCCAACGTAGCGGCATGGCTCACTAAAATCGGCTGGGATGGCTTCGGGCTTTCGCCGGTTGCCTGGACGGTAATCATGATCTGCGTCGCAGGGGCAGTATACCTCGTCCTGACCTGGAAACGAAACCTGCGTGAGTCGTCCATGGTAGGTGTGTGGGCGCTGGTGGCAGTAGCCGTCGCCAACTGGGAGACGGCGCCCGCGGTTGTCGATGCGGCGCTAATTGTTTCAGCCGTCATCCTGATCAGCAGCGGCATTCACGCCCATCAGAATCGCGGACAGCATTATCTCGAAGAATCTAAAAGAGCATAATGGTGCGAAGGTCTCCTTCGTGTCTACTATGTGCAAAGCAAGAGCTTTGCACGATCCTCCCCAAATTCAACCCACAATGTAATAATTAAAAGAATATTTTATCCAAAACTTTCCCCTCACGGCACCGCAGGATTAGTCGCAGTGGCCGTTCGACGATTTTAATCCCTTTTTAACATCCTTTTAACATGGTGTTAAGGATGAATTGCGGTTTTTGTATGCGTATAAGAAGCACACACCTACGAAAAGAACAATTTACAAATCGCGCACATCAAGAACAGCGCCTAAACGCATGCTCATTTTCAAAGACTTGAAACATTGAGACCAATTAAGGTCGCCCCCGCGCGGCTTCAAAATATACAAAAGACTCAATAGGTACCCGTTAAGATGATCAAAGAATTGCTGAAATATCTCCTGCCCCTGTGCATTCTCCTGGTGGACGGATACAGCAATATGTATGCGGGTTCACAGGAGCGTCAGTCATGTAATTCTCCCATTCAGATTCTTACGCAATCGGAGCATCCGAATTTTGTACAGGCATTCGATGATAACGAGCCTGCATTCCGGCTCCCCGATGCCGCCCGGAAGTTTTCAGAGTTCATCAGGACTATTTCGGAAGAAAAAGAAGAAGATTCCACCGAGTGGTTCTCGGTTAAAAAATCACCCCGCGCAGGCGGTATGCCCGCTGCTACATTTGCTTCGCGTCAGTTCTTTCCCTTTTGCTACATTTCAAAAACCCGGCCCTTACCGCGGAGTAGCTCGTTTTATTCCTCTCGCCAATATCTGAGGCTTCGCGTACTCAGAATTTGATCCCGCTCAGCGGCAGGTTATTCTACGGCCTGCCAATCCGGTCGTCGTGGTGCCAATCCCCGGCTGCTTACGACTGCCCACCGTGCCGTCAGGCACACCCATACGAACAGAAACTATCAAAAATTCCATTTTGCTAACTCCAAAAATCATCATGAAAAGAATTCTCATGCTCGTGAGCTTGGGTGCGTTGTTGTATCAGACAGGCTGTACATCGAAACACGAAGAAGAAAAAGAAAAAGAGGTTAACTATTTAGTAACAAGCCCCTTACAAAAAGACACCACCATCACAAAAGAGTACGTAAGCCAGATCCGGGCGATCAGCCATATTGAGCTGCGTGCATTGGAAAGAGGTTATTTACAGAAAATATATGTGGATGAAGGCCAGACGGTGAAAAAAGGTCAGCTGATGTTCCAGATCATGCCAATGGTATACCAGGCTGAACAACAAAAGGCGCAGGCAGAAGCCAACTTCGCCGAAATCGAATTTAAGAACACCAAAGCCTTGGCCGACAGCAATGTAGTTTCCAAAAACGAGCTGGCATTAGCCAAAGCAAAACTGGATAAAGCCAAAGCGGAACTGGGACTTGCTACCACGCACCTCGGATTTACCGAGATCCGCGCGCCGTTCAGCGGCATCATGGACCATTTCCAGGTGCGGCTCGGAAGTCTGGTGGATGAAGGCGACCTGCTCACCACCCTTTCCGACAACAGTGAAATGTGGGTTTACTTCAACGTTCCCGAAGCTGAATACCTGGATTATAAATCCGGCGAAGACGGAGGTAACCTCCTGAAAGTGAAACTTAAAATGGCCAACGAAAAGCTCTTCGACTATACCGGAGCGGTGAAAACCATCGAGGCCGATTTCAATAACGAAACAGGTAACATCGCATTCAGGGCTACGTTCCCGAACCCTAAAGGCTTGCTCCGCCACGGCGAAACAGGCAACGTTCAGATCAGCGTGCCGCTCAAAAACGCCCTGCTGATCCCGCAAAAAGCGACCTTCGAGGTTTTGGAAAAGAAATACTGCTACGTGATCGACAAGGACGGCAAGGTCCAGTCGCGCGAGATCACCATCGCGGCCGAGCTGCCGCACGTCTTCGCGGTTTCTCACGGGCTTCAAAAGGACGACAAAATATTGCTGGAAGGCTTGCGTCAGGTACGCGAAAACCAGAAGATCAGCTACAAATTCCAAAAGCCCGACTCGGTTATTTCTCACCTAAGCCTGTACGCGGAATAATCAGGTCCGAAAGCAAAAGATATGTTTAATCAATTCATACGACGACCCGTATTCGCGATAGTGATATCGGTCATGATAGTCTTCGTAGGTATACTGGCTATCAAGAAACTGCCCATTTCGCAGTTCCCGGACATTGCACCTACCACTGTTAACATTTTCATCGCCTACCCGGGATCAAGTGCCGACGTGTTGGTGAAATCCACGCTCATTACGCTGGAACAGGCCATTAACGGTGTTCAGGATATGCGTTACATTGCTACCGATGCCACCAGCGCCGGTGAAGCGACGCTGAGGATTATCTTCGAACCTGGCACCGACCCGAACGACGCGGTTATCAGGGTAAAAACCAGGGTTGACCAGGTAATGCCGCTCCTTCCTGAACTCGTTCAGCGCGAAGGGGTTATTATCACCCCAATCCAGCCGAGTATGTTGATGTATGTCAACCTCTACTCCAAGACAAAGAGCATTGACGAGAAATTCCTCTTCAACTACGCAACCGTTAAAATGATCCCTGAAATTCAGCGGACCAAAGGGGTAGCGCGGGCGCAAATCCTCGGTAGCCGCCGTTACGCGATGCGTGTGTGGCTCAACCCCGACCGTATGCGTGCGTACAGCATTTCAGTAGAAGAAGTCATGAAGGCGCTCGGCGAGCAGAGTATCATCGGTCGTCCCGGCCGGATCGGACAAAGCTCGGGTATCGAAGCGCAGTCTTTGGAATATGTACTGACCTACAAAGGCCGTTACAGCGAGCCGAAGGAGTACGAAGATATTATTATCCGTGCCAACGCCCAGGGCGAAAGCATCCATTTGAAGGATATTGCAACAGTGGAGCTGGGTAGCGAGTTCTTCGATATTTACTCCAACCTCGACGGGAAGGCCTCCGCAGCGATCGTATTGCGCCAGAACTATGGCAGTAATGCGAGTGATGTAATTAGAGAGGTAAAGCAGAAACTGGACGTCATGAAGGCCTCCTTTCCTCCCGGCATGGATTACAAGATCAGCTATGACGTATCGACGTTCCTCGACGCTTCCATCGAGCAGGTAATCCACACGTTGCGCGACGCATTTATCCTCGTGGCCATTGTGGTGTTCATCTTCCTTGGCGACTGGCGTTCGACGTTGATCCCTATCCTCGCGGTACCGGTATCCTTGGTGGGTGCATTCTTTGTGATCCAGGCATTTGGTCTTTCGATTAACCTCATCACCCTTTTTGCGCTTGTATTGGCGATCGGTATTGTGGTCGATGATGCGATTGTGGTGGTAGAAGCGGTCCATGCCAAGATGGAAGAAGAGCCGCATTTATCACCATTTAACGCTGTTAGAAAAGTTCTTGGAGAGATTTCAGGTGCAATTATCGCGATCACCGCGGTCATGGTATCGGTGTTCCTGCCTATCTCATTCATGTCGGGTCCTGTGGGTACCTTCTACCGCCAGTTCTCGATTACCATGGCGAGTTCTATCGTCATCTCGGCACTTATCGCCTTGACGCTCACGCCGGTATTGTGTGCGATCATGCTCAAAAACCACCACGGCCACGAGCGCAAGAAAAACCCGCTTACCCGTGCGCTGGACAGCTTCAACCGCGGATTCGATAAGATGACCGGGTGGTATGTCCACCTGCTGCGGCTGATCGTGAATCGCCGCGTAGTCACATTCGTTATTCTGGGCTTATTCTGCGCGGGTATCTGGTATGAAAACTCAGTGGTACCGGCCGGTTTTATCCCCAACGAAGACCAGAGTACCATTTACGCGATCATCCAGACCCCTCCGGGCTCTACTTTGGAAAAAACCAATGAAGTCTCACGCCGTCTGCAAAAGATTTGCGAGGAAGTCGAGGGAATCGAATCGGTGTCGTCTCTGGCAGGTTATGAGATCATGACGGAAGGTCGCGGTTCCAATGCGGGTACCTGTTTGATCAACCTTAAATCGTGGCACGAGCGTAAGCATAATGTGAAGGAGATCATGGAGGAGCTTGAACATGCTTCGAAAGGACTCGGAGCGACAGTGGAATTCTTCGAACCACCGGCAATCCCCGGCTTTGGTACCTCCGGCGGTTTCTCAATGCGTCTGCTTGACAAAAACACCGACACCGACTACCACGAGTTCGACAGGATCAACAAGGCGTTCATGGAAGACCTTGGTAAACGTAAAGAGCTGACCGGTTTGTTCACCTTCTTCGCTGCGAACTACCCGCAATACGAGCTGGAAATTGACAACAAGCTGGCAATGCAGAAAGGCGTTTCGATCGGAAAAGCGATGGATAACCTCAACATTATGATCGGTAGTACTTACGAACAGGGCTTCATCAAGTTCAACCAGTTCTTCAAAGTATACGTACAATCCGATCCTCAATTCAGAAGGCTTCCTACCGACCTTTTGAAGCTGTTTGTGAAAAACGATGCTGGCGAAATGGTGCCTTACTCGTCGTTCATGAAGCTCAAAAAAGGCCAGGGACCTAACGAGATCACGCGTTTCAACTTGTATAACTCCGCGGCGATCCAGGGACTTCCTGCCAAAGGCTACACCACAGCCGAGGCCATTGCGGCGATCCGCGAAGTGGCTGCCAAAACACTGCCAAAAGGCTACGATATCGCATTCGAGGGGCTTTCCTATGACGAATCGATCCGCGGTAACGAATCGCTGATCGTGTTCATGATCGTGTTGGCGTTCGTGTACCTGGTACTTGCGGCGCAGTACGAAAGCTTCATCATTCCATTGGCGGTGGTTACTTCCCTGCCTGTGGGGGTATTCGGTTCATTCCTTGTACTGAACCTGATGGGCCTGGAAAACAACATCTACGCACAGATCGGTCTGATCATGCTCGTGGGGTTGTTGGGTAAAAACGCCGTATTGATCGTCGAATTCGCCGTCCAGAAACGGCAGGAAGGTGCCACGATCCTTGACGCAGCCATTGAAGGTGCCAGGGTTCGTTTCCGTCCGATCCTGATGACCTCATTTGCGTTCGTGGCGGGTCTGATCCCCCTGATCATCGCCACCGGCGCAGGTGCGATCGGTAACCGTACCATCGGTGCCTCGGCACTGGGCGGGATGTTGTTCGGTACCATTTTCGGGGTCATCATCATCCCGGGATTGTATTACATATTTGCCAAAATAGCAGATGGCCGACAGTTGATCAAGAATGAAGACGACAGCCCGCTGTCCGAAGGATTCGTACACGCCATTGACGCATTCCCACATTCAGAAGATAACGACGAACATGCGAAATAAGAGAATATTGAACTGGGCCGGCATCGCGTTTATCGGGCTGACCTACTCGGCCTGTAACATCCCGGTGCTGACCCAGAGAACAGAAAATAAAGTGGTACCTGTGAGCTTCAACGGCTCACAGGATTCCACCAACACCGGTAAGGTCAGCTGGAAAACGTTTTTCACGGACCCTAACCTGAATGCGCTCATCGATACCGCATTCAAAAACAACCAGGAGTTGAACATTACGATGCAGGAAATTGCCATCTCGCAAAACGAGATCCAGGCCCGCAAGGGGGAATACCTGCCATTTGTAGGCCTGCGCGGCGGTGCGGGCGTCGAAAAAGCGGCACGCTACACCAACATCGGTGCCAGCGAAGCTACTACCGACATCAAACCCGGCAGGGAAACCCCCGACCCGCTTCCGGATGTGAATATCCAGGCGGTGGCACGCTGGGAGGTCGATATCTGGCACAAGCTGCGCAACGCGAAAAAAGCAGCGGCAACGCGGTATTTGTCGTCCATCGAAGGCAAAAACTTCATGATGACTAACCTGGCGGCCGAAATCGCTAACTCCTATTACGAACTGCTCGCACTGGACACGCAGCTGGCCATTATCCGCCAGAATATCGACATCCAGACCAATGCATTGAAGATCGTAAGAATGGAAAAAGAAGCGACCCGTGTTACCGAGCTGGCCGTTCGCCGCTTTGAAGCACAGGTGCTGAAAACGCAGAACCTGCAATATGGTATTCAGCAGCAGATCGTCGAAACCGAAAACCGGATCAACTTCCTGGTCGGACGTTACCCGCAGCCGGTACAGCGTACGAGCCAGGGTTTCGAAAGCCTCGTTCCGAACCTGGTGCAGGCCGGTATCCCTTCGCAGTTGCTTTCCAACCGCCCGGATATCAAGCAGGCCGAGCTCGATCTGGAAGCTGCAAAAATCGATGTGAGCGTAGCGAGAGCTAATTTCTATCCGTCACTGGGATTGTCGGCCAGCCTTGGCTTACAGGCTTTCAGCCCGATTTACCTCGCCCGCGTACCTGAGTCGATCATGGGATCGCTGATTGGCGACCTGGCTGGTCCGGTGATCAACCGTTACGCCATCCGTGCGGGTTATGCCAATGCGAATGCGCGCCAGATCCAGGCGATCTATAACTACGAGCGTACGGTTTTGAACGCGTACATCGAAGTGGTAAACCAGCTTTCGAATATCAATAACCTCGAAAAGAGCTTCGATCTGAAAACGAAGGAAGTGGAAGCGCTGAACCAATCTACCACTATTTCGAACCGGTTGTTCGCCTCGGCCCGCGCCGACTACATGGAAGTGTTACTGACCCAACGCGACGCGTTGGAGTCAAAATTCGAACTGATCGAAACCAAGATGCGCCAGATGCATGCCACGGTGAATATTTACCGGGCATTGGGAGGCGGCTGGAATTGACAGATTAACTTAGGATGTGGTTTTTTGTAAAGATTCTCCCGGCTTTCGGGGGAATCTTTATTTTTTGCCGGAAAGGTTTTCCGGCACCTGAACCAACTTATTGGATAAGAAACCTGTTTCCCGGGTTATGGCACTAAAAATATTGTCCGTAGCGGTCTTAGTCCTCGCAGGCCTGTTTGGCTACGCAATGCATGTAATGCGCTGGCTCCCGTGGCAAAAGCCAGTTTTCGAAACCGCCATTCCGGCAAACTGCGTAGCGGGTACATCGAAAGCGATACTGGTTTTTTCCAAAACAAACGGCTATCGGCATGCGTCGATCGAAGCGGGTGTGAAAGCTATTCGGGAGGAAGCTCGAAAGCGCGGCTGGGAAGTAATCGCAACAGAGAACGGTGCTTATTTTCATGAAATTTGCCTCAAATCCTACAAAGCCGTCGTGTTCCTTTCCCCCACCGGCGATTTCCTCACCGACGACCAGCAGCGCGCATTTGAAAAATACATCGAAAATGGCGGCGGCTATGCGGGCATCCATTCCGCTTCCGATTGTGAATACAAATGGGAATGGTACGGAACGCTGCTCGGTACACGTTTCCGGAACCACACCTTTCTGCCCTACCCTATTCCCAAAGCTGAAATCGTAACCGAACCCGGCGCGCATCCGGCTATCGACGGCCTGCCCGCCCGGTGGTCGAAGCACGACGAATGGTACAATTTTCACGAAAGCGTACGCGGAAAACCTGGTTTTCAGGTGCTATTGACGGTCGATGAAAGCACCTACCCCGCATTCTGGCCCAAAGCGATGCGCGGAGACCATCCTATTGCGTGGTCCAGGCCGGTTGGGAAAGGAAGAATGTTCTACACGGCCATCGGGCACAATGCGACAACATACAGCGATCCTACGGCCATGAAACATATCATGGGCGGGATCGCCTGGGCTGCCGGCCTGTAAAGTTCCGCCAATGTCAAGCGATTGTTACCCAACCATTAAGCAAACCACTGATTACAAGCAATTTTAGAGGCAAAATAGTGTCCTGCATTAACATTCCGTTAAGCTTCTAAAAGTGACGCCCGGCCATTTTGCCGTGTGAGTATTTTTAGTTTTTAAACTACTCACAAATCATAATGCAAAAGAAATCTTTACTTGCACTGTTGCTTGCGGCAGCCTTCATGAATGGTTGTACCGACCATGCTCCTCAAAATCCGGTACAGGAAGACCCTTCGTCCTTCAAAGAAGTAGCGGGCGTGGACCTGGGTAACGTAGCTGCGGCCGAAATCTCTGCTTACGATCCCGCTTCCAAAAGACTGTTTACGGTTAATAATGAAAAAGCCGCTATCGTGGACGTGCTCGACCTCTCGGCATTCCCGACCGTCACGAAGCAGCAACCTATCGACGTTTCGGCCCTCGGCGGCGTAGCCAATAGCGTGTCGGTTTCTGACGGAAAGCTGGCTATTGCCCTCGAAGCAACCAACAAGCAGGCAAACGGCAGCGTGATCGTACTGAATACGAGCACCTTGTCGATGATCAAACAGATCACCGTCGGCGCATTGCCCGACATGGTAACATTCAGCCCGGACGGCCGTTTCATCGTTACGGCGAACGAAGGCGAACCCAATCCCGATTACAGTGTCGATCCCGAGGGTTCGGTGTCCATTATCGACGTTACAAACGGATATAGTGTTAAAACACTCAATTTCGCCGCTTTTGACGGAATGTACGGCGCATTGGCACCAAAAGGTTTCCGCAAGTTCGGGCCTAAGGCGACTTTCGCACAGGACATCGAGCCTGAGTACGTAGCCATTTCCGACAACTCCCAAAAGGCATTTGTAACCTTGCAGGAAAATAACGGCATAGCCGAAATCGACCTGATCAATGGCAAGGTACTGAACATCCATCCGCTCGGCACGAAGGATATCAGCTATATCCTCAATTCGCTGGACGCCAGTGACGACGACAAAAAAGTACAACTGAAAAACTGGCCGGTCAAATCGTTCTACCTGCCGGACGCAATCTCATACTTCACCGTAAACGGTACCCCGTACTTGATCACCGCCGACGAAGGCGATGCCCGCGAATACAGCGCATTCGACGAGCAAAAGCGCGTGAGCTCGCTCAAACTAAACCCGGTTTATTTCCCTAATGCCGACGAGTTGAAAAAGACTTCGAACCTCGGACGACTACGTGTAACCAGCACACGTGGCGACTTTGAAAACGACGGTACTTTCGAAGAACTTTACAGCTTCGGCGGCCGCGGTTTCAGTATTTTCCACGCGGCCGATATGAAACGCGTGTACGAATCGGGTAACTCGCTTGAACAGGAAGTGATTAAGGCCGGTGCTTACGACGACAGCCGCTCCGACGATAAAGGCGTGGAGGCCGAAGGCGTTACGGTAGGCTGGATGAATGGAAAGCCTGTTGCATTCATCGCCATGGAACGAGTAGACGCAATAGGTGTTTACGATCTGACCAACCCCGGCGCTCCGCAATTTCTGCAAATCGTCAAAACCGGCGATGCGCCGGAAGGTGTGCTCTTCATTGCGGCAGATAAGAGCCCGAATGGCAGAAGCCTGCTGATAACCAGCAACGAGGAAGATGGCACGGTGAAGTTCTTTCAGCCGTAACAGACCAGTACAGTGCAGAGAAAAGCCGCCCGGGGTAACCCTGGGCGGCTTTTTGTTTTTATTTACCCAAAATATCTGAACCCGGCAGGTCTACAGATTGCGCAGGCCGCCTGAAGGATGGTCGTATACCCGAAAAACAGCATTCTATAAAAATTTGATAACCAACTGGTTACAAGTCAAAATCATTTCTTAAAACGCTTTGAACAACAGATTATTTACTTAAATTAGATACCAGTCACCCTATATTCTACAAACCCTATGAAACACATTTTACTGATTGTTCCCTTGCTTTTGTTATATGCTCACATTGCCCTTTCGCAGACACCTACGAAAGGAGCAATTGACGCATTTGCCGCCAGCACCGGCGCGCTGCCTACGATCGATCCCGCTACCGGGTCGCTAAGTTTCCTCCGCTTTCCTGCCCAAAGGGGGCTGCAAATCAACGGTGGTGACGCTCAACAGAAATCGATTAACTTCGTTTCACAGTACAAAACCCTATTTGCACTTCGCCCCGGTGAGGACGAGTTTCGCCTCCGGGAGCAAAAAACAGACAATTATGGCTTGCAAAACATCACATTGCAGCAAACGTATAAAGGCGTGCCGGTATACGACGGCCTGATGAAGTTCCATTATAACAACGCCCAGGCTCTCACCGCTCTTAACGGCAACTTTATTTCCGAAATTAAAGTCAACGTAGTGCCTACCCTTGCCCAGCACGAAGCGGAATCCATCGCGAGCCGGCTCGTGGCAACGCAGCAACTGGGTAAGTCGTCAGTTCCTGTGAAGGTCAATAAAAGCACGCTCTACATTTTTCAGAAAGGGCTCGCCCAGGGTTACAACGGAGCGAAACTCCTTGTGTATGAAGTGGAAGTACGTAATGATGCGGATGTACGCGAATTTCTCTACATCGACGCACACAATGGCCAGCTCGTCGAGCAGTTCACGGGTATGCACAATATCACCAGAAAGCTTTACGAAACTTCCGTTACTGTTCCCAATTTAAGGTGGCAAGAAGGCGACGCTTTTCCCGGTACGCTCGATCAATGGCAGCAGTCGGAAGTGGAAAGCTCGGGCTTTATTTACAATCTGATCAAAAATGCATTCGGCTACACTTCTTTCAATGGCGCGGATGCGGCCATGGTCACGATCAATAACAACCCCAGTATCAACTGCCCGAATGCCAACTGGAACGGCTCGACCGCCAACTACTGTACCGGAACGGCCACCGACGACGTGGTGGCGCACGAATGGGGGCATGCTTACACCGAATACACCAGCGGGCTTATTTACCAATGGCAACCCGGAGCACTGAACGAGGCCTATTCCGACATCTGGGGCGAAACCGTTGACCAGCTCGACGGCTACATGGATGCCGGCGAGTCCAACGCCAACCGAACCGCATGCGCAAGTTCAGATCGGTGGCAAATGGGCGAGAAAGCCACCGCTTTCGGCGGGGCACTCCGTGACATGTGGGATCCGACTTGCAAAGGGGATGCCGGTAAAGTAACCGACCCCCAGTACTGGTGTGCCAACTCCGACCAAGGCGGGGTACATAGCAACAGCGGTGTGATCAACCATGCCTACGCATTGCTGGTTGACGGAGGCACTTACAACGGTCAGACAATCACCGGCATCGGACTCACCAAAGCCGCCCACATTTTCTGGCGGGCGCAATCGGCATACATGACTGCCACAACCGACTTTGCGGCGCAGGCAGATATCCTGGAAGCTTCCGCAACCGACCTGATCGGCGTCAACTTGCTGGGCTTATCGACAGGTGTTTCCGCTCCCGGTGCTTCCGGCCAAATCATTTCTGCCAGCGATGTTGCCGAGCTTGTAAAAGTAATCGCTGCCGTCGAGCTGCGTGTCGAGACCAATTGCGGCTTCACCGCCACGCTAAAACCCGCACCTGCCCTATGCGAAGGTGCCAATGCAGGGCTTGCGATCTTTTATGAAGGTTTTGAATCAGGCCTCGGCGGGTTTACGGTGTCTTCGGAAACAGCGTCGGCAGGCTGGTTTAGCCGCCAGTGGCAGCAGGTAGCATCGCCCGGCGGACGTCCCGGTCATGCTGCATTCGGGATCAACTACCAGGGCGGCGCTTGCACCTCGGGTACCTCCCAGGCAGGCATTATCCGCATAGAAAGCCCAGTCATTACGATCCCCGCCGGAACACCCGGCAATCTGAATATGGCATTTGACCATTATATCGCCATTGAAGATACCTGGGACGGTGGTAACATCAAGTTCAGGATTAATGGCGGTGCGTGGACTCTCGTACCCGCCACGGCATTTACAGCCAATGGCTACAATAATTTACTGAACACCTCGGGTGCGGGCAGCACCAATCCGATGCAGGGCCAGCCTGCCTTCACGGGAACAGACCAGGGATCGGTAACGGGATCGTGGGGCCAGAGCCAGATCGACCTTAGTAGTCTCGCCATTGGCCTGGTCGCCGGCAACACCATCCAATTCCGCTTCGAACTCGGCACCGATATTTGTGGCGGTATCGAAGGATGGTATGTAGATGACATCCGTGTATATTCCTGCGCGGTTACTCCCGCGGTTCACTTTGCGGCAGCAGGTGCTACCATGAACGAAGGAGAAGCAACTACTGTGAATCCGCCGGGCTGTCTTAAATACATCGATCAAGTAGTTACCGTCGGGATAGACAAAGCTCCGACCCAGCCGGTAACCGTTACATTCAATACCCCAACCGGCACCGCCAAGCAAGGGGCAACCGCCGATTATATCATTTCTCCGGCATTCGTCACGCTCGACGCAGGTTCAATGACCAGAACTGTTACCATCCGCATTTTCAACGACGCATATGTAGAAGGGCCCGAAACCATCAACCTCAGCTATGCACTGAATGCCAATGGCGGAAATGGATACGCCGCAAGCACTCTGCAGAATTTCGAGCTGACGATTAATGACGACGATCTGGCACCCGGCAATTACACCGACGAACTGCTGAGTTCCAACTTTAACAACGGCACGCAGGGCTGGAAGCCAATCAATGGGGGCAACTCGTTCCATACGTGGGCAATATCGCAATTCAGCAACGCAGGTTTCGAAGACCTGTCGCCGTTCTTCTTTATGAACAGCGCCATCAACAATGCTTACATTCTTGACGAAATCCTGGAAACTCCTGCCATCAACACTTCCGGAAGGAAAAACATGGTGCTCAGTTTCAGGCAGATTTGGGAAAGACAGCTCGGTAGCGATGCGGAAGTTGGAACTGTCGAAGTGTGGAGCGGCACAGCATGGCAGCCCCTGCTGACGCAAAATGAAGCAACCGGCAATATCGGAAGTCTTTTAGGCTACACATCGGTGGTTAAAGTCTTAAACATTCCGGATGCTTATGCGAATGTCAATATGAAATTCAGGTTCCGTTACACTTCCCGCTCCGAAATATGGTGGGCGATCGACGATGTGAAATTGACGGCCACAAATTCCACCCAGATCCTGACGACGGTCAATACCGGCAACGCAGCGAGGGAATATCTTGGCCCAAATGAAACAGCGGTGTTCTATGACCCGACGAGTGGTAACCTCCTGGCGAAAATCAAGAACCTGAGCTCGCACGATTATGGCTGTACCACAGTCGAGCTTGACCGCGCAGGTATAAACGGAACACCATGGCTCGGAAACTATCAGGTAACTAACAAGACGTTCAAAGTAACACCTACCAACAACAACCCGACCGGGCAATACGAAATCACGCTCTACTACAAAGGATCCGAACTAACCACCTTTACCCCTGCCAACATCCACTCGATGGGTAAAAGCGCGGGCAGCATCACGACAGGTGACGCTGGGACGACGGCCATTGTAGCGGTGGTTTCTGCGCCGGCTTTCAGCGGCGACTTTTCATTTACAGCAACTTTCAACACCGGTTTCTCCGGGTTTGGTCTATCGGATGCTCCTCCGGGAGCTGCATTACCGGTAACACTGGTGAATTTTGAAGGTAAAAACACGTCCGAAGGCAATGTGCTGCAATGGACTACCAGCTCGGAAAGCAACAACGACTATTTTGCGATTGAGGAAAGTACCAATGGCAGAAACTTCGTCGAAACAGGACGGGTGAAAGGTGTCGGCAACGCTTCTGCGGAAAACCGGTACGACTTCACGGATATGGATTTCAACAAAGGCATTACCTACTATCGCCTCAAACAGGTGGATTTTGATGGTAAATATGCTTACAGCCGCATTGTCCCGATCGATGCGCCTTCGGCCGGCAATATCCGCTTCTACCCTAACCCGGTGCAATCGGCGCTCAACATCGAGCTGCCCAACCTGCAAAGTAACTGGGTAAATGCGCGGGTTATAAATGCTTCGGGCCAGGAGGTGATCGTCAGGGAAAAAGCTGCTGTTCAGAATGGCAAGCTGAATATCCACCTGGGTAAGCTGCCAGCGGGTATTTATCAGGTACTAATCACGAACGACAAGGTCAACTACCGGTTGTCGGTATTCAAACCCTGACTTAATTGAAGCAAACAAAAACGGGCTGCAAAACATGCAGCCCGTTTTTGTTTTAAGACATTTTAATAGACTTCATCCATCACTTTCGCCAGCCAGTCGGCCACTTCCTTCGCATTCGCGTTCTGGTTATGGATGATCACATTGCCGATTTGGCGGAGCAATACGGGGGAATAGGTCTTTTTGTCGGCGTCGTAAGTGTAACTGTAAAACCGCGTGAGGCCTAGGTCTGCGCCGCCATTGAGTGGTTTCGAGAAGCTATCGCCCGAGATCTTGCGGGAGGCATCGATGTATTTATTGAGATCCGCCGTAGCTATTTTGATGGAAGAGATCGTCGTTTGCGAGGTATTCGCGTCCATATCCTCCTTCGAAAGTATCGACTGCAAATCGTTGCCTTTCCAGCTCGCCGGCATGTCGTAAGTTCGTACCTGTCCCTGTTTGTCGATCAAAAAACCTTTAAACTGGTTTCCCCAGGCCTGGTTGGTATAATGTATTTCAAAATAAACTTCCTGCTCATTGGTAACCACAACGTCGTCGGAGCACGAAACGGAAAGCGCAGCTAATGTGCTGAAAAACAGGATCGGGATGATATATTGGGCTTTCATGTTTGAAATAGCTGATTGACATAAAGTTAATCATTTTAGCTGGTTGAACGATCGTCATTACTATCGACTTTCCAACCGCACTTTGACAAGCCATTCTGCTATCTCCTTTGCATCGGAATCCTTGTTATAAATATCATTATCGCCAACGCTTTGAAGTAGTACAGCATGATAGGTCTTCGAGCCTGAATCATACCGGTAGACATAATATGCACTTGCCCCCATGTCGGCACCTCTGTTCGACAGCTCAGTAAAATCCTTGTCGCTTACGCGCTCCATTTTTTTGACATACCGGGCCAGCTCATTTGCGGGTACCGTATATTTTGAAACGGTTGTTTTTGCCAGTCGTTCATCCATTTCAGCCGCAGTAAGTGACCCCGACGACGCGAATTTCCAGTCATTCGGCTTGTCAAATGTTCTCACCCGGCCCATTTTGTCGATCAGCAAACCGTCGTTCTGAAAACCCCAGGCGTAGTTCACGTAATTAACTTCAAAAAAGATCTCCTGGTCGTCGGGAACAGGAAATTCCTCCCCTGAACAGCCCGGCAGCAGCAATGCGCCGGCAATTATGCAAAGAGCGAATAAAAACGATCTGGTTTTCATGACGTTATCGGCTTGTCGTTAAAGTTAGCTAATTTCAACAAGCTGATACCATGACAAACCAGACCGCTAAATGGTTGTTACCTGGTTATTCCACGGCCACATATTTGCCGGAGCACGCTTCGATACAGCCATAACCGAGGGTAACCTTACTTGCCGACAGATCTGAATAGTACCAGATATGCGAAGGCGAAGTTTTATCGATCGGGATCAGCTCGATCCGTTTGTCGTCGAGCACCTTGTAAGCGTTGAACAAAGGCACCGACGATTGCCCCACTGCTTTCTTCTCCACAAATTCACCATTCTCCTTAAATTCGATGGTATGCGCAAGCTCGCTCTTCACTTCGTGGTAGGTTCCGCTGCCATCGCCGGGATCAGCCAGGTATTCTACAATCTTCCATTTGCCGACCAGGCCGTTATTTTCTTTCAACGCCCTTTTCGCTGTATCGTCCAGCGGCTCGGAGGGGTCATTTGTACAGGCTATTACCGTCCAAAGCAGCATCAGCGAAAGGAGTAAGCGGGTAGTTTTCATGGGCTAAGAATTAAATTTGTTTCAGTTACTTAGATGCTCCGATATCCACTTTCGTTGGAACAGCATGTAAATTTTGTAACCAAAACAACGCATTTAGCTAAAAGCTGCGCCACTACCTGCCGATCGTCCTGAAGGTCAGATTGATTCTCGGCCCGTTTTGCGTTTTAGACTTGGGAATCCGGTGCTCCCAGGTGTGCTGCAAGTCGCCTTTCATGATAAGCAGCGAGCCGTTTTCCAATGTCAGGCCATATTTCCGGGCGTGGTCGGACCGGTACCTGAACTCGAATCGCCGCTCCTGCCCCAAACTGACCGACGCGATCACAGGATTCCTGCCCAGTTCCTGCTCGTTATCGCCGTGCCAGGCCACTGAATCGTTGCCGTCCCGGTAGTAGTTGAGCAAAACGCTATTGAATGCGAAGCCAGTCTTCTGCTCAATCCGTTGTTTAAGATCGGCGAGTTCGTGCGTCCATGCGTATGGCTCAAACCTGGTTCCGGAAAACGTATACGATTTATCGGTATCGCCAAACCAGGCCATGAGCCTCGGCGCGGTTACCTCCTTGCCGTACATTTGCATGACCTGCTGCCGCCATGGCACGTCGGCAATCCATTGCCGGATGAGCCCGGCGCATTCAGTCGCTGGTACGAAGCCTGGATAATATTCGAGCAGATCCTCTGGAAATTGCAATGCCTCCTGTGAGCCAAACAGACTTAATTGTTTCATGCAGTTTGCTGATGGTTGTGTTCCGGGGCATAACAACAAATATGACAAAAAAGTCTACGCGCCCTACTATACGAGCTCCTCGGTAACCGGCAATGCAACCCGACTTCCCGGTTCCACCCATTGTACTTTTACATTTTGTAATTTGGCTTCGCGGCCCAGGTCCTCCTCCATTTGCGGGAACTGATGGTACATGCCGTCCCTATGAAAACCATAATGAATGGGCACCAGCACATCCGCATTCAACAGACGCGTGACGGTGACCGCCTGAATAGGCGTAAGCGTAATTGGTACCGGGCTGGGCACCACACGCGGGATATTCACTACCGCGCCGTTCACCGGCAGGAACACGGCATCGAAATGCTGCCACGTTTTACCGAGTTGCCAGAACTGGTTATGCCACATCGTGTCGCCACCATGCAGAATGCGTTGGCCGTCGGCTTCGATCACCCACGAAACTTGCTTGTCGCCTACACCGTCCATGGCAAATACTGCCGTGACCGTAAAATTACCGATCTGACGCGGCGTGTTCAGCGCGAGCGCCAGGGGGGCAAAACCGTCGTTGCGTACCTCGGCGGCGATCTGCTCGGAGACGACAAAAGTGCCTTCCGGTTTCAGCACCGAGCGGATCGCTTCGGGATCGTAATGGTCGGAATGTAAATGCGTGATCAGTACCACGTATGCCCGGGTATTTTGTGCAAATTGAACAGGATTTTCGGGTCCGATCGAGGCGCCGCGCTGGTAGTTCTGTACGGCATCTATGAGTAATATCTGTCCGTTAGATTCAATTTTTAGTCCGGCCCAGGATAATCTGTGAAGTTTCATGTGCTATTGATTTTTAGTACATGACAAAAGTATCAGATTTAGATATATGAGAAAAATGATTTATTTTTATAGAAACAATGAATAATACTCATGTTAACACTCCAGCACCTTTATATTATTGAGAAGATCACGAGTGAAGGGTCGGTAACCAGGGCCGCCGAGAAGCTCAACCTCACGCAGTCCGCGCTGAGCCACCAGATCCGCGACCTGGAAGCTGCCAGCGGCGTGAGGCTCTTCAACAGGATCGGTAAGAAGCTGGTGCTAAACGAGGCCGGCCAGCGCGTGGTGACGAGCTCGCAAAAGGTGCTCCCGGTGATCCGAGAGCTGGAAGCAGAACTGAAAGAAATGCGCGAAGGCAAAAAGCAAACGATCCGCATCAGTACCGAATGCTATACGTGCTACCACTGGCTGCCCCGGCTGCTGACCGGTTTTCAAGAGGATTACCCCGGCACCGACATCCAGATCGTGGCCGAAGCGACCCGGCGCCCTATGGAATACCTCGAAGCCGGCAAGTTGGAACTCGCGCTCGTGAATGGCACCAATGGCAATTGCAGCCTGCATTTCGAACCGCTTTTTGAAGACAGGATGGTAGCGCTGCTTTCGGATAAGCACCCGCTTGCGTTGCGTAATACCCCGCTGGAATTCTCAGACATGCATTCCGAAACCCTGGTGGCATTTCAGATCAGCAGCAGCAATAACTTGCTTTCGCCCGACCTGGTATCGAATCTTTCCCCTAAAAAAGTCATCCACATTCCCATGACCGAGGCCATTGTGGAAATGGTCAGGTTCGGGATGGGAATTACAGTGATGGCCGAATGGGCCGCCCGCCAATACCTGAGCACAGGCGGACTCACGACCCTGCCTTTCCGTTCCGAAATCGGTACACGTCACTGGTACGCTTGCACGCACAAGGACCGGAGCGAGCCGCTAGCCGGCCTCGTAGGCAGGATACAAGCTGCATTGTTAGGAACCGAAAATCCGGCTGCCGCCTGAATTCAAGGGATTTCGTAGCCCGAAATTCCCTGCTTTTTCAATTTTTTCATGAGAAGGTTTCGCCCGCGCAGCAACTGCGAGCGCGAAGTACTATCGGTAATGCGCAGTGCCTGGGCGATTTCAATGTGCGAATAGCCGTCGATCAGGTGCAGGTTCACGATCCTTTTGTACCCCTCTGGCAATTGGGCGATCATATCGTTGACGATCCCGAGGCCCAGCATATCGATAATGCAGTTATGGTCATTGGATTCGAAATCCATGGGCGACATGTCCATCGAATGGTTCATCGCTTCTTTCTTGGTGGTGCGGTGGTAGTAGTTGATGGCCGTGCGGGTAACGACGGCGCGCATCCAGGATTCTATCGATTCAATGTTTTGCACGTCATGAAGATGCCTGAAAATTTTCACGAACGATTCCTGATAAATGTCCTCCGCCTCCATACGCGTTCTGGCGAAGCGCGCGCAAATGCGCATGAGCTCGGTCCGGAACCGGTTATAGAATAGCGTCTGTGCACGCGGATCATGATTCTGGCAAGCTCTGACGAGGTCTGTCAGCGTGCAATAGTTTTTTTTAATAGAAGACTTCATGTGCTGAAACGGAGTTGGGTAGTGACTGACTGATGATCTTTGTCCGTTTATACCCTAGGCCATCCAACCTTATCAGCTTGGATCAAAAAAATTGCAAAAAAACAAGGCCGGAAAGCAAAACGCTGCTTCCGGCCTTAAAAAATCAATTCATTCAACTAAAATTTATATGCTACGCTCAATGTTGAGTTTCTGGGCTTCTGTGGGTTTACCGACCAGTAACCTATGTAATACTCTTTGCTAGTGAGGTTGTTGACGTTCAATGAAATTCGGAAATGAGTTGCATTGTAGAACACGCTCGCATTGAGCAAAGTGTAGCTTGGGAGTATAAAAACGCCGGTCTTGCTGTTATCGATCACTTTATATTCGCCCGCATAATTTCCGCCAAGGCCGAAACCGGCGTTTTTGAGGGTACCGCTGCTGATCCGGTAAGTAGCCCAGAAGTTGGCAAGGTTTTGCGGCCCCTGTCCACCGATCGCACGGCCGGGTTCGCTGTAAAAATCTTCGGGATCGCCCGAGATCACCTTCGTTCTGTTGTGGCTGAAACCTGCGATAAGATTCAGGCCAGTCGCCGGATTGGCCACCAGGTCGATTTCGAAACCTTTGCTGCCCACTTTTCCGCCCTGGGTGTAATCACGGATATTGGCAGGACTGGGCATTACGCGATCAGACACCTTAATATCGTACACCGAAAGCGTGGCGGCCAGTTTGTCGGAGAAAAGGTTGGTTTTGATACCATATTCCCACTGGTCGGCATGCTCGGGCCGGAACGATTTGACGCGCGGGTTGCTGCCGTCGACATCGGTTACCTGCCGCGGGGCGACGTTGATGAAGGCATTCATATAATTCGCAAAAATCGAAACTTTGTCGGGCACCGGCTGGTACACGATCCCAAACTTCGGCGACAGCGCCCATTGGTCGAAGTCATCGTCGGAAGTGCTCTTCTCGCCTTTCGAATCGAAATAGTCGGCGCGGAGACTCACCATGGCGCTCAATCCTGGCGTGATATTGAGCACATTGGAAGCATATGCACCGAATGAACTGCTGGTAATATTGCTCGCGCTGTTTTCCAGGCCGGCGAGCAGGTTATCGATCGACGCCTGCGTGAGGTACACGGGAGCGAGCGTGTCGCCCGAGTAGGGGTCCACATAATTTACATCGCCCTGTGGTGACACGTTGCGCGCCGAAGCCCAGCCTGAGCCATTATCGATGACATTTCTTCTGAAATAATCAACCCCTACCAGCAGGCGGTTACGCATGTTGCCGATCTTGAAATCGCCGTTGAAATTCTGTTGGATATCGGTAGTATTGGTCGTTTGCTGCTCTTTGTGGAAATACTGACTGAACCAGTTATCCCCCGACACATCGTCCCAGATGTAGGTGTAAATACCATTGGATTTCACAGTTCCTCTGGAAAAAACCGTCTGCGACGTCCATTGATCCGATAGTTTATAAACTGCCTGCGCCTGCAAATTGAAACGTGGGTTACGAATCGTGAGGTCGTTCGAAGTGAATGAAAGGCGCGGGTTCAGGTTTAATTCTTTCAGATTTTTGAATGGAAGCGGGCTGAAACGGTCAGAATGGAAGAATACCGGCGCAACGGCCCTTTCCTCTTCCAGGATTTCGGTCAGAAAATGCAGCGACAGGCGGTCGTTCACTTCATACATCAGCGAAGGTGCGATGAAGAACGATTTCTTGAAACCCGCATCCTGAAAGCTGTTTTCGGAATGATAAGCCGTGTTGACGCGCAATGCAATCTTGTCGGCCTTGCTCAACGGAGCATTGATGTCCGCTGTGACGCGGTTCAACCCGAAACTGCCTGCATTATAGCCGATCTCGCCGCCAAACTGGTGGTAAGGCTTTTTGGTAATCGTATTGATCATACCGCCGTAGCTATAAAACGCACCGCCGAAAAGCGTACTTGAAGGCCCTTTGATCACCTGGATTTCCTCCACGTTCGCCGGGTCGAGGTTACCGCTCGTGAGGCCGGGAAGGCCGTTGTAAAGCGTCGGCTGCGCATCGAAACCACGCAATGCGAAATAGGAGGCCCCATCCCCTGCCCTGCCTGTCGACTCCCAGGTACGCGAGATGCCCGGTACATTGCGAAGGGCGTCGTCGTAGTTGGTAATGCCCTGCTGCTTCATGATTTCCGATGAAACCGTGTTATAAACCTGCGGGTTTTCCAGCTTTTTCAAGGAGATTTTGGCTACGATCACATTCTCACGGTTCAGGTTGCGGGCCGAAACGATCACCTCCTGCAACTGGGCCGAGTTTTCTTTGAGGGTAAAATCCAGCGAAGTAGTGCTGCCGGCCGCCACTTCGATCGTCCGTTCCTGTTTTTCCAGACCGATGAAAGATGCCACCAGTTGGAGCAAGCCGGGTTGAATATTCCTGATCTGGTATTTACCGTTCCGGTCGGTCAATGCGCCTTTGGCAGTACCCTTCACGCTCACAGTAACGAGCTCCACCGGCTCGCCATCGGAAGTGCGCACCGATCCACTGATCGTACCGTTTTGCGCAAATACCTTTGTAACAACGAAATAGAATATTAATGCGAGTAGAAATAGCTTTTTTGTCATACCGTTATGTTAGATTTGGTTCAAAAATATTATTTAAACTAAATCTAAACAATAAAATATAGCAAAGAACTTGGCTTATTTCGCCCGCTTCGCGACGCGGAAGTCGGAGATGTTATTTCAGCTTACCCGAATTCACGTAAAAATCAGACAAGAGTAAAAGAAACTCGTCCTTGCGGCGCCGCGAAACTTCGATTTCGGTGTTGTCGCTCATCCATACCTGCCCGCCGTCGCCTTTGACATACCGCTTAATGTGTTCGAGGTTGATGATGTTGGATTGATGTACGCGGAAGAAATAGTAGTTATCAAGGATCTCCTCATATTCTTTCAAAAGGCGCGAGACGACGATCGCCGGGCCTTTCACGAGGTGGAATTTGGTGTAGGAACCGAGCGACTCGCATTGGATAATATCAGTCATTTGCACAAAATGGATACCCTCGGCGGTAGGCAATGCGATGCGCTGATTGTCATTACGTTTGCGCGCGACCAGTCTCGGCGCACGAACCGGGTCCAGCTGCTCCTGCAAAATCTGTAATTGCTGGGGGTTCACGCTCCCTACCCTGTCCCGGAACTTCGAGACGGCCGTTTGGAGTTCGTCCGGGTCAATGGGTTTAAGCAGGTAATCGATGGCACTGAAACGGAATGCCCGTATGGCATATTCCTGGTATGCAGTGGTAAAAATGACCCCAAAATTGACCTTTTCGAAGCTGGAAAGGAGATCGAAACCGCTTTTGCCGGGCATTTGAATGTCCAGGAATATCAGGTTAGGCCGTTGCTTCCGAATCAGTTCGATACCAGAATCGGCGTTCCGCGCTTCGCCGCAAACTTCGACTTCCGGGCTCACGATCCGGATCAGATTGGTGAGCGCCTCCCTGGCATTGGTTTCGTCGTCGATAATGACTGCGCGTAAAGATTGGCTCATAGCTTATACGTTTTCAATCGGGATTATCATTTTGACCAGCGTTCCGGCCGGTTTGTTTTGGTCATCAAAAAGATCGATCATTTCAATGCGGGCTTCGCTGTCCTTCTGCCGCAATGCTTCGAATATGCCCCGCGTCATTTCCTGCCCCCTCGAAATGTGCCCTTCCGTCCGAGGTGAAAAGTCCCGCCCGACCCCATTGTCGCCGATCGTACAAATAATGTGGCGGTCGCTCAAACGTGCCGTGATCGTCAGTTTTTTCTCGCCTTCCTTGGGCATCAGCCCGTGCCAGATCGCATTCTCCACGTACGGCTGCAACAGCATGGGCGGCAGCAGAGCATCGAGGAGCACGTCATTTTCTTCTATTTCAAAAGTATAGGTAAACTCGTGATTGAACCGGAAAGACTCGATCTCGACATACATCCGCAGCGTGTCGATGATCTTCTCGAACGACAAATACTGGTGGTTTGAATTTTCCATAATACGCCGCACGAGTTTGGAAAACTTGGAGAGGTACTTTGCCCCCTCGACCCCCCTGTTAGTGAGCAGGTAATTCTGCACCGAATTGAGCGAGTTGAACAGGAAATGCGGGTTCATTTGCGACTGCAATGCTTTGAGCCTCCATTCGGTGATTTGCAGGTCGAGCCGGTTCCGCTCCGCGAGGGTATCCACCCGCCATCGCATCATGGCGACGATCAACCCGGCGATCGTGAGGCCGATAATCACCCTGAAAAACCACGTATTGGTAAAGTAAGGCCGGATCGTTAGCTGGATCACCAACGGTTCCTTGCTTGCATTACCAGACGCGTTGCTGCTGCGCACGCGCAACGTATAGGTGCTAGCGGGCAAATTCGCGAATGAAACGGTATGCTCGTTGCCGATGTCCGTCCAATCGTCGTTATAACCTTCGAGCTGATAGCTGAACCGATTTTGCGACGCCGGTTCGAAATTCAGTGTGGTGAAACTGAAATTGACAGAGTTTTCGTCGGGTTGAAGCACGATTTTGTTTGCCGTATCCTGAAAAAGCTTTTTCCCCTTTACCTCCACGGAAGCCAGCGCGATCCCCGGCGACCGCACGCTCCCCCCGAGCTGTTTCATATCGAGTATATTCAAAGTATTGATATACCCCAGCAACAATTCACCGGGTGCATTGTAATAAAAACCCACCGGCGCGTTGCTGCGGAGGCCATCGATAGTCGTAAGATAGCGAACCGAGCGCGTTTTCGGATCTGCGACATGAATAGCCTCATTGGTACTGAACCAGAACCGGCCGTCTGGCGTCTCTGCGATATCTGCACAATAGGTATCCATTAAAGTACCCGACTTGAAATCGAACGACTGCCTGATCATACCATTGGGCGCTATCTTGGAAACGCCACCCCAGCTGGCCACCAGAATGGAACCATCGGGTGCCACCTGAATACCGTTGATGCAATCGCCTCCCAACCGCCGGCCCTTATTCACCGCCAGCTCCTGAATATTTGTAAATGCAGCTTTCTTTTCATCAAAAAAGAACAAACCACGCGAGCAGGCGGCAATCCAGATTCTCCCGTCGGGTGTTTCACGGATGCCCTTGACATAATTCTGGTGCACCAGTTTCCGTCCCTCTTCGGGCGCCCACAGATGCAGCTCCTTGTTGGTAACCGGGTCGAATACTTTGAGTCCTTCATTCAGGTTCGCGATCCACAAACGGCCTTTGCGATCCAGCAGCCCATCCCTGAAATCGACGTTTCGGGAGGGCACCGTTCCTGAATGCCAGGGGCGGAAGCGACCCGAATTGACATCACCTGTAAAAACCCCTTTCTCGGTAAACACAAACGCCTTTCCGCCGATCGTCCTGACTTTGTTGGTGAAAGCCTCTTCCTGATCGAAGCGGTAAAGTTTGAACCGGTTCGCGGAAGGCAGCCAATGCAGCACTCCTGAATGCGAAAGGCCGAGCCAGTAACCACCGCCCTCGGCAGGCTGGATGCTCGATACCTGCACGGGCTGGCGTACCACGTCGGCTGGTATCGCCACCGTGCGAACCCCTATATTCCGATAACGGTATTTGAATATGCCGTCGCTCGTACCTATCCACAGAATCCCATTGGTATCGTCGTCGTACATATCCTTGATGCGAATGCCTTTATTATAAAATTCGGGAAGATGGTACAGCTCGTTCCGCTCGGGGTAATAGACACTAACGCCGTCATTCGTTCCGACAAAAATCAGTTTACGGCCGTTCTCATCACGGGATTCCCGGGCGCAAACGACATCATTCTGCTCAAAGCCAGCCTTCCGTATCGAAAAGCTGTGATCGGAAGGCGAATATTTTATTAAACCATATTCATAGCCCCCGATCCATAAATTACCCGCGTCGTCCTGGGAACCACGGCTCAGGCGGATACTGACGCGGTTTTCAGAATAAATCGATGCCGGCCCCAGCACACACACCAGCTTATCCGCTTTACGGTCATAATAATAAAGCCCCAATTCCGAAACGATCCACAATACACGTTGGCGGTCTTCGAAGAAGCTGGCATACTGGTACACATCGCCGTCACCGGAAGCGGCAAAAGTATAGCGGAAAAGCTTCTTTTTGGCTATATCGTATCGCTGCACGGAAGTATAATCACAAACCCACATCTGATCATATGAGTCCACCGTTCCCTGCTCGTGAAGGTCGTTACCCGTGTCCTGGTCGTCATAATTATTCTGCACCAATGTGGTCACTTCCATCGTGTTGCGATCGATTCGGGCAATGCCGCGGGTGTCCACCGACGTGTACAAATCGCCTTTGGAATCGGCCGACACGCCCGAGCAATATCCGAGTTGCAGACTGTCCAGGCGCAGGAACGAATAACCATCGTACCTGCAAAGGTTACGCCCGGTACCGATCCACAGAAACCCCCGGCGATCCTTATTGAGGCACCAGACGTCGTTTGAAGGCAACCCTTCCTTTGTGGTAAGATGTTCGAGCGTAAGAACGGGCATCTGTGCACAGACGCTCCGGCTGAGCAAGAAAATGAGGATCAAAAGACCGGTAATCCGCATGCGGGTTCAGGAAAGCTGAGCAAATAATATCTTTAAGCGCAACAGCCGGGCTTCTTACTGCTTCAATTGTACGACGGTAAGATGCTGCCCCACCCAAACCGGTCCGCGACGCTGCGCATGATGCCGGGCAGGTCTTCCGCGGGCCCGGCTTTTCGCAGCCTCGGCGTTTATTTTTTCGACATAACAGAGCGCGAGCAAAGCTGCAAAAGTAAGGTAACCTAAAAGTGTCTTCATAAGCGCATGTGCGACCGGCGTTCAGAAAAATACGAGGCTCAGCAGGATGATTACCGTGATCAGCAATAATGCAATCCAGTCGAACTCCCGGTCAAAGAATTTCCTGATCTCCCCTTTCGCCAACCTCCTCCCCTCTTTTTTTACCGGGTTACCGCCTCTTTCCATACGCCTGCTGTTGATTTGATTGATTGATATCCTAAAAATCGCCATAAACGCCGCGCAAATGTTTATGGGTTCAAATCTGGCGCCCCTATCCACATAGCTGGCGGAAAACATCTGATATCCGGAACAACACATCATCGCGGCTTTTCTTCCGCTCTGCGAACATTATGTCCCTCCCACGGCCCATCGCCTACCTAGAGTCTGCATATTATCGGGATATGAAATCAAAAAAATTTAAATTTTTTTAGACGTTTAAATTTCTAAATCTGAGCCCATTGCGAAATTTCCTGCATTTGAGCCCAAAAAATAGTGCTCTCAAAATTTGTTTGGTAAAATCCCAATTGTACTTTTGCACCACGATACGGCGAAACGAAAAACAAAAAACGCCAGCAGCGACACTGATTGTTAACTTCCTATGAAGTGCATCAGCAAGCCCGAAACGCCAAGTTTTTCGAAGCACCAACATCGGAATGATTCCGTAGCTCAGCTGGTAGAGCAATACACTTTTAATGTATGGGTCCTGGGTTCGAATCCCAGCGGGATCACTGAAAGCGCCTCAAAGGGCGCTTTTCTGTTTTAAATTGTTCTGAAAATCAGCTTGTTCCAAAATTTTTGAGTCATTCCTGATCAAAGTAACCTATCCGATTCGGTTACCGTTTCGGTTACCTATATGATTTTCTAAATTAGGTAACCGAATTTCCGAAAATAGCTTGTGTGATGTGGTTTTGAGGAAATCGATGCGTCGCCTGCGGGAAGTCCCCACAGGGAACATTAGATCACTTAAAAATGTGAAGGATGAAAAGCAATCAGAAACTTTCGATCCTCTTCTGGCTATTCAAAGCCAAAGCAACCAAAGACGGCAAAGCGCCGATTTATGTGCGGATTACAATCGATGGCCTCGATGAGGAAATCTCGCTAGGCAAAAAAGTGCACCCCGATGACTGGTGCAACCAAACCAAAAAAATCACTGCCTCAGGTATGGAAGCTAAACTGATCAACATTGCCATCGATCAGGCGCGTACTTCGCTCACTTCCCAGTTCATGGTGCTGCAATCGCAGTTTGAATGCATCACGCCGACGATGCTTAAAAATGTCTTCAAAGGCAAACCGGTTGAAGACAAAGACAATGCTCCCCAGCCAGGATTGAAGAAGCAGCAGACCCTACTTCAAGCATTCGACGAGCACATCGAGAAATTTGAACTGATGGTCCAGCGCGGGATGCGTTCAGACAACACACTGCGGCACTGGCGCAAACTTAAAAGACACGTTACATCTTTCATCCAGTTTCAGTACAAAGCATCTGACCTGAATTTTTCAGAGTTATCTGGTCTGTTTGCCGAAGAACTCTACGAATACCTGACGCTCCACAAGCTCAAACCGCTCGCGGAGGTATCTGCTCGCAAGGATGTGAAATGGACCAGGCAGATAGTTAAAATCGGCGTCAAAAAGGACTTCATAACGAGGAACCCCATGGAAGGTTTTAAATGCTCCGGCGGGGATGTTGAAGTGATACCACTAGAGTTCGAGCAGGTCGAAAGAATTCACCGAAAAAAGTTGCACGTTGAAAGGTTAGCTGAGGTGCGCGACGCTTTCATCTTTCAATGCTTTACAGGCTTTGCCTACCAGGACATCTATGGACTGACAAGGGATAGCATTACGCTTGTCGGCTCCAAGAGGGAAAGGTGGCTCGTGCGCAAACGAGGAAAAACACAGGTCGGTGAAATGGTCCCCATACTGCCGATTGTAGAGGAATTGATTGAGAAGTATAAGGGCCATCCCTACTGTGTGGCCCACGATAAGCTGATTCCAGTAAAAAGTAATTTCAGGTACAATACGTATTTGAAGGAGCTGGCAGATCTCTGCGACATCCGTGATGTCACTGGAAGTATAAGGAGGCTAGATACTCATGACGCGAGGCATTTTTTTGCTGATATGATGCTGAATAATGGTGTGCCCTTGGAAGACGTCAGCAAAATGCTTGGCCATCGGAACATTAGAACTACGATGCGTTACTGTAGGGTAAGAAAATCGCGGATTAGTGAAAACGTGGGACTAGTTCGGGATCGGTTGTTTACCAAAACCGGCAAGCTTCGACAGGCATCTTAGGTGTCAATAAGACTATTTGCCCCGGTCGCCAGCACGTTTGATTTTGCTGATTTTGCGTTTGAAAAAGCCCATTTTTCTCATCAGGCAATAAGGACCTTTGTCATGTGAATTTTTTCATTTCAACATACAAGAAATTAACATGACAATCTTTCAGGAAACCATAGACAAACTAGCCGTTGTAGACACGTTGTATCGCTTTGCCGCCGGTCTGGACCAGCGCAACAATGAGCTTCTTGCATCGGCCTTCGCGGCCGACGCGGTATCCGATTTCGGGCCCGCAGGCAAAAAAGCAGGGTTTGAATATCCGGTATTGCAAGGCCGCGACACCATTGTGGCGGCGCTGACAAGTTCGCTTGGCCAGGTGGACACTACACATTCCGTGAGCAACCCACGTGTGCACATTGACGGGCAAAAGGCTACGCTCGACGCGCTGGTGGAAGCCCAGCACGTGCCTTCGAACGATCCTTCACGCCACTACCTGATGAAAAACCGCTATGATGTCGAGTTAATCAAAGAGCGGGAAGTCTGGGTCATTCAGCGCGTCACAATCGACAATGTATGGCGCTCAGGCGATCCGGCAGTGCTGGCGGGCATTTAAGTGTATTGGGCAATGGGGCCGGACATGCAATGCGAGATAGACTCGCAAACGCATGTTCGGCCCCTGACCGCAAAATGTTTTTTCGGGTTGCCATTCAGTTGTTGAACGACTGCCGGTATTCGAGCGGCGATACCCTGGTCTTGTTTTTAAAGAGCTTATTGAACGATTGCGGGTACTCGAACCCCAATTGATAGGCGATTTCCGCGATCGTCAGATTGCTCGTACTTAGGATGTCCTTCGCCCTATCGATCAGTTTGTTGTGAATATGCTGCTGGGTTGTCTGGCCAGTAAGCGATCGTAGCATGTCGCTCAGATAGCGCGGCGAAACTTTCAGGTGCGCAGCCACTTGCTGCACCGTGGGAGGACCGCCGAATAGTGGCTTTTCTGAATTAAAAAATCCATTCAAATAGGATTCCATTTCAACGATCAGTTCATTATGCACCACTTTGCGGGTGATGAACTGCCGGTTGTAGAAGCGGCTGCTATAATTGAGTAACAGCTCTATCTGCGTCACCAGCACATCCTGACTGAACTGGTCGATATTGTTGTCCAGCTCGATCGCAATCGCATCGAACACCGAAAATATGACCTGCTTTTCCTTATCGGACAAATACAGGGCTTCCGCTACCGAATAGGCAAAGAATCCGTATTTCACGATATTCTTTCCAATAGTATAGTTTCGGATAAAATCGGGGTGAAAAAGAAGCGTGTAACCACTGTAATCCTTTTCTTCTTCAGCAGCAGCAATGACCTGGTTAGGGGCTGTGAATGAAAGGCCTCCCTCCTCAAAATCATAGTATCCTTGCCCATACCGGATTTGGCCCGCAAAATGCTTTTTGAAAGATATCTTATAAAAATTCAGCACGTATCCCATTCCCAGATGACTGGTATCTGCACGAATGTCTTTGTAGTCAACCAATGCTACCAGCGGATGCATGGGCTTGGGCAAATGCAGCATCCGGAGCAGCTCGGATATACTCTGAATCATTTGTGGCGGATTTTCCATGATCATAGCTGGTGATAAGCGGGGTGAAAAAATTAGTTCAATACGGCTGAGCGGTCGGTCGGATGATCATTTCACTGATATCAACATCGCCTGGCTGGCAAATCGCGTGTGCCACCGAATGGGCGATCGCATCTGCCGAAATGGCCATCGCTGCCATTCCCTTGACCATTTCCCTTGCGAAAGGGTCTGTGATTCCCCCGGTCAGGTCAGATTGGATAATACCCGGAGAAATAACCGTTGTGCGAATGTTGTAGGGCTTGATTTCCTGGCGCAATCCTTCCGACAATGCCCTGACGGCAAATTTTGTGGCGGAATACACCGCACTCGTGGGATCCACCCGGTGCCCGGACAGGGAAGAAATATTGATGAATTGCCCCTGCATCCTGCTTTTGAAGTGCGGCAAGACAGCGCCTATTCCGTAGAGCATTCCCTTCAGGTTAGTATCAATCATAGCTTCCCATTCTTCAACGCGCAGCTCTTCCAGCTTCGACAATAGCATTACCCCGGCATTGTTAATCATCACATCCACATGACCAAATGTATTCAAAGTATGCCGGATAAGGCCATCGACCGAATCTTTTTGTGTGATATCCGTAATTTGTATGGTTGCTCTTCCGCCAGATGAATTGATTTGCTCTTCAAGCGCTTGCAGTTTATCCTTCCGTCGCGCGCCAAGGCTTACCCAGACACCCTGAGTGGCCAGATATCTTGCGATCGCCTCGCCTATACCGCTGCTGGCCCCTGTAATAACCGCCACTTTGCCTCTTAGATTTTCACTTTCCATTTTCGTTAATTTGATAAAGTTTGCTGATTTGTTCGCTATGTGCCTGAAGGCCCATTTCCTGGCGTTCCCTCGCAGCATTGACCGCGTCTGGGCCTGCCAGATACCGGAGTTGCGGCTTGCCGTCGGTGGCAGCCTGGTAAATAATTTCCGCGATTTCCGAGGGTTCGGAGAAAACCACGTTGGTGCTTCCGTCCTCGAATCCGGACATCATCTTGTTCCAGAGCGGCGAATAAGCATCATGGGCGACGAAGGCCAATGACCTTCCTACATAGTCGGTATTCATTGCGCCGGGAGCGACGGTCTTAAAACGAATGCCGAACTGGTTGACTTCGTAGTTCATCGCCTCACTCCAACCTTCCAAAGCGAATTTGGTGGCGCTGTATACCGAAGCCAGCGGATTGGCCGCAATGCCGGCAGCCGAGGTGACCGTAACAACCAGGCCTTTCCTATTTTGCTCCCTGAAATAGGTTACAAATGGCTGGGAAACCCTGAAAACACCCAGTAAATTCGTTTCCAGTTGTTTTCTGATCTGGTCGTCCGAATAGCCTTCAAAACCACCCACAAGCCCGTAGCCCGCATTGTTGAGCACCACGTCGACGCCGGACGTGATGGCCTTTTGAATTGTCAATTTTACTTGCGCCGCGTCGGTCACATCCAATGGCAACAGTGTGACATTGGCCAACCGGTCAAGTTCTGTTTCCTTTTCAGGATTACGCATCGTAGCGATGACTTTCCAGCCCCTGGCTTGAAACAACCTGGCGGCTGCTTTGCCCAATCCGGACGAAGCGCCGGTGATGAATATGGTTTGCATGTTTTATTGGGTTAAATGTTCGATGCAAAGCTCCGGCGTTACCGGCAGCATCATGTTTCCAATCAGGTATAATCTGTATCCAAAATTACTGCCCGACTTTATTTTCATTTCTGAAACGATTGTTTCAGAAATGGCATTATCTTTGCTTTTACTTATGGCACGATTGGTAGAATTTAATCAGCAGGATGCGATCCGGAAAGCAATGGAAGTCTTTTGGAAGAAAGGCTATAATGGCGCATCGATGCGCGACTTGACTGACGCCATGCAGATCAACCCCAGCAGCCTTTACAATACCATTGGCGACAAACGTCAGCTTTTTATCAGGTGTATCGACGATTATACCCAGGCCCGGGCTGGGGCGCTTCAAACGCATGCATCAGGATTCAAATCTGCATCGAAAGCGCTGATCAGTATCATCAACGAGTCGGTCAATTCGATTTTGTACAGCAGCAACAGCTGTCTGGCCATTAAGACGACATTCGAGTTGGCCGTTACAGACAAAGATGTTCAGGCAATCCTTAAACATGAAAGTGACCTTACCTATGCACTTTTTCTGTCACTTGTTAGGCGGGCCATCGAAGAAAAGGAGATGCCCGCAGATACCGATGCCGAAATGATCGCTGACTACATCCTCAATGCATTTACAGGCTGGCATCAGTCTTATATCGTACATCAGGACGCTGCCAGGGTCAAGAAGATGGCCAAATTTCTGATCGCCCAGATTTCCAGTTAATTTTTTTGGCAAAATTTGAAACGATCGTTTCAGAATAATAAATAATCATCTGGTTAAAGCGGATACAACTTTCACCAATCAGGACACATTTGAGATTCTGGTGTTGACGAGCTTTGTCAATCGCAGCGTGGAATGTGCAGGAATGAATTAAACCAACAGATCAATATGAAAGAATTAACAATGAAAGATGCGGTATCGCGCTCGCAAGCCATACGCGCATTGTACCACGAATTGGAGCGGCAGCATCACGGCTCCGAATGGACCGTGGAAGAGGATGCGCTGGCTTTTCTGACCGACGTCGGATTGGTGGGCCGCCTGGTCATGTCCCAACAGGGCCGCTGGCCAAAGGCAGGAAATGCTTCCGGCGAATTGGAACACAAGCTTGGCGAATGCATCTGGTGGCTGATCATTTTGGCCGACCGCATGGAAATTGATATTGAGCATGCACTAGACGGCTTTCTGTCCAGAACTGAAAAACTACTAAAAGAATAAATATGCTAACCAAACAAGACCCTGGAAAAGGAAAGCTGCTGATCTATGGCGCGACCGGGCACACCGGCAAGATGATCTGCCAGGAAGCAATTAAGTGTGGGTTGAATTTTGAAATCGCGGGCAGAAATCGTCGGAAACTGCTGGCGCTGTCACAACAATTGAGTGTGCCTTTTCATGTCTTTTCGGTGGAAGACAAGACGGAATGGTCTAAGGCGCTCGCTGAAAAAACGTGCCTGCTTAACATTGCCGGTCCATTTAGCGAAACTGCGGAAATGGCAATGCAGGCATGCATTACCAACGGGGTACATTACGTGGACATTACTGCCGAAGTTGATATCTACCGGCTTGCGGAATCGAGAAACGCGGCAGCCGTCGCAGCAGGCATCATGATACTTCCGGGTGCAGGGCTATTCTCTACCTACGATCCACTGGTAGTACATACGGCAAAACGGGTGGAAGCGCCTGCCGCTTTACGTACGGCGTTTCAATACAGTGGTGGCTTTACGCCCGGCTCGATTGCCAGCAGTGCAAATATCATCAACGCGGGTGTGCTGGTTAGAAAAAACGGCTCGATCCAAAGACTCGACCATAGCACCCCGGCAAACTTCGATTTCGGCGAGGGGCCCATGGAGTGCCTTCCTACTCCGTTGGGAGGCGTTGTACTTTGCTACCGATCCACCGGGATACCGGACATCGAAGAGTATTTTCAAATGAAATTGCCCGTTGCAGATGGTGAGCAGGCTCAAAAACCTATTCAGGACGGACAGGAACAAGCAGATCTTTGGGAGGCGCCGAGCAAGATTCTGGTGGAGATAACCGGGGCCGACGGCGACAAAGTGAAATCGCTGGCTATTATGCAGGCCGGATACATGCCTACTGTGAAAGCGGCGATCCAGGTTGCTTCGCGCGTATTGCATGGATCCTTTAAAACGGGCTTTCAGTCGCCTGCCTCGGTATATGGGGAGGAGCTCCTTCAGGACCTGGATGTGCGCATCGTCGACCTATAATGATAACCAGCATTAGCCGACCAGAAATTATCCCCGGGGATTTCAAGGTAATTCGTGTGCCTGCCAAAGATCAGTTGGAAAGCTGCCTGCCCTACAACAGAAAAGGTATTTTCAAGATCAGCATTCATCAAGGAGCCAACACGATCCATTTTGCCGACAAAACAGCCCAGATCCAAAAGCAGGCTATCTTATTTTCGAGGCCGAATATGGTATACCGCTTCGAGCCGCAGGGAAAGCAACATCCGGGTTATTTGTGCGTATTTACGGAGCGTTTTTTCGATCAATTCGTCAACATCAATGACTACCCGATGTTTCGGCCATGCGCATCGCCGGTGTTTGAAATATCGAGGATACAGATGGAGTCCTTTAATGAACTTTTTGCCGCCATTGAGCGTGAAGTTGGGCTGGATTTCATTTACAAGTACGATGCTGTAAGGGTATTAGTACTTCAACTGATACTGGATACACTCAAATTACAGCCAGGCTGCGAGTTAAGAAGGCAACAGGTCAACAGCACTATGCGTCTGAACACGCACTTCCATGAGCTGCTGGAAGGACAATTCCCCATCCTGGATGCGTCCCATAAAATGCATTTGAGACATCCGGCCGACTTTGCGCAGGCGCTGTTTGTACATACAAACCATTTAAACCGTTCATTGAAACGAGGGACAGAAAAGACGACCTCACAATTGATCGCCGAACGTATTTTCCTGGAAGCAAAACATCTCCTGCAAAATATGGATTGGAATGTAAACCAAATCGCCTGGTCACTGGGCTTTGAAGACCAGTCCCACTTTATCAAGTTCTTCAAAAAAGCCGCCGGGATTACGCCCAATAAATCAAGAATCAGGTTAATCGACTGATCTTTGCATCAGACTACATCCGTCGCCAGCTTTACATGCCGTAGTGAAAACTTAACCGATCATTTACAGTAAAACTTGTAAACTTTCTGATTAAGTTTCTGTTAGATCAATTTCTGCGCTTGGGTGGAATTGAGCTTGGTTGCAAAATCTTCAGATCCAAGAAAGTCTATTTAGATTCCATACATGATAGCAGCTGAGGTTTGCCCTCATCTTGATCGTTAGTGATTGAAAAGTGCAGAGCATCCTTGACTGCTCAACCCCGTTGTATAAAATCCCCCTGACGTATCTCTAGTCAGGGGAAACTGGTAGCAATTACTAATAAGTGATCAGATAGGCTTTAATTGATAGCCGCCGTTTTGAATTTCTCAAACATCTTCTCGATGTCTGCCCAATCATAATACATTACTCCGCCGATCCGCATAAAACTGAGTTGGCGGCTAGCGCGCATGGCATGCAGTTTGCCCGGTGACACATCGAGCAGTTTCCTTACTTCCCGAGATTTAAGCCATTGTTTGGATGGCTGCGCGCCTCTACCTGCAAGCAGCCGTCTCATTTCTGAGAGCATTTGCTCCTTAAATTTTTCCAGATCCGCCAAAGTGACTAATTGATGTGTGAACAACGCTGAACTTTCCTCTGATTGCTTGCCCTTCTTTTCCATTGCTGCTTGCTTTACGTTAACAATCAAAAACATCGAATGCAAGGAACAATCGATGTTTTTGACCGGAAAATAGTAGGCAGCATTTGATAATTGCTTCCTCTTTTTCCCAGTGGAATAAAAAGAATTAAGTGCAGTTCGACGCGGGCGCATGGAACTGCACTTTGCAATCAGTAGTCTGTGAAGATATGACCTTCGTGTTCGCTGTATCCTTCTAAAAACAAGTCCTTAGCGAAGGCTTCGTAGTCGAAGTACCTCTCCAGACTCGCTGGCACACCTGACAAAAAACCTGTGTCTTCGACATATTGGTAGGTGTATTCAAGTGCGGCGTCCTTCCCTGAACCGCCAAAGAATCCTTGGTAGCTTTGCCGGAAACTTTCAAGTTGGTCTTCCAGCTCGTATCCGTTGGACGGCCAGTAGTTGACCTGCTTACAGTAAAGCTCGAATGCTTCGGCAGCTTCATCATCCATTTCACCGTGGCTTCAAAGTAGGCGAACGCCTCTTTATGAAGGCTGCATTCGGATATCAAAAAGTCCGGAATGTTTTCCCAGTCCTGGAACATTAACTCCGGATCGAATTCATTTCGATGAAACTCGTGGCAGTCTTGCAGGAATTCTTTGAGATCAGAATATTCCGTCAGGTCAAACCATTTACCGAACAGCGACCCGCTGTTATACTGACCGTAGGTTCCAACATAGATTTTTGGAGCATTTTCGAGATTTCTCATAATTGAAAGGCATTAAGTAGCTATGGCCCGGCGGGGCCGCCCAGGCTTTGTGCTCAGGGCAATCGCTGCCTTCCACTCAAAGAAAAAATGACGGGGCTTGTCCCCCTGGTTGCAAGCCCATACGGCGGTTTAAGGTGCGGCTGGCAGTTGTGCGACCAGCTAAAAAGCCGGATGACGGAGTGCAGGCTTGCAACCGTCATTTTTTGCTTTGTAACTTTCGTTTGCACTGATCACATCTTAACTTCGGCGCCCATTGAAGTACCTTCTCCGCGGTTTATGAAATGTCCATTACTATTAGTTACATTTTACTTATTGGCTGGATTAACTTATGCTCAGACATCAAAGGTTGATTCGCTGGTTATCCGGAAGTTGAAGGGCCTGCATGTTCCGGGCCTTGCCACAGCAAAGGTTGAAAACGGGCAAGTTTCCTGGACGCGTTATTACGGCTTCCAAGATATGGAGCAGAAAATACCGGTGACAGATTCAACGGTTTTTCACATCGCCTCTATTTCCAAGACAGTAACGGCTGCGGCCGTTATGCAACTCGAAGCAATGGGATACTTCAACCTGGATGATGACATAAACCGCTTCCTCCCATTTCGCGTCATCAATCCATCGTTTCCAGCTACTCCGATCACGTTCAGACAACTGCTCCGCCACCGCTCGTCGGTAACCGATAATATGGACTACCTGCTTCCATTTTGGAAAAATGAGTATCAGGGAGCAGATATCCCGTTGGAAATGTTTCTTGCAGACTATCTATCTGCTGGTGGCAAGCACTATCATGCGAATAAGAATTTTGCCAATGCCCAACCGGGTAGCAGCTTCGAATATTCCAATATTGGCTTTGCATTGCTAGGCTATCTTGTCGAACGGATTTCGAAGACCCCGTTCGACCAGTACTGCAAAACGCATCTGTTCGCTCCGCTCGAAATGCATCATACCAGTTGGTTTTTAGAAACGCTCGAATCACACCGACTGGCAGTGCCTTATCAGTATTCAGACTCGCTCGGCCGGTATGAAAAATTGCCCCAAGGCAAATATCCTGACTACCCCGCAGGCCAGTTACGATGCACAGTAAATGATCTGGCGAAGTTTCTTGCCTGCTGGTCAAACGACGGAGCGTATGCTGGTAAGCGTGTTATTGACGCTAAGTCAGTACAACTTCTGACACCCAAAGACATGAGCCTGGGGTTTCACACCTGGTTTATGTATTTGCTCAACACGGAGACACCCACATATAGCCATAGCGGGCATGGTCCTGGTATATCCACCTACATGCTTTACGACCCATTTTCAAAAAAAGGGCTGATTATTTTGATGAACGGAGAGCTTTCCGATTACTTCGAATGGAGAAAATTGATTGATTTACTCTGGAAATCGTAGACAGCCCTGCCCCTCACTTTACTTAAAACCAAGTTATATGATCGATAGAAAAGCACTTTTGGTAATTGATATGCAAAAGGGCTCGTTTACAGAAGCCACCCCTCGTCACAACACCGAAGGAGTCGTACAAATAATCAATTCGCTTGCAGCGGCGTTTCGCGCTAAATCTTGGCCCGTGTTATTTATTCAGCATGATGGTAGCGCAATGAACGAGTTTGTGCCCTTTACTACGGAGTGGGAATTGCTGGACGATCTGGAAATTGATCCTGACGATGTTCGTATTGACAAATATGCCAATGATGTGTTCTATCGCTCGAAACTCGGGCAGAAACTGGAAATGCTTGCCATTAACGAATTGGTTATTACGGGCTGCGCCACAGATTTTTGTGTTGAATCCACGATTCAGTCAGCGGTTTCCAAGGATTTTAACGTAACCGTCATCGAAGATGGTCATACCACCGGCAACAGGCCGGGTCTGAAAGCAAGTCAGTTGATTGACCACTACAATTGGGTATGGAAGAACATGATCCCCACAAATGGGAAAATCGAAGTATTACCCCATCATTTATTTCTTCAAAAGATTCTCAACGACTGATTCCGTTCCCTTCCAAATCAATTTCCTTTGGAAGGATACCGGCGAATTCAGACCAGCAGGGTCCGTCGGGCAGCGGTTTTCTACCAAATTCTACGTGCATCACACGGCGGCGATGATTGGAAGTTGTGCGGCTGGAAGCATGAAGCAATAGCGGCTTCATTAGCATGATCCCGCCGCGCCGGACATCGCAAATAACCTCCCGCTCGGTAGACCAGTCGATGTCTTCGGCGCGGTATACCCCTTTGGCATGCGACCCTGGCACAACCCGGAGTGCCCCATTCGTTTGATCGGTATCATCCAGGTGAATCCGGATCGTAAAATTATCTTCCAGGATTTCCAGTGGCGGTTGAACCGCAAATTGTCCCTGTTTTACAGTCCATGGCCCAAAGCCGGGATAGTCACCCTTTTTATCGACCGAGATCGTAAGGTCCTGGTGATAAGGGACAAACCAGTTTGACTTCTCTGGTTTATCGAAATAGATAGATTTAATGATAAAGTAATCGTTTCCGAAAAGCCGGTCAATCAAATGGTTGAGCTGCTGATTCACAACCTGATGTTGAATCTGCGGAATTTCCTTCACAAATTGCCTGATTGCGAACAGTTCGCCATTCTGACGAAATGTATCATTGCTGGCATCCGCATTGGAAATGGTTTGCAGCAACATTTCGATTTCGTCACCAGTAAAAATCTCATTGATTACAAAAAAGCCGTCGCTAGCGAATTGGCGTTGGACGTCGTCATAGTTGATCACAGGTAATTGCGGGTAGGTTTGCAGCAAAGTAAGTGAAATATGCTTTTACAGAAAATACAGACTACAAGCATTCTCCGTCGGTATAGGACATGATGCCATGATACTGGGCTTCACAAATATTCCCGTACGTCTTTCCGTCCGACCCGCAAACCGGCCTGTAAATATCCGGGCAGTTAAGCGGTTCCGGTGCATCCTCTTTACAGCTAAGGCAAGCCAGCATTAATGTAAATCGTAAGATGTTCCTCATTGATTGGCTATTTGTCAAAAATATTTCAACTATGATCTTCTATCCAAGCATTGAACAAAAGCAAGTATCATCACTTGGACCCTGAACATTCACCGTTTTGATAAGAAGTAATTCCATGGGCGAACGCTTCACATTCGTTGCTATATGTTTTGCCGTTACAACCACAAACCGGGTGGTAAATATGATAACATCCAGAGTCATTTCGTGGTTGTTCCTGGCAGCTAGGATCAGGATCTTTGTCTCCATGGCAACTTGAAGCTACTACCACCATGAGTACCGCCAGTGTAAGTGGCGAGCGCAAAAATTTTCGAACTGTCATGGCCTGATGGTTTTATCTGGGACGAATCGAGGATATGGTGATCCAGTTTCCTTGTTTTTTCGCTCCGTCGCTCTCATCTTTTTCAAAACGTATCCACACGTCCTGATTCCCTCCCTTATACGGCTCGGAAACATTCGCCCGGTATGTAATTGAATCGACCGTCACAAGCCATCCACCGCACCAGCCACAAAACAACGGATCTGCTCTGCCAATGTATGCAGCTTTCTCCTCTGGCTGCACATCGCGACAGCCATACAAACCCAGTAGCAAAACGAGGTAATGCAATTTATTAAATGCAAGGCTCTTCATACGCTCATACTTTGTTTTCCAAAAAGACACCTACGCTTGTTGTAACGTTGGAAGAGAGCCCTTTTCAAAAAATCATAGCTAAGCACAAAGCGTGACCAATTTCAAGGAGCTTCTGCAAGTTCCCTTTCCAATGTCTTGAAATAAGTGTCAGGAATTTCGCCGGAGTGATATGCTTTCTCAATTAATGGGAAGTAGCGATCCTGATACGGCCTGTTCGCATGCCAAACTATTATCCATGCAGCATTGACTCCTTCCATTCCAACCACGCTTAATTTTGGCCAGCCCATTTGCGCTATAATCTTCGCCAAAATGGCCTGGTTTGCTTTATCGTTTGCCTGCACCTTTGCAGCATAGGCTAAGTACCGCTTATCTGTGCCAGGCACACTCATCAAACTATCCCGGTACAACTGATCTACCATCAGCATTTTCGAAAGCAATTGGCGGATTTGCACAACGCTATATTCACGTACCCGTATTGAAGAATCGATATCAGCCTGCACTACTCTGGACCTAGTACCAAACCAATCAATCGATGCAGGTCTATCATTGCCGCCTGCGCGGGTTTGCGCGAGCGCATCGACAGCGACAAACATTAGTCCCAAGCAAAATAGGCAAGAAATCAATTTCATTATTGACATGGATTTATATTGACGGGCACATCCGATTTATGCAGTACAATCTAGGGATTTCAAATCGACCCACCGAAAACTGCTGCCAGGTCTCACCCTAGTGGACAGCCCCCCTGCTCGGCTTTCAAAATTAGGGAAAACGCTTCTGCGAGTGCCTCTAACAGCTCATATTGGTGTACCTCATTACATTCTCCCGTCGCCTCGCAGATGCTCATCTTGCTTAAACCATATTCGACCCAGTCTTCCAGAATCTGGGTCCAATCATCCTGGCTGTATGCCTCAAAGAACCTTTTAAGGGCAAGCACTGGCTGTTCTGATTCCGAGAGAGACAATCTCCTAATCGTTCCGTTGTACTTTGCAGTTAGCTGCTTGATCTCCCGCATATATTGAAAATCCTTCGCAATCTGCTCTTCGCTAAACGGAGAAAAGCTGTTGCGTTGCTTTTCATCCTCGTGTATGCCAGTGGTGTCGAGGATCAGCCTTCCAGTATCGATCATTTTAGTCAACTGCTTCCACAGCGAAATAACCGTTGATGGCTCTCCACGGAAAAGGAATGGCTTGTCACCTGTCACCGCTTTCAACCAGTGCCATAAATCTACGCGTAGATATTCTAAATCCCCAGGTTGAAAGAATACCAATATCTCTTGAAGTGCTTGTGTTACTTCGGCGTTATAGCTTTGTGATGGATTGATCCCTAAATTCTCCATAATCCAAGTTTTTACGGCAAGGAGCCAAACAGCTCAGACGTAGCGAACCATAGCTCCTTGTATCCTACCAATCACGGCTGGTATAATACTTCCGGTCAACAGTTGACCTTCGCCAGTATATTTCCTTTATTTGTAACCATGAGCACAGCAACAAAACCAAATCATATTGGTCATAAGATTGGCCGCATTCGCGAACTACGCGGACTTAAGCAAGAAGTCCTCGCGCACGAATTGAAGGTTAGCCAGCAAACGGTGTCGAAAATCGAGCAGAGCGAGACTATTGATGAAGAATTGCTCGAACAGATCAGTAAGATACTGGGTGTGCCTGCAGAGGGAATCAAAAATTTTAGCGAAGAGGCTGTTTTCAATATTATCGCCAACACCTTCCACAACGAGTCGGTGGCCTACGTTGAAAACTACAAATGCACTTTTAATCCACTGGATAAGCTCATTGAAGCTTATGAAGAAAATAGGAAACTCTATGAGCGCTTGCTTCAAAGTGAACGAGAGAAGGTAGAGCTTCTAAGTAAAAAGTAACAATAAGAAAGCCGCGTCGACGCGGCTTTCTTGCTTATCATGAAAATCTAGCGAGCTCGGCTAACGAGCTATTCTGCCTGCTGACGGGGCTTTCTGCCACGTGGCTTACCTGTGTATTCAGGTTTCGGAGCCTCAGCTTCAATCGCCAGCTCAAATCCTTTGGTAGTCTGATCAAAGTCAAAAGTCGAGATTTTGAAAATCAGCTTTTCAGTTTCGAAGTTGACGTTACCTTTTTTCAAGATAATCGCTAGTGGAATTACATGGCCTCTGCCGCTTTTTTCGAATGAAAAAGTCTGCTCAGAACTTGTAGATGGGACTAGGTATACAGATTTAATTTTTCGCTTTCCCTCCTGGGTGCCGATTTTGAATTTGGTGGACTCCGGGTCAATTCCCAGATCACGCAGTGCAGTTGCTGGAAAAACAAGCTTGCCTGAATTAGAAATGTAGCCAGTTGGAAGCAGTGCTTCTTTTGCAGCCTCTTTGGTTTTTGATACGTTTTCCTCTGGGGAAAAGAATTTAATTGCTTTAAGCTTCATGGGTGTAGCGGGTTATTTTTGGCTAAAATAGATTATTCTTCGCAGAAACCTGCATCTACATGCCAATACCTCGCTTTTTCTGTTTTTTGAACTCAGGTTTTACCTGTTTTTCCACACCCATTTCTAAGTTTTGCGCGAGCCGCTTTTCGATCGATGAAAGCGAATAGTTACGCCCAAGATCCGATCCTTTGATCTTGATTTTTTTTCGGACATCAAAAAAAGCAATACCACGTCCGGTGTAAGTTTTGTAACCCTTGGCTGCCAAATGCCTTTCTAATTCATCGATCGAGGTTATGCTATTTAAGGACTCATCAATTGAACTTCTAAGTTTTAAATGACTATGATCAACTAGTGGAATTTCGATGCCACGTGATTTGTTGATCCGCATATCAGGCGTTTCGGCTAATCCCAATTCCTTTTCCATTCTCCGGCAGAACTGACCTGTTCGGGCGTAATTCTTAAAATGATACGCAGTGTTCTTTCCGTTATGGTTGATCCGGTTTGCAACAATATGGAAATGTGAATTTCCACTATCCTCATGTCTGAAAACAAGCATCTGGTTGTCATCAAATCCAAACTCTTTGGCAAACTCGGTAACAATTTGCGCTATCGTTTCGTTTCCAGGCCTTTCACCTGGCGCGAAGCTAAACGACTGATGCCAAACGAATTTACTGAGTTTGGTATTTTTCATGTGGTTATCGATGAATTGTTTGGCTATGTAGTTCATGTCTAGCCGTCCGTCACTGTGTGTTTTGATGGCAAGGTTTTGGATGTGAACCAATTCTCCTCTGACCATATCTGTGCTAAGCTCGGCTTTCATCCTTGCTGATATCTCCTTTCCATAATAGCAGTAATCCAATATCCCTTTGGCGTAACTGCCCAAGCCAGCTTTTCCGATCATCCCTCTATCCGTTTATGCACCATCCGTAGCGCTTTTTCGATTTGATCATGCAACGAGTTGGGATCAGGATTCTGATCTTTCCAGATAGGCACCAGCTCTTCTAACGGCGAGGCGTAATACGCTTCATACTTACGAAGTAAATCACTTGCACGCCGGTGTATCGCTTTGACTCTTTCCAGCATTAGAAGTTTGCTCTGGCGTTCACCCATGCTATGGTTTAAATAAACTGCTAGCTCATCGGCCGAGCTACAAATCTGGGAAAGGCTTTTCTGAAAACAACGAATCTCAAAGTTTTCAAAAATCCAAAGTGTAATCAGATCTGCGAGCAATCTGACACGCTGGCTACTATGTTCCCACTGCCCTGAAAGCATCTGATAGCCCTTGGTCTTTAAAACCGCAACAGACAGGACGCCCGCAAGCTGCTCCAGAGTCCGGATCGTTTCAGCAGTCGCCTTCGGAAGCGTTCTTTTCTTCGGTCGTTTGAAGGGTATGTCCAGCGCCAGTGTCAAAAAGAACTGACTGGCGGAAAGCCCGCTTTTCCCAATGAGCTCATTAATCTGTCTTTTCTGATCAGCGCTCACCCATACTGAAAAGTGTTCCCTTTTGGCAGTACCTTTTTCCTTCGACGGTCTGCCTTTTTGTTTCTGATTTTCCATGTGTCTTTCTTGATTAGCTATGAGCCGGAGGCGAATAGCAGGGGTCCAGGGGTTTTCCCATGGCCAGCTCCCGCCGGGGAGTCGCTTTTTGCGACGTACCGGCGATAGCTGGCTATGGAGGAAACCACCGCGCAGGATCTTTCCTGACCGTTTCTGGCTCAATTTTCCTTTTAAATAATTTTTCTGGATTGCTTATTGACTCTTTGGAGCGCTTTCTGACTCTTAATGCCCCTCAAAGACTCCTTTGGAGCGCATATAGATCTTTCTGTATCACTTTTGGATCAATTTTTCCTCTGCAAAGGCACTTTGACCAATTTTCGTCGCGAGTCGAATTCGTAAGACTTGCCGAATGCATATTTGCCGCGTTTTGATGGCGAAAGAATGAGATACTTGATGCCACCTGACGTTTCCGTCTCACCTTCCCGAATCAACGCCACATAGTCCGGTGCATTTTCGTAGGCCGAAACGAAATCCTCGATCCGCTGGTAATCCACATACGTACTCATGTATACGTAATATAAGATTCCAAGAACAAGTGCCGTAATCGAATACGGCAATCCTTTGCCTAAGCCATGGATGAAAGCTTCCCAAATCGAATTGAATTGGATCGTCTTCACAGAGTCCTTGATCTTGCCACTCAGCTTTTTGTTCTCATCCAGAACTGCCCGGAGCTGGCTATCCATGTTTTGAAACTGGGCCTGGTTGTCCAGCAGTATAATTGCCGACCAGTCGTCCATTTCGATTTCATACCTGGCCAGGTACTCCGCTTTGATCCTGGCCAGGGTTTGTTTGCTGATTGATTCGCTAGACATCGGCAAAATTGATTTGGAGTTCTCTTTGGAGCCTTAATCTTGGCCCGATTGTATAGGTATCCAGCGCAAGGCCTTTACGGATGCCCGTCAGGATTTCTGCCCCGAGAAATGACTCTGGTTCAAAGTCGCCAAACCTGCGAAACACAAGTCCTGAGTCTTTACAGTTTTCCCGAAGCTCCTGGGTCAAATGTGGAAACTTGCGGAATGTGGCCATACTTTGCCAGACGATGATTTCAAAATCCGTTTTGACAAGGTCAAACATCCTTAGCAAATAATCGATGGATGGATTGTAGGCACCTCCGCCACCGATGACGATATGAAACGTGATTTCAAAACCCAGTCCCTCTGCAAATGCTTTGAGAGGTATATCGTACTCGATGAGCGATGGAAGCTGCTCGCTTTCCGGTGCTCCGAAATCAAAATAGGCTTCTTCAAAATCTTCCTTTGCGATGCTCTGCAAATAGGCCAGTAAATTGTCTCTTACCAGAAGGCCTTTCTCGTCTAACAGGTTGGCAACATCGGATTGATCCTGATCGACGAATTTCAACTGACGTGTACTGGTCTGCGTTGAAGCGTCCACGTCGATAAAAAGACATTTGGGGTCTCGATAATGTTTGAGGGCAAACAGGTACATCAAAATAGATTTACCTACGCCTCCTTTGGCTTGTACTATAAAATGTAAGTTTCTCATTGGTTAATATTTTTTAGATGGTTTAACATATGGCTCAGGCTCAGAGCGGGGAAATTTCATTGCCGCTTTGGGCTGGGCCTGAATTTCTACCTTTCCACTTTGTTGAACTGGCACCTGCTGCGTGCTCCACTTTTTCATTTTCGCGCGGATGTATTTGATGTCATACAGCGACACTGCACCGGCCGAGAGCTTTTCGTTGATCACGTCCACAAGGAACCTCGCTGACATAGTGGAGGTAAATAAATCGCGATACAGCTCAAAGAGCATTCTTTTGCGTTTCGGGTCTTTACGCTTACAGAGCCTTAGGACCAACTCCTTGGTTATCTCCATAGGGTCAATGATTAAGCTCGTAATGTTTCTGGGACTGAATCCTGTGATGCCAGTGCCGGAGAACTGCCTCGGAGAAATACTGCTTCCCTGCCTGGCGGGTAAATGGCAGATGTCCCCTGGCGCAATGGTAGTAGATCTTCTGTCCAGAGACTGTTTTCAACAGCCGCTTTGCTTCGCGCACATCGACGACATAATCAGAGCGAACCGCAGGATCGGAACGGATTGTTACACGGGCCACTTCCTGTATTATCGAAGTTGTGTTCGGATTCTGGTTACACGAATCCGGAGTTTTCTTTTTCATTTTGCCTTTCTGTTTGATAAAACATGCTGGCAAAATTCAGAGTCAGGTAGCAGGAATTCCTTCCTGTGATTCGACCGGGAATGAAAAGAATTTAGTTTAGAAGTCGCGAAGGAGCAATCTGACCTCTGTCAGATATTTAGTACGAGCATTTCCATCTCTGCCGTCAAACTGACTTAGCTCTTCGGCCTGAAAGGCCTTCACAAATGAGCTTTGCTCAAAATCGTGCACCAACCAGGAGTTAAAGGATGCTGCAATCTGCGGTGCATCTGTTGTCATCTTGATATACCCTTTTTCCATTAGGACGTAGTAAAGTGCGGCGATGTAAAGCCTTCCACCTTTGGATTGTTTGCAATACCGGTAAGTATCCGTGTCGCCAATTGGGACAATCCACCGCTCTGCCAATAAGAGGCGCTTCAAGCGATTAAATTTGAGCAGCCTTTCAGTGTCATCCCCGTCGGTAAATTGCTCCTGAAAGCTTTCCGACGCCCGCGTACGTGCTGTTCTTTTTGTAGCAGCCTCTGGCCTTGGTATTTGTTGAACTAAAGAAGCCAACTCCGTTCTCCACCCTTCAAGATCAAGAAATTTGTCTCCAACTGCCTCTGAGGATAAGGTTTGAACCCATTTTGAAATCGAAGTGAGAGTTTCGTAGATGGCCTTCTCGGACCCATAGTCCGCCCTTGACAAAAGGTGCTCAAATATTTCTCGATTATGTCGAAGGGTGAACGCCGTGCGACGCTTGACTTGGCGGATCCTATCACGCTTGGCACGCCCGAACCACCAGTGCAGCCAGTCAGGCCTGGAAATCCCTTGCTCGTACGAGGCGATGAATTCACCTACATCGTTTCTTCTAACCGTAAACGAATACCTGTTATGATACAGAATCAGAAGTCGATTCAGACTAGTTAGATCGTCCTCATAAAATGTGCCGGAAAATTCCTCAATAATGTACTTGAAAAAGGGATAACGAAGGTTGGAGTGAAGATTCATTGTGTAGCCATTGAGTAATATTATGTAGCAAATTAATCACCGGCAGTTACTTTTCATATTTTCGTTCTGCAACTCGCTTTTAGTCAATCTGGACTTACTCCCTCAACTCAGAATAATAAAAACTATTTTGATATTTCATTGGATTTCAATAAGATTACGGTAGTTACATACCCCCTCTATACAATGGAAAATTCACCTAATCAACCTTCGGCGGAATCCCCATCCCATACTAGCCAAATCGATTTCACCCAGGAAGATAACCTGGCAAACATCGCTTCCATTATCCTAATTCTAGGATTAGTGTCTTCGGTAATCGTTTTCCTCTCGACCGGCTTAGTTTCAAGACCTTCGCTTTATGGGACACTAAGTCATCGGAATTCGTGAACTTAGGCTCATAATTAGATTGATATGGAGAAAACAGATATACCGAACGGCTTTCCAGAAAGCCTGCAACAGTATTTACCAAACGAGCCGGTAATTGTCTATCAAGGTCAATTTGCTCTTGAAAAGAGCAAATCTGAGATTTTGATCGAGGGATTAATATCTTTTGACTGGTTACCCCAGCCACAGTTGGTCTTCCGCGGTACCGCCGATAAAAGTATTCATCAAGATCTTTTGGGCTTTACGTTAGACCCACAGCCGCTGCGCGTTCGTACCGCAGATCATTGTTTTGGAAAAGGTGTAGTCACACAATTTACTAACAACGAATTCTCCGGCCGTATTATCGATGAAAAAACGGTTGGGGACTTGAGTGCAAAAGCAGAAAGAATAACTTTTGTTATTCCTAATCTGAAAAGTATTTCTGAGGAACCGGTCTGTTGGAACGGTAATCAGTTTTCAAACAACAGACTTACACTCGACAACGGCGACTATTCGATTGTCCTGGAAAAAAGTGCCTCTTACAAACAAAGCGACAAGGAGTTACGCAATTCAGGAGGGTATTGTATCCAATATTATGGAGAGGCGACAAAGAAGGCAGGAACAATCTCGTACGATGAGGCAATTGGTTTAGCAAGCTCGCTAAGCAGCTTTTTGAGCTTTATAAACGGGCGGCGCACATCCCTCTTGTTTTTGACAGGAGTATCCGGACAAAACATGGTATGGAAAGACTATGCAACGAATCACGTGGACGGGTATAAAGCGGTCAGTTCCTGGTATCACCGAGATAAACAAATCGACTTGCGGCCTCTCTGGAAAAGTTTCAGTGATATATGGAATGATCGAAAGCAAAGTTCAAACCTGAAAAACGTCATCAGCTTTTACCTCGAGTCTAACTGCAACAAGGTCTTCATAGAAAATTGTATCGTTCTTTCCCAGGCGGCAATGGAACTACTTTACAACTGGCAATTTGTTGAAAAAAGCGCTGGAAAAGAAACAGATATAGCGATCGTAAAATTGAATAAACTGATAGCGCACTTGAAGATTTCCAGAGATATTCCGAAGTCGCTTAGTTGTCTGAAGCAGCTTGAAAATATCACTTTTGTTGACAAGTCATTTAACCCAAGGGCAAATATCACCTCGGCGACGGAGGCTTACCTCGAAATTAGAAATGCCATCATACACGGGAACGCATGGCGAAGGGAAAATCTTGATAAAATTGACACTGATGCAAGAATCGAAGCGTGGATACTCGGTAACTGGTATATCGAATTATCTATACTGCGAATCCTTGGCTACATTGGCCTTTATAACAACAGAACGGTTTCAATGAAAATCGACTATTCATGTATGGAGCCTGTACCTTGGCTATAGATGGGCGACTAGCCGGTGTAGCATGTAAGAGAATCTTTACTTGACCGGTGATTTTTAGATCACCGGAAAACCGATGCAAAATGGTTACGTTGAAAGGATAAACCGCACCTATCGCGAAGACGCGTTAGATGCCTATTTGTTTGAATCACTTGAACAAGTTCGTATTTTATCAGATGAATGGATGGATAATTACAATCGGCTACACCCGCATCAAGCTCTTTCCGGAATGGCATCAGCCGTGTTCGCGAAAACAATAGAAAACAAAAAAAGTCTAATATCGCATTGTCCTATCTAAGGTAAGGCTACAAAATCGGGAAAGCTTACACTACAATTAGGGTAAGGCTTCAAGCGCGCCATAAAACGCATTACCGATGCCCTCTACCGAAGCTCCCTGTACCATATTGGTTGCCGCGTCCGGATTCATGACGATAGTGCAGTCCATCGCGCTGTGTACACGTTCCTTAAGCTCCTATATTGGAGCTTGGATATCTAATAAAGGTCGAACTTTTTCCATGATCGGCGGGACTGTATTTGCGCGAGTGCCGATAGAAGTCTGTGAGGCAATCCACGAAATGATTCTATTCCAACCAGTGAAATTTGGTGCATTGATGACCTGCCGGAATTAATGCCCGGGTTAATTACCACAAAACAGAAGATTCCAGTATCCTGTCAAATTCTCTTACAGTTACTTGGATATGGGTTTCAGAAATACCGCTGAGGGCGATGACCTTGCCTGCCAGCTGCTTTTGATCCGGCTTGTGAATTTGCTGGGGAACAGGAAGGCTTATTCCGGTCGGATTCTGAAACAAAGCCTGTCCCGCTTCTTTAACCCTTATCTCAAAGAATTTTGAAACCCGTTTCAAATCCTTTGACGGGAACCCTTTTACGATCACTTTCACCTCCCTGGCTACCCCGACTTTAAAAATCTTCTCATGTACCATCCCTCTTTCATGTTTGTTGACGATGCTAATTTATCAAGAATCCCACAGGCATGGAAGTGCCTAACGATTTGATAAAATTAGCCGCTGGCCAAGCTGTTGCATGAGGTTATATAGTGCTAAGTCATCAGGTAGGTGAACTTATCGGCCAGCGCATAGAGCACATTATCGGGGTCATTGAGCTGTTTTGAAGAAAAATATTCGGCGCCAAACAAAAAATTATCCCGGACAAAAATCTTAGCTTCATAAAGGCTGTCGAAATATACTTCATCAGAGCTGTGAGGGTCCGAATCCCGGCCAGACCCGATACGTTGCTCGATAAATGCCAGCTCTCTGCCGAGGACTTGCTCCGAACCATCGCTGTCATACACTGCGTAGAAAACGGCAGAAGAAGTCATACCGGACGTTGTCATTCTCTTTTCACTGTTCATATACTAAATATGTTTTGTGGTGTTCAAGAAAATAATTCAGCAACAAGTATTCAGAATTTTGCAGGGAGGTCGAAGGGTCGGCAGCTGTTTGCAGCGCGAAGGGAGGCACTAAAATTAAGTAAAAAATCACAGTGTAACCAAAACGTTAATACAAGGATTTTTAAAACCAGGCTGTTGATATGTGTTGAAGCATTTAAACGGCCCTTCCTCAAACCCCTTTTCAGCAATAATTGGGAAACCAGGCCGGCACGCAAAATGCGACCACATAACCGTTAAATCACCGATTTGACCGGTCACTAAGGGTATTTACCGCTAAATATTTCATTTGCAAGACATTGACTTGTAGAAATCTATCTTCGCAATGTCTTCTGGAAGTACCAGAGCCAATAAATATTTAGCTATGAAAAACAATTCAAACAACAACATTTCATGCCGGAAGGAGTTCCGGCTTGCGGCTTCTGCCGCCATTTTTACAGTGATGATGCATGCGGCTTGCTTTGCCGCGGAGTCTGGCGATGCATCAAAACTTGCCAAGAACCCCGGCAATGTTAAAAAAACTTTAACAGAGCAAATTCGCGGGTACATCGTGGTGGATGACACCCATTTTACTAGCTTAAAAAAGGGAGTGATAGTCGTTAGCTTTCAGATTGATGAAAACAACCGTTTGAAGCAGGTTAGGTCCCACAGCCAAATTGCCTCATTGGACAACTATTTGTCGTCAAGTCTGGAAGGAAAGGTAATCTCTTCGCCCGCGCAGAGTACTCCGGCCGATTAGCTGCAGTTTATTAAACTCCGGATTTCAATTGAAAAATAAACTGTCGAAACAAGAAAGCGGGGCTTGACAAGTTTGAATTTGCCAAACCCCGCTTTCTTACTAACCTACACAGCCCTTGAACGATGGTCCGGTAAAGTTTGACCGCAACTTTCAGACGTAGTTTCCTGTGGACTGCCTGATCAAGCTTATGCGGCTGGCGCCATTTCTTAAGAAGCACCTATTGAATGATTGCGCCGGTGAGACTCAGCAAATGCACGTTTGTTACTTACGGAAAAAAATAACCGAAAATCCTGTAAAATATAGCGATCTAGATTACGGTTAAAAAAGCATCAAAAAACTGTAAGCGGCACCCATTGCCAAAAGCATATGTTAACACTCTCTCGAAGGGATGGGCGATCAACTATTCAGGTTGCTTCTTATCCACTCTCTTTTTTGCAGCTTTCTCATCCTCTTTGGCAAACAGCTCTTCCAGTTTCTCTGAGAGCTTTCCGGCGGTCTTTTCTATTCTATCGATCGCCTTTTTTGACAGTTTGCGGTCAGCGGCAAGGCTATCCTTCAAAGCTTCTGCAATCTGCGTTTCAAGGGAGGTTTTCTTATGGCTCATGTGAGGCAATGTTTAAATATTACACAATTATGCAGTTTTCCGGCAATTACCAAAATTAAGAATTGCTAACAATGCGCGGCAAGCGGCTTTAAATAAAAGCCACTTGCCGTATTGAAGTCTATCTATTTACTTTCTCTTAGCCAGCCACAAATAAAGCGGCGGGATGATTACCGGAGCGAAAATCAAGGTGCTGGTTAGCCCGCCGATAATCACAGTCGCCAGTGGTCGCTGTACATCGGAGCCAATACCTGAAGATCTTAGCATTAAGTGGCAACGCGTCGTCGCGATGTACATCGCCGGCCACCCATCGGTGCAAGGGCGCGTGATGTTCGCCTTCGCCGAACCCGGCACACCCGAGTCTGCCACTGTTCGCATCAAGATTTGATAATATCGCCTTAACAACTGATTTACGGTTGCAGCGCATCTTTGCATAACATGCTTTCGTTGTATGCAAAGAAGGAATCTTTTGAAAACCCTTGGAATGGCAGCCGGCGGTCTTTCCATGTCATCTGTTACAGCGGCGGACAACTCTCAGCCTAAAAGAGTATTCCGTGTCGCTCACCTCACCGACATACACATTCAGCCACACCTCTGGGCAGGAAAGCGGTTTGAACAATGCCTTCACCATCTTCAGAACCTTGAAATAAAGCCAGATATCATCCTGAATACCGGTGACTCGGTGATGGGTTCCCATGGGATATCGCAAACCAAAGCATCAAAAGAATGGGCATTGTACCGCGAAATTATGTCTTCTGAAAACAGCATTCCGATTGTTTCATGTATCGGAAACCACGATATCTGGCATCCGTCTCCTGGCATGTTCGGCGACGGCAAAAAGCGGGCAATGGACGAAATAGCTTTATCGCATCGATATTTCAGCATCGATCAAAACGGATGGCACATCATTATCCTCGATAGTGTCCAATCCCGCCCCGAAGGGACAGGATATATGGCCACTCTGGATGAGGAGCAGTTTCACTGGCTACAAGACGATCTGCGTCAAACTCCGTCCAGGGTACCGGTACTTGTCGCATCTCATATACCGATATTATCCGCGAGCGTCTTTTTTGATGGCGATAATCTTAAAGGGGGTAACTGGGTAGTACCCGGCAGCTTGATGCACACGGACACAACTCGAATCGCAAAACTTTTCAACAAGCATGACAATATAAAACTCGCGATCAGTGGTCACATTCACCTGCTTGACCGCGTGACTTACAATAATGTCACCTATTGCTGCAACGGAGCTGTTTCGGGAAATTACTGGATGGGGAAATACCACGAAACAAATCCAGGCTACGCAATCATAGACCTTTTCGACGACGGGTCTTTTTTTAATCGATATGTGCAATATCGCTAATCCACAACCTCATACGATGATTTTCGGTTGGCGTAAGATTTTCAGATGCTCCGAAGGCGTAAAGCCCGTAATCTCCTTAAAATACCTGTTGAAGGACGACTTAGCTTTAAAACCCGATTTGTAGGCGAGAGAAAGAAAATTGAACTCCTCTGACTGGCCTGAAATGATTTCCATCTCCTTTAAAGCGTAAGCAATGCGGTACTCGTTGACATATTGGTAAAATGGCTTACCAGCGAAACTGTTCAGCGTTTCGGAGAGGTGGTATTTATTGATACCGGTCAGGTTGGCTAATTTGTCAAGGTTCAAATCGCAGTCAGTAAAATATAGATCTCGGCGCATTTGTGCTTCTAATGATTCCCATAGTTCTTTTTGCTTTTCCCCCGACAGGACGGTCTTTCGTGATATATATGGGTTTGACAATCGTATTGCCATGTGAAGTCAGGCAGCTCGATTTTGGGGACGCCTCACGGCATACTCTCTGCTGAGGCTTGCGCAAGGATATAATCTCAATCAAATTGGATTTGTCGTTCAGCTCTATCCGTGTTCGGACCAAAGGGCCTTCGCGTAACGTTGAACTTAGCGCATTTGTCTATTCCGCTGATGAAACTTCAGAACGAACAATATTTGCTTGGTCTTCTAGGCATTTGGTGCCGTGCATTTTTGGCTTCTAATATGGAACGAGTCTACTTATCTGCCTTTTTCTTGATGGCATTATTGAGATTATTGTTCATTTCGAGAAAATAAACTTCGATTGACCTTATTACTTCTTGGTGGTAGTTGCAATCTACTAACGCTAGTATCTCATTTTCATTTTTTAGTTTTACTGTTTCTATTGATCTTATGCTTTTTACTTTTTCCCTTGTTTCGTCGGTTAATTTATCTACACTTTGATTAAGGTTCGGTGTAATTTCAATTGCTTCCCTAATTTGGGCCCATGAGCTATTTAAGCTTTTGGAATATATAGATATCTCACTTAGTATGATATTGTGTAGTCGATGCGGCGGCGTTATTTTCAATGCTTGTTGACCTAACAAATCTAATTCGTTTACCAAGATATTTCGCATCTCTATCATAATTTCTTCAAATATCGAAATTGCTGTTGTTAGCTCGCTTTTCCTTGCAATGAACGCACTTCTTCTAGCAATATCTTTTTCAACTGCATATACCTGCTTAAGTTTATATTCTATAATAGCAGAATCTTTATTTGCTGTTAAAAAATTTAGTTCCTCGTTTATTTTTTTATCTAACCTAAGTTGATGATTTCTCAATTCAAAACTTGTTTGTTTTGCAGCAATTTTATGACTGTCTAGTATCGAAATTATTCGTTGATCGAGAGCTTCAAGAAATACTGAACTAAAAAATCGGACTTTTTTCATTTTTATCTTAGAGATGTGTGATGCTTGTTGTTCCTAAGCTTAAAGGACTACGTTTTATGAGTTTTATTTTGACGATTCTTGATGTTATCTGTTATTTTTGGAAATCTCAACGCTAGTGAATGAGTTAAATGTTTCAACGAAAAAATCTCAATGATTCTTTCATTAACGAGTTTTGCCTTGATTGACTGCCCTTCCGGATCGTGCCTTTTGATTTCACAGACCTTGCAACAGTAAGTAGTCGAAATACATTGGCCTTTATTGGAAATCGACGTGAACAAATTACAGCCGTCGAACCGGATATAGAGGTTAACAACCATAGTTTCGAAGTTCGCGGTCAGTGCGATCCGATTTAAAACTATTTTTGAAGACAGGGTCAGACTATAAGTTCTGTCCAACCCTATCGGAAGTTTACAGAGGTTAATGTGCTATTCCCGGTAAGGGAATCGGAGAGATTTTTTGCCGTGGTTAATACAGCGGGTTCTTCCTAAAATAGGTGTCGCCTTCGAAACTAATCGAATAGTCAGATTTGAAGTGGGTACTTTTCTGGTAGTAGTCCGTTGTAATAATCTGTGCGCCGGATTTGCATGCCGCCTCGAATGTAGTTTTATCGTTGCGTCTCGCTTCACGGGTATCGGAGTCGGCGCGGGTGCGGATGAGATAACCTTTTTTTACCAGATCGGGTATTTCAGGAGACTTGGCATTATTTCTGATAAGAAAAGCGGCTTCCGGTGTGCCGGGCAAAGCGTTGGCAAACATTATCCTGCCGGTTAGTGACGGGTGGCCGTCGATGTACATATCCCGCTTGCTGCCCGAATCGTCAAGTACAAATACAAACTTACCTTTTGCCTCTTTTAATGTCGGCCAGTTATCGTGAAACACGGCACTTTCCAGGGTCTCGTATTTACCTTTTACCATGTCAGGCGTGAGAATATGCGCCTTGCCAAGGTGTGCAAGAAGTTCTTTATCCAGTTTGTCAAAGTCGTTGGCAACAATGCCATCAGTCCCATTACCATCGGCAATCTTTCCCTTCACTTCAAGGGTAATGTATACCGGGGTATGGTTGGGATGCGCCTCTGACCATGCTTTCAGGTCGTCGAGGCAATCTGCCAAGGTGAAATAGTGGCTCCGGAAATCAAGGTTTGGCACATGCAGAATCTTGAACCCGGGCTCTTTCATTTTACCCTGCGGGTCATACGGCTTTTGGCCTGCGACTATTTCCAGCCCTTTCGGATTCGCATACTTTCCACCTTTCTCATCAGGGTACAGGTCAATTTCAAGGTTGCGCAAGCCAAGGTGAAGCTGTGCTGTCACTGGGATGTGCTCGTAGTCGAGCGAGCTTGCCGAAGCAGAGTCCTTCTTGGAAAATGCCGCGAACAATGCCGGATCTATGGCTTGTTTATAGCTGTTGTGAGAACCGATTACCTGCGTTTTGTTGATTTTTAGATTATCATCCGTTTGGGCAAAAGCCGGAAAACAGCCGGCGAGCAATAGACCTAATAGCGCTTTCATTGGCGATGGTTTCGTACAATGCAAAGGTAGCCGGGCAGCGAAGACAGCGGTGTTAAGTTTTTGTTACCAGAGTTGCCGATGTCTGAAGCCTGGTAACTTTTTGTTAATACAATGGTAATCGGGTTTAACTCACCTCTCGCCTCCCCGAAAGTAATTTTGAACCCGGATAATAAGTAAAAACTTAAATTTTATGCGTTCAAAATTACGTCTATCTAAGCTCGTAGGTCTTTCCGCATGTTTGCCCTGGGTTGTGCTGACTGCCAACCCGGCCCAGGCATTTCCTGCGAGTGTAAATACAAAGCTTTCGTTTCAAGCTGAAAGTTCATTTACAAACACGGAGGCTGCTGCACAGTCGGTCTCGGGTACCGTTACAGATCAGGCCGGAGCGCCGCTGCCGGGTGCGACAGTGGTCGTCAAAGGAACAACAAAGGGGACATCCACGAATGCCGAAGGTAAGTTTGTGATAGATGCCGATGCCGACGCCGTTCTGGTCGTTTCTTTTGTAGGGTATGCCACCAAACAGATTCCCGTAAATGGCCAATCGTCGATCACTATCCAGCTAGGCCAGGACCTTTCGCAACTGAATGAGGTGGTTGTAGTCGGCTACGGCACACAGAAAAGGTCGGATATTACCGGGGCTATTTCTTCCATCAGCAGCGAAAGTTTCAATAGGGGCGTTGTCACAAACCCAGGCGAATTGCTGCAAGGCAAATTGGCCGGCGTTTCCATCGCTGCAAACAGCGGTGAACCGGGTGCTGCGCAGGACATTATTATCCGGGGTATCGGCAGCTTGCGCTCTGGAACCCAGCCGCTGTACGTGGTTGACGGATTTTTGCTCGACAATTCCAACACCGGCGTTCCCACAAATCCGCTTACTTTCATCAACCCTAACGATATCGAAAGTATCGATGTGCTGAAAGATGCCAGTGCGACAGCCGTATATGGATCCAGGGCATCCAATGGGGTTGTGGTGATTACCACTAAAAAAGGAAAGGGAAAACCGCAGATGACTCTGGCGGCGTCTACGGCAATATCTTCTATGGCTAAGAAAATAGACGTTTTCGACGCCGACGCTTTTCGCAGAGAGGTTGTAGCTACGGGCGGGACTTTGCAGGATTTTGGGGCTAATACGAACTGGCAGGACGAGCTGTCTCAAACAGGCGTATCCAACACGGTCAATCTATCGATGAGCGGGGCCAACAGCGAAAGCTTTTCCTATTTTACCTCCGTGGGCTATCAGGACCAGGAGGGTATCCTGAAAAACAGCCGACTGAAACGCTATTCCGGAAAATTGAACCTGAACCAGAAGGCATTCAACGGCCGGATGAAAGTGGACTATAACCTGACGGCTTCGCGTACTGAAAATTTACGCCCGGATATCACTTCTACCATGAGCGACATGCTCACGCTGAATCCGACGATTCCTCCGTATACCAACGGTGTGCCGACTTTGTTGAACACCAATGCATTAAATCCGCTTGCCAGGTATAACTTGTTCAGCGACAAGGCTATCAATCACCGTATTCTGGCAAACATTTCGCCATCCATTGAGATTTTGGATGGTCTGGTCTACAAGTTGAACTTTGGCGTGGATTATTCTACCACAACCAGAAATCAACAGTACAAGCCCTTCCCGGCGGTGGTGAATGAGTCAGACGTTTCAAATGGCGTCCTGGACAATGCAATAAGCGGAAATACCAATCAGCTTGTAGAGAATACGCTGACGTATAACTGGTTCCGCAAGGATCATAGTGTTACGCTCTTAGCGGGTCATTCATATCAAAAGTTTTTGGATGAGACCAGAATTACTACTTATCGAGGCTTTGCAAATAATAATATCGACCCGATTTATCAGGACCACACAAGTACAACGGCTTTGCCGACGGCGGTGAATTCGGAGGCTTTGAAAAACGAGCTCCAATCTTTTTTCGGAAGGGTCAACTATATTTTTGCTGATAAATATATGTTCACCGGTACGTTCCGCGCCGATGGATCTTCCAAGTTCGGGCAGAATAATAAATACGGCTATTTTCCTTCATTTGCTGCTGGATGGAACATCTCGAAGGAAGCTTTCATGAACAATACGGTTTTCAACAACCTTAAATTACGCGCAAGTTGGGGCCAGACTGGTAATCAGGAAATTCCATCCAAGATTACAAAAGCAAGCTATTTGGAACAACGCCTGCAAACAGGTACAGGAAGCGTAAGCACTTATCCCATTGATACCGATGCTACTTCCCTGCAAGGCTATCCGTATGGGATTATTTTCACGAGATTGGCAAATCCTAATCTGAAATGGGAGGTGTCCACGCAGGCAGATTTGGGTATTGACTTCGCATTTTTTAAATCCCGATTGACCGGTACGCTGGATTATTTTAACAAGCAGTCTTCCAATATCCTTCTGGAAGTTGTTCCGTCCGATCCTGTTCAACCCACTTCAACCTACTGGACCAATATCCCAAATATGAAAATCCAGAACAATGGTGTGGAACTGACATTGAATTACGGCAGCGACCCGAGCCGGGACTTCTCTTACAATATCGGAGGTAACTTCACCTATATTCAAAATAAAGTTAAGAAGTCACCTTACGCAGTGTTGGCGACTGGGGCGGCACAGGGTTCCGGTCAGTCGGGAGCAACTATTAACGGCTATATTAATGGTCAACCTTTGGGCGCATTCTATATGTACGAATTCGATGGAATTAATCCGGACAATGGGCAAAATGTATTCAGGGATACGAATGGAGATGGGGCGATACTAGACAATGACCGTGTTGTGGTGGGAAGCGCAATCCCCAAGATCATCTATGGATATAACCTGAACTTCAAATACAAGGCTTTTGACCTCGGTTTGAATTTCAATGGTGTAGCCGGCAACAAGATTTTCAATCATACGACCATGACCTTGTTTAGCAAGGCACAATTGGCCAAATCCAACAACACTACTGATTTTGCTATCAAATACCCCAATGAGGCATTGAGCAATGCCAATGTTGTGTCGACCCGCTATCTGGAAAACGGCTCGTTTATGAGGTTGAACAATGCTACGCTGGCTTACAACCTGAATTTTGCGGGGTCAAAGCTCGGGAATGTTATTCAACGTGCCAGCCTTACATTGACTGGCCAGAATCTGTTTGTCATCAGCAGCTATTCAGGCTTTGATCCGGAAGTGAATACGGGATCGGCTGCCGGCGGAATCCAGACATTTGGTATTGACCGCTTTACCTATCCTAGAGCAAGAACCTTCCTGCTTGGCCTTAACGTGACATTTTAACAGAACAAAAACGATTATTACGATTCGTTGAAAATTAAATTACAATGAAAAATACAGGACTTTATAGAGCGCTGACGATCATTGCATTTCTAACGGCTTTTGTCGGTTGTACCAACCTTGACGAGGAAATTCTTGACGAATCCCTCACAGGAACGGGCCAGGCGGAACTTGTAAGCGGGTCCATAGCCCCGGTATATGGTCTCCTCCGCGCCGGTGTATGGCTGCATACAAACAATTTCGGACTGCAGGAGGTAGCTTCTGACGAGGGTATCCTTCCTTATCGCGGCGGCACCGACTGGTACGACGGCGGCAAGTTCATCGCTGTTCACCAGCATTTGATGACCCCAAGTAACGGCCTTGTTGGCGATACCTGGACGCAAATTACCCTTACTTTATCCAGAGCCGTAATTGCCGCGGAAAGATTGAATGAAGCAGCTAAGACGGGTAATGCAAGTGCGCAGGCGGGTTACTACGAAATGGTTGCCATGAAGGCGTACCTGAATATGCTGGCATTGGACAACTGGGGCTTGATCTTCAAAAAAGAGCTATCAAGCGAGGTGTCTCAGATCCTAAGAGGGCAGGAGGCAATTGGTTATATCGAAAGCGAGCTTTTATCGGTAGTTGACAAAATTAGGAAAGACAGTGATCCGGGCCGGTTAAACCAAAATGCGGTGAAGGCGTTATTGGCGCGTTTATATTTGAATGCTGCCGTCTATCGCGATCCTTATGGCACACCCCAATTTAAAAAGGAGGATATGGATAAGGTGACTAAATACACCAATGAGATCATTGCAGGGCCGTATTCGCTGTCCCCTGAATACTTCGATTTGTTCAGCGACGATAACCATACTAATAAGGAACTCATTTTTGCGCTCGACCAACGCGGCGTATTGGAGACTGATCAGCAGCGATGGGCATATTGGTCCATATCCGGCGACCAGATACCAAGACCGGAGTTCCCCAACACGCGCGGAACTGACGCCGTAGCGGCAACGCCCGACTTTTATCAAACCTGGGTGGATGCCTATGGTAATATAGATCCAGCCGACGCTGACGCTCGTTTTTTCAAAAAGAATACGATCGTACCGGAAAACCTGAAAGACCTTACGGGAGTTACTCCGTTGAACGACGCCGAGCATTATTATTCCATAGATGCCACGTCCTTTGAAATAGACAGAGGGATTTTGCGCGGAATTATCTGGGGCCCCAGAAAGGATGGAAGCGGCAATATTTTAAGATCCGCAGACGGCAAGGTAAAGATCTATCCGGTGATCAACAAGAGAACCAGCGGAGCGAACCTAACTTATGTAAACCATACACGGAACGTCGATTTTACCGGTCCGGGCAGCTTGCACAACACGGGCTACCGGTTTTCAAAATATCAATTCAGCCATACCGGTAACAATTGCTGTAGTTACAGCAGTGTTGACTTGGTATTAATACGTCTTGGAGAGATTTACCTGATGCGAGCCGAAGCGAAGCTTAGAAATGGCGATAATGCTGGGGCTTTGGCTGACGTCAATACATTAAGAACTTCAAGGAATGCCCGACCAGCTCAAACTCCGAAAGCGCTGACCAGCATTAACCTCGATATCTTATTCCGTGAGTCGGGATTTGAATTGTATTGGGAAGCGTTCAGAAGAAACTATCAGATCCGGTTTGGAAAATACGAAGGTAACTGGACGGAAAAAACAGATAAAAACGTAAACAAACGACTATTCCCAATCCCTCAGAGAGCGATCGACGGAGCTTCGGCACAGGAAGGGTTCCTCGTACAAAATCAGGGATATTAAATCGACTCTAACTAGTCCTGAAAAAACCTATACAGGTTTCCAGATTGATAAATTTAGATTTTCACTAGTAGCAGACTTTGGTCTGCTACTTTTTTGTTTGTAAGTCCTCATACTCACTTTGCTCTGTGCAGGCATCTAGGCAGATTCTTGCTATTTATGATCCCTTTCACTGTCGTTGAAAGTGAATATCTGATCAGTATAAAGCAATTCCGTGGCACCGCCAGTAATAGGGACCTGTTGCAAGTACTCCTAGGGCATCGTGAACTACTTTGATCCGGGTTACACTTTCTTCTTTTTTAGGCTATCGCTTTTGTCGGCTATTGTTCTGGCAAAGAATATCCAGCGAAAAATTTAAACCAGCATTGCCGTCGGGCTTATTAGCAGCACGAACGTAAGCAAGCTATATTCTGCCATCTGTGCTGTCTCTTACGACCATTCACTTTCTTGTTTGCGTCTGGCTCTAGTTCGTCAAAAATCATTGGAGAAAGTTTAGCACTCCAGCTGTCAATGCAAAAATCAAAGGGGTTCTAACCTTCTTATTCACTTTCTATCTAATTGATTTTGGGAAATATTGATCTCGATCAGTGCATTATTCTTTTCATTGCGATTAAAGTAACACTGGGCAGAATACAATTGAGAGAGCAAGGTGGTGGACTTCTCTGCTGGTAGCCTGTGCGAACTCGAACTATGTTTGGTAGAGAATCCATAGTCCTTAAATAGTGTTTCCTCCTTCTATTTAAATATAAAAGTCTAAAATTACTGCCTACGACGGATCGGTCAGCCTATTATACTCTTTAATCAATTCTTCCGCGTTTGCTCATTGCCAATACAACGAAAATATTTTGCAAAAAAACGTCGAATTATTTTGTGTTTAATAACTAATTAAATAGATTTGATGTAACTGAAAGGCACTCCGAATAACTAAGAACTCATTCTTGTTCGTATAGGTTTCATCGTTAGGTCTAACCTTGTTAGATGCGGCTTATATAATCCATTAAATTTTGAAATTTCCTTGCAACGATTGTGGTCGTTATGCTCTGTTATTGCCATTTCTTAGTTGCAGGCATGAATAGATGTGTACTTATGTGTTCAATCATATAAGTATATGAAAATCATATAATTGAATTGCTTTACGGTGGCTCCGCATTCGGAGAAGGCTTTGACGCTTTCCGTTGAATATATCTTACAAAAATATCAATCTGTCTTTGATAATATTTTTGTAAGATATAGCTGGATCATTGGTGATAAAATACTATGAGCAAATATTGAAATAAAGTTTGTTGGTATATTTTTATTGGCTTATTAGGCTGCAGACGCTTTAATTTGACTGGCAAATTTCAGCTAGAAGACTCTATGCGTCTGCGGACAGGTAGCCTAGGATAACATGATTACTAAAAGCATTATTGCTGTGATGTGAGTTAATTCCTAGATCAGTATATCCAGACCGATGATAATCTATAATAGTGGTTTTATAATGTCTTGAATTTTGCCTCAACGAGAAGTATCAGATAAGCCAAAGGGTATATTTCCTTTTGGCCAAATCATTCTTTTTTATAATTCATCAGCTAAATTATGTATTTCTTATTTCTCAACCTCAAACAATAATAATTATGTTAACTGTTAACAACAATCCTGTTCGTGTTCTAGTAACTATCCTTGTTTTTTGTTTCTGCTCAATAGTCATTTCGTCTTGTAGTAACTATAATGATGACCCTACTCCATCGGTCAAAGCAAATAGTCAAGAAGCTTCAAAAGATGCTTTTTCGCGTTTATCGGCGATGGACGAGACCTGCCCTACAATGGAATCTGCTAGCTGGGATTACAGGATGCAACTCATTTCGACCTATGGCTCATCAGCTGGTACATGGTATGACGATTTACAAGCAGAGCTTCTTGCTAACTCCAGTATATATATGACAGATCCAGCATATACGAAGATTTTTAATTACTATTCTCAAATAGAGGCAGCAATTAAAAACGGATCAAAAGATTTGCTTCAAACGTATTGTACTGCAAATACTACAGCTTGTAATTCACAAACTTATTCGACTTCAATGTTAAGTGCTGCGATAGCGGTGTATCTAAATCCGGTTAAAACACTAATTAATAATGACTCCTCTCTCACGACAAACGAAAGAAGAATACTAAATGAAGCTATTCTCGCCTATGAGAACTTATTTGAGCAAGTTACAACGGATTATGGAATAGATGTTGTAGATTGCTATGCAAATCCTGCTTGGTGGAATTCAACTAGTGCTGGTGGTGGAATGCAAACATCAGGTTTCTTTTCTGGATTGGGTAAAGTGATCAGGAAGATAATTAATGGCCACGCGACTGTGTTAACAAAATTGGTGAAGGGTGCCATACAAGGCGCAATCTACGGATTGGGAGTTGGTGCTCCATTCGGAATGGCGATTGATGGCTTAAAATTTGGAGCTCTTTGTGGTGCTGGTGTTGGTTTTGTTAACGGAATACATGATTGTATTAATGGAAATTATATATGTCTAGTATCCTGCTCATAGATCATATGCGGTAATCACATGTCCCTACAGCACTTGTAGGGACATATTCTTTTTATTATGAGGTTTAGGGGAATTGTCATTTTTATTTTTTTTGCGTCCTCGCTTTGCCATCTTTCCAAAGCGCAAACCGACTCATTTGAAATAAAGTTGCTGAATAGTGGAAAAAGTCAATTTGTTGACAAAGGCGATTTTGTACAATGCATAGCTTCGGATGGTGAAAGTGCAAACAGATTCTTCTTTGGAAGGATTCAAGAAGTAGGAGCAGATGGGTTCACTTTGGAGAAAATGCGACTCGTTCCTGGTAGCGGGGGAATAGTCAAGTTTTCTTCTATACAAAATATTGAAAAATTAAGCGTAAATAAGAGAGGTGTTGTCCCTTCGTTAGTAGCCAGCGTAATTATAGGGCAACTTTTATATTTCAAACATATTCCGCAAGCGGCCGTAGGCCCATTAATTGGTGGGGCTGTTTATGTCATTCTTGTTCGGTCGATTAAGCACAAGAGGAAGTCTCTTTTTGAAAATGTAGTTAACTATACGGTTATGATTGTTCCACCAGGTTCACAAAATGGACATGATAAATATTTCGAATAAATGTCAATAATTGAACGTTTCACAGAATGAACCACCGCATTGCCACATTACCTAATTGGTAAAGTGCTATGGCAGGGCCATCGAGTGCTATACAAAAACGTTGTATTCCGTCTTGCCGAAGAATCAAAATTGAGTGAGGACAAGCGGTGGGTAATTGTTGCTCTGTCGGGAACCCAAGAATGTTGGTATTGCTTGCTAAAAGAAGAGGAGTACGGTCTGGTGTCAGTGTCTGCCTATCTCTATGGAGATTTATGGGACCTTCGTCAGCCGAATGAGAACAACATGAGCACGACCCTTCAACACTCATTTTTGAAGATTTTCCCCTTCGGTAGCTGCCACTGCCGGGCTTTAAAGCAGTCAGCCAGCAGATATTGTCGCTTCGAGTTACAACTTTGAATTGACGGTTATTTTTGGAAGATGTTCAGTTATTTTTTCAGCAAGGAAATTACAGCATTCGTCAAATTCTTGAAAATGAGTTTGTTCTTTATAAGTCAATACGTTTAGAAGCTATTCAATCTGAGCCGGCTATACTCAGCGCACCAATAATATCTTCCGGGCGATCTACAAATGACCATATTGCTAAATGATTTTCATGCATAAAGTTTTCCTGAACACACCGTTCTAACATCTCCCGTAGAGGGTCATAAACCCTTTGATATTTACGGGCCTGAAATAGGTCGCCGGATGTGCGAATTGAATATGGAGGAAGGATCGGCCTCGCATTGCCCCTATTTATGGATTACTATCGTGGCTTCGAAGGGAAAGACCACGTAGTTATCCTGTTGCTCAAATTTGATGCAAAATGCACGTATGAAAAGTGATTCGGGAATTTCTCCGCTTGGGTTGGCGAATGAAATTATCAATCGCGATTTTTTTCAATTTATTAATCGCCGACCGTCATGCCCAACTCCTGCCATAGGCCTTGCTGAGTTGTGTAACACTTATGGAGGTACAAGGAGACTTGGAGAAAAGATCGAATTGGCTGTTGCCATCGTATTTGCCCAAGGCCTTTTGAACAAATCTGTCTTGGAGACTAAGTTCAAAAACTATAACTTGTAAACTGAAATCGATCAAAATACGACAGAGTCGATCATTTTATCTGGTAACCTATCCAGTAACCTGGAAATTGAAGTTTGAAATACTGCTGTTTATGAGGCAGTTAGGCGATAAAAATGATTCCAGCGGGACAACCGAAAGTGCCTCAAAGGGCGCTTTTTTCGTTCAAAGAACTCATTATTGCGAGTTCTTAAAAAGATAAGCATATCATTCCGATCCAATTCAGGTCAAAGCATCTGGTAACCTTTTCGGTAACCTGCCTTGCGTACAACAGTTTGGTTAGCCTAGCCTATAAAGCCATGGATCTCCGTAGAACGGTGAATTCATCGGGCCCTTCGACCGTGCGCCCATCATATTTTTGCTTTAAGACCGCAAGATCCCGCTGCTGAATTGAAGCCTTCTCACGTGTGCACGACATGATCGTTAACAGCGCGACGGCAAAGGTCCGGACGTCCTGCAAAAAACAAATTAATCCACGAGGCATAATCCTAATATAAATTGGCCTAAGCAATTTTCAAAACGCTCGACAACCCGAAGCGAATAGTGCCTGTAATTCGGGATAAAAATACTTGCGTATCAAAACAAGGTCTGCGTTAACCAAATCCAGTTATCATCTCGTTTGGACCGCAGACATCAAAAAAGACGGTATTTCTCATCAAAAATGAAACTTTACGGCCTATGATAGCTCTGTTGTTGGCACTCGCAAATTCCGCCTGCTCGACCGACCATTGAGCAACCTGCTGTCCGCTCATTCAATACAAGTGCCTGCGGCTGAAAAAATTCTGATTGTCCGGGACGGCGGGCCGCGTAGCGTAACGATGCCCGCCATAGTTCTTTGCGGCAGCCGCGCTGACCATTTACCAAAAAACCTCAATAAATAATTTAAAAGGGTTTCCTGGATCTGGTTAGCGCAGATTCCGTGAAATGTTAAATTCACATTTAATTCCAGATTCAACCCTATAACCACAAATTAAGTATCCATGAAAGGCATCGAACCGGCACAAACTATCTTTTCACTGTGGTTGCTGAATTTAATTTTGATAACTACTTCGCCTGTTCTTGGGCAAATCCGGCGTGCCCACCCACAGAGTGATACTTACGCAGGCCTAATAACTGAATCTGAGAAGTACTTTGCAGAAAAACTAAAAACGGATAAAATTATTGGGCTCAGCGCGGCGATTATTATGGACGGCAAGGTGGTTTGGAAGGAAGGATTCGGCTATTCCGACCGACAGACCAAAGTTCCTATGACGGTTAACACCGTAGTTAATATAGGATCCGTAACAAAGACTTTTACCGCGCTTAGTGTCATGCAATTGGTAGAGCGTGGTCTTCTCGATATCCAAAAGCCGCTAACAACATATCTTCCAAATTTTCGTCCCCTGGCACGCCCGGGAATTCATCTGGATTCGATTACCGTGAAAACGCTCATTACGCACACCTCCGGCATCCAGTCAGATATATGGAAGAATTCAGATCTCGGTTCGGGAAAATACACAGACGTACTCGGTTTCATCAATCAAACCCATCTAATTTATCCGGCAGGATTGGCAGGACTATATTCGAATGCTGGCTACAACATCCTGGGGCATATGATCAAAGATGTTACCAAGACAGATTATGCAGATTACGTACATAAAAATATCTTTGGTGTTTTAGGGATGAAGCACTCAGGCTTCGCAATGGACCGGCTTAAAAATCGTACAAAAATTTATGCGTACGGCCAGCAAGCTCAAGAGTATGAATTACGGGACATTGCCTCCGGGGGTATTTACACAGATATGAACGACTTCACCAGATATGCTATCGGCCTGTTACAGGCCTACCGTGGCGAATCGACCCGGCTGCTTAGGCAAGCGACAGCAAAAGAAATGTTTTCCCTGCAAAACGGCCATGTGCCATTGGAAACAAATAAGAAAGGACTTGGCTGGTTTATGTTCCGCAATGATTCAACTTTTGCTGTATACCATGCGGGTAGCGCCGGCTTTACACATGCCAAACTACTATTGATACCCAAAAGTAATGCAGCCGTAATAGTGATGACAAATACCGCGGAAGGCGGACAGGCGGCTGAGAATTTTTGCTTTAATCTCCTACCCAGGTTCGGATTAAGTATCCCTGACCTGTTTCCTATACCTAATACCCATTCAGTAAGTACGGAAAAAGACCTGGTTGCTCTTCCTGACAGCGTGTTGGCGAGATTTTCCGGGATTTATGCCGAATCAAGCTCCTATAACGTTATTAAAATGGATAGCCACCAACTTATGCTGGTAAACGGCGGGGCAAAGATTGTGTTAAAACCCGTGAGTGAAACGGAATTCATTCCTTACGACATTAAAACCACAGACACGATTCCCAGAAGTAATCAGCGTCTGATTTTTAAAGGCATCAACGACAACATTTTTCTTTCTCGAAGAGTGAAAGGAAGGGAATACAATCTGGGATACCGCCTGACGCCGATTGATCCTGCGATATGGACGAAAAAGACTGGCATCTATGAGCATTACGGATATCAAATGTTGATTGGGGACAGTAAGTTCAAGAGCGCTGAATTGTATTTGTCAACAGACAGCGTGCTTATGCTCAGGCTGAAAACAATGGGTAGTTCTAATGAGATCCCGCTGGATGTAATCGATTCTGGTTACGCACTGACCAGTGGGGTAAATTCTGGTTTTGGAGGTTTTAACGTGAAATTCCGCGAAGATGATTCGTATCACATCCTCGAATTCGCTGGACTCAGTTTTCGAATGTCCAAGTGAATTGGATTAAATTAAAGTATAAAGTTTGTCTCCGATTTAAATCTTATGAAACGACTACGGCAATTGTAAACTTTTCGGGTCGTTTTTCGTACCTTCAAAATGACAACTCGATGCGTAAACGCGTCAAAATAAGCTAAAAGAATCGGTTACCTTTTTTGCCGGTATTCTTAAGAAATTGATATACAAGCGCTTATGGGATATAAATTGTTCCCAGCGGGATATCCTCTAGCAACTCAAATTTCATTATTCTCCCTCAAAACTTTCTTTTTTGGGACACTTCTCGAAGATAAGTATACCATTCTACTCCAAGTCTTGTCAAAGCATCCGGTAACCTTTTCAGTAACCCGCTCTGTTTGCTAGTCGAGTACGGTTTAGCTTTTGTACTCAACAGTATTAAAATCAAGCGTCAGAAGCAACCATAGCTCGTCTTACTTAGCGGTGAAGGGCTAACGCAGGACCGGACAAGATGTGCGAAAGCAATTTGACGAGTGGCCAACGGAAATCTCTAAATTCCTTCTTTCCTTAGCAACGGAAAGCATTTCCCTATCGATATCGACACGTAAATGCTGAAAAGTGCCCAATGGGGTTCATCACCTGATTCTCTTCATGTCTCATCAAGACGCACCATTGGCGAAACGTACAAGCCTTATAAATTTAAAAGGAATGGATCATTCGCTCCTAAGGGATTTAACCGGATCCAGCAGTGCGGTAGCGATGGTTTTCACACTAATCGACACCAGCACCAGCACCAGCATTGTCAACGCCGGACCGGCGAACAAATATGGCGTAAGCGACGCCCGCGTGGCATAATTATCGAGCCAGGCGCTGGCCAGAAAGTACGTCACGGGCAGACCAATAACGATAGCCAGGGTGATAAGTTTAAAATACTCCCTGGACAATAGCACCACCAGATCACTGGTCGTTGCGCCAATTACCTTCCTGATGCCGATTTCCTTCGTCCGTTTGGTAGCGGTGAATGTAGCCAACCCAAATAATCCCAGACAGGAAATCACAACCGCGATGATTGTCAGGAAACCAAAGACCTGGCGGAAGCGGTCTTCGGTTTTATACTGCTTATCATACTCGCTATCCAGAAAAAAGTAGGTGAAAGGTGAATAGGGAAAATTCGCTTCGTACACGCGTTTCAATGCGTTCAATTGCTCGGCGGGATTACCGGGCGCAAATTTCACACTCGCGTACCGGTCGAACCGGGGCGAATACAAATGGATGATGGGAATATGCGGCACTTTGGGAGAGTCATAATGGTAGTTATCGACGACCGCCCGGATCGTTGCCCGATTGCCCCATAGATCGACGCGTTTGCCGATTGCCTCCTGCGGCGTTTTGATCTCCCACAACCGGAGCGTCTCCATATTGACGATGAGCTGCCGATCGGTGGTGTCCCGAAAGCCCAGCCGGGTTGTCGCATCGAAGTTCTTGCCGGCCAATAACCGGATCGACATTTGATCGATAAATGAAGTGTCAATACCGGTAACATGATAGTTGTAATAGGTTTTCTGAGCAGCCCCCGAAAGGTTTACACCGGTGGTAGTACCCATTCCCGCCGTCCCCATTCCTGGCACGGTTTCAGAAAATGAAACGCCTTTCACCTGTGACTGCTCGAGCAGCATTTGGCGGAATTCGTTGTAATCCGGACGGATATCGGCCCCGACAGGTGCTTTTACAACCAGTGTATGGTCTATGTTGAGCCCGAGCTCCTGTTCCCGCAAGTACTTCACCTGCCTATACACGACCACGGTTTGAACCAATAAAATCAATGTCACCGCAAATTGGAAAACGACCAGCGATTTGCGAAGGAATGCTCCTTTGACCGAGGTAGAAAAGTTACCTTTCAATACCTTCACGGGCTCAAACGAGGCGAGCACAACGGCTGGATAAAAACCCGAAAGCAGCACGCTGCGCAACAGAAACGCTCCTGCGCTTTCCCAGAAAAATACATCACCCAGCACAGTAAATGTCTCCGGTAAGCCGGTGATACCGATGAATGCTGTTTGGAGCATTGCCACCATGCCGACAGCCAGCCCTCCGGCGAGCAAATTAACCAGTACCGTTTCGACCAGTACCTGCATCCGGATCTGCTGCTGGTTCGAGCCGACAGCCTTTCTCACTCCGACCTCCCTTGCCCTGTCCAGCGCCCTGGCCGTTGTTAAGTTCACATAATTTACGAAGGCGCCCAGCAGGACCAGTATCGCCACAGCGAGCAGCAAATACACCGACCTTGGGTCGCCATTTGCCTCGGTTTCAAATGTCTTGTGAGAGTAAAGATGAATATCGCCGATTTTTTGTGCGACCACACGCTCGTTGCGAAAGCGCTTCTCCTGTAACAACCGGGCGGTAAACGATTCGAGAGATTGGGCAAACGCCTCCTGAGTAGTCTGGTTAGTCAGTTGCAGATAGGTATATGCATTGTTATTGTTCCAATTGTCTTCGCTCTCGCCAAAGTCCGATAGCATCGTCGGATAAGAAAGAACCATGTCGAACTTCAAATGCGTATTCACTGGTGAATCAGGCACTACGCCCACTATTTCAACTAGAATACTACTGTTTGACCTCGGAATCTTAATCGTTTTTCCCACTACATCCAGCGTATTGAAATAGGTCCGGGCCATCGTTTCGGTCAGCACCGCCTCCCTGGGCCTGCCGAAAATCCTGCCCGCCGTACCACGCAGCAGCGGATAGTTGAATATCCGGAAAAAAGACGAATCGACCGCATACACGTTGGAAAGCTGGTAGTACCGGTCACCGATCTGCACGGCCGAAAGGCGGTTGCGCAACGGGTAAGCACGCGCATAGCTTTCGACCTCATTCATTTCCCGCAATGCCCTTGCTGCAATCGGCGGGTAAGTCTCAGCATCCTGGGCATCCACCGTTCCCCCATTCATGTAATCCATGGAAAGCCGGACCACCCGTTCCGCCAACGGGTTTTCGCGCTCGTAGCTCAGCTCGAAACGTACATATTGTGAGATAAGCAACGCTACGGCCAAGCCGGTTGCCAATCCGAACACGTTGATGAATGAAAATGTACTATTCTTCCGAAGGTTACGTAAGGCGATGATCGTGTAATTAAGGAGCATATTCCGACATTTTTTATTTACCGTAGTCACATTGCGCTGGCAGTTGGCCACTCGAAGCATATTCTAGTCATGTGAACAACAATTATACCCGACCCGATAAACGTACGAAATCGCTTTGGAGAGTACTTTTTAGTCTCTTTGCATGTCCGATTTCGCACATGCTAGTCCTATTTCGCACACGCTGATTTTCCTGAGGTTAGGAAAACTGGTAGGCCTATGAACTTGATCGGGAATACTTCAAAAGCACTAAGATAAGTCGTAGCTCCAAAGGATAAACCGTTAGACTAGCAGGTAAATGAATTGCAATTCACGGTACTCTGCAATATAATTCACCAATGCTTCTACTGAATCCCAAGAAACTATTACAACAATAATCTTCCTTTCGCAAGGATTTCGTATCTTCGAAATAGCAACTCGATGCTAAAACGCATCAAAACAAGCTAAAAGAACCGGTTACCATTTCGGTTACCTATTTTGAAAGGAATTCCAACTCGTTGATAAACAAGCGCTTTTAAGATTCAAATTGTTCCCAGCGGGATCACAGAAGAAGTAACAAAAACGCCTGCAAATCAAACGATTGCAGGCGTTTTTGTTTGCCCCTACTATACCAAAACGTTCAAATATTCTTAAAGTTTTGGTGAGTCATTCAGCCTGCAAAGTTTACCCACAAGAAAACTCGTAACAAATTGAAAATCAAGATATTCACGCCGTGAACATCTTACGCTGATTAGGCTTGCAAGACTACTTTTGTTCAACTTTTTGACCTGAAAAGGGTATGAAAACAAAACTGAGTCTGCTTTTCTATTTGAAGAAGCCGAGAAACTATCAAAAAGGCCCGGCGCTGATCTATCTGCGGATTACGGTTGAAAGTAAAAGAGCAGAATTTACGTTAATCCAATCGCATTCATAGCATAACGGTTTTAGTTAACTGATATCTTGGGCAAACCGTACAAAATCAATCACTGCACGTGTCAGCAACGGCGATATGTCGGCCACGAAGGCAGCCGTTCGCGGGCGGCGATTGTGCTCGTCGAGGTACTCCTGGGCTTCCCATCGTTCATAAAGTACAAAGCGGCTGTCGCTGCCGACGACGCGGTAAAAGTGAAATTCCACATTGCCCGGCTCCTCACGAACCAGCGGTACGAACTTTTGGAAATGCGCAATAAATTCCTCCCCACATTCCGGCCTGGTTTCGAAGGGGACAATGAGCGTGGTCAACGGGCGATGAATTTCCTTTTCGTAAGGCCTCGAAACCGGCCAGAGTTCTTCAAGGTAATTCATCTCGATCGGCGCGGTCAGGTGGTTTACTTGCAGGTCGAATGCACCCTGGGTATAAGGTTGTTTGAAATGATCCTCCAATGCCGCGCGATCCTGCCACCGTTCGAATAAATAGAAGCTGTCGGGATCGTTACTGGCCCTATAAAGCTCCATTTTGAAGTTCCCGGCTTCCGTACGCGCCCCATTTACGTCGGCCAGTAGCGCTTCCTTTGCTTTTTGCTGGCTACCGGGTTTTGCAGCAACTTTAACAAATAATGTCACCAATGGCTGCTCCCAATGGTCGTTTTGATGTAATGCTTCCATGAGCAGGGTGTTTTATTGATGAATTTCGGTTTCGGAACGTTCGGCGTACATTTTCCAGAACAGGCTGGCCAGCAATGCGGGCGAATGCGTTTCGCTTTCAGGATTGATGAACCCGGCCACGGTGAGTAATCCCACGTAAATGCCTTCGTTTTTCAGCCGCTCGTGCAGTTGGTAAGCCAGGCTTCGAACGCCCGCTTTGCCGATCGACAGCGAACCGTACGATGCAGCCGGGTTCACGCCCAAGCCGCCGCCGGTAAGCAGAAATGCACCTTGCTTTTGTTTCAAACTTTCATAAGTCGCTTGCAGGGAAGTCAATGCGCTGGCGACATTCACGGTAAATTCGCTTACCAGAAGTGCCGGATCTTCGTCCATAATGTCGACCGCCTTTACCACCGCCGCATTATAAAGCACTGCGTCGAAGCCGCCCTCCCGCGCCGCCAATGCTTCAATGGCCTCTTCCAGTTGTAATGCATTTCCGGCATCTGCGGTCGCGTGGGAAACGGTGATACCTTGTGCGCCCAGCCCTGCTTTTACCTTTTCAAGATTAGCAGCATTTCGGCTAATCAGGCTGATCGTAAAACCTTCTGCTGCAAACCGCTCGGCAACGGCCCGGCTCAATCCGGTGCCCGCGCCGATGATCAATAGTGACTTGTTCATTGTGTCTCTCTGTTTGTTTTGATAAATCAAAGTTCGCCAGAGAGGCGGGCCGGAATTTTACGAATTCTAAAGCAGGTATTATGAAATTCAAAGATGTGATTAGAAATTCCTTCTAAACTCTGCGGGCGTATACCCGGTATTCTTTTTAAAGAATAAATTGAAGCTGGGCTGCTCGGCGAAGCCTATGCTGTGGCTGATGTCCTGCAAACTCCAATCCGTTTGCACGAGCAATGCTTTGGCTTCGTCCAGGATGCGGTTGCGGATGTGCGTGCTCGCATTCTGGCCGGTGTGTTTTTTTAAAAGCTGGTTCAGGTAGTTGGGGTGTAGATGCAGGCTGCTGGCAAATTCCTTGGCGGTTTTAATGCGGATGGGGGAACTGTAATTAATGCCGGCCGTCTCCTTTTCGAGCAAATTGAAGAAATGGTGGATATGGGTAAAATCCTCAGTCACTTCGTCGGGCTTGGGATAGCGGGCTACCTTCATGCTTTCGACCATTAGCAGCTGCAAAAACGCCTGCATAGCGTCCTCGCAGAATGCACTTCTACCGATTTCCTCTTCCTGCATTTTCTCGAAATACTGGCTGATCCGCGGCACCTCATCATCGGTAAGGCGGATTACGCTCTTCGATTTTTCAGAGAATAAAGCGAATTTATCGATCACTGCTTTCAGCTGTAAATGCTGGTTGATAAACGACTTTCTAAACAACACATAATATCCGCCGGACTCGTCCGAGAGGTTTTTCCACGAAATAATGTCGTTGGGATGGATAAACAGCAATGTCGGTTCCTCGATGTAATAGGTATTGAGGCCCATTGTAAAAACGCCTGTGCCTTTGGTAATGAGCAGGATTTTGTAAAACTCCCGCCGGTTTGGCGACAGATAGTTCCTGCATTCGTGCTGCTCCCTGTTGAAAACCCGGATCGTCCAGTCGTCGTAATATTCGCGGAAAACGGGGATCATATCGGGCAAATCGCGCAGGGTGTCTATCACTTTGCTGTCCAGGGTTGTCTTGATCATAGCCGGTCGTAAGAGGTTTATACAAATTTATTCAAAATACGCGCAAAAGCACCTGACGGTTGCCAGGTGCTTTTGCTTAAGCCTTAAAATCACAACTTAGTGTAGTGTCCTCCCAGGCCGAATAATCGGCGGCGAGTTCGGCGAGTTTCCCGCGGGCTCCATCCAATGCATCACGCCCGAGCAAGAGGCGCAGCGGAGGCCTGGCGGCTTCCACCACCTCGATGATCGCCAGCGCGGCCAATGCGGGATCCCCTTCCTGCTTGCCGCTGATCCCGCGCACCCATTGTTTGGTGACCTCGGAGGTAGCGGCGTAATCCGCGATCACCAAAGGGCTATCCTTGGCCGAGCGCCCGGCCCAGTCGGTGCGGAAGTTGCCCGGCGCGACGATTGTCACCTTAATACCCAATGGGTTCACCTCTTTGAAAAGTGCCTCCGAAAGGCCATCGACCGCATATTTGGTGGCATGATAGTAGCCCAGCGACGGGAAGGATTTCAGCCCGCCGATGGACGAAATATTGATGATGTGCCCACTGCGCTGGGCCCGCATGACAGGTAATACCTGCCGGGTCATTTCACTCAGGCCCCAGAAGTTCACCTCGAACATCCGGCGGATGTCGGCCTCTTCACTTTCTTCCACGGCAGCAAAATAGCCGATGCCCGCATTATTGACCAGCACATCGATCCGCCCGAACTTTTCCAGGACGATTGTCACGGCGGAGCGTACCTGGTCGTAGTCCGTCACGTCCAGCTGCACGGGGAACGCTGTATGCGGGTGCGCGTCGACCAGGTCGCGGACATCCTCCGTTTTCCGCGATGCCACGGCCACCAGATAGCCCGCTTCGAGTGTCGCATGGGCGATTGCCCTACCAAATCCGGTAGAGCAACCGGTAATCAACCATACCTTTTTCATTGTCTCAAATGGTAATATCCCATGCTTTCAACTGATGTTCTTTCAGCATGTCTTCCACGAACTGCGGAACCACATTGCGGAATTTGCCGGTGTCGGACGGTACTATACGTATCATCGCGTCGATCATTTCGGTTGGATCCAGACGGCCTTGCGGCGTGCCGAGCAACGAGTCGAAATTGGCTTTCATATCGGCACGTTTCGTGAAATTCTTCTCATCGTCGAGCCAGCGGAATGCATTCTCGGCCATGGTTTCGTTGTAGCCGGTGAGATAGGCGCCGGGGTTGATGGTTTGTACTTTGATATTATACGGTTTCAGCTCGTCGGACAGCGCCTCCGCTACGGCTTCGAGGGCGTGCTTGGTAGAAACATAAATTCCATAGCCAGAAGGTGTGAAAAGCCCGCCCATCGACGACGTGAACACGATTTTGCCCGGTTTACCCGCGTTGATCCATTTGGCCGAAAACTGCTGTGCCAGTGACAGCGGCGCGAAAACGTTCGTTTCGTAATTCCCGCGGACCAGATCAAGCGGTATCTCAAAAACAGGCCCGCTCTCGCCGATGCCTGCATTGCTGAACAGCACATCGATGTCATATTTCAGCGCGTTTGCGACATCGTATTTGTCGAGAATGTCCAGCTTTATCACTTCAACGTGGTCCTGCAAGCCCAGTTCTTTAACTTTCTTGCGCATAGCAGTAACCTGCGGCGAAATCTGAACCCCGGCAATGATGTGGTGGCCCAATTTTGCAAGGCCAAAAGCTGTTCCTTCCCCGAACCCGGAGCCCGCTCCGGTGATCAGGATTGTTTTTGTAGTTGACATGTTGTTTTTGAGTTTTGAATGATTGACCGGGTCGCCGGAGCGATGATTGATTGAACCGCCGTAGAATGAGTAAATACTTTACAGAGTGCTTCCGGCTTGGGCGATTTGGAAATCCTGGTCGGGGCTGCCTCCGGAGACACCGATGTAGGCAATGATTTGTCCCCCCGATTTGACCGGCATTCCGCCTTTGAACCCTACCAGCCCGCCGCTGGTGTTCACCATCCCGTAGGCGTGGGCTTCCGGGCGAAGGAATTCTCCCACGGCCTCGGAGTTCATGCGGAATAGCATGGCGGTCCGCGCTTTGCCGATGGCGATGTCGATCGAGCCGAGGAAGGCCTCATCCATGCGGATGAAACTTTTCAAATATCCCGCGGTATCGAGGATGGTAATGTTGGCATTCACGCCGATTTCTTTCGCTTTTTCGGCCGCCCGCTGCTGTGCCTGAAAAGCCTGGTCCAGGGTTGTCTCCATAATATTTGTGTTTGTAAGATGATACAAAGTTGCACACACACCAATGCCCGAAGAGTACGAAATCCACAGCTTGTCTTATGAATTTCAAAGATGGTCAGGGTAGCTGCCGGTAACCCTGCGGTGTCAGCCCGGTATACTTCTTAAAATAGGCGCTAAAATGGGAGCATTCTACAAATCCCAGGCGGTAACTGATTTCTTTGTTGGAAAGTTGGGTGTTTAAAAGCAGGTTTTGTGCTGCGGCGATCATCTTTTCGGCAATGCAGGCCTTGGCGGTCTTACCCGTTTTCGATTTAACCACGGCATTCAGATAATTTTCATGCAGGTTTTGCATTGCTGCGAAGTCCGACACCCGCAACTGCATTTCAGTTTGCCCTTCGGCAAGGTCACGAATGTGTTTTTCAAGGTTTCCGTAAAATGTATTTACGATCTGCGACTGCCGGTCTGTCTCCGTCCGGGGGCTGCTGCTCTCACTTAAACCTTCGTCCACTTTGAGCAGCATCCACACTAAAATACCGCCCAGTTTTCGCAGTTCGAGGTTTTTAATAGGCAGGAATACTTCATGGATTTCTTCAATGTGCTTTTTCGTGTTTTGCATAAAGCGGTATGTGTTTGAATGGACCTTTACCGCTTTACAGCATTCAATTTCGATGCCAAATCTCAATCCACTTTCATTCAATCAATTAACCAATAAATAAAACACAAACTGCCATCGGTATTTCGTCATTTGACACATACTATCGAAATATCAACACCACCATCATTTCACATGCGTGCGCCGGATGCCCAGTTTCTTCATTTTCGAATGCAATGTGGAAGCCGGCAAGCCAAGGATTTCAGCGGCGCCTCCCACGCCGGTGATCCTGCCGCTGCAATAGTTGAGCGTATCGAAAATGTGTTGCCGTTCATTCTCTTCGATGGTGACCAGGCGAAAAATAGGTTCTCCGTCTCCGTTAATCGCTGTTTTGGGCGTAGGCAAATGGATTTGTTTGATGATCGGCCCGCTTTCCAACAGTACGCTTCGCTCGATCAGATGTTCCAGCTCCCGCACATTACCCGGCCAGCTGTAGCGCTTCATTTCCAGCATCACATTATTAGTCGCTCCTTCCACTTTCATTCCTGTTTTCTTGGCAAATTTTCCAATGAAATAGTTTACCAGCATTGGAATATCCTCCTGTCTGGTTCGCAAGGGCGGCAGGTGGATCGGGAAAATGTTCAACCGGTAAAACAAGTCGCTCCTGAAACGTCCCTCCGCCATTTCCTTTTCCAAGTCACGGTTGGTGGCAGCGATAATGCGTACGTCTACTTTGATGGTCGTTTTTCCGCCCAGCCTTTCGATTTCCTTTTCCTGCAACACCCGCAACAGCTTGGCCTGCATATCTAACGGCATCTCGCCCACTTCGTCCAGAAAAAGCGTTCCCCCATGTGCTAGCTCGAATTTCCCGATGCGGCGTTCGTGAGCACCCGTAAAGCTGCCCCTTTCATGCCCGAACAGCTCGCTTTCGATCATGGTAGGCGGCAAGGCGGCGCAGTTGATCTTCACCATCAGCTTGTTTTTGCGCGAAGAATTGTTGTGAATGGCCCGAGCCACCAGCTCCTTGCCGGTTCCGGTTTCTCCCAACAGCAGCACAGTACTATCAGTGGGGCCGACGGTGCCCACCAACCGCATTACCTTCTTCACTTCCGGGCTTGCCCCAATAAAGTCGGTGGTATTGCTGGCCGTTTTAATCTCCTCCTGCAAATACACCTTTTCATCTTCCAGCTGCTGTTTGTATTGATTGATTTCCGCCAACTGCCGCATGACCTTTTCATTGGCCAGAATATTGGAAACGGCGACGGAAAGCTGGGCGCAAATGCCTTTCAGCAAGTGCGTCTCCGAGCTTTTGAACGGCTTTTTGCCACGGTTCATCAATATTGCGCCGATCGTTTCGTCGCCCATGCGCAATGGAAAACAAACCAGACTTACAAAGCCGGCCCGTTTCCAAAAACCCACATATTCAGAGCAATTCGGTTCTGCCGAAACCTCCTCCACATTGATCACAACCGTCTCCTGGGCATCGATGATTTTTTGAAAAACCGAGTCATGAATGCTGTATTTCAATGCAGCGATACGCTCATATTCAGCCTGATAGCTCTTCGACAACCCAAGATCCATCATAAAAGCGCTATGCGTCTTCCCATCCTCATCGACTTTTACAATCCCAAACTGGGTTACCGAAAAAATGTCCTTGATTTTCGCATTGACAACCTGAAAGAGATCGTCGCGGATTTTCAATGAGGCGATCTCGGTGCTCAGTGAAAGCAGGATCGTCTTCTCCCTTTCACGTTGTTCGAGCTCATCACGGCTTAGCAGATTGGACGCGGTAATGCCAAGCTGCGAGCAAATGCTTTTAAACAGTCCCAGCCGCGGTTTCATCTCCTCGATCTGGGTGTGATGAAATGTCAAAAAAGCCACCTGCTCATCGGCCAGCCGAATGGTATGGCATCCCCAACCCTTCACACCGATCGATTCCAGCATCTGCCGGTACTGCGCCGTACCAGGCAGACTCAGGTACCCTTCCAAATCGAGCAGAATGACATCCTGCGCGCTTTTGACATATCGGTGCAGGTCGTCGTTGAGGTCGTTAGGCGCATCGATCCAGCTTTGAAATTCAGGCTGTCGGGCAATCTGCGTATCGACGTCAAAAATGTAGGGCCAGCTCCACCTCCCGTCACGTGAATTGATATAAATGCAGTATTCATAAATGCCGAAGAGGTCGTTAAGTTGCTCGCCGATGATCGCCCCCAGCACATATTTATCCGTCGCCGAAGCGATCGCATTACTGAAAGCGAGAATCTTGGCCAGGTCTCTTGAAATGTCGGACATGTGTTAATGTTTGGTATAAATTAGAATTTTCTGTCCAATAAAAAATGCCCCGCACAAGTACGGAGCATGGCAGCTACGGACGCTTGTGTACTTTACTTTTTCACGACCTCAGCCAATTCAATCATATTTCCCCAGGGGTCCTGAACAAATGCGAGATTGCGGGTGATTGCTTCGAGGTAAAAAGGCTGTCCTACCACCGTCACGCCGCGCTTTTTAAGTTCGGCCAACGTCTTGTTTACATCGGATACGTGAAAACAGAGGTGATGGTAACCGCCATTTTCCAGACTTTTACCCAGGTCATCGAATTTCTCGTTTGCATTGAGCTTTCCGCCGGCGAGAATTTCCAGCCAGAAGCCATTCGTGTTTGCCGGAGCCAGGTAGGCGAGCTTTTCGTCGGCATAGTCCCACTCTTTAATTACTCTAAAATCGAGCTTTTCGGTATACCATTTAATCGCCGCCGCATAATCGGGCACGCGAATTCCGACATGATTGCCACTGATGCCGGCGAGCTCGCTTTTAGGATTGAGCGGCGGCATTTTGAAGCCGGTATCGTGGGTATGCTGTGCATTTGCAGCCATACTGAATGCGAACAGTAAAATAGAAAGTACTGCTGGTTTGAATGAAGTTTTCATGATCTCAAAAGGTTTAAGTATGTAAATAAATTGGGCGAAATCGGCTGCTAGGCCTGCACGGCTGCTTGGGCGTGAACATCATCGTGGTCAGTGCCGGTGATGACGTCATACCAGTTTTCTATATCCTTTTCAAATGCGGCTGTTTTAGAGCGAAACCTATCGAGCGTGTCGTTTCCGAGTGGCAAATGCACGGGCGGATTTTTCGCGTTCGCCAGCGTGATGAAGGCCTGAGCCAGCTTGGCCGGATCACCAGGCTGCTTGTAGCTCACTTTGGCCGCGAAGTCACGCATGACGCCGACGGTTTCGGCATAATCGGGGATGATCTGCGCGCTGCTGAAAAGTGACGATTCATCCAGGAAATTGGTGCGAAAAAATCCGGGAGCCACTACTGTTGCTTGAATGCCCAGCGGCGCCACTTCCATCGCCAATGCCTCGGTAATGCCTTCCACGGCGAACTTCGTCGAGCCATAAAGCCCCCAGCCAATGTAAGCGCCTAACCCACCAACCGACGAAATGTTGATAATATGACCCGACCGTCTGGCCCGCATCGACGGCAGCACCGCGCGGATCACATTCAAAGTTCCGAACACATTCACCTCATAATTCTGCCTGACCTCCTCGTTTGAAGCTTCCTCCACGCCAGCCAGCAAGCCGTAACCTGCATTGTTGACCAGTACATCTATCCTTCCAAACTCTGCGATCGCTGCCGACACCGCGCCAGACACTTGTTGCTCATTGGTTACGTCCATCGTCACCACGAGCAAATCAGGATTACCATTAAATCCAGCCTCAAACTCCGCCACCTTACCACGCACCGTAGCAACCACTTTATCGCCCGCTGCGAGCACTGCTTTTGTAATTTCCAACCCGAAGCCCCGTGAAGCCCCAGTGATAAACCATGTTTTTTGCGTTTTCATATTGTGATCCGTTTTTGTTGTTGTTCGATGAAACAAAATTGGTCACAATCAGCAGGCTGGGTTATATCAATAACAAAGCTGGTATTATGAATTTCAAAGATCGGAGCGGCATGGAATTAAGCCGGGTGACAAAATATGGTTTCGTGTCGGGTGGACTGTTTCCGTATTGGAAAGATTTGTGTCCGAAAATACACTATGTACATGGGAGGCTTAATATTATGCTGCTGAGTGAGATGCACAATCAAGTATATGCTGTTGAATAACAGGTTTCATTACCAGAGTCACGAGCCACGCTGCAGCTTTCATTTCTCACGTGCGTGGTGGCCGCGGGAAACGGTAAACGAGTTGCAAATTGACGGTCGGGATCATGTGCCAGTTGATGAGACTTTCCAACTTTTTGGTCAAATTCGGTGTGACTGCATCCAGCAAAATTTCTGCGGATTGCCTTGAACGGTCGGATTGAATGTGGACGCTCGTTTGCATGGTTGTAGATACCCCGGCACCCATGCCCATCCAAACTGATTTATAGAGGGGGAACCGGTAACCACCCGATAGCGATACTTGATGGGCATTTGCGACGGGTGTAATCAGGTAATCGCTGTATAGTTCGTCAAAAGCAGGGACCCAATCAGAAAGAAGACCTAATGCTACTTTAAGACCGGGATCATCGTAAGCCAAATTATTGACGAGCTCCTTTGAGGACTTTCTATGAATCCGGTAAGTCAAACGGTTGTATGCAATGTCGAAATCAAAACGCCTGTAATGCCATTTGAACCCCGCGCCATAGCCAATCCTGCCTTGCAAGTTTGCTTTCAGATAATCTCTTGCCTGCTTGTCCTGTGAAACAGATACTTCAACCAAGGGCCTGATATAGGCCCTTGGAGGAATGCCTATTTGGACATAAGTCTCCAAGACCTGCTTTTTTGTAAATATCCATCCAAGCTGCATGCCGTGTTGGACCGGAAAATAGGTTCCGACACTGGCGGTGAAGCCCGACTGATCGATGCGCTGACCGTTAGTTTTAAGGGACGGCAAATAAATAGCACACAAAAGGAGCGAAAGTTTTTGAATGGAGTATAAGTATCTTTTCGGACTCATAAGATTTACACGATTGAGTGATCTGGAAATTCAGCCTTTTCGAAAGGCAAATTTTTGGCACTTTCGTGTGATATCTTTTAAGATGGATTAAAAAATGGCGGATCCAGGCCCGATGCTCATGGGCAACTCATGAAAAAATCCCGATTGCTTACTACCAGCATGCTTCTTGACAGGTATATTTGTCGAAACATACGCGAATGGAACTGCTCGGCTATTTTCAGCAACACCTAAGCCTGCCTGCCGGGCTTGCTCAGAGTATTGAGCCGGTATTTAAGCACCAGGATATAAAAAAAGGCGAAATTTTTCTTCAACCAGACAATCGTTCTCAGAAAGTCTGTTTTATTGAGAAAGGGCTGATAAGGACCTACTACCTGAAAGACGGGAAAGACATCACCCATCTTTTCTTTGCTGAAAACAGATTCAGCGTTCCATTGGAAAGCATTTTCTACGACAGGCCGTCGCCCTACGGTTGGGAAGCATTGGAGAATTCACATATCAGGATAGCTCAGTATAAAGATTTGGAACCCATGTTCGAGAAAGTGCCGGGATTTGAAAAATTGATCCGGCTACTGCTGATAGACGTTATAGACGTCTTTTCCGAACGGCTATATGCCATGCAGTTTCAATCGGCCCAGGACCGCTATAAGGCACTGATAGAAAAACACCCCGATATTTTATTGCGCGCGCCTTTGGGTCATATCGCATCCTACCTGGGCATTACCCAGCAAACGTTGAGTGTTATCCGGGCCGCCAAATTCAGGGATTAATCTTAAAAACATTTCCGCTCAGGCAAATAACATCGCTTGGGACAATTTTCACCCTACTTGCCGGCAGTAAAACTCGCGTATTGATTATTCAGTTTGTCAATGGAGACCAATTTTACAAGTTCCATAAGCAGAAGCTGCAATAATTTTTTAAGATACATTAAAAACAGCCTGGGCCTATCGGCATACATTTGCCATAGTATTTCATAAAACAAGCATAGAATGAAAAAGCTATTTTCCCTGCTCGTAGGGCTGACTATTACATCCCTGAGCTTTGCCCAGTCAGCAAAGGAGGACTTCACAGGTAAATGGAAAACCGAGGAAGGCGTCATTATCACCATTTCCAATGGCAACGGAAAATTTACCGGTATTGACCCTAAAGGTCGTCCCACACTCTATAATGTACGTTTTGAAAAAAATGAGTGGAAGGGCACAGTTGAAAATCATGAAAGCGGTCAAAAGGGCAATTGCGAAATTTATCTCGAAGGTAGCAACCTGAAAATTGTAGCGCACAAAGGTGTATTTTCAAAAACTTTTTATTGGGTAAAACAATAAGCAAACTGGTAGAGAAAAGTCTTAATTCCTAAAATTAAAAGAAATGAACATTAGACAACTCACGCAGGATGCAGCTTTAAAATTAAAACTGTATCTGGCCACGCTGGGTGAACCGCTGGACAAAGTACACGAAGTAATTAGTGCTGGGGATGCCGGTTTGCGTAGTGGCGAACTCTCTGAATTGACTATTATCACAGATTTGAAACCCGATGGAGCCCGAAACCTGCGGCTGATTTTTGAAACGTTAAAAGGCAACCTTACAGGCGCCAGAAAAGTAGGCACGCTCCATGATATGCGTTTTGTGTTTTTAGAAAACGACACCAAGCTGCTTTTCTGCACTTGCTATGACGGCGATTGGGATACCTATATCAATGACTTTGCAACCAAAATACCGGAGATGATGGATCTGATTTTTGGGAATATTGAGGGCTGGCCAGGCATAAAATCGCCTTCTGTAAAAGCATTTATTTTGAGTAAGCAAATAACAGCATCGGCGTGGTTTGTAAGCCATCCGATCCTTACAGTTGCCGATACAACACGTTTGGAAAAAATAGGGGCAGGTCTGAACAAACTTTTGGAATTGTAGAGATTTAAAGCAGTCTTATGTTCTTAAAAAATTTGTTTAAGCGCACCGCCGAAAAAATCGAGTTGCACGACATACAGGCCATCATTCTCAGAGAACGGCCTTTGCCCTATCATGGCGTAAATGTATTTCTCGAAATACAGGATGGCCCATCGGGCAAGGTATTTTTAAAGGAGCTGTTGCCCTATATCACTTCTGCACAGAACTGGTGGGATAGCGATGATGCCTGGCTTTCGGTAGCTTTTACTTACGAGGGTTTAAAAAAGCTGGAGCTTCCTGCCGCCACGCTGCAAAGCTTTCCCGATGCTTTTAAAGAAGGTATGGCCGCCCGTGGCCAAAAACTAATGGATATTAATGAAAATGCTCCCGAAAAATGGGAGGCCGCGTTTAAAGATAGCGGTAATCATATTGCCGTTTCTATCGTTGCCAAAAGCAAGGCAGAGCTTGATGCAAAGAAACAAGTAGCACTGCGGATATTATCAAATCATGCTGGAATAAAGCTTCGCATACAAGCAGATTTTGATACGCCGATAGAAGGCAATTTTAATCATTTTGGATTTCGAGACGGCATCAGCAACCCTGAAATTGAAGGAAGCGGGGCCGAACGTCTGAACAAAAAAGAACGTCCCATAAAGGCAGGTGAATTTATTTTGGGATATGCCAATGAGACCGGAAATAAATATCCCATGCCGCAACCTTTAGTACTGGCAAAGAACGGAACATTTGTAATCTTCAGGAAGTACCACAGCCACGTAGCTGTCTTCAATAAATATCTGAGGGATCAGGCAAAGACAAAGGACGAACAGGAAATGATTGCCGCCAAAATGGTAGGCAGATGGCGAAGCGGCGCCCCGCTCAACATGTGTCCGTTTAAAGATAATCCTGCACTAGGGGCAGATACAGCAAAGAATAATGATTTCGATTTTGCCAGTGACCAAAATGGCAAAATAGTCCCCTACTCAAGCCATATGCGCCGGATGAATCCCAGAGATACGAAAATGGCTGTAATGTCGGACGTGAACCTGCACCGCATTATACGGAAAGGTGTAGGCTATGGTGTTCCGCTGGCGGAAGGCAGCACCAAAGACGACGGTGTTGAACGTGGGCTTTACTTCATTGCCTTCAGCGCAAAAGCAATGGAGACCCTTGAATTTTTGCAAAAAGAATGGGTAAACAACGGAAACTTTGTTAGCCTCAAAAATGAAAGAGATCCTATGATAGGACTAAACGAAGGCAAAGGAACTTTTACGATGCCTAGCGATCCTTTACCAAAACGCTTTATTGGAATGCCCACTTTCAATACATTAAAGGGTGGTATGTACCTTTTTATGCCAGGAATCAACGCCCTAAAGTGGATGTGTGGAGTATCTCCCAGCGCAATAATGCCGACACGGCCCAATTATTAAAATAAAAGTCCGTATTCGATACTATCCTCCCGTATATTTTGATGTATTCAGGTGTGTGCATGATGGCCCCGGTATATCCACCTGCATGCTTTACGACCCATTTTCAAAAAAGGGCTGATTATTTTGATGAACGGAGAGCTTTCCGATTACTTCGAATGGAGAAAATTGATTGATTTGTTTTGGAAGTCCTAACAGACCCAATTTGTAACTTTACTAAAACAGACCGATCAGGGGAAGAGCCATTGGTAGTGAATGATCGGCGGATGTTGGTGCTATTGGCACCTTTACCATTGCACTGCGATTATGCGCTGTGATGTCAAAAAAATAGCATCCTTTCCGATGCTATTTCTGATCCCGACTTTGTTTAGGCTAATCCGCCATCACAGCCGATTACTTTGCCGGTCATGTATCCGTTGCCCGCCAGGAACAGGACGACACTGGCTACATCGCCCGGTTGTGCAATGCGCCCCACAGGGATTTGGGAAGCATAATAGTCGAAGGTTTCCTGTTTGGTTTCTGATGTGAGAAAATCCCACCACACAGTATCCACAACGCCGGGCGAAACGGCGTTGATCCGCAGCTGTTTGAATTCTTTGGCCAGGATCGGCACCATAATTTCCAGCGCACCATTCATTGCGCCAATGCCGGATGTACCCGGCATTTTGGCACTGCCGGTAATAGCTGTCACCAAAGTAATGCTGCCGTTAGGGCCCATGTAAGGAAGCGCTGCTTTGATCGTCGCCAGGTGCGCCCAGTATTTCTGCTCAAAGCCCTCACGGAGATCCTGCAAAGAAAGGTCTGCGAAATTACCGAGGCCCTTGCCTCCACCAAGAGCAATAACAAGATGATCGGTCGTGCCATGGCTCTTGAAAAAAGCTTCCAGGCTTCCAGTGTCTGAGCTGTCGACCTGCGCTGCATTCAGGCCCGATTGCTGACTGCTTTTTAATTTTTCTGCGTTGCGCCCTGTTACGGTTACTGCCGCACCGGCATTGGCAAATAGTTGTGCAGTGACCAGGCCAATGCCTGAAGTGCCACCGGCAACAATGACTTTTTTGTTTTGAAATTGGGATGTGTTCATAATCTGCCTTTAGTTTTTCTGCTGCAAAGGTGGCGCAGTTCTAAGGCAGGTTTATAGACAGGATCATGCTTTGTGTAGTCTTAATGGTGCCTGTTCCGGTATGTCAGCGGGGTTTCGGCGGTCAGCGTCCTGAAAAAACGGTTGAAAGATGCGGGGTCGCTGAAATCGAGTTTGTAAGCAATTTCGCTGATGGTCTGATCCGTATAGCGAAGCAGCGATCTGGCTTCCTGTAATAACATCTCTTTAATGCTGGCAGAAGCGGTACTGCCGGTGGTGTCCTTAATGACCCTGTTCAGATAGTTAGGGGTAACCGAAAGCAGCTGCGCGTAATCGGAAACCTTCCTTTTGGTAAGATAATGGACGCTCACCAGTTTCCTGAAACGTATGACCAGCGCATGGTGATCGCTGGTAGGCGGGCTGACATCAAGCCCCTGTCTTTCGTAGCTTCTTTTAGCTTCCAACAGCAGCAGGTATAAATACATTTTCAAGGCTTTCTCGCGGCCGGTTCTATGCTGCTGCAATTCACTATCCATGCGGATGATAAGGTCAGTTATGCTGCTGAGCTCCTGATCACTGATCTGGAATACAGGTGTCCCCGTCGTATCGTAAAACGGAAATTCCTCCACCACTTTCACGGCGGGTAGGATATCGTTTAGAAAATCGGGATCGAAGAGGATATAATAACCAAAAGCGTCCCGGCTGATATTGCTTTTTGAAAAGATTTGGTTGGGAAAGGTAAAGGATAATGTCCGTGGCTGATGCTTGTAAGTTTCCAGTCCGATGCTCATATCCAGCGTGCCGCAGACCGTAATGCTGATCCTGTAAAACGCCGACTTCAATGGGCCCATCGAGCCGATCAGCCCGTCACTCGAATAAAGCTCAAAGCCCTCAATGATTTTAACTTTCCCAATCTGGTTATACCCAAACGGCGTAGCGGGACCGTCTTGCCGGTGTACCGGCCTAAACCTGTCCAAGCTATATCTTGGAATATCTGCTTTCTTATTTTTCACTGCTTGCTTATAAATACTGCCTAAAGATTATCTGTCAAAGTTATCGAAACACATATATCCGTCCGTCTGTCAGCATGCCTATTTGAAAACACTGCCAGCATATTTATTGTGCAACCCCATGCTATGACATCCGATTCTTAAGATACCGCTCCTACTGTATGCCACCTGAGATGGAAACGATATTTTTTCCACGGAAAAACCTTTCCCCTCAAGCCTGTAACACAAATAACCGTATGGTTAAAGGGCGATGCCCGAGCTTCGCCGAGACTCTACCACATCACTCTCACTCAAATCGAGCCTAAACATTCGGTAACCTTTTCGGTAACCTGCATTGGAGGGCCTAGATAGCAAAATTGATAAGATCAGGTAAAAGAACCGATATTGTTTGTTATAATTTTGCTACTGATCGGTTCTCTACACAATTGAGAGGTCTTGGTTTGGTCAGTCATGGCGACAAATTATGACCTCCTCCTAGTCAGTTTTGATTTGTCTTGGGTGAACGTACTGATGTTGTAGGAACATAGCCTGATGCCTTCCAGGCGAGCATCAGGTTCTTATGTCACCGATAATTGCTTTTTACACAGCAACTTCCTACCTTGGGTTAAAAGCGCCGATTGACAGTATTTCCCCAATTCATCTACACCAGATCAGCTTAGCGACCAGCTCAAAAAGAAAGGCATAAGAACGCTTGGTAAATATGTGTTCGTTTTAATGAACACAATAAAAGATTTAGAACGGGAACGGACGGTTCAGATACGGAAAACGATGGCCATTGCATATTTGTCTGGGAATGCGAACAAGTTAACAAAGCAAAAAGCCAACATCATTGTCGACCTATTGAAAGCATATAATCATGAGAACTTCATGCTCTTGGAACTGGAAAGCCTTCTTGATGTAAAATATTGTGAAAAGTCGACGACACTCAGGGTCCCGCTTGAAGCTGGTGATTGTGGATGTTACGGTAACTATTCAGGCCATTGCCGGATGACTTCGATTTATTGTTGGGAGCAGACATGCTATGTCAAAGTTGTACACCCAGCTGGTTTTGCTTCTCAGCTGTAAACCTGCACCATGTTATTAATGAAACAACAATCGCCTTTTCTTTGGTTAGCTGCCGGTTTATTGCTATCCGCGATGGTGGTATATGACACAGCGACCTGGATAGCTGTGTCCACTGATCCGGTAAACTCGTTTCAGCAGGCGCAGACCCAGTATTTAAACAAGTACAGTATTCCCTCGGGAAATGCCAGATTACTGACCTTAATATTTATATTAATAGGTTCTCTGGCTACATTTTGTCTTGTAAAAAGCCACTATTCATCTTCGAAATCACTCACGATTTCGATAAAAATTCTGATCAGCTTAAATCTTCTGTTGATTCTGTGGAGAGTATTTAGTCTCATGTAGCGATCGGATAATCAGAGGCATTGATAAGGGTGGCAGATATATACACCCCGTAAGTCACGGAACAGGAGATATATTCCGTGACTATATTATCTTTTGCTTTTTATCCCCTCCTTTGAAAAGTGCTTTTGTGAATTCGAGGATATTTGCTAGCTATCTGTCATCAAATTTTCGGGAGGAACCGGGAAGTTCCCTAGCATTTTATGCCGATAATACTAACGTGGCCTTTAATGAATATTTGCAAATATGGTTCCAGCAAGGCATACTCGGATTCGCACAACCTTTTTGCGCCGGTTAAATGCAGGTGTTCCCTGAGCGTATCCAGCAATGTTGTGCGGGCGTCCATTTCAAGGTTAACCGCATTACCGTTGACACTGAAAGACACTCCTGCCGACTCAACCGCGCTGACAGTTGGGGCAGTTGGGCCGGCCTCTAATCCTGTTACCCTGGTAATTGCCAGTGCAGTGACCGCTACTGCGGCGGGCCAGGGGCCAAAACAATTATCCGCTGCGGGTTTGCAACCTTGTCATAAAGGCTTTTCGGGTCACCGTTGAATAGTGCAAAATCGGGTGCATCCACAGAATCCCAGTGAGAAAGCAGCAGCGGGGTCAATACAATGGCAAGCTGTTTTGCTTTCATGTTCGCCAGTGAAGTAGTATGAGGCAAATGTCCGCCCATTTGCTGGATGCAGGCTTATATAATTTACTGCATTGCTTACCATTATTACTGATCATCAGCCCAGTATGTCCCGGGATTAGAAACATCCATTACTTTTGAATCAGCAAAACGACAAGACAATGAGCAAAATCTTCAAGTTGGAAAGCGTTTCTCAATTCAATACCCAGAGAGGCCAGCGCACCCTGCATCCATTGGTGAGTGTACTGGACCAGTCCAAGTCCAGCCCCATAAAAGGGGCGCGCTTCGTTTCTGACCTTTATATTATATTCCTGAAAGAAGTAAAATGCCAGGAGCTTAAATATGGCCGGAACCATTACGACTATCAGGATGGCACATTGCTGTTTATTGCGCCAGGCCAGGTTTTCGGATTTGACGACGATGAAAAGATGTTCCAGCCGACCGGATGGGTTTTACTATTCCATCCCGACCTGATACGCGGCACTTCGCTTGGCCGCACTATCAAAGATTACGGTTTTTTCTCCTATGATGTCAATGAAGCGCTTCACCTTTCTGAACACGAGCGAGGCACTATCTTGGAGAGCTTTTCTAAAATCAAATTTGAGTTGGAACACGCCATAGACAAACACAGTAAATTACTTGTTATCAGCAATATAGAGTTATTTTTAAATTACTGTGTTCGTTTTTATGACCGTCAGTTTATAACACGTGACAACATTCATAAGGACATTCTGACAAAATTCGAAATCGCTTTGGATGATTTTTTCAAATCGGACGACCCGCAAGTTGTTGGACTGCCATCAGTGCGGTTTTTTGCCGAAAAGCTTAATTTGTCGCCAAATTATTTCGGCGATCTGGTCAAAAAAGAATCTGGAAAATCTGCTCAGGAACATATTCAGGATAAGCTTGTCGCTGTCGCAAAAGAGCGTGTTCTCGGCAGCAATAAAACGATCAGTGAGATTGCCTACGAAATAGGTTTCAAATACCCTTCTCATTTCACCCGGCTCTTTAAGCAGCAAGTAGGAGAATCGCCTCTTAATTTCAGGCTTTCCAGTAATTAATTACCGGCAACATCGTCGTTTTTGGCGAAGTATTTTGCATCGGCAATTTGGATGACAAAACACGGGAACTGGTCACCATCACTGCTCTGATAACCAATCAAACGTTACCACAACGTACTGCACACACCAATGCTGCACTCAATGTCCAGGGCGCCATCACAGAAGCCGACCGGCTCCCTACATTGGCTTCCCACGTGCTGCCAATGCCATTTATACCATCAGGGAAGTAACTCCGGATAAGGTAATTTGATCCTTAAAAACACGATGGATGAAATCAAATGACTTCAAAGCATTCCAAATCGAGAACCTGTGCAACTATGTCCCGTCCTTTGGCAGGAAAGACCTATACAGGATCTGTCTGGTCACCGGGGAAAGCAGGGTTTATTTTGCCGATAAAAGCGTAAACCTTTCGGGAACATGCCTGTTTTTTGGCAACATCAACACGCCCTATTCGTGGGAAATCGTGTCTGATAATCAAATTGGGTACGGCTGCCTGTTTACCGAAGATTTCCTGAAAGGCGCCGAATACTTTGATAATGTCGGTTCGCTGTCTGTGTTCAACATTGGGAACATTCCAGTATACGAATTAAAAGACGAAACACAGATCACCAATGTCAACTTCATTTTCAAAAGGATTTTGGAGGAAAATGGCGGCGATTATGCGAAAAGACAGGAAATGATCAGAAGCTTTATCTGCATTCTGGTCCATGAGGCACTAAAGTCGAGGGCCGCTGAAGGCAACACTGAACTGGCAGCATATAAAACAGCGTCACAGCGGATTTCCGCTCTGTTTCTGGGCATGCTGGACACACAATTTCCGGTTGAAAATAAAAGAAAGTCTATTCAACTCACAAAACCGACGGACTTCGCAGGGGAGCTGGGTGTCCATCCCAACTACCTCAACCGTATGCTAAAGAAGGAGACCGGAAAGACCATTTTAAAGATCATCAACGAGAGGATCATCACCGAAGCTAGGATTCTTCTACAACATACGGATTGGAGTATTTCAGAAATATCACATTGTCTGGGTTTCGAATACCACTCCCATTTCGACGGTGTATTCAAAAAGATCACAGGCCATAGCCCGACCATCTATCGGGAAACGGTTTCCGGGAAACGATTTCCGGGAAACGGTTTGAATTTTCTAGGTAAATAGATATGCATCCTGCCATCATCTCTGAACAGGTTGCAGGCTATTACTATCAAAGTACCGACTGGTCTGCTGTTGCCGCTGCGATGTTTGCTTCTGCCGGTTACGGGGGGCATGTGGATTCGGGCGATTATCCCTTCCTGATTGATAAAAACACACGTGGTTTTCTGGAAAATGCTGCTATATCCGAGGATGATAAAATAATATTGGTTACAAAAATGCAGAGCGGCTACTGCACCTGCAATAAGTTGACGGATGCTTTTAATCATTTCTTAAGTTCGGCAAGGAAGGAAGTCGAATTGGTTTGAAATTTATAAGCATTGGTGCAAATGCGCTTAACATGGCATGGTGGTCCAACCGTAGCTTTGCCATCAAAAAGGAAAATTTATGAACACAATAATGGTCAACACGACCTTAGGCAAGGTTGAAAACATCGAAGAGGTTTTAAAGGGCGAGTTTGCCGTGGTTGCGGAGTGGCAGCAAAAAGGAATTTTGGCACACATTTTCGTCAAAGAGGCAGCCGGTGGCGTCCAGGTAGCTATTGCTTCCATCAAAGGGCCGCACCGCTAAACGAAACAAATCAACAAACCATAGCATAATGAAAACAAGCAACAATACCATATTAATTACCGGGGGCGGAAGTGGAATAGGGCTCGCGATGGCTCAAAAATTCCTCGAAAATGGCAACACAGTGATAATTTGCGGAAGAAGAGCAGATAAGCTGGCAGAAGTAAAAAGCAAGTTTCCTGACCTGCACACGAAGGTTGCCGATATCAGTAACCCTGACGACAGGATTGAACTCCGTGATTGGGCCACTTCTAATTTTCCCGGTTTGAATATCCTTGTAAACAATGCAGGAATTCAAAACACTTTTTTTCTAAAGCAGCAGAACACGATAGAGGCGATAACCAGTGAAGTGACGACCAATCTCATTTCGCCAATACACCTTGCCAATCTGTTTGTCCCGCATTTGATTAAACAGCACGAAGCGGCTATTATCAACATTACTTCCGGTCTTGCATACATCCCCGTCGTAGCGACAGCGGTATACTGTGCTACCAAGGCAGCCCTTCATTCTTTTACCCTGTCGGCGCGGCATCAACTAAAAGACACTTCGATCAAAGTCTTTGAAATAGCGCCACCCATTGTAGATACCGAGCTCGGGCACGACGGCTCACATAAGGAACGCGAAGTCGAGGGCATCTCTGCTTCGCAAGTAGCTTCCGAAACATTTCTGGCGGTGCAGGATGATCAATTCGAACTGGCTATCGGCATGGCCCAGAATCTTTATCGCGCTGCTCATAGTGATAAGGCCGATATGGTATTTAACCAGGTCAACCGGTAGGTTTCAGGGGAAAACTGCGTAGGATCGATTGATCCTGCGCAGTTTTATAATCTCATTTAATTTGACTGGTCTCTACCGAGTCTGAACGAATCAGTTCTGTAAAAACGGATAGTCAATATATCCTCTCTCCCCACCGGCGAACATTGTGGCCCTGTCTGGTTCATTTAATTCAGAATTTAATTCAAATCGCCTCGGCAAATCCGGGTTAGCGAGGTAAAGGGCGCCATAAGAAACCATTTCGGCAATGCCATTCGCTAATTCAGCTTTCCCGGTTTCCCTGTCGTAGCCGCCATTGGCGATGACCGGATGCTTGCTGATTGAGCCAAATGTCTCCATCACATTCTTAGGATAATGCGGGTATTGGTCCAACGGGAACATGGCATTCATCAGATGAATATAGGCCAATGGCATTTCGTTCAATGCCTCAATCAAAGGAGTGAATTGCGCCACGGGATCGCTGTTTTCGATATTGTTGTAAGCGTTGGTGGGCGATAGCTTGATGCCCACCTTATCCTTTCCCGTGGCATCAACTAGCTCCTGCATCACCTCCACGACGAAACGGTTCCTGTTCTCAATGCTTCCACCGTATGCATCGGTTCTAACATTAGCACTTTCTGCTAAAAATTGATTGGGCAAGTATCCGAATGCCGCATGAAGTTCCACGCCGTCAAATCCGGCTGCCATAGCATTCCGAGCAGCCTGACCATAATCCAGTACGATCTCGCTGATTTCGTCCGCCGTCAGTTCATTAGGAGTTTCAAAATCTTTCATTCCCTGTAAAGTAAAATGCTGTTGCCCCTTGATCGCAATTGCCGATGGCGCAACCGGAAGCACACCATTGCGCTCTACCGAATGTCCAACGCGTCCCGTGTGCCAGAGTTGCGCGTAAATGAGGCCACCGCTTTCGTGCACAGACCGGGTTACTTTTTCCCAGGCCTCAATTTGTTCCTGAGTGTAAATGCCGGGTGTCAAAGGACTGCCTATTGCCTGCCGGGAAATATTAATTCCCTCCGTAATGATCAGTCCTGCATTTGCCCGCTGCGTATAGTACAATTTGGTTAAGTCACCTACAACGCCTTCACTGTTTGCACGGCTGCGTGTCATAGGTGCCATGACTATCCTGTTTTGAAGCGTTTTGTTACCCAACGCTGCTTTTTCCAATAATTCCATAATCAATTTTCGAGTTAATGAGCTTTCATCTGCATGGATCCTCATGCATCGTCAGCATCTTGTTTTTGTTATGGAAGCAAAATTATGGGTAGGATAGTATACCTTTGTTATCTGTTACAAAAAGGATACCAGTTACAAAAAGGATACTATGAAAAAGCATAATTGCATTGTAGGGGATGAAAGCGTCTGCCCCAAAGTGAAACTATCTATTCAGGACACCCTAGACGTGGTAGGTGGCAAATGGAAACTCGTGTTGATCTCCATACTCAGGGATGGCAAGATGAGATTCCGGGAACTATCCCGGGAAGCCGATATATCCCCACGGATATTATCCAAGGAATTGCAGGAACTGGAGATGAACGGGCTGGTAACACGAACCGTGTGCAATACTAAGCCTGTTACGGTCGAGTATGCGCTCACGCCATATAGCGATACGCTGTCGGAAGTGATTATTGCAATGCACAAATGGGGACAAGAGCATCGCAGGAAGGTTATGGAGCCTTCGCTTTGAATAATCCACATAGTAATAGTTGTATCATGTGGCTCAATAAATGATCCCAGGAGAAGTGGACGAAACGTAAATGTCCTTGGAAGTATCGCGCAGGCCGACCCGCATGTCTACTTTACCCGAAGTTCCAAAAGAGCTGATCAGTTTATCGTTAGTCGCATCCAATGCAAAGAGATTATTGTTTGCAGTAAACAATATCCTTTTGTCCGTGCCTCTTTCCCAATACGTGAGCCCCCGGTTTACTTCTCCGCCGCTTTCGCCACCATTAAAAGGGTCAAAAGACCAAAGCTGCGCACCTGTTTCCGCATTGATGGCGTATGCATGCTGGCTGGCGGAAGTGGTATATAAAACACCATCAACTATAATCGGATTGGACTGGCTAGCTCTGGTACCTGCTGCGTTGTCTTTTATGGTAAATGTCCAGGCAGACTTTAACTGCGCCACATTTGAAACATTAATCTGATCCAGTGGTGAGTAGTTAGAGCTACCCGCATCTGCTTTGTAAACCGACCACGTCCTGTCGTTCTCCTGGTCCTTTTTGCAGCCGGTAAAAAGAATAGGGGCAGCCAACACAACGGATTGCGCGATGAATGCTACCAATTTCAGTTTTCTCATGATTTTGCAGTCTATTTCGATCACGATTTTTTCAATTGCAGCACATCGGACTTCGCTCCAAATGCAATCGCGTCAATATCGATCAATTCGAGTGAATTCACCGTGGAAATCGCCGCTATGCTTTGCCGCCGGGCGTCTAGCGACTGAGCCTCAGTGCCGTTGTTTTGTGCGTTTACATCCATTACGGTTAGCAGAATTATCACCGTTACAATCCATTTCGAAAATCCGGGATCGATCTTAGCTCCCATTATTTTTGATTGACAGTCGCATATTCCTGATCTGTCACTGCCGCAAGCCAGACGACATTTTGCTCATCCTTGTAATTAGTGATCGCGATATGCACAAATTTGCTGGTCGCTGACGCCCCATGCCAGTGCTCGGTATCTTCCGGGATATTTACGACATCTCCTTTTTTCAGGGCTTGGGCAGGCTTACCTTTCTGTTGATAAAAACCGTCCCCTTCCGTCGCAATAAGCACCTGCCCCTTTGGGTGCGTATGCCAGTGCGTGCGGGCACCCGGTTCGAACGTCACACTACCGAGCGCGAACTCGTTGTTTTTGTCTCTGGAAGCCAGGGGATACACAAATGCATTGCCGGTAAAATAGGAAGCGGGTAGCGGCTCGCCCTTGGGAAAAATGGAAGAATTCGTTTGCTCTGACATGATTCTCTGTTGATTTTTAATGCTGCAACCGGCCATCCAGATCAGGATTGAGGCTGACAGAACAATGAAAATGTTTTTGATGAATGTACCCATAATTTTTAGCTAGTTAATACTGCCCCGACCCTCCAATCGAAGAGCAATTCACGATCGCCTACCTATCAGTTTGTACTACTTAATGAGGACAAGAGACAAAATTATCCCTGCACAAAGGTCATACGCCGCTGATAATCTGTACTTATACAGTTTACAGGTTTACCTACCATTTTTACAGATTCTACTTTACAGACGTGGTCGGCATTCAATTACCGGTAAATTTGCATTAACAAATCACCAGGAACATGGATGACATTTTGAGGATTGACACCGTGAGCCAACACGATGCGTTTTACCACCAACAAAACCTTCATCCGCTTGCAAGCGTGATTGATTTTACGGGCAGGACGCCGGAGGTGTATGCGTCGAAAATGAATTTCGGCTTTTATGCAGTGTATTTGAAAGACGTGATCCGGAGAACGAAACTCAGATTTTGCAGTTAACACGTGTAGCCAGCGAGCATTCCACGTAAAAAATATTGATTAACAAGCACTTAACTCATACATTTCTTGCCAAAAAACCGGGTTTGGCCCGACATTATTCATATGTTGCCTGACGGTCATTCACCAATTCTGGAAAGCCGCGCTGGCAACCCGGTGAAGTCGCTTCGGTCTGAGTGGGGGTCGACCTATTATATAATAAATTTAAATATATTAGTAAATACAAGTATATTAGTGAGGCAAGCGCCCTTATGCAGGATAATCGCTTCCATCCACTAAATACCTGTGAAGATGCTTCATCTCAAAATTGCACTACGGGCTTTTCTTAAATCCAAAGGATATAACTTCCTGAATATTGCAGGGCTCGCGCTCGGTTTGGCAACATTCACTTTCGTTTCGCTGTACGTTGCCCATGAAACCGGCTATGATCAGTGGAACCGTAACATCGACCGGATTTTTCTGGTAGAGCGCGAAATGCCTAACGGAGCTTCCCCTTACACGCCGGGGAAACTGGCTGCGGCTATTAAAGATGGGTGTCCGGAAGTTGAAGAAACGGGCCGTATGAATACCGCATTGTTTCAGTTACCTTTCTTTACTCTTTCAGGACGGTTCTTAATTAAAAATTGGGTGGGTGCCGACTATTCATTGGCCGGTATGCTTGGCATTAAACCCAAGGGCTTTCATCTGACTCCCAACAACACCGCACCTACCGTTTTGCTTTCCAGGCGGACTGCCGAGGCACTTTTTCCCGGCGAAAGCGATATCCAAAATAAAACGGTGATGATGATGTCCAGGAGTGGGATGCCGATGACCATTGCCGGGGTTACCGATGATGCACCGGGTAACACTAATTTCCGTTTCGACTGCATCGGGTTCAGCGAGGATATCACGCAGGGCAAGGACCAAAGCTACGCCAACCAGATTTACCGGACTTTCCTGTTAGTAAAGCCAGGTACAGATATTGGCCTGCTTTCAAAAAAAATTGACAAGATTTACAGAGAAGCCGCTTTGGCAGACACCAGCTTGGTAGCCAGGGAAGCGCTGGCCATGTCGAATGCGCTCATGATCTTTTTAGACCCACTCAAAAATCTGCATTTGAAGCCTCATTACGGTTCTGACGTCAATGATCAAATTGTAAAGGGCCTTGTCGTTCTTGCTCTGATTATATTGATTGTCACGGGTGTAAACTTCACAAATTTGTATGTTTCCCAGGCCAACAGGCGCTCCAAAGAAGTAGGTATCAAGAAAGTGAGTGGCATTGGAAGACAACAGATTATCTTTCAGTTCCTCGCAGAGATTTTTCTCCAATGCGTCGTTGCCTCCATTATCTCGCTTGGGATCGTAGCATTGGGTTTACCTTATTTTAATCAACTGCTGGATGTTAACCTGTCCATTTCCGGAATAAACGGCAAAATAGCCATGCAGTTTCTGCTTGCCGTAGTAGGATTAACGTTATTGGCCGGCGCTTATCCTGCTTTGGTTATGGCCGGCTTTAAGCCTGCGGAGGTATTAAGGGGAAATCAGTTCGAAAAAGGCGGACAGTTCTCCTGGACGAAAGGCTTGATTCCAGTGCTGCAATTTACATTTGCCATCGGCTTTGTCATCGTGCTGATCATCATCAATCAGCAGGTCAGTTTCATGAAATCAGAAGACCCGGGCTTTCAGGCGAAGCAGGTTTTATATATTGACAATTTGGCGATTTACAACACACCGGCAAGTTTCGAAACCGTTGATGCACGGATAAAAGCGGTTCCTGGTGTGAAAGATGTTACCGTAGCCTCCCATGTTCCAGGAGGGATCATGCCAGCTTCCCATGAATATGTGGCTCAAAACAGGACATATGCTATGCAGACTGTTGCGGTTGGCTACCGCTATTTTGAGACTTTGAACATCAGAATCAAACAGGGGCAAACTTTCTCCTCGTCATTCCCGGTAGACTCTGCCAATGCAGTTATCAACGAAACTGCGGCTAAGGAGATGGGCCTGGTTAATCCTATCGGCACAATGATCAAAGGCCGCGGCGGCGATTACAGGATCATCGGCGTGACCAAAGACGTAAAATCATCCGGTTTCGAGTCGTACGTTCAACCCACCGTATATTTAATGAATGACCCGCTTGGAGTACCTAAAACGCAAATTATAATCAGCGTCGAAGGCAATGCAATACCGGCTGTACTCGCTACGCTTGGTCGTCAATGGAGTAGCATTAACAAATTGGATAGAGATAATTTCAACTACCACTTCCTCGATGAGCTGTATGGTAAACTCTATGCGAAACAGGAGCAGCTGCAATCGATATTAACATACTTTTCGATTTTGGCCCTGGTTATCGCCTCCCTGGGTTTCTTTGCCTCGGCAGCGCAAGCAATTCATCTCAGAATGAAGGAAATTGCCGTCAGGAAAGTATTCGGTGCACGAGGCAGGAACCTCATGTTAACGCTGGGTACTCCATTTTTTTATATTATACTTATAGCCAATGCAATAGCTTGGCCAAGCTCCCTTGTGGTAGCCTCCAAATGGTTGCAAACATTTGCTTACCGGGTCGATATTTCGTTTCAGCCATTCCTCGCCGCAACGATCATTTCCTTACTGATCGTTGCCACAACGGTTTGTTTACAAATTACCAGGGCTGTCAATGCAAATCTTGCTGTAAGATTGAAGTAGTAATTGCGCAGATCTCGTCCGTGCGGGGAGGCTTACCAGATCAAAGATGCTTACACAAGGAAGTTTAAAAACCCTCGTCTACGAGTGCTGACGTGAAAACCACTGCAAACTACGCTCGTCGGTAAACCCCAGTTCATGGTGCTGCAATCGCGGTTGGAATATATCCCCCTACCATGCTCAAAAAGGCCTTCAAAGGCAAACCGGCGGAAGGCAAAGGCGATGCACCCACGCAAGTGTTGAAGAAGGAACAGACCTTGAAAGATGTGAAGTAGACCCGACAGATTGGAAAATTATGATGCTGAATAACGGCGCAATGAGCTCCATTCAACCGCTTGCATCGCCTTCCCACCATCATACTGCAACCGGATAAATTCAATCTGTTTTGATGCAACAATGTTGCATCAAAACATTTTTGTTCTTTTATTTGCAACAACGTTGCGAATAAGCTCAATATGAGACGTTGCAACCGGAGTGACTGCCGCAAATCACTCCATTGAGCCACGTAGCCGAAATCCCTTTGTATGATACATTTCAATTTTATCAAGATCATTGCCCGGCACGAATGGGCAACCACCTTCCGAAGCAGGACTCCCCTGGCATTGTTTGGAGTACTCTTTACCGTATCGCTGCTGTCGGCCGTTACAGGCTGGCAATATGTGAGCAGGTTCAACCAGCAACAGCGATCGGCCCACCAGGAAGTCCACGACCAATGGATGAACCAACCCGACCGCCATCCTCACAGGGTTGCGCATTACGGCTACCTGGTTTTTAGGGAAAAATCGCCCCTGAGCTTTTTTGATTTCGGGCTGGATAGTTATGTGGGGAATTCCGTATTTCTGGAAGCACACCGGCAAAACACGGTAAACATGAGCGAAGCCGGCTTCTCCAACGGCATGCTGCGTTTTGGGGAACTGAGTATGGCGTTCGTGTTGCAGCTCCTTGTGCCGCTTTTCATTATTTTCGTAGGCTTCCAGACGGTTGCAGGACTTAAACCGAATGGCGTTCTCAAACTCCTGCTGTGCCAGCGGGCGTCTTACCTGGATGTTCTTTTGGGTAAAGCTGCTGGACTTACGGCGGTTACGTGGGCGTTGTTTCTGCCTGTTCTGCTTGCCGGTCTGGTTGCGGGTAACCTGCTTATCGCAGACAGCTTTGAGGCAGAAACACTTCTGCGTATATTATTGATAGTGACACTTTACGCCGTCTATTTCCTGGTGATTAACCTGTTGGTCGTTGGCGTTTCGGCAGTCAGTAAATCGCCCAAGAATGCATTAGTGTTATTGGTACTGATGTGGATCCTGTTTTTCATTGTGATACCCAAAGGCGGCCAGACACTTGGAAGCGCGCTGTACAGGGCTCCCGACAAAATCGCCTTTGAAAACGCAATCCACGAGGACGTAAGCCAGCAAGGTGACAGCCACAATCCCAATGACCCACATTTTGCCGGATTGAAAGCCAAAACACTGAAGAGATATGGTGTGGATTCGATATCGGCACTGCCTGTGAACTATGGCGCGCTCGTGATGCAGGAAGGCGAAAACATATCGTCGGGTATTTTCAACAAACATTTTGACCGCCTGATAGGTATATACAAATCCCAAAACGCCGTGTCTTCCGCCCTGGGCTTTATAGATCCCTACCTGGCGATCCGGAACATTTCGATGAGCCTGTCCGGCACCGATTTCGACACTTTTACGGCTTTTCAAAAACAAACGGAGCAGTACCGGTTCGAGAAAACGAGGTTACTAAACCAGATCCATTTAACGCGGATTAAGTACCAAAACGATAACAAACAGCGGGTAAGTGCCGCCAACTGGCAACAGCAGCCTGACTTTAACTACAAACCAGTGCCAGTATCAAAAAATCTGGCGACCAGCGCTTTGAGCCTCTTGTCCCTGATCCTATGGATTGCTACGGGCCTGGGCGCATTAACCTACATCTCCTCCAAACGCGAGTATCAACTATGATCACTAACCGAAAGGTGTTGTTTCTTGAAATAAAAAACTTCCTGCTGGGCAGGACGATTCTCATCGGGGCCATCAGCCTGCTGCTATTTGGTTTTTATGGATTCTTTCACGGAAGCCAGGTAATCGGCCGTCAGCAGCGCAGTATCGAAAATGTGCCTAAAGTACAGGAGCATCATCTGACCCAGATCGTCGCGCATGGCACGGGCAAGCCTGTTGGCACGACGGCATATTATCCTTTTTTCTACACGACAAACCCCGCCTCGCCCTGGGCGAAATTTTCGATCGGGCAGCGGGATGTGAATCCTCAGATGCTGAAAGTCAAGATGCTGGCTATTGAAGGGCAGCTATATGATTCGGAACTGACCAACCCACTTACCCTGCTGGTGGGGAACCTCGATGCCTCGTTTGTGTTTATTTTCCTGTTCCCGCTCCTGATCATCGCATTCACTTATAATGCGATCTCCGAAGAACAGGAAAATGGCGTCTGGAAAATCGTGCGAACGACCTCCGAAAGCACCGGCGCTGCGATCGCCGGGAAACTGCTCGTGCGGCTGGTGATGATTCTGGCGACGGCCCTTGTCGTATTTACAGCGGCAGTGCTTGCGCTCCAACTGCCGCTTTCGGTTCCGACATTCGAGTTGCTGACCGTTGTGTTGCTATATGTATTGTTCTGGTTTGTGCTTTCGGTGCTGGTGATCGCCTTCGGGAAGAGCTCGTCTTTCAATGCGACTACGCTTGTATGCATATGGATTTTTCTCGCGATACTCTTTCCCGGCCTTGCCAATATCGTGATCAACAATACGATCCCCGTCCCGGAGGCCGCTGAAACGGCCATTCGCCAACGGGAAGGTTACCACGCCAAGTGGGACGAGCCCAAAAAACCGACCATGGAAAAGTTTTATGCGGCGTATCCGCAGTACCGCAAACACCCTGTTCCCGGCGACAAATTTTCCCCGGGCTGGTACTATGCGATGCAGTTTTCGGGTGATTTGGAATCCGCAAATTCATCCGAAAGCCTTTTTAACAAATTATCACAAAGACAGACCTTGTCCGAAAACATCGCCCGGTTCAATCCGGTGATCGCCGCGCAACAAACCATGAATAAGATCGCTAACTCGGACCTGAGCAGTCATATTCGCTATCTGCAATCTGTGAAAGCACATCACAAGCAAATCCGCGAATATTTCTACCCCTTCATTTTTGAAGAAACCCCCACCGAAAGCATTGACTGGGCAGGGTATCCCGCGTACCGCCCGACTGGGTACGTGCCTGAGGAACTAGCGGGCGGGTTTATCGCAATACTGGCATGGACGGTATCAGCGCTTATGGTTTCGATAATATTGTTTAAAAGGAATTTTACCCAAACAGAATACATACAAAATGCTTGAAGCGAGAAACCTTACCAAACGTTACGGGGCATATACGGCCCTGAACGACCTGAACCTGACCATCGCGCCGGGTGAAATATTTGCGCTCCTGGGCCAGAATGGAGCCGGGAAAACGACAACCATCAATTTGTTTTTAGGTTTTATCCAGCCTACCGAAGGCACCGCGTTCATCGATGGCATATCCGTCACTGAAAACCTTCAAGAGAGCAAAAAGCGATTGGCTTATATTCCCGAGACTGTCATGCTGTATTCAAACCTAACCGGCATCGAAAACCTGGAATATTTCTCATCGCTGGCAGGGTTTGACTATTCCAAAAAAGAACTGGAACAACTGCTCGCAAAGGCCGGACTGCAATCCAGTGCATATGACCAAAGACTAGCGGGGTATTCCAAAGGAATGCGGCAAAAAGTCGGCATAGCGATCGCCGTGGCAAAAAAAGCCAAAGTACTGCTGCTTGACGAACCTACGAGCGGTCTGGACCCGAAAGCCTCCAATGAATTTTCGGAGATCATCAAAACCCTGGCGACTAACGGAACGACGATCCTGATGGCCACTCACGATATTTTCAGGGCAAAGCAGGTCGCCAGCCGCATTGGCATCATGAAGGAAGGAAACCTGCAATCGATCATTCATGCGGATTCGATCTCTGCCAATGAACTGGAAAATTTGTACTTAAAAACCGTCTGAGATTTTGTACCGGGCACCTCAAATCTCCTTTTTATGGTAAAAACCTTTATTCTCTTTTTCTTATTGGCTGCCATTTCTGTGCAAGCGCAAACCGTTACCGGCTCGGTGTCTGACGCCGCTACCGGCACGAAAATTCCGGGGGCGACGGTCACGATGGGCGAAAGCGGCACCGTGACCGACTCAGCCGGCCTATTCTCTCTGCCGGGAAAGGGCCTGATACAAATCACTGCCATGGGCTACAAAACAGCGCGGCTCAATGGCGGCAATGCCTTTTTAAGCATTGAGCTGATGCCAGAAGCTACCCAGCTTCAAACCGTGGAGGTAACCGGTCGCGTTGCCAAGGACTACACCGGCGACTATTCCTTTTCGGCGACGCGGATCTCTGCCCTGAACAAAGATGTGCCGCAGTCGATCACCTCCATAACCAAAGAACTGATGGCCGACCGCCAGGCTTTTCTGCTGGGAGATGCTGTCAAAATAGCCAGCGGCGTAATTCCTTCCAGCTATTATAACCAGTACACGATACGGGGGATCAGCCAGAACGAGGAAGGCCAGATCATTAATGGCATGCGCACGCGCCAGTATTACTTCCTCCAACCGCTCACGGCTAACATCGAACGCGTGGAAGTGATTAAAGGGCCTGCCAGTGCTACTTTCTCCTCCGTTGATCCAGGCGGTAGTATCAATCTCGTAACCAAGAAACCGCTTGCCGCAGCACGCAAAGAGGCTAGTTTGAGTGCGGGTAGTTTCAGTACTTTCCGCGGCACATTAGACTTCACCGGCCCGCTGAATGAGTCGAAATCGCTGCTTTACAGGGTAAATGGGGCCTACCAGCAGGCCCGCTCGTTCAGGGATCTGGTGGGTAACAAAGCTGTGCTGGTCTCGCCCTCACTGAGCTACATTCCCAATGAAAAAACTGCCATCAATGCTGAATTAATTTACAGCAACATGGCCGGCACCCTCGACCGCGGCCAACCGATTTTCGGGGCGATAGCGGGTGAAACCAAACTGAACAGCACGCCGACCAGCCTAAACCTGGGCGCACCAAATGATCATTTCAACTCCAAAGAAGTCATTATCACCGGCAGCCTCGCACATAAGTTCTCGCCCAATATCGGTTTCAACGCTTCGTATATGAAACAGTCGTGGACGGAGGATTTACAGGAACACCGTACCACCAATGCTTTTGCGCCGGACATCGCAAACCAACCGGTTACCAGCCTCGCGGCCATGCAGTTTGTGCAACGGCAACAATACTGGAACATCGACAATTTGAATGCTTATTTCAATTTCAACTTCAATACCGGCAAGCTGAACCACAAACTCCTGGCCGGGTATGATTTAAGCAGTTGGCACAAGCTCAAAGGCGGCGGGCAAAATGCTGCACGGGGATTCTTGTTGAAGGACGGTACGGTAGCCGGTTCCTTTGTGCCGGCAAATGCGGCAAACTATCAGACCATAACAGTCAATGGCAAAACGCTTCCCAAACCGAATGTCAGCCATTTTGACCTTCAAAACCCCCAGTACACGATCCGCAACGTGGAGGACTACCACCTGAATGTGCGTACAGCGCTTCCTGCCGCGTTGACGACGACGAATGCGGTTTATATACAGGAACAAATGCAACTCGGTAAACTGACGATGTTGCTTGGCCTGCGCAACGAATGGTTTGAAGACATTACCAATTACGAAGCGCCAAACACCCTGAAAGTAAAAAAGACCGCCCTGCTGCCCAGGATCGGGATTACATTCACTGTAAACAAGGCAATGAATGTGTACGGCACCTACCTGGAAGGTTTCCAACCGCAATCCAATACCGTGACGCTCATGCCGCAAACCGGCAGCCTGCAAGCCGGCAGCCAGTTCGATCCCCTGCGCAGCAATCTGAAAGAAGTGGGGCTTAAAACCGACCTGTTTCACAGTCACATGCGGTTTAATGTCGCATTTTATGAAATCATCCAGAAGAACATTCTCATGAATGCCAACGATCCTGCCAACCCCGACAGACTGGTTACGCGCGGAGAAGAGCGGAGCCGCGGAATCGAATGGGACCTTGCCGGATACATTATCCCGCAATGGCAGGTAAACGCTTCATACAGCTTTATCGACGCAGAAATTAGGCGCGACCGGGACGAGAGCCTCGTAGGTGCCCGCAAACAAAACACGCCCAAACACAGTGCCAACCTCTGGACACGCTACAATTTTGGGGGATCGTCTGCCCTGAAAGACCTTGGAATCGGGTTGGGGGTTCAGTACCAGTCAAACAAGGTGCCCTGGTTTACAAGAGACTTTCTGGTGCCTGCTTACACAATCGTCGACGCCGCGCTGTACTACACGCCGGCCAGAAGCAACATACAGCTGGCATTGAATGCCGGGAACCTGCTGGATAAAATCTATTGGCTGGGTGCCCAAAATTACCTTCGGTTGTTTCCAGGTGCTCCCAGAAACGTAACGCTGACACTCACATTTAAATTCTGACTTACAGCCGGTCCCGTTCCGCAATGCGGCGGGACCGGCCCTGCTGCAACTGCCCGCCAAAATGGTATTCAGGCTCTTATCACAAAACCGGGAACGGATCTTCGAACTGCCCGCCGGTTTCCATGAGCCGGATTTCGCCTTCGGTGCACAGGCATTGTTGCAATTCTTGGAGAATTTGACCCGGGTCCAGATCCTGGCCAATCAAAACGAGCTCATTGACCCGGTCCCCGAACCTGCCCCACCGTGAATCGATCGTATCACGGTTTTCTGTATACGCCTGGTAGCACAGGCGCTGGGCTGCCGGCATGCTAGCCCACCAAACACCTGCCGACTCAGCCCTTACCGATCCGCCCGCCTGACTCCAATTGAGCGCGTCGGCCGGGCGTGAAGCAACCCAGAATAACCCTTTGCTGCGGATAATGCCCGCAGGCCAGTTCTGCTGAATGTAGTTCCAGAAGCGTTTCGGATGCAGCGGCCGTGTATCCCGGAATACCATTGAGCTTATCCCATATTCTTCTGTTTCAGGAACATGGCGGCCGTGTTCAAGTTTATTCAGCTCCTGGATCCACCCGGCCGATTGCTCGGCCTTTTCGTAATTAAATAAACCGGTATTGACCACACGGCCGATTTCTACATTTGAAAACGAACTTTCTATCACTTTTGCCGCCGGATTTAATGCGGCCATAATGGCGCGAAGTTCCCTTAGCTGGTCGACAGACACAAGGTCGGCTTTGTTCAGGATGATTACGTCGGCAAATTCGATCTGGTCGGTGAGCAAATTGACGATCGTGCGCCTGTCGGACTCGTCATCGTTGAGCCTCCTGCTGAAAACAGTGTCGAGCGAGCCGAAATCCTTTGCAAAATTAAAAGCGTCCACGACTGTCACCATGCAGTCGATCGTGGCCCATCTCGACAAATCGATACCGCTCTGCTCATCCACGAATGAGAAAGTCTGGGCAATGGGGACGGGCTCAGAAATGCCCGTACTTTCGATCAGCAGATAATCGAAGCGATTCTCACGGGCAAGCTTTTCCACTTCGATCATCAGGTCTTCCCGCAGCGTACAGCATATGCATCCGTTGGACATTTCCACCAGTCGTTCCTCGGTTCGGCTTAGTGTATTTTGATCCTTCACCAATCGCGCATCGATATTTACCTCGCTCATATCATTGACGATCACAGCTACTTTCAGTCCCTGCTTATTATGCAGGACATGGTTGAGTAAAGTGGTTTTTCCCGCGCCCAAAAATCCGCTGAGCACCGTTACCGGCATCTTCTTTTGGTTCATAACTAAGATTTATATTTGCAACTATGTTGCAAATATAAATCAAAACCAATAAGTGCAACATTGATGCATCTAGTTTTTCATGTATTCTGTCCTTCGTTGCTAAACCTGCATGAATTCATTTATCGATCCAGACTTCGAATTGGCCAATGGGTACTTTGTCGTTGGCCAGGTAGCGGACCGGAACCCTGGCCTGAATTTCCTTTCTGCCAAGAATTTGGTCAAGCTGACTTTTCAGGGTTTCCGCAGTCTGATTTTCATTAGGATGAAAGTATTTAACTGCGTTGCCAAACTTCATCGAATTTCCAATATGCTGAATGGACGGCACGATCGCTCCTTTTGCGAGCAGCGCTGCTTTCAATGTATCCGAAACCTGGCTGCCCTTGCGGTCGTGGATGTAAACGATCAGGCCAAGAAAGGGTTTGGGCGGCTCTGCTACCACAACCGGTGCCGCAATCTCATGACCTGCCGAAATATGTGGTCTGGATGGATTGGCACCTCCCTTAGGTTTCTCCGGCTTTTTGGTGATCAACGAAACCCGCCAGGTATTCAATTGTTTGTTAAGATCCTGGATGCTGTCGTTCATTACTTTAAGCCTTTCTTCGGAAACTTTAAGTTGTTGGTTCGCGTGCTTCACCTGGATCATTAAGACGATGGTCGAGATAATGAAAACGACGGCCAATGCCAGCGCCAGTACGCTTTGCTTTTTGAGGGAGGTAATTTCCTGACTTAGGCGGCTTTGCGCGTGTTCAAATTCTTGAAGAGTGCCCATAGGATTTGGAGGGGATTATAAGAGCCGGAGTTTTTTGCGCATGGAATCGTCGACCAGCTCGGGGTTTAATTCGGCTGTTACGTACCGCTGCTGATTTTTAAAACCAAAGATTCCAACACAACAGGAAGCAACACCGATGCCAGCGACCTTGATATCATTTTGAAAGAAAATGCCGTATGCGATAATGGCCAACCCAAGCGCGAAGAGCAGAGCCGAAAGCCAAATTTGTCCACGGTCCCAGAGTGAGCCGCCCGATATCAATTCTTTCCTTCCGGGTGTGATGACGCCTATTTTCCACCAGTCCTTGCTGTCGAGCTCTGAAAAGCCTTCCCTGGCAAACAACTCCCACCGATCCTTATCCTCGCTGCTTTCTTTGACAATGCCACGCCAGCTGATCAATGCCGTTGAAGTTTCCGGCGCGATTCGTCCGTCCTTGATCATGGTGTTGACCGCATGTTCGAATGCCTCCCGGATCGTGTAATCGGTTGAAGAGACGGCTTCATAAAAGTTTTCCGAAAAGTCTTTGGCAACGCCGTCATTGACCTTTCCCCGGGTAGCGATCACGGCCTTCACGTTTTTCTCAAACAGGAGGTTAACCTGATCGTGGGTCGCGCAGCCGTTCAAAAAAACCACTTTCAGGTTTTGCGCTTCACCGAGCAATCCGGCCAGTCCTTTGGCATAAGCGGAGCCATCTTTGAAAAGTAAGTGCTGCGAACCAGCGTGCCCGCTGAAATGAAAAAGGATGATCCGGTGCTTGAACGCGCGGATATCGTCGTCGATTTGCCTCGCATCCGCTGCGCCACGCGCCGGATACAGTACATTAATGCTTTTTGGTGAAGCTGTTTGCTGATACTTTTCCCACGAATCGGTGATGGCCCGGTACTCGTCCTGTAAAAAATCCAGATAAGGATCGTTCGGATCTCCGCTTTGGGAAAAGTAGGACAACACTACTGGCGTGTTAATGGGGCTGCTGTTAGACGTACTGGCAGGCATACTGGTTACAGACTGATTTCTTCCTTTATAAATATAGTTTCAATTTGTTGTATTACTGCATGTTTAAAGAATGCCGCTCATTTTTAATCTCATAAGTGTTCAGCAATTCCTCTTCAAAGTGGCTAAGGAATACTGGCATACTCTCGCAGGAATATATACTCGAACGATCGGGTTTGGATAGAAACTGCTCACCCGCGAGTCCTGCATCTTGCTTAAAGGCGAAGATATGCCTGTTCTCCGACCGAATTCAGGCGACTGAGCATACAGTTCACCTTTTTTGAAACTAACGTATATATCCGCAAAATGTCGGGCTATTTCCAGTGGGTTGATAGCGGGTCGACTTAACAGATAATGTCGTTGGTATTATACCTCGGGCAGATTTCTGCTATGCGTTGATGGAATTACCCATTGCCTTCGGTTGGAAGAAAGACGAATGTCATCAATCAATTTGTGCAAGATGACTGCGTCGTCAAACGAAGGGGCTGAACTGGTTCCATGAAAAATGTCGTTAGCGATTCTGTTGTATATTTCTCTGACGTTAGTATGAGGTCCAAAGGGATTATCTGTATCAGCTATGTTGATCAGCGCTGGCTGCTGGCTTGACGAAGTATAATGGGTAATTTCAAACTCTGCCATTTGGGTGTGCCCGATTTGGGCCGTAAGGACAATTTTACCCCTTGACCCTTCTATTTCCCAAATAAACGGATCGCCATATTCCGGATGACCACCCTGGAAATGAATTGAAAGCGGGGCATTGTTACTGAGGTTTGCAATTACCGAGATGAAATCGGGAGCGTCAGCATCTATAACCTTGCCGGTGTCAAGCGCTTTCACTTTTGGATATCGTGTGTGAACTACTGCGGACAAATGTTTGATATCTCCTAAGACATCGCAGGCTGCTGCAAGTGTATGAGCGAACGGAATTGTCAACAGATCAGCCCCACTCTGCTCTTTTCGTAAATATTCCTCATTTTTTGTATCGCTGATCGTATCCCCCCAGGGAGCTGCCCACCCCCGTATGCTGCTCGACAGGATAGAACCGATAAGATCATTGTTAATCAGATCGGCTACTCTACGCAAGGCCACAGAAACGCGGGCTTGCGTCCCTGCAACAGCAACCAGTGGCCTTCCACGTGCCATTGCCGCTAATTCTTCTGCTTCTGCCAGGGTGCGCCCAAGTGGCCACTCGCAATAAACATGCTTTCCATGTGAAAGTATGGTCTTGACAGCATCGTAGTGCAGTGGAACCCGGACTGTCACCACAATCAAATCCACTTCATCCGATGAAGCCATTTCTTCAATGCTGCCAAAAGCCAATGGAACCCGGCAGGCTTCGGCAGCAGCGCGCGAACTCTCCGGACTAGAATTCACGACACCTACTATTTCATATTGGTCAGTCAATTGATCCAGAGCGGGCAGATGGGCAACGGCAGCCCAACTCCTGCCCGCTTGCAGGCCAACAATTCCAACCCTTATTTTTGAATGATTTTGCATTGTTCTTTTTGCTTGCAAAGTTGACATCAGTAAGGAAGGCAGGCAATAAGAGGGAAAATGTTCCTCCGGGGATAATTTTATCCCCTATATACCCCTTCTGCATCTATGCTTACTTTTGTATATAGACAAAAAAGAAGATGTACGAAAAAAAGATACCCCTGCCGCTCGAATGTGGCCTGGCGATGACAAGAGAAATCCTGGGTGGAAAGTGGAAACCAAATTTATTGTTTGCTATATCGGAAGGCATCAACCGCCCAAGCCAATTACACCGTGCGATCCCACAGTCAACCAAACGGGTTTTAAATCTGCAGTTGAAGGAATTGGAAGAATTCGAAGTGATTGAAAAGAAAATCTATCATCAGCTACCGCCTAAGGTCGAATACCACCTTACCGAGCGCGGAGAAACATTGATGCCTCTTTTGAGACAGATGAACGAATGGGGAGACAAAAATCGCTCATTTATCAAGAACATCATTTTAAACCGAACAAAAGTACTGGATTAATCATTGGACTTAGCGCCCGGCCGGGAAGTATTCCCAACGCTAATATTGGAGAAGTAAGAATTGGCGAAATGTACCTGCCCTATCAACTTTTGTCCATTCTCTCCCATATTCCAGCCTGCCAATTTTGCATTCAGTTTAAGGGACGCGGTTCTATGCCGCTCCTGCCATCTTAACTCAATGCAAAATGAAAAGACAACAGAACCGCACGTTAGGTGCGTTCGAAAAAACGTTTTGGCTGCTGGACCAAATTGATTCCAAAGACTTCGCCCTGGCCGCAGACATCTCCGGAACACAGCCCGTTGAAAAATGGAGGAAGGCCATTGATACTGCGCAACAACGCCACCCGAACCTTTCGGCAAGGGTTGTGCTGGATGAATTATCCCGGCCCACATTGCAACATGTCGAAAACCTACCTATTCCGCTCCGCGTGGTCCATGTGGAGCAGAATTACCGCTGGGAGCAGGAGGTTGAAAAGGAGCTTTCCCTAAGGTTTAATACGGGGGAAGGCCCGCTATTAAGGGTTGTTTTGGTTCAAAAAACAGATAGCACTATCCTGATCCTGGCTGCAAACCACACCGTGGCCGATGGCACATCATTAAGCTATTTAACCCGCGACATTTTGCTCGCCGTTACCGGAAACGAGCTTGGATTAATGGAGCCGCAGGTGTCGAATGACGAAACCCTCAACTTGCCGGAAGACCTGCCTGCACAGACGGTCGAAACAGTGCTCGAACTGAAAACAAAAACGGATGTGGTTAACCCGTTGGTTTCGTCCCACCGCTTTTCTGAAAATTCGACCCATCGTCTTCTTGAATGTGCCCGACGCGAAAATACAAGCGTTCATGGCGCCATTTGTGCCGCCGTATTAATGGCTTCCAGGAAAATGCGGCCGGAATGGGACGATACCAGAATGGAATTGGTTTCCCCCATTTGTACCAGAGGTGCCCTCAATCTGGACGATAACTTCGGCCTGAACATTACCACGCAGTCCGTATTTTTCGAACAGCAGCGGCACTTATCCTTCTGGGATTTGGCCAGACTTGCCAAGGCCGGACTCGGCGGGACCAATTCCGTTGAATATACGACAGGCTATTTGTCTTTTTTCCGGGACATTGTCTTCGGCCATAATGATATGCAGCAAATGCTGGACGCATTGAAACAGGCATTTAACCATCACATTATGGTCACTAACCTGGTCAGGGTCAGGTATAAAACTAATTTCGGACCGTTGAAGCTGGAAGCCCTGTATGGTCCGATGGTGCGGTCAGGGAAGGGAAGGGAACAGACGATCGGCGCATTGACAACCAATGGTTCACTTTGCCTGACTAATACGAGCGATACGCCAATTCCTGGCCTGCTTGCGGAAATGGAGCAAATTCTGGAAAAAGCTTGTCAGGAAAATGTGGTTGCTAAGACTGAATGTTCTTTTCGATAAGTGTCCGCAAGCGCTGGTCATGCTGGTCGCCCCACTGCCCGATGGCGCCGATGACGGGAATGAGTGACTTTCCGAAATCGGTGAGATAATACTCGACTTTGGGTGGGACAACGGGATAGATCACCTTTCCAACCAGCTCGTGGTTTTCAAGCTCTTTTAATTGCACGTTCAACACCCGGCGGGACGCTCCCGGAATTTTCCGTTGCAGCTCGCTGGGGCGTTGAAAACCTTCGTTGATAAACCACAAAAGCCGCATTTTCCATTTGCCATAAAGCACTTCACCAATCAGGTCGAGCCCGCAATTCAGGTCGGGCATTGTCTTTCTTTCGTACATACTGCAAATATAAACATATGCATTTGCCGGTTCAATAGGGATAAATTTATCCCTATCTGAATCGTAAATCCGTACTTGTCAGCAATATGCATTGTGCTGAAATTTGTCCTAAACAAATCAACAAGGTCATGGACTTTAATTTTGAAAACGAACTGAAAGATAAAATCGCCCTGGTAACAGGCGGAAGCAAAGGAGCCGGGAAGGCCATCGCCGACCGTCTTTTGAAAGCGGGCGCAACGGTGATCATTACCGCTAGAAACAAGCCGGAGGACGAAAACAACGGCACTCATTTTATAGCCGCAGATTTAAGCAAGCCGGACGGGACCCAGAAGGTGGTCAACGAGATACTTGAAAAATTCGGCCACCTGGACATCCTGATCAATAATATGGGTGGCTCCGAAACGCCGGGCGGTGGTTTTGCTGTGCTTTCCGACAGTGATTGGGAAGGATCTTTTCAAACCAATCTACTAGCGCCTGTGCGACTGGACCGTGGCTTTTTGCCCGGCATGATCGAGCGCCACGAAGGCGTAATTATTCACATCGCATCCATCCAGGCGAAATTACCCCTATATGACTCCACATTGCCCTACGCGGCAGCGAAAGCAGCTTTGGCCAATTATAGTAAAAGCTTATCGAATGAAGTTGCACCGAAAGGCGTGCGCGTGCTCACCGTGTCGCCGGGCTGGATTATGACCGATGCATCGACCAGGATGATGGAACGTATCGCCAGAAGTTCAGGTGGCACTGCGGAAGAAGCCGCAAACAGTGTAATGGATGCATTAGGCGGCATTCCATTCGGCAGAGCGGCTTGGCCCGAAGAAGTGGCTGAGCTCGTGGGCTTCCTGGTTTCACCCCGGGCGGCGTACCTGACCGGTAGTGAATATGTGATTGACGGTGGCACAATTCCTACGATTTAAGCAAGCATTTACAATTTCATTTCAATACAAAAACCAATTTTTAATTAACATAAACATTCATGATTATGAAACTTCCTGAAAATATAGAAGGCTTTATTAAAGCGCAAAACGAATCGGACAGCACAGCATTTGCCAGTTACTTTACAGAGCACGCAACCGTTTCCGATGAAGGATCGTCCTATTCGGGTAGAGAGGAAATTAAAGAGTGGATACAAGCGGCGACTGAAAAGTATAACATGCAGTTGACGCCCGTCGATTTTACGCAAACCGGCTCAAAAGGAAAACTTACCGTAGAAGTAAGCGGCACATTTCCAGGCAGTCCGGCCGTGATGAATTATCACCTTGAACTGGATGGTTCTTCTATTGGTTCGTTGAAGATTACGGATTAATAGTTTAGTATTCCAATTCGCAGGAATGCGTTGAGGCGATCCGAAATGCCTTCCTGCGAATCTTTTACAGCTCAAATATTGAAAGCATTTATGATCAGAAAATTGGGGTTCAAATTGTCAATGGCAGCTTTCTTCATGCTGTTTTACTCAACTTTTACTTTTGCACAAAAGTTAGATTCCTCTCTTCAAAAAGATCCTTCTCAACGGATACAAATTGCACCTGAAAGTGTTTTCAAAAGTTTCCGCGAGGCTGGCATGAAGCCGGTTAACCATACATTGACACCAACTGAAAAAGAGAAAGTAAATCATGCTTTTACACTATTGCCGCCACTGCATCAGCGCATTTTGAAACAACATCTGCAAAGCATCAGCTTCATGGATAACATGCCGAACACGGCATTAACCTCACCGGTTGACACATCTGGTAAAACGAAAATGTTCAACATTACCTTTCGGGCCAGCTTATTGGACGAGGACATATCTCAGTGGGCAACATGGAAAGAAAATACCTGTTTCAAGCAGGGGGCAGACTCCAATTATAGCGTGCGCGTAGAAGGAGGCAAGATGGACGGGATCATTTATGTGCTGTTACACGAGGCCACGCACATCGTCGACGTAGTGACCGGGATTACCCCGCATCCCGAGGATGCAAATGCAATCGTGGAACCCACGCCTTTTACAAAAGACATTTGGCGACTGATGAATAAGCCTGCCGATCCATACATTGATTCTCTGCTGGAACAAACCCGTTTCCGAAGCGGAAAACCAGTGCCGATCAGCCTGGCGCCTGATGTTTATAGCCAGCTCTCGAAAACGCCGTTTCCTTCTTTATATGCAATGGCGGCGTGGTCCGAGGATATCGCCGAGCTCGCCACTATTTACCACCTCACCAATAAGTTAAATCAGCCATTTTATATCGTCGTTACCAAAAATAATGTGGAGCTGGCGCGGTTTGAACCCATGAAAAATGCGCTGGTCAGCCAGCGATTGGATCAACTTTCGACTTTCTACAAGCCATAATTTCACCTGTCGGGAAAAATGTACAAGGCGCATTGCCTTTTATCCATTCTTCCGGGCCGTTTTACCTGCCACCTTTGTAATGTCAAAACACAGCGACAATCTGCTAACGGTTAGCAGATTAACTTAGAAATTCAAACTTATTACTCAGATGAAAACCATTGCCTTGACCATCGCATTCCTATTCACTTTTATCCAAAGCCAATTCCTTTTCGCACAAACACGCAAGCCCGCATCACTGGGACGAGAAGAATACATTGAAGTTGAGAAAAATGTAAAGCTGCACGTGATCGACCTCGGCGAAGGCCAGCCTGTCGTGCTCATCCACGGATGGCCGCTGAACAATGAAATGTACGAATATCAATACCAATATCTGGTGGAGAAAGGGTTCAGGGTCATCGGTATTTCCCTTCGCGGCTTTGGGAAATCAGACAGACCTTACGGAAAATATGACTTCGACACTTTCTCCGATGACATCAAAGTGGTTCTTGAAAAACTGAAAATCGAAAACGCAACGTTAGGCGGATTCTCAATGGGAAGCGCGGTAACCCTTCACTTTGTAACGAAATATAATGGTGCGCATATCAAGAAGTTGGTCGTATTCGGTGCAACAGGACCATCATGGAAACAACGTGAAGGCCATCCTTACGGCATCACGGATCAAGGCGCAGCGGATCTTATCAAACAAACCAAAACCAATCGGGAGCAACTTATAGCAGGCTTTGGAAAAGCATTTGAAGGCCAGGAAGGCGGACTTTCACCGGAATCAATCAAATGGTTGGAAAGCATCAACCTGAATGCATCACCTTACGCTACTACTCAGGCTATTACAGCATTAGGTAACCTGGATCTTCGTCCTGTGCTTGGGAAAATCAAAATGCCGGTTGCGATATTCCATGGTGTGAATGACAAATTGTGTGACTTCGCTCAGGCCGAACAACTCAACAAAGCCATCAAAGGTTCTTATATCGTGAAATTTGAGAAAGCCGGACACGGGTTGTTTTTGGAAGAAATGGATAAATTCAACTCCGAACTAGAAAAATTTGCCAGAAACTAATTAAACGATTTCACCTGTGAAGCAAATCATCGCTTCACAGGTTTTTACCTATTTTAAACAATAAGAATCCTGCAATCTAAAAAGCGTATACAGCCATGAGTACAACCGTTTTCAACAACAATTTAAAGACGTTGGGATTGCTGCATGTGAGTCAGGAGCAAACGGATGCGATCAATGGGCCTGCTTACAAGGAATACATCAAAATCCTGTATCTGCCCGCCGGCTATAAGTTGAGGGTAGATTTTGCCTGTTACGAGACGCAGCAACCCACACTGTTTTTTATCAGTCCCAATCAATTTCTTCAATTAGAAGCAGCTGGCGAGGAAAGCGGTTATTTCATCTTCTACAACCGTGATTTTTACTGCATTCAGATTCATGATCAGGAGGTTGCGTGTGATGGACTGCTGTTTAATAACATCAGGAATATGCCCAAAGTGGAGCTGTCGGAGGCCGAAAACGCTTTCCTCGGAGGTTTATTCAAGGAAGTGATCCAGGAATTCAATCTCAACGACAGTTCGCTGGAAGAAATGGTCAGGACGTATCTCAAACAATTGCTCATTCGCGCCACGCGCTCATGGAAAAAGCAACATTTGACCCATGATGTGACTGATCAGCAAAGTGATCTGGAATTTTTTCGCAAATTCACCCGGCTCGTGGAAGAGCATTATAAATCCAAACACACCGTCGCCGATTACGCGGATTTCCTATGCATGGCGCCCAAAACCATCACACATAAATTCAACCGCCTGCGGCTGCCGCAGCCTAATGAGGTGATTAAAAACCGCATTATCCTGGAAGCGAAACGCCTGCTGGCGCATACTTCCCTCACAGCAAAGGAAATCGCCTACAATCTTGGTTACGACGACCCGGCCTATTTCAGCAGGCTATTTATGACCAAGACAGGCGAATCGCCGTCCAGTTTCCGGGCCAGCTTTTTGGGGACACAACTCCTTTGAAAGAAATCGCCGAAGTCTGTATCCAGATGAAAGACGCATCAAACGGGTACGTAAGTGGATTGGGCGACAGATAATCGGCGGTAAGAATCGGCACCTTGGAGGTGGCTTTTGGTCAATCCCATTCATCCTTCTCCGCCGCAGCATGGTCGGGGTAGCCACCCTTCGCTTCCTGCGAACTTTCCCCATGCAGCTTCGCGTAACGAGACGGACTGCTTCCGTACAGTTTCTGAAATGACACACGAAAGTTCTTCGGGTCTTCGATACCGACTAGGAATGCCACCTCCGAAATGCGCATATGCGGGCTTTTCAACAGCTGCGCCGCGCGTTTCAGGCGAATGTCTTTGATGAACTCGATCACCGACTGGCCCGTCAGGCTTTTAATCCGCCGGTAAAATACCGACTGACTCATGGCCATTTGGCTCACCAGCGCCTGTACATTAAATTCCGGGTTAGTTAGATTCGTCTCGACGATCTTCATGGCCTTTTCCAGGAAAAGCCGCTCCTCGTCGGGTATCGCGATGCTGGCGGGTTGAAGCAGGATCTGACGCTGGTAGAAGTCCCTCGAAATGTCCCGGTTCCGGAGCAACGTGCGGATTTTGGCCGATAGCAACTGCACATTGAACGGCTTGACAACATAGTCGTCGGCACCGGTGCTCAGCCCTTCCAGTTCCTGCACGGCGGCGGCCCGGGCAGTCAGGAGCACAACAGGAATGTGGGCGGTTTTGGGATTGTGTTTGATTTTTTCGCAAAGCTGCAAACCATTCAGTCCGGGCATCATGATATCGCTGAGTACGAGGTCGGGCTGCAAATCCTCCATCAGTTCCCAGGCCGACGCTCCGTCGCCTACTAGCGTAACCTGATAATGTCCCTGAAAAACCCCTTTCAGATATTCCGCGAGGTCCTCATTGTCTTCTACGACCAGCAGCTTCCCGCCCTGCCCTGCCATTGACGCCGGCCCTGCCGCTATGTCCGGTTCCTGACGGGTATTTAGCGGCTCGGCAGGCCGCTCATGGGCGATTTCGGCGTCGGTAAGGTGTGCACTTCCAAAGGGCAGTTTCACGGTGAATGCTGAACCTTTGCCCACCTCACTGAGGACGGTAACTTCGCCATGGTGTGCCTGCGCGAGTTCTTTGACGAGCGCCAGGCCGATTCCAGTTCCGACCATATCCGGCCCCGTATGGGCGGCCTGGTAGTAGGGATCAAAAATCTTATCCAACTCGCCGCCTGCAATTCCCGAACCAGAGTCCGAAACGGTCATTTCCAGATAATTATCTACGATCTCCCTCCCGCTCCACACCGCATCCCTTTCCGGCTGTCCATATAAGGAAACCTGCAACTTCACCCTGCCGTTGGGCGGCGTATATTTGAATGCGTTGGATAGCAGGTTAGTCAGAATGATTTCCAGTTTATGGGGGTCAAAAAACAGGGACACCGGGTGGTCGGGTACCTCAAAAACATAATCTATACTGCATTCACGGGCCTTGGCGGCGAAAATCTGGTAAATCTCCGTAATAAACCCGGTCGCTTCCTGCTCGCTGGCCGCCAGGCTCACGTAACCGGATTCCGCCTTCTTGAAACTGAGCAGCTGATTGACCAAATCCAATAGTTTGCGGGTTTGGCGGTGCATGAGCGTCACTTTTTCTTTCATGGACTCAGAGCCGCTCATGGATGCGATAAACTCCTCCATCGGTCCCAGGATGAGGGTCAATGGCGTTCGAAACTCGTGGGAAACGCTGGTAAAGAACTGCGTCCGCATTGCTGCGATTTCCTTTTCCTTCTCAACCTGCAATTGCTGTATTTCCAGTTTGTTCTTCAACTTGATCCGGCTGGTGGCAACCCACTTGTAAAGCAACAGCGCCCCAACGGCCATCACCAGGTAAATACCATATGCCCACCACGATAGGTACCAGGGCGGAAGAATCCGGATCCTCAATGTAGCAGGCTCTGCCGACCAGACGCCGTCGCCATTGCTGGCCCTTACCTTAAATACATATTCCCCCGCCGGCAAATTGGCAAAGCTTACAATCCGCTGGTTGGTGGGCAGGTACACCCAATCGCTATGAAAATTTTCGAGCATGAATGCATACCGTTGCTTTTCCGGTGTGAGGTAGCTCAGCCCTACGAATCCAATGGAAAATTCATTCTCAGACGCCCTGATCTCCGCACCTTCCGGACTGTTGAATGGCCGCCGCACCATGGAAGTACCCATTTGCTCTCCGCCCCCGGTACCTTTGTTCAGCACGCTCAGGCCTGTAATCCTCACAACCGGAGGAGTCGGATTAGATGCGATATCCTCAGGGTCGAAGAAAGTGACGCCGTTGGTCCCGCCGAAATACATCGTGCGATCCTTTGCATTAAACGCAGAGCCGATTTTGAACGAATTGCTTTGCAGCCCGTCCCCTACCCGGTAATGCCACACGCCACGAGTGGCGGGATTGAATTTGTAAAGACCGTCCGAACCAAGCCATAAATTCCCCTCACTGTCCTTCAAAATACTCTCGATGTCGTTAGCCGCTACTTGTCCGTCGTAACGCTCGACCACTGTTTTGCCGCCCTTTCGCCGAATACAATGCAGGCCTCTACCGATGGTCCCGACCCATACCGAACCATCCTGATCTCTGAGCAATGGCCAGGCATAGTTGACTTTGAGGCTGTTGCCATTTCCCGGCTCGTGCTTGAAATGTGCCAGGATCACGAGTTTGTTCCCGTCGAGCCGGAGCTGCAACACGCCCGCATTCCTTGTGCTAACCCAGATCACGTCCGAACCAGGCTCGCAGATCACGTAACTGCATTCATCAGTGGGTATGAGGCTATTATTTTTATTGAAATTGGCAATGAGCGCGCCATCGGAATTGTATAGGAATAATCCTGCGCCGACGCCCGACGCCCACACGCGATGCTTCGCGTCTTCCGCCAGCCGTTCGATGCTCACATAAGAGGATGGGTAAGGGTCCGTTTTGAGTGTACGGATAATTTTAAAACCATTCTGGCGATCGACCAGGTGCAGACCTGCATACCGAGTGCTGACCCAGGCATAACGGTCGGTAATCAATATGGCCGATACATCCACGCCGCTGTTGCTCCCGCCCGCCGAGCGGTGCATCAGATTTTGGTATTTGGCCGTCGCCGGATCATAAATGGAAAGTCCATTACGCGTACCGAGCCAGATAAGCCCCGAATATTCGTCTTTCGCAATGGCATTGACATAGTTATTGGCGAGCGAGGTAACGCCCTTCTGCCGGTACAGGTGCCCGAAAGGCTTCGGGTTCAGATGAAGCCGGTTGAGCCCGCCCGACGATGCCGCCAGCCAGAGATTGCCGAACGAGTCCTGCGCGACCTGGTGCACGCGCGACGAGTTGATACTGCCCACCGCATTTTCATCCGGCAAAAAAACCTTAAAATCGGTGGCCGAAAGGGACTGCAGATCGTCGGGAACATGCCGGAGCATCACCAAACCGAAGTTGGTCCCGATCCACAGGCGGCGGTAAGAATCGCTGGAAATGCATTGAATGCCATGAAAATTGTAAGGCATACGCTCGAAGGTAATCGCATGGCCCGTTCTCTTGCATTGGTATAGATACTGGTCGGAGGCGATCCAGACGCGCCCGGACTCATCCTGGTAAGTGGCGCGGATGTCCGGTTCGGAAAGCGTGGCTACCGCTACCGCACTCCTTGCGCCGGGCGCCAGCACCCAAAGACCCCTGCCCATTGTGCCGATCCAGATATGCCCGGACGTGTCGGGCAGCACGTTCAATGCATGGTATGCGCGCGCGGAGGTGAGCGGAATTTGCGAGACAGCCGCAATGCGGCGGGAATCGTCGAAGCAAACCTTTACCACACCAAAATCGGCCGTGGCCACCCAAAGGTTGCCGATCCGGTCGCTGGCCATGGAGCGAATGCTGGTTTGGCAAACCAACCGACGGTAGCTGGCTCCCACCTGGTCCGAAAACGCTTCCTGAATGCTGACAAACTCATCTTTATCCGCCTGATAAAAGTAAATGCCCGAACCTTCGGTACCCGCCCAAATCCTGCCCGCCCCATCCACATGCATGACCTGTACCCGGTTGGCGGACGTGCCCGCCGCATTCACGGCCGGAAGGTTATACGTGCTCAGCTGGTAGCCATCGTACCGGTTGATTCCATTGTTGGTCCCTACCCACACAAATCCCTGCCTGTCTTGGGTAACCGCCATGGCGTCGCTGTGCGCCAGTCCGTCGTTGACCGTCAGGTGATCGAACTTGAAATTTTCCGTTGCACGCTGCGCATTTACAGCCGCCCATGCGGCCATAAAAACCATCAGCCAGGCGCCCCGCCGCGCCACCTTAGCTATCATATTACTTCTTTCCATTCCAAGAAATATACCAGGGTATCCGTCTGAAAACCGTGTTAGGCCTAAGACATTACTAATTGTACTTTGCTAACAGAATATTTACACGCATTCTGAAAAACACCCTGTAATTGACGAAAAACACCCTCTCGCTACGCCACACAGAACCTAAATTTGAATTATTCTTATGATTAGTTGTGACTTCCTGGCGTAGGGGCACAAATTGTCTAAAAGCAAGAATTGCTCCGTAACACAAAGTTAACAGCAATCGAAAAAGATGGAACCTTGCCACCAATTTAAAAAGTGTAAATATGACAAGAAACAAGCCCTATCCTCACACCCAGCCTCAAAACGCCTCACATTAATCCCATCTCCATGATGAAAAAAAAGCTACTTGATCTGCGCAGGTTTTTGTCCTGCGCCCTTTTCATTTTCCTCTTAACCGCCGCTGCCGCTTACGCGCAGACCGTCTCGGTTTCCGGCAAAGTCCGCGACGCCCAGGGCCCACTGCCCGGTGTCAGCATTTTGGCGAAGGCTACCTCCACCGGGACCATTTCCGACGCCAACGGCGACTACAAGCTAAATGTAGCCCCCGACGCTATCCTGGTTTTTACTTTTATCGGTTATGAACCTGCCGAGATCAATCTGGCGGAGCGCCAGGCGGCTTCAAAGGGCACGCTTAGCCTCGACGTCACGCTGAACAGCCAGAGCAGCAATCTGGAAGAAGTAGTAGTGGTAGGTTTTGGTACCCAGAAAAAGGTCAACCTGACCGGCGCCGTAGCCACCCTGGATGCGAAGGCGATCGAAAACCGCCCCGTCCGCAATGCGACGCAGGCATTGCAAGGCCTTGTAACGGGCTTGAACATCTCGCAAAACAACGGCTCGCTGGAAAGCAACCCGAGCATCAACATCCGTGGCACCGGAACCATCGGAAACTCATCGTCGAGCCCGCTGATAATGGTGGACGGGATGGAAGGCTCGCTCAATGCCATTAACCCCCAGGATATCGAAAGCATTTCGGTATTGAAGGATGCCGCCGCTGCTGCCGTGTACGGCTCTCGGGCTGCATTCGGGGTGATTTTGGTGACGACCAAAAGAGGAAAGTCCGGCAAACTGTCGATCAACTACAACAATAGCCTGCGATCGACGACGCCCGTGCTGATGCCGAAAATGATGGATTCCTACACTTTCGCATTGTACTTCAACGACGCGGGCCAGAACGGCGGCAGCGCGCCCCACTTCAATGCCGAGCATTTGCAGCGCATCAAAGACTATCAGAATGGCATCATTAGCATTAGCACTACCACCATTCCAAGCCCTACCAACCCGTCAGTTTGGGCGGATGGCTATGCTTCCGGTAATGCCAATGTGGACTGGTACGAGGCCATGTTCCGCAAACGCACGCTCTCGCAAGAGCACAATTTCAGCCTGAGCGGCGGAAATGACAAAACGCAGGTTTATCTCTCGGGTAACTACATGGGACAGCAAGGACTCATGCGCTTCAACCAGGATGATTTTACCCGTTACGGCGCCACCGCGAAAATCAACACCAAACTAACCGATGAGCTGTCGGTAAATTACTCGACGCGTTTTATCCGCGAAGATTATAACCGTCCTTCCCAGCTAACCAACGGTTTCTATGACAACCTGGGACGTCAGGGTTGGCCGACATTGCCGCTTTACGACCCGAATGGCAACCTGTTCAGCTCGCCTTCGCCGGCGTTGGGAATGGACAAAGGCGGTAAAGACCGCAACCAGACCGATTTTCTTTATCAGCAACTCCAACTGGTGCTCGAACCGGTGAAAGGATGGAAAACTTTCGGAGAGATCAATTACCGCACCCGCAACGACTTCCGTCACTGGGATGTGCAGCGTACTTACAACTACGATGTGGCCGGTAACCCGATGTTGTACAGCCGCAATTCGGAGGTGTATGAGTATGCCAACAAGGAAAACTATTTCAATGCCAACCTGTATTCGGAGTACAATCTGACATTGGGCCAAAAGCATTTCTTCAAGGTAATGGGCGGCTTCCAGACCGAGCTCACCAAGTTCCGCAACCTGAGCGCCACCCGCAACGGCATTATGGTGCCTGAACTACCGACGATCAACACGACCAACGGAACCGATGCGAATGGACTCGTGGTAGCCCCTGCCGTGAGCGGCGCTTACCACCGCTGGGCAACAGCCGGCTTTTTCGGACGCCTTAACTATGATTACGACGGCAAATACCTCATCGAAGGAAACCTGCGCTACGACGGCTCGTCGCGATACCGTGCTGCGCAACGCTGGACGCTGTTCCCCTCCGTATCCGTGGGATGGAATGTGGCGCGCGAAAGCTTCTTTGCCGACAACATTTCGATTGTCAACAACCTGAAATTCAGGGGATCATATGGCCAGCTGGGCAACCAGAAAGCCGCGGATGGATCGACAGACTTCTATCCTACCTACGTGACGCAGCCCATCGGTACCGCCAATGGCGCCTGGTTGATCGGCGGTGCACGCCCGAATACGGCAGGCGCTCCCGGCCTGATCAGCTCGACACTGACCTGGGAAACGATCAAAAGCTACGACCTGGGGCTTGATTTTGGCCTGCTGGGCAACCGCCTGACCGGATCATTCGACTGGTTTTCGCGAAAAACAGTCAATATGGTCGGCCCTGCACCTACATTGCCAGACATTCTCGGAACCGCTGTTCCCAATACCAACAATACCGACTTGAAAACCAACGGCTGGGAATTTGAGATCGCCTGGAATGACCGCCTGAAAAATGACCTGGGCTACAATGTGCGTTTCCTGCTTTCGGATTACCAAACCACCATTACGAGATACCCCAACCCTACCAACGACCTGGCCAGGTACCGCGAAGGACAAAAAATGAACGATATCTGGGGATACCAGACCGTCGGCATTGCACGGTCCCAGGAAGAAATGGACCGACACCTGGCCAGCCTGCCTAACGGCGGTCAAAGTGCATTCGGCTCGCAATGGGCGGCGGGAGATATCATGTATGCCGACCTGAATGGCGACGGCGTGATCAATGAAGGTGCCAACACCCTGGCTAACCCCGGCGACAAGCGTCTGATCGGTAACAGTACGCCCCGCTACACATTCGGCGTGGACATCAACCTTGACTGGAAAGGCTTCGATTTCCGGGGCTTCGTACAAGGTGTGATGAAACGCGATTTTTGGCAGGGAAGCTACTTCTTCTGGGGCGCAACCAGCAACATCTGGTTCTCGACGGGCCTGGTGGAGCACGAAGACTACTACCGTGCCGATCCTAACCACCCGCTGGGTGCCAATGTGGACTCTTATTATCCACGCCCCATTTTCGGCAGCGGCAAAAACCAGCAGACCCAAACCGGCTATTTGCAGGACGCTTCATACATCCGTCTGAAAAACATTCAGCTCGGTTATACCCTGCCGTCGGCGCTCACCAAAAAGCTGGCGATCCAGAAGCTCCGTTTCTACATCTCGGGCGAAAACGTACTCACAGGAACGAAAACAGCCAAAATGTTTGACCCGGAAACCATCGACGGAGGCTCAGGCGGAAGTGTTTATCCATTGTCGAAAGTATACGCCGCGGGTCTTAGTTTAACCTTCTAAATCAGTCACAATGAACAGAACAATGTATAAAAAACTAAGCACGGCATTGGCGATCGTCTGTGGACTGATGGCTGCGTCCTGCAACGATTACCTGGACCAGTCACCGCTGTCCAACATTACCCCTGACGATTACCTGCGCGAAGAGTCCCAGCTTGCGGCTTATGCCGTAGGACGTTACCCGGACATTCTCCCATCCCACGCCAACTGGTCGTTCGGCACGTTCGGCTACGACGGTAACACCGACGATATGGCTATTCCGGCGCTGGACAACAAGTATATGCCGGGATTGTGGCGTGTGCCTTCCACCGCCGGCGACTGGAACTTCGCAAATATTTTCCAGGTCAATTACTTCCTCCAAACGGCTGTACCACGTTTGAAAAATGCGGAAATCACGGGTAATGAAGCCAACATCCGTCACTATATCGGGGAGGTGTATTTCCTGCGTGCTTTTGAATATTTCAAAAAATTGCAGGCACTGGGCGACTTCCCGATCCTCCGCACCACGCTGCCCGACAACCAGGAAACCCTCACAGCCGCCAGCGTCCGCAACCCACGTAACGAGGTGGCCCGATTCATCATCTCCGACCTTGATTCGGCCGCGCTCATGATGCAACCTTCTGCGCCCGTCGGAGGAACCAACCGGCTTTCGCGCAATGTGGCTTACCTGCTCAAATCGCGCGTAGCGCTTTTTGAAGGTACCTGGCTCAAATATTTCAAAGGAACCGCATTTGTACCCAAAGGAACCGACTGGCCCGGAGCTGCGAAGGAATACAATGCCAGCTACCAGTTCCCATCCGGAAGCATAGACGGCGAGATTGACTACTTCCTGACCCAGGCTATGGCCGCAGCCAAAGAGGTGGCTTCTAAAGTGCCATTGGTAAATAACACCGGCATTATTCTCTCGGCTAACAACGAGAACCCCTATTTTAACATGTTCAGCGCCGAAAATATGTCGCAATACAGCGAAGTACTGCTTTGGCGCCAGTATAACCGCACGCTCGTTACGCACAATGTGCCTGTGAATGCGCAAGCAGGTAACTATGCCAATGGACTGACCCGGAGCATGGTGGAGAGCTTTTTGATGGCCAACGGCCTCCCTATCTACGCAGCCGGCAGTGGCTACAAGGGGGACGACTTCATCAGCACCGTTCGCGAAGGACGCGATGGCCGCCTGAACCTGTTTCTGAAAGAGCCCGGACAGAAGAACGTGCTGCTGAACCTCGCCCAGGGTACGCATGCCACGGAAATCGAGCCGACGCCGCAAATCTGGGAATCGAGCTACGAGAAAAAATATTCCACCGGCTACACGATCCGCAAGGGACTCACATACGACGCCGCGCATTGCGGAAACGGGGCAGGGTACACCGGATCGATCACTTTCCGGGCAGTAGAAGCCTACCTGAACTACATGGAAGCATGTTATGAGAAAACAGGCGCTTTGGACGGCGATGCAACTACCTACTGGCAGCAAATCAGGGCACGTGCCAAAGTGAGTACGGATATCGACAAAACGATCGCCGCAACCCAGATGACCAAAGAAACCAATGACTGGGGCGCTTACTCGGGCAACCGGCTCGTTTCGGCAACGCTGTACAACATTCGTCGCGAGCGCCGCAACGAGCTGATGGCGGAAGGATTGCGTTTCATGGACCTGAAAAGATGGCGTGCCATGGATCAGATGATTAACACACCTTACCATGTGGAAGGTTTCAAACTCTGGGGACCCATGAAAGAATGGTTCAAGGCTGCGCAGCTTACTTACGGGGCTACCAACAACAGTGCCGTTGTTTCGGACCCGGATTTGAGCAACTACCTTCGTCCGCACGAGATCAGAAGCAATGCCGACTCGTACAAAGGTACCCGTTGGGCCATGGCGCATTACCTCAGCCCGATTGCCGCCCAACACTTCATCGTGACTGGTACAGCAGCGGATGCCACTACCTCGCCGATTTACCAGAATCCGGGCTGGCCTCTTTCAGCAGGTTCCCCACCGACAGGTTATTAACACTATCCCATCCCTTGACCCAATCCCTGCCTGCTTTGCAGTGCGGGGATTTTTTTGTTTCATCGCCCGGATTTCCAAAAGGAAAGATCTACATTACTTAACTAATGCCTCAGCAAGGTAGCCTGCTGTGGCATTAGCCCTCGGTTCGAGTTTGGCAAATAACCATTGATTTGTAACAATCACGCCGGAAAACGCACGCCCGACAAAAAAACTAATTGTAGTATCCGGGAAGCTGTTTAAACATCTTCCCGGACTTTGTTTACCTAAACTTATTTTTATTCGGACTCCGCTACCGGTGCTGCGTTAGCGCCTATATTACCTGCGGCAACGACCACCGTACCTAATTTAACCGTTACGTTAGCATTGTAGGCGTCAAGTTTGTCGAAAAATCCCTCCTCATTAATGCTAAAATACTTACTGGTCGCGAACGCCCCCGTAGCACCGGCGACTGTGTCGAGCACCTTAAGGGCCGTGCCGGGCGCCGCCGTCACCTTTCCGGGAAAAATGGCGGCTGTATAAGAGCTACCTTTTACTCCGTTATAAAGACCCATCTGTACTAAGGTGATCGTTTTGTTGTACTTGTAAAAGACGACGCGCCCATAAATATTCTCCGTATTCGCGGCAGCTAACGTATAGGCCTTATACGTCGACACCGTGCCGCCACCCGGTGCTGTACTTAAATTGGGCGGGTAGTCCTGTTGTTCACATGAACTAAGTAACGCAAATAGAGTCATCGTGATGACCAGCGATAACATCGGGGTAACTTTGCTGATATATGTTTTCATGTCTGGATGATCATTAAAAGTTGAAAGAAACACGGCCGTAGTAGTAAGATCCGTTGGAACCTTGCTGATTGTTGTCGTAGAGGTAAAAACCTTGATTTTCAGGGCGTAAAATATCAGGGTATTTGTTAAAAACGTTACTGCCGCCGATGGACAATTTCAGATTCTTGGTCAGATCGTAGCCAACACTGGCATCGAAAATAGATTGCGCAGAAAACTTCTGATCATAAAAGTTACCTTCGGCATCGGAGGTAGTTGACCGGGAGGTAACCGTTCCAAAGTATGTTCCTCTCACCATAGCATGAAATTTATTGACGCGATAGGTAACCGAGCCGATTAGTTTTTTTCTTGGTGTTCCGGTTTCGAACTGACCAATGGTGGCCCGGTCCAGGTATTTGGACACGATCTGGTCTTCGGTAAGGTTAGCAACATTCAGATCAAGTACTTTTCTGTTCAGGATGGTGTTTTTGCTAAAAATAGCTGCAAGGCTAAAAATGAAGCTTTTCCCACGGGCCAGGGTCAGGGTATAGTTTCCGACTGCTTCAATTCCCTTGGAACGTACGTCTGCACCATTCACAAAAAACTGGGCTTCTCCCCCACCGATGACCTCGTCGTAATTATTGCCTACCTCGGAAGCATTGAAGTAGCTGGTCCTGAAAATACGGTTATCTACATCAATCTGATAAGCGTCTAAGGTTACTTCAAATCCATGGGCCGGCTGATAGGTAAGGCCGAAACCATAGGTTCTCGATTTTTCCTGCTTAAGGCCCTGAATTCCTAAAACCCTGGCAGCAGTGCTGTTGGTTGGGTAGGTTGTCACATCAAGCGGTTGCGGAATACCGTTTGCGTCCGGCACAAATGCCGTAGCAGTATGGGTATAATTCAACTCTTGAAGGGATGGCGCGCGAAATCCGGAAGCAATCGAAGCCCGCAATGAAAGCGTTTTGGCAATGGAATACCTCGCAGCCAATTTGCCAATCGTAACGCCACCAAAATCTGAATAATTTTCCACACGAAAAGCTCCGGCGATCAGCAGGTTTTTAGTCACTTCAAGTTCGGCATCAAGGTAAGCGGCCATGGTGGTGCGGTACTCATCCCTTTCGTTTTTCGGCCCGAATCCGGCAAAACACTGGCAGTTTGAAGACAAGGATTTAACAGTAACCTGCTGGCCCGCACTAACACTGATCGGATTTCCATTTGCGTCTACGATCGGGGTGCTGCTGGCATCTTCCAAAGGTTTACCATCGGGTCCGACAAGCAAACCAGCTTTACCTACGGTAAGCACACCTGCATCTCCATAGGTATAAGCCTCTTCCTGACCTTTCATGATTTTGTAGTTTTCTATACGCATTTCAACGCCAAAGGCAATGTTAAGACCGCGCAGCATATCTTTGAAATAGCGCGAAAAATCAAGGTTAGTAGAATTTTGAGTAAACTGGTGCGTACCCAAATACATGTTGACCGGTGAATTGGAACCCAGTGAAGCATTCATGGTATTGACCATTCCTATGCGCATCCGGTTCCGGCCAAATGTGTTGCTAAAATCAACATTGAATTCCCCCAACTTACTCTTAATACCGGTTGTATTGGAAAGATCCGAAGTATTGGAAGTCATCTGTGGACGGAAGCCATTGGGATATAGCAGGTAATTGAAACGGTCAGTTTGTGCGGGACGGCGGAAATAGCATGAGAATCCCTTAAGGTATTTGTAAGACGCCCCTCCAAAACTGTACAGCGTAGTGTTTGGATTCAATTGATAACCTGCATTGTAAAAAGTACTGCCGAGGGTAATGGCGGGCATACCCGCATAAACCGCAAAATCAGCTTTGGTCAGGCCCCGTGCAGCCATTAATCCCGGTTCTGTGGTCAGCGAAGCAATTGCCGCCGTGTTGCCCGAGGTCTGTGCAGCAACGAGCTCAGGATTGGTGATGACCGGATTTCCGTTTTTATCGGTCCGCAGGTTATTCAGGTAGGTATTATCAAAAAATCCCCAGTCATTCACAAAAGGTCTTAGGGTCGGGCGTTTTTGTGTAATTTGCCCAGACAGGTTAAAGTAACCTTTATCACCAATTTTGAAGCCGTAATTGGCATCAAACTGATAATTAAATCCGTCTGGCTTACCATCCTTTGTCAGTTCCCCTGCCTTACCGCCGGTATTGGCATAGCCTCCGCCGGTAAAGCTGCCTGTCAGCTTATCTGTCCCTTTTTTGAGAATAATATTGACTACGCCGGCCACTGCGTCCGAACCATATTGAGCAGCAGCGCCATCGCGTAAAATTTCAACCCGGTCAATGGCGGAAGCCGGAATGGTCATCAAATCAACGGACGTGGACGGGCTGCCGACAGCCGTTCCGGTAATAAGCAGCGCAGAAGTGTGCCTTCGTTTTCCATTCACCAGGACCAGTATCTGGTTGGGGGCCATGTTGCGGAGCTGAACAGGATCTACATGGGAGTCAAGGTCACCGCCCTGGGATCTGACCGCGTTAAAACTTGGTGCAACGAAAGCCAGCATTTGGGCCAAATCGATCTGGGGAAGGTCTGCCATGATATCCTTGATGGAAATGACATCCACAGGGACGGGCGTTTCCAGAATGGTTCGCCCGGTGTTTCTGGACCCGGTCACTATTAATTCATTTAACTCTGTGCCGCCATCTTCCAGCGGAACACTTAACGTTGCCTCAGAACCTATCTTAACTTCCTTGGTCTTAAAGCCTATAAAGCTGAACACCAGGACATCACCCGGCACAGCATCGATCGAGAACATACCCTGATTATCCGTAATAGTGCCTTTGTTTGTATTTCCTTTCAAAATAATGTTAACACCGGGAAAGACCTCCGAAGTGGACGCGGAAAACACTTTACCGGTAATCTTTTTACTCTGGGCCTGCATTGTAAACGGTAACCCAAAAATGAGCAGAAGGAGCATCGCAGGCTTGGCTACGAATTTGCATTTTTGTAAGTTTCTCTTCATAGTAATGGAGTGATTTTAGTTGGATATTCATTTTAAATGATCAGATTGTATGTACATAGTCTGATAGCAACAGCCCCCCTGCCGGGTCTGCATGACGTCATTGTATTAAATATGCGGCTAATGAGTTGAAAATATTGAAAAAATCACATAATGCAATATATAATATCGGATACATTGAATAATACAATATAATTTATATATATTCTTCAGAATATATTGCTTTCACTACACACACACCGGAAGCTAAAACGGGGATGGCGGAAAACCAATTTCATTTCGGTCCAAAGCCGTCGACGAGACAGGGCGCGTCTAAGCCAGAACGAAACCAATAGGCCTACCAATTAATAGGATTCAACGACAAATGGGTTAACGTGGGAAACGATCCATTGGCGAATTTCACCAATGGCCCCCCTGGGAGCTACACGCTGTGAATTCGGCGCAGCAATCACGATGGCCTGTGGAGTCAGGCTGGCAGCCTGCAACTAACCATTCATCCCCTTTTTTAGCAACGGGTTGGTTCGCCTGCTTATGGCGTGAGAATCACAGCCGAGCGTATTTCGATTATGAATTAACTATACAATATTCAAACCCAGATTAGGGTAGTAGATACTCTCGCAACACTGTCCACAGGTGAAAGTCGTGGCGACTTACACCAAAAGCCGTGATAGTGTACAGACTGTACTTGACTACCGGCCCGACTTGGTTTTTCTGGATATTGAGATGCCTCAAATGAATGGGTTTCAAGTGATGGGCACTGCTACGGTAACACAGGCACAGTTAAATAATATTCATCGATCTGGTTCCAGGAATAGCTGTAAGTGATTCCATCCACTACCTGAACAAAATCGCCGGTTTCGCCGTCGGTAAAGCCAACGCGCCAGTTGGTTGTATTTTTAATCCTGAATTTCAATGTCGAGCTTGGCGGCGGGAGATCTGTTTTTACTAATATTTTGATTTTCATATGCTAAGATAGACTTATTTGGCATAACCATTGATATTCCGTGTAGACTATTAATTTAAGTGCCCCTGCTCGCGCGCGCCCTCCGTTTTGTGGGAGGCGATCACGCAAGAGAAGGTTAAAAATTGGCTGAAAAAGGTAAACACTTTGCAACTTGACGGAAAAGCATCCGAAACTTTATTCAGCAATAACTAAGGCGATTGAAGCCCGTGAATATCCGGTTAAGGGCGAAAAATAAGCGGCAAATTATATTTCACGCGTACTGGAATCTTTTGATCCCTCATAGCTGGCTTCCATTTTGGCATCGCCTTGGCTGGCCTGTCTCGCGGCGAGATTTCTCTTACATTTTTCCAACAACTTATTCAACGCAGACTATCGAGGTAACGCCTCACTTCATCAAAAATGTGCTTATTGCCACTATTGGGCCCACTGCATTCCAATAATTTCGTCAGAAGATCAATTGGCTTGGCAGTCAATGCTTCTAATTCCTGCACCAATGCGAGATTAAGCCTCTCTGAACTAAGATGCCTGTTTCCTTCCATGATCGGATAAACCTTATTGGCAATTTGCTGGGATAGTTTCATGCTGTTTAGTTTTCGTTCATTACCAGAATCTCTTTAAGAGCCAGAACATTGTCGATACCCAGTTTCGCAAAAATGGCGGCTTTGAATGTGCTGATCGTAGAAAGATGCAGGCCTGTTTTCTCAGCGATGGACGATGTCGACATTCCTTGAACCAGGTAATCGGCAACTTCCTTCTGCCTTCGAGTCAGCAGGTCCCAACTTTTTTGCGGGGTATGGCTCGCAACCAGGTATTCGAATATAAACGCCATATGCTCAGCGCCCAGATATCGCTTCCCGCTCATGACGGACCTAATACAAACTAACATTTCCGATATATCCGCATATTTGGACAGGTAACCGTTAACCCCCTTCTTAAAGTAATCGATGATTACCTCCGGTTGCATTTCAGGCCCATACACGATCACGCGCGAACCGGAATACTTCTGTCTGATTTCTGAAATTGATGGGTACCCCTCCTCTTCAAAATCGGCATGCAACACGTAAATAACCAGATCAGGCTCCGGTCGCCCTGCTTGCTGATTGTAATCCCGCATATCCTTTGATTCTACAATCTGTGCTTCCTCAAAATTTTCCCTGAGAAGAATCGCCAGGCCCATGCGCATTACCGGGTGGGTATCAAAAATTGCAAACGTCGGACGGCGAAGAGCCAGGTGGATATTCATAGATAAAGGTAGCTGCAATTAGCATAGCAATCACCTTTTCACCAACACATAAAAACGATTAATAAATCTCGAAAAGCGTTGATGACGGTCTCCAATTTCTTTGATTATTTTCTACAATAAATATTGATTTTCAACGTTTTATATTAAACGGCCTATGCCAGAGCAGATTTAGCGTCCCTGTATCTTCCAAAGTCATTTTACTACAAGGACTTAACTGGAAGGCCATGAATGCAGACACAAAAATCAAGTTTGTCGCTATCGACAAAACCCTTTTCTTCCCCACACTTAAAAAGAGGGTTGAGCAATATTTCACAGAAAATCATAAATCGAGGTATGCCAACAAGAGGATGGCTTTGAAAACCACCATTTTATTGGCTTCCTATGTGCTGCCTTTCGTTGCAATAATGTTGCTGGCACCTGATTTTTGGATCAGTATGCTCCTCTGGCTTCTGATGGGTGGCGCAATTTCGGGAATTGGTATGAGCGTGATGCATGACGCCAACCACGGTGCATTTTCTAAAAATCCGGCGGTAAATAAATGGCTGGGATTTACGATTTGCCTCGCAGGCGCGGGAGTATCCAATTGGAAATGGCAACACAATGTGCTGCACCATACCTACACGAATGTGGCCAATCTGGACGAGGATATTAAGGACCGGGGGGTGATCAAGTTATCGCCACACGAAACGGTAAAGTCCTTTCACCGGTTCCAATGGGTGTACGCATTCTTTTTTTACGGGATTCTGACCTTGTACTGGGTGTTGCTAAAAGATTTTATTCAGTATGTTCATTTTATTAAATCAGGGCTGAACCGTCAGACAAAACGCCAAAACCGGCAAATGCTTGCCGGGATGATCGTGATGAAGCTGGTTTACTTCGGCATATTCTTCGCTCTGCCCACGCTCGCATTTAACATTCCATTCAGTTTTATCCTGGCCGGCTTTTTGCTCATGCATTTCTTTGCCGGCCTGATGCTGACGGTAATCTTTCAGCTGGCCCACTCGGTGGAAGGAACCCAGTATCCATTGCCCAACCCAGACGGCATTATAGAAAAAGACTGGGCAGTGCACCAAATGGAGACTACTGTCAATTTCTCACCGCGAAACAAATGGCTGAGCTGGTATATAGGCGGTTTGAACTTTCAGATCGAGCATCATCTTTTTCCCAAAATATGCCACATCCATTACCCGGGGATCGCGCCTATCGTCAAAAAAACGGCCAAGGAATTCGGACTGAACTACATGGAGCATAAGACCTTTATGAAGGCGTTCATGTCCCACATCGCTGTCCTGAAAAAGTTCGGAATGCCCCGTTTTAACGAAGGAATTGTTTAACTTCAATGCACTCTTCTTGTTCTCGTCCTTCTAGCAATTTCTGTTAAGGCGAAATACCTGCGGGCCGCAGCAGTCACTCTACTCCTGATCTTCACTAATAGGTTGCTATGACATCAATAAGCATACTCCATAAAACTGTATACACCTACGACAGAAGCGTTTTTCTCTCGCCTCATCAATTAAGACTTAAGCCGACGGCCCATTCCTCAGCGAAAATCGAATCTTATTCACTACAGATCCAACCGGATAACAACGTCACCCATTGGCAACAGGATGTGTTCGGAAACTTTATAGCGCGCGTGGATTTTGACGGTCCCATGGAGTCGATGGCTTTGACAGTCCGAATAAATGCGCTACTGACTCCCTATGACCCATTTAACGTCCGCATTGACGACTACGCGCAAAGCTTTCCATTCAAATATCCGTCCACACTTCAACAAGACCTTCTCTCCTACCTGGAAGTTACAGACCAGGGACCTACCCTTACGGGATTTATCGCGCAACTGGATTTATCCGCCAGTGACATTCTTGGATTCCTTGTATTACTCAATAACAGGATCTACACCTGCATTACCTATCTGAAAAGGGAACAGCAAGGCGTTTGGACATCTGAACAGACATTAGAATACGGTAGCGGATCTTGCCGGGACTCCGCCTGGCTGCTGGTGCAGGTAACGCGGCACCTGGGATTGGCCAGCCGTTTTGTTTCCGGATACCTGGTACAATCCAATGAAAATGGCCTTCCGGTTTCCGTGGATTTGCACGCGTGGGCAGAAGTGTTCATCCCCGGCGCCGGCTGGATAGGACTGGACACCACCTCAGGGTTATTTACCAGTGAAGGCCATATCCCGCTGGCGGCAACGCCCCGTCCGCAAGATGCTGCGCCCGTCACTGGGACAACCAGCCCTTGTGTTGCTACCATCTGCTACGAAACCAAAGTGTGGCGGGCTGATGGCAGAATAAATTCTGTGGATTAACTACGCCAAACGAATCAGAAGATTAGCCCCTACTACTGCCATATGAACGCGCACCACCATATCATCTCAATCGGCGCTTCCGAAACCAGCATCGACGAAATTGCATCTTTCTTTGTTGAGAAGCCGCTCGCTGGCGTCGCCTATGTCATTATTCAGCAATTGCCATCCGATTTCCGGACAAGACTGGCCGAAATACTCGCCAAACATTTGCATCTGGCTATTCATGAGGCACAAAATGGGGTGCTCGTGGAAACAGACCATGTCTACATTATTCCCGATGACAGATCCATGACTATCCGGAAGGGAAGGTTATGGATCACCGAAAAAGCCCAAGACCTTGGGCTGCATCAAAACACCGACAATTTTTTTTGCTCCCTTGCGGCTGATCAGGGCGAAAAAGCGATCGGGGTTGTTCTTTTTGAAATTGGAGAAGATGGTCTTGACGGAATAAGGGCGATCCGGAAAGCTGGGGGAATTGTAATTGCACGAAAGCAAGAAACTATTCACCCGGCCCCCACTGCCGATTGTGTTGATTTCATTGCAGAACCCGGTTTGATGCCACAAATCATAGAAGATTATGTGATACAGAACCGCAAAATTCTACTGGATCAAAACGAAAAAGTAACTATGGAGATGATTTTCGATGTGATACGAGAAAACACTGCATTTGATTTTTCGGGTTGCAGATTTGACACCTTGTCACATAAAACTCGAAAAAGGGCTTTGGATCAAAACTTCTATTCACTTGCAGACTACCTGTCTTTTCTTAAAGTCACCTCGACGGAGATGCACGCGCTATCCAGAGAATTTCTTGCAGGCGGAACTACTTCTTTGGTCAATGGAAACAAACGTTGATCGAAATTCACGAACATGCATGAAATAATCCAGCGCGTATTATGGCCGCTCAAAAGTTCATTCTTTTAAGAATCGGGTGAAATTTCCTTTTCAAAAAAGGCATATTCCTTTTCTGAACCATCTACCGCCCGGCAATAATAAATTCTCTTATAATAGCGTCTGATAATCAGCTTTTGCCCGGGATTCACCTTTGCATAGACAAATTGTCCGTCAAAATATTTGCTATCTGATATGGGTTCGTTCATGTTATTGGGTCGATAAAGTCGTACAATATTCTAATGTCAATACATCGGTTCCGGGTGTATAGAGGGCCGCATATCGACCAGTTTCTGTTCATCATCTTGGATGCTCGCTTTCAGTGAGTTAATATCCTTATCGAGTTTTTCCAGACTGTAACCGGCCTTGCGGGCTTTCTTAGCATCCGACCTGGCTGAACCAGCGCTGTTGTTGGCCCTGCGGGCGAGCTTGCGGTCCTGGGATTGTTCCCCGAGTCTGTCTGCGGCCTGCTTATTAGCGTCTGCCGATTTCTGTGCGTTCTCGGATGTTTGCGATACCGCCGCTACTTTTCCGTCCCGCTCGTTTTCAAGCTTGGCCAGCTCTATCTTGTTTTCGTTTAACCTTTTGCCTATTTCCAGCATTTGCCTCTGTTCTTTCAGGTTTGAAAGAGAATCTTTTGAGACGACTTGGGCGGTTAAGGGAAAAGCGAGCAGGATTAAGCTCAGAGAAGCTATTATTTTGTTGATATTCATGATTTTATCTCGTTTGAAATGGATGTTTTCCCGCTAAGAACAGACTATTATCTATCCACAGTAACGGGATAATGTTCTACTATTAACTCATTATAAACTATCTCGACCCCGGGCGATTTCCAGGCCTGCCGCGCAGCCTCATCTTTTTCATAGCAGGAATTGACCGTACCTGTCAGAATGGCCTTATTTTTAACGACTTTAACGTGAATATCTTCTTCTGTTATGGCGCTGTTGCGTGCAAACGCGCCTTCGATGGCCGCCTTGTCCATATCAGGCGACGGCTCAGATTTAATGGTGATGTTATTGGATATGCCCTTTACTCCCGAAAGTTCCCGGATCAGCCGTTCCGCCGCATCACGCTGATAGCTCCATCGCAGATCACCGCACAGGGTTATCCAGCCATTTTCTACCTTCACTGTGATGCGATCCGATGGTATTTCCAGAGTCGATTGACAGGCATTCAATATTTCATTGCTCAGCTCAGCATCATCGCGGACAATCGTTTCATCACGCGGTTTAATATTTATCAGCTCGGTCACCACTTTAACGCCTTGCACGCGCCTGGCCACCTCTTCCGCATCTGATTTTTTGCCATAGCTATCCACAGTGCCTGAAAGGGTTATCACACCGTCTTTGGCAGTGACGCCTATCTCTGCTTCCCGCAATAGTGGTTCCCATTTTATTGCATCCTGAACGTCCCGTTGCAAATCATCATTAGTTTTCATTTTATTCGATTAAGTGTAATTTTGAATCTTTACCAGGCCCGATTTTTACGGCCTGCCTCAACTCACTGCTTTGCCGGTAACGGGTCCCGCCGCTCTAACGCGTACATATATACGATGTGTGAAAGTAGCTGTCACCCACATGCCCCCAAGACCTGCTGTCGCGATCAGCATGAACCCAAGTGATACTTTTTCGGCTTTATTGGTCAGTTTGTTTGGCAAGGCCCGATCATTCGTACCCGCTTTTTATAACTGTCGAAATCATTTTGAAAGGCTCTTTGGCGCAAAAGGAATTCCTCTGATGCGCGGGAATGATAATTCCTTGACCTAGCCCAAGTTGGTGCTTTTTGCCATCGATGACAATTTCGGCCGAACCATCGATAATTTGAATATAGGTATCAAAGGCGGAAGATTTCTCGGCAATTTCCTCTCCGGCATCAAAAGCCGAAACGGTGACATTACCTGTCGTTTTTTTGATGATAGTCCTGCTCAGAACTGCATTGGGTACGTACTCGATGATCTCCACGATAATATGGGCTTTCGCTTTTTGTATCTCCTCATTGTCCTTATTCATATCCGCTGTGTTTTCCTGATTTCATGCGTGAAGCTATTTTACGTTTCCTTAACGCATATGCATAAACATGCTATTATTTGACAATAGGAATCAGCCAGAATAAGCTGCCCTGGATAACGCTGTTTTTGAAGTCAGGATTGATTTCCTGTGAAGAGAAGTCACCCACTTTTGATAGACCTGCTACGTATCGGAACCCGATCCCAAGCCCGATATTGGACTGATAGCCCAAACCCGCGCCCAAAGATATATCCAGATTTTTAGCGAAATGATCTATGGTCTGGTCTGGAACACTTTCAGATAACCGGAAGCCTGCCTGAGGCCCTGCCTCCAGGTAAAAACCACTTCTGGTTCTGAATTTCAGCATGACCGGAACCGTCAGATAATTGATCTTGAAGTCCGTTTTGCTCCCGCCGCTCTCGACCTTAGCACCCAGGGTGGAGAAAAGCACCTCAGGTTGGATAGAAAAGACATTTCCAAACCCAAAATTAAGCATACCGCCAAAATGATATCCGAGCTTCGCTTCGGTCTGGATGTTACCACCCTGATAGTTACTGACGTTCACGCCAGCCTTTGGCCCGAAACCGAAAGTTTGTGCGAACGACGTGATCGTCATTGCGCACAGTATAAATGTTATTGATAACTTTTTCATTGCTCAGCCCCGGAGGGTTTTTATGTTTGAATCAACCTATGCAAAGGTCGGCACCGGTGGGGTCGTAATTGTTACACAACCGGACTGAATAGTTACATTGATCACTGATTATCACGAACAGAAAATCAATACGTTTTCAAGGAAGAGCAACCGACCTCATATATTTTCCAGGTTACTGTCGCGCTTTTTTCGAAGTTTTTTATAGTAGGTGGGAGAAAGGCCTGTGACCTTTTTAAACTGATTGGACAGGTGCGCTACGCTACTGTAATGCATTTTGTAAGAGATCTCTGTGAGGTTCAAGTCCTCATAAAGCAACAGCTCTTTAACTTTTTCTATCTTGTGATGGATGATAAATTGCTGGATATTGATTCCCTTCACCTCTGAAAACATGTTGGAAAGGTAGGTATAGTCATACCCCAGTTTTTCTGCGATGTAATCCGAATAATTGGTTTTGGGAAGTTCATCCTGGTAATGTACCATCTCCACGATGACATTTTTGATCTTCTCAATCAAAATGCTCCTTTTGTCGTCCAGTAGTTCGAGGCCGGATTTGAGCAAATTCCTTTTAAGCGCTTCACGCTGCTCGATAGAAATATCTTCAAGAATCTCGACACTACCCAGTTCCACAACCACGTAATGTAAGCCGAGGTTTTTCAGTTCTTGCTGCACCATCATTTTGCACCGCAGGCTGACCATGTATTTGATATACAATATCATGATAGAACAAGCTCATTAATTGTACCGGCCATAAAATCCAAAGCCGATTTCTTACAATATAGCTGATTTTGCGGGATTTACAGCGACATTGGGATCAACTTGTCGGGCGTTGTGCTCTTGTTGAAAGTCAGGATAAAGCATGTTCCGGAGCCTGCCTGAGACTGCACATCTATCCCCACATTACTGGATTTCAAAATTTTTAAGGTCGAGAACAGGCCGATTCCGATACCACCCGGTTTATCCGAGAAACCTCTTTTAAACAGATTTTTCATCCCCGCGTCATTGATCCCGCATCCATTGTCTTCAATGCGGATCAGGTGCGTGGCGTCTGTCGACCTGGTAACCAGCTTCAACTCACCTTGCCGTGGATCCATGGCTTCAATGGCATTGACCACGATATTTGTCAGGGCGATTTTTATTTTTTGCGCGTTAATCGCCACCACACAGTCCTTCGAATCATAATCCCTGGTAACCTTGACCTTTTTAAGCACAATGCGGTCAGTGGCCAGCAAGATCACCTCGTCCAGTATGGTATGTAAGGAATGGTCGGCACCGGAGTTTTCATTTAGTTTCTGATGACTGAGAAGATTCTTCAATATTTTCCCGATACGGTCCGAGCTTCTTTTGATAATGTCAAGATATACCCGAAGACTCTCATCGGTTATTTCCTGAGAGAGCACCTGCAGTGACAAATCAATGTTGGTCAATGGATTGCGAATTTCATGAACCAGCGTAAGGGCAAAGTCAGAAATTACATCGCCATCCGGTAAAGTTTCGGGATTGTTCATGACAGAGAGCTTAATATTTAGCTACAAAGCTCACACAACTGCGTCGTAAGACGTTACATATGCCGTTTTTACATTTACATATATCACAGGTGCCGCTCTCGTCTATGATTTCCTGACGGTTTTCGGCTTTTCTGATTTACCTGCAATGAGCCTGTTGATATGTATGTGTACCTTTAAAGATGGTCCATCAAAATCTGCTACTCGTACTGATCCTATTCTTCTTTATAGCCTTACTATATCTTTGGAGCGAACGATTGAAAGTTTCTTACCCGATCCTGCTGGTACTGGGAGGGTTGGTCATTTCCCTGATTCCAGCTGTCCCCAACATCAGTTTAGACCCGGATATTATTTTCCTGATATTTCTGCCGCCGCTGCTTTTTGAAGCGGCATGGACGACGTCGTGGAAGGATTTCTGGGCGCGAAAAGAGTCAATTTTCTCGATGGGTTTCGGACTTGTTTTTTCAACATCCCTGGTTATTGCCTACTTATCGGTGGCCATCATTCCCGGTTTTACACTGGCCCTGGGCTATTTGCTCGGCGGTATCATTTCGCCACCTGATGCGGTTGCAACCAGCTCCGTTCTAAAAGGCCTCAAGATGCCCCGGCGCGGAATTACAATTCTGGAAGGCGAAAGCCTGGTCAATGACGCCGCATCATTAACAGTCTTCCGCTTTGCTACTATTGCGGTTTTGACAGGCCATTTCACGCCCAAAGAGGCGGTCGTCGATTTTGCAGTGCTGGCATTTATGGGAACGGCCGTTGGCCTTGTTGTTGGTCACCTGATATATCTAGTACTTCGCTATTGGGCAAGATCATCGCGCATTACCTCACCGATTATCCTGATGGCCCCCTATCTGATGTACGTCATTGCCGAAAAGTTTCATTGGTCGGGTGTACTGGCCGTGGTAAGCGGCGGCCTCTACCTGTCTTTCCACGCAAAGGATTTCCTAAACTATCAGACAAGGCTCCAAAACCGGGAAATCTGGCTCATGCTGGTTTTTCTGCTTAATGCTTTTGTGTTTATTCTGATCGGCCTGGCGCTGCCGGCGATCGTGGACGGTCTGGACACTTATTCATTGAGGGAAGCGATTGGTTATGGACTTCTTATTAGCCTTACCGCCATTGTGATTAGGATTATTCTGGTATACCTGGCAACCTTCCTCCCGCGCATGCTGAGCCGGAATGTAAGAGATAGAGAAAGCAGCCCGGGATGGAGACTCACTTTTGTGATGGGTTGGGCTGGCATGCGCGGGGTGGTGTCACTTGCGGCAGCGCTGACAATCCCGCTGAATACGCAGCAGGGCAGCGCTTTTCCGCATCGTAACCTGATATTGTTCATTACCTTCATTGTAATACTGGTCACACTCGTTTTCCAGGGATTAACCTTACCAATGGTCCTGCGGCTTTTCCGGGTACCCGAAGCCGAGGAGGACTTGTCCGTTGACCAACAGATGGAAATGATACGGCTGCACCTGGCGAGGCGGTCTGCCGACTACATGAAACAACATTACCATTCCGAAATCCGGAACTACGGATCGGTCAAACGCATTATGGAGCAACTTCAAAGAACAATCGCCTTTGCAGATCCCGCGCAGGATGACCACGACCCGGCCAAAGAGCTAAAAAAGAAAATCATGATTGAACTCGTTGCATTGCAGAGAGCCAGCCTGCATACTATCGGTGATGAAAACAAATACGATGAAGATGTGATACGAGATATGGAACATAATTTAGACCTGGAAGAATCCAGGCTTAAAAAGTAGTTTCTGGAAGCTCGGAAACTCCTAACTCGACAGCATTGCTGTTGCCTCTTCCGGCTGCACTTATGCCAGTAACCTTTCTTCAATTATGACAAAGTAGCCAATACGTTCCTTTACGAACCATTTCCCATTTTGGCGAACATATTGGTCCTCGTATCTGACACTATAATCTGTAATATTTCTTTTGCCCTCCGGCTCTCTGATCATCTTGATCTGAGAAAAAGAAATACCACTCGCGGTATCCTCCCCAACATGCACGGTATGCTGTCCGTTCATCGTGAAATAGGTTTTCACCAAGGCCGCGTGCCCATTGAATTCCTTTTCCAGATTAGCCGTCCCGCTGACATTTGCGACCAAAAAATCGCCCATGTAAACCTGATAAACAGCATCCTCGGTAAATAAACGCATCTGTTCGGAGATCTTTTTCTCATCACCTAAGTAAGCGTAGGCGTCTATTAAATCCCTTAATTCGTCCTGGGTACTAAAAATGTCCTGAGTCATGATTGTTTGTTTTTAGTTGTTGAAAATAGTTGTTGAATAATACTTAAATCTTGCCTGCTTCTGCTGGTTTCAACCCGAATACTTGCTTGCCCGAATGCCAAATCTGTTTTTCTCATACCGCTGTGTTCGTCTTTGTTGATAGCAAAAATAGAGTACATTTGCTTACATTTTATTACTTGTTACTAATAGGTTAGCAAGTAAACAAATCGTACTAACTATGAAAAAGGAAAATACCGGTCAGACAACCGACAAGGCATTCAGCGAAGAATGTAACGTTGTTTTAAACGCCGTGGGGGACGCGATGTATGCCATTGGTGGTAAATGGAAATTGCGGATCATCATTTCCATCGCAAGAGGAAACAAGAGGTTCAGTGAGCTGCAACGGCAAATTGCAGGGATATCAGGACGGGTTCTGTCGAGTGAATTGAAAGAATTGGAATCCAATGGACTGCTTGTAAAAAAGGTTTCCGTTGGCTACCCGGTGCTGATAGAATACGAGCTCACCCCTTATAGTCAGACGCTCGAAAAGGTTGTTGAACACCTCGTCGACTGGGGTAAGCAGCACAGGGAGAAAATTAAAAGAGAGTTTTCTGCGGACAATACTTCAACAACCGGGCACTAATTACGAAAAGTGATGCACTTTGCAGCACTGCGACGGTGTATGGCGTGAGCGCGGCGAATCGTTTCATATTTGGCCATTCCGATTTTTCGGATGAAGGGTAAATGGGTAATTTCGAACTAATTAAAAATATTCACAAGCCCGAGGAAGAAGTCCAGCCAATATATCGAATTGTTCCTCGACTATTGCATCCGGTTTTACGACCGTCAGTTCATCACCCGCGACACGGTACACAAGGGGGTCCTGGCCAGGTTCGAAAATCTTTTGAGCAACTATTTCAAATCCGATAAACCGCAGACCATCGGATTACCGGCAGTGGCGTACTGCGCTAGCGAGCTTAATTTGTCGCCTAAATACTTCGGTGACCTGGTCAAGAAAGAGACCGGCCAGACTGCTCAGGAATACATTCAGATGAAGGTTATTGAAGCTGCCAAGGAGCGCATATTCAATAGCGAAAAAACGGTTAACGAAATCGCATTCGAGCTGGGCTTTAAATATCCCCAACATTTCAGCCGGCTCTTCAAACAACATCTTCTCTGCACCTGGCTTTTACTGCTATTGAAAAAGCCGAATAATGTCAGCTGCTACAACACTCAGATCATCATTAAACTGATGTCCGCCGGTCGGAACTTCGCGGAAAGTCGCCCAGGGAAGATGTTGTTTGTAAATCTCCAATTGCTCAACCGGTACATCCTCGTCATCAAGACAATGGTAAAGAAACAGAGGCGTCTTGCTGCCGATCTTCTCTGCGAAATCCGAGCGCAATTTGAATGCTTCCACCCAGTCCTGGCTACCTTGCCAGAAAGGTGTCGCAATCAGGAATACTCCCGCAATTCTTTGCTCTATTTCAAATTCAGAAAGGCAGGCCAGTAACATCGAAGCACCGAACGAATGGCCAACTAAAATTACGCCGTCGCCACTTTCGGATATGGCTTGACTAATTTGCCGCCGTCTTCCAAGGTCCGGAGTGCCTTCGTCCGGCAAAAATGGGTATTGAATATCGTAAGACTGTCCCAGGTGAGCTTCCAAGGACTCCACCAGTTTTTTGTCGGCTTCAAAATCCTCTTTTGAACCGCCGCCGTGAAAGAATATGATTTGCTTTGCCATGAGACTTTGAATTTGAAACAGATTATTTGAGTTGCATATTTTTAGGCGATAACCAGCAGGCGTGCGCAAGCGGATTGATATTGGCACGCAGGAAGCATATCTCAAAAATAGAAAACCCTGTAACCTCCGGTGTAGGCAAACCCGGCCATTTAAGAGGGGCATCTGCGACAAAGACACCACTTATATTTTATATTTTTGCCTTATGCACGTTCGATCGTATATTATTCTGCCGCAGTTACGAAACTACGTAAAATCAATATGTTCCATGGAGTGCGAGGGAGGCGCAGACTGGAGTCAAGTCCGGGTGTTGCCGGATACCTGTGTGGAATTATTTCTTAACTATACCAGTACCCCAATTGCGGTCATAGATCAGGAGCTTTATAAGCGCAGTATTGTTTGTTTTCGACTGAGTCGCCCCGTGGACGTTCAAATGCGTAAAGGATCTGGCTGTCTGGCCGTCTGCTTTCACCCCGGAATGGCATATCTATTCTTTCGTATGCCGATGCACTTATTTAAGGATACCACTATCAATTTCTTCGACGTTTGGAATGGCGCCACTTCCGAATTAGAGGATAAACTAGCGGGCATTCCCAACGATGAAGGACGCAGCGCCGTCGTGCAAGACTTTTTGCTCCGGCAATTGACATTGGAAAAACAGGATTTGCAGGTGGCTTATTGCCTCGGCAAGGCACAGCTTACCCGGGGCTCAATAGCTGTTCGCAAACTAGCCGAAGAAACAGGCCTTAGCCAACGTCAGCTGTCGAGAAGATTTCACCAGAGTATTGGCTTATCTCCCAAAGAATACCTGGGTGTTTGCAGGTTCAATTCTTCACTTCAATATCTGGCAAATTATCCGGATATGTCGCTTACAGAAATCGCACACCTAAGCGGGTACTACGATCAGGCACATTTTATACGCGACTACAAGGTTTACACAGGCCATTCCCCCGGCGAGGTCGTAGCTGCAAGCCACATTTTGTTTTGATGTCCATTTCGTACAATTCCGATAAGTCGGAGGAATGTAGTTTTGCTGAAAAACGATCACGATATGCGAAAATTGATTTTAGGACTGGCAATCACATTAGATGGATACATTGAGGGGCCAAATGGGGAATTTGACTGGTGCTTTACCGACCAGGATTATGGCTTGAACGAGTTCTTCACGGGAATAGATGCCATCTTTATTGGGCGTAAGAGTTATGAGATCGCACAACAATTTGCAGAAAGCAACGACGGGGAAGTAATTCCGGGCATGCCTCAACTGACAGAATATGTTTTTTCTAAAACTTTAAAATCGGCGAAAAATGGGGCAATCCTCATCGCAGAGGACGCTATGGATAAAGCGCGTAAAATCAAGGAGCAACCTGGTAAAGACATTTGGTTATACGGCGGAGCTTCCCTTGCCGAGGCTATGATGAACGAGGGCCTTGTCGACGAGTTATGGCTATCGGTACATCCTATATTGCTTGGCGGTGGCAAGCCATTGTTCGGTCAGTCGGGCAGCCGTACCCACCTTACACTGATAGATAGCAAGTCCTATCCGACAGGCCTATTGTCGCTCCGTTACAGTGTTGACAAAGACAGTAAATGATAGAAGTCCGGTGTGATGCGTACACGCCGGACCCGGGACACCAGCATGACAATCTCCGCATCCGCCGAATCAGTAAAAGTGGTAAATACTTCCGTATTCTGTATAAATGCGGGGAAGAGCGTAACGGCTAAATTTGCAAATGATTTGAAGATACCGGGTTAATCAGAAATTTGGGTTTTGAGCGTGAATAGAAGCTAACAAACAGTAAATCAGCACAACAATGAGCAAAAATAAACTTTGGATACTACTTTTTGCTTTCACCGTTATGGCCAGTACAATGAACGCACAGGACAAAACCAGCGGTACTGCCGCGTTGAATGTACACCAGCACACCATGGCAGCGATTGCGGCCCTGACCGCTACGGGCAACATGCAGCAACTCAAAAGCGCCCTGAACGCGGGGTTGGACGCAGGACTGACCGTCAACGAAATCAAGGAAGCGCAAGTGCAGCTTTATGCATATTGCGGTTTCCCCCGGAGCCTGAATGCCATCCATGCACTAATGGCCGTTCTCGACGAACGCAAAACCAGGGGAATTAATGATGTGGAGGGAAAAGACGCTAGCCCGGTAACGGGCACAGCGGATAAATTCGAAACCGGAAAGCGAACGTTACAGCAATTGACCGGCAAAGAAGAAATTGGACCAAAAACCGGGGCCAATGCTTTTGCCCCGGTGATCGATACTTTTTTGAAAGAGCATTTGTTTGCCGATATATTCAGCCGCGATGTTTTGAATCATCGCCAGCGTGAATTTATAACCATTTCCGCTTTGGCCGCCATGCCCGGCGTGGAGCCGCAGTTGCAGGCACACATCGGGATGGGCAAGAATACAGGCATTACGGACCGCCAACTAGCCGAACTTGCAGACGTGATCGAAAAAAACGCCGGAAGGGCGCAGGCCAATACATTGAGGAAGCTCCTGAACCAACCGGTATCACCGGTTACCCAGCCCGATATGATGGTCAGGATTTCCGAGATCGAAATTCTCCCCGAGCATCTGGAAGCGTATAAAACCATCCTGGAAAAGGAATCGTCCGAATCCATAGCAATCGAGCCAGGTGTCATTGCCATTTACCCTATGTATCAGAAGGAAACCCCGACTCAGATCAGAATATTGGAGATCTACGCCAACCAGGCTGCATACCGGTCGCATTTACAGACGCCCCATTTCCTGCATTACAAAACCAGCACGCTGAAAATGGTCAAATCCTTAAAGCTGGTGGATATGGATGCCATTGACGAGCAGATGATGCCTGTAATTTTTAAAAAACTGGGCGAATAAGGTAGCCAACCCAGGCGTAGCGCTTCCCGCCTGCCCCTGAATTAAAAGCTACCATTTAACAATCCCTGACATACCGGGACGAAATCACCATGTATGCCGGAGAAGTCCAGTAACAAAATATTGGGTTGTTGCGCTCCGCCCTCGCCATTCCACCATTTTTTGTATTCTTCGATGATGAGGGGGTTAATTAAATTCGAACCGGCAAAGTTCTGGCTGTGGTCATCAACTAAATTCATATTATTATACCCCAGTATCGACTGGCTAATCCAGAACCGCGATAAGTCCCTGCCATCAGGTGTCGTCTTCAACAGATATTTATACTGATCCTCGATAGTTCCATCCACCATCTCTTTCCAGGTCCAGGTTGCATAACCCAGATTTGAAAAACGTTCCTTTAAACTTTCAGACATTTTCCAGATATTTTTTCTTTCCGCATTCGTTGCATCCGGAATTTCATCCCCATCAACTGCGGCAGGGTTTCCATCTGTCACATCGATATCAGGCGCATTGTCACCCTTGTCGTTATTTACTACAAGAACTTGTTGCTTATTAGAAATACACGAACCATAAGTGGGAATGGATGCGCTTCGTGGAATCAACAATGATCCAAAGCAATCGTTAATGCAATGTATCAGCGACTGACCATCTTTATAGTTAAAACTCTGTCCCCAGACCGAGGAAAAGTCGTAAAGATTTAAAATCACAATCTCGCTCGGGTGCAAGTTGCAAAATGCTTTGACCTGATAAAAAATCGAGTTTCTCTTCTTCTCATATTCTTCGTTCCATTTATAATGACAATATGGATTATCCCTTGATTCATCTGAGCCGTGATGAGAGAAAAACTCTCCATTGTCAATCCTGAAACGAAAATCAAAATACCGCACTCCTGCTTTGAGCTGGTCGGCTATCGACAATCCCTGCGTCATGCTCCTCGTGGTTATACCACCATAAGACCCTGCGTCGTGGCTGCCGGGAAGTGGAATACGGTTTAATGGGAGGTTTGTCAGCTTTGAAGCAACCGACTTCATCCAGTCTGGATAATCTGCCATAATTGAATTGTTAAGTAGGTGGATAAAATATTTTAACTGGCAAAACTTACTTCATGGCGATGGCTGCGCTGGTCGGGCCGACCAGGTGGAGCAGTGATGTGGAACCGAATCCCACTTGCCGGGCCCACCGGTCGAAGTCGGCCATGGTATAATCGAATCCGGTGCCCGTTTCGATCAGCATATTTAAACTCATCAATAGCCCGAATACATTGGCCTTTCTATCCTCGTCGATGACATTTTCAATGGCTACAAAAACTCCTCCTTCGGGCAGAGCAGCGTACGCGCTCCTCATCAGGCCGATTTTTTGCTCCTCATCCCAGTCATGAAGGATGTTGCCCATGACCACCATATCAGCGGCAGGAAAAGCATCGTTGAAAAAGTCGCCCGATACCGCCTTGACCCGATCGCTTAAACCCGCTTTCAAGATTGTTTTCTCCGCAATGGCGGTCACGCCCGGGAGGTCCATGTTTACGCAGGACATGTGTGGCTGGTGTCTGGCAACCAGTATAGAGAGCAAGCCACTACAACCACCAGCATCGGTCAGCGTTTTGTATTTTGAAAAATCGAACTTTTCAGCAAAGGCCATAAATGCCCCTACCTGGATGCTGCTCATTGCATTCACAAAGTTTTCCAGCTGCTCAGGTGATTGATATATATTGTCAAACAGATTCCCCCCATGCCTGGCTTCATTTTGTGGCTTCCCGGTTCTCAACCCTTCTTCCAACGTTCCCCAGAAGCCATACAGACGATCGTTAAGCATTTTGAGCATTCCCCCCACGTAGGTCGGCTTTTTCAGGTCCAGAAACAGGTCGGTATCCGTAGTGTTGGCATAGGTAGCGGTTTCGAGGATACCCTGGCGGCTTAAAAAGCCAAACCCGGCGAGTGCATCTAAAAAGTCGTACATATTCCGGTCGCTGCAGTGCAGATTCAGCTTTTGTTTCAACTGGCCGGCGGTCAGCGGGCTGCGCTCTGCCAGAAGGGTAAACAGGTCGAACTCGACGGCGGCCAGCAGTACTTTTGATGCCCAAAAGCCCGTGCCCATTTGCAGGATGCTTTCGGGGGAAGGTTGTGTAGCGTGATTCGTTGTCATTGCTATCGGGAGATATTTAGGTTATGCAAATCAGCCAGTGTGAAAAAGGGAATGGCATGGCGTAAAAACCACGTTACAAACGTATCGACGGCCTCCGGGATGCAGGTGGACTATACGCTCAAAAAGGTGGACTATTGTCCCAGTGGCCGGAATCCGCCCGGAGAATGGTCAAATTCTTCCTAAAACAACCAACCGGATTAATGTGTGCCCGGCTGATTTCAAAAGCGGGATTTGGCAGACTCTGCATTGTTTATCTATATTTGACCTTGTCATTTACCATTATTCCGCCTTTCCCGGGTTATCAAATCATTCCGTTCAATGCCGTTCACAGTATACGTAGATAAAATCAGAGCGAGGATGCACAGTCCGGTTCTGCTCAATATTTTATGGCTTTCGTTCGACAAAGCAAGTCGACTGCTGATTGGGATGGTCGTTGGAATTTGGGTAGCCAGGTATTTGGGACCGTCTCAATGGGGGGAGCTAAATTATTCGCTGGCAATTATCAGTATCCTCGTTGCTATCGCAAATTTAGGCATGGACGGATTTCTGGTGAAAGAAATAGTCTCCAGTCCTGATAAGCGGAATGAAATTCTTGGGACGGCATTCATCACTCGTTTGATCCTGATACCGCTGGGGCTAATTGCGGCTGCACTCTATCTTTATCTTCTTGACTCTCCTGTCAACTCCTACTATATTTTAGCCTTGCTGTCGCCAAGTTTTCTGATAGCGCCATTGGATGTCATCGACCTGGACTTTCAGTCCCGTCTACAAAGCAAATTGACGGTTGTTTCGAAAAACCTGGGATATTTTGTCGGGGCTGCGATAAAGGTGTATTTTCTTTATTCACAAAAGTCGCTTTTGTGGTTCGCGGCAGCGGTTGGTATCGAAACTGTGTTCTCATACTTGTTCCTGGTTTTCAATTATCAGCGAAAACAAAGCATCCTCAGATGGTCATTCAGTAAAAGCAGGGCTGGTGAGCTTCTCAGGGCAGGATGGCCATTCATGATCTCCAATATTGCCGTTATACTTTACATGAGGGTCGATCAATTGATGATTGGCAGCCTTGCGGGTAAAGTTGAGCTAGGCCTTTTTAGTTCTGCGGTTAAGGTAACAGACATTTTCGTTTTTATTCCAATTGCCGTTTCTGGAAGTTACCTATCAACCCTTGTAAAGGTAAAAAAGGAGGCGTCAGATCTAATCTTTATCGAGAAGATCCACCATTTCTTCGTGTGGATGGCCAGGCTATCGATATTGATTGCAGTTTCGGTAAGCTTCTTCTCGTCACAAATCGTCGAAATATTATATGGTTCACAATATAGCGGCGCATCTGCAATTTTGATTGTTCACATCTGGGCCCTTGTGCCAATGTTTCTTGGCGTGGCGGCAGGGCAGTATTTAGTAATCGAAAATCTTCAACAATACAATGTCTACAAAACTGGCATTGGTTTACTGTTGAATGTCTTATTAAACCTTCTCCTAATCCCTAAAATGGGTGCGCTTGGTGCAGCTACTGCTACGCTGGTTTCTTATTACGTTTCGGCCATTTTCTCAAATTTCTTGTTCCCGGCAACAAGAAAACTGTTTATGCATCAAGTCAGATCTATCAAGATGATACTGGCTTTTAAATGGCAGCGATAAACGCCTACACTTAATGCCGGTTAGCAATCGATCTTCGCTTTTCTCATTTCTTTATACAGCCCAAACTATGGCCGCCTGCGTCCTGGTTCCGGCAGGAGACCGAATGTATACAGTGGCATTGACGGCGATCGGCACTCGGAAAGATGGTTTGCCCTGTATTTGTTATTTCAGGACAAAAGAATACCTTTACAAGCCTGGTTAATCGATTTTAAAGGCGTGTGCCGTTTATACAACCGGACCAACCATTGGCTCAAAAATTACCAATTTGTTGACTATTTTCGATAAGCAACCTAAAAGCGTTTATGTCCTTCCGTGATTACCTTCCTTTTTTTTCAAAAAGGAGTTCTTATGCGCAGCACGGGGAAGACATCATACTGATGTCATACCTGCAAAGTGTTTCCCAAGGTCTATTTGTGGATGTTGGTGCCCACCATCCATTCAGATTCTCGAATACTTATTTATTCTACCGTAGAGGTTGGCGCGGGATCAACATCGACCCAATGCCCGGAACGAAGAAGTTGTTTGACCGGCTACGCCCGGGCGACATCAACCTTGAAATGGGTATCGCCGGCCAGGAAGACTCCCTAACCTACTACATGTTCGATGAACCAGCCTTAAACAGCTTCTCCAAGGTTCTCTCCCAAGAACGTGATCAGCAGACAGCCTATAAGATTATTGGTGAAAAGAACATACCTGTGCGTCGCTTGGAACAGGTTTTGGAAGCACATCTTCCTGCGGGTAAGACCATTGACTTTTTGACTGTTGATGTTGAGGGGCTGGACACTGAGGTATTGGAAAGTAATAACTGGGAAAGATTTCGGCCAACTATGATTGTCGCCGAAGATCTGGATCTGGATTACAACAACTTAAAAAGTTCGGCTGTTTGTGCGTTGCTCTTCGCGCACGACTACAAACTTGTGGGAAAAACCCTGACAAGCCTGATTTTTAAATGCGGCAGATGACCGCTTCCAGGCGCCATTAAATATTAACTGATGAATTATCAGCCATGTACAAGACTATCTCCCCCGTTTTGTTTACCATTTTTAATCGGCCCGACACAACCCAGCTTGTATTTGAGAAGATAAGAGAATTTAAGCCAAGCAAACTTTATATAGCTGCGGACGGGCCAAGAGCCGATCGCGAGGGAGAAGACGCCCTGTGCCGGGAAACCAGAGGAGTGATCAATGTGGATTGGGATTGTGAAGTACAATATTTATATCGGTCCGAGAATTTGGGTTGCAAGTTGGGGATGAGCGGAGCCATTAAGTGGTTTTTCGAAAATGAACCCGAAGGAATCGTCCTGGAAGACGACTGTTTGCCCGGTGAAGACTTTTTCAGATTCTGTGATACACTGCTTGAAAAATACAGAGATGACACCCGCGTAGCCCATATCGCAGGAACACGAATGACACTCAACGACAAGTTCGGCGATGCCACTTACTACTTTTCCAAGTATACGCACATATGGGGCTGGGCTTCCTGGCGGCGGGTCTGGAAAAATTACGATGAAAATCTTACTATGAAGGACAGTTTTGTGCAGCAAGACCTTTTCAAATATATTTATTCCAAAAAAAAGATCACCGATCGCCTAACCAAAGTCTTGACTTTGGTTGAGACCGGGGGCATCAATACCTGGGATTTCCAGTACCTGTTCATGAATTTCTGGAATAACAGCCTTTGTATATGCCCGAATGTCAATTTGATCAGCAACATTGGTTTTGACCCGCGCGCAACGCACACGAGGGATAAAAATAACAAGTTCGCCAACATCCCGTTGGAAACCTTCACTGATATTGTGCACCCCAAATTCTTTGTCCCAATTTTAGATGCGGATTATTGTATACTAAAATTGGAAGAAGAGGATACGCTTACAATTCTAAAATCCAAAGTGAAGCACGCAATCAAACTTGGACTGCGTGCCTTAGGTGTCCGAAAAGCTGGAATACAGAAGCTCAAGAACCTTATCCCCTAGCCGGCCGGTCCGGCCTGTTTTCCAGCCAACACCCTTTTTCAAATCCAACCAGCCACCTCCAAAATCGCGTCTGCAAATGCTTTGGGCGCTTCCTGGGGTAGGTTATGGCCTATTCCACCCGTGATGGTGCGGTGGATATATTTCCCTTTGAATCGGACCGCGTAGGTGCTCGGATCCGGGTGCGGTGCACCGTTTGCATCGCCTTCAAGTGTTATAGATGGCACTGTAATGTCGGGCATTGTCGCCAGCTTCGTTTCCAGTTGATCGTATTTGGCCTCGCCTTTGGTCAGGCCCAGTCGCCAACGATAGTTGTCTACGACTATTTTTACATGATCCGGATTTTTGAATGAGTCGGCTGAATGGTTGTAAGTTTCCTCACTGAAATGCCAGGTTGGTGAAGCTGTCTGCCAGATCAATTTGTTAAATTCGGCTGTATTCGCCTGATAACCTGCCGCCCCACGCTCGGTGGCGAAATAGTATTGGTACCACCATAGTAACTCCGCTTTTGGACTCAAAGGTGCCTTGTTACCTTGCTGGCTGCCGATCAGATAGCCGCTCACCGATACAAGTCCCTGGACCCGCTCCGGCCATAGCGCCGCCATGATGTCTGCCGTGCGCGCACCCCAGTCAAAACCTCCCACAATCGCATTCTTAATTTTCAAGGCATCCATAAACGCGATCATATCCACCGCCAGGGCTGCTTGCTGCCCGTTACGCGGCGTTTCCGATGAAAGAAATTCCGTGCTGCCATAACCACGCAGGTAGGGTATCAGTACCCGGAAGCCCTTCGCCGCCAATATTTCCGACACTTCCTTATAGCTGTAAATGTCATAAGGCCAGCCATGAATAAGGAGCACAGGCTTCCCATCGGCCGGACCGGCTTCTACATAACCCACATTGAGCACACCGGCTTCAATGTGTTTGATACGATCAAATGGACTACCGGCCGGATTTGTTTGTCCGGCGATGACTGTCGCGTGCTTACCGGACTTCGCGGTTACCGGCGATGCGCCAAAAAACGACAATCCAGTCAATACGAAGGCCAAACTTCCGATTATGTTGCGTTTGAAATTCAGGTGCGTTTTCATTTGTATTTTGTTTAAAATCTTTAAAAATAGTTCGTTTCAATGGCTTAAAACTAATGTCCCGGATCTTTAAATGACTGTGGAAACGGATTGAAATGGACGAATAAAGGGCTGATTCGGGCAGGTGGTATTTCGAACCGGACCTGCCCTCGCGGTTTACGTGTCAATCGTTACTTGCCAACAATCTTATCTTGTCTCAATGATTTGAAGGCAGCCCGCAATTCCTCGGCAAACAGTTGCGGCTCTTCCCACTGTGCAAAGTGACCGCCCTTGGTTACCTCGTGAAAGTAAATAAGCTTATGGTAGCTTTTTTCGGCCCAGCTTTTGGGAGCCTGGTATATTTCGCCCGGGAACACGGTAATGGCAGCAGGAATGGAGATGTCTACTGCGTTGAAATTGTTGGCATTATTCTCCCAATACAATTGTGCTCCCGATGTGGCCGTGTTGGTGAGCCAGTATAGCGATATGTCATCCAGCATTTCATCTTTGGTAAGCGATTTTTCAGGGCTGCCTCCGCTGAACGTCCAGTCCGCAAACTTGTCGTAGAAGAAAGCGGCGAGGCCAACCGGTGAGTCGGATAAGCTGTATCCGATCGTCTGCGGACGGGTTACCATAATGCCCGCATAACCACCACCTCTCGTATATAAATGATTTAATGAGTTGTAAGCAGCCTTTTCTTTGGCAGACAAACCTGCCGGAGCGGGACTGCCGCTCGCGAGCAGTTTGGCTATGTCGGGCGGAACGGTCGCCGGCATATTTACGTGAATACCTAACAAACCCTCGGGTTTTTGTGCGGCCATTCGGTCGGCTACTACCGATCCCCAGTCGCCACCGCTCGAAACATACGTTTTATAACCTAATCGCTTCATCAAAACATCCCAGGCCCGGCCGATGCGGTCGGCACCCCATCCTGTACCGGTCGGTTTGCCGGAGAAGCCGTAGCCCGGCATGGAGGGAATCACAACGTCAAAGGCATCTTCCGCCTTGCCGCCGTAAGCCTCCGGGTTTGTAAGTGGTTCAATAATTTTCAAAAGCTCAAAGACCGAACCGGGCCATCCGTGGGTGATGACCATTGGTAGTGCCTTCGGATTTTTCGATCGTACATGGATAAACTGAATGTCGATTCCGTCGATATTGGTGATGAACTGAGGCAAGGCGTTGAGCCTGGCTTCTGCTTTTCGCCAGTCGTAACCGTTACCCCAATATTCAACCAGTTCTTTCATTTTGGCCAATTGCACACCCTGGGAGCGGTCCGTCACCGTTTCTTTTTCAGCCCAGCGCGTATTCAATACACGTTTTCGGAGATCTGCCACGGCTTCTTCGGAAACCTTAACATGGTAGGGCCGTATCGAGGCGGACGCCCCGTCGCCCGGCGTTTTTTGTGCAAATACAGGTGCACCGGAAAATAGCAGTGCGCCAATCAATGTTTTACCCATAAGGGCGGTTATTTGCGTTTTCATTGTCCTACTGTTTGAGTTTTTTAATTCTTGGCTCAAAAGTATCGGAGGCCTATTTGCCGACCCATCAGCAAATAAGTAAAGTGGACAATGTTGCTTCCGAACCAGGCATATCCGGCGGTAAAAAAGACTCGTCAATAGTCGGGGCTGGCAAATCAGGAATATTGGTAGAAGAATCATGAATTTGTATACAATCTGTTCTAAGCAAAAAGGGAAACTTCGTAACTTAACTTTTCCCTCTCGCATTGCCTATCGGCATGGCGGCGTGCTGAATACGATGAATTCGACAACCGAATAATATGGCGACATGGCCACCAAAGCGGCCACCCTGCCTGTACCGAAAGACCTGCAACTGAAAGCACCCAAAGATTTTACCATTGTCAGAACATCAAAAAAATGTAGAAGGGCAAAAGATCGTCACCGGGAAGCCGGTTTTTGGACTGGACTACCGGGTGGATGGCATGCTGATCGCGATGATCCAGCACCCGCCGGCATTTGGAATGAAACTAAAATCCTTTGATGCCGCGGAAACGCTCAAAATGCCGGGCATTAAAGACGTTTTCAGCCTGAAATTATACGAAGAGGGCTTTGAGCAGGGCGGGTTCGACACCCGCACATTCAATGAACTGCTGGTAGTGGTGGGTAATAGCACCTGGGAGGTCATGAATGCCCGCAAAAAGCTGATCACCAACTGGGAACCAGCAGGTGAGATCAAAGACACCATGGCAGGCAGAAGCGGCAAACGTGAGGTCGTCGTTCCGGGGGCGCTTGAAAGCACAAGCAAGCAAATGGAGCAGATGCAGGAGTATGCCAAAAAGCCTGCCCAGCAGTTGAGAAAAGACGGTGACCCTGAAACGGCTTTCAAGAATGCGGCACAAGTAATCGAGCGCACCTACAATGCGCCATTTCTTGCCCACAACTGCATGGAACCGATGAATTTCTTCGCCCATGTTACCGAGGAAAAAGCACTCCTGGTGGGGCCATTGCAAGCGCCCGGGTGGATCGAGCCTACGCTCGCAAAGATCTTGAACCTTCCTCCCGAAAAAATTGAAATACAAATGACCCGCATGGGCGGCGGCTTTGGTCGCAGGGCCTACGGACATTACCTCTCCGAAGCAGCCCTGATTTCCAGAAAGGTGAAAGCGCCGGTGAAACTTATGTACACCCGTGAGGACGATATGACCTACGGCATTTACCGGCCGATGTACACGGCCACTTATCGGGCGGCCCTGGATGCGGACAAAAACCTGATTGCCTTCCACGTCAAAGGAGGCGGTATCCCTGAGCATCCGGTGCATGCCAACCGTTTCCCAGCCGGAGCAGTAGATAACTACCTGGCCGAAGGCTGGCAGATCGCGTCCAATATCACAATAGGCGCTTTCAGGGCACCTCGTTCGAATTTCAACGCCGCCGCTGAGCAATCATTTCTGGATGAAGTGGCCGAAGCTATGGGCAAAGACCCGATTGAGTTCAGGTTAGCGCTTTTGAAAAGGGCCAAAGAAAATCCGGTAGGCAAAAACAACGAGTACGACGCCGACCGGTACGCCGGCGTGCTGAAACTGGTTCGTGACAAATCCAACTGGGGCAAGCCGGGTAATGAGAAATACAACCGGGGTGTGGCCGCTTACTTCTGCCACAATTCCTACGCGGCCCATGTGGTGGACATGGTGACCCGGAACGACCAACCGTATGTAGAGCGCGTGTTTAGCGCGATGGACTGTGGTATCGTCGTAAACCCGGATGCCGCAACAAATATGGTTCAAGGAGCGGTAGTAGATGGGATTGGCAATGCGTTTTACGGTGCTTTAACCCACAAGGACGGCACCCCGCAGCAAAGCAATTTTAACAGTTACCGCATTATTCGGCATAACGAAGCTCCGAAAAAGATAGAAGTCCACTTTGTGCAAAACGACATAGATCCGACCGGCCTGGGCGAGCCTCCGTTCCCACCCGTGTTTGGCGCAGTGGCCAATGCGCTTTATAAAAACAAAGGCAGGCGGTTTTATAATCAACCTTTTCAACCGGAAATGGATAAGGTGATTTGATACAGCTCAGACTGGGAAATCCACGTAGAGGCAGTTTTTAAAAAATCATTACTTTATAGACACGCTTTTTTAAAATTTAAAAGTTAAATATATATTTACAGGACAATATCTAGCTCATAGGAAGACATCACAAACGATTAGTGCAACGGGAAAATACCGTAATAAACAGCTGTATACTACGATAATTCCGCAAAACATGCCAAGCAACGGATACAAACCCAGTCTATCGTTAATATATACTAAACCCGTCTCCGATGAAGGAACAGCTTCGATATTGGACTGAACGAATCGCCCTGTTTGACGACCAATCAGCCTTCCGGAATCTGTTTTTTCATCTCTATGACTTTTTGCTTGCATGTGCATATGCGATTCTCAAAAACAAGGAGACTGCCGAGGAAGTTGTACTCGATACTTTTGTCAACCTATGGCGTAACCGCGGCCGGTTACCGGAAGTCAATAATGTGCAGGTCTACCTGTATGTGTCAACAAAAAACCTTTCACTCAAAACAGTCGCTCGCGACAACCGCAGGTATGATACCAGCTGGGACGATTTAGTGATTGATCATGAAGTAACCAGCACGCCATCTCCCGAAGAACTACTGATCTCTGACGAAACTGTCAGGCAGATTGAGCGCGCGATTGAAAGCTTGCCTCCCAAATGCAAGGTTATTTTTAAGATGGTTCGCGAGGACGGCCTTAAATACAAAGAGATTGCCCAAATCTTGGATATTTCAGTCAAAACGATTGACGCTCAAATGGCTATCGCGACAAAAAAAATCACCGAGTCCATTGGTTTTCTGCTGAATCAATAAATTTTAAAAAAATCTCCCGACGCTTAGGTGATCCTCTCCGTTTTTGGATCCTTAGTTCAGAGGCCCTATCTGAACTAACACCAATGACAAACGATCAAATCTGGAAACTGATTGCGCGAAAGCTCGCCGGAGAGGCCACCCAGGAAGAAATTACATTATTGGATGGTCACTTGAAAAATGACCCCGAACTGGCCCATAAGGTCGAGCTATACAGTTTCTATTTTCAACGCTCCCAACCTGTCAGAACAGACGCGGGTGACAAGCACAAAGCCTGGCAAAATCTCCGGCAAAAGCTGGAAGACGAGTTGCCCGAAGGAAATTGGGAAAATTTGCACGCACCACGCCCTCGTAAGCCCTTCGCTTTCAAATATACCAAACACGGAAGGTGGCTATCCATTGCGGCCAGCATCCTGCTCGTAGCCACTTCTGCAATTTACTATACCGGATGGAGCAGAAAACAGGATCAGGCAGTCGTCTCCCCGGAAATAAAGCCGCAAAACCTGGTGTTGCAAACGGTACGCGGCAAACGCCTGAAAAAAATACTGCCGGATGGCACCTGCGTATGGCTCAACGGTGAAAGTCGGCTGACCTACAACAATGATTTCGGGAAATATAAAAGAGAAATTACCCTCACCGGAGAAGCTTTCTTTGATGTGGCCCACAACGCCAACGTGCCGCTGACCGTGCACGCCAGGGGTGTAAACATTCTCGTCAAGGGCACTGCGTTTAATGTTAGGAGTTACCCTAAAAGCGATCAAGTTGAGACTTCCCTGATCCGAGGATCGGTGGAGCTTACCGAGCTCGCCCGACCCGACCACAAAATACAGTTGAAGCCGAATGAAAAGATCACGATAGACCTCGGCGATGCTGAAACAGATCCTGCGTTACACCCCGTTGCCGCAGAACGCGTAAAAGAGCATATTCCGAAAACCAAAGCCCATTACCGGATCTCAGCTTTAAAAGAAAGCTCGCTGGCGAACGTGATACCGGAAGTATCATGGGTGAGCAATGTACTCGTGTTCGACAATGAACCTTTTACGGAGGTGATCGACAAAATGGAAAAATGGTACAATGTTGATATTCAGATTAATGACCAGGAACTGAGGCAAAGAAAATTCTCCGGCGTTTTCAACAATGAAGGGATAGAGGAAGCGCTCCGGGCATTGCAGCTGATCATTCCTTTCCATTTTGAACAGAATGGAAGGACCATAATCATTAAATAACCTAAACCCTACCCTATGGCTAAACGCTGACCCGCCCTTTTGCACAAAAAAAGAGATGCGCTAACATCTCTTTCAATGCTTAATCATTTCAAAAAACGATACAATACTTCTTTGAGCGGACGTCTGTATCATTTATTAAACTTTAAGGACTGTAAAATTATGAAAAAAATGATTGTGCCCCAATCGTTATGGGATAACCATGCCAAATTTCGCAAACTGCTCATTGTCATGAATTTAACTGCAATACTGTCGATTGTAGTGTGTTTGCAAGTCTCTGCAATAGGCTACGGACAGAACAAGGTTAGCATTAAAGCTAAAAATATAGAATTGAAGCAGCTGTTTTCCATGCTTCAAAGGCAGACCGATTACCGTTTTTTGTACGAGGACACGAAGCTGCCGAAAAATGCCAGAGTAGATGTCGAAGTTGAAAATCAATCTATTCAGCATGTATTGGACAACGCGTTGAAAAACAGCTCACTTTACTATAAAGTCCTCAACAACAACCTGGTGGTGATCAGCTCTCTCAGCCCGGCCAGCTTGCCCGATCTATTGAAAGGAGAAATCAGGAATGAGACGGGAGAGCCACTACCAGGAGCTAATATCCGTGTAAAAGGCAGCAACTCGGGTACAACGAGCGACGAGGACGGCAGGTTTGCTATTGAGGTTACCGAAAATTCAATCCTCGTCATCTCTTTCATCGGTTACATAACCCAGGAAGTAAAGGCGCCTGCCGCCGGCCAGCTGCGGATTAGCCTGGTTCCCGGGGACAAAAACCTGAATGAGGTTGTCGTGGTTGGGTTCGGTGTTCAGAAAAAGGCAAATCTTACCGGTGCCGTGGACGCTGTTACAGCGCAGCAGCTGGAAAGCCGGCCGCTTACAAGTCTTGGCGCGGGATTGCAGGGGTTGATTCCAAACCTGAATATCGCGCTAAGTAACGGGCGGGCTACTACCGCCGCCAGTTTCAACATCCGTGGTTTTACCAGCATCAATGGTGGCGAGCCGTTAATACTGGTCGACAATGTGCCATTCACGATGAGCGAAATCGCATCGTTCAATCCCAACGACATTGAGATAGTGTCGGTTTTAAAAGATGCCGCCGCGGCAGCCATTTACGGTGCCCGTGCCGCTTTTGGGGTGGTGCTTATTACCACCAAGACAGCCAAAGGCAACAAAATGAACGTTACCCTCAATGCCAATATGGCGATCAGAACGGTAGGGAAATTGCCGGAACTGGTAACCGATCCATACCTCGTGATGCAATACAAACACGATGCGGCAGTACCTCTTTACAACCTGTTCCCGGATGCAGTACGCGAGTATGCGAAAGAGCGGTCGGCCAATCCCTCATTGCCAGCCGTGATTCCCAATCCCACCAATCCGGCCAATTGGGCTTATTATGGCGCCACCGACTGGATGAAAGAGGCGTATCTGAGCAATGCGCCTACCTATAATACCAATTTAAGCTTATCAAAAAAATCAGATAAGGTAAGCTACTATTTTTCAGGTGACTATTACCGGCAGGATGGGATGCTACGCTACGGGAACGACGTCTATCACCGCTATAATGCACGCGGAAAAGTAGATTTGAACGCAACCAAATGGCTTACATTCTCTAACAACACCCTTTTGACGGGAAGCAACTATGATACGCCGGTATTTATCAATGGTGATTTCTTCTGGAATGTAAACAGGACCAGCTCGCTGGACGTTCCTAAAAATCCTGATGGAAGCTGGACCTCCGCAGGCGCCGGTTTATTGGGGAGGTTAGCGGAAGGCGGTAGGGCTGAAACCAAAACCAATGATTTTCAGACTACTTTTTCTTTTAATGCCGCATTGATCAAAGACGTGTGGGATGTGAAAGGCGAAGCCACATTCAGGCGCGGAGCATCTTTTACAAACTCATTTGACATCCCGATAGGATACAAAACAGGACCCAACAACCCGGTGGCGTTTGCCGGCAGCACTACCACCTGGGCACAGAATAGCAGCACCAATACCAATTATACGGTATACAACCTCTATACCGATTTTCATAAAAATATCGGAAGTCATTTCATTCAGGGGCTTGTTGGTTATAACCAGGAATACAGGATTGCAAAAACCTACACCGCGCGACGCAACAACCTTATTGCCAATGCACTTCCATCGATAGGATTGAGCACGGGCACCATGCAGGTATCAGAGAATATCGGTGATTACGCGCTTCGGGGGCTATTTTACAGATTGGCCTACAATTACAAAAACCGCTACCTGCTGGAATTGAACGGAAGGTATGATGGTACATCCCGGTTCCCCGAAAACAGAAGATGGGGTTTCTTTCCGTCGGCTTCCGCGGGATGGGTGATATCGGAAGAGCGGTTTTTCACCCCTGTAAGAAATGCCTTAAAGCTGGATTTGTTTAAAATAAGAGGCTCATACGGCTCCTTGGGGAACCAGAGTGCGGTAGGAAATTACGACTATATCCCTACCATGACCAGCTCACAGGCAGGGCAGGTACTGGGAACCGGACGTCCCACGACCGTAAATGCGCCTGGTGCGGTATCCGATAATTTCAGCTGGGAGACAATTTCCACCCTTAACGCGGGCGTCGATGTGGCCTTTTTCAGCAATAGGCTCGAATTCAATTTCGATAAATATACCCGTTACACAAGGGATATGCTCATTGCCGGAAAGACGCTTCCCGCCGTTTTCGGTACCGGAGTGCCGCGCGTCAATGCCGGTGACCTTAAAACCGACGGATGGGAACTCCGGCTAAACTGGCGGGATAAGGGCCAACTTGCCGGATCTCCGTTTTTTTACAATGTGAACTTATCGCTTGCCGACAACCGTACCAAAATCACCCGGTTTGACAACCCCACCAGATTGCTCAGCAATTATTATGTTGGCCAGCAGATCGGTGAAATCTGGGGAGCGGAAATCGAAGGCTTTTTTCAGAATGAGGAAGAGTTGAAAAACCATCCCGACCAAAGGGCAATGGGGACCGACGATCAATCTTATCAGTTTTTTGTGGGGGATCCCAAATTTAAAGACCGTAACAACGACGGGGTCGTCGACAAAGGCAACAGCACTGTCGATAATCCCGGCGACTTGTACAAAATTGGTAACACCAGTCCACGCCTGTCCTACGGAATCGATCTGTCGGGAGGCTGGAAAGGATTTGACATCCGCGCGTTTGTGCAGGGAATCGGCAAGCGCGACTGGTATCCCGGCGGCTCCAATATCTATTTCTGGGGTGTGTATTCTCAGCCGTGGACCAATGTGACCGTACAGAACATGGATCACTGGACACCCGAAAACCCCGGCGCCTATTTTCCCGCTCTGCGTGCCTATGCTGCCGAGGACAATATGGAGCAACTGGGGATACCGAACAAGCGCTATATGCAAAATGCTGCCTACGCCCGCCTGAAAAACCTCACGCTCGGATACAGCCTGCCGCAAACGCTTCTCAGGAAGGCAAAACTGGATAAAGTCCGTTTTTACATTAGCGTAGAAAACATTTTTGAAATATCCCACCTCAAAGTCAGCCTGGATCCCGAATCATTTGGAAATGCGGCCTACCCTTTCCAGCGCACCTATTCCTGCGGGTTAAATTTTAATTTCTAACACTGAAATTCCTTACTGAAATGAAAGTAATCCAATATGCCATAATCTTAACGGGCGTTTTCCTGTTGCCGTCCTGTGACGATGATTTTCTTCAGAGAAACCCGCAAACGGCTATTACCAAAGAAGATTTCTTCAATACCCCCGCCGACCTTGAAACCTACACCAACGGCTTTTATGGAAATTTGGGCGCCAGCTGGGAGGACCTGTATTCCGATAATATCTCCATCAATACGGGTGGAAATGAAACGGACAACCTTATACGCGGCGGCATTACGCCTGGAAACGTCGGCGGCTGGAACACTTGGGGCGAGCTACGCCGTATCAATTACATGCTCGACAACACCTCAAAGACCACCGGGGACGCCTCGGTGATCAACCACTACATAGGCGTTGCCCGCTTTTTCCGGGCGCTATTCTACTACCGGATGGTGAAACGCTACGGCGATGTACCCTGGTACTCGCACGTAATGGGAACCGACGACGAGGAAATGCTCTACAAGGCAAAGGACCCTAGGGTTGTGGTTGTCGACTCTCTCATGAATGACCTTGAATTTGCAGCCGCCAATGTTTTACCAGCACGTACCAATAAGACGATGATTACCCGGTGGGCAGCGCTTGCACTCCTGTCGAGAGTAGCCCTGCATGAAGGTACTTACAGGGCTTATCACGACGAGCTGGGTTTAAAAGGCACTGCATCCCGCTTTCTCGAAAGGGCCGTAACCGCTTCTCAGAAAATCATGGATGAGGGTGGCTTTGAGATTCATAACACCGGAAATGGCGCTGTTGACTTTCGTACTTTGTTTTCAAGCAATAACCTGTCAGCAAATAAAGAGGTCATATTTTTTCAGAAAAACAGCAAGGAGGAAGGCGTTGCCAACAACACCCACGTGGTGCTGGATTGGCAATGGGCGCTAAGCGGAAGTCTAGCCAATGAATTTCTGATGAGCGACGGCACAGCATTTACTTCACAGGCTGGATACGACAAAAAAACGTTCACAGAAGTTTTCCGAAACCGCGATCCGCGGATGGCAGAAACGATCATGCCCCCCGGATTCTCCAACGTGCCGACTACCAACACGCCTTATGTGATCAAGCCTAGTTTCGGAGGTTATCTTCAACTCAAATTCTATCCCCGCGACCCGGCGTTAAGAGGAGGCTGGGGTTTGAACTATACGGATTTACCCATTTTTCGTTATGCCGAAGTACTATTGGTTAATGCAGAGGCAAAGGCAGAGCTGGGCACCATTACACAAAGTGATCTGGACAAGACAATCAATCTTCTGAGACGTCGTGTCAAGATGCCTGACCTAAATCTATCAGCGGCAAATACATCTCCCGATCCCTATTTGGCCGGCCGCTACCCCGGGGTAATGGGCGCAGGCAAAGGGGTGATACTGGAAATACGTCGCGAGCGGCGGACCGAAATGGCCTGTGAAGGACTGCGTTTCGATGATCTTTATCGCTGGAAGAGCGGCGCGCTGCTTGGCCAGGACTCCCGGGGTATTTATGTGCCCTCGCTCGGAGCTCTGGACGTCACCGGCGACGGCGTCGAAGACATTGCCATCCTTAAAGCAGTCGGGGAAGAAGCTCCCCTGGCGGGACTGCCTGCCGATGTGAGGGCTAAAATTGTCAAATACTACCTTTCGGACGGTAGCTTCTATCTCTCTCAGGCTACTTCCGGCCACATCATGTTTGGTCGGGACAAGCAGCAACCAAGAAACTTCATCGAATCGAAATACTATTACTTTCCGATTCCCCTAGAGCAAACGATTCTTAATAAAAACTTAAAACAGTCCACAGGATGGGAATGAAAATGAAGAGGCGAAATTTTTTAAGTAATATACCTTTTGGCATTTCTGCCATCGCAGCGGGAGACCAACTTTCCAATGGTGAAAAGAAGCCAAATGCGCGGAAAAAGCCGGCGTTAACCGTCGCACATATCACGGACGTGCATATCCGGCCGGAAGAAAATATTCCGCAACGATTCAAAAAGTGCCTTGAAGAGATCAAAAGCAAGAAAGTTGACTTTTTCCTGAACGGAGGTGACATGATACATGCCGCGGATTACAACGATATCACCAAAGAGCGGGTATTGGAGCAGTGGAAGGCATGGGACGATTGCGTGGAACAGCTTAAAGGTTATGAGGTCCATAGTTGCGTCGGCAACCATGATACCTGGTGGGCGGCCCCGTCAAAAGACGATAAAATGTACGGGGTTCCGTACGTGGTGGAGCGGGCGGGAATGCCGAACCGGTATTACAGTTTTACCAAAGAAAACTGGCATTTCATCATCCTCGATGGAAATAACAAGGGCATTTCCCTAGACCAGGAACAAATGGAATGGCTGAAAAAAGAATTAGAAAATACCCCGTCGGGTACCTATGTGCTACTCATGTCGCATTACCCTATCCTGACCGTCACCGGTTCCTGGGAAGGTGGCCAGCACAAGGACCACGTGGCGTTGAGGCAGCTGTTTTATCAACACAAGGATAAAGTGAAAGTATGTCTGAGCGGTCATCAGCATTTGCTTGACAGGGCCTGGTACAACGGTGTCGAATATTATTGCAACGGCGCCATGAGCGGTTTTTGGTGGGGCAAAGGCGACGCAAAATCTGCCCGACCGACTTACTACCAGGAAACACCTCCGGGATATGCCATCCTGAAATTATACGAAGACGGAAGCGTGGAAAACGAGTATTTCACTCACACGTACTAAGATGTAGCCGCCGTATCGAAAGCCTATCCGAAACGTTAGTAACATCGGTAAAACAAGGGAAGACGGAGCAATCCATCTTCCCTTGTTTGGTCTCTTATCGATTTCCCACAAATTGCGCAATCCGCTCTTTGCGAATCCGTTTCGTCAAGTCTTGCGCGATCTCCCACCGTCACGCTCAGTTTCAAATTTATCAAAGTCGAAAGTCTGATATGACCAGCGTTGTTTTCAATTCGGGAGATATCGGTTTCACTGTTTCTTTCCAACTTCATAATAATGTAATACCGCGCCGGAATCGAAGGTTTTCGTCTTCATGAGCTTTAAAAGCGTCCTCTCATTGATCTTGTCGAACAATAGTAAACCGTGCCCGGCGATGACGGGATGAACCATTAGCTGGAACTCATCGAGAAGGCCAAGATTTATTAATGCGATGATCAAACTCCGGCTGCCCACTAAAATATCATGGCCGGGTTTTTCTTTGAGCGCCAGCACTTCTTCTTTCAGGTCCCTCGTTGCAACCCTTGCACTTTCCCAATCGACATTTGTCAGCGTGCGGGAAAAGACGACTTTTGGAATGCGGTCTATGGCTATTGCAAAGTCATCCATTGCCTTGTCGCCGGTCGGATTTTCAACAACGTTTTTCCAATATTCCATCAGCTGATAGGTTATCCTTCCGTACAAGGCAACGTCCCCGCTTTTCAGCAGTTCACGGTAATGCTCGTGGATTTCCTCATCCGGATTGACAGACGTATGATCGCAAACCCCGTCAAGTGTCATATTGATTGCTGCTATTACCTTTCTCATACCATTAGTATTTAATGAATATACTTCGAACCGGCACAAAAATAGCGCAACGCAGTACCATGTTGTGAAGCCATTCTGAACAAATACAGGGGGGATTTAAGACAAGCTGCATACCCATTGTTTTTGACCACCGAAACACCTTGCACCAGGTTAACCTCGGAGCAAGTAAAAAACGTCGCTGTCCGTTTTTTTTATGATAACACGTCCGATTGATCACTATTTTTGGGTGCCGGTGCAAAAGGAGATGTGCGTTTTGAAACAGGGGTGACAGCCTCGTGGCCGCGCCGCTGCTTACCTCATCATTTACTCATGAATAGATCATTAGTCCTGACCCTCGCGATAATCAGCCTTGTCTTCTCTGCCTCGACCCTGCGTATTTCAGTCGATTCATCCAACGGAGTTACCCATACGCTGGCATTTTTCAGGCAGGGGGTTAATGATTTTGTGGAGGCTAATGAAAAATTGTACTCGGCTATCGAAGGGCTGAGTGCCGAGCCTGCGACGGTCGCCCGGGCGCGTCATGCGTTGGTCGCGTGCAGGCGCAGCTACAAGCGGATCTCCTTTTTCACCGCCTATTTTTTTCACAGTGAAACACGATTCTACAATGCTGCCCCAAAATTCGAAGTGGAGGAGCCGACGTTGGAACTGGTAGAGCCAATGGGTTTGCAGCAGATCGAAACGCTGCTTTTTGGCGAGGATCTACCGGCTAACAAAAGTTCGCTGCTGGTACAGTCCGAGGCAATGCTTACTTCGGCCCGCGATATCCGTTCATTGCTTTACAGCCTTGAAATCGATGACGCCCGCATTCTGGAAAGCGTTCGGTTGGAGTTGATCCGAATAGCTGCATTGTACATTTCAGGTTACGATGCGCCATTGCTCAAAACCGGTATTGCAGAGACCAGCGACGCCACGGAAGCATTGCAGACTGTCCTCGAAGTTTATTTCAAGGCTAATACGCAACAAAGCAAACGACTTGATTCTTTACTGATCACATCCATTCACTACCTCGACGCCCACCAGGACTTTGATTCATTCAACAGAATGGAATATCTCACCCGGTTTGCATTACCCATGCAGCAAGAATTGAACGAATTCATTGCCGGGCTGGGCTTAACCACCAATACTACACAATATCTGAACTATCAGGCACCGCATATTTACAGCAGGGATGCACTGAAAAGCTGGGGCGCTAATGGAACGGATTCAATGCAGAATAAGGCACTGGCGGATTTGGGCAGGAGGTTGTTCTTCGACAAGTCGCTTTCGGGAAATAACTCAACGAGCTGCGCCACCTGCCACCAACCCCGGAACTACTTTGCCGATTTACAGAAAAAAAGTGCTTCACTGGTCCGCGATTCGGTTCTCAAAAGGAATACCCCCACCCTTTTATATGCAGGCCGGCAGCACACGCAATTTTGGGAGGGGCGAGCTGCGAATCTCGGCGCTCAAATCCACACTGTCGTATTCAATCCATTGGAAATGAATGGAAGTAAAGAATCACTGCGTAAGAATGTGCTGCAAAAAAAGGAATACAAAGCGCTCTTCAACGCTTCGTTCCCCGGCAGGAATGTGCAAGATCTGGGTATTGAGGCAGTGTCAGCGGCGCTGGGGGCTTTCGTTAATCGGCTGAGCCCGATGGATTCGCCTTTCGACCAGTATATTGATGGCCTGCAAACTGCATTGACGGACCGGCAGATAAATGGCTTTAATCTTTTCATGGGCAAAGCGCAGTGTGGTACCTGCCATTTTCCTCCGTTTTTCAACTCCCTGCTTCCTCCCCTCTTCAACTTGTCGGAAGTTGAGATTTTGGGCGTTACAACCACCGATGATTTCATCAACCCTGTACTCGATCCGGATTTAGGACGGTACGATCTCTACAAAATACCGTATTATAAGGGAGCCTTCAAAACCCCAACGGTACGAAATGCAGCGAAAACAGCCCCATATATGCACAACGGTGCCTTCAAATCTTTGGCAACTGTGGTCGAGTTTTACAACAAAGGCGGCGGCAGGGGGCTAGCGCTGCCGGTGGAAGAACAAACATTATCTGCCCAACCATTGAACTTATCCGAAAAAGAGAGCCAGGATATTGTTCTGTTCCTCGAATCTCTGACCGATTCCAACCCTGAATACCATTCTCTTTCAAATTAATCAAACATGAAAACAGTTGTAATTCTACTTTTCACTTTATTCCTTCCATTGCTATCCATTGCCCAGGAAACCCAAACCGCCAACAAACCGGCACCTAAGAAAAAGGGGCCTGCGATGGGCATCCAGGCCGACCTGCTCAGGGGGCCTTACCTCCAAATGGCGACACCGACCAGTATGACGGTGCGTTGGAGAACCAACGTGTACGACCGCAGCCGGGTAAAGTACGGCCTGACCAGCGATAATCTGAACATGCAAACCGACGATTCTACGCTGGTAAATGAGCATGTTATAACTTTAAAAGGCCTGCAACCATCCACAAGGTACTATTATACCGTGGGCAACCTCGCCGACACCACCTTGCAGGGCGATGAGGACAACTACTTTTATACCTTCCCTGAAACGGGAAGTGAACAGCCGATACGCATTGCAGGTTTCGGAGATTGCGGAAATAACTCCATCAACCAGCGGGCGGTCAGGGACCAGGTTATCAATTACCTCGGCGACAAATACCTGAATGCGTGGATTTTAATGGGTGACAATGCGTATTCGGACGGAACCGATGCTGAATATCAGGCAAAGTTTTTTAACCTCTACAAAGACAACCTGCTGAAAAAATATCCGCTGTATCCCGTGCCCGGAAATCATGATTACCATGATTTTAATTCCTCACCGGCCAACGACCAAAACAAAATTGCCTACTACCAGAACTTCTCACTCCCGACTAACGGCGAAGCGGGCGGCGTGGCCTCCAACACGGAATCATACTATTCTTACGATCTCGGTAACGTCCACTTTCTTGCCCTGGATTCCTATGGCCCCGATAAAAAGAAGACTCACATTTTCGATCAATTAGGCGAACAGGCCGAATGGGTCAGAAAAGACCTGGCAGCCAATAAGAACAAAAAATGGATAGTGGCGTACTGGCACCACCCTCCCTACACAATGGGTTCGCACGACTCGGACAAAGAATCACTGCTGGTGAAAATCCGGGAGAATTTCATAAAAATACTTGAAGACGAAGGTGTAGATCTTATTCTTTGCGGACACAGCCACGTATATGAACGCACGAAGCTGATCAAGGGATATTATGGAAAAGAGGCTGATTTTGATTCCAAAAAACATGAGCTCAGCACATCGACGGCCTTGTACGATGGCAGCAAGAACTCCGCGCCGTATTTGAAAAGCAAAACCAACACCAACGGCACTGTGTACGTCGTGAGCGGATCTGCCGGCGCACTGGGGGGACATAAGGAAAACTATCCGCACAATGCGATGTACTATTCCAACAATGAAGTGGGCGGCGCCGTCATGCTGGAAGTAGAAGGCAACAGACTGGACCTGAAATGGATTTGCTCGGACGGGAAAATCGGTGACCACTTTACCATGATGAAGGATGTCAGCAAAAACGATGAAAAAATCCTGAAACAGGACAAATTGCTTCCAAAGTAGCAGTTCCTTATTGTTTGGCCCGGCGCTCTCCTATCGGTTCTGGATAGCAGTAGGGAACGGTCAATGTCTGGACGAGCACATTACCGGGGACAGATGTCAGTGTCGGGAGATTTTGGTTTTGTTGACTGCCAAATCCGCCCACAAGTAATAACCTGTGCCAACAGAAAAATTGCTGGCATAATTATTACTGATCGACTCGATCCTTTCATTTGAACCACATCAACAACATGACCATCAGTTTACAAAAAGACCTACTTTGCTTTTCCCACCTAAGATGGGACTTCGTTTTCCAGCGTCCGCAGCATCTGATGACCCGATTTGCCGGAATAACCAATGTTTATTTTCTCGAAGAACCACTCTTCGACTGTTCTGATGAACCGTATCTCCAAATGGAGGAAAAACACGGGGGGCTGTGGGTATGCGTGCCGCATTTGCCAGTCGGCAGTACTCCGGAAGATACCCTGGCGATGGTCAGGAAAATCCTTGATGCATTCTTCGAACAACGCGATTGCAGCAATTTTATCTTTTGGTATTACACGCCAATGGCCTTACAGTTTTCGGAACCGTTTACACCCGCGATGATAGTGTATGACTGTATGGACGAATTATCCGCATTTAACTTCGCGCCTCCCCGGATCAGGCAATATGAGCAGCGGCTTCTCGAAATGGCCGACATCGTTTTCACAGGCGGGGCAAGCCTGTGCGAAGCCAAGAAAGCACGCCACCACAACATTCACCCCTTCCCGAGCAGTATTGATAAAGCACATTTCCTGGCAGCCCGTAAACTGCTGACAGAGCCGCAAGACCAGGCTTCCATTGCCGGGATAAAGCTAGGTTTCTACGGTGTCATCGATGAACGTTTTGATCAGGAACTTAGAGGGACTCGCCGGCCGTCACGAAAGGGTGCTGCACATTCCGTCGGCGATGGCCCTACTAGCTGCACAGGAGCTGGTAGGCCAGCATTTAAAAAGTACAGCTGAGAGATCAATCATCGAACGATTATGAGGATCGGAGAAAAATCGCCGATAAAGTTCGAGCGCTACGACACTTCAATTCTTTTCGATTAACTCAATCCACTCGTTGATAACCGCTTTCAAATCTTCGCGTTTGGTTTCTATTTCGGATTACCCCCATTTCCTGTTTGGCCTGGTTGCCCCTCCACAATGTCGGCTGCACCCCCTATATCATTGATCATAACACGGTAAGTTTGCATTGTCACAAATGTATTACTGCCATGCTGCTAACAAATAAGACTGCTGTAATTTATGGGGCCGGAGGCTCTCTTGGGGCCGCTGTGGCCAAAGCATTTTCGGTTGCCGGTGCCAATGTTTTTCTCTCCGGCATTCGTCTGCAACCCGTGGAGGCGACCGCCGAGGCTATCCGGAAAGCCGGCGGTAGCGCTCAGGTGGATCAGGTGGATGCCCTGGACCAGCAAGCCGTCAGCGATCACCTTTCGTCGATTTCCAGGCGCACCGGCTCTGTCGATATCTCTTTTAATGCAATAGCACTGAAAGACACGCAGGACATTCCGCTCATTGAGATGAAATTGGAGGATTTTATCCGGCCGATACAAATAGCCATGCAGTCTCATTTCATTACCAGCACCGCCGCCGGAAGGATTATGAGCGCCCAAAAAAGTGGCGTAATCCTTTCTTTAACAGCCACTCCCGGTGGAATCGGCTATCCGGGCACGGGTGGATTTGGCACTGCATGCTGTGCGATCGAAAGTTTTACAACGACTCTGGCCTCCGAACTCGGTCCCCACGGCGTTCGTGCAGTGACGATCCGCTCAGGAGGCTCCCCCGATTCGCGTGTATTTGTGGATGCGCTTGCAAGCCTGGATAAACAGGTGGCCGAACAGGTATTGGGCAGCCTTGCAAATGACACGATGTTGAAAAGGCTCCCCGGTATGAATGATATCGCGAACGTTGCCGTATTTGCAGCCAGCGACCTTGCAGCTTTAATTACCGGAACGGTGATCGACGTGACCGGAGGTACAACTGCCGCATTGAATTACAAGACAACCCAGGACAAGTCCTACATTCCGCCTTTTCGTGAATAACGCCGGCAGGAGGCCCATTTCAAAGACTATTGCCCGGGAAACGCCGCCGAAGCACTCCCCGGGCAATGCCCCTATCTCAAACAGCGCTACCTTCCCTCATTGAAATAATTATAGAAAACCTCCCCCAGGTTTTTCCCAAGCGAAATCCAATCCTCTGCCAGCGGCGCTTTATTTAATCCGGCAATCCATTCGTAATTCAGCTCATACACGGCGGCATGGATGCCGAAGCGTTCCATAAAGCCTTCTCCCAGTGTGCCCGGATTGCGGAAAGTCGGTTTGGTGGAGCCTGCGGTGAACCAGGTGTGTTTCCGCAAAAGCATTTCCAGCTTTTCCATGCTCGACAGGTAGGCACTGATGTCGCCATCCGGCCGGCTCACATGCAGGTAGCCACCGGCGTCGTTGTGGATGTCGAGGGCCAGATCAGGCCTCTTATTGGCCTTGATCATCCGGTGCAGCCATTGTTCCAGGTAATAGTTCTCGGGGGCGACAAGCGAATCAGCAGGCTTATCCCACTTGCGGTTCAGGTCGTAGCCATTCGCGTTGAAACGCGTCTTGCCACGTGCTACGCCGTCTTTGTTGGCCATGGGCAGAATATACACGCAATAGGTTTTCAGGTAACGTTTGGCCTCCTGGTCGTTGCTGAGCAGTTTCTGCACCAGCCCCTCGACCGTCCAGTTCCCACCCGCCTCGAATGCATGGGCGCGCGCGCGCAGGAAAAGCCGCTTCGGCGCGTTTTCGTTACCTATCCGGACGATTTCCAGAGAGCGGCCTTCCGAAGTTTTACCGATGGTAGTCACACTAGCATTCTTGCTTTGCTTCACCTTCGCCAGCATTCTATCCAGATCGCTGATCCGGTAAGGCTCCACGCTGGCGATGTACGCGAAAGGCGCTTCCATTTTGAATTTGATAAACACGCGACGTCCCGGCAGCGGGATTACCGGATGGCTCTCCCATTTTTTATTATCAAAAGAAACCACATACCGCGACTTTTCCGAAAGATCGCTGGCCAGCCGGCCGTTCCATATGTTATCAAAGTTTTCGAGGATCAATGTCACTTCCGTTCCCTCTGCTGCCTCTACCCTGAAATGATAGTGGTTCACCGCGCGGTTCGGCGAAAAACGTTCGTGGTCATAAACCATAGCGCCTATTACCCTGCCGGCCGAATCGATACTCCAGTTCATCGGCGACGCATTTTCGAAGCCGGTGTTGATGAAAATCTTTGGCGTAACAATGCTGTCTGCCGCGATGCCTGCATTTCCAGGCTCGATTCCGGACGCGAAAGTCATGTGAGCGGCCAGTAACCCGGCGCATATTGCCGGTAGTAATGTTTTCGATTTCATAAAAGTTGGGTTAAGGTTGCTCGATGTCGCCCTGAGTGGAATCGGAGGCCAACACAAACGCAACAACGGAATTGGCACCACAGTGGCACGGGTTTTAATACAGATCGTTTCCTAACCAAAATGAACATGACAATGCCAATGAGTGTATTCCAATTGAAAGAGGATGAGGCTGAGACAGTCCGCATTAACCGCAACGAAGTCCAGGAGATTGTCCCCGACGCCGATTTCAGGTTCAGCCTGATTATGTTAAAAGACGGACGCAAATATTTTGTCTGCGGCACCCTCGAAGAACTAGACCAGGAATTTGAAAAGCCAACAGGCTCTGATTGAGCTCTGATCCTCGCAAATCCTTCGGCACAATCCGTCTTTGGGGATCAATCAAGGAAAATTCGAGCCTATGATAATATCAGGGAAAAAAATATATACATCGCATAGCCAAACTGCTTTAAGATTATTAGTTGTCGATTTGCAGTAACAAAAGGTGAAATTCTTACTAAATTACTATCATGAAAGTAATTCGGTTGAATAAAATCACCCATCTCATTCACAAAGCGACGAAGGTCCGGCTTTTGTTATTTTTAGTTCTGGTAAAGAGCCCTGGTATCGCACAAACCTGGCAACCTTCCTTTCAAATGGGCCTCAATGCCGAAGCTGCTGCCTGGGGTGGAAATGTATCGCTGAGCAGATACCTTAGCCGAAATGCAGCGTATGATTACGGCGATCACGGATGCTATTTAAAACTATCGCTCTTCTATTTTCGGGTAAATGGCTTGGGCACCGTCGACAGTATTTATGCGAAGGGAAGCTTAAATGAAGAACTGGTTGCGGCCATCAAGACGAACATTCGCGCGACAGAGGGAAAGTGGCGATTGCCCGAAAAATCCCGGGCATCAGACAAGTGCTGGTTCATTTTCCCGTTCATTGACCCGGGAAGCTCGGAGTCCTGCGTGGGACAGCAGAAGCTTAGCCGAAACGCACTAGCAGAATTACTCTTGCTATATTCAATTTCTGAGCCGACAAAGGATTCACATGGGCGGGTCATGCTGCCACCGAATGAATTTCATCAAATGTCTAAAAAGTAAATTTAATGGCGGCTCAAACCAGAGCGACGAGTCATCCCCGGTTCCTCCGAAAGCGTACTGCAAAGTATATGGCCGGTTAAAATTGTTTATCTTAACTGCAACCATTTGAGAAAAATGCATCATTGAAAGCACATTTCAATCATGTACAACATGTCAGACAGTTTTTGGGAAACGACTTACCGACAGAATATTGCCAAAATGATCGGTGTTTGCTGTCGGTATACGCAAAACCGCCAAACTGCCGAGGACCTGGCGCATGACGCTTTTCTGGTTGCGATCGATAAAGTTTCCAGTTTTGAAAACAAGGGCCCTTTCGAGGCGTGGCTGAGGCGGATCGTCGTCAATGTGGCCCTGCAATACCTGAGGGAACAAAAAAGGCAAGAAAAATGGGAGGAAGCTCATGCTTACCATACCATTGCCAATGAACTTCAGGAAGAAAACCCCGCCAACGACCAACGCGGCTTTTCGGAAGCGGAGCTATTGGAGGTGATAGGCCAATTACCAGAACATCACAGGCTTGTATTTAATCTTTATGTTGTCGATAACTTTACGCACGCTCAAATCGCTACGAGACTCGGCATCAGCGAAGGTACCTCGAAATCCCATCTGGCGCGTGCCCGGAAAAAGATCCGGGAGCTTCTCAAAGATAAACTCAGAAAGGATAAGGAGCGGAAAAGAGCATTCGCCTGGTTAATGTTTTCCTACCCGTTCCGCCATGTCGATCATCTGGTTGCCGGAAAGTTGCGTAACCTTGCCATCCGGCCTCAAAGGAGGTTATCAATTGCCAATACCAACTCCGGGGTTCCTGGTTTTAAACCTTCGGGTATTTCGTACGGGGCATATATGAAGACCGGACTGATGACCATAGCTACCGCCGTATTTCTGGCAGGCGGTTCCAATGTATCTGACCAAGCCAATAGCCGAAATATTGTCGTTATAAAACGCCCGACAACCGATTCAGCGCATGACCGACTCCCCGACCGCCTTTTGTTTTCTGCTTCAAAAGCTGCCACCATTTCTGATAATCCCGTCATAGTTGAAAAAACTAAACATTCAGAACCAATGAAAAATCTAAGCACTTTGGGAGGGTTAATAGTGGCAAGTCTGGCTTTGGACACGGCTAATTTGACGACAGATCTACCGGTTGTATTTAAAAACCATCCGCTAACGGTCGGCTATGAACTGGTAGCAAAACCTGAAAGCGTCGGGCTCGTTGTCAAACAAAATGCCGACTTGACATCAGGCTCATTCTATGCATCTCAATTATTGTGGTCGGGGAAGGACGGTAAGTTATATTTTTTGGGAGATCATGTTAAAGTGGATGTCAACAGAAATAAGTTTGCCGGCAGTGGTAAATTCACTTTTTTGGATAAAGTACATTACCTGGTTGTCGACGGTGTAGCGATGAAGCAAAACGAGACTATCAGGCTCCAAGAAAAGAAATACAATCTGGTCAGTCTGAACGACTCCGACGGGGCCAGAAAATACGGTGAAAACGGAAAATTAGGGGTTCTTGAAATCACGCTGGCCGAATAGAAAACGCGGGGATGCCCCCGTGCATCCCCATTAATAAGCTTTTACGCTAATTTTTTTGAACAAAACCCGGATTTCTGCTTATTTTAGACCGCATATCGAGGGTTTCACACTTTAAACTTCTGATTTAAAATGAAAGGAAAGTACTATCTCCTATTAATTATCGCAATTGGCTTTGTTTCGATTGCGGCGAAAAGCGCAGTCTTGCAAGGGGACATTATCGGTACCTGGAAATACCTGATCAGCGACGTTCCGCCTGAGTATGAGTCTGGGTTTTTCACGTTTGAACAAAAGGAAAATAAAACGGTCGGATACGTCGGGGACACTGAAAAGCAGGAGATGAAAGAACTAACTGTGGATCAGGAAAAAGTGGTCTTCACAATCGAAAGCCAGGCGGGCGTTTTTAAATACAGCTTCGCACAGAAAGGCGACACACTTACCGGCGTCGTGTCGTCCCAGTACGGAGATTTCCCGATCAAGGCAATCAGGGAACCCAAAAAGTAACCTTTCCATCCATGGAAAGGCATTAATGCCACCGGACGCCGGTTTTTTGCCGGAGACTAACATTTTATTTGCTTCAAGTTACATTATCGGCGTCCGGCCTTTTTTTGAACATACTTTGATACTACATTCGCGAATTAAATTCGTATCCCTACCCAACGCCTTCATGCCTAAGACCTTTACTGAAATTTCTGATTGGATCGCCGCCAATATTTCTAAACACGCCGGAATAGATCCTTCCGAAGTGGCGCTTGACGCAGACATTGTCCATTTTCGGTTAGACTCCCTCATCCTTGTCAACATTACAACCGAGCTGGAAGAACACCTCGGAATGGAACTAAGCCCTTCTATTTTTTGGGAAATGCGTACCATCGCCGCTACCAGCCAGTGGATTGCAGAGAATCAGGAAGTATAGCAGGCCATTTCCGTCGTAATTATGCAAACCCCTCTCATGTCTGCAACGTCGATCTGGTCATCCAAATCCGATGTCAATCAAAATTATTCTGAGCTGATCGCCGATGTGCGCAAATCGGATCCTTTGCATTTCAATATGTTCGGTGATCTGGTGGCAATGGATTATGCAAATGTGAAAAAGATACTGTCCGACTCGGACAACTTCAAGAACTTTGATTTCACCGAGCGATTCAAAATCGTATCTGCCTTGTCGAATAATGACCCCGGCTTGCTGGAATTCGGCGAAAGCCTGAGGTATTGGTTGCTTTTCATGAATGGTGAAAAACACGCGGAACATCGGCGTTTCGTCAATCAGAAATTCTACCAGGCCAACTACGAGAAGATTACACTCGACGCGATACAGGAGATCATTGCCGGATTGGACGGACAGGAAGAAACGGATCTTGTGGAAATGGCACGGCAGTTCAGCTTCCTGATCATCAGCAAAATTATCAATCTGGAAAAATCGGATTATGATTTCATCCAGAAGTTTTCCTACGTGATCACATTCATTTTTGAAAAAACACTGTCGGTCACGGAGCTACTGGAATGCGCGTCGATGTCGCAACGTTTTCATGGCTACATTTCTGACACGTTTACGCGCCACGAGAACGAGGCAACCAAGAGCCTACTGCTTGAAATGAGGGAAATCATGGGCAGTAGCAAGGCCCCGCAACTGATCGGCACCTGGGAATTTCTGGTCAATGCGGCAACGGAAACCACTACCCTGCTGCTTACCAAAAGCATTGCGGCGCTGATCGCGAACCGCGACAAGGTGATCAACTGGAATGCACATAACGAATGCGCCATCGCCGTCGAAGAGCTGATCCGGTTTGTCAGCCCGGTGAACTGGATCCCGCGGCAGATCGCAAACGATATGGAATTCGAAGGATTACAACTTCAAAAGGGCAAAACAATGCTACTGGGCCTGGCCTCTGCGAACAGGGACCCCGCCATATTTCAAAACCCCGACACGTTTATGCCTGCCCGGAAGCCTAATCCCCATATCGGTTTCGGCTTTGGCATGCATCATTGCCTGGGCGCCCGGCTATCCAGGTTCGAATTGCAAAAATTTCTTCCTCGCTTCATGGCCACGTTCCCCGACATCCGTTTGCACCCTTCAAAAGCCCCTCAATGGGATTCCAAGATTTTTTTCCGAGGTTATAAGAGTTTGCCTGTGCTTTTAAAATAAGGTGCATGGTCAAATTCACGGATTTCACATATTTAGTTTTACTACTCCCCACTGTTGCAGCGTATTACAAAGTACCGGAAGCAAAAAAGTGGGTCTTTCTGCTGATCACAAGCGCATTGTTCAACCTGAGTTGGAGTGGAAAGTACCTGGCTGTATGGGTAGTTCTTGTACTGATCTGCTATGTGGCCGGCAAAGCATTAAGTAATCAGGGATATTCCAAAAGACATCGGAAAGCTTTACTGTCGCTCTCCATCGCGATTTGCCTGTCGCCGCTTTTGTTTTTCAAATATCTGGTCCCTGTCCACAACTCCATGTCGCTGGTGGCGCTCAACTGGATCGCCCCTATTGGTATTTCCTACTACACATTTCTGATCATCGGATACCTCTACGATGTGTATCGCCGGTATATCAAGCCGGAAAATCACCTAGGCTACCTGATGATCTATCTCGGTTTTTTCCCCACCCTGCTCGCGGGCCCGCTGGAACGCACGCGCCAGCTCGTGCCCCAGCTTCGTGGCCCCAAACCTTATGAACGGGAAAATATCAAAGCGGGTATTTACTTCATTGTCTGGGGTTTATTTAAAAAGATAGTCCTCGCAGCCCGGTTTGCCGACATTACCAGCCCTGTTTTCGATCGTCCCGAATCGTATACAGGCATCTCCGTTACGCTGGCCATTCTGCTGTTTTCTATTCAGCTATATTGCGATTTTTCGGGCTACACCGACATCGCTACCGGCTCGGCGCGGTTGTTCGGGATCAGGTTGACTAAAAACTTTTCAAACAGGTACTATTTCGCCCCGTCGCGCACAGAATCATGGAGCGCCTGGAATATCACAGTCACATCCTGGTTCCGCGACTACATCTTTTTCAACATCAGCAAAGGCGTTACAAACCAGAAGCGCCTCGAATTCAACCGGCTGGTAACCTTCGTCATTACTGGGCTCTGGCACGGGCCTAGCTGGTCGTTTGTGATCTGGGGAACGCTGCAATGGGCCTACATCAATTTTGAAATGCGCACGAAACATTTCTGGTCGAAGCTCTACGCCAGCGCGGGTCTCGCCAGGCTAGGACTTTCGACCGGCTCGCAGGTACATTATGTCTGGCGAGTGGCGGTAAGACTTCTCACCGGCACCCTGATCATGGGATGGTTCCGTGCGGCGGAATTAGGCAGCGGTATCCGGCTGTATAGCAGCATGTTCGGGTTTAAATCCGGTGCGGGATCATTACTTACATCAAGCCTTTTGCTGACGATTGCATTGTTCCTCGTCATGGATTTTTTTAACTACAAAATGGGCGAGAAAGAAGATATTGCTTCGTACCTGCTAAAAAAAGACACATTTTATCAAACATTGTCCATGCTGCTGCTTGTCCAGCTGGTGCTGATATTCGGAAGACCATCGGTAGCCAATTTCTATTACATCCAGTTCTGACCCATCGTTAGCTAATGTCGGCATTATGATCATTAAAATTACAAAGTGGCTGCTGCTGATCATTGCCTTCAAAATGATCGTGGCGCTGATCGTCGCGCAATATTATACAGACCCTCGCCGCGACATTGCCGCACGGAAAAAGCTTTACAACACCTTCAACCCGAATGTCGTTTTCATCGGTACCAGCCGTACCCTTTACGGAATCGATCCGGCGCTATTCGACTCTCTGAACGGACAGAAAACCCGTAGTTATAATTTTGGCATATTCAGCCTTTCGCCTTACAGCTCCATTCAAATAGCGAATGAAATCCTCTCCGACAGTCCGGCCGTCAAAACCATCTATATTGAACTGAGCGCACTCGATTACAGCACCGTGGCATTGCAGCCGCAACAGGTTATTCAGGATGCCGTTTTCCGGGCCAATGTGCTCGCTGATTGCCCGAGTATCGACTTTCATGACAAAGTCGGCAGCTTCCTGGATGGCCTCAACACGACACTGTTTCAAATGGTCTCCATTGCTCCGCAAATCGCATCCGTCAAAAAAGCGTTAAATCCGGAGGATGATCCGATCGAGGGCAATGCCAACCTGCTCGCCAACGGGCACCAATACGTTGCATCGGCACTGTCGAAGACCAGCGACCGGATCATCGCGAACAAAAGTGTCACAGCTCAAATGCTGGCCATACGCCCGCCTTCCGTGCGAAATACTTTTTATGTTTCCCAACTCATTAAACTGATTGCACGGGCCAGGCTGCTTGAAAAAAAAGTCATCTTCTATTTTCCCAATAACATTATCCGGGACGAATACCTGGTACTATCACAGGTTACACCTTTTCTGCCGGTGGAAAACCTGATCCCCTTGCCGGAGCATAACTTGTTCGATGCACTTTTCAAACCCGAAAACCTGTTCGATGCGCATCATCTGAACCGGCAGGGAGCGGCTATCTACACGCGTTTTATGCAGCGAAAGGTCACGCATTAACCGGTTGAAAACAGTGACGGCATCGCGGCCTGATGGAATATATTCTGTAAGTTAGAATTCGAAAACGATTCAAACCTATGAGTGAAACCAAATTCAACATCGCTGTATTGATCGACGGGGACAATGCGCAGGCCAAATTGATGAAGGAGACTTTAGAAGAAGTTTCCAAATATGGAAAAGCAACTATCCGGCGCATATATGGCGACTGGACTACGCCTCATATGAACAGCTGGAAGGAAATTGTCAATCAGCATTCGATCAGCCCGATCCAGAAGTTTTCGTATACGACCGGCAAAAACTCGACCGACAGTTCGCTCATTATTGATGCCATGGATATTCTGCACAGTAAAAGCGTCGAAGGCTTTTGCATTGTGTCCAGCGACAGCGATTACACGGGACTCGCCAAGAGAATCAGGGAAGAAGGACTTTTCGTAATGGGTATCGGGCGAAAAAATACACCCATCGCATTTGTAAATTCCTGCGAGATCTTCACATTCAGCGAAAACCTCGTGGTGGAACTGGATACGAATACAGAGGAACCCGAGCCTCAGAAGGTGGATATCACCCCGAAAGAAATCGTTAAGAAAGAGCCGAAAAAGCAGGAGACCAAACACAGGTACCCAAAGATCGATATGAACATTATCGACAAGGCATTCGAAATATCGGCCAATGAGGAGGAAGAGGCATTCATTTCCAAAATAGGCACCTCGCTCCGGAAAATTGACCCCAGTTTCGACGCCCGCACCTACGGGTTTAAAACATTGACCCAACTATTTAAGAGCCTGGCGAAGTATAAAATCGTTAAAAATGATGTCAATGGTTTGAACCACCCGCTGGTGAGGTTGAAATGACATTATTTTGCTACATTTAACTTTGGTAAATGCTTAATTAAATACTTTATGATTTAATGAGTTTGCCTATATTTTCGAAAAGAATATTATATAAAATGAGAAACGTATACCTTTTTGTTTTTTTCTGTTTGTCTACAAGCGCCTGGGCGCAAAATGAGGCCGAAGTTGTGTCTGTTTTTCCGACCACAATGGATTTCCTGTCCGATAATAAAACGGAAGCCCTTTTGGAGGTTCGCTCTTCCGGAGATGCTTATTTTATTACGAAAAAAATCCTCGATATTCAGACAAAGAAAAGGATAAAAGGAGCTGGATCGACCTGGGCGATAAAGCGAGGCGAAAGTTATTATTTCAACATGATCTATTCCGATGATTTTCTAAATGGTATTTTTATTAAACTGGATGTTGTAGGCCGTTACTGCCTTTCACTCTTAGACAAGAGTACCTTCAACAGGGTAAAAGCCGGTTCTGTAAACCCGTACGGTGGGGGAGCCTTAGGGTTACTCGCTAACAGTTCCATTACCTGGAACAAGGCTCTAAAAGACAGTACTGATAGTAAGAGATACATCGTATTTATTGATACCAAGTCAATTGAACCCGCTGATTCTCCGAGAAAAGAGGGAAGCCGTGGCAATCTTCTAACGAGGAAAAAGGTTTCGGAATTAATGAAAAACAATAATATAGAAGGTGAAGCCAAAGATATGAGCTTTGAAGAGGTAATAGCATTAATAAAAAGCGAAAATGCAAAGTCCCGGTAATCCCGTTGATGTGTTGCTGAAAGACCAACTTTTCCCGGCCGGAATTCAGTTGGTCTTTCAATTAAGTGGCTATGATAAACGCCCCTCAGCTCCGCAGATCGATGGGAAGGTTGTAAATCCGCTTGCCGGTAGCCGCGTAAATTGCGTTGCATAATGCCGGGGTAAAGGGCGGTACCGGGGGCTCGCCGACGCCCGTTGGCTTGGCTTCACTGTCCATAATATGCACGTGAATTTCTTTGGGACATTCGGTCATTCGAATAATCTGATAACCATCAAAATTGTTTTGCTCCACCCGCCCGTTTTTGAATGTGATCGCGCTTTTTAGTGCGAGACTTGCCGCAAACTGTGCACCCCCTTCGAACTGGGATTTAATACGGTCGACATTAACCGCCGTGCCGCAATCCACTGCGTAATGCACACCGGGAATGGTAACCTTGCCGGTAGCGTCCACCTTTACCTCGACCACGCAGGCCACATAGGTCAGAAAGCTTTTGTGCGCAGCAAAGCCAAGGCCCGAACCTTTCGGAAGTTTACGGCCCCAGCCCGCTTCTTTCGCCACCCGCTCAATGACCGCTTTCATTCGGCCCGTTTCCCACGGATAGGCTGCAATGTCTTCGCCATAATTCGGGTAAGTGCCTTTGACGATTTCCTCGTTGAAGGTGATGCTCCTATCCGCACCCAGCAGTTCGAGCGCATGGGCGACCGGATCCATGCCCCTCGCTTCCGCTACCTCATCGAGCATGGTGGCGCTCGCAAAAACCTGCGGAATGTTCCTCACAGATCTCAGCCAGCCCACCCGAAGATGCGTTTTCGCGTCGTGTGTCTCGATCCGGATGGCCGGAATATTATAGGGAAGATCCACAGCGCCGAGCATCATTTCGCCGTCATCGGGCTGCAACACCGACGTATCGGAAGTGGCTGAAATAGAAGGATATGCAATGTGCTGGTTCCAGCCCGACAACTTATTGTCCTTGTCGATGGTGGCTACAATGCGCTGGACGCTCAACGAATGGAAGTAGTCGTGGTGGATATCATCCTCCCTCGTCCACTGGACTTTCACCGGATAGCCCGTTTCTTTGGCCAGCATGGCTGCTTCCACGATGAAGTCGGGCTTTGATTTACGGCCAAATCCTCCGCCAAGCAGCGTCACATTAATCTTCACTTTATCAACCGGAATACCCAATACTTCGGCGACCACATCCCGCGCTCCCTGCGGGTTTTGCGTGCACGCCCATATTTCGCAAGCGCCATCTTTGAAAACTGCCAACGCGCACGGAGGCTCCATGGTCGCATGTGCCAGATGCGGGGCGATGTACGTCCGCTCGATGACCTTTTTGGCATTCGCCTTTGCCGAATTGAAATCGCCCCGGTTCCGCCGCGGTGTTCCCTGTTCCCGGGAAACTTCCTGAACCAGCTGTTTGATCTGTTCGGCTGAATCATAAGAAGCATTCGGGCCGAGATCCCACTCTACTTCAAGTGAATCGCGCCCTTTGATCGCCGCCCACGTGTTTTCTGCGATTACCGCCACACCGGCCAAAGGCTTGTTCAGGGTAGCTGGCAAGCCCGCACCTTTGATCTGAACTACTTTAAGCACTCCCGGTACACTCCTCGCCTTCTCATCGGTATAAGACTTCACCGTCCCGCCCACCACCGGGCAACGCCTGATGACAGCGACTTTCATTCCTTCCATTGTGGCATCAATACCAAATACGGCCTGCCCGTTCACAATGGCGGGCAAGTCCACGATCGGTGTTTCCTTTCCGATCAGCGTAAACTTATCGCGGCTTTTGAGCTTAATGTCTTTCGCAGCAGGAATGGGTAACTGGCTGGCTTCCTCCGCCAAATCTCCGAAACTGAGCTTTTTATCAGAGGTTTTGTGAACCACCTGGCCATTCGTTGTATCACATTCTTCGATCGGCACCTTCCACTTGGCGGCCGCAGCCTGTAATAGCATCAGCCGGGCGATGGCACCAGCTTCACGCATCGGCTTATAGAACATCCGTATCGAAAATGAACCGTCGGTATTCTGGTTGCCATACTTTTTCTCATCGCCTTCCGCCTGAACGATCCGGACTTTGCTCCAATCTGCGCCCAGCTCGTCGGCAATGACCAAAGGCAACGACGTCCGGATGCCCTGGCCCATTTCAGAACGGTGGGCGATGATGGACACTTCGTTGGAAGGAGTAATCTGTAAATAGACATTGGGAGCAAAAGCAGCTGTTTTCTTGCCTTTTGCATCGCAACCGAACAGGCTGATGCCCAAAACAAACCCACCGGCGAGGGCGCCGCCAGTTTTCAAAAAATCCCTTCTCGTCGCCTTGAAGACCTCCGAAGCAACTACCTCATTTTTCTCTTTCGGAAAACCTAAATACTTCATCGATTTGCGTTTAAAAGGTTGGGTTACGATTCGGCAGAAACGCTGAGAATAGCCGCTTTGATACGGTTATAGGTACCACAACGGCACAAGTTCCCTTCCATCGCCTGCTCTACTTCCTGCTCGGAAGGACGTGGGGTCGCTTTCAGCAATGCAGCCGCATTCATGATCTGACCGGTTTGGCAATAGCCGCATTGCGGTACCAAATGTTTTTGCCAGGCCAGTTGCAGCGGATGATCGCCATGCTCGGAAAGGCCTTCAATGGTTGTAATTTTATTTTCGCCCACCGCGGAAACCGGAAAACTGCAAGAGCGGATCGCAACATCGTTCATATGCACGGTACACGCCCCGCACTGAGCCATGCCGCAGCCAAACTTGGTACCCTTCAGACCAATAACATCGCGAAGTATCCATAGTAGCGGCATGTCTTCGGGGACGTTGACGGCGTGCTGTTTCCCATTTACCCAAATTGAATATTCTGCCATAATTTAAGCGGTTTTCTCTCTCATTCAGATGCATTATCTGCCGCACGAAGGTAGGGCGAGCGTGGTGTATGAAGTTAACACTAATCAAACCAAAAATGAAGAATTTCAAACCTGCATCGTTGGCTACCAGCCGGTGTTTTGAGGGTAAGGCTCACCAGTTACGACGGCATCGATCTGGTTCTGAGGGATCGGCCGGAGAAGGTGTTTGGGAGATTGGATGTTAGGCGCGCTTTCCAGGTTATGTTTTTTGACCCGGTCAACCAACTTACCAGTCCTGACCAGGTCCCACCAGCGCATGTTTTCGCCGCATAACTCACGGGAACGCTCGTCGAGCAGAAAGTCCAATGTCAGATCAGAGGCTTTCACCTTCATCGCCTCCGCATTGCCGGTCGGGAACGAAGCCCGCTGGCGAACTGCGTTGACATACGGTAGCGCCGCAGCAGCCTGGCCATCCATCAGCAACGCCTCGGCGGCGATCAGGTACGTTTCGGCCAGCCGGTATACAATCACCGGCCGGATCGACGGGTAATTCAAATCGGCACGTTTGGTATCGAAATACTTGAACATCGCCGGCGACAAGCGGATCGTGTAGTTCCTCGGCGGGATCAGCAGGTAAGGCGCTGCCGCGACGGCCGCATTAGAAACGTCCTTACCAGGCATATAAATGGCCGTGTCGCCCACGCTGAACTTCAAACCACCAGGTTGTGCATTGGCCGGCGCGCCGGGGGGCAGCGTTGCAGGCCAGCGGGAAATGGAAGAAGCATTGTTGGAATACCAGACAGTCTGGAAGGTTTTGCCATAACGGGTGTCGTTGGTACGATCCGCAAAAGCGGTATCGGTAAGCCAGCGCGTTGGCACGCAGCGAATATACGGTCTGCCATATCTGACATCGCGCTTCATCCCCGGCTGGTTTTCATATTGCGGCACCCACATGTGGTTCAGCACATTATCCGCGCCTCCGCTGTTGTTAGGACCATTGTACGCCAGATTGGATGTATGTTGAACCGTCCACAACACCTCTTTGCTGCCTTCATTTCCCTCGGCATGCACTTGCCCGAAATCCTGCAAAAGGCCCAGGCCCAGGGAAGCACTGTTGTTGATGAGATCCGAAGCGATGGTATAGGCATTCTTGTAATCGTCCGCTTTGGCTGCGGCCGAGCCCGCACGTGTGAGATACACCTTGGCCAAAACATGCTTTGCCGCAGCAGCCGTAGCTTTGCCCGGCATTACCCCGCCCGCAACCGGACTCGCGGGAAGCGTTTTTACGGCTTCATTCAAATCCTCGATAATGAAGTCGTAAACCTCAGCCATAGGCTGGCGGGTGGCTGACGTGCTGGGCAATGACTGAAAATTTTTGTTTAGGGTCACATCCCCCCAGAATTGAACGAGAATGAAGTAAAAATTGGCCCGCAGGAATTTGGCCTCGGCTACCATTTTCTTCTTCTCCGTCTCATCGATCCCGGTAATTTTCGCGGCATTGTCGACCAGGCCATTGCAGGTATTGATAAAAGTGTAGCAGTTTGTCCAGGTGTTGGTTACCTGCCCATTGTTTGGCAAATAGTTGCTGTTGTACTTGTTGATATTGTTGTTGCCGTCCTGCCCGGTGAAGAATTCATCCGTACCGATGACGGTGATCGTAAACAAATCCTGGTTGCCCCAGAACATGCGCGTGCCTGCATACGCGGCATCCAGCCCCGACCTGAAACCCTGTGCAGTGCTAAAAAATGCCGGTGTGAGAATAGACTTGGGCTCTTCGATCAACCTGTCGTCACAGGATGGCAGCAGTCCCATCAGACAGACCGCCGCTATGGATAATATCTTTTTCATATATCAGTAAATATCAGTATTTCAAAAAGTTACATTCAAACCAAACAATAGCGAGTAGGTAGCTGGTGTATCAACATTGATAGAACCACCCTCGGGATCAATGCCGTTGTACTTGTTACGGTAGGGCGAAAAAAGGATGAAAGCATCGTTGGCGGTCGCATATAACCTGACGGATTTACAATTCACACGCTTCAAAAGCCCCTGCGGCAAATTATAACCCAGACTAAGGCTTCTGATTTTCAGGAAACTTGCATTGAAATACCCCATTGTCGAATTGAACGGCGTGTTGGTCGCAGCGGAGTTCGGTTTCGGATAGTAATTCTGGCCGTTCGTCGGTGTCCAGTAGTCTACCACCAGGTTGTTGTAATTACCCTGGAACGTATTGGCAAAGCCGCTGTTATGCATTCTGCTGATCAGCAGCCCGCCTACCCTGGCAAATCCGACGATGGTAAAATCGAACCCTTTAAAAGCCACACGGTTGGTAAACCCTCCCTGCCATTTCGCCTGCTGCGATCCCAGAATCACGCGGTCATTGGCATTGATCACCTCGTCGCCGTTGGTGTTTTCAACCTTGATCGTCCCTATCACCGAACCGGTGCCGGTTACCGAGAGGCCCAGCTTTTTGGCCGCTGCGGTATCAGCAGCGGTATTTTGCCAGATCCCGATCTTTTTGTAATCAAAAATAGTCCCGACAGGCCGGCCGACAAACCAGTTGTTGTTAATGTCGCGCGTCACATTGTTGGCCAGCTGCACAATTTTGCCGCGGTTGAGAAAAAGGTTCAGATCCGTGGTCCAGCTGAATTTGTCCCTGCCGTTACCGGGAATGTTGATCAGGCTCAACTGGATTTCCAGCCCCTGGTTTTCGGTCTTGCCTACATTGGTTAAAATGGAGTTAGGTATGCCCGTCGTAGGCGGCAGGTTTTGCGGCAAAAGCAGGTTATTGGTTTTCTGCTGATAATACTCCACCGAACCGCTGATCCGGTTGTTGCGTAACCCAAAATCAACCCCCACATTAAAAGAGCTCGTGTACTCCCATTCCAGCGAAGGGTTCGGGGTATTGGTCGGATAAGCGCCTGTAACGTTTGTAGAACCGTAGTTGTAAACCAAAGGCGTCAGCTTACCGAGCGTCGAATACGGGCTGATCCCCTGGTTGCCCACCGTACCATAGCTTGCCCGCAGTTTGAGGGAGGTAATGTCGGTCATAGATTTCATGAATGCCTCTTCGGTCAGGTTCCAGGCCACCGCTGCGGATGGGAACACGTGAAATTTGTTGCCGGGGGCTAGGCGTGACGAACCGTCCGAACGCATGGTGAGTGTGACGAGGTATTTGTCGCTGAAACCATAGTTCAACCGGCCCATGTACGAAATGATCGCCCATTTCTCATAGTTACCCGTGCCCGTCAGGTTTGCGCCCAGTAGCGGATTGGTGTTTTCCAGCACATCGGCCAGGATTGTGTTGTTATTGAACTCGTTGGTCTGGTTCTGCGACTCCTGCAAGCTATATAAGCCTGTAAAGTTCAGCTTATGGCGGCCTGCAATGGTTTTATCGTAAATAACCATGTTTTCGAGCGTGTAATCCGTGCGAAAGCCGGTGCTATTCCGGGAGGTCGACAAGCCCCCCAGGTTATTGGAAGTGGCGCTGGCGTAAAAATTTCCGTACACATCCGAGCGCACCTCCGCACCGGCGTTGAACCGGTACCTGAGGCCCTTCGCCAGGCTTACATCGGCATAGACGGTCGTAAAAGTGCCGAGGCGACGGCGGTTCTCAGCGGCGGCCCCGTCGATGAAATTGGCGAGCGGGTTCCAGACCTGGTTCGCACTTCCCGGCACAAAGCCCCACAAGTTTCCATTGGCGTCGTAAGGCGTGGTAAGCGGACTTGCGCGAAGCACCTGCCCCATCGGATTGGCATTCTCCCCCTCAATGCGGGTAAAGGTATTGATCGAACTCAGCCCGACTTTGATGAAGCGTGCCAGTTGCTGATCGATACTCAGCTTGGCGGCATAGCGGTCAAATCCCTGACCGGGGTAAATGCCGGTCTCTTTAAAATATCCTCCGGAGAATGCATACTGGGTTTTACCGGTCCCGCCCGAAACACTGATCTGGTGGTTGGTCATAATGCCGGTTTTATAGATAAGGTCCTGCCAGTCGGTGCTCCTGTTTGTATTAATTGATTCCACCTCCTGCGGGTCAAAGGTACCATCGGTCATAAACTTGGGATCGTCCAGTCCGGAGTAGGTACCCGGCGCCGAACCGTTGATCCGGGACCATTTTTTGAGGTCGCGAAACTGCGGGCCATTCATAATGTGAAACTTGCCGAGGTTTCTGGTAACCCCTACATAGCCGCTGTACGAAACCTGCATTCCGCCATCCTTCCCGCGTTTGGTTGTGACCAGTATTACGCCATTGGCACCCCGCGAGCCGTAAATAGCGGTCGATGAAGCGTCCTTAAGGACCTCTACCGACACCACGTCGTCGGGATTGAGGTCGTTGATGCTCCCATTGAAAGGTAACCCATCGACCACAAACAACGGGTCGTTGCCGGCGCCCAGCGAGCGGTTACCCCTGATCCGGATCACTGGCGGCGATCCGGGCTTGCTGTTCCCGCCGTTTTTCTGAATGTCGATCCCGGCTGCCCGGCCCTGCAATGCTTCCGAAAGATTGGTTACCGGCACGTCTCGGAGCGATTGCTCGTTCACCGACGCAATGGCTCCCGTGATATCCGATTTCCTTTGCGTACCATAACCTACCACGACCACCTCTTCCAGCGCTTTCGTATCCACTTTCAGGGCAATATCCAGCTTTGAACGGTTCCCAACCTGCATTTCCTGCGGCAGGTAACCCACAAACGAGAATACCAGCACAGCCTTGCCGTCGGGTACTTCCAGCTGGAAATGCCCGCTCTCGTCGGTGGTAGTTCCCCGCTGGGTATCTTTCAACAAAACGCTCACGCCGGGCAGCGCATCGCCTTTTTCATCGGTAACCCTGCCCTGTACACGAATATCGGGCAGGCGGTAATCGCCGATTTTGCCAGCCGCGCTGATGATATTCCCTTTATGTGCAAACCCATTCGAAAAGTCCGGCACCTGCTCCCTGCGGATCATGGGGGCCATTCCATGTTCGGGCTTAGGCGGCTCCTTCTTTCGGATCACGATCATTTTATCTATGATCGTATATTGCAGCGACTCGTTTCGAAGCAAAAGATCCAGCGCCTGGGGAATCGATGCATTACGAACCGAAATACTTACTTTTTTGGATGCATCCAGCAGATCGCTCTCGTACCAGAAAATGTAGCCCGTCTGGCTTTTGATTTCCTTGAAAACCTTTTCCAGAGATGCATTCTTTTTCGACAGGGTGACCGTCTGGGCATTCCCCTCCGCGAATACGTGGATGCACGCGCAAGTGATCAGAAAGACTGCAATTTTAATCCGCATGACGATTCGTTTTTTAATGATCGGGTCGAGCCGGACCAGCGTCGGCAGTTTCCAGGGACGATTCCCCGAAAGCCGACTTGATTTTTGGGCAACAGAAATGCCGTAAGTACAAAAATTCATACTTTTGCTTTGTTTGGGTTAAATGAAAAACAATCTGTGAGAAGATTCTTTGCCGTTGGCCCTGAACTACCTTCCTTCGGGATGGTAACCGCCGGGAGTGTTGGTCGCACTTCCGGTTTTCTTTTCAGGGGCTTACTACAATGACCTTGTTTTTAACTTCAAAATGGACATTGTTCAATTCCAGCACTTTTAATACACCCGAAAGGTTGGACTTCCGGGAAATACCACCGGTAAACAGGCGATGCGGCATTTCGCCCTGATATTCGACCCGCACATCGTACCACCGCGCGATCTGCCGCATAATCGTTTCGATATCGGCGTCTTTGAACGAGATAATGCCATTTTTCCAGGAAATAGATTCCCCGGCGTCAACGTCGTCCCGTACCACAAAGCCCTTATTCCTCTCATACAGGCATTGCTGCCCGGGTCTCAGCAGGCTGCTATTTCGTGTCCCGGGCCTGGTCACGCGCACGCTTCCTTCCAGCAAAGTGGTTTTGATCGCTTTTTCTTCCGAATAAGCCATGATATTAAAATGCGTGCCCAGTACTTCCACTATTTCGCGGTCGTTGACATTAATGCGGAATGGCACCGGCTTACCGTTTTCGCGGGCTTTGGCAACCTCAAAATAGCCCTCGCCGGAAAGTGAGACGAGCCGCTCGTCCCCATCGAAGCCCGTAGGGTACCTCAGCGATGATGAGGCATTGAGCCATACCTTGCTGCCGTCAGGCAATATCACCCTGAACTGCCCTCCACGCGGTGTGGTGATGGTATTATAGCTGAGAGCATCGCTTTTGGCACCTTCCCTCGCCTCGTAAATCAGCTCGCCGTCTTTTTTCCTAATGCTAAAATGGCTTTCCTGTTGAAGCGCCCCGTCGGCCAGTTCATCCAGTTTAAGGACGGAACCGTCGTCGAGTGTAAGCGTCGCCTTATCGCCACCGGGAGCGATGTCGGTAGTTGTTGCTAGGGGTGTTTGGGGCGAAGGTTTTTTGTTTGGAATAAAAAAATAAGTCCCTGCCGCAAGGAACAGCAACGCAAATGCAGCCGCAACAGACGGCCGGAACAGCCAGAATCTTTTTGGTTGATTTGTTCTCGAAATCTCTGCACGGATATTGGCCAGTAGCTGGTCGCGGTGCTCCTGCTCGCCGATAGCATGTGATTCGGGCACAAGCACATGCTCGTTCTGGCCGTGGTTGTACCAGTCCGCAAATTCCTGCTTTTCCTCGGGGGTGATCGTGCCGGCCAGCCATTTTTCGGCCAAATGCAGATATCGTGCGTCAGGTGGTTTCAGGGACATGGTTAAAAGGCTTTTTCTATAAGTTCCTTTCAACCGGGCAATCCCTTAGTCGCACAGCAAAAAAATGTATTATTTTTTTAAAAAATTAAACTAAACAAGTTGCGCGCTATAAAAGGAACGTGAAGAGAAACTGATTCAGACCTGCACGCAGCGTTTTGAGGGCTTTTCCGAGGTGGGCTTCCACGGTCTTCTCTGCAATGCCGAGCTCTTCTGCGATCTGTTTTTGGGAATATCCCGACTCCCTGCTTAGCTGATACACCAGTCTGCATTTTTCGGGCAGTGCTGCTACTAATTCTCCCAACCGGTGTTGCAATTCTTCAAAATCCAGCCATTCTTGTGTCGAGTCGTCGATCACGTCGTAATAAGTGTATCCATCGCCTAACCGGCTTTTCAGATTCCGTTTCGCCAGGGACTTGATGACCCTGTATTTAACCGAAACGGCCAGGTAATTTTTAAGCGAGGAGGTCAATTCCAGCTCCTCTTTTCTTTTCCACAACGACACGAAAATATCCTGCACAATCTCCTCCGCTTCATCCAGGTCGCCGGTCTTGTTTGCTGCTGTAACCAACAGTGTTTTCCAGTATCGGTTGTAGATCTCCGTAAACCCATTTTCCTGTCCAGATCGCATCAGGCAGAGCAATTCATGGTCGGAATATTGGGTTACAGACATATCACTGGCAGGGTAGCAATATCATTTTATCAACAACAAACATAACAATTAATCCACAAAACCAATGTCTGCCAAGATCAGCTCAGAAAATCGGCTTACGCGACTCGATTTACCCATAAGACTAACTCAATTCCCTCCGACCCTGAATTCGGGCAAAAAAGTACCTGATACACTACGGGTATGCATCCTTTCCGCGAAAGGCGTGGGCGTGAATTTCACGGTAAGGGCATATTAAAAGGTCACTTCAACTGAAGTCCCTGAACGACGCCGATCACGGCGTCGGGGTAGATCCCCAGCCAGATCAAGGCAAAAGTGAGCACGGAAAGGACCACCATGCTAATCCCCAGAAAGACGGGATACCTTGCGGGCGGTTCGGGCAGCAAATCACGTGTTCCGGCGAACATCGTCGTGATCACGCGCAAGTAATAATAAAGGCCGACTACGCTGCTCAGCACGAGCACAACAGCCAGTAACCAGAATCCCTGTCCGATGCCGGTGGTCAACACATAAAACTTACCGGTGAAGCCCGCCGTGAGCGGTATACCTGCCAGTGAAAACATGGCTACACTTAATATGCCTGCCAATGCGGGATGCTTCCAGAACAATGCTTTGTAATGTTCCAGCTCCTCAGCATCGGATTCCGCACGTGAAAGGATCGTAATCACCCCGAATGCAGCAAAGGTAGTAGTGAAATAAGTAAGCAGATAAAAGCTGACCGCCTGCGGCACGACGGCGCTTCCCGGTATAAATGCCACCAGCAAATACCCCAGGTGTGCAATGGAAGAATAGGCAAGAAGCCGCTTGATATTTTTTTGCCTCAATGCCAGCAAGTTGCCGACGATCATTGAAGCAATGGCGATCGCGATCATCACCATCTGTAATTGTTCGGAACGGAAACCATCGATGGCCACGAAAAAACGTAGCAATGCGGCCACTACCCCACCCTTCGAGGCGGTGGCGATAAATGCCGTAACCGGCACGGGTGCGCCCTGGTACACATCGGCCGTCCACATATGAAAAGGGACTACGGCCAGTTTAAAACCCAGCCCGACGAGCATAAAACCCAGCCCGATGAGCAGGAACGGCTGCACATTGGCAGTTGCTACCACGTGCGCCATTCCGGCAAACGACATGGTACCCGTTTGCAAATACACCAGGGCCATTCCAAAAAGCAGGAAAGCGGACGAAAACGCTGCCAGAACAAGGTATTTGATACCAGCTTCGATGCTATGGTTACGCTTCCGAAGGTAGGCAATGAGTGCATACAGGCCTACGGTAAGGATTTCGAGGCCCAGAAAAGCCGATACGAAATGGTTGCTCACCGCCAGCACACATGCACCCAGCGTACACAGGAAAAGCAGCACATAATACTCCCTGGGCCCTTCTTCTTTTTCCTGAAAATAAATGTAGGAAAACACATTGACCACCAATCCGGAAAAGATGATCAGCCCGATCATGAAAGCACCAAAGCTATCGACCATAAACAGGGAACCAACCTGGTAAGGCAACATTTCACGGATATTCAGCAACGAAGCGAATGCGATGACAAATAGTAACAGGCTCGCGAGCTGAATAATCCGATGGCTCAACCGCGCCACGATCAGCAACATCACCAGGACGGAGGCGCCTGCCAGCACCATGAGCGGCATCAGCGAGTTAAAATCATTATTTGACATAGGACTGATCGTGTGAGGCCGTATTTTGAACATCCATAAACCGGACAAGCTCCGTAATAGCGGGCTTGGCGGTATCGATCACCGGCTGTGGAAATAAACCCAGCCAAACGACAGAGACCGTGAGCGCAGCCATGATCAGCATTTCCCTGGGAGAAAAATCGGGGACAGTTTCCATGGTCTTCCGCGGGCCCAGAAATATCTTCCCAACAATGCGCAGGGAGTAGACCGCCGAGAATATCAGTCCCGATGCAGCGGCTACGGTGATCCACGCCTGGGCTTGAAAAACACCGAGCAGGATGAGGAATTCGGCCACGAAGTTTCCCAAGCCCGGTAATCCCAGCGACGCCATGGCAAACACCAGTCCGACCGAACCCATCCGGGGCATGGGGCTCCAAAGTCCGCCCATTTGTTCGATATCGCGGGTATGCAGCCGTTCCTTGATCATACCCGCCATCAAAAACAATGCGCCGGTACTCAGGGCGTGGGTAACAAGCTGCATTACGACCCCTTGCAGGGCCAATTCATTTAATGCAAAAATCCCCGTTATCACAAAACCCATATGGCTGACGCTCGTAAATGCGACCAGCCTTTTCAGGTCGGTTTGTGAATAGGCCATCACTGCGCCATAAATAACCCCCACCACCCCCAGCACCATGGCCGGAACAGCCATCTCCTTCACTGCCTCCGGAAACAGCGGTACCACAAACCTCAGCATACCATATGCACCGGTTTTTAAGAGCAATCCTGCCAGAATGAGACTTCCGGCAGTAGGCGCTTCCCCGTGCGCATCGGGCAGCCAGGTGTGAAATGGGAACACGGGCAGTTTGACGGCAAATGCGATCATGAAGCCCGACATCAGCCAGAAAGCAGTTTTAAAAGGGATTACAGTATTAACCAGTTCAAAATAGCCGAATGTGTACGTGCCTGTGTCGCGTCCGTGGATGAAATACAGGCCCAATATGGCCAGGAACATTAGCAAGCCGCTCGCTTGCGTAAAAATAAAGAACTTATATGCCGCATATACCCTGTTTTCGCTTCCCCATATCCCGATCAGAAAGTACATCGGAATGAGCATTACCTCCCAAAAGAAGTAGAACAGGAATAGGTCCATTGCCATAAAAACCCCGGCGACACCAGCCAGGATCCAGAGTAGATTGAAATAGTAAAAACCGGTTCGCTCGCGGATTTCGTCCCAGGAGCACAGTACGGCCAGAACACCCAGGAAAAATGTCAACGCCAGCAAAAGCAAACTCAGCCCGTCGACGGCCAGGTGAAAGGTAATGCCAAAAGAGGGAATCCATTCTTTACGGTAATCCATAAGCCATTGACTGTCTGCAACCGAATGGCCGGTACCAGCCCACAGCGTAATAACCAACAGCAGCCCGATGACGCAGGCCACCAGTGCGATCCATCGTGGGAAGTTCCTGTTCCACTCTCCGGCGAGGACTGCCACCACAGCGCCTGCCATTAAAACCGTGATCAAAAGAACGAGCATCATAGCATTATCTGAATACCCAGGATGAGAATTGCACCAACGACCAGCCCCATAATATACCACCGGAGCGACCCGGATTGCGTTCTTGAAAGCAGCTTGTACATTTCCCCGGTCATACCGCTTATGCCGGTATAAAGCTTATCGGTAATGTCGGATTTATTGATCCTGGCAATGAAGACGAATGGCCTCACCAGCATCCGATCATACAGCGCGTCGAAAGCCCAGCCGGAAAACCAGAAGCGGTAAAGCCTCACCAGCAGGCCATTCTGGCGAAGGCTTGCGATCCGTGCCGGTTGCTGGTAGTAGTAATAGTATCCCAAGAATATGCCGCCCAGGGTGGCCAGTGCCGCCAAAAGCTGAAACAGCCACTCGGAAGGGATATTTTCCTGCATGGCTGTTTCGGGTAAAACGGGATGCAAAAAATCTGAGAAGAGCGTAAAATGTCCGAAATTATGGGGTAGCTCAATAAACCCGGCGAAAACCGAGAAAACGGCGAGCACTACCAGTGGCACGGTCATGCGCTTGCCCGGCAGGTGCCCGATGTGCGTATGCGACTCGCCCCAGAATGTCAGGATCATCATGCGCGTGGTGTATGTGGCAGTGATTAATGCGCCCGCCAGCGCCACGGCCCAAAGCACCGGACTACCGCCATCTGCCGACCAGGAATACCAAAGGATCTGATCCTTACTGTAAAACCCTGCACTGATGAGCGGTACTGCGGCCAAGGATATCGCCCCTGCGAGGAAGGTCCAGAACACGACAGGCATTTTGTCTTTTAACCCTCCCATTTTAAACATATTATGCTCGTGGTGAAGCGATTCGATGATCGCACCTGCGGCCAGGAAGAGCAATGCTTTAAAAAAGGCATGGATCATAAAATGGAACACGGCTGCCGTCCAGGCACCTACGCCCAGCGCGAGGAACATATAGCCGATCTGGCTGATCGTCGAGTAGGCCAGCACCCGTTTGATGTCGTACTGGGTAAGGGCCGTCAATCCTGCGAGCAGCAGGGTTGCAGCTCCTATAATCGCGACCACGAGGCGGGCGGTTTCGGAAAGGGCGAAGATCGTATGCATACGCGCCACCAGGTACACGCCTGCGGTTACCATTGTAGCCGCGTGGATGAGCGCGCTCACCGGAGAAGGCCCCGCCATCGCATCCGGTAGCCAGGTCTGTAACGGCAACTGGGCCGATTTACCGAGTCCCCCGGCCAGCAGCAGCAGGGCGGTAATGGTAACGGTCGCGCTGTTGGGCTGCCAGATCACGGACGCATTAGCCCCGATGTCGGAAACAACCAAAGTACCAGCCTGTTGAAATACCATAAACAGCCCAATCGCCATGGCCGCATCGCCAATCCGGGTGACGGTGAACGCTTTGCGGGCAGCATTACCGTTAGTGGGTTGTTCGTACCAGAAGCCGATGAGCAGGTAGCTGCACAGCCCCACTCCTTCCCAACCCAGGTACATCAGCAAGAGATTGTCGGCCAGCACCAGTACCAGCATGGAGAACACAAACAGGTTCATGCTGGCGAAAAAGCGTGCATAATCTCTGTCAGCCTCCATGAAAGCCGTAGAATAAATATGGATCAGCGCGCCGATGAATGTGATTACAAAAACAAAAACCAGTGAAAGAACATCGAGCGAGAGGGTAATCTTTGCGCTAAATTCACCCACCTCAAACCACGTCCATAAAGTCTGTGTGTATACCGTGTTTTCGGGCATACCCGATAAAAATGCGCCGCCTACCACGAATGTGACCAGCGCGGACAGGCAGATGCTCCCCGCTCCGACAGTCGCCACCCATGTCCTGGACATGTTTTTCCCTATCAATGCGAGTATGAAGAATCCGCCGAGCGGCAGGGCGGGTATGAGCCACAGATACTTGTCCATGAGCATTCAGTTTGCGGGTTGTTACCCATTCATTTCTTTCAGATTATCTATATCCAGGGATTTGTGCTGGTGATAGATTTGCAGGATCAGTGCCAGACCGATCGAAACCTCCGCGGCGGCCATGGCCAGGATGAAAACAAACATCACCTGGCCGTCCGGCTGCCCCCACCGGGAGCCAGCGGCCACAAATGCCAGACCGGATGCATTGAGCATGATCTCGACCGACAACAGCATGAAAACGATATTCTTACGAATGATCACCCCGACGATCCCCAATGCGAACAGGAGACCGGCCAGCAGTACCACTACTTCTGCGGAAACAGATGTTTTCATAGCACCATTTCTTCTTGTTTCTCTTCTTCCCTCTCTTTTTCTTCCTTTAAAAACCGATGTAATACCAGCTTTTTGTGGCGACCGATGTGTGCAGCACCCACCACTGCGGCCATCAGCAACATAGCCGCCAGCTCAACGCCGATCAGGTATTCCCGGAACAATGAAACAGCCACTTCGCGGGGGCTTACGACAGCCGGACTGTACGTACTTTGCCGCGATGAAAGCACCAATGCCAGAAATTCGGCAAACAGGATCGCAGCCAGCATCGTAGGCCCTGCCCAGACTTTCAATTTCAGCCATTTACGTTCCTGCTCGGCCGTCTCTTTCCCCAGGTTCAGCAGCATGACCACAAAAATGAAAAGCACCATGATCGCCCCCGCGTAAATGATGATTTCCAGCAATGCCGCAAACGATGCGCCCAGCAAGTAAAAAAGCATAGCATGCGCCAGCAGCGATACATTCAGATACAGCAGTGCATGAACGGGATTATGCCGCGTGATCACCATTAAAGTGGCCACAATAGCGACAGCACCGGCAATGTAAAAGGCGATTTCCATAGTTTACGGGATTAAACTGCGTATGTCCACGGGCGGCTCTTCGTTCTCACCTTCTCCTTTTCCCTTCACACCGGCGGCCAGCCCTGCCACTTTGTAATAGTTATAACCAGGGTATTTCCCCTGGCTGTCGATCAAAAGGTCCTCTTTTTCATACACCAGATTCTGGCGGTTGTATTCACCCATTTCAAAATCGGGGGTGAGCTGGATAGCGTACGTAGGGCATGCTTCCTCACAGTACCCGCAGAAAATGCATCTTGAAAAATTGATCCTGAAAAAAGCGGGATACCTTCTTCCATTCTCGTCCTCCGTCGCTTGCAGCGAAATGCAGTCGACCGGGCAGGCAGCGGCGCAGAGGTAACAGCCAACGCAGCGCTCACCCCCGTCGGGGTCACGCGTGAGCACGATCCGCCCCCGCCAGCGCGGGTGAAGCACTATTTTTTCTTCGGGGTATTGGATAGTCTCCCGTTTCCTGAACATATGCAGGAAAGTGAGGCCAATCGATCTGAGTAAGCTGATCATGGGCGCGTCGGGTTAATGGTTAGTTTTTCAATAAGGTAAAAGCACCGGTGACGAGCAGGTTGAGCAGGGCTATGGGCAGGATGATTTTCCAGCCATATTCCATCAGCTGATCGTACCGTGGGCGTGGAAGCGAAGCGCGCAACAGAATGAAGAACACAATAAAAACAAACGTTTTGAGTGTAAACCAAACGACAGGAGGCAAAAATGGCCCCAGCCATCCTCCAAAGAAAATGGTCACCACCATCGCGGAGATCAGGATGATCCCGAGATATTCCCCAATAAAGAACATACCGAACTTCATGCCCGAATACTCGGAGTGGAAGCCTGCTACCAACTCGCTTTCCGCTTCGGGAATGTCGAAAGGTAACCTGTGCGTTTCGGCTATTCCGGCTGTCAGAAAAAGTACAAAAGCAACGGGCTGCGTCACCACAAACCAGAGATCCTTTTGTGCCATTACAATATCCGTCAGCCGGAATGAGCCCGAAAGCATCACCACACCCATCAGAGAAAGTCCCATAAAAACTTCGTAGCTGATCATCTGGGAAGCGCCGCGCAGTGCACCCAGCAGTGAATACTTGTTGTTGGAAGCCCATCCGCCCAATACGATACTATATACACCGAGGGACGACATGGCTAGGAAAAATAACAATCCTATGTCCAGATCAGCCACCAATATGTCCGGAGCGAAAGGCACCACCACAAAACTCAGCAATACAGCCGCCGCCACGATCGCGGGCGCAAAAACGAAAACAGCCTTCTCGGCAAACGGCGGTATCCAGTCTTCCTTAAAAAACAGCTTGATCGTGTCGGCCACGACGATGAACAAGCCGAAAGGCCCGGCCCGGTTGGGACCGTAGCGATCCTGCCATAGCGCCAGCATACGACGTTCCAGCCAGATCAGCCAGGCGGCGATCGTTGTCAGCGTAAACAGGATGATGACGATCATCAAGGTATATTTCAGGATCTCATTCATAACAATGCTTTGGTTAGGACGCCTTTCGCAGGCCATGCGATGCCCGATGTCGAGGGCAGGTTATACGGTAGCCCTGCCAGTCCTTCCGGTATTTCGTCTTTCCGGACAACCGTAAGCTCGTAGAGCTCCCCACCTATCTGTACTTGTAACACATCGCCCTCCATCGTTTGCATGCGTTCCGCATCCAGGCTGTTCATGGCAATGTAAGGATGCGGAATGCGGCTTTCCACCGACGGAGAGCGCACGCTGAGCTCATCGGAACCGTAAATGTGCGGTAAGGGCACCAGTGTCATTTCATCCGGCTGTCGTTCGAATGCGGGCGGAACATGTTCCTGAAAACCATTTTCAAAATGCAAGCCCTCGCCCGATAAGCGCACGCCCGGATCCCCGCCGCGCAGCGATCCGCCGGTTTCTGTCTGGTATTTGTGAACCGACTGGCCGGAATTCCATCCGGGCGACCAATAGAACGGGATCAGAGGCGCAGGCGGCATGCCCCGGTAACCTTCCATGGTAAAAGAAAGCGGTGAATCCACGTCTTCGGGTGGCTTGGGTTCACTCACAGCCACATTGGCCAATATGGCGGTACGGCCACTGAACCTGTGCGGTTCCCGGGGGATACGTTGGCCGTTGATCCGGAAATCGGATGGTGGCGCGGCGCGCTCGATTCCTTTGAATTGGGGCATCGCAGCAACCAACTCTTCGAGCAGGTTGTCCAGCTCCCGTAACTCGTTGGGCATCGCGCCGTTCTGAAATTGCCTGAACTCATCGAGCCACCGCCAGCTTTCCCGGATATTTTCGTTTTTGGGCATAAAAACCTGAAAAAAGCGCTGTGCACGCCCCTCATTGTTAACGAGTGTCCCCTCTCCCTCAGCGAAAGTGGCGGCAGGCAGCAACACGGTCGCTTTGCGGACAGTGTCGTGTGCGAGGTGATCCAGTACGATAATATTTTTAAATGTGCTTAAAAACTGATCGACCTCCAACCGCTCTCCATGGCGGTACAGATCATTTTCCAAAATCACAGCGGTAGCGAAATTACCGGTTTCCGCAGCTTTCATCGCCGCGGTCAGCGAGGGGGCCTGCATCATGGCCAGCCCTGTGGAATTGCATTCGGGAACTACAAAACATAGCCCGGCTTTCCTCTGAGCTGTTTCCAGCGCCCGGCCGATCTGATAAGCCGCCTGGATAATGTCTACATCGAAAAGCGTCATACCCGACACAATGAGAGGTCTCTCCGCTTTTTGCAAAAATCCCGCCATATGCCTGGCCGATTCCAATGTTTGCGCATCCATGCCTTCCGGCCGGGGGGTATTTGTATCAATGTAGTGGGCAATTGCAAAGCCGAAACGTGCAATATCTTCCGGGGCTGCATGAAGCGAACCGGATGCAAGTTCGTCGAGCTTGGTATGCACCGGATAGGCCATAAAAAGTTCTCCCTTATCATCCTGGACCAGTTCCCGGACGGCGGCATCATGCCAGAGCGGGATGTTGGAGCCCGAGATGTTTTCCAAAGGTTTGGTGCGCACCGCCTGCCGTAATGCCAGTGCAAGCCGCGGTGCCGAATTGGTCGGGTCTTCGCCCAACACCAGAATCACATCGGCATGTTCTGTTTCCTTTAACGATGGCGTATAAACGTGCCCACTATGTTGTATCGCAAGTATCTTGTTGAGCATCCGCGCTTCGTTTTCGGGGATGCCCTGGTAAAACTGCTCTTCCCCGACCAGACGGCGCAAAGCGAAATTGGCCTCTAACGTGGCCCTGGGGGAGCCAACGCCAATCATCCTGCCTTCTACCAGGATCGCATTGAGACTCTCGAACAGGTTTTTCTCATTATTTTCCGCGCGAACGACAGGCTGTCTCACCCTGCCCGGATCATTCACAAACTCGTAGCCATACCGACCCCGGTCGCAGATAAAATAGCCATTTACGGCGCCATTGAACCGGTTGGTGATTTGACGGAGCTCCCCATACCGTTCGCCCGCGATGATGTTACAGCCCAAACTGCAATGCTGGCAAACCGAAGGGGCCATTGTCATATCCCATTTCCGGGTATAATGCTCCCTCAGGCTTTTATCCGTAAAGACGCCGGTCGGACAAACCTCGGCCAGGTTTCCGCTGAATTCGTTTTCAAGAATACCATCCTTTTCCCTTCCGAAATACACATGGTTGTGGGCCGCGAACACATCCAGGTCTTTTCCCCCCGCATAATCCTTGTAAAACCTTACGCAACGGTAGCACTGGATACAGCGGTTCATCTCATGGTGGAGGAACGGCCCCAGATACTGGTTTTGATAAGTTCTTTTCGGAAACCTGAAACGGCGGTAAGCGTGGCCCGTCATGACGGTCATGTCCTGTAAATGGCAGGAACCGCCCTCGTCGCACACCGCGCAGTCGTGCGGGTGGTTGCTCATCAGCCATTCGATATTCTGCGAACGGAAATCGTGTGCGGTGGCATCGGTCAAAGACAGGTATATATTATCCCGTACGCCTTCCATGCACGCCATCACGAGGCGGCCTGTCGCGTCATTTTCGTCCTTGAAAAGTTTGACAGCGCATTGGCGGCACGATCCTACCGATCCCATTGCCGGGTGCCAGCAAAAGTAAGGCAGATCGAGCCCCAGCGCGAGGCACGTTTCGAGCAGGTTTTTACCCGGCTTTACGTCATAAGGCTTCTGGTCGATATAAATGCGTACCATGATAATTTACCGCCAGGGGCATTTTTTTTGATCGATGTGCTTTTCAAAATCCTCTCTGAAATATTTCAGTGCGCTTTGCAGCGGCTCCATTGCACCGGGCGCGAGCGCGCAGAACGTGTTACCCGGTCCTAAATACCGCGTATGCATTTCAAGCAACTGCAAGTCTTCCGGCCGGCCTTCGCCGCGCTCCATGGAAAGCAGTATTTTCTCCGTCCAAGGCAGCCCCTCGCGGCAAGGCGTACACCATCCGCACGATTCCTGGGCAAAGAAATGTTCGAGATTATGGACAAATCCGACAGGGCAGGTATGGTCGTCGAGGACGATCATCGTACCGGTGCCCAGTCTGCTTCCGGCAGCGGCAACGGACTTGTAGTCGAGTTTGATGTCCATATGTTCCTGCACCAGAAAGTCGGTGGAAGCGCCTCCGGGCAATGCGCCCCTGAAAGCGTATCCATTGGCCATTCCCCCGGCGCAGTCCTCGATCAGTTCCCGCATGGAAACGCCCATCGGCAGCTCCCAGAGACCCGGCTTTCTGACCCTTCCGCTGACCCCGTAAATCTTCGTTCCGGCATCATTCCCTTTTCCCAGGCTTTTGAACCACTCGGGTCCGTTATTGATAATGTGCGGGATATTGCAAAGCGTTTCGACATTGTTGACAATGGTGGGCTTACCAAACAATCCGCTCACCTGGGGAAAGGGAGGTTTGGCTCTGGGCGTGGCCCGCTTTCCTTCCAATGCATTGAGCAACGCAGTTTCTTCGCCGCAGATGTAGCGCCCCACGCCGGTGTGCAGGTACATTTCCAGATTATAACCCGTGCCAAGAATATTTTTGCCCAGATAACCCGCCGCATAGGCCTCATCCATGGCGTGTTTAAGCAGCCGGCCGGCTTTTTTATAAGCCCACCGCAGAAAGATGTAAGATATGTTGGCCTGAATGGCGAATGCCGAGATAATCATGCCCTCGATCAGCTGATGCGGGTTACCCTCCATCAGCATACGGTCTTTGAATGTACCCGGCTCCATTTCGTCGGCATTCGCAATCAGGTATTTCACCGGGTGATGCCCGTTCATCGGAACGAAGCTCCATTTCATACCCGTGTTAAAGCCCGCCCCTCCCCTGCCTTTCAGATCCGATGCCTGCACGATGTTCGTGATGTTTTCGGGCGACAGCGAGAGCGCTTTCCGCAACGCCTGATACCCTCCGTTTTTTTCGTAATCGCGGAGATTGTAGCAGGGGCGGTCGAAGCTGATATGTTGGGTAAGAGGCGTTTCCATATCGTCAGTGGTATCTGTCCAGTATTTCGTCCAGGTCGTTCGCCGTCACGTCGCGAAACAGTTCGTTGTTGATCATCAGCGCCGGGGCGTGGTCACAGGTGCCCAGACAGGCATTGGGCAGGAGCGTAAACCGCCCGTCGGACGTTGTTTGCCCGAAGCTGATGCCTAACCGTTCCCGGAGCTGCCCGTATATCTTTTCATACCCCATTACATAGCAGCTAATGCTGTCACATAAGAGAATAACATTTCTTCCAACCGGTTTTCGGAAAACGAGGTTATAAAATGTAGCTACGCTATCGAGTTCCTCCGGCGACATTTCAAGGTAACCGGCTATCGCATGCAGGCTGTCGTCGGAGATCCATCCCCGGTGCTGCTGCACGATTTTCAGGGCTTCGATAGCCGCCGCCCGCCGCACAGGCACCAGTGCGATCTCGTGGTCAATCTCCTCCATTTCTTCGGGTGTGAGTGTCTCCTGGGCGATCATGACAAAATTGTTTGTTGATTATCGGTCTATATCAGCCAAAACATAATCGATACTGCCGAGAATGGACAGCAAGTCGGCCACCGTGTAACCCTTACTGATATACGGAAGCATTTGCATGTGCGGGAATGACGGGGTCCGGATCCTCACCCGGTATGCCGACGTGCTCCCGTCGCTGGTCAGGTAATAACTATTCGCGCCCTTTGTGGCTTCTATACAACTCATGGCCTCACCGGCAGGAATCACCGGGCCCCAGCTTACGTTGAGGAAATGGGTAATGAGCGTCTCGATGTCCTGCATTGTATTTTTCTTGATGGGTGGCGTCGTAAGCGGGTGGTCCGATTTGTAAGGTCCCTCCGGCATATTGTTCAGGCATTGTTCGATAATGCGCAGGCTCTGGCGCATTTCTTCGACGCGTATCAAAGCCCGGTCGAAACAATCGCCGTTTTGCATGACCGGAATTTCGAAATCAAAGTTTTCGTAGCCCGAATAGGGCTGTTTCTTCCTGAAATCCCATTCAAAACCGCAAGCTCGCAGTCCCGGACCTGTGACGCCCCATTCAATCGCTTCTTCGAGTGTGTATATGCCAATGCCTACTGTCCGCGCCTGAAAAATGCTGTTGCGGATCACCATCTGGTCGTATTCCCGGAGCCGTTTGGGGAAATAATTTACAAAATCACGCACCAGCTTGTCCCAGCCGGCAGGTAAATCCTGGGCTACGCCGCCGATACGGAACCAGTTGGGGTGCATCCTGGCCCCGCAAATGGCTTCGATGATATCAAATATCTTTTCCCGGTCGGTGAACATATAGAATACCGGCGAGAGCTGACCCAGATCCTGGGCAAAAGTACCGTACCATACCAAATGACTGGCAATGCGGAAAAGCTCGCATAACATCACCCGTATCACCTCCACGCGTGCCGGTACCCGGATCCCCGCTAGCTTTTCCACCGCCAACAGATAAGCCAGGTTGTTCATCACACCGCCCAGGTAATCGACCCGGTCGGTGTAAGGGATGTACGTGTGCCAGGACTGTCGTTCGCCCATTTTTTCGGCCCCACGATGATGGAAACCGATGTCTGGTACTGCATCGACGATGTCTTCGCCGTCAAGCTGCAAGATAATACGGAGCACGCCGTGCGTACCCGGGTGCTGCGGCCCGAGGTTGAGGAACATAAAATCGGCATCGGCGCTATGTCTTTTCAATCCCCATTCTTCCGGGTTGAATTGCAATGCCTCCTGCTCGCGGTCCTGTTTTTCTTCCCAAAGCCGGAAGGGGCCCATTTCGGTCGCACGGGCGGGGTGCTCTTTTCTTAAAGGATGGCCGGTCCAAGTTAACGGCATCAATATACGTCTCAGGTGCGGATGGCCTTCAAACCGGATTCCGAACATATCGAAGACCTCCCTTTCATACCAGTTTGCATTTTTCCAAAGGGAACAAATGGATGGAATGGATGGATACTCTCCATGCAATGCTACTTTAATGCGGATGAACCTGTTGCGCCCGAACGAAAGCAAATGGTACACCACCGTAAAATCCGGTGTTACAGCCCCATTCAGTGCTGCCTTTGTCCTGCTGCGCTCATCAATGGCACTGAGGTCAAAGAGCATCTCGTAAGGACGGGGCACCCTCGTTTTCAGGTGCGTCAGCAATGCCACTACCTGCTCTTTCTTCACGAGCAGCGTGGTTACTCCGTCTGTATTAATTTGTATTTTAAATGCTGATTCGCCCAATGCGGCCCTCAGCTCACCTTCGAGACCGGAATCTATTTCATCCATGTCAAACAGTGTCAGGCGTACGAAAATCAACGATCTTCTTTCTCTCCTCTCGCTTCTCCACCCGCATTACAGGCTTTTCCGGCCTGATAACACCCTGGGGGCCAATTGCCCAGCTCAACGGTCTCTGCTCCTTCCCTACCGATTCGGATAGCAGCATGAGCCCTTGCATAAACGCGTCCGGCCGCGGCGGGCAGCCCGGTACATATACATCCACGGGAAGAAATTTATCTACCCCCTGAACAACACTGTAGATATCGTACATCCCCCCGGAATTGGAGCACGAGCCCATTGAAATGACCCATTTGGGCTCCATCATCTGCTCGTGAAGCCTTTTGATGATCGGTGCCATTTTCACGAAAACAGTCCCTGCGATCACCATCACATCGGCTTCGCGGGGCGTTCCGCGGATTACTTCGGCGCCAAATCTTGCCACATCATATTTGCTCGTGATGCTGGTCGCCATTTCTACAAAACAGCAAGAGAGGCCGAAATGGAACGGCCACATCGAGTTCCGTCGTCCCCACGCAAGCAGATCCTGAACGGTCGTGAGCATCACGCTCTGCCCCACAGCTTCTTCGAATGATCCTGTTCCCTGCGTTGCTGCCGTGGGATCGGATGGTTTACTTAGCCACCAGTTCATGGTATGCTTGCCCTTTGGGCAGTTTACGGTAAGCTTTGAGGATCTTCTTTCCGTCGGGTCCGAAGTTCAACGCGCCGATACTCCATTCGTAGATCAGCACGGCAAACAGCAACCCTATAAAAACACAAATGCCGAGGTACCCTGGCCACCCGAGTTCACGGAATGCCAGAGCCCACAGCACGATAAATACCACCTCGATATCAAAAATGACAAACATCATCGCGATCAGATAGAACTGCGCAGAAAACCGCAGCCTTGCCGAGCCCGTTTCGAGTATTCCCGATTCGTAGGGCTGTTCGGACGCCGCTGTGCGGTGACGTTGACCGAGAAAGTAAGAAAGCGAAATAATCAGTGTCAATAAAGCAAAAACCAGTAAAGTATATAGCCAAAACGGCCATCCTGGCGTGCCAGACGCATTTAAACGATCCATAAGCAATCCAATTTAGAAAACGGGAACAGTAACGGAACTGTATTCTCTCAGATTGGCGTGAAAAAATGGTAAGATGATGGAAATGAAGAAAATGCTTAAATGCCCGTGATGTAATGTTTCAGGTTACCTATAATGTACTCCTGATCTTCGATGATGTACTTTACCACGTCTCCAATGGAAATGATGCCCGTGAGCCTTTCGTCGTCGATAACAGGAAGATGCCTGATAAATTTGTCGGTCATGCAAGCCATGCAGTCTTCAATAGATGTATCCGAGGATACCGTCAGGGGGTTACTTGTCATGATTTCCCCCACCAATAAATCTTTAGAGGCCTTACCTCTCAGGATAACTTTCCGTGCATAATCCCTTTCTGTGAAGATTCCAACGACTTGCTGCCGCTCCATTACCAGCAACGCGCCGATGTTTTTTTCAGCCATCAGTTCCAAAGCTTCGAAAACAGTGTTGTCCGGCCGAATAGACACTGGTCCTGTTTTCTTTGTTTCTAGAATATTTCTGACTTTCCCCATAATTAGCTCATTGTCTTAGCAGATCAGCTATAAATTTTGGTTAACATAAATATATTTACCAATTCAATGAAAAGCTAATATTCAAGCTTTTTTTTATATTTTTTCTTGAATGACCCTATTCACCCCGGACTGCCAGCACATTGCCGTCCGGATCGGAAAAATGAAATCTTCTGCCGCCGGGGAAGGAGAAAATATCGACGGTTATGGTTCCTCCGGCCGCGATGACTTTATCCTTCACACCTTTCAGCTCTTTGGTGTACAAAACCACCAGCGGATTGCCGCCAGTTGTCTCCTGCGAACTTTTTTGCAAATGTATCACCGCCGTCGTCCTGATCAAACAGACTGCCCCGCTTGGTTGGGTTGTATCGAACTACGCCCCTAATAGCGGGAGCACTATCGGCCAGCACTCTATTTTTTTGCGCTTTTAGGGTATTGGGAGCGGTTTTTCGGCTCTTTAAGATATTTCCTAAACACCGCAACTTTAATATGATGATCAAGAAACCAACCGAACCTGCGCTAAGGGCGGAAGCCTCGCCTCTACTCCTGAGCAGGCGTGAAATGCTCGGATTAGCCGGTATGGCCGGTTTGACGGCCATAAGCGGCATTTCCGCCGGGGCTACACCCAGGGAGGCCCAGCAAAGGCCTCGTATCGCTTGCCTCGTCACATACTGGGGTGCCACCAGATCGCACGCCGACTGGATCATCGCCAAGCTGATGGACGGCTACTGGTGGCAGGGGGCTCACACGCCTTCCCGGATCGACATCGTTTCAGTCTACATCCATCAGTTGGAGACAAGCTTGCTGGGCCAGAAAGTTTGCAAATCCAAAAACATTCCGATCTTCAAAACCGTCGGTGAAGCAGTTACATTAGGTGGGAAGGAACTTGCGGTGGATGGCGTGGTAATCGTCGGCGAACACGGCGACTATCCTACCAACCTCAAAGGACAATGGATGCTGCCACGCTGGTGGATGTACGAAAAGGTGATCAGGGTTTTCGAGCAAAGTAAGCGATCGGTACCAGTCTTTAACGACAAGCACCTCTCTTACAGCTGGGATGAAGCCAAATGGATGTTCGACAAGTCCCGCGAGCTAAACTTTCCTTTGACCGGCGGATCTTCTATCCCTGTACATTACCGAAAGCCCGACATTGAAATTGATATCGATACGCCCATCAAAGCGTCGGTCATGCTGGGCGGCGCGCCGGACGAGGGCGCACTTTTCCATTGCGTCGATGTGTTGCAGGCCTTTGTAGAACGTCGGAAAGGTGGCGAGACGGGCGTAAAATCGGTACAGTGCATACGCGGACCGGAAACCTGGAAATGGACCGAAAAAAATCCATGGGCGGCAAAGCTCCTTGAATCTGTTCGCGCGAGTTTGAATCTCAAACCCGGACATTTTCAGGAGCTCGAAAGAGCTAATGTCTGCATCGTCGAATACAACGACGGCACGAAAGCAGCCATATACAATGCCAGGGATGTCGGCTGGACTTACGCCGCAGAGATTGAAGCGCGTAAAGAGCCGACGATCATTTCGATGCTCGAATGGCCGGGGCCTTTTTCCCAATACCACGCCTCCAACTCCCAGCCACACTGGATCGTCGAGACGATGGTCACCAAAAAAGAACCATTCAATGCGGAGCGACTACTTTTATCGACAGGGATTACGGCATTCAATATGGAATCCAACTGGCTGAACGGGGTCTACTCCCCTGTCGGACGCCGGATTGAAACTCCTTTCATGAACATGACTTACCGATCCACGCGGGCCGCGCAATTTAACAAGGGAGAGCGGCCGCCGAATGTGCCTTACATGAGGGGGTTTGCGGAATGAATTTGGACCGGGTCGCCGGGCGATGATTGACCGGGTCGCCGGGCGATAAATGAATGGGTCGCCGACTGGATCGCCGGTCGATAAATAAATCAGTGAACTAATTGATCGATGAAACGCAGAGACGCTATTAAAAGCCTGGCACTGCTGCCGGCAACCGGAAGTGTTTTTCCAATAAAATCAATGTTATCCGCTCCATTTGCAGGGAGTAATATGCCCTTGGCTTCGCCAAAACCCATGCCCGACCTACACCGCAACGCATTCGTCATGGATGGGCATACGCATGTGATGAGCCGTGAATTGGTGTTAAAAACCGATATCGGCCAGCGCTATCCGGATGGGACCGTCGATCTGCCCAGGGCGAAGGAAGGCGGGCTGGATGCGATGTTCTTTTCGGTTTATACGCCTGAAAACTACTATCCCGGAAGGTTCGAGACCAAAAACACTTTCCGTGTGGTGAACCTTGCATTGGATCAGATCAAAAAGAACCATGCGATGATCGAGCTGGCGCTCACGGCTTCCGACATTGAACGAATCAACAAAAAAGGCAAAATGGCGGCTTTCCTCGACCTGGAAGGAGGATATGACCTTCATGGCGACCTTGACCTGCTGCGTGCCCTTTACAAGCTTGGCCTGCGCTCCATGCAGCTGACCGCGCACAGCACCACCAACGCATTTATTGATGCCTGTAACGACGTCTATACCTGGGGCGGCATTAACGATCACGGAAAGGCGGTGGTCAAAGAAATGAACGATCTCGGGATGGTGATCAATGTCGCGCATGCATCGAATGACGCCATAATCCAGTCGGTGGCGGCGAGCCGCCACCCGGTCATTTACAGTCACGGCGGGTTCTACAAAATAGTAGACCATCCCCGCTGCATTTCCGACGAAGCTGCAAAAGCCATTGCCGCAAAAGGGGGCGTGATCGGGGTTCATTTCGGCAGCCTCTTCAACAACCCGAAATACTGGGCGTGGCAAAAGGCTAACAATCCGATCAGGGTACAACCCGATCCCCAGCCGAAAACACCGCGGATTCTTACCTCCCAGGTTACCACGCAGACGATCAAAGAAGTGGACAAGGAGTTTGCACGCGAGCTGCCATTTACCTACAATGGCACCATCCCCGACGAATATTGGATGCACGTTGACCAACTGGCGAAAGTGATCGACTATGGCGTAAGACTGGTTGGGGAGGATCACATTGCCCTGGGTTCCGATCTGGACGGTGGCCCTGAACTGCCGCGCGAGATCAAAGACATCAGCGATTACCCGCAGATAACCATTGCATTACAAAAGCTGGGGTACACCGACCAGCGAATCAAAAAGATCCTTGGCTTGAACTGGCTGCGGGTGATCAGGCAGGTAACGGAGGGGAAATAATACCCTGCAATATAGCTCATTTCAGTCGGTAGCGGAATGATGTAAACCCGACAAGCCTGCCGGGTTTACATCATTCAATAGTGAAGTTTTTACTTCGCATCAGGGTATTTCCCAAGGATTTCCCTTGCTTCTTTCGAAAACTGTTTGCTGAGGCCCGCGGCATCGTTAACAGGATTCTCCATGGATCCGCGCCAAAGCAGCTCGTTGTTTTTGGCATCAATTACATCGATGATCAGCGTTCCGTCGGTATAATGTTCCTGGTGATAACCCGTGTTCCAGGGGTTATAGTAACCCGAGTAGGCTATTGGGATCAGCTGTCCGTGGAAGTAGTAGGCGCGCGGACCAAACCCAAAACCGTAGTAGGGATACACTGGCGCATTGGGAACATTCTCTGTTTTCTCAGAAGTATAAATGTGATACATCAAAAGCAGATCCGGGTTTTGATCGTCTTCGATGATCCCTTTCCTGGCAAACTCAGTTTTTACCGCAGTCCGGATGTTCTCCTCGGTAATGGAACCGGACAGAGACGGTAGTTGCGAAGTTTTTACATCCGGTTTTACCCAGGCGTATTTCTTATAGGCAGCCAGGTGCGCCGAATCGACCTGATCTACCTTAACCGAAGCACAGCCTGCCAGTGAAAGTAGGGCGGCAAACATGAGCGCATTGATGCTTGTTTTCATGGGATTAGAGGCTTTATATGGATGATGTTAATGGTCAAATGTTTTTCCGGATGTAAGCTTTCAGCTTTGCGGTCTGCTGTTTTAAATCTGCCTGGGCTTTTTTCGCGTCGGCATCGGCGCCGCGTTCCGTTTTTTTGAGCAGCGTCCGGGTCTCGTCGATCAACCGCTTGCCTTCCTGTTTAGCAGAGGCCTCGGTATCAGCCGTTTTCCTTTCAAGGCCATCCAGCACAGCCCTAAGATGGTCGTTGGATTTGACTTCAAATTCGGGGATGTTTTCCCATTCTTCTATCTTGTAATGAGTAACCATCATCTCGGCGGGCCAGAAGCCTTTTTTGAGGTCTGCCGAAGTAAGCTTGCCCTTTTCTGCCTGCTTTTGTAGTTGCTGCAAATGATTGACAGATTGGGTGAACTCGGCTTTCAGCGCTCCCTTGTCCTGGGCTCCCTCCTTTCGAATGGCCGAAATACCTTCACTGATTTCGGCTGAGGCTTTTGGATAGTCCTTCTCGTCCAGGTACTTTACGGCGGTGTTAAAATGCTTCTCCGATGCGGCCAGAACTGGCTCGGCGATCTCTTCCGATTTGTAAACGGTGTCGTAGGCAATCTTATCGCTTTGGAGAGAATCTGCGTGGTATTGTGCTTCGGCCTTTTTCTTGCTTTCGCATCCGGTTTGCAGGATGCCAATACCCAGGGCCGCTAGGGTTGTAGAAAAGATGATGCCTGTTTTCATGATTTCAGCTTTGGTTAAGTTTCGTCTAAGCTTCGATTTCTCCTGAAATCAAAGTCAAACGAAAGTAGAAGCTGCCTTCACGAGGGACAATAAATGATCGTTAGAAAGAGGCAAAGTATCGTTGAAGCGGGCAGGGCTGTCGTTCAGCGGACTGGCCCGGAGTCGTCCCCACGGCCAGTCCGCCGATATGGATAAAGCCCGATACTTTTTGGTCGGGAAGGTTCTTGAATGCGATCCTGATGTAGTTTGTCAAAATGCTTCAAGGGCTGGCCAAAATTACTTGCCAGCCCTTGAAGCGATGCTAAACCCTTGTCCGGCAATGTGTCCGGCGTGTTTTAAAATACTGCTCAGATAAGCACTATTTGGTAATGGGAAGCGGATTCCAGTAATAAGCATGACTCGCATCATCCGGCTTATTTACCAGCGGCACTTCGGCGGGGTCGCGCAATGCATTGGCCTTACCCAAAGTTTCGGTACGCATCAGGTCAAACCAGCGAATACCCGCTTCGACTGCAAATTCCCATCCTCTTTCGGCCACAACGCTATCACGGAAGGCGGTTGCGCCCAACCCTTTTTGCAGGTCGGGAAGCCCCGCTCTCTTTCGTACCTGGTTGATCGCGTCATACGCGGTCGCGTCGGCAGACGAAGACATCGCTTTCGCCTCTGCGTAGGTGAGCAATACTTCGGGGTAGCGGATAATAAAAGTGGTAGCGCTTCCCCACCAGTCGTTCGTGCTGTGCGTTGCCCAGTTGTAGCTGTTGTCGTCGCGATATTTGAGGAAATAAGGGTGTTTTTGCAGAGTTTGCTGCCAGGTAAGAACTTTCTTCGGATCATTTTTGAGGAAATAATCCTTCTGATAGGTCGCATCCTTCCTGGGGCCTGCCGGGAAGCGGTTGTAAAAGCTGATTTCTCCGAAACCATCTTCCCATCCACCCTCTTCATAGTCGGGGGCCAAAGGCAAGGGCCCGATCATATTCCCGTTTTCCCAACTCCACTGAGGGATATCGTTATTAAAATAGCAGGCAAACACAGCTTCTTCATTATACTTGTTACCGATCTTCCATATATCGGCATAGTTTGCCATCAGTTTATACCCCCACGTTGCACTCCCGTCGATCACTTCTTTGGCCTTAGCCGCTGCGAGTGCGTACTTGTCGTTTTGTTTGAGGGGCCAACCTGCCATAGTCAGGTAAACATTGGCCAGAAGTGCCTTTGCAGAGCCTCTTGTGGGCAATATGTTGACGCCGTTTTGCTTTCTTTCACCGTCCCATTGATCGGGCAGCATGGATTCGGCCTTCAACAAATCGGCCACAACGAGGTTATAGATGTCCTGTACTTTGGCGTTGGGCCTGTCGTTGTCAATCGTTGGTTCGGTTGGCATCGGCACTTCCCCCCAGCTCCTGGTCAGGTAGAAATAAGCCATGGCCCTCATAAAGTAGGCATGCCCTCCCGTGTTGTTCTTTTCTGCGTCGGTAGCTTCGCTGGCTTTTTCGTAATTCTGGATAATGGAATTGGCCGATTTAATCGTAGCGTAAAAGTACTGCCACCAGTTTGTCAGCCTGCCATTCGAGGAATTCGCACGGAAAGTATCAAAATCCGAAAAGTCAATTTTATTGCCAGCTCTTTTGGAAGTAATATCATCGGCACCATAGTAGTTGCCCGCCATTTGATTGAATGCTCCGTTGAACTGCAAGGCAAGGGCTGCGGAAGCCATTTTCAGGTCGCTGCCGGTTTTATAGAAAGTGGCAGGAGTAATACTGCCTTTCGGATCTTCCGCCAGAAAGTCGTCGCTGCACGACGTTGCAACCAGCGAAACAATAACGCCTAGTGAAATAAGTATCTTTTTCATCTCAGAATATTTTCGATCTTAAGGTGATTTCTCAATTAAAAGCCAAGACGCAATCCTACCGTGAATGTCTTCGGCGAAGGATAGGCTCCCAAGTCAATACCTGCGTCGGCATCGCTGTTCGACTCGGTAGAAGTAGCCTCAGGATCGTAGCCTTTATACTTGGTCAGCGTATAGAAGTTCTGAATGCTGGCGTATACCTTCGCCGAAACACCTTTCAGCAAAGTGGCTGGAAGCTGATACGAAATGCTCACGTTTTTCAGGCGCACATAGCCTCCATTCTGCAAAAACTGGGTCGATTCTACCCAGGCTTTGTTTTTGCTGCCGGGGTTTGCCCATTCGGAACTTGGGTTGGAAGGCGTCCAGTAGTTGGCGGCGTCGGCCAGGGTAATAAACTTGACATCGCTTGTCGGAACAGCTGTGCCCGCATAGGTGGCATTGAAAATCTTATTCCCATGCGATCCCTGTACGAAAACATTCAGTTCAAATCCTTTATACTTAAAACTGTTGTTGAAGCCCCATTGCAAGGTCGGGGTCGCGCTGCCTGAAATAACCCGGTCCTCGAACCCAATGGAGTTGTTTCCGCTTACATCCACATATTTATAGTCTCCGGGCTGGGCACCAAGGGCTCCGTCGGCCTGCTGATGAACGCCTGCCCAGGGAATCAGGTAGAAAGCACCCAAGGGCTGGCCCACTTTGGTTACCTGTATGTTATTACTGATCAACCCGCCTCCGATGACATTACGGACAACCATGCTGTCCTGCCCCATACTGATCACCTTGTTTCTGTTAACCGACAGGTTTACCGAGGTATTCCAGGTCAAGCCGTTTCCCGATATTGGTGTGCCCTCTACCAACAATTCGAAACCTTTGTTTCTTACCTTTCCAATATTTTGTAAAAAGCTCCCGCCCCCGTCGTACACGGGCACCCGGCTGAACAGCAGCAAGTCCTTTGTGTTTTTATTATAGTACTCGGCAGTGATATTCAACCTGTCGCCGAAGAAGCCCATTTCCAAACCGACGTTGGTTTGCGCGGATGTCTCCCATTTCACGTTCGGGTTGGCCGGGTTCCCCAAAGTATAACCCTGGTAAACAGTGCCGGTACCATAAGAGTAAATGGCGGGATTCAACAAACCGAGCGTGCTATATGGCGCTATGGCCTGATTTCCGGTTACTCCCCATCCAGCCCTTAATTTAAGATGCGAGAACAGGTTCAGGTTTTGTATGAACTGTTCATTGTTTAGCTTCCATCCGACACTGAACGACGGGAAATTGCTCCATTTATTACTTCCCTGGAATTTGGAGGAGCCGTCGCGTCGGATAGTGGCCGTTACCAGGTACTTGTCGTTATAATCGTACGCAACCCTTCCCATATAGGACAGCAAAGCCCAGTTTAAATAAGAAGAGGAAATAGACTGGGCGGCATTCAATCCAAGGTTGTTATAGCCGTTGGAAGTGGAGGCCAGCCCCGAACCGGATGCACCGAACCCGTTGTTTGTATTGGAAGTGGATTCCATCAGCGCGGTTGCCGTGATGTCGTGCTTACCAAATGTCTTGTGGAAGTTAAGCACATTGTTGTTCTGGAACGTATAGCTTTCTCCGTAGTTCTGCCCCGAACCCATCGAGGAGCCCACCCATTGATTGTTCAGGTAAGCGCCCCTCGACGTCCGCATATCAAGGCCGGCATTGATGTTCAGCGTAAGCCAGTCGGTGATATTATATTTCAGCATGCCATTAAATACGCCCACGTTGGCAAAGTTCTGTCCCAGTCTTTCTTTAATGGTCATGTAGGGGTTTGCCCAGATGGGTGACACCCCTAAGCGATTGTAAACTCCGGGGCTGTCGTACACCTGCTCAGTGGGAGCCCAGGTCAGTGCGGATGTAACCGGGTTTCCTTTGGAACCTATATCGTTATTGTTCAATGAATTGATTCTGCCCGCGTACAGGTTTACGCCAAAGCTCAGCTTTCTGCTGATTTTGAAATTCAAATTGGTACGCAAACCAAACCTTTTCTGGCCGCTGTTGATCAGCAAACCCTGTTGATCAATGTAAAATCCTGAAACATAATACTTAGTGCTTTCGCTACCGCCGGTGGCCGACAGTTGATGGCTCTGTGTTACCGAATTATCGAAAATCAGCCCTTGCCAGTCGGTCGATTTGCCGGCATATGAATTGGGGTCCGGAAAACTGCCCGGAACTACCACGTTGGCCACATTGGCATAGGTGGTTGCGTCCATGAGCTTGTATAATTTCATCGGCCTGTTGAAGCTGGCAAAGCCATTGTATTCTATTTTTGGTGGGCCCGACTTGCCACTTTTTGTGGTAATGATGATCACACCATTCGCGCCTCTTGACCCATAAACGGCTGTCGCAGAAGCATCTTTTAGGATATCCATCGATTCAATGTCGTTCACATTCAGCTCCTGGATACCGATGCTGCTAAGCGCTACACCGTCCACAACATACAGCGGATCATTGCTCGCATTGATCGAGTTGGCACCCCTTACCCGGATTTTCACCCCGCCGCCCGGTGCCCCCGAATTGTTTACTACGGTAACACCCGGCACTCTCCCCTGCAGGGCTGCCGAGGCATTAACCACGGGCTGGTCCTTGTAGGCCTGCGCCGAAATGGTAGAAACCGCGCCCGTCACGTCCTTCTTTTTGGCAGTACCGTACCCAATCACGACAACCTCGGAAAGTGCCTTTTCATCGGTGATCAGCAAAACATCCAGCGTTGTCTGGCCGGGTTGTAGCTGGACCTGTTTACTCACATAGCCTACATAAGAAAACACCAGCACGGCATTTTCGTCGGCCACTTTCAGCGAAAATTTTCCGTCGGCATCGGTTATCGTGCCCGTCGTGGTTCCCTTAATGGCAATATTAACGCCAGGCAATGCCGCATTTTTATCGTCCAGTACCTTGCCCGTGATCAGCTTTTCATCCACTTGCCCGGTGCCCGAAAAGGCATCCTCGCCGGGGGGATCGGTGACCAGCGAAGAGCCGGCCGGCAGAAGTTTGAGCACAATTTTCTTGTTGATGGTCTGATACGTAATGTTGTCGGGAGAAAACATCTTGTCCAGCGTCTCGGCAAGCGTCTTGTTCTCGACGTCGATCGAAATGCGCCGGTTGACGGGAAGTAACTGTAAGCTATATACGAACTTCACGTTTGCCTTTGCTTCGAGCGTCGTCAATATTTCCTTAATCGGCTTGTGCTCAGCCTGAATACTTACTTTTTTATACAAAAGCTCCTGCGCCCGGCCTTCGCGGGCGAAACTCGCGGCCGCGGCCAGAAATGCCAGGAAGAGCTGTAAGGCGGTTAATTTCATAATAGTCCACAAAGGATCTATGATTCCAGATACTTTTTTCATTTTTTTGTACCGTTAAAACTTAAGAAGGTTTGACAAAAAGACCAGGCTCTTGCTTGACTGTCAATCGCTCAAGAGCACAGCTGGACTTACGGCCGGTAAATGCTCCAACATTTTCCGGCCTTTTTGATGGTGGTGGGTCTGATAGTTATTGTCTCATATTTGTGATTTAGGTTGAACTTATTTCAGCTATCATCGGCATCCCGGGCCCGAGATTACAATATGGTTGTCCCTGACCTCGAAATCTGCGTTAATTGCCGCGCATAGGATTTCGAGTTTCGAAGTCAAACCGGCGTCCTGCGACATATCGGCCGTGACGATACAATTTTTTACTTCCGGCGAGCTTACGACGAATGTGACGCCGTAAGCCTTTTCAAACAATGCAAGTATATCCGAAACCGCCACTTCCCTGAACGTGAATGTTTCGGTGAGATCCACATTGCTGTAATCGGGCAGCAGGGCCGGTTCGTCCATCAAGCCTGGCACAAGACTATCATCATGAGACAGATACGTCACTTTTTTGTTCGGGGTCAGCAGCACCGACTTGCCGGAGGCCTCCCCCACTTGCTTCTTCGTTTTCTCAACAATGACTTTCCCTGAATATACCGCCACTTCGATATTGCTTGTTCCTTTGAGCTTTTTGACCGTAAAACTCGTGCCTACCACCCGCGTTACGATATTGTCGGAATACACCAGGAATGGCCTTCCGGCATCTTTTTCCACTTCAAAATACCCCTCACCTTTCAGATACACGACCCTGCTGGTGTCTTCGAAAGCAGATGGATAAAAAAGCGAGGAACCGGCGGCCAACCGGCATTTGCTTCCGTCCGAAAGGGCGATGGTCAGGGATGTATCGCGGTCGTTGGTAACTGTATTTAAATGCGCGATAGCCTCGGCGGCAATCCCTGCGATCACAGGTTTGTCGGCAGAACGATTGTTATAAATCAAAAATGTAGCGAGCAGCAAAATTACCGCCGCGGCAGCACCCCTGAACAGGTAGGCCGGCCGCCAAAGCAGGCGACGCCTTCCGGCCTCCGGCTGGTCCAGACGTTTTTGTCCGATCCGGTCCCAAATTTCGTGCTCAATGCCCGGATCCGCATCCAGCGCACTCTGCTTCTGATCGTAATCGATGGAGTCATACCAGATATCCATCATCCTGGTTTGCTCGGGAGTGGTTTGCTCTTTCTGGTATTTTCGTAAAAGATGTAAAAACTTCCTGGGCTTCTTTTTCATTGCAGGCAAGGCTTAATATCCGACTGTCATATACCCAGTAGGGAAAAGCCCTCCGCACCGCAAATGGTGTAAAAATATATTTGAAAGTTTATATTAATATTAAAGAAAGTCGTAAAAAATCTTCCTTTAATCCAATGACAGGATTTAGGTTCACAAGCCTTTCCTGATCATCAGAGAAGTGGCAAGGGCAAAAAAGACGATGATATATTCTTTAAGATGCCCGCGTAGATGGCGCAGGCCAACGGTGATGTGGTATTCGACGGTCCTTTCTGGCAAATTCAGCAGCCGGGCTATTTCTATTACCGTCCTGCCTTCCAGGCGGTTGAGTGTAAAAATCTCGCGCGTTTTTTCCGAAAAACCATTAATGCATTCCAGGATTCTTCCATTGAGCTCTTCAAAGGCCAGCTGATCTTCGACCGAGTCGGTCACTTCCTCCCCGAATTTCGCCCAGAGCGCTTCACGGTGCCGTTTACCGACGATCTGTTTATCATAGAAGTCCAGTACCTGAAACTTGACGGCTTTAAAAAGATATCGCTCCAATTCCAGAATTTGCGCACTTCCCTTGCGCTGCCACAAATCCAGAAATATATCCTGAACGATCTCCTTGGCGGCATCGTCGGATCCGGTTTTTGAAAAAGCTTGCCGGAACATCTTCTTCCAGTATCTGCGGTAGATCTCCGAAAATGCCCAATCCTCTCCCATCGCGAGGTTTCTCACCAATTCATCATCACTTATCAAAGAGGTCACTGACATAGCTCATGCCAAATTTTAATCGCGAACCGGGTTTACTGCATGCAATTTAATCCTATGAAAATGTCCGAGCGCGAGGTTTCTTCAAAAACCGGATTCGGCACATCAGCCTAATATTAAACAATACAAAGGAATAATATTTATTTTAGAAGACTAATACAATTTTGCCCAAATCTCAGTGAAATTTGGTGAATTTGCCGCAGCACCCAGGCAAGTAGCTTATGTAAGCGTTCGCGAGAGGCCTGCAAACGCTTACCTAAGCCCGCTATTTTTTAATCAGCTGGTACACCCCTCCTTTTTCGGTGTCAAACTCTAATAGAAATCCGTTCTTATCCGGTTTTGAACTAAGCTGGGCACCTTCTACGGCCAGTGCAACCGCAGAGCGTACCACGCATTTCTCCCCGTTCAACGATTCGACAGCCACCCTGGCAGGCAGGCCATCCGCCCATTGGATCCCTATTTCAAAACCTCCTCGGGCCCTGAGTCCCCGGACCGACCCCGCCGCCCATTGGGATGGCAGTGCGGGTAGCAAATCGATGATATACTTGTCGGGAGCGTAGGTTTCCATACTCTGCAAAAGCGTTTCCGTCATCCCCGATACGGCCCCGAAGTTCCCGTCGATCTGAAACGGCGGGTGCGCATCGAACAGGTTGGGGTATGTACCGCCAGCCCCTGCCATGATAGTCCTGGTTTGCCCGGTGTATCTGAGCTGGTTGGATAGTAGCGTGTGCACCTGGTTTCCATCCCTTAAGCGCGCCCAAAAGTTTTCTTTCCATGCGATCGACCAGCCGGTTCCGTCGTTTCCACGAAGTTGCAGAGATTTCTTTGCCGCCGTCGCGAGTTCCGGCGTCCCTAGTGCGGTAATCTGATGGCCAGGGTGCAATGCGAACAAATGGGAAACGTGCCTGTGCTCGGGATCATCCGAATTCATATCCCAGTCCTTGCCCCACTCCATTAACTGACCGTTTCGGCCGATCTGAAGCTTTCGGATTTTATCCCTTGCCGCAGCCACCTTTGTGCCAAAATCAGCATCGGCGCCCAGCACTTGCGTTGCATGAGCGATATTATCAAACAAATCCCAGATAATGGATCGCTCCATCGTATTCCCTTCCGAAACGCTTCCTTTCTGACCGTCATCGGTTTTGAAAGTATTTTCCGGAGACGTGGATGGGGAGGTGATCAGGTTGCCGTTTTCGTCCTCGATCATGGTCGCCAGGTAAAATTCGGCGGCACCTTTCAGGGTTGGATAGATGCTTTGAAGGTACTGCTTATCCCTTGTAAAGGCATAGTGCTCCCAAAGATGCTGGCATGCCCACCCGCTGCCTCCCGCAAAAACGCCCCAGGGAAGCCAGGCACCGGGACTGGTCCAGCCCCAGCCGTTTGTGGTATAGCCATAATACCAGCCCGGTGTTTCAGGGCCAAAATAGGTTTTCGCCGTTTTGGCACCAGCTGCTTGCAGGCTTTGCGTCTGCCGGAGCATCGGCAAATGTAGTTCCGAAAGATTCGACTGCTCTGCCGGCCAGTAATTCATCTGGTAGTTAATGTTGGATTTATAATCGCACAGCCAGGGAAGCGATAGCCCGTCGCCCCAGATTCCCTGCGAATTGGACGGCAACAGATTGTCGGGGCGACTGGAAGAAATCAGAAGGTACCGTCCATAATGGTAGAAAAGCGACGCAAACGACGGGTCTTTTTTGCCGTCGCCGTATTGCATGAGTCGCTCGTCGGTCGGGAGGGCGGCGGCATCCGAATTACCCAAATCGAGCCTCACCCTGTTGAAATATTGCTGATAATCGGCGATGTGACGTCCCAGCAGTTCCTGATACGACTTGCCGGAAACAACCGCCATTTGCCGCGATACGCGGGCATGCGGGTCTTCGCCTCTGTACGCTTTGGCAGGATCCAGTGTATAGGAAGTTCCGGCTGTCAGATACAGCATAACCTGGTCGGCATCTTTGATCGCCAGTTCATTACCGGTCGCCTTCACCGATCCGCCGGTCAGCGCCACCTTGATCTGTACCTCGTAATCCAACGTTTTGCCCGTGTTGCCTTTCATGACGAGCATATTTGAACCTTGTGCTACTGTAACCGAATTTTCCAGTCGCGTGAGGTCCAATGTAAAAGAGACACCACCTTTTACGGAGCTTTTTATTAAACTGACAATTGCCTGATCGGCTGCGCTGCTGAATGTTTCCCTGCTGAAAAGTGTCTCTCCAATCTTAAAGGATACGCCCGAAATAGCTCTGCCGATATCGAGCCACCTTTTGTATTGCGTAGCCGCGCCTTTGGGCAGTTCGAATTGCAGCGACAGATCACCCAAAGTCTGGTAGGAAGCAGTGTAGGGCGCCGGAGAGGTCATGTACGCATCGGTCAGTTTCTCTGCCAGCATATAATTTTGGTCACGGATAGCCTTCCTTACCTCCGGCAAATGCTTGTAAGCATCCGGTCTGTCCGCATCGGGCTGAGGGCTCCCTGACCAAACGGTAATATCGTTCAATTGGAGGCGTTCCCTGTCCGGGCCGCCAAAGATCATCGCGCCCAGCCTTCCGTTGCCGATGGGTAACGCCGTTTCCCACTGATTTGCCGGATTACGGTACCAGAGTATATCGGAGGTATCACCGAACCGCTCGACACCCGTAACTTTCCGCAACTTCACAAGTTTTTGTCCTCCACGCATCGCGCTTGCATATTCACTCTGGCTTTCAGCGTCAAAACGCCATTCCAGAATCGGCTGAGTTGGCCTTCTGCTGGCAAGCACTTGCTGTTTGCTAAGGTATTGCCCATATACCGCGACCTGCCGAATCCTGCCCGCGAAATTGTTTCTCCCATCGGAATCGGACCCGATCCGCAAGGGAAAATTGGTACGCGTCATCGGCAAAAGAGGCGTCCTGGTTGAAGCCGCTGCTTCATTTTCATTCAGATAGAGTTTAAACTGGCCCTTCGATTTGCTGAACGTGCCGACCAGCCTGACCCACTGATTAAGCGGAATGCTATGCTGGCTTGAAAGATGTTCCTGGCCGGCTACCATCCACAGCTTGTTGTCCTTGCCAATTCCAAGGACAAAACCGCCGGATCCGTTGTTGGATTGAAACTTATCGATAATCCGGGCACCCTCATGCTGTTTTGCAGGCAGATACACGGTCGCTTCCAAAGTAATCTCATCGGTCAGGTCCAATTCCGGCGAGTGCCTTGCCTGCCAAATTCCGCTCTCTGCGGAAAACATTACTCCTTCGGAGTGATTGTGCTGCGCATGGAGGGCATTGCAACAACAGACAATCAGGAAAATTCCGATCACAATACTTTTAAAGACTTTCATAGATAGTTTAAAAAAATTAGACAATGCAAAGAAATACAGATTTACGTAAAGGGACTCTCGTATATCAGCCAAGTAGTAAGCTTTCTTATCAGTAAGGTAAACCTCCGAAGGTTTGCCAAAGCTAATTTCCCTCCAAGCGCCCACTGTAACTATCCTTGATTTGCCGGCTATATTTGCTATACATTTTGAGGGCTACATCGCCGCTTTTGCCCTTCGGGATGATCGGGAAGTCCTTCTGCGTTTTTACCCACTCCCATTCCCATTGTGCGATCGATTCTTCGAAACCTTTAAAATCGGGTTCCCTGCCTTTGTCCATCGCCCCGCTCACCATAGCAAAGAACTTTTCCCACCGTACCTTGTAAAAATCATTCAGCAGACCACTCCACTGGCGGTTGGAGTATTCATGCAGCGGGCTCTTCGCGTCGCCCCAGAGTGTGATCAGGTCGCGGGCATTTTGCTCATACAGGGCCTTTTCGGCGTCGTTGGTGCCCCATTTCCGGGCTGAGGCGATCCATGGCCCGAGCATAAAATCTTTTTGAGTCGCCAGCAGTTCGTCCATATCGGAGATCAGTCCGAGGAATGCCCGGCTGTGTTTTGCAAATGCAGCCCGGTCGCCCCCACGGTATGCGGTTACCCATCTTTTTTGTAGAACCAATGCATAGTTTGCCAGTACCTGCCGCGAGATGTCTGTAAGGTCGTATAGGAACCCGTCCGTAACGGGGCCTTGGCGTGCGGCATTCATGAACAGGTCCCAGGCGGGCAGCAGTTCCTGCGGGGCGTAGTTCAGCCGGGTACGCGTCCACACCGTCGACGAATCTAGTGTGGGGCGGCCTGTAACGATCGATTCGGCGCCATCGCGGATGTCTTTGCCGTTGTAAGCCGTGCGTCTGAGCACTTGCCAGGCCTTTTCCAGATCGGGGTCGGCCTTCCCGTAGCGGTTGCGCGCGTAACGCGGGAGCCATTCGTCGAGCTCGATGGGCGTCGTGCGCCAGGTATGGTCCATGGTCAGCTCATAGATCACCGGATTTTGCTCGATAGCCTCCATGGTAAGTCCGATTCCTTCCATGCGCTTTTTGGCCGGGTCGTTCCAGGCGGCCGCCGGGCCTTGTGCGACGCCGTCGAGCCGACCAAAAAGGTTTACATTACCCCCGAAGTTGTTGAGCATATTCCAAATCCAGGGCTTTCCATAAAATGCGCCCGTGCGCTTCCATACCGGCTCGATCTCGGCGGCAAGGTCCAGCAGAATCATCCTGTCGTCGGGCACGGCGTTCAGCAATGCTTCGATCTGCGGAGCTTTCCAGAACTTGCGGTCGCTGTAAAACAGCCAGCCTTGCATTACCCACACAGCTTCCGGATCGCCCTGTCGCATGCCCTCGTAAATCCGCTCGCTAAGCTTCGACAGATAGGCCGGGTCGTCGGTAGGTGGCTCATTTTCATTAAATGTGTCGGCCGAATACAGGTGATCGGTACCGTAAAGCTCCTTTTGTTTATCCAGAAAACGCTTGCCCAGTTCGGCAAAAAGCGGATCCTGCGAATCGAGGATGTAGGTATCGCCAAACCCGTTGTTCCAGTTGGTAGCTTTCAGTTGGGCATTGGGATATTTCTTGCGGAAAGCCGCGGGCACATGTCCGGTGAACGCGGGCAGCACAGGCTTCATGCCCAGCTCACGCTCGCGGCGTACGATCTGCTGCTGCAAGGTTTTGTGGCTTTCCATCCAGCTGAGCGGCAGCGGGCCGCCCCAGCCGTCGAGATTACCCATCCAGAACCACCCGAAATAGGCCGGGCCGCTGAAAAAATCTTTGAGATCGTCGTCCGTGAAGCCCATGTCGCGATACACTTGCAACCAGGTATACTCTTCGCCGGTAATAGCCAGGGGCATATTGATGCCATGCAGGGCCATCCAGTCGATCTCCTTCTGCCAACGCTCCCAATCCCACCAGCTCATACTGTAATTAAAGGTGCAATAATTGAGGTTGTAACGGTATTGGTACACGGTTGCTTTGTGTATCCTGGCCGGGACCGTGGGCAGGTTTTCAGGCAATGCAAGGTTGCTGCCATTCCAGGTGATCTGGCAATGGGCATATTCGGTCAGATAGTGGTACAAGGCAGAAGCCACGGCCACACCGCTGGTACCACGGAGGATGATTTTCCCATTGATACTTTCGATTTCAAATTCGTCTTTTCCCGAAGACGAGGTCAATTCCTGCACTTCGAAATGCACGGCATGTGAAGGAATGACCCGTGAAATCAGCGATTTTCCGGAGCTAATAATGGTTTGCGCCTGAATGGCGGTTGCCGTCAGCGACAGGAGCAGACAAAACAAAATAGCCGCTTTCAACCTGCGAAAGCGGAGCGGTGCTTTTGAATGAGTAGCCATATTAAAGGTAAAAAGTCCCCACGCCGGACGGCGCGGGGACAGGGAGTGATCAATAGCCTGGATTTTGAACCAACGCCCGGTTCAGCAGCAATGCAGCATTAGGAATGGGAAAAATTCGCTTATTGACGTCCGAATCCGTTTTAAAGCCCCATTTGCCTTCAAACTTGCCATAGCGGATCATGTCGTTACGGTGCCACATTTCCGAAGCAAATTCCCGAATGCGTTCCTCGTAAATGTTTTCCAGCGTCAGACTGGTGAATGCGGCAGCCTGGCGCGCTGTGCGGACGGAATTTACCAGGGTCAACGCCGTCGCACCGCCAGTGGCGCTGCCTCCGCGCTGGATTGCTTCTGCTTTCATCAGGATCGCGTCGGCTAGGCGGAATATCGGCACGTCGTTGTTCTGGTTGCGGTTCAGCGAACTCGCGTCGGGATGGAACTTGATGTTTCGGTAACCCATGTTCCAGGCGATTTCATCATTTCCGACATCAAACGAGGGCACATCCTGGCGCAGTTTGACCTCCGGCGTAATGTTGATCTGGTAAGTATAGGGAGCCGATGGATCGGCACCTGTGTAGAACTGGTCGTACCCCTTTTTCGTCGTGGTGACGGTAACAGGCGAACCGTCGGCATAAAATTGCAGCCCGGTGAGCCACTCCTTGTTACGGATATCGTTCGCGTCGTTGAAATGCTTGTAAAATTCGGGGAGCGTCGACACGGCAGCGTCGGGGGTGAACGGCATTTTGTACTTCGCAACGAGCCCTCTCGGAATATCATATCGCGAGTGCAGGTTGGTAGCGCGGAAGGGAAAGCTATTCGCAGCCGTGGCATCGAACGGGATCGCGAAGATGAATTCCTTCATTTGCGGACCATTATTAGGATAGAACATCTGCAAATAGGTCGCTGCCGGTTCCAATGCGAATTTTCCCGAATTGATGATTTCGTCACAAGCAGCAATACAGTCGTTGTAACGGTTGGTACCTGTGTATACCTCCGCATTCAGGTACATTTTGGCCAGCAATGCATTGGCCAGATATTTGGTCGGACGCCCGTAAGTAGTCACATCCACCGTGGCACTCAGGTCGGGCAATGCAGCTTTAATTTCACCTTCCAGGAATTGGAACACTTCCGCACGCGGCACATTGGGATGGGCGCTGTAATCGCCGTACTCGGTGATAATGGGAATATTGCCAAAGCTGTCCATCATCCAGAAATAGGCCAGCGCGCGCACCATTTTAAGCTCAGCGAGCATCTGGTTTTTCGGTGCCCCCTCGGGCATGTTCTTGCTGAGAATGGATAGCGACTGGTTGACGGTACCGATGATAGTGCTCAGCCAGGTCCAGTTACCGGTTACGGTGCTGTGGTCTTTGGTCCAGGAGTGGTAATGCAGGTCTTTGAACTCCGCGCCATTGTACCAGTTGCCCCCTTTCGCAGGGAAAATAGCTTCGTCGGTGGTCAGGGTTTGCAAGTGGAAGAACTCAACAGATATATTGCCCCGCAACGCCACATAGGCAGGCCCGGCTGCGCTGACAAACTGCGCGTCCGAGGTTGGGAACACATCCGGGGTAAGCTCGGAAGTTACTGGTACGTCCAGGTCATGGCAGGAAAACAATGACCCCAGGACCATCAGTGAGAAAAAGGATTTGATATATGCGCTTTTCATGATAACTCGGTTTTGAAATCAGAATGATACGTTCACGCCCAGCAGGAATGTCCTGGTTTTGGGATAGAAATTATTATAATCGACACCCGGTGCAATGCCGCCCTGATTGATCTCAGGATCCACGCCCTTGTACTTCGTGATCACGAAAAGGTTATTAACGGAAGTATATACACGCAGGTTTTTAAGCGACGGCCCCAGTTTCTTGAAGTTATAGGCAAGCGTTGCGTTGTCGAACCGCAGGTAACTGCCGCTTTCCACGAACCGTGAGGAGTACAAATACGAGTTCAGGTCGGTCATCGACTCCCCAGCCACCTCCGATAGAATGTTGGTGTATTGCGCAGTATTGGGACGGAATAAGTCCGCGCGGGTCGCGTTAAAGATTTTGTTGCCGAATGCGCCGCGCAGGAAAATATTGAGGTCAAAATTCCGGTAGCGGAAATTGTTGCTCCACCCTGCCAGCAGTTTGGGTTGGGCGTTGCCGAGGTATTTGTAGTCTACACCAATCACCGGCGTGGTCGTCAGGTTGCCATCCCCGCCCACATATTGCGAGAGCCCGGTCGCATTCTTACCGGCATATTGCAGCGAGAAAAACTGTCCCAAGGGCTTGCCCGCTTTCAGAATTTCGAGTGAATGGCTGGATTGTCCCAAGCCTTCCGGATAAGCGAGCAGCACCGAGTCGCCACCTGCGAACAGCGGGTTGGAAAGGCTGGTCACGGTGTTCTTGTTGTGTGCCAGATTCAGGCCGGTGTTCCAGGTGAAATTATGCTTGCTTACAACGCTTGCATTCACGTTCAGCTCGATCCCCTTGTTGTTGATACTCCCGCCATTGGTCGTGATCTTGCCCGTAGGCACCAGGATCGGGTCCACATTATAGGAATAGATCATTCCCGTGGTATTCTTATTATACAATTCCAAAGTTCCGCTGATCTTGCCACCGAGCACGGCAAAGTCGATACCGAGGTTGCTGGTAGCCGTTTTCTCCCATTTCAGGTCGGGGTTGGCAGCCTGGGTAGGCCCGAGCGCCGCCGTAAGCGAGCCCTGGTAATAATAAGTGCCGAGGCTACCCGATAGGAACTGCGTCGTGTAGGCGCCGAAACCGGTGGCATTACCCGTAACGCCGTAGCTGGCGCGGAGTTTCAGTTCTGTGAAAAGCTTCTGCGCGCTCATAAAGTTCTCTTCGGTAATGCGCCAGGCCACACCAGCCGACGGGAAGTACCCCCATTGGTTGTTAGCCCCAAACACCGAACTGCCATCACGCCGTACGGACCCTTGTACGAGGTATTTGTTTTTATAATTGTAGTTGAAACGGGCAAAATCCGAAATCAAACGTGTCTGCTGGTAAATGCCGTCCGGCCCGAAACCGATCTGAAACCCGGAAATCCCATACGGATTGCTCAGCGCAAGGTTATTGTATCCGATGTTGTCCACGGGCAGGTTGCTGGTCGTTACCTGAAAGCCCTCGCCAATAATGTAATCCTGCCACGAGTAGCCCACCACGGCATTGATATTGTGGTCGCCGAAATCGTGGTTCCAGGTCAGGAAGGTTTCGAGGATCTTGCTGGAATTGCGGTAGGAACTTCTATTGGCTTGCCCGTTCGTCCCGAACGACTGCTGGGTATGGTAACCGAGGCCTGGCTCGGGGTTATCATACATATTATTGTAATGGCTTGTAAAATAGCTGTTATAATAGTTGCCGGTCAGCGAAGTCGTGTTCAGGTAGGAAAAATTGAGATCATAAGTCAGCCCGAAAGGCAGTTTAAGCTGCGAAGTAAAGCTTCCGGTCAGGTTGTTGGTTTTCGTCTTCGACTCGCTATTGTTGATCATGGCCACCGGATTGTAGTAATCAGTGTGTTCCGGGTTTTCGAAGTAGCTTCCATCCGCATTCCGGACAGGCGAAACGGGCAGATACACCGCCGATTGCAGTAGCACGGTGTTGCGGAAGGGAATATCTTTCGCGGTACTGTTCGAATTGGTTACGGTCAAACCCAGTTTCAGCTTGTCCTTGAACGCATATTGCTCTACCGCCAGGCGGGCAATCACGCGCTGCAAACCGCTGTTGAGCAGAATTCCCTGCTTATCTACATAGTTCAGGCTTGCGCTATACGTGCTTTTCTCGGTACCGCCGCTGAACGACAGGTTATGGTTCGTAGACACCGCCGTTTTCTTCTGAATGGCCGACTGCCAGTCGGTATCCGCCCCTAGATCGTCCTTGGGAGAAAGACCAACGCCGTTTTTATCCAAAAAGGAACGCAGCTGCGCACCGCTCATCATTTCCAGTTTATTGGATACTTTTTCAATACCCACAAAACCATTATAAGAAATTTTCAGGTCGCCTTTTTTGCCGCGTTTGGTAGTGACCATAATCACACCGTTCGCTGCCCGGTTGCCGTAAATAGCCGTAGCCGCCGCATCCTTAAGTACATCGATGGACGCGATATCGTCCGGTGCGATGGTGGCAATATCGGCTCCTGGCACATTATCGATGACATAAAAAGGCCCCTGCGAGCTATTGATCGTCGAAGCCCCCCGCAACACCACCGCCGCAGGCTTATTGGGGTCGCCACTGGCTGTGATGTTCAGGCCGGCCACCTTGCCTTGCAGCAATTGGCCCACGTCGGTAATGGCCCCTTTATTCAATTCCTCAGATTTGACCGTGCTTACTGCGGAAGTCAGCGTCTTGCGCGACTGCGTACCATACCCGATCACCGCCACCTCACCGAGCGTTGTGTTGCTCTCCGTCAGCGTGACGGTCAGGCTGGTTTGCTTTCCGACGGCCACTTCCTTGGTTGAAAAGCCGATGTAGGAAAATACCAGCACGTCGTCGGTACCTGCATTAATAGCAAAATTGCCGTCCATATCGGTAGTGGTACCCATTTTGGAAGCCTTTACCATCACAGTCACGCCGATCAGCGGCTTGCCGTCCGACCCCAGCACCTGCCCCTTAATCAGTTCAAGGATCTTTGCAGGCAAAGCCGGCGTCGGCAGCTTTTTGGCCTGTAAAACCACGGTCTTGTCTACGATCGCATATTCCAGCGGCTGGTTTACGAAGCACCTGGCCAGCACGTCTTCCAGACTGCTTTCGCGCATGGCGATCGTCACCTTCTCCGACCGTTGAATGAGCTCGGTCTTATACCAGAACGAATACCCGCTTTGCTTCTCAATTTCTTTCAGTACTTTTTCCAGGCGTGCATTCTTTGCGATAATGGTGATCTTCTGCGAGTAGGAGCTTGCGCTTACCTGCATGCAAAAAGCGAGGGTGAAAATAAAGATCAGTTTCATAACCAAAATGACCCTGGCGAGCGGGGAACGGGGATGTTTGCCGAAAGCATACGCTCCCCCCCACCCTTTTTGGATAAAAGAGTTGTGGTTCATACTTTTGTTCGAGAGTTGGTACTAAACAGTAGGACAATTGTTTAAAAATGCCGGGCTCTTTTCAGGGCGGGAGCGGTTGCAACGTTCCCGTTCTTTCTTCAGAGCGTCCCGGCAAGGCATTGCAGGTCGCTATCTCATCATAGGCTCAGTGGGTTTTACGGGGTTACGATAATGGTTTTATCTTCGATCCTGAACTTCACGCCGCTGAGCGCCAGTATTTTCAGGAGTTTTGAAACGTTCGAATTGCGGGGAAGCCTCCCGGAGAAATTCTCTCCGCTGCTGTTGCCCTCATATTTCACTTCTACATCATACCACCGGGCTACCTGCCGCATTACGCTTTCCAGGCTTTCGTTTTCGAACTGAAAGTAGCCGTTCTTCCAGGAAAGCTCCTTCTCCGTATCCACATCATCCATTACCCGCATTGCGCCGGATGCGGCGCTCATCCTCGCCTGCTGGCCGGGGGCCAGGGTTGCAGTGTGTTCCCCGCGCGCCACTTTCACGGCGCCTTCAAGCAGTGTGGTACGCATTACCTTTTCATCCGCATAGGCCATCACGTTGAAATGCGTACCGAGTACAGTGATCTGCGCCTCGTTCACTTTCACGACAAAGGGTTTCTGGGCGTCGTGGGCCACTTCAAAATACCCTTCACCGGTAATCTCCACATTCCGTTGCTTGCCGGTAAATGCGGCCGGAAACCGCAGGCTCGATGCTGCATTCAGCCAGACGCCCGTGCCGTCGGATAAAACAATGTGGTATTGACCGCCCTTGGGAGTGGTAACCATATTGTAAACAGGTTCGGCCCCGGCAGCACCTTCGCTGTAAACCAGCTCCCCTTTCTCAGACTGCGTCACGCTGCTGCCTCCCTGACTGGCCAGCAAACCATTGCCGGCGCTGTCGAGCACCACCGTTGACCCGTCGCCCAATGTCAGCACTGCCTTATTGCCGCCGGGCGGAATGTCTGCCAGCTGGATTTTGAGCCCCTTGTCGCCAGCCACTTCCACTTTCGCCTGGTAGCCCGACCACCAATACAACCCAAAACCGATGAGCAATGCGGCGGCGGCCAATTTGGGCCACAGCCAGGAAATACTTCTGGTGGATTCTGCCTCGTCGACGTCGGCGAATACTGTTTCCCGGGATGGGAAAATATTGGCAAGAATGCGCTCGGATGCCGCTTCGGGCATAGGCTGCCCGGGTTCAAAACGTTGCCAGGCGTCCTCTAATATCGCGGCAATGCGCTCGTCGTCCGGGTTAAGCCGCACCCATTCCGCCAGCTCGCTCTTTTCGGAAGCGGCCAGCGTTCCATCCATCCATTTGCCTATTAAAATTTCTATGCGTTCGTCGTACATAAAATACGCTTAAACCTACCGATGACCTGATTTAATTTGGCATTCTGCGATTCATACCAGCGTAACAGCCAATACTTTTCGACAAATACCAAATGAAAGACAATCGGCGCGGAGGCAGGGACTAGTCCGTCTTGAAAATTTTTAAATTATTTTTTCAAATGGAGCAGGACCGTCACAGCCAGCAGCGAGTCGGCGTGGCGGCGGAGGTGCGTACGGATGGTGGCCAGGGCCTGTACGATGTGGTTTTTGACGGTATTAGGGGATATTTTGAGCAAATCGGCGATCTCATCGTGGCTTTTGCCCTCCTCGCGGCTCAGCTTGTATACCGCTTTCTGCTGGGGGGGTAATGCTTCCACCACCAATTTGAGCACCTGCTCCACTTCACGCGCCGCCAGGCTGTCCTGCGCATTGTTTGCACCTTCGCCGCTCTCGCGGAAGATCTCCGAGACGATCAGCATTTCCCGGGCCGTCCGTTTAAAGTGATTCAATATGTGGTTTTTGGACATCCTGAACAGGTAGGTTCCGAAACTGTCTATCGAAGCAAGCGAGGAATGATCAACCCAAAGTTTCATGAAAACATCCTGCACGACGTCCTCTGCAAGCATTTCGGAATTGGTAAGCCGGAGTGAATAGCCGTATAGCTTGTGCTTATACCGGTGGAACAGTGCAACAAAAGCAGCCTCACTGCCCTGCGACGCAGACAATAAAAGCTCTTTTTCAGTATCAAAACCAGGCCCTTCCACTAACGTGCCGAATAAATATTACAAAAGTGACCGATGGACAATATCTTATTTTAATTTTTTCAACAATAATAATAAAAAATATGGCTTCCCATCCACGAATCCTGAAATTACCGGTTCCAGCGTCTTTTGGTTATATTAGTCAGACGATCCCTCCCATCACGTTTAGAACAACCAACAAATGGGTGGCCGCGGACCGACAGCCAGCCCGTAATAGCATGCATTACTTTACAAATAAAAAGCAAATGAATTTATGAAAGCACTGGTCATTGGAGCCACAGGAGCTACCGGAAAGGATCTCGTGGGTCTGCTGCTGAGCGATCCGGCCTATACAGAAGTTGTGACTTTTGTACGTCGTCCCAGTGGGGTTACTCATCACAAATTAGCCGAGATCCTCACCGATTACGACAAGCTGGAAGAGATATCAGGTCAGATCACCGGAGATGTCTGGTTTTCCTGCCTGGGCACAACGCTCAAAACAGCCGGCTCAAAGGAAGCGCAATACCAGATCGATTATGAGATTCCGGCCAGGTTCGCGGCGATCGCTAAAAAGAACGGTGTTTCCAGATTGGTCCTCTTGTCATCCTATGGTGCTTCGGCGACCAGCAGGGTATTTTATTCGAGAATGAAGGGGCAGCTCGAAGAGCACCTGGCCAGCCTGGCGTTCGACCAATATATTATTTTCCGGCCCGGACTTTTGGTACGGAAGAACACCGACAGGCTCGGCGAACGACTTTCGGCACGGGCATTGAATTTCTTCAATTCGATGGGGCTTATGCGCAAGCTCCGGCCGCTGCCGACCTCGATATTAGCCGAAAAAATGGCCAAAGCTCCCCAGATTTTCCCAGAGGGACTGCACTTTGTCGAATCAGCTAAAATTTGGGAGCTCTGATGCGACACTACCGGGGCTATTCCAAATGCGCTGTTTCAGCCTTTCTGGATGAAGCCGGGGAGGATCGTGCACAGAAATCAGGATTTACTTTGTATCAGCCCTGATACAACATTGATGGTAAGAGCGACAAGAAGCGTATTGAATGCGAAAGACAACAACGAATGGACCAGCGCAAGTCTTCTGAGCTCCCGGGAAGAAATAGTTACGTCCGAAACCTGAAAGGTCATTCCTATGACAAAGGAAAAATAGGTAAAATCAAGGAAGTCGGGTTCGGCGTCATCGGGGAATTCAAGTCCCCGGTGTTGTTGCTTCCCGGCATTACGGCCGCCTTCCGTCGATCGGTAGTAAAGATGGGCATAGCGCAGCGTGAAGACGGTATGTACGAGAATCCACGAGCATACGATGCAGGAAAAGGAAAGAATAAAATGAACGGTCAGCTCCGACCACGAGGCCGTCTTTCCAGCATCGTGCAGCAGGAACAGGATCGCAAAAAGACTCACAAACGAGGCAGCAACGACAAAAAGGTAAATCAGGATACGGTTCGAATCCTGCCCGTCCACCTCCTGCCGAACTTCCGAGGGATGCGAGCTGAGTATGGTTACCCAGGCCAACCCCAGATGCGCCGCGCTGTACACGAGCCAACCGATCATCCAATTGATCGGCTTTTCCACAACAGAACCGGTCATAATTGTCGCCAGCGTGCCGAAAATCAGCGAAATACCCAGCTTGTGATGGGCATCCAGTCGGTTAATAAATCTGATAGCTTGCATAGGGTCTGGGGACACATTTTTAAAAGGCAAGATAGCATATTGCCGTCTAATCAAACAAAAGCCGCTTAATAACATTTCCTAGAAAAAGTAGAACTACTTTGGTATTCCTTTTTACCTTGATAATTCTGTACCCTAACGAGCCAAAATCCTTCCCGATCAATGCGACCCCCTGTTATACTTTGTGCATTCTCCAATTCCGGCGATGCCTACCTGTCACAACTTGAAAAGGAAAAAGAAGCCATTTCGGACGCGCTGCGCGAAAGGCAGGGCAAAGGCCACCTTTTGCTCGACACTGACTCCCGTACCAGCAAGAAACTGCGGGACCGCCTGCTTTTGTATCAGCCCCAGGTGGAGATCATTCATTACGCAGGGCATGCCAGCGGCAGTCAGCTGCTGATGGAAGACGCGACGGTTTATGGCGCAGGTCTGCTGCAATCGATCCGGCTGCAAAAGAATTTGAAACTTGTTTTTCTGAATGGCTGCTCGACGCGTGAACAGGTTGTCCAGTTGCTCGACGCCGGCGTTCGCGCGGTAATTGCCACGAGCGTCGACATCGGCGACGATACCGCCACGCGCTTCGCCGAGGATTTTTACCAGAAACTGGCCAGCGGGCATTCCATCGACGAGGCCTTCAAGCTGGCTACCGAGGTGGTTACAGCCAAAAACAATGCGGCATTAACGACCACAGAAGATCCTGACCGTGGTATTGCCCGGCTCATCAAAGCGCCCAATACCGGTCCGGTGTGGGGGCTCTACCTCCACAAAAATCAACAGGGCGCAGCCGATCACCGGTTATCTGACAAGAGCTTTTACGAGCTTCATATTAAGAGCCAGATCGACTCGAAGTTTAATACCTCCGAGGATGCCATTCTTGCCGCCCTTTACAATGTCCTGATGACGTTCAGCGACGAGCTTCCCATGTTCGAGGACCTTGAAAAAAAATACGGGGAACAATGGGACCCGCGGAAATTTGACGTCAGGGAGGTCAAAAATGCGATTATCAACAGCCTGCCCTCTCCCATTGCCGAACAGGTACGAAAGCTACTTGTCACCGAAGACGAGCCTCTCGCCAGTGAACGCCTGCGGTTTTTGATCAATACCTACTCTGTGATGGCCGATCTTTTGTTGTTCATCATGTTTTCCCAACTCTGGGAAGCGCTGGTACAGGGCAAGGTGCCCGTTTTGGAAGATCATCTGAAAGAACGAGTCAGTGCTTTCTTCCTGCTCGATCATCGCGACAGGCAGGCCTACGACGTGATTCCGCTGATACGCATCATCCACGACAAACTAAAAGCCCACGAAGTACCTCTGTTTGTCAACGAAATGTCCCATCTGGCCGATCTCATGGACGAGCGGGAGAGCGAATTCTTTGGCGCCTACCTGAATATTACGGGTATTAAAGGCAAATACAAGGACCTTGCCGCACTGGACGAGCTCGACGACCGTGACATCCAGCAGGATTGCCAGAAAGCGGAAGCCAGCCTTTGTATCATATTTAAGGAGTTGGGGTTCTGCGCGAGGTACAAGTTTGCGACTATCAAAAATATCTATATCAACAAAAAGAAGAACCAGCCGGCAGTTTACCAGCACAAAATGGTCAAACTTGATTATGTGCTCGTGGGCTTTACCGACAAGATGGAAGATTTCGAAAACTTCACAGATTCCAACTCGGTCGTTATTTACAAGATCGAGAACAAAAGTCTTTCCGCATTCAATTTGTACCCGTTTGTGATCGACATGAATGCATTGATCAGCGAAAAGCTTTCCAAAATCTATTTCTTCTATAATTATGATAAAAGCGCTACTGCCGCCACATGCACCTATAATTTCATCAAGAATATCAATGAAAAGAAAGACAGGCTGCAAATTCCTGCCTTACCCAATTTTTTAAGGACCAAAACGGACTTAAAGATATCGCAGGAAGAGCTGGAAACCATCGGTCCGGAGATTCTCGAGAGCGTAGAAGTTTTCATTTCCTATTTCAAATCCTGACAGATCATGACAACTTCGCCATTCAAGCTGCTGGACTCATTTGAGAAGAATGAACGCAGCGCGTTTTTTGAAAGAGAGGACGAGATCAGGATCATATATAACTACATCCACGAGTCCAATATCGTACTCGTGAACGGTCCGCTGGGAACGGGGAAATCCAGTATCATCAAATGCGGCCTTGCGAACTGTTTCGAAAAAACCGACTGGCTGGAAATATTCGTCCGGCGGTACGACAATATCAATATTTCGCTGCGGAAGGAGATCAACCACAAAAACAAAGAAGACTTCCCGCTCGACTCCGATATTCTGGACTGCCTCAGATCCCTCTACCTGGATTTTTTCAAACCCGTGTACCTCATCTTCGATCAGTTCGAAGAAATATTCATTTTAGGGAATACCGAAGAGCAGGAAACGTTTTTCAGCGACCTCAGGAGAATACTCGATGCGAGGGATATTCCATGCAAAGTGATTTTCATCATGCGCGAGCGGTACATTGCCCAGCTGCAAAAGTATGAGAGCATCGTGCCGGAAATCTTCGACAAACGCGTGCTGATCGAGCGAATGACCGACAACGATATTAAAAATGTTATCCGGAAAACATGTGATTACTTCGAAATAGAAACCGATGAGGCCACCGTCGATGCGATCGTCAGGAACCTTAAAATCGGTGATAGCCTGATTGAGCTGCCGCATCTTCAGATCTACCTCGACCGGCTCTGGCATCAGGCGCCGGGTCCCCGTAAGAGTTTCAAAATAGGCCTGTTGACCGAGGTGGGAAATATCCGGAACGTGCTCAGACAATTCCTGGAAGAGCGGATAGAGAAAACAATCTCGGAAGTATCGGCGGTGTACGGGTCGGTCAATTATAATACTGTGAGAGATGTGCTCTATTGTTTCGTCAGTGACGAGGGTACAAAACGTCCGCAAAAAATCGAGGACGTGATTTCGCAAGCCGCCCCGTTGGATGTCGCCACGGCTATCGTGAAATCGCTGGCCAGTAAAAACATTCTCAGGCTGGACAAATATGGAGGGAACAGCGCGGACAGTATTTATGAGATCGCGCATGACAGTCTGGCCCAAATCATTTACGACAAGTTCAACCTCGAAAATTCGCACATCGCCCGGACGATCAAGACCATTAAAACTGCCTACCTGAAATATGAGCAGTCCAACAAAATATGGTTTTTAAGATCTTACCTCGACCGGAACGATCTGAGGGATATCAAGCGATCCACCAAGGACATCAGGGAAAATGTAGCACTGAGCAAACAGCCAACAAAAGAAGAATGGAAATTCGTTGCGGACAGCAAACGACGGCTCACCACGATATACGGCCTGAGTTACGGCGCAGGTGCCCTATTTCTTTTAACTATACTCACCTTCCTGACCATATGGAGCTCGGAAACCAGCACGCGCTACCGGCTGCTCATTAATCTTGCCAGGTCGAAAACGCAGCAATACATTCTCTACAAACAATTTGAAGAGAAAAGCATGTTGTCGGGGCTATTCGGGGATGGTATGTTCGATGAAATTAAAAGGTATCCCGAACATGAAAACTTGTATTTCGCATCCATATTTAATGTAGAACCGATCACGGATATGGCTTTTGCGCACGTTGGCAGTGAGAAAAAGCTTTTGATTATCGCAGGACCTAACACTGTAAGCTTGTATAACGAGCGTTTAGGGACGCTTGAAAACAGGTACAATCTCATCAAACACGGCTGGATCAGGGACCGCGCCAACCATGGGATTACTGTCGCAATTAACAGCCATGATACCACGCTGGTCAGGATCTCTTACAACAGCGGGAAAATGCTGCTCATGAAAAGGGCAATCGACACTACAAGGGTCGGGGAATCGTTCCGGTTAACATCGGAAGGAATTTTGAGCGACAGTACGCAAACACTCTATGATGTCGACAATGAATTTAAATACAATTCGCTGAGGCGGTTCCCGCATGACTCTGTGATTGCCATTTCGGACACCCGCATGGGAATAGCGCGGCTATTCTGGACCGGTAACAGAAAAGTCGAACCGAGTACCCGCCTGCTTCCCGAAACAAAGGTGCGCTTCCTTCTGCCGCTGGATACGGAAGACCTGGAATATCTGAAAAGAAATTCGAGCATTTCTGCCAAAGAAGACCTGTGGACGTACCTGGAAAACGAATACCTTACATCGATTCACAGACTATCGAGCAATTTCTTTTCCTCGGAGAACTCCGGATCTCTTGTCCACCTGAAAGGCGTGCTGAGTGCTTTGGTAAGGCAGGTGGAGGGGCAGTACAACTATGGCCTCTGGACGGCATTGTCCAGGAAAATAAGTGCGGACGGCAACAGGCGCCTGAACGAAGTGTTTTGGAACGCTCGTATTGAACTGGAAACCAAAATCCAGAAAATGAGAGAGGACGAGCGGAACGCGCTTTTTTCTTTTGTCCGCACACAATCGAAACGCTATGCGAGCGAAGACCATATTCTGTTCCTCGAAGATATGCGCGAAAAGCTTCCGGGTGATACCTGCCTGAACCACTACCTGTCGATCGTCTACAACAATGCGTCCTGGTACCGCTTGTTCGACCGGAACTTCAAAAAATCGATCGAATATGCTCAAAAAGGCACGTCCGTGGCTATCACGCCCAAGTCACGCCTCGATTATATTTACGTGAACCTGGCACATGCTCACCTGCTATCGGGTAACATTGCAAAAGCCCGCAGCTACTACCGGGAATATGCCGGTAGCAAGAATTTCAGCGAGAAAAATTGCACCTATGCTGAAAGCGCAGTCTACAACCGTGACGCGATGATCGCTGATCTTCAAACATTTACCAAAAAGAAGATGATCCCCGACTCGCTTAAAGATGAGGTGGCGTCGATCATCAGAATGCTCAACGCCATCGATCTACCCGCCGCCACGACGGACGGTTACAATAGTTTTGCCAGCGCATCGACGGATTCATCGATGACAAAATAGTTGAGATGGTGGCACGACACTTTTTGGGGTACGGCGGCCGTCTTCGCAAGAAAGATGCTGTCCGTGCTCACCGCAATGTCGTTGATCGTGTTTTTATAAATCCAGGTTCCTATTTGCGTTACCACCTTTTCCATCAATGGAAGGCCGCCGCTGGCACGGAGATAGGCATCCAGGTCCCCGCCGATGATAAAATAGGGAATCGGCGCGGCATTTTTGTGGGTTAATTTTTTGATGAAATCGCTGCCGGCGTCCATTTGAGCCAAGGTGTGCAGCACCCCCTTATTTCCCACTTTTAGCACGGAGGACAAGAAACCCGTCACTGCGCCTACCTGCGGAGGAAACAACTTAGTACCCAGCGCAAGGGCGACAGACGTCCAGCTGACATAATCCGGAATCTGACCAAACTTGCTGCCGCCATTAGGCGTACCTGCCATGATCAGCTTGTCGACGAACTTGTCGCCACCCAGTTCTTCTATCATATACCGGGATACCAGCCCGCCCATTGAATGCGCTACGAGGACCAGCTCCTTTCCGTCATTTTCCTGAAACCCAAGGCCGGCCAGCTTGCCTTTCAGGATCGCTGCGATTTCTTCAATCGGCGTGTTCAGGTTTTCATAGTCGTAGGTCATTACGAGGTCGTAACCGCCATCGATCGCTATTTTGAACGTCTTAGCCATGTCTTCCGTATCCCCAATAATGCCGTGCACAAGCAGTAATATCGATTTTGCCTGAATCACTTTTCCTTCGAGTCCCGAGCTTTCGCGGGACGCGCCGTTGGTATAGTCCACCCAGCGCAACTGGTTAGGATCCGTTTTAATGCCCAGTTTACCCGCAAATTTCAGGAATACCATCCGGAAGGCCCCGCCGAGGCTTCTCGTTTTCTCCCCAGCTTCCTCAGGGATGGTATCGATGCTGATCTGCATTAATCCGGGTTCCGTAATCGCCACGTTGCCCATCGGCAAAAAATCTTCACCGTCGAAAAAGAACGGTAATACCAGTTCGCCCTCATTTTCAGGCCTGATATCGATAATCAGCGGATTTTCTTTCAGGGCTGCGACATCGCTGATCTCAACCACCTCTGCAATGCTGCGGTCCTCTCCCCTCGTGCCTTCATCGAAGTTGACGATCTGGAACCACGGGTTGCCCACTGCATAAGCCTCATTGATAACTGGCTTGTCGACACTCCTTGTTCTGGAAATGAGCGGCGCCCAGCCGAGCTTCCCGCGAAACGACGGGTGCGGCTGAACCGTAATGCCCCTACCGATGGCCACCGGCTGGGCCCCCAGTTGCTCTTCCGCTTTTTTAACGAGCCTGATGCTGATGGCCTTTGTGATCCAATCGGATTTTCCACCGCCGATCCCCTTCGACTGCCCCAGCCCACGGCTGCCCGATGGCGTAACGGTAGCACCTATTTGCAGCGGTTCCTGGACAAACAAACTACTATCAATGGCTTCTGTCGAAACAATCAGTTTCAGGGTGTCTATTTCCTCTTCGCTATTCAGGGTAAAAACGTCGCTTGTGAGCACAACGGAAGTATTGGAGTTCACCGGCTGCGAATCGTTGAAAATGACTGTTACGCCGTAGTCCGGCGAAAGGTATAAGAGGCAAACGTACAACGTGCGGGCAGTACCGTTAGTGAAATTGACTTTAAACGGAATGTCCTCGCCGTCGTGGTCGAGCGTGATCATTTTGTCTGAAAATATACTGGTGGATGAGCCGTGGGCAACCTCCACATTGAATGTAATCTGCTGAGGTAGAATGGCAGATCGCGCGTTTTGCAATTCGAGCAGGCGTTGCCAGCGGGCGAGCGTTTGCAGCACATTCAGGACGTGCGCTGCCGAAAATTTGCCGGCTCCCTCCACCGTCTGTATCCTCAAATCGCTTCCCGTGTGGTAAACCACAATATTGCCACTTTCTATTTTTAGTTCAAATAAGGCGGCAGCATCAACATCGGTCAGCACAATACCCGATTCGGAGGCGTTCGCCAGTGTTTCCTGCATTACCTGCGCCGCCACGCTATCGCCATGTACGAAGAATGGCTGAAGGCGCAGGGATTCCGGCTCACCCCAATACACATTGTTTGCATCGAGGGATAATACCCCCGTCTGCAAAGTGCTTTCCGTCACATTCATCACATCGAGCACGGCAGTCCCGATGGGTTGCCCATCCGCTACCGAGTCGTATATTTTAATTTTGAAGGGCTCTCCTACCCGCTGCTCGATGCCCATCCCCGCCCCGAGGTCGATCGTCCACTTGCCCGCTTTCATATATACGCGGTACCGGGTGAGCCGCCCGGTTTCTACTTTTCTCCCAAGAAAGCCCTGGCTAATATTGAAAACACCGATCGATTCCATTTGCGGTGTCTGGTTTTTCAATGCATTCCGAATGAAAGCCCTCACCTGAACGAAAAGGTCAGCATAGGTGATCTGCCCGCCGCTTTTGCCAAGCACAGAGATCAGCGACTGCGTAAACTGCCCGTGCCCGTTATTCTCCCATGCACGCTCCACGCGGTCGCAAGCAGCGAGCAGCAGGTGGTCGGACGAGGGAATATGGAGGTTGGGCCGTTGCAGATATGCCCCATCCAGGTAGCTTTCAAGCGGGCGGATATCAGAGGTACCCTTCTCGAAACGGGGCTGCATTTGCAGAAACTGTTCAAGCTCTCTTGTGACCGACCCGGAGTGGCAGGAATCGGCAATGACCACGATCCGCGAGCCGCCAGCACTCACTTCTTCCAGCAGAAGTGCTATTTCCTTGTCTGCCAGATCATATTTACCAGGCTCCCGGCTATCATGCAAAACCCAGGTCTGTTCCTGGCGATCGGAAGTGGCGGCCTGGAACTCGCGGGCGGTGATGCCGGTCGATCCGTGTCCCGAATAATATACTAACGCAATGTCATCAGGCCCGGCCTGGGCAAGGTGCTTTCGGAACCCATCGATCACATTTGTCCGCGTCGCTTTTGCGTTAGCGAGTACAAGTATTTGCTGCTCTTCGGGGATCAGATCACCATAATTCTCCTTTAAAAAATCCCCGAAATCGGAGACGTCATTCAAACAACCGTTCAGCGCCCTGATTGCCGGAACCGAGGACGGACTATACTCATTGATGCCAATCAGCAATGCGAAGATTTTCATATGGTAAAAAGGTTGGGTTTGAGAGAACGGCCGCCCTGGACGAATGCGCTGCAGCTGGGCAACATAAGGCACATATCGCCTGAAATTACCTGCTCAATGCATTAAAATCAACACCCGAAATGCTTTGTTATTGAACGGAAAAACGGCACATCAAAGACCGCCCGGCTTGCATAAGTCCGGTTAATAATTTCTTTGATACCCACCCCGAACACCCGGGAAAAATACCGAAATTGAAAGTTTAGTCAGCGAAATCACATCATGGGCATCGGGACAGTTACCCCTCGACAGAATAAAACAAGACGGAACCGGCTGTTTTTCGTCGCGATCGATAAGTACGACAACTGGACGCCGCTCCAATATCCGGTATCCGACTGCCAGCGATTTTTTGCGGTACTCAAAGATTCCTATGGTTTTTCGGATGAAAACTTCATTATCCAGCCGCTTTTCGACGAAAATGCTAAAACCGATATCGTTTTCGATGAAATTTGCTACCTGGCCGACAAGGACGAGAACGGTGAGCTTCGCGTCAGGCCCGACGAAAACCTGATCATCTACTTCTCGGGACACGGCCATTTCGATAAAAACAAGGAAGGCTATTGGGTACCTTCCGATGCGCCGGTACTTTCGGAAAGGCCCAGCGATTTGAAAAAGCTCATTTCCGTCAGTGAAGTCATCAGAATCCTTTCCAATATCAGAGCTCATCACATTGTCCTGATCGTCGACGCGTGCTTCTCGGAAGCTTTTGCTACGATGGAAATCGACGTTACGCAGCAAAGCCAGTCGGCCGAGGCGGAGGAAGTGCCCTCCCGATGGGTGCTCACGGCCGGGCGCAACGGCGCGGTACCGGACAAGAGCCCGTTTGCCGACGCACTGATCGACATTCTTCACGCAAATGCGGATGCCAGCGTTTCCATCAACTGGCTGGGTGCGCAGGTTACCAAGCAGGTACGCGATAAAGGATTTAGCATTGAACCACTTTGCAAAAGCCTCGTCAGCCAGAAATACAAGCTGGGAGAATTTTTCTTCCATCGCACCACCAGCATATCGCAGCCGTCCGCTCCTTTCGACCCCGCGAACCTGCAAGAAACGCTGCGCGCGGGTTCCAAAGCTCAATTTGAGCGACTTCAAAAAGGCCGTTATAAATACCTGAATATCGAAAGCATCCTGGTTTCGGAGATTAATATGGGGAACTACCTCGATGTGCAGGTCAAAACCGATACCCAGGTTGCCTCGCTCGAACTGGCAGTCGAGGCATTGTGGAAAAATAAAAAATCGCAGGCACTGCTTGTGGGGGACGGCGGCATGGGTAAAACGGTGTCGCTGCTTTTGCTGTGGCGGGATCTGCTTTTTGAAGAAAATGGTCCCGTTCCCGTTTTTATTCCACTAAATGAATACAACTCGTCGTCCGAAGCCGAGCGTAACGACTTTGTTGTCAGGTTCATTTGTAAAAGCCTGCTGAATATACCCGAGCCGCCAGCGGAGACTGTCAATGCGCTCTGGAAAGTTCTCGCAACGCCCCGTGAGGGTAAGCCCTCACTCATCCTGCTGTTGGATGGCCTCAACGAAGTAACCGTTCCGAAAGGACGTCTGATGGCCACCCTGAATGACCTTGCGGCCAGGGCTGACGGTACGCAAATGGTGATCTCATCCCGGAACAAGCAGATCGAAAAACTGGACCTTTCCAGCGAGAGCGCAGCATTAATGCAAATCCTGCCGCTTACACAGGAAACCGTCATGGCTTATCTCAAAGAAAAAGGCCAGGAAATACCGTCGAACAAGGATTTGCTGGGGCTCTTTGCCAATCCGATGATGCTGACGCTGTATTCAGGGGCGAATAACATCGCATTGCGGTTCAAGGACGACGATCGCTTCCATTTCAAAAAAGTGACTACATACGGTGAGCTCCTCTGGAATTTCAACGAAGCCCAGCTCGCCCAGCTTACCGATGCCAACGATGAAAACGAGATCCGCTACCAGACTTTCCTGCTTCGCGTACTCGTCCCTTACATTGCTTACAAAATGGAGGATAAGGGCAAATATGCCATTACGATCCGCAAACTCGCCGACCCCGTGTTTAACTTCAAAACATTGCTCGACGAGGCATTCGATGAACTGGATGAAGAAGAGCTTACCGAAATATATCCCGACTTCGACGGAAAACGGAAAGAACTGGGCCTGGGCATACTCACCGAGCTCGATGATAAAGAGCAGCGTGCGGGGAAAGTAAAACAGTTTCTGGTCGAGCGCCTCCGCGTGCTGGTCATGGAAGGGGACGATCTCCGGTTTTTACACCAGAATTTCAGGGATTTTTTTGCGGTATGCCATATACGTAACATGACGGCGATCGCGATGGTGCAGCGTACGCTACCGGATGTGTTTTTCAGGAATTATATCCCGGTTTACCTGCGGCGCCTGCTGGGAGAAATCGAAGGGGAACATCGGGCGGTACCGACCTGGAATGCAGCCAAAAGCCGGCTCGAACTGGTGGAAAGAGAGAACCTGCTATCGCGTTTGATGGATTTGTGCCGGAACAATTCCGGAATCAAAGCAGCGGAGACCGAACGCGCGTTTGTTATTCGGAATGTAATAACAATCTGGCTGGATATACGCCAGACGCTGGCCGGTGCCGATCTCACTAATCTCGACTTACGCCAAATCCAGTTCAACGGGCTCCCGTTGACGCGTCACAAAGGCAGCGCCTACCTTCCGGCGCGGTTCGAAGGCAGTTTGCTGGATGGCGACGGGTTCATCTTCAAAGGACATTATGGGCAGATTAACCAGGTGCATTACAGCGCCGACGGAAAAAAGCTCCTGACAGCCTCGGACGATTGTACCATTAAAGAATGGCTCACCGCCACAGGAAAACTTTTGCAGACATTCTCGGGCCATACCGATAAGGTTCTTTCCGCGCGGTACAGCCACGATGGCCAGAAGGTTGTGTCGGCATCGAACGACACCTTCGTCAGGGAATGGTCAGTATCCACGGGCATGGAACTCGCCAGCTACGAACACGCGCATGCCAAGGTAAACGACGCGGTATACGCGCCCGACGGCACCCGTATTCTCACCTGCGCGGACGACAAAATGATCCGCGAATGGAGCACTGCAACCCAAGAATGCATGAAGATCTACACCGGCCACACCAAAAACGTGTCGTCGGTTTATTACAATTCAAAAGGGGATAAGTTCCTCTCCGCCTCCGCCGACACGACCGTGCGGGAATGGTCTGTAAAAACAGGAGAATGCCTCAGGATATTGAGCGCCCATACCCAAAAAATGAACAGTGTTTGTTACAGTCCCGATCAAGCAACCGTCCTGTCTGCTTCCGACGACGGCACGATGATCGAGTGGTCGGAGGATAGCGAACTGCCGTTCAGGACTTTCAACGGCCATTCCGATCAGGTTTATAGCGCCGTTTACAGCGCCGACGGCGAAAGAATTCTCTCGACCTCGAAAGACAAAACCATGCGGGAATGGTCGGTCAAAACAGGCCTTGAAAGCCGTACCTACTCGGGACATACCGATAAAGTCAACTTTGCCAGCTACTCGCCCGACAAACCCAGGGCCGTTTCGGCGTCCGACGACAAGTCGATCCGCGAATGGAGTCTCGAAACCGGTACCCAGCTCTACGCGATCAGCGGGCAATCCGACTGGGTGGTAAATAAATGCGTGATCAGCCCGGACTCTAAAAAATTACTCACGGTAAACTATGACCGCACTTTCAGCGAAATACACATTGAATCGGGCATTGCGTTGCAGGCATTCCGAGGGCACGAAAAATGGCTGCACCGGGCACGGTATAGCCCTGATGGCTCCAAAATAATCTCTACATCCGACGATCTGACGATCCGCGAGTGGCTCGCTGAAACCGGCGAATGCATCCGCATTTACAGGGGCCACGGCTATGGTGTCGAGGATGCCGTTTACAACGCTGACGGCACTCAGATTTTCTCCCGAGATTTCGGGCATCACTTCCGCATTTGGTCGGTAGCAACGGGCGATTGCCTGGAAATCGTAGACGACGAAGCGAAAAAAAAGCAGCTGCATTTGGATATGCAACTGCTTATAACGTCGGCGGCCAAGCCTTTCAATATCAAATGCAGGTATGCCGAGATTACTGTGAAAGACGCTGCCGCCAAGCCCGTTCTTTCGTTTGTCAACGTCTCGGGCCTGCTCGTACAAGGCTGCGATTTCCGGAACGCAGACCCGGCCTCGAATTTCTCCGAAGCCGTCAGGAAAAACCTGAGAAGTTACGGGGCCATTTTCAGCGACGAGGATGAGGCGGCCTGGAAAAGTGCCAAAAACGGTTGATTAGTTTTCTACCAAACCATTAATCACATTCAGAAAGCTCCCCGCCACAGCCTGAAAACCATGCTTGTTAGGATGAATTTCGTCGTACCACTGGTCGTCGGCCACGAGTCCCCGTGCGTTAATATAATGTACATTCGGGAACTCGGCTGCCACTGCTCGCAGGCGGTCGTTGAATTCATTCAGAATGTAGCTAATCACTGCTTTGCGGTCCGTTTGGCTTGTCATTCCTTTTTCGATCATATACCGGCCCAGCCAGCCCTTGTCGGTCTTGTCCAGCGGGGTAATGTAATCGTAGCCGTGGCAAAGCGCGTGAATATCAGGACGTAATGCAAACAACTCGTTGAACATCTTCCGATATATGACTTGCAGATTGTCCAGCTCCGCGCTCAGCGACGGTTCGAGATAATCCTGTGGCGGAAGGCCCGTATTGTGCGGCCCGGCCTTGATATGGCTGCGGAACTGTTCACCCAGCACATCGTTTCCACCTCCGCTCAGAAGGAAAAAACGGGGGCTTTTGTCTTCGACCGCTTCCAGCCATTCCCCTTCGCGGTCGTAGTTAGCCAGCGTATCGCCAGCTGCCGCCACACAGAAGATCGGATACACTTTCGACAAGTGATCGATCGTATCGACCACCAGTGGATGCTGAAACCATGAATCTCCTTCGGATACAATTTTAGGTGCCCTCGGAAAGCGCAGACGCATAATGCGGTATTTCGAATTGCGTATCAGGCGCGCCGTTTTATTGGCCACATCCAGCAGCCCGTCGCGGATAAACCCTTTTTCATCCAGGTGGGCATCGCGTTTGCGCAGCTGCACATCGGGTTTCAGCTGATATTCCGGCTGCAAATCCAGTCTTGTTTTTACTTCGAAATAATTACCCAATGCATACTCGGCCAGATTTTCATCTTCCAGCATAGCAGCGAGGTCGCTTTCGGCGACAATATTGTATTCAGGGTTTATGTATTCCAACGTCAGCAGCTGCGTCGACCAACTCACCGCCACACTTTTATCAGTCTCCTTGTTACTGGGGCCGATACCGCGGGTCGAGCCTTTTTTGCTTACCGTGAAAGGGGCAGGCAGGCTTTCAAGCGCTAGTTCCTCGATGTTCGACAGGTCTTCGGCACTGATGATAAATTGCAGGTATTCAGCATTTTTAGGCCAATTATACAATTGAACATAAGTATCCAGCGAAATCGGAATGGTGGTCTGGCCATTGTAGCTAAGCTCCTTGGAAGCGCCCGGGTCCAACGGGGTAACGATGGGATCCAACAAGCCCAGCGACGCACCGAAGCCGGCATCCAGAAATACGCAGCAGCAATACAGCTTGCGGGTGCTGGTATTGGTGATTTTGATCCGGATACTTCCCTTCCATTCGCCATCAATCTGCTGATAATGCAGTTTTACCTCGCCATTGTCAGCCTGGATCGGCTGGCCATCGGCATCGCTCACCTCTATTCGTAGCGGCGTGCCCACTGCCGCATCGTTGCGCAGGTTTTTCAGGAAATGCCAGTTCGAAATATGTTTGAGATCTTTCACCAATTCAGAAGCAAATGCCTCCGAATCCAGCTCTATCTGTTCTACGACCGGGCGAAAAGTATCAAAAGGTTTGGTCAGTACGGCGCGTCCGTTCCGGAACGACAACGTGTAATCCGCCTCCGCTTCTTTGGCTTCCAGCCGGGCTTGCGACGGGATTTCCGACATAAGTTTTTCTGCAAGCAAAAGACTATCTGTCAAAATATTATCAACATTATTGAGGTGAATTTTAAGTTGCTGGCTCATCAGCCCCTCTACATACCCCTGGTAAACCTTGGAAGTATCAAGCTCCGACTCTACCGCATTATCGAATGCCAGAATAGTCGTATCGGCCCCTACCGACCGCACTTTTGCTTCAAATGTTTTCTCGTCGTCCCGCACGGTAATGCCGTTGGTCTCCCGTCCGATCCCGTGAACGGCGCCGCGTTGCAGCACCCAGTTACCCGCGCCGTCGCGTATCACGTCGGCATAAGTGGCGTTTCCGGCTCCGCCAGGCTTGTTGAATACATTGGTCAATGCAAGCTGCTGGTGGAATGCGGGCGGAATATACATGACGGGCGTCTGCTCGAAGGCATTGTTGAGCATTTGCTTCACGCGGCCATGCAATGCCGCATACGAAAGCTGCCCTCCTGATGCTTCAAGCGATTTGAGCAGGTATTTGGTAAAAACACCCTCCCCGCTTACTTCCACCGCCGATTCGTCGGATTCGCACGCCGACAGACTAACGTGCCTGGCTGGCGGAAGTACCGCATCGATGTGCTTTCCTGCAAAATCACCCGGAGAAAGTGTGGTGCTGAAAATGAATTTTTCCCACGTCCGCTGCGGGAAAACATAAGGTATCCGACGCTCGATAACCTCCCCGTAAGTCGATTTGATCAGCCCGGCATTGCGGGTATTATCCCCCGAATGGCAGCAATCCGAAATCACGGTAATATGCGCGCCGTTTTTAGAAACCTCCCTGATCAGATACCGCAGTTCTTTGTCAGATATCAGGTATTCGTTATCATGGTCTTCGTCGTAATAGCTCACAAGGCATTCGAGTTTCCCGTCCTGTTCGGATGTCCAGACCGCCGCATCGGCCAGTTCCTGGGTACCATGCCCGGAGTAATAAAAGACGATCACGTCGTCTTTCCCAGCTTTTCCCAACTCCTGAAATGCCTGGACGATGGCCGTTTTGGTTGCTCGCTGGTTGGTTAAAAACTGAATATGCTTCCGGTCGAACGTTCCGTCGTTTTCTAGGTAGCGCCGGACTTTCGTCGCGTCGGCCACACAGCCCCGGAGCTTTGGGAAGGCCACTTTCTGGTTCAGTACAACCTGATCCTCGTAGGCGTCAATCCCAACCACCAATGCAAATAAATTCGGCTTGATCGCGGCGCCTTCGTCATCGTTGAAATGGGATTCGAAATCCTCCGGCGGGGCCACTTCTACACCCCGCGGCTCAGCCCATTGCGTGTCAAGCGCGGTTTCATTGGTAATCAGCCCCTCTTCCTCCGCGACAATTGCATCACGCGTCGCGCTCGCGGGCTGGTATGCCTGCGCTTGTACACCCGCGATGACCTGCTGCCAGTCAAAAGCAGGCCCGAGGTCCCACTTGCCACCCGTACGGTAATTGACATGGGAAACAATGCCTTTGAACGACAGTACATCCTGCGTGCCCTGGTACCGCACCGACTCATTGAGAAACTGACGCGGAATGTTATATTTTTTGGTTAAAAAACGCAGTAATATGATCAGACTCTCATATTGTTGCTGCGTGTAGGAAGCGTAGTATTTCTGCTCGCGAAATGGCTGGCTCAACTTCTGATATGCCTCGGTCTGGGTAAGCGGGCAGTACAGGTCAACACGGCCGGGATTCTCTTTTGGCCGGGAATAAATGGTTTCAAGATTCGCTCCACGCTCGATCAGGTAACCATAGTTGATGATCTCGATCGCAATGGTGACTTTGTCCTGCGCATTGCCCGTACCTGCATTGCCGATACCCGCACCAATGTGCCCCGACCAGTCCTTCGAGGGAAACAATTGATAGACAGTACCATCGCGGGCGATGACAAACGGTACTGAAACCCGGAAGTTTTGCGTAGTGAGCGTGTTGATACCGCCGCTGAGATTGCCGGCTGTAAAATGGAGCACGATCCGTTGCTTGCCATGCGGCGGCTCCGGCGTATTGAAATACCCCGAACGGTTCTTAGGCTTGCAAAACACGCCGCGTAACGAAAGGTCTTCTCCCGCCACGGGAACCGTAAATGGCGTAAACGTATAATCAGTTCGGCTTTTAAAGGCCGCCTCATCGGCAGCGAGTGTATCGTAACGCATGGGAAAAGAGGAATAAGGTTGAGAAAAGCAGGGACGATCTGCGAGCACAGCCGGAGCGCGCTTCAAGATGAAGACGATTTACCAAAAACAAGAGGCATTACGAAACAATTTCCTCATGATTTATTCAATGGTTTCGTAGAAATAATCCTATCTTTCCAACTGTTCCTCAGCGCCGTAAATACTACAAAACTCTAAACACTATCACAAAAAATGGAAGACATCGACCCAAAGAAGTACATCAAAGGACTGACCCTGCAAAACTCCAGAGAATCGTTCATTAGTGAAAGTGAGCGCGAAATACTCTCAAGAGATCTCACGACTACCGAAATCGAGACGCAAACCGATGTAGAACAATCGTTCATGAACGACAAGAGTCTGGTGTCGTTTGTATCGGAGGTATCGGACCAGCGCCGGCAGGATGTCCTGCACTCCGTATTACTGGCCCAGCTGGCAGCCAACAAGAAATTCCCGGACGAAGACCAGATCAAAGAGTGGTATGGGGAATTCATCAATGTGCTCAGTAACATTGGCTGGGCGATGCAATCGGCGAGTTTCACACCGTTTACGTCGGAGGGCACCACCATCGAGGTCGACAAAGCCATTATCGATCTGGTTGCAGCCGCTGTCGGCGGCTCGGCGCTCGTACCGCTCGTGACCAAGACTTTGGACGCCATAAAAGGCCTGAGCGATACCAGCGGGAAATTCATCGCTTTCGAGAAAAATACCCATACTGCGACAAAAGGGGCATTCCAGATCGGTATCGCTAAGGAAGTGAACAACACGGTTGCGCTCCAACTGGGCACCTTTCTGATCACATCCTCGGATACGATCAAGCAGATCCTTTTCTTCAAATCATCCAAATCCAAAACCACCCTGGAATTCTGCTCACGGGTCGGGACGCTGGACGAAGCCGTGTACGCTACCATCCGCGACGCGGTCCAGGCGAAACTTGGATTGAAGGCGACTGATTTTATCGCAGGTATCGATCTTAGTTAAATGCTAATATAACCGCGCGGACTGTATGCCCCGCATTAGTGCAACACCTGCGAAATCTGTGTGTTGCACTAATGGCTGCATGGGATTGCAATTTAGTGCAAAAAAGTCCCGGATGATGCTTATCAAAAGGCCAGGACGAGTTACGAAAAGGCCAATCCGGGCGGCTGAAAATTCAGATGCGTTGCAATAGGCGAATTCTTGATTTATTTCATATTTTTATTAAATAAATCAAACCCTGCTCTATCATGAACACAGCACCTGAAACGCATCAGATTACCCCATCGCGCATTATGGAGACCGCGCTGGCTTTTTTTGCTTCAAAAACGCTTCTGAGCGCCGTCAAACTGAACGTTTTCACCGTACTTTCCGGCAAGTCCCTGTCGGGCAAGGAGATCCAGGCCGCATTAAAATTGCACGACCGGGGTGTTTATGATTTTCTGGATGCGTTGGTAGCCCTGGGTTTTCTCAATCGTGAAGGTTTCCTCGAAACAGCCAGGTATTCCAATACGCCCGAAACCGGAATATTCCTCGACAAACACAAGCCTTCCTACATGGGTGGATTTGTGGAAATGGCCAACGACCGCCTATACCCATTTTGGGGTTCGCTCGAAGAAGCTCTGCTTACCGGCCAGCCGCAGAATGAGATCAAGCATAACGGCAAGCCGCTGTTTGAAGAGCTTTATGCGAAACCCGAGCGATTGAAACAGTTTATCGATGCCATGTCGGGCATTTCCATCGGCAACTTCATGGCCCTGGCCCGGAAGTTTGATTTTTCCCCTTACTCGACGCTGTGTGACATTGGCGGAGCCGCAGGTATACTGTCCGTCGAGGTGGCGAAGCAGCATCCGAATATGTCATGTATATCTGCCGATCTGCCCACGGTCGAGCCCATTGCAAATGAGTACATTGCATCGAAGGGCATGAGCGATCGGGTGAAGACGAAAAACGTTGATTTTTTCACAGACGAGTTTCCCCAAGCGGATGTGATTACCATGGGTATGATCCTGCACGACTGGGATTTGCCCAATAAAAAGATGCTGATCCGTAAAGCGTATAATGCACTACCGGAAGGTGGCGCATTCATCGCCATCGAAGCGCTGATCGACGACGATCGTAGGAAAAACGCATTCGGACTTCTGATGTCGCTCAATATGCTGATCGAATTCGGGGTTGCATTCGACTTTACGGGTGCCGATTTCGAAAGATGGACGAAAGAGGCAGGATTCCGCAGGGTCGAGGTTATTCCGCTGGCAGGGCCGTCAAGCGCCGCGATTGCTTACAAATAGCCATCATGCGAAAATCCCGGCCGGATGGCTCCGGCCGGGATTTCTACTTTAACGGTTAACGTCGGTTATCATCGACTTTTTCTTTCAGCTCCTTGCCTTCCTTTTTGGTAGCATCGTAGGCTTTTTCGGCCCCTTTCTCAACCTTTTTGGCGCCTTTTTTAACGCCCTTCTTGGTCGCCTTGTAGGCCTTTTCCGAGCCATCTGCTACCTTTTCAGCGCCATCCTCGGCCTTGTCGCCCACATATTTAGCGTCTTTCTTAATCTCCTTTCCTGCCTTGCGGCCTGCTTCTTTGGTCTCGGCCGCGGCCTTGTCTGCTTTCGACTTTGCATCATCCTGCGCACAGGCAAAAGATGACACGATGGCGAATGCTACTAAAAATGCTAATTTCTTCATGATTTTCAAGTTTATTGTTTCTCAGCCTAATGGCCGACGCAGTTGAACAAAAACCATTCCCGAAGCTGGCCTGCCTGGGACAATCCGTCCACCGCATGTTCAAAAAAGCCCTCTCGCCAAGTAACCGTTAACTAATAAATTCGCTACAATGCAGTTAACTTCTACGGTTCCCCTCCTTAGGCACTAAAATTAGTTCTACTTTTTAGCGAATTAATTTAATGCCATCTTCCATTCAACAACTGCAAAAATGACTTTCAGACAACGCCTCAGTAACCTCTCCGGCAAGCCGGACATTCTCGTTATCCTAACCGACCAGGAAAGGGCGACGCAACATTTCCCCGAGAACTGGGAAAAGGAAAATCTCAAAACGCTTACATTCCTGAAAAAGAATGGTTTCAGCTTCGACCGGGCATTTTGCAATACCTGCATGTGCTCGCCAAGCCGCTCGACGCTGCTCACGGGCCTTTACCCTGCTCAACACCATGTTACACAAACACTCACCGAAGGCGGAAGATATTCTCCGGCCGAAATCGAGCTGGATAACACCCTGCCCAACATCGCCCGCATGCTTTTCGACGAAGGCTATGATGTGCAATACCGCGGGAAATGGCATGTGAGCAAAGGCACCGATGGAGGTAGTCCGGCTGCTTCCGACATTGCCATGTACGGTTTCAGAGGCTGGATCGCCCCCGATGCCGGCGAGGACACGGCTCCGGAAAATTTTGGAGGCGGCTTTGCCAACCACGACAAAGCATATGTGCAGCAGGCCATTGCGTACCTGCAAAACGTACGGAAAAGAAGGAAAAAAGGCGATAAACAGCCCTACTGCCTGGTGGTTTCGCTCGTCAATCCGCACGATGTGCTATGTTATCCCAAAGGTTTCAATTACGGCTATGGCGACGATTTTCTCAAAGGCCCTATTACCCTGCCGGCCACAGTGAACGAAGACCTTGCCAACAATGGCAAACCTTCCGCACAGGCGCAAGTGAAGGCAACGGGCGCATTGAGCTTGGGCCCGCTCCATTCGCCGGCGAAGCAAACCAACTACCTTAATTTTTACGGGAACCTCCTTCGCGTGGTCGATACTGAGATCGGCTTTCTGATCAAAGAGCTTTACCAGGAAGTAGAAGGCAGCAAACTGGCCGATCAGGCATTGGTAATCCGCCTGGCCGACCATGGGGAAATGGGTATGGCACATGGAGGCATGCGGCAAAAGGCATTTGTCGCCTACGAAGAGGCAACGCGCATTCCGATGGTGATCTCGAACCCTATCCTCTTCCCCGAAGACGCCGGCCACAAATCCACCCATCATCTGTCGTCGCTGATCGACATTCTGCCGACGATCGCCGAGATTGCCGGAGCGGCACCACCGCAGGGAATCAGGGGAACCAGCCTCGTGCCATTGCTCGAAACCGACCAGCCGGTGCAGGAAGCGATCCTGTTCACATTTGACGATACCAAGGCCAGCGCTTCCAATAAACCGAGTGTGGTGAAAGCAGCAAACCGGATCCGCGCCGTACGCACCAAAGACTGGAAATACACGCATTACTTCGATGCGCTCGGAGGCTATCCCGACGAATATGAGCTATACGACCTGCGCAATCCGGACGCTACTGAATACGACAACCTCGCCCATAACCCCGAATATGCCGATGTGCGTAAGAAAATGGCATTGCTGCTCGAAGAGCAAGTAAGGCAGAAGCTCCTGCTCAATCCTGAGCCATTCGACAAGGAGGAGTTCCTGGAATGGTACGACCGGCAGGGGAAGTAGCAAAGGAGAGGATTGGTTGACAGCCGACAGCCGACCGCGGACCGCCGCTTGCTGTCGGCTGTCGGCTGTCGGCTGTCGGCTGTCGGCTGTCGGCGAACGTTCCGGCATCCAAAACGTTCATTTTCGAACAGAAACGGCACCGTATTTCACTACTAGTCAATTCGTTAAAAAACAGGAACGAAATTTGCACAGCCACTCCGAACCCAATCCGGACCCGATGTTAAAAAACTATCTCAAACTGGCTTTTCGTAACCTGGTTAAAGACAAATTTTACAGCCTGATCAACATTCTCGGGCTTACCATAGGCGTGACCTGCGGCATGCTGCTGTTCCTATACGTGGTAGACGAGCTGAGCTACGACCGTTATCACAAAAAAGCATCGCAGATTTACCGGATCGTTTCCTACATCCGGGAGCCGGACAAGGTCAACAAATGGGTCAGCACACAGCCGCCCCTTGTTAAAACTTTGAAACAGGATTACCCGTTTGTAGAGAACTACGTAAGGTTTTTTTCGAACGGCCGGATGATGTTCCGCCAGGGTGAGCGCCAGTTTTATGAAGAAGACATTTACGCCGTCGATTCCACTGTTTTCGACGTTTTTACTTACAAGTTCATAGAAGGTAACCCCAAAGCATTGCAGCAGCCGGGTAGTGTAGTACTCACCCGGCGCGTTGCGGAGCGCTTTTTCGGCAAATCCCCTGCTCTGGGCCAGATTCTTCAGACCAACGACAGCACCTCGTATAAAATCACCGGCGTGATAGAGGACGTGCCTAAAAACTCTCATTTTACATTCAATGCATTAGTTTCCCTGAATCAAAACCAGCGCAATGCCGACGGCTGGGGCGGGTTTTATATCAATAGCTATTTGCTGCTATCCAAAAATGCGGACCTGAAAAAGCTGGAAGCCGGTTTCCCGGGTCTTTACGAAAAGTATATGTCCGGCATTTTCAAACGGATGGGCATTCATATTACCTACCAGATGCAGCCGCTCACAAGCATTCATTTACATTCCAAATTCGACGGCGAGTCGAATGGCGATATCGGATATGTCTACACGTTCAGTGCTGTGGCATTTTTCATGCTCCTGATTGCCAGTATCAACTATATGAACCTGGCGACGGCGCAATCGGCCCGGCGGGCGAAAGAAGTGGGATTGCGGAAAGTAATGGGCTCGCTCAAAGGTGCGCTCATCCGACAGTTCCTTACCGAATCGATTCTGATCACACTTATCTCCCTGGTGGCGAGTCTCATCCTGGTGGCTTTGCTCCTGCCGTTTTTCAATAATGTTTCCGGAAAGGCGATCAGCTATATGCAGTTGCTCAGCCCGCAATTCGTGCTCATCGGATTGTCGGTCGTCGTGTTTACCGGGCTGGTCAGTGGGAGTTACCCTGCATTCTACCTGTCGTCGTTCGAACCTGCCAACGTGCTGAAAGGCACATTCAAGGCGCGAGGCGGCGGTTTTTTCAGGAAAGCACTGGTGGTAACACAATTTTCGATCTCGCTGATCATGCTGATCTGCACCTGGATTGTCTACCAGCAGCTCAACTATATGCGTAACAAGGATATGGGCTACGACCGTGAGCAGGTTCTCACCATTGATTATCAGGACAACCAGCCCAAGGACAAATACAATGCATTCCGGAAAGAACTACTCGACAACCCCAATATCCAGAGCGTCGCGTCCGCGTCGGCGCCGGTCAGCAATATTGGCGGCAGGATCATTTTCACGGTCGAATCCAATACAGGAATGAAAGAAATGGGTTTCAAACCGACGGCAATCGATCACGACTATCTTAAAACAATGGGTATGAAGCTCATAGCCGGCCGGAATTTCTCAGACGAACTGCCCGCCGACACCGCCAACAGTGTGCTGATCAATGAGGCTGCTGTGAAACGGATGAACTGGAAAGAACCCATCGGCAAGAAGATTATCCTCGGTACCGTGCCAGCCGACGGTAAAAACCCGCCGCCAACGACCCAGGTAGCTGGTGTGGTGCGGGATTTTCACCAGCAGTCGCTGTACAACCCGATCGAGCCGATGATTATGGTTTACCGCAGGGCCAATGGGGTCATCCATATAAAAATCAAGACCCAAAATACAGCCCAAACCCTGGAATATATCGGCCAGAAATGGCGGCAAACCTATCCCGACAAGCTTTTCGAGTACCGTTTTCTGGACCAGGATTTTGAAAATGCCTACCATGCCGATGAGTTGCGCGGCAAGATTTGCACGACATTTTCGGGCCTCACGATCCTGATCGCCTGCCTGGGGCTCTTTGGCCTCGCCACATTCACTACCGAACAGCGCGTGAAAGAAATAGGCGTACGGAAAGTGCTGGGTGGCTCGGCGGCCAGCGTGGTGTTACTGTTGTCTAAAGATTTCACCCGCCTCGTCCTGTTCTCTTTCCCGATCGCCATTCCGGTCGCCTGGTTTGCGATGAACAAATGGTTGCAGAGTTTTCCTTACAAAGCGGACATGAGCATTTGGATTTTTATCGCCTCTTGCGTAGCAACATTACTGATATGCTGGCTCACAGTCATTTATCAATCGTTGAAAGCAGCGCTCGCCAATCCGGTGAAGTCGTTGCGCTCGGAATAAGTCTTATTGCAGCAAGAATCTCGGGTTGGTATCAAACCTAATTGAAGGGTAATCTGTTGGTGACTCAATAGGGCATCGCATGCATGCAACGAATGGGCCTTCCTCTATTGGCATCAACAGATTATGAAAAGAAATGAATCATCCTTAGGGCTGTCTGTGGTTCTGGCCGGTTTGATGTTTTCCTGCAAAGTAAGCGTCCCGGCGGAACACAATGGAAAAGCAGCTTATAACGACCTGACAACGCGTGGAGGCGACTCTGCCGCCGTGTCCGCGCGCTACATCGGCTTGGAAAATACTATCAATTTCAGGGACCTCGGCGGGTTAAGGACCAAAGATGGAAGAACCGTCCGAAAAGGTTTCATTTACCGCTCCGATAATCTTTCGAAACTAGAAACTGAGGATTTCGGCAGGTTCAATGCATTGCGCATCGCCACCGTGTACGATCTCCGTACCGACCATGAAATCGAAGGAAAAGAAGATCATTTACCTGCCAACGTACGCTATCAGCACACGCCTGTGGTGCAGGACAATGCCGGAGAAATCAAGGGTTTAAAGAAACGTGTGCTCAACGGCGAAATTACCGAACAGCAGGCCAGGGACATGACGGCCAAATTTTACGCCGACGCGGTTACTGTCAACATCGGCAGCGTGAAAAACATTTTAACACAGATCACCAGCTCCGACCAGCCGGTACTTTACCATTGTTCGGCAGGAAAAGATCGGACCGGCATTATATCCGCATTGATCCTCTCGATCCTGAACGTCGACAGGCAGTTAATCGTCGACGACTTCATGGTTTCCAATTACTACCGGCGCGCCCGAGCAGAGAAAACCCTCGGCAAGGCCAAACTCGGCCGCATTATCAAACCGAAACTGAATATGGACGCCATCGAAATCCTTTCCACCGTCGACGAAAGTTTCATCAACGCCACATTCAACGCCATCGACAGTACCTATGGCGGCATGGAGCCGTTCATTGAAAATGAACTCGGCATAAACAAAGTGGCCCGGAGAATCCTGGTAGAGAAATTGACGGAGTAAAGGCGAGTTGGGCAGCAGGGCTAATACGTCTCATACTCCAAAACCTCAGCCGCAAAACCAGTCCTCGTCCGCTTCGTCACCCAGCCTTCCGCATTGTACTCATACGCGTATGACGCGGAGGTGACATCCGAAGTGAGGTGGTTGGTTACCGTGAAATCGACGACGTTGTTATTGCTCGCGGGCAGGGTGAGGTAGCCTTCGGGGTAGAAGCTGAGCATATTCTTTTTGTCGTCGAAAGTGAGGTGTGTGGTGGTGGTGGTGAGCACGTCGCTGGCATTGTACTGCCTGATTTCCGTGATCTGGCCCGCCGAATTGAAGGTATACGTATTTGTTCCCCTGAAAAGAGAACCGTTATCCCAAAACTTCACTTCCACCACATTGGCCAAAGGATAGGTAAAATACCAGATACCCGAGGTGCAGGTTGGACCTCCCACGCAATACTTTCTGATCCTTTCGATTTTGCCGTCGGGCGCCCGCTGCACTTCATGGCCGAGGTCGTTCAACGGTGCCGGGAAGTTTTCGACGGCCTGTGCCAGCCGGTTGTCGGCCGTGAAGCCGGTGAAAGCAACGTCGTAAGGCGAAATCATCACTGTCGGTTCGAAAACCTCGGTAGCGAGCCGGTTCATCGCATCGTGCGTGTAACGGTAAGCGCCATAGCCAACCCGCTCGCGTTTAACGATCCTGACGTTCCCAGAGGGTATTTCGTGGTCTTCCAGGGTACAGCCGGCCAGGCTTGTCAATAGAAATGCAACGATTAAAATGAATTGATACTTCATGATCTTAGGACGTTTTAGATGCTGCTTTGAAATTACCAAATATGCCCAAACGCTTTTAGCGTAAAAATACGGGTATGGTTAATCCGCTTGACAGAATCGAATTGCATTCCTGGCTGGTAAAATCCAGGTGACTAAAAAAATGCTTAGTATTGCGTATGAGAAGAACAGTATTATTGGTCTTTCTGGGCACATTGCTGACCGTAACCGGGTGTATCAAACCGGAAGCGGAAAATATGGAGGCCGATATTCTGGTGATGACACTACCCGATTCCGTACTGATTTCACCGCCGTCCATTACCAATACCAGCGTTACGGCCTTCGTCAATTTCGAGAAACTCAATATAAAGGCCGTTACGCCGCAGTTCACCCTTACGGAGGGCGCCAGTATACAGCCCGCGTCCGGTACGCCCCAGGATTTTTCCAAACCTGTGACCTACACAGTCACTTCCGAAGATGGCCATTGGAAGAAGGAATACCGGGTCAGTCTGTTGCGAAACGTTGCGCCCGACAATTTCATGTTTGAAAACTGGGTGATCAATCCAGACGGCAACTATTACATACCTTATGAACTCGTCGAATCCGAGCACCAGAATATCTGGGCCTCAGGTAACAGCGGCTTTTCGCTGATTGCGCCGGAAAAACGACCCGAGGCCTACCCTACCCAACGCACTGCCGACGCCGCCCAAGGGCAATATGCCGCCTACCTCGAAACCAAGTCCACCGGCGCGCTCGGCGCAATCGTGGGCATGCCTATCGCTGCGGGAAACCTTTTTCTGGGTAGTTTCGATGGTGCAAAAGCATTAACCGCGCCGTTGGAAGCAACCATTTTCGGTATCCCATTCAATAAAAAGCCATTGCGGCTGACTGGCTCGTACAAATACGTTTCGGGAGGGCCGGTGACCGATAAAACCGGCAAGCCGGTCATACCGGCGCAACAAGACCTTTGCGATATTTATGCCGTGCTTTTCAAAGCTTCGACAGAAAAACCATTCCTGAACGGCAGCAACGTGCTCACCGACCCCAGTGTGGTTGCCATTGCTCAACTCCCATCCGGCGTAGCGACATCGGGTTCCGGCTATCAGGCATTCGACCTCACATTCAATTATAAATCTGCGGTTAACGAAGCCGACCTGTCTGCATTTGCCTACAAAATCGCCATTGTGTTTTCTTCCAGCAAGAACGGTGCGGCTTTTGAAGGAGCTGTCGGCAGCAAGTTGTATATCGACAACGTGAAGATCGTAACGCAATAGTATTTCAAAATCAGCCTGATGAAACGTCTCCACCTGTTGATCCTTTTCCTGGCCTTTGCGCTCGAAACTACGGCCCAGACCGGGAAAAAAGTTTCGCTTAATGTTCGGGCGGGCGTCTCGATCGGGGCTGCGACACCCGTGGGCATACCGGTGTCGGTCAGGAAAATAGAATCTTACAATCCGGGATTCCAGCCGACTGTGGAGGCTGGGCTGGGTTACCGGTTTTCCGCAAAATTCGGGCTTGCAACAGGACTGCGTTTTGAACAAAAAGGCATGACCACGGATGCACGCGTAAAAGCCTACTATACGACCTTCAATGAAGCGGGCAGCAACGGGAACGAATCCGTGACAGGCTATTTTACCGGACGTGTCAAAACAAAAATCAAAAACAGTTATCTCACGCTTCCCTTGCATTTAACTTATCATAACAACAGCTCATTCACGTTCAAAGCAGGTGGCTTTGTATCGCTGCTCCTCGATAACCGGTTCTCTGGCGACGCGCGCGAGGGGTACATACGCAACCAGACGCCCGTGGGCGAAAGGGAGGATATCGATGCCGCTTCGTACGATTTTTCGGACAACGTCCGACGGGTCAATGCCGGTATCGAAGTCGGTACCGACTACCGCCTGAGTTCCAACTTTTTTATTTCGGCAAACCTTAACTACGCATTAACGCCACTGATGGAGCCCGGCTTCCGGAGCATCGATTTTGGCCTGCATAATATTTACCTTAACCTGGGAATCGGATACCGGTTTCACTGAACGCTGTTTAACTTAATATGAAATCACAATTTTTGCCCGGCCTGTTGCTTACCGCACTTTTGTATTCCTGCGCAGGCAGCAAACCCGGACCTGCTTCCGGCTCCAAAGCAGTGGAAGTAGGGATAGATCTGGTCAACGTCGATGCCGACCGCGTGCGGGTTACCGTAACGCCACCCGCGCAAACCGGCGACGTTGCAACCTACAATTTCCCGAAAATCATCCCCGGCACCTACGCCATTGCCAACTACGGCAGGTATGTCCAGGATGTTCAGGCTTTTGACAAAAAGGGCAAGGCGCTACGCGTCACTCGCACCGACTCGAATACGGTCACCATTTCCCCAGCACGGAAGCTCGCCCGGATGTCCTACCTGGTCGGCGACACTTTCGACACCGAAGAGGAAAGCGATCCTTTTTCCGAAAAGAGCAAAACCATTTTCTCTCCGGCTGGAACCAATATCGAGGCCGGGAAGCATTTCCTGCTAAACATGGCCGGATTTGTCGGCTACTTTACTGGCCAAACCGAAACGCCTTACCGGATCACCGTTTCGCATCCTGAAACGCTCTATGGCACGACCGCGCTCGTGGATACCGACGCCGACACCCGCAAAGACGTGTACCAGATCCCACGCTATCCCGATGTGATCGACAACCCCGTCATGTACGCCGCGCCCGACACTTTCTCCTTCAAAGTCGATGGAATGGAGGTGCTGTTGGGCATTTACTCCCAGCGCGGCAACATCCATGCATCGGCATTGAAGCCGGACCTTGAAAAGATGATGCGCGCCCAGAAAAAATTCATGGGAAAAATCAACGATACCCCTAAATACGCGGTGCTCACTTATGTGTCGTCGGGTGCTAACGATGACGCCAAGGGCATTGGCGCGCTGGAACACAACGCTTCCACGACAGCGGTTTTCAGGGATCCTATGAAAAGCAAGGACCTGATCCACGTCATCAGCCACGAGTTCTTTCATACCATCGCGCCGTTGAAAGTGCATTCAAAGGAAATCCATTATTTCGATTTCAATGCACCTAAAATGAGTCAGCATTTATGGTTTTATGAGGGCGTTACCGAGTATTTCTCCAACCTTTTCCAGGTAAACCAGGGCCTGATCGGCGCGGACGCATTCTATGATATGATGGCCAAAAAAGTAGAACAGTCGCACTCCTACTCCGATAGCCTTTCTTTTACCGAAATGAGCCGCAATATCCTCGACCCCAAGTTAAAATCCCAATACCCGAATGTGTATGAGAAGGGCGCGCTCATTGCCATGTGTCTCGATATTGTGATCCGTGAAAAAACCCAGGGCCAGCGCGGCCTCCTGTGGCTCATGGGCGAATTATCTCAAAAATACGGCCCTCAAAAGCCCTTCGACGACGCCGAGCTGATCCCGGTCATTACACAGATAGCCGGCCCGGAAGCAGGCGCATTTCTCGATAAACATGTGGTAATGGGCGAACCTATCCGTTACGAGGACTTTGTGGGTAAGGTAGGCCTCAAAAAGCAGACCATACCGTTCCCCGAGCCGATCGTTTTTCTTCGGAACGATGTCATTTACATTAAACCCGATGCCTCGCGTACTCACGTACTCGCCCATGAGGCCGACAATCAGAACGAATTTTACAAAAGTCTGGGCATCCAGGACAACGATATTTTCGTGGAATTCAATGGGATTCCCGTCGATCCGAAAAACCTGATGGCGCTCGTCTACCTCGGTTACGACCTCGATGAAGGAAGCCCTATCACCGTTAAAGTGAACCGGAATGGTAGGGATACAGAGCTGAAAGGTACCGTGAAACTCAATTACAAGGACGGTGACGGTTTCCGGTTCGGCGACGATTCCAAAAAAGCACTAAACGAGGCCTGGCTGAAAAACTAGCCAATGACTTGCCGTTAGCCCGTGTGCGCGTGACGTTACAGGATCTCAATATATCCTTCCGTCCCGTGCACACGTATTTTTTGGCCATCCCGGATCAGCCGGGTAGCATTATCAACCCCTACAACAGCAGGCAAGCCGTACTCGCGTGCGATCACCGCCCCGTGGGTCATCAATCCGCCCACTTCGGTGACAAGGCCTTTGATCGAAACGAATAACGGCGTCCAGCTCGGGTCGGTAAATGCGGTTACCAGAATATCGCCCGGTTCCAGGTCCGCGTCTTCCATATTCAGGACCACACGCGCCCGCCCCTCTACAATGCCCGCCGAAACCGCCAGGCCGCCAATGGCGCCCTCGGGCAGATTTTCATGGCTATGCTTACCTCTGATGACTTCGCCATCTGAGGTCATCACGCGGGGCGGGGTTAGTTTTTCAAAGTACCTAAATGCCTCTTTTCGCTGATTAATAATATGATAATCTGCCTTTTGAGCACGAATCACCTCGCGTATTTCTTCCAATCCGAGATAGTAGATATCTTCTTTTTCACGAATGACGTTTGCATTCACAAGCCGCCCGGCTTCCTGCATCAACGCTTTCTTATATTCAAAATACCTCCTTATAATGGCATATTTGGGATATTCCCGGTAACCAGCCAGGCTGCGCAGCAGCCCGATCATCCGCTTCGTCTCCTCCGCTTTTTGCTCACCGTCAGGCAATTGCCTGAGCCTGTTTAATAGCTCGGTCTCTTTTTCGGCGGCTTCCTGTCTCCCCTGCTCGAATTTCAGCTTGCCGGCGCCAGGCTCCTGGTGTCGGATATTACCGAGGATCATCGGAATAAGGATAGCAGGCTTTTCGCTCCAACGCGTTCTCGTGATATCGATCTCCCCCGCACAGCGCATGCCATATTTGGCCAGAAACGCGTGGATCGCCTTCGAAGCTTCTGCTCCCCCATTCAGCACCGTCATCCCGTCCGGAAAATTGTCGCCACCGGCATCCAGCAAATAGTTAACGACTTCCGGATGAGGCCGGATCGCATCCGCTACATCCAGCAGCTCCAAACCCATTTCCGATGTCACATTGTTCGGAACGGACTGCGAAAGCGTGTCGGCGACATTTTTCTCTCCCAGCCATTCATTCATTTTTTCATTGATCCAAAAAGCGGCATTCATGGCCGTCACGATCACGCCAAAACTTTGCGGGTCGGCCTGGCTCTTCCTTTGCTGAAAATCGTCCAGGATAAAATCGATCACGTCCGTTCCCGATTTCGTCCGGATGTTTTCGCTTAACACTGCGAGGGAAGCTTCGCTGCGCCCGATCAACTCATGCACAATGGAAGGATCGTAGGCATCGAGGGTGAAAAAATCATGCGCCGGCGGCCCCTGGGCTGGTTGGCGCTGGTCCGGTTCGCCGGGGCCCGGCCCACCAGTAATGTCTTTGACAAAGTCTCCCCGTTCCAAAAGTTCGGTCACTGCCACCCTGACGAGCGGATCGGACTTTCCAAGGACGTCCAGCACCACTTTTCTCCCCGCAGGTGAGAGCAGGTCCTGTGCGACGTCCACAAAAATTCGTCCACCCGCAGTAGCCATCGGCCGGGGCGACGTCAGCTGCCACGTCGACAATCCCAACGGCTTCATCGCGTCGGTCATCATCTGCTGGTGACCTACCGATACGTAAATGTGATTTTCCTCGTCATTTGCCTCCGGCACAGGGTATAAAGTTGTAATCGGACGGCTCTGCACGATGTAAAACTCATTTTCGGCCAGGCACCATTCGATATCCTGTGGGTGCCCGAAATGCGCCTCGATCTTCCTGCCGATTTGTTCAAGTTGTAAAATCTGCCCGTCGGTCAGCGTTTGAAGCTCTTGCTCTTCCGGCACGATGTCCGCTTCGTACGTACCGCCGTCGCGCAATGCGTAAATCGCGAGTTTTTTGGCAGCAACCTTTTTCTCTATGATCCCACCATCGCGTACTTTGTAAACATCCGCATTCACCAGGCCGGAAACCAGCGCTTCCCCCAAACCAAAGCTGGCATCGATGGATGTCACCTTCCTGTTGGCGGTCACCGGGTCGGCTGTAAACATAATTCCCGATGCCTGCGGAAAAACCATCCGCTGAACCACGACAGCCAGGCTCACCTGGCTGTGATCGAAACCATTTTGAATGCGGTATGCGATCGCCCGGTCGGTAAACAGCGATGCCCAGCATTTGCGGATGTGTTCCAATATGGCATCGCGCCCGATCACGTTCAAATATGTATCCTGCTGACCGGCAAATGAGGCGCCGGGTAAATCCTCTGCCGTCGCGCTCGACCGCACGGCATATGCATGATCTTCTCCAAGCTTCGCAACATAACGAAAGACTTCATCACGAATAGCCAACGGCACCCCGGCCGTTTCTATCGCCCCGCGGATCTCGCGTCCGAGCGCGGCAATCTCATTTCTGTCCGCAACCGTCAAAAGTGCCAGCCGTTCCAGCAAGCCGCCTATTCCAGCCTTTCCCGCAACCTGCCGAAAGGCTTCTGTAATGACGCAAAAGCCATCGGGCACATGAATACCACCAATCCCGGCGAGCTCTCCCAGGTTCGCACCTTTCCCTCCGGCCACCGCTGTCGCCGCCTTGTCAATCTCCTGAAAACCAATAGCGTAAGTCCCCATTTTACGATTGTTTAGTATTGAGTTTGCTGGTTGTTTCATTCATTATTTCAGTCGCTTTCAAAAAGTAGCTTTCAATAACAGCCAGCTCCTCCTCTGAAAACGACGCCATTACCTGCTCCGACTTGCTCCGGAATTCCTTGTAAAGCGGTTCGAAAACCGCCATAATCTTTTCGGTATTCGGTTCCACGATCACCTTTCGCCGGTCGCCGTTGCCAAATCGCCGTCTCACCAGATCTTTCTGCTCAAACCGGTCGATCAAACCCGTAACGGCACCGGTAGTCAGGCCTGTCAGTGCCGAAAGTTCACCGGCTGTCATCTGTCCTTTCTGAATGATAAAGCCCAGGTACTTGTGATCGGTACCCGAAAGACCTGCCTTCCGTCCAATGGCTTCGTGCATCTGGATGGAGTCGAATGCATACTGCTGGCTGAGTTTTCTCAGCCGGTCGAGCGTTTCTTGGTTCATATTATCTTTGTTTCTAAATATCTTAGTTGCAAAGATATTTTATTTAAACGGAATGTCAAGCTTTTACCTTTTTATTCCTGAAAAAAATCCCCGTCAGGGTGAGCTGGCGGGGATTGCAAAGAAGCGGTTTATCGTACTGACGTTACTATTCTGCTCTCAACGATACTGCCGGGTTAATTAATGCCGCCTTAATGCTCTGGAAACTGATCGTACACAGCGTGATGGCCATGGCTCCCAGGCCTGTCGCGGCAAAAATCCACCAGGAAGGCTCGATGCGGTAGGTGTACTTTTCCAGCCATTGGCTCAACAGGTAATAGGCGATGGGCGTAGCAAGCCCGAAGGCGATCGTGACGAGCATAATAAATTCGTTCGACAGCAGTTTCCAGACATTGAATACCGATGCGCCGAGCACTTTCCGAACCCCGATTTCGCTCGTACGCTGCTCGGCTATGAAGGACGACAGACCGAAAAGCCCCAGGCAGGATATCATAATGGCCAGTACAGCGAAGAAATAGGCCAGTTTACCCACCCGTTCCTCGGCGGCGAATTTCAACGCATAATCCTCATCAGCGAACTTGTATTCGAAAGGTGCGAGCGGGATAAGCCTTTTGAATACAGCTTCAATGTGTGGCAAAGCTTCGCTGATGCTCATAGCAGGGTTGATCCGGATATGCATCCAGTTTGGTCCCCCGTGCGCTTTGATCATGAAAACCGTCGGGTACGTAGGTTCGTAGGGCGATTCCATGACCACGTCCCTGATCACACCCAGGATACGGTAATGCATGACGGGCCGCTCCTGGAATTTCCAGCTTACCGCCTCGCCGACCGGGTCTTTAAGGCCCATATACTTCACCGCGGCCTCGTTGACAACCATGCCCGACGAATCGGAGGCCAGCGTTTCGGAGAAGTCCCTGCCCTGTACAAACTGCCAGCCGACGGTCCGGCCATATTCGGAACTGACCATCAGCGTGCCGAAACTTTCATCCGCGGCCGGCGATCCGGCGACCCGGCTTTTTCCCCGCCATTCGAACCCGCCGTTGCCCGACAATACTTCTGTGACTTTCCCCATGGATTCGGCGATGTCCGTTACCGCGCCGGTACGCCGTAGTTCGTCTTTAAGCAGTTCGTGTTTGCCGTAGAAATCCCCCGACTTCATTTCCACCATCAGGAGTCCTTCGCGCGTGTAGCCGGCAGGCCGGTTTTTCGCAAACTGGATCTGGCGGAATACGATAATGGTGCCGATCACCAGCGTTACCGATACGGTGAATTGCAGCACCACGAGCACTTTCCGGGGGATCGAAGCAAAACGTCCTGCCCGGAATGTACCTTTCAAAACCTTCACAGGCTGGAACGACGACAGGTACAATGCCGGATAACCTCCCGCAAGTATGCCTGTGACGGCAATAAATCCCAGACTTATAGCCCAGAAACCCCCGTTCGTCCAGGGAATCAACATCTGCTTGGCAGCCAGATCGTTGAACCACGGGAGTGCGAGTGAGACGGCCCAAAGAGACAGCAGGAATGCAAGGATCACCACCACAAATGATTCACTGAAAAACTGGTTGACCAGCTGCGCCCTCACCGACCCGATCGATTTGCGGATGCCGACTTCCTTCGCCCGTTTTTCGGAGCGGGCAGTAGAGAGGTTCATAAAATTGATACAAGCGAGCAAAAGCACGAATGCGCCGATGATGCTGATCAGCCACACCATTTGCAGCGGGCCTTCATCCGGCTGGCCACGTTTGAAATTGTGCAAATGCCAGTCGCGCATCGGCAGCAGGAATACCTCCGGTTTGTTTTTGGCTTCATCGGGAAATCCTACCAGGTTTTTCATTTCCGCATTTTTAATATGCCCAGAAAGCTGCTCGAAATCGGCGTCGGGGCGAAGCTCGACATAAATTTTCATGAAATGGTTCTGCCAGTCGGTCATCGCACGCTCCCCGATCCACGGATTATCGAGTTCCCAAAGTGCAAACGGCGCCAGGAACCTGACCTTGTTGAATTGCGTGTTTTGCGGAAGATCCTCGTACACACCCGTGACTGTCACATCCAGCTTGTTGCTGATCTTCAGGGCGCGGTTCACCGGATCGACATCCCCGAACAATGCTAGCGCGGTCGATTTGGAAAGCATGACCGAATGCGGGTCGCGCAGGCCGGCACGGGTACCGTACACCATACGCAGCGTAAGCATTTCGGGCGCCTCCGGATCCATGAACAACCCCGAACGTGAAATCTTGTTTTCTCCGGCAGACAGCACATAATCGACGTCCCACGAAGCCGCTACAATATGTTTGAAATGCTCCTTGTAATTAGTTTTCAGCTCCGTCATCAGCGGGTATTGCACAGAAGAGTTGATCCCCACCCCGTGTTCCCCGAACTCCCGCGAGCGTACCTGCGCAATGCGTGCGTAGTTTTCATGGTAGGTATTGAACGAAAGCTCGTCATAGACCCACAGCCCGATGAGCATGGCCACCGCCATACCAGCAGCAAGCCCGCCGATGTTGATGAATGAATAGGCCCGGTTCCGAGCCAACTGGCGAAACGCGACTTTCAGGTAGTTACTTAGCATGGTTCGAAGCAGTTTAGGGAAAGGTCAGGTGTTGTCAAGAGTAGTCAGGAATAGTCATATATCGTCAGAAATAGCCAGGGTCGACTTCCTATATTTCCAGAAAAAAGCGCGCCCGCCCTGTAAAAAGGTCATTCTTATTACCTGAGGCTTATTTTTCACCAAACCCTGCACCACTACTGTCCAAATTCGGACAACGTACGTACGCCTGTGAACTATTGAACGACCGCTGGCCGCCGACCGCCGACGCCGAATCCTGATCGGCATTAGTCAGGAAACCTTATTCGCCTGTACCTACAAAACAAATCCATGGTCTATGGTCGGCGGTCGGCATCGCCAAAGCCCCTCCCAAAAAATCCCAAAAAAAATAAAAATTTCACAAAACGATCGAGGGTAGTGCAGCTGCAAAATACTCTTATCAATAACCTACTTACATGACTTGTATGAACCAGAAGTATTCCGTTGAAAATAAGACTGGTGCGAGTGAAACCGCGGGCCCGGCATCCGATTTCCCGGAGGTCAGAAAGCTGTCGGCAGACTTCGTCGATTCGGAATTGTTTATCAAACAGGCATTCGCAACCGACCCCGGCCGGGGATATGAGTTGCTTTTCAAACGCTACTACAAGCAATTGTGCAGCCATGCCGTACGGTTTGTATATGCACGCGACGTAGCCGAGGATATCGTGGTGGAAGTGTTCAGCCAGTTCTGGTCGAAGCAGTTGCATACGGCGGTTACTACTTCATACCGGTCCTACCTGTTCACCACGGTACGGCATGCGGCGTTTCATCATATGCGAAAAAACTTTGGCAAAGAAGCGGTTACCGAAGAACTTCATGACCTACCAGTAGCCACCCCGGCCAGTTCGCCTCAACAGGAACTGCAATTCCAGGAGCTCGTATTAAAAATCGAACAGGTGATCAGGTCATTATCGCCCCAAAACCAGAAGGTATTCCTCATGAGCCGGTTTGAAGGGAAACGGAACGCCACCATTGCCGAAGAGCTGGGAATTTCGGTCAAAACCGTCGAGGGACACATTACCAAGGGATTGTCGATCCTGCGGAAGGCATTGCAGAACCACGGGCTGCTCTCACTGATCCAGATTTTACTCCTATTCGTCTGACGGCCTGGCGCCATCGGATATATGTCAACACTGAATTCAACGAAGTATGAAGAAATCACTTCTCTCCAAACAGATCATCCAGAACTTCTTCGAAGGGAAAACCACCCGGATGCAGAACATTCTGATCCAGGAATGGCTGGAAAGCCCTGCCCACCGCGAGCTGTATTTTCAATGGCTGGATGAATGGGAAACCGAAAACCCCCAGTACACACCGGATGTGGAGCGGGGTTACCAACGTTCATTGCATACCGTTCAAGGAAATGCGGAGGGCCCGGGCGCAGGCACGTACCCGCTGCAAGAGGGCGCCGGCACGTGGCGGGGAAGGATTTTCGTAGTCAAATGGGCAGCAGCGGCTTCGGTGGCATTAATAATGGGTGCCTGGCTGCTCTCCGATTTCTGGTTGTATAAACAATATGAAACCGGCTACGGCGAGATCCGGACGGTGGTGCTACCCGACAGCAGCCGGGTGACATTGAATGCCAATTCCACCCTCAGTATCCCGCGTTTCGGTTTTGCGGGCGGTACCCGGGAAGTTAAATTAAAAGGCGAAGCCGAATTTGCGGTGAAACACACCACCAACCACAGCAAGTTCATCGTACGCACGCCCGACAAGCTGGAAGTCAGGGTCTTAGGAACAGAGTTTATCGTATACAGCCGCGAGCGCGGTTCTAAAGTGGTGCTCAGCCAGGGGAGCGTGCAATTGCGTTCACTCAATGAGCTGAACCCCAAGCCCATGCTGATGAAACCCGGCGATGTGGCCACTATGTCGACGCAGGGGACGCTGACCCTGAAACACAGCGCGAGCCTTTCGGCGCACCAGGCCTGGAAACAGCGCTTGTTTATGTTCGAAAACACGCCGGTTTCAGAGATTGCCTACCAGATCAGCGAGCATTTCGGCGTGAACGTGGTCGTGACCGACTCCACGCTGGCCCGTCGCACCATAGGCGGCACATTCAATGCCAGCGACCCGGCCAATGTGCTGAAAGTCCTTTCCGACGTTCTCAATGCTCGAGTTACCCACTCGCCCCCGGGCGAAGACGGGGCCGAGACCTTCGTGATCGACTCGAATCATTTGTAATTCCTTAATCATTCATAATCATGACGAAACTATTACACGTTAAAGTTCTGGTAACCTTAATGGTGGGATGCCTGTTGGATGGCGCCCCGATTAAAGCCCAGCTCATGGCCCAGAACCGCCCGCCAAAAACCAATACGGTAACCACGATAATCCCGGGAAGCCGGATCGCGCTGCGGGATGCACTGATGCAGGTTAAGAAACAATACAAAGTCGATATCCTTTTCGAGGAAAAACTGCTGGAAGGCCTCTTCGTTGCGCCGGCGCAGGTCCAGGCGGGGCAGACGATCGAGACCAAACTCAACAATATCCTACCCTCGGGCCTGCGGTACAAGAAGGTCAGCAAACAAACTTACCTGATCCTGACAACTGCTGACGAAACCAAGCCGGGCGCACACCAGATAGAGCCAATCACTCCGGAAGATGCTCCGGCCACGCAGCAAAACTATACCATGTCGATCCAGAGCATTAACTCCACTTTGGAACTAACCCGGAAAACAGCCGACAGGACCGTGTCCGGCGTTGTGAAAGGCGACGGCGGCGAATTGCTCCCGGGGGTAAGCGTGCTCATCAAAGGCACCACACGCGGCAGTACCACCGATGTGGGCGGCAAATACAGCATTGCCCTCAGCGACGATCCCACGGCAGAAGTGACGCTGGTATTCTCCTATGTGGGCTACCAGAACCAGGAGGTGACCGTGGGCAGCCGCTCCACGATCGACATTACCCTGGCGCCGGACCTGAAAAGCCTTGAAGAAGTGGTGGTGGTCGGTTACGGCACCCAAAAACGCGAACAGATCACCAGTGCCATTGCCAGCGTCAAATCCGAGGATTTTGTCAAAGGTCCGGTACAGGATGCCGCCCAGCTCATTCGCGGAAAAGTAGCCGGGTTGAGCGTCATCACTCCCAGCGGCGACCCCACCGCCATTGCTCAAATCACATTGCGGGGTAACGCCACCATCAATGCCAGTTCGGAGCCGCTCGTGCTCATCGATGGTGTGCCCGGAGGCCTGAACACCGTCGCGCCGGAAGACATCGAGTCCATCGACGTGCTGAAAGACGGTTCCGCTGCCGCCATTTACGGAACACGTGGTACCAACGGGGTGATACTCATTACCACCCGAAAAGTGAAAGGCGAAACACCTGCCACGCTCGAAGTGAACTCCTATTTCACGACCCAGAGGCTCACCCGCCGGCTCGATTTCATGGACGTAAACCAGTACCGAGCATTGGCCGCCCAGGGCAAACCCGGCGCCATCGATTATGGCCACAGTACCAACTGGCTCGAAGCCGTCACCCAGAAACCGCTTTCGCAGGTCCACAATATCAGTCTCCGGGGCGGCTCGCGCACGACCAATTACATTGTAAGCATGGAATACCGCCGGCTGAATGGCATCATGAAGAAATCGGATAATACCACGGTATTTCCGCGCATCGAGGTCAACCATTCGATGTTCAACGGGTTGTTGAAGATCAATGCAAACCTGAGCGGTTACCAACAGAAATACTTCTCCGTCGACGGCGGCCCCTATTCCGGCCTCGTTTACCGCAATGCGCTTACATTCAACCCCACTGAGCCATTGAAGGACGAAAACGGCAAATGGACGGAGCGCACCGACAAAACGGATTACATGAACCCGGTAGCATTAATAGAAGAATCGAACGGCCTGAACCGCAACAACAACCTCCGCACGTATGGTACGATTTCACTCGCACCGGTGGAAGGGCTGGAAATCAAGGCATTGTTTGCGCGGGATATGTTCAACAGCACGCGCGGTTATTATGAAACCAAAAACCACTACTCCACCAGCCGCAATGGCCGTAATGGCTTCGCGTCACGCGGTGCCACCCGCTCGCAGGACGATCTCTTCGAATTTACGGCCAACTATAACAAAACCCTTCATGACCACAATTTCGTAATCCTGGCCGGTCACACGTGGCGGCGGTACAACACCGAGAACTATTGGATGCAGAACTGGGATTTCCCCACCGACAATTTTTCCTACAACAACATCAACGCCGGACTCGCATTACGCCGCGGGCAGGCCCCGGAGTTGTCGGAGCAGTCGGAGAATAAACTGATCAGCTATTTTTTCAGGGTTAATTACAGTTTCATGAATAAATACCTGCTCTCGGCCAGTATCCGTCACGAAGGCTCCTCGCGCTTCGGAGCTAATCACAAATGGGGAAGCTTTCCCGCATTTTCTGTCGGCTGGAATTTGAAAAGGGAGACATTTCTGGAAAATTCGAATACTATTTCGAACTTGAAACTCCGGGCGGGATACGGCGTAACCGGTACGGAACCCGGCAGTTCTTATATTTCTTTGAACAAAATCAATTTCAATACCAATGTGCTGATCAATGGCCAGTGGGTGCAGGCTATCAACCCGTCGAACAACGCCAACCCCGATCTCCGCTGGGAACGTAAGGAAGAGGTGAACGTGGGGATCGACTACGGCTTCCTGAATGAGCGCCTGTCCGGCTCCATCGACCTCTACCGCCGCACTACCCGCGACCTGATCGCCAACTTTCCGGTACCTACCCCGCCCTATTTGTACAGTACCATCACCGCCAATGCGGCTTCGATGGAAAACAAGGGTATCGAGGTCCAGGTGAATGCGATCCCCCTGCAAACCGCCGCATTTCGCTGGACCACTTCCGTCAATTTCTCGACCAATGCGAACAAGATCCTTTCGTTATCGAACGACAAGTTTGCATTAGCCAGCGGCTATTTCGATACCGGCAACACCGGCGAGCCTATTCAGCAAACCACACACCGCGTCCAGGTAGGTCAGCCACTCGGTAATTTCTGGGGTTTCAAAACCATCGATATCGACGAAACCGGCCACTGGATCATCGAAGGCAAAAACGGCGAGCCGAAACCCATCGCCCAGCAACAGGCCGACGACAAGCAGATCATCGGCAACGGCTTGCCTAAGCGCTATTTGAACTGGAATAACACATTGACCTACAAAAACTTCGACCTGAACATTACCATGCGCGGCGCATTCGGTTTCCAGATTTTGAATATGACCGAGATGTTCTGGAGTGCGCCCGTCATGCTCACCCGCGGCAACCTGCGCGCAAACGCCTACGACCCGATCTATGGCAAACGCCCGCTCGCCGACGACCAGTCGCTGAACTACGTGAGCTATTACATCGAGAATGGCAACTACTGGAAGATCGACAACATCACGGCGGGCTACAACCTCCGTTTGAAAAACAAATACCTCCGGCATGCGCGCATTTACCTGGCGGTGGCCAACCTCTATACCATCACCGGTTACAAGGGTATCGATCCGGAAGTTGGAATCAGCGGCCTGTTCCCGGGTATCGACGACAAGAACCGCTACCCTGCCACTACCAGCTTCACCGCAGGCGCCTCGCTGACATTCTAGTTTTTATTCAAACCCAAAAAACTATTTACAATGAAGCCATTGAAACCATATATAGGAACAGCGCTTTTGCTGATGATCGCCGCGAGCGGCTGCAACAACGACCTGACCGAGAAAATCTATTCCGAAGTGACGGAGGATACCTATAACTATTCCAATGCGTACCAGGCCATGAGCATCGGCTACGCTACCATGCGAGGCCTTATTTCGCACACGCACTGGTATATGGCGCAGGAATCGACCGCCGACGGCATTGTGATGCCCGCCAATGCATCGGGCTGGGACGATGGCGGGATTTATAAGCGCATGCACCTGCACACGTGGAATTCCGAAAACCCGCAGATCAGCAGCATGTGGAACACCTTCTATTCAGGGGTGATTAATGCCAACCGGCTGATCGACCAGCTATCGAACAACAAAATCACAATCCCGGCGGGCGTCACCCAAGAGGCGCTGATTTCCGAAATGCGCACGGTAAGGGCGTTTTTCTACTGGATGATCTGCGACAACTTCGGCGAGGCGCCGCTCATCACCGACCGCTCCGAGGAACTGCCCGAAAAAACCGGTAGAAAGGAAATTTACCAGTTCATCGTGAAGGAATTAACCGAATCCATCCCGAACCTGAGTGAAGAAAGAAACACGCTGCTGTATGCACGTTTCAACAAATGGGCAGCCAAAACGCTTCTTGCGAACGTGTACCTCAACGCCGGCATTTATGCCGGAGACACCAAATGGGAAGAATGCCTTACGCAATGCAACGACGTCATCGCCTCGGGTAAATACCAGTTAGAAACCAGCCTGTCGGCGCCTTTTGTTACCGAAAATCAAAATTCGGCAGAGATCGTGTTCGCAATTCCCTTTGAAGAAAACCTGGCCGGCGGGTTCAGCGCGCACATGTTTTCGTGGCATGCTTCGCTGAAAAACAAGGTCAATATGCTGGCAACACCCTGGGGCGCGGGCTCGGCGAAAGGTGTGCCGCAGTTTATCAATACCTACGACGCCGACGACCAGCGCCTGAAAGCGACCTGGATGACCGGTCCGCAGTTTGCAGCCGACGGCGTGACGCCATTAAAAGGCTCCTACGACCAGGCCGGCAAGAATGTGGTACTCACCAACGAGCTCCCCGATGGCCTGTACACAGGCGAAGCACAGGGCTACCGGATGAATAAGTTCGAAGTAAAAACCCAGGCGCAGGGAAGCCTGGGCAACGATTTCCCGGTGTTCCGCTATGCGCAGGTGCTCATGATGAAAGCCGAATGCCTGCTGCGTACGGGCAAGGCCAGTGACGCCGCTACCGTCGTGTCGCAGGTGCGCGCACGAGCGTTCGCGACAAAACCCGCCAAAGCGACGGTTACCGGCGCCGACCTGCAAAAAGGGAGTAGCTACCAATATGGTTATGTCGAAAATTATAAAGTGGTGGACCCCGGCAATGCGGCCGCGGTGCAGTACGGCAGGATGCTCGACGAGCTGGGTTGGGAATTTGCGTGGGAAGGCTTCCGCCGCCGCGATATGATCCGTTTCGGCGTGTATACTACCAAAAGTTGGCTCTCTCACAAGCCCACCGGCGCATTCAGGGCCGTATTCCCGATCCCGCAAATCGCCATTAACTCTAACCCGAAACTGAAACAAAATCCTGATTATAACTGATATATGAAGCGAGTGCTGACTGGATGTGTATTGTTTTTTGCTGCGGGCTTTGGTTTAGCCAGCGAAGCGTTTGCCCAATCGGTCGGCAGCGCGTCCGGCGGCCGGACCAAAGTACCGCAACAGGTAATGCAAAGGATTTTCGAAGAAGTCAAAACCCCATACAAATACGGCATTGTCGTCCCCCAGCCCGACAGCGGCCGGATGGTCGACAGCCCGACGGTGTTCCGGAAAGGTGGCGTCTGGTATATGACCTACATTATTTTCGATGGAAAAGGTTATGAAACCTGGCTTTCCAAAAGCGATAACCTGCTGCAATGGACGCATCTGGGAAAAATCATGTCGTTCACCGAAAATACCTGGGATGCCACGCAGAAAGCGGGTTACGTGGCATTGGTCGATACCGAATGGGGAGGCAGTTACGAAGTGGAAAAGTATAAAAATAAGGATTGGGTTTCCTACCTCGGCGGTTCGGAGAAAGGCTACGAGGCAGGCCGTTTAGGCATCGGCATTGCCAACAGCACTGATTTAACCAAACCCAAAGAAGTAACCCGGGTTCCGCAGCCCGTACTTTCGGCGATTGACAAAGACGCGCGCTGGTACGACGATAAAACCATTTACAAAAGCCTGGTAATCCGCGACAAAGCCCGCAAAACCGGCCATCCGTTTGTGATGTTTTATAATGCCAAAGGTGAGAAAGGCGACGACAAGGGCAATGGTTTCGAAAGCATCGCCCTGGCTGTTTCCGACGATATGGAGCATTGGAAACGCCTCGGCGACAAGCCATTGATCACACGCAATACCGGCATTTGCGGCGACGCGCAGATCGCCAAAATCGGCGATGTGTACGTCATGTTCTATTTCGGGGCATTCTGGAAACCGGGCGCATTCGAACGCTTCGCCTGCTCGTACGACCTCCAAAACTGGACCGACTGGTCCGGCCCCGACCTGATTTCCTCCACCGAACCCTACGACAAAACCTACGCCCACAAGCCCTGGGTAGTCAAATGGAACGGCGTGGTATACCATTTTTACAATGCAGTAGGCGAAAACGGTCGCGTAATCGCATTAGCCACCTCCAAAGATTTAACCAACGAAAACAAGCCCTGACAAAACCTGACCATGGACCACCGATTTCTTGATTCAACATCCCTGACCACACCTGACAATACCCAACTAAAGCCGACCAATGAAAAAACTCCTATTCTCCCTTTTGCTAATCGCTTCCCTGCCGGCCACTGCCCAAAAGGAAGCCACCTACACCCCCGCCAAGTCCCCGCTAAGAAGCAACCCATACAGCGAACTGCCACTAGGCGCCGTTAAGCCCCAGGGCTGGCTCAAAGAAATGCTCATTCGCCAGAAAAACGGCTCCACCGGCAAACTCGACGAACTTTACCCGCTCGTAATGGGCAAACGCAATGGCTGGTTGGGGGGTGACGGCGACCAATGGGAACGCGGTCCCTACTGGATTGACGGACTGCTCCCGCTCGCATATATCCTCGACGACAAAGAACTTATCGCCAAAACCAAACCTTGGGTAGAATGGGCCATTTCGAGCCAACAACCGGACGGTTATTTTGGCCCCTCCAAAGATTACGGCCACGAGCCCGGCGTGCAGCGCGACAACAGCCGCGACTGGTGGCCCAAAATGGTGATGCTTAAAATTTTGAAACAATACTATTCCGCCACCGGCGACAAGCGGGTCGTTACCTTAATGACCAATTATTTCAAATACCAGCTTAAAGAACTGCCCTCTAAGCCGCTCGATAACTGGACATTCTGGGCAAGGTACCGCGGTGCTGATAATCTGGCTGTGGTGTACTGGCTCTACAACATCACCGGCGACAAGTTCCTGCTCGATCTCGGCAATCTCATCCACCTGCAAACTTTCGATTACACGAATGCATTCCTGAATACCGACTTGCTTTCCACGCGCGGCAGCATTCACTGTGTAAACCTCGCGCAGGGGATCAAAGCACCGCTGATCTATTTCCAGCATCACCCGGAACAAAAATACCTCGACGCCACCCAGAAAGGTTTCGCCGACCTCCGCAAGTTCAACGGCATGGCCCATGGGCTGTACGGCGGCGACGAAGCATTGCACGGAAACGATCCGACGCAAGGTTCCGAACTTTGCTCCGCCGTAGAAATGATGTTCTCCCTCGAAAGCATCCTCGAAATCACCGGCGACGTAGGCTATGCCGATATGCTCGAAAAAGTGGCATTCAATGCATTACCGACGCAGCATTCCGACGATTTCATGACCCGCCAGTATTTCCAGCAGGCCAACCAGGTGATGATGACCCGGCACCACCGTAATTTTGACGTGAACCACGGTGGTACCGATGTGTGCATGGGCCTGCTCACGGGTTATCCGTGCTGTACTTCCAACATGCACCAGGGATGGCCGAAATTTGTCCAAAACCTCTGGTATGCCACCGCCGACAAGGGCATTGCAGCTCTGGCCTATTCGGCCAGCGAGGCGACTATTAAGCTTGCGGAAGGTGTAAATGTGGCGGTGAAGGAAGAGACTTCCTACCCTTTTGAGGAAACCATTAAATTCACGCTAAACCCTTCTGCCAAAGCGGTATTCCCTTTCCATTTGCGGATTCCGGCCTGGTGTAAAAAGGGTGCTGTCAAAGTGAATGGTAAGCTCTGGCTCGAACCGGACGGCAACCAGGTCGTGAAACTGACCCGCGAGTGGGAAAAAGGCGATGTGGTGGAACTGACTTTGCCCATGCATATTTTCAAAAATACCTGGGTTGAAAACTCGATTTCCGTCGAGCGCGGGCCGCTAACCTATGCATTGAAAGTAGGAGAAACCTCCAAACTGGTGAAAAACGATAAGGATCCTATCGATTACGGCTCGTCCTACACCGAAGTGCGTCCAACTACGCCATGGAATTATGGATTAATACTAACACCGGGCAACAAGCTGGAAGAGCAATACAAATGGGAAGCAGCGAAACCGGTTTCAAATTATCCGTGGAATCCCGAGAATGCCCCGTTGCAGATCAGGACCAAAGCACGCCGCATTCCGTCGTGGGGATTGTACAACGAAATGGCTGGCCCGATTCCGTACAGCGTCACCTACCAGCTCGAAACCGAGGACAAGGAGGAAGACATCGTGCTGATCCCATATGGCTGCACCAATCTCCGGATTTCACAGTTTCCGGTTATCCGTAAAAAGTAGTTTCTTTTGATTAAAACGAATATTAAAATGCAGTTAATCCCTAAAATATATGTCGGCGCGGCGCTTGTATGGTGCATGCTGACGATCCCTGCGCAAGCCCAGCAGCGTATCCAGCCTGTGCGGTTCTCGGAGGTAAACATTACCGACCAGTTCTGGAAACCTAAACAGGAAAAAGTAGCGACAGCGACATTGAATGCCTGTATCATTCAAACCGAAGAAAAATCGGGCCGCATCCGGAATTTTGAAAAGGTGGCCCGCAAGCAGGGCGAAAAGCACGAAGGAATTTATTACGACGACAGCGACGTGTACAAGGCCATCGAAGCTATGGCCTATTCGCTGAAAAATCGTCCTGACGCCGCCCTGGAACGTAAAGCGGATGAATGGATCGACAAGATCGCAGCGGCGCAGCTTCCGGACGGCTATTTGAACACCTACTACACACTGACTGACCTCAAACAACGCTGGACCGACATGGAAAAGCATGAAGATTACTGTGCGGGGCATTTGATGGAAGCGGCAGTGGCCTATTACAACACCACCGGCAAACGGAAGCTGCTCGACGTCGCCATCCGCCTCGCCGACCATATCGATGCCACATTCCGCGTCGCCAACCGTCCATGGGTTTCAGGCCACCAGGAAATCGAGCTGGCATTGATGAAGTTGTATCATTTAACAAAAGAGGACCGCTACCTGAAACTGGCCGACTGGTTCCTCGACCAGCGCGGCCATGGCTATGGAAAAGGCGTGATCTGGGACCAATGGAAAGACCCGAAGTACTGCCAGGACGATGTGCCCGTGAAGCAGCAGAAAGAGATCACCGGCCACGCCGTACGCGCCATGTACCAGTACACAGGTGCGGCTGATGTGGCGTCGGTCACGCAGGATCCGGGCTACATGAATGCCATGACCGCCGTATGGGAAGATGTCGTTTACCGCAATATGTACCTGACGGGCGGAATCGGCTCCTCTGGCCATAACGAAGGCTTCACCGACGATTACGACCTGCCCAACGGCGCCGCGTACAGCGAAACCTGCGCGTCGGTGGGAATGGTATTCTGGAACCAGCGTATGAACGCGCTCACCGGCGACGCCAAATACATCGACGTCCTCGAACGCAGCCTGTACAACGGCGCGTTAGACGGCCTGAGCCTTGGCGGAGATACTTTCTTTTACGGAAACCCGCTTTCCTCGGTGGGTAACAATGCCCGCAGTGCGTGGTTCGGTACGGCGTGCTGCCCTTCCAACATCGCGAGGCTGGTGGCTTCGGTGGGAGATTACATTTATGGTAAATCGGAGGGGAAGATCTGGGTGAACCTATTTGTGGGCAGCAATACGAATTTTCAGGTTGGAAAAACGGCGGTGCCACTGAAAATGGATACCGGTTATCCCTGGGATGGCAATGTTAAGATCAAGGTGTCGCCCGCGCAGAAGGTCAAATATGCATTGAACATCCGCATTCCGGGATGGGCGGCTGAAACGGCTGTTCCCGGAGGATTGTACAATTTTGCAGGTGCGGGTCATGCGGAGATCGAAATACTGCTGAATGGCATGCCCGTTACTTACCAAACGGATAAGGGTTATGCGGTCATCGACCGTACCTGGAAGAATGGCGATGAAGTAGAAGTGAAACTGCCCATGGAAGTACGGCAAATCAGGGCGCGCAAGGAGGTGAAAGCGGATGCCGATCGCGTTGCGCTCCAACGCGGGCCTATTGTGTATTGCGTCGAAGGCGCCGACAATGCAGGCGAAGTATGGAACCTGCTGGTACCCGAAAACCCTTCATTCAATACCCAAAAAAGCCAGATCCTGAACGAATCGGTCATCTCCATCCAGGCGAACCTGCAAGTGGTAAAAGCCACACCCGACGGCCTGAATGTGAAGGCGGAACCGCAGACTGTGACTGCGATCCCGTATTACACCTGGGCCAACCGCGGCCGCGGACCGATGCAGGTGTGGCTGCCCGTGAAGATGAAAAATATCAGGATCGCGGAGTAGCCCGCAGCTATTTCAACGCGCTTGCCAAATGCAGTGCGGCCAGTTTGAAACCGCTTTTGAAACACACTTTCTGAGCGGTGTTATTGGTAAAATCCGTGTCGAGCACGAGCGCATCCTGATCGTTCAGCCTGGCAATTTCACGCACGTGGTCCAGTAACCGTTTAGCCAGGCCCTTCCCGCGGTATTCATCCAGGGTGCAAAGGTCATCGATATAAATGATGTTCCCGGAATGCACCCGACTGACCGGGTCGGAATGCACTCATAATAATTTCATTGTAGTTTGTAATAGCGGAATGAACCTTCAATCCGTCATTATTTTTTATATGCATACCAGTTAGTCCTATTTACAAAACAGCACATGAACCCGAGTCCGGTCATTGACAAATTCATCCGATACCTCACCGACAAAATCACGCTCTCTGCCGAAGAAACAGCGCAGATTGCTCAGGTGTGTATTCCAAAGAAAATCCGCAAGCGGCAACTGCTGTTGCAGGAGGGCGATGTATGGAAATACAATGCTTTTGTCGGCGGCGGCTTTCTGAGAACCTATTCTATTGATCACAAAGGCAATGAACATATCCTGAATTTTGCTCCGGAAAACTACTGGTCGGGCGACCGGGAGAGCCTGATGACCGGGAAGCCTTCCAGGTTCAACATCGAGGCCATCGAAGACACTGACTTGGTTTTAATCACCAAGGAAAATTTCGACCTGCTTTGCCGCACGATCCCGCAACTGAACGATCTGGTCAATGCGATTTTGCATAAAAGCTTCATTGTATCGCAGGACCGCATTCACGCGGGCATCAGCCTGTCGGCCGAAGAGAAATACCAGAAGTTTCTGGATCAATATCCTCAAATCGCCAACCGGATACCGCAGCATATGATCGCCTCCTACATCGGCATTACCCCCGAGACGCTCACGCGGATCAGGCGTAACAACACGGGCAAATAGGCGTTTTGACTATTTCCATTGACATTTGCTTGTTATTTTTTCAATCAAATGTCAATGGAAACCGGCCTGCCGGGGTTGCAACTTTGCATCGTCAACTTTAAAATTTACGACGATGAACAAGACAGTTTTTATTACCGGAACCAGTACCGGTTTTGGTAAACTTACCGCAATCACATTGGCTAATGCAGGCCTTACCGTCATAGCGGGCATGCGGAACACCAGCGACAAAAACCGCGCTGTGGCAGAAGAGCTGAGTGCCATCCCCAATATAGAGGTAGTGGAAATAGACCTGACCGACGACGCTTCCGTCAACGCGGCGTTCGGGCAAGTTCTGGCCCGGCATGGCAAAATCGACGTGCTCGTCAATAACGCCGCAATGAGCGGTTTCGGGGTATTCGAATCGTACAGTGTCGACCGAATCCGCGAAATGTTCGAAATCAATTTCTATGGTGTCGTGCGGACCTACCAGGCCGTGTTACCTTCCATGCGCGAGGCCCGGAGCGGACTGATTATCAACATTACCTCCGGTGCCAGCGGCCATACGCTGCCGTTTATGGTCCCTTACCTGGCTTCGAAATTCGGCGTGGAAAGCATTACCGAGGGTTTGCAGGACGAGTTGAAGCAATTCGGGATCGACAATGTGTCGATCCAGCCCGGGGTGTACCCGACCGAAATGAATACGGGCGCGAAAGCAGGCATTCACGGGAATAAACCTGAAATCGCTCAGCAATACGATCCGCTGGCCTCGGAACAGTTCAATGCGCTTGGCCAGGGCCTTTTCGGAAAAATGGCTGCCTTTGAAATGAACCCGCAAACCATCGCCGACGGCATACTCAGACTGATCGAAATGCCGGCTGGCCAGCGGCCGCTGCGGTTCCCGCTCGACGCCATCGCGCAAGGTACCGACCTGGAGTTCATCAACGCCCGCGCCGATATCAAGGCAAAATGGGTAGCCGCATATTTGGAATAGCTGTGGTCACTGCCTGGATTGACCAATGATCATTCACTCCGCAAACTCCGCACCGGATCCAGCATCGCCGCACGCACGCTCTGGAAGCTCACGGTCATCAGGGCGATGGCCGTCATCATCAGCCCTGATGCAAGGAAAAGCCACCAGGATATCGAAATTTTAAACTCGAAATTCTGCAACCAAAGATTCATCAGATACCAGGCAATGGGCGAAGCCAGGATGATCGCCACAACGACGGGTTTGAGGAAGTCTCTCGAAAGTAATACCACGACGCTGCCGACAGACGCACCAAGTACTTTTCTTACACCTATTTCCTTGGTGCGTTGCTCGGCGGTGAATGTAGCGAGGCCGAAAAGTCCCATGCTGGCTATCAGTAACGCCAAGATGGTCGCGACTTCGATCAATCTGGCAGTACGGGTTTCCGATTGATAGGCTTTTCCGAGGGTCTCATCGAGGAAGCTGTATTCAAATACCTGGTCGGGGAACGCTTCTGTCCAGGCCTTTTCAATGGTGACCAGCACGGACTGAATGCCAGCAGCGATCGCATTTTCGCTTTGCAGCTTGATACCCGCCTGATAGAAGTTATTGGGAACGACCTGAATGATGGTCGGGTCGATCTTCTGATGCAGCGAATTGACGTGGAAGTTGCGGGCTACGCCGGCGATTGTTGCAAATTCATTCCCGTCGCCGTAATAGACTCTCTGTCCGATGGCGGCGGCGGGATTGGAAATGCCTATCCGGCCCAGAAATACCTCATTGACAATAATCTTGAAATTGGTAGTGTCGCTGTCTTTCAACGCCTCCCCTGCCAGCAGTTGGATGCCGTAGGTATCGAGGTAGTGCGAATCGCCCATTTTCATCTGCGTTTTGACCTGCACTGTTTTAGGCCCTTGCCGGTATTCCATCCCCTGCATCCAATTGCTTTCCGCAGATGCGCTGTTGAACGAAAAACTTACATCCTTTATCTGCGCTGATTGGGACAGCATGCTGCGGAGCGTTTGCAGCTTGTCGGGCCTGTTATCCGGCAGTCCCACGGTGATGATGGCCGATTTATTGAAGCCGAGGTCGGCATTGCGGAAGAAATCCAGTTGCCGGTCGATCAGCATCGCGCAGCTTATCAGCACGAGCGAAACGGTAAATTGCACCACCACCAGTCCTTCCCGCATAGAAAACCCCTGGCCGGAGCTCGAAGTGGCATTGTTTTTCAACGCCCAGATCGGCGCCATGCCCGACAACCGCAAGGCCGGGTAAACACCAGCCATTAAGGTGGTCAATAGTACGAGAATGCCTGAAAACAGCGCGGTTTGAGGTACGAACAGGTCCTGGATCGTTAGCGGTATGGCAAGTGCCGCGGAAAGAATGGGCAGCACCAGTACACTAAGTATCAGGGCAAGAACTCCCGCAAAAACGGTAATAAGCCCCGCCTCGGTAATGAACTGGTATATCAGCGATTTCCGGCTGCTGCCCACTGCCTTGCGTATCCCCACTTCCTTTGCCCGCTTGAATGCCCGGGCCGTGCTAAGGTTGATGAAATTGAAACAGGCAATCAGCAGGACCAGCGCCCCGATAGCGGCAAGGGTTTTCAGCAGTCCTACATTAGCGGTTCTTCCACCAAGGTTGCCAGCGTAATGTACCTCCGACAAATGGTTCAGTTTGAACCGCTTGTCGGAAAGCGCCTCTTTACCCATGTATTTCAGTACCACGGCTTCGAAACGGCCCGTCAGTTGCGTCGCGTCGATGCCCTTTTTCAGTAATACAAATACCTGAAAATTGTCATTCCAACCGTTCCACCTATTTTCATCAAAACCGGTATCGACTTGCTTGACGGTTGGAAAGGAAACGAGCATATTGAACGGGAAGCTGGTTGTGACCGGATAATCTTCCACGACGCCAGTTACCGTCAGGTCGTGTTTACTATCCAGCCGGATCGACTTGCCGAGCACATCCACGTTTCCGAAATATTTGGTCGCGTAAGCGCGCGTGAGTACGATCGCATTCGGCTGTGCCAATGCCTGGCCGGGATCGCCGGCAACCCAGGTGTAATCCAGCGTCCGAAAAAGGGCATTATCCGCAAATACGAACGACTCTCTGAACTTCTTTTCCGAACTGCCTGCCGCCGTCATGGTACGGCCGCCTACCTGCATGAGCGGTACGATGGTCTCTGCTTCGGGCAGGTCGGTTCGCAGCGCGTTGGCCATGCCGGTGTAGGTACCCGGATATGTGTGATTCTCTTTAATATTCTCCGTTTCGACCCGGTAAATTCGGTCCAGATTTGCTTGCGACAAGTCGTAGCTCGTCTCGTGCCTGATCACCAGATAGATCAGTATTGCGCAGGCCATCCCGACGGCGAGGCCGGTTACATTAATGAAAGAATAGCCCTTGCCATTCAAAAAGCTTCTGAATGCGATGGTTAAATAATTTTTGATCATGACCGACCTGCACGTTTATGTTTGCTTCGCGCATCACTAATGGCATGCCAGCTTTTGAGAAACCCTCTACCTGAGGCATCCAGCCTTTGTTTCACAAATTCATGATAATAAGAAATGTCCGCTTTCGAACGACTGGCGTGCCAAAACGGACAGCGTACTTGCGGACCTGATGATGCGCGCACGACCGTTAAATAACTAATTCTACAAATGCATCGAATTAGTAAGTAAAAAATAGAACAGAGGTTACTTCGTCCTTCAAACAACCTTTATCTCCATGAACATAACAAACGACCGACAACAAATTGAAAAACTGCGGCTCATCGTCCAGGAAGCGGAAAACACCGGCAACCTGGATATGATGACCGCTATCCTCGCCGATGATATTACGGTGATCGCCCCCGGTTCGCCCGTCATAAACACTAAGGCAGGCGGTGTGGACTTTCTGCGATCCTGGTTCGATGCATTTTACATTGAGATCTCTTACGAATCGGAGGATATCGAGATCCGGGAAGACCTCGCTTATGAATGGGCGGTTTACCACCAGGCTACTACCGATAAAAAAACAGGCGAAAAAGCGTCCGAAATCGGCAGAATGCTTTGGATTTACAAGAAGTACAATGGAGCATGGCTGCAACATTTTATCATTTGGAATACAGCCGCTTAAAGAATATTATCCTCACAATAACTTAAAGCATCATGTCTTACCTTCATGCTCCAAGGCTCGTCTTTACGGGCGATTTCCTATCCGATGTCAGTACGGTCAACAACGACACGGCCCACTACAATAACGCCACTTTCCAACCGAACTTTCAAGAACCGGGACAGGGTGCCACCAACGGCTGGTGGAATCCCGAGGGAGGCGCGGTTTTCGATTTCCAGAATTGTTCGGTTAGACAATTATTCTTGCCGGACGGCAGCACGCAGACTTCTCAATCCGAAGACATTATCATCGGTCAGGCCGTAGTGGGTGCCGAAGGTCGCCCCACCGGCAAAATGGTCGATTTGGACCCCGACGCTCAGATGTATTCCGCATTATGGTGCGTGCAGTTGCGAATCTGTGATGCCAAAGGCAACCTGCTTTTCAAAGGCGACATCAACACCACCTCGTTCAGGGACATTCAGATGCGGCAGACTGACGGTGGGAAAAGCAATGGCCAACCATTGGGCGCCACCTGGACGTCGGTCATTACAAACGTGGAATGGGGCAAAGTGGCCGAACAGTCTGCGTTCCTGAAAACCTTGCGTGCGACCACGCAAAGCAACACACTGGCCATTAATATGAACCCGTTCGGCTATTATTACAACCATAATGACGGCCGTTTTTCATTGGGCAGGATCATCGGCTCCATTGGCCCGTATTTTGAAGGGGAACCGCTCACTTTTGCGCCAGCGCGCAGGTTGTACGGCATCAATTACACCCCGAGCGCCCGCGGTACCTATTTCAGTACTTCCAATTTCCTGGTTGAGCCTGACTCCAAACGCGTGAGCGTCGATTTTGGGTCGAGTTTCCCCGTGGCCGATTCTATCGGGACGATCAGCTACAAGCAGGATTTGCGCCTGGCTGTGAGCAAGGTACCGCAAACTGGTGTGGCGAGCCGCCAGACTCCGACTTTTTATATCAGTCCAAATGATTTTACTGAAATCGGGGCGCTGGATTACCAGTCCGACCCGAACTGGCTGAACCAGACAGGCGGGATCGTTTCATTTAACGATCTGCCGGACGCCACCATATCCGCATTGGATAACAACCAGCTGATACTTGTCACGCCGTCGACAAGTCTGCCGGGACAATATGCGATCATCGCGCGCGAGGCAATCGACGGCCTGGTGGCCAGGGCCGACAATTTCATACTGCGCCTGGACTACGGCCAATCGGTCGACGTCGATTTTTACACCTACCAATGGGGGAAACCGCTTGCGAACACCGGCATCACCGCTACCCTCCAGCCCCCTACCCCCGATACGCCCGTCGGCCCGCAAAACCCCATCTCCGAACTTTACGGGAACAACTTCCCCGTGGATGGACTGTCATTCAATGGCCAGGTTTCGAGCAACCCCCAAGGCAAAGCGCAAATTCGGCTGACCGGCAATGCCATTTACAGCCCGCGGGTTTACATCGACGGGCAGATCTACTCCATTGACTACCAGACCGCAAATACCGATCCGGCATTTGGTCCGGAACAAGTGGTGGTGCACCTGCGCGACTATTTTGAGGAAATAGCGAACCCGGTTTGGGACGACATTTCGGAGATGATGATCCAGTACAGCAACCTATATCCGATCATGAGCAAATATGTGGTGAACCTGGCCGACCCGCTGGCGCTGGCAGAGAAAAAGAACATCTTGATTTTCGCATTCTCGCGCGGCATGAACGACACCATGCACATGCCTGTCACGCGCGATTTGTCGACTGCCAAGCGAAATACCATTCTGAACTGGCTTAATAATCCGCAGGTCGCCCCGAAACCCGTAGTGCGCGCCGAGGCGAGAGAGACCAAGGCAGTCAATCCGGTTGCACCCGGCACGCCGCTGACCGACAGACAAACCAGGTACCGCGAGGCTGTGAAGGCGAAAAACGGCTCATTCCCGGGTTTTTCGGCCAGCGACGATTTGTTTGAAAATCTGTGATTTACGGTTTTAAATTAATTCACCATGCTACAAATAGATTCAAAATATATTGAAAAGGCATTGACCGCCAATGCCCTGGAAGAGCTTTATCCGCTGCTTCAAAAAGCCGTCGAACTGGAACATTCGACGATCCCACCCTACCTGACGGCGATGTTTTCGCTGAAACCCGGCACCAATCTGGTGCAGCGGCAGATCATCCATTCGATCGTGATCGAAGAAATGCTGCATATGACCATCGCGGCCAACATCCTGAATGCCCTGGGCGGGAAGCCGGCGATCGATAACAGCCATTTCGTACCGGAATACCCCGGCCCATTGCCGATGGGCATTGGCAACGGGCTGATCGTCGGGCTGGAAAAATACTCGACGGATGTCGTCAAAAATGTATTTATGGAGATTGAAGAGCCGGAGAATCCTTTGGTATTCAAATCGGTGAGCCTGGCAGCATTGCCCACATTCAGCACGATAGGCCAGTTTTATCAGGCCATTCAAAAGAAAATAGATGAACTGGCGCCCCATGACCTGCCGGGCGACAAAAGTAAGCAAGTCACGTCATCGTTCTTCCCTGCCGACGAGCTTTTTCCTATTTATACCAAACAAAACGCGATCGACGCGATCAACATCATCATCGAGCAAGGCGAAGGAACTTCCACCTCCCCGCTCGACCAGGAAGATGAGCTCGCGCATTACTACCGTTTTGAAGAATTGTATAAAGGCAAGAGATTAGTGAAAAACGATGCCGCACCAAACGGCTATTCCTTCTCGGGGCCCGACATTCCGTATACCCCGGAAGATGTCTTTCCATTGTTTCCCAACACTAAAACCAGCATGCTTCCGGCCGGCGGTGAAGAGTTGAACCGGATGAACGAGTTCAATACCAGCTATTATTCGCTGCTTTCAGGGCTTCATGCGACCTTCAACGGTCAACCTGAAAACCTCGACAACACGGTGGGCGTGATGTATGACCTCAAACTAACCGCCCAAAAACTGTGTGCAACGCCTTTCCCCGGCAAACCCGGTTACACGATCGGACCATCGTTCGAGTTTATCGTTCCTGCGGGAAGCTAAGCGGCAATTGGGTTATCACGCTGAGCGGGCGGCCCGGTCTGCTCAGCGTGACAAAAACGCGCCGTCGGCCTATCAAATACCTTATTTTCCTTCAAATGCCTTCACCAGAGGCGCTATTTCCAGCCTCTTCATGGGCAATAATGCCTGGGTGATCCTGTTGACCTGCTCCTGGGTGCCGTTAACCATCATTTCTTCCACGATGATCGGAGATATTTGCCAAGATACCCCGAACTTATCTTTGATCCAGCCGCATTGCTCCGCCTCCGGCACTGCGGATAGTTTTTGGCTGAAATAATCGAGCTCCTGCTGGTCTTCGCAGTTGACGACGATCGACACACCCTCGTCAAAACTGAATTTGTGCTCATGCGCGCTATCCATAGCCGTAAACCAGGAGTCTTCCAGTTTGAAATCCGCAAACATGACAGTACCGGGCTTATCCGGCGTCATACCTTCGGGATAGCGGTGTAACGAACCCAGTTTGGCATTTTTGAAGACAGAGCAATAGAAATTGATGGCCTCCTCCGCTTTGCCGCACCGGTCCCCGACAAACATCAAAGAGTTGATAATGGGCGGTCTGGGTTCTCCTTCCGGATTGGTGAGGATCAGCTGCCACGAAACACCGTATTTATCCTGCACCCAGCCATACCGTTTGCTGAATGGATATTCGTCGATCGGCATCAGTGCGCTTCCGCCGTTGATCAGCTTGTTCCAGACCTCGTCAATTTTCGCGCGCGCCGACTCCTGCGAGCCGCCAAACAGCAGCGGATCGAAATTAACCATGAAAGAAATGGAAGGATTGGGCTTGAAAATCGGGCCGGCGCTGATGGCCATGAACTTCTGGCCCCAGAGCTCGAATAAGACCATATCGCAATCGCCGGACGGCGTATCTTCCATCCGCGTAATGCTGGTAACCCGTGATTCCGGAAATACCGATGCGTAAAACTCCGCCGCTTCCGCAGCTTCCTTATCAAACCATAAATGCGGGACTATTTTCTGCATAACCATTTGATTTAAGATGACAACTCGAACGGATGCACTGATGGGAGAATTGTAAAGTTAAGAATTAAAAACGACCGCGATCAGTGAAATGCTACGGGCCGTCGCTTTATTTCGACGGCCCTTTTGTCGGTAGTAACTTGTAGTAAGTCTGAGGGTAAGTTAAATTGCTTCCTGAAAACCACTGCATTAACCTAAACGATGACAAACTTGAAGCGACTTCAACAATGGGCGATGGTCGGTTGCCTGGGCCTTGCCTCCTGCGCCGGCTACCAGCGAAGCGACCTTTATTTCGGCAGGGATATTCCGGGAGGCGGGGCCGTGAGCGAACAGCAATGGAAAAATTTCAGCGACAGCGTCATCAGCAATTATTTCCCCGAAGGCTACACCGAATGGGACGCCAACGGACGCTGGAAGGATACCGACACTAAACAGACTATTACGGAACCGACCAAGGTGGTCACTTTTTTTGGCAAGAAAACCAAAGAAAGAAGCGCCGCGCTCGACAGCATTGCACAACGCTACCTGCGCCGTTTCCGCCAGCAAAGCGTGCTGCGGACCGATACAAAATCGAAAGTGAAATTTATCGACAAAACGCCCTGATCCGGCACGCGGATTCCCCCGATTGCTGGCATAGTTTTGGCTGTATCAGCCATACGAAATCAACAATCAACGCATAATTTATTATGAAAAAAGTGATGATAACCGCGTTAATGGCATTGTTCTGCGCAACTACGGTGTCGTATGCACAAAGTACGACCAGCTCCACCGACAAAGCCAAATCGACAAAAGCGGCAGGACAGGGCTTAAAAACACCTACGCCCGAAGGCGAGAAAAAAAGTACTGACCAGGGCGGGAAGTCGGACAAACCCAATCCTACCGACCAGGTGGCCCAAAAAAGCAGTGAAAACGACGGTAGTAACCGCCCGGGAGGCGCCACGCATGAGAATGCCAATGACGTGGGCAAGTATTCCGATCGTGAAGACGCCAATTCGATGCTGTTTTCCAAAGAAGCCATTGCGATACGCCGCAAGAATCTCACTGAACCGGATAGGGAAATAAAAGAAGGAAGCGGATCGTCTAAACGAAACACAAAAAACCACACAGGCGTGACCGGGAATTACCGCAACCAGGCAACACAAACGAGCGGGACACCGTCGAGTGAATAGGACTCCGGTTATTGGATAAGTACGACCCCGGGATAACGTTCCCGGGGTTATTTGTTTACACCCGACCCGCTATTCTGAGCTTTTTTCAGTTTTTCCAGAACTTCTAAGATCGTCGTGTCTTCTACCACATTCGATTCGTTGTCGTGGTTATGAAATTCTTCCAGCTTTCGTTTACGCTTTGTGTCACTGATCCCTCGTTCTACTTTCTGACGGTATTCCTGCAACGACCGGCAGTAGTAATGATTGAGCTGGATCGTGTCTACGCTTACGTCGGCCAGCGCCTCTTCGATGGGCTCAAAATGCTCGTTCACACAGGAGAACCCCCGCTTGAATTTAAAACAATGCGATTTGTAAGCGGATTGGACATGCCGCGGCTGGACAATACTTTTAATATGCCTGTTCGGCGGAAACGAGGCTTCCGATCGCCTGGTGAAATTCTCCAATTGACTCCCGGCAGGTTTATCAATATGGCTATTGGAGCCAAATATCAGCCACGAAACGCCTAATCCGCCGTAATCCTCGTATTTTTCAAGCAGTTGCGACAGGCTGGCACTTTCGTTTTTAGGTACGATGAACTCATCCATGTCGATGAACCCAATCCACCTCGATCTATAACCGAAGGTATCAAGACAATGCTGATAGGCTTTCACGTGCATATTCTGCCCGGGAATGTTCGTAACCGTCACCAACTCACCATAACCCAGCGCATTAATTACCTCTTTGACAGGTTTTCTGCTCCCGTTATCATAAATATAAAAATGTTCCGCACCGATTTTCCGGTGGTAATCCAGCCATTCGGCCAGGTAGTCATTTTCGTCTTTTACAATGCAGCAAATAGATAAATAATATTCAGGATCAGCCTGTTGATCCGCATTGGATCCTCTGAATTTTGAAAGCAGGTTCTTAATTGTAAACATAAATGGCCGGCCGATTTGTCGATGATGTGCCCCAAAGTTATTATTTCTCTTTGGGTGCACAAAATCGTACACCCATGAGCGTCATAACAGCTGGGAAATTTCACACAGGCGAAGCAAAAAGAATCACCGGGCCCGTTTCATCATACTTTCGAGCAAAACGATGTGTGCGTTATTTCCTGGATGCGCTGGTTTGCAATTGTTCAGCCGGAAAGCCGTCGGTTTTCAGCTGCTCGAAACCGCCAATGTTGTAATACGAGTGAAAACCCAATGCTTTGAGCGTGTCAGCAGCCTTTCCGCTGCGGTTACCCGAGCGGCAATAGAGGTAAACAGGTTTGCTTTTGTCTAGCTTGGCAACCTCCGCCTTAAAGTCCGGACTGTTGAAGTTGATGTTTTTGGAATACTGCAAATGTCCGCCGTCAAATTCCTCCGGCGTGCGTACATCCACGAGATAAGCTTTTCCGGCTTTGATTTGCGCCAATGCCTGCGGATCGGGTTTGACAATATTTTTGGGTGCAGGTTGCTGCGCCTGCACAACCTGCACAGATGCCAGCAAGAAGATAATCACAATGGATAATTTTTTCATTGGAATATAATAACCTAGTATAATTATAGATTTAATATACAAAAATAAAAAATTAACCCGCTCCGGGGTAAATTTCGCAACCCGGGTGTAAGGAAATCCGGTACCATACCACCACGCGGTTAGATTCAGTCTTTCTGTACACGAATAACAACCTCTGCAACACTCGAACGGTGATATCTATACGAAGTTATAGCCACGGCAGCTTGCCGCTCAAAGTGGTCGTTGCTTTCTGACAATACTCAGTTTCACGCCTGCCAGCTCGGTCACTACCCGCACGCAACTCCCGTGCTCATAACTGTAAACACTCTCCTTGCCATTGGGTAATTCCACACTGTATTGGCCATTTCCTAGCTTCCGGATCTTGCACATGGCTCCGTACTTCTCGGAATAGACCGCCGGCACTTGCGCCGGCTCCTGGTAATACAGCCCGGTGATGGTGTGCGCGATGGGCGCTGTAACCTCCCATTTACGGTTTCGGTCGGCTTTCTCAGATAAATCGAACCGGTAATGCTGTGAGGCCACCCGTGTCGTGATCGTCTGTTCGCGTCGCTTGCCATTTACGGTTTGCTCGGTGAGCGAACTGTGCAGGGTGCCATCGGAAAACTGGTTTTCGGAGACGAAACTCCCCGAATAGAAGGGAACGCTGAACTCCGCCTCGATCCGCTTCCGCAGGCGTTCCGTACCGTTCAGTTCCAGCACCTTCACCGATCCGATCGTATGCCCGGCCATGATAACATCAAAAGTTGCGACCTGCGCACGGGCGAGAAATGACGTTAGGAGCAAGGCGGTGAGTAGAGTCTTTACCATGGGGGTGTTCAATTTTGGCTGAATAACCGGGTCATTCAGCCATTTAAAATTCACTTCGAAAGCTCGCTCCGCTCGTCCCTGGACTTAAACAGCGGGTACCCAAGCTGCACGTACCAGGGTTCTTCCTGGTAGTCTTCGAGACCAATGTGTTCCGAGAATTCGCGGGTGATTTTCGCGGTACCGAACAACATGTCCCAGATAAAGAACATGTTACCATAGTTGCCGTTGATAACGCCAATGCCGTCGGCGTCGGTAGCGGCGTGGTGTGCATGGTGCGTCGCAGGAGTGGAAATGGTGCGTTCGAGTACCCACATCAGCGGATGCAGCCATTTGATCGCGTAGAGCGGCTTGTCCCAGCGCACGCTGGAATGCGCAGAAATGCCGATCAGTGCCTTGAAAAAGTAGCCGATCAGGAACGCCTGTCCGAAACCGAGGAAGATCAGTACCGTGGAAACAATGCGCGGCGGGAATAGCAGCAGGTACACCCAGGAATTGCGGCCCGTAAGGAACACGCTCATCTCCGGCGCACTATGATGCACACGGTGGCCCTTCCAAAGCCACGTGTAGGTATGCGCGGCACGATGCCACCAGTATTGTGTGAAGTCTTCCAGCAATGCGGTAATCAGCACCGCAGCCCATAGCGGCACGTTTTCGAAGACATTATAGTAATCCGCAAAGAAATAATTGAGCACGTAGGCCGAAAGCAGGAAGCTGAGTGGCCGCGTGATGATACTGGACAGGAAAAGGCCGGCAAAGTTGATATACCACTCATTTTTAGACCATTTCTCGCTTTTATAAAGGCCTGTAATTGCTTCCGCAATGCTGATAACCGCAAAAAGAATGAGAATTTCGTAATAGATATGACTGTCAGTGAATTTCATGTTGCATAGAAAGTATTGGTCGCACCGGTGACGGGCGACGTGTTGGTAAAGAGAAAAAGAGGGAGCTTACCGGAAACATCCGGCGTACAAGGACTTTACTAGCAACAACAACACTCTGCCCAGTTGGCAGCAGACAGAACGGCGGCGGGACGGCCGGATAAAGGGGCGATATGTGAAATTTGAATCGAACGCATATGCGATGTCGTTAGCAACTGGACACAGCTTCGGGTGGTTCTCAGCTCGATTGATTGATTAAACTGCATGCAAAGTTAATGCAGCGGCTATTCAATTTCCAAACATTTAAGTAAAAAAGTATTTAAAGTCTATGGATTTAATAGATTTTAAATCAAAACAGCCTCCGCCAGCACTTCGGAAAACGCCCATAACTCCCTCGCCAGCGCCCTGTTTTTAGCTTTTGCCGACGACCTGGCCGGCTTGGAATTGGCAAAATAACGACCTGTGACAGCATTCAGCTCGGGTGCGGTAGCCACGTGGATAATGTCTGCGGCTGCTTGTTCGGGCGTGCGAAAAAAGGGTTTGAAGTATTTCATAAACCACGATGTGGCCCCATTGCCGTTGCCGCCGAAACTACTCGATACCGTACCCGGATGTACGGCATTGGAAGTAATGCCAAATGGCGCCAGTCGCTCCGAAAGCTCATTGGAAAAGAGGATATTGGCCAGTTTAGAGCGGCTGTAAATCAACAGGTCGTGGTAATGCTGCGGGTTAGCCAGTTTGGCCGTCCGGTACCTGAATGCAAAGAAATGCGCTGCTGACGCCAGGTTTACAATCCGCGCGGACTCAGCCGCTTTGAGCAGATCGACCAGGCCCGTCGTCAGTATGAACGGCCCCAGGTGGTTGGTTGCGAAAGTAAGCTCGATGCCATCGGCGGTCGTCTGCCGGTGCTGCACGATAAGCCCTGCATTGTTGACGAGCAGATCAATCCGGTGGTAATTGGTGGTGATTTCCTCCACCGCCTGCTTGACGGAGCCAATACTGGAAAGGTCGCATTGAATAAAGCCGGTGCTCACCGCATCCCCTATTTCCAGTTGCAGCTGGCGGGCTTTTGCCTCATTGCGGGCTACGAGTATCAAATCGTACCCCCTGCGCGCAAGTTCGAGGGCAGTAAAGCGGCCGATGCCCGATGTGGGCCCGGTAATCAGTGCTGTTTTACGCATTGAATTGACTATGTCGGGGTAGTACTACCGGAAATGCCGGCCTCTGTGGCGCCTAAGGTAAGAAGGTAACCGTAGCAAAACCACAACCGCGGCCTGATTTATTTAAAAAAAACTTCCGCCCGGCTAAAAATCAATTGCCCGGTCCGGGAAGGCAGGTTCTGATATTAGACTACTTGTACAAATAAAGGGGCAAGCCGACGCTCTCCTTCGCGCAGGCGATCTGCGATGGTGTGAGTTTTAGTTGAAGACATATCCGTAATTGGGCCTGCGGGGATATCTTTGCGGGATCCAATTATATATGGCACAATGCATACCGAATTCGAAAACTATCTGGCTGCCCAAACCGATCTGCCTGCTGAAACTATCCGCCATATCGGTAGTGTGGCTACCTTACGGCGATTAGCCAAAAACGAGGCGCTTCTGACCGCAGGGGAAATATGCCGTCATAAAGTATTCATTATAAGCGGAATGCTCAGGTCATACTATCTCCGGACGGATGGCAGCGAGCATATCCTGCAATTTTCTCCTCAGCACACGTGGACGCTCGACGTGGAAAGTTACGACAAGCAAACGCCGGCGCTGGTGAATATTGAAGCAGTGGAACGGAGTGTGGTTTTGCTTTGGACCAGACCGGATTTTGACAAGTTGCTAAAAGATATTCCAGCACTCAAAAAGTTTTCTGAAAGCCTCATTGCCAGGACCATTTACCACAACCGCAACCGCATCCTCACAATCCTGAGCGGAACGCCGGAGGAGCGTTACGCCGATTTTATAAACACCTACCCCGACTACCTGGCACGGCTGCCGCTGCGCATGGTGGCCGCCTACCTGGGTATTTCCCTGAAAACCCTCACGCGCATACGCCACGCGAAGCAGCAACGCGAGGCCGGAATTATGGACAAATGACCTTGTTTGCCCATGGGCAGGGTTTCAATTTTGCATCAAACAAAATTGAAACAACATGCGCGTATTTTTAACGGGGGCCTCGGGATTTGTAGGCTCCGCTATCCTGAATGAACTGATCAAGAACGGCCATGAAGTACTGGGCCTGGTGCGCTCCACCAATGCGGCCGTACAAATCAAAGCCGCCGGTGCGATACCGCTTCAAGGTGATGTAAACGATCCTGAGATGCTGCGCCGAGGTGCAGCAGAGTGCGATGCCGTCATTCACACTGCTTTCAACCACGATTTTTCCCAATTCAAGGCGAGCTGCGAAGCCGACCGCAAAGTGATTGAAACGCTGGGCGAAGCCCTGGCGGGCTCGGGGAAACCAATTGTGATCACCACCGGAATGGGTCTTTTGCGGTACGACCGGCCAGTCACCGAAGACGATGCCCTGAATGTCAAGTCGGACGCAATCCCCCGTGCGGCCACCGACGAGGCGGCGAGTGCCGTGGCGGCCAAAGGAGTGGACGTGTATCTTGTGCGCCTCCCTCCCAGTGTGCATGGCGCGGGCGACCACGGATTTGTGCCTATGATCATTGGCATTACCAAAGAAAAGGGCGAATCAGCCTACATTGGCCACGGCGGCAACCAATGGCCGGCAGTACACCGGCTCGACGCGGCCGTGCTGTACCGGCTGGTCGTGGAGCAACGTCCGGCGCTGAAGGTGCTGCATGCGGCGGCAGAGCAAGGCATTGCGTTCAGGGATATTGCGCAGGCAATCGGAACAGGCCTGAAACTGCCCGTGGTAAGTAAAACCGGCGAAGCGGCCGCGGCACATTTCACCTGGTTCGAACATTTTGCGGCCATCAGCTGTGTCGCGTCGAGCGCGAAAACGCGTGAAGTGCTCGGTTGGCAACCATGTGCCCCGGACCTGCTGACAGACATTGCTACGGCAGGCTATCTGACAGCTTCCTGACCCCGCATTGCCCCGTCCCGTTCCTACAACTCAAGATAATTTCTGTGTTAATGCCAGGTAACTTGCACTATAACAGGCTGAATGTGCAGCGAAATAGATTTTCACTATTGAATTATAGAATTAATCGATTTTGACAATAAATTTCAGTATTATACCTTTATCCCGCTGCACAAATACCAGAAGCAGGCAATATGGTTTAACACATGAACTAATCGTAATGGAAAACGGATCAAACGACATTAGCAAATGTCCTTTTCACAACGGGACACTGAATCACAACGTAGGCGGTGGCGGCACCAGGAACCGCGACTGGTGGCCAAACCAATTGAAATTAAGCATCCTGCGTCAGCATTCGTCCTTATCCAATCCATTGGGCGAACAATTCAACTACGCAGAAGCGTTCAAAAGCCTCGATCTGGAAGCAGTCAAAACGGACCTTCATGCGCTCATGACCGATTCGCAGGATTGGTGGCCGGCTGATTTCGGACATTACGGGCCATTGTTTATCCGCATGGCATGGCATAGTGCGGGAACCTATCGTGTGTTCGACGGTCGTGGCGGTGGCGGCTCAGGCCAGCAGCGTTTTGCGCCGCTGAACAGCTGGCCCGACAACGTCAGCCTCGACAAGGCCCGTCGCTTGCTGTGGCCAATCAAGCAGAAATATGGAAACAAAATATCCTGGGCCGATCTCCTGATCCTGGCTGGGAATATTGCACTGGAATCGATGGGCTTCAAGACATTCGGTTTCGCCGGTGGACGTGCCGATGTGTGGGAGGCTGATGAGGACGTATACTGGGGATCGGAGAATACCTGGCTTGGCAACGACCGCCGTTATGCGCACGGCAAACCCGGCCCTGCAGAGCAAGCGGTGCTACCTGCCGATGAAAACGCGGACGGCAACATTCATTCACGTCACCTCGAAGAACCGCTTGGTGCGGCACATATGGGGCTTATTTACGTAAACCCCGAAGGCCCGGACGGTAACCCCGATCCGATCGCCGCTGCCCGTGACATTCGCGAAACGTTCGGCCGAATGGCGATGAACGACGAAGAAACCGTTGCATTGATCGCCGGCGGCCACAGCTTTGGAAAAACCCACGGAGCAGCGCCTTCCGACCATGTAGGTGCAGAGCCCGAAGGTGCCGATCTCGAACATCAGGGACTGGGTTGGAACAACAGCTTCGGATCAGGCAAGGGTGCGGACACGATCACAAGCGGCCTGGAAGTGATCTGGACCACCACACCAACTAAATGGAGCAACAATTTCTTCGAAAACCTCTTTGCATTCGAATGGGAGCTTACCAAAAGCCCCGGCGGCGCGCACCAATGGGTAGCCAAAGACGCAGGCGAGATCATTCCAGATGCGTACGACAGCTCCAAAAAGCACCGTCCTACGATGCTGACAACCGACCTTTCATTGCGCCTCGACCCTGCATATGAAAAGATTTCAAGACATTTCCTTGAAAATCCTGACGCATTCGCCGATGCATTTGCGCGCGCCTGGTTCAAGCTTACGCACCGCGATATGGGGCCGCGTGCCCGCTACCTGGGCGCAGATGTGCCCACGGAAGTCCTGATCTGGCAAGATCCGGTTCCGGCTGTGGATCACGAGCTGGTAAACGAAAACGATATCGCCGGCCTGAAATCCAACATTCTTGCATCTGGTTTAAGCGTTTCCGAGCTGGTTTCGACTGCCTGGGCTTCGGCTTCGACATTCCGCGGCTCCGACAAACGCGGTGGTGCCAACGGTGCCCGCATTGCCCTTGCGCCGCAGAAAGACTGGGAGGTAAACAATCCCGCACAACTGCAAAAAGTACTGGGCACGCTGAAAAGCATTCAGCAGGAGTTCAATAGCACGCAGTCGACAGGGAAAAAGATTTCACTTGCTGACCTGATCGTATTGGCAGGTGCAGCCGGTGTAGAAAAAGCCGCGCAGGATGCCGGACACGCTATTGGCGTTCCTTTCACGCCTGGCCGCACTGACGCCTCCCAGGACCAGACCGACGTAGAATCGGTAGGCTACCTGGAACCGCTCGCCGATGGTTTCCGCAGCTACCGCGGTACGAATTCCAGGGTAATGACAGAAGAGCTGCTGATCGACAAAGCGCAATTGCTTACCCTCAGCGCACCGGAGTTGACCGTTCTACTCGGCGGGTTGCGTGTATTGAATACCAACTTTGATGGTTCGAAAAACGGCGTGTTCACGCAACGCCCGGGTGTACTCACGAACGATTTCTTTGTAAACTTGCTGGATATGAGCACCTCCTGGAAAGCCATGGGGCCCGACAGGGAAACCTATCTTGGAACCGACCGTGCTACCGGCCAGCCCAAATGGACTGCCACCCGCGCCGACCTGGTTTTCGGTTCGCATGCGGAACTCAGGGCGATTTCCGAAATATACGGCAGCTCCGATTCCAGCGGGAAGTTTGTCAAGGACTTTGTGGCTGCATGGAACAAAGTGATGAACCTGGACCGGTTCGATCTTGTCTGACTGATCAATTCACCATGAACAAAAGCCGGCCGGGAGCAATCCTGGTCGGCTTTTAGCTTCTGCGTAGTAGTAATAGCCTTAACTTTTCATAGTCGATCTTCGAGTTGTGCCGCGGGTCTCTCGGCACCTTGGATACGAAGACAATGTCTGCGAACGCCTCAGGCAATGCCTTCATCATCGATCTAACAGCTGCCTCGCGGGACGGGTCGCTTACCTCAATAATCGCCGTGAGTCGATCACCCAACAACATAATCGTGCCCATCAGCACCCCTTCAATTGCCTGGAATCTGTTTTCGTAAAGGAAAGTCGATAGCAGGCCTTTGGGTGTACGGATAAGGGATGCGCACCTGCCTGTAAGGTAGAGATTGCCATCGTCGCCCCAAAAACCGCTGTCGCCTGTGCGGTGCCAGCATTTGGTTCCTACAAAAATCTTGTTTCGTTTTAAAGCTTCGGGATTGTGCAGGTAATCCCGCAAAACATGCTTTCCTGTGACAATGATCTCACCGATCGTGCCGGGTAGCACTTCCAGTTTTGCAAATGCATCTTCGTCAACCGCGGTGATGGCATCGTTGCTGATGAAAATGATTTTTACCGTCGCGCCGGGTTCGACTTTTCCTACATTCAATCCCCTGTTCGTTTCGGAGACGATCAGTTCATCGGCCGAAATGGCGCTCATCGGCTCAGCCTCCGTTGAGCCATACACAATCGCGATATCCGCACGCGGGAATGCATCCCGGTAGCTTTTCGCCTCCGTGGGGAAAACGGGAGCACCGCCAGTTCGTATTTTTTTTATTGTATTTAAAATCAACCTATTACTGCTCGAATACAATGCCAATTGCTTGACAAAAAAAGGCGAAGCGATGATCGAAGTGACTCTGTAACGGTGAATCTGATCGAAAATTTTCTTCGGCTTCATCGCGTCCGGTTTGCGCGCATTAAAGTCGGCGATTACAGACGTTACACCCGCGCCCAGGTTAATGAGTAAAACGATTGGCAAAACCGGCATGCTAACATCGTCGGGAGTCGGCTCGATCAGTGGGATCAGTGCCTGGAATTGCTCGAAAAGTAACCCATGCGTCCGTATCGCCGCTTTCGGAATGCCGGTACTGCCGGTTGTAAAAGTAATGAGCGCGATATCGTCCCTCCCAGTTTCGGGAAAGGCCGGAATGTCCCGGCAGACATTATACTTCAAGCCCAAATGCAGCGGAATTGATCGCAAACCAGGCAAAAGGCGGGCGAGCACACGTCCCTTAAATGTGCCGATGAATGCAGCGCATTGAGCCACCCGGCAACAAGCAACCAGCCTTTTGACGCTCACCCATTCATCAAGAAATACCGCCACGGCCCCGATCCTGAAAAGCGCCAGCACGGTACGGTACAGGTCCTCGCTCATGGGTACGAATACCAGCACGCGGTCGCCTTTGCGGATGCCCCTGGCCAGGAAATGGGCCGCGGTTTCGTTTACCGCTCTTTCAAGGTCCCCGAAAGTAATCGTCCTGTCGTGGTCGATGATCGCCGCTTTACGCGGGGTGCTACGGGCCGCATCACCAAAAAGGTCGACGACGTTGAACCGGTCAGGCGATACGTTTTCCATACAATAGGTAATCCCTGTAATGGGATCCGGAGAAATGGGTGGATAACTTCGTGGACGTGCCCTGCTCATAGATAAACGAATGAATGGCGCTTGTATAGCCTAGTTCCACAGCTTTGCGGTAAATCACATTCCCTACCACGTGCCCCAGCCCTCTCCATTCCGCGCCGGGATGGCGAGCCAGGGTCTTGACGATCAAACACTTGCTTTCCGTATTGTAAAAATCATGGATACAGAAAAAGTAGCCGACCAGGTTACCCTCCGCGTCCTCCGCCAGCAGCGTCAGTTCCGGATTGATATAGGCCTTTGTTTGCATATACTTTTTCATGAAGGCCTCCCTGCTGATCGGTGTGTAGAGAAAGTTGGTCTTGAAAGCCAGCAAGTTAAAGTCATAAACCCGCACGATTTCCGCTTCAAAATTTGCAAGGTCAATCGGCCGGATGGTCACACCCAGGGCCTGCAACTCCCGCTCACGGACCAATATTTCGGGAGCATCAAGCACTATACCGCGGTCGATATTGCTATAATAGTGTGCAATGGTCTCAAAACCTGCCTGCGCGAACTGCTTATTGTAATACAAATGATGGTAAGGCTCCGTAAAAAACAACGGGTTGTCGTGATCGGCGAGAAAGCGGTAACTCTCCCAGGTACTGCCATTCATGGGGCCGATCAGGTACTTGCCTCCCCAGGTTTTTACGCGGGAAACAACGTGCGCCAACAGCGCCGTGGCATATTCCCCACGGTCGGCGCACTCATAATTACCAATCAAAAAAGCGTGATCTCCCTCATATTGCAGGAGCGGATTGTCATAAATACTTGCCCTTGCCACTACATTTTCTCCATCTTTCAACAAATAGCACGCTCTCAGGAAGTCGGTTGGAATGGAGTCCTGTGTTTTGAAACGGAGGCTATCCGCGGGGTAAATGCGCTTTGGCAGCTCCGTAAACAAATGAAAATCTGCGTGGCCGGGGTCGGTTTCGGTGATCGTGATCATCATGTCATCAACAGGGTTAACACAACACTTGCCGGTATCGTGAAGTTATCCATTCCCTTGACGCCCAATCCCTCCGCAACTGTTGCGATCGCTGGCACCAGGAGTATCAGCAGCATCCGCGACGTCACATCATGGAATGCAAAAATCGTGACTGCCGTCACCAGCAATGCACTCACAAGGAAAGCGAGCGAGCCGGTAACTGATTTGTCGCCCCCCAAAACCTGATACTTCCCGAAAGGAAACCGCTTCCCGACCAGCGCGGCCACCGGGTCGCAAATCGCAAGGATCAGGATCGGCAAGTAGAAGACGATCAACCCCTTACCCGCCATTTGAAATACCAGAAAAAGCGCGTAAACGATGACGGGAAACAAAATACTGCCGTAGGAAAAACGGTCGATCGCATTAATGGAAGGCAGCCAGGTGAATTTCAGACTGACCAGCAAAATTACCAGGAAGCTGACGCAGAGGAACAGTACCTGCCAGTGACTGGCGAGCACCACCGGGAAAAGCAATGTCAACAACCCGGTACCAATATGTACGATCTTACGTGTCCATTCGGCCTTTACCTTTCCGACATGGTACAGCCATTCGGAAACGCCGAACAGCGCGAGGAAGCAGCAGGCAAGAATGAGCGGAGGGATGATTTCTTTCATAGCTAATCAATGTGGCGTATTACCGGATTACCTTATCGACAATAAACCCTTTATAAAAAAAGCCCTTATCGATCGCCGTCAGACGTTCGGCTTCCGTTTGCATATATTCGGCGCTTTCTGGCAAAATTTGGGAAATCCGGCGCGGCACCATCAGGTTCCAGTAGCCGAGCCTTCCGCCCATTTCGGTACCTGCCAGGAGCGTCCGGGCCGCTTCGCGGAACAGACCGGCATCCATGTATTCAAAAATATCGGAGAGGTTCATGCAGTGAAATTTGCCGTAATGCCCGATAGCAGCCTGCGCGAAGCCTTCCTTCAAATGTAGCCGGCCCAGGTTCGCTCGGATCAGCGGATAATGCTCTTTTTGAAGATAATGCGGCAAAAGGCCATCGAAGCCGCCTGTGAGGGTGTATCTCAAAATATAATTGTCCTGCGCGGCTACCGAAGCAAGATGGCTGGACGCCTTTTCGAAGATAAATTTTGAAACAGAACCTTGCACCTGTTTCTGAAACTCGGGGTCGCGCCCGTACTTCCCCATCACATATCTGCTGAAAAAGATGCGGAACAATAGCCGCCAGCGCCAGGTATTCCATTTGTTTTGATAAAAATGCAGCTGTTCATCTTCTGTTTTGCATTTGAAAAGTACATTCACTACCCGCTTTGAATGGATCCATGGAAGTATTTTTCCACTGAACAGTTGAAAATATCGCTCAAATTTTCCCTGATGAATGACGCCGTCCGCGATCAGTGCAAGATTGGTTTCCCAATAGGCTCGCGCGGCGCTGCCCAGTTGGCTTTTCAAAGAATGGAAGCAATGCGCCCGGTTTTCGGAAGGCAAAAAACCAAGGAATGCCAGCGCCTCCTCCCATTCCAGGTTTTGAATGCAAACCTTCTTCAATTCGATCAGGAAAAGCTGGGTACGGTTAATATCCACGGCTACGACCAGTTCGGGATCCGTTGCCAGGAAGGAAAAACTGTTATCCCCGGCAGAACCGATCGACAACACCCGGCTGCCCGGCGCGGGTGAAAGGCCGGCCAGCAGAATATCCGCGTCCTCCCAGCAGTTGGCATACCGGATAATTTCAAAATTGACCCTTTTCGTTAAATCTTCTTTCGTCATCGTGCGATCATTCTGATTATGCCCGTACTGCCATCCATTTCGATTTCATCGCCCGTTTTCAGCATTTTCAGCAAGCCGGTTACGCCTACAATGCAAGGCTTGCCCATTTCGCGAGAAACAATCGCCGAATGGCTCAGCAAACTCCCGCGCTCGACGATGATACCCAGCGCGCCGGGGAAAAGCGTGACCCAGCCCGGATCAGTGCTGGACGCGACGAGAATGTCGCCATTCAGCGAAGGTACTTCCGCAGGGTCCAGCACCACCCTCACCCGGCCGGTCACCCTCCCGGGCGAACATCCGATACCCTTCAAATCACCCTTCGGCTTTTCAATTCTATCGGTACTGAAAAAATCATTGCCCTGGTAGGGTACACCATAAGTAGCAAATCGCTCTGACAACGTGCCACGCCGGGTGTAGGTTTGAAATGCCTCTTGCCGGAGCGCAACCAGCGCTTTGACGTCCTGCGTAACCGCCGTGCCTTCGATATACGCGAAAATTTCCTCTTTGGTCAGGTAAAAAATATCCCTTGCATTGCCGAGCACGCCATCGGTATAAAACCGTTTACCGATAAATGTAAAAATCTCCCGAACAATCCCGAATGCCCGTGTGCGCTCGTAGCGCAGGTTCTCGCGGGCGCTCACAAGCTCACGCGTGTAGCGCAGCGTGAGCCCCATTTTCCACCGCTGCAAGGTTTTGCCTTTCAAGCACCTGGCTATTTCCTGCTCCGCATTCGTACGGATCACATCTTCTCTTGCGCCTGAAAATTGCGCCCCGGTAATGCCCGTTTCCACGTAGGATTTCAGCACTTTAATGAACTTTGCCGGTTCCTGACCGTAGGAGATCGTTTCCAGTTTCAGCTCACCTACGCAGCGTTCGCCAAAATCGGCGATGTAGCGCTCAATATCGGCGCTTACCCCTGCGAATTCGGGGTCGGTACTGGCGAGCAGTGTTTGGTGGATCTGGTGTTCATTTTGTCGCAAAAACAGGTTTTTCAACGCAGGGGCCCCGGCAATCCGTGCGGCGATAGCAATGCTGCGGTGTACCGGTTGGACCGAGATTATATCGTTGCTACCGCATAGCAGGTCGTTATGCAGGTTGGGATTCTTCCCGCCCGTAAACTGCTCGCACTGCTTTTGGAGCATACCGAACCAAATCATGGCAAAGAAGTCGTTCAGCAGCGGGGCTTTCCATTCCAGCAATAGTTTTTGTTCAAAATCGAGGTACAGCTGCATGAGCTCGCCGGCACTTTTTTCTGCAAAAGGGATGGCCTTGTACGCAGCGATCGTGCTGTCGACGAGCTGCATAAATTCGCGCCGTTTGCGCGGCAGGGCCTTGAACCGGAATAGCATTTGCACAGCCATTTTCAGAATGCTCCACCAGGCCTTCCCCTTCGGCAACCGGTAGGATTCCGGGATATCGAACTGCTCCTTTACGCCCATCATTTTCTCCATATACCGGGCATTGATGCTGTAACCGGGCAGCATCGCAAGCATATGATACCAGGTTTTAAGGTTATAGTAAACCCGTCCGTTCAGGAAACCGAGCGTGTTAGCAAACACTCTTTCATTTTTCCTGATAACCGGTTCGCTCACTCCCAGATAAGCACTGAAAAGCTTGTATGCAACCTCATACGATTTGCTGATAAAAGAGAACGTCAGCGGGGTGGTTACGCCCGGGTACGATTCAACGATGTTGCTATTGTCCCAGAGAATGTAGTTACCTGCCGGCCTTTCCGCTAATGTCGTGATAGGCCTGGTTTGCAGTAAATAAATCTCGTCGTTCCGGACCGCGAACTCAATGTCCTGCGACTGGCCTAGCTCCCTTGCAAGCGTATCCAGTATTTCGCCAAGCCGGTAGATCTGCGCATCGGTGAGCGCAGGTTCAGCCTGGTCATTGGATGGAATATATTGTATTTCAACCCCGTTCAAAACAAACTGATCGGCATTGCGCTCGCCGGAAACCAGCCCATCGCCCAGCCCGAAAACAGCGTTGATCACTTTCTCATGCCGGTTGCCCGTCAGCGGGTTTGCCCCGAATGCTACACCCGCCGCATCTGCATCGACCATTTCCTGAACAATCACCGCCACCCCACTCACCCCGGGAAGCCCGTGATGTTTCCGGTAGGCAGTTACCCGCTCCGAAAATGCGGACCGACGGACATCTTCGATCCGCCCGGCCAATTCATCGGGCCGCACCGACAAGTAACTTTCAAACTGGCCCGCAAATGAAAATGCCTCGCCATCTTCGCCGGTCGCCGACGAACGCACGGCGAACTGACTGGTGTTACCAAATGCATCCGTCAGGCAAGCAACCATTTCGGATTCCGAAAAACCGGCGAGCAACGTTTCCCAGGGGATTACGACGAAGCGCGGTACAGGCATTCCGAACCTTTTCAGACGAAACAGGTTTTCGGCCTTGCCGCCAATCGTGACGCCAGCCGCTTTTTGTGGCTCTGTATCGGATATAAAATGCATCAATGGAACAGCAATTTTGAGATCATAGGCCCGGCTCCCAACGTGAGATACATCGCGATCGTCCAGGCCGCCGATGCATATTCGATCATTTTTGAAAGTTTCACATTTCGGCTCCTTAGAAAAAACGCCGCCGGGAGCGCACAGATGAGAAATACAATGATCAGTACCGCCAGCACGCCATTTCCATAACCCGCAAATACCGATGCAGCAATACTCAGCAACAGGGTTACCGTGAGCACGGCAAGCCAAAGCCGGATGGCTCCGGGCACTCCCAACATCGAGGTGTAGGTCAGCACGCCTTCTGATTCCCGTTCAGGCGCGCGGATTTTCCGGCCCACTTCCAGTACAATACCATTCATATACGACACGGCGAAAAAGAAGAACAACCCCACAGGCGCCTGCACACCGGCCAGAAGCCAATCGAGGCCGCTCGCGTAAATATCGACCAGCGGGATGATGAACATATGCGAGGTTACATACCAGAACTGGTGCTTTTTGAGCCATTCGGCCACAAAAAACTCTTTCCCCATCAGCAAAAGGTACCCGACGACCACCGCATATATCCAAAGCATTTTCGGGAAGAAAACCAGGTTTACGACAATCTGCACCAGGGCTACCACCACGCCGATTACGGCCAGCTCCCGAAACGTAATGAGCCCGCGAGGAACCGGCAGCTCTTTGCGGAATCGGGCGTCGTCATCGGCATCTTTGAATTCGTCGAAGATCCTGACAAGCAGGAAAAGCGATATGGTCGTAAAAATACCGACCACGAATGTCCGGATAGCCACGAAGCCGTCGGCACCCCGGCATATACGCGAATAGGAAATAGCCGAAAAGCTGAATGCAGCCACCAGCAAGCCGTGCCCCAGCAACGGAAAGCGCTCTTTTTGGTAAATATAAAACCTGCGGAAAAACGGTGCACCGTTCTCTTCCGCGTTGCTGAACGCATTTCCCTGGATCGGCAGCTTCATTTCTTCCTGCCGAATTTCTGGTGTGCCGCCGAAAACTGACCCGACGATAGCGCGGCCGCGATGGATATTTCGCCTGCCAGGACCAATGCTCCACATATTTCGGCAAACTTCCGGGTTTTGCCAGCGCCATAACAGCCTAGCAGTTCGAGACATTCCTTCTGCGTGGGCAGCGAAGTTCCCCCACCCACGGTTCCGACGATCAGGTTGGGCAGGGTCACCGACACATACAGGCCGCCATCGGCGGTAAGCTCCATGCGGGTAATGCCTACGGAAGCTTCCGAAACGCACGCTACGTCCTGGCCCGTGGCGATGAACAATGCCGTAAGTCCGTTCGCATAATGGCCCTGCGCTCCTATCGAACCGCTTTGAATAGTGCCGATTGTAGAAGACCGCCAATATTCGGCCATTGCCTCAGGGGTCGTTCTCAGTACGCTGTTCACGATTTTTTGCGTGAGCGTAATTTCGGCGGTGATCTTCTTGCCCCTCACATTCGCGAATGATTGTGAAGTAGCTTTTTTATCGCCCGAGAAATTACTCTCTATGAACCAGAATTGCGGCTGTACCGGCGCGTTTTGGATAATATACTGGCAAATGGCGTTTGTACAGATCGTGACCATATTCTGGCCAGAGGCATCGCCTGTGTGATATTCGAATGTAAGAATGAGGTGGTTGCCCTCGACATTGGATTTCAGGTCGATCAGCTTCGCATAGCGGCTGGCCGATTCAGTAATGCTGCGAAATTCTTCGATTTGACCCAATATCCAAACCAAAAAAGTGCCCAGGTTACCCAAATTATCAAACTTGAAAACCGGAGACCGCTGTACGCCGTCGATCAGGCATACCGACGTTGCGCCACCGGCCAGGTAACATGCCCTGGCGCCGCGATGGTACGATGCAAGCAAACTGCCCTCGCTGGTCGCCAGCGGCACATAAAAATCGCCTTTTGCCATGGACCCCAACACCGACACCGGCCCTATGATGCCCGTCGGCACCATCGACATCCCTATATAGTTTTCAATATTCCCTTCCAACCTCGCCAGATCCGATAATTGCTGTTCCCCGCTCAGATAAGGGAAATCGCTGTTTGTTTTTTCCAGAAGAAATTCAAGTCGTTTCCTGATCCCCTCGACCGTAACAGGTAGTTCGGCAGGTAAACTCTCCGGCGGCGTCTTACTGGCCGGTTTGTTCTTGATGTCTTCTAATAGCTGTTCAAGATCTTGCAGGGCGCTCATCGCATGGAGCGCCTTTTTGGTGGTTTCGCTGGTTGACGACATAGGATAGACGGATGTTTGACAGCAAAGGGTTTCGCTAACATACTAAATTTCACATACCTATCATATTTCAGCGCCGATCACTTAGTAAACAGATAGGCTTGTCCAGCCTGCGTAATGGTGAGTTCACGCATTTTGGGCCGGAATTCCATCATTACGCCCGCAGCATCGAACTTGAATACGTCCTTTTTGACGGGCGTCAGCAAGAACGCGGGCTGGCCTGTTGCCTGTCCGAACAGCTTGTTATTGGAATGGGTGATTGTCATTTTCAGGGGAATCTGCTGGCTCGCATAAGTACCCGCGTACAGATCCAGTTCTTCCGGGCTTAGCTGCGTTGCCTTGAAGTCCGGGATCGTCACGGGCATTTTGTAGTACGTGCTGAGCATGGCGATCAGGATGTCGTTCAGCGGGTAATCTACGCCATTGGAAAAGACGGCTGCGGCAAGACTATCCTCGGGGTAATAGGCCACCACAGCCTGGAAACCGTCCAGGCCGCCGGTATGGCCAAAACCTTTTTTCTGGTAAAAAGGTGTGGGCGCCAGTCCCATTCCAAATATGTCGACGATTTTTGTCATTTCGCTCAGGCTCTCCTGCGACACCAGCTTGCCACTGAAAAGCGCGCTCATGAATGCTGCAACATCCGTCGGGGTAGAAACGATAGCCCCTGCACCCTCCGGTTGGCTCAGATCGGTTTCTTCCCGCTTTTCCCAGCGCTTTGAAAACGTATAGGAATAAGCATCACCCAGTGTCGGATCGATCTTCCCGCCAAATCGGGTGTTTTTCAGCCCAATACGTGAAAGAATGCGCTCTTGCAGGTTCTTTTCATAGGACTTCTTGGTAATATCTTCGATGATGTACCCCAGCAGGATATACCCGGTGTTGCTGTATTTCGTCTCGGAGCCGGGCACGAAATCGGATTTGTTGTTTGTAAAAACAGCGAGCATTTCGGTGCGCGTCCGGGGTGCTGTCTGGGTTTTCCAGTAGGCCTCATCGTCCGTAAAATTGTGGATGCCGCTCCGATGGCGCAGCATCATCTCGATCGTGATCTGGCCTGCGTTGGGGATGTTGGGAAAATATTTATCCAAATGTGTATTCAAAGCAAGCTTCTTCTCTTCCACCAGCTGCATGATCATCGTCGCAGTGAAAGTTTTGGTGATAGACCCGATGCGGTAACGCGTGTCGGGCGTCGCTTTCACGCTGCGGGCGCTATCTATCACCGCGTAGCCGATCGCCCGCTCATACACCTTCTGTCCCTTGTGCATAAGCAACACGCTCGCCATGGATTTGTTGTGGACGGTCAGGGTGTCGAGAAGCCGGTCGAGATCTGTGGTATTGATTTGCTGGGCGGATGCGGAAAAAGTAAAGAGAAATGCGATGATCGCTATCAAATTGTGCTTCATGGAAGGTAAGGTCTTTTTTTGCAAATAAACCATATCGCCAAGATCTCAGGTAACCGATCGTCACATTTTTGTTAATTTAATTCAATGCACAATCACAATCTTGTGGCTGCTCCGGGAGCCGTCGGCATAATCAATTGTAACCCAATGCATTCCGGAAACCAGTTTCGCTACATCCACCACCGACTGATTTTCAGCGGAAGTGTATACCTGCGTGCCTGACGCGGCATGTAGCTCAACTTTCGAAAAGCGCCTGTTTCCACTCCGGATATACAGCTTGTCCGTAGCCGGATTAGGGAAGAGAACAACCGGAGAATTGCCGGTAGCTGCAAAATCGACGGAAACGATATGGCTGTAAGCAAAAGTCCGGTCCGGCGTACCGGCCGCATAGTCGACCATTTTCAACCGGTAATAGTTGACGCCCGCTAAGGGAGAAGCATCCCTGGCCTTGTAAATGTGCCCGCCCTCTCCTATCGCTGGGATTTCCCCGGGCAGCGATGCCCAGGCCCGTGCATCCGCGCTTCGCTGTATTTCAAAATGGCTGACGTTCTCTTCTCCGGCCGTGCGCCATTCAAGCAGTGTAGCGTTTTCAACGGGTGTCGCCGAAAAATTGGCCAGCCGCACCGGCAACGGCGTCCCCGATCCGAGGAAGTCTTTGGCGAACCAGAACTCTGAAAATCCTTTCGTGGTAAATTCCAGATAGTATCCCTGCGCGTACGGCACCTTTCGAACCGCACTTTTAGCATAGAAAGTCCACGCGGTATTGCCGTTGTTCTCTAAATTACCGTCCTCATTGCTGCCCGAATACTTGGAAACAGCCAACTCATAGGCCGACCCCGGTTTGACAGTACCCGCCTTTCCGGACACCGCAATGAGCCTTTCGCACTCTTCATCGGTAATGTAAAGCCGGACGTCTACCGGTTGGGTAAAATCGGGATTCGACGCCGATATTGTAAAGCTCCTGCCCAGATAATACTGCTTGTTCGCTATCCGCGTTATGCCGTTTTCCAGAAAGGCCTTCACCGAAACCTGGCCCAGCGACTGCCCATGCGGATTAATTGCCGCAACCACCGAATTGTACAACCTGAACGACACCCAGTCGCTACCCTGCACATCCGCGAAAACTGTCGGATTATCCGGGGCCGCATTGGTGTACACCATCGCCAGCGAATCGTAAATATGGATATCATCGATGGCGATACCCGCCCGGCCTGCGGCTGATTTGCTCCTGATCACAAAGCGGAAACGTACATACCCGCCCGGAAAATAGTTGGGTATCGGCACTGTTGCCACATGCCAACGGGTATAGTCCTGGACGTTCCATACATCCGCACTCTCCTGACTTGCATTGTACCAGTTGGTCCCGCTGTTGACCCCACCCAGGCGCATCCAGGTATTTCCGCTTACATTATATTCCACATAGGCTACGTCGCAGCGGCCGCCTGCACAAGCTGCCAGATCGATGGACGCGCTGAAACTCAGCGACGGCTGGACCATTCCATTCATGGCGAAGCAGGGCGAATACAAATATGATACGACATCACTCCCGCGATTGCCACTCAGGTTGGTCGCCCATGCATGATGGCCGCTTGCCGCTTCCACTACTTTACCGGTATTGGGCGTGCCAAATGTCCATAACGGCCCCGGTTCGGTTAAATACCATCCGCCCTGGCCATTTTCAAAGTCTTCGAGGTACGGGAACTCGGAAATCACCTGCGCAGCCCTGGCAAGGGTGGCAGAAAAGTCATTTCCTGCGTTCAAGTCGAATGCTTTTTTGACCGCGACCTTTACGTTCCGGTCGCTGCTGAGGTATTGGTTTGAAGAAAAGCTGAAACTGAAAAGTGTATCAGCACCTGCACGGACCACCGGCACGTAGCCCTGATGCGCGAGTTCATCGTTGATCAGCGCATCGAAAGGCACCCGGTAACAATCCTCAGTACCATTATTTTTGATCAGAACACTATATTCCTGAAAGCCGTCGGCATCGCAGGAAGGGATTGCCAGCGCATTGACCCTTGTAACTTCCAGATCGCTCGTGGTTGTGTAGAGGCGGATATCGTCGATCGTCGAGCCGTCCGTTTGTGTAGGGTACCGGAAACTCTGCTCCCACCTCACCTGGAAGCTGGTTGAAAAATCCTTCCCGTTACGTTTCAGCAGATCACTTATTTCCACCGACATCAGCCAGTACTTGTTGTTTTTGGTAAAATAAGGAACAATACTGCTTTCCAATGCCGGTATCCAGGGGTCGGTATCCTTCGCCCGTACGTATACGTGCAGCGGCCAGGCAGGCGAGGTCGTAGCGTACAGCCGGTACCGGAACGATAAACGGATCTCGTCCCTGTCGGCGTGATACGCTGCGAGATTGAAAGTGGCGTCCAGGTAGGTCGGGTACTCCGAGTTGGTCTGGTTGTTGGCATCCACCGTGAATCCTTTTGTTCCCGAATAAGCCAAACCCGCGGCGGTCCTTAACCTGCCGAGATCGCGCTCCTGGGAGAAATCGTATCGCTCACCGCCTCCAGCGCCCATCGTGTTCGCATTTATTTCCACGTTTTGCAGCGATTCGAGATCATCGGCAAAAGGAAGGCTTACAGGCGCATTGGCAAGCTGGCGGATCACAACCGATTGCTGGTTATTGGCTGCAACCTGGTCGCCTTCCAGCTTCACCAACACCGTAAGCGGATACGCTCCCGCATTGCGCATATCGATAGGTGCGAGGAAGGTGTAAACCAGATAATTGTTGGCTTCGATATCTGTATTCACCGTTTCCCAGTGCATTGCCGCGTTTCCCACAGCATACCCAATCTGAAATGATTGTATCACCGGCTGGTCGTCGAGGTTTCTGAGCCGCACTTTTACTTCCTGGAATTCGCCAAGGCTGATGGAGGTGAGCAACCTGCCCGATTTCGAAGGAGAAACGATCGCATCGACAGCCAGGTCGCCGTCTGAAATAACACCCTGGCAAGTACCGGAGTCGGGTTTACGGCTGATAGCCACTGCTCTTCTGCCCGGCACGCCGTTGTTTCGCGGCCTTACGGAAATGTAATAGGTTGAATCCCGGGAGAGACTGCTGAGCACGTATTTTAGCTCGCTGGTTACCGCTACCGGGCGCATTTCGTTACCTTGAAGGCGCATAACCTCATAGTCGGTAGCGCCACTTACGGCCGTCCACTGCACCGCTGCGTAACTTTCGCATTGGTTTGTCGATAAAGAGATGACCGGAACGCCCATGACGGCAAACGCTGCACTTTCCTTAACAACCCCGGTGCTGTTCTGTACAATGCGGACTTTAGCCGTTGTCGTGGTTGCATCGGGAACCGTCCAGCTGAGCTGGTTTGTACCGGCAGCCACCGCGGGATTAAGGTTTGTCCATGAAACGCCGTCATTCATCGTATAGGATACGGAAAAGGTGCTGGCCGAATTGCCATAACTATCCCAGGAAATATCGACTAAATCGCCTTTCGTGAAATGCTCACCGCCAGCGGGAAAAGCCAGGATAGCGGAAGTTTCGATTATATCGTATACGAGGAAATATTCCTGAGGCCCGCTCGGCACCTTAGTGCCCGATACATTCACTATGTAAGTCCCCGCTGCTGGGCCTTCCAGGACGATCTGCTCGATATTATTGACAGTGTCTACACCGGCCGCGGCGGCTGCAAGCGGTTGCGCCGCCCTGGGAAACGAGGGCAATATCTCTGCATTGCCCAGTCGTACCACTCTCAGATCCAGGTCATTAACCAAACTATTTTTCCCGGTGAGCAGCGCGGGGGCTGCATCGTTCCAGTACAGCATGATTTTGACCAGCGCGGTGTTCGGTGGCACGGATATCTCGAAACCATCCTTTGCCTGATGGGCAAGCCTGCCATTGAAATATTGCCCTTTTTCGAGCATGGAGACCGACCGCAGCAAGTTCATCACCCCAAATCCATAGTTAAAATCCGGCCCTGCCAGTCCCTTATCGGTGGCTCCATTGCAAAGCAACGCTTTCATCAGCATGTTCTTGGGGTTGTTTCCGCCATGGAGTTGCTTGTATCGCTGATACAGCAATGCGAGTCCACCGACCACGGCAGGAGCTGCCATGCTCGTTCCGGAAGCTCCCTGATAGGTGTTGCCGGGAAGTGTGGACGTAATCGATGTGCCGGGTGCGATGATTTCCGGCTTAATACGTCCGTCCTGGGTTGGCCCTTTACTGGATGTAAGCGCAATGAGGCCGGTCGCCCCTGTGCGTCCCGTACTGATCACGTTCTTTGCGGAAATACTCCCTCCGATAATATTGCCGAAGCCCGCGGTTACGCCTTCGCAAGGAGCTTCCAGACCGCTGTTGCCGGCAGCGAACACGTGTTGCAGGTTGGGAAGGTCGCTCGCCTGGCGATCAAGGATGTACGAGTCGACGGTATACGCACCATAGTCCGGGCATACGCTGCCGCCGTAGGAATTGTTGGTCACTACCATCCCAAAATCGCGCACGAGCGTGGAGGCCTGCTTCCATATTTCGGAAGTGGCACGCTTCACGATCGACGCCTTTGGTGCATATCCTTTGTATTTTTCATTCATAATGCCCCCGCCCGCAGCCGTGCCGGCAACGTGCACGCCATGCCAGTAGCTGGCTTCCAGATCATAGCTGAGAAGCCTGGTGCTTATATCAATGTGTTCCAGCAGGTTTCCGCTGTCGCCGATGCCAATCACCACTCCCTCGCCATTAAGCTGCCGCTGGCCGGGCAATGCCGATGTCAGCACACTCGCCCGGGTCGCGGCTTCACTTTTGTCATTGAGGAGCTCTTCCGGGGGCGGCACCGCTTCGATGTACTGAACCCACGGCAGACCTGCCACCGCCGGCAGTTCTTCAATGGGCACCCTCGCTTCAATAACCTGGTAGGCGCTCAAATCATCGGATAGCAACCGGGCACGAAGGCTGTCTAGGCCATTCAACAGGTCGGTGGGCGCCAAGTCCTTTATGTAGCTGATCCGCACATCGATTTTCCCGGCTTCTCGCAAGGCGTGAGCGGGAAGATCAGGCCCCAGCAATGCGGGATGGATCTTCTGCTCCGGTTCCAGTTCCACCACGGCCCTGGCTCCGGCAAGCTGTAATGCATTCCGGTCGGGCTGACCGTGCACCGTAGCCGTGTAGGCGTTCTCCGGGATGTAGTCGAGCAAGGTAATCCCGGCACTATTCAACTGACGGACCGCAGCTTCGTCAGGAATATTGAAAAATTGGATTATTACAAATTTAATTTCGTCACTACCAGCGAGCCGGAACGTGCCTCCCGGTTGCAAAGCAGGGAGTTCAAGTGTGGGCAATGGTACAATCGTACCACTTTTGAGATAAAGGTTGTAAGCCCTATTATGCTGGGCCGTAACGTTAGTTAATTGCTGCACCAGTAGTACTACTACGAGGACGCAGCGATACTTCAACAAACACATATAGAGGTGGATTGATTGGGTCAGTTTTTCATTTCTGAATATTCAATGTAACCCTTTTTTCCGCATTTTACACTCCCTATAACTATTTGTTTTTCAGTAGTACTACTTTATAAATTCAACCAAATCCACGAAGAATCTCTTCGTGCAAATTAACGGCAACACCGGCCATTCTGCGAGGCTCTCGTGCATGTTTCGTGTGGTTGATGAGCTGCCATTTCCCGCTGAGCGAATCAATACCGAAGGCAGATGCAGATGCAGGCACGGAGCGGTTGCCTGCCATTGACTTTTGCCGAAAGTAATATGCTGTTTTTCTTTTGTGCCCTTGTACCCAATCCGACTATTTTCCAACCCGCACACCTCATGCACGGGTACGCACATGCGTCAAAATCCCTTTTTTATACAATTTATCTACACAAGCATAAATTATTGAAAGTACCTATTTGAGGTAGAAGCTGTGATTGCCGGATGTCTGCCTCAGGTGAAGAACATAGTCAACATCATCGAGGAGGTTACCATCGAAAAACTGATTATCGGACACGCCGTACACCAGCAACCGGTACCGGCCTGGCAGCCGGAGATTTTGTTTTTGCTTTAAGCCGGATGTTTTGAAAAGGAATACAGCTTGATCAACTTTCGAAAAATGATATTCCCATGTTGTACTATCCCCGGCGAATACTTTGTTTTTATCAGTAATGTGGCCCACCTTCGGGTTGAAGGCGGTGTAAGAACCATGTGCGGTCGTTAGTCCAATGCATTTATAGTCCGCTCCCAGTTTTTGTGACAAAAACAAACCGACACTTTTCGAAAAGATGTTCGGGGTTCGCTGCAAATGCGCGTTATGTGCCAGAATGATCATCTTTTTACCCGGTTCTATTTCCGCCAGCACGTTCTCTGCCATTAAAGAATCCCTTATTTCCGATTGTGCATCCTGCGCATTCGCGTATCCGGGATCGTTGAGCAACAAGAATTGCCGGTAGTTACGAATGCTCTTTCTGACGAGCGCATCAGTCGGAGCAGCTCCCGCGAGTTTGCCCAGAACCTGATCGCTCAGCGTTGTTATTTCCGCAAAATCTGCCTTATTGAAATTGTGATTGTAAACCTCATTATTAAGCAGCTCATAATAATGCAGAAGGCTTTTCAAAGAGTCTGAGACCTCGCTGGTCACGCCGGATTCGCGCAGATTTTGCAGTGACTGAAACGGGCTTTGCATATCAAAACCAAAAAAACGGAGATGCTTCCCGCGCGCCTTACCGATCCGACCGACGCTCTCTACCAAGTCTACAAATTCCTGGCATTCATAGCTATACAACCTGAACGAACGCAGAATCCCCTTCAAATCGCCGTTACCGTCGCGTAAATAGTCATTTAACTTTTCCACTTCGGCCATGGGCGCTTCCAGTCCTATTTTCGTGAGCGTATGATCAGCGGAAAGTGCTTTGATCAACAGTAGCCGGGCTGCAAAGAACTCCGAAGTACCGTGCGACTGCTCCCCTATTCCTAATACCTGAAAGTCCCTGCCGACGGCCTTGCTCGCAATGCGCACATTACCATCCCCCGCAAGATCGGCCGAATCCAATGTTACGAGTTGGCCTTTCAAACGGTCGAGCCAAATATCCGGCTGCGCATTTGCCTGGGAGCCGGAAAGGTATAAGCACGAAAAGATTAAAGCAAAATAACAACAGGATGCCTTCATTACGCCGATATTTAGTTTAATTATATAATTAACTTTTATATAAAGGATGAACAATCGAGTGTTTACTTGTATTTTTCAAAAATGATAGTGGCCTCGCGCCCGGCAATGATGCCACAGGTTCGGTTTGAAATAAAAAAAGAAAGCGACCTTCCGAAAAAGGCCGCTTTCAAAAACGGGTGCTGGATTATTCATTGTCACCAGCAATTACGCCAAACTCTGCGAATTGAGCATAATTAATTCGATGGTATGGGGCAAACAACCATTACCGTGGGGCGAACAACAGGAAACAAGGGATGAAATTGTTTCAACCGGAGTTCGGGAGTACATTCTACCACGGTTTACCCGTTCCCTGCACCAGCCATGGCTTCGACCATTGGCTGTTTTTCTTGCGTGGGCCCGAGAAATTGGTTTCTTCCAGCTTGTCGATCGCACTCCGAACGTTGCTGCCATTGTTGTTCATCTCGTTGTTGCTGTAAATAAAACGGAGCGGCAACGCACGTGAAGCAGGTGCCAGGCCCGGCGCCAGTGCCGGCAATGCGGTACGGCGGTAATCGAACCAGGCTTCGGTAGACGCCGTCCAGCTGGCGATCCATTTCTGCTCCATGATCTGGGCCAATGTTCCTTTATAGGCAACGGCTTTCACATAGGCGTCGAACTGATCGGCCACGCCCCAGGTTTGCAGTGATTGTTTGATACCATTATTGTAATGCGCTTCCGCACCGCCCGCAGCCCATCCTTTCTGCGCCGCTTCGGCAAGGATAAACGCGGTTTCAGCGGCAGATGCCAGACGGGCTTTCAGAAAGCCGCCCTTGGAATTCTGATACGCATAGCTCAACTGCGACGCGTGCTGGTTCTGCACCTGCTGGCCGGTCGTGGGGTTCTCGTTGTAATAGGTCGGGTCGATCATACCGGCCGGAATACCTACATATTCACCTGTATTCAGCGGCCCGTTGAACAATTCGGCGCGGGTTGGCTTATAAAGTGCAGGATTGAAGTGGCGGGTGAATTTACGACCTGCCGTAATCTGCTCGCGCAATTCCTGCTCGGTAAGCGATTTCACGCCGTTCTGGATTACGCCATCTTTACGGATAAATTCATCCATACCCGTTTTCAGCGTCGCGTCCGATACCCAGCGTACGTGCACAGGCTGGAACCACACTTTCATGCGCGGGTCGTTGCTGGCAGCCATCGTGTTCAGCAATGCAGCGGCAGGTCTCCTTCTGCGCCAGTTCGATTGGCTCACGTCAAAGGCAATGGCAGTTGGCCACGAGTCGCCGGAAGCTGCGCCGATGTAGTCCATCACAGCATCGTCGGAAGCTTCTTTCAGATAAATACCCGAGGTGTATATCTGCTCAATTCCTGCTTTTGCAACGTCAGGCAGTTTTGAAGATACCCGCATATAGTAACGCAGCAGCAGTGAGTTGGCAAACTTCTGCCATTTCAGTTTATCGCCGTTGTAAAATACATCATAACCAGGCGCATAGGTTGAAACATCAGCGGTAGCGAACAGCGACGAAGCCTGTTTCAAATCTTCGATAATACCTTTGTAAATCACTTCCTGGCTGTCGAATGCAGGCAGCATTTCGCCCTGGTCGCCTTTCAAAGCGTTGGTATAGGGCGCATCGCCCCACAGGTCGGTAATGGTGCCGAAAATGAATGCTTTCATCGTCAGTGCCACCCCCTGGTGGAAGGTGAAGCCCATTGCTACCGATCTTTTGTAGAGCAGGTCGTTGTTACGGAGAAAGCCATACCATGCTTTCCACTCGTCGTCTTCCTCGGTCCAGTTGTAATCATTGAAACCGTCTTTCCAGGCATCTTCCTGTGTGTGCTGCACCACGCCGGCAATGCGACCGTAGCCCAGTTTCAGGTATTGCGTGCCCACGCCCGTCATGACGGTCGGCATAAGTAAGTTCGGATTGGCGGTGTTCGGATCGACGCCATTCGGGTTTTCATTGATTTCCGTGAGGCTTTCCTTACAGGAGGAAGCAACCAGGACAGCCAATATGAAAACGACTTTGGGGATATATTTAAAAATTTTCATCGCTTTGAATTTTCAAGAATTGATCAGAAATCGAAATTGAGCTTGAAACCGAATGGAATTGTCCACGGCATCACGTTCTGGCGCTCGATACCCTGGCGGAAACCACCCTTGTTTGGATCAGCCCAGAAAGCACGCTCGGGATCGATACCGATCTTCGCTGCGTTCCAGAGCATAATGTTCCGGGTGTACAGCGACAGGCTCGCATTACGTACCGCATTGAACAGCGTCGGGATTTTGTAGGTCAATGTAATTTCACGCAGTTTGACAAACGACGCATCGAAGGTCACCTGCTGGTTGAAGCTCCAAGGATACAGGGCTGTGATCGGCATGTATTGAGTGCCCGCACCGCCAAGCCATTCGTGGTAGTTACCGTCTTTGTCTTCCCAAACGCCCGGGATGAATGCACCGTCGCCATCAGTTCCGAAACCGCCGGTTGCAGCTGTGTGCCCTCCTACCCGCGGGAAGTTTCCGTTTTGCGGGATAATGTATTTTTCAGGATCCGATTTCAGCAATGCAACGAGCTGATCTGGTGAATAAAGGCTGCCCGGGATCAGGTTGTCGAGCTGGCGCTGCGATTTCCAGTCGGATTCGCCATAGCGATAGGTGAACGACATAAATTCACCGCCCTGGCGCCAGTCGAGGCTCAAACCGAGCGAGAAACGTTTGTAAGAGAGGTTAACCTGGCCGCCCACCATGAAGTCGGGGTTATAGTTACCAACCTTGATATTATTCTCGCGGCCACCCAGCGACTGCCAGTCCATATCGCCGCCTTCGCCATCATATGCAATGATCGGCCAGCGGTAGTAGGGCGAATTCTGGTCAGTAACCGTTGCGAAACCACGGCTGTAAATGTTGCCGATCTGCTCGCCTACATAGGTGTACGCACCAGCGCCGTTTTCACCCCACTGTTCGAAATACGGGAAGTTAGGCGCTAATTCTTTTACAGTCACGCGGTTGCGGCTGAAATTGGCATTCACATCGAGCGTCCAGCCATTGAGGTTGCTGATAGGCGTACCACCGATACCGATTTCAAGGCCGCGGCTCACGAGTTTACCTGCATTGATGTTCTTGCTTTCGTAGCCTGTTGAAGGAGCCATTGGAACGCTGAAAATCTGGTTGGTATTGGCGCGGTCATAATAAGTCAGATCAAAACGCAGACGGTTGTTGAACATGTTCAGATCGATACCTCCTTCGGTTGAGGTTGCGATCTCCGGCAGCAATGTCGGGTTCAGAAGTGTTCCGCCCAGGTTTGCGGTTACGAGGTTCCCCCAGTTACCGGTTCCCAGATTGGGGTACAATTGGTAAGGATCGGTGTCGTTACCCACTTGTGCCCAGCCTCCGCGAAGTTTCAGCATTGAAATGTACGATGGCATGTTGAATGTCGTGCTCGCCAGCCAGCTAAGAGATGCCGAAGGATAGAAATACGAACGGTTCGACGCGGGCAATGTGCTCGACCAGTCGTTACGCGCCGTAAGGTCGAGATAAAGCTGGTTTTTGAAACCAAAAGAACCCAGTGCATACAAACTGTAAATCGATTTTTTGAAACTGCCGTTACCTACCACACGGTTTGCCACCGGGATGTTGGAAATATTGTAAAGACCCGGCACCGAAAGGTCGCGACCTCCAAGGTTGGAGCTGTTTCCTTTCTGTGTCATGATATTACCACCACCGGAAATATTGATATCGAAATCGTTGGTCTTGATGTTCTTCGTCACGAGGAAGTCGGCATTGCCTTCGTTACGGCCAACATTTTCCAGGTAATATCCGCCCTTGGACATGCTTTTGTAGCTCCATGGAATTTTGGTTTCGCGGTCTTCGTCGTACATGTCATGCGAGTAACGCACGAACGCTGTCAGGCCCGGCACGATCGTCCAGTCGAGTTTCAGGTTCCCGTACAGGCGATCGCGAACGTAGGCATTCGTGAGGTGTTTCGCGAGAAAATAAGGGTTGTCGGTTTCGCCTGGTGCTACCGTCAGCTGTTCGATCTCTTCGCGGCCCGGCTTCCATACACCTTTCAGATCGCGGATGTCATAGCTCGGCGAATAGTAAACGGCCTGCAACGGGTTACCGTCGCGTTCCGAGGTTTGCGGACGGCTGTTGGAGTTCGAGCGAACGAAGTTGAGATTGGTACTCAGTTTCAAATTCTTCGACATATCGAAAGTCAAAGCCGAGCTCAATGCATTGCGGTACAAATCCGAATTCGGGATCAAACCGCGGTTGCTCATATTATTATACGATATGCGGTAGGTTGCCTTGTCCGTTGAACCGGAAACGGTCAGGTTGTTTGTTGAAGTAATTCCTGTTTGAAGGAAGTTCTTCATATTGTTCTTGTACGATTTCAGCTCGGTAGCGATCGGCTTGCCTTCTGCGTCGAGCGGCGCATTCCATTGCACCTCCTTGATGCCTGCATCCAGTGGCAAACCACCCCAGTAGGCCGAGGACTCGTCCAACTGAAACGCGCGCTCGCCATTGGCATGTTTGTAGTGCAAATCGAGGTAGCGGTAAGGCTTTTCGAATACATTGGAAGTTGAGAACGAAACGCCGAGACCTTTGCCTTTCTTGCCCGATTTCGTCGTGATCAGAATCACCCCGTTACCAGCACGCGAACCATACAATGCAGCAGCGCTAGGCCCTTTCAGTACCGACATGCTTTCGATGTCGTCGGGGTTAATGTCGGAAATTGCATTACCGTAATCGACCTTGTTACCACTTCCCTTTTCGCTGACGTTGGCAAGGCTGTTGGCCAGCGGAACCCCGTCGACCACAAACAGTGGCTGGTTGTTTTTCAAAGAAGCGGCACCTCGGATAACAATGCTGATCGACGAGCCGACACCGCTGGTCTGATTGATGGAAACCCCGGAAACACGGCCGGAGAGGGAGGTCAGCACGTTTTCGTTGGCAACATTGGCAACTTCACGACCTTCAATTTTCCCCACATTATAACCCAACGAGCGTGTGTCACGTTTGATACCCAAGGCGGTAACAACCGCTTCCTGTAAAGTGGCTACGTTTTCAGAGAGCACAGCGTCCACGACGCTCTTGCCGCCAACCGGCATTTCGATGGTATTGAACCCGATATACGAGAATACGAGCACTGCGTTTTTAGAATCGACGTCGAGCGAGAAATTTCCCGTTGCGTCGGTGGTGGTACCGAGCTGGGTACCTTTCACCAGCACGTTCACTCCGGGGATCGGCGAACCGTCGACGGCCGAAGTTACTTTTCCTTTGATCCTGTCGGCAACAGGGAAGAGTGCATTTTTGCCAGCTCCGGCAGCTGGGGCGCCGGCCGCCGGCGCGGATAGACAAAGTGCGGCCAGCATACATCGTGCCGCCATTTTCAGCGTAGCTTTGGGTTTCATAGTATTAGTATTAGGCGAGTAGGTAATAAAATACGTTCCGTTATACCACTTCTAATCTGGCAGTGCACATCGTTTGCCCGACTCTTCGGTAAGTAACCGATTGAAATACATTTCCAGCGCGTCCGAATAAGCTTGCTGTACGGTTTCATCGTACGTGCCGGCAAGCAATTCAGACAATTCCGTCGCCGAAAGACGGTTGCTGATCAGCTTTTCAATCAATATATGAGCCCTTGAAACTGACATCCTGTTTGACTGTCGCGGTATACAAAAGATACTTGCCCGTTTCCCGAACGGACTACTATGCGGTTAATCTTTCGTATTAAATAATTGTTACGAAGCCCCCAAAAAGGGCTATTTGAAGATCGTGAGGGCATTTAAAGAAATAAATGAAACGCAAAGCGGCTCTGCCCCAACCGGGACAGAGCCGCTTTGTACGTTGCCGCAGGCTACTTCACCAAGGAAGATTCGATAAATTGTTCGAACCGGATTTTGCCCAGATGCGCCTCGCCCTTCGGTGCCAACGCGGCCTGCGGTATAACCGCGCCGAAGTACTCATTCCGGTCGTTCGGAATCACCACTTTCGTGTCGCCGGTTTCCTTCACATAGGTCTCGACGAACGTGCTCATGAACCCACGGTCGGGGCCGGCGATTTCCTCTATGCCGTTTGCAGGTACCCCCAGGGCAAACTGTGCTACAAACGCCGCAACGTCCTCCGCGGCGATGGGCTGGAATGCGACTTTCGAAACATGAACCTCGTTGCCCTGCGTGGAACCGCCGGTGATGGCCGGAACGAATTCCTGGAACTGGGTGCTGCGGATAATCGTGTAAGGCACGCCCGATTCACGGATAATGTCTTCCTGGACCTTCTTCGCCCGCATATAACCCATCTCGCCCATCTCATCGACACCCACGATAGATAATGCGAGGTGATGCTTTGTTCCTGCCTCTTTTTCCGCGGCCAGCAGGTTATGCCCCGCCGTTTCAAAAAAAGATACCGCCGTGGCCTCATCGAAAGCGGGTGCATTGGCCAGGTCGATCACCACGTCGGCACCGGTGAGCGCTTCTGCTACGCCTTCCCCTGTGAGCGTATTAATGCCCGTAGAAGGCGAGCCCGCTACGACTGTATGGCCAAGCCGGCCTAATTTTTGTGCGACGTTCGACCCGATCAGACCTGTCCCGCCTATGATTACGATCTTCATGAAATTGAATGGTTTTAATTAACAAATGGCTTCATGCATTACAATTGCCATTTTAGTGCCAGTGGATTAATTTATTAAATATGAAGCCATTACGGAATATAACTTTCATTTATTTACACGGTATTTCGCCAAATCACCATCTCGTCCGCGAAATACCGTCAGGCGCCTTCAATCAAAGGGCCGCGGTGCGATGTTCAGCTAATGCCCTCCCACTCAGCAGCTAGCATAAAACTTAAAACAATCCTATTACTGACTTTCTAATTATTAAATCTATTAATCCGATAGATATTAATCATTTTAATTTATTTTTAATACATTTACAAAATATTTATTAATACAATCTTTATAATTACTTCATTATAATGAATTTAACGGAATTAAATTTCATTGAATGCGGTTTACAGAAAATCAATTTTAATACTAGCCAGTCAAAATCAAGAGAAAATTTCAAAACAACAACTCAACAAATCCTCACCAAAATACAATTCATGAAAACGAGATTTATCTACTTCATTCTGGTGACTTTACTTGCGACCGGGCTTGTGCACGCACAGCAGCGGACGATTACCGGTACTGTCACCGACGCGAACGACGCCAGCGGACTCCCCGGGGCTTCCGTTACCATAAAAGGAACGTCGACGGGCACATTGACCGACGTCAACGGCGGTTTCAGCCTGCAAACCAACACCGATTCGCCTGTGTTGGTGATTTCATTCATCGGCTACCTCACCCAGGAAGTGACAGTGGGCAACAGCGACAAGATCGCCATCGCATTGAAACAGGACGCCAAGATCCTTAACGAGGTGGTGGTTACCGCACTGGGTATTTCCCGCGAGAAACGCGCGCTAGGCTATGCGGTGCAGGAAGTGAAGGGCGAGGCATTGCAAACACGCCCTACGAACGCACTGAGCGCATTATCAGGAAAAGTGGCTGGCTTGCAGGTCGTTACATCGGGCGGCAACATGGGCGGCTCCTCGCGCGTGTTGCTGCGGGGGATCAACTCCATTTCCGGTAACAACCAGCCTCTGTACGTGATCGACGGTACGCCGATCGACAATGCCGACCTGAACAGCGCCGCTACGAGCGCAGGAAGCGGTGGTAAAGATGTCGGTAACATGATCCAGGACATCAACCCCGACGATATCGAGAACATCTCCGTGCTGAAAGGGCCATCCGCCGCTGCGCTTTACGGAACGCGCGCGGCAAACGGGGTGATTTTGATTACCACCAAAAAAGGCAAGGAAAACAGCAAGGTGAATATCACGCTCAACACCGGCGTCGAATTTGAAAACATCGTGCGCCTGCCGAAACGCCAGAAATTGTATGGCGGAGGCTTTTCGAACACTTTCCAGAAGGCAACCATCGGCGGCAACGAATATAACATCGCCGAATATGCCGTAGACGAAAGCTGGGGACCGAAACTGGACGGCACGCCTGTGCTGCATTGGTATAACCTCGATCCCGAAAACACGGCAGAATACCTGAAACCACAACCGTGGTCTTATCCTAAAAACGACGTGCATACCTTCTTCGAAACCGGCGTTTCGAACACCAACAGCCTTGCCGTAAGCGGCGGTAATGCTACCTCCACCTATCGCATTTCGTTTACCAATAAGAATGTAAAAGGCACTATCCCAAACTCGTCGCTGAAACGCAACTCGATCAACTTCTCAGGCTCTACGCAGGCCGGCAAGTTCAAGTTTTACAATAATTTCAATTATATCAAAAACCAGTCGACCGGCCGGCCGTGGACGGGTGCTACCAATCGGAACATCATCCTCGAAGCATTCCAATGGGGACAGGTGCAGGTGGATTACGACAAGCTGAAAAACTACAAGCGCACCGACGGCAGCCAAATCCTCTGGAACCGCAGCGGCTACCAGGATACCCCCGCCGGAGAAGCTGCGAAGTTTATCGATAACCCGTACTGGTCTGCTTACCAGAGCTACCTCGAAGAAAACCGTGACCGTTTCTACGGCAACGTGGGCGTGGTGTACGACGTGAACAGCTGGTTGAAGCTAAGCGGAAAAGTGAATGCGGACGTGTACCAATATCAATATCAGGACCGTATTGCCGTCTATTCCCGCACGCAATCGCAGTACCAGGAGTATAACAACAATTTCAGCGAGTTCAACTACGAATTGCTGGCTTCGGCGACCAAGAGCTGGGGCGATATTTCATTGAATGTGAATGCGGGTGGTAATATCATGAGCCAGCGCCGCCGCATCAGCGATGCCGTCACGCAGGGTGGGTTGATCATTCCAGAATACTATAATTTGAAGAATGCCAGCTCGGTACTCGTCAACTCGAACGCTTACCGCAAGCAAATCAGCTCGGTATTCGGCAGCTTCTCGCTGGGCTGGAAGAGCCTGCTGTTCCTCGACGGAACGCTGCGTAACGACTGGTCTTCTACCCTGCCGTTAAATCGGAACTCATTCGCATACCCTTCACTTACAACCAGTTTGATCCTCAGCGAGCTGAGCGGTGTGAAAGACATCAACTGGCTGGATTTTGCCAAAGTTCGCCTCGGGTGGGCGCAGGTGGGTAACGATACCGATCCTTACCAGCTGCAACGCGCGTATGAAGCAAGCCAGTCGTTCGACGGTCTGCCTTCTTACAAACTACCCGCGCAGTTGAACAACCAGGCGCTCAAACCCGAGATTACCAGCTCGTGGGAGGCCGGTTTGAACATCCAGGCATTGAAAAACCGTGTCGGACTCGACATTACGTACTATGACAATGTGAGCCGCAACCAGATCATCAATATTCCCGTGTCGTCGGCATTTGGTTACGACTCGAAGGTGATCAATGCGGGTAAGATCAACAACAAGGGTATTGAAATAACGCTAACCGGCACGCCGATCCGCGCGAATGGTTTTGAATGGAATTCGAGCCTGAACTGGTCGAGAAACCGCAACAAGGTGATCGCACTGGCGCCGGGCATCAATACCTTTCAGCTTGCCAACAGCCTTGTGACGCTCGTGGCGCGTGAAGGACAGCCTTACGGACAGCTCCTCGGAAACGACTTCGTTTACGCGGCCGACGGCCAGAAGGTGATCAAAGCGGACGGTACTTACGAACGTGCACAGCAGCTTACCCCGCTGGGAAGTGTGCTCCCGAAATACCTCTTTGGCTTCCAGAACAACTTTACCTACAAGCATTTCAACCTCGGCTTCCTGGTCGACGGGCGCGTGGGCGGCAAATTCTTCTCACAAACCTACAAAGTGGCGATGTATGCAGGTGTTTTGGATAAAACAGCCGCCAATAACATCCGCGAAACAGGAGTGGTGCTCGATGGCGTGAAAGGGACTGTTACCTACAATGCCGACGGCACCTATCAGGTGACCAACACCACCCAGAACGACACCCGCATTACCGCGCAGGCATGGTCACGCGGGGAATACAGCGGCCCTACCCCGCAGACGATCTTCGATGCGACGTTCGTAAAGCTGCGCGAAATCACATTCGGCTATAACCTGGCGCTCAACAACAAAGCGGTAAAACAGGTGTATTTCGGGGTTTACGGCCGTAACCTGGCCAACATTTACACGGCCAGCAAGTACATAGACCCCGAGTTCACGAGCAGCGGCGGCAATATCCAGGGTCTTGAAGGCGGCAGCGTTCCGGTACCTGCCACTTACGGCCTGAACGTAAATGTGAAGTTTTAACCACCACATTCAAATTGAAGATCATGCAAAAGTTCATATATCATAAAGGTATTCTGACCCTCGTCATCGGCGCATTGCTTAACAGCTGCTCCGACAGCCATTTCGAGGACATTAACAAGGACCCGAACCGTCCCGAAAACGTGACCACCACCACCGTGCTGCTCTCGGCCGAAAAACAGGTGATCGACAACATCCGCAACGAGAACAGCTCCCTGCGCGGCTCGCAGCTTTTTGCCCAGTATTACAGCCAGAATATTTACAGCGACCAGTCGCGCTACGATATTCCCCGCTCGTATTCGGACACCTATTGGAGCAACGCGTACAAGGCGCTGAACAACCTCAATGAGATCATCAAACTGAATACCGACCCGGCTACGAAAAGCATCGCCGCCGCCGGGACAGCGGGCAGCAATGCGAACCAGATCGCCGTTGCGCGCATTCTGAAAGCCTATGCGTTCCAGAACCTGACGGATGTGTTTGGCAATATCCCTTACCAATCGTACGGCAACCAGGATCCCGAGTTTCAGGCATTACAGCAGGAGCCCGAAAACCTGAGCCCAGCCTATGCCAGCCAGCAGAAGATCTATCTCGACATTCTCAATGAGCTGAAAGCGGCCGGCGATACGCTTGCCAAATACAAGACCGCCACGACATTTGGCAATTATGACGTGATTTATAAAGGCAAGAACGATCTGTGGGCCAAGTTCGCCAACTCCCTGCGCCTGCGTATCGCGACGCGCATCCGCAAGCAGCTCCCGGCCGAATCTAAAACGCATTTCGACGATGCCTTGGCAAAGGGTGTTTTCACTTCCAATGCGGACAATGCGGTGTTCAAATACCAGTCGCTTGCACCCAATGAGGCACCGCTGTACCGTGCTACCGTTACCGCCAACCGCAAGGATTTCGCCGTTTCGCACATCATTATCAATGTACTGAAAGGCGAGCTGGGGACGGTGAAGGTTCAGGACCCGCGCCTGCCGATTTACGCTACTAAAAATGCAGCCGGCAACTACACAGGCCAGCCATACGGGCTCCCCGTTGCGGCGGCCGGCTTGCTGACAGCCACCGACGTGAGCCTTCCCGGCGCGGCTGTGAACGCGGCCAATTATGGTGAAGTATTGCAGGAATATGCCGAAGTAGCATTCCTTATTTCGGAATACAAAAACTGGGATCAGCAGGAATATATCAACGGTGTGACGGCTTCGTTGCAAAAATGGGGAGTTGCACAGGCCGATATCACCATCTACCTGGCCGCGCTTCCGAAGGCCGATAAAGCCAATGTACTGAACCAGAAATACCTGGCACTTTATACCCAGGGCGATGAGGCATGGGCTGAAATCCGTCGCACCGGCTATCCGACGTTCCTGGTAAAGCCGGGTGATATCGTTTGGAGCCGCACCGTCGATGGCAAAACCACCGACTACAAGTTCCAGCCACTATTCGGCGAGGGCGTTCCGCAACGGCTGTACTACCCGCCCAAAGAACAGAGCGTAAACCTGGCCAACTACCAGAATGCTGTGAAAGCACAAGGTAATGACGACATTACGACCGCGCTTTGGTGGAACAAGTAAGGTGCATAGTTTGTAAAAATGGCTGCTCATTTAGTTGTGAGCAGCCATTTTTTTTACCGTGAATTAAATTTTGTTGCCCTATATTTGTGGAACAACTTTTATCTATTTGTAGAATAAGTTGTATACAAAATTTTGTTATGAAAAATTTTACAAATGACGACATCCTGAAAATGGCTGTTTTCCTGCCGCTTCTGGTGCCAATTTACCTGGCATACGCCTGCTTTAAGGCGCTGAAAGCGCTGCTCGAATTTCAGGACTGATTCGCTCGCACGAACAGGGGTTCATGCCAGCGAATCGTCAAATATTTAATCGTAGCAAATACTCCACACTCCTGTATATCTGCCATTCAGCACCTTCTCGCCGATTTCCTATCGGCGGAAGTCGTGGAAGCGTGGTCCTTCGGCCTGCTATTGAGTTTGGTCACCACCCTTACCTGTTACTCCCAATCTTCCGGCTTCGCGGGGATGCAATCTACAAACCGGATATTCTTCGAGTTTTCGCCTTGAACGTCCATCCACACCCGTTTGCCGGGTGTTTTGAATTCCACTTTTTCAAAAAGAACATGGCGGATATCCAGTCCGTGCAAAAGAGAATCGGTCATGGCGATAGACGCATTCCGGATCGTAATGCCCTCGGCGTCGCTGGCTTTGAATGCGGTCCGGACCCGCACATCGGCATTTTCGATGAGCAGGTTGGCAGCCGGCGATTCGGGAATGCCGGTAATGTCGATAAAGGTGCGCGCCTTTTCGATGATGATGTTCCGGGCGGTGATGTTGCGGTATGCGGGTGTCAGCTTGTCGACAGGCCGCGCGGGCAGGCGGTCTGCCAGCTCGCCTACATATTGCCGGCTGCCCAGCATATCGAATTTCACAGCATCGCCGCGCAGGATCATGCGCACGCGCTCGTACACGAGGTTATCCCCGCCTCCGGCCCGGGAGCGGCGCGTTTTGAAACGCAGGCCGGTGTCGGTGTCGTCAAAAACACAGTCGTGCACATACAGGTTACGGATCATTCCGGCCGTTTCGCTGCCGCAGGTAATGCCGCCGTGGCCCTCGCGGGCGAGGCAGTAGCGGATCACCACGTTTTCCGTCGGCTTGTTCACCCGGATGCCGTCCTCGCCGCGCCCGGCCTTGATCGTGAAACAATCGTCGCCGCTGGCAAGGGTGCAGTACTCGATGAGCACATTCCTGGACGATTCAATATCGATCCCGTCGCCCCGCGGAATGCCCACCGAACGCACAGTAATGCCGCGGATAATCACATTATCGCAATACACCGGCACCACGTTCCAGAATGGCGTATTTTCGAGCGTAATCCCCTCTATATAAACCTTTTTACAGTTGATCGGAGAAATGAACATCGGCGGAAAAATAAAGCCGCCGTCTTTGCCTTCGTAAACCCTTTCATGTACCGGCTTATCGGAAGGAACCACCTTTTCGATCACGTCCAGCGTCATAATGCGCTTCCTGACCGGGCCGTCGGGCGGGCCGACAAGCTTTCCTTTGCCTGTTACAGCGATATTCTCCTGGCCATTGGCATAAATCAACGCCCCAAGGGACATCAGCTCCACTCCCTCATTCCTTGTGAACACAGCCGGAAGGTAATCCTCGATTTCCGCGCTGAAATGCAGTTCCGCGCCTTCGCTCAGGTGTAGGTTTACATTGTTTTTCAAACTGATACGCCCGGTTTTCCAGATACCTTGCGGAATGATCACCGTCCCGCCTTTGTTCCTGCTCACTTCATCAACCGCCGCCTGTATCGCTTTTGTGACCATGGTGCCTTTGCGGGCGCCTTTGTCAGTGATTTTTATTGTTAATGCGGGAAAAACTGGTTTTACAAACCGCGGCATCGGGAATGGGGCTTTTACCGGGGCTATTTCTGCCGGCAATTTCCCTGCACCCACGTCCTCAACCTTTGGGACGGCTCCAGCGCGGTTAGCCACGGCGGTTTGCCCGCTTGCGTTCGCCCCAGCTGCCAAGGTTACCAAAATAAAAATCCAGAATTTCAAATGCATCATCATGTCTGTTCACCATTACCAAAATCTCCACCGGGAAGACGAAGGTTGGCTGCAACTACTCTTAAAAATGCCGCATATTATCTAACACGAAATCGTCGGGACGTGCTATATTGGCATATCAGCAAATCAATATCCATGGAAAAAAGCGACCATCGTTCGAATGTAGAGCTTGTTCAGGACAGGTATCACTACCTCGATCTGACATTTGAGCAAGCGGAACAAGTCCTTAAATATGAGGCGATCAGGGATACATTTTCACCAAAACATATACTATCCGTATGGGAAGACTGGGATTATGAACTTATTGCCTTTCAAGGACTATTGAATGAGGGACAAAGGGTCCGGTACGACGAATTGAAGGAGCGTCTTTATGCACAATACACGGAGAATTCGATCCAGCAGGACAATGAACGCGCCAGATGGCTTGATTATCATCGCGCGAAAATCGAGTACCTTAAAAATAATCTTATTCCCTCCCTTTATACGCAGCCTTCCCCTGTTTTTCCATCTGCATTCCACGCGGATCGTGTTAAAATTGACTATCTGAAAGCATGTTACAAAACTTTCTTGCATGAGCGCCAGAAAGAAGCGCTGGTGCACCACATACGGTTCCAAAAGACTTTTGCCCCAAATGGGTTGAAGGAGGTGATGCTTACCCATTATACACAATGCCTGCTACCAGACTATTGGGCTTTCGAGAATGCAGTGGACGCGCCGACGAAATCCGTGGCGCAATTCATTAAAGATAGATTATACCGCCAGAATCCCGAGATAACGGAATTCCAATCCAAAAAACTGGAAGAGCTGAAAGAATTCGACCGCTTGAACTACGAAAAATTTTATCAGCCCGTTGAAGGCTGGTCAGTATGGTCCCGGCACCCGTTTTCGGAAGAAGACGAAAAGGCACATTGGGCGATGTCGCTCCTTCTGCTAAGCCCGGATGCATATGGTTTTGACGATATTACATAAATCACCCTACATGCAGCCTCCTGTATTCGGCGGGGCTTTGGGAGGTGTGTTTTTTGAAATAATTACTGAAATGTGGCGCTTCGAGAAAGCCTAACCGAATGGCTATTCCCTTGACTGTCAGGCCCGGGTTTTGCAACATCACTTTGGCTTCGGCGACGGTTTTATCGGCAATCCATGCGCTTACTGATTTACCGGTTTTGCTGCTGATCACATTCGACAAATAATTGACATGTAAAAATTGCAGGTCCGCATAATCCTGAACACGCAAGGGCATTTCGACCTTCCCGTTCACAAGGTCCCTGAAATGCTGTTCGAGGTTTCTTTTAAATGTCTTTACTATCTGGGAACTGCGGTTACCTTCATAAATCGGGTTATAATCCTGGAAAAAATATTCCTTGATCTTTAAAAGCAAAGCCACCATCAGACTGCCGATGATCCTGTTTTTATAAGGTGAATTTCCACGGTATTCACTATGTATCTGCTGATAGAGCTGCTGGACGACGGCAAACTGTTCCCCTGACAAAACCCTCGGCTCGACGGTTTCGGTAAGCAGGAAAGAAAAATCGCGGTACACATCTTCGTGCACATTTTCCTTTAAATATGCTTCATTAAAAGTGATCAGACAGGTGTCGTTGATACCATACCATTCGAAAACACGGTAATTGCCCGGATTGGTGAAATATACCGTCCCCGGCTGCACATCGAAGCTCTGGTCATCGATCGTGTATTTGCCGAATGCTTCCCGGATAAACAGAAAACTGAAATAATTGGGCCTGAAAGGCACTGACTTAAATGGGAATTCGGTAAAGGTCTGTTGCAAGAAATGGATGGTCAGACCCGACGACGCATCCAGCGGTTCGACGGGCAGGCCCATTGTTTCATACAGCTCCGGGAGGTCTTTGACAACCAGATTACGCGCCATGCGTCAAAAGTAAAGAAAACCAGTCAATAAGTTTAACATAGAATAACAGGCCAACTGGCTAGAAATGTTTGTAAAAGCCATAGAAATTATTACAAAACTAAGCTATTATTGTACCCTCGATCCCGACCCTACATCTGTCATTTCAGGACAAACCCACTTTGTTGACCCGGCTATGAAAATTGCGAGGATTACTACCCTTCTCACCTTCCTCACGGTAGCCTTACACGTATCTGGCCAGGAGGTCTCCGATTTTACCGAGCAGCATTACACCGGCGACAATGGCTTACCGCAAAACAGCGTGATGCTGCTTCGGATGGATAAAGACGGTTTCGTATGGATGACCACCCAGGGCGGGCTGGTACGGTTTGACGGGACGAAATTCGTGACCTACAACCTCAGCAATATACCGCAGCTTGCCAGTAACCGCATTATCGACCTCGGCCTCACGGGCGATAGTACCATTTACTTCAAGGATACCGGTTTTAAAGTCTTTTCTTTTGATAAAAATAACCAGCCTTTTGTGCTAAACCCGCACATCCGCAATAGGGTTGTCTTACTCCAATCGCGGAAGGATCAGTTTGATGTCTTTGCTAACCTTCTGCCACAAGACCGCCATCGAATCGAATCGCAGTTCGGGGCTTTTGCGGCACAGGTCAACTATGATCAGGTCGGAGCCCGCGGGGATGGATTCCTGCGAATCGGCGATAATGGGTTGGCTTATCTCTATGGGAAAAAGGTGATTTTTTTAAAGACATTAAAAGGCTCAATATTGTCTAATAACAGGTCTGGTATACTGAATAACCGGATCTATTTTTTCGATCAGACAGGCCGGATAGCCTGCATCGATTCGACTGGGCGGCAATATGCAGTTTCTCTTAAATTATCCGGTGGCGGTATCGGGGAACTTCACGGGCCATCACAGTTCTTTCAGCAGGGGCAACGCCTTTTCCTGCATAACTCCAATACCTTGTATGAAATTGGTGCTGCTGCTGGCGCGGGCAACATACTTGTCGGTAAGCCGATACTGAAAACGGGCGATATCGGCAACGTATTATGTTACCTGAACATCCCCGAATCGGGCATTCACATATTGGGTACGGACACGGGCGGGATGTATGTGTTTAAAAAGAAGCAGTTCAAAACCGTTCGCATTCCGGGAACGAACAACAATTTTTACAGCCAGCATTTATACGGCAACGATGGCCTTCTCACAGAGCTGGGTGCGATCCTGCCCAACGGTACCCGCTCCGGCCCGCCTTTTCCGCTTATAGGCAGGAGCGGGATACTGGTGGACAAGGCGGGTAATGTATGGCTGAACAGGGCATACAAACGCGTTGAGCAGCGCACGCCCGATTTGAAGCTCATACGGCAGTTCTATGCAGAAAAGGAAATTGCAAAGATTGCCCAAACACCCGACGGGAATATCTGGTTGAATACATTCTCCGGAAGCCTGGGCAAAATCTCCGGGGATTCGATCCACTGGCTGAATTTACCTAAGTTAGTCAAGACTTTTATCCCTGTAAACAATAACGTAATCTGGGCATCGGATGGAAAAGGCTTGTTCCAGATGGATGTTCAGAAAGCCTCGGTTCGGGAAATCCCCGAAATGGAAGGCCGGGAGGTCAGGGCGTTTTACACAGATAAAAAGAAAACACTCTGGGCGGGGACCTATGGCCAGGGGTTCTACGCGATCCGCAATGGCAAGCCTACCGCATTGCCACTCGACCGAAACGGCTATTTGCTTGTCGTGCACACTTTTCTGGAAGATAAAAAGGGCTTTATGTGGATGACCACCAACCACGGGCTTTTCAAATGCAGGACACAAGACGTGTACGATTTCCTCGACGGCAAAGCGAACAGCGTTTTCTACTATTATTATGACAAAAGCAATGGCTTTGGCAACAACGAATTCAATGGCGGCTGCGATCCGTCCTCGGTCGTTTTTCCGGATGGGAAGTTCTCCTTTTCCTCGATGGACGGGCTGGTGCAGATGTATCCCGACAGTATCACCGACATCCTTCCCGACGCCCGGATCCTGATCGACAAGTTTATCGTCGACGGCAAGGAGCAGCCATTCGCCGGCGACCTGCGGCTGGGCCCCTCCTTTAACCGCATCGAAATCACGCTGGCGTCGCCCTATTTCGGACTGCCGGAGAACCAGCTTTTGGAATACAATATCAAAGGCCTCGATGATGAATGGTACCAACTGAACGGCAGCCCGACGATCACCCTCAACCGGCCGGGTTACGGAACCTATACGCTTCAAGTGAGAAAGAAGGCAGGTTTTGGGCACGATAATGTGGGTCTGCTGACCAAGAGCTTTACGGTGGCCCCATTCTGGTACCAGACCTGGTATGCCACGCTTTTCGCGCTGTTTTTGCTCGCCTTTTCGTTTTATCTCGCGGTGAAACTACGTTATCATTATCTGACGCAACGAAGAAAACAGCTTGAAGCACAGGTCCAGGAGCGGACCAAACAGCTCGAATACAGTAAACGGCTGAAAGAGAAGATCACGCTGCTGCTCGCGCATGACTTGCAATCGCCATTGCATTTCTTAAACCTGCTGTCGGACCACGTGGCTGCGGCACTCGAAAAAGACCGTCTCGATGATGTCAGGACGGGAACTGCGGAGATCAAAAAGGCCGCTACCAATATCCATGCTTTTGTGAAAGAGATCAATCTCTGGACCAAATCGCAGCAGGATGGTTTTTTTCTCAGCAAGCGGCCGTTCCCGTTCGACGGCCTGGCCAGCGAACTGAGGGAGTTTTTTGAAGAAATGCTTCTTTTCAAAAAGAATACCCTTCACTTTGTTAACCCCGACAACCTGGAACTTTTAACAAATCGCGAGATACTAAAAGCGGTAATCCGCAACCTGATCGACAACTCCAACAAGTATACTACCGACGGGCATATCCGGGTAGAACTTGTCAGACAGGATGATAAATACCTGAAACTTTCAGTGTCGGATAACGGGCGGGGCATGTCGCCGGCCGATCTGAGCAAAATCAAGCGGCGTATCGAAAATGTACTTACAACCGAGGGAATCGAGCAAAGTGGCCGCCTTGGTTACCAGATCATCATCGATTTCGTGGCCCGCCTCGAATGTAAACTGGAAGTAGAAAGTACCGTCGGGCAAGGTACATCCGTCACAATTTCCGGACTTTTACCCGGCCCACCTGACACAGAAGAAGCTATTTTGACAGATATTGCTCCGCCCAATTTCACCACATTATGAAAAAGATATTGATTGCCGACGACCATTCGCTGGTTCGCTACGGGCTTAAAGCCGCATTACTCAACCATTTCTCCGACCCGGAAATCGATGAAAGCTGGGACGGTCAATCCATTATGACCCAGTTGAAAATCAACACCTATGACCTTATACTGCTCGATCTGAACATGCCTGACACCGATACCAACACCGTGCTGCATTGGATCAGGAATTCCAGCCCCGACACCAAAGTACTGATTGTATCAATGAACAGCGAGACGATTTTTGGGAAAAGGGCGCTCCAAATGGGCGCGCATGGGTATATTGAGAAGGATGCTTCGCCCGACGAATTGATAAAGGCAGTAAATATGGTACTTGCCGGAAAGAAATACATGAGCGCCGAGTTGGCCGAGATCATTGTCAACGACACACTCAATCGGAAATCAATGAACCCGTTCGACGGGTTGACGCCCAGGGAATTTCAGGTAGCGATGTATATCGTTCAAGATTACACCATTACGCAGATCAGCGAGCTGATGCAGCTGCAATACACCTCTGTGAGTACGTTCCGGCGGCGTATATTCGATAAACTGAATATCTCCGACCGCAAGGCGCTGGTACAGTTGGCGGACGCATATAAACTCAATTAACGCTTTTCCGGTGCTTTCCGCCCCATTCGCTGAGCTGCTGGAAAATCGGCCCGAATGCCGCGGCCATTTCGGTGAGTTCGTATTCCACACGCGGCGGCACTTCGGCATAAACCGTGCGCTTGACCAGGCCGTCCTGTTCGAGCGCGCGCAATTGTAGCGTCAGCATCCGTTCCGTTATGTAGGGAAACTCCTTTTTAAGCTCCCCGAACCGCATTTTCCCTTTTTCCAGTTTACTGATAATCAATATTTTCCACCTGCCGCCAATCTTATTGACCGCATAGGTAAGATCGCACTCCACAATGTACTTTTCATTGCTGGTGTAGGTAGAATTCTGTTTTCTGGCTGCCATTACTTACACTTTTGTTAGTACCCCACAATTGGTTGTATAGCATCCAAAATTAAATGCTTCCAGCTAGGTTTGCAACCAGTCTTTAACACATTCGAAACACCATTATGAATTTGCATTTAAAAGGAAGTACAGCCCTGGTAACAGGCGCCAGCCAGGGTATCGGCCGCGCTATTGTGAGGGAACTGGCCAGAGAGGGCGTGACGGTATTTGCCACCGCCCGCAATGAGGAGCTTTTGAATAGCCTCCGCGAAGAAGTGGCAGAGGAGACAGGCATGGCGCTGGTTGTTTTCGCGCAGGATTTCACCGCGCCCGACGGGCCGCACCGCATCGCGCTAGCCGCATTGGCTGCATTGGGCCATGTAAATATCCTTATCAATAACGCCGGACAAAGCCGCCCTGTCGATATTACGGGCCCGGAGCAGCCCTGGACCGATTCGATGGCGCTGGACTTCGACCGGCCCCGCCAACTTACTCAGGAGCTGCTGCCGCATATGGTCGAACGGCAGCAGGGGGTTATCCTGAACCTGACGAGTACTTACGAACTCCGCAGCATCAATGTATCGGCCGTAGCCAAGGCAAGTATGGCCGCGTGGTCGAAGCAACTCGCCGGGCAGGTAGGCAAATACAATGTACGCGTCAATACGCTGCAACCGGGGCTGATCGACACGGCTAACATCCGGCCGTACTTCTCAGACGAGGAGCGGAAAGCTTTTGCCGCACAGGAAATACCGCTCGGCGATTTCGGCCAGCCACAGGATATGGCAAACATGGCCGTGTTCCTCGTCTCCCCGCGGGCAGGCTACATCACCGGCTCGGCGATTGTAGTCGATGGAGGAATGCGGCATTATCCATTTTGAGGGTCTGGTTCGCCGTGCCGCACCATGCGCGGTCGATACCATTGGTACCATTTTTTGGCTAAAAAACAGATAATGAACTAACTTTCAATTCATTATTCACCAAAATCAAAAACTATGGCAGGCGCATTGACCATTTCGCTGTTCATCCTGGTCTGGTACTGCGTGAAAGCATACCGGGAAAATCCGGAACACCCTGATTGGAACAAGGCAATCGTTACCGCCATTCTTTGGCCGCTATCGCTGCTGATGAGACGTTACCGTTAAACATCCCCGGCCCCAAAAGCCATTCAAAGCGCCTTTTCCATATAAATAGCGTCAGCGTGCGGATTGTCGTAATAGGCTGGTATAATCCCGAATCCAAATGACTCATACAGCCTGCGCGCGCCCGTCATGCTGGCGAGCGTATCGAGCCGGAGCGTTCCGTATCCCAGATCTTTTGCCATTGAAACAGACCGTTCCAGCAGCAAGCGCCCGAGTTGATGCCCGCGAAATTCCGGCTTGACGTACATTCGTTTCAGCTCGGCAATCCCTTGCCCCTTGTTGCGCACACCCGCGCAACCGATCGCACGCACACCCGCATACGCGAGTACCAGCGCGCCCGAAGGCGGCCCATATTGATCCTGCACAGTATCTAGCTCTTCCTCAAAGTGCTGAAAAGCGAGGTCGATAGACAACGACGCCGCGTACTCCCGGAAGAGCTTCTTTCCGTCTTCGAAATGCGCTTCGCTTTGAGCGATAATCAGTTTAAACGTATCAGTCATCCCGCAAAGCTCACAAATTATTGTCAATATGAACAGATACAGATTCGGGATTAACGGCAAGAACAGAACCTACCCGATCCTGGGCAGCCACATCCCGGCTATCGCTCCAAAAACCCCGATAGCCATTAGCACGGCCACCATGAATATCAGCAGCGCGATGGCTGTTATTTCGACAGGCTTAATCGCTTTCCGCGCATAGAAATACAATTCGAGTAGCAGGAGCGACACCGGCAAGGCATAAACAAGTACCGCCAGCGCCGTAAGAAAAGGTCCGCTGAATGTCCGTTGGTCGAAACCAGCCGGGCCGCCGTTAATCACCAGCCAGCACATCAATCCAACTCTGAAAAACCATACGCCGCTTACCACCATAAACAACCGCATCGCCCATTTACGATGTTTTTCGAACTGGCCCGCACGTGCGCAACGCCACGCGAGCCATGCGAAAATGATGATGTAGACCGTCTGGATACTGATACTGACATGCTGCACGGTATCGCCGACAGCGCCGCGTGTCCATACCATAATGAAGCCGCCGGTGGCCACAATCACCGCCGTGGAGACGTAAACACGCCCAAGCCAGCGGTGAATCCGAGGAGCGGACCTCCGAAGGGATGCCAGCAGCTGTAACGGTCCGCCAACTACCAGGATAGCGGCCAGCAATACGTGCGTCCCCACAATGAGGTTTCCCTTCCAGTCCCCTTTCACATACCCATGCGGCAAAACCTCGTTCCAGCGTTCAAGCTCGCCTGAGGCTGTACTGGCGCCGTAAAATGCAATGATGTAGATACCGAATGCCCATTGGCCGATCGTGGTGACGATAAACCAAATGGTAACGGCCAGGTTGAGCAGTTTTTGAGGATATTTTGTCGTGGTGCCTGGAAGAAAGTCAATTTTCTCGGTCATGATATCGGACATTTAAGTTTGGCCAAACTTAAAGCCGGTCGTGGCCCGCGGCATTAGACATTTGTCCAATGCGGATAAGCGGTTCTATTCCTGTGTGGGAGTGTTGGACAGGCCGTCACTGCGTAAACGGCTCAAGTGCCGCTGGGTAATACCGAGATAGGAAGCGATGTATTTCAAAGGAACGTGCCGGTTGATGTTGGGATTTGCCCGAACAAACTTCGCGTAACGGGCTTCCGCGGTCAGGTTCGCCATATCGTTGATACGCTCCTTGTCCTTTTGTAAATGCTCCTGCAAAATGCGGATCGTGTAATCCTTCTGGGTGAGGCTGCTCACCGCCGTCTTTTCGGCAACATCCCGACTGATCCGCAAAAGCGCACAATCAGTGATGCAATGCAGGTTCTCATTCGAAACGGTCCGGTTCATAAAGTGAAAATAGGATGTAAAGAACCGGGGCCCGTCGTTCAGGTCCGTTGTGATCTCATTGTTATCCCCATCCAAATGGAAATTTCGCATATAGCCCGACACGATGAAGTTATGGTAACCAGGCACCTCTCCCGCTTTCTCTATCACTGTGTCTTTTGGAACAAATACCGGCCTGAATGACCTTCGTACGGACTCCCGGTCAACTTCGGGCAATGTAATGATGCGGGAAATATATTCGAAAAGCGTACTGTAATAATGATCCATGGTTATCTCAATTTGGAAAAGGCTTTACTTCCACTTTTTCAACTCCCGATCGAAGTCGCTTTCAAAATTGCTGTCCTGCCCGACACGAAATTTCTCGAATTGCTCTTCTGCCAGCCGCACGGCCACCTCGTGACTGACCTTACCGGCATCGTTCAGGATTTCGTACTCGTTAAACTGCAAAAATGCATCCAATTTACCAGCCCAATCCGCCATTTTCATAGGAATCTGCCTGGCGGCCTGGTTTTCTGCATAGTCCAGGTACATTGAAACAATGCGCTCCAATTCCTTTATTTCCGTTTCAATCAGATAGTTCTTGGCAATACCAATATCTGTTCTCTGGATTTTTCCATGCGGCGCGTTCCTGAATGTCTGCAAGCCCATGTTCGGCTTCTCTGAGTTTGCCCTTTCTGCAATAATGGCGGCCGCCGTCTTTCCGGAAATGGCATAATGCAACTTGTTCTGAATGATCTTGAAAAATTTTTGAGTGTCTGGTGAGTCTTTCACATAGTCGACGCTGCATTGTTCGAAAATATCGGTGATTTTGAGATAAAAACGCCGCTCACTCGCTCTGATTTCGCGGATGCGATCGAGCAGCTCGTCGAAATAGTCCTTTCCAAATCGTTTCCCTTGCTTCAATCGCTCTTCTTCGAGCACGAAACCTTTGACGATGAACTCCTTTAAAATCCTGGTCGCCCAAATGCGGAATTGCGTCGCCTGAAAGCTGTTTACGCGGTAACCTACGGCAATTACCGCATCTAAATTATAGAAATCAACTTCGCGCGTTACGTCCCGGTTGCCTTCCTTCTGAACTATCCGGATTTTCCGGATAGTTGCCTCCCGCTCCAATTCACCGGAGTTAAAAATGTTTCGAAGATGCTCGTTGATGGTACGAACATCCACCCCAAAAAGCTCAGCCAGCCGCTTCTGGTTCAGCCAGAATGTCTCATCATCAAAAATAACTTCAACCTTAACATTCCCAGCAGGTGAACTGTAAAAAATGATATCTCCTTGCAGATTTTCCATAGACAGAGTGCGTGGATAGCGTTGTTGATGGGTGATTTAATTACCAGGTCGCCGAATGTAAAATGTTTCTGCAAAATAAACCTATTCCAATGATCCACCGGCCAATCCGGGGATCGCGGATTTTATTTCAAAATTTTACACATTCTGCCTGCTTCTGCGTACCCTATATTTGAAATACAATCGTTTATGATCAAAAGGTATAATTGAGTGAATAATCGGCCTATTAAACATTAGGAAACTCATGCTGCGAAGAATATCTGAACCGCTTTTGCGAAAATACCTCATCCTCGCGCTATTGGCTGCCTTCATGAACCCGGCGCATGCCGCTCCCAAATATGTGGGTTCCGACAGCCTCGACGTCCGGTCCGCTTTTCTCCAAACAACCCGGATTATGGGTAAGATCATCGACGAATCGTCCCGGCCGGTAGTCAATGCTGCCGTACTGATCGCAGGTTCGGAGCGTGGTACAGTAACTAACCTGGCGGGCAGCTTTGAAATCGCGGACGCACCATTGAGCGGGACGCTTGTCATTAGGCACCCCGATTTTGAAATGCGTCAAATCCCTATCGTAAAGTCGGCCAGCGAGTATCTCATCTCATTGAAAACGCGGCCCCAGGCATTAGCTATGCGTATGAAAGCGCAGTCAAAAATTTTAAAGAAGGATGTGGAAGCAAACCAGGGAACCGAAAGCGGCCCTTCTATACGGCTCGACCGCTGGCCCTATTTCAGGGGCTTAACCAAATTTCTTGCCAACAACCTGAAATACCCCGAAGAAGCACTGGCATCGGGCGTTCAGGGACCAGTGCAGGTTTCCTTCCTGATCGATGATGAAGGCAATGTCAGCAGCGGCCGGATCATCAGAAGCCCCGGAATCGAACTGGACGAAGAGGCCCTTCGGCTCATACGCATCATGCCTAAATGGACGCCTGCACAGAAAGACGGAAGGCCGATCGCCGTTTGGTACACCATCAGCATTCAGTTTGACCCGGAACTGGATAAATTGCCGCTGAAAGTCAAGGAAGAAGTACCAAAGCTTTTCAGCAAGAAAATGAAACTGGAACCCTGGAAAGCGCCGGTCCTGATAAAGGATGAACTCGAAAAGCTTTTCCGAAACCGCAAAGTTAATTTGTCGGCCCACGAACCGCCGCAGACAAAACTGTCGGTATATGGCTATGGCGTCAGTCCTGCCTCCATGTATGCCCCCCTGCGACCCAATTTCGGTCTCCGGCCCTGAGAAAAAATGCCTGATATTGCATTATATAAATAACCTTTATATATTTATGTAAACGATTTCCTGTTTGTAAAAAACAATTGTTCAACCTAACCGGAGCTTGAATGAAAACTTTTACAATCGCTTTGCTTTTAGCCATCGCAGGTTTTTCCGCGCGCGCCCAGCAGAGCACCGACATGGCCATGAACCGGGACAAAATTATCCCTCAGCGTACCCGAATCGCTGTACGCGTTCTCGACAAATATACCCTGCAGCCCATTCAAGCCACGATTATGGTAGTGGGGCAGCGTCCCGAAGACCTGGTCGTCCCTATCTACGAGGACGGCATTTACCAGTTTAAAATGTCGGCCAGGGACATGGGCGTTATCTCGATCCACGCCAACGGCTATCAAACGCTTTCGGAGGTCATTGCAGCCCGTAGCCTTCGTCCAACGAAGATTTTTTATTTAACACCGATAGAAAACGGCAATTCGGGCAAAACAGCGGCCGTTGCCACGTCCGAACTGGACTTGAAGGAAGAGATCGAAACCATACTGCTCTTCACTCAAAGCGAGCCCGACTTGTTGCCGGAGAGCAATTATGAACTGGAAATCCTGGCCGATTATCTTGTCCGGAACACTGCTCCCCGGATCGAGCTTTCGGGACATACCGACGACGTTGGCGATCCCCGCAAAAACTTGCTGCTTTCTTTTGATCGCGTGGACGAGGTCAAAAAGTACCTGGTATCGAGGCGAATAGAGAATACCCGCATTCGGGGAAAAGCTTTTGGCAGCGGCCTCCCCGTAGCACCGAATGATTGCGAAGCAAACCGCAGGCTCAACCGGCGTGTCGAAATACGCATTGTCCCTTAAAATATTCTTCCCAAATTAACTTCCCAAAAAATCCATTGAAAGGTGGAGAAATGAGCACTTTTGTAGTGCATATTTGTTGTTCAGGGCAAGAGAATCCCCAAACAGCGAAATTTACCAGTATTAAAATCGAATATGAAACAAGTAAAAGCCTCCATTTCAGGCATCGAAGGATATGTACCCGACTATATTCTGACAAATGCCGAATTGGAGACACTCGTTGATACCAGCGACGAATGGATCGTGAGCAGGACCGGCATTAAGGAACGCCGCATCCTGAAAGAACCCGGACTCGGAAGCTCGCACATGGGTGCGAGAGCCGTAAAGGGCCTCCTCGAAAAGACCAACACCGATCCCGCTGAAATAGACCTCCTCATTTGCGCAACCATTACTCCCGACTTCGTTTTCCCAAGTACCGCCAACCTGATCTGCGACCAGCTGGGCATCCGCAACATCGGTAGCTTCGATGTGAATGCAGCGTGCTCGGGCTTCATTTACGGCCTCGAACTCGGTGCGCAGTTCATCGAAACCGGCAAATACAAAAAAGTTGTCGTGGTGGGTACAGATAAAATGTCGGCTGTGATGGATTATACCGACCGTCGTACGTGCATTCTTTTCGGCGATGGTGCCGGTGCCGTGCTGCTGGAACCTAATACCGAAGGCTACGGTGTGATCGATACGCTCATCCGCTCCGACGGGGAGGGTTACGACCGCCTGGTGCAACGGGGCGGAGGAAGCCGCTTCCCGGCAAGCCACGAAACTGTCGACGCCCGCTTGCATTTCCTGCACCAGGATGGCCAGCAGGTATTCAAATCGGCAGTTCGCAATATGGCCGACGTTTCAGCGGAAATGATGGAAAGAAACCAGCTTAGCCATGACGATGTCGCCTGGCTCGTCCCGCACCAGGCCAACCGCCGCATTATAGAGGCGACTGCCAACCGCATGGGCGTAGGAATGGACAAGGTAATGATGAATATCGCCCATTACGGAAATACCACCGCCGCGACGATCCCGCTTTGCCTGTGGGATTATGAGAAACAGCTCAAAAAGGGTGATAACCTGATATTTTCCGCATTCGGCGCCGGTTTCACCTGGGCTTCGGCTTATGTAAAATGGGCTTACTGACAAAAATCCGTCAGGAATTATGAAGGACCATAACTCCTGACGGACAACAACTCGAACATCGGTCCACTACGCCGACAACGCCATTCTCCCTAATATCTCGTGCGTCTCGCGGATGCGCCTGCGGGCGATAGGGATCACCTTGCCGCAGCTGAGGTGAATGTAATCGGGCCACCGCGATGCGATGTGGCGTGCGTTGATGCTGTATGATTTGTGAATGCGTAAAAAATCGCTGCTAAGTTCTTCCTGTACTTCTTTCAGACATTTCGAAACCAGGTGCTTTTCATGCCGGGTGTATACAAATGTGTAGTTACCGACGCCTTCCAGACAAGTGATATCGCTGGATTTAACGGAGAGCGCTTTCCCAAACTTGTAAACTGTGATCGTGGGGACGTTTTTGACTTCGCCGATAGCGCCCGACGGAGCGCCGCCCGACGGCACGCCGCCCGACGGCATGATGGAAAGGTTTTTCATGGGTGAAAGAACAGGTTGATTTTTCATGGATTGGTTTGGCAATTGGTTATTTACTTTCATGGCTAAAATTTTGATGGATTTCATGGCTAACAGACCACTTGCATTCTGCGCGAAAGGCTGCCGCGTGTCGTTCGGAACCCGGGGCGCGGAGCCTGGCTGCGATACAAATATGGTAGAACTACAAGCCCTGGGAAACAGCGACCCGGGTGAATTGTAACTTTTACCCCATGAATACGCCAAATTGGGGGGTAAACTGAAACAGCCGTTTACGCAACCGAAAACACCTTTTGCAGGTTTAAATCACATTAGCCGCAATTTTGCGACGATTAGGTCCGGAAATACGACGTTTAACCCTACCCGGTTTCCGATTGGACCGTACCCGCTTTATTTTTGTATGAAATGAAAATGCGTGTAAATGATCCTTGAAAGTTACCTGGCAAAAATCGGCCTAAAGCAGGTGAGCCTCACCTCATCGGCACTGATACTATCCGCAGCTACATTGCTGGCCGGTCTGGGGCTTTGGCAGGAGCGCTACTTTGCAGATACCCGTCTGTTCCTCGCCGGAAGCATCGTCAATATCGGTGTAATAGGGGCTGCATACAGGATTGATACCGCACTTTCGCCTAAGATTACCAAACTCCTGCCCGATACCAATCAGTCCATTTACCGCGTAGCGCTGTGGTTCGGGGTTTATGGGGTTGTGAATGTGGCCTTTTTCTGGGTTGCATTGCCTGTGTATCAACAAATTGGCCTGACCGGCGCGGGCTTCGACCTGTTCTGGGCGCTGCGCGTTAGTTTCTTCATTTTAAGCGGCTCGCTCATCGGGGCCGGGCTTAGTGAGCTGGCCTATGCGTTCAGGCAGTGGCGAACCAACCAGACCGAGGTCGAACAAATGCAGGAAAAACAGTTGCAGACCGAACTGGAAGCCGTCAAACAGCAGGTTAACCCCCATTTTCTTTTCAATTGCCTCAACTCACTTTCAGTGCTGATTGCGGATGCACCGGCAACTGCCGAAAAATTCGTGGATGAAATGTCGAAGGTGTACCGTTACCAGCTGAGTGTGAATGGCCCCGATAAAGAAAATATTCTGGTGACGCTCGATTCGGAGCTTCGCTTTGTCAAATCTTACATTTACCTGCTCGAAACACGGTTCGAAAGCGGGGTACGCATTACACTCAACGTCGGCGAGGTATTCCTTTGCGGGCAAATGGTGCCGCTGACCTTCCAGATACTGATCGACCACGCGATCCATTACAATATGGTATCCCCCACCCGCCCGCTGCATATCAGCATCGCTACGACGGAGACAGGTCAGCTGGAATTCCGGCACAACCGCCAGCCGAAGGTGATCACAATGCCGCTCGAAACACCGGGGGTCCATGTTTTGATAAACAGGTATAAATTCCTTTTCAACCGCGCAGGTGCCGTCCATTTGAAAGAAAGCGAACACGAATTTTCGATCATCCTGCCTTTGATATTCATATGACCCCTACCCTTATATATAGTGGAATCGGCCGACAAATCTGGCTGAGCCTTTTCGGCAGGTGGATTTTCGCATTGCTGGTGCCCTGGTTTGTGCCCACGATCAGTTATCTGCTTATCGGAGACCCTTATTTGAGCAGCATTTACAACTTCACAGGCGGAACGCTGATGATCTTCCTGATGACGATCATCGCATTCGTCCCGCATGACTGGGCGGCGCGGTACATCGCTCAAAAATACCCGTCCTTCGATTCATCGGTCAAACGAAGCGCGCTTACGGCCCTTGCATTCTGGACCCTGACATTCGCTTTCGTGACCGCTTACATGCTCTTTATCATGCATTTCAGGCCATTTGAAGCCCAGCTCGACGCCCGGATGATGCTCAACGTCTATCTATTCGAGTTTGTGGCGGTGCTTTTGCTGACAGGCCTTTATGAAATCAATTATTCATCAAATGAATGGAAAGCCCTGCAAATCAACAAGGAGGCTATCAAACGTGCCGGAATGCAGGGACAGTTGCAGAGCCTGAAAAGTCAGGTTAACCCACATTTCTTGTTCAACAGCCTGAACACGCTTTCCGCATTAATCGCCGACGAGCCTAAGCGCGCCGAGCAGTTTGTTGATGAAATGGCCAGAGTCTACCGCTACCTGCTTCAAACAAACCAGAACGAGTTGACTACGCTTTCCGCTGAAATGCACTTTGTCCGTTCCTATTACCACCTGTTGCGCACACGTTACGATACCGGCTTCGATCTCGTGATCGAGGTGAATGAGAAAGATCTTGATAAAAAAATACCCCCGCTTACGTTGCAGCTGCTGCTGGAAAACGCTGTCAAGCATAACAGTATCCTGGAATCCAATCCGTTACGCGTATCAATCCGTTCAGTTGGGGAAGATTTGCTCGAAATCAGTAACAATCGCCTGAACAAATCGACGCCCGTCAGATCGACGCGCCTGGGGCTGGCCAACATCATGGCCAAATACGAGCTACTCTCCGATCGTATGCCTGTGATTGACGACAGTGGGCATTTTTTCAAAGTTACCCTGCCGCTGATCACCCTGAAAACCACAAATGCATGAATATATTAATTGTAGAGGATGAAAAACTGGCCGTGCGCAAGCTGACCAAATTACTGGAAGAAACCGCGCCGGAGTTCGAAGTGCGCGGCATTACGCCGAGCATTGCCGCCACCGTGGAATGGATCACCGAAAACCGCACGAGCGGCCAGCCGGAGCCGGACATTATTTTCCTGGATATAGAGCTCGCCGATGGTCAGAGCTTCGAGATATTCAACAGGGTCCGGATCAAAAGCACGGTGATTTTCACCACTTCCTACGACGAATATGCTTTACAGGCATTCAAAGTCAACAGCATCGACTACTTGCTGAAACCGGTTCAGCAGGAGGACCTCCAACGCGCCGTCCGTAAATATTATGACCTTACCGCCGCAGGCAAAGCGGTCCCGGCAGCATCGCCGCAGGTCAACCTGGAAGCCATTTTAAAAAGCCTGCATTTGCAATCGCCGGTGCCCGAATACCGCAAAAGGTTCCTGGTCAAACAGGGGGCGCGCCTGCTATCGATCGAGACTTCTGAAATAGCCTATTTCTATATCGACAACGGGTTGACCTTTTTCAAAAACCATCAGGGACAGAAGTTTGTAGTGGATTACAAAATGGATGAATTGGAGGAATTCCTCGACCCGGAGCGCTTTTTCCGGGTCAACCGGGCTTTGATCGTGACGCACCAGGCCGTAGTGCAAATGCAGCCCTACTATAATCACCGCCTCGCGCTCACACTGCATCCGGCGCTGGACAAGGAAACAATCGTCAGTCGCGAACGTGCCCACGATTTCAAAGTCTGGATGGGTAAATAGGGGCCTTTAAAACGACAGCATCGCATACTGGCCGGCGAGCTCGGGGTAATGCGCGGTGACCGCCTCTTGCAATTGCGCCCTTGCACGTGCGTACTGCGAGCGGACGGTAGCCTCGTTGATTTCGAGCATTGCAGCGATTTCCTTGTGACTGTATCCGTCTACGGCGTACATGAGGAATACCGTTTTGTAGATCGGTTTCAGCTCGTGAATAAGCTGCATAATTTCACCTGCGGTAATGGCCGAAACAGCGTCGTCGGCAATGCCTGGCTCGGGGATTTCATCGAAAGCCGCCCGCGCAGCGTAATGCTTTTTGTTTCTTCTGAAATAGCTGATTGCATTGTTGACCATCACCGTCCGCAACCACGCCTTGAACGGCTGCTGGGGGTCATATCTTTCCAGGTTATTGAAAACCTTGAAAAAACCTTCATTGAGCACTTCCTCGGCCTCTTCCGGCGAATAGGTATACCTAAGGCAAATGCTTTTGGCATAACCAAAGTACTTTTTAAACAAAATATGCTGTGCCTGACTGTTGCCCGCAATGCACGCCGCAATCACCGAGCGAAAGTCGTTCGGATCAAAAATGATTTTATTCAGGAATTTGAGCATACATTCTTGCTTTTCAATGGATCATTCAGCGGGTCTCTCTGTTGCTTCCGGGACTGCCCGTCCGGAACAACACAATACAAAGAGAATCGATGTGAACCGCGAATAAAAGCCGGATGGACGGAGAGCCTGAAAGTGTAGCTGAATGGCCCGTTTTAGCCGATAAACCGGCCGGTAATCTCGGCATTTCCGCAACCGCGACGACCTGTCGTCAAAGAGTGCCCGTTTAACCGGCAAAAACCTCGATACGTCGAAACAACGACCCGGCGTGAACAAATACCGCTATTTCCCTGCTATTTTTACACCGATGACCAGAGAAAACACAAAAGGCGGCGTAGTGGTCGCGATGCATTTGCTTGCGTGGGCTTTGCTCGGCTTTGTGCTCGTGTTTTACCAGCCATTGTCTTGGAGCGTGAGTCTGCCTGCCGTATTTTGGGTAAAACAATTCCTGAACTTCGGGCTGCTGGCAGCGCTGTTCTATTTCAACGCGCATTACCTGGTACCACGTTACCTGCTGGAAAACAGGATTTTCGTGTTCATTCTTTGGGTCGTTGCATTGGTCATATTAATGCTGGTAGTGAGCAAACTGGCTGATCAGCAACTGGAAATACGCCGGCATATGGAACACATAATGCCACGCCCGAGGCATCGCGGTGGGCCGAAGCCGCGGCATCTGATCGACGGGATTCTATTGATGACTACGCTTCTCGTAATAGGTGTGAGTACGAGCATGGCTGTGATCCAGCGCTGGCAGGCGGATGCACGTTTGCGCGACACCGTTGAAAAGCAGAATATTACCTCCGAGCTGGCGCTGTTGAAGGCACAAATCAACCCGCATTTCTTTTTCAATACTCTCAATAATATATACGCGCTGTCTTACACCAACGTCGAGGAGTCGCGCGAGGCGACGCTCACGCTCTCACGTATGATGCGCTATCTGCTCTACGAAACGCAACAGGACGTGGCCCCGCTCAGCCGCGAGTTCGCATTTATCGACGATTACATAGAGCTCATGAAACTGCGCGTGCAAAGCAGCAGCAATGTGCAGTACACCCGCGACGAGCCGGTCCCCGACTACCCCATCGCGCCGATGCTGCTGCTCCCATTCATCGAAAATGCATTCAAGCACGGCATAAATGCCTCGCAGCAATCCGAAATCGGGATTAATGCCGGGTTATCGAACGGTGAATTAAAGCTTCACGTAGAAAACCATATTTTCCCCGTACAAAACGTGGCGGGTGTGGAAAGCGGCGGGATAGGCCTCGCCAATACACGCCGACGCCTCGACCTGTTGTACCCCGGGAAACACCGGCTGGAAATCCAAACCGACGAAAGCGCGAATACTTACACCGTAGACCTGACCATCAACCTGGCGTAAACCTAACCCAATATGACCCTGAATTGCATTACCGTTGACGATGAACCGCTCGCATTGGGCCTTGTGAGCTCATTTGTGGAGCAAACGCCGTTTTTGCATTTGCACGGCAGGTACATCAATGCACTGGACGCGCTGCAAGTAATTACAAAGGAAAACATCCATCTGGTTTACCTGGATATTCAAATGCCTGAACTAACCGGTATGGAATTGGCAAAAGTGCTCAGCCAGAACCCGGATACTAAAACGCGGATCGTGTTCACGACGGCCTACAACCAGTTTGCGGTGCAGGGCTATGAGGTCGATGCACTGGGTTATTTGCTCAAACCATTCGGTTATAACCAGTTCCTGGCGACGGCCATGAAGGGTAAAAAATACTTCGAAAATCTTCGCGAGGGATCCAGCGAGCCGGAACTGGATTCGAGCGAAAACTATCTGTTCGTCAAATCGGATTACAAGCTGGTGCGGATTGATTTCGATTCGATCCTTTTCATCGAATCGTTCAAGGATTATGTCAAAATCCACCAGGCTGTTGGCAGCCCGGTGATTTCGCACAGCAGTCTCAAGGCCATTGAGGAAAAGCTGCCCTCAGCTAAATTCATCCGCATTCACCGGTCGTTCATAGTGGCCGTCGGCAAAGTGGATTCCATCAGCAAAAGTGCCGTACACATCGGCAGCGTGGACATTCCGGTCGGCGATCTTTACAAGGATGCATTCAAGGAGCTTTTGGTGAAGTGGCAATAATGCATTTCAGAACTTGCGTGTAAAACTCAACGCCACGCCCGATTTTCCGTTCGCCTCCGGGAAGCTGCGCAAATCCCAGGCTGCGCGTTTTTCGATTGCTTTTTTGTTGGAGACAATGTTCCAGATGCTCATTCCGACTGTGAGTGACCCGAGGGCCATATTCACCATCGAAACGCCGCGCTGTGAACTGCTGCCGTAACCCGTAGTGCGCAGCATTCCGCCGCCGTCTATTTTCTTTTTGAACCCAATTATGCCCAAAGTGATCTGGCCTGTGCCTCCTATGATGCCGAGCGCGGGAGCACCTCCACGCATTGATCCTGTGGCGATTTGAATGCCGTTCACGGTCGTAGAGGCGACGTTCACGCCCATCAGCAACGTTGAGGAAATGGCATATGCCGGTTTCACATTATTAACATTTTGAGCGCCTCCCGGCGAGTATTGCGGCTGAATCATTGCGCATTCTTCCTTGCTCAACCCGCTTTCCGCGATCCATTCGTCTACTTTGACGTCCTTCATTTCAAATATCGTCGCGTATTTGTGGCGGCTGTTAATATCCTCCGCTGCCGCCCTTCCGGCTGTTTGTTCGACCAGATAACCCACGGCGCAAATGGTGCCGTTCTGATCGATGAAGCAAGGTTTACGTTCCTTAAGTTCATAGTTTTTCGGAAAAACTCCGGCAGTCCGGTATTCATGCAAAAGATCGAGCATATGCAATCGTTTACTACGCATTTCGACCGACAATTTTGACACATCGCGCATTCTCAATTCTTTTTCCGCATATTCAAGATGTGCGGCAATGCGGAGGTTATCGTCGGTATCGGCATCCGGAGCGGTTCCGTATTTTTTCTCGAAACTAATGTCGCCAATGATCGGGTTGATGGTCCCTTTCGTGCTACGGCGCTCTATACACACGAATAGAAATAAAAGTATTGCAAAAACGGTGGTAACAAATGTTTTCATGGCTGCGATATTTAGTGGTAGTCACATTTCGCAGGTATTGACAGATTTTGGGGTGGTTAGCGTTGCATTAATGCGTGAATTTTGAATGCGCCTTGGCTACCGACTCTACCAACCCGCGCATATAACCTATTGCGAACAATGCGCCGTAGTTGCTGTAACCGGCGTGTTCGTTGCTGTCGCCTACTACGGTAGGCACGTGGTCCGGACGCATCGGGCCGCGGAACCCTACCTCATAATAGGTTTTCATGGCTTCGTACATGTCGGTTTTACCGTCGTCGTGGAAGGTTTCTTCAAAGTTATTTTTATTGCCACGGACGTCGCGAAAATGTACGAAGTGGATCTTTTTGCGGCTACCGAAGTACTTGATCACCGAGGGAATATCCTCGCCCATGGTCGCGAACGTGCCCTGGCATAACGTAATACCGTTACTCGGGCTGGGTACGATTTCGATGAGCCGTTTGAACGCATTGGCGGAGGTCATAATCCTTGGTATGCCCTGGATTTTATCCACCGGCGGGTCGTCGGGGTGTAACGCAAGCTTCACGCCCACTTTTTCGGCTTCCGGCACCACAGCTTTGAGGAAGTATTCGAGGTTCTTCCACATCGTTTCGTGGGTAAAGTCGCCGTATTTGGTAAGCGGTTTGTCCTTCACGTCCTCATAGTCGAACGTGCTTACGAGCGCCCCTCCGCGTGAGGGCTTGTCAAGTTTGGTCCTTGCCCAGCTGATGACCGGCATCCAGTTGTAGCAAACCGTATCGATTCCGGCTTTCGAAAGGTTTTGGATAAACTTAATAAAAGTCTCTATTTCCTCGTCTTTGCCGTCGAGCCCCAGCTTGGTTTTTTCGTATAATGACGGCGGCCCTTCGATAACCCGATAAGTGATCCCTTCCTTTTTCCAGAAATCGCGCACAGCCACAATAGCCTCATATTCCCAGTTTTTGATGTTGGTAAGGCCGACGCTCTGGGGATTGATCCCTCCTACCGCGCCCAGCACATTCATTTGCTTCGAAAGCGCGATGCGGTTCGGATCGATGCCGAAAAAGTGTGCGAGGCAGAACTGCATGCCGCCATCCTGCGCATATGCCGCCGCCCGGGCCGTTGTAACGGCAGCGGCGTGTGCTCCCAATCCCACGAGTGAGCTCGAAAGCGCGGCAGAGGCCGCTACCGCGCCGTTTCTGATAAAGTTCCTGCGTGAATTTTCCATCTTGTGCGATTATTTGTCCCACCAGATACGCGTCATGAACACATCGGGCCCCTGCCTGTCGATCGCCGTTTTGAAGTTCGGGTTAATGCCCTCTTCGCTAAGCGGGTAACGCAGTCGACGCGGTATCTGGCCATTGGTGTCGTTGCCCAGGTAATTGACAGGCGTCAGCACCGGATAACCCGTTCTGCGCCAGTTGGCATAGCCTTCGATATGGTTAAAAGTGCTGGCCGACAGCAAATATACCTCCGTGTGGATCGCATTCATTTTTGCGGCGAGCGTTCCTGCTTCCGGATACGGGTTTTTGGTCGCATAGGCGGTGATATCCGCAGGGGAAATAGTCGCATTCGCCCACGACATCTGTGCCAATGCGGCCGATTGCCCTTCCTGGAATGCAGCCTTTGCATTGCCGGTAGCCCACCCACGTTCTATCGCCTCCGCTTTGAGCAGCTGCGCTTCGGCGTAGCTCATGTAAATCCACGGCAGTGCGATACCGATCACGCCTGTTGCGGGACGGGAATAGTTATCGAGGTTCTTTTCGTCCAATGCGGAAAGGGCAGTCGCATCGGTGGCGTTGGGCAGGCCACGTTGCTTCGCTACGCTGTTGTCCCCTCCTTTGATCATCGAAATAACGGACAGACGTGGGTCCTGACGCTCTTTCATCATATCGATCAGCGTCTTGGCCCATTGTACGCCCGCATTGGGGATATTGGTTACATTGGAGCCGCTTGGGCCGAGTATCCATGAGTTCGGGTTAGAGTTGATCTCCGCGCCGGTGTTGGCGAATTTCACGGCAATGGTTTCTGTATTTCCCGTAATCAGTCCACCGTCGATCGCCTTTCTCGCCCAAAGCTGCGCACTGGCCGGATCTGCCTTTTGAATGCGCATCGCGAGACGCAGCATGAGCGTGTTCGCTGCGCGTTTCCATTTGTCGAGGTCGCCGCCGTAGATATAGTCCGCCGCTTTGGGAGTGTATTGCGCTGCATCAAATGCCTTACCGGCCTCTTCGAGTTCTTTCAGCATATCCATGTAAATGGCCTGCTGCGCATCGTATTTTGGTGAAAAATTGCCGTCGATAAAGCCTTTTCCTGCCTCAAAATACGGGATGTCCCCATACAAGTCGGTCGTGCGCGAGAATTCCATGACCTTGATAATGCGCGCCATCGAGAGCACATTCACGTTCTTGGGGTCCTGCTTGGCCACCTCGATCAGGTTTACCATGCTTTTGACGGCAAAGGTGTAGGAGTTATCGAAAAACGCGGAGTTGATCTCGCCCAGAAACGTATAAAAACTGCCTTTGTAAAATGTCGCATCGATGGACGACATCTGCTGTATCAGGCAAGCCGCATATCCGAAGTTCGCGCGCCATGCCTTAGATGCCGGGCCGCTGGCCGAGCCTGTCAGCAGCAGTTGAGACTGCCCGAGCAGGTAGTCTACCGGCACATTGCTTGGTGCGTTCGGGTTCACATTTATTTTCTCAAAATCCTTGGTACAAGCGCCCGCACCGGCGATTAATGCAAGACATATGGTTAATTTTTTAAGCATGATTTCTCTTTTTGAAGGATCAGAATTTCAGGTTCAGGTTAACACCATAAGAGCGCGTCGGCGGCGTGCCGGCAAACTCCACGCCCTGTGCATTGCCGTTATTATAGGTCGCTTCCGGATCAATCACCGGCACTTTTTTCATGAGTACCGCCAGGTTGCGCCCCACAATGGAAACCGACGCGCCCTTGAATGGCAGCTTGCCCAGAAAACGGCCGGGAATGGTGTATTGCAGGATGATCTGACGTAGTTTGATAAAATCCGATTTGTAAACAAACGGCGTGGCAATAGCCGAGTACCAGTTGCTGTAATAGGCTTGCGCGGGCGCCTTAGCGGTATTTGGCTCACCCGCCTCCGTAACACCTTCGCCGGTCACGCCCCCTTCGCGGCCGACCAATGTAGCCTCGTGCAAACCAAAACGATAGGCCAGTGCATTCGTCCCCGAATAAATGTAGCCTCCGAATTTACCATCCACGAGCACGCTCAAACTAATGCCTTTGTAATTGAACGTGTTGTTCAAGCCCAATGTGTAAGGCGACACGCCCGAGCCGAAAGTCTTGATATTACCCGCCATGGCCAACCCCTGGGAGTTGTACACGACATTACCGTTCGCATCGCGTTTGAAATCGTAACCTTTGATCTGGCTGTAAGGTTTGCCCACGTCCTGGTGGATGAACGCCGAACCCGGCCGTGATTGATCCACACGCAGCGTTTGCAGGTCGTCGTACAGGCTCAGCACCTCGCTGGCATTGTAACCCATATTGAAAGAGGCATCCCAGGTGAACTGCTTGCCGTTCACAATGGTAGCGCCCAGCAAAAGTTCGACACCCCGATTGCGGATCGCACCTACGTTGAACAATGCACTCGTGTAACCAGATGTTTCTGAAATAGTGGCGCTTACTATATCGTCGGTCGTTTTACGATCGTAAACTGCGAGATCTACATTAAGAATATTATTGAACAATTTAGCCTCTAAACCCAATTCAGACACAGTGGAAGTTAGCGGCTGCAAACCGCCGTTTGGTACACGTGTACCGTTGATCTGCGCCAATGCAGAACCCAAGTGCGCGCCGCTGAGCGAGTAATACAGCGACAAGTTGTAAGGGTCCGTATCGCCTCCCGCCTGCGCCCACGATCCGCGAAATTTGAGGTAATTGATCACCGAAGGCATCTTCAAAGCTTCCGAAGCCACAAAACTCACACCGAACGACGGATAGAAAATGCTGTTTTTGCCTTTCGCAAGCGTCGAAAACCAATCGTTGCGTGCCGTGGCCGTTACGAAAAGATAGTTGTTGTACGAAAACTCCGCCGAGCCGTAAACCGAGTTAATGCGTTTCTCAATGTAAGCTTCGGTAACCGTGCGCGCCGCCGGATCGATATTGGAAACGTCGTAGAAGAACGGGATATTAAAGCTGTTGTTGGCCGAAACCTCGTTGAGGTTGGTCACCTGCTTCATCATATTACCGCCGAAAAGACCATTGAATGCAAACTTCTCGCCAATTTTCCGGTTGATGCCTACCAAAAGCTCCTTGTTGGTTTCGGTAAATTCGCGCAGCGACGACGTGTAGCTTCCCCTCAGTACATAACCTGTTCCGTAAGGCTCGATACTTTTGTAGCGGTAATTGAAATTGTCAAAACCAATGCGGCCCTTCACGTACAGCCAGTCGTTAACCGTGTATTTGGGTTCGAAAGAAGCGATTACACGCTTTTTGTTGTCATCTTGCTGGTACTGCCCTGTCGCGAAATAAGGGTTTTGAGTGTATTGATTATCCGACCAAACCTTTTCATTCCCATTCGCATCGAACTGGGCGTTTTTGAGCACATCCACATCGAGAGACGTCGGAAGCACGTACATCGCAAAGTTGGTGTTCCCCGGCGAGTCGTTTACGCGGGGCCGGTTATGGTTTTTCTCGATAATGTATTTCGCATTTGCTACGAACGAAATCCGTTTGCCGAGGTTACCATTTGTATTCAATGCGAAATTGTTCCGGCGAAGGGTATTGTTTGGCAGCACGCCCTTGTTGTTCAGGTCGTTCATCGAAAGACGATAGGTTACCTTTTCGGTAGCGCCAGTCAATGCGATGGAGTTGGTAAATGTAGTTCCGACATCGTAAAACTTGCGCAAATTGTCCTTAGCTGCCACGTACGGGCGCTGCGTGCCGTCGTAGTTCATCGAATTGCTGCCATCCAGGCGACCACCCCAGCTGTTTCGCGTGGCGGTTTCGGCCACGGTTGTAGGTTTCACACCGTTGCTGCCCAGGCCGTATTCATATTGATAATCTTTGTATGATTTGAACAACAGATCCTCGGCCAAGAAGTTACTGTTCACCTCCACACCGATGCCCTTATCGGCTTTCCCGCCCTTGGTTGTCACCAAAATAGCGCCGTTGGAAGCCCGGGAGCCGTACAATGCGGCTGCGGTAGCACCTTTCAACACGCTGATGCTCTCAATTTCATCGGGATTTAAACTGGAAATACCGTCACCACGGTCGGAACCGGTCCAGGAGCCTTCGCGGTTGGCACCAATGGCGACCGAACCGAGGTTATCATTATTAATAGGAATACCGTCTACGATGATCAACGGCTGGTTATTGCCCGAAATAGAGCCATTACCCCTGATCACTATACGCGACGAGCCGCTTGGGCCTGTGGCAGTGCTGGAAATGTTCAGACCGGCCACTTTACCCACGAGGCTGTTCGCAATGTTGGTCGATCGCGCCTGCGTAAGGTCTTCGCCCTTTACCTCGGAAATGGCGTAACCCAATGCCTTCTTCTCCTTTTTGATCCCCAGGGCAGTTACTACCACTTCGTCCAGGGTTTGGGTCTCAACCGCCATTTTTACATCCAGTACCGAGCGCTGGCCAACGGTTAGCTCCTGTTTCTTAAAGCCGATTGAAGTAAAAACGAGCACCGATTCAGCGGAAGGCACATCGAGCTCATACCTCCCATTCACGTCCGTATTGGTACCGTTAATAGTACCCTTCACCAGCACGTTCACGCCGGGAAGACCGTCCCCGCCGGCATCCGTTACGGTACCGCTTACCTTGATTTCCGCTACCAACGCGCGGTTTCCAGCCAATACCTGCATTTCCCCTACCGATGGCCTGCCGCCGATAGCCGAAGTCTCGATCCTCCTCGGCAAAATCATGTAGGCGTTCTTCCGGACTTTCTTCAAAGTCAGGTTTGTCGATTTCAGCAATGCCTCCATGTTCTTTTCTGCCGACACGTTTTTGTCGAACACAAAATCCGGGACAGTAATGCCACTCATTTGGCTCTCTTCGAAGAGAATATCGGCATTATAATATTTTTTGAGTTGCAAAAGCACGTCGAGCAACTTCACCTGGTTGGTGGTCTGTTCCGGCGGGAGCATGCGGTTTTTATGCGCGTTGAAGGCCAGCACCTGGGCGTCCAAAGGCGGCGCCGCGGTTAGCATCAGGCCACAGCAAACAAATGACAGTAATGATCTTTGTTTCATACGGGGATCTGGATAGGGATATAAAAGGTCTTTATTTCTGCAAAATCAGGTATGCCTCGCCGTCACGCGCCAGGCGGAAATTGAACAGCTCGGAAAGCAACGACAGCAGCTCCTCCCCGCTCTCGGGCTGGAATGTGCCGCTCACGGTACGGTTAGCAAAACGGTTGTCTTTGATCTCCACTTTGATACCGTAATGCTCTTGCAACTGGCTGGCCACTTCCGACAGGGGTGTTTTGTCGAAAATAAAGCGGTTACCCGTCCAGGCAGTCAGTTTCTGAGTATCGGCGTTAGGTTTTACGACGGGCTTTTTCGCCGATTTCTCCATTGTAACCAGGTCGCCCGGCTTCATCACCAGCTCTTTTCTCTGTTGGCCCTCAGAAAACAGCACGTGTACCTTGCCCTTTTTCAGCAAAACCTTTCCGCCTTTCTGCCGCGTGTACACCGAAAACTCCGTGCCCAGCACCATAACCTCGAAACTATCGTCGGTTTTAACCATAAACCGCTTGTTATCGATGGTGTGGGTTACATTAAAAAACGCCTCTCCATTTAGTTTCACTTCGCGGGTGTCTTCTCCAAAACCAAACCGCGGGACCTGCATCGAGGTGTTGGCATTTAGTATGACTTTCGTGCCGTCAGACAGCTCAACCGAACGTGTCTCGCCAAAATCAGTCGCGTAGGTTTTGTACAGAATCTGGTCGCGGCCTATCCAGGCCGACATACCAAGCACAAGCACAGATGCCGCGGCTATCAACCAGTTGCGACGGCCCGTCCGGTCCGCCTTCACATCCGCGAGCTGAACCTCTTCCCCCACATTCGATGGTCCGACAGTTCGTGGTCCGACAGTTCGTGGTCCGACAGTTCGGTTTTCGCGCATGTAGCGCACATAAGCTTCGTAGCGTTCCTCGCCGTCAGGCAGGAACTGCGGCGACTGTGACTGCCATTCGGCGAGCCATTGGAAGTACAATTCCTGGTTTTCGGCATGGGTCAGCCATCCGGCGATCAGCCGTTTTTGCGCCGGGCTTGCATGGCCGGCGAAATATTGGAACAGGAGTGCTTTGTTTACTGACAATGTGTTCATATCAGTGTTTTTAAATATCGAATTGTGTTAAGGATGTTTCAGAAGTGAATGCTCAGCTAAAAACCGACGCGAGGGCGAGCAACCACGACCAATGGCCTTGCAAGCCCTGCCGTAATGCGCTCAATGCCTTGCTGATATGCCCTTCGACCGTCCGGCTCGACAGGTTCATCTCCGTGGCGATCTCTTGTATCTTTTTATTTTCGAAACGGTTGAGCATGAATACCTTCTGGCATTGCGGTGGCAGCTGCGCCACGAGGTAATCGATACGGCCCGCCAGCTCTTCGAAATACATCAACGCCTCCGGCCGCTCGGACGAGGCGACGTCGTAATGCGGCATCAGCTCGAATGAATCGGTGTTTTTGAGCTCGCTGGCGAGGAAGTTATAAGCCCGGTTTTGCACCGACTTGAAAAGATAAGCCCGGTAAGACGACTTCACGGATTCGTACGACCGGTTTTTCCAGAAAGCATAAAACATCTCCGAAACCAGGTCCGCAGCGGCGTCTTTGGAATACAAAAATCGCACCGCATAGGAACACAACGGACTGTAATACAGCCTAAAAAGCAATGCACAGCCCTCCTCGGGGCTTTGCTCGAATGTCTTACGGATAAAAAGCTCGCGGTCGTCGGCGACCCGGTCGTCCGCGACCCGGCCTCCCTCCTTTTGTTCCTCCCCGCTTGTTTCCCAGGAAGCCCCTTTCTCATTATACTCCGAACCCGGCGATGAAAGCATTGGTAAACTTTAAATACAAATGGGTATACTGCTAAAACAGGCTTTTAGTAATAAGACAGGAAAGGCAGGGAGGACACGCGGTCAATTGATCTATTATTTTAAAAAATTGCACTATTCGATACCTTTTGTGTCGGAGCGACGGAATTTGATTGGCGTGATTGCCAGTATTTTATAATGTCTGATTTACTGATTGGGATAACCGAAAAAAATGCAGATTTTTTCGGGGTAATGCAAAACGACCGCCGACGGTAAGGAGTCGGCGGTCGAGTCGAAAGGATTGTGCGAAGGTGCCTTCAGAAGGTAATCCCTGTCGTCACCTGAATTGTTCTTACCGTCGGAATAGTGTATTCCGAGCCTGAGAATGGCTCATAAAAAGTTTCCTTTTTCTTTAACAATTGCAGCACCCGGACGGTAATAGGAATGGTTACCTTTCCGACATCAACCTGCACCCCTGCGCTTACCAACGCTGAAAACCTTCGTTCTTTGCTAGAAACGGTCTCCCAATCGCCGCCGATGTCGTAACATCCGGCATTGTCACAAAACGTACTTTTGAAATACCAACGGTTCCATACATTCCAAACAGTGCCGATTTCCGCAAAAGGACGGACTTTGCCACCCGTAATGGTGTACCTGACCAACAGCGGCAAATAGATGGCCCTGGTTTTGGATTTTGTTTTGGAATAAGACGCGGTTCCTCTGGTACCAAATTCAGTGGAAGTTCTGGATCCCAAGAAATACGGTTGTAAATGTAATGACCATCCTTTGGGAGAAGTTTGCAGACGATAGCCGAGGTCGACGCCTGTCATAACGCCTGGAACCGCATCGAAACCGGCAGTTTTCGGTACGTAAATTGTGAAGTTTGGCCCCGCCACCGCGCCAAAATGCCACCGCGGGAACCTATCCGTCGACTGACCGTACACAAAGGTTTGCAATGTGATAATCAATGTAATAGAGAAGGGAAACAATTTCATGGCTATGCAGGATTTATTTGTAACCTACTGACACTTAAATGTAGATATTTATTACATTAGAAATGCGGATATTTTATATTTTTTCATTAAATAATATGAAATATACAACCGCATCAAATCCGGGTATGCTCACAAATTATATTCTACAAATACTGCCATGGCATTCAACATCAAACAAATCACCCCACAGCTACTGGTATTTGACCTGGAACACGCTATTTCTTTTTATGTACAGCGATTAGGCTTCACGCTGGCATTTCGCTATGAAGATTTTTATGCGGGTATTGAAAAGGACGGGCATGCTATTCATCTAAAAAAGGACACCGATGCTCCGGAACAAAAGCATGTGCAAATGCCCAACGAAAACCTTGACTTGATTTTTTTAGTTGACAATCTTGCCACACTCTTTGAAGAAATAAGTGTCAAGGACATTAAAATCGTCCAGCCGCTCCGGCAGATGCCTTATGGAGCGGAGTTTTACATCGCTGATCCGGACGGGCATGTGATCGCTTTCATGGAGTAGGATCTATTTCCCCCAAAGTTGCTTGCCTGCGAACGCCCTGTATTCAAAATGGCCCTTTCGCGCGACATCCTGCCCATATGCGAACACGGGCAGGATGGCAATTATGATTGTGTACAGGTGTCTCATAGACTTTCAGTTATTTTTTGTAACCGGAATGACACCTGAATGATAACTTTCGTTGTATCAGCTAGGCTTAGCGGGATGGTCGTGCCCTGCTCGTTTGGCATAAATGATTACCTGACGATGCCTGACTACAAGTGACAAACGTTACCCGCTGCCCTACCCCAACTCCTCCAACACCTTTTCCAACAACGCTTTCGTCTGCCGGATCCCCTCGTCGTTCGTAGGTTTCGTCATGTCACCACCCATGTCGCGCATCAAACCCCCTTCATATTCAATGCCGACGATGCCGTTGTTCCAGCCGGACTCTTTAATGATCTTGAACATTTTGATAAAATCTGTCTCAGGATCGTTGCCATTCGCATCGAACTGGTGCGTTTTGGCGCTGATACCTTTGGCATAGGGCATCATTTTGCGCACACCCTCGTATTTTTCATGTTCTTTCACGCATTTCGTGGCCATAATACCTTTGATATCCTGCGTTTCCGGCTTGCTTCTTTCGGCGCAGAAGTTACCAAAATCGGGCAACAGGCCTTTGTTAGGCGCTTTTAGCTGCTTCATCACACTTACAAGCCAGTCAGGATCGGTGGAAACACCGAAATGGTTCTCGACAATCACGTTCAAACCCGCTTTGCCGGCGTATTCGAGCAGCTTTCCATAGCCATCTACCGCCGCCGTTGCAAGTTGAGCAGGCGTGCCTTCTTCTTTTTTACCCGACATCATGGCCATCGCGTCGCCCAGGTTTACGCGGATTGCCGTGCAGCCGAGGAATTTCGCGGCATCCACCCACGGGTAGTGTGCCTCGACGGCCTTTGCGCGTGCCGCATCGTCTAATGCTGTCAGGTTTTCACCGTCGACCATAATGAGATGGTTTTTCATGCCCAGATCGTCGCAGCGTTTTTTCAGCTCGTTCAGGTAAGTCTGGTCCTTATGTTTGTTATTGAAAAAACCGGAAACGTATTCAAGTATCGTAATGTCGTAATCGTTCTTCGCGCGGGCGGGAAAATCCATATTGGTCATTTTGCCGCTGAAAAGCTCGGAAGCAAAGGAGAACTCGGCCAGGGAAATGCTGAAATTGAATCTGGCCGCCGGTGCGGCTGTTAATGAATCGATCGAAACGAAACCGAGCCCGGCGGTAGCAAAGCCCAGCTGCCCCAAAAATTGACGACGTGAATTGTTCATGAGTAGATTAGTTAGAATTGAGAATCATTTCGAAATAAATGTGACCGAGAACGGGACAAACAAGGCACCTTTCGCATTGTCGTTTTTGAAAACAAAATACAGGTCACGGGTACCGCTTTGAGGAGAGATGGGCACGTGGAATGGCTTGGGCGGAGTTTTGGAAGTAAATGCACTGGCGTCGTCAGTGGGCGGGATCCACTCGGTTTTACCCAGCAACGCACCGTCGGGCGAGCCGTCGTGTACTTCCACGATGCCGCCCTGTGCATTGAGCTGATCCTTCGGCGCGGCCACGACCATATCGAGCGCGGTAATGTCGGTCAGGTCAATACCTTTGAAAATGGCCTGGGTATTAGGCTGCGTGACAATCAACAGGTTGTTTTCACCCATTTTGAAGCGCATGATGTTTTTCGAAGCATCGTCGGCATTGCCGAAAAGCAATGTCGGGCTCTTCAAAACGAGCGTTTCTTCGGTCGTTTGGGAAGGCATTCCGTTAGCACCTTCGTCGGTGTAGCTGGCTCTGAACTTATAAATGCCCTTGCCGGCATCGCCACCGTCCGGGATTTTGGCGATCACCTCCCCGGCAGGTTGCAGCATTTGCGGGGCCTGTTTTTGAGTGGCCAGGCTCAGAATATACTTCACCATCTGCCCCGCTTCCGGTAACCCTATCGACGGGTGTGCCGACATCGCCGTTTCACCCCAAACACCCGCGCCGCCCTTGATGATCTTGTCGGAAAGCGAAGCCACCGCATTACCGTCCGCTTTGTATTTGGTTGCGACGTCGATAAATGCCGGGCCAATTGATTTTTTATCCGTAAAATGGCAGGCTTTGCAATCGCTTTTTTCGATCAATGTCTTCCCGGCCATAAAAGTTACGGGGGCTTCCTGGTGGCCGCCCGCATTGGCCGCCAGCTTATCCTCTGCATCCTGGTAGGCCGCTGTAATCATCACTTTTGAGGCCATGATAGTGTTTTTCTCCAAGCTTCCATCCTCCTTGTCAGTCACGTTTACTTTGTAACGAAGGGGTTTATCAGGAAAGAAAAAGGTCTTGTTACCACCCGTCAGTTCGAGCGAAACCTGTGGCGGCTCGTTTCCTGCCTGCACGGTCAGGGTTTGCGCGTCTTTCAGTCCCTTGGAATCGGTTACTGTGAGCAAAACTTTGTAGATACCCTTCTTTTTGAATGTAAATGCAGGATTTGGTTCATTCAAAACGACCGGTGCGGCGCCGTCGGCAGCGGTAATTTTCCATTGATATTGCAAGGTATCTTTATCAAAATCTTCGGTCCCGGCAGATGAAAACTGTACCTTGAAAGGCACCGCGCCAGCCTTCTTATCTACCGAAGCCATCACCGCGGGCTTACGGTTGCCGCCATTGTACTCGATCCGCACCAGTTTCGACTCCGGGTTACCCATAAACCAGCCCTGACCGTATTCGAGTATGTACAAATCCCCATTCGGCCCGAATGCCATATCAATCGGATGTTCCAGTTTCAGGTTCGGCAGGAAGCGTTCCATTTTGACATAATCACCTTTCGGACTAAGTGTTACAGCCATGATCCAGTCGCGCATCCATTCGTAGACGAACAGTTTCTTATCGTAGTAGGCCGGAAATGCCCGTTTTGCGTCCTTGAAATGCTCGGCATAATAGACCGGACCCGCCATCGCGCTACGCCCGCCCGAACCGAGCAGTGGAAAACGCTTGGTTTCGGCAGCCGTGTACCAGATCAGCGCTTTTTGCGCGGGCGGCAGGTCCGTCAAACCGGTATTGTTCGGTGAATTGTTGATCGGTTTTTCCGGGTTGAATTTCTCGCCCGAGTGCTTTGTCTCGAAATTGAAATCCCAGTAAGCCTTGTTATCGCCCACGAAATAGGGCCAGCCGTAATTACCGGCCTTACGCGCCTGCCCGAATTCGTCCTCCGCCGCGGGCCCGAGGCCGGTCGAATCCTTGCCCGCATCCGGCCCCACATCGCCCCAGTAGAGGTAGCCATTCTTTTTATCCACCGAAATGCGGTAGGGATTGCGATGGCCCATCGTATAAATCTCCGGCCTCGTTTTGGAGTCATAGGAACCCGTCGCATTCTTTGGAAACAGGTTACCCTCCGGAATCGTATAGCTACCATCCGCCTCGGGACGAATGCGGATGATCTTTCCACGCAAATCGGCCGTATTCGAGGAGGATTTTTGGGCATCGAACGGGCTGCGGCCCGGACGCTCGTCGATGGGCGCATACCCGTCCGACGCCCTTGGGCTGGTGTTGTCGCCTGTGGAAAGGTAAAGATTGCCTTGTGCGTCCCAGTCGATCGAGCCGCCGGTGTGACAACAATTGTCGCGCTGCACGGGAATGCGCAGGACTACTTTTTTGGAAGCCAGATCGAGTACATTACCCTTCAACTCGTACCGCGCCAGAATGTTTTCCGGCGTGCTGCCGGCAGGTGAATAATAGAAGTAAATCCAATGGTTTTTCGCAAAACCGGGGTCGATATTGACACCCAAAAGACCGTCCTCGGCCTCGGAATCGTCGCTATACTTCGTGCTGACGGGTATAGTGGCGATCACCGTCGTCTTTTTGGAAACCGGACTATACAACTTCACCGCCCCGTGCCGCTCGATAAACAATACGCGCTCGTCGGGAAGTACTGTCAGTTCTAATGGCTCGTTGAGGTTTTCTGTGAGGACGACCTTCCGGAACCGGTTTTCCTCAGGCACCTGCGCGTGAGCGAACGTAGCCCAAAGCAGAATGGAGAAAAGTGTAATGGTTTTGTTCATGAAGCAGATGTTGTTAGTTAGGTTTGTTATGTGGAAAAACTGAATGTGTATCGTTGCTGTCAGCCTGAACGGACCGGGCCGCTGAGCGGTCAAGGCACTATGTACAATGCCTCCGACTCCGCTCCTGACACGACAATGGCAAGTATTTCATAAAAAATTGAATTTTATCAACCCAAAATATTGATACAATGATAAAGAAAATTTTCTTTGTGTAAAATTTACGCATTGAAAATTTTTCTCATTGTCAGCCTATTACCGATGGAGCACAATTTGAAGGAGTTTTTTGACAAGACGTTGAAGGAGGTTTCGCTCGACTGCACTGTGTTCGGCTTTCATGAAGGGGAGTTGAAAGTGCTGTTGCTACGTTGGAAAGGCACCGACGAATGGAGTCTGCCGGGCGGGCATATCCTGCTCGACGAATCCGCCGACGATGCCGCCAACCGCATTCTCACCCAGCGCACCGGTTTGAACGATGTTTACCTGCAACAGTTCTATACATTCGGCAATGTGAACCGCTACGTTTATCATCCGGAAAAAGAACTGCTTCAAAAACTGGAAGTAACCTTCGGAAAAGGCTTTTTCGAAGGTATTATCTTCCGGCGCGTCGTATCCATCGGCTATTTCGCGCTCGTAGAATTCGCCCAGGTGCAGCCTACACCCGACTGGTTCACAGACGAATGCCGCTGGTGGTCGCTCGCCGACGTCCCGAACCTGCTGTTCGACCACAATGAAATGATCGAACGTGCATTGAAGGCCCTCCGCCAGCGCACCCGGAACCATCCGATAGGCTACAATCTTCTTCCCGAGAAATTCACCATGCCCGAGCTTCAAAGGCTATACGAAACCATCCTCGACCGCCAATTCGACCGCCGCAACTTTCAAAAACTGCTTATGAGCTACGACATCCTCGAACGCCTGGACGAAAAGCGCGTCGGAGCCGCGAACAAATCGCCGTATCTGTACCGGTTTGTAAAAGAGAAGTATGAGGCGGCGGTTTTAGAGGGGGTTTCGTTTTCGATGTGATTTTAAGGGAGGAAGGAGAATGGAGGAAAGGGAGGAGGAAGTTATTTTACAGTTGGATCCGCATTGGTTGAACGGCAATTTAGTGCGCAGTTCCCTTCCTCCCCTCCCTTTCCTTCCAAAAACCAGTAACATTCCCCCACCCACACCTTTTATTGCCACCAACTTCCTAAACCAATCATCATGCCCCAATCCACCAACCGCCGCGAATTCCTTAAAACAGCCGGGCTTACTACCCTCGGTCTTACCGTTTTACCAAATTTGATCACGCGTGCTGCGCCGAGCGATCGCGTGCGCATAGCGCACATCGGCTTGGGTGGGATGGGGAATAACCATATGAAGTGGTTTGCCGATCTGCCCGATGCGGAGATCGTTGCGCTTTGCGATGTAGATGAGCTGCATCTGGGCGAGACAAAGCAGCGGCTGGAAGCGATGAAGCCGGGTATCAAGGTGGATACTTACGGTGATTTCCGGCGCATTCTCGAAAGGAAGGATATCGACGCCATTACCGTGGCAACGCCCGATCACTGGCATGCGCAGATCGCCACGCTGGCGTTTCAGGCGGGAAAGGATGTGTATGGCGAAAAACCGCTTTCATACTGTTTGAAAGAAGGCAAAATGATGCTCAAACAGCTAGAAAAGCATGACCGGATCTTCCAGATGGGTAACCAGATCCATGCGGGCGACAATTTCCACCGGGTTGTGGAGCTGATTCAGTCAGGTTCGATTGGCAAGGTCCATACGGTGCGGCTGTGGAAGAAGCCAAGTACCAAAGAGTTGGGTTCGCCTACGGTGCAGCCGGTTCCCAAAACCTTGAATTGGGACATGTGGCTTGGCCCTGCGCCGTTTACCGAGTATATTCCCGAGAAATGCCACTTCACTTATCGCTATTTCCTCGACTACTCGGGCGGTGAGTTTGCGGATTTCTGGTGCCATATTGCCGACGTGATGTATTCGGCGATCCATCCGACCGGCCTGACGAAAATCAACGCACGGGGCACCGCCTACGAAGGCATCGCCGACGCGCCCAAAACGCTCGACGTCGACTATGAATTTGATGGTTTGAAAGTGTATTGGTCGTCCAACCCACCCGACGTGCCCGGCGCGGCCGACCGCGGCATCGGGGCATTCTTTGAAGGCGATAAGGGCACGCTCATTTGCGATTACAACACCCGCGAGCTGACGATCAACGGCGAGAAGATGAATGACATTGCTTCCGTGCCCATTACCAATCCGCGCTCGCCCGGGCATCAGCAGAACTTCCTCGACTGCGTCAAATCTCGCAAGCAACCGGAGTCCAACCTCGCCTATGCGCGCGAAATGACCATTCCAATGCATTTGGGACTGATTTCCTATCGGTTGAAACGGGAGTTGACGTGGAATGCGAAGAAGGAAAAGTTTAGCGGCGACAAAGAAGCGAACCGTTTGCTTTCCCGCAAGCCCCGGAAAGAATGGGACCTCACCTAATGTAACCATTGATAGATATTTTTGTATATTGGCAATAGATAAACAGCCATTGCCATGAGACAACTCCTGCTAGCTTCTGCCATTTTCAGCACTTTGTTATTCGGCTGCAAAGATTCGTCTGCGCCGGTTGACGATATGCCTGCGATCCAAAGTATTTCTTTCGAGGGCTTACCCGACAAGAACGTGACTTTTGATGCCCGCAATTCGGTGATTACCGTCAGGATGCCGGCTGTGCTGGACGGTGGCCTGAAACCGGTCATGAAATTGACGGAAGGAGCGCAGGCTATTGGTTTGCTTTCAGACGGCACGATCGATATTTCTGCTTTTTGTTTCTGTATTAAGCCGACAGAAACTCCTATACTGCGCATCGGTAACCAGACGAAAACCGCTACTTATGTACTGCATATTGTCCCTACCGGGCCGCTCGCGCCCCAGGACATTTATGAGGAAACTACATTCTCGCGGAAAACCGGTGTTTTGAAGATGAGCTTGCCGGTTAAAAATCTTTATAATAACGAACGCATTGACGTGATTTCCTTCAAAAGTGAAGATGGAAAGAGCAGTGCACGAATTTATGCTGATGGCGCCTGTCTCACCGGTTGCCGTGCCGAAGAGCCCAATCGCATTGCTATCACACTCTACTCGCCAATCGACCGGGAGCTCAAACCCGGTAAGTATGAAATCGAAATCAAGGGCATGAAATTTCCGCAGCGGTTGGTCGTCGTTGATTAACCGTATGCATGGAATTTAATGCATTTCGCAGGGGTTGTAGAAGTTAGGTTGTCCTACTAAAAAACAAAGCAGGCAACTGAACCATACTTCATCCAACAAATGCAAAAATTCATCCTATTATTCCTCATCGGTGCATGCTCACTGCCGGCATTAGCCCAACCCAAATGGAAGCTCATCGCCGACGAGGAGCAGATCCGTATCTATTCCTCAGCGGTTCCTGAATCGAAAATAAAGGCTATCAAGGTAGATTGCGTGGTGGATGCATCGCTCTCGCAGATGGTTGCGCTGCTGCTCGATGTAGAGGCCGGCACGCATTGGGTTTACAAGACCAAGTCGTGCACGCTTCTCAAACGGGTCTCCCCTACTGATTTATATTATCATTCTGAAATAAGCCTGCCGTGGCCGCTCGATAACCGCGATTTTGTGGCACACCTGGTTACCCGGCAAGATCCGGTAACAAAAGCGGTCACTATCGACGGGCCCGTTGTGGCCGGCATGGTGCCTGTCAAAAAGAATGTGGTCAGGGTCAGTGATTCGAAAGGTCGCTGGGTACTCACGCCGGCCGCCGGGAAGGTACGCATAGAATACATGCTGCATACCGATCCGGGAGGCTATTTGCCGGCCTGGGCAGTGAATGCATTTGCCGCAGAGGGGCCTATGGAGACATTTAAAAGTATGAAACAGCATCTCAAATTGCCGAAATATAGAAATGCCTCCCTTACATTTATAGCCAATTAGCAGGGTTATACAATGTAAAAGAAAAATAGAATGAAAATCAGAAGTTACGAGCTGTTCCAGGTACCTCCCAGATGGTTGTTTTTGAAAATTGAAACCGATGAAGGCATTGTCGGATGGGGCGAGCCGGTGATCGAGGGCAAAGCTGCCACAGTGGCGGCAGCGGTGCACGAGCTCATGGAATCGCTCATCGGCAAAGACCCGCTCGATATCGAAGGCCATTGGAATACGATGTACCGGGGCGGCTTTTACCGCGGCGGACCGATCCTGATGAGCGCCATCGCGGGGATCGACCAGGCGCTGTGGGATATCAAAGGCAAGTTCTTTAATGCTCCTGTTTATCAACTGCTCGGTGGCAAATGCCGCGATAAGATCAAAGTGTATTCCTGGATCGGCGGCGACAGGCCGGATGAAGTGGCGGGAGCAGCGCAAGAATGTTTCGACCGCGGTTTCAAAGCCATTAAAATGAATGCAACCAATGAAATGCAGTACATCGATTCATTTGAAAAGATCGATCTGGCTATCAAAAGGGTGGCATCGATCCGCGAGAAACTAGGTTACGGACTGGAAATAGGCGTAGATTTTCACGGACGCCTGCACAAGCCGATGGCCAAGGTACTTGCCAAAGAATTGGAACCGTTCCGGCCGATGTTTATCGAAGAACCAGTGCTGTCGGAGAATAACGAGGCTTTACGTGAAATCGCCGCACATACTTCCATTCCTATCGCGACGGGCGAGCGGATGTTTAGCCGCTGGGATTTCAAAAATCTGCTCATGCACGGCTATGCAGACATTATTCAGCCCGACCTCTCCCACGCAGGCGGCATTACCGAATGCAAGAAAATACTTTCCATGGCCGAGGCGTTCGACGTGGCCGCGGCGCCGCATTGCCCGCTCGGCCCTATTGCGTTGGCCGCATGCTTACAGGTGGATGCGACTTGCCACAATGCATTCATTCAGGAACAAAGCCTTGGTATCCACTACAACCAGGGCAGTGACCTGATGGACTACCTGAGTGACAGAACGGTATTTGACTATCAAGACGGCTTCGTCAATATCCCCTCCGGCCCCGGCCTCGGCATCGAAGTCGACGAAGCGCAGGTCCGGAAAATGGCAGCTATCGGCCATAACTGGAAGAACCCGTTATGGACACATGAGGACGGTAGCGCGGCGGAGTGGTAGAATAAAGGGGAGGAAAGGGAGGATGGAGGTTCCTCCCTTTCCTCCATCTAACCAAATGCCACTCTAATTGCCCTTTCGACAGGCGAGATACCGTCAAGAGACAAGTCTTCCCGCAACAACAACGGCGGCTGTGCCATAAATTTCGGCTCAGCACCGCGGTGTGTTTGGGCCGCGTGGACGATGAACGGGTGGCAGAGGTAAACCGTACCCGCCTTGCCGGTTGCCATTGCGATCTCCCTTTCGGGCATGGCATCCAGCTTGCCGGCAATCTCCATAAATGACAGTCCTGCCTCGCCTGCGGGCAGCAATGCACGCGCGATGTCCGCGTGCGAACCTATACGTATACGCGTAGGCGCATCGCGCTCGCCCACGTCCGAGTACAGGAAGAGCATCAGCAACCCGCGGCCTTTCGAATTTACATTGACACGCCATTCCCAAAAATTGGCCGGATCATCGCCCGGGAAGCTGGCGTCGACGTGCCAGCCTGTATCGCCGGGTTCTTCCTCCACCGGGAAACGAACCGGAAATGTGCCCATACTACGACAAGGGAGCCATTTGCTCGGCCCAACTAACTGATCGAAGGCAGCATGCAATACCGGCGTATTGGCAGAGGTGACGAATGGCTCCTGTGCGTACATCCCGAGTCTGATCACGGGTTTTGTCCATGTGGCAGGGTCATACCGGTCGAGGCCGAGGTCGCTCCATAAAATATCCCTTACCTCGGCTGCAATTTGGCCAGAGAATGCGTGATCGATGCGGATAAAGCCCTGGGTAATGAATTGATCTATTTGTTGTGCACTCAGTATTCCTTCCATAAGATTTCAATAAGTAATGAATTGAAAATTGGGGTAATAAAATCCCGGCCCCGAAACCGGGGAGGACGTGCAACGGCTGCACGGTAAGGAGTGTCAGAGTGTAGGTGCGAATCTCATGGTTACAAATTTAGGCATTTTGCTTTCTAGTTTAGCCTGATAATGTCCCGAATTCAAATCCAAAAGCGCCATGTTCAGTTTTAGCTGGCGGGCTGTCAGATGCGGTCACGTATTTGCGACATAACCAGACCGTCTCATAACATGAAAACACTAGCCCTGCTTATATTGCTTTTTATTCCCGTGATCACCCGCGGCCAGTACGGCACCAATAATATCCTCGCCATTAAAGAGATACACAATGGGATTGTATGCGATTCCTGTATTTTCACTATGGCCGGAAATGTCACTGCGAGCCCCGAAAAGGTTTCCTTCCTCACGCCTAATCACGAGAACCAGTTCCTGTACACAGATGCAACCTTGACCAGAGAACTTTCGACTGTCGATCCCTCGAAGTTTTTTATATCAATGGCTGGCTTCTCGCTCGATTTCTACCCATTCGGCAAGGTGCTTGCCCGCAGGGGCGACTCGATCCCACACATTGATTTCAAAGATTTGCAGTTCAGGACTTTGCTGAATGGCAAGTTGAATAATGACTGGACCAACGTGGTTTCACTTAAAAACGACCCGGATTTTTATATTGGCCATGCAGATCTGAACTCCTTCCGCGACCAGCCTGATAACGTCAAAACTACGCCTGCCGAGCACTATCATGCTGGTAAGTTCGAGCTTCGGCTCAACGATTCGCTGAACGTCGAATTCAGAGACAAAAATACCTTGGCAGACGTATACCATTTCTCAATCACCCGCGTACGCAGTGTCCCCGATTATTTCAATTTTGTCGATTTTTCGTCGGATAAGAGCTTTGAAGAAATTTTAAACACCGAAATCAACAAGGCCTACACAAAGCAGGGTCCCCAGGCCGACCATTTCGAAATAGCTGCAGGCCATTCAGCATTGCTGCGGTTTTCAAACCATGAACAATATAATTTTTTTGGTCGGACGCCGAAGAACAGCGGGATCGAATACGCCATCGGGAAGCCTGAGAACTGGCGAAGACTCGGGGGCGAAAATAATGTAAAATTCACAAGCGGCTACACCTACATTTACCTCGACAAACCAAAGCCTGGTAATACTGTCAAAATTTTCCTCCGGTATAAACACCAGCCGGAAAGCATTCATGAAGTAACGGTCGACGTAACACCTCTGCACGCGGGCTGGGTTAACATCGCACTGCCGATATTAGGTATCATCATCATCGCTCTACTGGCTATTTTTATTCAAAAACAACGCCATAAAAGGCAGCTTGTACGTCTTAACAATAAGAAAAACGAAATAGAAAACCAGCTGCAATTGCTTAGCGGGCAATTGAACCCGCATTTTCTTTTCAATTCACTCAATGCCGTGCAATCGCTGATCCGGCAAAACGACCCGGAGGCGGCCAATCAATACATTACCGAGGTTGCGACTTTTATGCGGACGATCATGGATAGCGGCCGGAAAGAGCTGGTTTCACTTAAAGAAGAAATCAGTATTGAAGAAAAGTATATTGCATTGGAACAGAAACGGAAGACATTTACCTATTCCTTTCGAAATGAATGCGGGAACGACCTCGATTCCATCGACTTTCCGCCGCTGCTCTTGCAGCCGATTATTGAGAACAGTATCCGTCACGGCCTCGCGGACACCGTGCGAAACCCGACACTCACCGTTACCATCCGTTGCGACGCCACCGACCTTATTGTAGCGACTGGGGACAATGGAATTGGCTTTGATGCATCGGTAAAAGCAACCGGACATGGGCTTTCGTTAACAGGTAAACGCATTGCATTAATCAACGAGAAGTTGCCTGCCATGCAAATTATCCTCCAAACCAAATCCAGCCCCGGTGCCGGGACTATCACGGAAATCAGACTGTTGAAATGGCTCACCTGAACCCTATCCGCTGCTTTATCCTGGACGACGAGATCCAGGCCGTCCATAACCTGCGCCTCGCGTTGGAGACACATTGTCCGCAGGTGGAAGTGACGGGTTACGCGCATAACGTGAGCGAGGCGCACGAATTTTTGGCTAGGCAGCAAACGGATATCCTGTTCCTGGATATCCGTTTGCAAAATGAAACAGGCTTCGATCTGCTGAAACAACTCAATCATTACCAAGGAAGTATCATTTTCACGACGGCGTATGACCGGTACGGCATTCAGGCTATTAAGTTTTCGGCCACGGACTATCTGCTCAAACCGCTCGACCACCTCGAGCTTACAGAAGCCGTCAGGAAAGCGACTGACAAAAGGAAAGAGCGCGACCAGAGCGCACAGATCGCGATGCTGATCCAGTCGTTCGAAAACCTGCCTTCCCAGCGACAGAAAAAAATCGCATTGGCCGAAGCCAATGAAATTCATTATGTATTAATAGATGATATTATTTTTTGCAAATCGGATAATAGCTATACCACTTTTCATCTAACAGGAAACAAAAAAATAACGGTCAGCAAACCTATTTCAGAATACGAAAATATTCTTGAACATTATGGCTTTGTGAGAACACATCAATCGTATTTGATTAATAAAAACAGGATCGTATCTTTCAGAAAGGAAGACGGCGGATATCTGTTAATGGAGGGTAATCATCAGGCCATGATCAGCAAACAGCGAAAACATCTCTTAAAAGAAATATTTACCTGACAATTCATAATATCATCAACTATTAGCTATGAAAAAATACATTTACATCGTTCACCTGGCATTATTGACGGCTACATGCTGTTTAGCCCAGAAACAGATTACGAAATTCGTTAACAGCGAAGATAAACAGGCTTTTAATCCGGTATACCAATCGCAGATCGGCAACCGCATGATTTTCTCTTCGTTTACTCCCGCAACCGGGAATGAACTTTGGGTTTCGGACGGGACGAAGGCGAATACAAAACTTTTAAAAGAAATTGTGCCTGGCTACGAAAACTCCTATTCTTCCGATTTCACAAAGGCCGGGGACTTTTTGTACTTCGTTGCCAACGGGCATGAAATCTGGAAGACCGATGGCTCTTCGTCGGGCACACAAAAACTGTTTCGTTCCGACAGCACATTGAACCTCAACATCGTATCGGGAAAGCTGCTCGTCGCTTTTCGCAACAATAATACACAGCGGTTTGCATTTGCCTGGCTGGATACGAACGGGCAAACCGATTTTCTGAATGAAGATGCAACCACTTTCAGGTATTCTGGTGGGAATCTCTATTATGGCGTGCATGATTCGACGGCGAAAAAATGGACGCTAAAAGTATTTGACAGCGAAGTACGCACCCTTGCAAGTCACGTTGGACTGCCACTCAATGAAATTATCGTGGAAAAGCAAAATGGTTATGAATACATCGCCGTCGACGCGGGTAATACGGAAAAAAAATTGGTGGTTGCGGCGATTAACAGGGCAGAGAACCCCAAAACGTACGACTGGAACCGCGGGCCTGCACCGCTTATGCTAAGGGACAAGGCAGGAGCGCTTTTCCTGATCAACGACGGAGGCTTTTTCAACAATAACGTGACATTGAAAATCTTCAAAGTTATAGCAGGCCAGAACTGGGAAACGGTCGCCGACATCGTAACCAGTAAGCTGTACGAAGGCACTCCGACGGGATCCAGTGAGGGTCCATTCCATACCGATTTCGTCATTGAAGGCGACCAACTGACTTTCACGACTCTTTTTGGTTACGAGAGCATTTATTCGGCATACCTGGGTGTTTTTGATTTCAAAAAGAACACGAAACGCATTTCTCCGAGCCTGCCGCGGGAGATCACCGGGCGTGGGATAAAGATTATTCCCCAGTCGCGGGATGTGTTCGAGCTCCGTTACAGCTACGCCAAATGCACCTACGACGTAGCTCAAAACAAACCCATTTCCGTGGAGCAGCTTCCCTATCGGGTTCAAAAAGTCAAAGTTGCGGATAAAGAATATGAACTCTCCGACAATGTGTATATCACCGGTACCACGCTCCGCCTGCCACTGATAAGCCGCCGTCCCATTTATGCCGCAAAAGGCCTTGATTACAGAACTATCTTCAATAACAAGCTGCTTTTCTGGACTAATAATGACGAGCAAGGCTCGGGGAAACTGTGGATTAGTGACGGCAAAACGACTTCCGAATTATTGTCGTACGATGGACTGGTGGTATCGTGGAAGATGGCCACGGATTCGATGAGGGTTGGAAACCAGATCGTCTTCACCTCGACCAGTCCGCAAGGCCTCAGGATCTTCAAAACAGACGGTACCAAGGCCGGAACCCGCGAAATTTATTTATACCCTACCGAAGGCTGGCCGTCTGTGGACAAGGTGATCACCAATAACCGGATGGTTGTCTTCGATCTCATTGCTGCCGACAAAAAGGTAAGCCTTGTTTCCGATCTGGAAAAGGTTTGGGAAATCGATAATGCCAGGTTCGGACAGCGCGAATTCCGCACCACCGGCAATGATATTTACATGATCCATTACTCGATCCAAAACGGGATAAGCCATGACATGGTTTACAAATTCCAGGACGGCGAGCTGAAACTGATCGAGCTAAACAAGGGGGGTGAAGATGCCGTAAACCACATCATTTACGACAACCGGATCGTCTATATGCTGCGCAACAGCAGCGGGCAACTCCATGATGTATGCTATACCGACGCCGGTTCGGACAAGGTCAACCGCCTTTACACCGGTCCTATGACTTACCTTTTCCGTAACGGCGACTGTCTGATCGCCGGTACGATGAGCGGGCCCGACGTCAAAATTTACAAGGCAAGTACTGCTGAGCTGCTCGGTGAGTTTACCAATGTCCAACCCATCGATCCCTTCACGGGTAGTACAGCAATCCTTCGGAGCGCCCGGCAGGTGGTGATCGTGCACAACGACGCCGTTATCAGCCGGGAAGTCACTGGGGATGTTGAATATATGGTTGTGATTCCGCAGGGCATTCTGATCAAAGCAAAAGGTAATACAGGCAATTCAATTTATATATATGACCTGAAACGCGGCAAAATTTCGGAGCTTTTCAAAGACCAACCGGTCGAGTTCGCTATGGCCGGGACTGGCGACCGGCTGCTATTCGGTGAGATAGGAAATAACCCGCATCAGATCCTGTGGGATTTGGCCAAAGAAAAACGCGTGGATTTCCCGGTGGGCTTTGTCGTGACCAGAATTTTGGACGGAGACCTTGCTTTGGCATACGACCAAAGCGGCACCACTACCCCCACCACCGTGTATTCGGTAGAAGGCAATACCCCGGTTAAAAAATATGAAGTGCCAGGCTGGTATGATTTCGGTGGCGGGTCTGACCCGAATTACACGCCCTTCTACACGGCAACCACCGGATTTGAACTTGCCAGGTTCGACCGCGATTCGCTGTTTCATTATCCCGAAATCGTCAGGGGCGCCGAGGGTATCACCTTACAGGAAGTCTTCCGTTATAGGGGAAGTGTGTTCGCAGTGGCATTTACGTACTCGAAAGGCCTGCAGGTTTGGAAAATGGACGAGATGTCCCTCACCCCCGACAATGGTGACGAGCTCGTGGTTATCCGGCCCGAAATGCCCGGCCGCGGTGGTAATCTGCCCGACGATGTGCTGCTCAATGCCTACCCCAACCCGGTCGTTCACGAACTTAATATCGATCTGAAAGAAGGCGGGGTGATCAGGATCCTGGATCCGAAAGGTTATGAACAGCTAAAAACCGCCGTAGGAAAAAGCAAAAGGCTTGACGTGAGCAAGCTGCCCGCTGGCGAATACATGCTCATTTATTCAGGCATGAACGGGCGTGTTGTCAAAAAAATCGTGAAGCTCTAATGCTGCCCCTTCTTCCAGATAAAACCGTCGATCACGTAATGGGTAATTTGCGGAACGGCCAGCAGTGGTACGATCAATGCCAGGGCCGGTTTGCCGAATGCTATCGGAAATTGATGGAATAAGGAAAAAAGACTGCGGTGCTCTTTCCAGACGGTCCAATCCCAAAGGCCTTCTTCAAACCAGGCCAGCAGGAAGATCAGCCCGAGAAAGAGTACCATCCCGTATCGTCCGAAGAAAAGCGGCAACCACCTCCCCGATCCCGGCCGTGCAGCCTCCTTCTGCCCGAATATCCAGATGAGCGCCATATAGGGAACGCCGTGACTGACGACGTTCAGCAGCGTAAATGCCAGGTCGCCGTTGAAATATACAATACCAAAGTACCACGACACCAAAGTGCCTGTAATGACGGCAATGCGCGGGATATTAAGGCTTTTAAAATGCCACCAGTAGTGGATTTCCTTGCATGCATAAGCAGCCAACATCATCCAATACAATGCGGAAGCGACTCTCAGCGCCGGTTGCGAGGAGGAAATCAGGAATTCGTTTTCGATAAACCAGTTGAAATTCCGGCCGCCGTGCAGGTGCCAGTAGAGCAACGGGTAAATTGTCGCATAGTAAACCACGAACTGATCTACCTGCCGGTACCAGCCGGGCGTACGCTCGAAACGGCTGTACAGGCGCAGAAACCCGTATTGCTGGCGCACAAAATGGTAAACCGCCAGGTACGCCAGGATGCGCCAGAACCAAAGCCCGCTTACCAGGTAAATACCCGAACCCAGCACCAGCGCCAATACCGGTATACCGATCAGCAATGGCTTGAAACGGTTGTAGAGCTGCCTGTTCAGGTACGTGCGATAGAGCGTGCTGTATACGTGTGCGACGTCGATGAGCAATATCAATACGACCCACCAGGCGTCGGGCATATGGGTATTGTCCTGGAAAATTTCGGGAAAGCAAATCACCACCAGCAAACTCAGAAACGGCGGAGCCAGGATGAAAACAATGTCGGTCAGCGGCTTGCCCAGCCATGGCTGCTTTTCCATGGCGGTCAGGTTTGTTTCAGGATCTTTTTCGCGGCTTTAAGGCCCTGGTAGAAGCCTTCTTCAAATATGCTCACGCCGGCCAGGTCGGTATGCGCGAAATGAATCCCTGTGCCGATACTCTCCGAAAGGGCTTGCCGCAGATCGCCGTGGATCATTCCCGGACGCGGCTGCACCATGGCGTGGCCCCAAAGCATGATATCGATACGCTCGGTTTGCTCGCGGATATCGGGATGTACGCGTTGCAGGTCGGAAAGCACTTTCTCTGACCAAAATGCATGTTCCGCGTGGTAGGCTTCCTTTCGTGCGATCCCGGGCGGCGCGTAGGTGAGCGGGAGATAATAAGTAAGATTGCGCCGGTATTTTTGCTGTTGTACCTGTTGGTGCGTGGCGTCCACATAACCCAGCGAAGGGCTTCCGTAAATCACATTGTCCCAGCTGGCAGGTTGCCCGGCCCGTTCGTGCAGGTCCTTCACGGTCAGGTTAGCCACCATCCACGGTGTATAATGAAAATGCCCGGTTACCGTCTTCCCTCGCTCTGTGTCTCCCAGAAGGCGTGCGGCTACAAACTGCGGTACCGCCATAATGCAATGCCTGGCTTCGAGGCCCTTAACCTGCCGGGTGGCAACATCGAGATAGCCGATTTTTACACCCTCCGGGCCCACTTTTACGGAAGTCGCCAATGCGCCGGTTACTACCCTCCCATCGAGGTCCTTGCGTAGCGCGTCGATCAGAAAACCGTTTCCGTGCTCCCACGTAAGCACGTCGTTATATGCTGCATTAGCGGCCTTCCCTTTTCGCGAAGCGAAGTAATGGATGCCCGCCCAGGCACTCACCAGGTCTAAAGGCGTGCCAAAATCATCACGAGTGCAGTAATCGACATACCAGCGTATGTATTCACCTGTAAGATGGCGACTGTCCATCCATTCTTTCATCGTCATGCGATCGAGTGCACGCAGCGATTCGTCACGGCTCGACATGTCCACCGGAATACTGAACGCTTCCAGCCCGTCTGCGCCTTTCAGGTTTTTGTAATGATTAATTAGTGTAAAAAATTGCCTGAACTCCGCTAATTGCGCTGCATTCAGACCGAAATTCGGTACCAGTCCCTCCTGCCAGTGCCCATTGATATATAACCGTTCTTCGGGATCATGGCACAGGTAAAACTCATCATACACCGGCAAACCTGCACCATCATAGCCGGTTATCACTTTGGCCTCTTCCAAAAATGAAAGGTATTCAGTCAAATTATTATTCGGGACCGGCACATAATGCGCTCCCCATGGATATTTTGAAAATGCATTACCGCCCGAAGCCGCATTACCGCCGGGCTGCCCTTCCAGATCCAGTACAACCATGTCGCTTACCCCGTGCTGCATCAGGTACCTTGCCGCCGATAACCCACTCACGCCCGCACCGATGATCACGACGTCCTTCGGTTCAAATTCGCCAGGAGCATTGAATGCACGGTCGCGGAGCAAATGCCCGGCCGCAGCCGACGCCCCCACGATCTTCCCCGGAATGGCAGTTGCAGCACCGGCCTTTTTCCCCTCGCAGGCGTGCAAGAGCGGAGCGGCAGCAGCCATTCCCGTGGTCAGTCTGATAAATTCGCCCCTTTTCATTGTTCCAGGTATTTACCCCACTCCTTTTCAAAATAATTTACCAGCGCCTGGTTATTCAGCTTGTTCACTTCGAGGGGCTCGTGCGCGAGCATATCGTCCGGGAATTGCAGCATTTGCTCCATCACAGCCGCACTAATGTACTTTTTCTCGATGGGGAATGTGACCGGAAGGTGGAAATCATCAGGAATACAGGCCATTATATAACCCCATTCGCCAAACGACGGCACATAGTTATGGTAAGGAATGGTCTGAAATCCGGACGCTTTGAGTGTTTCGTTGACACACCAAAAGCTCTTTGGCGCCACAAAGGGCGATGTACTTTGTACCACGGCGACAGCATGCGGCGTCATTGCCGTTTTTAAAAGCCGGTAGAAAGCGGTCGTATACAACTTACCGACAGAAAACCCGGAAGGGTCCGGAAAGTCTATTACGACGCAATCGAACTGCTTTTTATTCTCTTTTAACCAGATAAATGCATCCGCATTGGTAACGGTGACCCGCGGGTCTTTCAATGAATGCTTATTAATTTCCGAAAGAATATCCTGCTCCGTGAACAGTTTAGTCATCACCGGATCGAGGTCTACCAGCTGTATGTTTTTAACTGATTTGTATTTCAATATCTCCCGTGCCGCCAGCCCGTCACCCCCGCCCAGAATGAGCACATTACGCGGCATCCCCGACGCTCCCATGGCCGGATGCACGAGCGCCTCGTGGTACCGGTATTCATCCGCCGAGCTGAATTGCAGGTTGTTGTTCAGGTAAAGCCGGAGGTCGTGCCTGTTCTTGGTAATCACGATCCGCTGGTAAGGTGTAGAGGTGGAATAAACGACGTGATCATTGTAGGCGAGCGTTTCGCTGAAACTCATAATCTGCTCCGAGAAAATGAATGCCGCCACCTCAGCGATCAGGATCATGACGCCCCCGAAACGGATCACCCTCACGCCCCGGACTTCGCCTGCGAAATAGCGGCAGAGATACAATCCTACGCCCACATTCAGTAAACCAAAGAACAAACTCGTCCGGATCAGTCCGAGGTACGGCACAAAAACCAACGGAAAGATCAGCGACGCCAGCAATGCACCGATGTAATCATAAGTAAAAACCCGGCTCACCAGCTCAGCAAACTCGACCTTATCCTTCAAAATCCGCAGCAAAAGGGGTATTTCAATCCCGACCAGAGTGCCTGTAACCCCCACCAGCGCGTACAACACGGGCTGAAAGCTGACTGCGAGCGGGAATACAAAAAACAGCAGGATCGCGCTAAAACCGCCCACCAGCCCCACCAGCAGCTCTATCCTGATAAACCATTCGAGCAGGTGATCATTGAAAAACCGCGAGAGGTACGAGCCGATCCCCATTGAGAAAAGGTACACGCCGATGATGATACTGAACTGCGTGACGCTGTCGCCCAGGAGGTAACTGGCCAGCGTACCCGCAACCAGCTCGTAGATCAACCCGCAGGTGGCGATGATGAACACCGCCACGAGCAACACCCACTGCGCACTATTCCTGCCTGCCGTGTTTTTCATCTACCCGTGAATTGCCGACGCGATGATAATGGCGATCGCGAGCATGAAAAAGCCGGCGAATATGGCCAGGGCCACGTTCTTGTTTTCCATGATCTCACGACGCAGGTTGTGCTTCGGTGTGAGTATTTCAAAGGCCGCAAACGTGATAAACAGGACCAATATCCCAATGCCCGAGTACACGAGCGAACTGATGATGTATTGTTGCATCGATATATGTTTAGGTTTTTTAATGACTATTTATGGTGCATGATGCCGCTTCTATGCGAGCTGCTCCCGCCGGAGCTCCATTGCTCCTGATTTCCAAACGACAAAATCCGGTCACCCACAAGGTTGGCATACGCCAGCCAGGCCAGCAGTGCCGCCACGTACAGAAAGTACCATTTCATGGGCAGGAGTTCTTTCAAAGTTTCTTTCATGCTCGTTCTATTTTGATGAATTGGCAAACTCGCTGTTTCCCCAACGCGCATTTTCGGTGTAATACCGCATGATGCCCATTACCAGCGGCCCCAGAAGAATCAGTATCACGACGATCCAGATATTTCTGTAAGTGGTGGCGTCATACACGAGCTTTGTCGTGAATATACCAGCACGGGTGTACATATTCGAATCCCGGCTGGCGGTCATTTGCAGAAAGTAGGTTCCGGCAGGTATTTTGGTGAAATGGATGGTTTCTTCCCGATCTCCTTCCGTCCAGCGTTCGCCGTCTTCATAGCCGGAATAAAACTCGATCCCCTGTTCGGCGCTGTACTCACTGCCATTCACCGCATTGACGAGTGTTACGCCCAGCTCTAACCAGGTATTTTCCAGAGGTGCCTTGAAATCCAGTTCCAGATTACTGCTCTGCTTTTCCAGCTCGAACTTTTCAGAAATGAAAAGCTGTGTATTAAGCGAATCTGAAAAATTGTAGTTCGAATCAAAAATCACCCTATTGCTGTGCATACTACCCGTCAGGATCTGGACCAGCATGGCGAGCAGTAAAGCGATGCCGCCCGATTTCACAATCGTTTCCGTACTTACGTTGACCCTCGGTGGCTGTGCAGGCGCAATGCCCACCGTCTGCGGAAGCAGGTTATGGGTTTGTGCGGCAATCACCCCGCGCGGCACATATTTACCCCGGAACCAGGTCAGCCGTTTCTTGTGGTCCTTCTCGACGCTCAGTATCTCCGGCGGAGCGATATAGTCCATTGATTCTATGTCCTCATGCCTCGAAAACACATCGCCGGGAAATTCGCCCAACGCATACAGCATGCGGTAGTGGTATTTGGAGTATCGCCGGAATTGCTGATTATCAAACGCAATACGGTGCAGGCGGGAATCACCCGGCCTCGGGGTATGCCGCGTTTCTTTCAGGGAGGTCCAATGCCCGTCCGACTCGGTAAGGAACATAAACCCGTGCAACCTGCTGTAAAGCGTATATTCGTGCCAGTAATCGGTGCGCGAATCGGTGTCGTACTTATAAGCAAGTCCCACCACCTGGTAATCACCACCTTCGAGCGAAATCCGCTCGCCGATATCAAAGCAAAATTCATGATCATGCGTGTGCTGGCCGCCGTGTGTCGCCAGTTGCCCGCCCGTGTACGAGTGCCGGGTTTCGCATTTGGCGCAAACCCAGCTGTGGCTGTATGGATAAGTCAGTATGTGGTTTTCTGCATGGCAATTGCGGCAGGTAAATAGCTTCGCCTCCGGCTCAGCTTCCCGCACATTGCTAAGAAAAAGCAGTTCAGGTTCCACTTCATAGCAGGCAAATGCCACCGCGACGGTTTCGCTGTAAGCTACCAGCTCCACGCGTTCAGCGTCAGTAACCGCTTCGATGCTGTTGAACCGATCCGGCAGGCCTTGCACAAATACATTGCCTTCTACCTCTATCAGGCGGCTTTCGTTACGGGCCGTGACCGAAAACTCGCGATCATCGGGCAGGGTCAGCCCTTGTGCGTCGGCCTTGAACTTCCGGGCGATCGTCGCATCCTTGAATGGCAGCGCCTCGCAGATCGTATACATTCCATAGCCTTCCGCCAAATGGCGGGTGAAGCCATCGTTACAATCGAGCGTCCAGTAATTATAAGCCTGATCTTCGAAGAGCACCCGCAGCCTACCGGTAACGATAAACGCGATCGCCTTCCAGCTTCCGCTGGTACCAGGCTGGATAATATCCGACGAACCACGAACCAGCTCCATTTTCACTTCTTTCAGCTCATCACCCGAGCGATACCACACTTTCTCGCAGCCACAGCCGGCCACATTGTTGGCACCCTGAAAATACACAGGTTTGCCGCAGGATGGACAAGTTGCAAGTTTGCTAATTCCCATCGCTTATCGAATGATTTGATGTTCAGAAACCACTTTTGCTTCAAAATAGGCTGTAATGTGGTCGAAAATAGCACGCACCGTGCCGTTATTGACGCGCTGGAAATTGCTGAGGTAAATATCCAGGTTGACTTTGTTAAACTCCGGCCAGGTATGCACCGAAAGATGGCTCTCGCTCAGACAAATAATGCCCGTGAAACCGCCTGGTTTGAAATCGTGGTAAACTTCGCCCAGTTTCTGGAGGTCAAATGCACCGGTAAGATCGTCGGCCAGAGCCTTAAAACCAGTATGCTCGTCCAGTAGGGCCGTTTTGTCCGAATGAAGCGTGGCTATAAGATGGAGTCCGGGAGTATAAGTTTCCAATAGCGTCAGGTCTATGATAGTAGGCAATTTTATAAAAAACCCGCCAATGCACAAGGCGTAATTTATTTAAATGGTCGCTTGTGCGAAACTATCGGGTACATAATGGGATAAAATGGCGGCGCGGCGATGCCTAACGCCATATATTAGCGAAGATATTGGAATGGATAAATCAGTATAGAAATTGGGCTACTTGCATCTCCGGATACCTTAACTTTACCATTTTTTAACTATATGCGTTTACTAATAAGACTGTTTATCGCTGTAATAGCGTCTCTACTTACTTTTTCAGCCAAGGGACAATATCTCTATTCCAAAAGCTTTGGGATAGCAAGCGATGAACCGATCATATTCCTCCATGGTGGCCCGGGAAGCAGTTCTGTCTATTTTGAGGCTACTACTGCTCAAAAGTTAGCTAATGAAGGATTTTATGTAGTGATTTACGACCGGCGAGGTGAAGGAAGGTCCGCAGACAGCACTGCTCGAATGAATTATGAAGAGTTCTTCGAAGATCTAAACCGCATTTATCAAAAGTATCAACTTACACGTGCCCACTTGATCGGATTCAGTTTTGGTGGGCTTGTTACTACCCTTTTTGCTCAAAAATACCCAGAGAAAGTCAAATCCATCATCCTTGCGAGCGCATTGATTTCCCAGCAAGCCTCCTACAACACCATTCTCAACGCAGTGGGGCACATTTACCAAATCCATAATGAAACGGCTAATCTCCGTGCATTAGAGAAAATCAGGGCACTGGACACCAATTCCCTTGTCTACCGGACCGAAGTTTTCGCACATGCTTCCAGAAATGGCTTTTTTAGTCTGCAAAATCCCGACCCTGAGGCGCTGCGCCTCTATTCGACTTACAAAACAGATACATTGATTACTCGTTACATCAAAAATGACCGCGCGGTTGAAATGCTCTGGAAAAATGAACAGCGGAAAAACATCGATACAACTCCCGTATTGCAGAAACTTGCACAAGCCCAAATACCTATTTACGCGATTTACGGCAAGCAAGACGGCCTTTATTCGAAAGAACAAATCGTCGATTTGCAAAGGATTACAGGCACGAAACGGTTAAATTATCTTGATAACTGCTCGCATACAGTCTTTATCGATCAGCAGGTGAAATTTCTTGAAGCAATCAAGAAATGGTTAAAGTCGTCTGACAATTGATTCACAAATAACACATTACCTCTCTTAACCTAAACCAAATAAACCTGACTGTTAACTTTTACAAGTGCTTTACAAACTTTTACAACCACTGTACGAACAGGCAATCACCTAACCAATATGTTTGAAGCAGAATAGTCGGAGACGAAGCCACTGACGAAATCCATAAAGATGCCAATGGAAAACCAGGGCCTGTTCTTTGGGGTCGCGGGCTACACGTAGTCGATCGCACGCACATGCGCTGCGGACTTGGGAAGGACTTTGGATTGTATGTGCGGGCTGTCAAATATTCGAACTAGGTAGCGCAACAGCTCAATTTGAACGCTGTAAAACAATCACAATATGTATAGATCCTACCCATTTCCATTGGCCAAAACAGTTAAGCTCTTCTCGCTGGCGATCCTGCTGATTTCCTGCTCCACCGGCAAAATGAAACAATCGCCATCCGGCCTTCAATATACCCTGTTAAAGAAAGGCCATGGTCCGAAGGCGAGAACCGGCCAGCAGATCCTGCTTTTTGAAACGACGAGCTACCGTAACGGGGAAGTATTGTATTCCAATGAAAACAGCTCTACACCCGTGAAGGTGCTGATTGGCGGCAACCAGGCTACGAAGGCAGTCGACGAGGCGCTCGTCGGGATGCGGGAAGGGGAAATTAAAAAGATCGTCGCGCCCCCCTACCTGGTAAAGAGGACCGGTTACCCGCCCAACGTCCATCCCGATTCAACATTGGTGATCAAAATGATCCTGCACAAAATACTTTAAGGACCTGAAACGAGAGGAAGCATCTACCTGAATAGCTGCCTCCTCTCTGAACTTTGAATAAAATGAATGCTACTTCGTCGTCGTTTCCGTCAGTTTCACTTTCACGGAAGTGTAGTACAACGTGGTAGTCGCTTCAAAGCCGGAATCGGTACCAAAAATCAGCCACAGATTCCCGTTTGCATCGGTTTTGCCTTTGAACTCGCCCGTTTTTGTGAGCAGTTTATAGCCTACTTTGTCGGTTCCGTTACCAATATCGCCGATCACCTTCATGTCCTTGCCGTCATTTTTCTGCTGGATCTTGTCGATGTTCATCCGGTAATGGTCCAGGTTATCGACCGTCGTTTTGGGCTCAATGGGGACCGCGCCAATGCCGACGCTCACCGCATTAGGAGCTCCGCCTACGCCCAACCAGCCGTCCGAAGGCGCATCCGAGGCGAATTCCAGCGTAAATGCTGCATTGTATTCCTGGTTTGGTTTCAGGCCTGTCATTTTCTTTTTGAAATACATGAACAGGTCGTCGCTGTGATTGTTGCCCGAAATGCGGAAACCTTTTTTCTGGGTATCGAGCGGCGCAGGCAAACTGGCAATACCTTCTTCGAGCTTCCAGTCCGAATCCATCTTCACAGGATAGTCAGAAAAGCCTGCCGTCCATCCCTGTTTGTCACTGTTAAACTGATCGTTGAGCTCCATCTTCGGAGGCAGTACCACGGCGCCGTCATCGTCACTGCAGGAAAGAAACAGGAACGGCAACCCTAGCATTAAAGCGAACTTTTTCATGAGCTGTTATTTGGTTTTAAATCAGCTAAGTGACGCAAAACCCGGTTGATTTGGTTGGAATACCCTCACGAAAGTTATTCGTACCCGGCTCGGCCCGCCTGACAATGAACGGCGTAGCTTATATTATTTCTTTGATGAAACCCTATCATAACTCCCGCTTATTGACCAACCGATAGGAATGTACTATCAAACGGCTAGTGCCTTCCGGGTGATTTGGAAGACCCGTTGAAAGTGATTAGATTTTAATCAAATATCGACCCGAAGGACAGCATAACACGAGAATCATTGGAAAATCCGGTTACCATCAGACAAATGCAGCTTACCGACGTGCCGTTCGGAATGCAACTAGTGCAGCAAGCAGGCTGGAACCAGCTGGAAGCGGACTGGCATCGGGCAATGGCGCTGCATCCCGAGGGATGTTTTGTCGCCACGCGGGCCGGAACGCCGGTCGCCGGAACGCCGGTCGCCGGAACGCCGGTCGCCGGAGCGCCGGCCGGCACCGTTACGACCTGCATTTTCGGGCGGGTTGCCTGGATTGCCATGGTCCTTGTCGACGTCTCTGCGCGAAACCAGGGCATCGGCAAAAAGCTGATGGAGCACGCGATCGGCCATTTGGACAATCTTGGAATTGAAACACTGCGTCTGGACGCCACCGTTTTCGGAAAAGGACTTTATGAAAAACTGGGGTTTCAGGAAGAATATGAAGTGGTAAGAATGAAAGGGGTCGCCAAAATGCCCGACAAGATCGACGAAGAAGCGATGCCCTGGACATTGGATACGCCCGCCTCTCCGATTCTCGACCTCGACCTGCGCATTACCGATACCCACCGCGAGGTATTCCTGCATGCATTGCTACGGTCCAGTGCGTGCTACTATTCTATGTTTGAAGACGGCCTCGCCTATGCATGCTCCCGCAAAGGCCGTAATGCCGTACAGCTCGGTCCGGTCATCGCCTCTACACCGGAGGCTGGCCGCCAGATCAGCGACGTGATGCTGCACCATTTCAACGGGATGCCCGTTTTTGCAGATATCCCTGTTCCAAATAAGGCCGCATTGCGCTGGGCCAGGTCCAATGGCCTGGAAGAACAAAGGCGGTTTATCAGAATGTACAGGGGTAAGAAATTAAATGATTCCCCGGAATTGATCTGGGCCAGTTCTGGTCCGGAAAAGGGTTAGGAATACGACTGTTCCAATAAGTCATTTAAGTATCTGCGTTAATTATCACCTTCCGTTCGATCCTTTGAACCACCGATGCGCAGCACAAAAAATACTTGCAGTGATTCATTTAATTTAATCAATTCACTGTTTATTTGTTAGCTTCAAATTAGTTTGATCGACTGCTCATAACATAGCTTATGCCCTACGTTACTGTAATACCCGAAACGTCATTAGCATGATATCTCTCCCGAAAATCAAGGCACGAGTGATCCGGCTGACGATGATAATGTTGACGATCAGCCAGTTGTGCAATGCACAATCTTTTTACGCCATACTTGTGGCCGACACCAAAGACCCGTCGCTGGGAGCGAGTTGTGAAAAGGACCTTGAAGAAATGTCAGGCACGCTGCGGCACATCTCTAAAAAAATCGAATATAATTACCGGGAAATCACTTGTAATCAGGATAAATTCGGAAAAGGCGGTATTCAGGAGGCTATTTCCAAAATACAATGCAAGCCGGAAGACATTATTTTCTTTTACTATACCGGCCACGGAATCAATACAAATGCCGAAAAAAGCAATTTCCCTATTCTTTATCTTAAAGATGAAAACCTTGAACTGGAAACCGTTCACCGGCTGCTGAAAGAAAAGAAGCCGCGTTTTTGTTTAACGCTGGGCGACTGCTGCAATAACCTGCTCGCTGGCACCCGCACCATGCGCACGGCACGGCCGGTTGTGAGAGGAATCAGAGTGACCGACGATACCCAGATCGCCCGTAAGCTCTTCCTGGAAGCGAACGGCGACCTGCTGATCAGCAGCGCCAGGAAGGGCGAAAAGGCTACCGCTCACCCCAATGAAGGTAGTTTTTACAGTAATACCTGGATTCAGGCGCTCGCCTACGCGGAGGGCCATAACACGCATGTTTCGTGGGAAACGCTGCTCGCCGATGCGGAAAACCGCTTGCAGGCAAGTCTGAAAAGCTTACCTGATTCCTTGAAACATCATTCGCAGTGGATTAGCAGCATTCCGAAAACATCATTGCCCTGCCCGGAAGCCAGCTTTATGGAAATCAACAAATTCCTGAACGTGCTTGCCGATGAAAAATTGAGTTTTGCCGACCGCAGCCGGCTCAGCAAATTGGGCCAAAAGGGCTTTTTCGGGCCGTCAGCGAAGGTGAGTATTTATGTGAACGACCCCGAAAAGCCCGTGGAAACGCAGCCGATCGACCATTTTCTCAAAAGGATCATCAACACAGCGCCGCTGATCGACGAGTTCAACTTCGTAGAGCGGCTTTCATCGCTCGGAAACGGATGCACCTACGACACCGTAACTTTGCAGGAAATCCGCAAAGCGCAGTAAGCCATCATACTGACATGACCAGATATTTCACTCTCCTATTCGTCCTCGCTTTCGGCCTCGGGCGGCTGTGCGCCCAACCCGTTATGGACGATAAAAGACTGATGGAGTTCGGCAAGCTAACCGGGCAACGCGTAAACGACCTGCAACTTTACATTTCCCTGATTGCCGATAAAAGCAATTCCATTGAACAACGCGAGCAGGCGGTGGAGCTGGCCGTCGGTCTGTTCGAAAAAGATCATTTAGAGAACGGCAAAAGACGGCCGCCGCGTGTACAGGTATCGCGCAGGAATGGCACTGTATCGTCCGTCCCGGTGAAGATTTATTTCAAAAACCTGATGAATGTAAAGTTCGACAAGGTGGAAATTACCTCATACGACGCTGCCGTCGTTTCAGAATTCGAGAAAGGAACCGGTGGAGACTACCGCGCCATCGCTACCTATTACCAGCAGTTCAAAGGGATGGACAAGAAAGGTAATCTCGTCTACGGCAGTCGCGACCGGAAGGATATCCGTGTGACAGCGCAGAGCGCGGCCGTATACGCGCAGGCGGGCAGGGAAGACCTGAAAATTTTCTTCGGCGATATTACCGTCAAGGATACCGTCCCGATCCCAGGCTTTTGAACCGCGCCATTTTATTACCCAAACCGATCGACCTAAATGAGGTTTACCATCAAAATCGCCGCATTGTCTGCACTTGCGTACTTGGCTGTCCTGCGGCCTTCCTACTCGCAGGTGCAAAGACGCGGCATGGGTTTAAAAATGGATGACTCCAAATACCTCCGTCTTCCCCGCAAATCGCCCGATATTTTACTTAAAAGCCCGCTACCCGAATCGTTTGACATCCGGCCCCAACTCCCGGAGATCGGTGACCAGGGCATGGACGGCACTTGCGTAGGATGGTCGGCCGCGTATTACATGCGCACGGCCATGGAAGCGGGCAAACTGGGTATCGGCAACCAACCGGAGAAGATTTCGGCTACGGCATTCTCCCCCGGATGGCTCTACGGCCAGCTCAAATCAGGCAAGGACAATGGGTGCGCAGAAGGGATTTTTCTCGAAGACGCCCTGGAAGTGATGAAGACGAAAGGCGCCGCATTCATGAGCTGTGCGCCGGGAAACTGCGATGCCCGGTATGAGCAATGCGACGAGAAAGCTGCCAGCTATAAAATCGGCGACTATGCCACGCTATTCAGCCCGAAGGACGCCGACAGCACACCCGAGCAGCGTATTAATGCCATCAAATCGGCGCTGGTTGAAGGAAAAAATGCAGTGCTGATCGGAATGCTGGTGCCGCCCTCGTTTGTTGATGAAGCAAGTGGTCATTGGCAGGCCGCCCCTGGTGAAACGACCGACAATGCCGTCGGAGGCCATTCGATGGCGGTGGTAGGTTATGACGATCACATTCGTGAAGGCTCGTTCCTGATTGCCAACAGCTGGGGGAAAGCCTGGGGACGCAACGGCTACACCTGGGCCCGGTACAGCGACCTGGTCCGCTTCGCAAAAAATGCGTATCAAATTTATTCTGAAAACATTAGCAAACCTCTCGCGCAGGCAGTAACTCTCAAAGGAGATGTCGATTTCGTGCTTGGGAACGAGGCGATGGCCGTGCACTCGACGGTGGACGAGAGCGCACAGGTCACGCCGGCCCGGCCGGCCGGCCATGCCGAAATACTCACTTACGCGATGAACAGATCTTATGCTTCCGGAACACGGTTTAAAATGATCGTCAACAATACAAGGCAGTCGTACGTTTACATTCTCGGCTCTGACAAGGAAAACCGCGTCTCGGCCATTTTCCCCTACACTTCGGAAGAGCTGGTAACGAGCGCTGTTGTGCCGGCGAACAGCTCCGTTGTGATGCCGTCGCTGCATTCCTCTTTTACGCTCGACCAAGTAAGCGGAGAGGATTATTTCATCGTATTTATTTCTCAAAACGAGTTGAACCTGGAAGAGCTGGCCGCAAAAGTCAAGAATGCAGCGGGTACGATCGTTCAGAAAGCCTATGCTGCGTTGGGTGAAGAGTTTATTCCGTCCAGGGAAATCGTCTACCAACCGGGAAAAGTAGCCTACGAAGTCAAGGGTGGACGAAAGGGAAGTGTAGTACCTATTCTGGTGAAGATCGTCCACCGATAGCGTGCCCCTCCTATCCGGCGGCAATTCCTACCTTGGATAATATTTTAACCCGATTTGCTTTCAATTACTTATTTTTAAAGCCGATTACCACTTTTAATCCCTTCGTTTTGGACAAGTCTTTGTATACCAGTCAAAGCACAGGCGCCAGGTTTTGTTCCGGCAAAACAACTTCCGTACGGAAAGGAATGGTTGTGCCCGCATTGGTTGTATTATTGGGCATCATGTTTTCGATCGCGGCCAGTGCACAGGACAAGATTATTCGTAAAGACGGACAGGAGATCCATGCGAAAGTATTGGGTACCGATTCAAAATACATTCGCTATAAAAGGTTCAGCAACCCAACCGGCCCGGACTATTTCATTTTTCATTCAGAGGTTTCGAAAATTGAATACGAGAAAGCTGGTGCGGGCCAAGAGCAAAAACCCCTCAAACTTGCCAGGGAACAAGCAAATGAGACAACAGCAGTCGATCTGCAACTTTTGGAAAGCAATGCTTTGAAATATAAAAAACGGAGTAACATTTACCTCGCAGCCGGTACAGCTGCAATGGTCGCGGGCGCAGCTACGTTTATCAAGCTGGGAAAGGATTATAATTCCTACACAAGCGAAATCAGGAAGACAAACGACGCCTACACGGCTTGGTATAAGGCTAACTACGAAGGCTCCCCACCCACCGGCGACCTTCAAAAGAAGGAAAGCTTTGGTGCATTTGCCACGCCGGGCATTTATTTCGGGGCCGCGGCCGTCGCGGGAGGACTTGCATTGGAATGGATAGGTCTTAAAAACTTACGATTGACCAGAAAGACGCGCTCGGAACTCGCTCAGAAAAAAAAGGAGTTATCTTTCCAGCCATTTTACTCACCGTCGCGCAGGGCAACCGGTCTCACGATCGCATTTTCGTTTTAAGCTTCTTTCATCACCACCTGTTCAACGTTATGAAGCACGTTTTTATAATCCTCGCACTTGCCTGTACCGCTATCAATGTCAAACCGGTATCGGCTTGCCAAAGCAGTGCGTCGGCAGATACGATCTATTTAACATCCCGCGACAGGAAAGTAGTGGAAATCAGGGAAGTTTATCCCGATGTTGTAAAGTACCGGTCAGTGGATGGCAAAAATCTGATTTCAATGCCGGTGGCTGACATTGCGGAGATAATTTATAAAAATGGCAGCAGGGATGTTTTCAATCCACTCAATCGAGGTGGAAAACCTGAAATAAAATGGTTAACGAACCTTACGCACAGCGAAAAGCCGGAAGTCAGGTTGAATGCATGTGTATTGAATGAAGCAGAAAATATCCGGGTCGAAGTCAACGGCACGGTGAATCCGGTTGCTACACGATCGTTCAAAACAATGCCTGCCCAGGAGCAAGGTTGTGTGGGAGGTAAGCTAATTTCTCCTCAAATTGTACTGAGCGAAGGAAAAAACACGGTCAGGCTCCTCGCTAACAATAGCAAGGGGGATGGTTATTCCGAAACCTGGTCGATCTTTTACCAGAAGGCTAAAAAGCGCATTGCACTCGTGGTGGGTAACTCAGGGTACCAGGCCAGTCCGAAGCTGCAAAATCCTGAAAATGATGCCAGGGCCATTACGCAAAAACTCACCGGGCTCGGGTTCGACGTTATCGAGCGTATCGACGCCAGTCAAGGCGAATTACGCGCTGCCGTCGCGCAATTCGGTAGTAGCGTCCAGAGCCAGGATTTGGAGGTCGCCTTGTTCTATTACGCAGGCCACGGCATGCAGATAGCCGGTAAAAATTACCTGATGCCGGTCGATATCAGCCCCCAAACAGAAACTGAATTGAAAGTCCTGGCAGTTTCGGCAGACGATATCCTCGATCAGATGGCGGTCGCGGATGAAAATTCCCAGCGGACCAATATTATGATCCTCGACGCCTGCCGCGACAACCCATTGAGCCATAGCTGGACGCGCAGCTCGGGTAGCAAGGGCCTTGCGGGTATGAGCGCACCTGCCGGCACCCTCATTACGTTCTCCACCAAACCAGGCTTCACTGCGCTGGACGGCGAGGGTAAAAACAGCCCGTATACCGCCGAGCTCCTGAAAGCGCTCGATGTGCCGGGCCTTCGCCTGGAAGACATTTTCCGCACGGTGCGTATACGCGTAATGGAGTTGACCAACAGACAACAAATTCCGATGGAAAACAGCTTGCTCACCCGCGAAGTGATCCTGCACCAGCCCAACTAGCATTAAACAGCCAGCTCATCCACTACAAAAACGCTATGAAACGGCTGCTGATCATCCTGTTCGTTATTTTCCCTTTGCATTGCTCAATCGGGCAGACGCTCAGCCCCTATTACAAGATCAAGTCGGCGGAGCGTGTCAAACAGGTCCTGAAAGACTTTGAATCGGCATTCGGCCTGCTTACCAATCCCTATATCGTCGACCGCGAGGAGCGTGACGAAGCTAATGATCGGATGTATGCGACCCTACGCCGTGATGCCCGTTTTGAAAACGACCTGATACCCGGTAATAAGGGCACCAAAACGATCGATTTCGAGGAGTACAAACGGATCGCGTTCATTGGCTATAAAAAAGGTGGCCTTTCCTGGCATTTTGAGTGGGAAGAAGCCGGGTTTCAATCGATACCGGAGGGGTATCTGGTGTTGTTTTATGGTAAAAAATCGCTTTTCGGCAGCTATCGGGGTCAGAAACATCTGCAACTGGAAAATGTCCCCTGCCGGGCAGGTGTGTTTCTAAAAATGGATGGAAACCAGGTGACGGAGGCCAGGATAGGATTCATGGACACTGATCTGAAAGACAAAGGTAACGCCACGGTTTCTCTAACCGACCAGCGAAACCCGCTCGAATTGCTTACCCTGCCGGAAGTGATCGACAAACTCGCGGGGCAAATCATCCATTCCCTTCCGGAAAAAGATGTATGGAAGCTCTTTATTGAAGAAATCACATTCGACGGCCTGGGAATCTCCAATGATTTTTCAAAACAGCTAACCGGCACGCTAAAATCGTCGCTGGCACGGATGAGCAGCAATATCCAGACCGACCCGACCGGTAGCACAAGCCCCGGAACGTTGCTCAAACTGAAAGGCCGGTATTATAAATCGGGGAACTTTCTAAAAGTCGGCGTACAACTCTTTGATGGCCTCGACCACGCCACCGGCTTTGTTCTTTCTTCGGAAATATTGCTGTCCAATGTGCCGAATGCAGGAATAGAACCTGATGAAAAGCTCATTGAAGACGCCTCGCGTGTGCAGGCGATCCTGACTTCGGCCGACAAGGTTCAGCCTGCGGCCAAAGAAGATGAATTATTACTGGAAGTGAGTACCGACAAAGGATACGGCCCGCAATCCTACCGGGAGGGCGACATCATGACGTTGAAAGTTCGCGCTAACAAGCCTTGCACCGTCCGAATGATTTACCAGGATGCTTCCAAAAATATTGTACAATTGCGAAATGAGGATTTTACCATCACATCCGAAGCGGTAGGCAAATGGATTTATATGCCAGAACAGTTCGAATGCGCGGCGCCTTTCGGGTTTGAAATGCTGTTCGCCTATGCCACAGAAGGAAAATTCAAACCCATTGAAAAAACCCGGTCGCTAAACGGGTTCACGTTTATCCTCGACGACCTGAAAAACATCGTCGAGCTGACCGCCGGAAACGGGCAAAGCCAAAAAATCGCAAAAAGAACGATTCCCATCACTACACAGCCGCGAAGAAAGAAGCTTTAAACTAAAAAAGAGAGCCCGTCGAAACCGTCGGGCTCTCTCTCCTTGTAATAACCCACAGCCCGAAAACCTTCGCCGATCATAATGCCTGGATCGGCTTTCTGATTTTCGGGATCGGTTGTTTATCTGCGCAATGCCGGAAACCTTATCACCATTCTGCAACTTTTTTCAATTTGTTTCTCCACAAACTTCCCGAACCGGCTCTTTTTTGTTTTTTTGTATAAATATCGAGATGAATGGCACCCCAAGATTCCTGCATACGATACCGTGATTCTGACCTTTTATTTTATGAAGAACTGCTCCTCGAAAAACACGAGGCGTTCACTTGTCTATACCTTCAAACCTACCGGCAATGCATTCCCCATGTAGTGAAACGAGGCAGCGACCAGGAACAGGCGGAGGATCTTTTGCAAGAGTGCCTGGCCATCTTCGTAAGCAAAATACGGGATCGCAGTTTTGTTTATCAGGACGAAACGCGCATTACGACTTACTTTCAGAGCATTTACATCAACCAATGGAAAAAGAGCCTCAGTGTGGCTGCCCGCCGCGGTGAAGTGAGCCTGGATAGCATAGCAGACCTGGACGAGGATCGCGATGCATTCGGAAACGACCTTGCCGAAAACATCTCCCAAGACTACGATGAAGACGAACGCAGCTGGATTTTCAGGAAACTCGACCGTGCTTTTCAACTCCTTGCGGAAGATTGCCGGAAAGTGTTGCGGTGGTTCTATATCGAGGACCGTTCGTTACGGGATATTGCGGGAGAATTGGGCATGACAGAGGCATCTGCCACGGTAAAAAGATTCAGATGTGCAAAGTACCTGCGAGAAAAATTTCACTTGTAGTGATAAGAATCGGCGGATGACACGTATCAACCAGTAAAGTATTACCAGCGAATCACGATTTGACTTATGGAATTGTCGGAAGAAATTTTTCATGAAATCCATCGGTACCTAAGCGGCGAAGGTACGCCCGAAGAACGTACGGAGTTCGAAAAACGGATGCATTCGGACGAAGCCCTGGCCGGTGAAGTCGCTACGCAACGGCGCATTCGTAACGGATTGAAAGCGAATGAATATAGGAACCTGTTTAAGGATATCCATACCCAGCTGCAAAACGAAGGCGTGCTGCCGGCTGGTGCGCGCCAAGTCGATCCGCAACCCGGCCAGACTATCCCGTTGAACCCGGAGACTCGCCTGGCGATCCGCTGGCCGTACATTGCGGCAGCGGCAAGCATTCTCGTCGCTATCGGCCTTGCCTGGTATTTCAGCTCCGTGCCTAATGACGCCCCGATAATCTCCGAGGTAACAACAGCCGAAAAGCCGACCGGGCCGGACACCACCACGGAAATACAGCCTACGATCAAACCAGGAATTGTAAAAACGGTCCCTACTGAGCAGAAAAAGTCGAAGACAGCCCCGGCTACTGTGAATAAAACCGAATTTTTTGCCGATTATTTCAACGAAAAAGTGGAGCTGGAAAGTCCTTTCTCGAAGGAAAAACTCGGCCTGAGCCCGTCCGCTCTCAAACAATGGCGTTCGGACACCGCTCACGTTCACCAGGGCATCCGCCTGCTCGCGGCGCGGGACAGTGAAACGGCCTTGCAGGAATTTAGGCAAGTAGAAACCAGCCGGTTCACGCAAGTCAAGGGCGTCGCCGGATGGTACATTGCCCTGGCCTACCTGCAACAGAACGACCTCAAAAAATGTGTCGAAGAGCTGAAAAAAGTCGTGGCTGACCCCGAAAATCCGAACAGTAAACAGGCTGCGGAATTACTCACGAAAATCCAGTAACTTTACAATACCTCCCTACTGACGTTTGATTCATGAAGAGATTTTTTACCTATATTCTGATAGCGTCGATTGCCATCGCCTGCCACATCGAAACACCCCAAAAACCACTAGCTCGCTTTACATACACACCCGAAGGCGGTTGCACATATCCATGCGAAATCACCTTCACGAGCGAATCGTTGAATGCCGCAAGCACGCAGTGGGACTTCGGCGACGGCAAGTCAATGGCTAGCGGACAATCGGTAAAGCACAACTTCTCGGCGGCGGGCACCTATCAGGTAAAATTAATCGTCAAGGGCACCGACGGCGGCAGCAGCGGGAGCACGCAGGCTGTGCATATCGATCACGTAAAGCCATTCAGCCTTTCTGGTGATAATAATTTCCCGACCGATATTGTATCCGACAACGACGGAAACATTTATGTTTCGGGAACTGCCGCAGGTCGGGTCGAATTTGGGAATGGACATGTCCTGCAATCGAAAGGTGGGGAAGATTTCTTCGCGGCAAAATTTGACAGCACCGGCCGGTGTTTGTGGTTGTATACTGATGGCAGTCCGAAAGATGATCACGGCAATGCCATAGCGCTGGATAAGGAAAATAACGTTTATCTAACTGGGTTTATTGGTGGTGAGGTGTCGGCATGGAACAATTCGTACAAAGGTGGCGAGGATGGTTTTGTTACAAAAATCAAGGCGAATGGCGCTCGGGATTGGGTCAAAACGTTCGGCGGACCAGCGAGCGACCAGGGACGGTCGCTGGCGTTCTATCATGCTGGTGAAGGACCTAAGCTGTACCTGATCGGCAGGGTTCAAGGCGACCTGGCGACCGAAAACATCGATTTCAACCGGCCGCTCCCGCTGAAAGCCAATGGTCATGATGGCTTTTTTGTACTAGTCAATGCCGATACGGGTGCTTTCGACGAGCCGATGATGATTGACGGCGACGACATACAAATACCGGAGGCCATTGCGGTAGATTTGGACGGTAATGCCTATGTCACAGGTTTCTTTCTCAAAACGGTCAGTTTTCCAAGTCCTTTAAAGCCACTTGCCGCTGTCAATGTAATAGATGCCTTTGTTGCAAAATGGAGTCCAATTAACGGTTTCCAATGGTTGCGTCGCATAGGTTCCGGTGGTAATGACTTCGCTTACGATATCGAAGTCGATCGTTCCGGAAATGTGTTTGTAACGGGAATGCATAGCGGTACCCTGGAAGAGTTTCCGCTAAGCAGTAAAGGGGATGATAACGTTTACTTGCTCAAATGGGACGCCGACGGCAAAATACAGAATGGCAGTAATGGTTTTATCGATGACAACAAAGACTATCACGGCGGAATTGCACTGACCAGCACCGGTAACATAGTTCTGGGCGGATCATTCGCGAATTCGGCCCAGTTTCCTATGCTGAGGGGTAAGGCCTTGTCTTCGTTGGGAAGTACCGATATCATCATTACGGAGCTCGATCCGAATAGTCTTGACCGAGCCAGCAGCTTTATTGCCAAAGCAGGCGGAACTCTGGAAGATCGCCTCAACAAGATTTGCGTTACCAAATCCGGCTATGTGTATGCAGCGGGCTGGTTCCACGGAGTGGCGAGCTTCAAGGCTTTTCAATTGGAAAGCAAACCGGATATTAAAAACACTTTCATCGTCCGCTACAAGCTCTAAAATCCATTTCTCTAAACATCAAAAAAGAGCAGCCGAAACGCCTGCTCTTTTGTTTTGGGTTGTGAAGCCATTGCTTACACTTGACAATGCATAGACGACCGTCCTGACTTTTTGTTACAATCGACCCGTCTCCAATTGCAGCGCCCGATATGGCAGCTGTTATATTGCGAGTTTCGCTTCCAGCACGCCGTCGATCACCTCGTCCAGCGCCTCATTCAAGGCCTTGGGCGATTCGAGCATCGGGTAATGGCAGGTGCCTGCGATTTCGATCAATGCAAAGCCATTGACGGCATTCTGTTCCAAAGCAGCTACATTGGTAGGCATATAGCTGACATTAATGAGGTTTATTCTGGGTTTTACCGATGGCAATACGGCCCGCTCAATGCGGTCCATGGTGAAAAATTGGGGTAAAGTCTGCTGGCCCATCGGCTCGTAGGAATTGCGGTAGGCGGCTACAATCTTGTCGGTGATCCACTGGGGTGTCTGTTCGGTCAGGAGAACCATCCGGGCGTAATGCTCATTGGTCTCAGCGTAAGCCTTTTTTGAGTTGGCGATAATTTCGTCCACCTGGCTTTCGTATTCAGGCGGTAGCGGAGTTGCCAGGTTTTTGAAATTGTCGACGGCGATGAAGCCGATAATGGGATCGGGATACGCGCTTGCGGCCATAAGTATGAGGTTTGCACCAAGCGAATGCCCGACCAGGATCACGTTTTCAAGCCTCAACTCCTTGATGAGGTTCACAATATCTTCGGCCATCTCTTGAAGTGTCCACACTTCGCGGTTGGTTCCCGACTCGCCGTGACCGGCCAGGTCCATAGTCACAACATTATATTTTTCTTTAAAAAAAGAAACCTGCTCCTTCCAGTAAGTCTGATCGATGAAAGAGCCGTGCACGAAAAGTAATGTAGCGGGGCCGCTGCCGTAGGTGTTGTAGCTGATGGGTGTACCGTTGCTGATGATCGTTTTCATAGGGTTGTTGGTTGAAGTAAATATTAATTTACTTCAAAGAAACCGCGTCAGAATGACAACCCATTGTCAGCAATGGAATTGTATTTTACAAAATCTTCATAAACGATACCAACGCCCTCTTCTCGGAATCGGTCAAACTGAGCTTGTCGAAGGGCAATGTCTGATTTTCCAGATTAAAACCTAAACCGTTCCCGCCACCACGATCATAGAAATCGACCACTTCTTCCAATGTTTTGAAAACCCCGTTATGCATGTAAGGCGCAGTGAGCGCTACGTGCCGGACAGAAGGCGTTTTGAATGCATAGCGGTGCGGCTCACGCTTTGTGAGCACAAATTTACCAACATCGGGATCGACCGTTTTCCCTTCTGCCGTGGCCGGCGTGCCGAGCACCTCGCTTTCCGTTTCGAGATAGCTCGGCGGCACGGTGCCGTTGAAAAGCGGAAAGAAATGGCAGGTTGCGCATTTGGCTTTCCCCATGAATAGGTTGAAGCCCGATTTTTCCTCCATGGTCAATGTATTTTCAGCACCACGAAAATGACGATCCAGGCGTGAATCGAGCGAAGAAAGTGACCGGATGTAACTCGCGATAGCATTTTTGAGGTTGCTTTCGGTGACGCCGTCCGAATAGGCTTCCCGGAACAGCCGCTGCGATTCGGTTTGCTTGCGCAGTGCGGCCACAGCGTCGGGGAGCGAGCCATGCATCTCCTGCGGGTTGCGGATCACGTCGCTGGCCTGGTCTTCCAGGAAGGTTACGCGCGAATCAGCGAACTGCACGGCCTGAAACGAAGCATTTAATAAGGTAGGCGCATTACGACTGACCCGCACACCGTTGAAACCGATCGCAAAGCTCTTCGGCTCGCCATCGGTGAAAGCTTTGCCGGGCTGGTGGCAAGTAGCGCACGTGCGGCCCGAATTACTGGATAAGATTGGGTTAAAAAACAACATTTTACCCAACGCAACACGCTGGGTGGTCATGGCCTGCTCTTCAAAGTTGACAAAGTAATTGGCATTAAACGCCCCCGAATCCGTAAGTGTGCGCGCGGCCGGGGTTAGCAATCTTTTTTCTGTAAAAACCGGAATACCCAGTGCCTTTTGTGCATCGAGCAGGCTGCTGCTGAGCGGATTGGCATATTGTTTAATAAATTCCAGCCGGTCAAAAGCGTTGAAATCCGGCGATTTGCCCACATACACGATGGCGGCATTGAAGGCGCTGTCGAGCTCAGTCGCTAATGCATTATCGGCGGTGTAGTGGCCCAATTGGTGCTGTACGCTTCCAAGGGCCGCCGCTACTTCGGGCAAAGAGTGGAATGCGACCGGAGAATCGAACCCGGTAATGCCCATTGAAATAACCCGGAAAATTTCCAGGCGCATCGCATCGAATATATGGCTGTCTGTGAGATCGTTGGTTTCTGATACCTTTCGCAGCCGGGTCACGTTTGCGCGAATCACGTTGGCTGCGTGCAGCATCGCAGGATAGCCATCCGTCGCCACTTCGGGAAACACCATTTCTTCCAAAACCTGAAAACCCTGTGGTTCATTCACACGCAGGTCGTCGTCTACTTCGGGAATATTCGGGCCATTGAGGGCGCGGGTGGTTTCGGGACTGTAATAAGCCGAGATAAATTCGACACGCTTGTAGGCAATACGGGCCCGCTTGAACGATTCCTGAATAGCGGCCGGACGTTTTGCGCGAATATCGGCTTCCAAGCGGCTCACAGCACTATCGAGTGATCCTATATTCTGCATGAAAGTCCGTTTTACCTCTGTCGCGGGAGCCGCCTTAGGGCTCGTGAGCCACCAGATGAGGCAGACGATCAACGGGATGACGATGATCAGGAAGATTGAAAACAGCAACCTCCTGTGGCGGTAAACGAATGAATTGGGGTTACGTTCGAATTTCAGCATGGTGCAGGGAGTGGGTATTATTTCAAAAGGAAAACTCCTGGCCCGAAAATTCCGGCCAGGAGTCTGAAAACTATGTAATTAACGAGGCAGACCTTCAATCAAAATCAGTTGGCTGGCTTGGTTCTCCGATTTACGGACAGAACCGCCGTCGACACCCTTGTATTTGTCACCGCGCCAGGTATGCGCTTGAATGCCGAGCATGAATGTGTTGGCTCGGCCGGTAACGTCCGAGACGTCGATCATACCGCTGCTTTCCCATGAGCCGAATGCAGAAGTACCACCAACATTGTATTTGGCGGCATCAGCTTCGGTACGACGGTGATCTATTTCGAGAACCGGGGTCAGTTGTTTGGTATTGAGGTTGAATTGATATACATACCCATCATGCTTTTCGTCGCCATAACCATTCGGATCTTCCATAATGTAGACGTAGTCGAAGGTTGCGCAAACGTTATCCGGGTTCTGGAAAGTTTTGGCGATGCCGTTACGGTCGTCGCCGTCGAGCAATACTTCCAGTTTACCTTTGGTAGGGTCGTTCGCGTCGAGCACAACGCGGTAAATACGACCGTATTTCGAACGTGAATAGTCAGCGTTCACGCCGCTGTTGTCCTGGCCTGTCACGGCAAAAATCACCTCGCGGCCCTGTGCGCCGCCGCCCTTGCGGTAATCCACGTCTTCCACACGTCCGAATTTGATCGCTTTCAGATCATTTACTTTCGAGTTGATCTGCGCTCCGGTCAGCGTCTTGTGGTTACCGATTTTAACAAACTCCACATCATAAGTCGAACCGACTTGCATATCCCTTTCTTTCTGATTGTTATCAGCGCGTTTCAGCATGTAAAGAGCGCCGTTGTCGAGGTCGCCCACGGTATTGGACAAATACATGGCCACCTGGCCACCATTCACATCAGAATCGTCGTCGCCGATCACGATCACCGTTTTGCCGGGATAAGCAGTTTTAGGAAGCGGAACTGCGTTTTCGGCGCTCCAACGGCCAAGACCTGCTACCTCGCGGGAGATATTCGCCTGGCTTACGTCCGAATCTACGTTGACCGCGTGTGTGCGCGATTCCTGGCCGCTTTCGCCTGACGTGAGAAAAACAGGGCCAAAACCATGCTCGACCGGCGTCACCAAAGTAGCCGAGCACAAACGCCAGGTTCCTCCGTCGGAATTGAGTATGTACTCGCCTTTTACAGGCTTGAAACCCTTATCGAGTGTAATGCGCGACACGGAGAAGTTGTCTTCATTGTTTACCAGGATCGTGTAGTTGCCGTCAGGATTCTGGAAAAGACCGGCGCCATCGGCAGAGCCTCCAAACACGTAGCCTGGCGATTGCTCCAGCTGGTCGTCGCTGCTCAGAAGTGAATAAAGCTTCACGTTGTTGGCCGAAACACGTCCGTTGGTAGCGCCGGGGAGCAATTTGGCCAATACGGGTGTCACCGAACGGTTTTGCAGGGTAATGTCCGGACTGTTCGGATCGCGGTGGTCCTGGCAGGCCCCGAGTGCAAGAATGCCGGCCAATGCGGTGTAAGTAAATAAAGGCTTCATGGTGAGTGATAAACTGATTAAGTGAAATAGTTTCACAAAGAACAGCCATTCACTTTTCGCCGAGTTTATGTATTTATTATCAGTTTGTTAAGAGATAGGCCTGCGGCGGTCGGCCGTCAACGGCCAACACAACGTCTTGCATACCAGTCACCCCGCCTCTATCTTTGCGCGCTTACCATCAATCTTATGCCGAACCTTCAAAAAACGCTTATAACTACGCTCATTGCCGGGGCATTACTCACTCCATTTGTATCAGAGGCGCAAAACAAAACCTGGAAGCCCCCGTTCGTCCAGGCCGACTGGTCGAAAGACTACCGGCCGTTCCGCATCGCGGGAAATCTCTATTATGTAGGCACTTACGATTTGGCCTGCTACCTTATTGCGACGCCCAAAGGCCATATATTGATCAACACAGGCCTCGAAGGCTCGGTACCCCTTATCCGCAAGCACGTACAGGCGCTGGGCTTTAAATTTGAAGACATCAAAATACTGCTCGCTACACATGCCCATTACGACCACGTGGCCGGAATGGCGGCTATTAAAAAGGCTACCGGCGCCAAACTGATGATCCAGGAAAGAGACGCTAAATCCATCGCCGACGGCGGTGCTTCCGATTATGCATTGGGCGGACACGGTGCCAGTTTCGAGCCGGTAACTGCCGATCAGTTGCTCAAAAATGGCGAGATTATCAAGCTGGGTACCATGCAGGTAAAACTGCTGCACCACCCCGGCCATACGCCCGGCTCCAGTAGCTTTTCGCTAACGGTGAGGGATGAGAAGCGGGCCTATAAAGTCCTGATCGCCAACATGCCGAGCATTTTAGATGAAACCAAGCTCTCGGGAATGGCTGGCTACCCCGAGGTGGGCAAGGATTATGCCAAGACATTGGCCGCAATGAAAAACGAGCAGTTCGATATCTGGCTGTCGTCGCATGCAAGTCAGTTTGCGTTGCACGAAAAACACAAACCCTCCGACCCCTACCGCCCCGAAGCCTTTTTTGATAAAGCAGGCTACGACAAAGCCGTCGCTGAATTGAAAAAGAAGTACGACGAGAAGCTTAAACAAAAATAACCGTACCGCCTGATCAGGCCGGAGAGAGTGTGTCGACGTTCTCTCCGGGCAGGAAAACAAAGAAAGTGGTGCCGCTCCCCTCTTCCGTCTCGAACCAGAGCGTCCCTCCATGCGCTTCGACGATCTGTTTTGAAATATACAAACCCAAGCCAAAAGCTTGCTCCCCGGCCGTACCAGGGCGCTTCGAGGTCGTAAACGGGTCGAAAAGATTGGGAATCGCGGACTTGGGAATTCCCAGCCCGTGATCCATGACTGAAATGGTGACGCCAGTGTCCGATTGCTCCATTTTGATCCGGATCATTTCTCCATCGGGGCTGAACTTGATCGCATTGACAATCAGATTGTTCAGAACGCGCAGCAACTTGTCGGGGTCGGCATTCACTATCATATGCGACGGACCTTCGAGTATAAGCCGCTGGTTCTTTTCAGCTGCCCGGAATGTGAGCAAGGTCACTGCATGGCCGAGGAAGACAGACAATTCGACCGGCTTTTTCTGTAATTCCGCTTCTTTGAAATCAAAATCGGTTTGGAGCAAATCGCTGATCATGTGCAGGCAGCTCGTACTCGACTCCCGGATAAGTTCCACATATTGACGGGCCTCTTCGGCTGTCGTATCCTCCTCTTGCAACAACGAGCACAACGCATTGATACCACCGATCGGATTGCGGAGGTCATGGGCCACGATCTTGATCAGCCGCGCGTAGTTCTGATTACTTTTTTCCAATGCATCGGTGGTCGATTCCAGCTGCCTGAACTGCATCGTCAGCACGCTGTTGGTTTTTTTGCTGAGCTTCCAGTTTCGCCAAAGTATGACAATGCTCAGCAAGGTCAGCACACACACGGCCACGGCCAGCGCCAGCAGCTGCGCATTGTATTTCGATTTCAACTGCTCTGAGATCAATTGTTGGTCTTTTACTGCATACTCAATGTAATCGATCCCTGAAACGCGGTTGATATCCTCCTGTTCCTCGAATAGCTTTAACAACTTTTGGCTATAAATAAACGCATTGGCATTTTCTTTCCTGCCCTCGTAATAGTCATACAGCTTCTTGCACACGTCGCGCGCATACATGCGATAGTTCTTTTGTTCGGCCAGGTCGAGCGCTTTGTTATAGAATTGAATGGCTCTATCTCGGTCCTTGGGGAGGTAATAATCCCCCAGATCAAGCAGGATATCCATACTGAGATAGTTCAATTCCAGCGCCAGTGTGCTGTTCAGGGTCTTTTCCAGCAATGTCAGGCCCCGTTCGCGTTGCCCCGATTCAATAAGCGCAGTCGCCCTGAGTTGATCGATCGCCAATTCGAGGCGGATATCCCGATACTTTTTGGCAATGCCGTAAGCCCGGTCTATAAGCGTATTACGGCGCTTTGCCGTGAATTTTTGAGGATAGAGCAACACATAGTTATAGATAACCAGCGCTGTGATCGAATCATGCGCAATGCGGTCACCGAGCGCAATGGCACGGTCATAGTTGGCCTGCGCCTTATCGTGGCGGCCGCTGAAATTGTACACCGAACCAATATTCATGAGCGTCTGCACGACGTTGGACGAATCGCCCAACGTTACATACTGATTATACGCGTCGTTATAGTAGCGCAACGCGAGTTGGATATTGCCTTTAATATCGAAAACCACGCCCAGGTTATTGGTAGCATCGGCCAGCCCCTGGGCATAATCGTTGCGAAAGGCTATCTCTCGCGCCTTCAATGCATAATAGAGCGTACTATCTGCATTTTGTTCATAAAAAAGCAATGAAATCCGGTTGACGACGTCGACGTAATCCGAACTATCGCGGATTGAAGAAAGGCTCTGTTGCAGCTTGTGGATCCTACCCACCTGCGCCCCAACCGGTCGGGAAAGGCAAAGGAACAACATCAAGCAGATGAAAATGCCTTTCAAAGAACCAAGTTGCGTCATATCAGGGCCAAAAACACTCTGATTAAATATTACAAACTTTCATTGCAATTCCAAAAAAAATGCGCCCTTTTAGGGCGCACCCACCGCCCCACGAGCGGTGTTCTATCATCGGTTTTAGTTATTCATTTTTAGCCCTCGACAACCCAGGGTTTAAACCCTGGGTTAATAGCCCGGGTTTTGTTTTAGTTGCGGCGACGAGTTCAGCACCGTTTGCCCGATCGGGAAAATCTCGGTGTGGCTGTCGGCATCGGCCGTTTTATCCCACCAGGTGCCTTTGTTGAACACGCCCCAACGGATCATGTCGGTGCGGCGGCGGCCTTCCACGAGGAACTCCCTACCCCATTCGTCGATCATCTCCTGGTCGGTAAGCTGGCTCCCATCGGCTTTGTAAAGACTTGCCGAGCCGGTTGGATAGTTACGTTTACGGACCGCATTCAGCAATACAGCGGCAGAAGCCTTGTCACCCGACCGGTATTTGCATTCAGCCAGCGAATAGTATATTTCCGCGAAACGGATCTCCGCATAAGCCGAAGAAATCTTATTCAGGTCCTCGCTGGGGTAGAACGGATACTTCACCGGGAAAATACCCGAGTTGTTATCCGCATTATTCATGTTCGAAGTTTTGTCGGCAATCGACGTGCCTGGCTTCGCATCGAGGAACTTACCTACCTGGTCGCGTAGATAGAGTGGATACGGGCCCTTGAAACCACGCACCGTGTCGGGCTTGCCTGCCGAGTTGGTGTAGGGCAGGTAGCCGTACAGGAACATCCCTTCGCGTTTGCTATCGCCTAGATTCTTGTATTTTTTCAAGCGAATATCGTCCGGATACTTTTGAAATTTTACAAATGGCTTACCCAATGCATGCTGATACTCCTTTCCATCCACATCGAGGCCGGGCTGCATTGCGTATTTCGGGTTGGCATTACCAAAATCCGTAAATCCGAAATAGCTTGGCGCCAGGTTGGGCAGCATCCAGAAATACATTCCGCCATCATACTGCCAGTGCGTAAGCCCGAAACTGCCCGGAAAGCCAAACACCGTTTCCTTCGAAGTAGCATTGTTGTAATCAAATGGAGCGTCCCAGCGCGATTCCAGGGCGTAGGTACCGTACTTCCCATCTATCATTTCCTGGCTGATTTTCGCACAGTCAGCAAAACGGTCGGTGCCTGTGTACACCTTCGCATTGAGGTAAAGCCGCACCAGCAACGAAGCTGCTCCACCTTGCGTCCAACGGCCTACCGCATTAGCTCCAAGGCTTTGTACGGTCGGCAGCTTGGGTAGCGACTCTTTCAGTTCCTGCTCAATGAACGCAAATGCTTCCTGGGGTGTCACCTGCGGCCCACCGGTGGTCTCGCCCTTCACCTTGGTCACGATCACGATATTGCGGTAGAAATCGAGCAGGCGCAGGTTCAACCACGCGCGTAGTGTGCGCAGCTCTGCAATCATTCCGTCGAGCTCGGCCTGGGTCATCTCAAACCTGGAAGGATCTTTAATACCCTGCAAATCTTCCAGTGAGTTGGTTGCCAGCGTCACACCGCCATACAATGCATTCCAGGGATCGGACGTGAAGCCGTCGTTCGGCGTCCAGGTGTGGTAATGCACGCGCTGGAATTGCCCGCCGTCGAACCAGTCGCCCTGGCGATTCGGGGTCATGATCTCGTCCGAGCTGTTTTCCTGCAACATGAACGTGTTACCGCCCTGGATACTCCAATAACTGTGTTCGAATGCGCGGAGGAAGTCGCGGGTAACGTCTTCACGCGTTTGGAGGAAATTATCGGAAGTGATCCGGTCGAAAAGTTGCTCGTCGAGGTTGGTACAGCCTACGGTTGCTAGCAACAGCATGCCTGCCCCAATGCGGGACCATCCGATCCGGGACCATCCAGTCAGGGCTCTATTCTTTAATATGTTTATGCTTTTCATTATGTCTAAAAATTAAAAGGTGAGCTGAACGCCCAACAACAACTGGGTTGTCGACGGATAGTAATCGAGCGTGCCGTTATTGTCGCCGTTTTTGTTCACCCCGGGGTAAAGACCGTTCACATTAATCAGGTCGGGATCGCCACCGGTGAATTTCGTGAATGTTGCCAGGTTGCGGCTGGTCGCATAAATGCGTACCGATTGCAGGAATTTCGTCTGGATCGGCTGGGTGTAGCTAAGTGTCACGTTGTCAATCTTTAAAAATCCGCCCTGTTCGAGGAAGTAGTCCGAGAGTGTTGAATAGGTCGTCGGGCTTGTCAGTTTCGAATACTTACCGCCGTCGTAGGCCGAAGTCAGCACATTAGCGTTTTCCTGTGTCGCCGGTGTTCCGAGGTAGAATGCGTAAGTATTGAACAGCTTATAGCCGAACGAACCGCGCAGGAACACGCTCAGGTCCCACCTCTTGTATTTGAAATTGTTGGAAATACCCATTGTAAACTTCGGCAGGCCGTTTCCGACAAACTGCTTGTCGTCGTTTGTCGCCTGGTTGCCCGGGATCACCTCACCCTTTTTATTATACACCAGCAAAGCACCCTGCTCGTTCACACCAGCCGATTTGAGCGCATAGAAGCTACCGATCCGCGTATCTTCCTGCAACCGCTGCAATGTACCCGGGCTACCCGGCGCCGGCATACCTACCACATCTACGTACTTCTGACCTTTGAAAAGCGCGTTCGAAAATGACACGAATTTGTTGTTGTTATAAGCGCCTGTGAAACCAAGGTCGTAAGTAAAATCACCTTTCCGCAGCACCGAAGCATTCAACTGCAACTCGATACCCGTGTTCCGCATGGTACCGACGTTGGCGAACGTCTGGCCCTGAATGTTCGGCGGGTTGGAAACATTGTAGTTACCCAGCAAGTCCTTGTTGGTGCGGATATAGTAATTGAGGCTACCGGAAACCTTGCTGCCGAAAAGCTCAAAATCAAGACCGGCATTGAAGTTCGCCGCCTTTTCCCAGCGCAGGTCATAGTTGGTATTTTGACTTGGTCCCCAAACCTGGTAGTTGTTGCCATTGTATAAATAATAGCCATAACCGCCGTAGGTATCGAGCGAAAGATAATTACCAAAATCCTGGTTACCGGTCTCGCCATAATCGGCACGTATTTTCAGTTCGTTCAGCCAGGGAATATCTTTCAGGAAACTTTCCTGTGTGGCCCGCCAGGCCACCGAAGCCGCCGGGAAGTAACCCCATTTGTTGGAATACCCGAATTTCGAAGAACCCTCGCGACGCAAGCTGGCCGACAGGTAGTATTTCTGGTCAAAATCGTAGTTCAAACGGCCAAAGAATGCGATCAGTTTGGAAGAGTTTTTGTAAGAACCCACATTGTTGATCCCCTGCTGTAAATTCCACAAACCGCTCCCCAGGTTATTGTAAGTCAACACATTGGAAGGAAAGTTCTCATTCTTCGCATTGAAGCCGGAAGAAGTAAAATACTGGAACGAATACCCACCGAGCAGCTTGAAGGAGTGCTTATTCAAATCCAGGTAATAATTACCGATCCATTCAAAGCTTTTCTGGTCGCTTTCTTCCAGTTTCTGCTCGCCGCTGTTGCGTTTGCTTCCGTTGATAACGGTCGTCAGCGTCGAAGGAGTGAAGAAATACCTTCTTCCCGAAGAGCTCACTTCTCCGATCGTCACCACGGTATTCAGGTTTTCGAGAATATTAATTTTCGCTGAACCATTCATATCCAGCAGCTTGTACTCGCGATCGGACTTGACGCCCTTCGCGACTTCAACCGGGTTGTTGGCAAAAAATCCGGATGTCAGATAAGCATACTTGCCAGTTGAGTCGCGCACGGAGAGCGTCGGGTTTAGGGTCAGTGCGTAGTTGAAACCGCTGTAATCGGCATCGCTCGTTTTGGTGTAGCGGGGCGCAGCAGTGAATGCCAGTTCGACGATATTATTGGCCGTCTTGTGGTTAATATTAATCCTTCCCCCATATTCGCGCTTGGCCGAACGGAGGTCCAAACCGTTCGCATCGCGGTAGTCGAGCGAGGTGAAATAGTTGGTCTTGCCATTACCACCCGAAAATTGAAGGGTATGCTTGTGCGAAAACGACGGGTTGCGCTTCACGGCGTTCATCCAGTTGGTGTTGCCGCCAAAATCGACGCCACGCTTGTGGGCCAGGAAGTCATCTTTCGAAAGCACTTCCAGCTGATTGGTAGCGTAGTCGAATGTGGTGTAACCGTCATAGAATATACGCGAGTTCTCCGATCCCTTTTTGGTCGTGATCACAATCACCCCATTGCTGCCGCGCGTACCGTAAATGGCCGACGCCGCACCGCCTTTCAGCACGTCGATGGACTCGATCTCGTTCTGGTTGATGTTGTCGATATTACCGCCCGGCACGCCATTGATCACAAACAAGGGCCCCAGACCGGCGCTTCTCGACGACGCCCCGCGTAGCTGTATGTTCGGCGAAGAATTAGGGTCAGCCGCAGCCGTGTTGGTTACCGAAAGCCCCGCTACCTTCCCCTGGATGGCCATCAACGGGTTGTTGCCGCCCACACGGAGCAGATCTTTCCCCGAAAGGTGCGTAATGGCGCTGGAAACCTCCTTTTTGTTAAGGGAGCCATAACCGATCACGACTACTTCATTCAGTGTTTTCTGGTCTTCCGCCAGATTTACTTCCACGAAAGATTTGCCCGCCAGACCTATCTCCTGGGTTACATAGCCCACATTTGAGATAACCAGCGTCGCATTAGCGTTACCCACTTGCAGCTTGAATGTCCCATCGGCTTCCGAAACGGTTCCGTTGTTGGTTCCTTTTTCGAGAACGGCTACCCCAGGCAACGCGTCTTTGGAATCCCGGATTTTACCGGAAATTTGCACGGTATTCTGCGCACTGGCTTGCCAGGCCGAAAGTATGAGCAGCAGGCAGCCCAGCCATGCGGTTGCCCGTGCAAGTGAACGTCCCGGCAGCGGGCGCCTGCCCTCGCCGGTCGATTTGTATAATTTTATTTCCATGAAGGAGATAGTTAGGGTAAAAGCTCCGCAGCGTTGTTATTATTTAACTATAATATTGGATTAATTAAGAATGCTGCGAAGTTCCGGGTTTAGTGGATAACGGGGTGATCGTTTTGTCTCAATTTTGAATCAAAATGTCTCACCTAAAATTTTTATGATTTAACTAAGATTTTAGTGGATATCTTTACATGCCGGTTGTGTCAGGTCGTGTGTTTATATGTAGTTTAAATTGGTGAGAACACTTGTTTCCATCCTGCTTTTCCTTCTTGTCGCTACGCGGGTTTTTGCGCAGCAAATCCCTTTCTATTTTCGTAACTACCAGGTTTCTGACGGACTTTCTGGCAATGCCGTGGGCGAAATGGTCCAGGACAAGAAGGGTTTCATGTGGTTTGCGAGCCGCAATGGCCTCAACCGTTTCGATGGCCACACTTTCCGCATTTTCCAGAATGTCGCCGGCGATTCGCTGAGCATCGGGAGTAATTCCATTTTTGCATTATATGAAGATGCCTCCGAGAAGCTCTGGGTAGGTACGCACAATGGTGTGTACCGCTACGACCCCGTCGCCGAGCGATTCGACGCATTCGGGCTGATCCCGGCAGGCGAGGTGCTGGAAATCCGTGGTGACCGCAGCGGCAACATCTGGATCATTTCAGATCTTACCTTGTACCGCTATCATGTGCGCACCGGCCGTGTGGCGCGCGTGGACCTCGGCAGCGGCCAGCCAGTCTCACTCCACGTATCGCCCGCAGGAGCTGTTTGGGTGGCGTGCAATAATGGCGTCGTGCGGCATTACCAGCAGGATACCGGCCGTTTCGAAGCTTTTAACGTCGGTGAATTATCGGGTATCAGGGATATTTATGGCGCTACCACGCTGCACGCCGTCGGCGACTCCTCGTTGCTGATCGGCACGATGAAAAAGGTTTTACTTTTGAATTTTGTAAAAAAAGAGGTCCGTAACCTCACTGCCGCCGGACAACCCGATGAGGACGTACAGGTGCATACAATCTTTCAAAAAAGCAGCCAGGAGTTCTGGCTCGGCACCGAATCCGGGCTTTACATTCTCGACCTGGTCTCTGGCAGCTCACAGCATATTGTCAGGGAGCCGTTTAACCGTTATTCTATCACGGATAACATCATCAATTCGATTCTCCGCGACCGCGAGGGCGGCATTTGGATTACGACACAATTTGGCGGGATCAACTATTATTCAACCCAGTTCAACAACTTCCGCAAGTTCTTCCCCAAACCCGGCAACAGCATTAGCGGCAGCATTGTACACGAAATCACGAAAGACAAATACGGCCATTTGTGGGTCGGAACAGAGGACGCGGGCCTGAACCGGCTCGATACCCGGACTGGCCAGTTCAAGGCCTTTTTGCCCGACGGCCGTCCCGGCAGCATTTCCTACCGCAACCTCCACGGCATGGTGGCCGATGGTGACGAGCTGTGGGTAGGAACTTACGAGCATGGCCTGGATGTGATCGACTTACGTACCGAGCGGGTCATCAGGCACTATAATTCCTCCAACAACCCGCGCTCACTGAGCAGTAATTTTATTGTCACATTATATAAAACCCGCGAAGGCGACATCCTCGCCGGTACGTGGATCGGCCTCTGCAAATACAACCGCGCCACCGACGATTTCACCAGGATCCCGTTCTTTAATCACCAGGTGCAAAGTATCCACGAGGATGCAGAAGGCACGTTATGGGTCGCCAGTTATGGCCGTGGGGTTTCTTTTTATAATCCAAAAACCCGAAAGCAGGGTCATTTGCAGTACAGCGCCGACCGGCCCGGCGGACTGGTCGATAATTACGTCAACAGCATTTACCAAAGCTCCGATAAGAGCATCTGGCTCTGTACCGAGCACGGTCTTTCGCGCTACAATCCCGAAAGCGGGCAATTCCGCAACTATCGCAAAACCGATGGGCTGCCCGACAATCAGGTATTCAGGGTCTTGGAGGACGACGCAGGTAATTTCTGGATCACCACCTCCCGGGGACTCGCAAAGCTCGATGGCCGCTCGGACCGATTCACCAATTTCCACACGGGCAACGGCCTGCCTACCGATCAGTTCAACTACAATTCGTCTTATAAGGATTCCGACGGAACGTTGTATTTCGGCACCGTAGCGGGAATGGTCGGTTTCAAACCCGCCGCCTTGCTCCGGAATGCATTTGTGCCGCCGGTTTACATTACCCGCTTGCAGGTCAACAACCGCGACGTCGAAGTGCGGCAGGAAGATGTGCCGTTGAAACAGTCGATCATTTACGCGAGCGAGCTCATTTTGCCCCATCAGAGTTCAAATGTGAGTTTCGACGTGGCCGTACTGAGCTATGTAATCCCAGAGCAAAACAGCTACCAATACCAGTTGGAAGGCCTTTCGCAGGAATGGATACCTTTCCACAGCAACAGCCGGCGTATTCAGTTTTCGAAACTGCCACCGGGGAATTATACATTAAAAATCCGTGGGGCCAACAACGATGGCCTTTGGAATAACCGCGAAACCAGGCTGCGCATTACCATTCTGCCGCCGTTCTGGGCTACGGGTTGGGCCTGGCTTTTTTATGTGGTACTGATTGTGAGTATTATTGTAGTGATTTTTCGTTACTATTTTCTCGCGCTTGATGAGAAGAACCGCCGGCAGATCGAGGCAATCGAAATGGGCAAAGAACGGGAAATATACAGTGCCAAGATCGACTTTTTTACCAATGTAGCGCACGAGATCCGCACGCCGCTGACGCTGATCAAGATGCCGCTCGATAAGCTGCTGGCGAATAGAAAGTCGGACCCTGAAATGATTGAGAGTTTGAACATGATTGATAAAAACACCTCCCGACTGATAGACCTGACCAACCAGCTCCTCGACTTCCGAAAGGCCGAAGCTAACAATTACAGCCTGAATTTTACCAAAACCGACATTAACGAGTTGCTGAACGACGTTTTCAGCACGTTCCGTCCAGCAGCCGAGCAAAAGCAGCTGCAATACAAACTCGAATTACCCCGCATTGCCTTGCAGGCATTTGTAGATGAGGAGGCTTGTAAGAAAATCACCAGCAACCTGATAAGCAATGCCATCAAGTATGCCGAAAGCCGGGTAAATGTGAAGCTTTCGCCATTCAACAGCGACGATTTGCTATTCCACATCGAGTTCGCCAACGATGGCCCGCCGATCGGTTACGACGACCGCGACCGCATTTTCGAGCCATTCTACCGCGCCCAGGGTAACAGTAAAGAACAGGGAACGGGCATTGGCCTGCCGCTCGCGCGCTCGCTCGCAGAGCTGCACAAAGGCACACTCGAACTAAAACGCTCCGAGCTTGACCAAAACACTTTCCTGCTTTCCATTCCCATTCACCAGGATTACGAGTTGGATTTGAATAAGGAAGACCACAAGAGCCTGGATGCTTCCGCTGAGGCAACTGAGGCAGGACAAAGCACCGCTAACCCAAACAAGCCCAATGTGTTGCTCGTCGAAGACAACACGGAAATCCTGGGTTACCTTGGCCGCGAATTAGGTCTGGACTATAACATTTTCAGATCTGGCGACGGCCGGCAGGCGATCTATCTTTTACAAGAAGAAAACATCCATCTGGTAATCAGCGACATTATGATGCCCGTGATGGACGGCATTGCATTATGCCGCGAGATGAAGAACGACATCCGTTTCAGCCACATTCCCATTATTTTATTGACTGCCAAAAACTCGATCAGTTCGAAGATCGAGGGGCTCGAAGTAGGCGCGGATGCCTATATTGAGAAGCCGTTTTCTCTCGACCATTTGTCAGCACAAATCACTAACCTGCTTCATAACCGCGACATTATCAAGGACTATTTCGCGCGCTCGCCGCTCACGCATATCAAGGGTATCGCGTTTTCCCGCGCGGACAAAGATTTCCTCGAACAGCTCAATGCCATTATCACCGACCACATCGCCGACAGCGACCTGGACGTGGATATGCTTTCTTCCAAAATGAATATGAGCCGCCCTACCCTTTACCGGAAGATCAAGGGTATTTCGGATATGACCCCCAATGAGCTGATCAACCTTTCACGCCTCAAAAAAGCGGCCGAACTGCTGGCGGAGAAGAACTACAAGATCAACGAGGTGGCCGATATGGTCGGATACAGCGTGCCCACCAACTTTTCGCGGGACTTTCAAAAACAGTTCGGCGTCAGCCCCTCGGGCTATGTAAATGCATTGTAGGTTCAAAGACGGCATTGGTGAACCATCAGCGAAGAACGCAGCAAAAAACGATCTGACCACAGGGCTTCAAGTCATCAGATCGTTTCCGAGTCGTAAACACTGAACCGGATGTTGTCGAACGCCACCGATGCTTTACTGACAATGTAGAGATCCTGCAAACCGGAACTGACCAATTTGTAACGGGTATAATTCGCCTTGCTCAGGCCCAGATCGTTAAAACAATGTTCCAGGTAACTTTCACTGACAAACGTTGTGCCGTAAACATTCGCATTTTTAATACTGTCCTCCACGACGCTGTTACTGTCTTCACTTTGCGTCGAATAAATGAAATCTTCATCCGAATGACGCAGCGATGTATCGTGAACTGTAAATGCGAGAACGCCGCCCGGCGCGAGGCAATTCCACAGCTGCGTCAACCACCTGCGGAAGAGGTCTTCGGGCAAATGGCTGAATAGCGAGGCAACGAAGATGAACTGAAACCTGATCGCGGGCCGGAACTCTTCCGGGATAAATGACGAATGGATGCCATTGACGCCAAACTTGTCGATTTGAAAATCCACACCGTGCTTTTTGACATCGGCCGTGTAAATGTGCTCTGCCGCCATTACATGGATCAAATGCCTTTCCAAAGTCCCGTAGCCCGAGGCAAAATCCAGAAATGGAGCAGCTTGCCGCGCCCAATCGCTTCCCCACCGCTTTTCGGCTATTTTGCAGACCATATCGAGCAAGCTCACTCCTCTCACCACATACGCTCGCACAGCAGCCTCGACGCTGAAACCGTTGTTGATAAAATGCAGCAGCATCATATCGTTTTTCGAAATCTCCGTGTTCAGGTCCACAGGCAGCCCAAGTACTTTCTTGACCCTGTCGATTTCCTGCAGGGTGCTTTCATTTACCCGCCACTGGTCAGGGTAAATGTCGTGGATCCTTTGTTCCAGTGAATGCAGTTTCTGATTGGTCTCGTTGTGTAGTCCCATTTGGGAGATGATGTATTTGACCGGCGGACCAAATACAAGCATGACCATTCTCTTCAATATTACTTTCATGGCTCGCAACTGTTTAAGGTGGAAGAAGGTGGAGCGTACTATCAATTGTCGAAAAACAGGATTCTTGCTTTAACATACAGGACAACAAATAGATAGCGAGCGTTGCGCTTTTAAAAAAAAGGTGCGCAATACCGGTTCCGACACCGCAATTACGGCCAGTTTGAAAGTGAAGAAGTAATAAGTCACACAAGCGCCACGGTCCATGCAAAGAAGCATCGCCTATGTGCACACCCTACTTTAAATCGATATGAACGTAGAAATATTTTTATAATAAATAAGATTAATTTTACAGCATTTATTTACATTTAGCTGACTGTCAATCAACTTATCAAATCTTCCTTATAACAGACAATCCCTATCCCTATGAAAAAGAGCTACCAACTATTACTGACCGGCCTGTTCGCCGTGCTTACATTTGCTGCAAATGCCCAAGTGGGTGTTGGAACCATCTCGCCAGCCCCCACCGCACAGCTTGATGTTCAATCGACTTCCAAAGGGCTGTTGATCCCGCGGATGCTCGACTCAGAACGGACAGGAATCGCCAGCCCCGCGACCGGATTGCTCGTTTACCAAACCAACGGATCGTCGGGATTTTATTACTTTGACGGTGTGGTGTGGAGACCACTGCATAGCGGAGATGCTGTCGGCTTCACTGCCACGAAAAATGCATTAGCAATTAACGCATCCGGATCAATCAACGACTTCAACCAGGAATATGCCGCCGGCCCCGGGCTAAATGTGGTCACAGGAGCTTATACAGTTCCCGAAACCGGCATTTACCACGTATCCGCCATTGTTAATTATTCAACTACCGCGGCCGTTTCGGTGAGCCTTGGAGCGGGCGTTGATCCGAAGATTAACCTCAGGGCCAACGGGGTTACCAACAAGTTGACAGGCAATTTCCCCCTGCTTAATGTAAACGTAGCGCTGGTACTATCGCTGAGAGCAATCCTGGGCTCTGGTACCGTCGTGCTTTCGGGAGATGTCCCGTTGACAGCCGGTGATGTGCTGGACCTCTATTATGAAGCCGACGGCCTCTCCATCACTCTTAATCTCGGCTCCGGCGGCACGGACAATGGCATCGTCTGGTCAATGCGAAAATTGTGATTTTAACATTACACCAATCGTTCTTTCACGACTTTCGCAGGGACGCCGGCCACCACGGTGTTAGGCGGCACGTCACGGCTTACCACCGCTCCGGCCGCCACTACTGCGTTTTCGCCGACGGTTACGCCGGGCAGAATGGTCGCCCCCGCCCCTATCCACGCATTTCGCCTGATACGCACAGGCCTGGGGATTAACGCCTTACGATCAGATGGATCGAGCGGGTGGTTCTCCGACGTGATGTTGACACGCGGGCCGATCATCACATCGTCCTCAATTATAATGCCACCAATGTCGAGAAACGAGCAGGCATGATTGATGAACACATTTTTACCCAACGTCGTAAACCTTCCGAAGTTGGTGTAAAACGGAGGAAATACCGTAGTCGATTCGTCGACCGGGGTGCCGATGATTTCGCTGAGGCACTCACGCAACTGATCTGTGTCTGTGACATTGGCATTCATTTGCGTGCATAAGCGGATGGTTCGCGCGACGGCCCGTCCAAAGTCGTCATAGCCCGGATCGTCTTTCCGGATCACTTCTCCGGCCCGCATCCGGTCAAAAATATCTTGACTGTTGCTTTCCATTTTGTATTGTTTATAGTAGACTTTCTACGCCGACAACCTACTACAAAGATACCCGTCAGACAGCCCGTCAGGTAACAACAATCAAACTGATCATTAAGAATTTCAAACCGCTTCGATTCGGAGCGCGCGCGGGTTTGTGCCCGTCATTCGCTTGAAGAAATTGTTGAAATAGGTAGGATATTCAAAGCCCAGCGCGTAGGCAATCTCGGAAATGTTCCAGTCGGTGTGCTGTAAAAGCGCTTTGGCTTCCGTCACGATCCGCTCGGTAATATGAGCGGTGGTGGGCTTGCCGGTAACCTGTTTTACCGCCCGGTTGAGGTAGTTGACGTGCAAATTGAGGTTGGCAGCATAGTCCTGCGCCGTCTTCAGTTGAAGTGGCCGGTCCGCGCTTTCGATCGGAAACTGCCTTTCCAGCAGTTCAAGAAACACCGACGCAATACGGCCGGAGGCATTTTTTCGCTGGTTGTAATTTTCGGACGGTTGCAGTTTCAACGCCTCATGGATGATCAGGTTGATGTAGTTCCGCATCAGGTCGTCCTTATACGAGTAGTCGGTTTTTTGTTCCTCTATCATGCGTTGGAAAAGCGAATTAAGGAAATCCCGTTGCTGTACCGAGATAGTCAGGATGGGCGTGCCGCCAATCTTGAAAAAGGGTGATTGTTGAAGGCTGTCATTGCGTTCGGAGGCTATCAGAAACTCCTCGGAAAACAGGCAAGTGTAACCCACATAACTGGTTGAAAGCGTCTCCCAGGAATAAGGAATATGCGGGTTCCCGAAAAATAGCACGGTTCCGTCGGTTTCGAAGCTCCTGTCGGAATAATGAATTTTACTTTTGCCGGTCGTCAGGCAGATCTTGTAAAAGTCCTTCCGGCTGTACACGCGGGTCGCCTGGCCGTCCTCCTCGATCTGAAAGACATTAAACCCCTTTAATTTCAGTTTACTATTGAATTCGGAAACCCGGCGCCGCTTTGTATTTTCCATAACACAAAATTAAGAATTACACGAATTTAATCACTGCAATACAAAAATAGAAATGCACTCTCGAAGCTGTACCTGAGCCGAGGCCTACCATGAAAACGGACGAACCTGAGGCAGGTTTGTTTTACAGTCAACTGGGGGAAGTTTGCCGCAACGCGGGCTTTCACCGGGAAAGTAACATTGTTCAATACGTTCCGTATATTTGCGGTCCAAAGAAGTTCTTTACTTTATTTTTCCAACAGGAAAGGTTTTGCTTTTCAGTGAATTAATAGGGAATCGTGTGTAAATCACGAGCTGTCGCGCAACTGTAAGTAACTACCCAAAATTTATATCGAACAGATCCACTGTCCGCCTCGGATGGGAAGGATGATATAAATGTTACAAGCCAGGAGACCTGCCTTTTCCAGTGGACGACGCTTTCGCGCAATAAAGCAGGTCGGTCTGGATCATTATTCCCCATGGTTTTGTAAACACACAAAACCGGCGCCTGTTTGGCGCGTCCTTCTCATGCTTGTTTGTGAAAGCGGCTTCAAAATGCTGCAAAGAGCTTTTAACTCATCTAACCATTTAGTTAAAAGTATGCAAAAAATTACCCCCTGCTGTTCGCGGACTAACGGCGGAGCTAAGAAAACAACATTTTCATTCCTGCTGGCCTACGCATTGTTGCTAGCTTCCCTCCTAGCTCCCGCCGCGGCTCCCGGACGTGTAAGAGGCTCCATTCAAAGCGAAAAAGGCGATGCCGTCGCCGGGATTAGCGTCCGTCTGGAAGGCACTCCCTATGCAGCCGCAACCAACGCCGACGGCCGTTTTGACATTAAAAACGTGCAGGCAGGAAGCTACACGCTTCTCATCAGCGGCGTAGGCCATGAGGCGAAGAAAGAAAACATCGTGGTCAAGGAAGGGCAAGCATTGGAATTGAATTATAAACTCAATACCAGTACCAACGAGCTCTCCGAAGTAGTCATTAGTACTGCCAGACGCCAGGCGTATTCAGGCATTAACAAAATCGATGTTCCCCTTCGCGATATGCCGATCACGACTTCCACAGTATCGGCGAAAACCATCGGGCAGCGCGGCATCGACGATTTGGGCGAGGCCATGAAAAATACGACCGGCGTGCGGGCCAACAACACCTACGGCGGTTTCCAGCATTTCACGATCCGGGGTTTTTCTAATTTCGTGCTTTTAGTGGATGGCGTGCGCGACGAACGTCACAACATTTCTACCAGCGCGCCAAACACCAATTTGGCCAACGTGGAGTCGATCGAAGTATTGAAAGGGCCCGCTTCGGTATTGTTCGGCCATTCGGCTTTGGGCGGGATTATTAATATTGTGAGAAAAAGACCGACTGCGGGTTTCAAAGCGGACTTTTCGGCCAGCTATGGTACATTCAATACCCGGCGCATCCGCGCGGGTGCGGGCGGAGCGATCAGCGACGAATTGCGCTACCGTGTAGATTTCGGGATGTCGGACACCGATGGATACCGCCGTTCAGGCTCGAATACCAACAATGGCTACCTCGCATTGGAATACACTCCGACAGATAAAGATCAGCTCTACCTGACCATTGGCGCCAATAAGGACATGTACGACACCGACGCGGGCATTCCGATGCTGGAAGGCAGCAAATTGGCGCCGGGCATGAAAGTGAACACCCGCTACAACGATCCCCAGGATTTTCTGAAACACACCCGCTATGATTTTCAGTTGAAATACACGCGGCAACTGACAAGTAAGCTCCGTCTCTCGAACCAGCTCTCGTATTATGACGACAATATCAACTATTTCTCCACGGAAGAGCTGAGCTTTAACTCGGGTAGGGATTCCTTGCAGCGGTCGTATCCGTTTTACTTTAACCACCTTACCAAACCGTGGCAAAACCAGTTAGAACTGACCTTGGATTTCAATACCGGTTCCATTGAGCATAAGCTGTTGGCAGGTTATTCAATCAGCGTCCTGGACCGGAAAACTTACAATGGAGACGTATTTGGTCCGGCGCTTAACGCGACTATCTCCATTGACAATCCCGTCCTGAACCACGGCTACCTAACGCACAACGATCTGAACTACCGCGCGACGATGGAGAATGTGCACGGTATTTATGTGCAGGATTTCATTCGTTTTTCTGATAAACTGAAAGGACTTGCCGGCCTGCGCTACGACATGTTCAATGGCACCTATTACACCGACAAGGTAGACGACAACCGCAACGTAACCGAGCACGGCGCGGAATCCACTATTTCAAAATCGGCAGTGACTTACCGGTTAGGTCTGGTTTATCAGCCCATTGACCCGCTGTCGGTGTACGGTTCATTTTCGACCTATTTCAAACCTTCACGCCGGATAGCTCCAAACGGTGAGACATTCGACCCGGAAACCGGTTATCAGGGTGAGGTCGGCAGCAGGTTCGAGCTTTCGGGCAAATGGGCTGCGAATCTGTCATTGTACTACATGCGCAAAAACAACCAGCTCGAAGCTCTTCCCTGGGGCATTTATAAGCGCGTTGGCTCGGCTGAATCCAAAGGTTTTGAACTGGAAGTGAATGGCAACCTGCTGCCGGGACTAGATGTGACGGCTGGCTACACGTTCTCAAATGCAAAAATCCTTCCTTTTTCATCCGGCGAAACCAACGCGGTAGCGGGCAAAGCGGTCGCATTCGCGCCAAAGAACCTGGTGAATGCATGGATAAACTACGAAGTACAAAACGGTGTGGTGAAAGGGCTTAGCATGAGTGCAGGTACCAATTACATGGACGAAACCTTCACCAACAGCTCCAATAGCTACGTGCTACCAGCCTACACCGTTTTTGATGCAGCGTTGGGTTACCGCATAGGGCGTATGGGCGTGCGGCTGAACGTGAATAACGTCTTCAACGAGAGATACTTTGCCAATGCGATTTTCGCTAACCAGTTTTCGCCAGGGGCGACCAGAAACTTCCTCGTTACGGCGCGGTATAACCTTTAAGTGGCTCGTATATAACGTGATGCTTCAATTTGCTCAGTGCGAAAGTTAAGCACAATCCCATTTCGACGGATCAGATAATGCCTATGCTCATGATGTGCTGATTTTTAAGCACTATTCAACAAGCGGGTTGGGTTGACCAACCCCTTTCGTAATCAGGTCTCTCAGGCTTTCAGTAATGTAGAATGTCCACGCGTCGAAACAGATGTTGTAGCACTCATGTTCTGGTCCCAGACCGTGATGGGTAAAGTTGAGATCGGTCTTTCCACCACTTTCGGATATCTCGAATTCAACCCGGGTTCCGATCCATTCTGATTGATCCTGAGTAAAGCTAAAGTAGTTGTCGAGTACAAGCCAAACCACCTTTCTGTCGGGGACGTGTTCGACAATTTTCATGGTGCATTTGTGGAGCTCTTTTCGCTGGTAGGTAAATTCCTGATCAATCTGGTCCGTCACGCCCTCGATCCGCTCGGACCACCAGCCACGGACATTGTTTACTGCGTTGAAAACATTTTGGGCAGACTGAGCTACCGAAAGTGAGGCATTCAAATCTCTGGACATGGCATAAGGATAAGTAAGATGGTCGGCCTGATTCTCTGTGACCTGGCCAGCTTGGGTTAATAAAAGTTGAATATCTTGTCGGGAAATGAGGGAGACTAAGCCAAAACGAGCTGCTGTCCCCTACCGGTTGTTATTAAGCTATGTAAGCTCTCTTTGATCAACCGGCTCCATGTAGTTGAGCAGGAATCGAAGCATTCTACCGCCGGGGTCAGGCCCAAATGAGAGAACCGGATCTCGGTTTTGTTGTCCTGAGGGGTCACCTCGAAGCTGATGCTCGTACCTGTCCACTCATGCCTGTCTTCTACGTAGAATAGCTCGCTTTCGGTTACCATCCAAACGACCTTCCGTTCGGGGACCAGCTCCACTACTCTTTGGCGGGAATAGTGCAGGTCCTTATAGCGGTAGGAAAACTCGTCGTTGAGTTGCAATGCGCTGCCGGTCACTTCTCCTGACCACCAATCCTGGGGGTTACTAACGGCCTCAATCACTTCTTTGGGACTCTGGTCGACCAGCAGAGTAACCGTAAAATCGGATGTTTTCATTTTGTTTGTTTTTAATAGTTGATCATTAGCATTTACTTTTCCGGCTCATCGAATAAAGATTTGTTATTTAACAGATCTTCCAATTTTTGCAGTTTGCTTAACCAGAATTTGTCGAAGTAGGATATCCAGGCTTTCATTTCATCAAATCCGTCCTTTTTAAGGGAGCAGTACCGTTCGCGGCCTACATCCGTGATCGAAATAAATCCCGCTGTTTCCAGTATTTTGACATGCTTGGACACTGCCGGCCGGCTCATATCGAAATTGTCGGCCAGGTTATTGATCGTCATGCTGCCGGCAAACAGCAGCATCAGCATTTTTCGTCTGCTGGGGTCACCAATTACCTGGAATACATCAAGGGTTGGTATCGCCATGATTTTATGCGTTTAGAAGGTTTGCGATCTTTTGAAGTTTTTCCACCCAGCCAAGCAGTAGCCCGTTGTACATCTCCAGGTTCTCTTTTTTAGCAAAGCCCGTATGCTCCAGATGCAGCGTGGTACCATTTTCGGTTCGTTCAAGGTCCCAGTTCACAACGGATTCCAGGGCTATTTCTCCGTCGCCCGGTCCGCAGTTCCATGAATAGGACAAGTGTTTAAATGGAATAATCTCCAACACTTTGCAGTAAAAAATCCCGTCGAAGTTCAAGGAAGCGACCGGCCCGGTTCTGAACTGGAACTCGTGCCCGATTACCGGCTTGAAATCGTTTTTCATCAACCATGCAGCCAGCAGGTCCGAATTTGTAAGATACTCCCAAACGGTTTCAACAGGATGGGGAAAAGAGAACTGATGTTTGATAAGTTTTGTCATGATGGGTAACTTTGAAGTTACGCAAACTTAAACGTAACTTCTGAGTTACGCAAATTTTTACGAAAGAATTTTTCAACGCCGAATGGAAGGTGCGTTTATGAGAACTTACTATAATGAAGCATTGGGCATTCGGGATTGAACGGCTTCTTACTTTTTCTCGGCCCAGATATACCCCCGCCTGGTTGGGTATTCCATAGCTGCATTCGGGCGCCTCTCGATGGCGTCGACAATATTAAAACCTGTTTCAGAAAGCAACTCTATAATGTCATCCGTTTTGAAGAAGAACAAATCGACGTCTATTTCTTTGTCATGAGCTTTGTCAAAATGAACCACTTCATTCCCTACGTGAAAGGAAAACAAGAAATCCCCTCCCCTTTTCAACACCCTGTTTATTTCTTCGAAACACTTCCTGATCTGCTCAGTAGTGAAATGTACTATTGCGTAGAAGGCCAGTACACTTCCGAAGTGTCCGGACGGATAGGCGATATTCAACAAGTCTCCGGTTTCAAACTTAATCTCCGGGGAAAGCCTTTGCGCCGCACGGACCATGCCCGGGGATAGGTCAATGCCGACGATGTTTTTTAAGCCGCTGTCGTAAAGGAATTTGGTTGTTTGTCCTGGACCGCAGCCAAAATCGGCACATGGCCCCTTGTCTTTATTCACAACGGCAAATTCCCTCAACAGCAAGCGGTCGATCTGTTTTCTGGACAGCTCATCCCAACGCTCGGCGGCATAATCGTCCGCTACTTGGTTGTAGCAGTGTAATACTTTATCCTGCGAATTCATTTTTTCTGGTTTTAAGGTATCAACCGGATTTTCCGTTCTTCTACGCTTACGCTATCTTGCCGACGCACTTCCAAACGTCCTGCAGGAGTTCAGCGAAGGTAAACTACATGAAGAACTGCTCAGAAACAATCTTTTCATTCGCCACGGTGTACACGCAGAGTTCGGTTAACTTCTCGCGGTTCCTACCTTTCATTTTCATGTCCATCATTAGGACAAAGCAAAACGAATTCCCGGCGATTAGTGGCTCCGAAACGGTAGTACCGTGCCGGGACTCCACCAGAGCACTAAATTTCTTATCCTTTTCCAGCATGGCATTCAGCCCTTTGGTTTCCTTTTCAAAACCAGGAAATTCAAAAGGCTCGATGCTCACTGCATTGTCCGCGTACAGCGCTTCGAGTGCTTGGGTGAATTGTTCTTTGCGGCAATAATCCGCCAAACGAATGGCAATTTGTTCTATGGTCATGACTATGTGAGATTTAGAAATAAAAGTGATGTTCAGCTTTATTTACTACAAGTTAGAGACACAACACTATAATATTGAAGAAGTTTGTTGAATAACAGCCGCTGTTTCCTAAACAGTCAGCTCCCTCCGGTATGCCGCAAAATGCGGCATACCGGAGGGAGCTGACTGTGGCAAGACCCATGGACCCCTGCTATTTGCCTTCGGCTCATAGCTAGGTTTGCAAGCACTTAATTCTGGAGTACTATCTGAAAAGCAGGCGATGAAGTAAATCCTGCATTTGCTACCTATAACCCCTATTCGGAAATATGGTCCGCCGAATGCGTCTGCGAACAGCCCATGAAATCAATATGCCCCATAATCGGCGCGCCCGGAGGCATGTCGAGCACCGAGCCTGGCTCGAACTTGACCGGGTTCTTGCCGAACTCGTCGATCCGCGACAATGCGAACAGCATATTGGCCTTTTGTTTCGGAGCAGCTGCGACGAGCTGCCCTTTCAGCCACTCGCTTAGCTCGCCTACTTTCAACAATGCTTCGCCACGCACGTTTTCAGGCGCTTGGGGATCGGCAGCAAGCATCAGGAGATATTTCAGCGAAAGGTTATTGACCAGGGTTTGCAGTTCGCCCTTGTAGCCGTCCACCGGAGACGATTTCCAGGTTTTTTCCAACAGCTTATCAATCACCGGCATTAGTCCGGGCTGCTTCGGGTCACGCGCATTATATTCGATCAGGCGCGCAGCGCGTTCGGGATTGAGCAGGTAGGATATCGTGGTGCCTGCCGCGGTTTCGGCAGCCGCAATGGGATCGAATGTCGGGCCGGTGTGGCCGGTGAAAGTTTCGAGGCTGGCCGGATAGCCGCTCGGACGAGGCGGAATTTTGCTGATCAACGCTTCCGGTAATGCCAATGCTTCCGGTGTAATGGTGCTCAAAAGTGATTCCAGCGCGCGCCATTGCTCCTTTGGTTCCACCATGCGCGTGGTTACCTGGCCGTCGTTCTTCACGGCGTGGGTAAAATACAAGCCACCCACCGATTTTGCCACGGCTTCCACCTGATAGCGATGCAGCAAATAGATCGGCACCAGCACTTCCTCGATCGTAGCCATCGGTTCGCCTTTTTGGATGGCTTTTTCAGAGAAATTATCAAGTACCTTCCTGCGGACCTTCATAATGTTGGTCATCTGGTCGATAGGGTTGGCGCCGTCGTCCCACTGGTGCGACGTCGGGTGAGCATTGCCGCCAATGTCGGGGATGTACAAAAAGCCCTGTTTGAGCGTTTCCTGCATGATTTTTTCAAGACCCGCTTCCTCATCTGCTGCTTTCGGAAACTCGGTGTAGCCCCACATCACTGCGCGCTTGTCCCAGGCGCCGATGCCTTTTGCATAGGAATCCGAAACGTCGACTGTTCCATCCGCTTTCAGGGAAAATCTCGGAAACGGATAATCCATTACCGAGCCACGGTCTTTCGGGCTGGCGGCAAAATTGTGGTTAAAACCAAGCGTATGGCCTATTTCGTGGGCCGAAAGCTGCCTCACGCGCGCCAATGCAAGCTCCTGCATGGCGTTGGTGGTCTTTTTACCATCTTCATAAGGCTGCAAAAGACCTTCCGCAATGAGGTAATCCTGCCGGTGCCGGTCGGAGCCGAGGGTTACCACGCCTTTGATGATTTCACCGGTCCGCGGATCGATATACGAGGCGCCTGAGGAAAACCCACGCGGCGCACCGGTGCGATTGATCCAGTTCACGACATTATACCGGATATCCATCGGATCGGCACCGGCGGGTAACTCCTTGACCTGGAATGCATTCTTATAACCTGCGGCCTCGAATGCCTCATTCCAGTACGCCCCTCCTTCGATCAATGCGGCTTTCACCGGCTCGGGGGCACCGCGGTCGATGTAGTACACAATCGGCTCCACGGCTTCGCTGGGCGCGCTACCCGGGTTTTTCTTCTCCAAACGGTGCCTGCGGATAAACCGCTTCGTGATCGGCTCGGTCATTGGCGCCGAGAAATCCATGTAGCTGAACATCCCGAATGCCGACCTCGGGTCGAAACGCCGCGGCTTGTAGTTACCATCCGGCAATTCTACAAACGACTGGTGCATATTGATCGTCACCGCGCTCGGATCAGGTGCGAGGCTACTACCACCGCCTCCAAAGCGGTTCACGTTCGGTGAGCCTCCGATGAAAGTGACCATCGCTTCGAACTCGGTGTTTTTAGGGAAATTTTTTGTGTTTTCGAGGTACACTACCGAGCGTGATTCGTCAAGCCGGTAAGTTCCGCCACCGCCCGAGGGCTGCGCTACGCTCACAGGTCCGCTCACACGGCGCACACCCAGGCGCGCGGCGATGTTCTGGCTGTCGCGGATTATAAATGGGGTGAGGTCGATCAGCAGTTTTTCGCCCTCTACGGCCACCGGTGCGAAGCCCCAGATTACCGATTTGGCAAATGCATTATCAACGGCTTTTTGCTCGTCGGCATTCTGCGTGATGGCCCGGTAGTTGGTCACCGGCTCCACGAGCAGTACTTTCGGACCTACTTTGATGAATTTCGCCAGCGCCGATGACGCCTGCCCACGCTCGGGGCCACCATTGCCGACACCTTCCGAAAGTGACGCGAAATAGAGAAAATCTTTGTCGAGCTTATCTACTTCGAGCAGCACCTTGCCTGTTTTTTCATCATAATAAAAATTGAAAAAGCCCTCGTACTTCTTCATGCCCTGTGTGGCGGAAGCAATACTCGTGGCGGGGGCCGCCGCCCCGGGGGTCGTGGCCCTGGCCCCTGGTGCCGCGCCGGGGTTTTGTGCAAAACTGAGGGTACCAGCCGCCAACAGAACAGCCAATGCATAAAATCTCGACTTCATAGGAATCGGGTTATGGATGAATGATTTGAATACTATTTCACCTGCTCCGCTTGAAGCAGGAATACTTCCGAACGGTAATCGCCGGTTTTGTTCAGCATCAGTTTACCCCTGATCCTCACCGGCTTGTCGGTATACCCAACTTCCCTCATCATTTTGACTTCCACCATCGACGGAATGTCGCCCTGCCCGCAATAAGGGCATTGGTCCATCGGTACCACGGCGAGCATAAACTCCCTGTGATTAAGGTCGGCATTGATCGGGATCATGTAGCCGGGCAATTCGACGGCCTTATTCTGCAACGCTTCCAGCCGGGCGGGAAACGCGGGGACCATCTTAAATTCGGCGTTCTTCTTGTAGGTACGTTGCGCGATGAGCTTCCAGGTGTCGTTCATCAGCGGGATATGCGCCGGCGGCTGGGCCATACCGGCGTATCCCGACAGCAAGAAAATCAACAACAGCCATTTTTTGGTAATAATCATTTCAAATTTTCGACATGGTTTCAGAAATATCGGTCCGGTAGGCCCGTATGGCAGGCAGCAATGCCGCCACTAATCCGATGCACAGCCCTGCTATGAGCAGCCAGCCCTCTTCGGGCAAAAACATCAGGCCGTCCAGCCGCGTCTGCGGCGACCCCTGCCAATATCCCATCGCATGCAGCGCACTGTGGCCGAGCAGCATTCCGGCAATCGATCCTAATGTGGTCAGCACCGTGCCTTCCAGCAAAATCATTGTAAAAATCGCCCCGCGCGACGCACCCATCACGCGCATAACCGCGAGGTCGTACACCCGCTCGCGGAGGGAGTTGTAAAGGCTTACAAAAACGCTCACCCCGGCCAACAACATCAATGCGACCGCAAAATAGCGTACCGCATCCACACCAACGCCGATCAATGCGAAGAGCCGCGCACTTTCCTTCGCCGGAGCGGCGGCCTGCATGTTCGTGGAGCGGTTGATCATCGCCGGCAATGCCACCATCGCCATCCTCGACCGGTATTGCAAAAGCATGGACGTGACTTCGCGTTTTCCGTCCGCGCCATGCATCGCCCAGATGCTTTCCAGGCTGGTGAGCACCAGGTTATCAGCCACATTTCCCCTCATTTTCAAAATCCCGGTAACAATGTAAGGATGGTCCTCGTGAATATCCTGATCCGACGAAAGTCCGTGCGAGCCGTAAATGCGGTCGCCGGGTTTCAAATGCTGCGCCCGCGCCACCTGCTCCCCGATGACGATTTCAAACTCTTTGGCCCAGAAACGGCCCGCGGCTAATTCCAGACCTTGCAAGGTTGCGTAACCCGTGTCGGTCCCGACAATGCGGAAACCGGCATAGTTATCACCCAATGCAAGCGGCACTGCTTTTTTAACCATCGGGTTAGCCACCAGCGAACGTGCCTCTTGTTCACTGATATTCCCCGTTGGAAAATCAATAAAGTAAATGCTGCTCAATATCAGTTGCAGCGGGCTGCCTTTGGCACCCACCACGAGATCCACGCCTTTCGCATTGTTGCGCAGCCGGTCGGCTACCTGTCCCATGCCGACAAGGAGCATCGCGAGTATGCCCGTTCCGAATGCGATCAGCAGCAGGTTCAATGCGAGCGTCAGCGGGTTGGCTTTAAGATTTTTCCAACTGATCTGAAATGCGTTCATGCGAAAGTTCAAACATAAAATCTTTGAAAAAAGCCTCCTTAACCCGGTCGTCGTGGGTGGAAATAATGAGCGTAGAACCCTGCGACCCGGCCAGGTCCGATAGCAAGCGGATCACGGCATCTGCGTTGCGGTTATCGAGACTGCTGGTAGGCTCATCGGCCAGCAACAATGCCGGCCGGTTCACGAGCGCCCGTGCGATGCCCACACGCTGCGCTTGTCCGTGGCTCAATTCCGGCGGATAGCTGCGCCTTTTGTAGCCCATATCCAATGCATCCAGCACCTCCCGGATTCGAAGCGGGTCTTTCGTCGCGCCGGTAAAACTTTGCGCCAGTTGCAGGTTTTCCTCCACCGTCATGCTGCGGATCAAATGCGGTTGCTGGAAAACAATACCAATGTGTTTCCCTCGAAACCGGTCCAACTCCCGGGCAGAAAGCGCATACAAATCCGTCCCATTCGCCAGCACGCACCCCGACAAAGGCCGCAGCAACCCACCGAGCATATGCAGCAAAGTCGTTTTTCCACTTCCCGACTCGCCCAGCAAGAGCCATTGCTCGCCTTTACCGACGTTCCAGTCAGGAAAGTGCAGTGTGGTGCCATTCGCGAAGGTTTTGGTCAAAAGGGATGTTTGCAGCATTGATTTATCAGGTTTGGTCAGTTGTTGTCAGATAGGGTCAGGCGTTGTCTGATTTAGTCAGTTATTGCCATCGCCAACCACGCATGACAACAACTGATTATGCCCGACATAAACGCCCCGCTACTTCCCCTCCCCTGCCGCTTCCCGCACCGTGGGATATTTGATCCCCAGCTGTTCCAAATACGTCGTATACTTCGTCGGATCGTAATAATACTTCTTCATCTCCGGCCGGTACTCCGACATGATCTTTTCGTTCAGGTGGATCGCCGGCTTATCTGTGTCGGAAATGAGGGCTTTGTATTTGACGTCTTTGGTCTGGACATTATTGAAATATTCCCAGGCATTGCGTAGCACTTCGGGTTTCACCAGCAGGTCGAGCAACGTCATAGCCTCCACCTTGGCGCCAGCGGTAACGCCTTTGTGTGCAATGGGCGTCGCCATCGCGATCGCATTTGCCCAATGGTGGCCGGGAAGGCCGGGGATGTTGGCCGGATAGCGTAGTACCACAGTGGGCAGGTTCCAGGAAATGTCGGCAATGTCGTCCGAACCGCCGCCGCCGGTATTAGGCGTGGCCGAAGGTTTGGACAACTGGCTCAAAGTCGTGGCCAGCCCATTGGTTTCGAGCGCGCCGCCTTCCGGGTTTTGCATTTCCTTCTGGGCCGCTTTGGCGAGTATCTGGTCGTCTTCCGACCATTTGGGCAACCCTACGCGTTTGATATTTTCATACATCGTCTCGGCAATAGCCTGGTTGAAATGCCCAGGCCACGCACTGCCCAGCACTTCGTAGGTCATTTTGGTTTCGGTCATCTGCGCCGCGCCCTCGGCGATGCGGATACCGTCTTTAAACATCTGGGTGATTTTCGGGTAAGTCCGCTCGCGGAAATAGTACCATACCGATGCCTTGGAAGGTACTACATTAGGCTGGTCGCCGCCGTCCTTGATCACGTAATGCGACCGCTGGGTGGTTTCCATATGCTCGCGGTGGAAGTTCCAGCCGATATTCATCAGCTCCACTGCGTCGAGCGCGCTTTTCCCACGCCAGGGCGCCGCGCCCGCATGAGATGCCTGTCCCTCGAAGTTAAACTGAACCGATACCATGCCGTTGTTCCCACCGTCGCCATACGAAACGGAGAGGTTATTGGCCACGTGGGTAAAAATGCAGGCGTCCACGTTTTTGAAAAAACCATCGCGCACATAATAGGCCTTGGTACCAAGCTGTTCTTCTGCGACACCAGGCCAAAGCATAATTGTACCCGGTATTTTTTCACGCTCCATAATTTTTTTCAATGCCAGCACTGCGGTAATGTTCAGCGGCTGGCCGGAGTTATGTCCCTCGCCGTGGCCGGGTGCACCTTCGATAATCGGATCGTGGTAAGCCACACCGGGCTTCTGGGAGGCTTTTGGGATACAATCGATATCACTGCCTACGGCGATTAACGGCTTCCCGGAGCCCCATTTTGCTGTCCAGGCGGTAGGAATACCGGCAATGCCCTGCTCGATGGTAAAACCGTTTTTCTTTAAGATATCCGTCAGGTATTTCGATGTTTCGACCTCCTGGAAGCCCAGCTCGCCGAAGCTAAACACCATGTCCACCATTTCCTGCGTAAACTTCTGCTGACTGTCGATCTCCTTCACCAGCTCGGTTTTGAGCGCGTCGATTTTCGCGGGGCTCATTTTTACCTGCGCCATTGTTTTCACCGGCAAAGCCATCATCACGCCTGCCGTACAGCTCACTCCCCAATGCCGCATTTTTCTGAACAAACCATCTGTTTTTGAGAGCATATTTAGAATTGTTTATATATCAGCCTATTTCCCTGTCCCTGAACTCTTTCCATCGCCGGGTACCAACGCGCGGACCGTCGGGTATTTAATACCTAACTGTTCGAGATAGGTCGGATATTTGGCGGGATCGTAATAAAATTTCTTCATTTCCGGGCGGTACTGCTCCATGATCTTCTGGTTAAGGTGAACAGCCGGTTTATCGGTTTTGGAGATGAGGGCCGTGTATTTGGTATCCTTGGTTTGTACCTCATTGAAATACTTCCAGGCATTGGTCAGGATTTCGGGTTTTACAAACAGATCGAGGAGCGTCATCGCCTCCGCTTTTGCCCCGGCGGTAACGCCTTTGTGCGCAATAGGCGTCGCCATGGCAATGGCGTTGGCCCAGTGATGACCGGGCAACCCGGGAATATTGGCCGGATACCCCAGGACAATTGTCGGCAAATTCCAGGAAATGTCCGCAATATCATCCGACCCTCCTCCTCCCGATGACGCCGTTGCCATCGGTTTTCTCAACTGGCTCAGCGAAGTGCTCAGGCCGTCGTTTGCGGGCTCGCCTCCAAAACCGGTAGCAGGGCTTCCCACTTCTTTCTGTAATGCGCGTGCCAGTTTTTGATCTTCCTCGCTCCATTGTGGCAGGCCAACGCCCTTGATATTCTCATACATCGCTTCGGCAATGGGCTGGTTCATATGCCCCGGCCAGGCGCTACCGAGTACTTCGTATGACATTTTCGTCTCGGTCATTTTTGCGGCCGCTTCGGCAATGCGGATGCCGTCTTTATGCATCTGCGTGATCTTCGGATAGCTGCGCTCACGGAAGTAGTACCACACCGACGCTTTGGAAGGTACCACATTGGGCTGGTCGCCACCGTCGGTGATCACATAATGCGAACGCTGGGTGGTTTCCATGTGCTCGCGGTGATAGTTCCAACCGATATTCATCAGCTCCACGGCGTCCAATGCGCTCTTTCCGCGCCAGGGCGCGCCGCCAGCGTGCGAGGCCTGGCCTTCGAAATCGAAACGGACGGAGATCATGCCATTACCGCCGCCATCGCCGTACGAAGTGCCCAGGTTGCTGCTTACGTGGGTGAAAATACAGGCGTCCACATCTTTGAAATAGCCATCACGGACAAAATAGGCCTTGGTAGCGAGCTGTTCCTCCGCCACACCCGGCCAGAGCATAATCGTGCCCGGTATCTTCTCGCGCTCCATGATCTTTTTCAATGCCAGGACGGCCGTCACATTCAGCGGCTGGCCGGAGTTATGGCCTTCACCGTGACCGGGGGCGCCTTCGATGATCGGGTCGTGATAGGCAACGCCCGGCTTTTGCGATGCCTTTGGAATGCAATCGATGTCGCTACCAACGGCGATCACCGGTTTTCCTGAGCCCCACTTGGCTGTCCAGGCGGTAGGAATGCCTGAGATGCCTTTTTCGACTGTAAATCCGTTCTTTTGGAGAATATCCGTCAGGTACTTGGAGGTTTCCACTTCCTGAAAACCCAGCTCGCCGAAGCTGAAAATCATATCGACCATTTCCTGCGTAAACTTCTTCTGGCCGTCGATGTCCTTCGCCAGCTCGGTTTTGAGCGCGTCGACTTTCGCGGGAGTGAGTTTCACCTGCGCGCTCGCGAGGCCGGGGAGCAGGGCTAGCACCGCCAGCCACTTGAATCTATATTTTCTCATACCTAGATCAGTTTGTTAGTTGACAGTTCTGCATTCGGGATCGGGAAAATGTACTCGGGCTGGGCGGGGGCGATGGCCGGCGCCGACAGCCCTCCGCTGCCTTTGGCCGGGATCGTGAGCATATTCCGCAGGAGATCGTTCGAACGCAGGCCTTCTCCCAGAAACTCGATGCGTCGTTCGATCCAGATCGTTTTCACCAATGCCTCGGCCGTGGCAATATCGGCCGCCGGGAATGCATAGGTAGCATCCGAGCGCAAGCGTACGGCTTTCAGCAGTTCTGCCGATTTGGCCAAGTCGCCGGTTTTGGCGAGGGCCTCGGCATAGTTCAGCAGCACCTCCGAATAGCGGAGCAACGGCACGTAATCAATGGTCGGGTTGGTTTGGTTGTATTTTTTCAAATACGTAAGCCCGCCCGCTACCCGCGTGAATGCGGATTTCCGGACGTCGGTAGCCGGCCAGGTCGGTTCTCCTAAAATGCCGGTCGGGTTGAGGTTGTATTCCAAATTGAGGTTATACTCGTAGGCGAGCGAATTCTGGCCGCTTACCAGGTTCAGGGCGGTCATCGGCATCGAGAAGATCGACTCGGTGGTCGTGTAATCCGTAAAAAACACGGTGGTAATATTCTGTTGCAACTGGTGTTTCACGCCCGTCGGGGCACTGAACGGCGTTGCATCGGAAACAATCTTCTTCGCTTCCGTGACCGTTTTAGCATAGTCGCCCATGGTCAGATACACCCTCGTTTTCATGGCAATAGCCGTATTTTTATGGGCGCGGGTGGTATTCAGCAAGGCTGTCGAATAGTTGACGGGCAATCCGGCTTCGGCCTCGTCGAGGTCTTTCAGGATTTGTGCATACACCTCCGCCACCGTGCTGCGGGCGAGGTCGTTGTTGGCCGGCGTACTTTCGCCCTGCAAGCGCAGTGGAATGCCGGGAGAAGCTCCTTTGTCCTTCACAAATGGCTGGGCATAACGGGTAATAAGCCCGAAATAGCAAAATGCACGCACAAATTTCGCCTCTGCCACATACTGCGCGGCTGTGGCCGCATCCACAACGTCGGGATGCTTCGGCAGGCCGTCGATCAGCAAGTTGGCCGAATTGATGGCCGTATACGAAGTTCCCCAGGCGGAAGAAGCGTCGTTCGAGCCCGACGTTACGGTGTGGCTCCACGCGTCGTAGCCGGTAAATACATTCTGCGTGCGGTTGATGAACTCCTCGCCACGGATATCGGCGAGCATGAGGTAACGCCCGCCATACAGGCTACCGATTTTCATTGCACCATACAAACCATTCACCTGCCCCAGCACACGGGCGGGCGTGTCGAAAATGTAGGCGTCCTGCAAGGCAATGTTAGGCACCGGGTTCAGCAGTTCCTTTTCGTCGCATGAGGTCATAAGGCCCGTCATGGGCAATGCCACGCAGATCAGCCGGAACAGCAGGGTATTTGCGGGCTTCATAGGAGTGTTTTTGAGTATGTTTTTCATGATCAGAAACCGAGATTTAAACCAAATGTGAAAGTGCGGCCCTGCGGAATGGAGTTTTTCTCAACCCCCGGAGTCGTATTAGAATTACCATTGACCGAAATCTCAGGATCGGTACCGGTGTATTTGGTGAGGATAAATGCATTGAAAACCTGTGCATATAACCGCACCGAACTTAGCCCCAGTCTGCTCAGGATCGTCCCCGGCACACGGTAACCCAGCGACACCGACTGCAACCTCAGGAAATCGCCCTTCTCGGCATTCTCGGAGATTGGCCACGACGAGCCGTTCGAAAGCAGGTCGCCGTACACGACGCGCGGGATGTTGGTTACCTGTCCGGGCGTGGTCCAGCGGTCGAGCACCTCGGTGGTGTTGTTCCAGAAACGCTGGTCGCGCCAGGTGCCTTTGGTGCCGTTCATTACGAGGTTGCCGCCGGAATAAGTGAAGTTCATGCCCAAATCCCATTGTCCGTACTTCACATTATTGATGAACCCGCCGTAATAGGTCGGCAGCGCATTGCCTAGCAGATAGTAATCGTCCACCGCGATGGCAGGTGCGGGAGAGCCGTCCAGGTAAGTCCAGCGGCTGCCACCCGCAGGTACCACGTGGCTATACTGCACACGGTCGCCTGCCTTGTTGATGAAGATACGCTGGCCGTTTTCAGGGTTCACACCGTCGGTTTTTGCCCCATACAAGCTACCTACCGAATAGCCGACGCGGGTAATGTTGGTCGCCTCTGCCGCTGTGGAAGTGGTCCCCACAAGCTCCGTTCCCTGTCCGTAGAGCTCGGTAACCTTGTTTTTGTTATGCGTAAAATTGAGGCTCGCATTCCAGCTCAGCTTGCCCCTGCGGATAATATTAGCATTCACGCCGAGCTCGACGCCGTGGTTATACATTGCGCCGATGTTCATGAATATCGCATCGCCCGGAATCCCCTTCGAAGGCGATTGCGGTACATTGAGGATCAGCCCGTTGACGCTGTTGGCATAGTAAGTGGCTTCGAGGGTAATCCGGTCGTTAAGGAAGCTGACGTCGGCACCCACGTTGGTCTGGTTGCTGGTTTCCCAACCCAGATCGGGGTTGCCGCCCTGGCTGAAATTCCACGTAGGCACGGCCCCATACAGGCCCGACTCGTACAATGCAAGCGAGCCGTAGGCGCTTACGCCCGAGTTGCCCACGCGTCCCCAACTTGCGCGGAATTTCACGCTGCTCATCACGTCCGCCAGTTTGGAATGTTTGTAAAACTCCTCTTCCGAAATGCTCCATCCGGCCGAGACTCCGCCGAAATTGCCGTACTTTTTGCCACTACCGAGCGCCGAGTTTCCGTCTCGGCGGTAATTGAGTGTGAAAAAGTACTTTTTACTGAAATCATAGGTGAAGCGCGAGAACACCGATGCCAATGCACTCTCGGTCATCACATTGGCTGTGGGCGAGATTTGTCCGTAACTTCCCTGGAACTCGTCGAAGAATGGGTCCGAAAGCTGCGTGCGGGTAGCGCCCCAGGCGGTTGTTTCGAATTTCTGCACATCATAACCTGCCAGCACGGAGAGGTTGTGATTGGTGGCGATGGTAGTCTGGTAATTCAATGTGTTGGTCCAGTTCCAGTTACCGATGAGCCTGCTGCTGTTGGTAGCGCTGCCGTTGGTAGAGTTTCCGGGTCCGTGCACGGGGCTGTTGAAGCTCACGTTCTCGACTTTCAGGCGGTCCATAGCATAGCTCATTTTGTATTGCAAACCTTTGAAAATCTTCACAGTAGTGCCAAAATTGGCGATAATGCGGTCGTTTTCGGAGGTGTATTTGTTCAAATCGAGCAGGGGCACGGGGTTGTAAAAGTTGCTGGCCACTTTGTTGTTGCCCATGCCTAATGTGTTGGAGGTACTCACATTATAGGAGCCGTCGGGGTTGACGGCGTACACGTTCGGTGCCGAAAGCCAGGCAAGCCGGGCCGATCCCACCAAACCGAACGCATTACCGCTCAGCGAACCCGTATTGGGCGAGGCATTCAGGCTTGTGTTATAATTGATATTTCCCGAAAATGATAGCCACGAGTTGAGCTTGTGATCGATATTGAAACGGGCCGCCTTGCGGGTAAACTGATTGGTTTTCAGTATGCCTTTCTGGTTGCTGTAATTCGTAGAAAAGTAGTATTTCGTCGATTCCGAACCACCCGAAACGCTGATGCTGTGGTTTTGGGAAACGCCGGTCTGGTACACCTTATCGTACCAGTTGGTATTCACAATGGAGCCATCTTCCTGGATAATCGGGAAGAAAAGTGCCGAGGCTACCGCATCGTTATTCGCATTACCGCCCAGGATTTTGGCATTCATTACACCTTCATTCTTAATATCCATAAACTGCTGCGCGTCGAGCATTTTGGGCAGTCGCGTGGCTTTGGTCATGCCAGTCCAGCCTTCGTAGGTTACTTTGGCCTTGCCGGTTTTACCACTTTTGGTAGTGATCAGGAGCACGCCCGCAGCCGCGCGGGAGCCGTAAATGGAAGTCGAGGCGGCATCTTTCAGCACGTCTATCGATTCGATATCGGCGGGGTTGATGTCGCCCAGCGGGTTGTTGGCTACCGTGGTGTTGGCCGAAACGTCACCGGTATTAATGGGGATGCCATCCACAACGATCAACGGGAACGAGCTGAGAGAGATCGAGTTAACACCCCGGATGCGGATCACGGGCGGGTTGTTGAGCACGCCGTTGGGCTGACCGATGCTCACGCCCGTAGCGCGGCCAGCCAGTCCCTGGTCGAAACTCTGCACCGGCATATCCTTCAATTTATCCCCCGTCACCCGCGCCGCCGAGCCGGTAAACTCCTCCTTGGATTGCGTGCCGTACCCCACGACCATCAACTCGTTCAACTGCTTGGTACTACTCGCCAGCTTGATACTGACCGCCGACTGGCTACCTACCGCCACCTCTTGCGCCACGTAGCCCACGTACGAGAACACGAGCACAGGCGCACCCGAGTCCGACACCTTGATCGTGTACTTGCCATTCATGTCGGTGATAGTGCCGGTGGAAGTGCCTTTCACGAGCACCGCCACGCCCGGTAATGCCTCGCCATTGTCGTTGTCAGTCACTACGCCAGCTATTTCGCGGTCCGCGGGGCGTACGAGCGACGCGAGCAGGATTTCCGTTTTCTGGATCTGGCCGGTGGTTTTCGCCTCTTTTTCAACGATTACCACTGTGCCCCGCTGCTCCCGGTAATCGAGGCGGGTCGGGCCGAGCAACTCGTCGAGCACCGCGTCCACCGGCTTGTGGCTCACCGCGATATTGACCCGGTAAGGGGCCACGAGTTCCTCATTGTACACAAATTTGAAGCCGGTCTTTTTCTTAATCAGGTTGAATGCCTCTTTCAGGCTCCTGTCGTGTAGGGTCAGGTCGATCGTCACTTCCTGAAGGCTCTGCTTGACGTCTCTTTCCGCTCGGGCGGAAGGCATCGTCACCAGCAGCGCGCAAAACAGGGAGAGCGCGGTCAGGCGTGTCCATTTGTGTATGGACAGTAAACTTCTGGTACAATTTTTCATACCTTTGAATGAGTTGGGATAATCGTGAAACATTAATTCCAGCTTCCGGATAGCAAGATCAGTCAGTGATTGGCGTTACGTTCTGATTTTCACTATCACATAGTCCGGCGGGCTTCGGCTTGCCGGATTTTTTACGTCGAAGGGCGATCGTTCGTTACATAGGCGCCCGGTTCAAATGGGTCTTTTTTTGGGGACAAGCGTTATCAGGTTGTTTTCAATGCGGTATTCGAGGTTGTTGGCGAGGGATAGTAGATCGAGTATGCGAGGGAGGGAGTCGGTTGAGGCAAATTCGGCAGACATATGATATTCCCGTATCGATCCTTCCGCCTGGATCTTTACATCAAATTTATTTTCAAGAATAGCAATCACGTTGGCGAAGCTCTCATTATCGAACAATAGCTTGCCTTCCTTCCACGCCACCGCGTTGACGCTGTTGACATTCACTTTCCGGATCTGGCGGGTCCTCACATCATAGCACACCTGTTCGTTGGGCAAAAGTACCTTCTTGTCAGGCCCGCCTTCGGCTTTCTGCACTTCTACCTTCCCGCGAGTAACGGTTACCAATATACTTTTCAAAAAATGGTACGATCGGATGTTGAATGCGGTGCCCAACACGCGCGTTGTGGTGCCTGAGGCTTCCACGAAAAACGGCTTTGATTCGTCTCTTTTTATATCGAAATACGCCTCGCCGTCGAGCAGCGTCACTTTCCGCGTGTGGGCCTCGAAATGGGCCGGATATTCCATACTGCTAGATTCATTGAGCCACACCACCGAGCCATCGGGAAGTTTTATTTCTTTTCGTTCACCCTTGCCCGTCGCCACCGAAACCGTGTTTGCAAACAACTGGAAGGTATTATGTTTCCAGGCGAAGTATGCCATGCCTATTACCAGCAATACCGACGCGGCAATGCGGAATGTCGGGGAAAGGACCGTCCATCGCCCGCTGCGGAGCGGTTGAACCGGCCGTTTTTCTAAACCACTTTCTTCGTCGAGCTGTCGGTGAAGTTCCGCATCCAGTTTGCCTTCGCCGAGGAATCGAAAGAAAACGTCCAGCTCCTCTTTGCTCAATGCATTAGCCAGGTAACGCTTTACGAGTATTTCCTGGAATTGCTTTTCTTCCATTTTTCCGGCTATTTATGATGAAGACGGGCGAGACGGGCAACAGGGTACCCACCTATGTAATTTTTTTTGTGAGAATCGTAATTTCAATACTCACCAAATTACTAACCCACACAAAACCAACGAATTGAACGACAGTCCAAAGCTCTTGCAGGCAGAATATTTGATGTACTTGATGGCCTTTACCATGTGTTTTTTAATGGCGTTGCGGGAGATGCCGAGTACTTCGGCGGCTTCGTCGTAGGTATGCTCCATTTCGCGGCACAGGCGGAAAACCTCCTGGTCGCGTGGGGAAAGTTCGCGAAGCACCTTTTGCAGATAATGCTGATATTCTTCCGATTGCAGCGCCTCCTCGACATGGCTCGCGTGCTGCAGCGAAGCGCTGATGACCTCCTCCCGCACGGAACGCTCGGTAGCAGCGTGACGAAGGAAATCGAGGACCCGGTTTTTGGAAACCGTGAAAAGGTAGGCGCGGAACGAATGCAGGTTGGGCAGCGTTTCGCGTTTTTCCCACACTTTCAGGAAGATTTCCTGGCAAAGATCCTCAGTGTGGTCGGCCGATTTGACGAATTTGAGCACATAGCGGCGTATCTCGCCGTAGTAGCGATGGTATACCTCATCGAAAGCCTTGCTGTCTCCCAAAGCAATGTCTCTCAGCAGAAAAGTTTCATCGAGCGCGTCCATTTTTAAATAAATCGTTGATCCCACCAAATATCTTCTCCCCAATTTAGCCACATATTCATAAAAATTTCAAGGTTTTCCGCATCGACAGTCTATTAATTTCGAGTTTGAACAAAATAGATTGATATAATTATGATTTTTATAAAATAGGTGAAATAATCTAGCAATAGGGACGATCGACCTCGGCCATGTGCCGGGTATCAATGTTCTGGGGTTTCGGCGATAACTAGTCTGAATCTTCCAGCTGAAATATTTCTTCGGCCATTTTTCCGAATGCCCTTGCTATTTTCAATGCCAATACCGCCGAAGGAGTGTATCTGCCAACTTCTATCGAATTGATGGTTTGCCTGCTTACTCCAACCTTTTCCGCTAATTCAGCCTGCGATATGTTGTGTTCTGCACGTGCAACCTTAAGTCGGTTCTTCATGATAATGACTCTTTGTTCATCTGGTGCAAGGTCCAGCGAAAGACTATTATAAAAGCCAACAAGACGGTGTACATATTGAGAACCAATACATTAAAAAAATCGGTCCAGTAAAACAGTAAAGAACAAAGAATCAGCACGATATAATTGGCGTAAACACTCCACTGTAAAGCTTGCAATCTGAGTTTTTGGATCATTTCGTCCTCGTGCTTCTCTCTTGAGAATGCAATCAAGATTAGCCCAATGGCAAATCCGATTATAAATACATTGACAATGATATCTGTATAGTCAGCCCAACTCAACGGATAGTCACGCCCGTTTCGATAGCTGTCAAAGTATTCTTGACCAGCATTACTGCGTAACACCAGAAAGAAGATGGACAATACGGCCACGATCAACCAGCCGACTTTTCTAAATACATGTGGGAATAACCAATCCTGCTGTCTCATGAGTCACGAAATTGAAGTTTATCAAATGTAAAGTTAGCTTTACTAAAAAGCAAGTTTATTTTACAGTTTGGGCAAAGTTGATTTTCATAAAAAACGCGTACATGTCGCCTTGATGAGCACACCGAAGAAGGAAATTGAAGAAGTCGTTAAATTTTAAAAGAATGAAATTATTCCCTACCAAAAGGCTAGAATTTAGACTAATAGATACGCATGAGGATACGTTGAATACGCTTGCTCGCAGAACTGGGAAGTCAGAGAATTTGACATCCCAGAATACCGAGAAATCGTTCCGTGGCGTTCTGGAAGGAAATCAGTTCAAACTAATATCATCTGCAATTGGGAGGGGCGCATTTTGCGTAGTGACGGGAGCAATCGACGCTGATAGAGGTTACGTAGAAAATGAATCTGCTTTATTGGCAAAAGACATTTAATGCGGTCATCTCACTAAACGGCCGATATAAAAGACGATCGCCCGAGTTGCCAAACATTAACGTCGAAGCCTACGCTGCGGCAAATACCTATCCGCCGGGCGTGAGGTGAGAACACCTACCAATATGCCGGAGACACAGGTTTGTTGTCAGGAGTTCCAGCGATTCTCGAACGTTATTTCGATCACGAAGCTGGTCAAATTTATAATCCCCGGTAAAATGCACTATCTGCGCGTGGTACTTAAACTAGATCAAGGATATTTCTTATGATAGGTTAAGGGTTCACCTCGCGGCAATGTTTGACCTTTGCACTGTAGATAAATCCGTTGTTCCGGAGACCGACGACTATCGTTCCAGGTTTTGGAAGACCGCGACTTTTTTGTATTTAAAAAGCAATCCGGCAATTAGAAAATCGTGACTTACATGTTCAACAGCTTTGGCATCAAAGGTTTGTAAAGGCCAACAAGATTATGAAATCGATGAAAGCAGCTATTATTTACGAGGCAGGTGGGCCAGAACGGTTGATACTCAGGGAGCGTGAAATCCCTACGCCGGAAGATGGGCAGGTGTTGGTACGTGTACGCGCGTTTGGGCTTAACCGTTCGGAACTGATGACACGCAAAGGGTTTTCACCCGATGTGGTTTTTCCCCGCATATTAGGCATCGAATGCGTTGGAGAGGTTGTCTGCGACCCCTCCGGTCAGTGGTCGCCGGGGCAGCGTGTTGCGGCTTGCATGGGTGGTATGGGAAGAGATTTTGATGGCAGCTACGCAGAATACACGGTGCTTCCCAAAGCCATTACCTGTCCATTTACAAGCGACTTGCCCTGGCATGTCCTTGGGGCGATACCGGAAATGTTCCAGACAGCCTATGGCTCACTTTATCTGGCGCTGGGTATCAGAGCCGGAGAAAGCCTGTTGGTACGCGGCGCTACTTCGTCCGTCGGTCTGCTGGCCATCCAGATCGCTAAGCAAGCCGGCCTAACTGTCATTGCCACCAGCCGGAACCCGGAGAAGGACGCGTTTTTGCGTGACAGAAATGCGGATTACGTACTTGTTGATGACGGGAATCTGCAAACTAAAATAAAAGGCATTGGTGCAGCGGATAAAGTCCTTGAACTCATTGGCACAAACACCCTGAAAGACTCACTGGCCTGCGCCAGGCCAGGCGGATTGGTTTGCATGACCGGGATGCTATCGGAGACATGGTCGGTTAAGGATTTTGCACCTATGGATTTCATTCCTTCAACCGTTGGCCTGACGGTCTATGATAGTGGCCAGTTTCGCCTGGATAGCGGCGCACTGCAGTTATTTATCTCAGACGTGGCGGCCGATACCATCCAACTCCCGGTCGGACGCGTATTCGGGCTTGAAGGGATCGTAGAGGCACACCGGCTGATGGACAGCAACAGTGCCGGCGGCAAGATCGTGATCACCAATGATTGATATTTTAAACCGAGGTAATTCGCAAAAGTATCACTTGAAGTGAATCGCGGAATTGGCCAGAGCGTGCAACTTCATCCCTGTTGCGAACACAGTGCCCGCCGAAGACCACTGCGGTGCTACCTACCATAACTTGTTCCATCCTCATTTGCGATAGCGGTTTACCGGAATCAGGTTGGTACAGGCCGATTAGCTCAGCAGGTAATAATATGGTTAAATCCCCGGAGCCGCACCAAGCTGCCGGATCAGCCCGAACATGTCAGGCAAGCCATATTCTTCTACGATCTGCCTGTTTTCAAACCGGTAGAAATTCATGGCTTTTACCTCGAATGTCTTGCCTGTCGCCGGGATGCCCAAAAAGGTATTTTCGTGGGTCCCGCTCATAGTAAAGCGTACAGCCACTTTTTCGCCATCAAATACCGAGTCATCGATCTTCCATTGCACGTCAGGAAATGCGTCGCGCATCATGCCTACAATCGCCATGTACCCACCCGGTCCCCGCATAGGCTCGGGGTTGCCCGGTACGTAAAATATTACCTCCGGGTGGATCAGTTCGTTTGCCATCTCCGGGTTTGCAGTGTTGATGAACGTTAAAAATCGGTCCATCAATCGCATTTTGTCTTCTCTTACCATGTCTGAAATGATGTTTACAACTGCTCCTTTAGAGATCGAGTGTCCCGTGGACCGGTGTATGCGAGAGGCAAATCGCCAACGAGCTAACGTATCATCGCTTCCGCTATCCGGCTCAGGACTCGGCCTAACGGCAGTTTTCCTGTTTTGTTTTGATAATGCAAAGGTCTCTGACTAAGCTTTTGCTGCCAATGAACTACGTTAAGAAATAGTATTGATCTAGTTTAAGATTTTGCTCCCCGTTTGTTACGCAGACGGCTCAAAAACTCAGGAGTTATGCCCAGGTAGGAAGCGATTTGAGTCTGGGGGAGTCGATTGGATAATTCCGGGTAAACCTCTAAAAAAGAGAGATACCTGTCTTCGGCAATCGAACTGATAGTTTCCAGGAACCGCTGCTGCAAATTGACAAAACTATCTTCGATCAACACCCGGAAAATGCGGTCAAATTTTGGCGCACGGGTATAAAGGCTGATAAGGTCCTCATAACTGATTTGTAAAACGAGGGTATCTTCAAGGGCATCTATGTTGAGCGTAGACGCTTTTTTACTATGGAAACTGCCAAGGTCGTTTATCCATCTGTTTTCCGGGGCAAATTGTACAATGCGGGTCGTTCCCCGATCGTCGACCTTATACATACGAAGACAACCGCGCACGACAAAGTTCAGATGCGTACATATGTTGCCGTCTTGATGTACATATTGCCTGCGACGATAAAGACGCGGGTGAAAGGTACTTTCCACAAGCCCCTTCTCAGTCTCGTCCAAAGGTATGAGCCCGTTAAAATACCGTAGCAGCGGATCGAGGGAGACGTCAGTTAAATTTTGCTTCATACAATTGAAATACGCAACGGACGCCTTGACAAGGATTACCATCGTAGGCGACTGCCACACTGGTCAACGGGCACAGCAAGTCAACAAGTAGAGCTTTATGAAGTAATCCAGGGTCATGATCGTTGCAATTGACCCAGGGTTTGCCTGATTAAATTCGTTAAAGCAAACATGATCTGAACCCCGACAATAAATCCACCGTGTAGATACGTGCAACTCCTAGGCTTTCTTTACAAATTCTGACTTAAGAGCCATAGCTCCAAAGCCCTCTATCTTACAGTCGATATTGTGGTCGCCATCTACCAGGCGGATATTTCTCACTTTGGTACCGGCTTTAATACTTTGGGAAGTACCTTTTACCGGTAGGTTTTTGATAGTTACAACGCTATCGCCGTTTTGAAGGATATTGCCGTTGCTATCTTTTACAACAAAGTAATCCTCGGCCACATTGCTTTCGTCAGAATTCCACTCATGTCCGCACTCAGGGCATACCAGCAGAGTATCCATTTCATACGTATAAGTAGATTTGCAGTGTGGGCAAGGGGGAAAGTCAGCCATAATAGTCAAATTGTTTATGACGCAAATGTAGCCTTTTAAAGGTTATGATGACTTCCATCTCTTCATATTGAGTGTACCCGCGCCAGATATTTTCGGTACCTCCATGCCCAGGGCAGTCACCTTTTGGGTTTGTTACATATCCAAATGGTGGAAACTCTTTTCATTTGAATGCGGTAGTGGTAAAGAAGTAATCAATCGGTTAGAGTTTTATGTATGCACCCTTTAAGCTCCGGTTTTCGCGGTGAGCCCCAAAGGCTCCCGCCCCGAAACTGCTTCAAGCATTAAAAAAATACATGAATTAAAATAAGGTGACAAACAGAAAAGGAAAGCCCCGAAAATCAATGAAATACGGCAACTAATCCAGAAGTGGATATGTTGGCGCAAGAAGAATATGCTTTAATCCGAAAAGTTGTTGTCGATTATTAAAATTTTCCAAATGACTGCCTCCCTACGTTTACTCGCATTTATGGCATATTGCCTTACGCTATTAGCATGTAAAAAAGAAATTCTTAGCAATCCCTCCCCTCCGAGCGATACGGATTATCTGCTGTCACGCGTAGTAGTTGATAATGATACGGTGCTCTATGCTGATTACAACATTAAAAATCAACTAGTTAATTTTACTACTGGGCTTACTACGTGTGATTCCCTCTCATATGATTCAAATGGAAACTTAGCCTCTTGTCGCCAAATCGTTAATAACGCCATTAGTGCGACATATTATACCAGTTACTTTTATCGAAAAGACACGATTGAAGTCATTAGTAAATCGGGATCTTATGGACGTTGCAGAAAGTATACATTAGAAAACGGAACGATCGTCAAACGCCAGGGCGGGTTTGTAATCGCGGGAGTCCCTAGGTATTCAGATTCAGATACCATCTCCTATCAGTATTCGAACAGAAACTTAGTAAAATGCACGTTTCCGCTCCAGACAAGCTCCTATCAACCTATCGATACATTTGCCTATGGTGATTCGTATAACAATCCATATCAAACGCTTGGTGAACACTTATACCTCCTAATAACTGATGACTTCTCCAAAGCAAGTTCCGAAAGTGTCTTGGCATCTGAATCGAAAAATATGCCGACGTTGGAGTCGTATGCAACCTATTCGATATCAAATAATGATTTGACTTCTTCTGGCTTTTCAACTCATATAAATCATGTAACGCAGGTTTTTGATGCCAATAACGCCCTACCAGCAGTTGTCAAAACCACCGACAACAATGGAGTTGAGAGAACCTTAAGATTTGTATATATTAAGAAGCGGTTTTAACAAAACACAGCTATCCAAAAAATCCGACCGGTTTTCGACAAATATAATCCTGCCTATCCATTCGATTATCAATTTACCGATACGGAGTATGCCAAAAATTCTATTACGAGGAACCACCCTGTTAACAGTTAGCTGCCAGGCCATTAAAGCTACTTTGGCAAACCCCGTAAGGAGTCTGAGGGGATTGCCATAATCGAAACCCTGCCGGTTAGTCACGCTAACGCTATATCATACCAGGGGCTATTGTGAATGTAGCCTCCGGTATGATGTAGCGTTTTATGGGCTTATTTTTTTATGATCTTGAATGTTTGTCCATCAACTTTCAAAATGTAAATACCAATCGGGTAACTGCGCAGGTCAACCACAACCGAGGCTGGCCCGGGCACTATCTCCGATGGGCCATTTCGCACCTGATCCCTCTTTTGTAATCTGAGACCGCTGAGGTTGAAAATTTCAAGGGAGCCTGGCGTTTTACTTGATTCTACCCGAAGAAAATCGGTTACAGGATTCGGGTAAACAAGTATTTTGGCATCTGTGTCAAACGCAATGGAAATGGTCTTTGAAAAGGCATGGGAGCCATCCTGGTCGATCTGTTTCAGGCGGTAATAGTTGATACCGGGTAAAGGTGTTTTGTCTGTAAAAAGATAATTGACAAGCACTTTACTTTCACCTTTTGCATTTACTTCCCCAATAGATTCAAAGCTTTTCGCATCGTTGCTGCGCTGTATCTCGAAATGCGATGCATTGACTTCCTCGGTCGTTGCCCATTGCAGCACGCTCGTGTTTTCAACTGCCCTGCCCGTGAAACTAACCAGCGTGACAGGCAGTGGCATCTCGACACTGCCCACTGCGATGGCGGTGATGGCCGTGCCTGCCGGGATTATGCCCGTCAGCGTGCTGTTCTCAGTGTTTCCGCTCGCATTGAAACCAGCACTCAGGTCAATCCATTGGGTCCCATTCCAGCCCACCAAACGCAGATTTTCCGTCAGTGCGAAATTGGATAAGTCTGGAATCGAAACGGTAACGGTGATATTATCGTCGCTTCCTGCGGGGTTGAGCCAGTCCCAGAAGCCTGCTTCGCTTACTGCTTTGACAGGATCGGCGATAGCTGTGCGGCTGTGAGTTCCTCCGTCGGACGGATCGGTTACCGCGTCGGGGCTACCTGCAAACCAGGCGGTACTGATGGTAGCCGCCGCTGCCGGGGCGGAAATGGAAAGCGTTCGAAGGTCTGTGCCGCTGCCGACGGGAAACACGAATGCATCGTTGCCAACTTTGGTAACATAACCATTCACGTGCTGCGCATCCGAACTGCCACCGGTATAAGTCGCCCCGTCACTGAAACGGAGCGACCCGGTGGTGTGCATAGTGCGGACAGTCGTGGTAATGCCATTGTTGAATTGCAGATTTCCGGTAATTCCTATACCCTGTGTATTGCTTATGGCCATCGTGTTGCCAGCCCCGATGTTGAACCTCACATTCGAGAAAGATGGGGCAACATTGCCGATGATACTGTTCAGGCCGATTGCCTGAAATATATCCAGACTGCCGGTGGACGTCCAGTTGCCGTTGATTTGCAGCAGATTGTTACCGTGTTCGTAAGTCGCACCGTTGGCCAATGTTACCAACCCGTCGGGCAGCACGATAGTACCGCCGGGCGAGTAGTCGCTGAAATAGCCGCCGTCGATATTCGCAGGGGCATTGGCACCACCGTAAGTCGTGTTTTGTGCCCGTGCGCCGCCTGCTGCCGCGGTGATCAGGATTAGTATTATAATTCGTTTCATATCAACTGGATTTAAATGAATGGCATTAAAGCTATTTGCTCACTGCTCTTGAAATGCCTTCGGCTCCTTTGACACCCAGCATTTGCTCCATTTGTTTAACCCGCTCTACCAATTGTGCAGTAACCGCTTGACCATCTTTCAATTCTTTGTTTGCTGCTTTTAGTGATTCGATTTGCGCCTGCTGTTCCTGAATTGCTTTGGTTAATACCGGAATCAGTTCGGTGTAGGAAACGGCTAGCGTTTTGTCGGCATCATTTCCTTCTTTTACCAACGAAGGCAACACTTTCGCGATCTCTTGCGCAACGAAGCCGATTTCGTGATGATCGTAAATGCTGTCCTTAATCGTTTGCTTCTTTTCATATTCGACAGGATTGAGCGCCATAATCGTCGAAAGGCCGTGCTTTGTACCGAGGATATTGCGTTTCAAACGTGCATCGGATGTAAGCACCACGCCATTGGCACGCACGGAGGCGGAGGCATTGATGTCGCCCGCCACATCCAGTGTATAACTCGGGTTAGTAGTACCTAAACCCAGTCTTCCGGAATTGGTCAGGCGCATTCGTTCGGTTGGTGTACCACCATTTAGCCAGCTAGCGTTTGTTGCCCATATAAATCCCCTATTGTTGGTGCCAGGTGCAGTGCCGTTCAGGTCACTAATAAAGATCATATTTTCACCTGATTCCATGAACAGGTTGTTACCCGGAAGACCCAAACCCGGATACATATAAATCCGGGCTGAATTTCCACCATCCCAATTCAAGCCATACTCCGCTGAAAAATTCACATTACCACTTTGTATATCCAATTTGGCTGTCGGTGTAGCAGTACCTATACCGACATTTCCTGTTTCGGTGACCCGCATACGTTCCGCCGCGTTAGTACGCATTACCAGCGGCTGGGCATCCGAGGTGCCGAGGTAGTTGATAGCAGGGTTTGTGGCTGCATTACCCGTAAGTCCCCAGCCAGTGGCACCACCGCCCGATGCCGACAACACGCCACCGGCAAGGGAAAGATTGGCGCCCAAAGTGATATTGCTGATATTGCCCGTGCCGTCACGGCCGGTAATGGCGGTTGCTGTTCCTGCGCTGCCTGCAATGCGCGCCGTGCCGTTTACGTCAAGCTTCGCGCTGGGCGTATTGGTTCCTATACCTACATTACCATTGCCCTTCATGCGGAATAGCTCGGTGCCATCACCGTTTCTGCCACCGGCAAAAAATACGTGATCGGCGCCTGGGACAGTGTGGTAGTTAAATTGATTCGAACTCACACCAAAACCAACCTGGTCGTTGGCGCCGCTATCAAAAAACGAAAGTTTGGCGCCCACAACCGAGGCAAATGCCAGCGGAACAAGTGGTGCCGCATTGCCGATACCGATATTACCCGTGGGCGTGATCCGGAATCTTTCTGCTGCATTCGTACGCAGCAAAAGCGGCTGGGCATCCGTAGTCCCGATATAATTGGTAGCCGGGTTAATGCCCGCATTGCCGGTCAGCGACCAGCCCGAAGATCCGCCAGATGCCGACAGCGCGCCTCCGACGATGGATAAACCTGCACCTAGGGTGATACTGCCGATATTTCCCGAACCGTCGCGACCCACAATGGTAGTGGGCGTGCCGGTACTGCCGGTGATCCTCGCAGTGCCGTTTACATGCAGTTTCGTGCTGGGCGCATTAGTACCTATACCTACATTGCCGCCGCCTTGGATCCGGACGAGCTCCGTACCGTCGCCGTTTTTTCCGCCTGCCCAGAAGACGTGAGACGAGTTGGTAGCAGTGTGATAGTTAAGTTGAGTAGGGCTGACGCCGATCCCGAGAAAGTCCACGGTCGTGCCGCCATCAAAGAATGAGACTTTTGTTCCTAGTGCATTTGCAAACGATAAAGGTGCAAGCGGGGCCCCGTTGTTGATACCGACGTTACCCGCTTCCGTTATCCGCACACGTTCCGAAGCATTTGTGCGCAACACCAATGGCTGTGCATCCGAAGTGCCGACGTAGTTAGTAGCCGGGTTGGTGCCTGCATTGCCGGCGATGTTCCATGCATTGCTGACACTGGAAGACGTCCATATCGGTGCAGCAGGCGTGCCTGTATTTACCTGCAACTGGTTTGTGGTAGTATTGTAGATCATCAATGCGGTCGCGGGGTTGACGATAGCATCGCGCTGGGCAGTGGTGAGCCGTGGTGCCAGTAAGCCTTTATTGTTTCCCGTGCCGCCGGTTACTTCAAGCATGGCGCTGTTGTCAGGAGCTCCGGAGCCGCCTACCTTGGTTTGGGCATGGGTTTGAAAACATATTGCAAGCAAAGAACATGCAAGCAGAGCGTAGGACTTTTTCATAATAGAAATGATTAGTTGAGCTGAAATTAGCAGTGCCAAAATTGCTCTTTGACTTCGAAATAGTTTGTATTAATACATCGGCAGTTTTGGTCTGTAAAGCGCTTCATTTCCCGTATTGATCCGCAGTGCATTTTTGTAGTGGTATCAATACAAAATGGCTGTATATTGTAGAAAAATCCATCTACGGCATGCGCCCGTCTATGTCACGACAAATGCGGTATCTTGTTTCTTGTAGTACCACACTACTTTTCATCGCACTCTTTTCAGGGCTGAAAGTGGCTGCGGCGACACCAGATTACAGCATTACACATTATACCAGCCAAAACGGGTTGCCGCAAAACAGCGCCAAGGGGGTAGAATTGGATAAGGACGGGTTCCTGTGGATCGGTACAGAAGCGGGGTTGGTGCGTTTCGATGGGCAACGGTTTAAGCTTTACGATGCAGATCACTATCCTCTGATGAAATCCAACCGGGTTGGAGACCTTTCGCTCGACACTGCAGGGGTACTCTGCTTTCGAGACGGAGTTAGTCTGACCTTCGACAGCAGAGGCCGGATGCAGCAAATTTCGCAAGAAGCCTATTTGGGAAGGATCACCCGGTTGCAGGGTGGATTTCTTTCTGTTCAGGACTACTCGCTATCATTCTCGTCGGGGAAAAAGCTTCGCTGGTCAATGATCCTGCCCGAGCTCGTGGCGGGTGGGCACGGTAGATTTTGGGCTATACAAAATCGACAATGTTATTTCCTGAACAAGCCCGGGTTATTGTCGTGCGTGGATGCCGACAAGCGTAGAACAACGGTCAGAATAACCGGCCTGCCCCTGCACCTGAAAGCCTACGCAAAAGATGAGCCGAGGGTACAGGGCCTGCTAGAACACGACGGCCTGCTATATTACCATACCGATAAAGCCATTTACCAGCTTACAGATGCGGGGAGCAATGAATTGAAGGCTACACTGGTGCTGGAAGCGGACCTGTCGGATGTCACCTGCTTTCGGCGTTACCCCGAGCTGAATATGTATGTGATAGGTACGGCGACGCATGGGGTGTATATTCTGCGCCGCAAGCAATTCGAAGCCTATCGGCATAGCAATGGATATGGAAATTTTTACCCCCAGGTGCCTTACGGCGAAACCGGCGCCCTCACCGCCTTCGGACTCCTTTATCCGGGAGGGTCACGTCTGGGGTTTCCTTTTGACGTGGGCGCGTTTCGGGGTGTGCTCAGGGATAGCCGGGGGCATTACTGGCTGGATAGGGTGTTTATGACATCCAGCACCACCTACAATGTGATGCTGATCGAGATGGATGAAAAACTCCATGAATTAAAACAGCGATTTAATCGCTACGGAAGCAGTTGTATCCGCGAAACACCGGACGGCCGCATATGGGTATTGACTTCCGGTGGTCGGCGCCTGGTACATGTAGATGGCGATTCACTGCGATCTTTGCCCGAACATTGCGATATCAATTATGGAGCACAAACTTTTTTGCCCGTTGATAATGAGCACTTCTGGATCGCAGGAAGGGAATTGATGGCGCTGCTGAATATCAGGACAGGAAAGCAAATTCACTACAAAACACTCGAACAGTACAACATTGAAGCCCTGCACCTGGATCGGAACAACGTGCTTTGGGTGGGCACTACCGGCAAGGGTTTCTATGCTATTAAAGGCGACCGCGTTATAAAGCTGCCTTTGGATAGGAAGGCTTCACTTAAAGATGTCCATTCCTTCATGGAGGACCATAGCGGGTTTATCTGGATGAGTACAAACAACGGCCTTTTCCGATGCAGAAAAGCAGACCTAGACCTCTTTGTAGCTGGAAAGACCTCCGACGTATATTACCAGTGTTTCAAACAGGAATCGGGTTTTAATATCAATGAATTCAATGGAAACTGCACCCCTTACGCTGTCGTATTAGGCAATGGTAAATTTTCTTTCCCTTCCATCGATGGGCTGGTGCAATTTTATCCGGACGCAATCAAGGAATTACTTCCGACCAGCAAAATATTTGTCGATAAACTGCTGGTCGACGGCAAACAGCAATATCTGAACGGCCATTCAATCCAGCTCCGGCCCGACTTCAAATACATTGAGGTAGAGGCGGCCTCGCCATTTTACGGTAACCCGGCCAACCAGTATCTTGAATACAGGCTAACGGGCCTGGACAGCATTTGGCATCCCTTGAATGAAGACAATAAGGTGGTGTTCAATAACCTCGCGCACGGACAATACGGTTTGCAGTTCCGGAAAACTGCGGGATTCGGCCCGGGTAACATCACCACGACAAGCATTTCTTTGTTTGTCGAGCCGTTCTTTTACCAGACCATTTATTTTAAACTGGCCGCCATTATTTTGATTCTCTTGCTGATCTATCTGGTTGTGAAAATAAGGTATGCGTACCTTTTGAAGCAAAACAAACAACTGGAACAGGAAGTGGCAAACCGCACTTTCCATCTTAACAACGCGAACCGCCTCAAAGAAAAAATGCTGATGATGGTAGGGCATGACCTCCAATCACCATTGCATTTTCTCGGGTACCTGTCCGATACCAATTATGAAGCCGTCATGTCCAATCAACACGAGAAGGCAGGTTTAATAAGCAGGGAAATGAAAAACGCCAGCCGGGAAATTTATGCCTTTGTCGATGAGTTAAGTCTATGGGCACGGGTACAGGACGAAAGATTTAATTTAAAGAAAACAACCTTTTCTTTTACTTCGCTCGTCGGCGAACTCGACCTTTTTTTCAAAGAGATATTGGGGCATCAGCGTAATACCTTTGAATTTACAACTGAAGAGAATTACGAGCTATATACCAACAAGGAGCTGCTGAAGGCAATATTACGCAACCTTGTAGAAAATGCCCGTAAGCATACCCATCAGGGCGTTATAAGCGTGCATTGTTACAGGGATAGTGACAACACCTGCTCAGTTCGTGTGTCGGATACAGGCAAGGGTATGACACCCGAAATATTGGGAAAGATAAACAACCTGATCCGACACTCCGGGGAAACCCTAGATTTTGAGTCTGGGAATAGAATGGGGTACCAGTTCATTATTGATTTTGTCACTCGCTTGGGTATGCATTTGGCAATAGATAGTCAGGAGAACAAGGGTACCGTCGTCGTCGTCAGCGGGATTGCATTGCAGCCGGCTGGTCTTCAAATCAAGAAGGGCTATCAAACCCCGTAAATGAAAGCAAGTTCGGCAAGTTCGTTATGGCTTTCTATGTTCAGCTTTTCATAGAGACGCTGTTTTAGCGTGTTTACTGTGCCGTATTTGAGCTTCATCAGGTCGCCGATTTGCACCTGGGTGTGGCCTTGCACGAGGTACATGGCTACCTGAAATTCCCTTGTACTCAATCTGTCAAAAGGACGGTTCGATTTCCCCTCCAAAGAGTTTTGTAACAAGATGTCCGCCAGTTTCTGGCTTACATATTTCTTGCCCGCCAGAATGATATGGATTGCCTTTCCAATTTCATCCTTCGGTGCATCCTTTTTCAGGTAACCGTGAGCACCCAGTTGAATAAAACGGGCACCGTAAAGCGTTTCTTCATTCATTGACAAAACCAGCACCTTGGTTTTGGGATGAAAATTCTTGATGTGGTACATCAAAATAGTGGGATCTGTATTGGGCATAACCAAATCCAGCAACACCAACGTGTAGGTGTTTTTCTTCATCAGGGCCATTACACTTTCTGTATCCCAGGCTTCATCGATGATACAATCGGGGAAGAGTTCCACAAGCATCATGGCTAATCCAAAGCGGACGACATGGTGATCATCAGCGACTATTATTCTTTTCATAACCTTGATTCTTGGGAAAGACGAAGAAACAGTTTAAGACCGGGCCTTGTTGACTCGAAAAAGCCAGAATGGGGCCAGGAGGGTAAAATTTCCAGTTTCACTCGCAAAACAAAAAACGGATATACAGTAAATTATCCACCCGCAAGGTACAAAACAGAAAAAAAGGCCATGTAGTGATAACCAGCCATTATTTGTCGAAAATCTGCTACAAAACGATTTCCTGCTCGATCCGTCAAGCATTACAAAATTCCTAAGTACTTATCAAACAGGCCTCCTTATCCGGTTCGTGGTTACTGAGCGCGTCAGCAACCACGTTATCTACTACATCCGGTGCGTACTAGCTCGTTTTTAGCTCTAAACTAGCAATTGTGGTCAACTCAACACGCGCTTGTTTGGGCAAACCTGCCACGGCCAGGCATGTACGGGTCGGATAGCGGTCAACAAAATAAGTTTGGTACACTGCGTTGAGCTGGTCGAAATACCTCATATCCGTCAAATACACGGTAACACTGACAATGTGGCCGAAAGTCAGCCCGTGCTCGTTAAGTATTGTCTCGATATTCGCAAACACTTGCCTTACCTCGTCCTCGAAAGAGGTACTCACCAACTGCCCGCCAGCAGAGCCGATCTGACCCGAAATGAACAAAAACCCGTTGGACACCAATGCTTTTGAAATCGGCACTGCCGGTGCGGAAGCCTTTTCGATTGTACTCATGTGATTAATATGTTGGATATGTTTTCATTAAAAGTTTCACAGCCACTCCTTTTGGAGGCTTCCAATGCCACATTTGGTATTGCGCATTGTTCGAAATTTACATGCGAAGGTACAGTGTAACCCCTATGCTCGCAATATCCCCCTACTGGATTCCTACACCATTAGATTTACCGACATTATAATGCAAAACGATGGTTGAATAATAATGGCAAGCCGTTGAAGAACTGGAAACGGCTTGCATGGACATGGATTTGGCATGGACGTACTATGTGTGACTAACTATCAGGCGTGATGGCACCAACCGCATAGTATCGATCATTGTAATACATTGTATAGGCCGCAAAAAGGAGCAACGTCAGTATTTCGGCCAAAGAACGGGATAGCCAGATGCCTGGTAGGCCAAAATAGTCCGGAAGAATCATAAGCGCCGGCGCAACTAGCAAAAGCCCTTTTAACAAGTTTACAAAAAGGGCCGGGGTTGTCTTACCTGTGCTTTGTAGAAAGGCAGCCAGCAAATAGTTCGGCCCAACTGCTAAAAACAGCAGGAAGTACAAGCCCATTGCTTGGCTCGCAATTTTCCGATAGGCCATATTTTGGTCCCCAGAAAATAATACAATTAGCGGGTCGGACAGAAACAAGCCGATCAATGTCACGATAATTCCCAACAATAGCGTAAAAACCAGCGAAAAACGTAAAGTTTCTAATACACGTTCTGGCTGTTTTGCACCTATGTTGAATGACATGATAGGAAGCGCGGCGATCATCGCGGCGGTAAAGGGGCGAATGAGTAGAAAACTAAGGTAATTGACCAGCCCAAAAGCGGCCACGGCTGTGGCGCCGTAATGGATCAACGATTGGTTGATAAGAAGCAAGCCAGATGAGAATGCGATTTCAGATGCGAACGACGGCAGACCTATTTTGAAGTACTCCTTCCATTGTGAAAGTTTTAAGGTGAAACGAAATGAAAAAAAATTAAGATGCGTGTTGCCTTTAAAAATATACACGAAAAGATATGCTGCGCCTGCGGCTAACGCTACTGATGTTGCGATCGATGCTCCTTTTACGCCCAGGCCGCAACCAATAATCAGTATCAGATCCAGTAGAATATTGATTCCGGCAGCCAAAATAGACGCATTTCGCGACACCTTTGGTGCTCCGTTTGCACGAACGAAATTACCCCAAATCATTCCCAGGAAGAAAAAAGGAAGACCCAGCAATTGCCAAAAGGCATACTCGGCCGTTTTGTCTGCCAATGAAACGTTGGCTGCTCCGGCCAGGAACCGAGAAAGCGGAGTTGCTATGAACGGTGCACTGACAGCTACGCAGCCTCCAATCAAAACTACCAGCGTAGTAGCGAATTGAAAGACCTCCTGTACTTTTTCAAAGTCCCCGGCTCCAATACTTTTTCCGATCAGTACTCCGCCGCCTATCATAATAGGCAAACTCAGTGCAATCAAGACGATCACGACAGGTCCATATAATCCAACCGCTGCAAGACCGTCTTTTCCGATTTGTTGTCCAAGTATAATTCCATTAATAACCTGGTGAATGATCGAAGACAGCAGGCTAATTATCGCCGGGCCATAGTTTTGAAAAAACAAGGTCCTGATGGGAGCTTGTCCGAGTTGATTGGTAGCGGTCATGGTGGGATGTTTTGCGAAAGGGGGCGCAAAGGTACTATAATCGCATAACTAGGCAATTGTTGTGTGTTAATAAAAACGCCGAAATGTCATTGTTTCTAATTTCATTTTGCTGTCATGAAACGCATTGGTAAAGGATAACCATTATTGCAATTAAACAGACGATGGTCGTAAATATCGACTGGACCCTAAACACAGTTTGGTTCGGCTCGGTTTCGCCGCAATGAGGACAAAATTCAGCTGCGCGTGAAACCGGCTGATTACAGGCACGGCATGAGATCAGATTTGACATATGGTTACGTTTGGACAAGACCATTTTTTGATTACCGCCGGCTTGGCATTAATAGCTACATACTGTCATAGAACGTCATAGAAGCCCCAATAGGTAAACATCAAAATCAAAGTGATATAAACCAGGTTATTAAGGGTAAATATCAGCTTTGAAGACAATCCCCATATTTTTCGACGGGCCAGATGCAGGTTCACCCTTATCAATGGAACGATAAGCAACAGCAGAATAAATGGCAGGTAGGCAGCAACGTTTTTTAATGAAAATTGAAAATCCTGAAATGGTGCTTTACTGTAAAACATGGCAGGTGTGCGTATTAGCGCAAACATATAGTATAGCATTGGGAGGCAGATCATGATTATTACTAGCCGCAATTTTAAGTACGGATCCGGAGCGCGCGGCGCTCGAAAAATATTGATCAGATAGCTCAGCAGGAAAAATATAGCCGACACGCCAAAAATCCCGCCACAGGAAAGCAGGAAAAGGAAGATACGCCGATCGTTTTGGGGTACTTTGTACCTCACCAATCGGTCATATTCGATATTGTCTGGAAACAAAGACGCTAATTCGATAACCCGATCTCCTTTTGCAAGCTCTTGCTTCAAGTTGAATTTAACTTCTCTCGTGTAGTCATGATAAAAGTACAGGCTGAAATCGCCTTCGGAAAGGTTGGCAATAGAAGAATACATCGTACCGTCTCCTAGTTTTTCACGGCATTCATGCATGGTATCGACTAGTGCCAGACAATAGTCGGCTCCATTATCAGATTGTTGCCAGTTGATAAAATCTCGTCCTCTTCGATAGCGAGCCCAATTCAGACGCTCATTTTCAGGTGTGATGGAAGGGCAAAAGTTGGAAATGATGTATTTGCCGTCGTTTCCCAACAGCACGGTATCCGGCTCCATAATCAGGTACCGCCCAGATTTATCCGCGAAAAACAACTCGCCATTGGGCATTCTGTGTCGGTTGTACCGGTTTGCATACCGCCTTACATCTTCGACCGTTGTGCAGTTCTGCATAATGTAATGGACAAACTCCGAGAAGTTGGTGATATTTTGTTTGGACGGATCAATTTTGATGTTTTTCTTATAGATAGTCAGTCCATCAAAAGCCAGGCCTGCCTCATTCATCCCTCCCTGTGGAAACATATCACCGTAGCTCATATACAAAGCTCCGAGTTTTCCTACTGGGGCATTTACAAAACTTATTCGTGAGCCAGTTCGCCAGGAGTCTTCATTATTACCAAGATATGTTTTGCCATTGATTGTAACCTTGCACATGCTGCATGCAAAGGCATTTAAGCTGGACATTAGTAGCAAGGCCGCGAGCAATACCGAAAGCTGAAACCTGTAAGGACGCATGGGAGTTTATTCTCAGTAACTTAGGGAGGCCTTGAAAAATTGCGTGGCTTCCTCGGCAATGCGAAGTTAGGCGCAGTGCCGGATAGATGTATCAGTTGTCTAACATTGGAAAGACGTAGTCAGCGTTGCACTTATCTAATTGGTTTAGGATTTCTTCCGCTCTACTCACTAGCTGTTGTGGTGATCTCGTATATGACTGGTTTCTTGACGGATTGCAAGTTATGAACTTAGCCGAGCTTTGAATACATCGTTATCCCTCAATTTTTCTTCGCTTCTACCAAATTGAGGTAATTCAGGCATGCTCTGCATACGAGGAGTTGATATTTTGCTTCAATTGGGAAATTTTGCCGGGGATCACTTATAGGGATGGTCTATGTTTAGGCGAAGATCTTAATTGTTCGTGCATAAGGGCTATTTTGTTAATAACTCCAACTGTTTTTCGGGCAATTGGGTCTTCAAATGTAACTATTGGCAAAAAATATATGCATTTCATTCTCAAGGCTTCATGTTACAGTTTCTTTTTACTTTCTTTTGGGTCATCATGTTCAAAAGAAGATCAGGACTGTGGGTGCAACGGCTCAACACGCCGTATTTTTGAAAATGTACAAGCCAGATATGTCGGTGAAGGGGTCTTCGTGGTTCCAGATAGCATGGCGGGCTTTCTGCGCCTATACCCGTGTGAGTTAGATACTACTTGGGAGATTAGTAAAGAAGAAAATACCTGGAATTACCGTATTTCTGCCAATCTTAAAAAGCATTGTTTCGGCCCTAATCCAGAGCTGGAACTTCCCTACGAGGGCGGAAAAATCGAGCTTACTGATATCAAAAAACTGTAAATTGAGATATTGAACCATAATTTATATACGATGACGTGGTTGGCTCGACTGTCTCCTCGAATTGGCAGAATTAGCGATTGGGCAAAGATGAATTGGCATTCTTTGCATGGTAGTCCACCAAGAATCATTCGGGTAGATGGTTTTGACTCAGAAGGTTTTAGAATACATTACGAAAGCTCTGTAACTACTATTAAGTGGACTGAAATCTCCAAAATATGTGCCTAACACATTTCAGCATCTTCTAAACTCTAAACGGCCTCTCAACTTGCAATTAACTGGCTGGCAAGCAGCTCAAAGATAGGAAAAATCATAAAACTCTCCCGCCACGACTTTGGAGCGAATGGGCGGCCAGATTCAATTGTCCGACAATTGTACATCCAGCCGATTGCGGGTAAGAGGCAATCGTAGCTTTACATAGAGGGCATGACAAATGAAGCGCCACTCGAAATTGTCATATTAAAATACAGAGCAAATATCTTAATATCATTTAAATGCGAAAAGAACCTGGTTTTGTATTCCAAAGCCGTCTCAAGGTTAGTGAATACGTTGCCCCAGCCTAATTTATGTTCGTTGTGATTCTTGTCAACCCAAGCTCTGACTAAGTCGATCCTCGCCGCGGGTCTTCATTGACCCATCGACGGGCGTTAATATACGTAAATTCGTCAGTGTCGGCCGCCATCAAGTGTCTGTTTATTTCTATCTAGGACTTTGCAATTAACCCACCTGTTTAGTTCGGCTGTCGGCGATCATTTTCAAGAGACTGGAATTTCTATAAAATTCTCCCGCCAGCGACTTCGGAGCGTTTAGGCGGCAAGATGAGATTGTGACACCAATCTGACATCTTGCCGATTGCGGGTAAGAGGCAATCAATGTCTTGGAAATGCCCCAGTCAGCCACAATTCGTAGGGTGCTTAATAAGTTGTGCAATCTGAATTGATATTTTGTTGAAAATCCAGCCGACAATAGCATATTGCCAGCTCAGAAAACAATTTGGTCTTAGATGGGATTTGGCTTTAATCTATTTGTCGTTTTTGTCCTTCTTCCTTTCACTGTCGTTAGTGTAATCATTTGGCTATTAACAAAAAGAAGGTTATTGCTGATTGCCAGTGCGTTGGGTTGGGTTGGGATATTGGGCATTGCGTTACTTTCTACGGTTGTCCAAGCACTCACCTCGAAGATAGTATTGAATAAAAACGACTACTATGGTAGCTATATCGTTAACCGAGATTATTTTCCAGGCAAGCAAGCCGATTGGCAATACAACAATTTTCGATTTGAGATAAAAAGCAATGATTCCATTTTCTTCCACGTAACGGATGGAGAAAAAATCACAAAGACATATCGAGGAGCTGTCGATATGACTGCCCCGTACCATTCCAAGCGGCTGAATATTGTCATGGCTGCGCCTACTCATCACATCGTGATAGATAACCCTACCACATATCGTGGGATATGGAACTTTTATTTGGTATTTACTTCACCAAAATTCGGCAACGTATTTTTCAAGAAGGGCGATTGGAAACCGTTAGAACGACGATAATCATCAATTGCTATGTCAGTAGAGTCTAATGCGCCTAGCTTCCATAATTATGTCAAATTTGATTGACTACCATGAGTTTTGACCTTCCGTGCCATACCTCTTTGAAAGCCGCCCTTTCAAAGCCTGCATGTCTTCACTAACCTTCGTATCCAAGATTTTCGCATAAATCTGCGTCGTGCGAATGTTTGTATGTCCAAGCATTTTAGAGACGCTTTCAATCGGAACGCCATTTTGCGGCGTCACGGTAGTTGCGAACGTATGCCTGGCCACGTGTGAGGTGAGCATCTTTTCAATCCCGCAGATCACTGCAATTTCTTTCAAGTAATCATTCATCTTCTGGTTACTCGGCACAGGTAATAAGAGCCCGCGCGATTCACAAAGCGGATGATCTTTGTATCTATCAATAATTTGAAGGGTTTCCGGCAACAGCGGGATGTGAGGCTTGACATTCGTTTTCGTCCGCTGGCTGAAAATCCACTGCTCACCATCAATCCCTCGTGCTATTTGGCTTTTTTCGAGCTTCTGGACATCGGAGTAAGCCAGGCCGGTGAAACAACAAAAGAGAAACGTATCCCGCACTTGGGTGAGTCGGTCACTAGCGAAGTCTTTGCTCGCCATTAAGTCCAGTTCTGCTCTGGTAAGAATGGCCTTATCGACTTTCTTGAATTTGCCTTTAAAGTTTAGATACGGGTCAAGATTCATCCAGCCGTTGCTCAGGCAGATATTGACAATCTTGCGGAACATTTTCATGTGCTTCACCACAGCATTGTTGCCCATCTTGCGGACAGAGCGGAGATAGAACTCGTAATCTGCTATGAAAGCAAAATCTATGCGGCTGATGTCAAAATCGATCGTGCTGTAATTACTCTTTAAAAATGCCGCCGTGTGGCGTTCAAGAACCTTGTAGCGGTGGAATGTGCCTATCGCATATTCCTGGCCGACCAATGCTTTCATACGCTCATTATGATCAGCGATCACTGCCATTAGAAAACGCTGCTTCGGGCCAATGCCTAGAAATTTGTTTTTGATTGTTTCCGCTGTTATCAAAGCATTGTCGCGAACCAATGCAGCTTGTGCATCTAATAATTGCTGTTCAAGGTTGCCGAGATAAGCATTAACCGACTTAACAGCCTCCTTAGCTCCGGTGACTCTTCCTGCGAATGCATTCGACCGACCAGGCTCGCATTCTCGGCCGGTCGTAAATTCTGCTCTTCTACTTTCAACCGTAATCCGTAAGTAAATCGGCACCGGCCCTTTTTGATAATTCTTCGGCTTCTTCAAATAGAAAGGCAGACTGATCTTTGTTTTCATACCTTTTTCAGGTTAAAAAGTTGAACAAAAGTAGTCTTGCAAGCCTAGTCAGCACAAGATGTTTACGCCGTAAACAGGTTGTGATACAATCAGTTGTAGCGATTCTGGTGAGTAAAATTTGCAGATCTTTGAACTCAGCGAATCACTCACCAAAAATTTGTAGAAAATTGAATATTTTGGCATAATTCGAAAAACAAAAAAAGCCTGCTAATCTGTTGATTTGCAGGCTTTTGATGCTTTTTGTTATTGCTTCTCGTGATCCCGCTGGAATCATTTTTATCGCCTAACTGTCTCAGGAGCAGCAATATTTTTGATTTCAATTTCCAGGTTACCGGATAGGTTACCAGATGAAATGATCAATTTTGGAGAAATTTGATAGATTTCTCTACTTCAAAGATAACAGGCTATCCACCAACTTGTCAACTTGGCTCCTGATTTTCATGTCTATCCTTCGTAAGCGGAGCCCAAAAAGCTTTCCATTTGGCAAGGACTCAGGTGTTGGGTCCCACTTGCAAGGGACACTTATTAACGCTATATTGAATTTCTCGCGTGAAATGGCTTTGAACAAAAAGTCCTAGGACCCCGTCTAATTTTCCCACGATAATTTCGAAGCTATGGGCAATGGGTTCCGTTAGATCATTCTAGCTTGTTGTCAATAATTTCTGCAAAATTCATTATTTCCAATTTAGCTCCGAACAAATACACTCCGCCGACTGCCCCGCTATAAGGTCGTTGCGGATTTGCGCCAAAGCCCTCATAAACTTCATCTTATACTTTAAGCATTCAGTCCGAGACTGTCTTAGATATAACCAGAAAACCTTTATTGGTCAGCTAAAACTCCAAAATATCATATAAATATTTGCTCATGTAGGAACATTTGCTAAACTTGTATTGTGTAACGCTACACAATACAAGTTTTGATGCATGAACTCAGCACAATTACTTAGCCCAGGCGAATATGTCAGGAAAGAAATTCTGATCCCTCGCGGCCTGTCAGTGTCGGCTACAGCCAAGTTACTTGGAGTAGGTCGTCCCGCATTGTCGAATTTTTTAAACGGAAAAGCGAGTCTTTCGACCGAAATGGCTTCTCGTATTGAAAGAGTCTTTAACCTGCCGGCAAAGTATCTCCTTGAACTGCAGGTACACATCGATGCGCAAGAGGCAACGGAAACCAACGTATCGGCGACAGTGAAGCGATATGTACCACGCTTTCTTGATATTACCTCTAGCGAAATTGACGTTTGGGCATCTCGAATTGTTGCTCGCTTCAGGCTAGCTGTGTTTTTGCGCACGCTTGTAAACTCGACAGGTAGTGGTCTCACTCACGTCGATTTTCCAGGAAATGACGATTCCGAACGGCCAGGCCCGGATGGATTGGTTATTGCCCGGGAAGAAACTCAATGGATCCCCAAAGGCAATTCGTATTGGGAGTTTGGTTGCAACGAAGATCCGAATGTGAAAGCTAAAAAGGATTACGAAAAGAGCGTTCGGCTTATCGAAATTGAAGAAAGGCAAAATTCTACATTCATATTCGTGACGCCAAGGCGATGGCAGGGGAAAGTTAAGTGGATAAATGATCACAAAAATGGTCCACATTGGAGGAACGTTCGGGCTTACGACGCAAGTGATCTCGAACAGTGGGTCGCACAATCGATTCCTGGTCAGACATGGTTCGCGGACGAGACCAAGCGTCCTGAAAGCAAAACTAGGTCTCTGGATAAATGTTGGATCGAATGGGCAAAACATTCTACTCCGTCGCTCGTAGAAGATTTTTTCAATGACTCGGTGAATATCTTCAAAAAAAAAATAGTTGAGATTCTAACACAGGATCCTCGTGAACCAATAATTGTGAAAGCTGACTCAATAGAAGAAGCTTTGGGATTTCTTAGTTGCTTGTTTTCAGAAAATACTGACCTCTTTAGGTTTAGGGACAAGGTAGTCGTCTTCGATAAACCCGGCATATTACCTGTTATGGCAGACGGGGCGTCAGACTTTATTGCAGTTATCACTCCCGGGGAAGTTGCCCGTGAAGTTGGCCCGTATCTGCAATCGATCCACACAATCATAGTCTACCCGCGAAATGCTATTCATGATGAACCGCATATCCTTCTTGAGCCGGTGAGCACGGTCACATTTCGTCAGGCTCTTGAAAAGATGGCGTTTGATAACGATAAAGTCAACAGGCTTGAGATAGAATCTGGCCGTTCTCTGACGGTATTGCGTCGTCGGCTTTCAAATGTGCCAGAAATTCGGCGACCCGAATGGGCATCGAACGACGAAATGGCGTCAAGCATGGTGCCCTACCTATTTGCGGGAGCATGGAGTTCCTCAAATGCACGTGATCGCGAATTGTTATCAATTCTTGCTAACAGGAAACAATATAACGAGCTGGAAAAAACCTTCCAACGAATTACACAGATTAATGACACCCCACTTTGGTCGGAGGGTGAATACAGGGGACTGATATCAAAGATTGACGTTTTGTTTGCTATAAGCACCAGCCTCACTAAGGACGAGATTTCAAATTTCTTCACTGTTGCCGAAATTGTCTTAAGCGAGGATGATCCAGCGATCGACTACCCACCTGGACACCTCTTCGCCCTTGGTATTTATAGCAAGAGGCGAGAGATCTCGAAAGCTCTGCGAAATGGAATAGCGGAAACGCTGGTTTTGTTGGCAGTACATGGCAACAATCTATTTCAAAGAAGGCTTGGAATTGATGTGGAGCAGTTCGTTGCAAAGACAGTGCGCAAGCTTCTTGGCGATCCATTGACGAGTCGAACGCTTGAAATGCATGGCCTAGATTTAGCAAGTTATGCTGAAGCTTCGCCTGATCAATTCCTGAAAATGATTGAACATGATTTAAGAAGTAACGCTTCCGCATGCACTGCCCTTTTACGCCCCGTTGACTCAGGGATATTTAGTTCGTGCCCTAGAATTGGTTTGCTTTGCGCCTTGGAAAGCTTGGCTTGGTCACCAGAAACAATATACCGGACGGCATTAATATTAGCAAAGCTGTCAGAAACTAAGATTGAAGACAACTGGGCTAATACACCTATCGCATCTCTTAGTGCCATTTTCCGAGCTTGGATGCCTCAAACGGCAGCGAATGTGGACCAGCGAATTGAGGTTTTGCGCAACATAGTTAAAGCTTATCCTGAGATTGGCTGGTCTCTTTGTGTGGAGCAATTCAGCAATAAGCCTAGCTATGGCACTTATAGCTATAAACCTAGGTGGAGAAACGATGGGCAGGGTCATGGAGATCCAGTATCTCACGAGGAAGCTTACAATTTCATCAGCACTGTTGCAGATATTTGCTTGAACTGGCCAAAACACAATCTGTCAACTGTAGACGATCTGATTTGCCGGATTCACATTTTGGATCGAGATCGCCAAATATCGGTTTGGCGGATTGTTGAAGATTGGGGAAAGAGCGCGTCCGATAGAGACAAGGCAGTCATTCGCGAACGAATCAGAGTTACTCTTATGTCGGCAAAGGGCATCGCTCGGATAAAAAAGAAAAACGCAACTCAACTGGTGGAAGCTGCCAACTCTGCGTACGCCCTCCTTGAGCCTACCGATGTCATTAGTCGTCATGAATGGTTGTTTAAACAAAATTGGGTTGACGAGTCTTATGACGAGATAATTGATGGAGAAACTAACCTTCAAGCACGAGATAAACGGATAAAAAAGAAAAGGATCAATGCGCTGCGAATAATTTGGGGGGAACGGCGAGTCGCAGGTATTATGGCACTTGCAGAATCTGGCAAAACTGCTTTTATCATTGGCTGGTTGATGACCTCAGACATCCTCAAAACGAAAGATATCGCTGAATTTATCGTCAGCATCCTTCGGTCTTTGAACAATTCGAATCGGGCTACGTGCGACAACCTGATAGGTGGTGCATTAATCGCGCTACATGATGATAAATCATTGACTGCCATTATCCAAAAGATTGAAAAAGTCACTACCCAAGAGGAATACGCAAAGGTGCTCGAATTCGCCCCATTCCGCTCCACTACTTGGATTTTGGTTTCGAAGCTCCCAGACTCCCTGCAAAAGCAGTATTGGACAATGGTAAGGTTGCGGTGGGAGCGCCAGACTAAGGACGATCTAAATGAAATAGTCGCTAAATTGATAACATTTAAGCGTCCCGCTGCTGCCTTCGATTTCGTCGCAGGAAGTCTTGAAAACCTGCATCCAACAACATTGTTCAAGCTACTCGATGCACTAGTTACTATTGACGATACCTCCGAGGAACTGAACAGAATAAGTATTTGGGAAATAGAAAAGGCTTTCGAGTATCTCGAGGCAAGCGGTGAATTTACTTTGGAGGAATTGGCTATTCTTGAGTTTGGATATCTTGACGTGCTTGCGGATGGAGGGGGATATGCCGGACATCGAGGCATTCCAAATTTGGAAAAGTACATCGAAAATAACCCAAAAATTTTCGCCTTAGCTGTCGCTTGGTTTTACAAAAGAGGCGATGGTAAGACCGACACTGCCGACTTACAGGTCGATGATCCAATTCAGTTTGCAAGGCGGTCGTTGCGCGGGTACAAACTAATTGAAAGTCTACATAGAGTACCTGGCCGTAATAGAAATGGAGATATTGACCCGGAGCTGCTACTAAATTGGGTAAAAGCAGTCAGGAGTGCATGTGCAGAACTTGGACGCGACGATGGAGGAGATTCTGCGATTGGGAAGATGTTATCCCATGCACCAGCAGGTATCGATGGAATTCGTCCGTGTGAGGCTGTCAGAGAGGTTTTGGAACATGTGCAATCTGAGAAAATAGCGGAGGCGGTGGTTACAGGCTTGTACAACTCGCGTGGCGTGCACTCGAAAATCGAAGGTGGCGACCAGGAGCGGTCAATTGCGGCAAGATACAGAAAGTGGAAAACCGCCGTCGAATTCACTCAGCCATTTGTTGCCGCAACGATTTATCAACGTTTGGAGGACATTTATGAGCACGACGCAAAGGAAGAAGATATGCAGGCGAGTATTGGTAAACGGCTCAGGTAGGTCACCGTACAAGGTAACTTCTATGAGTTTTCCTGACATTTTGGCGAGGCGGTCTAACAGGAGCTTATTCGCTTAGTGATACGGGTGATGTCAGGCAAGAAAATTCATCAGACGCGACACTAATTTCTGCAACTGCACAGAAATTCCCGGTACAGTCTCAATTCAGAAAGCAAGTATTTTACCCTTATATTTGAGTATGATATAGTATTCAATAATTTGATAATCAAGCATTTGTTGCTCGTAAATTCAGTAAAGGCGGGCAAGACACACGTGGCATTTTGTGACTTGCAGTTTGACATCGTCTGCACTACTAATTTCGAATTTTTACTCGAATAAGGATACGCTTCCCTCTCCAACTATTGGCGACCTATCCTAGATGAGGATCAATTACTATCTCGAATGATTCTGATGCTGTCACCTTGCTGAAGTTACACGGTGAATTGCATCATCCCAACCGGTTAGTTGCTTCCGAAGTAGATTACGACCGCTTCATTACATGCAATCCAATCGGGATTCTAGTATAACTCGTCTTTCTTGAACTGCCTAAATATCTGTTTTTTAGCTTAGTATTTTATTACTAGTGAGAAAATACTATAATAATTTTCTTATTTCTCCTAAAGTCGAATTCAGCAGAGCCGGAATTTCGCCGTCCGATAGTTGAGAGAATCTCACATCAAGGCCGCTGCAAACGTCGACGGCAATACAATATTTCATATCGATTACGTAATCGCTAGAGAAGTTTAATTTTAGGTAACGGTACAAAATATCAGTAAACATCCCTAATTCACTTGCCTTAAAGCCGTTCAACTTTGCTATAAACCAAATTGCACCAATTTTATCAGTGTCGTCCTCTTTAAAGGCAAAAACATGATTTGGAGTTACCTGAATTTGTAACCCCTCAATTAGGATTATAGAGTTGTATTTACTCTTTCTAATAAATCTCAACTCGCTTAAAGGTCTCCAATTCGCTAAATTAGCAGTTTCGTAAGTGCGCAGAATGTCAATGTTCCTTTTATACATTATTTTTGTCCTGCTATATTTACTATGTTCAAATTTTCCCTCAAGTTCAACTATTTTGGCTACTATCGGTCTTGTGTCATTTAGTTTGTAGCTGTTGCTAATGGCACTTATGCAGGTCACCCAATAGTCGCCACCTTCTAAAATTAGTTTAGGGGTATCTGATTTCAACGAATCTATGAAACTCTTTCTACGCCTCGCAGACTTATTTCTGAATTCAATAATTTCTTTGACAGATAGCTTCTTCATTTGCTTATTTGGTCTTTTAATTTTGTTCTGCTAAAGTCACTCCGGATTCGTAGTGTCGATAATGCCGCCAAGGTAGGTAAAGGAGTTTCTAGCCTTTTCGAAATACACACTTTATTCGCCCGTTTCGCTGCACCGCTCAATTTTACAGTGAAGCAAAGTCCTTGAAAGTACATCATGAGAAACACCGGAAACTCTACTTTCAACCGTCTAATACCTGGGAGAGGCTCACAAGCAGTTCAGTGCGAGGCCGAAGTGTACTAGTCATAGGGGTAGCGCACATTTTGTAAATGCATGGTAGTTGTATATGGGGATCCTTTCCTAGTTTTCCGCCCCCTTTCAGAGATAAGATGAAGATGATTTTTAGCCCGACTACAGATCACATAAAGCAGCTTCTTTGAGGTTGCCAAATGATCGTCATCTTTCCAGTTAGGGACATACCCATGCAACAGACCAAAAGCAATTACAGTATGAAATTCCTCCCCCTTGACTCCATGACATGTATTGACCACAACACCGGTCGCGTGGCTAAATAGTTTCTTGAAACTGCCGATATCCCGCGCATAATCAAAGCGTGCGTCGTCCATGCGTTTTTTTGTGCTCTCGAAAAAATACTCCCAGTGCTGTTTTAAGGTCGAATTCTGCGCAATTTCTATTCCCAGGCGCTCCATTAATTCACCGAAGCAATGTTCTAAATGCGCAAGACCGTCATCTTCGTCGCACGTAACACTGTTGAGATGCCGGAGAAAGACTTTGGCCTTTTTCTCCACCCCCGGTAATATTTCGATACCTAAGGCCACAAATTCGTCAATAAGTTCAAAAGTCCATCGGGCTCGGACAAAATACATTCTCGGCGACGGAGGTACTAGAAAGAGCCTGGCTACTTTAAACCAAATGTTCTCCTTATTTTTCATTAATGGAGATAATCCAACGGCGTCAAAGTTGACATCCGGCAGTCGTGATTTCAGCATTTTACCCATAGGTATTACCAAAGGCCATTGAGGAGCTAATACACATATCTCATGCTCAGGGACGCCCATGGCAATATTGTGCTGAATGATCTCCGCGATATAAACCGGCAGATCATCTTTATGGATCTCGTTATTAAAAGTGAGGAGTCCAGCCTCTTCGGCATGAGCTGCCAGAGATTCAATGGAAATTGCTCGACTCTGATAATTTCGGTAGTAGTCGATGATACGCTGAGTACTTCTATAATTCCCAGAAAGCTCTAAGGGCGTGATCGAAATCTTCCCAAATTGAACGCTGATGTCTGGCAAGGATTTAGCTACCCCTCCGAGGGATCCATAAATTGCCTGATCTTCATCGCCTACCATAAATAGCGAAGTCGTACTCTCTCTTGCGGAGACTATCTTCGCTAGTATCGCATACTGTAGCTCTTGGGTGTCCTGGTATTCATCAACTGCTAGCAGATGGATCAGATTGCTAAGGCTTTTGCAAATTTTTGGATATTGATGAAGCAGCTTGTAAGAAAAATAAAGTATTAGATCGAAATCAATCAACCGCTGCCCTGCGAGCATTTGATCATAATTAGAAAGAAGATCGCGAAACCTTGGATCCCGTTCGGAAAACGCTCCATCAAGATTTCGCCGAGTGGAAATGCTTTCCCACCACTCGAAGCCGTATTGGTCTTTCAAAGACGCTATCAAGTCCTCGCATTTGTATTCATCTGCAATTACGAATCCATTCTTGACCTCTTCAAGGTACGGAGAGTATGGCCTGATTATCCATTCAAGGCAAAATGAATGAATGGTACCAGCCCAGAGCTTCTCAGCGTCGATATCAATTTTAGCCAATCTACGTTTTATCTCCTCTGCTGCCCTGTTAGTAAACGTTAAAGCGACAACCATTTTTTTTGTGTTACTGATTTTATCAAGTTCCAATCCCACTTTGGTAGCAAGCACTCGTGTTTTTCCACTACCGGGGCAGGCACTCAACAAAACATGACCAGCCGTCAAGACTGCCGTTTTCTGTTGCTTATTTAGGTCCTGAAACATTTTTGAGAATTTGTAAGCTCTATGAATTTGCTAAGTTGATCATCAGGAAGTTCTGTGGCAAAGTAATCAACTGACTCCTGCGCATCCGAAATCGCCTGTAAGTTTTTCGTTAGCATAGCGTAGTCGATACTATTGTCCTCATAGGCGCGTTTCGCGAACGCTTGCAAACGAAACAACGCCATGCTTCGTAGTACCTCAAACGATACATGAGGGCAAGCAAATGTTATAGCTTCCAAGATGTATGTAGGCATAAATGTCAAATGTGTGATATGCTCCTCAAGCTTTAGTGCGAACCATCCTTTTTTAAAACGATTGGCCAAACGAAGGATTTCTTTTCCATAAATGTCAACGTGCTCACTTTTTAGTGCATCATTAATTTCCCTTATCAAACTAGGGTTGCTGTAATGTTTTTCAACAAGCATCCGTACTTCGTGATCATTTCCACAACCGACAAATTCAACTTCAAATGTGTGTTTACCGTAAAATGGGGAAACCCATTTGTTTGTTTTGCAAAAACGGTCCAATATCCTTTTCCTACGCGCTCCGGATATTTCCGAGTTTCTACATGATCGTTCTTCCAATGTATCATCATTTTTGTCGTCTGGAAGATCCAGAATCGATTTGTCCTCATCGGTAATAATGGCACACTTTTTCCTAACCCGATCATTGTGAAATATCGATGCTATATTGCTGAATCCGGTGCTACCGATATTTACAAGGCTGACGCCGATTTCGTCAAGAGAAGCTCCAAATATCTTTTTGAACATGGTTGGAATAATAATATGTTCAGCATCCCCTTCAACCAAGACGACCCCTTTAGCAAACAGCAAATCGGTTCTCACCGCATCCAAGTATCGTTCAATAGCAACCACTTCTTGTTCACTCAATCCGTTTGACGGGTTGAAGACTTGTGCTTGGTTTTGCGAACGAGAAAGGATATTGACAGAACTAATCTTGCTGACCGAAGATATCTGGGTTGAATGGGTAGTTACAATTATTTGTGTGTCGCTGTTTTGTACTTTGTGGAAGAGGGTTTTCTGGATATGAGTATGGATGTGGGCCTCAGGCTCTTCGATGAGCAGAAAATTAGCTATTTTATCTAGCGCTTTAACCCTTTCGTATTCAAGTAGTTTAAGGGATAAAAAAATAAGATTTGCACCCCCGAGGCTCAATTCGCGAATCCTTCCTTTGTACCCCGGCTCATCTGGGTCACCAACCCATAATTTAAGCGATTGCAGAAGTTGTTCTATATCAGAGGGCACTTCAGACCTGATTTCAATGCCGGGTGCATATGTTTCTCCAACAGCGCTCTTGATACTGTGGGTAATTCCCGCTGCAACATCATTAATTTCATCCAGTTTTCCAATTTCATCGTTGAGGTCTACAACCTTCCGCACAATTGACTCTTTTTCTACAATCGGAATACTTTTTTCTTTCCCCCGTAAAAGACTAAGGAGTGGGTTGTCCCTAAATGACCTAAGATCCGCTTCAACATCTCGAAGTGCTTTAATAAATGTACAGGAGAGTTCATTCGGGATTGAGAATCCTTGCAGCCTGATTCCGTAAACATCTTCCTGTTTATCATTCGGATCAGGAAATTGTATTTCATCGAAATCCCCCACATATTTTTGATAGTTTGTGTCGATAGAAAAATCTACATTTCCTCGTCCGCGAAAGGTCACCTCATAATCGTTTAGGGTTATGGCATCGAGTATTTGAGCCAGCGACTCTTGCGATTTTCGACGATCGGAGGCGCATTCATAAAGCTGTTGCCTTATCTTTTCCTTCGGCCTAAATATCAACGCATAACTTCCGACCTTGGAATCATATGTTTCCATGTCACCGATTTGGTGCATCGCAATTGCCTGTGCTTCCTCGGCTGCATCTAGCTCCAAGAATTCGATTTGGATGATGATCCAGTGCCCATGCCACTTGCTCCCCAAACTGCGGTTGAAGTCGGATTCGTTGAATCTCACCGCACGAGGAAGGCTCTCGTCGATTAGGAGCCTGAGTGCGTATAGAACATTGGATTTACCTGATCCATTCTCGCCGATTAGCGTGTTAATTCCCTTCTTAAATCCAATAGTTGTATTTCTAAAGTTGCGAAAATTTCGAATGGAGAGTTTTGAAATGTACATTTACGTATGCTGGATGGTACGTTACAATAAGCAGTTCAGAACGATAGAATACCTACCAAATTTATTATCCGGTTCGTACAAGACAACTGGCGCAGTATCCATGTCCAGTTTGCGAAAAGCTCGCGTTCGTTGTTCAAGATACACTTATGTGGGATTTTCTCGAAGTCTTCCTGGCCCTTCTATTTGTGGACTCGATGTACATTGCTTTGATCTCGCTCGTTGATGGAGTACAGGGAATAGTGCGCTGCATGTCGCTGCTATTGCCGATGAATTTGGTCGGCAGATGTGGAGGATCAACATCAATTATAATGCCACGCAGTAGGCGGATCATGTTTTTGTAACCGATAGTTATTATATTGCTGTAGTGACGTTATTTGACCGCAAGACCATGAATCTTCACTCCAACCTTCGGTATCCCTTTTTGAAATACATTATTGAAGAATTTGCAGGCACTTTCTATGAAGACGATTTGACTAGCCTGAACCGACTGCTGATTCTGTATCATAACAGGTATTCATTTACAGTTAGGAGAAACGATATCGGTGACTTTATTACTTCTCACGAGCAAGGCATTTCCAAGCCTGACTGGCTTCATTGGTGGTTCGGTCAGTCTAAGCGAGATCGGATTCGACAAGTCAAGCGTCGCACGGCATTCACACTACGACATAACCGGGAGGTAATTGAGTACCTTTTGTCAAGAGAGGACTATGGGTCTGAAAAAGCCATCTATGAAACTCTCACTTCAATCTCAAATTGGGTTCAAACCTTATCGTCGGAAGCCGTTGCAGACAAATTGCTTGATCTGGAAGGGTGGAGAAAGGAGTTGAAAATTTTAGTTCAACAAATGCCAAAGCCAGGGACCACTACGAAGAAGGTTTCACGAATGCGGGCGTCGGACAGCTTCCAGGAACAATTTACCGACGGGGATGCAGCCGAAAGGCTGCTCAAATTTAAACGCTTGAAGCGTATCTTGTTGACGGAGCGATGGATTGCGCCAATCGGGGACTCGGATAATTACCGGTATTGCAAACAATCCAAGGGTGGAAGGCTTTACATTGCCGCGCTTTACTACGTGCTGATGGAAAAAGGCTATATCAGGATGACAACAGATGCACCTCAGGTTGCCGCCTCCTTCAACTCCTGGTTGATACATGATTTTGAGCAAAGCTCATTTGTAAAAGCCTTTCAGGCGGAAGAGCTAAGTCAGTTTGACGGTAGAGAAGGGAATGCCCGCACTAAATATCTAACGGAGGTACGATTGCTCCTTCGCGACTTATAAATAAAAACTTCTTTTCGTTCCCGGTCGAATCACAGGAAGGAATTCCTGGCACTTGACTCTGAATTTTGCCAGCATGTTTTATCAAACAGAAAGGCAAAATGAAAAAGAGAACTCCGGATTCGTGCATCCACAATCCAGACGCTACCTCCACCGTACAGGACGTAGCCCCTGTAACAATTCGCTCCGATCCTGCGGTCAACTCTGATCGTCTCGTCGATGTACATGAGGCAAAGCGGATGTTGAAAACAGTCTCTGCACAGAAGCTTTACTATCATTGCGCCAAGGGACATCTTCCATTTATCCGCCAAGCAGGAAAACTGTATTTCTCTGAGACAGTCCTCTGGCACTGGTATCACAGGATTGAATCCCAGAAACGTCGCAAGCTTAATCATTGACGCTATGGAGATAACCAAGGAGTTGGTCCTAAAGCTTTGTGAGCGGAAGGACCCCAAGCGCAAGCGGATGCTTTTTGAGCTGTATCGAGACCTGTTTGCTTCCAATATGTCAGCCAGGTTTCTTGTGGACGTGATTAACGAAAAACTTTCTATCGTAGCAGTGTCGCTGTATGATGTCAAATACATCCGCGCTAAAATGAAAAAGTGGGGTGATCAGCAGATGCCAGTTCAAAAAAGTGAGAAGCCGGAAGCTGAGGCCCAGCCCAAAGCGGCAATGAAATTCCCCCGCTCTGAGCCTGAGCCATATGTTAAACCATCTAAAAAATATTAACAAATGAAAAACTTACATTTCATAGTGCAAGCCAAGGGAGGCGTAGGAAAATCCATTCTGATGTACCTGTTTGCCCTCAAACACTACCAAGATCCCAGGTGCCTGTTCATTGATGTGGACGCCTCAACGCAGACCAGTACACGTCAGCTGAAATTCGTCCATCAGGATCAATCCGATGTTGCCAGCCTACTAGACGAGAAAGGCCTTTTGATCCGTGATAATTTGCTGGCCTATTTACAAAGCCTCGCGAAGGAAGATTTCGACGACGCCTATTTTGATTTTGGCGCTCCCGAAAGTGAACAGCTTCCAGCATTAATTGAATACGACATCCCTCTCAAAGCTTTTGCTGAGGGGCTGGGTTTTGAAATCACGTTTCATATCGTCATAGGCGGCGGAGGTGCCTACAATCCGTCCATCGATTATTTGCTAAGAATGTTCGATCTTATTAAAACAGACTTTGAAATCGTCGTCTGGCAAAGTATGGCCACCTTTCGCAAATTTCCACATCTGACCCAGGAACTAAGGGAAAACTGCAAGGACTCAGGCCTGGCTTTTCGCAGGTTTGGAGATTTCGAGCCTGAGTCATTTCTCGGAGCAGAAATCCTGACAGGCATCCGTAAAGGCTTGGCGCTAGATACCTACACCATTGGGCCGAGACTAAGACTTCAAAGAGAACTACAAATCAATTTTGCCGATGTCTAGCCAGCAGGTCACCAAACAAACCCTGGCCAGGATCAAAGCGGACTACCTGGCAAGGTACGAAATCGAGATGGACGATTGGTCGGCAGTCATTCTGCTGGACAACCAGGCCCAGTTTCAAAACATGGATAACCAGCTCCGGGCAGTCCTGGATGAGAACAAAAAGCTAAATGATAAGATCAGGGAATCTGTCAAGACGGTCCAATTCAACTCGATTTGGGAAGCTTTCATCCATGGCCTAGGTAAGGGATTGCCGTATTCAATTACTGCACTTGTTCTGGGAATCTTATACTACGTATACATGTCTACGTATGTGGATTACCAGCGGATCGAGGACTTCGTTTCAGCTTACAAAAATGCACCGGACTATGTGGCCCTGATCCGCGAAGGCGAGACGGAAACGTCAGGTGGCATCGAGTATCTCATTCTTTCGCCGTCGAAACGCGGCAAATATGTATTCGGCAAGTCTTACGAATTCGACTCGCGACGAAAATTGGTCAAAGTGCCTTTGCAGAGGAAAAATTGATCCAAAAGCGATACAGAAAGGTCTAAATGCGCACCAAAGGAGTCTTTAAGGGGTATTAAGAGTCAGAAAGTGCTCCAAAGAGTCAAAAAGTAATCCAGAAAAATCATTTAAAAGGAAAATTGAGCCAGAAACGGTCAGGAAAGATCCTGCGCGGTGGTTTTCTCCACAGCCAGCTATCGCCGGTACGTCGCGAAAAGCGACTCCCCGGCGGGAGCTGGCCATGGGAAAACCCCTGGACCCCTGCTATTCGCCTTCCGGCTCATAGCTAATCAAAAAAGACACATGGAAAATCAGAAACAAAAAGGCAGACCGCCCAAGGAAAAAGGTACTGCCAAACGGGAACACTTTTCAGTCTGGGTAAGTGCTGATCAGAAAAGACAGATTAATGAGCTCATTGAAAAAAGCGGGCTTTCCGCCAGTCAATATTTCTTAGCCCTGGCGCTTGATGTGCCTTTTAAAAGGCCGCAGAAAAGGGCGCTGCCCAAGGCAACTGCCGAGATGGTCAGGGTGCTCCAACAACTTTCCGGCGTTTTATCACTCGCAGTTCTAAAAACCAAGGGACACCAGATGCTTACAGACCAGTGGCAGCACAGTAGCCTGCGGGTTCGGCTGCTCGCCGATCTTATCACGCTTTGGGTGTTTGAAAGCTTTGAGATCCGCAGCATGAAGAAGGCGTTCGAGGAGTTGCTTGAATGGTCAAATGACCTCGCCTCTTATCTTTCTCAAATGCTACCTGAAACCGAAGGCAAACATCAGCTACTGCTAAGATGCAGTGCGACCAGCCGGCTGATCGGTGACTTGCAGCAAAAATATGAGACCCATTACTCGCAGCCACTTGAAGAGCTCGCGCCTCTCTGGAAATCGGGTGAAACCGATGCAGGCTCCGTTCACGCTGAGATCGAAAAAGCTGTAAATGCAACCCTGAAAAAGATGAGGTTATGATTGGAAAAGCAAGCCTTGGCAGCTATGCCAAAGGGCTAATTGAATACTGCTACTACGACAAGCATGTCTCCGCAAAGATGCGGCAAAGGCTGGACGAACAAGATGTCCGAGGGGAATTGGTTTATATTCAGAACCTGGGTATAAAAATGCATGTAGACGGGAAGCTGGACCTGGAATATTTAATCAACCAGTTTACTAGTAATCATATGCAAAATACGAACCTTAAAAAATTCATGTGGCACCAGTCATTTAGCTTTGCGCCAGGCGAAAAGCCCGGCAACGAAACGATCGCCGAAATTTCCACCGAATTTGCCAGGGACTTTGGGTTTGAACAGAACCAGATGCTGGTTTTCAAGCATGAAGATACCGCTAACGTGCATTTCCATGTGCGCCCATAAGGGCATATAGTAAATAGAACATTAGCAAGTTCTTTGACAAGCGTTTAGACGTCAATTATCAACCGACTTATCTGGAAGGGAAACCTGAAAGGGAGTGTAGCATGTCGGTAAACTTATAAGTCAGCCAACTGTCAGGCTGCGACTGAATGGGGAGATAAAATGATAGATATGAGGATAAAATCCATACTGATTGAACGATAGCCTAAGCGGTTACATGCGACGGCTCCGACGGAAGACAGTTATCAACGTCGGACTGTACTACTCGAATCCGATATGAAAAGATCACGAGCCAAAACGGAGTACAGCGCAACTACGATAAGTAGTAAAGGGCGGAAATCGTATCCGACAATCTGTCAAGCTATGTTACTATATGTCTAAATGGGGATTACCTAAACCGGAATGCCACAATGTGGCTATGGGACTTTGGGTCCTTGAATATCCGGCAAGGTAACGGAGCTTCCGTAGTAGTCCGAGCAGGGGAAAGCCCTGCACATGGCGAAGGGAAGCAGTTAATATTTTTTAATGCGATCGAAGGAAAATGTGAGAGACATTATGAGAAATCCAGAGAGAGTGTTAAACAGTCTGACAGAGCAAAACAAGAAAACGAACTACCGGTTTGAGCGGCTCTACAGGATTATGTTTAACGAGGAAATGTACTACCAGGCGTACCAAAAGCTGTACGCCAACCCAGGCAACATGACCAAGGGTTCCGATGGAAAGACCATCGACGGCATGAGCATTTCCACCGTTGAGCAGCTGATTGAGGCTATCAGAGATGAAAGCTACCAGCCAGCACCATCAAGGAGGACGTATATCCTAAAAAAAGACGGGAAAAAGCGCCCTCTGGGAATACCATCTTTTGGAGACAAATTAGTACAGGAAGTGATCAGAATGATTCTTGGGGCGATATACGAGGGCTATTTTGAAGATAGCTCACACGGTTTCCGGCCGAAGAGAAGCTGCCACACCGCACTGATAAGTATTCAGAAGACCTTCACAGGCACGAAGTGGTTTATCGAGGGAGACATTAAAGGATTCTTTGATAACATCGATCATGACGTACTGATAGCGATCCTAGCAGAACGTATTGCTGATGACCGCTTCCTGCGCCTTATCAGGAAGTTTTTGAACGCGGGATATGTAGGGATTGGGTATTTAACAAGACCTACAGTGGCACGCCACAGGGAGGAATTATCAGCCCGATCCTGGCCAATATTTATCTGGACAAACTAGATAAGTACATAGCTGAATACATCACCGCATTCAACAAAGGAAAAACCAAAAGGCTAAATTCTGAATATGCCAAACTCACATCGTTTGCAAGGAATCTTGTAGCAAGAAAGCTCAAAGTTGAACAAGATCAGGCGATAAGAAGCCAACTGTTGGCTAAAATTAAAGGGTGGAAAAAGCAACGTATGCTTGTGCCGTGCAGCGATGCGATGGACGAAAATTACCGGAGAATGAAGTACGTCAGATATGCAGATGACTTCCTGGTAGGCATTATTGGGAGTAAAGCGGATGCTCAAAGAGTCAAAGAAGACCTCAAGATACACCTGTCCGAAAGGTTGAAATTAGAACTATCCGAGCAAAAAACTTTAATCACAAATGCCCAATCCCCTGCAAAATTCCTGGGGTATGAAGTATGGGTAAGAAAATCCAACGCAGCCAAAAGGAACAAGAACGGGATACTGAACCGGACGTTTGGTGCCAAGGTACAATTGGAAATAGGTAACGCCACCATGAGAAAGAAACTTCTCGACTACGATGCCATGACCATATCGGTCCGAAATGGTAAAGAAGTATGGAAACCAAAATCCAGACCTAGCATGAAAAACAACGACGATCTGGAAATCCTGACTCAGTACAATGCTGAAATACGTGGCTTGCGTAATTACTACTCGATTGCCAACAATAGCAGTACGATCGACTCATTCTACAACATTATGGAATACAGCATGTATAAAACCTACGCCTGTAAGTACCAGACTTCAACCCGGAAAATCATTCGGAAATACACAGAAGGCCGGGATTTCATAGTGAAATACGAAAACAGGAAAGGGCGCTTACTGAAAAGTAGATTCTATAATGAGGGATTCGCACGAAAGTCATTTATTGACAATCATGCCGACGCGATACCTAACGGCATATTTGCAAAGCGCACCAGTCTGATAGACAGATTAAAAGCCAAGCAATGTGAGTTTTGTGGAGCTAATGAAGACCTGCAAATGCACCATGTCAGGAAAATCGCAGACCTGAAAGGAAAACAGGATTGGGAAAGACACATGATTGCCCGACGCAGGAAAACGCTGGCTGTATGTTTCAACTGCCATAGGAAAATACACAATGGCAAAATGGACTGATAATATTGACGGAGAGCCGTATACATCGAGAGGTGTACGTACGGTTCGGAGGCGAGCATTTGGAAATACTACCATAGTAATATGGCAAGGCGCCGGATGCTTAGCCTACATCGTGGCAAACCGCATTGATTCGAATGGCAAAAACACCTCAAAGCATTTTCATAACTACGTCAGAACCGGAGAATTCTGCCGCAGAATGGAACAACGTCTTGAATTAATCCAGGCACCAGAAATGAAAATCAATAAGCGGCAGGAGCTTGAAAATATGCTAACCGACAAGCAGCATCTGAAACTCAAATCATCTATTGACCAGCTTCTAAATACAGTGGTATTGATCGATGAGCTCAAAGCGAAATTGTTAACCCAGGGGTATAAGACTTATGTTGGAAGAGGGATCGCATTCTATCATATGCGGAAAAATATCAAGATTAAGGGCTCCGACTTAGGACGGAGCTATTCCCTTGCTTCCATCGAAAAACGGCTGGCTCAAAACATCGGAATCGAGGTTAAAGAGCAGTTACAGCAACAGCAAAAAAGGCAGAAGAAGCAGGGTCTTGGGATTTAAATGCCAATTTCTAGGGAGAATGACTTATTTTAGCCCAAAATAACCCATAACACCATGAAACTGAAAGCTATCAAATTCTTTTCCCCAGAGGAAAACGTTCCCGAAGTCAAGCCCGCGCCAAAAGCAGCGTCGCTTCCGAGGGGTTACATTTCTAACTCAGGCAAGCTTGTTTTTCCGGCAACTGTACTGCGTGATCTAGGAATTGATCCAGAGTCCACCAAATTCAAAATCGGTACGCAGGAAGGAAAACGTAAAATCAAATCCGTATACCTTGTTCCGGCCGCCCATTCGGATCAGACATTTTCGTTCGAGAAAAGTGGCCGGGGGCACGTAATCCCGCTGGCTGTTATATTGAAAAAAGGCGTAGTTGATTTTGAAAGTCAAAAGCTGATTTTCAAAATCTCGACCTTTGATTTTAATCAGACCACGAAGGGGTTTGAGCTGACGATTGAAGCTGAGGCTCCGAAACCTGAATACACAGGCAAGCCGCGCGGGAGAAAGCGACGTCAGTAGGTAGATTCTCATTATAAACAAGGAAGCCGCGTTGACGCGGCTTCCTTGTTATTGCATGCTTCTAAGTAGCTCAACTTTTTCTCGCTCGCTTTCGAGTAGTCTCTCATAGAGCTTTTTGTTTTCCTCGAAAAGTTCAACCAACTTATCTATCGGGTTGAATGTGGGGAAATAATTGAACAGTGAACCATTATCATGGTTGTTAACTGTATTGCCGATGATGTTAAACACAGCGTCTTCGCTAAAATTTTTGATTCCTTCCGCAGGAACGCCCAGGATCTTACCGATCTGTTCGAGCAATTCTTGATCAACAGTTTCACTCTGTTCGATCTTCGACACCGTTTGTTGGCTAACCTTCAGTTCGTGTGCCACGAACTCCTGCTTCAGTCCGCGTAATTCGCGGATGCGGGAGATCTTATGACCAATATGATTGGGTTTTGTTGCTGTGCTCATGGTTACAAATAAAGGAAATATCTGCGCTAAGGTCAACAGGCAAGAGAAAGTGTTTTACCAATGACCATTGGTAGTATACAACTTGTTGTGGTTCGGTACGTTCATCCGCTGCCTCTTTTTTGCCAAAAAAAGAGAAGCCTATGGAGACTGTAAACTTAACAACAAACGAGAACCTGGGTTCAAGCGAGCAGAAGCTGGCCGATGCCCGCGGTCTGGTTGCCGAATTTTTTCAGGCAACCGATCTGGACTTCATACGTGTCGAATTGTGGCAATTCCTGAAAGCCGTGACCACCGAGAAACCCTTTTCATTTCTAGGAGATCCGTCGACGGTACTTTGCCTGGAAAGGCATTTACAAAAGATCATCAAGGTTTGTAGGTTGCTGCTGGACGTTGCCGAAGAAGATGGAATCGACTTGAATACCAGCGATTTTCAGCCTTTCAGTCATGCACAAATTGAAGCTGATCGGCAGTATATGCGGGATGTCCGGGAGCTCAACGACCGGCATGGCGGCATGATCCGCAGGCTGTCGCTCGCTGAGACCGAGCAGCCCCTTCTAGCGATCAAGCGTGTTTTTAATATTTACGGCTATGACCAGTGGCAAGAGATTCTGGAAGACTGGGTGGAATATGGATTGAGCAAAGTGAGTATCTGTGAAGCTACCGGCGAATGTGCTGAAATCATCCAGTACGAGTTATTGGAATCACTTCTCGAAGCCGTTTACCTGATTTCAAGAATCGATCAAGGAATTCCATTTCAGAAACGCCGCCTTGGGAAGCTGGCGAGTGACAAGGCAATCATAGAATTACTAATTGCGGCGCTCGACCCACTACTAATATTTGAGGTCAAGCATCCTGCGCCACAATCAACGGAACAGAAGCCGTACAGGGATCTGCTGATTGTGTTTGCCGATGATAATCAAAAGACCTTCAAAGAGCATCAGCCCATCGTTGAGCTATTCAGTGCCGGTGATGAAAAGCTATGTTGCTCGGTTCACAAGTTGTCGGATATCCATCAGGCGCTTACCAGTGGTCAAGTATATTTCTCTTTCGCCTGTACCACCGAAAATCTGGTATACCAACGGAGTATTACGCCATTACCGAAAATGCTTCCCGAAACCCTCAGGCAACTGATCGAGAAGTCGAGGCAAGCGTTTATGGCCGGAATGAGTAAAGCCCGAAGGTTCTTTGACGGAGCAGCGTATTACCAACAAGTAAGTGAGTATGCGCTGTCGATGTTTATGTTGCAACAAGCTGCTGAAACAACATTTCGTAGCACTGCCATGGCGCTTTACGGAAGCGAACGGCGCACGCATTCCATCAGATCGCTTAAAAGGTTTAACCATAGATTAGCACCCCAGCTGAATGACATCTTTCCTGGCGGTTTGCCGGATGAAGAACGGCTTTTAGAGCTTCTGGAAGACGCATATCTCGGGGCCAGATACAATCCAGACTATCAGATCAGCGAACAAGAAGTTCATTCAATTTCCTCTCGGGTGTTACGCTTGCTGGAATTAGCCGAAGCGGTCTTCAAAGAGCGAATAGCTGCAATCGGAGTTTAGTGGGAGAGGTGACTACATGCCTTTTTTTAGGTTGCTCGGATTGCTGAAAAGAATCACTAAAAGATGCGTTCAGTGCAAACGAAAGTTACAAAGCAAAAAATGACGGTTGCAAGCCTGCGCTGCGTCATCCGGCTTTTTAGCTGAACCCACGTTAGCCAGCCGCACCTTAAACCGCCGGATGGGCTTGCAACCAAGGGGACGAGCCCCGTCATTTTTTCTTTGAGTGGAAGGCTGCGATTGCCCTGAGCACAGTGCCGGGCCGAAGCAACTTAAATGCCTTTCAATCATGAGAAATCTCGAAAATGCTCCTAAAATCTATGTTGGAACCTATGGTCAGTACAACAGTGGATCGCTATTCGGTAAATGGTTTGACCTGACAGACTACGCAGGTCTAAAAGAATTCCTACAGGACTGCTATGAATTCCATCGAAATGAATTTGATCCGGAGCTGATGTTCCAGGACTGGGAAGACATCCCGGATTTTTTGATATCAGAATGCAGCCTGCACAAAGAAGCGTTCGCATACTTTGAGGCCACGGGTGAAATGGACGACGAGGCTGCCGAAGCATTCGAGATTTATTGTAAGCAGATTAGCTTCTGGCCATCCAACGGGTACGAATTAGATGACCAACTTGAAAGCTTTCGGGAAAGCTACCGTGGATTCTTTGGCGGATCGATGAAAGATCCAGAGCTTGAGTATGCTTACCAGTATATCGACGAGACCGGCTTGTTGTCAGGAGTTCCACAGGCTCTCGAACGTTATTTTGACTACGAAGCTTTCGCGAAGGATTTATTTTTAGAAGGCTACAGTGTCTACGAAGGCCATGTATTCGCTGATTATTAAGCCCAAAAGGCAGTTCGGTGTCTCCGGCATCGACTGCCTTTTATTCTTTTTGTTCCGCTAGGAAAAAGAGGAAACAAGTATCAAATGCTGGCTATTATTTTCCGATCAAAAACATCGACTGCGCATGTCAATCGATGTTTTTGATTGTTAACGTAAAGCAAGCAGCAATGGAAAAGAAGGGTAAGCAATTAGAGGAGAATTCAACGTTATTCACCCATCAATTAGTCGCTTTGGCAGATCTTGAAAAATTTAAGGAGCAAATGCTATCTGAAATGAGACGGCTACTTTCGGGCGGGGGCGCTCAGCTTTCCAAGCAATGGCTAAAATCTAGGGAGGTTAGGAAGTTACTAGATGTATCGCCCGGCAAGCTGCATGCGATGCGTGTAAGTCGCCAACTCAGTTACATGCGGATCGGCGGTGTGATTTATTATGACAGGGCTGATATTGACAAAATGTTTGAGAAGTTTAGAACATCCGCTTCTAAATGAAATCCAGACAACGTCCAACTGGTTTTGGAAGCCAGTGTCCCCCTGACGAAAGGCAAGTCAGGGTTTATTTTTTACAGCATCATTCTACACTAAATGAAGCCGCGAGATTTTTCGATCACTATCAAGAATTGAGGTGGTCAAATTGCAGTGGCCACCTCCTCAAAAATTGGAAAAAGCTTGCATGGACATGGATATTTTATACGTAATCAGCTGTACTCAGGAGATCAAACTGCAAATCACTTTATGCCAGTCGACAAACTATTACCAGTGCAAAAAGTCAGCTATATATCAAAGAATTGGACGTGGAACCGGAATCTTGATGATCCGCAATCAATGAAATAATTAACTAATTGATAATAAGAGAATTATCCAGTAGTTCTCACTGCCTTGAGGAATGCATGTTAAGAAAGTACTTTTTCATCCCTCAGGGATATTCCGGTTCAATACATTCAGACAAAGGTTCCCTAAAATGTTCACGTGAGCGGAAGGCTTATTGAAATCTCAAAGTAACAGAAAAGGCTTCATACTAGCCCAAACCGCGTCAAAATTAACCAGGAAAACGGGATGTGGCGCACTAGGGATAATTCCTAGCTGGGCGCGAGGTATCAAACGATACGCATCAATAACTGTTTCAAGTGGCGCATTTTGATCCAGCTCACCTGACAATACCAGAACAGGACACTTTATCGCTTTAAAAAGATCTTTTTTCACCTCAATGGAGCTATACATCTTGCTAATTGAAGTAAACCACTCGTCGATGCGCTGAGGCTCAGGGCTTAATGTTACTTGTTGTTTCCAGTAAAGACTGTCCAGCCCAAAAGCCATTTCTTTGGTGACTTTGAAGTCTCGCCACCCCTTCTTCCAGGTGCCTGCCCCGATAGCGACCAGCTTTTTCACTTTCGCTGGAAATGTGGCAGCCAGATAATATCCCGTGTAAGCCCCGTCACTAAACCCAAGGACAGTTACGCTGTCGCTGGTCTCTTCTTGAATGATGGCGTTGATGTCTCTTGCCTTTTGCTCGTAGTTAGGCTCTGATTTTCCCATTTCTGATTTTCCATGCCCTCTTGTGGATACTGCCATGACCTTATTGTTTTTAGAAAGGCTATCGATAAACCGGCCCATTTCGACAGTCGACCCAAATATGCCTCCATGCATAATAACAATCGGCTTTCCCCTTCCATAAACTTCATAATAGATCCGTGCATCACCAGATTTTACATAGTGGCCCGCCTTAGGGTTATTTCCGTAAGGGACGGCGGTGGAGGGCAACGGGCCTTGCTGCATAAAATGCCTGAGCTGTTTCGAGTCCTGTCCAAGGGCATTAACACCTGCCAGAACTAGCAAGCAGCATATCAATAAAAATTCTGATCGTAGTTTGTTCATCGTTGTTTTGTACTAATCTTGCTTCGAAATTTTTAGATCGGAAAAAAAACCTTCCGTTCCCACTTCCACCCATAGTGCTATGCCACCCGATGTGTCGGAGCCTAGTTTGAGATCATTGACAACCAGCGATGGCTGCGGGTTATTGTCGATGAATAATTTGGCATTAGAACCCTTTACTTCGACCCTGAGAGAGATCCATTTGTTCAGCTCCATATCGGCGTACGATTCATACTTCTCAGGTGCTTGTTTTCGTAGTACGTCAAATTTGTATTCCGGATATGAATAGTATTGTATGGAGTGGTTTCTTCGAACCTGATCGTCTGCCCGTCCGTTGGTCGGTCGGATGTAAATACTCTCGTATTTGGAATTTTGTCCGTCGATACGAAAGGCGACACCAATAAATCCACGGGCATAATCAGGCGCATCATTGAGCAACCTGCTTAGCACTTTCACCTCGATAGTGCCATTTTTGAAGTCGACACCTTTCACCTTGGCGAATGTGGGCTCATCCACCTTCCTTACCAAGGTATCTTTCAACACCCTGAAAGCTTGTTTTCCAGCTACCGTCTGAATGGAGACGGATGCCTGAATTGGTTCAAGCCTGTTAAGGTCAAGTTTGATACTCTGCCCACTTGCTACGCAGACCACAAACAGGCAATTCAACAAAACGAATATGATAACTTTCATAGCGTAGATGTTTAAGTTCAGCCGCCAGTCATGGTTTCTTCGGCTGTCAATTGTGATACAAAGATGCTCGGTTTTGAGTCCATGCACCCATAACCTATATTAAGAAATATTCTTAAACTACTTCAAGGATGAAAGAAATTTTGACGCCTGATGGCTTGATTGCCACGTTTTTGAATATCGTTCAAAAATACAGATGTAACAAAAACTTTAATAAATTGTTGTCTGGATAATCCTGGATCTTGGTTTTTACTTGGACTTGACAATCTTGGCAACATCTCAACTTATAGAATATTTCAAGCAGTATTTTCCACTCGATGAAAAGGAGCGGTATGAACTAATCCGGTTATTTGCTGAGAAGCAGGTGAAACGACGCCACTATATATTACAACAGGGCGATGTGTGCCAATACTACACTTTTGTTGTGACGGGCTGCTTTAAGATGTACCACGTGGATCAGAAGGGTGTGGAGCACAACCTGCAATTTGTCGCTGAGAGTGACTGGATAGCCGATTTGAGCAGCTTTTATTCGGAGAAACCCAGCCTGATGTACATTGAGGCTATTGAGCCATCGACTATTCTGCAAATCAAAAAAGCCGATCTTCTCTATCTCTTTATCAATCACCATAAGTTTGACCGGAACTTCCGCATCATTACTGAACAGAAATACATGGAGCTTCAAAACCGTGTACTTGAAAACATTAGTTCTACGGGCGAGCAACGTTACCAGTCATTTTTGGCGCGATATCCTCATTTGGCTAGCCGATTGCCAAACTCTCAAATTGCATCTTATCTGGGGATCACCCCTGAATTTCTCAGTAAAATTCGTAGCTCACTCGTTTCCAAAGACAAATCTTAAATTAGTTTAAGACTTTTTCTTGCAGTTGTTTATGGGTGCATTCTCGCGCCTTGTTGGAACTTTGCTGAATAACTCCTGATCTCTCGCCGCAAGAAGCAAGCTTCGAAATGTGAAGAGTGAGAATTATCCAGAACCAAAGAAACAATGAACGACAATGGAAAAAGACCAACAAGTGATTGAGCAATTGTTGAATGCCTATTCTGCTGCGCTAAACAACAGTGATGCCGCTGCAATTGCAGCACTATACAAGGAAGACGGACATTTTATGCCTGACGGCCTTCCCACAATTAAAGGGACTGATAAGATTTCGGCAAGTGCCAAAAGATTCTTTCAGCAACGGACGGTTGAAGCTAGCTTTGAAATCATTAATGTGTCGGTTGATCAGGATTTTAGTATCGTTGAAAGCGTAGCCACCGTCGCCATCAAAAATTTTGCTGGTCATTCTACATCCATGAAAACCCGTGATTTGTTCGTGCTGGAACGCCAGGCAGGAACCTGGAAAATAGCGCGGTACATTTTTAATACTTTCTGATATCTAAACAGGTATTTATGAAAGCAGCGATTATTTACACAGCTGGTGGGCCGGAGCAACTTACGCTCGAGGAAAGATCAGTGCCGAAAGCGGAAATTGACCAAGTGCTGGTCAAGGTAAAGGCTTTTGGCTTAAACCGCTCGGAGCTGATGACCCGTAAAGGATATTCACCCGGGGTAGCTTTCCCGAGGATATTAGGTATTGAATGTGTGGGCGAAATTGTCAGCGACCACAGCGGCAAATGGCAGCCTGGACAACAGGTTGCTGCTTGCATGGGAGGCATGGGCAGAGATTACGATGGCAGCTATGCAGAATATGCTGTTTTGCCAAGCTCTATTATTTATCCTTTCACAAGCAAACTTTCATGGGACATGCTCGGCGCTATACCTGAAATGTTTCAGACCGTCTATGGTTCTCTACACCTTGCATTGCGGATACAAAAAGGAGAAAGCATTCTTATTCGCGGGGGAACATCTTCCATCGGGCTATTGGCCATACAACTCGCCCGCCAAGCAGGCTTACGCGTAATTGCAACAACTCGCAGCGAGGAAAAAAAGCAGTTTTTGCTCGAACAAGGCGCAGAAGCAGTATTGATTGATGATGGCAACCTGAAAGCACAGGTTCGTAATCTTTATCCAGATGGAATCGACAAAATATTGGAGCTGGTAGGAGCCAATACACTAAAGGATTCACTTTCCTGCGCCAAACCGGGAGGGAGCGTGTGTATGACCGGCATGCTTTCGGAGATTTGGAGCGTTAAAGATTTTGCTCCAATGGACTACATTCCTGCTACTGTAAACCTAACGGTATTTGACACCGGGCAAATAAAAGTCGAAGTGGATGCACTTCAGGAATTTATATCGATGGTAGAAAACGGCGAAATAAAACTAAGCATCGGCGGGGTGTTCAAGCTCGACCAAATAGTCGAAGCGCATCAACTAATGGATAGCAATATGGCGGGCGGAAAAATTGTAGTTATTACCGATTGAATCAATGAATTATCATGCAACAAACTGTTCAAGAAGCGCTCTGCCAAACCGAAGCACCGGAAGAAACCGACAAATTTTACCAGGATGTGATAGAAGGCCTTACCAGCGAATTTAAAAGGCTCCCCTCAAAATATTTTTATGATCAGCAAGGCGACCGAATATTCCAGCAGATCATGGCTTGTGATCAGTATTATCTCACACGCTGCGAGGCTGAAATATTGAAAAATCAGCGGGAACAGATTTGCGAGACGATCCGGGATGGTGATGATAGTTTTGAGATCATCGAATTGGGCGCGGGGGACGGGACAAAAACGGTACACCTCCTGGATGGTCTTGCTCGCCGAGGTAAATCGTTCCGTTATTTGCCGATTGATATTTCTGGAAATATCCTTAATGAGCTGACAGATAATTTACTTGCGCAGAATCCTGAACTGGATATTGAGCCACTCGAAGGCGAATATTTCGAGATGCTCGATCAGGCAGTTTCACTATCAGCGTTACATAAGGTCGTCATGTTTCTGGGTTCAAATATTGGAAACATGCCGCCCGAGGATGCACTACAATTTTGCACCCGGATCAGGCAATCAATAATGCCTGGCGATATGGTCCTCATCGGCTTTGACCTGGTTAAAGATCCCTATACAATACGTGCGGCGTATTCAGATGAACAAGGCATCACCAACGCATTCAATTTAAACCTGTTAAAACGGATTAATACAGAACTGGGAGCAGACTTTAATCTTAATCTGTTTGATCATTATTGCAGTTATGATCCATTAACCGGCGCTTGCAAAAGTTACCTAGTGTCGCAGCGCAAGCATACTGTTTCCTTCCCAAGCGCTCAAATTCATTTTAACGAAGGAGAATGTATTTGGATGGAAATTTCTCAAAAGTACTCGCTTAGCCAGATTAGCCAGATGGCACTAAACAGCGGTTTTGAACCCATATCTACTTTTACGGACTCCAAAGGATGGTTTGCCGATGTAGTATGGAAGGCGGTATAGGAGATGGATTAAGAGAAACAATTTCAAACTAATGGAAGAAACTATGGTAAAGGCTGACAAAGACTTGTCAGCCCGGTTTGCTGCGATCAGGCAGCACACCGAATTTATATGCCGTTCGCTTAAAACAGAGGATTACGTCGTGCAACCGTGCGCAGACGTGAGCCCGCCTAAATGGCATTTGGGACATACAACATGGTTTTTTGAAACCTTTATTTTAAAACCGTTTTTGCCTGGATACAAGGTGTATGATAGTCAGTATGACTTTGTGTTCAATAGCTATTATGAAACTGTTGGCGCCAGGGTTATCCGCACCGACCGGGGAAATCTAAGCCGGCCTACCGTTGAGGATGTTTTCGCCTACCGAAAATATGTTGATGAGCACATGGGCCGGTTTTTAGAAAATGGTGATTTAAGCCTGGATTTAATAGAAACGGTGGATCTTGGTCTGAACCATGAACAACAGCATCAAGAGTTATTGATGACTGACATTAAGTACATTCTGGGGCATAACCCGCTGTTTCCCTCTTACGCCACGGAGTATGTTCCTACTGGTCAGAAGTCTACGGCAAGCGCTTTTCACCAGGTTGTGGCAGGCAATTATCAGATTGGATTTGAAGGCGAAGGTTTCTCTTTTGATAATGAACATGGCAGGCACCAGGTTTGGATTGACGAATTTAAGATTTCAACCAGTCTGGTTACCAACCGTGAATACCTGGAATTTATCAACAGCGGCGGTTATCAGAATTTCAGTTATTGGCACGCCGAGGGTTGGGATTGGGTAAAGCGTGAACACGTTGAAGCTCCATTGTATTGGCATCTTGTTGATGGCAAGTGGATGAACTACGACCTGGGCGGGCTTACAGAGACAATTGCGGAAAATCCTGTTTGCCACATAAGCTTTTACGAAGCAACTGCATTTGCCAATTGGAAAGGTCTCCGACTGCCAACTGAGGCTGAATGGGAGGTTGCGTCTGCTGCATTCGACTGGGGCTCGCGCTGGGAATGGACCAACAGTGCCTACCTGCCTTATCCGGGTTTCAAAAAAGCAGATGGTGCAATAGGTGAATACAACGGCAAGTTTATGGTCAGTCAAATGGTTCTTAGGGGGGCATCCGTAGCAACACCCCAGAGACATAGCCGCAAGACATACCGCAATTTCTTTCACCCCCATTTGCGCTGGCAATTTACCGGGATACGTCTGGTTGTTGATTAAGTAGATATTCGTGCGAAAGTACGCCAGTGTTCCTGAGCACTTTGGAGAGGAATATCCAATTAAGTGATCATTGTCGGTAAAGAAGATAGCTTTGTCAGGTCAACTTCTGCGGGGACCCTCACTATAAAAGCAAATGGCGCAACTGCTACCGAGGAAAACGGAGAAGTGTTTATAGTGAAAAAGGCAGATGATCAGTGGAAAATCGCAAGATACCTGTACAACAAGATGGGTACACTCAGTCAGGCAGTTAGTACAGATGTGACCGAAAATAAGGCTAGTAGCTATACAGAAGCAGACAGAAGCGCTATCAATTCACTCACAACCGCTACCCATTCCAGTGCGCTCGCTTCGTCCGATGCGGCTGCTGTCTCCAACCTGTTTGAGACAAACCGTGTGCTGACGGCACCTGATGCGCCGACAATGAAGGGCGCTGCCGCGATCAAAGCCACTTATGAAGGCGTTTTTTCAGCGATTAAGCTCACCCTGGCCTTCACAATTGACGAGATCGTGATTGACGGAGATTATAGTTATGTGAGATCTCATTCGGGAGGGACTACCCTGATCAATGCCACCGGCCAAACCGTTCCTGCAAGCTACCGCGAGATTTTTGTAGTAAAAAAAGTGGATGGGGTTTGGAAAATTTCTTGGTACGCATATAATCAATCTAGCTGATTATTGCTTTCCTTCAACATATTTTAAGGCTGCTGGATCTCCGGCAGCCTTTTTTGATTTACTAAATGGCAGTGCTATCAGATAAGGTGTTAAGCTTCAATTTCTGATGAACACGAGTCTGTTTTTGAAATTCGTCAGGTGTTTGATCAGTTTGTTTCTTAAAGAACCGGCTGAAATATGGCCGGTCTGAAAAACCAAGTTCGTAAGCTATCTCTTTGATGGTCTGTTCGCTGTGGATAATCATTCGCTTTGCTTCGAGAATAATCCTGTCATGAATCAACTCCATCCCGGTTTTGCCCAGCTTGCCTTTGAGTATTTGATTAAGTCGCTTGGAGCTGATGCCCAATTTTCCGGCGTAAAAATCGGTATTACGAACCTCCAAATAATTGCTTTCCAGCAGCATTAAGAATTCGTAAACTCGTTTTTGATGAATATCATGTCCGGTAAACTGCTGCTCTTTTACTTTTATCAGCTTTAACAGAAAGACCTTAAGTATCGCTTTTACAATTACCAGGTCGTCTGCCGTTTTCTGATACTCGTCGTTCAATAACTGGAACACATTACCGAGATCGGCAGCTGCTTCTTCTTCGAGCCTTAGGCAAGAAAACTCTCCCTGAACGTTGAAAATTTTGAAAATATCCAGCAAAAACTCTTTGTCATCTTCCTCCAAAACTTCTCTTTTGAAGGATAACAGCTCACCGTTTTTACCTGCTTTATTGACCTGATGTACGCGGTAAGGTGGTATGAGGTATATCCAGTCGCCTTTAATCTCGAAATTTTCGTTTTTCGTATCATGCAAAGGGTCTTCATTCTTTAACCAGACAATTTCAAAAAAGTCTTTTCTGCCAGGATCATTCAGGTAGCTTGGCGGACAATCACGAAGATTACGGATATAAATCATTGCGCTGGCAAGCCGTGATTCTTTTGTCGATGCATTCATATTTTGGATAAAACTATCAGAGACGTCCTTAGTGGACGATCTGGAAATTATGGTGGACTATTCGGAAATTTAATTTTTTAATATCCAAATATATAAATTTTTAACCTCAAATGTTCCAGATTGTCCACCTTATCTGGATGATTGTCTAACCTTCAAAAAGCCTGGATACAGTACATTTGTCATCAGATAAAACGAGGCAATTATGCATTTAGATGATCAACAATACCTACTTCATTCGACTGACATTCATGAAAGTCTAAAACAAATACTGGCCGAGAATAATGCGCTTTCGGAAGCATTGGAGTATGAAGATTTTGGAGCACTTGTAAAAGGCATACAGCGGGCGGAGTCGATATTTCTACTTGCGGCGGGGCGGTCGGGATTCTCAATGCGCTCTGTTGCGATGCGACTGATGCATCTGGGTTTCAAGGTTTATTTCGTCGGCGACACCACTACGCCCGCCATACAATCCGCAGACCTTTTGTGGGTCGCTTCCGGATCGGGAACTACGGGCTCGATTGTTCGGGCTGCCGAAAAAGCAAAATCAGTCGGAGCCAATGTGATCGCCATCACAACCAACCCCACATCAACACTGGCGGGAATTTCGGATACGCATATCCTGCTGCCAGCAGCAGAAAAGGAAGATCATGCTGGCAGCAGATCAAAACAATATGCAGGCAGCCTTTTCGAGCAGGCATTGCTGTTAATCGGAGACGCCATTTTTATGGAGTTATGGAAACTGGATGGATCCCCGGCAGAAACGCTTTGGAAGCGACATGCCAACATGGAGTAAGAATTAATAAACTGTACAACTAAATATATTCAAAATGGCCAAATTGCAAGTAGCAATAGACTTATTGACAACAGAAGATGCGTTAGCACTTGCTGCAAAGGTAGCCCCTTACGTCGATATCATTGAACTCGGCACTCCGCTGATCAAGAACATGGGATCAAGTGTGATCACCGCGATGAAAACTGCGCATCCTGACAAACTGGTTTTTGCCGACCTTAAAACGGCTGACGCAGGTGAACTGGAAGCCGATATCGCTTTCAAGGCCGGAGCCGATCTGGTAACGGTAATGGGCGCAGCAGGAAATGCAACAATTATTGGGGCTGTGAAGGCAGCAAAGGCCCATGGCAAAGGCGTGGTGGTTGACACCATCGGTTATCCTGACCGTGTAAAAAGAGCGCAGGAAGTGATAGAATTAGGTGTTGAATTCGTGGAATTGCACGCCGGTCTGGATGAGCAATGGACCGAAGGCTATTCGATTCAGGTGCTGATCGATGAAGCAGCCCGAGCAGGTGTCCCGGTTTCGATTGCAGGAGGGGTAAACCTTAGCAACGTCACAGCAGTAATTGAAGCCGGTGCCCAGGTTGCCGTTGCAGGTGCAGCTATTTACAGCGCGGAAGATCCGGCAGTTGCGGCAAAAGCACTCCGTGAGGCTATCGATTCTGTTTTAGTAGCATAAGCTTACCGTTATCGTTATTGGTCAATAGCCCGTTCACATAAGCTGTACGGGCTATTGTTTTGCGTGGGCAGTTGTTCAAATCAAAATACGTCATAGTTTGGCAGTAATACTTTGCCCATATTTACAACTGTTTACTATGAAGTGAAATGCCATGAAATCCCCCGAAAAATCGCTGCCGTCCAATCTGGAAATTCCACACCTGCGCGGTGCATTTGGCTTAGGCGAAGCCACGCCAGGGTTAATGGTTTTTGATTCAGCAATTTATTCTGTTGAAAAAATATGGGATCGCCCGTTCCGGTCTAATCATTACTCGATCATTCTGGTACAGGATGGTCAGATGCAAGTCAAGGTGAATCTTCAGAAGCACAACCTTAATCAGGGCGATTTACTTATTGTGCCGCCATCAGCGATCCGGGAAATGAGCTGGCAGGAGAACTCAGTGCATTTCTTGTCGTTATTATTTGCTCCCGATTTTATCCTTACTTCCGCGCACTACACCAAAAGCGTAGCCCAGTTACCTCTTTTCGGTGATGACCAGCAAGCGTTAATCGTACTCAAAACAGAGGACCAGATTATCATTGGTCAAATGATTGATCTGATCCACCAGTTACTGATTCGTTTTAAAGGGGCTCAAAAAGGGGAAGAAGAAATTCTTCGCCCAACATTTCAAGCGACCATTTCGCAGATTGGCTTTTGTTATCAGGAGCAGCAGATGCCCAATCCGCCAACGAAAAGCATTGTGCAGCAATTTTTCGACCTGTTGGTCAAACACTACAAACAACAGCGTGAGGTCTCATTTTATGCCCGCTCGCTTAATATTCACGAAAAGTATCTGTCACAGGTGCTCAAAGAAAATACAGGGCATACGGCGCGTAGCTACATTATTCAGATGGTTATCTTAGAAGCGAAGGTCCTTCTGGATTACCCAGGAACTACGATCGGCAACATTGCCGATCAGCTAAACTTCCAAAATCAATTTCATTTCAGCCGCTTCTTCAAAAAGTACACTCAGCTTGCTCCTTCCGAATATAGGAACGGCTATAATTCGTTTTGACTTTGAGTTTCTGATATATGAGAAACTTTATCCCCCAAGATGATTCTCTGTTTCGAGGAATATTTCTATTCAATTCTTACTTTTTGATATATAATTCATCTTTTGCCCATTCTTTATAGCTACAAGTAAATGCAATTTTGTGCATAGAAATTTAGCGATGAAGACACGAATTGCATTAATCATCTTGGCCACTTTATTCTGCGTTACCAATATGGCGCACGGACAGGACAGCCTACATATAACGGTCAAGAAGCTTTTTGAATTAGCTGAAAACAATAATCGTCAGCTGAAACTGGACGCGATTAGAATACAAGATGCCCAAGCAGGTATAGACGTTTCCAAAAATCACCGGCTTCCTGATATAGATATGGCCGTCACGGCGGGTTACCTTACCGATGTGGGTGTTATAGGAATGGGTACAATGAAGACGGGCTTTTACGAAATGCCCCATTTTTCAAATAGCTATGTGCTGCAAGCAAGCTACCTGCTTTTCAGCGGTGGCAGAGTTGGCCGGGACATTGAAATATCTGAGCTGCGAGGCCGGGTAGCCGGATTGAACTATGAAAAAAACAAAATGGAGGTAAAGCTCCTACTGGTAGGCTATTATCTTGACCTTTTCCGCTTACTGGGGCAACGCGATGTCTACAAAAGCAACATCGACCAGGCTAGCATGCTCTTGGAAAAAATTGATAATCGTATGAGGGCCGGTATCGTTTTGAGAAGCGATAAAATTCGTAGTGAGCTGCTGCTTGAAGAGATGAAGCTGCAATTGGTAAAAGTCAGTAACCGTATCAGGATCATTAACAATGCTATGGTAGAGATACTCGTATTGCCTGAGGGAACAATCATTGAGCCAGATACAATTCTTCCTGAAAATAATGTCACAGAATTGGCACTAAACACGCTGCAGCAAGTAGCCCTGCAAAATCAACCTGAGCTTAAAATTAATCAGCTTAATACTGAAATGGCTAAGAAAAGGCAACAACAAATAAAGGCGGCCTATCTTCCAGAGGCCTCACTGTATGCAACAAATGGACTGGCAAGACCTTACGTATATGATATACCGGCAAAAGACATCTACGCCAATAATCTAACAGTTGGTGTGCGGTTGAATTACAGCCTTAGCGGATTATATAAAAATAAAGCAAGAGTGGATGCTGCTACAAAAGGCTTGCAGGCAGCCACCCAGTATGAGCAGCTTGCTCAAGAAAATATGCGAAAGGCTGTCTTCAATGCATACACACTTTGGAATGAAGCAGGCGACCAGCTTTCCAGCGAAGCAAAGAAACTTGAACTGGCAACCGAAAACTACCGGCGCATCACAAATGCTTATGATCAGCAGGTTGCGCTCATCACAGATATCACCGATGCCAGTAATCAAAAATTGGCGGCAGAATTGCAATTAACCAACGCGCAGGCCCAACGGGTGATGCGCTATTTCGAACTTCAAAAAGTTACAGGACAACTCAATTAGAAATGAGCACGCATCATCATAGAACAGATCATCAACCTAATAAATGGCTCGGCTGGCTGACTGGCCTGGCTGCCATTGCAGTTGTGGCTATCGGTCTAAGATATTTTTATTCCTTCAATCAGGCCACTTATAGCGATGACGCGCAGGTACAGCAATTGCTTTCGCCGGTAAATGCCCGAGTTGGAGGCTACATTACAAAAATCAATTTTGTGGAATTCCAACAGGTCAAAAGGGGGGATACATTGGTGGTCATCGATAATACTGATTACCTGGTTCAGCAGCAGCTGGCAGAAGCAAACCTGTTGGACGCACTGGCGGGAAAATATGTGACCCGGTCATCGGTAACAACGGCAGAAAACACGGTTACCATAGCCACCTCAAATTTACAAGAGACTAAGGCCAGGCTTTGGAATGCCGAAAAGAACCTGCGACGTTATGAAACGTTGCTGGCGCAAGAATCTGTAACCCAGCAGCAATACGATCAGGTGAAAAGTGATTATGATGCTTTGCTTGCAAAGTTAAGCGCCATGCAAAATGCCGAAAATGGTAATAGGCTGGCAGTCAAAGAAACTGGTGCAAAAATACACGTTAATGATGCTGCCATCAAACGGGCGCAAGCCCAGCTAAAAGCAGCAAAACTGAATGTGCTTTATACAATTATTCTGGCACCCTGTGACGGATACATAGGACGGAAGAATATTACAGAAGGCCAACTTGTGCAAGCTGGCCAGCAACTTGCTGCCGTAGTGAACAATGACGAGAAATGGCTCACAGTTAATATCAATGAAAAGCAGCTGCAATCCCTGGCTGTGGGAAAGAAAGCGCGCGTTCAGATCGATGCCATTGACGGTTACGACTTCACTGCTACCATTACTTCCATTGCCGGCGCAACAGGATCAGTATTTTCGCTGGTACCCACTGATAATGCCACCGGAAATTTTGTCAAAATCCAACAGCGGGTGCCGGTAAGATTGGATTTTATGGACGCAAAAGATCAGGCCCAACTTGCAAAGCTGAAAGCAGGCATGAATGCTGTCGTTTATTTTGATCAAAAGCCATGAACCAGCCCTTACAATGTTTCAAAGAATTTGTACCCGGTTGGGTACGGGTAGCCCTGTTTGTCCTATTTGCAATCCTATTTCAATGTGCAAATCCGGTTTACCTGAGCTTGATGGGTGATATTGTAGGAGCAAATCAGATTTATAAAGAAGATCTGACGTTTGTTTATCAGGTCAGCACCATTGGTGTCACCTTCATTTTTCCACTACTGTTCAGGATCAAATTTCGCTTCACATCCCAGCAAATCCTGGCAGTCTGCTCGGTTTTGCTTGCCCTGCTTTTACTGGTTTGTGCTTACACTTCATCCATTCCGGTATTGATCCTATGCGCTTTTTTTATCGGTGCATTAAAGATGATCGGCACCTTCGAAACGCTCGTCTCTATTCAACTGGTTATTACCCAGCATAAAGATTATGGCATGTTTTTCAGTGTAGCACTTGGCATTGTTTTGCTTTCCGCCCAGGTAAGCAGTACACTGGCGATTTTGCTTGCCGATAGATACGAGTGGGAAATGATATATTACCTTATGGCTGCCCTTCTCGCATCGCAGGCACTTGTCATTTTGGTGTTATTAAGGCCATTCAGGATTGCTAAACCACTGCCTTTGGTGGGCATTGATTGGATGGGCGTTTTTCATTGGACAATCCTGTTTTCACTACTTAGCTACGTGCTTACCTACGGGCGAGTGCTGGACTGGTATGCGTCAGAAAAAATTATGGTTGCCACCATCGCGGGGTTAATATGGGTAATTCTTGTTCTTTACCGTACGTATACCAAAAAGCGTTCGCTTATGCTGCCGCGCGTTTTTAGGCTGACGAATGTAAATGTCGCCATCATCATTATCCTGGCCGCCCAGTTGATGCTGAACACAACTGGAAGTGTACTGGGACCTTTTACGAGCTCGGTGATGCGCCTGGACAACCTGCATATTGGAGGGCTTAACTGGTGGATTGCTGCTGGCATTCTGGCCGGTGCTGCATTTGGTTATTGGTGGTTCAAATACGTCAATGGGCCGTTCCGTACCGTTTTTGCCTTGGGTTTTGTGATGCTGACCCTGCACCATGTCTGGCTATATTTTTCCTTCGATGCCAGTGCCGGAGAGCAGCAGTTATATATTCCCTATTTCTTCAAAGGTTTTGGCAACATCATCATCTTTGCTGCTGCTGGCAAGTACATGACACTGGGCGTGGGATTCGACATATTTACCCAGATGCTCTGTTACATGGCCATGTTCAGAAATGCTTTAGGGAATGCGGTGATGGGAGCAATCATCAATGAAAATGCATATACCCGTTTACAGGATTATAAACAAAAACTTTCTTCCAAAATGGATGGAAGCGCGCTGCAACCACTTTGGCAGCAACTATACGGGCAGGCGATCAAACACGGCTCTTCAAGTCTTGAAGCTTCGCAGATATCATCCAAAGTGATCTATGGAAGAGTAAGCAGAGAAGCTATGCTGCTTGCCGGGAAAGATATTTTTGGGACTATATCGGTGTTTGGCCTGTTTGTTTTAGCCGCCATCGGCACCTATCATTTTTCAGCGCCCGTGATCAAGTCTTTCCCATCATGGCGAAGGATTTTCCTGACTGTCCGCCGAAGCTAGGAAATCACATTTCTCCGTAATCAACAATGAAGGCTGCATCATTGATATACATTCACTTTTAAGCAAATCATGGAAACCACAGAAGAAAACATAATCATAATTGGTGGGGGATTTGGTGGAATTAATCTTGCCAAAGAACTTTTGAAGAACCCCTTCCAAGTGCAGGTTACTTTGGTAGACAGAAATAATTACAACTTCTTTCCACCCTTACTTTATCAGGTTGCGACAGGGTTCCTGGATGTATCTGGAATCAGCTATCCCTATCGGAGGCTTTTCCGCAATCATTCTAATTTTCATTTTAGAATGGGTGAGCTGCTGGAAATTAAGCCTGATAATAATACTGTGGTACTTACAACAGGCGAGCTTCAATATTCAAAGCTCGTTTTGGCGACGGGGAAGGAAAGTAATTTTTTCGGCAATGATAATGTAAAGAAACATGCATTGCCAATGAAAACTGTTGCTGATGCAATCTACTTGAAGAATGCAATTTTGGAAAGGTTCGAACTTGCAACACGCACCACTGACCCGGCCGAGCGGCAAAAGCTTACTACCATTGTAGTGGCGGGCGGTGGGCCAACAGGTGTTGAAATCGCAGGGATGCATTCTGAGCTAAAAGCAAACATACTTGAAAAAGATTTCCCTGAACTATCAGGTTTGCCTTTTGACATCTACCTGATTGATGGCTTGCCGACCTTGCTTGGTCCGATGAGCAAAGAATCCCAGCAATACACCCATAAATCACTGGAAGCGATGGGTATCAAAATCAGGCTCAATGAACTCGTCAAAGATTTCGATGGTGATTCCGTGCTTCTTGGAAGCGGGATGAGAATCGCAACTAAAAATCTGTTGTGGACCGCGGGCGTGACGGTCCACGTTTTTGAGGGGCTTCCCAACGAAGTTTACGGAAGGGGAAAGAGGCTCATTGTGAATGAATTCAATATGGTGACGGGAACTTCAAACATATATGCCATTGGAGATACCTGCATTCAGACGACCGACCAGCCATTTTCAAATGGCCATCCGCAACTTGCGCAGGTCGCCATTCAACAGGGGAAAAATCTTGCTCACAATATGCACTTGGCCAGCCGTCAGCAGGTATTGAAGCCTTTCCATTACAACGATAAAGGTTCAATGGCCATTATTGGCAGAAATAAGGCGGTTGCAGATCTGGCCAAACCACATGCGCATTTTGAAGGTTTTCTGGCTTGGCTTATGTGGCTATTTATACATCTGCTTTCCCTCATTAATGTAAGAAATAAGATCAAAACATTTGCCAGCTGGGTTTCAGCATACCTAACCAAAGATCAATATTTGAGGATGATCATCCGGCCTGAGCAGAAAGATAGCAACATTGGATGTGCAAAAGCAGAGCAGTAAAATCTAACAACTAAATTATAATATCATGTCAAATTTAAAAGGTAAAGTAGTTTTTGTTACTGGTGCTGGCGGCGGTTTGGGTAAAGCCATCGCTGTTGCATTTGGTAAAGGAGCATCGGTTGTAGCAGCTGATATCAAAGAAGAATTTTTGATAGGTACCGTGCAGGCAGTGAAAGAGCAAGGAGGCAAAGTGATTAGTGTTGTAGTCGATGTAACCAATTATGATTCGGTTAAGGCTGCATTGAAAGAAACGGTTGAAACTTTCGGTAGACTGGATATATCGGTCAACAATGCCGGAGTTGTAGGAATTGGCAGCATTGAAGAGATTACACCTGAGGAATGGGACCGTGTAATGACTGTTAATGCGAAAGGGGTATTTGTATGTACGAAGGCCGCAGTCGATATTATGAAGACTCAAAAAGAGGGGGCCATTATTAATACGGCTTCCATTGCAGGAAAGATAGGCATGGCTCACCTTTCGCATTATGTTGCTTCTAAATTTGCTGTAATTGGCTTTACCAACAGTATCGCCAAAGAGGTCGCCATGGATGGTATCACCGTTAATGCTATTTGTCCCGGTATTGTTGGAACCGGTATGTGGCGCGGAGAAGGAGGCGTAGCAGATCGGTGGAAACTCGAAGGTGAAACAGAGGAGCAATCCTGGGAACGCAACAAGAAAGCCCTGATCCCACAGGGCGTCGACCAGAGTCCGCAAGACATCGCTGACGCAGTTATTTTCATTGCACAGGCCAAGCACATTACTGGGCAAGCGATTGCAATTGATGGTGGTATGACGATGTAATCAGATGGAAAAATCCAGGGATTTTAACAAAAAACACATCTGGGCAGGTGTGTTTTTTATGTTATCTTTTGCGACCCAGTAGCTGTCAAGCAATCGTATCATTGCTTAGCACCATAACCCAGGAAGGCAAGCCATTCCGTAAATCGGTCTATCCATTGATCAACAGGCAGATTTTGTTTTTTTGTACCAAAGCCATGGTGACCTTTCGCATAAATGTGAAGTTCGGCACTTGCACCTGAGTCTTTCCATTTCTGATATAGCTTCGCGCTGTTGCCATCGAACTTGAAATCATCATCAGCAGCTACGGAAATGAACAGAGGTGTCGCGTTTGATGGGACCGCTTGCTGATCGAACGGAGCAAGATAAGGATAAATTGGAGCGGAAAACGCAGGTCTGGACTGCGAATCATCGCTATAAGCCATTGCGGCAGCTATTGTCCCACCAGCTGAGAATCCAACAATACCAACCTTAGCCGGATTGATTCCAAGTTTCGCGGCATTTTTCTTGACATAGTCAATTGCAGCTCTACCATCTGCTATCGCCAGCGGCACATCAGGTGCCATTCGATTCTCAAGCACTTTAAAATCACTCGCTAGTTTCCCCAATTTTGCCAGCGGGTTTGCTGCTTCCATGTTGATATGCACCAACCTATACTTTAATACGATCGCCGTGTAACCTTTTGCAACGAGCAATTTTGCAACCGAATAGCCTTCATTATCAATATCAAGCGCATGAAATGCCCCACCCGGACAGATAACAATCGCGGTTTTATTGGATATTTCCTTTTTAGGGGTGTAAACTGTGAGGCTTGGCTTGGTAACGTTAAGTACTGTCCGGTTACCGCTAATAGAATCTGTCATTACAAATTCCGTGTTATTGGCAGGCATGGCGGCAATATCTTTTCCACTGGACAGGTCGATAACCCGTTGAGCAAGAGATATGCCGTGAATGCCTAGAAAGAGTGCGATAGTCAGAAGCTTGTTTTTCATGAATGATATTTATGTAAAAAGCCTGCTTCAATGAAAAGAGAAGCAGGCTTTGATCCGATTAACATTTTAAGCATTGTACTCGCCAATGCGCAACACACTCTTTATGGTTCGTCCTTTTTCCGAGTCTTCAACGGCCTGGTTGATTTCTTCGAAAGGATATGTTTTGATCAGCTTATTAAACGGGAATTGACCGTTCTGATACATTTTGATCAGCTTGGGAATGAACTCCTGCGGCACACTGTCTCCCTGGTTGACAAATTTGATTTTATAGCCTTTAGTCAGGAAAATGTTGGTTTCAAGCTCCATTGGACGGGTAGCAACACCAATCACAGCGAGCTCACCCACGGGGGCAAAGCTGGCCAGTGTATTGTTGATCACGTCGTTTCTGCCCGTAGTATCTACACCGTACTGCACTCCGTTTGGCAGTATCGCTTTGATCCGTTCAACTACGTTTTCATTCAGGCTGTTGATGGTGTGGGTTGCGCCGAGTTCTTTTGAAAAATCAAGCCTTTGCTGATTGATGTCCACTGCAATAATGGTTGTTGCTGATGATGCCTTGGCCGCCATCACAGCAGCTAACCCCACAGCCCCCGTACCAGAGATAACAATCGAACTGCCCACTTTAATTTTCAGGGTGTTGATCACTGCACCGGCACCTGTCTGGATACCGCAGCCCAAGGGGCCTAGTATTTCCAATGGCGCTTCATTTGGCACCTGAATAACATTGTTTTTATGTGCAATGGCATAGGTTGCAAAGGAGGACTGGGAAAAAAAGTTATGGTTAATGGGTTTGCCATCATGATCGTGGTGGTTGTGAGATCCGTCTACGCGAGCACCTGAGAAATTCCTTTGGAAAAACTCATAGCAATATGGGGAGTTGCCCGTACGGCATACTTCACATTCACCGCAAAAACCATAAGTTAAGACGACATGATCTCCTGCCTTTAGGTGGTGCACATCTTCACCTACACTTTCGATAATACCTGCTCCTTCGTGACCTAAGATGACAGGAAAGCCGGGGGCTCCCATCACAAAGTCTCTGGCTACCATATCAGTATGGCAAATTCCCGTTGCTACTATTTTTACCAATACTTCTTCGGAAGCAGGTTTATCCAATCTTACTTTTTCGAGCTTAAAGTCACTGCCCTTTTCTTTTACAACAGCTGCTGTTATTTCCATTGTGATTAATGTTTAGTTATAAACCTCTGATTTAATTTTCCAGCGCTGGATCAATGATACCGGCTTTAAATTCCGGGCTGAGTCTTTTGTATAACGGAGTGGGCTCCACGGTTACAAACAATTCTAATGTAGGTCCTACAAAGCATTCCAGCAGGTGCCCACCCCGAATGGTGCCGTCAGAAACGGCCAGGTTGATGTGAGTATGTGCGACGGGCTTGCCATTGAATACAGCTATGTCACCCATCAATGATGAAATCTCTGACTCACCGATTGGAATAACTTTAAATTCATTGCGACCGTAGTCAAAAAAGCCCACTTTGGCAGAGAATGCATCTCCAATGCCAGTATAATGTGCACTTTGGACTTTGTATTTTTGTGCAAATTCGGTTAGGCCTGAAACGATCTCGTCGTTCTTTGAAAAAATAAGAACGTAGGTTTTGGTCTCTCCGTTAGTACTCAGAAGCTTCACTTTCACCCCCGGAGAACGTCCGGTCTGGGCCGGCCTTGTTGGTGCTACATATTCCTGAGCGCTGGCAGCGGATGCCGCAGCAATGAGCATAAGCAATAAGATGCTTTTAGAGATGATTGTTTTCATGATAAAGTATTTTTAGAAGAATGATGAATGAAAAAGGCCGCTGATTGCAGCGGCCTTGACATTAGATTATTTGCCAATCCGGTAATCGGCCACAGTATGAAATATGATCTTGTCATCCTCTATAAAGAAAGTGTCTGTGCCCATTGGGAACTTGAACGTAGCCGACTCACTTGTCCAGGCTACGTAAGCCACATTTCCCGTCACCGTCAGCTGTTTCATTTCAAAGGCTGATCCGGTTGGTATTGCAGCAAAATATTCTTCAAAGAAGCCCTTGATCGCATCTAACGCTTTCAAAGGGCCATTTGGTGTTAATAATTCTGACGCGGGCGTATAGTCTTTTAAGATCTCTTCAAGGTCATTATTGCCAAAAGCAGTGAGGTGGTGCATCAGCACTTCATTGGTTGTCATGTTTTTAAATTTAAGTCGTTCAATATCACAAAATTAGGGTCAATGTCTAGATTAAGCTCATAACATAGTTTAACAAATACCATTAAACTATGTTAAGGTGTTGACCCTTTACGAGAGCGGGACGTCTCTACAAAAATATCATGCTTGGTTTCAGCGCGCGGGGTTTGTTATTCCAATGAGAGCCAGTCGTGCAGATCTTTGAGGACGCTCGCATTAATTTGATGACCGACGGGATATTCGTGGTAGGAAAGCCGGACGCCCAAGTCTTGTAAGTACGTCCGGGCTTCTTTCGCGTATGAAATACCCAACGTTTGGTCTTGCTTTCCGTGCGCTACAAACACTTTCAACCCTTTCAGCTCATCGCTCTTTTTTACTAGCGGCTGAACTTCACTTAACAGCCTGCCACCTAATGCGACTACGCCATTTATGGATTGTGGTTGTGTCAGACCAATGCTATAGCTCATGATAGCACCCTGGCTGAAGCCGCCTAAATAGACTTCGCTAAGCATGTATTCCAATTTCACCTGCCTAACAAATGTCAGGATTTTGTCGCGGCTGATTTCCTCCTGTCTGGCATCATAAACAGGTTTCCCGGTCGAAAAATCAACATTATACCATGCAAACCGTTCGCCTCCCAAATTAAAGGGGCCTCTTGCAGAAATAATGTAAAAATCTTCGGGTAAGTAACCTGCCAGCCCAAACAGATCTTTCTCATTACTGCCCACTCCATGGAGCAGAATGATTCCTTTTCGCTTAGCTGTTTTTAGGGTTGGCTCCTTAACCAAGTATTCCAGCGCTAATTTTTTGGTTGCTATTATTTTATCTTGATCCATAATATTTTTAGTGATCTCTTTAAAAGATAGTCCTGCAATAGCCAGGGCAAGTAGGAGGACTGTAATGTATTCCCTCTTGATTTTCATCCAATCTTAACAGATGTCATCGTAAGCGATCCGCCGACGGCCTGGTCATTAAAGAAGGAAACTTTTTCCTGGCCTGATCTTAAGCCCAATGTGTACATCAAGGGTAGATAATGTTCTGGCGTAGGTATTGCCAACATGGCCTCCCGGCCCATTTGCGAATAATTAATCAAAGGACGGTGATCATTTTCTGTGATGAGCGACTTAAATTTTTCATTGATGCTAAGTGCCCAATCGTAGCCATAACCAGATTGGTTGATCTTATCCCAGGCCACCATTCTCAGATTATGTACCATATTCCCACTCCCAATGATCAGAACCCCCTTTTTACGCAAGGCCAAAAGTTCTTTAGACAAATCGTAATGATATTGAGGCCCCTTAGTGTAATCGATACTCAGTTGCAGCACAGGGATTTTTGCATCTGGATACATGTGTCTGACCACTGTCCAGGTGCCATGGTCAAGTCCCCAGTCATGATCAAGCTCGACTTTTGCCGAATGGATAAGCGTAGCGGTTTCCCTGGCAAGCATCGGATTTCCGGGTGCTGGGTATTGTACGGCAAATAGCGCTGGTGGAAAGGCTCCGAAATCGTGAATCGTTTCCGGAAAATCCATTGCAGTGATCTTCGTCCCCTGCGTGAACCAGTGAGCCGACACAACAAGTACTGCCGAAGGCGTTGGAATTTCTTTCGCCATCTGTGTCCACCTTCGACTGAAAGCAGTATCTTCAATTCCGTTCATAGGAGAACCATGACCAATAAACAAGACAGGCATCAATTGTTGCTGTGCTGGCAAACTTGCCGTGAAATTCTTAAATTCTGATAAAGTGTTCATCCCCACTGCGCCTGTCAGGGCGGTTTTTATGAATTGTTTCCTTTGCATACCATGTCTGGCAATTAAAGTCCGATTTGTTTATTGTAGGTTGCGTTGTCCCAGAAAAGGTGTTCCTCGATCATGACTCCATCTTTCCAGAGGCCAACGGTTGCCATCGGAAACTTAAAGGCTTTACCTGTTGGCTGAATAAATTTTCCATTGCCGATCGGCATTGGTTTGGTAAAAGTGCCCTCAAACACGCCCGTAACGATGGTGTAGTCGCCAGAGCCGAATTTGATAGGGTGCTCTTTTATGCGGGTGTCCGGGGCATATACAAAAAGGCTTTTCATGTCTGAAATATGTTTATCCAGGCCTTCTGTTACATGCCCATCGGGCCAATAAACTTTAATATTCTCAGCATGACTTTCTTTAAACCGGTCCCATTTCTGGTTACTGAATACATCGAAGTCCAATGCGTCAAAAGTTTTCAGATAAGCGGCAGTACTATCATTGGAGGCCGCCAGATTCAAAGCGATTGTTTTGAGACTGTCAATGTTTACAGCAGCGCTTTCAGATTGTGAAGACGATGTCTGGCAGCTCAATAGCCCAGCAAGAATTGCTGCAATGGAGGCTGTCAGCGCAATATTTTTTATGAATGTCAATTTCATGATCGTTTTATTATGATTAATAATTATTTAGAGTGATGACTATTGGTGTAATATTTTCCAACCCGCAAGCCATTTATACCCATTTTTCATATTCAGCTGGATCAGCAGCAACGACATATTTTCCAACGTCCGGCTCACATGCAATCCACCTGCAATGATGGGATTGAACCCTGCTGTTACTACGAGCTCGCTTGCTGTTTGTAAGGCATCCTGGTCATCTCCGGCGATGAATGCATCGGCTTGTTTTTCGGCAATGACCGGCTGGACGAAGTCGGCTGCAAAGACCGTGTTAAATGCTTTTACAACTTTCGAGTTGGGCAGCAATTTTTGAAGTTCTTCAGCCGCGCTTGTATCGGGAGCGGTCACCAGCCCGTCATAAGTTTCGTTAAGCGGATTGGCAATGCTGATCACAATTTTCTGATTGGCCACTTCCCTGATTTTCTCCGCGATCTGCTGTTGTGCAGGATAAGGTAAAGCCAGAATAATGACGTCAGCCTCCCAGGAAGCCTCAGTGGGGCACTCGCTTAGTTCAATGTCGGCAGTAGGATTTTTTGCCAGTATTTCAGTCTCGAGCGTCTGTAACTTGCTGAGCTCGTTTGCGAATAAGAGAAGGCGGTAGTTACCGGCGGAAAGATTTTTGGATATACCAGAGCCCATATTCCCTGTGGCTCCAATAATGGCGATGGTTTGTTTTGTGTTCATTTTTGTATCGATTTTGATACACAAAACTACCAGCATCAAGACCCGTGGGCCAATGCGTTTGGACAAGAAATTATCTTGATTCCGATCAATGAAAATTGTTGATTAGAATCAAGGGTTTATTATTTTGAGGTGTTCATCCGGGTCCGGATCCTGCTTAGAGTTTCCGGAGATAGGCCCATATAAGAAGCAATCATGTGCTGGGGAACACGTTGGGCGATGTTTGGATAGGTATCTATAAAGGCTTTGTAACGATCATCCAAGGACAAGCTGATCATGTTCAGAATTCTTCTTTGAAGTGCCATATAGGCGTCTGTGATCAAAAGCCGGATATATGTTTCATACTTGGGCATTGTTTTAAGCAGTTCATCATGAGCAGATTTGCTGACCAAGACCAGTTCGCAATCTTCCAGGGCATCAATGTTTTGAGTCGAAGGTAGCTGGCTGTGAAAGCTGGACAAATCGCCAATGGTCCAGCCTTCCAGGGCAAAAGCAGTAATATGTTCCTGGCCATCCGGATCCACAAGATAACTCCGCATCACGCCCTTCTCTACCAGTGCGATACTTTTGCAGATGTCCCCTTCCTGAAGTAAATATTGGCGTTTTCTTAGCTTTTTAGGAGTAAGGTATTGTTTGATGACATTTTCTTCCTGTTCTGTCAATGAAACTTTTTGATTGAATTTTTGAAAAAAGACGTTGTACATCAGCAATTATCTTGTTGGTTAAAACATTATTGCAAATATACCTAATCGTTCAAGACCCGTTATGGCTTGCTTCTTAATTGAGCACATCAGGGAGTGATGCCATAAGCATATACCGGATAAGGTATTGGATACCTGATTTTAGTACTAAAAGTTGATGGCGCTGTAATTTGAATGTTCAACCGCATTTAAAGTCAGCCTAGTAAAGTGAAGTTTCGCTTTAGTTAAACATTCGACGAGCCCATCCTCAATTGCATACGCTGTGCTCCAGGTATTCCCAGTGAGCAATTATTTGGTTTCCCAACATCTTAAACATACGGTAGCCGCTCATAGTCTCGCCGGCTTTGTTGCAGAACTCGATATCCTCAGGGTCAGGCAGGGGACTGAGCAAAATTTTTAAATCAACCACCACTAAATCTTGCATTACTGTTAATTTTTGAATTTTAGTTTTATGACAGATATTTTTTTTTAATTCCATCAGGTAGGCCGAAAGCCCCTTGGCATTCTGTAAGCCACAGGGAAGCGAATAATCTATAAAATCTTCGTGCAGATATTTTGACAACATCTCAATCCGGTTGTTATTCCATATGTCTTCTATGAAACCGGTCACCCATTGCTCACAGTTTTGCTCTTTCATCGTTTTGAACGGATGTATCAAATTTAGCCGACAGCTTAGCGGTAGAGGAATTTAAAACCCTCTGCTGTCTGATAACCCAAATAATGCTGTTCTGGATCGTACTGCCACTAAGATCAGCACCGGATTGTGAGCGGGTCAGCCTGTCTCGTTCCGAGAAGATGCGGCGTGCCATTGGCCAAGCCGTAAAGCATTTCTGCACACAAAGCCAATACCTGCTCCAAATGAGAATGCGATATCTTAAAATATGTTCGAACCGTTGATGGTACCGTTAAGTGTTGCTTTTGATTTCAACCTATCAGGTGGGCCAGTAATTTTCAGCAGGCATCATAAAATGGCTTTCTTTAAAGCGAACATCTTATGCAGGAAAGCTTACCCCGATCTTGTTTCAGAGAGGCAAAATCTAGCGTTAATCAGAGGCAGACTAACGGGATAGGCCATTCTATGGGTGCCCAGTTGGTTGATAAGCCTCCTGCATTTGTTGCTGAATGGACTTGTCGCCCTTATTGCGGTCGAGCCTTGTGACAAGCTTATCAAAGAGTGTATACATGACCGGAACGATGATCAGTGTCAGAAACAGCGAGCTGAGAAGGCCACCAATTATCACCCATGCCAACCCGTTCTTCCATTCTGCGCCCGCACCTTTCGCCATCGCGATAGGTAGCATTCCGATCACCATCGCAATTGTAGTCATCAAAATCGGTCTCAAACGGGCATGGTTGGCATCAATCAGGGCCTGGTAGGTGGTCTCTCCTTCGGCCTTGCGCTGATTGGTGAAATCAACGAGGATGATCGCATTTTTTGCCACCAGGCCGATGAGCATGATCATACCCAGGATCGTAAACAGGTTCAGGGAGTTGTTGGTGAGCGCCAGCGCCAGAAAAGCGCCGATGACAGCGAGCGGAATCGAAAACAGGACCACGAAAGGATAGACAAAGCTGTTATAGAGCGCAACCATGATCAGGTAGACCAAAATAATGGCTGCCAGTAGCGCTATTCCCATGGAGCCAAAACCCTCACTTTGGTTTTCCATATCGCCTCCCCACAGATAGGATACCCCTTGTGGCATGGGCAGCTTTTCAAAGCGTGCTTGCCATTCATTGGCTATGGTTCCTGACGGGCGGCCAACTGCCTGGGACTGTACAGTTACCGACGTGCTTTTGTCACGGCGCTCCAGTTCACTGGGCCCGCTGGCCTCCCGCACGGTGGCAAACTGGGAAAGACGGACCTGATCCCCGCGTTCATTGACAAGGGCCAGATTGCTGACATCCTCGATGCTTTGCCGGTTAAACTGATCAAAACGGATATTGATGTCATATTCATATTCTCCCTTACGGAACTTGCCGTCGGTATTTCCGTTGAAGGCTGTCTGCATGGTGCCTCCCACAGTGGCCAGTGACAAGCCCAAAGCAGACATCTTATCGCGGTCAACCTGAACATTGATCTCGGGGTTACCTGATTCAACCGAGAGCCGCATTTCGGTCGCCCCCGGTATTTTTTTCAGTTCAGCTAGCGCCGACTGCGCAAAATGCATGACGCTGTCCAGATCTGCACCGGTGACAATGAGCGCCAGCGGCGCGCTTTCGGCAGTACCTAACATACTGACAGGAACGGTTTTTATTTTCGCGCCCACCAGAGCCCGTTGCAATTCCCGCTTGACCTTGACGGCATAGATGCTGGCTTCGTCCGCGCGCTCGGAGCGCGGCACCAGCTGGACACTTATTTCTGCCTTGTAGGCAGTTGACTGGGAAGCGCTGCCGTCACTACTTTGCCCGACGGTTGTGATCAGCTTTTTTACTCCCGGCTTTTTTTGCAGTATGGCCTCAGCGGCACGGGTCATGGCATTGGTCTGCTGGATGGAAACATCTTTGGGCATCTCGATCTGAACCAGGAATTCTCCCCGGTCGGATTTTGCAAAGAATTCAGCGCCGATGTACCCGCCTGCTACCAGGCCAAAAGAAGCTATAAACAGCAAACTGACCAGTCCTAGGGCAATTTTTTTGTGACCTAAACTCCATGTAAGAATTCCGGTGATCCAGTTTGTCAGCCGGTCGAGCCCTTTCTCAAAGCCCAGAATGATCCTGCCAAATAGGTTATCTGCTGATATCTTTTCCAACTTTCCAAACCGGGAGGATAGCCAGGGGACTATTGTAAATGAGCTCAATAGCGAGAGTAGTGTTGCCATGGAGACTGTAACACAGAATTGTTTGAGCAGGTCGGCAGCAAGACCTGTGCTTAGCGAGATAGGAATGAACACTGCCACGATGACCAATGTAATAGCCGTAACAGTAAAGCCAATCTCACTGGTCGCATCATAGGCGGCACGTACACGGTTTTTTCCCATTTCCATATGCCGGTATATGTTCTCTAAAACCACGATGGCATCATCCACCAGGATACCTACCACCAATGAGAGCCCCAGTAGCGAGAGCAGGTTCAGTGAGTAGCCCAGCAGTTTCATGCCAACAAAGGTGGCGATCAGCGACGCCGGGATGGCCACCATGACAATCAATGCGTTTCGGATACTGTGGAGAAAAAACAGCATCACAAAGGCCACCAGCACAACTGCCAGGATCAGGTCATGGATCACAGCATCGGCGGACGCAAGCGTGTAGATTGAGCTGTCATTGGCAATATCGATGTGTAGCCCCGCATCTTTGTAGTCCTTTTGTAGTTTAAGTATGCTGGCTGTGATCTGCTCGCTGACCAGGACCGCATTGGCATCTGATTGCTTGATGACCTGCAGGGCGATCGCACTCTGGGTGTTAACCCTGGCGAGCTTTTCCACGTTTTTTTGCACGTCCTGAACGTCGGCAACATCGCTCAGCCGGATCTGGCTACCGGCCCTGGTAGCCACAACTAGATTTCTAAGCTCATCGATGTCGCGATACTTGCCGGCCAGGCGTATCAGGATATCCTGGCGCCGGGTTTGTACGCTACCGGTGGGAAAGTCCAGGTTGGATGAGAGGATCACATTCTGGACCTGCGAAAGCGAGAGCCCGAATGCTTCCAGGCTTTTTGCATTTACATTGACCTGTATTTCCCGCTGCTGTCCGCCCACCAGCTTTACCTGGGCGACCCCCGAAACGCGTGAGAGCACCGGCGCGATGCGCTTGTCGATTAGATCATAAAATGAAGCATCATCAATCGAGCCGGTTGCTGCAAGGGTCATCACCGGAAGATCGTCAATGGAGAACTTATTCAGGGAAGGCGGATCGACATCCTCGGGCAAATCTCCTAGAACAGCGTTAACCTTACGCTGGGCTTCATTTAAGGCATAGTCCACATCTGTATCGCCCGAAAGGGTAATGGTGACAATGGAAAGGCTCTCAAAGGAGCGGGTTTCAAGTTTGGTGATATTTTCCATTGAAGAAACAGCATCTTCAATCTTCTTGGAAACCGTGTTCTCGACCTCGCTGGGGGAGGCGCCCGGGTATACGGTGGTCACCGAAACGATGGGCCTTGAGAATTTAGGCACCAGTTCATAATTGAGCGTCGAATAGCTCAGCAGCCCTCCCAATATGAGAATAATAAAGAGGACTATGACCAGGGTAGGCCGTTTGATAGACATTTCTGCAATTTTCATAACTGAGTATTTAGTGTTGGCAACGGCTCAATGCACAAGGCGCACTTTTGAACCCTCATCCAGGTTTATCTGACCGCTGGTAACCACCGTCTGTCCGTCTTTCAGCCCTTCAAGGACCTCAACCTGATCGCCGGTGATCCTTCCGGCTACCACCTTTTGCAGCGAGACGGTGCTGTCTTCTCTGATCACAAAAACTTCATTGCTACTGACGCTGCCCACAAAGGACGAGCGGGGGATGAGTATGACGGTTGAAGCCGATGAAAATTCAAATCGTGCAGTACCATACATACCCGCCTTCACCAGGTGTTTTGGGTCATTGACCAATTCGAGTTCAACGGGAAAACCAAGTGTATTGCCAGCTTTGGAAGCAATGAAAGTGACCTTACCGGTGAACTGCTTTTCTGGAAGGGCGCTGACGGCAATGGTTGCCTGCTGGCCGCTCCGAATCCTTGCAATCTGGTCTTCGGTGACCATCACCTGCAAACGCAGGCGGGATACATCCACCAACTCAAATAGAACGGTACCGGGCGAGACAACCGAGCCCGGCTCGATCAACCTTTTATTGACAATGCCATTAATGGAGGAGCGCACATGAGTATCGCCAACACGAATTGCAGCGTCTTTCAGCCTCGCTTGGGCGTTGCTGACGGCAAGGCGTGCCTGGTCGAGCTGTTGCTGGGTAACCCCTCCGGTTTTGAATGCGTTTTCGTAGCGCTGCAGATCGCGCCCGGCGAGCTCGAATGCCATTTGTGCGCTTTCCTTATCGATATTGAGCTGTTCCCCCTTGATGATCGCCAAGGTTTGACCTGCGCGGACCCGGCTTCCTTCTGCGACGAGCACCTGAAGGACCCGGCCTGAGTTTTCAGCGGGAAAATCCAGCTGACGCGTGGGGATAAAGCTGCCATTGACCAAAAGATCCTGCGTAAGCGGCTTTTTGGAGACGACGCTTCCCCTTACAGAAACGCTGGACTCAACCTGGGCGACGATTGCTGTTTTCTCATCATTTTTTTTCTTGTTGCTCAGCAGCACCCATCGAATGATGCTGGCGCTGCCTACAACAATTATCAGGGTGATGAGGCTATTGATTACTGTTTTCCTGTTCATATCTACTATGGGTTTAACAAAGACTTTAAATTCCCCTGGGCCTTAATCAACTTGATTTCAGCCAGCTTGTAGTCTAGGGTTGCCGCCGCATGGTTGTTGTTTGCTTCGGTCAGCGACTTCTCCACTTCCAGCAGGTCAGTCAGTGTGGCCAGGCCATTGTCGTAGTTGTTCTTAGTGTTTAAAAATACTTTTCGAGCAAGCCTGATGTTCTCTTTCTGATCGTCGAGGATGACCAGGCTGTTCCGAACCTGTGCTTTTGCATTCTCACTTTCAAGGCTGAGCGAGAGACTGGTTTGGGAAATGTCCTCTTGTAGCCTGCGGATCTGAACATCGGCCTGCCTTATTTTCGCCCGTGTTGTAAAGCCGTTGAAGATGGGTATTTTCAGGCTCATGCCTAGGGAAGCATAATCAAACCAGTTGATGCCATGTTGCTGACCTTTAAACAAAGGAAATGTATTTCCGAGCCCCTGGTAGCCATAGTTGCCTGAGAAGGAAAGAACAGGGAAATTAGCTGCTTTGTAGGTGTCTTTCTGAAGGATTAGTAACTGTTCCTGCTTTTTGATCAGCATCATCTCGGTGCGGTCTTCGGGAACGCCGGCATCGGCGAAGGTAGCCATGGATGGTCGTATACTGTCCAGGTCTATCGCCGGAAGGTTGATCTGCGAGAGAATGTCCATTCCCATAGCGTACTTTAACTGGTTCTCTTTCTGCTCAACACTATTAATTAGCTGCTGACGCTGGGTGCGCAGATTGGTCACGTTAACCCCTATACGATCGACATCAATTTCCTTGATCAGCCCATTTTGGTATTGACCGGTGATTACATTCTGAACTTTAATCGTGTATGCAATGGTGCTATCAATTACTGAAATCTTGTGCCGTTCAACGAGCACCTGGTAATAAGCGCTGGCAACCTGTTCAATTAACTGCTCTTGGGTCAGGGCCGCATTGAGTTGATAGTACTCGATACTGGAACGCGCAGCCTTCAAACCGGTAAAGACGGTTTTATCAAAAAGGTTTTGAGTCAATGCCAGGCTGGCGCCGGTATTCCATTTCTGGCCAAAGGCGATCAAAAGCGTTTTGCCTGGCTGCCCCGCCAACTCGCCTGGCAGGGCTGTCAGTTGTAGTATGGGGTTATAGTTCATGCTGCCTGTTGCACTCAACTGGGGCATGACTCTGCCGCGGGCTTCCTGGTTCTTATAAATGGCGTTTTCAACGTCAAGCATGGCTTTTTTCGCTGTTTGGCTCGCTTGCAGCGCGTGTTGCAATGCCTGCGGCAGAGTTAGCGTCTGCTTTTGAGAGAAGGCACTCAAATGAGTCAGTAGCAGCGCAATGAGAGTTAGCCTACTGAATTTTCCTTTACTCTTGCAAATCATAAGATCATGAGTGAGTTTGATGCGTTATTTTTTGTCTGCCGGTCGGTGAGGTGAAAAGTGGTCGCCACCCGGAAAGGGAGCGTTAGCCTGATCATTGAATACCTCACAAATCTGAACACCTTTTACAGTGAGCGTGAGAACATGCAGACGTTTGTCGTTTTTGTTCAGGCTGATTTCCAGCAGCCCCTTTTCTTTTAGTATCCCGACCAGCCGGTGAATCGATGACTTGTTTTTTCGTGTAAGCTTTGCGATGTCCTGTTGGGATATCGATTCGTGGTCTTTGATGTGCATCAGTATGATGAGCTGTTCGACGCTGACAGGTAGCTGGTGCCGAGCGATATCACGCCTGACCATCATGATCACAACATTGTAAAGCATCAGCAGCCTGATCACGGATGGGGGTGGGATCTGGTATTCCATTGCAATGTCTGGTATGAGAAGCTTTTGAATTGTCAGGACAGGGTGGCCTACCTTTTAAAGGGATCCCAGAAGGGAAGCATTGAAAAGCCTACCTGCACAAATGGCGTGGCACCTGTCTTGTTCTTAATCAAGTAATCATTTTGTTTGGCCCCGACCTTGAAAATCCTTGATTGTAGGGTCGTGTTCACTCCGCCTGAGAAGCTTAATACCACCTTTTTGGTGAGCCTGTGCTCAAACATAAGACCGGATTTTAGCTCGGTTGTAGCAAAGGTCATCCGGTGGGGCAGCGTTGGATTTGGTCCGTCAAATCCGAAAAACGAATTATTCCCGGCCATTTCACTGAATGCGCTTAGTGAGTTCTTTTTTGCTATTGTCTTCCGCAAAGCGACCCGGTACGGCAGATCAGCCATCAGATCGATATCCAGGGATTTAAACTTATGCGAATAGCTGATTAAAGGAATGAACGGCGTCAGTGATGAAGGGTCGATGTTAAGTATCACACCGACCGTCATATTTGTGTTTTCTCGCCGGATAATCGGTACGGTAAGTATACCAAGGAACCGTAGCTGTGCGCTTTGGAAATCAGGATTGAAAAGACCTCCCAAAGAAGCGGTTAGAGAAAGCGGAATATTAAAGAGCGTATCCCGCCTGGTGAAGCTGGCCGCCAGATTGACCATGGGTACATAGCGCGTTTCTTCTGAAACCACGTATCCAGGGGCTTCGGTGGTAACTTTATTTAGGTCGAAAAACTGATGGACAAATCCAATGCTTGCCACAGCGATGTTCTTATTCTGAGTAAGGAGAGGGATGTTCATGTTGACAGTTGTCCTGTTGGTTCGCATCCGCCCGCGGAAGAAGTTGTTGCCTAAAAGTTTAGAGCTCATATCTCCCTCGGCATTGTTTTGGTGGGTGACCGTCAACTGACGTATCCGTGGATACTTCAGCGCCGCTTCGTCAATGCGTGCCGACCTAACCGAATCGATCATCTTTCGCCTAATAGCATCAATCATCTTTTGCCTGGTCGAGTCGACTTGCTGCTGGGCTTGGACAGAGCCAGAAACAATTAAAAAAAGAATCAAAATTTTAATGTTACGCATAAGTGTTTTGTTATATGAGTATGATAAAGTTGTGTGGGTTATCACTGTTGCTTTGATGCGGACACCGTTAAATTTTTAGCCAGTCGGCATGTGGCCGGTACAGGCCAATTGGCAGACTAAAATGATAACGCCGTTAACGGAAGGCTTTCTCAGACATGGCTAATGTTAGAGGGCCGGGCTTTCCTCTTTACTAGATACAAAGGTCATTATTAGAATATTTGAGCAGAAGCCCTTTACGCATGAAGCAGACAAAAAGGGATTTAAGTCGGCGTGCTGTAAAATGAAAAGGCTAAGGCTCTCTGAGCACTCACAAGTTGTAAATGCAATCTCTCTCCTAACAGAGCTGACTCAGGGATGTTAGCAATCTGATCAGCTGCCCGCTGCCGTTATTTATCCGGTGATTTTAATCTTACTCCGTTCCTAATGAGGATTTTGGCAGCCTGCTTACAGTAGGTTGCCGCTTTATCATCGTTTTTGTCAGCTTCAAGAGCAAACCGCTGAATCAGTATTCAGCAACCACCTACTTTTGATTTTGCGATCCTGAGCATACTAAACAGAATCGATTGATGAAAGGAACGAAATGGACCAGCTACCTTAGCGGCTCGATTCGAAGTTTGTTTTAGATCAATTAGGTACGCTGGTAATTGCAACTGGAAACCGGCATCGCCTCTGTGGATATGGGTAGAACAATGCTGCTTTTTGAATCTGATTTGTGCATTACTAGTCTGTTTATGATTGTAATATGCCAATATTTGGCCATTTTAGTTTAAGTGATTAAACAAGATCATCAGCCGCAGTTTTAAAAGTTGGCCGGGTGTTATGATTATACTGCCAGATCGGACAGGAAATTCCAGGTGAATTCTACTTCGCGGTCTTGTAAAAGTCTTCAACTATACTATCATGGAAAATCAATTGGATTACGGCTCTGCCGCCCGGCGTTTTGCATCACAGTACCCTTTGCTGAGCTCGCTGATGACTCAGATTAGCTTCTGGATAATAGCCAATGCAGTCCTGGGACTAATTATTCATCTATATGTCAGGTCCCTTGTTGCTATCTATCCTCTGATCGGCGAACAGAGACTGGGGCCAGTTTTGATCATTGCAATGACACTCGGGGCGCTATATGGCACCACGCTTGGTCTGATAGATCACTATATTGGAAAATTCTCTTTTCAAAACAGATCCATTGGCCAAATCATCCTGGTCAAAACGGTTTTGTCCATAACGACGCTGACGGCGTTGTTATGGCTGATCCTGGATAAGCTTCATGATGTTCTCTCTGCCAGACTTTCCCTACCGGCTGCGCTTCCTGGTAATGACGAATTCTGGCACTACGTTTTGGTGATGCTGGTGGTCTACTACCTGTTTATGACTTTGATAATAAACTTAGCAATTCAGGTCAATAAAAAGTTCGGTCCCGGTATCCTGTTACCGCTTTTATGGGGGAAATATCGAAATCCGGCAGAACAGGAACGTGTGTTTCTGTTTATGGACTTAAAGTCATCGACAAGTATGGCCGAAACCTGCGGCCATTTGAAGTACAGTGCTTTTATCCGGGATAGTTTTTATGACATTAATCAGGTCATTCCCCGTTATAATGCAGAAGTATATCAATACGTAGGAGATGAGATCGTGATGAGCTGGACTATTACCGAAGGACTGAGGAAACTTGCATGTGTGCATTTTTTTTTCGCCTGTGAAAAGCAGTTTGAGGATAAAGCACAATACTATCTGCAAAACTATGGGCGTGTCCCACAGTTTAAAGCCGGGTTGCACATGGGTACCGTCGTAGCCGTTGAAATCGGAGACATCAAAAGAGACATTGCTTATCATGGAGACACACTCAATACGGCAGCCCGCCTGCAGAGCCTCTGTAACGATTACGATAGAAGATTGCTTACTTCTGAATACCTTCTTCGCTGTATTGAAGCACAGGACAGTTTTATAATAGAAAGGTTGGGAATGATTCAACTTAAAGGTAAGGCTGCTCCGACGGGCGTTGTAAGTTTGGAGCTGATTCGTAAACCGTAACTACTGGATGAGCTTAAAGCAGGTATTGGTCGCATGCGCTTAAGATTGCCGCTCACAAGGATGAGCCCTAAGGTGGCTGTGAATGTCAATGACCGTTTGGTTACACGTTTCGCTCCTGATCAATTTCCGGTCAGCCATTTCAAAAAGGCGGGCGCTTTCTCTTTACTGATTGTGATACCCTCATCGAGTGGTACGCAGATGTTCAGTGAAAGCTTCCTGGAAAATATACTGGAAGCATTGATGATTGCCTTCCGATTGACAAGACTTTGCCTGTTGACCCTGAAAAAGTCTTCGCCGACGATTTCTTCGAGATCCTCCAGGCTTTTTCCCGGATAGTACTTTTCCTGGTCAAATGTGAGCAGGTGGACGTTACCGTTTTCAAGCCGAAAAAGGGCAACCTCTTCGATTTTTAAAGGCATTATTGTATCCCGATACTGTATCAGGAGTGAGGACGGCTTAGGAGATTTAATTTCCGACAGAAGCCGGCGGATCGATTCGTATTGCCCTGTCAACGCGTTTGTTGCCGTTTTGGTCAGGTTTTTGAATTTTTGTAAAGCGGCTGCCACCGAGGCAGTTGTGAAGGGTTTTAGAATGTAGTCTATGCCATTTGCGTTGAAGGCATTCAGCGCATACTCGTCGTATGCGGTACAGAATATAACCGGGACGAACTCGTTTCCAAGTATCTCAAAGCTCAGTCCGTCCCCTAACTGAATGTCGCTGAATATCAGGTCAGGCTTTGTGTTATGGTTAAACCATTCTTTTCCTTCTCTGACCGATCTGAGAACAGCTACAATTTCTAGGGCAGGGTCTAGCTGTGTAATTGTTTGGGTGAGATCTACGGCGGTGGCCCTCTCGTCCTCTATTATTACAATTTTCATCGTTCAAGAATTTTTATGCGTACTAAAAACAAAGAATCATCCCGCTCAATGTGAATATCTTCCCCTACAAGAAGGCGATATCGCTCAGAAAGGTTGGACAGGCCGTGGCCGGTGGAAGGTTCTTTGTATTTTCGAGGTTGGAAATTATTGGAAATACACAAATAGCCTTCGACTTCCTGGATTCTGATTTCGATAGGGCTGTCTTCTGTCAAGTCATTATGCTTGATGACATTTTCGACCAATGGTTGTAGCGAGAAATACGGAATGTAACGTGTTCTGATGATCTGTTCATCGATTTGAATCGAATAATTGAGTGCGATACCGAACCTTATCTTCTGCATAGCCAGATAGTCCAGGCAAAAATCAAGTTCGTTTTTGATTAACGCGGTGCTTGTCCCCTGATTAGATATCGTAACCCTGAGAAAATTAGCCAGATGAACCAGGTAGTCTTCACCCTGCCGCGGGTCTATTTTGTATAGAGATTTAATTGCGTTTAGTGAGTTGAACAGGAAATGGGGATGAATTTGCTGGCGAAGAAGTAAATTATTCGTCTCGCTTGCCGCTGCTTTCAATTGAAGGTTTTCGATTTCTGATTTGATCTTTTTCTGCTGAATGATTACCAGGTTTTGCAGTATCAGGATTAGCGTGTTCAAGGTAAAAACCGAAAGTAAAGAAGGCAGGTAATCTTCCAGATCGTCGAAACGCTCAACTTCAATTGGCATTCCGGTGAAAGCCGGGTAGATTATGCGGGTCAAAATTCCTATAGTCAGTGAGGCGCTATAACTGAGCGCATAGAACTTGCGATTCGCGGAGCTTTCGGACACCCCCCTTTGTTTTTGAAATATCCTGAGTAGCAGCAGGTTGATAAAACTGGCAAGTGTGAAGAATAGAAAGGCTTGAAAACCGCTGTTGATTGCCTTGCTAAAATCTTCGGTGAGAGTAATTAAGAATGCAAAAATCACAATAGATGCCATGATGGAAACCATCCAATTGAGTCTGATCAAGCTTTTTACGGGTATCTGATCGGGCATGGTGACCATCATTAGGTTATGAAAACTAAAGTTGTCAAGCGCAGTGCCGAATGGTGATTCAGAGTAAACTGCGCGCTTCACATTTGAGTTATTCATAGCTAAGATACATCATTGTTGGTCAACTCCGGAAGACCGGTCCGCATGAGCTGCTATGGGTCTTTGGCAACACCTGAGCGAAAAGTCGTAAAAAGTGATCTCGGCGCTTTGAATTATGGCTTTTGGTCGGATTTGGAGGTAGCAAATCTCGCCGTACCGGTGGTCTGATCATAGTGGATTCTTCATCGGGCGGACAAAATCCAGATTGAGGCAGGCAATAATGATTCTGACCGGGCCTCGGATTTTATAGGCAAGGAGCAATGATCTATTTTCCCATGTAGAAAAAAACATAAGCGGGTGAGTTTGAATTCGCCGACTGAATTCTTTGCCCTCTAATCTGTTAGCGGAGTCATGTGCGCTATCGATGGTAATATTGGCAAGGAAATGTTGGACGTTATGGTCAAAACTATGCTTAGACAGAGATTCTACATTGAGTTGCTATTCAAGTTTCATAGATACGGCTGATAAAAGGGCCTATGTCAACTACATTATCAATGTATTGCCATAGGCCGATTTTTAGGGAAAAAATATCAGTCCCACACTATGTGGTTGCCCGTAAGGAACCACATGGATCAAACAACTTGTCTCTTAGAGTTGCGACACTTTCACTTATCCTCGATTTTCTAACTCGGCAGTAGCGCATGGTAGTCCTGATACTTCTGTGTCCCAACATCTTGCTAACATCCTCCAAAGGGACACCATTATTCAGCATCATATCCGCGAAGAAATGCCGAGCATCGTGCGTGTCCAGCCGCCTGATGCTTCCACTAACATCCCGGATTTCGCATAGTTGAGCGATGTCCTTCAAATACACATTGTAGCGGTAGTTGCTGTTTACCGGGATTAACTTGCGATTTGCAATACAGTAAGGATGGTCTTGGTATTTGGATATCAGTTGGTCGACGATCGGCAGAATAGGGACCATTTCGCCAACCTCTGTCTTACCTCTGTGCTTCACAAGCCAGCGTTCTTTCTTAGTTCCGACCAGGACGACATTTTCCGGACTGAGGTCGTATATATCCTGATAGGCGAAGCCGGTAAAACACTGAAAAATGAATGCATCCCTAACCTCAGAAATCCGGTCAACGCTAAATTGCTTTTGCTGGATTTTCTCGACTTGCCAGAATTCCAGCGGGATTACCTCCACATCGCCGCCGGAGCATTTGAAGCCTTCCATGGGGTTGGAAGGGATGTATTTCTTTTTTACCCCAATTTTCACGATCTGACGTACCCATTTCACTTCCTTGCGCGCTGTTACCTCGGCTAGCGGTTTCGCAACATGTAGCGTCAAATAATCATAGAGGTCATCCGCAAATGTGTCTGGAAGAGAGGAAAAGTGAATGTCCTCACGATCGAAGTGATATTTGATAAAACCGGCAACCTTCTTCTTGGTGCTGCGCCAGTGCTTCAAGGTCTCATACGAGACATTTTCCCGTTCAACGCGCTTCTCGAATTTTGCAATAAATTCATCGAGGACTTCCAGTACGGTTTGCTCGTTCTTGGCAGCAGGCTTGGCTAGCTTAGGCTGCTCGATCGCAGGTTTGCCCAGGTAAACATTCTTAACCATTGCAGGGGTAACCTCACGGAACTGAGTCTGAAGGCCGTTGAAAATCCGTTCGACATCAGTTTGCAGTTGGGCCAGTTTCTGGTTAGCCAGCTTTACTTCCAGTCCTGAGCCGGTAACCTGTTTGGTATCCAAGTCCCAGGATGCCGGGTTTACTTTCTTGCCTGTTGAAATTTCGGTGTACTTACCGTCGATTGTGATTCTGGCGTAAATGGGAGCTTTGCCGTCTGCTTTCGCTTTTTGTCTGTACAGCCAGAAGAGTACAGTCAGGTTCTGTTTGAAATTCATCATCCTCACAGTTTAAGGTTAGAAAAACATTGATGTTTGAGAAACCTTGGTCAAAATCGCCTCTGTCAAACATGTCCATTCGGTAACCTAATTTAGTAAGCAAAACAGGTTACCGAATAGGTTACCGAATGCTTTGATCTGGAATGGATCAGAATGATATGCTTATCTTCGAAAACAGTGAAAAAATGACGTTTTTAAACGAAAAAAGCGCCCTTTGAGGCGCTTTCAGTGATCCCGCTGGGATTCGAACCCAGGACCCATACATTAAAAGTGTATTGCTCTACCAGCTGAGCTACGGAATCATTTTCTACTTGCTTCTGCTTTCGAAGGTTTGCAGTCTTGGATTAGCCGTGGCCTTTTCCGTAATTGCGATGCAAAAGTAGAATTCTTTAAAGTATAATGCAAGTACCCCACAAGAAAAACCTGTATTTTTCGTTTTTGTTCCTGGCCTTTTTCGCGCCTGCCACTGCCTTTTGTGCCAATCAGAAGGAGCTTAAAATGGCTGATTCTCTGTTCGCTATCGCCAGATATCCCGAGGCACAGACGCTCTACAAAAAAAATTTCAACCTCACCGAAAAAAATAGCCAGGCGCTGCTTTTGAAGCTGGCTTTCCTGGCAGAGAAAACGAACAATTATACCGACTGCCTTTTTTTCCTCAGCAAATTGGCCCTCGTGCAGCCGTCAAGGCACCTTTTTGAAAAAATGGATAAGCTTGCAAAGGAGCAGAATCTAAGTGGCTATGAATTCGACGATTACAACTATTTCATAATATTTTATCGAAGGTATGGCGACTACATTCCAATATTGCTTCTAACTTTGGGCACCTATATAGTTGTCATAATGGTTACAAAGACACGTCGGAAGGAGCCAATTTTGCAGATTCACAAAGTTTCCATTATTGTTTATTTGCTGGCGTTACTGGGGATATTAAATGTCCCTTCCCTTTACCAAACGTGCATAATAGTGAATGAAAATACCTTCCTGCGCGACGAGCCCTCATCAGCGGCGGGCGTCGTTGAAAAGGTCGGAAAAGGACATAAACTGACAATAATCGGTTCCGTCGATCATTGGGACAGGGTTATTTGGAACAACCGGATCGTTTATATCCGTAAAAGTGATCTTTGGAATATATGACAGCAAACTGGTATCATTTTTGCAGCGTTTAAGTTTGTATGTATATTTAGGAGTTAAATTTTAAATTTAAATTGTATGAGAAAGCCAATGAAACGTTTTTTACTATTAATCGCGGGGGTTTTGATGTTAGGATTTGTAACTTCCTGTAAAGAGGAAGGACCTCACAAAGATGACATTGTGAAGTTCTCGGCTGTTATCAATAGTAGCCCAACCGTTCCAAAGGCTACATCGTCAGCACAGGGCACAGGGGTATTTGAGTATAACAAGAATACGATGGAATTGAAATACAATATCAATTTCCAAAATATCACTCCAAGCTCGGTAACCCTTAACGCAGCAAACCCAGCCTGGGAGCGCGGCGGGATCATTAAAGAACTGGCCAACAAACCTACCGGCCAGGTAAGCGGTACTTACAAATTGGCTAATACGGAACAACAAACACAGCTGATCCTGGGTTTGATGTACATTAACATCCCTACCGACCTGTACCCATACGGAGAAATCCGTGGACAAATCCTGGCGGACAAATTCGAAGAATAAGCGATAATCCACCATATGAAAAAGGCTTTCGGGAGCGATCCTGAAAGCCTTTTTTCTTGTCTTACTTTCTACCTTTCTTCTTTTGTCTCGTTTCAAACTCCGCGATCTCACGCATCAGCGCCCCGAGATCGTCGGTCGTGTCGGTCGTAAGTTCGAGCGTCTCGGCGTATTCGCCGGCGGTTAGTTTCAGCACCGCAATGGGTTTGTCGAGATACTGCTGTATCTCGTCGAGAACGGGCTTTTCTTCCTCGCTGCAAAATGATACGGCGATCCCCTTTTGCGTGCCACGACCGGTACGGCCTACACGGTGGACGTAATTCTCAGGCTGCTCTGGTAAATCGTAGTTAATTACATAATCCACGCTCGGGATATCGATCCCCCGCGCACTGACGTCGGTTGCGATCAGCACTTTTACATTGCCTTTCTTGAACTCATTCATGGCGGTGAGCCGGTCGGCTTGTTCCTTATCGCCATGGATAGTCAGGCTTTTGATTTCCATGCGTTCGAGCGCCTTGTACACCCGTTCCGCCCGCACCTTCGTGCGTACGAACACAAGAATCTTTTTTTCTGTATTTTGGCGAATGACGCGTTCCAGAAAAAAACGCTTGTCGTCCATCGCTACAAATGCTACGGAATGGTCGATATTTTTCGCGACAGGATTTTTCGGAGAAATCTGAATGCGGATTGCGTTCCTGACCAGCGAATAGGCTAGTTTCTTAATCTTTTCATCAATCGTCGCCGAGAAAAACAACGTTTGTCTTCTTTTAGGTAAATGCCGGATCAGGTCCTGAATGTCCTTGATAAACCCGAGGTCGAGCATATGGTCAGCCTCATCAAGAATGAGGGTATCAACGCGGTCCAGCTTAATATAACCCTGGCTCACCAGATCAAACATCCGCCCCGGCGTAGAGACGAGAATATCGATTCCTTTTTCAAGCTTTGCGATCTGAGGCCCCTGCTCTACCCCTCCGAAGACGCTGAATGTCTTGACTTTGGTATATTTCGAAATGCTCGTAAACACCTCGGCAATCTGAATCGCCAGCTCGCGGGTAGGCACCATCACCACGCATTTGATCCCTTCGGAACGGCTCGACGATTTCTGTTTATGTAATTTATCAACCACCGGGATCGCAAAGGCGGCCGTTTTACCTGTACCGGTCTGCGCGATGGCCAGCACATCTTCCCCCTTCATCACCGCCGGAATGGCTTTGAACTGAATATCCGTTGGTTTTTTAAACCCGGCTGCGTCCAGACTCCGCTTAATCTCCGCGGCAATGGGGTAATCTTCAAATTTCATAGGCAAGTAATGGGGCAGACCGACGCCGGTCCGCCCTTCGTTTTAATGGGAGTGCAAAGATAACCGGTTATCCGGCAATGCATGATTTATTATAGGCCCGGCTCGTAAAACCGCAACCGGTTACGCAGCAAGGCCATCTCCCGGTCGAGATGCTCGATGCGGCTCAGCAGGCCCTGAATGGCCTCGATGCCTTCCAGATTAATGTCGAGCTCACGGTGAAAGCGGATAATGCGCTCGATCTGGTTCAGGTGCGGCACCTGCAAAAAGCGGGTATTGCCGACGGTCACCGTTTCGATCAGGTCGTGTTCCTGCAATGACTCTATAAATGCATATTCCACGTCATAATTCGCACAGAATACCTCGATAGCAATCAATTGATCATTTTCCATATCGTTTTCAGGATTTAGACAATTCTGTAAACAATTCCTTTTGCCGCTCGGTCAGGTTAGTGGGTATTTTGACATCGAAAGTCACATAGAGATCGCCGAATTGGCCATCCTTTTTATAAACCGGGAACCCCTTACCTTTCAAACGCACAATGCTGCCGTTCTGTGTTTCCGGCTTGATGGGAAGTTTCACTTTGCCGCTCAATGTTTCAACCACCAATTCCCCGCCCAGCACTGCCGTATAAAGGTCCAGTTCGGCTTTCAAATGTAAGTCATTGCCCGATCTTCTGAGTTTGTCATCGGTACCCACGGAGAACGTGATGTACAGATCGCCATTCGGTCCGCCGTTGCTTCCCGGGCCTCCATGCCCCGGGATCTTGATCGTCTGGCCATTCTCGACACCCGCCGGAACGGTAATGCGGATGTTCTTGCCGTTCACGGTCAACGTTTGCTTGTGCGTTTCGTAAGCGTCGCGAAGGCCCAGTTGGATCTCCGCCTGATAATCCTGCCCCCGGAAACGAGCCTGACGACCGCCACCGAAACCGGAACCGAACATGGATTCGAAGAAATCCGAGAACCCTTCGTTCCCTCCGCCGTACCACTGCCCCTCCTCCCCTCGCGCCTGGCTGCGCGCCTGCCGCGCTCGCTCGAACTCCTCGCTATGCTGCCAGTCTTTGCCGTACTTATCGTACTTCTTTCGCTTTTCCGGGTCGCTCAACACCTCGTTGGCCTCATTCAGCTCTTTGAATTTCTTCTCAGCCTCCTTGTCGTTCGGATTCAGGTCGGGGTGGTATTTCCTCGCCAGTTTCCTGTATGCATTCTTGATGGCCTTATCGTCGGCATTTTTATCGAGTCCGAGAATTTGATAATAATCTACAAAAGCCATAAATAATCAATGTATGAAGTGATAATGGTTGACAAAGCTACCTACTTTCGTTCCAGCATTTCCAGGTACAGGTCTTCGACTTTCTTACGTGCCCAGGGTGTTTTTCTTAAAAATTTCAGGCTCGATTTGACGCTAGGCTCGTGCTGAAAACTGTTGATGTTAATATAATAACCCATTTGCTCCCAGCCATAATAGTCCACCAGTTCATTCAAAATAGTTTCCAGCGTTTTGCCGTGGAGCGGGTTATTCGGTTGTGTGTCCATGCGTACCGTTCGAAAAATGTTGCTGTCTGTTTTAAAGTAGATTTCTCTTTATAAATAATTATTATGCAGGTTGATTAGTTCAAAATCTAAAACCTGTCCGATGGATCAGATTAAATGGGGTATTATCGGCTGCGGCAATGTGACCGAAGTCAAAAGCGGCCCTGCATTCAACAAGGTACCCAATTCTTCCCTGGTAGCGGTAATGCGACGGGACGCAGCACTGGCGCAAGATTACGCCGAAAGGCACGGCGTGCCCAAATGGTATGACGACGCCGAGGCGCTTATCAACGACCCCGATATCAACGCAATTTACATCGCCACGCCGCCCGACGCCCACGAAAGCCTGGCTATCAAGGCAATGCAGGCGGGTAAGCCGGTTTACATCGAGAAGCCCATGGCACGTACCGCCGCAGAATGCGACCGTATCAATGCCGAAAGCAAGCGCACCGGCGTGCCGGTTTTCGTAGCCTATTACCGCCGGGCATTGGATTACTTCCTGAAAGTAAAGGAACTGATCGACAAAAAAGTAATCGGAGATATCCGATTCGTAGATATTTGCCTCCAATGGCAGCCATACGAAGAGGAAGTCGGGCCAAATCCGAAGCCGCGCTGGCGGGTAAATCCCGAAATTTCCGGCGGCGGGCATTTTCATGACCTCGCTTCTCACCAGTTCGACCTGCTCGAATTCATTTTCGGCCCCATTCGCCACGCATCGGGCATCGCCCGCAACCAGGCGGGCCTGTATGAGGCCGACGATATTGTGGTGGCCAATTTCGAATTCGAATCAGGCATATTAGGAAAAGGAAGCTGGTGCTACACCATAGATAAAGACCAGCGCGAAGACCAGGCACAGATCGTCGGTTCGAAGGGGCGCATTACCTTTTCGTTTTTCGAGAAGTTCGATATACATGTCGAAACTTCGGAAGGCATCGAGGTTTTTCATATCCCTTATCCTCAGCACGTACAGCAGCCACTCATCGAATCGATCGTGGGGCAGCTCCGCGGCGAGGGCAAGTGCCCGAGTAGTGGCGATACCGGCGCGCGGGCGAACCTGATCATGGACAGGATCACCCAAAAGCAATAATTTTCCTGGCGATGGATACAAATGCGCAGGTTATTGCTGTTATTTGAAAGATTACACAACTTTAAAATTCAATAGTCATGGCCAAAGGAAAAAACCTGGATAAGGGGAGCGACAAAAAAGAGGCGACTAAATCCCTGAAAGAAAAAAGAGCCGATAAAAAGGCGAAAAAGGATGGTAAGAAAGAATACTGACCGTCCGGACCGTCCATTCCGAATGGCTCCCGCAAAGCAATGCAGGAGCCATTTTGCTTTAATAAATCTCCCTGTTAGTCTTGTATTTCGAAAGCCGCTTCCGCGAACGGACGATTTTCGAATGGATCTTGTTTTTCTCGTCGGGTGTCAGGATGTCGTCGGCCAGCGATTTGTCGATCGTCAGTTGGATCATATCCCGCTCACGTTTCAGTTTGGCGTATTCGTTAGCGGTAAGTTTGTGGCTCTTGTAGGCCGTTTCGATCTGCCCGTTCAGTTTCCGGAGATCGGCTTTGAAATTCTGCGAATGCGCGCTGTGGGCTAATAACAGTGCAAAGAGACTGGCAAAGAGTAGTTTCATGGCTGTAAGGAACGTTCAATTGTGGTATTTAAACTGATGCGAATATAAACCGGCATACATAAACAGTACCAGGCCTGCTTAGTGACTGGTGCAAGATACTTGCGCAAGTTTCGGGTTGGCTTCCCGGGAGGGGCAAGCCAAATTTGTATCAACAAATTAAAACATCCCATGGACCAGCAAGCTTATAACTACGACAAAATCGCGAAAGCCATCGAATACATCGTGGCAAACGCAAAAGAACAACCTACGCTTACCGAGGTCGCCGGCGAGGTGAACATCAGTCAGTTTCACTTCCAGCGCATGTTTTCGGAATGGGCAGGTGTGAGCCCGAAGCGGTTCCTGCAATACATTACTGCGGGCTATCTGAAAGACCGGATCAGGGAATCGAACAACCTCGTCGAGCTGGCCGAATCGGCCGGGTTGTCGAGCCAAAGCCGGGTCTACGACCATTTCATTTCAATAGAAGGCGTTACGCCACAGGAGTTCAAGAGCGAAGGTAAAGGATTGGTAATCAGCTATGGGTTTCATGAAACACCTTTCGGGGATTGTTTCATCGCCGCCACCGAACGGGGCATTTGCGCCATGGCATTTGTGGACGATGCCACCCGTGACTTCCAGTTGATCGAACTCGCACGTAAATGGCACTACGCCACCATCCGTCCGGATCAGCAGTTGACTGCTGGCTTCGTTCGGCGCATTTTCAGCCCTGCGGAACAATCACTCGAAAAGCTCCCATTGCTCGTGCAAGGGACCAATTTTCAGTTAAAGGTATGGGAAGCATTGCTCAGCATCCCACAAGGTGCGGTAACCACCTACCAACAGATTGCCCAACAGATCGGCCACCCCAAAGCCGTTCGCGCCGTGGGTTCCGCCGTCGGCGACAACCCTATCGCATACATTATCCCCTGTCACCGGGTGATCCGAAAAGAAGGCATTCTGGGCGAATACCGTTGGGGCAGTTTGCGTAAAAAGGCGCTGATTGGTTGGGAGGCTGCCCGTCAGGATGAGGAATATTTTGCACAGAAACAAGCAATTTAAAATAGCACAATAAAAATAAATTGTCACTATAATGGATTGTATGACAATTTAATAGAGCCTGTACAATGCAATTTTTCCGTGTTGGACTGATTATGGATGACCGGTTTACAAACTATCAACCAAAATCAAAACATCAACATGAAAAAGAAACTCATCTTTTCGCTCGCAGTTTTCGCTCTTATCCTCACGGCGACGTCGGCAAGCTTTGCACAGTTCTCGCTGGGATTACAGGGTGGGATCGCCAAATCCAACGTGGAAGATTCCAAGACAGTGGCAGGCGGTGGTGTAAACCTTCGCGTCTTCGCTTCTCCGCAATTTGCCATTGGGGTTGCCGGTAAAATCTATGCCGACGGAAGTGACTACCGCGTGGCCGGCCAAACGCTCAGCAGTACCGGAACGCTTATGCCCGTAACCGGCACCCTTGACTACTTCTTCACCCAGGGCGTGATCCGCCCTTACATTGGTGGCGATGCCGGGGTCTATTTTTCAAAGTACAAGGCGAAATGGAACGGTGAAACAGTGCTGGAATCGTCTAAACGCAGCAACTTTGGTGCCGCGCCCCGTGCCGGTCTGGTGTTCGCGTTCGGAAATGTCGGTATCCAGGTTGAAGGTATTTACCATTTTGTATTTGGAAACAAAAACCACGATTCCGAAACCGGCTCGCCCAACAATATCGACTTTGAATCCACGTCTAAGTTCGGCGGTGTGAATGTAGGTGTCATATTCGGACTGGGAGGCAAATAAATCCCTTCAATGCATTTGAATTGAGAACGCGCCCGACGGCGCGTTTTTTTGTTGTCCGACATTCCCGCATTAAATTGCCGGCTCAATTAAGGGCATTCTATTGGCTGACACATTACCCTTTCCCGACCAACTTTGCAACTGGCTGATATCCATTTCGTTCCCGTGCAACCTTGTGCGCGAGCCTGATTTTACATTGCCCGTTGCCCTGATCGGCGATGGTGATCGTGTAGTGATGAAGATAATTCCGGTCGAATTCGAAGCGTGGCGGAAGTCGGACGGCACAAAACTGCTTCACGACATTACCCTCAAACTGGCAAGCATCCGTAATGCGGGCATATTGGGCGTTGTGCTTTGGGAAGATTACTGGTTGGCTAAAAGAAGCATCGTCCAATCCCGGCTGACGTCTATCCTCGGACGATCCGCGAGGATTCCCGCGCGGCTCACACTTGCTCGCCGGATCGATAACGCCCTCACAACGCAATTCCTTGACGACAATCATCTGAATGGGCCTACGACGTCTAAATTTCGCTATGGCCTTTTTCTGCCAAAGCGATATTACCGGGTCTTGCCTTCCAATTTTGCATTTGATCAACTGCCGGAAGAACTGCTGGTGGCCATCGCGACTTTCAGCAATGCGCGCATTTTCGAACAAGGGGCGCAACCCTTCCGGTCGCATGAGCTGATCCGGTTTGCGAGCTTGCAGGGAACCAATGTTGTTGGAGCGCTGGATAAATTGCTGAATGCATTTATCCGCGAAAAAGCACCGGACGATATTATGACTTACGCCGACCACGAATGGTCCGACGGCCGGAGCTACCTGCGGCTGAACTTCGAAGAAAGGGGAAGCATGGCCCCGCGGGAAGTCCTCGTGGATTTGCGCAATATGGCGCGCGTATCCAAAACACCAGAACTGGCCGAAATTTCATCGGTTGATTATCTAACAGTGTTTAATTTGGGCAGCACCAAATATGTGAAGACCATTAAGCCAGCACCTGATGAACCTTGAAACACCGTTACTGGTCATACTCGGGCCGACGGCCTCGGGGAAGACGCACCTGGCCACACGCGTCGCATACGAGATCGGCGGCGAAGTCATCAGCGCCGACTCGAGGCAAGTTTACCGGCAAATGGACATCGGAACAGGCAAAGACCTGGACGAGTATCGGGTGAATGGGCGCAGCATCCCCTATCACTTGATCAACATCCGTGACGCCGGCGAAAAATACAATGTCAATGATTTTCAGCATGATTTCGCGGATTCCTACCGGGAAATACTTGCCGCAAACCACATTCCTGTCGTTTGCGGGGGAACCGGGTTCTATATGTATGCATTACTGAAAGGGCATGCCAACGACACCGTGCCCGTCAATGAAGCATTGCGTGAAAGCCTTGAAAACCAAACTACCGAACAACTGCTGGAACAATTTCATCGATCCAACTCTCCTTACCACTCGCTGGCTGATACATCCACACGCAAGCGCCTCATACGCGCGCTCGAAATCGCCACATTCCTGAGCGAGCATCCCGGGCAAGAAATAAGGTTTGGTACAAAAGATCAGGCATATCCCGCCATGATATTCGGCCTGAACCCACCAGTCGAAACGCGGCGCGAACGCATTAGCCAAAGACTCGCGGCCAGGTTAAAGCAGGGTTTAATAGAAGAGGTGCAAAATCTTCTTAATGAAGGTATTAGTGATGAATCATTAATCTACTACGGCTTGGAATACAAATATGTAACCTTGTACCTGACAGGCGGGCTGTCCTATGAAGAAATGTGCGTCAAGCTGGAAACCGAGATACACCGGTTTGCCAAGCGGCAAATGACGTTTTTCAGGAAAATGGAAAAGGACGGCCTGAAAATCAACTGGATACCCCACGAGTGGGCGGAGAACGAGAAAATCCGTTTCGTAATTGCGCATTACCGGGAATTTAAAAGCGGTAATACAAGTAATATGTAAGTGTAACCCCATCAAAAAAACGTCGTCAAAACAAATGAATCGTAAATGGAGCAGCTTGTTATTGCTGCTGGTATTGAGCGTCACGGATGCATACCTCCTCGCGCATCCGAATCTGATCGGAAAAATCGGGGTATTGATTTACAAGCATCATTACATCCGCAATTTTCCACGGGCGTTGCTTACAGTGACGATCGTGGTGGGTGTGCTGCTGGCTATTTGTGAGCTGGTTTACAGGTTCGCGCAAAAGAAGACGGCGATTTTCAGCTATCTCACTTTGACAGCTGTGTCCCTATTCTGGTTTATGTATGTACTTGTGACCTTTTCGTCATTTTCCTACCGGATCACAGGCAAGGCATTCATTTACGGCGCGCATTTACTGCCGGTAATATTAACGGGGCTGACACTGAGGTATCTCATCAAAAGGATACTCGTCAACGAGCCTGTTAACGATGCCTTAAAAGACGAAAAAAGGGGCCCTGAAGGATTAAAAGGGGGGCCGAAAGCATGAATAGTTGTCCAAATCGCACAAGACAATAGAATATTCTCATAAATCCTTCAAATTGTGTAATATTATTGTTTCCGTCTTGAATTTTCACAAATAAACCATGGATAATAATAGAAAGTACGTGGTTTTTTAGGATATTGCGGCTTGTGTCGGACCGGGAAATGGTTAAACCCGAAGCCATTTAACACAAAATTAATTTGTTGGGCAAGTAAATCGCTGTTAACGAAAAACTTTGGCTTGAATTGACCGATTGGCCTGCCTTGTCATTAACCCTTTTAATTTTATTCTTATTTCTATGTCCCAAATAGCTGAATTGACCCTTGAAGGTAAAAAGTACGAGTTCCCGATAATTGAAGGAAGTGAGCAGGAAAAGGCGATAGATATTTCCAAATTACGTGACCAGACAGGGTATATTACGATTGATCCAGGTTACAAGAATACCGGCGCGACCAAAAGCGCTATTACATTTCTGGATGGAGAAGAAGGCATTCTGAATTACAGAGGTTACTCGATCGAGGACCTGGCTGAAAAATCTTCGTTCCTTGAAGTAGCATACCTGCTTATTTACGGAGAGCTTCCTACTGAAAAACAATTCGCTGAATTTGAACATGAAATCCGTACGCATACGCTCGTAAACGAGGACATGCGCAAGATTTTCGAAGGCTTCCCCGTGAATGCGCACCCCATGGGCGTGCTGTCGTCGTTGGTGAGTGCCATGAGCGCCTTTTACCCGGACGCCAACGCTCAGAATTCGGAAGCGGAGACGCAATTGCACATTATCCGCCTGCTGGCGAAACTGCCGACAATCGCCACCTGGTCTTATAAGAAATCACAAGGCCATCCGGTGAATTACCCGCAAAACGACCTCGACTATTGCTCCAACTTCCTGAATATGATGTTCTCGCTACCCGTAGCGAAATATAATGTAGATCCGGTTGTATCAGCAGCATTGAATAAATTGCTCATCCTCCATGCCGACCACGAGCAAAACTGCTCTACGTCGACGGTAAGACTGGTAGGATCTTCGCACGCCAACATTTTCTCTTCCATTTCCTCAGGTATCAGCGCATTATGGGGCCCGCTCCATGGTGGTGCCAACCAGGAAGTAATTGAAATGCTCGAAGCGATCAAAGCTGACGGCGGCGATACGCAGAAATACATCAACATGGCCAAAGACAAGAGCAGCGGCTTCCGCCTGTTCGGCTTCGGCCACCGTGTTTATAAAAACTTTGACCCTCGCGCCCGCATTATCAAAAAAGCGGCGGACGATGTTCTGAACAAGCTTGGGATCAACGATCCGGTTCTTGAAATTGCCCAAAAACTCGAAAAAGCAGCTTTGGAAGACGAATATTTCGTACAACGCAAGCTCTATCCGAACGTAGATTTCTATTCAGGTATCATTTACCGCGCATTGGGAATCCCAACCAATATGTTTACGGTGATGTTCGCGATCGGCCGTCTGCCGGGATGGATCGCGCAATGGAAAGAAATGCGCGTGAACAAGGAGCCGATCGGTCGCCCGCGTCAGATCTATACCGGAGCACCTAAGCGCGAGTTCGTTTCGATTAGCGAGAGGAAATAGTAACGATTGAATGATTGAATGACTGAATATATCTTTCGATCATTCAAAGAAGGCCCTTCGGGATTTCTCGATGGGCCTTTTGCATTTTACATAAATTCAATCATTCAATCATTCAAAATTGATCACGGCGAAAGCCGCTCAATCTTCCACCCATCCGGCATCTTCGTATACGCTAACCGGTCGTGCAAACGGCTTGGTCTTCCCTGCCAGAATTCTACATAATCGGGAATTACACGGTAGCCGCCCCAATGCGGCGGACGGGGCACAGGCTGACCTTCGAAACGGGCTTGCAGCTCCTCTGTTTTTTCTTCCAGAAACTCCCGGTTTGGAATTACTTCGCTCTGTGCCGATGCCCAGGCGCCGATCTGGCTTCCCCGGGGTCGCACCCCGAAGTATTCGCTGGATTCCGCGTCGGAAGTTTTTTCGATTTTCCCTTCGATACGCACCTGCCTTTCAAGCTCTTTCCAAAAGAAAGTGAGCGCTACATGTGGATTAGCTTCGATCTCATGTCCCTTTTTGCTGTCATAATTGGTGAAGAAGGAAAAGCCCCTCTCATCGAGGTCTTTCAGCAGCACGATACGGCCCGTCGGGCGGCCTTCGAACACGGTACTGAGCAGCATCGCATTCGCTTCCGTAATGCCCGCTTCACGCACTTCTTCAAACCATAACCTAAACTGTGTCAGCGGGTCAGGGTCCAGATCGGTTTCCAGCAGGCCCCTGAGTTGGTAGTCGTAACGGATATTTGCAATGTTATGATCCATTGGATACTAATATGTTCAATGTTACGATGCCAAAAGTAGCCATTTCAGAGGAAAGATTATTAGATTTGTAATCTATAAGAGACCGTACGTACGAAACAAGCATCACGATGGCACAAGAACAACAAGAAGGGGTCAAGAGCGAAGAGCAGGACGACCTGGCACCAAAAACGATTGATACCCTTGAAATTGATCTTAACAATGAGTTGACGGAGGAGCACGAGGAGGAAACGCCTGATGTAGATTACAGCCAATTATCTAAGGAACAACTGGTTAACTTGTTAGAAAATGAACTTGCAGCCATTCGTGGCGAAGCTGCAACTGCCGCTCAGTTGAAGAAAGCGGAAGCTGTTGCCAAGGGAGTTCGTGCGGTAGTGGATCACTTCAAACAAAAAGACCGTGAAACCGCGCTGAAAACGTTTGTCGAAGAAACAGGCGGCGAAGACGGATTCGAATACAAATACGACGCGGATACACAGAAGATCGACGCCCTGAGCCGGGAGATCCGCGGCCTCAAAAATGCCTTCTATCAAAGTCAGGAAAAGGAAAAAGAGAAGAATTTCAATGTAAAAACGGCGCTGCTCGGTCGTTTGCGCGCACTCGTAGACGAGGAAGGTACGCGTGAAACGGATGCGAGTGGGCTGAAATCAAGCTGGGAGGAATTCAAGAAGATCCAGGAAGAATGGAAGGCCGCGGGCAACGTTGCATCGCCGCACAACGGCACCCTTTGGGCGACGTATAATGCATTGATCGATCGCTATTTTAGCAACCGTAATATCTATTTTGAACTCAAAGAACTCGACCGCCGACGCAACGCTGAATTAAAAGCCGAATTGTGCGAGAAAGTCGAAGAACTGGGTAAATCGCTGGAAGGCAGACCGATGACACGGGAGATCCTGAACGAAGCGAATCATATTTTTGAGGAATACAAACACCTTGGTCCCGCGCCGAAAGAAGACCAGGAAAAGCTGTGGCAACGCTTCAAAGAAGCGCTCGACGTACTCTACGATGCGCAACGGGGCCAGTTTGCTGAGCAGAAGAAATCGATGCAGGAGAACTATGAGCAGAAGCTGAAAATCTACGAAGCGATCGTTCCGTTCACCAGCTACAACTCAGGAAGCATTAAGGAGTGGAATGCCAAAACCAAAGACATTATGGCCTTCCAGGACCAATGGGTGGCTTTGAAAGGCATTATGCCGCGTGAGGAAGGCAAAGAGCTGAGTAAGAAATTCTGGGCTGCGCTGAAAACGTTCTTTAACAACAAAGGCGAATTTTTCCGCCAGCTGGAATCGAAACGGGAACAGAATCTTGAACTAAAAAACCAGCTTTGCGAAGAAGCGGAAGCCGTTCTGTCAACAGGCGAAGATACCCCGTCTACCACGCAGAAGGTGATTGAACTGCAAAAGAAATGGAAAGGCATCGGTCAGGTTCCAGAAAAATTCAAAGACACGATCTACGACCGCTTCAAAAAAGCATGCGATTCTTATTTCGACCAGAAACGCGCCAAGAACCGTGAAGTGGAGGAAGAATTCGAACAAAACCTGAAACTGAAAACCGACCTGATCGAAAGGATTGAAGCCGCAGCGAAGGATAAGGACGAATCGTCGCTCAATTTGCTCAGCGCATTCAAGACGGAATGGTCATCCATAGGGTTTGTACCCAAAAAGGACATGCAAGCCGTTCAGAAGCGTTATATCGCGGCGATTAACACCTATGTAAGCGCTATCGGCCAGCTTTCCACCAAGGAGAAAGAGCAGGCTGTGCTTGAAAGCGAAGTAGAACTCGTTCGCGACGGTGAAGGCGGCCGGAACCTCTACCGGAAGGAAAACGACATCCGCCGCAAGATAACGCAGCTTGAAAACGATATTTCACTTTGGCAGAATAACATCGAATTCTTCGCGAAATCGAAAACATCGGATCGTTTGAAGGCGGAATTCGAAAGAAAGATCAATAATGCGGTAAGTCAGCTGAACGAGCTGAAACACCAACTTACTATTATTCAGGAGGCTATCTAAAACCTGAAAAAAAGTTTAAAAAATTTACTTTGAAAAGGTTGCATCGTATATCCCGCTCTACTACTTTTGCACCATGATAACGGAATAACAAACGGTATCACAAAGAAAAGAGGCCTCCATAGCTCAGCTGGTAGAGCAACTGACTTGTAATCAGTAGGTCGTTGGTTCGATCCCGACTGGGGGCTCTTAAAAGTAAAGCACTTAACTCACAAGGTTAAGTGCTTTTTTCTTTTAATGATTTATTACCACTCCCAGCCGCTCCTCCACGGTCGTATCGCCGCGAATGGCAACAACCTGACAAGAAACCTTACTCAGCCATTCTTCATGAACCCCGATATTCCGACCGGTGAAGTCCCGGTCATCGTATCTCGACGCCCAATCGTAAAATTCCTTGAAAAGGCGGCTGCGCTCAGGATCTTTGTAAATAATATCGCCATACCGTTCGAGTTCGCGGTTTACAAGGCGCTGCATTCTGATTTCCTTCGGAACGTGCAGGAAGACCACCAGATCGAACGTCGACAGCCACTGCTCTCCCCAACTGATCAACGACCCGCCGACAATGTAGCTGTCGACCCGTGAAATAGCCTCTCGGAGCATTCTGCTACGAGTAAGCGCGTCTCTGCGCACGGTGTAAGGCACTTCCGACCGCTCCCAGAAGAAATCATCGGTATCGAAATACGGTATTCCCAGCTTTTCCGACAATGCATTCCCCAAAGTAGTCGACCCCGCACAAGAGGCGCCCATAATGTGGATTTTCATAATACATGATATACACCCGGACACAAGATATTAAAAAGTCTTGTCGAATGTAAAACGCGCAGACCATCAAGTTCCCCTAAACAGCACCAGCCCATCCCTTTGCAAGTACCAGGCCGTCACCGGATTGAAATGATACCCCATATTCCCACCCCGCGCGGCGAGCAATTGTTTCAGGAAAGGTTGCACGTAGCCGGTTTCGTCCACAGTGCGGCTCATAATTTCGGTGGGGGTGCCGTCCCAGTTCCAGAGGTAGCGGAATGTGGTAATGGCTTTGTCCAGTACCGGCTGCTGTAATGCGGCGTGTTGCCAGGTTTTGCCGGCGTCGGTGCTTACCTCCACACGGGTTACTTTGCCCCGGCCGCTCCATGCAATACCGCGGATTTCGATCCAGCCTTTTTCGACTTTGGCGGGATACGCTGGATAGGTGATGATCGAGCGGGCATCCATGGTGAAGCTGAACTGACGGATCTTGCCGCCGCCTACCGCCTCGGTGTATTTGGAAGTTTCCTCGCGTGTCATGAACGGCGCGTCGGCCAGTTCGATGCGGCGGAGCCATTTTACATTGGCATTCCCCTCCCAACCCGGCAGAAAAAGCCTAACGGGATAGCCTTGCTCCGGGCGTATGGCTTCCCCGTTTTGGGCGTAGGCAATGATTGCGTCGTCCCAGCCCTTGTGTGCCGGCACACTGCGCGTCATTACGGCGGCGTCGCCACCTTCTGCCAGGAACCAGGTCGCTTTCGGGCTTACGCCTACTTCTCGGAAGAGTGTCGACAGTGCGACGCCCGTCCATTCGCTCTGACTGGTAAGGCCGCATATCTCCTGCGGACGGATCTTGCCGTCGCTGCTGCCCCGATAATTGCCCGAGCATTCCAGAAACGCGATGCGCGACACGGAGGGAAAACGTTTGAGGTCGGCGAGCGTGAAAACCATGGGCTTTTCGACCATCCCGTGGATCACCAGTTCGTATTTGGCGGGGTCGATGGCCGGCACGCCTCCGTGGTGACGCTCGTAATGCAGGTCCGAGGGCGTGATCATCCCATGCAGGTCCTGCAACGGCGTTCGCGAGGACGTGTCGGATGGGGTTTTCGTGGGTTTTTCAAACGGCGAGCGCGTGCCGAGGGTTCCGGGCGGCACGCCGGGGACTTTGGTGGGGTCTTCCGAGCCCAGCTCGGAGGCCGTCAATGCGGCCTGGAATGCTTTGCCACTGGCGGTTTGTACCAACACAATGGAGGCCGCGGCCGCACCGGCCAGCAAATTTCGCCGGCTGATCTTGGCGGAGCTTACAACTGGTTTTCTATCGTTGGATTGTTGCATATTATCGTATTTCAGGGCCGTCTTTCCGGTCGTCGGGTACGAAGCGGTCGCGGGCAGGCATTTTGATTTGGGGAAGGGTCTTTGCATTCAGTCTGGCATTTTCTGCTAGCAGACCATTGGCATTCAAAAGGTAGGCGGTGAGGCTGTACACTTCCTCATCGGTAAGTGAACCCGGCTGGTTGAAAGGCATTGCCCGCCGGATATAGTCGAAAACGGTAGTTGCATAGGGCCAGTAGTTGCCGATAGCCTTAATCCTCCGGGCGCCACCTTTGGTCGTATCGCCTACTACAAGCCGGTCGTTAGGGCCTTCTGTACCGGTAATACCATGGCAGGACGCACATTTTTGCTGAAAAATGGCTTTACCATCCGCTACATTACCTTCCCCTCCGGGCAAGCCTTTGCCATCGGGACGGACATCGATATCCAGGATGGCTATTTCCGCCGCCGTTGCCGGTCGCCCAAATCCGAATTGGGCTGGCTGTGAAAGGGTATCAGCCGACAACATACGGGGATGCTGCCGGCTGATTTTCAGGCCCGTGGCCGTGAGCGATACCGCCACGACCACCAACGCGCTGCTGATGAATTTAATCGTACTTTCCTGCATTGAGCGTGCTTTTAGCCAGGACATAAGGTCTTTCCACCCTATCCAGAACTACGTAAATAGAATCTTTTTTCTCATTGATACCTTTCAGGATCACGCGAGAACCGTCGGTGGTCGAGTAGGAAAGCACCATCCGGTTGCGCTTGTCGCGGCGGGGCTTGGCGGCAAACTCGCGGTCGCGGCGGGCCGATTGCCCCAACGGGTCGATCATCTTGTTCTCGTCCCCTATTCTTGCCCAGGCAGCCTTGCTGATCCAGTCCCGGCCTTCCTCTTTCTTTTTGCCCCTGCCATTACCACTTTCGGTACCTTCACGGGCTTGTTCACCCTCGCCGCGGCTTCTCGCGCCTCGCGTACCGCCGCCTACACCACCTTGTCCCTGTCGGGCTTCACGCTGTTGCAGCTGGCCTACCCCGTCGCGCGGGCCGCCGCGGGCATATTTATCCTGCAAATACAACGTGTGTTCGAGGGTATCGGCCAGGTAATGAAATACCCGCTGGCCGCCCCCGGTGCCTGTCAGCTCGAAAGTGCGGCCCAGATCGCGCATGGGAGCGCCGCCGCCATTGGACAGGTCCAGTGGCGTGGGTTTGTTTACTTTAAAAGTCAATGTCGTCCAGTTTTCGAACGTCGCCCATTGCCATCTGACAGTATCTGTCGGCGAATAGGCAATTTCCTGATTGTTGATTTTAAACTCGGTCACGTTATAGTTGCCCCGCAGCGCCTTCACCCCTGCCGTTGACGGCTGTTTGTAAGGATCGTATTTGAAATTCCCATATTGGAGATAAAACAAATAGAACACGAACAATCCGAAAACGCCTGCTTTCAAGCCATAGCGAACATATTGCTGCCACTTTTTAGAAAATACCGGGTAAAAGCTGTTAGGAACGGTGAACCGTTCGAGAATGAGCAGGTTCCAGAGTTTTGGAATATCCTTGATCAGCAAAAACGCGGCCAGCAGCACGAAATAAGAGCTGTACACGTGCACGCCACCGTCGTAGGCGAAGTTTACATATACAATATCCCCCAATGCCCCCAGCAACAGGATCGCGCCCAGTGTGGTAGTACCCCTGAAAAAGAGCAAGATCCCGGCTGTAAGCTCCACGACGCCCGCAAATACCTGGTACCAGGGCACAATACCTACGGAAAGCCAGTAGATTTTCTGCAATGTAAAATCGCCGAAGTTGGTATTCAGCAGACCATATGAGGGATATGGCATTTGGGTAGGCATTAGTTTGGTGTAACCAAAACCGATGATACCGATTCCCGCCCGGTACCGTACCACCACGCGGATCCAGTAATACAGCAGGTTATATTCCTTCGGCTCCCGTTTGATCACCTTCACGATCACAGTCCAGATGAGGCCTGCCGCGATGGACGCGAGCGCGGTAATGATCCAGGTAGCATAGCCTTCCAGCGAGCTGCCGAACAGGGTGCGGCCAAACAAATCGAGCCCCGAACCGAAGCGGGCAATGTCGTATACATCGCGGTAATGCAGGCGCGTCCAGTCGAAAGTGACGAGGTCGGTGTACCAGCCGGGGCTATTGGGAATGGACATCGCCAGGAAAAACACGAAGGCAATGCGGAAAAGGACTTTCTGCCATTCGGGCCAGCTTTGGCTGATCGCACGTCCGGTGTCCTGGCCAGTTGCCTCGTCGGCCAGCGTCACATCGTCGTCTGCGCTTGTTCTGATCGTTGACATATTTCTAATGTTTTGATTTACAGTTTGAATTCGCCTTCGCTTACAGTCTGAACTCTCCGCGGCGGCCCACTTTCTTCACTTCTTCGAACAGGTATTTTTTATTGATTTTTTTCAAAACCACCTGTAAAGAATCGCGGTTGCCCGCAACACCCGAAAGCAGGATAGTAGCGCTGTCGGGACGGCTGTAATGCAGCTGCAACTGATCGGCGGCATTTACTTTGTTGGTCAGGTCCAATGTCTTAGCATTTTCATCGAACTCGTAGCCATAGTAGTTTCGCCCACCCGATCCCGCGAATTCAAAGTTCCTTTTGGCATCGTCGAAATGAATTTGCTCCACATTCGTAGAATCTATCACCCGCGGTCTGGCCGAGCGGATGCTGATCGTCGACCATTTTTCAAACACCACATCCCTCCATCGCACCGAATCCAGTGGCGAATATCCCAGCGTATCCCCGTTGACGACAAACTGCTCCACATTATACACGCCCGCCGCATTCGAAAGGCCCGGTTTCGCAGGATATTGATACGGATTGGAATGGTAACCGGCATAGGTTTTGGAACCGTAAACCACGACAAAAAAGAGTATGAATGTCGCTTTCAATGCAATGCGACCATATTTCAGCCTCGAATCATGCAAATCCGGCTTCACCAGGTTCGGTACCGTCGGTTTTTCGAGCGTTAGCAGCCGGTAAAGCCTGTTCGCATCGAATGCAAAGAGGAACAATGCCAATACGATCAGGTAGAAACTGTAAACATATTCCCCGCCTTCGTAGGCCAGATTGGAGAAAAATACGTTTCCTGTAAACGGAATGATAATCAGCGTTGCGATCGTCGTGGTTTTGCGGTGCAGCAACAACAGCCCCCCCAGCAGTTCGACCAATCCTAGAAACGACTCATAATTCGGCACTACGCCCAGGCTCAGCGCAAATAGTTTCCATGCATTGAAATCGCCGTAGGCCGTATTCAGGTTACTGATCGACGGCAGCGGAGCCTGCAAGGGAAAGAATTTGATAAAACCATAGGCGATCAGGCCCGCAGCCAGACGGTACCGCACAATCACGCGCAGCCAGTAATACAGCTGGTTGTAATCCCGGCGGTCCTTGTCGCGATTGCCCCAAACAACCGCCCCTGCAATGGCAATGACGAGCACCACCAGCCAGTTGGCAAAAGTGTCTGTGTCGCCGAAAAATCGCGGCTGGTAACGCGCCAGGTCGAAAATATCGCCGTAGGTCAGGTTCAGCCAGTTGATCTGCAAAACGCGGCGGAAATATTTCCAGTCGAGCGGAATGCTCTGGATGGCGAAATAGATAAATGCGACGCGGAACAGCACTTTTTCAAGTGCGCTCCATGCCCCGGGCGCCGCCAACTCGGGCCGGGCCGGACGGGATGCGGTGCCGTTTGTGGCGTCTGCCGTGTGCGGATAAACTGTGTTTTGTGCCATAAGGTCGGGGATTAATAGCCGGGATTTTGTTTCAAAGCCTTGTCGATCAGCAACTGCTCGGCCGGAACGGGCAGCAAGAGACGGTTAGCGTCGGTCACATTCAGTACTTCGTCGGCGCGGCCGGTACGCACGAGGTCGAACCAGCGATGCGGCTCCAAAGCGAATTCAATACGGCGCTCGTTCTCGATGGCGAGCAGCAACTGGTCGGCCGTCGCTGCGGTACTTTTGGCAATTCCCGCACGCTCGCGGATCGCATTCAGGTCGGCGAGCGCACCTGTGAGGGCGCCTGTCTGCGCCCGCGCCTCCGCACGTATGAGGTAAAGCTCAGCGATGCGAATCACGAAAGTCGGATCGGTAGCGGGGCTGCGGTAATACATATTGCCATACCAACGGCTCTGGTTGTCCTTCGCTACAAGCGTATTGCGGTTGCCGCCTATCTCGGGGTCATTTACCAAAGCCACGAAAGCGTCGTTGGGTGCCCATTGTCGGGTACCACCTTTTTCCTGCGGCTGCCACTGGCCGCGGTGGCCGTTGGTTTCATTTACACTGTAAAAAATCTCGAAAACAGACTCAGTGGTGCCCCGCGCATCGTTCGCGAAGAATGCATTGTAAGGTTTTACCAACTGATAATTGGCCGCATCAGCAATCACTTTGGAAGCATATTCTTCCGCTTTCGCGTAATCTTTCTGATACAGATAATACCGAGATTTCAATGCCCAAACCGTCTTTTGCGTGGCGCGGAAACGATCCGTAGTGGCCGGGAGCAAGGGCTCGGCAGCGTTCAGGTCGGCCAGTATCTGCGCGTACACCTGCTCCTGCGTGGCGCGCTCGATGCCGCGGTTGTCCGATGGCGTCGCGGTGGGTTTGGTGATGATCGGTACACCGCCCCAGATGCGCGCCAGATCGAAATAGGCCAATGCGCGGAGGAAATAGGCTTCGCCGATGATCTTGTTTCTCAAAGCGTCGGTTAGCATCGGGTCTTGCACCTTCGGTACTTTTTCGATGACGTGGTTAATGCGGTTGAGTGTGCCGTAAATGCCGCTCCAAACCGACGATATGGTCGAGTTCTCTGCATTTACCTTGTGATTGATAAACTCCTGGATCTGCGACTGTGAGCCTGTCCACTGGATATTGTCGCCCGACAAATAACCGATCGACTGAAAATTGATACTGTAATAACCGCGGAACGAATCGTAAACGCCATTGACGGCAGTTTCCGCAGAGGCCTTATCGATGATCGTCTGGTCGTCCGAAATGGACGAACGCGGCTGAACATCCAGGAATTGATCGCAGGAGCCGAGCCCGATCAGCAGGGAAAACGGCAGGATGTATCTAATTGCTTTCATATTGTAATTCATTAAAAAGTCAGGTTAAAGCCCAGTTGAAAGCTGCGGGGCTGCGGAGGCGTACCCAGGTCGATCCCCTGCTCATTCTGCGCGCTCGACGCACTCGATTCAGGATCAAGGCCGGTGTATTTGGTAATGGTAAAAAGGTTGCTGGCCGTAGCGTAAATGCGGAGTGCGCTGATATGGCGCACCGGAACCGTGTAACCCAGTGTAATGTTGCGCAGCCGCACGAATGAGCCGTCTTCCAGCCAGCGGCTGCCGCCATCGCGGTAGTTGTTGACATTCACACCGTCGGGCCGGGGCACGTCGGTAACGTCGCCCGGTTTCTGCCAGCGGGCATTGTTGCTTGCGAAGATCACGCGCGCTGCGTCGCGGGCACCTCCGCCTTCTCCGAAGAACTTGTTGTGGTTATAAACCTTGTTGCCGTAGCTGAATGCCAGGAATGCATTCAGATCAAACCCTTTGTAAATCACCGAGTTCGTCAGCCCCCCAAAGAACTTAGGCCAGATGCTGCCGTCGATCTGCCGGTCGGCGACAGTGATCTTACCGTCCTTATTGACGTCCTCATAAACGGTGTTACCCGTCTGCGGATCCACATAAAGCTGTTTGTAAACCCAGAACGAGTACAGCGGATGGCCTTGCTGCAATAAAATCAGGCTGCGGCTGCCGTATTCCAGCGGATTTTCCAGCTTCTCAATCTTGTTCACATTACGCGCCACATTGAATGTGGTAATCCATGAAAACGCGTTGTTCTGGAAATTCACCGAGCGGATCGCCAGCTCGAAACCCTTGTTGCTGATCTCGGCGGTGTTGCTGCGATAGTTGGCAAAACCGGTGGTAGCAGGCAATGTGAGCGAAAGCAGCCCGTTGCTGGTGTATTTGCGGTACACATTGAACTCGACGCCCAGCCGGTCGCCGAAGAACGCAATGTCGGCTCCCGCATTCAGCTGGTTGATACGCTCCCACTGCAAATCGGGATTCGCGAGTTGCTGCGGCGCGATGCCCGGATTACCCTGGTACGGCGCGCCGCTGTTCCAAAGACCGAGTGCCGCGAAACTGCCGAGGCCGTTCTGATTACCGGTCACACCATAACTTGCACGAATCTTCAAGTCGCTGATCACAGCCACATTTTTAAGAAAATCTTCCTGCTTCACCCGCCAACCGCCGCCTACCGACGGGAAATAGCCCCATTTGCGGTCGGCACCGAAGCTGGATGAGCCATCGGCACGGATACTGAAATCGAGCAGGTATTTGCCGCCGTAGTTGTAATCCACGCGGGAGAAAAACGAAGCGAGGTTTTTCTTCGACCAACTGCTCGAACCTGTGGTAGTAGCCGCGGACGAGATCAGTTTGAAAGAATTATTGGCAAAACCGCGGCCCGTTGCCGCAGTACCGGTGTTCAGGTCACTCTGGATCGTGTTACCCAACAGGATGCCGAAGGTATGTTTCGTTCCCAGTTTCTGACGGAACGAAAGCGTCTGCTCGTTGAGCCAGGTCGTGGCCTGCCCATTGTTCGCGGAAGCAAAGCCATTGGGGCTGCCGGTGATGAGGTAGGTATTCCAATATTCATTTTCATCATAATTGTTAAAATCCAGCCCCCAGCTTGTGCGGAATTTGAGGTTGGGCAAAATCTCAGCCTCGGCATAGAGATTACCGATGTAGCGCAAGCTCACGGATTTGACATCGTAGTTTTGCAGCAGCAAGGTCACATTGTCAAAGCCCGCACGGCCTACCAACTCGCCATTCTCGTTGGTAGGCGAAAGGTATGTGGGCGTGTGCAATGCCGCCTGCAAAAGCCCTCCCGCTGGCCCATCGCCCGCGCGCGCCTGGTTACGGAACGTGCGCGCGAAGCTGTTGCTCACGCCCACATGCACCTTATCCGAAATCTTCTGGTCCAGGTTGACCTTGAAACTGGCCCGGTTGAATGTGATCGGTTTCAGGATCGACTCCTGTTTGGTGTAGCCTCCGCCGATGTAGTATTTGGTAGAAGCAGTCCCGCCAGAAACGGAGAGGTCGTAGTTCTGTAACGGGGCGGTCTGGAAAATCTCGCCGAGCCTATCGTAAGTTTTCTGCTCCTCGGGCAACCCACGGCCGCCTTCGGAAACCGGGCGGAACGGGCGGTTGGCCTCCGTTCTGTTCAGCGAAGGCGTGTCCTTACCGGTGTTGATCCACCACTCGTTCACGAGCTCAGCGTGCTCTGGGCCGGTGGTCAGGTCCCAGAGCTTAGCCGCTTTGGCCCAGCCGTAGGAGGCATTCAGGCTCACTTTGGCCTTCTGGTTGTATTTGCCCCTTTTGGTGGTAATCAGAATCACTCCGTTCGCTCCGCGAGAGCCATACAATGCGGTGGCTTCGGCGTCTTTGAGTACTTCGAGGCTTTCGATGTCGTTGGGATTAATGTCAGCGATCGGCGAAGTAGCCTTACCACCCGTGTTGGTGGTTTGCATACTGTTGCTATTCATAAACACGCCGTCGATCACGTACAGCGGGTCGTTATCGCCGTTAATAGATGTAGCGCCCCGAACGCGCACCGTTACCGCCTCGCCCGGCACGCCGGTGTTGGAGGTAATCTGCACGCCGGGGACTTTTCCCTGTAGCTGAGCGTCGAAACTGCCCACCGGAATACTTTTCACATCGGTAGGGTCCACTTTGGTAATGGAACCGATCACATTCTTGCGTTCCTGCGTGCCATAACCCACCACGATCACCTCATTGAGCTGCCGCTGGTCTACATCTAGTTTCACTGTAAGGTTACTCTGCCCGCCCGGGCGCACCTGCTGGCTCACATAGCCGATAAACGACACGACGAGCTCTTGTCCTTCGGCCACATCGATTTGAAAGTTCCCGTCGGTATCCGTCACGGTTCCCTGCGTAGTACCTTTAATCTGGATATTCACACCCGGCAAAGCGGCGCCATCCTTGTCAGTCACTTTCCCTGTCAGCTCAGAAGCCGGTCCAGCCGCAAAAGCGGACGAAACAGGCAACCAAAACAGCATAGCCAGCAAGGAAATCCATTGCCTCGATCTTCCAGATCGGGGACTTTTGAATAAATAATTTTTCATTAAATCAGGTTATAATTGGGGTGGATTTGAATGCTGTTATTTTCCCTTGTTGCCGGAAATCACTTCCTGTTCAGATTGTTTGCGCGGCGCTTCGATCACTTTCCGCTCCTTCAAATCATACTTCTGCCCTTCATGCAAAAAGAAGAAAGGCCCGTTGCTGGCCGTCGAAATCTCACGGCTCCCCTGCACATGCTTCGCGCCGCTGCCGATGATGGTGTTGTAATCATAAATGGAAGCATACGAGCGGCCCACCACTTCGAGCGTATCGTGCTGCACCACAATGGAGGTGGCCTCATCCAGCCCGATGCCGATCAGTTCCGGCGCATTCTTCACAAATTCGACCAGGTCGAATTGCCGGTTGCGGCGGAACAAATGCTGGTCGATCACCGAGTTTTTCAGGAAGCCAAGCCCCTGCGTATGATCGCCCACGAGAATGTGCGCGCCTTTAGTGTCGCCCCTCCACAGAAAAGACCCCTGAATGCTGGCTCCCGCAGAGGTGCCGGAAATGACACCGCCGCGGTCCAGCAGTTCCTGGAATGCCTGGTGGGTCAGCGTGTTCAGGTAGGAATCGGCAATTCGCCACTGGCGGCCGCCCACGATGTAAACGCCTGTGGCTGCGCGAATAGGCGCTACGAATTTTTCGCTGTTGGCTTCTTTGAGGTCGTTGGTATGCAGCAAGGTTACATTGGCAATGCCTGTTTCTCTTTTGACCAAATCCACCGACTTGGTATCGAATGCCGCAGAATCTCCTCCTGCCGCCGTAATCACCACAATTTTGGCCTTCTCTTTTCCACCAGCAAGCTGCACGAAGCGCTTCCATATTTCGGGTGTGGCCCCGCCCCCGCCGATGATGATCAGCGAGCCTTTCTCCGGGCCATGCCGGGTAGTGGCGTTTTTCTTGACGGTAACCGGGGTCTGTGCCCGGGAGGCTGTGAGTATGGCCACGGAGAGCAATGCGGTAAAGAGCAGCTTGGTTTTCATATTTCGTAGGAATAAATGTTAATAGCCGGGATTTTGCACGAGGTCCGCGTCGGTTTGGATCGCTGACAGCGGGATGGGCAGAATATTAAAATTCGGGCTCTTGCGGTTGGCATTAACTGCCCCGAAAATCGTCGCCGAGCGGCCTGTGCGCACCACATCCACGAAGCGGTGCCCTTCAAAAGGCAGTTCGAGCCGGCGTTCTTCCAGAATCGCCAGGTTGACTGTTTCTTTGCCGGACGCAGGTGTGAGTGCGGATGCGGGCACATCCGAGCGGGTACGGATCGTGTTCAGGTCTGCGAGTGCTCCCGCGAGGTCCGGTGTGGCTTTGTTGGCGCGGGCCTCGGCGCGGATCAGGTATTGCTCCGCAATGCGCAGAACAAATACCGAACTGGAACCGTCGGGTTTTCCATACTGGATCAAGTCCCACGAGCCTTCGGCGGTTTGTTTCAGCAAGCTTTTACGTGCACCCCCTTTGGCCGGATCGAGCAGCAGGCTTACGAATTCCCGCGCCGGAATGTAATCGTGGCGACCACCGTCGGCAGGTGAAAGCCAGTTGGTGTAGAATGAATTGCGGTCGGAAGTACTGTAAACGAGTTCGAAGATCGATTCGTCGGTAGTCTTGCCGGTAAAGAATGCGGAATAGGGTTTTACCAGTTTAAAACCCGCAGTGGCAATTACTTTGGAGGCGTAATTTTCAGCCTGCTCCCAGTTTTGGATATAGGTGAAATACCTGGCTTTCAGTGCGTACACCGAAAAACGGTTCGCACGGGTGCGGTTAATGGTTTCCTTTAAAAGCTGCTCTGCCTGGTCGAGGTCGGCGCCGATTTGCGCGTAGGTTTCCTGCGCCGTACTCCGTTTGGTGCCTTTGTGCGTATCCGGGCCGGTCGCAGGGGTGAGCACGAGCTGCACCCCGCCGTAGGTTTTCACCAGATCGAGGTAACCTAATGCGCGCAGGAAGTAAGCCTCGCCGAGCACCTGGTTTCTTTCTTCCTGGGTAAAAAAACCGTCCTGAACCCCTGGAACAAGGTGTATGATAAAGTTGGCCTGGTTGATCATCTTGTAGATCGCCGAAAAGCCTCCGCCCGCATTGTTGGGCGTGAGATCGGGCACCAGGTTGTTCTGGTTATTGTAGTTGATCACATTGTCGGAAGCCAGGTCGACGCCGATGATATTGGAAGTGGCGTATCCCTGCAATGCGTCGTAAACGCCTACGAGCGCTGTATTGGCTGATTTCTCGTGCACGATGACCGCTTCGTCGGAAATGTTCTGCTCCGGCTCGGTATTCAGCAGATCGGAGCAGGACGAGAGCCATAATGCGGCTAGTATCAATGCTATGTTTATCTTTTTCATCATCATTCCATTAAAAATTCAGATTCACACCCACTACCACCGATTTTGGCTGCGGCGGCGTGCCGAAATCCAGCCCCTGCACGAGTCCGTTGCGGCTATCTGCGGCCACGTTCACCTCCGGGTCCGGGCCCGAATAATTGGTAAGCGTCCACAGATTCGAAGCCGTCAGGTACAGCCGCGCACCCGACGCGCGAATGGCCGAAGCAACGCCTTTCGGCAGATTATAACTGATCGTCACATCGCGAAGCCGCAGGTAGGAAGCATCTTCCAAGTAGCGGCTATTGCCGGTACGGAAGTAGTTCAGGCTACCGTCGGGATTAGTCAGGTTGGTCGGGCGGGGCAGCACACCAGTATCGCCCGGTTTCTGCCAGTAGTTCAGCGAGCTTTTCTGGATCGAGCGCGTTACCCCGCGGGTACCGGCCGTTTCGAGGAAGTAGGCGGTGTAGTTGTAGGCCGAGCTGCCGTATTTGTAGTAAAAATTCAGGTTCAGGTCCAGGCCTTTGAAAGACAATGTGTTGCGAAATGCGCCTTCGAACTTAGGCCACACATTGCCTACAATGCGCTGGTCGTCAACCGTGATCTTGCCGTCTTTGTTCACGTCCTCGTAAACCGCATTGCCATTCTCCGCATTCAGGCCGATCTCCTTGTAGGCATATACCGAATACAGCGGTTGGCCTTCCACGACGCGGAACATATCGTAACTGGCTGTAATAGGCGTCAGCAGCTTTTGTACGCGGTTTACGTTGCGGGAAACGGTCAGCACGGTTTTCCATTCCAAGTCTTTCGTACGCACATTCACCGAATTGAGCAAAATCTCGATCCCGCGGTTGTTGATCTCGCCCACATTGCGCACCACCGACGAGAAGCCGGTATTAGGCGCCACCGGCTGGTCAAGCAGCAGGTCGTAGGTGAATTTGTCGTAATAATTGAATTCAAAATTGAGCCGCTGCTTTAATAATGTACCCGAAAGCCCGAAGTTGTATTGCCGCGTGGTTTCCCATTTCAGATCGGGGTTGGCCAGCTGGCTGGGCGCAATACCGGGCTGGTCGCCGTAGTTGGTACCACCTGCCCAAAGTCCACGGGAAGCGAAATCGTCGATATCCTGGTTACCGGTCAGGCCGAGACTGGCCTTGAAGCGTAGATCGGTAAGGGTATTGTTTTCAGGAAAAAATGCCTCTTTGGAGATGTTCCAGCCCAAACCGACCGAGGGGAAATAGCCCCAGCGGTGATCGGCGCCGAAGCGTGAGGAAGCATCGGCACGGACGTTACCATCAATGCTGTACCGGTTGTCATAACTATAATTAAACCCTGTAAAAAACGACAGCAAACCATAGGAAGACCCCGTGGACGAGGCCGTTTGCACCGCCGCCGAGGCAATGCGTTTGAACTGGTTGCTCGGGAAGCCGGTACCGGTCAGGGTAGCGCGCTCGGTAGTGGTTTTCTGAACGGTATTACCTACGAAAACCGAAAATTCGCTTTTGGTGGAGGAAAGATTGAAATTCAGCAACTGCTCGGCGATGAGCGACTGTTTAATGGTCGTCACGTCATTCGCTTCGCCCGCAGGCTGCCCGTACACGAGGTTGGTATTGTAATAGGCCTTTTCGTGGTAGTTGTTATAATCGTTGCTCCACGAGGATTTGAAGGACAGATTCGGCAGGATATTCCAGATCGCGTACACATTGTTAATGCTCCGTAAGCTCACCGAATGGGTGTCCGAGTTTTCGAGAATGGCCAGGTGACTGTCAAAAACTGTGGGTTTGGCGTAGCTGCCATCCTCATTATAAAACGGATAAAAAGTAGGCGTGTGCAATGCAGCCTGGAACAACCCCGCCGGGCCATCCCCTACCCGCACGAGCCGGCGAGGCACGCTCGAAAGCGTGTTGCTGGTTCCGATTTTAAGATTAGGTAAAATCGAATGATCGATATTGAAACGGAAGGAATAACGCTTGAAATCCTGCGTTTTCAGCGTCGATTGCTGGCTTTGATACTCGCCGCCGAGGTAAAAGTTGGTACGCGAATCGCCGCCGGAGACCGATAACGTGTATTTGCTCAGTGAAGCCGTGCGGAAAATGTCGCTCACGCGGTCGTAGGTGCCTTGTTCCTCGGGGCTGCCGAATGCCGGGAAGCCCGGAATCGCTTCTGAAACAGGTCGGAACGGGCGCGTTGCGTAGGTTTTACCGTCGTTGACATGCACGAGGTTTACCAGTTCGGCGTGCTCGGGCCCGGACACCAGCTGCCAGAGGTTGGTGGCTTTGGCAAACCCCTGCTCTACATTGATACTCACTTTTGTTCGCGAGTTGCGCGCCCCGCGCTTGGTTGTGATCAGGATCACCCCATTCGCGCCGCGGGCTCCGTAAAGTGCCGTCGCATTAGCGTCTTTCAGGACCGATACCGATTCAATATCGTCCGGATTCAGGTCCGAAAGCGGGTTGGGCGTCTGCCCGCCCATGCCGCGCGAAAGGCCCTGCAAGTTTTCATTATTGATAAAAACCCCATCGACCACATACAGCGGATCGTTACCTGCTTTAATGGACGTTGCGCCGCGCAGCCGCACCAGCACCGAAGTGCCTGGCACGCCAGAGTTGCTCGAAATCTGCAAGCCTGGTACAGTTCCCTGCAATTTCTCGATCACGCTATTATAGGAAACCTGGGAAAAATCTTTGGAATCGATGGTGGTCACCGCGCCGGTCTGCGCGCTACGTTTGGTTTGGGTATAACCCGTTACGACCACCTCGCTCAGCTGGCCTTCGTCGGGTTTCAGGGTGATGTTCAGGTTCGTTGAACCGCTTATTGGACGCTCCACCGTTACATAACCGATGTAGGAGAAGATCAGCACGTCGTTACCGCCAACCGAGATCGTGAATGCGCCGTTGGCATCGGTGAGCGTGCCCTTGTTAGTGCCTTTCACTCGGATCGTCACGCCCGGCAGCCCGTCACCTTTCTCGTCCTTCACCACACCGTTAATGGCCTGGTCGATCGCCTCACCGGTATCGGTGGCCTCGCCGGTCTGCTTTGGCGCTTCGCGGATGATTACTTTTTCTTTCTGCTGCTCATAATCGAGGCTCCGCTGCCGAAGCAACCGATTCAGTACCTGCTCAACCGGTTCGTTGCGGGCACCAAAAGTTAGGTTAGTATATGGATTTACTAGTCTATCCTGGTAAATAAAAACGAATCCGCTTTTCTCTTCAATTTGTCTTAAAATAGCCTTCAAAGATTGTTTTTCGGCCTTGATTGAGATCTTTACATCTTTGATCGTCTTCTCGCTGTCTGCCAGCGCAGGCCGAAGCAGCGGCAGGATCAGGACGAGGATCATCCAGAACCTTTTCAAATGGGGCTGATGCCCCTCGTGTCGGAAAAATACCGTCATAATTTTAGTTTTTTAATGCTCGTTCATTGAGATCAGTACCTGCCCGGCGACGTGCCGGTAGCTGAAACTGCCCGCCATGGCCAGCGTTCCGAGGATATCGTCCAGCGTTTCCTCCGCTCTGAACCGGGCCGTAAGCCGCTGTTCCCCCAGGTTGTTACTGTCTACTCGGACAGGTACATCGAATTTCTTTTCCAGCAGCAATGCTATGGTTTTCAGTTCCTCATTATTGAAATCCAGGGCACCGCGAATCCATCCGGCAAGCGAACGCGCATGCACATGCCCCTTGCGTACCCCCCCGCTCTGGTTGTCGACCACCAGTTGCTCGTCGGGAAGCAGGAAAGTAGTCTGCATTTCCGGGTAGCCGCTCGCATTACGCACACCTACCTTGCCGCTCGCCAGCGTCACCCGCACGTCGCTCAGGCTCCGGTAGGCGCGTACCGAAAATACCGTCCCGAGCACCTGTGTCCGTGTCCGGCCCGCTTCCACGATGAAGGGATGCGACGCGTTGTGCTTCACATCGAAATAGGCTTCGCCGTCGGTCAAAGTCACTTCCCGGCTTTTTTGCCCGAATACTTCCGGGTAGTGGATGGACGAGCCGCCGTTAAGCGTCACCAGCGAGCTGTCGGGCAGCCGGTAAGTCTTGATTTCCCCCGGTAGTGCGCTGGCTGTAATCATCCGACCAGCCCCATCGCTCCCCGGACGCGTAAGGCTTCCGCTGAACCAGAAAAAACCGACGCAAAGCATGGCGGCTACCGCTGCGACCAGATAAACGACCCGCATCGGATGGATGCGCGCCTCAAAAGTGTGCTGTGACTGTACCCGCGCCAGGATATTTGTCCACGAATGTGCCCGTGCTGCTTCCAGGTCCAGTTGTTGCGGAGGATAGGCCTGCTGCCGGGCTGTTCGCCCATACCATTGGTCAATCAGCGCCTTTTCCTCCTCCGTACATCGCCCGAGCCGGTATTTCGTCAACAAATCTCTAACCTGCTGCTGGTCCATGATGGTTTGGTTTGAATTGCAATTCGACACTATGACAGGGCGGAATGCATTTGGTAGTAGTTTTTTTTCAAAAAAAAATAACTACCAGCTGCGATTTCCACTGTACCAACCTATCCCTCAATAGCTTGATTGCATTACCGATTTGTTTTTTTACAGTATGGTCCGAGAGAGAAAGTTGGTCGGCGATCTCAGAGTAAGACAAATCCCCCTGCCGCCGAAGCTCGAAAACTTCCTTCATTTTCCGTGGCAATTTGTCGATTTCGGCTTCAAAAAGAGAAAATAGCAGCTCTTCGTCCGCTGCATTACTACCCTGAACGGGAGTTTCATCGAGGAATCGCGCGAGCGCGCTGAGGTGATGCCGGTAAGTTTTATCCTGCTCGATCAGGTTAAGTACACGGTTACGTACGGCCGTGTACAGGTATCCCGCCAGACCGGTATGCAGCTGAATGGCAGTGCCTTTCGTCCAGAGCGTAATGAAAACATCCTGCACAACGTCCTGCGCGTCGGCGGCGTTGCCCAGCATTTTGAATGCATGCGCATACAGTCGCCCGAAGTAGCGCCGATGGATTTCCTCAAACGCCGCCACGGAGCCTTGCTGAAATGCTTTCAGTAGTTTCTGGTCCGATAAATCACCTAAATCATGCACTTCCGGAGAATTTTGACAACTGCCGTTTGGTATGGATTAAACACTATTGCTCAGTGATGCCCACGAAAAAGCATCGCACCCGATTAAAGGCATGTAACTAACCGAAAAGCTCTTATTGGTGGTTAAATAAGAAGAGTACTCTACAAAACTAATAGACAAATAAAGACCTATTTATTTTAACGCGCAAGCAGCGGTATGAAAAGTCTTGCCCTAATTTTTTTCAAAGCACTACCGATTATATCTATACGCAGAGTCCGCTGGCTTTCCCATGCAGCCAAAATAAGGCAATTGCATTTTACTAATCAAGCAATTCTTAAAATTTATACTTTAATCCATAGACTTTATAGATTATTTTCCAATATTAGAGCGAAAAGAACGTCACTTAACCAGTCTGTTATGAAAATCCGTACGCTACTATTCCTTCTGCTCATTGGGTCCTTGTCTTCCCCTGCATTCGCACAAAAGGCCGACTCCGGCTTTATCGTCGAAGGTTATTACAAAGTGAAATGGGGACTGGCCGACGAGTTTATCGCACTTTATAAAAAGAACCATTACCCGCTATTGAAAAAAGCACTCGAAAAGGGAGACCTGCTCTCGATCAAAGCCGAGAAACCCCGCCTGCACTCCACCGAAGAAAGCCGCTGGGACTACCGTGTGACGCTCGTATTCAAAAACGCAGACGCTGCATTTGATCCAAACCTGACCGAGCCTTACAAAAAAGCACTCTATCCTGATCTCGAAAAGCTTAAAAAGGAAGAGCAGCGCCGGTTTGAGATTCTCGACGCGCACTGGGACGTGCAGCTGGACAACGTCACGCTCGATTAACAAAATCAAAAATTCTATTAATCCATAGACTTTATAGATTACATTGCAGGCTGAATACGAATATGCCGGTTTGCACGATGATCGAATTAAAGAATGTTACCAAAATTTTCAAACAGAAAGACCGGGAGGTGACAGCCCTGGCCGGGGTGTCGCTGAAAGTGGAGCGAGGAAAGATATTTGGTGTGATCGGGACATCCGGCGCCGGGAAGAGTACGCTGATCCGCTGCGTAAACCTTTTGGAAAAGCCGACGAGCGGTGAGGTCATTGTCGATGGGAAAAGCCTTACCCGCCTCACCAACCGCGAACTGGCGATCGAAAGGCGGCAGATCGGGATGATATTCCAGCATTTCAACCTGCTTTCGTCCCGGACGGTTTTTGAGAACGTCGCATTCCCGCTTGAACTCGACCATACACCCAAACACGAGACCCGGGAGCGCGTTACCGAGCTTTTGCGGCTGGTGGGTTTGGAGGAAAAAGCGGGCGACTATCCGTCGAGCCTTTCGGGCGGGCAGAAGCAGCGCGTCGCCATTGCGCGCACACTTGCAAGCAACCCCAAAGTGCTCCTTTGCGACGAGGCCACCAGCGCACTCGACCCGGGCACGACGGCTTCTATTCTCAAATTGCTCAAAGACATTAACCGCCGGCTGCATATCACCATTCTGCTTATTACACACGAAATGAATGTAGTGAAATCGATTTGTAACGATGTGGCGGTGATCAGTCAGGGGAAGCTTGTGGAGAAGGGGACCGTGAATGCGGTCTTTTCCAACCCCAAGACCGAGCTGGCACGGTCGTTCATCAGTGCGTCGCTGCATGTGGAGATTCCCGAGCATTACCGGCAGCGGGTCACGGCCATCAATGAAGGCGGCATGTCGCCGCTGCTCCGGTTGCGCCTTACCGGCGACACCGCCGACCAGCCACTGCTGTCACAAGCCGCGCGGCTTTTCGAGATCGATACCAAGATCATCAGCGCCCAGATGGACCATGTCGGCGATAAGCATTTCGGCGTGATGCTCGCCGCCCTTTCGGGTCGACCAGATAACTACCAGAAAGCCATCGATTTTTTCATTTACCATCACATTAAAGTTGAATTATTAGGATATGTCTGATCCAGTGGTGTCGCTCCTGATCGCTGGCCTAGGGGAAACAATCTTCATGACCATTACCTCCGGCATTTTTGGTTTCCTGCTTGGTCTTCCCACCGGCATTATCCTGTTTCTAACCCGGCAGGGACAGGTTTTGGAAAACCGGACTTTGAACCATTCGATATCCGTAATGATCAATATTTTCAGGGCGATCCCATTTATCATCCTCATTGTGTGGATGATACCGTTCACCCGGGCCGTGGTGGGCACCTCCATTGGCGTCGGAGCTGCATTAGTCCCGCTGAGCGTGGGGGCTGCGCCATTCATTGCCCGGATGGTCGAAAACAGCCTGATAGAAGTCCCAAGCGGGTTGGTTGAAGCCGCAAGGGCGATGGGCGCGACGCCGTTTCAGGTCGTGTACAAAGTTTTGCTTCCCGAAGCATTACCCTCGCTGATTAACGTCGCCACGATCACCCTCATTACGCTGGTCGGCTACTCGGCCATGGGCGGTGCGGTGGGTGCCGGCGGGCTAGGACAAATTGGGTATCAGTATGGCTACATCGGCTACGACGCCGTGATCATGAACATTGTACTGCTGCTGCTGATAGCGCTCGTTTTCGTCATCCAGTTTTTCGGTGACAGGCTTTCCAAACGCGTCGATCACAGGTAATGCGAAACGCGCTCAACACACTTCAATCATTTGTATTTCAAACATATATCAAAATGAACTACGGCAAAAACATCCTCTTGTTACTGGGCATCGGCACCACACTACTGATTGGCTGCAACAAAAAAGCCACCCGGGATAATGATCCCGACCATATTAAAGTCGGCATTGCCGTGGGGCCTGAATTGGAAATCGCGCAGGTGGCTCAGAAAGTTGCAAAGGAAAAATACGGCCTGGATGTAGAGCTGATCACCTTCAACGATTACGTGGTACCCAACGAAGCATTGAGCCATGGCGACGTGGATGTGAATGCATTCCAGCACAAACCCTACCTCGACGAGCAGGTGAAACAGCGCGGCTACAAGCTCGCCATTGTGGGCAACACTTTTGTATACCCCATTGCCGGTTATTCCAAAAAGATCAAAAAGCTCGCTGACCTCCAACCCGGCAACACCGTCGTGATCCCCAACGACCCTACCAACGGCGGCCGTTCGCTGCTGTTGCTTCAAAAATATGGTTTGATCAAATTGAAAGAAGGTGTAGGCCTCCTGCCCAAGGTCATCGACATTGTTGAAAACCCTAAAAACCTCAAAATCCTCGAACTTGAAGCCCCGCAGCTTCCGCGCACCCTCGACGACGCGAACGTAACCCTGGCGATCATCAACAACAACTTCGCAGGCAAAGCTGGCCTTATATCCACCCGCGACGGCCTGTTGATCGAGGATAAGGACTCTCCTTATGTAAACCTGATCGTGGCCCGCGAGGACAACAAGGATGAGGAAAAGGTTAAAAAGTATGTAAAGGCTTACCAATCCAAGGAAGTAGCAGAAGCGGCGGAGCGGATTTTCCAGGGCGGGGCGATCAAGGGGTGGTAGTTTGCCCGGGAAAATGGCATTAAAGGTAAAGTCTGTACAAAACCGTCATCTGCGTTCTATATTTTGAGATAGCGGCTGTTTAACATTGCAATGCCAATGTTGACAACGAACCTTCAGATAATGGACATTTCCAACGACACCCGCATACATGCTTACAGCCTGGCAGCACTTGCCAGGTATTTTCTCAAATTGGGCACATTCGGCTTTGGCGGCCCTGTTGCGCTCATCGGCTACATGCACCGCGACCTTGTAGAGCAACGACAGTGGATCAGCGAAGAAGAGTACCGCGAAGGACTCGCCCTGGCCCAGCTTGCGCCTGGTCCGCTTGCCGCCCAATTGGGCATTTACCTTGGCTATGTGCATTACGGTGTCTGGGGCGCGACGCTCACCGGGCTCGCTTTCGTGCTTCCGTCGTTCGTAATGGTCGTTTTACTGGGAATGGCCTATCAGTCGTTCGGCGGGTTGCCATGGATGCAATCGGTTTTCTACGGCGTCGGTTCGGCAGTGATCGGCATTATCGGTCTGAGTTGCTATAAGCTGACAATCAAATCGGTTAGCAAACTTGACGTACCGGCTATCAAAAGCAAATGGGTCCTATGGCTTTTTTTCATGCTTATGGCTCTCGTAACAGCCATCACCGAGCGCGAGGAAGTGTGGCTATTTATCCTATTGGGCTTGGCCTATATGGTGATCAAAGCACCGCCTAAATGGCTTCAACGGAGCAGCACTCCCCTTTCGGTAATACTGCTGGCATCAACCGGTTTCTGGCATTTCGAACCGGGCAAACTGCTGCAACTGGCCCTATTCTTCACCGAAGCCGGCGCATTTGTTTTCGGCAGCGGCCTGGCGATCATCCCGTTTCTGCATGCCGGTGTGGTGAATGAAATGGCCTGGCTCAACGAGCAGCAGTTCCTGGACTCAGTCGCAGTGGCCATGATCACCCCTGGCCCGGTGGTGATTACAGTGGGCTTCATCGGGTTTCTCGTTTCGGGTTTCGCGGGTGCCATCGTAGCCGCGCTCGGCGTCTTTCTGCCCTGCTTTGTCTTCACAGTCCTCCCCGCGCCTTACTTTAAAAAGATCTCTAAAAACGAAAGCATCAAAGCCTTCGTGGACGGCATCACCGCCAGTGTGGTAGGTGCGCTGGTCGGATCGGTTTTTGTGATCGCCGGCCGGTCTATCGTGGATGTTCCTTCGGCTGTAATTGCTATTGTCACCGTGCTGGCGTTGATTTATGTGAAGAAGTTGCAGGAGCCTTATATTATTGTGATTGCTGCTGTGGTTGGGGTTCTCCTTAAATATTATAGTTAAATACAGCTCAAAAGGGCTCACGTTTTTATACTATTTAATCTACCAATTTAGTAGTATAAAAGTTTAAAATAACTTTACTTTGCCGATCAAACAAGTATAGTTATTAACGAGCTTACCTATGATTCAATTTCTCCGTTCAAATCACATTCGATTGATTTGGGCCTTTCTGGGCGGTATAATGGCCCTGCAAAGCCACGCCCAGTCCGTTTCCATTCAGGGAAAAGTTACCTCTGCCACCGACCAATCGACTCTGCCGGGCATTAATGTGCTCATCAAGAACAGCACCACCGGGACCACCACCAATACCGACGGCAGGTTTGAGATCACCGCCGGACGCGATGCCGTATTGGTGTTTTCGGGCATCGGCTACATTACCCAGGAGCTCGAAGTGAAAGGACGTTCACAACTCAACGTTCAGCTCAGCGACGATACCCGGCAGCTAAACGAGCTGGTGGTCGTGGGGTATGGTACCCAGAAAAAGCGTGACGTTACCGGCTCGGTGAGCTCGCTGGATAGCAAAGACTTTAATAAAGGCATACAAACATCTGTCGACCAGCTCATTGCCGGTCGTTCCGCCGGTGTGCAGGTAACGCAATCCAGCTCGGAACCGGGTGGCGGCGTGACGATCCGCATCCGCGGCGCCAACTCCATTAATGCCAACAACGAACCACTGTACGTGATCGACGGGCTGCCAGTAAACAATGCCTCGGTGGTACCAGGCTCCACATTGGTGAACGAACAAGCGCCCCGGAACCCGCTGAATGCACTAAATCCGAACGATATCGAGTCGGTCGAGATCTTGAAGGACGCTTCTGCGACGGCCATTTACGGTTCGCGCGGAGCGAACGGCGTGATCCTGATCACGACAAAAAAAGGCACAAAGGGCAAGCTGAACGTCAATTACGCACTTTCCGGCGCGGTGTCGGAGGTGACCAGGCGCGTTCCGATGCTCAATGCTGTTCAATACATGGCGCTGCTCAACGACCTGCGTGCGGACCAGAAGCAAGCCCCCGAATTTTCTGCAGAGCAAATCGCAGCCGTGGGCCAGGGTACTTACTGGCAGGATGAGATCTTTAAAAAAGGTTATTTGCAAAACCACCAGCTTTCGTTCTCGGGCGGGCAGGACAAATTCACTTATTATGCCTCGCTCAATTACCTCGATCAGAAGGGCGTTGTGATCAGCTCAGGCATCAAAAAATACGTTGGCCGGGTGAATCTGAATTACACGGGCGACAAGTTTAAATTCGGATTAAATCTCAATTCCAGCCAGGTAAAGGACGATTTCGTCCCCAATGGCGTGAGTGTCAATGAAGGTGCGGGCGTGATCAATACGGCTATTTTCCAAGACCCTACCCTTACCATCAAAAACCCGAACGGCACCTGGACGCAAACGCAGATCGTGAACCTGGAAAACCCCGTAGGACTTGCCAATGAGGTGAGCGATTTTGCATCTACCAACCGCACATTCGCCAGCGTTTTTGCGGAATATTACTTCCTGCCGGAGCTTTCCGCCAAGATCAATTTCGGTACCGACCGCCAGGATTCGCGACGTGACATTTTCACCTCGCGGCTCACCAAACGGGCAGAGGGTACCAAAGGCATTGCAAGCGTGCTCACGAGCAATGCTTCCAACAACCTCGTCGAATTCACGGCCCGGTACAGCAAGGCGCTGAACAAGGACAATCAGCTCGAAATCCTCGGCGGTTATACTTACCAGGAATTTGTGGTGAGCTCGCTTTCGGCAGGCGCGCAGAACTTCCCACTCGATGCATTGGGCACCGACAACCTCGCGGCGGGCGCGCAGAGCACTTTCTCACTCGGTTCCGGCCGCACCAAGAACCAGTTGTTGTCCTACCTCGGCCGCGTGAACTACAATTTGCTCGACAAATACCTGCTCACCGCTTCCATCCGGGCCGATGGTTCCTCGCGTTTCGGCGACAACAAGAAGTACGGTATCTTCCCCTCAGTGGCACTCGGCTGGCGGATCAAAGATGAGCTTTTTCTCAAAAATGTGAATGCATTGACAGACTTGAAACTCCGCGCGAGCTACGGCGTAACCGGTAACCAGGACATCGGCAGCTACAAATCGCTGGTGCTACTCGGGCCACAGGGACAGGCTATTTTCGACGGCGCACCTTACGTGGGCATTTCCACTACCCAGCTTCCCAACCCCGATTTGAAATGGGAAACCACCACCCAGCTGGACATTGGAGTAGATTTCAGTCTATTCGCCAACCGCTTATCGGGTAGCATCGACTATTTCCATAAGCAAACCAAAGACCTGCTCCTGCAACTGCCGATCCCGCGAACCAGCGGTTTTACGACCACTTTTAAAAATGTGGGCGGTCTGAAAAACTCCGGTTTCGACTTCTCGCTGACGTCCATCAACATCGCTGCGCCCTTCACATGGCGGTCGAGCCTGAATTTCTCGGTCGTGAAAAATGAGGTGACCGACCTGGGCGCATTGCCTTACATTCTGGGCGGCTCCGCCGGTTTTACCAATGATTTCACCATTATCCGAAAGGGCGATCCCCTGAATGCCTATTACGGCTACATTGTCGACGGCGTGTTCCAGCAGGGCGAGGATATCGCAAAATCCGCACAGCCGCTCTCGCGCCCGGGTGAATACAAATACCGCGATGTGAACAAGGACGGTACCATCAACTCCGCCGACCGGACGATCCTCGGCTCGCCATTCCCGGATTTCACTTATGGTCTGAACAACGATTTCACTTACGGCGCATTTAATCTGTCGTTCTTCTTTCAGGGTGTTCGGGGTAACAAGCTGTTCAACCTCAACCGCACCGAATCGGAGAACCCGATCTCGTTCCGTCGGAACCGTCTCGCCGAAAGCTACACCGACCGCTGGACGCCAGCCAACCCTACCAATGCCAATTCCTCCGGTGTACCCGTGGCCGTATCCTACACGAGCAATGTAAACAGCCGGGCCGTGGAGAATGCCTCTTACCTGCGGTTGAAATCGGTGCAGCTCACTTACAATTTCCCGTCGGCTAAATGGAAGCATATCAAAGGCTTGCAAGTGTATGTAACAGGCCAGAACCTGTTCACGATCACGAAATACACGGGCTATGACCCTGAGGTAAGTGCCTTCGGGACCTCCAACGTACGCGCCGATTACAATGCATTTCCGCTATCGCGCACCTACACCGCGGGTGTGAGCATCAATTTCTAATATCCTGTGAGACAATGAAAAAGTTACTTTATATACTATTGCTACTGGGCGCCGCTGCCTGCGACAAGCCGCTCGAAGAGGAAGTGTATTCTTCTTTTGGCCCCAATAATTTCTTCAAAACCGCCGACGACGCCGAAGCATTGCTCAACGCCGCCTACGCCCTCGAACAAAAACAGGGAACCGACGGCTTCCGTAACATCCTGGTCATGGCCGAAGTCACAACTGACCTCCTCATCATCCGCGAGGGTGGGCTACGCGGGCTCGCGCAGCCGCTAGAAGATTTTACCTGGAATGCCTCGCACGAATTTTTCGATGTAGCCTGGACCCGCTATTATGCGGCCATTTACCGCGCCAACCTCGTGATCGACAACGTGCCTAACATCGATTTCGACGAAGAACGTAAGAAGCAGATCGTGGCCGAAGCGCGCTTTTTGCGCGCGAGTGGCTACATTTCGCTCTACGACCTCTTTGGCCCTACCCCATTGATCACCAACAGCATTAGCAGCAGCGAAGACCGGCCTGCACGTGCGGGTAAGGAAGAATTTATCAAGTTTGTGGCTGATGAACTGACGGCAGTAGCAGATATTCTGCCCGTTACCGCCAAGCAATATGGCCGCGCTACCAAAGGAGCCGCGCTCGCATTCTTGACTAAATTTTACCTGAACAACAAAAACTGGCAGAAAACGAACGAAACCGCCCAGAAGGTGATCGACCTGAACGCGTACAACCTCTTCAATTCGGCTAACCGGACGGACCTTTTCAAACTCGCCAACGAGAAAAACAGCGAGTTCATTTACGTACGTCCGCACGTGGCGCAGCCGGGGCTGGGTACCAACTACCTCCCGCACGCCGCTCCCCCGAACTACAAATACAAGGGTGCGACCAAAGCCAATTACGCGACGCAGCTGAAAACGCTGTCCGGCTTCTACGACTCATTTGACCCGAAAGACCAGCGCCGTGAAGCATTCCTGACCGAATACGACGACCTGAACGGCAAGCACATTGTATTGGGACAAGACGACAAGCGCAGCTTCAAATTTGAAGAAGACCTCCCCGCCACTGGTGCCGACCTCGGCAACGACTTCCCGGTCGTTCGCTATGCCGACATCCTGCTCAGCAAAGCCGAGGCATTGAACGAGCTCGAAGGCCCTACACAAGCGGCTGTGGAGCTGATCAACCAGGTGCGTGCCAAAGCAGGCGTTGCTGCGCTATCCGTTTCCGCATTTGTCTCGAAAGACGCACTGAGGGCGCATATCCTCAAAGAAAGAGGTTGGGAATTCTTCACCGAAGAACTGCGTCGTCAGGATCTGGTCCGTCATGGGAAGTTCATTGAACTGGCCAAGGGAAGGGGAAAAACGGCATTCGACCACCAGGTATTATTCCCGCTCCCGCAGAGCGAGATTGACCGGAATCCGAGTCTGAAACAGAATGAGGGCTATAAGTAGGAAATTCATTGAGTGACTGCCCCATCACAACAAAAGCCAGGCTATCTGCACGATGGCCTGGCTTTTGTTTTACGCAGGGAAGCATTCAAATTGGCGGCCGCGGCGCTATTTCCCTTTAAAATCCTTAATAGAATTGCCATCATAACGATACACACCGCCCAGAGAGCCAAACCAGATACTTCCGTCATTCGCTTCCAGAATTCCAAAAGTCATTCGTTCATTAACCTCATATTCCGACTCTATTTTGGTGGCGGTTGGCTTTTTATCGGACAAAGACTTTTTATCGTACCTGGAAATCCCCCATTTCCCGCTTACGGCATCTTCAGAGCTCGTCCAAATGTTTCCCTTCCGGTCTTCGTAGACATAACCCACAAAATCATCCGTGATATTGGTAAATGTAATACCGTCGTAACGCCAAAGACCATCCTGCCCGGCCAGCCAAATATTACCCTTACTATCTTCTATTATCGTACGGACATTTGTAAACGTTTGCCCGTTATGGACAAGGACCGAGGATGTTTTCCCATCGTAAACACGGGCATTACCCCTTGTGCCAAGCCAAAATTTCCCGTTTTTGTCCTCGACGATGGAATTAACATCATCATGGTCGTCAGGCGGAAGGTCACCCGTTTCCAGACTCGTGAAAGGCGGTCCCCAATTCGCCCTGTAGTTCCTGAACTGTTTACCATCATAGCGACTTAACCCCTTCAACGTGCCGAACCAGATATTGCCGGTTTTATCTTCATAAATATGAGGGACTTGGTTATCGACGAGCCCCTCCGCGGTTGTAAAATGTTGAAAGGATTTTCCATCATAACGATAAACACCTGAACCGATCGTACCAAACCAAAAGTTGCCCTTCCTGTCCTCCAAAACGGAAAAGAAACGGGCCGAACTTACTTTACTGGTGATATTGGTGAACGACTTTCCGTCGTATCGAAAAATCCCGTCAAATGCGGCCATCCAGATGTTGCCTTTTCGGTCCTGTATGATATTACGGGTGATGCGTTCGGGCCCGTGGGAGCTGACCATACCGGCCGTGTCGGATTTGGCAATATCCTTTTGCTGGTTCGTTGCATTTTGTCCTTCACACCAGGTGATGGAGACAAATAGCAACAATGCGATCAAGTGTACACATTTCATCATTTTTCTTTTGGGTATCAAGGATTTCGACAAACCTACAAGTTTTTGTATCGGGCATTTCAAATGACTTGTTAAAGAAGGTTAATGAAATGTTAAAGTTGCTCCCCCCACACCCGAAACCCATTCACCGCATGCCTTGCCCCAGTAGACCGAAACCCAAACCACCCATTCCTTAACGGCGCCGGATCAATAAAATCGAAAAGCACTTCGCCATCCACCGAAAAGGTCGTCCGCCCATCAATCACCGTTATCACAATATGATAAGTATGGTTAGCCTTCAACAAATGCGCGCTATCCAGATATTCTTTGAGTAACGGCTTCGTCCCATTCCCATAGTACTTCCGAAAACGCGTAGTTGAATTGGTATTACCCCCAAAACCGACATAATAAAGCGAAAGCGAATCATAATTCTCAAACTTGCCATTTCGCCCAAAAACGTCTGCATTACGTGGGTCGGTAGCCATCCAAAACTGATTTAAATCCGAAAGCCGGTCATTCCGCCCGGAGTCGACCAGCACGGTCCAGTCATATTCAATGCGGATGTTTCCTTCCAACCGGGGTTTGAACCATACCGTTACGCCTCCCGCGGTGTTCAGTATCAGCCTGCCCTTGTCGGTACGCACTTCCGATTGCCCCACCGGCTCGATTTCCGCATGCCAGCGCGTCTTATCCAGTTCTCCCGAAAAATCTTCGGAATACAACAGCTTATCCTTCGGCTTGCTGGCCGTTTGCGCATTTGCCCGAATGCAAAAGAGCAGGACAACGCCCAGCGCTGCCCTGCCTACTAAGTTAAACATTCCTTTCATTCCCCTTCCACCGGCCAGAATGGCGATTCTGTCCTGCTGGTTTTTAAATAGTTTTCAATTTTTGCAACAATGTCAGGATGCCCGGCGGCTACGTCGTTCGTCTCGCTGATGTCCTTATCCAGATCATACAGTTCGAGTTTCCCTTTTGCTTTCACTGCCTTCCAGTTGCCATATCGCACGGCCTGTTCGAAGCCTTTTTCGAAAAACTCCCAATACAGGAAGCGGGGCTTCGAAATCTTCTGCCCTTTAATGGCCGGCAGTACGCTGGCACCGTCGGTGTTATACTTCACTTTGGACTTCGCAATGTCGGCAAACGTCGGCATAATATCGGCAAAATAGGCCGGTTCCTTGCTTACGGTGCCCGCTTTGGCAGTTCCGGGCGCCCATACGATCATGGGCACGCGGATGCCGCCCTCGTACATGTCGCGCTTGTAGCCGCGGAGCTGGCCGTTCGAGTCGAAAAACTCGGCCACGGCGGTTTGTTGTGGGGTGCCTTCGGAGCGCGGACCGTTATCGGAGCAGAAGAATACAATGGTATTTTTGGATAAACCACTCTCGATGAGATACTTTTTAATGCGGCCGACGTTCTCATCGAGGTGGTGTACTTGGGCGCCATAGATTTTCATATCCTCTGGCCAGTCCTTGTTTTTATAAATAGTGCTGTCCGCAGCGTCCAGCGGTGAATGCGGGCTGTTGTAGTTGATCATCAACACAAAAGGCTTTTTAGAACCCTTTTGTTTCGACATGAATGCAATGCTCTCGTCAGTCGTGAGATCATCGGCATAATAGCCTTTTCGACCGTTCTGATTGCCGTTCACGTTTTTCAGTTCACCATTAATGTACCGTTGCGCAGGCCAGTAACCGTTCGCATAAGTACCCGGGTAAGCAATCAGCCAGCCCGAAAATTCATCAAATCCGCGGTGAATGGGCGTGGCGAGGGTGTCGTAACCGTCGAGGTGCCACTTGCCCGTCAGCGCCGTCGTGTATCCCGACTGGCTCATAAGCGTACCGATCGTGAAATCGTCAACGGCCAGGTTCGTCCTCCGAACGGTCTGCTTGCCTTTGCTACCGGCAACACCGCCGCGGATCGTCGCGTTCCCGCGGATGGTGGTATGCCCCGTGTGCAGGCCTGTGATGAGCACACTGCGGGAGGGTGAGCACACGGGCGCGCCTGCATGGAAATCGGTGAAGGTAATACCCTCCTTGGCCAGCGTGTCGATGTTCGGCGTGCGGATCAGCTTCTGGCCGTTCACGCCGATGTCGCCATAACCGAGGTCGTCGGCGAGGATGAAAACGATATTGGGTGTCTGCCCCATCGCCCGGGCACCGATCAGCAGGGCCAGCGCCCATGTACTTAGTCTTTTCAGCATCAGTATTTTATTTGTATCTCAAAATCAATTATAACCCGGATTCTGGTAATTCCTGATGGCGTCCGTGGTCAGCGGTGCCCCTTTTTCATCGGTCAGCATATTGATATACGACTGCGGGAAAGGTTTGAAAGTGTCCTTAGCTTTGAACACACCCTTTCCGTTTCCATTCTGCCCGTTGGCATTCACCGGGTTATCGGCTACCGGCCAGTTGCCGGTTTTGGACGACGCGAGCTGGTTATGGTGCAGCACGCGTTCGAGCTGTATGCCCGCGTGATGAATGCCTTCGTACACGATCTGTTCCGAGTTGAATTCGCGCGAGTATTCATTGTAAATAAAATGAATAAAACGCCTGGCAGCGCTATTTGCTTCCGGCGGGTAATTTTCCAGCCGCGACTTGGCCGAAGCCCCGTCCCAATACGAGGCATCCACCTTGATTTTGCTGTAAGTATCTGTCATAGCGGCATAAGGATAGCTTTTTTCCGCAGGCGCGAGGTTTTCCGATCCCGGGTACAATCTTGCCAGCACTTCCGCACGGCTTTCGCCGGTTTTATAGGCTGCGCGGGCGCGAAGCACATTGATATCTTCGATCGCTGCCGAATAATTGCCCTGCCTTCCATACACTTCCGCGCGGATCAGATAGGTTTCGGCCAGACGGAATATGGCCACGTCGCGCGTTCCGAAATGGTTATCCACGGTGCTGCGGTTCGGGTCGATAAACTTCCGGGACGATGGGCGTATGGTACGGCCGATCAGCAAGCCGGTGTTCGACGAAAGTCTGTCCACACCCGTTTTGCGGTAGTAGTATTCGCCGCCCTTTTTCACCCAGCGCGGATACAGCACATAAGGTTGCGCCACCGCTTCGCTGATATCAATCGCCGTTTCCTTGGTGTTCTCCAAAAATACCAGTCCCAAATCGCCCTGTCCGATCTTCCGCTGACCGGCCACAGCCTTGCGCCCACCCCACGACGGCCGGTTGTAGCCCGCCTGGATATGGGAATTAAAATAACCCGCCTCATCGGCGGTCCACGTCAGCGATTTGTTATTAGCATCGGTGTAAGCCAGCCCCGGACCGTCCTGCAACGCCGCATTGTCGAACGAAGCGCTCACGTACTCGATCTGAAAGCTTTTTTCAAAGCGTGAATCATTGATTTTGTCTGTAAAAACATCATAACCCCAGTCGGAAGGCAAAAAGCCGGTGCCTTTGCGCAGGCCATATGCCCAGGTTTTAGAAGGAATGTTCCAGGCTGCATTGGTATAATCGCAGGTAAATGCGGCAGTGGTACGCATTCCGTAGCGGCCGTTGTCGAGGTTGTTTCCGTAAGAAGCTTGCAGAATAATCTCCTTATTACCTTCATTACTCCAATCACCGCGCGCGGTTTTGAACAAATCCCAATAATTGCTTGCCAAACCACCAAATTGGCCGCCATTCGAAGATGCGTAGGTATCGATCACCTCTGTCGCGAAAATCCGTGCCGAATCCAGGTCGCCCGTTCCTTCTCCCTTAAAAAGCAGGCCCAAATGTGCATTGGCATCGCCCGGGTTAATGGTTCCGTCCGCATTTCGGTACTGCTTAAACTCCTGCCCCTGGGCACGTTGCAAATACAGTTTGGCCAGCAAATGCGAAACAGCGCCTTTCGTAATGCGCCCGCGCTCGGTCTGGCTCACTGGCAAATGCTCGTGTGCGAAGCGGAGATCGGCGATAATACGGCTGTAAACCTGCGCTGAGGTCGATTTTGGAAAATTGAAAACCGCAGGCAGCGAGTTGTTGCTCCGGAGCGGCATTGGTACGTCGCCGAGCTGTGTCACAAGCATATAGAATGTCCACGAGCGCAGGAAATACACTTCCGACAAGCGCTGATTGGCATATGCCTTATCCGAACCAAACTTGCCCGGCGCTTTTTCCTTAATGATCTCAATAGCCTTGTTGCAGTCGTTGATAATGGGATAGCTGCCGAGCAATTGCGTCGCATAATAGCCCATCAGGTTGTTGGCATAGCTTCCCGCCTCGCCAGTTGGCGCCCACACGGCCGGGCTGATCGTCGCCCAGTTGTTATCGGTCGGCTCGGTAATGTCGGTGCCGGTTTCGAACAGGTAAGGCCCCTCCATGAAGCCGTATTTCCAGCGAAGCGTATTATAAGAAGCCACCACAAGTTCTTCGGCCCCCTTTTCGGTTTCGAAATAATCCTGCGTGATGGTCGATACCATTTTTTCTTCCAGAAACTCCTTGCAGGAGCTTAGCGGAAGCAAAAAGAGAATGGGTAGGATGTATTTTTTCATCATTTGAAATGCTTTGTTAAAGAGTAATTCTCAGGCCCAGCACCAGGCTGCGGTTCAGGATGGTGTTGTTCGTCTGCCCGCCAGCCTGCGCGCCGGCGGTAGTATCCCAGCCAGTAAGGTCCTCGGGATTCAATCCTGCCTTCACGGCCCCGGCACCCCACATAAACGGGTTCAGTACCTGCGCGTAAACCTGCGCACTGCCGATCTTGTAGCGGTCGGCAATGCCCTGGTTGAGCGTGTAGGTGAGCGACACATTGCGCAATGCCACCAGCGAGCCGTTCACATAGTTGCGTACGTAATTGTAGTTGGTAAATGTCGCGGTGGTCGGTTGCGGGTAAGCCGCGCCAGTGTTGGACGGGCTCCAGGTGTCGTTCTCCACGCGGCGACCATAGGTTTGCAATGCACCGTAATACAGGTTGTTCATGCGCGCTTGCAGCAGGAAGCTCAGTTCAAAGTTTTTGTAGCCAAATGTGTTGGTCAGACCCGCCGTCCAGGAAGGGCGGTTGTTGCCGAGGATCGACTTGTCGCTGTCATTAATAGTTCCAAAGCCGTTATCGAGGTAATTGACCACCTCTCCGCTTGCCAGCGTCACCGATTTCGCACCGGCCGCGCCCTCAGCCACTTGCACCAATGGCTGGTCTTTGATCTTCACCTGCCCGGGCAACGCGGTAATGTTGCCGATCTTCTTGTAAAGCTCGATCAGCCGTAGATCCTCCGGCGTGTCTTGCCAAAGCCTGTCGTACCGGTAATCACGGAAAACCGAGATCGGCTGACCGATGTACCAACCGTTCGCCAAATCGTCCGTTGCGCCGTTGGTCAATTCGAGGATCTTCTCCCGGTTGCGCGACCAGTTCAAATCCGTCCGCCAGGTGAAGTCCTTCTGGTGCACATTCACCGAAGAAATCGTGATCTCGATACCGCGGTTTTCGGTCTTCCCGATATTGCTTAGAATGCTCGTATAGCCCAGTACCGGCGGGATAGAGCGCGACATGAGCAAATCGCTCGTCCGGGCTTTGTAAACCTCTATCGACCCTGAAATGCGGTTTCTCAGCAAGCCAAAATCCAGACCAATGTTCTGCTGCGCGGTTTTCTCCCAACGCAATGCAGTATTGGGCATCGTAGCCGATTTGTAGCCAGCATATTGGGTTTCATTAAAAACATACGCTGCGCCGATGATAGAACCGCCGGTGGAGTACGCACTGACCGACGAATTACCTGTACGGCCCCAGCTGTATCGCAGTTTCAACTGGCTGATCCAGTCGATCTGCTTCACAAATGTCTCTTCTTCCAGCTTCCAGGCCAAGGCGGCCGAAGGGAAAAACTCCCATTTATTCCCCTCGGCGAGTACTGAAGCACCATCCCAGCGACCGGTCAGCGTCACTAGGAAGCGGTCGAGCAGGCCGTAATTGATCCTTCCCATGTAGGAAGCCAGCGCCGAACGGCCGTAAGACGTTCCATAACCCATCGGGTTACCGATCGCGTTCGCAGCCAGGTTGTACCATTGCGACGACGGGAAGGTAATGCCCTGGGCGCGGATGTTGATGGAGTTGTTGGTGTTCTGCTGCACAGACTGTAATGCGGTGATACCAATGTTGTGTATTCCAATTTGTTTATTGAAAAACAAAAGGTTTTCAAACGTCCAACCCAACGACTTGTTGTGCGAATTATAACCAATCAGTGGCGCGGTACCCACGGCACTGAACGGGTTGGTGTAGTTGGCTCCGTAGAAAGAGCCATACTCCTTGTCGCTGTACTGTGCGCCGAACTTGCTCGAGAATTTCAGCCATTCGGTAAAACGGATTTCAGCATACACATTCGAAAGCAGCGAGGCAAGCTTGTGCTCGTTGGTAGAGTTATTAATATTTAAAAGAACGTTGTGCGCCGAAAGCCCCTCGCGGTTGGTATTCAGGATATTGCCATTGTCGTCGTAGGCACGTGCATAAGGCATCAGCGCGAGCGCCTGCCCGTACGAGTCTTTGGCGCCGCTGTTCGACGAGTTTTCGGAAGTTCCGTAGTTCTGCAGCGAATACACCCCGTTCAATGCCAGACCGACGGTGAGCCATTTGCGGGGCGTAATGTCGCCTTTCAGGTTCAATGAATAGCGTTTAAAATCCTGATCTTTCAATGTCCCGAGCTGGTTGAGATAGCCCAGTGAAAGATAGACGCGGGATTTGTCGGTTCCCGATGACAGGGAAAGCAAATGGTTCTGGGTCTGGCCGGTGCGGGTCACCAGGTCGGACCATTTCTGATCGAATAAATTGGCTGCATTGTAAACCGGCACTTGCGCGGCGTAGCCTGCGGCCTGCTCTTGGGAGGTAGCGGCGCGTAGCTTCACAGTACCATCTTCGTTCCATTCATAGGCAGTGCGAATGCTGTTGATACCGTATTGCTCGCCGCCTCCGAAGTTTTGTACATCGAAATCCGGGTCGGGCGCGGTGCCGTATTTGCCGGTATAAGTTCCGCCGTTGATATGCGACTGCCTCTGCCAGTTCAGGAGCTGGCCCGAGTTCATCCAGTCAGTCGTCGAATGAATCTTCGTAGCAGTGTAACTCACATCGTAACTGATATTGGTCTTACCCTTTTTTCCTTCTTTATAGTTAATGAGAATGACCCCATTAGCACCACGAGAACCATAAATGGCTGTGGCAGAAGCATCTTTCAGCACTTCTACCGAGGCTATATCGTTCGGGTTGATTGCCCCGACCTCGCTGGCCGACAGGGGCACACCGTCGATCACATAAAGCGGCTCGTTGGACGCATTGATGGACCGGTTACCGCGGATGCGGATTTGCCCAACCTCGCCGGGCCGCTGATTGGTGGTAATATCCACCCCGGCCACCTTACCCTGCATGGCCTGCACCACGTTCTGCACAGGTCGCTCCCGGAGCTGTGCCTCCGAAAGGCTCGAAATCGCTCCTGTTACATCACTTTTCTTCTGGGTCCCGTACCCTACCACCACGAATTCTTCAAGGGATTTGGTGTCCGAGAGCAATACCACATTTAAAAGTGATTCATTGTTTACGGTAACTTGCTGCTGCACATAGCCTACGAACGAGAACACCAGCACGGTTCCATGCTCAGGGACAGACAGTTCGAAATTCCCCGTCTCGTCGGTAAGCGAGCCGCGTGTGGAGCCTTTGATCACTACGCTCACGCCGGGTAGCCCCTCCCCTTTGTCGTCCTTTACAGTACCTTTTACTGTCCGTTCGGCATTGCGGCCCGGCCTTACCGGTGCATTCCGCTTTGTTTCGGCGGGCTTGGCATGCACCACGACCGACGCCCCCGCCAGGCAGACGACGATGCTGAAATGATAAAAAAGTTGCTTCATAAAATCGGTGACCTTCGGTCGCTGCGGTTGGTACTCATTTCTTTTTTTTGGGATTATTTGAATAAAGCATTCCCTGGCCGTGCAGGGCGGTTCTACACGGAAAGAATTGTCGGCAAATGCACCGGCGTGTCGCGATCATGCCGGTTTCGCTGACGTGCTCAGCTAAAATGAATTTTTAAAATGGATCAACGGAGTCCAATGAAATCTCGTAAATTTCACTAATTGACTAACTATATATTCAAAATATACAATTTTATAGAATAATTGTAGGTTTGACACAAAAATAGATAATCTATTTAATCTACAAGAAATATATACTAAAAAACTTTGCTAATTTGCCTCGCTTTTGAAGGCAAACAAGGTATTAGAGTGCCCTTACCGATATACAAATGAAAAAAGTAACACGAAGGAAATTTGTAAAAAACTCAGTCACGGCCGCAGCAGGCATCCCCGTCTTAGCAAACTTACCGAACCTATATCCGACCGGTGCGCCCGATGCTCCGGCCGCCCCGCTCCATTGGCTCGACCAGCCCAGCCACTCCATGCGCGGCACGACCTGGGGCGTTCCCTGGCCGAAAGGGTCGGTGAAGGCTACCAGCGGTTTCCGGTTTCTGGCGGGGAACTCCGAGCAAGCCGTACAAACCTGGCCCCTGGCCTACTGGCCCGATGGCTCACTGAAATGGACCGCACACGCGCTAGCAGCGACTGAGATACCAAAGGGCAACTGGACGATCCAACCCATTAAACCCCAAAACCGGCCCGTTAAACCGCTGATCGAAGAAAATGGAACACACTTGAAAATCGATACGGGCAAGTTGCAGTGCCTGATCCGGAAAAATGAAAATACATTGTTCGAAACACTGGCTACCGGCGGCAATATCACTGCCGGTAGTGCTCGGCTGGTGCTACTCGTTCAGCGGCAGGATTCCGACCTTGAAGAGACCAACACTTCCATTAACCGTTTCGAGGGCAAAATCAATAAGCTTACAATCGAACAAAATGGCCCTATACGTGCGGTGGTGAAAGTCGAAGGAAGCCATGCGGACGCCGGGCGGCAGTTGCTTCCATTTACGGTGCGGCTCTATTTTTATGCTGGCAGCGAGGCAGTGCGGATTATGCACACCGTTATATATGACGCCGACGAAAACAAGGATTTCATCCGGGGCCTGGGCGTCCGCTTCGAGGTGCCGTTCCAACAACAGGAACTGCACAACCGGCATATCCGGTTCGCGGGCGAAAACGACGGCATATTCGCCGAAGCCGTGCGGGGGCTAACGGGCCTTCGCCGCGATCCGGGCAAGGCATTTACCGAAGCGCAGATCGCAGGGCAGGCCACGCCCGCGAATGATAAGCTTCCCGAAAACGTATCCAAAAGGCTGCAATACATTCCCGCATTCGGCAATTACACGCTTTTCCAGCCGACACCGGATGCATTTGAAATACAAAAACAGACTACGGCCAGTCACGGCTGGCTGCAATCGGCTTACGGAAAACGGTCGGCGGGTACAGGTTATGTGGGTACACCAGCGGGCGGGGCGGCTTTCGGTATCCGGAATTTCTGGCAGAGCCACCCTGCTCAGCTCGACGTCCGCAATGCGGACAAGGACCACGGCGAAGTCACGCTCTGGCTTTGGGCGCCGCGTGCTCAGCCGATGGACCTCCGTTTTTACCACGACGGCATGGGCCAGGACACCCACGCCAAGCAACTGGAAGGGCTGGAAATCACTTATGAGGATTATGAACCGGGCTTCGGGCGCCCCTACGGGGTTGCACGCACGAGCGAGATCCAGCTCTGGGCATTGCCTGCAACGCCTGCCAACGCGGCGCTGGCTGAGATCGCGCGGCAAATACAGTCGCCCCCGTTACTATTACCGACGCCGGCATACCTGGCATCGACGGGCGTTTTTGGAGGTGCATTCAGCCTCCCCGACCGTGCCACGCCAAAGAAAGAGAAGATCGAGAAACAGCTGGATTCCTATTTTGATTATTATAAAAATGAAGTGGAAGCACGACATTGGTACGGTTTCTGGAACTACGGGGATTTTATGCATTCCTACGACACCGACCGGCACGTTTGGAAATACGACGTCGGCGGCTTCGCCTGGGACAATTCCGAGCTATCGACGGATATCTGGCTCTGGTACTACTTCCTGCGTACCGGACGCGCCGACGCATTTCGCTTGGCCGAGGCTATGACGCGCCATACCGGCGAGGTGGATGTACATCACATAGGCCCGTTCGCGCCGCTCGGGTCGCGGCATAATGTAATGCATTGGGGTTGCAGCGCCAAGCAATTGCGGATCAGTACGGCTACCAACCGGCGGTTTTATTATTACCTCACGGGCGACGAGCGCGTGGGCGAGCTCATGCGGGAGCAGATCAATGCGGTGCAGACACTTCAAACAGTCGTGCCCGTGCGAAAAGTGAATGCCGCAGCGCCGAAAAATACCGAAAACTCCGATCTCGCTACGGTCTCGTTCGGCACCGACTGGGGCGCAGTAGCCGGAGCCTGGCTCACCGAATGGGAGCGCACGCAGGACAATGCCATCCGCGACAAGCTGCTGAACAGCATGCGCACCATCGCCGCCCAACCGCACGGATTTTTCACGGGATCGTCTCTATTAAACCTGAAAACCGGCGCATTTCAGCCCGAGCCGACCGGGAAAATATCGGTATCGCACCTGAGCGCCGTCTTCGGCCTCGCGGAGGTGTGCTACGAGCTAAGCTACCTCGTCGAGGACAAGGCGTTCAGACAAGCCTGGCTGGATTATTGCCGGTTATACAATGCGACGCCCGACGCGCAGAAGCAGGCATTGGGTGAAAGCCTCAAAAAGCTAAGCCTTCAACAAGGCCACGCCCGCCTGACTGCTTTCGCGGCCCGGGCAACGGGCGACAAAGTACTGGGCCAGCGGGCATGGCAGGAGTTTTTCCGAGGGGAATCAACCCAGATATCCACCAACGGCGTGGCGCAATGGAGCCTTGCGGCGATGCAATGTCTGGCGTTTGCGGGGGATCAGCTCAATGATTGAATGAGTGAATGATTAAATGACTGAATGAGTGAATGTCACGTATGGTCAAGACTAGTGAAGTGTTGTATTTATTTAATCTTGACAATTTATGACTACCTCTGATCTCCTGACTTAACCAATTCGGTCATCCGTCCGGCGGTCTGGCGGACCGATCAAAATTCATTCCATTCCTTCGATTCAGTCATTCAGTCATTCAGTCAAGTGGTAACGTTCCGAAATATTAGTCTATTTATTTTATAGATCAAATTGGTTAATATTAAAATTAGCTAATTTGCGCCACCAATACCGATTTTACTTATGCCCGTTTCTACCCCTTTGCCGGCATCCGTTTGGAAGCCTTATGAAAAAATCCTCTTGCGCGTTGCGCTGATTTATGCGGTGATCAGTACGATTCCCTTTAATCCCGAGTTTTATCAACAGGACTTTGATGCGGGGTTTAATGTAAACTCTTACCCCTTTCGCTGGCTGGATGTGATTTCACAGAACAAGCCGTGGTTCTTTGCCAGTCAGGAAGGCAAAAACTACACGGGCTGGTTCCTGACTTTGCTCGTTTGCCTGGCAGCTGGCTTCGGCTGGGAGCTGATCGATCGTCGGCGGAAGGATTTTGAAAAGCTGTATTATTGGTTTTACGTCGCGGCCCGCTACGGGATCATTCTGAGAATGTCGTGGTTTGCCTGGGCCAAGGTGTTTCCGGTCCAAATGCCTTTCCCTACCATCAGCCAGCTCAATACCAACCTTGGCGATTTCACGCCGGGCAAGCTCTACTGGCTCACAACCGGCGTTTCTCCTTTTTTTGAGGTGTTCGCAGGCATTTTCGAGCTAGTAGCGACGTTGCTGCTGCTTTTCCGGCGTACTACCACGCTGGGTGCCTTGATGATGGTCGCTATTCTGCTGCCGATCTGGTTTGTCAACATCGGTTATGACGCGGGCGTGGAGCTTACCAGCCTCCACTTGCTCTCCTTGTCGCTGCTACTGCTTGTCCGCGACAGCCGGAGGTTTTACGACATCCTCATCGAACACAGAGCCGTGGCGCTCACATTCGTTCCCGCATTCCATTTTCGCAACATCTGGCCAAACCGCCTGAGAATCGCATTCAAGTATGGCTTCATCTTCTTTTTTGTGGTATTCCGAGGTTTCAGCTACGGTCAACTGTTCGCCAGTGGGAAGTCGTTCAAACTGCCGCTCGACGATGGTCTGCCCTCCGCAACAGGTCTTTACAAGGTCACGGAATTCCGGCTGAACAACCGGCTTCTGGCGCCTTCGCCAACCGATTCTGTCCGCTGGGATAATGTGATTTTCGAGAAGTTCAACACCATCAGCATTAAAGTGAACAAAAACTTCCGGCTCGATACGCGCAATGCCGTGCGTACGACGGAGTACTACGGCAATATCGGCCGCTATTACTATGGCTATAAGGCCGATACGGTCAACAAGGTGTTCCATTTGCACAACCGCGTCGATACCGCTGCGCATATCACCCTGCATTATGAGCAGCCTGCACCGGGCCGTTACATTCTGCGCGGCGTGAATGAGGGCCGCGATTCGCTGTTTGTCGTTTTGAATAGAAAAGAAATACCCGCTGGAAGAAAAGCGGGCCTGGTAGCATTCACGTCCTATTTCATTAAACATTTCACATATGCACTCTCAAAAAATACTTCTGGTGGCATTGCTGGCGGCAGGGCTCACCTCGCGCACATCCGCACAAAACATCACGCAACAACAGCAGCCGTTTACCGGCACGGTCGGCAAAACGCTGGCTGAATCGAAGGAAGTCTGGACTAACCCCGTGAAAGCACCCGCAGGAGCGCCCAACTTGGTTTGGGTACTGCTCGACGACGTCGGGTTCGGTGCTACGAGCACATTTGGCGGGGTGATCCGCACGCCTACATTCGACAGCCTGGCGAACAACGGGCTGCGTTACACCAATTTCCACACGGCTGCCATTTGCGCCCCGACCCGCGCAGCGCTGCTTACCGGCCGCAACCAGCATTCGGTGCATGAGGGCGGCTTCTCCCACACCTGGTCGTCGTTTGGCTTCCCAGGCTGGGATGGCCGCATTCCTTCCGACAAGGGAACCATCGCCGAAATCCTCCGCGAAGCCGGTTACAATACTTTCGCCGTCGGCAAATATGGCCTTACGCCCGACCAGGACGCCACCGACGCCGGGCCATTCGACCGCTGGCCGTCGGGTAAGGGCTTCGACCATTTCTTCGGCTTTCTGGGCTCGCAAACCGACCAGTACAAGCCTGACCTCGTGGAAGACAACGCCCACGTGACGCCGGACGGCCGCCACCTGAACGACCAGATCACCGACAAAGCCATCAGTTTTATCGACCGACAAAAAAAGGCCGCGCCTAACAAGCCATTCTTTCTATACTACTCGCCTGGCGCCACCCACGCCCCACATCAGGTAGCAAAAGAATGGAGCGAGCAATACAAAGGCCAGTTCGACGGCGGCTGGGACGAGTTTCGCGAAAAGGTGTTTGCCCAACAGAAGAAGCAGGGCATCATTCCCGCCAATGTGATCCTGCCCGAGCGTAACCCGAATATCCGCGCCTGGGCGAGCCTTTCGGCCGATGAAAAGAAGCTGTATGCACGTTTCATGGAGGTTTATGCGGGCTACCTTACCTATACCGACTACGAAGTGGGAAGGATTGTAAACCATCTCAAAAAGATCAACCAGCTCGATAACACACTTATTCTGGTGGTAATCGGCGACAATGGAGCCAGTAAGGAAGGCGCGTTGGGCGGTGTGATTGCAAGATCCTCGGCGGCGGCAATTGCAGCGCCACTTTCGGAGGCCGAGCAGGTTAAAAACAACCTGGCGCAGATCGACTTGATCGGATCACCGGAAGGTACCAATGCCAACTATCCGCTCGGCTGGGCGCAGGCGGCCAATACGCCGTTCAAATACTGGAAACAGGATGCACATTCGGAAGGTGGCACACGTAACCCACTGATTGCATTCTATCCAAAAGGCATTACCGACAAGGGCAGCGTCCGCACCCAGTACGGGCACGTGATCGACCTGTTGCCTACTACGCTGGAAATAGCAGGTATCAAAGCACCAGAGTTGATCAGGGGCATCAAACAGGACACAATCCAGGGAACCTCGCTGGCCTATTCGATTAATGACGCCAAAGCCGCCTCGCGCCACAAAACACAGTACTATTACATTTTCGGGTCGCGGTCGATTTACCAGGATGGATGGAAGGCCGGTTTTGCCTACAAACCCACAGCAGCGGCAACGGGTAACCTTGTGAGTGCCATCAGCGTCGCTAACCCGGATCATAACGATTGGCAGCTTTACAACCTGAATGAGGATTTCAACGAGCGCATCGATCTGGCCAAAAAGAATCCGAAGAAGCTGGAAGAACTGAAAGCACTTTTTGAAGAACAGGCAAAAAAATACAACATTTATCCCTACATCACCTGGGACGATGTCCTCAAACGAAGACAGCCGCAGCCTGCGCAGCAGCAACCGGCGGGAAAATAACGACCATGCATTTAAAACTCACATTCCTGTTCCTCCTGTTCGGTCTGGGCTATTTACACGCCCAGACCGAACAGGATACTATCCCTGAGGTGCTTGTCTATAAAAAGATCGATACGTTAAGCCTGCATATGCGGGTGTTTAGGCCCGCAGGGTTTAACGCGACGAACAAGTACCCGGCCATTGTCTTCTTCTTTGGAGGCGGCTGGATCAGCGGCAATACCGGACAGTTCCAAAAACAGGCTCTGTACCTGGCATCACGTGGAATGGTGGCCATTCTGGCCGACTATCGCGTGCAATCCCGGCATCATACCACCCCATTCGAAGCCGTGATGGACGGTAAATCGGCGATCCGGTACGTACGTTCACACGCCAGCGGCCTAGGCATCGATCCCGACCGCATTGTAGCAGCGGGTGGGTCGGCCGGCGGGCATGTTGCGGCAGCTACCGACCTGACTAAACTCGACGAGCCGACTGAAAACGCGGCGGTCAGCTCGCGGCCCAATGCGCTGGTTCTTTTTAACCCGGTGTTCAACAATGGTCCGGGCGAATACGGCTATGACCGTGTTGGTAACCGTTACACTGAAATTTCACCTTACCACAACATCCGGAAAGGCGCCGCGCCTACGCTGGTCATGCTAGGAACGAAGGACAAACTGGTGCCGGTAGCCACGGCCGAGGCATACAAAGCGAAGCTGACTGAGGCAGGGAGCCAGGGCGAACTGATCCTTTACCCCGATCAACCGCACGGCTTTTTCAACCGGGGCGAATGGTTCACCAAAACCCTACGCGACACTGATGTTTTCCTGAAATCGCTCGGGTACATTCAGGGCGAGCCAACGCTCTGAGGTGCGTTCGGGCAGGCTTACAGAGGTGCCGGACGCTACATTAATGTGTGACCGATTCGCTGCGAACCATTCCCTCTACCGGTAGCAGGCACATAAACAACCCGACCAACGCCAGCAATGCCATGTTGGTAAAGGTGGCAACGCGATAGGCTGAAATGTAAGCCGTAACATCCGGCAGCGGGCCGAGATTGGAAAAGAAAATCCCTCCTATCACGCCAATGCCCAAAGCTATCGCAGTTTGCTGGAAGGTCGAAAAAGTACCGGAAGCGGTGCCTGCGAGCTCAACAGGAATATTTTTCAGGCCCACAGCCAGTAACGACGGCAGTACCGATCCGCAGCCCGCGCCGTATAAGAAAAGGACCGGGTAAAGCAGTCGCCGGTTCACTTCCGGGCCATTCAGCACGATGATATGTAGAGCTAATGTAATGATCATCGTCAGTACGCCACCCTGCAATACTTTTTTGCCAAACAACGGGACCAACCGTAATGAGACCAGTGACGCCACCACGTAGCCAACGCCTTGAAATACAAACAATATACCTGTTTCCGAGGAACTGAATCCCAGACCGGTTTCCAGCAGTACGACGTTGATCAGAAAATAGGAGTCCTGCACCATGAAATAGAACAGCACGATCGCCATCCCTATATTGAAATCGCGGAAGCCGAACAAGCGCACATCCAGCAACGGAAGCCGCTGCCTACCGGTCGACAGTTTTTGCTTTTGGTCCCTGACAAACAGTGCGAGCACAATGCCTCCCGCAGCGAGCATTGCGATACACCACCATGGCCAGTCCAGTTCGCGACCGCGTATGAGCGGGTATATCAGGCACACGAGCGCGCCTGTAAGCAGGAGAACGCCCGCATAATCGAAGCCGACATTGCAGCAACGCCGATCGTCGGGAGGCAGGAAGAGCAACGCCATGGGCACCACCGCCAGCCCAATGGGCAGATTGATGAGAAAAATAAGCCGCCAACCTTCCAGGAAGGAGTCAATTTCGGGCAACAAACCACCCAGAAACTGGCCGATCACAGAAGCGCTCCCGGCCACGCTTCCGTAAATACCCAGCGCTTTGACCCGCTCTTTGTTGCCCTGAAAAAGCTCCTGAATATACGTTATGCCTTGTGGGATCATCAACGCGGCGCTGACGCCCTGGAAAAAACGGGCGGCATTCAGTTGCCAGGATGTTTGTGCGAAACCGCAGACTGCCGAGATTACGACAAACAGCAGCATCGCCACGACGAAGACCCTCTTTCGACCAAAATAATCCCCTGCCCTACCTCCCGTTACCAGAAAGGTCGCATACCCCAGAAGATAGAGGGCAATCACAAGCTGAATGTCGCTGTCGGTACCGTGAATGCCGGTTTTAATAGCCGGAATAGCGACGTTTACGATGAAAATGTCCAGCACGGACAGGAATACCGAAGAAGAAATAATGGCCAGCAACAGCCATTTTGAAATTTGTGTATTCATTGCGTTGTTGAATGATCATGGCGGACCGAAATGTTCGGTTTGCATTCATTTACGGCCAAAATTCACGCAGCCAACGCTCGTAATCAAGTAGTTTATAAGACAATACCAGGTATGACGGACGATACTATCAGTGCAGATCAGTCGATTACAAAAGAAGATTCCGGATCTTTTTCAGAAAAAAATAATACAATGAATATCGCGCTGGACATTATTGGCGGGAAATGGAAGCTGATGCTGCTCAACAAGATCCGGGAGGAGTGCCCGATGCGTTTCGGTGTGCTGCGCCGCAAGCTCCCCCACATTACACAGGCAACGCTTACGGCACAGCTGAAACAACTGGAGCGAGACGGTATTCTGCGCCGTGAAGCCTACGCAGAATCGCCGCCGCGGGTTGAATATAAGCTGACGGAGATCGGCAAAAGCCTGATCCCCATTATGGATTCGCTTTGCGCCTGGGGCGAGGATTACCAACGGCAAATCCGTAAGAAGCCATAGTTATTCTCTTACTTCGCTGGTTTTCAATACTTTTTCTGGCACTTTGCTCAAACTCAGCACCTTAAAAGGCTTCGCCTCCGCATTCACCCTCGTATAAGCATACGCACAGGAGCCCGCCAGAACGAGGAATAATGCATCGATAAAGAAAATATCGGATGCGCCCTGCTTCCAGGTATTCCAGAGCCACAGGCCGGTTGAAATGCCGTTGGCAATAGGCACGCCCAGGCAGAGAACGGCCGATAAGAGTAATGTGTGACGATTCATCCGGGGGAGGCTGCGGAGTACCATCAAGTAAATGCCCAGCACGAGCCAGCTGTAAAAATAGGTTTTATAAATAACCGACTGGTTCACATGATCGAGCGTTTTGACCATGATAAAAGTAAATGCCGTTACCGGTAGCATGCTCAGGCAAACCGCCAGAAAGAAGTTACTCGCCCAGAAATTGAACCTGCGCTTGCGAAGCTCGGTAGCAACTTTGTCACGCGCAACGAGCCAGATCATAATGCCCGAAATGATAACGGCACAGCCCATTAACCCCAGTAAAAAGAACACGATCCGCAACGGCTGCCCACCGAAATCGCCGAAATGCAGGTGGTATACGAGGCTCTTGACGCCATCGATGTAATTCCCCCCGGCATTGGGTGACTTTTGTTCGAGTATTTTACCGCTGGCAATATCAACCGTCACAAATCCCGATCCGGCAAAGTTGGCGCTGGGGTTCGGCTTGGCTTCGAGGCTGACCTGCATACTCTTGTCCATATAATTGCGGATGTAAATGCGCGAGACCTGGCTGTCTTTCCATTCGCTATGCCATTTTCCCACAAATGCGTCCATATCGAAGGTTCCGTCCATTGACTTATAGGTGTAATCCACGTTCACGGTCCGGTTGTATTGCAGGCTCTCATACAGCTTTTCACTATCTCCATTGTAGAGCAGGTTGGCAAAAGGCGCAAGCAGCACATAGTTCACAATCAGGATAACGCCTGTTACCGCAAATACGAACTGGAACGGAAAACCGATCACACCAAGTACCGTGTGCATGTCGGTCCAGACGGTCTTCCATTTACTCATTGGCCTGAAAAGGAAGAAATTGGACTTGATCTTATCCCAATGCAGCAGCAGGCCGGTAATCAGCGCGAACAGGAAAAGAAATGCCACAATCCCCGCCACCAGATACCCGAACGGCGTTCCGATATTGATACCGACCTGGTTGAGCTGCGCCAGGAAATGCAGGCGGTACAAGAACTCGGCCATATCGTAACTGTCCGAATAGTCGCCTGTTGTTTTATCCGCAAAATGATAGCGGAAATAGGCCGCATCGCCCTCATCCCTTCTCCCTCTTCCCCTTCTTCCTTCCTCCTTTTTGAGCTTAGGCATGGGTTTGCTGACGGTCGTGTCCTGAGAGGCAGTCATGTCCACGTAGCTTCCCTGGCCCTGGCGAAGCAGGTAGAAATTGAAGTTGCGGCCGCGAAGGTTATAGTGCTGAGAAAGCGAGTCGAGCAGGTGATTGTACGGTGCGTCGAACTTATGCCCTACCTCCGGCCGGCCCTTTTGCCAGGCAGAAATATCATCTTTAAAAAAAGAAAAGGACCCAGCGAAAAATATGACATACAGCAACCCGGCAATGAAGATCCCGCTAATGGTATGGGTGTGAAAATAGATGTTATACTTCCTAGTATCCATGATTAAAGTTGAATTTCAGTAGGTAAGGCAGGGCAAACACGAGCGTGAGCAACAGATAGAGGCCCCACACCCGCCATACGTTCGTGGCGATGAACGCGTATAGCAACAGGAATGCCCACAGGATGTAGCCGGTGATACAAGCGGTTATGATGACGTCTTCCTTGGGCAGGAATGCAGTGAAAAACAGATGCAAGCTTATGGTAACGGCATATCCGCCGACACTCCCCGCGAGGATCTTGCTCAGGCGCAGCCAGGGCGATTGGGTCAGATATTTCTTATTGGCAGGCATAAAATCAATGGATAACAAGTTCAAGCGTCACCGCACACAAGTAAAGTATCGCAACTCCGACCGAACCGAAGTAACGAAATGGAAAAAACAGCACCGACACCGAGCCGGTCATCATCAGGATCACGATCGAAGCGAACAAGCCGCTCCCTACCCCGAGCAGGCTGATGCATAGCCCGGTGGCAATTAAGAACAATGCGCCCGCCGCACACCGGCTGTACAATGGATTGTCAGCCAAATTGGCCATTACCTCATTTTTACCCGGCCAGGAAATTCGCTTGGAGGTGTTCATCCAGAACATGAACCCGAGAAGAAATAGTAAACAAATGGTACTGAACATAGGGCTGGTTCGAAGACGCATTCGGTGAAGAAATGTATCTTAGCTATTGGTTATGAGAAATTTGCAAGAAATTATTTGTAATTAGTTTAAATAAACTTCACAAATATAAATCGAAACGGCGAAATGGCTGCAAAGAATTGGCTCATTCAGAAAAAAAATAAACGCAGGGTTACTAATGAGCAAAACAGAAGTGTTGCTATATTGAATTAATTTATATATTAACAAATCCAAATGCATCAAGTCATTCCGACGGATTACTTTAAACGAGTCGGATATCCTAACCACCTTTCAAAGTATCTGAAATGCAGCCATACAAGCTCCTTGCCTTGCCCGCTATCTTTCTGGTGACCCACACAAATTCACTTGCCCAGGGCGATCTGAGCGGTACCCAACAAAAGATCGACAGCCTCTTTCAATGCTATTCCCCCGATAAGCCGGGCGGCCAGCTGGCTGTAAGTGTCAACGGGCAGGTCGTCTATTCGAAAGCATGGGGAATGGCCAATCTTGAAACCGGCACTTCGCTGACAACAGCATCTCTTATCGAAGCAGGGTCAGTCTCCAAGCAATTCACGGCAGCGGCAGTTTTGTTACTCGAAAAACAGGGAAAGTTGAAACTCGACGACCCGGTGGATAAATACATACCCGGATTTCCCCGCTACGGCGAGCCGATTTTGATCCGCCACCTGATCCATCATACCAGCGGGTTGCGTGAATGGAGTGACATCGCAGAGTTTGCAGGCTCCCCGTTGGTGCTGCGCGTGATGGACAACAATGCGGCGCTTCGCATCATTTGCCGACAGAAAAGTATCAACAACCGGCCAGGCGAAGCATTCCGGTATAGCAACTCCAATTACATTCTGCTCCCGCTCATTGTCGAAAAAGTTTCCGGAATGTCTTTCGCTGATTTTACACAGAAACATATCCTTGGGCCGGCCGGTATGACACATTCCCAGTGGCAAAATGATTATGGCAAAGTGGTTCCCGGGCGCAGCCAGGCTTACGAGATCGTCAAAGGAAGGTTCCGTACACTTATGCCGGACAACGCCGTTCACGGCCCGGGCGGCTTGCTGACAACCGCCGAAGATTTACTGAAATGGACCGCATTTTATTCAGAAGGCAAGCTACACGGCGCGGCATTGCTGGATAAACAGACTGCTTTGGATACACTCAACAACGGAGACATTAACAACTACGGCGCAGGGCTCTTTATTGAACATAATCTCGCCAAACCCACGTTTCATCACGGCGGAGCCACGGCCGCTTACCGCGCCAGATTGATCTGTTCGCCCGCACTCGGTCTATCGATCGCGTGGCTCAGCAATACTTCCATGTTGGATACCATCGGTTTCAATCCCGCGACGGCCGTTCTGCAAATTCTGGCAAAACCGGAGGATCTCGCCGCTTTTCCACGCAAAAAGTCAGAAATTGTTCAGACAGAACCTAAAAAGTTGCAGGGACTTGCAGGGCTCTACAAAAGTGCTCAGTCCACGCGGGATGTCGATATTGCGCTCGGCAAAGATGGCCTGCTTCTGTCGGACATTCCACTGGAACCTATTATCAATCAGCGGTTTTATTTTTTTAACATACTCCTCGCCTTCGATCATGCAGGCGGGCTAACTGTAACCCCACCTTCGACCGAACCGATGGCGTACTACCTGGTGGATAGCACTGCGATAAAAACGCCAATTCGGGATTATGCCGGTAGATACCTTTCCGACGAGGTTGGAGCGCCGATAGAAATCACAGAATCGGCAACGGGGCCGGAGCTTCAACTTGTGAGCGGGGCACGTTATACACTAATACCATGCTCCCGCGACCGATATCTGATTCCGGATTTGAAAACCGACCTGCTTTTTAAAAGAAACGGAGAGAATACAATTACCGCGCTTGAATTGACCACAGTCCGGACGCTGGGCCTGCGGTTCGAAAAAACCAAACCTACTTCGCGAACGCCCCCAGATTGAGTGACGCAAAGGGGTCCGTCTGTAAATGCACAAACGGGCCCCTTTTTAATGAATATCCTGTCAAACCCGCAAGGTGCCGCGGAAGCCCCTGGCCGCGTAGTATGATTCGGCACCATTGTGGTAATAGAAAACCGTGTCGTACCGGCGATCGCAGAACACCGCGCCGCCGAGTTTGCGGATGCCGGCGGGGGTTTTGATCCAGCTCGATGTTTTGAGGTCGAATTTACCGAGCGTTTGCAAGTGCCGGTATTCTTCTTCGTCCAGGATTTCGATACCGATTTCCGCAGCCACGTCCAATGCCGTGTTTTCGGGTTTGTGTTCTTTTCTGAAATTCCAGGCATCGCGGTCGTAGCAGAGGCTACGGCGGCCTTTGGGACTTTCCGCCACACAATCACAGAAGATGTATTCCCCGTTTTTTTTGTCGAAACCGATCACATCCGGTTCGCCGCCAGTGAGCTCCATCTGGTCGAGCGACCACAATTTTTCACTTTTTGCATTCAGCCTGGCGTCCACATCGGCCCATTGAATGCCTTCATGGCGGCTTTTGTGTTTTTCAAAACGTGCTTTTAAAGTTTTAAACAGTTCGTTGCGACCTTCCGTCGAGAGTTCTTTTTTATCAATGGCCATAGTATATTTTGCTTTAAATTAATTCACTAAAAACGCTAGTCGTTCAAACCTTTGCCGTTCAGGATGCGTTCGATGGATTTTTCGATCCTCAGCTGGCGGGTCTGGGATTGTTTGGAAGCGGAAAAATAGATGATATATGCCCGCTGCCTCCCGGGCGTCAATGCATCGAAAGCTTTTTTCAATGCGGGAATTTCGTCGAATGTGTCTTGTAATTCGGCCGGCGCCGGCAACGACTTGTCGATTTCCACCTTCAAGCCCGATTGCTCTGCCTGAACCGCCTCGCGGATGTAAACTCTGAGGACTGGCTCCAACGCGAGCACGTCCTGTGCCGTCTCAAAACGGATCTGCCGTCCTACTTTCGTGTTTTCACCGGTTTTGATCAGCACATTTTCGGGATCGCTCAGCAAGTAGCCTTTCATAAACAGCAGCGCACAATAGGCCTTGAAACCCTGAATGACGACGATATTGGTACCTTCAAACGAATAGCACGGCTTTCCCCATTTGAACTCCTCCGTCAGCCCGCAGTCCAGCGCGATGGTTCTCAACTGTTCTATCACTTCCCGCCATTGCCTGGCCTGGACCACATATGCATCGACTTTGGTATTCATGATCATGTGTATTTAGATTTGAACAGGGATCAGTCGTCTGCCGGCGGGCCGGAAATACCAGGATATCACCGTCAATACCAGCAGCAAAAGTGGCGGCGCCACTTCGCCGATGGGGTCGCCGAGTGCCATATGCGAGACGATCGCGCCTGTCATACAAAAGAAAAAACCGGCGTACGCCCACTCTTTTATAAGCGGAAATTTAGGAATAAGTACTGCTACCACACCCAGAATTTTCCAGGCACCGATAATCGTCAGCAGGTATTCGGGATAGCCCAGGTGTGCGAACATATCCACTTCTTTTTGCATTTTCATGAGCTGCACAATGCCGGTAGACGTCATTCCAAGCGCGAGCCAGGCGGTAAAAATCCAGTAAATGATTCTTTTTCTCTTTTCCATTGCTGTTTATATTAATTGTTTGACAACTTGCTCCAACCGGTTATGCGCCATATTGATACCCGCCGCGAAAGGTAATTTCAGCGCTGCCTCACGGTCCTCGGGCGACTTGTAGACGATCTGCATGGTGAGCTTACTGGTCTCGTCGGTGAGTCTTTCGAATACGAGAAATTCGAGTTGAACCGGGAAAGGGGTGTTTTCCATCTGGAACGTACGCGTGATCTTCTGCTCCGGTACAAATTCATGGATCACGCCATTCATCCTCAACACCACATTGCCCCCCGCATCGGACGTTTCGAATGCCCAGGCGCCGTGGGGTTTGCTTTCGAGTTTCACAACTTTGGTGCTCATCCATTGCTCGACGATCTCCGGCTCCACATATGCCTTGAAGAGCAAGTCCAGCGGCAGATCAAACTCGCGGGTGATCACCAGGTCCTGCCTGCCGTTTTCAGCATTGATTTTCGTTTTCCGTTCCATGTTCTATTTTTTGGATTGATAGTTTTTCATAATGGATTCCAGCTTGTTGAACCGGTCATCCCACATTCGCCGGAAAGGCTCGATGAAGTCGGCGATCTCTTTCATTTTTTTGGGATTTAAGTGATAGTAAATTTCCCGACCTGTTTGCTCCTGGTTCAGCAACTCGCATTCTGTGAGAATTTGCAGGTGCTTGGAAACCGTAGGCCTGGCCGTATCGAAGTTCGAGGCAATCGCCCCTGCCGTCAGGGATTGCGATGCCAGTAGTAGCAATATGGCCCTTCGGGTAGGGTCTGCTATGGCTTGAAATACATCTCGTCTCAGGTTCATTGCGTAGTTATTTGGCTACGAATTTATATGTAGTCACTTAACTACGCAAATTTTTTATGTATTTTTTTGAAAAATTAATAGTTAAATGGCTTTTTGCGAGCGTATTGGGCTTTTTCAACTAATCCGGCAAATATGACGCGGCGCTATTTTCTTCTGGTTGTAACCTTCCTGTTAGGCATTGTCGCACACGCGGCGCAGCCGGTCAATATTATATTCATCATCGGCGACGACATCAGTTGGGACGATATTGGTGCTTATGGTAACGGCAAGGTGAAGACGCCAAACCTTAACAGGCTCGCACGCGAGGGAATCAAGTTCACCAACATGTTCCTGACGGCCAGCTCATGTAGCCCCAGCCGCACGAGCATTCTTACGGGTCGGTACCCGCACAATACAGGCGCTGCCGAGCTTCATTCACCGCTCCCCGCGCATTTGAAATACTTCCCCGAACTCCTGAAACAAAAAGGATATTACACCGCATTAGCCGGCAAATGGCACGAAGGCCCCAATACCCGCCGCGCTTACGACACGCTGCTGGTCAATCAGACACAGAATGGTGAAGGTGGTGAAGCACAATGGATTAACCTCCTGAAATCCAGACCCAAAAACAAGCCATTCTTCTTCTGGCTGTCTCCCTATGACGCGCATCGGCCGTGGTCGGCCACCACCAACGGCCCGCAGCACGACCCCGCGCGCGACGTAGAGGTACCGCCTACGCTCACGGACACCCGTGAAACGAGGCAGGATCTGGTGGCCTACTACAATGAAATAGCCCGCCTCGACCGTTGTGTGGGAGAACTCGAACAGGAGCTCGCCGCGCAGGGGCTTTCGGAGAATACGCTTATCATTTTCACAGCCGATAACGGCCGCCCGTTCCCCGGAAGCAAAACACGCCTGACCGACGCGGGCATTAAAACGCCGTTTCTCGTCAAATGGCCCGCGGGTATCGGGGCGGGCCAAACCTGCCAAAGCCTGGTCAGCACCGTCGATATTGCACCGACATTACTGGCGCTGGCAGGTATCGATGCCGGACCTACGTTTCAGGGAAAAAGCTTCGCTCGCCTGTTCAAAAACCCGGGCCTGGAATTCAGGAAATACGTTTTCGCCGAGCACAACTGGCACGATTACGAAGCTTACGAGCGCTCAGTGCGTACGAAGGATTTTTTGTACATCATGAATAAAAGGCCGAAACTCGACAATGGCGGCCCGATCGACGCCAACCAGAGCCCATCGGCCAAAGCATTGAAAGCCGCCCGTAAATCCGGCAAGCTAAGCCCGTTGCAAGAAGATGCATTCACGACACCAAGGCCTTCGGAGGAGTTTTTTGACAATTTTAAAGATCCATTGCAAGTTGAAAACCTGCTCGGAAACCATACCTATTCCCAACAAATACAAACACTGAAAAAGGTGCTCGCTCTGTGGCAAAACGACACCGGCGATACCGTCCCCGAACACCTCACTCCCGACTGGTACGACCGTGAAACCGGCGAAGCATTGCCCGCGAAGGACAAGCGTGGCGAAATGCCCGGCGCCGCAAAGCACGCAGACCGCATTAATGTGAAGGGGCCGTTTTGATGTTGCTACTTCAAAAGCACCAGCTCTACCGAGCGAATATCAGCGAACTTGCCGCCTTTCAGCTCAGTGGCCGACAATTTCAGCTCGCCTTTACCCTTTTCCAGCCTCATTTCACCAACTTTCAGTGTCCGAAACTCCTTTTCATAAGATTCCGCAGTTCGCTTCACACGATCAGGACTGGGGATCAGCGGAGGATCGAATGCTACGGGAATGCTGCCGGAGATGTGGCTTTTGTTCAAAGCAATGGTGAATGCGTCGCCCGCGTCGGCGCTGGTGTAGCGGATGTTCACCTGATACCTGCCAGTGGTATGCACTTCCACATTCCAGCTCGCGTAAGAAGCGGTGTCCGACCAGTTTGAGATCCAGGAAGAGTTTGGCGCGGAGGCACTGTATGAGAGGCTGCCTCTGGCCGACCTGTGCAGAATAGCGTCCTGGGAAGGCAGCACCGTCTTTGGAAACTGGCTGTAACCCACTGGCAGCGAACGCGTAGAATCAATATTTTTATAAACATCCGCATACCAATTGTCGAATGCGGTGCGGAGGCTGTCGGCCAGTCCGGGGTACCCGGAAGCTATGTTATGCTGTTGCGCCGGATCGGCGGCAAGATCATATAATTCATTGCTCTGATATAGGTAGTGGCCCTTTCTTACGCTGTTATTTTTGTTAATGGATAAAAACAGCAACCGGTCGGGCAGTTCGGCCACTTTCGTCAATGCAGGTTGGAGGCTGATCCCGTCGAGTGGTTTGCCGCTTTTCTTAGTTGGGACACCCGTCAGTTCGATCAAGGTGGGAAGCAAGTCGATATATGCTGCATTGCCATTTACCACTTTTCCGGCGGGGATCACGCCCGGCCAACGGATGAGGAACGGTACCCGCACGCTGCCCTCACCAGCTGTGCCCTTCCGACCTTTCATATCGCCGTTCCAGCGCCAGGAGTTGGGGCCGTTGTCGCTGAGGTAAATGACGATCGTATTGTCGGTCAGTTTCAAGTCGTCGAGCTTTTTTAAGATCCGGCCCACATTATCATCGATATTCTCGGACATCGCAAGCGCGGTAATGGTCGTCTCCCCATCCTCCTCTCCTTTTTTATCGCTGAACTGTTTGATACCCCGCACCTTTACCCTGTTGTAGTTCTCATCCGGCACCTGGAAGGGCGAATGCGGCGTGTTGTAGGGTATATAGCAAAAAAATGGCTTACCCGCCTTCTTGCTTTTCTCAATAAACCCAATGGCTTTGCTGGTCAGATCGTCGGCAATGTAGCCGGTACTTTTTTCAGGTTCGCCATTATGGTCGACGGTCGTATTGAAGTAATTGGCGTAATGCCCGCTGAGCATTCCGTAAAACTCGTCGAACCCGCGCCCGTTGGGATGGTAGGGATATTGACTTCCGTTATGCCATTTACCAAAGCAGCCGGTGGAATAGCCGGCGCTTTTGAGCAAATCTGCCAGAGTAACCTCATCAAGGTTCATAAATTCGCGCGAATTGGAAACGCCCCAGACACCCGCACGGTAATGATAGCGCCCCGTGAGCAGGCCCGCACGCGTGGGAGCGCACAACGGAGAGACGTAAAACCGCGAAAATTGCGCCCCTTCCTTCCCGATCCTGTCGATATGGGGGGTACGGACATTGGTATTGCCGTTGATGCTCAAATCGCCCCACCCCTGATCGTCGGCCAGGATGAAAACGATATTGGGGTGCACCTGGGCGTTTGCATTCCAGAACAATGTCGCGCACAGTGCCAGAAGCGTCGTGCGGATGATGCGGGCATTTTTCATTTTCAACAGCTACTTTTTAAAATATTTGTCCTGCGTGTATTTGGGCTGGTTCTTATCCATAATGCGCTCGAACTTTTCGGGCTCGTACTTCATGGGCAGGATCGTTTTCGCAGTGTAGGCAACGGTATCGCCGGTCTGCTGCTGCCATTGGACCAGGAGCTTTTTCAAACTTTCCTCTTTTTGGCGGTATGCTGCTTTTCCCGACAGGTTTTCCAGTTCCAGCGGATCTTTTTTGAGGTTGAAAAGCTGTGTATAGTCCCGGTTCGGGTATCGAATCAGCTTCCATTCATCGTCCCGCACTGCCCTTATCAGGTTTCGGTAGGCTGTAAAACTGCTTTCACGCACGCTTCTGGCCTTCCCGCTGATTACCTCCGAAAGACTCTTGCCGTCCACCGCGCCGGGTTTGGGAATGCCGGTTACCGATGCCAGCGTAGGGAAAATATCATAGAGGTACACCAGCGCATTGGATACCTGGCCCTTTGGAATACCAGGCCCCGTAATAATAAAAGGCACTTTCATGCTATGCTCGTATAAACTCTGCTTGCCCAGCAAGCCATGACTACCCACAGCCAGGCCATTGTCGGCGGCGTAAACAATGATCGTGTTCTCGTAAAGGCCCTTTTCCTTCAACGAGCGGATAATGTCGCCCACACGGGCGTCCAGGTGGCTGATCAGCCCATAATAATCCGACAATGTGGCCTTGATAATTTCCGGCGTACGGGGCCAGGGAGCCAGATTTTCATCCCTTACCTGCGCCTCACCATAATCGAACGGGTGCACGGGTTTGAAATTACCTGGTAGCGGAATGTCCTTTTCGGGATATTTGCCGATGTAGTCCTCACGCGGCGAGCGTGGGTCGTGCGGGGCGGTGTAGGCAATGTAGCAGAAGAAAGGATTAGCCTTTTTGCTCTTTGCATATTCATCAATATAGGAAAGCGCAGCCTCCGTGAAAATGTCGGTCGAAAAGCCCTTTGTCACCGGTTCGCCGAGTTTGCCATTGTTCAAATCCCGGACGGGCACCTGAAAATGGTCGCTCATGCCGCCCAGCATGACCGCCTTTCCTTTCTGGAACGACGCTTCGAAAGTTTTTGCACCATTATGCCACTTCCCGGTCCCGAAAGTTTCGTACCCGTTTTCAGCAAAATGCTGCGGCATGGTATGAACGCCGTCCAGCACATCGTACACATGAAACAGGCTTTTTCCACTCATGAGCATCGCCCGGCTGGGCGCGCAAATGGCTCCGTGATGCCCGCCCATAACATAGCAATTTGCAAACCGGACGCCTGATTTTGCCAGTTGGTCGATATTCGGCGTCTTAACCACCGCATTACCGGCTATTCCCAGGGCATCGGCCCGCTGGTCGTCGGCGAAAATGAAAAGGATGTTGGGTTTTGCGGCAGGTTTGTATGCCGTTTGCTTTTCAGGAAAGTATTGGAAGAACAAAGGTGCGGCCAGCAAGACGGCCCACAGCCAGTGCAGACTTGTGAGGCTTTTCAAAGTGGGTTTGAATTTGGGTTTAAACACAAACAAAAGGTTGGATACTAATTTACATACTTATCCCACCATTTTACTTGGGTTTACAAACCCGCAACGCGGGGTTTGCGGCACTGTACCACCATCATGTACACTCAAACGTCACATCTTCCTTCTCACCAGGTCCCGGAAGGCCAGGTTTGTCAATATTGTTTTCTCGAAACCTGCCTGGGTGAAGATCAACCCATAGAAATTCTTCGACCGGTTCACCCACGCGTGGACGCCGCGTGCGCTCAGGCAGGCCACTTCGGTAGATACCCCGTTCTGGATTTCGTACCGGAACAACCCCAGCCCGTAGGTAGGATCGACTTTGTTGCTGTTATCCTGCTCCATAATGGCGATCGACTCCTCCTTCAAAACACGCACGCCGTTGTATGTCCCTTTGTTGTAGATCATAGTCAAAAAACGCAGGTACTCGTTCATCGAGCACTCGATACCGTAGCCCGGTTCGGGGTTCAAAGGATGGCCGGGGCTATATACGACGTCCTTCATGCCGCATTTAACCCCTACCCGTTCCTGGAAGATCTGCGCCCAGGTCTTCTTCTCGACGACCTCCGCAACCCGTGCCACTACGGCATAGGCGACACTCCCGTACTGGGCCTGCTTGCCGGGCGCAAAAAGCAATTGTGTGCGAAGGGCGATACTGTCTACATTCTGCGCGAGGGTAAGGTCACTTCGGCTGTCGAACCGCGATTCCACCAAAATACCCGAAGTATGGGACATCAACTGCCTGAGCGTAATGTCCTTTTTCTCGTTGTTGAAAGAAGGAATGTATTTACTCACTTTGTCGTCCAGCGTCAGTTTGCCCGATTCTACAATACTCATGATCACCGCCGCCGTAACCGCTTTCGAGGCGGACATGATCGGCAGTCTGGTATCTGCATTGTATTGCCCCATCCGGAAACAGAACTCTGTCGTATCCCGACGACCGATGTACACCATCAGGTTGTTATCGTAATCTTTTGAATGCGATTTCAGGAAGTTATAGAAATCCAGACGGTTGCGGTATTTGTAGGGAGAAAGATCGGGTAAATTGCCTGCCTGCCCGTCCTTGAAGAAAATGCTTCTGATATCGCGGTCGGCGATAGGAATGGGCGTAGAATCGAGTTGAGAAAAACCACTTCCGGGGCAAGTTTTGCACCCGGTATCGACACCATCGTCAGGGTCTTCGGGCAATGGCTGGGGCGTATTTTTCTGTCCGCAGGAAAATACTGTCGTAAGAATTAATAGTAGTGTAAAAATTTGTTTCATGACCTGCTTACGTGCACAGAATTCGGGAATAGTTTTTTTCTGTAATTCATAAACGGCAATTCTACGAATTTGTACATTAAATAAGCTATGAAATAAATAAAAATATATGTTCCTAAAAAAAACAACCATTGCCAACCCGAACCAGCCGCCTCACTCTTTTCATACCACTTAATGACAAAGTCTAAAACCAGGAAATGCATCAGGTAGAAAGAATAGGACGTCTGGCTCACATTTGTAACGACTTTCACCAACGTATTTCCCGGACGCGGGCATGAAATTGCATAAGGCAACATCAGCGCGAAAGTAAGACAAAACATCGGCAGCAATAGCACATCTACAAGATAATTGATCTTACTGCCAGCGATCGTATGCTGGATAATCTCAAAGCACAGCAGCAGCAGCATACCACCCACTGCAAATAACCACACCCGAGATTTGTACGCCATATTACCCTTTTCGAGAATATAGGCCACAAGGCAGCCGTAAGCAATCGCATCGATTCGGAACACGACCATTTTGCGCATGCTGTCCCAGTCACCAGTAGGCGGGACAAAAGTCTTCCAGCTGGGCATCAATAGGCCTTTATTCAAAAAATACGTAAACAAGTCCTGATGGTACATCCAGTGGTAAATGGACTTTGTAACAAGCCCGGTGAAGATAAAAACGCCAATCGTTGTCAAGTAAATGCGGTACCGGCTACCGCGGTTTCCCCATATGGCGGCAACGGCAAGTAATACCAAAGGGAAGGTCAAATAAAACCATTCTTCGACTGCCAGGCTCCATGAATGTGGGAAAAAGCCCTGAGCGGGAGTAAGCAGATTTTGCGCAAAAAACACATAAAAAATAATGTTGCGCATATCGGAATAAAAGCAATAGTAAATGGCAATTGCAAGCAAATACGCTGGTAAAGTCCGCAGCCATCGGTTTACCCAAAAAACTTTCACTGCCTCCCAGGAAATCCCGGGTTGCAGCACAGTCCGTAATATAATGCGTCCGATCAGGAAGCCGCTTAGCACAAAAAAAGCCTCTACACCAAGCCCCAGCCAGCCGAATGGAAAATAACGATCGAGGGGGTTCAATGCCATCGAATGAGAAAGGAAAACCATCAGGATCGATACGGCACGCATGAGATCTAATCCGAAAATACGTTCAGTAGTTTTTGCGACGTTTTTCCTGGGTCTGGTAAAATTTTCTATCATTGAGCAGCTAGTTGATGTTTCGATTCCGAACCGGAAAATGGCAGCAGAATAGAAATTAAAAAAATATTAAAGTTAGCAAACAAAAAATTAACGGAACCTACCAGGTACAAAGTCAATTTTAATGCATATACGTTGATGGCATGCTACTTATCTCAACATCAATACGATTAGCGAGCATATCCATTTAAATAAACGGACACCCATTTATTTAGCGGTGTTGCATTCTTTAATATAATTGTGGCTTGAAAGAAGAAAAGAGAAAATTTAACGCTCGCCGCCGAAGTTCTGAACCAGACTTGCGTAAGGGGCTTTTTTATGCAGATAGGGTTCCGGCGACAACCTCGCAGCGCAACCCAGGTAAGTATAAGCGGGATTCAACAGATTATTGCGGTGCGGCAGCGAAGCCATCCATTGCTCCACTACAAATCTTGCATAGGCCGCGTAGGTGAACGGAATGCAGGGCTTATTATCGCTTTCATTTAAAAACTCATATTGGTTCTGACGGCGGTTCCATCGTGCGATCATGAAATCACCACTTACAACTGTCTGATATTTTCCTATATTTTCGCCGATACGTTTAAATCTTTTAGTATACAATTCAACCCGCCGCTGAGCGGTACGTTCGTAGGGACTGTACGGATTAGTATGATTAAAAAACATGCGGTACACCATCGAGGTGGCATGTCCTGACGAGGCCAGATATAAACCGGGATCATATTGAAATGCCGGCAAACCATGCTGTCTCCTCACTTCGTTACTGGCATGAAAGACAGCCGCATCCAGAAATAATGTATCCGGATTTTGCAACGGGATCAATTCGTTCGATTTTGGCAAAGCAAAAAAACGGCCCTCCTCCACTGCATAATACTGCGTTTTATGCAGGTCAAACCATAAATGCGAATATAAATAGAGGGCGAAAACGATCAGGGTTTCCATTAGGTTGTAAAATGATTTCAATCATTTAGAACAATATAAATGAAAAATAATAATAAAATAATATTAAAAAAACTTTGCGGTGTAGCGGTACCTTCGCTGACTGTATTGATAAAAGCAAACCCGTTGAATATGTCAAAGAAAATCGGTCTCCTGCTGGCCTGGCTGCTCCTCCACCTGCACGTTTATGCGCAGGTACAAGCCGTTGAGCAGCAATTCACTGTCGCACAGGATGGAAGCGGCGATTTCAGGACAATCCAGGAGGCCGTCAATGCCGTGCGCGACCATTCGCAGGTACGCGCCACAATAAACGTGAAAAGCGGAACGTATCGCGAAAAGCTCGTGATACCTGCCTGGAAAAAGAACATTACGCTTATCGGCGAGAGCGCTGAGCATACCGTTATTAGCAACAATGACTATTCTGGCAAGGATTTCCCTAACCGTGATTTTACAGGCAATGCAAAATTCAGTACCTACACATCCTACACGGTACTGGTGCAAGCCAACGACTGCACCCTGCAAAACCTTACCATCGAAAATACTGCGGGACGCGTCGGCCAGGCCGTAGCGCTGGCCACCGAGGGCGACCGGATCGAGGTCTACAATTGCCGGATCCTGGGCAACCAGGACACGTTGTACACCTCCAAAGACGGCAGGAATTTTTACAAGGACTGTCTCATTACCGGTACTACCGATTTCATTTTTGGTGAAGCAACAGCCGTTTTTCAGAATTGCACCATCCGTAGCCTCACCAACTCGTACATTACCGCCGCCTCCACCACCCGCGAGCAAGCGTATGGTTATGTTTTTTTCAATTGTAAACTAACGGCCAACGATGAAGCAACCAAAGTATACCTGGGCCGGCCTTGGCGGCCGTTTGCCAAAACCGTTTTTATCGACACGGAAATGGGGAGCCATATCGTAAAAGAAGGCTGGGACCCGTGGAAGGGCGACAATATGTTCCCCGAAAAGGAAAAGACCGTATTCTACGCCGAATACAACAGCACCGGCCCGGGCGCCAATGCGGACGCGCGAGCAGCGTGGTCGATACAGCTCACTGCGCGCCATAGGGAAAAATACACGCTCGAAAACATTCTTTCCGGTTGGGTACCGGGCAAAAAATTGCGTTTACAGCCTTCGGGCATCCCCGACACCAGCTTTTCGGTGAAAGGCTCCTACCGGCACGAGATCACCCGCCACCCGAATGTCCGCATGGCTGACTCCACTCTACCCGCCTCGATCCAGGTCATCAGGAATGTACTTTACCGCACGACGCCTGACGGGAAAAAGCTGCTTTTGGACATTTACAGGCCTAAGAGAAAGGGAAAAACGCCGCAACCTGCGGTATTGATGGTGCATGGCGGAGGCTGGCGCTCGGGCGACCGCACGCACAACAACACGCTCGCGCGCAAGCTGGCAGCCAAAGGGTACGTATGTATCACAGCCGATTACCGCCTCTCCACCCACGCCCTCTACCCTGCCGCAGTGCATGACCTGAAAGCTGCCGTACGCTGGATTCGCTCCACCGCCCCCGGCATCGATACAGCCCGCATCGCCATTCTGGGCTTTTCGGCCGGCGGAGAACTCGCGGCATTTGTCGGTGCGACCAATGGCGATCCCAAATTTGAGGGCATAGACCGCGAACAAGACGCTTCCAGCGCCGTTCAGGCGGTAATCGACATCGACGGCACGCTGGCTTTCATTCACCCCGAATCGGGTGAGGGTGACGATTCTAAATCGATTTCCGCTGCCACCTATTGGTTTGGGTATCCCAAAGCCGAGCGGCCCGATTTATGGAATGAAGCCTCTCCTCTTACGCACGTGAGCGCAAGAACCCCTCCGTTTCTGTTTATCAACAGCTCAGTAGACCGTATGCACGCGGGCAGGGAGGATTTTATCAAAAAGCTGAATACATTCGGCACATACAGCGAAGTCCGGACTTTCGCCGACGCTCCACATACTTTCATGTTTTTCGACCCGTGGTTCGAACCTACGCTGGCCACCATCCACGGTTTTCTGGACCGGGTTTTCGGCCAGGCTGCCACCGCGCACAGATAACACTAACGGATCTTGCGAAAATCGTCAGGGCCTGGCCAGTTTCATGATCTTGCCGGTAGTGTAATTGCAGATATAAAGTTCATTCGACTGATCGGTCCCGAAGGCGGATATTTGCCCTACCCCTTCGGCAATCACACTGTTTTGTATGGCTTTGCCGTCTCTGGTTTCCAAAGCAAAAAGCCGTCCGCTCACGTAGTCTCCGAATACGTATTTGCCTTCCAGCGCCGGCACCGCTTTGCCGCGGTATACATATCCGCCTGTAATGGAGTGTTCACCATTAGCCTGCGGCAGGTCCAGAACGGGATCGATAAGCCCCTCGGTGCCGCAGTCGCTTTTGGGATTGTAACAATCCACACTTTCCTTCAACCGCCACCCGTAGTTGCCTCCTTTAACGATGATATCGATCTCCTCCCGCTTGTTTTGCCCTACATCACCTGCCCAGAGCGTGTTGGTGGTCTCGTCGAAACTGATTCGCCACGGGTTACGCAAGCCATAGGCATATACTTCCTCCCTGAACTCCTCCTTATTCCCCGCAAACGGGTTATCGGCCGGGATTCCATAATTCCCCTTCGTTTTGCTGTTTACATCCACCCTCAGGATCTTGCCCAGCCAGGCACTTTTGTTTTGGCCGTTGTTGCTTGGGTCGCCCCAGCTTCCGCCGTCACCCGTCGAAATATAGAGGTAGCCGTCCTTCCCGAATTTGACAGCGCCCCCATTATGGTTGTCGTAAGGCTGGTCGAATGTGAAAAGCACCGTTGCAGTGGCCGGGTCAGCGCGGTTGGGGTCCTTGCCACTCACCTGATAACGGACAATGGCCGTTTCCAGCTTTCCTGAAACCTTGGTGGTGTAGTTTAGAAAAAAATAACCATTACGCTTATAATCGGGGTGAAAAGCGATGCCTAACAGGCCGGCTTCACCGCCATAACTGACCAGCTTCTTGATATTCAGAAACTCCTTGGACGCCCCGGTTGTTGCCGCGTTTTCAAAAACCCGGATCGTTCCTTCGTGTTCCAGCACGAACAGGCGGTCCGTACCATCGTTCGCATGGGTGAGGTCGACAGGATTATTGAAATGCAACCTGGGGAAAGCCTCCACGACCTTCACGGCCGCCGCTGTGTCCTGGCGAGGCTCATGTGGCCTCGATGCATTACAGGTAACCAATAGCGCAAAGCCTGCCAGGCTGCTTTGGATGAAACGTTTCATGGCGTATCAGATTTGACGTAAAAGGGACCGGCAGATTTCCTGCCGGCTTTACAAGTCAAATGCATTTCGGATTTACTCCCGCGGCGGTAATAACCGGCATCACATCAATGTTGAGTATTTAAACTTTCAAAAAGTTTTGAAAGTTTAAATACATTGCTACCTTTGAAATATGGAACTCGAAGAAGCGAAAAGGAAATTTATCGAATCATGGGGCAAACTAGGTTCTGAATGGGGCATTAACCGCACCATGGCCCAGGTTCATGCGTTGCTTCTGATCTCCCCTGACCCGCTTACGACCGAGGAAATTATGGAAACATTGCGCATTTCCCGAGGTAATGCCAATATGACCCTCCGCGACCTGATCGGATGGGGTTTGATCGAAAAACAGCATAAACCGGGCGAAAGAAAAGAGTACTTCTTTGCCGATAAAGACGTATGGAACATCGCAAAACAAGTGGCCAAAGAACGTCGCAAGCGTGAGTTGGAACCGGTTATCAAGGTTCTTGATGAGCTGTCAAAGGTTACCGGCGACGACAGGGACCCGGAATTCGCCACATTTAACAAGTCGGTTACGGACATCAACAAACTGGCTAAGAACGTCGACAAAACCCTTGAAACCATGCTCGGTGCGGAAGAGAACTGGTTTTGGGGTGGTATTTTCAAAATGTTCAAGTAATATTTTTTTGAAGCAAACTTTCATTTTTTTCTGAAAATTCAAAATATACAATACAAATGAAAACACTACACAACCACCTCATTCTTTACGATGCCGAATGTCCGATGTGCAACCTGTACACCCGCGCATTTGTCCGCACCGGAGTGCTGGACGCCAATGGTCGCGAGGCATACCAGCAATATACCGATGCAGCCTGCCCCAATCTCGATTGGCAGCGGGCCGTCAACGAAATCGCCCTGGTGAACCAGGCCACAGGTGAAGTGACCTACGGTGTCGATAGCCTGCTGAAAGTATGCGGGAACGCCACGCCTTTCTTTGCGCCGTTGCTTGGCTGGAAACCGTTTCTGTGGCTGGCCCGCAAAGCTTATGCATTCGTTTCCTACAACCGCCGTGTGATCGTCCCGGCGCAGGTTTCTAAAAAACAATTTGGGTATCAGCCGTCTTTCAATATTAAATATCGTGTTGCGTGGCTGGTATTTGCATGGGTGGTAACGTCCTGTATACTGGGCGCTTTCCCTTGGCTTTTGGCGGGAATTTACCCCGAAGGCGCGATAAGCCGGGAGTTGGCCATCAATGCCGGACATATTCTCCTCCAAGCCTCGGTGATTTTTCTTTACCGGAAGGACAAAATGTGGGATTATCTTGGCAATTTAATGACCATCTCACTGGCCGGTGCATTAATATTTCTGATTTCCACCCTCCTTTGCGTTTGGTTCAGAACAGGATGGTACATTGCCGGATTATGCTTTTTACCAGTGCTATTCCTGATGATCCGGGAACACCTTCGCAGGTGTAAATTACTTGGATTAGGCTATTTGCCAACCGCCACCTGGGTTTTGTACCGCGTTATCGTCCTTTTAATTTCAATACACTTGATATCCTGATATCCGCGGCAGAAACTTATATTCGCCCATCCAGCAAAATACCAATGGAACAGTTCCGCGCGAAGTTCAGGACTTATGGCATACTCTCGGAAGAGGCGATGGAGGATATGACCCAGCTTCTCCGGCCGCATTCCTACGCAAGAGGCGAGTATTTTTTGCGCGAAGGACAAACACCTAAAACTGTCGCATTTGTCGTTAAAGGGCTTTTTTCTCAGTATTATGCGTCGCCGGAGGGGGACATCGTCATCAAAAGGTTCTTTCCCGAAAACTATTTTGCCGGTTCTTTACCCGCTATGCTCACAAACTCTCCCAGCATTTTCGCGATCAGGGCGCTCGAACCTGCTGAGACATTGGAATACAATTTCTACGATTTTAAAACACTCACCGAGAAGCATCGCGACCTTGCCGCATTCTATATCCGCTACATGGAACTGCACTGGATCATCGAAAAGGAGCCGTTGGAAATTTCTTTTCGGTACGACAATGCAAAAACGCGTTACCTCAATTTCCTGAAAGAATACCCCAATCTGGAACCACGCCTCAAACAGCACGAAATCGCGTTGTACCTCGGCATTACCCCCACCCAGCTCAGCCGCATCCGCGCGGAAATGTAATTTTTTAAAGTCTCAACATTTGTAAATGTTTTCGGTTTCGGCAGATCCGACATTTGTCCTGTTCAAAACAAAACAATGACAAATGCTATGAAAAATAAAACCGATTTCCTCTCCGATACACTGGAAAACAAAGCCGTCCTGTTTGCCGCAGGTGAGGGCAAAATGCTTACCATGGGCGGAAACAGCATCACGTTCAAAGTAACCAGCGACATCTCCAATGATCAGCTGGGTGTTTACGAGATCCAACTTGCCCCCGCAACGATCGGCGCGAGATTGCATTACCACCGTTTTATGGACGAGACATTTATCGTCCGCAAAGGCACGCTGACGATCGACCTGGCCGACGGCCCGGTCCTTGCGCAAGAGGGCGCAGTCGTGTACGTGCCGCGCATGACTGCGCACGGGTTTTCCAATCAGTCGGGCGACGATGTTGTTATCAACCTGATCTTCAACCCCGGCCAGCAGCGGGAAGGGTTTTTCTACGGACTAAAATCGATATTGACCGAGCCCGTGATCGACGCGGCAAAATACCTGAAATTGTATCAGAAATACGACAGTTTCCCCGTAGATGTGCAGAACATGCTGCCCGTCGGGCCCCCACAATAGCCTCTAAACGCCCGCATTCCGCAATTTCTGTTTCAGCATTCCTGCCGCTTTGGTATAGCCACCTTCTGCGCCATCGATGAAATGGATATGGCCGTCTTTGAGGTCATGGACGTAGCACGACATTACGGATTCGCTACTCACGTGCAATCCGTAATGGATCTCCCGCGCTGCTTCCATGACGTCGAGGGCGTTTTGAAGCTGCGCCCGCTGCTCGGGCGTACCGGTAATCACCGTGTTGATTTTCCCGTCTATGACCAGCGTATCCGACATTTCGACCAGACTGTTCAGGTAATTTCTTCCGTGTGACGTCCGGAAGTATACGTAACCGAAAAGCCAGGCAATCCAAGATGCTGCCAGACCGAGGATGCTCGTGCTCCCCTCCCTGACCCGCATCTCCATTTCCATCTTTTTGAAAGTAGTCCGCCAGATCAGCCTGGCAACTGAGATAGGTTGCCGCCGTGGGTAGGGGCCATAAATGCCGTCAACGTGTTCCATGACCTTCGCAAACAATGCGGCCTGCTTTTTTCCCGCTGGTACGATTACGAGCAACGTTACCACTTCCTGGTTCAATTCCGGCGGGCCGATCTTGTCCCAGCGGCATTGCATACCGCTCAGGTCGAGCTCGTCTTCCGGGTTGGGTTCATAGTCGAACCGATAATGCTCTCCTTTGATGAGTTTTTCGGCACAATACAGTCCGTCGCCTAATATGACGGGAATCGAAAACGCGCCGGATACTCTAAGTTTGCTGAGTTTCAGCTCAAATTCTTTCGCGTAAATTTCGCTCACCGCAACGATGCCAATGCGGAGGTCCAGCTCGAAATTCTCCTTTGTATTCTTCCTAAAAACTGCCAAGGCACGCATGGCCGCGTCCGCAATCAATGGCGGCACGATGAATGTGGCGCCGTCGCCGCCAAAAAAGAATGGAACGGTAATGCCCGCCTTGAATGCGATGTTGAGCACACTCACGATACTGCCCGTCGCGATCAGATTGACCGTCTCGTGCATCCCGCCCGCCACGGCGCCGGTCGAATTCCGGATGTCGGTAACCACCACATGCCACGACTCGGGCACATTGTAAAAGAGGTGCTCTTCGGTAAGCAGTTCGCCCAGCGAAATATGGTTTGCAGGCAAACGCGAATAAAACTGTTCGTTCCGGGCCAGCGACATGGTTTTTGTATAAGTTCGAGGTTAATTTAAACCTATTTTCTCAAATAATTACCCCTTGGAAAATCGATAATCCTGTCAAGTTTTTGTTTTTTGCAGGCTGAAATTGAATACCTGCCGCGTTCCCGGCCATGCCAATATGATGCGGTAATGGCAGCGACTAACCTGAAACCTGCGTTTTTTGAATGCTTCGACCGACTTTTAATCATCTTACACTCCTGTTATTCTTATTGCAATCGGCCTGGGCCCCGGCTCAGATAACACCCGCAGGCAACAAAGCATGGCTGAAAGAATATAATGAATACCGGGAATATGACGACATCTACGTTGTCAAGAAGGTGAGCATCCCTTGCCGTTCATACGAGACCTTCATTACCGACAAGAGCGGTCGAAAGCTCACACCCGCCTACCGCGATATCGGCGACTTTGCCGAAGGCGTTGCTGAATTCGTGCCGTTGGAACTCAATGCGGAAGGCCAAGGCCTGCACGGCTTCATCGACAAGCGCGGAAAAATTGTAATCGAACCCAAATATACCTCCACAGACCGGTTCCGTGACGGCAAAACCTGGGTTATATACCCGTCTGGCAAGCATTACGGATTATCGTACATCGACCTCACCGGAAAAGAGCTTTACCGAATACCCATTCACCATTATTCTAAAGACTACCTGATCAAGGATTCGGATATCGATTTCCTCTGCAACCACGACACGAAAGAGGATGTACTCTGGTGGATAGCAAGACCGACGGACTTTCACATACTGAATTTCAATTTCAGCCGCTTTATAGAAAAGGAGATTAAAGCCGCAAAATTTATTTACCACTTCAATTACAAAGGCAAGTTCGGCATTATTGATAAAAACATGATGCTGAAAGTGCCGGTAGCCCTAGACGACATCGATCCCGAATATAAATATTCCGGCCAGGGCATGGAGCGTGTACAATATGGCGATAAGTACGGTTATATCAGTCCATTCACCGGCGATCTCATCGTTCCTTTCGAGTATACCGACACCCGCAAGCCCACCAATGGTTTATTTTGGGTTAAGAAAAATGGCAAATGGGGTTGTATAGACAAAACCGGCAAGCTGCATATCCAACATTTATATGACGAGGCTACCGGTTTCACTGCCGAAAACCGTTCTGCCGTCGCCATCAATGGCAAGTTCGGGCATATCGATAAGTCGGGCAAAGTGCGGACCCCGTTGAAATACGATTTTGCGTCCTATTACAACCACGGCATTTCGATGATCCGCATCGATGATAAGTATGGCTATATGGATACTACGGGCCATTTCATCACCGAAATCATTTACGACGAAGCGCTTCCTTTCGACAACCTCACCACTACTGTTGAACGTTCCTGGCTCCGTTTCGAGCTCTCGCTGGATGGCAAGGAAAAATTTGCAGGCTTTTCCTACAAATTGAATGCCGTTTTTATCATTATCGGGGTGCTTATTTTCGTCTGGCTGAATAATCTGTTTTACCAAAGAGTGTTAAAAAGGCGTTTGGTAAAGAAAACGACGAAATAGTATAGGCTCGATTTGTTTCACAATGCCGCAATCCGCTTGCGGATAGCCTGCTGATCAGCGGCTGTTCTGGCGAGTCGTAGTGCATTTTCGAGGTTGTCCAATGCTTTTTTCTGGTTGATTCCGTCATAGAGTTCGCCCAGCAATGCGAAATAAAAATGATTGCCTTCGAGCGCCAGTGCCTCCGTTTGGCGGATTGCTTCGGCTTTCCCTTTGACTTTGGACAGTGCAAATGCCCGATTGAGCGCTGCGATCGGCGAATAACAGAGGCTCAGCAGTTGGTCATAATAATAGATGATATTGCTCCATTTTTCATGGCTGTCTTCCTTCTGCGTATGCCAGTACGCGATGCCTGCTTCAAGGTGGTATCTAGAGACCGTATCGCCCTTCGCCGCGCATTGCAGGAAAACAACACCGTTTCTGATCAAATCAACATTCCACAACCCCGGATCCTGTTCTTCGTACATCACAAGCGCACCGGAAGCGTCGGTACGCGCGTCGAAACGCGAGGCATGAAAACACATCATGGCCAACAGCGCATTGACCTGCGGCTTGTTGGTAGCATTGTTTTCAACCAGCATTGTGCAAAGCCGCATTGCTTCCATACAAACATCCTTCCGAAGGGTACGGTCCTGACTTACCGAATAGTAACCTTCATTGAATAGTAAATAAATGGCAGTCAACACCGGTTCCAACCGCCTGCCCATATCTGCCGGGCCGGGCATTTCGATCCGGATATCCGCCTCCCGAAGCCGTTCTTTTGCTCTGGTTAATCGTTTATTGATTACCTCTTTGGTCGTCAGAAATGCATCGGCAATCTCCTGAATACCAAATCCGCAAAGTATCCGCAACGCCAGTCCCACCTGGGATTCGTCCGATATCGCCGGATGGCACACTGCAAACAGCATCTGCAATTGGCTATCGGTGATGTTCGCGGGAGTGAGGTCGATGTCGAACGTTAAATCTGCGTCCAGGCCGGCCTGAATTTCCGGCAAAACCTTCTCTTCATAAACAGAATGTCGGTGCAGGTAATTTTTCGCCTTATTTTTTGCCGTGTTATACAACCAGCCTGCCGGGTTCGGCGGCGGCCCTTCGATGCCCCAGGCCTGCGTTGCTACCAGAAACGTATCGCTAGCAATATCCTCGGCCACCTCTATTTCCCTGAACCCGAAATGCCTGCAGAGCACTGAAACGATCTTCCGGTACTCCGTCCTAAACAAATGCGGGATCAGCGGCTCACTGTTCATGTACTGAAACGATTTTTCGTACCTCTACGCTATTCCCTTCGCCATTCAGGATCGGGCATTGCCCCGCCAGCCGCACAGCATCCTCAAAACTCTCCGCCCGGATCACGATAAAGCCCGCCAGCGACTCCTTCGTCTCGGCATAGGGCCCATCCGTCACTACATTGTTGCTTTTCAACACCTTACCTTCCGTAGAAAGCCCTTTCCCTCCCGCAAACTTCCCCTCCATTACAATGCTGTTGACCCAGTGGTGGTATTGCTTCATATATTCCTGCATTTGTTCAGGAGAAGGCTGCGCGTCCTTTGTCAGAAGGTCGAGGCGCATCAGAATGAGGTATTCTTCCATGGTGTTTTTAGATTTAATTGTGAAAATAAATATTCCAATAAATTCTAAGACATTACCCTTAAAATACAATTTGATTCGTAACGAAACAAGTCTTAACTTTAAACACTAATACACACATTATCATAATGCAAGAATTCCACCTCCGTATGCAGTTGGCAGCGCTTCGACAATATCTTCGAGACCGACAGGATTCGTTGACTCAAAAGGAATTGGATGACGTGCTCGACATCATTGCGCTAATTCAAGAAGTGCTGAATGAAGATGGTAATGGTGATACTGATTAATCCAGATTAGAAATCATGACGACAGAAACAAACCAATCAGAGCTCGAAAAGCTACTGGCAGACAGCAAACAGGCATTAAAAGACTATTGCGAATACAAAGGGATTCAGTACCCGATGGATCAATGGGTTACCATCTCTGAGTATTGCAAGCGATTCAATATCTCTAACACACAGACTGTTACAAATTGGATTCAAAGAGGGATTGTGCCAAAAGAAAATATAGTGACTATACCCGAATACAACAATATCCGGCTTATCAAGGCTATTCCTTATCACAACGGCCAGCCATCCTGAAATACAGTGCTACAGTGCATTTCAACTCGCTTCATAACTCAGCAGCACCACCCCGCTTTCGAACACCCGGTGGGCAGTCAGTTTCAAATCCAACTTCTGCGTAAGTCCCTGGAATGAAGGCGTGCCTTTGCCGATGGCGACGGGATCGATCATGAACTGATACTCGTCGATCAGGCGCGCTTCCGCGAGCTGCGTAATGATACTGCCGCTGCCCAGGATGGTCATGACTTTTCCGGGAATGGCTTTCAGTTTCCGAACGGCTTCTATCAGATCACCTTTGACGAGCGTGGTGTTTTCCCAATCGACGTTTTCAAGGGTAGTTGAAAAGACGATCTTTTCGGCTTCGTTCATGCCTTTGGCGACTTCCGGCATATTGTCAGCAGCGATTGACGTCGGCCAGAAACCTGCCATCATTTCGTAGGTTACCCGGCCGAATAGCAGGGTTGCTTTCGCTTCGAGGTTATCGGCGGCAAACCCATTTTCCTCTTCGCCATGCCGGTGCCAGCTGATATAGTTGTCGACGCCTTTGAAGTAACCGTTGAGTGTCGTGAAATTGTAGGCAATGAGCTTTCCCATGATGTTCTGTTTTTGAGATAAATACTATTTCAACTACCCCCATTACAAACGGGAATCTTGAAACAGGACAGGGGCGTCACTTTTTTTCTCAACGCAGCAGATTCACAACGCCCTTATAACTCAAAAACGACCCGTTAGTCAGTTCTACCCTGATTTTGTACGGATAAACGCCCGGCGCCGTCTTCTGGCCGTGATAGGACCCATCCCAGCCCGCCGAAGGATCCGAAGCAGCAAAATTGGATTTTTGGTAAATCACTTCGCCCCACCGGTTGTAAATGAACATTTCCCTCACCTGCCTCACACAGGCATTGCCGTACACGTAGAAAATTTCATTCAACTGGTCGTTATTGGGCGAAAATGCGTCGGGTATTTCGATGCCGCAGGGCTTCACGTACACCTGCACGCGCGCCTGCCTCATACATACCTTATCCGGGTCCGACACATCCAGCTGATACAATGTCGATTGCCCCGGGGATGCCCAGGGATCAGGGCAGTCCGAGCAGGAAAGGCCGGACTGGTCCCAGTGGTAGGCATAGCTACCCGAAGGTTCAATGATTGGCTCTACATGCACACTGTCGCCTTGTGTGATAGAAAGCGTGGGCGTCATCGAGAGATCGATCCTGATCACCTCTAGGACGGTTGTGACGACGCTGTCGCAGCCAGTTGTCTGCGGGATATGCTGGATGTAAGTTCCGGGAAGCGTGTAGGTGCTGTCGCCCACGTGCACGCTTTCGCCTTCACAAATGCGCAGGTGTTGTATAAATTTCCCTACCGGGTTCACGGTGAGCGTCAGGGTTACGGTACTGTCGCACATATTGCTTTTGCTCACATTCCGCACATAGGTACCGCTCGTTTTCAGCAAGGTATCGCCTAATGCGAAGGCCTCGCCATCGCAAATGGATTGCGCCAGAACGGCCGTTTTCTTTTTAAAGCCGACCGTAAAATCAAGCCCCAATGCACACGACTCATCCAGACTGCCGCGCGGCACCATCTCTACGTGAAACTTATCACCCACACTAGCCTTCGCTCGGATCTGTTGCGAGATTTCGCCATTATTCCAACTATATTTCCCGAATCCCTCCGGCGCTGCCAGCGTAATGTAGCCGTCGGCATCAGGGCAATCTGCCACCTGTCTAATCTCCGATTTCAGGCATTCGGCATCGAAATAAGCATAGCCGAAATGTCTCATGCGCGTACACCCGTGGGCGGTCACAACGATCGTCAGCTTCTTCCCCACAAAATCGCGCAAATCGATGGCGCCAACCGTCCAGTTGCGGTATTGAATATCGCCCGAGGCCTGAAAGCCCTCCACTGTGTTGGTACCTTCGAGTTGAATATCGTAACTACTGCAAGGCAGTTCTTCGCCGTTGCTATCGAATATCAGGATATTAAACCCAGGCTTTTGATAGGGTGCATGATTAGCCCTGCCATCGACACCGGTATTCTGCAAAATGACGGCGAACTTATATTGAAAAAGCGTGTTATCTGCCGTTACAGTATATTCGGTGTGAATGCGGCTGAAATGCCCTCCCTCATTGACATTGCCGATCCGGATGGAGTGCGTACTGCCGGGAGCAACCATCGGGATCGATGATATCTTCGGGTCATTGCCATCGGAAAGGCTGGTAATATAATGTTCGTTGTTCTGCGTGCCGTTCTGTTCCGACTGGAAAACGGTTTGCTGGTTAGCGTCGGTAACAGTCCCGTAGGTAAGCACCCAGCCGTTGGCATTCCCCTGCTCGAAGCCCACGTTACTGCAATCCACTTGCGCATTGGCCACTTGTAAGAAAAGGCAGGAAATGATGGTTAAAAGTAAAATATGCATCATAAGGGTCCGGGGTTCTTTGCAAATATTTTACGCTTTAATAATCACAGCCGTTGCGTGACAAGGGCAATGTTTTTGCATTACGTGCTAGTCAAATGCGACCGGAAAAAAAATCCGGTGTTTCGAGCTGGTTACCAGCGTAAAAGCAACATCGTCACTGCTTTTATCCGCGTGCTTACATCGTTGAAAATATTTACAGGCGTAGGATGAGGGGGTAGCTTTCAAATAGTTGTCCTCATCTTATACTTATATATGCAGCCTGTTTGCAACCGTATTATACCTGCATGCTCAATGCACGCGTGGAGCCTATCAGCCTGCCTCGTCAGAAGCGTTCGGCTGCAAGCCAGGGACAAGGAGGGCCTGAATTAAGATATTATTCAACAAAAAAGGGTATTCCCAACCAAATCGGGCATCCTTATCACAACACCTGACAATGTCTGACAAGACCTGACTGCGTCCGACGAAGTTTCCTTACAAAGCCCTTTAACCATTCAAAACCCCCATATACCTTAACATCAATGAAACGCAGAGAAATTCTCAAAGAACTCACCATGATCCCGCTCGCGGGAGGCGTTCTGAGCACATCGGCCGCCTTTGCCGAAAGCAGCAAACCGAAATGGTTTCAGAAGGCTTCGGCAGCCGTGTCGGCACCGGGTCCGTTGAAAGCCGGACCGCAAATCTATCAGTCCATCGGTGTGGAGCCGATCATCAATTGCCGGGGGACATTTACCATTATCGGCGCGTCCATCGAACTGCCGGAAGTGCGTCAGGCAATGGAATATGCATGCCAGTATAATGTACAGATCGACGAACTTGCATTTGGCGTAGGCCAGCGCCTTTCCGAGATCGTCGGCTCGGAATGGGGCATGGTATCATCGGGTTGCGCAGCAGGGATGAACGAGGTGACGGCAGGCATTATCGCGGGTGGCAACCCCGAAAAGCTTATCCGTATTCCAAATCTGGAAGGCTTTGAAAAAACGGAGGTGATTATTCCACGCTCCTCGCGCAACGTATACGACCACGCGATCCGCAATGTGGGTGTGAAAATCATTACCGTGGACACCATTGAAGAACTAAAAAAAGCCATCACCCCACGCACGGCGATGATCTACATGATGCCGGGCGATGAACCGTGGACAGTAAAAGCGGTAGCGGATATCGCCAAACCAGCGGGTGTACCATTACTGGTCGACGCCGCCGCCGAGCGTCTGACGATCCCCAATATCCACCTGCAAGCCGGCGCCAGCGTAGTGGCTTACAGTGGTGGGAAAGTTATTCGCGGACCGCAATGCGCAGGTCTGATGCTGGGAAGCAAGGACGTTCTGATGTCGGCATGGCAGGCCAGCGCACCGCACCACGGGCCTTGCCGCAATAATAAAGTAGGTCGCGAAGAAATGATAGGTATGCTCGCGGCCGTTGAAGCGTGGGCGACGCGTGACCACAAAGCGGAAATGAGGACCTGGGTGTCGTGGCTCGACACGATTTCCAAAAAAATGAGTGGTATCCCAAGCGCCCAAGTGGAGATTCGCGAACCCAAAGAAGGTGCGTTAGACAATGCAACGCCAACGCTGACGATTACCTGGGACCCTACCAAACTCAATATAACGGGACAGGAAGTGGCCGACGAACTGCAAACCACCAAGCCGCGTGTGGCGGTAGGAACCGGCTACCGCAGAGGCCAGGCATCGGCTCAATCAGGCCCTCCTACGACGTCCATCACGATCGCTGCTTATATGATGGGCCCGGGCAACGATAAGATCGTGGCCGAACGCGTGCATGAGATCCTCACCCGTAAACGCAGCGCACCCAAAGCGGAAGCTTCTATGAAAGCCCCGGCCGCCGAAATCTCCGGCCGTTGGGATGTGACAATCGAATTCTACACCAGCACCAGCAAGCATAGTTTTATCATCGAAAAACAGGACGGAAACTACCTGTACGGAACGCACAACGGCGAATTCGCTACACGTGAGCTCTTCGGTAACATCGATGGCGATGAAGTACGCTTTCAGAGCCGGTTTAGCGTACCGGGCGACAATCTGACGATGACATTCCACGGAAAACTGTCGGGTGACACCATTACCGGCGAGATCGATATGGTGGAATATGTCAATGCGAAGTTTACCGCTAAAAAAGCGACCTTCCCCAACAACCGCCAGCGGATCAATATTCCTGCTGGACGGCCATTGTCGACCTAGTATCGGATTTCACATGACGCTAATAAACATAAAAAGCCTTGGATCGACGCCAGGGCTTTTATGCTAATTACTAAATCTAAAATTTTCAATATCTCGAAGCCATTTTTCCGGAATGGCTGAACACGCTGATCTGCCGAACACTAGCTCGTTTTGGAGCCGCGAAACTACGACCAAATTGCGCAAATACGAAGGTTTTCATGCGCAATTCGCGATATTTTCTCAAAAAAATCGGGGTATAACTGTTGCGCCGTATCTTTTAAATACTACTTTTGCATCACGATAGACGGCCAGGTGGTGGAATTGGTAGACACGCTACTTTGAGGGGGTAGTGCCTTCGGGTATAGGAGTTCGACTCTCCTTCTGGTCACGTTTAAAAGTGCGTTTGGAATAACCAACGCACTTTTTTTATGCCTTTTCGGCTCCTTCCCAGCTCCATTTCCGGTTCTCAGTATCCGTCACATACTTTTCGAGTCAAATAGAAAATACCCCCATCCGTCAAGCATAAGTTTTCCTCGAAATACAACTTTCCCCTGATCATGTTGCATTCTACTTATCAGGCGATTATCTTTACAAACGTTTGAATAACCCCGATATAAGAAAGTGTTGAATTATGCCCTCTGCATGAAATTTACTTTCCTGCTTGGTATGGTTGGTTTGCTGGTGGCTGGCAGGAATCATTGTTTTGCCCAATGCCGGGAAACGATCAGCCCATCGAATCACAAGAAAGTACATTATCACACGATCCAGCTTGCCGACAAGAAGGAATACCTGACGCTCACACGCACGGGAGAAGAACGTATTCTCAGCTACCATAATGAAAAAATCGGGCTGGTCTACTATACCCAGATGTTTATCGAAATCAGGTTTTGGGCGCCTCCGGGGCATTTTTCGCTCTATGCAGCTGCCAACGACCGCAGCAATTGGCACCCGATTTTCGTCCTCGCCTCGCCTATTACTCCCAAAGAACTCGAAAGGATGAAAAGCGCCACGAAGATTGAGATACTGCTTCCCGAAGACAAGAAGGTATTCAATCTCGACGCCCCAAAAAATGCATTGCTGAACAAGGCGATCGCCTGCATGTATTAATGCCTCCCCCTATACGTAGAACAGCTCCTTGTTCAGCAAAGAAACAATGTAGTCGAAATCTGCTGGATTCGAGGCGAAATCCATGTTATTGACGTCTATTTCAAGGATCTTGCCGTCTTCATAGTTGTGCACAAAATCGTCGTAATAGTGATTGAGGTTTTTGAGGTAATCAACCGAAATGTCCGACTCAAACTCGCGGCCACGCTTTTTAATCTGCGACACGAGCTTGGGAATGTCCGCTTTGAGGTAAATCATTAAATCGGGCTGGGATACGGTGCGAATAATGGATTCGAAAAGCAGCAGGTAGGTCTGGTAATCGCGTTCTACGAGCACACCCGACTCATATAGGTTGCGGGCAAAAATGTAGGCGTCTTCAAAAATAGTCCGGTCCTGAACGATCGTCGAATAAGTCGTTTCGCGGATTTTTTGAACCTGTGCGAAACGGTTGTTCAGAAAATAGATTTGCAGGTTGAACGCCCAGCGTTCCATATCCTGATAAAAATCAGCCAGATACGGATTCCCTTCCACCGCCTCGAACATCACTTCCCATTTGAAATAATCGCCCAGCATTTGGGTCAAAGTGGTTTTACCTGCGCCGATATTACCAATAATAGCGATGTGCATAAGGAGATAGGATAAGTTGAGTGAATGAACGAGTGCGTACAAAAATATGTATTTCAACGGATAAGCGCTCAGCTACAAAACTGATTTTCGGCATTTTCTTAAAACTTGCATTATTCGTATATTTGCGGCTGATTTAGAGAAAAGAGCTGCTATCCGGCAGCCGGCGCTGCGGCAGCCCGGCGCTCCGGAGCGGAATCTCAGGTCTTTCTCTTTTGGAATACTTAATCGACAATCGATGAAACCTTACAAGGTTATCCTATATTATTATTATACGACGATCGCGGACCCGGACGCCTACCGCGACGAGCATCACCTGTTTTGTGTAGAAAACAACCTGCTGGGCCGCATTATCGTGGCGCCGGAAGGTCTGAACGGCACTGTTTCGGGCACGCCCGAGCAATGCGAGGCATATATGAACTACGTACGTTCGGATGCACGATTCGCGGGCGTTCAGTTTAAAGTAGAGGAGTCGGACCACATTGCTTTTCAAAAACTGCATGTGCGTGTGAAGGAGGAGATCGTGAACTCCGACCTCCCCGTCAACCCGCTCGTTCGCACGGGCAAGCACCTCGAACCTGCCGATTTCAAGAAGCTGCTGAACGACCCGGATGTGGTGCTCGTGGATATGCGCTCGGATTACGAACACGAAGTGGGCAAGTTTAAGGGTGCTATCACCTTCGATATGCATAACCTGCGCGAGCTGCCAGACCACGTGCATGAGATCGCCCATTTGAAAGACAAAAAGGTAGTAACCTATTGCACGGGAGGTATCAAATGCGAGAAGGCCAGTGCTTACCTGCTCGACCAGGGCTTTACGGATGTTTACCAGCTACACGGCGGCATTATACGCTACGGCCTTGAGGAAGGCGGCGAGAACTTCGATGGCAAATGCTACGTGTTCGACAACCGCATTACCGTAGACGTGAACAGCGTAAACCCGACGGTGATCTCCAAATGCCACATTTGCGAGGAGCCCTGCGACCGCATGGTGAATTGCGCCAATGCCGAATGTAACAACCATCTGCCCATTTGCGAAAAATGTGGCTGGGAAATGGAGGGCACATGCTCAGCGGAATGCAAATCGCACCCCGGCAAACGCACCTACGACGGAACAGGTTACTACGTGGTCAACAGCAACAACTACAATCCGTTACAAGGCCTGAAAAGCCAGCAGAAGAATATCAAAAAAATGAAACTCGCGTTGAAAACTGAATCGGCATAGCCGGTTCAGTTCAATGCTTTTTCGAGGATATAATCGTTCATCCAGTAGGGCCCGATGGGAATATCCTGCTCGTCCACGACGCGGAAACCCATTTTTTCGTAGAATGCCCGAGCCTTATTGTAGCGGTTGACATTCAGCGACAGCACCGTTCCTCCCACCGACTTCACGTAATTTTCTGTTTCGTGCAAAAGGTATTTACCAGCGCCGGTCCCCTGTGTGGCGGGAAGCACATATATTTTATGTAATTTGAACTTCCCGGGCTGCTCTTCCGACACCGACGAAAAGCCGACCGAGGTTTGGTCACTCAGCAGGATCATGAACTGCTGGCCCGATTGCATCTGTTGCGTGAGGGATTCCGGAGAATATATTTTTTCGAACATAAAATCGATCTGCTCCTTGCTAAGGATGTCACGGTAAGTCGGTTCCCATGTTTCTTCCTGGATTTCGATGATGGTCGGAATGTCCCTGACCGAGGCTTGTAGTGTTGCGAATGAAGGCATATTGCTTAAATTTGACAGCTTGAAGAGCGCAATTAAATATTTATTCACTAAAAAACCATGTTACTGAGCCGGCAGACGAGATCGCAAGAAGCAGCTAAGCACCCGATCAGTAGAAATATATGAAACCCCTCATTTTAGTTACTAATGATGACGGAATAACGTCAAAAGGAATCCGAACACTGGTTGAAATTATGCAGACGCTGGGCGAAGTGATCGTGGTCGCTCCCAATAGCCCGCAATCCGGAATGGGCCATGCCATTACCATCGGTGAACCGCTCAGGCTATATTCCACCCATATTTTTGATGATATAACGGAATACGAATGCTCGGGAACGCCGGCCGACTGTGTGAAGCTGGCGAAAAACTACGTGTTGCGCGACCGCAAGCCCGACCTCGTGGTGAGCGGGATCAACCACGGTAGCAACAGTTCGATCAGCGTGCTATATTCCGGCACGATGTCGGCAGCGATCGAAGCGGCCATCGAAGGCATTCCGGCCATCGGTTTTTCGCTTTGTGATTTCAGGGAGGATGCGGATTTCAGTCACGCAGTGCCCTTCATCAAGTCTATTACCGAGGAAGCTTTAAAAAATGGTATTCCAAACGGGATTGCTTTGAATGTGAACATTCCGGCAAAAACTGATCTGGCATTGAAGGGCGTCAAAGTTTGCCGCCAGGCGCATGCCAAATGGCAGGAGAAATTCGACTACCGCGTCGACCCGAACGGTCGCGGCTACCTTTGGATGGCCGGAGAGTTTGTCAATTTCGATACAGAAAAAGAAGATACCGATGTCTGGGCACTGGATAACAACTATATTTCAGTGGTGCCATGTCAATATGATCTGACAGAGTATGAAGCGTTGAAAAAGCTATCGACCTGGGATTTGTAATTTAACCAACAGCTATGGCATTAGTAGGCAGTTTATTAAAGAAAGGCATCCATTTCAGCAACATCGTTGCCAACCGCCGCAAGGCAAGTTTACATCAGCAGCAAAAGAAAACCCTGGCCAAATTGCTGGCCAAGGCCAGATATACCGAGTTCGGCGAGAAATACAACTTCGACGAGCTGCTTTCTTCTATTCTTTTCGGTGAAAAAGGCGCATTTTACGAGCTTTATAAGCGTACCGTGCCAGTTTACGACTATAACAAGATATTCAACGAGTGGTGGCACAAATCGCTCGAAGGCGAAAATGACGTGTGCTGGCCGGGAACGGTGAAATACTATGCATTAAGTTCGGGAACCTCGGAGGCTGCTTCCAAGCAGATCCCGGTTACCAAAGCAATGACAAAAGCCATTCAGAAGACCAGTATCCGTCAGATTCTGTCATTAGGCCATTACAAAGATCTTCCGCCGGATCTGTACGAAAAGGGTTTCCTGATGCTTAGCGGAAGCACAAATTTGAATCCGCACGATACCGGCAGTCTGGCAGGTGATTTAAGTGGTATTCAGATCCAGCAAATCCCGCGCTGGTTCCGCCCCTATTACAAGCCCGGCCAGAAAATCGCCGCGCAGCGCGACTGGGGTTTGAAACTGGAAGAAATCACCCGCGTCGCGAGCGAATGGGACATTGGGTTCGTGGTAGGTGTACCCGCGTGGATCCAGTTGCTTTTCGAGAAGATCATCGCGCATTACAATGTGAAGAACATCCATGAAATATGGCCCAACTTGCAGGTTTTTGCACATGGGGGCGTTTCTTTCGAACCCTACCGCAAAGGTTTCGAGAAGCTTTTGGGTAAACCGATGACCTACATCAATACCTACCTGGCTTCCGAAGGCTTTATCGCCTACCAGTCGCGGCCGGGTGCGGCAGGAATGGAGTTGGTGTGCGACAACGGCATATTCTTCGAATTCATCCCTTTCACCCCTAAAAACTTCGATTCAGACGGTGTAATGCTCGATGACCCGGAGACGCTGATGATCGATCAGGTGGAAGAAGGGAAAGAATATGCATTGCTGCTCTCGACCTGCTCCGGTGCCTGGCGCTACCTGATCGGCGATACGCTGAAATTCGTGGACAAATCGCGCGGAGAGATAGTGATCACCGGCCGAACGAAGCATTATCTCAGCCTTTGCGGCGAGCACCTTTCGGTCGATAATATGAATAAGGCGATTGACCTGGTTTCCGATGAAATGGGGTTGACGGTGAAGGAATTCACGGTCTGCGGCATTGAGCACGGCACTTTATTTGCACACCATTGGTATGTAGGTGTGGAAGAGTCCGATGTGGACGCTGAAATTCTAAAACAAAAAATCGATGCGAAGCTTTCGGAACTGAACGACGATTACGCAGTAGAGCGCCGTCACGCATTGAAAGAAATATTCGTGACCGTGCTGCCCAATCAGGCATTCTACCACTGGATGGAATCCAAAGGCAAGCTCGGCGGACAAAACAAATTTCCCCGCGTTTTCAAGAAAGACCTGATCGGTGAGTGGCAAAACTTCCTGAAAGCCGAAGGTTATATTAAAGAATAGCCGCTACTTCAAAAAATTGGTATAAGCAATCTGACAGGCGATGAGAATGAAAACCACGCCTGTCACTTTGTTAAATATAGTGACCACTTTGGGCGTAAAAACCCTTTTCAGCCTGTGCGCGAAGACTGCGATAGCGCTCTCAACCAAAAATACGGCAATTACACTCGCCGTAAAAAACAGCAGTACCTGGTTCAGGTCATAATGCAGGTTCGTGCGGATGTACGAGGCGATAGTTACCCAGCTGATAAAATTCACCGGATTCAGGCCATTCAACAGGAAGCCGGTTGTAAAATAATATAGAAAATTCCCAAAACGCGTCTGCGGTTCTGCTATCTGAGGCTGTCCTTTGATGATATTGCTCAAACCTAATGCAGTCAGAAAGACAACCCCGGCGCCGGCCATCCATTGCTGAAAATTGGGGATATCGGGCAGCAAAGCCGTGCCGAAAATGGCGAAGAAAACGAAGATAATATCGCACACAAATACGCCCAGTGCGATCTTGACACCAGTCCGGTAACCGTTATCGACGCTGTTTTGTACTAATGAAAAGAAAACGGTGCCAAAAGTAAGACACAATGCGACGCCCGTCAGCGTCCCGTAAAGTAGCGCTTGCAGCATATCAGATACCTTTCAGTCTGGCAGTCATCAATATGGCCGCTACCGAAAGTGAATCGGTAATTTCGGATCGCATGACCATTTCTACTGCATCTTTTAAAGGCAGCTTCCATACCTGTAAATCCTCCGTATCTTCGGGCTCGGCCTGGTCTTGTGTGAGTTCTTCGGCAATGAACAGGAACCCTTCTTCGTTAGTTGCCGAGTTGGATGTATGAATGCGGGAGAGTCTGGTCCATTTGTTAGCCAAAAGACCGGTTTCTTCTTTCAGTTCACGCTTAGCAGCGTCGAGCGGGTCGGCGTTAAGCGCGCCGCCGCCTTCGGGGATTTCCCAGGAATACTCATCGATCGCGTAACGGTATTGGCCAACGAGGTAAATATTGTTGTCGCTATCCACCGGGATCACCCCTATCGCCTGATTTTTAAACTTAACCACACCGTAAATGCCTTTATTGCCGGAGGGGTTAATCACGTCACGGTGACTGAGTTCCAGCCAGGCATTCTCATACACGGTTTCAGACGATAGTGTTTTCCAGTTATTTTCAGTGGATATAACCCGCATTTTCTTAGTATTTTTGGCTCCTCATTGACAAATCTCAAATGCAAATAAACCAAAATAAGCTTAAACAACGTCTCATCATGCTGTCTTTTGTAGCCAGCATCCTGTTGACAGGATTGAAGTTTTTTGCATTCTACCTCACCTCTTCGAACGCCATTCTGAGTGACGCGCTCGAATCGATTATCAACGTAATCGCCAGTGGTTTTGCGTTCTACAGCATCTATCTTTCGTCCCAACCCAAAGACCGGAACCACCCTTACGGCCACGGCAAAGTCGAATTTTTCTCGGCGGGCTTCGAGGGCGCGTTGATCATCATCGCTTCGATATTTATTGTCGTGGAGGCTGTGAAAAGGCTTATGGATCCCTCGCCGATCGAGAACCTGGCGCAAGGTTCGGTCTTTATCATTTTCACGATCTTTGTCAACACCGCCATCGGCTATAAACTGCTGACGGAAGGCCGCCGGGCGAATTCGCTCGCTTTGGTCGCGGATGGAAAACACTTAATGTCCGATAGCATCAGTAGTGTGGTGCTTATTTTAAGTGTCGGGTTAATCATGCTAACCGGCTACGTCTGGATCGACAGCGTTGCTTCCCTCCTTTTTGGCATTTTCTTGGCTTATAGCGGGTCTCAGCTGGTCGGCAGATCGGTCGCCGGGCTCATGGATGCTAGCGACGAACTGCTGCTGGACAAAGTGATCCATGTTTTAAATGAAAACAAAAAGGACGAATGGATCGACGTCCATAACCTCCGCGCCCAGCAATACGGTTCCGATTTGCATATCGACTGCCATTTGACACTACCCTATTACTGGGAATTACAAAAGGTACACGAGACAATCCACGACTTCGAGAATATTCTGAAAGGCTCGCAGCCGGGAGAAACTGAAATTTTCGTGCACGCCGATCCGTGCATATACCAATGTTGCTACTTTTGCAGGATCGACAATTGTCCCGTCCGCCAACACGAATTCGTGCAGGACATCGAATGGGACGCAGCCAAGCTCACCAAAAACGAGAAGCTGTACCGCGAAGCCAGAATCAATATTCAGGAATAATAATTAATCTAAATTCTAACCAATCATGGACTTTTCTCGTCGCGATTTCCTTAAAAAGGCCGGAGCCACTGCGCTTGCTGCCACCGCATTCACTGATCTGTTCGCCGACCCGGCTGCAAAAAAACTCTGGTTTGACATTTCACTGGCCGAATGGTCGCTGCACAAGGCTCTTTTCGCGAAAAAACTCACCAACCTGGATTTCCCTGAGCTGGCTAAAAAAGAGTTTGGTATCTCTATCGTAGAATACGTAAACCAGTTCTTCAAAGACAAAGCAGAAGACAAAACCTACCTCGCCGAGCTTCTGAAAAGAGCGAAAGACAACGGCGTGACCAACAACCTGATCATGATCGACGGCGAAGGCGGGCTGGGCGAGCTAGACGCGGCGGTACGTAACAAAGCGGTTGAAAACCACTACAAATGGGTAGAAGCTGCCAAATACCTGGGTTGCAAAACCATCCGCGTGAATGCATTCGGTAAAGGTTCCGACGAAGAAATCGCAAAAGCAGCGGTGGAAGGCTTGGGTAAACTGGGCGAATTTGCTTCCAAAACCGGCATTAATGTAATCGTCGAAAACCACGGTGGTTCTTCTTCAAACGGCAAATGGTTGTCGGGCGTGATGAAGCAAGTGAACATGAAAAATGTAGGTACGCTGCCGGATTTCGGTAATTTCTGTATCAAACGTTCGGCCGATGGCTGCGCGGAGTCCTACGACCGCTACCTGGGAACACAGGAACTGATGCCTTTTGCAAAAGGTGTGAGCGCGAAAACTTACGATTTCGATGAAAAAGGCAACTGTATCGAAACTGATTACACTAAAATCCTCAAAGTGGTGAAGGATAGCGGCTTCAAAGGCATCGCAGGTATCGAATATGAAGGAAGCAAGCTTTCGGAATATGACGGTATCAAGGCGACAAAGGCCTTGTTGGAGCGTGTTGGACCGACCGTATAACCGCATCCGGAGCAACAAGTGACAACTTGACCAAAATGACAACACCTGACAAGCTATTTGTCAGGTGTTGTCATTTATAGTCAGATATTGCTTTGGGGATTACATTCCGAGGTAGCTCAAAAATTCTTTCTTGGTCATCTCCTCCTCGAACTTACCGCCATAATAAGCGGTAACGGTCGAGCTACCGGAATCGCGTATCCCTCGTGACTGTACGCACATGTGTTGCGCGTCGATTACCACGGCAACATCCTCGGTTTGCAACGCCTGCTTCAATTCATTGGCGATTTGAACGGTCAGCCTTTCCTGCACCTGCGGGCGTTTAGCATAATATTCGACGATGCGGTTCAGTTTCGACAAGCCGATCACCTTCCCGCTCGAAATATACGCAACGTGCGCTTTGCCGTAAATCGGAACAAAGTGGTGTTCGCAGTTCGAAAACACGGTAATGTCCTTCTCAACCAGCATTTGGTTGTATTTATACTTATTATCAAAGAGCGCGATGGCCGGTTTGTTCTTGGGATCCAAACCGCTGAAAACTTCTTTAATATACATTTTCGCAACCCGCTTTGGCGTGCCTTTAAGGCTGTCGTCGGTCATATCCAGACCCATGATCTCCATAATGTGGCGAAAATGCTTCTCTATAAGCTCCATTTTAAGCTCGTCCTCCATCGCGAACGCGTCCTTACGAAGGGGAGTCTCTATTCCTGAAAACAAATGATCGTCACCAACCTCCTCGATGTCCAAAGCTTCACTGGACTGGATACTCGACAAAATTCCGTTCTGTTTCATACAATCTGATTTTCAGGTCAAGACCTGCTTCTATTTGGGGTCTTATAATTGAATAAATAACGATCGCGATATTTTCCGCGGTCGGATTAAGGGTTTTGAATTCATCAACGTCGAGATTCAGGTTCCGGTGGTCAAACCGGTCGATAACGGATTCCTTCAATATGGCGCTCAACACTTTCATGTCCATCACATAGCCTGTTTCGGGGTCAACCGGACCCGTTACCTGCACGATCAGTTCATAGTTGTGTCCGTGAAAGTTGGGATTGTTGCACTTTCCGAAAACCTCCCCGTTCTTTTTCTCCGACCATTCCGGATTATGAAGACGATGGGCTGCATTGAAATGCTCCTTGCGGAACACCGCCACCTTTTGCACCATATTTTAAACCACTTAAAATTTTAGTTTGCCTTAAATGTCGTAACAAAGTTTGTGTCCAACACATTTAAGGGTCCGAGCATGCTGTGAGTCGCTCTCAGGAGTCTCTTGCTTTGGGTAAACGCTGTAAGCTAGCAAATTGTTCACTGCGTTCCTATTTCGTGTTATCGCAAAGCGTCCGCAATGTCAATTTTTAATTAATAAAAAAATTTAAAAATCTGGGTTTTGCGTGTAAATTGCAGCCCCGGACCGGATAAGACCAAATAATCTTCTACTATCCGTGCCGCAAACTTTCAAGAGATTTTGATATGGATAGACGTGATTTTCTGCAAAAAACAGCATTGGCGGCACCCATCACGGGGATCATCCCATCGCTTAACTTAAAAAAAGCAAAACCAGCAGGAAATGTACGCTTGGGATTTATCGGGGTCGGGCTGAGAGGCCGCAACCATGTGGAGCAGGCACTTTTCCGCCCGGATGTCGAGATCAATGCAATTTGCGATATCGACCCCGACGCCGTCAACATCACGCTTGACAAGATCAAAAAAGCGGGGCGCAAAGCACCAGCCGTGTATTCCAAAGGCGAGGAAGATTTTCTGAACCTCGTCAAACGCGACGATCTGGACGGTGTACTCATTGCTACACCCTGGCAATGGCATGTGCCGATGGCGCTGTCGGCGATGAATGCAGGGAAATATACGGCGGTGGAAGTTTCGGCTACCGTTACGTTGCAGGAATCCTGGGACCTGGTCAATACTTTCGAGAAGACCGGCTCGCATTGCATGATCCTCGAAAATGTGTGCTACCGCCGCGATGTGATGGCCATTCTCAAAATGATCCGGGCAGGCATGTTTGGCGAAATGACTTACGCGCATTGCGGATACCAGCACGATTTACGGGCCATTAAGTTCAACACCGGCAAAAGCAATGAAGGCCACGGCGTCGAATTCGGTACGAAAGGCTTCTCCGAGGCAAAATGGCGCACCCAGCATTCCGTCGACCGTAACGGGGACCTCTACCCTACCCACGGGCTCGGACCAGTGGCGCATTGGCTAGATATCAACCGGGGCAACTGTTTTACGCATCTAACATCCACCAGCACCAAATCCAGAGGTTTACATAAATATATAGTAGACCACGGCGGCAAGGACCATCCTAATGCCAAAGTGAATTTTAAACTGGGCGACATCGTGACAACCGTCATTCAATGCTATAATGGCGAAAACATCGTGCTCGTCCACGATACCAACTCACCGCGTCCCTACTCGCTCGCATTCCGTGCACAGGGGACTGAGGGGATCTGGATGAACGACGGCCACACGATTTACCTCGAAGGCGTATCTCCCAAAGAGCACATCGGCGAACCCGACAAGCCTTACCTCGACAAGAACGATCACCCACTTTGGACAAAATATGCCAAAGAAGCCGAGAATGCAGGTCACGGGGGTATCGATTACTTTGTGTTAAGAGGCTTTGTAGAGGCTATCAAGCGCAAAACAGCCCCACCGATCGACGTTTACGACGCAGCGGTTTGGAGCGCGATCAGTCCCTTGTCCGAGCTTTCCATCGCCCGTGGAAGCTCGCCCGTTGAGATCCCGGACTTTACGCGGGGAAAATGGCGAACAAACAAGCCAATATTTGGCCTGAATGATGAATATTGAGTATTATAACAAATCCAAATTTTTACCCATACCGAATAACCTGAACAACTTATCCAAATACGACTTAAATGAGCAAAAAGAACAGTTACCTGGGTCCCCTCTTCATTATCGGCATTCTATTCTTTGTGATGGGTTTCGTCACATGGGTTAACGGAACTCTGATCACCTTCTTCAAGAAAGCATTCTCACTCGACAACACCAGTTCCTACCTGGTAACGTTCGCGTTTTTTATTTCCTACACAGTCATGGCAATCCCGTGTTCGATGGTTTTGAAAAAAACCGGTTTTAAAAACGGTATGTCGCTGGCGCTTGGGGTTATGGCAGTAGGTACGCTGATTTTCATTCCGGCTGCGGAAATGGCCTCGTATCCGCTGTTTCTGGTCGGCTTGTTCACGATCGGGATCGGCCTTACCGTGTTGCAAACCGCTTCCAATCCATATGCGACGATACTAGGGCCGCGCGAAAGTGCTGCACAGCGTATCAGTATTATGGGTATCGCCAACAAATCGGCCGGTATTTTCAGCCAGATCATCTTCGGTAAACTCCTTCTCGCAGGCGCGTCCACGGGAGATCCAAAGTCGGAGCTCGACAAAGTGGCAATGCCTTACCTGGTGCTGACAGCCGTATTGGTGATTCTGGCACTGGTGATCAGAATGTCGAAAGGACTGGTAGAAGTGAGCGAAGAAGAAGATGATGCGCCCGTAGTGGGCCAGCCGGTAGCGGCACAGAAAACAAGTGTATTGCAGTTCCCTAACCTCGTGTTGGGTGTGTTAGCATTGTTTTGCTACGTAGGTGCCGAGGTAATCGCCGGCGACACGATCATCAGCTATGGGGTTTCACTCGGTTTTCCTGAGGAAGAGGCCCGTTTGTTCGGAACCTATACATTATATGGTATGATGACCGGCTATTTGCTTGGTATTGTACTGATCCCCAAATATGTATCGCAGCAGGCCTATTTAAAATTCTCGGCTATTCTGGGACTGATTGTAACTGTGATAGCCATCAACTCTACCGGTTTCACCTCTGTGATCTGCATTGCAATACTCGGCTTTGCCAATGCGGTGATCTGGCCCGCATTGTGGCCATTGGCTTTGAGCGGCTTGGGCAAATTCACAAAGATCGCTTCTGCATTGCTTGTAATGGGTATTTCCGGCGGTGCGGTATTACCTTTGGTCTACGGAAGCATCGCCGACTCGATCGGCAGTACGCAGAAAGCTTACTGGATTTTGGTTCCACTTTACATTTACATGCTGTATTTCGGCTTTGCAGGCCACAAAAAGAAAAGCTGGTAGTTCAATGAGGATTTCAACTCCCGGCCGTATTTGCTTTTTCGGGGAACACCAGGATTACCTGGGGCTCCCCGTGATCGCAGCGGCCATATCGCGAAGGATTAGCGTTGATGGCGACCGTCGCGATGATCATAAAATAGTATTGCATTTGCCCGATCTGGGCACGACAGAAACGTTTTCCCTCGACACAACCTTCCCTTACGTCAAGCCGCGGGATTATTTCCGCAGCACGGTTAATGTTGTCAAAAGAAAAGGGCTGACATTCTCGAAAGGTTTCGAAGCGACCATCCACGGTAATATCCCTATCAATTCGGGAACGTCCAGCTCTTCTGCGCTGATCGTTTCCTGGGCAAAATTCCTGGACCAGCTAAGCGACAATCCCCTCAATTTCTCCAAAAAGGAATTGGGAGAAATCGCCAATGCCGCCGAGGTGCTGGAATTCGGCGAGCCCGGGGGGATGATGGACAATTATTCCACTGCCATTGGCAACGTCATTTACCTGGAGTCGACGCCCGTAATAAAGGTAGAAGCATTGACGCCCAAATTGGGGACATTCGTCCTGGGCGATTCGCTGGAACCGAAGGACACCCTAGGCATTATAGCCCGCTGTCGATACGGAATGGAGGATGTGATCAAAATCGTCACTGATTACGATCCCTCGTTTTCTATTTTCACGACAGCGATCGACCAGTTGGCAGATTACAAGTCATTGCTATCTACTGACCAGCTAGGCCTGCTTAAAGCGAACATTGAAGATCGAGATATTCTCGTCGAAGGGAAAGCCCTGCTGATCGACAGCGCCGAAGACCACGCGACCCAGAATTTCGACAAGCAATTCGGAGGCTTGCTCTACAAGCATTACCAAAACCTCCGCGACCACAAACGGACCTCCACGCCGAAAATCGAACGTATGATGAACGCGGCACTCGGTGCCGGCGCATTGGGCGGCAAGATCAACGGCTCCGGCGGAGGCGGCTGCATGTTCGCATATGCCCCCACGCACGCAGAGGAAGTGGCCGAAGCCATCGAACGCGAAGGTGGCAAGAGTTATATCATTACAGTCGACGAAGGCACCCGGATCGAAGGATAATCTTCCATCCGGGGCGCTTTGTCGCCTCACTTCTCGATCAGCACTCGCTTTGTTTGGATTGTTCCGTCTTCGAAAGTTGCTTTTAAAAAGTAAGCTCCCTTCAATCCTGCTTTCAACTTGACCGTCGTTTGGTTCCCTTCGCCGTCTGGCAAATAGTCCTGCAAAACCTGTTGCCGGTCATCCAGCAGACTTAACTTGATCATTTTATTAACCCGATTATCGAGATTAACCGCTCGAATATCCTCCTGTGAATCAGACAGTATCGAGATAACACCTTCGTCCTGAACTGGATTTGGATAAGCCTGCATTTTTGCACCGCTTGGTTTGAAGAATGTAAACGAATGCCGCGGCGCTCCACAGAATGCGATCGAAACACCGCCATTATTCGAAGGGCCATTAAATGTAAAATTCACAGTACCTGAATTCTGATTATTGATGATGGTGCTACCGGCAGTTGAACTGAATATCGGGCCTGTATCAGGGTCGAGGCCCCAGAATATTTGCATATTGTGCGCTCCCCACGTCGTGTTTTGGAAGCTTCCGGAGATAAGCTTGCCGTCGAGGTAGACACTTGTTAGCGGCGGCGCGTAGTTGCATGTCCAGTAAGTGGATGGCGTGCCATATCCTGGTGGTACATCGGTTGAATTGTGCTTGACCAATGGGCCGGGACCAAATTTCGAAATAAACTTCCCGGGGTCATAGGTAGTTACGGCCGAGTGATCCCCCGAATAGCGAACCCTCATTTTTCCCTGCGATCCGCTGTAATTTCCCTGCACATAGCTTGGATTTGCGCCTGCGACATAGGGAGTAACGCCGCCGTAGGTCGGTTGATCTATACAAATCTGATTGCCTCCGGTTGAAACATGCCACGCATATCCATGGCAGTTATACTGCCTCGAGTAGTTCGCCAGAATAACACAACTTGGGCCGTAAAGTCCGTTCTGAATGGCATTTTGATCGGCTTGTAGTTGAGCGTTTGTGTATTTCCCTGCATTTGGATACACGAAAAGAGCCGATGAAGGTACCGCCACTCCGTTTGGCGTATTTACCTGTGCGTTAGATATCTGCATGCACGTGAGCACCATTAGTGCTACGATATTGATCCTATCCATGTTGTCAGTAGTTACCGGTTAATAAAACCGCCATCAAATCGCCATTGTCATAAAAGTCATTATAGTGAATCTGCAAATCTCCCAGATTCTGACCCGTGCAGTTAAATATATGACTTTGGGGACCGGATAAGGAGGAATTTTCGAACGCCAGATAGTAATCTGATTTATAGCTGTATACCGCGACGCGCAAAGAGCCCATTTTGGGTTGCTGAAACCAGGCCAGCTCGTCTTTTATCCAAGGAACAGTTTCCAGCGCCTCTTTGGTAAAGCAAGCCTCGGTGGCCTCGTATTCCCTTACCTCAGTTTGAGTGCAGGACTCCCCGATTAGCATCAATGCAATAATAGTCAATGGCAAAAATCTGATTACAAAGGCATTTTGCTGCCTGCCGGAAGATGTAAATATTTTCATGACATTTTAGTTTTAGTTAAATTCAATTGTTTTTTACGTACTCATCAAACTTGTTCAATAACAATGCGAGCGGTTCGGCAGGCCTTAGGATCAATCGGTTTTGAAATGGTCTAATCGTATCTGGCTCAAACTCGTCTTCCAAGATTTCGATGCCCATTGAATGCATTACTTTATCAAAAATGTAAGCACTCGTCCCGTCCGAAATGCCTCCGAACACATCCCGGTACCGCTGCTTTACAAGCAACTGCAAATGCAACCGTTTCAAAAAATCGACTTTTTCCAGAGAAGACATTTGATTCAAGAGTCTTTCATCGCTCATGATCAACTCCACCCCTATCCATTTGAGAGAGTACGCGCCCATTTCCGCGCTGTCCGGCATTGTTTCGACTTTACTGAAATCCTCGCTGAAATAGACGTCGCATAATGCTTTCATCGCCTCAGGCCGCTTTTGAAACTCCAAAAAACCATTGAAACCTTCCAACGCGAACGCTAGCCCTTCAAGCGGACTGTCATGCGCTACATAACTCCGAAAAAACGGATGCTCCATCGTGATCAACAGCAACTCCTCGGTACTCAATGTGCTCAAATCGATACCCGTGATCTGACAGGCATTCTGCCTTTCCGCAACGGACGTAAGCGCATTCCAGCATGGAGTTCCGGGCTTGCACGGGTAGTTCCAGCGCGGTAATGCTTGCCCGGATGCGCCCAGTGACAGCAGTGTGATAACTAAACATAGACTTGCTTTCTTCATATAGCTCCGATTTACATGGTGAATAATGCATGCATATGCCACGACCATTCAGCGGCCCTTTTCGGAACATTGAGTAAGTGATTTTTCCTATGTGCTATCGGAGTGGCGGAAACAAATATTTAACTTTTCAAATACAAAACATAACCATTCATATTTGATATGAGTGTCCGGCTGGAATTAATATACGACCGGTCGCCGCGTAGGAAATCTACGATACGATAAGCATTGGTTACAAACCAGCAGGCGGCAATGGAAAAATGCACCATTGGGATTCCAATTGTGTTTTAGTTTTAAGACCTTTGTCGATATTACCATTCCATGACCGTGATCACACCTTCTGAACAAAAGACCAATATTTACTGCCCGTCGCTGACCGCCTATGAACGGCGCCGGACGATCTCCATCCATATCGGCGATATACCAATGGGCTCCGATTACCCCATCCGCGTGCAGTCGATGACGACCGTCGATACCATGGACACACAGGGCTCGATCGACGAGGTGATCCGGATGGTAGAGTCGGGTTGCGAGTATGTGCGCATCACTGCACCGAGCGTGAAGGAGGCGCAGAATCTTGAAAATATCCGCAATGGATTGCACAAGCTGGGCATTCAGGTGCCGCTGATTGCCGATATCCATTTTACGCCCAACGCAGCCGAACTAGCCGCACGGATCGTCGAAAAGGTGCGGATCAACCCCGGTAACTATGCCGACCGCAAGCGTTTTGAAGTGATCGATTATACCGACGCTTCCTATGCCGCCGAGCTGGAAAGGATCAGGGAGAAGTTTATTCCTCTGGTGAGAATTTGTAAGGAATATGGCACGGCAATGCGCATTGGCACCAACCACGGCTCGCTTTCGGACCGGATTCTGAGCCGCTATGGTGACACCCCGCTGGGAATGGTGGAATCGGCGCTGGAATTTTTGCGGATTTGTGAGGAGTTCAATTACTATAACATCGCATTGTCGATGAAGTCGAGCAATACGCAGGTGATGGTGGAAGCTTATCGCTTGCTGGTGCAACGGCTGGATGAGGAAGGTTTGAAGCCTTATCCGCTGCATTTGGGGGTTACCGAGGCAGGTGAGGCAGAGGATGGCCGCATTAAATCGGCGGTTGGCATCGGTACTTTGCTGGAAGACGGCCTGGGCGATACGGTGCGGGTGTCATTGACCGAGGCACCGGAAAAAGAGGCGCCTGTGGCTCGTGCGTTGATCGAGCGGTACACGTCGCGCGCTACGCATGCGCCGATCGAGCCGATTGACCATTGCCCGATCAATCCATTCCAATATACCCGTCGCGATACGCAGGAAGTTTACAATATCGGCCATTTGAATGTGCCGCGCGTTATTGCCGACTATTCGAATATCGATGTTCAGCAGCTCGACAATCTAAAAAGTATCGGGCACTTCTTTCTGCCGGTTCCCGACAAATGGGCCATGAACGACCAGGGTGCCGATTTTATCTACACAGGGCAAAAACCGGTGCCTTTCATGCTGCCAAACGGCCTGCGCGAGATATTGGACTATCCCCAATGGCTGGTACATCCTGAAAAAGGCAACAAATTCCCGCTATTCGAAATCTCAGAATGGAATGCCGCAGCGGAAACTTCTTCCGGCCTGAATTTTATCAAAGGGGATATCCACACGTTCGACGAGGCATTTCTGAATGCTATTTCAGATAAAAAGAACGTTGTGCTCCTGCTACATACGCATAATGCGCACGCGATGCCGGAAATGCGGCGGTTCTTTTACAAACTGAAAGAGCTGCACATCAAAGTCCCGGTGATCATAAACGGGAGGTATCAAACTAATCTTGGCGATAAACTGACCTTATACTCCGCCACAGACATTGGCGGCTTGCTAGTGGACGGTTTCGGCGACGGAACGTTGCTTTCGCCTGAATTCGCGGAAGGTACTACGCACGCAGACAAGTTGAAAGCTGCCGCTTCCTATAATAGTATTGCATTCGGCATTTTGCAGGCGGCGCGCACTCGGATGTCGAAAACGGAATACATCTCCTGCCCTTCCTGCGGCCGCACCTTATTCGATTTGCAGGAAACAACGGCGATGATCCGCAAACATACGGAGCATTTGAAAGGTGTGAAAATCGGTATTATGGGCTGTATTGTGAACGGCCCGGGAGAAATGGCCGACGCGGACTACGGCTACGTGGGAATGGGCAAGGACAAAATTGCGCTGTACCGGGGCCAGGAAGTGATCAAACGGTCGGTACATTCATCCAAAGCGGTGGAGGAGCTGATCGAGCTGATCCGGGAAGATGGCCGGTGGATAGAGCCGGAGGAACGTGAAATTTTGGTTTAAACAAATACAATGAAAAAGTATTTTCAACTGGGCGAAGTGTTTTCTTACTTCATCCGCGTTTTCAAAAAGCGCGACCCGAATAACCCCGATTCGTTCAACTTGCGCATGATGCACGGGATCAATCGTATCTCGATCGTCATGTTTTTGATTTGTGTGATTATCATGATCGTCAGAGCCTTAACACGATGAACCTTGAATCGCTGCGGGATTACTGCCTGAAATTGCCCGGCGTAACGGAAGAATTACCATTTGGCCCCGATACGCTGGTATTTAAAGTGGTGGGAAAGGTATTCCTGCTTACGCCGCTGGATTCGCCGCAGCATCAGTTCAATGCGAAATGCGACCCGGAAAAAGCGGAAGAATTAAGAGAAAAATACCCCGACGTGAAGCCGGGGTACCATATGAGTAAAAAGCATTGGAATACGGTGCTTGTGACCGGCAGCATTCCGAGCGAAGCGCTTTTTGGCTGGGTGAAAGACTCCTACGACCTGGTTGTGGCCGGTTTACCGAAAAAATCGCAACTGGAATTAAAAGATATTGTGTAATGTCAGTCTGAGCGTATGGGGCCGTCCCATGCGCTCAGACTGATATCCGATTATTTCGCCGCTTTCATTTCTTCATCCAGTCGCTTGCTCAACGTGTCGCAAACGCCTTCGATCAGATCGGCCATTCCCCGGTCGTTTGTGGCAGTCAGCAGGGTGTCCGCGATACCGCTCATGAGTTCGATATAGAAGCGTTTCATTTCGAAAACCTCCATATCCTTGGTCCAGAGATCGATTTTCAGCGTTCCGCGGTGGTAATGGTCCCATACGCCGATCGCGATCGCGCGGGTGTCGTTGATACCTTCATTCGGGTTATCGGTCGCGTCCCAAAAGATCTTCTCCGGTATATTTTTTTCGTCTAGTTCAACGGTGAAATGTATTTCTGACTTTTTCATAAGAGGTGTTAATTTTTACAAAAGTAAGCATTTGAACCCAAACGGGCAGTCCAAATCAGGGAAGCCCAACTTACTTCCCCGACTGACTGAACACTTTTTTCAGTAAATCGGTCACCCGCGCACCCGGATTCTCACGGATTTTCTTTTCCTCCTGCGCGATCAACACGTACAGGCCGTCGATCGTCTTTTGCGTCGCGTACGCCTTCAAATCGGGGTTCACCTTTTTAACCAGGGGAATCTGATTATAAGTTTTGACAATGTCCGCATAATACTGCGTCGCTTTGTTGAGTTTCAAGGTACTGTCAACTACCGGAAAGAATGTCTTGAAAAGCTCATCGTTAGTACTTTTCTTCAAATATTGCGTTGCCGCGTCGTCAGAGCCTTTCAGAATGCCTAATGCGTCGGGGACGTTCATGGATTTAACCGCCTTAAAAAAAATCGGCTTGGATTTTTTGGCAGCGTCCTCTGCGGCGCGGTTGAGCGACAATGTAAATTTATCAACCTGTTCCCCAAGTCCCATTTTGCGCAGCGTTTCGGCCACTTTTTGCGCTTCGGGCGGTACAGCGATCTTAATCAGCTCATTTTTGAAGAAACCATCCAACTTCGAAGCGGAGTCCGAACCGATACTGACACCCACGTTCAACGCCTCTTTCAAGCCCTGAACGATCTCATTCTCACTGAGTCCGCCACTTTTCCCACCTCCCTTGCCGAGCAACTTCCCGAGATTGAACTGTGCTTGCGAAGTGTGTCCTAAAATGAGCCAAAACAGCGTTAATGAAAGGATTTTGTATTTCATTATAATAGAGTTTGTTAATATTTCACTACGGTTCAAACGTACTCAATAACGATTAATTTTACTTATTTTTGGGAAAATAACGGTCCCATTTAACCTGTTGAAAACCTATGATTTCCTCCGCCAGGGCTGAAATAATCACGATCGGTGACGAGATTCTTTTTGGTCAAATCGTCGACACGAATACGCAATGGATTGGCACCCAACTGACTGACATCGGTATCCGTCCGGCAAGGAAAACTTCTGTTGGCGACAACAAGCAGGACATCCTGGATGCATTTACGCAAGCCAGCCAGCGTGTGAATGTGGTGATCGTAACCGGCGGCCTCGGGCCCACGCGGGACGATATTACGAAGCACACGTTCTGCGAATATTTCGGTACCGAGCTGGAAATCAACCAGGACGCCCTGACGCTCATTACCGAATTTTTCGCCAAACGGGGCCGCGCCATGACCGAGCTGAACATTCAACAGGCAGCGCTTCCCAAAAACTGTACCTACATTCCGAACCTCTGGGGAACAGCGCCAGGCATGTGGTTCGAAAAGGACGGGGTCATTTATGTGTCGCTCCCCGGCGTTCCTTATGAAATGAAGAGTTTGATGGAATTCGAAATCCTGCCACGGCTCAAAGCCCGATTTTCTACCCACATCATTCAGCATAAATCGATTCGTACGATCGGCATTGGAGAATCTTTTCTTGCCGAAAAAATCTCCGCCTGGGAGGACGCATTGCCCGAGCACATTAAACTGGCTTACCTGCCGCATTTCGGGCAGGTAAGGCTGAGGCTTACCGGTACCGGCACGGATCAGGATGTTCTGGAAAAAGAATTGGCCCAGCAGGTTTCATTGGTTATGCCGTTGATCGAAGAACACGTATTCGGTTACGATTCAGACGAGCTCGAAACCGTGATCGGCAACCTTCTGATAAATAGCAATGCGACAGTAGGCACCGCTGAAAGTTGCACCGGAGGCTATGTTGCCAACCAAATCACGAGTATTCCCGGCTCATCGCGGTATTACGAAGGCTCGGTGGTGAGTTATAGTAATGATGTTAAAATGAATGTGCTGGGTGTATCGCGCGAAACGCTTGAAGCCTACGGTGCGGTGAGCGAACAAACGGCGCGCGAAATGGCCGAGGGCGCACGCCGATTGCTGAACACCACATTTGCCATCTCAACTACCGGTATCGCAGGGCCCGACGGTGGCACAGCAGAAAAGCCGGTGGGCACCGTGTGGATCGCCTGCGCGACGCCCGAGGAGACCTTTACCCAATTACTGACATTAAGGAACAACAGAAAAATCAATATAGAATTAACCTGCTCTTACGCACTCAATCTGTTGAGAAAAACCATTTTAAAAACTTCTCTCGCAGTAAAGGGGTAAACGAAGATCAGCATCAAAGAGGTAACGAAAGCATGTTTTCATTACCTTCGAAAAAACACCCAGTATGAAAATAGTTGAAATGGTAATGCCTCCGATGGGGGAAAGCATCATGGAATGCACCGTGCTTCACCTGCTTGCAGAAGAGGGGGCGAAAGTGCGGATCGATGACTCCATCCTGGAAGTGGCTACCGATAAAGTAGATACCGAAGTCCCCTGCCCTTACGAGGGAACACTTACCAAATGGCTCGTCAAGATCGACGATGTGGTTCCGATCGGCAGTGCTGTCGCGCAGATAGAAGTTGACGATGATGTGGTTGCACAGGATGCCGGCTCGCCGCTTTTAACAGCTGTGGAGGAAGAAGCAGACGTAGCTGAAACGGTAGCGGTACTTGAAAAAGACTTTCAAACGGCTGTCAGCAGAACACCGGAGCCGGTTTATGAATATGCTCCAACAGATACCGCGGCCAACTCCTTCTATTCACCGCTTGTGCTTAGCATTGCGCGCAACGAACAAATCCCGGTGGATGAACTGAAAGTGATCAAAGGAACGGGGCTCGAAAACAGGGTTACCAAAGACGATATTCTCTCCTATGTGGAGCACCGGCGCAAAAAGGCACCGGTTATAGCTGCGCCAGCCACTTCGCTGAATGGCAGCAACGAGATCATCGAAATGGACCGCATGCGGAAGATGATCTCCCAGCGGATGGTGGAATCGAAAAGGATTTCAGCGCACGTTACCTCGTTCATCGAAACGGATATGACGCCGGTTGTCAGCTGGCGGGAGCACGTCAAGGCAGATTACCGTAAGAAAACGGGCGACAGCATCACATTTACCCCTATTCTCATTGAAGCGGTCGTAAAAGCCATCAAGGATTATCCGCTGATCAACATTTCGGTGGAGGGCGACAAAATCATTAAAAAGAAAGACATTAACATAGGAATGGCCGTGGCATTACCGGACGGGAACCTGATCGTACCGGTCATTCACAATGCCGACCGTTATGACCTGCCAGGCCTCGCCCGCAAAGTCAACGACCTCGCGAAACGAGCACGGGAGAATAGGTTAAAAGCTGACGACCTAGCAGGCGGTACCTATACAGTTTCAAACATCGGGGCATTTGCAAACCTGATGGGAACGCCGATCATCGTTCAGCCGCAAGTGGCGATCATGGCGTTCGGAGCGATCAAAAAGAAACCAGCGGTGATCGAAACACCGCAGGGCGATTTGCTCGGTATCCGCAGCATGATGTTCGTTTCACATTCGTACGACCACCGCGTGGTGGACGGCTCGCTGGGCGGCTTGTTCCTGAAACGCGTGAACGATTATCTCGAAAACTTCGATATTAGCCGAACCATAATCTGATGCTGAGATTGACCCTGGACATGGACGATGTGCTGGCGAATACCCACGAAAAGCTCGTCGACATCGTCCTCGCAGACTTTTCGACCGTGTTGAACCGGGAGGATTTCCAGACAAAGGGATTAAGGGAACTGCTGCACCCGAAACAGCTATCGAAGCTGCACAAGATCATGGATACGCCCGGCTTTTTTGCGGATATCCCGGTAAAAGAAGGCGCAATTGAAACCGTGCACAAGCTTTCCAGATATTACGAACTATTCGTCGCCACAGCCTGCATGGAGTTCCCCAATTCATTTCGCGATAAGTTCGATTGGCTTAAAAAGCATTTTCCATTTATTCCGTGGACGAATGTAGTTTTCTGCGGATATAAAAGTATTATCCAGTCGGACTACCTGATCGACGACCATGTGCGTAACCTGGCGGCATTCAAAGGCAAGGGAATCCTTTTTTCAGCCCCGCATAACCTAAGGGAAACCAATTATAAGCGCGTTTCAAGTTGGAAGGATGTGTCAGAACTATTTTTGCATAGCGTATGAAACTGTTATTGATAGAGGACGAGCCGAAAACATTGCAATCAATTCGGCAGGGGCTGGAAGAGAATGGCTATGATGTCGATATAGCCTATGATGGGCTGATCGGAAAGCAACTGGCACGCAGCAATGTTTACCAGCTAATTATCAGTGACATTATCATTCCCGGCATTAATGGGATCGAGCTATGCAGGGAAATACGCAGCTGGGGCGATGAGACCCCTATCCTCATGCTGACAGCCCTTGGCACTACCGACGATAAAGTAACGGGCCTTGATGCCGGCGCGGACGATTACCTGGTCAAGCCATTCGAATTTAAAGAGCTGCTTGCGCGTGTACGTGCGCTTACGAAGCGTGGATCGACCATTTCGCATACGGCACAAGTTTTAAAATTTGCGGATCTTGAAGTATCGTTGGACGCCAAAACCGTTTATCGTTCGGGTAATAAGATTAATCTGACGGCTCGGGAATTTAACCTGCTCGTATACCTGATCCGCAATCAGGGAAGAGTTATTTCAAAGGTCGAGATTGCGGAACAGGTCTGGGACATCGGTTTCGACACAGGTACCAATGTCATTGAAGTATATGTAAATTACCTTCGCAAAAAGATCGATAAAGATTACCCGGTAAAACTGATCCACACCCAGTTCGGCATGGGTTATGTGCTCAAAGTAGAATAAGCTATGCAAATCCGCACCCGACTTACGGTTCAGTTTTCCTTGCTGGTAAGCGGTATTTTGCTGGTCACCTTTCTGGCCGTCTACTTTTTCACCTATTATAACGTAACCGAGGACTTTTACGACCGGCTACGCTCGAAAGCCAAGTCTCAGGCGGAGCTTCTGCTGAAAGTACAGGTGCCGCTCATCAATGCAGAGGTGCTGAAAGCCCTCGACGAAACCAACCGTGATCTGATCTACGACGAGAATATCTTCATTTTCGACGAAAAGAACCGGCTCATTTACAGTAACTCCACCTCTCCGCAGCTCAAAGCATTGCACGTCTCCAACTACTGGCTCGACGAAATCCGCAAAGCAGGCCAGATCCGGTACGACGACGGAGACTACAAAGTGGTTGGGCTCTACTACAAATACCCCTTCAACAAGGCGGTGGTTATGCTCGGGGCGAAGGATTTGTACGGGCAGGCCAACCTTTCGAACCTTAAAACGTTGTTGACCGTCCTTTACCTCATTGTCACGTTCGTGGTGGCGATCGTAGGATGGATATTCTCGAAACGTGCATTGAGGCCTATTTCAAAGGTTATGAATGCGGTGGAAGGCATCCTGCCCCAAAAGCTGGATACGCGGCTGAATGTACCTAACCAGAAAGACGAGATCGGGCGGTTGACGGTCACATTCAATAAACTCCTCGACCGTATCGAAACGGCCTTTCAGATGCAAAAGATCTTTGTTGCAAACGTCTCGCACGAATTGAAAAACCCGCTTACTAAGATCAAATCGCAATTGGAAGTCAGCATGCTGAAAGAACGGAATCCGCTCGAATACCAGATGACGATCCGCTCCGTGCTCGAAGACATTCAGGAGCTGGGCCAGCTCTCGAACACATTGCTGGAACTTGCCAAGGTAAGCGAAGATCAGCGCGACCTGCTTACGGAGCTTATCCGCGTAGACGACCTCCTGCTCGACTGCCGTATGAACCTCGCGGAGGCGAATCCGGCCTACAACATTTACCTCAACTTCGACGAGCTCCCGGAGGACGATACCTGGCTCGAAATCACCGGCAATACGACACTGCTAAAAACGGCTTTCCTGAACCTGATGGACAATGCCTGCAAATTTTCGGACGACAACACGGTGAACGTTTGCCTGCACCCCTCGCGCGGGCAGCTCGGGCTTACTTTTGCCGATACTGGAAAGGGAATTCCTGAGAAAGATAAAAGCCTCGTTTTCCAGCCATTTTACCGCAGCGACAACACCGCGAGCATCAAGGGCTACGGCATTGGGCTTTCCCTTGTCGAACGCATCGTAAAGCTACACAATGGCAGCATTAGCATCCAATCCAACATTCCCAAGGGTACTACCTTTCGCCTAACTTTTTTGCGTCTCTAAGCAAATTCTAACTTATTATTAACGCCTTTTTAAGTATTGTTGATCTTATTTGTATTGTCGATAGGGCGTAAAGATATCCCAATCGCAAATTCAAAGGATTTCATTTTTTGTGGTGTTAATAAGCAAATAGGCAGGCGTCTCTCACGCCTGCCTATTTTTTGTGGGTATTCTAGCGTCTTGCGGTTCTGGCTGTCTTCGACTACGCCCAGACCGACATACGCACTGCGCTCAGACTGACATAGGCACACACTCGGGGTGACCTATCGGAAATTGTCAGTCTGAGCGCAATCGAAGACGAGCTTTACAGCAAAAAGCCCCTCGCCGAATCGACGAAGGGCTTTGCAAAATGTCATTTTATCAGTTCTTCTTTCGAATCTCAATAATCTTCAACCTGCTCAGCAGCTTGATCACCGGGTAGGTCGGATCGACTTCGAACCATTTTGAACCGAAGTTGATCGAGTTGGGCCGTTTGTGGTGGTTGTTCTGGAAAAGTTCTCCCATCATCAGGAAATCGAAGATCAGGGAGTTTTTGGACTTATCGTCGTTATCGAAATTCTGGTAGCCGTATTTATGTCCGCTCCAATTAACGATCGCGCCGTGGATCGGGCCCATTAGGAAGTGGATCGGCAACAGGAAGAAGAACGCCCAGTGCATATCCAGATAAATGTAGGCAAGCACATAAAATGAGAGGTAGATAAGTCCCCAGCCAACCCGGGAAATCCAGGAATCACCGAGCTTCTCTACAAAATTCCATTCAGGGTAATTTCTTTCAAACTGCGACTCGATGGCGCGTTTGCGGTTCAGAACCGCATTGTAGATATTTTTCGTTTCCCACATCATCGTAAACACGTTTTTGGTATGATGCGGAGAATGGGGATCTTTTTCGGTATCGCTGAACGCGTGGTGCATCCGGTGCAGGATTGCATATGCACGCGGGCTCAGGTACGAGGAGCCTTGAGATAAATAAGTGAGCAAATAGAAGAACCGTTCCCAGGGCTTACTCATAATGAACATCTTATGAGCGGAATAGCGGTGCAGGAAAAAGGTTTGACAGAATAGTGACAAATACCAATGTACAACAAATACAATCAGGACTATATACATGGAACGGCGTAAAATAATAATATACTAAACTTTGTACAAAAGTAAGTGCCAAAGGTTAGAAAACCGAAATTTCCCAAACTAAATTTGGAATATAGCCATAGGCCTTACGGGCACCCGAAGCATCACTCGCCTACTCGATCATGAATGCGTAGCTAAGCAGGTTCGCCCCCATTTGTAACGCCTTCCGGCGCATTTCTTCGGGATCGTTATATACACTCTGGTCTTCCCAGCCATTTCCCAAATCGGTTTCGTAGCTGTAATAGCAGATCAGCCGTCCCTGCCAGATCAGCCCAAAGCCTTGCGGTTGTTTTCCGTCGTGTTCGTGTACTTTGGGTAGGCCGTCGGGGAATTTGTATTTCATATTGTAGATCTGATGATCATACGGAAGTTCTACAAACGAGAGTTCGGGAAAGACCTTCTTCATTTCCCGGCGTATAAACTGGTCGAGCCCATAATTGTCGTCCACATGCAGGAACCCGCCCGAAAGCAAGTAGTTTCTCAGGTTCTGTGCTTCCGCATCGCTGAAAACGACGTTCCCATGCCCGGTCATATGCACAAACGGGTAGGAGAAAATATCAGGACTGCCCACTTCCACCACGTCTTCAACCGGATTGATATTCATTTTAAGCTCCGCATTGCAAAACTTTATCAGATTGGGAAGTGATGTTTTATTGGCATACCAATCACCCCCTCCGCCATATTTGAGCTTGGCGATCTTTAGAGACGATTGCCCGTACGAGGTGACGGCGGTACAGAGTAAAAAGGCGATAACGAGGAGGCGGGGCTTCATGGGTTTAATGAGTGAATGTGCGAATAATTTTTAAAAGATTGAATGATTGACCGGGTCTCCGGTGCGATGATTGAATAATCTTGAGTTGATCCATGAAGACTAAAATTCCTTTGCTAAAACCTGAAAACAATTCAGTCATCGCACCGGCGGCCCGGTCAGTCATTCGGTCATTCAAAATTCACTCATTCCCTCATTACAAAATCTGCGCCAGGTTAATGGCGTGGCATCCTGCGACGGCGGCGGTTTCTGTTCTGAGGCGAGTAGGGCCAAGTGAAACCGTTTGAAAACCGTTTTCAAGGGCCAACTCCACTTCTCTTGGACTGAAATCTCCCTCCGGGCCGATCAGCAGTCTGGTGTCGCTACCTTTTTTAATTCTACCAAAAACGTGCTCCACGATGTTTTGCTCAGGAACATAGGCAATCAGACGGATAGCGTCATCAATGCTTTTAATAAACGGCTCGTACTTGTTATTTACTGTAATTACCGGCATATAATATTGCTGCGACTGCTTCATGGCGGCGGCGGCGATGCGGTTCAGCCTGGTCAGGTTCACGACGCGATTCAAAGTCTCAGGGTTGGTATGTTCCGTCACAACAAAATCGATGCGCTCCACCCCTATTTCGGTCATTTTCTCCACCATCCATTCATTCCGTTCGGCCTTGCGCGTGGGCGCGATCGCCATATTGACGGCGAAATTCCTCCGGTCCGTCATTTTGGATTCTATCACTTCATAACCTACTTTACGTCCCTGAATGTTGAGCCGGCATTTTTGCAGCAGGCCTTTGCCATTTGTGACGTAAATCATGTCGCCGGAACCCAGCCTCAAAACCTTCGAACTATGCCTTGCTTCCTCTTCGTCGAGTTCAAAAACGTGAGGGTCAGGCTGGTAAAACAAATGCATTTTTCTAATATTGTAGTGATGTCGGCAAATACCGATGAAGCCTTCAAAAATATACAAAATATCGGCAACAGCACAAAATTTACAATCCCCGCAGAATTCTATCTGCACGAGGATTCAAAAGTTACAGTTTATAGGATATTCTCGCTATTTTATATTTTCAAAGGCATATTTTTAACCTGTTTCCGACTTTTTATCAAAAAAATCCTTCGAAACCGCGTTTTTTGAAACAGGGTTGTTTTATTGGAATAGTGCATTTTTTACTGACAATACTACCACGAACGCAATAATATTTTGTGGAAGGTTAATTTTTCCTAGCATTTATTTTTTGTAAATACATTTTTGCATTAATATTGTGCCGTTATAATTATTCGTCACCACTTTATCTAGTACTATTATGTCAAAGTCCAAGCTGGAATATATTTGGTTGGATGGCTACAAGCCGACCCAAAGTTTACGCAGCAAAACCAAAATTGAAAACGATTTTAGTGGAAAACTGGAAGATTGCGCAATGTGGTCGTTTGATGGTTCATCGACTGAGCAGGCTCCTGGCGGTTCTTCCGACTGTTTGCTGAAACCGGTTTACATTATTCCTGATCCACAGCGTAAGAATGGCTACCTGGTAATGTGCGAGGTATTGAACGCTGACGGAACTCCTCACGAATCAAACGGCCGTGCTACTATTGAAGATGGTGACAACGACTTCTGGTTCGGATTTGAACAAGAATATTTCCTTTGGGATAACGAAACCAACAAGCCTCTCGGCTTCCCTGCGGGCGGTTACCCTGCTCCACAAGGACCATACTACTGCTCAGTTGGCGCAGCTAACGCGTACGGTCGCGAGATCGTAGAAGAACACCTTGACGCATGCCTCGAAGCAGGTTTGAACGTGGAAGGTATCAATGCAGAAGTAGCAGCAGGACAGTGGGAATTCCAGATCTTCGCAAAAGGTGCGCAGGAAGCTGGTGACCAGATCTGGCTTGGCCGTTACCTCCTGGAAAGAATCGGTGAAAAATATGGTGTTTCCATCAACTGGCACTGCAAGCCGCTTGGCGCGCTCGACTGGAACGGTTCAGGTATGCACGCTAACTTCTCAAACACTACTTTGAGAACTGCCGGAAGCAAAGATACTTTCGACAAAATTTGCGAAGCATTCCGTCCTGTGGTGAAAGAGCACATCGAAGTTTACGGTGCTGACAACCACCTCCGTCTGACTGGAAAGCACGAAACTGCTTCTATCCACGATTTCAGCTACGGTGTTTCCGACCGTGGTGCTTCTATCCGTATCCCTGTTACTGTCCCTGCAAAAGGGTGGAACGGATACCTGGAAGACCGTCGTCCAAACTCGGCAGCTGATCCTTACAAAGTAGCAGCTCGCATTATCAAGACTGTTAAATCTGCTATCTAATTCGCAGAACGAAACATATTTTTGCAAAATGACCACCTTTTCGAGGTGGTCATTTTGTTTTAACGCCTGAAAGATTTGCACAAAAAAAGAGCGCCTTCGGTAAAAGGCACTCTTTTACAAATTATGCATTGGAATCAGTCTTCGTCCTCGCTGCCAGTGAACGAGTACAACGTCGGATCGAGCTGTACATTACCGGTAGTGAAGGCTTTTACGAAATCGCTGATGATCTTGTCGTTGATCTCCGTTTTATTTAATCCCACTTCCAGGCCTACGCCGTATTCGAACTGGTCGTCGATCTCGACATGCTCGCGGACCGTAATTTCTTCATTTTCTTCGATCTCCTCGATGAATTCGGTCAGGAGCAGTTCAGCTTCGTCTTCCTGCTCGTCGCTGATCTTATAGTTTGCAGGGCGCTCATCAGGCGACACATAGTTTGGCATTTCCTTCTTCAACCGTTCCAGCGCTTCGTCGTACACGAGCGTTGAGTGGTGCAGGCGCAATGTAAAAATCAATGCGTCGTAAATGACCTCCTGATCTTTATACTTACCGACAAACTGGACGTGTGCATGTTCGTTATTATCGTCGTCATCCTCAAACTCGTCCTCTACATATATAAAGTTCGCATTCTCGGCCTTGCATTCCTCTTTAAGTTGAGCGATTTCTTCTGGATCAAATCCGGGATTCATATTCATTGTTTTTTGATTCAATTGCAAAATTACTCCAAAAATAACATTTCGCGGTACTTGGCAAGCGGCCAGTCTTCATCATCGATCAACAATTCGAGCTTATCGACGTGATAACGGATCTCATCGAAAAAGCCTTTCACCTCCGAACCATAGCATTTGGCGCGTTCGAACAGACCTTCGATATTGTTGGCCCTTTTGCGACTTTCGGTCATTTCGTGCACCAGCTTTTTTATCACCACCACGTGCGAAGAAATGTCGCGGATAATTTCCTTGATCGGCTCGGCTTCTTCCAGCATTTCAAGGTCGGTCAGCGAGCGGGCCGTCTGTGCGAGTTTGAATTGGTATTTCACGACCGTCGACACAATGTGGTTCAACGCCAGGTCACCGATCACGCGTGATTCTATCTGTAACTTCTTCACATAATTTTCCAGCTCGATCTCGTAGCGCGCGTGAAGTTCACGGGAGCTCAGCACACCGGTTCTTTCAAAAACCCCGACGGTCTTGTCTGTCTTATACGGGTATAGTGCATCATAAGTCTCACGGATATTACTTAACCCGCGTTTCGCTGCTTCCTCAATCCATTCATCCGAATACCCGTTTCCTTCAAAAAGGATGTTTTTAGATTCAAGGAAATAGCGTCTCAGTATCTCTACGGTCGCCACTTTCTTTTCCTCACCAGCTGCAAGGCGCTCATCCATTTCACGTTTGAAGTCGAGCAGCTGATTAGCGACGATCGTGTTCAGGATGATCATCGGCGACGCGCTGTTTTGTGAGCTGCCTACGGCGCGGTATTCGAATTTATTTCCCGTAAAACAGAATGGCGACGTACGGTTACGGTCGGTGTTGTCGCGTTGTAGGTTTGGAATACGGGTAATACCCAGTTTATAGTAGAAGTTCTCCCCTTTTTCAAGTGTAATTTCCCCTTTGTTAACGAGCTCTTCCAGCATGGTCGTAAGTTCTCCCCCCAAAAACACCGAAACGATCGACGGCGGTGCCTCGTTCGCTCCCAGGCGATGCTCGTTACCCGCGGACGATATGGAAGCCCGCAGCAGATCGGCATGATCGTGAACGGCTTTCACCACATTCATCAGGAACGTCAGAAAGCGGAGGTTCTCTTTTGGTTTCGAAGTTGGTGCAAGCAGGTTAATGCCTGTATCCGTCGAAAGCGACCAGTTGTTGTGCTTTCCGCTCCCGTTAATACCGGCGAATGGCTTTTCGTGGAAAAGGACCTGAAAGTTATGCTTGTCCCCGATTTTCTGCATTAAGTCCATCAATAATGCGTTGTGATCGATAGCAAGGTTGACTTCCTCGAAAGTGGGTGCACATTCGAACTGGCCGGGAGCCACTTCATTATGGCGCGTTCTCACCGGGATACCGAGCTTCAACGCTTCGAACTCAAAATCCACCATAAATGCATTCACCCGTGGTGAGATCGAACCAAAATAATGGTCGTCGAGCTGCTGGCCGCGTGCGGGATTATGCCCGAAAACCGTCCGGCCGGACATCAGCAGATCGGGACGGGCATAGTACAATGCCTTATCGACCAAAAAATACTCCTGCTCGATGCCCAGCGTCGGTGTTACCTTGGCCACATCGCGGTTGAAGAACTGACAAACGCCTGTTGCCGCCTTGTCGAGCGTCATCAGCGAGCGCAAAAGAGGCGCTTTGTAATCCAGTGCCTCTCCATTATAAGAGATAAAAACCGACGGGATACACAATGTCTTTCCGCCTGCACCATTGTCCATCAGGAATGCGGGCGAGCTTGGGTCCCAACCTGTGTAACCCCTTGCCTCGAAGGTAGCGCGCAAGCCGCCGCTGGGGAACGAGGAAGCATCCGGTTCCTGCTGCACCAATGCGCTGCCTTTGAATTTCTCTACCGCCTTCCCATCCATTGTGAGGTCGAAAAACGAATCGTGTTTTTCGGCCGTCGTTCCGGTGAGCGGCTGGAACCAGTGGGTGTAGTGCGTTGCCCCTTTCGAAATCGCCCACGATTTCATCGCGGCCGCCACTTCTTCCGCCACTTCACGGTCGATGGTCGAGCCGGAGCGGATCGCGTTGGAGATTTTGGTATATGCCTCTGCCGAAAGCAGGGTCTTCATCACATCATCACTGAATGTATTGCTACCATAAAGGTCGGCTACTTTTTCTGTGGGAGGGGTCAAAACAGGCGAGACGCGGCCTTGCGCGATCTCAAAAGCTTTGGAACGAAAAGTCATGTATTTATTGATTTATATTAATTCTCCCCAAAATTATTTATTTACCGATACGAACCACAAATCCTCTCTACATTTTCACAATAGCTGTCCAACGGTTACCACAGGTTAACGCATTTTTAAGAACTTTGCAAATTGTTCATAGACACCAATGCTTAAGAGACTTGAATTTGTCGCCTTGTACGGGCTTGCCTGGGTTCTGATTTTCCAGTTTTTCCGTATCATTTTCCTGGCATATCATTATAAAAAGGCGCTCGAACTTCCCTCCTCGCTGTGGGTCGCAAGCGCGAGCCACGGCCTACCGATGGATATTTCCTTCGCCGCCTATATTCTGGCGATCCCTACATTGTTAATGATGTTCACGGGGCATCGCTGGGACTGGTACCGCAGGACGTTATCCATTTACACGATCATTATCGTATCGCTCATCACATTGCTGTCGGTCGTCGACCTCGAACTCTTCCGTGCCTGGGGTTTCCGGATCGACGCTACTTCGCTGCATTACCTCGAAACGCCCTCCGAAGCGATGGCATCGATGGGTGCGGCACCGGTTTTTCCGCTGCTGCTGCTGCTGGTCGGGCTTATTTTTCTGATCAACCGTATTTTACAAACCATTGTCCGGCGAATAACCGGCTCATTCCGGCGGTCGGCACACCTATACATGATCCCCGCATTTCTTGTCATAGCCGGGAGCCTGATCATCCCAATTCGCGGCGGCTTCCAGCTCGCTCCGATGAACGAGAGTGCAGTCTTTTTCAGCGATAAGAGTTTTGCCAATTACGCGGCCGTGAACGTGCCATGGAATTACGTCCGGTCATTGCTCAATGAGGGTTATTCCAATGAAAATCCTTTCAAATACGGTGAAGATTCGGAGGCTAACCATACGGTGGCGAATCTGTATAAAGCAAACGGCGAAACAACGCAAATCATCGACACCACCGGTAAAAAGAATGTGCTCGTAATTATTTGGGAAAGCTTTACGGCCAAAGCAGTGAGTTCGTTGGGGGGATTAAAAGAGGTTACCCCGCAATTTGACCGGATTGCGAAAGAAGGCCTGCTCTTTACCAATATATATGCGAGCGGCAACCGTAGCGACAAGGGTATGGTGGCTATTTTGAGCGGTTATCCCGCACAACCGACCACTTCCATCATTAAAATACCCAAAAAAACCGCCTCGCTGCCTTCTCTACCGACCATTTTCAAGGAGCGTGGCTGGCAAACTTCCTTTTATTACGGGGGCGAAACCGAGTTTGCGAATATGAAATCCTATTTCCTCCAACAGGGTTTCGACCGCATTATCGACAAAGCCGAGTTCGATTCCAAAGACATGAACTCTAAATGGGGGGCACACGACCATGTGGTTTTCAAGCGGTTAATGCATGATCTCGACCGTGAAAAGCAGCCATTTTTCTCAACAATATTTACGTTAAGCAGTCACGAGCCGTTTGAAGTACCCACCAAAACGGTGATCCCGGGCAACGATCCGGAACACTTGTTCCTGAACGCATTACATTATACTGATGAATCTCTCGGAGCATTTTTGCGGGAGGCTAAAACCAAACCGTGGTGGAAGAATACGCTTGTCGTTATCATCGCAGACCACGGGCATCCGCTGCCGGAAACCCGGAAGGACAAGCCCTCGGAATTTCATATTCCCATGCTCTGGCTCGGCGGGGCGCTCACGGTCGCACCTGCCCGCGTGGACACATTGGCGTCGCAAACTGACCTGGCCGCCACGATTTTGAACCAAATGCAGCTTCCCTCCGGAACTTTTGCGTGGAGTAACGACATTTTCAAGACAGGCCGCCACGATTTTGCCTATTTCGCATTCAACAACGGCCTGGGCTGGATGCGCCCCGGCGGGTTTCTCGTGCGGGACAACATCGGAGGGAATATCACCGAAAAAAACGGCGCATTGCCACAGCAGGAAGAAGCGCTGGGCAAGGCCTACCTGCAATCTTCTTTTGGAGATTATTTAAAGCGTTGATAATAAAGGTGTAATTTTGCAGGATATTTAAAAACAATGAAAAAAGTCGCTTTTTATACATTAGGGTGCAAGCTGAATTACTCCGAAAGCTCTTCCATCGGCCGGATGTTCGAGGATAAAGGGTATACCAAAGTGGAATTCAACGAAAACCCGGATATATTTATCATCAACACCTGCTCTGTTACCGAGAATGCGGACAAGAAATGCCGCAAAATCGTCCGTGAGGCCCAAAAAATCAATGCGGACGGCTACGTGGCGATCATCGGCTGCTACGCGCAGCTGAAACCGAAAGAAATTTCCGAGATACCGGGCGTAGATGCGGTCTTGGGCGCCGCAGAGAAATTTCGGCTGGTAGAATTGATCGATACATTCGAGAAAACGCCATCAGGGCAGCCGGCACAGGTAATCGCTTCGACGATTGACCATGCCGTAGAATACCACACCTCCTATTCGCTCAACGACCGCACACGTACGTTCCTGAAAGTGCAGGACGGCTGCGACTACCCGTGCGCCTACTGTACGATTCCGCTCGCACGGGGAAAAAGCCGCTCGGACAGTATTGAAAATATCGTAAAAGCCGCCCGCGACATCGCCTCCCGTGATGTGAAGGAAATCGTTTTGACCGGCGTCAACATCGGTGATTTTGGCTTGCGTAACGGTGTACGCGAAGAAACTTTCCTCGACCTGATCAAGGCTTTGGACGAAGTGGAAGGCATCGAGCGCTTCCGCATTTCTTCCATCGAGCCCAATCTGCTCACCGACGAGATCATCGAATTCGTGGCGCAGTCCAAACGTTTTGCCCCGCACTTTCATATTCCGCTGCAATCGGGTTCGAACAAGGTACTGGGGCTGATGAAACGCCGCTATAAACGCGAATTGTACACCGAGCGTGTTGCGAAAATCAAGGCGCTTATGCCGGATTGCTGCATTGGCGTGGACGTAATCGTAGGCCATCCAGGTGAAACAAAGGAGCTTTTTGAAGAAACCTACCACTTCCTGAATGAACTGGAAGTATCCTACTTACACGTATTTACCTACTCTGAAAGGGAAAATACAACGGCGCTGGCTATTCGCCCCATAGTTTCAAAAAGCGAACGCGCCGAACGCTCGAAAATGCTGCATATCCTTTCGGACAAGAAAAAACGCTTCTTCTACGAAAGCCAGATTGGCAAAGAAAGCAAGGTGCTTTTTGAAGACGAAGTGCAGAATGGCCGGATGCTCGGCTTTACAGGCAACTACGTTCGCGTAGCCGTGAAATATGATCCGCTGCTGATCAATGAGACCAAAGATGTGCGGTTTGATCATATCAATCCGGAAGGCTTGATGGAAGTCACTGAAGTTGCCGAAGAGATACTGGTACACTAGGCTCCGCGCGATCGGCTTGGGCTAAAGCCCATGTCCGTGGGCAGCCGTCGAACCCCAGGCTGAAGCCCGGAGTTGAGGGATATCGCAGCCCAACCCAAGGCTTCAGCCTGAGGATAGGATAGCCTGAGGATAGCGTAGTAGCCAAAGCCCAATAGCATAAAAGCCCGGCCAATTTGGCCGGGCTTTGTTATTTATTCTTATAGTTTAGATTAAGCTTCTACAAGAAACTCGTCGTGCTGGCTTACATCCAGACCTACTTTCTCATCTTGTTCAGACACACGAAGCGGGAGGATCAGGTCAGTGATTTTCAGCAGCAGGAATGAACCGCCGAACGCGAATACCGATACACCTACCAGCGCAATCACGTGGTTGATGAACAGTTTCGTTTCTCCGAATGCCAGACCCTGGTCAACTACCAGTGAGTTAACACCGCTGGTTGCGAAGATACCGGTCATGAGCATACCTACCATACCACCTACACCGTGGCAAGGGAATACGTCGAGTGTATCGTCCAATGTCGAACGTGTACGAAGGTGAGCGATGTAGTTAGAGGTGATCGCAGCCACAGTACCGATGAAAAGAGATGCAGGAACAGTTACGAAACCGGCAGCAGGCGTGATGGCAACCAAACCCACTACGGCACCGATACAGAAACCAAGGGCAGAAACTTTTTTGCCTCTTGCAGCATCAAAAAGAACCCACGCCAAACCAGCAGCACCGGCAGCGGTATTAGTAGTAGCGAAAGCCGAAACCGCCAATGGAGAAGCTGTCAGAGCAGAACCTGCGTTGAAACCGAACCAACCGAACCACAGCAAACCTGTTCCCAACAATACGAATGGAATGTTTGCAGGAGGAAGCACGTGGTCTTCCAGGAGCGACTTGCGACGTTTCAGGTACAAAGCACCAGCGAATGCAGCCCAACCGGCCGACATGTGAACAACAGTACCACCAGCGAAATCAAGCACACCCATTTTGAAAAGGATGCCATCTGCATGCCATGTCATGTGAGCCAATGGCGAGTAGACGAAAACACAGAACAGGATAATGAAAAGAACGTAAGAGCGGAAGTTGATACGCTCAGCCATCGAGCCAGTAACGAGCGCAGGAGTGATTACCGCGAACTTCAACTGGAACATTGCGAACAGGGCGAAAGGAATAGTACCCCAAACCGGGCCGTCCAAAACACCTTTGAACATGAAGTGTGACATTGGGTTTCCTACGAAACCGCCGATGTCTTCACCAAACGCAAGGCTGAAACCGAAAACTACCCACACCACACTGATTACACCCATCGCGATAAAACTTTGGAGCATTGTGGAAATGACGTTTTTGGTATTGACCATTCCTCCGTAGAAGTAGGCAAGACCGGGAGTCATGAGCAGTACCAGCGCTGACGAAACCAGCATCCATGCCGTGTCGCCGGAATTGATGCCCTCCGTCACGATCTGTGTCGGAACATTGGGGACGAAGGCACCGAGGATGCTGATTACCAGGAGGATAATCAGTGGGATAAAGTTACGTTTTTCCATTGTAGTAAATTATTGTTGTTGTATTAGATTAAGAAGGTATTCCTGAAATGCTGTGTGTCTCTCTTAGAATTTGTAAATGAATGCCAATCCGAAAGTAGTTTGGCTGTTTTTGGTCCATGCACCTTTCGAATCTTCAAATTGTTGCGCTTCTCCTGCACCGCTCAGTTTAGGATATGCATCCAGGCGGAATTCAGGTTTTACGAGAATGTGTCCGTCGGCGAGGCTGATGTTACCGGTCAAAGTAACCGAATTAACTTTGGTCCCTGTTTTGGCGGCTGTGAGCAAACCTCTTACTCCGTTATCGTTATTGAAGTACTCATAACGTGCTCCAATTCCGAAGTTTTCTGTGATAGCTGTGTTGGCATATACCGCAACACCACCCCATGATTCGGTCTTAAGAGGACCACCTGTGCCTTGATAGTCACCTTTTTGAGATCCGTACGCGGCGTTCAGACCCAATAGGAATTTCTCGGTCACCTGGAAGCTGGTAGTCAGGTCAAATACCTGGTAGAAACCGTCTGGCTGCTTACCCAGGGAATCTGTGTTAGCTTCGTTGCTTCCGATATAGTTCAGATAAACGTTCCAGTTTTCAACTGGCTTGAAGTACAGCTGGCTGATAATCCCCTTTGCGCGGTTGTTATCGCCTAATCCATCTACGTTGTTTACTACACCCACCATTAACGATGCTTTGTCGGAGAATGCGTAAGTCGCTTTCAAACCTGCATGGTAGAATGGACCGTTGTTGAACAGGTTCGAAAGAGAGTAGTTGAAGTTGGCCGGTGCGTCGATCACTTCGTACCCGATATGCGTACCGAATTGTCCCGCTGTCATCGAGAATTTATCGGTAAACTTGTATGTAAAGTATGCTTGCTTGATCGCCAATGCGGTGCTGAACAGCGCGTTGCCGTAGTTACCCAGGTTGGCGTTGGGACCGAAAGTAAGGTCTACCACCGCTTCTGACTTCGCGTTGGTGTAAGCCACCTTAGCTTGCACGAGCCCGAGCGAGAACTGGCCCGATTTCTGGTCGAACACCCTCGCATTTGAGGCACCCATGTTGGAACGGGATGCAGGTTTGTTGAAATTAGCCATGTAATAGGAATCCAGATAGCCAGAGAAAGCGAATGCTCCTTTTGCTTCTTCCCCATCCTTTGCTTCCGTCACCACTGCAGTATCTGCCTTCACCGCTTTCTTATCTTCTTCCGCCTTCGCAAAACCCAAAAAAGGAACCATCAAAGATAATACTGTACAATAGACTTTTTTCATAATTATATTCTGTTTAAGTTAATATTGTTCTCCGGCTGCATTACTGGATCAAATATTGTACTTAAATTATATTTATCAAATAATCTGGTCAAAATTTATATCAAAAAATCCAATTTTCTGATTTTTATCATGTTTTTTATCGTTTTTGAAACACAAAAACTAAAAAAATACGATTTATATAAAAAATTGAATATTCTGCATAAGTCTGACAAAACAGAATTTTCTTCAAAAGGAGCTATTGTATTTATTAAGAAATTTTATTATTATAATGCCATTTGCAGAATCGAAAGGGCACAAAAAAAGCCTGCTGTGGAGCAGGCTTCGCATTTTTTATATTCAGCAGGGTCTATTCACCGTGCATCCATGCTTTTTTGGCAAGCAAAGTTTCTTCTTCCTCCTCGTTGTCCGGATCAGGCACACAGCAATCCACCGGACAAACCGCGGCGCACTGTGGTTCTTCATGAAAACCAACGCACTCCGTACATTTATCTGAAACTATGTAATAAAATTCGTCTGAAACAGGGGACTGCTTTTCCTTGCCGCTAACGATGGTGCCATCTCCAAAGTCCACTTCGTCTAAACTCGTTCCATCTCCCCAAGTCCATTCTACACCTCCCTCATAAATTGCTGTATTTGGGCATTCTGGCTCACACGCCCCACAATTTATGCATTCATCGGTTATCATTATAGCCATAGTCGCCGGATTGTTTATATTTGTTGCTATTCTTCTGATTAGGGTAACAAATATAACTATTTATAGTTTCCCAACAATCAGAAAAATAAAAACGGCACATGCCATTTAACTTTTTAGAGTCAGAGTAGAATGATATCAAGAATTCGGAGGATAAATGCATTCATCCGTCTGGGCCAGTTCATCGGCGACCCGACCAACGAGGAAACGATCGCGGAATGGGTTGCAGGCGCCAAGAGTAAGAATAACTGGTTTACGCCCGCTAACGTAAGGTTGTCACTGAATGCGATTGCCGAACACTACTTAAACGGGGAAAAACTGAAAAGTTGGGCTGAAAGCTACCCCGAACCCGCCCAATCCCGCAAAATAGGCGTGGTAATGGCTGGAAATATCCCAGCGGTTGGCTTTCACGATGCCCTGTGCGTGCTGGTAAGCGGGCATACTTTACTGGCCAAACCCAGCTCCGACGACCCGCTGCTGATCCGCGCGCTGCTTGGCAAACTGACAGAAATCGAACCGGAGTTTGAGAAATACATTGATTTCGTAGAAAGACTGAACGATTCGGACGCATACATCGCCACGGGAAGCAATAACACGGCACGCTATTTCCATTATTATTTCGCCAAAAAGCCTAACATCATCCGTAAGAACCGGACTTCTGTGGCGGTGCTCACCGGCCATGAAACGCGTGCGGAACTCAGGGACTTAGCTACCGATATTCTCCAATATTTCGGGCTCGGATGCCGCAACGTTTCTAAAATCTTCGTTCCGTCCGGATATGATTTTACCGGGTTTTACCAGTCGATCGAAGAAATGGCGGACGACTTTGTAAATCACCACAAGTATTTTAATAATTACGAATACAACAAGTCCATTTACCTCGTAAACCGCATCGCCCATTCGGACAATGGCTTTTTACTGGCCACCGAAAGCGAAGCACTGGTCTCGCCCATCAGCGTGCTGCATTACCAGCCCTATGATTCGGTAGAACAGCTAAAAGTACTATTGCGGGAATGGGAGGATAAGATCCAATGCATTGTGGCCGGGCCCGAACTGCATTTGCCGGAAGCCCTGCCATTTGGCGGCGCGCAAACACCCGGCCTCTCGGATTATGCCGACGGTATTGATACGATGGCTTTCCTGGCGGAGATCGCCTAAGCCTTCCCTGACCTTCCTGATGCCCACACAAGGAAATCAGGAAGGACTTTTGCCCACGTTTCGGGATTGTGCATTCCTTCTTTCACCTCCACATAGCGGATATCCCGGCCCCACGCATAGCCCTTCCGTTCCAGCTCGGCAATGCATTCGAGCGTATCCTGTATCGAGTCGATCACCCCGTCGCCGTCGCGATCGTCGTACTCGTCCCAGGTCCCGCATTGAAACCAGAAATTCAGCGGAGCAAACCTTTTGGCGTCCCGGATTTGCCGGTGCATAATTCGATCCGCCTCGGAATAACCTTTATCCAGCGCCTTTTGCCGCCACCACAGCGAGCCGGAAAAGGTCCCTGCTTTTGAAAATACCTCAGGATGGTTCCAGACCGCGTCCAGCGCCATTAACCCACCCAGCGAGCATCCGGCATAGGTTATACCGTTTGCAACGGTATAATAATGATGTGCCAGATACGGCAGCAATTCATCCAAAATAAATGAGGTGGTAAGGCCTGCTTTGCTCCCTCGGCCCGCGTAATCGGGCTGGTGGGCGGTCCCGTACTCAGATATGCGTGCATCGTGCGCGTGTACGCCCGCGATTACGCACGGAGCGATCTTCCCTTCCGATTGCAGCGTCGTCGCAGTTTCGGCCATTCGCAATGCTTCGAAATCCTGGCCGTCGTTGAAAAGTATCAGCGGATATTTGTCCGCCCCCGAAAACCCCGGCGGCAACAATACGGTCACAGTCACCTCCCTTTCCAGGAAGGCGGAATGCAAGGCGATTTTGACGGACACTATTTCGGAGGAAGACGCGGCTCGATTCACTGCAAATACTCGGCTATGGATGAAAATAAAACCTGAAAGTTAATAATTTGCTTCCTATGATTTGTTTTGTATATTTCATTTATCAACTATAAACCGTCTTTGTTTGGAAGAGAAGCACATTAAATACTATTCTCATCATCTCGACAAGGAAGTGGAGATGCTTGTTTTCGGCAACTGGGGCTACCCTATCCTTCTTTTCCCAACAACCCTCGGCCGGTATTATCAGGCCAAAGACATGGGGCTGATCGAGTCGGTCCGGTGGCTCGTCGAATCGGGTAAATACAAGATATATTGTGTGGATACGATCGATGCCGACTCATGGTACGGAAAGCATCTCAACCCGGAGTTTCGCGTCGCGAACCATATTCAATATGACAAATTCCTTAAAAACGAGCTGGTACCTTATATCAGTAGGGAATGCAATGTGGATAAGATTGGCGTTGCGGGTTGCAGTTTCGGCGGTTTTCATGCAGCTAATTTCGCCCTTCGCCATCCCGACCAGGTTGCCTACCTGATCAGTATGAGCGGCACATTCGATATCCGCGGTTTTCTCGACGGCTTTTATGATGATACGGTGTATTTCAATAATCCTGTTGATTTTATGCCTAATGAACAAGGCTGGCGTTTCGGCCACATGAAGATCGTTCTTGGTACTTCCGACTGGGACATTTGCCTGAACAGCAATATCCGGATGTCCAACATCCTCAACAACAACGGTATCGAACACTGGCTCGACATTCGCGGCTGGGAAAAGCACGATTGGCCGCTCTGGAACAAAATGTTTCCCGATTACCTGTCACGTATCGTTTTGCAATAATCAAAACACAACTCAAAAGCCTGATATGAAAAAGATTGGAATCCTGTTTGGAATGGAAAACACCTTCCCGAACGCATTTATCGAAAGAGTCAACAGTAAAGGTGAGGACGGCATTATCGCAGAGGCCGTCACCATCGATAAAGTGATACAAGCCGCGCCGAGCGAATATGCCGTGATTATAGACCGCATTTCGCAGGACGTGCCTTTTTACCGTTCGTTCCTAAAAAATGCCGCAATTTCCGGCACGGCGGTGATCAACAACCCGTTCTGGTGGAGCGCTGATGAGAAGTTCTTCAACAATGCATTGGCAGAGAAGATCGGTATCCCTGTGCCTAAAACAGTGCTTTTACCTTCCAAACAACGCCCTGACAACACGACCGAAACCTCCTTCCGTAACCTCGCATTTCCGATGGCGTGGGAGGAAATATTTCAATATGTAGGTTTCCCCGCCTACATGAAGCCCCATGACGGCGGTGGCTGGAAGAGCGTTTACCGGGTCGTAAACCCACAGGATATGTGGATCAAACATGAGGAAACGGGCCAGCTGGTGATGATGTTGCAAGAAGAGATCATCTTCGACGACTATGTGCGCTGCTATTGCATTGGCCAGAAAGATGTGCTCGTAATGCCCTATGAACCGCGTAACCCGCACCATTTACGCTACGCCGCCGATTTGAAAGCCCAGGGCGAGGAGCGGGAAAAGCTGCTGGAAACCATTAAAGATTACACATTAAAACTCAATGTCGCATTGGGTTATGATTTCAATACGGTCGAATTTGCGGTACGTAACGGGGTTCCTTATGCGATCGACTTCTGCAACCCTGCACCGGATGCCGACATTTACTCGGTTGGCCGCGATAATTTCGAATGGGTGGTGGAAGCCGCGGCCAATATGGCCATCGAAAGGGCAAAAACGCAAGTTCCGGGGCAAATTAACCTTACCTGGGGCACATTCATTAATCAGGCGGTGAATGGCATTCCGGCGGCAGTAGCTCCGCCGACCGTAGCGGCAGCTGAACCAGTGGCGGCCCCAGCCAAGACAAAAGCTCCGGCAAAACCAATTAAAACGGCAGAAAAAGCGCCGGCACCCACAAAAGAGGCTGGTCATTCCAAAGAAGCCTCCGCCACCGAAGTGAAGGTAAAAACGGTAACGCCGAAAAAGCCGGCCAAATCCCTGGGCCCCATCGCTACGGAGCCTATCGCCGTAGCCGAACCGGCAGAACCCAAAATCTCTACTACCAAAGCGGCTGCGACGAAAGCGCCTGCGAAAAATTCCAAATTGAAGAAATCCTGACAAATTAAAATTCAGCCGCTTTTGCACTATGGCAACATTCACCCTGGGAATTGAAGAGGAATTTCAAACGATCGACCCGGTTACCCGGAACCTGCGGTCGCATATGTCAAAGCTGGTTGAGGATGGAAAAATAACGTTGAAGGAGCGTGTGAAGGCCGAAATGCACCAGGCCGTAGTGGAAGTCGGGACAAATATCTGCCACAATATTCAGGAAGCGCGAGAGGAAGTGACCTACCTGCGCCGAATGATCCTGGACCTGGCCGAAAAGCAGGACCTGCAAGTGGCCGCCGCCGGAACGCACCCTTTTGCAGACTGGGTCGACCAGTTGATAACGCCCGACCCACGCTACGACGAGATCATCGACGAAATGCGCGACGTGGCACGTGGCAACCTCATTTTCGGGCTGCACGTGCATGTAGGCATCGAGAGCCGAAACGAGGGGATACAGATCATGAACGCGGTTCGTTATTTCCTGCCACACATCTACGCATTATCTACCAACTCGCCGTTCTGGTGCGGGCGCAATACCGGTTTCAAATCGTACCGTTCCAAGGTTTTTGACAAATTCCCCAGAACCGGTATCCCCGATTTCTTTTCGAGCGCGGCCGAGTATGACGAGTATGTTGCATTACTGGTCAAGACCAACTGCATCGACAATGGCAAGAAAATCTGGTGGGACATCCGTGTCCACCCATTTTTCAACACGATCGAGTTCCGCATGTGCGACGTGCCCATGCGCACAGACGAGACCATTTGCCTGGCCGCGATCATGCAGGCGCTCGTAGCCAAAATCCACAAGCTGCATAGCCAGAACCTGAGCTTCCGCCCCTATCGCAGGATGCTCATCAACGAAAACAAATGGCGGGCTGCGCGGTACGGCATCAGCAGCAAACTGATCGATTTCGGGAAACAGCAAGAGGTGGAGTACAAAATCCTCATCCACGAACTGCTGGAATTTATCGATGATGTGGTGGACGAGCTAGGCAGTCGGATGGAAATCGAATACATTCATCAAATACTCGAAATGGGCACCGGTGCCGACCGCCAGCTAGCCGTTTTCGAAGAAACCGGTAGTTTGAATGCGGTTGTAGATTATATTGTTTCCGAAACCAAAATCGGTATCTAGGTAGAATTAAATCAAACTTTTTACCCGGAAACCGAACTAATCAGTAACACATTTGTTTAAAATAGGTTACCCGATTCTATAACACTAACGGCCCGATTGCTGACACGTCGGGCCCCATTTGACAATGACCACTCATGAAAATCATTTCCGGATCGCGATTCTGGACATGTATGCCGGGCACCCCAACGAGGGAATGCGATGTATCAAAAAAATCATCACCGCATTCGGAGAGCAGGAAAGCACGCCCGTCGAATTCACTGTCTTTGATGTAAGGCAAAAGCTCGAAGTGCCTGGAATGGACTTTGATGCATATATTTCCACCGGCGGTCCGGGCAATCCGGCCCCTGTCGGTGAGGCCTGGGAAAAGAAATTCTTTGGCTTCCTGGACAAAATACTGGCTTACAATACCAAACGGCAAAATCGGGTTAAGAAGCATCTGTTCCTCATCTGCCATTCATTTCAAATGGCCTGCATCCACTGGAACCTGGCGGCTGTAAGTAAGCGACGCAAAACGTCGTTCGGGACGTTTCCGGTCCATAAGACATCGACGGGCCGCAAAGATCCGCTTTTAGGCGCGCTGAGCGATCCTTTCTGGATAGTGGATTCCCGTGATTTTCAGGTTACCCAGCCAAATCAGTATGCATTCGACGGTTTAGGGGCCAAATTGCTTTGCCTGGAAAAGATACGTCCCCACGTGCGGCTAGAACGCGCCGTGATGGCCATACGGTTCTCCAACGAGGTTGTGGGTACACAGTTTCACCCGGAAGCCGATGCAGAAGGGATGCTCCGTTATTTTTTGAAAGAAGACAAAAAGGAAGCTATTATCAAAGCGCACGGTGAACAGAAATACAATGATATGATCGCACATTTGAACGACCCCGACAAGATTTCATTGACCGAGGCTGTCATTATCCCAACATTTCTGAAAAACGCATTCAACAAAACGTTCCAGCCAGCCTATGCATAAGCAAGCCCGGGAAGCGTTCAACAACTCCTTCACGGAGGAAGGCTACGAGCAATTCGTATCGTCACTTAGTTCTGCGTTTCCCGGCCACCTGGATTTCAGGGTTGCAGAAACGCCTGTTTTTGTACCCAAAGAACTGGCTGAAAGGATTTCCCGAGCCTCTGATGAAATTATTAACACATTAATATCACCTGACTTCCGTGCAAAAACCGATCGTGCCGTCGCTTCCAGCCAGGATGTGCCCGGTGAAAATGCACATACCTCGTTCCTGGCGATCGACTATGCGATTTGCAGGAATGCTGCCGGCGAACTTGTCCCGCAGCTTATCGAATTACAGGGCTTCCCATCCATATTCGGATATCAGGCATTCTTGTCCGAGACATTCAGGAAGTTTTTTGATATACAGGAAAACTTCGGTTACCTCTTGGGTACAAATTCCTTTGATGAATATGTGTCAACACTAAAAGCTTTGATCCTCGGTGATGAGCAACCGGAGAATGTAATCCTGCTTGAAATCTTTCCCGAAAAACAGAAAACGCGGATCGATTTTGCGGTAACCGAGCAAATGCTGGGCGTTAAAGCGGTTTGTTATACTAAACTGATCCGTGAAGGAAGGCAATTATTCTATGAAAAGGACGGCCGGAAAATACAGGTCAATCGTATCTACAACCGACTCATTTTCGACGATCTCCTCAATTATCCCGATTTGCAAACCAGCTACCATTTCACCGATGACGTAGATGTGCAATGGGTGGGGCATCCGAATTGGTTTTTCCGGATCAGTAAATTCGCTATGCCATTTCTCAATGGGGAATTTGTCCCCGAAACCCGTTTTTTGAGCGATTATGGAGGTAGCTTTCCTGAAAACCTTCAAAATTATGTATTGAAACCCCTCTTCTCTTTCGCCGGCTCGGGCGTACAGCTGCACCTCACAAAAGCGGATCTGGAAGCCATTGCCGACCCGGAAAATTATATATTGCAGCGAAAAGTTGTCTACGAACCCGTGATCCAGGCACCCGACGGCCTCGTCAAATGCGAGATCCGCATGATGTACGGTTGGCCCGACGACGCCGAAAAACCCGAACTGCTGATCAGTCTCAGCCGGTTAAGTCGCGGCGAAATGATCGGCGTGCGTTACAACAAGGATTTCACCTGGGTAGGCGGCAGCGCCAGTTTTTTTGAACAATAGAATGCATATTTCACATCGCCAGTACTTTTTCGACCATCTGGCGCAAACTTCCGATTTTCCGCTTGCCCTTGAAATTGAAAAGGCCGAGGGCGTTTATATGTACGGTCCGGACGGCAAGTCCTATATGGACCTTATTTCCGGCATCGGCGTCAGCAACGTCGGCCACCGGCACCCGCAAGTACTCGCCGCCATCCATGCGCAACTCGACAAGCACATGCACCTGCTCGTGTACGGGGAGTACGTGCAAAGCGCGCAGGTGCAGCTTGCACGGGCATTGACTGAAACCCTGCATTTCGAAGCCCCGCACCCCTCTCCTTTCGGCCTCGTCGATAATGTGTATTTCACCAACTCGGGTACCGAGGCAGTGGAAGGTGCGATGAAACTTGCGAAACGGTTTACCAAACGGCGTGAATTTATTTCCTGCTATAATGCTTACCATGGAGCTACACAAGGCGCATTGAGCCTTGCAGGGGCCGAGTTTTTCAAACGAAATTTCCGTCCGCTGTTACCGGGAGTAAAGCACATCCGGCACGGCTATTTGCCCGACCTGGAAAAAGTTACGGAAGAGACGGCCGCTGTGGTCATTGAAGTAGTCGGAGGTGAGTCGGGTGTGCGTGTGCCTGAGGCGGGTTATCTGGTCGCGTTGCGCGAGAAATGCACGCAAACGGGTACGTTGCTGATACTGGATGAAATTCAGACCGGTTTTGGACGGACGGGAAGCTTCTGGGCATTTGAACAATACGGAATCTATCCGGATATTTTGTTAAGCGCGAAAGGAATGGGTGGCGGCATGCCAATCGGTGCATTTATGGCTTCGCGGAAGATCATGAAAGTTTTGAAAACCAACCCAATCCTGGGCCACATCACTACTTTTGGCGGGCATCCGGTTAGCTGCGCGGCATCGCTGGCAGCATTGCGCGTAACAATCGACGAGCAACTTCCCGCAGCCGCGGTTACCAAAGGAGCGCTATTCAAATCATTATTAATTCACCCGGAAATCAAAGAAATCCGCGGAAAAGGCCTTATGCTTGCAGCCGAAATGGAATCCTTCGATAAACTAAAGACTACCATCGACCGATGCATTGCGCTGGGCGTGGTCACGGACTGGTTCCTGTTCTGCGACAATTCCATGCGCATTGCACCTCCGCTGACCATCACAGAAACCCAAATCCGCGAGGCTTGTACAATCATTCTCAACGTCCTGAATTCTTGAACCATATGACCTATTCCATTCAAAATGACCATCTAAAAATCTCCGTGCAGGAGACCGGCGCCGAGCTTTCTCAGATCCAGTCGACCATAACCGGTAAGGATTTTCTCTGGAATGCCGATCCCGCCGTTTGGGGCAGCTATGCACCGGTACTTTTCCCGGTGATCGGCGCCATAAAAAATGGGTTTGTAAAATATAAAGGCGGTGATTACGCCGTACCCCGCCATGGAATGGTGCGCAATAACGCAAATGTAAAACTAACCCATCAAACAGCTGACAGCCTTACGTTTACCTTAAAATTCAGCAAAGAGACGCTTGCCATTTACCCTTTTGAATTTGAATTTCAGATTACTTACCGCCTCGACGGCAAGAAGGTTTTCGTCGACCATAAGGTTATCAATCACGGCAGTTCCGAAATGCTTTTCTCTCTCGGCGGTCACCCGGCATTTAAATGCCCGTTGCATGACGACGAGACTTATGAAGACTACTATCTTGAATTCGAGGCCATCGAAAACGACTCTACTTGGCTACTCGAAAAGAACGGCCTCGTTGGAAACACAACCAAACCGGTTCTTGAACATACCAATGTATTGCATTTGAACCAGCACCTGTTCGATAAGGATGCATTAATTTTCAAGCACTTAATCTCAAAACAGGTAAGTCTGAGAAGTACTAAATCGGGGCAGGTAGTGACGGTATATTATAAAGATTTCCCTTACCTCGGCATCTGGGCGAAACCCGGCGGTCATTTCGTGTGCATCGAGCCATGGCTAGGCATCGCCGACAGCGACGACTCGGATCAGAATTTTGAGACCAAGGAAGGGATATTGAAGCTGGAAGCTGGCGGGACTTTCGAGGCCAGTTTTACCATTGAGATTAACGAGTAGCGGCCGGCAACGCTTATAATTTACCTGGTCGTCAAATCATCCCTATAGGATTCAGGTGGAGGGCATAAAAAAGCCCCGAAAATTCCGGGGCTTTTAACTCTTTCAGAAATCAGCGATCATCAAACGGTCGCTTCGATCTGTGCATTCAATTTATCTTCAAGGGTTGTTTTTGGAACAACGCCTACTACTTTATCTACCAGCTGGCCGCCTTTGAAAATCATCAGCGTAGGGATACTGCGGATACCGAATTTTGCAGGTACCGACGAGTTCATATCCACATCCATTTTACCGATAACAGCTTTGCCGTCATATTCACCTGCGAGTTGCTCCACAACCGGTCCGATCATTTTACAAGGCCCGCACCACTCTGCCCAAAAGTCAACAAGTACTGGTTTGTCGCCCTGGATCAGTTCGTCGAAGGTGCTATCGGTAATTTCAAGTGCTTTTCCCATGTTTTAAGTGTCTAAATGTTATTTATCAATCTGCGTTAATAAGGAATATTAATATCTAAAAGTTCCTCGTTTAAACCAATACAAATCAGTTTAAGGAGAAATTCACACCATGGAAGCCCCTTAGCACCTTAAACAGCTCACTACTAGGCGCTACGCGGTAACCACGTGACAACATTTCCACTTCCAGATGTGTCTCCGGATCCTTCACGGTCATGCTTACCTGACATCCTCCGGGGTGGCTTCCGAAGGTCTCATTAAGCACATGAATGAACTGTGCGTCGATCTGATCCAGCGTAAGGTTGATCCTAATTTTCCTGCACATTTTCTCCATGATTTCAGGCAACAGTTGGATCTGTGAGATCTTGAATTCAAACTGGTCTTCCTGCTTCCAACGGTTTTGAACTTTTCCTTTGATATAAAGGAATTGACCCACCTGCAGGTAATTCTTGAACCGGATATAATCCTCCCCGCCGATCAGCATTTCCATCGCTCCCTGGTAATCTTCAATTTTGAAAATCATGAAAAGGCTACCGTTTTTCGACATCCTTTCCTGCGCACTGGTGACTATACCGCCAACATTGATTTCCTTTCCATAAAACCGCGGCGCACGCTCACCCTCATGGATTTCCAATACTTTCCCGACTGTGCAACTGCAAAAATTGTCCAGCTCGGTCCGGAAAGTGTCCAGCGGGTGACCTGAAATATAGAAGCCTACCACCTCCTGCTCATACCGTAGCTTCGCCAGATCGTCCCATTCGCCCACGTCGGCAGCTTTGGGTTTAGCGAGCGTAGAGCCGCTATCACCCAGCATACCGAACAGTGATGCTTGTGCGGATGATTTTTCGGCGTGATAATTGTTGGCGTAGCGGATCAGCTTTTCGATAAAAGTACCTGTCTCACCCGTCTCCACCGCAAAATATTGAGCTCTATGATATTCCGGGAAACAGTCGAACGCCCCTGCATAGGCAAGGCTTTCCAATGTTTTTTTGTTGACCGTGCGAAGATTGACACGAGTCATAAAATCGAAAACATCTTTAAAAGGCCCGTTGTTTGTGCGTTCTTCGATAATCGACTCGACCGCTGCGTCGCCACTTCCTTTTACGCCTGCGAGCCCGAAACGAATCTCTCTTTTCTTGTTTACACCAAACTGACGCTCCGATTCATTGATATCGGGCCCCAAAACGGTAATACCTAAGTTTTTACATTCTTCCATGAAGAACGTGATCTTGTCGATACTGCCCAGCGAGCTGGTCAATACCGCCGCCATGTATTCCGACTGGTAATGCGCCTTCAGATAAGCCGTTTGATAAGCCACGAAAGCATAGCAGGTCGAGTGGGATTTATTGAATGCGTACGATGCAAATGCCTCCCAGTCGGTCCAGATCTTTTCCAGCTTCTTCGCGTCGAGGCCCTTTTCGGTGCCACCTTTCATGAAGTCGCCTTTCAACTTGTTCAGCGTCTCTATTTGCTTCTTACCCATCGCCTTCCGCAGGGTATCCGCCTGACCTTTCGTAAAGCCTGCCAGCTTCTGCGACAAAAGCATTACCTGCTCCTGATAAACCGTAATCCCATAGGTATCAGCCAGATACTCCTCCAATTCCGGCAAATCGTAGGTCACTTCTTCTTGTCCGTTTTTCCTGCGGATGAAGTTAGGAATGTAGGCGATCGGCCCTGGGCGGTACAACGCGTTCATCGCGATCAGGTGCTCGAAACGGTCAGGGATGAGGTCGCGCATGTACTTCTTCATCCCGTCGGATTCGAACTGGAATATGGCGTTGGTCTCGCCACGCTGGAACAGCTCAAAAACCTTGGGGTCGTCCAGCGGCACGTCATCAATGACAATATCCACCCCGTGGTTATTCTTGATCATCCGAAGAGCTTCCTTAATGATCGAAAGGTTTCGAAGCCCCAAAAAGTCCATCTTGATAACGCCGGCGTCCTCGATGATTTTCCCCTGGTATTGGGTAATCAAAAAGTCGGAGTCCTTCGAAGTACTTACCGGAATAATCTCTGTCAAATCGCTCGGTGCGATGATAATACCAGCGGCGTGGATACCTGTGTTCCGTACCGTTCCTTCCAGTCGTCGGGCTTCCTGCAGAACACTGGCCTGCAAATCATTACCCAATGCAATAGCCCGCATCCGCTTCACATTCTCTAATTCGTCGGGTGAAATACCTTCCTTTTTCATCAGGCTGCCCTCCCCTTCCAATGGCGCTGTGAAAATGCGGTTGAGCGTCATATTATAAGTAGGCTTGTCGGGAACAAGCTTCGCGAGCATATTCGCATCCGGCAGTGGCAGGTCCATTACGCGCGCCACGTCCTTGATCGCCGATTTGGCGGCCATCGTACCATAAGTCACGATCTGCGCAACCTGGTTGTAGCCATATTTTTTAACCACATAATCAATCACCTTCTGACGGCCATCGTCGTCGAAGTCGGTATCGATATCGGGCATGGAGATACGGTCGGGGTTGAGGAAACGCTCAAAAAGAAGATCGTACTTCACGGGGTCGATGTTCGTGATACCGATCGCATAAGCCACCGCGGAGCCTGCCGCCGAACCACGGCCCGGCCCGATGAATACACCCATTTTGCGCCCCGCATCGATAAAGTCCGCTACAATCAGGAAGTAGCCGGGGAAACCCATGTTACGGATCGTTTGCAGTTCGAAGTTGAGCCGCTCCTCGATCTCCGGCGTTACCACCTCATATTTCTTTCTCGCTCCTTCGAATGTCAGGTGTCGCAGGTATTCCCATTGGTTCAGAACATCGGCGGTAAGCTCCTTTTTGCCCACCATTTCCGATAAAGTATGCGTCTTGAACTCGTCGGGGATCGGGAAGTTAGGGAGCAGAATATCTTTCCTCAGATCGAGCGTTTTGATTTTGTCTACAATCTCGTTGGTATTGTCCAGCGACTCGGGCAGGTCGTTGAACAGTTGCAGCATTTCGCTCGTTTTTTTGAAATAGAACTGATCGTTATAGAATGCGAAGCGCGAGCCTTTCGGAATACCTTTATCATCGTCAAAATCCTTGGCCGAGGGCGTGCTCTGTTTGTCACCGGTATTGATACACAGCAAGATATCGTGCGCATTCCAGTCCTCTTGATCAACATAATGCGAGTCGTTCGAACAGATGATCTTCACATTGTATTTCCTCGCAAACTTGATAAGCACCTCGTTTACAATATACTGATCACGAATATCGTGGCGCTGTAATTCCACATAAAAATCCTCGCCGAAGAGGTCCAGCCACCAGCGAAATTCCTTTTCCGCAGCCTCTTCTCCCTGGCGAATAATCGTTTTCGGGATCATCGCACCGATACAGCATGTCGTGGCGATCAACCCTTTGTGGTATTTCACGATCAGCTCCTTGTCGATCCGCGGATATTTACCGTACATGCCCTCCATGAACCCCAGGGAGCACATTTTTACGAGATTTTTGTAGCCTATCTCATCCTTTGCAAGCAGCAACTGGTGGAAGCGGACGTCCTTTTTATCCTTGGTAAACTGCCGCACATGCCGGTCTTCCACCACATAAAACTCGCAACCGACGATCGGCTTGATGCCCTGCTTGTTCCCCTCGGCCACAAACTCGAACACCCCGAACATATTACCGTGGTCGGTAATGGCGACGGCGGGCATATTGTCCTCCTTGGCCTTTTTGAAAAGCTTTTTGATATCGGCCGCACCGTCAAGCAGCGAGAACTGTGTATGGCAGTGCAAATGTGAAAATTGCATATTAACTGGGTTGTAATAGGTCTTGCGGCTTACAGCTCTTCCGCCTCTTGGTACAATACATAATTCATATAATCGGTAAAGGGTTTCAGCAATTGAATGCCTTTCAAAACCAGATTACCGAAGTCTTTGGAAGCCACCTCTTTATCGGTATAGCGGTGCATAAAAAACAGTTGTTTGCGTTTCAGCAACTCAATTTCCGGGTGATCTTTGGAATAACCCTTAGGAACCGTTTTCAGGCTTTCGCCGTGGATTTCAGGAAAATAGTCATGAAATTCCTTTTCTTCGATGATCGTTTTGAGCTCATCCGCATTGTAATCGATCTCCTGGCGGAAGCGTGCCAGTTGCTCGGTGGTCACCTCCCACATTCCCCCGCCGAGGAACGTCTGATCGCCCGGCTGAATTTGCAGGTAATAATCGATTTTGCCTGAACTCTTCCCGCCCGGACCGATGCCCGCAGCCAGGTTGTTCTTGTAAGGAGCTTTATTTTTAGAAAAACGGACGTCGCGGTAAATCCGCAGCATGCAATCCTTTACCTGTACATTTCCGAGGTCCTCAAACTTCCCCACCTCGCCGATCAGGTACCCGACCAGCTTCTCCATATCCGCCTTCGCGGCCTCAAAATGTTTCTTGTTTTCCTGAAACCACTCCCTGTTATTGTTTTCGGCTAATTGACTGAGAAAGTGCAGCGTTTTAGAATCCATGTCGTGTTGGTGAAGGTATAAAATTCAAATTTACTACGTTTTCTGGTTCAATTTACCGAATTTTGAAGCCTTAGCATCAAATTTAAAGACGATTAATGGCCAGAATCCTAACAGGCATTCAAAGCAGCGGGCGACCTCACCTGGGTAACATCCTGGGAGCCATCAAACCTGCGATCGAACTCTCCAAAAATCCGCAGAACGAATCTTTTTTCTTTATCGCCGACCTGCATTCGCTCACTACGCTGAAAAACGGCGTGGAACGTGCCGAATACGTCCGCGCAATCGCAGCCACCTGGCTCGCATTCGGATTCGATTATCAAAAAAATGTATTCTGGCGCCAGTCCCGGGTACAGGAGCATACCGAGCTTAGCTGGTACCTGAACTGCTTCACCCCGTTTCCGATGCTGGCAAATGCCACCTCTTTCAAGGACAAATCGGAGAAGCTGGCTGATGTGAATGCGGGACTTTTCACCTATCCCGTATTACAAGCGGCTGACATTCTGCTATATAATGCCAACATTATCCCGGTAGGCAAAGATCAGAAACAGCACCTGGAAATGAGCAAAGACATTGCCCACCGTTTCAATATTCTGGCGGGTGAGGATATTCTGGTGCTGCCGGAGCCGCAAATCGACGAGCGCATTATGACCATCCCCGGCCTCGACGGACAGAAAATGAGCAAGTCGTATCATAATTACATCGATATTTTCCTGCCGGAAAACGAGCTGAAAAAGATCACGAAAAAGATCCTTTCCGACTCGAAACAGCTCGAAGAACCCAAAGATCCCGACAACGACATTACCTTCCAGCTTTACAGCCTGGTAGCCAGCCAGGCCGAGGTGGAAACCATGCGCCAGAATTACCTGAATGGCGGCTATGGGTACGGGCACGCAAAACAGGCGCTTTTTGAGTGCTTTTTGGAGGTTTTCGCTGAGCCACGCCGCATTTTCAATTATTACATGGAAAACACCGAAGAGCTGGAAGGCATTCTCGTGGAAGGCGAAGCGAAAGCCCGCGAAATTGCGCAGGATACGATCGGTAAGGTGAGAAAAGTGCTCGGCTTCAGTTCATGACGGATGCGGTACATAGCATAGTCCGCGCCGATCAGGAGCTGTTTTTATGGCTGAATGGCCTACACACGCCCTGGCTCGATTCGGTGATGAACTGCATTACCTACAAATACACCTGGATCCCGCTCTATATTTTGCTCATTGCACTGACGATCCGCGCAGAAGGCTGGAAAAAGGGGGGATTGATCGTCATCGCGGTTGTATTGGCCGTTGTAGCCGCCGACAAGATCACTTCCGGGTTAATGAAGCCCTATTTCCTAAGGTTACGGCCCTGCCATGACCCATCGATCCGGATTGTAATGCACCACGTCACCGATTGCGGCGGCATGTACGGCTTCGCCTCTTCGCATGCGTCGACAAGTTTCGCGCTGGCCATTGCCTGGTTCAGTTTGCTGCGCCGGAAGGTGCCGCAAATGGGTTTTTTGTTCCTGTGGGCGGTCGTTTATGCGTATAGTCGCGTATATGTAGGTGTGCATTATCCGCTTGATATTCTCGTTGGAGCGCTGGTTGGATTGCTCGTCGGGTACAGCTTTGTGCAGCTTTATTATATTTTTTTAAAAAGATACTATCATAGTTAACTCGTTTTTGTTAATTTTGCGCAAATTTTAGTTTGGCCATGGGTTCATTCAATACAGTAAAAATATTTTCGGGGAGTCAGTCCGAATATTTGGCCAAAGATATTGCCAGGTATTATGGTAAGGAACTGGGAGGCTACACGTTGCGCAAATTCAGCGACGGAGAATTGTCCCCTAGTTTCGAGGAGTCGATCAGGGGTTGCGATGTTTTCCTCATCCAATCCACCTTCCCTCCTGCCGATAACCTGATGGAGTTGCTGCTGATGGTGGATGCGGCCCGTCGTGCTTCGGCGCATTACGTGACGGTAGTGATCCCCTATTTCGGCTACGCACGCCAGGACAGGAAAGATAAGCCACGCGTGGCTATCGCAGCGAAAGTCGTTGCCAATCTCCTCACAGCAGTAGGAGTCGACCGCGTGATGACCATAGATTTACATGCCGGACAGATTCAGGGCTTTCTAGACCTGCCTGTCGACCACCTCGAAGGAACCTCGATTTTTGTTCCCTATATCAAATCCCTGAAACTTAAAAACCTCCTGATCGCATCTCCTGACGTGGGTGGCGCTGCCCGGGCACGGAATTTTGCCAAATTCCTGAATGCGGACATGATCCTTTGCGACAAGCACCGGAAACGTGCCAATGAAATCGCGAGTATGCAGGTGATCGGAGACGTGGAAGGGATGGATGTAGTACTGGTAGACGACCTGATCGATACGGGTGGAACGCTTTGCAAGGCAGCCGAGATTATCATGGAAAAGGGCGCATCGTCCGTTCGGGCGATCAGCACACACGCGATCATGTCGGGCAAGGCGCATGAAAATATTGCCAATTCGGTGCTGCAAGAGTTGATTGTAACAGATACTATCCCTCTTAAGCAACAGAATGAAAAAATCCGCGTACTGTCAGTTGCAGAAATTTTTGCAAAGGCAATAGGCAGGATCCGCGATCACGAATCTATTAGTTCATTGTTTATAAATAATCAGTAAATTTTCTTTTATTTAACTTATAGTAAAAAAATCTTATGAAAAGTATTGAGATTGTAGGGTTTAAAAGAGCGAATCTCGGCAAGGTGGAATCACAGAACTTGCGCGCTCAAGGTTATGTTCCATCTGTGCTGTACGGAGGTGACGAACAAGTGCATTTCTATGCACCAACAATGTTGTTCCGTGAATTGCTTTTCACACCGGATATTTTTAACGTTACACTGAACATCGAAGGTACAGAGTACAATGCGATTCTTCAGGAAACACAATACCACCCTGTAAACGATGCGTTGATCCATGCGGATTTTCTGCAAATCATTCCCGGAAAGGAAATTAAAGTTGAAGTTCCTGTTAAATTGACAGGCACATCAAGCGGGGTTATGAAAGGTGGTAAAATGAACCAAAAATTGCGTAAATTGCGCGTACAAGGTCTTGCGGAAAACATCCCTGACTATGTAAATGTTGACGTAACTGAACTGGATTTAGGAAAATCTGTGAAGGTTGGTGCACTGAAAGCTGAAAATTTTGTTATATTGACAGCGGCAAGCAACCCGATCGCATCAGTTGAAATCCCACGTGCGCTTCGCGGTACACTTGGTAAGTAAGTATTTTATTTTTCATGGCTAATAGATGCAAACGTGCCGACCATTGGTCGGCATATTTGTTTATAGCCAGTTTCGGATTTGTTCAACCAGTACTTCATTGATCCGGACATAACTTTCATGGGTCCAGCCGCCGATATGCGGCGTGAGCACCACGCGATCCGAAGCCCGCAGGTCGTCAAACACTTCCTGCTGTTCGGCGGTCAGCTTTGCGATCTTTTCGTTTTCCAGCACATCCAGGCACGCACCTTTGATTTTGCCGCTTTCCAAAGCTTCGGTTACCGCCTTTAATTTTACGACTTCACCTCTGGATAAATTCAACAAATAAAATGGCTTGGTAAAAGCGCGAATAAATTCTTCATTTACGAGGTAGCGCGTAATGTCGGTCAATGGAATATGCAGGCTGAGAATGTCGGCCTCACGCTGAATTTCTTCCATGGATGATTCCACGGCGAACGCGTCGCCATAATGATCACGGTACTTGTCATACGCGAGCACTTTGCAGCCGAAGCCGCTGAGGCGTTTCGCGGTAGCAGAGCCATTATTTCCGTAACCGATCAGCCCGACGGTTTTACCCATCAGTTCCACTCCCCTATTGCCTTCTCGGTCCCAGACGCCGTTGCGCACCTGCTGGTCGGCGCGCAGGATGTTGTTAAACAAGGCCAGCAGCATGCCTAATGCGTGTTCCGCGACGGCGTCGCGGTTACCTGTACCCGCATGGAACACTTCGATATTCCGCTCTCTGGCCACTTCAAGGTCAATGAGGTCGAGACCAGCACCGGCGCGCGCGATAAAACGCAGATTTCGCGCATTTTCGAGCATTTCGCGATCAAGGAAGGTCTTGCTTCGGATCACGAGCCCGTCGTAGCGGGGCAATGCATTTTTTATGTCTTCTCTTTTGTATTCAGGATGGTAATCATACTCCCACTTTTGCTCATCCAGCATCCCGAATAGTGAGGTATGCATGGAGTCTGCGATCAGGATTTTCATAGTAGCACAGGATTTTTTGTAACTTGCCGGTTGAACCGTTCGGCAAAAGTAATACAGAATTACGCAGGAGAACACATACAACAGCATTTACCTACATGAGCGAACAACAGAGTGATAAACCGGTAATCGGGATCACAATCGGCGATTATAACGGCATTGGCCCGGAAGTAATCCTTAAAGCATTAGAAGGGAACCAGTTATCTAAATTGTGCACACCAATCATCTACGGCTCCCTGAGAGTATTGAACCAATATCGCAACCTGCTTGAAATGAAAGACTGGAACCTGCACGGCATCCAGAAGCCCGAGCAGGTCAACCATAAACTCACCAACGTAATCACCTGCTGGCACGACCATCAGACGGAAATAGAGCCCGGAAAGATCACCGCGGAAGCCGGCCAGGGTTCCTTTGCCTCCTTAAAACGGGCAGTGGAAGACCTGAAAGAGGGAAAAATACAGGCACTCGTTACCGGCCCTATTAATAAAGACAACATTCAGAGTGAAGATTTCAAATTCCCCGGCCATACAGAATTCCTGGCCGAGGCATTCGGAAAGGACGACGCGCTCATGTTCATGGTAGCTGGCGACTTACGTGTAGGTGTGCTTACCGGCCATATGCCATTGCAAAACGTCCGTGAACACATTACGGCTGAAAAACTTGCCGCCAAGATCGAGCAGATATTACAATCATTGAAAGGGGATTTCGGTATAAAAAAACCTAAACTAGCTGTATTGGGCCTAAACCCCCACGCGGGCGAGAACGGTTTGCTTGGATCTGAGGAAATCGAAATCATTCAGCCGGTAATCAAGCAGTTCAAAGAAAAGGGCCATCTCGTGGTAGGCCCATTCCCCGCCGACGGCTTCTTCGCAGCAGGCACTTACCGCCAGTACGATGCCGTACTCGCCATGTACCACGATCAGGGGCTTATTCCATTCAAAACATTGGCATTCAACGAGGGTGTGAATTTCACCGCAGGACTTTCGGCCGTCCGCACCTCGCCCGACCACGGAACTGCCTACAACATCGCAGGAAAAAACCTTGCAGAACCCGGTTCATTGCTTCAAGCGCTGTACCTGGCCTGCGACATATCGAGGTTCCGCATTTTCAATGCCGATATGGAAAAAAATGCATTGATCTCCAAACCACAACCATCCGAAAGCCAGCACCCGGCCAAGTCTGGGGGGAAGCAGCGGTTCAATTAAGGCCAGGCTTAGACCATGGATCGCCGACCATGGTCCAAGTCTGATACGCATTAACAAATGACAACGAAAACATGGCCTATCGTCCATCGTTCATGGCCAGTTGCCGAAAGGCAACCCAAATCCGCGGTCGGCGGTCGGTGGTCAAAATCAAAAAATTGCAACAACCCGTTCCTAACCAGAACCAAAGCACATCCTTATGTTAAAATCAATGACCGGGTACGGTGTATCCAACATCGAATCCGAATCGATCAATGTCACGGTGGAAATCAAGACATTGAACTCCAAATTCTTGGATATTTATTGCCGCATACCGCGCAACTTCTCCGAAAGGGAAATAGAAATCCGTAACCTCATTACCCAGTCGCTCGAACGCGGCAAGGTTGAATTTACCCTCTCAGTCCAGCCGGTAGGGAAGACGGTAGCATCGACGTCGGTGAACCGCGCACTTGTGAGTGCCTATTACCAGGATTTGACGGATACTGCCACCGGGTTGGGATTTGCACCCGACGGGACCGAACTGCTCCGCATCGCGCTGCAATTGCCCAATGCCTACAACAACGAGACGGTAGACGATACCAGCAAGGAAGACGACTGGTCGCAGATCAAGGTGGCAGTACTGGAAGCGCTCCGCAAATGTTCCGTTTTCCGTGAACAGGAAGGACGCATGACCGCCGAAAAATTTGTCGAATACATCAATACGATTCAGGATCTGCTCGACCAGGTGGCCGAACAGGACAAAGCCCGGATTCCGGCCGTCCGCGAGCGACTCGAAAAACAGGTCAGGGAACTGCTAACCGACGATAATTTCGATCCTAACCGTTTTGAGCAAGAGCTGATCTACTATGTTGAGAAATTCGACATTTCGGAAGAAAAGATCCGTTTGGCCAACCACCTTACCTATTTTCTCGAAACAATGAAAGACTCGGAAAGCAACGGCAAGAAGCTCAATTTCATCGCTCAGGAAATCGGACGGGAGATCAACACCATCGGCTCGAAGGCCAACGACGCTACGATCCAGCATCTGGTTGTACGCATGAAGGACGAGCTCGAAAAGATTAAGGAGCAAACGATGAACATTATCTGATGCCCGGAGAGAAGCTTCCTCTTTCCTTCTTCTCCGTCTATGATACCCGCACCCTGGCGCAAAAATTGCTGGGCTGCGAACTCGTACACGAAAGCCCCGACGGCCTCACGAGCGGCATTATCGTTGAAACGGAAGCCTATCTACAAGACGACCCCGCCTGCCACGCATTCAACCGGCGTACCGTGCGGACAGAGCCGATGTACGCTATCGCGGGTACGGTGTATGTATACCTCATTTATGGCATGTACCAGTGTTTCAACATCGTCAGCAACGCGGAAGGCATCGGGGAAGCGGTGCTGATCCGCGCGTTGCAACCCACCGCAGGCATCGAATTGATGGAACTGCGACGGAGTGTCCGGCCCGGGAAGACACTGGATACCCTGTCGACGGCTAAAATTAAGCTCAAAGACCTTTGCAGCGGCCCCGGCAAACTCGTGCGTGCAATGGGTATCGAACGGGACTTGCATAATGCTACATTGCTTTCTGGCAACGTCCTATATCTGCGAGCACCAGTATCGGTCCCGAGACCATTGTCGCCGGTCCGCGTGTGGGGATCAACGTCGGGCGCGAGCTTCCTTACAGATATTACATAAAAGACAATATTTTTGTAAGTAAAGGTTAATGGGGCACGTCTTATTAAACGAACCTTCGACAACCAACTACGCCCTAACTATCGATAGATCAGTACTATATGAATCAATTCTACAAACTAGTTCTTCTCTTTTCGTTAGGGTGTATTCTTTCAGCTACCCAGTGTACTCCGATCGGACAGGACGAGGGTGCCAACCGGAAGGTAGAGGTGGTCGAATCCAAACCGCAGGAAGACTTTGCCGAAGACACACTTCTGATCCTCAAATACCACAAACTTGCTTCCGAATATCTTTTCCAGGATGCGGAGAAGTCGATGTTTTATTCTAAAAATGTATTGAGACTTTCTCAAAAACATCAGTGGGGAAAGGGTAAGCTGCTCGCTTATAACCTTCTGAGTACGTACTACTTGCTCGATGGCAGCTACGACGTACTGCGAGAGCTTTCGAACGAGACGATCACGCTGTCGAAGCAGCTTAACCTGCCGATGTTCACCGCCCACGGCAAACGTTTTTTGGGAGAAAGCTACTCCGAGTACCGACAATGGGACTCCTCACGGATCAACTACGAACATGCCGTACAGATTTTCACCCGCCTGAAAGCCGATAGTTCGCTGGCATTGAGCATCGAGAACCTGGGCAACTGCTACCGTGAAAAAAACATGAATGATGTAGCTGTTAAGCTCTATAACCAATCGTACAAGATGTTCGATAAAATGAACTCCGACTGGGGCCGGGCTACGGTGCTGCAAAGCAATGGCTATATGCACGTACGCTTGGGTAACTACGCAGAAGCGGAAACCTATTTTCTGAAAAGCATCGCATTGTTTCAGAAAATCGGCAACCGGTACGGAGAGCTCAACTGCCTCAACGATCTGAGCAATATCTATTATTATCAGAAAAAGTACGACGAATCTATTCAGGCCGGATTACGGGCATTAGCTTACGCAAAGATTTACCACTCGACCCAGCAGACCAACTGGGCCCTGGTAACGCTCTCGCGCTCCTACAAGGCGAAAGGAATGCACGATGTTGCACTGGATTACAGCCAGGCGGTCAACTATGTGCGCCGGATGGTTCACGACCAAACGATCAAGCGCCAGTACACCATGTACCAGCTCATGTACGACAACAAGCTGATGGACTCCGAAATCCAGCAAAAAATAATCAGCGAACAGCGCACTGTACAGCGTTTCCTCATCGGCTTTTCCTGTCTGGTCATCCTGTTCGCTATTTTCCTTTGGTTTAATAACAAAAAACTCCGCAGGAAAAACGCAGAGATACAGGCGGCGTTGATCGAGGGACAGACGATTGAAAGGAAGCGCGTTGCAGCCGAACTTCACGACCACCTGGGCGGAACATTGGCATCGCTGAACTGGTACCTGTATGGTATCGATAAGAAAGTGCTATCGGAAGAAGAGCAAAAGATTTACCAAAGCGTACATCAGATGGTGGGCGCCGCATACAAGGAGGTACGGAGCCTCTCGCACAATCTGATGCCCGCCGAACTGGAAGAACACGGCTTGATCACGGCCTTGCAGCGGCTGATCAGCAAGCTGAATGAAAACAAGAATATCGCATTCAATTTCAACCAGAAAGGAATGAATAGCCGGCTTAACAACAAGATCGAATTTGAGCTTTACAGCATTGTCCTGGAATTGACCAATAACATTATCAAACACTCGGGGGCCAACGAAGCATCGGTTGACCTGACCGAAAACCTCAAAACGATCGTTCTTACGGTGAGCGACAATGGCACGGGAATGATCGAACCCGACCGTCAGGGCGTGGGGCTAAGAAACATCAAGAGCCGTGTAGAAAGTCTGCACGGTAAAATACAAATCCACAGCGAGGAACAAAGCGGCACCCGTGTCGCGATTGAGATCCCGAAAGTGATCATCAAGTGATTTTCCCGCTCATCAAGACTGTAACGGCACATTGGCTCGTTACTTCTTATACAAAAGATTGAAGCACCCTCATGAATGTTACCGAAAAAGCTCAGGAATTTATCACCGAGAGCAAAAATAGCCTGCGCAATGGCTCATTTGTCAAACTCTCGCTCGGAAACTACCACGGTACGGATGAAAGCCTGAAAAATGTCTACATCAAAAAAGTCCTGATCAGGAAAGAGCCACGACTAAGCCTTACCTACCGGCACAAAACGCGCGATATTACCAAAAACCACACATTTGAAGAGGTTATTGAAATGTTGAAGCAATGGCTCCAGAGCGACTTCCGTGTCGCGACGCTGCAAACGGTCGATTCGGATATCCTTTTTGAAACCCACCAAAGCGGGAAAACGACCCTCAAAAAAAAGACCATCGCCGGCCGGGGCACGCCCTCTCTGAGCCACGATAAGAACAAAAACCGGCTGATTTCGCCCACAGATAAGGGTTACCTGTTCGACCTGAAAATCACCGATCAGCAAGGCAATGTCTTTCATAATGCGCAGGACAAGTTCCGGCAGATCAACCATTATATCGATATTCTCAGCAGCCTGATCCGAGAAATAGAGCCGGGTAATCGTGTGAAAGTCGCCGATATGGGTTCGGGGAAGGGTTACCTGACATTTGCCTTGTACGATTATCTCAAAAATGTATTAAAACTGGATCCGCAGGTGACAGGCATCGAGTTCCGCGAGGATCTGGTCACATTATGCAACCAGATCTCCCAAACTGCGGGCTTCGACGGCTTGTCGTTTCGCGAAGGCACGATCGACCAGTTCGACGCTTCGGGTACAAATATCCTCATTGCCCTGCACGCCTGCGATACCGCAACCGACGACGCCATTTTCAAAGGTATTGAGGCCGAATCCGACCTGATCGTGGTCGCACCCTGCTGCCACAAACAAATCCGCCGGCAGATCGAGAAGCACAAGACTGAAAACGACGTCAGCTTCCTGACCCGGCATGGTATTTTCCTGGAAAGACAGGCGGAAATGGTGACCGATGGTATCCGCGCGCTGGTGCTTGAATATTTTGGCTACAAAACGAAGGTATTCGAATTTATTTCCGATGCCCATACCCCAAAAAACGTTCTTATAGTTGGAACCAGGGGCAAAAGGAGCGAAAAATCACAGGCTGCGGCGCTCGAAAAGATCCGGGAAGCGAAGCGGTTCTTTGGCATTGAGTACCATCACCTTGAAAGATTAGCGGGCATTTGAAGCCTCAAAAGTGCCCCTTTTCCCGTCTCCGTAGCTATATTTGCAACTTTTTGTGAACTCAATAACTAATTATGTGGAATAAAATAGCAACTTACATTATCCGCTACCGGCTTTTGTGGGTTGCACTCGTGTTAGTATCGACGGTCTTCATGGCCTACGAAGCAAGCAAAATTGAACTCTCCTACAATTTCGCACGCATCCTTCCCTCCAACGACCCCGTAGAGAAAGAATACCAGGACTTCCGCAAGCTTTTTGGCGAGGACGGGAGCGTAATGGTGATAGGCTGGCAGGACCCGCAGCTTTTTGAAATCAACAAATTCCGCGACTGGTGCAAGCTTTCCCAGCAAATCAGGGAAACAGAGGGGATCAAAAACGTCCTTTCCCTTGCCAATGTCTATAAAATAGCACGTAACGACAGCCTCACCCGCTTCGATTTCGCGCCGGTTATCCGCGATATCCCCAATACGCAGGCGGAAGCCGACAGCATCAAAAAGGAGATAGCCAACCTTCCGATTTACGAAGGACTGGTGCTCAACAGCAAAACCAATGCGACGCTCATCGTCATTACCTTCAACGACAAGGAACTCAACTCGAAACGCCGCCTGACGATCGTCGACGACATCGAGAAAATGGCGGACACTTTCGCCGTCAAATACAATACCGATCTGCATTATTCCGGGATGCCATACATCCGGACGGTCAATATGAAGAAAATCTCCGGCGAGATGGAGCTTTTCATGGGACTGGCCGTATTTGTAACACTGCTCATTCTGTGGGCATTTTTCCGGTCATTGCGCCTCACGCTGCTGTCCATCATAGTGGTGTTGATCGGTGTAGTGTTTTCGGTAGGGATATTGCATTTATTCAACTACAAAATCACCGCATTAACCGGCCTGATTCCTCCTCTGCTGATCGTGATCGGGGTTCCCAACTGCGTGTTCCTGATCAACAAATACCAGACGGAGCTCGTATCGCACAGTAACAAGGACGAAGCATTGAGCGAAATGATCCGGCAGATCGGGCTGTCGACCTTCCTTGCCAACATGACCACGGCGATCGGTTTTGGTGTGTTTTACTTCACAAATAGTATCCTGCTGGTCGAATTTGGCGTCGTGGCGGCCATTAGTGTAATGGTAACCTACGTACTTTGTCTGGTATTGCTGCCCATCACGCTGCATTACATGAGCACACCCAAGCCGCGCCATTTGAAACACCTGGAAGGCAAGTGGGCGTACGGCTTTCTCCGGATGGTGAATAACCTGGTGCACAACCGACGGAAAGAGATTTACATTGCGATGGTGGTACTGATTGTCGTTTCGGCATTTGGAATGACTAAAATCCAGACGATCGGCTACGTCGTCGACGACCTGCCTAAAAAAGATGTGGTTTACACCGATCTCCGCTTTTTTGAAAAGAACTTCAATGGCGTGCTGCCGTTCGAGGTGATGATCAACACCCGGCAACCAAACGGGGTTTTCGCCGACCAGGCCAGGACGCTGTACAAGATCAAGGCATTCCAGAACGAGATGGCCAAGTTCCCCGAATTTTCGAAGCCTGTATCCATTGTGGAGGCATCCAAATTCCTCTACCAGGGTTACCGCGGCGGGGATGCCAAATATTACGCATTGCCCGGCGTGCTGGAACTGAACAAAATGGCCCCATACCTGCAAAGCCAGCAGGGCGCCGCAAAACAGCTTACCTCGTTCCTGAATGAGGATAAAAGCATCACCAGGGTTAGTTTCCAGATGGCCGACGTAGGTTCTGAACGCATCAAGGAGCTTACAAACCGAATCAGATCGAAGGTGGATTCGATTTTCAGTCCTGAAAAGTATAAAGTGAGTCTTACCGGCCACAGCCTGGTATTCCTGAAAAGCAACGATTACCTGCTGAGCAATTTGTATGAAAGCCTGCTCATCGCAATTGTGCTGATAGCCATTGTAGGAATGGTGCTTTTCCGCTCGATCCCGATTATCCTGCTATCCAAACTGCCCTGCCTGATCCCGCTTGCATTGACGGCCGGTATCATGGGTTACTTTGATATTTATTTCAAACCGACCACGATCCTGATTTTCAGCATTACGTTCGGTATCGCATCCGACGGGACGGTGTATTTTCTGACGCGCTACCGTGAAGAACTCTATAAGAATGGCCTTACGGCTTCCAAAGCGGTGACAGCCTCTATCTTCGGTACGGGTTTGAGTATGATCTACACGGCCGTGATCCTGTTCTGTGGCTTCTCCATTTTTTCCGCATCCAGCTTCGGCGGCACGGCGGCGATGGGCGTGATGGTGTCGATCACCTTGCTGGTTGCAATGTGTACGAATCTGATTCTGCTACCTGCATTATTGCTCTCGATTGCGAAGCGGCAGGGGAAAAATGTAAAACCGAGCTAGTATATTAGCCGTCGTTACATTTAACTCCTATCATCACATGAAAAAACTTATAACAGCGCTATCCCTTTCAATCACAGGGATAGCGCTGCCTGTTTCGGCCCAAACCGACTTCCAGACCGACTCCGTCTTCATCCGTAAAATTTACGACACGGCGCTCGCCGAAGGCAAGGCCTATGAATGGCTTAGGCACCTTACCCAGCAGGTGGGCCCGAGGCTGAGCGGCTCGGAAGGGGCAGCCAAGGCTGTCGTTTATACCAAATCAGCGATGGAAGGAGCGCATTTTGACAATGTGTTTCTGCAAAATGTGCTGGTACCGCATTGGGTACGCGGTGCGAAGGAAAAGGCGCAGCTCATCAACGGCAAACAAAAAACAGAGGTACCCATTGCAGCCCTGGGCGGCTCGGTCGCCACACCGAAAGGCGGTGTAAAAGGGAAAATAATAGAAGTCAGGAGCTTCCAGCAGCTTCGCGACCTGGGTAGCGACAAGGTAAAAGGCAAAATCGTATTCTTCAACCGCCCGATGGATCCGACAAAAATCAATACATTCGAAGCCTACGCGGGTGCGGTAGAACAGCGCGCAGCAGGGGCCAGTGAAGCAGCCAAGCTGGGGGCGATTGGTTCTATTACCCGATCCATGACGACCCGCCTCGACGATTTCCCGCACACGGGCAGCATGCGCTATGCGAGCGGCGCGCCCATGATCCCCGCAGCGGCCATCAGTACCAATGGCGCAGAACTGCTTAGCAAAACTATAAAAGAAAATCCCGATACAGAATTCTACTTCGAACAATATTGTGAAACACTTCCCGATGCTGCTTCCCACAATGTAATCGGGGAATTAAAGGGACAAACAAATGCCGACAAATTCATCGCCGTAGGCGGTCACCTCGATTCGTGGGATTTTGCCCAGGGCGCGCACGACGATGGTTCTGGCTGCGTGCAATCCATCGAGGCCGTCCGTATTTTGAAAACATTGAGTTATCAACCCAACAACACGTTACGAGCGGTTATGTTTATGAACGAGGAGAATGGCATGAGAGGTGGTGTCACTTATGCGGATTCGGCTAAATCCAAACGAGAAACGCATATTGCGGCGATCGAGTCTGATCATGGGGGGTTTTCGCCTCGCGGGTTCGGGATCGTGGGTACGCCTGCACAAAAGGCGAAAATACAGCTGTGGACGAGGCTTTTTGCTGCTTATGGCATTCATGAGCTGGGCCCAGGCGGCGGTGGGGCGGATATTGGCCCGCTGGCGCAGCAGGGTACAGTCTTGTTGGGGCTTATGCCCGATACGCAGCGCTATTTTGATTATCACCATGCTGCCAACGACAAGTTTGAGACCGTAAGCAAGCGGGAGCTGGAACTCGGCGCGGCGGCTATGGCTTCAATGCTGTACCTGATCGACAAGTATGGACTCTAGATGATACGTCCCCCAACCCAAGGCTTAGGCCTCGGGTTGGGGGACGCCAGCGCTCCAGCATCTCTGCCCAGAGTCCAAGGCTTAATCCTTGGCCATCTTGCTAAAAGTAGTATCCATCCATTCCTCGGGGATGTCGTCGAGCGCTTGTTTTAGTTTTTCGGCCCAAATCCTCGATATCTCTTCCATGTCCTTCTGCTCATAGCGATGTTCGGCGATGGCGAAGCTGTCCTTTTTGTACAATACCACGTCAATCGGGAAATCAACATCATTATTACTTACGCGCGTGGAATCGAATGAAAGGAATCCCGCTTTAAGCGCCTGTTTCATCGTCGAATTTTCATTTAATACCCGGTTCAATATGGCTTTTCCCTGGCCGGAGTTGCCTATGATCACGTAGGGAGAGCCTTCATCGAGCTCCACCCAATTGCCTTCCGAGTAAAGCAGGAATAGCTTATGGTCCTTATCGTCTTTGAGCTGGCCGCCCACGATGGTGTTGAGGTTAAATTTGAGGCCAGCCCTTTCAAGGCTTGCCTTGTCTTCCTCGGCTACACGCTTAATCTGCTCGCCAAATGCGTTTACCGCCTTATAAAGCTTATTATAAACGACGCCTTCATTGATCAGTTCTTCAAAGTAATGTACCGCTTTGTCGCGCACAGACCTCAATCCGCTGGTCATAATGAACATCGAATAGTTGTCTTGCTGGGTTACATACATCTTCTTTTTTGTCGTTGTATTGGTGCCTGCCGTAATCCGTGTGTCGGCCAGGGCAACAAGGCCTTCTTTCACTTTTATTCCTAAACAATAAGTCATTTTCTCAATCTTTTTATCAGCCTGGGTACGGCCATTAGGGCGCGCAGGGCTTGACTACAATTACTTAAACAAGCCCCAAAAGTACCAAATCGCAGCCTGAACATCACGATAAATCGCTTTTTCAACGATATTTAGGACAAACAAATCCACACCGCCGCCATGATTCACACCACTCACCTCTTCCCCGAGCTCGACGAATGCCTCATTACTTTGCTCAAATCACTCGCACCCGAAGAGTGGGAAAAGCCGACGGTAGCACGGCTCTGGAAAGTCCGCGACGTGGCGGCGCATTTGCTGGATGGCAATATCCGCGTCATTTCCATGTATCGTGACGGCTATTTCACTGCACCCGACCGGGAGATAAACAGTTACGACGATCTGGTAGCGTATTTAAACCAGTTGAACGGAGACTGGGTAAAGGCCTCAAAACGAATGAGTCCCGCCCTGCTTACCGAACTTCTCGAAAGCACGGGCAAGCAATACTCGGAGATAATGCGGCGGCAAGACCTCGAAGCAGATGCCATTTTCTCCGTTTCCTGGGCCGGCGAGGCCACTTCCAAAAACTGGTTTCATATCGCCCGCGAATACACCGAAAAATGGCATCATCAGCAGCAAATCCGCGAAGCCGTGGATAAGCCCGATATTCAACGGGACATTATGACACCCCGGCTATTTCGCCCGCTGATCGAAACCTTTCTTCGCGGGCTCCCACATACGTATAGGCATACCCAGGCGCCCATAGGCACGGCCGTACGCATTGCAATCAAGCTCGACGAAGTTTTTGAATGGTTTCTGGTAAGAGCGGCAGACGGCTGGCTCATCACTGATACGGAAGAAGGCGAAACCGCAGCTTCCGTAACTCTCGATGCCGATACGGCCTGGAAACTTTTCACCAAAGCCATTAAACCGGATGAAGCACTAGCCATGGCACATTTAACTGGAAATAAAGAACTTGCAGGCGTTACATTAAACTTGATTGCAGTGATGGCATAGGCCCCGAATATGTTTATAGAAAAAAATACAGCTTTCCAGGTCCGATATTTTCTTTAGTTTAATCCAAACAGCCAGGAAACAAGTATATGAGGCATGAAACTGTATCAAATTCTGATCATACTATGCACATTGGCGTGCGGCGGCAACGAAAGCCCCGTCCCGTCGGTACCCGCCGGGTCTGAGGAAAGTGTCAGGCCGCAATACCTGGCCCTGGGTGACTCATACACCATCGGGCAGAGCGTCTCTACCGACGAACGCTGGCCTGTAATACTGGCGGAGGAACTGAAAAGAAACGGAAAACCCGTCGCTACGCCGCAAATTATCGCCAGAACGGGCTGGACGACGCGCAACTTGCTCGATGCGCTCGAAGAAAGCCCGCCAGCGCAAACCTACGACCTGGTGTCGCTCCTGATTGGTGTCAACAACCAGTACCAGGGCAGAAACAAGGAGGAATACCGCATCGAATTTCGCCAGCTGCTTTTGAAATCGATTGCCTATGCTGGCAACGACGCGGGAAATGTATTTGTCCTGTCAATCCCCGATTGGGGCGTTACAGCCATGGGCGAAGGCAACCGTGAGCATATTGCCGCAGAAATAAACGATTTCAATGCGATCGCAAAAGACGAATGTAGTAAGCTCAAAATCACTTTTATCGACATTACCGACATCTCACGGAAAGCGTTGAACAACCCCTCGATGATTGCCGGCGACCAGCTGCATTTCTCTGGCAAGATGTACCGTTTGTGGGTCAACGAAGCCCTTCCACAGGTAAAACAGCTTTTTTGATAAACTAAAAACCCCCGCTGTATGATCACCGGGGGTTTATGTACTATTATTCCAAAATTCTAATAACCTTATTTCAAACTTCCTGCAATGCTTTGAGGCGGATCACCAGCCCATCCATTTCATCTGACGGCCGGAGCTGGCAGGATAGCCTGCTGTTACTGTCCGAATTGGGCAATGCGTCGAGCGTGTCGAGTTCCTGATCGTTGGATTCCGGCAGGTTTTCCTTGCCTTCGAGGACTTCAATGTGGCAGGTCGCGCAGAGTGCCATTCCGCCGCAGGTTGCCTGGATATCGTATTCGTATGCTTTGAGGATCTCCATCAGATTGAAGCCCATGTCGGTAGGTACTTCAAGCGCCTGACGTTCACCTAAATCACTCTCTATGAATATATTGATCATGACTAAAATGGATTAACACCGTTAACTGTGGTGTACTTGAAACTTAATTTCTGATCGGGATAAACGTACTTGAATGCGCTGTGCATCATAATGGCCGCCTCATGAAAACCGCATAAAATCAGTTTCAGCTTACCCGGATAAGTGTTGATGTCGCCGATGGCGTAGATCCGTTCGACGTTGGTGGCGTAATCGAAGGTGTCGACCACGACTGCCGACTTTTCCACGCCCAGCTTCCAGTCGGCAATGGGGCCGAGTTTGGGACTGAGGCCAAAAAGCGGAATAAAATCATCGGTAGGAATGGTGGTGACAGACTTGTCATTTCCCAAAATCGACACTTCTTTAAGTACGCCGTTTCCTCCCAGCTTATTCACTTGCGCTTGCAGAATAAGGTCAATTTTACCCTTTCCAGCCAATTCGTAGACTTTTTCGGCCGAGTCGGGCGCACCTCGGAAAGTATCCCCCCTGTGCACGAGCGTAACACGGGAAGCGATATCGGCCAGGAAGATCGTCCAGTCGAGCGCGGAATCGCCACCGCCTGCCAGCACCACATTCCGTCCCCGGAACTGCTCCGGTTTCTTCACCATATAATGCACCCCTTTCCCTTCGAAATATTCCAGCTGCTCCACGGCAGGTTTGCGGGGCTCGAAGCTGCCAAGCCCCGCGGCGATCACCACTACCTGGCAATGCACGTCGGTACCTTCGTTGGTACGGACGATGTAGCTGCCATCGTCCTGCTTTTCGAGCGCTTCTACTCTTTCACCCAATGTAAAGCCAGGCTTGAACTCCTCGATCTGCTTCATGAGATTATTCACCAGGTCTTCCGCGATAATGGCCGGCGCACCGGGAATATCGTAAATCGGTTTTTGAGGATAAATTTCGGCAAGCTGCCCGCCTACCACCGGCAGGGCATCGATGAGGTGGCAACGCATTTTTAGCAGTCCTGCCTCGAAAACGGCGAAAAGTCCAACCGGCCCGGCACCGATAATGCAAATGTCTGTGCGAATCATAACGTAATGTGAATGAGAATCTTGGAACATTTTGATAGCTCAAAGGTAGTCGTCATTCACATCAGGTGCCAATCACAATAGGTTATCCGCTATAACTAAAAGTTATCAAGTCAGCGTTCGGTAACCATAAATTGAAGCATATCAGGCAGTATTTCGATCTCTACCTCGACGGGCTTTTCTATTTTCAGCCGCTCGTCGTCAGCGTGGACGTCCTTTCCGTCCCAAAATACCTTCACATTCCTGGCACGGATGGTCGAAAAACTAAATTCCTTGTCTTCATGATTGATGCGGCTGACCAGGAAGGATTCGAATTTGTTGCGGCTTTCTTCCGAGACCATTACCACATCGAGCATGCCGTCGCCGGGGTCGGCTTTGCCCGCCAGCACCAGATTAGGGCCTATTGACCGAATATTCATGATCTCGACCATAATATAGTTACCCGAATGCTCCACGCCGTCGGCAACGATGGTGCAGGGCCTGGCTTCATAAGTTTGCACAATTTCGAGCAGCACCGCCCGGGCGGCTTTCAGTTTTTCCTCGGCCGTCTCGCCGATATCGTTCTCGATTTTGCCCATTACCTTCATCAGGCGCGGAAAAATGCCGTAACCGAATGCTTCCAGGAAGAAAAGGTCATCGCTCACACCGTGTACACGGCCGAGATCGAACGGTTGCAGCCGGTAATGGTGCCAATGCGGCGCTATGTCCTTCGGGTGCCCTTCAATCTGCAATGCGGTCGCGATGTTGTTGGCCGTTCCGTGTGGCAGCAAAGCCAGCGGGAATTGCTTATCGAGCCGCTTTCGCCTCATCAGCGCTTTTGCAGCGCGCCGGACGGTGCCGTCACCGCCTGCTATGATCAGGAAATCGGTCTCGTTATCGAAGTTATCCCAGCCTTCCTCCTTCACAGACGCATAGGCGCATTCGAAACCTTCTTTCGTGATGAGTTTGACCAGTTCCTTTTTGGAAAATTCGTTGTCTCCGGCTGTCGGGTTGTGTAAAAGGGTCGTTTTTTTCATATCAGGATGTGTAGCACACCTCGATTTCATAAAAAACATACCAGGCATAATTTTATTAATAATCACCTGAAAACGCTATACGTTATGAAAATCCTGGTAACGAACGACGACGGAATATACAGCCCGGGCCTTGCGGCGCTTGCCAAAATCGCTTCACGGTTCGGAGAAGTAAAAATTGTGGCCCCCGATGTGGAGCAATCCTCTATGGGCCACGCGATTACGGCATCCAGACCACTTTCCTACAAAAAATCTCCTATTGACTTTGCGGGCATCGATGCCTACCGTGTGAATGGCACACCGGCAGATTGCGTGGCATTGGGGCAACACCTCTGGGATAAACCCGACGTGGTACTTTCGGGGATCAACCTGGGGCCGAACCTGGGGAATGCGATGTGGCATTCGGGCACACTCGCCGCAGCTAAGCAGGCAGTACTGTTCGGAATCAAAGGCATTGCGTTAAGCACGCCCACCGACATCGAACCTGATTTTGACGCGCTCGACCCGTTTGTAGAAAAGGCATTGGACCTTTTATTTAAAAACCCACATTTAAACCTGGTGAATGTCAATTTCCCGCACGACCCCAAAGGCGTGCGCTGGACTCGCCAATCGGTGCGGCTTTATGACAACAACATCGTCCCCGCCCTCGACCCCATGGGCCGCAAGCATTACTGGTTCACCGTCGTGCCGTTGGAACCCGCCGAGGAAGGCACCGACCGCTGGGCCATTGAAAACCATTTCGTTTCCATTACACCGCTTCGCCTTGACCTGACCAACGAAGCTGAGCTGATCAAGGCGCAGCTGGCGTATCCGATTACATAAGTAGGTTCCGCTGCGCCGAGACTTTTTAGCGTGGTTTGTTATGTTAAACTATTTACGAGACGTTCCCTATTATAATGCCCCAATCCCGCGCCATCCTGGTGCGGGATTCCTTTTGTTAAAGTCTTTTGCAAATACATTAAGGGGTAGAATGGCTAAAATGCCGTCTTATCCCCAAGACAGACGTATTTTCATTAATTCCTGAATCCAAGAAATCAGTTATTCCCCACCATGAAACAAACCAATATTGGCAATTATCGCTGGGTTATTTGCGCGTTACTCTTCTTTGCAACTACCATCAACTACATCGACAGACAAATTCTTGGATTACTAAAACCGACCCTCGAAACAGAATTCAACTGGACAGAAACCGACTATGCCAACATCGTCATGGTGTTTGCGGGCTGTTATGCGGCAGGTTATATTGTATTTGGAAATATCATCGATAAGATCGGCTCGAAACTCGGTTATGCCGTCTCTATCATTATATGGAGCGTGGCGGCCGTTGCGCACGCATTTGTAAAAAGCACCTTCGGCTTTGGTGCCGTCCGTGCGATTCTGGGGCTGGGCGAAGCGGGCAACTTCCCTGCGGCGGTAAAAGCGACGGCCGAATGGTTCCCAAAACGCGAACGCGCGCTGGCGACCGGTATCTTCAACTCAGGAACAAGTATCGGTGCCGTAGCCGCACCCATTCTGGTTCCCTGGCTGTTAGCCACTTACAGCTGGCAAGGTGCGTTCCTGATCACCGGTGCGCTTGGCTTTATCTGGCTGATATTCTGGTGGTTGATGTACGAAATCCCGTCGCGCCACAAAAAGGTTCAGGCCGAAGAATATGCGTTCATCCACAGCGACAACGAAGCCGGCGACGGCGAGCACCAGCAGCCCATTCACTGGACCAAGCTCGTTACATTGCCTCAGACCTGGGTTTTTATTGTAGGTAAATTTCTGACAGACCCCGTGTGGTGGTTTTTCCTCTTCTGGCTACCCTCCTATTTTGCGACCACATTCGCATTGGATTTGAAGAAACCTAGTCTGCATCTGGCGATCGTTTACACCGCTACGACGTTTGGCAGCATCGGCGGAGGGTATTTGTCATCCTACCTGATCAAGAAAGGCTGGACACCTCTCAGAGCACGTAAAACGACATTGCTGGTGATGGCTTTCGCCGTAATGCCGATCATCCTGGCCCAATTCGCTACGGATATATGGACGGTGGTGGGTATTATCGCCATCGCTACCGCCGCCCACCAGGCATGGAGCGCCAATATTTTCACAATCGTATCCGATATTTTCCCAAAACGGGCAGTAAGCTCCGTCGTAGGCATCGGAGGGATGGCCGGTTCGCTTGGATCCACCTTCTTCCCGCTGCTGGTGGGCGCATTGCTGGACTATTACAAGGGCACGGGAAATATCGGCGCAGGTTACAATATCCTATTCATTATCTGCGGATTAGCCTACATTATTGCCTGGCTGATCATCCATTTCCTCACCAGCCGCATGAAACCGGTGGAAGAATCGTTAAAGAACTGATCTACCAAAAAATTACAAAAGCCGTTAACTATTGCCAGCATAGCATTCTGATGAAGAAGTACCGTTATCCCCTTTTTATTCTGGCGGTTTCGTCCTTATTGGTGTATTGTAAAACCAATAAACAAACCAGCCAGCAAACTGCATCCTCTGCCGCTACAAGCGTGGCCAAAGAAGAGAAGCCCGTCCGAACAACCGGCAAATCGCCATTTATACCGGCGTCTGAAACCATTGGCAAAATGGTTATCGAGGATGGTTTTGAAGTAAAACTAATTGCCGCCGAGCCGCTGGTGAGCGCACCGGTGGCCATGCAGTTCGACGACAAGGCCAGAATGTGGGTCGTGGAAATGGTAGGTTATATGCCCGACACGATCGGTACCGGTGAGGATATCCGCAATGGTAACATTGTGATCCTCGACGATAAAAATAAGGACGGTGTTTACGACGACCGTAAAGTCGTCATTGACTCACTCGTGCTTCCGCGCGCAATCTGTCTGATCGATAACGGTATCCTGGTAGCTGAGCCAACCAACCTTTGGTTTTATGAACTGAAAAATGATCAGGTCTTTAAAAAGACGCTCGTCGATCCTAAATACACCGAGGGCGGCAACGTGGAGCACCAGCCCAACGGCTTACTCCGCGCGATGGATAACTGGATATACAATGCCAAATCCGACAAGCGTTACCGCCGTGTGGGTGGTAAGTGGGTGATCGAGCATACCCATTTCCGCGGACAATGGGGGATTTGCCAGGACAATTATGGCCGCCTTTATTACAACAACAATTCCCAAAACCTGCTAGGCGACTATTTCCCGGCCGGTCTGGGAGCATGGAACAAGAACCAGAGAGGTGTGGCCGGCTACAACGAAAAGTCGGTGGCGAACAACAAGGTATACCCGCTGCACCCTACGCCGGGCGTCAACCGTGGTTATATGAAGAATGTTCTCGACGACAGCCTGCGCCTCAACGAATTTACCGCCGCTGCCGGCCCTGTCGTTTATCGTGGTGATTTGTTTGGCAAAAATTACGATTTCAATGCATTCGTACCGGAGCCTTCGGCGAACCTGATCAAACGCAACTTCCTGAATGAAAAAGGCTACGTTGTAAAAGGCGATATTGCTTATAAGGGTAAAGAGTTTCTGGCCAGCACCGACGAGCGTTTCCGCCCGGTAAGCCTCTACAACGCCCCCGACGGCAGTATGATCGTGCTCGACATGTACCGCGGCATTATCCAGCACAAAACTTATCTGACACCCTATCTGAAAGACCAGATCGGCAAACGCGACCTTACCCAGCCCCTTTCGGCAGGCCGCATTTACAAGATCGTTCCAAAGGGTTCACAATCCAAACCGGTAACTATTCCGGACGGCCCGCAGGAATTGGTGAAACTGCTAGGCCACCCCAACGGCTGGGTACGCGACCGGGCGCAACAAAAACTGATCGACGGAAAATACAACCAAACTGTACCAGCCCTTAGAGAAGCTGTAAAACAAACAGCCAATCCATTGCTGGCGATCCACGCGTTGTGGACCCTTGAAGGCCTGAATTCCCTAAAACCCGAAGAGGCATTAAGCTGGATCCGGCAATCGGCCTGGACTTTCCGTGCGCAGGGACTTTACGCGTCTGCGGCGGTGATCACGCCTGGCACTTACCAGCAGTTTGCAACTGCATTTGACGGCATCGTCGATTCGGGAGATACGCTCGCAGCGCCTTACGTTGCACTGCTGTGCAAGAGCATCGAAAAATTTGACCAGAATGCATCCCGCGGGCTGCTGAACAAGCTGGCGATCAAATACCCCAACAACCGCTACGTCTCCGATGCGGTGATCAGCAACTTACAGGATCAGGAAGAGCTCTTCCATGGCGCTATTTCGGCCTCGGTATCCGACCAGAATGCGGTGATCAACAAGCAGCTTACCCGTGTGGTAACCGCTATCCGCAGCGCTCAGGGCAACCGCAACCCTGAAATGCTGAAAAAAGAGTTTCCCAAAGGCGAAGCACTATTCACTTCCGTATGCCAAACCTGCCATGGTGCCGACGGCGGTGGCGTGAAATCGCTCGCACCGCCATTGAACCAGTCGGAATGGGTAACGGGTAGCAAGGATAAACTCATTTCCATTGTCCTTTTCGGCCTCACTGGCCCGGTGAAGGTAAATGGCCACGTGTACCAGACCCCCGAAGTAAGCGGCGACATGCCCGGCATCGGCTACGACAAGGACATGCCCAACGAAGACATCGCCCAGCTATTAAGCTTCATCCGCCGCTCCTGGCGCAACAATGCCGACAAGGTTACCACCGAAGAAGTAACCAAAGTCCGCACCAAGCTCACCGGCCGCGAGAAGTCATTTACCGAAGCGGAGCTGAACGGCATTTGATGGTATGTTGTTGATTTTGAATGAAAGGCGCCTCGCAAGGGGCGTTTTTTTAGTTTCAAATAAAAATAACTGACTAATTATGTCACAAATCTGAGACACTACACTACCTTTGCAACATCATGAAAGATACCGAGCAAAGCATTATCGAAGCCGCGATCCTGATTTTCAACGAGGATTTATCTGCCCCGCTGGAAAAAGTGGCGGATCGGGCGCAGGTGACGCGGCGGACTTTGCATAGGTATTTCAAAGACCGTAAGGAGCTGATGGACAAATGTCAGAAAGAGATCCGGAAGGCTTGCGCGATTGCAATGTCGGATGCTTACTATGCCTCGGCAAATCCAAGGGAGAGGCTGGAAACGATGTTTTATGCCGGACTCGATTGCGGTTCGAAAAACACCTTTTTGCATAAACTACACACGCTGCACGACCATAAACACCAGGTAGCCAACGAAGAATGCTCTGAATATGATCACACCTTCGAGCTCTGGAAAGGTAATCTGCAAGTGCTTCTGACAAAAGGCGTTATCAACCAAGGAATGACGGTCGACTGGATCCATAACTTCTTCCAGAGTGTAGTTGTGGTGTTCATTAACTCACAGCAAAATGGGGCGCTCGATCGTGCGGAGGCCCGGCAGCTTGCGTGGTTTTCATTCAGTAAGGGAATTGGTATTTAAAAAATTGCCCAATCATGTCTCATTTTTGAGACAAATACGTATTTCAACTATGACTGATCAACAAACCTTCGATGTCGCTATTATCGGCGGAAGCTATGCCGGGCTATCGGCTGCCATGACATTGGGCCGCGCCCGCCGGCATGTCGTCGTTATCGACAGCGGCCAGCCCTGCAACCGCCAGACGCCCCATTCGCACAACCTGATCACACACGACGGCAAGACGCCCGCTGAAATCTCCGCCCTCGCGCGCAAGCAGGTGCTCGCCTACCCAACCGTGCATATGCGTGAGGGACTCGCCAAGCACATATCGGGAAGCGATGGCGCGTTTACCGTCGCCACCGGTGATGGACAGATATTGCAAGCTAAAAAGCTGATTTTCAGCACTGGTATCCGCGACATTATGCCCGATATATCCGGCTTTGCCGAAAGCTGGGGCATCAGCGCCATCCACTGCCCCTACTGCCACGGCTACGAATACAGCGACGCCCGCACAGGCGTGCTCATGAATGGCGATATGGCATTGGAATACTTGAAAATGATCCGCAACTGGACGGCCGACCTTACCCTCTATACCAACGGCCCTGCGACATTCGACGAGGCGGCGCGGTCAAAAATGCTCGCATTCGGCGCGGAAATCGTAGAAGAGCCCATTGCCTCGCTCGAACATGAAAACGGCTACCTCAAAACGCTCCACCTGGCTAACGGCATCACCCGTGACATTACGGCGCTCTACCACCGCCCGGCGTTCGTGCAGCATTCGCTACTGCCCGAAGCATTGGGTTGTGAGCTCAATCCGCAGGGTTTTATCAAAGTCGATGACGCCCAAAAAACAACGGTCGTCGGCATCTACGCGGCGGGTGATAACAGCGGCGCATTCAGGGGGTTAACCGGTGCCATGGCCGCTGGCACCATCGCCGGAGCGAGGCTCAATCATGAATTAATCAATGAAGAGTACTGATTGGCGTGTTGCAATATGGTAGCTTTGCAGCTTTCGGCTGGCGGCCATCGGCTGGCGGCTATCGAACTGTTATTCTGTACTATTTAATAAAAGAGCCTACGGCCAAAAGCCGAAAGCCGAAAGCCAGACAATGTCCCTATTCAAAACAACCGCCCCTATTACTATTACCTGCTACAAACGTCTAGTGCCATTTCTTGAAAAGGAAGTGACAGAGCTTGGTTACCAGGTTGAAGAAACTTTTGCGACGGGTGTGCGGCTGAACGGCACGGTGAATGACTGCATTAAATTGAATTTGAACCTGTATTGCGCCAGTCAGGTACTTTACAGTCTCGGCACATTCAGTGCACAGCATCCCGATGATGTTTACAGGTTTTTGTTGAAAATGCAATGGGAGAATATTCTTGCCGACGATGCGTACTTCTCGGTCACCAGCAATGTAATGACGGCGACGGTCAACAATACCATGTTCGCGAACCTGCGCGTGAAAGATGCCATTGTGGACAGGTTGCGTGATAAAAAGGGCGCGAGGCCATCGACCGGTTCGGAGCTGAAAGGCGCGGTAGTGCATTTATTCTGGAAGGACGACCGGGCAGAGATCTTCATCGACACCTCTGGCGAAACAGTGGCCCGCCACGGTTACCGTAAGATTCCCGGCCAGGCTCCCATGCTTGAATCGCTTGCCTCGGCGACGATCCTTGCCAGCCAGTGGAACCGCCACTCGGCATTTGTCAATCCGATGTGTGGCTCAGGCACGCTTGCAATCGAGGCCGCATTGATCGCCACTAACAGCCGCCCAGGGCTTTTCAGGGATAACTATTCGTTCATGCATTTGCTGGGGTACGACGAGGAAGTGTATTTCGGGGCGCAGGAGCAGCTCGAGGCACAGATCATCGAGGCGCCAAAAGCGAGGATTATCGCTACCGACTACGACCAGAATGCCATTACCAATGCTAAAAAGAACGCCATCGCGGCAGGTGTGGCCGACATGATCGAGTTTAGCCTCTGCGATTTTGCGGACACAGAAATACCGGTCGACAACAAGGGTGTCTTCTTCGTAAATCCGGAGTATGGCGAACGGCTCGGGGAAATCAGCCAACTTGAAGAAACATATGGACGGATTGGTGATTTTATGAAACAGAAGTGTGGAGGATATTTCGGATATGTCTTCACCGGAAACCTGGACCTGGCCAAAAAAATAGGCCTCAAAGCAAAGCGCAGAATCGAGTTTTATTCGGGAAGAATCGATTGCAGGCTGCTGGAATATGAACTTTACGAAGGCACGAGAAGGATCTAAAGCTTACTTGACGGGAGAGAACGATAACTTTGGCATTACTTCTCAGTTACTTTGGCATAATATTTAGATAATATAATACATAACCATTTAGAAAATTGTCATGAAACATTCACAAAGTTCAGGAACCATGCCGCAAGGCCAGGACCGGAACCGGCCTGAAAACAAAGACAATCTGGATAGCAGACGTCGTGAAGAAGAAATGGTGAAAGGTAACCATATTACCAGCAACCAAAAAGAACGTCACAGTCTGGGAAAACAGCAAAGGTAGCATTCAAAGCACCTTATTAAATGGCTCCTAAGTTGAGACGAAGTCCGCATGTACGAACATCCGGACTTCGTTTTTTTGTGCTTAACCCGTCTTGCACCGCCAGCTCTGGCCGCTCTCCAAGGACTCTGTAAAAAAATCCGGGACAAGCCGCATGCATCCAATTTTCAGGAGAATTGAGCGTTCCTATGCTGGGTTCTCGCCTTTCGGCGGGCATTCACATAAAAAAACAGAACCAATGAAGCGATATCTGATAGCGCTCACCCTCCTGATCGGCGCCGTTTCCTGCGAATGGATTGGCAATACGCCCAGTTTTGGCGATGATTTCATTACCTACAATATCAAGGCGGGCAACCACGAGGTGGACCATAACCTGAATACGCCGTTCACTTCATCGTCCATGCGTTTCCAGGCGATGTTTGATAGCAGTTGTGTGTACAAAACTTCGGTACCCGAAAACCAGAACGATATCAACAAACTGTACGGATTTTCAGATTGCAGCTCGCAACACCAGAACAACAGTGCGCGCTTCGGCTGGAACTGGCGCGAAGGCGCGTTGCGCATATACGCGTACATATATGTGAACGGCGTGCGACAGGAGCGCGAGCTAGGCACCGCCGAATTGAACGAAACCACCAGCTTCCGGATCGATATCCGCGACAATTCGTATGTATTTACTTACCGAGGTATCGAAACCGTCATGCCGCGGCATTGCTCCGGCGGTGTAGGCGTGGCCTACAAGCTTCTCCCCTATTTCGGCGGCGACGAAACTGCGCCCCATAATATGCAGATCAAAATCAGGAATTTATAGTATTGGTGTATACCGTAATCGATTCCGGGGCGACAGTCAGTGCACTTGCACCGGCCTGTTGGGGCATCTCCTGCACCCCACCCCATATCGGATCGGAGGAGGCGATCAGCTTATGCCATGACAAATGCCCCGGCGGCAGAGATACCTCGTGCGGGGATTTCGAAAAGTTGAGAAAACCAACCAAATACTGCCGGCCCCAAACCCGCTGGATACAGATCAGCTCCTTTTCTTCCAAAACCTCTGCCGACAGTCCGTTGCGGTCGCATTCCCGGAATAACGGCAGTTCTTTTCGCAGGGCGATCCATTTCCGGTAGTATTGCAACATCGTCCGGTGCGGTGGGTTGTGGATGAGGTCCCATTGCAATTTTGAGTTCTCGAATGTCGAAACAGCGACGGGATCGGGTGCTTCTCCTTCGAGGTGAAATGCGGCAAATTCGCTCTTTCTACCTTTTCGCACGGCTTCGGCCAGTTCTTCGTCGGTATGGCTCACAAAGTACTGGAAAGGATTCGGCTCAGACCATTCTTCCCCCATGAAAAGCAGGGGTACGAAAGGGCTGACGAATACGGCTCCGGCCAGGAGCTTCTGCATTTCGAAACTCACCAACCGGCTCGTCCGCTCGCCGAGCATGCGATTGCCGACGTGGTCGTGATTTTGTGAAAAGACAATGAATTGCTGCCCCGGAATACCATCGGCTTTCATGCCAAACTTCCGCTTCCGGTGATCTGAATAAACCCCGTCGAACACATAAGCGTCTGCAAAAGACTTCCCAAGCGACACAACGCCTTTAAAATCAGAATAATAACCACTCCGCTCCTGCCCTGAGCTCACACGCAATGCATGGTGAAATTCGTCAACCCATTGCGCATGCATTCCATAACCGCCTGCATCGATAGGTTTGACGAAACGTGTATCATTCAAGTCCATTTCGACGATCAGGTAGTGCTGCCGACCAGTGTTCCGCGACAGTTCTTCCACTTTTTGCCTGATTTCCTGCAAAATGTGAACAGGGCCGAAATCTTTGATCGCATGAACCGCATCAAGGCGCAGACCATCGATATGAAAATGCCGGAACCACATCAATGCATTTTGTACAAAGTAATGCCGCACCGCATCCGACCACGCATCGTCAAAGTTGATCGCATCTCCCCAGGGCGTGTGGTATTTTTCGGTAAAATAATGACCAAAATCACCCAGGACATTGCCCTCCGGCCCCAGGTGGTTATATACCATATCCAGTATCACGGCCATGCCTCTTTCATGGCATGCATTTACCAGATGCTGCAAAGCACCAGGCCCGCCATAAGAATCCTGAACACTGTATGGAAAAACGCCATCGTAACCCCAGTTCCTATCGCCGGCAAACTGCGAAACGGGCATGATCTCGATTGCATTGACGCCCAATTCAACCAGGTGATCGAGCTTCTCTTCCATGGCCGCGAAGGTACCATCGGGCGTACACGTACCCGTGTGAATCTCATAAATAATGTAATCCTTCATGGCAGGATTCTGCCAGTTGCGGTCAGTCCATTCAATTTTTTGAACATCGAAGGTCTCCGAGGGCCCGTGTACGCCTTCCGGCTGGTAAAGAGTCGCCGGATCGGGATAGGGGCCTTTGCCATCCAGCAGGAAACCGTAGCGATCGCCGGGCCAAAGCGCCCGGGTCTGTAATGTCCAGAAACCATAGTCCCTTTGTTCCAAATCCAGTATGTTGGTCTCCTCGCCAAACAGCAATTGCACTTGCTCGGCCTTTGGCGCCCACACGAGCACCTGCGCCTCACCCTGTTCGTTAAATGTGACACCCGGCCGAATGGCCATCAAATCTTCATAACTCATATTTTCTGTTCCTTCAATGCATGTCTGAATACTACTATCGAACGGCTCTCCACGGAAAAACTATCGCCGGGTTTCAGCACCTGGCCGTCGCCGGTCACACAGGCCTCGACGGTATCGATCACCTTCCTCCATTCACTGCCGTATTTCCCCGGCGGCAGCGTATATTCGACCGGCTCGTAATGCGCATTGAAAATGATGTAAAAACTGTCGTCGTAAATAGGCTTGCCTTTCGGGTCCATGTGTCTGATCCCCTTTCCGTTTAGAAAAATGCCCAGAGACTTCGCATAATCGTGGCTCCAGTTTTCGTCGGGCATTTCCTCACCGCTAGGCAAAAACCAGGCGATGTCTTCGAGACCAACACCTTTGATGGGCACTCCACGGAACCAGTGCTTACGGCGGAATGTGGGGTGGGCTTTACAAAATGCAATCAGCTTTTGCGTGAACGTCAGCAATTTCTCGTCCATTTGATCCCAATTCAGCCAGGAAATCTCATTATCCTGACAGTAGGCATTGTTGTTCCCGTTCTGCGAGCGGCCCCATTCGTCGCCGGCTACGAGCATTGGTACGCCCTGGGAGAGAAAAAGGGTGGTCAGAAAATTGCGTTTCTGCTTGTTGCGGACTTCTATCACCTCCTCGTCCTCGGTAGGTCCTTCGGCACCGCAGTTCCAGGAACGGTTATGGCTTTCGCCGTCGTGGTTTTCTTCGCCATTTTCATCATTACGCTTCTCATTATACGAAACCAGATCGTTCAGTGTAAAACCGTCGTGTGCCGTTACAAAATTGATGCTTGCAGTAGGGAACCGTTCTTCGCCCTTGTACAGATCGGAACTGCCCGTGAAGCGCTCGGCGAATTCGGCGAGCATACTGTCGGCACCGCGCCAGTAATCGCGCATGCAATCGCGGTAACGGCCGTTCCATTCGGCCCAGCCAATGGGAAACTTGCCGACCTGGTAGCCATCGTCACCAATGTCCCATGGCTCAGCGATCAGTTTTACCTGCGATATCACAGGGTCCTGATGAATAATATCAAAGAACGCGCTTAGCCTGTCGACCTCATGCAGTTCACGCGCGAGCGTCGAGGCCAGATCGAACCGGAAGCCGTCGACATGCATTTCGGTGATCCAGTATCTCAGGCTGTCCATAATAAGTCGGAGCACGTTCGGGAGCCTGGCATTCAACGTATTGCCTGTACCGGTATAATCCATATAATAGCGACCGTCCATCAGGCGGTAATAGGCCATATTGTCGATTCCGCGGAACGAAAGCGTTGGCCCCAGGTGGCTTCCCTCGCCCGTGTGGTTGTAGACGACGTCCAGAATTACCTCGATGCCGGCTTTGTGCAGTTCTTTCACCATATTTTTGAATTCCTTCACCTGCTCCCCATGCGTTCCAGAGCTGCTATAACGGACGTCCGGTGCAAAAAAACCAATGGAGTTATAGCCCCAGTAATTGGTTAACCCGCGCTCCTGAAGGTGCCTGTCCGAAATAAAATGATGCACAGGCATGAGCTCCACGGCATTGATCCCCAGCTTTTTCAAGTAGGCGATGCTGCTGGGGTGGGCAAGCCCGGCGTAGGTACCGCGAATTTCCTCCGGGATGTCGGGATGCAGGTTGGTAAAACCTTTCACATGCAGTTCGTAGATGATCGTGTCGTGGTAAGGGATTTCCGGCGCCTGCTCACCTTCCCAGTCGAATAAATGGTCTGCAACTACCGATTTGGGAATGTATGGTGCACTGTCGAGCTCGCTGAAACTCAAATCTTCCTCGGGGTCGCCGATGTTGTAGCCAAACAGCGCGTCGTGCCATTGCACGGTGCCTGAAATGGCTTTGGCGTAGGGGTCGATGAGTAGCTTATTTGGATTGAAGCGTAATCCGACGCTCGGTTCGTAGGGTCCGTGAACCCGGTAACCGTACAGCTGACCGGGTTTCAAGCCGGGAACATAGGCATGCCAAACGTGGTGTGACACTTCCCTTACCTGTATTTTAATATGTTCACTTTTAGCCTCAGGACTATCAAACAGGCACAATTCCACACCTGTGGCATGTTCGGAATACAGCGCAAAATTCACCCCTTCCCCATCCCATGTCGCCCCGAGCGGGTACGGTTCGCCCGGGTAAACGGTCACATTACTTTCAACAGATTGATCTACTAGTGTTTTATTGGCAATCTTCTTCATATCAGTTTGTTTGAGTTCGGATACACCTTTTTCCACAGCGTCTGCACGGGTTTGCCTAAGTAACCTCAGCAGCTTTTTTAATGAAAAAAAATGGTGACAGCTCACGTATTAATACAAAATTGTGCCAACAAGCGCTGAACAGTTCCGGCAATAAATTCCCCAACAGCCAGTGCGGTGGCATACCTTTGTGCGACGGGCAGGAAGTCGATCCCGGTATACTTCACGCTTTCACAGAGCCTATTATCAGTTACGGGCCCGCATAAGTAGTCACTGGTACAATTTTTTTACTAAAAAATGCGCCTACACACGCACAGCAGCACTTTTACGCACACTTAAAATTACTGTGTTGAAAGTAATCTAACCGGAAGTCCCTGCCGATCCACCGGTTAGCCGACATCGGAATGATTCGCCGAGTCGAAAAACAGTGCCCATTTTACCCGAAACCATGATCCTTATTGTCGACGACAGGCCGGAAAACATTTTACCGCTTAAAAAAATCCTGGAACTCCACAATTTCAAGACCGATACCGCAGAATCGGGTGAAGAGGCATTGAAAAAAGTGCTTAATACAACTTACTCAGTCATTATCCTCGATGTACAAATGCCGGGGATGGACGGTTTCGAGGTTGCCGAGGCGATAGCGGGTTTTGGAAAAGCGAGAGACACGCCTATTATCTTCCTTTCGGCGGTTAATACAGAGAAAAAGTTTATTACAAAAGGCTATTCGTCAGGCGGTATCGACTATCTTACCAAGCCTGTCGATCCCGATATTCTGCTGCTGAAAGTCAAGACATTCTACCGGCTTTTTGAGCAGCAACAGGAGCTCAAAGCCATTCAGGAATCACTCCGCCACGAGATCGATATCCGCAAACATGCACAGGAAGAACTCGCCACCCGGATGGACGAGCTTCGCTTTATCCTCGAATCGCTGCCGCAAATCGCATTCACGATCCGGCCCGACGGTAAGATCGAATACATGAACAAGCATTGGTTCCAGTATTCGACCGACGCCGAGGCTTTTCCAGAGATGCATCCCGAGGACCAAACCTGCAAACGCTGGGAGCAGCATTTCAAAAATGGCCTGGAGTTCTCCTGCGAGACGCGCCTAAGGCACCTGACTACCCGCGATTACAAGTATTTTCTGCTCAAAATCATCCCTGTACTTCAAAACGGGACCATTGTGCGCTGGGTAGGCACATTTACCGATATACATCCGCAAAAGATGGCGAACGAACTGCTCGAACACAAAGTGGAATTGCGGACTAAGGAGCTTGTCGATAAAAATTCACAGCTCGAAACGACCAACCACGAGTTACAGCAATTTGCATGGGTAGTTTCGCATGATCTGAAAGAGCCGCTTCGCAAAATTCAGACATTCAACCACTTAATTAAAGACAAATACCTCACCGGTAACGACGAGGCAATCTCCTATCTCAACAGATCGATCAGTTCCTCGGCCCGGATGTCGCGGCTTATCAGTGATTTGCTCGATTACTCACGGCTTTCGGTGACTGCCTATTTCCAGCCAACCGACCTGAATGCGCTTGCGGACGAATTGCTCGCCGATTTCGATGAGACGATACGGGAGAAGAAAGCCAGCATTCGGAAAGACCGGCTTCCCGTCCTCGAAACGATTCCAAGCCAGATTCGGCAGGTATTCCAGAACCTGATCAGTAATGCACTGAAATTTTCCAGACCTGATACGGCGCCGGTCATCGATATTCGCTACGAAGTCATCGATAGCAAGGAACTTTCCGGGGCAGTCTCACAGGACGGCCCGTATTGCAGGATCACCATTGCCGACAACGGCATCGGGTTCGACGAGAGGTTCCTCGACCGGATCTTCGTCATTTTTCAGCGGCTCAACAATATCAATGCTTACGAAGGCACGGGCATCGGGCTGGCGATCGCGAAAAAGATTATGGATAAACATAACGGCCTGATCTCAGCCAGGAGCACCGAAAACGAAGGTTCCGAATTCATTTTGATACTTCCGTTTGTTCAGGAACAGACGCTGACAACCATTAAAACCGACCATTAGCAGACGCCCTTTATGAAGAAAGTTTCCAATTCGATCATCCAACAATTACAGATCGTCTTTTCCTTCTCCATCCTGCTCCTTTTTTTCAGCCTTCTGGCGTCCTATTACAGTACGCAGAAACTGATCAATAACTCGGAGCTCGTCAACCACACCAATGCAGTGCTCATTGAGGCGGAGGCTATTATTTCGCATATGAAAGATGCGGAAACCGGCCAGCGCGGGTTTCTGATAACAAGCGAGCCCCAATTCCTGGAACCTTATGAGGGCGCTTACGAAAAAACCACCAACAGCTACAACAACCTGGTGGAGCTAACCGCAGATAACCCGCTACAACAAAAGAACCTGCGGGAGATAAAGGCGCTCTACGAAGCTAAATTCGGCCAGATGCAGAATATCATCGATATGGCCAAAAAGAACTCCAATTTCGTGGACGACACCGATGCACGACTGCGGGAAATGGTGAGGGGCAAAAAAATAATGGACGATCTGCGGCTCGCTTCCGAACGGATCAAGGAAGAAGAAAGTAACAAACTGGCCGAACGCCTCGAGCAGCAGCAGGTTTATATTAAGTATACCCCTATTCTGCTGATAGCCGCCGCACTGATATCGATCCTGATCACGATATCCTCCTACTTGCGCATCCGCGCGGATATCGGCAAGCGGATCGCACAACAGAGACTGGACGAAGAAAAGTACGCCGAAACCAGCCGCCGCATCGGCCATATAGAGCAGGTTACACGGCAGGTGTCCGATGGCGACTATTCGGCCCGCAGCACCGACGAAACCGACGATGAACTCGGCCGGATTTCCACGGCGCTGAATATCATGGCCGGCTCGCTCGAACAGACATTCCACGATTTGAGTATTCAGAACTGGTTGCAGGCCGGAGATGTGCAGATCAACGATGCGATCCGAGGTGAGCGCGTGCTCAAAAAGCTCTCCTCAAAGTTGATCAACACCCTCACCGCATACTCCGGCGCGCATCTGGGGACGATGTATATTCTAGACACCGACTGGAATTTCCGCCTGACGGGCAGCTTTGCGGCTCAAAATGCACCGGAAACCATCGTGGCCGGGCAGGGATTGTGCGGTCAGGTGATCGATTCAAAGAAACCCCTGCTCGTCCGTGACGTTCCTGACCATTACCTTAAAATAACATCCAGTCTTGGGGAAACCAGTCCGGTAGCACTGGCGATTCTCCCACTCGTGTACTCCTATGAGTGCATAGGCGTGATTGAACTGGGCTTCCTGAAAACCCCGGAGGAACTTACCATGCGTTTCCTGGAAGAAAACCTGGAAACAATGGCTAGCGGGGTCAATTCAGCATTGGATTATGTCAAACTTCAAAATTTTCTGGAAGAAACCCAGGCACAGGCAGAAGAACTTCAGACGCAGCACAACGAACTAGAAAACCTGAATGCGGAGCTGGAAGCGCAATCGCAGAAATTGCAGGCTTCCGAGGAAGAGCTGAGAGTACAGCAGGAGGAACTGCAACAGACCAACGAGGAGCTCGAAGAGCGGAGCGGATTACTGGAAGAAAAGAATATTGAAATACAAAAAAAGGCCGAGGAACTGGAACTGACCACCCGGTACAAATCGGAATTCCTGGCCAATATGTCGCATGAATTGCGCACGCCCCTGAACTCTATCCTGCTTTTGAGCCGGCTGCTTGCCGAAAACGACGATAAGAACCTTACCGGCGAACAAATCGAATATGCGACGGTCATTCAATCCTCGGGCAACGGTCTGCTCGGCCTGATCGACGAAATCCTTGACCTCTCCAAGATTGAGGCAGGAAAAATGGAGCTGGATTACGTCAACGTTTCTGTCAGAGAAATTTGTGACGATATGAAGACCCTGTTTGCACCGGTCGCACGGGAAAAAGATCTCGACTTCTCAGTAACTGTCGCGGATGGGGTTCCTCCGGTGATCGAGACAGACAAAATGCGGCTGGAACAGATCCTGAAAAACCTGATATCCAATGCGTTGAAATTCACAGCGCAAGGCTCGGTGGACATTGTCGCCAAACCCAATGATGGCAATGATGAAATGTTGTGTTTCGTAGTCCGTGATACCGGCATCGGTGTCGCGCCCGAAAAGCAGCATCATATTTTTGAAGCCTTCCAGCAGGCCGATGGTTCTACCAAACGCAAGTACGGCGGTACCGGGCTGGGGTTATCCATTAGCCGCGAACTGGCCAAGCTGTTGGGCGGGGAAATATCGCTCACCAGCGTTGTCGGCCAGGGAAGTGAATTTACACTCTTCGTTCCTGTCAGGGCTTCTTATGGCAGTCCCGAACCGGAAACGGTCAATTTCTTCGGGAATTATCAGGAGGAAACGGCTCCAAGCGCGGTAGCGGCAACCCAGAACCGCTTCATCAGCACGGTTATCCCCGAAAGCATTCCCGACGACCGCTCGACAGTGGATGAAGCTTCAAAAACGATCCTGATCATCGAGGATGACACCTTTTTTGCCAAATCATTGCTCGATTATACCCGTAAACAGGGGTACAAAGGCATTGTAGCAGTACGGGGAGACGAAGGGCTGGAACTCGCGCGGACATTCAGGCCGATGGGCATCCTGCTCGATATCCAACTGCCGGTCGTCAGTGGGTGGGAAGTAATGGACCAGTTGAAAAACGATCCGGAAACCCGTCCCATTCCGGTACACATTATGTCGTCGCACCGTATGAAAAACGAGAGCCTGCAAAAGGGCGCGGTCGACTTTATCGACAAGCCGGTGGCAATCGAGAAAATGGACGAGGTATTCCGCAAAATCGAATATGTGATCAGCAAGAAATCGAAGAAGGTGCTGATCGTCGAGGACAATTCCATGCATGCAAAAGCATTGGCCTACTACCTGGGCACCTTCGACATCCATTCCGAACTGAAAAGCGATATCAACGACGGTATTAAGGCGCTTTCCGGCAATGAGGTCGACTGCGTGATCCTCGACATGGGTATTCCCGACAAAAAGGCTTACGAAATCCTGGAAGAGGCCAAAAAGAATCCTGGTTTGGAGCATCTTCCTATTATTATTTTTACTGGAAAAAGCCTTTCAATGACCGAAGAACTGCGAATCAGGCAGTATGCGGACTCGATCATCGTCAAAACAGCGCATTCCTACCAACGCATGCTCGATGAGGTTTCCCTATTCCTGCATGTGGTGGAAGAAAATAAGAAAAATGCCCGCAAGGGAACCGAAGGTCGAAGGCTGGGCGGACTGAGCGAGATTTTGAACAATAAAACAGTGCTGATCGCAGATGACGACGTCCGGAACATTTTCTCGCTTTCCAAGTCATTGGAAACTTATAAAATGAATGTCCTGACTGCGCTCGACGGCAAAGAAGCACTGCAAAAATTGCAGGAAAACCCAGAGGTGGACGTGGTGTTGCTCGATATGATGATGCCGCAAATGGACGGCTATGAAACAGCCAGGCGCATTCGCGAAAACCCGCAGTGGCGCAACCTGCCCGTGATCGCCGTTACAGCCAAAGCCATGACAGGCGACCGCGAAAAATGCATTAATGCAGGCGCTTCTGACTATATTACAAAGCCTGTGGACATCGACCAGCTGATGTCGTTGCTGCGGGTATGGTTATATGAAAAATCGTGACCCTCATAATGGAAAAGAAAAAGATCATGATCGTCGACGACGATGCACGGAACATCTTCGCACTTAAAGCTACGCTAAAATCAAAGGGGTTCGACTGCATTGCCTGCACCGGGGCGACCGAAGCATTGGACATTCTGCGGCGCGAGAATCCTGTGGATGCCGTACTGATTGACATGATGATGCCGGAAATGGACGGCTACGAGGCCATTCCGCTGATGAAAAAACTCGACGGCAGGCTACCGGTAATTGCCGTAACCGCGCAGGCTATGGTGGGCGACCGCGAAAAATGCCTGGCAGCCGGCGCGGACGATTATATTTCCAAACCGATTGATGTCGACAAACTATTGAAAGTACTTAGCAGCATCTGACTCCATGATTGAAGAGGAAGATATCGATCTTTTGCTGAATGACCTGTTCGATCTTTACGGATACGATTTCACGCGGTATTCACGCGCTTCGTTGAAACGCAGGATCATCCGGCTGTGCTCGCTCGATAAGTTCCCCAGTTTTGCAGAACTGCGCTACCGTGTTCGCAGCGACCCTTCGTATCTCAAACGGTTTGTAGAGGAAGTGACGGTGAATGTAACCGAAATGTTCCGGGACCCTGGTTTCTACAAATCACTGCGCGAGGATGTACTTCCCGTGTTGGGTACGAAACCATTTATCAGGATCTGGCACGCGGGTTGTTCTACGGGCGAAGAGGTGTATTCGATGGCGATACTGCTCAAAGAAGCCAACCTGCTGCGGCGCTCGCTACTTTATGCAACCGACCTTAACCCGAGCGTGCTGGAAAAAGTAAGGAAAGGCATATTTCCCCTGGCGCTGATGAAGCAGTATTCCGAAAGCTACATGAACGCGGGAGGTACCAGGGATTTTTCAAGCTATTACACGGCACAATATGGCCAGGCTAAATTTGATAATGAACTTTCGGAAAAGATCATCATTTCGACTCATAACCTGGTCTCGGATAGCTCTTTCAATGAATTTGATCTGATCCTGTGCCGTAACGTGCTCATATACTTTGACAAGGAATTGCAGGACAGGGTGCTCAAACTGTTCGATGCAAGCCTTGGAACGCTCGGTCACCTGGCATTGGGAACGAAAGAGACATTGAAATTCTCGGCTGTACAAAATAAGTTCAAGCAACTGAACCGGGAAAAAATATGGAAGAAGATCATTTGAACCATACTTGTGCGTTCCTTCTGATCGGAGGTTCGGCGGGTAGCCTGGAAGTTCTCTTCAAGCTGCTTCCATTGTTGCGCGCGGACCTGCCGTTTCCTATCGCCCTGGTGTTGCACCGGCGCAGTTCGGCCGACTCCTCGCTGTCGGAGTTATTGGCTTCCAAAACTTTAAACCCTACCCAGGAAGTGGAAGACAAGGAGCCCATTACTTCCGGCACGATCTACCTTGCACCCGCCGATTACCATTTGCTCATCGAACATGACCACACTTTTTCGCTGGATTACTCGGAAAAAATCAACTTCAGCAGGCCCAGTATCGACGTCACCTTCGAATCGGCCGCGGAGGTCTACGGGCCGCGACTCGTGGGCATACTGCTTTCGGGTGCCAATGAAGATGGTACCAGGGGCCTCACAGCCGTGAAACGCGCCGGAGGCATAGCAGCAGTGCAAAATCCTGATACTGCGCAAATGCCTTTCATGCCGCACTATGCCCTTACCCACCTGCCTGTCGACTACGTCTTTGATACCATACAAATGGCCGCATTCATTAACTCACTGGCATAATTTTTATTAGCGACCGTTGATTTCTACCATAAAAGCGAGATTCAGTCTTTCTTTTTAAAAGAGTAAATGAGGAGATTTGTGGAGAGTTAAACCAGTAAGATCATGGCAAAGCCCAGTAAAATATATAGCGTCTTATTCAACAAATGCCCGCAATGCGGTGAGGGTGATTTTTTCATAACCAAAAGCGCCTATAACCTCCGGAATTTCGACAAAATGAACCGGCATTGCCCTAACTGCGGCGCCGATTTCGTGCCAGAACCAGGTTTCTACCAAGGCGCATTATACGTCAGCTACGCGTTGTACGTGGCATTTATGGTGATTTACTTTCTGATATTCGTGAACCTTTTCAGAGAATATCTCGATTATTTCCTGATAAGCATTATACCGATTCTGGTGATCCTGACACCGCTCTTTTACCGCATGGCGCGCCGGACCTGGCTTGCATTGTTCATCAAGCCGGCTTCGTCCAAAGAACGGGCATAATGCGTTTACACTGCCGGACTCTTCCGGAAATCTTCCGGTGTCATGCCGGTTTCTTTCCGGAAGAACTTGGTAAAGTAGGAGTTATCATTGAAATTGAGCTTGTAGGCGATTTCCGATACGGTCAGGTCGAGGTTGATCAGCAGTCTTTTTGCCTCTAAAACGATCCGGTTGCGGATCAGCTCACCCGCCTGTATCCCCAGATGTTCTTTGCACAACGCGTTCAGGTGGTTGGGCGTCACATTCAACATGTCGGCATATTGCCCGGGCAGTCGCAAGCGGTCGTAATGTTTATCAATCAGACGGATGAAATTCCGCACCGTCGCATTTTTCCCTTTCCCTCCATTGCTTTTTCTGTCGACCGAATCGCTCTGTTCGATCAGCAGGAAGATTTGCAGCAGTAGCACCCGCACCATATCGTCGCGCCATGCAATCGCCTGCGTATTTTGACTGAGTAATTCTTCAAATAATTCGCAAATACGCCCCCGGATGCCCTCGGACAGCATCAGGACATTGTTGCTGCTGTCCTGGTCGAGAAATGAAAACGAATCCAGGTATTCCGGTTGCAACAGGAAGGATTGAAAGAAAGAGTCCGAAAAGTTGACGACGTAACCCTCCATTTGTTCATTAAAATCCCACGTATGCACTTGGCCGGGAATCATGAAATAGATCTGAAAAGGTGAAGCCTGAAAATGGTGAAAATCAATAGTGTGCCGGCCACTGCCTTCGGTGAAAAGTACCAAATGATAAAAGCTGTGGCGGTGAGGAAAAACAAGGCTCTGATGTTCGTGCACATAATCCGAGAAGCGTGCGATCATGATATGATCTTCGCGGTATTCGGAAAGCGGGCCGATATCGAGCCGGGGAAATGAACCGTGCATGACAATAGTGAAATTGGGTCAGGGCCGGTAAGTTAACGTTTATTCATGATTTGACACCTGTTCGTTATCTTGCGAATGTTTCCTAAACTTCGTTCCCGCCATGTGGAAGGCCCTTGCACTGTGTTTTGCGCTGGTACTGCTCGTTGCTGCATCGCGGCAGGAGGATATAGGCGTACAAAACTGCACCGAGCTGTTCCGGACCGATGCCAGGGAGTTTGCGGCGCAAGTGAAGGAATTAAGGCTTGCCATTGAAAAAATCGATTCCACGAATGCCCTCAGCTTGGCGAATGCAGAACAGAAACTGAAAGACACCCGATTGTCCTACAAGCGGATCGCATTTTTTTTAGAATACTTCTTTTTCACTTCCTCGCGCATTTACAACCGCCCGCCAAAGACTGAGATCGAAGAGCCACACCTCGAATATTCGGCCCCCTCCGGATTCCAGTACATAGAAGCGCTGCTATTTGACGATCCGGGCGGGCACAAAGCTGAAATGATCCACCAATGCCGGTTTCTTGAAGCGGCAGCGGAAGACTTGCCCGCATTGCTTCACAATTTCAAAGCTACTGATGCCCAGATCCTGGAAAGCGTACGCATTGAACTGATCCGAATTATGAGCCTGAGTATCACCGGCTATGACGCCCCATTACTGAAAAGCGGCCTGGACGAAGCGGTAGTGTCTTTTCAAGTAATGGACAAGGTGCTGGAACCCTATATGAAGCGGTCCAACGACAACAAGGTTTGGAAGTTCATCGTCTCCTGTCAAATCGATCTGGTCAAAACAAAGGATTTCGACAGTTTTGACCGACTTTATTTCCTGACGCATTATGCATTACCGTTGCAGGAACACCTCGGCGGGATGATCAACGGAATGGGTTTAGAGATCAATGAGAAGGGTATTTTAAATTACAATGCCAAAAACATTTTCAGTCCCGATGCTTTTAACCGGGCTGCTTTCGGCGACTCTGCGAACAACCACCCCGGCTTGGTTGAATTAGGTAAAAAATTGTTTTCCGAAACGCGGTTATCGTCCAACGGAACACTCAGCTGCGCCTCTTGCCATAACCCCGCCCTGCATTTTACCGACGGCCTGCCTAAAAGCATCGGCATCCACTCCGGCCAGGCGGTGAGGCGTAATGCGCCTTCGTTATTATACGGCTCATTTCAACACGCGCAATTCTGGGACGGGCGCGCCAGAACGCTCGAAGAACAGATCCGCACCGTAATCCACGATACCCTTGAAATGAATGGCAGACCTGCCGAAACCATCCGAAAGTTAGCCAGGGAACGACAGTACCGGCGGTTGATCAGAAAAGTGGCGCCCAACCGCAAATCACTGAACGACACAATCATATATAAAGCCATTGCCGCTTTCGTGCGCACCTTGCAGCCCTTCAATTCAGATTTCGACCGCTATATGGCAGGTGACAAAACGGCTTTGACGGATAGCCAGGTCAATGGTTTCAACCTGTTTATGGGCAAAGCGCAATGCGGCACCTGCCATTTTGCGCCGCTTTTCAATGGACTGATTCCGCCTACGTATGCGCTCACGGAGTTCGAAATACTGGGCACTACCGCCTCGGACGATTGGTTGCATCCAAGGGCCGACCCCGATGAGGGCCGTTTCGAAGTCCGCCCTACCCCCTATTTCCGTGGTGCATTCAAAACACCTACTGTCCGCAATGCAGCCGTAACGGCGCCCTATATGCACAACGGAGCATTCGCCACGCTCGAAAAAGTGATGGAGTTTTACGACAAAGGAGGTGGCGCAGGCCTCGGTCTGGAAATACCTGATCAAACGCTTTCCCCAATACCGTTAAATATGACAGACCAGGAGAAATCCGATATTATCGCCTTTTTAAAGGCACTTACCGACCGCATATGAAACAATATTTACTCACCTTCCTGCTATCCATTTTCTTTATTGTCGCCCACGGGCAGGGTACGCTTCTGCGCGGGCCGTACCTGCAGGTAGCGACCCCAACCAGTATGGTGATCCGGTGGCGTACCGATAAGCCGTCCAGTTCGGTGGTAAAAATCGGAGGCGGCCCGCAGTCGCTCGACCTGGCTTTCACCGACAATGCCGAAACGACCGAACATGAAGTGAAGGTCTCCGGCCTGCAAGCAGAAACCCGCTACTACTACTCGATCGGCTCGCAAACTACGGTGTTGCAGGTTGGGGACGACAACTATTTCCAGACCACCGCCGTGGCCGGCAAGCCGGGCAAATACCGTTTTGGCGTGCTGGGCGATTGCGGCACCCATTCCATTATACAGGACGAAGTAAGAGCGCGGATAGGCGAATACCTGGGAGCGAATTACATGAATGCGTGGCTTTTGCTGGGCGATAATGCCTATTCATTTGGCCGCGATGCCGAATTCCAATCCAATTTCTTTGCCCATTACAAAGACAATTTCCTCAAAAAGAATCCGCTCTTCCCAAGCCCGGGAAACCACGATTACGACAACGATAATCCGGCCCGGCAAAATGACCACAAGATTCCTTATTACGATATTTTTACGATGCCTACCAAGGGCGAAGCCGGCGGAGAACCATCCGGCACCGAGGCATTTTACTCCTTCGATTATGGCAACGTCCATTTCCTCTCGCTGGATTCCTATGGCCGCGAAGACAATTCCACCCGGCTTTACGACACGCTGGGCAGGCAGGTGCAATGGATCAAAAAGGACCTTGCAGCCAACAAAAACAAAGATTGGGTGGTGGCATACTGGCACCATCCACCCTATTCGAAAGGCTCCCGCGAATCGGATGGCGATCCTGAAATGACGGCCATTCGCCAGAACTTCATACGCATTCTCGAACGGCTCGGCGTGGACCTGATCCTTTGCGGGCATAGCCACGTGTACGAGCGCTCGCGCCTGATGGGCGGACATTACGGATACGCCAACACTTTCGATGCTGCAAAACACGTCATTGACGGCTCCTCTGGACGGTACGACGGATCGGACAATTCGTGCCCGTATATCAAAAACACCCCGCAGAGCCGCGGTACAGTCTACGTAGTGGCGGGTTCAAGCGGTCACCTGGGTAGTCCTAAGCCCGATTTCCCGCATAAAGCCATGTACCACTCCGACGCCCAGCATGGCGGGGGACTCATGCTCGAAGTGGAAGGCAACCGCCTCGATTTGAAATGGATAGGAAACGACGGCGTCATACGCGACCGGTTTACAATGGAAAAAGGTGTAAACAAGGAAACAACCCACGAAATAGCCCGCGATCAATCGGTGGAGCTGAAAGCCTCGTTCGTGGGTGATTATGTGTGGAGCAATGGTTCAAAGACACAGACGATCACGGTGCAGCCCAAGGAGAGTACGGATTATACTGTAAGGGACGAGCAAAACTGCATTCAGGACGTTTTTCACGTAAAAGTCCCTAAGCCTGATCCTGCAAAACTGGTCAGTTTCTCTGCGAAAAAAGACGCCAAAAATGTAGTAACACTCGACTGGGCTTCCGAAACAGAAACCGAATTGGCACATTATGCCGTCCAGCGCTCCGACGACGCGCGGAATTTTACGGAAATAGGCAAAGTCTCAGGCGGGCCGAACTCGCAGCAAAAGCGGGAATATTCGTTTACAGACACACAGGCCCAGACGTTGCCGGTTAATCAGACCTACTATTACCGTCTGGCTATGAATGCGTTGGATGGCCGGATTATCTACTCCCGGATCGTCGCCCAAATGCTGATCGATCCGATCCTCGCCGGAGAACCGGACATTTCGCTTCAGATCGAGATCATTCCAAACCCCTCATCGGCAAGCCAAATGCAGATCCGGACGACCGCGCAAACGACGCAGATAGCTGAACTGATACTCTCCGACGTTTCAGGAAGGACGTTAGATACGCGGAAAATGACGATCAGCCAGACGCCCGTCCCATTTCTGCCGAGCCAGCTCACGACCGGCATTTATTTTCTGAAAGTGAGTATCAATGGCCGGACCGCCGTCAAAAAACTCGCGATCCGGTAACGACTTATTTCTTAACAAACCTTCCGGTATGCACTGCGCCATCGGCGTACGCGACTTTTGCCACGTACATCCCGCCCGGCAAATGACTCGTATCGATCGTCTCCGACTGCGGTAAAGAAATTGTACTCAGCGATTTGACTACGACACATTTGCCGGCTGCATTGTATAATGTTATCTCCCGGATAGTAGCACCATTCACCGGACGAACGATCAGGCTGGCGGCGACGGGATTGGGATAGATTTCAAGCACTGGCAGATCATCGAACCTTACCGCCTGAATGCCGCTGAAGGCGAAATCCGGAGTGCGGCCCGAGGCCCGATCAACCATTTTCAGGCGATACAGGTTGATGCCTGGCAGCGGGTTAGGATGTACAAATTTGTAAGTTGTAATGGCGGCGCTCTCCCCGGCTGCCATTTTTTTACCCACCGCTATCCACGCCTTGCCACTCCCATTGCTTTGTTGTATTTCAAAATAATCACTGTTCGACTCGGCGCTCGTTGACCATTCGAGTACTGCCGTTCGTCCTTCTTTCTTTGCCGTAAAAGTTATTAATGTGACCGGCAACTGTATACAAGCGAGATCCACCATTTCCCGCGTCTCGCAATCTCCCAGGTTATTCTCGATCAGCACCTCATCGACGGATTTGGTTTTCAATATCGCGCAGAATTTCGTTGTAGCACAAGTTTCGAGCGCGGCATTGTCGGCAATCGTAATCGTACCGCCAATCACATCGAGACTGCTCAAACCGTCCAGGCTCGTCAGCAGCGAGTCTTCGGCTAGCAGGAAGCCGCCGCCGATACTTTGCAATGCCGCCAGGCCATTGAGATTGGCCAGACTATCATTAGAGGTTATTGACAAAGAGTCGGTTATCGAGGTGAGGTTATCCAGACCCGCCAGTGATTTGAGGCTTGGATTCGCCTCGATGAAAACGCGGTCGGCCGTCGTCAGGCTGTTGAGCCCCTGCAAATCTGGTAGTAATAAGTTCGCGGCGACCACCAGGGTTCCGTCCGGTGCGAGTGATTGCAGGCTACTCAGGCCGGCAAGGCTTGTCAGCGAAAAATTATAAATCACTATCAAATCGCCGTCGATGGACGTCAGCGAAGCTAACCCGTCCACATTTTGCAATGCAAAGTTGAGTGCGATTTGTATACCCAAATATCCGACAGAAGTCAGCCCATTCAGCCCGTCCAGGTTTTCCAGCACGGGATTGAGTGTGATTACTATTTCGCTGCCGAAAGACGGCACGTTCTGCAAGCCGTCCAGGGTTTTAAGCGACGAATTTATGAACAAATAAAACCCACCACCCACGAAAGAAAGGTTGGCCAATGCAGAAAGGCTTGTCAGGCTATCGGTGTCGGCGATGGTGAGATGGCTGCCAATGGAGGCTAACTGATTGAGCCCGTCCAGGTTTTGAAGAAACACGTTGTATTCCAGAAAAAGCTCGCCGCCGATCGAGGTCAGTTGGTTAAGGCCTTGCAGATTGAGAAGGCTGTCATTAAAATCAATATAAACACTCCCTCCTACCGACGCCAGCCCGTTCAGACCATTCAGATCTTTGATCGAGTAATTATTCGTGATTTCCAGAAGGCCATTGAGTTGCGTAATGCTTTCCAGCCCCGCGAGCGAGGTAAGGTTGGCATTGAAACCAATGCGGAGCGAATTGTCGACGGATGCAATCGTGAGATCATCGAGCGTCGTCAGCGAATCCGTCGTACCGATGATCAGCGACCCGCCTACCGCGCCGATATTCCCGATTCCCGCCAGGTTTTTCAACGCGAGGTTGCCGTCGATGATCAGATCGCCGGGCACAATGTTCAGGCCTTCGAGCCCCGCCAGGCTTTCCAATACCGGGTTGTCATATATTGCCACCACGGATCCCACCGAAGTAATCGTAAGGTCGCCGATCGATTTCAGGGAATCACTCAGCGCGATCACAAGCGAATCCCCTACCGAAACAATATTTCCGATACCGGCAAGGTCTTTCAGCACGGCGTTGGTATCGATCACCAGGCTGCCCGTCACCGCGGTAAGGCCTTCGAGGCCGTCGAGGCTTTCCAGTGACGGATTACTATATATTTTCACGGAGGAACCGGCCGAAAGGATATTTCCAAGGCCGGTCAGGGTTGTAAGCGCCGGATTGTTCCGGATCGTGATACTACCTCCCACGCTCGTGAGCGTGTTCAGCGCACTAAGATCTACAATATCAGACCCTTCCACGATGAGATTACCCGGCAAGTTAATGCAGCCCGGGTTGTTCGTAACAAAATTATCCAGCGTGGCCTGATCGTTGATGACGAGGTCGGTGGGACATTGTGCCAGTACGGCAAGCGGCAGCAGCGCTACCAGCAGGAGGTAGAATTTTTTCACAAAAAAGAAGGGTTTGTGTTTACTTAAAGATTTTCAGGCGATTATAGCTAAAAACCTTCGTATCACAAACCCTTTTCGTAGTATTAGTTCCAATATCAGACCGCCCGCACCTCTTTGCCCGGCTTTTTGAGGATTAATGCCGATATGAGCGTGACAATCAGCCCTACTGGCAGAATTTCGGCATATGTCCAAAGGATAACCATGACCGGGTTCTGGTACATTTCCTTGTAGCCAGCGAGCTCGGTTACCTTCGCTTCAAGCTCGGCCGCCGTGGGCCCTTCGGCCTGGAACTGTTTCAGCAAATGCGCCGTGTATTTGTCCATGAAATCGGGGATAAAAAGATAATAGTCGACCAGCCAGACGATCACATATACCGTCGACGCGACCAATGTAATGTAGAGCCCGATTTTAAATGCTTTTCCAAAAGAGACCGAGCCGCTGTTGTACTTGTCGCGGTAGTTTTTAATCCCCACAAAAACCATAGAAAACGACAGCAGCATGGCCGCATAGCCAAGCAGCATATTGCCTTCAAAACTTTCCTTCTGATAGCAAACCGCCATGGAAGAAACCATAAAAGTCGACACCACCACGCCCGAAATCAACCCGCAGATAACGATGATCCTGTTCATATCATTTTGATTTAAGTATCCTGTAATACTGCGAAATTGAAGCGTTATGGCCGTTTTACAGTCATACTTTCAGGTGATTTTTTGTCAGTGAGGTGAATTTATCGTCCATTCTTTGACCACGCCTGACAAAACATTGCCACACCTGACCAGGCCAACGCAACAGATACCCGCATCACCCAATAAGTCCGAGCCGCCTTGCGCGCTCCACAGCCTGCGTGCGATTGCGGACTTCCAATTTCTCGAAAATCCGGGAGGAGTGCGTCTTCACCGTGTTTAGCGAAACGAACAATCGCTCGGCGATCTGCTGGTTGCTCAACCCTTCGGCCACCAGCTGCAACACTTCCAGCTCGCGTTGACTGATACCCAGCCGCAGCCGCTCCGGCTCGTTGAGAATGAATTCTTCGCCCGCCGTAACGTACACCTCGCGCTCCACGATCCGCGTCTCGGCTCTGGGCGCAGTAAGTTTGTGGGCCAGCCATATGCCCAGCCCGGTAAACATTAGCGCAATGGCCCCTACATAAATTTCAATGAGATGGTCGATGATCAGAAACCGCAATTCGAGCCATCTGAGCACAAAAAGCAACAAGGCAAGCGATACTCCGTAGAGTAGCTCCTGCCTGTGTCTGCGGTAAAAATCGCTGATTGCCTTGGAAGCCATTTGTAACCAGTCCGTTGGTTTACCAAAAATAAAAATTTTCGGTCAGCGGTCTAGTTTGACCGGCATTTTCCAGACTCCTATTTATTGTGTTTCAGGATCACATCCTTGACTCCTTCGCAAAGGTTTTTAACGCGGTGGTAGGAATCGCGGCTATTCTCGTCCTTGTCCAGGTAAATCATCAGCTCACCCGGCGACGATTCGACCGTCAGTTTGGTATGATCCGAGAGAACGGTGACGATCTTGGATTCCCGTTCGGGATCGATCCGAATGGGCGAAATGCGGTCACTGAGAAACTCGGCTACCATCGGGGACAGATTGTCATCGAAGTGGGCCTTGAACCGATAGGAATCGTCTTCATCCTTAACGGCAATGCTCACGTCCCCGTTGTTGCATGAGATCAGCATCACAAGCGCCACAATTTGAGAGATCAGTAATGATTTAATTTTCATAGCTAACAATTGTTTACAAGGTACTATGCAATATACAGTACTGGTTTTGAAATTGCAATAGCCATGTGATGAATGGCAATGGTTTGTGGAAGGAGACGGTGCATTAATGCCGTTAACTGCGATTTCAAAAGGTTTTGTATTAAATTGGCTTAAAACTAATCCTGCTACCGACTTGAAAACAGCGTTACTTCACTCCTTGATCCGCAGATTGATAGCCCTGCACGTATTCGTGCTGTTTACACTGGGAACCTCCCAAATCATTCGCGCACAAACCCCGCCCAAAGAAGACTCCCTCTACATCCGCGAGCATTACACCAAAATAGAACGTCAGATCGCAATGCGTGACGGCGTCAAACTCTTCACATCCATTTATTTACCAAAAGACAAAACAAAAACCTACCCTATCCTGCTCAACCGCACGCCTTACAGCGTGGCACCTTACGGGGAAGATTTGTACAAGACTTCACTCGGGCCGAGCATGCTCTTTGCAAGGGAAGGCTATATCATTGTGTATCAAGACGTAAGAGGCAAACTTATGTCAGAAGGCGATTTCGAAGCTTACCGCCCGTTTATACCGGTTAAAAAAGCAAAAACCGATACTGACGAAAGCTCCGACACTTACGATACGATCGAATGGCTCATTAAGAATATCGAAGGGAATAATGGCAAAGTAGGCACCTGGGGCATTTCGGCACCGGGTTACTACACTACCATGACGGCCGTAGAAGCACATCCGGCATTGAAAATCGCTTCGCCACAGGCACCGGTTACCGACTGGTTCATGGGCGACGACCGGCATCATAACGGCGCGTTTTTTCTGATGGGTACATTTGCGTTCCTGTCGTCGTATGGCGCACCGCGGCCTGTTCCCACCACTAAGCCTTCGCCCCAGTTTTCGGCCTGGGGAACGCCTGATTCCTATGAGTTTTACAAGAAAATGGGGCCATTGAAAAACTTCGACGAGCAGATCTTCAAAGGACAGAACCGCATCTGGAACCAGATGATGGAGAACGAAACCTACAACGATTTCTGGAAAGCCCGCACGCCGGTACCGCATTTGAAGAACGTCAAACCTGCGGTAATGGTAGTAGGCGGCTGGTTCGATCAGGAGGATTTGTACGGGCCATTGAAAACGTATCATGCTGTTTCCAGCAAAAACCCGCAAACGCCCAACTGGCTCATTATGGGCCCCTGGATACATGGCGGCTGGGCGCGCGGCACAGGAGAATCGCTTGGAAATATCCGGTTTGGTGCTAAAACAAGCTCGTTTTATCAAAAGGAAATCGAATTACCCATTTTTAACCATTACCTGAAAGACCAGCCGGACCCGAAACTGCCCAAAGCCTACATTTTCGAAACCGGATCGAACGAATGGCGCAAATACGACCAATGGCCTCCCAAAAATACAGTCGAGAAAAAGCTCTACCTGCATCCGGACGGCACATTGTCCTTTTCGCCGACTATGACCACCATGCAGGTGGGCGCCAAACCTTCGTTTCACGAATACCTCAGCGACCCCGCCAAGCCGGTGCCATACACTTCTGAAATCCGCATTATCCGCGGCAGTGATTTTATGTATGAAGACCAGCGCTTCGCGGCCAGCCGCCCGGACGTGCTCGTCTATGAGTCCGAAGTTTTGAAAGAAGATGTGACCATTTCAGGGAATGTCTTTGCCGACCTTTTCGTCTCCACCACCGGCACGGACGCGGATTTCGTCGTCAAACTGATCGACATTTACCCCGGCGACGCGCCGAACGACAGCCCTATCAACCCCAACATGAAAATGGGTGGATTCCAGTTGCTGGTCCGAGGCGAGGTCATGCGGTCCAAATTCCGCAAAAGCTTTTCCAAACCCGAGCCCATGAGGCCCGGTAAGATCGAAAATGTGAAATTCGATATGCAGGATGCGGCCCATCGCTTTAAAAAGGGCCACAAGATTATGGTGCAGGTGCAAAGCTCCTGGTTTCCACTCGTGGATCGCAACCCGCAGAAGTTTGTGAACATTTACAAAGCCAATGCCTCCGATTTTCAAAAGGCGACACACCGTATTTACCTCTCGGGTGCGGCGTCCTCGTACGTGGGCGTGCGCGTGGTCGAGTAGCGCGCGTCAGGCGGACTTTTTCAAGGCAATAGTGAAAGTACTGCCTGCTCCCAGCTCACTTTCGACTGTGAGTGTGCCGTCCTGGGCTTCCATAAATTCGCGGCTGATCGCGAGGCCCAGGCCGGTACCTTCCTTGGTAGAGCCCGGCACGCGGAAATAACGGTCGAAGATCTTATCCTTATATTCCTGCGAAATGCCCTGGCCGTTGTCGGCTACGGCAATGCGCACCGACTCCGGATCTTCTTCCAGTATAATGCGAATGCTGGAATGGTCGTAGGAATAGCGGATCGCATTGGAAACCAGGTTGGTAACCACCCAGGCTGTTTTCTCCGAATCGGCCAAAACGCTCGACCGCACACCACGATCCTCGATTTGCAGGCTGATATCCCGGCTTTCGGCCTGGGTTTCGTTGGCGGCAATGGCATACTGCACGATTTCCCGGGGCGATGTGCCTGCGATATTCAACTGGATCTTACCGCTTTCGACCTGTGTAATATTCAGCAGTTCTCCGGTGATCTTCAAAAGCCGGTCGGCGTCCTCGCGGATGCTGTCGAGCAGGCTGCGCTGTTCCTCGTTGGTGTCGCCCACGCGTTCGTTGCGAAGCAGGTCAAGGGTTATTTTAATCGAAGAAATAGGCGTTTTGAGCTCATGCGACACATTGGCAATGAAATTGGTCTTGGCAAAATCAAGCTCTTTATAAGGCGTCACATTGCGCAGAATGATCACATGCCCGATTGAACGCGGCTGCTGCTCGCCGGTCGGGACGATCGAAATATCGACGTATTCCTTTTCAAAATAACTCTCTTTGTCGTCGGCGTAGATCTTCATAGCGGTGCCTTGCCCTTTGCCCCTCGCCTGCGGATCGGAAATGTCTTTGACCAGCGAACGGACAAGGTCGTTATGCAAGGCAATGTCCATCGCATTGCGGCCCACCAGCTCGGATACCTGCAGACCGGTAACCTTCCGGGCCACTTCATTGGCAAAAATCACTTTCCGGTTTTCGTCCAGGCCTATTACCGGGTCATGCATATTGTCAATCAGCGTCTCCACGCGTTTTTTCTCGATCATCAGCCTGGCCAGGTTACTGCTGTTGTATTCTTCCAGTTTCTCGGCCATCGTATTAAACGACTGCGCGAGCTGGCCGTACTCGTCGCCGCTGCCGAAATGCACCCGCTCGGTATAGTTCTCATTGGCGATCTGGCGAATACTTTCGGTAAGCTCGCGGATCGGATTGGCGATGTTGCCCGGCAGGTTTACGAACAATGTAAATGCGATTATGAAGCACAATGTGCCCGTGATGCCGATCCAGACCATCGAGCTTTTGGCCGTCTGGCCGGCAATCTGGCTCTTGCGATTGATCGCGTCGAGGTTGATACTCATGATTTCGAGGGCATCGTTGCGGATCAGCTCTACCATTTCCCTGTCGCGCACATTCATTTTCAGCTTTTCGAAATGGTCTGTCAACTGCTCGGTCAGCTCCTTTTCCCCTATTTCGGTGATGTTCTTCTGCTGGGCTTCCAGGTTCTTTTTAAAGGTATCCAATGCGCCGGCGTGCACTTGCAGCTCGTCGAGCGCGCGGAGCATCTGGCGGCTGTACTCGAGGGAATTGTGGTTGGCAATGAGAATATTGCGCGAGTCGGCCGAAAGCAGGCTCACCTGCCTGATACCCACCACCGCAAGCACGGTGATCATGGCGAAAAGCAGGCCTATACCCAGCCTCAGTTTGGTTTTGATCTTCATTTCAGGAAAGTATTACGAGGTCAATGTCGGAAGAAGACATTTTATTTAAAAGTCCGTTGAAGACATTCGTGGCCAGAATGACCTTGAAAAGGTTCAAATGCGGCTTTCCGATGCATATGGTCGTGATCTTATTCTTTTCGGCCACTTCTACGATCGTTTTGGCGATACTACCGCTCTCGGTTTTGATCACATTCCCGCCCAGTTCGGTGGCCAGTTTAAAGTTGTTGATCAAATGCCGCTGTTTCGCCAATCCGATGCGGCTCGCCGATTCGGCGGGTGTTTGCACATACAGCAAAAACCAGCTGCTATGGTAGTAATTGGCCAGCCGGGCGGTTTTACGGATCACATTGCGGGCAGTCTTTTCATTACTGCTAATGCATGCCAGGAAACGCTCGTGTTTGAGCGCCATTCCCGGCTGTATTTCGCTTTCCACCTTCCGCTCCACTTGCGAGGCGACCTCTTTCAAAGCCAGTTCACGCAGTTGAAGAATGTGCTGCGGCTTGAAGAAGTTCTGCAATGCGGCCTGTATCTTCTCCTCTTTATAAATTTTACCTTCTTTCAAACGGGTAATCAGTTCGTCGGCGGTGAGGTCGATATTCACCACTTCATCGGCCAGGCCGAGCACCTTGTCGGGAATACGCTCGGCCACTTCCACGCCCGTAATACTGCGCACTTCCTGATTCAGGCTTTCGATATGCTGGATATTTACGGCGGAGATCACATTGATCCCCGCTTCGAGAATATCCAGCACATCCTGCCAGCGTTTGGCATTTTTGCTGCCCTCGATATTGGAATGCGCCAGCTCATCCACGATCACAACTTCCGGCCGTAGGGTAATTACCGCCTGCACGTCGAACTCTTCCAACTCCTTACCTTTATAAAACAACCTGCGCCGCGGGATTACCGGCAGGCCTTCGAGCAATTCTTGCGTTTCCTTCCGGTTATGCGTCTCGATGTACCCGATCTTCACGTCGATACCCGTTCGCATCAGCGCGTGGGCCTCCTGCAACATCCGGTAGGTCTTACCCACCCCGGCGCTCATTCCGATGTAGATTTTGAATTTGCCTCTTCTCGACTTCTTGATCAGTTCAAGAAAATGTTCGGCGCTGGTTTCCATTGTTTTTCGAAGTTTAGAGCGGTCGGCCGCCACGGTTCAGGGTCTGGGTGTTAGTTGAGCGCGAAAGTGAGTGCAGTGGTGAGATACGTCTTACTCTTGGAAAGTTCGGTACTCCTACCACTAAATATCGCATCGCGGCTGCTAAGATTACGCGCCTCGATCCGCCAAATTACCTGCGGGGTGATCTGATAGTCGAAATTCAGTGACGTGCCGAAAGTCTGGAAGCCATTATCGGTTCCTGTGGCGATGATCACGCCGTTTTGATCATGATAATATTCCCCTCTGGCCGCGATATTGATTTTGGAAGAAGGTGAAAATCGCAGGATCATGACCGGCACGTAAACGATATTGTAGGCGCTGCTGTGCTTGGCTTTCTGCTCGCTGCCGATATCAAAACCGGTCGTCAGGCCCCATTTGCCACCCAATTGGAATACACCGTAAATATTGTGGTAATACCGCATTTGTCGCGTGCTGTCGGCCTTGTCGCTGCCGATAAATGTGCTGTAATTCAAAGTTACGGCTGCATTAGGCTTAAAGGTAACCTGTGTCCCGAATGCGGGCGTCGAATTGCCATCCAGCCGTTGAATGCGTTGCCATCCATTGAGGTACATCGCCGAGAGGTACCATTTGGTATCTTGTGTGGTGTATCCCAATTTCAACCCGGTTTCAAAATAGGGCGTGTTCTCTGCCACTAAGCTACGCGTCAAAGCCCAGTTATCTTTCCCGATCGCGCTCTCGAAGCCGATATGCGACGGCATAATGCCAGCGTCGAGCCATAGGTTGTGTTTTTTGGAAATCTTCACCCCGGCATTTGCCTCGAATACATTTTTCAATACGCCCGGCTCGGCGGCATAGTTCGCATTCATGTAAGTACCTGCTGCCAAGGCCAGGTTCGCACGCACGCGGTCGCCGGTGTAACTGCCTTTAAGGAAAGCCAGGTTCAGGTTCACCTCGCCGGTCCTGCTATGGTTGTAAATGAAACCGGGCATGGTATGGCTATCGGTTTTGCGGAAATCCTGCAAGTAATACGACTCCACATAGGCGCTCACTGCGAACGGTGGCGCATTGCCGGCCACAGCGACGGTAGAATCCTGGGCATTCGCATGTAAAATGGAGGCAATGGCAAGCGCACTTAAAATCAAGGTTTTCATAAAAAAGGTAATCTGTTCAATCATAGCCGCGCGGTAAGACGAAACGCAGCCCGCTGCGACGGCACTGGAAACGGGCTGTGTGCAATGATACTTATCAGGTCAGCGCAGGTTTTCCAGCGCCAGGTTCAGTTTCAAGACATTGATCTTCGTCGGACCGAACAATCCCAGCAGGGGACCCTCGATATGTTCTTTCACAAGCTGTTGGAGCTTCTGCTCCGGCAGGTTACGAAGCTTTGCAATCCGCTTCACCTGCACCAACGCCGCTTTTTCGGAAATATCCGGGTCCAATCCGCTGCCGCTCGCCGTCACCAGTTCTACCGGAATATCGGCCTTTTGCACGCCCGGGTTATGCAACAGAAATGTATCGATACGCGCCTGCACAACACCCAAATACTCCTCATTAGAAGGCCCCTTGTTGCTACCACCGCTACCGGCCGCATTATACCCCACCGCCGAAGGCCGTGAATTGAAGTACTTATCATCCGTAAACGATTGCCCGATATTGGTATAATACCGTTTACCATTTTGCTCGATAATCTCTCCTTTGCCGTGGTTAGGAAAGAGCTGGGCAATGCCCAAAATCACCAGCGTATACACGCCTGAGAAGAATATCAGCGTCACGATTGTCAACCGGATCGCTGAGAGAATATGTTGTTTCATGGTTTCTGTATTTTAAATCCTCGAATGTGCATTTACCTTATAACCAAATACTTACTAGTAAATCAATCGCCTTTATCCCCACAAAAGGCACCAGTACACCCCCTAATCCATAAATCAGCAAATTGCGTCTGAGCAATGCGCTCGCGCCGATTGGCTTATAGGCTACGCCCTTCAAGGCCAGCGGAATCAGCAGCGGGATAATGACCGCATTGAAAATGATCGCCGACAAAATCGCGCTTTCAGGCGTGTGGAGGCGCATAATGTTGAGGCCTTGCAGGGCCGGGATGGATGCGATGAACAATGCGGGCACAATGGCGAAGTATTTGGCGACGTCGTTGGCGATGCTGAATGTCGTGAGCGTACCACGGGTCATGAGCAACTGCTTGCCGATTTCTACGATTTCGATCAGTTTGGTCGGGTCGTTGTCGAGGTCGACCATATTACCGGCTTCCTTGGCGGCCTGGGTACCGCTGTTCATGGCCACGCCTACATCTGCCTGCGCGAGGGCAGGCGCGTCGTTGGTGCCGTCGCCCATCATAGCTACGAGTTTGCCTTTCTGCTGCTCGGCTTTAATGTAGTTCATTTTATCCTCCGGTCGGGCTTCGGCGATATAGTCGTCTACCCCGGCTTTCTCGGCGATAAATTTGGCTGTCAGCGGGTTGTCGCCGGTCACCATCACGGTTTTGACGCCCATTTTACGCAACCGCTCGAAACGCTCCTGAATGCCCGGTTTAATAATATCCTGCAATTCGATCACGCCTATGACGGCCTCATTTTCAGCCACTACCAGCGGCGTACCGCCATTGCTGGAAATGTCCCTTACTTTCTCCGCGGTATCGGCCGGAAATGCGTTGCCTGCTTTCTCGGCCAGCTTACGAATGGCATCGGACGCCCCTTTACGGATGCGGGTGTCCAGGAAATTGACACCTGAGCTTCTTGTTTCAGCGGTGAACTCGATAAAAGTCGGGTTCTCGACGCGCAGCTGATCTGGCTGTAAATCAGCGAGTTCTATAATTGATTTTCCCTCAGGCGTTTCGTCGGCGATGGAGCTCAATGCCGCCACTTTGATGAAATAGCCCTTGTCAACACCTTCGGCTGGCCAAAAATGGGTGGCTTTACGGTTCCCGATGGTGATGGTACCCGTCTTATCGAGCAGTAGTGTGTCGATATCCCCGGCGGTTTCCACGGCTTTACCACTTTTGGTGATCACATTGGCGCGTAATGCGCGGTCCATTCCCGCAATACCGATAGCAGAAAGCAACCCGCCGATCGTGGTAGGGATCAGGCAGACGAACAGCGAAATGAATGCGGCGATGGTAATCGGCGTGTTTGCGAAATCGCCGAATGGCTTCAATGTGATGCACACGATGATAAATACCAATGTAAAACCGGCCAGAAGGATCGTCAATGCGATCTCGTTCGGTGTTTTCTGGCGGCTGGCACCTTCTACGAGTGCAATCATTTTGTCCAGAAAACTTTCCCCCGGCTCGGTAGTGACCCTCACTTTAATACGATCGGAAAGCACTTTGGTACCGCCGGTGACGCTGCTTTTGTCGCCCCCTGCTTCACGGATTACCGGTGCGGACTCTCCGGTGATTGCACTTTCGTCGATAGTAGCCAGCCCTTCGATGATTTCTCCGTCGGTAGGGATAATGTCGCCCGTTTCACAAAGGAAGATGTGCCCTTTGCGCAGCTGCGATGATGGCACCACTTTGATTTCATTCACGTACATATCACCCACAACCTGGATCCATTTGGCGGGCGTCTCTTCGCGGGTTTTGCGCAAGCTGTTGGCCTGGGCTTTACCGCGTGCCTCAGCAATGGCCTCCGCGAAGTTGGCGAACAGCAGCGTAAGCAACAGAATCAGGAAAATGACCAGGTTGTAAACCAGACTCCCCTGCGTTTTTTCACCTGATATTACCCAGATATTGACGATCAGCATGACAAACGTGCCGATCCAGACGGTGAACATCACCGGGTTACGGAACATAATGCGGGGATTGAGCTTCACAAAGGATTGCGCCAGCGCCTCCCGTACGAGGTCTCCCTGAAAAAGGGATGTATTTTGAGCTTTCATTTCTGCTATTCAGTTGATTATTGCATTGAAAAGTATTCGGCAATAGGCCCGAGGGTCAATGCGGGAAAGAATGATAATGCAGTGATAATGACAATTACCGCAAACACCATGATACCGAAGGTACCTGTGTCTGTTTTAAGCGTTCCTGCACTCTCCGGAACGTGTTTTTTGGATGCGAGAATGCCCGCAATGGCCACCGGACCGATGATCGGGATGAACCGCGAGAGGACGAGTACGATGCCGCAGCTAATGTTCCACCAGAGCGTGTTGTCGCCTAACCCTTCAAAACCGCTGCCATTGTTGGCCGCCGAGGAAGTGTATTCGTAGAGCATTTCACTGAAACCGTGGAAGCCCGGGTTGTTCAATGTGCTGGCTGTCAGTTCGGGCATCGCAACACCTAATGCGGTGGCGGCCAGGATCAGTAGCGGATGCAGCAAAGCAACGATCATGGCGATCTTCATTTCCCTGGCTTCAATCTTTTTACCCATAAACTCCGGCGTACGGCCGACCATCAAACCGCTGATAAACACTGCGAGGATGATAAATATGTAAAAATTAAGAATTCCCGCGCCCGCGCCGCCATAGAATGCATTCGTCATCATCGACAGCATTTGTGTAAGGCCGGAGACCGGCATAAAGCTATCGTGCATGGAATTGATCGAGCCCGTGGAGATAACGGTAGTGGCTATACTCCAAAATGCAGAGGCGGTAGTACCGAACCTTGTCTCCTTCCCTTCCATGGCGCCGGACGACATATCCACATGCATTTGCGCGATCTTCGGGTTGCCGTGCAGCTCGGTGGTAATCGTAGGAATGGTAAGCAGCAGGAAGCCAAGCGTCATGACGCCGAAAATCATCCAGGACAGCCTTTTTCTTTTAACATAATAACCCAGTGCAAAGATCATCGCCAGCGGAATGATCATCTGCGAGAACATTTCGACCATGTTGGTGGCATAGTTCGGGTTTTCGAACGGATGAGCGGAGTTAGCGCCGAAGAACCCGCCTCCGTTGGTACCCACGTGCTTGATAGGCACGAACGCAGCCACCGGACCGGTTGAAACCCGGATCGTATCGCCTTGCATTGAATAAATGGTATCCTTGCCTTCGAAAGTCATTGGCGTTCCGTTGGCAAGCAATATGAGGGCGACCAGAAACGCAACCGGCAGCAATATCCGCGTGCACGATTTCACCATCAGATCATAGAAATTACCCAGTTTCTCGGTCGTACGCTCCTTTAATGCGATGATCACCACCGCTGCCGCGGCCATACCGGTGCCTGCGCTGACAAACTGAAGGAACATCAGGAAAAGTTGTCCGAGGTAACTCATGCCGCTTTCACCGGAGTAGTGCTGCAGGTTACAGTTGACGACGAACGAAATAGTGGTATTGAATGCCAGGTCAGGCGATTGCGACGGGTTGCCATCGGGGTTAAGCGGAAGCCAGCCCTGGTTCATCAATACAAACATGCCCAGGAAAAACCAGACCATATTGATCGTCAGCAATGCAAACAAATGCTGTTTCCAGTTCATTTCCACGTTTGGGCGAATGCCGCTCAAACGATAGAACCCTTTTTCCAAAGGGCCAAAAACAGGGTCGAGAAGTGTTTTTTCTCCTCCATATACTTTCGCAATGTACTTGCCGAACGGTACCGCCAATGCGACCGTAGCGATGAACAATGCGATGATGCCAAATAATTCGGTGTTCATTGGATTGGGTGTTTTAAAATTTTTCAGGCTTCACTAGCACATAGCACATGTACACGAAGACCAGGATCGAGATGATGAATAGCGCAAGCATGATTTCAGATCTTTTCGAAATAGTGAACAGTTTTGTAAAACAGCCCGAAGCTTAAAGCGCCGACTGCCAGGAGAAGGAGTGTTGTCATTGTCTTTTTAAATTTTTTATAACAAAATCATTACAGCATATAGCAACTCTTGTTCCGTCGACTTAAATAGACGATAAGGTGTTGATTTACAGCCAGATGATTTAATAATGATTTTTTGGGCATAAAAAAAGCCTATCAAAATGATAAGCTTTTTTATCAGAATGGAAATGCCGGTACTGGTGTGTGGGTTGCTCCGACGCTGTGTTGGCGAGCCCTGTCGGGAGAGCCGCTTTGTTATAGTTTATACTCGTCGATCTTGCGGTAGAGCGTCGCAATACCTATTTCCAGAAGCCTTGCGGCCTCGGCCTTGTTGCCGTTGGTGTAGTTCAGGACTTTTTGCAAATGCAGCTTTTCGGAGCTCGCCAGCGAGAATGCGGACATGTTTTGACCGCCCTCCTGCCGCGGGTGCTGCATTTCGAACGGAAGACTTTCCGTATCCAGCACAGGGCCGTCGGTAAGGATCACGCTGCGTTCGATCACATTTTTAAGCTCGCGGATGTTGCCGTTCCAGGGATTTTTTTTCAATGCATTGATAAAATCCGGTGAAAGCGACGCGATCTTCTTGTTGGTTTTCAATGCAAACTGGGCCGCAAAACTTTCCGCCAGCGCGCCAATGTCGGCCGTGCGTTCGCGCAATGCGGGCAGTGTGATCTGGAATACGGAAAGCCGGTAGAACAAGTCGCTGCGGAACTCGCCTGCCGCTATTTGTTTGGGTAAATCCCGGTGCGTGGCGGCGATCACCCGCACATTTACCCTGGTAGGATGCGTTTCCCCAATTTTGATAAACTCCCCGGATTCGAGCACGCGTAATAGCTTCGCCTGCAACTCCGGCGCGAGTTCTCCTATTTCGTCAAGGAAAATAGTACCGTTACTGGCTTCTTCGAAAAGTCCTTTTTTGTCACGTACGGCTCCGGTAAATGCACCGGCTTTGTGCCCGAACATCTCGCTTTCGAGCAAATCTTTGCCAAATGCGGAGCAATTGATGGCTACAAACGATTTCTTGGCCCGATTGCTCGCCTGGTGGATCGATTGGGCGAAAACCTCCTTTCCCGTGCCGGTCTCACCCAGTAACAGCACCGTCGTGTCCGTAGGCGCTACGCGGCGAGCGAGGTCGATGCATGCCTGCAAGTTTCTGGACTTACCTATAATCGTGTCAAACGACCGTCTTTCACCGAGTTGTTTTTCCAGGCTAGTCACCCGGCGGTTCAGCTCGGCTTTTTCAATGGCTTTATACAAAAGCGGGATGATCCTGTTGTTATCGTCGCCCTTGGTAATGTAATCGAACGCGCCGTTCTTGATGGCCTGCACGCCATCAGGAATATTGCCGTAGGCGGTAAGCAGGATCACTTCCAGCAACGGATACTTCTCCCTCAATGCTTTCGAAAAATCCACGCCGTTGCCATCGGGCAGTTTCACATCGCAAAGCACCACATCGATATCCGACTGGTCAAGCTTCTTCCAGGCGGTTTTAATGTCACCTGCTTCGATCACTTCAAAGCCTTCCAGCCTGATCACACGGCCCATCAGCCCGCGCAGTTTCTCTTCATCATCGACGATCAGTACTTTCTTCATGCGCAATTGCCGGGGGTTTAAACCCCTGGTTATAGATAATGGTTGGGATGCAGGCAGTATGCCCAGTAATCGTAAATGACCCTGATCCTGGTTTTAAGGTCGCCGAAGCTGTTTTCTTTCTTGAAAAAACCCTGAATGGTCGAGTCGTACGCCGCTTCGATTATCAGGGGGTTGTCGGCCGTGCTCAAAAACACAAACGGAATCGATTTTTTCCGCAGATACTCGTTCTTATCGATCCGCTCGCGGAGTTCCAGGCCGTTCATAATCGGCATATTAATATCGCAAATGATCAGAAAAGGCTGGTCACGCGTGGTTTCGAGGTAAAGCAGCGCTTCAACGCCGTTATTGAAAAACAAAAGCTCGTTGGGTATGTCAAGCTCCTCCATGACGCTCTTGATTAGAAACTGATCATCGGCGTCGTCCTCGATTGAAATAATGGGTCCTTTAATTGACATTGCCCGGGGATTAATAACTGAAATCTGGTCACAAATAACGCAATTATTGGTCCCAATACCAATCCGCGCCGGAATCTCACAAAATCCGCCGCGCGTAGTTTTCGATCCGTCCCGCGTAGGCTCCGGTAGCAGATACGCCATTAGCTTTGTATCGAAATCACAGTCAGCCATGAAAACAATTCAAACCATGAAAAAACAATTTCTAACACTGTTAACACTTGCCACACTATTTACAAGCTGCACCGACCACGACGCGCCGATTAGCACATCCAACTACCACCTTGACGAAACATCCGTAGCGGAATGGAAAGGGTATCTCAAAACAGGATACTTTAATGAAGGCGCGATGGATGTCGAGAGCAACAGCCTTGTGATCGAGAACGGGAAAGTGAAGAGCGGATCGTTCTCCCTCCCGCTCTCGTCGATCGTCAATTTCAACCTGCCTACTGACGAGTTGAAACACCAGCTTGTGCACCACCTGCAAAGCGCCGATTTCTTTAATATGGCGCTTCATCCAAACGTAACCTTCGAAATTATGAGCGTAGCGCCATTTTCGGGCACCGGGCCAGGCGTGGTTTCAGGTGCCAATTTTGAGGTGACAGGTCATTTAACACTGTTAGGAAAGAGCAATCCGGTCACTTTCCCTGCCCGGATCGATTTGAACGGCGATTCGTTCAAATTGGAAGCGATTACCCAGTTCGACCGCACATTGTGGGGTATGAACTATGCCACAGAACCCGGTCTGCCGGACGATGCGTCCATTAAGCCGGGTATCGAGGTGCATTTGAAACTTGCGGGGAAGAAAATGTAGCCGAAGGGAGGTCAAAACACAAAGCGGTTGTATTATCAAATACAACCGCTTCATTATTTCAGAGGAACATCCCGCCCGAAACTTCGATCCGCTGACCGGTAATCCACCGCGCATCATCCGAACACAAGAACGCCACTACGCCGCCAATGTCGTTGGGCTCGCCTACGCGCCCCAGGGCGGTAATGCTGCTGATGAAGTCGGTCAGACCTGGGTGGCTGTCGAACGAGTCGCTATTGAAATCGGTGTAGATCGCCCCCGGCGCCAATGCATTCACGGTAATGTCCCTGCTTCCCAGCTCTTTGGCCATATAGCGTGTTAAAGTATCGATCGCCCCTTTCATGGATGCGTACGCCGCATACCCGGGCGAAGAGAAGCGCGCGAGGCCTGTGGACAGGTTCACGATCCGCCCACCGTCCGCAAGCAGCGGCAAGGCCTTTTGCGAAAGGAAATAAACGCCTTTGAAATGCACATTCATCAGGTCGTCGAAATCCTGCTCACTGGTTTCAGAGAATGCCGAAGGACGGCTGATTCCTGCATTATTTACCAGAATATCAAAAGACGTACGGTTCCATTTATCTTTCAAAATACCTGAAAGTCTGGAAAAGAAGCCGTCGAAAGATTTTACTTCCGCGGTATCCAATTGAAGGGCAGCCGCTTTCTGCCCGAGCGCCTCGATGGCCGCAACCACTTCTCCGGCCTCTTGTTCCTTGCTGCGATAAACAACGATTACATCGTTCCCTTTCTCTGCCAGGCGGAGCGCCATGTTTTTTCCTAAACCGCGGCTGCCGCCGGTAACCAATGCTATTTTACTTGCTGATTCCATCTTTTTTGTTGTTAAAAATTGATGGAACAAAGGTACCAGGCGCTACGTAGCCGGATTTGCGAGCTTCAAATCAAAACTTACGAAATTCAAATCTAAGCCCGAAATGTGCGCGGGCTTAGCGCAGTATGCTTCTTGAAGAGGTTATTGAAATGTGAAGCCTCCTCAAAACCGAGGCTGTATGCGATTTCGGACACATTCCAGTCGGTGTGTTTTAAAAGGATTTTGGATTCCTTGATAATGCGCTCACTAATAAGCTCGGTGGTGGTTTTGCCCGTTATTTCCTTTAATACCTTGTTGAGGTAATTGACGTGGATAGAAAGCTGGTCGGCATAATCCTTGGCCGAACGAAGATTCAGCTTCTGGTGCGGCGGCTCTACCGGGAACTGACGTTCGAGCAACTCAATGAAGAGCGACGAAACGCGCTTGTAAGCGTTGGTTTCTTTAAAAAGCGAGGTCGCCGGCTGCAACTTCTGCCCGAAATGGATCAGCTCGATGACATAATTTCGAAGCAAATCATATTTATAGGCGTAATCCGATTCGATTTCCCGGAACATCTTGCTGAAAATGTACCGGATATCCTCTATTTGCTGGTCATTCAGAAAGAATATCGGGTTGCCGCCCGGCTTAAACACCGGCAGCTCGCGCAGGCGGACGCCGCTATTGTCCTGCGTAAGGAAGTCTTCGGAGAAAATACAGAAAAAGCCCGCCTGGTTCTCGTCCTGCGGCACATAGTGGTAGGGAATCAGGGGCGTAGCAAAAAGCAACGCATTGTGCTCGATATCGATCACCTTATCGGCATATTCGGCCCTGTTCCGCCCGAGGATCAGGCTTATTTTATAATATGCCCGTCTATTGTACGGCATTACCCTGTTCTTCGCAGCCACGCGATACAACTCGTCCGTCCTGAAAATATTAAAATGCCCCACCTCCTTCTGAACCTGCTCGGGAATCAGCATGGAAGTGTCCCTATAAAACTGTTCGATCGTCGCTGATTTCGTCATGTGGTAAAGTTACGAAATTCAAAACAGGGAAGAAAGCATGACATCTCCCCTTTCCTCCCAAACTAACTACTGATATTCAACAAACACTTCATCTGCGTAGCACCACAACCACTTCTCCCCTGGCTCAGCAGACGAGGCTACGGGGTGTCCGGTGTGATGGAAATGCTTAGTCATGTGCTTGGCGGGCGAGCTGTCGCAGCAAAGGGTGGCGCCGCAGGTCTGGCAGGTACGTAAATGCACCCACCACCCGTCTACTTTTTTACATTCTTCGCAAACCAGCTCGCCGGCGACCTTAATCTGCTGAATATCTTCGATATGCTTACAAATCTGAGCCATTACACTTCGCTTAAATATTGGTGAACAAAACTGATGGACATCGATCCCTCGCCCACTGCCGACGTAACGCGGTTCATCGCGCCTGCACGCACGTCACCCGCAGCAAAAATACCCGGCGAGCTCGTTTCAAGCAGATACGGATCCCGATCGGCCTTCCATACTTCTTTGAAATTCTCGTAATTTTTCATTTCACGCCCCGTCTCGATGAAACCCTTCTTATTCTTAATGATTTCAAGGCCTACCCATTCGGTGTAAGGCTTCGCACCAATGAAAATAAACAGCGCGTCAGCCGGAACGATTCGTTCCTCATTAGTATTCAAATCGACCAATTTTAGGTTTTCAAGATGCCCGTCGCCCTGCGCCTCCACAATCTCTGTACAACCCAAAACGGCTATATTGTCCGTGCCTGCGATCTGATCGATCAGATATGACGACATCGACGACGTGAGATCGTTTCGCCTGACCAAAATGTAGACATTGCGGGCAAATTTAGACAGGTACATTGCCGCCTGCCCGGCGGAATTCCCTCCACCAAGCACATACACATCCTTATTGCCGCATGAGCTGGCTTCCGTACTTGCCGCGCCGTAGTAAATACCTTTTCCGGTAAAATCCTCTACACCTTTCGTTTCAAGCTTGCGGTAATCGACGCCCGTCGTAATCACTACCGCCTTAGCATTTATCTCGCTACCATCGCCGAGAACCACCGTTTTATATTTATCCTTTAATTTAATCTCCTTCACGAACTGCGGCGAAAGGAACTCGGTTCCGAAACGCGTCGCCTGCGTGATCGCCCGGCGGGTGAGCTCCGCCCCGCTCAGGCCCGTTGGAAAGCCAAGGTAATTCTCGATCCTCGAACTGGTACCAGCCTGGCCCCCAGGCGCTTTCCGTTCAATTAATAAAGTACTTAAACCTTCCGAAGCCCCATATACCGACGCCGCTAAACCGGCTGGTCCCGCCCCGATGATCACCACATCGTAGATCTGTTGTTTTGTCTTGGGATTCAGGCCTATGCGCCCCGCAATATCAATCAGCGAAGGCGTTTTCAGCAAAGAGCCATCCTCGAAGATTACCACCGGAAAATCCACCGGGCAGAGGCTATTGCTTTTTGAAATCTGCCTGCCGGTCTCATTCGATTCGGCATCGAGCCATAGGTATGGCACCAGATTACCGGCCAGAAAGTCCTTGATCTCGTGCGCTTTGGGCGAGAATTGATAACCTATCACTTTAATACCCTTGAACTCGGGACGGTAATTGCCCTGCCAGTCCCGGAGCAGCTCGTCGATAGCCGGATAAAGCTTTTCTTCCGGCGGGTCCCAGGGTTTCATCAGGTAATAATCGAGCTGCACGTCGTTGATGGCCTTAATAGCCGCCTCGGTATCCGAATAGGCCGTCAGCAGCACCCTCTTGGCAAAAGGAAACATTTTCATGACCTTTTGAAGGAAATCCACACCCTGCATTTCAGGCATACGCTGGTCGGAAATAAACATCGCTACCTCGTCGCCACGATTCTGCAGTTCCAGCAGGCTCTCCATCGCTTCGGCCACGGAAGTTGTGCTCAAAATCTTGTATTTTTCTCGGTAATGGGATTTCAGATCACGGCTAATTGCACGGAGCACCTGCGGATCATCGTCAATCGAAAATATAATGGGCAAAGCCATAGGAGCTTCTATTAAGAGTTGGTTGAGAATTAAAATTAGCCATTAAACGGGAAACAAACCTCAAACTCGGTACGCCCGGGTTGAGAATGCAACGTCACCGTTCCGCGGTGCTGGCGTACAATCCGGTTCACTACATCAAGACCAAGGCCCGTGCCTTTTCCAACCGATTTGGTCGTAAAAAACGGGTCGAAAATCTTGGAACGTATCTCTGCCGGTACGCCGGGGCCATTATCGCAAATCGTTACCTTCACAAAGTCCTTGTCACGGCGTGTGATAACGGTCAGCTCCGGATCAGCCTGATTTTCAAGCGCGTCTACGGCATTGTCGATCAGGTTTGTCCATACCTGGTTCAGCTCGCCCACCATCGCTTTGACAGGCGGCAGCGTCAGATCAAAATCCTCTACCACCTTGATATTACCTTTTTTTAACTTGTAATTCAGCATAATGAGCGTGTTGCGAATACCCACATGAATGTCCACGAACTCACGCTCGCCCCCCCGATCCATATGTGTAAAGGTTTTGACAGAACCTACGAGTTCAGCAATGCGTTTGGACGCCTCCTGGATATCCGCTACCATGCGCTCGGTCGTCAGGCTGTTATTGATCCAGGTCAGCACGGGCGAAAGATCGTCGTGATTGATCTTCCCTTTCAGGTCTTCCAGGTCATCCTCCCCTACTCCGAACTCCACCAGGTTATCGGCGATATCTTCGCAGCCGTCGATATTGTTCTGATCGAGCCAGTCGAGTATTTCATCCTCTTTTTCGGAGCGCTTCATCATCGACAACACCGGGCGCGCAGTGTTGTTCAGCAGGCTTACCATTTTATCATTGAGTAGATCGATCTCCTGGTGCGACAAATGGATCGAAAGCAGCGATTTGAACGAATCGGGCTGCATCAGCAAATGCTCCTTCAACGAAGCCGAACTCCGCACGATAGCCGCTGCGGGGTTGTTTAGCTCATGCGCCAGCCCTGCCGACAGCTTTCCAAGGGCCATCATCTTCTCATTCTGCTGTTCGAGCTCGGTAAACTCCCGCACGCGTGACGTCATCACGATTACCAGCGCCTGTGTAAGTTCATAGTGCGACGTCACTAGCTCCCGCAACAACTCTTTGGGAAAGGTCATCAACTGAGCGGTTTCCAGGCAAACCCCGTAAGCAATGGCCATTTTTCCCCGCGAAAACGGCAGAATGCCTGTCACGGTACCTGGCAGCAGTTCGGCGATGATCTGTTTGGTATTGTTTTGAAGCCGGTACAGCTCTATCCGGCCCGAAAAAATGACGTGCGTGCCCACCAGCGGCTCTCCCGGCCTGATCATCATATCGCCCTCCTGCAATTCATAATGCTGGCTGCGATCGATCATCCATTCCAGCTGGCTTTCAGGGACATCCTTGAAAACCTCGATGGCGAGCAAATCCTGAACACTGATATCCTTCATGAGCGAACGCGGTAAAGTGTGAGTTAACGGGCCAATTTCGAAATAAACGCGGACTTTTTCGCGCGAACCTTCCGAATGCACAACGAAATCCCTCCTTTATACGATTCCGCCTGTCACCACCCGCGTGTAAATTTTGTACTCCGGCAGCGCACCGGTGAGCTCCGCCAGGCTTACCTCTACCCAATCGCGGTTGTGCGGATGCACGAATGCACCGTTGCAGGCAGGGAATAACTTCCGCAAGCGGTCGAATGACTCCGCTTCGAGATTGATCTCCTCATGCCCCAGCTCCGACGACAGATAATGCCCTGTACACAGGCCGAGCGAGGTTTCAAATTCGATTTTTACCATGCTGCCTACAATCTCATACTGCATCGTGTCGAGCACTACCTCTTCACGAAGGTCCTCGGCTGTGCCCAGCGTTTCTTCCTGGTCGCCAAGGATATCGATCCCTGGAATATCGCTAACTGCCATTGGTTTCTGTTTTGATTGGGTATCTAAAATTCAAAAACCATTCCCGTTATCATACGGGCGCCACTGTTTATTCTTCGGTACGATTATTGCTCTTTATCGCTCCACAACGAACTGATAATGAAAGTGGAGCAAAAGATACACATCGGCACATCCGGGTGGAGTTACAAACACTGGAAAGGCATTTTCTATCCCGGGAATGTAAAACCTGCGGAATACCTTTCGTTTTATGCCCGACATTTCCCCGTTTCAGAAATCAACAATAGCTTTTATAAGTTGCCAACGAAGGAAATAGTGGCGAAATGGACCGATATGGTGCCGGCAGATTTTGTCTTTTGCCCCAAAATGAGCCGGTATCTCAGCCATTTGAAGAAGCTACGTGACGCGCAGGAACCATTGGAGCGGTTTTTCAATATTTTTAGTCCGTTTAAAGAGCATCTCGGCCCGATCCTCATTCAACTGCCCGCAAACTCCCGGTTTCATACGGAAGTGGCCGAGATGTTTTATGAAGAGACGGACCGGTACGAAGGTTTCCGCTTTGCACTCGAAGTGCGGCATCCGTCTTGGTTTTCCGAAGAAAGTATTAGTTTAATGAAGAAACACGGCATTACTCTTGTTTTCTCACAAGCCGACCAGTTCCCTTACCACGAAGAAATCACCGCCAGGGATATTTACCTGCGCTTCCACGGCCCGGAGTCGTTATACAGCTCATCCTATTCCGACGATGTCCTGGAAGATTACGCCGAAAAGTTTGCCGCCTGGGCTGACAACGGGCATGAAGTCTGGGCATTCTTTAATAACGACGTCGGCGGGCACGCCCTGGCTAACGCCAAAAAATTGCAAGGACTGATAGATGCGAAAATCCACGAAATGGCGACTTGAAATGTAATGAATGACCGAATGAATGAATAGTTACGCGGATCTGCTGCGGCCTTGCTCACCCATCCCCGTTCCACGGCAGCTCATTCGGTCATTCAATCATTCACTCATTTACTCACTCACACTTTCAAAATCATGAGCCTTACCAAATACAACGAGAAACGCACCTTCGACAAAACTCCGGAGCCCAAAGGCGGCAAAGCGGACAATAGCGAGCTTATTTTCGTAATCCAGAAACATGATGCGTCCCGTCTGCATTACGATTTCAGACTGGAAATGGGCGGCGTGCTCAAAAGCTGGGCGGTGCCCAAAGGACCTTCTACCGATCCGTCGGTGAAACGGCTGGCGATGATGGTCGAAGATCATCCATATGACTACAAGGATTTTGAAGGCATTATTCCAGAAGGTAATTATGGCGCCGGAACAGTAATGGTCTGGGATTTTGGCACTTATGAGCCGTTGGAAGAAGTAGATGGCAAGCTGAGAGCAGTCGAAGGCAAAAAAGCCAGGGAGAAACTTGCGCTTAAAGAACTGCATTCAGGCTCTCTGAAGGTGCGGCTCAATGGCAAGAAGGTTAAGGGAGAATATGCATTGGTGAAAACCAAAGGCATGGAAGAAAACGCGTGGCTTCTCATTAAGCACCGCGATAAATTCGCCTCCGAAGATGATATTACCCAAAAGGACCGGTCGGCCGTGACGCGAAGGACCTTGCAGGGTATTGAAAAGGATGGCGATGCCGTTTGGGAAAGCAATCACGAAGAGAAGAAATCTGCCGAGACAAAAGGTTCAGCCAAGTCCAAAGCGCCCAAAACCGAGGCCAAAGATCCGGCAGAAGAAGCCGCGGCAGAAAAAAAAAGCCCGGACTTCGACGTAGCGGCGATTCTGAAAAAGGGAAAAAAGCAAAGCTTCCCCGATGACCTGCAACCGATGCTCGCTACACTGGTCGACGGGCCGTTTGATGATCCAGGCTGGGAATATGAGGTGAAATGGGACGGTTACCGCGCCTTGGCTTACCTCAATCAAGGACAGGCCAACTTGCGGTCGCGGAACAAAAAATCCTTTAACGACAAGTTTTACCCCATTTACCAGCAATTGCAGGATTGGAAAATCAATGGCGTGATAGACGGAGAAATTGTCGTGATCAACGAGAAAGGATTATCGGATTTCAATGCATTACAAAACTGGCGGAGCGAGGCCGATGGCGAACTGGTCTACTATGCATTCGATATTCTCTGGCTGGAAGGCAAGAGCCTCATTCATTTGCCGTTAACGGAACGGAAAGCCATTTTGCAAAGCATTGTGGACGAAAATAGCCCGGTACAACTTGGTTACAGCGTGTCGTCAGAGGGTAACGCATTTTTCGAGGCAGCCCAAAAAATGGGCCTGGAAGGCGTTATTGCTAAAAAATCAGACAGCGAATACTACCCTGGCATCCGCACGCGCGACTGGCTGAAAATCAAGATCAACAAGCGGCAGGAGGTCATTATCGCAGGCTATACACTCAACGAAGGCTCCTCCAAGCTTTTCAGCGCCTTGCTGCTAGCGGCTTACGAACACGGCGAGCTGCATTATGTGGGTAAGGTCGGTACCGGGTTCAAAGAGAAGCAGCAAAAGGAGATGATGGCGCTTTTTAAGCCGTTGGTTACCAAGAAGAGCCCGTTTAAAGAAACGCCCGACTATAACAAACCCTCGCGTTTTCGCCCAAACCCGCCGCACGCGAATGCGACCTGGCTTAAACCTGAATTGGTTTGCGAGATCAGCTTTGCCGAAATCACAGCCGACGGAGTGTTCAGGCATCCGTCATTCGAGGGAATGCGGGAGGACAAGTCGGCGAAAGACGTGGTGCGGGAAGTAGAAAAATCAACCGATGAAGTTGTCGACGAAGCAGATCACGACACGGAGAAAATTATTAAAAAACCCGCCAAAGCGAAAAGAAAGACACTATTAAACCCGAAAGAAGAAACCCAGGTACGGAAAATTAATGGGCATGAGGTCAAATTTTCAAATTTGAAGAAACTCTACTGGCCCGATGATAAGATTCACAAAAGTGAGCTGATCAACTATTACTACCAGGTCGCACCATTCATTTTGCCCTATCTCGAAAACCGGCCGCTTTCGCTCAACCGTTTTCCCAACGGCATCCAGGGTAAAAGCTTTTACCAGAAAGACTTTACCGGAAAGGTACCCGACTGGATCAAAACCACACCTTACATATCCGAAGGCGAGAACAAGAACTTCATGCTCTGCAACGATGAAGCAACGCTGCTTTACATGGCTAACCTCGGCGCCATAGACGTAAATCCCTGGAACAGCCGCATCGAAACCCCCGACAATCCCGATTGGTGCCTGCTCGACCTCGACCCGGACGCGACCAACACCTTCGAACAGGTGATCGAAACCGCGCAGGCAATCAAAGGCTTGCTGGATTCTTTAAATGTTCCCTCCTACTGCAAAACTTCCGGCTCCACGGGTCTGCATATTTACATTCCACTCGGTGCCCGATACAGCTACGATCAATGCCAGCTCTTCGCCGAATGGGTGGCCGGGCAGATACAGCACCAACTCCCGGATTTCACCAGCGTGGAGCGACTCACAAAAAACCGCAAAGGCAAGCTCTACATCGACTACCTGCAAAACAGGCCCAAAGCGACGCTCGCCGCTCCCTACTCGGTCCGCCCGAAACCCGGCGCGACTGTTTCGATGCCCCTGCATTGGGATGAGGTGAAGAAAGGACTTCAACTGAAAGACTTTACAATTTACAATGCGATAGAGCGGATCCAGCTTGAAGGCGACCTCTTTAAACCTGTTTTGGGCGAGGGAATCGACCTGGAAGAAGTGATTGGAAGAATGGATGGCGCCACTGGCTAAATCAAAATCCTCCTACTTCTTGCTAATAAATAACCAGCCAGACCCTCATTGTAGTAGTAATGTAGGGGTGATTTTTCCGTGAATACATTTGACTTGTGCAATATGAGGTAGTAATGTAGTAATGCATTGCTACCCCGCTGCCTCTTTGCGCCTATACCTTTGTCGGCAGTACGCGAGTATTACTTTTTCAATAATTAATTGGGCAAAGTTCATTTGCCAGATCTACTAAATTTTAATACTAATATTTATGAGCAAAAAATTTGTACTATTATGTAGTGTGCTGATGCTATATGGCCTTGTACAGACCGCCGTTGCCCAAAGCCGGGTCGTCAAGGGCAAGGTCTCGGTCAAAACGAAGGGGGAAGAGCTGGTAGGCGCTACGGTGGTAGTAGAAGGCACCAACTATGCGACGATCACCGATGCAACCGGTAATTACTCGATCGAGGTGCAGCCCAACTCCGTCCTTGTAGCGAGTTTCATCGGAATGATCACCCGGAAAGTCACCGTGGGCAACCAATCGGAAATCAATTTCGAACTCGAAGAATCGATCGATAATCTTAACGAAGTCGTGGTAGTGGGTTACGGCGCGCAGAAGAAAAGCGTGGTAACCGGTGCTATTTCGAGCGTAAAAGCTTCCGACTTACAATCAATGCCGATTAACCGACTGGAAGAAGCGTTGCAAGGCCGGACATCCGGCCTTACAATCGCTTCGAACTCCGGACAACCCGGCTCGGCCGCGACCGTGCGCGTGCGGGGCATCACAACGCTCAACAACAACGATCCTCTGTATGTGGTGGATGGGGTTGTAGTCGACAATGGCGGGATTGGTTATTTGAACCAGTCCGACATTGAGTCGATCGAAGTATTGAAAGATGCTGCTTCCCAGGCTATTTACGGTGCACGGGCTGCTGCCGGTGTAATTTTGGTTACCACTAAAAAAGGGAAAGCAGGCGGCATTCGCGTGAATTACAATGGCTTCATCGGTGTACAGGGCCCGGCCCGGAAACTTGACCTGCTGGACGCGACCCAATATGCCACAATCCGCAACGAAGCGGCTGTCAATGCCGGTCAGACGGCGCCATATGCTAATCCGGCGTCCTTCGGCAAGGGCACCGACTGGCAATCTCTGATCTTCAACAACAGTGCCAAACGCCAGAACCATGAACTGAGCGTCAGTGGCGGATCGGAGAAATCAACCTTCTATCTTTCATTGGGTTACCTCAACCAGGAAGGAATTGTTGCGACCGATATTTCCAAATACAATAGAACGAGCATTCGTCTCAACTCGGAGCATAAACTGGCAAAATGGCTCACATTCGGCCAGAATCTGGGTTACGCACATGATAAATCGGTGGGATTGGGCAATACCAACAGTGAATTCGGTGGCCCGCTGAGCTCTGCCATTAACCTTGACCCTATCACACCGGCTGTGATCACCGATCCGGCGGTAGCTAATGCGGCTCCTTATACCAACAAGGGCATCCGCCGCGATGCGATTGGCAATCCATACGGTATTTCTCAGGCCGTCGGCCAGGAGATGAGCAATCCGCTCGCGTATATACAAACCCGTTTGGGAAATTACAGCTGGTCGGATAATATCGTAGGCAACGCTTACCTGATGGCCGAGCCGGTTAAGGGCCTTCAATTGAAATCGACCCTGGGCAGCAAGCTGGCGTTTTGGGGCAACGAGAGCTTCAACCCAGTTTCGTGGCTCAATGCAGCTTCGGTGACCTCGCAGACGAGCTTCAACCGCACCAACAACCGTCGTTTGGACTACAACCTGGAAAACACGATCTCCTACACCCGCCCGTTCGGCCTGCATAATGTAAATGTGTTACTTGGGCAAGGCGCTTACCTGGACAACAACACCCGCATGACCAGCGTCACGTTTTTCAACGTGCCGGCCGATAACTTCGACGACGCCTCCCTGAACTTTAAAGTACCCGCCGACCAGCGTAATTCCGACGGTTCCGAAGGCGCGAAACACACGGTAAGCTCGCTTTTCGCCCGCGTGAACTATGATTATGACGAGAAATACCTCTTACAGGCCCTGGTACGCCGCGATGGCTCTTCGCGCTTTGGCTCGAACCATAAGTACGGTGTGTTCCCGTCATTTTCGCTGGGCTGGGTGCTCTCGCGCGAGGCTTTCTTCCCGACCAACAATGCGGTCAACTTCCTGAAATTCCGTGGAGGCTACGGCGTGGTGGGTAACGACGGTATCGGCGATTTCGCTTACCTGTCCACCATTGGCAGTGGACGTAACTATACCATTGGTACCTCCGGCAGCTACATTATCGGTTACAGTCCCAATGCACCTGCCAACCCGGATTTGAAATGGGAACAGACCAGCCAGACCAACATCGGTTTCGACGCGACGATCTTCAATAATGTGAGTGTGACCTTTGAATGGTTTAAGAAAGCCACCAAGGATATTTTGCAAAATCCGCGCATTCCGGGCTACGTTGGCGCTATCTCAAACCCGGCAGCCAACATTGCCGACATGGAAAATACGGGTGTAGAATTGGAGCTGGGTTTCCGCAAGCGCCTTGGAGAGGTTGATTTCTCCGTCAACGGAAACGTTTCTTATATCAAGAACCAAGTAACAAACCTAGGTAATGGTGTGCAGTATTTGTCGGGCGGCGCAAGCTTTCAGGGAGCGCCCCCGATTACGCGCACCCAGGTTGGACAGCCGATCGGTTCTTTCTTTGGTTATGTAAATCAGGGCATTTTCCAGACGCAGGAAGAAGTGGATGCACACGTTTCTGCAGAAGGAAAGAAAATCCAGCCCAATGCCAAGCCAGGCGATTTCAAATGGCAGGACTTGAACGGCGACGGTACGATTACTGAAACCGACCGCACATTCATCGGCAATCCTACGCCGAAATGGAATTATGGCTTGACTTTGAATGCTGCCTACAAGGGCTTCGACATTGTGGTATTCGGGCAAGGCGTCGCCGGTAACCAGATTTTCCAGGGCCTGCGCCGCCTGGATATCGCCAATGCGAACTGGCAAACCGACGCCCTCGACCGCTGGACAGGCCCGGGTACTTCCACCACTTTTCCCCGCATCGTGAACGGTGACCCGAACAAGAATTTCCAGAACCCGTCAAGTTTCTACCTGGAAAAAGGCGACTTCTTCCGACTGAAGACGCTGCAAATTGGCTACTCGCTGCCGCCAGCGCTGATCAGCAAGGTAGCGATGAAAAAGGCACGTGTGTATATAATGAGCCAGAACCTGTTTACCCTCACCAAATACACCGGCTATGACCCGGAGATCGGCGGAAGTGTACTGAGCATCGACAAGGGCATTTATCCCCAGGCGCGCTCCTTCATGGTAGGTTTGAACATTGGTTTTTAATTGATTAATACGAATAAGATGAAATTGAGATATAACAAATTCGTGACTGCCCTGGCATTTACCGCCGGTTTGCAGCTCATGTCCTGCTCGGACAGCTTCCTCGACGTGAAACCCAAGGGGCTGAACCTCGAGGCGAACTATTACCGCAATCAGGAAGAGGCATTCAATGGCCTTGTGGCAGCGTATGATGTGGTTGGCTGGCAGGGTAACGGCTACGTTTCCACCATCGCTACGATGAATGCGGCTTCCGATGACCATTTCGCAGGCGGCGGCGGCCCGAGCGACATCATGGATTTCCAGGTCATTTCCAACTATACCCTAAACCCAACCACCGGACCACAGGGAGAACTTTGGAGAAAAGGCTTCTCGGGCGTTTTCCGCGCGAATGCCATTCTCGAAAAACTCCCTGGGGTGCCGATGGATGAAACGCTCAAAAAGCGCTACACAGCCGAAGCGAAGTTCCTGCGCGGGTATTTCTATTTTGAGCTGGTGAGGCTGTTCAAAAACGTTCCGCTATTTACGCGCACCATTTCCACGCAGGAGATGTACGAGGTGCTGCAAGCAGCGCCGGCGGAAGTTTACGCGCAGATCGAGAAAGATTTATCGGAGTCAGTCGCTGATCTTCCGGTAACTATCAATGTAGCCACGGAAGCTGGCCGTGCAGGACAAGGAGCGGCGCATGCTATTTTGGGTAAAATGTATTTGTATCAAAACAAATTCGCCCAGGCAGCGCAGGAACTGGCAAAAGTGAATGGAACACCGGGCGGTAATAACACCTATGGCTACAAGCTGCTAGACAATTTCGGCGACCTTTTCAAGACGAAGAACAAGTTCAACAGCGAATCTATTTTTGAACTTTCCTATACCAACACTTCTGCCGGAGGATGGAGCTGCGTATCCTGTACCGAGGGGAATGTGATGAACATCATCACCGGCCCGCGTGGCTATAATCGCAAGTCGGACGCCGCGCCCGACTATGTTTCGGGATGGAGCTTCCTGCCGGTTACGCCCTCGCTGTTCGAAGCGATTCACTTCGATCCGCGTTACAAAGCGACCATAGCTAACCTCGATAGCCTCGAAAAGGCAGGGGCGGTGGCCTATGAGAAAGGTTATATGAACACGGGCTATTTCCTGGAAAAATTCGCAGGTCGCCAGTCCGACCGCTGGACAGGCGCCGGTGCACCTGAGCTGAACTTCCCGCAAAACATGTACGATACGCGCCTGGCCGACACTTATTTGCTGGAAGCCGAAGCCCTCGTACGCGGGTCGGGCGACCTCACCCGCGCAGCAGCGCTCCTGAACGCGGTGCGCGCCCGCGTAGGTCTGAAGCCGGTGGCAGCGACATTTGAAAACATCAAAAAAGAGCGCCGTCTTGAACTCGCAGGCGAAGGCCACCGCTGGATGGACCTCGTACGCTGGGGCGATGCGGCTGCCGTGCTCGGACCGAAAGGGTTCGTAGCGGGCAAGCATGAAATTCTTCCTATTCCTTTGCTGGAACTGGAAAACACGAAAATCGAGCAGAGTAAAGAATGGGGCGGGACGAGGTAGCTGTTCCGTACCCAGATCAGAAAGGCTTGGAGCTTTGCTCTAAGCCTTTTCTTTTGACTCGTCCACATGAAACCCGAGGAAAAAATTGAACATATTCACCTCAGTGGGGAGCTGCAACTTCTTGCGCAGCCGGTAGCGACTCACCTCCACGCCCCTGAGCGAAATGTTCATAAGCTGCGCTATTTCCTTACTCGACAGGTTCATGCGTAAATAGGCACTCATTTTCAACTCATTGGCTGTAAGGTTGGGGTACTTTTCCTTCAATACGATCAGGAAATTACTGTGCACACTATCGAAATGCTTGGAGAATTGGCCCCAGTCTTTATCGACTTTATTCTCATCGCCCACGACCTTGATCATCTTTTTGAGATCATCGTTAATCTTGTCATCTTCTGCACTTTTGGTGATTTTGACCAGGTCCGTTTTGAGCTTGGAAAGTAATTCAGCTTTTTGTACCAAATGCATGGCTGAGGTTGCCAGGTCAGTGTTTTTGTGCAAGATTTCGGCTTCCAGCTTCTCGTTTTTAAGTTTGATGATCTCCTTTTCGCTCTTTTCAAGTTCAAGCTGATGCAGGTATTGCAGTCTTTTTTGTTCTTCCAAATGTTTTTGCTGCTGCTGCAAAAAACGTTTTTCCTGCCACTTGTAGGATAGCCAGACCAATCCGAGAATCAGCAGTCCATAACCCAGGTATGCCCAGATCGTCTGGTACCATGGCGGGAGGATCATGAATGAATAGCCCGCTATTTCCGATTCGCTACCAAAATTATTACGTGCTTTCACTTTGAAGGTGTAATGGCCTGGTGGCAAATGCGTGTATTCTTTCGAGCTTCGTGCCGACCAACTCGACCAGTTACTATCAAAACCTTCCAGAAAGTAGGCATATTCGATGCTGGATTGCTGGCTGAACAGCGTCGATGAAAACTCAAACCCCACTGAATTCAAGCGGTTTGCAATGCGCGGCACCTGATCGTCGGATTGTTTTTGCAATTCATTGATCTCTCCGAAATACCCGCCGAAAAGCAGCGAATCGGTGCCAAAAGAGCGCATTGCGCTAATCTGCACATTGATATGGCTCTTGTTCTGCTTGTATTTTTTGTAATTGATATGGTAAATGCCCTTTTCGCCGCCAATCAGGATGTTTTCTTCATTTAACGGGTGAATGTATTCAAAGCCCGAGACCATTTTCTGGTTGATTTCAGGAAGGAAAATGATCTTCGGATTACCGCTGCTCATATCCACTACCCCCAGCTCCTTTCCCCGTACAAACCAGACGTTACCTGACTGATCTTCTTTCAGATAGCGCACGCCCGGATTCTTAAATATGGTATTATAATACCCCGATGACAGAAACCGGTCGGCCGCCGCATTGTACTCGTAGATACCTTTTTCGGTGGCTACCAGGATCTTATTTTTAACTTTATATATATAATTGTTATTCAGCGAAAGCGGCAGGCCGTCCTTGTGCGTATACAAACGCGCCCGTGACCTTCCATTATCTGAGATCGTGACCTTGTATACCCCGCGATAAGGATGCGATGTCCAGATCACGTCCTCCTCGCGCACGTCCGCACACAGGAAGCGCGAGGCCACGTCGAATCCCGCAACCGCGCCGGAAGGCCGGAAAGAATGCCCGTCGTATTCCAGGAAATTGACCCCGTTGTAGTTCCCTACTGCGACCTTTTTGACCGGATAGATCCGCGAAAGCGGTAAAAAGCCCCAGAAACCGTTCCGCTTTTCGATGGGCCGAGCCTGGTTACCCTCCACCTCAAAAATGCCCTCGTGGTGCGCCATCAGCAATTTCCCATTAATTTCGGACAACCCCCACACCTGCCCGCGCGAGTGCTCCACAAAACTGAATGTGCCTTTCACATAACTCAGATCATCAAAATGCTCCACTGCCACCGAATACAGGCCGTTGGAAGTACCCAGATACAGGCGGCCTTTGTGAATCACCGATGCGTAGCCCGCTTCATCTTTGGTTACGGCCGGGTACATGGTTTTGATGGCATTGTCGTAAGCGATAAAGTCGATGCCGTTATCGAGTCCCAACCAAAGGTTTTTGTCCTGATCACGGAAAACACTGAGTACGTTGTTGTTCTGCAAACCATCGGCGCGGGCGAAGCGGTGTACGAACTCCCCTTCATTGGTGACGATATAGCATCCTCCAAGGCTCGTTGCCAGGGCGATCAGCTTGTCGTTCACCCGTGTTGCCGCATAGACCCGTTCGCTTTTAACCCGGTCGATGAATGCGGATTGCAGGCGTGTAGCACGCTCACCCGAGAGCCGAAAGATTCCCGCGTCCATCGTAACGAGCAGGGAGGCTTCCTTATCCAACGGCAGCAGGCCTGTTGTAAGGTATTCGGCCGGCAGCTCCCCCGCCGTAATCCAGGGAATCCACCGGCCGTTATCGTAACGCAGCAGGCCGCTCGCCGCGTCCTGCGCCACCGCAATGCCATTGCAAACGCCCATAAAGCGCCAATGCGAACCGCCGTTGAACACACTCACAGCATTGTCTTCATACACGAAAATGCGGTTACTGGCCCTGAAAAAGACGCTGCCGTTCAACACGGCCACATTCCAGATATCGGCAAAACCGCGGTCGCGCTCGTGTACGAGATTGCGCAGGGATACATAATGCAAAACCCCGCGCTGGTCGGGCGTGAAATAGCCGAATTCGTTCTCACCTCCAATGTAAATGCGGTTATCCGCCCCTATTTCCAGCGAGCGGACCTTCGTTTTATTGGGTAATGGATAAGTGCGCCAGTAAATGCCGTCGAAAGTGAGCAGCCCCTCATTGTTGGCAAAATACATCATACCATTCCGGCCCTGGCGGATTGCCCAGTTCTGGGTTCCGGCATGATAGGTTTGCTTGGAATAGTTCACAACCTCGGGCAAACCGATCGTATTCTGGGCACGCAATTGCCGGGCCAACAGGATCAGAAACAGGACAGCGACAATTCGTATCATATTCCAGCATTGCAGTACACCGATGAGAGGATTGACGTATTTCCGAACTACGCCTGGGCATTTATTTAGCAATTTTTGTCGGGTTGTTGTAGTAATGTAGTAGCCCGGTATGCACATTGTTGTGCAGGTTACCCTACATTTGAACTCGCAATATATTACATTATTATCAGTGTATTTCAATAGAAGTTTAGAAAGCAAACTATGAACTCACGAACTCTGAACCCATGAACATTTTATATCCTAAACCTGCCCTGTTGCTGAGTATTTATCTGTTGACCTGCTCGATGGCGTCGGCCCAGTCGAAGAAAGTCACCGCGGATTTCTGGCTCACCAATTCGGATAAGTCCGTCCTTTTTCAGAGGCAGCCCAAATTGACTTTTTGGAAAACGTCGAAAGTAGCGCCCCCCGTAGAGCCGCCAGTTATCCATGTTAATACCAAAAGAAGGTATCAGGAAATCGACGGGTTCGGTTTTACGCTCACCGGCGGCAGCGCCTCACACCTGATGGGGATGAGCAAACCTGCCCGCACCGCTTTGCTGAAAGAGCTTTTTTCAACGGCAGGCAATGGAATTGGCATGGCTTACCTGCGCGTAAGCATAGGCGCCTCCGATCTTAATGAAAAAGTATTTTCCTATGACGATATTCCACAAGGCCAGACCGACCCCGAAATGCAGCACTTCGACCTCGGTCCCGACCGCAATGATGTGATCCCGATCCTGAAAGAGATTCTTGCCATCAATCCCAAACTGAAAATCCTGGGCTCGCCCTGGTCCCCGCCGGTGTGGATGAAAGACAATGGCGACACCCGCGGCGGAAGTCTGAAACCGCAGTGGTATGATGCTTACGCCAGCTATTTCGTGCGCTACATTCAGGATATGCAAAAGGAGGGCATCCGCATCGACGCGGTTACGGTTCAGAACGAACCATTGCACCCCGGCAACAACCCGAGTTTGCTGATGCCGGCAAAAGACCAGGCCGTTTTTATCAAAAACCATTTGGGTCCCGCATTTGAAAAGGCTAAAATCGATACCAAAATCATTGTTTACGACCACAATGCCGACAAACCGGAGTACCCGATTTCGGTCCTCGACGACCCGGACGCGAAGAAATATATAGACGGTTCCGCATTTCACTTGTACGGCGGAACAATTGACGCCCTATCGAAAGTCCACGACGCGCATCCCGACAAGAATCTCTATTTCACCGAGCAATGGATGGGCGCACCCGGCAATTTTGCCAAAGATTTCCCCGATCATATCAAAAACCTCACCATCGGCGCGACCCGGAACTGGGCCCGTACCGTGCTGGAATGGAACCTGACGAGCAACCCGCAAAACCGCCCCTTCACCGACCGCGGAGGCTGCGACCGCTGTCTGGGCGGCGTCACCATCGACGGCGATAAGGTCACGCGCAATGCAGCGTATTACGTGGTCGCGCACGCGTCGAAGTTCGTGCGGCCGGGTTCGACACGGATCGCATCCGGTAATAATATCACCGTCGGCAGGGCTGCCGACGTAAAAATTCTCGATGTAGCGTTCATCACGCCTGAGGGAAAAAAGGTTTTAATTGTTTTGAATGATTCGGATGCCGAAAGGAAGTTTACGATTCAGGATGAGGGGAATGTTACGGTGGTTAGTCTGAAAGCTGGTTCTGTCGGGACGTTTGTTTGGTGATGGTTGTCCAGCGCGACGTTCTCACAGGTCGCATTTGTTGTTACATGCCCAAGGGCATTTTTGCGATTAGGTATGGCTAAAACAACTAAAACGCAACTTCCCGCGTGCGTCCGCGAAAATCGATTAATACAACTTTCTTTAATCCTTCACGCAGCAAAGCAATATTCCGGCCCGATTGTGATAAGTAGCCGGAGCCATAACCTAATTCAAATCGCTTCGAACGGCCGTTGGCATAGGTTGCTTGCAGCACCGCATCCTGTGGCATGGGTTTGATATAAACCATTTTATCTCCAAGACCACCAGCGAACGCCAGCAACGGGGCATTATTTTGAGCAGCCAAAACCAACGACCGGCCGTTACCTAACCGCAAATGCGCCATTCCCTTGGCGTCGCCGGGCACAAAAATCCCGCTCTGAGCAGAACTGAGCGGCTTGAACCCGCCTTTGCCGTCACCGGACATTAACAATCCATTCAAACCATCCAAGCGACCACTAATTGATTCCGTTGCATAGCTATTGCCGGAAAGTAAGAGATCCAGGTGACCATCCTGGTTGAAATCTTCGGCTAACAAGCCATAAACCGGGCTCATTTGGGCGGCAGAAGGAAGGAATTTTAATGCAAACTTCCCACTACCCTTGTTTTCGAGCAGGACTGATTGCATGGTTTCGCAAATCAGTTTCCTGGCACCTTCGAGTTCTTCGGGTTTGAAAATGTCAGTGATTTTCGCTTTGGAATAATCGGCGTAATAAATAAATCGTTTTTTGAGAAAATTCATCTGGCTGGTCATTTCGTCGCGCGGGTGCACCGGATAGAGATCCTCTCCGATGTAGCGGGCCATTACCGGGTCCATTGTCCCGCTTTTATCAAAATCCTTGGCGAACAATGTCAGCGGTTTGTCGTTGGAAGGCTTCCCTTCACTATTCAGTCCGACGTTGCCCAACACATAATCGGTATCACCGTCCTCGTCGAAATCTCCGGAAGCAATGCTGTTCCACCAGCCTGTTGTGTTTTTCAAAGTGGTCTGCGCACTCACATTAACCAGCTTTCCCTGCTTATTTTTGTAAAAAACTACGGGCATCCATTCCCCTGCCACGATCAGATCCACCCAGCCATCCTGATCGAAATCAGTCCATAAGGCGGTTGTAACCATACCGATGTTTTTGATTTCAAGACACACCGTTTGCGTTACTTCTACGAACCTGCCGCCTTCATTTCTAAGAACATAACTTTCGCCGGGCATCGGGTAGGCGCCGGGAGCGAGCCGGCCTCCGACGAACAGATCGAGGTCTCCGTCGTGGTCAAAATCGGCGGCGTTTACAGTTGAGCCACTGGCTGCAAGGGACGGTAATGCATTGGTATTCATGCTAAAATTACCTTTTCCGTCATTTGTATAGAGCCTGTCCTGATAATATCTGGAACCCGTCTCAAATTCATTGCTGCCGCTCACGACGTACAAATCCTGGTCACCATCGCCGTCGGCATCGAAAAACAGCGTGCCCATATCTTCCTCATACTTCTGCCCCGCCACCAGGGCTTTTGAATTGAAGCGCTGCTGGTTGTCCTGCACAAAAACGCGGCCCGACTGGTTAAATGCGCCACCGACGTAAAAATCATCCAGTCTATCGCCATTTACGTCCGCGACGGCAATGCCCGGACCATTTTGGGATAACAAATGCGGTAATAACGGCTGTATTTTGAAATCAATATACAAATCATCTTTGTGCTGAAAATCAATGCCGTCGCTGTTTAACGCTACCAATAAAGGTGCATTAACTGCGTCGTTACCAGTCTTGAGATAGTTTGCGGGCGCATTGCCCGACGCCTTTGCGTGATCCAGTTCGAGCATTTGCCCGGCTTTAATACTCTTCAAAACCTGCATCCGTGAATCGGGCCAGATGATCGTCAGGCAATCGATTTGAGCCGCATTACCAAGCCCGAAATGCTCGCGGTTGGGTTCCGTCGTCGATTGGTAACCGCGATAGGGCGAATGCTCGGCATATTGGTTGCCCTTAGCCGTCCAGAGCCAGATTTTGGCGCCGAAACCGTCGCGGTTCAAGGCAGGGCCTTTTAGTTTGACTGTCAGCCAATGCCGGTCCTGTTTACGCTCGGAGTGGTTTTCGTACAAAAATGCCTCGCGATCGATGTTGTTCATCGCCACATCGAGGTCGCCGTCATTGTCAAAGTCGGCGTACACCGCGCCATTGGAAAATGAAGGGATGTCAAAGCCCCATTCGGCGGATTTGTTGGCGAAAGTGAGGTCGTGGTTGTTGGAAAAAAGGTAATTAGGCACGTGGGCTCCTTCTACTTTCTTCAATGCCTCCGCAAGCCTGCGGTTGTCGCCTCCACCCGAGCGCATTTGCATCTCGTATTCGGCCATACGATAAATCACAAAATCCCGGTTGGTAATGTCCTTGGGATAGCCATTGGTGATCATCAGGTCGCGGAAACCGTCGTTGTCATAGTCAGCAAACAATGCGCCCCAGCTCCAATCCGTGGCTTCCACACCCGAGTAACGTCCAATTTCGCTGAAAACCGGGTGATTACCGCCCGGCATATTTCCTTCATTGTGCTGCAATGTGTTCCGCATGAACTGCGGCTCATAACCCATCCGCAATTCCGACAAATGCCGGTCATAATTCATCAGTCCGAACATATTCTTGCGGCGGACCGGGTCCTGAGGCAGCATATCCACGGTGATGAAGTCAATCAAGCCATCATTATCGATATCGGCGGCGTCATTGCCCATTGCGGAATAGCTTTGATGCTTGAAATAGGAAGCTATTTCATTTTTGAAGGTGCCGTTTTGCTGGTTAATATAAAGCAGGTCATTCGAGACATAATCATTTGAAACATAGACATCCGGCCAGCCGTCATTATTCACATCGGTAACCGCAATACCCAGGCCGTAACCTTCTTCCAGGATGCCGGATTCCTTCGAAACATCGGTGAATGTACCGTTTCCATTGTTGCGGAAAACGCGATCGGCATTGGGCGAAGAGCCATCGCTGATCTTTGGCCGGATATTGTTCGGCCCGCGCATATTCATCACGTTCGTAACGAGATAGGCATCCAGGTCGCCGTCGTGGTCGTAATCGAAGAATGCCGCCTGCGTGGTGTTTCCGCTGTAATCCAGTCCGTAGGCCTTCGCTTCTTCTTTGAATGTGTTGTTTTTCTGATTAATGAAGAGCAGGTTCGGCAGCGTGCCAGCCTGTGCGGGGCCTGCCCGGCAAACATAAATGTCGAGAAAGCCGTCGGCATTGATATCCACCATAGCCACACCCCTTGCCCAGCCTTCGGGTATCTGAATGCCCGATTGGGCGGTTATATCCTCAAACTGAATCCGTTGTTCTTTGCTTTTATTGATATACAACTTACTCTCGGTCATGTTTCCGGTAAAAAACAGGTCCGTGAGGCCATCGTTGTTGATGTCGCCGGCCCCTACCCCGCCGCCATTGTAGAAGTACTCATAGGTGAGTATGTTGAGCTGGTCGTCCTCCTGCAACCGGTTATTGAAATCGATGCCCGTTTCATTGGCAGACAGCAGTTCAAACAGCTTTTGATCGTCTTTCTTTGATGTGCATGCTCCGATCAGCGAGGCTATGCAAAGAAACAGGGATAACGGGCGGGTCATCGGCATATGCAATTATTGCGGCCCTGCGGCAGGCGACCCTGCGGCAGGGATTTTGGTAAAAAACCTGACTTCGTACAGTTCCTGGTTCTTCCCGGGAAGGTAAGGCTTCTGGGCCTTTTTCAATATCAGGTGCTCGTCCGAAAGCTTCACGATCTGAAAACCGCTCAGCCGGTGGCCTGTCGAATCGGTATAAACCAGCGAATCGGCGGTTGGAAGCTGGTAACGGTAGGTTTTGAACTTCTCTTTTTTCCGTTCGGTCATCACGCCGTCAGCACCATACTCGAACGTAGACCAATGCTCGTCGAACGTATTGTTGGTAAAACTAAACCCATTGACAAAGTTGCTGATCGAGTCCGTGCGCCACACGCCTGTAAGCTCCCGCTCACGCGTGTTGCAGGCAGTGAGGTTGGCAAACGCAACGGCGATTATGATAAATGGCAGTTTGGAAAACAGAGTCATTGGGTCAACGAGTCATTTGGGGTAAATCGACAAATGTCACGCTGAGCGCAGTCGAAGCACTCGGGTTATCGCTACTATCCTTCGACTGCGCTCAGGATGACATGAACATCCTTCACAATCCTTTATTAATAATTACTATTCTGCTTCAAAACCCCATTACTCAAATCCACCTCACGTTGCGGAAGCGGGAAGTAGTAATGTTTGGGTTTGATAAAATTGCGGCTAGGCTTGAATGGGCCACGGGCGATTTTGTAATGGGCGGCGATGTCGATCAGCCCGGCTTTGTCCCAACGCATCAGGTCCTGGTGACGTTCGTTTTCGCCGGCCAGTTCCACGCGGCGTTCATGCATAATGTCGGCCATTTTCGCGCCTGTTTTAGCAGCAAGTCCGGCACGTTTCCGTACGGCATTCAGTTCGGTATCACCACTCTGGCTTGAACGGATTTTTGCCTCGGCCACCAGCAGGTACACGTCCGCCGAACGCAGGAAAGGTGCGTTCAGGCTCTGGCTCATATCCCCGGCATCGGTAAAACTGGTGTATTTACGGAACGAGTAGCCGGTCACCCGGGTCATGTTGGCAGCGAACGTAGTGGTGCCCGCAGACCCGCGATTTACCTTGTCACCAGGACTATAAATCGAGTACGAACGGCGCGGATCGCCTTTTTCAAACTCCTGCACCAGGTCTTCGATCGGTTCATGGAAACCCCAGCCTCCAAATACCTGCGGTGTGTGGTAAAAGGTAGGTGAATTGTCGGTAGTCCAGCCGGTTTCGTATTGCAGCGAAAACAGGATTTCGGGATTATTCTCGGTCGTGAGCTGGAAGTTTTCGTCGTAGTTACCAGACAGCTTGTAGGCTGCATTACCGATCACTTTTTGCCCCGCTTCAATTGCCTTTGCCCAATTTTCCTGGTATACATACAATTTAGTCAGAAAGCCGTTCGCAGAACCCTGTGTTACCCTGCCTGCTTCGCCATCGGCGTAGCTCACCGGCAGCAGACTTGCGGCCTTCTGGAAATCCGATTCCGCTTGCGCGCGTACTTCGGCGAGTGTTGCCTTGGGTTTGTTATAATTGTTGTTTAGGGCATCCTCTTCCAGGATAATGGGCACTTCGCCGTAAATCAACGAAAGACGCCAGTAGACAAATCCGCGAAGGAAATATGCCTCACCCATGGTGCGGTTCCTCAATGCGTCGTCCATGGCCACTTTCGGGGCGTTGATCAGCACTGCATTGGCGCGAGAGATTACCTCGTATTTGGTGGACCAGGTAGCCAGAATGTGCGAATTGGCGGCATCGAACGTGAACATTTCGAGCGAAGTTTCATCAGAATGGTCGCCTGCGCGGTTCATGTCGTCGGAACAGTTGTCGAACGTGTATTCGGTATGCGCGAAACCGTCTTCGTTCAGCAGCGGGGCGTAAATGGCATTGGTGGCGGCTACCACGTCATCGCCGTTGCGCCAAAACTGCTGAGAAGTAACCTGCCCGTACGGTGTGCTTTCGAGCAGATCGTCGTTACAACTGGTTGCGGCCATCAGAAAAACCCATCCGGCCAGTACATATATCTTTTTCATGTCGGTTATATCTTGATATCAATTAGGGTTGTTCCCGTCCTGGTTAGAATGACAATGTTGCGCCGATGGTCCATGTCCGTGCTTGCGGGTATTGCGCGTAATCTACATTCAGCTGGCTGTAAAGGCCGGCAGCTTTGGAACTCGCATCATTGCCTACATAACCTAACTCGGGGTTCAAGCCGGTGTATTTCGTGATCGTAAAAATGTTCTGCCCGGTAACGTAAATCCGCACCTGCGACAGTTTCACCTTTTCAATCACCGTTTTTGGAATGCTGTAACCCAAAGTGAAGTTTTTCAGGCGGAAGAAATCCCCTTTCTCTATAAACAGGTCGGAAGGACGGAAGTTGCGGTTCGGGTTGTCGATGCTCAAACGTGGTACGGTATTGCTGGTACCCGCGCCATTCCAGCGTTCGCTTGCTTCTTTATACAAATTAAAAGAATAGCTCGCGTCGAGCCCCTGCATACGGTCCGCATTGAAAATGGAAACCCCGCCTACGCCTACGAAGAACAGGTTGAAATCAAATCCTTTGTAATTCAAGCCTGCATTCAAACCATAATTGATCTTCGGTTGCGGGCTTCCTATGATCGTCCTGTCTTTGTCGTCCACAATGCCGTCGCCGTTCAGATCCATGAAACGAACATCGCCTGGATGGATCTGTCCATTGGTTTTACGTGAATCGTTGGCAATGTTCGGGTCGGAGTCGATTTCCGCCTGACTTTGGTATAGACCATCTGCTTTATACCCGTAGAATGTGCCATAGGGATTGTTCTCATACGTGCGGACGATCTCCTGCTGCCCACGGCCGTACAGCTGCGATGCGAGGAAGCCGCCCGGTGTGGCCAGTTGGGTAATACGGTTTTTGATCAAAGTCGCATTTCCACTAACATTCAGGGTCAGATCGCCGAACGAGTGGCGGTAGGACGCCTCGATCTCCACACCCTTGTTACGCAATTGACCGATATTCTGATCAGGAATAACAGAAGTACCGATGGTTCCGACAGAAGGCGGCGCCAGCAGCATTTTTTTAGTATTCTTTACAAAATAGTTAACCGAGACATACAATGCATTCTTCCAAAGTCCTGCTTCTACCCCAAAGTTGGCCATTTCCGCCGTCTCCCAGCCAATTTGCAGGTTTGCCAGCCGGCTTTGCGCAGCGCCTGAAATAGGGCTTTGCGTGCCGCCCGCACCCAAAGCATAGCGGTAAGACGAATTGATCAGTGCCAGATATTGCAGCGAGTTCACGTTCTGGTTACCCAGCTGGCCCCAACCGCCTGTTAGCTTGAAGTTGCTGAATACCGGCAATGCGCTTTTGAAGAAATCCTCTTCCGAAAGACGCCATCCCAGCGAAAATGCCGGAAAGTAACCCCAGCGGTTGCCGGGCGCGAATTTGGATGAGCCATCGGAACGAAATGTGGCCGTAAGCAGGTAGCGGTCCATGAAAGAGTAGTTCGCACGGCCAAACCATGAAGCGAGCGCATCGTAGCTGCGGTTACCATCCTCGCCTGCCACAGACACGATCGTTCCGGCATATTGCAGGTAGCGCAGCGTAGGGTCCTCACTTGCGAAATCGCGGCCGCGTTGTTTGGAAGAAATACTGTTGAATGTCTGTGAAGTATAACCTCCGACTAGATTCAGGCTATGCGCGCCGAATTTCTTGTCATAAGAAAGAAAATACTCCTGCAAGAACGACCAGTATTTACCATGTGTCAGGTCGAGCTGGTTGTAGGAATTCGTACGGAACTGATCATTGACCTTGACCTCGAAATTTGTGCTCTCTGAAAAAGTCGCATCCATGGCAAGGTTTGCGCGCAGTTTCAGGCCTTTCAAGAGTTCCAGCTCGCCGGTGAGGCTCCCCAGGATGCGGTTGCGGATATTATTCTGGTCCTGGTTATCGACGGTAAAAATCGGGTTATTGATGTCCCCGAATGCGCCGATACCTTTTGTTGAACTATAAGAACCATCGGCATTACGGATCGGCAAGCCCGGATGGAAGCGGATAGCGCTCCAAAGCAAACCAGTCTGCGACGAAGTCGTATTCGGCGAGGTGTTGTGTGTATTGGTGAATTGCAGGTTCTGCCCTATTTTCAGCCTCGATCCGATCTTATGATCCGAATTGACGCGGAATGTATACCGCTTATAATACGATTTCCCGATAATCCCCTTTTCATTGTAGTAGCCGCCCGAAATCGAAAATGACGAGTACTTGCCGCCCCCGCGGATCGCCGCGTCGTAATTCTGGGTAACGCCTTGTTTGAGTAATGCGTCCTGCCAGTTGGTTTTCTGGGTCTGGTATTGCGTATCCTCCCAGATCGGCGGAACAGGCAGGCCATCATTTTTATATGCCTCCCGTTTTAATGCGGCCAAATCAGGTGCTTCCAGCATATCGAGTATCTTGATACGGTTGCTGATACCGGCATATCCATTGACAGTTACGGCAATTGGATTATCGAAAGTACCACGTTTGGTGGTGATGATCACCACCCCGTTCGCCGCACGCGTTCCGTAAATAGCGGATGCCGAAGCATCTTTCAGGATCTCGATGGATTCGATGTCATTCGGGTTCACGTCGTTCATCGAACCGGCAGGAACGCCGTCGATCACCACCAGCGGATCGGCATTGTTCACCGTTCCGAAACCGCGGATCTGGATTGTGCCTGCGTCGCCCGGCGCGCCGCCGTTACGGATCACGTTCACGCCCGCTGCCCGGCCTTGCAATGCCTGCTGGGCACCTCCCGACGGAAGGTTCTGAAAGTCAGAACCCTTCACAGAAGATACCGCACCTGTTACGTCCTTTTTTTCCTGAGTTCCATACCCCACCACTACTACCTCTTTCAATGCATTCTCATCAGGAGCCATCGTGATATTAATCACTGAATTGTTGCCCACAGCAGCATCCTGGCTCACGTAGCCAATAAAAGAGAACCGCAGCGTGGCGCCGTTATCCGGCACATTGAGCTGAAACTGGCCATTCTGGTCGGAAGTCGTGCCTTGCTGACTGCCCACGATGAGGATATTCACCCCCGGAAGACCAACGCCCTTCTCGTCGATAACCTTTCCCGTAACTGTCCGGTCGGCTATGGTACCCGCCGTTGTGGCCTGAAAGGGGGCTGCACTTTGCGGGTCGCCCTTTTTTCTGAGAAGAATACGTGAATTTCCTACGACTTCGTAGGAAACGTTCAGGGGAGTAAGCAGTTGGTCGAGCACACGGTTCAGCGAACCCTGCAGCTGTTTGGCAGCAACGGTGCTCCGGCCCTGGATGCTGCCTGAGCTGTATACAAACTTGACGTCGGCCTGTTTCTCGATCTGACGTAATACCTGCCTGATTTCGAGTGACTCGACTTTCAGCGAAATTTCCTTGTTTAGCAACTCCTGGCTATAAACACCGTGCGCCATGGAAATTCCGCAGCATATCAAAGCAAGCAAAAGTTGTTTAGCGGTAGCACTCATGACTTTGTAAACAACCCTTTTGTAGGGTATTTTTTTATGCATAATTTTAAAGGTTTTTGTGAACTGAACAACTCAAAAACAAATGGTATCCTTCTGCCAGGAAGGGTATTTAAACGGCCGGACATGTTAGCGCATGGCCGGCATTTTATTTAAGCTTACCTACTATTTTCCAATCAATTACTACAACCTTCACCGAATATGAACAGCGAAGCCCCACGGCGTTCGTATTCGACATTCACTGCCTTGCAGATCAGATCGAGCTGATCAAACATCGGCAGCTCGTTGAGATCGCCTGTGAAAAGGCAATTCCGCAGCACATCGCCCTCCACGACAATATCAAGACCATAGGTCTTTTCCAGCAATGCCAGCACATCGACGGCAGGCGTTTCAGCGAATTCAAACCTTGCCGCGGACTCGGCCTTCTTGACGGCCACGGGGTTTCTGACAATGCCCAGTTCCATTTTCCGCGACTCCTTGTCAAATACGACTTTCTGGTTGGGCGTCAGGATAAAACCGTTCTTGCCAGATGTCTTGCTGGTCTCGTAAACGGAAACCCGTCCGGAAGCCACCTGTACCTCGATAGAGCCTGCGCCATCATAGGATTTCACATTAAAGCTCGTCCCTAGAACCTGTGTAGCCAGGTTTTCCGTGGACACTATGAACGGTTTTGTCACATCCCTTTTTACCTGAAAAAAGGCCTCCCCATGCAAATAGACCATTCTTTTGCGCTCCCCGAAATGATCTGGATAGCTGATCCGGCTGTTGGGTTGCAAGATCACCACGCTTCCATCTTCCAACGTCAGCCGCTGAGGCTTGTGCGAAGTGTTGCTAACTGCAAAACCTTCGTCATCGCCGTTCCAGATCGAGCTCAATGCTGGAAAATAAGGGACCTGCCCGGGCGCATTATACCAGATAACCCCCGCCAGCAACGACAACGAGGCGGCTACTGCGACCCACCAGCCAATTTTTACCGGTTTTCGCGTTGTAGCTGCCAAAAGTTTCTGCCGGATACGCTGGCCAATCTCCGTTTTTTCAGATAGCAGCACTTCCGAATCATCCGCCGGATTGTCTCTCAGGTATTGTTCCACATGCAAATCCTCCTCTGCTGTGGTTTCCCCGGCGATATATTTCTCAATTAATTTTTCGTAGCTATCAGGTGTCATTTGCGGAGGCGTGTATAGGTTTTAGTTGGCGGAATAATACATCCATAAGTTTTCTCTTAATGCTTTCAATGATTTGGTAATATGGTATTCCACTGCTTTTTCGGAAATATTCAGTTCCTCGGCAATATCCTTCACAGGACGGTTTTCGAAGCGGCTTAGCTGAAATACCCGGCTGGTCTTTTCAGGCAGCTTGCGCATTACCTCGTCCACGGCACGCGACAAATCCGAAAACTGCACGATTTCGTCGGTCGAGTAGGTTTCCTGTATTTTGTTGAGGATCAGATATTCCTGATACCTCCGCCAAGTGATCTGTGACTTAATGAAATTGGTCACCCGATATTTCATCGCAATTACCAGGTAGACGCCCAGGTTCCGGATCTCGGTATCAAGCCGTTTGTTCCAAAGGCTCTCGAATATGTCATGCACCAGCTCTTCCGATTCCTCCCGCGATCCTACCTGGTGATAGGAAATGCAGAACAGCTTGTACCAGTAACGGTCGTAGATCTCCTCGAAAGCACGTTTATTGCCTTCGCGGAGCTGCGTCACCAGCTGTTCATCGGTAAGAAATTTAGTCATGAGGTGGTTCATTACCCGGGTCTGTATGTATAGTCAAACAACTTTCACAAACCCCTAAACGGTATGCGAGATTTTTTTTTGCTATGCTATTCCCGGACGAACTGCCGGAACTCCGAATCGACCTGAAACTCAGCCACACCGTATTGAAGCATACGTTCACAGTCCTTTTTCGCATCGGCCATCATATCTGCTGATTTGCGGTAGTGAAACTTGTTGATCGCCGCCACGACGCGAATGTTGATCTTCCCCGCCCACGCCACGTCCTCCCGCGTGAGGCTGGCCGGTCTTTCGAACAGGTAATAATGCCCGGGACGGTAGCCAGGCTTCTGCATATTCTCCTCCAACTGTTTCCGCGAGCAGCTCAGCCGCACTTTACCCGTAAAGAATGCAGTAGATTCGTCGGTACCGATCATCAGGGCCGAATCTTTGAGGCGATATTTATCCAGCATCCCCATCAATTTATAAAAAAGAGTGGAATCCAGCCCGGCGATCTTGTTATCGAGCATGACGGCCATGTTATTTTCGGCACAAAACCTGAACACATCTTCGAGAAGCATCGGGTGGTTGCCGTCCAGCTTGCTGGTCAGCTTGCGCGCCTCCGCCCAATTCGTCTCCGTTACTTTGCGCGGATCGCCATAGAACCGGTTAAAATCTGCATCATGGTTGGCGATCAAAACACCGTCGGCCGTCACGCGCATATCCGTTTCGACCATTTTGTAATCTTGCCGGGCAGCCTCCCGCAGCGCAGGCAGACCATTTTCCGTGAAAGTGCTATCCACTACCCCTCCCCGGTGCGCGATCAGGGCTACCGTCTTACCCTGTCCATATACGCTGGTAAGGTACATTAACGGAACAAAGGCGAGAATTAAGGAGAGAAGTTGCTTCATGAACGATCTTTTTAAGATGGCAAAGTTATTAATGGAAGTGCTTCCGAAGGCGGCCTTAACAATAACATAAAGTAAGCAAAAACAGACCATTCAGGTGCCCGAAAGCCGATCGCTAATTGAGCCATGCCTATCATTCAACAACTTTGGGAAGATCGTTTTTAGGTGTTTGATTTGTAACAGTCAGCCTGACGAGATCGCACACACTTACAGCAAGCACTATCACACACTTTACTTTTTCTTCAAATAAAAAAGGGCCTTTCGGGCCCTTATGAAGAAAAAATGAAGATCGAAATTTAGATCAGCGTCTCTGCCATTTGCAGAAAGATCGCTCTTTTGTAGTATTCCGGATCGTATTTAACGAGTACCTGAGTGCCTTTGCGGAGGGAATCATACTTTGCAAAAGGAAGCACCTCTCGCATTTCTGACACAAAATCGTTACCCGCTTTCGCTTTCACCTGAACCTGCACCTGAAATTCGGGCAGATTGTTAAGGTATTCACCCGTCGGGCGAATGGCCAGAACGGTAGCGTTCGCCTGAACGCCTTGTCTGAGAATCTTCTTCTTTCTTTCCTCTGCGATCCGCTTCCGAATAGACGATAAAGTCCAAAAAGCTACCATGCAGACCAGAATAAGTGTAGCGCCGATTTCCCTGTTATTAATTTCCACAGCTAGATTTTAGTTAAGAGTGTGATGCCCAAAAATAATGGATTAATTCTAGAAAAAGTCCCATTTCATTTATCCAACGGTCGATCTTCTGATCAAATGGCAAAAGTCATTCGTTTGAGCCAAGTATTTCATGGTAAAAAGCAATTCATAAGGGAGGAAACGGCTCTGGGCTTATATGGGCAAAGAGTTGCTATAACAGGATTTTTTTATAAAATTTATTAAAAAAATTATTAATATCATAATGGCATGATTTTCCTGCGTTGCAAAATCTATTGATCAACCCTTTATCCACCATGTCAATGGAAATTAAATCCAACCACTCGACCGGCAATCGTCCGGAGGGAGACCGTATCCTGGATGCGCCGTACGTTTTCACTGATATTCCCATGTACCTCGAACAGCTCAGGTCAGAAAAATCATGGGCAAAAAACGACCGTAATGCGATTACCGTCTACAAATCGGACAAAATCACCATTGTGATCGCCATCCTGAAATCCGGCGCGACGGTCAACGACCACTCAATCGACGAATGTCTCACATTCCAGGTGTTGTCGGGGGAACTGAAAGTGGAAACAGAAGGGCGGGTATTTTACACCACAAGTGGCCAGATGATGTCCTTCCACGCGCAACTTGCCCATTCAATAAGCGCACTCACGGATTCGGAAATACTCATTACTACTTACAAGGGATAGCGTGGGCTATCTGGCAGAGTTTTTGATCGTGCAAGCCAAAAACTGACAAGCCGACTATGCCATCAACGATTGTAATGCAATGCAGCAAGGCACTCGCCGAGCGCCAACTTACGATTGCGTTTGTAGAAAGTGCCACCGCCGGCAGGCTTTCCGCCGAATTTTCCATGTGCCCCGAGTCAGGAAGTATCCTGAAAGGAGGTCTGGTGTGTTACGACGCCTCATTAAAGGAAAGCATACTACATGTACCCAAAGACATGCTCCGCCATTTCACGCCGGAGAGCGCGGAAGTCACCCGCGAATTAGCCGAGCGGCTGCAAACCTTCATTCCTGCCGACATTCACATAGCCGTAACCGGCCTTACCTGCCCTGGCGGCAGTGAAACACCAGAAAAACCTGTCGGTACCATGTTCGCCCACCTCTGCACCCACAGAAAATCGGTGGCCATCCGTGAAATTTTTTCAGGCCAACCCGAGGAAGTTGTGCTTCAATGTATTGACAGGATTGCTGAACTGATGCTGTCCGAAATGCCGGTTACCGGCAACCAACTTTGAAATCGGAGTAAGGTAATTTAAGGCCGTAGGATGGGAAAGGCAGCCCCCTGTCAAAAACCAAAAGGCCGTATGCCGGCAAGCATGACAAAAGCAACTGGAAAACAAAAAGGGGCCGGTGTAACGCCGCCCCTTTTTGCTGTTGATGAAATGTAAGCTTTATCAGTGGTATGCTTTCTCCGAATCGCGGAGCCGCTTGATCGTATCGTGCCCGCTTTTCAACGTCGCTTTCTGGCGTGTTACCAGTGCGCGAAGTTCAGGGGTCAGCTCATCTGATTCAAGTGCTGAATCGTAGGCTTTTTGCGCGGCGTCTTCACCAAATTCTGAGTTCTCCAGCGAGGTTTTTCGGCCATCGCTGCTGAATGCAGCGCGTACATCCATCCAAATGCGATACAACTTGCCCGATACCATTGTGCCGGTCGCAGGTTCGCCGCCCAAAGCGGTAACCTCGCCAGTCAATTCGAGCACATTGTCACGGCTATGGTTTGCAAGGCTGGTGTAAAGCGAACGAAGATCGGTGTCGCTGCTATCCGTTTCGTCGTAAGCCTTTTCATAGCCGACAATACGGTCATTGTTGATCAGGATCAGGTCATTCAAAGCTTCTATGATTGCTGCATTTTGTGCCATGATTGTTCATGATTAGTGATGCGGCATTCCTAAAAACTATTGTTCCATGCCACCCAGACACAGTATGACGTCGTCGGGCCGGTGATTTGTGGAGGTTTTTGCTCCGTATATGCGGGTGATGAGCCGCTTAATGGAACCATTGAACGCTACTTTTCGCTCAACTTTCTTCTGACCTTGCTGAGAAATTCTGGTGAAAAACCCAGGTATGAGGCAATGTAGTGCTGTGCAACACGCTGTGGGATAGCAGGATATCGATTAAGAAAATCCAGGTACTTTTCGACGGCACTGGTAGATATCGTCCTGAACAGCCGCTCCTGCGTCTGCGCGAGGTTACGTTGCACCATCAGGCGAAACATCCGCTCGAAACCAGGGACGGTTGACAGCAACTTTTCTTTGGTTTCCGGTGTCAGGATCAGCATTTCACAGTCTTCGAGCGTTTCGATGTATACGTGGCTCGGCGTCTGGTTATGAAAGCTTGTAATATCACTAACCCACCAATCCTCGACGGCAAATTGCAGCGTAACCTCCGCGCCGGCGCTGTCGATATAATAGGTACGGATACAGCCTTTGAGAATGTAAGCCTCAAACTGGCAAACTTCCCCCTGCTGCAACAGGAATGTTTTTTTGGGATATGTTTTGAATTGAAGTAATGAGTCGAACAAGTCGAGATCTTCCGGAGTGAACGGCAAACACCTCAGCGCATAGTTGTTAATCTTTTCAAACATATTCAGGTAATAGGTTAGCCACCGGCGGTTAGCCGCCGACAAGTGCGTGCCGGATCTCGGAATAAAGCAGCCCGCTGCCGCCTCCGAAATGGCGTAAACAGACGATCCGCGGGTCGATGGACTGGCACAACGAAGATATACGCTCGCCTGCCTCCTCATCTACGCCGACGCCCAAAAGTACTAAATCGATGGAATTTAGACGAAGCAACTCTTCCGCTTCTTCCAAAGAACCGGCCGGTAACCCACACCAGGATTCGTTCTGGTTGATTAACCGGATGATAGTTTCCAGGATTTCGGGGTGATTGGCAATCGCCAATATGTTGATTTGCGACATGTTACTGATCGTTGTGCCGGGCCGGCAGGTTAACAATCTACCATTTTTCGGGAACCTCCATCACAAGTAAAGAGCTTTTTTCCAAAGATTTGAACGAAACTACCGACTCAGGCCAGAACCCGTAACCGTCCCGTACCGATAACGGTTGGCCTTCCACCTCTACATTCCCTCCAACAACAAAAACATACACGCCATTTCCATCTTTTTTAAGCTGATAACCAATTTCAAAACCTTTATCGAGCTCAGCCAGGTGAAACCAGGCATCCTGGTTGATCCAGACGCCGTCGTCGTCGGGATCGGGCGAGAGGATTTGCTGGAAGCGGTTGTGCCTGTCGCCAGAGGCATATTCCATCTGGTCGTAGCGCGGTGCCACATTCAGTTTATTGGGATATAACCATATTTGAAGAAAAGTAACGGGCTCATCCTGGTCTTTATTGAATTCAGTATGATAAACGCCTGTACCGGCGCTCATTACCTGAATCTCTCCCCGCCGGATCAAAGCCACGTTTCCCAGGCTGTCCTGATGCTCAAGTGTACCTTCCAGCGGGATCGAAATGATCTCCATATTATCGTGCGGGTGCCGGCCAAAGCCTTTACCGCCGTTGACCGTATCATCATTCAACACCCTCAACGCACCGAACTGGATGCGCTGAGGATCGTAATTTCCATGAAAACTGAAAGTCTGTGCACTTTTGAGCCACCCATGGTCGGCAAAAAAGCGCGACGCTGCCGGATGCAGTACGTTTTTTTTCATGATTTCTTTAAAATGGTATTGTTCACCAATTGGATTTCTTCACCAGAAATTGTGTGCGGCCGGCCAGGATAAATCGCCTGGTTTACTACCGCATTCATATCTTCCAGCATCGTGATGCTCTCCTGCACGCGCGAGACGGGCACATGAGGGTCGGGATTACCGGTAGAAACAAATACGGGCGTTAGTTTAAAATCGCCCTTATAATTTCCGATTGCCAGCTCCTGGCCGATCAAACCTCCCGTAAAAGCAATAATCCCTCCATATCTCCGGGCATTGCGCGCAGTATATTCCAGCGTCAGACAAGCTCCTTGCGAGAAGCCGGCGAAATAGATTTGATCGGTTGGGATTCCTGCGGCTTCAATTTCTGCGACAACTTCGCCGACCAGCGCCAGTGCAGAGTCCAGCGCTGGCTGGTTTTGTGCAACCGGGGCCATAAAACTGTAAGGATACCAGCTGTTATCAGTCGCTTGCGGCGCGTAAATCGCCATATCTTCCAGTTTCAAAACCTTCTGCAAGGAAATGATATCGGCAGCAGTTCCTCCCCGGCCATGCAACATTACAATTGCCTTTTTAGCCTGCTGAACAGGTAATCCGCTGGTGATGATTTGTTTGCTATGGGTGTACATGAGTCAATTTTGAATGATTGAATGACTGAATGAACGTTGAATTTGAATGACTGACCGAGTCGCCGGAGCGATGATTGAATGACCGAATAAAGGGACCTCTGTAACTATTCAAAAGTTGAATCATTAACCCCAAAAAACATTCGGTCATTCAACCTTTCAATCATTGATTCAGCACCGGCAATACTTTGACAATCTGCTCTCTGCGAGGTTCGTATTGAGGGGGCAGCATTAAGCCTGAACCTAATTGTTCCACCGTTTCGTCGGTTGCAAAGCCTGGATTATCGCTTGCGATTTCGAACAGGACGCCACCGGGTTCGCGGAAATAGAGCGAATAGAAGTAGTTTCTGTCGATTTTATCGGTAATCTGCAAACCTGCATCCAGTACTTTTTGACGGAATTCCATCAGAATATCGTCATTCGCAACGCGGAACGCAATATGGTGAACCGAGCCTTTGGCCACATGACCCGCTCTTTCACCGGGAGCTTCCACCAGGTCGACAATATTGGCATTTTCAACGGCGTCGGTCACGAAACGGAAGCGGTTCACATGTTGTTCGGCCAGACGGTACCCGAATATATCGGTCAGTACTTTGGCAGTCTCTTCGATATTGTTCGTGGTGATCGTTATATTGTGAAAACCGCGCGTCGCATAATCGGCAGTCACCTCCGAAGTCGTCCATGGAATCCGGTTATCGCTGATTTTAGGGACTGTTAGTTCAAACTTCAAACCGTCAGGATCAAGGAAAGTCAGGTATTGCTCCCCGAATTTCTCGGCAGGTTTGTTATAAGTTATTTTATTGGCTTCCAATCTTTTCAACCAAAAATCCAGGCTTCCTTCTGGCACTGAGTAACCGATCTCGGTAGCCTGACGGGTTCCGCGGCGGCCTGCCGGAATCTGATTACCCCAGGGGAAGAAAGTCAGGATTGAACCGGGGGTACCGTTTTCATCGCCATAGTAAAAGTGGTATGTATTGGGGTCGTCAAAATTGACGGTTTTTTTCACCATTCTAAGGCCCAATACCCTGGTATAAAAATCGTAGTTGGTTTTAGCGTCACCAGCGATAGCTGTAATGTGGTGGATGCCGTTGATTGTATTTTCCATTGTCTTGTTCAGTTAAGATGTTTCTTTGTTTTTGATGATACAAAGGTACATCCCCGGGCAGGGGCAGGGCATTGAACTAGGACAAGAAAAACACATATAGGAAATTATTCCAGGGGACTTATAAGGCTCAGCACTGCCTCCTCCTCCACTACCCTGCCGGCAGCCTTCGCCGCTTTCAGATACACGCTCATCGGATATTTCCCATCGAATGCCGGGTCAGTTTCAACCATGGGCACTTTAAGGCGGGCATGTTTGAGGCTTGCCAGGTCGGAAAGGGAGACGTAGCTAAGTTCCGGATTACCCTGGCCCAGGTCGCAAAGGCCGAAAGCAATATTGTTGACAGCATCCAGCTCAGAGAGCAGCCAGATAGCCTTACCATATTGGGAATATAATTTCACAACAGGCGCGTGATCCTTCGCAAGCTGGTTTTGCACCTCTTGCGCATTGTGGATCATAATTTCGATCAGATTTTGCGGGATCATTTTTGACATACGGCAAATTTAGAGCTTTTGTCCGGAGCGCCCGTGCGCCATAAAATAAATGTATGCTGTATTCAGCGCGTTTTGGAACACTTATTTATCTAACTTTCCGTAGCTATTACCATTCCACAACTTGCTGAGAAATCACGTATACACTCATTGTGAGACCGTAGGGGCGGTTTTTGCCATTTTCAAACGAGTTAAAGACCAAATTAATTCTACTCATTCTCTAAAAAGTCACATATGAAAAGAAATCTACCACTTCTCATTTTACTGCTCATTCTATCAAGCTCACACAAAATCTTATCCCAGGTTGTAGTAACGTTTCCGGCCGAGCGGGCCGTTTTTCAGCGAAATAACGCAAATGAAGCCGACGTATATATAGGTGGGTACGTTACACAACCCTTTCAGAAGATCGAGGTGCGCCTCACACCCCGCGTACCAGGCGAGGGTGAGCCATTTCCGGCCGACGGCAACTGGGCTACCTTGGATGATCAGATTTCAGCGGGCCAGTTCATGGGGTCTGTCCATATAAAGGGCGGCTGGTATCAACTGGAAGCACGCGGTGTCTCATCTGGCAGTACTTCGGCCGTTACGACGCTGTCGCGCGTGGGCGTAGGCGAAGTATTTGTAGTTGCCGGGCAGTCTAACGCGACCGGCGGCGACTCGAACCCCAACGGACCGGGCGCGGCGTACGACCAGGTCAATAGCGTCAATTTTCAGAATTTCGATCCCTCCACATCAACGGTTACCCCCTATTTAAACGTGCAGCTGCCCTGCCCCGAGTTTGTTCACCTCGATGCTAATGTCAAGACAGCACCTTTCGGTAACTATGCCTGGTGCTGGGGATCTTTTGGAGACAAAATCTATGAAAAGCTTCGGGTACCCGTGATGATATTTAACGGTGGCTGGTCGAGCACCGGCGTTGATAACTGGAAACAGACTATTGATCCAAACGGGGTAACTACCAGCCCATTTGGCTATACGTTCCCAGTGGGACTGCCGTTCGGGCATTTACGGCTTGCATTGAACAACTACATTGCGCAGTTGGGCCTGAGGGCAGTTTTGTGGCACCAGGGCGAAACAGACAATTTCATGGAACAACCTGGTGACAATACCTACAACCGGTATTTATCGGCTCTCTGGGACGTTGTGAGTGCCAGCCGCAATCTCACCGGCAAGCCTAACCTTGACTGGGTTGTTGCGCGCGCTTCCCGTTTTACCGTCAACGGTGCCACGCGCGTTTCTGCTAACGTAGTGAACGCACAGAACGAGCTGATCAATAACGATGGGCTCTATCCACACGTGTTCCAAGGCCCCGAAACAGACCCCTATTACACCATTGAATACCGCCATGATGAGACGCATTTCCGCGGCGACGGCGTAACACCCTCACCGGACGGGCAAATCTATTCCGGACTGATTTTTCTTGCTGGACTGTGGGCGGACAAGATTACACCCGATTTTCTAAGCCAGTCGAACCCTTACGCAGCTACGCCGCCGCCGGCTGTGGATGCCGCCTACGTATCGGGCAGTTCGCAAATTACATTTACGGGTCCCGGACTACCTGGTGGTTACCAGTACAACTGGCTCAACAACGGCGATTGTAATCAGGTACAAAATACGGCCCAACAATGGACGGTGGGAGCTGGTCAGTATAAATTGAAAGTCATCGACCCAAACCGAAACACCGTTTTCTCTCCTGCATTGAATGTGTCTTCTACCCCGTTACCGGTAACCTGGCAATCTTTCAGCGCGCGCATGGGCAACAATGGACGCGTCACGCTCGACTGGGCAACGGCTTCCGAGGTTAATGCCTCCTATTTTGAAATTCAGCGGAGCAATGATTCACGCGTTTTTACAACGGTTAAAAGTGTAAATGCGATGGGTAATTCCGTCAATAGCTCTTTTTATCACTATGAAGACGAATTTCTTCCCAGGGGAATTTACTATTACCGCCTGAAAGAAGTGGACGGCGATGGTAAGTCTGATATGACCCGCATTGTGAGTGTCCGGGTTGAAGGAAATGAAACGGTGCGCGTTTTCCCTAATCCCGCCTCCGATCTGATCACCGTGGAATCGGCGCAGGCTTTGAAGCGCATTGACATCTTTAACAGCACAGGTAAGCTGGTACGAAGCGTTCAGACGGGAGAAAAACTTATTCGTTTGAATATCGCCAACCTTCCCAAGGGTCTCTATGTAGTATCTGTGGATGGCCGGGAGCTAAAAATTGCGAAATAATTAAACCTCCGTCATTGCAAAGGTTTCCCGCCTGTATTCAAGCGGGCTCATACCGCGGTGCTTCCTGAAAGTCTTGATGAGATGGCTGTCGTCTGTGAAACCCAGTTCGGCAGCTATTTCATTGATGCGCATATCGCTGTGTTTCAACCGAATATCAACCAAGGCAATTTTGTAGTTGATTATGTATTGCTGCAATGTTTCATGCGTGTGCTTTTTGAAGTATTCGCTTAGGTAATTAAGCGATAGATTAAAGTGCGCGGCAATGCGCTCGGCACGCAGCATTTCAGGGTTGTAAATATTTTGGTGGATGTAGTGAATAATGTCCAGGGAAGTATTCTGAGTAAGCTTGGTTTTTTCCGGAATGTGTGTGGTGATATTCCTTGCAACGACTGTCAGCAAGGTATTAAGCAGCTGTTGAACGAGCTCCTTATGCAGCGTTTGCCGATTGGCATATTCCTGCCTGATCGCCTCCATCAATGCCCTCACCAGCGGCTTGTCATGCGGATTGCGAAGGATACATCCTTGCAAATGATTATTGTTATGGAAGATATATTCCAATTTATGAATCCAGTCACCTAAGTTACTATACTCATCACGGGTCTTCTGCGCATTCAGATAGATATTATTGAAGCGGATAAACATAAACGCTGTCGTCTCCGTCACCTTGGTATAATGCAAATCCATAGGCATTGCCAGAAACAGGTTCTCCTTACCATACCTGAACTGGTTCTGGTTAATATGATAAGTCCCTGTCCCGTCGAACATGTACACCAACTCGATAAAGGTATTCTTATGCTCCTTGATAGGGCATTCGTCGACTGTTACCAGTAGAACATCGAAAGGCTCGTGGATATGATGTATGCGCATACCGGCAAAGGTACCGATTTAACCCAAAATTTTACAACCTGAAAATACACCTGGCGTTTGAAATTTGCAGCCATCAAACCAAAACCATTGCAAATTATGAGAGCCATCACCTTAGCTAACAACGGAGGGACAGAAAACCTGATATTAACCCAAATCCCCACGCCAAAAATCAATGAAAATGAAGTACTTGTCCGCGTGAAAGCGATAGGCATCAACCCGGTCGATGCCTTTGTTAGGAACCATCAATTTGCCCTGGAAATGTTCATCAAGCCTCAACCCGGCGAAACAGTCATTATTGGTTGGGACATTTCAGGCGTGGTCGAGGCAGTTGGCAGGCAAGTCACTCTATGGAAACCGGGCGATGAGGTCTTTGGTATGGTCAACTTTCGGGGGCACGGTAAAGCCTACGCCGAATATGTAGCCGCTCCGGCAGATCAGCTCGCATTAAAGCCAGAGAACGTCTCGCACGAAGAAGCCGCCGCAGCTACCCTGGCCGCATTGACCGCCTGGCAGGCGCTGGTTACCTATGGAAAAGTAAAGGCCGGAGAAAAAGTATTGATCCACGGCGCCGGCGGGGGGGTGGGGCATTATGCAGTCCAGATTGCGAAGCATTTGGGCGCCTACGTCATCGGTACCGGCTCCGCCTCCAAAAAAGACTTCATTCTTGGTCTCGGGGCAGATCGTTTCATCGACCACGCATCCGAGCAATTCGAAACGATCGTTAACGACGCCGATGTTGTAATCGACTCCCTCTTTGGCGACCACATATTCCGGTCGTTGGAAGCTGTGAGGGAAGGCGGGCGGATCATAGCGCTTCTCGTGCCATTTACCGATGAAAAACTGGCCGGCAAAGTGCAGGAAAAGAATCTATATGCGCATACGTTGAATGTTACTTCGAATGGTGAACATATGCAACAACTCGCCGCGCTGCTCAAATCCGGGGAAGTGCGGTCGCACGTGTCTGCGAGCTATCCTTTTGAGGAAATAGCTCAGGCACACAACGCAATAGAGATCGGGAAAACGCTTGGAAAAATTGTAGTAACTCTGCCCTGATCTAACCTATGCCCTTTTGGCGTGTTGCACATCCGCGGCGCGCCACTTTGGCATTCATGGTCCGTTGGTTAGCTTTTTGAATGAGCATTGCAAAACAATACCCAGCAGCTATGGACACCTTTTCAAGCATGATCATCGGCGCGGTTGATCAGATTAAAAATGCGGTTGTAAAAATCGATACATTTAAAACAATCAATGGAAAAATCCGTCCGGCAGGGTCCGGATCGGGGTTTATCTTTTCCTCGGACGGGCTTATCTTCACCAACAGCCATGTGGTCGACGGTGCGGAGAAAATCATGGTGAGCCTGCTGAATGAGAACGAGATCGAGGCGACGCTTGTGGGGAAAGACCCGGATACCGACCTGGCGATCCTGAAAATTTACACACAAGGCTATTCCGTCGCCAGACTCGGCGACTCGGGTGCATTGCAGATCGGACAGTTCGTGATTGCGATCGGAAATCCCTATGGCTACCAGCACACGGTTACCACCGGCGTAGTAAGTGCGCTAGGACGGACCTTGCAAACGCAATCGGGCCGATTTGTCGATAATGTGATCCAGTCAGACGCGGCGCTGAACCCGGGCAATTCCGGCGGCCCGATGATCAATACTGATGGAGAAGTGATCGGTGTGAACACTGCCGTGATTCAAGGGGCTCAGGGGCTTAGCTTTTCGGTGGATATCAATACCGCAAAAGAGATCGCACGGCAACTTATTCGCGACGGCAGGGTATTCAAAGCCTACCTGGGCCTGCAGTTACAGGATGTTCCGATCAACGAGCGGGTTCGGCAGCATCACAAACTCCCCAACCACCAGGGAATTTTCATCACGCACATCGAGCCGGACACACCTGCATCGCGCTCGCAACTTTTGGAGGGCGACATTATCGTCTCTTTCAACGGAAAGCCGGTAAGTAATTCCAATGAATTGTTCAAAGCGCTTACCAACCGCGACATTTTAAGCATTACAGGCATTTCGGTTGTCCGCCACACCGAACTACTCAATTTTATTATTGTTCCGGTGGAGAAGAAGGCCTAGCCTCACGCAAATGAGCATAAGGTGTTTCAATCAATTTGATTTGAAGCACCTTTTCCATTTTTCAGATTATCTCCAAATCCAGGTTTTCCGAATGGATATTTATCCGTCGTGACTAAGCAAGGAGCCTTTTTCGATTATAATGGAATGAAAAGCCACACTTTGTGTGTTGTGTAACCTGTTGCAAATAGTTTGACGAAATTTCTGACAGGTTATGAACTGGATTACCATTAGTAGTGAACAAGAAGTAGATAGCATTTATCAATCGGCCGATTACTCCATTATCTATAAACACAGCCCCCGTTGCGCGACCAGCCTGATGGCTTACCGTCAACTTAAATCCGAAGTGAACGCCGCTTCGGACATTGAGATTCCTATTTACATCGTGGACGTGATCCAGAACCGGAAAGAATCTATGGCCATTGCGGACAGCTTCGGCATCGAGCACGAATCTCCCCAGATTTTAGTCGTAAAGAACGGATCATGCATTTACGATGCGTCGCATGAGGATGTTTCCCTACGCAACTCGCTGGCTTCCCTGAATTGATTTACAGACGGTTATTGTGCCTTACGGCGACATTAAAATCGATTTAAAAAATATCTTATGGAATATATCCATTCAAATGGATATATTCCATATATTTGCATCATCAACAAACAGAAACTATGACGAGCCTGCATTACTCGATCATCTCCGAAAAAATGGTATGGATTTGGTACTACGATAGCTTCGGTGGTAAGCACCTCAAAGAGTTGCTTGCGGATGATGCCGTTGCCTTTGTCAGACGTGCCGAAGCGGGAAAAGAACCGGGGCCGGGAGTGATTGGAACGGATTTTTTAGGACATCATAAAATTACAAATTGAAACCAAAGCTTTATTAACACTTCATCATAAACGAACGCAAAAGAGCAGCCCCCAAAGCTGCTCTTTTTGTTTCATGCCCTGGTTATGGCTCGCTGGGGCCTATCGGAAGATTGTTAAATATCGCCCGAAGCGCGGGTCTCAAGGCGGGTAGCCCATTTTTGGAGCAGCACCACCAGATCGTCGAGGATCACCGGTTTGCTGAGATAATCGTCCATCCCGGCCTCAAAACATTTCTCCCTGTCCTGCTGCAATGCATTGGCCGTCATGGCGATGATAAAAGGATGTGCGGTATTATCCGTCCTGATCCGCCGGGTAGCTTCCAGCCCGTCCATTTGCGGCATTTGCATATCCATCAGAATCACGTCATAATCGATTTTTTGTACCTGTTCAAGCACTTCCAGACCATTTTGCGCCAAGTCGGCGTGGTAACCGAGCTTACTGAGGGTATTCATGATCACGATCTGATTCACCTTGTTATCCTCTGCGACAAGGATCGTCATCGGATACCGGTCGGCAAAATCCGAATGCAGTTTTTTTTGTGAGTCGTCATGGTTCTGGGTAGTGGTTTTCGGTTCGTGCATATCCGGAGCGACCTTCGCGACAATACTAAACCGAAAAGTACTTCCCTTGCCCGGCTCGCTTTTTACCTCGATCGCCCCGCCCATGAGCGCAGTCAATTTTTCGCAGATCACCAATCCGAGGCCTGTGCCGCCGTATTGCCTGGTTGTCGACGAATCAACCTGTGAAAAAGGTTTAAAAAGTTTGTCGAGCTTGTCCCCTGCAATGCCGATACCCGTATCGCTCACTTCGAATCCAAGCCTGGCATCCTTACCCTCCTGACCGATCACATACACATGCACGCGCACCTCACCCCGGGGCGTGAATTTCACCGCATTACCTACCAGATTGGTCACAATCTGCCCGAGCCTCAGCCGGTCCCCGACGATATACGAGGGCACATTGTCGTCGATCTTCAAAGTAAGGTTCAATGGTTTGGTAGCTGTTTTCGCACTGAAAAGGTCCATCACTTCACCAATACAGCTCTTCAAGCCGAACTCCTTTTCTTCGAGCTCCATATTCCCGGATTCTATTTTGGAAATATCAAGAATATCGTTGATCACGTTCAGCAAATCCTTTCCGGAAGTCTGAATCGATTTGGTAAAATTGCGCTGTTCCTCAGTAAGTTCCGTTTCCGCCAACAGAGACGCCAGGCCGATCACCCCATTCATTGGCGTCCGGATCTCGTGGCTCATCGTGGCCAGGAAGGCGCTTTTAGCCCGATTTGCCAATTCCGCCCTTTCCACGGCCATTTCCTGTTCATCTATCGCCCGTTCGAGCTGCCTTGTCCTTTCCTGGATCTGCTGCTCCAATGCCCACTTTTGCTTGCGAATCCTGTAAGTCCTGATCTGGTATAATGCAATGATCAATGCCACAACCAATATGACGCTCACCAAACGGAACCACCACGTCAGCCAGAAAGGTGGCGTGATGATCAATTCAACGGCAACACCCGTTTCATTCCACAAACCATCGTTGTTGGAACCCTTAACTTTGAATGTATAAGTACCGGGATCAAGGTTGGTGTAGGTAGCCGTGCGCTTGTTTCCGATATAGTTCCAACGCGTGTCGAAACCTTCCAGCATATAGGCATACTGGTTCTTTTCAGCCATGGTGTAGCTCAATGCCGCGAACTCAAAGGTGATCACCGACTGGTCATGATGGATGGTAATGGTTTTCTCCTCGCTGATCTGCTTGCTAAGAATATGGTCGTCGGCACCGGTGACGACATGGTGGTTAAAGATCAGGAAGTCGGTAATGTAAACAGGCGGAACGAAGTCATTGTACCGCAGGTTGTCTGGGTAAAAACTGGCGAAACCGTTGATACCCCCGAAATACATTTGCCCGTCGGCGGTCTGGAAACGGGAATTGTCACGAAACTCGTTACCGGGAAGACCATCGTAAACCCCGAAATTCCGGAACACGCCGGTGTGAGGATTGAATTTGGAGATACCTTTATTCGTACTAAGCCACAAATTACCCTTACTGTCCCGTTGAATGGCAAATACTACATTACTTGCCAGCCCGTCCTTTTCGCTGAACGACCTGAATGCCCGTTTTTTCTGATCGAAATAGCAAAGCCCACCGCCCACCGTTCCTATCCAAAGATCGCCGTTCTCCGCTTCCAGGATGGATTGTACCTTGTTGTGAGAAATACTAGACGGATCTTTCGGGTTGTTGCGAAAATGTTTGAAACCCCTGCGGTCGGGGGAAAGCAGGTCGAGGCCGTTGAACGTTCCTACCCAGATATTTCCTTTTTTATCCTGAAAAATGGTCGCTACGATATCGCCGCTAATACTTGTCGGATCGTCGGGACTGTGGCGGTAATGCGTATACTCCTTCGTTTTGACATTGAAAAAGTTGAGTCCGCCCTTCCACGTGCCAATCCATAGGTTGCCATCCCGGTCCCGGGTCATATTGTTAACGTCCGAAATCGAAAGGCTGTTAGGGTTATTTTCTTCCGAAATATGATGCTCGACCTCGCCGGTTTTTACATTGAAAAAATCAAACCCTCCATTGTGAAAACCCAGGCCTAGCACATCCCGTGCAACCCAGATCACCGAGATCACATAATCATTGGAAATCGAACGGGAATCGCCCTCCCGATGCCGGTAGAAAGTAAAATTCTTGGTCTTGCGATTGAACCGGTTCAGCCCGCCGCCATCAGTACCTATCCAGATATCGTCGCTCGTGCTATCCCCACAGATAGCCAATACCGTATTGTTACTCAGACTGTTAGGATTATTTATTTTCTGTCGGTAAGAATCGAATTTGGGACCGAACTTGGGTAAAAATGATACGCCACCTGCATAGGTCCCGATCCACATGTTCTCTGCATTATCGTGGTAAATCGTGTAGACGGAGTTGTTGCTGAGAGAGTAGCGATCATCGGGGTTATTTCGCACTGAGGCAAAACGGTCCATCGACGGATCATAAATGCTAATGCCCCCATTCTCGGTACCGATCCAGAGCTTTCCTGAGCCGTCTCCGGCCATCGAAAGAATATCGTTGTGCGCCAGGCTCCATGGGTTTGCCGGATCGTGAGCAAAATGCCGAACAATTTTGCCCGACTGATCGAGCACCGAAATCCCCCCGCCGTGCGTCCCTACCCAGAGATTTCCCTTCGGGCCGTGATGTAGCACCTTGATCCAATCCGATTGCAGCCCGTCGCTTGTGCGGGCGCCATGCTCATAGGCCGTAAGACTGCCCGATCTGACATCGAGTTTAAACAAACCTTTCTCCGTGCCAACCCAAAGCATATAATCCTTTCCTTCGGCAATGCTCGTAACAAATTGGCTTCCGGCACTTCCATCGGTGCCGGCGTACCTGTAAAGCTGGTAGGTGGCGCGGCTACGATCGAACAGGTAAAGGCCCTGATCGGTACCCAACCACAGGCGGTTATGGCTATCCCGAAATATGGTATTGATCGCAAGGCTGCGTCGCGGATGCGGATAATGCACGAAGCTATCGGTGTTCCGATCGTACCGATCGAGGCCCGTGGAGGTTCCTACCCACATCTGACTTGTTTCGTCCTCAAGGAGCGACAATACAAAACTGTCATGAATGGAAGCCGGGTTCGCCGGATCGTGTTTATAGTGGGTGTATTTATAGCCATCAAACCGGTTGAGGCCATCTTCCGTAGCGAACCACATGAAGCCCCTGCTTCCTTTCAGGATCGCACTCACATGGCTTTGCGATAGCCCCTGTTCGGTAGTGAGCCTCCTGAATCGTGGTGTAAACTCCTGTGCGACAACATTCTGAAGGCATAGGATGCATAGCAACACTACCTTATAAAAGATCGCTTTCATGGCACTTCTTTCATTCTGGATAGAGGAACGTCAATTATCAGTTTAAAAGTAGAAAAATTATGTCCTAATGCAACATTCCAACTAATTCTTGCTCCTTACGCTATACGAATATTAGCCATTTATGAAAAAAACATTACTCAGCCTGCTAATTCATGGACTTTCCTTCGCCGGCTTTGCACAGACATCCGCGGTAAGCGGCCTTGTAAAAACCCAGCAAAATAAAGCTGTCGGATTCGCCGCAGTTTCCATTAATCAGTCCAAAGACTCCACCCTGGTCAAAGCCGACGTTGCCGACGAGCACGGCACATTCAAAATTGGCGGCATCCCCGACGGCAGGTATTTCGTCCGTGTTTCGGCGGTAGGCCAGCAAATGTATGCTTCTGCCGTGTTCGACGTAGCCGGCCGGGATGTGACGCTGCCTACGATTTCGATGTTAGCCGAAGCGAAGCAGCTGAATGAGGTGAAAGTAACCGGCTCAAAGCCCCTCATCGAGGTCAAGAACGACCGGATGATTTTCAATGTGGAAGCGAGCATCAACGCCACCGGCTCCAATGCCCTCGATCTCTTGCAACGTTCACCGGGCGTACAGGTCGACAGGGACGAAAACATTCTGGTGCGGGGCAAAACAGGTGTCCGGATCTATATCGACGGCCGCCCTTCGCCCCTGGCGGGAAAAGATCTTGCATCCACCTTAAAAAGCATGAATTCTGCAGACATCGAGGCTATTGAGATTATCACCAATCCATCCGCCAAATTCGACGCGGCAGGCGACCTGGGTATCATCAATATCCGTTTGAAAAAGAATGCCAAGCTGGGCACCAATGGTAATATCAGCCTCGGAGGCATGTTTGGTATAACCCCAAAATACAACGCCTCGGTGAACCTGAACCACCGCGATAAGAAGCTGAATATCTTTGGGAATTACGGTTTCAACCAGGGTGCGTGGCATAATACCACCTATGACGACCAGATCCTTAACAACGTGGCCTACAACAAACTATGGCAGGGCATCTGGCGCGATACTACGCACAGCGCCAAAATCGGGGCCGATTATTTCATCAATTCTAAAAACACTCTCGGTTTCAGCGCGAACGGCCGTATCAGCAACCACAATGGCGGCGGGGAAAGTGAGACGTTTATCAGCAAACGCAATAACCTGACTGCCGACTCGCTCATCCTGTCGTCGCGGACATCGAACCCGGAGAAAAACAAGAACCTGAACCTGAATATCAACTACCGTTATGCCGACACCACCGGCCACGAGCTGAATATCGACGCCGATTATGGCCGGTTTTCTTCGCGCGGGATCAGCTACCAACCCAATAAATACCATTTCCAGACGAGCAGCGACGAGCCGATCGAGCGAAATTATGTCTCGAAAACGCCCGTGGATATTACCATTAAGTCATTTAAAGTCGATTATGAACAGCCTTTCAAAAAAGGGAAGCTCGGTTATGGCATCAAACTTTCCGACGTAAAATCCGACAATACATTTAATTTTTACAATGTCTTGCAAAATGTAGAGGTGATCGATACCAACCGGAGCAACCGTTTCAAGTACCTCGAACGCGTGTATGCGGCTTATATCAATTACAATGTTTCGCTCGGTAAAAAATGGGATCTGCAAGCCGGGCTACGTGCCGAACATACCAAATCGCTGGGTGACCTGACCAGCTACAAGCATAACGACCTCAACAAAGTCGACACGACCTATCTGAGCTTCTTCCCAAGTGGCGCCATTTCATTCCGTGCCTCTAAAAATCACACCTGGAACCTCAATTACAGCCGTCGTATCAACCGCCCGAGCTATCAGAACCTGAACCCGTTCGAATACCGCGTCGACGAGCTGGTGTATTCTAAAGGTAATCCTTTCCTGAAACCCGAATATGCCAATAGTTTTAAACTTTCGCATGTGTACAAGGGCATACTCACGACCTCTTTTGGCTACCGGCGCACCAGGTTTCCGGTAGTGGGCCTCCGTATTCCCTACGACAGCAGCCGCACCTACTTTATCACTGAAAACCTCGATTATTCGCAGGGTTTCAGCCTCGACGTGAGCCTTACCACCCCGATCACCAAATGGTGGGAATTAAACTTCAATATCAGCGGATACCACAATCTCTGGAAAGCGGCGCTCGACAACGGCATCGTTGTCAACAACCGGACGACCGCATTCAATCTCAACGGGCAGAACACCTTCAAGCTTAAAAACAGCTGGACAATCGAGCTGTCGGGCTGGTACAATTCGCCCTATCGCCGGATCGACTACAACTGGCAAATGGGTATGGTGGATGTGGGTGTCCAGAAAAAATTCTGGAAGGACAATGCAAGCCTGAAAGCCACGTTCAGCGACGTTTTCCATACCGCTAGGGGCGGCTACACTTCCTCATACGCGGGAATTGAAACACGCCTGCGGTTCCGTTTCGAAGGTCAGATGCTGCGTATCAACTTCAATTACCGCTTCGGAAGCAAGGAGATCAAAGCGGCACGTAGCCGGAGGTCGGGGTCGGAAGATGAGTTAAACCGTATCAAAGGATAGGGATATCCACAGGCCAATTAATATTAATTCTACTTGTGTTTAATGGAATCACGTACGTTATATTTGCAGGAACGAAACCCTAAACGTCTTGCCTCTCAAAGATTCAATCTATCGAACATGGATTAATTTATCCGGTGATCCGTCGGTCTTCCCCCTGAATGCACGGATATTCCATTCGGTATGCCTGATATCGACTTTTGCACTAACCTATAATGTACCTTTCAACTATGCGATAGGACTGCCCAAAATAGCATTGGCCAGTCTTATCGTGATGTTGATCACAGTGGCCTTGTACTATGCGTCACGATTTAAAAATATGGTCAGTATCAGTACTTTACTGGCCAATATTGTCGGACTCACGTTGTTTATCGTTAATTATTTCCTGAATTCGGGTCTTCGCGGGCCTACCGACCTGTTTTTTCTGCTTTTCCTGCTGCTCAGCATTGCGATCTCCCCTGCCGAGCAATACAAAGTGTGGATTCCTATCAACGTCACGATTCTGATCATTCTCAATCTCGTCGAATTTTACTATCCTCACCTGGTTCCGGACACCTATACCACGCGCTCCAACCGCTTTGTCGACCATATGTCGGCCTACGCGGTAGTTGCCGCGATCACCTATTTCTGCATCGATTATATCCGGGGAAGTTATGAAAGTGAAAAGATATCGGCGCGCGAAAAATCAAAGGCGATAGAGCTGCAAAATTCCCAGATCGTCAAGCAAAACGAAGAGCTCGAAAAATTGAACGCGGAGAAAAACAAGCTGATGTCCATTGTGGCGCACGACCTCCGCTCACCGCTGGCCAGTATTCAGAATTTCCTCGAACTTCTCACACAGCACGAGCTCGATGAAGAACAAAAGCTCGATATCGAAAATGACCTTCTCAATTCGACCAAGAACACGATGGCAATGCTATCCAAGCTGCTCGACTGGTCTAAATCGCAACTGCACGGCGTCTCGGTGAATATGGAATACCTCGATGTCCAAACGCTTTTCGAACCGACCCTGAATCTCGAACGCGACATCGCAGCCCGCAAGAACATCAGCCTGGACTACTATTTCGACCCTTCAGCGGGTATTTACGCCGATAGTGACATGATGCAGCTGATCCTGCGGAACATCGTTGGTAATGCGATCAAATTCACCGGCATAGGCGGGCATATTGTCGTGAAGACGGAAGGCCGTGGCAGCAATTGCCTGATTTCCATACAGGACGACGGAATTGGAATGTCGGAAGAAAAACAGCAGTCGATTTTTTCTCTCAACGTCGAATCCACTTTCGGGACCAACAACGAGAAAGGGGTTGGCCTGGGCCTGATGATCTGCATGGAATTCATCAAGGCCCAGAACGGCAAGATCTGGCTGGAAAGCACGCCCGGAGAAGGTACCTGCTTCTACATTCTGGTACCAATGTTCGAAAAAAACACAGTACCCCAGGCCAATTTGCGCTGATCAAGCACAACCGGGCACTTCGGCAATATTGAAGTAAATCTGCAACCCACGCTCGCGGCCGATCCTGACGTCTTCATCGGCCCCTTTTGATTCTCCTTCCAGCCTGAGGATCGCATCGCATTTCTGCAACATCCGACTCGCCACCGGATACAGGATCTCCTCATAGGGGGCATCCCCTGGCACTTTCGAGCCTGCCAGTTTCAACAGCGGCAACGCCACCCATTCCCCGATCACCGGCAAATGCCCGGCCCGGAAGAGCTGCAAGGTGACCGATTCGAGCTTATCGAGGTTTTTACGCATTAATAAAGGGTCGTCATTCGTACCCGACCGGTAAGGGCCGGCGACCAGGATCATCAATCCACTCATGGCTAATCGTGATTTAAATGAAAAGTTTTTATTAAAAATGATCATATGCTACTTTTGGCAAGCATCAGGGCCATTCAAGGCTAATAGAATTGATTATTTTTAATCAATTTTGATTATTTTTGATCAAAAATAAATAATTAGGATGAACTTTCAAGAACGAAAGAAAAAAATTCTCGCCGCACTCGACGAAGTCGAGAGCCTGAGCGTGTTCGAACTGGCCGAAATACTAGAATCGTCGCCGGCAACAATCCGTCGCGACCTGGGCGATATTGCCGAAGAAGGGTTGCTCATACGCACGCATGGGGGCGCCATGAAAATGGAAAACCCGGTATTGACCGGGTTTTCGGAGAAATCGGGCATCAACAGCCCAACCAAGGAGCAGATTGCAGAAAAAGCGGCCTCCCATGTTCAAGACGGCGATATTATCTTTCTGGATTGCGGCAGCACGGTATTTCAGATGTGCCGGTTTCTGAAAAAGAAAAGCATTCGCGTCATTACCAATTCGCTGCCTATCCTGGCCGAGCTGATCGATGTCCCTTCCATCCAGATCAACCTCATCGGCGGAGAGCTGAATAAGGCCCGAAAGGCGGTGCATGGCGACAAGGCAGTCCAGCACATCAATGGCTATCATGCCCATAAAGCCTTTATCGGCGTGGATGGTATTTCGGCAGAAAACGGCCTTACTGCGCATAGCGAGCACGAATCGACCATTACCACGGCATTTATCCGCAATGCGAGCCAGGTAATACTGCTGTGCGACGCTTCCAAGATCGGCAAGGATAGCTATGTGAAATTTGCCGAGTTTTCGGCTATCGATACCCTCATCACCGATTCCAGCGCCGGCGCTTCCAAGACCACGGCCTTGCAACAAAGCGGCTTGAATGTGGAAATCGCCGGTTGATCAGGCCAATGCCGCGCCGCCGTCGGTAACCAGGATCTGGCCTGTAACGAAGGGTTGCTTCATCAAGTACATATAGGTTTGTGCGATATGCTCCGCCTCGCCCACATAACCTACGGGCAATGCAGCCGCGACCTGATCATAGAAGGCATCGCGCTCCGTCTCTGCCATCGACGACCACAAGTTGGTACGGACCACGCCGGGCGAGACAAGGTTTACACGCAACGGGGCCAGCTCCACCGCCATGGCACGTGTAAAGCCATCCATGGCCGCACATATGCTCGCACCTATGGACCATCCCGCACTCGGACGCGCACTCACAATCCCGCCCGTAAGCGCAATCGAACCGCCCGCATTCATCCGCGGCGCCGCATATTTGACCGCCATGAATGCACCCCAGTAACGGAGATCGAAAAACGAACGGGCCGTAACCAGCTCTGTTTTAGCAATTTCACTCAACAGAAGGCTTTCACCCGCCGTAAAAACGAGGTGATCTAACGCCCCTATTTCCTCGAAAAGCCGCATTACCGAGGTCTCATCCGAAAGATCGGCCAGCATCCCGCAACAGCTGCCAGATAATTCCGACACCGCACGCTGCACCCGCGCCGCATTGCTCGATACCACGACCACGTTCGCCCCTTCTGCGGCTGCGGCTTTTGCGGTGGCCAGCCCTAGTCCCGAACTGCCGCCCAGGATCACTACTTTTTTACCTTTTAGAGAGAAATCTAAATTTTCCATTTGTTCTGATTGTTTTGACAGCACAAATCTCCCCTGCCGGACAGCCAAAGCACTTAACAATTGGTAAAAACGGTTTTCAGCGCAGGTTTCTCCGGATGCGACTGAGCGATTGCGGCGTAATGCCAAGATAGGAGGCGACATCTGAAAGCGGGACGCGGGTAGCAATATCCGTCTGCCTGATCAGAAATTGGTGATACCGGGTGGCCGAATCCTGACCAAGATAGGCGTTCCGGATCTGGATCTTTTCCAGCAATGTTTGGTTGGTAATCGTGTCGATCAACGCCTTCAGATAGGGCACGCGGGAGTAAAGCGTCCACAATTCGGTCTTGGAAATGCTCAGCACCTGCACGTGACAGGCCGCGCAAATGCTTTCGTGCGCCGTCACATTGTTATTGAAGCTGTTCAGGATCGTGCAGAACTGGTTTTCTTTTAAAAAGTAATGCGTTACCTCGTTGCCTTTCTCATTGGTGACCATGATGCGCAAAACGCCATTCAGCACAAAAAACATTTCCTGGCAAATCTTCCCACCCTTGAATAGCACATCACCCTCCCGGAACTCCCGCATTGTAAAGGCATTCAGGATCATTTCCTGATCTGCGGACGGGATAGCTTTGGTGAGTTGCAGGATCGAAATTAGTCTTTGAGGCATAATACTTTTTTAGAATATCAATTCAAATATACTATGCTCCAAAACAAAAAACCCTGCGCTTGGGAAGCGCAGGGTTAGCAATAGCCGGTTTAGGTTTTAGTAGCCTTCGTTCTGGTACATTTTCTCCGGGTTCAGTTTGGTTTCATCAAACGGAATCGGATAGTAACGGTCCTTTTTACCAAAGTTGCTGAGTTTGGCTATACCGAAATTCTCCTGTTTTTTGCTTTTGACATAAGCCACAAGTTCGTCGGTCGTAAAGTAACGCAGCAGGTCGAACCAGCGGTGATTTTCAAACGCTAGCTCTACACGTCGTTCATGAAGGATAGCGAGTTTCAAAGTCGGATATTTGGCAGCATAATCCGCGCTCGCTTTGGCAGCTGCATATTTCGGTAAGCCTGCACGCCCGCGGACCTGGTCGAGAAAGGCGATGGCGGCGGGTTCGTCGCCCAGTTGCATATTTACTTCGGCGAGCATCAAGAGCACGTCGGCATAGCGGATCAGTATCCAGTCATTGCCGCCGTAGCCGTTGGTAGTCGCTGCCGAACTGGCGTCGCGGTATTTGGTGATAAAATAGTCCTTCACAATCGGGTCATTGGCATATTTGATCGAAAATTCCTTTCTGATATCGCCTTCTTCATAGTCCTGCACAAGGTCCGGCGTGACATTACCGCCCGAGCCTGACGATGCGAACAATGAATTAATCGTCTCGCCTTTCGCCTGGTTATTACGGGCGATAGAAGATGAGAAGTTGATATCACCCTGCTTGTTCACAACCTGAAAAATGATCTCCGCATTCGTCGATTTTTTAGCCACATCAAAAACGTCTGCATACGGCACTTCCTTCAACTCCCCGAAAGAGCGCAGGTTGTACGAAGCCGTCAGATATTTTTTAGCCTCGTTCAGGTATACAGCGCGGTTCGCGGCATTCAATGTGGTCGCCATGGTCAGGTATACCTGGCCCAGCAATGCATTGGCGGCATTTTTGGTCACCTTACCTTTGGTATTGGCAGTCTGCTTATCCGGCAGGGTCGAAGCTACCGCATCTTTCAGGTCCTGCACGATCTGGTTGTATACCACATCCTGCTTTTCGCGGAAGGTCGCCGCAGTTACTTCCTCGGTGCTGAGCAGCTCCCTGGTTACCAGAGGCACGTCGCCCCATTTGCGCACGAGATGGAAGTAGGTCAATGCGCGGATGAATTTCGCTTCGGCTTTGTATTGCTCTTTCAGATTGTTGTCCGCAAAAGTTACGCGCTCAATTCCCGCCAGCACCTGGTTGCAGCGCGTCACCATTTGGAACAGTGTCAGCCAGTGCGATTTCAGGTAGGTATTACTCGGCAAAAGCGAAAAATCATTGAACTGGAACGGTTCACCGGCATTCGACTGGTTATCGTTGCGGCCGGTATTGTCGGAACGCTCCTCACTGAACAAACCGCTATTCTCGCCGATGCCGTTACCATCGCGGAGCGAGTTGTAGATACCGTTCACGGCCAGTGCCACGTCGTCGGGCGACCTGTAAAAAGTGGGCGCCGACACCGCATTGGGATTTTCCTGGTCCAAAAAGTCGTTTGAACAACCCGCCAGCACTACCAGCCCGAATGCAGAAAATAATGTATTGAAAATGTATTTACGCTTGATCATCTCTTCTGCTGCTTAAAATGTGATACGGGCACCGATGTTGTAGGCACGCACGAGCGGGTATTTTCCGTAGTCGACACCCGGCGTCAGGTTAGCCCCGTTGTTATAATCTACCTCCGGGTTGTAACCCAGGTACTTGGTCAAAGTGAAAGCATTGTCTACACCCACGTACAAGCGCAACGCGCTGACGGCGTTGTTGGTCAGGCTGCCGATGCTGCTCATGTTGTAGCCTAATGTCAGGTTGGTACATCTCAGGAATGAACCGTCCTGCAAATAGAAGGTTGACAGACGCGTGCTGTTGCTTTGCGTTCCCCCACGTGAGGCGCGGTACACATGGCCGTCACCCGGTTGAGATTCGGAGCGGTAGCGGTTTGCCACCTTCGCATACTGGTTACCCGATCCTTCCATGTTATAGAGGTAATAATCCTGGCCATCGAGCACCTTATTTCCATAGGTCCCGTTGAAAGAAGAGCTGAAATCGAAGTTCTTGTAGCTGGCAGTGATCGCAAACCCGTAAGTGAATTTCGCATGCGGCGAGCCGATCACACGTTTGTCCGCATCGTTTACCACACCGTCGTTATTCACGTCTTCGAAATACAGGTCTCCCGGGCGAAGCGGATTGGTAGAAGCCGATGAGCGGGCAGGACCTTTAAGCTGATAACCAGCCGGATACGACTGCGTCGACGAATTATAAACCGCATTATCTGCGGCAATATTCTCCATATCCGACTCCCGAACCATTCCTTTCACTTTAAAACCATAAAACATACCGATCGGCCGGCCTTCCTGTGTAATGTGGGTCAGGTAAGAGCGCTCGGCACCGTTGGTAATGATCGTGCTGGCGCCGCCCATATCGAGTACTTTATTGCGGTTTACCGAAACATTACCACTTACATTCAGGTCAAAATCCTGGGTCGAGATCACCCGGGCATCCACTTGAAGGTCGATACCCTTGTTCTGCACTTTCGAGTTTCTGAGGTTGGTCAAAATCGTAGAAGCACCGGAAATTGCCGACAATGGCTGATTGAACAACAGGTTGTACGAGCGGCTGATGTAATAGTTCGCCATGATCGACAAACGGTCGTTAAAAAGGCCCAGGTCGGCACCAAAATTATACTGCGAGGTCGACTCCCAGCCCAGGTTCAGGTCCTTGATGCCCGTTGCCCACAGGGCGGTATTCACGGTTCCGTTTCCATACACTACCCCACCCGGCGCAGCCATGGTCTGCAGGAAGTTATAGTTACCGATATTGTTGTTACCGCTCAACCCCCAGCTTGCACGCAGTTTCAAAGTCGAGTTGTTGCCTAACGCATCTTTATAGAACTGCTCGTTGGAGATATTCCATCCGGCAGATACCGACGGGAAGTTACCCCAGCGGTTATTCGGGCCGAAACGCGACGAACCATCGGTACGGAATGTAGCCGTCAGGTAATACTTGCCATCGTAGTTATAGGCAGCGCGTGCCAGGTACGAAAGCAATGTCCAGTTCACTTTGCCGGTCTGGTCAGTTCCTGTGTTAAGAGAGAAAAGCGTCGCATCGGCACCTTTTCCGGTAATTTCCACGATGCGGTCGTTGGAAAACCCGCGAGCAGTTACCGAAACAATGTCGCGGTTGTTTTCCTGCGCGGTATACCCCACTAAACCATCAATGCTATGCTTGCCGATTTGTTTTTTGTAGTTCAATGTAAACTCTGCCAGCTTGTCCATTTGGGTCGTCATCGTCGACACGGCATTTGCCGCCGCAATGGCTTGTGGTGATCCCGGCGGGTTCGCGCCGCTGCTCAGACTGGTTGGCGCATAAAATTCGTATTTCTCGTTGTAGGTCTGTAAACCGAGGTTAACCTTAAAAGTCAGGTCTGGAATGATCTCATAGGTAGCAAAACCATTAAACGTCCCACGCTGGCCTTTGCGATTGATATGCGTTTCGGTTGCCAATGCGACCGGATTCTCAATGGACTGGTACCCATACCCCGAGCTTAATGCTGCCGCTTCGTTTTTCGAAAGGTTACCATCCTCATTGTACGCCTTGAAAATCGGCATGTAAATCAATGCGCCAAGGATCGGGCCTTTGTCGAAACGTCCTTCCTGCACTTCACGGTTGGTATTATAGGTAAATGCGAGGTTGGCGCCTACTTTCAGCTTTTTGTTAATGTCCGCATCCAGGTTCGTCCGGAAATTCGTCCGGTGCTGGCCGGTGCTCAGAATAATCCCCTGCTGGTTGAGCTGCCCGCCGCTGATCGCATAACGCAAGCCATTTTTCCCGCCCGAAAACGAAATGTTATGACGGTGCACCGGCGCGTTTCGGTAGAGCTCGTTCTGCCAGTCTGTATTGTATTTCGGAGTAATCAGCTTCTGGTTCGCAAAATCGTATAAATCAGTCGGAATGCTTACCGAACCCGCATTACCCACATTTTTGATACGGGTGGCATTATCGTCGGAATACATCCCGTCGTTCCAGGTTTTGCCCGCATTCACCATCAGGTCGCGATAGCTCGCATTCCGGCCATCGATCATCAGCTGACCGAACTCGGAGGAGTTCAAAAGGTCAACTTTTTTACTGAGCTGGTGCATGCCAAACTGATACTCGTACTCCAACCGGCCCTTTCCTTCTTTCCCTCTCTTGGTGGTAATCAGCACGACCCCACCCGCAGCACGCGAACCGTAAATGGCCGCCGACGCGGCATCTTTGAGGATATCGATCGATTCAATATCATTAGGGTTAATGAAAACATCGTTGCCAGCCGGATAGCCGTCGATCACATACAAAGGATCCGAGCTCGCATTCACCGATCCTACGCCACGCACGCGAATCTTCGTACCCACGTAAGGCGCGCCGCTCACCTGCGAGATCTGCACACCTGCCACTTTACCCACCAGCGCCTGTCCGACAGTCGGGGTACTGAGATTCAATTCCTTTGCCTTTACGCTGGAAATTGCGCCGGTGAGGTCGCTTTTCCGCATCGTCGAATAACCCACCGCTACAAACTCGTTCAGCATCATCGCATTCTCTTTCAAAGTAACGGCCAGGGGTGCATTGCCCGAAACCACCACTTCCTGCGCGATGAAGCCAACAAAAGAAAACACAAGCGTAGAACCAGCTCCGGCTTCAAGCGAAAAACTACCCGCAGCGTCGGTTACCGTACCTTTGTGAGTACCTTTTTCCAAAACCGTAACGCCGAGCAGCGGCTGACCGGTCTCATCCACCACCTTACCCGTCACGGTCAATGCGCGGGTTGGCATCTCAAAGATCATCCGGCCCTTACCAGAAGCCACTGCACACCTACCCGGACTGAAAACCAGGATACCTGTGATGACCAACGGAACAATTGGTAGTATCAGTTTCTTCATAATAGTCTTAAAAAATTTAACAAAAACAAGAAAACACATTTCGATTCGCTTTACAACCTTTCTGCGTTGTGTTTAAAAATCGAGCGCAAAAGTATTTTTTACCTATTAAGCGAATCAAACCTGTTTATTATGAAAATGTAAAGTTTTAAAGAACCAGAAAAAACCGATCACCAACGCACGCGCAGCTCATATACGTTGCTTTTGCGCGACTACTTCACTGCAATGCCTTTCGAAGAAGTGCCAATAAAAATTACGGGTGCAGCGCAAAGCCCCGCACCCGCTTGAAAATTGGGATTATTACCAAAGTGGCTGTTTGAGTTTTACGAAGTAGATCGTGTTGCGGTCCACAGCGCCGGTAGCCGGCAGAAGTTTCTGCGCATAAACACCGCCCGCCCCAACTACGCCGAAATCGTCGTCGTTTGAAATAGCGATGGTCGTCGAGTTGATGATCGTGATGCCTTCGGCCTTGTCGTGCGGATAAAGCGCCGGAATATCGGCCATCAGGTCAGCGACAAGCGTCTTTGTTACAGGTTTGATACCATTGGCAGTCAGGTTAGCCGCAGTTTTCAGCTGCTCCACCGTAAGCCCGCCAAATAACTTGCCGTTGGCACCGTTGGCCGGATCGGAGATGTCGGTAGCATTACTCAGGTCTACTTTGTACACTTTTTTGATCACTGACGCGCGATTGGCATTGGTTGCGTATTCACCATCCCGTTCGAGCACGAGGAAAGATGTGTTGTCAATCGCTACGATCTCGCTGTTCGCCTGCAAATTGGCGCGGTCGATCAGGTACACATACTCCTTGCTGAGGCCAGTGGCGATGTCGAAGCTAAGAATACGCGTTACCAGCGAGCCGGACACGTCGCTGGCCGAAGGGTTGTAGAGCGGGAATTGCATAATGCCTACGAGGGTTTTGCCGTCGGGAGTAATTGTAAGCCCCTCCATTCCGCGGTTTGGGCGCCTTTTAGCCAGTACCAAAGGTATTTTCCGACCTCCTGTCCCATTGCCGAATGGATTAATCCGTTCGATCGTCTTGCCGTTCGCATCAAAATGGACGATATGAGGACCATATTCATCGCTCACCCAGAAGGTCCCGTCAGGTGCGAGCGCCAGACCTTCCGAATCCAGCCCATCGACGCTCTTAGGGAGCGTATTATTGTTTACATCCAGCGCCAGCTCTCCGCTGTACCCAAATCCGGGAGGGTTTGGGAGGCCGTTGAGTTTTGCTCCGCTCTCATTTTTAAGGTCGATGGTCTTTTCCAGAACCAGCTGGTCTCCGATCAGCCTGAACTTGCCGATTTGCGGCGCAAAGCCAGGATCTGCGAATACCTTCGAATCGGCAACCGTGCCGTCGATATTAGAACCGCGATCGGTAAGCAGGTAAAAAACCATATGGTCGTTCGGGTCCTGCACCACAGCCGATCCGAAGCCACCGTTGTATACTTTTACATTACCGACTTGCGTGATGATCGCCGGGTTTTGTGCTTCTGCCCTATCGGGATAATTTTCTGTGGGAACGCTATGGTCTGCGCAGCTATTTAATATCGCAACGGCAGCAGCTGTCGAAATCAGGGAAAGTAAAAAGGGCTTCATCTGTATCCAGGTTAGTTTGCGTAAAACTACACCGGCCGATTTTACCCGAAAGTTAATTCGTACCCTCTCAAATCAACATATTGTGAAGCGTTATTTCCGGGCTTTTCCCCTGAAACTGGGCGGCTGAATGTAGAATTCGACGGTCGCAGCAAGCCCGGAAGCACGCACCGGCACCGCATCCTGTACCATTTTGTTGGATATATTCTTGCGGTAACCGCCAAAGACCTCCACGCCCGCGAAATTCCCGAACCTGCGGTTGTAGGAGATTCCCATGTCGACGTCTATCCGGCGGCACACATCGGGGGTACCTTCGGCGACCTGGTTAAGATAATACGTCCGCGTGACTGCCTCGGCTTTGAAATACAGCCGGTCGTAGGGGGAAAGATTATGGCGCCATGCCATTTTCTTAGGGAGCATGATTTCCACGCCCTCTTTTTCTGAGAAGTTGTAGTTAAAGACAAAAACCGGCAGGAAGGTCAGCTTATAGCTTTTATTAAAAATAATCCCTGCGCCGATTTCCTTGTTAGGTGATTGTCTTTTCAAATAGGATGCGGAAACGGTGTAGTTCAGCGGAATTTGCTTGGCGGAAAGCATGGCAAAATTGCCCGTTTTATTGATGTGGGAAGTCAACAAAAGCCATGAAGTACTGTCGAGACGTACAAATGAATTGAGGTCCAGCGCGAATGTCCGCAAGTTCCACCCCTCGAACTTTTTCGCGGGGTTTTCGCCACTGCTCTTGAATTCCAGCTGTTCAGCACGGTAATTAGGCCCAAGAACCAAGGCGAAGTTCTTTTTATGAATCACCGGAATCCACGCCCGGACGTACATTTCCTCGTTCGTGAAAGTCTTGGTACCGCTGTTGGCGAAACGGTACACCTTTCCGGGTGCATGCGTCGTACGAAATGTGATCCATTTGGACGGAGCCATTCCAGCCAAACCGGGCTTCTGGGCACAACAAACCATGCTTATGCCCCACAAGGATAAGAAAATTGCAAACGCCTCCGGCTTCCGAAACTGCATACTTTGCCTGTAAATGGTTGTAATAGTTCTAATTTGCACTAAATTCTTCGCTATGAGCCGGTAACGTATCAACATATCCATTAAGTTCCTGATGAAATCCGGTGTAAGAACGCACCACTGATATACGTCAAGCCCACATGCATTAATAAACGCTCCGCACGCGCCTTTAGGATGCACAGGGCTGTTTTTTTTATCGTCGCAGTATCCGATCTCCCACTCACGAAAAAGAAAGGGCTCGAAAATGGCCTGTTAAGGGCATTGTTTGAAAACTATAAGTAATGATTTGAAAGTATTAATCCTGATCGAAAGGAGGCTGCTATTTTTGTAGCTGCATTCAACCTCATATTCTGACATGATACAAGCAAAAGCATACGCAGCTCAAACACCCGAAACCGACCTGGCTCCCTGGGAATTTGAAAGAAGGGACGTCGGCCCCCATGACGTTCAGATCGAGATCCACTTTTGCGGCGTCTGCCACTCCGATCTTCACCAGATCAGGGACGAATGGTTTCCGGGCGTTTTCCCGATGGTGCCAGGCCATGAAATCGTTGGGAAAATTACGCAGGTGGGCGCGCACGTAAAGAAATTCAAAACCGGGGACCTTGCCGGTGTGGGCTGTATGGTAGATTCCTGCCAGGTCTGCGAAAATTGTAAGGATGGCCTGGAGCAGTACTGCCTCGAGGGAAATACGCAGACTTACAACAATCTCGACCGCAGCGGTCTACCCACATACGGCGGCTATTCCAACACGATTGTGGTACGCGAGGAGTTTGTACTTTCGGTTTCGGACAAACTACCTTTGGCAGCCACCGCGCCCCTTCTTTGTGCGGGAATCACGACTTACTCCCCTCTCCGCCACTGGAAAGTCGGAAAAGGCCATAAACTGGCTGTACTCGGTTTAGGCGGCCTGGGCCATATGGGCGTAAAGTTCGGCGTCGCATTCGGTGCCGAAGTGACCGTTCTAAGCACTTCCGCTTCAAAAGAACAAGCAGCAAAAGACCTTGGTGCGCACCATTTCGTAGTAACTTCTGATCCTGAGCAGGTAAATGCCGTAAAAGGCAGTTTCGATTTTATTCTCGACACTGTTTCGGCGGTGCACGATATGGATATGTACCTGTCGTTACTCCGCACGAACGGAACGCTGATCAATGTAGGAGTGCCGACGGAGCCTTATTCTGTTCACCCGTTTTCATTGCTGACAGGTCGTCGCAGCATGGCAGGCTCCGGTATCGGGGGCATTGCCGAAACACAGGAAATGCTCGATTTCTGTGCCGAACACAACATTGTGTCCGACATTGAACTGATCGATATCAAAGACATTACCCCATCCTACGAGCGTATGCTCAAAGGTGATGTTCGGTACCGGTTCGTGATTGATATGGCTACGCTATAATCTTCGTTCCCCGGTGCCGGAAAGGGTGCCGGGGAATTACACCGTTTATCCTGCGGGCACCTAAGCACCTGTCTATGAACAAAAGCTCCGCCCAGGGAATGTCCCAACGGCACTTGACAACGAATTGAGGCCTTTTACCTCCCGATCGTTTTACCGGGAAGCGTAGGGCCCGTGTATCGCCTTGATTGTCAGCTGCTCATCACGATCATCAAGCACAAAAACCTTGTAACTATCTCCCCCATTCGCTACCCGTATCACCACATGCCCGCTGTCGCTCTTCAAACGGTTCAGCATTTCTCCGATCACCAGCTTGTTCGCTTCAAGCATACCCGTAGCAAATACGTCTCGTTCACCCTGGTAGATGCGTTGGGAATAAATACGGTCTAGCACGTCGTGGCCGGGGTGATCCGATGACCACACCGGGATTACCAGCACGCGCGGCCGCAATGCTCCGAGCAGAAAGTCATTTTGTGAATCGCGGTTGCCGTGGTGATCGAGAATGTGTACATCCACCGGGCCAACGGCCTTTGCCACAGGCGTTTCCACATCATGCCAGGCCGGAACACCAGGTTGAAGAACACCTGGCGTGTCGCCGCCGGTAAAGTAGTCGAACTTCCCGTAGCTGATCCTTGTGGCAATGCTGCACATGTTTTCGCTCGGATACTGCTCTGGTTTCAGGTCTTTCAAATCGGGAAAATGCTTGCGGGTTAGGTTGCCCACGCCCGTCCATATTTCACCATTGGCAGAAATATTCCGCACTTCGAACAGGTCCTTATATTTCTGGGGATCATAGAGTAAAACGATCTGGTCATTGCGGCCCGGAACGCTTGTCTCTACACGTAATGCATTATTCTTTACCTGCCAGTCGAGAAACCTGCGGTAATTAAGCATCATACTGTCATTGACCGGTCGCGGATAGGCATAAGCTGGCCATCCGCGGTCGATGATCTTTTTCACCGGCACAAACTCCGCCACCTCGGTAATGCCTGCCAATGCATATTTACCCTGTTCCGATCTCTTGGAAATCGAAGTCGGTGTACCCATATGGTCATCATGAAAATGGGTAATCAGGGCGTAATCTACCACCGGTGTTTTAGCAACTTTGCGAACATACCGGGCGATCCATTCGCCTGGCTGCCGCTCCTTGCCCGGCATTGCTTTCGTGTTGCGGGGGCTTTGCGTGCGCGCCTCCGTGGGATCAAGCGCACCGGCGTCCACAAGAAATGTCGTACCGTCCGGCAGGATCATGAAGGTGGCATTACCCATTCCTGTGCTGATATGGTGAATGTCCAGCTCGCCCTCCTGCCAGGCCGGTAGCGGTTGGCCCGGGGCTTGCGCGCAGGCAACCGGCACATTAAAGCCCAGCCAAAGCAGAGCCAGGCCCATTTTAACAATAGCGGTGTATTTCATGCGATAATTTGAAAAGGGTTAGTCTTGTATTTCCAATGCATGCAATTTATCAAACTCCCGGATAGTCTTTCTGATTTGCTTCGGATGCACGCCGCTGTATTGTATCTGCAGCAGACTGGCTTTCTCCGGATCCAGATTTTTTAGTTTCCAATACTTAGGATGAGTCAGCCCGATGGGTGGCCTGAACTCCTCCTCTTTCCCGTCTTTAATCAAAACACCGACCTGGATACTTACTTTCGAGAGGTCGTCGGCCAGTACACCCTCCACTTTTACTTTCACGGCTCTTCCGGTTTCTAAGACAAATATTTTTTCGTGCGTCATCTCACATCCAAACTTAATTCGGCGCCAAAGGTAAGGAGCCGAATCAAGATACGGGATGCTTTAACAATATCTTAATTTTCATTGGACGTCCCACCAGTTCCTCACTGCCTGAGTATCACCGCCTATCCGCTTGGCAGCACTTTCGCTGTTTAGTGCGTTGCTGGCGCGTGTGGTACTGGGGTATTTCAACCGTTTGGGCACATCCGTAACGTCGGGATCGAGGCTACCCGATGCCGGGGGGATAAACAGCACGCTGCCATCCGGCTTCTTCGGATCGAGTCGCAGGCGTTCCAGCCACGATTGCAGCCCCTGCATATACAATGCGATCCATTTCTGCGTACCGATCACATTTTTCCACGCTCCTGCCTTGTAAGGCACACTTTTCAGATAAGTTTCGACCGTCCTCGCATCCGTAATGCCCCATTGTGCCATCGATGCCTTCACAGCCTCGTTATAAAGTATTTCAGCTGCATCATTCCCTACATTCATGCCGCGCGCGGCAGCCTCCGCTTTGATGAACGCTATTTCCGCGAAGGTGATCACATAACCTTTGGCCGAACCACTGTAAGCGATTACGCCCGGTTTGGAAAGGCCGATCATTGTAGGCGAATTAGCTTCGGTGCCATAAACCTTCCCAATATATTTGCCATTGGTGTCATCAGGCCGCGCAAAAACGGGCAGACGTGGATCGTCGACCGATTGCAGGTAATCCACCAGCGTAGAAGTCACCGCAAATTCGACCAACGGCCTTTCTACGTCATTATAGGGAAAACGGTTGGTTGTAGTTGCCACATTGTAAGGAAAATACACATCCTGGACAGTACCGGTCAATGTATTCTTGACAGCGTCTTCAATAACAGCCTTCGCTTCCGCAGGCGCAGCGTCCACCATGCGCATCGCAATCCGCATGCGCAATGCGTTCGCAATCCTGATCCACTGTTGCACGTCGCCTTTGGCAATTATATCCCCGCGGACCACGCTGGAAGAAGTGCCCGAAAGTACATCGATCTGCGTTTTCAGTGAGGTCAGCAACGCCGTGTAAACGTCCTTACCCTGGTCGAATACGGGCTGGGGAATGCGCTCTCCCTGCGACGCCTGTGTGTAAGGGATATCGATGTACACATCAGTAAGCACATGGAAAATCCAGGCTTTCAATATTTCGGCCACAGCCAGGGTATGCGGGCTTTTTTCAGCCGGATGCCGGTCGTAGTAGTTGCTGATCTCTTTCAGGTCCATCAGCGGGCCGGCATAGAGCCCTGCCCAGAGACCGTCGTTGGTGAATAGGAAACGCCCGTCGGAGGTCTTGTCTGTACCCATCCAGTATTGCGAAAGCTCCATGCCGATCCGCCCGTTGAAATAGGTATCGTACATCAGATCGCTGGCGCGCTTTTCGGCATTGGAAAGCAGGAATTCAGGCTGTGTTTCGCTCGACCGCGCCGGGTCGGTATTCAGCGAATCAAAATTGTCGCATCCCGTGAATGTCACGAGTATGACTATCAGTATTAATAGCTTGTTTCTCATATCAATCGATTTTAAACCGGATCAGAAAGTAACATTCAGGTTCACACCATAGCTTCGCACCGCTGGCAGTGCGCCACCCTCAAAGCCGATCTGGTTGCTGATGGAATTGGTAATATTGGCCGGGTCGACGTTGGGTGCATTGCTCTTGATAAGCCAGAGATTCCGCCCGGTAAGTGTCACGCGCAGCGCCTGCATGCGGACCTTCTTCGCCCAGCTATCGGGCAGGTACCATCCCAGCCGCACCTCGCGCAGGTAAACGAAGCTGCCGTCGTAGAGATTGGCCCTGCTGATCCGGTTACCGCCGTCGGCATTGAAATGCGTCCGCGCCGGTACTGCAATATCGTTCGGCGAGCCGTCCGCCTTCACGCCCGGATTGATCACGCCATTCTCACGGATACCATTTTCAGCCGTTTCTTTCAGCATCCCCGATTTGTTTCCGTACAAATTGGTATATGAAAAGAAATCTCCACCCTTTTGAAAATCGACCAGCGCCGAGAGATAAAAATTCTTGTAGCTCAGCATATTGGACACGCCTCCTATAAAATCCGGGTTGGCATCGCCGATGATCACCGGCGTGGCGGTAACATTGTAAGTACCGTTATCGGCCACGGTCTTGTTGCCTTTGGAATCATACACATAGTCCGTCCCCAGCATCGTGCCGAGCGACTTCCCTTTCTGCGCCACCATTGACACTTTGTTGGTTCGGCGCTCGGTACCGATAATGAACCGTTCGATACCCGCGATATTATCGCCGGTACTGTTCAGGTCGACGACAGTGTTATTGTTTTTAGAAAAATTGAGCCCTACCCGCCAGCTGAAATTGGTAGTCATCACAGGCGTAGCCGAAAGTGTCAGCTCGATCCCCTTATTCTGCACCGTACCGCCATTGACGACCTTCGTCGTAAAACCGCTCTCGGATGGGATCTGCACATTCCATATCTGGTTTTTGGTCTTGCGGTTGTAATAGGTAAAGTTTGCCCCAAGCCGGTCGTTGAAGAATTTAAAATCTACGCCAGCTTCCGTTTCCGACGACAACTCCGGCTTCAAGCCGCTATTGAAAAGCTTATCGGAAGTGCTCTGCAAAGGATAGGTATCAAATGGCGCCACGTAATCGTAATATCTCGACACGGCGTACGGATCGGCATCGTTGCCCACGCGTGCATACGAAAGGCGCGCCTTCCCGAGCGTAAGCCATTTCGCGTCGGTGATCAGGTCGGAAAAAATGAATGAACCCGACACCGACGGATAGAAATAAGAATAGTTGCCGGTTTGTTTCAATGTGGAAGCCCAGTCGTTCCGGCCTGTTGCAGTGAGGTAGAGGAATTTGTTATACCCCAATGTCACAGAGCCAAAAAACGAGTTGATCTGTTTGTTGCCGTAAGAATTTGAAACAGTCGCCGGTGTTACCGAGTTTTGCAGCACGTATACCATCGGGTTTTGCAGCCCGCCGTTGGTATTGCCGGCATCGATGCTGGATTTAATCCTCAATATATTACCCCCTGCCACGGCTTCAAGCGTCAGTTTCGAGTCTTCGAAAGCTTTGTTGACATTCAGCGTTCCCTGGTAGTTATTCTCGTTATTAATCACCGCCCGCTTGGCATATGACCCTACAAAAAAGCCTTTCGCGCTCCTGACCTCGTCGAGGTGGTTCAGGTAATCGGAGAAGACGCGTACGTCGGCCGAGAGCCAGTCGGTGATTTTGTAGGTAAGGCCCGCATTGCCGAAATAGCGGTTATTTTGGTCGGTATTATAGTTTTCGTACTGGTTCCAGTAGGGATTTTGCGTAAATGCGGGTTTTTGGATATTCCATGCCGTGCGGTTCCACGACTGCTCGGTACCGTCGGCGTATTTATAGTTACGCAGGTAAGCATCGTCGATCTGCCGCTGGCCGAACATCACATAAAACAACATCGGATTATTGCCGAAGAAACCCGTTCCCGGCCGGCCTTTGGAATGGTCATTTATATAATTGATCCCGCCGCTGAAAGTAAACTTCTCTGTGAATTTATAAACCGTATTAAGGCTGATAAAAAAGCGGCTCAGGCTGCTGCCTGGATAAATAAAGTTCTGTTTAGTCTGCCCCGCAGAAAAACGGATCGAACCATTATCGCCGCTACTTGCAACCGAAAGGTTATTCGAGAAGGTTACGCCGGTTTTGAAAAAATTCTTCGCATTGTCAGGATGCGGGCTCCAGGGGGCCGTCTTACCGAAATTCGGGTTGTTACGGTCCTGGTCCCACGACCAGTAATGCCGCACCAGCTGCCCCTCCATCTTCGGCCCCCACGATTCGTCGGTACCGTAGTCGGGAATCAGATCGTAGCGGCCTTTGCCATCGCCATCGTCGTACGTACCGCCGCCCGGCAGGAATCCCGACGGGTTCTGGCCGACATACAACTTCGTAAAGTTCGGACTTCCCCCGCCACCATACAGGTTCTGGAATTTGGGGAGCAGCGAAACCTGGTCGGTCTGGATATTAAGGTCATAATTTAACGAAAGCTTGCCGGAGCCTTTGCCTGTTTTGGTAGTAATATAAATCACCCCATTCTGCCCGCGGCTGCCATAAAGCGCAGTTGCGGCGGCACCTTTCAGTACCGATATATTCTCCACGTCGTTGGGATTGAGAAGCTGTGCAGGGTTGCCGTAGTCGTACCCGCCGCCACCTGTCCCTTGCCCGCCGGTAACGCCGTATGAATTGAGGTTCATATTGGCCATCGGCACGCCGTCGACGATAAACAATGCATTGTTGTTGCCGGAAATGGATTTCAAACCGCGAATCGTTACGCGCGACGAGCCGCCCATAGAGCCGCTGTTTCCTCCAATCTGCACGCCGGCGAGTTTTCCCTGCAATGAATTGATATAGTTCACTTCCCGCGCTTCCTGAATGCCCCCGCCATCGATCTGCTGCACGGCGTAGCCTACATTCCTTGTGCTGCGCTGCACGCCAAGTGCCGTCACCACTACTTCTCCCAGACTCTTTACATCCGCTTTGAGCTTGACGGTAATCTCGGTCGAACTCGCGGTAACGTTAACGTCCTGGGTCACATGACCAATGGACGACACGGTAAGCACATGGCTACCCGCAGGAAGCATGATGCTGAAATTGCCGTCTGCATCTGTATTGGTACCATTGTTGGTGCCCTTAACGAGCACGCTCACACCGGGTATACCGGCGCTGGCTTCGTCTGTAACCTTTCCTTTCACACGCCTGTCCTGCCCCACTGCCTCATAGGCACAAAACAGCACGGCCAGTAAGACCGATAAACAACTTCGTATCGATTGCGCCATATTTGCAAAATTTAAAGATTAAATATTCTTTAAAGGCGAAATCTAAATACGTATACTGATGGGTACTTGCAGACTCGAAGGAAATAGACGAAAACCTTCTGCTTTTAATGAATGGAGGTTACTCCAAAACTTTTTCCAGGATTGCAACCAGGTCCTCAAAACGGCCCGGCTTTGTAAAAAATTGACGTGCGCCTAATTGTTTCATCTGAGCTATGGTGGCGTCATTGGAAGAGGTGGAAAGGATCACCACTGGGATTTTACGGAGCTTTTCATCTTTTTTGATCTCTGCCAGGAATTGCTGCCCGTTCATCAGGGGCATATTGAGGTCGAGAAAAATAAGGTCGGTTTCGAGTTCTCCTTTTGATATCTGGTTCAATGCCTTCCTGGCACTATCCAGGACAGTGCAACGGACGGCCTTTCGTGTACATTCCAACGCGGTCAGGAAAATTTCCTGATCATCTTCATCATCATCGATGAGGAGGATATTCTGATAGAGCATTAACTGAGAGTATAAAGAAATCCATTTGCAAATTATATTACAAAAGAGCCCAAATCAAGTAAAATTTTGCCACAAGCATTAATATGCGCTATATTTTGCAGTTTTAAATTCTTAACCTCTTACCAGACAATATGTCATTCCAGGGATACCTTAAAACCATTCTTGCCAAAACCGGCAAAGGACCTGCCGATTTCCGCAAGCTGGCCGAAGAAAAAGGCTTCACTGCCAACGGACAATTACTGGCCAGCACGAAGGCCGGTGATATTGTACAATGGCTTAAAGCAGACTACGACCTTGGCCAGGGACACGCCATGGCCATCTACGCATTATTGAAAGGTATTAAGGACGAAAACAGCGACTAGGTGGCCAGCCAGCCGCTTATTGGATGTCCTGGTAACGTCCCTGATTCAGGTCGCCGGTTTCAAAACCCTTCTTGAACCAGTACATCCGTTGCTTTGAGGTGCCATGGGTAAATGCGTCGGGAACTACCCGCCCCTGCGATTCCTGTTGAAGCTTGTCGTCACCAATGGCATTGGCCGCGGTCAGGGCAGCTTCCAGATCGCCTGGTTCAAGGATCTTGTCCATCTGGTTGGCGTGATTGGCCCACACGCCTGCTAGGAAATCTGCCTGCAATTCCAACTTCACCGACAGCTTGTTATACTCGGCCTCGCTCAGCCTGCTACGTTGCTCCTGCACTTGCTGGGAAATGCCCATCAGGTTCTGTACGTGATGCCCTACCTCGTGCGCCACCACATAAGCGACCGCGAACTCACCCGGTGCATTGAACCGGTCACGAAGCTCGTCGCAGAAAGTGAGGTCGATATAAACTTTATGATCGGCAGGGCAATAGAATGGCCCCATGGCCGATGACGCCCCGCCGCAAGCACTTTGCGTCTCGTTTGAAAACATTTGCAACACCGGCTTTTCGTACTCTGCGTTGTTCTGCGCATAAATCTGCGTCCATACATCCTCGGTACTCCCCAATACGGCAGAAACGAATTCCGCTGTCTTGTCGTCGGGACGCGGCCCGGCCGGCCGGTTTTCAGTCTGTTCGGTTTGCGCGCCTTGTATATTGGAAAGGATCTCCTGCGGGTCCTGACCGGTAAGCAACCCGATGGCGACCACGATGATCACCCCGATACCACCTAGTGCAACTTTTCCCCCGCCCGACATTCCGCGGCGGTCTTCGACGTTGCTACTTCTGCGTAAATCCTGCCAACGCATGTTGTTGATGTATTTTAGGTTAACAATAAATCTAATACGGTGTGGTTTCCCAAACCCGTCTTATTCAAATATAGAAATAATGCCAGCTATGAAAAGAGCCGTACCGCGATAATTTTACAATATGCGTGCTGGTGTACAAATATTGCCATTTACCGCTACAATTTGTAGATTCTGTAACGCAAATAACCCATACAATAACTTTTAAAGCCGTTAAATAAGTAATTCCAAAACATAGCTCAATAAATTCTTCGACGGAAGTGCGATGTACTTAAATTTCGGCAACTGAAGTTAATTTAATTAAATCAGCTTATGTCGTTCACTAAACCTTATTTTGCGGGATTTGAATATCACTCCCATGAAGTCTGTAAATTCTTGCAGACGTACAGCACATTTACACTAATGCTGACAAATGGGGCAATTATTCACCACCAGCCTGAACAGGCACTGGATTTTCAGCGCTGGCTTAACCATCACAAGATCGAGGACATCCGCGTATCCATCCGAAACAACGACACGACCCTCGTTAACCAGCCGTAGTGCGTTCGCGGCCGTAATCACTCTAAGCTTAACGTTCCCTCCTTTTTTCTTCTCCTTCGGCCGCTCCGGCCAACCATCGACGCCTACCGCGGGTCAACACCCGGCGCACTCCCATTGCTCAAAGCTGAGGTACTACGCAAACTTAGTACCACAACAAATCAATCCGCAATCAACTTACAGTACTTATTGCCTATATTTTTGCATAAAATCGATACCACTTCTGGCAACAAAAAAAATCACTTTCAGCTTTCCTAAACCCTTTACAACCACATCCAAAACAAAACACGGATCGAAAGGCGTAAAAAAGTACTACGACCGGCTTTTGCTATGTCTATCAACCGCTAAATCCGACAGAGGCTAAACCCGTATCATGTTGACATTTGACTGGTTGGTCCCGGTCGTCTTGAAGAAGGTTCAGGGGAAAGATACTTACGTCATTAAAAAGCAGCGCTCAAACCACGATATGGGTTTAATTTGGATGGCATGAAACATATTAAAGTTTTCTTTCTGTGGATGTTGCTGACCGGGCATTTTTACGCATGTGCGCCCGAGTTGCCCGAGGATGTGGAGGTTGCCATGAAGGAGCTGCCCGATAAGCTGGATTACAACCAGCATGTAAAACCCGTACTTTCCGACAAATGTTTTGCATGCCACGGGCCCGACAAGGCCAAACAAAAAGGCGGCCTGCGCCTGGACATGGCCGAATCTGCATTCCATAAAGTCTCCAAAAATTCAGGGCGGACGGCGATCGATCCCGGCGACCTGACCGATAGCGAATTCTTCCATCGTATCGTATCCGCCGACCCGGATTATGTTATGCCCACACCTGCATCGCACCTGATCCTTTCTGCGCGTGAAAAAGCGATTCTGATCAAATGGATCGACGAAGGTGCCGAGTATAAACCGCACTGGGCATTTGTAAAACCTGAAATGCCCGAAATCCCAGAAACGCAGCACGACAATCTGGCGGTTAACCCGATCGATCATTTTGTATTTAAAAAACTGGAAGAAGAAAAACTGCAACCTTCGGCGCAGGCTGAAAAGGAAATATTGCTCCGCCGGGTTTCCCTTGACCTGACCGGCCTGCCACCGACAATGGCCGAAACGGATGCATTTTTAAAAGATAATTCGGCAAATGCTTATGAAAAACAGGTAGACAGACTGTTGGCTTCGCCGCATTATGGTGAGAAAATGGCGGTCGATTGGCTCGATCTGGCACGTTTCGCCGATTCGCACGGATATACAGTCGACAGGCTACGGGACATGTCGCCTTACCGCGACTGGGTGATCAAAGCATTCAATAAAAACATGCATTACGACCAGTTCATACAATGGCAGCTGGCCGGTGACCTTATGCCGAATCCAACGAAAGAAATGCGGATTGCAACCGCCTTCAATCGCAACCACCAGCAGAATATGGAAGGCGGTATTATCGAGGAAGAGTTCCAGACCGAATACGTGGTCGACCGCACCAACACCTTTGGCGACGCATTTCTGGGTCTTTCGGTAGGCTGCGCCAAATGCCATGATCATAAATACGACCCTATTTCGCAAAAGAACTATTACGAACTGTTCAGCTTCTTCAATAATGTAAAAGAAGCAGGTCAGATATCCTGGGACGATGCGCTACCGACGCCGACCATGCTCCTGCCGACCGCCACACAGGAACAGACGCTGCGATTTATTCAAACCACGATCAAAACCAGGGAACAGCAGCTCGCAACCAGCAAGCGCAATGCAGAGGCCGGGTTTCAACAATGGCTCAATACGGGTGGATACCGCAATTTGGCCAAAGAACAGCTCCCAAACGCAGGTTTGCAAGCTTATTATTCGTTTGAAAACGGCACCCTGCGCAATGCGGCCCATACCAAAGAGAGCGGCGTTATGAAACGGGAGGCCGGATCTCCTGGCGGTGATCCCGTATTTACCGCTAAATCTGACGGCAAAGCGCTGCGGCTCGACGGCGACGTTTACCTCGACCTGGGGCAAAACGGCGTGTTCCGCAAATCGGAACCGTTCAGCGTCGGGATTTGGGTAAACATTCCCAAAGAACTGAAAGAAGGTGTGATCCTGCACAAAAGCCAGGCTGAGCGACTTTACAATTTCCGCGGCTATCATTTATACCTCAAAAACGACCGCCTCGAACTGAACATGGCGCACACCGCGCCGTCCGACGCATTGACAAGGATCAGCAAACAGCCAATTCCGAAAGATCAATGGGTGCAGCTGACCATTACCTATGACGGTTCTTCCAAAGCGGCGGGTTTCAGATTGTATCTCAATGGACAGGAGGCCGCAATGGAAACGACAATGGATCAACTAACCAGGGATATTTTGTTCAGATCGGCGGTACAGCCAGGCTTGCAAATCGGTGCGTGGTGGAGGGGATTTGGGTTAAAAAACGCGCAAGTCGATGACATTACCGTCTACAACCGCGAACTAACGCCCTTTGAAACGCGTATTCTCGCCCGTAAATCGGCATGGTCGGCAGTCGCCTCTAAAAACGCGGCGGCAATGAGTGCAGCCGAGATGTTGGCATTGAAGGACTACTACATCTCCGCAGTCGATCCGGCTATGACAAAAGCGCGTACGACCCTGCGTGACGCACGCACGCAGCTTTCGGATTCTACCGAACCTGTCCGCGAGCTGATGGTGATGCAGGAAATGCCCAAACCCAAGCAGGCGCACATATTACTACGTGGGAATTATGATGCGCCGGGCGAAAAAGTGTTTCCGTCCACACCTGCTTCGATCTTGGAATATCCAAAAAATTTCCCCAAAAACCGTTATGGGCTGGCACAATGGCTCACCCACGCCAACAACCCCCTGACGGCACGAGTGGCCGTGAACCGCTACTGGCAGAATTTCTTCGGAACAGGCCTTGTCAAAACTACCGAGGACTTCGGTAACCAGGGTGAGATGCCGACTCACCCGGAACTACTCGACTGGCTGGCGGTTACCTTCCGCGATTCGGGCTGGGATATCAAAAAACTCAACAAGCTGATCGTTATGTCGGCCACCTATCGTCAGGATTCGCGCACAAGCAGAGACATACGCGAGCGCGACCCCGAGAACCGCTTGTACGCGCGCGGGCCTGCGAACAGAATGTCGGCCGAGATGATCCGCGACAATGCATTGATGGCGAGCGGATTGATAAATGCCAAAATCGGCGGGGAGAGCGTAAAGCCTTATCAACCGGAGGGATTATGGTCGATCAACAACACTACTTACACCCCCGATTCCGGCAATGCCGTTTACCGCCGCAGCTTGTATGTGATCGTAAAACGCTCGGTCCCTAACCCCACATTGGCCACGTTCGATGCCACCTCGCGGAGCTTTTGCGTCGTGCGCCGGCAAAAAACGAATACTCCATTGCAAGCGCTGGTAACGCTCAACGACCCGACATTCGTGGAAGCGATGCGGGTAATGGGCGAGCAAATGGCACGTATTTCCGACGCACGCCAATCCATCACAACCGCCTATCGCAAGCTCACCGGCCGTAAACCGCCCGTGAAGGAAGTCGACCTGCTGCTCGCACTGCGAAAAGTGGAGGAAGATAAATTCAGGAAAGACCCGAAAAAGGCAGCTGGCTGGTTGCATTCGGGTCAGCATGTCACCGACAAAACGCTCGATCCGGCATTGCTCGCCGCAAACAGCGTGGTTGCCAGCACCATTCTCAATTCCGACGCCTGCTTAACCAAAAGATAACCATGCAGCACCATCATCACGACGAAGAATTTCGCCTGCATACACCCGAGTTCAACGAACTGCACCGTAAACTGGACCGCCGCCGCTTCCTGACCCAGACATCGCTCGGGCTGGGCGCATTGGCCGTGGGATCTCTTTTCGGGCTTGACAAGCTTTATGGCTCGGCCGCACGCCAGGCTACGTCGCAATCGGCCGGTGCAATGTCCGCCGGGGACCTGGAATCCGAGATTCTGAAAGCATTGCCGCATATCGCACCCAAAGCCAAGCGCGTGGTGTATTTGTTTATGGCCGGTGGACCTTCTCAGTTCGAAACATTTGATTATAAACCAAAACTGGTTCAAATGGCGGGGCAAAACCTGCCTGACTCTGTGCGCAAGGGCCAACGGCTCACGGGTATGAGCGCCAGCCAGAGCGTACTGCCCATGGCGCCTTCTGTTTACGGCTTCAACCAGCATGGCAAAACCCAAACCTGGGTAAGCGAGCTGCTACCCTACACGGCCAAGGTGGTCGACGACCTTTGCATTGTCAGATCCATTTATTCAGAGGCCATCAACCACGATCCGGCTATCACTTTCTTCCAAACCGGCAACCAGCTTCCCGGCAGGCCCTCGATTGGCTCTTGGGTAAGTTACGGGCTTGGTACCGACAATAATAACCTGCCGACATTCATTGTTTTGGTTTCTAAAAATGCGCCGAAAGACCAGCCGCTTTACGCGCGTTTGTGGGGAAACGGGTTTCTGGAATCGCGGCACCAGGGCGTACAGTTCCGTTCCGGCAAAGATCCGGTGCTTTTTTTGAACAATCCAGAGGGTTACGACGGCCATGACCGAAAGGAAATGCTCGACTACCTTTCCAGGCTCAACCAGCTGCAAAACGATGCTTATGGTGATCCGGAGATCAATAACCGCATTGCACAATATGAAATGGCGTTCCGGATGCAGACGTCCGTGCCGGATGTAATGGATACTTCTGAGGAGCCCGATGAGGTTTTCGAACTCTACGGCCCCGACAGCCGCGACCCGGGCACCTATGCAGCCAACTGCCTCCTGGCCCGTAAGTTGCTGGAAAAGGATGTCAAATTCGTACAACTTTACCACCAGGGCTGGGACCAGCATGGCGGGCTCCCGAAAGCCATCGCCCAGCAGTGCAAAGCGACCGACCAGGCTACCGGCGCATTGATCATGGACCTGAAACGCCGCGGCCTGCTCGATGACACGCTGGTGATATGGGGCGGAGAGTTCGGCCGCACCGTGTATTCACAAGGCAAGCTCAGCGCCACCGACTACGGCCGCGACCATCACCCGCGCTGCTTCACGATGTGGATGGCCGGTGCGGGAGTCAAATCCGGGATCAGTTACGGCGAAACCGACGATTTTAGCTACAATATCATCAAAGACCCTGTTCACGTCCACGACTTCCACGCCACCCTGATGCATCTGATGGGCGTCGACCATGAGCGCCTGACCTACAAATTCCAGGGAAGGCGCTTCCGGCTGACAGATGTTCATGGCAAACTGGTGAAAGACATTCTGGCGTGAGGAGTAGCCTGCTCTCAGGCATATTACATCCATCGCAACCGCTCTGCTATATACGATGCTCAATCGGTACTTTTGAATAGACAACCGGAAAATCATCCCCCTTCCGGTAGAGTATCCAACCCATTTCCTCGTCTTTGTTCTCGAAATGCATTTTACCGATGAAGCCCTTAAAACAATACATTATCACATCCCTGCTGCTGACGCCCATGCTCGTAACAGCCCAGCAGGCCAACGTCAACCTCGACTGGGCGCCGCAGAAAAACACTGAGCAGCTTGTGCCTTATGGCGGTAATGTGATCTCGCCTGAGGTGAGGGATGACCACACGGTCACCTTCCGCATCAAAGCGCCGGACGCACAGAAGGTGGAACTGACGGGCGGACCAATCCTGCTGGCATTGAAAAGCAAAGCCAATATCCCTTTCACAAAAGACAGCGAAGGGCTTTGGACGCTGACTGTCGCACCGGTGACGCCCAATATTTATGTGTACCGTTTCCTGGTCGACGGGGTGGCGGTGGCCGACCCAAATAACACACTCACAGGCGCTTCCAACCAGCCAGGGTACAGCAACCTCGTTGTACACGGAAGCGGGCCCGCGTATTACGACGCACGCAATGTGCCTCATGGCAGCATTGCAAGGCACATTTACCATTCCGGTGTACTGAATGGCGAACGAGAAATGTTTGTGTACACGCCGCCGGGTTATGACCCGAAGAAAAAATATCCGGTACTGTACCTGCTGGGCGGCAGCGGCGAGCTGGCTTCGGGCTGGACGCTCGACGGACGGGCCAATTTCATCGCGGACAACCTCTTGGCAGAGGGAAAAATCGTGCCCATGATCATCGCAATGCCCAACAACCAGGTCATTCACCGCAGTGACCCAAAACATTTGGATAAGACCTATAAACTGTTTGAAGAAGAACTTCGCAAACAGATCGTACCGTTTGTGGATGCCCATTATAGCACTATCAAAGACCGCAAAGGCCGGGCTATTTCGGGGCTTTCCATGGGCGGCAGACACGCGGAAGCGGTGGGTTTCAATGCGATAGACTTGTTCAGTTCATTCGGCATATTGAGTGCGGGTGATCTTGAACCCGAAAAATTGAACCCTGCTTTTTTCAATGATCCTAAAATCAAAGACAAGATAGATTACCTACTCGTCGGGCTAGGCAGCGGTGAGCTTGATTTCGTAGGAAAAAGATCCGCCGCAACACACGCAGCTTTGGAAAAGGCCGGCATTAAACACGACTATTTCATCGGCGGCGAAGGCGCACACGACTGGGGCACCTGGCGATTGCTGCTGCACGACAAGCTACTTCCGGGGCTGTTTCGGTAAATCTATCATTAAAATATCACTCATGAGCTATTTCAATATTGACGCTGCCAAGGCACAGACATACGATGCGATTGTCGTGGGAACCGGGATCAGCGGCGGCTGGGCAGCGAAGGAATTAACCGAAAAAGGTCTGAAAACCCTCGTGCTTGAACGCGGGCGCGATGTGAAGCATATTGTAGATTACCCCACCACGAATATGATGCCTTGGGAATTTGAGCACCGGGGTTTGCCACCGCTAGCGGTCCGCGAAGCAAGCCCTATGGCCAGCAAGCATTACATTTTCAGGGAGGATGCCATGCATTTCGTGGTGAAGGATTACGAGCATCCTTATGTGCAGGAACAGCCATTCAGCTGGATGCGCGGCTACCAGGTAGGAGGCCGGTCGCTCTTGTGGGCACGGCAAACGCAACGGTGGTCGGATTACGATTTCGAAGGCCCTGAGCGCGACGGTTTCGCCACCGACTGGCCGATCCGTTACAAGGATATTGCCCCATGGTACAGCTACGTGGAGAAGTTCGCGGGTATTTCGGGGAACAAAGACGGCTTGCCGCAATTGCCCGACGGTGAGTTTCTGCCTCCCCACGAAATGAGCTGTGTGGAAAAACATTTCAGCGACCAGACCGCGAAAAATTACAAAGGCACGCGTCCTGTGATCATCGGTCGTGCCGCGCATATTACCGATCCGCAGCCGATCCATACCCAGCAGGGCCGCGCCAAATGCCAGCACCGGAACATGTGCCAGCGTGGTTGCCCATTCGGCGGGTATTTCAGTACCAACGCGGCCACATTACCCTGGGCCGAAAAGACGGGTAATCTCACCTTGCGGCCGCATTCAGTGGTGCATTCAGTGATTTACGATGAAAAGAAAAAGCGCGCCACTGGTGTGCGCGTGGTGGATGCTCAGACGAAGGAAATGACAGAGTTTTATGCCAAAATCATATTCATCAATGCCTCAGCCATTAATTCAAATCTAATTTTGCTCAATTCCAAATCGAGCCGTTTCCCGAATGGGCTGGGTAACGACAGTGGAGTGCTGGGCAAGTTCATTGGTTTTCACAACTACCGTGGCAGGGTGCAGGCAGATTTCGACGGCTACCACGACAGCACCACTGACGGCCGCCGACCCAATGGCGCTTACATTCCGCGCTTCCGCAATGTTTTCAAGCAGGAAACCGACTTTCTGCGCGGGTATGCTACGTCTTTTTCGGCTTCCAAAGTCGGGAATGCCAACGACGGGCTCGGGGAATCGCTGAAAGCCAGCCTGTTTGCACCTGATGAAAGCGGCTGGTCGCTTGGTGCGCAAATGATGGGCGAGGTGGTGACCAAAGAAACCAATTTCGTGGCGCTGCACGAAAGCCTGAAAGATGACTGGGGCATTCCGCAGCTACGCATGAATGTCTCGTTCGACGACAACGACATGAAAATGGTGAAGGATTTTTACACCGAACTCAGCGAAATGCTTGATAAAGCCGGTTTTAAAAACATCAAAACCTCGGATACCCACCGGAACCCTGGCAGCGAAAACCACGAAATGGGCGGAGCAAGAATGGGTAAGGATCCTAAAACCTCCATGCTAAACAAATGGAACCAGATGCACCACGTCCCGAACGTATTCGTTACCGACGGCGCATGTATGACGTCCACCGCCACACAAAACCCATCGCTGACCTACATGGCGCTGACCGCACGGGCAGCGGATTATGCGGTTGGCCAAATGCGGAAGGGTAATATTTGATCGCCGTTGTCACCCTGAGCGCACGGGGTGACATGTCATTGCACATTAACCGCCAACGTCACATAATACATCCCCCCAACCGACGGCCCGCCGAGGAAGGATACGTAATACTTATTGAGCAAGTTACTCGCGCCGACTTTGACCAGGCTTTTTAACGCCGGAACGCGGTAGGTTACCTGTGCGTCGAGGCTGCTGTATGATGGCACGTTGCCGGTTACGAGGAATGTCTGCGAATAGTATCCGGATTGCCATTTATAAGACACCGTCGCATCCAGATTACCGGCGATATTGGTACGGGATACCGAGCCGTTCCAGATCCATTTCGGTGTGTTGAAACCATCTTCCAACCCGTCCTGATTTTCAGCATTTTTCAGTTTCGCAAAGGTAGTATTGGCGCCGAATACCCATTTTTTCTCCAATTGATAGTTCAAACCTACACTGAAACCGTAATTGTTAATCACCGAGCGCGAATTGGTGTACATCCGGTATTGCGCCTGCCGGGCTTTGTCGTAGAGGTCGTGCGGAATAGCGGCTGCATCGGTCGATAACGGTACATTCATGTTGGTCTGTGCGATGAAATTACTGTACCGGTTGAAATACAGATCTGCACTCACAAACAGTGCCCTATCGATGAAAAGACCCTTGTAGCCAGCTTCCCAGGTCTTGGTGTGCTCGGGTTTCAAGTAGGTGTAGGAGTTTTTTTTGAGCAAACCTTTATTTTTCTCGATCGCGGCGTTCTGCGTGAGGCCATTCTGGTTGATATCATTCAAAACAGCCTGCTGGAAGCTCGTAATGGAATTGGCCAGCCACGCATTCTCAAAAATGCCATGCGACATCACCGGCAGCCCCCCTACCCGCTTCACCCCTCCACTGTTGACATTGCTGTAAGCCTCAAAAATACTCGGAAAGCGGTAGCCCGTCTGGAACGAAACGCGGATATTATGGTCATGTACCGGACTGTAAACAACCGATAACCTCGGGTTGAACGTCGTTTTGAAATAGTCGTTCTTATCTGCCCGCAGGATCATACCCAACCGCAGTTTTTTCTGAAACAGGTCTTTATTCAGCGAAATGAATCCGCCGGTTTTGCCATAGGTAATGTTCTTGCCTTCTTTTCCAGGTTCCGGGTTCACGAAGTAATTGCCGTCCGGAACGATGATGTAGGTCCGGTGGTCGGCCCCCAGAAGAATGTCCAGTTCGTATTTGTCTTTCCAGGCTTTGAGGTACTTTTCGGTAAGGCTTACCTGCGCTTCGGCATGTACAAAATCTGCTTTTACGCGCAATGCGGCGCCCACGTCCCAGTTATTGATGTCCTGCAATTTCTGTAACTGGGCATTAAAAGCACTGGTGCCTGGCAGGTAACGGCCAGCATCGGCGGCTGTGCGGGCTTGCCGCATCGCATCGGCCACCGCGACCCCGCCAGTGATGGCGCTGTTGAAGCCTTTGGTAAAATCGGCGTACCAGTCGTTGTCGGACTTGTAGCTGCGGTCCATGTTCTCGGCCATCGAGCGCAGGTTGTAGGAACGGCCTGTATTTTCGGAATTGACATATAATCTGGCCTGCACCGAAGCCGATTGGTACTGAATGCCGTGCTGCTGCACGAAGTAATTTTCGAGGCGGAACCGGTTGGCGCGCTGGTATACATTGTCCAGCAGGCCAAAATGATAAGTATAGGTCAGCACGGCGCCAGGCGCCACTTTATAGTAAAGGCCCACATCGCCTTTGATATTCTGTAAGTTATAGTCCACCACCTCAGCCTCCTGGTAACCAGTGCGGCTCACCACATAACGTTTGCCTCCCAGCGTAATCGTTTTCCGATTGGAACTCTCATTGCCATATTTATTTACGGGATCGCTGGCCGGATTATCCGTACCGAAAAGCTGTGTGCTGCTGTTGGCATTACCATTCAGCTCGGTCTGATCGGAGGCGATCCAGTCGTAGCCTTTTGTGAATGCGCCGTTTACTTTAAATGCAAATTTTGGGGCGATGATTTTGGCAAAACGGATTGTCGTTTCTGTAAACGGCTTTGCCTTGTGATGGCTGTCGTTCAAGTGGTTGACGGCCGTTTTCTGCTGCACCGAAAGTCCTTCGGAATTGAAGGGATTTTTGGTAAAAAAATTCGCGACGCCGTTCACGGTATTCATGCCATACAATGCCGAAGCGGTGCCTGGAAGTATCTCAACACTGGCAATGTCAAGATCAGTCGGCCCAAGCGAGTTCCCGATAGCCCCGCCGATGTGCGGCGACTGTACGTCCATCCCGTCGGTCAATTGCGCGAAACGCACGTTGGTCGTATTCGAAAATCCTCTCGCATTCAGCACCTTGAAACCCAGCGAAGGTGTAATCATATGCACACCCTGCACATTTTCCAGCCCGTCAAAAAACGACAATGCCGGGGATAATGCAGTTGCTTTCGCACTCACCTTCTGCACGCTCACCGGCGATACCAGAATGCTTTCGATTACCCGCGAGGCGGTTACCACCACTTCATCGAGCGCACGCGCTTTGAGTGTGTCGGGCTGATTTTGAGCCAGGCCCATTACCGGCAATATAAACATGATGGCAGTAAGAATTCTCTGCATATTTTCGATATACCGTTATATCCAATCGGAAATATCGCAAAGTAATGCAAAATCAAACACACCTTCAATGCGTGCAGCACTCATTTTTTGTAAAGTCGGGAATCATTCAATCTTCACTCATTTGATCACCGACTTTTTCAAACTCAAAATTCCCCTTAATATGTTTATTCAAAAACGTCCCCTTCGAGCCCGAGGTCTTCATGGCCTGGTACACTTCCCAGGGGACGTTTTTGTAGTCATATACCATCCCCGAAACATACACGATGCGCAATGTTTCTGTCTCCTCGTTGTAGATCATTTTGGAAACGACGCTGGATGGCATGACCAATTTTTAATTGAAATCATCCAACGCCTCGCGCAGTTGATCCACGGCTTTGGATGAAATGTTTGACTCCGTAAAAATCGATTGGACGTTGGCTTTACTGCCGTACAGACCGGTATTCGCCCGCACATCGACATCGAGCATTGCCCCGTTTACGGTCACGCCGGCGAACAGGCCTTTGGCACGTGAGTAGGAATAAACCTCTGCTTCCAGTTTATAGTCGGTGGTGGCCGAGGCGTTTTTGCTTACCGGCCCGGCCGCTACCGACACGTCGCCGCCAAGGGTATAGTCGCCTTTTTCGATGTTCATCAGTGATTTCTCACTTTTAAATACCAGAACCAGGTCCACCGCCTGCACGCCTATCTGCGCACCTACGCTTCCGCCTGTGATGGTCACAAATACCGGGTCACTCCATTGGCCATTCTCCCGTTTAATCATGGCAAGACCCTTGCCATGCTTTCCGCCCACGATCAGACCGCCGTTGATCATTCTCGGGATGATGATGATGCCCTTGGAGGCTTCCAGCAATTGTACGGGAATCTGCATTCCGTTAAAATCGCTCAGTACCGCAGTGGCGGCGTTTATCTTTTCTTCTTCTTTGTTCTGCGCGAAAGAAGGCAACGAAACAGCCAGTCCGATTATCAGGAGGGCTTGCATTTTCATGGTTTTCAAATTGTTGAGGAACATAAATTGCTGTAATTAATGGGTATAAAAAGGTACTTCAAGGATCATGCCCGCAAGCGTTCAAAACCGTATTCCGACAACAAGAACCAGCCTTCGGACATCAATTGGGCATTATCCGCAACTTTAAACGCAGTACTTGACCGTTTCTGATCCGTTGGTATGATTTTGATGACATTTTTACATGAAACAATGTCAACCCAATCTTATTTATTATGGATGCCAAAGCAATTAGTCTGAGCGAAACCGACGTGAAACCCGTTGTGGATCTGCTGAATGACTACCTCGCCAACTATCACATTCATTACCAAAAACTGAGAGGCTGCCACTGGAACATCAAAGGGCAAAACTTTTTTACCCTGCACGTGAAGTTTGAGGAATTGTATACCAATGCTCAGGAAACGATCGACGAGATTGCTGAACGTGTATTGACCCTGGGCAAGCCGCCGCACAGCCGGTTTGCAGACTATATCAACGAATCGGAGATCAAAGAGATCAACACGATCGGTATGAAAGACCTCGACATGGTAGATGCCGTCCTCGACGATTTCAGCAAGCTGATCAGCCTCGAACGAGAGCTTCTTACGGCCACCGAAGAGGCAAGCGACGACGGCACCAACGACATGGTGAACCGTTTCATGCAGTTCAAAGAAAAAAATACCTGGATGCTGCGTTCGTTCGCCGGAAAAAAATAAATGAAACCTATGCACACCCCGGGCCGCGTTTTCGAATGAAGCGCGGCTTTTTTTATGCATTGCATTTTGCGAGGGATTGGTTTATTTGCGGTCATTCTCAATATTTGCTACACAATGCGTCCCATTCCCGAATTCAAAATCGGCCCTATTCCCTTGCTATCCGCGATCCGCTTTGCACGCGACCCGCTCCGTTTTCTCCGGCAGGGCTTCGACCAATGTGGCGATACCTTCAAAATCCGCCTGTTCAGAGAATTTATTGTAACGCGCGACCCGGCCTTTTTCCGGCACGTGCTGCAACAGCACCATAAGAATTTCAAGAAAGGCAATTCAGTAAAACTGCTGCGGCCGGTGCTGGGTAACGGGCTCGTGATCAGCGACGGGGACTTCTGGTTAAGACAAAGGCGGCTGGTACAGCCCGCATTCCATCGTGAGCGCCTGCACGAGCTGTTTGCCACAATGGGCGAGCTAACGGCTGCTTTTCTGGAAGAACTGGAACAATTTCGCGGGAAGCCGGCCGTAGATATCGATGCTAAAATGATGGGTATTACCTCCGATATCGCCCTGAAAACGCTGTTCGGAAATATGAATACCGAGGATAAGGAGCAGATTTACCAGCAGGTAAGCCGCACACAGACCTACCTCGTTACGCGCGTACGCAAGCCCTACCGCCTGCCGCTGATGGCGATCAACGGCGAGGACCGGCGGTTCAAATCCGACCTGGCCTATTTCAATAGCCTTGTTTATGATTTTATAGGTAAACGCAGGCTTTCCGGCGAGACACCCAACGACCTGCTTCAACTCCTGCTCGACAGCAAGGACGAGGAAACAGGCGAGCAAATGAACGACGAGCAAATCCGTGACGAGGCCATTACCATGTTTGCGGCAGGCCACGAAACCTCCGCAACCGGCCTGAGCTGGCTGCTTTGGGAACTCGCGGCGCAACCGGATATCGTGGCGCGGATCCGGAAAGAAAGTGAAATATTTGACAATGTTCCCGGTTTTGAACAACTCATTCAAATGCCCTATACCCGGCAGGTTATTGAGGAAGGCCTTCGTCTGTATCCACCCGCATGGACGATGACGCGCGAAAGCACCGTAGACCAGGAGATTGAAGGTTATGGTATTCCAAAAGGGAGTTCGGTATTCATGTCGATTTTCGAGCTGCACCGAAACCCGAACCTCTGGAACAACCCCGGCGCGTTCAATCCCGAAAATTTTCAGGCGGAAACCGTTAAAAACCGGGCAAAATTCAACTATTTGCCATTTGGCGCCGGGCCGCGTATCTGCATCGGACAGCAGTTTGCATTGATGGAAATGCAGCTCGTGCTGGCCGCCTTGGTAAAACGTTTCGACTTCGTGCGCGAGCCGGGGGCTACCGTGGGAATGCATCCGCAGATTGTATTAAAATCGACGAACGGTATTAAATTGTACGTTCGATAAGCCGACACTGAACGAATTTTATGCACGAATCCATAATTCTTTACCTCTCACTGGTAGTGGTGATCATGTTCCTGGTCATGCTGGCGCAAAGGATCAAAATCGCCTACCCGATCGTGCTCGTACTGGGCGGGCTCGCATTGAGCCTGGTTCCCGGCCTGCCGTCGGTAGAAATCGATCCCCAGCTGATATTCCTGATATTCCTGCCGCCGCTATTGTACGAGGCCGCCTGGCAAACATCCTGGAAAGATTTCTGGAAATGGCGGCGCGTGATCGGGTCATTCGCATTCATTATCGTGATATTCACCTCTTGCGTGATCGCTTACGTATCGCAGGCAATCATACCCGGGTTTACGCTCGCGCTGGGCTTTCTGCTGGGAGGTATCATCTCGCCGCCCGATGCGGTGGCCACCACTTCCATTTTGCAAAATGTAAAAGTGCCCAAACGTCTCATTGCCATCGCCGAAGGTGAAAGCCTGCTGAACGACGCCTCGTCTCTGATCGTCTTCCGTTTCGCATTGGTAGCGGTCGCCTCCGGCAGATTCGTGCTGACCGATGCGGTCGGCAGCTTTTTTCTGGTGATCGGCATGGGCTTTGCCGTGGGCCTGGGCATCGCGCTCATTTTTTACGCCATCCTCCGCTGGCTCCCTACTACGCCGAGCATCGACACGATCATGACATTCGTTGCGCCATATGCCATGTATATCGCAGCGGAAGAATTTCATTTTTCTGGGGTTATCGCCGTGGTTACCGGCGGGCTGTTCCTTTCACGCAACCAGCACAGCATTCTCAGCCATTTGAGCCGCATTCAGGGCATTAATGTGTGGTCGACCGTGGGATTTGTACTCAACGGCATTGTATTTATGCTCATCGGCCTCGAACTGCCGGTAATCATCCAGGGCTTCGGGGAAGCTTCGCTGGGCGAGGCGATCAAATACGGGCTCATCATTTCGGCTGTCGTGATCATCACCCGCATTGCCAGTACGCTGGGCGCATCCATTTTTACGGTATTTATAAGCCGTTTCATCACGACCGCAGATAGCAGCCCGGGGTACCGGATGCCGCTGATTTTCGGCTGGGCCGGCATGCGCGGGGTGGTTTCGCTGGCATCCGCCTTGTCGATACCGATCTTGCTCGATAGTGGCCAGCCCTTTCCGCAGCGGAACATAATTCTTTTTATAACATTCATCGTCATCCTGGTAACGCTTGTTTTCCAAGGCCTTACACTTCCCGCATTAGTGAGGTTGTTAAAAGTGGAGGAACGGGATTACGAAGTGTCCGCGCAGGAGCAAGACGTGATTATCCGTCGGAAACTCGCCAAGGCTTCGCTGGATCTGATCAATACCAAATATCTTAGGGAAGTAGACGAGAACGAACTATTGCAGAGCCTGAAATTTAAGCTGGAAAGCGACATCGGTTTTCTTGACCACGTCCGGGATTCGGAAGTCAGCGACGCCGGGCACCCTTACATTGGCCGTTACCAGGAAATAACCAAAGAACTTCTCGAACATAAACGGCATATTCTGCACCAGTTCAACAAGAAAGAGGCTTACGAAGAAGAGATCATCCGCCAGCACCTTGCCCAGCTCGACCTGGAAGAGGAAAAGGTACGGCAGCAATTCCTGCATATCGAATGAGTTCTAATTTTGAATGAGTGGCCGGTCACTCATTCAAAATCACTCACGCAGTCACACACAGTCACGCACCGGCAGCACGGCCGATACCATTTTCTGTTTTCCGCTGTCGCGGTCGAAGAAATAGTCGAGACGGCCGAGGTTAATGCCCGCGAAGCCTACCTGGTTGATGGTCGTAACCTTGCCATCCAGGTTCAAAATTGGCTCCGGCTCCTTCATGAATGTATGTGTGTGTCCGCCGATAATCAGGTCGATATTTCGTGTCGATTTAGCCAAAATCTGGTCTGAGACCTTATTTTCTTTGTATTTGTATCCTAAATGCGAGAGGCAAATGACAAAATCGCAATGCTGATCATTTCTGAGCGACGAGGCGATTTCGTTGGCTTTGGCTATCGGGTCGAGGTAAACCGTTTCCAGGTAATTCTTTTTATTGACCAAGCCTTCCAGCTCGATGCATACCCCGAACACACCGATTTTCAGACCCTGTTTTTTGAAGATCTTATAAGGCAGCGTCTTACCTTTCAGCCCTGTATTGTTAAAATCATAATTACTGACTAAAAACGGAAAGTTGGCATGCGGGAGCTGCTTTACAAAACCGGCAATGCCATTATCGAAATCATGGTTACCCATCGTGCAAGCATCGTAACCCATCTGGCTCATGATCGTAAATTCGAGCTCGCCGCCATAAAGGTTGAAATAGGGCGTACCTTGAAAAACGTCGCCTGCATCCAGCAAAAGCACATTGGGCTGCTCGGAGCGGATCTTCTTCACCAACGCAGCACGACGCGCCACGCCCCCTAACCCCTGGTTACGCGATCCGTCCATCGGAAAAGGATCAATGCGGCTATGAACATCATTGGTATGCAAAATCGTCAGTTGAACGACCGAGTCACGTTTGGCGAAGGCGGATACCGTGCCAAAGCCCAATGCAACGGCAGCCAGACCGCTCTTTTTGAGGAAATCTCTCCTATTTATCTGAAATAATTCTTCCATCGAGTTGAGCGGTTATTTTCTTGCCCTGCCGGGTCAGGTCACTAATATTTTCAAACAATGCTTCCCTTACTTTCTGGTTGATCTCCCGGCGTTCGAGCGGGTTGCGGAGGCATTCGAGGTCGTCACCGCCGTCGGCAAGGTAGTCGTAGGTGAGCAGGTTATAAGTTTTGCTGATATCGAACGGCTCCCCACCGATCGTGACATCGTAGGCCTTGTTGTCCCTGATCTTCATACGGATGCCGGCAACGGGCTCGCCGTCTTTTCTGGCTATGAAATCGATGACCTGCTGCACATTCTGTCCCGACAGTTTAAGCACAACCATTTCATTTTCAAACGGCATAAGTTCGAAAACATGAGACACGGTGATATTGCCTTTCGGGAATGTGGTACGCAGGCCGCCCTTGGTGGCCAGCGTGAATTGTATGGTGGGGTCTTTCTTCAAGCCTTCTTTAAGCATTGCGTTGGCAAAGAAATTACCCATGAGTGTTTCAGGGTTGGAGGGCTTTGTGAGCGCCTCCTCAGTCTGACCCACGACGCGGTTCATTTCAGCCTGCATCTTGTCCTTGAAAGGCTGGTAGTACCGGATTATAGCAGAATCGGCACCGACCTGCTGGTCGATGCCGTACTGTTTGTATTCGCTTTTGGAAACGGCCAGGTGCTTCTGGCATGAGGCCAGCAGGCCGAGGCCCGTCAGAAGTACCGCACCGTAAACCGGTCTGAAAGAAGTTTTCATAGTGTAATTTAAAACCTGAAATTACATCTGAAACTCCGGATTTCCGCTACCAGCCCTCATTCTGCGTCAGATTCGGGTTGGCATCGATCTGCGATTGCGGGATTGGATACAGTTCGAGGCGCGGCGTGTATGGGATCAGCACATTGTCGACGATCTGGTCGTCTGACATAGCAGCTATCTCATCCTTTAAAATCCCCCAGCGGCGGATATCGAACACCGTATTGAATTCCCCGCTTAGTTCCAGCCGGCGTTCGGTGCGGATAGCGGCACGCAATGCGGGCACACCAGCGGCTTTCGAAGGCGCCGCTTTTGCACGGGCGCGGACGCGGTTGAGCAACGGAAGCGCTTCGGCAGGTTTGCCAGTTTCTACCAATGCTTCGGCCAGCATGAGCAACACATCCGAAAATCGCATTTCGATCAGATCCGAGCTGTAACCTTGCACGGGGGCTCCCGCAGGTCGCGCCTCGCGCGCAAGTTTCCCAAATGCGATCCCGTATTTGAAATCGTCGTGTGAAAACGGCTGCTTGGTCCGCTGGTTGAGGTAATGCGACGTTTTCGGGTCGTAAATAATGCTATCACCCGGCTCGGCTCCCGCACGAGCGCCGCCCGTGAAAGCGTACCTGGATACCAGCGTATAGTCGCGGCGCGTATCTGTTTTGTCGAACAGCTTGTAATAATCGTAAGTCAAACCATAATTGGTCTGCTCATCGCCGTTCACCAAACCCGAGGGAAACAAATGGAAAGGCAAAATATTCCCGTTCTGATTCGAAGGATTGACAAAATAGCCGAACGAAAGGACAATTTCACGATTGCGCTCATTGGCCAATGCGAAAACATCGGCAAAGTCCGGCAGCAGCTCCATATCGTACTTTTCCTCATTCACCGGCCCCACAAGCTCGCTCAGCTTTTCGATGGATTTCTGGTAGTTTTCTGTCCTGTTCAAAGGCTTGCCGGCCATTGTCAGGTAAACTTTACCCATTAATGCCTTGACAGTACCAGCTGATACCCGCCCCAGCTCCGCACCGCCGCGCGAATCGGGAAGAACCGTTTCAGCAAAAGCCAGATCGGCCAGGATGGCTTCGTACACTTGTGCGTCCGTAGCGCGAGGCGCAAAAATCAGGTCCTTTTCCTCGAACGATTTGATTTCTTTCAAAATCAGCGGCACCCCGCCAAACAACCTTACCAGGTTAAAATAGGCGTAAGCCCGCAGCACACGCGCTTCGGCGATATAGGGGTCGGCTTCTTCTTCCTCGCCCGGAACAGCCAATTTAGCATTGTCGATCACCGTATTGGCGCGGTAGATAATCTTGTAAAACCGCGACCACACCGATTCGAACGCGCCCGAGACGGCCGTATGCGCAAAACGGTAGTAAGGATCGGCGCCAGAACCCAGAATGCCGGCAGTCGCATACCGGTGACCCGACTCGGCGAGAATAAACCGGTTGTAAATATCGGAATGATCGGTGGTGGTCCAGGCCTGGTACACGCCAATGGTCGCCTGGTTCAGGCCTTCCTCGTCTTTGAAGGCCACATCTTTGCCCAGCGAGGAATAGGGCGACTCTTCCAGATTATCCTTACAGGATGTAATGCCCAGCAGAGCGAGCAGCATTACGGATATCTTGATATGTATTTTCATGTTTTTCAAATGCGTTGGTCAACACTAGAAATTGCAGGAGAACCCGATGGTGTACGAGCGCTGAGCCGGATAGGCACCATAGTCGATACCCTGTTGCAGCAGCGACTGCGCATAGGAGCTCACTTCGGGATCGAAACCGGAATAGTTGGTCCAGGTCCAGAGGTTGGTGCCAGTTACAAATAACCGCGGGTTCTGGATCGGGCCGAGTTTAGGGAACGTGTAAGAAACCGTAAGCATTTTCAAGCGGGCAAAACTGCCGTCTTCCAGCATCACCGAGTTGATATCTCCTGAGGCGATGCCGCGCTGCACACCCGGATATTTGGGGTTATTGTGTGGTTTGGCTTCAGTATAACGGTTCTCAAACCACTCCTCAGATTGGTTGAACCCTACTCCGCCGTAATCGACGACACCATTGCTGATATAGAAGCGGGTCAGGTTCAGCACATCGTTTCCGACCGAACCTGTAAACAATGCATTGACCGCGAAATTCTTCCACGTTAGGTCATGGCTCCATCCGAATGTAAAATCGGGTGTAGACTTGCCGAGCACCACGCGGTCGTCGGCGGTAATGATGCCATCGCCATTTACATCCGAATACTTCCATGCGCCGTAAAGCGGGCTGCCCTTCGAGCCGGGCGGCCGCGGGCCTTCAAAAGTGGCGAATTTAGGATTGCCGTCGGCGTCGAAGTCATCTTTCTGGCTCAAACCGTCCACGCGGTAACCGAAAAAGCGGCCGATCTCCTGCCCGGGAACCAGTATACCAGAAACGCCTCCCAGCAGGTTACCATTGATATTCACATAATCGGGTTGGGTGCGGTCACCAAGGTCGACCAGCGTATTTACGTTCCTCGAAATATTCAGGCGCGTCGAGTAGGTCACATTCTTTTTCTGAATGATGTTTCCCTGAATGCTCAATTCCACACCACGGTTACGCATGGTACCGTAGTTGTCGATGATCGTGCTCACGCCCGATTGCGTCGGTACTTTACGCTGTTGAAGCAAATCCGAAGTGACTTTATTGTAATAATCGAAGCTCAGCACGACCCTGTCTTTAACGGCATTGAAATCTACCCCGACATTGAACTGCCTTGTCCGCTCCCATGAAAGGTTCGGATTGGCAATCGTGTTGGGAAAAACACCTGTATTGATCACCGCCCCATCGCCGCCGGGCCCCATTTCATAAAACCCGGGGCTATAAAGCGATAGCGACGAGTAAGGTCCGATAGCCTGACTGCCAGTTTCGCCATAGGAAGCTCGGAACTTGGTATTCGAAATGAACGTAACCCCCTTCATGAATTCCTCCTGATCCAGGTTCCATGCAAGCGCCACCGCCGGAAAAACCCCGTACTTTTTATTGGCCGCAAATGCCGAAGCACCGTCTGCACGGATAGAGGCGTTCAATACATACTTTCCTTTGAAAGAGTAGTTCGCTCGCAGGAAACCGGACTGCAGAATCCGCTTTTCCTTATATGAAGCGATTACCTGCGATGACGCGCTGCCGATATTGTCGACCCCGAAAAACGGTACCGCGAAACCCGACGAGTTGGTGTTGACGAATTCAACAGTCTGGTCGTTATATTCCACACCCAGCGTCGCATTGAGGTAATGATTCTTCTTAAACGTCCTTTCGTATTGCAGATACGAATTGAAGTTATAGCTATACGTATTAGCCGTGTTGTTACTGCCTTTTCCTTTCACCTGGTTCCCCTCGGCCGTGGAAGGCGGCAGGAATACTTTTCGCCGTGTAAGGTTCTGGTTGCCCGCCAGGCTCACGACCAGCTGCAGTCCACTGGCGATTTTAAAGTAGTTTTCAATATTCAAAATCGAGTAATCGCTCTGCGTGACATCGGTTTTTGCCATCAGCTCATTATATGGATTGGAAAAATAATACCCCTGGTAGTTCGGAATACCCAGACTGTTATTGCCCAGATAATCGATTTCCAGCGTAGGCGCAGCGCGCAGCCCGTCCATTAGCCCACCCGAGCTTGGCCACGCGCGCGAGGCTGTTACAGCGCGGTTGGTTTTCTGGCGGCTAAATGAAACCTGGCCTTTGACCGTATACCAGTCGTTGATCTCATTGTTCAGATTGACGCGCAAGCTCGCCCGATCATTGTTCGAATTGATGATAGTCCCCTTGTCTTTGAGGTAATTGCCGGAAATGTAATAGGACGATTTGGGACTGCCTCCCGAAAGGCTCAACGTAATATCCTGCCTGAAACTGGGCTGTGTAATGGCATCCACCCAGTCGGTGTTGGTCATGCTACTGTCCAGGTTTTCAAACGGCGGATTCCGGTTGGACACGCGGAAGCTTTCGTTGATCACCTCCGCATATTGGCGGGAGTTCATCATACGGATCGGGTTCGCTACCCGTCCGAAGGAGGTCTTGTTGACAAGCTCCACACGACCTTCTCCCCGCTTGCCCGATTTTGTAGTGATCAAAATCACCCCATTTGCACCGCGCGAACCGTAAATGGCCGTTGCAGAAGCATCTTTGAGGATTTCCATGCTTTCGATGTCGTTCGGATTGATCCCATACAAACCGTTTTGTGTATAGGAACCATAGAAATTGGTCCCCGCTTCACGGTGAGGCGGCATCGGAAAACCGTCAATCACGTAGAGCGGCTCGTTATTCCCGCTCAGCGAGTTGTTACCGCGTATCCTGACCACCGCAGAAGCTCCCGGCTCACCCGAGCTTTCGACCACCTGCACGCCGGTAGCGCGTCCCTGAATAGCCTGGTCGATCGTATTGATAACCGCCGACTTATAATCCTGGGATGCAACCCGGGATGTCGAACTGGCCAGGTCGCGTTTGCTTTGAGCGCCATACCCTACCACTACCACTTCTTTCAAAGCCCTGGCCTCAGGGGTAAGCTGGGCATTGTATGTTGTAAGATCGGTAATGGGCATTTCTTTGGTCGTAAAACCCACAAAGCTGTACACCAGTATCCCGCCCTTCGCAGGCACCTTCATCTGGAAAGAGCCATCAGGTTCGGTAATAGCCTGTATCTGAGTACCTTTTACCAAAACTGCCACACCGGGCATTCCAGCACCCTTTTCGTCTTTTACCACCCCTTTTATGTCACGCGCATCAGGACCCGCTTCGGTCGGACCGCCGGGAGAAGGTTTCTGCGCGGTGGCTGAATCGGGTGTTTGCGCTGCATGCTGTGCAGGTTGCGCGGCGTTCGTATTCCCCGTCTGTGCAGGCGTTAGGGCACTGTCGGGTTTGACTACGGCCGGCGTCCCGGCGGCCGGAACCCCGGCAGCCGGAGTGCTGGCTTTGTTTAATGTATCTTTTTGAGGGGCTGGCTTAACCAGGGGATCGAAGTTCTGCGTGGGTTTCACCAGTGGTGAAGTGGAGGATTTGGAAGCAGAATCGGTGGTATTTTGAGGCTTGGGGAGGGTATCGGGGGCGGGGCGGGCTGTTGCAGGATTCGTTTTCAGTACCGGTGCCGGATTTGCGAGTGTATCAGGCTTTGTTTTTCGGGTTGAATCCGGCCCGGCCTGCTGTGCGTTGCTTCGGGATATCGGACCGGAAAACAGTAGCAAAAAGAAGCCGATCCTCAGGAAAATGAGCGGGACCGGACACGGCACAGGCTCATTGGCTCGTTGAGTTTTTCTCATATCATTCTTGGCTAAGTGACGGGACGGCGTCCCGAAAAGTAATTTGTTTAGCCTTTACCGACAAAAACCATACCGCTATGTTTCCCGAGGTGATAAAACAGGCACTTCGCCGCAACAAAAGAGTTCTACAAATAACATTAGAAATACATTTACACAACTAACCTATGCAACTATATGTGCAGGACCATCCCAACCGCTCTTAGCATTGCAAATGTCCCTTTGATCGTAATTTTTCAAATATCTATGAAACGCGTCCTATTATTTTTGGAAACATCGTGCTTACGATTACATTTGTCAAAAGCGCCCATAAAGGGGCGGTTTGGATTTGCTAAGTATTAAGGAGTGTAAAAAACCAACTTCGACCATGCACCAGGAACAATTACTAACTGCCGACTACATTGAGTCTCAGATCGGAAACGTAATAGAATACTATATCCGTTGGGAATTTGAAGAAGACCCTTTTTACGGGAAAGCCCGGATTAAAGGTCTGGTAGAAGACGATTCAGGCAGTTTGAAGATTATCTGTGACGTAATAGAAGGTAGCGACCTCGAACAGGCTTTCGAACAGGAAGAAGTGTTTATGTACTCGGACCATCACCCGATCTACACCGGGCAGCTTCCGGACCTCTATTCAGCGAACTGGGTGAATACCGACGGCAAGAAAAAAAGACAGATTTTTATCGCGCCACCCAACGAGAACGCAAAGGAGTTTGCCATTTCGCAAACCAACAGCAAGGTGATCGTTAAGAGGATATATTGATGACTGAGTGACCGGGTCGCCGGTCACTCAGTCAAAATTCACCATTCGACGGCGGTCCATTAATTCTTCACAATCTTCTTCGTCAGTACGCGGTCTTCGAACTCCGCTTTCACTATGTACAGGCCTGAGGGAAAGGTAGTCAGGTCAAAATTATACACGTTGGAAGCTACTTCTCCCGTAATGACGGTTTCGGCTATTTTTTGCCCGGCTACATTATAAATCGAAACAGATTTCAGCTTTTCAGGATGCGGATAGAACTGCACCGAAACCTGCCCGCTCGTCGGGTTGGGCGTTACCAGGAATCCCGCTTCTTTCAGGTTCGGATTCACCGTAACGGTCCTGATATTGATATCGTCAAGATAAATATCGTTTTCGTTTCCATTGGTGTTTAGGAACGCCACGAGTATTTCGCCCTGGCCAATGAAGCTGCCGATATTAATCTCCTCACGCCGCCATTCATTTATGCCGGGCGTAAATGCAGTCCGCGTGGCCGCGTTGCGTGTAATCAGGCTCGATCCCCATTTTTTGTAGAGACTTGTGTAAGTCTGTCCGCAATCTGTACTAATAAGCACCTGCAAGGTATCCCACACATTGTTCTGGGTGGAAGTGCTGGTATATGTCGCAGCTGCCACCTGGAAGGAGACGAATGCGGAGTCTGCCCCTGCGGTATTGACCGTCGGCGAGCGGAGGTAATCGCGCTGGCCTACTACCTGGTTGCCGAAGTTCCCGATCTTCACCGACGCATTGCCAGTTTTAGAGGCCGAAGTTGTTTTTTCCCACGTAGAACCGTTGTCTTCGTTTACAATATCCCAGCCCTGCGGCGGGAAAAGTCCTTCAAAACCCTCCTTGACAGGCGTGGCAAAAGGTTCGTAATAGATAAAATCGAGGCTTAGTGCATCATTCGAAGTGTCCTCGTCGGCAGCCCCGTTCGGGTTCGAGGTGGAAATACTCAGAATGTGATTGCCCTCCACTGTTGCAAGGGTCGGCAAAGTCACGGTTGTTTCCGCATAAGTAGCCAGGGAACCCGTCCAATTATAATTCTGCACGGTTCCATTATCAATCACGGCGTGGATTATCAGTGAAGTGAGTGTCTCGCTACCCCTGTTAACCAAAGTGATCTGCGGTGTGAGTGTATTGGTACAAATGCGCTGTGCCGGCTGACGAATTGTTTTCAGGGACGCATCTTTTTTCTTGACATCGACCGGCGTGCAGGCGTTGGAAAGTAAAAGGGATGAACGATATTTTTCAAAGATCTCCTCCATATGCGCTACCTGCATTTGGGTGAACATGAAAAGGGTGGCATCCGGGGAATAGTCCATAAAATTCTGGTACATAATTCCCGGCGCCGTAGAAGTACAGCGATCGGTCACCATGCCGGTCTGAAAGGTTGTGGTGCTGTTGCTTTGATTGGGGGTATCGTCGATATTGTCGGTTCCCGTGCAAGCCCCGTTGTCGTCACCCCAGATGTGGTATAAATCAAAATAATGCCCTATTTCGTGTGTCAGTGTTTTTCCCTGATTGAATCCGGTAGCGGCTCCGCCCGGCAGCGAGGCATAGTCGACAGCCACGCCCTGCTCGTCCTTTACGCCGTCGTCGGGGAAAGTGGCATAACCCAATGTGCTTCCCGAAAGGTCGCAGATCCAAACATTTAAGTATTTATCGGTATCCCAGGCATCGGCCCCGCCCGATTCGGCGTGCTTCACCTGATTATTGGTGTAGTCAAATGAGTTGCGCGTAGTGGTGTAGCGCTCGATACCTGTCGACGGGGCATCATTGGGTGTGCGCTGCGCAAGGCAGAACTGAATGCCCGACTGCCCGAAAAGCGATTTGAAATACGAAGGAATTTTTGCGGCTCCGCCATTGGTTCCGGCGTAGTCTTTGTTAATCGTGTCCAGCTGGGCCATGATCTGGGCATCGGTCACCATCGACTGCCGGCTGAGCACAACGTGGAATACTACCGGGATCGTGATGGGGCCGGTTGTGCGGAGCATCTTGCCCGAGGCTATTCTTTCATTGACCAATTGTTGAATCCGTACCTGCCGCTGATCGAACATCAGTTTAAGAGCGGGCTTATCGGTGAACCGTTTTTGAAGCAACTCCATCGAACCGCAACGATCCTGCGCCTCCGCCGTGCCAAGGCTGATGAAGAGCATAAAAAGGGTGGCAAAAAAGCAATTGAACAGAGGTATAGTGTATCGCATCGAAATATTCTAAGGAATTGAGTAAATGAATAACCGGCTAGTTACAGACAGGTTGCGGATTTATTCACCTACTACGAAAAAAAAGTGCCTTGTGATGCGAATGCAATGTTATTTAATTTGTTTTTAATTGCAGAAACCTCTTTAACCCGAAAACTTGCCTTTTTCAATGCAGGAAACGCCAAATACTTCACCGGTTCGCAAGATCATCCATATCGATATGGATGCATTTTACGCGTCGGTCGAGCAACGCGACTTCCCTGAATACCGGGGCAAACCACTCGCGGTGGGCGGCTCTCCTACTGGCCGTGGTGTAGTGGCAACGGCTAGCTACGAGGCGCGTAAATTCGGGGTAAGGTCGGCGATGCCCTCGCGGCAGGCCATTCAGCTTTGCCCGCAGATCATATTTGTGCATCCGAGATTTGAGATTTACAAATCTGTTTCCAGAAGCATCCGGGAGATTTTCTCCCGCTATACAGATCTAATTGAACCGCTTTCTCTGGACGAGGCGTATCTGGACGTTACCGAGGACAAAATGGGCATCGGTTCGGCGATGGAAATTGCCAGGCAGATCAAACAATCCATTAAAGAAGAACTTAGCCTCACCGCTTCGGCGGGCGTGTCTGTCAATAAGTTTGTCGCAAAAATCGCTTCGGATATCAACAAGCCCGATGGGCTGACATTTATTGGTCCATCCAAAATTGAAAGCTTCATGGACCAGTTGCCGGTCGAGAAGTTTCACGGGGTAGGGAAAGTCACCGCCGATAAAATGAAGGGAATGCAACTTTTTAATGGTTCGGACCTCAAAAAGCTCTCGGAGGACGAGTTGGTGAACCATTTCGGCAAAACCGGCCACTTCTATTTCAAAATCGTGCGCGGGATCGATGACCGGCAGGTGCAAACGCACCGTGAAACGAAATCACTCGGGGCCGAGGACACATTCACCTACGACCTTACCACGCCGGACGAAATGAACAAAGAACTTGACCGCATTGGCGTAACAGTTGCTAATCGTCTCGAAAAAAACCAGCTGAAAGGCCGGACGGTCACATTAAAAGTCAAATTCAGCGATTTTACACAGATCACCCGCAACTATTCTTTCGCCCACCCCATCGGGGACCTCGATACCATTACCGACACGGCCAAACAGTTGCTCGAAAAGCTTGACCTGGAAGGGAAGGCGGTGCGATTGCTCGGTATCTCATTGTCCAACTTCCATGAACCAGAGGTCAAATCGCGGAAATACAAAGACCCTGAGCAGCTGGAACTCTTCCCTTTCGGATCATAGCAGCAGGGCGTCTACCCGGTGGGCCTGCACCATATTCTCGCATTTCGACCATGAGAATATCGTAAAGCGGCCGTCCTGAGATGCAACGAGCGCAATCGCATCGCGCTGATCGTGGACAAATTGAGCCGCCGACAAATGCCGCGTACCGCCATTCTGCACTGGGTGCACAACTAAGGCGGTATTGCCGATCACCGGTTCGGTTGTTAGTATTTCCTCCACCGGCTTCGCACCCTGCGCACGGCCGATTTTCGCGCCGAATGCGAGCAATTCGTAACGGTCGTTGATGATCGTCGCCCCATCCACGGCCGTCAAGCCTGCCATATTATGCACGGCCGAACTGAACTGGTTCTGCCAGGTGATCGGATTAGGATCTTCCACGTACTTACGGTGCAGGTCGGCCAGCTCGGAGAATGGCGGTTGAACGTCGTAGGTGATCGGATGGATGATCGAGTCGCGCCAGCGGTCCTTGCCCTTGGGAACCACCAGCAATATTCCACCACGCTCATGGCTGCGCATGGATGCGGCAAGCTGTACGAGCAGGTTCGGGTAATCGCTCCATAAGGTAGTGGAAGAAAAACCCATTAAAGAGTTGATCAGCGAGGGGCAGTCTTTCACTTTACGGCTTTCTTCGTTGACGATCTTCACCTGATCGCCTTTCAGCACAGCCATATTGACGAACTTGCCAAAGCCTTCCACCCTTCGGTGTTTCACCACCAGCATTCCCGGCTCGATCACTTCAAGTACGAAGCACAGTCCCGGAATGACGCGCGTCGTGCCCCAAATCCGCAGTTCGCCGTCTTCCAGCCACACGCCCAGGTGTATACCTGAGCGCTCCACGGCGGGTGCGAGCTTGGTAAGAGTGTTGGCAGTCAATGCGAGTTTCTCGGTGAAAATAAGAGGATGTTCGGCAGCTTCGGGCGGCAGATAGGCAATCGAAACCTTGGGAGAACGGCCTTCTTCCCGGCGAAGGCTCGCCCAGAACGTCGTATCGATGATCGTCTCTACGATCCGGGCATCGGGAATAGGGGCCAGTTCCTGCTCGTAATATTTGGAAACCGCCTGGTGGTGCCGCTCGAAATGGCTGGCGACAAGCCCGGCAACCGAGCGGGCTGCCTTATAGGTGGTTACAGGCATGGAGTCGCCTGTTTCAATCGGAAATATATCGGAATTAGTAATCATTGTCTGGCGGTTTACTTTTGAACAACGACTTGTTTTAAAAAGTTGGTTTCGGCGTCGATTGTCCGCTTTTTTCCTATTTCTGCTCATTCGTTCCAACCTTTCGTCCTACCCGGGTATCGTATTAACCAACAGCCTGTCGGGAATTAATTGCTTTCACCGACAGTTGTTTTCGCCAGATAAGCATTAATTTGCGCGTTAATCTCAAAACCCGGTTTCGGTGTTTTTTACTTCCGGCACACAGCGAGTGTGCCATTATCTAAGAATGAAAACGTACCTCAGATTATTATCTTTTGCTCAACCGATTGCCCGTTTTGCTGTCCCATACATTATTTGTACCCTGCTGGGAGTCGTATTCAATACATTGAACCTGGCCCTTCTGGCGCCGCTCCTGAATACGCTTTTTCTTAACCAGGGCGGGCAGTTGGATCCCAGGCCGGAAAACGGCTGGCTCGATCCTACGGGCATGCTCAACTATTACGCGCAGCAGGCCAACCTTACTTTCGGCCCGCATGGCGCATTGCAGATCGTGTGTGCGGTGATCGTAGGCTCGGTACTACTTTCGAATATTTTCAGATATTTCTCGCAACGGATCATGGAAAACCTCCGGATCCATACGCTGCTGAACCTGCGCAGGCAAGTGTTTGACAACGTGATGGACCTGCACGTAGGCTATTTCAGCAACCAGCGGAAAGGGGACATTATCTCAAAGATCGCATCCGACGTCGGGGTCGTACAGTTTTCGGTTACCAGTACTTTACAGGTAGTTTTCAAGGAACCGATGCAATTACTTGCTTACGTGTTTATGCTTTTTGCCACTTCCGCCAAGCTGACTTTTTTTGCCATCCTGGTTATTCCCGTTTCGGCATTCCTCATTTCGAAGATCGTAAAAAGGCTGAAAGAACAAGCCGCGCTGGCACAGCATTACTTCGGGCTGATGATCAGCTACCTCGACGAGGCGCTCACTGGCATCAAGATCATCAAGGCATTCAATGCAACCGAGGCTATTAAGGACAAATTCCACTCGGAAAACATCCGCTATTCTGACCTCGGGCGCAAGATGGCCAAACGCCAGCAACTCAGCTCGCCGGTATCGGAATTTTTGGGGGTTACCATGGTAGCGATCATCGTCCTGTACGGAGGCTCGCTCATTATCGATAACAATTCGGACCTCGACGTGTCCAAATTTGTAGCCTACATCGGTATTTTTTCCCAGGTAATGCGCCCCGCGAAAGCATTGACCGACTCTTTTAGCACCATCCACGCGGGGATCGCCGCAGGCGAGCGTGTGCTCGAACTGATCGACGAAAAGCCGGAGATCCGCGATGCTTCGGACGCTGTCGATATGCGCAACTTCAAAGAATCGATCCGGTTAGAAAACGTTTCGTTCTCCTACCCTTCCCGGCCGGTCCTTAAGTCCATCAATGTCACTATTCCAAAAGGGAAAACGGTCGCCCTGGTCGGGCCTTCCGGCGGCGGTAAATCGACCCTGATGGATCTGCTGCCCCGGTTTATCGATACAGCAGAAGGCCGGGTGCTGATAGACGGCGTGGATGTGCGGCAGATCAGACAGGAATCGCTGTGGTCGATGTTCGGGCTCGTGAACCAGGAATCGATGCTCTTCAATGATAATATCTTTCAGAATATCGCTTTCGGAAGTCCGGATGCTACCATGGAGCAGGTAGAGGCCGCCGCCCGTATTGCCAATGCGCATGAGTTTATCATAGGAACCGAGAACGGCTATTACAGCAATATCGGCGACCGGGGAATGAAGCTCTCAGGCGGACAAAAACAGCGTATCTGCATTGCCAGGGCTGTTTTAAAAAACCCACCGATCATGTTGCTCGACGAGGCTACCTCCGCATTGGATACCGAATCGGAAAAACTGGTGCAGGAAGCATTAAACAACCTGATGAAAAACCGGACCTCGCTTGTGATCGCACACCGCCTGAGCACGATCCAGAGCGCGGACACGATTCTGGTGCTGGAAGAGGGTAAAATAATCGAACAAGGTAACCACGCCGAGCTCATCGCGCGCGATGGGCTCTACAAGCGCCTGATCGATATGCAGCAATTCACCGACGTTTAAATGGAAAACAAGCCGCTGATATCCATTGCCCTATGTACTTACAATGGCAGCGCATTTCTTGCAGAACAGCTGGATTCGATCCTCGGGCAACGGTATACCAACTGGGAGCTGGTAGTTGTGGACGATTGCTCCACTGATTCCACACCTGCTATTTTAGAGGAGTATGCTGGAAGCGATGCACGCATTGGTCTGCATTATAACGAGCAGAACCTGGGTTACAACAAGAATTTCGAAAAGGCATTAGGCCTTTGCCGAAGTGAGCTCATTGCCATCTGCGACCAGGACGATATCTGGCATCCCGAAAAGCTTGAAAAGCAGGTAAAGCTGATCGGTGACCATGCATTGGTTTACCACGATTCCGAGTTTGTGAATGCCGAAGGGCAATCTATAAACCGTCGCATTTCGGACAAGCTGAATTTTTACCGAGGCGACGCCCCCGAGGTGTTTCTTTTTTTGAACTGCGTATCTGGCCATAGTATTTTATTAAAGAAGCAGGTATTGCAAAAATCGCTGCCGTTCCCTGATGACTTCCACTACGACCAGTGGCTTGCATTCAACGCCACCTGCCTCGGTACCATCGATTTCGTGCCGGAAGCACTGGTGAAATACCGCCAGCATTCGGGCAACAATACCGATATTCTTGCATTGAAAACGGCGGAGAAAAGTGTTGATCAGAAGGTAGCCGCACTGCAAATGGAAAGCCATTGGCTCTTGCTTTGCGCACGCCAATGTACCGGAAAAGCGCAGGGGCTGATCTATGCATTATACAAGCATAGCCTCCGCCGAAACAACAGCTATTTCGTCGCAGCATTCGGGATACTCCTCTGGAAGCGCCGCGACACATTGCTCCGGCTTTTGAAAAAGCCGGACACCAGCAAGTTTTTTTATGCGCTCCGAAAAGCCTGGGGCGCGAAAGCTAAAACGACAGGAAAGTGAACAACCGACCCGATTCTGATATTCATAATGCCCCCTACCCGCTCGTTTCGATTGCATTGTGTGTTTACAACGGTGAAAAATACCTTGAAGAACAGCTCGATTCACTCGTAAACCAGACTTATCCGAACATCGAGATCGTGGTCGTGGACGACGGCAGCAGGGACCGTTCGCTTGATATCCTGCGGGCCTACCAGGAGAAGTATCCGTTTTTCAGGATTTTTGAAAATGAGGTAAACCTGGGTTATGTAAAGAATTTCGAAAAGGCAATCGGCTTGTGCGCAGGCGAATACATTGCATTGTGTGACCAGGACGATATCTGGGATCTTGAAAAAATCAGTAAACAGGTGGCGGGAATTGGCGACAACCTGCTGATTTACCACGATTCGGCATTTATGGACGAGCAGGGCCGGCAAATGACCTGGAAGCGAAAGATGTCGGATATTATCCACCTTTACCGTGGCGACGACCCCAAGGTTTTTTTGTATTTCAATTGCGTCTCAGGCCATAGTATCCTCTTCAAACGTGACCTGCGCGACGAATTCCTGCCATTCAATCCCAATCATTTCCACGACCATTGGATTGCCTATGTGGCCGTTAACCTCGGCAGCATAGAAGTGATCGCGGAAACGCTGGTCAGATACCGCCAGCATACGACCACTTCTACCGATATTCTCAACAAGCGCAAGAAGATCCGGAAGAATTACCACGAAAACCGCGATATCAAGAAGCTGAAAAGAGACCTGGCATGGGTACAGCAATGCGCGTCGTTCAAAAAGAACCGCGACCAGCCGTTTCTGGATCGGCTGCGTTCGCTGTTCGAAGAGCGGCTCGAATCATTCTTTTCATTTGAATATGCGGGAATCATCCAGGACAACTATGAGCAGCTCTACTACATTCCTGTTTATAAAAAGTCGAATAAACTGAGCTTCGTTTATCGGCAAATCTGGGGTTTGCGCTCCAAATTGATCTGGGCTAGGTTCTTTGCTCGTCCGGAAACGGAAGAATATGTAGATGTAGTTTCAAAAGGTGAAGAAAACCCTTGAAAACCACACGGGTAGACATCTGCTTTGTTTTGGCGCTGTGCCAGAGCATCGTCTGAATTTGCCAGTAGCTGTACTTCCAGCGCATCATTTGCTCTACGAGCTTTTTGAATGACCGCTTTTCGATATCGTACATCTCATTTCCCCTCATAACGGATGTCGTCAGCGGCAGTGCGAAACTCCATTTTTTGTGCAGTCTGAGGATATGGTCCAGCCATTGTCTGTTGAAATTCCCTTCCGAGGCGTGCTTCATCAGCACGTCGTAGGTCACCATGATTTTGTAATGCGGAAATACGCTCAGGCAGAAGTCGAGATCATATCCGTGAAAGCCGGTAAGCACTTTGCCGTCGAATGGAAACCGGAGGGCTACAACCCGTCGGGTACAAAACCAAAGGCCATCCACGCAGACAACCCGGCTAAGCCGCTCATTGCGCGGATTATGATAAGCATGGATTTCCTCCTTCTCGTTGAACTTATAACCTTGAAGGACATTCTGGTAGGACCTTTCTTCCGAATGAAATTCCAATTGGTACCAACCGGCGGGTGCAAGCGACTTGTAACCGCCACCAGCCACACCCACAATGCCGATGTCTGGGTCCCGCTCAAAGATTTGCGAGACGACGACGCCCCAATTTTCGGTCCTGATTTCAATGTCCTCGTGCATGAAACACACCAGATCGAACCTGGCCATCTTTGCCGCCTCATTATAAACGTCGCAAATCCCGCGACGCGCTTGGCGGTTGTCAATGGCGATTATTTCATGAGGAATACCAACTGTACTGCTGATATTTTCGGAAACTTTGGACAACTCGGTCTGATCGGCCGAGCAAATAATGATGGAGATCATGGCTGATACTTGAATTCTGGCCAAAAATAATGGCAAATTCCATAATCCGGGCTCGGGCAACCTATTATTCCAGTAGAATATGACCACTTCCGGCATTTATAGGTAACCATAAAACATTTCTGCTCTTCATGAAACGCGTACTACTACTGCTGCTGCTTGCCTGCACAACCTCTTCGTTTGCCCAAGTCAAATTCGCCCGGTTGTTCTCCGATCACGTTGTGTTGCAACGTCAGAAACCTATTCCGGTGTGGGGATGGGCCAAGCCTGGCGAAAAAGTAAAAGTGGCATTGGCCGGGCAAACGATGGATGTGAAAGCAGACGCTTCTGGAAAATGGCAGGTGAGCTTCAAACCCCTGGAAGCCGGCGGGCCGCATTCGTTACAGGTAAGCGCCAAATCTGGGAATGCCGCAGTGAACGATGTGCTTATCGGCGAAGTGTGGCTTTGCTCCGGACAATCCAATATGGAATGGCCCGTTTCGGCAGCTAAAAACTTTGAAGAAGAGCGCAAAAATGCCGAATTCCCGCAAATACGACATTTTCGCGTAGATCATGAGGTGACACTCCAACCCGAGCAGGACCTGAAAGCCGGCGAATGGAAGATTGCCAGCCAGGAGACGGTAGGCGGCTTTACCGCGGTTGGCTTCTTTTTTGCCCGGGAGCTCTATCAAAAACTGAATATACCCATCGGCATCCTGCATTCCTCGTGGGGCGGTTCCCAGATCGAAGGCTGGATTAGTAAGGAAGCCATGCTGGGCAATGATGAACTGCACTCTTATGCCCAGAATCTGCCCAAAACCTGGGAAGAAGCGGATGTGATTATGGACAAAAAACTCAAAAAACAGCTTTTCAAAAATGCAGTTTACGATCCGACCTGGGAAGATGAGAAGAAATACCTTTCGCCGGATGTAGATTTTGCAAGCTGGCAAAAAACAGCCGACGGCGTCGGGCAATGGGACTGGAAGGGTCTGATGGGCTTCCGGGGCAAAGGATATATGGCGAAAGAAGTAACGATCGCATCGGATTGGGCATCGAAGCAGACAACGCTGTCGCTTGCTGAAAACGATGGGCCTGTCGAGGTTTATGTCAATGGCAAACCGGTCTATGAAGGCACAGCCAAAGGCTCGCGTAAAATCCAGATTCCTGCGAATACCTGGAAAGAAGGTAAGAATGTCCTGACCATCAAAACCGGGAATATGGTGAGCGCAGCATGGTTTGGACCCGGACTGATGGGTTCGGCCAACGACCTTTATCTGGAAGACGGAAACCGCAAAACGAGCCTTGCCAAGGATTGGTACCTAATGCCCGCATTTGCCGAAAAACACGAATACGCGCATTTGATGAACAATGTAGGTACCACTATTTACAACGCGATGATCGCGCCTTTGCTTCCTTTCGCGATCCGTGGTACGCTTTGGTATCAGGGCGAAAGCAATGCGGGGCGTGCTTACCAGTACCGTCAGTCGTTCCCTTTGATGATCAACGACTGGCGCAAGCGCTGGAATGACGAATTTTCGTTTTACTGGGTACAGTTATCAAGCTTCGGCACCGACCGCGATAGCAACAAGGGAAGCGGCTGGGCCGAGCTCCGAGAGGCGCAAAACCTGACATTGAGCCTCCCCAAAACAGGTATGGCCGTCACTACCGACGTAGGTAATCCCAACGACATTCACCCGACCAACAAACAGGACGTGGCGCACCGCTTGGCTACCAATGCATTAAAAAACGATTACGGCCAGAATATCCCGTACGCCTCTCCGGTTTATGATCAAATGCAGGTTGATGGCAGCAAGGCTGTTATTTCATTCAAAAATGCGGAAAACGGACTAACCATCAAGGACCGCTACGGTTATTTGAAGGGCTTCGAAATTGCGGGCGACGATAAGGTATTTTATTATGCCAAAGCGGAAATTCAGGGCAATAAGGTCGTAGTATCAAGCCCGAAAGTGAGTAAACCCGCAGCGGTGCGCTACGCATGGTCGGATGCGCCCGAAGAGGCCAACCTGTACAATGCCGACGGCTTTCCTGCCAGCGCATTCCGTACCGATGCCTGGCCGGGCATCACCGTAAATGCCCGTTTTGAATAGCTCTTTACCTAATCTGATTTTAAGTTTTTATGTTGAAACCCTTATCGTGGTATATCGGCGGCCTGGCATTGCTACTGGCTGGCGCACAAACCTTGCCTGACCCAGATGACGACAAACGTGAATGGCGCGAATACCTCGGCGGCCCCGACCGCAACCATTACTCGGCATTAACACAAATCAATAAGGATAATGTCAAGAACCTGAAAGTAGCCTGGACCTGGTCCATGCCTGATTCGGGGCAAACGCAGGTGAACCCTATCGTGGTGAATGGCGTGCTGTATGGCGTAACCGCGGGGGTGCAGGCATTTGCACTCGATGCGGCAACCGGCAAGCAACTTTGGATTTTTGGAGACAAATCCAAAAACGGCTCGAATACCAGCCGCGGGCTTACCTATTGGGAAGATGGCAACGACAAACGCATCCTGCACGCAATGGGCTCTCATCTGTACGCGCTCGACGCAGGCACGGGCAAAGTCATCGAGAGCTTTGGCGATAACGGACGCATTGACCTGCACACAGGCCTTCCCGAAACCGCCAAAAACAAATACATGGTTTCCAACACGCCCGGGACGATCTTTGAAGATCTGATCGTGATGCCATTGCGGCTCTCGGAAGATTCCGATGCGGCTCCCGGCGACCTGCGGGCATTTAACGTACGGACGGGCAAGCTCGTCTGGACTTTTCACACCATCCCCTATCTCGGTGAATTCGGTTACGAGACCTTCCCGCCGGATGCTTACAAGAACACATTCACCGGCGCAGCTAATAACTGGGCAGGTACTGCAATCGATCGGAAACGAGGCATTTTATATGTACCAACAGGTTCGGCAGGTTACGATTTTTATGGCGGCAAACGCAAAGGTGCTAATCTGTTTGCGAACTGCCTTCTCGCACTCGATGCACGTACGGGAAAGCGCCTCTGGCATTACCAGACCATGCATCACGATCTGTGGGACCGCGACCTTCCTGCGCCGCCCAACCTGATTACTGTAACACAAACCGGCCCTGATGGCAAGCCCCGCAAAATCGACGCCGTGGCGCAGGTCAGTAAGCAGGGGTATATCTTCATTTTCGACCGCGTAACAGGCAAGCCTCTATTTCCGATCAAGGAAGTCGCCGCTCCTAAAACGGCATTACCCGGCGAATATCCTTGGCCAACCCAACCAGTTCCGAGCAAGCCTGCACCGTATGCGCGGCAAGCCTATACCTTGACCGAGAACGATATCAGCATTCACGCACCCGACCGAGATTCTTTGAAGATTAAATTCAAAGGCTACAAAAAAGCACTTTTCACGGCGCCCAGCAAAGAAGGTACGGTGATACTGCCTGGCTTCGATGGCGGCGCGGAATGGGGCGGGGCGGCGGCCGATCCGAACGAGGGTATTCTGTATGTAAACAGCAATGAAATGGCGTGGATTCTGACAATGAAAGATACGCCGAAAGAAAGCGAGCTGTCCAACCTGAGTCCCGGCGAAAAGGTTTACACCACCTATTGCGTGACCTGCCATGGGCCTCAACGCAAAGGCAATGCAAAAAGCGGTTATCCCTCACTGGTCGACATTGGCGCGCGCCGCGATAAGGCATTTGTGAACCAGTTGCTCACAACCGGCAAAGGTATGATGCCCGGCTTCACCATGCTGACTGCCGGGGAAAAACAGGCGCTGGTTTCATTCCTGTTTGGCGATGAAAAGGTGGAAGCGGTTTCTGAAACACCGGTTTCGAAAAAAGTATACTTGCCATATCAAAGCACTGGCTACAACAAGTTTCTCGATGCTAACGGCCTGCCAGCCATCTCGCCACCGTGGGGTACGCTGAACGCAATCGATTTGAACACAGGCAAATTTCTTTGGAAAATACCATTCGGAGAAGTAGAATTACTCAAAGCAAAAGGCGTACCGACTACCGGTACGGAGAACTACGGAGGCCCGGTGGTCACCGCCAGCGGACTGCTTTTTATCGCTGCTACGAAGGACGGGAAGTTCAGGGCATTTGATAAAAAAACCGGCAAATTGCTTTGGGAAACACAATTGCCGGCTGCCGGGTTTGCTACACCCGCTACTTATGAAGTAAATGGAAAACAATATGTGGTGATTGCCTGCGGCGGAACCAAGTTGGGAACAAAAAAAGGCAACCAGTATGTAGCCTTTGCATTGGAATAATTAAATTCCCGCAATCCATTCGCGCATCTTCTTGCGGCCAGCTTCGTCGGGCAGGCGCCCTTCACCGCCGGCGAGATTGTCGACCAGGTGCTTCCCATCCGAAGTGCCTGGTATCACACACGTGACGGCGTCGTTGCTGACAATGTATTTCAGGAAAAACTGCGCCCAGCTTTTGATATCATAGTCGCCGGCCCAGGCTGGCAGCTCCTTGCCTTTCACTGCACGGAACAATGCACCCTGCTCGAAAGGCTCGTTGATAATCACGGCTACACCTTTGTCCTTTGCTGCTTTGAGAAGGCTCTTTTCTGCATTCCGGGAACGTATGGAGTAGTTGAACTGTACGAAGTCGATATCTTCCGATTTCAGAATCTGTTCCAGGCGCGCGTGGGAAGCATCGGTATAATGCGTGATTCCGGTGTACCGGATTTTCCCTGCTGCTTTCCAGTCTTTCAGCGTTTTGAGGTGGGTCTCCCAATCCTGCAAGTTGTGTACCTGCATCAAGTCGATTTTTTTGCGCTTCATTTTCTGCAACGAGGCATTCATCTGGTCGATCCCCTCCTGTTTTCCGGTTGTCCAGACTTTGGTGGCGAAAAAAAACCGGTCATTCAGTTTCAAATCCGTGGTCAGATCGCCGAGTACCTGCTCCGCGCGCCCGTACATAGGCGAGGCGTCGATGAGCTTGCCACCCATTTCCTGCATTTTTTGCAAAACTTCCTTCAATGGTGCACGCTCGGCAGTGCCCGCTCCAACGTCGAACTGCTGCCATGAGCCCAAGCCTACCACCGGCAGGTGCTCGCCGGTAGACGGGATCTTTCTTTCCAGTATCATTTTCAGATCGTTTTTTGCCGAGGAAGAAAACGGGTTCAATGCCAGTCCAGCACCAGCTGCGGCCAGTCCGGCCAGTGCCTCCCGCCTTGAAAAAATATGCTTCATTGAATGGTTAATGGGTTTTGAAGTCTTCAAGTTACAAACAAATTGCATTGGGAGCACTTGTGGGATCAAAAATGAGAAAAGGAGCCAGGACAGTCCTGGCTCCTTTTGCTGCACTTCACACCAAATCTGAATCTATTACTTTTTTTCGATGGATACTGCGATTTTGTAATCTTCAAGCTTGGGCGATTTTGGAAGTTCGGGGTAAGGAAGAACCTCCGAGACGGTCAGCACATACTCTGTTCCGCCCAGCCTGAACACCTGTTCATTTTTGGAACCGCCCTTGAATTCTAAATTCACATTCACCTGATTCGAAGCGTCGGAGATTGCGAACACCAACTTTGCACTTCCAGCCGAAACGCAATCGGCATTGATGGGACAGCGACTGTCGTTCACCTCTTTGAGCTCAACTTTCAAATCACTTCCGGAAGTGCGGACCGTTGCTGCCTTTTGATAGGAAAGGCTGACCGGATTCAGGTCAGGCTGCGGTGCAGCATCGTCCTTCTTGTCGCAGGAAATGGCTGCGATACAGATTAATGCGAGTAAAATCGTCTTTTTCATGCCAATAGTAGTTTTTAATATAATGCAGAGAAACAGAAGGCGGACCGATGGTTGTAACCGATTTATAAAAAATTACATTCCTTGTAGTCAGCAGACGAATTCCCAACCGATTTGCCTGAAATTTTGATATTTTCATTCCGTTGACCATTATTTAACCATATGTTAATTTGGCACGCTTATTTTTACAATTTAGCACCCACAATCAGTGCGCTACCGAAAATCAGGAAAATATGGTCTGGTACGAAGAGGAAGTACAAAGAGTAGAAAAAGAACGATACACGTTAAATTACGAGCCTGACACGATCTTTTATGGGAGTTCTAGTTTTACATTATGGACGGGTTTGTATCAAGATTTTGCGGAATTGAAGCCGGTCAATCTGGGATTTGGCGGCTCGACGCTCGCTGCATGCGTTTGGTTCTTCGAACGTATTATGGCCACCGTGAACGATCCGACACGCATCATTATTTACGCCGGCGATAACGATCTGGGCGACGGGCGTCACCCGACAGAGGTATTATTGTTCTACCGGCAGCTCATCGTATTGATACGCGGACGTTACGGGAACATTCCATGCTTTTTTGTATCCATAAAACCCAGCTTGCAGCGTTGGGACATCATCGATTCCATTAAGGGCGCCAATGAACTGATCCGGGAGGAAATCGGCAGGGACCCCAACCAGCATTATATCGATATTTTTCCCTTAATGGTGAATTACCAGGGTTATCCGCGCAAATCGCTATTTGAAGCGGACGGACTGCATTTGAGCTCGGATGGCTATGCAATCTGGAAGAAAGTGATTATTGAAAATATCTATGCCGTAAACGGAACACTTCAAAAAACTTCTTAAACAAGCCTCTTTTCATGGAAAGGACTTATCACAAATGGTTTAGCCCGACTTTGGACAGATTTATGGAAATGCTCGTCTTTGGTCGCGGGGGTATTCCGGTGATATTTTTCCCGACCCGGTCGGCACATTTCTATGATTTTGAAAACTGGCGCGTGATCGAGGCCATGAAGGAAAAGATTGAGGCTGGGAGCATCCAGGTCTATTGTGTCGACAGCATCGACAGCGAAAGCTTTTACTCCGACGCTCCCCCGCCATTGCGCATTGTCCGCCATATTCAATATGAAAAATACATCCTCGATGAGGTGATCCCTTTTATTCGTATTCAAAACAAACACCAGGAACTGGTGGCAGCTGGTTGCAGTCTGGGCGGGTACCATGCTGTAAATATTGCACTGAAACACCCCGCGCTTTTCACCAAAGTCGTCGGTATGAGCGCCCGCTACGACCTCACGCAGCCCCTCCCCTTTTTCGCCGATCTGTTCGACGGCTATTTCGATGAAAACATCTATTTCAATATGCCGAACCATTTCGTGCCGGGCATTTCGGATCCGGGGTTGCTCCGACAACTGCGAGAAATGGAGATCACCCTCGTGATCGGCCGGGAGGATACTTTCCTGGACAACAACCGCCATTTGAGCGATTCGTTGCATCAGATCAGCGTGCCCCACCAGTTTTACATTTGGGATGACGAGGCGCACCGGCCGAGGTATTGGCGGGAGATGGTGAAGATTTATTTATGATCAGGTTGTCCAGTTGAGCAATGCCCACTCATTCGTCGTACCAGAAGTTAGCAAAAAGACTTTTCGTGACGCGAGATAAAACATTTTGTCGATCGAAAATGGTAAATCCAGTGAAGCCACTCGTTGCAGTTTATCTGTGGCCTGAATGACATCGATGCCGTGCATTCCCTTGTTGAGCACAAGAAAGTCTTCGACGAGCTCGAAAGATCTGAGTGCAGAAGAGATGGATGCATTTTCGGTAAAAACCTTACCATCGTAATCAAACACTTTAAGGTAGCCCAAGCCGCCAACAAACATTTTTTTACCGTCCGCAGTGAAGGTAATCTGATAACACGTATTTGGAAGCTGGTCAATTTTGATAGTTTTCCCAAATTCGGCCTGATCAAATGGCTGAGCAAATAATTCGCCGTGGTTGGTACCATAAGCAATCAAATTTTGCCGGGGATGCAAAGCGTGGCAAATCAGGTCCCTGCCTTTCGTTTTTGTGTTAGTCTGCTCGCTGACATTTCCTTCTTCCACGTTCAAAATCGAAATTTTCTTTCCTGCAAAAACAACAATTATTCCATCGCGCCCTTCATATATTGTTGGCGTAACTCTGGCGGCTTTATAAATGTCAGATGCCTCAATTCGCAGGTAGTTTTGCTTTGACAGCCATTGGAAGCCGTTCGGCAATTGCCTGATCTCGTCGTAAAGCGAATCGTCGAGCCTGTTATCGAAGAAGCCTCTCCATTGATACGCAACGCTTTCGTCGGTAGTCTGCCATATCACTTCCAAGGTTCCGCTTGGGTGAAGAAGCAATATCTCCCAACGGTCGGCGAGCAGAAAAGCACCTCTTTTTTCAAGCGTGCGCGCCAACTGCAAATGCAGGTCGAGCGGAGAAGGTATTACTTTCGATAAAGTTAATTGCATGGGATTTTAATTGGAATTTCAGAACACACCATTCTTGTAAAGACTATCTGTTTTCAACCTTCTCACCTCCGCCCGAAACGCCTCCGAATTCTTTTCACCGTCAATGGCAATCAAAAAGTCGCTCACCTGGAAAGCCTCGGTCGCGACGTCACGGTATTGCATACACGGCTGGATTTCACGGACGTAGGAATAACCATCGCCAGATTCCTGCAAACATTCGAAGAAAACAATCCGGACAAATGCTGATTTGGACGAAAGCAGTTGCGCGTCGTAATCGGACAATAAGTGTTGATTAACGGCCAGCGGTTTTGAGGTAAATTCAAGTGTTTTGTATAAAGATTGCTGCTCACCCTCCTTTTTTCCAAACCAGCATTCAAGCTTCACATTTACAAGCGCTTGCGTGTTATTCGCAATATGTAATGTCAGCTGCGTACTGCGCGGGGACGGGAGCCAGGCATAGAGATCGCGCACGCGGCTTTTCAATGCAGGTAGCAGTAAAAACAACAGCGGGATACAAAGGATGATCAGGCCCACAGTCTTGTTTTTCCAGAAAAGCAATGCTAAAAGCAGTATGCCGAACAAGCCGGCCAAATAAAAGATCCCGATCGCCCACCCAACCGAGCTATCGCCGGTCGGGGTGGGTTTGAAGAGATAGTATACTATGGCTGCCAGCACAATAAGTGAGAAGATGCCCAGCAGGCCGAGGTAGGTAAACTTGATCATTTCAGTTTCGGTGTGTGTTTGTGTATTCCGGATCAGACGTCAAATGGAAGTTCATATTCCTTCGTGTTCGGTTTGGAGCTACGCGTTTTGACCGTAATACGCGCCTTCAATGGACTACCCAGCACCAGAAAGTATTTGACGTACTGGTCCTCATGGTAAGTCCACGATTTGTCTTCCAATAAATAGTCCGAAATTCCCTGCTTACTGGCTTTGTAAGCCCATTGTTCTACAATATTGGGTTCGTAGGTAACGTATTGGCCCATGCAAATAATCTGCACGCCCGGCTGCGCGTTGTTCCCAAGCTCGGTACAGCCTTCTACGAGTACATTAATGCTTGAATTGTCTTCGAGGTCTTTTACAGACCACTGGTCGAGTACTGTTTTTACATTGGCCATAAGAATTGTCCTGATTTCGTTTTAATGAGGGCTGCAAAGAAACAAAGCTCATTGAGAATCAAGACAATTCAATTATTTAGCGGCCGCTGCCAGCTATTTAGCGACTTCAGGGCTGAGTTAACGTATATGCCTTCACAACACGCCGGATTTTGCCATCGCTTTTAGTCATGATATACAGCTCTTTTGTAAAACGGTCGTAGTCAATCCTGATATCTACCCGCTTCGAGCCAGACATTTCGACCAGGTTGGTTTCTTTGCCGCCCCGGACAATCATTAGCTCATATACCGATTGATCGCTTAATTTCGGATCGATGTTGGCGTAAAAAATACGGCCATTGACGATGTCCCCGAAAATGTATTTGTCTTTTAATGCCGCGATCGGGCCTTCGTAAACATATCCGCCACTGATTGCATTGCCATCGACATGATCGTACTGCACAAAGGGTTTCTGGAACTTTCCTGTTTCATTTTCGGGCAGTGGATACACGTTTTTAAGGTCTTTGGAAGATATCCCGAAATTTCCTTCCCGCACATTCCAGCCATAATCGCCGCCCTTAACGATCACATTCACCTCTTCAAAATTAGACTCGCCCACCTCTGCGCTGAACAGCTTGCCACTGTGCCACGACAACCGGTGCGGATTACGGAAACCGTATGCATATATTTCTTTGTAAGTAGCGGCCTTATCTTCGACAAACGGATTGTCAGACGGAATACCATAATGCCCGTTCTTACTATTATTCCCGAACGGATCGATACGGATGATCGTCCCGAGCAGAGAATGCAGGTTATGACAAAGTTCGGGATGCTTACTGATCGTGGAGCCGCCATCGCCGGTACCAATATAGAGCAAGCCATAATCCTTATCCCCTTTGGCGGCCTCCGGGTTGAAGCCAATATCCTGCGTGCCATGGACAACATTAGGCACATTGATCCGCAGCAATTCCCTTCGTTTTCCTTTAAAAACGGGGCTTTGCACATCATCCATTTTCCATTCCGACACCACCCATTGCAATGCTACTTTAATCGTGTCATTGTAGGAATAGTCAGCGGGTTTTCCTTTGAATGGCTCCGTGTGGGTAATGTATATCAAGCCGTTACTGAGATAATCCGGATGGAATGCAAAGCTGCCCAGGCCGGTTCCCAAGCCAGGTTCGTTGACAAAATTTTCTACGTCTTGTCTCAGATCGGCGAAAGTCGTTACCTCTTTCCCTTTGATCCGGTAAATAAGACCGCGCTGGTCGCTCACATACAGCGTACCGTCTTGCGACGGGTGCGGGCGCATGTTCGCTATACGCGTGCGGGGCATCTTTTCGCTGGATGGCGGGATTGTCACAAAGTCTTCCAGTTCGATTCTCAGACCGGTTTTAATGACCGGCTGGCCCAACCGGGCATTGGAAGCACCCGTGTCGATTTTTACTTCCATCGGCGCAAGATGATGCAGGCTGGTCTCTGATGCAATGTACCCCAGGATCGAGCGAATTTCCTCGTCCTTTAAAAAGTCGAACGGAGGCATAATCATCTTATACCGCTTCGAAAGGCTCACCGCCCGTACGTTGCCCGATTCTATGGCATGGATAGGATTTTTGATAAATGCAATGAGCTCTTTTTCCGATAGCAGGCTTGTGATTCCGCCCAGTCGAGGGCCAATCTCCTCCTGGTCCATATTGTGGCAGGCAACACAGTGCGTTGTGAATAGCTCTTTACCCTGGGAATCGGCACTGGTGAGCTGGCTGCCGGCGGGCGTAGACTGCTTTCTGCCCACGCAGTTGAGCAGCAGGAACGAGGCCAGGGCAACGCAGCAAAAAGAACGTAGAGTTAAGGTCATTGAACGATGGTTAGGAATTAATAAAAGCGGGGTCAAAGTTAGCAACTGGAACACAAAAAAAGCCGGATCGCTCCGGCTTACTCACTGAATAATGAAGGAATACTATGGTTATCCTACGTTTCTTCCGTCTTTATCAAGTTTCACTCTGGCATTTTGGCTGCCATTGGCGACTTGCAATTCATAATATTGCGGTTTGTCCGGCTCGGTCACCAAAAATGCTTTTTTAACAGTCCACCCGCTAAATTCGTCACTCTTGATGGTTTTTTTGATGGCCTCCGGCAGATCCTCCGGTTTTACAGCTACCTTTTCTTCCTTAGCTGCTTTCTGAGTCGTCGCTTCCTTATGTGCTGAATGGTCAGCGGTTGTCTGGTTGGCCGTCTGGGCCTGAGCGGAAGCAAATGAGATGAGTGTCAGGGCCAATGCCGATACTATTAGCTTTTTCATAATCCTTGTTTTTTAGACAACTATTAATGTTTCTGATCTCGTGCATTTGCACTGTTGCATCTCATTCAACAGGATTATGCCAAAACAACCAAATGACTAGCTTTCAGGAAGTTAAATTTATCCTACTAATTTAATAGTGTTTACCAAACTCCACGTTTTGTGGGAATTTGTCTTCAAAACCCACCATAACGATAACTGCCCGTACTGAAAGAGCACGGGCAGTTGCATTCCTATCTTGCTGGACCTGTTACTTGTCGTAGCCAGGGTTCTGAACCAGCTTCGCATTACGGTTTATCTCATCACGGCTGAACGGACGGAAATACATCTTGTCAACCCAAGTGCGGTTTTCGTGCGATTTGTCCTCCGTCGGCGTGTAGGTATAGTCGTAAACGGTCGGATCGTAGTGGTACGGTTCCTTCATCGACTTGCCTGCCTTGAACTTACCGATCACGGTAATGAACTGCAATGAGCGGCCCAAGGTCGTAGGCGCGACCATCCAGCGGCGTGCGTCGTGGTAACGCTGCTCTTCGTAAGCCATTTCAATGCGTTTTTCGTGGCGGTAGGCCTCTTTCAAAGCCGCTCCCGAAACTTTCAATGCAGGCATACCGGCGCGGAAACGGATCTTGTTCAGCAGATCAAGCGCTACCGCGTCCTGGCCAAGTTCAATGCTCGCCTCGACGTAGTTGAATGCAACCTCGGTTACGCGGATGAACGGCCATGGGATATTTTGACGGTCGGTGTTATCGTACAATGCAGGGTTCGGATCGATGAACTTGCGCATGTAATAACCGGTGCGGCTACCGTTCCAGTCTTCAATGGTACTGCTACGGGTATCCAGTCCTTTGCGGTTGAACAATGCGCCTTTTTCGTCGAGCAGGTCATAAGCACCTGTCTGGATCTGGTTAGCAGGATCTTTCGCATCCGAAGGGCGTGGTTTCCAGGTAGCGCCGTCATACATGATAGTTGCGTAGAAACGTGGATCGCGGTTCACGTAAGGACTAGCCTTGTGAGTAGGATTTGTCCATGAGAATGGCGTACCATCCATCATTTCATAATCATCTACCAGCAAACCGATCGGTGTGTTACCGGCCCAGTTGTGGTAACCGTTCGGACCGTTGTTCAAGCCTGTCTGGCGCGCACCGTCAGAAGTCTGGCTGGCTGTGAAATAGCGACCGAAGATAATGTCGTCGCCACCGGAAGCATCCAGGGTTTTATCAGCGCTATATCCGGCCATAGCCATCGAAATGTAGTTAATCTTGCCTTGGGCACCTGTTACAGGAGCGGTGAGGTTCAGCTTGTAACCTGCTTTCGCATCCAAGGCAGCTTTTGCAGCAGCCTGTGCGGCCGTCCAACGAGCCTTACGGTCGCCGGAAGTGTAGCCCAGAAACTCAGGATTCGGATAAGCAGCGATCACCGCCGATTTCGCTTTGGCAGTAGGTACATCGTGCAAATCGCTCGCAGCGTACAGCAATACGCGTGATTTCAATGCCAAAGCTGCCACTTCCGACGCACGGCCTTTCTGATCCGCTTTGCCTTTCAACAATGCAGCAGCGCTGTCGCAATCTGCTACAATAAACTTCACGCATTCCTCGAAGGTATTCCTTGCTACGGAGTAATCTTCGTTCAACGCATACACTTTCGTGATCAAAGGCACAGAACCGTAGTAGCGAACCAGCTGCTGGTAGTAATAAGCACGTAGGAAGTGCGCTTCACCTTTCAAACGGTCTTTCAAAGTCTGATCTGTGAAAGTAGAGGTAGGCAGCTCCTGGATCGCCTGGTTGCTGGCGCGGATGCGGGTGTACATAGGGCCCCATCCGTAAGTATCGTCCACCCAGCCAAGGTTGGATGGGCTCAAACTACCCTCATTGATGGTATTGATGTTACGGCCTGTGTGGGTAAATACCGCTTCGTCGGTCAGCGATGCCAGCATTTGCTCGCTGAAACCGCCTTGTTGTAATCCCTGATAAATGCCTGTTACAAATCCCTCAGCCAATGCACCGTCTTTCCAGACCTCCTCGGTAGGGATTTCGGTGGGCGGCGTTACATCCAGAAAGTCAGTGTCGCACGACACCAGCCCGGTTGTGGCCAGCGCCGCCAGAAAAATCCAATTTTTATAACTCAGTTTCATTTTTTTAATCTTAGAAAGTTACACGTACACCTGCATTAAGAACTCGTGACTGTGGATAGTATTGTCCGTTGGTAGAAGTCGCTTCCGGGTCCCAGATCTTGATTTTGTCGAACGTGATCAGGTTCAATCCATTCACATACACGCGCAGGTTGCCCACACCGATCTTCGAACCGATTTCGGATGGCAGGTTATAGCCAAGTTCGATGTTTTTCAAACGCAGGTAATTATTGCTTTTCAGGTAATAAGTGTTCGCTCCTGGTGAATCTGCGTTCGTGAGGTTGGTATAGTAAGTGTTGTTACGGTTAGCCAGGCGCGGGTCTGTCGAGCTTGGGTTGTCGATCGTCCAGCGGTGGTCGTAAGCGTATTTCAGATAGTTACCAATGTCGCCCGATTCTGTCTGGCCCACGTATTGCAAACCACCCGCAGCACCCTGGAACAGGATAGACAGATCGAATGCTTTGTAGCCGAGGTTGATGTTCACACCACCGGTGAATTGCGGACGGTTGGTTTTTTCCGAACGCATCATGTCATCCTTGGTGATTTTACCATCGCCGCTCACATCCTTGAACTTCATGTCGCCCGGACGAAGCGTACCTGTGATACCACTGTAATCGATCTTGTTGGCATCAATATCAGCCTGATCGCGGAAAACGCCGTCATATTGGTAGGCGAGAAATGCCTGGTAGGGACGGCCGGTTGTTGTCTGGTAAGAAGGAATTCCCGGCGTTTCGTTCCAGTATTTGATGGTGTTTTTGGCATAACCACCATTCACACCCACCGAGTAGGTAAAGTTGTCGACAGAACCATCGTAGCTCACCTTGAATTCAAAACCTTTGTTTTGCAGCTTACCCAGGTTTACAGGAGGAAGCTTGCCATCGATACCGGCCGTAGAAGGAGTTGAACCCGTCATCGGGATCAGGATTTTCGAACGGTTATTGATAAAGTAGTCGATTTCGAATGCGATACGGTCTTTCCACAAGGTACCCTCAATACCGAAGTTGGTATTGTTGGCAACTTCCCAGGTGAAGTTGTTGTTGGCCACACGCGATTCAAGCAGCGTTTTAACAACCTGGTCGTTCACGATATAGGTACCAAAGCCCATGGTGTTCAAATATTGGTATTCAGCCAATGTTTCAGTACCAAGCAAATACGGCTCAGCACCCATTTGTCCCCACGATGCACGGAGTTTCACGTTGTTGACGAAACGGATATTGTTTTTCCAGAACCCTTCTTCGGAAATACGCCAACCGGCTGATACCCCCGGGAAGAAACCCGAGCGGCCGTTTTTCGGGAACACCCATGAATAATCATTACGCCAAAGGAATTCGGCGAGATATTTCTCTTTGAAGTTGTAACCTACACGACCGAAATAGCTCAAACGTGCACGTTTGTACAAATCACCATTGTTGGTACCCGAGTTACCGATGTTCTGCTCAGGCGTACCACCAGCGAAAAGCTGGTCGACAACCGGAGAGATGAAGTAACGGCGATATGCGAAGAAACCATCGGCGTCTACGGTTTCGCGCTGCACACCCACCATGGCATTGAAGTTGTGCGAGCCGAACGACTTCTCGTAAGAAGCCTGGCCCATCAGCTGGATCGAAAGCTCTTGTGAAGAAGTTTCCGTCAAACGCGGATCGTTGAACGTCGAACGTACCGTTCCCGTCAACAGGGGCGTTGTTCCATCCGCCTCGTAAGTCTTTTTATCCCAGTAATAAAGCGTCCACGGCTTTTGGAATGACTTCTGGCGGCGCAATTGCTTATCAACAGCGGCCATTGCGGTTACTTTCAGACCTGGTACGCCAGGGATATCGATGTCCAGTTGGCCGTTGGTCTGGATGTAATCACGTTTGTCGTTGTTGTACCCAGTTGTATTGGTTGTAATTACCGCAGGGTTCTGTCCGTTCTCGATGTCGGGACCGGGACGACCGTCCGGCCAGATGGCGATTTCGGTAGGTTTACCGCGCATCAGCATACGGAAGATATCGCCCGCGCCACCGCCATTTGGGAAACGACGGAATTCTTCACGTAATACTACGCCCAGTTTGGCGGTCACGTATTTGTTGATTTTCGTATCGAGGTTCACACGCATGTCGTACTGCTTGTAACCCGTTGCCGAATTCACATAGTTACCATCCTGATTGATATAACCCAATGAAGCAAGGTATTTGATATTTTCGCTACCGCCGGTCAATTGAAGATTGTGGCGCTGCTGCGGCGACCAGTTGCGGATCACCGAGCCGTACCAGTCGGTATTCGGGTGGGTCAGCGGGTCGGAACCGTCGCGGAATTTTTGAAGGTCGTTTGGCGTAAACACGGCGCTTAGCACATTGCCATTGTCAGTGCGGGTGTACGAGCCATTGGTATTGAAGCCCTGCAACGCACCCTGCCACTGTCCTACCGGAAGGTTGTCGTAGATCTGCAACTCGTTACGGATAGTCGCGTATTCGGCTGCATTCGACATCTGCGGTGTGCGCGTAGGCTGTGCGATACCCAGGTTCAAGTCGTAAGAAAGCTGTGGCTTGCCGCTCTTTCCGCGTTTTGTCGTGATGAGGATAACCCCATTACCCGCGCGTGAGCCGTAAATCGCCGCAGCCGCATCTTTCAGTACCGAAATACTCTCGATGTCGGCAGGGTTCAGACGGTCGAGACCACCCGAACGATTGGGCACTCCATCCACAACGATCAGCGCATTGCTGTTACCGAGGGAGTTGGTACCGCGGATACGGATCGCCGAGCCATCGTAACCAGGTTCCCCGCTCGATTGTACCGCAGAAACACCCGGCAAACGCCCTCCCAATGTATTCGAAAGGTTCGTCGAAGGTGCTTTTTGCAATTCAGCACCTTTCACGGCCGTTACCGAGCCGGTCAGGGTAGCTTTCTTGGCAGTACCATAACCCACTACCACAACTTCGTCGAGTGCTTTGGTATCCGTTGCCATTTTCACATCCAGGCTGGTTTTGCTCCCTACCGGAATTTCCTGCGTAATGTAGCCGATGAAAGAAAATACGAGCGTTGCCGTACCCGGCGCATTCACCGTGTAGTTACCTTCGACGTCTGTGACCGTACCCGCCGACGTCCCTTTTACCAGGACACTCACGCCGGGCAGTCCCTGCCCCTGCTCATCATTCACTTTTCCCTTCACCGTTACATCCTGAGCGTATGCACCGGTCATGACCAACAGGGTCAGAAGAAGGGAGTAAAAATACCGTGTTAGGCTCCGGTACTTTTCCCGTTCAGAAATCCTCATAGATTAAGTAGATAGATAGTAAATAGTTAAAAAATTATAAAAAAATGAAAAGATATTACAACCACGATTAGTATATAAGTCCTTGTTTTTCAACAAGTCAGAGAAGTGTCGGCCTTACACAATTTGTCTTACTATTACTCATTAAAATCCAATTTCCAATCCATCGCTCGTAACCGGTACGGGTGTTTGTTATACTAGAAAAAAGGGCTTAACTCGAAAATGTTATATTTTCTAATCCGGCAGTACCGAATGGAACGATGTGAGTAACCGGATGTACAAAAAGATATGAAATTATTCACATAAACAAGGATTCCTGCTTTCTGACTATGTTTTCTTGGAAAATAACCAGTAGTTACTTAACGTATATTACTAACCGGTCTCTATACGCAGCAACTAGTTACATAGGCAACAAAAAACCGCTTCCATTACATGGAAACGGCGATTGTCGGAATATCAATAGCAATTTTGCAGAAACTTACCTGATTTTTGCAGCTACGTCAGCACCGGTAGGATCGACAACGAATAGATCTTTTAAAAATTATATTTTACAGATTAAAAAGTGATTAACGTGCCGTCCATCCGCCATCGACCGCAAGGATCGAGCCGACCATGTAGCTGGCTGCCTCGCTGGCCAGAAATATGGCAGCACCCTGAATTTCATGCAGATGCCCCCAGCGGCGCAGCGCCGTGGCGCCAAGGATGATATCGCGGGCGTCGTCGCTTTCGGCAATCGGAATATTCATTTCGGTCAGGAATGGGCCGGGGCATATAGCGTTTACCATGATGTCGAATGGGGCAAGTTCCAGCGCCAGCGCACGGGTCATTTGCACAATGGCACCCTTGCTTGCCGTGTAGGGTGTACGGTTCGCCAGTCCGACGAGGCCCAGCGTGCTGGCCAGGTTGATAATGCGGCCCTTGTGCCGCGCTTTCATATGCGGTGCAACAGCCCGGCATGCCAGCCAGGTACCGGTCACATTCACATCCATCACATGTTTGAAATCCGAAGACGTTAATTCGTCGATAGGCCCGCGGATATTGATACCAGCGCTGTTGATGAGAATATCGATCTTGCCGAAACTATCCAATGCAAATGCTACCATCGCATTTACCTGCTCTTCGCTGGTAATGTCGGCCGCATAGGAAAGCACGCGCGTACCGAAAGAGATGCACAGTTCGGCAGCGCTACGCTCGCCGTCCACTGCGCTTCTGTTGACCAGCAAAATATCACATCCCGCAGAGGCCAGGCCGGCCGCCATGGCCAACCCGAGCCCTTTGGAGCCTCCCGTGACAATGGCGACCTTCCCGGTGAGGTCAAATTGTTTGATACCGGGTAAAACGTCCTGCACCATGGCGATCAGTACTGATGAAATGCTTTGGAAACAAACGCAAGCACCTCCGGCAGCGATTCGCGCCAGTAGGTCCACGTGTGCCCGCCCTCGCGTACACGGAACTCGTGCGGCACTTCTTTTTTTCGCAATGCGATATGAACAAGACTGTTGCCTTCGTACAGGAAGTCATCATCGCCGCAATCGATATACCAGCGGACAGCTTTCTTCTGGTCCTCGGCAATGTTGTTGATCAATGCCAATGCACTATGGCGGTTGTAGTATCGTTCTACGGTAGAATCGGCGATACTGGGGTTATTTCTGATCAGATTCTTCTTGGCATCGTCCAGGGTAATCGGGCCGGTAGATGCGCTGAGCGGACATGCCGAGGAAAACAATTCGGGGTGATGCAACGCGTACATAAAACTGCCCCCGCCGCCCATCGACAACCCGGCAATGGCCCTGAACCGCTTTTCTCCTTTTATACGGAACTTCTTTTCGACATACGGCATCAGCTCGGTGAAGAAGAAGTCCTCGTAGTTCCAGTCGCCCTTCACATCATTGAAATACCCTCTCCTGCCCGTGTTTGCATCGGGCATCACGATAATCATCGGAGTGGCGTCGCCTTCACTAATGGCCTTGTCGGCGATGTGCAGCACCTCTCCGAACTGCACCCAGCCGGTGTGATCATCGCCCGCGCCGTGGAGCAGGTACATCACGGGATAGCTCCGCTCGGAAGTGGCGTAGTCGGGCGGCAGGTATACGGCAAATTTCCTTTCGGATTTGAGCAGCTTGGATGGCACCGACAGATTGTCGAGCACTTTACCCGTCTGGGCAAGCGCAGGAATGGCTAGCAACGCGGCCAGCGCGATCGTAGATATGATCTTCATACCAGGAACAGTTGGATTAGGGTTGGAAACAAGAAAAGCGGGAGACGTTGTGCATCTCCCGCTCTGTATGAAGGTTTTATTTCTTCTTCATCTTCATGGCCACCGGGTCCCAGTGAACGATCTTCTTGCTGAAATAACTCTCATTACAGGCCAGCACCGGAGCCGCCGCGCGAAAGCCGAACACCGGATCTTCAACGGTACCTACGCTGCCCTTTTTCACATTTTCGAAGAAGTCCCTGAAATGGTTGGCATGTGCATCATCTTCTTTCGGAGCCTCGAACCGCACTTCCTTTACCGGCTCTGCTTTCCGGGTATCTTCGGGATATTGGGCATCATATTGCTTTTTAAATTCCTTCTGCTGCGCTTCCGAGAAGGTATTGAAGCTATCGTACCCTCCCATACCAGGCGCTTTCGACAATTTCTTTTTCGTTAGTACAAGGTTGTTTTCCGTGAATTCGATTTGCCCTTCTGTTCCGATAATTCGGGTATTGTTGGCAATAGCGCCTGCATTGGCGAAATTCACACGGAGTACCATCTGGAAATTGGCGTGAATATCGGTTTTTGGATAATCCAGGATCGACACGAGTACGTCGGGCACATCGCGGCCATCTTTCCAATAGCTGAGCTCTCCCGATGACATCACGCGCTCGGGGCCCAGCGAATTGGTCACGAAATGCACGCCGGTGATAAGGTGCACAAAAAGATCACCGCCCACGCCTGTACCATAATCCTGGTAGTTTCTCCACCGGAAAAACCGTTTCGCATCGAATGCTCGCTTGGGCGCGTCGCCCAGATAGGTATCCCAGTCAACAGTGCTGGGCGAAGCATCGGTTGGGATAGAGTAGTTCCATGCGCCGATGGCATTAAAACGGTCGTTATTGGATTCTACATAATTAATTTCTCCGATCTCCCCTGCCTGAAAAAGGCGCTTGGCTTCCTTAAAAGACGCCGAGCTGATTCGCTGGCTGCCTACCTGCATGGTTTTACCCGACTTTTTCCAGGCGTCAATCACCGATAATCCTTCATTAATATGATGTACCATCGGCTTTTCGCAATACACATTCTTTCCCGCCTGCAATGCAGCTTTGGTAATGTGGTCGTGCCAATGATCGGGCGTTACGATAAGCACCGCATCGATATCCTTCCTTTCAAGGATCTGGCGATAGTCGCGGGTCGTGAAAATGTCCTTTCCGTAAAGCTCTTTCACGCGGGTAAGACGGCCGTCGTACAAGTCGGCAGCGGCGACGAACTCGACATCCTGAGAGCTGCGCAACGCCGCTTTTGTATCGCTGTGCCCCTGGATACCCATCCCGATCGTCGCGAAACGAATTTTGTCATTAGGACTGATCTTTTTGAGGTCCTTAATAATGTGAAATGGCTTGGCAATACTTTCCGTGGCTAACAGTGCAGACGCTGCTGTTACATTTTTGAGAAAACTACGGCGGTTAGGCTTCATTTGAAGAATTTCAAAGGTTTAAGAAGATGATCCCCTAATTTAAACAATTCAGGATTTGTTGCGCCGGTAAATCAAAAATATGTACATTTTGCTACCTTATTCCCCACCCTACTAATTAACTAACGTTCCATGCACGCCGACCAGCGAAAAAAACTGATTAATGAATTGACCGACCTCATCAAGGGCGGAAACGCGCACGTTACGCTTGGAGAAGCCCTTGCCGGCATTCCCGCCCACCTGCGGACGACGATACCCGACAACCTGCCATACAGCATCTGGCAACTCGTTGAACACATCCGGATCGCTCAGAAGGATATTGTCGATTTTTCACTATCGAGAGATTATAAAACGCTCATCTGGCCCGACGAATACTGGCCGGAGCCGACCGACGATGTAAGCGACGAGCAATGGGAAAACAGTGTAAAGGAGATCGGGGACGATCAGCAACGTTTTTTTCGACTGTTACAAGATGAAGAAAAGGACCTTTTCAGTCCTTTGCCGTGGGGTAGCGGGCAGAATATCGTCCGAGAAGCCATGCTGATTGCCGACCACAATTCCTATCACATTGCAGAGATTGTCGTAGCCCGGCGTTTACTGGGAATCTGGAAGTAAGGCATTTCAAAGAGGTTGTATCAAATGTGATTAAGCTCATTTTGATACAACTTCTCTGCTATTAAAGCTCTTCAATAATAATATCCTTGTAAAACACCTTCGCCTTTCCGCCGCCGTGGATTTGCAGGCCAATAAGCCCTTTTTGCGGGATAGATTTGTCGGGCTCGGTGTAATCGACCGTTTTTGTACCGTTCAAAAACAGCTGAATGTGGCCGTTGCGGCTGTGCACTTCGTAATTATTCCAGTCATTTCGCTTCACGATTTTCTCGATCAACGCAGAATCGGGTGCGATCAGGGTCTTATTCCGCCTCGATTCGTCGTAAAGGCTTGCCCAGTATTTATCACCCAGGTCGGCCTGGTAGCCAGTCATTTCATAGGCCGGGTTTTGCAATCGAATACTGTGAAACTGAACACCTGTATTGATAAAGCCTTCGTGACCCGTCAGTTTAAACTTAACCTTCAATATGAAATTGGAATACTGCTTCCGCGTACACAGGAATTCGTTATGCGGCACGTTCTCTTCCAGCGAGCCTCCGGCAATGCTGCCATTTTCAATTTTCCAGGTTTTGACGGTATCTCCTTCCCACCCACGGAATGTTTTCCCATCGAAAAGAGCCGCCGGTTTTTGGGGTTGGATCATAATGCAGCCGGCAAATGCCACGGCAACAGGGAAGGAAAAATAGAACAGGAGTTTCCTCATGGCACGGTAGGTTTGATGCTAGTACACTTTTTTCTTATGATGGTTAAAGAGATTTAAGGGAGGTTTTTACTGAATGGTCCCTATAAGTAACTCGCCATTGCATTTAGCTTAATATCTGTATTTTCACAACGTGTGACGGCCAATAATTGGCGCAAACGTAAACCTGAGGAAGTTTTACCAATGACCGATATTACCCTTAATGAGCGTAAAAATGACCTGCTGCTGGCGATAGAGCGGTTTAAACTTGTGGCAAAAGCTACCCATGATGTAATCTGGGACTGGGATCTGGCAAGGGGCACCGTCTGGTGGAACGAGGGCATGCAGGAAATTTTCGGGTACCGCCCCGAAGATATTGAAGCCGGCCCCAATTCCTGGTTCGACCGCATTCACCCTGACGATCAGGAGCAGGTGGTAAAAAAGATGCACGCACTCATCGAAAAAGGGGAAAGCAACTGGTCCGATTTCTACCGTTTCAGGCGGGCCGACGGTTCGTATGCCCACGTGCATGACCGTGGCTACACAATCCAGAGCGGAGGAAAGCCCGTGCGAATGGTAGGTTCCATGATGGATATTTCCCAGCAACTGCGCTCCGATAAAGCCCGGCAGGAAAGCGAGGAAAATCTGACATTCGCGATCCAGGCGGCTCAACTTGGCACCTGGAACCTGAATCCCGCTGATCAAACGGTGCTATTCAACGACCGCTGCCGGGAGCTCTACGGTTATCCGGCCGATACAGACATGCATTACGAACGCCTGATACAGTTCGTCCACCCCGATGACCGCACCAGGGTAATGGAAGCTGTCGGGCGCACGCTAGACCCGTCGCTGAGGGTGCCATACGATATTCGTTACCGGGTTATTGGCGCCAGCGACCGGAAACTTCGCTGGCTACATTGCACTGGCCAGGCGTACTTCAACCCATCGGGGAAACCTATCCGCTTTTCAGGAATTTCCCGCGAGATTACCTCAGAGATTACCAGCCAGGAGAAAATCGCCTGGGCTGACCAACAAGCCGCTATGACGATCGAAGGGTCGGGAGCGGGATCTTTCATGGTGACGCTGGCTAACAACGAGATAATATACTCTCCGACGATGGCACGGATTATTACTGGCAGCGAGTCGGCCAACATGACCAGGAACATTCTCCTGGCAAGCCTTCATCCCGACGACATACACATCCGAAACCAGGCTTATGCCGAGGCGGAGGACAACGGAGAGCTGCGCTACGAGGCACGGTTTATCTGGAACGACACTTCCGTGCACTGGGTGCGCGTATTAGGGCGCTATTTGTACGACAGCTTGGGCAAGGCAGTTTCGCTGTCGGGAATTGTGATGGACATTACCGACCGTATCGAGTCGGAACAGCGGCTGAAAGTAAATGAAGAACATTTGCGGACATTGATCGAACAGGCACCAGTCGCTACCGCGTTATTTGTCGGGGAAGAGATGGTGATCGATATTCCCAACGAGGCTATGCTGAAATTCTGGGGTAAAGGAAGGTCGATCATAGGCAAACCGCTTCGCGAAGCGTTACCGGAGCTGGAAGGCCAGCCGTTCCTCAGCATCCTGGACCGTATTTACAAAACCGGCGAAGCACATTCCGAGCAAGGCGCAAGGGCTGACCTGGTGGTGGACGGCCAGCTACAAACATTTTACTACGACTACACCTACAAACCCCTGAAAAACGCAAAGGGCGAGGTATACGCGATCCTGGATATGGCCGTCGACGTGACCGAGCAGGTCATCTCACGCCAGGAGCTCGAACAAAGTGAAGAACGGTACCGGCAACTTGCCGCCGAGTTGGAGCGGCGTGTAGGGCAGCGCACCGACGAGCTGCATCAGGCCAATATCGAACTGATGAATTCTAACAATAACCTGCAACAATTTGCTTACGCCGCCAGCCACGACATGCAGGAACCGCTGCGAAAGATCCAGTCGTTTGGCTCGCGCCTGCTTTTGACCTATTCAGACAAGCTCGACGAAAATGGCAAGTACATGCTCAACCGCATCCAGGATGCCTCCAAAAGAATGTCGGCAATGATCGACGATCTACTGGCCTATTCCCGGCTTACCACGCGCGAAGGCGAATTTGAAAAAGTTGCACTGGATGATGTTGTCGATTCGGTGCTGGCGGATCTTGAAATATCAATTCAGGAGCAGAAGACCGATATTATTGTCGAGGGCCTGCCCGTTGTCTGGGGAAATCGTTCACAGCTTACGCAGCTGGTGCAAAACCTGATTAGTAATGCGGTTAAATACCGGCTGCCAGATCAGGAATCGGTTATCAGACTCTCATATCGGACTTTGGACGGAGCCGAAAAGGAAACATTGCCAAAGTTGCTACCGGATCACAAATACATTCGGCTGGAAGTGAGCGATAACGGCATTGGTTTCGATGAAATTTACCTCGACCGCATTTTCCAGATGTTCCAACGACTACACGGGCGCAGTGAATTCTCGGGCTCGGGCATTGGACTGGCTTTGTGCAAAAAAGTAGTTCAGAACCACCAAGGTTATATTACCGCACGGAGTCAACCCGGAAAAGGAGCCACATTCATCGTATACCTGCCGGTACCGCGCTAATGCGGCAGGGCTACTTTTGCCAGATATCTGAAAATTCTTCCGGGTGGCGGCGGAATTGTCCGTGCACATATTCGCATAGCGGTAGCACCTGCAAGCCGTGTTCGCGCGCATAGGCGACCATCGCGTCGAGCATTTTCCGCGCCAGACCGCGACCTTCCATGGCCGGATCGACTTCGGTATGATACACTGTCAATACGGTTTCACTCAACCCAATCACCATTTCGCCTACCTGTTTTCCGTCTTCTTCGACATAAAAAGCCCCACGACGACGGTTATCCAAGTTGAATTTGATCTCAGCCATAAATTTTTGTTTAAAGTGCGTTACGTCGGGGGCAAATATATCCATAATTTTGCGGCCCCAATCGCTGTGCGCCATGAACGTCTTTCCTGTCACCAATTCCAACCTCTCCCCTTTTCACCTGGGTCGTTTTGTTCAAAAACATTATTTACCTGGCCAACAGGTTGAATGCCGGATATTGAAAACGGGAATCAGCGATACCTACCTGATCAGCACACCCACCAAACGCTATATTTTTCGAATTTACAGCTTCCAATGGCGCACTCCGGCCGAAATTTCGGAAGAACTGCGCCTGTTGGAGCACCTGCGGGGAAATGGTATTTCGGTTTCATATGCAATTCCTGACCTGGAAAATACATTGATACACTCATTCGCTGCGCCCGAAGGCGAACGTTTTGGTGTACTATTCACTTTTGCCGAGGGAACCAAAGTGCTCAATTTCGACGCAGAGACGCATTACCGTGCCGGGAAGCTAATGGCCGAAATGCATTTGCTGACAAAAGACTTCGCATTGCAACGCGTTACCTATACGGAAAAAGAGCTTTTGGTAGACTCGCTTGCGGAGCTGGGCAAATTCCTGCCAGCCGAGACCGAGGAAATGCAATACATGAAAACAGTGCAGGAATATCTCATGGCCGAGCTTCAAAACTCGGATCAAAGCCAACTGCGAAAAGGCGCTGTCCACCTGGACCTCTGGTTCGACAACATGAACATCACACCCGAGGGCGACATTACTTTCTTTGATTTCGACTTTTGCGGGAATGGTTGGCTTTGTATGGATATGGCCTATTATATGCTGCAAATATATTCCACAGAAAAGGACGACGATGAACGCGAGGGCAAAACCGCGCGGTTTTTGCAAGGCTACGAATCGATTTCGCCCGTAAGTGCGGAAGAAAAACGGCTTATCCCGATGCTGGGAATTTGCCTGTATTTCTTTTACCTGGGCATTCAGTCGCGGCGGTATGACAATTGGTCAAATGTGTTTTTGAATGAAATATACCTGAAAAGGTTCATTAACCTTTTACTCAAAAAATACTTTGATTATCACAAGCTTGATCAGAAGTTGACTTCATAATTGCTTACTTTCAGTGCATTATAAGCAATGGTTATGATGCTGAAAATCCTTTTCCCGTTACTGTTTATTGCCGGGCTATGGTTCCTTATCCGCAGTGTTGGCAGGATCATTGAAATTTACGGAGGTAAAAAAATCATGTTGCCGCTGGACAAACCGCTTCCCGAATTCCAGCTTACCGAACCCGGAGAATATGAGATCGCCTATCGCCGCCCGGCGCTCCTGGGCATCATACCTACCCAAGTCCTGTATAAGTTGATTTCCCTGTCAGACGGAAGGCATTTTGATGTAACCAATGTGACCAACCACCTCGGTTCACGAAAAGATATGACCGGTAGCCGCATTGTGCCGGTTGCAGAATTCAATATTGATGCGCAGGGCACTTACCGGTTAACGATCGGGCAACTTCCGGAAATCAAAAAGGGGGATGGTCTGGTTATCATGAAAAAGACCGGCTCGAAAGGGTTTCTGATGATTTTTGCGATCATCGTTTCAGCCATGGCCACTATTGCCGGGCTAGTATTGAGCGTACTGACGTTTTTGGATAAAATATAAAAAGAGCCGGTATTACTACCGGCCCATGATGTGCTAGACTGCTGCCTCGACAATCTTCTTCATCTTGGTGAGGCTCGTTTTTGCTACCTCCAATGCATCCTGCGCCCAGTAGTCCTTGTTGAACACTTCAAACGACAGAATGATAGGCTTATCAGGGTTTTTAAGACTTTGTATTACGTTTTTCCATGGGGCAATACCATCGCCCACGTACACGCGGTCCGCATCTGTGATCGACTCGCGCGGAGGGGTTTTAGGATAATCGTTCACATGGAAAATCTCGATCAATGGCTTGCCCACATCCCGGATGGCCTCCATCCCCGAGCCGCCTTTATGCAAATGGTAGACATCCATCAGCAAGCGTGCCGACGGATGGCCCGATTCGACGGCGACATACAATATTTCTCCTACCCGGCTGAGGTTTTTGGAAAAACCCCAGAGTTCCAGATGTGGTACCACGCCGGTTTTATCTCCCAATTCAAGAATAGCCCGGTAGCGCTCGGCTACGCGCGCCAGATCCAGTGATGCACCCGTGGTGGCGCCCATGGGCGGTGCGGCAACGCGCGGGCAGCCGATGGCTGCCAGTTGCTCCATTTCACCTTTCAACTGGTCCAATGCTTTGGCACGAGCCGTTTCATCGTCGACGATCCAGGTTGCAAAACCGATCGCATCTTCAACTTTCAATCCGAGGTCGCCGATAATGCGCTTGGCTTCCTGCAAGGTACCACCGCCTTTGAGATAATCCTGCAAAGTGCTGATCCAGATTTCCACCGAGCCGTAACCAGCCTTTGCCGCTACTTCCAGCTCCTTGCGAAAGCCCAGCTTTTGACCGCGCAAAGTGCTCATGTTGAGGGAATAAATAAATGGCTGAACTTTGGCTTTGGCAGCTTCGGCGGGAACTATGCCTGCTGCACTTACGGCAGCGATCGAGGATAATGCTTCTCGGCGGTTCATTAATGTGTTCTGAATGGTTAACTGATTTAACTGTAAAGCCGCTTTCCGGAATTTTTTACCGCAAATCCATGTAAATTGATTGTTATACCAAATCGATTACACCTCCCATGGAAACAGATAACTATATCATACCAGCCCAGACAAAGATAGGTCACGTACACCTCAAAGTAGCCGACCTGGACCGCGCCATCGATTTCTATTGTGGTCTGCTAGGCTTTGAAATCACGACTCGCTACGGCACCCAGGCCGTCTTTATCTCCGCCGGGGGCTACCACCACCATATTGGCCTAAACACCTGGTATAGCAAAGGCGCACCTCCCGCATCCCCCCACGGTGTCGGCTTGTTTCACACGGCCATCCTCTACCCCACCCGAAAGGATTTGGCGGTTGCATTAAACCGTCTTGTAAAGGCCAATTACCCGCTGACCGGCGCCAGTGATCACGGTGTTTCCGAAGCACTATATCTTAACGATCCCGACGGCAACGGCGTCGAGCTCTACTGGGACCGCCCAAAGGATCAATGGGAATACTTGCCCGACGGCTCTATCGAGATGTATACCAGGAGTTTGAATTTACCCGGGTTATTGGCAGAGTTGAATAAGTAGGTCAATACTTCATCAACAACGTCAGCAACTTCCTATCCAGCTTGTGCCCGTGCCAATCTTCATAAACGACATCCTCGCGGCGGGAATCGAGCACGCCGAAGTCTCCGGCGAATTCCCATAGCGAGAAGCCGATGCCGTTGGACGAAAGAATATCAAGCACGTCGTTGAACCAGGCCAGGAAAACGTCGTGGGGCGTCTTGTTCCAGCAGCCGCATTCACCACAATGTACACCTACTCCTTTTCCGACCAGTTCGATCCAGGGTTTGTAGAACTTTTCGAGCATTGCCCGGCTCAGGTACTGGTCGCCCACTTGCCCCGGCCATTTCGGTTCAGGGGCATTATCGGGGTCTTTCATGGCCCACGGGGCCTTATAATGCGAGATAATACCCGGATGGTAACCGCGGCAGCTTTGCGCGATGTCCAGGTCGGCCAGCTCGGGGATCACGGAGGTGCCTACGTCGTTGCCATCGGCTATGATCAAATGCCCGGCGTTTTCCCTTCTGATCGCTTCCGAAGCGGCAATGGCCATTTTGCGGTAAACACCACCGGGAACTGACGACCGTCTCGAATGCTGGTCGTTCATATCGGCGCGCATGCTCGGCTCGTTAAGCAAATCGAAGCTGATGCGCCTCGACGAAGAGTTCTTATATCTTTTGGCCCACATATTCCAGTGAAAACAAAATGCGTCTAGCGCTTTCTGGTCGGTCCAGAGATTGTAGGGCTCGTTGAAACCCGCATTGACGCAGTAACCCGGCGCACGGTGCAGGTTCAGGCTTACGTGGATGTTATGCTTATGGGCAGCTGCCACCAGCTGATCGATACGGTCAACGGCCTGCTCGTCAATCTGATAAACCTCTTCCGGGGTGATGTTCCGGCTTCGGTCGAATTTCAGGTAAGCGGGGTAAGCGATAGGAATACGCACGAAATCGAAGCCCCAGTTGACCATCCATTTGAACTGCTCCTCCGTGGTGGCTTTACGGCCCTTAGCAGGGTCGGGCGAAAAGAAATCAAGAAGATTGAAACCCTTCCATTTAGGTAGTTTGTTCTGGGCGACCTGACCCGGGGCCGTTGCCGGTGGAACAGCAAAACCGGGAGCTAATGCGGCCCCGGCTACTGCTATGGATGTATTTTTAATGAATGTCCTGCGATACATGCCGTTCGAAAGTTATTCGTGGTAACTTCCTACAAAACGCAGACGGACCGTAGTTTTACTGATGGATGCCCGATGGCAAGTCTAGCGGGCTTTGGTCGAATAACCCGTTCTGCCGTTATAGTTGTAATACATTTCGGATTTCTCGCCTGCTTCGCCATGCAGGTATTTGGCTTTCAACTTTTGGTGCAGCTCGGCGGATTGTTTCACACCGTCGACGATCAGTTCGTCATCCCCAAGTTTGAATGACAGGTTATCCTTATCTTTCACCAATCCTGCGCTGGCCAGATCATCAATGACCGCGGCCTGTTTTTTCATGTAAACTTCCCGCTGCTTTTCGGCTAACTTACGCATTTCCTCAGCCTGTTTACGTTGTACTTCGGCCTGTGCCCGCTGCTGGCCGGCATGCTCACGCTGCTTTTCCGCATCCAGGCGCATTACCTCGGCCTGTTTGCGTATCCCCTCGGCGGCTTCACGTATTTTTTCTGCCTCCACCCGCATCTTGGCTGCCTCATCACGATTTGAATTGCTGTTAAGCCGCATTTGACTGGCATATTCGCGCTGCTTTTCTGCTTCCAGCCGCATCTGGCCGGCGTGCTCCCGCTGTTTCTCCGCATCCTGCCTTATTATGTCAGCCTGTTCACGTTGCTCGTCAGCGATTTTGCGCATTCGCTCTGCTTCTTCACGATGCTTCTCGGCCAGTTCGTGCTGGGCTCTCACCTCCTCCATGATCTTGTCGATTTCAGGCTGGTATTTCGCATAATCGCCCTCGGCAATCTCCTGATCGTCCACAAAGAGCGAGATGATCTTCCCGTTACGCTTGACAATTTCGTATTGCTTGTTGTTACGTGTGACATTATACGTACTGATTCCCTGCCGTGCCGAGTACAGGTTGGCAGAATGTATCTCCGTTTCGCCCGATCGCAGTTTCTTTTTCGGAAGTGTATCCGGCATCGGGATTACGAGATGGCGTTGTTCCCGTAAGGACAAGTTTCCGCTTTTTTCCGGCAAAGAAACGGCGGCTTCAGGGCGGTATTCCCTCATAGCGGGAATTTTCACATGTTTAACAGCCGTTTCCGGCGCTGTGGCTGCTGAAAGTGCGATTGCCGCCGCCAGGCTGAATGTTACAAATAGTTTTTCCATGGCATCAAGTGGTTTATTATTGTTATTGACAATGCGTTTGATTCTGTCGAGCAGATGGTTACGCTTTTTGGAAAAAGCCACTTCAAATGCCGGCCGCGACAAGTTGAACTCCTGAAAAGAGACGAGGGCGTGAATGAATGAGGTCTTACTCTGCATGACACTGATAGCCAGGTCATCGCAGCAATGCTCACGTTCTTCGCGGATCAGTTTGCAGATCCACCAGACCGCCGGGTTAAAGAAGAAGACATTTTCACAGAATATCTGCACAAGGTTAATTAGGTAATCGCGCCGGCGGATATGAGCCAGTTCGTGCAATAAAATGGCCTCCACCTGCGCTGCGGGAAGATTGGCCAGCATCCCGAGCGGTACTAGTACGACCGGTTTCAAAAAACCGATCACCATCGGCACAGCCACCTGCACCGATTCGCGTAATTCGACTTCCTGTCCGATCCGCATCCGTTCCGCGAGCTCGTAAAAGCGGACAATCCATTTCATTTCCGGTGTCGAAACCTGCTGCGCGACCCTTCGCAGGTATAGTAACCCGCTGGCCGCCAATAGGGATTTTACCGCAAAAATGACGAACCAAACAGCTACGATCAGCTGAGCATGTTCGCTGAAAAATGCCATTATCTGCATCATCCAATCACTTTCCGCAGCGGCGATAGCGGCGTTCTCTGTGTTTTGGAAAGCAGCGTGCATCACCCAATCTCTGGAAAGAACAACTGCCGACCCAGCACCTATATCCCGCATCATCAAATTGAATGTCAGCACCGTCCCCACGACAAAAAGCAACATTACCGATGCAAGCATATTGTACCTGAGTGCAGGCTTGCTCTTGCGGGTGCAAAGCAGAATGCCGCCGGCCACGATAGCGGCAACAAGACCCTGCCAGAGCGAGTGCATCAATGTGAGGCAAAGTGCGCGGACCCATTCATGGGCTGTGGGCTGATCGATGATATTCCAATTCATGGCTAACGGATATGAGCAGTTTGATAATTACTAATCCAGTTTTTTAAGAAAATCCCTGATCTCGCTAAGCTCCTCGGCGGAGGTATTCTTATTGCCGAAAAGCTGCATCACCAGGCTCGATGCCGAACCTTTGTACATCGAATCCACGAAACGTTCCAGCAATGCCGATTTCGTTTTGTCCTCCGGCTCGGCAGGGCTGTAAATATGCTTCATACTGCGCTCATCGCGAATCACAATGCCTTTTTCGGCCATGATTTGCATCAGTTTCAGCGTCGATGAGTATTGCACTGCGCGCTTCTCTTCATTGAGCTTGTCATTCACAAACCGCACCGTCGACGGGCCATGTTCCCATAGCACTTGCAGTATTTCCAGTTCTGATTTTGTAGGTTCCATCGGTAGTTTTTCAATCAACTCTTCAAAGGTAGGAAAAATTTCGTACGAAAAAATATTTATGTAAAATTTTCCTTGATTTAAAAATAAAACGGGTCGTGAAGCACAGCGCTACACGACCCGTTTTATTTGACTTATAAATACTATGCGCCCAACGCTTTCCGGGCAAACTCCACACATTTTGCGGTTTCCTTCAAGGCGTCCGAGCCCGCCGGAATCTCATATTCGAGCTCTATTGTGGCCGGGAACTTATATTTTTTCGCGCGCATCATTTCGAGTACCGCAACTATCGGCGTATCGCCCTGGCCCCATACCACGTTGGCCCCCCCGTGCTCCTTGTTCTTGCGGTCCTTCACGTGCATACTTACAATATGATCATGTTTCGCTTCAAGTAACGGGAACGGATCAAAGCCGGCCGCTACATAATGGCCCATATCGAAGTTCATCGCATTGTATTTCGACTGACTTAATGCAGTATCCCACCAGGTAGGCGTCTGTTGCGTGTGGCCATGGTAGCCGCAATAGACTTTGTTTTTAGCGGCAATCTCGCCAAGGCGCTTCGTCTGTGCCGGATCGTTGGGCAGCTCCACATTTGCCTGGTTAGCGCCCAGGGCTTTGGCCGCGCGGAATGCATAATCCACTTCGGCGTCGGTGCTGTTCGCATTCAATGCATTTGGTTTGAAACCGTAAATGCTCACACCAGCATCGTTGTACATTTTACGAAGCTGTACAAATTTGTCCATCGACACTTTCGCGCGCCATTCGGCCATTTTAGTTGCATACTCTTTCTGAACGGCCTTTTGCTCGTCCGTCATTTCCGGGCGCTTGCCATCCGGGCCTGGTGCCAGGTTCGGGCGCGGCGGCGCTTCGGGTGCACCGGCGAACGATTCGCCTGTGGGTCCCATAAGTTCGATTGCGCTGATATTGGTTTCAATACAGTATTTCAAAATATCCTCCGCGCTACCGGGCAGGCTCCGCCACGAATAGGTAATGGCCCCCACCTGCACCCCATTGAAAAGCGAATTGGGTTTGCCGAGCCTTTTGATATAAGCCGGCGCGCCGAAAATAGGTGTATGCGCCATCACAAAACCCGCCGCCGCAAGGGCCGATGCGCCCATAAATCGGCGTCTTGAAATGTCCAGGTCTTCCATAATGTCAGGTTAGTTGTTTGAATATGGGTTAGTAGTACCGTCCGATATACTTGTTCTCTACGATGAGCTTCTTCATTTTCGCGGGGTCGATCGGCCCTTGCTGCGAATAGACGATTTTGCCGCCCGGTTCCACAAGTATGGTATAGGGTAAAGCGCCCTGCCATTTCGAATCTACCGCTTCAATGAGCTTGTATTTGTCCTCGATATTGAAAATATAGTTTTTGTTGGAAGCAAACTTGCCTTGCAGGAATTTCAGCGCCTTGTCCTTCTTGTCGGGGTTATCCGCACTGATCGAAATAAATTCAAAATCACGGCGACGGTACATGTGGTGCATCACCATAAAATCGGGAAACTCCGTCACACACGGCCCGCACCAAGTCGCCCACACATTAATGAGCCGCAATTTGTCGGTTTTATTCTGGATCAGTTCTTTCAAACCCGCCTCATCGATCGTTTCCAATGTCACCGGCTCCTTTGCCCAGGCAGTTTGTTCTTTTTTCACATTATCCTCTTTCGCCGCCCACTTCATCGAGCAGCCGAAGGTTTTAGTGGCAGGTGCCGGCACCGGGTTTCCAGCCAGCAATGCTTCAATGGCATTTTTCGCGTCCAGGTTTTTCGGCGTACCCGTCGGCTTTTCTACGTCGTCGATGCGGCCGTTGTATTGCAGCTTCCTCGCTTTATCAAAAATAAAAATGTGTGGTGTAGCCACCGGTCCGTAAGCCAGAGCGATCTTTTGATCATCACCATCGTACAGATATGGGAAATTGTAAGCCATATCTTTTGCTCGAATCTTCATTTCATCATAAGTGTCGCTCATGTCGGTATAACCCAATTCGTCAAGCAGAATCGCTTTGGGATCATTGGATGAAATAGCGACAACCGCGACCTTTTTCGCCTTATAGTCTGAGGTCAGTTTTTTGATGCGCTCCTCATAGGCCTGAGCCGTGGGGCAATGGTTGCAGGTGAAGACAATCGCGAGGATGTCGGCATTAGCAAAGCTCTTTAAAGAATACCGCTTGCCGTCTACGCCCAGCAAATTAAAGTCAGGCGCCTGCGCTCCAATTTTCAAAGTCTCCGGCTGATCGGCAGCCAACGACCCGATTACGTTGGCACAGAAGACAATAACAAATATCAATTTACCAAATGCGCGCATAGTCCTGGTTTTTGGTTGAGTTATGAATTTAAACCAAAAGCAGGCACATTGCAATAAAATACTTTTTTTGTACTATTGAAATTTGGGCTCACTATTAAGGGAGTAAGGAGGATGGAGAAAAGAGAAGAGGATAAACTGGCAAGCTTTTTTCAACACCTCAAAACCTCCTGACATAAGGTTGTCACAACTTGCATCTAGCTTTGTATCAACTTCAAACCAAAAACCTTCACAAATATGGCCACGGCAACATCACTGAGAGGATTCGCAACCGTCAATTTTTATGCCACCGACCTGGATGCCGCCAAGAAATGGTACTCCGAAGTATTTGAAATACCTCCCTATTTCGAAAAACCGGGTTACATTGAATTCCGCGTAGGCGACTACGAGCATGAAATGGGCATTATCGACGCCAAATGGGCGCCTCCCGGGGCTACCGGCACCCCAGCAGGCGCGATCATTTACTGGCATGTCGACGATGTGGAAGGAGCTTACAAAAGGTTGCTGGATCTTGGCGCTACGGGTTATCAGCCGGTCATAACGCGGGGTGAGGGATTTGTGACAGCCTCAGTGGTGGATCCTTTCGGTAATATTTTGGGTGTGATGTACAATAAGCATTATCTGTCGATCATCAATGGAAACTAAAAACGGCATCGAGGCCATCCCAGCACCGAGCAATAAGGAATGGCGCGTGTGGCTGGCAAAAAACGGCACGAAGAAGGACGCCGTTTTTCTCATTATTTACCATAAGGATAGCCCCACACCGAGCATCGGATACAAGGAATCAATCGAGCACGCTTTATGCTATGGCTGGATCGACAGCAAGGCCATCAAGCGGGACGAGGAGAGTTTTTACCTCACTTTCACGAAGCGCAATCCCAAAAGCAAATGGAGCACCGTTAATAAGGAGCGCGCCGCACGGATGATAGCAGCGGGTCTCATGCGGCCCCAAGGCCAGGCAATGATTGACCTTGCGAGGGAAACGGGCGCCTGGGATTCGCTTGAAACGGCAGGCAATGCCGTGGTGCCCGACGATTTGCAAAAGGCATTTGATGCCAATCCTGCTGCATTTGAAAACTTCGGTAAATTCGCGCCTTCGTCTAAACGGCTGATCCTGGAATGGATTTTGAATGCCAAAAGGCCGGAAACGCGTCAGAGACGCATTACCCAATCCGTAGAAATGGCATCACGCAACGAACGCGCCAACCACCCGCGCTGAGCGCATGCATACATCCTAAGACCTGGCTCAGAGGGTTCGCGGCGGCACGCGATGGTTTCTGATCTTTGAAAGTTCGCCCTTTTGCGGAAACTTTTCACGGCGTCGATACCTTTGTTAGCAAGAATGCCCGCATTCTCTGACTAAACAACCCGATACCAACCATGTCTGCCCCGCAACTCACCGGCCTGCAAAAACGCGCCTCGAAATATGTTAACAAGGCTATTTCCTACCAGATACGGCCCGGGGAGGTTATTGAAGGGTATTTTTCAGGATTCGACCCTAATTCAATTGACCGGGCGGTGATACAAATGTCAAACGCCGCGGATAAGACAACGCTGCCGCTGATGACAGTTTTGAATTATTTTGAGGGGGTTGAGGACGAGGAGTAAATTCCCTGCCTCATGTATCGGCCTCCGTCCGATCCGAGAATTTCCGTCTTCGTTCCGGCCGGAGGCGTGCGAATAGCCGGCACGAAGCCGGAGCTTCGCGCCATAAGTTACTTCTTCGTCAACGGCACCTGTGCCGTAGTCCGCAAATACGCAATAAGCTCCGTCACCTCCTTCTCTGAGAGATTTTCCAGCAAGCCTGTCGGCATCATCGACGACGGCGTTACTTCGCGCGTTTGAATGTCCGATTTGTTAATCGAAACTGCATCCTGCCCTACAATCCGCAACGTCACTTGCCTGTCAGTTTCCTTGGTAACATTACCTACATAGGTACGCCCGTCGCGGGTGGTGATGACGACCATCTTGTAGTCGTCCTGAATTTCGCCGCTGGGGTCGAGGATGTTGCCAAGAAGGTAGTCGAGGTTGGCACGGTTGGAGCCGGTGAGTTCGGGGCCAATGATCCCACCTTCACCGTAGAGTTTGTGACATGGGGCGCATGTGCGCTGGAAAACGAGTCGGCCCTGGGTTTTACTGGCGTCGGCAACGGCCTTGTCCGTGAGTAGTGTACGGTATTTTCTATAAGTTTTTTCATCGAATGCGACGTGGTCGATCGGCCCCCACACTTCCACAAAGCCGCTGCCAACGACCCGGCGAAGCTGACGGGCGACGTATGTCGGGACATCTTTTTTAGGAATTACATTCTTCGAAATAGCCTGCGTAAGTAACCAGCCCGATTTCGGACGGGATGCCAGCGTTTGCACGGCTTCGGATTTTTCCGTGGCGCTGAATTTCGGATAGGCATCGATGAGCTGCTTTGCCAATGGCTCGCTGTCGTAACCGGCTACGGCACGAATCGCGTCGAGGCGCAATGCATTGTCGTTCAGCAATGCGGGGAGTTCTGTTGCAAGTTCAGGCCGCTGGCGGGCGGCGAGGGATTGCAGGGCCTTTTTACGCTCTGCCAATGCCGCAGATTTGTTTTTTAATGTCGCTAAGGCAGTTTTCGCGGATTCGGTGTCGCCGAAGTGGCGGCCCAGATCGGCGGCAAGCTGGACAGTGGGCTTATCGGCTTGTTTGAGTTTGGCGTAAACGACATTCCAATTTTCGGGTGTTTTGATGTCGGTACGACCTTCGAGGCCGTCGCGCATGCCTGTGAGAATATCAACGCGATTGGCTGTCGATTTGCCAAGGGTTGCTATCAGCGTATTGATTTGATCTGCATCCACCAATCTTCTCGCGATGAACTGGGTTACCATTGGTATTTTACTCCCCGCGGCCAGTTCCAACGCTTTGGAAGGATTATCTTTCACCAAAGGCTCAATGCCGAACCAGGCCATTTTGGGCAGATTATGGTCCTGTGCGTCCTCCGCGTGTGTGAGCAAGCCCTTTGAAATATTCCATGTTGCACTGGCGTCGAGGCGTTGCAGGGCCGAGGCCAGGTACAAACGTACGACGGGCGAAGGGTCATTGACCGCCATTTTTGCAAATTGATTGATTACGTCCGCGGCGGGCTGCGCATCTTCGCACAGGAACTGGATCGCCCAGGCGCGTACGTGAGCGTCCTGGTCAGATAAGGCCAGCTTCAATATCGTATCATCAAGATTATCGGTCACTTTAAGCGCCCACATGGCGCGGAGGCGGTTGTCGGAATTGTCTTTGGACTGATATAATGCGTTCAGTTTTTGCACCGCAACTGGCGATATTTTACCCGTGGAAGCCCGACTTTGCAAAATCACCCGGGCGCGGCGGGCATGCCACTCGCTCTTGCTGGTTTGCAATGCAGCGAGGTCTGCGTCAGGGAGTTTGTTCAGATCCTCGTAGCGGCCTTTCCAGTTTTCAGCCAGGGAGTTTTTGGGCATTACCCTGAAAATCCTGCCGGTCTCGGCGTTCAATACGTCCGAGCCGCAGATGTCGGCATCGTGCCAGTCGAGTATGTACATGCCTCCCTCCGGCCCTATTTCCATACTGAACCCAACCCATTGGGCGTTGTTGGCCATCAGAAAATCGTCGCCGTGCTTACCAGAGAAGCCTGAGCCCTTCGGTATTAGCTGGTCGGATAGAATGCCGTGCTCATGAATGTTGGCCATGAAAATTTTGCCGCGCTCAGAGACAGGGAACGCGTCCGAAAGATAAATGCGTGCGCCTCCATGCGCCGAGCGGTGGCTGTGATCGGCAATGGTTTTGATGTCGTTATACACATACGGATTGAAATGCTGCCCGCCCTGCCGGTGGTAAATACCGCCCGGTACCACGTGCCACAAATGCGGGATCACGCACGCAGTGATAAATAGCTGGCCTTTAGCGTCGTAATCAATACCCCAGGGATTACTAAAACCATGTGCGACTACTTCAAATTTGCGCTTCGTAGGATGGTATCGCCACACTCCACCATTAATATCGACGCCGTCTTCTACCTCGACATTCTCAGGAAATGCGTCGTTATGCCTGTACAGCTTACCTTTCCCAACCGGTTTTCCGACTTTGGAAGGCGTAGCAAAGCCCTGCAAGCCGTAAAGCCAACCGTCCGGCCCCCAATGGAAGCTGTTAAGTGTCTCATGCCGGTCACGGATGCCCCAGCCGGTAAGGCGGACTTCGATATCGTCTACATCGGCCTTGTCGTCGCCATTTTTATCAGGCACAAAAAGCAAATTAGGCGGTGCCCCAACGAACACCCCGCCAAAACCAACCGCCAGCGCAGCCGGAAATGCAATGCCTTCCATAAATACCTTCTTGCTATCGGCCACACCGTCATGATCGGTATCTTCGAGGATCAGAATGCGGCTGGTACCAGCGTTGGAAAAGCCTTTTCCACGTGATTCATAGTCCTTGTTCTCGGCGATCCACATCCGGCCCCGGTCGTCCCAGCAGAATGCCATTGGCTGGGTCATCATGGGCTCGGATGCAAATGCATTTACCTGATATCCATCCTTAACTGTCATGGCAGCAACAGCCTCCTGCGCACTCAGGAACTTGGCCTCCCTACCCTCCTTCTGCGCCAATGCCCACAGCGCCGTAGTATTATACTGGCCGGTGTTCCCAATGAACTCCCCAAATGTTTTATTTAACTCAACATCCTTAAAGTCGCCTGTGTAAACAACCAGTTCATGCTTAATGGTCTCGGTTTCTCCCTTTTTGATGTGCCAGTCTCCCTTGCGTGCACGCGCAGGTCCGGCGCCCAGCTGACCATCCACGCGCCAGGTTTGCGGGTAACCTTTGTTGGATGGGTGATCGAGAATGGCAATATGCGCAAGGTCATCTCGGTCTGCTACCTGCATACCAATATCTACCCACATAGCAGCCTGCCCTTCTGCCTTTTCATTCTTTTGGCGCGCAGCATTCACGACATCACCTTTAATGCCTTCTTTCCAAGGCATACGTACAAAAAGGCCGCCGTAATCATACTTGCCGATGGTTACGTCCGTTCTCGCCTCCCCGCTCCATTCCAGATCCAGGAGATATTTACCGTCTTTCACGCGCATCGACCAATTTTGTGTTTCGGTTAATACCGCTTTACCCGTTGAATCGAGCAGGTCGTAGACGGTCTGCCATTTTACTTCCTTGCCTTTCGCTTCAATCACGCTGGCGGACACTTTTTTCCAGTAGCCGTCACTCGGGTGGTGAAAGTAGTCGCGGCCATTGACGCGGGTATAACCCCAATAAATGCCTGTCTGGTGCTTGTGATGGCCCGGGCTGTACTCGGTAAGCACGCCTTTGCCATCCGGGGCGACGATCGGGTGCAAATAGGGACGAAAATCCGGTTTGGCATTTTGCGTCAAAATCGGCTTGACTTCGTTACCTCTAAAAATACTGATGGTTTCGCCTTGGGCATCCTGGACGGCGCGTAAGGGCGTATCAGCAGTATGGAGCGCTGCATATTCAGATTCAGGCTGTTTCAAATCATCTTCCAATCCAAACAATACAAAAACAAATAGCAGCGGTAGCAACCTGAGCAAGTTCATGGGCAGAAGTCCTTGGTTTTAGGATTAAATGCGGATGCAGTATGACCATCCCGATATGCGGAGATAAGTAAAAAGTGTCCGTGAATTACTCAAAATTTCATGTTCCTATCTGTTTACTTCTTTTTGATTGAAAGAAAATAGCTAACTTTAGGCTATTGCTACCTCCATCAATAGCCGCGCCATGACTTTCTTAAAACTCTTCATCCTCTTCGTGATGATCACCATGATGCAGCATCACGGGATCATTTACCGCACCGGCTCCAAGCGCACCGCGCGCCAACCACGCGAGGTCAGGGAAGACCGCATAAAACCAAAGCCCGTGAATATGCTGGGCACGTGGCGAATCTCCGGCGTGAGCACGACCAACCCCGGAGTCGTTGAGCCCGACGGCCGACCGGTGAGGCAATATGAGCCAGGCGGCAAGCATAATATGCTGATCTCATTCTTTCCCGACAGTACTTTCACCAGAGTAGGAACAGAGGGTGAATACGCAACAGGCAAATGGGATTTCGATACTTCGGCCCATACCATTTTCCTCACCTCAAACCGGAAAACCGAAGAAATCGGCGTGTTTTTCTCCTATGCCGACAATGGAATGCGGCTGATCAATTTCGAGTTTTCGCCGAATGAAAGCGTTTCACTGATCGAGTATGGTCACAAACTGTTGCGTTTTCAGGATGATCCCTATTTTGGAAAAAACAACTGGTGGCGTGTCAAGCCCGCGCGATCGGAAAGTGAGGCCCAAATCCGTGCCAGGTTGCTCAACTATCTGGCACATACCGCATCGATCCTCAGCAGTGCGCAGGTCAGGGAGCAGGATTATATCTCCATGGAATTTTCGCAGGGAATCGTGAAGCTTTACAATGTGGGTGTTGGAGTTGTCAAGAAAGAAAAAATACCGGTAACCTGGCTGAGTTCCTTCTACTCTACTGCGGAAGCACACAAGGCCTACCACATGTTTGAGGACTACCTCTTCACCGCGAAGCATAAGCAATACAAAACCGGCAACTGGGTGCGGGATGATCACCATATTCTGGTTGATATTCACAACGGCATGAAGCGAAAATAGCAGCGGTGCAAAAAGCGCCGCTGGCGCGAAGCTCCTGCTTCATGTATACGACTCGCAGGCCTCCGGCCGGTCGATACCGGGATAGCGATTATCCTGCGGTACCGGCCGGCCGGAGGCCTGCGAATAATGGGTGCGAAGCCCGAGCTTCGCACCAGCGTTTACAAAATATAAAACTTCTCGGGCTGAAAAGCCTGTGGCACATGCTGATCCCGCATCATCTGCTTTAAATCACGCTCGATATTCCGCGAGATCGACAGCACCGGCGTGTCGGTAGGCTTGTTTTCGAACGGGTCCTGCAAATGGATCGCCATTTTTTCGATCAGGAAGAAACATGCTGTAATCACCACGAGCACTGGCACCATCAGGAAACCAAAAAGCTGAACAAGCCCAAATGGCAGCAACAGGATGAAGAAATGTAATGCTAAATGAATGTAAAGGCTGTAAGTCGACGGAAAAACCGTGTTCTTAATCCGCTCCGACTTACCCATATGGTCGCAAAGGCGGGTTAGAGTTTGATCAAGCTCCACTTGCTGATAAGGGTTTAACCAGCCTTGTTTCAGCGCATTGTTCAGATCACGGGCATGTAACTGGATCAGGCCAACGTGTTTGTTATCATAGTCTTTCAGATATTCCAGTTCTTCCTCGGAAACAAACTTGCTGATCATTGGCATCGGATCGTCCCTGCGAAGGCCTTTACCCAACCCGTAACACCATGCGATTTGCCGCTTGATCATCCGTTTCTTAAAGCCATCAATGCGTCCCGGATCGAGTGGATCCTCCATCAATGAGAGAATCTGACGCGCAAAGGTGCGGGAGTCATTCACAATAGCGCCCCAGACGATCCGGGCTTCCCACCAGCGGTCGTAAGCCTGGTTGGAGCGAAACGCGAGAAGCAGCGAAATGATCGTCCCCAGCACGCTGTGCACTGTCATCGGGATTGAAATATTGGTAATATGAAAATTCTGATAGATGACCTCAATAGCGATACCATAGATCGTCACGAACAGGATTTCATATTTGATTTTGCCAAAAATATAGCGGATCGGGATATTCTTTTTGAGAAGCATAGTTCACTGATATTTACCTTTTTCACAATCTCATCGTTAATCAAAGTGCCTTACCGGTAGCTATCCGCCAGCGACGATGCACGGACCATATCGGCGTTGATCATCGTGTAACCTGTCTTTTTCAGCACCGGCAGGGCGTCCAGACTGCTCCTGGTCAGTTTGGGAATGCCGTATTGTTCGGAGTAGGCGATGAAATCGGTTTCATAGTATTCCAGGAAATTTTTCAGAAGCGCCAGCTTGTTACCATAGAAGAAGTCGATCTTGATGCTGGATATTTCAAGATAGGTTTCTTTCAGCATCTGACATTCCTGCCAGAATTCTTCCGGAATAAGCTCATATTCCTTCTCGCGGTAGGTCGAAAAGAGCAAATCCTGTATGTCGTCCGCCACGTGGAAAAGGTGTGTAAAAATCACGCGTACCTCATCGCGAATGTCTCTCACAATACCTTCGGCAATCTGGATGCCTTCATTTGTAAAGTCGGTAGGTATCACCACTGTCTTCATATAAATGCCGTCTTTTTAAGTTAACAAAGCGTTGATAATCAATTGACAATGCAATGTTACAGCCGAGACATTAGCCCTGTTTAAGAGCTGCATTATAATGTTGTGAGAGACTTATTAGAATGAAATAAGAATATTAAAATGAGGTAAGAGCTTCTAAAAATACTTGAAAGGCAGATAGGTTGTGAAGCGCGTTCCCTCACCCACACGGCTCTGTACGTCGGCCTTCCCCTGGTGCATGCGTATGATATTGTGAGTCAGTGGCAAACCAATGCCGTAACCTTTATATCTGGCCGTGTTGGAAGCCCTGAAAAACGGCACGAATATCTGCCCTATCTCACGGTCTGGGATGCCGATGCCCTGGTCGGTGATCTCGACAATCACATATTTGTTGTCGGCGCTGATCTTGACTTTCACTGGCTTGTTGTCTGAATACTTACAACTATTGAGCACAATATTGGAAAAGGCGGCTTTCAGCAGTGCAAGGTTCCCATTTACGGTGAGCTTGCATTCGTCTTCGGGCAGGTTATCAAAATCAATAGCCACCTGGTTATCGGGGATAATGCGGTCGGCAGCCTCTTTCACCGAAAGGATCAGCTCATCGATGCGGACCTCCTCCCATTGCTCTTTTTTACCGTCAAACCCAGTCTGCGCCAGGCTGAGCATACTGTTGGTCAGGTGTTCGAGTTTTTCGACTTCCTTATAAATGTTCATAAATGAATCGCGCGCCCCAGCCGGCAAGCCTTGCATAGACATCCCCAGCTCTGCTTCGCCGCTTACGATCGTCAGGGGGGTTCTAAACTCGTGGGAAGCATTGCTGACGAAATTATTCTGCATTTCAAAAGTCACTTCCAGCCTGTCCAGCATATCATTGAAAGTCCTTGAAAGTGCCTCCACATCGTCGTCCGTAGGCTCAACCACCAACCGCTGGTGCAGATTATGCGCGTTGATCCCCTTCACATTACGGATAATGCGACGAATCGGCTTGAAGATCTCGTTGGAAAACAATTTCCCAAATGTGAATACAAAAACCATCGCGATGAAAAATCCTACGAGCAACAGGTTTTTCAGATTACCCATTTCCTGCATTCCATACGTGTCCAGTGCCGACGACACGACCATCACTTTCTGGTTGTCACGCGCAATGCGGAGTACCACGTACGAGGTATCATGATTGAAAAACCTTACCGGGATATTGTTCCGGGCTGTTTCATAGAATGACGAAGGCAACGAAAGCCGTTTTCTGGTGGCTTCATCGGGTGGGTCGGGTAGGATGCGGTGTTTCTCGTGGGGAAGGCTCCCGAGGTGACGCTCTTTAATGTCGTAATAAATAGATGTGAGCGACTTATTCTTCTGCAAAGCCGCGTGCCCGACAATATCCGAACGCACTTCAAGGCGGTGAAAAAAACTCACAGATATGCTCTCCGACGCAAAAAAGTACACGAATACACTCAATGCCAGGATAATACCCGCACACAATGCAGTGAAAATCAGGGCAATCTTACTTTGTATCTTCATACGACTGACGGATCACGTACCCCATCCCGAAAACAGTGTGTATCAGCTTGATATCATGATTTTTATCGATCTTCTTACGGAGGTAATTGATGTAGACGTCCACCACGTTTGTGCCCAGATTAAAATTAATATCCCATACATTTTCAAGGATTTCCATTCTGTTTAACACGCGGTTGGTGTTGGAAAGCAGGTATTCTAAAAGGCGGAATTCAGTAGCTGTCAGCTCGATTGGCTGCCCTCCGCGTTTAACGGTCTTCGTTACCTTGTCGAGTATGAGGTCGCCCAGCGTCAGTACTTTATCGTTTTTCTCCTTTTCGGGCTCCTTGCCCCGGCGGATCAGCGACCGAAGCCGTGCTTCCAGTTCTGCCAGTTTGAATGGCTTGGTCATATAATCGTCGGCACCCGCATCCAGACCCGACACGATGTTTTCGGTCGTTCCGAGCGCGGTGAGCATCAGGATCGGCGTCGTAACCTGCGCTTGCCGGGCTCTTCGGCAAACCTCCATGCCATTAATGATAGGGATCATCAGATCGAGGATAATCACGTCAAATTCATGTTGCAAAACCATTTGCAGGCCCGATTGGCCGTCCATAGCAACCGTAATTTCATGGCCATTGGCTGTAAGGCTGCGCTGAATCAGTGATATTACGTTCGGCTCATCTTCAATGAGCAAGAGCTTCATGGGTAGCTTGGAAAACGGCATTGCAATAGAGATTTTAACCCGTAAGGTATAAAAAAACCGCATGGCAAGATATTTTTCCGCCATTTCCGTTGGTAGGGGCATTTCAATCTGTCGGGATTCCTGTTAAATTGTCGGTGTTTTCACACGCAACGTTCCCGAACCTTGGCTACACTTCTACTACGCCCCATTAACAGACTAATAGGCTGCGCACAACGCCAGGCATTATCCGTCATATTTGTCCTTTTGGTTGCTTGCAACCTTTTTGCCGGCGACTTTAAGGTAATACTCACAGGCAATACCGCAGACTTCAAAAACCCCGCAGACATTTTTCCTATTATGGAAAACTACCTCGCCACCAAACCCGGGCCGCTGCTTTGGGTTTTCAATGGTGACGTCTTTCCCGAGCAAATGACCATCGAGCAGGTAGCCCACTGGAAAAGGAAAGCCAATGCGTTGCTCGACCGTAATCCTGAACTGCATATGCTAATGAACCAGGGCGACCGTGAGTGGCTCAGTTCGGGAAAAGCAGGCTGGCAGCGGGTAGTCGCATTGGAAAAAGCGCTGGATCGGGAAAAGCATCCGCGTTTTCAAGTCTTCTTGGGTCACGGCTGCCCCGGCCCGTGGACGGTTTCCTTCCCGATGTTGGAAGTGGTGGTGATCAATTCGCAGTGGTGGAACCACCCGCACGAAAAACCCAAACCTTCTTCGGACGCATGCACCATTGCCGACACGGATAACTTCGTGGAAGAACTGGAAGGCATCCTCGACGAAACTACCGATAAAAATATCCTGCTGCTCTCTCATTTCCCGGTTGAATCGCTGGGGAATTATGGCGGAAGGTTTTCAGCAGCTTCCTACTTCTCCCCACCCCTGGTTGGAAACGCGTTGGTGGGTTTCCGGCAAAACATCGGTACCACGCGCGATATTTCGAATACCCGCTTGGGACCGTTGTTATACAAATTGAATGATGTATTAAAGGACTACGGCTCGGTAATCCTCGCTTCGGGGCAGGAGCGGAACCAGTCCGTGGTACAGAAAGACAACAATTTTTACATCAATAGCGGCGGAATTGCCGGTGGCGCCTTTACTGCGCACAGTAGCAAAGCCGCATTAGCCTCATCGGCAGCCGGTTTTGTGGAAGTAAGTTACTCCGACAATGGGCAGGTAAGCTATCGGCATTGGGCGGTTGATGGCAGTCAGGTTTCCAAAACGGAAACCGGCCAGCTCTTCGCATCGGCCTGTGAAGCTGCCGGTAGTGGCATTAAAAATACACTCTTTCAACCCTGCAATCCTGTGATCAGGCCCTCGGACAGAATGGACACGCCACGCCCTGAGCTGGTAACCGTTGCAGCCGGCAGCGAATACGCAAGCAAGCGTTTCAAGGAAAAATGGCTGGGAAAACATTACCGCGATTCGTGGACTGTACCTGTTAAAGTTCCCTATCTCGATATGGACACAACCTTTGGCGGTCTGGTAATTGCAGGAAAAGGCGGTGGCCGGCAGACTACCTCGCTTAAACTCGTTGCGGGCAATGGAAAAGAATATGTTTTCCGTTCGGTAGACAAGGACCCTTTCCGTGCGCTCGCATATGAGCTGCGCGGGACCATCGTTTCGCAGGTGCTCAAAGATCAGACCTCTACCCAGCAACCCTACGGCGCCATGGCCGTAGCCCCATTGCTCGACAAGATTGGTATTCTGCATGCGAATCCCCGTTTGTTTGTGTTGCCCAAAGATGCTAAGCTCGGGGCATTCAGGGATCAGTACGGTAACCTTTTCGGTATGCTCGAAGAGCGGCCTACCGACAAGATCGAAAAAACCAAAGTGTTTGCAGGCGCCAAAGACATCGAGAAGAGTTTTAAATTGTTTAATAAACTATACCACGACCACGACAACCGAGTAGACAAACACGAATTCGCGCGGGCACGCATGTTCGACCTCTGGATCGGTGATTGGAGCAAACACGAAGACAACTGGAAGTGGGCAGGATACAAAACAGCGGAAGGGGAGCTGTACCGCCCTATCCCGCGCGATCGCGACCATGCATTTTCGCGCTGGGACGGCATTATCCCGTGGCTCGCCGACCGGGAATGGGGTATGCCAAACGGGGAAAACTTCGCAGAACGCATCAGAGGCCTCCGCAGCCTCATGTGGCAAGCGCGCCACCTTGATCGCTTCGTAGGCAGTGAGCTAAGCAAGACTGATTGGCTGAATGCCGCCAAAGAGATCCAGGACGCCATTAAAGAACAGGACATTACCGCCGCTGTGCATAATATGCCTTCGGAAATCTATGAAAAGGATGGCCGTGAAATCGAGCAAAAGCTAAAAGCCCGCATCGGAGACCTTCAAAAATATGCTGCCGGATATTACACGCTGCTTGCCAGGGAAGTTGACGTTGTAGGCTCCAACAAAGCGGAATATTTTAAAGTAATGCGCGAAAATAATGGGCAGGTAAAGGTGTCTGTCTATGATGTTTCGAAACAAAGCCGGCAGGCCGACACTTCTAAAATCTATTACCAGCGCATTTTCGACCCTGCCGAAACCCGGGAGATCAGGCTGAATGGTCTGGGCGGCGATGATATTTTCGATATTCAGGGAAAATCGGAGCGATCGATTCTGATCCGGATCATCAGCGGCGGCGGCGATGATTACATTTCCGACCAATCCGATGTCCGAAGAGGCGGCAAACGGACGCTTGTTTATGAAAAAGACCCAAACCCAAGCCATGTGCTCGGTGCCGAGGCGCAGGAAATGAAACCGGTCGACGAGCGCTATTATGAATATGACCGCAATGCATTTAAATACAACACTTACCTGCCAGTGGCATTGCTTACTTACAACCCATTTACAGGGTTTGCCGTCCATGGCGGCATTACATTCACTCGCCAGCGCTTTGGTAAGCCCGATTTTGCCTCGAAACACTCGCTCAGCGCGTCGGTGAGTGTGAAAGGAAATTATGAGTTCGCCTACAACAATCAGTTCCGGCAATTACTGGGCAAATGGGACGGAATTTCTCAAATTGCGCTCTCACGACCGCTCAACTACAACTTCTTTTTCGGAGTAGGTAACAACACACCCAAAAACAACGATTTGCCGTCTAACTACTATCGCGCCCAATACAACTCGTTTGGCGTTTCTGCCGGCCTGCTCCGCCAGTTCTGGAAGCAAAGCAAAATTGAAGTGACGGCCAGCTACGAGCTCGATGAAGGCATTCAAAGGAGCAACAGCTACCTCTCCGACCACTCCGAAATTTTCGGCACCGAACAGTTGCATTTACTATTCGCGAAAGGCATTCTTAACCTCGATTTCCGCGACCGCACCGCATTACCCGAGCGTGGCTTCCGCATTCAACTGACCCAGCAGGCCGGCCACGTTTCACAATCCAGGAACGATCTGGCATCCATTTCAGAGGTTGAAATGGAGCAATACCTTTCGACACACAGCAAAAACCCGCTCACATTAGGCCTGCGCTTGGGAGGCGGCATAGCGAAAGGACAGCTGCCATTCTACAAACTATTCTCGCTCGGGCAGCTCAACGACCTGCGCGGATTCAAACGTAACCGCTTCACCGGCGAATCAAAAGGCTTTCTCAACACCGAACTACGTTGGCAGCTCACCGAAACCCGGAATACTTTCATCCCACTCAAAATGGGCGTGCGGGCATTTTATGACGTAGGAAGAGTTTGGGCCAAAAACGACCAGGACAGCGCAAACTACTGGCATCAGGGCTACGGCGGCGGGTTATACATCACCCCCTTCCGCGAGCAATTCGCATTCAACATCAGCGCGGGAACATCCAAAGAAGAATCCTTACTGCTGATGATCTCCATCGGAAGCTTTTTCAGATAGGATGGTGCAAAGCTCCGGCTTCGTCCCCGCTATTACTAGGCCTCCGGCCGACTAACGCTTCCGCTTCCGATTCTCCACATAATCCTTCACCGCCTCCCGTATAGTATACCCAAACATTCCCCTCCTTGTAAGCATCAATCTTCCCCTGCCGCGCCAACAGGCTCACATACGTATTTCTAATTTTTGATCCTATCCGATATTAAGCACCACAAAAAAAGGGAGAAAATTTTCCCCCTTTTTAAAACCATCAATCAATCTTAACCGAACCTATGAGGTTCAATCACTTACTTCGTAGTTACACTTTTCAATTGGAGGCCTACGATAGCGGCTTTCTGCGCTGCGCTATGGTTATTGGTGTCAGGCGTATTTTTCACTTTTTGCGGTGCCGGGCTGTCCAATACTGGTGCCGAAGCAGGCAATGTGTTGTTAACAACAGCTACTTTGATTTTCTCTTCAACTGTATATGTAGAATTGTTGTTGGCATAAGCTGCGCTAGTTAATGCTATCAAAGCAACGGCTAGCAGATTTTTTGCATTTTTCATTGGTAATAGTGTTTTGTGTTTTTACTTGTGTTCGTCATCGTATTTCGAGTACAAATATAATACAATATTCTGAAAACAAACGTTCAAGGCACTCTACAACAAAATAATACAATACAAAAATGGGCCACAAATCTACCTTTACTGCATTTTAATTATATAATTATTTAAAGATTTCAAATCCAAAAAACACCAAATTTTCATTTTTTCGCCCTGATAAGATTTTGTCCCGGTGAGCGCTTATATTACCTTATTGTTAAGCGATATTAAACACCTCGATTTTATTCTAAGCCAAACACGAAAAACCAAATTATCTTTGGAGTGGATTCTACCAACACACAAAATCACCGTAGAATTGCCCCATAGAAACCAGAAACCGCGAAATTTTTTTTAATTTTTTTTGAAATTTTTTCCCGGGGATTGATTACTCGGTCAAAATCCTTGCGCCAGGGACTGCGAGACGTTTGGCAAATGGGCAAATCGCTGGTCTGCGGGCGGGAAGTTCGGACAAAAATAACCATCTTTGCACCCCTCATAAAGTAACGGGAACAGACACACCGGTCGGGCGAAAAGACGGCCGCGGAGAGAGAACTATGAAAGTTTGCATTGCGGAAAAACCCAGCGTAGCCAAAGATATTGCAGCAGTAATCGGCGCAAGCCAGCGTCGCGATGGCTATTATGAGGGCAATGGCTATCAGGTGACCTGGACTTTCGGCCATTTCTGCACATTGAAAGAACCGCACGACTATACCGAGCGCTGGAAATCATGGCGACTGGAAGATTTGCCGATGATCCCGTCCAGCTTCGGAATCAAGCTCATAGATAACGAAGGCGCAATGCGGCAGTTCGGTGTGATCGAAAAGCTGGTGCGCGAATGCGAAGAGGTGATCAACTGCGGTGATGCGGGCCAGGAAGGCGAGCTGATCCAGCGCTGGGTTTTGCTTAAAGCGAAATGCACCGTGCCCGTCAAACGGCTATGGATCTCATCGCTCACCGAGCAGGCTATCCGCGAGGGCTTCGATAAACTCCGCGAAGGCAGCCAGTACGACAACCTGTATGCAGCCGGCAGCGCCCGTGCCATCGGCGATTGGCTGCTGGGAATGAACGCGACGCGCCTTTTTACCAAAAAATTTGGCGGAGGAAAGGCCGTACTCTCCATCGGTCGTGTGCAAACCCCTACCCTGGCATTGATCGTGCAACGGCAGAAGGAAATCGACGCGTTTATTTCAGAGGAATATTGGGAGCTAAAAACCATTTACCGGGAAACCGAATTTACCGCGACAATCGACCGCATTAAAAACGTAGAAAAAGCCAACAAGGGTCTTGCCTACCTGCAACAGCATGATTTTGAAATAACAGCATTTGAAAAAAAGGAGGGAAAAGAAGGCAATCCAAGGCTTTTTGACCTTACTTCATTGCAGGTGGAAGCCAACAAAAAGTACGGCTACTCCGCGGAGGACACTTTGAAACACATTCAAAACCTCTACGAAAAGAAATTCGTCACTTACCCACGGGTTGACACCACCTATCTTTCGGAAGATTTACACCCGAAAGTAGAAGGCATACTGCGCGAACTAACCTATTACGCCCAGTTTACCGCTCCGCTCCTTGCCAACCTGCCAATACCGAAATCAAAGAACGTTTTCGATGACAAGAAGGTAACCGACCACCACGCCATTATTCCGACCGGCGTACTGCCTGCACATATCAGTATAGATGAAAAGCGCATTTACGATTTGATTGCAAGGCGCTTTATAGCTGTTTTCTATCCCGAATGCAAGGTTTCAAATACCACAGTACTCGGAATGGTCGGCCAGGTGGAATTTAAGGCTACGGGCAAGCAAATCCTCGAACTGGGCTGGCGGGAATTGTATGTGAACGATCATGCAGCGAAAAAAGAGGCCGAAGAAGAAAAAGTAATGCCAATTTTCGAAGTAGGCGAACGCGGCCCGCACGAGCCGCGCGTTCACCAGGGCAAGACCTCCCCGCCAAAAGCCTACACCGAAGCGACCTTGCTGCGCGCAATGGAAACCGCCGGTAAACAGGTCGAAGATGAGGAGATGCGCGAATTAATGAAGGACAATGGCATCGGCCGCCCTTCTACGCGCGCCAATATCATCGAGACGCTCTTTAAGCGTAAATACATAGAGAAAAAGAAAAAGAATGTCTTTGCGACCCAAACCGGCATCGATCTGATCGACACCATTCAGAACGAGTTGCTTAAAAGTGCCGAGCTCACCGGCAACTGGGAGCGTAAGCTCCGCCTGATCGAAAAGGGTGAATATGCGATGGACACTTTCAAACAGGAGTTGATCGAGATGGTAGTAAAGCTCACCCACGAAGTCAAGAATGAACGTGCACGATCGATTACCATTATTGAAGAAACACCGGTTGCCGAGACGGAAGATAAGCCCAAAAAAGAGCGCAAACCACGTGAGCCGAAAGAAGAAGTTTCGATTGAAGCACTCAATTGCCCCAAATGCAGGGAACATTTGCTAAAGAAAGGCAAGACAGCCTACGGATGCAGCAACTTCCAAGTGTGCGGTTTTAAAATACCCTTCGAATTTCTTGGCAAAAAACTGACTGACAAACACGTCTTCGATCTGCTAAGCAAAGGCAAAACGGCCAAAATCAAAGGCCTTCAAATCCCCGGGAACCCCGATCCTACCGACGCGCGGCTGGTTATGAACGGAGATTTCAATTTTGAAGTAGGATAAGGTCTACATCGGGTTGTTGCTCGTCTCTACGTAAGGTAAATGGAAAGTAATGCCCGAAATCTGGCATAGTGCCAAAAACTCTGACAAGTTTGGCATTACGCCCCGATTAAGGATCCTCTCGGATGATTTTCGGGAAATACCCACCTCTTCCAACGCGTCTGCCAGATCGATCCCCTTCACCTTAACAATTTCCTGAATGTCGGCTACCAATTCCTTTGCCCGCGTTTCAAATACTGTCGTTTCCATTTTGTTGATGATAGTTGGTTTTGTTATGAAAAGAATAAAACCATGCCAAACATTTGTGCTAACGGTCTTTTCAAACTTATGGCCCGACATTTGCTTTGTGAAAAATGAGTAAGATATATATTCACCTTTCCTTGAATGAAAACCTCATTCGACAGTTCTTGCGAAGTGACCTTTAACTAAAAATCAATATGCGTAATGATCATCGATATGCCGGCAAATTCAGGATCGGTAGAGAAATAGAAGTCAACAGGCTGGGTTACGGCGGCATGCAACTCACCGGCAAGGGAGTTTGGGGAGATGCGCCCGACCGCGAAAATGCAAAGAACGTACTTCGTGCCGCGCTCGATGCCGGCGTTAATTTCATCGACACCGCCGATTCTTACGGCCCTCACACCAACGAAACACTGATCGCCGACGCGCTTTTCCCCTATCCGCAAGATCTGCTGATCGCCACGAAAGGCGGGTTCGAACGCACCGGACCCAACCAGTGGCGTGTCAACGGAAATCCCGAACATATCAGGCAGGCCATCGAAGGAAGCCTCAAAAGGTTGAAAAGGGACGTGATCGATCTGTGGCAACTACACCGGATCGATTCGCGTTTCCCGGTCGAGGAAACGCTCGGGCCTGTGGTGGATGCCGTGAAAGCGGGCAAGATCCGGTATGTAGGATTGTCGGAAGTGGATGTGGAGCAGATCAAACTTGCGGAAAAGACCGTGCCGATTGTGTCGATTCAAAACCTGTATAATCTGGGTAACCGGCAGTGGGAAAACGTACTCGATTACACTATTGAGCGCGGAATGGCATTCATCCCCTGGTACCCGCTCGCATCCGGGCCCGAAAAGTTGAAGACTAAAATCTCCGGCATTGCCGGTAGGCACAACGCCACAACCGCTCAAATTGCATTGGCATGGCTATTGAAACGCGCCCCGAATATCCTGCTGATCCCGGGCACAAGCTCGCTGCAACATTTGGAAGAGAACATGCAGGGAGGAAATATTCAGCTGTCTGACGAAGATTTCAAAGCATTGTCCTGATCATGAACGACTACCAAAATAAAGTGGTAATCGTGACCGGCGCCGGAAACGGAATCGGCAGCGTTGTTGCCACACATTATGCTCGGCGAGGCGCTGCGGTCGCGCTATGGGACCGTGACCCGAAAGGACTGCAGACTGTGCAGGAAGCATTGGAAAAGGAAGGTATCAAAACGCTTTCCCACGCCATCGATCTGACTAATCCCGATGAAATCGTCACCGGTATACGAAAGATAAAAGAATCGCTGGGAAGGATCGATGTGCTGATCAACAATGCAGGTTTGGGGCGTACAAAGTCGCCTTATGAGCTTGCCGTCGACGATTGGGATTACGTGCTGAATACCAATTTGCGGGGCGCATTTCTGTGCTCGCGGGAAGCAGCCGGCATCATGCGCGCGCAAGGCAAGGGCGCGATCGTGAACATTGCGTCCACGCGCGCGCTCATGTCCGAGCCCAACACGGAGGCGTATGCGGCTTCAAAGGGCGGGATTCTGGCATTAACACACGCTCTGGCGATCTCCCTCGGCCCCGACCGCATTACCGTGAATGCGATCAGCCCCGGATGGATCGAAACCGGCGATTACAGCCAGCTAAAAACCTCGGACCACGCGCAACATCCGGCAGGCCGCGTTGGCAGGCCCGATGACATTGCGCGAGCCTGTATTTACCTCACCGACCCAGACAATGATTTCATCACCGGCGCCAATCTGATCGTCGACGGCGGTATGACGCGCAAAATGATTTACGAAGAATAGCTACTTTTCAATCTTTTTTAGCTCGCTGTCCAGGAAGCTTTTAGGCAGCCATTTGGTGCCGATCATGACGCCTTCGATCGTTTTGGTATTGCCAATATTTTCAAGTGGGTTTGCGGCAAGCAGCACCAGGTCCGACACATAACCGGCTTTGATAGAGCCTGAATTCGTTTTGTTTAAATAACTGGCGACGTTCACTGTCCCTGTTTTCAATGCCTCGTAGGGTGTCAGTCCGGCGTCGACCAGGTATTTCAATTCATGGTGAGTCGCAAAACCCGGCACATTCAGTACCTGAGGGGCGTCGCAGCCGAGCATCAGCTGTACTCCTCCCTTCTGGCAGGCCAGGATCAGTTTGCGGCGGATGGCTACAAATGCCTCTGCCCGTTCTTTATTGAATTTGGGATTGTTCACATAACTGCTTTTCGCATTCAGCCAATTTTTCTTTTCGTCGGACGTCATATACTTCCATTCCGGAGCGTTTTCGTAGGCTGATGCTGGCTGCGGCGAAAGCCAGCGTTCGGCAATGGCTTGCGTAGGCACCACGCGGATGTTTTTGTCCTTCAAGCCTTTGATCAGCTTCGGAATGCGGGTGGTATCGGCCGCATAGGCTATCCAGGTGCCAAAAAGACCCGTTTCCTGTTCAGCCAGCGTGTCTGTACCGGGCACGATGGCTTCCACAAATCCATCGAGGTGATCAATAGAGGAATAGCCCGCATCGATTGCGGCCCAAACTCCAACAGCGAATGAAACGTGTCCAACCATGCCGATACCCAGCTCTTTGGATGTTCTGGCAATGCCGGGGAAAGTTTCTTTGGTAAGTCCCGGAAGCAATTTCAGGTAGTCGTAACCGGCCGCTTTTTCTTCTTTCACCATTTCAATTCCCCGCGCGGCCGTTTTGACGGTCTGCCCGGAGAATGCCGGGCCGGTAGTGTAGAAATTGGGTCCCAGCACTTCCCCGCTCCGCACTTTTTCCCGTAGTTCGAGATGTTTCGCATTACCCAGCATTCCGCGGATCGTCGTAATGCCATTGGCCAGGTAAAGCGTCAGCACATCCTTCATCGGTCCAAAATCGTCGATAGCAGGCACGTGGGCATGCATTTCCGACCAGCCAGGCACGAGATATTTGCCTTTGGCGTCCACTACTAATGCATTTGCGCTCGTTTTTGTACTACTGCCGATGGAAACAATCTTTCCGTTCCTGACCACCACGGTTTGACCTTTCAAAACCGTCTCGCGGTCCATCGGGATCACATTCACCGACTTGAAAACAATATCGCGGTCGACATTGCTGACGGGTCCCTGCGCAAACGCAGCCTGAGTACCCATTAACCCGAAGATGAAGATTAGTCTGCGTACCATAGTTTGTGAAGTGTTTATAAAATGGTCAGGAACGGGATAGTTGCATTAGCTCACCACCGAAACGTTCTGGGCGTTTTTCTGCGCTTTCAGGCACAACTCCGTCGCCAGAAAACAATGCTCCTGCGACATAGCCGTTTCGGTACGGTTCAGCACATCGTCCACAAGTTGGCGGCCGTAAGGCAGTTCCACCTTGCTGCAATCGACGTAGGTCGTTTCTTTGTTGTTCACCACAAAGAGGTGGTTTCCGCCTTCCCGACCACCGATATCGATATTCTTGCGAATCTCGATAAATCCTTCCGTTCCGAGCACGGTAAGACGTCCGTCGCCCCAGGTTTTAAGGCCATCAGGGGTGAACCAGTCAACGCGGATGTAGCCCGAGCCTCCATTACCGCGCAGCATCGCATCACCAAAATCCTCAAATTTAGGATACTGCGGGTGATTTACATTACCTACTTGCGAGGCTACTACCTGCGCTTTGGTGGAATTGGTAAAAAACAAATACTGGTCAAACTGGTGCGAGGCAATGTCGCATATGATACCGCCGAAGCGCTTTTTGTCAAAAAACCACTCAGGGCGCGTGTTGGCATTCATCCGGTGCGGGCCGAGGCCGATCGTTTGGACGACTTTACCGATGATACCCTCTTTGATAAGCTCGCCAGCTTTCACCGTCGCGCGGTTTTCGAGCCGCTCGCTGTACATGATTGAGTAAATGCGCTTGGTTTCCTTCTGCACTTTGCGCACTTCTGCGAGCTGTTCGAGGGTGGTAAGGCCTGGTTTGTCTACCATATAATCCTTACCCGCCTTCATCACGCGCACGCCCAGGGGTCCGCGCTCGTCGGGTATTCCCGAGCTAAGCACGAGCTGAATCGATTTATCGTCCAGGATTTCCGCTTCCGACTTGGCTTGTTTTGCGTCCGGGTAGCGTTTGGCAAACGCCGCTGTGAGATCGGCTTCTTTGGCAAAAAACGAAACCAGCTCTCCGCCGCCCCGCGTTACGGCTTCCACTTGCCCGTAAATATGCCCGTGGTTCATGCCAATCACCGCAAATTTGATACGCGGAGGCATTGCCAGCGCAAAAGGCTGGTCGGCTAAGACGGTCTTGATCGACCCGTAGGCATTAGGGGTCAGTTGCGGAAACATCGCCAGGCCGGCGGCTGAATAAAGCGAATTGCGCAGGAAGTCACGGCGATTGTCCTGTTGGTCTCTCATTGCTCGATTTGGAATGTAGTGAATACTTAGTAAAGCACATTTTTGGCAGATATAATGTGCTACTCCTATGGACAGTATTCTAGGCCTCTTTCCCTGACAACTTCAATATCGGAATCGTCTATTTATTTCCCATGGAAATCCCAAATGTAATGCGTGAATCGTTCCGCTTGCGACCGGCTTCTACCACGCTTTCAAACGAATTTTCAAAACTCGTCCGGAGTGTCACCCATTTGTTGAGCGGCAGTTCTGCCGAAAGAATCGTATTCCATCGCAAGTTCGACAGGTCATTCAACGCGGGCTGGATGAATGTAAGGTGATTCAAACGGAATTTGTCCGATAAAAAGGAATGCTTCCCCTTGATACGAAAGGAATTCCGGATGGTGGATACCGTCGCTTTTTCAAAAAAGTTGGTCGATTCGTAGAGTAGCGCGTCGGTAAGGCTGAGGTCGTGCGACTTGGACTTGACCACCCGGTACCCGATTCCCGCCCCGGCCATTTGCCGTAAATCGATGCGACGCAGATTGCTGGTTTCCAACGCTGCAAGGCCGAAAACGTAAGTTTTTCGTTTTTTGAAAACATCCACAAAAAGATCCACGTAAGTATCCCGCTCAGCGAGGATGCCGTTCTGCTTTCCGTAGGTAAACCGCGGATTGGTGGCGATGTTGATCATCGGCCCGCTAAAAACCAGCTCGGCCCGCAGGACCATCAGGCTCCGGTTGACATTTCCTTTGGTAAAGTTGCCGTCGCCAATGAACCGGTAGCGGACAGTGTCAATCAGCAAGCGGGGCAGAATAATGGCCGTATCGAGCCTGGCGCTTGTAGCGGAGTCGGCTGGCAGCAATTTCAGAACCGTCGTGTCCGGTTTAGCGTCCTGTGCCAGTGTGGGGACGGATATTAGAAGAAAAAGAAACGCGGCAAGCGGGAAGAAACGGAAGCAGATCAGATTTTTCATTAACGCAAATTTTGCAAAATAATGGTGCCAAACGTACCCGCAGTTGTTAATTTGCCTTATGAACCAGAATGACCCCGCGGGAATGCCGGTACCCGGACAGCATAATTTCATTTTTCTCGATTTCAATATTTCCGAATTGTCTGTTTCGCATATTCTGAACAACAGTTCTGAAATGCCTCAGACCGAAAAAAGAGGCTATTTCGACATTCAGCCTCATGAAATCGATGTCGATTATGCTGCATTCCGTGTAGCCGTCAACCTTACGGAGACATTCAAGGTGGTGGTCAAACAGGACCATAAATCGGTGAACCTTTACTGCGAATGCATCCGCCCGAAGCGGAAGCTGTGCGAACACCAGAGCCAGGTTTTGTATAACCTGCTCAATCGAAGGGACCTGCGTGCGTTCTTCGATAAAAAGCTTCGACGCGAGAAAATCAAGGAGGTGGCATTTATTTACGGCATGCAGGATGAGCCTGAGCTCGACCGGTATTTCCAGCTGGAATACGGAGCCCGCGAATTGCAGGTCAAACCGAAGTTGAAGGAGCTGATCCCGGTCGATACATTGTCGGTGGAGGCTTTGCAGGAACAGCTTCTACCCAAAACGGCGCGCGATTTCCCCGGCCCCAAACCACAGGCCGTCGATACAAGAACGATCGTCGCCATTGGCCTGAACAAATACTACGACCATTTTTACATGGAAATGTACGAGGCTCCGGTAACGCGGCAGGGAAAGCTAAAAAATCCTTTTGTTCTGCTCAATCCGCTCGAAATGATCTGGAAAACGCAGGAAACCGATTCAATCAAATTTCACACGGCTATTGCTTCCTTTCAGAACAAATTTAGGAAAAAGAACCCGGAAACCGACCTACCGGGACTGCATTCGATTGTTCAGAACCCGCTGAAACTCGATTTTTACTACCATAACCCTTCGGTTTCCGAAAATCTTAATGCCGCCTCGCTTGTACCGGTAAAGCTCGCTGCGACCCCGGCCGACCTGCAATTGACGATCGACAAGAAGGACCCGTTTTTCCAGATCAAGGGCGAGCTGATACTCAATAATGTCCACCTTGACATCGAAGACGTACAGTTCCGCTACGATTACTTTGTGCTCTACAAAGATTCGCTCCACCTGATCGAAAGCCAGGACATTCTCAGGACGCTGCAATTTTTCAGGCAGCATAACCAGCGCATTTACATTCACGAATCCAAATTCGAAGCATTCAGGGTCAATTTGCTCTCGAAGTTGGGCAATGCGATCCGGATCAACTATACCTATGTGAAGGCGGCCACACCTGCGCAACGTGAAGAGCAGGGATTTGATCAGGGCATTGAAAAGATTATTTATCTCGAAGACGTCGGTAACTACGTGATGATCACACCCGTGCTTAAATATGGTAAGATAGAAGTGCCGCTTTTCTCCAAAAACGACATTTACGCGGTCGATAACCACGGTAATCCGTTCATGGTGCGGCGCGACGAGGAAGCCGAACTTCGGTTTGGCAGCGCGGTAATGCGCCAACACCCCGATTTTGAAGAGCAGTTGGGCAGGGAGTTCTTTTACCTACACCGCGCGCGATTCCTGAGCGAAGATTGGTTTCCCGACGCATTCGAGGAATGGCAAAACCAGGGTGTCACCATCCTCGGATTTAACAAACTGACCAAAAACCGTTTGAACCAGCACAAAGCCAAAATTTCCGTACACATGGCCAGCGGCATCAACTGGTTCAATACGACGGCCAATGTGGAATTTGGCAAACAAAAAGTTACGCTCAAACATTTGCACAAGGCTGTAAAGAACCGCAGCAAATATGTAGAGCTCGGCGACGGCACAATCGGTATCCTGCCCGACAAATGGGTCGAAAAATTTGCTAAGTTTTTCGAAGCGGGCGACATTGCAGGCGAGGTGATCCAAACGCCCAAAATCCGTTTCGCGTCGGTAGAAGAAATGTACGAAGGCGAAATGCTCGACCGCGAGGTGAAGGAGCAGATCGCCTTCTACCAGTCGCGAGTCGAGGATTTCCGGTCCATTCAGGCAGTACCCGTGCCGAGGACATTGAAAGCGAGCCTGCGCAACTACCAGAAACAAGGTTTGAATTGGCTCAATTTTCTCGACGAATACAATTTCGGCGGCTGCCTGGCCGACGATATGGGGTTAGGCAAAACCTTACAAATCATTGCATTCATATTATTACAGAGAAAAAAACAGGTAAAAAACACCAACCTGATCATCGTGCCTACTTCGCTGATTTTCAACTGGCAGGCCGAGGTCGAAAAGTTTGCCCCCAGCATTAAAATACTTACCATTTACGGTTCCGACCGGGTGAAGGAAGCAACCGACTTCGATCGGTACGAGATCGTGCTAACCTCATACGGCACGCTGCTTTCAGATGTGAATTTTTTAAAAACATACCATTTCAACTACATTATCCTCGACGAATCGCAGGCCATCAAAAACCCCGAATCGCAACGCTATAAAGCAGCGAGGCTGTTGCAATCGCGCAACAAGCTGGTGATGACCGGAACGCCGGTCGAAAACAACACTTTCGATCTTTACGGCCAGCTTTCGTTTGCCTGCCCCGGGCTACTGGGCAACAAAACGCAGTTCCGCAACCATTTCTCGATCCCGATCGACCGGTTCAAGGACAATGAGCGGGCGGTAGAACTTCAACAAAGGATCAACCCGTTCATCTTGCGCCGTACCAAGCAGCAGGTAGCTTCGGAGCTACCCGAAAAGACGGAAATGGTCATCTACTGCGAAATGGGTGAAGAGCAACGCAAGGTTTACAATGCCTACGAATTGGAATTTTACAATTTCCTGAATACTAAAAATGACGGCGACATCGAACGCAGCAGACTGCACGTTTTGCAGGGCCTCACCAAGCTCCGGCAGATTTGCAACTCGCCGGCGTTGCTGCGCGACGACCTGTATTATGGCGATTCTTCGGCGAAGATCGATGTGCTAATGGAACAAATAGAAGACACGGCGCCCTGGCATAAGATCCTGATTTTCTCGCAGTTCACCTCCATGCTAGACCTGATCCGGCCCCAACTGGAAGAACGTGGAATAGGCTACGAGTACCTGACCGGCCAGACGCGCGACCGCGGAGCCCGCGTGGATAATTTTCAGACGAATGAGCAGGTACGCGTGTTTCTGATCAGCCTGAAAGCCGGCGGAACGGGGCTGAACCTTACCGAAGCCGATTACGTATACCTGATCGACCCGTGGTGGAACCCGGCCGTCGAAAATCAGGCCATCGACCGCAGCCACCGTATTGGCCAACAGAAAAACGTGATCGCGGTGCGGCTGATCTGTCCCGGAACGATCGAAGAGAAAGTGATGGAATTGCAGGAAGCAAAAAAAGACCTGGCCAACGACCTCGTGAAAACCGATACGGATATCCTCAAATCATTGACCAGGAGTGATTTAATGGCGCTGATCTCGCGTTAGTCGAGGTTTTTATGGATTTCGTTAACCAGGTATTCTTTGGGATCATTGAAATACTCCCAAAAGAAAATGCCAGCTAAGTTATTCTTTTTCACATACTTGCATTTCTCTTTGATCGACTTCTCGTCTTCATAGGTAATGAGTATTTTGGTAGAATCGTTGAACAGATAAGGCGCTTTGGCCTTTTTATCATAGTACTTTTTATAGCCGTTTTGGTCAATGACCGTATCTTTCAGTTTGGTGTAGCCGCCTCCCTGCACCGATTTCACCCGCTTAGCACCCATGCCGTGATGATCGGCCGTCTCAGCCTCCCAGCCTTTGCCATAGAAAGCGGCGCCCAGCCCTATCTTGCTCGCAGGCACACCCGCGGCGATGAAATTCTTCACAGAACGGTCGGCCGACGAGCCTTCGCCCGAGGGGTCGTAATCGTAAAGGTTGGTATGGTGCCCTACGGTACCGTTTCGGCCGCCGTAATCGTAGGTCATGATCAGCACGTAATCCAGGTAAGCCTGGGCGAGGCCCATTTCGGTGTGTTCGATAAAAGATTTCGAACCTCCCACAGCTGTGGTGAGCAGGTATTTCTTTCCTTTTTCCTTTTCAAGTAAATTTAATTCATCGCGCAATGCCTTGAACATCAGCGTAAAGTTCTGCTTGTCTTCCGGGCGAAAGATATTGCCTTCTTCTCCGCGCATACCAGGATATTCCCAATCAATATCCACCCCGTCGAGGTCGAACTGGCGCACAATGTCAACGCTCGATCTCGCGAATTTCAGACGGGACGATTCGGTCAGCACCGCATCGGAGAAGTTCTCACTCCAAGCCCAGCCGCCGATCGAGATGACGATTTTCAGGTCCGGGTTTATCTTTTTGAGCACATTCAGTTTCCTGAAATTGGTGGAATCGGTCGCCAGGTTAGTAAGCACGGCCATGCTGTCGTGTACATTCACAAATGCATAATTGATGTGCGTCAGCTTCTCAGCATCGATTTCTTCCACATTCGCCAGCCCGCGAAACCCGCCCACGTAAGCATTCACAATGTATTTCTTCTTCTTTTGGGCCGAAACGGCGCTGGACACGAGCAGGCACAAGGCAAGCGCCAGGAAAGAGAAGCCCGGAAATGGCTTCGGAGGACAGCATCTCATAAAGGTCAGTAAATTTAGGTTCAGGATATATCAATAAAGCAGTATCCGCTTCGATATTACTTCCTTACCATTATCGGTTACAACCACATACACCCCTGCTGGCAGCAAGCTCAGATCCACGCGCTCCTCCCGCTTGATTCGCTTTGCCTTATGTGGCCGGCCAGTAAGGTCATATACCGACAATTTTGCCTCCGCTGCGCCGTTAAGGTTCACCACAAGGGTCCTACCTGCCATATATATCAAATACCGGTTGCCTGGCGTGTCTACACTGGTAATAATGGAAGCCGCGCGAACGATCCCTAGCAAACTGTAAGGCGATTCCCCGCCTGCATTGATGGCTTTAATACGGTAAAAGTAGTCGGCCGCTTCAAGCTCCGATTTGTCTTCATATTGAAGTACGGTCGCCGCGACCTTGCCTATTTGCGCAAAGTTACCGTCGCCTTTCGCGCGCTCAATTACGACTTCGGTCGCATTGCCCGTCGGCTTCGACCAACGTAGCTGGACCAGGTCCGGCGCGGTGGGTACTGCCGTGAAGTTTTCCGGCGCATCCGGCACCTGAACGTTCTGCGTTTTGACCGGGCCCGTATTGATATATGCCGATGCCCCAACTGCATTCACAGCCCGAACACGATAATAGTACGCAGTCGCCGCAGCCAGGCCGGTGCTTTGGTATGCAGTCGCGTTAGCGGCAAGGTCGGCGATTTTAGTAAAAGTGGTCCCATTCGGCGAGCGTTCCACCTGGTAACCGGTTTCATTACTTGCATGATCGGTCCATTTCAGGTCTATTTGTGAAGTCGAAACAGCTGTGGCGATCAGGTTAGACGGTGCATTAGGCGCTGCCTGCAACGTGGAAGCGTTAGCGGTATTGGAATAGGCGGATGCCCCGGATGCATTTTTGGCGCGCACCCGGTACCAGTATTTGCTGGCGGATTTGAGCCCCTTATCCTGATAAGTGATACTATTGGCGGGCAGATCGGCTACTTTTACAAATTTCGTCCCGTCCGTCGACTGTTCTACCTCAAAACCCGATTCGTCGCTCGCCAGATCCAGCCATGTGAGATTAATCTGGCTTGCCGACGCGGGCAGGGCAGCCAGCGTCGTGGGCGCTTTTGGAATGACGGCCAAAGTCCTAAATGGAAGTAAGAGGGCAATGAGAAAGGTTACTAAAAGCGAAAATGCGCGGGCTTGGTTCATGGATTCGGGATAAATAGGGAAGCAAAAATAGGGGTTAAAAGCATTTATGCCACCCGTTAGAGCCATCCGCGCCTTTTAAACCAGACATAAATCCCGAAAGTGATTGCGCCCATCAGGATCATTACGCCCGGATACCCCCATTTAAGCCGTAGTTCAGGCATGAAATCGAAATTCATCCCATAGATGCCGACAATAAATGTGAGCGGCATGAAAAAGACCGAAAATACGGTAAGTACCCGCACAATCTCATTGGTCCGCTGGGAGGAAATCGAGAAATAAACCATCACCAGATGATTCATGTTTTCGAACAGGGTATCATAGATGTTGTGCAACTTCACATACAGGTCACGCGTGTCGCGCGTATAGGTATTGGAATGCCCGGGAACATCCATTTTATCGACAATCTCGTGCGAAAGCATCAGTATGCGCCGTGTAACCTCCACCCTTCTCCTCAGATAATACAAGCCCTTTAGAAGTGACGCTTTGCGGGTTTTGAGGAACATATTCTCCTCATAAAACTCGATATCCTTGGTCAGCTTCAAAGATGGAGCCTCGTAGGTGGCAATGCAGCTTTTAATGATCTCATTCACCAGCTGAATCGTGTCCTCGCAAGAATGCTGGTCTACCTGCTGCTCCAAAATGACTTCCGGTGCGCCCCACTCTTTTTTATGCATGGTGATCACGAACTCTTTCGTCATAAAGATCGCCAGTTTGTTGGTCAGTTCTGCGACGGTATCGGCCTCGGTGCCCACTTTATCGCTGTGTATCCTGAAAATAATGAATACGTAAGAGCCTACATCTTCATATTTGGGCAAATGGTCGGGTTGCAGCCAATCTTTAATCGAGGATTCGTGCAATCCATGTTTTTCCCTGATCTGTTTTAATTCTTCATCATCCGGGTCTGTGACGTCAATCCATTCGAATGGATATTGGGATGAATCTGCAATAGTCTGGATCATAATGGATTACAACTTACACTGTTAAATAAAATGCTCATGACTAGCGGGCCGGTTTTTCAGGCTTCGCATCAAGGATAAAACGGAGTGACTGGTCCCTCGTAAAAAAGGCTACCATCCAGTTATAGAAAGTTTTGATCTGGTTGCGGTAACGGATCAGCGAAAACAAATGCACGACCATCCACAGAAAATAAGCGATAAGGCCCTTGAAATGCAAGCCCGGCAGATCGGCCACAGCCTTATTAACGCCAATAATTGCCATTGTACCTTTATCGACGTATCGGAATTCCCTTGGCGGCTTTCCTTCCTGCCACAACCGCAGGTTATGTGCCAGGTTTCTGCCTTGCTGAATTGCTACCTGGGCTAGCTGCGGATGTCCGTTCGGGTACTTTTTGTCCGCGTCCATCAAGCAAATATCGCCTATGGCAAATATATTATCCGACCCCTTCACGCGATTGTAAGCATCCACCATTACCCGTTTGCCTTTGCCGAGCACTTCCTCCGGCAAACCAGGCAATGCAGTTGCGGTCACACCCGAGGTCCATATCAGTGTTTCGGTTTCGATTGTCTTACCAGTGGCAAATGTGACAGTCCCATTCGCATAATCCTTCACCGCGTGATCCAGCAGCACTTCTATCCCCAGCCCCCGCAGCTCGGCAAGCGTCTCCTCCTGCGATTTTTTGCTCATCGGGTTTAAAACCACCGGCAATGCATCGACGAGATAGATTTGCACATCTTCCTTTCTTAATTCAGGATAGTCTTTTTTGAAAATGGACTTGTGCATTTCCGCCAGCATTCCCGAAATTTCGACGCCGGTCGGCCCAGCGCCTGCAACTACGATGGATAGCAGCCTTCTGCGGGCAGCGGAGTCTGTTTCTTTGGCCGCCACCTCTTTCAGTCGCAGGATGTGGTTCCGTAAGGCAAGCGCATCCTGTACAGTTTTCATCGGTACCGCATTCGCCCGCACGTTTTCCATCCCGAAATAATTGCTCTCGGTGCCGGTTGCGAATATGAGGTAGTCATAATAGATATCGCCACTTTCGGTCGCCACCCTTCCTTCATCGGGAAAAATCCTCTCAAAGGCTCCGAGACTAAACCTGAGATTACTTTTGTCCTGAAAAAACTTGCGGAACGGATAGCTGATATTCGAAGCCTCGAGAAAGCCTGTCGCTACCTGGTAAAGCAATGGCGGGAAGAAATTGTAGTTGTTCTTGTCCACCAGCACGATTTGAAACAATTTATTGCGGGAAAGCTTCTGGGCGAGGTTGATCCCGCCGAAGCCTCCGCCTATTATTACTACCTTTTTTACATCCATAATTTACCTGTTTACTAGCCGGTCTTTTCAGCCGTATGGCGTGACAGCATTAATAACTATGCCGAACGCTTCCAGAGGTGCAACAGCCCTTTTTTGGGGTTTTAATGCATACAGTGAACTGTGAAAATCTTTACTCATCTCCCGCTGTTACGCCGCTCCCAGGGCTTGACGGGCTTCGGTTTGCTATTGGCATGTGCTTTTTGACAATGCCGCATCCACAAACATTCAAATACTATGAGCTTCGAGATCGATACCCGCGGGCAGACGCAAAGCACCCGCCCTGGCATAGAAGAAATTATGGACCCGGCACCGGTCGTAATCCGGGAGAACTACCGCGGTAGCGGCAAGCTACAAGGTAAAACAGCCCTTATAACCGGTGGCGACAGCGGCATAGGTCGTTCGGTGGCAGTTCATTTCGCCCGGGAGGGTGCCGATGTTGCCATCGTCTATCTGGACGAGTCCCAGGACGCTTCCGATACCAAAGCAATGGTCGAGGCCGAAGGTAAAAATTGCCTGCTGCTCCGGGGCGACATCCGTAGCGAGGTATTCTGCAAAGAAGCGGTGAGCCGTGCAGTGAACGAGTTCGGAAAATTAAACATACTCGTTAACAATGCCGCCGAGCAACATCCTAAGGAGAATGTGACCGAGATTTCACCCGATCAGTTGAATGACACATTTGCCACCAACATTTTCTCCTTTTTCTATTTCACCCAGGCCGTTTTGCCGTATCTGGACGAAGGGGATTCGATTATTAATACAACCTCGGTGACGGCATATCATGGTAGTCCGTCACTGCTCGATTATTCTTCTACCAAAGGGGCAATTGTTGCTTACACCCGGTCGCTGGCCGATAACCTAGCCGAAAAAGGCATAAGGGTGAATGCAGTAGCACCAGGGCCGATCTGGACGCCGCTTATTCCGTCGACCTTTGATTCGGAGCGGGTAAAGCAGTTCGGCAAAGACACACCCTTCAAACGGCCCGGACAACCCTGCGAAGTTGCGACATGTTACGTGTTTCTGGCCAGCGAGGACGCCTCCTATATGAGCGGGCAGGTACTTCACCCGAATGGCGGGCAGGTTGTGAACGGATAGTGGCAGACGGCTAGTCGCGGACGGCTAGTCGCGGACGAATATCTTATTTAAGCAGCCATTTTCGGACCGCAGCTTCGAGCGTATCTTTCAGAACCGGCTTGGTGAGATAATCGTCCATTCCGGCTTCGATACATTTTTCACGCTCGCCCACGACCGTACCGGCTGTGAGTGCGATGATCGGCACGTGGGTGAGCCCCGCCCCCTGCCTGATCTCGCGCGTAGCTTCGTACCCGTTCATCTCAGGCATTTGAATATCCATAAAAACGATATCAGGGCTTGTCCTGCGGAATGCCTCGATGGCTTCCTTGCCGTTGGTCGCCTCGATCAGCTCGCTGCCAGGTAATATTTTGTTAAGCATCGATTTAACCAGCAACATATTGATCTTGTGATCTTCTGCGATGAGTATTTTCACTTCGCCTGTTTCGTAAATTGCTTTCGGAATTTCTTCATTTGCAGATATTTTCTCTGGCTGCTGAGAGATTTTCGATTTGAGCCCGAGATCGGAGAGCGCGTGAAACAGCTGTTGGATTTTCACCGGTTTCACTAAAAAATGTTTGACATCCAACTCATTGCCGAAAGCACTGAGAGCCTCATCGTCAAGCGAGTCATTTAGTAATATTACAGGTTGTCCTGCACCCCTGTCTCCCAGTTTCCTGATCATCCGAATCGTTTCGATCCCGTCCCATCCCGGCATCTGGCAATCTATCAGTATCACATCATATCTTTTGCCCGAAGACAATATTTCATAAGCCTTTTCACCGCTACGAATATAGTCCGATGCTATGCACTTGTTGGTGAGCATGTCCTGCAAAATCTGACCATTACGCACGTTATCATCCACGATCAGCACCTGCCCGATCTGTTCGACATTCTCCCAGTCAAACCGGTCCTCGCCTTCAATGGCGCGGAATGTCACATCGAAAAAGAAGGTACTGCCCTTCTCAAGAGTGCTCGAAAGTTGTAAGCGGCTGTCCATCAAACCAAGCAGGCTATTAGAAATGGTCAGTCCAAGCCCTGTGCCACCAAACCGCTTCGTGGTGGAGGAGTCTTCCTGCGAAAATGCCTCGAAAATTCGTCGCTGGTTCTGAGGATCGATACCAATGCCTGTGTCGCGGACAGAGAAGTGGAACGTATTTTCCAATCCGCTTACCTTATGCAGTAATTCTATTTTCAATTCAATTTCGCCCCGAATCGTGAATTTGACCGCATTACTGAGCAGGTTCACCAGAATCTGCCGCAGCCTCACTGAGTCGCACCATACAAACTGCGGAATGTCCCCTGGGATATTCAGCAGCATTTCCAGGTGCTTCTGCTGCGCCTGGTAGGTTACCATATCAGCGACCTGGCCACAAACTTCGAGCAGATCGGTCTTTTCAGGCGTTAGTTCGAGCTTGCCGGCTTCTATTTTGGAGAAATCAAGGATATCGTTGATGATGTCCATCAGTGAATTGGCCGACTGAAATACCATCGACATATACTGTTGCTGGGTTTCGTCCAGATTGGTCTTCATCAGCAAGTCCGTAAACCCGACCACACCGTTGAGTGGCGTTCTGATTTCGTGGCTCATATTAGCCAGAAACTGCGACTTTAATTTGCTGGCTGCCTCGGCATGTTCACGGGCTTCGAGCAATTCGAGTTCTGCGCGTTTCCGCATCGTAATGTCGCGAATCACCGCCTGGATGATCTCGGTGTCATTGACTTTCATCAGATTAAGCAAGACTTCGGCAACGAACGATTCTTTTGATTCGCCGAAACGCCTGTATTTCCATTCGAAGCTATGTGTACCTTTTTCATAAACTGCCTTCACATGCCTGTTGCCCTCGCTTTTGTTATTCTCCATACCTACCTCGTTCAAGCCCGACAAGTCGCCCATCGGCATATTCACAAAGCGATCAACTGAATCGATCCCGAACATCTTCAATGCGGCATTATTGCAATCCAGATAGCCGGTATGATCAAAAAGAATTACAGCATCGCTCGTGGAATCGTATAGGCTCCGGAATTTGGCTTCCGAGCTCTTAATATCCACCTCCGCCTGCTTTCTGGAGGTAATGTCCTGAAAGGCGCCATAAATGCGCACACATATACCATCGATCACCTCTGACTTCCCGATCGTCCTTACCCACAACTCATTGCCTTTGGCCGTTACAACTTGCAGCTCACTGTCCCAGGGAGTTCCATTTGCCAGGCATTCGTTTACCACCCGCCCTATCTCCTCCCTGCTATGTCCTTCTTTGTAAAAATGAATAGCTGTTTCGAGGCTGGGAACGTAGTCCTCAGGTACTTCATGCATTTCCTTGGTCGTCGAAGACCAATAAAGCTCGCCGGTGCGCACATAGTATTCCCAGCCACCCACATGCGCCACGCTGTGGGTCTGTTCCTGGATATCCTTGATCCTTTTTAGCTCCATATCCGCCTTTTTGCGGTCGGTTATATCCCTTTCTACCGCGATAAAGTTGATGCAGTTGCCGTAATCGTCGAATACAGGAGTAACTTTGAGGTCCACCCAATAACCCACACCCGTTTTGGTATAGCAGAGCACTTCCTCCCTGACGACCTTCTTCTCCTTGCAATACAGCGCGATTCTGTCAAGGGTGTCAGGGTCGGTCTCAGGTCCACGGAGTAAATGAAGCGGGTTCTTGCCCCTGACCTCCTTTCGGTCATAACCGGTGTGCGTCTCATAGGCTTTATTGACCCAGGTAATATATCCCTTGCTGTTGGTGATCACAATATAGTCCGTCGTGTTCGAGGCTACAATGGCCAGCTCTTTGAGCCGCTCGCGGGAATTTCGCAGTTCGGTAATGTCATGGCTGGTAAGGATGATGTCCCTGCTGACCGGATCTATATTGGCGCTGGTATTGCTCCACGACCACGATCCGTCACTATGCCTGATCCGATGTTCGACACCCCCGGGCACGGGTACGCCGGTTTCTGAGGTGATCCGCAATGCCTCAAAACAGATATGAAAATCGTCGGGGTGTATGAATTCGGTAAATGGCCTCCCGACGGTTTCTTCAACCGTGTGCCCATACATCGATGTCCAACTCGGCGAAACATAACTAAAAACGCCCAGCGGCGAGATTGTAAAGAGGACATCCTGCATATTGGACACAAGTACCGAAAGGTCTTCCTGCACTTTGAGCTGCTTGGTAATGTCGTATCCCACACAAAAAATCTCGGAGACAACCCCATTCTCGTCTGCAATACCCGTGAATTCCCACCGCGTCGTTTTGACACCGCCGGGAGATGAATACTTCCGAAGTACTACCGGATTGGGTATACCCGGATTGATAAAGCACTGCTCACCCGCCTGCAGGCATTTGACGACATCCTCAGGAACAACACCGCTAAGTGACGACCTGCCGATGATCTCACTGCTCTCCATGCCATAAAATTCGCTGAAATGATCGTTGACATATTTGTAGTTTCCTTCCAGATCAATGCTTGTAACAAAAATCGCATGGCTGTTCAATAACGACTTGTATAGCTCCGTGCCCGTAGCCAGCCCCGGCATTTCAGGCATCAGGAAATCGCGGCGGAAACCCGACAATACAAGCCAGCCATGCGGCTCGGAATAGGTACAAACAGAGGTAACGGCCAAGCGCAGCGATTGCTGATTATTCTGAAGAATCCGAATAATGCCATGGCGGGGCTCCGGATTGTCCGGGAAACTTGCGCGGGCTTTATCGAGATGAAATGTAAAAGATTGATTCTTAAAAAGTGAAGAAACCCCGCCGGGCCCTTCCTGAACACCCGGCCCGAGCATCTGCCGCAACCTTGCATCGGCCCAGCAATCGCACGGATCCGAATGCCTCCAAATCAGTAATCCGTCTATGGCTGAGTCCTGAATGAAGTCGAAAATACATTCATCCTTTTGCAGCAGCTTTAACAGCTCCCTCTTCAGATCATTCATTCTCAAAAAAACTTACAATTAGAAACGTAGTGGTAGTGGTAAATCCTTGATCGTACAATATAGGATTTATCCGACGATTTTGAAGAGTGGAAATCTATGCGGGAGCTAATTTTATATTATTCTAAAATAAATTCGACAGTCGCGTCCGTTACATCTATCTTTTTGCAAGCCCTCTTCCCGACTGGCGGAAAAAAGGGCTTTGGGCACTTCTCACTGCTAATCTTTCTTCATCGGGACTTTGGCTCCTTCTTTGCGGGCTTCGGACAAACCGATGGCGATCGCTTGCTTTTTAGAGGTGACCTTTTTCCCTGAGCCCGATTTTAGCTTTCCTTCTTTCTGCTCGTGCAAGGCTTCTTCCACCTTTTCTCCTGCTTTTTTCGAATATTTGGCCATGATATTATTTTTTAGGTGTTGATGTTTTTAATTTTCGCACCGCAACGGCGCGTGTTTTGTTGATCAAAATGCATACCAATAGCCCGGGCTGCCTTATTCCGCATTTAATGGTCCCAAATCCATAGTTCATGAAAAAAATACGACTGCTGTTTCAATTGGCCGGTGCATTATTTTGCTCCGAGGCAATAGGCCAAAATAACGGCACGGTACTGCTGAAAAACGCGACCGTGATCGACGGTACCGGCTCCTCTCCCCGCGCTAACACCGATATCCTGGTTACTGACGGCAAAATCGTATCTATTCAAAAAGGTATCAAAGTCAATGGTGCCCACGAAATCGATCTGGCCGGCAAGACGGTCATGCCTTCGCTCATCTGCGCGCATGCGCATGTGGGGACGCTCAAAGGAACTACTTCATCTGCAGACAATTACACGCGTAAAAATCTGCTTCGGCATCTGGAAAAATACGAGAATTATGGCGTCGGCGCCGTGTTGGCAATGGGAACCGACCGTCCGCTCATCTTCAATGGGTTTATTGATTCCACCCAGGCTGGGCTGCTGCCCGGTGCCAGGCTCTACTCAGCAGGCTACGGTTTCAACACCCCCGATCCTAACCCGGCTTCTTGGATGAACCTGCTTTTGCGCCCTAATACGCCCGACGAAGTTCCGGCCATGATGGAAAAGCTGGCGGAAGTCAAACCAACGGTGGTCAAGATCTGGGTAGATGACCACGGCGGCAATGCCCAGAAAATGAAACCGGAAATTTACCAGGCCATTATCCGTGAGGCGCATAAACGTAATATCCACGTGGCCGCGCATCTTTTCTATCTCGAAGATGCCCGCAAGCTCACCGAAGCCGGTATCGATATCATCGCCCACAGCATCCGCGACAAGGAAGTGGATCAGGACCTGCTCACCAAAATGAAGCAGAAAAAGGTAATCTATATTCCCACGCTTTCTCTGGATGAATACCAGTTTGCCTACGCCGGCAATCCCGACTGGCTCAACGACGAGTTTTTCAAGGCCTCGCTCGAACCGGGTGTCTTCGAAATGATCACGGATGCGGCCTATGGCGAGAAAATCAAAAATTCACCGGATTTCCAGCGTAATACATCTGCATTTAAGACAGCGATGATTAATTTGAAGAAAATTCATGATGCCGGCATCCATGTGGCGCTCGGAACCGACTCGGGCGCGTTTCCGATCCGCACGCAGGGCTTCACCGAGCACCTGGAAATGGAACTGATGGTAAAAGCGGGCCTCACGCCCGCGCAGGCCATCACCATCAGCACCCGCAATGCCGCCGCGGCTTTGCGCATCGCGCATAAAAAAGGCACGCTTGAAAAAGGCAAACAAGCCGATTTCCTTATCCTGAGCGCTAATCCGACAGACGACATCCGCAACACAAGAAAGATCGAATCCGTTTGGAAAGATGGTAAAGAGGTGAGTAAAGGGCCTCTGCGAAAATAATATTAATCCAAAATAAGGAAGTAGTTTTAACGCCCAAATTCACTCCTGATCATGAAAATTAAATTCAAAAGACTCGACCATATCATGCTTTGTATTCCGCCGGGCACCGAACAGCAGGCGCGGGAATTTTATGGCGGGGTACTAGGCCTCGAAGAACTTACCAACCTGGGTTACCCGCTACCCCATGGCGCGATCTGGTTTCAAATGGGTGATATTCAACTGCATATCCGTGCCGAAGAGGTACACGATCTTTCGCAGCGCCATCCGGCGTTTGAGGTGCACAACCTGGAAGAAGCGCGCGCGTTACTGTTACAGCAAGGCATTTCCGTCAAAAATGACAGCAAAATCCCCGACCGTAACCGCTTTTCGTTCCGCGATCCCTTCGGAAACCGCATTGAACTGATCGAGATGATCTCCTAAGGGGGGCTATGCCCCGATAAATGCCCACATATTTAGTTAACGAAAACCGAAAAAGCAGTAATTGGCAAAAGTAATCCTAAATTTGCAGTCACTTTCGACGCAGAAGACGTTCACTTGATGTTAAAGTTTGTTTACGGTTTTTTAATTGCTATTGTCACTCTTGCGGGGATTACCGAGGTTGTATTAAGGGTAAAATATGGCTTTTGTAACTCACCACTCTACGTATCCGATCCGGATTTTGAATACATATACGCTCCAAACCAGGACGTAAAGAGGTTCGGCAAGGTGCTGCGAACCAACAGCCTCTCCATGCGGAATGAAGAAGTGCTGCCTACCGACAGTGTTGTGATATTGCTGATCGGCGATTCGGTCGTCAACGGCGGAAGCCTTACCGATCAGGACAGCATTGCTTCCACCCTGCTCGAAAAACGTTTTTTAAAGGATTTCAAAAAACGGGTGCGCATCCTGAACATCTCCGCCGGCTCGTGGGGACCGGACAATATCGCCGCCTATCTCAAAAAATACGGCACTTTCAAAGCTAAACTAATGTGCCTGGTGACAAGCAGCCACGATGCACACGACATCATGTCGCCTCAGAGCCCTGTGGGCATCGACCCGGGATGGCCCGACAAGCAATATAAAGTAGCGCTTTATGAGCTCTGGGACCGTTATCGCTGGATGTTCTTCTATTTTCTGAATACCCTTTTCCTTGCGCCCGAGCCTCAGAAAGAGGAAAAAATTGCGATTATCAAGCCCGACGTGACCGACAGCGCCCACGTGGCATCAGATGCCAAGGCGGTCGAAGACACTGTAAGAGCCGCGCAGTTGAATGATGCCGGCATCCGCAAATCCGGCCTGACGTTCAATCCGGGTTACGAGCAACTTTACCAAATCGCGCAAAAGGATAGCATTCCCATGTTTATTTACCTGCATCCGGAGATTTCCGAGATCGATCTTGGGCACTTCAATGACCAGGGACAGGAGATTATCGCATTTGCCAAAGAGAAGAATATCAGGCTGATCGACGAATTCAAGTTCGGTGTTTCAAAAGAAAGGTACCGCAAGATGGACGTTGTGCATTTCAACAGCCAGGGGCAGATTTTTCTTGCCAACAACTTGTATCCATTGTTTCAGGAATACCTTAACCTTTCCAAATGATGCGCGTACTGATTGTTCACAACCAATTATGGGCGCACTACAAATCGAAGCTGTTCCATGAGATCGACCGCGCTATCCAATGGGCCGACCCGGCAGACGAACTGCTCGTTGCACAGATCGCCCTATACGAGGCGAGCCGGAAAGTAATGCAAAATGATGATACGATCACTTATGACTATCCTTACCAAGTTCTTTTCGAGCGCAGCCTCGATCAGGTGAGCTTTCGCGAGCGGCGCGAAGCGCTTTTCAGGATATTTAATGAATACCAGCCCGACGTGCTCAATATCACGGGCTATTTCGACTGGGCGCAGGTGCTGCTCATGTTCTATGCACGCCGCAAAGGTGTGAAAGTGGTGATTTCATCCGAATCGTCCTCTGTCGACCATAACCGGTCCGGCTGGAAAGAGACGATCAAAAAAGTGATCGTTGGCCGTGCTAATGCATTTTTTTGTTTTGGAAAAACATCGGCAGAATACCTGGAAAGCCTCGGCGTCGTGAAAAGCGCTATTAAAGTGCGGAATGCGGCGGTGATCGATGAGCAGGTGATCCGGCAGCGCTACGACGATGCTAAAAAAGAGCTTGGTAACAACGCAAATGCTGTTTCAAAGAAATTCGTGTATGTAGGAAGGCTGGCACCGGAAAAGAACTTGAATACTTTAATGCTCGCATTTGCCCAAACGTTAAAAAAAACCGGCTCGGACTGGCAGTTGCTTTTTGTAGGCGGCGGTCCTGAAAAGGACAATTTGGAACAGCTCGCCGCCGACTCTGGCATTGCGGGCAAAGTCATTTTCGCCGGAGGATTTCCGTGGTACCAAGTGCCGGGCTGGCTGGCGCAGAGCGATGTGCTGGTGCTGCCGAGCAAGTCGGAGCCCTGGGGGCTGGTGGTGAATGAGGCGATGGTGTGCGGTCTGCCGGTAATCGTCTCGGAAACGTGCGGATGCGCCGACGACCTCGTGCGCGATGGTGTCAACGGCTTTACATTCGACCATATGCAACAGGCTGATTTGGAAAAACATTTAACGTGGTTTGTCCAAAACCCCGACCGCATTGCCGGAATGGGGCAGGAATCTTTGAAATTGATCGCTCCGTTCGCGTCGGGCCCAGTGGCGGCGCAAATGGCCGAAGCCTACCGCGAACTGGCGGCCAAACGATGGGAAGCATAACGAACACAACTATACATTAACACAAAGCATGCGAATACTGAATATTTGTGCATATACATGGGCAATCGGAGGCCCGGCCCGCATTATCTACGACCACACCACAGAGGTCGTAAGGCAAGGCCACCAGGTCGATATCCTGAGCCCGATGACGCCCGGCGAGAAGATGTACCCCGTACCCGAGGGTGCACGCCTAATTGAGGTTGCCCGTACGAGGCCTCTCAGCAATTTTTACCGGGAGTTTTCTGTCGAGTTGTACAAATATTTAAAAAAACATATCCATGAGTACGATGTGATCCATATGCACGGCATCTGGCATTTCGGCAGTCTGGCCCCATTCCTGATCCACTCCAAGGCCGTGAAGGTGATCACTATTCACGGTCTGCTCGACAAATGGGCAGTAGCGCACAGCAAGTGGAAAAAGGACCTGGTGACACTCTTATACCAAAAAAGATTGCTAGGCAAAGCCGACCTGATCCAGATCAATAACACCGACGAGGAAGAAGATGTGATCCGCTACCTGGGTTACCGTCCCAAAAACATGGTGATCGTGCCGAACGGCATGAAGCTCGATGAGTACACCCGGTCTAATTTACCCGCAAAAGGTCTTTTCAGGAGCAGGCACGGCATTTCGCCTGATCAGCAAATGGTTCTTTTCCTGGCAAGATTAAATATCAAGAAAGGTCTTGACCTGCTTTTACCTGCATTTCAGAAGGTTCATCAACAGTTGCCGGATGCACAACTGATATTAGCCGGCCCGGATGACGGATACCAGGCAGAAACCGAAGACTTTATCCGCAAACACAACCTGGAAGGCCGCATCAAACTGGTAGGAATGCTTACGGATACCATCAAAAAGGAAGCATTGGCGGACGCGGATCTTTTCGTTTCGCCTTCCTATTCCGAGGGATTTTCGATCGCGGTGCTCGAAGCAATGACCTCCGGCGTACCCGCCCTCGTCTCTGATCGCGTGGGCTTCGGCGACTACATTGCGCGTTACGAGGCGGCCTACCTTACCCCGCTGAACAGCGACGGGGTAGCCGATGGTCTTCTTAAAATATTACAAGACAAGCCCTATGCCGAATCCATCGCAAATCGAGCCCAAAAGATGGTAGCCGAAAACTTTGACATCCGCGTGGTCGCCAACCAGTTATTGGAAGAATACAAGAAAGTTCAAAAAAGTAGCTACATTTGAACTATGGTTGATTTATCCGTCATCATTTTAACACACAACGAATCAAAGCACATTGCCCGGTGCATTCAAAGCCTGTTACAGGTCACCGATAAGATTTTCATTGTCGACTCGTTTTCCACCGACGACACCGTTGCGATCGCCGAAAGCCTAGGCGCTATCGTGGTACAAAATCCCTGGGTTTCCTACGCATTCCAATTCAATTTCGGTATTCGTAACAACCCGTTCCAGACCCAATGGCTCATGCGGATGGACGCCGACGAGTATCTGACTGCCGAGCTTACCACGGAGTTAAACAGCTCCCTTTCACAGGTGCCAGACAATGTTTCCGGGCTATATTTGAAACGCCGGGTGATTTTCATGGAAAAATGGATTCACCGGGGCGGTTACTACCCGATCTGGTTGTTGCGTATCTGGCGCCGTGGTCTGGGCACTTGCGAAGAGCTCTGGATGGACGAGCATATCAAGCTCAGCAGCGGAACGACCGCCCAGTTACAGCATGACATCGTTGACCACACCCTCAACAACCTGACATGGTGGACACAAAAGCATAACAATTACGCAATCAGGGAGGTTATAGACCTGTTGAACATTACATATAACTTTGATAGCAAGGAGACCGTAGAACCGAGCTTTTGGGGCAGCCAGGAACAGCGCACGCGTTTCCTGAAAATCAAATATGCCAATTTGCCGCTTTTCACACGGCCATTTATCTACTTCACATACAGATACTTCATCAAGTTGGGGTTTCTCGATGGAACGAAAGGACTCATTTGGCACGTTTTACAGGGGTTTTGGTACCGTTTCCTGGTTGATGCAAAGATTTATGAAGTGTATCACCGCGTAGGACGCGACAAGGAAGCTATTATATCACATTTCAGGACAGAATATGGAAAAGACCTCAGGAACCCAAACCAATCTGTCCGTTTATAACATCGATTGGTATAAGCCGGGCGGCTACCCAAAGATGGTGATCTGGTATTTGATAAACCGGTTGTTCATTCATACGCACATTCCCTATCCGTCCTCATTCAAGATTGCATTGCTCCGGTTGTTCGGCGCAAAGATTGGCAAAGGGGTGGTGATCAAGCCAAAAGTAAACGTAAAATATCCATGGTTCCTGCAAATAGGCGACCACGTCTGGATTGGCGAAGAGGTGTGGATCGATAACCTCACTTTGGTGACTATTGAATCAAATGCGTGCCTCTCGCAAGGCGCGATGCTTTTGACAGGAAATCATAATTACCGAAAAAGCACTTTCGACCTGATAGTCAAGCCCATAACACTTGGACCTGGCGCTTGGATCGGTGCGAAAGCGACGGTTTGTCCGGGTGTCCAAGTAGGCTCGCACGCACTGTTGACTGTCGGCTCGGTAGCCACAAGCCATTTAGAACCTTATGGGATTTATCAGGGAAACCCTGCGAAATATGTCAAAACCAGAACTATAACGAATTGAAAGTAAGCATACTTACTGTTGTCTATAATGGTGCAGCGACTATCCGCCACAGCATCGAATCCGTCCTTGGACAGGATTATCAGGACATCGAATACATCATCATAGATGGCAATTCGAAGGACGGCACCCAGGAGATAGTGTTGTCATACGGAGAGAAAATCGCCCGTTTTCTCAGCGAACCTGACGCCGGAATTTATGATGCCATGAACAAAGGCATACAATTGGCAACCGGTGATGTGATAGGGATACTGAATGCCGATGATTTTTACGCATACCCGTCAGTGATCAGCGAAGTGGCCGGATTGCTGGCTTCCAGCAACTTCGACGCTTCCTATGGCGATCTTGAATATATTGATGCGAACGATGCAACGGTGGTGCGCAGAAAGTGGGTCTCAGGTGCATACAAGGTTGGCGCATTCCTGAATGGCTGGATGCCACCACACCCGACCTTTTTTGTCAAGAGAGAGGTTTATAACGCACACGGGCGTTTCCGCCTCGATCTGGGAAGTGCAGCGGATTATGAATTAATGCTGCGGTTTGTACATCGTGAAAACATCAGGCTCGCTTACCTGCCCAAAGTACTCGTGAAAATGCGGGCAGGCGGAGTCAGCAACAGCACATTCAAAAATCGCATTGCGGCCAACCGGAACGACAGAATGGCCTGGAAAGTCAACAATCTGGAACCCCGGTTTTACACTTTGTGGTTAAAACCTTTGAGAAAAATTATACAATTTATCTAAGACACGGAAGTTAACCGAAGTAGCTTAAACCAAACAGTAAATATTTTGATACTCAGGCATTTGCATATTACAATTATTGGTTTATATTTCGACATTTGAATTTGGATTTTCAGATCCGTCCTCAACGCACTTCCTAATTTGACAGGCACATGGAACTACAATTACCTCTGCAGATACTGACCGAAGGAAACGTCAATACGCTTGTCCATCACGACATCTATCAATGCCTTCTTTCGTTTCTGATCGGATGTTTCCTTTCGATCATTTCAATACCCATTATCATTAACCTCTCAAACCTGCTGCATTTAACTGCAAAACCGGGTTTCAGAAGTTCACATGAGACAGAAACGCCAACTTTGGGTGGAATTGCCATATTTGCAGCGACCCTGATCGCCTACTTCCTGTGGCCGCATTCGGAGAATATCCTCGATTCAAACCTGATCAGCCTGGCCATGACCGGGATGATCATCCTGTTTTTTCTGGGAATCAAGGACGATATCCTGGCAGTAGACCCTACTAAAAAGCTCATTATCCAGATTTTCGCCTCCCTGATCCTGGTGGCGATGGGCAATTTCAAAGTCGATAACTTCTATGGAATTTTCGGCATTCACGGCGTTTCCGACTTTATCAGTATTCCGCTTACGGTATTCATATTTATCGCCATTATCAACGCAATAAACCTGATCGACGGGATTGATGGTTTGGCGGGTGGTATCAGCCTGATCGCCGGTCTCGGATTTGGAATCTGGTTCATTGCTAACGACCACTTTTCGTTCGGCTGCCTGGCATTCGCGATGTCGGGTTCATTGCTCGGTTTTCTGCGTTTCAATTTTTCCAAAACCAGCAAGATCTTCATGGGTGACACCGGCTCGCTCATCGTCGGTTATCTGCTTTCGATCTTCGCGGTAGAGTTCCTCTCACTGAACGTAGGTTACCTGCATGATCCCAACGCTTATTTCAATGCGCCGATCATCGTCATGGTACTGCTTATTGTCCCGATCTTCGATACCTTACGCGTCTTTATCGTTCGCATTTTCAAAGGTGGCTCCCCATTCGTGGCCGACCGCAACCACATGCACCATATCCTGATCGACAACGGCCTGAACCACTTTTGGGCCTCGTTCACCCTCTGGATGGTTACGATCCTCAACACGGCACTATTCTTCACCTTCCACGGCGATATTACCAACACCGCTTCCATGTACATTTACATCGGAATGTTCGGTTTGTATATGGTATTTGCCTATTTTCTCAAAAAACGCATTGCTTCTGTCAAAGAGCGGAAAAAATTGGTCAAAAGCCCTTCACTGGCCGACGATGACCTTTCTGCCTTTCAGTAAATACGGTAAACTACTGTCCGAAAAGCCGTGATGAAATTCTCGCGAATACCTTCTGAGAATTCATTGCGGTGAACCGAATGTTTGTACCTTGCACGAAACATCGTCCACTTAGGTATGAACAAAAAGATCAGAAAAGAAGACGCGCTATACTACCATTCCAAGGGTAGGCCAGGAAAAATACAGGTCATCCCCACCAAAGAAACCAGTACCCAGCGAGACCTTTCGCTTGCCTATTCGCCCGGCGTGGCGGAGCCCTGCCTGGAAATTGCCGAAAATGTCGAAAATGCCTATCTATACACCGCCAAGGGCAACCTGGTAGCAGTTATCAGCAACGGTACTGCCGTGCTCGGCCTGGGCGATATTGGCCCGGAAGCTTCCAAACCCGTGATGGAAGGGAAAGGACTGCTATTCAAAATATATGCTGATATCGACGTTTTCGATATAGAACTCAACACCAAAGACGTCGACGAATTTGTCAGGACAGTCAAAATCCTCGAACCAACTTTTGGGGGTGTCAACCTAGAAGATATTAAGGCGCCCGAATGCTTCGAGATAGAAGCCCGGCTTAAAAAAGAGCTCAATATTCCCGTGATGCACGACGATCAGCACGGAACGGCGATCATCAGCGCCGCAGCGATGCTAAACGCGTTAGTGTTGGTCAACAAAAAGATTGAAGATATTCGTGTAGTCGTCTCGGGCGCGGGCGCTTCGGCAGTCTCCTGTACGAAGCTCTACCTCGCGTTGGGCGCCAGTCCGAAAAACATCGCCATGTTCGACACCAAAGGCCACATTCACAATGGCCGGACGGATTTGAGCGACATGAAAAAGCAGTTTGCAACCGACCTCGCTTATGAATCGCTGGAAGCAGCAATGGTAGGCGCCGACCTGTTTCTGGGTCTTTCTACGGCCGATATCGTTTCGAAGGAAATGGTTAAATCTATGGCCAAAGACCCAATCGTGCTTGCAATGGCCAACCCGAATCCAGAGATCCCTTATCCGGATGCGGTAGAAGCGCGTGAGGATGTGATCATGGCTACCGGCCGCTCCGATTACCCCAATCAGGTGAACAACGTGCTCGGCTTCCCGTACATATTCAGGGGCGCGCTCGACGTGCGTGCAACGGAGATTAACGAGGAAATGAAGCTGGCTGCTGTGCACGCATTGGCCGATCTGGCCAAGAAGCCGGTGCCCGATATTGTCAACCTCGCCTACAATGAGACGAATATCGTTTTTGGCAAAAATTATATTATTCCAAAACCGGTGGATCCTCGCCTGCTGACCACCGTAGCGCCTGCTGTTGCGAAAGCAGCAATTGCGACCGGTGTCGCGCGAAAGGTTATCACCGACTGGGATGCCTACGACCAGGAGCTTTCGAGCCGTTTGGGACGCAATGAGCAGATCTCCCGCGTGATACTTAACAAAGCAAAACTGGCCCCGAAAAAGGTCGTTTTTGCCGATGCAGAGAATATTCAGGTGCTCCGTGCCGCTCAGCAGGTACGCGACGAAGGCATTGCGACGCCAATCTTGCTCGGCAATAAGGAAACGATCCTTCATTTGATCCGCGAAAGCAAGCTTGATCTGGCCGACGTATCGATCATCGACCCTCGCGCAGCTGAAAGCGATCCGATGATCGAGAAATATGCAGCGAAATTGTTCGACAAACGCAAAAGAAAGGGTCTCACTCCTATCGAGGCGCGCCGTTCGATGTATTTCAAAAGCTATTTCGGTTCGATGATGGTTGAAAACGGTGAAGCGGACGCATTCATTTCCGGATTGACAAGGACATACCCCGATACGATTCGACCTGCCCTGCAAGTGATCGGCAAGCAGGAGGGCGTAAACAAAGTCGCTGGTATGTACATTCTGCTCACTCCCAAGGGTCCGTTGTTCTTCTCGGACACGACCGTAAATCTCGATCCGACAACAGAGGATATTGTTGAAATAACCGAACTGACAGCAAAAGCCGTTGAACGTTTCAATATCCAGCCGCGCATTGCATTGGTGACCTATGCAAACTATGGCAGCGCCAAAGGTGCCGACGCCGAAAAAATGCGCGACGCGACGGCCATCCTGAAAAAACGCAACCCGTCGATGATCGTGGAAGGCGAATTGCAGGCGCACCTTGCATTCAATACCTCATTATTGAAGGAAAATCACCCTTTCAGCGACCTGGTCGACGGCGGTGCCAATACATTGATCTTCCCCAACCTTTCGGCTAGTAACATTGCTTACAACCTGCTGAAAGAGGCTGCGGAGCTCGAAACCATCGGACCGATCCTGCTGGGATTGAAAAAGCCTGTACACGTGCTGCAATTGGGCAGCTCTGTGAGGGAAATCGTAAATATGGTTGCGATAGCCGTAGTAGAAGCGCAGCTGAAAGGCAATTAATGCATGATATTTTAAACGAAAATAGCCCGGACTGCTCCGGGCTATTTTCGTTTTATTACAACGGCCTGTTAAGGCTTCAACTTCACCAATGAGGGATCGTAGAGCTTCGAATGGATTTGCTTTAACTTAGCCTCAGAGAATTTAATCACCTTACGGTCGTAGGTCATCAACCCATTGGTTTCGACCTCGACATCAGTTGTCTGGGTGTAAACCGCTGCCGAAAGCCCCTTTTTGATCAGAGGCTCGAAACGGTTAATGAACGATTCATAACGATTGTAGAGCTCCTCCTGGTTTTTAAAGCTCTGATAACCCCAGTTATCCTTCTGCTGCCAAACATGCTGGTCAACCGGCAAGCCCAAGCCTCCGAATTCACCTAAAACAATAATCTGCTTCCGACCGAACAAGTCCGGGCGCGGCATTACCGGTGCGGGATAATTGTGCAAATCGATAATATGGCCCACCGGCTCGAAATTACCGCCACTGGCGCTGTTTACAAGGCGGGAGGGGTCATACTGCATGGTCCAGTCGGTAATCTCAGCCGTCTTGAATTGCCCCCAAGCCTCGTTGAATGGGACCCAAACCACGATCGACGGAAAAAAGCGGTTGGCATCCATAATGGCTTTCCATTCGGTTTTGTAGATGTTTTCAGACTCCGGCGTACGTTTCTTGTCTGTTTCGTTGCCCGTAATACCCGGACGCATTTCCCAGTTATTGCCCAGATCACCACTTGGCATGTCTTGCCACACCAGCATTCCCAGCTCATCGCAATAGCGGTACCATCTGGCGGGCTCTACCTTTACGTGCTTGCGGATCATATTGAAACCCATTTCCTTGGTTTTCAATATATCAAACTTCAAAGCCTCGTCGGTTGGCGCCGTGTAAAGGCCATCCGGCCACCAGCCCTGATCCAGTGGGCCGTACTGGAAAAGGAATTTGTTATTCAAAGTCATTCGCTGAATACCATTCTCATCCACCTGCACACCGATTTTACGCATCGCTGCATAGCTTTTTACCTCATCGATCACCTTTCCGTTTCGAGTAAGCGTAGCGGTTAGGTCATATAGGGACGGGGAATCCGGCGACCAGAGTTTTGCATCGCCTATCGTCAGGCTGGCGGGCTGGCCGGCAGCTACTTCCTGTTCAGCGACTTTCGCACTACCATCCCAGGCAATGATTTTCACTTTATCGGATGCGCCGGCGCCGACTATTTCCGTATTTACAGTAAGTGTCTGTTTATCAATATCGGCCACAGGGGTAATCCTCGCGATATGGCTGGTTGCAACCGTTTCAAGCCAAACCGTCTGCCAGATACCGGTTACCGGCGTGTACCAGATCCCGTGCGGATTCTTGATCTGCTTACCACGGGGCTGAGGGCCGTCGCTGCTTGGATCCCAAACTTTTACCACGATTTCCTGCTGCTTTTTCTTCACCAGCAGGTCGGTAATGTCGAAGGTGAAAGGATCGAAGCCACCCTGATGGCTTCCGGCGGGTTTACCGTTGACGAATACTTCCGCTTTCCAGTCCACTGCGCCAAAATGGATCAGCACGCGCTGGTCTTTCAGTTTCGGCGCAAAATCGATTAAGCGCTGGTACCAGAGAATGCTATCCTTTCCCACAGTCTTCCCTACTCCCGACAAGGCGGACTCTACTGCAAAAGGTACTAATATCTTACCATCAAATGCCGCAGGCTTAGCGTCTACTGCACCTTTCGGCACGATCGCATAATCCCACAGACCATTCATATTCTGCCAGTTCTGGCGTATCATTTGTGGTCTGGGATAATCGGGGTGGGGATTTTGTGCAACCACTTTTTCTGCCCATGGCGTTACGATCTTACCTTGCACATACTTCCATCCGGACTTAAATTCGGCCGTTTGCTGCGCATAAGCCCGACCATACAGGCTGCCCAGAAGAACTCCCAGGCTAAGCACTACTTTCTTCATCAGAGTTTCGGTTTTTTTATAAATTCAATTAGAACTACCAAAAGTAAAGCCTAAATGTGCTCTACTGTACAAAAAACCGCAACATCTGCCCCCGTAAAGGCCAAACCATCCGAATATCAGAAGAATAGCGATATAAGATTTTAGTTACTAGATTTGAAAGCATCACTCAAATTACTACTCATGAAAACACTTTCCCTTGCCCTGCTGATTACCCTATCCTGTATTTCCGCATTCGCGCAGGATTTTTCCGACAAGATCACGCTCGTAATACACGGGGGCGCCGGCACGATCACCCGTGCCAACATGAGCCCGGAGCGCGAGAAGGCATATCGTGAAGCAATGAATAACGCGTTGGAAAAAGGTTATGATGTGCTCAAAAAGGGCGGTACCAGCGTGCAGGCGGTAGAAGCGGCGATCCATGTCATGGAAGACTCCCCACTGTTCAATGCCGGTAAAGGCGCCGTTTTTACCAATGAAGGCAAAAACGAATTGGACGCCGCCATCATGGAAGGCAAGACACTCAAGGCCGGCGCGGTTGCCGGTGTTACCACGATCAAAAACCCAATTTCGGCAGCAATTGCGGTTATGGATCAATCCGTTCACGTGATGATGGCCGGGAAAGGTGCCGAGCAGTTTGCCAAAGAGAAAGGACTGGAAATCGTCGACCCCTCCTATTTCTACACTGAAGCACGCTACAAGGCATTACAACGGGCCAAAGAAGAGGAGAAAACGGAGCTCGATCATGATGCAAAAGGAGAAAAAGGAGGAAAGGGAGAAAAGGGAGGAAAGGAGGAGAGGGAAATTAAAAAGAGGCCAAAAACGGGTTTTCGTTCTGCGGAAGACCTGATTTTTATGGAAGGCAGGAAGTTTGGGACCGTGGGTTGTGTGGCTTTGGACAAATATGGCAATCTCGCCGCAGGAACCTCTACCGGCGGAATGACCAACAAGAAATATGGCCGCATCGGCGACGCGCCGATCATTGGTGCCGGTACTTACGCCAATAATGCAACGTGCGCGGTTTCAGCAACCGGCCACGGCGAATATTTCATCCGCTCGGTTGTAGCGCACGATATTTCGGCATTAATGGAATACAAAGGAATAAACCTGGTCGATGCGGCGAATGAGGTAGTCATGAACAAGCTGGTCGAAAGAGGGGGTGAAGGGGGTGTAATCGCCGTCGACCGGAACGGCAATATAGCCATGCCCTTCAACAGCGAGGGAATGTACAGGGGCTACATTAAAGGCGATGGGAAACGTGAAATATTGATTTATAAGGATTAACAATGCGCGCCAGGGGAAACAGAATTTTGCCACGTCATTTTTTGCATTTGTTTTGGAAAGAAGCCATACAAAAACGAACGTTTCCCGCGTTTTGAACATATACTATGTAACCTCACGGCTTCTTTTCCTCCATATGAAATCAGTTTACAGCATTCTCTTACTGATCCTGCTTTCCGCATACGCGCACGCGTCGCACCTGCGAGGCGGGGAAATTCTGGCCAGCCACGTATCGGGGCAAACCTATAATATCAAGGTAAGGCTCTATCTTGATACGCAAAGCGGTCAAGGTGCTGTTGATGCATTGAGCGCGGTAACGGCTTGCATGGGCGACGGAGGGGTCAAAGATCTTCCAAGAACTTCGCTTACAGCCATTTCTAACGGTGTATCCGTTGGCGAATACCAGGCAACATACACCTACCCTTCCTCGGGCATTTATCAGATTTCGGTGGCGCTCGATACGCGCACAGGCGGAATTCTGAACTTGCCGCAGTCCGGAATGACCTCGCAGTTTCTGTGGACGGTGATTGATACACAGCTTTCCAATTCGACCCCAATCCTCCCTAATCTCGAATTTGTAGCTGGCGTCCGTCAGGTTTTTTCCGTTGATCTCAAACCGATCGTTGCTGATAATGATAGCATTACAGCGAAAGTAGTCCGGCTGAGTAAACCATCGCCGGGAACATGCGGCGTTCGGATGCTCGATCACACTTACCTATTCCCCAATGAAATCAGTTCCACCGGAACATTTACCGTCGATGCCAGACAGAAGAAATTGATTTGGGTTGCACCCGAGGTAGTCGGTCATTACCTCTTCGCAATAGTTGTCGCAGAATGGCGCGATGGCGTAAGAATCTCGGAAACTTATCGCGAAGGGGTGGTATCTGTAATCGACCGGCCGGGGGAGACAGTCCAAGTCCCACCTTACGAATCATCGGAATACGGCGGCCTGATCACTTCCACACCGGTTGTCAGCTCATCGGAGGTTTCGATGGCGGTCCAGGCATACCCGGTACCAACCGAGAACTTTGTAACTGTGAAAGCATACAGCAAGCAACGGGCGATCATCCGCCTGCAACTGATCGACATGAATGGTCGCGTGCTGACGGAGATTGCCAGTAAAGCGCCGGAAATCGCTGTCCAGGAAGTATTTGATATGCGCAACCTTGCGCGGGGCATATACCTGATCCGAGCCAGCAATGCGAAGGATTCTGTGACACAAAAAGTATTAAGATAATGCCCCTGCCTGTAATGGTGCCCGGCATTAATGTCGTCCTATGGGATATAGTTGTTTTAGGTGAAATATAATTTCGCCTACTACCATAGGTTAATTATTAACAGAAAAGCGGCAGGTCCTGTGACCTGCCGCTTTCTTTGTTTCAACTCTTTAACAAGCTGTTAGTTATCAATTTCAGCACCCTTCGGCTCCAATACAGAGACCTTATCCTGGAATAACCGGCTTTTCAGCAGCATTTCCTTGATCATAGCCGCATGTGAGAAGGTAATCATATGGCCCGCATTGAAAAGGAAAATGTATTGAGCGCGCTTGCTCTTAATATGTTTTTTAGCAAAATCAATATTTGACGGGTCTGCAATCCAGTCGTTGCCGCCCTGAATCACCGTAGTCGGCACACTTAACTGCTCCCAAACCGGTAGCATTTTGCGTAACTCAGCGGCATGGCTGTATTTCTCGGCCGTCGCCGCATTGAATGCACTGGGCAAAAAAAGTTGCACGAAACTCATCCTGCCCCATTTCGAAAACCAGAAGAACCGTTCGGTTTCAGGATCAATAACAGGCGAGACCATAATGAGCTCTTTCACCTTATCCGGTGCCATGGAGGTCAGTCTGGCGGCAATAGGTGCGCCGTAAGACCGGCCGAGCACGATCACCTTCTGATCGCTTTTGTTGAGTGAGAACACCGGCAGCAAAGCATTAGCCTGCGTTTCGATGGAAGTCACATACCTCCGCTTTTTTAGCCGGGATTTGCCGTATCCTACCCGATCGACGGACACAATGTGAAAATGTTTTTGCAGGTCTTCATCGTCCATCAGATTCATGTACCCCCACAAAGAGCCGGGCGCACCATGAATGAGCAGCAACATCGGCAGCGTGTCGGGCCCCATGCTGGCCAGCGAAAGTGAAAGTGTGTCGTTCCTGATAAATATTTCCTTCGGCTTGACCTTCTTATCAGCATAATGCCTCCGCACCTCCTTGGCTGAAATAATGTACCTCGAAAAGCAGGAGCTCAGTGAAACAGACAAAGAAAGGAACAGGATAACCGACCGAAGTAATTTAAAACTTAACATACGCCCTAAAGAATCTTGCCTTATTTCCTAAATTCACAGGATATTTCAATATACAATTTTATCGGGAGAAAAAGCTGACAATTGGCCATTTTTGAAAAGAAAACGCCACTCTCAAAATTTTTCAGTGCATTTCGTTGTTGGATATGCAAAAGCAATGCCAGCAATGGTTTAACGGTATAGTTCAACCTCTATTTTTAATGACAGCCACCCAGCAAGCACTTTTTTTTGAGCGCCTAACCGCCCAGAACGACGAATACAGGTACAAGCTGCCTTCACGGCAGGACGCGGGGAAATTTATCCAGAACCTGATCAATTTCCTTTTCCCGATCAGCAAGGATTGCCCCAGTTGCCCCGCCAAGGACCTGGCTATGAAGTATGCCGACTTGCGCAACGACCTGAATTGCATGCTGCAACCGCTTCTGCCCCAGCTCGAACGCGATTCAGCGGAAATACTGGACGAAGTGTTTGCACAAATCCCCGGTATTTATGAAGCACTTCTGACCGACGCCAAATCCATTACCGACAACGATCCTGCTTCGGTGAGCATTGAGGAGGTGATTTCGGTGTACCCGGGTTTTATGGCCATTGCGACTTACCGCTTTGCGCATTCTTTTGCCAAAAGTGGGATTCCCTTGCTGCCGCGTATGCTTACAGAATTCGCCCACAGCCAGACCGGCATCGATATCCACCCGAATGCGACAATTGGCCACTCGTTCTTCATCGACCACGGAACAGGCGTGGTGATCGGTGAAACGACCCATATCGGGAATAATGTAAAACTGTATCAAGGAGTTACGCTCGGTGCGACGCATGTTTCAAAGTCACTCGCATCGCACAAGCGCCATCCCACTATTGAAGATAACGTAGTAGTTTATGCCAATGCGACCATTCTGGGAGGAGAGACCGTGATCGGCCACGACTCGATTATCGGCGGGAATGCTTGGCTAACGAAAAGCGTACCTCCATATTCCCTGGTTTATCACCAAAGCAAAATAGAGATACGCCAACATTCTTCCCCTTCTATTACATAATGCTCCGGATGAATCTCCGGATCCCTTCCATGTACACAGGCTCTGCCTGTGGAAATGCGTAGCGGGGCTGTGTGGTCATGGTAATGCTTATAAACCCGAAGGTAAGGCACCACCATTCATAATAAGTTTTGGTAACCAGGTCTCCCGATTTAGGGCGAAGGCTTGCAATCATTTCCCAAACCGGGTTATCCTTGATGCTCATTGCCTGTGAATAGGCTTTTTTCGAGTCGCAGTAAGCACCCTCGAGATTGAACATCACCTGGAAGACCTCCGGATTCTCGACAGCGAAATGCCAGATCGTCTGCGCAACCTCCACAAGCTGCTTCTGCGGATTGCTGAAATGCCCTTTTATTTTTACAAACTCCGTTTGCAAATAATCGAAACCTTCCAGACGGATGGCTTCCAGGAGCTTGTCCTTGCTTTCAAAATATTCATAGAGAATAGGCGGGCTGTACTCAATCACATCAGCAATCTTTCGAATCGAAACAGCCGTCCAGCCATCCTCCCGTGCGATGTCCTTGGCTGTCTTGACGATGTCTGAGCGTACCTGTATTCTAAGCCGCTCTCTTCGCTCTACTATTCCCATGCTTAAAAATGTCTTTTAGGATTGATTCAGAATGATGTGATCCAAATATAAGCATATACCCTTTACACTTCAAGGCCAGGCAAGTAGCGGCGACGAAAAAAGTCCTTCAAAATTCTTTATGTTTTCTACAAATGCCGTCCATTAAATCTGACAGGCGATTCGGAAATTTAATGCTGATAAAATTTTTTTAAGCCATCGGAAAGCTTATATTTCTGGACGCCTCGCCAGCCCGTTGCGTTCGATTTTCTCCACCATCCGGTAATTAGCTTCTTGTGCTCGCACCTTCCCCCGGGCGTCGTCGGCAATACGCAAGTTATTCTGATACAGGTCAAGCCGCACCGATTTTTGGTTGTCGTTCACATAGTTCCGGAGCACAATACGCATCTGGTTTTTCAATGTTTCATCCAGTACCGGAAAACAGATATCGATCCGCCGGTGCAGGTTCCGGTGCGTCCAGTCGCAGGATGTGAGGTAAATCTCGTCGTTACCCCGGTTACCGAAATGAAATATCCGTGTGTTCTCGATGTACCGGTCGACGTGACGGCTCACAACAATATTGTCGCTGATAGAGGGTAGACCTGAAATCAGCCCGCAGCTCTCGCTTATGATCACATGCACCGGCACGCCCGCCTTGCCCGCCTGATAGAGCTTGTCGATCAAGATACGGTCCTGCAACTGGTTGATTTTAATGGTGATAAATGATTTAAGCCCTGCATTACAATTCGCAATTTCACGATCCATCAGGTCGAGCAGCCGCTTCTGAAGGTTGAATTGTGTTACGTATAAGCTGTTGAAAGGCAAATACGTGTATTTCTTCGGTTCGTCCTGTGTGGACAGGTACCCGAAAAGCAGTTCCAACTCATTGGTTAGTTCACGGTGTGAGGTGAGCAGCGCATGATCGACGATCTCACGGCTGGTCAGCCTGTAAAAACCGCCCGTACCCAGGAACGCATACCGCTCCCATCCCTTTTGCACTTTTCGCTTCACCAGCGCCATTTTCGCATGCACTTTCAAGCCCGGAACGCTCAGCAATATCTTGACGCCCGCATCGCGCATCTTCTTCGACCATTGCAGGTTCTCCTGGATGTCCAGTTTGGTATTCAGCTCCACATAAGTGGTGACACGTTTCCCGTTCTTGGAAGCGCTTATCAACGAATTTAATATAAATGAATTAGGGCTGATCTTGTATAAAGAAACGTGGATCTCGCGCACATAAGGATCCACCGCCGCCTCATTAAAAAACCTAACGATCGGTTCGTATGACTGATAAGGTAAATGCAGCATCTGGTCCGCCTGCTGAATGGCCTCAAAGATAGACTTGGTTTCCTCGAATTCCGGGTTTTGAACGGGCCGCTGGTAGGGATAATCAAGCCGCCGGGATACTACCGGAAACTTGGCCAGATCCTGCATAAACAGGTAATCGCCGCGTTCGTGGAAGTCGTTCATCGGAATGGATACCTTTCCCACCAAGTACTCGCGGACATACAGGGGCATCCCGGATTCGTAAAAATACTGGGAAGGCTGCACGAAATTTCGCTTTTCAAGCTGCTTTAAAATACGTTGTGCAACCTGCATCGGGTATTCGTCCTCGATGGACAGCTCCGTTTCCCGCTCGACCCGCAACGCATAGCTTTCCAGGATATTATAGCCCGGGAAAAGGACAGGTAGGTTTTCGCGGATTATGTCCTCCAAAAAAGCAACGTGGCGCTTCCCCTCCCATTCAGGCAGTTCAAGAAAGCGGCCGTAATGCTCCGAGGGCACATTCACGGACGCATACCAATCCTCTTCCGCATCTTGCCGGTGCTGCATGCGCACGATCAGGTACAGCTGCTTAGACTCGAAAGCCGGCGTTTTGAGCGTGCGGCGGCTGTCCAGAAACACCGGCTGCAAATAGCGGAAGAGCCTATCGAGAAAAAAACGCCTCACAAATGCGGCATGTTCGGACACGAACGCTTCGCGATAGTATAAATGCACGCCCTGTTCGAGCAGTGCCGGCAGGATACCTGATATGAGAATGTCGTTGAATTCGCGAAGCTGGTTCTCAACGGTTTCGTAGACATGTTCCAGCAACGACTCAGGGAAAATATTCAGTTTGGAACGGATATCCTCGCTTACTTCGCCCATCGCAAGCAGATTTGGGATACGAACACGATAGAATTCTTTGGTCTGATAGGCGTAAATACCCAAAAATCGCAACCGCTCCCTTACCGGTACCGTTTCATCGTTTGCTTCCAGCAGCAACCTGTAATTGTTCGAAAGCCAGCTGAGATTGGTATCAAAATACGGGTAGGCAACGTCGATCATTGAGTGTGGTGTAAAAGATTCAAAATTTGGTACAATATAAATACATTTGGCGGGTAAGGATATAACTTTGCAGGACAAAAAACAACGTTGCCCGGTAAGTTTTAGAAGCTGTATCTTCATTCAAAACCACAAGTAAATTACTATGCGTTATCAATTATTAGGCCGCTCAGGCTTGCGGGTATCAGAAGTTTGCCTGGGAGCCATGACGTTCGGAAAGGATTGGGGCTGGGGAGCGGATAAACATGAGAGCTTCAAAATTTTTGAGGCATTCGCCAACGCAGGCGGTAACTTCATCGACACCGCAAACCGTTACACCGAGGGTACTTCGGAAAAATATGTGGGCGAATTCATCGAAAGCGACCGCGACCATTGGGTCTTGGCTACCAAGTTTACGCTCAAGGACCGCAACGATGACCTTAATTTTGCCGGTAATCACCGCAAAAACATGATGCGCTCGGTAACATCGAGCCTTAAACGGCTCAATACCGAGTACATCGATCTGCTTTGGGTGCACATGTGGGACAATACCACCCCTACCGAAGAAGTAATGCGCGGGCTGGACGACCTGGTCACCCGCGGGATCGTGCACTACATCGGCATTTCCGACACCCCGGCCTGGATCGTTTCACAGGCCAATACCATCGCTGATTTTCGGGGCTGGAATGCATTTGCAGCAATTCAGTTCGAGTACTCACTCCTGCAGCGCACACCCGAGCGCGACCTGCTGCCCATGGCAAAGGCGCTCGACCTGGCCGTAACACCTTGGGGAGCGATCGGTGGCGGCGCGTTGACGGGTAAATACCTTCGCGGGGAAACCGGTCGCGTACCTGATAACAGCACGCGCCGAAACCAGGAAAGCAGCATTGTAGCGCAGACCGTTGTAGACGTAGCCGCAGAGTTGGGCGTAACGCCTGCACAGGTAGCAATCAACTGGACACGGCACCGGGATCAGGTAATGATCCCAATCATCGGCGCATCGAAAGAAAGCCAGCTGATTGATTCTCTTGGCTGCCTCGACTTCCAACTTCCGGCAGCAGCACTACAAAAATTAGATGAGGTAAGTAAAATAGAATTAGGCTTCCCGCACGAATTCCTGAAATCCGACGGGGTGAAGGAAGAGGCTTTTGGGGGGCTTTATGAGAGCCTGGATAATCATCGGGGATAAATTAGACGGCGGCCGGTGGTCAGTCGTCGGTGGTCAAGAAACCTGACCGCCGACGACCGCCGATAACTTTATTTGCCCCATTGTTCAGGCGCTACGCGCCATGCGGCAAGGCTTTCAAGCTGTGTTTCGCTGACGTAATTATGCTCTAACGCCACCTCGATCAGCGCATTGTAGTTGCTGATCGTGTCGAGCTGGACGTTTTTGACGGCGAAATTATCGGCTGCTACCTGGAAACCGTAGGTGAATATGGCTACCATTCCGGCTACTTCAATGCCGGCTTCGCGCAGGGCGTCTACCGTTTTGAGAGAGCTTCCGCCGGTTGAGATCAGGTCTTCGATGATCACCACAGACTGGCCTTTTTCCAACCTGCCTTCGATCTGGTTACCCATTCCGTGCTTTTTAGGCTCTGGACGCACATAAGCAAAGGGCAATTCGAGCAGATCTGCCACCAATGCACCTTGTGCGATACCACCGGTGGCCACACCTACCACCGCCTGTGCATTCGGATATTTCGCGCGGATCAGCTCGGCCAGCGCCTTTTTGATGAAAGTGCGGGTGTCAGGGTATGACAATGCCACGCGGTTGTCACAATAGATTGGTGAAAACCAGCCAGAGCTCCATTGGAACGGCTTTTCGGGACTGAGCTTGATGGCCTGTGCTTCCAAAAGCAGCTCGGCGATTCGTTTGGTAATATCCAGATCGTTCGACATTATTAATCTTCGGATTCTTCCTGTTTATTATGGTTGGTTACTAAAAGCTTATCTATACGGCTGCGATCCATATCGATCACTTCGAATTCGAACTGTCGCCATTTGAACTTCTCACCGGTTTGGGGAATATTTTCCAGAACATGCAGCACAAAGCCGCCCAAGGTATTAAACCCTACCAGCTCCCTGCGATCACTTTCCTGGATATTAATACTGAAATATTGAATAAAATCATCGAAGGGCAACTGCGCGTCTATCAGGTAACTGCCGTCCTCTCGCTTCACGATTTCCGATGCCTCTTCGATGTCTTCGGATATATCGCCAACCAGGGCGTCCATAATGTCGTGCATGGTTACCACACCGAGCGTACCGCCGTATTCATCCACAATAATGCCGTAATACACGCGCTGCTCTTTAAATTTTTCGAGCGCCTGGTAGGCCCTGTTACTCTCGGGAAGATACACCGGGTCGCGCATGATCGAATTCAAATGGGCCATCTGCACTTCCAGGTCGGTCGCTATTAAGTCTTTGACATACACCAACCCCACGACATCGTCGACATTACCGCGGCAAACCGGGTAAATGGAATGCCTCGCATCGAGTATCTTGGCCTTATTTTCTTCAACGGTATCTTCCAGGTCAAGCCAGACGATCTCCTGCCGGTTGGTCATCAGCGAAGTTACCTTTCGGTCGCCGAGCTGAAACACATTATGCACGATCTCCTGCTCGATTTCTTCGAAAACACCCCCGGAAGTCCCTTCTTGGATCAGGCTTTTAATCTCTTCCTCTGTGACCGCATTCTCGCTTTGTTTTATATTTAAAACCCTGATGATCAAATCACTTGAAAAGCCAAGCAGCGCGATAAAAGGTGCGGTTGCCTTGGAAAGCAGGTTCATCGGCGTTGCCATTACTTTCGAAATGGCTTCCGGATTGGACATCCCTATTCGTTTCGGGACGAGCTCGCCGAGCACAAGCGACAAATAAGTGATGAAAACCAGGACAGTGCCCACGGCTAATGAATGGCTATACGGAGCCAGGAGCGGAACGGTTTGAATGAACTGCTCGAAATCAGTAGTAATGTTATCACCACTGTACATACCAGTCAGCAAACCGATGAGCGTAATGCCTATCTGGACAGTGGAAAGGAATTTTGTGGGTGAATTTGCAAGGCTTAATGCTGCTTTCGCACTCGAATCGCCATTCTTGGCTGCTGCTTCCAGGCGCGATTTTCGGGAAGAAACCAATGCTATCTCTGACATGGAAAAAAGACCATTGAGCAGCACCAGAAATAGAATTATAAGGAGTTCCAAGAACTGGTTAGTTGTTACAAGTACAAATTTATCAATAATAATCTCTGCCTAAACTAAACTCTTTACTTAATTTTGCGATCCATTCACGTACCCATTCCAAAATGATCATTTTTTTCGACGACCGTCCTGTCAGAATTGTACGGACCAATCAGTTGTCTGCTTCCGAAACCTCACGATTTGAACACATCGTGGATCTTCGGCTCGAAAAGTTGCAGAGAAGCATGCTGACAGGTCACGTCCTATTCCTGAATTCCACTACAGCGAGCGCCATTCAGGTGATCCAGATGCTCGAAAAAGATTTTCCGAAAGATATGCTTTCTATCACAATGGCAACCCGGGAAAAGGCGGAAGTGGAAGAAAAAATCAAGGCACAATACAAGGTGATCAAAGCTGCGGGCGGCGTAGTTGTGAAAGGTGGCAAATGGCTCTTTATGTACCGCCGCAAAATGTGGGACCTGCCCAAAGGTAAGCTCGACAAGGGTGAAAATTCCAAAGTGGCGGCTACCCGCGAAATAGAGGAGGAAACCGGCGTCAAAGCGCTGATCCGCGACAAAATCTGCACCACCTGGCACACCTATACGCTCAACAACAGCCGCATTCTTAAACGCACGAAGTGGTACCTTTTCGATTGCATCGACGATACTAAAATGAGCCCGCAGGCCGAAGAGCAAATCGAGAAACTCGACTGGTACGAGCCTGCGGATGTAAAGCCGCTGCTCATCAAGTCTTACAGCTCAATCCGCTACGTGATCGACAGCCTCAACAAGATGCACAACCTGAAAGAATCCTAAAAACGGCGTTCAGAACACTATTTTAGATGTTCTGCTCCGCCTTTTTCAATTCGGATAGTGAATAGGGAAGAAAGTTGTCCACGGCCTGTCCGTAGCGGTGCAGGTCGCGGATGATGCTCGAACTGATCGGGGCAAGACTTGGCGAGGTGATCAGAAAAACGGTTTCGATCTCTTCATATAAATACCTGTTAACTTGCGAAATACCGTTCTCATATTCAAAATCGGTTGTGTTTCGCAGCCCTCTCAGCAAAAACCTGGCCCCTAATTCTCTCGCTGTGTGCGCCGTTAGGTCATCATAGGTAACTACCTTCACATCAGGGTGTGAAGCAAATGTCTTTTGGATCATTTCCTGCATGACTTCGAGCGGGAAATAGCGCTTTTTCGTCGCGTTGTTACCGATTCCGATCACCACCTGGTCAAACAGGCGCAGCCCCCGCAGGACGATATCTTCATGCCCCTTTGTGAATGGATCGAACGATCCCGGAAATAATGCAACACGTGTCATAGGAGGCTTTTATTAGGAAGATATGAGATAAGTATTGAACAAACCGAAGTACCTGTGACCAGGCACTTCCGCGCATTGCGGGCTGTACCTGAGTGTTGTAGGCCGGGTACCCATATGCAAGTTCGGGAAAAACCGCGAAAGCTCCTGGTAGGAATCCGTCGCAGGTGTAATTTCTCCGTAACAAAGAACCTTTATTTCCTCCGGCAGGATATTCAACTGGCTCAACGTGAACAGGATAATATAAGCAAGTTCCTGAACCTGGGCATATTTAAAACGGTTGCAAAGCATCAGCTGCTGGCTTTCGCTGACCACCAATGTGAAATGGTCCTTTTCGAAATACAAAGACATCATCCGCATTTCCTGGTGCTCCACGTGGTTCACCAGCGAACCAATCGCCAGGGCGCTCGTCAGGTGGTAGAAGGTTACCGTCGAGGCGCTGAAGTGGTTCACGACCCAGTCGTACCACAATTCCTGAATGCTGAAAACATTTTGCGCGTGTACCAACGGCAGGTCATGCCAGAGCACTTTCTCGTGCTTGGAAACCGGATTGCCTAATGCAAACGAAAGATATTCATAAGCAGACTCCGGCTTAAATAGCACGTTTGGCACCAGCGTGAATGCATGCGAGTTCACGGTCACACGCACGTTCTTCCAGTTGTTGGACGACCACGACAAATGCCCGCTAAAAATCCGTTTCAGCCGCTCGAAAATTTCGGCGGGAGTCAGCGCATTCTCAAAGAAATAGTCTTCCAACCAGATACATTCCATGTTTTCATCCCTGACAATGCAGAAGCGGATACGCCGCTCGTCCAGCTCAACACAGAGCGTACAGAGCGGTATGCTTGCCGCATCAAAGGAATTGTCTCCTACCAACAGCGTCGGAATAACTTCAATTAACTGGTTTTCAGAATTTGCCACGTCGTGGGGTGGTGTTGTTTATAGGTCAAGCCGGGTTTTGATCGCCGGTAATATAGTTCTTCAACTTAAAAATCCCTGCCAGCGAACCGGCTATATTCAGAATCCTGTGCCGCTGCTCCGGTTCATATGCCTGAATTTCTTCCCAGGATAAAAACCGGACGTCCCGGATAATCTGCCCATCGGCCGCCAGCTCCGGGTCGAATCCGGAAGCTATCGTGCCCGTGAAGGATCTAATTGCAAAAAACAGCTCCACCGCGTGCAGCGGGTCGCCAATATGCTCATTCACAAACAGCAACTCCCCTATTGTCACCTCCAAACCGGTCTCCTCCCGGAACTCGCGGGCTAATGCGTGCTCGGCCATTTCACCGAAGTACACGCCACCGCCCGGGGGCGACCAGAACGCATCATCAGGGCCGTAAAGCGCGTGGTTAACAAGCAGTATGCGGTCCCCGTCAATGCAAATCCCGCACACGCGTACACGTACGGAGCCGCCAAAAATAGTTCCTATGTCTGCGTTTAAGGTCTGCAAAGCTTGTTTTGTTGCACGGGCAAAGATAACCAACCGTCCAGAATAGGCAAGACATAATTATCCCGCCCCACTTTCCGCATTGCGGTACGGGTTGGTCAACGACGGCCTTTCAGTAAAATGGGCCGGCGCTCAGGAGTACGGGCTTCCGGAGATATAGCTTTCGAGGGTATTAATATGCTCTTTCTGCTCGTTAATGATCGCGGAAACGATGTCGTTGATCGAAATAATACCGACTAGCTGACCATCGCGATTCACGGGCAGGTGGCGAATATGCTTGTCGGACATGATCTGCATACACTCCTCGATTTTCTCGTCCGTCTCCACGGTAATCACCCTACTGGTCATTACGTCGCGGATCAGCGTATCTTTCGAGCCGCGTCCGAGCAATATCACTTTCCTGGCATAGTCGCGCTCGGAGAAGATACCGATCAATTCATTATCTTCAATTACCAAAACTGCCCCAATGTTCTTCTCGGCCATGAGTTCCAGAGCCTCAAACACTGTGTTGTCCTGCGTAACCGACCAAATCGCATTGACAGGCTTGTTGCCCATTACATGTTGTACCAGCATAGATGTTTAGGTTTGGGGATTTTCAGATAAGGGAGTCTAATATATGGATTTAGCCTATTAAAATCCAATAAATTCTGAGTATTATTTTGTAAAAAAAATCCCGTTTTTGATATTCAAAATCCTTGCGCTAGATTCGTTCCATGGACACCGACAAACTTTTGCCTTCCCAATTACTGCGCAGACAATTCCCTTTCAAACCTACCGACGGGCAGCTTCGCTTCTTTGAGCTGACCAATAATTTCCTTGTCGAAGAAAAGGGCCTGGAACGTTACCGGGATTGTTTTTTGCTCAAAGGATATGCGGGAACGGGCAAAACCACGATCATCAGCACACTTATCAAAGTCCTTAAAAACTTCGGGTATAAATCGGTACTCCTGGCGCCCACCGGCCGGGCGGCGAAGGTAATGTCGGGTTACTCTGAAAAGATCGCGCTCACGATCCACAAGAAGATTTACAAACAAACCGCCGATGCATTTTCGGGCACATTAACTTTCCAACGGCAGAAAAATTACCACGATAACACCCTTTTCATCGTCGATGAGGCATCCATGATTACCGACGAAGCTGATTTCGGAAGTCGAAGCCTGCTGGCGGATCTGGTTGAATTTGTATTCGAAAACCCGGGCAACAAGCTGATGCTTGTGGGTGATACCGCGCAGCTGCCGCCAGTCGGAAAGGAACTGAGCCCGGCGCTGGACGGTGATTATCTGGAAAGAACATTTTATATGTCTGTTTTTCAGGAGGAATTAAAGGAGGTCATGCGCCAGGACGAGCAATCGGGTATTCTTTTCAATGCGACCCAATTGCGTAGTCAACTCAGTGCCGGGGTGGCGGATATTCATATTACCACCCGCTCCTTCCGCGATGTTTTTAAAATGACCGGCGAAAAGCTGGAAGAAGGCCTACGGTACGCCTACGATAAATATGGGACTGAAAACTCCATTATCCTGACACGTTCAAACAAATCGGCGGTTCAATATAATGAGTACATCCGGCGGGTGATTAATTTCTCGGAAGACGAGCTCGATGCCGGCGACAGGCTAATGGTTGTGCGCAACAACTACAATATCCTGGACGAAGACTCTCCTGCCGGTTTCATCGCAAATGGTGATTTTGTGGAGCTTTTGAAAATCCGCAAAACACAGGAAATACACGGTTTCCGTTTCGCAGACGTAACGCTGCGATTGACCGACTACGAAAAACAACCCGAATTCGACGCGAAGATTTTCCTGGACACATTGCACTCTCCCTCGGCATCGATGTCCGCAGAAGATAATAAGAAGCTCTACGAAAGCGTGCAGCAGGATTATTTCTATATTAAATCTAAAAAAGACCGCGTCGAGGCGTTGCGAAAAGACCCTTATCTGAATGCATTGCAGGTCAAGTTCGCTTACGCCCTTACGTGCCACAAGGCGCAGGGCGGCCAGTGGAGCGCAGTGTTTATCGATCAGGGGTATTTGCCAGAGGAACAGATCAACACCGAATTTATCAGGTGGCTTTATACGGCAATTACCCGCGCCACCGACGAAGTTTTCCTGATGAATTTTCACCAGCAATTTTTCAAATAGCCCCTGTCAGGCAGGCACGGAAGCGCGTTGCAGGCGGTCATTAATAGCCAGTCCGAGCCCGCTGGAAGGCACCAGCTCTACTTTGATTTCTGAAACGGGTAGCGTATCCAGCTCGCGCAGATATGCGAACAGGTTATGTGCCGCCTCTTTCAGATCGCGGTTCGGGCTGAGCAGGCGCTGGTATTCCCGGTCGGCCCCTTCCAGGTACCGGTCAAACATCAGGTAGCCTGTTTCGGCACCGCCTGGCACAATATCATCCCTTCTATATAAATGTAATGGCTTTCGCGGGGCGTAGTGGCTTTTGAGCATTCCCGGCGCCTTCGGGTCGGACGTAGAATGCGGCATCAGCACCACCGGCCCTATCAGCGATTCGATTTCATTGATATCAAGCCCACCCAGCCTGTAGACAATCGTTTCATCATTTTCAAAACCCAATATTGTCGACTCGATCCCTACCTCGCACTCTCCGCCGTCCAGAATGTAGGGAATGCGGTCGCCGAGCTGCTGATTGACGTGTTCAGGTTTGGTAGGACTGATGTATCCGAATGGGTTTGCACTCGGAGCGGCAAGGGGAAAACTTAGCTGAGAGAGCAACTCCAACGTCAGCGGATGGTTAGGAATTCGTACGGCAACCGTATCCAGCCCCGAGGTAACCAGGTCCGGCACGATGTCCCTTTTGGGCAGCAGCAAAGTCAGCGGCCCGGGCCAAAAACGGCTGGCGAGTACCCGCGCTTTTTCGGGGATGTCCGAAACGTAAATAGCCGCTTTCTCGATCGAATCAGTATGAATAATGAGCGGATCGAATGCGGGCCGGTTCTTTGCTTCGAAAATAGAAAGTACTGCTTTTTCGTTCAATGCATTGCCCGCCAGCCCGTACACGGTTTCGGTAGGAATGGCTACTAATTCGCCTTTTATCAGAAATTCTTTTGCGACATGAAGGTCGCTGCCCGTAACTGCCAAAGTATGATTCTGTTTTAAAAATACAAAAATACGGCGGCGCGGAAGAAATCCGAGTATCCGCATTTAGATTGTTTTTAAATAGACCTTGAATGTCTGAAAGTAGGCGCTCCGTTACCTGATACGTGTTTATATTTATTGGTTAAATAGTACTATCTAAACAACCCTTTACTATGTTTCAAATCAAAGAACAACCTGCCGTTTTCGACGTCGCCATCATCGGCTCGGGCGCGGGAGGCGGAATGGCAGCTTATCAACTTGCGAAAGCGGGTGCCAAGGTGGCTCTTTTGGAAGCAGGTGGATATTTCGATCCTGCCGATCCAAAATACATTACCCAGCTGAAATGGCCGTACGAATCGCCCCGTCGTGGTGCCAGTACCCACCGCCCTTTCGGTGATTTCGATGCTGCCTGGGGAGGTTGGGAAATCGAGGGAGAACCCTATACACGCAAGAACGGAACGCAATTCGACTGGTTCAGGTCCCGGATGCTTGGTGGCCGGACCAACCACTGGGGCCGTATTTCCCTGCGTTTCGGACCAAAAGACTTCAAAAGAAAAAGCATTGACGGGCTCGGCGATGACTGGCCGATCAGCTACGACGATGTAAAGCCTTATTATGACCAGGTCGATAAGTTGATTGGGGTTTTTGGCACCGTCGAAGGCCTTGATAACGAACCGGACGGAATCTTCCTACCTCCGCCGAAGCCGCGCCTGCACGAGCTTTTCCTGAAACAGGCAGGTAAAAAGGCAAATATTCCGGTAATTCCCTCGCGTCTGTCGATCCTTACCAAGCCTATTAACGACCAGCGCGGGGTTTGTTTCTATTGCAGCCAATGCTCACGCGCTTGCCAGGCATATGCGGATTTCTCCTCCTCGTCGGTATTGTGTATCCCTGCGATCAAAACCGGTAACGTAACCTTGATCAACAATGCCATGTGCCGCGAGGTACTTACCGATCAAACGACAGGCTTGGCAACAGGCGTTTCCTACATCGACCGTGAAAAACTGACCGAGCATACGATCAAAGCAAAAGTTGTCGTACTCGCAGCGAGTGCCGCGGAATCTTCACGTCTGCTGCTCAACTCGAAATCAGCCCGCCATCCAAATGGTCTGGCGAATTCAAGCGGCGTGGTAGGCCACTACCTGCACGACTCGACCGGTGCTTCACGCGGCGCATTCCTGCCTCACCTGATGGACCGCAAGCGTTACAATGAGGATGGCGTAGGCGGTATGCACGTGTACACTCCCTGGTGGCTTGACAACAAAAAACTCGACTTCCCACGCGGTTACCACATCGAGTATGGAGGCGGTATGGGTATGCCGAGCTACGGTTTCGGTTCAGGCATTGAAAACCTGAATGGCAAGTATCCGACCAAAGATGGTGTAACCAAAGCGGCAGGCGGCTACGGCTCCTCGCTGAAAGAAGATTACCGTCGTTTCTATGGCGCCAACATCGGTATGGCCGGTCGCGGTGAGGCGGTGCCTGATTATAATAACTACTGCGAGATCGACCCGAATGTTGTGGATAAATTCGGTATTCCTGTACTGCGTTTCCATTACAAATGGTCTGATTATGAAATCAAACAGGCAAAGCACATGCACGATACTTTCGAGGAGATGATCCACGCGCTGGGTGGCGTAGCGAACGGAACCAAACCGGGCGCAGATACCAACTACGGCCTGGCAGCACCAGGACGTATCATTCACGAAGTAGGAACCGTGCGCATGGGCGACGATCCGAAAACTTCCGCATTGAACAAATTCTCGCAGGCACACGATGCCAAGAACGTTTTTGTCGTAGACGGCGGTTCGTTCGTCTCACAGGCCGATAAAAACCCGACCTGGACTATCCTGGCGCTATCGATGCGTGCTTCGGAATACATTATCAATCAGGTTAAACAGAAAAATATTTAACATTTGAACCCTGTTCAAATCATACTCATATGAAACGCAGAGATTCATTAAAGTCATTGACATTGAGCTCCCTGGGAATGGTGGCGTTAAGCCCGCAGGTGGCCCTTGCCGAGCAACGTGAGCTCGACACGCAAAACCCGCCGGAAACCCCGCTTAAAATTCCGGGAGGAAGAACGAAGGAGGAAGCAATCCGTGATGCCAAACTAGCTAAGGAGAAGTTCCTGACGGTAGCAGAGCTGGCTACGATCAAGGTTTTGGTGGACATTATCATCCCGGCCGACGACAAATCCCCGAGCGCATCGCAGGCAGGTGTGGTCGAGTTTATCGACTTCATCGTCAAGGATATGCCTCAACACCAAACGCCATTGCGCGGAGGTTTGAGATGGCTCGAAAGAGAATCGCTCAACCGCTTCGGCAAGGGATTTACACTCGCTACCAAGGCACAGCAGATTCAGATCGTGGATGATATTGCGTATCCTGAGAAAGCAAAACCGATCCACAGCCAGGGTGTGGCATTCTTCAATTTTATGCGTAACCTGACAGCTTCCGGTTTCTACACCTCAAAAATCGGTATCGCTGATCTTGGTTACAAAGGTAACACGCCTAATGTGTGGGAAGGTGTACCCGAAGATGTACTGAAACAATACGGTTTGAGCTACGATTAAGGGTTCCCGTTGAAAATGTTGGGAGTAAGCAGTGCGCCATTGAATGTCAATGGCGCACTTTTCTTAACTTTGAGGCAAACTCGACATTCTACACATGCAGTTATCTGAAAACATAAAAGACTCCTATTCAAGCCAGTACAATGAAGGTTCTGTAAAATGGCGCAACACTGGTGCGCGTTATAAGGCGCTTAATATCATCGAGTTGTCTAAATCAATTCAATTCAAAAATGTGCTGGAAGTCGGTGCGGGTGAGGGAAGTGTGCTTAACTGGTTATCGCAACTCAATTTTTGCGACGACCTCAATTGCATTGAAATTTCCGAAAGCGGGATCGAGCAGATCAAGTCCAAGAACATCAAAAACCTTCACGATGTTCTCTTGTTCGACGGATACCAGATTCCTTACCCCGATAATCATTTTGACCTGGTCGTGTGCTCGCACGTATTGGAGCACGTGGAGCATGAGAGAATGTTACTGCGGGAAATCAAAAGGGTATCGAAATACCAGATTTTTGAAGTACCCATAGACTTTTCGTTCTATGTGGACCGGAAGCTGACGCATTTCCTCTCGTACGGACACATTAATATTTACACACCTTCATTGTTCCGGTTTTTGTTGAAGTCGGAAAACTTTGAAGTGAAAGATGATATTAACTACTTCTATCACGATGATGTGTTAAAACTGCTTTATGGGAAGAATAAATCGGCGTATTACATTACGAAAATCAAATTCGCATTGTTAAATATGGTACCTTTTTTAAGGGGTATTAAACCAAGCTCTTACGCGGTACTGACGCAAAAAACCGACAAGCAACTCTCTATTTTTTGAGAATAATATCTTCTTGTATAAAAACGAACGCCCCGTTTCGAAACGGGGCGTTCGTTTTTATAGGCGACCGCAGAGTGGTCTCCCGACTGAAAATCAATACAACTTCTGACGCTGCTCTTTCACGGTCTCGTCGGTCAGGAACTCGTCGTAAGTCATCAGCTTGTCGAGAATGCCTTTAGGTCCGATCTCGATAATGCGGTTTGCAACGGTTTCGACGAACTGGTGGTCGTGAGAATAGAACAGCAATGCGCCCGTAAAGTCGATCAGCCCGTTGTTCAAGGCCGTGATCGATTCGAGGTCGAGGTGATTGGTTGGGTCATCGAGTACCAATGCGTTCGCACCCGAGAGCATTGTACGCGAGAGCATACAACGCACTTTCTCGCCTCCTGAAAGTACTTTCGCCTTTTTCAACGACTCCTCACCGGAGAAAAGCATCCGGCCCAGGAAGCCCCGGATGAAGCTTTCGTCTTTTTCGTCGGAATATTGACGCAGCCAGTCTACCAGATTTAAATCTACATCAAAGAACTGTCCGGGATCTTTCGGGAAGTAGGATTTCGTAATGGTAACCCCCCAGGTGAAATCTCCTTTATCAGCCTTATCCACTTCAGTCACAATGTCAAACAATGCACTGATCGCCATTACATTGCGGCTCACAAATGCAATTTTATCGCCTTTATTAATGGTAAAGGTAAGGTTATCGAACAGCTTGGTACCGTCTTCGGCAGTTTTCGAAAGACCTTCCACGCGGAGAATCTGGTCACCCACCTCACGCTCCGATTTGAAAGCGATATAAGGATATTTACGGGACGAAGGCTTGATATCATCCACAGTAAGTTTTTCCAAAAGCTTGGCACGGGACGTAGCCTGCTTCGACTTAGAGGCATTCGCGCTGAACCGGCGGATAAACTCCTCCAATTCCTTGCGCTTGTCCTCCGACTTTTTATTGGCATCCTGGCGCTGCTTCAATGCAAGTTGGCTCGATTGGTACCAGAATGAATAGTTACCAGAGAACATCTGTACTTTGCTGAAATCGATATCCACTACGTGTGTACAAACTTCATCGAGGAAGTGACGGTCGTGGGAAACCACGATTACCGTATTTTTGAAGTCTGCCAGGAAGTTTTCCAGCCACAATACCGTTTCAACGTCAAGGTTGTTGGTAGGCTCATCGAGCAAGAGCACATCGGGGTTACCGAAAAGTGCTTGCGCGAGCAGCACGCGCACTTTATCGTTCGCATTCAGGTCGGCCATCAGCGAATGGTGCAGATCTTCGCCCAGGCTAAGGCCACTCAGAAGTTGTGCAGCTTCGGTTTCAGCCTCCCAGCCATTCAGATCGGCGAATTCGGCTTCGAGTTCAGCCGCTTTTTCGCCGTCAGCGTCGGTAAATTCTTCCTTTTCATAAATCGCCTCACGCTCCTTCATTATTTTGTAAAGGCGCTCGTGACCGAGGATCACCGTATCCATCACAGAATAGGCGTCGAATTCGAACTGGTCCTGTTTGAGGAACGTCATCCGTTCGCCGGGGTTCATGCTTACATTCCCCGTCTGCGGCTCGATTTCACCTGAAAGAATCTTCAAAAATGTTGATTTCCCGGCTCCGTTGGCACCAATTACGCCATAACAGTTACCAGGGACAAACTTTATATTTACTTCATCGAACAATACCCTTTTACCGTATCGCAGCGATACGTTCTGAACCGTAATCATCTGTAAATTGATTATTTATGAATGAGACCGCAAAATTACAAAAATCGGTCTGATTTAGCATCCTTGGGAGGACTAAATACAAACAAAACAGGCCGGTAACATACCGGCCTGCCTATTAAAATGGGCTATTTGCTACTGATCAAGGGATCACGCGCAATGTGTGTGCCCCTTTGGCCACACTCACTTTTGCCCCCTGCTTTTTCAAAGCCGGCGTATCGCCTTTGCTTACCGACCAGAATTCGACGCCACCATTACCGCTGCCGTATTCGAGGTATTCAAATACAGAAACTGCCAGGTTGGAGCCGTCCTTATCGAATGCTACGCTTTGCGGATAAATGCCATCGAATGGATAATCGGCTACTTTTGTCAACGCGCCGGTGGCAGCTATTTTATACAATGAGAGTGAAGCGCCTGTGCCAGCGCCTGCTTCCGCCCATGGCGAGCCACTTTTGCCTGCGTTCGCGGTTACAAGCAATGTACCATCGGGACTCAATGCAAACGAACCGGTATTCAGACCTGCCGGTGCTTGTCCGGACACTTTGTGCTCAACGGCGCCATCCATGGAGAAATCAACCACAATGACTTCCCCTTCCCCAGCACCTTTTCCTTGCGCGCCTTTTGTGTCAAGAACAAGATAATGCTTTCCGTCGGCGGTGAATTTTCCGAAAGAAGGATCAACACCCACTTTTACCGGCTTTCCTACCATCTCCACGTTTTTCAGCTTGCCTGCCTCACGAATCACTTTGTACAAGCCAACTTCATTGGAATTATCGAGGGTAAATGCAATGAAATCGCCTGATGGATGCCACGAAACGTCTATAATCCGACTAGTCGTATCTAATGCCGCAGGCAGGTTCAAAAAACGCGCCGGCTTACCGTCCGGGCCAGCCTCAATAAACACCAGTTCTTTGCCGGTATCGCTGGTAGAGAGAATCAGCTCGTTCTTGTTGACATCAATAGCCGTCGGCTTTTTACCAACCGGGAAGCCGAACTTAGCTTTCGGTGCCGCCAGATTACTGATATCGACCACAAACAGCTTTTCTCCTGCGGGGAAATCTTTTGACAGGTCTTTATACTCACCTACCCCGTCTTCGGGTCTGATCCGGTTTTCAAGCACAAATGCGAGGGTTCCCGTCGGGGACACGGCCAGCGTTTTGGAATAACCCAGCGCTGAATTGGAAACCAGGGCAGTCCCCAGGCCTCTGCTTCCTCTTTCCACCGGAAACTTGATGGTCGTGAGTTGGTCTTTTGATGTGTTGTCTCTTAATAGCTTCCCATCCACCAATGCAGAAGCTGCCAAATCGGCATCAGACACTACTACCAAGCCCCGTGCATTGAATGTAATGGGTGATTGGGCTATCGCCGGGATGCTTCCCAACGCAGCCAAACCAGCAAAGAATGCAACTTTTTTCATAGAAAAGAATTTAAGTTTTAGGTGGTTTGAACAATTTGAGTTTACATCAAAAAGAACCTTGCAGGGACATTTATACCCTGCAAGGTTCTTTTCAGAATTCGCAATATACAATAAAAAGAAAAACCCCGGCAAGCATTTGCCGGGGTTTCGGATCACAGGAAGTAAAAATTACGCTGCAACAGCAAGTCCGTTGACGAATTTCGCCAGTTTAGACTTCTGGTTAGAAGCTTTCTTCTTGTGGATGATATTTTTCTTCGCCAAACGGTCCAACATTGAAGATACAGTTTTGTATACTTCAACAGCTACTGCCTTATCAGACGTTTCACGCAATTTCTTGATGTATGAACGAGTAGTCTTGTGCTGGTAACGATTACGCAAACGCTTAGTCTCGTTAGCGCGGATTCTTTTTAAAGCTGATTTATGATTTGCCATTGGTAATGAATATTTTTCTATTTCTCATTTCAGTCTGCAAAAATAGAAATTGCAACTCAAAACGCCAAATTTCCTTTCAAAATATATTTTCAACTTAAATAATCTACTTCGGCATACGCTGAACATCCGAAGCCAGATACTCCTCTATACGGGATTCGAGCTCGTTATAGGGAATATTGCTATGAAGCTCGCCCTCTACTGCCAGCGATATCTTACCGGTTTGCTCTGAGATCACGATCACAATCGCGTCGGTAGCCTCACTCATGCCCATTGCTGCCCGGTGCCGAAAACCCAATGAAGAAGGCACGTCTACTCCGTCGGCGACGGGCAATACGCAGCGCGCAGCTTTCAAAACGCCGTCGACAATTATCACCGCACCATCGTGCAGCTCGCTATATTGATTAAAAAGGGACACGAGCAACGGCTTGGAAACCCTCGCATCCAGCATCTCTCCGGTTTCCACATATTTACCCAGATCATCACGCTTGTTCAATACAATCAGCGCACCGGTGAAATTAGCGGCGATCGTCTTGCTTGCGTCGATCACTTCTTTCAGGTTCTTGACCTTGAAATCCAGCATCGAGCTGCCGATGATCTTTTTAAGAAAACCATTGTTGGTGTAAATCGTCGATTTTCCAATGATCAGAAGAAAGCGGCGGATCTCCTGTTGGAAAATCACGATCAAAGCTACTGCTCCCACGCCCATAAAGTATTGCAGGATGGCCGTCAGCAGGCCCAGGCCAAGCCCTTTAACGACCAGGTAGAAGACATATACAAACAAATACCCCAGAAAAACCCGGCTTGCAATACTTCCCCGAACAAGGGTATATACCTGATAAAGAAGAATGGACACTAAAAAAACATCCAGGATATCAGCCCAATTGATGTTCAGAAAACCCACACGCATACGAAAGGTGATATTTTAAAGCGACTAAATTACTATTTTAATTTGGATAGTTACCGGCGGCCATCCATAGTTTTACCGCTTCCACGGCCGGCTTCACATCGTGCACGCGCAAGATCGACACCCCCCGCTCCAATGCAAGGGTATTGAGCACCGTTGTGCCATTTAACGATTCCTCTGGCGAAATATTAAGTGTTTTATAAATTGTCGTCTTGCGTGAAATGCCCACCAGTACCGGGTAACCGAGCAATTTAAATTGGTCCAGCTCCCGCATCAGCTCGAAATTCTGTGCGATGGTTTTCGCAAAACCGAAGCCCGGATCGATGATCAGGTCGCCAACTCCTTTGCTTTGCAGAACCGCCGCTTTTTGCCTCAAATCCCTTAGAATATCCGGCACCAGGCGCTCGTAGGCTGTCAGTTGGTTCATTGTTTGCGGCGTCCCGCGCATATGCATTAATATGTACGGTACGCGCAGACGGGCGACAGTCTCAAACATTGCATCATCGAGGGTGCCGCCGGCGACATCATTAACGACATGGGCGCCTTTGCCAATGCCTCTTTCGGCCACTTCGGCCCGAAAGGTATCAACAGAAATGATCAGGTCGGGAAAATACTTAGCTAGTGGTTCCACCGCCGATTCGATACGATCGCCCTCCTCCCCGACGCTCACATCGCGGGCTCCCGGGCGTGTGGAGTAGCCGCCAATGTCGAGCATTGCCGCCCCGTCCAACACCATTTGACCAGCTTTTTCGACAATCTGATCCGACGAAACCACCCGACTCCCGGAGTAAAACGAGTCGGGAGTGATATTGATAATGCCCATCACCAGAGGCGTCGACAGATCGAGCAGTGTGCCCCGGATATTGAGCGTTTTTTTACTAACTTGCAGCATAAATTCTTTTCAAAAACAGGCAAAGGAATGAATATCAAAGCATTCTCTTCCTACCGTCTGAAAGTCTCTAACTCATTTGAAACAGTGAAATCCACAGAATCGGAATATCAGGAAATCATTCAGTATTGCCAAGATCTTTTTACAAAAAAAAACAAGGACTACGGAACATCCTGGCGCATCCTGCGGCTCCCTTCCATTACAGATCAGATCTTTATCAAAGCCCAGCGCATCCGTACCATCCAGGACAAAGGCGTGCAGAAAGTGAATGAGGATGTGTCTTCGGAGTTCATCGGGATCATCAATTATTGCGTGATGGCACTGATCCAGATCGGCGCGGCAGAGGAACAACGACCGATCGACGATTCGGCATTAACAATTGTTTACAATCAGCAGGTGAACGAAGTAAAGGAATTGTTGTTTAATAAAAATCATGATTATGGCGAAGCGTGGCGCGACATGCGTGTGAGCTCCATGACCGACATCATTCTCATGAAACTTCTAAGGATCAAGCAAATCGAAGACAATCAGGGACTTACCCTAGTTTCCGAGGGTGTAAAAGCTGGCTACCAGGATATAATCAACTATTCGGTATTCTGCCTGATCAAATCGAATGCCTTAAAAACCAATTAACAAGACACTCCAAACCGCCGTCTAACCTGCAATGAAAATCTTTGCCCAGATCTCACGAGTTGTAGTAGGATTACTCTTCATTTTTTCCGGAATAATCAAGCTGAATGACCCGATCGGGACACAGTATAAACTGGAAGAATACTTTGAGGTTTTCGCGACCGATCTTCCCGCATTGCATGATTTTTTCATGGCACTCGTGCCGCTGGCGCTGTATTTCTCGGTTTTCCTTTGCACGGCCGAGGTGGTTTTGGGCATTGCGCTGCTGGTCGCTTACAAGCCCAGAACAATATCCTGGCTGCTGCTGGCGATCATTGTCTTTTTCACATTCCTAACATTCTACTCGGCCTATTTCAATAAGGTGACCGACTGCGGCTGCTTCGGTGCGGCGATTAAACTCACGCCGTGGACCTCGTTTGGCAAGGATATATTCCTGCTGGGGCTGATATTGGTAATCGTATATTACAGGAAAAAATTCAAATCCTATCCTACCGGTATCATCGTGGTGATTTCTACGCTGGTTTCGCTGGGTGTCGCCGTGTATTCATTAAGGCATTTACCTATTGTAGATATGCTGCCCTACCGGGTGGGTGCCAGCATTCCCGCGCAGATGAAGCCTTCGGAGCCGCTACGCTATTTGTATATTTTTGAAAAAGACGGCAAAACAGTTAAATATGAGCAGTATCCGAGTGACACTACGCTAAAATTCACGGAAATGGTGGTTCTCAACGAGGACGCCAAGCCCAAGATCACCGATTACAAAGTCTGGAACGATGCCGGCGATTTCACCGAAGGTACATTCCAGGGCAAAAAGCTCTTTTTGATCATTAAAAGCCTGACGGACATTAACACTGCTGCGTTGCCGGATATCAACAAGCTCATCAACGCGGTCAAAAGCAAGGGTGTGGAGCCGGTCATCCTCACCTCGGGCAACAGCGCAGACATAGCAAACTTCCTTTCGCAGCACCAGCTAACCGCGCCCTATTATTATGTCGACGCGACTGTCTTGAAAACCATTTCCCGGTCAAACCCCGGCTTGTGGCTGTTGAAAGACGGCGTTGTAAAAGGCAAATGGCACTACAACGACACGCCTACCGCCGAAGAAGTGGTGGATCTTGTCAAATAATGCCCTACACCAACCCAGATGAAGAATATTATCCTAGTCGGAATGATGTCATCCGGCAAAACAACTTTGGGCAAAAAGCTCGCCCGGGCATTGAACTACCAATTCGCAGATCTTGATAAGCTGATCGAGAAAGATCAGGGAATGGAGATTTCTGCCATTTTCGCCCAAAAGGGAGAACCCTATTTCCGGGAAGTCGAAAGCAGGATTTTGAAAGAAACCTCTTCCCAAAAAGGTATTGTACTGGCTTCCGGTGGCGGAACACCGTGCTTTTTCGACAATATGAATGTAATCCGGGAAATGGGCGTCAGCATTTTTCTGGATGTTCCTGCGGAAGATCTCGCAAGAAGGATCGAAAACCATGGCAAAGACGACCGCCCCATCCTGTCCGGTGCAACTTCACTTGTCGATACATTGCAAAGCCGCATTACCGACAGGCTCCCCTACTACTCGCAGGCTGACTTTACACTGAAAGGAGAAATAGACGTCAGCCATTTGCTGGAAATACTCACACCTTTGCTATAAACGTAAAAACCTGCTCATCGCAGGTATTTACGTTTACAGGCTCTACAAATAAGATCAGAAGAATACACCGCCTGTCACCATGACATTTACCGGCCGGTTGGTAATCTCGACGGATGCATAGTTGTTGGGATTGTTGAGATAATAAGGCGTATATGCCGATTTGTAGGTCGTAAAGGTACCTGTCAAATCCACAAAAAAACGGTCCGTACGCACACCCACCCCTGCCGAAGCGAGGATTTTACTACGGTCAATGCCGTCGTCACGCGTCAGGTAAGGGTCAGAAATATACGCGCCTCCGATCCTTGCCCGGAAGATGTTTGCCCTGACTTCTCCGCCTAGTCTGAAATTAACCGTGTTGCGGAAAGTATCCTTGACCACGGCGTTGTTATCGTTCTTAAAATCCCTGTTGCCGTCAGCATCGAGGAAGCTGGTTCTCAGCCGCATACCAGAGTAGCCCGCATATTCCACTGTGGCCGTCAGAAATCCTTTGTTTTGAAATAATACGGTCGCTCCAAAATTACCACGTATCGGGCCAATCAGATTATACTCAAAATCATTGGGGAGAACGGCAAGGGAAGTGTAAGGAGGCGTTATCAACTTTCCATCGGCATCCTTTACCTTTCCGTTGACATATCCCGCGCCTACGCTTTGGCTATAAGTCTCCTTAATCGCACTAAAAGTCGGGCTTATAAGCGTTCCCCCGATCTGGAACATGGGATTGAACCTATAAATAGCGCCCAACGAGAGGTTGACGCCACTCCCCCGGACCGTAAAGTCCTCAAACTGATCAATATAGGTCAATGCCGGACTATTGACATAATCGTCACTGAATGTATTCGAATATTCGTACCTGATCCGACTGAAACCAATATTACCACCCAGATAAAACTTGTCGTTCAAGTTTCCAGCGTAGGCCAGGGTCCATTGCGAAGTAGCGCCTTTGGAGGTAAATGTGCCTGTCTGGTCTACTACACTCCTATCGTCGATGGCTTGGAATGGAGACCCGTCTGGCGTTGTAGGATTGATCAGATACATATGATAATACGCCGCTGGCAACGAGTTTGCAATTTGTTCTCCATTCGTGCCGTTTTGCAAACCTTTCGAGAGCTCATCTGTGGTATATCGGGGATTCGCATTATTGATATTCTCCAAGACATTATCGATGTAAGCACTGTTGTTATTGCGCCCACCGTAGGTGTATCCGTTCTGAAATGACTGTTGCCGGGAGAATGAAATCCCGAACGCTGACCGCTTCCACTTACGCTGAAATCCCGGCTGGCTGGCGAACACAACCGAGGCCTGGGGAATGTTAAATAGGCTACTGCTCTCTTTGGTGTCATTTCCGAGGTAGTTGGATTTGGTACCTGCGATCGTTACTGCCGGGCTAAGCGTGAGCTCCGACCTGGTATAAAAACCCAAACCAGCCGGGTTACCGTGAATGGAACTTGGGTCACCTCCGATAGACGCATGGTTTCCACCGAGTCCCTGGAAACGGGCTGACCCGGTTTGATTAATTTCTGAATAGCGAAGCGCGTCGGTAGCGTATTGGGCAAATGCCGCAGATGATGCGAGCAGCGAAAATAGGAACGCAATTCCTGAATATGTTTTCGACATGGCAGTTAATACTTATTTCAATACAATTTAAACGAAAACCCTGCAAAATTATGACATTTTGCAGGGTTTGACTTGACTATCTCTGTTTCAGGACAATCGTAGATTATCTTGGACCTCTCGAAGAACGGCTCGAACTACCACCACCACCGCCGCCACTGCTAGATGGCGCGCTGTAACTTCTGGAAGGAGCACTGTACGACGGCTGACTGTAAGTACGGGTCGGCGCGCTATACGATTCACTTCTTGGTGTCGAGTAGCTTCTACTCGGCGTGCTGTAATCCGACTGGCTCCTCGATGGCGTACTGTTATTGTATGACGGTGCGCTGTAAGTCGAAGAGCTTCTCGAAGAACGAGGAGACGAATAGTAGCTTGCACCGTTGGTATTTCCGCCTTCGGACGAATAATTGCTTGAATTGGCAGATCGCGGACGTGAGTAGTAAGTATTACCGCCATCCACTACGGCGCGGGAGCCGTAAGATTCCCCGCTTGTTCTTCCGCCGCCGTTAGCCACAGCATTGCCGCGCCCTGAACGTTCCGATCTCGGCGAAGAATATGTATCGCCCGAAATCACACGGTTGCCATCCCGGCTACCTCTCGTTGAAGTTTCGGAACGTGAGCGTGAAGAGTTTACAAAATTGGAGTTGTAACGTTCCCTGCCACGGTTTCCGCTCGCATCCACCACACGTGGACCGTAAGTTCTTGAAATACCTCTTTCTGGGTTATTGATCACGATAACAGGGCGGCTGTAAGCCCAGGGCGAATAGCCGTAGCCGCCGTAGAAGCTATCGTAATATCCACCACCCCAACCGTACATGCTATTATAACCCCAAGGACTATATCCCCAAGGACTGTATCCAAATGGATCGTAGCCATAGCCCATCATACCTCCGTAACCCAACATACTGCCGTAGCCCCATGGTGAGTAGCCGAACATCGACCCGTAACCGAAGCCGAACGAAGGACGCATTCTGAAACCACCGTAACCGAAGTTAAGCGAAAGACCTGCATAGCTTCCGGGCCAATACGAGCCCAAACCACCGTAATAAGGGTTATTAAGGCTGGCTGAATTATATCCGTCGACAAAACCGGCATTGTAACCGACATCTGTCGAAACCTGACGCTTAAGACCTCTGGATGACAGATAATTTTCGTCGTAATAATCGGATGTACCGTTTTCGGAGTTCTTGCCCGTGTAGGCATAATCCGGATTGTCCAGACGGGAGACTTCCTGGTCTGCACCCCTGTCCGTCAACACGAGGCCTCCGCCGGAACTTCCTCCGTAGAGATCATCATATCCGTCGCCTGATCGTGATGCATATTGATTTGAAGTACATCCCCAAGCTCCCAACAGCACCAGTAAAGACAAATATTTTGCTTTATTGAACATACTCATGGCTTTTAAGGATTAAAAGTTTGTTGCTAATGTAGTTAAAAAAGGCGTTCCCAATACGAAGTAAACGTGCGTAACTATACATTAATTCCAAAGTTAACATAAAAAACTATCTTTGCAACTGCCTTGAAAAATGGGCTCGGATTAACGTAATACTCCATTTCAATTCCAAAATAATACAAAGTAATGAGTAAAGCCTTGCCAACACGAAGTGAAAACTACTCCGAATGGTACAATGAATTAGTGAAACGCGCCGACCTGGCCGAAAACTCGGCGGTAAGGGGCTGTATGGTGATCAAACCTTACGGTTATTCTATCTGGGAAAAAATGCAGCGCGCGCTGGATGACATGTTCAAGGAAACAGGCCATACAAATGCCTATTTTCCACTTTTCATCCCGAAATCGTACCTGAGCAAAGAGGCTTCACACGTGGAAGGTTTTGCCAAGGAATGTGCCGTAGTGACGCATTACCGTCTTAAAAACGATCCTGACGGCAAAGGTGTAATCGTTGACCCTGAGGCGAAGCTTGAAGAAGAACTGATCGTGCGTCCGACTTCCGAAACGGTCATTTGGAGCACCTACAAAAACTGGATCCAATCCTACCGGGACCTGCCGTTGCTGATCAACCAATGGGCAAACGTGGTACGATGGGAAATGCGTACGCGCCTGTTCCTGCGTACGGCCGAATTCCTCTGGCAGGAAGGCCACACTGCGCACTCCACTTCACAGGAGGCAATCGCAGAAACGAAGCAAATGCTGGAAGTTTACGCGCAATTCGCCGAAGAGTGGATGGCCCTTCCGGTTGTAAAGGGTGTTAAAACTGCCAACGAGCGTTTTGCGGGTGCAGAAGACACCTATTGTATTGAAGCGATGATGCAGGACGGAAAGGCATTGCAAGCAGGTACTTCCCACTTCCTGGGCCAGAACTTCGCAACCGCATTCGATGTAAAATTCCAGGACAAGGAAGGCAAGCTCGATTACGTTTGGGGAACGTCCTGGGGCGTGAGCACGCGGCTGATGGGCGCTCTGGTGATGGCCCATTCCGATGACGCAGGTCTCGTACTACCTCCTAAACTGGCGCCAATCCAGGTGGTAATCGTTCCGATCTACCGCAACGAGGAGCAGCTTGCGCAGATTTCCGAAAAAGTAGGAGAAATTGTAAAGCAGCTTAAAAAGCTGGGCATCAGCGTCAAATATGACAGCAGTGATAACAACAAACCTGGTTTCAAATTTGCCGAATATGAGCTGAAAGGTGTGCCTGTAAGGCTTGCGATGGGCGGGCGTGATCTTGAAAACGGGACAGTAGAAGTAGCGCGCCGCGATACTAAAACCAAAGAAACGGTTTCAATCGAAGGTATCGCAACTTACATTCAGGATCTGCTCGATAATATACAGCAAGCCATTTACGACAAGGCATTGGCTTTCCGCGAAGAGAATACCTATAAGGTTGACTCGTTTGAAGAATTCAACAGTATTCTAGATACCAAAGGCGGGTTTATACTTGCGCACTGGGATGGAACTTCCGAGACCGAAGATAAGATCAAGGAAGAAACCAAGGCAACGATCCGCTGTATTCCTCTCGACCAGGAGGCCGAAGAGGGCGTTTGCATTTACTCGGGCAAACCGTCGAAAGGACGTGTGGTTTTCGCCCGGGCATACTAATTTATATTTTCATTATTCGTGAAAGTTTTTTCCCGGAAAGACTTTCCGGGAAACCTTTCACGAATACTTTTTTAACCAAATCAATATAGAACTATGAGTCAGGCAAAGGCTGGTGACAAAGTGCTGGTACATTATAAAGGTACCTTACCGGACGGGCAACTTTTTGATTCTTCCGAGGGACGGGAGCCTTTGAGTTTCACGCTGGGAAGCGGACAGGTCATCAAGGGATTCGACGACGGTGTGACCGGCATGGTAATCGGCGATAAAAAAACGATCAATATTCCTAACGAGGAAGCATACGGGCCGTTGAACGAAGAAATGATCGTCAAATTCGAACGTGCACAGATTCCGGCTGACATTCCTTTGGAAATCGGAGGAACACTGAATATGCACCAGGACGGTGGCCAGGTTATCCCGGTTGTTGTGAGAGAAGTGACTGAGGAGTACGTGGTGCTGGATGCAAACCACCCATTAGCTGGTCAGGACCTTATTTTTGAACTGGAACTGGTTGGTATCAACTAATAGTCCGATAAAATTGTATGCGGTCGGCCGCCCGGCAATCCGGGGCGCCGACCGCGTTTTTATTCGGTCCATTTTAGGCTGAAACTTTCCGGTTTACCTCTGGAAAGTTTCAGTAAAATCTGTCGTGCGGCCAAGTCCTGCAACATTCGCTCGGCCCTCTTTTCGGAGATATTAATGATTTTTGAAAACGCCTTCGCTGTCACCGAATCTGTTTCTTTGAGGTATGTTATAAGCGTTTTGACGTGCCGCGTAGCTAGTAATTTTTCTGTTTCGGTATCGACTCCATTATAAAGCAGCAGCCTGGGAATAGGCATGCTTTTGTCTTTGACGCGAACATAGATAATGCGCTCCCCTTTCTCATTTAGCGTGTGATGCGGCTTGTCATCACTTTCACTGACGGTCACCCACAAAACCTTCCTGCCGTCCAGGTTCTCTGTCTTGATCTGTACGACTAATTCCGGCTCTATCAGCTTCACAAGTGCTTTTTCAAGCTTTTGTAGCTCGCGCAGCTCTGACTGTACGCCCATAATAGCACCATGATCAGCCACGCCGATCAGCAGATTGCCACCCGACGTGTTGGCAAAGGATACAATGGTTTTGGCAATCTTGAAAGGGCTGTCGACAGTCCTTTTAAACTCGATGGTAAGCCCCTCTCCCTCCTTTATTAACTGAATGATACTTTTATCCATGCATTTAAATCAACCCATATTTCTTGCCCGGCATCGACCGGACCATCCCCTGGAATTCTAGGTTTAGCAGCAGCGAAGCAAGCCTGTTCAAATGCATGCCCGACTGCCAGGCTAGCTCATCGAGCTGCATCGAGCCCCGCTGTTTTAACAGCGAAAGCACCTGGGCTTCCTCCTGTGTAAAGCCTTCAAATGTGATCACCGGGTCGTTTGTCATCACGCCTGACCCAATTTGCGGCGCTCCTTTGAGCCACCCCAAAGTTTCGGCCATATCTTCTACCGACGTGAAAATAGAAGCTTTGTGATCACGGATCAAAAAGTTACATCCCTCCGATTGCGCCTCGTTGATCGCGCCCGGAACCGCAAAAACCTCCCGGTGGTAATTCTGGGCAAATTCAACGGTGATCAGGCTCCCGCCGGTCCGCCCCGACTCCACTACAATGATAACATCACTAAGGCCGGCAATAATTCGGTTTCGCGCCGGAAATCTCATAAAATCGGGCTTGGTCCCTAACGCGTTTTCGGTAACGATTCCGCCATTGTCCTGCATTTCGAAAGCAGTACGCTGATGAGGGGCCGGATAGATCACATCCAGCCCACTTGCCATCACACCTAACGTCGCCAGGTTGTTCCGCAGACAATGCCGATGTGCAGTGATATCCACACCATATGCCAACCCGCTTACCACAAGCGGCTGATAAGGCACCAGATCTCGAATGATATTTTCGGTAATCAACTTCCCGTACTCACTAATTTTCCGCGTACCTACGATCCCAACTGTACGCGGCCAGTTGAAATCGGTAGTGCCTTTTGTATATAAGGCAACAGGCGCATCATACAGCGCCCGGAGACGCACCGGATAATCCGGATCATTGAAGGAAAGTAATTGCGTTCCGGTTTTGCGGCATTCGGCAAGCTCTCTTTCAGCCAGTTCCAATGTGTTTTTACTCAAAACCGATTTCACGATCTTATCGCCGATTCCGGGAATCTTGATAAGCTTTTTGTAATCGGCCTGAAAGACCTGGAAGGCGCTGCCGCAGTGGCTAATGAGTTGACGGATCGTCACGGCGCCGATTCCGGGCGTGTGCATAAGCGCGAGGATGCAGATTTTCTCTGCGTCGGAGGATGGTTGCATGATATAGTGTGTTGGTTGAGTTTGTGGACTGCTGACGGCTGGCATGCATTTTGCCCATATACGTCAACAGTTCATTTTCAAAAATATAACAATAATCTGAAAACCATATATGGAAAACCTCGAAACCGAAGTCGCCGAAACAGAGCAGCATTACCAAGGCATGGGTGCCACCTGCCATCCCGAAGGAGTTTATTACCGTGTCTGGGCGCCACATGCCGAAAGCGTTTCGGTCATAGGAAGTTTCAACAATTGGGATGCCTCCGCCAACCCGCTGCAATCCGAAGATAATGGCATGTGGGGCGCACTGGTCGAAAATTCGAAGGAAGGGGACGAATATAAGTATTTCCTCAAAACGCCCGCCGGCGAGCTGCACCGCAATGATCCCTATGCCTTAAAGATGACTAATTCTGCGGGTAATTGCCTCGTATACAACCATGGATCTTTCGACTGGCAGGATGTCACTTTTCAAATGCCCGGCTGGCATGAAGTGGTGATTTATGAGCTGCATGTTGGTACTTTCAATGTAAAAGAGGAAGGACAGGTGGGAACATTTTATACGGCAATCGAGCGTATTCCTTATCTGAAAGAAATGGGCTTCAACGCAGTGGAACTGATGCCCTGCTCCGAATTCCCTGGTTCGCGATCATGGGGCTATAATCCTGCAAGCCCCTTTGCGATAGAATCCGATTACGGCGGCCCGGATGGCTTGAAGGCATTTGTAAAGGCCGCACATGAGGCGGGCATCGCCGTAATTCTAGATGTTGTCTACAACCACTTCGGTCCGTCGGACCTCGACCTGTGGCAGTTCGACGGCTGGCAAGAAAACGACGGCGGCGGCATTTACTTTTACAACGATTGGCGCTCGGAAACACCCTGGGGAAACACCCGTCCCGACTACGGCCGTGGCGAAGTGCGCCAATACATCCACGATAATGCGATGATGTGGCTGCGGGATTACCGCATCGATGGCCTGCGGATGGACATGGTCCCCTACATCCGGAATGTGAAAGCCAATGGCAACCCCGGTGATGACATTCCCGAAGGTATTTCGCTGATGCAGTGGATCAATAAAGACATTCGCGACAGCTACGGCAACTGCATTACCATTGCCGAAGACATGCATTCGCTGGACTTTATCACCAACTCGGTCGAAAATGGCGGCCTGGGCTACGGATCGCAATGGGACGCAGAATTCGTCCACTCGATACGCGATGCGATTATCACGGCCAACGATCAGGACCGCAATATGGACAGCGTAGTCGCAGCAATTACTAACCGCTACAACTCGGATTCTTTCCAGCGCATTATCTACACCGAATCACACGACGAAGTAGCCAATGGCAAGGCACGCGTAGCGGAAGAAATCGCCGATGGTGATGTGAATAACTGGTATTCCAAAAAACGCGCTGCGCTGGGCGTCGCATTGGTACTCACTTCACCGGGTATTCCGATGATTTTTCAGGGCCAGCCACTGTTGGAAGACAAATGGTTTTCGGACAGTGATCCAATCGACTGGTCGAGGCTGGAAAAATTCAGCGGTTTCGCCGAATTGCACCGTGATATGATCCACATCCGGAGAAACTGGTTTGGCGTGACCAAAGGTCTTCAAGGCCAGAACGTCGGGATTATCAGACAGGATGATGAGAAAAAAGTGATCGTCATGCACCGCTGGGACGGAGGCGGGCCGAAAGATAGTGTCGTAGTGGTATTTAACCTCTCAACCGAAACTTTCACCGATTACAAGGTCGGATTCCCTCGGGCGGGTAAATGGCCCTTGCGGTTTAACAGCGATAATGAACACTACGATGCGGATTTCTCCAACCTGGGCGTCTTTGACATAGATACGGTGGAGGGAGAAATGGACGGGTGCAGCCAGTTCGGGGCGTTGCAGATTCCCCCCTACTCGGCTTTGATCTTTTCGCAGGAAGAGTAATTATATGGAGGAAGGGGAGGAAAGGGATCAGTCTAATCAACCCTTCCTCCCCTTCCTCCCTTTCTCCTCCTATTCTATAATCCTGAAAATACGGTCCCAGCGGATTTTTTTGAGGAAGCTGGTCGGGTTTGGGTCAATAGACATCCAGACAAAAACTGCTTTCCCTACAATGTGGTCTTTGGGTACAAAGCCCCAGTACCGCGAGTCGGCGGAATCGTGGCGGTTATCACCCATCATGAAATAATAATCTTGCTTAAATGTATAGTCGCTGATTTGCTTACCTGCGATTGTAACTTTGTTATTCTCGATTACGACATTCTCATTGCCGTCATAATTCCGGATAATATCTCCGTAAAGCGCGATGTTGACCTCAGTTAATGGTACTGACATCCCTGCCTCGGGTATTGCAATCGGTCCGTAGTTATCCTTATTCCAGTCTACCGCATCGGTTGTCGGGAACAGGTAGGGCTCTTTCAGGCCCTTTTCCATAAAAACCGGTTCTACGCGTTTTACGAAATCATAGGTTTTGAGCCTTTCTGCAAGCGCCGCGGTTGTCTTCACTATATAACCTGCCTCATCGTTGGCGGCTACGCTGTCGCCAAATGTCTCCGTAAATTGAGTGTAATCGACAATACCATTCTTTCTGAACACATTCTCCTCATTCACGGCTGTTTTAACTGAAACAAAAAATTCGTTCTGCATGCGTGGCGGCAATTCCTGCACATGCCCGTTCACATACACCTGCCCGTGCCGGACTTCCAGTTTATCGCCCGGAATACCTACGCACCGTTTGATGTAGTTCGACCGCAGATCGGTCGGATGTGGGCGCAGGTCGGGTAGCACATTACTGTATTTCTGATACATATCCGGATGTTCGACAGGCAGGTAAAACACGACTACATCTCCATTTTTAACATCGGTGAAACCAGGCAACCGGTATTGTGGAAGCCTGATCCAGTCGAGGTAGGAAGGAATGCTCGTGCCCCAGATCGTCTGATGCGTGAGCGGCATCTGCAATGGTGTGACAGGCGTGGTCGTACCATAATGCAACCTGCTCACAAATAGGTAATCACCCACAAGCAGGCTATTCTCCATCGAAGGCGTTGGAATCACAAATGCGCTGAAAAACAGCCACCGGATCAATGTGGCTGCGACTACGGCGAAAAGAATCGAGTCAAACCATTCCCGGAAGGCTGATTTCTTTGGTGCAGGAGTGCTGGTCGGTTTAGAAATTATCTCTGCAAGTGACATGAGGACGCTATGTTTGGACGGCATAAAAGCCGATATTCTACCTGCAATATAACTTTAAACACAATAACGCAACAAACATTATATATTATTATTTTATATATTAATGCAAAAAGAAAGGGAAGAACGTTTCGGCTCTCCCCTTTCGCAATGTCTGTTCAAACCACTAATTAATCACCCGGAAAATGCGGCTCCAACGAATCTTGTTGAAGAAGCTCGTCGGGTTCGGATCGATGGACATCCATACGAATACCGCCTTGCCAACGATATGATCCATCGGCACGAAGCCCCAATAGCGCGAATCGGCCGAGTTATGACGATTATCCCCCATCATAAAGTAGTAATCCTGCTTGAACGTATAGCTGGTGATGGCCTTGCCACCCACTTTCACCGATTTTTCATCGATTACCACATCCTCATTATCCTCATAATTTTTGATGACCGGGCCATAAGTTGCAATATTCTCCGGCGTCAGCTGCACGGTCATGCCTTCCTTCGGAACGGTAATCGGGCCATAATTGTCGCGATTCCATTTAAAAAGCGATGAGTTCGGGTAAAGCATCGGTTCGCTGATATCCTTGGGCGATTTAACCAGGGTGATGCTCTTCACAAAATCATAGCTTTTAAGCTTTGCCGCGATTTCCGTGGTCGTAAAAACCAGGTAACCCATTTGCTCATTGCCTTTGATCGTGTCGTTATCGCCTTCCGTATAGGTATTGAATTCGGAAACACCGTTTTCGCGGAAAACTTTTTCCTCATTGACTGCCGTTGTGGTCGCCACGAAGTATTCGTTCTCCATGCGCACAGGGTTTTCCATCGCCTGGCCGTTGGCGTAGACCTGCAAATCGCGCACTTCAACCTTATCACCTGGAATACCTACGCAGCGTTTGATATAATTGGTTTTTAAATCAACCGGATGTTGCAATTCGGGCGGGTAGTTGAACACTACCACATCGCCTCTTTTCACTTCACTAAAACCCGGCAGACGGTATTGCGGCAGCTGGACCAGGCTCGTGTAGGAAGGAATGTTGGTCCCCCAGATGGTCTGGTGCGTGAGTGGCACCTGTAAAGGCGTTTTGGGCGTGCGGGTACCATAATGCAGCTTGCTAACGAAAAGGAAATCGCCTACGAGCAGGCTGTTCTCCATCGAAGGCGTCGGGATGGTAAATGCTTCAAAAAACAGCCAGCGGATCAGGGTTGCGGCAACTACCGCGAACAAAACGGAGTCGAACCACTCCCGTGCAGGCGACTTTTTCTTCTTGGATTCAACTGAACTGGAAGTCAACTCTTTATTAACAGCCATGCGATGATTGATAGTTAGAATACTTTAAATTTTGAGGAGGTCGTTCATCCCGAATACCCCGAATTTGCCCGGAAGCCATTCGGCAGCTACAACGGCGCCCAATGCGAAACCCTGGCGGTTGTGTGCCGTGTGGGAGATTTCGATGGTATCCACTTCCGATTCGTAGCGGACAATGTGGGTCCCGGGTATTTCGCCGCGGCGCTCGGCCAGGATTTGCAGGTAACCTTCCTCATTATCGGGGGCCAGCTTCCAGCCGTCGATGTTTCCCATTTCCTCCACAATGCCTTCGGCAAGTGTAATGGCAGTTCCGCTTGGTGCATCGAGCTTGTGAATATGATGCACCTCGGTCATCGAGCTTTGGTATTCATGACCGTTCATCAGCCTCGCCAGCATACGGTTGAGGCGGAAAAACAGGTTTACGCCAATGCTGTAATTGGATGCATAGAAAAAGGACCCTGATTGCGCTTTGCAAAGTGCCTCCACTTCGCTGCGGTGGTCGAGCCAGCCTGTGGTGCCGCACACGATCGGCCAGCCTTTTTTGAGGCAATAAATGATATTTTCAAAAGCGGATTCGGGGGAACTGAACTCGATCGCCACATCCACGTCGGCAGTTTGCAGCTTGTCCATTTCTGCCCGGTTTTGCACATCAATTTTTCCAACGATCGAATGTCCCCGGTCAAGGGCAATCTGTTCGATCGTCTTCCCCATCTTTCCGTACCCGAGTAATAGTATTCTCATTAATCTGTTATTTGAAATCAGTACTCTTTTAAATCACTTCATATTAAAAACCAGTCGAACACCCGGCGTCGGGGTCAGCATAGACGGCTGGTTCAGCTTCGGGCTCACATTCAAAGTAAGGTCGTCCGAAAGGTCAAAGGTCTTCAAATGCGCTGCCACGTTGGCTTCGATGATGGATAGCGTATAAATCAGGCCAGTTACTATAATGGCAAAGCCGCGGTTTCGCCGCCAGTAGTTTTTCTGACGCACGATCTGGCTCTCGGTCGCATCCCGGTATTCGCTGCTCGTATTCAGCAGGTTTCTCACCCTCACATTTACCGTAGCGTCATCACTTGCCAATTCCTTTTTTTTCGTACCATAAGCAGGATCGTTTTTGTCCAGAATATAAAAGGACTTGTACGCATTCAGAAAGTCGTGGTACTTGATGGTATTCAGGTAATAGGTATAAAGCCCTCCGCCGAACGCCAGGTATACAATCGGCGCCTTCCAATAATCCCGGTTGTAAATCTGCCCAGCTCCCGGAATCAGAGCCAACCGTGTGGCCGTTTTCGGCACCGGCATCCATTTCTTTTTAACGTTTTTTAACGAATCCGCCCGGGCCAGAGTAGTACTGTCTAATACGATAGTCGGCAATTTCTCGCTTTTCAGACTGTCCTTTTTACCCTCTGTCTGTGCTGAGATCCGACCTGAAAACAGCAAAATCAACCCTAACAAAACCCAGTTTTTCAACGCTTATTTAAATTTCAGTGTTTCTAAAATCTTTTTCAGTTCGTCCTGAGAGCCAAAAGGGATCTTGATTTCCCCTTTATGCTGCTCATTGCTCTTAACAGACACCTTTGCCCCGAAATAGGACGAAAGCTGGAACTGTAACGACTTTATTTCCTGATTAATTGTCGGCTGCTTTTTGGCCTCGGTGCTGATATTACTCATCATTCCGAGCTTGCGCACCTCGTCTTCCACCTTTCTTACCGACCATCCTTCTTCGATGATCTGGTTAAAAATTTTGAGCTGGCTCTGGTCGCTGTTGATCGTGATCAACGCCCGGGCATGACCCATACTGATTTTATCGTCACGCAATGACGCCTGGATCACCGGAGGCAGTTTCAGCAAGCGGATATAGTTGTTGACGGTCGTACGGTTCTTCCCTACGCGCGCCCCAAGCTCCTCCTGTTTGAGGCTGCATTCGAGGATCAGGCGCTGGTAGCTTAGTGCAATCTCGATCGCATTCAGGTTCTCACGCTGGATGTTCTCGATAAGTGCCATTTCCAGCATTTGCTGGTCATTCGCTGTGCGGATGTAGGCAGGAATCGTCGTCATACCCAACGACCGGGAAGCCTGTAAACGGCGCTCCCCTGAAATCAACTGATAAGTATCTTCCGAAAGCTGGCGCACTGTAATCGGCTGGATAATGCCTTGCACCCGGATCGAATCGGCGAGCTCATTAAGTGATTCCTGGTCAAACTTCGTCCGCGGCTGGTAAGGGTTGGCCTCAATCTGGCTGACCTCGATCTCGTTCATCGAACCGATGACCTCGGCTGTTGAAATGCGTGCGCTGGCCCTTGGCGGGTTCATCTTCTCGGAGTCCTGCAGAAGAGCGCCTAGCCCTCTTCCCAGTCCGGTCATTTTTTTCGTCTTGCTGCTATTCTCCATTGCCTGTTCGTACTATCGTGATCAGTTCACCCTATCGGAAGAGAGCAAACCGTTTTTACTGAGAATCTCTCTTGCAAGGTTCAGGTAGCTAACGGCCCCTTTGCTGTCCGAATCCTGCGCCATGACAGGGATCCCGAAGCTCGGCGCCTCACTGATACGTACGTTTCGAGGTATGATGGTATTGAAAACAAGAGATTCGAAGTGATTGGTAACCTCGTTCACTACCTGGTTGGACAGACGCAGGCGGAGGTCATACATCGTGAGCAGAATACCCTCGATGATCAGGCCGGTATTCAGCCGGGACTGAATGATTGTAATGGTGTTTAACAGCTTACCCAAGCCTTCCAAGGCGAAATATTCACATTGTACCGGAATGATCACCGAATCGGCGGCGGTGAGGCTGTTGATGGTGATAAGGCCTAGCGATGGAGAGCAGTCAATGATGATAAAGTCGTACTCATCGCGAACCTCCGCGATGGCGTCCTTCATTCTATGCTCACGATTTTTAAGGTTGATCATCTCGATCTCGGCACCTACCAGGTCAATATGCGACGGCAGCAGGTTCAGGTTTGGAAAATCGGTTTGCAGGATGATCTCCGAAGTTCGCGCCTGCTCCACCATGCATTCGTAAATGCTGTTCTCCATCTCCTGCGGGTTGAAACCAAGCCCCGAGGTCGAGTTCGCCTGAGGGTCGGCATCAATAATGAGTGTGCGGAATTCAAGCGCAGCCAGACTGGCCGCCAGGTTAATAGCAGTGGTGGTTTTCCCTACTCCTCCTTTTTGGTTTGCAATTGCAATTACTTTGCCCATGTATTCATTTGAGTTACCAATGTCAAATTTCTATTATTCGGGGCAATCTACCAAGGAATGTTCCACGGAGTTTTCAAGAAAACACTTATATTGCTGAAAGTCAGATTTTTAAATGATATTATTATTTAATTAAAAATAATTTGGACAGAAAAAAGGGTGAATGTTTCACGCCCACACCTGCGTACCCTCCGTACAGTTCTTGCACATCTCTATCTCTGAACGAGATCTGATCAGCGAAGCGCGGAAGTCGCGGTACTTCTTACCCTTCCAGAGCTGGCGGAAGGTAGAGGTTTTCATGTCACCGAGCTTGTACTCGGCATCCTTGTCGAAGCAGCAGGGCACGACGGCTCCGTCCCAGGTGATCACACACGAATGCCACATTTTCCAGCAGTGGTCCACGAACTTGTTTTTGATGGAATAGCTGCCATTCTCATGCTTCTGGTAACGCGAGTATTTCTCAATGGTTGGGATCAGATCCGAACCTTCCTCGTAGTCATAAATCTGCGCGGTTTTCAGTCCCACTTCATCCACCCCCATTTCCTCGGCCAGCTTTTTCACATCCTCGATCTGGTGCTCATTCGGTTTCACGACCAGGAACTGGAATATCACATGCGGCGTGGCGGATTTTAATTCTTTCTTCCACTTAATAATATTACGCGTGCCTTCAAGCACTTTTTCAAGGTTGCCGCCAACACGGTATTGTTGGTAGACATCCTGCGTAGTTCCGTCGATGGACACAATGAGGCGATCCAGACCTGACTCCACAGTTTTGCGCGCCTTCTCGTCGGTGAGATAATGTGCATTGGTGGACGTAGCCGTGTAAATGCCTTTGTCGTGCGCGTATTTGACGAGCTCAAAAAACTTGGGATGCAGATAGGGCTCCCCCTGAAAATAGAATATCAGGTATAACAGCGTGTCACCCAACTCGTCGATGGTCCTTTTATACAACTGCTCCTCCATCATGCCCGTCGGGCGGGTGAATGAGCGCAGGCCGCTGGGGCATTCGGGGCAACGGAGGTTACACGAAGTAGTGGGCTCGAAAGAAATGGCAATGGGCATTCCCCAATGGACGGGATTTCCCGTCGCTTTGGAATAAAAATAGCTCCCCAATATCTGCATCGCATTCCAGGCACGCTTCACGGTAACCTTCGACATCAGGTTCAGGCCATCCTTAAAATTCTTGTTCATATGCTGTGCATTAAGCGATCAGCTCGCGCCTACCGGCCTGATGATCAATTCAAATAGCGTTGATAATTACAATACAGCGATTCCGGTGGTGTACTTGATCTCGGAAATTACAAAATAACTGCTGATGTGTAACACGCTCGACAGGGCAGAAAGTTTATGCTGGTAAAACTGATTGTAAGCCTCGCCATCCTCGACGACTACTTTCAGCATGTAATCGAAGTTGCCCGAAACCACCGAACATTCCAGCACTTCCGGCATTTTTACGATCGCCTCGTTGAAGTCTTCAAAGCTTTCCTTCCGCTGTTTATCCAGCGTCACATTACAGTAAACCACCAGACTTTTACCCAGCTTACGTCGGTTGAGCAGGCATACGTACTTATCGATAAACCCCTCTTTTTCAAGCTTTCGGATGCGCTCGTGCACCGGCGTAACCGACAAATTGATTTTGCTGGCAATTTCCTTGATCGTCATCTGGGCATTTTGCTGTAACAGATCCAGAATTTTGCGGTCGGTCTGGTCGGGCTGCATAAAGTATTTTTTGTGGCTGTGTGTAGGCTGTGAGCGTTACCGACAGAAATTTTTCTTACAGGTAAGGCCAAAAATAGTTTTCTTTTCTGTCTTTTTTAGTCCTTATAGTATGTTTTTCTGCCAAAAATTAATTTTGAACCCGTTAATCTAAACTATATAAACACTTACATACCGATGATCATTGGTGTCCCCAAAGAAATTAAAAACAACGAGAACCGGGTAGCTTTAACGCCCGCAGGAGTCACAGAGCTACGTAAGCACGGACACACGGTGTACGTGCAGGCAGAGGCGGGCAAAGGCAGCGGGTTTACCGACGAACAGTACACACAAGCTGGCGCCAGCATTCTCCCAACGATCGAAGAAGTTTACGGCATCGCCGAAATGATCATCAAGGTTAAAGAGCCCATTGAAATTGAATACCCACTAATTAAAGAAAACCAGCTCCTTTTCACCTACTTCCACTTCGCTTCCTCCGAGCCCCTCACACATGCCATGATCGAACGCAAGGCCATATGCCTCGCTTACGAAACAGTCGAAAAAACAGATAGAAGCCTTCCGCTACTCGTACCGATGAGCGAAGTTGCCGGACGCATGGCGGTCCAGGAAGGAGCTAAATACCTGGAAAAACCGATGGGAGGCTTTGGCATTCTGCTCGGCGGTGTGGCCGGTGTGAAACCTGCGAATGTGCTGGTACTCGGCGGCGGGATTGTAGGAACCCAGTCTGCGAAAATGGCCGCAGGATTGGGAGCGAATGTAACAATCGTCGATATCAGCCTCGCGCGGCTGCGTTACCTCGAAGATATCATGCCCGCGAACGTCGACACGGTCATGTCCAACGAGTATAATATCCGCGAGCTGATCCAGGGTGCTAACCTCATTATCGGCGGCGTACTGATCCCCGGTGCAAAAGCGCCGTCGCTCATTACCCGGGATATGCTCAAACTCATGAAACCCGGGACTGTCATGGTCGACGTGGCCATCGACCAGGGCGGCTGCTTCGAAACTTCGAAGGCTACAACGCACGAAGACCCGATCTACGAGGTTGATGGCGTCGTACATTACTGCGTAGCCAATATGCCGGGCGCGGTGCCTTACACCTCCACACTTGCACTCACCAACGCCACGCTTCCCTATGCATTGCAATTGGCCAACCAGGGCTGGAAACAGGCCTGTTCGAACAACGAGGAACTGCGCAGAGGGTTAAATGTCGTTCACGGAAAAGTAGTATTTAAAGGCGTTGCCGAAGCCTGGCATTTGCCTTATACGGACGTCAAGGAATTATTCTGAATCAGCAAACCTGACTAGATAAACCCGGCCATTTCTAATGCGCCGGGTTTTTGTTTTCTAAAAATATTACTATTATATTTTTTCGATAGCATTGCAGTTTCGGATTATCTTCTTACTTTTGCATCGAATTTGAAGGAACATCCGTTCGCTTCTCTGCTTCATAAACGGTCTACCATTTTTTTAGATCACCTGCCAGCCTCAAAAATTCGTCCCGGCTGGACCTACCGTTCACATGCAGAGCCCCACGGATGGTTTGTGGTGGGCTTTGCGCGATCCCTTTCACTTATTTACCGATTACAACCGGAATCCCGGTGATATGGTCCAATTTCATTGGAACTAACGCATATGCTGGGCTTCGCCCTGAGGATTATTGTGTTATGGCCTGCCATCATCGCCCTTCTCTCCGGAACAACCGTTCAAATCAAGAATTAATACTAAAAGCAATAGAATGACTACTGAAATTTTTGAAACATTCGAAGAGCTCGGACTCAACGAAGACATCCTGAAAGCCGTGCTAGAAATGGGTTTCACTAAACCCTCACCGATACAGGCACAGGGAATCCCCGCAGTAATGCAGGGTTCTGACGTAATTGGTCAGGCCCAGACTGGTACCGGTAAAACGGCTGCATTCGGAATTCCCGTGCTGGAAAGAATAGATACTTCTAACAATGCAGTACAAGCCCTGATCCTTTGCCCAACCCGTGAATTGGCGGTTCAAGTATCCGAAGAACTCGGCCGCCTGGCCAAATATATGCGTGGTGTGCGCATTGAAGCGATCTACGGAGGTGACTCGATCGATCGTCAAATCCGCTCTTTGAAAAAAGGAGTACATATAGTAGTAGGAACTCCGGGCCGCGTCATGGACCACATGGAGCGTAAAACACTGAAATTTAACGAAGTCCGCATGATGGTGCTTGACGAAGCCGACGAAATGCTCGATATGGGCTTCCGTGAGGACATCGAAAGCATTCTGGCTGATATGCCAGAAGATCGGCAGACGATCCTTTTCTCGGCAACCATGTCGAAGCCGATCATGTCGATCACCAAGCGCTTCCTGAATGACCCTGTATTGATCAAGGTTGTTCGTAACGAGTTGACCAACCAGAATATCGAGCAGGTTTATTTCGAAGTGAAACCACAGGCGAAAGTTGAAGTAATGACCCGTCTGATCGATATGCACCACATCAAATCCCTTTTGGTGTTCTGTAATACCAAACGCAAGGTGGACGAGATCGTGGAAGACCTGCAATTGCGCGGTTATGCTTCCGAAGGCATCCATGGTGACCTGCGCCAGCAGCAACGCAGCAACGTAATGAGCAAATTCAAAGCAGGTGTTACTACCATTTTGGTGGCTACCGACGTTGCGGCTCGCGGTATCGACGTTAGCGGCCTGGATGGCGTTATCAACTACGACATTCCGATGGACGAAGAATATTACGTACACCGGATCGGTCGTACGGGTCGTGCAGGGATGTCGGGTAAGGCGTTCTCTCTTGTGGCTCGTGACGAAAAATACCGTCTGAAATCCATTGAAGGTTACACCAAAGTAAAAATCGAAAAAGGCGTTATTCCTTCTTTCGAAGATATCGTAGGTGTTCGTAAAGCTCGTTTTGTAGAGACTATTTCAACCTCTATCAAAGAAAGCAGCGATCAGGAACTGTACAACGACGTACTTGAAATGCTCCACCACAGTGGCTTCACGACCGAGCAGATCGTGGGCGCAATGGCGAAACAGATCATGGGCGTTCAGAAAAACGAATATGCCGATAGCAACCTCGCATGGGAAGAGCGTCGCAACGACCGTCGCGAAGGCGGTAATGAGCGTTTCGGAAGAGGCGAACGTCGTGAAGGCGGAAGCCGTTTCGAAAAAGGCGGAGACCGTCGTGACGGTGGCAGCCGTTTTGGAGGAGACCGCAGTACCGACCGCTATGCACCACGTGGTGAGCGCGGCGCTGACCGTGGAGAGCGTCGTCAATCGGCACCTGAGGCTGGCATGACCCGTTTGTTCCTGAGCCTTGGCCGTAAAGACCACATCATGCCGAAAGACATCGTTGGCGCTATTGCCGGCGAAGCAAACATCCCTGGCAAGACGATCGGTGCGATCGACATTTATGACAAATTTACGTTCGTAGACGTGCCTGAGCGCGATGCACGTGCGGTATTGCGTGCGATGGATGGCAACACCATCAAAGGCAAGCCGGTGCAAATCGATATTGCAAAATAAATTCTGACAACAACTAGTGCGGAAAGGGGCTTGTAAAAAGGCCCCTTTTTCGTTTATTTTCAGGCATGCAAAACAACGACCAACTCGAAGTATGGCTCCGCGGGCCGCTTCCCGGAATACCTGATCTGCTCCAACCCGTAGCGCACGCATTGTTGCAGGCGCGCGAGGAACTAGGTATTTTCAGCCATACATTCCCCTCGAAGCTGCTCTGGGAAAAACCGGCCAATCTCGCCTCGGTGGGTTTTCATTTGCAGCACCTCGCGGGCGTGCTCGACCGCCTGTTTACCTATGCGCGCGAAGAATCGCTCAGCGAAAGTCAGATGGTCTACCTCAAAAGTGAAGGAAAGGAACCGTTTGAAGATTGTAGCTACAATGATTTGCTCGATCAGTTCGGCAAGCAGCTGGAAATTGCGTTAACGCAGCTCCGGGAAACCAATCCGGAGACATTGACTGAGATACGCTACGTCGGCCGGGCCATGGTACCTTCGACGCATTTGGGGCTGCTTTTCCATGCTGCCGAACATACCCAGCGGCATGTCGGCCAGCTTTTGGTGACCGCCAAAGTGCTGACTACCGGTCCCGATCATTGATCCAGGCTACGAGATCCTCAAAAATAATCGTCCCGATTGCTAATTATCAGATTCCGGCCGCACATTCAAAAGCCGCTGTAACCAAGTTTGCTGTTCGGCGGATTCTGCATTTTGATCTGCATTATCGTCTCCCGCATTTGCCAGAGGGCCAAGATCTGGCTGGCCGGCATCTACCCAGCAAGTGTACCATACATCGCCCACCATTTGCACCGAGGCCCGCATTCGACGCTCGACCTGCCGGCCAAGCATTAGGTGGTATTTCTCGGAAAACTCGTGTGAGTACGTCCGCGTCAGGGTATTCCCCCGAAGTTCGAAACTGAATTTTTTATCTGCTTTGAAGGCTTCTGTGAGCTGCTTTTCAAAAAGCAACACCGAGTCCATCGCCGAATGCGAAGCTGCAACCGCTTTCCAGATATCCCCGGCGATATCCTTTCGGTAAATGGCCGGGCCCAGCCACATGTCATATTGCCCGGCAAACAGTTCCGGAAGCCGCGACTCCCAGAACCCATGGATACCCTCCTGACCTGTAAACTGGCCGTTATAGTTGCGCGTGGTGTGCAGCGGTACGTGCGCGTCGGCAATGTAATGGCCCAGGTCTGCGGAAATGCGGAGGATACGCGGCCGGTTCTTTTCTTTAAATGCTGCCGTGAGTTGAAAGGCAGCTGCCTGTACATGCCAGGGCACGATGCCATGTTTTCGCAGACTGTCCTCTCCTATTTTCCTAACTGCGGCCTGCCAATGCCTTGGAAGGTTGTTCAATGCGCTATCACCGTAAGCATCCAGATCGATAAAGTGGCGCTCGGCTTCGCCTGGTACGGCATAGCGGCGTTGGTCGGGATTGACTGCGTTCTCTGAGAGGTAATCAATGTACTTTTTGTAGAATCCCTGCATCTCAACCGGCAGCCGGAAAACGGCCAAACGATTGATCCGCTTATGTGCCCAGAAGCCCCAATGGACTTTTAAACCACAAAAAAGCATGATTGAGGCGATCAGAAGACTGAAATTCAGCACATTTTTGAAAAAAAATCGATCTTTTTCAGATTTTTTTCGGCCTTGTTGGAGAAATGACGCCATACAATATTCGGAAGGTGGTTTTCATCATTATTACACCTGTTGAGACGCCATTTGCAAAAAAAGGTAACAGAAATGCGCCTTTTTGAAACTTGTTTTTTTCAAACGGCAAATTTTTAGCCGGATCGCCATATGCAGCTAGCTGAGTGAGAGAACAATTAGAAAATTTCGCAAAAAATTCTTCTCCGAATAATATTTTGGAAAGTAGATTTTCAGTGGTTGTTTCTTTTCTTAAATATCAAATTTTCAAAATTATTTATATTTAATATCCAAATAATACAATAATAGATTTAAGTTTTACCTTTGTAGCAAGAGAAATAGATAATTGCATTTATTGAATTTGCTATAATGAAAACTAGAAATAAAACATTAGGATACTTAGTCCCCATTTTCGCGCTTTGCGTATTTATGCTGGTTATTTACGGCGCTTATGTGCCCCACAAACCTGCCGAGATCCAGCGGGTAGTTTGTATCAAGTTTAAACCTGGTACTACTACACAGGAAGTGGAAAAACACCTGCGCGATTTTGCGGTGATGAAGAAATCGGTGAAAGATGTCGTGGCCTATTCGGCAGGACACGTGCAGAAAGCAGATAACAGTGGTGAAGAATTTGACGTGATCCACTACCTGACTTTCCGTACCAACGAAGCTGCCCAGGAATACAAACTGAATGCTGACAGACTAGCATTTGTGAAGGCCAATGAAGGCCACTGGGACAAAGTGTTGGAGATGAATTCCAACATAGAGAAGTAATTAATAATAGTAATAGGAGTGAAAATCTTAAAGAGAGCCGGGCATCCCGGCTCTCTTTTTATTAACACGTTTACCAGTTGATCGGGTCGAGCCCCTTGCTTTCCAGATATTCATTGGCCTTGCTGAAATGCTTCGTACCAAACCAGCCGCCTCCATTGGCAGACATCGGTGAGGGGTGCTTCGCTTTGAGCACATAATGCTTCGACGCATCGATCACCGCGCCTTTTTCCTGGGCATACCTGCCCCAGAGCATAAAAACCACATTATTTTTCTCCTCGGACACGCATTTGATGACCGCGTCGGTGAAGCGCTCCCAACCCTTTCCCTGGTGCGAGCCGGCAGCGGCCGCTTGTACCGTTAAGGTTGCATTTAAAAGCAGGACGCCCTGTTTTGCCCACCGCTCGAGATTACCCGTCGGAGGGAAGGGCTTGCCCAGATCCTGCTGAATTTCCTTGAAGATATTCATCAGTGAGGGAGGCATCCGCACACCGTCGTTCACCGAAAAACACAGGCCATTCGCCTGCCCGTGACCATGGTACGGGTCCTGGCCAAGGATTACCACCTTGCATTCGTCGAAGCTGCAGTAATTGAATGCGTTGAATATCTGCTTGGCCGGCGGAAATATCTGTTTAGTCTGGTATTCTTCCCTTACGAAGGCTGTAAGCGAGGTAAAATAAGGCATCTCAAACTGGGGGGCAAGCCGCTCTTTCCACGACTGCTCAATTTTTACATCCATCCTGTTGAATTTGTTTTGGAAACCAAATTATGTGTTTTTTGATTTGGTTTTATCAGCAATTGATTACTATTTTCGTTAAAGGTGCGTTGCAAACCGGTATATTTGCCGCAGCTCCAATAGTCCCACTACTTTCCAACACCCTCGATCTATATGGTTTCCAAGGTTACAGATGGTGTCAAGGTCACCGTTTTGACGGAATATCAGCCCGATTACTCCAATCCGGGTCAGGATCATTTTGTGTTCACCTACAAGATTCTGATTGAAAACCACAGCGAGCACACAGTTAAGTTACTCAGAAGGCATTGGCTGATCTACGACGCTAACGGAACCGTACGCGAAGTGGAAGGGGCAGGTATCGTAGGGCTTCAACCCGTATTGGAACCCGGTGATGTACATGATTACGTCTCCGGCTGCAATCTGCGTACCGATATGGGTAAAATGGCCGGAACCTACCTGATGGAACGTGTGCTCGACGGTCGGCAATTTCGCGTCGTAATACCCGCATTTTCGCTCGTCGCACCTTACCGCCTCAACTGAATCACCGGCCGGGCACCGGCTTATTTTAAAATTCCACTGCATTGATTGCTGCTTATATCAAGTACCTTTTACGCTCCGGAAACGAGCATTCCATCCATTCCCCATTTCTGTTTGAGCTTTACAACAATGTGATCGCGGCCAGGAAGGATCACAATCCCGAATACGAGGCGATCCGCTCGCTGCGTAAAGAGTTACTGCGTTCCGACGAGCAAATCGAAATACTTGACCTGGGTGCTGGCTCGCGCGTGAACAAGTCCAATCTGCGAAAGATCAAAACGATCGCCAAAAACGCAGAAAAACCGGCCAAGTTCGGCATGCTTTTCCACCGGCTAATACGCCGTTTTCAACCGGCAACGATTATCGAATTGGGTACCTCTCTTGGGCTCACTACATTGTATATGTCCAAAGCAAACCCGGACGCGCAACTGATCACCTTCGAAGGCTGTCCGCAAACAGCGGCAAAAGCACAGCAGCATTTCCAGCGCGAACATGCTGATAATATTGAAATCGTGCTGGGCAATATTGACGAGACATTACCCAAACGCCTCGAAACACTTGATCGCCCTGTCGACTTTGCCTATTTCGACGCCAACCACCGTTACGAACCGACCGTCCGATATTTCGAACAATGCCTCCCCCATATTCAAAACGGCTCGTTGTTTGTTTTTGACGACATATACTGGTCGGAGGAAATGACAAGGGCCTGGGAATATATTAAGGCGCATCCGCAGGTCACAGTCACCGTCGACCTGTTTTGGATCGGGCTGGTGTTCTTCCGTAGCGAGCAGGTGAAGGAAAATTTCACACTTCGCTTTTGATGTTGTACCGTTAAATATCTCAATCTTCCATTAAATAATTCCCGGAGCAGAGCGAAGCAGCGTTCATGGCAAAGTTTGTTAACTTTACCATACCTCGTCTCAACTTCCATGACCACAAAATCCATCCTTAACTCCTTGCAAAGCAAGGGAGTTATTTCTGAACAACAGGCCGACACAATCACCGGTTTCGAACACGAAAAAGCCTTTTCAGTTCATTGGGAGCTGCGGTCAATATTGTACCTGGGCATACTGATTTTCAGCTCCGGCGCCGGTATACTGATCTACGAAAACATCGACACGATCGGCCATCAGGCAATCATCGCCGTCATCGCCATAATTACCGCAGGCTGTTTTTACTATACATATAAAAACAGCCTTCCCTATTCACACGAACAAATCCAAAACCCCAACAAGCTCATCGACTACGTGCTTTTGCTAGGCTGTTCGACGTTTCTGGGCCTCGAAGGTTACCTGCAATTCCAATACAATCTTTTCGGCTCCCGGCACGGGCTTGCCGTCATCATTCCGACGATCATTTTCTTCCTTTGCGCCTACCGTTTCGACCACCGTGGGGCATTGTCGATGGCTATTACCGGGCTTGCATCGTGGCTTGGACTTACCATTGCGCCACTTTCGGTGCTATCCGACAATGATTTTTCGGACGGCAAAGTGATCATCCCGGCCATTGCGCTGGGCTGCGTGCTCACCGTTGTGGGATGGATTTCCGAACAGCAGAACATCAAAAAGCATTTTGCATTCACCTACATGCTCATGGGTGGGAACCTGGCCTGCATTGCGGCGCAGATCGGGCTGTTCAGCGAGCACGCGAAGGTGCTATATTTCATAATCGGCCTCGGGATTTGCACCTTTTTTGTCTATCGCGCGCGTCATGCCCAGTCGTTGCTGTTCCTGCTGATGGGTACGGTTTACGGCTATTCCATTATCACTTATTCCATTTTTACCAGCCTCGGAGCCGATGCGGCCTTCGCTCTTGGAATCTTTTATTTCCTCTTTTCCAGTGTCGGCGTGATTTACTTTCTGCTAAACTTTAAAAAATTCCTTGGGATTAAAACGGAGCTTAAGAAATGAAAAAGGCATACAACGAAACCTGGGTTGAAAACCTGCATTTGCAGCGTCAGGCCGCGGAATGGACAACCAAGCATCTTCTTACCGCCGACCAGGAAGCGCAGGTAAAAGAGCTGTTTCCCGAAAGATTCTATCGCCCGGGCCTATTTGTTAAAATCGGCTTGTTTTGCTTTGCCGTGGTGGCCACTTCGTTCTTTGTGGGCTTCCTGTCCTTATTTGTTTACGACACTGGCTCCGACCTGGGTTTCTCGACATTGAGCCTTATTTGCTGCGCCTGCTTCTTTTTTGTGTTGGAATCCTTAATTAAAACCAAACTCCTATTCCATTCCGGCGTCGACAATGCATTGCTTTATGCCGGTGTAACGGCGGCAATGGTGCCTGTCTTCCTCCTTTTCCAACAAGCGCCATTCTGGGCATATTGCCTTATCGCGCTTGCCATCATCATTCCGGCGACCCTGCGTTACGCCGACTTGCTTGGTCCGATCGTCATTTTCGGACTGATATTCAGCATAATGGCTGATTTGATGATGAAATTTCCACTCGGGAAAGCTCTTTTGCCTTTCGCCGTGATGATTGTATCGGCAGTGATTTATGGGCTGGCAAGAAAAAGCAAAGACATTTATTACCACGAATGCCGTCAGATCTTGGAAGTACTTTCGCTGGTCACCTTCTATCTCGGCGGAAATTACCTGGTAGTAAGGGAATTGAACGCATTGATCAGCGGCCTGAATGTTTCGGTGGCCCCGCAAATCACCTTTGCGCCGCTGTTTTACTTTTTCACATTCGCAATACCACTCTTGTACATTATAATAGGGTTGAAACGGGCTGAGCGCATTCCATTTGTCATCGGTTTGCTGGCCATTGCGTTCTCAGCTTACACTTATGTCAACTATTTCAGCACGTTAAGCGCCTCACAGGAGCTCGTGCTCGCGGGTGTGCTCATGATCGTCGCTTCAATAGCTGTAATCAGATATTTACACGCCCCCAAACACGGAATATCCGATGAGCAAGACCGCAAAAGCAGCCTCGAAAACCTGCAAGCGGTCATTGCGGCGCAGCAACTTGGTGCCACGCCCGTCAGCGGAGGACTTTCCGGTCCGGGGCTCGAATTCGGTGGTGGTACGTTCGGCGGTGGCGGAGCAGGCGAGGCTTATTAATTGAACAAAAATTTGGAACTTGCAGCGGTTACATTGCCGATCACCGAAACTTAACTCATGAAAAAACTGCTTGTTTTAACACTTTTAAACCTCCTTTGTTACCACGCTTTTGCACAATCGGCGAAAACGGCCGCCAAAACATCCGGTAACCCAGTCTTTCCAGGCTGGTATGCCGATCCGGAGGGCATTATTTTTAATAAAACATTCTGGATTTACCCTACATTTTCGGCGCCCTACAACAAGCAGGTGCATATGGATGCATTTTCTTCCAAAGACCTGGTAACCTGGACCAAGCACCCGAACATTCTCGATACCTCGGCTATCAAGTGGGCAAAAAGGGCCATGTGGGCGCCCTCTATCATCGAAAAAGACAAGAAATACTATCTGTTTTTCGGGGCCAACGACATTCAGAATGACAACGAAAAAGGCGGCATCGGAGTAGCTGTGGCCGACCGTCCGGAAGGCCCGTTCAAGGATTACCTGGGCAAGCCTCTGATCGACAAGTTCTATAACGGCGCGCAGCCCATCGATCAGTTCGTTTTCAAAGACAAAGACGGCCAGTATTACCTCTTTTACGGTGGTTGGAAGCATTGCAATGTCGCAAAGCTGAAAACCGATTTTACCGGTTTCATTCCATTTGAAGACGGCAAAATGTTCCGCGAGATCACGCCGGAAAACTATGTGGAAGGCCCATTCATGTTTATCCGCAATGGCAAATACTATTTCATGTGGTCGGAAGGCGGCTGGACAGGCCCCAACTATTCGGTCGCATACGCTGTGGCAGATTCTCCTTTTGGACCGTTTGAGCGCGTAGGCAAAATCCTGCAACAGGACCCGAAGGTAGCAACCGGCGCAGGCCACCACTCGGTGATCCAGGTTCCGGGAAAGGACGAATGGTACATTGTTTACCACCGTCGTCCGCTGACCGAAACCGACGGAAACCATCGCGAAACCTGCATAGACATTATGTCTTTCGACGATAAGGGCATGATTAACCCGGTAAAAATCACGCGGGAAGGGGTCAAACCTGTTCGGATCAAATAAATAATTAAACCCTGTGCTAAAAACTCTCCTCCGGGGCTGGTTCTTTAAAAGGCCCGCCACATACTTTCTGTTCTCCTTTATTTTAACGCTCCTATCGGTTACTCGTGGAACCGGGCAGCAGTTCACCCCGGTACTCTTCGGGAAGTTGCCGCAGGATTATCAGCTCTATCCACGCGATGCCAGCGGCCAGGCGCGCGTGCCCATTGCGGGAGTTGTGGATGCGCCCGATTGGAAGTATGTGTCGGTGCTTGTCTCCCGAAACGGCCAGCTCTACCAATACCGGAAGGCAAACGTCCAATACGGGTCGAATTCGAAGGGCGTATTCAGCACGGAGACCACGATCAAAGCCGAACTGGCCAACTATGATTTTAAGGTTTTTCTATGCAATGACCGCGACTCGACGCTGCTCATCACCCGCACCCGGGTGGTCAGCGGCGATGTATACATATTGTCGGGTCAATCCAATGCGACCGGATTCTTCGGCGAGGCTGATACCAGCATGTTTTGCAGAACATTCGGGAAAATAACGGGCAATCTCAACAATGACACTTACAAAGCTGCCGATACACTCTGGGCACTTTCCAACCTGCGCTCCTATGACAATGGCGTGGGAACAATGGGTTTTGAAATCCAGAAGCAGTTGATGGAAAAGTCGGGCATTCCCAACTGCCTTATCAACGCGGGGTACCACTGGTCCTCGGCTTATTCGCATTCACTGCGCACGGAAAACAACCCCACCGATTTCACCACGGGCTACGGCAGAATGCTCTACCGCGCGCAGAAAGCTGGTGTGGCACATGCAGTAAAGGCCTATATTTTCAGACAAGGCGAAAGCGAGGCCTATGGCGAGGGAGGTAATTGGGAAGGGCATTTTGACGTTTTGTATAAAAACCTGAAAACCGATTTTGCCAACCTGCAAAAGTTATATGTATTTCAGATCGATATCATCTATTGGCCATCACTCGTTGGTACGCTCATACGCGATTATCAACGGCGCTTGCCCGATATTTACCCTGACATTATCAATATCGCAACCGTGGGCACGAATGGATTCGACGGCTTGCATTATAACCGCGAGGGCAACAAACAAGGTGGCGTCGAGCTTTCACACCTGATGCTCCGCGACTTGTATGCATCCGCAGATACGTTCAATATCGACTCGCCGGGGCTGAAAAAGGCATTTTACAATTCTACCGAGAGGAAAAGTATTACCCTGGTATTCGGTGAAGGCCAGAATTTAAAATATCCCGAGCCCTATCCACACCCCGGCGGGCCGGTTTTGAATTTAAAGGATTTTTTCTACCTCGACCATCAATCCGGCGCGGTAACTGCGGGTAAAGCCGATGGAAACCGCATTATCCTTGACCTGAAGGCCTCGCAGAACGCGACTACGCTCGACTACCTGCCTCCCTACCTGGAAAAAGAGGGTCCCTACTACCCCTTCACCGGGCCTTACCTCACCAACGCGAGGGGCATGCGTGCATTTACCTTCTTTAATGTACCTATTGCTGCCGCGTTGGATGGCACGGTGCTTTCTGCTCAAAGCCGTGAAAACGGGGGCGTTAGGCTTTCCTGGCAGCCGGTTTCAGGCGCAAAGGGATACGTTCTCGAACGCAAATTTGGAGAGAGCGGCAGTTTCATCCCACTCGCAAGGATCGGTGGCAGTGTTGAATGGAATGACCAACCGGGCGAATCCACCCTTCCTATTATTTACAGGTTGGTAGCTGTAAACGATGTTGCCGAATCTGCAACCCCCGCCTACGCAGAGGTTGCACCAACATTGATATTGGGTGCAGAAACAAATCCGGACACAGTATTTGAAATATTTCCAAACCCGGCACTGCGCGGTGAAGAGGTAACCATTAATTTTGCCCAGCCACAGTCAGGTCAGATCAGTCTGGTCGACCTTCGTGGACAGTTTTTACTAAACCGTAAAGTCTCGGGGAGCATCATAAGCGGCTTTACAGCTCCAAAGCTGGTTTCGGGAATGCATTTGATTAGATTTGAATCAAATGGCAGAACCTTCACTAAGAAACTATGGATCAGATAGTTTGAACATATAATACTAAGCGTTGTTACATGCCGGAACTACAGAGTGGGCAACCACCTGCATATCTTGCGGGTCGCGTAATCGGGAATTTCGCGGCTGTTTGATGACTTTATACGATATTGGAATGATTTTTGCTAATCATTAGCAGACCACCGTTGCTCTATCCTGTCCGACATTAGCCCTGAAATGATATGCACATCCACAATTATGAAGAGCAGATAAGACCTGAATTGACCAAATGGCAGCTAAAAATGCAGAAGCGGCCCAATTTTATAGACAGGACTTCCAAGAAATTTCAGGACAAAATCAATAACATCATTCCCGATAAAATTCACTCGATAATCACCGGTACCATCAAACAAATGGTACGCGGCGTGCTTACCGGGGCCGAATACACGACCACCCAGGCTATCCCGGGTGCCTCGCTGGAAGAAATTGAAACGGCTGTCCGCAAAAAAATCGATTTCTACAAAAAGGCCGGCGCAGCCGAAGGCGGTATTACCGGCGCTGGCGGCTTTTGGCTTGCTTTGGCCGAGTTCCCTATCCTGATTGGCATCAAGATCAAGCTTCTTTTTGAGATTGCTGCATTGTATGGCAGGTCGGTCAACGATTACAGGGAACGGCTTTTTATACTTCATATTTTCCAATTGACGTTTTCGAGCCAGAAAGGGCGTCAGGAGGTCTTTACGCGAATGATCCGATGGGACCTACGCAGCAAGGACCTTCCGACAGACATTCACGGATTCGACTGGAAGACCTTCCAGCAGGAATACCGGGACTATATTGACCTTGCAAAAATGGCGCAGCTTATCCCCGGTATCGGCGCGGCTGTGGGCGTCATCGTCAACTACCGGCTGCTGGATCAGCTGGGCAAAAACGCTATGAATGCCTACCGAATGCGGTGGTTCGAAGAGCAGATGTTCGGCGGCACAAAGGAGCTTCTGACCACAACCGCCTGATAAATAAAGTTTAATACAATGTACCGATTGAATGAGCGCTAACAAAAAGCAATTTGTATACGGCAAAAGTCTGGATAATGCCTTACTGGCGGTTTATGATGCGTATATTTTCTTTATCCGTTTTTTCCGCGAGATCTTCCGGGGCCGAATGGAATTTCAGGAGATTGTCAGGCAATGCTATGCGATCGGAAACCGGTCGCTGCTGCTGATCAGTCTTACCGGCTTTATCACCGGAATGGTATTCACCAAACAGTCGCGCCCTTCACTATCCGAATTCGGGGCAACGTCCTGGCTCCCTTCCCTGGTAGCGATCGCGATCGTTCGCGCCCTCGCTCCACTGGTAACGGCCCTGATCAGCGCTGGCAAGATCGGATCCAGCATCGGGGCCGAGCTAGGCTCCATGCGTGTGACCGAACAGATCGATGCGATGGAAGTGTCGGCCGTAAACCCATTTAAATTCCTGGTGGTAACACGCGTGGTGGCCTGTACCATTGCCATTCCTGTGCTGATGTTCTACTGCTCAATGGTAAGTCTGATGGGGGCGTTCCTGAACGTAACCTTGAATGAAGGCACAAGTTTCATAGCGTTTTTCGAGAATGCATTCGAGCAGATCACGTTCCTGGATATCTGGACGTCGGTGGCGAAGGCGGTCGCGTACGGATTCACGATCGGGATGGTAGGCAGTTACCAGGGTTACAATGCCAGCAAAGGCACCGAGGGTGTCGGTAAGGCGGCCAACGCAGCTGTCGTGACCTCCATGTTCCTGATTTTCGTCGAGGAGGTGATCATCGTACAGGTATCCAATTACTTCAGAATTTAATATGGAAGAAGATTTTAAACCCGGAGAGCCGGTTATCGAAGTACGCGACCTGTACAAGTCATTCGGAGATCTGCATGTGCTGCAAGGAGTCGATCTGACTGTGACGAAAGGAGAAAATATGGTCGTACTCGGGCGTTCCGGGACCGGAAAATCGGTGCTGATCAAGATCATGATAGGTTTGCTCAAACAAGACCGTGGCGATTGTTTGGTTTTAGGGAAAGAGGTCTCCAAGCTGGACGGCAACGATCTACGCGATTTGCGATTAAAAATCGGGTTTTCGTTTCAAAACAGTGCTTTGTACGACAGTATGACCGTGCGCGAGAACCTTGAATTTCCACTCGTACGCAATATCAAAGACCTCACCCGCGCTGAAATTAACGAGCAGGTGGAGTCCGTGCTCGACGCCGTAGGCCTGCTCCAAACGATCAACCAGGTTCCAGCTGAGCTTTCTGGCGGCCAGCGCAAGCGGATAGGCATCGCCCGGACACTGATTCTGAAACCGGAAGTGATGCTCTACGACGAACCGACGGCCGGCCTTGACCCGATTACCTGTTTGGAAATCAACGAGCTGATCAACGAGGTTAAGGAAAAATACCAGACAACCTCGATCATCATCACGCACGATCTCACATGTGCACGGGAGACGGGCGACCGCATTGCAATGCTGCTGGATGGCAAGTTTCTGAAAACAGGCACTTTTGAAGAAGTATTTGATACCGACGAAGAGCGGATCAAGAGTTTTTACGATTATAATTTTATTCAGTAATAATGGCAACATCATCCAAACGATCCATAAACGTAGGCCTTTTCGTCGTGATTGGCATCCTGATTTTCGTAGTTGGGATTCTCACCGTCGGCAGTATGAAGAAGGTTTTTTCTTCAACTATCACTGTCAAAGCTATTTTTGACGACGTGAACGGGCTAAAAGTCGGCAACAATATCTGGTACTCGGGAGTTAAAATCGGGACTGTCAAAAGCATCCGTTTCCTGGCCAACTCCAAGGTGGAGGTAATGCTGAACATCGAGGAAAAATCACAGGAATTTGTCCGCAAGAACGCCAAGGCCAAGGTAAGCACCGACGGTCTGATTGGTAACAAGATCATCGTTATCTATGGCGGGACCCAAAAAGTGCCTTCCATTGAAGACGGCGACGAAATCGCGGTCGAAAAAATGGAAAGCACGGAAGAAATGTTGGCTGTACTTTCAGAAAACAACAAGAACCTGCTTGGCATTACCAGCGCGTTCAAGACCATCAGCAAAAATATCCTGGCCGGAAAAGGCACCGTCGGAATGCTGCTCAACGACGAGCGCCTGTATAATGACCTCGACCAGACTTTGGGTGCGATGAAAAAGGCATCTGTCAATGCGCAGGCTCTAACGGCCTCGCTGGCAGGCTACACTTCCAAGTTAAACGAAAAAGGCGGACTGGCCAACGACTTCGCCACAGACACAGTGATCATGAAGGACCTGCGTGGAACCATTGCCAGGCTCAATGAAACCGTCTCCTCCGCCAACGTCATGGTGAATAACCTTAAAACTGCCAGCGCCGATCTTAACTCCAACAAAACCAGCCCACTGGGTGTATTACTGCACGATGAAGCAACAGCGTCAAACTTGAAAGAAACGCTAAAAAATCTCGAAAGTACTACCGAAAAGCTCGATGAAAACATGACGGCGCTTCGCTCCAATTTCCTTTTCCGCAGGTATTTCCGCAAAAAAGCAAAGGAAGAAGCCAAACAGCCCGCCAAAGAAGAAGTTAAAGCGCAGGAGAACCAACAATAATGTGATAGTTTTGCAGAAACCGGTTATATTGTCGAAGTATTTCTTCGAATAATACCTTACCAATCCCACTAATTAAGCTTCTGCAAAACTTTAACACAAACCGATGGCCTTACAACTCAACCCCGCCCTGGACCTTGCGTACATAGACCAGGCCTACGGAGAAGATCCTGTAATCCTGTACATGATTTTTGATGCATTTCTGAGCGACTCTGTCCCGCGCTGGCAAACATTACAAGGCGCATTAGAATCTGGGGACCTCAAAGAATCGGCTAGCATCGTCCACGGGCTGAAACCTTCGTTTACCATGACCGGCCTCACGCAGGTGCGGCCCAAGGTAGAAGTGCTGGAAAAGGCTATTAAGGAAAATGAATCAGGAGAAAAGCTTCTGGACATGTACCAGCGCATTTCAACCGAGATAGAGGACCTGATCCCTATCCTGGAATCGGAATCCGAGCGCTTGAAACAATTGTAAGTGGCTACGTACAGCATTAAAGCGCATGGCCTTCCGGCTATGCGCTTTTTCTTTTGGCCTTCTCCCAGGCAGCGCTCTGCGAGCCCTTGTAATATCTTCCGATACCCGCCAGCACCGCATAGTTCATCATACAGAAATAATAGGGTACAAAGAGTGCCTTCACTTTGATCTTTCGGGTTTCGAGTACCCAACCGGCCAGCGCAAGCCCGTAAAATCCGATTTGCCCAGCCAGAAGAAGCTGGTATATCAAACCGCCTGACTGTATTACGATCAGTATATTGAAGACAAGTGCCAGAATCATCAGAAACGGCGTCACAGTCCATCGCAATACACGATGGCTGATGTACTGAAATGAGAGCAGCGGATCATGAAACGGGTTCATCAATTTCTTTAACCGAAGGATCGATTGAATACCCCCAGCGGCGATTCGTACCTTACGCTTCAACTCCTCTTTAATATTCTCCGAAGAAAGCTCCGAGGCGTAGGCGTCAGGTTCATACACAATCCGGTAACCCTTTTCGGCGATCTGCATTGAAATCATGAAATCGTCCAGGATCGTGTCCGGCTGCACCGGCTGGTACAGCGACCGCCGTACACTGAACAGCTCACCTGCCGCCCCGACGACAGAATACAGCTCAGAGTCCCACTTTTTAAGCACCGACTCGTATTTCCAGTAGAAGCCCTCCCCTGCTGTCGCATCCGAGAGCGCGTCCTGCATTACCCGCTTCTCTCCGGAGACAGCACCCACAGTGGCGTCGGCATAATGCCTTGCAATGAGCAGAAGTGCGTCCTTGTTCAGAAAGGTATTCGCATCGGTGAAAACCACAACTTCGGTATCCACTACATCCATGGCCCGGTGAATGGCCAGGATCTTTCCGCTGCGCACGGGCGTATGCATGAGCTTGATCTGCGGGTAGTTGGCAACCAAATCCGGTGTGCGGTCGGAGGAGCCGTCGGTGACGAACACTAGGTTCAGCTTACCTGCGGGATACGACAGTTGAAGCGTATCCGCGATTTTTTCTTCGATAATGCTCTCTTCATTATAAGCGGCGATCACAAGTGTGAGCGTCGGGAAATCCTGATCGAGCCCAGGGGCAAGCCTTTTTCCCTTGAATGCCCTGCGAATGCGGACCAGCATGTAGAGCAGGATGCCGTAACCGAGGAAAGTGTAGAAAACAATAAACAGACTGAGCCAGAAAAGTATCTCCATAAATCAACGGGTCAATGGGAAGCCTAAATTTTCGCTATCGGGTTTGTTTTTGAAGTGCCAGATGATTGCTTGCCAGAAAACCGCGATAAAATTATATTCCTTGTTTTTGATGTACTGGATCATATTCCGAGGCACCACAGCCAGCATAAAGTAGCAGCAAAAAACGGCGAACCTAAAACCCGGGGCGTTTTTTCTTATGAACAAAATACGGTTGCGGTTCATAAAAAACTCCTTCAAAATTGTGCGCTTGCCGACCGACACCGATTCTTTGTGATAGATTAATGCGCCGAGGTCGACATGTATTTCATACCCTGCCTTTCTGATGCGCTCGCACCAGTCGAGCTCCTCGTAATAAAGGAAATAATTTTCGGCCATCCCTCCCGCTTTCTGCAACGCTTCCCGGCTGATCATCATCGCCGCCCCGTGCGCGTAGCCGGTTACGCCGGTAAGGAAGTCGTATTGCCCTCGATCCTGCTCAAACTGCCCGATACACGCATTGCGGCAAGTATAGTAGTTCATTGGGGTGTAACCCGTGTATTGCAGCATGCCGGGTTGATCGAAATAGTGGATCTTGGGAGAGATCATGCCGATTTTTGGGTTGGCCACCATGGTATCCACGAGCCTGCCGATCAATCCGCCGGTTACTTCGGTGTCATTATTGATCAGGAAAAGGTAGTCGCCGGTTGCGTGCGCAATGCCGATGTTGTTTCCCCCCGCGAAACCAGTATTTAGCTCAGAACGGATAAACGTTACAGCCGGGTATCGCTCCCGCCATTCATGCACGGGGTTTACTTTGCTGCCGTTATCGACGACGATGATTTCCAGATTGGGATAGCTATTGACCTCTGCCAGCGATTTCAACAAGTCTTCGGTAACCTTTGGCTGATTGAAATTCACCGTCACAATGGAAACTTTTTTCATGCGCAAGACTGTGCCACTAGATTGCGGACTACGAAGGAATATTTATATTGATTTGTAGAACTATTTCAAATTTAATAATAAAAACATAGCTTTAACCAAAATCGGGAAATGACCTCCAGTTTTTGTAAAAACATCCTGAATCGTCCCTGATAGCCTTTTTCGAGAACAAACCGTGCCAAGCGTGAAACTCAAACGTCTGCTCAACGATCACCACTCCGACCAAGCCCCACATGATCCTCAGCGACAGGACATTGTTCGGGTCGAAAAGAAGGTTTCGGAACTAATCGAAGCGATCGAGCAAGCAGACATCGGCGCGCAACATTCGAAACAGTACCAGAAACAGATCGCGGATGCTTTTCAGCGTTCGGCTACCACTCAAAAGAAATTAGCACCATTCAAAGAGCTCGACCAGGAAAATAACCTGTCGCGGGAGGAGCTTCTGGAAGGCCTGGAAAAGTTGCTGGCTGAAAACCAGTTCGACAGCCGGATCAATACACCCAAGCGTGGCAGGTTGGTCCAGAAAGGCGTCATGTTTATTCTCTCAATTTTGCTCATCATAGTCGGCTTCGCGATGATTATTATGCCCGCGCCGCCCAGTTTCGAGCTTTTCACAGTATATCATTTCAATATCAACGACGGGGTCACGATTATGGACCTGGTGTCGCTGCTGATTATCTTCGGTGGAGTACTTTTGTTTGTAATAAACTTCAACAAGAAATGATCAGCTTTCCCGATGCGCCGACCACCGTTAAGAAAATCCTGCTCGTAGAGGACAACCTGCTGTTCCGTACTGTAATTGAACATGCGCTCTTGAAAGCAGGGTACAACTGCGTGTTGTGCGAATCGGCGACGGAAGCTTTGGAAATGTTGCTGGTAGAAACGCCCGATCTGATTCTGTCCGACTACGATATGCCCGAAATGAACGGTTTCGATTTCCGGCAGGCAGTGCTTCTGAATCCCAATATCCGAGACATCCCGTTCGTTTTTCTGACCTCTTTCACCGACAACAAACTGGTGCTGGAAGGACTGAATATGTCGGCGCTGGACTTCATCAATAAAGAAACGCCGATCCCGGTGATCATCACCAAGCTAAACAATATCATTAAAACCCTTGAAAACGAACACCTGAGGTCGGTAAGAGAATTGAAGGTTGCTGCCGAAGCGCTGAATGTAAAATCGATCCCCTCGCATGCGCCGACCGTAAGCGGCTACCGGATCCACTATTGGCATAAGGGCTACCGCGGTTATCCAGGGGGTGATTTTATCGATTTTGTGCAGGTCGACAGCCGTTTTTGTTTCGCCTTCCTGGGCGATATTATGGGTAAAAAATGGAAAGCCTGGTTCTTCACCTTCGGTTTTCTGAGCTATATCCGCGCCGCGATCCGCTTCTGCGTGCTCGACCATGATTTTGACCTGGCTACAATCGTGCAAAAGATCAACAAGCTGATTTACCTCGATGAGAGTCTGCAAAACATTCTTTCGAGCCTTTCGCTGCTGCTGCTCGATACCTGCACCGGCGAAGTGCATTACACTGGCGCTGGCGATCTGCCGCTGATTAGTCACTCCCCCGAGACGGGCAGAACGGCGACGGTACAATCCACCGGGCTGCTGCTCGGACTACTCGAAGACGGCATGTACGACAACCGCGTCGTTCGGATGAAGGCCGGTGACCAGCTGGCAATCTTCACCGATGGCATGATAGATATTCCATCCAACGGATCAAAGAAAAGTGATTACCCATTTTTTGTGGAAAAAATAACCCCATATCTGGGCAAACCCGATAGTTTCGGCTTGATCAGGACGCATGTACTTGAACTAATCGACGACACCAACCAGATGGACGATGCAAGCATCATTTTTATAGAAAAACAATGACCCTGATATGATACTGAAAGTTGAAGAAATGAACCGGGTGGTACAAGCCACTATTTTACCAGATGAGGCGAGTCTTTCGAATGCGGATGCATTCAAGGAAGAAATGATCACGATCATCGGCAAGGGAATCCGTCTGGTGATCGTCAGTTTTGAGAATGTGAATTACATCGATAGCTCTTTCCTGGGCAGTCTGGTAGTGGCATTGAAATACGCCATGCCACGCAATGCCGATATTTGCCTGGTTTCCCTAAAACCGGATGTTAAAAACCTGCTTACGCTCATCAGGATGGACAAGGTGTTCAGGATATTCGATGATTTTGAGGAGGCGATGGGTACACTAAACTAGTCTATGAGCGAAGATTCGGATCAGATCACAATTGTTTTCAAGAGTAACCGGGAGAGCATCCCCGGAACACTGAACCTGTGCCTAAACCACATCCAGCAAAACGTAAGCCGATCACTGCTTGACGAAGATCTGATGGCCAAGATCAAATGGGTGATCATAGAACTGCTCACCAACGCGGTGAAGCATTCAGGCGAGCGGGAATCTGTGCTCAGAATCGGCCTGACGGCCTATGGAGTGGTTCTTCAAAAGGAAGATTATGGCAAGCCACTTGCACTCGTGGGGCATCACAAGAAAAAGATCATGTGGCCACTGCAGGAAATGGTGCGGCCAGTGGATTTTCCTATCTACCACAATGGTATGGATTCACTCTGCGTGCGCACCGACGAGCGGGGCCGGGCCATATTCTTCATCGAAGAGCTTGCCGAACTGGAAATGCCCGCATTGCTCTCCGATACCAGCGAGCATTTTGGGCTGCTTATCATGACAAAAGCTTCTGACGAGTTCGCCTACGAATACGAACAAGACACCGGTATCAACCGGTTTATCAGCACATTCTACTTCACCCAACCACTTACATGAAACACCGCTTCGAAGTACTGGACATTTTTCGGGGCTTGTTCGCATCGCTTGTGTTCCTGTTCCATCTGGGCCCATTTGCCAACACCCCCATCCTGAACAACCGCTTCGTCGAGAATTCGGACATGTTTGTGGATTTCTTCTTTGTTCTAAGCGGATTTGTAATCGCCTACAGTTACCAGTCGTTGGCCGACTGGGCGCAGTTCAGGCTATTTCTCAAAAAACGCGTCTACCGCATTTACCCGCTTCATTTCGTGATGTTGATAGCATTTGCAGGGATGGAAGTGGCTAAGAATATGCTCAGCCCCTACATCAAGGTCAACAATCTGGTGAACCCGGCGAACAACGTCTATACTTTCTTCACCTCGATTTTCCTGGTCAATTCCACCCCGGTACCGGGCGTGAAGGATGTCAGCTGGAATATTCCCAGTTGGTCGATCAGTGCGGAAATGATGGCTTACCTGGTTTTCGGTAGTCTGCTTGTATACATTTATCAAACCCGACAATTCCGGGTCCGCAACGCCTGGTATGGTCTGATGATCATCCTCTCGCTCGCAGCACTCTGGTCTGTTTCCGGCAGTTTTCAAATCAATTACAGCTTTGATTATGGGTTTCTGAGAGGGATTCTGGGCTTTTTTACCGGGGTACTTTGCTTCAATCTATTCAGTAACACACATGTGCAGGTGCGTGAATGGTCTCCCGCATTGTTTTCAGTCATAGAAATCCTATCGCTGCTCCTTATCGTTCTCTGCATTTATAACGGCGAGATTATGAAGCCTTGGGGCGCTGTATTTGAAATACTTTTCTTCATCTGCATTTACACATTTTCCTATGAAAAAGGCATTATTTCAAAGGGGCTGAAAAGCGTAAAACTGCTGCATAAGCTGGGCCAGTACTCCTACTCTATTTACATGACGCACGCGTTGCTGATCAGTCTTTTCAATGTATTGTTCATCCGAATAATCAAATTCCCGCCGGAAGCTTACTCGTACCTGTTCATTTTGAATTTCATATTGATCTACTTTGTCTCGTCGTGGACCTACAAACACATCGAAATGCGGTTTCAATATAAATCACCCAAAAAAGTGCAGGAAGCAGAAGTAGTCCGCAAATAATGACGGTCTGGCGGTCCCGCGGCACGGCGATCCGGCGGCCGGCGGTCAGGGGTGGATCACCTCTTCGAGGTGATAATGTATGATATCCGCAATGGCATCTATGCGGTTTTCCCAGGTGTTTTCTGCGGCGATTGTCAAGCGGCTTTTGCGCTTGGCGGTGCTGTCGGTCTGCAATTCATGATTGATAGCCAGAGAAAAGCTTTCGGAATCTTCACAGAACGTCACCGCACCTTTGGTAAACTCCATTAGATCAGGATTAAAGTCGGTTGACACTACCGGCTTGCCAGCACCAAGGTATTCGAAAAGTTTGAGCGGGAAAATGCTGCTGCTAACTTCATTCTTTTTAAACGGGATCAGCGCCACATCGAACCCTTTGATCACCGCAGGCATATACTGATAATCGATCGGGCCGGGAAAATAGACGTTTCCGGCAGCAAAGATCCAATCGGGCACAAACTCTCTGGATACCGGGCCCACGAATACGAAGCTCTTGTCGGGATTGGCCAGTATTACTTTTCTCAGCAAATCATAATCCATCCGGTGATCGATAGCGCCCAAGTAACCGATCACGGGCTTTTTCAATGCGGCAATAACGGGGTACACCGGTAAATCAGGGTTCAATGCTTTGCTGCTATGGCCCAGATCTGCGGCATTGGCCACAAAATAAGTGTGCGGGTTTCGCTTTTTTCTTTCCTCATTCAATTGCTTGCTGCTGCAAATCACCACATCGCTCTGTTTCACCAGAATCTCCTCCGCCACAACGCCGTGCCTCCGGTTGAATGGCAACACTGCCTGGTCAAGGCAATGATACACTTTCAGCTTAGGCGTCAGGCCTTCGGTGAGGGTCGGATAATGAAAATTAAAGGAATTCATGAAAATATAATCCCTGATCTTATAGGTTTTCAGAATGCCTTTCAGCTTGGTACGGATTAATAACTCATTGAACTTTAATACAGTTCGAAACAGCCAGTTCTCCGGAAGAAAGTTTGCAGACAATCGTATCGGCGGGATAATCACTTTCAGGCCAGGCAGGTCGGTTTCGACCAGCGAATGGCTGGTAAAGGAGAAATGCCCTTCACGCGACCGGTATCCAGCTGTTTTGCGCAACTTGAAAAATTCGCGAAGCGTCACTGGGTCCTCGATATAATAAACTTGATTCTCCCGCGCGAGCAGTTTGGCGATAGTGTAGCTGGTAGACTCGTTGGGTGCGTCAAACCGGGCAAATCCAAAAATCAAAATCTGATTTCCTTTCAGTTTCATTGGCAAAGCATCTTCATGAGCTCTCATCAGATCGGGCGCCTCCTTTGTTTGTCCAGTAATTTAATACTTTTTACAAGTCCCACTGCTAGTAGCTGCCAAGCCGGCCTTAAAAAAGCGATATTCACTGATGCGCCTTATTAACCCTCAGCTTCCCCCACCAGATCTTGACCAGACCGACCGCCTCGGCATAACCGGTTGTAAAAACGCTCAGAATAGAGAAAGGCTCGAAGCGGTTAAGGCCCCAGTAGCCTATGGCCACGCCGATGAGTGTTGGCACTACACCGGCGATCGCTACACCGTAGACGCTACCGGTTATGTAAATAGCCGTTACGGAGGCAACAACGCTGCCGGCCAGCATGATCAGCACCTTGATGAAATTGATTTTAGGCTGATGGATCACATCGAGTGTCAATGCAAAAAAGCGGTCGAGCGGGTATAGAAGCGCAAATGTCATATACAGTCGCATAATATTCGCTGCTTCTGATTCTATATACTTTTCACCGCCTATGATGTGAATGGCCACGTCGGCCAGGATCACCGCGCCAATACAGGCCGGCAACAGCGCTATGGTGATCAAACCTGCGTAGCGTTTCATGGTTTCGATCACTTTCGGCCGGTTGCCTTCGTTATAGGCAGCCGAGAGTTCGGGCATCCCCGTAGCGGCGAAACTCCTAAGGGGTATTTCAATAATCTCCATCAGCCGCTGACCGAGGTTGAAAACCGCCAATGCGGCAGGTCCAAGCATGAAGTTGATAATCATCGTATTGGAAGTACCGAAGAGATTGGAACTCAATGTGGTACCGACCGAGAACTTACCAAAATGAAAGATTTCCTTGATGCACTCAGTGGTACGGTCCCTGAAATTACCGAGCCTGGCCCAGCCCATGACGATGGTGAAAATGCTCGTCAGCGCAGCACCGCCCAGATAGGCGTAGATGATATTTTGCAGATTTGCGGTGTGGGTAAAGGCCATAACCATCACAAAAAGGATGAAAAAGCCCTGGCTCAGGAAACGGATGCATAAGAGCTGATCGAACCGCTGCTCGGCCTGCACCACGCAGGAAGCGATAAAATAAGGCAATGAAGCAACATATATTATGCCAAACCACTCCACAAACAGCACGACGGATGGATTCTTAAACCAATCCGAGAATAGAAACGCCGGAATATTGATCAGCGCAAGAATGCCCGTGATCGCCCCGCCGATAAACCAGGCCGAACCCACGACCTCGCGCTTCCGTGCTGCACTCGCACCTGCATAGAACTTGATAAATGCCGTTGTAAGAAAGCCGGACCGGAAAGTATCAACCAGCAGTAATATTGACAAAAAGAATACCCACATCCCAATACTTGCCACAGGCAATGCCCGGTACAGGATGATCATGTTCAGCATCCCAAGCACGGACATAATGCCGTTTCCGGCCAGCGAAAGAAAATGTTTGTTCCTTAATTTTTGTAAAAGCTGAAAGGCCATCAGGTTGTAGGCTGTATATTATGGTAACCACGAACTACGTCCACGGATTATTAAACTATTTACCGATGTTGGTACCAAACGCAATATGCGAAGTAATTTTACAATATTTTTGCACAAAGCAGGATTATTGTTTTAACTTTCCTCCCTCTGCCCGCTACAAGGGCTTGTTTGACTGTAAAGATGTACAAAACCTACCGATTGCCAGAATATGAGTTTATTGGGCTTACCTAAATGGATTCTGCCACACCTTTTTACAAACAAGCGTTTCGAAGATCTCACCGAGGGCGAGATTCAGGTTTTGCGCAGCCGCATCAACCGTTTCCGAGAGGAAGCACCCGAGGTATCGGTCGTGATCCCGGCCTGGAACGAAGAGAACAATATATACCGGACGCTTTCCTCGCTTTCGGCCAGCATTACCAATTACAAGGTCGAGATCGTTGTTGTCAACAATAATTCGACCGACGGCACCCAGAAAGTGCTCGACACGCTGGGCGTACGAAACTACCTGCAAACTGTCCAGGGCACACCATTCGCCCGGCAAATGGGCCTCGACCAGGCCCGTGGCAAATACCACCTCTGCGCCGATTCTGACACCTTCTACCCACCCGACTGGATTGACCTGATGGTGGAGCCGATGGCAAAAAACGCTGGCATCACCGGCGTTTACGGCAATTACGCATTCATTCCGCCCACCGGGCAAGGCCGGTTAGGTCTGTGGCTATACGAGCAATTCGCCGGGCTGATGATCCGCATCCGGAAGAAGAACCGGGAATACCTCAATGTGTACGGCTTTAATATGGGCTTTGTGACCGAGGTTGGCCGAAGAACGGGCGGTTTCCGAGTTAGCGGCTCACGGGTGTATGCCAATATCGTCGGCAGCGATTTCCAAAATGAGGCCGAAGATGGCCGGATGGCACTGAACCTGAAGAAGGAGGGCGAACTGAGACAGGTTACCAGCTCCAAAGCCACGGTTTTCACCTCACCTCGCCGCTTGCTCGACGACGGCAGCATTTCCAGGGCTTTTTTTAATCGGGCCAAGCGACAGTTGCAAGGCATGCGCGACTATCTCTAATAATTTATGATGCAGCACCATTTTCCCGATACCACCTTACTGATCACCCATTACAACCGTAGCGGATCGCTCGAACGGCTGCTTGCCACATTTGAATCGCTTGGCTGCCAGTTTGCGGAGATAGTCGTTTCGGATGACGGCAGCAAACCCGAGCACCTGGAAAAAGTAACATCGCTCATTAATCGCTTCAATTTCCGGCTCATTACCACACCGAAAAACCGCGGGCTGGGCCATAACATCAATAAGGGCCAGGATGCGGTGCGATCCGAATACACCCTGTACGTTCAGGAGGATTTTCAGCCTTCCGAGATTTTCCCCGTCCATTTCCAAGACGCGCTCACTTTTATGCGAGAGGACCCAAAATGGGATATCGTTCGATTTTACGCCTATTTTGCCTACCCTACCCTGATGCCCTTTAAAAAAGGATACTCGCAAATGGTGTACCGGTTCTGGGATATGGACCATTTGAAATTTTACTATTACAGCGACCATCCGCATTTGCGGCGCAGCTCGTTCTTTTCAAAGTTCGGCCGCTACCCCGAGGGGATCAAAGGCGATCTGACAGAATACAAAATGGCTGTCAGTTTTTTACAGCATAAAGGGAAGGGGCTGTTTTTTAACGATTTCACTAAACTGTTTTATCAAAAAAACTCTTCCGATGAGCCGAGTACCATGGAGCGCGCAGACTGGAAACTGAGCGAGAATCCGCTGATCAAACTTGCACGGCTGACGTACCTGCGCTATCGCTGGCTAAAAAATACGCTCGACTTGGTTTTCATGAAATAGACTGCCTACATGAACAAGGAATACTACTTCGGGGAGGTGACGCTGCTCATTACCCATTACAACCGGAGCCAGTCGCTGGAACAGTTGCTCCGTTCGTTTGAAGCCCTGGGCTGTCGGTTCGGCGACATCGTCGTGTCCGACGACGGAAGCAAACCTGAACATATCGATTACCTGCTTCAATTGCAGAAAAAGCATGAGTTCAGGCTTATTACCACGCCTCAGAACAGGGGTTTGGGCAACAATATCAATAAGGGCCAGGATGCCGTGCAGACGCCGCTAACACTTTATGTGCAGGAGGACTTCACCCCAACCATCATTTTCCCGGAAAGCTTCACGCACGCGCTGGACATTATGCGGGAAAAACCTGGCATCGATGTGGTTCGGTTCTACGCCTATTTCGAATATCCCTGCCTGCGCAACCCCGAGCACGGCTATTACGAAATGGATTTTAAACTCTGGAAACCGGGTTATCGTAAGTTTTACGCTTACAGCGACCACCCGCACCTGCGCAGGAGCAATTTTTTTAGCAAGTTCGGAAGATATGTCGAAGGCCAGAAAGGCGATGTGACCGAGTACCAGATGATGATGTCGTTCCTGAAAAACAATGGCAAAGCCTATTTTTACAAGGACTTCACCGGTCTGTTTGTCCAAAAGAATTCCGAGGCCGAGCCCAGTACAATGAAAAGGAATATCTGGCGGGAAAGTGATAGCTTTCTACTCACGCAAATGAGGCACATTTACCGACATCTGAAATTTAATTTTGATTACCTGACCTGAATATAGTCTCCGTTTATTCCGATCTTGGTGCCATCAAATCCAATGTTTCCGCCCCTGAGATATGCCGACCCATGCAAAAAATGACTCATTCAGATGGTATTACGCGAGCATTTACCTGGGACTGGCCCTGATCTTCGGTTCTCAGTACTTTACCTACAAAAACGTCCGTGACCTCTCGCTGAACAACGAGCGCCTGAACGTTACGATCGGTGTGTTGAACCAGACAGCCAATTTCGGCCTGGTGACAAAAGACTTTCAGTCAAATATGCGTGGCTATCTGATCTCGCAGAACAAGGAGCTGCTGACCGATAACTACAACAAAAAAATCCAGCTCGTAGGTATTACCGACACGCTCTTCAATCTGGTCAAGACCGATGAGATTCAGACCCGGCGTGTCAAAGACTTGCTTGAAATATCCAGTCAGATCGTAGCATACTCGCAAAATGTGATCAGTATTTATCGCATACAAGGAAGCCAGCAGGCATTTACCAAAATACAGGAAGGTGAAGGGATCAGGCTCAACAACTTACTGACACGTAAGATCAATGAAATCGAGGACTATGAAAACCATAATATGGACCAGCGGAGAAAGCTGGTATCGGCTACCCAGCAGAACTCGGTCCTGTTCATACTACTTACGGGGGCAGTCGGGTTCATCCTTACGATCCTTTCCATCGTGTTTCTGAATCTTGACAAACGCAAGCAGCGGCTGCTTCAAAAAGAGATCAATGAAAGAGAGCGAACAGTGAGCCAGTACCTCGAAGCAATCCCGGACGGGGTGATGGTTATCAATAATGAACAAAAAATAGAGGTTCTTAATCAATCAGGACGGGAAATCCTGGGCGTAGCCGGCGAAAGGCCAGAGACACTCGACGAGCAGGTGAAACGCATTAAACTGCTTGACCCGACCCGTTATCACGTCCGTTTTTCGGCCGACACATTGCCGGTGGCACGCGCTTTACAAGGGGAAAAACTAACGGGCAACAAAATCGACCTGGTTAAAAATGACAAGATATACCACCTGGAAACAAACGTGCAGCCGGTAATCGGCCTGGACGGTCAGATAAAAAGCGCTATTACGGTTTTCAGGGATATTACCGAACGTGCGAATTATGAAGCGACGCTGGAAAAAGCGCGGATACTGGCCGAAAAGTCCGTGCGTGTGAAGGATATCTTCCTTTCTAATGTCAGCCATGAGATCAGAACGCCCTTGAATGCGATCATCGGATTTACCAACCTGTTGCTGGGCGAGGTCACCGAACAGAAAAGTCTTGAATATGTTGGCTACATTCAATATGCGGGTAAAAACCTGCTCGAACTAATCAACGACATCCTTGATTTCTCCAAGATCGAAGCCGGCCAGGTACATCTGGAAAAAACGCCGGTCCCGATCCGCGAGCTCGTCGATTCGATATCGGCCATCATCCACCACCGCGCTGTCGAAAAAGGCATTGATTATGAAGTTTTACTAAAAGAAGGCTTACCCGAATACATCGAAACTGACAAGCTGCGGCTTACTCAGATATTGCTGAATGTATGCGGGAACGCCGTCAAATTCACCGAACGCGGCAGTGTGAAACTGCGCATAGAACCGATAGGCGAGCCGGTTAACGATATTCAGAACATTCGTTTTGAAGTAATAGACACCGGCATCGGCATCCCGAAGGATAAGCTCAAAGAGGTTTTTAACCGTTTTGTGCAAGCCACCGAAAGTACTACCCGGGTATTTGGCGGAACGGGCTTGGGACTAAGCATTGTAAAATCGCTCGTACATCTTTTTGAAGGCACACTAAACCTGGAAAGTGAGCTGGGCAAGGGAACTGTTTTCACCATGGACTTCCCCTTCAGGATCGTGAAGGAGGCCGATCTACTGGAAGGTATTGAAAAAGATATAGATATCAACGCATCGGTAACTTCGCTGCGAATCCTCGCGGCGGAAGACAACTCACTTAATCAAAAGCTGTTAAAGGCCATTTTCGAGCGGCTGAATATCAGTTTGATCGTCGTAAACAATGGGCAGGAAGCACTCGACAGGCTGCGCGAAGAAACCTTTGACATGGTTTTAATGGACATTCAAATGCCTGTTATGGATGGCTATACAGCTATTAAGGAGATCCGCCGGACGATTTCGGGTACCATTCCGATCATCACAATGACCGCGCATGCGATGGTGGGCGAGAAAGAAGAATGCCTGAGTATTGGCGCCAACAGCTATATTTCGAAACCTTTTAAAGAAAGTGAACTTTTATATACCATTGCACACCTTGGAAACAAAGAGAATTACGAAGCACCGCAGTCCCCAAACAGTACTCAGCAACCTCCACCAACTAAAATGACAGATACAATACTGAATCTCGACTATCTCTCTGAAATCACCGGAGGTGATCAGGAACTGCGCGACGAACTGATCGCGCTCTTCGACAAAGACAGCAAGTTGCAGCTCGCCAGTATCGGCGAGGCAGCTGCCGCCAGCGACCTTGAACGGCTCCGCCAGGCAATTCACAAATTCCGCTCATCGCTGTTTTCGGTAGGATTGCTCAACACCGCCAATCAGTATAAAGAGCTTGAAGCGACGCTGAAACAAGGAAAATGGACCAGCGAACTGAACCAGAAGCTGGTAGATTTGAAGGAGGAGGCCGAAGCAGGCTTGGTTCAGCTCAAAAAACTGTAATTAATTCAAAGCCATCACCGGTCCGCTGCGGCCTGGTCGATGGCCTTGTATATCTCTTCCACGCTATTTTCCCAGGTATGCGAGCTGGCAAAAGACCGTCTGGCTGCAGTCCGCACGTCCGAATCTTCGGCCAGTGCAAGGTCGATCAGCCTGACGTAATCTTCTTTTCCTTTACCGAGATATACATGGTCTGCAAACACACTCATTGCGTCGGTCGCCGTAGCTACAACGGGCTTGCCAACAGCCAGGTATTCGTCGATCTTCCTCGGGTAGTTGCCAATTGTGACCTCGTTGAGCAATTGCGGGTTCACGCACACATCAAATGCGTTGATGTAGGCAGGCAGTTCAGTAATATTGCGAGAACCGGTAAAAGTCACATTCGAAAGCTTGTGCAGGCTGCTTTGTAAAAACTCGTTGTCCTGCGGGCCCACCAGCACGATATTCCAGTCGGGCCGGCACTGGGCAATGTATTCGAGCAGTTCCATATCCAACCGGATACTTTGCAGCGCACCTACGTACCCGATACGCGGGCGAGCGATCGCGCCGATGTCGGCAGGCTCCGGGGCCTGGTTGCCGGCCATGAAAATATCCAGGTCGCAGCCCTGGCCCACGTAGAATGAACGCGGGTTGAATTTGGCGCAATAGTCGGCCAGATAAGTCGAATTGGCTACGCAAAGGTCGCTTTTGGCAATCAGGCTCGGTTCTAGGCGGGCTCCGTGCTTGCGCCAGTAATCCACTGCCAGCATATAATCACGCGAGTAGTAAATGGATAGCCTCGGTTTGAGCAGGTCTTTCAGAAAAAAGCTCCTGAACATGTCATTGTCATTGAAATGAATATAGTCGGTAAAGCCAAGCCGCTTGGCGGCACGGGCAATCGATCCGGCAAAGAGCTGGTTATTCCTTTTGTTTAAAATATCGAAAAGCATTTCCGGCAGCCAGTTGATCGATTCGATCATCTTGTCGGGATAGAGCACCCATAGATTCTTTTGTACTTCTTCCAGGCCGTCGGCTTTGCCGTGAACCACCTTCCTGCGTTTCACAATTTTAGGGTCATCGCCATTTTTGAGCAGCGAGATTCGGTCCAGAGGAGAATTGACATACAACACCCTGTGGTTCTTACTGAATTCCAGGGCGATATTCTTGCAGTTACTCCCGATTTCTACATCCCAGGCCTGTTGTCCTGTAATGACAATATCCATATTGCAGTAGCTAATGCGTGGGTTTTAATATCCCCACCTCGTTGAGATTCGCTTATTTATGATTGATGGTCCTTCATTTGCCGATCGAGCGCTGCGATCACTTCCGGAAACCGGGACAGATCAAACTTACGCGCAAAAAGTTTGCCCGATGACAACATCCGGCCAAGGTCTTCGCCCGTGAGTACTCTCGGGCTCGGCTCGCCTTTCGACCAGTCAATATACCTCAAATTATCGTTCACCAATGAAGGGCGGAATGGCGAATTGTACAAAATAGTTTGAAATACAATCTCATCCGGGGCCCATGTATGTTTAAAAAAACGGACAACCTTTGGATGCTCGTCCAGATATTGCAGCAAATAGCGAACTGCATCCATCGTCAGGCTCATCCACTGCGAGCGTCCTACCGGTTCTAGTCCGGCGGGCATCCTGCGGGCTGGGAATAGCTTGTTGACCCATTTTTGAACCAGATATTTTCCCGGAAATTTGTAATTGGTAAAGTGATATTGGGTCAATCTCGGGATTGCCTCTGCCCATTCATGGTAGACAGGGTAGTATTCCATGAAGTTTTCTCCTGTATTCCTGGCAAAAAAATCATGGATTTCCGATGGCGCTCGCAATGGGTAATCAGTCCCACTGAGCAGGTTCACATAGCCAAAATCAATCCCCGAATCTACGGCCGCTTTGAAGCCACGGATTGTAGCTTCCACGATACTATATGCGCCCCATCCAACATCTACGCGGTCGGCTATCACGGTAATCCGCTCTCTGTTTTGCAAGAATGAGAATGCGTCCAGGTCGGCTTTTCGATCGATATGGACAAAAAACCATGCGTGCTTATCTTCGAGCGCGCCGATGAGCTTCGAGAGTTGGGCCGGTGCTGCGTGCGCGAGAATCAAATGGGCGACCTTCATAGCTTATATCTTCTCTTTCTGCTCTCGTTCGTCGAGCATGCGGGTAATGTTTATGATAGCTGCTGCCAGGTAAAAATAGATATTGGACGGAAATTGCACGAGCGCTTCTTGCGGATAATTGCCTACATTATAGGCAAATACAACCAATAACATAGCCAGGCAGTATGTTTTCAGCTCCGGATTTTGGATCAGAAAATAGTTGTTGATACCCTCCCTTAGGATAAAAAACATCAACAGGCAGAACAAGAACAAGCCGACCCAGCCTAGCTCGACAGCGATGCGGACATACCCGCTATCGGGTGGAAAGTTGGCAAGATAAGATTGCGGCGCAAACCGCTGCCCCCAAGCGCCGGTAGCACCAAGCCCCCCACCGATCGGATGCGTGAGAATGTAGGGTTGAATCCGTTTTTGGTTGTTCTTACGTGCCTGAAACGATATATCGTCGTTCGGCTTAAAGGCCGTCTGGAACCGAACAATGTTTGAATTGCTGGTAGGAACAAATATCAGGAATAAGAAAAACAGCGCCGCGATGCCCGAAAAGATGATTACTTGCCTGTTGATCCGCAAAATCACAAACAATATCATTGCCGCGGGGATAAGTACATACGCACCTCGTGTACCCGAAAAAAGCATTGACGAAAAAAATAATGCAACCATCAGCATGAGCACAATTTTCTGCCAGATTTTCTTCACAAACGTGAGTAATGCGATGCAGATAATACTGCTTACCACCATATTATAGGAGAATGCGACAGGATCGGAAAAGATCGAAAACTTGCGCCAGTGACCAGCAATAAAAAGCAAATCCGCAACGCCCTCAGAATTCAGCCAGGCGTCCTCAGCGGCGGAGAAACCAATGTATTCCTGCTTGTAGGCATACAATGCAGCGAATAGCGCAAGTCCGAGCCAGAGTTTGAGCAAAAACCGCAGAAAGTGAACCGTGCGGATCTGATACATGAATACAAAGTAGGTCAGCATCACGATCGCAACCGCGCGGATAGTGTATACCCACGCGAGCCGGGATTCGGCCGCAGGGTTGGCAACCTGAATAAGGTTGAAAACAATCCAGATCAGGATCATCACACTGATGGGCCCCTTAAACGCCTTCCAGTCGGGCCGGCGCTTCTGATGAATGAAGAAACCCAGGATCAGCAGCCCCTGAACACCGTCCATCACTGTCCCGAGCGGGAAATTCACACCTAGCCTACCAATAAAGAATAGCAAGTAGGCAAACATCAATAGCACGGTGATGCCAAATTCGGGAAATGCCACGATGCAGTACACCGCTGGTGGGCCAAACATCAGCGCCAGAATACCCACTCCGGCAATAATCCCCTGATAGGCGATAAGTGCGCCCAATACCAGCGAAATCAGCAACAGAATCACTAGCCCGGCCAGTTTACGATCGAAGAGGGCACGCACTCTTTCGATGCGGCTCAGCCCCTGGCTACTTTTCCCCGGAATGGCAATCTGAATTTCTTTCACTAAAAGAACAGAATTTTAAAAAACCAGATGAATGTGCTCACTAACGCCAGCAGCAATGCAGCCTGACGTATTTTTTGCTGTATGGGGGTAAGCGCATCGAAGCTCCGTTTTTGCTCGCTGACCTTTTTTTCTGGATAAATCTTCATATTAGTAAAATTTAGCCCTGCGTTTTGTTTTCCTGGCGTGTGGCCACCGAAATCTTGTTCGCCCGTCCTGCATTGACCAGCGCCGTGAGCTGGTAGAACATGAATCTTGGGATATTGATCAGCGATTGATAAATCTTAGAGTCGGTGGGCGAGCTTTTTAGTGATATATAAAAACCGAGCACGAAAACGATCAGCCCTATCAGCCATACCAGCGACATTACCGGGGCGATCAGCAAGTTGATCAGCATAAAAAATACCGAGAGCAGCAGGAAAATGAACAATGGCGGCCGCAACAGCACCAGCCCGAAAAGAATCTGATTGAGGCTGAAACGGGTAATGCCTTTGAACAAAATTTTAAATCCATAACCAAAGTATTTAAACCAGGTATTGATCCACCGGGCGCGCTGCTTTACCAGTTGGTCGGAACCGGTTGTTTTTTCGTCATAGACAACTGCCTTTTCGGCAAATGCAATGCGATAGCCACGGCTTACGATGCCATCTTGCAAAACTTTATCGAAACCGGCACCGGTCACATCCAGATGTCCGAGCACTTTTTCATACAATCCGGTGCTGAACGCCATCCCCGAGCCCGCCAGCGTCGCTGAGGAACCTGCGCCAAACAATACTTTTCCATCGAAAAAATGATAATAAATATCGCGGGCGGCATCAAGACAGGCGTAGGTGGTATCCAAATTTTTGGCTTCACGCACGCCCTGGACAGCTTCGTAACCCTGATTGAAATACCTGTTCAACTCATTCAGATACTCGGGATCAGTCAGATTGTCGCTGTCGATGATGGTCAGATGCGTGTGCGGGCGGATGAAACGACGGATTGCATAGAAGTGCGACCGCGTGTTGCTCCCCAGAACCTGCTCGGGACGAAGCAATGCCACTTTATCCGCAGGAAAATGCAGGTTACTGATGTCGCATTTATCGGCGACAACGTAAATGTGAAAGCGGTCGTAGTTCAGCTGCAGCAGTGAGCCTACTACCGCAGGCAACTGCGCGGTGTATTCGTAGGCTGTCACGATTATCCCGTAATCCAGTAGCGGCTGACTGTCAGGCGCCGCGCCACGGGATACGACTGCCTTTCTCAGTCCATAGATCAGCAGCAGAAATACGGGAAACACCAGGTTATACCCAATTCCTGCCTGAATCGCCAGTCCTATCCATTCGATGATTTTCATGCTTCCACGGGTTTAGCCACCCTGCCGGCCTGTTCGGGGATGCTTTCGGTGTTGGTCAGCACCCAGCCAGCAAATTTGCCGTTCAAACTGTCCAGGTACTGTATTTTGGATTGATCTTCGGAGCCAATCGAGCGTCCCGCCGCAAACACTGAAACAACCAAGTCCGAGAATCTTACCCATTCTTTTGCCCGGTTCATCGCCCGAAGGGAGTCGGTTTCAATGAGTATAATATCGAATCGGGTCTTCAATGCCAGCAAACGCTCACTGATCACTTTTTCGTCGGCCAGTTCCAGCACCGAAATGTCACCCGTCTTTGCACCAAGAATGCTGATCTGCCCCGGCGTTGCTTCGGGCAGGTTGTTGGATTTGACAAAATTTTCAAACGGAGTACTGTCCGGGTTCAGTTTTGAAATATCAGGTTGACTGAAATTGCCGTCGATAATAAGTACAGTTTTGTTGATCTTCGAAAATGCCCAGGCTAACGCGATCACAAACGGGGTTTTGCCTACCCCGTAACCCAGACTGGTTACGGCGATAACCTTGGGATCGCCCATTTCGTTGTCCAGCTCATAACGGATCGATCGAACCAGGTTTTTGTAAAGGCGCACGGCCTTGTCCTCCGATGCATTCATACCCGAAAGGCTCAGGTTCGAGTCTTTTTCCAGCGCATTTAAATACCCCAGCACCGGCCTACCTGTCTCGTTTGCCAGTTGCAACGGGTAGCGAATGGATTTGTCCAGATAATACAGAATAAAGAAAACAAACACGCAGAATGTGAAGCTGATCACCCCGGAAAGGATCACAAGCACCATCTTCTTGGAGGCTTGCACCTCGCCTGGCATGGCGCGCTCGATCAGCCGCAGGTAAACAGGAAAGCTGAATTCGAGGCTGGCCTCGTTGTAGCGCTGCAGCGCTTCGATATATTCCTTGCTGGCAATATCGATCGAGGTCTCATATTCCTGGATCTTGGCCTCATTGGGCACGAGCCCGTCGAACTTACGGTTCAGGCGGTCCAGCTCCCCCTGAATCGAGGCCACACTGTTTTTGGCTAACTCCAGCGACATTTCCATGCCCAGTTTCTGCGTCACCAGATCCTGCTTGACCACCATCGGATTGTAGGCGTACTTGTCCGAAGCCTCATTGATTTCCTCTGAAAGCCGGCTTCTAAGCGAATCCAGGCTGAATTTGATCCGATTATCGAAGTTGCTCAGAATGTAGCGCTCATTTAGGGCTTTCAAATTGCTCTTGGTGGCTATGATCTTCTGGTTGATGTCTGTCAAGGCACTCTCGAAGTACTTGCGCTCGGTGGGGTTGAAGCGCCGGTCGATATTGCCGATAGCAGCCGTGTAGGCAATGATGTCCTTCTGTGCTATCTGGCGTCGGGTTTCAAAATCGGCCATCTGCCCGTAAATGCTCTTTGCCTGCTCGTTCAGATTCAATACGCGGTTCTGGATCTTGAAATTTTTCAGTGTGTTCATCCTCGCATTCAGTGCGTTGAGCTTTTGCATCATGAAGCTCTGAAGAAAATCGATTGTCTTCTTGTTATTGCCCACCACACGCAAGGAATTGTCAGAAATAAACTCCTGCGCCAGCGTGTTGATCACGTACGCAGACAGTTCGGGATGCTCCGCTTCGTATTGGATATCGATGTAATCACCTACCCCGGTGCGGTAAATGGTAAGCTTTTCACGAAGAGTGTTCGCGCCATAACCCATGTCCACGATGATATCATTGAGCTTTTTTTCTTCCGGCTTCGACAAGAGGAGTTCCTCGTGCTTTTGATATTTCTGGGTGATGAGCGCGATGGCTTTCGCCTTGTCAGCCTTGCTCATTTCTTCCAGCGTGTGCACCGGCTCACGCCAGGTCGAGTCTTTCAATCCTTTCAAATCGTTGAGGATTAACCGGTAAGAAACCTGATCAAGCGTCCTTTTCAGACGCATCACCTGAATCAGGCTCTCAAACTTACGTGCGATCTGCTGGTCCTGCTCGTCTCTGGCGCGGGTCACCACCTGATCGGTTTTGTCGACCAACCCTGTCGCAATACGAGCATGGGATTCGTAGGTATCCGGTAACCGTCTGACAAGGAAGTAGCAGACAATAACTGTGATCAACGGAACCAGGATCAGGGTAATTTTATTCCTCTGCAGCAATCTTAGAAACTGTACAACCTCGGTCATTTGATATCTTCTAATTTTTGTCCTACTAATTCTTCCAGGCTGCTTTTGGCAACCAGTACCTCGCTTTCTGAATTCAACAGGTTCTGCGCGTGGTCGGTTTGCATGATCAGCACCTGGTTATACTTTTCCAATGTCTCCTGGCCCATCTCGAAGCGCTTCTTCACATTGGTGAGCATACTTTCGACGTCCAGCGACGCGTTCGAGCGTACACGGTACACCGCTTTTTTCTGGATGTAGGTGAAATACCTCTTCTTGACTTCCGCTTCCATATTCAGGTCAAACGACTGCTTATCGTACTCGGCCGAAGCCAGTTCACTCCTAGCCTGCTTGACCATGGCAGGTTTTTGAAGGATCGCACCGATGTTGACAAAGAAGCCAAACTGATAGGTGAATGGGAACGATGCAGATACAGGAGCTCCGTTGTTTTTGGGATTATACAAATAGGAGAAATTGAAAATATCGAAGTACGAAAGCTTTGCCTTTTTGACGCCGCTCTCAGCGGCCTCGACATGCGCCTGGTACATCTTGATTTTGGGATAATTGGCTCTGCAGATTGCTATCAGCTTGTCCAGGTAGGCGTAATCCAGGTCTTTGCTAAGAGTTTCCTGGGCGCGGGCACCTTGGATGGTAAAAAAAAACAGAAGCCCCAAAAGGGTAAATTTTATTGGCATATCAGGGTACAATATTTATTTAAATCACTTTTGCTTGATTTTGAAGCGATGCGAAATACTTTTGGTAAAAATATTACTACATCTCACTAATCTAGGCAAAATGTCGTTATCCGACCAAATTCGGAACAGTCCGGGACTGAAAAAATTTGTCCACTGGATGCTGATACCAACCGATCAGGCCCGTCCAAGGCTTTGGGTCCGGGTGTTTTTGAACCGTTTCTTTCATCAAAAGGGCAAAAATGTCATCGTCCGCCGGTGGGTAAGGATGGACGTGCTGCCTTTCAATCCGTTTTCGATCGGCGACAATTCGATGATCGAGGATTTCAGCACAATCAACAATGGTGTGGGGGCAGTGCATATTGGAGCCAACTCGCTGGTCGGTCTCGGAAATGTTATTATCGGTCCGGTCACGATCGGCAATGATGTGATCCTTGCTCAGCATATTGTTGCCAGCGGTTTGAACCACAATTATCAGGATATTCAGCAACCGATTCATAAACAAGGCGTAAGCGTTGCACCTATTGTTATTGAAGACGAATGCTGGATCGGCGCAAATGCCGTGGTTACCGCCGGTGTCACGATCGGCCGGCATTCGGTGGTTGCTGCCGGCGCGGTTGTTACCAAAGATATACCGCCCTATTCGGTCGCTGTGGGAAATCCAGCGCGCATCATTAAAAAATACGATCCCGAATACAACGATTGGGTTAAGACGTCCTGACATACCGTTTGCCCCGTCACACATTCTCCGACTGCAACAGCGCCGGGAACGTTTTCAGGATGATTTCCATATCCATTTTAAAGGAAAATTCCCGGGCGTAAGTGATGTCGAGCTGCGTACGTTCTTCTTCGGTCATATCGGTCTTGCCTTTTCCGCGTTTGGTGACCTGCCACAATCCGGTTAGGCCGGCCGGGCCTGCAAAACGCAGAATTTTGTCATCGGTAGTCATTTTTTCAGCTTCATACAAAGGCAGCGGACGGTTACCTACCAGCGACATATCGCCTTTGAGGATGTTGATCAGTTGGGGGAGCTCATCGATGCTGGAATTTCTTAGAAAACTACCCAGGCGCGTAATGCGCGGGTCGTTCTGAAATTTCATAAAAGCGGCCTTCTGTTCCTTCTGGAAGTGGTAAAGCTTTTCGCAGATTTCTTTACCATCGTGGAATAGCAGGCTTTTGCATTGGTTTCCGGCAAGGCATTCGTCGCAAAGCCCATGTGTCTCGATCTGCGCGACAGGCTCAGCCTTGGAGTACATATTCAATGCGGCCATTTTCCGGATCAGTTGATCGGCATCCGTACGCATGGTCCTGAATTTGTACAGGTCAAAAATTTTGTAGCCGCTTCCTACCCTTTTAGATTTGTAAAAAACGGGCCCTTTGGAATCCAGCTTAATCAGGATGGCCACGATGATAAACACGGGTAACAAAAGGATCACCGCCGTGCCGGTAGTAACAATGTCGATCGTGCGTTTCCAAACCGGTGTTTTGTGTCCTTGAGAACCAATTTTCTGCGACGCTTTGCTGGCCACATACCATTGCCGTTTTTTGAAATATTTGATGCGGGTGATCAGATCGCCATCATCGAAATTCACAGAAAAAACATCGTCTGCTTGCTTATTACGTGCAAGATCAATGGCCTGGCGGGAGAGTCTGTCAACCAGCAGCACAAATGGTATGTTACCAAACCCGGCGCTTTTACGGATCGTGTCGAGCAGCTCAATACCGCCGCTTCCGTCGTGGGCCACGATCACGTCTGTGGGAAAGTTTTCTCTTAGTGCTTCCAGTGCGCCACCAGGTGTATCAAAATACTCCACTTGAAGGTAGTCGGCAAAGCGCTCGGCAAACCTGAGGTATTCCTGAAAGTTGTTATGAACAAAAATAACCCTGAACTGGGCAACGTAGGTCTTGCCTGCCGTTACCGTTTCTGTCGTTGTGCCGGCCAGTTCCATGATATCAACGTCGTTTAAGAGAAGCGTTTACTGCGCCGCAAAACGGCGTTGATCTTGGCGTGCACCTCCATGGGGTTGAACGGCTTGACCATGAAGTCGTCGGCGCCCAAGTTGAGGCACTGGATGCGCTCGCTGCTTTCGTCGGAACCCGACAGTATAATTACAGGTATTTCCGAATAAAGGTTGCTAGCCTTCGCTACCTTCAAAAACTCTTTACCGCTCAGGTTGGGCATATGAAGGTCTGCGATGATCAAATCGGCTTGATTCCCTTCTTCCAGCCACAGCATTCCTTCGGAGCCGTCGCTTTTGATCACCACATTGAAGTCTTTTTTAAGAAAATGTTCCAGTATCTTGGTAATGCTGGGTTCGTCGTCTATAATCAACAGATTCCTTCTATTGTCCATAGGTTGAGTATAAAAATGCAATTATTCGTTGTAGTACTGTAAAAAAAATGGCAAATAATTATTTCGTAAGATTAGTCATAATACTTGCTGTATAAAATTTAAGCCAGAAAATTGCAGATTTCATCTGTGCATCACCCCGAACCGGATCGAAAACGGTCATCAAGCGAATAGGAGTAGAAATTACAAATTCAAATTGGTAACATATCAAGAGAAGGGTAATTAAGAGCTTGTAGTAAAATTAACTACTGCGGCGTAGACAACAAAAAATAACCGCCCCATTTTAGAAAAATTTTAAAATTACTTCTACAAGTCACCACATAACCGTCTGATTTGGATGGGATTATTGCTTTTGCCGGAACCACAGTTGTATTTCCCCCACAGAAGTAACAGGCATTCCGTTGGCACGTGCGGGTGCCCAGGCGGGACCGTTGCTAATAATACGAATGGCATCTTTTTGAAGTTCCTGAGGCCCCTTGGCCACAATGCCGGACAAGGTGCCCGAAGAACTGACGATAAATGTCACCACAATTTGACCAGTTGTAGAAGCAGAGCCCGTGTTTTTATCGAGATAAGCACGGTAGGATGCCCACCCCGCCGCCGGAATGGGCGCCAGCGTGTCGGCAGGCACTACGATGTTATCAGTTTTCTTATCGCCAGCGACCGGTTTGGAGGCTAGCAGCTCCTGCCTGGCATACTGTTTATTTATTTCTTCTGATTTTTTCGAGATTGTGTGCCAGGATGAGGGCTCGGTTTTTACCCTCCCTGCCATCGATTTCGCCACAGCCTGCACCGATCCTGGCGCAGCCAACGCTTTGGCGAGCTGCGGAGGTGCCTGGGCTATTGCTGTTTCAGCCTGGAACGAATCCGCCAATGCGGTATCGATTGCTTCCAGCCCGGCTTCCTGCCGAGCCTTCTCATCTGCCAGAACGAAAGGTGCCAATGCAATTTCAGGCTTTGGCAAAGTCTGGGGAGCTTGTTTGGGCTGGCTTGCGGGAACTGGTTTAGTAGGAATTGAAGTATTTGGACCGGTTGGGGCCGGAGCGGCTGATTCGAGTGGTTTGTCGAGCTTTATGGGCGTAGGAAGGGTTACTTGTTCAGACGTGGATGATGTTGTTTCTTCCTGCTTTACAGCAACCGCAGATTTTTGTATAGCAACTTTTTTATCATACAAAAACATATTCCAATAAACGAACAGAACCAGTAATACCGAAGCAGCCGAGGCGTAGGCCCACAGCGGTAATGCATTTCTGCGCGCGTGCGCCATACGTGTGTGCAAACGCTCGCGCAGGTCGGCACGTACGCCTGTCACCTCCGCATGCTGTGCCCGCCAGGCCAGGAAACCTTCATAGGCTTCCGCTACCAGCGGCTCGGCCAGCATCCTTCCTTCCAGCGAGCGCTGTTCTGCTGAGGACATTTCACCACCGCAATAGCGCTCGAAATCGTCGAAATCCGGTATGAGGTCGTTAGTAGCTGCCATTGTTTTCAATGCAGATTTTCAGTTTCCGCTTTCCATTCTGGATATAACTTTTCACTTTACCCATTTCAAAACCGGTCTCTCCGGCAATGTCACGGTAGCATTTGTTCTGCAAATAAAACAGCTCGATACTGATTCGCTGCTCGCTTACCAGCTTTTGAAGGCATTCATCTAATGCATTGAGCTGCCCATCCAATGCGAATGTGTCCTCATCATACAGCGCCCCGATCTGCAATTCCTGTTCCCGGTCGTCCACAGATTCGGCGCCTACGGTAATCCGGGATACTCGCAGCTTCATCAGGCAATGGTTCCGCGCTACGCTATGCAGCCAGCTCTTAAAGTTTGAAACTTCGTGCTGCTTCAAATCGGCTACCAGCTTTTCAAATATCTGCATGACAGCGTCTTTGCTCTCATCTTCATCCCGCAAATACTGGAAGCACACCCCGAAAACCATATCCATGTAAGGCTCGTACAATGCTCCCAGCACGGCAACATCGCCATTGCGCCGGTACGCAGCAAGCCCTTCGGCCTCTGGAACCGGTTCTTTGACCTTGCCCTGAAAGAATTTCAAAAACTTCACGTGTGCCCTGGGAAATGTTTTCCGGCCTTCCGGTTACTGGATGCGGTTTAGTCAAAATTCCATAAAAATGTTCTAAAAACTTTTATGGAATTACCTGCCGGCCCGCATCCAGGGGATAAATAACGAAATCCGTAAACCATGAAAACAAGAGTAATTATTCTGTTAGCCATCGTTTTGAGCGCCTTCGCATTACGGCCCGACCGCATTATCAATGGCACAGTGAAGGACGGTGCCAATGCTCCCATCGCCGGCGTGAGCGTATCCATACAAGGCGGCGGTGCCGGCACGGTGACCGACCGTACCGGCCGCTTTTCAATTCGCATACCAAACCAGGCCAGAGCATTGGTATTCAAAAAGGCCGGGTACATTCCATTGACAATGCCTGTTCCCTCAGATTCTGTTTTGAATATCGTTTTAACGCAAAAGACACTGAAAGCAGAAGTACTGGCAGATGAACAAATCAAGCAGTCCGAGCAACCGGGGCGCGTGAGCAAGTCGCTCGCGTTCAACAGGGTTGCCTCCGCCCCTGCTACATTTTCAGGAGCCGTAATGCAAATGTCTGTTCCTACCGAAAGCTACAAACCGATCAATGAAAACGGCTTTTTGTCTGTTAGCCAGCAACCAGTAACGACGTTCTCGGTGGATGTCGACCGTGCCGCTTATAGTAATGTGCGGCGTTTTCTGAACAATGGCCAGATGCCGCCGGAGGATGCTGTCAGGATCGAAGAAATGATCAACTATTTCGATTATGACTATCCTCAGCCTGCCGGCGAACACCCCGTGGCTATCACTACCGAAACCACCGATTCGCCCTGGAACCCGGGTTTGAAACTGGTACACATTGGTTTGCAGGCCAGAAGCGTTTCGACCGAAAATCTGCCAGCGTCCAACCTGGTCTTTCTGATTGATGTGTCCGGCTCGATGAGCGAAACTAACAAACTCCCGCTCCTCAAACAGGCCTTCAAACTGCTGGTTGACCAGCTTCGCGCAGAAGACAAAATTTCAATCGTTGCCTATGCCGGCTCGGCCGGCATGGTATTGTCCCCGACATCGGGAAGCGAGAAAAAAACCATCAAGGATGCGCTCGACAAACTGGAAGCTGGCGGTTCGACAGCAGGTGGAGAAGGCATCGAGTTGGCCTATGACCTTGCCCGAAAACACTTCCTGCCCAAGGGCAACAACCGCGTAATCCTGGCAACCGATGGTGATTTCAATGTGGGTATTTCCAATGAATCAGAATTGCAGAAGCTCATTGAGGAAAAACGCAAAGCGGGCATTTTCCTCAGCGTTATGGGTTTTGGAATGGGTAATTACAAAGACAGCCATGTGGAAACGCTGGCCGACAAGGGAAACGGCAACTATGCCTACATCGATAATATTCAGGAAGCACGAAAAGAATTTGTGCAAGAATTTGGCGGTACCTTGTTCACTATTGCCAAAGACGTCAAGATCCAGATCGAATTTAACCCTGCTCATGTAGCGGCTTACCGCCTCATTGGCTACGAAAACCGCGCACTGCGCAATGACGAGTTCAACGATGACAAAAAGGACGCAGGCGATATGGGATCCGGCCACACGGTGACGGCCATTTACGAGATTGTCCCCAAAGGCGCAGAAAGCGTCTACGTCAAAACGACAGACACCTTAAAATACCAGCAGAACCGCACCTTGACCACCAGCAATAGCGGGGAAATGATGACGATCAAAGTCCGATACAAAAAAGCGGACAGCGAAAAAAGTGTGCTTTTCGACCTGCCGGTAAAAACCGAATCTGTCGGGTTTGAAAAATGTTCTGAAAACCTGAGGTTTGCCAGTGCGGTCGCCGAGTTCGGCTTGCTCCTGCGAGGCTCTGAATACAAAGGTAAGGCCACTTATGCGGATGTGATCCAGCGCGCCAGAAACGCATTTGGCAAGGATGAAGAAGGCTACCGTTCAGAGTTCGTGCAACTGGTAAAGGCGGCACAGAGCCTGGACGGCTCGCAGGGAACGGCACGGAAGTGATAGAATAATGTTAAAACAAAAGCCGGTCAATGAATGATCGACCGGCTTTTTACTATTGCTCTGACTCAGCCTTTTCAAAGAAAGTCGTCAAATCTCAGGCAAGGCAGTGAAACTCGTAGTGATCTTGCCGACTCCATTCCGACTCGATCTACCAGACAATTCCAGCTTAGTGTTTGTAAAAGTTGCACGCATTCAGTCTTCTTTCAAAGCCTTTAAAATCAAATCCCGCCCTTGCTCGCTATACTGTAACGACAATGCTGCTTCGCGTCCCGGATCGCTCATTTTGCCCCACGTTTTTCGCAGAATATCGATCATTTTTTCTTCGGTCGTTTTGGCGATCAGCTCGTCGTATTGGTATTGAAGGAACACAAGGCACAGCGCGTTCTCCATCGTCTGGACGTCCGAATCGGTTTTGAGCCGCTGTTTGAGGACAATCTGTTTCACGCGGTTGATGGTTTGTTCATCGTAGCCTACTTCGGAAAGAATTTCTGTTGCGATTCCCGCATGATATTTTGCAAGGTCGCTTCGCCATTTGAGGTACCCCACACGACCATCCGGATAACTTTTGCGCGCGATCTCCCAACGGCCGATATGCTGGCACCGCGATGCCAAAAGCAGGCTTTCATCGGCTAGCGGGTCCAGCCTGGCAACCCATTCGTGGAGCTTTACAGCGTAAAAATATTCGACGGGGTAGTCTACATTGTCCCACAGAATGTGCTCCGGCGAGCGTTTGTTGTAGTTGTCAAAAAGTTCAAAAGCTTTGTCGAGCTTGTTCATGGTGATCTGGTATAGGTAAATTCTATTGTACTGCCTTGAATTTCAGAACAATGGTTGTCATGCGCGGGTAATCGTAGGCGGTACTTTGTGTTTTCATCACGAAAGATTCTTTTCGGACATCATCCGGACGCACCGTCCATTCCCCTTTATTACTGCCGTCCGTCGCTCCGATAGTAATATTTTGATCGTTGACCTGCCACCTGAGCAAAAAAGACTTAGAATCCCCCTTGAAAATACCTGAAAACACACCGTCTTTTTTCACCTGGACAGTTTCCATATACCTCTGAAAGTCTATGCTGCCAAATTGCTGCGTGATTTTACCATCTTTGAAAGTGACAGCGTCGTTGACAACGATCTCTTCTATCTTCCACTGGGGAACGGCCGTGAGCAATTCGGCTGCCTCTTGCGGCGAGTCGGCTGGTTGGTTGCAGGAAACGGTGAGAGCGCCTGCTAGGATTAGCAATATGAAAAAGAAAATTTTTCTGATAAGCATAGAGATCCAGGGCTGATGACTATCCGCAAATATAGCCACAACTGCATCGCACTTTCGATTTAAATTCCCGAATACTCACTCTCGGTTGTAAAGTTGTGTAATGGATGACAGAAACTGAGCGGCGTCCTCTGTGATCTGCCCGGGTAATAGCCGCCATGCCCAGTTGTTTTCGTTGGAGCCCGGAATATTCATTTTAGCCGTTTCATCCAGGTTAAGAATATCCTGTATGGGTAAAATCGCCGTTTTTGCTACCGAGCCAAAGGCCACCCTGGCCAGTTCTACTGCCACATTTTCTTCCGAAACGGGTTTGCCCAAATACATTTCGACATACTCCTGCCTACCCGTGGCTGCAAGCTCACGGTACCAGCCTCTGGTCGTGTTATTATCGTGCGTACCTGTATAGGCAAGGAAATTCGACTTAAAATGATGCGGAATGTGGTGGGATTGCGGCATATTATCGTCAAATGCAAATTGCAGCACCTTCATTCCAGGGAGATTGAATTTATCACGCAACAGGTAAACCTCAGGACTGATTTCTCCTAAATCCTCTGCAATGAACGGCAACTGACCCAGGACCGCTTCTGCTTTATGAAAGAAATCCTCACCCGGACCTGTTTTCCACGCGCCTTTGATAGCGGTCTTCTCGCCTCCTGGCACCTGCCAATAATCTGCAAATGCCCGAAAATGGTCCAATCGAATCAGGTCGAATAGCTCGATATTCCGCGCCAAGCGGTCGATCCACCATTGATACCCCTGCGAACGCAGGGCATTCCAATTGAAAACCGGCATACCCCAAAGCTGACCGACCTCGGAGAATGCGTCGGGCGGTACTCCGGCAATGCCCGTGATTTGACCGTCCGGATCTATGCAAAACAGTTCACGGTTAGCCCACACATCAGCCGAATCATAACTGACATAGAACGGAATATCGCCAAGTAGTTTGATCTCCCGGTCGTTACAATACTTCCGAAGGTTTGTCCATTGTTTATCGAATATATATTGCTGCCATTCGATCCATTGGATTTGGTCCCGGTCGCGCGCGCTCAATTTGTCGAGCGCAGCCTGCTCCCTGTTGCGGAACTCTACCGGCCAGGCGTACCATGGTTGATTCTCAAACCGCTTCTTCAATACCATATAGAGCGCAAAATCGTAGAGCCAGCTCGCATTCCTTTTTGCGAACGCTTCAAACTCTCCGGAGGCCTCCCCCGGACTGGCCTTGTAGTTCTGGAATGCTCGTTCCAATAGGAACTTCTTCTTCCGGCCGGCCGCTTCAAAATCCACTGTCGACGAATCCGGTAAATAGTTTGCTTTCAGATCCTCATCCGCTAGGTACCCTTCGCCTGCCAGTATGTCCGGGCTAATCAGCAGCGGATTCCCGGCACGACTCGATAAAGCGCTGTACGGGGAGTTGCCTTGGGAGGGCTCCGTGGGGTTAAGCGGGAGTATTTGCCATATTTTTTGGTTAGTCCTTTCTAAAAAATCAGCAAATTGGTACGCCGACGGACCGATGTCCCCGATGCCGAACGGTGTCGCCAATGAGCTGATATGCACCAACACACCTGCATTGCGCTCATTATGCGCCCGTTTCCCTTTCAGGATTGCCAGAGGCATACCCCCGAAGAGAGCCGAGGGGAAAAGTTTTGCCTGGAAAGTAACTTCGCTGCCTGTGAGCAAGTCGGTCCACTCCGAAAGAATATTTTCTGGCAACGTGATGTACGTATCCTCCCAATCCAGTTCGAAGAAATCCTTTCGCTGCGCCCGGCTCATCACAGCCGTATGCAGCGGCACTACCGTCACGCACACATCACGTTTGTATATCCGCATAAAGGCAAGCAGGTTATCTTTATAGATCCCATTTACTTGCAACGGAATGTATTCGCCCTGAATAAAAAGCATTGGGTTCTCTCTGCGCAGTCCAAATAAGCGCTGCGTCAGCCACAGTTTTACCAGTCCATTGTGACGGCTTTCCCAAATTCTTTCCAGGAGTTGGTCTGGTTCGTAGCTTTCTAGTTGGTCGAGCCATTCTTTGCGTTTACGAAAGTCAACTTGACGGCGGTTATCGGGATCGACAAGACTCAGATCCCATAATTCGCAACCCTGATACACGTCAGGAATTCCCGGACAAGTGAATTTGAGTACCAGCTGCGCCAACGAATTGATTATGCCAAAGTCCGCGATGGATTCCAGAAACTTCCGAAGTGATTCCGCAAATGCGGAACCTTCTTTCAGCGCTCCGTTGGCGAAATCATGGATCCCCTTCTCGTAGTCTTCCTTAGGTGATGACCACGAGGAGTTGGTTTTCGCCTCGCGCAATGCTTTCCGGAGATATTCACACAACCGCTCCGCGAAATCATCCAGGTTCTGCCCCGGCAATGGATAAGCACCTGCCACCGTTTGGTAAATTAGGTATTCATCATTGGCATCAGGTACCTCCGCAGATTCGCGCAATGTGCTATTGATCCTCCGCCATTCTTTTACTTTTTCAATCCATTCATCGGCCAAATCCGTGAGCACGTTTAGCCTGGCACGTACATCTTCTCCACGCTTGGTATCGTGCGTAGAAGTGGTACTCAGCGCCATCGGCCATTCTTTCCGGCGCTTTTTCATATACTTGTGAAAGTCACCGACAGTAATCCCAAAACGATCTGGAAAATCACCTACGTCGTTATGGGCAATGAACCGGTTATAGGTGTACATCAGCGTATCTTCACCTCCTTTGGCCATTAACGGACCAGTAAACTGCATACATCGCTGGTAAAATTCAGCTGCGCGGCTGTTGTACTGCTCATCGCCTAATGCAGGCCGGTGAATGAAACACTGTTCCAATACTTCCACTGCCGGAGACAAGTCAAGATGGTACTTATTAATATCGATTAAAATGCGCTTTACATCCTGGGATTCCTGCTCGGGGAGCGGCATTGCAGTGCCGTAGTACCTGTAAACCGGGCAGTGGATCAGGAATTCGCCAATTGCCTGACGGATAAATTCGGCTCCAATGCGTTCCAGGGTTTGCTGGTCGACAAGCTCCAAGGACACCAATAGCTCAAACAGGTTATCGAGCTCTCCGGCCATGTGCCCATAGAGAATTTCGCTTTTTTTGCTCAGCAACAGCTCATTAACTGGCCGATCATCTCCCGTCAGCTCTGCATAAAATGCGGTAAATGGCTCCCGCGCTGATTGATTTGTAAACAGATTGTTGACAACTGCTAGAAACTCGTAACCAGTTGTTCCCTGTACTGGCCATCGAGCAGGCAAATCTTCGCCCTCACCCAGGATTTTTTCCGCGATAATGTAAGTATCGTTCCCCACTTTCCCCCGCAACCTTTCCAGATATGCCGTTGGGGCAAAAAGACCGTCGATGTGGTCGATTCGCAGGCCCTGAAAGAGACCCTCTGCGGTCAATTGGCTGATCAGTGTATGGTATTTTTCAAAAACGGCGTCATCCTGTATATTTAGGCAAATAAGTCCGTTTACTGTAAAAAAACGACGGAAGTTGATCTGTTCCTCTGTTCGTCGCCAGTGGCAGAGTACATAGTTCTGCTGATCTGCCAGCGCAGTCAGCAATGCCGGATCTTCATTTATTTTTGATAATGTGGCGTCAACCGCAATTTTCGCTCCCTCCGTACTATAAAGTGCGCGGAGTTGCAAGATCCATTCGCCCCAGCACTGCGAGAATGCCGGCGCATCCTCGATACGGTTCATTTCTTCCAGCTGGTCAAGCAATTGGGTAAGAGCCTGTGATTTTCCTTCTACATTTTGCAGCAACAAAACGTATGACCTCAGGTTGAGCGGATAGGTTTGTCCGCCAATATCCAGGCCGAACCGACTGCCATCGTAACGCACCCTTACTTCCCCCTCAGCAATCAAGTCGTCCAGCTCTTCTGCTAAAAACGGTACCATAAGCTTGCCATGAAAAAGGCCGCTGTTCCATGCGATATCAAAGTATGGCGCAAAGACTGATTGTTTTCCTTTTTCCAAAACGTCCATCAGCCATGGGTTTTCGGCATGAAAGGCCATGTGGTTGGGGACAATATCCTGTAACCAGCCGATATCCGAATCCTGAAGGGCTGATATCAGACTACGCAACTGATCCAGGGTGCCTATCTCGGTATCTATCCGCTCGGAGTCTACGCCATCGTAGCCGTGCGTGCTGCCTGTTGTCGAGGCCAAAATCGGGGATGCATAAATCGTCCCCACGCCCAGCTTACGGAAATAGGGAATCAAATATTCAAAATCCTGAAATGAAAAGTCTTTATGAAACTGAAGGCGGTAAGTAGAGACCGGATTATTCATGAATGCTGATGATAAGTATATCGTCAGCTCGTTAAATATTATGCCAGCAAACGGCCCGACAATCGGATATTATCTTTTGAGAAGCTCCCTCAGCAACGGTATTTCGAGGGGTTTAGGCAAGAGTTGGATAATGTATGGGTTGGCTTCGGCTTCCTCGATGTCGGACGTGTCAACGGTGGATGAAATCATGAACAAGCGGATCCGCTTTCGAACCACATCGGGTAACAAACCATAATGTTCTGTGAATTCGAAGCCGTTCAAACCGGGCATTTGAAGGTCCAAAAGGATCACCGTCTCAGGCATATCTGCCCCCTGATCCCGCAGGTGATCTATTGCCTGCTGCGCCGAGCTGAACGTCCTTACCGTTTTGGTCAAACCACTTTTTAGCAGCAGTTTTTCCTGGGTAAACTGATCAAATACACTGTCATCAACGATAATAAATTCCATTTTACAGTAAGAGAAGGGGGTTCAGAATATCCATATTACTCCACGCCAATCAGATTCTTCCTATCTCTACACACCATTAAATTGTAGAAATAGTTGTCGTAAGTAAGCTACTAAGTTTTTAAATCTAACTGACAATCGGCAAATATTGACCTGTTTCTTTAGTCTTGCGGCAAATTTGGCATAAATGTAGTCAATGATTCCGGGCGACAGAGTCGGCAAACTCATGAGCAGGTACTGTCTTGGTTCCCTTGGCCTGGTGAAAGTGATCGTTGAGTTGTGAGATTTTGATGGAAGTGGGTTATTGAATGTAAAAGTTAATGAATAGTTTTTTTACTCTCAAGATAAAACCCGGATTTCGAGTCGGCGCCCATTACCTCTTTCCTTCCACTGCAGGCACGATTTTGATTATCATTCGGGCATTCATCATAAAAGAACTAAAAACGAATTGGTAATGAGCACGCTGGACGGTAGAAAGCGGGTGGTGATCAGCAATGTCAGGCCACAGATCGAAGAAGGGAGATTTCCAGCCAGAAGGGCGATCGGAGAAAGCGTCGTGTTCTCAGCAGATATCATCGCCGATGGCCACGATGCGGTTGCAGCGAGTGTGATTTTCCGTTACGGATCCGATCAGTTATGGCACGACATTCCCATGTCGCACGCGGGCAATGACCGTTGGCATGCGAGGTGGACGCCTGGAAAGGAAGGTTTTTATGAATACCGTTTTACTGGCTGGGTCGACCATTTTACGGCCTGGAAAAAGGGTTTGCTTAAGAAATTCGATGCCAACCAGGATATTGGTATCGAGCTGCGGATCGGAGCTGATATCTTAAAAGAGGCAGCCAGACTGGCGGCAATGGAGTATCAGTCTGCATTTGAAAGATGGATTACAGCATTGGAAAATGCCGCAGATCCACAGGAAGCTGTCGATCTCGCCCTTAGCGAGGTGTTGGCGGAAGCCATGTCAAAGATTCGTTACACTGATCGCATCAGCGTTTTTGACCGAACATTTCGCCTCGAAATCGAGCGTAAAAAAGCCGGTTTCAGCACATGGTACGAGCTTTTCCCGCGGTCGGCAGCTGAGGTTCCGGGAGAACACGGCACATTTCGCGACGTACTTAGGCTGTTGCCGAAAGTTGCCAAAATGGGTTTCGACACGCTTTACTTTCCTCCCATTCATCCGATTGGCGAATTGAATCGCAAAGGAAAAAATAATTCTCTGGTCCCGTCCTCCGCCGACCCGGGTTCTCCCTGGGCGATAGGCAACCGACTTGGCGGACACAAATCTGTACATCCCCAGTTGGGTACGATCGAGGATTTTGCCGAGCTGGTTAGCGAAGCGAAACTTCTTGATATTGAGATCGCCATGGACATCGCATACCAATGCGCACCCGACCACCCCTATGTGAAAGATCATCCGCAGTGGTTCAAATGGCGCCCGGACGGTACGGTGCAATACGCCGAAAACCCGCCCAAAAAATATGAAGACATCCTTCCGTTTGATTTCGAAACACAAGACTGGCAAAATCTGTGGAGTGAGCTTAAAAGTGTGATAGATTTCTGGATAGATCAGGGAGTCAACGTTTTCCGCATCGATAATCCACACACGAAAGCTTTCGCATTTTGGGAATGGATGATTGGTGAAGTCCGCAAAGTGAACCCGCAGATAATCTTTCTTGCCGAGGCATTCACACGTCCACGGGTGATGGAGCGGCTTGCGAAAATCGGGTTTAACCAGTCATACACCTATTTCACCTGGCGAAATAGCAAATGGGAACTGGAACAATACCTGTACGAGCTCACCAAAACCGACCAGCAATATTATTTCCGTCCCAATTTCTGGCCTAACACGCCCGATATCCTGCCACACCATCTGGTAGAAGGTGGTGAGAACGCGCACATCATCCGGTTCATCCTTGCCGCTACCCTTTCTTCCAATTATGGCCTGTACGGGCCGGTTTATGAGTACGGCATTAATGCACCCTACCCGGGAAAGGAAGAATATACCGATAATGAGAAGTACGAGATCAAACATTGGGACTGGAACCGTTACAGCCGCACTCGTGAGATTATCACCCGTATAAATCGCATCAGGAAAGCCTATTCCGCATTGCAGTCGACCTGGAATATTGATTTTAATCAAACCGATAATGATAGGGTGATCAGCTACACGAAAGTCGCAGCGGACGATGGTGAGCCTTTAATTATCGCCGTCAATCTGGATCATCACCATACACAGGGCGCACACATCCGGGTGCCACTCCAACAGTTCGGGCTCGGACACGATCAATCCTACCTGGTCTTCGATATGCTGAGCGGAGAAAAATACAAATGGCAAGGGGAGTATAACTACGTGCAGATGAATCCCTTCGAAATGCCGGCGCACATTCTAAAAATTGAACGATTGAATTAAGAGAGCAGATGGAATACAGCAAAGGAATGCCCGAGAAAAATTTGCATTGGTATAAAGATGCAGTTATTTATGAACTTCATATCAAAGCTTTCAAGGACGGAAACTGCGATGGGATAGGCGATTTTCAGGGCCTGATGCAACAGTTGGATTACCTTGAGGACCTAGGGGTTACGGCAATCTGGCTCCTACCTTTTTACCCTTCGCCTCTGCGCGATGATGGATATGATATTGCTGATTACTACACCATTAATCCCTCATACGGCGATATTCAGGAGTTTAAAACCTTCCTGCGTGAGGCACACAAGCGGGGCCTGAAAGTGATTACCGAGCTGGTGATCAATCACACTTCCGATCAGCACCCCTGGTTCCAAAGGGCACGTCGCGCTCCGAAAGGCTCTGCCTACAGAAATTACTACGTGTGGACTGACGATCCCAAACAATTTAAGGATGCTCGCATAATTTTTCAGGATTATGAAAAATCCAATTGGACCTGGGACGCCGAGGCTGAGCAATACTACTGGCACCGGTTCTTTCATCATCAGCCTGATCTGAATTACGATAGCCTGGACGTTCAGGAAGAGATTTTCAAGATCATTAATTTTTGGTGCAAAATGGGCGTCGACGGCTTCCGGCTGGATGCTGTACCCTACTTGTTTGAAAGGGACGGCACCAATTGCGAGAACTTGCCCGAGACGCATGCTTTTTTGAAGAAACTCAGAAAGCACGTCGACGGCCGATATCCGGGTACATTGCTGCTGGCAGAGGCCAATATGTGGCCTGAGGATTCGGCAGCTTATTTCGGCGATGGTGATGAATGCCAAATGAACTACCACTTCCCGATCATGCCACGGATGTTTATGTCGCTACAAATGGAGGACCGCTATCCTCTTACCGACATATTCGACCAGACCCCGGCCATCCCCGAAAATTGCCAATGGGGAATTTTTCTTCGTAATCACGACGAGCTAACGCTTGAAATGGTGACTGACGAGGAGCGCGACTATATGTATAAGGTGTATGTCAAAGATCCCAAAGCCCGGATCAACCTTGGTATACGGCATCGGCTTGCCCCATTAATGGAAAACAACAGGAAGAAGATTGAGCTTCTGAACAGCTTGCTATTTACTTTTCCGGGAACACCTATCATCTATTATGGCGACGAGATCGGGATGGGGGATAATTTCTATCTCGGCGACCGTGACGGCGTGCGCACACCCATGCAATGGAGTCCCGACCGCAATGCCGGGTTCTCCCAGGCCAACCCTCAGCGCCTGTACTTGCCGCTAATCCTGGATCCTCAATACCACTACGAATCAGTGAATGTCGAATTACAATCGCGGAACTCTTCTTCGTTGTTGTGGTGGATGCGGCGGGCGATAAGTACGCGTAAGAGGTATAAGGCGTTCAGTCGTGGTGACATCAAATTCCTAAACCATGAGAATGCGAAAGTACTGGCATTCACCCGTACATACGAAAACGAAACGATGCTGGTGATCGCCAACCTTTCCAGGTTTCCGCAGCCCTTAGAACTGGATCTGGACCAATACACGGGTTTTCAGCCGGTAGAAATTTATAGCAAAAACAAATTTCCCTCTGTCAAAGACAATATCCCCTATTTCTTCACCCTGGAAGCGTATGGCTGTCAGTGTTTTATAATGCAGAAAACGCATCCAGAAATCGACGTGAACCAGCAGCTGCCGTTGATCAGGCTTGAAAGATGGAAAGATCTTTTGGAGCCCTCCGTGATTGAACAACTGGAAACCAGCATCTTGCCTTCTTACCTAATGAAAATGAGGTGGTTTGGAGGAAAGGGGAAAGGTCTGGAGCGAATCAGTATCATATCGCATGCCTCCATTCCGTTGGGAGACAACCCGCCATGCTTTCTGTTCTTACTGGAAATCTCCTATCAGAATGACCTGCCGGAGATGTACCAGCTCCCTGTCGCGTTTGGCAAGGTGCCCTTCGCGTTTAAGGTCCGTGAAAACTGCCCGCAGGCGGTATTGGCGCGCATTCAGATTAAAGGCGAGGAAGAAGGTGTATTATTCGATGCTATCTACGGTCTTGAACTGCAACAGGCGTTGATCCAGAATATGGCCGGAAACGAGCGGTTGCAAGCCAAAGACAGCCAGATTCACTTTTCGGCACACCGGCAGCTTGCCCAGCATATCAATGAAACCGACCGCATCAAGCCTCGTGTACTTTCGGGAGAGCAGAGCAATACATCCATTGCTTACGATGGAAAATATTTTTTCAAACTTTACCGCAAGGTCGACAGGGCCATTAACCCCGACGTGGAAATCACACAATACCTGACCAATAAGGCCCGATTTAAGAATATCCCGGCTTACGTTGGGGTTATTGAATGGAAATACAAAAAAGATTCGATGGTACTGGGAATGATGCAGGAAATGGTCCCAAATGCCACAGATGCCTGGGCAAACATGCTCGACCGGCTGGATAGTTTCAATGAAAAGGTCCTCTCGACTACTGGCCTTGAGCTTCCGGGCGAACTCCTGGGAACACTTACTAACCCGGCAAGCTACGAGGAGATCCCCGAAATGCTTAAAGAACTACTAGATGTACATGTCGCAGAGCAAGCCCGACTGTTGGGCGTCCGTACTGCCGAAATGCACCTGGCTCTTGCAGGAGAAAAGGATGATGCCGATTTTAAACCGGAGGAATTCTCTCTGCATTACCAACGCTCAGTATATTCATCGCTGCAATCATTGGTCCGTGTGGCATTTCAAAGCGTCAACCGGAATATCAGGAAATTGGATCCCGAAACACGGCAAGCGGCTGAGGAGATAATACAGTCCCGGGAAGAAATCCTGACAGAACTTAAAAAAGTGTATAGGCATAAGATCGACACTGCTAAAATCCGCATTCACGGCGACTACCACCTCGGACAGGTGCTGTTTACCGGGAAGGACTTCGTCCTTCTTGATTTTGAAGGTGAACCTGCGCGCAGTTATAGTGAACGAAGGTTGAAGCGATCCGCCTTGCGGGACGTGGCCGGCATGCTCCGGTCTTTCCATTATGCAGCGCACGGCAGTCTGTATCTGGACAACCAGATCAGGCCCGAGGATGTGAACAAACTACTACCCTTTGTGGAGCAATGGTATCACTACATGAGCGGTTTTTTTATGAAGGCATATTTGGAGACGGTCGGTAACAGTCCCATCATTCCGCATCAGAAAGGCGACCTGGAAACACTTTTAAGAACATACCTGCTTCAAAAAGCCATTTACGAGCTCAACTATGAAGTAAACAACAGACCATCGTGGGTACTGGTGCCTTTAAGGGGCATCCGAGCCATTCTTAACGACAAAGAGGCGGGGGTAATCGTTTAACTGATCGTATTATGATGCTACAACAGCAGAACAAACCGCAACTTACCGTCCACGACGTTGAGCTGTTCGGATCCGGCAAACACTATCATATTTACAATAAGCTCGGCGCACATATTCAGCACCAAACAGAAGGCCAAGCAACACATTTCGCTGTGTGGGCGCCCAATGCTGCCGAAGTTTCTGTGATCGGTAACTTCAACGGTTGGGACAGGGCAGCTCACTTACTTTTGGCCCGTGCAGATGGCTCTGGTATCTGGGAAGGTACTGTTCCAGACGTTGGGCAGGGAGCGCTCTACAAGTACTTCATACGCTCCAATAATGGCTATGAAGTCGAAAAAGGTGATCCTTATGCGGTTTATTGGGAAGTTCCGCCGCGCACCGCTTCGGTGGTGTGGGGGCTGGAATTTGAATGGAGTGATCAAGCCTGGCTCGAAGAACGGAAATCTCCGGCGCTGAACAAACCAATTTCAATTTACGAAGTGCATCTGGGCTCATGGCGTCGGGTGAACGACCAGGACGGACGCGAGATGACGTACCGTGAACTAGCGGCCGAGCTTCCGGAATACTGCCTGTTTTTGGGATTCACCCATGTAGAGTTTCTGCCCGTAATGGAGCACCCCTTCTATGGATCGTGGGGTTACCAGGTAGTCGGTTACTATGCACCAACAAGCCGCTACGGAACGCCTCAGGATTTTATGTTTCTTGTCAATGCGTTGCATCAGGCTGGCATTGGCGTAATTCTTGACTGGGTGCCTTCTCATTTCCCAACCGACGAGCACGGGCTGAGCTATTTTGATGGATCGCATCTATACGAGCACGCCGACCCACGGCAGGGTTTGCATCCCGATTGGAAAAGCGCCATTTTCAACCCGGGGCGTCATGAGGTTAAAAGTTTTCTAATTTCCAATGCACTTTACTGGCTGGACAAATTCCACATCGACGGCCTGCGAGTGGACGCGGTAGCCTCTATGCTTTATCTTGACTACTCACGGAAAGAAGGCGAATGGATTCCAAACCGTTATGGCGGCAGGGAGAATCTGGAAGCAATAGAATTCTTGCGGGAATTCAATGGGGCCGTTCACCAGTCTTTCCCGGATGTGATCACGATCGCTGAGGAATCCACAGCCTGGCCCGGCGTTACCCATGCGGTCAGCAGTGGTGGGCTTGGTTTCGATCTTAAATGGATGATGGGCTGGATGCATGATTCTCTCGCTTATTTAAAAAAAGACGCCGTTTACCGCAGCTATCACCACGAGCAACTTTCGTTCAGCTTGCATTACGCCTTTTCTGAACGTTTTGTGCTGCCCCTTTCGCATGATGAGGTAGTCCATGGGAAGCGTTCATTGCTTCAAAAAATGCCCGGGGACGATTGGCAACGCTTTGCCGGGCTGCGTTTGCTGTATACATACATGTACGCGCACCCGGGTGCAAAGTTGCTCTTTATGGGAGGGGAATTCGGACAGCACCACGAATGGCGGCATGATTACAGCCTCGACTGGAATGAAAACCTGCATCCGCCGCATGAAGGCATCCAAAAGCTGATTAAGGATCTTAATTCGCTTTATCGCAACGAGCCGGCGCTGTATGAAAGAAATTTCTCAGCAGAAGGATTCGAATGGATCGACCACCAGGATGCTACCAATAGTGTACTTGCATGGATCAGGAAAGGAGCCTCCTTATCAGATCAACTGCTATTTGTTGCCAATTTTACACCGGTGGTGCGGAATAATTATCGAATTGGTGTCTCGAAGCCGGGCTATTATCAAGAAGTATTCAATAGTGACAACCTGCGCTATGGTGGTGCCGATGTTATGAATTTTGAAAAAATTGAAACCTACCCTATTCCAAAACATGGACATATGCATTCCCTACCGTTGACATTGCCTCCACTCGGTGTAATAGTATTGAAATACAAAAAAGTCTTTGACTGGCTTTAACGGCATTGATAGTTTCCAGACCACTAACCACTCGAAACAAAAAATTTGGGGCCCTCAATTTGGTGCTCGGAATACGCAATAACACGCACTAATTGTCGAATTGACAAGCTACTAGGAGTACTTAATTTTGTTTTTGGGAACGATTAGATGCAACAGGTCAGTTCCTGCTGGCCCGCAAAAACCGCCTACGACATTGTATTTGCAACGGCCTTCAATCAATATGTCATTCAGGCGATCCGGTTCAGCGCATTAGATTATCTGCTGAAACCGGTCGACCCGGAAGAGTTGCAAACCGCCATCAATCGCCATGTCTATAAGGTAAAGGAAAAGCCGCAACAGCAGACCCAGCAATTGTACGACAACCTGGTCCACAACATCGAAAAGAAGATCAGGGAATTCCGACTTGCAGTGTCTTCAAGTGAGAGCGTGTTCTTTTTCACGCTCGACGAAATTCTCCGGGTGGAAGCCGACAAACACTATACGGGTATTCACCTGATCGGCAAGCGGCCGTTTCTGGCCAGTAAAACCCTAGAATAGTTCGATGAGATGCTGGGCGAGTTCAATTTCATCCGGACACACAAATCACACCTCGTCAATCCGAAGTATATTAAGCAGGTAACGCACAATAAACATTTTTTGCTGTTGTCCGATGGTTCAAGAATCGAGATTTCACGCCGCAACAAGGAGCTTGTGCAGCAATACCTTAAACTGAAATGGCTGACTATTTTACTTGCTGCACAAAAAGCCTTTCCAATGTTTCTGCCGGGTCGGCAGAAAAACCGGGATGGACTTTGGATGTCTGCAAAACCGTGCTGCGGGTAGCTGTAAGCCACCGGAAGCGAGATGCAGCGGGCAATGCAGCAATAGGGCTTCCGCACTGCCGGTTACCTTCGCAAATTTGCCTGAATGCATGAAGATATCTTTCAACCTCGATCAGATCTATGCCACTAGCGAAAGCTGTCAGGCGATCTGGCTCGACTTCGGAAACACAAGCAAGAAATCCTCTCGCAGGACAATACAATACGACACCCACGTTCAAGAATTCTTCCCGCTCAACCCGCGGGACGATGCGCAACACCGCATATTCGTATAAAAATCTATCTGGCATCCTGGGCTCCTTTCACAAAAATTTCAGACGCTGAGAGGCGGGCCTGCAAATATGAAATGTAGGCCTGCCGGTGCTCATCGGCAGATTCAAATGGAGAATCCACCGACAACCAGTCGTTGGGAATAAGGGATACAACCGCTGGAATAACGCCATTGGCCAGCCGCTCGCGAAATTCAGCATTTACTTCTGTTAGTAGCGACGCGTTTGGCAATAAAACATGATCCTTTATCTGTATGAATGGCCGCCGAGCCTGCTCCTGCCAGTTCTGCCATGAATGATGAAAATAAAGTGCTGCCCCGTGGTCGATCAGCCACAGCTCTTTATGCCACATGAGCATGTTGGTATTGCGGGCGGTGCGGTCGACGTTGGTTAGAAAACTATCAAGCCACACGATCTCGGATGCCAGTCGAGGCCCCACCTTTGTTACAGCCGGATCAAATGTAATAGCCCCTGAGAGGTAATGCATTGCCAGGTTCAGGCCGGTGCTGGCTTTCAGTAAATCCTGGATTTCCTCATCGGGCTCCGTTCTGCCAAAACCTTCGTCGAGGTTCGCAAAGACTATCTCGGGAACCTTGAGTCCCAGAATACGGGCTAGTTCCCCTCCTATCATTTCTGAAATCAGAGCTTTTGTACCTTGCCCCGCTCCTCTGAATTTCAGCACGTAAAGAAAATCATCGTTGGCCTCGGCAATGGCCGGCAGCGAACCGCCTTCCCTAAGCGGGGTCAGGTAACGAAGCACATTGACAGTTCGCAGGCTAAAAAGTTGGTTGTCCACTTGAAACAGCTAGATCGGTTTAACAGGCCGAAGTTAGTCATTTTCATCTTTGCCGAGTAGGATTAATTGCCAAACGGAGCCTGGGAGGCACTTTGTAAAATTTCGTATAAATTATTGAAGAAAATTTGCATGTCACCATTCCGCTCCTTACTTTGTAGAAGTAATTTTAAATGTAAACCTTCTTCTTCATTTGATAAAATTTTACCTGAAACTACTTCTGGCTTTGGCCGGCAGTGGGGGATTTGTGCAATTTTCCTTTGCTCAGCCTGCAAATGCAGTATATCCCGATAAGCAAACCAACGGTGGTAGTGCGGCGGGCGGTGGCCTCACCGGAAGCTATTCGGTGGCCAACGCCGACAATGCCAGAAACGCTACCGGGAATATCAAGCCAAACAATAACTTTGCAGTGCTTACTGCCAGCAGCACGTTGGGAACTTCCACGGCTTGGATACAGCTCGAATTTCCCGCAGAGGTAACCAGCGGTGCAGCGGCTCCGGTGACTGTGTATGTGCGTACCAACAACAACACAAATGCCTTGCTGGGTGGAGGGGTAGAGCTAACCGCGCACGACAAAAATGGGGTTCAGGTAACTGTTCAGTCTGCTAATTATAAAACCTACTACACTCCGGACGGGTCGGTATTTCTGGCCGTTACACCCACCGCCACATTTAAGTACATTAGGACTAAACTCTCGTCGCCGGTCGCATTGGGGACCAATACTTTACAGGTTTATTATGCATTTTACGGGCCAGGAGCAACGAATACGTCTAACCCCTATCCTTTCAATGTCGCCGATTGCGGCAGCCCCAACGTTTCAACCAAAGACTATTCGGGTCTGACGCTTGGAAATTTTGATGTGCTGAATGCAGGAAATGCTGTTGATAATGATTTGAATTCAAAGTCGTCCTTCGTCTCGACGGGCGTTGCTTTGCTAAGCGGACATATTAAGCAGACGTTCTTCTTCAATGGGGTTTCCAACAATGCCGATGCGGTGCGGGTCATCCTGTCGCAAAGCGGGTCGTTCCTGGCAGTGAATCTCGCATCGAGCATTACATTGCAGAGCTACAACGGCAGCACACCGATTGGTACTTCGACACTCGTCAATGCACTGCTGGACACAGACTTACTAGGGCTTTTAGCTGGGAACAATAATCAAGTGGCCTTCTATTTTGCACCAAAAGATGCCAGCGGCAACTCCGTGATATTCGATCGCATAGAGCTTGATCTGAATATTGGCCTGCTCGGTGTGGGGCTTGGCAGTAACGGTCTGAATATTCATGACGTGCGGCGCTCGCCCGATATCCCTGCTGCAACCGGCCCCAAAGCTTGCAGCAACATAGGCACTGCCGCATTATCGGCGCTAGCCCAGCAATTGGGCATCTCCGGGATTGGTAGCTTTTCCTATGCATGGTACACTACTGCGCATGGTAGCAGTGCTGTTTCAAGCGCGCAAAGCTGGACTGCGAGTGGACTTAGCACACCCGGCACGGCATCCTATTATGTTGAGACAACCAAGTCGGGTTCCGGTTGCATTGCTTCCCCCCGCAAGAAAGTGGATATCATCGTGTCAAGCCCGCCCGTATCGCCGGGCGTCGCACTGAACCCCTGATCAGTTTGAATTTAAACCGTCCTTTATAATTGTTCATCTTTATCATTTCAATCATGAAAACACTGTTTACCACCCTCCTCGCAGTTTTGTTTTTCTCTTGCCTGGCACCAGTATCGAAGGCCGCCACTTACTATGTCGTGAACGGGCAATCGTTTTCGCTATCGCCCGCCGCCGGTTCCAATTTCTTCCAGTACCTTTGGACACTAGACCCTGGTGTCGGCCAAACAATCGAAACCCTCGACCAAGCCAGCGGCGGTGTTCTCAGCCACACCTTCTCGGATGCCATCACTTCTCCGAGCATACACAAAATAACACTCGGTGTGATTGAAGTATTCGAAGGCTGTTTGTCTAATGTCGTTGAACACACCATTATTGTGCTTCCCAAGCTGACGATAAGTCTTACCGCCGATAAGGAGAATTTCTGTACTGATAAAACGGTAGCCGCAACCCTTTCAGCAACAGTTTCGGCCACAACCGGCCTCGACACATATGGTGTAACTATTTCCCCGTTCGCTTGGAGCAAGGGAGGTTCCGTGATTAGTGGACAGACCGGTTCGACCCTGAACGTGACCGAAGCCGGCACATACAGTGCCCTGGTGAATTACATACTCCCTACCGTCGGTGATTTTATTCCGACCGCTTCCAAACTGACTGGTTCAGTAATAGGCGGAACCAAAGAAATCCTGCATAACCTGCCGGTGCCAACTGTTCCGGCCATCACACTTAACTAATTTGGGTAACCCAAAAGAGCGAAATCTCACAGTTATGCGCTACTACCTGTTAATATGGATGCTTCTGGTATCGGGCTGGGCCTGTGCGCAAAGCCAGATCAGGGAAGTATTCATGTGTAAAGATGCCACATTGCGGATCAAAGCCGAATCCACCGGTGCGGTGCGTTATGAATGGTTTCTGGATAATCAGGTGATCACGGGCAGATCGGCGCCCGAATTACTCGTGAACGAAGAGGGCACCTACAAAGCATTAGGCGTGAATGCCGATGGCTGCGAATCCGGGGAGTCGGTTTACATCGTGGTTAAACACTATAAGCCATCGGCAGTTGATGACTTTATAGCGGGAAAAACAAATGCAACGGTGGTGATCGACGTGTTGAAAAACGACTTGTCCGAATGCGCCAGCCTTAACGCTGCGTCGCTCGCCGTCGTGCAAGGCCCCGTCTCAGGCAATGCGACAAGTACAAATGGGAAGATAACGTATACCCCTGAACGTGATTTCCTCGGCCAGGTGACGATCAGCTACACTGTTAGCGACCAGACCGGACAGCTTTCCAACGTCGCACAGGTCAAAATCGATATCCTCACCGACCCGTTGCCGGTAGCACTAGCTTATTTCGATGTTCAGAAAACCGAGGACTTGGCATTGCTCGAATGGCGCACTACAGGGGAGGCCAATAGTGCTCATTTCGATGTGCAACGACGCGATGATACCCGCGACTGGCGCCAGCTGGGTACGGTTGAGGCGGCCTATGAAAGTAATACGGTACGCAACTACACCTTCATAGACAGCTTTCCAGGGCAGGGATTGAATTACTACCGGCTGAAAATGGTAGACGCTGACGGTAGCTTCACTTATAGCCAGGTGCGTTCGATAAATTTTCCCGATTTTTCGTGGGCCGAAGTTTATCCAAACCCGGTTGAGGATCAGCTACGCATTGTGATACGTAACAAAAAAGTGAGCAACGTTAGAGTGATCAGCCATTCAGGGATTGTAAGGCTGTCACAGGCGGTCACCTCGCCCTCATTTACAATCAGTATGAAACAATATCCAACCGGCATGCATTATATCCATTTTGAGCAGGCCGACGGAGCCGTCAAGATTTTCAAGTTGATGCATAATTAAATCAGGCCCCGGTTTGTGCCGGGGCTATGATTTTACAATGCATTGAAAACTGACTTTCCGCCAGATTGCAGGCTTACTTTCCGCACAGAGCCGGTCCCGCGGAAGCCAAATGCAATGCCGAGTATCTTAATCTGGCGGTCGGGGACCGGAAATTCAAATGCCTGTTCGTTGTTGATAGCATACCGGATTTTCCCCGCAGATGCTGTGCAAGACACACTAGCCCAGTCCAAGAAATCTACCCCAAATGCCGACAAGTCCGCCTTTTTGCCTGACACGTAATTGTCGACGCTCATCAAATTAAGCTCCGAAACACATCCTTTTGCGGACAATGGTATGACAATGGGCATATCGTCGGTGATAAGTGAAATATAAGTTAACTGGCAAGCTGCTGAACCTTCGCTATATTCATTTTTAATTTGAGTTGAAAAGGAAAAATCACCAAGCGGTACCGGTTCGAAGTTGCCGACATTAAAGAACTTGATCATAGGTGGATCAGGCTGCATTGCAATATTTTTCTTTTCAATAGTCCCGGTATTGATTTCAATGGCACCAGCGCGTAAAAATTCTTCCTTTCTTAGATAAACCGGCATTTTCGGCCGATCGATTAGCCCTGACCAACCATCAGTTCCAACAAGTAGTTTATGCTCCTGCACGATCTGATCGCCGACTAATAGTTTGGCCTGATACGTACCGGGCTCATAATACACCGAGGTATGCTTGTGCAAATTTTTGTCGACCAAAACCCTTCTGGAATCGTCCCAGGACTGCTGAATAAATACCGAATCGGTCGGTGAAGCCGATGCGTCGTAAGTAAAAATGACGGAGTTTGGAATACCCCGCGTAACCGAGCGGCTTTCGAAGGAATAGGCACTCTTTTCCAATTGCGGCTCTCCTTTATCAAATGCGAGCATACTTGCCAGAATAACAATCAAAGCGGCAGTCGCAGCCCACGCCAACTGCCTCCAGCTCCGTGGTTTTTGGGCAACGGCATCCTTCGGTGTTTCCTCGTTGTGTTCCGTTACGGCAGTTTGGTTTTGCTTTACAAACGCACGCCAGTCGCTCGAACCGGCAAACCGTGCCAGAGTATTGAGCGTAGTTCCGCTTGGCAAATGGTTGTATTCGGCCCTTCCCCAAATTCGGCGGAGCGTGCTTGTGCTGAGCGACACACCAGTTTCGTTCAGGACCAGTTCGCTCAGGTTTTCGAAATCGACCGTTTGCCAACCATCCCCCGGCCCCCAGCCTAGTTTATCCTCGATGACAGCCTTGCAACGCTGCAATTCATTTATTTCAGAAACCATTGTAAATGAGCGTGATAAAACTTGACAAAACTTGATCCGAACTTGAAAACGACATTACAGACGGCCTGATTATGTTTGAACAGACAAAGGAACCAGCCGACCGGCCGTGTAACCGAAACGACCAACAAATATTTAAAAGATGTACAAATTAAGCTATTTATTGTCCATTATCTTACTGCTCGTCGTCTGCCGGATGCAGGCGCAGACGCTTCACGTAAATGCATCCACAGGCAGCGACACAGCCAATGGCAAGGTCGAAACGCCGATAGCGACGTTGCAGCGAGCCGTTGAGCTGGCCAAGACATTTAAAACCGGCGAAAGCGTTACGATCAAAGTCGCACCGGGCCTTTACACACTGCGCGACCAGGTGGTGATCGACAAGCGCAATACCGACGAGGCGTGGCTCACGATCGAAGCAGCTACTATGCCCGATGATGCGGACTGGAAGCCCGCGCAAATGCCGGTGATCCAGTCAATATCGGCCAACAATAACAAAACGCAGTTCCAGCATGCGGTTGGGTTTCTGATAGCAGCCGATCACGTGCGTATCCGCGGACTGAAATTTATCGGCAACGGCAATCCGGAGGTGCAGTACTATTATCCTGTGAGCCGCAAAGACTCGACCCTGACCGGCCTGGATGTTTCACAATGCTATTTTATCGGCGAACGCAATTCGGCCCCCATTCAAGGGAGCATCTGGGCGCACGGCGCGGGCGTTCATGTCGACCACTGCATTTTTTACGGTACCAAGAATGCGCTGCTCCTTTTTGCAGCCATCAGGGATTTTTCACTTAAAAACTCGGTCATTGCAGGCGCCTACGAATCGGCGGTGTGGTTCGGCACTTTCCATGAGCCATTTGTATTTGAAAACAACATCGTCGCCAACTCCGAATACCTGTGGCTCCGCGCGGAAAAGACCTACCCGAAATACAAATTCAAAAACTGCCTTTTTACCGGTATGCAGCATGAAATGGGTTACTATGGTCAGAACGGCGCAGCACCGGCGGAAAAGAACGCGCATTCCGAAGTACATGTCGGGCGCTCAGGCAAGTTGCTGCTCAGCGAGGTAGCAACCAACGGCTTGCCCCGAGATTATCTCAACCCACTTCCAAATTCGGCCGGAAAAGAGCTGAACGCGGGCATTTTCAAGAAATAGTCTCACTTTAACATATTTGCATTATTAGCCATGAAAAAACTCGTATTAGTTGCGCTCAGCATCATTACTTTCACTGCATTTGGTCAGAAAAAAACAAAAACCGCAGAGAAAGACCTCAATACCTGGGTAGACCTCACAGCCGGGAGCTGGGACGCACCCGGCGCCAATGCAGAGTTTACCAACCACGATGGACGCCCAGCCATGAAAGTTCTGCCCAAACCAGGCCAGGTCATTTTGAAAAACACCACATTTTCCAATGGCACTATCGAGTTCGATTATATTCCCACCGACCAGAGGTTTGCTTCTTTCTATTTCAGGTATAAGGATAGCAAAGAAACGGAGCTATTTTATTTCCGGACCCACCGATCGGGCGACACAACCGGCATCGAAGCAGTACAATACACCCCCAATATCGATGGTGTTAACCTTTGGGATTTGCTGCCACACTATCAGGGGAAGGCCAATTTCCAGAACAAAACCTGGAACCACGTAAAATTAATCGCCTCTGGCTACCAGCTGCGGGTGTTTGTCAACGATATGCAGCGGCCTACAATGGAAGTCCCAAGAATGGAAGGTAATGTCATGGAAGGCACGCTTGCGTTCGAAGGTGAGGGCATTGTGTCAAACCTTGTGATCAAACCCGGCCAAACCGAGGGGCTTCCCGCGTATGAGGGCACCGACCCGGTTGCGAATGACCCGCGCTATTTGCGAAAATGGCAGGTCTCAGAGCCAGCCGTATTGCCCAAAAATGTGGATTTCAGCACCGATTTTGCACCAAAGGCAGAAACAATGTGGGGGACAATCTGGGCGGAAAGAAGAGGGATGATCAACCTCACGCGCAAGTTCGGCATGAGCAAGGAGCGCCGGATCGTGTGGATGAAGGTTGATATTAATTCCAAAACAGACCAGAGGAAAAAGATCGCAATGGGTTTTAGCGACGATATATGGGTGTTTTTAAACGGTCGCTATCTGTATGTCGATAAAAACACATTTGGCGCGCCCATTATGAAGGAACCCGCAGGCAGATGCTCTATTGAAAACTCTTCATTTATAATACCCTTAAAAGCGGGAAAAAATGAGCTGATGGTGGCGCTGGCTAATGACTTTTACGGCTGGGCAATCATAGCCCGCCTGGAAGATATGGACGGTATTTCGATTGAGTAATTTTTAGAAAGGGAGGAAAGGGAGGACGGAGGAAGGGGAGGAAGGAGAAGAGGGACGATATGTCGGTCTGAGTGCCCAGTCCCCCTTCCTCCCCTTCCTCCCCTTCCTCCCTTTCCTCCCCTTCCTCCCTCTACCCGTTAGTCAACACGATTTTTCCGAACTGTTTGCCCTCATGCATATAATCGAAGGCTTGCTGGGCGTCCGACAATGAGGGGTAAACTATGTCTACAATGGGTTTGATCTTGTGCTCTGCCGTAAATGCGAGCATATCTTTGAATTCCTGCAATGTCCCCATAGTCGTGCCCAGGATAGAAAGGTTCTTCCAATACACTTTGTTTGGGATGATATTGCCTATGGGTCCGTCAGTTCCGCCGAAAAATACGATTCTGCCGCCAGGCTTCGCAGTTTCGATCAGGTTGCCGAACCCTTTGCCGGATGCGCTGTCCAATACGACATCGAAGCCGCCGGTAGCTTCTTTCACTTTAAGGAACCAGTTTTCTTCCTTGTAATTGAACCCTTCTATCGCCCCGAGTGCTTTGGCCTTTTCGATCTTTTCCTCCGAACCGGAAGTAACGTACACCTTCGCGCCGGCCGCGACCGCATACTGCAGCGCCAGCAATGCAGTACCTGCACCGATACCGGTAATCAATACCTGCTCGCCCGCCTTCAATGCAGCCCGCGTAAACAACGCACGGTACGTTGTAATGCCAGCCAGCGGTAACGCCGAGGCTTCGATGTCGGTGAGATGCGCCGGTTTTTCGTGGATATATTTTACATCTACCGCAATGTATTCTGCGAAAGTACCCGGCTCAGGATTACCCAGGATCTTGAACTGATCCCCAAATGCAGCCGGATTATCGCCCCAGTCGTGGCTCGGGTTAATGATCACCGCCTTACCGATCCATCCCGAATCGACATTCCTGCCGATTTCGACTACGCTACCAAAACCATCCGAACCCAGGATCAGTCCTGCCTTGGGACCAGCATATTGCCCTTTCTGTATCCAAACATCGCGATGGTTCAGTGAAGAATAGGCCAGTTTGACAAGAACCTGGTTATCAGTCGGCCTCGGCGTTTCCACTTCTTTGACAATGAGTGGGGTATTTGTATCTGTCAAAAATGTTGCTTTCATGAGTTAAACGATTTTGTGTTTGACAATGCAAAATTGTACCGGATTTCGATTAATTTTACGGTATAATTTTTCCAAAATCCGGTACACTTGCTTCAACCATGAAAGAAAACCTGCACGAACCCTTTGAAATAATTTACAAGGAACTCGACGAATGCCCCAAACCAACGCACCAGCATAATTTTTTCGAGCTCATCTATATTCTAAGAGGAACCGGCGTGCAGGAGATCAACCAGCATACATTCCCGTACAATGCCGGCCATATGTTCCTGCTCACCCCTGAGGACACCCACTCATTCAACATCGAAACCACCACGCAATTTGTATTCATTCGGTTCAATGATGTGTATCTCAAAAGCAATACCTCGCTTTTGAGCGCGTCACAACGGGAAGACCTGCTCCAAAGGCTGGAATTCATCTTGCAAAATGCCAGCCATCAACCCGGGTGCATTCTCAAAAACCAGGCAGACAAGAGCATAGTCAAACCGCTAATCGAGGCGATAATTCGTGAGTATGTCAACCGCGATATGTATAACAAAGAGCTCATCAGGCAGTACGTCAATACAATGATCATCCTGGTTGCCAGGAACATCGCCATGTACCTGCCCGAAAAGATCACCGAATGCAGCGAAGAAAAGGCGATCGACATTCTACAATACATCCAGGCAAATATCTACTATCCCGAAAAGATAAAAGCCGCTAGCATCAGCAAACATTTCGGGATATCCGAATCGTATCTGGGGCGGTATTTCAAAAAACACGCCAACGAGACAATGCAAGAATACATTATCAATTCGAGGTTAAAACTTGTCGAAACCCGGCTGCTGCACAGCAATATGCGTATGAACGAGGTTGCGACCGAACTCTCATTTACCGATGAAAGTCACCTCAACCGGTTTTTCAAAAAGAGCAAGGGAATGAGCCTTGGTGAGTACCGTCGCAAACGCCGGGTGGCAGCGGCTGTATAAATGGCGCCCGAAAGCGCTGGAATTCTGGGAATTCCATTCGGGGAACGGTATTTGCTAAGGACTTAAAGCAAACTAAAAGCCATTTACCATGAAACTGCTTAAAACGCTTATTTTAGCTCTCGTACTTACTGTACCCGCCTGCGCATTCGGACAATCCAGCGACGCTTCATCGAAATCGTCCAGGCAGGAGCAAAAATACCAGCGCAAGACAAAACGACACCAGATCAAAACAGCTGACTCGTCTGACCTGAATGCTATCCTGAAAGATTCGGCCAACGCAGAAACCGGCCCCATCCTGAACGATAATGGGAATGTTAACTCAACCGGCAGTGTCGACGGAAGCCGCAGCAGCACCGGCCGACCTGACGCCGATACGACAACGTCATATACCGTTAAGCGAAAAAAGACCGTCATTAAAAAGCCGTGAGATGCCACGACGGTCGTACTGACGGTCCCAATCCACCTTGTAACTACCCTATCCGAGCCGCTTCAAAACCTTTTCCAACCGCTTCCGCTTCGATTCTTTTTCAAAATCCCCTAAACGACTGGTCAGTGTCCGGACGAATGTTGATTTGTGAGCACCTCCCATAACCGGTAATGCATTTTCTGCATACATCGGGAGCTGGTTGGGCGGGCAGCTTAGCATTTGCTCGTTGAGTAGAGGAAGGGTTTGATCAAGGCAAGCGGGAATACCGCTAAGCTTGATGAGGATCGCGACAAAATTATCGCGTGCGATTACTGAGCCTTTGTCGGCAACGGTGGCTAATCTGGGAATAAAGGCAAATACGATCTCTGGCTTTTCATGTGCAATTGCGTTCAGGGCCGTCATGCCGCCCCATTGCATACGGTTGTCTTTACTGTCAAGCAAAGCCGCAAAGTGGTCGGTATAGGCAGCTATCAGCGAGGGCACTTGCTCGCCTATTTCGTAGAGGACTTTAATGCAGTCGTGACGAATGTCCTTGCTTTGATGGTTGAGGTTTTCGACCAGTTCAGCTACTGCCTTGCCGTCGGCATTTGTAGCAATTTCAACGGCAAGCTCCTGGTTGGGCAATTCATCCCGCCGGTTCATCGACGAGGCAAGCCTGGATATTACAGTCATATCTTATTTGAATTTATAGGCCATTCATCAGCATTTCCGTTTTTGGTCGACGTAATAATCGTCGATCAACTTGATGGCCTCAACCTGGGTTAGTGCGGCAAAATTACGATAACGGTCATGCACATCGATAATTTCTGCCAGGGCCGCCTCGACGAGCGCGGGGTTTTGCCAATTTTTCAAATGCGCGAGTACTTTGATCAAACAGCCTTTTTTATAGGCTATCTGCCCAATCACGTGCACGAGCGTATTCCGTACGCGGGCGGTAGGATCATGTTGGAGCTCCTGCAATAACGGAAGAATGTCTTCGGGGTGTTTACGACCGCGCAATTCGATCCCGTGACAAATTTCACGGCGGATTTCCTTGTCCTCATGATGCAGGTACTGCTTTGCCCAGGTAAGAACTGGTCCGGGGTTAACCTCTCCCATTTTCTTCACCGAACCTATCACCGCGTTGCGTGGAGAATGATGTGGGTCTTTCAATCCTTCGTCAAAAATGGTACGAACTTCTTCGAAATACGTTTTACCAATCTCTCCCGCGGCATTTATCACAGTTTGCCTTACTTTAAAATTCGGATCAGAGAATAATTCAAAAAGCATTTCCAGTATGACTGGTCCTAGTGCAACCTCATCCGAATACAATCGGCCGGTCACCAAATAGGCCGATTTTCGTATATAAGTATCAGCATCCGCGTAGTAGGAATGTATTTTTTGAAAATTTCGACTCAATAGAGCTTTCTTAATATCACTCCGGATCGCCAGTACACGATCGACTCTTTCAGACTTCGACAAATCGTAAAATGCCACGGGACAAGGGGTAATCTGATCTCATCAAACCAAAGACTGGACTATGTCTTCACAGACAAAAAACCCCGGCGAAAGCGGGCTCGCCGGGGAATGCTGTATAAATAAACGTCGAGTAAGAGACAATGGGTGCAAAAGATGTGTAACTCAACAATTTCCAACTACTTCTATCAGACTACTAATTTACCGCAAATTTTGCATATGACGCAAAAAAAACGGTTACAATCACGAAAAAATTCGTCGATTTTTGTCGACTTCGCACTTTTTACGTCGAAATCCTACCAAATCGCAACCTGAGCTTTCATTAGTTAGTAGTGAGGATTGTAAAGAAAAACAAAGCCGGCGTCGTGGTTACGAGCCGGCTTTTAGGTAGTATTATCCCTTTCTATTTCTTCTGTTGAGAAAGGAAAGTGATCAGCGACGCAAACTCTTCATAAGATAGCTCGTTGGCCAATCCAGGAGGCATCATAGATGTTTCCATCTCCTTCCGTGAGGTAATATTTGCGACCTTGATCGTATTAACCTGACCGGTAATGTCACGGATTACCAGCTTTTCAGCTGACTCCTCCGAAACAAATCCCATGTAGGTTTTGTCGCCTTTTGTGGTGATCATCACCGATGCGAAACCCTGAGAAATAGAAGCATTGGGCTTCAAAATCGATTCTGCAATTTGTTCACGGTTCATGATCGAGCCTATCTGGCCCATGAACGGCCCTTTCATCACCTCGCTACGGCTCAGGCTGTGGCAGGCAACACAGCCCTGCTTTGTAAACAGTTTTCGGCCTGCTGCTGGATCACCCTGTATTTTGGCAATGGCCAGCATTACGTCTTCGATCGACGACTCTCCTACCTGTCCCTTTTTGTTGCGGATTTTTTCAAGGTCAACTTTTATTTCCTCTTTGGCTGCCACCACTTCTTCCCCGCCGAACTCGGTAATACCCATGCGGTTGCGTCCATTCAGGTCGGCAAAAAACTCTTTATCGCTGGCATTGTTCCATTCTTTCACCAAAAAGTCTTTCACTTTTGCCGAAGACTCCCATTCAACAGCTTTATAATACGGTCCGTGCGTATCCGGGCGCGTGCTCCACCACCATGAACCATCGTAGTCGGCTTCTTTTTTATAGATTCTTCCTAATGTTGTCAATATCTGGTCTTTTAATGCCTTGTCTTTGGTCTTCCCATAAGCCGCGATAAGTCCGTCAACTGCCTTGGAATCGTGCATATAACGCAATGCCCATAATGCGATCGTCGAATTTTCGGTACCAACTGCTTTCACGCAGGCATCCACCGCATTCAACGCTACGAGTGCGCGGACGGCGATATGCGGAGTTACGATAGCCGAATTAGGCGTCGCATGAGGCCCTTCGCTTCCTTTTGGCGGCGCAACAAACGAACCGGGCACTTTCACCTTAAGCAATGCCTGTGCGCCTTCCGGTCTGCCTAAACGGCCCAAGCCGATTGCCGCTGCCAGTTTCTCACGGGCGTTACCATTTTCCAGCGCTTTCAGGAACGGATCAACCGCCACTTTTGATACATAAGGTTTGCGATCGGCCAGCGCGCGCAATGCATATTCGCGCATATCGGTTTCCGACGCCAGTTTCGCCAGGTTATCGATCCCGTCCGCCCCAGCCGCCTGCGCATAGGTGTACATACCCGCTACGCGTACATATAAGGGAGCCTTCTTGTCATCCGCGACAGCCCAGGCCGCTTTCGCCGCATCCTTTGCCGGGCGTTTCAGCAGTTCCTGCTGTGCTGCCAAGCGCTGCACAGCGCTTTCCGACCTTAGTAATGACGCCAGCTGCTTTACCGGCGATTTGCTGATATCTTTAAAAGCCTTGTACTGCCATCCTTTCGGCACTGCGCGCGTAATGAAACCCTTGCCCGGATTACCCGAATAACCGGCACCATCCCAGGCGGCCAGGTACACGCGCCCCGAGGCGTCGATATCCAGGTCTGTCACTTGTGAAAGTTTGATAAATTCCTCCTCTTTCTGTTGGAAAGTAGGCCCATCCGGCGTTACTCGGTGCACATAGACCTGACTCCGGCCCCAATCGGCCATCATCGGAACACGGTTATACTTGGTGGGCCAGTTCGGATCGTCCATAAAAAGCGAACCCGTCCCCGAGCCTCCGCCGAGGTCGATCAATGCAGGAATGATTTCTTCCGTAAAATTCTTGAACAAGACCGGATAGCCGTATTCGCCCGACTGGATCTGATTGCTGAAACGGATATTCCAACCGCCGCCGTCGTTGGTATTGTCGCGGGTAAAAATGTTCATATACGGGTCAATCGCCACATCATAAATGTTTCGCAATCCATGGGTATATACCTCCATTTCTGTACCGTCAGGGCGTACACGCACAATGCCGCCGCCGAGTTGGGTCATTTTTTTACCAGAGCGGTCAACCGCATCATGAAAACCGAAGTCTCCCACGGCAATATAGATCCACCCATCGATCCCCATGCGGATACCATTGGTCGCGTGGTCGGTGCCCCGGCTTTGAAGGAATTTGGGCGAGCATACATTCTGGATAAGTGGCTTGGCAGGGCCGTCGGCCACACCGTCGTGGTTCTTATCTTCTAAAACAACCAGGTCCATTCCGGAGGCCTTGCCGGTTTCTTTGGAAAAAGTGGTGTGCAAAACAAACACCTGATCTCCCTGAGAAATGATCCCGCGGGGATTGTCCAGCATCGCAAAGGTAGTATGCTGGTCTACTTTGCCATCATTATCGGTATCGACAAGCCGCACGATACTGCCTTTACCGGGCGTTTTGCCTAAAGAGCCGATCATATCGACCCCGACAAATACTTCACCAGTTGGCGCTACGGCCAGACAAGCCGGGCTTGGAGTAAGATCATGGCCAGCGAAATGCGTTAGATTCAGCTCTGCCGGCCAAGCAGACGCGTTAGGAAGGGAGTCAGCCCGGGTCAGGGTCCGGAGTTCAGACCTTTCTTCTTTTTGAAGGGTGCTGGTCGTCGTCCACAGCATGAGCAGGAACGCCGACACACTTAATGTAATTTTTAACATAAATAATTTAACAAAAATAATTCAACCCTCTCAACGAGAATTAATTGGTACAGTACACAAATTATTAAAATAGGATGCAGGTCAGAACTACTCTAAAAAAAAAGCCCTATTTGCGCTGATAGAGGGCAAAACGCATGAAAAGCTCGGGTAAAGCCTCCTGCTGGCCGTGCAGCGTCGTGAAATGAAAGTGGCGGTCGATCGAGAGCCCTTCGACATCCACAATGCGGCACTCCTTACTCTGCAGTTCTTTCAGAACCGCATGGACGGAAATGAACGCCATGCTGTCGGAATGTAGAATGTACAACTTCATACTTTCACTGCTGCTGAGCTGCATTTCGACATTCAAATCGCCAAGCCCCAATCCGATCGATTTTAATGCGTGCGCGATTACTTCCAGCGTGCCCGAACCGGGCTCGCGGAGCAGCAAGGGTATCTCGCGCAATTGGGCGGCATTGATCACGCCTGTCGCGGCCAGCGGGTTTTTGCTATTGGCCACCAGCACGATCTCGTCATTCAGAAACTCGGTATATTTAATAGCCGCATTCCTGGAAAAGCCCTCGATCACACCCAGGTCGATCTCCTTTTGCTGCAATGCATGCTCGATTTCCTCGGTATTCTTGGTCGTAAGCGTGACCTCGATATTATGAAACTTGCGGTGAAATGCCGCCAGGATGGGTGGCAGAATGTACTGCGCGGCCGTAGTGCTCGCGCCCAGCCTTAATTTGCCGCTTGTCCGTTGTGAAAGGCTGTTTATTTCAAATTCAAGATTTCTGTAAATATCAAAAATCTGCTCGGCGTGATGCAGCAGGATTTCACCCGCGGCTGTCAGGCTGATCTTGGAACCACTCCGCTCAAACAACTTGGTTTTCAACTGATTTTCCAGTTCATGAATATGTTTGGTGACGGCCGGCTGGGTGATAAAAAGCTCGGATGCGGCTTTGGTAAAGCTCAGGCGGCGGGCTACGGCCTGGAAAACCTGCAAACGGAAGTCGAAAACCATGAATTAACAGTTGGGTGAATATGCTGAGGCAAAGAAAAGGCTTTCGGCACAAATGGCCGCACGCATTGTCCGGCATTTGCACGGGATGTCCGGTTTCGAACATGGTGTTTTTAAAAAAAGTGTATTAGGAGCGAACAGAGAGCATTTTCCGTCATAGGCACGCCATTTGTTATACATTTATAGAAATAATAAAACCCCTATGAAAGGAACCTATCTGGGAGAGTTTGAAGAAGTAGTGTTACTCGCCACCGCCATACTGGCCAGCGATGCTTACGGAGCTTCGATTACCAATGAGATCGAGCAGCAAATGGGGCGGTCGGTAAATCTGGGCGCGGTACACGCCGCATTGCACCGGTTGGAAGAGAAAGGCCTGCTGTCGTCACGGCTGGGCGGAGCCACCGCCGAGCGTGGCGGCAGAAGCAAGCGGTTCTTCACCGTCACGATGGCCGGTACCAAGGCTCTGGACAATATCCGCGAGATCCGCAATCGCATGTGGAGCGCCATCCCTAAACCCGCCTGAGCTATGAACACCCCTATTCAACCGCCCCGATGGGCCACCCGGCTCCTGCACTGGTTCTGCGCTTCGCACCTGGTAAACGATCTGGAAGGCGACCTGCTGGAACTCTTCGCACAGCGTGTCCGCACACACGGGCCGCGTGAGGCGCGCAGGCGTTACGTGCGGGATGTGATCTCGCTGATACGCCCGTTCACCTTGAAGGAAAAACCAGAAAAATATCCGCAACCCGCATTCATTCAATCAGCCATGATCCGCAATTTTTTCAAAATCGCTTTCCGAAACCTGGTCAAGCACAAGTTGTTCTCCTTTATTAATGTACTGGGGCTATCAGCGGGCATGACCGCCTGCTTTCTCATCGCATTATATGTACATTTTGAGCTGACTTATGATGCATTCAACAAAAAGGCCGACCGTATTTACCGGCTTTCTTCGGACATCCAATCCTCTGCGGGCACTTTGCAATACAGCATCACGTCATGGCCATTTGGTCCTGCCCTGCAAAATGACTTTCCTGAAATAGAAGCATTTACCAGGGTTAGTAAAGAGAACTACCTTTTCCGGAAAGGTGATGTCAAATTCAACGAGGAGAACACGGTGCTCGCCGATTCGTCGATTTTTCAGGTATTTGACCTGAAACTGCTTCAAGGCAATCCCAAAACCGCGTTGAAAGCACCGTTCAGCGTAGTATTGACCGAAAGTGCCGCAAAAAAATACTTCGGAGCGCATCCAGCCATGGGGCAGACGCTCCTTGTGGGCGACAATGGGGATGCTGCCCAGGTCACCGGTATCATGCAAGACCCTCCTGTGAACTCACAATTGAGGGGTGACGTGTTCCTTTCCATGACCACCCACACGCGCCATTACAACACGGCAGTGAATGACGAGTGGGGTAATTTCGGGACCACTACATACCTGCTTTTACAACCTGGAACCGACCCTGCCGCACTTTCACGAAAATTTCCGGCATTCCTGCACAACCACATGGGCCGACTGTTGCAGCAGGAAAACATCTCTATGACCCTGCTGCTGGAACCGCTTCGGGATATTTACCTGTATTCCAAACGGGAGGCCGAACAGTCGGGCAGCATAGAGAACATTTACATTTTCACGATCGTCGCCATATTCATTTTGCTCATTGCCTGTATCAACTTCATTAACCTGACCACGGCACGGTCGCTGGAACGTGCCCGGGAAGTGGGCGTGCGCAAGGCGGTTGGTGCTGGAAGGTGGCTGCTCGCGCGGCAGTTTATCGCTGAATCGCTGCTAATGTCGTTTCTGGGCTTTCTGCTTTCTGTGATACTTTCTGCGGCATTACTCCCGCTGTTTAATGAGCTTTCCGGCAAAACGATCAGTCGCGGGCTGGGTCAGGAGCCACTTTCTGTCGGCATTTTATTCCTGGCATCCATATTTATCGGGCTGGCTTCGGGCATCTATCCCGCACTGGTGCTCTCATCATTCGAACCTGTCAAAGTTTTGAAAGGTAAATTAGCGATGACCGGCAACGGCGCTATGCTGCGAAAAGGATTGGTTACCATACAGTTTGCCATTTCAATCGCCTTGATCATCGGCACGATGATCGTCTACTCCCAGCTGGACTTCATGCGCAGCCACGCGCTGGGTTTTGCCAAAGACCAGACGGTGGTCATCAAGCCGGGCACGGGAAATAGCCGCAATGCGTTGAAAACCATGCTGCAAAATGTGAACGGCGTCAAATCCGTGGCCGGCTCTTCTGCGGTTCCTGGCGGGCCAAACTCGCAGGCGCATTCGAAGCTCGAAAACGCCCGGGGCGAGATGCAAATAGCAACCCTGGATGTTTACCGCGTTGACTTTGACTTTATTCCCCAATATGGCCTGAAGGTAGTAGCAGGCAGGCCATTTTCGAGCGAATTCACTTCCGACAGCACCAAAGCGCTGGTCGTCAACGAGGCGACTGTGAAACTGCTCGGCTACCATTCTCCGCGCGAGGCAATCGGCAAAAAATTCAGTCAGTGGGACCGTGAGGGCACGATCGTCGGGGTAGTTAAAGACTTTAATTTCAAATCATTAAAGGAAAATGTAAAACCACTCACCTTCCGCATGCTCGATCCGTGGAACAGCGATCTGTTATCAGTCAAACTGGATGGCCACAATGTGAAAGCAACGTTGGAAGCCATTGAAACGCAATGGAAAACCCAATACCCCGACAGACCGTTCAGCTACTACTTCCTCGACGAGTTCTACGACCGCCAATACCGCGCCGACGAGCGCTTCGAAGCACTTTTCCTGAACTTTGCCGCCCTGGCGATCTTTATTTCCTGCATGGGCCTGCTTGGACTTGCCTCCTATGCCACCGTTCAGCGCACCAAAGAGATTGGCGTCAGGAAAGTCCTGGGCGCTTCTGTGGCGAGCATCGTTGGCTTGTTGTCTAAAGATTTCCTTCAACTGGTTGGCCTTGCATTCGTGATCGCTGCACCGCTGGCGTGGTTTGTCATGCACCGCTGGTTGGAAAGCTTTGCCTATAAAACGCCTATCCATCTCTGGATCTTTCTCGCAGCCGCATTGCTTTCAGCGTTGGTCGCCCTGGCGACAATCAGCTTCCAGAGCATTCGCGCCGCATTGGTGAACCCGGTAAAGTCGCTCAGGAGCGAGTGATATTGGGTTAGGTGTGGTCAGGTATTGTCAGGAATGGTCAGGTGTGGACATGGGTAGTCAGATGTGTTTATTAATTGTTTTATATTGGGAGAAATCTTGAAATAACTCTCGATAAACTATTCCTGACAACTCCTGACTACTCATGACAACACCCGCTCCAACCCGCCGCCGCTTCCTTGGCCAGGCCGCATTATCCGCCACCGCATTCACATTCCTTACGCCCGAAACACTCTTTGCGCAGGCACCGAAGGCGTATACCGTCCAGCAGATCATCGACCTGATCCTCAAAGAAGGCAACCTGAAACCGATCCCCGACACTGTCGATACCATCAAATCCGGCAGTCCCGACCAGGCCGTTACCGGCATTGTCACCACCATGTTCGCCACTGCGAGCGTCATTGAACAGGCAGCGAAACTAAAAGCCAATTTCATCATCGCCCACGAACCGACCTTCTATAATCACCGGGACGATCCGGAATGGGTAAAAGGCAACGAAATCGTTAAAAAGAAGCAGGCCTTACTCGAAAAGCACAAAATCGCCGTCTGGCGCTTCCACGATTACTGCCATTCCCTTAAACCGGACGCAATCCGCTACGGTGTAGTAAAAAAAGCCGGCTGGACGCAGTATTATAAAAACGAATCTCCTGCGCTCACCATCCCCGCCACCACATTAGGCGACCTCGTGAAGCACCTCAAAACCAAATTAGGCATCCAGAAACTCCGCGTCGTCGGCGACCTCAGCCAGCCGTGTTCCAAGCTCGCCATCATGCCCGGCGCGGCAGGCGGCCAGCGGCAAGTATCCATCGCCGAGGCCGAAAAACCGGATGTGCTTATCGTGGGTGAGACGCCCGAATGGGAAGGTGTAGAATATGCCCGGGACGGTCGCCTACTGGGTTCTAAAATGGCATTGATCGTACTCGGGCACGCCGTAAGCGAGGAACCTGGGATGGAGTATTTTGTGGAGTGGTTGCAACCGAAGATTTCAGGGATTAAGGTGACGCATGTGGCGTCGGGAGACCCATTTCAGTGGGTTTGAGAAATAGCAGCGGCTCCTGAATTTTGAGGACAGGAGCCGCTTTCTGTTTTTGCACAAAGATCAAACAATCATCCCATGCGGATCAATCACGAACTTCTTCGCTGCACCCTTATCAAAATCCGCATAGCCTCGCGGCGCGTCTTGTAGGGTAATCACTTCCACATTCACAGCCTTCGCAATTTTGATTTTATCGTAAAGAATGGCGTTCATCAGGTTGCGGTGGTACTTCATCACCGGGCATTGTCCTGTGTAAAACGAGTGCGACTTGGCCCAGCCGAGGCCAATGCGGATGCTGAGGCTGCCTTCCTGGGCTGCTTTGTCTTTGGCTCCCGGGTCGCCGGTGACGTAGAGGCCCGGAATTCCGATCGCGCCGCCGGCGCGGGTGACGGCCATGGCGGTGTTCAGAACTGTGGCAGGGCGTTCTTCAACGGCATGCGCACCGTGACCGCGGGCTTCGAACCCAACGCAATCGACGAAGCAATCTACCTCAGGGACACCGATGATTTCAGCGATCGCTTGTTCCAATGGCGTGTCCTTGGTGAGGTCAATGACTTCGCAACCGAAGCTGGCCGCCTGGGCGAGACGTTCGGGAATCATGTCTCCGACGATCACCACGGCGGCCCCGAGCAAATGGCATGAGGCCGCGCACGCAAGACCAACCGGGCCCGCGCCTGCGACATACACGATCGAGCCCGGCCCTACCCCGGCAGTGACCGCGCCATGGTAGCCGGTCGGGAAGATATCGGAAAGCAGGGTGAGGTCTTTGATGTATGCCATACCCTGATCTTTGTCGGGAAATTTCAGGAGGTTAAAATCGGCGTAGGGCACCATTACGTACTCGGCTTGCCCACCTACCCAGCCACCCATGTCCACATACCCGTATGCAGCGCCCGGGCGCGCGGGGTTCACATTCAGGCAGATGCCGGTTTTCCCTTCCTTGCAATTGCGGCAGCGACCGCAGGCTATGTTGAAAGGAACGGATACCAGGTCGCCGACTTTGATGAATTCGACGTCGCGGCCGGCTTCGATAACTATCCCGGTGATCTCGTGCCCGAGCACCAGTCCGGCCGGTGCGGTCGTACGCCCGCGGACCATGTGCTGATCGCTACCACAAATGTTGGTAGAAACGATTTTCAAAATAACACCATGCTCGCATTTCCGGTTGCCGATAGCAAGCTTCGGGTACTCGATTTCCTGCACCTCGACCTCGCCGGGACGGATGTAAGCTACTCCATGATTTTGACACATAAACTAGTAATTAAGGGTTAGCACTAAATCTTTGATCATTACAAGATCATCTTACAATTATCAAAGTCAAGCCCACAAAACCCTTAATTTACTCCTACATAAACCATAAAAAATTACAAATCGCCCTCCGGTTGTGCCAGAGGGCGATTTCAGGAAATGATTGGAAAGAACGGCATTGCTTACAGCTTCACCGCCAGGATAATGCCTGTCGCCCATACTTGCTTGGTAATGGCCAGGTCCTGACGGCTGTCGAGGTATTCGACGAGCTTCAATGCTTTCTGATCGTGACCTTCGGGCCAGTTGGACTGAGGAAGCATGTCGTCGATGATATAAAATGCACCGGGATTGAGCATGTCCAGGACCTCATCCAGCAAGAGGTATTTGCCATGCCAGGTGTCGGCGAAGATGTAATCGTATTTCTCTCTCAAATGTGCATTCACCCATGCTTCGCCATCGGTATGAACGAGGGTGAGACGCGGGTCGCCACCAAGGTGGTTTTCTGCGATTTCGAGAAAGCTGGCGTCGTTATCGATTGAGACCAGCGTGGATCGCGCGTCCATACCATCGAGGATCCAGGCTGTGGAAAGACCGGTTCCCGTGCCGAGTTCGAGGAACTTGCCTCCGGGCTTGGAGGCTGCGAGGGTTTTGAGTAACGAACAGGTGTGAATGTCGGAAGCCATCGTGAAACCTGAGGCATTGGTAGCCTCGTCGATGGAAAGGTAAGCGGCCGGTAACGGCTGGCGGATGTCCTGGTTCATGAGCGGTTTGGTGGTGGATTTTGTCTTGCAAACAATCCATTTTTGGTGACATATAAAAGCATCCGGGCACAAACTTTACCGGTTAGTAAATTCGCCTGATAATGACGCATTTACACAGTAGTAGAGAAGCTCAAACCCCTACTTTTGCTCACAACTTCTACAATTGCCTTTCTACACTATTCACTCTAAACTCAACTGCGATGAAAAAGCATTTCCTCTCTTTAATTGCATTGATGGCAGCCCTGATCGCCATCGAAGCTTGTACCGACCACGGTGAGCCGGTTCCGGAACCCACCCAATTTAGCGTCAGCAATTTTACCAGTGGCCTGCGTGCACCTATCGGAATGGTTATCGATGAAAAAGGACAGTTCTGGGTTACCGAAGGCGGTACCGGACAGAACGACGGCTCATTGGTGATGATCACACCACAGGGAGTCAAGACAACGGTCGTAACTGGTTTCCAATCAATCATTAACCAGGGTAATGTCGAAGGAATCAGCCATTTGTACTATGAAAACGGCACAATATACTTGCTTCATGGTGTTGAAGGCTTCCTCTATATTATCGACGTCTCCGGTTTTAGCTCGGGAAGCCCTGCCATTGCTAAGAATACGATACCTAAGGAGAATATCCGAGCCTTCGTATCCACACTCAATCTCACGTTTGACAACAACTCGAACGCATTTAGCCTCACCAAGGGGCCGGACGGGCATCTTTACATAGCGGATGCCGGCGCGAACGCGGTCATCAAGCGCGATAAAGATACCCATACGCTCAGCCTGTTCACCACCTTTCCTCCCGTGGCGCCCAACAGGGATCCGGTTCCAACCGGAATCGTTTTTGATGGTAACCACTTCGTACTGAGCAGCCTTACGGGCTTTCCGTTCTCTCCGGGGGTGGCAAACATCTACAAGGTCAATATGAGCGGTGTGATGGTCCCCTATAAATCGGGCTTTACAACGCTAACGCACCTGGCTTTGACGGTTAACAACAAACCGCTTCTGCTGCATTATGCCGACTTCACAATGCCTCCCGGCGGCCCGGGCAATCCTCCTGGATTCAAGGCAAATACCGGCTCGGTTCTCAACGAAGATGGCGCGGTGCTATTCAGCGGGCTGGACCGCCCGACAGATATCAAACGCTGGGGAGACCGTACTTTCTACGTTCTCAGCCTCGGCGACGGCACGATCAAGAAGCTGGATTTTTGATTTTTGAAATACTTTAAAACCAAGGCAGGCAGGCATTCATGATCGAATGCCTGCCTGCTTGTTTTAAAGCAATGTCTGCTGCTTGTCCTCCGCCTCTTGCGGGTTTACAACCTTCGCCGGCGGGTCGTCCGGCATGGTATCCCCCAGCAATTTGCCCCATGGTTTCAACTCGTCGATACGGTCGAAAATGATCTTTAATACCGCCACGAACGGTATCGACAAAAACATCCCGCTTACGCCCCACAGCGTCCCCCCCAGCAACACAACCAATATGGATATCAATGCATTAACTGAAACCTTTGATGACACAACCCGTGGAACTATGATATTATTGTCTAGAAACTGAATCACTGTGTACGCACCGATGATCAGTAACGGTGTGGTATATCCGTCCTTTGTGATGAAAGAAATAAGAACGGGCAATGCGATCGCTATAATGCCTCCTATGTAAGGGATCAGATTCAGGATCGCCCCGATCACCCCCAGCAACAGCGCATACTCAACTCCAAGAATGAGCAATGCGACCGAGTTAAGGGTTGCGATGATCGTCGTTTCGATCATCAACCCTACAATGTAGCTCTGTACCGCGCCCTTGGTTTCTTGTAAGATTTCTGCCACCTGCTCGGAATTGTTTTCATCAAAAACCTCAAAAATAAAATTGAGTATCAACGGCTTGTAAAACAAAAGAAGGAATACATAGAGCGGTATCAATACAAAAAAGCTGATAATACCGAAAAGTGTATTGACCGTCTTGCCCACATACATCCGGCTGTTGTTGACTGCCTCGTCGAGCATACTCATTTGCTTCTCGGTAGAAATGCCAAAGCTGGTCGAGAGCCAAACTTGTAGATTACCAAGCAGTTTCACTGCTTTCTTTTCCAGCTGCGGCATCATATCACCGAACTGAACGATCTGCGACGACAGGAAAAACATAATACCGGCCACAACCAGTATCGCCAGAAAGATCGTGAGCACGATGGCTACGACCTTGTTGAACCTCCATTTCTGAAAACGGTTATAGACCGGGTTAAGCAGCACGGCGATCAGTCCGGCGAACGCAAATGGGACGATGATCTCCTGTAGGGTATTGAGGATATAAAAGAACAAATGGAGGCCGATAAGTACCATCGGCGCCTTGATGTAAAAAGGAAAACCGTCCCTTGCCGTGAGCCATTCGGGAAGTTCCGGTGCAGATTCGTGCTTGCGGCTTTTGAAAAATAGTCCCATAAATACGGTGTCAGTAGTGGATAGGTTAGGTTTACGTTGTAATGAAATCGCGCATGGTTGATGGTAGTTGATGTTTGTCAATTATAAAAAGAATGATGCCAGATAAAGAAGGGGAGGGAGGAGAGCCCCTTCCTCCCCTTCCCTTTGGCACATTTTTAGCATAGCGCCATAAAAACGATACGCACTATGCCCGAAGGACCGTCCATTGTTATTTTAAGAGAAGCTGTTGAAGACCTGGGGCTGAAAGGGAAGGCTGTACGGTACGCAGAGGGTAATTCAAAGATTGATAAAGATCAACTGATTGGCCAGAAAGTGACCGATTTTAGGTCGTGGGGAAAACATTTCCTGATCTGCTTCGAGGATTTTACCGTCCGGATCCATTTTATGCTCTTCGGCTCATACCTCATCGACGAACGAAAGAGTACTCCGCCGCGGCTGAGCCTTATTTTCGACAAGAACGTGCTGAACTTTTACGCATCGGCCGTGAAACTGATCGATCAACCGGCCGATGAAATCTACGACTGGTCCTCGGACATTATGTCCAAGACCTGGAAGCCTTCATCTGCATTCAGGAAATTGAAGGAAAAGCCTAAAATGCTGGCCTGCGATGCCCTTTTGGACCAGGATATTTTCGCGGGCAGCGGCAATATCATTAAAAACGAAGTCCTTTTCCGCATCAGGCTCCACCCGCTCAGCAAGCTCGGAGAAATACCCGACGCCAAATTGAAGGAAATGGTCAAGGAAACCCGGAACTACGCCTTCGATTTTTTGGAATGGAAGAAGGAATTTACATTAAAGAAACACTGGCTGGCGCATACTAAGAAGATTTGCCCTCGATGCGACATTCCGTTCCACAAGGAGTACCTCGGGCGTACGAAACGGCGCAGCTATTTTTGCGAGAATTGCCAGCGACTGTATGAATGATATCATCTCCTGCCACTCCACGAGCAACTCGTTGACGACCTTCAACCACAGTCAGTTCCAATGACCCATGCTTTTAAGAAGTCATTCAGGGTGAGAAAGGGATAAAAATAGGCGCTGGCTGCTGGACGTGAATCCAATGCCAGCGCCCAGGAAGTCTACCATCCCGGATTCTGAGCCAGCTCCGGGTTCAATGCTATTTCGTTAATCGGAAGCGGCCACAGATAATCTTTTAAAGGATCGAATTTGCGGAAGCTGGCAGCCTGGACGAGGATAATGTTATCCGGCGTAAGGTTAACGGTAGCTGCGGCGAATTCACTCTTAAAATAGAAATTACCCAAAACTGGCTTTACCAATTCGGTTTCGGCGATTTTCCAGCGAATAATATCCCAGTAGCGGAAACCTTCCTGGGCCAGCTCGACGCGGCGCTCGCGACGGATCTCTTCGCGTAAATCGAGACCATTGGTTTTGGCAAATGCATTGGTCAATTTTGCAATCTGGCCACGCTCCCGCAGCAGATTGACCGACATATCCAGCTCCTCATCCGTAACCGCATTGTTCAGCTCGTAGGACGCTTCGGCGAAAATCAGCAACACTTCGGCGTAGCGAAGCAACGGGCGGTCAATGGTCGAGGCCTGTGTATTCCAGTCGTCCACATTGGCGAATTTGCGGAACATGTAGCCGGTTTTGTTGAATACAAGATTGGCAATGTCGAAGATCGGCTTGGTAGTCATCATCGCATCCCCACGCTTCATAAATGTGGCGCTCATGCGGGTGTCGCGGTTGCGGAATACCTTGTGGGACGAGTCGGGTAAAGTCCACAATTTCGATTTGGTTAGGGGCAGGCCATCCCTCATCAGATACGAGTCGGCCAGTGACTTGGTCGGGTTCACATTCCCGTTTTCCAGCGAACCCCGGTAATAAGTATGCGTCGCAACGCGCTCGGTGGTCGACACCCCATATTGCCGCACGATGATGTTTTCCTTGTTCTGACGGCCCTCGCCCGCGAGCTGGAAAAGATCGAAATAGTTGCCGTACAAGGCATGCTCCTTGCTGTCAATCACGGCTTTGCTGGAAGCCACCGCGAGTGTCAAATGCTTCGTAGCGTCGCGTTTTGAGTGGAACTTCGCGAAGGTGCCTTCAAACAGTGCTACCCGCGCTTTGAATGCCTGCGCGGCGGTTTTGGAAATGCGGCCGTAATCGGGATTGCCAAGCGAGGTAATCGTAGGCAAATTGGCGATCGCAAAGTCGAGATCGGCATACATTTGATCTACAATCGCTTCACGCGGGCTGGCTGGTTGGCGCAGTTCAGGGCTATTTTCGTCGAGTGTTTTCAGGATCAACGGAACGCTTCCATATTTCTGCACAAGCCCAAAATAGCCCCATGCACGAAAGAAACGTGCTTCGGCCAGATAACGATCTAGCACGGCAGGCGTTACGGCAGCACGGGGCGCTTTTTCCAAAACATTATTTGCCGCCCGGATTAGGTTGTACGGGGTGTTGTAGTCTCCACCCGCCGTTGCTGGGGCGAGTCTCGACCCGTCGCTCACAGTGTTGGAGGCCAGCCCAAATGCATCGTCAGACCATACATCGTCATTATTAAACCCCGGCAGGAACGTGTAGAGGTAATTATTGGCTGCTTTGATGTCAGATTCGGAAGTCCAGAAACTGTCGTCGCTGATATTCGTTTCGGGCAGCCTGTTCACATCACACGCGGCCAGGCCGACCAGCAGCGAAAGGCCCAGCAGAGCTTTTTTCATTGTTTTTTTCATTGGTATTTTCTTAGAAACCATGATCAGTCAGAATTTTAGAACGAGACATTAATACCCACCGAAGCCGTCGCGAAGAACGGATAGTCGTTCTCCACGCCGTCGCGCGTTTCAGGATCAAAATAGCCCTGGAATTTGCCCAGTCCGGAGAACGTCAAAATATCCTGTCCGGAGAAGAAGATCCTTGCGCGCGACACTTTAATGCGCTCGGTAATGCGCGATGGCACGGTATAGCCAAACTGGATGTTTTTCAGGCGTATGTAGCTCGCATCCAGCGTCCATTTATCCGAAGCGACATAGTTGTGCGTCGCGCCGGTGTAAGGTCTGGGGAACAACGCATCCGTGTTTTCGGGTGTCCAGTAATCGCTGTGAATGCCCATGGCTTGTTTCCAGGTAACAAGCAGCGGCGCGATAGACTCGGGCGTGGAGCGGTAGCTGCGTTTGCCCACTCCCTGGAAGAATGCCGTAAAGTCAAACCCTTTCCAGCTTGCCCCCAAATTCACCCCGAACAGGTAACGCGGCGCAGTGGTACCAAGCAAAACAAGGTCGCCATGGTCGGCCACAGTTCCCTTACCTACCGAAAGGCGCTTGTCACCGTTGAGGTCAACATATTTGACATCACCAGCCCCGGCACGGTTGTCCTGGAATGCCCACTGTTTCACCTCATCGGCATTGTTAAAATAACCATTAGTCTGGTAGCCCCAAACGGTATTCAAGGCATAACCCTCGATCAAACCATTGGTACCGGCCGACACCACGGTCCTGCCCGAGAAGTTAATCAGCTTGTTGTTGTTATCCGAGAAATTGATCGCCACTGAGTAATTGAAATCCTTGCCAATTTTATCCCTGAAACGGAGCTCGGTTTCCCAACCCCACGATTTCAATTCCCCATTATTCTTTCTGGGCGTTCCTACCCCGATCACACCAGGCAGTTGCTGCGGCGTAAGCATATTCCGGTTGTATTTCACATAATAATCCCCGCTGAATTGCAGCCGGTTTTGCAGCAAACCGATATCTATACCGCCATTGGTCGTTTCAATCGTTTCCCAGGAAAGGGCAGCAGAGGGTATCGAGCCCTGCGAAATATAGGAAGTCCGCGAATCGCCCAGCACCAGGTTATTGCCACGGCTAAGCTGACTCAGGTAATCATAGTAGCCGATGTTTGTGCCCAATGCTCCTCCTAACCGTCCCCACGAGCCGCGTAGTTTAAATTCGGAGAAGAACGGCAAGGGGCTCGCAAACCAGTCTTCCTGATGCACATTCCATCCTACCGATGCGGCCGGAAATACTTTCCTTCTCAAGCCCGGCGCGAGCTTCGAGCTCTCGTCCAGACGGATCGTCGCTTCCAGCAGGTATTTGTTTTTGTAGTTATAATTAAATCTTCCGAAAACAGACTGAAACGCATAAGTCGCGATAATCTGACGGTTGCTTTTGGTTTTATCGTCGCCCAGGTTTAGCGTAGGCAAATCGTTGCTTACCAGATTAGTAGCACCGGTAGATAATGTATCCGTCCGGAAGTCTTCCCACTGGTAACCTGCAAAAAGGCCAAAGTTATGGTCTTTGCCTACCGCAAAGTCGTAATTCACTAATGCTTGCAAGTTGGTATTCTTGGTTACATCGTTGGTCACTGTGTATCCGTTGATTTGATTCACATAACTTGCAACCTTGGATTTGCTCCAAAGCGGCACGGTGCGGTTGAACTGCTGCCGGTCACCGCGGCGGTATTGCGTTCCGGCAATGGCGCGGATTTGCAGGCCTTTGACAAAGTTGGCGGCTGTCAGTGTAAATACCCCGTCGAAGTAATTTCTGCGGTTCTCATTATAGCCACCCGATTCGAGGATCGCATAAGTATTGTTCGCCGTGTTATAGCGGCCCTCAGGTGTAAAAAACGGGTTTCTGGTCCGGAAACGGTAGACCTGGTAAATCAAACCACCGCCATTCACCTCTGCCGAAGCCGTTCTTGCCTTGTCATTGGTGTAGGCCAAGCGGCTGTCGAGCGTCAGGTGTTTTGTGAGCTGCGACCCAAGATTCATCCGCACATTATAGCGGTTATAATTGTCTGGCCCCACCTTAAAAACGCCTTGTTTGTTGTAGTACCCCCCTGAAATGAGAAAGTTGAGCTTCTCAGTCCCGCCCCGCGCGGTAATGTTGTGCGTGCTCATGGAGGTGTATTTGCGCAGAATTTGGTTAGCAATCGGATCCTGGTTGTAATACAAATAGGACGAAGTATCGGCGGGATTAATCGCGTAAGGTACCCTGTCACGTATACGTTGCATTTCTTCATCGCTATATTCCGGGCTGCTTCCCGAGTTGAGTCGCGCAAGGTTCGAGAACAAAGCTTCGTCCATCAGCGACATCCGATCGGGAACGTTCAGCGACCAGTCTATACCTTGTTGTCCCAGATAATCGAATGTAACTTTACCGGATTTTCCCTTTTTTGTTGTAATCAAAATTACACCGCCGGCAGCTTGCGCACCGTAAATCGCCGCCGCAGCAGCGTCTTTGAGCACGCTGATGCTCTCAACGTCGTTAGGGTTCATGGTTTGCATCGTGCTGATGGGCACACTGACGCCATCCAGCAACACAAGCGGGTTCACATTACCATTGGCCGAAGTAGCACCACGGATCTGAATATTGACGTTTTCCCGACCGGGCTGCCCTGTTTGGCGCGTAACCACCAAACCGGGAGTGACACCCTGCATACCCGTTGCGAGGTTGCTCGATGGCCGGTTCTCAATTACCTTCGAGTCTATTGTCGACACTGCTCCGGTTAGGTTCGCCTTTTTCTGCGTTCCATAACCTACCACCACCACTTCTTCCAACGCGCGGTCATCGGATAGCAATTGCACATCGATCGTGCTCTTCCCACCCACTGCGATTTCTTGTGATACATAACCCACGAAACTGAATATCATCACCGAACTACCATCCGCAACCGAGAGTTTATATTTACCCTCGGCATCCGTAGTGGTACCCGTTTGTGTGCCCTTCACGAGAATGCTCACGCCGGGCAGGCCGGTGCCGGTATTGTCCGTCACTGTCCCCGAAACGTTGATATCTGCATTGGCCTGGGTGGCCTCAGGGGCTGTTGCTTCTCCGATCTGCGCTTCGGAAGTATGCGGCTGTCTTTTGAGAACAATTTTATCTCCGGACACCTCATATTTCAGTCCCAATGGTTGCAGAATGCTTTCCAGCACTGCCGAAAGCGGTTTATTCTCCGCTTCAAAGCTGATCTTACGCTGCGATTTAATAATTTCCCGGCTGTACAGAAAACGGACATTAGCCGATTTTTCTAGTTTCGAAATGACTGACTCGATCCGCTCATTTTCGACCGAGATCGAGATTCGCTGGTTGAGCATTTCCTGTGCGGCACCGTTTTTGGCCCAGCTGAACTGCATGAACAGCAGCATGAGCAGCGTCTGGATGCCCAGCAAACTGCGCACGGATTGTTTGGAACCTGTTGCGTTCAATTTCATTGTAAAAGAATTTTCATGATTGGTTAAAGTTTAGAAAAGCAGCGCGTCGCCGGCACTGTATCTGCCCGGCACGCATTCAGATTCGGCTATGAGCCATTAATCGCAGATGTTTTTTGCATAAAACAAAAGTTAGGTGAGAATTTTATAGGCACCCGGCCAGCGGGCATTAGGGGCAACCGGCTCCCGAAACGGCGACCGTATCGCCTTTGAGCACAAATGAGGCCTCCGTAGCCAGGCATATCAGACGGACCTTTTCCAGAAACGGTTCGTCTTTCAGCGATGCGGTAACCGTGCAATGCCTCATCTTTTCGTCATCAAAAAGAATCTTTACCGCATAATGCGTTTCCAGTGTTTTAAAAGCCTCCGATAATGGCGTGAACTGAAAATAAAATGGCTCTGTCTCGATCGGAGTAGTTGTTTCAATGTGCGCCGGCCCGGTAACAGAGCTGATCAGCCTGTCATTTTTGCGGACCAGGCTTACGCGCTGATTGGGATAAAGCATAAGCGGTTCTGCGGTACGGTCGTCATCCGCGATCACGGCTACCTTGCCTGTTTTGACAGCTACTTCGGCCTCCGCCTGGCCCGGAAAAGATCTTACGCGAAAGCTCGTACCCAATACACGCGTCGTGAGCTTGTCGGTATGCACGAGAAATGGTTTCGCAGGATTCTTGACTACTTCAAAAAAGCCCTCGCCGTCAAGGAATACATTGCGTTCGGACTCATTCATTTCCTTTCCAAAACGAATGCTGCTTCCTTTACTGAGCAATACTGAGGAGCCGTCGGGCAGGTTCACCAGCATAATAGCCTGCGACTCGTTTTCATGGATAACCCACTTGCCATTCTCGCGCTTGCTAATGCCAGCAACACCCTTATCGCCAAGTGCGGCCTCACGCCCTGTCTTGCTCCACCAGAACCCCAAGCCGATCACCAACACCGCAGCCGCGGACCAACGCAGCCAGCGCCACAGTGGTAATGGCTCATCACGGCCGAGCTCGGAGCGGTCGGCCTCGTCGCAGTCGGTCGCCGCATTCAGCATTTCACGAACCTTCCCTGCACCATCGCTGAGGGCGCCTGTCTCAGCCTGCTCCTTTCCAAAGATTACCAGCAGCATCGCCACAGCCCTTTCATAGGCGGGACGTTTTTCGGGGTACTGCATTAAAAATTCTTCCCAAAAAGTCCTGTCTTGTGATAACCGATGCTTTATCCAATGACGGAAGCGGTCATTTTGCAGAAAGTCTTCGGGAGTATTCAAATCGTAGTCTGGCCTGTCCATTCTTCATTTTTCAAATGATTTCTATGATATTATGAATGACAAGAACCGATATACCCTCGGATGAAGAAAAAAATTAAAAGAAGCACAGGTTAAATACCGTTGTTACAAACCACTTTGCACGAATGCGGGTGATGCCCTTTTGAAGAAAATTAGAAACTGACTGCCTATTGACTCCCATCACACCGGAAATATCCGCCACGCTCATATTCTCGTAGTAGCGCAGGAACAGCGCCTCCCGCTCGCGCTTGGGCAAAGCCTCCATTTGTGCATGCATTTGCGCTACAAGGCTATTCAAAGTCTCCTGCTCGATCAGCAGCGATTCCGCATTGAAGTTTTCGGGCATAGCACTGTCCCAATCCTGCGACTCCTCGTTGGCGAATCGCTGTTGGTAACGCATATGCCCCAGAATGCTGTGCCGAATGGCTTTGAATAGGTAAAACTTAACCGACGGCGTTTGACTGATCCGCTCACGGTTCTGCCAGAGGTCCAGGAAGAGGTCTTGAATGCAATCTTCGACAATACTTTCGTCGACGAGAAACTTCATGCCATAACGCCGCAACGCACCATAATAACGGTCGGCGAGCAGGCCCAGCGCCTCATTGTCACCGTTGCGGTAATCCAGCCAAAGCTCGCTGTCGTCAATTATTCTCTCGAAGTTCCCCAAAACTTAAAAATACGCAGTTGTTTATTAACTGGCATAGACGAGTAATTCTCTGAACCACCCGACAATGTTCCCGGAAATTTTATCAAAATCAAGTCAGGAATGGTTATATATTAGTCAGTTTGAGGCGACCGGGTGCTGATTATTAACCAGATACATGACATTATCGCTACTGGGATGGTAGTATGTATTCACCTAATTTCCGGCATTCAATGTGTTATACCAACCCTCGTGGATTTCCACCGGCACTACTTTCCCGCTCACGGGATGTCCGACGTATACATAAAATGCCTTCGGGGTTTTAGTTGCGCCGCGGCTCCGCGGCAGCCTTATCTCTTTTTTGGATTGAACGGTCGCATATCCACGCAAATTCATGGAAGCCTTGGGAAAAATCCAGTTCTTCCGCACGAAAAACACAAGTGTCGGCGCTACGTTAGCCAGGAATGCGAACCCGAAAATACCGATCATACGCTGCTGGGAATAGGGCTCTTCAAAAATCCATTGGGTAAATATCCCACCATAGCGATCCATTAGCGCACCGGTTTGCTCCTTTCTCAAAAACAAGCCCAGCCAAGCTGTTATAAACACGGCGGCAAATGTGAAAAAGAGTATCCTGTCCCACCATTTTTTCGCTAGGGCAAGGCGGTGCGAAAGCGCATCGGCGTAGAATTCGTTGAGGGTGTAGTGTTGGAGCATTGTTTTTTAGGATTATTTGCGAATCACTGAAACAGAGGCAGATTGTACTTTTCGTATACTTACGCCATGAAGACTGGCCACCAACCCTGCGGCTTCAGCCCAGGGTTAGCCACTCACATCAGCATTCCGGCTTTAGCCAAAGATAAAAGGAGCAGCTTTGGCTAAAGCCGGCATTTGCATTGGCTTGGTCCACAGGCTGAAGCCTGTGATTAAGTATTTGGCGGTGCGCTGCACATTGGCAGAATGCGGAAATCAGTATTCCAGACTAGAACAAAGTAATCTGCCCGCCCGATGCATTCTGCCCCAGCAACGGAACAGTATCAATCACCTCATACTGCCGACGCTTCTCATTATACTTCCGGATCGCGAACGAGTTGCACAGAAACCCAGCCTCATATTCCATGAAAATGGTATAGCCCAATGCAATCCACTCCCGCGTAAGCCTGCGCCCGATGGACATGTGCGGGTTCTTCGACTCGTCGGCCCATTTCTGCATGTACTGCTTTTTGAACTTCTTGTCAAAAGCCTTCATGATCGCCTGCGTGCGCTCGCGAATGGCGTCGCATGATGCTTCTGTGAGTTTGATGTAGAATGCGGAGAAGTTGGCGCGGTCGAAATCGGCGAAGCCGGAGAAGTTGAGCTGAAACGCGGTTAATGGGGACACAAGGCGCGTGTATTCGGCGAGGATCAGTGGGTAATCCGCCTCTGCCGCATCGAAGCCGTCCAGCGAAATGTGGCCATCGGCATTAGCGCTGCCGTAGGATTTACCGATGGCGTTGCGGTAGTCTTGTTTAAAGCCGCGGACGTCTTCGGCAATTGTTGACGGGGGCATGATCGCCAGGGAGTATGAGCAAATGCCAGACATGACTTATTCTTTTAATTTTCTACGAATAAACACAGTTTTGTCCATTCGTTCGCCAGGCTTTAACATTTGATTCACTAGAAAGGTAACTGCCGCCAATCTTTCCTGTGGTGTTTTACTGAGCCAATATTCCAGGTCGTCGCTTGGCTGGCAATGCGTTTTCATGTCAACGACGCGTTTAACCATGGCAATTTTTCTTGTCATAAGCTTATGTATCAAGATTGATCTACAAAATCAGATGATCAAACTTCTTAAACTTCTTCCATTTACCGTTCGGTTGCTTTGCGTATACGATCGTGACCGAGCCAAAGTCCCCGTACCACGCGCCGTCGATTTGGTAATGGCCACCAAAATAGATTGCAACATCAATAAACGCATAGCGTCCATCAGAAGTAAAAATAGGTTCGGTGGTGGACACACAAAAGCCCTTTACATGTTTGATTGAGGCTATCGTGCGGTAGTTGGTCCCTTTTAAGACTATTTTCTTGGCTGTCGTAGGCTTCAAAGTTCGTTTTCGAAGCGATTTGCGCTCGGTACCACTAATGGCTTTCAACATTTGCGGATCACGAAAAAGGTATTCCGGATCATAGGATTCATGGCGACTTGTCTTCGTTTCTGTATCAATCTGGTCCTGCGTTTCGCCACCTACAAACCCATTCCAGAAAACGGTGTAATCCCATCTGTTCGTTGTATTTGAAATGAGGATGGTCTTCGGCTGTTTGTGCGACAGACTATTCATAATGTCAAAGTTAGTCGGATCGCTGAATGTGAGCCGGTAAATTTCACCGCTCTGCGCTGCCGCAACTGTCACGGTCGCAAAGATAAACAGCCATGTCAATTTGAAGATTTTCATGCATGATGAAGTGTTTTCGAAAACCCTAATATAACCAATGGGCCTGAAACTATTTTCAAAAACTCGCCCAAAACAGAGTATCGTAAGCGCCAAATCCAGTCTTTCCAAAAAGACCTTTTCAAACAATGCGCACCAGACTCTTATCACTCCTACTACTCCTCAGCCTCGCCACCGCCACCCACGCCCAGCAAACCGCCAACAAACCCGACCGCGTCAAATGGTTCCAGGACCTGGGTTTCGGGATGTTCATTCACTGGAATGTGGATGTGTCGCTCGGGACGGTGATCAGCCATTCGCTCGCCGGGGCTTCGGACGATTATGTGAACCGGTACATGAAGGAGCTGCCGACGTTCTTCAACCCCAAAAAGTTCGATCCCGACGAATGGGCCACGATGGCGCGGCTTGCCGGAATGAAATATGTCGTTTTCACAACCAAGCACCACGCCGGTTTCTGCATGTTCGATACCAAAACGACGACTTTCAATGTGATGAATACACCTTTCAAACGGGACGTGACGAAGGAGATCATCGACGCATTCCGCAAGCAGGGCATTGCCATCGGACTGTATTTTTCGCCGGAAGATTTCCTGTTTTTCCACCAGAACGGTATCCCGCTCGGCCGCTTGCAGGATAAGCGCCAGTTCCCGATGAACAATCCCAAACTGATGGAATACGACAAGGCGCAGATCAAGGAATTGCTTACCAATTACGGCAAAATCGACATTATGTTCTTCGACGGTCCCGGCGACGGCCTGCGCGAGTACGCGTGGAGCCTGCAGCCCGAGCTCGTGATCACGCGCGACGCCATGAACACGCCCGAACAGAACATCCCCGACAAAGCCTCACCGCGCCCGTGGGAAGCCTGCTACACGATGGGTACCGACTGGCAATACAAACCCACCAACGACCCGCACAAATCGGGCACCGAGATCATCAACATGCTCATCGAGATCCGCGCCAAGGGCGGCAATTTCCTCTTGAACGTCGGCCCGAAACCGAATGGCGAGATCCAGATCGAGCAGGAAGCCCTCCTCCGCGAAATCGCCCTCTGGAACTTCGCGAACGGAGAATCCATATACGCCGTCAAACCATTCCCCGTCATCCGCGACAAGGACATCTGGTTCACGCAGTCCAACGACGAAAGAACCATTTACGCCTTTATCGCCAAGAAGCGCGACGACGAATGGAAATACGGTCAACGCCGAGAATTCCTGTTCCCGATAATCGAAGGCACTGCCGCCACCAAAGTCGAGGTACTGGGTTACGGCAGCGAGCTGGTGGAGTACGTGAACAATTTTGATGCTTCGATACGGTCTGTCGCTACGCCTCTTGGGCTGGCTGTGAGCGCGGTGAACGGGCAGCGGTTTTATACCAACCGAACCTGGCCTAATGCGGTGGTTTTGAAGATTTCGAATGCGAAGTTTAAGGCACCGGAAGAGAAAAAGACTTCGAAATCGGGGATTGATGGGGCGCAATAGTGCGATCTCTAAATAGAGGAACATGAGTGATTACGAATGTGACCAGAGGCTTTACCAATCATCCATTGCTCCTATGCCCACTTCGTTCTCCGAGCTTTTGGAAGAAGACCAGCTCGAGGAAAGTGCGGAATAGGTCGCTTGGGCAGGTCGTGGTTTAGCTCACTTTGGGCCACCATGAAGCCGGTGCAGCAGCACCGGTATTCCAGAATGGATTATTGGGACCTTTACCAACTCATGGAGCTGGTTGTGCTTCCGGCGCATTTTGAAAAGGCTTATCCTTCCCGCGCATTTTACCCAAAAACAATATGACGGGGAAAACAACCTTTTTCACAAACGCAGGAATGCCCAGCATATCGAACTCGGTGTGGTATTTCTTTAACAGAAACGCGGAGTCGAATGCGCCGGGGCGACCATGGCCGTTTTCGCGCGACGAGCGGTAGATTTCTCCCAGGAAATACTCGATATTATGCGGCGGCCAGATTTCACCTTTGCAGTGAAGCACCGTATCACCCGCGTTCCAGAAACGGTGCGCGATGCCCGGCTCAAAAGTCGCAGATTCTCCTTTGTGCACGAAATAGGGTTGCTTGCCGAGGACTTCGATGCCCATCTTGCCTTCCAGAATATGAAGGCTCTCGTGCTGCTGGTGATGCACGTGCATGGGTGGGCCTGCGCCGGGACTTACCTGGTTTTCGACCTGGACGTACTCGACGCCGTCGCGTAGCTCCCGACCGAGAAAAGTCAGCCGCTCACCGTGGCCATTGTCGATCGTAACAGGATAGTTTTTTTCCATTGTGAGGGTTTCCATTATTTGTTTGTCTGTTTTGTCGTTAAACCATGCAATAACACCACCGCCAGCACGAGCAACCCGCTCAAACGGACGAGGCTCAGCTTTTCCCATGTTTGGGCACGTTCGGCAAGGTCGCCGTTCACCGCGGGCGAGTAAGCTGACGTGGTGATGGCCAGCAGTTCAGGGACGAAATAGACTGCGGTAAGCCCAAGTATCACCACGTAACCGCTGACAACGATCAACAATTGCCTGCGGCTCGGCTGTCGCCAATTCGCAACCAATGCGGCCGCGAGTAACAGAATAGCAACCGGGTGTACTGGTTTCCAAAAGTTAACTGCTTGGAGACCATACTCGCCCTGGAACATGGAAAGTGAACGCGGTGGTGCAGCGCTCCACACTGGTACCACGGCGGCATGTTCATAAGTAGCGGCGCCGATGATGGTAATGAAGGCGATCGACGCGAGAATTTGCAAGATGTTTGGAAATGATTTCGTCATGAGGTTGGAATGTTATATTTTTGGACAACGACCTAAAATTATAACAATTTAGGACATTGACCAAATCATCGTGAACGCAACCCAGGAAAAAATTATTAAACGGGCATTGGAGCTCTTCAATCTCAAAGGTATCGAGTATGTAGGCATGCGCGAGCTTGCCGCTGACCTCGGCATTCGCATCGGTAACCTCACCTACTACTTCCCTACCAAGGACGACCTTGTTTTCAATATCAGCCAGGCCTACACCGAGTCTAATTCAGCTATTCACAGCAACTTACCTGTGGATAGCCTGTATGACTTTCTTCAGAAGAACAAGTTGCTATTTGAAAATGGGCTGAAATACCAATGCCTTCTGCTGAGCATGGTGCATTTAATGGAACAAAACACGCGCATCGCAGCCAACTACCAGGGCAATGTGATGCAGAACAGAATATCGGGGCTGGTACACGATATCGAGCTTTTGGAAGAAAACAAATATCTGAAATTCAGCTCCGGGGATGATAAGTTGTTGATCATTTCCAGCAATAGTCTGCAAAGCCGGTTTTGGCTTTCCGAGGCCGTTCTAACCGAATCAAGACAACACCTTGCGCGGCAGCTAACACATTATCTGAGAATGAAGGCACATTTGTTTCGGCCTTATGCTACCAAGAAGGGGATTGGGGATATAGACCGGTTTGTGGGGGAATTGAATCCGTAGCAAAACAAAAAAGCCCGTCACGATTACCATCGAGACGGGCCTGATTATCAGAAGGAACTTGCCAATATCCTCCCCTTTCTTCCTAAAACCTATTTATTTCGCTCTTCAATCCATTTTCGCGCGTTCACGAATGCTTCCATCCATGGCGAAACTTCGTCCTTGCGTCCTTCCGGATAATTTGCCCAATGCCACTGAAAGAGCGACCGCTCGATATGGGGCATAGTCACCAAATGGCGGCCTGAGTTGTCGCAAAGGATGGCAGTATTATAATCCGACCCATTCGGATTAGCCGGGTAAGTCTCGTAGCCGTATTTGGAAACGATATTGTATTGATTCTCAGCTAAAGGCAATTGGAAGCGACCCTCCCCGTGTGACACCCACACGCCCAGAGTCGCTCCCGCAAGCGAGGAAAGCATAACCGAGTTATTGGGCTGGACAGTCATTGAAGTGAAAATACTCTCGTGCTTATGACTCGCATTGTGCAGCATTTTCGGTTTTTGTTCATGATCCGGGTTGATGAGGCCGAGCTCGATAAAGAGCTGACAACCGTTACAGATGCCGACAGACAGCGTGTCATCGCGTTTGAAGAAGTTTTCGAGCGCGATTTTAGCTTTTTCGTTGTACAAAAATGCACCGGCCCAGCCTTTGGCAGAGCCCAAAACGTCAGAATTAGAGAAACCTCCTACGGCTCCGATGAACTGGATATCTTCCAGGGTCTCGCGGCCGGAAATAAGATCGGTCATGTGGACGTCTTTTACATCGAAACCAGCGAGGTACATGGCGTTGGCAAGCTCACGTTCGGAGTTACTGCCCTTTTCGCGGAGTACTGCGGCTTTCGGGCGTGGTTTAAAAGCGTCGATCACTGGCTTCTTGCCGTCGAACTGCGCAGGGAATTTGTAGCGCAGCACATGGTGTTTGTAGTTGTCGAAACGCTCTTTCGCGAGGCCGTTGCCTGTTTGCTTTTGGTCTAACAAATAAGAAGTTTTGAACCAAACATCGCGCAGACGGTCGATATCAAAGTCCCATTTGCCTGTCGCGTCTTTCACTGTTAGCGTCGAAGCGAGATTCACGGTCCCGATCTTGTGGAATGCGACCCCGCTTTCCGCGAGCACGGCTTCGGCCGATTCGTCAGCCTGGAATACGATACCGATGTTTTCGGAGAACAATTTCTCTATAATATCCTGACCGCCGAGTACAGACAAATCAATGGATGCACCCAAATCACGATCCGCGAAGCACATTTCAAGCAATGTGGTGATCAAACCACCGCTGCCAATATCGTGACCCGCCTGGATTTTTCCGGCTTTGATCAATTGCTGGATCGCATTGAATGTCGCCTTGAACTGCGCGGCATCCTGGATATCCGGCGTTTCAGAACCGATTTTATTCAGGATTTGGGCAAACGATGAGCCACCAAGTTTGAAACGATCACCCGACAGGTTGATATAATAAATAGAACCGCCCGATTTGCGCAGTACCGGCTCCACAACAGCTGTAATGTCGTCGCAATGGCCACCCGCCGAAATGATGACGGTACCCGGCGCGATCACGTCGCCATCTTTGTATTTCTGCTTCATCGACAGGGAGTCTTTTCCCGTCGGGATGTTGATGCCAAGGCTGATGGCAAAATCGGAGCAAGCTTGCACGGCTTTGTACAAACGCGCGTCCTCTCCTTCATTCTTGCATGCCCACATCCAGTTAGCCGAAAGCGAAACCGTTGCCAGTCCGTCTTTCAAGGGCGCCCAAACGATGTTGGAAAGTGCTTCGGCTACCGCATTGCGGCTGCCGGCCGCCGGATCGATCAATGCCGAAAGCGGTGCATGACCGATGGAAGTTGCGATACCGTCCTTTCCCTGGAAGTCGAGCGCCATTACGCCGACGTTATTCAATGGCAATTGCAGCGGTCCGGCAGTTTGCTGCTTGGCCACGTGCCCGCCTACGCAGCGATCCACCTTGTTGGTCAACCAGTCTTTCGAGGCGACTGCTTCAAGTTGCAGCAACTGTTCCAGGTATTGATGCAGTTTCGAGGTCTCGTATTGAACGGGCTCATAAGTGCGATCCACTGTTTTGTCGTGCATATAAGTCTTAGGCGAGCTACCGAACATTTCGTCCATCGCAAGGTCCATCGGCTTAGCACCAGTGGTCGAGGATTCGAATGTGAAACGGTGGTCGCCGGTCACCTCTCCCACTGTATACATCGGCGCGCGTTCGCGATCGGCGATGCGTTGCAGGAAGTCGATATCATCTTGGCTGATTACCAGGCCCATTCGTTCCTGGGATTCGTTGCCAATGATCTCTTTGGCTGAAAGCGTAGGGTCTCCTACCGGCAGCTTATCGAGGTCTATCTTGCCGCCTGTTTCCTCCACTAGCTCAGACAAACAGTTCAAATGTCCGCCCGCACCGTGGTCGTGGATCGAAATAATTGTATTGTTTCCGCTTTCAACCATCCCACGCACTGCATTGGCAACACGTTTCTGCATTTCCGGGTTGGAGCGCTGGATCGCATTCAGCTCGATTCCCGAACCGAAAGCGCCGGTGTCGGCAGACGAAACAGCCGCACCGCCCATGCCGATCCGGTAGTTCTCCCCACCCATTACCACCACTTTGTCGCCTGTGACAGGGGTATGTTTTTTGGCCTGTTCGGCTTTTCCGTAGCCAATACCGCCTGCTTGCATGATCACTTTGTCATAACCCAGCGTGCGACCGCCTTCCTCGTGTTCGAATGTAAGCACCGAGCCAACGATCAACGGCTGGCCAAACTTGTTACCAAAATCCGTAGCGCCGTTAGATGCCTTAATAAGAATGTCCATGGGCGTCTGGTAAAGCCATTGGCGCTCCTCAACTCCTTTTTCCCACGCCCGGTTTTCTTCCAGTCGCGAGAGCGCTGTCATATATACTGCCGTACCCGCAAGCGGAATAGAACCTTGGCCGCCGGCAAGGCGGTCACGGATTTCGCCTCCCGAACCCGTTGCAGCACCATTAAAAGGCTCGACCGTGGTCGGGAAGTTATGGGTTTCCGCTTTTAGGGAAAGGACAGACTCAAAATCCTTTATTTCGTAATATTCCGGCACGTCCGGGCATTTAGGCGCAAATTGTTGTACTACCGGGCCTTTCAGAAATGCTACATTGTCTTTGTAAGCCGAGACAATCGAGTTCGGATTGGTTTCGGATGTTTTACGGATTAGCTTGAAAAGTGAAACAGGTTGCTCCTGGCCGTCGATCACAAATACCCCGTTGAAGATCTTGTGGCGGCAGTGCTCGGAATTGACCTGTGAGAAGCCGAATACTTCGGAGTCGGTCAGCTTGCGGCCAAGCTTTTCGGAGAGACCAATGAGATAGTCGACTTCCTCTTCATTCAACGCAAGGCCTTCCTGCTTGTTATAGGCAGCAATATCGTCGATTTCCTGAACTTTTTCAGGTTTGATATTGATGGTGTAAATATCCTGGCTCAATTGGCTGTATTTCTGCGAGAGCATCGGATCGAAGTCCTCAAAATCAGCGCCTACCTTCTTGAACTCCTCGATGCGAACAATGCCTTCCAAACCCATATTCTGGGTAATCTCGACGGCATTGGTGCTCCATGGTGTAATCATGGCAGCGCGGGGCCCAACGAAATAGTCTGTGAGAACGGTCTCCTTCCGGAGTTCTGCGCCACCGAAAAGCCAGCTTAATTTAGAGGAATCGGAGGCAGTGAGCGTTCGCTCGGTTTGTAGTGCAAAGACGGTGTCGTCCCCGCCAGTGAAGAAGTAAATCATGATGTCCAATTAAGGCGCAAAGGTACGTCTTTTTTACTTTTTAAACCAGGCAATGAATTACCTGGTTTAAAAAACGTCCGTGCCTCTGGGCTCTTCGAACGATAAGTGCCGGAGGCACAAATGAGCAAACCGCTCGGCTCAATAAGCCAGCAACCTCCCGCAAGTCACTACCGCAACCCAAACCACAATCGAAATACCTGCGCAGAGCCGTGCCATCCCCGGCATATCACCCGAAGCACCGCGGAATTTGAACGGCTCGTAAACAAACCGGTGAAATACGAATACATTCAGCCCGGCAAACAATATCAGCCCGACCTTCGTCCAGAAAACCGGATCGGCGCCGAGCGCCTGTGCATTGGTAATGAAGAGCAGCAGGCCGGAAGGAATAATGAGTATCAGCCCCCGCTGCGACCAGGGCAACAAATGCTTCGACAAGCCGGTAACAGGCAGGTTACGCGAAAAACCCAGCAGGCGCAGATCGAAAAGGAACGCTGCGCCTACGAGTAGCACAATGCCTAATATATGTACGATCTCCAAGGCCGGGTATAACCACAGCGATTGCCTGATGCTTACAGCCCATGCGGATTTTTCCAGCCATTCGAGCCATTGATGATACGACTGCACGCCTAGCGGAGTTCGTATTTATCATTTCCCACAAAAATGCGTTCAGCGCGCATTTCGTTTTTTTCGGTTTTGTGCGGGTAGGCGACAAAACGGATCGTCGTGCCTTTTTTGATCATATCCGCATTCAATCCGCGTGATTCCATTCGGGTAACGGGTGCGAGGTACACAGTGGTGAGCTCCTTGTTGTACTTCACTTTGGCCAATACGTGCGGGTTCTCATAGGTAAGATCTTCGATTTTGGCTTTAAAATCGGTTGGTTTGGTCTGGTCGTAGTCGGCCCAGCCGTGGTGCAGGACGGTGAACGAAGCGCAGATGAGAAGCGCAATTGCAAGCGAAACATTTTTGAGCTTAGCCATAACCTGTTGAATTTAGTATAGTTAAATGTAACCAAATCATTCGTTTTAAAAAACCGGACCAAATAGAAAGCAACTGAAAGCACGACCAAAATGTTTTCCGCTATATTTGCCCGGTCACCAACTCAATACTTCATCTTGAAACATCTGCTCCTTTTCGCGCTGCTCGCTGCAACTACCCACACTTTCGCACAGGACGGCCGGTTGCCACTCGATTCCAAAAATAGCATTAACTACACCGATTCCGGCCAGCCCAAACTCGGCAAAGCCGAATTGCATCAAAAAGTCAGGGAATGGGTCGAAAAAAAGTTTGGGAACGCAGAGAATGCGATCACCAGCGACGACAAACAGGCAGGCATCATACTTATCACCAGCTACATACCGGTTATTCATTCAGATTACCAATATGTTCGTTTCGATTTGGGCGTTCAATATAAAGACAACCAATATGACGCACGCATCACCACGCTCGACGGCGTCTCTGCCGAGCATAGCCCAGTGCGCCTGAATGCAAAGGAAAACGATAATATTACAGCCAAAGAGCAAATCGCTAAAACTGAAAATAATCGTAAAAAACGCAAGGACGCCGAACTAGCTCTTCAATTAGCAAAAGCCGACAATGACGGCATCAACACATCATTGTATAACCTGTTGGCCGATCTTAAGACATACATCGTCGGCTCAAAGGCAGACTAGAACCGGGTATTATTTCAACCCTTTCCATTTCTTCATCAGCATTTGCGCGATCACCTCGTAGCCCTTGTCGGAGGGGTGCAGGCCGTCGTAAGTCATGTCGCTAGCTTCTACGGGATATGGGTATTCGTCAGATTCGGGATTAAAGGGAACATCCACGTAACTGGGGTAAACGAAGTCCTTATAGAGGCCAGTCTGGGGGTCTTTTAGTCTTTTAAAACGTACCATATTGTCCAGGTTGATACCACTATCATGGTATAGATCCACAACCGGCATCCTCCCTTCTCGTCCGATCTCGAGTATTGCGTTGGCAAATTGTTCCAGCGTCTGCTCTTTTTTGGACTTATAAGAGCCAAATGCGTTGTTTTTATAGCTATTGATATACACGAAATCCCCACGTTGCATCGGCGTAATGAGTATAATTTTCGCCTTTTTGTTGAGCTGGCTCAGTTTATCGGTAATAACCCTGAACGCGCCGTAGACCGTACCATTGCCATTTGCTTCCTTATAGTCGGTGAGTGTGCCGAGCGGCTTTCCCTGCCACCAGTCGTTGGTACCGAGGAAAACTGTGTACACATCGGCCTGCACAAGCCCGAGCGATTCGATCTTGTCGGCGATATTTACTGAGGTCCAGCCGTTATGCCCCTGGTTGATATAGGTAATCTGCGGAAATTTCTCAGAGATCAGGGTAAGATACCCTTTCGTGACCCGATTCCCGGTTTCGTTTTGATGATCGTTCAGGTAGGTAATCGAATCACCGATGGCGACCCAGATAATTTTTCGCGGTTTTGATGCCGCAACAATAAATAAAAGCAGCAGAAGTAGCAGAGATCTTTTCATCAACTCCAAATATTAGAATTTTCTGAAAGTTAACTGAACCATCGTTCCATTGCAAATCAAACCCTTCTCAATCCTAACGAGGGAGACCAGAGATCTGTGGCATGATTACAAAAATGGAGTCAAATTTAATTCATATGCAGTGAATTTATTCTACATAAATACTACACTATTCGACAACCCTTTTTAGCCGGCCAAAAGCCAACCGCTACTATTAAATGGTTACAATAGACCCATAATAGGCATATTATTGACAAATCAAATTGTAGAAATCTATGTCTTGTTTCGGATTTGACCCTGACTAATAAGTTAGGCTTTACCGGCCAATGCAATGAACAAGCATCGATTATAGAATTTGTTTTCTATTTAATGTCGCACTAATATTACAACATCTTGCAAGGTGTGGGACAGCCGAAAACCACTTGAAACGAGTAGGCAACAAAACACAAACCTCATCAATATCATGGTAGGAATTGGACTTTCTCTTACTCAGCTTCTTTTATGGCTTGATTCTGTACTTCCTAATGTTTCTGTTATCCTTACCTGGTAATAGCCAAAGACATTAAAAACGAGGCCGTACTCTTGTGAGACGGCCTCGTTGCTTTTTATACGGCACAGCGGGTTACTTTTCGGTTCAGGCGAAAAAGCTAGGACGTTGCAAATATTCCGGATGCCAGCTTGCGTCGCGGCGACGCAGTGCACGTGCGACAGTCAGGATAGCGTCTTCACGGTTACGCTGGTGCTCGTCGGAGCCCTGGCCGCCGAGATATTCTCCCACGATCTCCCATTCAAACGAATCGGTGCGGGAATCGTAAATACCCACAGGCACGCGGTTCTCATCAGTGAGCATCAAACTCTGAACCAGTTGCGCCTCTTCTTGCGTCGGACAACCCACATGCTGGTATTGATCGTTCAAAGTATATAGGACCGAATACCGGTTTGCTGAATATTCCTCCTCTTTCACTTCTGTGCGGTCGTTGAAAAACTGACCCAGAAATGCCCGGAAACCTACCGGTGCATGAGTACTTCTACGCTTATTTACTTGTTTCATGGTATTGAATTTTACTAAATGCCCATCGGGCGATATTTTCAGGAGGTTTTTAGTGAATCTGATAATGGCTCATAAAACAACGGTAAAATACTAAATTATATTTATCAGTCACAATGCATTTTTTAAAACAACTTCTCCACTACATCTATTAACTATTATTGTATATCAATAGTTTACAAAACTACTAATTCTTCCCTGATTTGCTCAAAATTCTTCATATACCCGTTTCTATTTATTAAAATAATACAATTTTTAAGCAACCTTAACCTCCCAGGAAATTACTACCGCATAAAAAAATCGCCGACAGGGATGCTTCCCCATCAGCGATCACTTGCCGTTTGGTACTGGGTCAATGCTGCATGCCTGATGCAGCCTGCGGCCTACGCCACCTGCATATATGCTTCCTCAATGAGCCTCTTAATGTCTTCCTCGCATTCTTTCACGCGAATGGAAATACTGGTGCCGAGAAAAATTGTGCACCCATGGCTATACCCCATGTAGTATAGAATTTTCTCAACGCTTACATTCAGGCTTTCGTCGAATTCTCCGGTAACTTTTATGAAAGGCATCATGGTCTGAGTAATTTTTTGATTTACTGAATATAGTCAATTTGCTTTGATTATACATGTTTTTTATCAAATAATTCATATAAAACTTTTGATCTGGGCGTGGTGTGATTTTTTAAGGGCGCACTGCATCAGCAAACCGAACTTCCGATGGAAACCATCACAGACAACAATCCGGCAGACATCGATCACCTCTGGTGGCAAACCTGCGTAATCTACCAGATTTACCCCCGCTCGTTTCAGGATGCGAACGGCGATGGCATCGGCGACCTCAAAGGCATCGTCCAACGGCTCGACTACCTGCAATGGCTGGGGGTGGATTGCGTATGGCTGTCGCCCATCTACCCCTCGCCAATGGCCGATTTCGGATATGACATCTCCGACTACCAGGGCGTTCACCCGCTGTTTGGCACGATGGAAGATTTCGACGAGTTATTGGAGCAGGTCCACCGCCGGGGCATGAAACTGATCCTGGATCTTGTCCCGAATCACACGTCCGACCAACACCCGTGGTTTCTCGAATCACGCTCGTCGAGGGACAGCCCCAAGCGCGACTGGTACATCTGGCAAGAACCTGGCGAGAATGGCGCATTGCCCAATAACTGGCTCAGCGTTTTCGGCGGCCACGCCTGGGAATTGGACCCAGCGACCCGACAATACTATTATCACGCCTTCCTGAAACAGCAGCCCGACCTCAACTGGCGCAATCCCGAGGTTCACGAGGCGATGACGGACGTCATGCACTTTTGGCTCCGGAAGGGCGTCGACGGTTTTCGCGTAGATGTAATGTGGCACATAATCAAGGATGCGCAGCTACGCAACAATCCGGTGGTAGCCAATTCTCCATTTGATGAAAACGACTTGATCTACGAATACCACGATCCGGCATATTCCACCGACCAGCCGGAAGTCCATGAGATCGTGCGGATGATGCGGCGGACAACAAACCAGTACGACGACCGTGTACTGATCGGAGAGATATACCTACCCATTCACAAGCTGATCACTTACTACGGCGCCGACAAATCGGAGGCACACCTTCCATTCAATTTCCAGCTGCTTGCATTACCCTGGGATTCGGAACAAATTGCCCGGGCCGTCGAGGAATACGAAGGTGCATTACCGATGGACGGCTGGCCCAACTGGGTGCTCGGCAACCATGATCGGCCGCGCATAGCCAGCCGCGTGGGTCGCTCCCAGGCGCGTGTGGCCGCAATGCTCCTGCTCACGCTGCGCGGGACGCCTACCTTATATTATGGTGATGAGATCGGTATGCGCGATGTGCCGATCCCGCAAGACGAGCTCGTGGATCCACAGGGCCTCTATATGCCAGACCGTAACGTAAGCCGCGACCCTGCACGTACGCCTATGCAATGGAACACGGATGAGTTTGCAGGGTTTTCGGGGAGTAAGCCCTGGCTGCGCCTTCCTCGTAGCTTCCGCCGGGTAAATGTAGAATTACAAAAAGAGGATCCGGACTCGATGCTGTCCTTCTACCACAGCCTTATTACGCTTCGCAAAAGGCAACCTGCTTTTCAAACAGGCAAATACACCCCAGTCTATTCGGATAAACAGCTGCTCGCCTTTATTCGCGAAAACGACACCGACCGTTTCCTGGTGGTGCTCAACCTCAGCCATAGGCCCTGCTATTTACTGCCTAAAAATGAAACTTTTGATGGAGAAATCATCATCAGCACCGAGGCGGAGCGGATCGGGTTACGCACTGAAAACAATCTGCTTTTGAGTGGAGATGAGGGATTGATCGTAAAATTGGAACGTTGAGTGCGGCTACTATGCTTTTTCCAGCAGCTCTTTCAAAACCAGCGCCTGGTTACGGTCTTCTGTTTTGGCCGAAAAAAGCAAGGTAACAACCTGATTTTCTACAACCAGCGAGCGCAATGCATTCAATGCGTCCGAACCTTTCAGTTCCTCCCGGTAACGGGCGCCGAACTCGTCCCATTGTTCCATGTTGGCATGAAACCAGGTTCGCAGCTCGTTGGAGGGCGCTACTTCTTTCATCCAGCGGTCGATACGGGCCGCTTCCTTGGTGAGGCCCCGCGGCCACAGGCGGTCTACCAATACACGGTAGCCGTCGGTGGCCGCTGCGGGTTCATAAATGCGTTTTGTTTGGACTGCCATACGTTATTGATTTAAAGGTTTTACATCCCTTTAAAGTTAGCCATGGGAGCCGGTTCGCGGCCAGTTTTGAAAATATTTTTTATCCTGAATTCACCCTCGGTGGGAGACGAGCGCAATACCACCGGACAACCTTCCGTACGCATATTTCGACTGATTTGATCAAACAAAATAAGCCGGTCGCGATCCCAGACCAGTTAATATTTCCCGCCAAGTTTGTAGCATTTCACGCCAACCGTTAGTTCAAGTTCCTGAATGCGCTGGGCGATTTGCCGGTTTTGGTTTTGAATATTTTGGTAAAATGAGAAGGGTGCTCAAAACCGAGATCGTAAGCTATTTCGCTGATCGACTGCTCTGTCCCCCAGAGTAGCGATTTGGCTTTGTCGATCATCCTCAGGTGAATGTGCTCTTGGGTGGTTTTACCGGTGAATCGGTTGAGCAGATCAGAAAGGTAATTCGGCGACAGGTTCAGCTCGGAAGCGAAGTATTTGACACCCGGCAGGCCGATATCAACCAACGTGTCCTTGGCAAAGTAATCGTTCAGCAGCCTTTCGAAATGCTGCACGAGGTCGTTACTAACCTTGGCGCGGGTGTAGAACTGGCGGTCGTAGAACCGATCGCAGTAGTTGAGCAGCAGCTCGATGTTGCCGGAAATGAGCCTGAGCGTATGCTTGTCGATATTCTGGGAATACTCCCGCTCGATCTTGGCCACACAATCGCGGATCAGTTGCTTTTCGTCGTCGGAAATGTGCAATGCTTCATTTACATCATAGTTAAAAAACGAGTATTGATGCATCTTTTGTCCAAGTTCGGTGGCATTGAGTAGGTCCGGATGGATGAACAGCGCCCACCCTTCCTCTACGCCTCCTTCCTCGATGCTGCCCGTTATGACCTGCCATGGCGCTGTGAACATGAGCGACCCTTCGCTGAAATCGTAATGTCCTTTGCCGTATTTCAATACACCGTGAATGCGCTTGCAGGAGATCGTGTAAAAACCAAACCGGAAGGCCGTAAGCTGCCGCGGACACTGCGCGTAGAAACGGGTATTGTCGATCAGGCTGATCAGCGGATGCTTGGGACTGGGGGCGCCTACGTATTTGTGCAGGCCGCTAATAGACTCGATATCAAGATACTGGCTGGTCATAACAGTGAAACGGCTGAATAATAACTGCTAAATGTGGGCGGCAATGAGGTTTTTGATCGCGAGATCATCCATTTCCTTTCTGGCTTGGAGCAACTGCACTGCATCGGCGCCCACCGGATAACGCAACTGCTGGGAGTGGTCGTTGGCCGCCTGATATATTGCTTCGGCTACCTCCCAAATTCGATCCGACATCGGCCAATTGTCCACTTGTGCTGCGAAGGCATCGTAAGCAGGCATATAGTCCAACAAATCACCGGCGCCAAAAGTTGCCAGCGACCTGCCTGCAAAATCCGTTCTATAACCGCCCGGTTCCACAATCTTTACCCTAATACCCAGCGGTTCGAGCTCGTATTGCAGAGATTCCGAAATCCCTTCCACCGCATATTTGGTAGCATGGTAAAGCGTCGAGAACGGAAAGGCAATCCGTCCACCCATCGACGACACATTGACGATCACCCCGCTCCTGTTGCTGCGCATATGCGGCAAGACCGCCTTGATGACCTCGATCACTCCAAACACATTCACATCGAACTGCTGGCGCACCACCTCTTCTGGGGCTGCTTCCAGCACACCCAGTGACCCGTATCCCGCATTATTGACCAATGCATCGATACCGCCAAAGCGCGCAACCCCTTCTCCAACTGCATGCTGAATGCTCTCGCTATCGGTAACGTCCAAACGTACGAGCATCACTTGATCGAGCCCGGCCAGTTCCGTTTCCTTCTCCGGCGAGCGCATCGAGGCGATCACATTCCACCCATTTTTTTGAAATAACCGCACCGCATCCTTCCCAAATCCCGAAGAAGCGCCTGTAATCAAAACTTTCTTTGTCATCATTTTGGTTGTTTATTTGAATGATGCAAAGGTGGTTGGTCCAGAAGCGTCGGGCTTATAGATTTCTCGGGAAGACTTATACTTTTCAATAGAGACTTACCCGTCAGCCAAGCTATATTTTCTCTGCGTAAAGCACTGCTTGAAATCCTGGGCCGAGGGAAGTAAAAAGCCCCTCAAACGCGTGTTTGAAGGGCTTTTGCAAAGCTCTATATAAACCCTAATAACCCGGATTCTGTTTGAGATTGTTGTTAACGGCTATTTGTGGGCTTGGGATTGCGTACACAAGCGTTTTCGGGTCCGGATCGGCGGGTTTGATTTGCCCTGCGAGCAGGAACTTACCGTAACGGATCAGATCCTGTCTTCTCCAACCTTCCCAGTACAATTCTCTTGCGCGTTCATCAAGCAGGTTATCAAGGCTTAAGGTCGCCAACTTGGCTGCGCCACGGTTGGTCCGGATTGAGTTTACAATGGTGAGGGCGTCGGCAGCACCGCCCGGTGTTCCCCCGCGCAAAATCGCTTCCGCTTTCATCAATAGTACATCCGAATAACGGTAAACCACCCAGTCGTTGTTTCTCTGGCCTTTTGAAGCATAATCGAATGGATATTTAATAACCCGAATCCCCGCCGTTTCCAATGTAGCACCGCTGGTCCGGATCGTAATGTCCCTTGTGAAAACCAGCGGTTGCGTGGCAGGGTTTCTGGCCATCAACGGCTTGTTTGTCACCCAGCTGGTCTGCTGCCCTTCCAGAAAACCAACGTTCTGGATCTTGTAGTTTTTGCTGCGGTTCGAAGTGGTATCGGCCGGATAGTTGTAATAAATACCTCTTCTTTCATCGCCAGCCGCGAATTTGTCGTAATAGTTAGAGAGCGTTGCCCAACCGTTCCATCCGCCCGGGGTCATGTTGTAATGCGATACCGTCCAGTAGGCCCTGTCCACACCGCCGCCCCGGACGCCTTCTTCATTGTATAGGGTGAAGATATTTTCAGTGGATTTGGTATTATTATCCGGAGCAAAATTGTCAAAATACTTGCCTGGAGCAGAGATTGTGTAGTCCTTAATCTCGTCGGCGAGCGCGACCACCTTACTCATATCAGCAGCATCGAATTTAGGATTTTGCCTATCCAGAAATGCTCCTTTGTTCAGATACACTTTCATCAGCAACACCCGCGCAGCATTTTTATTGGCAACATATGCCTGGCCGGTCGAAGGCAGATCTTTCATGATCGTGTTTATTTCTGATATGATAAAGTCGATCGCTTCCTGTGGACCAAGCGTTTTGGGGAGCTCGCGAAAATCTTCCAGACTCTCACGATAAGGCACCACGCCCCACAAATCCAGTACGTCGAACATAGCCAGTGCCCGGATGAAGCGAGCTTCCGCTGCCTGCTGGGCCGAGGGTGCATAGCGCAACACATTGGAAGCTTGATAAATAGCTGTTAGCAATCCACCGAATGTATTACTCATATACGAATTATCGGCATTCCACGTATGCAGGTGAATAGCCCTGTGGGTTCCATTGTCATCCCAGTCGCCACCGCGAGTGGGTGCCACAGCCGCATCCGTAGAAAGCTCCTGCAAACACCACCGGTTGTCTTGCTGGTAAGGGCCGTTCAGTGACGAATAGGCGCTTATCAGCAGCTCGGCCGGATTAATGTTTCCTGTGGTACCCTTTTCCAATGCACTGCCGAGTTTCTCGTCGAGATCGGTGCAGGAAAGTAGCATTGAGCAACTTAAAATTGCCGCACAATATGATTTAAGTTTCATAAAATCTTTGTTTTTGATGAATTACAACGAGAAGTTTACGCCCAACAGGAATGTTCTTGCCGATGGGTAAGGAATGTATTCTATCCCAAGAGACGGAATTCCGCCGTTGGAACCATCGGTGTTTACTTCCGGGTCGAAACCTTTGTAGCCGGTCAGGACAAACAAATTCTGGCCGGTCAATGAAAAGTTCAGGTTTTTGAAAACTTTCCCAATATTACCAACGCGGTAACTGAGCGTAACGTTAGACATTTTCATGTAATCACCTTTTTCAAGGTACCTGGTCGAAGGCGCTGCCGAGTTGGAAGTGGCTTCCTTGATATCCTTGTTGAAGAAATCCTTCGCAATGTTTTTGGTAGACAGGTTATTGATGCCCAGCACCGTTGCGAAGGTGTTATTAAACAGATAGTGCCCAAACGCGCCGTTCATATTGACCACTGCCGAGAACTTCCTGTAAGTCACGTCTGTGGAGAAGCCCAGCAGATATTTGGGGTTGGGGCTATGTACATAGAATTTGTTCTGTGCAGGGTCCACGGAAGTGCTTACGTTACCATCCGCTCCCTCGTACATACTGGTTCCGGTAGCCGGATCGAGGCCCGCATATTTGGCCAGGTACCAGACGTTGAGCGGCTGGCCGCTTACCATTCTTTGTCCTAAAACGCCCGAGAAGCCTTGTCCTCTCAACGCGGCGGTTTCATAGAAGCCGGGTAGGCCTGAAACGCTGTTTTTCAGGTAGGTTGCATTTGCAGAGACGTTCCAGGTCCAGTCTTTTGTTTCCAGTACCGTACCAGTCAACGCCAATTCCACTCCTTTGTTTACCACTTCTCCATCCAGATTGACCCAGATCTTACCACTTGGCGCAGGCTGGGCGAGTGTCCTTTCGAACAATCCGTCGGTCGTCTTCTTATTAAAGAAATCGATCGAACCTACGATTTTGGATTGGAACAAACCAAAGTCAATTCCGCCGTTAAATGTCTCGGACGTTTCCCATTTAAGGTCCGGATTTCCGAAATTGGCCTGACTGATGCTCTGCGTGCCAAACACGTAACGATCACGCGACGCGCCCGAATCAAACTCCCGGTTACCGGTTTTACCCCATCCCAGGCGCAGCTTCAAGCTATTGACCACGCTGTTGCCTTTCAGAAAAGACTCATTCGAGACGTTCCAGGCCAGTGCCAGCGCCGGGAAATTGGCGTACTTGTTGTTTTCTCCAAACTTGGTTGAGCCATCTCTGCGGATAGTACCGGTGAGCAGATACTTGTCCTGGTAGTTCAATCCAACACGCAAGAACAACGATTGCAACTGGTTGGTAGGTGATTTGTACGAATTGATTCCGCGGTTGCTGGCTACGGAGTAGTTCAGGTAATCGTAAAAATCCAGGCCGACATCAGTAAATCCGCTGCCGCTCAGGGAATTCCAGCTATTAGCATAATCCAAAAATTCGTAACCGGCCACCGCATTGATATTCAAATCTTTACTAATGTCCTTGTTGTAGCTCAGTGTCTGCGTTAGTTGCTGGTTGGTTTCCGAATTATTCCCGATAAAAGCGAAACCGTTTCTTACCTGCGCCGGGTCAACCATTCCTGCTATGTACCTGCCTTTTCTGTTACCTGTCTGACGGGTAACGCTGTAAATAAGCTTGTATTCCAGATCATCTGTGATCTTATAGGAAGGCGCGATACTGGCTACGGTCGTGTTGACAACGGCAATATCCTTATAAGCTTTCAGGGAGGTCAGCGGGTTGATCGTCGTTGGGCTCACATAGGTAAGCGAATCGGCGTTCACACGCAATGGACGGGTTGGGTTCCAGGTCAACGCCTGTGAGATTACATTACCGGTAAAACCTACGCCCACGTCGATCGGTGCGAGGTTTTCGTTTGTTTGGGTAAACAACACGTTGAAATCAAGGCCGAGTTTTTTGCTTTCAAGGAACTTGAAACTGCTGTTAATGCTGGCCGTATATTTTTTGAGCCTGGAAGTTTCGATGATACCCTTCTGATCCATATAGCCGGCCGAAACGCGGTACTTGCCATTGTCGGTACCACCCGTGATGGCCATTGAATAGTTCTGAACAGGCGCCACGCGCGTTATCTCATCGAAAGCATTGACATTTCCTCCGAAATCAGCGCCTTTCAGGTCGTTGGGCGCATAAAACTGCACCGCTTCCCTGAATTCATTGGCACTCAACACTTCCGGTTTCCGCAAAAGGCTTGATACCCCGGTTGACGCATTGAGACTGATTGTGGGAGCACCGGACGCACCTCTTTTGGTGGTAATAATTACAACCCCGTTTGCACCGCGCGAACCGTAGATGGCTGTCGCAGAAGCATCTTTAAGGATATCCATACTGGCGATGTCATTCGGATTCAGGTATGCAAGCGGGTTACCGCCGTCTGAGCCAAATCCCCCACTTCCACCCGGACGCGCCGAGCTACCTGAAAGCGGAATTCCGTCAAGGACAAACAAGGGATTGTTTCCGGCACGAATTGAAGAGTTTCCACGGATACGAACCGTGGTAGCACCACCCGGCTGACCTGTGTTATTGATAACCATAACCCCTGGCGTGCGCCCCTGGATCAGCTGGTCGGGTGCTGTAATGACCCCCTTGTTAAAGTCTTTTGGTTGCAGTGAGACAACAGAACCTGTCACATCCTTTTTCTTAACAGATCCATAGCCGATCACGACTACTTCTTCCAAAGCCTTTATATCGTCGTTCAAAACCACATCGATGGTCGACTCGCTGCCAACCACTACTTCTTTGGAAGTGAACCCGATAAAACTAAACGCCAGCGTGGAAGCTGGTGGTGTAGTAATCGTATAGCCGCCCTCCATATCACTGGATGTGCCCTTGCTGGTTCCCTTGATCGTAATGGAAACCCCCGGCAAGGCATTACCCTTGCTATCTGTCACTTTTCCTTTGATAGCGATGTCCTGGGCGTACACCTTGCCCAGAAACAATGTACAAATCATGATCAACGCGCCAAGCCCTTTTATGCCATAAGACACGGACCTTTGCGCGTTCTCTCCGACGGGGCGAAAAAGACGCTGAGAAAAATTCATCATAAAGAAATTAGTTAGTGTTTGAAGAATGAAATAACGAGAGTCGGGCCATCAGGTGGCGGTCAGGTGGAAGCATACATGGAGTTTTTAGTTTTGGTTTTAGTTAGGCATTGGCAATAGTTCCCTGTTCACGCTAACGGGCAGCGTGCGTACGATCGTAGACGAAAGCAGGTCATAAAAGCAGAATGGGGTGTAAAGTCTAAGCAACGCTGCCACTCTGCTGAGTCGAAGAAGAAAGAAGCTTTAAGTCAATAAAAAGAGCATTATTCAAATAACAAATAACATTTACTGATTTAACCGAAGGTAAATTAATACAAATAGCTCGGATAATGCAATAGAAAAATTTAAAAGCTGACATTTTTGTCTACAAATTTACACTTAGCGCATTTTATCAAACTATTGTACAATATTGACATTAGAGAAATCCAAAAAGGATCATTGCAGGTCTGGGAGCTTTGACAATTGTGGAGCTAAGTGGGGTCAACCCGGCTCTTGTGTGACGATGTTTTGGCAATAGCCATCGGTCCGTTCTGAAATTCATTGTAAACCGCACTTGCAACAAATAAAAAGGCCTGTACCCAAATTGCTGCCGCAAAATGAGTACAGACCTCTCTCGCCAAGTTTTTCTATCGAAGAATTGTAACTTTCAGGAATGTGGCAGGAATCGATGTCACATTTTTGTCGCTACTCTGATTCTGGCTTTCGAACAAAGCTCCCAATTCACGTAGAAGATCGGCTTGTTTTCCATTTACTTCGGCCGCTTCAAATGCATTCATCGTAGGGCCATAGTATTTTCTGAACGTGTCGAGAAATGTTGCCGGGGAAAATGGCGCCCGAAATGTGAATGTTTCTCTTTCGAAAGAGATGTTGTCTTTCGAGGCGCCTGCCGCAACGAAACGTTCTATTACATTGGTTTCTACTCCCCACAGCATCGGACTGACGAAGCCCTCCGGCGGGGCGGGCGTGTAAGCCGAGCTTACTTTGAGGATCTGTGCAACAAGGGTCGGGTCGCCAGGTATCCAGTTACCCATCACAATTTTGCCACCGTGACGCGTCACGCGAAACATTTCTTTCGCTACGTCAAACGGCTTGGGCGCGAACATTGCACCGAAAACACTTACTACCAAGTCGAACGATTCATCGGCAATGTCATTGAGGTCAATCGCGTCGCCTTCCCGGAATGTGATATTGGTCAGCCCCTCCCGCTTTACCCGAGCATTGCCGGCTTCGACGAGGTTCCGGGCAATATCCACACCCTGAACATTCGCGCCCAGCCTGGCAGCAGGTATCGCTGTGGTGCCGTCGCCACAGCCAAGATCCAGCACGTCCATGCCCTTTTTTATCCCTAATTTTTCTACCAATGCAGAGCCGCTTTCGCGCATTGTTTCTGCAAGACGAGTGAAATCACCCTTTTCCCAAAGTGCTTTGTTTGCATTCATTTTATTTTTCATTTATAGTTAATAGATACTGATTTAGATTTTCGTCAAGCCACTCCCAAATAACACATCAAGGAGAGAAACAGGGCGAGAAGCAGGGTTGTTAAATTAAGAATTTTCATGGCCAATTTAAGTATGCCGGCGGGTTAGCCGGGCATCGATTTATTATTCGAATTTCAATGCATTAATCACATTTTGCCCCACGATTTTGCCGTGCAACAAACTCACTTCACACGTTTTGCGGTAGTGAATCCCGGCGTACACCCTCGAAACCGCAGCCTCGGCGGCAGCTTCGTCAAACGAGTTGAATTGTCTCGGCGCGAAAGCGGGGAGGTTGTAGGGCTTGTCGGTGTAATGGTAGTGTTCACCAAAAGTAGCTGTCAATACCTCGGCGGCCGCCGCCGACATCACCGAGTGCCCCGAGGGATATTCCGGGTGAGGCGGCGTCGGGATCACAGTATTCCATTCAGGATGGTTCAAGATGGTCCGGATGTAGGTGACGGGGCGCACTCCCTGGTAGACGTATTTCCCTTTGCAAAGGCTGATGGCACCGTCCGACATCGCTATTCCCAATTGCGTAAATGCTTTTGCCGCAACTGCCAGCCCTGGCTTCTCGGTCGCCAGCACCTGGCTTAACACATTATGCCATGAATTGTCCGGCCAGTACGTGGCGATCGTCCGCTGCTCCTGGGTGAGTGACTGGGAAATGTTGTAGAGCTCCTCCACCTGTTTGTAATATTCCGAAGTTTTATCTTCCGAATAAGCTATCGGCGCGCCTTGTTCCGCCCCCGCATCACTGTTTGAAACAATCGTACGTACCTTGCCCCAGTTCGAAAGTATGGCAGGCCCAAATGCAGGCGGCGTGGGTTTCCAGTACGCGGCTCCACCTAGTGGCGTATAAGGTGTGGCGCTATCATAGCCATCGGTTTTAGACCATTCGAAGACCGCTGCTGCAATTTTCTTCCCGAAGTCGACGGAATTCGCGAGCACATCCGGTTGCTGGTGCTGCTGGTACTTCGCCAGGTTGACGGCTTCTAGCGAATCGATGCGGGCCAGGGTGATAGCGGAAATCCCGGGATGAATCGCCCGGTTGATAGCCGCAAGCGCTGCATTGGCGCTGGCCGGGTAATAATAGGTCAGCGACGGGGACGGTTGCGGCAGTGCAGGCAAGCCATTGAGCTGCGAGGCAATCGACCGATAACCCGGTAACCCAGGCTGCAGGGATTCCCACAGTGCGACACCACTGTAAGCCCACCTGCGGGCATGAACGGGCGGTGAGGCGGGCATGGCCTGCGCGATTTTCAATTGCATGTTGAGCCACGAGGTAACTACCTCGGGAGAGCTGACCGGCTCAGCCGGAACTTGCGGGCCATCGTGGTCCGTGCACGAGAGGGTGAACAGGGTGCAACCAAGCAACCCGATCGCCGATTGTCTGATGCGTTTCAATACGCTTGCATTTTTCATGACTCTTAAATTTTTCATGTTTAATAGATAATTGAGGCTGCAAAATTGGGGTGTAGCGGCTGGCAAAAACTTGTAATGACGAAGCAAATCCAGGTAATTATGCGTCAGCTGCCGAGCCTGAGAATGCGCCGCGCATAACTACCCGGATTTGCATCCGGATTACAATCAGCGCCCGTCGGCGGCCCTTAGTTTTGCCACCGGTTAAATCAACCACGCTTACCCAAATCATTTACATTAAAAACAGCTATGAAAAACAAAATCTTTTTCCGCCGCACCGGCCACATGCTAGCATTCGTCGTTTTGCTTGGCTTCTTCGATGCATGCACTGATCACGATGATCCCAAACCGGTCATTACGCCAGCCGATCACATCCAGCTAAGTGAAAACCTGGCGATGCCTGCCGCATTTTCTCTTCCCCCCGACACGAAGGGTTATCAACGCGTGGCGACCTACTTTGCCGTGGGTGTGCAGAAATACAAGGCGCAAGTGAAGGCAGGTGTAACTCCGGTTCAGTACGAATGGGTGTTTGTCGCACCGCAGGCAGATCTTTATGATGCGTCCAATGTTAAGATAGGCGTCCATTACGCCGGTCCCACTTGGAAACTGGCAAGTCCCGGCCATACGATCATGGGACAGGCATTCAGTCCTGCCAAAACATTTTCGAGCGATCCGAACAGCATCGATTGGCTATTGCTGAGCAACAAAACCGGACAAGAACCGACCGGCATATTCCAGGGTGTAGGTTACATTTTCAGGATTGCGACCAAGGGCGGGAAAGCGCCGGTAACCCCTCCGGCCGATATAGCTTCCACTGCCGAAGTGCCTTACACCGCCGTTTACCGGTTCGTCAAACGCATTCTTTGATTTACGCTTCTTTGTGGGAAACCCTTGCGGAATACTCGGTGGGGGTTTCTCCGAATTCCTTTTTGAAGCTTTTGCTGAAATACGATTGATCGTTGAAGCCCACGGCATACCCAATCTGGGTGATCGTATCAGCCTTTTGGCGGATCATTTCCGCTGCCTTTTGCAGGCGCAGGTCGCGGATAAAATCATTCGGGGCAAGGCCAGTAAGGGCTTTCAGCTTTCGCAGCAGCTGGGTACGGCTAAGGCTCATTTCCTCGGCCATTTTTTCAACCGAGAATAAAACATCCTCCATGTTCGCCTCAACGATCTCTTTGGCCTTCATTAAAAATTTATCGTCAAGCGACATTTCCTCCGCGGGCGTCACTTGTACCCGGATGCGTTCACGGTAACGCTCGGCCAGTTTCTTTCTCAGCTCGATTAGGTTCGCGACCCGCACCGTGAGCTCTTCCACCGAAAAAGGTTTGGTCAGGTAGTCGTCCGCACCGGTTTTCAGCCCGTCGATCCGCGACTCCTGGCCGCTTTTCGCCGTCAGTAAAATCACTGGGATATGGCTGGTCCGTTCGTCGGACTTGATGCTGGCGGTAAGCTGCATACCATCCATTTTGGGCATCATCAGGTCGCTGATGATCAAGCTGGGCAATACTTTCCGTGCACATGCAAGCGCCTCGGCACCGTCCGGCGCCTTGTAAATGATGTAGTCGTTTTCGAGCAATGACGCCATGTAGCCGCGCAGTTCGGCATTATCCTCCACGATCAACACTGTTTCGCGCTGTGCCGAGCCGCGGCTTTTGGGTCCGCTAGCATCTCGTTTGTTTTCTTCCCGTTCGTCCAGCGGCAGCGATATGGCCTGCGCGGACGGCAAGGTATATCCGCTCAACCCCGCTTCGACGATTTGCTTCGCATCAAACGCCTCCTTGCTGACCGGTATCCGGATAGAGAAAACAGATCCTTTCCCCACCTGACTTTGGAGCGAAATATCGCCTTTATGCAGTTTGACGAGCTCCCTGGCAAACGCAAGCCCCAAACCGGTGCCGCCATCCTGGTTCTCGACAGTCTGCCGGGCCTGGTAAAACGATTCGAACACCTGTTTCTGCTCTTCCGGAGCAATGCCACGTCCGGTATCCGATACGGCAATGCAAAGCATTTGTCTGCCTGATTGCTCATCCATGTTCGCCTCAAACTTCACCAAACCACTTGCCGGTGTGAATTTGAATGCGTTTGAAAGCAGATTAATGATCACCTTTTCCAGCTTGTCGGGATCAAACCAGAAAGACCCCTCAGGCACGCCGACTGATTTTTCAAAAGAGATTCCTTTATGCTGCGCCAGCGAGTCGAAAGAAGATGACAGCACACTCAGAAACTGGCGCAGCTCCACATTTTGCACCTGCAGTTCCATTTTTCCGGCTTCCAACTTTGAAAGGTTAAGCAGTTGATTGACCAGCTCTAGCAGCCGGTTAGCGTAACGCTTCATAATAAGCAGCCTGCCCTGTTCGGCGGGTGGTTTTTTGGCCAGTTCTTCCTCGAGAGGTGCTAAGATAAGCGTTAGCGGCGTGCGGAACTCGTGGGATATATTGGCAAAAAAACGCGATTTCAGCCGGTCCATTTCTTTCAGCTCTTCTGTTTGGAGCAAGATTTTTTCCGTCCGTTCGCGTACTGTATCTTCCAGGGCAAGCTTCTCCTTTTTTAGCTTTCTTTCCCGAAAACGTACCAGTATGGCTGCCATTCCAACCAAAAGCAGCGCGTAAATCGCCAGTGCCCACCAACTGCGGTACCAGGGTGGCAGGACGATAAACACCAGCCGGTCTTCGGCTCCCGCATTGCCATATACGTCCCTGCCACGCACGCGAAACACGTAATTCCCTTCCGGTAAGTTGGTAAAATCCACAAAGGACTCTTCCGTCCAGGCCGACCATTGGTCGTGAAAACCCTCAAGAAAATATTGAAATTGATTTTTGTTTGAAAGGTCATAGCTCGGCAATGCGAACTGAAACCGTAGCCTGTGCCCATAAGCGATTTCTGGCACCGACTGACGCCCCCGGAAACTAACCAGCGAGTCCTGGTCGATTGAAATCTGGCGGATGAGCGTTTTAAACGACTTCCCGGCGCTGATCTTCAAGTTTCTATCAAAAAGCACGATCCATTTGTTGGACCCAAAAAGCATAAACCCATCCCCGTTATCGTGGATTTTGGAAATGAGCGCATCCGATAGCCTGCCCGAAATCGGCAGTCGCCGCATCCGGTTATAACTGTACTCGAAAACATGGCTTTGATAATTGTGGTAAAGCGTAAACCACATCGTTCCGTCGCGGCCTGCGATGATTTCATTGATCCACCCGCCTTTGTAAGGCGCCACACTGGTCGTGATCAGCGAGTCCACTTCAAAAACGCGCTTATCAGAATTGAAGCGGTGCATTGCTTCGTCGGTGGATGCGTAGACGGTATTTCCCACCCTTTCGAGCCAGCGGATTTTATTCGATGATAGTCCATTCTCCGGCCCGTGGTGGATCAACTTGAATTCCTCTCCGAGGGTATGCTGCTGCGAGCGCATGTTCTCAGGCGTCTGCCAGGCTATTTCATAGATTCCGTTTCGGCGACTGTTTATCAGAATCGTCCCGTCCGCAGCCCGCGCAAAACTTTCCGAGTAAAACTTCATATCCTCGCGCCTGCTGCCCTGTACCCATTTCCCGTTGGAAAAGAGCAGCTCTGTAAGTCCGTTTCCTTCCAGGCCAACCAGCAAATGCGTTGGCGGCTGCGCCTGGCGCGATTCCTCAACACGCACAACGTGCTCTTTTGCCAGTAGTGATTTGTTTCCTTTTTGATCGAGCCTAAAAACACCGTCATAGTTAGATACAATCAATTCGTCACCAAACACCTGGCAATGCATCGTCAAGTTGTCGATTCCTTCAATTTTCTTAAAATAGGGTTTTAGCAAACCTTGTGACGGCACGCGGTTCAGCTCGAAAAGCCCCTTGCTATTGGTCGTAAACAGTTTGTTATTGAATACCTCGATATCCATTGGATTTTCGTCGAGGCCATGATTTTCGTTCAATATCCGGAGCGGCGAGTTGGTTTCAAGACGGCTGATCCCATTGTCGGTTGCAAGCCACAAATCCTTTTCTGCGTCTTCAAAAACCGAATAGACCGCATCGCTTGAAACCCCCTCCTTGCGGCAGAAGTTACTACGGATCGCGCCGTTCCGGTCCATCAGGTAAAGGCCCGAACCGGTGGTAGCCAAGGCGTAGTCCCCATTACTCAGCCGCAGACCATGATAGACAGCATCCCGGATCCGAACCCTTTGCCCATTCCTCATGAACGGTTCCAGCTTTGATCCGTCGTAAATGAAAAACTCCTTACTGAGCCCGACTGCCAGTAGCTTGTTTCCTTGATATGGCAGCAAGCCGCTGAGCCCCATCCCTTTGAATGCCTCCCCTCCCGGGACCGGTTTCAGCCCATCTTTGTGTTTTCGCAACAAACCCTTTTCACTTGTGCTCACATACAACGCCCCATTGACGAGCCAGGCAAAACCGAGCGCACCGATATCACTTTTCCAAACTCTGAACCTGCCATTCACCCATTCGAGAATGTGCAGATCGCAAACGAAATAGACAGAGCCATTGTGGGCAAAGGTGAACCAGACGTTTCCGAAGTTCCAGTCGGAGCGGTTCAGTTTGTTTTTCAGGGAGTGGAAATCCGTTTTATTTTTGTCATTGATCGCCAGGTAACCCACCTCGCCAGATCCACCCACATAAATGCGCCCCGTCGAATCTTTGGCCAGCGACCGTACCGGGTTGCCCTCCGTAGTTGGAATGAGCTTCCATGAAACCCCATCATATTCGAGCACCCCGGAATTATTTGCTGCATAGATGACGCCGTTTTCGCCCTGGGCCAGCGCCCAGTTTTGAAACGCTGCTTTATATTCATTTGTGGAGTAATTAGTGATAAAAGGAAGACTCTGCTGCCAGATGCGGGCCAGCGGCGATTCAGGACTCTGCGCCGCAACATCCGGGCCCATCGCCAGAGCGAAAAGCAGAATTATTCTTTTCATGGGTTTGTGTCGTTGAAGACTACCGTAAGCGCGCCGAGCCACTTGTGGTAGCGAGATGCGCCACAGTTACCTGGAAATGCAACCTGATTACCTGGATTTTCTTTGGTTCATCGATACCCGGCCAACAAGACGCTCGAAAAGCTGGTCTGTAAATGGTATAATAAATAAAAGTATTGCATTTTGAGAGCGGTTGCAATGAATCTGCGGGCAATCCGCGGAAGAAGTTAGTTAACGGATGTCAAATACTTTTCGCCATAAAACCCCGATCACCTGCCGCCCTAATAGGTATACTTTATTAGTCCCGGTGTCATCGCGCAAAGCAGTGGGTTGTGCACCTTGGTTTCTTGGGTAGCTAACCTTCCCTTTTCATCGTACGTCTTTTCTATCATGGCGAGCAGCTCTTTTGAATTGAGCAGATACTCCCCTATTTGTCGGCGGTTCCCTGAAAACTTGTGTTCAAAAATTCTGATCACATTGTTTTTCTGATCATACCACGTTTCCAGGTTCACGACGGCGTTGTTGTATCCGTATTCCACGCGCCGATACAATTGATTGTGCTCATCGGTCCACCTCTGACCGACTTTTTTCCCATTTTTATATTCATATTCGACCGCTCCGGTCAGCATCTTTTGTTCGGGCTGGTGCCTGTTGAAATATGTCTTTTCAAATTTCAGCACACCATCCTTATACACAAATTCCGATTCGTAATAAGCCACCCAGCCCGGCAAGGATCCGTGCCTGTAGTATTGGATTTTACCCGTTGTTATGCCGTTGACATCAAAAAAGTAGTCAGTATATGACTGCATCTGCAAAACACCGGAAGCGTCCCTGCTAAAAGTCTCGACCTTACTTAGCTTACCTTCGGTAGTGTATGTGTAACGCTCTTCGTAGCTTGGCTCCTTACAGTTTGCATCATTGCAAGATGCCTTTATCTTCAATGGGGCCTCATCGTCATAGGCGACGTGATTGGGTACTATTCCAAACTCAGAAGGGTCACTTGACTGACATCCTATCCAAAGCGGCATCAAGAGCAGGAGACGTAACATTTTTTTCATAATGTCAGGATTTAGTTTTCAACCTAAGACGCTGCAAATCACTTGTTGGTTGGAATCAACCAACAGCTTGAACTGCCACGGCTCCATCCTAACTGCTGCATATGAACGGCTGAAAGCGAAGCTCCTCTCAAAGAAGCCGACGACTATCACCAGGGCTTTTGACGCCACATTAAAAAATGTAAAGCAACATTATTCGCTGCGCAAGCTCTTTACTGGATTTACCAGCCCGGCCTTGATGCTTTGATAACTGACTGTGAGCAGTGTTACTGATAATGCACCCAGCCCGGCCAGAACAAAAATCCACCATGAGAGTTCGGTGCGGTACTGGTAATTTTTGAGCCAGTCCGAAAGTATATAATACGAAATCGGCGCAGCCAGGCAAAATGACACGAGGATCAACATCAAAAACTCCTTCGAGAGCAATCCCCAAACGTTCAATACCGATGCGCCCAGCACTTTCCGGATGCCGATTTCCTTGGTGCGTTGCTCAGCCATGAAGGAGGCCAGGCCGAACAATCCCAAGCAACTAATCAATATCGCAAGGATAGCAAAACCACCAGCGAGCCGACCGATACGCTCTTCATTTCCAAACTTGCGCGCGTATTGGTCGTCTACAAATTTATATTCGAAAGGAGCGTCGGGACTGTAAGTGTTGAAGACCCGCTCAACTTTTGATAGGGCTTCACTGGCCGACAGTTGCGGAGCAAGGCGGATATTAATGGTATTGACATTGCGATAATCCAGCAAAAAAAAGCTCGGTTTGACGGGGCTAAACGGATCTTCCTTAACCATGTTTTTTACAATACCAATTACCGAGTATGCCTTACCGTTCGTCCGAACAATCTCGCCAATCGGGCGCTTAAAATTCATTTGTTTTACGGCTGCTTCATTTAGAATTATCGATGAGCTATCCGTCGTAAACTCCCGGGAAAAGTCCCGGCCTGCCACTAGTTTCCACCCAATCGTTTGTCCGAAGTCGTGTGAAACAAAATTTGCCATCAGCAATGGTTTGGTATCGCTTCTTTTACCCTTCCAAGAGATATTGGTCGTGCCGCCCGACTGCTCGGTCATCGAACCCGTCGACTCGGCCATGCCGCTTACAGCGCCCGTGTTCAGCAAATCATTGCGAAGGCTCGTATAGTGCCCGTATAGTTCAGGCACATTCATTTTAACTTCGATCAGTCCGCTGCGGCTGTAACCTATCGGGCGATCTTTGGCGTGTTCGATCTGGCGGAACACGATGATGGTGCCAATGATGAGTGTAACGGAAACTGTAAACTGGAAACCAACCAGTACCCTGCGTGGAATAGTGGCCGAACGTCTGCTGCGCATAATGCCTTTGAGAACTTTGACAGGCTGAAATGCCGACAAGTACAGCGCGGGATAGCTACCCGCTATCACCCCAGTCAGCAGACTAAAACCCAGTCCGGCCAGCCAAAACAGCGGATTTGTCCATAAGATAACCATGCTTTTCTCTGCTACCTGATTAAAAAACGGCAATGCGAGCTGGACAAACAGCAGAGAAAGGATAAATGCCATCATCGCCATAAGGAGCGATTCGCTGAAAAACTGGCCAACCAGTTGGCTGCGCAAGGAACCGATTGCCTTTCGGATCCCGACTTCCTTGGCCCGTTTCTCGGATCGCGCGGTGCTCAGGTTCATAAAATTGATGCAGGCCAACAGTAGTCCGATGACACCAATGCTGCCAAACAGCCAGACGAAAGTAATAGTCCCTCCCGTGTTGACGCCATCTTTAAAATCTGCATACAAATGCCATTTCGATGTCGGATGCAGGAAAAATTCCGGTTTATAGCCCGGCGGATCATCCCGTTTCATGCGGATGTCCTTGATTTTGGCCGATACCTGATCGAAGTCTGCGCCCGGTTTAAGCTGGGCGTAAATCTGGTAAGAATTGGAATCCCATTCATCGCGGTCGCGTTTCGCGCCCGGATCATTCGCCGCAAAAAATTTCCAGGGAATCAAAAATGTTACATTTTTGAACGAGTTATTGGCCGGAAAATCTTCGTAAACACCCCCCACCCTGACCGTCTGTTTATTGTCCAGTTTAATCAGTTTACTAATAGGATTACTCGCCCCAAACATGGCACTGGCGAGCGATCGCGACAGCAAAATCGAATTTACATCATTGTCTCCGAATCGACTGCCTGCCACTATATCCAAAGAAACCATATTGAGAAAATCGGGTTCGACATAACTGCCTTGCCTCATTAGTTTCTTCTCGCCGGCGACCATAATCACATCCCGCGACACCGATAGACTGACCGCTTCAAAATCGGCATATTTACCTCGTAGTTCCCGTGCAAGCGGAATAGGCATTACGTCGTAAGACGACTTCTCCACATCGAACTTGACGAACTGCCATAGCTTGGCCAGCCGGTCATAATGTTTAAACTGCTTATCGAACGACAGTTCATCGTAGATCCAGAGCCCAATGAGCATAGCCACGGCCATGCCGGAAGCCAGTCCGAAAATATTAATGAAGGAATACACCCGGTTCTTCGCAAGGTTGCGAAATGCGATCGTCAGATAGTTCTGTATCATGGCAGGGTTCAAAAAAGGTGAAGATGATTCTGTTTTTGATTCAGCTGCCATTGCCCGCAGCTGGCGGCTGATAAAGTAAGGCCTGCAAAACCGGAGGGTTTCCCGGACATACAACCTGCGCGCGGCAGCTTCTCCGAGTGCAGCTACGTGCTGCTCAAACTGTTCGCGCAGGTCACCGATCAGTTCTTCTTGCAGTCCGGCCGGGCACACGAATCGAAGCAGCCGATCAGCCCACCCGGGTGGAAGCGGCTTTTGTGAGCGATTTGACATAGATTATGAGAAATTCAGGTTTGTCATTGCTCCCCACAAATCTTCACGAACCTGCCGCATTTCATCCAGCGTGCGTTTTCCGTGTGCCGTGATCGAAAATAATCTCTTTCTACGCCCTCCCCTGGCGGCTGTGGCCCCGCCCAGTTCGGATTTCACAAAACCCTTTTCTTCCAGGCGGTACAATGCCACATGTACGCCGCTGAGATTAATGGATCGGTCGGTTCGTTGTTTGAGTTCTTCGGCAATATTGAGACCATACGCGGCTCCATTCAGGATCGCAACCGTCAACAGAACGAGTTCTTCAAATTCACCCAGGTAGATTCTGCTCATAGTTCTCGGCAATCACTTTTATTTTCTTACTATTTGCTAAACAAATCGCATGCCAAAAACATAACAACCTCAATATTAAAACATTAACTTATTTTTAGTGAATTATTTGTCCAAAATCGCACAAATTGCGTCCATTCCTGAACTATGAAAATGACTTTACACTTGGCATCTGTGTAATAATTTTCGTTCAAATATTATAAATTACGATACTTTTGGTTACAAAATTTTCTAGTCATGTTGAGATTACTATTTCCCATACTGCTTTTAGCTTTCTGTGCATGCCAAAAGGATCGTGTCATAGACGACGATGCGGCTCGCCTTCGAGGCGAATATCCTGTCCAGACCTACATTATTAATGATGATACACTCTTTTCGGCAGGCAAAATCAACAAAATTGGTGTAGAAGACTTCAAGGTGATTGTAAGCAGGAAAAGTGCCGATTCGCTCAGCCTTGGGTATTCCTGGACCAACAAATCAAAACAAAGTTCAGTTTATTTCCGACAGTTACGCTTGTCAGGCAAGGATGGTCAATATCAGTTGGCGATGTCATCGGCAACACCACATTTTTATGAGGGAACAATCTTTCAGGGCGTTTATACCGAGCGCACCTCGCTCGCAGGTCTAGGATTCGTCCTGCTTCCTGAAAATTACCCATTAAAAGACATTTCTGATCCAACCGGGGGCAGTATTAAAATTATTGCCAGTAAACAGTAAAGATCTGTTCCTTATTGCCTAGTTGACTCGTTTCCATTTTGATACGTAATTGATGGCTGTTCTATTCTCAATATTAAGCTCCATCGTGTCAGCATAAAATTTGACGGTGTAATAGGATATGCTTCCACCGGGAGTCCCTATATTCAAAAGCGTATCAATCCAGTATTTCCTGGTGTTCGTTCGATTGGTGGTCAAATCGTACTCTACCAGCACGCTATCAGTAAGGAAGTTCCAATATCCTCCCGGTTTGTCATACGGTGGTCGGTATTCGCCGTTACCCGAGTAGAAATTTTCCCATTTGCCAAGGATAGCTTGCTGTGGGTTGATTTCATCTTTGTTGCATCCCCCCGTGAGTGCTATCAGCACAAATGCAACGGATAGCTTAATTGAGATCTGGGCGATTTGCATTTGATCACAGATTAAAATTGATTGAGAATCCTACAAATTCATCGGATAAATTGCAACGGATTTAAGCCCAGACACTCCGCAGGCGATCAAAGTTGCAATGGTGAGAGATAAACTCCCGCGCCGGTGTTGGTTTTGCCTTTTGTTGCTCGCCAGTGCACCTATTTCACTTTGACATTTGTCGCTTTAATTTAACAAGGTTTGCGTACGAGATCTCCTTTAATGGCAAACTTGCTATGCACTCTATGAATGGTTCATTCGAATAAATTGGCAGTTCAGTCGGCTTACATATAGTCAGAACTTCTACGCCAATCTGCCCTTCTCGTGGAAAAGCTATGTTATAACCCCTACCATAAAACGCATAGGTTTTATTTTGGTCAAGTCTTGTCTTGTCATCCTGGAAATGCACTCCAGGTAAGCGCTTTATCTGGCCAAGGTGGAAGTATGTAAACTGCTTATTGATCATTCCATAATCCTTCTCAAACTGAGTTACCAATATACCGGTAGATGGAATATCGTAAATACGCGCCCCCCCTCGTATAACCGTTGCGAACCATCTTTGAGGCCACTCAAAATCAAGATATTACCTTGATAATTGTAAGAAATTCGGTATATCTCTTTTTCCGAAAAATTGCATGAGGCGATACACCAGATCAGTATTATGCATTGAGCAACCGTAATACTTTTCAATTTAACTTGTTCGTCAATCATACAATCCAGATTTAAACAACTGTTCTCCAAGTAATGGTTTTCAGCTGGTCCCTCACTTACGAGCTGCAAGTTTGGTTGCTTCGAACGCAACCGACTAGTGCCAACTAGCTATTTGTGGATAGCTGAAAAGAAATGCCGGAGATCGTCTACCAGCAAATCGGGGACCTCCATTGCCGGAAAATGGCATCCTTTTCCATAAAAAGACCATCTGTCGGGTTCGCCCATGGAGTAAGCCAATTTCTTCAAAAGGCTTTCATCTTCTTTTTTCCCAAAACAAGCGATTGCGGAAGGAATCTTCGGAGGCGCCCACTGGTTGGCCTGCTGTGACTTGTCGCCGCCCCAATCAAATGCCATACTCATGTTTTCAGAGAGGATTGCAGCGCTCGACGCGCCCAACTGATTGAACCAATACAACGAGACATTCGTCAACATCTGATCCAAACCAATAGCATCTTCCGGCAGGTTTTTGTCCTGGTCGGTCCACTCTTTATATTTTTCAACGATCCATGCAAGCTGCCCCAGCGGGCTGTCCGACAAGGCAATCCCGACCGTCTCCGGCCTGGTTGCCTGTATTTCCAAATAGGCCGTCCCGTCCTTTTTATATTGCTTCATGCGTTCCAGTGTGACGTTTTCTTGATCTGTAAAAGACGAGTGGTCTGAAGGAAACATGCCCAGTCCGGCTACTGCGAAAAAGTCCGAGTTGATGTGTGTCCCAATCAAATGATCCGCAGCAACCCCAGACATGATCCCGGCGATGCCAGCGCCCATGTCACCTCCATGCACGGCGAATTTTTCATAACCTAACTGGTCCATCAAAGCGGTGAATGTCGCTGCGATCCTGAACATATTATAACCTTTGCTATGGACTGGCACAGAAAATCCAAAGCCGGGGATGGAAGGAATAACCAGGTCAAATGCGGTCTGAGCGGAGTCCTGAGGATTCGTAAGCGGTTCAATAACGCTGGTAAAGTCCGCAAATGACCCCGGCCAGCCATGTATCAGCATCAAGGGAATTGCATTTGCTTTGGGTGATTTAATAAGCAAATAATGGATGTCCTGCCCTTGAATTTGAGTGATGAAATGGGGGTATTGATTCAATCTGGACTCCTGCTTTTTCCAGTCAAATTCGTTTAGCCAATAGTCGGCAATTTTCTTGAGATAATCCACCGGAACACCCTTTTCCCAGCCGCTCTGCGTTGTCGGGTTGGGCCAACGGGCATTGGAAAGTCTGTTTTTGAGGTAATCAATGTCTTGGTCGGAGATTTGAATTTTAAATGGTCGCATGATTGTCGAGTTTTGAATGTGAAACTGATAACATTACAAAAATCGGCACCATGCAGCCGGCCGACGATAACAATTGTTAATAAAGCTACCTTCTGTTTCTGATCCTGCTCAAAGAAACGGAAGTAACACCCAGGAAAGAGGCAATGTAATGTTGAGGCACCCTTTGAAGGATTTCCGGGCGTTGCTCCACCAATTCCCTGTATCTTTCCTCGGGACTGTTTTTGATCCTTGAAAGAAACAGTTTTTCTACATACAGCAGCCTTTGGAGGGTCTGCTCTTCCATCGCTTCCCTGATCAACGGCGAGGCTTCGATGATCTCGAAGTAATCCTTCCTGGTGAGCGTATGCACAATGGAAGGTTCAAGGCTCTCGATCGAATAGAGGCTTGGTTGGTTGTAACGGAAACTTTCTGCCGAAGAAACCCCCTCTCCTTCAAAGAAAAACTGAAAAGTGATATCTTTCCCGTCCTTGTTGAAGGAAAGCCGAAGGCACCCTTTTTCAATAAAGTAAACCTTTTTAGCGGTCTGACCTTCGTCGAGCAGCACGGTCTTTGCCGGAACTTCCTCCCGCGTGAACAAGTAACCGAATTTCCTCCATTCAGCTTGTATGGATTGGTCTGCCATGAATTTTTGAGAAAGTTGACATGATAGCTCAGGCTACGTGTGTGCAGGCGGCAGCCCTTCCGCTGAACATGAGCGAAAAGGCTGCCTACCGGTTTATGTGTTATCCCAAAGATACGATTCGCTGCGCCTCGACCGACCGGGTATTTAACTCGATGCTTTTTACTTCTTTGTGTTTGCCGTCAATCAAGACAACTTTGTAAGTCCCGTCTGGTAGCTCGCTAAGGTCAAATCTTGTACGGGTAGCAGCATCGTCCTTTTCGATGGTTTTAGATGCTAAGGTATACCCTAACTGGTCGACAATATTTACCAAAACCTGTTTTTCTGCTTTTACAACGTTGACTTCAATTTTTCCATTGGTGGTGGTTACAACCCAAAATCTGGTTTTTACCTCTTCCCCGCCGAGGTTCGAGGCTACTGTTCCGGGTTTTGCATATCCCGTTGAAGAGAAGACAAGAGATGCTGTTAAGAGCACTAATGCGATGAGCGTTTTCATGGTTGCTTATGTTTAAATATGATTGATTAAAACCGATCGGGGCGGCTCCGCTCCCGACTTCCGACACAATGTTAACCACCGGACCTCACCTTCAAAAACAGATTCGATAGATAGGCATAAAACAGCGACGGATTGACCAATCATACATTTAAGTTCCAGAAAATAAGGAACTTAATCAAAAAAACCAATTCATAGACCAGAATGCGGAATTGGTAGAGCAACAAGCGGAATTCATTGAATACAATGCGGTTCAATTACAAAACGGCACGAAAAAATGACTTAAGAAACAAACATAGAACTTAATGTCAGAAATGACAGGAATATGCAATCGTTTTGAAAATCAGCTGCTGCACAACCGGTGCGCACTTGTAGATATTACCCTACACTATAGAGACCTGCAATATCTTCGGTTCCAATTTTTACTCCATTCAGAAGAATAAGAAGCCGGGTTGGTTACTGCCCAACTTCATCAAAGGTAGCGCAACACAATTGCGAATCTGGCAGTGATTGTAACGCGAATGGCTCGATTTAAGCTTCGTAAGCCTTCAACACGGATATAACCACTCCTCCGGGCCGTTGGCTGCCCGGCCGCCCCTCATTCAATAATCGAAGTTTACCCTTAGTGGTAACGTGCGCTTACAACCCAAAATCAGGAGCATTATTTGTCGTATAAATACTACAATTGTCGATCTATTTCTTAGTCAGTTTCGTAGATGTCGATAGGCAGATTTGAACTACTCTATCTATGTTTGCTTCCAGAAGTAACATCCACAAGCGGGCGTTGCTTACCTGACACCCCACTTTAATTCCGATTCGACAGATCAAGCCGAATTTTCTTATACGCGGAGGATTTCGAATAGATAACACGTGAATAGTTAATCCAAAACACTAATTCTATGACAACACGTATACTATTTTCTACACTAATAGCTGGTTTACTGCTGCACGGGCCTGCTACCTATCCTCAGTTCAAGATCGGGTCAAACGCAACGACGATCGATCCCAGCCTGCATCATGCAGACTGACGGAAAACCCACCGGTCCCCCCATCTGGACCGCCACCTTCGGACGTGCATACATGATCTTTACCAAGATCGATTAACGGGTCCATCAATACGGTTCTCATTCATTGTCAAATTAAAACATAACGATTCCCTATGAAAACAAGACGACTGTTATCCGTCATTTCTTTTGTCGCCGTTGTAGCGGCTTCGAATGGCTCCTTTGCGCAGGTAAAAATTGGGGCGAATCCCACCACGATAAGTACGGGAGCGCATCTGGATGTGGAATCCAGTAGTAACACGCATACGGTGGTATTGCAATCCGGGGCTGTTGGTATTAACACCGCACTGCCGCAAGCCTGGCTGGATATCCGGGGAACTACCAAGATCCTCTCACAAACCGGCGAACAAACCGGAACCATCTGGACTGGAACATCCAATATAGACGGTGTGGAGATCAGCGCCGGCGCTGGCGATTGTTGGGTTGGTATCCAGCGTAGAGGCGGCGCCCCGCTCCACCTTTCCAAGCCTTCGGGTACCATTGAAAATTCGTTCGCTATTTTTAGTGTAGATGGCGTTCCGGGTGGTGTTGGCGCAATCACATACAACGGCGCGGGTGGGGTAATTTACGGTACTACTTCGGACAAGCGTCTGAAGGAAAACATCCACGCTACGAAATTTGGACTGGAAGCGCTGAAAGCAGTCAAAGTGTACGATTACAACTACAAAGCCGATTCCAAAAAAACGCTGGCCACAGGGGTACTGGCTCAGGAGCTGCATCAAATATATCCGCAGGCCGTCAGCGTGGGTAGCGACGATGAGAAGATTAAGCCTTGGCAGGTCGATTACAGCAAGCTCGTTCCCATGCTGGTGAAATCGGTGCAAGAGCTTAGCCAGGAGGTAGAATCGCTAAAAAACGAAAGAGCCCAGCTACGTGCCGAGTTAAAACGCAAGGAAGCCTCTGACACGGACCTCAACAACCGTATATCCCGAATGGAACAGATACTAAGCAGTGGCGAAAATACAAAATCCGTAAGCCGGTAAGACGCCGGAACACCGGACCTAACGACAGTTTCACATAAACGCTATAAAACATCTCTGTAACCACATGAAAACACAAAACCTACTATTTGCAGCAGCAATGCTTTTGGGCTCATCCGCCGCATTTGCCCAGGTGAAGATCGGAACCAACCCGACCACTATCGAGCCTAACTCCAACCTGGAAGTGGAAGCGTCTACTCCCGGACGTAAGACGAAAGTCGACAAAACAACAGGCCAGGTAACCATTACCGATGGTACAGAGGGCGCGGGGAAAGTTTTGACTTCGGATGCGGTCGGTGGAACGGCCTGGCAATATCCTTTGTCGGGGGCGATGGTCAATGGTACGCTTGGGAATCAGATCACAGTTGCAACTGGTGCTGGAACGCAAACCTATTCAGGTGCAAGCATCACTCTTCCTAGAGCAGGTACCTACATGGTTACCGCCAGGTGGATGACGCCAACCGCTGCCACAACTTATCCGGCCGGGAATCAAGCTTTTATTAACACCGCTTTGTCAACCAGTTCTTCAACTTACCTTGAAGCCGGCATTGCAACAGAATGGGTAGTTATTGCGTCTAGCGCTCACCATACAACGCCATCATTCCGGGTTACTGTGGCCGGGCCTCAGACACTCTATTTTTGGTTTTACACGGGCTATTTTACCGGTACCGTCCAATTTCTTGAAACCTACGCTATAGGGCCGTTCTAATATCCTCGCTTAGCTGATCGCGGATTGAAAGCTAATAGCTTTCAAACACAAACATCAATCTCAAAGCATTAAACAGACTTGGCAATGAATCAAAACTATACCATTTCATCCAAAAAAGGATGGATTAGCATGGCAGTGTCCTCGGCATTGCTTCTAGTCGGGCATTTTGCCCAGGCCCAGGAAGGCAGCCAGGGGAACACCACCATCTTCGGAGGCGCCCAGATGACCTTTTTCAGCAACCATAACTTCATCACCGGAGGCGGAGGCGCACAGCCAGGCGTAATCCTGACCGAACGCGCAGCAGGTAATTTCGGCGTGCTCAACTTCGCCGGCGACAACCTCACCTCCACAGGTGCTTCCGATGCGGGTTACGTGGACGGGTACGTGCGCAAATACGGCGCGGGCGCATTCGTCTTTCCTGTCGGCGACAACGGTTTTGTTGGCCAGTTTGCAGCTTCGGCAGATGGCGTTATGGGTGCTTACTTTCACGCCGATGCCAACACTGCCGTTACCAGCAACCTTTTTACAGGATCCGATTATGCTGCCCTTCCCAGCGGAGGCCCTTTTGCAACCAGCAGTATGGGAACTAATGTCGATATCGTCAGTACGGTCGAATACTGGGATATCGATGGGGCAAATGCAACGCCGCTGACATTGACCTGGGACACAGGAAGCGCCATAGCCTCTTTGACAGGCAGTAACCTTGCCAAACTCACGATCGTCGGATGGAACGGGACGCAATGGGTAGCCATTCCCTCCAAAGTGGATGTTACCTCGGTATTGGGCGGCAGCAGCGACCTCTCTGCCGGTTCTATCACAACGAGCTCACCACTGGCGCCGGATACCTACACCGCCTATACGTTTGCATCGCTGATTCTGCCGTTGCCAGTCACTTTAACCAAATTCACAGCAGCTGCGGAAAGCAGGACTGTGGTGCTCAACTGGTCGACAACCGAGGAAACCAACAGCGACCGTTTTGATATCGAACGCAGCAGCAACGGAAAGCAATGGAGCCGGATCGCCTCGGTGGCTTCGCAGGGAGACAGCAGAGTGCTCGTCAATTACTCCCACGTGGACGCGAGCCCGCTGGCAGGCCAGAATCTTTACAGGCTTAGAATGGTCGATTTAGATAATACGTTTGCGTATAGCCAAATACGTGAGGTCTCATTTCAAAGTGAAAAAGGTATAGCGCCTTATCCGAACCCAGTTGTGGACAAAATCCTGATCCGGGACCATGAGCTGGTCAAGCAAATAGATATCGTGAACACGAGCGGTGTAAAGGTGATCAAAAACCAGCAGCCGTCTTCCGCCGGAATTGATGTAACGACGCTCCCCCAAGGCATTTACATCATGACTATGACCCTGTTTGACGGCACTATCAACACACACAAAATAGCCGTTACCAGGTAATGACGGGAATGCGCTCCGGGCGGCAAAATCGCCGCCCGGATTTCGCATTCATTATTATCAAACTACTTCTATTGAAACAAAATCGATTATGAAAACAACTACTTTATTTTCAGCATTCGTATTGGCTCTGGGGCTTGCTGCATCATCGCTTTCCTTCGCACAGGTTAAGATTGGAAGCAATCCTACGACAATTGACCCAAATAACAACCTGGAAGTAGAAGCTTCCACTCCCGGAAGAAAAACGGCTATCAACAAAACAACCGGGCAGGTGACCATCACGGACGGAACACAGGCAGCCGGAAAAGTATTTACCTCCGATGCAAATGGGGGTGGAAGCTGGCAAACCAGCGGGGCCGGATGTGCCAGCTTTGATGCGAAGGGGGATAATACAACCACACCAGTAGTCAATACCGGCGAGTATACGCCTGTTACCCTGATAGCCAATAATATTGTTTACTCGGCATCCGGCGCTTATAACAACGCAACCGGGGAGTATACCATCCCTGCGGATGGATTCTACCTCTTCCACGGGTCTGTGGGTACCTATAATGTTTCTATCGGAACTACCGGCAGCAGAAATACCTCCATAGATTTAGTTTCAGCTTCCAAGGGTCTTTTAAGCCATACTGTTTCGCCCGAATTAGTATATGGGGTCGGCGCCTGGCAGGATGTAACATCTGCCAATTATTTTACAGCGGGCGACAAGGTCACGTTTCAAATAAATTCTGATCACGTCAGCGGGGTCAAGCCTGATTCGGTTACAACTGCCGCGATTTTTTTCTCGGGCACCCGCATCGACTGTAATAAAAACTGAATTGATCCCATGGAGATTATTGCTATTTCCATTGTCACGCAACAAAAGCTACGATGCCTGAGGGCCAGTATTTCCCTGCTCGCTCAATAGCAATTCTCAAAATCATCTGATCATATATTTTGACAAAAAACAAATCGATTATGAAAACAGCTCGACTAGCTTCTGCTTTTCTCGTCACTATGATGCTGGGCGTATCGTCTATCAGCTTTGGACAGGTTAAAATCGGCAGCAACCCTACAACGATTTCTCCAAATGCCAATTTGGAAGTTGAAGCTTCAACGTCAGGCCGCAAAATGATGGTTGACAAGACAACCGGACAGGTCACCATTCAGGATGGTACAGAAGGTCAAGGGAAGATTTTCACCTCTGATGCTGTCGGTGGTGGAAGCTGGCAAAGTGTATCTCTTACCGCGTTTGCTGCTTCACAGGGTGGTCGAGAAAACTTTCCACAGTCACCCAATGCGGGCCAGCTCGGAACGATTACATTCCCCGGAGAAACGACTGATCCTACCAACTCATTTACTCCTTCTACCGGAACTTTTATAACACCCGCTGCAGGTCACTATGTGTTATTCGGTTCAACACAATTTGATAACTCCGCACTCCCCGGAGTCCCTAATTTGGACCGGACATGTTTACATCTTTATGTTAATAATACTTCTGTCACGCAAGGATGTTCATTTCCATCCGCGGTTTTCTCATCCACTTCCATCTCAAATCTCGTGAGATTGAATGCTGGCGATACAGTAACGCTACGAGCCGGTGCAGGGGTTTCCTCTGGTGCTACCTTTGCCGTCGCTGTATCAACCTTTTATGCTTACAAAATCTCGAATTGACCTGTTGATCAGCTAATCATCCGAGCCTTGGAATATTGGGAGAGAAGTATCCATAGCAGGAAATTTCCATTGCAACGCACTGGGTAACTAGTATCCCCAGATACCATTAAATAGACGGACCAATGAAACAAAACTATACCATCTCATCCAAAAAAGGATGGATTAGCATGGCAGTGTCTTCGGCATTGCTTCTAGTCGGGCATTTTGCCCAGGCCCAGGAAGGCAGCCAGGGGAACACCACCATCTTCGGTGGTGCCCAGATGACCTTTTTCAGCAACCATAACTTCATCACCGGAGGCGGAGGCGCACAGCCGGGCGTAATTCTGACCGAACGCGCAGCAGGTAATTTCGGCGTGCTCAACTTCGCCGGCGACAACCTCACTTCCACAGGTGCTTCCGATGCGGGTTACGTGGACGGGTACGTGCGCAAATACGGCGCGGGCGCATTCGTCTTTCCTGTCGGCGACAACGGTTTTGTTGGCCAGTTTGCTGCTTCGGCCGATGGCGTTATGGGCGCTTACTTTCACGCCGATGCCAACACTGCCGTTACCAGCAACCTTTTTACAGGATCCAACTATACAGCCCTTCCCAGCGGAGGCCCCTTTGCTACCAGCAGCATGGGAACTAATGTCGATGTCGTCAGTACGGTCGAATACTGGGATATCGATGGGGCAAATGCAACGCCGCTGACATTGACCTGGGGCACAGGAAGCGCCATAGCCTCTTTGACAGGCAGTAACCTTGCCAAACTCACGATCGTCGGATGGAACGGGACGCAATGGGTAGCCATTCCCTCCAAAGTGGATGTTACCTCGGTATTGGGCGGCAGCAGCGACCTCTCTGCCGGTTCTATCACAACGAGCTCACCACTGGCGCCGGATACCTACACCGCCTATACGTTTGCATCGCTGATTCTGCCGTTGCCAGTCACTTTAACCAAATTCACAGCAGCTGCGGAAAGCAGGACTGTGGTGCTCAACTGGTCGACAACCGAGGAAACCAACAGCGACCGTTTTGATATCGAACGCAGCAGCAACGGAAAGCAATGGAGCCGGATCGCCTCGGTGGCTTCGCAGGGAGACAGCAGAGTGCTCGTCAATTATTCCCACGTGGACGCGAGTCCGCTGGCAGGCCAGAATCTTTACAGGCTTAGAATGGTCGATTTAGATAATACGTTTGCGTATAGCCAAATACGTGAGGTCTCATTTCAAAGTGAAAAAGGTATAGCGCCTTATCCGAACCCAGCCGTGGACAAAATCCTGATCCGGGACCATGAGCTGGTCAAGCAAATAGATATCGTGAATACGAGCGGTGTAAAGGTGATCAAAAACCAGCAGCCGTCTTCCGCCGGAATTGATGTAACAATGCTCCCCCAAGGCATTTACATCATGACTATGACCCTGTTTGACGGCACTATCAACACACACAAAATAGCCGTTACCAGGTAATGACGGGAATGCGCTCCGGGTGGCAAAATCGCCACCCGGATTTCGCATTCATTCTCGTACGCAGATTACGCAAGCACCATTTACATGAATAACCCTACCAAACCATGACGATATTAATCGTTACCGATAACCATTTATTTTCCATCGCGATACGTGCGGTCATCAAACGTGAAGACCCCGAAAGCCTCATTGATGAAACCGATTCTCTGCGAAATGCCAATGAATATTCAGCCAGGCAAAAGTTCCGGGCTATGATACTGGATGCAGGCACCTCAGACGCAAAGGATATATCACTGCTGGGCGTATTCAGAAAACAGAATCCCGAAACAGCCATTCTGGTTAACCTGGGCGAGCAGACCCAATTTATGTACCGCTTTATCCGGGCGGGAGTAGCAGCGCTTTTTTCAAATAAGGCTTTGCCGGAAGAAATCAATGAGGGGCTCAGAAGGGCAGAAAAGAATGTCAGGTTCGTCAGTTCCGATATTCAGCAGCAGCTACTGTCACATATTGTCGAAAAACCACTTAACCAGAAATTGACCAAAAGAGAAGAAGTAATGGCCGATTTGCTGGTGATCAACAAGTCGCACCAGGAGATCGCAATCATCACCGGAACAAGTCCCAAAAGCGTGGGCTACTATAAGCGTAAAATCTTCCGCAAACTCGAAGTTGACAACATCGTTGAACTGGCCATCAAGCTTAACCGGGTTTTGCTTAACAAGAGACAATAACAGCCAACCATTTCTCAGCACCCTAATCAGCACATTTCCAAATGATGAAAATTCTATTGATTGAAGACTACTTGTTGGTCCGCATGAGTCAGAAGATTGTGCTTAACGAACTGTATCGTGAGGCAACAATCACGGAAGTCGACAGTTTTGAGGCTGGAATATCGCATATCCAAAGGTCGCAGTTTGATCTGGTTATCCTGGATATCGACATCCCGGGAGAAAAACGCAGGTCGACGATCGAACGCATTAGGCAAATACAACCTGGCACTATCATACTCATATGTTTGGCCGCAGATGAACAAACGCACGCCCTGGAATACATCACTGCCGGGGCGAACGGCTACTTGTCTAAATCAGCCAAAAAAGAGGAAATGGTTAGTGCGATCGCTACGGTCCTGAAAAACGGACGGTATGTGAGCCTGGCGGTCCAAGAGCGATTGCTGGAAGCCGTTACCGCAAACAACCGATCCGCAAAACGCGTGAAAAAAGCTAACGGGCTATCCGGTCGTGAGAAGGAAGTGATGGACAGGCTGATAGAAGGCCAGTGGGTTAAAGAAATCGCATTGAGTTTAAACCTCCGCGCAAATACGGTCAGCACCTATAAAGCCAGAATATTCGAAAAACTGGGCGTATCAAGTGTCATCGAGCTGGCAAAGAAAGTCGAGCGCTAACGCACAACCCTGAAAGTCGTTCATCCTAATCCGCTGTTGCCTATGATAAAATAAAAATGCACGTTCAAAAGGCTCTTTTCACGAACCAAACTCTACATTAAATGAAGAAACAATTATTTATCAAGTTCGTTGTACCCACCGTCACGCGGTTGGTGAATCGAACACGAATGGCTGGCTTCCCCGGGCTGGCCATTTTATGCTGCTTTTTGATACTCTGGCTTAATTCCGTTCCCGCGAAAGCGCAGGATGTAGGCCAGGTCTGGATCGCAGAAGCCGGCCTTGTTACACCGGCAGCACAAGCCATTCCGCAAGGCGGCATTACGGACGCGGCCGGAAATACCTATATGATCGGGCGTTCCGTCGAAACAGTTGATTTCGATCCGGGCCCCGGCGTAAGCCCCTTGACCGTAGGCACTTCCGGCCAATATGCTTATATCCAGAAGCTGGATAAAAACAAAAACCTGGTATGGGTCAAACAGATCAGCGCTACAGTTTTGGTCAGCACTTCCGCCATCGCGGTTGATGCGTCCGGAAATCTGGTTATCACCGGGTCCTTCAGAGGAACCGCCGACTTCAACCCCGGCAGTGGCGTGGCAGAACTTTCGACCAGAGTGACAAGCGGCACGGAAACGTTTGTACTTAAGCTCGACAGTAACGGGAATTATTCCTGGGCTATCCGGTTAGCGGACGTTTCCGTAGAGGTAACGATCACTGGCGCTGGGAATGACATCAAGACCGACGGCGCAGGAAATATTTATGTTGCTGGTAACTTTGCCAATACGGTCGACTTCAACCCGGGCGCCGGTGTGTCCGCGTTGACATCCGCGGGTGGATGGACAGATTCATATGTCTTAAAATTGGCTTCGGATGGCACATTTATATGGGCCAGGCGAATGGGTGGCCCAACTAGCGACAATGGATCTACTCTGGATGTTGATGGCAATGGTAACGTATTTGTCGGAGGAACTGTGTTCTCACCTGCTGGAGTTTCCGATTTTGGGCCCTTTACTATTCCTGCAACGACCACCCAAACGGGCTTTGTCACCAAGCTGGACGGCGCCGGAACATTTCAGTGGGTCAAGACGATTGCCAATACCAGCTCCAGCTCGGTGAGCGAGATCGAGGCAGACAATGCCGGAAACATCTATATCGGCGGAAACGCGGGAGGAACTATGGACCTGGACCCGGGTCCGGGTACCACCGACATCCCAGCAGCCGGTTTCATCACCAAATGGGATGGAAGCGGGAATTACGTCTGGGGAATGTTTCAGGGTAATGTTGTTGGAGACATTACGCTCGACAATGCCGGAAACCTGTTGGCCACTGGTCGCTATTCAAATGCGGCCGCGCTCCTGGATCGCGACTGGGATCCGGGCGCAGGGGTTGTTAAGGTGACCAATCGGGGCTCTTTCATCGCCAGCACAGACATTTTTGTAAGCAAATACACCACCGATGCGGGTTTCGTATGGATCAAAACAGCGGGAGGGGCAGCCGCTACCTTAGCCCTTGATGACGGGCTATCCGTTGGTGTTGACGCTGCGGGCGATATCTATGCGGCCGGGACTTATTTGACTGACGCCCAATTCGGCCCTTGCCACTATGCAGTCACGCCGACGGCGAACGTAAATATTCGCTCCCAGTATGTTTGGAAGCTTTCAGCACAGCCCATTCCTAACCTTCAGTTCGCTACAACTACGCTTTCGCCGGCCAGTCAGCAGGCCTGTATCCTGGGTATTCCACAGGTGATCAATGCCAGTCCGGCAACGATTACTGCTCCGGCCGGGTACAGCACGACGATGCTTTACCAATGGCAAATTGCTGAAAGCGCGACAGGGCCGTGGACCGACATGCCCGGTGAGGTCTTCAAGGATTTACAGCCACTGGCCAGAAATACCTCGGCTTACTACCGCCGGATCGTGAAGGTCAACGACGGCTTTTGCGGTTTCAAAACAGTAGACAGCTCCGGGGTGGCATCGGTGATCATCGGTACCGATGTATCGCCTATTGCCAATGCCGACGGGCCTCAGTGGTTTGTCTGCGGGCCCGGCTCGAATACGGTACAGCTCGCAGGTACCGCTTCCGGCGGGACGCCTTCCTACACCTATGCGTGGTATGAAGGCAGCACCAGCAACGGTACACCGCTCGCTTCTACCGGCACTTGGACTACACCGGGCATTACCGAAGCAACGACCTACACATTACAGGTAACCGATGCTGTAGGCTGCGTGGATATCGATCAGGTTACAATCGTTCCCGCTATCGCCAATGCAGGCACCGACAAGGCGATCTGCCAGGGGGCCGGTGGCGTTCAGATCGGCGCGCCACCCGTTTCGAGCCCTTCGGTTTCATATGTTTGGACAAGGATTTCCGGTGACCCGATTTCATCACTAAGCTGTACCACCTGTGCGCAGCCCATTGCTAACCCAACAACCGCGACCGTATACCGGTTGACAGTGACGGTGCAGCAAAAGAGCGGAACAACTTGTGTTACGACAGATGACATCACCGTAACCCCGGTGACAGCCCCAAATAGCACATTGGCGTTTGCAGGCACGGACAAGACGATTTGTAAGAATACCTCTGTCACCCTGGGCGGCACCGCGGACGCTACATTTGCCTATACCTGGACATCGGGTCAGTATCTTTCCGCTTCGCAGGTGGCCAATCCCGTGTTCAATGCCGGAACCGCAGCCGTGGCTGGTGGGACGATCAATTATACGGTATCTGCCATTAAAGGAGGATGCTCCTTCACCGACGAAGTGAAAGTATCAGTGCTGAACAACCGCATCACTAACCAGGATGAAACTGTTTGCGGACCTCTTTGGAGCAGACACATGGATGAACAAAATGCGGCAGGCGCAACCTATACGTGGAGCGTCGTGTCCGGAGACGGTTCGATTCTGCAAACCGCCAACGCGGGCCAGGATGCTTACCTGAAAAGCAACAGCGGTGTAACCGTCTTCCGCCGCACAGTCACCCTGAATGGCGTGACCTGCTCGGCTGACGTGTCGGTGCAGCCGTGCACAGGTACGGGAGGCTGTGATTTTGAAATACTCACACTTTCAGGCCAGGCTTGTCCGAAAGTATTCGGCGCAGTGGCCCTGAAACTGGGTACCAGCATCGCTGACCCATCCAACTACAACTTCTCATGGAGCCCTGCCAACCTGGTTGACAATGCAAGTGCACCGACGGTAACCATTACCTCCACCGCGCAAGCGACGATCACCGTCACGATTACCAACAAATTTGATGGGTCTATCTCCTGCCAGAAATCAATTGTGATCAACCCTCCGGGATGGTCATTACCGGTATTCACAGCGGAAGACAAATACACTTGTCCGGGAACGGCCATTCAAATCGGCAGCACGGCGGTGGCAGGCTTTACTTACCTGTGGGATCCCGCTACCGGGTTGAGCAGCAGCACGGCTTCCAACCCGACCGCAACCGTCAATGGTACAACCCAGTTCCGTGTGGCTATTACTGAAACCGCTTCCGGCTGCCGCAACCGCGACACCCTGATGGTGAATGTATCCGCACCGGTTGCCGACGCAGGCAACGACCGTGCAGTTTGTAACGGCGCGACCGTGACCCTGGGCAGCCCCGGCCCCGCCGGTACCAACTGGACCTACGCATGGGAACCTTCCAATGCAGCATGGACCAATGGTACAGGCCCAACCGATGCCCAGCCACAGGTACAATTCGCAGCTGCGACGCCCCAAAGTTTTATTGTGACCGTTACTGACCCGTTGTCGGGCTGTATGGACAAGGATACGGTTGTACTACGCAACACCGTTACCACCGGCGAGTATGCAGGCGCAGCTATCACCACTTGCCAGGGAGAGCCTGCGCAGCTGGGACGATCGGCCGAGCCGTTGGCACAATACGAATGGTTTATGGCCGATGGCGTTACGCCCGCGATTGGGCTCAGCAGCACCACAGCTGCCAACCCGACTGTGCTCAACCCGACAGCAACGGCTACCTACGTGGTAAAAGTAAGTTATCCCGGATGTAGCACCCCGCTGACCGATCAGGTGACATTGACTGTCAATCCCGTAACCGGCCTGGATCTGGCCGACCAGAGCGTATGCCCTGCGGGTCCCATTGCGATAGGATACGGAGCAGCCGGAAACCCGGCGGCCCCTGCCGGTGCGACATACCTTTGGGTACCGGCAACCGGTTTGAGCAGCGCAACTGCGGCTAATCCGACTGCCACCGTGACCACAGAAACGATCTATTCGGTAACAGTGACCCTGCCTAGCGGTTGTGTGTTCACCGATCAGGTTAAAGTGAGCCCGTCGGCCAATGCTGGCAGCGACGCCACCTTGTGCCCTGGTGAATCCGCCGTAATCGGCACCCCTGCCATCGCAGGTGCGACCTATTCCTGGACAGGAGCGAGCATCGTAGGCGCCGCTAATGTGGCCCAGCCGACAGTGAAGCCGACCGTAACAACCACCTACACGGTTAGCGTTACTATAAATGGCTGTACTACGACCGATCAGGTAATAGTAACCGTCAATACGCCTAACAACTTTACCATCACGGGTAACACTGCGATTTGCGAAGGCGGCGTGGCAACCCTGGCGCTGGCCGGAGCCGCTCCTGCAAACAGTACCTGGCAATGGAGCCCTGTCGCTGGCGTAACCAGCCCGAACGCGACGTCTACTACGATCGCCGCTAGTTCTACCCAAACTTACCGCCTTACGCAGACTAACACGGTAACCGGTTGCAGCAACTATAAAGAGGTAGTCGTTGTAGTGAACGCGAACACCATCTCCGCTACCACAGGCGATGTGACATTGTGTGAAGGTACTTCGGCAAGCCTGCCTTTGAATGTAACCTCGTCGGGAAGTTACTCGTACGCATGGAGCCCGTCTATAGGCCTTTCCAATGCATTCATCGCCAACCCGACCGTCACTACCAGCTCGCCGAGAACTTACACAGTGACTGTGACCGATAATGCAAGTCAATGCCAGTTGGTGAAACAGGTCAATGTAGCTATCAATGCGCCTGAGGCATGTTTTGCACCGGTAACGCTGACAGGTAATGTATTCCACGATGCCAATGCTTTGAAAGATGTGACTGTCAACAGCACAGCCACCGACCCAGCTATCCCGACCGGTCTGTTTGTGACTTTGGTGGATAACACCGGTGCGGCTGTAAAAACAGTTCCTGTGAATGCAGATGGCACTTACGATTTCGGTGTAACCGCTCCCGGCGATTACAGCATCGTATTGCACCAGACTTCAACTGGTTCTACTACTCCAAGCCTTCCTGCGGGATGGGTGAACACGGGCGAGAACCTGGGCTCAGGCGTAGGTAGCGACGCGGGTGTGAATGGTATCCTTACCGGTGTAACCGTAGCGGGAACCAATGTAACCAATGCGAACTTCGGTATTCAGCTGCCACCGGTAACCACCGGCGGGACAGAGCCGACCCAGCCAAACCCTGGTGGTACGACGACCGTTGACCTGACCTCGCATTTCGGCTTGACTGATACTGATGGAACTGTTGCATCGATTACCTTCACGGAATTCCCCGAGGATGTTACGACGATCACCATCAATGGCACAACCTATGTGGCCCCGGGCACAACTCCGGGTGCTGGACAGCAGGTTTGGCCGGCTGGTAACCTAACGCTTCCTGCGACAGGCCTGTCTGTTGTTGTCGATCCTGTCGATGGCGGCGCGGTAGTAGAAATCCCGTTCTTTGTGACCGACAATGGCGGACTGGAAAGTAACGTCAGCACTGTAACCGCCGACTTCACTGTACCGGTTGTACAACTTTCCGGCAACGTCTTCCATGACGCCGATGCATTGACTGACAATACAGTCAATACAACCGGCTCGGTGACTACGATCCCGACTGGCCTTTTCGTATCGCTTATCGACAGCACTGGTGCTGTGGTAGCGACTGTTCCTGTGAATGCAGACGGTTCTTACGACTTCGGTGATGTAGAGCCAGGTACTTACAGCGTGGTATTGCATCAGACAGCGGCTGGCTCGACGACACCTAGCCTGCCTACCGGTTGGAATAACACGGGTGAACACCTGGGTGCCAATGCGGGAAGCGACGGAACAGTGAATGGTATTTTGCCAAACATCACAGTGACCACTACCGATGTGACCAATGCGAACTTTGGTGTGCAGCAGCCGCCGGTTACGACCGACGAGGCACTGCCTTCTTCGCCAAACCCTGGCGGCACGGTGACCGTGGATATCTCCGATGATTTCAACTTCACCGATCCGGATGGGACCGTACAGAGCATCACATTCACAGAATTCCCTGCAAATGTGACCACGGTAACCATCAATGGAACGACTTATGTGGCACCAGGCCAGACTCCCGGAGCCGGGCAGCAAGTATTCCCTGATTCGGGTGTAACTGTTCCCGTAACCGGTTTGGAAGTGCTCGTCGACCCGATCGATGGCAACCCGACTGTGGATGTACCGTTCACCGTGACTGACAACGGCGGTTTGGAAAGCAACGAAAGTTCGGTAACCAAACCGTTCACGACGCCAATTGTGAACTTGTCTGGTAACGTATTCCATGATGCCAATGCACTGACTGACAGCACAGTGAACACGACAAGCCCGATAACCATACCGGCCGGACTGTATGCGTCGCTTGTGGACTCTACTGGCACTGTGATAGCCACTGTTCCAATACAGGCTGACGGATCCTATGACTTTGGCAATGTTACTCCGGGTACTTATAGTGTGGTATTGCACCAGACTGCGGCCGGATCGGCTACGCCTTCGCTCCCATCGGGCTGGCTCAACACAGGTGAAAACCTGGGAACCGCTGCCGGTAACGACGGAACGGTCAATGGTGTGCTGACGGGCATAGAAGTGACAACAACGGATGTGACCAATGCCAATTTCGGGGTACAGGTCCCACCGGTTACGACAAATGCAGCAGTGCCTTCACAACCCAATCCGGGGGGTGTGGTAACGGTCGATATTTCGGACGAGTTTGATTTTACAGACGCTGACGGAACAGTCGAAACCATTACATTCACTGAATTCCCAGAGAATGTGACAACGGTGACCATCAATGGTGTTACCTATGTAGCTCCGGGTGAAACACCGGGTTCAGGGCAAACCGCATGGCCGGACTCATTAACGGTTCCGGTAACAGGTCTTTCTGTTTTGATTGACCCTATCGACGGCGCTGTGACCGCCTCTGTTCCTTTTGTAGTAACAGATAACGGTGGTGCGGTAAGCAATGAAAGCACGGTAACGGCTCCATTCACTGCACCGGCAGTTGGTCTTTCCGGCAATGTCTTCCACGATGCCAATGCATTGACCGACAGTACAGTCAACACCACCTCGGCCATTGCTATTCCTAGTGGATTGTATGTGACGCTCGTGGATAGCACCGGAAATGCGGTGGCGACCGTTCCTGTCAATGCAAATGGTTCTTACGACTTCGGTAATGTAGTGCCAGGTACTTACAGCGTGGTATTGCATCAGACAGCGGCCGGCTCGACGACACCTAGCCTGCCTACCGGTTGGAATAACACCGGTGAACACCTGGGCGCCAATGCGGGAAGCGACGGAACGGTGAATGGTATTTTGCCAAACATCACAGTGACCACTACCGATGTGACCAATGCAAACTTAGGTGTGCAGCAGCCGCCGGTAGCAGATCCGAAGGATTACCTGATCGATCAGCCGACTACCGATGCGATCATCCCGCTCAACGGGACGCATACCAGCACCGGTACAGGCACCACCACGCCTGCTCAGCTGACAGGTACCGACCCCGAGGATGGTACATTGAATGGTTCAGGCAGAGATCGCACCGTGGTGATCACAACCCTTCCTGACAATGGCGAGCTGTATTACAACGGTGTGCTGGTAACGGCGGGACAAGTGATCCCGAACTACAATCCTGACTCGCTGGCTATCAAGCTCACAGGCACGGGTTACACCAGCATCAAGTTTGAATATGCTTACGTGGATGAAGCCGGCGAGCAATCACCGCCTGCACCATACACGATCCGCTGGGAAAAACCGCTTCCTGTCACGCTGGTGTCCTTCACTGCAACCGCGCGTGAAAATACTGCTGAATTGAACTGGGTAACCTCCGAAGAAACCAATTCGGAACGTTTCGAGGTACAACGCAGCATTGACGGCAAGTCGTGGAAGGCCATCGGCAGCGTACAGGCGCAAGGCGAAAGCAAGGTGAGAAAGACCTACGTTTTTGTTGATCACAAACCGGAGGTTGGCGATAACCTCTTCCGCCTGAAAATGATCGATATCGATGGCACGTTTGCATTCAGCGCTATCAGAAGCGTTCGCTTTGAAAGCAAGCTGGAAAGCAGCATCTACCCTAACCCGGTTAGCAATGAGCTCACGCTCAAAGTTACCAGCTGGAAGCAGGTGAGAGCCATCCGGATCGACAACCTGGCAGGCTTGCAGGTTTACAGCTCAGGAGCGGCCTTATCAGGTAAGGTTGATGTAAGTAAGCTCGATGCGGGCGTGTATATTCTGCGCATCACACACACTGACGGATCTGTTCACACACACAAATTCGTCCATATTAAATAATAACTGGCAGATGCCCTTGTACTGAGGGCATCTGCTTTTCTATGAGAAGTCGGCAAAAACTGCGCCACCTGATTTAAAACAAAACCCGCAGGTCTCTGCGGGTTTTGTTTTAAAATAGCCAGGAGACGATTTCATCAATTAGTTCCAATCATCACTGATGTCTTTGGCCACGAGCGGATTGGTATTTTTCTCGGTCAGGGGAATGGGAAATAAAACGTGTTTGTCCTGAAAGAAAGATTGGCTGGAAGCAGGATATTTGGCTTTCTTTTCTGCATTCAGGGTTTGCTTTGCGATACCCCATCGGATCAGGTCGAACCAGCGCACCTGCTCACCGGACAGTTCAAGCTGGCGTTCCAGCATGATCTTTTTCATCGCTTCATCCTTACTGCCGAGCGTGGTGTAGGCAAATGCAGCGGAGCGCGTACGCACCTTATTGATCAGCGGCAGGGCCTCGGCGATTTTACCCGAATTCACATGTGCTTCGGCCAGCATCAGCAGCACATCGGCATAGCGGACAACCTGCGAATTGATGTCCGATTGAGGCAATTCTCCTTTCTCTTTGTATTCGTAAGGCTCATATTTCCGCCACCGGTAACCGTTTCCATTTTCCGCATACGGGTAAGGTTTGGCACCTCCTGTGCAGTTGTCGCAATAGGTGACGTCTCCCCCACTCGCCTTATCGCCGTAGAACGTGTTTTTAGCTCTCGGGTCCACGTAAGTTTTACCTGCTTCATCCTTGTAAGTGAAAGCATTAACGGCGGCGTCGGAGATAAATACATTTCGCCAGTCGTTCCACCCGTATTCCATAGCACGGCCGGTCAATGTATTTTTTCCGCTTCCCGACCCTTCCTGCGACCCGAACATATAATAAGGGCTTCCTTCTGCCCAGCCGCCCCATGCCTTATGAGGAATATCGAAAACCGTTTCAGCATTTTTTACCGGCGATTTGGTAAAGAGCTCATCCAGGTTCGGGACAAGGTCGTAAGCGTAAGGCGCTTTGGTCAGCAACTCGAACTGGGCGGCTGCTTCGGCATATTTTTTCTGGTACAAATAGGATTTGCCCAGCAATGCAATGGCTGCACCCTTGGTAGCCCTACCCAGGTCGGCAGCAGGGTTCGCATAAGCGACAGGCAATCCGGCAATGGCATTCGCCAGGTCGGATTCCACCTGTTTCCAGACCTCTTCCGTGCTGGCTCGCGGCAAATAAAATTCGCTGTTTTCAGTGTAATCCTTGCGAATCGGCACCCTTCCCCAAAGTGTTACGAGCAGAAACTCCGCATAGGCCTTTAAAAAGTAAGCCTCGGATGTGTACTGCGTCAGTTTCGCTTTATCGGCGTCGTTGGCGGGAACCACCTTCGCAGCCTTATCGATCACCAGGTTCGCCCTGAATGTGACTTTATAGGCAGTAGACCAGAGATCATTGATCTGCGCATGATTGGGTGCGTAGCTGTAATCGTGCAGCTGTAACACGTCCCCCAAAAGCGGCGCATCAGCCTCGGCCTCATTGCCGGTCAGATCCATGAGATAGTAGAAGTCCCTCGAATACAGCCCTTTGTAAAGCATCAGACCATAAGTGGCCGTTACGGCTTCCGAAATAGTGGCTGGTGTAGTGAAATAGGTATCGTCGTTGTAGCTCACCTGGTTTACGACATTGTCCAGTGAATTGTCGCATCCGGCCATGGCCAGGCAGGCCAGCGTTCCCAGTGAAATTATCTGTTTTTTCATGATGCCTCAATGAAAATGAATGTTAAGAATTTAAAACCCAACCTGGACCCCGAGAAGGAAAGTACGCGGTTGCGGGTATTGACCGGTATCAACGCCTTTGGTGAAAATGAACGACTTGGCGTCATTCACACTCGCGCTGACTTCCGGATCATAGCCCTTGTAACGGGTGAGAGTAAGCAGGTTCATGGCCGTGGCGTAGACCCGAAAGCTTGAAAACACCTTTGTGTTGCCGGCATTTAGTAATGCTTTTGGAATGGAAAATCCGACAGTCAGATTGCGGAGGCGCATAAATGAGCCGTTTTCGAGAAAGCGATCGGAAGCGCGCAGGTTGGAAGGCGTGTTCTGGCCGGACCTTGGCATGTCGGTAATATCACCGTCCTTTTTCCAGGCGTCCAGAACGGCCGTCGAGGAGTTGAAGGGGCGGGTTGTTCCCTCTGTCCAATAGCGCAATGCATTATAAACCTTCACATCGCCGATCCCCGCAAGGCCCATCGACAGGTCCCAGGCTTTATAACCCAGGCTCACCGAGCCGCCATAAGTCCAGACCGGAATGGCCGAGCCCAGAAATGCCTGGTCCGAATCGGTAATGCGCCCGTCCCCGTTCAGATCCTGGTATACGATATCTCCCGCCTTCAAACCATCCTGATAGGCTTTAAAGCCGTTCGCAATGGCCTGCTCGTTGTATTGGGCCACCTCGGTAGCGCTCGACACGACGTGGTCGACTTTGAAACCATAGAACGAACCGATTGCCGCACCCACATCGGTTTTGGTGATATTAATCCCTCCATTGGTACCGCCGCTGATGATCGGCGCCCCGTTGCCCAGCGAAACGACATTGTTTTTGTTATAACCGGTATTCGCTGAAATACTGTAACTGAAATCGCCCGCCTGGCCCGCATAGGAAACTGCCGCTTCAAAGCCTTTGTTGACGGCGTTGGCTGCATTCTGTACCATGCTCGCATCGTTGTAAACATCGCCCAGGCCCGTCGAAACCGGGAGTTTTACATCCAGCAGCAGGTCTTTACTGTTGCGTTTGTAGTAGTCCAGGCTTACCTGAAGTCTGTTTTGCAAAAGATCAAAATCAACACCGAAATCGACCTGTGTAGTCTCTTCCCATTTCAGGAACGGGTTGGGCACGCGGGTAACAGTCGCACCTTGCTGGAATGCCTTGTTTTCTCCAAAAGAATAGACAATGTTGTTGTTTCCGTAACCACGGTAAACGGTCGGGTCAGTTAGGAAAAGGCCGATGTTGGCGTTTCCGGTAATGCCCCAGCTTCCGCGGAGTTTCAGGTCGGAAATGAAGGTGACGTTCTTCATAAAGTCCTCGTTGGCTAACTTCCACGCCACCCCTACCGACGGGAAGTTCCCTTTCCTGTAAGCTTTCCCAAATGCGGGGTTAATATCCTGCCGTATGGAGGCATTCACCAGGTACCTGTCATGAAAAGCATAGGTAATACGGCCGAAATACGATCGCGACGCATAAATGCCCGAGCCGGCACCGGTAATGCTGTTGGATTTGGAAACGCCGATCTGTTTGATGAGGTCATTGGTAAAACCCGCCCCTGTGAGGTTGACGCTCCGACTTCTGTTACCTTCATTGAAAGTGTTACCCACCATGAGCGAGAAGTCGTGGCGGCCGATCGTTTTGGAATAGGTCAGAATATTTTCAACAATCGGCGAGACCGCGAATGAATAGCTCTCATCGATCTTGCGGTCCGTTCTGGTATTGCCGTTCAGATATTCACCTGTGTAATTGTAACTGTTGCTATTAGAAAGACCAATATTTGCCTGCGTTCTGAATTTGAGGCCATTGATAATATCTACCTCTCCCCAAAGCTGGAACAGATTGGAGACGCCGCGGGAAAGTTTCTCGGTCAGGTAAATGCCCGGCAAGGGGTTCAGGGCGTCGTTCTGGTCGAGAATGGTGGTAACTCTGCTGTATCCGCCCAGGTTCGTCGGGTCCAGCGTAGGCGCGTAAGGCGGCATCCGAAGCGCCTCCACGAAGCTGGCGACGTTACCTGTTGTTTTGGTATATTTAAAATTGATGGTCTGCCCCAGCCGTATCCGCTTGCCGATCTGCTCTTCCAGCTGCGTCCGCAAATTGATGCGCTGGTAGCCGTAATCCTTCATAATACCATCCTGATTGGTATAACCGGCAGAGAAATTATAGGTCGCTTTTTCGCTTCCGCCTGTCACATTTAAATGGTGCTCGGTGATCTTCGCATTCCTGAAAATCTCCTTTTGCCAATCGGTGCGGGTTACCAGTACATCGGGCGTATTGAGCTTGTCGGGTACCTTGTTCCCTTGCGCTTCATTGATGTCCTTCACCAGCTGAACATACTGTGCAGCATCGAGCATATCCAGTTTTTTCCATGGTTGCGAAACGCCCACGTAACCATTATATGTCACTTTCGGAGTGCCGGCTTTGCCTTTTTTGGTAGTAACTAAAACCACACCATTCGCTGCCGATGCACCGTAAATAGCCACCGAAGCGGCATCTTTCAGCACCGTAATATCCTGGATATCATACGGGCTTACAGAATTGATATCACCTCCCTGAATGCCATCGATCACATACAACGGGTCCGAATTAGTAAGGGAGCCTACACCGCGGATGATGATTTTGGCATTGGAACCCGGCAAACCGCCTGTATTCACGATCTGCACGCCGGCAATTTTTCCCTGCAAAAGCTGCTGGGCGGAGGTGGTCGACACATCGCCGAATTCCTTGCGGCCCACTACGGAAACTGCTCCCGTGAGGTCCTTCTTTTTAGCCGTTCCGTAACCGATCACGACCACTTCTTCTAACGCCTTGGTATCCACCAATAGCGAAACATCTACCACCGCACGATTGCCAACAATCTCTTCTTTGGGCAAATATCCCACAAATGAGAAGATCAAAACGGCGTTCGCATCTGCGCCAGTGATTTCATATCTACCGGCGATATCTGTTATCACCCCGCGCTGCGAGCCTTTGAGTACCACACTCACGCCCGGAAGCCCATCTCCGCGTTCATCGGTCACTTTGCCTTTTACAGTAACTTCTTCGGGACTCACTTTGGCGGTTTTCAAAACGGCAATAGTAGGCCTTCCCACGGGTTCGGTCGACATCGTCGGTGCCGAGTTAGCGCTTTCGAGGGTGGCAGTTCCGGTTTCGGAGGTCCTTTTCTCAAACCTTGGCACGATCACATATGCCTCTTTTCCTGCCTTTTTAAAACGGAGGTTGAATGGTTTGAGCAGGTCAGTCAACTGCTTTTCCAGCTTGCTACCATCCTGGCGGTAATCCGCTCCCGTCACTGTGATATTTCGTACTGTCTCCTCTTCAAACAATATACTCACCTGGTGCTGCTTGCCCAGGTCCACGAGCAGGTCTTTCAGGTTTTTGGCCCTGTTGCGGCTTTCTCCATGCTGGCCCTGGCGCGAACCAGCCTGGGCCGCAATCGGCTGGGCCGCAATAGGCTGGCTGGCCAACGAAATGCCCTGCGCTATGCAAAGTTGCTGAACAGATAACATGGTCAGCACGATACGGGTTTTTTGTAGAAATCTGCTACTCATGATTCGGGTTAGTTACTGATGTTCTCAATTCGATGAATTCGCTATGTTTTACCACTTCCAGATGGAGCAGCTCGGATAAGATGGCCAGCAAGTCTTCGGCCTGCCTGGCTTTGTAGACGCCGCCAATGCGGCGCTTACCCAGAACGGGATCAAGTATACGCACATCTACTTTGAAGCGGTCGTTCATCTGTTCCACCGCCTCCGATAAAAGGGTATTGTCGAAATAGAACATATCCTGCTTCCAGGCCACGAATGCGGCTGGTTTGGATGAGGACGTAAGGGTAAACGCGCCGTTGGATCCGGTAGCGAAGAGGTTGCCAGGCTTCATGTAAAGCTGCTTTCCCTTAGGCAGGCTCAGTTTTACTTTGCCTTTTGTCAGGAATACTTTGGTGCCTCGTTTTCTGGAAAATGCAACAAATTCGGTACCAAGCACTTCTATCACATAATCATGATCCATTCGCACGATAAAGCGGCTATCCTCCCTGGTATGAACGACTTTGAATTCCGCCTCTCCTTCCAATGTCACCTCCCTGTTGCCCGAACCGAAACCGAGCCTCGGAACGAGCAAGACAGAATTAGCATTGAGCACCACCTGCGTGCCGTCGGAGAGCTGATAGGACGAGATACGCCCGTTACCGGAAACCAGCGATTGGTACAGCAGCTCATTTCTAAAAACAAAACCGGCTACCATCAGCACACAGGCGGCCGCGGCGCTGTACAACCAGGGGTTTTTCCAGAAAATAGACCGCGTCGACACAGGTTGCGACAATGGGGCCTGCTTGCCGGCATCCTCGTTGTTGATCAATGAAATGTAATTTGACAGCGCGTGATCCATCTTCGGTGAGAACTGCGGATGGCGGCTTTCCCACTCATCCAGATATTGATAATAAAGCTCCTCATTATGCGGATCGGCAAGCCAGTCCTCGACGAGCTTGCGCTGAATGGATGTGGTCCGTCCATCAAAAAAATCGAACAGGACATCTTTGGGTAGGGAATCTTTCATTTTATGCTTTTTAGCTTTTACGGGCTTTTAGGATCCTTTCAGGGCAACCACAACACCATTGTCCGGCAGGACACGGTGATGTTTATTTCAAAGGACAGACAAGCAGGATGCGCGCATCCCCATGCCGGGCCTCACACTTTTATTGAAAGCAGAAGACAAGACATATAAACCAACTGTCTTTCAACCCGTTGCGAAGCCTTGCAATGGCACGGGTAATGAGTGCCTCCACGGATTTGGGGGTAATCTGAAGCTCGGCAGCGATTTCTTCCAGCGTTTTGCCTTCTACACGTTTCAGCAAATACGCTTTCCTGCATTGCGGCGGCATCTCCTGCACAATGCGCTCCACCTGCTGGTAGAGCTCATTATATTGCAATGCCTCGCAGGGATTAAGCGCATGGGCCGCGAAAGGCGCCGTCAGCGTCTCCATCGGGGAAGTGCGGTTCAAGTCCCATTTCAGGTAGTTGTACGACCGGTTACGGACCGATTTGTACAGATAAGCACGGTAGGAAGTGGTGACCAGCTCAAAAGTGCGGCTTTGCCAGAATGCAGCAAACACTTCCGAGACGATATCCTCGGCCACTTCTCTGGAATGAACAAAGCGGATCGCGTGGTTGCATAAATTGGTGTAGTACTTCCTGAAAAGCAGCTCGCATCCCTTTTGAGGCTCCCGGCTGAACATTTCACGGATGAGGTATTCATCGTGGAGCATGACCGGTTCGTTGTCCTGCGCAGAAAGATCCACGATCTCGGGCGATTGGAGCGGTAATTTTTTGGTAGAATTAATGGCCATAGCGTTTCATTAAACCATTTGCAGATTTTGCAGTTCGATCTTACAGACAAGTCAGCATGACCCATCCCCATACTATAAATAATATTTTTTTTTCAGCAAATAATTCAATTAACACCAGTTTGTGCGATAGGATTTATATTGCATAAATTATTCTCTCTGTTTTCCTGACTGAGTTTTTTACTTCTTAAATCAGGAAATCGACGATACCCTGGTCGCAGAACTCTTTTGTGGCGTGTTTTTCTGTCCGCAGAGCTAGTATTATGTTTTGAAATTTTGGGACATTTTTGTGGTGAATTGAAATTTCATCCGGCCGTTTGGCGTGGTTATTGCTAGTGTATCATTGGTATTGAATTAAGTCCCGTCCGACATGGATTGCATAATAGGTGATCCGAATTTGACGCAACAAATTAGAACCGCATTTAACCCACTAAAGACATATGCAATAAAATCTAAACTGGCTGACAAGGCTGATGACTAAACTGTGCACGGATGAGACTTTACATTAAATATATGGTCAGTTTGCGGTGCAAAATGATGGTAAAAGAAGAACTGAAAAAGCTTGGCATCAGGTATACTGATCTTGACCTGGGTATGGTGGAAATACTTGAAGAAATGACAGTCAAACAGCGGGAGCGGCTGAAAGCAAATCTGCTCAAATCAGGACTTGAATTACTGGACGACAAAAAGAGTATACTGATCGAAAAAATAAAAAATGTGATCGTTGAAATGGTACATTACTCCGACGAATCGCCTAAAATCAATCACTCCGAATACATCAGCAATAAGCTCGGTTACGATTATACGTATCTTGCCAACATATTCTCCGAAGTGAAGGGTATTACCATACAGCAGTTTATTATTATAAACAAAATTGAACGAGTAAAGGAGTTGATGTTATACGATGAGCTCAACCTCACAGAGATTTCCTATAAGCTGAATTACAGCAGTGTCGCTTATTTGTCTAACCAGTTTAAAAGAATTACAGGTCTTAGCCCATCCTTTTATAAGCAATTAAAAGGAAAACGAAGCGGGAATCTTGAAAACATATGATTTGAAGAGGTAATAGTAAAGAAAACCTATCACTTTTTATCCCAAAAGAAATGTGTGAATATGGTAACTATTTCTACACTTTTTGTAACACTATTGGATAGCAAAGGGCTCATCTTTGCATTGTGAAAATTATTTCACAGCTATTCCAAATGATATGAAAAAGTCTACATTCATCACGCTGGCCGTCATTATTTCAGCCGCTTTCACTGCTGCACCAGGTTTGGCCCAAACGGCGCCGAGCTTAGGAACCGCAGCCGGATTCGCCCTTTTTACCTCCGTAGGGGAGTTTGCCAACACCGGTACCACCACCGTAACAGGTGATATTGGCAATGGTGCTGGTGCCGTAACGGGGGATGCAGTAACAGTTACAGGTAATACGCACTTCGGAGATGTGGAGGGAGTCGCTGCTACGTTAGCCGTTGCAGCAGCCTACGCGCAACTGACAAACCCCATTTTAAACCCATGCGGAAATACTCTGACTTCCCCTATCGGCGGTGGCGCTACATTTGCTCCCGGGGTTTATTGTAGTACAACGGCTACGGTCTTGACCGGAGACCTGACTTTGGATGCAGGAGGCGATCCGAACGCAATATTTATTATAAAAATAGACGGTGCGCTTTCGGTAACCGCTCCGGTAAACATTATACTAACGGACGGTGCATCGCTTCAAAATGTTTACTGGCAAGTTAATGGTGCGGTCAGTTTAGACGCCGGGGCAGCTTTTAAGGGGACCGTAATCAATGTCGGCGCGATTTCACTTGCCTCGGGAGCTTCCATTTCCGGCAGAGCCTTTTCAACGGCAGGAAAGATTTCGCTTAACAACAATATTGTTTCCAATGAAGAGGTTGTTTTGCCTGTTACGCTGGTAGCTTTTACCGTCAAAAAAGGAGAAAATCAGACTGCTTTGCTGTATTGGGCTACTACTGCGGAAACAAATAGTGACCGCTTTGAAGTTGAGCACAGTTCGAAGGGTAAAATCTGGAAAGAGATTGCAACAGTTACTTCAAAAGGTGAAAGCCGCGAACTGATGTCCTATTCTTTCACTGATACGGCGCCGGAAGAAGGGAATAATCTTTATCGTTTAAAGATGATAGACAAGGACGAGAGTTTTACGTATAGCAGTATACGGAGCATTAGTATAAATTCGAAAAGCAAAACAGCTTTATATCCCAATCCAACCACTGCTCAATTAATATTGGAGGTGAGCGATATCAGCAAGATTGAGCGTGTACAATTCAATGATATGTCCGGAAAGTTGATTTTGGATCAAAAAAGAAGTTCTTTATCAGATATCCGTACTTCTTTCAATGTGAATAATTTTCTTTCCGGCTTATACATAGTAAAGGTGACACACACGAACGGATCAGTTGATGTGATGAAGATAGTGAAACGGTAGCCCGGGCTGGCCTTGCTATACGCACACTATTATAGTGAAGGTCCGGATTAAATCAACCGCCATAAAAAGTCCGGATCAACCTGGGCTGATCCGGACGGAAACTATTAATTACGAACTGAGACTAAGCTACTAGCGCTTCACAACCTTCAATACAACGCCTTCCCGCGCTGAGCCTACCTTAATCAGGTAAAGCCCTGCGGTTTTGCCGAGCGGCAATGTATGTCGCTCCTGGTCGGCTGGTTTTGGGATTGATTTGCTAAACAAAGAACGGCCATTCACGTCGGTAACCGTCACTTGAAGCGGCAACGCATTGGCGCCGGTTATGACAACCTCGGCCTCATCGCTGCTTATTGGATTTCCCATCAGCGTCGCGGTCAGTTTGGCTGGTGCTATTTCATTTTCGATTACACCAAACCGGCCATTTGCCTGAGCTGCCGGTTCCTGGCCATACACGAGCTGCCCTTTGTAATACACGGTTATCTTGTTGTTTTCCACAGATGGCGCCGCTGCTTTGAAGGAATAGTCATTGGTTTCATCAAATGCAGACCAATCCGATTTCGCGATCCGGTACTGAATGTTGCCGGTGCTGCTGAGCGGGTACAGTTTTCCAAGTGAAGGCGCCCCTTTCAGCTCGAAATAGGTGTTGGCATTGGCTCTCTGCTGGTTGCCTGTGAACTGGCCGGAGATATTTCCGGCGCCGAGCTTGGCAAAGTCGACCCAGTAGTTCAGGCTCGCGGTGCCCTCGGACGTAAACCAATAGCGAACAGAAAGATCCAAATAGTCCACCGGCACATTGCCGGCGTTTTCCACTTTGATCCACGTGCTCAGCGAGGTCGGTGAAGCGCTGGTGTTTTTGTTTTCGGAAAAAACCTTCAAACTCTGCACCACCGCAGCCGTGTCGGGCTCAATGCCCCACCACAGCTTACCGTTGCGGTACAATGTAATATGGTTGTTCACCACATATTCAGAACTACTTTTGAACGAATAGTCATCGGCCTCAGCAAGGTTCTCCCAATTCGCATTGGCAAACCTCGACTGTATCGCTCCCGAGTTCGCACCCGCATTCAGGTTACCCGCAGATGCGTTGAATGTATATTCGACATACCCCAATGCGCCCTGGCGTGGCTTATCAAGCGCTACATAAGCCATGGAAACCTTACCATTCCCGATTTCGGCATAGTCGATCCATTTGCTGATGCCCGCGTAATTTTCGGCGGTAACCCAGTAACGCGCAGTTAGCTCGCTGTAAGGAATGGCAGCGGGGCTTTCGTTGGCAATGGTCAGGTAAGGTTTGATGTTGTTATTATTCACCTGCCCGTTGTCACCATCCTTGTAAAGCACTTTCAAGCCCGATGAAACCACCAGCGTTCGGCTTGAAGGCTGGGCCGGGCTGTATGTGGCATTACCACTTTGCGAGGCCGTAATAACGGCGCTTCCCGGTGCAACAACCCGCACTTTTCCGTTCGAGACAACGGCCACGGTCGTATCCGAGCTTGCATAGCTCACCGGCAAACCGGAGCTTGCCACCGCACCCGGGTCGAAATCAGCATCACCGAATGTCTTGGTCGGCAAGCTGTCCAGCGAAACGGTTTGGCCGATCAATGCAGGAGGCGTGATGGCCAGGCAGAAATCGTCCAGCAAAAGATTACCGGTCGGGCCGGCTTTGGAAGCCCAGAAACCGATGGTAGCGGCATTGGCAGGGGCGAGTTTGGTGACAGTATATTTGGTATAAACCGTGGCCGTAGGCGAAGGATAGATCTGAAACTGCGTGGAGGCGGTGGTAATTTTAGCACCTTGCGCATCATAGAAATCAATCCCAACACCAGCCCACCACGGCATGATCAGTTGGGCAGGGTTACCGGGATTCGGCGTACCTTCCACTTTGGCCCAAACATCGAAAGTGATTTCCGAGCCTGCCGTAACCGTAATGGTTTTTCCATAATTAATAGCGCCCTGGTCTGCTGTGATAACGGCCGCTTTCAATCCGCTCTGGGTGGATGTGCCTATCGTTGCCACTCCGTTGTTCGGGTTTCTGATCCAGTTTACAAAACCGCTTTCAAAACCATTGTTGGTAAGCACCCCGCAAGATCCTGCGCTCACCACCGTAAGGGCCGAGGCGGAGGAAACGCCGCCTGCATCCTGTGCAGTCGCGTTAATGCTGGCCGTGCCGACTCCCACCGCCGTTACGATGCCGGCTGTGTTCACCGTCGCAATCGCAGGGTTCGAAGACGTCCAGACAACCGTTTTGTTGCTCGCATTTAGGGGAGCGATCGTCGCCTTAATGGTTGTCGTGTCGCCCACGCCAACGGTGGCGGCTGGTTTGTTTAATGTAACAGCGGTAATCAGCACATTGGAAGCGGTAACGACGCTGCTTGCTGTTTTGCCGCCGTCTTGTGTGGTAACTGTCACAGTCGCCGTGCCGGGCGCAATACCTGTGAGTACACCGTTTTGATCTACTGAAACAATGCCCGCGTCGGAGCTCGACCAGGCCAGTACCTTATTGCTGGCGTTGGCTGGCTGAATGGTTGCGGCAAGTGTAGTGGAATTGTTGACCCCGACCGAAGCGGTAGAGGGCAGCGTTACGCCGGTTACGTCAATGTTATAGGCTGTAATCGTCGACGAGGCTGTTTTGCCGCCTTCGTCGGTGGTGGCGGTGACGGTAGCATTGCCCGGCGAGATTCCCCGCAAAAGACCGTTTGCATCAACCCCCACAACGGATGTGTTCGACGAGGTCCAGGTAACTTTGCGGTTTGTCGCATTGGCCGGCAGTATCACGGCTGATAACCTGGTGGTATCCCCCACACCTACCGAAGCCGTGGCCGGGTTTACGGCCACTGAGGTCAATGGCGTCAATCCTACTTCTATCGCGTTGATGGCGGGATAGTTTAAATTTGCAATAGGCCGGAACACCATCCGGATCTGGCCAGCAGTAGTTGATCTGATGGCAAACTCCCGAACGATGGCTTTATTTCTGCCGCCAGCTTCCGTGAAAATGTCAAAGTTTTTAAGCAGTGTGTCCGCGCCGACCGTCATATGAAATTTCCTTTTTCCTGCTGTAATAGTCGTTGAGATTTCTGCAAAATGCAGTCTTACCACATACAATGCATTCGGGATCAGGTTATCATATTGGTAGATCAGCGGCTGTCCGGCGTTACGCTGGGTTTTGTAGGCATCAGCAGGCGCAGGGTTTACTACTCCGCTCAGATCTATCGCTGTCGTAACAGTAGAAGTCCACATAGATGCGGATTGCGGTGTATCTGCGATAAAATTGCCGATGGTAGGGCCGCCGCAGTTGTTGGCAATAACAACGGTTCCAACTGTCAACAGGGATGTCGCTGTTTTTGCGCCGTCATCTGTGGTAACGGTAATGGTCGTTGTGCCCAGCTTTAAGCCTGTAACCAGTCCGCTGGGGTTGATCCGGGCAACGGTTGTGTCTGATGAAGCCCAGCTTACTTTCTTGTTGGTTGCATTGGCGGGGGCCACCGTTGCGGTCAGATTTCTGCTCGTACCTAATCCTATTGTGATCGCAGGGTCAAGCACTACTCCCGTCACACCAATGACGGGCGTGACCTTGATACTGCTCTGGGCTGTTTTCCCACCATCCTGCGTGGTGACGGTAATGGTGGCTACACCAGCAGCCACGCCGGTAACCAATCCGCTTGCGTTAACGGCAGCAATGCCCGCGTCGGAGGATGTCCAGCTCACGGCATTGTTGGTCGGGTAAGTGGGTGTGAGCGCAGCTTTCAGTTGTTTGGTAAAACCCACTATCACAGAATCCGCAGCGGGTGTTACTGCCACCGAAACTACTGGCCCGCCCGATGGCTCACCTACAAAAATTCCGTTTCCGCCGATGCCCAGATATACCCTGCCGTGCAAGTCGGCAGCCATATTGCTCACGATCCCCGGAACCGGGTTGGCAATCGTCGTCCAGCTGGCCCCATTATCATCGGAACGGAACACACCGTAGGAGACACCGTTGATGGCAGTGCCTTCCGAGCTCACGTAGATTACCGGATTGGAAGCAGCCGTCGTATCCGCCTTCCCGACAGCTACCCATTTGGGTTTGGTAATTACTGTGGGGTTTACTTTGGTAAAACTCTGGCCACCATCCGTAGAGTGAAAAAGCCCGTCGCCCGAGAATGCGATCCACAAATCTCCTTCCTTGCCCGGGGTTGTTTCCACATTCATTTGCGCCACATTGCCCACATTAGGCAGGTTCGTAGCAGCAGTTGCCGCAAAGTTCACACCGCCGTCCGTACTCACATACATCTTGCCCGCAGCATAGATATAAAACTTGTTGCCGTTCACCTTGTCGGCAGCCAGCGGGTTCATTCCCGCCCAGATCTCGTAAATACTGCCCGGTTTTAAAACTGCATTGGGCACCCCGTTACAAGCCGTCCAGTTTACCCCCAGGTTGGAGGACTGATAGGTAAGGCCGCCTTGGGTCACCCAAACCATTTTGGTGCTCGTTGCCGAAACGGCAATCCTGCCCCTTGTTCCGGGCAGTGAGGCGAATTTAGTATAGGAAGCTCCGCCATTGGTGGAATAGCCGCCTATCCCTGTACCATTCCAGCCATCGCTGCCTACCCTGGCGATAAAGTCAGGATTTGAGTATTGGATTGCGCCGCCGGATGTGTTGGTACCCGTATTGGTTGCAAAAAAACTGGATATTCCTTTCGCCGGTGGCAAATCCAGCGATTTATGGTCAAAACCACCGACATCACCGGTGGTCGATACCAGAAAATTGGAGCCGGAAGGCGGGCAAACCAACGGACCGGCTACGACTATTTCTTCCAGGCCGTTATTACGCAATTTCCAGGTAACCCTGCTCGCCCACACATTCGTCGTCTGGCCTACATCGAGCATATCCGAAAACCAGACCTGGCCTGCATTGAATGGGTCCCACACAAAGCCATTGATATTGTGACCAATATTTCCGTCGGCACCGCTTCCACTTGAATGCGGGGCCTCGGTTACATCCCGGGTAGCGGGCACCAGCGCCGTCCAGCTCCCGCCACTTCCGCCCGTCGTGCTGCGGTAAGCGATATCGTGGTTCCATGAACCGGTCGTTGTAACTATGATCTCGTTGCTGTTGGCAGGATTCACACCCACACCACTGAATTCCTTGCCGGTAACCGGGGTAATGTCGACCCAGCTGCTGCCATTCCATTTGTTTAGCGTCATTCCTCCCAACGGGCGGTTCGCATTTTGCGGCAACCTCGTCACGAAAAAGGTACCGTCATTACTAATGCTCGCGCGACGTGGCTCAGTGGGGCTGCCAGCCATCAATGCAAACGTATTTCCGCCGTCGGTGCTCCGGTACACGCCATCGCGGCTGCCCAGAAAGATATTGCGGGTGACGCCGTTCACTACCCCACCGCTTTTGTCGAAAAAGATAAAACGCCCCGGCAAGTTATCCGGCAATGTCGTATTTACCTTCGTCCACGAGCCAACCGCGCCCGCGGCGGTACTTTTATAGGTTCCATTTGCGCGGGTGGTGATATACACGACATTGCTATTGTTGGGATCCACCGCCAGCCGGTCCGAATAAGTCTGATCGCTGTTGGGTAGCACCTGTATCGGGAGCTGGCAGTCTGTCCAGGTAGCGCCCCTGTCGGTCGATTTCAGCACCGTTCCCGGGGAAGTTCCACCGCCTGGAACGGTGCCCTTACCTGTCTGGTGGGTCGCGTACAAGATATTTCCGGTCGCATCACTTGGGTCAAATGCGAGGTCGCCGCATTTGGCCGCGGCTTCCCAGTTCCAGTAGGTAGTGGGAATTTTGTCGTACCACATCAGGTCTTCCCATTTCTGGGCTGCGTGGTTCCACCGATAGGGCGTACCTACATCGGTGGTAATGAAAAAAAGGTTAGGGACTTTTGGATGCGCTTTAATGCTTGTAACGTTGCCGCCTCCGCCCATTTTCACGGGCCGCCAGTTGTAAGTCTGTGCGCTGGCGAAAAAATGTAAGGCGCCTGTCAATGCAATCAACAGGGCCACCATTCGGATTGATCTTTTCATAAATGTTGCTTTTCGTAAGATGTAACTCGTAAAACACCTCTTACAGACAAGCAAAAAGAAAAATCCCCATATTAGAACTTGATATTTTGCAAAAATTTACCAAAACTGTTACTAAAACCCGTCCTGGTCCACGAAGTTTCGTAAGAATGCAACCCTGCCAGGGTTAGCTGCTGAAAAAACTTTCATCCTGAATACTTTTCAACACCTCGTAGCTGTGGATACGGGCCTGAGGATCGTAGATGTGGCTGGTGACCATCAACTCATCCAGCTGCGTGCGTTGTTGAAAATCGGCCAGCCCGCTGCCTACTGTCTTCCTGTCGCCGATAAATGTAAACTTCATCATTTGTCTTACTGCCTCCTCCTCATATTCTCCCCAAAGTCCTTCCATACTCTCCACAGGTGGTTGTAATGCCCGCCGCCTGCCGGTAATGATTCCGGTAGCCAATTGAAAAAAAGAGGTCGCAAGCCACTCGGCTTCCTCGTTCGTATCGGCGGCAATCACATTTACACAGGCCATTACATACGGGCGGGCAAGGTGTTGCGACGGCCTGAAATTTTGCCGGTAAAGTGCTATCGCATTCAGGAAATGTGTAGGTGCAAAGTGGCTCGCAAATGCATAAGGTAATCCCATATGGGCAGCAAGTCGGGCACTGTCAGTACTCGAACCCAGTATCCAGATCGGGATGTCCAGCCCTTCGCCGGGAATAGCCCGCACCTTGGAGCTGCTGTTGTCTGCCGAAAAATAGGTTTGCAATGCAGTCACATCATCTGGAAAATCCTGGGCGGATTCCATATGGTTACGCCTAAGCGCTCGGGCAGTAACCTGATCGGTCCCAGGGGCACGCCCAAGCCCCAGGTCGATACGTCCCGGGTAAAGTGAGGCAAGCGTGCCGAATTGTTCGGCAACTACCAGCGGCGCGTGATTGGGCAGCATAATCCCGCCGCTGCCCACACGGATGGTATTGGTGCCGCCGGCAATGTAGCCAATCAGTACGGACGTAGCTGAGCTGGCGACGCTTTCCATATTGTGGTGTTCGGCAAGCCAGTACCTTCGATAACCAAGTTCTTCGGCGCGCTGCGCGAGCCGGAGACTATTCCTAAATGTGACGACTGCATTATTACCCTCAGTGATCGGTGCAAGGTCAAGAATGGAAAGTGGTATATGCTGAACAAGTTTGTTTGCCATATCGATTAAGTAACTAAACGGATCTTCTCAGTAGAAACATTTAATGAGCTTGTGAGTTCCTTTTTGCCGGCCGCCGCAAGCTTTGGGTTGTTTTGTAAACATTTTACATTTCATTAACAACATTTTACTTTTGAAAGCTTCCCGATATTTCCTGCCAGCTACCTTTACATTCTTGGTTCACTAAATCAATTATGGTCATGACTATCTCCAAATTCGTTTTTTTGCTCCTTTTTCAATTCTCACTCGTCTTTGATCAGTCGTTAGAGTCCCCAAAGGCATCCCCTCGCATAAAAAGTCAACAAAAAAACAAGAGCTTTAAGAGGCCAACAGCTGCAAACATCATTTTAAAATCTACGGATGGTGGACAGACATGGCAGGACATTAGCGAGGGGCTGCCTGAAAATTTGCAGGCAGACAGTTTCATTGAAAAAGATAGTGAGCTCTATATACGTGCAGGAAATGGGATTTATCACAATAAACCCAATTCACAAGCACCTTTTTGGAGAAAAGAGATTTACCCCGACCAACCCAGTAGTATTGTTCCTGGCAGCACAGCGATATTTGCATATAATTACGGCGGCCAATTCTTGCAAAGAATAAACGGAACAAGCCTATGGTTGCCTATGTTGACGAATTTCCCAACAAGACAGGCGCGCACCGTTTTCGAGAACGGAAGCACAGTTTTCATCGGTTGTGACAGCGGGCTTTTTAAATCCACCGACGGTGGGAAAATTTGGAGGCAGGTATATACCGGCGGCCGGGTAATGAAATTGGTGGCGGCAGACGGCGTACTGATGGCAACCAGCCAAAGCGGTATATTACGGTCGGCCGATGATGGAGAAAACTGGGATAATGTGATCAATGAAGGCGGTATTGGCATCGCCATAGAACGGATCAAAGGCGGATTCGCTGCGATCACTTACAATACAGCGTCTGAAACCAGAAGAGTGCGGGTCTCCTACGATGGCGGTAAAATCTGGCAGCCCATCGATGGCGGCCTGCCGGCAAGCCTATCTATTGCTTCGATAATACAATTTGGTGAGTACTTCTTGTGTGGTCATCCGACCGGTATTTTCAGATCATCAGATAAGGGGAAAACATGGACACTCTTGCTTCCCTCTATTGAAAGTAAAGTCTTCGATTTATCTGTTTCAGGGAACGTGATTTACGCAATGCCCAAAAATGGGGGCTGTTGAAAATTCGGGGATCTGGCAGCTATCGCAATACGGCTCCTGAAACGGACCATCCCGGGCGCATATTTAATTTGTCCCTAACCGTCGAGCGCTACTGCGCCAAGCCTGTCAGGCAATCCTTATCGGTCCCGTTTCCGCTTATGTTTTTTTACAAAAACCCAAATAACAGGGCCGGATTTCCATTGAGTCAGATCGACAAAAGCGGCTTGCGGAACAACCGGACCCCTTCCCCATGCACTTAAATAGCCATAGGACGTCTCTGGCGCGGGTTCTTCTTCTTTATTGCGGTTCAAGTCAGTTTTGAACTGAGCAGAAGTGCTTCCGCTATGAAAAGCTGTCGAATGCGTCCCGTTGGGATTTACGATGATCGATGTATTGCCATTGTGAAAGGCAGTAGCATGCGTGCCGTCAGAGTTTACGATAATTGAGGTGCTACCATTGTGAAATGCAGTTGCGTGCGTTCCATTAGGGTTTATGATCGTCGATGTGCTGCCGTTGTTGAAAGCCGTCGAATGTGTTCCATTCGGGTTAACGATCACGGATGTACTGCCGTTATTGATGACAACAGAATGCGTCCCATCCGAATTAACCACAACGCTCTGCGCCCTTGAAGCCATCGCAAGGGCAAGTAATGCCAATGTTAGTCTAAGTTTCATGTGTAGCTGCTGACGATATATAATGGAGTCAATTTAAGCAGATGAATTGATTTGAAAAATAACTGCTGGTAATTTTTCCATTACCAATATCGCTCGTTTTTGAGCCCCCTTCACCACTCTTGCGAATACATCGCCTCAGGCCTGCACGTTGAACTTTTGAACAAAGCGATTTGGGCCTTCTGACAAAACGGAGATGCTGCCTACCGGCGAAATTTGTGTCCGAAATTATTGAGTGCTCATCCTGTTGGACACTATTGAATTACTAAAACAAAAATTGAAATGGATTTACAACTGAAAGGAAAACGCGCCCTGGTGACGGGCGCAAGTTCAGGATTGGGCGAGGCGATCGCCCGCATGCTCGCCGCTGAAGGCGCGGAAGTGATTGTACACGGCCGCAATGCAGATCGCGCCGAACAGGTAGCCGGTGCCATCCGGGATGCAGGCGGCCTGGCCGTGGTGGCGCTGGGCGATCTGGCCACCGACGCGGGGGCAGATGCTGTTGCCGATGCCGCCCTGGAAGGTGGGGCCATCGATATACTCATCAACAATGCCGGCGTGGTGAGCCACAAAAACTGGTCGGACGCAATGGCTGGGGATTGGCTGGAAGTCTACAACGCCAACGTCGTATCGTACGTGCGCATGATCAGACGCATCATCCCGCAAATGAAGGAGCTGGGCTGGGGGCGCGTGATCAATATCGGCGGCGGCCTGGCCATCCAGCCGATCAAAGAACAACCCCACTACAATGCGACGTTGGCCGCACGCCACAACCTGTCCGTTTCCCTTGCCAGGCAATTGCAGGGCACCGGCATTACCAGCAACGTGGTATCACCCGGGGCGATCATGAACCCGATGGTCGAGGAATGGCTCATCAACGCCGCACCGAAGTTCGGCTGGGGCACCGAACTGGAAGAAATCAAACGAAAGGCCGTCATGGACCTGATACCCAACGACACCGGAAGATTTGGCCGGCCCGAAGAGGTTGCCGGAGCGGTTCTTTACCTGACCAGCCCGTTGGCTGACTACATCAGCGGCGGAATTATCCGTGTAGATGGCGGTACCATGAAGAGCCTTTGACAGATGTCGGGGAGGTCATATGACCGTGCACCGGGTACATGCTCCACCTCGTTCGTATATATACAGCCGCTATGGGAAGCACTGTACCCTGTCCACAATTACTTGGCCAGCAATCTATTTGAAGTTGAAAACAACCTGAACACCTGGTGTGAAGGTAGCGGATGTGAACTTCAACGGGCTTGGTGAAATACGGACGGAGATATCATCGGAGATGTCAAATGTTTTAAGATGAGCTGCCACATTGGCTTCAATAATGCTGAGACCGTATATGATCCCGATTGCCAAAACGGAAATATTTCTATACCTACGCCACACATTTTTTCTCCTGGCGATTTGGTCTACCGTCAGCGAGGCTAGGGTTGCCTTTGTATTGAATGTATTGCGTACAATGACGGGCTTGGGTGTATCATGATCAATACCTTGTCCAAAATTTCCAGTGCCCATATCATAAAATGATAAATATGCTTTTAAAAAATCGTGGTACTTTATGGAATTTAGATGATAAGCAAAAATACTTCCCCCCAGCGACGCGTAAACGATTGGAGCTTTCCATAGCTCTCTATTGTAGATCTGCCCCAGGCCTGGTATGATTGCCATGATGGTGGCCTTTTTTGGATTTACCACTCTATCGCTTTTTGTTAATTTACTGGCCGTATCCCTGGTGACGAGCGCTTGGTTGCCAAAAATAGGAGCAGATACTGCCGGGGTAGACGCCAACGCGATATACATCGCCAAGGAGGCTAGTTGTCTGTGAATGGTTTTCATGGCTTGCTTTATAGTTTCAGGCAGCAAGCAACTAACCGAATATTACATCGACAACATAAAAAATGTTAATTGAAAGCCTGGCTTAATCCGAGTATGCTGTGCTATCTCTGTATTGCCACTTTCGACTGATAAATCTGACCATAAATATCCTTCATGCGGACAATATACGTACCCACTGGCAGGCGTCTAACATCCAGGAAGTTGATTTTCGATTGCTCCGGTTTTTGGGCGATAACAGTCAAACCTTTCAAATTGATCAACTGAATATCCACCAAATCTGACTGAGAAATAACGGATAGTTCGCCAGAAGCCGGATTCGGGTAGACGCTCATAGCTTTGGTGCCATCCACCGCCTCACGGACGATTTTGCTGTAAGCATATGTCCCATCCAGATCCACCATTTTAAGGCGATAGTAAAGTGGCTTACCTGGTGCAACCATGGTGTTATCCACGAAGCTGTAATCATGGGTGGTACCCTTTCCCGCGATATAGCCGATTTGTATGAAGCCGTTCTTAGGATTTTTGCTTTTCTCAATTTCAAATCGGTCAAAACCGGTTTCCTCCGATGTTTTCCAGCTAAGAAGAATTTTGTTTTCCTTTTTCTTTGACACAAAACTCAGGAGTCTGACCGGTAATGTCGTCGTTTTGACATTGAAGATACACGAGGCGGCGGGACCACAACCGTTATTTACAGTATATGTGACCGGATGCACCCCTTCGCCTGCAACCGACGGGTCAAAAATTCCAGTCGCACTATTCACACCTGTCCCAGTATACATCCCTCCTGCATCGGGCAGTGCTGACGAAGGAGGTAGCGCCGTCACAGTAAGGTTTTTCGCCCCGGTTAGCGTGAAAGCATTGTCAAGGACAGAGATTGTCGTATCCTTTGGACAGGAAACAGCAGGAGCGCCATCAACAGCAATTAAACCAGGAAACGGACCGGAGGTGCATCCATGACTCGATGTGGCAGTAGCGTAGATATATTGGGGGCCGGTACCCGCCATCGCAGGATCGAACAGGTATCCTGTCGCTGAATTTCCTGTAACACCAGGCCCTGACCATGACACGGAGATAGGTTCGGCAGGTGTAGTTAAAAATGTCAATGTGGTGTACTGTTCAGGAAGATCTGGGCTGTCATTGACACATATGGGAATTATTCCTAAAAATTCCCTTGCTTCCGGCGTAGGATTGACGGTAATAACAAATGTACATGTGCTGGTATTACCACCGTCGTCGTAGGTGTATGTAATGGTTTTTTCTCCTGTTCCGGCAACGGCAGGAGAAAACATTCCACCAGAAACACCCGGGCCGCTATACGTACCGCCGGCGGGGCTGGCGCCCGAAAGTGTGAAAGGCGCTTCATTTGCACAAGCTGACCTGTCTGCCGGGCATGTCGTTTGTGCTTGAATCGCACAAACCGTAGCCAGGAACAATAGCGGGCTCGCAATCAAGGATTTGAAGAGGTGTTTCATACCGTTCCGAAGATATAGATGAGGTCTACGTGTTAATGCGTTTAGCACGTAAATGTAACCTACATATGATTTTCAACAAATTATGAAGTCACCAATTTTTAAAAATTTTATCAAAACAGTCGATCAATACCCCGGTTGATCTATTTTCTATTGTATACCATCTGATGACCAAGTACTTGCTCTAAGTAAATCAACGACCGCCTCTAAATCTGTAAGCTATCTAATATTCGCCAAGTCGGCAACCTCGAAATTTCTTGGAAGGTTTTGCTTCCCGCAGCCGATCAAAGAACCATAACGTTACACTCGTCTGGTGAGACAGATGCATTTGAAAGCCGTGCTTTTCATTACCTGCCTCGAAAGGTGGCTGTAAAATTAGATATTGCTCTGAAAAGTTGCCGGCTTAACAGCCAACCGATGATTAGGCTAAATGCAATTAGCTTTCCAGGTAGCAAAACAACCTGGAAAAATAGTAGCAGTCGGTTGTAATCCTCTGATATACGGAACGGGTTGTCAATTAATCCACTAACCCACCCCATATTTGTAGGTTCCGGTGTTGCATCAAAAAAATGACTCGCCATCACGTATATCGAAAAATAGCAAAGCCTCACTATGATAGTACCAACGTCATCATGGGGCCGGTTGTGAAAAATCAAGTAAAAGCATAGGCCCGCAAAAAACAAACCTATTAGGGTTACGACGTAAATCAGCCACTTTTTGGGCGGCCTGCCATTATCATCCGGATCTTGCTGATGTACCTCTATTTTACCGACAGGGCCGGGGTTAAAAGATTCAAACAACCATTCAAGTAAGCTCATATAATCGCATTTTTATCTGTTAGATTATGGTTGCGCACCACTAATGATTTAGGACGGCCTTTACCTGTTTGCATAATGCAAGGTAACCACGCCCGAGTTGAGCGTTTCGGATGCCAGCAATTTCAGGTTACTGGTGGTTATGTTGGTATCAAACAGACTAATACCACCGCCCAATATGATAGGATGCAGCGTCAATTTATACTCATCTATCAACCCCAGCTTCATAAAACTTTTGGCCAGGCCCGGACTGCCGAATATCACCAGATCTTTTCCCGGTTGCTGTTTGAGTTTGTTCACCTCCTCGGTAATATTCTCTTTGATCAATGTAGTGTTATTCCAACTCACACCTTCCAACGTAGTTGAAAATACCACTTTGGGGATATCATGCACCCATTGCGCATGTTCCAGCTCATGTTTACCAGCACCGGAGTTGCCCAGTACGGTAGGCCAATAACCTTCCATCAGTTGGTAGGTGGTCCTGCCATACAACGGAGCGCCCACTGTTTTTACCAGCTCCCCGGCATATTTTTGCAATTCCTGGTCATACGACAAAAAACCCAGTCCGCCATTGACATCTCCTGCAAAGCCATCCAGGGAGATGTGCGCAAATAAAACTACCTTTCTCATTTTGATTGCATTGATTTGTCTTATAAATACAAGCGCCCTTTTTATTTACTTGTATCTGTTGAAAGCAACCGCTTACGCCATTCAGGCAAAATAGTTTCTGAACTTCGATTCGCAAACACATTCCAGAGACAACTGCTTCTGATAAGGAGTGTTAAAACCAGTTATTCAACAGAATAAAATATTGAAATTTTACAATTTCAAAACTACACCAAGGACTATTCGCAAATTTCCATACTTTTTATTCTGTTTATTTGAAACATCGAACAATATTATGGATGCATTAATATATATTTGATTACTGACAATTGGTTTGACGCTAACCTACGATGAAAAATCTGCTCCCCTCTTTATCTGATGAACAGCTCGCGGCGTTACTCAAAGAGGGTGAGGAACGGGTGTTCGATGAAATTTACGTCCGGTACTGGGACAAGCTTTATTACACCGCCCACCGGATGGTCAAATCGGCAGCTGTGGCAGAAGAGATTACCCAGGATACATTCATGCTTTTCTGGATGAAGCGCCAAACGCTTGAAATACATTCACTGGGACCTTATCTGGCCGCAATGCTGCGCTACGAGGTGTACCGGTATCTTGCCAAATCCAAACAGGCGCAACAGATGGAGCAGTCGATCCGGCACGAAGCTGCCCCATCGGTGTCAATCGACCAGGAAATCGAGAACCGTCTGCTGCTTGAAATCATTACCAACCTCACCAACCGCCTGCCCGAGAAATGCAGGCTGGTTTTTCAGTACAACAAATTGCAGGACCGCTCTCTGCCCGATATCTGCGAAGAGCTGAATATCTCCCCAAAAACCGCCGAAGCACATCTGACGAAGGCATTAAAGATCGTCAGAGCGAGTTTGAGCAATGTGGTAGCGCTGTTGCTGTAAGGGCCGGACGATAGGCTACCGACGGCCGATAAAAATATTTACCCTAACACTAAGGGGTTTTCACCACTACATCCCTCTATGTTCTGCAAAGGGCAAAACCGCTTTGCGATGACACAGGAATACATCAGACTGCTCGCCAGGAAATTCTTCGAAGGGACTGCCTCGGAAGAGGAGAAACAACTATTGCACGAGTGGTACGATCAGCTCATCGAAGATGAAGGCCCTCAGAATATCGCCACCCTCAAACCCGAGGGGCCGGATGAAATACGCGAGCGGATGCAGGCCAACATAAGGAACCGTCAGCAGCAACGTCCGGCAAAACCCTTCGGTTGGGTACGGCGGCTCACGGCATGGTCTTCGGCCGCAGCCGCGGTGGTAATTGTGGGGTTTTTGCTCTGGGCCAACGAGCGCAAACCCGCCCCTGCGCTTAGCCGACTGGTGCAGGCACCATTTGGAAAAACATTGAAAGTAAGCCTGCCCGACGGCTCGCATATCTGGCTCAATGCAGGATCCTCTCTAAGCTACCCCGTCGCATTCAAAGGTAAGACACGGGAAGTTGTCCTGCGCGAAGGTCAGGCATTCTTTGACATTTCGCGCGATACCACCAAGCCATTTATAGTTCATGCCAAAACGCTGGATATTACGGTACTGGGCACCTCATTTGACGTGAAAGCCTACCAAAACGACCCGGACATTAAAGTGACAGTCAAAACCGGCAAGGTGGGCGTAAAGGTGCGCGACAAACCCGGGCAACCCGCTTTGATGCTCCTTCCGGCCGAGCAGGCCGTGGTCGCCGAAAAAGCGCAGAACATCCAGGTAAACGAGATCAGCAAACCCGCCATTGCCCCCTGGAAGGACAACCGGATGGTGTTCGAGGATGAGCTGTTGGTAGAGGTGCTGCACGCATTGGAAAGAAAATACGATCAGCACATTATCATTGAAAAACCGGAGCTTTCAACCGAAAAGATATCGCTTACCCTCAACGATCAGCCGATGAATGACGTGCTGAAAGTGCTGGGCTTTTCCAAGAATTTCAATTATTCACAACTAAACGATAGCACGATAGTCATCAGATAGGAGCACAAAATGCGGGCTGGCTTTCCAGGAAGGCTGGTCCGGTTGAATACCGGGAACACTGCGAATGTCCCCGGTATCGGATGTTCCCTGCCAGCCAATGCTTGGAACCATGAACGGCGGGTGGACGCGGTTTAACAGCTTAACCATTAAACATCAGACAAATATGGTGAATTATTACCATAAGGGAATCCCCTTGTTCAAAAAATGTATGCGCATTTCTACGCTAATACTGGGTATTAATGTCCTGACAACCGCTCTGCTGACGGCCGGACCTACGGAGGCCCAGCATGTGAGCATGGATGTGAGGCAGAGCCGGGTAAAGACGGTCCTCAGGCAGATCGAACAGCAAACCGGTCTCACTTTTGCGTTCGATGAGAAACTGGTGCGCAAAGCGCCCGAGGTCACTGTTTACGCCCTGGGCCAGCCTGTGCCGGCCATATTGAAGATGATCGAGAAGCAAACCGGCCTGGAATTCAGGCAGGTGGGAAATATGATTGGCATTACCGAACGCCCAAAACTGGAAATTACACGCGAAATTGCTCCGTTAACGCAAACGCTGACGCGACCGGTCAAAGGTAAGGTTACCGACGAGAAGGGCGAGGCGCTGCCATCTGTGGCAATTCGCGTGAAAGGCACCAATGATGGGACCATGACCGACGTGGAGGGTAACTACACGATCGATGTGCCCGGGGACGAATCTATTCTGATATTCAGCTTTATCGGTTTTACCGCGCAGGAGGTAATGGTCGGCTCGCGCAGCACCGTGGAGGTCTCCCTCAAACCGGATGTTTCCACTTTGACAGAGCTGGTAGTGACCGGCTACGGAGCGCAGCGCAAAAAGGACCTTATCGGCGCAGTCTCTGTTGTGGATGTGGAGCAATTAAAGCAAACTCCCGACGGACAGGTTACCAACCAGCTGCAAGGGCGTGCCTCGGGCGTTACGATCCTTAGCTCCGGGCAGCCTGGTGAAACCCCGCAGGTCCGCATCCGAGGCCTGAACACATTTGGGAACAACTCACCATTGTATGTCGTCGACGGGGTACCTACAACCTCGATCACAGACCTGAACACCAACGACATAGCTTCGATGCAGGTGTTGAAAGATGCAGGTTCGGCCTCGATCTACGGTTCACGGGCGGCAAATGGGGTTATTATAATCACTACCAAAAAGGGCAAGGATAAGGTCAAGGTCAATTACAGCGCGTGGTTTGGCGTGCAAACGCCTCCCGGAGGCAATGTATGGAACACGCTCACTCCGCTTGAACAGGCTCAGCTCAAATTTCAAGTACAGAAGAACTCCGGCCTGACCGTGGGCGATGACCAATACGGTCATGGCACTTCGCCGGTTTTGCCGGATTACATCTTACCGGCCGGCGCCAAAGAAGGCGACCCGGGCACCAATCCGGCGCTGTATTATGTGAACCCGAATTATACTTCGGTGGATGATTTCAATACATTCAATCAGATCGTAAAAGCCAACAAACAGGGTACTGACTGGTTTCACGAGATTTTCAAACCAGCACCCTCTACAAGCCATAATATTTCGCTCAGTGGGGGCAGCGATCAGGGTAATTATCTGTTCTCGTTGAATTATTTCAACCAACAGGGTGCACTAACGAACACCTACCTGAAACGCTATACGCTCCGCTCCAACAGCCAGTACAACGTTGGCAAGCATGTGCGGATCGGAGAAAACCTGGCCTATTCGATTTCAGACAACCCCAAGACCAGCCTTTCCGATGGCGGCTCAGCCATTGCATTCTCCTTCCGTATGCAGCCGATCGTGCCGGTACACGACATTATGGGCAACTACGCGGGCAGTCGTGCTTCGGGTATGGGCGACGCCTTCAACCCTGTGGCTATGCGCGACCGCACACGTTACGACAAAGGCCTGGACAACCGGCTTTTTGGTAATGTTTTTGCAGAGGTCGACCTTTTCAAATACTTTACATTCCGTACCAGCTTTGGCGGCGAGAACTATTCCGGCAGATGGAGCTCGTTTGCCTTCCCAAGCTACGAAAACAAGGAAAACAGCAACACCAACACATATTCAGAAGGCTCCTACTCGGGCTTCAACTGGACATGGACCAACTTGCTGACTTTCCACAAGACCATGGGCAACCACGATCTGACCGTAGCGGCCGGCACCGAGGCTTACAGTGGCAAGTATTACGAGTTGGGCGGCAGCACGCAGGGTTATTTCTCCTTTGACCCCAATTATATGAACCTGGGCACCGGCTCGGGCACGCGCACCAATTCCAGTAGCCGCTCAGCCGACGCATTGTACTCGCTGCTGGGCCGTTTGGATTACATCTATAATGACAGATACCTGTTTGGTGCGATCATCCGCAGGGACGGCTCATCCAAGTTCATCAACGAGCGTTACGGTTTCTTCCCGGCCGTGAGCGCGGGCTGGCGTATCTCGCGCGAGGAATTCATGCGTGGCATCAGCTGGATCGACGATCTGAAACTACGTGCCAACTACGGCATCATGGGTAACCAGATCAACGTAACTTCCGGTAATGCATTTACCACTTACAGCTCTAATCGCCGCAGCTCTTACTATGACTTGGGCGGCACCAGCGGTTCGGGCGCTTTGGAAGGTTTCGAAAAAAGCCAGATCGGGAACCCTAATGCTGTTTGGGAAAAGAATGTAAGCACCAACATCGGTATCGACGCGACTTTCTTCAAGGGCAGGCTGGACGTAATCGCCGATTATTATGTAAAAGAGATCAAAGATCTGCTTTTCAACCCTGCGCTGATCGGTACAGCGGGTGGCGGCTCGGTACCTTATGTGAATATCGGACAAATGAAAAACAAGGGGATCGACCTTCAAATCGATTCGAAATTCGACCTTGCCCGTGACCTGAAATTGAACGCGACACTGACGCTGACGACCTATAACAACAAGATTAAGAAGGTCACCAACAGCACCAACTACTTTGATCTGGAAGGCCGTGGCTTCGACGGCGCATCTATCGTTCGAAACCAGGTGGGCAATTCGATCGGCCAGTTCTTCGGCTACAAGGTGATTGGCTTCTGGAATTCGCAGGAAGAGATTGCAACGGCCAATGCCGACGCCATACGGCTAACCGGTGATCCCAATGCGGTATTCCAGGACGGCGCTTCGGTAGGACGTTTCCGCTACGAGAACATCAACGGCGACGGCCAGATCACGGCCGCCGACCGCCAGGTGCTCGGCAACCCGAACCCCGATTTTAGCTACGGTTTGAATCTGGCATTGAATTACAAAAGCTTCGATTTCAGCCTGTTCCTCTACGGTGTTCAGGGTAACCAGCTCTGGAACCAGACCCTGTGGTGGAGCGATTTCAACTCCTCGCGCTCCGGTGCTAAAAGTAAAACCGCATTGTACGACTCGTGGACACCCGAAAACCACCATGCCAAAGCCCCGATCCAGGAAAACAGCAGCTCTTTCAGCACCATTAATGTACCCAACTCCTATTTTGTGGAAGACGGCTCCTACCTGCGCGCAAAGAACCTGCAAATCGGCTATACTTTCCCTGCTTCGCTGATGAAGAAAGTGAGGATCCAGCAATTCCGCCTGTACCTGCAAGCGACCAACCTGTTCACCCTTACCGGATATTCGGGACTCGATCCGGAGGTAAGTCGGAACGCCAGCGGCAACCCGACCGTGTTCGGTATCGACGAGGGTTCCTACCCGTCATCCAGACAGTACACCGTGGGCCTGAACCTTACTTTTTAACCCATCTCAAAACGACGCGATATGAAGAAGTTCATCAAATATATGGCCGTTCTTTGCTGGATCGGCGGTTTTACAATTTTGCAGGCTTGTCAGGATGACTTCCTGGATAAACCTGTACAAGGCGCCTTGGGCGATAATGTGCTTGCCAATGCCAAAGGTATCGACGGCCTGCTCACCGGCGCCTATGCCGCGCTCGACGGCCAGGGCGACTTCACCGGCGGCAGCGGCTGGGAGTCCCCACCCGACAACTGGGTTTACGGCGCGATTCCCGGCGGGGATGCGCACAAAGGCAGCGACGGCGGTGACCAGACGCCCATCAGCGCCATTGCAACATTCGCTACTGGCGCCGACAATGGCTTTTTTAATAGTAAATGGAAAGCATTGTACGAAGGTGTTTCCCGCTCAAACACCGTCCTTAAAGTACTCGCGCTGGCGACCGACGTTTCGGCTGAAAACAAAGCCAATATCGAAGCTCAGGCGCGGTTTCTGAGGGGTCACTACTATTTTGAGTTGAAAAAAATGTGGAATATGGTGCCTTGGATCGACGAAACGACTACGGATTTTAACCAGCCCAATGACAAGGACATCTGGCCGATGATCGAAGCAGACTTCAAAGCAGCTTACGAACAGCTCCCTGCCACGCAAACCCTTGTCGGCAGGGCCAACAAATGGGCAGCAGGCGCTTACCTGGGAAAAACTTTTCTGTATCAGAAAAAATACGCCGACGCTCAAAAAGTGTTCGGTGAGGTGATCACCAGTGGTGTTACCACAAATGGCTTGAAGTATGAGCTGGTATCTTTTAAGGATAACTTTGACGCGGCCACTAAAAACAATGCAGAATCGGTTTTTGCAATTCAGATGGTCGCAAATGACGGAACTTTGGATATTACCAATGCCAATCAGGGCGGAATGCTCAATTTCCCCTATGGTACTGGCGCGCCATTCAGTTGCTGCGGATTTTTCCAACCGACTCAAATGCTGGTGAATATGTACCGCACCGATGCAAATGGATTGCCCTACGTGGATTTCAACAGTCACGCCGTTAAAAACGATATGGGTCTTACCTCGGCCGCCGCATTCACCCCCGATGCGGGCAGCCTTGACCCACGCCTGGACTGGACCGTCGGTCGCCGGGGTATTCCTTACCACGACTGGGGCATCTATCCGGGCATGAACTGGGTGCGAGACCAGCCTTACGGCGGGCCATATGCCCCTAAGAAGAACATTCACCGCCAGAAAACACAAGACCTTTACGCCGACCTGAGCTCCTGGGCACCCGGCAATGCGATCAACGTGCTGGTGATCCGCTTCGCCGACGTACTGCTGATGGCGGCCGAAGCCGAAGCAAATGGCGGGAGTCTGGCAAAGGCCGAAGAGTATGTGAACAAGGTGAGAAACCGCGCCGCGGATAAGGCCGGCTGGTTGTACAAGTATATTAACGATTCCAACCCGCTGGGCGGATTCTCAGCCACTCCGGCAGCAAACTACGTGATCAAACCCTACCCAACCGGCACGCTTGCCGCCAAAGGCAAAGACGGCCTACTAGATGCGATCTATTACGAGCGCGGCATTGAACTGGCAATGGAAGGTCACCGCTTCTTCGATTTGGTCAGGTGGGGAAAAGCCGGTACGGCAATTAATGCCTATTTCGGCTACGAGTCCAAGATTACCACCGATCTCGCCGGCGGTAAATACCTCGAAGGCAAAAACAACTACTTCCCAATCCCTCAATACCAGATCGACATGAGTGTGGTGAACGGTACGCCATTACTGAAACAAAATCCGGGTTACAACTAAGGCAAGCAACCCTCGGCGGCCAATTCAATTTGGTCTGTGGCCGCTCAGGGTCGCCCTGCCAAAATTAATCTGCGCATATTATCTTCATCTTTCGTTGAAATTTTGGCCATCCCGATTCTGATTTTTGTATGAGACGACCACTCCTGTTCTGCTTTGTAATGTCCCTGTTGGTCTGCTGCAATACAAAAAAACAAAATCAAAAAGTAGAATTTAAAGGTCTGCCTGCTTCCAATCTTTCGGGGAAAGAATTAGCGATCGCCCATTGCAGCCGTTGCCACGGATTGGTTACCCCTGAACTATTACCAAAAAGCAGCTGGCAGGACGTGCTTCCGGCTATGGGTCACCGAATGGGTATTTACAGTAGAGGTATCAGACCCGACAGTTTGTTTGACCCCAAAACCGGTGGCGAAGTGGTTCACGCTGCCGGTATTTACCCGGAAACCCCGGTTTTGGCTAGGTGCTACACCAATCGGGTTTTATGAAAAATCAGATACGCTATTTTTGACGACGATAGGAAACGGTGTTTTTCCCACTGATAATGCCCATGGTGCCGTGCATCGGTTGGTCAGAAGAGGCTTAACACAGGGCTACCAGCCCGGCGCGACGGCCATTGCCAATTTGCGACGTCCCGTGTTTGTCGCTTATGGGGATTTGAATAAAGACGGGCATGAAGACGTTGTTGCCTGCGAATTTGGCAATGAAACCGGGCAATTGGCCTGGTTTGAAAACAGCGGAAGGGGTAGTTACCAAAAAAGGATTTTAAATGAAAGGCCCGGCGCCATTTCAGCGGTTATGAAAGTTTTATTTACCTGGAAAATAAAGGAAAGTTAAAATTTGAGAATTATTCATTCCCCCAATCTTTCAAAGGAAGATGGATAGTCATGGACGCGGGTGATATGGATGCGGACGGGGACATCGATCTGGTGCTCGGCTCATTCGTATATCTGATACCGCAGGGCGATACAACTGGTCTGGGGAAAAAATGGCTTTCCGACGGGCCATCAGTTATTCTCCTGGAAAACACCGTGCGTTAAAAACCTGTCGCGCAGTGAAACTGGTCCGGTTCGTTTGTACAACAGCGAGTTAATTCAATGGTTGCAGGCCGGTGATGCCGTACACTCAAAACATATGCAATACCATGTACTTTGTATTGAATAGTACATGGTATTGCATATATTTACATAAATCAAAACTGCCATGAAATATGAAAAATCTATTACTATTGCCCGTCCTGGTGCTTGCTGTACATTTCCATAGTTTCGCCCAATGCAGCGAAGAGGTGATCCTCTCGGCTTCCAAAACAGAATATCTGAACGGCTCGGATGTTTTGCAAAGAACTGTCGACGAATCGAGCACGATCGAAATAAGCAAAACCAAAGTCGTTATTAAACCAGGAAATGTCGATCAGGTGATGATAGGAACCATCACTTCCGATACCTGCAACTGGAAGACACCTTACACCGAGGGATTAACGGTGATCCATGCCTCATTTGACGACCCATCGGCTGAACCGCGGCATGCAACCCTTAAAGTGGAAGGAATAGCTGGTAAGATCACATTCCTGATGGAAATCCAGGAGATGCCTGATAGGAAGATTAGGGTCAGCATCGACAAATTCGCAAAGAAGTAATCGCCTGCCAGGGTCAATGCCTTAAAAGAAATTGGCCGAAGTGAATCCTTCGGCCAAAATTAACTACTACATCTAAATGAACCTCGAATAAGAATCGAGGCCCCGGGTTGACTGTTGTGCGATCATAACGTGGCCATAAAGGCTCATGAACGTACCGGCCTATGTTGGCAATTTTTACTTTTTAAATACTTTAATCGATTTTGACCAGGTTAAGCCTTTTAGGTGAACTATGTATAAGCCTGGCTTCAAAGCAGTGCCAAGCGTCACCGTCTTGGCGTTACCTGAATGCTTGGTCGTTTCGACTACATTTCCAGCTGAGTCGAAAAATACAACTTCTAGCGGCTCACCCGAATCCGGCACATCAAGCTTGAAATTAGAGACAAAAGGATTTGGATAAGCATTCATCTTTAGGCTACCGGGTTCTCGCGTCGCGACGTTTTCCTCGACCAGGTAACGACGCGCTCCGTTCTGGGAATTTGCCGTCGTGGTTATCGACCACTGCTGGTTTGAGCTGCTGCTTGTCTGCCATTGGCCCAGGTCCACGCCATTCTGTGATTGGCCCAAACCGTCGATGTACAGCCCGGTCGCCCGGTTTTTCAATTTGACATAGCTGCCTGCGGCTTCCTGCGTCCATTGCTGATTGAAACTGCTGCTGCCGGCTTTTTGGACAACTGCCGTGCCATTAACCGAGCTTCCATTCCCGTCCAGATACAAGCCTGAAGCCCGGTTTTTAAGTTTAAAATAGCTTCCGGCCGCTTCAATAGTCCATTGTTGTGCTGTACTGCCGCTGGAATTCCACTGGCCAGCCAGCGAACCATCCGAGAACCGATACAGCCCGTCCATGAGCAGGCCGGTAGCCCGGTTGACCAGCGTGACATACGAACTGGCCGGAGCTTTCAGGAGAATGGCCGTCGTGGAAAGTGCCGGAACCGTGACCGTTAGCGAGTTTGAATTCACGGCAACAGTGCCTTGTTGCAATGCATTTTGCGTGTGCGACACGAACGTCTCTGTTGCCGGTAGGGAGGCCAAACGCAACGTTTGGTAATTTCCGTTGGCTACATTGAAGTTGCTCAGATTGATCGTAACCGTACGGGAAGCGCTCATGTCACGGTTTACTAGCATCACCGTCAGAGAGTCTGCATTTTCATTCACCGACGAGTAAGCAGAAACCGTATTCTCAAGGGAAGAAGTGCTGGATACACTGTATTTTTTCGCGTTCCGGCTGAACAGGTGTAGTGTTTCCCACATGCCAACAGACCAGTTCCATGGTGAAAACAGTTCAACACCGCTGTTTGCAAACGTGCCCAGGTGCGAAGCATAAATGACCGATTCCAGGCTTGGGTTGCTGCTGGACATGGTCCCCCATTCGCTAACACCGGGTGTAATGCCATGGTTTGCGCCGAAATGCTCCGTTAGCCAGCCATCGATACGCTTGAAAATGTATTGTTTGGTAAGGGAGGCATCCCACCCGCCGGTACTGGTCTTGATCCCGTTTGAACCCGGATAGTCATAGGTTTCATCGTAGTAGATCCGGTGCCCCTGCAAGGCCTCTGTATCATTGTTATAAAATGGATAGTTGTGAATATCGAGCACATCCACCAGTTTAATCCCAGTTGCCTTATATTCATCACCGAGGCGTTTGATGAAGTACTCGATCCAGGGATAATACCTACCGTTGATGTATATACTTTCATTAGACCACTTGTACCATTGCCATTCAGAAGTTGTAACGGGCCCGCAAAGTTTGATGCCCGGATTAATCGCCTTTGCCTTCTTGGCTAATTCTATATAGCGGTCCATGAAAGCAGAGGCAGATATCTGTGTAGGCATTGCCCAGTCATGCGTGCCATTCCAGATATCCACCTCGTTATCCATGCTCCAATACTGGAATCGGTTTTGGTTAAACCCTTTACCATTGGCTCCAAACCAGTGATTCAGAATTGCCACTGAGGAATCGGCGGGCCATGGCTTGGAGAATAAATCTTTGTTCCCCTCAACCAGGGCCGCACCTGCGGCGTTAGGATTGGGTGTTCCTCCACCAGCTAGGTTTTGTCCGTAACCATTCCAACCCGGGTGGGCTTGCATGTAATCCCAGTCAGGGAAGTTGTTCTGCCCGCTGGATGCGACTCTGCCCAGTAGCTGAAAAGCAAACATGCCCTGAATGTTGGAAAAGTTGTTATTGATTTTTTGTGCAGAAGCGTCCCAATCCGCACCGTATACATTGTTAAACCAGTCGGGATGAACCGCAAGCTTGGCGCGCCAGTTATATGCGGATGCGTTATTTCCCCCGTTCATACGCGCAAAGCGCAGCCCGGCATCTTTGTAAAACTGGTCTGATTTGTCAAAGCCTTCGTTGCGTCCGTAAATGTAAGGTGAAATCAGTCGCTTGTTCTGAGTCGCGTTCACTGAAATAGTGACGTTTTGTGCGAAGGCCGTGAGCGTTGAGCATAGCAATGCCCATCCCAGGGCCATTTTGGCCAGGTAAAGTACTCTTTTTCCCATCTCGATTTTTTTAGTTGGTTTGCTTTCTCTTTCCTTTTTGAATTATGGGGAGGGTATGCATTCACCAGGATTCCGCTGGCCGGAGTGAAGGCCAGCGGATGGAATTGAAGTTTGTTGACAGCCTGCTAACTGTATCAGGCAATGTCGCAAATGGTAACACCTTGTTTCAGAGAGGCGAGATCGTCGTTACGGCTTGGGATGAACTCCTGGCCAACAAAGCCTGTATAACCCGTATCGGCAATAGCCTTCATAATAGCGGGATAATTCAGCTCTTGCGTATCATCGATTTCATGGCGGCCGGGAACGCCTCCTGTGTGGTAATGCGCGATGTACTTATGGTATTTCCGGATGGTGGCAATGACGTCGCCATCCATGATTTGCATATGGTAGATATCATAAAGCAGTTTGAATTTTTCTGATCCAACCATCTCACACAGCCCCGCGCCCCATTGTGTACGGTCACACATATAATCCTTATGATCTACTTTGCTATTGAGCAGTTCCATCACCAGCGTAACGTTATGTTTTTCAGCAAGCGGCATCAATTTGCGCAGTGCGACGGCACAATTCATCATACCATCTGCATCGCTCATACCACGGCGGTTACCGGAAAAACAAATGATCTGATTGTACCCCGCTGCCTGTACCTTCGGAATGATATCGGTAAAACCCTTGATGAGCTCCTCATGATTCTGGGGGTCATTAAACCCTCTGTCCAGGCTTCTGGTGAGCCCCTCTCCCCATGGAAGCGCGCACGTCAGACCATATTGTTTCAGCACCGGCCATTCCTGCTGTCCGCAAAGTTCTATGGAAGTAAGTCCTATCTTCTTTGCTTCCAATGCAAGCGTTTCCAAGGGAATTTTGCCATAGCACCAGCGGCAAACCGAGTGATTGATTTTTCCGTTGAGTTTCGGGCCCAACGCTTTTTGGGAAGCAGCTATGAGGTTGGTCATCGATAGCGGCAAGCTCAAAGCTCCGGCGACGACATTTTTCAAAGCCGTACGTCTGTTGGTGGTACTTTTCATTTAACTGGTTACAGTTTATGGTTAATCCGGTAATTTTTAATTGTGTACTTCCTCTTACTTATTCTATCACTACTTTAAACGTGTAGGACCCCAGTGAGATCAGGTATAGCCCTTTGGGAAGATGAGCGGTTTCATAGCTACTCGCCGAAAAATCCACTTTGTCATCCACCACCACGCCTGCCATATTGCGGACGATCAATCGCCTTTTGGCAGCAGGCACATCAAAATGCAACACCCCGCTGACCGGGTTCGGGTACACCTCACCCTTGATTCCGGATTCATTTTTCACATTAATACTTTTCGAAAATGTATAGCTTTGATCAATATCCAGCTGTTTTAACCGGTAGTATCCATTCGCAAGCGGTTGTTTATCAACAAACTGATAGTCAACCCTGGCCGACGCGCTAATTTTACCTGGTACGAAACCGATTTTTTCAAACCTTACACCATTCAAACTTCTTTCAATTTCAAATCCCTGGTTGTTTACTTCCTCGGCCGTGCTCCATAGCAATACATTCCCCTCAGATGAAGCCTTTCCCGAAAAATTGATCAATGTAACCGGTAAGGTGGTTTGGTTAGCCAGCAAAATGGCCGTCGTAGACAGTGCGGGAACGGTTATAGTCAGAGAATTTGAATTTACCGCTGCTGTGCCTTCCTGCAAGGCATTCTGTGTGTGCGACACAAATGTCTCCGTTGCCGGCAGCGATGCCAATTGCAATGTTTTGTAGTTTCCATTGGCAATCGTAAAATTGCTTAGATTGACTGTAACGGTGCGGGGAGCATTCATATCACGGTTAACCAGCATCACTGTCAGTGAGTCGGCGTTTTCTGTGACCGAGGAATACGCAGAAACCGTATTATCAAGGGAAGAAGTACTGGCTACACTATACTTTTTGGCGTTTCGGCTGAACAGGTGCAACGTTTCCCACATGCCAACAGACCAGTTCCATGGTGCAAACACTTCGACGCCATGATTTGCAAAAGTACCCAGATGGGAAGCGTAAATAACGGACTCCAGGCTTGGATTGCTACCGGACATGGTGCCCCATTCGCTTACGCCGGGCGTTATGCCGTGATTAGGGCCAAAATGCTCTGTCAGCCAGTCGTCGATACGCTTGAAAATGTATTGTTTGGTAAGGGAGGTATCCCACCCGCCATTCATTGTCCTTATGCCGTTTGAACCCGGGTAGTCATAAGTCTGATCGTAGTAAATCCGGTGGCCCTGCAAGGCGGCGGCATCATCACCGTTGTACCATGGGTAGTTATGAATATCCAGCACATCTACCAGTTTGACTCCGGTCGCTTTGTACTCGTCTCCGAGGCGTTTGATAAAATACTCCATCCAGGGATAGTACCTGCCGTCGATCCATATACTTTCATTGGACCACCTGTACCATTGCCATTCCGAGGTGGTGACAGGGCCACAGATCTTGACATTGGGATCGATCGCTTTCGCCTTCTTCGCCAGTTCAATGTAGCGATCCATAAAGGCAGAGGCCGATATCAAGGTCGGCATCGCCCAATCGTGCGTACCATTCCAGATATCCACCTCGTTGTCCATGCTCCAATAGCGGAATTGGGTTTTGTTAAGTCCTAAACCACCCGTACCAAACCAGTGATCAAGGATCGCCACCGAAGAGTCGGCTGGCCAGGGCTTACTGAACAGATCAATGTTTCCATCAACAAGCGCCTGACTTCCGCCACTTGTGTTGACTTGCCCCCCACCGGCTAGGTTCTGCCCAACCCCCGACCAGTATTGGGACTGGTTGAAAGCCCAATCGTTGAAGTTGTTACTTCCACTGGATGCAACTCTACCCAGCAGCTGAAAGGCAAACATACCCTGCATGTCGGGAAAGTTGGTATTGATTTTTTGTGCTAATCCGTCCCAGTCGGCCGGATATACGTTGTTGTACCAGTCAGGGTGGACCGCAAGCTTTGCACGCCAGTTATAAGCCGATGCATTATTACCTCCGTTCATCCGCGCGAAGCGCAGCCCTGCATCTTTGTAGAATTGCACGGAGTGGTCAAGAAAATCATTTTTCCCATAGATGTTGGGAGATATCAGGCGCTTGTCCTGTGTGGCATTCACCGAAATAGTTACATTTTGTGCAAATCCCTTAATCGAAATACTGCACAAGAATGCACTGACCAGGCACATTTTTGCCTGGTGAAGTACTGGTTTTATCATTTTTAAAATCTTCTGATTGGTTTGTTTTCTCTGTCCAAAGAGCGCCTTAGCCGCTGCTGACCCATGCGGTCATTTATTACTTACGGACATAGTTATGAATAGCCAATTCCGCCTTATTCGGATCCTTGAAAGCGAGCTGCATCCTGTCCTCTTTCAGGCTGATAACATATGCTTTGGACCAAACCTGATCCCTGCCCATATTAAGCGGGACGGCGTCAATGAACGAGATCGTCTTTGTCTTGATATCAAAAAAGTAGCTGCCCAGGAAAGTCCCGCTCCTGGTTATCCCTTTTTGGACAACCTTTACAACAGGCTCGGCCGAACCGGCTTTGATGGCGAATGTCATCGTGCCGTAGTCCTGAACCGCACCCATCCAGCTTTCATAATTCGCATCATACAGCCAGCAATCCCCTCCTGTTTTGGTACACTGATTATCCCAGCCGTAATCGACACCGGAGAAGTACAATGGGCCTTTGAATTTGGCTGAACCACCCTTCGCGTCCAGATCGAGCACCCAGGTTTTTTCTTTACCTATTCCGCCGGCAAGCAATGTAAACAAGGGGTCTTTGTAGTATTCCAGGATAGCGGGGTCAAAAATTCGGATGGAATAATTGATTGTGTCGACTGCTGTGGCATAAGTGATTTTGTTCGCCTGCAAAGGATCGGCTCCGGTGAAATTAGCCGGAACCTTTACGATCACACTCGAATCGGTGTAGACAGCTCCCGCCAAATTAGCGTCCAGACCCTGGAATGCTATTTTAGTCGCGTTTTTTAGGTTATACCCAACGATGTTGATCGTCTGGCCCGGAACGATGGTATTGGTAACAGTATCCCTGGGGGCGGCAGCGTAATTTCTAACCCGCGAAATCATAGGCGCACCGGTGATATTGATTGTGAAAGAAGCCGAGCCACTGCCATTCACCACAGTAACGATATTGACCTTATCTCTGGCCACAGAGTCAAAGGGGATCGCGGGCACCTGTACCACAATGCTTTGAGCAGTAAGTAAGGTATGGTTAATGGTTGCGGGGATACTACCGAAATAGACCTGTGAAACATCTTCCAGGTTATGCCCGAGCACCACTACCCATTGCCCGGCTTCCAATGTTTGCACGATGGTGTCGCCGGGCGATGCGGCATAATTCCGTATTTCGCTGATAACGGGCGGGGATACTTCGTCCTTTTCACAACCAGACATTAAGAATGCAACCGCGGCAAGGCAGCAAAACAGAAGAAAACATGTTCTGTCGTATATGTTCTTTTTCATTTCTCTAAGTTTTTAAAACGAGTAAGGCACCGGAGCTTCCAGCAGTTTGGGATTAGCCGTCACTTCCGGCGAAGGGATCGGGAATTTGAATGTGGTCGTGTTGGCCGGAGTAATGCTTCCCAGCGCGTCGCCTTTTGTCACAACACCCTTGTCATCATAGGTAAACAGGATCCGCTCCTGCTCGTTGAGCTTTTTAATGGCCTTAGGTTCGTTGTAATAAGAAAGCCTGACCAGATCTTCCCAAAAATGCCCTTCGGCCGCCAATTCGACTCTTCTTTCTTTGAACAAGGTTTCAGCGTCAAGGGATGCTACCGGGGCAAGACCTGCCCTTGTGCGCACTTTGTTGAAATACATCAGCGCGTCGGCATTGGTCGTCGAGGTATTGTTGCCCATCACCGCTTCCGCGTAAATTAAGTACACCTCCGCAAGCCTTAGCAATGCATTGTGCTCGGTCGACGATGTCAATGACATCGTCGGAGCGCTGTTATCTACCCTTGTGCCGATGATGTGCTTTTTCAAACCGGTGTTGCCGGAAAATTTATATCCTCCTCCTGCCGCATTCAGCTCGGGATAATAGTCGCCTTTGAGCATGATCGTGGCCTTGCGTCTGAGCGAGTCTCCTCCCAGGTATTGCTTATACAAATCGTAGGTGGGCGATATTGAAAACCAACCGGCCTGCCCGGCGGCTGAAATCTCGGCTCCTCCCGGCGAATAGATTTGGAGCATGTTTCCTTCCAGCCACCCGGCACCCGCAGCCCATTGCAAGGCAAATAAGGATTCCTGGTTATCGTTAAACTGCGTCTTGAAAAGATCCGCATAATTGGCCAGCAGCGTTAGCCCGCTTTGCTTACAGACGTTGCCTGCATGTAACCTGGCACTATCAAGCAGCGCCTGGTTTCGCGGGCCATTGCCTTTTGCATCCAGACCCGCCCAGGTCAGGTACACTTTGCTCAACATGCCTTGTGCAGACCAGGTTGTTACCCTTCCGGCATCTTTGGCCGGGAGGTGTTTCGCAGCGAAAAGCAGGTCATTGGCGGCAAACCGGTAAACATCCTCGACAGTATTGCGGTACACCAATGGAGCATTGATCAGCTTGGTATTGTCTTCTATTATCGGGACATCCCTCCATTGCAGGGCCAGATTATAGTAGGCGTATGCGCGCAAAAATTTTGCCTCGGCAAGAGCTCCGTTCCGGTCTTTTTCAGGAATGGAAGCAGGCGCTTTTTCCTGGATGGCTTTGATGGTAACATTGCAATGTGCGATGATCTTGTACATCGCTTTCCAGCTCGCAATCATAATTTCGTTACTTCCGCTGACGGAAAAAGTATGCAGCTGAACCGCATCCCCCCAGTAATTAACGGCCATGTTGCCGCTCAAAACTTCGCCGATGGGCAAGTAGCAGGTATAATTCCATTCCGCCCACGGCTTACCGCCATACAGGGCAGCCGTCGCCAGTCTGAGGTCATTGGTTGTCTGATAAAAGTTATCGGCACTGATCTGCGACAAAGGCGGACGATCCAAAAAGCTCTCACTGCATCCAGCCATGCACACGCCAGCGAAAAGCAACGCCGTCGCCAGTTTATTTTTCATTTTCATTTCTCAATATTTTAGATTACATCATTTAGAAGTAACAGCGCCAAGGAAATCATTTCAGGCGCTTCTGCACGCATTGATCAGGTGCTATTTGGTCAGCTGCAAACTTGCGCCTACGGTGAACACGCGCGGTTGCGGGTAAAAACCGCTGTCATACCCCGCATTCAATGGGTTCCAGGAGCCAATCTCGGGGTCCATTCCCTTGTACTTGGTGATAAGAAACGCGTTGGAGACGTTCACATAAACCCGCAAGGCGTGAATGTGCGCTTTTTCCAGGAGCTTATCCGGCAGCGTGTAGCCAAGCGAAATGGTTTTGAATCTAATGAAAGACCCATCCTCGACATATTTGTCGGAAGCCCTGGTATTTCCGTTGGTATTGTCATTTCTGATGCCCGGAATATCCGTATCGGGATTCACTACATACACGTTATTGATATCGGTAGCAGGTTTTTCGGGATCGATCAAAGCAGTCTTCGCGTAATTGTTCAGTGCTTTAAGATACCCAAAGCTTGTTCCGGGATACTCGCCGTTCATACGCATTTGATTGAACACCTTGTTGCCGTAATTGCCGGTTAAGAATACGTTCAGGTCAAATTTCTTGTAGGATATCGAATTGTTAAGCCCGAATTGAAACTTGGGGATCGGCGATCCGAGATAGGTCTGGTCGCGCTCATCGATCACCCCGTCGCCATTGATGTCTTTGAACTTAAGATCGCCATACCAGATACTGCCTCCGGCCGCACCGACAGGCAAAGGCACACCGTTCTTTGTGGGCAATGCGTGGGTTTCAAAATCCTCTTTCTTTGCAAAAACGCCGTCTGCCTTGTACCCGTAGAATTGGCCGATCGAGTTCCCAACGATAGTCTGGCTGTACGGCCATCCAACAAGTGAGGCGCCGTCGGTATTCAGTTTCAATACCTTGTTGACATTGCGTGATACCGTCAGATCGGTTTTCCAGGTAAGCTCTTTTCCTTGAATGTTGGTCGAGCTGATTTTAAAATCAAATCCCTTGTTGCTGATCGTTCCTACATTGACATAAGGGGCATCCAGCGCGCCCGGAGACCAGCCAACGGCAGTTCCCGAGTAGAAAGGCAACGGAATCTGCATTAAAAGACCATCCGTTTTCCGGTCATAAAAATCGACGGAGAAGTTGAGTCGCCAGGATAGCAATGCGGCGTCGAGACCGATATTGGTATACTTTGTTTTTTCCCACTCCACGTAAGGGTTTCCAATGTTCTCGGTGAGCTGGGATATACCCGACAAACCGGTGGCCACAGTAGCTAACGTGGATGTATATGCAAAGTCCCTGACGTTCTGATTATTGGTCAAGCCATAGCCCACGCGAAGCTTCAACTCGTTGATATCTTTGAAGTTTTTAAAGAAATCCTCATTGTGTAACTTCCAGGCCACCGCGCCCGAATAGGTGGTTACCCACCGGTTTCCAGCGGCAAATCTGGAAGAGCCGTCGGCGCGGACATTGCCTGTTATCAGGTATTTGTCAAACAATCCCAGGTTCAACCGGCCAAAGTATGATTCCTGGGCATTCTGGCTTTTCGAACCGGAGTTGGTTGCCGAGGTCGGATCGCCGCTGTTGATAACCTGCACATTATTGGAGGGAAAATTATTGCGGCTTGCGCCTACATTTTCGCCCTTGCTCAACTGCGCTTCGTGTCCCACCATCACATTGGCATTATACCGGTCGTTGAACGTATGCGAATAAGTGAGGTAATTTCTGACGGTTGTATAAATGCTTTGATTGTAATTGTATGAGGCGCTGTTACTGTTGTTCTTTACAAGCCCCATCGTGTAGCTTGGATTAAATCTATCCTCTGTGCCCATCGAAAAGCTTCCTGTTACCTCGTTTCTCAATGTGAGCGATTTGCTGAAAGCGATCTCGGCATAGGCGTTTCCAAATAGCTGATTCCTGTTGGCCTGATCCTTGTTGATAGTCGCCACAGCGAGCGGATTGATCGTGCTGTTCACCCAACCGTTAGGGTTATACGCGCCCCCCCAGCTACCGTCCGAATTTTTGACTGCGATGTCGGGCGTTTGACTGAGCGCGGAGTTGATGACATTTGAACTGGTCGCGTTTACATTCTCACGGATATTGGCAAGTTGGAGGCTGGTGCCAATCTTCAACCAATTGGTCGTCTTGTTATCCAGGTTTAGTCTGACGGATATTCTTCTGAAATCAGAGCCCGTAGCAATTCCTTCCTGCTTAAAATACGAACCTGAAAGCAGGTATTGCGTTTTGACATCCCCACCGTTGATCGTGACGGTATGGTTAGTCATGGGTGCATTCTTAAATAACACTTTTTGCCAATTTGTACCTTCCCCCAGGTATTGAGGATTCGCAAATTCGGGCCGCGTGTCAAAGCCCCAGCCCAAACCGGCGTTCCGCTCGTTGATGAAGGTGGCATATTCCCGTAAATTCATGGTAGGAATTCTCTTTGGCAGCTGCTGAAAACCCGTGTAGAAATCATAAGAGATCCGCGGAGGTGTTACCGCGCCTCGCTTTGTTGTAATGATCACTACGCCGTTCGTAGCCTGCGAGCCATAAATAGCGGTAGCAGACGCATCTTTCAGTACGTCGACAGACTCGATTTCCGATGGGTTAATGGCTGCCAACGGGTTAGTACCAGCGCCCATCGAGGAGGCTCCGCCCAGGATCACGCCGTCGATAACATACAATGGCCCGCCCGATCCGAAGGAAGAAATCCCTCTGATCTGTACTGAAACGCCTCCGCCAGGTTGGCCCGATACCTGCTGTACCACCATACCCGCCACTTTTCCCTGTAATGCCTGATCGAAGGTGACCGGATTTGTCTTACGGATTTCAGCGCCGCTAACCGAGGATATGGACCCTGTAACATCTTTCCTTTTGGATTCTCCATACCCGATCACTACGACTTCGGAAAGCGTAGCAATATCGGGCTGAATGGTAATATCGAAACGGGTCTTATTGCCCACCGGAATTTGCTCTGACAGGTAGCCGATAAAGGATATTTTGAGGACATCCTCAGGTGCAGCCTGGATAACAAAGTTTCCCTCCGGGTCGGTTGAGACTCCCATTGTGGTTCCTTTTAGCAGGATGGTCACACCGGGCATCGGACTTCCCGTTTCGCTTTTCACCGTTCCTGACACAGGCTGTCGCTGCGCGTGGGCCATGATACACGAGAACAAAATAAGCGCAGTAATACAGAAGCATCTGTAAATTTTCTTCATCATTGATTTGCCTTAAGTACGTTACACAATGTGATTTAAAACGGATTCCCTCAATCATAATAGTCCTGGGGTAGGCGCGCCACGTACCTTATCGGACTAGCATAATAACAGGGATTGTTTGCATCAAAGGTAGAGCACCAACGGGCTTCGGAGGGGTATGAATTAGTCCGAATGAGGGGGATAAAAAGTCCAGAATGGTATTAAAAAGCCAAAAAACTGAAAAAAATTGATTTTTAACCGACACCGGTTTTGCCTCAGTTTTTACCAGCTGCCCTTTTACCGGATGAGTATGCGGACGGCAGCACTTCATAAAACTCCTTGAAGTAGCGCGCGAAATATTTGGGGTTGTTAAAACCGACTTGGTAGGCAATTTCAGCAACCGAAAGCTGGCTTTTCTCCAATAGCTGCGCAGCATGCTGCAACCTGATATCGCGGATCACTTCAAGCGGAGATTTCCCGGTGAGGGTCTGGACCCTCTTGAAAAATTGTGAGCGGCTCACGCCCATTTCGCGCGCAAGATCGATAACCGTAAATTCAGCATTGGAAATATGTTTCTCTATCACCTGAACCATATCCCGGAGAAATTGCTGGTCCAATGGCGTGATTGGAATTTCACTAGCCTTAACTCCATTTTTGGGCGCGAACAGGGCCCGCAGATTTTGGCGTGAGGAGATCAGGTTCTCTATCCGCGATTCGAGCACCTGAAAGTTGAATGGCTTGGGAATGTAATCATCGGCTCCCGCTTTAAATCCTTCGAGGAATTGTTCGTCCTCCGATCGTGCGGTAAGTAAAATGACCGGCGTATGGGAAATCCGCTGATCCGACTTTACCATTCTGCACAAGTCGAGCCCATTCAGACCAGGCATCATAATATCTGTCACAATCAGGAGCGGACGTTGAGCCAGAGCCTTGTCCCACCCCTGCTCACCGGTTGCAGCCTCAATGACCGAATAGGATTGCTTCAAGTTGTCTTTGAGGTAGAACCTAAAATCTTCATTGTCCTCGACCAGTAAAATGAGCGGTTTCCCTACCGGCTCCTGTTCTGTTTGAAGCTGATCGGTCGGCGCAGTGGTTCGGGCGTTCTCGGCTATGACTTCATGCACTGACTGGTTGAGTTTCTTCAAAGAAAGCTCCACCACAAAACAGCTTCCTTTCCCCACTTCGCTCTCCACCCGGACAGAACCGCCGTGAATACGCACGAATTCGCTGGTAATAGCCAGTCCGATACCACTGCCCTGGTTGATGATTGAATTCGGCAGATCACTTTGAAAATACCGCTCGAAGATCAGCTCTTGTTTTTCGGCAGGTATCCCAATGCCCGTGTCTTCTACTCTGATCTCCACCGTGTGACTCTCGCCGGCATCCTGAACGTTGACCCTTACTGATACGTCGCCCGGACCGAGCGTAAACTTTATGGCGTTAGAGAGCAGGTTAAATAGGATCTTTTCGAGTTTGTCATGGTCAAACATCGTTTCCAGTACCGGGATGTTTGAATGAAAGGTGAGCCGGATATCCTTTTTCTCAGACAGATCAGAGAATGAATAGACCGTATTTCTAATGAACCGGACGATTTCGCCTTCTGAGGGATGAAACCTGATTTCGTTCACTTCCAGTTTTCGGAAGTCGAGCAGCTGGTTGACAAGATTCAGCAATCGCTTCGCGTTTCTTTGGATCAGATCAAAATGCTTTTGATCCTGACTGTCCATGGCCTTCTCACTAAGCTTTTCGATCGGGGAAAGGATAAGGGAAAGTGGCGTGCGAAGTTCGTGGCTTACATTGGTAAAAAACTTTGTCTTTAACAGGTCCAGCTCCTGGGAACGCCTCGCCTCTTCACGTGTCTGCATGATCGCAAACTTCATCCTTTCCCTCTCCTGGATGAGCCTGCGTGTTGCCAGCAGAAGCAAAACCATACCCAGCACATAAAGGGCATAGGCGATTGGCGATTTCCAGAAAGGCGGAAGCACCTTGATGGGAAGTGCTATGCCTTCTTTATTCCAAAGCCCATCGTTGTTGGATGCAACCACACGAAAAACGTAATCGCCGGCGTCCAGATTGGTAAAGGTAACTTTCCGGTTGCCTGCGTCGGTGACCAACCAATCGTCATTGAAGCCTTCCAACTTGTACTTGTACTGATTTTGGGCGGCCTGGATAAAACCCAGGGCGGCAAACTCGATAGAAAAGACATTATCACTCGCCGGCAGCACAATGGAAGGCTTCGTTGTGATGGAGGTGGGAAGGACCGACTTCCCATGAATTGTGGGACGGATACTTCGGTTAAACAGCTGAAAATCGGTAAATACCAATCGGGGCACAACCTTATTTTCACCCAGGTCTCGCGGCTTGAATATGTTGAAACCGTTGGCGCCGCCAAAAATCAATTCTCCATTGCGTGTTCTGAGAGCGGCATCCTCGGTGAATTGCCTCCCCTGCAACCCATCCATCTCCGAATAATTGCGGAAGCTGACCTGCAAGCCTGCCTTTCCCGAAGCAATGGTTGCGCGTGAAAGTCCGTTTGGGGTACCCAGCCACAGCCGCCCCTGGTCGTCTTCCAGCATCGACAAAATGGCGTTGTGCGGGAGTCCGTGCTTTTCGGTGTAATTGGCGAAGGTGTTGGTTGCTGGCTGCCACAAGCTAAGTCCTCCTCTTGTTCCTATCCATATCCGCCCGTTCGAATCTTCCAGTATGCCAAAGACGTCGTTGCTGGCAATGGAGTTGGTTTTATTCTTCTCCGTTTCAAAATGGATCATCGCGCCCGACGACCTGATCAACATGTCTATCCCGGTGGAGGTCCCAAACCACATATTACCTTTCGAATCTTCAAAAATGGTAGGAACATAGGTGGAGTAAAGTGCCCGCTGTTTGGGATGATGATACCTGGTGAAGCTTTCTGTATTTGGATTAAACAAACACAGGCCTCCGTCGAGGGTGCCGATCCAGAGTTGTTGCTGCGAGTCCTCAAATAGCTCCCAGACGCTCCTGCCCGAAAGGCTTTTCGCCTGGGCAGGGTTATGCTGGTACCGTTTGAATTTCTGTCCGTCAAAACAGTTCAGTCCGCCAAGAAACGTCCCTATCCACAGTCGATTTTTATGATCGAGGCACAAACTGACGATGACATCGTTGCTCAGGCTTCGCGGGTCGTTCGGATTATGCCGATAAGTCGTAAATTTTCCCGTTTGCCGGTCAAAATAGGTCAGTCCTCCCCCATTGGTTCCAAGCCACAGATTACCTTTGGCATCCTCGACAAATGCGTTGATGTCCTCAAAAGGCAGGCCGGCAGGCTTGCTGTACCGGTTGATGAGCGGGAAGCGCTTGATGTTTCTATGAAAATAATCCAGGCCGCTCTTGAAGGTTCCAACCCAGATTATGCCCTCCTGGTCTTTAAGCAATCTGGTCACCGAATTATGGCTCAGCGTGTGGTCATTTTCCACCGCATGCTTGATATTGGTCACAGATAGCTTCCCCTTGTTCAACACGTCGATACCGCTTTGGCCATTGGAGATCCAGATATCACCATTTTGATCCTCTATTACATCGGTTACCATATCTGAGCTTAGGCGCGGGCTTCCAAAGGTCTTCCCAAAATAATGGATCTTGCCCTGCCGTCTGTTCCAATAGGCGGCACCCATGTCATAATTGGTCGGATGCACCCAAATGTCCCCATCCCTGTCCACCATCAGCAGGCAATGTAGCAGATCCTGCTTCCGGACCCTTCTGTCGCGAAAGAAATTGAGCCTTTTAACCACCCTCACACCCTGCCTTTCAAGAATTATATTTTCGACCAGCCCACTGGAATGTACCAGCCAATAAGTACCATCCGGGTGCGGTGCAATGTTCGTGACGTCGTTGCTGGAAATAGAAGAAGTATCCCGGTCAAGATGCTTAACAGAAAAAGCCTTTCTGCTCTTCTCATTGTAGCAGACCAGTCCCTGGTTCTGGATGATAAACCAATAGTTACCCTTGTTGTCCGAAATAACAGTTTGCAGGTTCTCCGGCTTATGAATGGAATACGCCTGAAAACCCTTCAAAGGCCGCGAGAAGGTTTCTGTTGCCGGGTCATAAACGCACGGGCCAATGGTGGTAAGAACGCCCATTTTCCCGCCAGGCATTTTGAATAGCTCGGCAACATCGTCGTGAAAAAGGGAAGTAGAATCAGACGGATCGTTACGAAATACTTTGATCGTGTAGCCGTCAAAGCGGTTGAGCCCCGATTCGGTACCAATCCAGACAAAACCCGTTTCGTCGCGATAAATGGCTCTTACATGGGCATGGGAAAGCCCCTGGCGGGCGTCGATGTGAACAAACCGACGCTCCTGCCCGGACGATCTAAATGCGGTGTGAATCAGTAAAAACATCATCAGCAACCGGACACCCTTCAATAAATTTGATCGCTTTACCACTAAATTTCGAGATCAGAAACCTACTTTTAATTTGCAGCCACCCGCTGCAACTAGTTAACTTTCATAATCTTACCTACCGCAGATTCGCCATTTTTCAGCCTAAACTGCAACAGATATTGCCCCACGGGATAGGCTTTCATATCAAACTTGTTTGTTTTTAAAACATGGGTAGATATCACCTTCCCTGCCCGATCAACAACCCGCAAATCCACTACCTGGCTCCAATCAGGAAACGAAAAATTCACCTCACTGACAACTGGATTCGGATAAGCAATAAGCAATTTTTTGGTTGAAAAATGAACATTTTCAATGCGGCTGTAATCGGTTTCTCCGTTTAGGTCGATTTGTTTTAACCGGTAGTAATTGATACCAGCGACCGGGTTCGAATCCCTGAATTTGTAATGTAAAACATCGGAGCTTTTGCCCTCACTGCCCGCAGAAGCAATAAATCCAATGCGCTTCCAATGCAACGCATCCGATGAGGCCTGCACTTCAAAACCCGCCGAACCGCTTTCACTTGCTGTGGTCCACGATAAGTTTATAGCGTCCCTGTCCTGCTCTGCCTTAAACCCGACCAGCCGGACAGGGAGCGGGTTGGGAATTTCTCCGGATAATTGCAGCTGATCGATATAGAATACCTGACCTAATGCACTACTGCCATTCTGAATGGTGACCCTTTGGACCATATCCGCCATCACCCGGGCATTTTCCGATCCAAGGCGGGCTGTGGTATTCAGGGTAAGTTCAGACCACGGGATGATCACTTTTGTCCACACATGCAAAGGCACTTCGATCTGCTTGATGCTGCTGGCCGGTACGCCACCGCCTGTACTTTCTGTATAAACGCGTAATTTGACCGTAGTCCCTTCCGAGGCTGTTTCTGCGAATATCCAAAACGAAATCCCGCCTTTGTAACTGCTGATATCCAGTGCCGAACTGTTGTAAAAACTGAGCGCTCCCCATGTTTCGGTGGGAGTTACCTTCAACGATTTGGTCCCCACTTTCACCTGGGCAGTACTGCCTGCGTCCTGTGTTACCGCATAAGACCAGTTTGACCATCCTGTTTGAAGCGCATCCCCATAAATCACCTTATCGGGATTTACGGCAACAGGTGGAAGCTCGGCCAGCAATTTGATAGCATCAAAGTTGACAACAACCCCGCCTGTACCCCCCGTTTCCTGAAACAACACCGACTTAACCTGACCGGGGTTACCCAGATCCGCCCACGAGATTTTAAAGTAGGTCCACGCTCCTGCCGGCACCGAGATGGATTTGGAAGTACTGGCCACATCGGAGGCATTGGTGGTCAGCACATTCAATTCTACCCCGGCGCTGCCCTCCGCATAGGCCCAAAAGCCGATACCTTCCGGATAGGTTACCGTCGAAAGTGCATTGGCCACATCCGTTACAGATAATCTGAAACCCTGCCAAGCACCGGTGTAGCTCACCTTATAGGCTTTGCTACCCACTTTGACAGGTGAAGTACTTGCCACATCTTTCACGCCCGCCCAGGAATTCCAGTCGTTCCATCCCGCCAGGATCTCTTCATCGTATAACACTAGGTCCGGCGTTGGCGCATTGCTGGTGGTAACGGCCAATAATACGCTAAAATCGGAGGTGTTGCCGGCAGCATCCTTCGCTTTCACGGCCATATTGTAAATGGTATTGCCCGAAAGTCCGGATACGGCAAAATTAGTAGCGGCCGTTTCGCCAATTTTCACACCGTTTCTGTAAATATTATACCCGGTGACCCCTACATTGTCCGTTGAACCGGTCCAGGATAGCACAAAACTTGTCTGCGTAATGCTGGCTGGCGAGAGATTAAGGGGCGTTGAAGGCGCCTGGCTATCGCCACCGGTTTGTGCTACGGTGGTGGTCGCATACACCACACCCCTGCTATTGGTTGCCAAATACACCCTGCCGTACATATTAGGGTCACCGGTGATATCATTGATATTCCCATACTGATGCTGGGAATCGTTGATACGCACCCAGGATGAACCCACGTCATTGGAACGATAAAAACCGTAAACACCTTCCGCGAAACCCACCATGTAGACCGCGGGATGACTGCTACCGTTGGCCGCTTTGCCAAAACCAACCTTCGAAGCGCTGTTTATGCCTGCTACCTGGGTATAGTTAGCACCGCCGTCAGTGGAATAATAAAGTCCGGCCGTATTGCAAATCCACAGCTCCCCCTCGATTCCCGGCACCGCTTTGATGCCTGTTTTCCATAACTCCCAGCTGAATGCCGTAGGAAGCCCGGAGGAGGCAAGTGAAAAAGTCACGCCACCGTCTGTACTGCGGTAAATTTTCCCTGCTTCGGCATCATAACCGTAAAACTTAACGGGATTCACCCGGTCGGCTACTGGTTTGATGCCAGCTGGAAGGCCCGACGCTGCCGTCCAGGAAGTTCCGTTATTGGTTGAATAAAACGCAGCAGCGTTAGCAGGCTGCCATACCAAGGTATTGCCATCAGAAGAGATCGCTATGTTTCCAGCACCCGTTGTACCCGCCGGGAAGCTACCAAATGCGGTCCAGTTCACTCCCCCATCGGTTGAATAGGCGCCATAATTTCCTGAAACATTGTTATGAACCCTTACGAGTTTACCGCCAACCTGCTCGGCGTAGGCAATGGAGGTGTTGGTGCCATAATGTGGTGATAGTCTTCCCGAAGGCGGAGATTGATCCAGATTTGTTTCGTGTCGGAAACCGTCAATATCGCCCATCGCGCTCACCAGCAGCGGGCCGGCAGCCGGACTTGCCAGTTCGAGCACAACGGTTTCTTCGATGCCCTTCACCTTGAAGTTCCATGTGGGGACCGAGGCCGTGATATTCTCAGAATTGAAAACGCCATACCCTGTAATAAACCATGCATTGTTCTCATCGAAAGGATCTATGTCCACATCACCAATCCAGTGAGGTGTGGAAGCTGCACCGTAAGGCGCATCCGTGTAGGTGTATCCGGCGCCGTTGAGACGCGTCTGCCAGCTCACACCGCCGTCGGTACTTCTGTAAATTTCATCTCTGGGAGACCATCTGTCAAGTGTGCTCACTATTACCACGTCAGGGTTACTGGCCGAAACGCTTATTCCGGCATACCCTCCCTGGTCGGTGTGCGGACTTGGCGTAATTTCCGTCCAGCTACCCGAACCTGTGGCGTATTTGAAAACGGCGCCCGCCGTGGCTCCATTGGGGCCAGCTCCGTTGGCATAAGCAATGTACAGGGTACCGTTGGATGCCAACGTGGCATGATGCGGCATGTAGTCGGTGGTGGCGCCAGCGACGGGCGACCAGCTTTGGCCGCCATCGGTAGAGCGGTAAAGATTCGACGTTCCGGTAACGGCCACCCCGACATATATGGTCTGACTGGCAAGGCCAGCACTACCACTGGTTTTATCAAAAAGTACAAATGAGATCCCTCCGGATGAAATGGCTGAGGAGCTCACCGGGAAGCTATTGACTTTGGCCCAGCTTGAACCAGAATTTACACTTTTCCATAACCCGTCTGTGCTAGATCCCAGAAACAACGTGCTCCCCAGGTTTGGGTCCACCTGCAACCGTTCCCCCATGGTGCGCCCGTCTTCGTTACCTCCAATTTTTATGCTCAGCGGACTTCGCGTCCAAGTATTTCCCTTATCAGAAGATGCATAAACAGCGCCCGTCCCGGCCCAGGACTGTGTATATAAACCAGTTAAAATGTATACTTTATTGGCATCACCCGGATCAGGCGCGATGCTTAGCACCCCCATATCGTCGGCTGTATTGTTTCCCGCAAACTCGGTGATGGGTATCCATTCCTGAGAAGCCTGGTCCCAGCGGTAGGCGCCGCCCACGTCGGTCCTGGCATAAACCAGGTTTTGCTCGGCGAGGCTGTATTCGACCCCCGATACCAATCCCCCACCACCCATGCGCACATTTTTAAAAGTGTGTACTTGGGAAATCTGCGCAAAAGCCGGAACAAAAGTCCAGAAAAGCAGCATCGAGCTAAGGACAAGAAAATGGCGGCTTTGTCCGGCTATCGATAGGAACATCTGTCTGGTAATTGTTTTTTTCATAAAAGTTAATTTTCATTTTACACAGATAAACAATTGCAGAAATTCCAGGGATAATCATAGATGGGGGGCAGACACCTTCTTTTTATCCAAAAATTTCTTGGACAAATTTAGAAATGGTCAACTTGGCGGAGGGGTATGTTTTGTTTCCAATTAGGGGTGCAAATGTTGCCTGCTACCGTTATTTTGTCGGCTTCTACGGAGTTTCTGGCGCGGCCTATCGCTGCAACCGGTCAGATCTTCCGTTCACAGCTGCCAAATTTCGAAGCTGATTCAGCGGCAGTACGGATCAGCTGTGAGGCTTTTTTGTACACCCGCCCGGACTTTTCAACCCCTTTATTGGGACTAATCCATACCCTCCGCAGCCAGCCGGCAGCCTACCTTGAATGTAGTTGGTCGTTGCAATGAGAAGTGTTCCGCATTGACCTGACTAAAATCGACGCGGTGGGTAATGTAGGTTGTCGGATCGGTCACCATGGTGGGCAATGTCGCCCTTGGTAATATATCGCTGCATAGCGATGGGTAGCTAGCATCCTTAGGCAAGGCAGAATTGATCATTACGGCAATAAGTTGCCAGCCGGGAGAGAAAATAAATGCCGGTCTGTGACCGGCATTTATTTTTATGTACTTTCATTAATACCCCGGATTCTGAATAAGCTTGCTGTTCTTATTCATCTCATCCAGTTTAATAGGGAGGAAATAATTCCTATCCACCCATTTACGTTCCTGAACTTCTATGATCTTATAAGTCGCTTTTGCGGCGGTTGTCTTATCGGGATTTAACTTGTAAGTCGGTTCAACGCCGCGTGCGTTGGAATAAATCTGGGGAGCGATCATCCAGCGGCGAACGTCGAAAAAGCGCTGCTCTTCGTAAGCCATTTCAATGCGGCGCTCATTTTGATAACGTTTCATCAGCGCTGCGCCGGTTTCAGTAATTTCAGGCATTGCAGCTCGTTTACGGATCATGTTCAGATACTTTTTAGCTTCGGCTTCTTCACCCAGATTGATACATGCTTCTGCATAGTTGAGCAAAATCTCTGTATACCTGATAAATCTCCACGGCACCTCAGATCTGAAAAACTGGGCGTCCACCGCAGGATCCATAAACTTTTTCAGATAATATCCTGAATAGGTCCCGTTCCAGTCTTCGATAGGCCCTTTTCTGGTGTCAAGCCCCGCCACAACTTCCACTTTTGAAGTAGTGGCGTTCCATTTTTCCCAATAACCTGTTTGAATGATACCTTTGGGATCTTTGTCAATCACATCAGCCGGACGTTGTCTCCATGGTGCGCCTTCGAATAAAATGTCCGAATAGAAACGCGAATCGCGCCCAACATACGGATCTGCGGCATGCGCCGGGTTCGACCACGAAAATTTAGTACCGTCCTTCATTTCATAATCATCGGCCAGCTGGCCAAGTGGTGTATTTCCACCCCAGTTATGATAGCCATTAGGGCCATTGGAACGTCCCGGCCAGGCACCGTCGTTGTCCAGTTTTGCCAGGAAGAAACGTACATGTATGTCCTCAGGCGATTGTTTGGAAACGAACATGTCAGCTCTGTTTTTTGAAGCTTCGGCCAGTGTCGCCGGATTGGGTGCGTTCAGACTGTAAATGTTCAGGTCCATAACGGCCTTGGCAGCATCTTTGGCTGCTTTCCATCTTGCAGCACGGTCACCACCCTTATAACCGATCAACTCCGGATTGGCATAACCGGCCGACCAGGTTGGATTGGCATACAAATCACTGGCCGCATACAACAGCGTACGTGCTTTCAGTGCCAGGGCAGCCCCCTTGGTGGCGCGGCCCGCATTAGCAGCAGACTGCGTTAGAGGAAGCAAAGCAGCAGCTTTATCACATTCATCAGCGATAAACTTGATACACTCTTCATAGGTGTTACGGGGCATTGAATATTCTTCGCCGAGGCCATACGCCTGCGTAACCAGCGGTACGCCACCATAAACCGATACCAGATTGTGATACAGATAGGCCCGGACAAAATGCTCTTCGCCCATGTACATGTTTTTCGTAGCAGCATCCAGCGTTGTTGCATCGTCAATCTTGCTGAAAAACAGGTTTGTTGCGCGGATATTTTTGTAAACATTGTCCCAGACAAAATATCCGGCCCGGTCATAAGCCCAGTCATTGATATCACTGGCATTGATAAGGCCTTTGGTCACGTTTACAACAGGTCCCCAAACAGCCATGGATTCATCGCTGTAAGTAGAGAACATCACGTTGTTGAAACCATGGCCCAGTCCCCGGTAGGTATTATTGATAAACGTTTGGATCAGTGCGGGATCACTCCATACTGCGGTTTCTGAAAACTGGTCCTGTGGCTGCTTGTCAAGAAAATCTTGATTACAGGAAGTCAGATTGCCAATGCTCAGCGCAACTGTTAAAAAAGCTACAATCTTTTTCATATATAATTCATTAAAAAGTCAACGATAAACCGCCATTTACGACTCTGGAAAGTGGGTAATTGATGCCACCAGTGTTATTATCCTCGGGATCGAATCCTTTCAGGCCAGGGCAATAGGTAGCCAGATTATTTCCATTCACATAAAAACGAACGTTCTGCAAGCCAAGACGGCTGGCAAGTCCCATTGGTAGGGTGTAACCAAATTCCAGGTTTTTCAGCCTTACGTAGTTGGTGTTGAAAAGCAGGTGCGTATTTCTCTGTGATCTCCAATACTCATCACTTCTGTTGCTCGCACGCGGTTTGGAAGCATTGATGTTTTCAGCAGTCCAGCGACCGTCAAAATCTTCTTTCCAGTAGTTTCCGAAATCACCACTTTCCAAAGACAGATAACGAAGCGCGCCCGTAGCCGCCTGGAACAGGATCGAAAGGTCAAAGCCTTTGTAGCTCAGGTTAGCACCAATACCGCCCTGGAAGCGGGGCACATCTGTTTTGTAATTGCGAACCCGGTCACTCGCATCGATTTTGCCATCATTGTTCACATCCTGGAAAATTACATCACCCGGACGAGCACCTCCCCAGTGCGGATACGCATCAACAGCAGCCTGGTCTTTGAAGATGCCAATCGCCTGATAGTACAGATCACGATCAGGATCGAAAGGCGTATTGGGATCGCTGGGTTTAGTGGGGAGCGGGTGCCCGGTAACCTGTTGGTAGTCGGGACGCCCCGGTGTTTCATCAATGAAGTTCACCTTATTGATCGCATAACCTCCATTCACAAAGAACGTGTATTTCAGGTCCTTCACACTGCCGCGATAGGACACATTGAAATCAAATCCTTTGTTTGACGTCTTGCCAATATTTTCGCTGGGAAGGGTTAAACCCGTTGAAGTAGGAACTGACGCGTTTCTTTTCCAAAGTAATCCCGAGCGACGATAATCGAATACGTCGAAAGTAATATTGATGCGATCATTCAATAAGCTTGCATCAAAACCGATATCTGCCTGGCTGGCTACTTCCCATGTCACGTTGGGATTCGGAATGCGGGTTTCTCCCAGGGTTTTACTTTCAATATTGGTACCAAATACCATGTTTTGGTTCTGGAAGCCGTAGGTTCCAAGATATTGCCACTCTTCGATACGGTCGTTACCGGTTTGTCCCCACGAAGCGCGAAGTTTGAACTGATTAATAAAGCTTATGTTATCTTTCCAGAAGCCCTCTTCCGAAATGCGCCAGCCCGCAGACACACCCGGGAAAAACCCGAAACGTTTTGCTTTGGGGAAAATGTAGGATCCATCCACCCTCCACACAAACTCCATCAGGTATTTTTCCTTGAAGCTGTAATTGACACGTCCGAAATAGTTCAGTCTTGCGCTTTGGTTTGCTGTCCCGGCATTGTCCTTCTCGGCATCCCCACCTGCATTTAGCTGATCAAGGGAAGTAGATACGAAATAGCGGCGGAACGCATTGAATCTGTCGCCATTACCAGTTCTCCTTTCACTACCCACCAAGAACTTCACCATATGGTTAGCTCCTATGGTTTTCTCGTAATTAAGATAACCATTCAGCAAAATATCCTGCTTGTCTTCTGTGTATTGCGTCAGGTTGGGATCTCCCACGCCTTTCTTTCCACGCACCAGTATGGGCTCTCCATTCGCGTCACGGCTGGTCCCGTCCCAGGAATTGAGATACCATGGAGTCTGAAAACGCTTTCTGAAATTGAATCCTTTGTCAATCCCGGCATTACCAGTGAATGAAAGTCCTTCTATCCAGGGAATTTTGACATTCAATTGTAGCGTACTGTTCAAAACATACCACTTATCACGGTCGTACCCAGTTTGGTTGGTGCTCACCACAACAGGGTTATTTCCATACTCGATATCCGGCCCGGTAGCACCGTTTGGCCAGTAAGCGGGCATATTCGGCTTGCCCCTCATCACCATCCATAATATATCTCCCGCTGAGCGCGTGGGGTAATTTTTATCTTCCATGCGGCCAGATACGTCAAAGCGCAGGCTTATATTCTTGGTGATAGTAGCATCCAGGTTTGTTCTGAAATCATGTTGGGTGTACTTGGTCGCACTATTCTTGTAATACCCATCCTGGGTTTTTGTACCCAGGGAGACAAAATAGCGCACAGCCTCGCTGCCACCTGATACGGTAGCGTTATAAAAGTGCTGACCTGACCAGTTTTTGTATATTTCATCGAACCAGTCTGTATCGGGATATTTCCATGGGTCCGAGCCATCGGCAAACTTGGCAATGTCCTCAGAGGTATACCGGGGCGGACGATTTCTGTATAGATCCACCTCATTCAATGCCTGGGCATACTCCGACGAGTTGGTCATTTTAGGCAGAATGGTAGGCTGACTGAAACCCTGATTGGCATTAAAGGTAATAGTAGGTTTTCCTGTTTTACCGCGTTTGGTGGTAATCAGAATAACCCCGTTTGCGGCCTGAGCTCCATAAATCGCAGCGGAAGCATCTTTCAAAACTGAAATCGTTTCGATACTGTTGGGGTCAATACGATCAAGTGATCGTCCCGGAATACCATCTACTACCACAAGGGCGTCGTTGTTACCTAATGTATTCATCCCGCGGATCCGGATTGTCGACCCATCTTGTCCCGGCTCACCGCTGCGTGAAACCAGCGTTACCCCCGGTAAACGTCCGGCAAGACTGTTACTTACGTTGACGGCCGGAGATTTAACAACGTCAGATCCTTTCACTGTTGTTACAGCTCCGGTTAATGTCTCTTTCTTCTGTTCTCCATAGCCTACGACAATCACTTCACTAAGGGCTTGTGAATCACCCAGCAGCGTTACATTGATGGAATTCCTTGTGCCTACTGCGACTTCCTGCTTAACGAAACCAACGTAACTATATACGAGGATAGCTTCTGCATTAGGAACTGCGATCGTATATTCTCCGGAAGCGTCCGTGGTAGTACCGGTGTTAGTCCCTTTTACGAGGATACTTACACCCGGCAGTGGCGTTCCGTTTTCCTCGGTAACTTTTCCCTTCACGATGATTTCCGCCTGGAAAACAGTGGTTTTAACGCCCGGCAGACCAGCCGCCAGAAGCGGCAAAGGTTGGTTTACAGCAACTGCCATCATAGCCAGGCACACAGCAGGTGGGCATAGCCGTTTTAAGTAAATGATTTTGCTCATAAATCTCAGTTAATAAATGATTAGGTAGCGTCATTTTAATTGTTGGGCACAACAAATCCTCCCTACCGAAAACCGGTTGTTGCCTTACAATGGATATAAGTGTAGTCTGGTTTTTTATTTAGTCATAGGCACAGGTTTAGAATACAGAAATAGACCAACAAATTGGAATAAAATACAGCGGGGCCGGCGATGTTCTGATAAAAAGAAATGTGATAGAGGGGCGCTTAATGCTCAATAGATGATAACTAAAAGTGGGCTCTTAGTTAGGTTTTATCATAGAATGCACTGGTTCAGAGGACCGATTCCATGATAATTAAACGCAAGTGAAGATAATGACTAAGAAAAATTTGATGTAGTTGAACAACATCGTTAACAGCAAAAGTTGTTTTCATATTGTTAGGTGTAAATTGGAAACAGAGTATGATTGCAGCTATTCTAGTGCAGAGTTAATAATAAATTATAAATTTTGGTCAAAAATGAATACAAATTTTTATTGAAATTTAACAAAAGTGTCACTTGGACATAATTAGGCACTTTGCAGCCAAATATGAGTCCGATGGTTACATAATAAAATGCCACCTTTCAAAGTCAACATCGGTGGAATGGCCATATCGGCACATACATAGATTCCGGTCGAGCGGGCCAGAAATCCGCTTCGTCCATTATCCGGAAGGCAAACCCGGCCACACAATCCCGTATTGGGCTGAGCAAGAACCCTGCTAATGAAGCCATGAGCAGTCACGCTCGAAGGCATTAAAGTATTTTGAATACAGCTGCCTCGATCGGAATTTTTAGCAGGTTAGTTCCGGTACATCCATATTCCGTATGGCCTCATACGGCCAGTATTGAAACAAGTTTACGAATTACATATCAAGGCATGTGATCTGCTATTTTATCAAATTGTACAGTGATTTGGCAACAACAACCCACAACTTAATCTCACTTTTTATTGAGAATTCCAGCAGTTTTCATCCAATTCTCTCCGTTTATCAAGCTTGCGAAATCAGTAAGGCTTTTTATACCAGTTTTAATTTAGAAACCACACAACATCAATGAATAAGTAATACTTCTCAAATTGAGGCCATCGATTAAGTTTAGTGACTTGACATTAAACTAATCAAGAAAATAAAACAAAAGAGGAGGAAATTATCGTAGTGTTTAGTGCGATCCTTGCAAGAGGATAAGCTTATTTATATGAGCCGGATATTTAGTTTGCAAGAAACAGTTGTTGCAACTTGGGCACTGATCGTTGCCAGTCTGGCTTCCTTTGCCCTATGGCTGTAAAGACAATGAAGGAGGTTGCGTTTCGAAGATTTCCAACTCACCGCTTAGTATGGACAAAAGCGAATCTTGCATCGAATTTTACTGGTACAGGGAATCTTCATCAAGACTCGACTGGAAGAATGGTTCCATTGTGTACATTTGTGTGCCTGACAGATACAACCAACTTCCCCGTTCCCCTCAATCAGTTATGATCAGACATTTTACTTGCTTTTTCATTATTCTGCTGTCCGTTTCCAGGGTTTTTGCTCAAAATACCGCCATTACTATTTCCGAATTAAGGTCCGCATGTCTGCGAACAGCCCACAGCATCCCCGTAAAACTCACAGGGTCCTTTCAGGCCGGCAATCAATTCTGGGTACAGATCAAAACAAGTGCTGAATCCGGGAGCTTTACGCAATATGCGGCTACGCTCAAAAACGGGGCTATTGAAGTATCGTTTTCTGATTCTGCACTCACCTCGCACCCTCAGCTCTGGTTACGGATTGCTGCCACCGCCCCGGCTGTAACCAGCAATTGGCAGGAGAATTTCCATGTGCATGGCAAGGGGTTGGTCATGATTTCCTCGCTTGCCTCCGATACACTGAACAAATATGAAGACCACCGCTTCCAGATACAGACGATTAGTTCGTCGGATGGATTTGGGCTGTTAAGCGATAGTAGCCGTATTAGTGTTTACGCCAGTTATGGCCCTGGAATGCCTGAGCAAAAGGATTCGAGAATGGTAGAGCGGACTACCAACTTTACGGTTGCCCGCGCAGAAAATTACTGCGGGGCGATGCAAACCAGCGGTGTGGCGCGGGCGGTGGTGAACGCGGTTTCTTTGATTACCGCATCTGTTTCACCATCCACTGTCTGCCCTGGAAACAATGTATCTGTCCATTTTTCATCTGACGGTCCGTTGCCAGCAGGCGCCGCCGGCTGGAAGGTACGGTTGAAAGAAGCGATTTATACAGGAGAAGACAAGCCCGGTGGCCGTACGATGGAATTGCCGGCAAAGCGAACTTCCGAAAACACGCTTGAAGTTGCGCTACCCGCAGGCTTTGTGCCAGAATACAACACGCCGCTGAATATCCGGGTAATCACACCTGATGCTAAAATCGTCGGCGGACGTGGAAAAGTGTTTTTACAAGTGCAGCTGCCGCCGCAAATTTCATTTGCAAAAGCGGCTTACACGGTTGCATTTGGAGAAGCTACCTTGCTGGAATTGCAAAATGGTGGCGCCGGGAATTATCGGGTGAAACTGAGCGACGGCCGGGATTACTTCAATGGTGCCAGTACCGAGTTTGATGAAAGCAACCCGCTTTATAAGAAGCCTGCCCAAACCACCACCTATTCGATCAGCTCGGTAAGCTCCGCTTGCGGAGTGAGCACGCCCTCACCGGCACCGTCGGCCACAGTTACCGTGCTTCCTGGCACCATACTCGACGATCTGGACCCGGCCAAACCCTTTTGCGAACAACAAACTGCCCGCTTGCATTTCGTTTCCAACGTGCCCATACCGGCATCCAGCACACTTTCAATGGAGATTAGTCATGAGAATGGCGAAGTAAAAACGGTCTCTGTCATCAGAGAGGGAGATTATGTTTCCTTCAAAATCCCCGTTTTTGCCAATTATACCACTCAATATCCCCGCGTGCGCGCCAGGTTCAAGTTCCGGCTTGTGAGCAGTGCGCCAGCGGTGCGCTCGCTGGCAGTAGGTGACATTTCCATTCAATCCAAACCGCAACTTATTTATCCCACCGATGTAAACGATTTCGTATTCGATACGCCCACTAATACCCGGATTTACATGGAGATCTCCGGTGGAGGACCGTATGACGTGGTTACCAGTTCGGGCATCCAGTTACCGCCGCGACCGGCAGAATCCCTCTTTTATGAAGCACTGTTCGTTAAGCAAAGCATGGATTTTGGTATAAAATCCGTCCGAAATGCCTGTTTTACCACTACTGACCTTCCCAAAGCCAAACTCACTGTTAAAAACCCAACGAGCCCCAAGCCATTTATTTCCGTGTTGCCTGTTGCATTCAGCGGGTGCCACCGCGACAGCCTTGAACTGGACATTCAAACCGCAGGAACCTTCGGAGAGGGAAATGTTTTCAGGGTCCAGATCGTGAAGGGTGACAACTGCTGTAACTACGAGACGATCGCTACGGTAACGCGCGGCGGCAGGGTCAAGTTGAAAATCCCAGGAGACGATACACGAGGAACCTCCGGGGACGGAACTGAAAATTTCGGCCTCCGGGTTGCCTCCACACAACCGGAGGTGATCGGCTCGGAGTTCTTTCCATACCTCCGCTATCCGCTTTTCGATATGTCTATCGATTTCGTGAACCGGGCAACTAATCAGCCGGATTTTACCTCTAACGGGGATTTTTATATCCATTTCAATTCCAAAGGCGGATCGATTGATACGCTGGTGTATTCCAACGGGCAGCAGGATTACACACTCACCGGTTTAAACGGGGGGATGTCGCCATTCAAAATCAGGCCGAAAGTGGGTGAGAACACTTTCACCATCAAGTCGGTTAGTACGGCTTGTGGCCGGCAGCAAGTAAATGTCAGCAAAACGATGACAGTTATCCCTTACCGGATCGTTATGACCGAAACATTTATGGATGTGACGCTTTGCCCGGGAGCAAACGTGAGTGTGCCATTCGTAATTCAGGATGGCGATGCCAGCGGCGCGGTTTATTCCTGGCAGGTAAGGAAAGAAAATGATTCCGCCTTTCAAACGATATTTACCGGCAGCGACAACAACCGGCTAAGCGGAGTTATCCCTTCAACCCTGGGGCCTGGGAAATACATTTCACGCATCAGCTCGCAACAGGGTCCGCTATCCAACGAGGTGGCTGTAACAATCGGGCAGCTACCGGCAGCCTCACTGACCTTCCCTAATCATCCTAATGAAAATCCGATCATACTTGACGGCAGTAAGCAGCTACTGTTCCGCATCGATTACACTGGTTCGTTCCCGATCACAACCGTGAATCAATACAACGAAAAGCAAAGCAAATATCAGACACCCGAAGAGTTTTCCCACTCACCTTCCGGCAGGACAACCTTTCAAATCAAATCGGTAAGCAATGCCTGCGGTTTCGGGCCTCCCTCACAAGCCGTCGTGGTTAGCCCCAAGCCAGCTCTGACTATGTCCATGGTGGTTGTGGGCACCGTCTGTGCCGGGGGGAAATCTCTGGACATTATCTACAATCTGACCGGTGACTACGACCTGTCGGATTCCTTTATCCGTTTCGAACTGGAAAATCAATTGACGAAACAAAAATATCTGCTCGATTCAACCAAATTGGCATCGGGGCAGCGCGCTTTCGATATTCCCAAAGGTATTGCGGCCGGAGAATACAATATGATTGTCAATGTGCCCAAATACGGCCTTAAACAGCAGCTGTCGATGTATGTTCACACGGTCGTCGATGCTACGCTATTCGGGGATATGACCGTAGTCGCAGGCGACACTGCTGGCCTGGGCATTCGCATCAATAATATGGATTTTTACGAGCGTATCGAATATGTATTGTCTGATGGTAGCAAAGGTTCCTTCATCGCTCCGGATGGCTATATCCTGGTAAATCCATCGAAAACTACGACTTATAAGATTACCTCCATTACAAACCAATGCGGGGCCGGGACATTCTCGGGCTCGTCGGTGGTGAGCGTCCAGCCCCGTTCGGAGCGCAACATAAGCGTCGCAAACTGGTGGTCGCCTGCTTCGACTGCGTTTTGCAGCATGGATACCATCCATGTCGCGTATCGCACCAGCGGCAGTTTTTCGGCTACCAACCGCTTCACGGTGCAGGTTTCCGATGTAAACGGGCAGAATTTCCGCAATATCACTACCATTGGTAACACAACGCCGCTCGCCGCAGTGATACCCGGCGATCTGCCACGCGGTCGCGGTTACCGGCTCAGGGTAACCGCATCCGACCCGGGCACCTCAGCTAGCACCTATGCTGAGCCGCTTTTCCTGCGTCAGCGCGCCAAAGCCCGGTTCGGAGCGAGCTCCATTCCATTCCACAACAATTTGTTGGTGCGGCTGCCTTTGGAATTCGAGGGTGATTCGCCTTGGCACTATTCGGTAGGGACAACCACTGCGTTCCCAACAAGGGAAACCGGCAATTCCCCGGATACGATGATCGTTCAGCGTACGGGCGCGACAGTTTACAGGCTGCTGGGTGTTTGGAATGTGTGTGGCGCCGGGACCGTGGAGGAGCCGTCCACACTGCGATTTGAAGAAATCCTTGCATCCGAAAATCCTTTGCCGAATTTCGAGGTTAGGCTCTCGCCAAACCCGTTCGGTGATGTCATCAGACTGGATTTTCAACATGCGGCAAAAAGGACTATCCGCGTCTACACAAGCTCCGGGGCGCTGATGCAGAAGAAAGGCATTACGGCAAAAGCACACGAAGTCCAGGCCAGTCAGTGGCCGTCGGGAATTTATATCCTGACAGTCGAAGAGCAAAAGCGGGAGCGATCGTTCAGGGTTTTCAAGCCCTGAACCCCGGCTTGGCTCATGCCCTCAACACGTGTTTAACCTTGCTGAAATAAGACAACAGGTTGATAGAAATCTAACTAGAAAATTAGTGACTAGCTCATTTTCAGCAAGCTCATAATAGCGCTTACCTTTGTTGCCTGATGATCCGACAAATGAAAGTTACAGTTAAACTAGGTTGCGCCCTGCTGGTGCTTGCAATGCTGATCGGTTGCAATACCAATCCGCAAAAAGGCAAAGTACCTTCTGAGTCGTCCGTTGATACTGGTTCGATCAAATCGGTAGAAAGCATGCGTAATGATCTTGCCATTCTCTGGTCGGCGATACAGGAAATGCATCCGGGTTATGGTATTTACACCACCACAGATGACATGCGAGACTTGTATAGTAAAACATATGCGGCCATTCAAACCCCGTTAACAGAAAGCCAGTTCATCACAGCTATTTGCCCTTTTTTGTGTGGTTTGCGATGCGGTCACACACAAATTAGACATTCAGAAGGCTACAAGCGATCCATCCCCTCCCAAACAGCTCAACTTCCGTTCAAAGTGCTGGTTCGAAATCACAGGGCATGGATCACAACCCATCAGACCAATCAGCTTCACACCGGTGATGAAATAGTAGGTGTGAATAATGTACCAGCCAAAACAATCATTAACCGTGGCTATGATTTTTACGGCGATGATGGTTACAATGAAACATTCAAAGAGCTGTTTCTAAGCCAATACGACGGCTTTGAAGATGTATGCAATAAGTATTATCATTGGCATGCACCTTATCAGCTAACACTCCGCACCATCTCCGGGGCGGTCAGGACAGTGCAGATCCAGGATATAGGGCGTGGTATCCCCATTAACCCTGCGGCGAAGGAAGTTGACAATTATGCTGGCTGGATAACTGAAAAGAGCATACCCGATTCACGTTTGCGATTTCTGGGTAATGCACCGGTGGCATTACTTCAATCTCCCCCGTTTGCCTATGCGGATACCGTCGTCTTTAAGAACGCTTTTAAGCTGATCCATCAAAAAAGGGTAAAAACACTGATCCTGGACATCAGGCAGAATACCGGCGGTGATATCAGAGTGGCCACACAATTACTTTTTTACCTTGCCGATACCCCTTTCCAAATTGTGAAAGATGTAAAATCAAGGCTTCCCAACCCTGCACTTAATAGTTTTGCCAAATACTTTGACAGATCGACAGCTCAGGGATTTTTGTTAGGTTTTAGGCCAGATCACAAAGAAGGAGACTGGTATCATATTGAACCCAAACCCGCTTTCGGCAATCTGTATGGCCCGTTTGCACTGGATAAAGCTGACCACTTCAAGGGAAAACTTTTGGTTTTGATTAGCGGCGCCACGTTTTCATCGGGTGCCCTTTTCGCAGCGGCACTTAAAGCGCAGCGCAAAGGCGTAATCTTCATCGGCAGGGAAACGGCCGGGAGCGAAGAGGGTTGTAATGGCGTAACCCTGCAAAAGTTAACTTTACCCGCTACAAAGATCGTCGTAGATTTTCCATTAATGCGGGTTGTATCAATGGCAAAAAAACCTGTTCCCGGCCGTGGCATAATGCCCAACTATCCGGTTAATTACAGCCCAAACGATATAGTCACGCAAAACGACCTTGATTTGAAGAAGGCTGTGAGCATAATTAATTGAATACATTCAAGTCCCGGAGAAGTCATATTTTCGCGTATGGTCAGCAAACTCCCGCCGGTATACCCTGCCATTTTACGAGCGACAGGCAATTATACTGATGAAGAGACCCTGCTTTTTGAAAAAGAGGCCCGCGTTTGCCAATTCGAAAAAAACAGCATAGCGAATGGCACCATTTCTTGATTTGGATCAATATGAGTGATACTTGCAATGCGCTACTTTTGGCAAAACCATATGTCCAATGAAACACAGAGCATTATCTATCCGCCCATTCATCGGGGCTGCCGACTTCGAATTATCACGGGCATTTTACCATGACCTGGGTTTCCAGGAGGTAAAATTGACACCGGCGCTATCCTTGTTCAAAACCGAAAATTATGGTTTCTATCTGCAAAATGCGTTTAACCGCGATTGGATTGACAACACAATGGTGTTTGTCGAAGTGGAAGATGTCCAGTATTTTTGGAATGAGCTCATTAAGCTGGATCTTTCAAGCAAATACAGAAATGTTCGTCTGACACCGATCCGTGTCGAGCATTGGGGACGGGAGTGTTTTGTCCATGATCCTTCCGGAATATTATGGCATTTCGGAGAATTTCAAAAAAGCTAACCAAAGATATCAACAACATCCAAAAATACCCGACTGGTTCGCCGGGAAGATAAAGGATTACCTTGCCTATATGAAAACCTATTCTTACTACGTACTAGACGTATTTTCCAATGTAAGGTACAAAGGAAACCCATTGGCCGTCGTGCTAACTGATTCAGATCTGGATACTGCAAGCTACGCAGACATCGCCCGTGAATTTGGCTATTCGGAAACCTCTTTCATTTACTATTCCAAGAGGGAAAAAGCCTTAAAGGTGCGTTCGTTTACACCTACCGGATTTGAGGTCGGTGGTGCGGGCCATAACCTGCTGGGTGCGGTGGCCGCTGCGATTCTGATCGAGCTCGACATTTTCTCCGGGCAGGAGCAAACGCAGTTTGTGGTAATGAAGGATGATGTTATCGATTTATCGATTGACCTATCAGTACGAAAGGCGCCGATAATCGGTATGCGCCAGAGTCCGGCCAGCATCTTGGCAACAGTGCCCAGGGAAGACGTTGCAAGGGCGCTTTCTTTGGACGCCGGCCAGGTATTGTCAGAAGACTTGTATCCCGCCGTGGTCTCAACAGAAGCTACGCATTTGATGGTGCCACTGAAAGATACCGCCGCACTCAGGGCTGCAACTGTCGAAAAAAAGCTGCTGATCAAGATCGCCGAGCATTACGGTTTTGAAGGATTTTATTGCTTTACCATACTGGATAGTGACCCCAATTATTTGGCACAAGCGCGCTTCTTCAATCCAGGTATCGGAATCGATGAGGATCCCGCGACCGGCAGCGCCGCAGGCCCTCTGGCAGGGTATTTACAGCAAATGGGTTATGTAAAACCTGCAACAGATTATCAAATATTGCAAGGGGTGGAAATCGGGCGCCCGTCGGTCATCCACTTTAACGCCGGGCCGGATGGCATCTGGATAAGCGGCTCGGCCGTCATCGTAATGGAAGGCAAAATTCACATTTGACATCCACCTCACCGGTGTTTTCACAGCAGGTACCCGACTATGATTTTGATACAAAGATGTCTCTACCCTGGCATCTCTGAGGATGTCAACTGAGATCCTGCGACACTAAATCATTCAATAAAAATACAGCAAACCAAATTGGCTTGCTGTATTTTCTATCTGCACAATCTGAGGTTGTGCAACGACCACTCTTAGAGGACAGTCACTCTAATCTCGGATAACACCTCGGCCTAGTCAAGCTCGCTGTCCAGAGAAACAAACGACGGGTTATCACAGTAAACACCCAGTTCTGTAACGACCATTTGCCCTCCCGGCTGATTTTGGTTGTCAGGCTTTGTCGCCCGAACAAAAATATATCTGGCAAACACGGGCTGAAATCGAAATGAGAAGACAACCTCTGTGTTATTCGCCCGGCTTAGTAACGTAACGGGATTACTTCCATTTTCAACCAGGGAAGTGTAGATACTGAATTCGGTGGCGTAGGTTTCGGTCGTGAAAAGCAATTCAATCCTGTCGATTTTGTATGAATCCAGTAAATCTACCCTCAAGGTATAGGCATAATCTCCCCCTGCCCGCGCGACAGACTCTGGATTTCCATCGGTAGCATTGATCGCGTAGTATATCCCGGCGGATGGGTTAAGCTCGCTGGGATTAACGCTGTTAGTCAGAAATTTAGCAGGTTTTCCCAAAGCATAATTGTAGCTCCGTTCAATCTCCAGCGCGCGATATTTCAGGTTGATTATTTGGCCTAAATTATCTGCCGGAACCGGAAAGAAGTCGCCATTAATGCTCAATTTAAAAGCAGATACGATCCGAATATCCTGGGTAAATGGCACAGTTGCAAAAGTGTTGGAGGCGTAATGCTCGGTTGACGAAGCCTCTTCCTGAATACAGATAATGTAGCTCATGCCTGCCTCTAATCGGATCTCGGCGGTTTTCGAGAACTGGTAGTTGTTCTCAACAGGATCATTTGCCTGGATTAGGCCGGAATACACCGGATACTCGTCAAAATACCTCTTGATGATCACTTCGCGAGGAATATTTGAACCGACAACCTTTCTACCGATACCGGTGATCACTACCGGAGCATTCCCAACCGTTAAAAACATGCCTCTAAAATTTCTTTCCCCTTGAGTCGCCTCAACGTCAGTACCGCTGGACACAAACAACCTCTGCATGGGATCGGCAGTTGAGAAAGATTCAACTGTTAACTCTTTCACGTATCCGATCGGTTTCCCCTCCTGCAATGTTCTCACCTTCAACTTCGAATTTCGCTGAATCGTTAACGGGCCTACATATATATTACTATCCCTATTAGGCTCTGTCCCATCTAGCGTGTAAAAAATGCGGGCGGGTTCCGAGGTCGAAACAGTAGCTGTTCCATTCGCATAAACAATGGTAGGGTCCACACTGAATCCTTTATTTGCATTAACATACGCTCCTATGGCGGTCATCATTGGCGCATAGTGATCGTCGAGCAAGGTCCCGTCCGCCTGAACGGGCAGCGCGACTGAAACAGTTGCCCCGGCCTCCCAATTCTTACCGATGTTCTCTTTTGTACCCTCGATGTCCTTGATAGGCGCGGCGTCCCCACCCGGCCCCCATGCAAAGCGGTTGCTGATCTGGTTTGAGACATAAATAGCCATTTTCTTTTTTGACATCAGAGGAGTAGCCTTCTCAAGAAGGGTCGCACTGGTGGAGTCGCTCTGTACGCTTTCATAAATCACAAAGTCGGCATAAGGGAACCTCACCTGCGTCCCCCCTTTTTTCACCTTTAGTGCAGCGTCCCTTGTTCCAGGGTTAACGCCAAAGATAAAAAACGGGTTGTTGTACCTGATGATCGGCATGACGTTGTCCCAATAGAGCCATCCTTCGGGCACCGCGCTTTCCGGATATACGTCCGATGCTCCTCCAATGTCCATCCAGATACCATCTATTTTCTTCACCTTGACGAGCTCTTCGATGAGTTGCGTATTCATCCCGCCGAAGTTATGGTACCCCTCTAGGTAACCATCGACATCTCCACGATCTCCCGGAGGAAGCCCGGGGGCGATTGAATGGTAGTCGGGGGGAAAATAAGAGATAAACTTTAACCCTTTAGCGTGAAAAGCATCAACAAGGGGTCCGACATAGTCTCTGTTAATCGTGTGTAAATTTTTCCAGGTATCAAAGCCATTTGGCCAGTTGCGAAAACTGTCCTGCCAAAGCGTAGAGAACTCGATGAACTTTGCTCCCCAGGCAACAAATTGATCGGCCCAGGCCGGCGCCCAGGTATTCAAATGAGCACCATTCATCGCCAGGGTTCTTCCCTCAAATTCCAATGTTGCTGCTTGCGTATTCGTGTAAATACTCGGATCGGTCATCCGGCCCCAGTGAACGGTGACGCCCAGGCGCGCATCGCGCAACCACCGCGAGCGCTCCGGATAAACCCTGAATTCCAATTCCTTCGTGGCGAAGTCTGCTCCGGAAGTAGCCTTCACAGAAAACGCAAAGAGGCCTTCCACACTGGGGGTTCCTGATATTTTCCCATCGGTGGAAAGTGTTAAACCGGTAGGGAGCGTCCCCCCTGCGGGGGTCCAGGTATAGGAGGCTGCTCCGGTCGCTTGAAGTTGAAAATAGCTCCTCTTAGATGCCCCGATCGTAGTGCCTTCTACCCAGGATTCATAAGGAAGGTTATCCAGGAATGCGGGATACAAGGCAGTGTCTTTATGCAACAGATAGTCGTCCTGGTTTTTGGACGAAGTGGTAGTGATGGTTATTTCGGCCATAGATCATTAGCATGACAATGTTGATCGTTATTCAAAAAGCACTTTATTTCAATCATCTCTATTTAGGGATTGATCACGTTACTTCCCTGCCCGGACGAGTACAGGTTATCGGCAGACAAAACTTTTGGATCAGGACAGCGATTAAGAATAAACCCGACTGCCACAGAGGTTGCCCCTACTTCTTTGATGAAGTTGTTACCTGCAATATTCAGATTCGTCACATCATTTATCTGAATAGCGGCAGTCTTGTTGGTGATATGGTTATTTTGGATCATCAGGCTGTCGATCGTATAGGGCGGATTCGCCGGATGCGGATTCAGGCCCGTGATCAGTATTGGCCCTGAGGTGGTAGATGAAGAAAGGTCCCTGAATGTATTGCCGGATACGACCGTGTTGTTTAGCTGCCCGGCATTCGAAGTGTAAAACCGCACGGAATATTCGGTAAACGACTGAAAGGTATTCTCGACAATCCTAAGATTATCATTCGTTTCTCCAAGCAGATCGATGACAATATTCCGCTTGCTGTGCCCCAGAAGAGGGTCGACATTTTTTCTAAAAAGATTCCTTGTAATGGTTAGATTGTTCGATGCCCGCGCCCAGATGTTCTTTTCCGAGTTACTCTCGAACCTGTTCCGGTCAACGGTAACATTTCGTGTAGTGGTAGGAGCAATATGTCCTATCAGTAAGCCTTCCTCGCCGCCAACGAAAAGACAATTCTTCAGCAAAAGTCCATCGACATTGTCAACATAGAGCGCCTCGGGCAGATTTTTAAAAGTAACGTGATCCAAGACACTGTCGTAATTCACTATGCTAAATTTGAAGCTGGTCGGGTGCAGATTGGCCGCCTTAGGGATAATAACAATGTCCGAGCACTCAAACCGCTCGGCTGTATTGATATTGAACAATTCCTTATTGGCGACCGGATTATCTATCTGGAAAGTCGTGCCTTTGCCTTTAATGGCAAGCCTCTTGTTGACATTCAGCGTGCCTTTTACCAAAATGGTATTTTTTTGCAAAAACAGAAGCTCCCCACTGGTTTCAATGGCATCGTTGATTTCAGTCTGCAGAATTTGTGTATTATCAGTCGTGCCATTGTCGATCGCCTTTGAAACCCTGGCGGCCCTTTCGAAAAACGCGTACACATATTCCGCCTTTCTTACACCGCTATCGACCACGTCGATGGCAGTTGTATAACCGTCTGTCGCGTTAAAGACATTCAACGACTCCCAGGTGATTTTTTTCTCCGGTGTGCTTTGTGGCGGCGCGGCGGTCTTGATACTGAGCAGAACTTCCAATGCCTCCGAGGCACTCTGGAGCGTGTAAGGAATAATAAGCTCGAACCAGGCGGGGTTCTCCGCATAAGAACGCAGTATGATATTGGCAGCTGGTGGCGTTACATCGGTTGCGCCGGATTTAAGCGTAACGGCTGTAATCACGCCGAGCAGCGCCGTTGCACTTTCCGTTAATAAAAGCCTGATCCAGATTTCGTCGCCAGGGTTATAGTTTGTAAACTGACTTATGTTGAAGCTCTTTCCCAAAAAGCTGCCTGCGCCCGACTGTCCTACCGGAATGGTAATCGTCTTTTTTGCGGCGTCAACCTGGCCACCACCGGCCGGTGTCCCTGAAACGTTGGCAACCACATTAGGGCTCCAGATGATTTGCCTGTCTGCTAATATCTTATCGGTGAAATAATCGACAAATGCTTGCATGTTCGTGTTATGATTGTTTGTTGTGATTGTGAATTAAAAAAGATTACAAATCGAAATACTTTTCCAGGAAGCGCCACCCCACAAAATTGCCGACATCGTTCAGGTGGGTACCATCTGAAACCAGGCTTGTCCCTTCTTTTCCTGTTTTGCCCGCAATGGGGTCATTGCCGCCCGCGCTTGCATATCCGAACAGTTCTTTGAATATGGTGGAGGTTCCCGCCGATGCAGCCGCTCTCAGGACACCATAATTGAAAAACTCGTAGAAGGTGTTAACTGAGGCAATAGGCAGGGATTTTAACGTATCATGCAGATAATCGTAGTAGTCGAATAGTGTATATCCATTCAGGCCGGCAGCGACGGAAGTCCTGCGCAACAGTACCCGGTCGGTCGGGTCAACAGGCTGCTGCCATCTGTTGACAAAAAGCATGTAGGCGAAGATTTCGGGCGCATAACTCTTGGCGCGAAGCGCGTTGATGAAGCTGCCAAACCTGCCCGCGAACGTGGCCGGAGTATCGGTTTCGTTGGTCCCGCCAGCCTGGCTGATCATCTCGTTGATCGTATTACAAGCGTACAGGATTAGATCCGGCTTCCAATCATCTACGGACCATTGTTCAAAACACCTCAAAGCGGCTATGTTGTGCGAGCCCCGCGCGCTATTGATGAAATTGATCATGTTATCATGGCCCGAATACTGAATTCCCCAATAACCAAGACGCCCCCCATCCTGGCTGCGAATCGTGATTTGCCAGCTTGTTTCGACTTCCGTTCTTCGCATTTTCAGGCGCTTTTGAAAGATGGTTTTTCTAAATCCTGTGGCAGTCTTGAAGGTTCCCGCAAGTACCGGAATAATCTGATCCAATTCCTTGGCCGAGAATGAGTAGCCGTTAGCTTCCACCCAAGTCCCCGACGTTTCGTCGAAGACGGTTACCTTTCCATTACCGACCGAAATCGTCACTCTTAAATTAGCCGACGATAAATAGTCCGTCCGATAAACAAAATCACATCTTCGGTAAGAACTTCGGAAGAGATAGCTCACCTGAGGGTTGGCCCCGGTGATGAGCCTTGTAATGCCATTATAATTCGTCTCGTGGGGAATCAATTGCCAGTCCCATGCCGTATCGATGTTTGTAGTGACCGCAACGCCACCCGATTCCGTGAAAACCGGGTTATTGGTCTGGCTTTGTTCTCCATTCGCATCGAATCTTCTATACTGCTGCCCTTTCCAACGCAACTTTTCTTCGATGTACGAGGGCAGGTTCAGCTCGGTACACATTGGTGGCCGGTAAGGTTGGTCGGCCCGCTCGCTGGCATAATCCATGTCGGTCGACACCGAGCCATCCAGCAGGACAATGTTCACATCTTTTGTTCTCTTGCGCCAATTGGATGCAAAAGCGGCAACCTTGGCCTCAACAGGAGAATTCATTTCACTTCTCTTTTGAACGAAGCCCTGATCTTCCAGGGCCGCAAAATCTACTGCCATAAAACATTTTTTAGAGTGGAACAATACAAAACCAGTGGATTGTGGATTAGCGTCAACAAAGCAGGAGGCAATAGAAAACCGTTACCGCTTTGCAGACGGCAGTTGAAATTTTCCGATTAGAAGTTCGTGATTTAGCTAGGTAGGCGAGATTGACCGTAATTTAGAAAATAGATTTGTAACCGATATTAAATAATTACAAAGTTATTTTTCGGTAACACATTTTTGTTGGTTGTGAAAGCCGGGATATTACCCGAGAAGCTGATAGAAGTGCGTTGATGTAGTCTGGCGTTAGCGCATCTGCACTCTCTGCCAAAGTGCCCAGCGGCGTGCATAGCACATACGAGTTCACAAGGCGATTATCTTCGAGGACGACCATTCTGCCGGTTTTGACCTACTTGACGGCCAGCGCGTAGTCTCGCACGGAACCGGCGTTTTACGCCTAATCAAACAATTATCTTTTCATGGAAGTAATTTCTATATACATTTAAATTACATCTGCATAAGTTAATCTAACCTAGAAACTGAGGAATTTCATGGCTTATCTTAGGATTCTCGTCTTCATTGTAGGGTGTTCATTGCAAGCTCCTACTCCCCTATTTGCGCAAAGTGCGAACTGGTATAGTTTCAAAGGAACCGCCAATCTTATAATTAACTACGAGAATAGTCCCGGCAAAACCTGGTTCATTCGCACCATTAAAATGGTTCCTGACCAGGAGACCAGGCTTAGCGACACTATTCCCTCCGGGTCGGGAAGCAAGACTTATGTTTTGCCAGTTAGCTTACCGCAGAAAGTTACTCTGGCAACTTCCGGTAAGACCCTCACACTGCTATTGACACCCGGCTCCACCCTGATATGCCATCTGGATTTCACCGATCTCACTATGGCCAGGTTCCATGGAACCGACAGCCTGGGGGTTATCAACGAGTACTTGATAAAAAAGAACTTCTCCGCCAGCATGCCCTTTAGCGCACGACGAGCTAGTGTACTGCATACGGCGGCTAGCTTGCAAGAATTAAGCGTCCAAATGGATGCGCTTTATCTTGAAGAGCTCCAATTCTTTAACAAAAACATCGGTAGATTACCTAAGTGGTACCAGCAGCACGAATATTGGGACATCCGATATGCTGATGCAACCGACCGAATGAATGCGGTTATTATGCGGGAACATTCACAAAATGTAAAAGAGCGGGTACCTGTCCATTATTACCGCTTCTTAGATTCTCTCAATATCAATAATCCAGCGGCCAAAAGCTGCGCTTCATACTATTACTTCCTGTACGAGGCTTTTAACAAAAGAATGAACGCGAATGACCTGGCAAACGGCACAAAATCCAGTTTTATTGATTATCACATTAATCAGGCAGGCCGGGAATTGTCATCGGAGGTATCGGATTTATTCAAAGCTTTTATTGTTCAATTAACCTTCAATCACTACAAGAGAGAAGTCGCAACTGAATATCTCAAAATTCACGGCGATATTTTCAGCGAAGATATTTGGAAAGCAGAACTGGAAGCCTACTTCAAATCGAAAGTGGTTCGTGCCGCGAAGGGTAAAATCCCCCCAAACTTTGTACTTGCTGACACGAAAGATTCGCTTACATGGCTAAGGTCTTTGAAAGGAAATGTGATTGTACTGTCTTTCTGGTTTGCGGGCTGTAAGCCCTGTATCGAAGAGTTTTCTGCTGAAAATGCATTGGCAGAAAAATTCAGAAACAAACCTGTCAGGATCGTTAGTGTATGCCTGAATACCTCCAAAGACGTCTGGAAGACATGGAGTGAGCATTTTGGTCTGAAAACCATCAATCTTTGGGCAAATACGGAGTGGGAGAAGACTATTATTGAAAAATATGATCTAAATGTATTTCCGAGATATGTATTAATAAACCGGGACTACGAGATTGCGGAAATGAATGCGGATAAGCCAAGCCAGGGACTGGAGGCCCAGATTAATTCACTGTTGGCGAGGTGATGTGAGTGGTTCGAAATCCTGGTTTTAAGTACATTTTTTATTTTAAATATACCTATGCCAATGGTTTATCCCGCGGCATTAAGACCCGAGTAGAATACCACTAAATAATTCGCAAATGCCGGGCATTCGAGAATTGCTACTAACCGCAGAGCCAACAACGGGCCAGGACCGATTTTACAACGATGCAGAGACCGCGGCCGGTTGGGTATCAATTTTGTAAATGGCATCCGCAGTCTTTACCGCCAAAAACACCGCATTTGAGCCCCAAAAAGCGATTTGACGATCATCAACATGGGGACAATGGATATTTTCATCCAAGCACCCGATCCTAACCGGATTTGTTTTCTCATCAGGGTTATCCCCTAAGGGTTACAAGCGCAATTACCATTAGTGAAAAAAATTGCACTTTACCGCTAAATCACAACCAGACTCATTGATTTGCTATTCACGGTCACGACGTATTGTTTTGCATCCGAAACGGATTTCGGTATTGATTTACAGCACCTCCACCAAAAAACACGATAATTCAAATGGATGGCCTCTGGTATCAATACAGTCAGTTTCAATTTTTAATTACATATTCAAATAGTACAAAACAAATTTTACACGTCATGAAAATTTTATTAAAAAGTCTTGTGTTGCTTGGTATCTCGTCTATTCTATTCAATTGCAGCAGTGAAGAGCCACTACCGGAGAGAAATGTAAACGCCGCCCAGGCGGACGGTCTGACGACCAACCTCAGAACCGCTTCTCTCGCTAGCGGATATACAATTCAACAGCCTAGTCAGACCGCCTGGCGCCTGGCAAAAACGCTCTCTGTACCCATAGGCAAGGGCTTCAACATTGGCCATCCGTACGCGATCACCGACAAGGGGCTTGGCGACATCAATTGGAGTATATCTGTTTGTTACCCTGAATTGAAACCTGTAAAAGTCGCATTCCACAATCTGGGAATCGTCGATATTTCAACTCTCACACCGCTGAGCGTCGCAAAACTCGCATTTAATCAAAACGTAATTGGCAACGCACCAGCAGGATCCGCATCCTGGATCAACTATATGCCTGCCAAAACGATTATCGCCTGCAAAACACAGGCAGGAAAGTATTACCTGCTGGAAATAGTGGTCGATAATCCATTACAGATTAACATATATATCCCTGTTCGGATGTAATTTCCACTGGAATCCCTAAGCCCATCCATTTTGACGGGAGTTGAGGGGGCAGAGCCAGTGAGCTTCATAGGAATAAAATAATCGCCGGTTTTCTAAATTTTTAAGCAAAGCGCCACGTGCGGGCGAAGTTTGAGTGTCCTTTTACTTCGAACGCCATGGTACAACCACTCATTACGCCAGTGGGTTACCTCGGACGCATTAGCCTGAACTTCAAACCAAACCCGGTCATGAAAAAATACTTCCACCTGCTTGCTTTGCTACTGATTGTCCTTGCCACTCCGCATCTTCGTGCACAGGGACCGCAAAGAGTCGTCTGGAATGGTCGTGAACTCGCTCTTGAGGCTATGCCGACTACGGACGCAAGCCTGAGGACGGCCGCGCACGACATTCATGGCTCTATCACACAGAACTCGCTTCGGCCTGAGAGTGCGATAGATATCCACTTCGATTTCGGCCCCGCCACGCCCGTCGATTCGATCGCTTATTTTGTCTTCGTTATCAAGCCCGCCTGCGCATCGCCATTTTGCAATGAAGAGTCGGTCGCATCAAGCTACGTAACTGCGAAGATGATCAACAAATCGGCCCGGACCCTCGATTTTACCATGGGCGGCCTGATTCCCGGTAAGAACTATTCATTTGTATCGTACGTGTTTGGGCTGGACGGCGAGTGGTGCAATGGATCGGACGCAGCCATGATGTCCTTCACCACTGCGCCACCGCCCGCGTCCAAAAGCGAAAAGATGCTGATTATCATTAACAAGGAATATGAAGGTAATGCACGTCTCAATGCGGCCCTTGATCAGTATGAGGCCGACATCCAAAGCACTATGCCGTTGATGATTTTCGAACGGTACTACCAGCAGACCAGCAATATCAAAAAGGCCCAGCTTTACCTCGACATTCAAAACCGTTTTGAGCACGACAACCTTTCGACGCTTTTCTTTCTGGGCAGCAACGCATCCATCACCGCCTACACCGAAATGCTCGACGCCAATGAGCAGGCTGCCTGGGTTTATACCGGGGAGACATTCTCCTACTACGCCCATCCTTTGTACTCGACTTATCAATATGACGCACGGACGGATGCATTTAAGAAATCAACCTATCAGGATATCTGCATGGTGCGGTCTGCGGACGCTCGCCCTGCGGTGTTCCAGCAAAACAACGCGGCCCTTTCAATGGGCATGGTCTTGCCCGATGTATTGCACGACACCGATCAGCAGATTGATTATATCGTTGATTATCTTGAGAAGGCACATGCATTCCGGCAAAAGCAATTCAACTTCGAGCCCCGGATGCTGGCTACCGATGGGTTCGTGAGCGAACAGGGCATCATAGACCTCGCGATTGGCAGCGGCAACTGGATTTCCGGCGAAGCCCTTCAATACGGCCGCGAGAAAGACCCGGTTTATTCAGGCGACGACATCGTCTGGAAAAACGATTTCACTGCCAAGCTGAGCAACAATTCCTACGAGATCTTCACACTTACGCTTCATGGCGCGCCGCAATACCATTCTTTCGGGATATACGGCCAGGACATCACTAATTTACCCAGCCTCAACACGCGGCTGATCGACCTCTATTCATGCTCGGTAGGCGGCTACACGGCTCCCGGTTTCCTGGGAGGACTCTACCTCGGAAAAGGCAATGTGATGAACGTGCATGCATTCTCGCAAAACATCGGCCTGGTCTCCGAAACCGGTAAAAGCGGCCTCGAACGCCTCTACAAATCAGAAGGTGCCTATACTTTTTTAGCGAAAGACTACCCCATTGGAAGCGCCTACCGGTATTTCAATGGCTACAACGAAGCCGAACTGATCCTGGGGGACCCGCTCCTCACGCTGCGTATAGCTGCCCCGTATCCGGTGACCTTGGCGACATTCGAGGCACATAAATCCGAAACCAGGGCACTACTGACCTGGACGACCACCGAAGAGATCAATGCCGAACGTTTTGAAATAGAACACAGCACTAACGGTAAGGCTTGGCGGCAGATCGGTGAAACTGTTGCCCAAGGACTCACCGGCGGCAACAGGTACGAATTCAGCCATACAGATCCCCACCCGGGCACCAACCTGTACCGCCTGAAAATGGTGGATACTGATGGTACATATACCCATTCAAAAGCTGTTTGCCTGACATTTGAATGGACAAATCAGGTTTCCATCTTCCCTAACCCGACTTCTGCTAGTTTCAGCATGGCAATACCCGCCGCGCAAAAAATTCAATCGGTGCGGTTGAAGAACGCAGCCGGCAAGACCGTACGCAGCTATGAAAAGCCTTCTAGCCACCAGATAGGGCTAAGAGGTGTACCAGCGGGAGTATATGTGGTAGAAATTGATACGGACACCGGCGGATATACCGGGAAAATTGTGGTGGCGGAATAGTATACCGGTGCCCCCTTAAGAAAACAGCTTCGAATTCCGCGTTCGCTGATGGTTTATCGCGCTTGATCGGCCGCTGCCAGCGTTTTCAACTGCTTTTTTGACAACGTCTCGCCAGGAATAAATTCTCCATGTATCCACCTAACAAAATTAGTAGCATGCGTCTGATAGACAGCTATTGAAAGGGAAGTAAGCCCGGACTGACTGACCTGGCTCAGATAGTCTTTCAGCAGCCGGCAGACCTCCTGGCTGAGATCAGTATCAATATTATTTTGAGTCATGTTGTATTAGTAAAGGGTTTTAGGGCGCTTTGGATATTGGATATAAGAAATAATCGCTGCTGAATTTGCCCAAACAATCAGTGGAATCATCCGACCCTGTGAGCTTTCCAGCAGAATTACCCACTGAAAAAGCATTCGTTTTTTTTGACACTGCGCCAGAAGAATGTGCTGCATTTGATGGCTGAATTCTAAAAGTTTTCTGACAATCCCGTGAAGCTCATCTTCTGGCTAACTGAATTTGAAGTTTAAAGCAAATCAAAACGTTCGCCTGACAACTACCTTTGTATTTTGTACAGACCAACAGGCTGACAGAGTACTACCCGAGAGTGAGCCCATCATCCAACGGAAGGATAAAGTGTATATCAGCGCTAATCAAAATGATTATGCTGATACCCTGGCAGCTGCATATTCGATAAGGCTCTGCAATCAGCTGGCGGTAACATGTCACAGGTTGAGAGCAAATCCGGAAATGTGAGGCCGGCGGGGAGAATTCAGGGCTTCAAGCGGATGCGTCTTGGGTAGCTTCCTCGCCGTCAGCAAGCAGGATCGCCTTGATCCGGTCAATATGGATCTGGGACAGTTTTGCCCGTTCCAATGCGGACGTGCTGACTGCACCGGTTTGCCCCTTTGCAAAAGTGGTAAGCAGGTTCCTTCGCTCCTCGAACATGCGCAGCGCAGTCCACATGGTCTCTTCGATCTTTAATGTTTGCTCGGTTATCAATGCTTGTGCGGTATAAGCGTGACCCACATGGCAGCGGAACCGGGTGGAGGGCCCGTCATCCATTTTCCAGAGAACGCCCCCACAACCGGGGCAATTGAAAGGGACCTGCTCGCCCAATGCGTTTACGGCGGGCAGATCGCTTAATACACGTTTGGCGATTTTTGCCTCAATCAGTATATCTTTCGGGATTGGTATCTTCTTAGCCGTTTTCGACCCCAAAAGCTGATAAAGCAAACCTCCCATTTCAGAAATCGGGACGCAATAATCCACTTTTATCTGGCTTAAAGCATTAGCGGGCATATCAGGATATTCCGCGTCTTGCGGATCCTGCACAATCAAAGTCCCGCCGCATCGCCTGATAGCAATCAGACCGGCCGTCCCGTCATCCAGGTAACCAGTTAAAAGAACCCCGATCACGCGATTGCCGAATACTACCGCAGCCGACCGAAACAAGGGGTCGATCGCAGGCCGGGAGCGGTTCTCTTGCGCGCCCTTCGTCACCAGGATACGCTGGTCGTCGCCGACCATCAGGTGATGATCGGAAGGTGCCAGGTATAAATGCCCGTCTTTCAGGGTTGCCCCGCTTACGGCCTTTTCGCATTTTATGTTGCTTTGCTGATCAAGTGCATCTAAAAGCAAATTCCCGGTCGCGTCGGCTGAAATATGCATGACGACTAATATCGGTGCAGGGAAACTCGGTTGGAGCTGATTGATTAATGCTTTTAACGCACTGAGCCCGCCCGCTGATGTGCCTATCACTATCACTTTTCCCATTGGACCTTGCCTGTTTACCTGATTAGTCATAACAATACGTCAAAAGAGAATTTTGAGAGCTATTACAAAAGCCCTGCCACAGGAAAATAGATTACGAACTTACTTCCGGCGCCGGGCGTGCTCTCAACACGGATACTTCCGCCAGCGGCGTCAATGATCTTTTTGGCAAGGTAAAGCCCTATCCCCTGTCCTTCACGGTCAATCCCGAGCCTGCCGTATTTATCAAAGATCTTGTCGAGATCACTTTCTGCCATGCCAATACCATTATCCTGAACGGACAGAACGGTGAAATCGTTACCTGCCGATGTCTGGATGGTAATTGCCGGTGCTTCGTCGGAGCGATATTTAATGCCATTTGAAACCAGGTTAAAAAGAATACTTCTCATATTCTTTTTCGAAAAATGGATCTGACCGACTTTCAAATCGCTTTGAATGACAGCACCAGTTTGCTTTATCTTATCCCCAAGGCTCCATAGAATGTTGTCTACAATTTCATCCAGTTCTACCATTTCCTTTGATCCTGCTTCATCTTCAATGCTGGCTACTGCACCGATATCCTTAACCAGGGACCTGAACTTTTCAACTGAATTGCGGATGGCCCCTATGAGAGGTTGCATGTCGGGGTTATCAACTTGCATATGCTCGATTAAACCAATACCTGCCGCGATACTTCCCAGCGGTTCAAGCAGGTCATGGGATGCAGTATGGACGAAATTGTCCAGATCGGCGTTAATGCGCGTCAGGATTTCATTCTTTTTGTCCAGCTGGCGTTGAATATCTTTCAGGTTCGTAATGTCATTAAAGGTGATGATTGCACCGGTCCTCTTGTTGCCAAGCTGCTGGATGTAAGGCATGGTCATGACCTGATACCACTTACCATCATTAGCTTGTACCTCCCGGGTAACGGGATAACCATTTTCAACGACCTGGCCGACATCATCTGCAATGGTTTCAAACCTGAAATTAGTCGAGATATTACTCAGCGACCGACCAATGTCGCTTTCCAGCAAGTTGATATGCAGGACTGTTCCAGGGGAAAACCGCATTAGCCGAAGTTCCGAGTCAACAAAGAGCTGCCCGTTAATATTGCTTTTGAAATAGTTGTTCAGATCGTCATTAAGCTCTAAAAGCTCCTTGTTCTTGAGCTGGTAGTCAGCATTGATTGTATGCAACTCTTCATTAATGGACTGCATTTCTTCGTTGGTGCTCTGCATTTCCTCGTTGGCCGATAGCAGCTCTTCATTAAAAGATTGCATATTCTCGTTGAGCGCAAACAGCTTTTCGCTGGCGGTAGCCAGTTGGTCCTTTTGATCCTTATTTTCCTGTTCCAAAAACCTGGAATAGTCGTCCAGGTAGAGCTTCTCGTCAAACTCCATTGTGCCAGAGAGCAAATCCGACCGGTCATCCTCGGTAAACTGGATAACCAGAAACCCGTTCGGCCGGCCTTTGTAAATCATGGGACTTACCGACAGGCTTACTTTGATCGTTTCCTGGTTTTGTTGGATGAAGATGCCAGTTACCTGCGCTCTTCGCTGGGTTTCACCGACCTTATTGCGCGCCGTCTTAAATGCGATGTTGAGAGGGCCAGGTAAAAGTTCTGTTAAATCGGAAGTAAAGTTCCTTTGATGCAAGAACCTGCTTGTAGGGCCGTAGGATTTGAGCACCTTGTTGTTTTCATCAATGCAGACGATCAGTCGCTGCTCCTCGCTGAATACCGTTTCATTGATCGCTCCATCCAGGGTGCGTTCAGGAGTTTTAGCGACTTCCGGTTGGGACGGCCCTAAGCTGGCCGGCTTGTGATATATGTATTCGGGTATGGTAAAGCCCTCAAAATTTACGGTTGGACCAGCGTCGAGCTTCTTGTAGATTTTTGATTTCTTGTCGACAATTTTCAGACCTTTCAATATAGGTAACGGGTTCTCGCTCGAACCTAGAAACAAATAGCCTTCGGGTTTAAGCCCAAAAAAAAGCATTTGATAGATTTTCTGCTGCAAGGTGGGTGTCATGTAGATCAGCAGGTTACGGCAGCTGATCAGGTGCATATTACAATATGGTGGATTTTTCACAAGATCGTGCCTGGAAAAGATGACCATTTTCCGTATTTCGGCCGTCACCTTATAGCCATTGCCTTCCTGCACGAAGTATTTTTCCAGATGTGCTGGTGTTGTCTGGGAAACCACGGCGGGTGTGTAGATACCTTTACCCGCATGGGTCAGCGCAGCAGTATCGATATCGGTAGCAAAAATTTTTACTTGACGGTCTTTGATACTTTCTCCTAAAATTTCACTTACCATGATCGCCATCGAATACGCTTCCTCGCCTGTCGCGCAACCGGCCACCCATATCCTGATTTCCTGATCAGGTGCAAGACCGTTCACTATTGCGGGGAGCACCTTCTTTTCGAGGCAGTCAAATGCTTCCGTGTCACGGAAGAAAGCGGTCACACTGATCAGAAACTCTTTGGCCAGCGCTTCTATCTCCTGCGGGGAACCCTTGGCGAAGGCCAGGTAGTTGTCTAGCTTTTCAAAGTTATTATAAGCGGCCCTTCGTTTGATCCGTCTCAAAATGGTCGATTCCTTGTAGTCGGAGAAATCCAGCGGTAGTTGCTGGCTGATCAGCTCAACCAACCCGGCCATATTCTCAACATCGGACATGCCTGCTGCCAGCAGTTCTATTTCCCGCTTCACATAGTCCTCAATGACCTTGGGCATAGCTTCCGGCTCGACAATAAAATCCACCAAGCCTGTGGCAACCGCATTGGAAGGCATACTGTTGAATTCGGTGGTTTCCGGGTTTCTGGCAATTACCATCCCTCCTGCCCTCTTGATCGCTTTCAGCCCGTCACTACCGTCGGAGCCAAGGCCTGACAAGATCACCCCTATCGCTTTGGGACCGTAATCGACGGCGAGGGAGGAAAAAAATGTATTAATGGTCAGGTGAGGACCTTTGACATTGCCTTTTTCACTTAAATGTAAATGACCGTTTCTAACGATCATAAACTTGTCGCCTGGGATAATATAGACAAAATTGGTTTCCAGCCCCATGCCATCTTCTGCCTGTATCATTACCAGTTGGCTGTATCTGGACAAGACCTCTGCCAACCGGCTTTCATAGTCGGCAGACAAATGCTGGACAACAATATAGGAAACGCCGTCCAGGCGTGTGTTTTCAAAAAATGAAATCAGCTCATCCAGCCCACCGGCCGATGCGCCGATGGCAACAATGTGATGTGGTTCAATCGATTTCATACGTAGCCAATGATAAAGTATACCCCGCTTTCTTACCCTCACTGTTTCAGGTACTATAATTGAGCCAAAGATATGCCTGGCAGCGACAAATCTGATGGTATTCATTGAAATGGGTATGATTTTTGTTAGGCGGCCGCGTACTAAAAGATTAATGTTTATGGAAAACTTAAGAAAGGCTGATCATGGAGAAGGCAAAGTGGCGGAAGCAATTGAAGAACAGACTTCCAAGTTACCCTCCGATATTTTCCTGTGGGCATCAGTGGGCGTTATGGGAGTGTCGCTTGCTCTAAAGATCATGGGACGTAAACACACCGCTCTGTTTGTCGGGCAATGGGCCTCACCGATTTTACTGATGGGGGTCTACAACAAGATCGTCAAAACACAGGGACACGACCAGCAGGAGACCGTCTCTAATTTTTGATGGCTGGACGATATTAAAACCGGCCCGCAATAAACATAAAGGTCACTGCAAGGTGACCTTTATGTTGGAGTGGAAACACATCAGGCCAGCGGTTGGTCCCTCATTTTTGTAAATACTGAAAATTCCGCACGCTTTCATATATACGTGGCCTACACTCCCAAGGCTGCCCGCTTCTGAGCGTGAAAAACAGCCGTTGCCTGCACGTTTTCGCCCGTCGCATCGGCTTTAACTAAATAAGGCTGCGTTGAAGGGCAGTGAACAAACCAGGATCATGATTCCCATCAGCACCCCGAGTTGGGGAATTTGCGTGGAAGGTGATGCGATTGCACCAATCAGCAAAGCAAGGTTAAATGATAGCGGTCCGGATAAGAACTTCCAGCAGAAACTCGGCGGCGCCTGGCCAAACAGTATGCGATCTCATTCCCAAGGAAGAATATCTTCCTTTTTCATTTCAAATTGAGTGAGGCAACTGAAATTAAGTGTTGGTTTTGTCGCTTCCTGCGTCTGAGCATTTCAATACCATTACAGTACGCGCAGGAACTGTAAGTTTATCGCCGGACTTGAAATCATCACCCTTCTCAGCGATCATTCCCGCATCGGTATCGATCACCACGTGCCAGCCATCGCCACATTCATCGGAGGGCAGCATAAAATCGATGCGATCGCTGGTACGATTGAAAATAAGCAAGAAACTGTCGTCCACCAGCCGCTCTCCATCCATATTTACGCACCGGATACCCCGACCATTTAGGTAAACGCCCAAGATGGTTGCATCCTCGGTTTCCCACTGTTCATCGCGTATCTGGCTGCCATCCGGCAGTAGCCACATGATGTCCTTGGCGTCCGTACCGTGAAGCGACAGCCCTTGAAACCAGCGCCGGCGGCGGAACGAGGGATGATCTTTACAAAATCTGATCAAACCTCTGGTAAAATCGAGCAGTGCCGAATCTGCGTTTTGCCACGAGATCCAGGAGATTCTGTCATCGTGACAATAACTGTTGTTGTTACCACCCTGGGTGCGCCCAAGCTCATCTCCTGCCACCAGCATCGGCACTCCCTGCGAGAGGAACATGGTCGCCAGCAAATTGCGTTTTTGCTTCCGGCGGAGGTGGTTGATACTTTCATCATCGGTTTCGCCCTCCGCACCGCAGTTCCATGACCGGTTATCGTCTGCGCCGTCCTTATTGTCTTCACCATTGGCCTCATTATGCTTTTCGTTATAGGAAACTAGGTCATGAAGCGTAAAGCCGTCATGTGCTGTGATGAAGTTGATGCTTGCAGTAGGCCGACGGTAGTCGCCCCGGTAAAGATCCGGGCTGCCTGTAAACCGGTTTGCAAATGTGCTGAAACTGATCGCTTCCCCTCGCCAGAAATCGCGGATCTCGTCCCGGAACTTGTCGTTCCATTCTGCCCAGCCAGCAGGAAATTTGCCCACCATATAGCCCTCCTCACCAATGTCCCAGGGTTCGGCAATGAGCTTGACCTGCGAAATGACCGGGTCCTGATGTATGATGTTAAAAAAGGAGCTAAGGGTATCCGTCTCGTGTAACGTGCGGGCGAGCGTAGAGGCAAGATCAAACCGGAAACCGTCCACGTGCATTTCGGTGATCCAGTAACGCAGACTGTCCATGATCAGAGCGAGCACATTGGGAAGTTGTACATTCAGTGTGTTACCAGTACCGGTATAATCCATATAATAGCGCTGGTTTTCCGGGATAAGCCGGTAATAGGAAGCGTTGTCAAAGCCTTTGAAGGAAAGCGTCGGACCCAAATGGTTACCTTCGGCGGTATGGTTGTAGACAACATCCAGGATCACCTCGATACCCGCCTTATGCAGCTGTTTTACCATATTTTTAAACTCGGTAACCTGCTCCCCGCCGCGACCGCTGGCGCTGTAACGCGCATCCGGGGCGAAGAAGCCCAGTGTATTGTACCCCCAATAGTTGGTAAGGCCCTTTTCGAGCAAATGCTGATCGGCCACAAACTGGTGAACTGGCATAATTTCAAGGGCTGTAATACCGAGTGATTTCAAGTAATCGATGGCAACCGGGTGAGCCAGTGCCGCGTAGGTTCCACGGATGTCTTCCGGAATATCGGGATGCAAGGCCGTCATGCCCTTGACGTGCGCCTCGTAGATGATAGAGTCGTGGTAGGGAATTTCCAGGCGGGCGTCGTCTTCCCAGTCAAACCGGCTATCAATGACGACAGATTTGGGAATGAATGAGGCGCTGTCGCTTTCGCTGAAACTTGCATCCTCCTGCTCGCTCCCTATCTGGTAGCCAAATAAAGCTTTATCCCATTTCAATTCACCGGCGAGTGCCCGGCTGTAAGGGTCTACCAGCAGCTTGTTGGGATTGAAGCGGTGACCGTTTTCCGGCTCATACCGGCCATGAACACGGTAGCCGTATAGCTGCCCTACTTTGAGGCCAGGTACGTAAACGTGCCAGACGTGGTGTGTAACTTCCTCAATTTTAATTTTGATATATTCCTCTTTATCGTTTTCGCTTTCGAACAGGCAAAGCTCCATTCCATCGGCGTTTTCAGAGAAAACTGCAAAATTCACCCCGTTTTCATCGGGGGTCGCACCCAGCGGAAATGGTTTTCCCGGCAATGCTTTAAGTTGCCGGGAAGCCGGGGCCTCAAGCAGTTCATTTTCTATGTGTCTGTCCGGCATGTCGTCTGTTGAGAAAGTGGGATTAGTAAATTTGTTTGCAGCTCGCAGTTCTGCTGTTTAGTCGTCATTTTTTCTTTTTTTCGTTACTCAGGTACTTTGACATCGTGCTTTCTGCTGGTTGAGTCAGCGTTCAGATTAGATTGGTTGGAAGGATAACCAAGGCTGTCGTCCTGGTTATCTTCACCTACGCCCGAGGTTGACCTGCTAGTCGCCCCGCTACTGTCGTTGGGGGTAGTTTGCGATGCACTTCCCGAACCGGCACTCCTGTTGGTATCATCGTTCCCTGTCCCGCAGGAAGATACAGCTATGCACAGGCCCAGCAGCAATGCCCCCAAAAGTCTGATAGTTTTCATGATAAAATGCGTTTACAAGTTTGTGAATCTCAAAGGCCGAGGGCGTTTCCATGGCAAGCGGAATTATAAAAGCCATGCCAGAAAACTTCGGGACAACAAAGGTTAGGTATGGGCGCAGGCGAAGAGAACTTTAAAAAGTGTAGGTGGCACCATTTTTTTATACTTCCCTTTTCATATATGGCAATCCCATGGATAAAACTGGTGTAATTATCATTATCGAAGATGACCCCGACGATCAGTTTGTGCTGGAAGAAGTATTTAAAGAACTAGGCTATTCAAACAAAAGAATTTATTTCGCAGATGGATTATCGGCCCTGGACTATCTCTATAGAACCACTGAACGGCCTTTTATCATAATTTCTGATATCAATCTGCCGAAATTAAACGGACTTGAACTCAGAAAAAAAGTGCAGACCGATGCCGCACTAAGTCTTAGATGTATTCCCTACATATATTTTACAACAGCCATTAATCAGCGGGTTGTTATCGATGCGTATAGTACTTCCGCGCAAGGCTTTTTTGTAAAACCCGGAGCATTCGAGGAAATAAAAGAAACCATCAGGATCATGATCGAATATTGGAAAAAGTGTGCAGCTCCGAATAATTTTGATGGCTAGCGACTGTACTTACGATTGCTCATTTTTTAAAATCTATGAGCAATATCAAACTAAAACAAAATATCAAAGCAGGACAAATCGATGATGACCTTAGAAAATAGCTTCCCCATGGAAGGAACAAAAGACAAACGCTTTTCAGCTTTCTTGACTGCCTTTCAACTCAGACCTGATTTGATGAAAGACCTTCAAACACTTATAGAAAAGCGCCCGGATCTGCTATTTGGGGAACATCACTGGCGGACTATTTCTGAAAATGGGACTAATTTTAGCTTCCCTGAAACCGGTAGGCCTCATAATAATGTAGTCGCATTTTCCCGAATTTTAAGTGGAAGGGAAATATTGTGCGCGATCAACCTTCATCATCAAGATGACGCTATCGTTTACGTTACGTTGGATAACAGTTTGCATCCGAGTGGCTCCCGAATGACTTGCTTGTATGCGTCGGCCCCTAGTCCTGGTGAACTAAATGTGGAAGACAGGAATGGAAAAGCAGTCCGGCTTACGATCCCGCCCGGATCGCTTGTCGTATATGGCTGATCAACTCTAAAAAGCATTCAACATAAGTCTTTCTACGGCCCTTGCACCTACTGCGGGCTCCGGACATGAAGTATCGTCTCCGTTTAAAGCCGTTTGGCAACGTCACAGATACCAATCATGTGAAATAGACAGATGAGACTCTGTATCCATCTCTACTCCTCCAATCACTCCCTCTGTTGAACTGTTCGGAAATTCCGATTAGCTCCGCCTTCATGCTCAATTAAGTTGATGCGCTTTTTGCAAGAATAGTACAATCCCAAATCCAGTCACTTAGATGCGGCAGCCTCTTTAAGACCGGTTCTGGCCGGCAGCAAACTTTCTGTAAATGAACAGAAGAAGAACCGAACCTAAAACTGCGACAAACAGACTCCCAATATTGAAGCCATCAACTGTTCCGTAGCCTAGCAATGAGGAAATCCATCCACCAACGACCGCACCAACAATTCCAATTATAATTGTCAGGAAAAAGCCGCCCGGATCCTTGCCCGGGTGGATGGCCTTCGCAATTGCACCTGCGACAAGTCCAATAATAATCCATGTGATGATTCCCATATGTAATGTTTGATTGTTTATTAAGCACCTCGTCAAAAACTATGCCGGTTCGAACCAAATCGTCGGAATACACATCAATCAATTAAATCAGATTGTAACAATAGGTAACCGCATTGAGGTAAACCAAATCAGCATGGCACCATTTCCGGAAGACGGTCCAGCTCCTATCGCATGCGTACTCGGCACAGATATTTTGATCATCAGCAATCAATAAATTATGAACATTAAACCTTTTGTTTTATGGCAAAGACAGTCGTAGGGATTTTTGAATACGAAAGTGATGCGCAGAATGCACAAAATCACTTGCTTTCTAACGGGTTCGGTGATGGCGATGTAGATATTAAAATTGCAAGCTACAAGTCCGGGGACAATGATTCATCCGCCGACTCGGATGAAAATGCGTTTGAAAGGATTACTAATTTCTTCAAAGAACTTTTCAAAGGCGATCGTCACGAGACCGAACGATATACGGAAGCCGGCAAACGAGGCAGTATTGTTACGGTTCATGCCGGAAGCTCGGATGAGGCAGTCGCTGCCGCCCAGATCATGGACAAGTTCGGCGCCATTGACGTAACCAACAGTCAATCCGTTTCCCAGCCAGGCAAGCGATATGAAGATCCGATTGTTAATCCACCCGGTGTCTCAGACGGCGATCAATTAACGCCTAACAGCGTGGACGCACGCGGTTTGTATCTAAAAAGTAGGATCATTGACAGGCCGCTGCCGCAGGAACAACGCCTTCGCCAACAACCCTTTTCAATTGAGCCCCCAGAGAGTACAACGCCCCAGCAGCAGGCACCCGAGCTGAACAATACAGTCGCTCAACGCGATGCATTAATCAAGGAAATCATTGATAAGGATAAATGAAAGTAAATCAGAAATGCAAAACCGGCGGTTCTTGATACACCGCCGGTTTTGCATAAGTGTATATTTTTCCCTGATTGGGATTCGGCAATCGCCATTCTGGCAAAAATTCGGTCGCAAAGCCCCTTCATGTGGCCCGCGGTCACCCAGATGGATTATGCTGGCCTGTTCGCAGCTGAACTAGGGTTCTTAGCGGATATAAATATACTCGCTCAATTGCCTGACGTAGCGGCAGTAAATATCGAGGCAGAACCCGGTAGAATGGCCGCTCAGACATGATTGGACTGCTCACTTCTGAAAAAACGGACTATCACAAACAGCGGGTTTTATGTGAGCTTTGAAAAAACAAATCATGATACCAGCTGATAACCTTTTGATTTTCGCCTTAGCCGCCTTAGGCCTTGTGCTGAGCCCGGGGCCCAATATGATTTATCTGATATCGCGTTCTATCAGCCAGGGGCGCAGAGCCGGCTTATTGTCATTGATAGGTATTGTGTTAGGTTTCCTGATACATATCATGTTGGTTTCCCTGGGGTTATCTGCCGTGTTCTTGACTATTCCCATTGCTTACGAGGTGTTGCGCTGGCTTGGCGTGGGATACCTGCTGTATCTGGCCTGGGAGGGTATAAGGCCCGGCAGTACCTCTCCATTTCAGACCCGTAACCTTTCGATTGACTCAGACTCCAAACTGGTACGCATGGGTTTTGTAACCAGTGCATTGAATCCCAAGGTTGCCGTATTCTATCTGTCTTTCTTCCCTCAGTTCACCCGTCCGGAATATGGATCGCTGATAAGCCAGAATCTGACGCTGGGCTTTACGCAATTGCTGATCAGCACTTTTGTAAATACCATCATTATTTTCGCGGCGGCCAGCGTAGCCAGGTGGTTTCACACCCGGCCCACCTATGTGAGCGTGCAGAAATGGATTATGTCGGGTGTTCTGACAGGGCTGGCTGTTCGTATGGCTATTGATAAGGGCAAATGATTTCTCGCAGAGCCCGGATGGAATACTGCCCTGTCTTACTCTCCAGGAATGTGGCATATTTTCCTTTAACTGGTGAGCTTTTACTTAAACACAAAGCTTCTTGTTCTAATGGTATGTGCGCAGAAATAACCCATCGCGCCACCCAATATATTGGTTTTGGGGTTGGAGATCACTGCTGAGTTTTGTTTCAGAGCCTGATCCAGGGTGTAGTAGAAGTCATACACGGCGGCATCGATGCATTGCAGGTCCACTGTAACGACATCGCCCTTTCTGATATCTACGTCATTATTTAAAACGTGGCTTACCCTTGCCCCGTTGTTGATCTTGTCGTTGTGCAGGTATATCTCTCGCGATGGTCTGTTCTGAACCGTTAACACGAGATGATAAAAGTTTCCCCGCCCGACGGGATCACCATAGATGGCAACAATGTCCGTGCCGTCGCCAAATGCAGCTGGTTTCGTGTACACGCTGTCCAGTGCAATGGGGAGCGGCATTGTGGAAACGGAGGAAAATATTTCATTTCCCACCATCACCACCAGTTTGTAGGTGTGCCCGGGGATGCCCTCCAAAAAGTAAGTCCGGTGCCGGCCAGGGGCCACCTCCGTCAAGGTATCTGTCAATCCGACGTTCTGATCTGTAATGCAGACTTTGGCGCCACTGACTGCCGGAAAATTGTTATCCTGATCAAAATTAATGGAGCTCGTTATTTTTATTTCATACGGTCCGGGCTGGTCGGTGATATTTCCGGTGACGACATATCTGGGAGAAGACGGATTGAGCTCGATATCAATCACTTTTTGACATGAATAAAGTGCGATTACGCCCAATACGAGCGTCCAAACTAATGTTTTCATAACTAAAATTTGAAATTATAAGAAACAGAAGGCACCCATCTGAATAATGAGGTCTGGAGTGCCTGGGTTTTGGCGGGGTTGTCGGGGTCGGTTTGGAAGTTGATGATGTAAGGATTTTGCCTCCCGTATGCGTTATAGATGCTGATAGAAAGTTCCGGCGAAAAATGCTTACGCTCCTTTAATTTGACCGTCGCGCCCACATCCAGTCTGTGGTACGCTGGTCTTCTATACTCGTTTCGCCCGGTGTAATATGGTATAGCTTGATCGTCGATCTCATATTTACCGCTTGGAAAGGTAGCTGCGTTGCCCGTGTAGTAAACAAAATCGGCCGATACCATCCATTTTTTCGATAATTTATACATTCCTACAATGGCCAAGTCATGGGTGCGATCCTGCGTGGCCGGGTACCAGCTGTTATTATTGACACCGTTGATCCGAAGCTCTGTTCGCGATAATGTATAAGACAGCCAGCCTGTTAACCGGCCTTCATTTTTTTTCAGACTGAATTCAATACCGTACGCACGCCCCTGCCCAAATAAAAGCTGCGGCTCGATGGGTTCGTTGCTGTTCAAAATTTGAGCATTGTCTTTGTAATCGGCGACGTTATGCATCGCTTTAAAGTAGGTCTCTATACTGGATTCATAAGCATTTTCGCTGAGGTTCCGGAAAAAGCCGAGCGATACCTGGTCGGCCACCGTCGGCTTGATAATGTTATTGGTCGCCACCCATTTATCGATAGGGTTGCTTGTAATGAAATTGGAATACAGGTGCAGGTACTGCGCGTTCCGCGCATATGCTGCCTTGACTGATGAAGCATTTCCCAACTGGTAACTGGCCGATATCCGGGGTTCGAAATTCAGGTAGGTCTTATATACATGCCCTGACGAATATTGAAGTGTATCAACGATTTGGCGGCTGTCATCCAGCGTGTAAAATTTGGAATTACCGCCAAGGACCAGAAAGGCGCTTAACCGCGCTCCGATATCGATGTTAAGTCTTGGGCTCGCCTTCCAGCTGTCGCTGATGTAAATCGCATTCTCCCACGTCTTTGAATTTGCACTGTCGGATACGGCGGGACTGGCACTGATAATTCCCGGAGCGATTGAATGGTGAATAGCATTGAATCCAAAATGCCAGGAATTGTTAGTGTCCATATAGTAGTCGAACCCTTGCTTGAAATTCCAGTCCTGGATGGACGACAACATATTACCGTTAACGCCTGCCGTATTTACCTTGACTTTGTAACGATAGTCGCTGTAAATAAGGGAGGTGTTTGAGAATAGTTTCGAACTAAAAATATGATTCCATCGAAGGGTAGCTGTCGCATTACCCCAGTCTATGCTCAAAACGTCCCCAAATGACAAGATATCTTTACCATAGTACCCGGAGAGATAAATCCGATCTCTGTCGGTGATTTTATAGTTTAACTTGGCGTTCAGATCATAGAAATACAGGCGGTTATTACGGACGGTCGAATCGCCGGACAACCCTAGAAATGCATCTGCATAGGTCCGTCTGGCGCTCACCAGAAATGATCCTTTGCTTTTTACGATCGGACCTTCCACATTCAGCCGGGCGGCGATCAAGCCTATTCCTCCGCTTGCGTGATACGACTGATCATTGCCATCGTTCATTTTAACATCCATGACCGACGACAACCGCCCGCCATATTGCGCTGGCTCATTGCCCTTGTATAAGGTAAGGCTCTTGATCGCATCCGAATTGAAAACCGAGAAAAAGCTCAGAAGATGTGATGGGTTATACACGATTGCCTCGTCCAGCAGAACAAGATTCTGATCTGCTCCGCCTCCTCTTACATAAAAACCAGTGCCGCCTTCACCAGCGGCTTTCACTCCCGGCAAGAGCTGTACGATTTTCATGACGTCCTTTTCGCCGAATAATACAGGGAGTGAAGCCAGTTGTTTCACATTCAAATTCTCCTTTCCCATCTGCGCCGAGGTCACCGCCTCATTTTTAGCTTTTTCACTGATGAGTACCTCCTGTAAGTTGTTACCTTCGGTGGCCAACATTATCTTCAATTTATAGTCCTTATCAAGCACCACTTTTTCAGCATATCGTGCATATCCTATATAGCTGGCATTGATAGTGTAGGAGGCTGCCGGGAGGGAGATGGAGAAAAAACCGTATTCATTCGTTACCGTCCCCTTATCAGTACCCTCGATGCCGACAGTGGCCCCAATCAGGGACTCGCCGGTCGCTTTGTCGGTTACTGTTCCACTAATCGTATATATTTTCTGCCCGATGCTGCTCAGACTGGCAAAAAGCAACATGCCAACTATCAGTAGTTTGTTCATAACATAGAATTGAAGTCGGACAAAACTACTTTTCTATACCTCAGCGGCTTCGGCGAATTATAGCAAGGAGGCTAACTTTTATACCAAAGATGCCGGCCATTATAGAACCGCAACCTGTGTCCGGGCAACAGAAATCAGGGAGCTGTGTTGGTATAATAAAGCAAGCCGTTTGTATAATTCAGCATTTGCGGGAGCATTTAGTACGTTATCTTGGAGTTGCAAAAGTGAAGACTATCAAATGGAACCAGCCAATGGGCTTTCAGTCCGCGATAAATACATGGAGCTTTTGATTGCCGGAAGGTACGGGATATATAGGCACCTGATACTGGCATTTATGCTCGGGGCTTTTGTGTTGAGCATGGAGCCAGGCGGCGGCAACACTTCAGGGGACCTGATAAAGTTGCGTTTCTTCATTTTTTTTATGTCCCTTCTTTATGCGAACATGTATTTACTCGTACCGCATTTTCTCTTCAAGAATAAACCGGTCCAGTTTATAGCGGCTATCGCGTTGTTTATTACCATCGCATATCCTCTGGTATTTTTCAACTACAAAGCCAGTGGCTTTTCGACCACACCCTATTGGGGAGTGGCTAAATATGTCTTCATATCCCTGGTGTGGGTTGCAGCCTCGGCTGCGATCAAACTATTTCAACGTTGGTTAATAGACTCCCAACGTATCAGCGAATTGGAGCACCTGACGAAATCTGCCGAATTGGAGCAGTTAAAAAATCAGATTAATCCCCACTTCCTGTTCAATATGCTCAATAATGTCAATGTACTCACTCAAAAAGATCCGGAAAAAGCTTCCCAGATACTTGAGAAACTCAGCGGCTTTTTGAGATACCAATTATATGACAGCGCCAGACCCAGGGTGTTGTTAACCTCCGAGATACGCTTTATTCAGGACCTGCTCAACATGGAGAAAATAAGACGGGACAACTTTGAGTTTACCATTTCCAATGAAGGAGTGCTCACCGGCATCCAGGTCGCTCCCCTGCTGTTTATGACCTTCGTCGAGAATGCGGTGAAACACAGCCTCGATGCCGACAATGGGTCCTGGATTCATATCTATTTTGGTATCCACGAGGATGAATTGAACTTCAAGTGCATCAACTCAAAACCGCAATTGATGGCAATACTTCAAGGTCCGGGAGGGCTTGGACTGGGAAACGTCAGGCGCAGGCTTGCCTTGCTTTATCCGGAAAGGCACATTATAAAGGCAGAGGATTCCGCACAAAGCTATTCGCTAAGTTTAACCGTAAAGTTATGAGATGTATCATCGTTGATGATGAGCCATTGGCAAGAGAAGGCATCGCATCCCTGGTAAGTAAAACACCAGGAGTGGAGCTGGTCGGAAGCTTTAACAGTGCCAACGCCGCAGCCAGGTATCTGTCTAACGAGGCGGTTGATCTATTGTTTCTGGACATTCAAATGCCGGGAATGAACGGCATCGATTTTGCTAAATCCGTACCTCCGTTGACATTGGTGATTTTCACTACTGCATATGCGGAATATGCTTTGGATAGTTATGAAGTTGAGGCGGTAGATTATCTGATCAAGCCGATCAAAATCGAGCGTTTTCAAAAAGCTGTTAACAAAGCATAGAACTACCTGGATCTATTAAAATCAAGCTCGACATCAACCAACCGTATACAACAGATAACAGACGACTATTTCTTTGTAAAAGCCGAAAGACGCATTTTCAAGATACAGTTTAATGATATCCTTTTCATAGAAGGGTTAAAGGACTATGTGGTCATTCAGACCGTATCGCAAAAAGTAATCACTGCGATGAATATCAAAACCATTTATGAGCAGCTCCCTCAAAATACATTTGCGCGCATAAGCAAGTCATACGTTATCAACATGAGCCAGGTAACATCCTTTGATAACAACACCGCTTTTATCGACAAGTACGAGATCCCGATTGGCGATGCCTATCGGACTCAGTTTTTTGATGAGTTTGTAATAAGGAAATTATTGAGCCGAAACAGGTAAATACCAGCTTCTGCTCTCGCAATCAGCCAATGATGCCCAGGCATTGTCAAATCTTTCTTATCGTCAAATGAGCCAAAAACCAAGCAACAAACATATTACAAATCCTGACGAAAAAGAATTTGCAGAAGCCAGGCAAAAAGCATCGGACAAGACTCTTGAATTGATGGTATACATGTTCGAGCCAAATCCATGGCTGGAAATTAGTTCTCTTATTCAGACACAGGTTCAATCAACATACCGAATATATGATTTACTCGCAAGTGGAGCGACTATTAAGTGATGTTCATGTTTCAGACAAATAGGATTGTTGACGTAAAATCAAACCCGCAAGGATCCGGGGTTCGAATCCCAGCGGAATAACCAAGAGCGCCTCAAAGAGCGCTTCTTTCATTTAGAAAAGTCGTTATTGTGAGCTTTCAAAAAATAAGCATATCATTTTGATTCAATTCAGGTTGAAACATCTGGTAACCTTTTCGGTAACCTGCCTTGCGCACAGTCACCAGTTTGGTTAGGCTACTTATCAAGCCATAAATGTCCATAATCAAAAAGATTTGCCGCTCGCAACTACCTTCCTTTGCCATCACCAAGCAATGTACATACGAGTGCGTAAGTATAAAATAAAATCGGACAGGAGGTTGCACTTAACTCCAACCTTCTCGCAACGCCCGGAGTAGGGAAAAAGGTTTGGAGCCGGAAGAGCTACCAGGTTGTTGCTTGAATGCTTCATTGCCTGTTTTTAGCTCCCACAGTAATGGATCCCATTTCAACTCGTCTATTAAATAATGTAAAACGTTACTGCGTGTTGCAAGAAAATTCTTCCTTATCCATGAAGCGCGCGGATCCCGCCCATATTGTATTTTCAAATTTCCGGTTGTATGCATTTTAAAGACTGACAGAAATAAATTTCTATCAGCCCCTATCTATTATTCTTCCTCTTCCAAACTAGGAGGGATCAGCTTGTACATCACCGGCGTGACGATTCTTGAAAGTATTGTCGAGCTGATCAGTCCACCGATCAGAACAATGGCCAGTGGTGCGATGAGCGGATTCGGGTTGAGTGCAATGGGCAGCAGCCCGCATATAGCTGTAATTGAAGTCAGTACCACCGGCAGAAAGCGCGTTTCACCTGCAATGGCAATGGCTTCATCGATACTATGTCCCTCGGCGCGCAGCTGATTAGTAAAATCAACAAGCAGTAATGAATTTTTAACCTGGATTCCCGAGAGCCCGATAAAACCGATTATGGAGACCAAAGACATCGGGTTGCCGGTCAAAAGCAACAAGGCCACACCGCCCAATATACCCAGTGGTATGATCGACAGTACAATGATAATCCCCTTGAAGTTTTTGAACTGCAACAGTAAAACCCCAATGAAAAGAAACGCACTCAATATGATCACCGACAGAAAATTTCCACCCAACGCATCACCTTCTGATTCAGCCTCGCCGGATAATTTGTAATAATAGCCTGAGGGCAATTTTAGTTTGTCGAGCTGAGGCACAATGTCCTTCAATATATCGTTGGCCAGAAAATTGTCCTTTGTCAAGGAGGTTACTTTGGCAAAGCGTGACTTATTGAAATGGTTGATAGCTGTTGGAGATGTCTCAAAGGATACGGTGGCAATCTGGTCAATTTGCACCGGAGCGCCCTGGATACTGTTGACATATAGGTTTTTCAAAGCATCAAGGTTTGAAAACTTATCCCGGGGAAGCGTGATGACCACATTGCGCGAATCACCGCGGTCGTCTATATAATCGCCGACGTTTAATCCGGCGACAGCCATACGCACAACTTTGTCTACATCACTGGTAAGCACCCCCAGTGTCCTGGCTTTTTCCTTGTCGATTTTAATTTTCACATCCGATTTGTAGGCGTTCAACTCATTATTTATATAAAATGTGCCGGGATGTTTGCGCAAAATTTCTTCTACTTTAAACGAAAGGGACCGCAGCGTATCCTGGTTTTCTCCAAATACCCTTACGACGATATTCGCTTCAATAGGTGTTCCCTGCTCAAAGTCTTTCACCTCGATCCTGGCGTGCGGGAAATCCTTAAACTTGTTTCTGAGCCTTTTAATCAAATCGGTTTTTGATCCGGGCGTTGCCTCTTCATCCATCTGTACAAAGACCTGCGCAAAATCGGGCTTGATATCTTGTTGATGTACATTGTAATAGATTTGCGGATTGCCTTTACCGACATTGGAGGTATAATAGACAATTTCCTTGTGCGTTTTCAGCTCATTCTCAACAAGCCTTGTCACACGGTCCGTTTCAGGGATGTCTGCCTGCAAAGGCATTTTTACATTGACCAGAAACATCGGTTTTTCCGATGTGGGAAATAGCTTAAAGCCCGCTAACGGAAAAAGCATAAAGGCAAGCACGCTCAATGCGATGGATAAACCAATGGTTACTTTCGGCCATTTCAAAGCCGCTGGCATCACCCCACGGTAGGAAAAACTTAGAAAGCTCTGCAATTTCCTAAGAAAGAAATTACCTTCTCCATTGGCATGCGTTTTCAATATCCGGCTACCAATGAAGGGTACCAGCGTAAGCGCAACGATCATTGAGGCAAGCACACTAGTCATTACCGCCATCGGCAAACTGCGGATAAAATCTCCGGCCACATCAGGCAAAAATGCAAGAGGCAGAAACGCAATCACCAAAGTCGCCGTGCATCCCACAACAGCCACGCCAATCTGCCGGGTACCTTTCAGTACTGCGTCCTTGATCGAGTGGCCTTCCCTGAGCCACCGCTCAATATTTTCCACCACCACAATACTGTCATCCACCAGTAGTCCTAATGCCACAACGAGCCCCACGATACTTAGCTGATTCAGCGAATAACCCAGCGCGTTCAGGGCGATCAAACCTAAGGCCAGCGAAAGCGGAATGGAAATCATCACGATAAGCGAGGCGCGGAAACCCAAAGGCAGTAGCGTCACCACCACCAGAATGATTGCCAGAACAAAGTCGAAACCAAGGTGTCCCAACCGCCCGGCGACCATATCGGCCTGATCAAAATTTTTGACCATTTTGATGTTCTCAGGCAGGATTTTCTTGAATTCTTCGAGCACAGGCATGTACTCTTCCTTCACCGAACTGATGTTGATATTATCCTTCATTGCGGCCGTTACCAGTACACACCGGTGCCCGTTCAGGCGTGTGATGTGATTGACTGTGCCGTCTTTGTAGCGCACACTGGCCACATCTTTCAGGTAAATAATTTTTCCATTCGCATTGTAAATGACTGTGTTAGCCACATCTTCCACGTTCTTAAACTTGCCACTGGTTTTTACATTGAACACTTTACTGTCCAGGTTGATGCTTCCACCGGGAATATCGGCTGCTTCACTTTGCAAGCTTCCCATCACCAGGTTCAGCGGTATTTTCAGCCTGGCAAGTTTATCGAGCTGCATATCGATCCGGATTTCCTGCTCAGGCATCCCGGCATATTTTACTTCTTTCAGATTGGTTATTTTTTCAAGCCTGGTTTTCAGTATGTCCGCCTGATCGCGCAGGGTTTTGGCTGAGGCGTTATTTGAAACCAGCGCGACCTGCAAAATCTTTACATCCGAGGAAGATATCTTTTCTGTCTTGATCAGGTAAATATCTTTGGGAAGCTCGCTGTTTTTCAGCGCATTTATTTCAGTTGATATCTCCTGGTATTTATTGTCTACATCAACACCGTATTTGAATTTGGGCTGGATTGCGGCTACACCATCTTCTACCGTGGTCAGTATCTTATCGATATTCTCTAACCCATATATTTTATTTTCGATGGGCTTTACCACCTGCTCTTCCATATCCTTAGGACTGGTCCCCGGGTAAATAACGGTAATCAGATATTGCGGGGGATGCGTAGTAGGGTCTTCGGATCTTGGCATGGTAAAAAGTGTAAGCAAACCAACGACCGCGACAAGAAGAAATATGACCAGGGTGAACTGGTAATTCTTGACGGAGAAATTTGTAATCTTCATGTTTTTAGCGATTTACTCAATAATTTTAATGACCGACTGCTCATTCAGGTAAGCGCTATTGGAAATAACTATTTTATCTACCCCGTCAAGTCCATCTTTTATATACACGTTCTCGTTGTCGAACCTGACAATACTTACCGGCAGTTTTTTGACTTTGTCTTTGCCAACTGCCGTGAATACAAACCCCTTCTCCCCATCGGCTTCCACCAGCGAGCCGTATGGGATCACAGTGGCACTTTCCTTTTGATTGGTCGCTATTTCTGCCTTTCCAAACATGCCGACGGCAGGAACCAGCTTGCCCAGTTTCAACTTTAACTCGATCTGAAAAGAGCCGATTTCCCTGTCTGCTGCTTGCAGTTTTCTCAGTACAGTGGCACTAAATATTTGTCCCGGAAAGCCATCCAGGGTCACTTTGGCATTTTGGCCGGTTTTTACCGCGGCCCATTCCCGGTCTGTTACACCCACTTTGAGCAGATAACCATTGTTTTGTTCGGCTGCATTGGTAAGCAGCACCGGCATGCCCCCGCCAATCACTTCACCTTCGTTTGCCATTTTTTTAGTCACAAATCCAGAAGATGCCGCGTAAATTTTCGAGTAACGCTCGTTAAAAGCGGTGGCCTCTCTGGATTTTTTGGCCACTTCCAGGGCGGTCAAAGTATTCTGCAACTGTTCCAGCGTAAAAACACTGTCTTTGTAAAGGTTGGAGGCCCGGTCATAATCGCGCTGCGCTTTGTTAACACCCAGGTCGGCCTGGGCCAGACCAGCCGATATCTCTGTCGTATTGAGCGTAGCCAACAACTGACCTTTTTTGAAAAACTGTCCTTCATCAACAAGGATCCGGCTAATAACCCCGCCAATCTTAAAGGCATAATTGGCCTCGTTTTCAGTGCTGACAAGGCCTGTTGCCTGAATAACATCAGGAACATTGAAGGTGGACAATGGAGCTATCTTGACAGCAATGATGTCTGGCTCGCCCAAGGGATTCGTATTTTTGTGCTCTTCCTTCTTACACGAGAATAAAAGCAATGCCGCTGCGGCGAGTGTTAATTGAAATGTTTTCATGTTTTTATGGTATGTTAAAACTGGCGTTCGCACGTTCAATGGCGGTATAAGAAGCCCAGGTGTCAAATAGTGCAATATTGGCTTGAAGCTGAGCATCAACCCACTGATTCTGGGCATCTAATAGCTCGATGTATATCGCCATTCCTTCCTTGTATAGCTTTGCGACATCGTTGTAGTAGGTCTGGCTTGTTTTTATTTGCGACTGGGCTGCCTGATATTGGGCGACTGCGCTTTGCATAGCAGCCTGCCGGACTTTAAGTTCTGTCAGTAATTGCTGCTGTACGTAATCGGTTTGGGTAATTATGGCTTGTTTGTCAGCCATGGTCTGTTTAATGCGGTAATTGTTTTTACCAGAAGAGAACACATTCCATTCCAGTGATACTCCCAGAAAGTAATAGCGGCTGTTTTGATTAAATTTCCAGTCAAATGCTTGCGAACCTAAATCTATATACGTACCTACTTTGGGAATGATATATGATTTGGCAAGCCCATTCAGATTTTGGTTAATCTCTTTTGAGATGCCAAGTTTTACCAGTTCCTCGCGGCCGTTAACATCACTGTTTTGCAGCAGGTCTTGGGCAGGCAGGTTTACAATCTCATCAACCAGGATGCTGTCCGTTAAAGGCCGGTTAAGCAGAAAATTAAAATAGTACCGGGCAGACTCTTCATTTTTTCCGGCTGTTGTAAGTGACGCATTGATTTTGGAGACCTCATTCTCGCTTCGGATGACTGCCGTCCGGTTGATCTTATCATTCCCATAAAGCTTTTTGTTAACCCGTTCGCCTTCCAACACCAGTTGCAGAAAAGTCTGGTAGATCCGAACCGCATTGGCTGCTTTCAGATAATTGTAGTATGCCGTTTTGATCTCCTTGACCAGCTCCCGTTTATAGAGCAGTACTTCCGTTTTTTGCAGGTCGACCTGCTGCGATTTGATCCGCTTATTGTAGGTAAGCTCTGCGTTCAGAATGGGCATGCTCGTTCTAAACTTAGCATCGTAGAAGTTGTCCGGGTTCAAAAGAATCCGTTCATTTTTAAGCTGAGGAAATGCGTCCGTGCTTGTAAGCTGGTTGAGCGTAGCATAAACCCCGTTCAGTAAATCACCGGTAGGAAAGTCAATCGTGCGGCCTCCACCTGCCTTCGTGTAGGCCGTCGAGAAGGTCACGCTGGGCAAAAACATGCTTTTTGCCTCGCCGAGCGCGTGGATATTCTTTTCAAGAATAAAACCCTGCTGTTTGATGCTCTGGTTCGAGGCGATACCTTGGCGAATGTACTCATCGAGTTGCCCCTGGGCATTTGCCAGGTGCGTGGCAAAAACCTGCGCCACCACCATTAAGACAACCCGGTAAAAGGTAGCTGATACTTGTCTCATTTTAATCACTGTTATAACTTTAAACGATGTTTAATAGCGGGGCAAAAAAATTTATCTTTTTTAGATTTAACACCACCGCTACGAAAATGAATGTAGGCCGATTATTTTGTTCTTAACCCTGTGCTTAGGCATGGCCCAGTTCCTGTGGTTTAATTCTTTACTTGCTTTCTGACTGTTCTTTCAGCCTTATTAACCAATTCTTAAGATCCTTACTAACCATATTAGGTGCGAAAATTTTCTCAATTTTTGTTTTAGGTCCATTTTGAGATTCTTCTGAAATAACCTTGCAGCCTTCTGCGGTTGGGATAATCATCCATGCATTATAAATGGTCATTTTCTTATTATCGGTTTCCCCCAGCCAGGCTACGTTATAAGGAGGTTTGAATTCCTTTATAGTGGACTTGAATTTCCCCGCCGGAGACCAGATAAAAACACTAGATGAATTAAGCTTACCATCGGGTGAATTTATCAGCTTGATACCTTCGGACTTTTTGTTCAATTCTGGCCATTTGGCAGCATGGATGAAAATATCCCAAACTACCTGAGGCGAGGCTTTAATGTCTATTTCGTTGTGGATAAAAAAATCAGATTCTGCTGGTGTAAATCCTTCCGGCCAGTTGATTTTTTCGGAATAAGGTAAACTTGATTGAACTACTTTTTTGTGTGAATAACATGAGGGAAGTAGCAATGACATACTAGTTAAGCTAGCTAGTGTAAATAATTTTGTCGTTCTCATTTTTTCGAATGTGTTATTTATAACTTAATTATGATCTAACACTTGCGAGATTCTTTTTGATTCTCATCATAATACTATCAGGCATAAAACGAGGTAGGTTGGAGTTAAGCCAGTTTTGAAAGCCCACTACTTTTTTCCCTTTTCCAGATAAAAGATGTTTCACACCTTGCGCTGCCACTTCTTTGGGGTGCATGGGCTTGGCTTTATGAAGATTTGTAGATTGCATTTCAGCTGTGGTAAAGCCTGTGTCTACCGTGCCTGGGTAAAGCGATGTAACGATTACGCCAGTGCCATCCAATTCGGCAGCAAGCGTTTCGCTAAATGCCTTTACAAAAGCTTTGGTAGCAGAATAAACAGCAAAATATGGCATTGGTAAAAATGCTACCACTGAAGATACATTCATAATTCTGCCGGATTTGCGGCTAACCATATCTTTCGCAAAGAGCTTGGTAAGTGCCACCAAACTGGAAATATTTAATTCAATCATGCTGAGTTCTTCTTCCAATGACGTTTCAATAAAATTACCATAGTTACCTACCCCGGCATTATTGATCAAACCAGTCACCAAATAGTTTTCCTGTTTCACCGCTTTATAAAGGCCTGTCGCAGCATTTACATCAGTGAGATCTGCGGCGAAATATTGCACCAGAATTCCATACTTGTCTGTTAATTCAGCTTGCATTTGCTGCAATTTGGTTTCCGTGCGGGCAACCAATATCAGATTCATTTTTTTGGCCGCCAATTCATGCGCCATTTCGTAACCGATTCCGGATGAGGCACCGGTGAGCACAAAATATTCATTCATCTTTTTAATTTTTAATTGTATTGTTAGACAAATTTTCAATTAATTATTCACTGTAATAATTTTAAACACTGTTCAATAAATATCTAAAATAATAGGCTAATTATTTAGGGTGAAAAACACCCTGTTACAATCGGCCCGTATTAACTCATTCTGACTAAAATATAAATGCTGCTGATCCTAGCTTTTTTCTATCAGCGCAATAAATGTTTCATATCCATGGAGCATCAGCTCTTCACTTGATTTTTCAAAAAATCCTGACATCCGGTCTTTACAGTATAGCGAGCAAATACCATGTACCAACGACAGCGTCATAAGTGTCAGATACTTATTATTTAATCCTTGAAATCTTCCCTTGTCCTGACACTGCTTGATCACACCAGACAAATGTTCAATCGAATCCTGCGCTATCTGAAATCCTTCCCCCTCTGATTTGCCCGTTTCACTCACCAGGAACATCAAATTGTAATAATCCGTATGGTTTTGTGCAAAACGAATAAAGACCAAACCCAGGGCTTTGTAACGTTCGTAAGGGTCTTCAATAATATCCAAAGCTTTCATCTGGCTCAAAAACAACCGAAATCCCTCTTTATGAAGCTCATGAAAAATCTCGTTCTTATCTTTAAAATAGAAATATATTGAACCGGGACTGTAATTAATCTCACTGGCAATGTTACGGATACTGGTCTGCTCATATCCTTTTTCAAGAAAAATCTTACGGGCACTATCCAGTATTCGTTTGTGCATTTCTATTTTTTCCTGCTCTTTTCTTTTCGCTATCGACATGTCAAACTCATTTGATATGCAAATCTATTAAACAGTGTTCAATAGAAAAAATTATATGGGATTTTTTTTGAACAGTGTTTAAATTAAGGAATTTAATATACTAATAATCAGATAGTTAAATACGAAAAATATTTAACATGAGCTGTATTTAAGCTCATTCTTCATTCGAGAAATCTGATGATTTTTTAGTCCTCCACCGGTAACTTCTCTGGAATTGTTGAGGGTGAAGGGTATTTTTCAATCCAAGGACGTTGACACTATGACCTCCTCCCAGGTATTCAGACGGCTGAAAGTAGAGTTTCCGGCGTTCCAGCGGGACAACTGATAGCGCTTCAGAGAGCGCTTTTTTCATTCATAATAGTCGCTATTGTGATTTCTTAAAAAGATTTACGTGTAATTTCGATTCAATTCAGGTCAAAATATCTGGTAACCTTTTCGGTAACCTGCCTAACCTGAACTAGTTTGGTTAGCGTTTCGCAAAGGGAACCCAATACTGTTTCTGAGCAGTATAGATCAACATTTCTTTCCGGCCTCTATTGCGCACCATATGGTGGGCGACCCTGCATTTAACTTAATCGCGTAGCTGGTCATGCTTCCCCGGGCCATTGTCTCTTATATTTGTTACGGTCGGCTCAGGCAGCATAGCCTGATCACGGCTTGATTCTCAACCATAGCAATCAATTATCTAGAAACCATGACAAATCAAGAGGCTATTGAACTAATCGGTGGCGGTGCCAATGGCGAGCATGCGCAGTACTGGTTAGATTTAGGTTGTGGGAAGGGGACTTTCACCGAAGCCTTGGCGACAATGCTGCCAGCGCAAAGCAAGATTACCGGCGTGGACAAAAACAACCACCAGCTTCCGCCACAAATGGGTAACCAGGTTTCGATCAAATTCATCGAGGCCGATTTTGAAACAGAGGCGTTGGAGGTGACGGGATTAGACGGGATCCTGATGGCGAACTCCCTTCATTTCATCAGGGATAAAGAATCCTTAATCCGGCGTCTGGAAAACCATTTTAGTAAAGGTAGAAGGTTTTTGATTGTCGAGTATGACACAACAGCATCCAATCCCTGGGTGCCATATCCCATTGACTTCAAAGGTTTAAAAAGCATTTTCGGCCGTGTCGGGAATTATTCGATATCAAAACTTGGGGAGCGCAGGTCGTTGTATGGTTCCGCGATGCTCTATGGTGCGCTAGTTACGTCCCCGGTCCAATCAATAAGCTGATCCCAAACCGCGTCCCGCAAATAGATCCAAGCATCACGGTCTAATTCAAGCTTTCACGGTATTGTATCGGAGACATGTTCGTCTTGTTCTTAAATAGCTTATGAAAGGATTGCGGATACTCAAAGCCCATCTGATAGGCAATTTCGTTAACCTGTAAGTTCGTCGTCGCCAGTAGCTGCTTCGCCTTGTCAATCACCCGGGCTTGGATATGCTGCTGCGCTGTTTGTCCTGAAACGGTCCGTAACATATCGCTGAGATAATCAGCGGACACGTTCAACTCCCTGGCGACCTGTTGTACAGTTGGTAGGCCTTTCTGCGATTCCAGAAACCCGTTTAGCACACCTTCTAATCGGATCAGGATCTCGTCGTTAGCCACTTTTCGCGTGATAAACTGACGGGCGTAGAACCTGCTGCTATACTGCAACAAAAGCTCAATATGGGCAACCATCACTTCGTGGCTGAAATGATCTATGCTGCTTTGGTATTCCGCCTCTATGCTGGCAAACAGATCCTTGATCTTCGCCTCTTCCTGCTCTGACAAATGAAGGGCTTCGTGGAGCTCGTAGGAGAAAAAGCCAAAATTTCGGATTTTGGTAGCCAGCGAAGTGCCTGCAATGAAATCCTGGTGAAACATTAGTGTCATGCCACCCGGCGGCTTGGATCCCGGGTCCAGTTTCATCAGCAACTGGTTGGGAGAAATAAAGGCCATCATCCCTTCCTCAAAATCGTAATGGCGATGCCCGTACTTCAACTTGCCGTCATAGTCCGTTTTGATGGATATGCAGTAAAAATTGAGGGTAAAATGTTGCAGATCGACCAGTCTGGCGTAATCAGCATTTTCATGCCGGAATACGCTGATCAGCGGATGTTTAGGCTTAGGCAATCCGAGAAGCCGGTGCTGCTCGGATATGGAATTGATGAGGTATGGCTTGTTCACTGATTGAAGTTACAGGGTTTTCATATCAATGACAAAACGGTAGCGGACATCACCTTTTTGCATTCGGTCATAGGCAGTGTGAATATCCTTGATATCGATCAGCTCAATGTCGGAGACGATATTATGTTCTGCGCAAAAGTCTAGCATCTGTTGTGTTTCGGGCAGGCCTCCGGCGCCAGACCCGGCGATAACCTTGTTGCCCGTTGCCAGCGAGAAGGAGCTTACCTCCCAGGGCTTGGCCGGCATACCGACATTGACGTAAATGCCATTGCTTTTTAAAACGGCCAGATAAGGATTGACATCACTGTTGCCCGAAACGGTATCCAGCACAAAGTCAAATGTTTTGAAGGCTGCTTTCATCTCTGCTTCCTCCCTGGAAATGATAAAATGATCAGCCCCGAGCCGCATGGCCGCTTCCTTTTTGCCGGGAGAAGTGCTCAATACCGTTACTTCTGCGCCCAAAGCTTTCCCAAATTTAACGCCCATGTGGCCCAGTCCACCTAAGCCGACCACAGCCAGTTTATGCCCTTTACCTACATTCCATCTTTTTAGCGGTGAATAGGTAGTTATCCCCGCGCAAAGCAATGGGGCCACTCCGGCCAGGTCGAGCTTTTCAGAAATGCGATGCACGAAGTCTTCATGGACAACAATGGTATTGGAATATCCGCCGTAAACAGGCTGGCCATCGTGGCCCAGATTATTGTAGGTTTGGACCGGGGCTACACTGCAAAACTGCTCTTGCCCGTTCTTGCAGTCAGGGCACTCCCGGCAGGAATCTACCATCACGCCCACGCCACCCAGATCACCGATGCTGAACTTTTTAGCATGAGCACCCAGGGCACTGATACGGCCAACGATCTCATGCCCTGGAACCATCGGGAAAATTCCTTCAAACCATTCGTTACGGGTCAGGTGAATATCGGTATGGCAAACCCCGCAGTATAGAATTTCCATCTGTACATCTTGCGCGCCGAGCTCGCGTCTTTCAAATTCCCAGGGCGTTAGTGGGCTCTCTGCCGTTTGCGCCGCATATCCTTTTGCTGTTATCATCATAGTTGTTTTTATGATGCAAACTTAGGAAGCAGCTGGCGGCCACAATTATCCAAATCCGGGGAAAAGGTATCCGAATTTTCCAATGCTGCGCAGCACACGGTTTATGGTTACAAAATATCAAGATCGCGGGCCACATAGTAGCTTGGCACCAATGGCCGGAAGCCGGTTTTCCTTCGAAGTTTGGAAATATCCTGAACGCCATGGAAAGGGTCTTTAAGCGGACCTTCTATTTCATCAAAGGTATCTGCTGCTTTTCCGACAGACTCAGCCAGTTCGTAAAAAGTGATTGGTGCATCGTCGGCTACGTTGAAGATTTCTCCATCCAATCCCTCGGTGGTGAGCAGCAGGATCAGTGCCTGCGCGACATCCAGGTGATGTACCATGTGCATGCGTGAACCAGAATGCATGTTCAGCTTTTTAATATATGGGATAATTTCGGCGATGTGCGGGTCCTTGTCACCGTAAACAAAGCCAAGACGCAAGATACGGACGTCAAATCCCTGGTTTTGCTGCATCCCGATCAATTCCCTTTCTGCGGCGATCTTGCTGGAAGAGTAGGCCCGCGGATCGTTAACATCCACCTGTTCGTCTTCTTTTGCAGGCCGGTGGTAACCTGAACCGTACACATTTGAGGTGCTGGTAAAAACAAATCGTTTGACTCCGGCCTCCTGTGCTGCCTGCGCTAACGCGATACTTCCCTCGCGGTTGGTTTTGACGATACCTTCATTATCTGTAAAGGTCCGGAATAACGCGGCAAGATGGATCACGGCATCCATACCGGATACGGCCGCCGGCAGTGTGGCTGGCTCAAACAGGTCGCCGGTTATGGGTGTCGCACCGAGCTCAATCAGACCGCCAGCTTTTGCAATGTCCCTGACCAATATCGATACATCATAGCCTTTGGCTATCAGGCGTGGCACTAAACGGCTTCCTACTTTTCCTGTTGCTCCTGTTACTAAAATTTTCATTGTTGGATGATTTAATAATGATACGGCAAAATTAGACCGTAGCTTGGCAGACAGCCAATCAATATCAAACCAGTAACTATGATTTTCAAACCTTTCGGAAAGTATTCGGTGTGCTGCCAGTCAACCGTTTGAAATAGTTGTTAAAGTAGGCAGGGTATTCAAACCCAAGCGCGTAAGCGATCTCGGCCACGGCCCAGTCACTATGTTGCAACAGGGCTTTTGCTTCGGCAATAATGCGCGAGGATATATTCGCCGAAGTGGTTTTGCCCGTCGTTTCCCTGACAGACCGATTCAGGTAATTGACATGTACATTTAAATGTCTGGCATAGTCCTGTGGACTGCGTAAGCGGAGCGGTTCGTCGCTGCGCTCTATTGGAAACTGCTTTTCCAGCAGGTCAGTGAATTGGTGTGAAATGCGGCTTTCGCCATTTCTGAAGGCAGGGACATGCTGCGCGGGCTGTATTCGAAGGGCCTCGTGGATGATGAGCGCAATGTAGTTTTTGATCAGATCGCTTTTATAAAGATAGTCGCCATCGTATACTGACAGCATTTTCTTAAAAAGGCCGGTCATAAATGCAGCTTGTTCCGCATTAAGGGATACGACTGGGTTTTCGCCGACCCTGAAAAGGGGGGAGTCTTGTAAGTCCCGCCCATTGAGGAAGGTTTCGGTAAAGATACAGGCGTAACCACCGGTACGGTTGATACGGCGGACAAGAGCGTGCGGTACATGCGGGTTGACGAAAAACAGTGCTGTTCCTTTGATGTCCAGTAGCTGGCCACCATAATTAATGGTCATCTCGCCATTGACCAAACCCATTTTGTAAAAGTCGCGCCGCCCAGCTTTAACTGGGACTTCTGTTGATTCCGGAAGGGCATGAACTTTAAAACCTTTGAGTCGAAGGTCCACTTCATTCAGCCAGGGTATTCTAGTCGTTTCTTCTTCTAGCATGCGGCAAAGTTAATAAAATCAATCCTCTGCCATTCTTACTTTGACTCCCCTGAGCGAATATTTTTAGGTGAACGAAGCCCTAAACTCCATCGGAGATTGATTGGTTTTGTTTTTAAATAGCTTGCTGAAACTTTGCGAATGTTCAAAACCGAGCTCATAAGCAATTTCGGACATGCTTAGCTGCGTCGTCGTCAGCCGCTCTTTTGCTTTCTCGATTAATTTTTTGTAAAAGGGCCGAACCTATGGTACAATCCTGGTGGACCTACATCAGAATAGGGTTATCGGCTTATGGGAAGGTCGCAGTGCCGAAGCGCTTGAAGCTTGGCTCAAACAACACCCGGAGGTGTATACTGTGGCCAGGGACCGGGCATCGACCTATGCAATAGGTATTCGCAAAGGTGCCCCGCAAGCTAAGCAAGTGGCCGACCGCTTTCATTTGCTGGTTAACCTTAGAGAAGCACTCGATAGAGCAATGCAAAGACAAAGCGAAACGATCAAAAAATGTTTCGTAGCCTTTCATGACAAGCAAAAAGCACATAATCAATCCATTCCTCTTAACCATGAAACTGCAACCAGCAAGCGCATGCAAACTGAAAATTCTGGATTGTTTACGGGAAATGTTAACCCCCGTAGGCAGTTTAAATTTGAGCAAACCAAGAAACTCTATGCTCAGGGGCACAGTATCAACGCAATAGCTGCTCATCTGAAGTCCAACAGGAAATCCATAAGGAGATACATCCATTTGGATGTCTTGCCAGGTCGGAATACCCCACCCACCTCTGAACATTCGACCAATTTTGATCACTTCATTCCATACATCCAACAGAATTACCGGCCACAGACGACTTATAAGCAGCTTCTTGCAGACATGATAGCACAGGGCTTTAACGACAAATACACCAGCTTTTGCGAAAGAATGAACCGGCTTGTGGCGCAAAACTTAGTGGGGCAACCCCTGGATAAACCCCAGGACTTGCCAGACAGCCAACCTGGTCAATCACCGATCTGGAATTCTTTACTTTTCTCTGCCAACACAGTGCTCAATTCAGAAGGCGGCCGAGCTTGCCCAACAATTCAAAGCGCTCTTGGGTAAGCAGCACCACGCCAGTTTTGACGAATGGCTGGAAAGTGCCTCGCATCCCGACGCGCTTTTGAAAAACTTTGCAAAAGGCATCAAGAATGACCATCATGCCGTTGAGCAAGCAATTAATTCTGATATCTCAAGCGGAAAAGTAGAAGGCCATATTAATAAGATGAAAACAATCAAGAGATCTATGTACGGACGGGCCGGAATTGACCTGCTTACAAAAATGTTACTGGCTAAAAACAGATAAGCCCACCATCAAAAGTGACGAAGAACCCATATTGGCCGATAATTGCTTCCATCCTGCCGATGCTTTTGAAATTTTCCGGGTCTGAATTGATGGTGTGGACTTCTTCAAATAACTGTTGGAGCTCGCTGATTTTACCATGATCGGGTTGGGTCCGCTTCATTTCCTTTCTACGCTCCCTTGAAGAATAGGATATTAATTCATTCAGAAGTGAATTCGTAGTTTCTGTTAACACATACCAGTCCAATGGGTTTGCCGGGCCAGCGAAGTCAAGCTCTTTCCCTGCTAAAAGCTGTTCGATTTTGAGCCATTCCTGGTAGTCGATTAGTACCGAAACCGGTTTGCCATTCCCGTCATTAATCACTTGTCTGGACATATTATCTCTCCTTTGATGTTCTCCCAATGATTCAAGTTTAGCGATATTTGGATTGAAGGACAAGGTGTTTTGCCGGTGAACGGCTCTTTTGAGAGCCCTTATCTGCACAAAGAGAAGGCTAACTTGCGATCGTCAATCGCATTCAAACACTAAACACGGTCGTTTAAAGCCTACCGGGTTGCTCTTGCCGCAACAACATATTTCACTGAATACGCTTCGTGCAGCTTAGGGACTTCCCATTTCGCCAGCATCCTCTCTAACACTTTGGCAGGCACCATTTCTTGTCTCGATCCATTTTGAAGCTTCCATTGCTTATAGGGCTGCTCGATATAAACGATCCTTACGCGGGCGCGGTAAGACGCGAACAATTCAATGAGCTGGCTCCGCATCTGCTTTGAAATATTGGTCGCATTCCAGACAAAATCAGTCTTCGCACGCAGATATACCCGCGCCTGTTCCTTAGCTTGCTGAGCTACCCAGCCGTTAGCAGAAGTATCCTCGGGTTTAATCTTATAGGCCTGACGGATTTCATCCAAACTGATTACCGGAAGCCCCGACAAATGCTGCTGAATATAGCTGTCTTTTCCCATCCCTGGCAAGCCACTCATCAACGTTACCTCACATGTCGTGTCATCGAAAGGAACGTAATCCACGGAAGGTGACTCTGCATGGAAATAGTGAAAGCGGGACAGATCCGTAGCAAAGGGAAATGGCTGGCCAGCGCATCTTTGTTCCCGGCAATACTCCTCAAAAAGGCTTATGCGGTCAAGGAGCTCCTGCTGGTCGTTGCATATCCGGCCTAATACATCTGCTTTGGCCAGGATTGCCACCAGGTTCGTGTTTACTTCCAGCGATGCCTGCAAAAGCGCTTTTTGTGGATCAGGCTTGTGAAATACCCATAGCGGCAAACCATGGTGTCTGACGAGCCCGACAATTTGTTCCCGGGTTTCAAACGGAACGTCAAATTCTTTGAATAAAACTTGCCGTGCAGTCAGTGCCCCCTTCTTGGCATGACCGGGCGAAACGATGCTTCCGTTGGTTTCCTGATAGGTCGTGCTGCGCTTCTCTACATCATGCAGCAAAGCAGCAATCCACAATATTGCTTTTTTCTCTTCCGGCAAGTCTTTAAATTCTTCCAGGCCCACCAATGCGTCGAGTACCATTTGCGTGTGGATTGCCACATCTCCCTCTGCATGATGGACCGGGTCCTGTGGCACGCCATGCATATCTTCGATCCAATCGTAACGTCCCGCCAGCTCTTCCCAGTTTTTATATAATAGTTCTTTCATGTCCTTGATGCTAATATTGATTAATAGGTCTGGCAGGTCGCCAATTGCGCGTCCAATGCTCAGAGGTCTGCACATGGTCCTTGCGGACGTATTTCAATACATGTGTTGATAGCTGCCCCACGGGAAAGGCGTAGAAATCGCGCACGACTACGCCCTCCCGGTTGCAATGCAGCCCGGTATTCGCATCGATCGATCCAAACACGCTTTCCGAGCCGGCAAATTCCAGCACCGTCTTTTTGAATGTTTGCTCATCTGCGGGTACGGATAAATCGCCCAGAACCGGTACTACTGATAAGCCGAGCGCATCTGCGTAAAAGCACACCTCATCCCAATCCAGCCATTGATCCAGGTACCGGGCTGCAAAGACGAAGAAATAGTCTTCCAGCCGCGTATATTCAATGGAGTGCACAGCATACACATTCTCTCCAAATATTTCTAGCTCACCCAGATCGCCTTTGATATGCGCCCATCTTTCCCGCAGCCGCGCTGTCCAGGGAGAAGTCGTAGGTACGGCATGCGAGCGTGCAAAAACGCCATAGCGGCTGAGGCAGTTGTTTTCCCCATCGAGCTTTTCGGTAAAGACGACCTGATTCATCCGGCTCAAATGTTGCCAGTAATCTATTTGAACTTTGTCGTCACTGGTTATGCCCGGCGACCAGGGTAAATGATATGTCCTTTCGTATTTTCTTGATTCCATAGCATAACGCGTTTGGTCCAAAGCAATTTGCCTTGGAAAAGCGGACAACAGTCAGATGGGTATAGCAATACCATCCTACAAGTCGTCTGCATTCTTGGTTGAATTAAACAATTGCAAGCAAGCTGCCGGTTGACAGCTGGGATTGGCGATATGTTAGAAGGTCACAGGCACTTAACGCGGTGCATTTATGGAGTTTCCGAAGAATTTTGGGTGCAAAGATAATTTTATTTGAAATAAAAGCGAAACTCAAAACACACTGGATATTTTCGCATCAGTCGGCGCAATGATATTTACTGATTTAGAGTTTAGAAATGAGTAAAATGATCCGACTCGTCATGTTCGTTCATGCCAATAGACTTTTTCTTGCGACTATCTATCAAACAGTGCTACTGACAGTGGCGGCTGGCAATCTGGTCTTCTCACAGCAAAAAGTCAAGGTCGACTTATTTTATCTCGAACCACAGCTCGCTAAGGCCGCTTACCTAGACGAGCCTGACTCCGTAACACTTTATGTCAAGGAACCCTTTCAACCGGTACGGGAGTATGCAGACGCTGACCTTGGTTATTCAATGATTTTCGAGATAACGGTAGACGAATACTGTCCTGTCGAAGTGTGTAAGAACAACCGATGCTTTTATATTTTCATTGATTCCGATCATGTTCAAATATCAATTGATCCACAGAACTTTCGGCAAAGCAAAGCCGTGAATTCACCGTTGAGTCTACGCTACAAGTCGATATTATCCGAAATGCAGGAGCTCTATCACCAACGCTCGGATTCACTTGCCTCGCTTATGGGTAATCGCAGCAATTCAGGCGCAATTTCATCGATGTTTGCACATTATAATAACCTTAGTAGACAATTCATCAGAAACCAGGTTACACAAAACAGCGATAATGCCGTGGGATGGAACTTGCTCCTACGTAATCCTGAAGAATTTACAGAGCACGAAATTTTCCAAATGAGCGACCGGTTCAATGCAGTTCTGAGGTTTCCATCGACTGCACTAATTCAAGACCGGTTAAAGAAATATCGCAATCAGCCGAAACTGGCAAAGACTATCTGCGAACTCTTTCAATCTTTCTGACGGGTCAGCCAAAGGCGTTTGCATTTCTTTGGGGTAGTTACTCGCTACCGAGGTTCCTATTCCGACACTTTTATTTCTTTAAAATTTTTTCTTACAACCCCTCCGTAATTGCGAGAGAGGTTTGCAAGAAAAAATTTGGTTAACTCCTATGAACGATGATTGATAAGTTTCGAGCTAGAAATCTGACCACCAATTTCATCGATGCATAACTGCTCGCAAGCGAAAAAGCTGTTTTTGAGGCGAAAACGTCTTGATTGAGCAAAAAGCAGCCCGGAAAGCGCCTAAAGGAGCATTTTTGTCCCAAACGATCTCGAAGACGCATTTCTGACTAAATTTTCTTTTTCCCGCTCAATTTGACTCAATATTGACGCTTCGGGCGCCAACGCCTGCTTTCAGATCTGGAATTTCTCTCAGAGCAGACATTCAAAAATTAGATGCTACCACCTGTCTTTCCGTGGTAGGCCAGATGTACCGTTTTTATACAAACGGGGAATCTGGCTCTGCTAGGCAGCCTCATTCGGAACTCATTCGGCTTTGGTTAGAAGACGTAAATTTTGGATTTTAGAGACTTAAACCATCGCAAAAGCCTTCAAACAGGGATGCGGAAATATCTATTATTAGAAACAGTTGAACATCCAAAAATCGATCATCTTTTCGCGGCGACCTGCCGGAATGAGCGTAAATACGAAGCCCGCTGTTTTCGTGAGGTAAGTGGACGACATTCGGATTTACTCCTTTACAACCTTAAATCGCCTTTCTCCCTCTTTTGATATCACTTTAATCACATATAGCCCGTTGGCCAGGTCCGGTGAACCGAGATCCACTTCCAGAGCAGGCATAGCTTTCTGAAATTCCAGTCTCTTGCATAGCTTGGCATTCAGGTCAATCACTTCAATTAGAACCGGCCCCGGTATTTCCGTTTTCCGTTCAAGCCTGAAAATTCCTTTTGATGGATTTGGGAAAATGTGCCATTCCTGATTGTGATCGAAAGCGACTGATTTGATGGACGAATAGGCAAAACTACTGTCGGAGCGGTCCGTCGCGCGATCAACCATTTTCAGCCGGTAATAGCGTGTTCCCCAGGAACTCAATGGGCCATCGGTAAAAGTGTAAAGGCGCGTTCCATTTCCGCCCTGTCCAGCGATCGTCCCCAGATCCTGGAAAACTCCCTTTCTGACATTTTCCGCACCGGTCGCGACCTGCACGACGAAATGGCTAAAATCCGTTTCCAAAGCGGTGGACCATTTCAGGCCGACGACTGCGCTTTCCCCGGAAATGCTTTTCTCCGCGACAAAATTGATTAGTGTCACAGGTAAGGGCTTGCCCGTCCCTATGTAATTTCTCGCCACCCAGAATTCCGAGAAGCTTTTTGTTTCAAATTCCAGGTAGTAGCCGTTTAAATACGGGACTTTTGTGACTTTATCGGGCGCGAAATAGTCCCATCCTTCTCTTGCATTGTTCTCCAGCGAGCCGTCCTGGTTCGCACCGGAGTACTTCGTTACGGCAAGGTCATAAGCCGACTTGGGTTTCGTTACATTCGGTTGGTCTGCCGCGGCGATCAGTCGTTGGATATCCGTTTCAGGAACATACAGCCGCACCATGACCGGCTTTTCAAAGGTTTTAGCAGAATTAAATACAAAATTCCGGTCCATTGCCAACTCATTTTCACTCACCCGTAAAGGCCCGTCGTTGACGAAGGTCTGGAGGGTTAGCCCCGCAATGTCCTGTCCATGCGTATTGACAGATGCCACAATGAAGTTTCCCAATCTGAAATGCGACCAGGCGTCATAAACAGTCGGAACCGGTGCGATTGCGTTCGGCGGCGTTGCCCCATAGTAAATCTCAGAACTCAACATATCGGCGATATTGATGTCGTCGATTACCGCCCCCTCGGTCGTTCCCGCCCCATTGCTTTTGAAAACAAACCGGAGTCTCAAGGAGCTGGTACGCGGTAGCTCCGCTGAAAATACCCGCCATCCGTCGGTCACCTTGCCCTGCCAGAAGCCCTGGCCACCGTTCTCGGCATTATACCAATTTACGCCACGGTCTTTCATACCGAGTCGGAACCATCCATAACCGGTGTTACATTCGATGTACAGCATGTCGCATGGTTCGCCGTTACATCGTTCGATGTCCATCTGTGCGATGAAACTCAGCATCGGCGCTTGCAAATATTGCGTATCTAGGCAGGGAGAATAAAGATAGGATTCCTCGTTATTGTGGTAGAGCCCTGTCAGATTGGTTTTCCATGCATTACGACCGCTGACGACATCCGAAAAACCTGCGCTTGCAGGCGCGCCATACGCCCATGAGGAGTTGGTTCCGCCGGTATACCATCCGCCATTTCCCGATTCGAAGCTTTCACGGTACGGGCTGGCGTTAACTGTTCCAGTCGTGAAGAACTCAGCTGTGAGCGTATCATTGGCCGGGTTGATATCCATCGCTTTTTCGGACCAAACCTTCATCACATGCTTTCCCGCCTGATATACTTTTTCCGGGTATATAAATCCCATCTCGCTCTCGCCGTCCTTCGCGATGAAAGCTATCGCGCGATCATATACCTCTCCGTCGAATGACAGCTTAAAAGGCAAGTCATAACAATCGTGTGTACCATTATTTTTAAATACCACCTTCATCTCGGGGCCGATGGGCAAATCACAAAGTGAGACAGAGGGGGCAACCAGCGTGGTTGCTGTAATATCGCTTTTCGCTTTTAAGAGCTGTATGTCACCGAACACGACGCCATCAGATGGGAACATGCCGAATGCCTGACTGCTCCACCTCACCTGGAAATCCGTCGTAAATTCCTGTCCGTTTTTTCGAAGCAATGGAGTGATTTCCACCTGCGCTATTTTGTAACCGTCATCAGCGTTCCCGTAATCCCAGTATTCCTGAATATCAGCAGTAATCCAGGGATCGCTGCTGCTACCACGAATTTGCGGAGCGGCATTACGATGGAAATATCCCCATGGGTACCTGAACCGCAGCAATACTTCGTCGTCTTGCACCCGGTAACCCGAGAGATTGAACGTCCCATCCAGGTAACTTCGGGACAACGTAACCGGAAACGGGATGGCATCCAGGACAAATCCCCCCTGGGAAGCGTAACCTGCATCCCCACCGGTCCTTAAACGGCTGCTGCCGGCGACAATGGTAAAGTCAAATGCATCCGCGCCGGGAATCCCCGCGGTGGAAACTCGTATATCCTGAGAAGGAACGGATTTCAAATCCTGCAAATAAGGCAACACCAGCTTTGGATTCGGGATCTGGCGCAGCTTCACCACGAGCGAGTCATTGATTCGCACGGGATCCCCCGCATGGCGTACGCGTACCTGTAATGTCGCTTGACTGACCGACGCCAGATTCTCGCGCCGCTGAAAAGTGTAATCGGTAGTCGCCGTCGGCGGCAACGTGATATTGACCTGCTCCCAATGCATGGCCCCGCCCAGCGAATAACCGACCTCGAATGGTTTAGTTTGTGGTTGATCGTCGAGGTTTTTGATGCGAACGGTTATGGCCTGTTCGGTAGTGTAAATTGATTTGGTAAAAGCTCTTACCGCTGGCAAAGGCGCTACGACAGCCTCGATACCGAGATCGTTATCCGAAATGGTGCCCTGGCAAGTGCCGTTATCGGGCTTTCGGATCAATGCCACCGACCGACGGCCCGGCGCCTGATCTTTCCGCGCCCTGACCGATACATAATAGGTCGAGTCTTTTGACAGAGACGACAATGTGAATTTCAACGCTGCTGTGACACCAGCCGACTTCATTTCATCGCCGGTCGAGATCATCACCTCGTAATCGGAAGCCCCGCTAACCGCATTCCATTGTAATGCTATATACCCCTCGCATTGAACGGCTTGCAAGGTAACTGCAGGAATACCGAGCACGGCAAAGGAGCCGCCGGTATTCGTAAAAGCCGTCCCGTTCCGCATGATCCGCACCTTCGCGGTTCCCGTGGCGGCGTCGGGTACGGTCCAGGCCAATTGCCGCTGATCTGCCGCAACGTTGGCATTGAGCGTGGTCCAGGCCGTCCCGTTATTGAGGGAATAGGCCACGTTGAAGGTGCTGAGCGTGTCGCCGTAAGAATCCCAGCAGATATTAACGGCATCCCCTTTCGTGAGATGCTCTCCCGCCAGGGGGTAAGTGACAGTTAGCGAAGACTCAATTACATCGTACACCAAGAAATACTCCTGCACACCCTGCGGAATGCGCGTCGCTTCGACCTTGATCGAATAGGTGCCCGCCGCCGGTTCTTCCAGCACGACCTGCTCGATATTGTTGACCGAATCGACGCCGGGAACTGCCGCAGCAAGGGGCGCCGCCGCCGAAGGGAATTTGGGTAAAACTTTGGTATTTCCGGGGCGGGTTACCGACAGATCAAGGTTGTTCACCAATGTTTTACCTCCTGCGAGCATAGATGTGGCTGGGTCATTCCAGTAAAGCATTACCTTCAATTTGGCCGTGTTCTCTGGCACGACGATCTCATGCGTATTGATGCCAGAATGGGTTAGCTGTCCATTATAGTAATGGCCTTTATCAAGCATTTTTACCGATCGGAGCAGGTTCATAATGCCAAAACCATGGCTGAAATCGGGTCCTGGCAAACCCATGTCGGTAGCGCCGTTACATATCAGTGCCTTGACCAATGCATTTTTGGGATTATTCAGCTGATGCAATTGACGGTACCGCTCGTATAATAGCGCTACGCCGCCCGTCACCGCCGGCGTGGCCATGCTCGTTCCCGAAGCCGACTGATAGGCATTGTTCTGAATGGTTGAGACAATGCTGCCGCCGGGAGCGATCACCTCCGGCTTGATCCGTCCGTCGGTAGTCGGCCCTTTGGACGAAGTCGGACTAATGATCCCGACTGGCAGGGTGCTGCCCACGGTCAGGATATTTTTCGCCGACTGAAAATCGCCAAGAACGGTACCGAAACCAGCCGGATAACCTAGGCCCTGACAGTTCGTCTCTGTTCCACTGTTACCGGCCGCAAAAACATGCTGCAAGTAAGGGAATTCAGACGCTTGCTGATCGAGTGCTGCGGCTCCATCCGAATAAATACCCATACCAGAACACCTGCTTAAACCGCCATATGTATTGCTGGTGACTACCATTCCATGGTCCCTGATCAGCGACCCGGCATTGGTCCAAATATTCGCCGTCGTCTCGAATACGACCTTCGATTTTGGCGCATAACCCCGGTATTTCTCGTTAAGCAAGCCAGATCCAACTGCCGTTCCGCCCACATGTATGCCATGCCATGTGTTGTCGCCTAGAGACTGGTAGCTGATCACCCGCTTACCAATATCCGGGTGTAGCAACGGGTTGGCATTATCACCCAAGCCTATCACCACACCCTCGCCAGTCAGTTTGTAACCCAAAAGCGCCACGGAACCCAGCACATTGGCCTTGGTACCCGTCGTGCTCTTGTCGTTCAGCATTTCGGAGGGGCGCGCCACGGGGGCGATGTATTGTACCCACGGAAGTTCGGCAAGGCGACGGATACTGCCCTCTGGAATTCTGACGTCCATAACCTGATATGATTTCAGGCCGTCGTTGGTCACCTCGAAGCCATTTTGGATAAGGTCACGCGTCACTTCATCTAGGGAAAATGATCGGGCAAAGCTCAGTTTCACATCTGTTTTACCTGCGACTTTGCGGGCATGGTCTGGTATAATCCCAGACAACAATGAAGGTTCTACGATATCCTCCGACCTTGGTCTGAACACGGCCCGTACGCCCAGCTTTTTCAGGGCTTTTCCATCAACGGGCCTGGTCAGCGTTGCGGTATACGCATGATCGGGAACATATTCCAGCAATTCAATGCCATAATCCTTCAATCGCGACTGCGTTTCCTGATCGGGTATTTTGTTAAACTGAATAATCACCAGCGATTTTCGCTCAGGCGTCGACCGCTGATGGCCGTAGCTGGTAACTATTTCGTCTGCGGTGCTTTCAGGCAGTGTTACCACTCCGTTTTTCAGAAATAATTGATGCCCTGACGAGCGTTGAGCAATGCTTTTGAGTGAAGAGAATAATAGCAGGAGTAATAGACAAGCCGTCTGCTTTCTTGAAATCATACAATTGTAACCGATAGTAAGGGATATGCGAAAATAGCTAATAAAAGCTGATTCCCAACGCGCAACCAGATCTGCCGTTTTTATTCATTGAGGTTTCTTAGCTATCGAACTGAGCGCATGTGGTGTCCTTTGGTTTTAAAGGTTTCTAGCCACAGCTCTTCGTAAAGTGCCAGGGAAGCCGGAAGCTTCCCTCCTATATATTAGTGGACAAGTCGGGGAAAATTGTGACGATCCATGCAAATCGACCGTCCGACCGGGAGGCTTTGTACAAGCAAATCGAGCAGTTATTGTGAAAAAAGATCTGGCGCATATTCGCTGCATTTTCGTGGACGATGAGCCCATAGGCCTAAGCGTTTTACTAGCCCACGCGAGCAGAGTACCTATTCTGAATGTTCTGGGCTCGTTTTTCAGCGGAGCGGAGGCATTGGCTTTTATTAAAAATAATCCGGTGGATCTGATATTTCTGGACATCCAGATGCCCGATTTGTCGGGCTTGGAACTGGCCCGGATACTTTCTCCGTCGGTACATATTGTCTTTACCACTGCTCATCCGCGATATGCCGTAGAGGAGTTTGACCTTGCTGCAACGGATTATTTGCTGAAACCGATAGGCCTTGGCCGCTTCTTGCAGACCACCGACCGGATTACTGCACAATTTTCGAAGGTTGTAAACGGGTTAAAGCCATGTGATTATATTTTCGTCAAAACCGGTTACGACTGGGCGCGCATTGATCTCGACTTGCTGCTTTATATTGAAGCCGACAGGAATTACCTCACTTTCCATACATCCGGCCGGAAGGTGCTGACCCGAATGAAACTTGCAGAGATTTTTGAAAAACTACCTCGTGAAGCGTTCATGCAGATTCATAAATCTTTTGTCATATCTATATCCAAAATCGATAAGATTGAAAGACATCAGATCACCCTGGCCGATCGTGTCCTGCCGTTGTCCGCTACCTTCCGAGATGACTTGCTGACCAGGCTAGGATGATCAGAGAACATGATCTATGGGTTCTATGGCACAAAACGGGGTGTGTCTAGGTAGAATAGCTAAGTTTCGAGAATGAAACGTATTTCGACAGGCTGTTTGACTTGAATAAAGATTACCTCTATTCTCAAATTCTGAATATCTTAATCCAATAATTCTTTTAGTTTGGCCTCTAACTTTACATCGTCACCTCCATGAAAACGAGCAACAATCTTTCCCGAACGGTCAATCAATATTTTAGTGGGAAATGAATTGACGGCGAAACGTTCCGCAATCGTCTTTTTTTGCTTAGTATCATTTATCTCCTTTTGATCTAAATCTAGAATATGTTTCCAAATACCGATGCCATCTTTTTCAATAGCCTTTGTCCAGGGGCTAAATCGATCCTGGCAGGCAATTCCAATAAACTCGAGATGATCCCCACTGAATTTCTCGTAAAGTTCTATCAAATGTGGGTTCCCCTCGCGGCATGGGCCACACCAACTTCCCCAAAAATCCAATAAAACATACCGTCCTCTATAATGTGATAATGTGATAGCCGAACCGTTAACATCAGTTCTCGAAAAGTCCCTTCTCTCTCACGACCCCTCCGATTGGTGAGAGGGGATCGCGAGAGAAAAGGTGAAAATAACCGGCTGGTAATATTCGGGTAGCTCCTAATAGCCAAAGTTATCTTCCAGCATCTTCTTATCTACAAACTCCTCCCAACTGTCGTATAACTCTGTACTTGGCCATAAATGGTCTCCGGAATTCCCCCAGGTTAAATGCACAACTGCCAACTTCCCGGTGCTTAAACTGACCAGAATATCATCGTTTGCCTCGCTGCGGCCGATAGGCATAAGCTGCAAACCAAAAAGAGGGTGAGTCGACGTAATTTCTTTGACCAATTGGCCTTTGAAAAACATAGCCTGATCGTCAGAAATCTTTTCCCAAGGTTCTAACCATTCTCTATCCATAGCGACCTCATTTTATTTTTATCCATATCAATTACGTACACCATATCAACGCAAGCGAGGTGCTTTGCTGCTCAAGTGGGAACGCTTGACTGTACCGATAAATTTCACTTTTCCGTTGTACGTTAACAGCCTAACGGTTAACCCCAGATTATTGATTGCCTCATACCCGCAATTGGCCAGATGTCAGATTGTATCATAATCTCATCTAGCCGCTCAAACGCTACGAAGTCGCTGGCGGGAGAGTTTGTGAAAATTCCAATCTCGTGAAAATGATCGCTTGGGCAGTTGAACGAAATGCTTGGGCTAATTGCACACTCTAACTTGAAACAAACAGACACCTGATTACGTCAAACACAAACGAATTTACGTATATTAATGGCGGCCAATAATCCAAAGAAGAACCGTGGCAGTGCAGTACACATCGAAGTTAGAATGATAGATCTTAAACAAAAGCACTACCTAGGCGGGTATTTTCTGACAAGGCTTATTCCGATGAATTTTGGAACATATAGCGACGCAATGATTCACACTTGTAGTAAGTGTATTAATGATCATCTGGTCAATATTTGGTCTTACAGCTGGACAACTGATAATGATGAACAAGCAGAAGAGGCAAAAGAAAATTTCCAGCTTTCAAACAGAGAGATCGACTTAGTCAGGGCTTGGGTTGACAAGAATCACAATGAACATAAATTAGGTTGGATCAATGTATTCACCGACATTGACACGGCTTTGGAATACAAAAATACGTTCTTTCCTCATTTAAGTGATATTAAAGTATTCGCTCTGTATTTTAACGAACGCGAGCGTGCTGACCTCCTTGACGAATTTAAACCTCAGTCGGACGGAATGGGGGAAATCGGACTTCGGCTTACACTTCTGAAAGGCATTGAAGAAACAAACAATGATCAGTTTTTAGGCTTTGATTATATAGGTATCGAGTTCAGCGGAGACTTTCACACTTTTCATTGTCATGATCTCGGAGGAGAATTTTCAAACAAATTCGACTTGAACTTGAACGAATATGGACTCTTTGACAGTGACATGAATTCCGGTCAAGTTCTTGCCTATCTAAATGACGAAAGCAATGGCTGTGAGCCAGTCCCTTGGTTTGTTGCGAAAACGAAACTGGTCGTAAGTATGTAATAGCCGACCGGGCAGTAGACGGAAGTTTTCGCAAGTACAAAAAGTGTTGCTGTACTTTCCCCGGAAGTCCTGCTCCTGAAAACATTAATGTGACGATTTCGAATGACGCGTCATTGCCATACCATCAATGTAAAGCTACGTTTGCCTCTTACCCGCAATCGGCCAGATGTACAATTGTCGGACAATTGAATCTGGCCGCCCATTCGCTCCGAAGTCGCGGGCAGGAGAATTTTTATAAATATTCCAAGTCCACCTCAAACGGAGGCCCTGGTCTCCGAGAACCCTAAAAATAGAAATATACACCAGTAGATCTGGTAAGTGCTTCTTTGAACATGGCTTCAATTCGAGCTAAAACGTCAGACAAGCTAGCAGGATAATTGCCAGGTTCAAAAACATGGCTCTCGAGTATCGCTTGCAGCTGCGATTGTTCTACTATCATTTCATCCTCGAATTCATCAATAATCTTGTTTGAAAGAGCATTGATCTTATCAAAAAGGCCACATTTAGCCAATTCATGGAATGTCTCATCCTCCAATTTCATCTCTATTAAATCTCCGGGCTCGGCAACATCATAATCAAGGCGGCGCACAGCGGAATGAGTTAAAGGAACAGTGATTACCTTCATAGGACGATAATTTGACTTATACATGCACAAGTTAGTAAACTCACTTCTTCCTTGAGTCCTCCTGATAAACCTAATTTCCTCGAAATTAGAAATCTCGCGAGGTCAATGGGCGATACATACTTGATACCCGTTAATATTTCAGGAAAGCCTTCACGATATTCTCTATCTTTGAGGCAATTGCAAGCCGACCACCACAAATTGGTGAGTGACAAGGTGAGTAAAAGATTTGACAGGCCTTAAAGAGTTGATAAACAATTTGTTGCTTCGAATTGTATGATCCCAGCGGGATAATCCAGAGCGACTTAAAGGTCGCTTTTTTCATTCAAAAAAGTAGTTATTGTGGGTTTTTAAAAGATAAGCCCATCATTACGGTCTAATCCACGTCAAAGCATCTGGTAACCTTTTCGGTAACTCGCTTTGTTTACAACTGCTTGGTAGGCTTCTAGCTCATCAACCAATAGACACTTCTGTGCAATAGGATTGTGGAGATTGCGCCATCAACGGTTTAATTTGACGACTTCCTTTGGAGAGTGTCCAAACCGCTTTCTTACCTTCGAAAGATCTTCCTCAGAAAGGCCGATAATTCGAAATATGTCTGGTACTTTCGTTTGCGATGCAAATGTCATGGTAGTAGAAGTCTGTTGACGAAGTGAGGTGATGGATATTTTGGTATCATTTTGTGACATCACAAATATCTTTTTCCATAAGAGACTCAAGTATCTATCGCGAAAAATTATCGAAAGGGATACTTGATGGTATCATACACACTTGTCAGTTCCTTCGCGTTCATCACGTTTTGGATTTAATTTTTGATCATCCAAAACGCCTCTCAAACCATCCACAGGAGAATTTTCCCAAGACTAGCTGAACTATGGCCGTGTTTCGCAAGACCATTTCGGCTACAACATTTTCCACATCTGCTACAAGCGCCGGCCGCGCGTCGCGGAAATTTGCCTTACTAAAATAACAAGTGAGACAGATGACAAAGACGATTTTTATTACCGGTGCTTCAACAGGTATAGGAAGGGCTACGGCCAAATTATTTGCAGCCAAAGGCTGGAAGGTGATCGCAACCATGCGCAAGCCCGAAAATGAAACGGAACTCAATGCGCTGGATAACGTAACCTTGCTGCCGCTCGATGTAACCAACCTGGCGCAAATCCGCGAAACCTCACAGCAGACACTGGCTTTGGGCAATATTGATGTGGTGTTTAACAATGCGGGTTATGGATTGTTCGGCGCATTGGAAGCGATGACCGACGAGCAGTTGGTGCAACAAATGGACACCAACTTCTTCGGTGTCGTGCGGGTGACGCAGGCCTTTATTCCCCATTTCCGTGAGCGGAAAGCGGGACTTTTTATCACAACCGGCTCATCGGCAGGGCTGATGGGTTTCCCGGTAAGCTCGATGTATGATGCCAGTAAATTTGCGCTGGAAGGCTGGGCTGAAAGCTTGTCTTATGAGCTGAATGAGTTTGGAATTGGGATTAAAACCATCGAACCCGGATTGGTGGCGACCGAAATCGGCACGAAGTCGGTGTTTGCCACGCACGCGGCTTATGAGGCATTGACGAACAAATTCAAAGCGATGCTGGCACCTGACAAAGCCGCGACGACGTCCGAACAAATCGCCGAAGTGGTGTACGGTGCGGCTACCGATGGTACCGACACATTAAGATACGTCTGTGGCGACGATGCCAAGGAATGGTATGCGCAGCGCCTGGCTAAGGGCGACGAGGCTTTTCGCCAAACAATCAAACAATTGTTAGCCGCTGTTTAAAATCAAATGGTCTGCCGGCGTGGGTTGGAACGATTTGCGCCGGCAGCCAATTATGTGATTATGAAAAGGGAACATCTTAAACCGCGCGTGTACCGCTCTATTGCAGAAATGCAGCGGGCATTTGGCCTGCCGCAACCTTTGCACCCGCTGATCAGCTTGCTCGATTTCAATAAGGTGCAGATCACGGCCGAAATGCTGGCTGATACTTTTGCCATGGATTTTTATAACATCACCTACAATGAATCGGCGGGCTGCCGGATGCGATACGGGCAAACCACCTACGATTTTCAGGTAGGCGGGATGTTTTTCTCCTCGCCGGGCCAGCCGCTGACGGGCATTCAAGTGGCCGAATCGACCCTTGGATTTACCTTGCTGGTCCACCCTGATTTCCTCAGAAACTATCCACTGGACGCCAAAATCAAGCAGTATGGCTTTTTCTCCTATTCGGTGACCGAGTCGCTGCATTTGTCCGACAAAGAAAAGTCGATCATCGAAGGCATTGCCATGCACATCGGCGACGAGCTCGAAACGGCGATCGACGACCTGAGTCAGGATGTGCTGATTTCACAGTTGGAGTTGATGCTGAATTACAGTCAGCGCTTTTACAAACGCCAGTTTATCACCCGCAAGTCGATCAACAATGCATTGCTGGAAAAGCTAGACCAGTTGCTGAACAATTATTTCAACGACGAAACTGCCTTGCTGAAAGGCCTGCCAAGCGTCCAGTATCTTTCTGACCAGCTGCACGTTTCGCCCCGCTACCTGGGCGACATGCTCCGCGCACTGACCGGCCAGAATACGCAGCAGCACATCCACAACAAGCTTATCGAGAAAGCAAAAGAAGTGCTTACATTCAGTGACCTGACAGTAGGAGAAATAGCCTACCAGCTCGGTTTCGAACACCCGCAGTCTTTTAGTAAATTATTTAAATCAAAGACAAACTTTTCCCCCCTGGAATTCAGGGCGAGCTTCAACTGAGGCACAAAGAGCTGGTTAATTGATCTTGGTAAGTTCATGATTGTTCCAATTAATCTCGTAGACGATCCGAAGTAATCACTACTTCCGATTGCACGCTGTGATGGGCCGTCATTTAAAAGATCATCAGGCAGTGGTATGTTCTCATTATAAAAAAAGGCATCTTTCTTCTAAATCCGCCAAAATAATCCACGCAGGTGTATGGTCTGGATTTTTCGCAACCCCGGACGTGCTTGTCTACGCCTGCCGCGACAAGACGCGGAGCAATTTGGGGGACTCAAAAGTAAATGATCTAATCCTAGACCGGCATTTCGGCGGTAAGCATTTCTAAGATAGTCCCAGAAAGTGTCAATCGTTTCGTCGGGATAAAGATGTCCGATCGAATCGATCCATCCCTGGTCAACCAGATCTTTGTAGGCTTTGCGAGGCTATGGGAAAAACAATGCGTTATCTATCCATCGTTCAGGTCTGTAAACATCCTTCCCTGTCGGGACCGCGATATACGGCGAGCTATCCCGATAGCCACTACTGGAATGAAAGCCACGGAACGCTCTGGAAAGGCACCTACAGGGGAATTGTTGCTGAAGGTTTATTTACCTACCAAATGCGGGTTGTAATGCCTGGCGGAATGAAGCATAGTTATCGTGGTTCATTAATTTCTTTACATTAGAGTGGTATTTGGTACACCAGGATCTACAACCGCAAGCCATTGATAGTGATGAAAAATCCTGTTTCGCCGGATCTCCACTTGACCTTTTAAAAAAGTATATTTTAGTGTACTTTTTCGACTAATGCTCTACCTCAGATCAGCTCACTTCACAAAAGTACATCATAATGTACTTTTTATAGAGAACTCGCAAAAAAACAATACCTTTACACAAAAAAGAACACTATAATGCACTTTTTATCTATCATAGAGGCGATCAAAGCAAGGCGGGAATCACTGCAGGTTACGCAAAAAGCACTTTCCGACTTATCTGGTGTAGCGCTGGGCGCTTTAAAAAAATTTGAGTCTGGCAGAGGCAACCCTACTTTATCAACACTGAAAAAGCTGTGTGACGCCCTAGGCCTTGAAATCACGCTAAGCGTAAAAAAAACAATTAATCCATGAGAGCTGCAAAAGTTCTTTTCAGGGGAGAAGAGGCTGGTATTCTATCACAAGATGACAACGGTACGTTTGAGTTCCAGTACCACAAAGAATGGGTAGAAGAAAGTTCGAAACCTGCTATCAGTCTGACTTTACCAAAAACGATTGAAGCCTATCAGTCTGAATACTTATTCCCTTTTTTCTATAACATGTTACCGGAAGGCTCCAATAAACAATTGGTATGTCTCCTAAACCGAATAGATCAAAACGACTACTTTGGCTTGCTGCTCACGACTGCAAAAAGCGACACGATTGGAGCTGTGACAATTATTAAAATCGAAAAGCAATGAGCTTACCGGATATTAAATTTTGCCCAGGCACATTGGCGCCGGGCTATGACACTTATAGCAAAAATTGCCTAAAGCGGGTCTTCGATGGTAAGCGTGTAAGCCATATCCTGAGTTATCGTTCGCCGACGACCAATCAAGATACCGATGAACTTTTTGAAGAAAACCGCAAGCGGATCTCAATATCGGGTGTTCAGGAAAAGTTTTCTGTAACCCTTGATAAGAATAAGCTACGATTGATCGAAGAAGGTGAGCAAGGAACTTATATTTTAAAGCCGATACCGTCCGCCGGTCGCCGGCCAGATCAGATGCCGGCCAACGAACATCTGACTATGCAGATCGCCAGGCAGGTTTATGGTATCGAAACAGCGGAGAACGCATTGATCTTTTTTGCGGACGGAGCCCAGGCCTACATTACGAAACGATTTGACAGGCTTGCTGATGGCAGGAAACGTGCGCAAGATGATTTTGCATCACTGGCGGGACGCACGCCCCAAACCCATGGAGAACACTATAAATATTTAGGAAATTATCTAGATATTTTTGAGCTGATGCAAAAGTTTGTTCCCGCCTACACAGTCGAATCACCAAAATTGCTCCGCACAGTAATGTTCAACTATTTATTCTCTAACGGTGATGCGCATTTCAAAAACTTCTCATTGCTTGAAACAGATCAGGGAGATTATCGTTTGAGTCCAGCTTATGATTTGCTCAATAGCCGTATACATATCGGCGATAAAGATTTTGCACTGGACGACGGCCTTTTACCCAAAAAACTAGCCCAGGGTACGGTGATACAGCAATTTGTCTTACTAGCTCGGATAGCAGGAATTAATTCGAAAGTATTGGACGGAATAGTTTCACGTATGCTCAGCGGATCCGAACAAGTGGAGCAGTTAATTTTTGCATCATTCCTTGACCAGACAACAAAACGAAATTACCTGCAGGCTTATCAGGGCCGGCTCAAACAGCTTCAGAATACCTAGTTAGTTCTCTAAAAAAGCTTGATCAAATGCATCGATAGTATGCTGGTGACGAGATTTTTTGTTGGCATGTCAACACTTCGTTGCTTATAGTCGGAACTGTTCGGAAATTCCGAACAGTTCCGACTTCACCCAGTTCATTGGATAGAAAAATATGCTTTTTGTGCTCACTTATGTTAGCCTTACAGAATCTGTTTTCCGACCAAGATTCGGCTTTCACACAGACTCTCTCCATGCGAATTCCGAATGAAATGAATCAATTTGATTTCGGTTCGATACAAACGCTCCTACTATTTCTCCCCAAAGTCCATTTTGGCCGCCAAAAAAGGCAACACGCGTTGATAAAACCTCCCCCCCTGGCTCCACGTATTTTCGTTCGGCCCGCCGGCATACTCTTCCGCCTGATGGGTAATACCCAGGTCCTGCAATTTTCTGCTGAGCTCACGATTGGAATCCACATGTGCGTAGATGGCATCAAACCTTCCCCAATCAAAGGCCAGCCCTCGGAGCTTTTTCAGGTTATCTGTGTATTCATCCAACGACTCCCCAATGATAAAGCCGCGCCTTGCCTTGGCCATATTAATAGGATTGGGTATGAACGTATTCCCTTCGGGCTGCATAAAAAAGTCACAATAGTATGGCGGTCGGTCAGGGTTGGGAAGATAAGTCTGGCAGACAGCAACAAAGATTTGTGCAATTCCGTCCAGGCTTGCCGGCGAAGTTGTTTTTTGATCATAAATCTTTTTCCAGTCGATCTGTGAATAACTCCATGGAAGCTCACCCATGCCGGTTGCGACAGGGTGCATTGCGTAGACCAAGCCAAACACATCCGGTCGCGCCATCGCAAACTTCAAAGCACCTCTGCCGCCCATCATCTCGCCGATCACAGCCCTGCTTTCACTTTTGGCGATTGTCCGGAATTTTCGGTCGATCAGTGGTATGACTTCCTCGGTCGTGTAATCCAACCACCGGCCGCTTACCGGCGAATTATCGTAAATGCTTCCGGTAGTTACCGTGCGATAGTCTGGGGCGACCAGAATAAACTCCCCGACAAGACCACTACCGAAAGCACTGTCGATCAGCTCCATAATCCGTCCATCCTCAAACATGCGGTCATTGTTCCAGAAGATATTGTGAAGCAAATACACAACCGGGTAACGTCTGGTAGAACTGTGGTAGCCCGTTGGGAGATATACTTTCAGGTTTCGTTCGGGATTTATACCGATCTTGTTCTCCTTCAATATCTCTGAAATCAAATTTTGGGTCACCAGTTCGCCTTTGGCGGGGTGATCACCCTGGGCATTCCCGGCAATCCAGACGGAGCTAAGCACAGTCAGTCCTAGTGACAAGATGAGGGTCGGTATTTTTTTAGACAGCTTCATTTGGTGTCCTGATTTGGCACTAAAACAGCACTGTTTTTGGTTACCCCCCAAAAATGATTTACGTAGATGCAGATTTAATTGATCAATGGCCTTAGAAAGCGGACAACAGCTTGGCATTCTCGATGATGAATTATCCGGGGCTTTTTTCGCAACGGCAGCCTGGAAATAGCCATAAACTGTCTGGTAGTAATCAGGCTGCCATTGGATGCCCCAACTCACGGGTCGCAGCCTGTCGACACTCAAACGGGATTTTACAAAGATTTTTGAAACGACGCCCGAAAAGTGGTTTTAACACAAGCATTTGGAGCAAGCACATTATCTGATTTCAAAAAGGGAGATGCGGCCTTCGGAAATTTATCTGGAAGTCGGTTTTGAAAATCTGTCGCACTTCTCATTCACCTTCAAAAAACATTTGGCCTTAGGCCAACCGAGTTAATTGAAAAAAACGGGACCGTCCGCTGCTAACAAATAGTTGGTTGCATTAACTTTAAAAAATAAATAGATCGTTTAGCGAAGAAGATTATTGCCTACTTCAAGTCTGTCCACATATACATACCTCGTAGTATAGAAACTCAAAGATTAGAGCTATTGTACTGATATACAGATTAACTTACTATGGGTACGTCCAAATCGGAATTTACAGCATGTCTTAAAATTACATCCCGTAAACGGTCTTCATGTTCATTACTCCATTGCCCTAATGCGGCAATCACAGGGATCATCGTCTTACCAAAATCGGTAAGGCTGTATTCTACTTTTGGCGGTACAACGGGATAAATTTTTCTCGTAATCAGTTCATGTTCCTCCAATTCTTTCAACTGAATATTCAAAACCCTGCGTGAAGCGTCGGGGATTTTGCGCTGCAATTCGCTTGGGCGTTTATGACCCTCATTGATAAACCACAGCAAACGGATTTTCCATTTGCCGTAAAGGACCTCACCTATCAGATCAAGTCCACAATTCAAGTTCGGTATCGTTTTTCTCTCATACATAATGCAAACATAAGCGTATGTTCCGATTTGGACAATAGGAGAATAATTTATCCCTATATGAATCGTAATGCCGTACTTGTCTCAACTTCTTTTATACGTCAATTTTGTCCTATAATCAATTCTTAAAAGTAGGACAATAGATGGAACAGTTTAAGTTCAACAATGAGCTATCAGGCAAGATCGCCTTGGTAACAGGAGGTACAAAAGGGGCCGGAAAGGCAATTGCAGAAAGGCTTGTACAAGCTGGTGCAACGGTTATTATTACCGCAAGAAACGCACCGGAACAGGAAAACAGCAATTTTCATTTCATTCCTTCGGATTTAAGTAAGGCAGAAGGATCACAAAAGGTGATAAGCGAGGTGCTATCAACTTATGGTAGGCTGGATATCCTTGTAAACAATCTGGGTGGTTCATCAACACCCGCCGGTGGTTTTTCAGCATTGAATGATCAGGATTGGATATCAACTCTGCAAGCTAATTTACTTGCTCCTGTCCGGCTTGACAGAGGATTTTTGCCGCAAATGATCGATCGGAAAAGCGGTGTTATTATTCACATAGCTTCCATACAAGCCATATTGCCGCTGTACGATTCTACGTTGCCATATGCAGCTGCAAAAGCAGGGTTGATCAATTACAGTAAAAGCTTATCGAATGAAGTTACGCCAAAAGGTGTCCGCGTGCTGACTGTTTCACCAGGATGGATAAATACTACTGCATCGATAGCCTGGTTGGGCGAGATCGCAAGAAACGCTAATAGTACTGTTGAAGAAGCTCAGCAAGGTGTCGTAGATGCATTGGGTGGGATACCTTACGGCAGGCCCGCCAAACCGGAAGAAGTAGCCGAATTGGTTGGCTTTTTGGTTTCACCAAGAGCCAATTATTTAACAGGAACAAATTTTGTCATTGACGGCGGCACAGTACCAACCATTTAATATCCTTACATAAAAAATATGAACTTACCGAAGGTAGTATCAGACTTAGTAAAGACACAAAACGCCTTTGATAGCGTTGCTTACTCAAATTGTTTTTCTGAAACAGCCGTAGTCTATGATGAAGGCAAAACGCACACAGGACGGAAAGAGATAGAACTTTGGATTGCGGATGCCAACGCGCGATACGAGGCTACCATGCAGCCTGTCAGCTATGAAGAAAAAGGAACGGAAAGCATTTTAAAGGCGGAGGCTTCGGGAAAATTTGACGGAAGCCCTATTATATTGAGCTATCACCTGGAAATAGTTGATGATTTGATACAGTCGTTGAGAATTACAGGATAAATGGGAATGGTTAATTTAGCCATTCCTTTTTCCAGCTCATGACGACAAGAAAAGGGTTCACCACATTATAATGCTGGACAATCGTCGCGTGCCCCTTCCGTTGCAGGAACGTATTGTCTCTACGGTCAAGTGATTTACCCGCCGATGATGCAGCCTGGATATCAGAAGTTTGTTCAATTGTTTAACTGAAAGTCGCTACTACCGGAACATGCTTCCGCAAAGGGCAAAATAACGGAGTTTTTATAGGCGTTGATGCTTTGCTGTCAATGACTAAATCAACTATAAAGGTGGAAGTCATAAACTCCCACCTTTATTTTAACTGTACCTACACAAAGCCACCAGGAAACCTGGAGAGCTAAATCACTCCATTGCCATCAGATTAGTGTTGATTAACTATTCTATTTTTCTGAATCCCGGTAATGAGCCTCCAATGCGGCCTGCAATGGAAGCGATCTTAGACGTATCCCGGATAGATTGTAAATAGCATTAGCAATAGCGGGCGCCACAGGCGAAATTGGAGGTTCTCCCACACCAGAGGGCAATTCCAGACTTCCCTGGATGATCACCTCGATTTGAGGCGTATCCCTGAGCGTAGCTACCTGATAATCAACAAAATTTGTTTGCACAAACTGACTGTTTTCAATCGTAGCCTCTTCATAAATGGCAGCGCTGATGGCCATGATCGTGGCTCCCTCTACCTGCTGTCTGACACCGTTTGGATTTACGATTATTCCCGCATCAATGGCTTGGACGACTCTTGTGACCTTTATTTTTTTATCTATAATTTGTACCTCAACCAACGCCGCCGATATGGTACCCCGGTCCTCACAGACCGCTATGCCCCGACCAAGCGAATCAGTTTTAGGTGTATTCCATCCGCCCTCTTCTCCAAGCTTCAATAACAACTTTTTACGGCGTTGCAGCAGTTCAGTGTTGCCGCAATGTTCAATTCTAAATTTTAAGGGGTCAACGCCTGCCCTCTCTGCCATTTCATCCATAAAGCTTTCCATAGCAAATGTATTGGCAAACATGCCTACACCCCGCCACAAACCGGTCTGAAAAGGGAGATCACCGCCCCATATTTTGGTGGTTTTGTTTGGAATGGTATAGGGAATCCTGGCTCCGTGACCCGCCGCCGGGAAGTCGGCTCCAATGATGGTTTTTGCGATGGGAACAGCTAAGAATGCCATAGAGCCAGTCGCAAATTCATGTTGTAAAACCGAAACTTTACCGTTTGTATCCAATTGGCCGTGAATGATATGATGCGTGTTGGGCCTTACATGTCCGTTTTGAAATTCCTGTTGCCTGGTATAAAGCAGGTGTACCGGCTTACCCGCAGCTTTGGAAAGTTTGACAGCCTCAATTCCATTGTGTTTGTATCCCCTACGTCCAAATCCTCCTCCGATGAATCTTGGAATAATTTCAATATTTTCCTCTTTGAAATCAGTTTCAGCGGCAATAGTTTCGCGCATGAAAGCTGAATTCTGTGTAGAGGCATATAATGTTACGGTTTCGCCAGATACATCTGCAATCATTACACTGGGTTCCATGGACGCATGATAGCCAAGCGGGGTCCGGTACTCACCGATCATCCGTTCACTTTTTGAGTCGACCGTAGCATCGCCTTCGTCTTGCATAACTACTGCCACTCCATTGCCTACCGTAATAGCCTCAATTGCGTCCCTTGTTGAATAATTTGGTTCAAAAGCCCAGGAGACTTCAATTTTTGAGACAGCTTGCTCCGCTGCATACCTTGTTCTCGCCACCACACCAATCCACTGCTTATCCTGAACAATCTTTAAGACGCCAGGGCTATCTGAGGCACGCGAGGTATCCGCCGTTTTTACCTCACCGCCAAAGTACGGACAATACAAAACGGAACCGTAAAGCATTCCGGGAATGTCCGTATCAATTCCATAAACTGCTTTGCCCAATACTTTTTCCTCGGCATCGACCCGTTTGTGCTCCTTACCGATCAGTTTAAAAGTGGATGCCGGACGTAAAGCAGGAGTTTGAGCCAGCTTCCATTTTTTGGTTTGCTGCGCTATTTCTGCATAAGTCGCCCGATGGCTTCCGGATGTGATCACACCATCGGCAGTTTGCAAAGTGGTTATTGGAACGCCCCATAACTTCGATGCGGCCAGTTTTAAGGTTTCCCGCAATGTGGCAGCCACTTCTCTGATACCAGTGTACAAAGAAGCGGTGCTGTTGCTCATTCCGGTGCTCGCGGTGCTTTGCGGGCCCGATAACGTCGATGCATGAACGACCTTGATACCGGCAAAGTCTACATCGAGTTCTTCGGCCGCCAGGATAGCAAAACCTGTAAAAATACCCTGCCCCATTTCTACTTTCGGAGACTTCAATGTGATGGTATTGTCGGCATTAACCTCAAACCACACCGTCGGATCAAAATCAGTGACGCCGGAGTCAAACTTCATACCAGCGGCCAAATTGCTCAGCGCACCGCGAACTCTGGACCGTCCAAAATAAAGTAAGGCAACCGACCCGAGTATTGTTGCACCGGAACGGGCCAGAAATTTCCTTCTGGAAAATCCCTTTTTTGGCTTTTCAGTCGATACTTTCATGATTTTTTGTTTGGGCAGCCAGGAGAATCGCTTTGATAATGCGCGGATAGGTCCCGCAACGGCAAATGTTGGAAATGCTGTTTTGAATATCTTCTTCCGTAGGGTTTTTGTGTCTTTTCAGAAAATCGGCAGCAGCCATCATAAATCCGGGTTGACAATATCCACATTGCGGCACCTGCACTTCCAACCATGCCTGCTGTACGAAGTGCAGGCGATCCTGCCCCTTTGACAAACCCTCAATGGTGGTCACCGCTTTTTCATGGGCCATATGTGCCGGATACAGGCATGAGCGAACCAATTCTCCGTCTATATGAACCGAACAAGCGCCGCATATTCCTTTACCACACCCAAACTTGGTTCCTTTTAACTTCGCTTCGTCCCTGATAAGCCACAAGAGAGGCATATCAGGATCCGCTTCAAATGTGCTGGCTTCGGTATTAATTTTGAGCGCTATTTTCATGTTTTTAAAGTAAAGATTTCATCGACTTTTAAAAGCACTTCGTGAGACTATGGCAACAAGGTGTGTGCGGTCGCGACTTCTTCAACTTCGCCGGTCGCGGGAACGATACAAAAGTGCTGTATATACAGTTGGCGCAATTAGTCTAAACACCTTTTGTTGTAGCCAAAACGGATGGCTTTAAAAATGGATCCTGATCCCACATCCAATCTTGATGATATCTGTGATTGCCAGTACCGTTGGATTGAGCACATAGCTGACCAGATACAGATCATTGGTATTTAACTCGATATATCCGGTTACCGCTTTTATGCTACCTGCGTTTTTCAATTCACGGGTAACAGAGGACTCTGTGGCCAAATGAAGCCGGAGCGCAGACTTCCACCAATAATAACCCCGGGGAAAGCGTTCGGGCCAGTTGAGATAAAACTGGTCGCCAAAATGGTACGCGGATTTTATTCCAATATCCAGCGGATGAATAGTAAAGGCTTTGGCCACCTTTATCTTCAATGGCTGGCAATAAACCGAGGCGGAAAGTATGTGCAACTCCCCACCAAAATCCTTGGGTAAATAGCCGTAATGCAGGCCGGTCCGTATCCGGCTGCGAAATAAGTCGTAACCGGTGCCCACACTGACCCACCCGATGCTCCCTGCATATTGAACCCCTAAGTGATCAGGTACTAAATTTTTCAGAAATTGCGCACAGCAATTCCGATCTGCTGATCCGATCAGCAGCGCAAGCATTACCCATACTTTCGGTTTCATTCTAGTATCCCACTATCGATTTGAAGACTCTTCCGTTTACCATTTTAAGCAGTACAAAAGCATTCTGGTTAAAAGCATAGCTGGTCATATACCTGATACCATCCTCAAATGGGTAAAAATCCAGATGCTGGTGAACATGCCCATGAAGTGACAGCAACATTTTTGGCGTTCGGCTTAATAATAATGGGTACGACTCAGCCAGCTCACGATCAAATTCCAGCGGGCTGAATGGTGGGACATGAGAAACGGTCACAATATACGCAGCATCTTCTGTACCGGACAATTCCCGGGAAAGCCAGGTCATGTCCGGTACTTTACGATTTGAGTATTCCAGGCTATTTGTATTATGACAGATAAATTTGACGCTGTCATATACGAACGAGAAATCGGTCGGTCCAAACATTCTTGTAAATACTTTCTCGCCATTCGCAATCAGGTCGTGGTTTCCGACTACGCCGATGTATGGTTTTTTCAAATGGCCCAACCGGCCAGTCACCCACTCAAACTCCTGTAAAAGGCCAAAATCCGAGACGTCGCCTGCAAGGAGAACCAGGTCGACATCATCCAGTGTATTTACCTTTTCTACAAACCGGTCGAGTTCATCATACCAGCGCTGCGAATCACCGACGAAAACAACAGTTACCGTATCGTCGGTCGGGTTAGCAAATAGCTTGATCAGATTTTTCGAATTCAGATCTCTGGGCGAGTCCTTGTCGCTGACCTGGTTGGGACTAAATTCGAAGCTGCCGCAGCCCGTCAGCAGCAAAAGCAGAAAGATCCAACATAGAAATTCAGTCTGTAATTCACATTGGCGTCTCATCAAAGATCATCAGTTGAACGACGCCCTGAATTCCAAAGGAGAAACTTTGGTTTTGCTCTTAAAAAGCTTGTTGAACGATTGCGGGTGCTCAAAGCCCAGGCCATAGGCAATCTCTCTGACCGACAAGGTGGTCGTAGACAGTTTTTCCTTGGCCTTATCAATCAGCTTTTCGTGAATGTGCTGTTGCGTGCTTAGTCCGGTCAAATTTTTAAGCAAACTCCTCAAATAACCTGGTGAAACGTGAAGCGCCTCGGAAATAAACTCTACTGTCGGCAAGCCGTTGGTCACCAGATCATCACTTTCAAAATAATTGTTCAATAAATCATTGAGCCGATCAAGGATCTGGTGGTTGGTGATCTTCCGGGTAATGAACTGTCGCTGGTAAAAGCGTTCAGAGTAATTGAGCAGGGTCTCCAAGTACGATACGATGATGTTCTGGGTGAACGGGTCGATATTCCCGTTGCATTCGTGGATAATATTTGCAACGATTTCGTTCATCACCTTTTCCTCTTTGTCCGATAAAAACAAGGCTTCCTTTACCGAGTAATTAAAAAATTCGTACTGCTTAATCTTTTTGGCAAGCGGTGTTCCCCAGAAGAAATCTGGGTGCACAAACAGCATCCATCCTTTGGGTTCATACCCGGGGGCATGCTCTTGCCCGCTTAAAATTTGGTTAGGTCCCACAAAGGCCATAAAGCCCTCGTCAAAATCGTATTTCTGCTGCCCATATATCAGGTTGTTACAATTCCGTTTGATCGAAATCATATAAAAATCCAGCACGACGCTCATGCCAGGACTGTCTTTTAGCTGGCCGCATTCGATAATGCTGATCATGGGATGCGGCGGCGGTGCGAACCCCTGCATCTTATGGGCCTGAGAGATGGAACTTATTCTAATCGGTGCATTCATCATATTTTTCTTAGAATTTGAAAGGATATCTGAACCAGATCAATAACAAAGGCAAGGCCAGAAAAGGGATTTCCATCAAAGCGGTTTTAAAGTCGCCCGCTCGTAAAGACAAAGCCATGATCAGAACAATGGTAACGGCATTAAGTACATTACCAAGAAAAAAGGTTTGCGGAAATAACAACATCAAGCCAATGATGATTGAAAACACGCCGAAATACGGCATGATAGACTCGGTAACGCCCAGGTTGCCCATCATTTTTGCCTGCTCCGGACTTGGCGGCTGAAACGCATCCCAGCCATGTTTGACGCTCAAAAATGCGGATGCCAGAATAAGTATCACACTTACTATTTTCATTGGAGAGATTTTATAAATACAATTAATGGTAAATCAAATGCCAGCTATTTTTTTGTTTGCGATACAACAAACCAGTACTTTTTTTGCACCACCCCTATCAGAGATGCGCGCGAGTGGCAGGGCGGCAAGTGTGTAACACAATGCTTACAAATAGTAAGGTCGCTAAAAGGGTAACTTTTCTCCAACCACGTATATAGGCATGTTATTTATAGTTCAACCCTTACCCCAAATGTTGGAAACATCCCCAGGCCGACCCTGTACACGTTTCCGGTATTGGGAATGAATACCTCGGAATTCACATTAAACTGGTTGTTGATGTTAGCAAGGTCTACGAAAGCGGAGAACATTCCTCTTTTCAAAGGCACATTGTAATCGACGCGAACGTCCAGGCTGACATAATCAGGTAGTCTTCTGCCATTAATCTCCGTGATTTCCTGCGAATAACGCAGCATATCAGGATCGCCGAGCACATTGGAGTGAAGGGTATACACATCGGCAGGACGGCCGGTACTGTACCGGAATTTACCTGAGAAGATCCATTTGTTATTAGGCTTGTAGCTGCCTAGCAATGAAAAGTTGTGTGGTACGCTAAAGGTGTAGTCGTATCGGCCTTGACCGTTATGATCATCCCGTTTGCTTTCCATATATGAGTAGCTGACAGTACCGTACCAGCTTTGTGAAAGTCTTTTGGTAAGGCTCACGTCAGCGCCGTATGCGTAACCCGTGCCATTATTATTAAGGTAGCTCTGCACCCGGTTGGGCTGGACAACCACGTCGTCGAACTGTTTATGCCAACCTTCCACGACCAGTTTCAGATCGCCTGAAAATTGGTATTTGTAGCCTACAATGTTTTGAAAAGTCCGTTCATTTTTCAGCTTATTGGCAGCGCTCTGACCTGCCAGATCGGAGAAAGCAGCATCCTGAAAGTAGATACCGGAAGCAAAATTGACGCTCTGTTTATCCCCCAACAGAATGCTCCCGCTCAGCCTTGGCGAAACGGTATGCTGCTCTGTGAAGCCCGTGTAATCGTAGCGAATGCTTGGGTTCAGGGTAAAGCCATCAGCAATTTTCCATGATACCGCTACGTAGCCCGAACCATTGAAGGCACTGTTATCGAAATCTGAATTGTACTGTGCCGGATTCAGTATCTGATAATACTGGCCAGCACCTGGTCTTGGATCGGTACGGCGGAAAGTGTAGACCGTATCTACCCGTTTAAGGGCCCGTTCATAATCCAGGTTTACCATGGCCGCATCTATCCCTGCGGTAAAGGTGACTTTATTGAAGCGTTTGGTATAAACCGAGCGGTAACCCATTTCTGCCTGGTTGTTCTTGATCCGCCTGAGATCGTCTTCGTATCTGCCATGTCTTGGGTTCAGGACCATGCCTTCTTCATTCAGGGATGGCGTGAAATTGCCAAAGTTGTTATCCACCCTCGATGTACGGAAATAAAGGACGTTCTTGATGTAACTTTTGCTATCGATCAGGGTCCTCAGATTCAGTCCGACCAGCGTCTTGCTACCCCTGTGATTAAAGAGCATCGTGCCGCCACTGTTGTCATCATTAATATTGTAGTTTGGATCGATATCTTCAATGCTCCGCCTTGGCCTTTCCGGATTATACATGGCAATAAATGAAAGTTTATTTTTTGCATTGAGCTCTGTTGTCGTTTTAATCAGGTAATCGCCAAAGCCGATACTCACCGGATTTTGCAGATCCAAAACCCTTTGCAGCAATGCAAAATTCTGATACCTTCCCGAGGCGAATACACTTGTCTTTTTAGAGATCGGGCCATCGGCAATCAAAGTAGCCCCCAGCAAATCGAACTGTCCGGCAAATGACCAGGTTTCTTTATTCCCTTCCTTGATGCCAAGCGCGAGATAGGACGAAGATTTTCGGCCATACACCGCATCGAAGCCGCCATTCTGAAATTGTACGTTATCAATGATCCTGGGTGCAAAAATGCTAAACCGTCCGCCATTAGGGTCGTTAAAACCAGAGTTGAAACCCTCCGCCTCCAAATGCGACAAGTTGAACATCGGTATATCATCGACCATGTAAACGTTGTCCTGAGTCCCCTGCCCTCTTGCGGCGATAGCAGAAAATTGGGCCCCGCTGCTTACCACACCCGGCAGGCTTCCCAAAGCCCGCATAATGTCGCCTTGGGCACCCGGATTTCTGAAAATTTCTTCCCTCGAATAGGAAAAAGTGGAGACTGGAGTCAAAAGATTGTTTTCTCCCTTAAATGCGCGGACCGTCGCCTCGTTTAAGTTGGCCACCGCTTCCAGGATTTCTAATTCGGAATAATAGGTTTTACCCGGTGTGATGACTACTTCACTGATATTCTTGGTCTGAAAACCGATATAAGAAATCGTTACCGCATAAGTACCGGCTGGGATATTATTGAGTGTAAATATCCCCGATGTATCGGTGGTCGCCCCGAATTGTGAATGATCGATCTGCACAGTGGCGCCGATAACGGGCTGTTTGGTGGATTGATACAAAATTTTACCTTTGAAATTCCCTGTCGCCTGCGCGAATGACGCCAAGCTCGCAATACTGAAAAGTAGGGTCAGCACATGGAGCTTCATCTTGCTTCTTTGTTTCATTTTATCCTGATTTCGTTTGCACAAAATTGCAGCAGGAATAAAAAGCGGAATTAGCCTAAACGCCTTTTGATGTAGCCAAAAGGAATATGATCTGCCTGAGCAGCCTATTGTCTCATTAATTATCAAGGCAAAATCAGCAGCAATCCCGAACCTGGACATCGACGGATGGAAACAGAAGCTCTTAATCTTCCTTTTCACTACAACCTGGCGACTTTTGGATACATCCGCTAATTGACATTTGCTGAACTTTGCATCAACAACAGCAAGAAAAATATGGACTTAAAGAATAGCACCATCCTGATCACAGGAGGAACCAGCGGTATAGGTTTGGAACTTGTCAGGCAACTTACCCGGCAAGGGTCAACAATCATCGTCACAGGTCGTAAACAAGACGCCTTGAATGATACCAAAAGGCGTTTCCCCAAAATACACGCCTTTCAGAGCGATGTAAGCGATCCGCAGGATATTGAGCGCCTGTATAAAGAGGTAACACAACAATTTCCTGATCTGAATATGATCGTTAACAATGCAGGTGAAATGCGGTTGCTCGACATTCAGGACGCCAGTAAGGACCTCGAAAACATAACCCGTGAGATAGATATCAATCTTACGGGAACGATCCGGATGGTTCATCAATTTCTACCGCACCTGATCAGCAGACCTTCTGCGGCGATTGTGAATGTTTCCTCTGCCATTGCTTTTATGCCTTACTCAACGGCTCCGGTTTACAGCGCTTCAAAAGCAGGGGTTCATGCTTACTCCCTTGCCCTTCGCCTGCAATTAAACAAAACCAGTGTCAAGGTATTCGAACTGGTCCCTCCGGGCGTGAACACCAATCTTCAGAATGATTGGGTGCTGCCACCTAATCCCAGCCAAATGATGGATGTGGATAAACTCGTCGGTGTAGCCATCAAAGGACTTTTGAACGACACACCCGAGATTAAGCCACTGCTGGTGAATGTGATCAAATTTTTAAGCCGCTTGATGCCCAATCAATTGATAAAAATCGGACACAGGGAATTTGAGAAATTCAAAAAACTGAATAATCAATCATAAATATCAGATATGAACCATGATCAAAAACATAGCTTCCGCGCTGCTGCTGCTCATTTCGGTATCGCTCAGTTTCAGACACGCCTGGGATACCCTGAATTACAAAAACAATCCCGAGTCCGTTAAGATGATGGTATCCGTTTAAATTTAAATAGCTCACAGGATGGCAAACAGCAAACCCTACCGGATCAGCTCCATCACGGAGATACACCGTTTGATGAGGCTCCCTAAACCCCATCACCCGCTGATCAGCATCGTCGACCTGAAAGGCCTGAAGAATGATACAGGTATAGAGGCGGTCATTTTCGATTTGTATGTAATATCTATGAAAAGAGGGTGTGACGGCTTACATTACGGGCAACAGAAATACGACTTTGATGAAGGGCTCATGGCCTTTTTGTCTCCCGGCCAGATCTTGCGCGGCGAAGAGAATGGTGTACCCGAGGCTCTGGAGGGCTGGATGCTATTCGTACACCCCGACTTTCTTTGGAACACATCGCTTGCTGCCAAGATCAAGCGGTACGAATACTTTAGCTATGCCACCAGTGAAGCGCTATTCCTCTCAGACAAGGAAGAAATAGTGATCAATGACCTGATCGAAAACATTAAAGCTGAATATTATTCCAATATGGATAAATTCAGCCAGGACATTATTATCTCGCACCTGGAGACCTTGCTCAAATACGCCGAGCGCTTTTACCAGCGTCAGTTCATCACCCGAAAGATCACCAACCACCAGGTCCTAAACCAGGTCGAAGAGATCGTAACAACCTATTTAAACAACGAAGCCCTGCTTTCCGAAGGACTGCCAACCGTAGCATACTTTGCCGATGCTTTGAACATATCCTCAAAGTATTTAAGTAGCCTGCTGAAACAACTGACCGGCCAGACGATGCAGCAGATCATCCACGAAAAACTGATCGAGAAGGCCAAAGAAAAATTATCTACAACGACGATGTCTGTCAGTGAGATCGCCTATCAGCTGGGTTTCGAGCATCCTCAGTCTTTCAATAAACTATTTAAAAGCAAGACCAAACAAAGCCCATTGGATTTTCGGCAGTCCTTCAACTGATATGGTCAAACAGCTTCCGAAGACTGCCAGGTCAGCAACTTCTTCGGGTTCAGCCATTCTCCCCATGAGCAGGTAAACGGGCCGTTGAATGCTGGTTAATTTCTGTTTGACAACCGTACGGTGATGTCAGCCGGTTGCCCGTCGAGACTAAATATTATCATTTAGCGGTAATTTTCTTTTTATGTTTTTGTCCCCAGTCTGCTAATACAGCAAAAACGTCTTTGAGTGTTTTTGCATATTCCGTAGGAACGTATTCTACCACGACGGGGGTTTGGTCAGCTTGCACCATCCGTTTTAGTAATCCGTTTAACTCTAATTGCTTTAACTCATTGGAAAGCACTCTTGCCGAAATGCCATTAACTATTCGTTGCAATTCGTTGAAACGTGTGTGTCCGCCGACCAATGCAATAACAATTCTCAATTTCCATTTACCACCTACCACATACAGCGCGTCTTCAACTCCGTTGATGTGACTCGTGCATTGCTCTTCTGAATACAGCGTTCTTTCTTTCATATCTTATAAGGTAACCTAAATATTACTACTAACCTTTTGTTTACTACTAATTATTAGTTAGCAAACATAGGTAATTTTGCTTCATTAAAAAACAAAAAATAATGAGCAAAAAAGTATTACATATTATTACAAGCCCACAAGGTGAGGCTTCAGTCAGCAAACAATTGGGTAATGTAATCATTGAGAAAATTCAAGCGAAATACCCTAACAGTTTTGTCAAAGAAAGAGATTTGGCAAAAGAATCCTTTCCACATTTAGATGGACTGCAAATTGGTTCGTGGTTTACGCCTGCCGAAAATCACACACCTGAACAAATAAAAGCGATAAAGATTTCAGACGAAGCTATTGCGGAAATGCGAGAAGCGGATATCTATGTTGTTGGTGCGCCATTTTACAACTTTGCGATAACGTCCACATTAAAAGCCTATCTAGATCACATTGCAAGACCAGGAATAACTTTTAGCTATAAAGAGGACGGAATGCCTGAAGGCCTTTTGAAAAACAAAAAAGCATATATCGCAATCGCTTCAAGCGGCGTGTATTCTCAAGGCGTAATGCAGTCGTTTGATTTCGTTAGCCCATATCTGAAATTCATACTCGGTTTTCTTGGCATTACCGACATTACTACGTTTCGTGTGGAAGGACAAAGAATTCCAGGTCTTCAAGAAACTGCGTTGCAAAAAGGTCTTGAAAGTATTGTTATTGATTAAAAGCTATTATTATGAATAAAATAAAAATCACTTACTACGTTTCGACAGGATTGCTGTCGTTGGCAATGGCGTTGTCAACCTATGCGTATTTGGTAAATCCAGCAACAAAAGCGGGATTTCAACATTTGGGTTTTCCCGATTACTTTAGGGTAGAATTGGGAATCGCGAAAGGCCTTGCCGCTATCGCCCTTTGGATACCTTTTCGTTTAGCGAAGGAAGTCGCTTACACTGGTTTATCAATTAGTTTCGTGTCTGCGCTCATTGCACACGTTGCTATTGGCGATCCGGCTTCCGTTTTCATCGCTCCCCTTATTGTCTTGACCATACTTGTTACGTCTTATGTAACTTATCTAAAACTACAAGCCCTTACCAATAAATCTGAATGACTCTCTGTCACGGCAGTCCTTATGCCTTCCATTGTCTATCGTTATGTGCCCGGCTTGCCTCATTTTTTACCATATGATAAATGGATGCCCCCCCATGTGTACTATTTTTAGGTGATGGAAGCACTCATAAATCTTATCCTGCAATTTGGTGACCTGAACAAACAGCAGATCGAGTTTTTGCTAAGCAAGGTTGAAATGCTTGAATTCAAAAAAGACGACTACCTCTCGGAAGCCGGGAAGGTGCCCCGGTATGTGGCGTTCGTGCTGGAAGGCGTGTTCCGCTTTTGTTATTACAACAACAAGGGCGAGGAAATCACCAATTATTTTGTGGACGAAGGCAACTTTGTGGTCGATAATCAAAAGTTCGAATCGCAGATCGTAGCGTCCGAATATGTGCAGGCCGTAACCGACTGCAAGGTTCTGGTTTTCAACAAAAAGAACTGGGACCAGATATCCGACACCATTGTGGGCTGGGAAATGATGAAGGCCAACATGGTAAAAAAGTGCCTTACGTTGGCCATGGAACGGCGCAGTCCGCTGGTTTCAGAAGATGCCACCACGCGTTATCTTTCGTTCATTGAGGCGTTTCCCAACATGATCAACCGCATCCCTCTTTCATACGTGGCCTCATACCTGGGCATCACCCAGCAATCGCTCAGCCGGATACGCCGGAATATCCGTTAGCGGCGCTTTTTACCAAATGATAAATGCTTTGTTGTTGCCGTTTTCAACCTTTGCTTATTCATGTAAAAGTAAAAAAGATGAGCAAAAAGATCGTATTAATAACGGGAACAAATAGTGGTTTTGGCTGGCTTGCCGCCCATAGCGTAGCTGCCGCGGGACATCAGGTATACGCCACTATGCGCGATACCGATGGCCGTAATGCCGATAAAGCCCAGGCCCTTGCGGCCGTGGAGAACGTGACCGTATTGGACGTTACCCTGACCGACGAGCAGAGCGTAAAACAGGCCGTTGAATCCATTTTGGTCAAAGAAGGCACTATCGATGTATTGGTAAACAACGCCGGTTACGGCATGACTGGTGTGGCCGAGAGCTTTACTACTGCCGATGTGCATACCACTTTTGACATCAACGTTTACGCGCCCTGGCGACTGATCAAACAGGTGCTGCCCGCCATGCGCAAACAGGCCGACGGACTGATCATTAACGTGACCAGCGGTTTCGGGCGGGTATCGTTCCCGTTCGCTACCGTGTATGCGGCCTCCAAATTTGCGCTGGAAGGAATAAGCGAGGGCCTGCATTACGAGGTAAAGCGTTTAGGCATTGATGTGGCCCTGTTGGAGCCCGGCGCTTTCCCGACCGAAATGCAGCAAAAAAACAACCCCGCATCCGATCAGGGGGTATTCGAAGGATACGGTGCCATTGCCGATATACCCAACAAAATGGTAGCCGCATTGGGCGGAGAGATGCAGGACAAAAAACCTAATCCGCAGGACGTGGCCGACGCCATTGTAAAACTGATCGGCGCCCCGAAAGGTACCCGGCCATTACGCACCGTGGTTGACCCCATCACCGGCCACTACATTGAGGCCGCCAACCAGGCCGTAGCCGAACAATTTGCCAAAGGATTGACCGTGTTCGGGATGGGTGAGTTATTGTAATGAAATAGGTTTAACGGGAACGGCAGTGGTTTAGGCTACTGCCGTTTAATTACCTGGAACTGGCGGGCAAAGTCCCGTTGGGTAAAGTCTGGAGATTTCTTAACTCGCCTTCACGCTGGTTTGGACTATAACCAAAATGCTTTTTAAAGGCAAAGGAAAAGTGTGAAAGATCTTCAAACCCGGTCTCTATGTAAACGTCTGATGGCTTTCTTTTTTGTTCGAAGATCTGATAATGGGCCAACTCCAATCGTTTCTGCGTCAACCACCTGCCGGGGGTATTCTGAAAAATGCGTTTAAAATCTTTTTTAAATGTGGTCAGGCTTCTGCCGGTCAGATAACCGAATTTTTCCAGCGGCAGGTTGAACATATAATTCTGCTCCATGAATTCGGCCAAATCCAGCTTCCCCGGCTCGTCAAACTGCCCGAGCAGCTCATCTACATCCGGATCAATGGCGCGAAGGATACGAACTGCTTCTTCGATCTTAAAAGCAGCAATGTCTTCCGGTAAAGCATCGGTCAGTTCAAAATAAGGCTGCAACGAATTAAATAGGCTCTTCAGTAAAGGATGCGCTCCGAACTTTTTAAGCTCACAGCTATGATGCGCATTTGATTTATATTCATTAGCTGAATAGTAATGTTGGAGCCTTTCCTTGCGAAACAGCACTGATATAGCGATGCAGGGCTCTGCGTTCAATGGGAGTTTGCTCATTCTGCCAAGCTGATTACGGGGCAATAGTACGGTGTCGCCTGCGAAGAAATGATAGCTGCGCTCGGCGGTCGCAACCCGCATTTCACCCGAAACGATATGAACCAGGGCCGGTTGCGGTAGGATCAGTTCCCGGCTGTAATGGGCCTGCTTCTTGCAAGCGATAAATACTTCGGCTACTTCCATCTTTACAAAGTTACAAATTATGGGTGGAGCAGCTGCAAACGGATCAGGCTCTGCGCCGCGGCCAGCACGGCCTGTTCGGTAGAACGGGGCGACCAGCCTAGCATACTAATGGCTTTGGCGCTGCTGACGTTCATCACCCTGCCTAACAGCGGGATCATTGATCTGACCATCGGGTCTGTTAGCGCTGCAATACGCAGTAAGATGCTGGGCAGCTCTCTAACCTTGACCTTACTGGCAGCAGCGCCCAGGTTCTCCCTAAGTATTCTTGCCACAGCCACCAACCAAATACTTTCGCCTGCGGTGGCAATAAAGCGCTCGCCGTTTGCCGAAGGATGCTCCATCGCCCGCAGGTGCAAATCGGCTACATCCCGCACATCTACAAAACCGGAATTAATCTTCGGACAACCTGGCATCTTGCCCGTCAACAGATTTTTGATCAGATATATGGAGTGCGAATAATCGGGCCCCAATACTGGCCCAACAACTGTTGCGGGGTTAATGGCAGCAAGTTCCAACCCATTCCCTTGTTTTTCGATAAATTCCCATGCCGCTTTTTCCGCCAGGGTTTTGGATTTCTGATATGCCGGTGCATTAGCCGTATCTGTCCAGGTCGCTTCGTCAAAGGGTTCGGTCTGGTTGGGATGTCCGTACACAACCGCACCTATGGCAGAGGTCAATACCACGCGTTTAACACCGGCCTCCCTTGCGGCCCGCAATACCCGCAGCACGCCTTCCCGTGCCGGGATGATCATTTCATCCTCATGTTTATAATTAAGTTTTGGTGTGGGCGAAGCTACATGCAATACATAGGTACAACCGTTCATAGCTTCTGGCCAATGCGTATCGGAAGATAGATCGGCCTCAGTGAATGTAAGACGGTCACCTGCATCAATACCACCCTCTTTTAGCATCGACCGTACGTCATCCTGACGGCTCAGGGAACGCAAAGTCGTTCTCACCTTGTAACCCGCACTTAATAATTGGAGAATGCAGTGCACTGCAATAAAGCCGGAGCCACCGGTAACCAGCACTAATTTTTCATTTTTCGAATTCATGTTCATCTTCTTTGATTTTGATGAAACAAAATTCGGTTTAAAGGCATATTGCTAACTTTGTTTAAAAGGCGCAATATGCTTTGTTGAAAAGTCGGGGTTAACCTTGAAAAGAGTAATGGTAATAGCTCGAAATAGTGCTCCCTTTATTCTCATCTTCGGGAATGAAGTTGAAGCTCTCTGGATTCCTTAAATGGAGCATTGCCAAGGGAATCCTTATTCAGGTAGCCTACGATCCTTCCCATAAGTGAGCACCCAAGACTCAGTTGCGTCATTTTTAGAAGGCTCCCTGCTATCTCCGCACGAATCAATTCAGGGAGGGTATTCTTAGGACTAACAATTATTCCCGATACATCACAAACTGAAAAGTCGCACCCTTGCCACTATCACTCACCACCTCGATCGTCGTTTGGTGCAGTTCCAGGATCTTCCGCACGATCGCCAGACCGAGACCTGCCCCCTTTTGCCCCGACGGATACATTTCCGCCTGTTTGTAACGTTCGAAAATCTGCTCCTGATAAGCTTTCGCAATACCCACGCCTGTATCGGCCACCCTGATCTTGATGCCGTTTGCGGCCTGGGCCAGATATACGGTAATCTGCCCACCATCCGGCGTGAATTTAAATGCGTTGTCGAGCAGGTTCTGGAACACCCGTTCAGTTAATGCGATGTCGGCAAAAACCGGAGGCAAAGAATCAGCTGCCTCTAACGACAACCGAATCCGCCGCTCCGCCGCCTTCAATTGATAGGAGCTTAGTATATCCGAAACCAGCTCACCCAGCGGGAACCCCTCTTTTTGTACCGACACCACATTGGCTTCCAGCTTCGAATACTGGAACAACTGGTCCACCAGCCCCGAAAGCTTCCGGGTACCATCCTGAACAATGGACAAATACCGTTCTTTTTCCTGCTCGGAAAGCGTATCCTTCTTGATCATCATCGTCTCCACATAACCCTGCATGATCGAAAGCGGCGTCCGCAAATCATGCGAAACGTTGGCGATCAGCTCCTGCCGGAGCCGGTCTGTGGCGGTGATCTTTTCGATGTTACCAACGATCACGTCGGCCATATCGTTGAATGTGGAAGTCAGCACGCCCAGGTTCCCTTTCGCGTACCCATGTACGCGAGCCGCGTGATCGCCGTCTTTAAAGCGTTTCACAACACCGGCAATGCTGCAAATGCTGTCGGTGATCAGAAAGAACGTCACCACGCCCACGACAAATGCCCCGAGTAATGCGGCGAAAAATATGTAGGCAGCCAATCTGAAATTCAGGTCGTCGGTCAATGAGGCGAGTATCTGCTTCTGGGGCTCGCTGGCGAGCACAGCGTACACATACCCCACCTTCACGCCATTTTCCAGCACCGGCGCTACCGAGAAAATGCTGGCTTCACCGGGCTGTTTGGGGTTGTCGCCCATGGGCTTCCCGGCATCCGACGCCAGCCATTCCTGTATTTTTGCCATGTCGACCTTCTTCATCTGCACGGTCGCTTCGGGTACGACGTAATCCGTGATATTCCCCAGCGTATCCAGCAGGTAAACCTCCACGCTCGGATTGGCGACCATTGTGGAATGAATGATGTCGTGGGTGACGGTGGTATCAGGCTTACCGTTTTTAATGGGTTGCGTAAACGTCGCCAGGTGCTGGGCGATACCGCCGTACAACTGCTGATGGGCCGTCATATAGTACGACTTCGAAAACCGGGAGGCGATCATGACGAATATGATGCCCAGGATGATCAGCAGGCTCGCAAAAACACCACTTATTTTCCAGAAGAGTAGGTTTCCCCCGATGGTTCTTACTGACATTTCACAGTTCTTCGTTAAACCGGTAGCCAATGCCCCAGGTGGTTAATACAAATACAGGATTCGAAGCATCTGCTTCAATTTTTCCTCGCAACCGGTTGATATGCGTATTGACCGTGTGCTCATACCCCTCGAAATCATACCCCCATACCAGGCTCAGCAATTGCTTCCGGCTGTAACTTTTCCCCGGATTCGACGCCAGCAACACGATCAACTCAAACTCACGGGGTGATAAATCGAGCCGCTCGCCCCGCAGCATGACCTTCCGCTTGTCAATATCGATTTCCAATCCTGCTACGCTGATCAGCTGCGGTACGGGCGTTGCATACCGTGCTTTTTCTTCGCTTCTCCTGAATATCACCCGCACCCGGGCAATGAACTCCCGTATGCTGAACGGCTTGGTGAGGTAATCGTCCGCACCGGTTTCGAGGCCCATTACCTTGTCTATTTCTTCGGAACGCGCCGTGAGCATCATAATGGGCGTCTGCCTGTCCCCCAGCCGGATTTTCCGGCAAATCTCCATGCCGTTCAGGCCCGGCAGCATCACATCGAGAATGATCAGGTTGAAGTTCTCCTCCTGTGCCCGCGCGAGGCCGCTCTGCCCGTTTTTTTCTGAAACCACTTTGCATCCCAGGTCTGAAAGATGGATTGAAAGCAGTTCGGTAATGTTGGTATCGTCCTCGACGATCAGAACAGTTTTGGTATCCATATCCGCTGATTTTGTGCAAAGTTTACAAATAAAACAGCGCCGAATGCGGCTGTGATACTTTTGTTATAATTCCGTTACGCCGCCGGGATACCGTGTTTGTTGCTTTGCATCATCCAAACATTCAAAACGGAAACAGATATGATGAAATCTCTGCTAGGGCTGTCGCTGACCGCCCTCATTTTCGGGGCCTGTACCAAAGACCACGATCCGCAGCCAACCACCAAAACCCTGACCATTGAAAACGTCCTCGACAGCAAACCGCTCGTGCAATCGGGCACATTCAAAGGTACCGGTACACCACCGGTGATATTCCCCGGCCAATCCGTATCCTTCTCGTTTTCAGCCGCCAAAAACCAGCGCCTCACCTTTGCTACGATGTACGGTTGGAGCAACGACCTGTTCTTGGCCCCCGCCAATCCGGGCATCAAGTTGTACGAGGACAATGGCACCCCCATTACCGGCGATGTTTCAGCACAAATCAAACTTTGGGACAATGGCACGCGCGTAAACCAGGCGCCCGGCATGAGCGTGACGCACCCGGGCACGGCCGAAGCCACCGCACGCAATATCAAGGAAGTAGCCGGTATGGACGACTATGGACACGCGTTTCTGCCTGCATCCCAGCTTATGAATGTTTCGCTGGCTTATGACGGCAATTCGATGTTCACCATCACCATTAAAAACCAGTCGGGCGGCACTGCGAACGAAACGCCTTTCAGCCCCGGCGCCTGGGCGATTTCCTATGTAGCCGGCGGCAACCTGCTGCTACCCGAGCCTGTTTACTCGGAAGGCAAAGCTTCCACCGAAGCGCTGACCCGCATTGCCGAAGCCGGCGACAATGGCCCCATGAATATCGGGCTCATAGCACAAACCGGCATCTTCACGCCCCTTTCACCGGTATTGGTGGTGGTTTACAACGGCAGTGAAAATCCTTTTTTCAAATCTGGTGAAAACGACCGCGGCGAAGGGCTTAAGGAACTCGCCCAGAAAGGAAATGCAGACTTACTGGCCGCCGCGTTGAAAATGAAGGCTGGCATTAAGAATGTGTACGTGCTCAAAGAACCGACCAGCACAGTACTATTGCCTAAAATCGGCGGAAATGCCGGCGGCAAGGTTTCACAACCACTCACGCTCGCATTCGGTGACCGCATTGCGATTGCCACCATGTACGGCTTTTCCAACGACTGGTTCTTTGCCACAGGCGGTAGCGACATCGATGGCAATGCCAGCGGCGACGTTTCAGGGTCCATCCGACTCTACGACAACGGAACGGCCATCGACCAGTTCCCCGGCGCAGGCATTACGCAATTCAACCTCGCAGGAACCCCGCTGAACGAAAGCAAAGCCATCGGCCCCGTACCTAACCCCAACAAATTCACGACACTTCCGACCATTAACAATATTATCAAAGTGACATTGCAATGAAAAAACAAATCAATATCCTTTTCCTCTTCCTGGTGCTCTCGGCCACCGCCTTCGCCCAGACTCCGGAAGTGCGCAAAAAGCAGTACAATCTCGAATCATCCGGCCTTGCCATTGGGGGTTATGACCCGGTAGCCTACTTTACCATGAACAAGGCTGTGGAAGGCAAAAAGGAACTTTCAGCGAATTACGACGGCATTACCTATCGTTTCGCTTCGAAGCAAAACAAGGACGAATTCACACGCAACCCCGCACGCTACGAACCGCAATTCGGCGGCTGGTGCGCATATGCAATGGGCAAGAAAGGAGAAAAAGTGGAGATCGATCCAGAGACATTCAAAGTGCTGAACGGCAAGCTCTATCTTTTTTACAACAAATATTTCAGCAACACCCTCAAAAGCTGGAACCAGGACGAGGCGCGACTGAAAACGCAGGCCGACCACAACTGGATGAAGTTTATACCTTAAATCAACCTGCATTATCCATGAACAAAGTACTATTTGCTGCCGCGCTGATGCTGGCGGGCCCTGCAACATTTGCACAGAAATCCGAAATTTTTGCGCCGAAAGGCAAAGCCATCAAGGGCTATGATGTCGTCTCGTTTTTCAAAGACGCCAAACCGGTGGAAGGCGCCGACAGTCTGACCTACCATTACAAAGATGCGGATTGGCTCTTCAGCAGTCGCGCCAATCTCGAAGCCTTCAAAGCAGCACCCGACATGTATATACCCCAATATGGCGGCTACTGCGCCTACGGAACTTCCGAAGGCCACAAGGCACCCACGGAGGCTGAAACCTGGACGATCGTGGATGAAAAGTTGTATTTCAATTACAATATGAAAGTCAAAAACAACTGGTCGAAAACACGGGAAGAATTCATTGAAAAAGCAGATATACAATGGCCATTGATCAAAGACAAACAGTGATGAAACCCCAAACACATCCGAAATGGTCGTGGGTCCTCCGGCTGGTAGCGGCAGTGATTATGTTGCAGACCCTCTATTTCAAATTTTCGGCGGCCCCCGAATCCGTGTACATCTTTTCAACGGTCGGTATGGAGCCCTGGGGACGTATATTCGTCGGCGTATTGGAGCTGATCGCCTCGATTCTGATCCTCATTCCCCGCACAACTGCCTATGGGGCGCTGATCGGCATCGGCGTGATGACCGGCGCCGTTTTTATGCACCTGACGCGCCTGGGTATTGTCGTGCAAAACGACTCGGGCAAGCTTTTTGCTATGGCAGTAATTGTGCTCGTAACCTGTCTGATGCTTGCGTACCGGCACCGCAGCAGCATTTCGGGCGTGAAGTTGCGCGATTAACACGTAAACCAAACCTCCCCAAAAGGGCATTGTTTTTGTTCCCTTTTTCCAAAATGAACGACATGAACAGACAACTAACAAAATCAATCCAGGCACTGCTGGTGCAGATCGGCGCGATGCTGGACGCATTGTCCGACGAGCAGTACGGGCGGAGCTTACCTGTGCTATCAGGTGCCTCCCTGGGCGGACACGTACGCCACGTAATCGAGTTCTTTATTGAGCTCGACCGCGGCTACCGAACCGGTGATGTGAATTACGACGCCAGACGCAGGGATAAAGCCATTGAGCAGCAGCGGGAAGTCGCACTGGCCAAGTTAGGCAGCATTGCAGCTTTGCTGGGCAAAGAAAATAAGGCACTGCTTTTAACGACTGCTACCGAGGCTGCCTGTTTTCAGGTTGCCACCAACTATGAACGGGAACTAGTTTACAATCTCGAACATGCGGTACATCATATGGCTTTGATGAAAATCGGTATGCGGGCGCTCACCTCCCTGCCACTGCCGGAAAGTTTCGGAGTAGCCAGCTCCACCATCCGATACCGTCAGGCGCAATGTGCACGGTAACCTACATTCCGACCGAAAAAGGTGCATTCCTAACCTCCAACCGGGACGAACGCACCGATCGCGCACCTGCGGAGCCACCCGTAACCCGCTACGCAGGCAAGGCGCTCACCTACCCGAGAGACGCCCACGCGGGTGGCACCTGGATCGCCTTGAAGGGCCGGCGGGATGCCGCAGTGCTCCTTAACGGAGGCTTTAACAATCATGTGCGTAAGCCTTCGTACCGCAGAAGCCGGGGGCTCGTCATGCTTGAAGTCCTCGAAGCTCCCTCTTCGGCTGATTGTTTTGAAACGATTTCACTCGAAGAGGTCGAACCCTTTACGCTGATCCTGTTTGCGGATGGCAAGTTGATGCGCTACACCTGGGACGGCAACCAAAAGCACCGGAACGAACTCGACCCGCAGCAGCCGCACATCTGGGCTTCATCCACGCTATACAATCGCCAAGCACAGCAAATGCGATCGCAAAAGCTGCAACAATGGTATGGCAAAACCGCCATTAACACGAAAAGCATCCTGGATTTCCACCGCCAGAAAGGCATCAGGTTTGACGCCAGCCAAAGTTTTAATGCCGATCGCACCGCAATAGCTACGGTAAGTGTCACATCCATTGATCTCACCAATCCCGAGCCTGCCGTGCATTACCATGACCTCCGCGCCGGAGCGACCTTCGTGACCCGGCCGGAAACAGTAGCTCCCGGCCAGGATACTGCATTCGACAGCTTCCGCTGGAAAGTAAAAAGGTTCCTGATCCGCTTACAGAACTGGGAATACTGGCCATTGGAATTCGTTTACCTGCCCATGGTACCGGCATGGCTTCGGCTGAGCATGCAGGCACGCTCCGTCTGCTTTTTTGGTGCCGCCAATCCTTCGATGCGGTATGCAGGATTCGCAGAGGAACGCAAGAGCAGGATTTATTCGCTGATGCCGGAAGGGACTTATCCTGAAACCCTGGTGTGTGAAGCTGGCATTTCCACAGGCAAGGTACAGTCTTTATTAAAGAGAACTTCCCTGAAATTTCCATTGATCGCCAAACCAGACATCGGCGAGCGCGGCGTGCAGGTAAAGCTCTTGGAGACGGCCAGCGACCTGGAAGATTACCGCCAGCGCAGCCGGGTCGACTTCCTTTTACAGCCCTATATCGATTACCCGAATGAAGCCGGCATATTCTACTACCGGATGCCCGGAGCGCCAAGTGGGCACATTTCAGGCATTGTCGGCAAAGAGCTCCTGAGCGTTACCGGCGACGGGATTTCGGATATTCTGACCCTGATCCTGCAAAACGACCGGGCCATTCTGCAACTCCCGGCCCTGCATGCAGCTTTGGGCGAAAAATTGAGGTCCATTCCGGCCACCGGCGAAAAGGTAGGGCTCGTCCCGTACGGCAACCACAGTCGTGGCTCGAAATTCACCGACCAAAGCCATCGCATCACCCCCGCGCTCACGCACGTGATCGACCGCATAGGCACACGCATACCCGGCTTCCATTTCGGGCGGCTCGATATCCGTTTCAAAAGCTGGTACGACCTCGAAGCCGGGCAGCATTTCTCCATCATCGAACTCAACGGCGCCGCCAGCGAACCGACGCACATCTACGATCCGGCACATTCGCTACACTTCGCCTGGAGAGAAATTTACCGGCATTGGGAAATATTATGTGAAATCAGCATGAAAAATATGCGCATTGGCTTTGGACGGATGAGTTTCAGAGATGGGGTCAAGATGGTAAGGGAACATCTCGTGCATTTAGCTTTAATGCGAGGCTCCAAATAATTGCTGATATCTGGCTCTTCGTTGATGGGATTGCACTTGTCTGTTGCTTTTTCGGAGCCGCTGGCTTTTGGGCTGCCGGGATTAGAACCTTCAACTACGAAGGATGTGGCAAAGGCAGCAACAGACAAGTTGAAGGGGTAGATTTTAACACCAAAGACAGTTCTATTAACCAGATCTGGCCGGGCATCCTAGCAGGTGAATGGCATAACAATCACCACCTGTACCCCAAAAGCGCCCGAAGCGGATTCAAGCCCTACCAATTTGATTTGGCCTGGTATTATATTAAATTGATGTACCTTGTCGGGGCGGTCACGGTAACTCGCAAGCGATTGAATTGCCGGTAGAAATTGACGAATTCACGCCCTTGCCTCCATTAAAATCGCTACCTTAAATGGCGCAACGGCGCTGGGAATGAACCAGAGTATCGGAACGATTGAAACCGAAAAGGCCGTAGACCTGCTCGTTGTCGATAGTGATCCCTCCAAGAACATCTACGATATCCGGAAAGTATGATATGTATTAAAAAAGGAATTGGATATAATTTAAAAAGGCTGTTTGAATCGAATGAAAGGGAAGTCAGAATTCATCAGGTCAACCTGCAAAACACAACGTATGAACAAATTTTTACTACTTCTATTTCTTGCCACCATTCCGGGTTTTGCTCAGAAAGTAAAGCGAATCGCAAATACCGCGCCGCGGGTCTATTATCCTGATAAAGAATGGCAGAAAAAAGAGCCGTCCGAAATGGGTTTTGACCCGGTTTTGCTCAAAACAGCGATCGAGTTCGCGATCGCTAATGAAAGCAGTGCGCCAAGGGATTTGAAATTAAACCATTACCGGACATTCGGAAGAGAGCCTTTTGGCGACGCAGTCGGGCCTCTGAAAGAACGTGACGCGCAGTCCGGGATTATTATCAAAAATGGCTATGTCATAGCCGAATGGGGAGACCCGTATCGAATAGACATTGTGAACAGTGTGAGTAAAAGCCTTCTATCCAGTGTAGTGGGACTAGCCTATGACCAAGGACTGATCCCCGATATCGACGATCAGGTTTACAAATATGTGCCGCCGATTGAGCTTTACAATCCATTGCCCTCTGCCAACAAAGCCGATGATTTTGGTAAAAAGTCAGACTTCTTCGAACCATTCAATACGCCACACAACAAAAAGATCACCTGGCGACAAATGCTGCAGCAAAACAGCGATTGGGAAGGTACGTTATGGGGCAAACCCGACTGGGCCGACCGTCCCGACAAGGATTACAAAGTGTGGCTCGCCAAACGAAACACCCCCGGAACAGTTTACGAATACAACGATACACGCGTAAACGCACTGGCACTCGCGATCCTCAACGTTTGGCGGAAACCGTTACCCGAAGTCCTTAAAGAGCACATTATGGATCCTATCGGCGCCTCGAATACCTGGCGGTGGTATGGTTACGAAAACTCCTGGATCGTACTAGACGGAAAAGCGGTACAATCCGTTTCAGGTGGCGGGCATTGGGGCGGCGGCATGTACCTGCACGCCTACGATATGGCGCGTTTCGGCTATCTGACCTTGCGTAACGGAAAATGGGGAGACCGTCAGCTGGTTTCCGAGCAATGGAACAAATGGGCGCAGACGCCGTCGACGCCGGAGCCAACTTATGGCTTTATGAACTGGTTTTTAAATACAGGAAAGAAATTATATCCCAGCGCGCCAGAAAAGGCATTTGCTCACATCGGAAACGGCACCAACGTGATTTATGTCGATCCTGAAAATGATATTGTCGCTGTGGTAAGATGGATAGAAGATAATCAGATCGACGGATTTTTGAAACTACTCTTAGCTGCCAAAGCTATACCAAACAGTAAATGACAAAAACCAACCGAACATGCTACAACCAACCAAAGTCACCGAACGGCATTCTTTATTGGACTCGCTGCGCGGCTTCGCATTGCTCGGCGTGCTGCTTGCCAATATGGTCTCACATTCCGGGTATTTCTTTCTCTCGGAGGGCCAAAGAGCCGCATTCGACACCGCCAAAATAGACCATTACGTGGAGTGGATTGAGCATTTCCTGATCGATGGTAAGTTCTATTCGCTGTTTTCGATGCTTTTCGGGATCGGATTTGCATTGCAGATGAAACGGGCGTCCTCTGCGGATATCAACTTTGCTTCCCGTTTCCGCAGACGGTTGCTTATCATGTTCGTACTCGGATTGCTGCACGCCATTTTGTTTTATGTCGGTGATATTCTGACAGTTTACGCGATCACCGGACTTTTTCTGATCCTTTTTCGAAACAAATCCGACCGGTTCATCTTGCGGGCTGCTGTTATCCTTACCTTACTGCCGATCGTGCAATACGCGATTATGCTGGGAGTCAACCTCGCCAATCCTCCTGCTCCTTCCCCGCCTGAATCGGGACCGCGTTTTCTGGACCAGGTGATCGACACATATCGCACAGGCACTTATCTCGAAATTATAACAAATAATCTCGGCGGCCTGATCATCGGCAGATACCCGGACCTATTCTTCACCGGTAGATTTTTCCGAGTGCTGGCGATGTTCCTGATTGGTTTTTATATATCAAAAAACCTGATCCACGCTAATGTGCAGGCATATCGTCCACTCATCCGGAAGGTGATGATCTGGGGCGTAGTGATCGGGATTCCCTGCAACTTTGTGCTTGCGATAATGATGACTTCCGAGGCATACTATGAACTTGAACCAATCGGTATTATTCAGCCGATTGTGTACGCGTTTGGCGTGCCGGCATTATGCCTTTTTTATGCTTCTGCATTTACTTTATTATTTGAAAAGCCGAACTGGAAAAAGCGGCTCAGCGTTTTTGCGCCGGTGGGACAAATGGCACTCACCAATTACCTAATGCAATCTATCATCTGCGCATTCTTATTTATGAGCTACGGCCTGGCCATGGAAGCATTGGTCGGCCCCGCAAAACTTTCTCTCATCGCATTGGCGATTTACATTGGCCAATTGATTTACAGCCCTATATGGCTGCGCTATTTCCATTTCGGCCCGGCAGAATGGCTTTGGAGATCGCTGACTTACAGAAAATGGCAACCGTTTCGGAAGGAAGGTTTGTAAGAAGATCCAAACTACATTCAACGCAGTAAGAAAAGCGTACCCTCACTGGCAAAGTATCTAAATATACAGATCACATATCCTGAACAATTCTGGGTCAATGCGGCAGCGAGTCGCGGAAGCGGCCATACATCCAGGTACCTGCCACAGCGCTGGCCAGCACCACTGCTACGACCGTGACCCCGGTTCCGACCTGTGCAAACAAGGGTCCGGGACAAGCCCCGGTAAGTGCCCATCCCAGCCCAAACAGGAGCCCGCCGTATACTTGACCTTTGTTAAATTTCTTCGGCGTGAAGGTGATCGGCTCTCCGTAGATGGTTTTAATACCAAACCGCCGGATGAGCCAAACCGAGATAATGCCCGTCACGACCGCCGAACCGATGATGCCATACATATGAAACGATTGCAGCCGGAACATTTCCTGGATACGAAACCAGCTGATCACCTCCGCCTTCACTAAACCGATGCCGAACAGCACGCCGACGATCAGGTATTTAAAATTATAGTACCATTTATGCTGCAAATGCGATTCGTTGATGCAGATCGTGTCTAGCGACCGGGCTTCCAACTCGGCGGTATTATCATTGGAAGATTGCATGGATTAGCTATTTAAAATTATGGGTAAAATAAAATTGGCCATCAGGAAGCCTCCGGCCATGAAGCAGATTGTTGCCACCAGCGAGGGCCATTGCAGCGCGCTTAGCCCCATGATCGAGTGTCCGCTTGTGCACCCGCCCGCATAGCGCGAGCCAAATCCGACCAGAAACCCGCCACCCACCATCATCGTCAGCCCGCGGACCGTCAGCAGGCTGTCCCACGAATAGAGCTGCACGGGCACCATCCCCGAAAAATCGTTGATACCATAGATGGCCAGTTCGTTGGCCAGTTTCGGATCGATTCGAATTGCCGCGGGGTTTGCCAGAAAGTAAGCTGCCAATGCACCGCCCAACACGATGCCCGCCGCAAAGAACAGGTTCCAGATTTCTTTCTTGTAATCGTATTGAAAGAATGGAACATTTGCCGGAAAACAACTCGCGCAGACGTGCCGAAGATTGGCCGAAATCCCGAAATGTTTATTACCTAAAATCAGCAAGGCTGGTACCGTAAGGCCAATCAGCGGACCGGCCACGTACCACGGCCAGGGTTGTTTGATCATTTCCAGCATCCTTATTTCGTCTCCTCGTTTAATGAATGTGAAACCTGGCCGTTATCAGCGGCGTTGTCCGCCGCGGCCTCCTGTGTGGTCGGGCAGACGTAATCTGTGACTTTCATACGCCCCGACTCGCTGATAGCTTTAAAGCCTCCCGCTACGTCGATCAAATTATGGTAGCCACGCGCCCGGAGAATTGAATTGAAGATCATCGAACGGTAGCCTCCCGCACAATGCACCAGATAGGTCTTATTGCTATCAATCTCAGCCAAATGTTCATTTAAATAGTCCAGCGGCAGGTTTTGCGCCCCTTCCACATGCTCGGCCAGATATTCGTTGCGCTTCCTTACGTCCAGGATTTGCCAACGGGGATTAGCTTCCCGCAGGGCTGGTATGTCGCCGGGCTCCACCGATGGAATGCGGTCTGTTTCCTTTCCGGCTTCTTCCCACGCCTGAAAACCTCCCGCCAAATGCCCGATGGCGTTATCGTAACCTACTCGTGCCAATCGCGTCACGACCTCTTCCTCCCGGCCGAGATCGGTCACAAGCAGGATCGGCTGCCGGATGTCTTCAATGAGGGCGCCTACCCAAGGAGCAAAGCTGCCGTCAATACCAATGTTGATCGAATTAGGAATAAAACCTTTGGCAAATACCTGCGCCGCACGGGTGTCGAGGATCAGCGCTCCCGTTTCATTGGCAGCTATCTCGAATGCATCGGGTGTCATGGACTGCATTCCCCGGCTCAATACCTCATCAATGCTTTCATACCCCTGGATATTCATCATCACATTCGCCGGGAAATAGGCGGGCGGTGGCGTCAGGCCGTTGGTCACTTTTTGGATAAATGTCAGCTTATCCATGGGCTGCAAAGCATAGTTCGTGGCCTTCTGATGTCCCAAACTATCGATGGTTTCCTTGCTCATATTCTTACCGCAAGCCGAGCCGGCCCCGTGCGCGGGATACACCATGATATCATCGGATAGCGGCAGTATTTTATCGTGAAGCGAATCGTAGAGCATACCTGCAAGCTTATCCTGGGTCAAATCTCGTACGACCCTTTGTGCAAGGTCAGGCCGGCCCACATCCCCGATAAAGAGCGTATCGCCGGTAAATAGCCCACTCGGACGGCCATTTTCGTCGGATACCAGGTAACAGGTGCTTTCCAGCGTGTGACCCGGGGTGTGGATGACCTCGATAGAAATTCCCCCCAGCCTGAGCACCTCCCGATCCTCCGCGATATGCGCCTTGAAACCAGGCATAGCCGTAGGACCATACACGATCGCAGCGCCTGTTTTTTCGGCCAGGTCCAGATGCCCGCTCACAAAATCAGCATGGAAATGGGTTTCCAGCACATACTTTATTTTTGCCCCGTTCCTTTCTGCTCGCGCCAAATAAGGCCCTGTCTCCCGTAGCGGATCGATAACCGCCGCTTCGCCTTCGCTTTCAATATAATAGGCCCCCTGCGCCAGGCAGCCTGTATAGATTTGTTCGAGTTTCATTTTTCGTTAACTGTTTGAGTGATAGGTAGGAAAACCATGCGACAAAGTTCGCCAGACAGCCGGCCATTGTCTGTGATCTTTGTCACACAGGTTTATTTCATTTAATAATTACAGGACCAGTTCTTTGACGAGGATGAAGCACCCCATTGCGAGCACAAACCAGCCGAAGCTCTTTTTCAATTGGCCGCTGTCCAGCTTACGTGCCAGCCGGCCGCCTATGAAGATGCCGGCCACGGCGACGAGCGTCACCGTCAGCAGAAAATACCAGTCGATGACGAAATGGCCCAAATCCCCGGCAAACCCCACCAGTGAATTCAGCGCGATGATTAGTAGCGAAGTTCCTACTGCTTCCCGAATGGGCATACCGAGCACCAGTACCAATGTTGGGATCAGTAAAAAGCCGCCGCCCGCGCCCAGCAGCCCGGTTGTAAGTCCGATCCCTACCGCACTGAGGCCCAGTTTTACGATATTGCGCCCCAGGTCGCATTCCAGGCAGCCGGGCTGAGTTTGCCTGCCACTGATCATCCCGATCGACGCCGCGAGCATCAGCACTGCAAACAAGGCCATCGTCAGCAGAGGCTCAGTAACCTGGAAATGACCAATGCGGAACAGGTTTTGAGGAATGACAGGAACGAGGAACTTCCGGGTCAGGTAGACGGTCACCATGGAGCTCAGTCCGAAGAACAATGCCGTTTTGAAATTGACAAGTCCGCGCCGGTAGTTGCCATATGCCCCTACTAGGCTGGTCGAGCCGACAATGAACAGCGAATACGAAGTGGATACGACCGGGCTGATACCAAAAATATAGACCAGGATCGGCACGGTCAGGATGGACCCTCCCCCACCAACAAGCCCCAAAGAAATGCCGATTAACACCGACGCGATATAACCAATGGTTTCCATATGCTTTTGCTCTGACTGAGCACAAAATTGCAATACGGATACCGGCGGGTTAGTGACAAATGTTACACAGCAGGAAAAGTCCTTCAAAAAAGGGTGGTTATCGTGTTACGGCCCAGTCGCACCATGCCGCGCTGCTCCATTTTTTTAAGAAGCCTTGAAATCACTTCCCTTGAAGAATTCATATCCGTGGCGATCTGCTGGTGTGTGAGCGCCAGTTCATCGTTACGGGAAAGCTTGCGCTGATTTTTGAGGTAAAATTCAATGCGTTCGTCCATGCTCTTGAAAGCGATGTTATCCACCACTTCCAGCAATTCCTCGAAGCGGGAACGATAGGTTTCCAGCACAAAATAGTACCATGTTTTATAGCCGGTCATCAACTCATCCATTAATGCGATCGGTACAAGTAAAGCCTTGGAAGGCTCAATGGCTTTGGCGGAAATCTGGCTCTGTTCTTTCCGCGTTGCGCAAATCATCGATAGCGCGCACGCATCCCCGGGGCCGAGCTGGTACATAAAAAACTCATTGCCATCCTGGTCTTCGCGGTATATTTTCACGCCCCCCTCAACGATCAGCATCGTCGATTTGAAGTACTGGCCCGGACGCATCAATTGCTGGTCAGCGTCAAAATCGCGGACAACGCAATGTTCTGCCAGTTTGTTGATTAGCTCCGGTTCAAATTGACCGAAACGTGATTCCAGCAGTTGCTGCACCCCGGAATGCTGTATCGTAATGCCCATTAGTTGTTGATTTGAAAATGGCTAAGTTAAACATTTACGAACGTCTTGTTTGTGATATTGGTGTAGCGATTCTCAAAAATCAGCTCTGCCGAAGCAATTGCAAAAGTTAGAATCGGTTTTGCCATTTAGTGAGCTCCTCGTTTCCCACTTACCTATTTGCACCCTCCAGCGTACCTTACACCGGCCGCAAAATTTCTATCAGTTTTCAAGCAAAGATTATTCTATCCAACAGCGTTTAGATTCTCATCTTTACAGTTTCATAATGGATTCAATCGTTGGAGGTATTTCGGGCCGACGGTTCGAAGGTAACGTGGGACAGCAATCAATCGGGCTATGCTATCATTGGTCCCGGGCGCAATTTCCGGGAGATTAACCTCAGCGGTCAAAAGCCCGGCATCTACGTCGTGGTCGTGAACGGCAAAAGTTTTAAGATATTGAAGAACTAGGTCAGCCAGGTTTGTGCAATACAGCCTCATTCAGGACTTATACCAAAAACGAGTCCGGAATGAGGGAAAAGCCGGAATGGCCGCTGGATAGCTATTCGATCGTGAGCTACTGGCGTAAAGGCGAACGGGAGGAGCAGTTGTTGGCTGCGAGGCCGGAAGACAGAAGCCGTTAGGCGCTATTGCCTGATTCACAGCAATTACTAAAAAGGGACAAATCGAAATTCATCGATTTGCCCTTTTCCTTGCTTTAAATAGCGCAACGCTGTATTTCCACTAAAGGTCTCAGCCAAAAATAAAACCTTAAAACATAGTCGTTGATTCTGTTATATGGAAAAACTGGAAAGTCTTTTAGCAAATGAGATAGCGTTTTTTGCGGATGGTGGCCCCAATCTTAACGTAGTAGCCAAAACATTAAGTGGTATACAGCCGGTGTCCGATCTGTTACTATACATTTACGATAAATATCAAACCAATTTTTTCGTCGTCTCGGCAGAGGTCAATCATCAATCCGCAGTGCTATTCTATTCGGGCCAGCGATTGATAAGCTGTCAGGTGTTTGAATTGTTGGATGATGGCAAGATAAGCCGCATCAACACCATTGTGGATCCCGAGAAATTGAAAGATTTGGAGAAGACTTTGAGTTGAACACAGTTTTTGAGATAGTGTCACGGAACCAGGTCACTTATCTCCAAACAGTTTCAGTGGGGCTATTCGTTGCATGGTGAAATGAGCTACCCTACCATTAGCTCATCATATATGTCGCTGAACTCCTTACCTCTATGTTTCTGCCAGGAAGCCGACAGCTTTATCTCGACATCTTTGAGAATCTGGATGCAGAGTGCTTTATCCTCTTCATGAAGCTGAGCCATGAGCATTTTTGCATTCTTGCCAATTCGACCCGAGCACTCCGTAGCAACTTGCTCCCCCAGCGTTGTTAATTCAATCCGTTTTGAGCGCTTATCCTCCTGGTCGCCATACTCTTTGATCAGGCCGCGCTTTTTCATTCGGTTGAGCATGTCCGTGCCGCTCGACAGCTCAAAGAGGTTCGCATTGATCACGTCAGTTTTTCTGGGGTTTCCCTGCTTGCGGATCGTCATGAGTATTCCGAACTCCTCGATTTGGTTAAGGCCCGTATCCCTCAAAGCTATGTTGGCATATGCCATATTGAGCTTGCTTATCCGGCCAATAATTTTCATCAAAAGCCCGTCATTAAAAGACGGAACAACGCCACCAACCAGTGGTCCGTCGGCCACCCGGTGCTGTTGATGAGCCAGATGATAACGACAAAAGTCATCAATGGTCCCTTCGGGATGTTTCTTTTCAAATTCTGCCCAATGATTTACGAGCTCGACCGTCTTGTTCATTCTAATTTACTTCGTTATCGTAGCAAATTTAAATAAATAATTCCGATATTATTTTTTTTAATTCGTTTTCGTATTATTTTTGTTAAATTTATTACGTAAACGAAACAAACACATGGAAGCTTCAATCAACAAAGTGCGGCTCTATTGGGTCGCTAAGGGTTTCATTATTTTCTTCATTTTGTTCAGCGCCTACTACTCTTACACGCATGCCAGCGATCTGCGAAAGCTGGGCTTTCCGGATTATTTCAGAATTGAACTGGTCATTGCCAAAGTCGCCGGCGCACTTGTGCTGATCATGCCATTCAGTACTTTGCGAATGAGAGAATGGGTTTATGCCGGGTTCATAATTACGATGGTCTCTGCACTCACAGCACATATATGCAGCGGTGATCCGGCGAGTAAGATCATCTTCGTCTGTCTGGATCTTGCACTGGTTTTTATCTGCATCAGGTACGTGTCAGGCAAGGAAAAAGCACAAAAAAATTTGTTAAAGCAGACAGATCATGAACCCGACAGTCTATAATGCGGCTTTGGTAATCCACATTGTCGGTATTATCATTATGGCAGGAACTACCTTCCTGTAATTCTTCGCGTTTCGCCCGCATCCGAACCAATGACAATCTCAAAATCAATATCTTAACCAAAGCAATGTTCAGTAGCAGGAGATTCGTTCGAACCAATAAAAAAACAATACAAGGTTTATAATAAGCTGATTACCAACCAACTTAAACGCAAAAAAGAGCGGCCAATTTGTAAAAACTGATCGCTCTTTTTTGCGTTGTGCGCCCTACGGCACAAAAGCCGAACTTTTTGCTGGATAATTTTAGGAAGCTGGCTGCTCTTTTTAAAGGCACTTATAAACCGCAATGATTTTTTGGATAAGGTATTGGCGTCTGACAGGCAGGTCTTAATTTGCCTCAAAATACTCTGACCGTTCTGGATCCGAGCACATACACCCCTATCCTCAGTAGGTCCAAATGCTACTGTCCGGTATTTTGATATGGGTTCTTGGCTTCCCCAGATCGTAATTTTCTCACTTCCCGGATCATAGATGGCCTTTTTCACGTTTCGAGCATCTAATTTCCCAACAGAGACTGAAACGTTCCCTATGTGAGGCCAGATGCTTCTTCTAATATTTTTCCATCGTATATCTGGCTAAAAAATTCTCGCATCCGGAGGAAAATACCGCTGACCACCCCTGAACTAGGCCTTATAAGCTATTGTCCCCTGAATATCAACTGGATAGTTGCTCCTGGCCGATTTGTAACGTCCAAATCCACATGTAATATTTTGGAAATTTGTTTCAGCAGCAGTAAACCCAGACCTTCATAACCGGCTGGCAGAAAGGAATCTTCCTCAGAATTAGAAGAATTGAGCCATCTGATAAGTTCAGCAGGCAGGCCTGGGCCATTATCTTCAAAAATAAGATGTAGGTCGGAAGGCGTGCGCCTTATATAAATTTGCAGCGTATTACCATACCTAATCTTGATGGCATTATCGATCAGGTTATGAATGATGATGCCCAGCAGCTTTGGATCGGTAAGAATGGTTTCGCCACCAGCGATTTCGTACTTGATATTGGCATTGTTTGCTGCAGCGATATGTTCAAATAACAAAATCTTGTTGTTGATCAGCTCGCCGAGGTTCACCTGTGTCACGGCATTAGTTACGCCTCGTACCTCAGGCTTAACGAAAGTAACCAGATTGTCAATCATATTATACATATTGTCGACGGCCTGTCTTATCTGTTTAAGAAGTGTTACGGCGCTGTCATACTTCTTCTCTTCGATTAATCTCTGACCATATTCCAGCACGTAGGATGTGTGCCTGACAGGAGCGCGAATGTCGTGCGAAATAGAGGCGATCACATGAATGTGCAGCTTGACTTGTTGTTCGAGTTGTTTTTCCGAATCACTCAGGATGCTGAGTGTTTTTTCCAAATGCTCCGTCCTTTCTCTAATTTTCATTTCCAAAGCAACGTTCTGCCGTTTTACGAGTTTGAGGCGCTATTTCATAATGACGTAAAACAGCAAAAGAACCAACGTCACAACGAACGCTTTGAACAACCATGTTTCATAATACCGCTGGCTAACAGAGATATCCAGGTGCATGGTGTAATAATTTCTGACACCAAAACCGCCAAGCTTCCGAACAACGAGTTTGTATTTTCCACCACCGGAAAAAGGGACTGAGATACTTCTGTTTTCCTGTAATGGCTGCCATTCGAACAATGGTTCGTCGCCTTTAAAAATCCGGTATGAGATCCTTAGATTATAAGGCTCACCAAAATATGGCGTACTTACTTTTAGGATGATCTGCGGTACCCCAGACTTGACTAATATTTTTCCGCTGTTAATCACAAATGAACTATCATGTATGTCCGGATTGTCGATGAACATCTGTCCGTTTGGAAGCTCTGGCCTCACTCGTTCCGGAATGAACCAGACCAATCCATTGATGGAAGGGAACGATATGAGACCTCCATATGCTTTCAATCCACATGGCTGACACCCGCCATTGAATTCATTTGTGTTAAAACCAGCGATCTTGGAATAATAGTGATAATACAGATCAAAGGGCTTTGTTGCATAGGATAAAAGGTCCGTTCTCCTGCTTTGAAACAGACCTTTATTGGTCGTTATCCAAAAGTAGCCGCTGCTATCTTCAATAATACAATGGGCGCTGGAAAGATATTGTTCTTTATCCAGAGGGAATCGCGTCAGCTTGCCATTTTTTAAAAGAAACACCCCGTTAGAGTAAGTGGTAACCCAGATTTCGTCATGGTTGTCAGGAATGTATAGGCTCCGTATGTACATGTCGAAAAATCCCTTGATCTGAGACAATTTCTTGGAAGGTAAATGGATTTTGTAAAGTCCTTTCCCTGTTCCGATCCACATTATTTCGTTTCCCTGCTGTTGCATCCATGAGATGTTGGACAATTGTCGGCCTGCAAAAAAATGTGGTTGTGCACCGATCTTGTCGGGATCAAGATAATACAGACCAAGCGAGTTAGTGCCGATCCAGATCCCGCCGTTCGGGCTTTGGTAAAGCTGCTTTATCTCGTCGGGTACTTTCCAGCTTGACAGGATCCGTTTACCATCGCCATTGAACCTGAATAAAGTTTCTCTTCGCTTGCTCCATATTGTGCCAGCGCGGTCTCTAATAATAGAGTATTGGTCCCATTGGACATGTTTTTTAATTAATGTCAGAGGTGTAATAGCCCCGAGACTTCTGCTATCCAGTGAGAAAGCCGTCCCTGTAAGGGTTGCAATCTTGTTGTGTTCGATCAATGCCTGACCATAATAAACATTATTTGATTGAGCAGATGGGTCCACTAAGGTCCGAAACGGCTTCTTAGATAGGATATATAGGCCATTGAGCTGGCTCCCGAAAAATAACCTGCCTGTTTCGCTCTGCAGAAATACGGTTTTAATATCCTTGCCGCGAAAATCGAATCCTTCCAGAATCAAAGTGCTAACCAGCGAGCCATCCTTCGAAGGCCGCAGTTCGTATAGGCGCGAGCCGGTAGATATGAAAGTCTGATTGGAACAGTTGTTCCAAAAAATCTGGTATTGTCCTGTCAAATTATAATTTGCATCGGCTAAAAGGGGACCAGTAAGTATTGTTTCTTCCGGTCCGTTATTATCACCCGTTCCAGCAAAACGCGTCGGTTTCAGCTTCTCGTCCAGATAATAAAGATTTTCACCCAGACGGAAAAAGCGAAAAAAACTCCTTCCGGGAAATGGGAGGAGCTGTGCCACCTTGTTATTTACATAGTAGCAAATGTTTTGTTCATCGTACACGAAGTGCCTTCCGGCTGGTAGGGGATATACGGCGGCAATGCCGTGACGATAATGTGTTACGGCGGCCTCGTTGAGATCAGGTAGGGACTCAATCAAATGCAGATCACGAGCTTTTGACACATTTGCAGACCTGCGCAAGGGATACCCTCTTAGGGTAGAGTCGATCGCCGCTTTGCCATCAACGATGCGGACCCAAACTTGGTTGCTGGTCATTGCCAACACACTTCCTTTACGACTTTGCGGGTCAAGGTTGAAGCCGTAAATGCTCCGGGCTGCAAATGAGTTCCCCAGGTTGTCGTAGTTCAAAAAACGGTTTCCATCAAATCGGGCCAACCCCCTTTCAGTAGCAAGCCAAATGTACCCGCGTGAGTCGCTAATGATCGATCGAACGCTATTTTGAGGCAATCCGTTCTCGTCTGTGAAATGCTTAACCTCATAGCCGGGCAAGGACGTTTGTTCGATCTGCTGACCCAGCGCGAAATTTAGGCTAAAGAAAATGCAAAAAAATAATTGTGCTAACGGGATGGGTATTGTGCGCATTTGTATTGCTAATATCAACGGTAGACCTATTGATGTCGCCTGGAACCCTAAGGTCACATTCGATGACGTTTTGATGAAGGCACTCCTCACGAAAAACAGTGGCCGTCCGAAAACTGCTGCATGATAGAAAAAGTTCTACAATATTGATAGCGAAACAGCTCGATATAACAACTGTGAGTTGAATTTAGGTGGCCCAAAGAACGTCGCTGATACTTTAAAGTCCGAGGCGAAATTTGCAGTTGTTGGGCTAAGTGTTTACCGGGAGCTTGTTGGTCAGCGGGATAAGCCTTAACCGGATTTTTATTTGAATCGAACTTGTTGGATTTCCAACAAATCACACGCAAAAGAAAAACCCGGCTGTCATTGGACCATCGACTTCGCAGACAAAAAGTTTCCGCATTGCATCATCCGACGCGGCCGCAGCCTCACGGTTTGCGAGATACGCGGCTATGATCCAGAAACTTTATGCTTTCGCGTCTGCGGCTTGAACCCCGACAAGGCCCGGTTTCCGGACTTCGATATCTACCTGGATGAGATATCAGAAATGCGTTATTTGAAAACTGTCAGACGGGAAATCTGGCTCTGCGAGGCAGCCTCACTCGGACCTCATTCTACTTGATTCGTTAAGGACATCGGATTGAAGCACAAAATTCAATGAACTACACCGTTTTGCTAACCTCATTATTTTTTACCAACACAACAGAGTCGGACATCGACTGTCCGAAAATGAACATCCCCGTCAGTCATTATGACTTTTAACATGTTGAATACGAGTTCTTTACTCTTATTTATGCTATTTGGCAAGCTATTTTATCAGCAAATATGAAACTAATTGACAACATGAACAGAGCCTATCTGGGAGAGTTCGAAGAAATTGTGTTGCTTTCTACTGCGGCGCTCGACGGCCGTGCATACGGTGTGCTGCTCATGCACGAGATTGCGGAAAATACTGGACGCCCAGTAAGGCTGAACCAGATCCATTCGGCCTTACAGCGTTTGGAGGAAAAAGGGATGATCAGGTCCAATATGAGCGAGCCCACTCCCGAACGTGGCGGGCGGCGCAAGCGATTATATATACTCACGGCCTACGGTGAGCACACGCTTACGCAAGTGCGCGAAGTCCGTGAAAATCTTTGGTCCCGTATTGTAAAACCATTTACATTGGCTATCGACTTATGAAATCAAAACTGCCCCCGCAGCCTCCCATCTGGGCCGACAAGCTACTGAGCCTGGTTTGCGCTCCACATTTGCTGGAATCGATCCTGGGCGACCTGCATGAAGAGTTTGATTACCAGGTTGGAGAATCCGGCGAGCGAAAAGCGCGGATGCGCTATTGGCGCGAGGCTTTGGGTTTTCTAAAATGGAGGTATATCAAAAGACCAAAAAAACGCTATCCATCCACTTTTATACTCAGCCATGATATGATCCGCAACTACTTCACTATGGCCCGACGAACCCTTGCCTACAACAAGGTCTATTCGTTGATCAACGTGGTTGGCCTGAGCATCGGTCTTGCCGCCGCCATGCTGATTTTGCTTTACGCCAAAGACGAGGTCAGTTTTGACCAGTTTCATGCCAACAGTCCAAACATCTACCGCATCACCAACAAATACATCAATCCAGCAGGGAAGCAGGTAGGCGCAACGGGGAACACGGGCTATGTGGCAGGTCCGAAATTTGCTGCGGGCGTACCGGAAATCAAGGCATTCGTGCGTTACCATGGACACCGTAACGATATTAAAAAAGGTGAGGAAATCAAGAGTGAGGAAATTTTTCGAGTGGACTCTTCATTCTTTTCGGTATTCTCCTTTCCCTTGCTGAGCGGGAATCCGAAAACGGCATTGAAAGAGCCTCGTTCGGTGGTATTATCCGAGGATATGGCTGAGAAGCACTTCGGCAGCAAAGACGTGCTCGGAAGGACGATTTTGATGAAGGATAGCTTTGATAAAGATGCACGCTTTGAACCATATACCGTCACGGGCGTTGCAAAAAAATCCCCCCAAAATTCTTCGATTAGATTCGATATCCTCATTCCGATGATCATCGGTCAGAGTGAAATATACCGCGCTACCAACTGGTTCAATACTTTCATGAACACTTTCGTCCTGCTCAATCCCGAAGCGAATCTGGCTCAGGTTGAGCGGAAGATGAACCTGGTTTACAATGCAGACGCGAAAGAAGCTATTAAGGAAGTGGCTCAAAAATATGGAATGAAGGATAAGAAGGAATACAGCCTTCAACCCTTTACGGATATGCACCTGAGCGCCGAGTTACCCTCCGACAACGGGTTGGTGAGGCACAGCAATCCACAATGGTCATATATTCTGACCGGTATTGCCCTTTTTATACTCGCAATTGCCTGCATCAATTTCGTAAACCTGACCGTCGCCCGTTCGTTGAGACGTGCGAAGGAAATCGGTATCCGCAAAGTGGTCGGTAGCGGGCGTATGCAACTGGTCATCCAGTTTTTGGGCGAATCTTTTCTGCTTTGTATAGTTTCATTCATTTTTGCGCTTGTGCTGGTACAGTTGGTGTTACCTACCTTTAACCATCTTGCCGATAAGGCCCTTGCCCTCTCATACCTTTTTGACATCAACCTGGTGCTAGGCTATCTCGCTCTTTTCCTGACCACGGGCTTACTGGCCGGGTTCTATCCGGCCATTGTGTTGTCTGGTTATGATCCTGTCAAAACCCTTTACCAACGTTTGCAGCTTTCTGGGAAAAACTATCTGCACACTAGCTTGGTGGTACTTCAGTTTACCATTGCATCCTTCTTGATCATCGGCACGCTCACGATCAACTCCCAGTTCAATTATCTGATCAACAAGGATTTGGGCTATAACGATGAGCATTTGATCAGCGTCGAAAAACCCAACCTAACCAGGGAGCAAGCCCAACTGCTCCGGCAGGAACTTCAAAAAGACCCCAGTATCATCGCGGTAGCACCCAAAAACAACGGCCGCTGGAATACGTCAGTGAAAGTAAACAGAGGCGCGGATCTAGCTTTTACCTACGAAACTGTCGATCCCGAGTACCTGCCGGCCATTCAGGTACCGGTTGTGAGAGGCCGTAATTTCTCGACTGTTTTTCCGGCCGACTCTACCAGCTCAGTACTTGTGAATGAGGCGTTTGTCAGGCAAGCCGGTTGGAAAGACCCGATCGGGCAAATTGTGGATTTCTCATATGAAAACTTCAAGTGTAAGGTTATCGGCGTTGTGAAAGACTACCACTACACCGATTTAAATGAGAAAATTGGTCCTCAGCTCTTCGCAATGAGACCAAGCAATCCATATGGAAGGTTTTTTGTCAAGATCAAACCCGGAACTGAGACTTCCAGCCTCCGGCATATCGCCGAAACCTACACCCGGTTGTTTCCGCTCAATCCGTATACCTATCAATTCATGGACGATGAGAACGTGAAAAGATACGAATCCGAGGCTAAATGGAGGCAAATCATGCTCTTCGGTACGGTTCTTACGATTTTTATTTCCTGCATCGGCCTTTTCGGGCTGGCAACGCTTTCCGCCCAGCGACGCAGTAAGGAGGTAGGTATCCGTAAGGTCATGGGAGCGTCCGTCGCCAGTATTACCCGGTTACTGACTTCCGATTTTCTGAAACTTGTTTCGAGTTCCTTAGTTTTCGCTTTCCCGCTGGCCTATTATGCCATCGATAAATGGTTACAAAACTATCCGTACAGGATCGGCATCGACGTGTTCATATTCCTGGAAGCCGCACTGTTAGCTGTTGCCGTAGCTTTCCTGACGGTAAGTTTCCAATCCGTACGGACAGCCCTGACAAATCCTGTAAAAAGTTTGCGAAGCGAATAAAATAGATTATTCTGTGATAATCGTAGCGAAAAGCATTAGTTGGCTAATACCTGCCAAGTTGCACTGTAAGTGTGCCTTCTCTGGTTAAAAACGATTTAATAATCAGCACATTTTGCGGGAAATCAGGTCAGTCTGAGTCATAATATGATACGAAGATCAGCACCCGTTTCTTTTCGTCTTGCTGGCTTTGGTAATCTCGTTTATGTGTGGCGGGAAATATAGTCTGGACGCGAGGCTGCTCAGAAATAAATGATATCGCATTAAACACCTCCCGGGAACTCTACTTCCCGGAGACTCATTCGCGGACCTTCCGGAAACTCAACGGAGACACCCCGCTCCATTGTTTGAATGCCTTTCCAAAAGTGGCCGGGTCAGCATAACCAAGTCTGTAAGAAATTTCCGAAACAGTGTACTCTCCATGCCTTAGCAATGCGGAAGCAAACTCGTATTTCACGGCATCGCTTAGTTCCCGTAACGAAGTATTTTCTTTTTGTAATTTCCGCTGCAACGTGCGGGTCGTGATATTCAAAAATTGCGCTACAGAACGGGCCGTTGTTCACAACGCATAACTTTAAATCCGATATTTGCAGTAGTCAAACTTCTTCTACATGTCACTGATAGGTCCTATTGTTATTATCGATGATGATGTCGACGACCGGGATATGATCGGGGCGATGCTTGACGAGCTTGCAATCATTAACCCGTGCCGCTATTTTGAAAATGGGCAAGCCGCATTGGATTATCTGTTGAATACAGCTGAAAGCCCGCTGCTGATTTTGTGTGATATCAACATGCCGGTCATGAATGGGCTCGAACTGCGCGATCAAATCGATGCTGACCCCTACTTGAAAAAGAAGTCAATTCCGTTCATTTTCCTGACCACTTCCGATAGTCCCATACTAGTGCGTCGTGCTTACAGTGGTAATATCCAGGGATATTTCAAAAAGTTTCACAGCTTCCAGGAAGGCAGAGATCGCCTTCGGTTGATCATAAACTACTGGAAATACTGCCTGCACCCCAATAATTGTAAACAAACGGACTGATCTTCACATCCCCTCGTTTACCCCGTTCCGCCGAAGGCATGAATTGACCGGCGGCATAGATTTTTAAGTGAGCGTCAAACTTAAATTTTCAGCGCCGCTATGGGAAATAAAGGACTTCTTGTAATGATTGATGACGACACCGATGACCACGAAATACTCAAAATGGCTGTCGAAGATCTGGATAGGCCCATGCAGTGCCTATTTTTCCCGGATTGCGAATCCGCGATCGCCCATTTTAGTAAAAATGCCGTTGTCGCGCCCGGCTACGTTTTAATTGACCTGAAACTTCCCCGGATCGATGGCGATCAGTGCTTGGAGGAACTACAACAGCTTCGCAGGTTCGACAGTCCCCAGATCGTGATTTACTCATCCTCCATTCCCGATGAATGGCGAGAGCGGCTTTCTAAAATCGGCGTTGACCATTTTTTGCAAAAGACAGATTCGCTGCCCAATTTGGTGGATAGCATCCAGGATATTATCAACGTTAATTAGCTTGTGGACGAGATTTGGCGAAACAGAACTTATCAATATGTACCTCATGCAGATTTCCGTTCCAACCCGTGACAATGAAGGCAATCCATTCGATCAATGGCGCTTCAGTGACCTGGGAGACGAGCTCAGACCGGATTCATAAGTTTATGTTATGTTAAATAGAAGTGACTGATCAGACCTCTATTTTTTTGGTTTGTGCGCAATAAATAACACCCTGCGACGCAGATAGCCCTCAAATCCCCCAATCAGTCCCCCTTCTTATGCTTGTGCGGTTTCAAGGAAGGTGTGTTGCCAGCAGATTCTTTATTATCTCGTTGGCGCTTGTCTGGTTTACCTGTCGAATCTGCGATTCTTTTCGGTCCCGGCTTTATTCCCATGACTCTCTATATTATGGTTACACGTTAAACAGTCACAATATTTAAAAAACATCGTACCAAACGTGATCCGGTAAGTCGTCCCGATGCCTTAGGATTGAATACATGCGCGAGTTGTAGCTTACTGCTCGCTTTTCTTGTGCTTGAAAAACTCCCTCGCATTTTTCAGCCCGGTTGCGATGGCAACACCCTCTTCTGCTCCGTCCAGCAGAAGGGCATTTGCAATTTCGACCGCTTTCTCGCGGATCTTCTTTGGTTGGTTTTTATAGGATGGCGGATAGTCCCCGTTATACCAAGGCATAACATTCAAGTTTAAGTTGAAACCATTTCATTGGTCGGTTAGCTCGATCCAGGCCGGCGCATGGTCACTTGCCCTCTCCCAGCCCCTTACGTGCCGGTCAACGCCTGCGCCGACGAGCCGCGGCGCAATTTGTGGACTCAGCAATAGGTGATCCAACCTAAGGCCGGCGTCGCGGCCGTAGGCATTGCGCAGGTAATCCCAAAAAGTGTAAATCCTTTCATCAGGGAAAAGGTGACGGATTGCGTCCGTCCATCCCTGGCCGACCAGCTCTTTGTACGCTTTACGGGCCTGTGGGAAATATAAAGCGTTATCCTCCCAACGCTCGGGCTTGTAAACGTCCATATCCGTTGGGATTACGTTGTAGTCGCCTGCCAGCACGACAGGTACTTGTTCTGAAAGCAAATACTTCGCATGCTTCTTTAACCTTTTTAGCCAGGCCAGTTTATAGTCAAACTTCGGCCCCGGTGCAGGGTTGCCGTTGGGAAGATAAAGGCAGCAAATCAGCATCCGGTCTACGATCGCTTCGATGTACCGGCTATGGTCATCAGCCAGATCACCAGGCAATGAGTTTCGGACTTCTTGTATCTCTATCCCCCTGGTCAGGATCGCCACCCCATTCCACATTTTTTGCCCGTGCCAGACCGCGTTATAGCCCAATTTCGAAAGCTCGCGCTGTGGAAACTTGTCTGTCGGCGCTTTCAATTCTTGAAGGCAGACAACATCAGGTTGCTGCTCGTCAAGCCAGCGAACTAGCACCGGCAGCCTGCCATTGATACCATTAATATTGAACGTGGCAATCCTCATTTACAGCATAGCATTTAAGGGAGCTTGTCTCCAAAATCATGCCTCCCTTTTTAGATGGCGCCTGAGTTGAGATTCAGGTGATCCCCCAGCACGGATTTACCAAAGATAGCGTGACCGGAAACTCTACTTTCTGCCGTTTGAATACCTGGGAGGGCGTCATTGGATCTTTAAAGTGTAATCTTCTCATGTTAAAAATCATCAGACAATTTTATATAACCCCAAAAACCTCGGAAGGCGTTTCCATTCAAAGCGTAGGGACGATAGGTCAATTAGTCTTAACAAGCAAATGCTTTGCGGAATTCAGGGTGGTTGATCAGATTCCGTACCTACGGGTTAATGCCTTCTTCTCTATGCTTTTGGCAAAAAGCGGTGTTTCTTCCTGGTTGTGCAGGTCGGATGCAGCTTGCCTTGCCGCCGCTGCCTCTGCCAATGTAATGCCATGAGTCGCAATAAAGTCAAGGAATTCTTGTGTTGCAGTTGCGTGGATCTCGTTGGTATACTCGCAGGTGTTGTCGTCAATCCTGGTGGCCCTCAACTCCCAAAGCACCTGCACTTTACTACGACCATTCCTTCCGATCACATCTGATTGGGATAGCATGCGGCAATAGTCGGCGCGGTGCTCTGTGGCGACATAGTGCTGGATAACGAGCGCGTCTCCAATCATTTCCACGTTAATGGACATCGGTTGTCCTTGGTAGGTAGTCGTTACCCCAGCAGCAATATGGTTGACCGAGCATTTCTGGTACTCTGCGTCAGGCAGGTTCAGCAGCCAATCGGCGATGTTGACTTTTTCAATTGGAGCGTTGATGATTGCTTTGGCTACAACATGAGATAAGGCGTTAGCTGCGGTTTGTTGGATTTCCATGATCTGTTTGTTTTTTGATTTTTGATGAATCAAAGGTCGCATGGATCTTTTAATCGTCTAAACTCATTTTTTCAATATAGTTCATCGTTAAAACCGATTAACTGTTTAACTTGTCTTCATGGAACTACGACAGTTGAAATACTTCATCAAGGCAGCCGAGCTGCAGAATTTCACCAATGCAGCCGAGGCGCTGTTCATCACGCAAAGCACTCTATCGCAGCAAATCAAGCAATTGGAAGAAGAGCTCGGGCTGCCGCTATTCGATAGGGTCGCCAAGCGTGTGCGGCTCACCGAAGCAGGAAATTCCTTCCTGCCTTATGCCAGGAAGACGGTGCAGGATTCGGAGGATGGCAGGGTGATGCTGCGTGATATGATGGATTTGAGAACGGGCGTCTTAAATATCGGCGCAACTTACGGCCTGACCAACCTGCTGACAAAAGCCGTATCCGACCTGAGCCGGCAATATCCCAAAGTAAAGCTGATCGTCAGTTTTGGTACGACACAGCAACTGCTCCACCAATTGCATACAGGAAAACTGGATTTAATGCTTTCCTTTTACGGCCAGCATAACAATGATCACGTGACAATCGAGCCACTATTTTCATCGAGGCTGTCCCTGATTGTCCATTCCAGACATCCCGTCGATGCAAATCATTCTGTCAGCCTGAAAGAAGTGGTTTCCCTTCCGCTCATCTTGCCCTCGGGCGGTTACAGTATCCGCCATCAACTGGACACGATCCTTCAAAGTGAAGGCCTACATCCGGATGTAAGCATGGAAGTCAATGATATTCACATGCTGTTGCAACTTGTAAAAACCAGCCGCTGGGTGACAGTACTGATGAGCTCCACGGTCGAACATGACCCTGAGCTGAAATCCATCGCCATCAGCGGGGACGGTATGGCCCGGGAGGCAACCATCGCTTGGCCGAAAGATGCCTACCGGAAGAAATCAGCATTGATACTGGCAGATTCTTTACGAAAACACGCATCTGACTACGAAAGCATCTCACGAACTTAAAGTTGAAGGCCTCGGACTACCTCGATCACTCTTCAACCCGTATTTTTCTATGATCACATCAGCAGGAGTTTAAGACCAGATTAACTTGTCCCATTAGATTGCTCTTAATCCCTTTATATGCCAGTGCACCGAATATCGCACTCAGATGAACATCATTGCCAAAGTAGCAGCTTTCTCGTGACAATTCCGTTGTTGGTATGAATGCGCACCAGCAATACACCGGCAGCGACTTGAGACAGGTCAAAACTTTTCTGTTTCGAAACAGCCACTACCCTTCCCGACAGATCAAATACTGTTACTTGTTTTATAACCTCTTCTGTTTTGATGTGACCCTGGCGGGCAATGTCTGCCCAGACAGTAATCTCCGCACCGGAGGTCAGCCACTTGACGGCCCTGATTCGAGAGTGCTCTGTTTTGCCGTCAAAATCTGTCTGTCTTAAACGGTAGTAGTTCATGCCCGGCATTGGATTGATATCCTCGAAGCGGTAGGCTTTTGAAGTATTAGCTGTCCCATTTCCTTTGACAAAACCGATCTCGTGCCAATTGGCAGCATTTGTACTGCGTTCTATATAAAATCCTGCATTGTCCGTTTCGGAAGCGGTACGCCATTGCAATTCAACAACAGACCCCGCCGCGCTCGCATTGAACTCTGCCAGATTAACAGGCAAAGTCGAGTCATACACCAGCTTGATTGTTCCAGATCCATACTCCATGCGCCAGCGCGTGGCACCGGTTACGGTACTAAACTTGCCAACAATGGCTGTTGCATTCAGTATAATCACTTCGTCGCCGTCCATTGGCGCGTAGTTGACAGTCACTTTCAATGCACCACCCAACGTCGCCATCCCTAGCACCTCTATCTGATCGTAGTTCACGCCGGCTGTACCGGGACCATTGATCTCGATGTCCATGATACTGCTACTAAAATCCTTGCTTTCGTTAAAGGTCAATTTGCCGGGCGAATAGCCTGGCGACAGCTTGCCACCCGCATTCGTGAACCCGGCCGCTGCGATCTGTCCGGAAGCTTTAAAAATACCTTTTTCATTATTACTGAAATTACCCGGTCCCTGCCGTGTTAGCAGCGTGGCCATTGCTTCAACCCCACCAATTGTGACGGTACCTGCATTGGCAAAGGTGTTATCTTCTACTAAAATCCCCTCAGCCGCGCGGTCGATCGTGATGCTTGCTCCCTCATTGTTTGCAAAAGCGGCCTGGTTTCGGATGCCGAACGTGCCGACACTAGTTTTGGAGCCGATTGAGATGCGTGCCGCATTGCTAAAAGCACCGTTGAAATTACGAAGCCCGGCGGCAGTACTGCGGTCAATGTGAATGTTGCCTTCCCCCGCATTCATAAATGTAGCCTCGTTGAATATGCCATGAACACCTATTTGCTCAGAGCCACCGATGGTGATGACCGCATTGTTGCTGAATGTGCCCGCAGATTCATACAAGCCGGTGTCGGTAGAACGATCGATCCGAATGTTGCCGCCAGCACTGTTATTGAATGCGGCCCGGTTTACCAGACCGTAACGGCCTACATTTGCCACGCCACCGATTGTAATTTCGGCTGCGTTAGTGAAGGTCCCGGCGGGTGTTGACAAAGCGATATCGGTCGTATTGTCGATCCGGATATGCCCGCCCGTGTTATTGTTAAATACGGAATGCGTCTCAACGCCGACTTCCCCTGCGGCGGCAATCGACCCGATTGTGATCTCACCTGCATTCGTAAAGCTGGCCAAGTTTTGCAGCGCGCTCCGGATGGAGCGGTCTATCTGGATTTTACCTCCATTCAGATTATTGAAAGTAGCTTTGTTAAGAATTCCATTTGAGCCCAACGCGTTGTTTGCACCAAGCACGAAAGAACCGGAGTTGGAAACCGTTCCAGCCAAAATCGCAATGCCGTTGACAGTACTTTGGTCGACGCCGATTAGTGCGCCTGTATTATTTTCAATATTGCCAAGGTTATCTATTCCGGCTTTACCAACAGACGATGTCAAACCAATGAACAAATCGGCATTGTTGACCAGCTTTCCCCTGTTTTCAAATCCCGCTTCCCTAGATCCGTCGATCCGAATCTGACCACGGACGCCGCCTGTGCCTAAGTTATTGTTAATGATGCCGTTGTTGTTATACAAACCATAATTCCCTTGTAGCTCCACCGAACCGATCACGATGCTGCCCGCATTGTTCAGCGTTCCTGAAACTTCTACCCCCAAAGTCTGGTTATGATCGGCTTTAAGAAGGCCACCAGCATTGTTGTTGAATGTCCCGTTTTTATCGATGAGCAGACTGGTCTTTCCTCCCGCAGCGTTTGTCCCGATTATAATATCTCCAAAATTTTCAAAGACGCCCTGGTTCTGATAGATCCCAAGTCCTTGGTATGGATCGCTTCTGTCAATATGGATCGTTCCCGTGGCGGCATTGGTGAAAGGTGCTTCTGTCGTGATGCCGTACCGGCCGACAGTTCCCAGTGCGCCGATCACGATCTGCGCCTCATTATTGAAGTCCCCTTCAAGATGATGGATTGCTGTCGCCAATGTGAGGTCGACCCTAAGCTCTGCCGCGCCTGTATTATTGAATGTGCCATTGTTTTGAAAACCGGTCCTTCCTGCACCCGCTGTTGCTCCGATGATGATTTTTCCTCGATTTTGAAGAGTACCCGAGGCGTTATGCAGCCCGATATTAGACACCCGGTAAATTTGAATGTCTCCGTTAGCGCTATTGGTAAAGTTACCCCAGGTCACCAGGCCATTCAGTCCGGTAGTTGCGGAACCACCAACGGTAATGCGTGCGCTATTAATAAACTTGCCTGACGCGTGGTAAAGGCCGTTTTCGCTCGTCTGATCGATGTTGATATTACCCGCACCGATATTGTTGAAGTCGGCCAGGTTTTCGACACCCTTTGCCCCGGTAGTGGCATTTTGGCCTATGGTTATTGTCCCTTCATTGTGAAAGGTTGCGTAAACAGACTTGGGACTATCCGCATTGTTCATCAATGCCCTCAGCGTCGATCGATCAATTTTAATGACACCGTCGCTGCTGTTTGTGAATGTAGCGTCGTTCCATACTCCGTGGTTACCTATGTTTTCAGCAGCCCCGATGGTAATCGCGGCGCCATTGGTGAAACTTCCGGCAGCATTATAAATACCGGTATCCTCCGAGCGGTCAATTTGAATGCTTCCTCCGGATTTATTGATCACATTACCCTGATTAACAACCGCATAAGCCCCTACCCCACTCGAAGAACCAATGGCGACGGTACCGCTATTGTTCAAGGCTCCCAGATTATTGAGTCCAGCCGTAAAATTGAATGGCGCCGCACCCGATTGCAGCGATGCGTAGGATGCGAAGCCATTAATCGTTAGCGTTGCTCCGGCATTAACAGTAAGCGAGGCCCCCCCCTGCACAAATATCGACTTCGCTACGCCAGTGATTTGCGCCCGGATGATGGGATCATTAGCGACGTCAGGGATAGTCACATCGTCGGATGTGGTCGGAACTGTCCCATCCTGCCAATTTCCTTCCAGGTTCCAGTCATCCGAAATAGCACCAGTCCAGGTATCCATGGCTGTTGTAAATTCCGTAAGCACGACAGGATTATTTGCATAAGTGCTCTCGCAAGCCGGAAGTGCGGTAATCCTTGCTTTGAGACGATAACTGCCAACCGGCAGATTACCGAATGTCGCATTTCCAGACCAGTTGCTGCCATTATCCACGCTATATTCAACGGGTTCCGCAGCCGTGATGTTGATCACGATCGTTCCCGTGGCCACAGGATACGCGGGTTGCGTTACAGTGGGAGCAGCGAAAACGGGTGGGATGCAGCATTTTGTCACAGTCAACTGCCAGGGAACAGTTCTCACGCAGCTGTTAGAGGGGTCTTCAATTTTGACGAATAACCCATGAATGCCTTCCCCCAAGGCGGCGTCAGCTGTAAACGCATTGGCGCCTGCATTATAGGCGCCCGCACTCACCAAACCGGACGCATCCTTGAAAACACCCGAGATCGTAAATGTTGTAGGCCCGTTGAAGTTAAAGGCGGGACTTAATGTTTCACACGACGCTACCGTGCCCGGCACGACGATGATTTCATTGTTGGTTACAGCCGGGATCGCATTTCCCTGAGGGTACACGATGATCCCATCGCTAGTGAATGTGCCCGTATTTATATGTGCAGAGGCCGTTGTGACCGTCATCAGCCCATTGTTATCAAATGCAGAAGTGTTTTTTAGTGGTTTTGATATCGAAAGTTCTGCGCACGAAGTATTTGCAAATGTTCCAGCATTCGATATGGCATAAGTCGCGGTGCCAGCCGCATCCAGCAATGTAAGCTGCCCGTTGTTTTGAATACTGCCGGCATTGTAAAGTGCCGTTTCTGAATCCCCGGTCAGTTTCGATCTCATCACCGTAAGACTACCGAGGGCTTCGATTACCAGCGTTGCGCCACTTTGGACCTCCAAGGCCTTAATCCTCGCATCATAACCCGCAGGGATCACCGGTTGGTTAGCAGTAGCCGGGATTACGATGTCATTAATTTCCGCGGGAATCGATGCAGGAGACCAGTTACAGCGGTCCTGCCAGTCGGTCCCCGCAGCGCCGGTCCAAACCATCTGACCGTTAGCTGTCTTCGGGAGGCAGCCCTCAGCTCCGTCGCCAGCTACCCCGAAAGTGTAGGGATTTTTATAGGAATCGTTGCTTGCGACAGTTACAATTGCCTCTTTGTGCCCTGCCGAACTCGGATCAAAAGTGATTTGAAAAGTAGTATTTCCGCCCGGCGGCACAGTCGTGGCCGGCAGGACGGTGACCGTAAAATCGCCGGATCCTGTCAGACTTACTGCGGGAGTTCCTGTCAGGTTCAGCACAGCGGGCCCCACATTCTCAATGGTATAGGTACGCACTGACGTTCCTTCACTGGGGTATAACAGGCCGAACGCGGTGTCGTCTACCGGATCGGCAATATGATCTCCGTTTTTAATAATAACACCTTTGCCTTTTATGCTGATGGCCGGAGCAGCCGCCGGAAGTCGGAACGGTACGATGTAACTGCACGACCCCGAATTGAGCGTTACTTTGGCATATAGCGCCAGGACTGTGTTGTTAACTACGTCCGGCACGAAAGTGTTCGGTGCGGTGAAAATTCCCGCGGACTGCGTGGCTTCCTTATCCTTGAAAATGCCGTCGACGGTCCCGGAAAATGGGCTGCCGTACCGAAAGATCGGAAGTGCCTCATTTTGAACGAAAACCGAATTATTGAAAACATTTACCTCGTAGCTGTTGTCTCCGACATTCAATACCCCATTATTGGTAACCATCCCCCCGTTGACAAGCGAATTAGTGATCAGTAGCAGCCCATTGTTTTCGACCCGATTTGGATACACGATCAGAAAATTGCCACGAGGCAACCGAAGCGTTGCGCAGGCCTTATTGGTGATCAGTCCTTGATTGTAAATGGCATTGGCGCCAACAGCCGCATTTTCTCCGATAATAATATTTCCAGCATTATTAAAAGTGTAGGCGTTGTAAAGGCCAGCTTCTGCTGTCCGGTCAATCCTGATCTCTGCTCCGGCATTGTTGTCGAAATCGAAGCGGTTATCAATGCCGTAGGTTCCTGCGGAAGCTTCCCCGCCAATCGTGATCGTTCCGTTATTGGTAAATAAGGTACCAGCGGCTGATTCATTCGTGATTGCACTGCTGGAAGATCGGTCTATGCTAATCGATCCTGTGTTTGAATTGAAGAAATCGGCCCTGTTCCAAATTCCAACACTGCCGATGTTTGATTTTTTTCCTAAAATAAGGCTTCCCGAATTCGAAAAGGCTCCTGACGCATTATAGAGCGCGGTTTGCGAGATATAATCGATTTGGATAGCTCCCCCGTTGTTATAAAATAGTCCCAGGTTAAAAAGGCCGTAAGACCCTGCGGTTTCCGTCGTTCCAACGATCACATTACCGCTGTTTTTGAAAACGCCTGCATTATAAAACGCAGCGGTCAGATTAAAGGGACTCGCATATGGTGCTGAACCGCTGATTGTAAGGCTGCCGCCTGCTTCAATATTCAACAAGGCAGCTTCCTGAACATGAACCGCATAAGCCACTGCTTGCGTAGTAGTGGAAATGACCGGGGCATTACTGAAAGTCCCTGGAATAATCGCCAGGTAATCCGCCGTCGGCGTACCATTGGACCAGTTGCCAGGCTCGTTCCAGGCCCCGTTTATGGCGCCAGTCCAGGTCGTTTGGTTTGCCGTTGCGGGCGGCGATACAACGTAGGTAAATGGCACAAGATATTCGCAACTACCGGCTGCAATGGCCACTTTGGCATAAAGTGTATTCGCACCGACCGGTAAAGATGCATCGGGAACAAAATTATTCGGAGCAGAGAATACACCTGCCGACACCGCGCCGTCGCTGTCCTTGTAGATGCCTTCAACACTTTCTGACGCTCCTACACCGTAACTAAAAATTGGTGTCGGCGCGTTTTTGACAATAACATAGTTGTTGGACACCGATCCGCTCAAATCACTGTATTTGAGAACACCAGCATTCGTAAAAGTGCCATTATTCGTCAATCTGTTGCTGATCTGAATCAATCCGGCATTGGTCACGCTTTTACCGCTTTCATTGACAAAGCCTCCTCTCAGCACAAGCAGTTTCCCGCAGGCATCCACATTCAGGGTAGCCCGGTTCTCAACCCCATTAGAACCTACGTTAGCCATGGCACCAATGGTAATTATCCCGCCCGTATTGAAGCTGTTGCTATTGGTTACAAGGCCTCTCAACGAGGAACGGTCAATCTGAATGTCGCCATCTGCATTGTTGACAAACGCCCCGTCATTCCAGATACCGTGGTACCCAACAGTTTGGCTGCTGCCTATAATGATATCTCCACTATTGGTAAAGCTTCCGGAAACGACATATAAGCCAGTGTCGGTTGTTCGGTCAATACGGATCACACCGGTTGAAGTGTTTGTAAAAACGCCCTGACTGGCGATACCGTAAGCACCTGCTCCCGTTGCCGATCCGATGGTCAGCGTGCCGTTATTGGTGACGTTTCCAAGGTTGTTAAGTGTGGCCGTGGCATTGAACGGAGTAGTATATACCGAAGAACCGTCAATCGTCAGATTTCCCGCCGCTTGTATCGTCAATGAGCCTCCCGATTCCACGAGTACAGAATTCGCCAGCGCCATCCCGGAAATGACGGGATCATTGGTCACGTCCGGGATAGTTGCTTTCACGTTGGCGTCCGGCACACCCGCCGACCAGTTGGCCGGCTTACTCCAATCCGAATCCTCACTGCCATTCCAGGTTGTTTGCGCCAAAGCGCCTTCCACGGATAATAGCATCAGGGGCGCAAGCAACAGTCTCATTACTGCTTTTGGCAATTTATAAGCAAGTACAGTTTGTTTCATTTCGTTGAATTTTAAACAGGACGAAACCAGACCCGTCTCCGGACCTGGCATTTGTTTCCGCCTTTCCAGGCTGGATTTGATCATTTCAAACGTTGAGTATATATGCTTTGGAGTCATTCTGTGGCATACTGTGCCACATCCTCGACACGGAACTTATTCAGTTCGACAATGTGTTCCTGAGGCCGCATTAGCGGGGGAATGAATTGAAGAACTTGTTCTTTGCTGTCAAACCACATTTTGTGCACACCATCCTTACATCCCCAATGTCCTGTGAAATGAGGTGCGAACCTAAGCTCAGAAACCATTGATGACGTGCAAGCAATCCGAAACTTTCTCGGAATGACGAATTTCAACCAGGTAGGTAGGCATGATTAAAGGTTTAATGGTTTATAATTAACTATTTTCAAACAGGTCTGAATCGAACACGCCGGTGCCGTCAAAGCAGTATGTACCGCTTTTTGCAGGTTTCGCATGCATAGTCTTTTGGTCTGACGATGCCAAGAGAAATGATCCTGGCAAGCTTGCTAATGGCAGATTCTTTCTCAGAAACAAGCAGGTTTCCTCCGCATACAGTACAGCGAATACCCAGAATGGTTCTTTTTACAATAATTTTATCCAGATCGATCAGTGCCATAGCTTTCCCAAAGGTGGCTTTGGGTAGCTATAAAGTCAAAAAAAAGGGACGAACGTGCCTGTTCCGGGACGAAATGCAGAAAGCTTGTGAAGACAGCTGATTCGATTGAAAGGAACCGTTGAGGTATCATTATTTACTCCTTCAAGGATGAAAATTCCTATATCTATGAGTGACAAGACGGGCCGGTCAAATTTGAATTGTTCAGTGATGAGCTAAATCCGAAAGCGACCTTCAAAGATTTAAGCAGTTTAGATACTCACTACAAGATCATATAGAGCCAACACCAGATATCGAATTCATCCCCAGCTTTACAGGCTAACACTCAAATCTGTCGTTGATACATCAGCGCAAAGTGGTATTAAATGCTTGATAAATGGGTACCCGCGAATTTCACCGCATCCCTATAAAAATGGCTGCTATCGTAATAGCCAAATGCACATGGATCAAACTCCTGGCTTGCGACATAAGCTGTGAGTGCAGTCCTGGCCCGGAGTATTGAGAAATAACCTTTGGGATTAATGCCGATGACGCGGTGAAAATATCGGTTGACGCTCTTCGAAGTAACAAAATGCTTTTCTGCAAGCTGGCTCACGTTGAGTTGTAAACGTGTTTGATGATAGGTCTCCGTCAGATCCTGCACAAAAGTCAGATAATGGTCACTTGCCCTTTTTTGATGTTTTTCGAGAAGAAACGCTTCTGCTACCTTCCTGCGCACGTGGAAGGTGGGGCTGTCTCTTAGTTGGCTAATCACGCTTGCGGGCAATATTTTATGCAACGGCACAAGCTTTTCTTTGAATTGGACCTGGCATATACCCAGAATGGCCTCCAATCCGCCAGGGTGAAATTTGATCGTAAAAATCCGGTCGCCGGGCAGGTTATGCCGTGTGGTCGGCAGGTCACGAAGAACAAGAATGTCTGTACCGGCGTGTATGTCCCAAGTCGACTTGTTAAGAGAAATCCGGTAAGGATTACCGAGATTGATGTACATCGTAGGTGTCCAGCTTGGGAACATTTCGACCGTGAATTCGCTGTCGTTGACAATGGATTCGGAGAAAAAATCGATATGGTTCGCAAGCTCGCCGCAAGGTTGGGCGAATGTATAGTGATCGCGGATAGGGTCGAAGATCTCTTTCAATTGTCCGATTTTTACCTTGACGAAGATACTGACAGTCAACTAGATTTGGAAAAAAAATTATATGCCTCGTCTTACCACCCTTTTCCTGATCATTATCCTTTGCATCGGCCGTCTTTCTGCGCAGTTCGTCAAAATCGAGCAATCGGGCTGCGATTTTAGGGTTGATCCCGATTTTTTGAAAACGGTCCCCGACAATGCGAAGCAATCTTACACTTCCGGCCCCAGCCTGCCGGACAGCACTTTTGAGAAGCAATGCGGCTACCTGCTTGTTCCCGAGAATCGCAGCAAGAAAAACGCCCGGATGATCAAACTGCCATTCATTGTCGTCAGGAGCAAAAACCCGGACAAGCGCCGTGACCCGGTACTTTTTACGGCCGGCGGACCGGGTGGCAGCTCGCTGGGAATGGCTGCTGGGCTTGCCAAAAGCCCCTTCATCGAAGACCGGGACTGCATTGTTTTCGAACAGAGAGGCACGCGTTTTGCATTGCCCTACCTGCGTACATTCGAGCTCGATAAAACACTTAAAGAAGCCACCCGCCGCAACCTGAACAAAGACAGCATGGCCATTGTGGGTCTGAAAAAATACAAGGTCGCGCTGGAAAAGCGGGGCATTGACCTTGCCGGCTACAATACCGACGAAACCGTTTCGGACATTCACGACCTGCTGAAAGCATTGGCGATCGATTCGGTGAACTTGTTCGGGGTATCATATAGCGGTGGCCTGATGACGGCCGTGCTGCAACGTGACCCTGACCGTATCCGCTCGCTGATCCTGGACTCGCCGCTTCCAACCTTTGTCCCTATCGATGAAGACGAACCGGTGAATTTTATGGAGGCATTGCATATCTATTTTGAAAATATTGCCCGGGATTCCACAAGCCAGCAGCATTACGGTGGGCTTAGGAGCCTTTTTCACCAATACTTCACTTCCATCGCCGCCAAAACTTTTGAACTACCGTACCTGGAACCAGGCACCAAAGACTCCATACGCATCAAGTACACCAAAAACGAGCTGCTGACCATCATCCTCGACAAGCTCTACGATGACTCCGGCCGAAAGGAGCTACCCCGCATCATCACCGATATGGTAAACGGGAACCACCAACCGTACATCCGTCCCTATTTCGATGGTTTCTTCCGCAGAAACGGTGCGCCGGACGGCATGCGGCTATCCGTCTACTGCGCCGACCAGACGGCCTACCACTCCGAAAAAGTTCGAAAAGAACTGGACAAGATCTACCCCTATCTGGCGGGCTTCCATATCAACGACGTTTATCGCGAAATGTGCGACTGCTGGAAAGTGCCTTCGGTCAGTCTAAACACGAAACAGCCATACTATTCCGCTGTCCCAGCCCTTCTCGCAGACGGCGAGCTCGACCCCGCCTGCCGCCCCTTGTACATCGATCGCATTAGCCATTACATGCCCAATAGTCAGCGTTTCCTGCTTAAAAACAAGGGGCACGGCGTGATCGGCAATTCCATGCGACCAATTGTTAAATCATTCCTAGCTAATCCTTACAAGAAAATAATGTCAAACGATGTAAATATGATCGCGTATTAAGGTGGAAATTACAGGAATACTGGCCACTCTATCTTTCTTTTCACCAGCGAGTTACCCCAAGGGCAGCGAATTGTGGCTGGTGGTCAATCTGTCACGGAATGGGGTGGTCTGTGGTACCGTATTTTCCAGCCAGACACCCGTTTAATGAGTAACCATAAAAGTGTTATCTGTAAAATACAAAATCTGGCAATTATGTAACTTACAAATAACAATTTTCGCTCATTTTTAACAAATTACCTACCATCGCCATTCCGTATCATAAGGCCCTCATATCGATTGGCCAGCTTACGTAATTTAAAAATGATTGTAGTTTAACAAACTCGATGCCACAGATCACCACTGGTGGTATTGCCGCTTCCGTAGCAGGTTGCTCCCCGCCAAATTTCGTGGTTTTCAAATAAGTCGTTATTGAAAAGAGATAAGTAATCAAACTATACGGAAACCAGATGGTTAGTCCAAAACAGATTTGCGTGGTCTATTTCTTGAGAATTTACAGACAAAAACCCAGTAATTATACCCGGTCACAACATCTGGCAGTCGTGTGCAATAACAGTAGACCGGGAACAAATGATTAGCCGACTCAACGCTCCGATTAATTTCCCCGATATCGATGAACAACTCTTTCACCACCGAGCCTACCGCATTTTGCGTATAGTTCTCCTGACAAGGCGTGCTCCAAGCCTGACTTCTCAATACTGCCGGCATCACGAGGTTTTCATTTCACACGGGTACTCCGGGCAAAATTGTTTTTAGAGAAAGGCTATTTTCAGACGTGTCTTGCCTACTCTTTTTGTTCAAGCAATTTCATGAGCGCTTTTTTACCATCCTCGTTTCCCGGGGAAAGTGTAATTGATTTTTTGTACATAAGAATGGCCTCTTCTTTTTTGCCCGCTTTTTCAAGTGCATTTGCGTAGCTGTCGTATGTGTTGCCACTTCTGGGGTAAATGACGGTATTCAACTTAAAAACTTCCAGCGACAAAGGCAGGAATTTGTCGGAGGGTTGGTTCATAAAATCATAGCCCAGACGGTTCAGTTCGGATTCATCTACATGGTAATTTAGCGTATCACTCTTCATTTCGTTGAATCTCGCTGCTCCGAAATCAATTCCTTTACTCACGAGTGCTTCTCCATAGATTCTGGCCAGAGAGCGGGTCTGCCGGATCTTTAAAGGTGCGGCGCCCGTCATGATATTTGAAACGGAAATTATCAGTTGTATCGGGTTGTTATCCATATTATCGTAAAGAAGGATGGTTTGGTCGGAAGTAAGGTTTTTGTGCATGGCCGTGGAAAGGCCTACAATATGGCCGTCATGAAAAACAAACTTTTCTACCGGCTCGGTTTTACTGTTATAGACATTCCAACCCAATCCATAGGATCGTGTACTGCTCCCCATTCTGAAAGCCTTACCATCTGACAATGTTAGCGGAGTAAATGCCATCTCCATCATTTCCGGGCTGATTAGTTTTCCATTAGATAGCGCTTTGTCAAAAGACCAAAGATCTTGTATCGTGCTCACGACGTTATTTGAACCCGTAATTCCGCCTAAATGATAATAAGTCTGGTAACGATTGTGATCGAGTGAATCAACATTTCGAAATTCGGACTCGTACATAACCGGCCTGTTATATCTGGTTGTATTAGGCATTTCACGTGACCTGATATAGGTGCCCTTCATTCCGGCAACTTCAAAAATGTTCTTCTTCATATAACTGGCAAAATCATCACCGCTTACTTTTTCCACAATCAGTGCAAGAATCAGATAATTCATGTTGTTGTAGTTCCATTGTGTCCCGGGGATGAATGACAATGGTTGTCTCGACTCGACCAGGTGTGAATAGACCGTTTCATTGGCAACGATTTCGCCAGGGTGGCTTTTAATGTATTCTCTTTCACTTCTTTCCAAACCAGGCAGTCCCGAGGCTTGGTTTAACAGGTGCCGGATGCTTATTTGTTTGTATGAAAAATCGGGCAGGTGGGATGTAACAAAATCGTCCAATTTGAGTTTTCCTTTCTGGATCAGCTGTAAAATAGCAAGGGAAGTAAATGGTTTTGATAAAGAAGCCAGGTTGAATGGAGTGTTCTCTGAGTGATTGATGCGGCGGCCCCTATCCGCATAGCCAAATGATTTTTTGTAAACGATCTCTCCTTTTTCTGCAACCAATATACTCCCGTTAAATAGTTTGTGGTGTGCCATCAAGGTGAGAAATGAGTCAATTTTGGCTACCCTTTGCCCTACAGGGGCAAGTTGCTGACCGAACGATGCGATTGTTAAAAGGACCATTAAGCTGGTCAGGACTCCCGGATAAACAGTTTTTCTTTTCATGGATCTAATAAGTGTATTATTTTTTACCGCTAGTAAGAAATATTTCTTATGTTCAGTGCATTGATTTACAGGGCACCGGACAATATTATCAAAAAATATTTAACATAAGAAATATTTCTTATGTTTTCTAAGAAACTTTTCTTATGTTTGAAACATGAAAGATAAAAACCAGCAAAAAGACACCAATCAGGAGCCGACCAGGTCGGAGCTCGAAATCCTTCAAGTGTTGTGGGAATTCGGTCCGTCAACGGCACGCTTTGTAAATGACCACTTGAACCAACATACGCGGCAGGTCATTTATATGTCGACCTTGAAGCTGATGCAGATCATGGTAGAAAAGGGTTTTTTGAAAAAGGACGAAAGCCAGATGAAGCATATTTACTGGGCTGCACAGGAAGAATCCAAAACGAAAAGCCTGCTTCTTGACCGGGTAGTGGATACCATATTCAATGGTTCTGCCAGTAATTTGATGATGCAGTTGCTCGGCAACAAAAAGATGTCTGACCAGGAAATGGAGGCTTTCAGGGAATTGATTAAAAAGATAGATGAAAAATAGCGAAACATGAATGCATCCCTGCTTCCAGGAATTTTTGAAGATGAACACATCCGGGTCATCTGCTGGACGCTGATCCATTCATTATGGATTGGTCTAATTGCTGCTGTGTTGGCCGGTGCAATTCTCGTTTGTGCTCAAAAATCGTCTTCACATCTTCGCTACCATTTGCTGTGTGGTTGTTTGATCATTTTTGTCCTGATTACCGGTTTTGTTTTTTATCAGGAAAGCGGATCGTTTGATCGGGTGAATATGGTCACCAGCATTCCGGATCGTATAACGTTAACCGTTTTTTCGTCATCCGAGAGTGCATTTGTCCGCAGGGACATCGACGTCCTGGTTCATCTGAACGCCTTTATCAACCAAAACGCGGGGTGGATATTTACGGTTTGGTTTCTTTGTTTTGCGCTCAAAAGCCTGGGATTGATCAGCGGACTGTTCTATGTGCACCGGATACGCTTTTACAAAGTGCACCAGGTTAGCAGAGAATGGAAGGAGAGAATGGGGAATTACACTCAAAAACTTGGTATCTACCAATCAATCAGCCTACTGCAATCTGAGTTGGTAAAGGTCCCGGTCACGGTCGGACACTTCAAACCAGTAATTCTGATTCCCATTGGTCTGATTTTTCAACTTCCTGCCGAACAGATTGAGACCATACTCATCCATGAACTGGCTCACATAAAGCGAAGAGATTATCTGGTCAACCTTTTACAGAGTTTGCTGGAAACGGTCTTCTTTTTTAATCCGGGATTGCTTTGGTTGTCTTCTCTGATAAAGGAAGAGAGAGAAACTTGTTGCGACGATATTGTACTTACCAATACAACCGTCAAAAGCAACTACCTGGAAGCTTTGCTTGCCTTCCATTCCCAGCAACCAGCGAGGTCTGATCTGGTTCTCGGGCTTGGCAGCAATCAATTGGTAAACCGTTTAAAGAGAATTATCAACCATGAAAATAAACGACTGAACAAGATGGAAAAAATCGTTTTGCTTGCAGGACTGCTGATTGTTTCGGCCTTTTCCTACATCCCAAATCCGGAGCCGCTGCTTAAAGCTGTTGCATCTCAAAAGGTCAAGCGCCATGAAGTGACTCAGGTTGTTTCGCAGGAACATACATCCACAAAACAAGAAGGTTTTAACGGAAAAGAGCGTTTGACTGAAAGGTCTGGGAATGTTGGTGTTGCACAGGATATTTTAGAGGAAATCCCAGTTGATACGAGCTGGAAGTTTCAAAGTTTCAGGTTTTTTTATACCAATGAAGACCCTGCCAACCGCGACATGGAAGTACGTGACGATAAGGATAATATGTATCGCGTGAAAATCGAAAACGGCAAGGTGGTCTCCCTTAAAGTAAATAACGCTCAGATTCCGGAAAGCGAGCTGGGGCAATACGAAAAACTCCTGGCAGAAATCGATAAGTCGTATTACGCGGCACGTGAAAGCAAGCGTGCCTCCATGGAAAGGGCACATAATTACTCCCGAAAGGAAATGGAAATCAGGGAGTTAAAAAGCAAGGACTGGGACAGGGCTAAATTCAGCAAGGACACGGACTCCGCTAAATCTAAATTTGAAAAGTCGGGTGATTTTGCCTACGAAAAAAAGAAGCTCGAAAAAGGCGAGGGCCGGGATTGGAATGGTAAAGGTGGAAGGGAAGTTCGCAAAGAATTCAAGATCGATAAAAATCGCCAGAAAGAATTCAAAAAAGATAAGGACAATCAAAAGCATCCCAAATTCGAGAAACAAAAAGACAAGGAGTGGAAAGAGGATAAAAAATTCAAGAAGGACAAAGCATTTTCCAAGGCTGACTTCGAGCAGGGTTCTAAGACGGATCAGGCTGTTTGGGCAAAAGAGAAGGGAATGGATGGAAAGTGGGAATACAAACCCAGTAAATCGAGTCCTGATGTCCACAGGGCTGCAAGAGTAAAAAAAATGCCAGAGCCAGCCGATATTTCTGCCGATCAGGAGCGCGTCAGAGGCGTAATCTCGGAGCTGGTACAGGAAAAGGTAATTTCCAAACCGACAGATCTGGAATGGTTCGGCCTCAGCGAAGATGAACTGGTTGTCAACGGAAACAAACAACCGGTTGAACTACAACAAAAATTGAAGGAAAAATTTAAAATCAAAGCCGATCACGGTCTTTATTACGGACCAGTGAAAATGAACGGCAGTGGCGTATTTTTGGATAAGGGCGATTTGTAAAGACGCTATCTCAAAAACTGTGTAAGTGAAGAATCGAGGTTAATGATCTCGATTTTTTTTAACAAAAACACAGCTTATAGACGAGAGGATCTGTTAGCCGATGATTTTTAAGAACAGTTCAAAAGCCGTGATGCGCTAAATGAGTCCCTTGGCAGTTGCAAAAGCGAGGTATGAGAAGGTGCTCGAAGGCGAGCTGGATGGACATTTAGCTACGACAGGAACGAGCATCACGGGGAGCGCGACATTGGGTATTTTTCTTTTCCTGACATCAACATTCTTAACCTGCCCTCCTCATTTCCGATCTTTTCGCTCGGGCCAGTTCTGAATCTTTTGCCTTGTAATTTTGAGTCATATCCTCCCGAAGTCAGCCGCCAAACCCGGCCCCCAGGCTTCTAGACGCGCTGGATGGCGTGATCGTCCAAAGACTGATATGTAAGTGTCCCGATTTTCAGACAATAATTTGCTGCTGGGCTCCCTTTGCAAAACGCCTTACGGCCCCTATAAAGCTGGTGCACAGGATTATACACGAAACCCGAATACGTTGCTTGTTAGTACCTGCCTCAACAAATAAATAAATGAAAATATTGGTGGAGCTAAACGGTCTCGAACCGGTCACCTCTTGTAGGCTATGCTTGCCAAAGGTGTTTGTACGTGCACACTAGTTTTTATTGGAGTACGGTGATATTAATTGGTATTATGTTGACCATCAAGACATTTAACGGGTTTAGTTCCCACCCGTACCTTTTGTTCCGACAGGTAGTGCGGTTGGAGGGATTGTCAAGGCATTGCCGTTATTCAGCTGATCCGCACCGATATCCAGTATACTCCCTCTGTCGGCTCCGTCATAATCCTTTTCCACGAGATTCCCCAGCGATTTGCCCTTTCCGATACACGGACTGCCGCCGGACAAATGATACTGTGTATTTAGCCTAGGATCAACGTTGGAGCTATTGGAGTCGAAGCCGGATTTAGATTTCCAGAGTGAAAAACCCTCAAATTCTTCGTAATCATCCTCGCCTCTGTCGATCCGATAAGTAAGGCCCCCTTGCCGGTAATAGAAGTTATTCCCAATATCGTTGGTTCCGGTTGGCTTAAGACGAAGCCGGGCCATGGAGCCCTTCGCAGACGCAGACTGGATAAAGATGTTGTTTGCTATTTTCAGGTCTTTGCAAACTGGGTGCCGGTCGCCGCCCGGGGTACCGTAAATTTCACCCCGGGAGATGATCAGCGCAGAACTACCTTCATCGGTGGCCGCATTGACAATCGTATTGTTGTAAACCTGCGCTCCGGAGGCGGCATATAACCCAATGCCTTCGCGTTTGGTATTGACTACGATATTGTTTCGGATGATGATGTCGATGCTTTCGTAATAATTTGGATTAGTCGTTGTATTGAACCACTCGCTGTCTGTATCCAGGTAGCCTGCAAGCAGACCGCCCTCGCCACAATTCATGATCAGGTTTTGCTCAAAAACGCAATCCTTTGCTCCCCCTTTGGCATAAAGTGCATTGGTGGCAATGTCGTGGAAATAGCAGTTTTTGACAACCATCCGGTCAGCATTTACATTGTCAATACCTTCGGCATTTTGGGCCTCTATGTTCGCTGGACCAACACCCGATTTATAAATTTCGCAGTTAAGAATCTGGATATCCTTGCAACCGGGGGTGATCTTGATACAATCGCGACCTGTATCGTGAATTTTACAACTTAGTATCCTGACATTGGATATCCCTTTTTTGTTGGCATACGAAACGCTCCGGTCATCGTCCCAGTCGCTTTCAAACTTGATGCCGTAGTAGAATCCCCCTGTAATTTCCAGATTCTCAAGAGTTACATTGGCTGTGCCGGGTTCTCGGAACCAGATGCAACTGGCAATGTCTTCCACGTTGGTAACTGCCCTGATCACGGCCCACTCCCCCGGAAAGGAATGCATGTACACATTGGATGTGCGAAATTTTATTTCCCTGCTTTCGTAGGTTCCGTCTCGCAAAATGATTTCAATTCCCTTTGAAGGGTCGGCGCTGTCGGCAGCTTTTTGGATGGTTTTAAATGGTTTGCTTTCGCTACCGTCGTTGTTGTCGTTGCCCGAAGGGGAGACGTAAACCTTGCCGCTCAATGCTCCGGGGTTTTTAATTTCAGTTTCGCAACTCGCCGGTGCTTCGGGGCATCCGCAGGCAGTGGGGGCGGCATTGCACTCGTCGGTAGCAACCTCTTGCTTCTGGCAAGCCAACAGGGGTAGAAACAACACCCAAAAAAATAAACGTCCCAGGTATTTCATGGTTTGGTTGATATCGGGTTAAAACAAATTATTGCCTGGCAAATGAGGCAGCGGCGCTGATGCGAGTCGGGACACTTCCCAGCCCCGGTGCCGACATGATATTGGCGGCCATCAGGCTTTCATCTCTGAACACGCCGAACAGACCTGCACTATCCTTGCCTTCGAAGTTCCCATTGCTGATTGTCAGAATTGGGCCGTTGAGTGTGTAATTCCCACCACCGCCGATGACGGTCGGTATTCCCGCATAATAAAACACCAGGCGGTCGTTGGTAAATGTGAGCAGCCAGGAGTAAGGGTCGAACCACTTTGAATCACTCAGTTTTACGGGGTACTTTTCAATCTTGCTAAGTTCCAGAATGGCCCAGTCGTTGTGATTCACGTTCGCTTGGCCTGTCAGTTTTTTGTCAGAAACAATAAACGTTGTTTCGTGTTTGTTGAGATCAAAAATGATAGTCAGCTTACCATCGGTTAGCTTCCAGCTACCGGTATACATGCCTGAGGCGTCATGCCATTCAAAGCGATCACTTTCTTTCAGGTACAGGCACATGACACGTTCCAGCGTGCCCGAGGAATAATGGAACCGGCCATACCAATAGCTATTTTCCAGCGGATTTTCCGCTATGGGCTCGTTGCTTTTGGAGCAGGAAAATAGGCCGGCGGTAAAGATAATCACGCATAAAATGGCAGCTATGGACATGGATCTTCCATACGCCTTGGCTAAGGTTTTCATGATGTTGGTTTTAAAATGTAATCGGATTAGTAGGCAGAATGTTGTTACCGCTTGATTTACAGGTAAAATTGCACTAACAGCAATATTGCATCATGGCTTTCTTTTCATCCACCATCTTAGTACTTTATAGTCAGAGCTTCCAACGTATGGATTACCGGTAATCACCCAGCCAAATTCGTTATCGTCAATTATTTCCAAGTGCCCGACAGTTTTCTCACCGTACACGGAGGCTATGTCCTTATTGTCGTTGAAGAACGTTAACTCCCCGGTTCCCGCAGCCGCGTTCTTAACCTTATAGCTCCATCGGCCCTGTTTCGCACAGGTTTGTTTGTGGCAGCCATCCATAGTCCCGTCGGCATAGAACTTATAGCCCAGAGCCCCGTCTTTAATGGTAAGGGTTACTTTGTCACTTTCCGATTCAGAATAGGTTTTATACACATCCCAACGTCCGCCGACAAGGAGCTTAATATATTTTTCATCAGGTGCAGGATCTTCACTTTTATCGCCGCACCCGGCGCCCATGTTCAGGAAAACTATTCCGGAAAGTATCAGATAAGAGAGTAGCTTTTTCATGTTCATTTTATTTACCTGCATTGTAAATACTCATTAAAAATGCCTTGCTGATTCGCACCGCGGCTTTTTCACAAAGGTGTCCCTGCCCTTCTGCTGCGTCCACGCCCTGATTTTTGCTGGAACAACCTGCCGTAGACCGGTTTTCGTCACAGATCCTGAGCACATTGCCCAACTTGCAGGTGCCGTTGTTTGATTCGATCTGCTGTAATTCGTAGATTACATCCTTGTCCTTAAAAGTGTCTTTCATCCACTGGGCGACATTCATTTTGGCTGCATTGCCGTCGTCCCTTGTTACGATGTAAATGAGCGGCGGAGTGATATGGACGAAACGGATACCGGTAACCTGTGTACGCAGTTCGTCTATCATCTTTTTGTATGCTGTTTTTATATCCTCCTTGTTGGTATCGCTGATGTCTGCGTACCCGAATTTGAAAATGGCAATCTTGACACTCGCCTGGTGGGCGATTACATTCTTTTTGAACTCTGCCATCTTACCCATTGGATCACCATTAGACACGCTGAACACGTTTCCAGACGGACCTTTTGGCGCAGAGGCTAGATCGAAATATTCAAACTTGAATCCGTTGGCTTCGGCCCCGTCTTCCAGGTCACCACCGACCGACTGGTGCATGAATATGGCGTTCCATCCTTTTACCCGGTTTCTTTCCGCTGAGGTAAGTTTGTCCCAGGCCTCAATGCCCGACATGCCCACGATTCCCGGTTCTCCTTTGCCAGGGCCCGTTTGTTCCCCAATCGGTTCGGGATCAGGGTCGCCTGAACCATCCGGATCAGTGCCTGACTTTGAACATGCAAAGAAACCAGTCAGTAATGCGAGAAATAGTAGCTTTTTCATAGTACGTCGTTGCGTTTTTGTTCTGAATCAAAGTTTCTGATAGGTGATCACCTCGCCGTACTCGCTTTTCCAGATCATCTTGTTTCCGGAGAATGTCAGGGTATACGTATGTCCGATGCCCTCCTTCCCGCCGATAAATATTTTTGAGCCATCTATTTTCCACACGTTTTTTGAGTAAAGTCTCTGCTGGATATTGACATAACTGGCATCGCAGCCCGAAGCGGAAGCATCAAGGCGGTAATTACCGTCTGAGGTAATCCGATATACGATTTTGGATGCGCAGGGACGCTGACTAAGCAAGGCGGCATGTGAGTCAAAGGCTTTCCCCTCATAGGTGGCCATGTGTGAGAGCATTTTCCAGTTACCCACCGGAGATTGTCCATACGTTGTGAAAGCTCCCGATGCTATCAAAAAGATAAATGTGAGATTTTTCATTTAAGTCTTTATTGTTAGTGATCTTTTTGTGACATGTCAAAACTATAAGATCCCGAATTCACAAATCGCAACGAATCGCTCAACTGCATTTTAAATAGATGAACAACAGGTTTTCATTATCTTTAGCCTGAAAACTCGCCTTCTAACAATGTCTGGGCCGCAGCTATCCTGCATCTTTGTCGACGATGACAAAATTGACCGTCTTACGACACTGTCATATGCGAAAAATATCCATTTCTGAATGTTGCCGGAGTTTTCTCGTCGGCCACGCAGGCACTTTCTTCGGTGAATCAAATGCCGGTTGATGTGATGCTCAGTGACATCGATATGCCTGAGTTGAATGGCCTGGAATTCCACAGCAAAATGATGAAGATCCCCGTTTGTGTTTTCATATCCGCGTATCCGGACTATGCAGCTGATAGTTTTGAAATGGAAGATTTCTTTTTGCTGAATAAGTTCGCATGCACTTTACATAACGCTCCGAGAAGAAATCTTAGAATCGGTATTCTCGTCGGAGCGTTTCGAAAAAGAGGATTGGCAATCAATCGAATCATTGGTAAACCAAGCCAAAGCAACCTAGTTCGGAAGCAGATCGCGTCAGAAAGGAGTATGAATTATTCTGAACCCACCTTGCTGGTAATCTCAGGTCCGAACGATGCAGGGAAGTCTACTCATATCCAAAACATGCTTCCAGAAGCATTTGAAGGAATTGTATCATTCGAGTGGAGTAGTGGTCAAATGGAAGGGCAAGTAAAAATCAAACGAACGATGTATGGCAAAGCAAAATTTGATTTATTACGACTGCGGGTGTTGACACGAAATGGACGTATCCCCCAAAGTGGTGCTGAACCTGTTTCACCGGAATTTCCAACGGATGAAATATCTGACGATTTTTCAAGACAGACCCTGTTAGTTTTATAAAGAGGTCAATCAAGCATAAGCGTATCACCTATCAATAATTCGTCACGAACTAGCATTAAGCAAGTAGCTATGCTCCCACTTACATTTTTACCTTCACTTTCAAAATCCCTGATGTTGAACCGTTGCTTGGCATGTATTTAACATACAATAGTCCGCTGTAATTTTCCTGCGTGTTGGTAGTATCCACAGTCCCGGCATTAATTACAATTTCTCTCGTAGCTACTGGTAACGGTGACGAATATTTTATTGTATCAAGAGGCATGCTATCCCAAATTAATTTTGCCTGTTCGCTGATTTCGCCTTGGATTGTAAAGGATGCCTGCGTTTTTGGCCCTTTGCTTCTTATAACAAATGAGGTGTCCTTCTGGGCATTAAGTTCGTAGCTAAATTCTTCCACCTTCGGGACAACATTGTCTATGAGTTTGCAGCCAGTGTCGGATAGTGCCACAAGTATGATGAGTATATACCGTTTCAACATAGAATATGATAGTTTACTAAGTAACTGATATTTACATTTTGTATTATTTCTTGAAGCGAGAAAATTTGAAATGCGGCTTACTTGATAAGCCTGTGCGCTTTAATTCAACCCTGACGCCTTTGCTGAGGATACCTGACGCTACACATCGCTAAACCACTAGCGGAAGTTACAGCGAGGAAAGAGGTGAAATGAGTACGCCACGCCAGATCGTCAAAATTGGAGTCAAAAAAGAAGTACATACCTTCCAATCCCATGGAAGGCTTCAACTGTTCAGGTGGCGATGTTGAGGTAATTCCGTTAGAATTTTGGCAGGTCAAACCACTTTCCGGAAGGCGAACCACTGTTATACTGACCATAGGTTCCCGCATAGACTTTAGGAGCATTTTCGAGATTTCTCATGATTGAAAGGCATTTAAGTTGCTTTGGCCCGGCGGGGCCGCCCCAGCTTTGTACTCAGGGCAATCGCTGCCTATCGATCGAAGAAAAATGACGGGGCTCCTCCCCTTGGTTGTAAGCCCATCCGGCGGTTTAAGGCGCGGCTGGCTGCCGTGTGGCCAGCTAAAAAGCCGGATGACGGAGTGCAGGCTTGCAACCGTCATTTTTTGCTTTGTAACTTTCGTTTGCACTGATCGCATTGTTAACTTCGGCTCACATTCAAGTATCATTCATTCCGCAGTTTATGAAATGTCCTTTGCTGTTAGTTGCACTTTCCTTATTGGCTGGATTAGCTCATGCTCAGACATCAAAGGTTGATTCGTTGATTATCGGGAAGTTGAAAGACCTGCATGTTCCAGGCCTTGCCGCAGCAAAGGTTGAAAATGGCAAGATTTCCTGGACACGCTATTACGGCTTCCAAAACATGGAGCAAAAAATACCGGTGTCGGATTCAACCGTTTTTCACATAGCCTCTATTTCTAAGACAGTAACGGCCGCGGCGGTTATGCAACTCGAAGCAAAGGGATACTTCAAGCTGGATGATGACATTAACCGGTACCTTCCGTTTCAAGTTGTCAATCCATCGTTTCCAGCTGCTCCGATCACGTTCAGGCAACTGTTACGGCATCGCTCCTCAATAGCCGATAATATGGACTACCTGCTCCCATTTTGGGAGAATCAATATAAGGGAGCCGACATCCCATTGGGAACATTTCTTGCAGACTATCTATCTGCCGGTGGCAAGCACTATCACGCAAACAAGAATTTTGCCGGCGCCGAACCGGGTAGCAGGTTCGAATATTCCAATATCGATTTTGCATTGCTAGGTTATCTTGTCGAACGGATTGCGAAGATGCCATTCGATCAGTACTGCAAAACGCATCTATTTGCTCCGCTTGAAATGCATCATACCAGTTGGTTTTTAGAAACGCTCGAACCATACCGACTGGCAGTACCTTATCAGTATTCAGACTCACTTGGCCAGTATCAAAAACTACCCCAAGGCAAATATCCAGATTATCCCGCAGGTCAGCTCCGCTGCACGGTAAGTGATCTGGCGAAGTTTCTTGCCTGCTGGTCAAACGACGGAACGTATGATGGTAAGCGTGTAATTGAAGCCAGGTCAGTGCAAAGCCTGACGCCAAAGGACATGACCCTGGGGTTTCACACCTGGTTTATGTATTTGCTTAACACGGAGACACCCGCGTACAGCCATAGCGGGCATGGCCCCGGTATATCCACCTACATGCTTTACGACCCGTTTTCAAAAAAGGGTCTGATTATTTTGATGAATGGGGAGCTTTCCGATTACTTCGAATGGAGAAAATTGATTGATTTACTCTGGAAGTCCTGAATAGAACCAGCTCATAACCTTACTTAAAACCAACCGAGATGATCAGCAGAAAAGCGCTCCTGATAATTGACATGCAAAAGGGCTCTTTTACAGAAGCCACGCCTCGTTATAACACGGAAGGCGTCGTGCAAATTATTAATTCGCTCACTGCGGCTTTTCGTGCGAAATCGTGGCCCGTGTTATTTATTCAGCATGATGGTAGCGCAATGAACGAATTCGTGCCCTTTACTACGGAGTGGGAATTGCTGGACGATCTGAAAATTGATACCGATGATATCCGCATTGACAAATATGCCAATGACGTATTCTATCGCTCCGAACTCCAAAAGAAGCTCGGCCTGTTAGCCATTAACGAATTGGTCATTACAGGCTGCGCCACAGATTTCTGTGTTGAATCCACGATTCAGTCAGCAGTTTCCAAGGATTATAACATCACAGTCATCGAAGACGGTCATACCACTGGAAACAGACCAAATATGAACGCACGCCAGGTGATTGACCATTACAATTGGGTATGGAAGAAAATGATCCCAACAAAAGGGAAAATTGAAGTTTTGCCCTATCACATGTTCCTTCAACAGGTTCTCAGTAACTGATTCCATTTTTCTTCAAACCGGCTTTGTGATAAGAAATAATCTGATGTTGAATCTGCGGAATTTCTTTTACAAACTGCCTGATTGCGAACAGGTCGCCATTCTGACGAAATGTATCATTGCTGGCATCGGCATTGGAAATGGTTTGCAGCAACATTTCAACTTCGTCACCAGTAAAAATCTCATTGATTACAAAAAAGCCATCGCTGGCGAATTGGCGCTGGACGTTGTCATAGTTGATCACTGGGACTTGCGGGTAGGTTTGCAGCAAAGTAAGTGAAATATGCTTTTACAGAAAATACAGGCTACAAGCATTCTCCGTTGGTATAGGACATGATGCCATGATACTGGGCTTCACAAATATTCCCGTATGTCTTTCCGTCCGACCCGCAAACCGGCCTGTAAATATCCGGGCAATTAAGCGGTTCCGGCGCATCCTCTTTACAGCTAGGGCAAGCCGGCATTAATGCAAATCGTAAGATGTTGCTCATTGACTAGCTATTTGTCAAAAATATTTCAACTATGATCTTCTATGCAAGCATTGGATAATAGCAAGTATCATCACTTGGATCCTGAACATTCACCGTTTTGATAAGAAGTAATTCCATGGGCGAGCGCTTCACATTCGTTGCCATATGTTTTGCCGTTGCAACCACGAACCGGGTGGTAAATATTAACATCCTGAGTCATTTCGGGGCTGCTCGTGACAGCTGGGATCAGGATCTTTGTCCCCGTGGCAACTTGAAGCTACTACCACCATGAGTACCGGCAGTAGAAATGGCGCGCGTAAAAATTTTCGAACTGTCATGGTCTGGTGATTTTATCTGGGACGAATCGAGGATATGGTGATCCAGTTTCCTTGTTTTTTCGCTCCGTCGCTCTCATCTTTTTCAAAACGTATCCACACGTCCTGATTCCCTCCCTTATACGGCTCGGAAACATTCGCCCGGTATGTAATTGAATCAACCGTCACAAACCATCCACCGCACCAACCACAAAACAACGGATCTGCTCTGCCAATGTATGCAGCTTTCTCCTCTGGCCGCGCATCGCGACAGGCATACAAACCCAGTAGCAAAACGAGGTAAGGCAATTTGTTAAATGCAGGGCTCTTCATACGCTCAGACTTTGTTTTCCAAAAAGACACCTACGCTTGTTGTAACGTTGGAAGAGAGTCTCTTTCAAAAAATCATATCTAAGCACACAGCATCACCAATTTCAAGGTGCTTTCGAGAGTTCCTTTTCCAATGTCCTGAAATGATCGTCAGGAATTTCGCCGGAGTGATATGCTTTTTTTATTAATGGGAAATATTGGTCCTGATATGGCCTGTTCGCATGCCATACTATCATCCATGCAGCATTGACTCCTTCCTTTCCAACCACGCTTAATTTTGGCCAGCCCATATGCGCTATAATCTTTGTCAAAATCGCCTGGTTGGCTTTGTCATTTACTATCAGCTTTGAAACATAACCCAAGTAACGTTTATCTGTGCCAGGCACACTCATTAAGCTATCCCGATACAGCTGGTCAACCATCTCCATTTTTGAAAGTAAGTCGCGGATTTGCGCTACGCTATGCTCACGTACCCTTATGGAAGTGTCGATATCGGCCTTCGTTTCTTCGTTGCTGACAAACCAGCCGACTAGATATTGCTTGTCATTACTCCCTGCGCCGGATTGAGCAAATGCATCGACAGCGACAAACATTAGTCCAACGCAAAATAGGCAAGATATCAATTTCATTTCTGAATTAGATTTATGTTGACTGGCACATCCGATTGATACAATGCAATCTAGGGATTTCAAATCGATCTACCGAAAACCGGTGCTAGCTCTCACCCTGGTGCCCAGACCCTTTGTTCGGCTTTCAAAATTAGGAAAAAAGCTTCTAGTAGCGCATACTGAAATACTTCATTGCATTCTCCCGTAGTGTCTTCAAAATTTTTCTTACAAACCCTCCGTAATTGGTGACTGTTGCACAACTCATCGGGATTAAACCCACTTTGAGGAATTTCCATGTTGTACGATCCAGTCAAGGATTTAGAAGTATTGATTAAAACCACGGCTTTGGTTAATTTCAGTACATGCAAGGAAAAAAGATTCAACAGGAACGATTATTCATCAACTTTCAGAGAATGTTCCGGCTGATAACTTCTACCGTCAAGCATCCGCACAGATCATTGAAGGGACTAACACCAAATCAAAAGCGCATACAGCTGAAAGAAAGTGCTATGAAAAAAGAAGAATTAACCATTGCAATCAACAACGAAGTCTAAATCACAGCTCCTCTAAAAATGGGAAGCCTACATTTAGGGTAAGGCTTCATTAACCTATCAACCTAATGGAAATAAATCCTGTGTGTCTTGCGCTGGCCTGCCTGCTCGATGTTGAGAAGGTAGATGCCTTTTTGAAGTTGTTCGGACGGTTTGATCAGGATCATACCACCTGCTTCGGCGGTGGCATTCATCTCGACATTTATCCCCATCTTATCTGTGAGGGTCATTGCCGTTTTTCCATTAGGAATCCAAACCCTGAAACCACCTTTATCGGCCGGATTGGGAAATGGTTTAGTCGACTTGAACTGATTGGGTTTGTCATCGGTCGCCATTGCTGACATTTTCGCTGTGGTCGCTGTGGTCGCTGTCTGGAACAAACCAAACCTGGTTCCAGCGTCCAAAACAATTGCCGGTTCATAAATAGAATAGAAATAACGACCGTCCCGATATACTCCCCAAGGAATTTCAGCATCACCGACAGGCTCCCATGCCCCACGCCACATCTTCATTTGAACAGGTAGGCCCGCAAGATAGCCCGATGACTCAGCCGCCGGTTCCCAACCGAGCGAAACGTTCCATCGCCCGGCAGGCAATTGATATTCAACGTTGACCCTTCCAGGCGCGGTCCCGCTGTCAGCCACCCGGTTAACGCCAACCGAAACGCGGCCGCCCCTGAATGGTGATTCAATACTGGTCAATGTAGCAGGCGTATACAGGTGCTGGGTAGGTCCTACTGGAAACGTTCTGCTGAAATCGGGGCGTGTATCCAAAATACTTAGGAGGGTCGGGCTATCCTCTAAAACAAAAAAATTCTGATTGCTAGCTCCCATAATTCTTTCAACGAAGACCATCGAATAGGATCTCGCAAACAAGTTTCCCTTCACAAACCTGAAAGTGCACTCGGTCGGACCGCTCCTCTCTTCAAAATGAAACGAACTGCCCGTATATAATTCCACCCCGGCGGGATTGTCAACAGCCACATTCTCGAAATTGGTGCGGTTGTAGACGAGATCACCCCCTGCGATTGCCTTAAGTGACTGGCGGGACATTCCGCAGAAACGAATGCCATGAACGCTCAATCGCCCCCACGGAACAATCTCCAAATCGCCCAGCACATTTAGCGTTACAGCCCCTTCGGACCGGAGCAGAAAATCCCTTCCAACAAAAAGCTGATAGCAATAAGCATTCGACCTTATGAGGACAAAGCCATTGATAATCACATCGTCGTATTTACGAGGTATAGACCCGGTAGACCAGGCAGCAGGATCGTCCCAATATTGATATTTATAACTTCTGATACTTGTAAGTTGGATTGGAATGTAGGCGGTTAACGGATTTGGCACAGGGGAGCAAGTCCATCCGGTGAGAGGAGGAAATTTGTAAGTTATACCAGACTCGATAAGCAACCGGCTTGCATGTCGGGAAATCGCCATAACTTGTTCAGAAATGGCGCCGCCAATGTTTCTGTATGTCCTGAGCTCCCACCGGCCACTTGATACGTCCCATTTGATCTTTTGTGGGGACAGGTATTCTCCGTATGTGCGATTGGCACGAAATTCGGTGTAACGATCCGGCCCTGTTTCATAAAAGGAATATCTTCCATTGACGACGCTGTAAACGGAAGACTCTCCTTCGATTGCTATTTTGTGATCAAAAATCCCTGCGAAGGCGCGTGCAACTGACAAAATAAGTGCTAGTAAAGTCAGATATTTCATGGTGCTACCGTTTTGAAAGAATGATAATACTTTAAGGGAAGTGCATTCAGGTCAACGCGGATTTTCATCCGTGTCGTAAGGAGCAGGACAGGCAAATAGCCGAAATGCGGTATCGCCTGCACGGTCAAATGAGGCTAATACCAATATCAAGATAAACAGAAAGGGTTATATTTTACCCAAAAATCAGGGTTTGTTAGTTTACGGACGAGGCAGCATTATCTAGTTAGGCTGACTTGAATACTAAATGACAGAAAAACCGTCAGGGATTCCGTTTATCGCTACTCTACATTGGAGATTAAGGGGATACTAACGAACTGATTTCAATTTGGGCTGACCAGATCATTTCGGACTAGATTGACCATTCTACCTTTCTTCTCACCAGAAAGTTGCCCCAAAGGCTGCGAATTGTGGCTGGTGCTCAATTCACCACGGAATGGGGGGCTGTGGTGCCGTATTTTCCACTATGGCCGCTAGCCGATGCTTTCCACACTGATTATCAACTCCTTAAAGTTTAATGTACTATAATTTGAAATTTTTCAATTTTTCAAGGGTTACAAAGCGGGCTGTATCTGTTCTTTAGCACTAGTTTAAATATTCAATTTTATTTTTGTCCGATTTGAAGATGGATTACAAAAATTTTACAATTGAAGACTTCCTGGCCGACGAATTTTTCCAGCAATGGGTGCTTGCTCCTGACAATAAAACGGACACTTTCTGGAAAAGCTGGATTCAAGAAAATCCTGATAAAAGGATCGTCATACAACAAGCGGTACGGATAGCCTGCCATATTGATTTTTCCGAAAAATGGACCGATCAGGAAAGATTTCAAATGTGGGAAACGATCAAGCAGGAACTGATACCAGCGGTAGAAACGGAGGAATTACCTTTCATTGCCAGACGTAAAATATGGCTCGCTGCGGCCAGTCTGGTTTTCATTTTAGCTTCCGCAGGCATTCTTCTGACCAAATTCCGAATGAGTGAAAAGCAGACTTCATTTGGACAGATCAGCAAAATAACGCTGGCTGATGGATCTGTGATCACACTGAATGCGAATTCAAAACTGCGATATGCCAGGGATTTTCTCAGTAAAAACAGAGAGATATGGATTGACGGAGAAGCCTATTTTGAAGTTAGCAAACGCGTAGTAAATGGTAAAAAGCAACCTTTTACGGTTCATGCAAACCATCTTTCGATTCAGGTTTTAGGGACTGCATTCAACGTCAACAATCGCCGTGGGCGAGTGAATGTAACACTTGAGCATGGCCAGGTGAAAGTGGTTGACCAACACAATAACGCAAACAATGTGCTTCTTAGGCCCGGCGAAGCAGTTGCGCATTCTGAGAAGAAACCTCACCTTCATAAAGAAAAAGTCGCCGTTGAAGATTATTCTTCCTGGAAAAACAGGGTAATCGTTTTTAGAAAAAAATCACTGAAGGAAATCGCCGAAATGATGGAGGACCTCTACGATATGAAGGTCATCATCGATAATGCTGCCCTCGGGGCTGAAACCTTCACCGGATCATTCCCAACTGATTCATCAGAAGTCCTGTTTGAAAAACTTGAAAAGATGTACCCTTTGCAAGTCAGCCAGGTCGGGAACGAATACCATTTGAAATAAACAGGTCGCTAACCGGTTCGATCTAGGGTTCAAAAGAAATCCGATAACTCAAATCTCAATAGCAAAATGTATAGAAAATTACATATCGTTGTTTTTCTCTTGCTGGTGGACTACCTCTGCGGAATGACCAAACCAACACACGGACAGACGCTCGCAGCCAACTTTGTTCAAAAAAATGAACAGGAAGAAGGCAAGTCGCCCACGAGCATTTCCCTGAGTGATGCACTCGACAAGCTTAGCAAAAATTATGACGTCAATTTTGAGTTCAACGACCGCCTGATGAAGGATAAGGTTGTCAATACCAAACTGCTCAATGGAAATGAAAACCTGGATAAAAAGCTTAGACGTATACTTGCTCCGTTATCTTTGAAATACGAACGTTTTGGTAAAAACTCTTACGTGATCTTTGAGCAAGAAAGCACGGGAAGACCCGGCGAGAAACCACAGGCGAGAAACATTAAAAATGAAAGCATCCTATCTCCGGTCAACGTGGAGCATCAACATCCCAACCTCGCACAGCCATCCATCGAACAAACGGAAACATCAAAAGCCTCCGTTGACATCCATTTGAAGGGAATAGTTTCCGATGAAAAGGGTGACCCGCTGCCTGGCGTCAGCGTAATCATGAAGGGAACCCAGCAAGGAACGATTACCGACACGGACGGCAAATATTCCCTGGACGTACCCCATGCAAATGTCCAGATCGTATTTTCCTTCGTCGGCTACTTGCCGCAAGAAGTGAGGGTGGGCGGCCGGACGCTTATTGACATCGTTTTGAAACAGGATACCAAAGCATTGGAGGAAGTCGTCGTTGTGGGTTACGGGAGTGTAAAGAAAAGTGACCTGACCGGCTCGGTTGCCAAGGTGAGCGAGGCGAACATTAAAGCTACGCCGATTGCGTCCCTGGACCGGGCGATGCAAGGGCGTGCCGCCGGTGTGCAGGTAGTATCCAATTCGGCGCGTCCGGGCGGAAGCTCCACGATCCGCATCCGCGGCTCAGGCTCTGTAAACGCAGGTAATGACCCGTTATATGTGATCGACGGATTTCCAACAGGTAACCTCAACAGCATCAATACAGATGATGTTGAATCCATCGAAATTTTGAAGGATGCCTCAGCAACTGCCATTTACGGCTCGCGTGGCGCGAACGGAGTTATACTCGTTACGACCAAAAGAGGCAAAGCAGGAAAAACAGGCATCAGTTATGATGGTTATTATGGAAGTCAATCGGTGCGTAATACGATTGATTTGCTCAATGCCCGGCAGTTTGCCGAACTGGTCAACGAAGCCCAGGTCAACAATGGTGGCAAACCTTATTTTGACGGCAGCAGTGCGGACAAACCATTGCCTGCTACTTTGGGTGAAGGGACCAACTGGCAGGAAGCTGTTATGCGCAACGCGCCGATCCAGAGCCACCAGCTATCCGTGTCGGGCGGAACCGAAAAATCCCGATATGCCATTTCGTTTGGCTATTTTGGTCAGGATGGTATCATTTTAAATTCCAGTTTCAAAAGATACACGCTCCGGGCCAACCTGGACAACGATCTTAACTCTAAAATCAAAGTAGGCCTGAGTATGCAGGGCGCTTACACGACCGGAAGCAATGCCCGTACCGAAGTAGATGGCAATGCAGGCGGCGGTATTATCAGCTCGGCACTGAGCTATTCTCCCACGTTTCCAATATGGAGCGCGGACGGTTCATACTTTAAGAACCAAGGCACCCTGAACGGCCTGGCGGTGGATAATCCTTTGGCGCTGGCCAATGAATTCAAAAACAAGGCGACTACGATCCGCATTCTGGCCAATTCATACATTGATTACAAAATTATAGAAGGCCTGGATTTCAGGACCAGTTTTGGGGCAGACCTGATCATCGACAAAGCCAACAACTACATAACCCGGCAGGCCATTGCAGGGGCAAGCCTGGGAGGAAGCGGGGTGGTATCCAACTCGCAGGACCTTAACTGGCTTAATGAAAATACACTCCATTACAGCAGGCAACTAAGTCCGCGGCACAGTTTAAGTGCACTGCTGGGCTACACCATACAGGGCCTGTATGTCGAATCTGTGACTGCCAGGGCGAATACCTTTTCAGATGATTTTGCAGAATACAATAACCTGGGTGCGGGATCTACTTTGGTGGCACCCAGTACGGGAGCCAGTGAATGGAGCCTGATTTCTTACATTGCACGTGTCAACTACGGCTTTGACGACCGCTTTCTGGCGACTTTTACGGCAAGACGGGATGGTTCTTCCCGGTTTGGCCCGGACCGCAAATTTGGTATTTTTCCATCCGGCGCCCTAGCCTGGAAAATTGCCAATGAAAAATGGGTGAAAAACATCAGCGCGGTTTCAGATGCGAAGCTCAGGGTAAGCTATGGCCTGTCCGGTAACCAGGATATTGGCAATTACCGCTACCTGGCCAACATCATCTCCACACCTTACGTGCTCGGAGGCACGCTTTACACAGGCTCGGCCACTGCGGGTATTGCCAATCCTGACCTTCGCTGGGAGAAAAACGCACAATTTGACGCGGGGTTTGACATCAGCCTCTTCAATAACCGCATCCAGCTTTCGGCCGATTACTATATCAAAAATACTTCCGACTTACTTTTCAATGTGGGCGTGCCCACTTCATCAGGATTTTCCTCAACATTGAAAAATATTGGCAGCGTCCGAAATTCAGGATTTGAATTCTCCTTCAATACCATCAATGTCGATAAAGGAGGGTTCAGGTGGTCTTCAGAATTCAATGTAACCTTTAACAAAAACAAGATTCTTACCTTGGACGGACGCCAGGAGTTCAGGGCCGGTGGTGATGCGACCATTCACAACACTTCCCAGAACCCGATCCTTTTGCATGTCGGAAGTCCCCTGGGAGACTTTTTCGGGTTGGTAACGGATGGTATTTTCCAAAACCAGGGAGAGGTGGACGCTTCTTCGCAAAAAAGTGCCAGGCCGGGAGACCTTCGTTATAGGGATCTCAATGGAGACGGCGCCATCAGTGATTTGGACAGGGACATTATCGGTAACTCCAATCCCGATTTTTTCGGTGGTTTCAACAACACATTATCCTTCAAAGGTTTTGATCTTAATTTCTTCCTTCAGGGAAGCTATGGGAACGAAATACTGAACTATGGCACATTTGACCTTCTGAATATGACCGGTGGGAATAACCAGTCTGCCAAAGCATTGCAGAGATGGACGCCGACAAATCCCAGCAATTCTGTCCCAAGGGCAAACGCCGCGGGAGGTTCTCGCTTGCTGTCGAGCCTGCACATCGAAAATGGTTCTTACCTGCGTCTCAAAAATATTTCGTTCGGCTACAACCTTCCCAAATCATGGCTTAACCGTGTTTCTGTCGGCTCTGCAAAAGTATATGTCACCTTACAGAATTACATGACTTTCACTAGGTATTCCGGGTTAGACCCCGAAGTAAACCGGTACGGAAGTTCGTCATTGAGCCAGGGGCTTGACTACGGCGCTTACCCGGCGGCCAAAACTATTTTGGCTGGCATAAATCTTGAATTTTAAACCTGTCATTTATTATGAAGATTTATAAAGTACTACCTGCAATGGCCATTTTATTGTATGCGTGCGAAAGCAAGCTGGACTTGTCGCCTGTCACCAACCTGACCAATGTCACGTATTACAAAACGGCCGAGGATGCCAAGGCCGCTCTAGGTGCTTGCTACGCGGTCATCAGCAATCCTGACCCTAATCTAGACATTACCACATCCGACGATGCAGTGCCATTCCTGACCGGCGCTGCCGACAGACCGTTGCTCTGGCGTTACGACATCACCCCTTCCAACTCGCTGATTACGGCTTATGCTGGGGCGTACTCGGGTATAAACCGGTCCAACATTGTCATTGAACGTCTTCCGGGCATTACGATGGACGAGGATTTGAAAAAACGTTACATGGCCGAAGCCAAATTTTTAAGGGCGTTGCATTACTTTACTTTGGTCCAGTATTACGGGGAGGTACCCATAGTAACAAAGGAAACCGCTTCCTTGGAAGGTCTTGAAATTGCGCGCTCACCCGTTGAGCAGGTTTACGAGCTTATCGAGGCTGATTTAAAGGAAGCTGATAGTATTTTGCCTAAGACTTACCCGGCAGGCGAATCAGGCAGGGCAACACAGGGAGCTGCCAAGGGCATACTGGCCAGGGTATATCTGTATAGGGCAGGAGCCAAGAAGGCATCTCCTTTTTGGGCCATGGCCGCAGCCAAGGCCAAAGAGGTAATCGACTTGGACATCTATGATCTTTATGCTGAATTTGCGGATGCCTTTGCATTGACTGCCCGTGGTGGTAAAGAGAATATTTTTGAGGTACAATATCTGACCGACGTACGGGGGCACGGCCTTGGCCGGGGCTTCGGCGTGCGCTCGGCGCAGATATACCCGGGAGGCGGGGCCGGGATTGCCAGGCCCACCGAAAGCCTTTACAATTCCTACACAAGCAATGACAAAAGAAAGGCAGTCACTTTCATTACCTCTTTCGTCTACAACAATGTAACTACTACGCTTTCGATTTCCGACCCCGACTTTACCAAGGCGGTTTCTTTTCAGAAATTCTGGGACAAAACGGCTAAAACCAATGGAGGGGAAGGTACCAGCAGACCGGTATTGCGCTACGCGGATGTACTATTGATGTATGCGGAAGCACTCAATGAAAGTAATGACGGGCCCAATGCCGAGGCTTACGCTGCGCTGAATAAAGTGCGTACCCGGGCAGGGCTTACCCCGTTGTCAGCACTGACCTACCAGGCATTTAAGGAAGCAGTTTGGCTGGAAAGGCGGCTTGAGCTCACTTTTGAAAACAGCCGCCGTTACGACCTGGTCCGCACGGGCAGATTAATAGAGGCGGTAAAGGCCGAAAACAGTTTCAACCGTAATGCGCTGATCCTACCGCATCATGTATTGTTGCCCATCCCGCAAAATGATATGGATGTGAACCCGAAACTGGTACAAAATCCGGGATACAAATGAACGCGATAGTTAGATGCCAATCCAGAGAGCGGCTATGGTTACCATTCCCAAAAGTGTGGGATTAGGGACGAGCTAACATATTTATTTATAAATAGTTATTCTTTTTATTGTTATAGATTATTAACTTCCCTAAGTTCCTTCTCAAACCTGATGCGCGCGTTTTTACCTGTTGTAGATGAAGCTAAAATCTGGCGGCGACTCTTAAAAGGAGATCAGCAGGCACTGGCATTTTTTTACGAAAAATATGCTGACGTGCTTTTGAAATACGGCTTGTCGGTCAATTATAACAGGGAGATGGTCCAGGATGCCGTTCAGGAGCTTTTCGTTCATATATGGAACCGGCGCCAGAACCTGACCGTGCCAGAGTCGGTGAAATATTATCTGATGGTTTCACTGCGCCGGATTATCTTAAAGGAGGTTAGGAATTCGCTGCTTTCCACTGATGCCTTTTCTGACGATTCATTTTCTTACCGGTGTCATGAAAAGCATTTTGCCGAGGAAATAGAAGAAGATGTACACCGCAATTTGCAGCAGGCAGTACGATCACTGCCGACGCGTCAGCAGGAAGTTATTTTTCTCCGTTTTTTCGAAAAGCTTAGCTACGAAGAGATCGCCTCGGTAACCGGTCTAGACTATCAGATCCTGCGCAATACGATTTATAGGGCGATCAAGACCCTTCGGCAGGTTCTGCTCGAGAAGATGCCCTACATTTCATTGATTTCCATCATCAGCTCATTGATCTGATCTGTCCAGATAAACCTTATTTCGATGCTGGACCTGATACAAGTCTGGAACCCGAAAACTCTGTCTTTTTAGCAAAATATTTAACCAAAAAACATGATCAATCACGCAATTAACCAGGACAGAAGAGACTTTATGAAGAACTCGGCAGCGGTTGCTATTACTTTACTGGCGCCGTTGAAAGGTTTTTCAGCCCATAAAAATCCAATTATCATACTTCGTTCGTCCTGGCAGACAGTTAACATTGGCGACATTGGACACACACCAGGCGTACTGGCGCTTCTTGAAAAATACATTCCCGAAGCCCATGTTAGGCTGTGGCCTTCCGATGTTGGAAACGGTGTGGAAGAGATGCTAATGAAGCGGTTTCCAAACTTAAAAATCATCAAGACCGACCAGGATAAAACACAAGCGATGGCAGAAGCAGACTTTATGCTGCACGGCTCGGGGCCTTCGCTAGTGGCGCGGGTAACGCTGGAAGACTGGGTCAAAACAGGCAAGCCTTATGGTGTATACGGCATCACTTTTCCAGGTGTTTATGGCACCCCGGACCAGGCTAAAAAAGCTTCTCCGAAAGACATTGAGTTGTTAAACAATGCGCGTTTCGCATTTTTCCGGGACTCTGTTTCGCTGGAAATTGCCAAAGAACTGGGCGTAAAATGTCCTGTTATGGATTTTGGCCCCGATGGCGCTTTCGCTGTGGATGTCAGGGATGAGGCCTCGGCGGATGCTTTCCTGAAATCACACGACCTGCAAGAGGGTAAATTTCTTTGCGTCATACCTCGTTATCGCTACACGCCGTGGTGGAAAATTCCGAGCAAAAAGCGAACGATCGACCAGGAAAAGGACGCGATAAACCAAAAAATGAAAGAGCATGACAATGGTCCGGTACGGGATGCGATTGTGGCCGTCGTGCGCCAGACTTCGATGAAAGTGCTGATTTGCCCGGAAGACGAAACCCAGGTGGAAATTGGGAAAGAGATGCTCTACGATAAACTGCCCGACGATGTGAAAGGGAAAGTGGTGCTGCGTGGAAAATACTGGCTGACCGATGAGGCCGTAAGCACTTACCTGCGCTCGGCAGGGTTGTTCGGCCTTGAAATGCACTCGCCGATTATGTGCATAGGAAACGGTATCCCGGCTACGGTGGGCCGGTTCGGGGAGCAAAGCAGTAAAGGTTTTATGTGGAAAGACATTGGTCTGGGAGACTGGCTTTTTGATATGGACACGCCAAAAGATGTGGCGGCGATGACACCTGCCGTGCTGGAAATGGCAAAAAACCCGAAAGATGCAAAAAAGAAGGCGCTCAGAGCCCGGGACTTTGTTGTAAAAAAGCAACAGGAAACGATGGCTGTTTTAAAGAAAAACCTCTATTCCTAACCCTTTATATCAGCTTTAATGCAAAACCGAAGAACATTTATACAAAAAATACCTGCATTATTTAGTTTGCTGACCAGTATCCGGGCTATTGCCGGCGAGGGGAGGGCCCAAAAAACGATCATTCTGAGATCCTCCTGGCAAACGGTCAACATCGGGGACATTGCCCATACGCCTGGCGTTCTGACCTTACTAGAACAAAACTTCCCGGATGCGGAAATCAGGCTTTGGCCAACGGATGTAGGCGATGGCGTGGAGGAAATGCTCATGCGTAGATTTCCCAAGCTTATCATCCTTAAAACCCATGAACAAAAAACGGCTGCCATCAATGAAGCTGATTTCTTTCTGCACGGCTCCGGGCCATCGCTCACTGGTAGAAAAGAATTGAAGTTATGGGCCGAATCGTCGGGGAAACCTTACGGTATTTATGGCATTACGTTTCCGGGAATTTACGGTTTTGCTGACGATCGGGAGAAATACGATCTGGGAGACATTGAACTGATTACCAATGCGCGGTTTGCGTATTTCCGCGATTCGGTATCCCTTCAATTTGCAAAAGATAAAGGAGCCAAATGTCCCGTCATGGAGTTTTGCCCTGATGGCGCATTTTCTGTGGATGTGAAAGATGATCGGTCGGCGATTGGTTTTCTTAGGAAACATCAGCTGGAAGACGGCAAGTTTCTATGTGTGATCCCGCAGTTCCGGTTTTCGCCCTGGTGGGAAATCCCTGCGAAAAAGCTGCCAGTAAATGAGGTTAAAAATGCCTACAATACGAAAATGAAAGAGCACGATAATGCTCCGATACGTAATGCCATTATCGCGGTGGCCCGCCAGACAGACTTGAAAGTGCTGATTGTTCCCGAGAACGAGACACAGGTGCATATTGGCAGGGAAATGCTCTACGATCCCCTGCCGGAGGACGTAAAAGCAAAAGTGGTTTGGAGGGACCACTATTGGCTGACCGATGAAGCTGTTAGTACGTATGCCCGCTCGGCGGGTTTGTTCGGCCTGGAAATGCATTCGCCGATCATGTGCATTGCATTGGGCATACCAGCCATCGTGTGCCGTTTTGAAGAGCAAACCAGCAAAGGTTTTATGTGGAAAGACATTGGGCTTGACGACTGGCTTTTTGATATGGACACGCCCGGGGATGTAGCAGGTATCACCCCGGCTGTATTGAAAATGGCCAAAAATCCAAAACTGGCAAAATCCAAAGCCGCCAAGGCTTTAAAATTGGTAAGGCAAAGACAGCAGAAAACGATGGATGTCTTAAAGAAAACGCTTTATGGTACAGGTTGATGGAGAATTGCCATTATTTTCGTTTTTCCGGGGCAGAAAATGGACACGGCTGGTTTCGTTCGGAGCGAAGTTTGGCCTACTGGTTTGGCAGAAACGGGACTAAAGACAATGCAGGAAAGCAGATTTGTCCCGTCTTTCATGCATTGACATCCATATTTCAGGTCCTTAATTTTTGTCAGAAGCGCGATACAAATGCCTCCAATTACGAAAATTAGCAATAGTACGGATGCACCTATATCACCGGGAGAAGAACAATACACAAGCGTCTGAAAATCTAGATCAATTATCTAATTTTCAGGCGCTTGCATATTATTCCTTGCGGATACTGTATTTACCTATTTGCACGGTATATTATATTTACATAACTCATTATCAGCAAATTAACCAATTTAAGAATCAAATAAGATACAAAAACAACTGGTTTCTGACGAGTATACTTATGATGAGATTTGTCACGATATCCATCTCTTCTGGCTCGCTGGCTGCGGCAAAAAGAGTAAGGGTGGCAAGGGCCTCGTTTAATAAGACTTTACAACTCGGTAAGTCACTGACAGAGAGCTCCAATTCACTGTTGATACATTAAGTTTTCTGAATTCTATTCGTATCTTGTTGATACCGACTTTTAATATCACATATAAAAATGAAGCATTATAACCTATTGCTCGTCACCGTGCCGTTGCTAGTGCTGACTATCGCGATAGGGGGCGTGGCAGTTGCCCAAAAAATGCAATTGACTTTAACCAAGGAGCAAGCCGCGGACGATTTTAAGTGGCTCAGACGCGCTCTTGAATACGCTCATCCGCGCTTATACAAGTACGATAGTAAACATACCGTTGATGCCCGATTCGACAGTCTGGGCAGCATGATCCAAAGCGACATTAAAGCAATAGACTTTCTTTCGCTGGTGAGTACAATGAACGCATCTGTTCGTTGCGGACATCTGTATACGATTCCTCAATATGAGCTGGCTGACGAAGTCCTTAACAAAAAAGTGATGCCGTTGTATTTCAAAATTATTGACAAAAAACTGTACGTCCTATTCGATTGCAGTGACAAGTCAGTTCAACGAGGCTCACAAATTACCTCGATCAACGGCAGGACAATTGACGAAATACTGGAAAACCTGCTGCCGCGCATCGCCGCGGACGGATATATTCATACCAGAAAAATAGGGCTGTTAGAGCGGTATCATTTCCGCCTGTTCCATGGATTTGATTTATACTATCATCTACACATCGACCGCAGCGACAGTTTCAAAGTGGAGTATATTGAACACGGTTCCGGTAAGTCCAGTACTGCTATCCTTAACGGTTTGACGTTTGACGAAAGACAAAGAACATTGCGGGAGCGCTACAACCGTGACGAACAGGGCTGGTTCACCACACCTTCTCCCGAATTTAAGATCAACGAAAAAGAAAAGTATGCTACACTCACAGTTCCCCGCTCGTTTTACTCGAAGACCGACCCAAATTTTGACTCGCTGTTGAGCGCAGCCTTCGCCCGGATCAAGGATTTGCAAATCAAGAACCTGATATTGGATCTTCGGAACAACGAGGGGGGCAGCGAGCAGCAACAGCAAACACTCATCTCATATTTATCGAAACGTCCCTTCAAACTTTACCAGAACATCTTTTTAAGCCACCTGGATTTCCGCCCACTCCGGGAAGTCATAATCGAAAGGGATACCTCTAAACTATTATTTGATAATAGCGACGAATATATGCGGAAGCTCACAGAAACGCTTTGGATCAACAATTATGATTACGACAAAAGTCTTCAGTTACAACTACCAAAAAAAAATGCTTTCGAAGGCCAACTATACGTACTGATGAACGGCGTTAGTTTTTCAAGCGCGGCAGATCTCATCGCTGATATAGAGAAAACGACGAATACCATCTTTATTGGCGAAGAGAGCGGCGGAGCGTACGAAGGGCCGACCGGCGGCGATAACATAGTTGTTCAACTTCCAAATAGCAAAATAATGGTCCGTATTTCTCCGAATATCCATATAGGATACAAATACCGGAAACATCCCATCGGCCGCGGTGTCCTGCCGACCCACCAGATCAATTATTCGATAAAGGACGTTCTTTCTGAAAGAGACCTGGAGATGGAAGCAGCGAAGAACCTAATTACAGGCAAACCAAATTAAACAGTTATTAAACGTCCTCTTTCTAACGCAAACAATTTTGTAGTAATTTGTAAATACACGACAGCTATCGATGTATCTGGATAATCCAGAGCCTCTGATCATCCCAATTCGGAATTCAAAGAAATGTCATTTCGGGAGAAACTGACTATGCTAAACAATTCATTCGTAATTAATTGCGACCTACAATACACTCGGCATCCCGATAACACCTCCGAAACCAGATAACTGCGATCGCCCTGTTTTTTATACCTTCTCGGTTGAGCCCCATCAGGGTTGCTCTGGCCGATTCAGCCTCATCGGTGATGTCATGCTGGCTGGCTGGCTCCAACGGGTTACATGGGTGCGTGCTGGAAAGATCGTCGAAATTGATCGTTTTAAAAGGCGGGCGGGACTTTGCAGCTGGCTTTTTATTTAAGCCAATGATTGTGGGCAATCATGGATTGATCATCTAATTTATAATCAAAAGGTTAAGAGCTAATTTACATACAAAAGCCGGTACCCAAAACCATTCCTGGTTCCGGATACCGGCTCGTCAAATGCTGCCTCTCTCCTATTTACCCAACACTTCGAGCATCGCTAGCCCTACCGCCTTTGCCGACTGCGGGTTTTGGCCGGTGATCAATCGTTGGTCGGTCACCACGTGCGTTTGCCAGTTGCCTGATTTCTCGAATTTTGCCCCACGTTCTATCAACTTCGTCTCCAGAGCAAATGGTACGACTTTCTCCATTCCTACTGCAGCCTCCTCTTCATTGGTAAATGCATTGACTTTTTTACCATTCACCAGGGAACTGCCGTCGGTGAGTTTGATATTGACCAAACCGGCCGGGCCATGGCAAACGGCCGCCACCAGGCCATTTTGCTCGTAAATTTCAGAGGCAATGGCTGCGATCTTGACATCGTCGGCGAGGTCCCACATTGCCCCGTGCCCTCCGGCGTAGAAAATTGCCAGGTACTCCTTCGGTTTCACAGCCTCGGGAGCCAGTGTATGCTCTACTTTCTTGCGTGCCTCTTCATTTTCCCAAAACTTCTTGTTAACCGGGTCGGTCAGATCGAAACCGTCGACGGGAGCCTTTCCACCTTTCGGGCTTACAAAATCAATTTCATAACCTGCCTCGCTGAGCACTTCCCAGGGATGAGATACTTCACCGAGATAATAGCCGGTAGGCTCGCCGGTATTGCCTTTTGTATCGTGGCTGGTCACCACGAAGAGAATTTTCTTTTCCATTTTTTGTCCTGTCTGGGCCATCGCGTCACTGTTCGAACTGATCACAGAAGCTGCGAGAGCGAGTTTCACCAAAGCATTTGCCATGTTTTCTGAATTGTTTTGACAATGCAAAGTTGCCACCCGCGCCCGGGATGCGACAGGAACCATGTCACTACTTTGGTGTGATGTAGGTCACACTAGGCAGACAAACGGCTGAGCGTTTCGCGCGACACGCCCAGGTAAGAGGCCAGCAAGGTTTTCGGCAGGCGCTGCGCCAGTGAGGGGTACATTTGCAGCAATTCGTGGTAACGCTCGGAAGCGCTTTGGTTCATAAACGACAGGATGCGCCTTTGTAGGGCGACATAGCCAGCATTTGACTTCTTCCTGAAAAAATGCTCGATCTGGTGAAGTTCCCTGCAAAGTTTTTCCCGGTTCGCGAGCGACAAGCAGAGCACTTCCACATCTTCCACACAGGTGATGTCGAGCGTAGCATCGGTTTGGTTGAAGTACGCTTGGTAGTCGGATATCCACCAGTCCTCCATTGCCAGTTGAAGAATATGGTCTTTTCCCTGCTCATTGACAAATGACGATTTCAACAGGCCTTTTACTACAAAAAAGTCGTGGCTCACCGGCGAGCCTTGCTGGACGAGGAACTGATGTTTCCTGAATTTACGGCTGGTAAAATGCGAACTGACATACGCAAACTCTTCGGGTGTGAGCGATACCAGTTTACCAAAATGTGTTTTAAGTTCCTCAAACATTACGTACAGATCAATCCGTAAAATGTCACAACGGCAATTCTACGAATTTATACATTAAATCATTCAGCGCTCCCCGCCTAAGTTTTGCACGAGACTTGGGTGGGGGGCTTTTTTATGAAGATAAGGTTCCGGCCATAGCCGCGGCACAACCCAAATAAGTGTATACGGGCCTCAATAAGTTAAGCTGGGTGGGGGCGTCGATACGTGGAGAATTCGAAGCCACTGATCACCCCAATTAGGAGTCGCTTTTGAAAAACTTTGCAAAAGGCATCAAGGATGACCATCACGCCGTCGGACAAGCAATTAATTCTGATATCTCAAGCGAGAAAGTAGAGGACTAACAAACTGAAAACAATCAAAAGATCTGCGTACGGACGGGGCCGGAATTGACCTGCTTACAAAAATGTTACTGGCTCAAAATAGACAGAACCACCACCAAAAGCGATGAAGAACCCAATAGACGCCGGTGGATTCCATAGCCACCGTGTCAATACGGCATTCCTGTAACCAATCGGCAATTTCATCCAAACCACAACTCATCGTCCCAAACGTTCGGACTGGCGTTTGCGCCCTGTCCCCTGGTACAGCGACTGCATGAATGGTGTCACCAATGTCAATACCGGCCGCATTCGGATTTACGATCGTCATCGAAGCTGCTTTTACTGCTGACTTTTGATACCCTTTTACCTGTTTCATCGCAAACATAGATTTTGGTATAATCAAAAGGCAAAGTGCGAAGCCCTCCGGTTTGATCAAGTATATTCTCCTATACGGGGTCGAACCCCAATTTGAAACCTAAGAAACCAGAAGAACCAAACTTCCCCAAGAATTCGGGATTCAATGCTTACAATAGTCCTAGCTGCAAAGCACTCCGCCCTGCCAAATTCACGATGCTCCTCTTAAGTTATTTTTCCCGAAACATAATGCCGTTATTCATAGACTTTCCTGTATTTGTATGCTTGCCTGAAATTTCAGGTAAGCATATGGCGCCACAATAATCCTGGTAAAAAATTAGGAACATCTTAAAGAAATAGAATCTCGACCAACTGATCGTACCTCCATCGGCGGCTACCAGCTTGTCCAGCCGCCATCGACAAGCAGGTTGTGCCCGGTTATGAATGCTGACGCGTCCGAGGCCATAAATACGACGGGGCCTTTGATATCCGCGTCATCGGCGAACCGTCCCAACGGGGTGAGCCGTTTGTAATTTTCAATGAACTCTTCTTTCCCTACCAGCTGGGCAACCCCGGGCCCGTACCCACCCGGACTAATGCAATTGGCCCGGATGTTGTACCGGCCGTAAAAATTGGCCAGCCATTTGGTGAAACCCACCATGCCCCATTTGTCGTAGGTATAGTTAACCGGACTTGTTATTCCGGTCTCTCCGTAAACCGGGAAATGCGGCCCTACCGCTCCCTGGATTGATCCGATATTGATAATGCTTCCCCTGCCCGCCGCCTTCATAGGCTCTATAACCGCGCGGGTCATCAACATGAGCCCGGTAGCGTTGACGCGCTGGGCAGCTTCCCAGCCTTCCATTTCTATCTCTTCCAGATTTTGAAAACCCTGCCTCGAAACAGCATTATTGACGAGAATATCGATGCGCCCGAACATGGCCATCACAGCTTCGACAAGTGCCCGGATGGAAGATTCATCTTCCAGGTCTACCGACATGGCTGTGGCAAGCAGCCCCCGGGCCGACAACCCGGACGCTAAATGCTCGCATGTGCCGACATTGCGCGACGCGATGACTACCTGAGCCCCGGCCTCTGCCAAGGCTGTGGATATGGGTGTCCCAAAAAAGCCGGCTCCTCCCGTGACGATCGCCACTTTGCCGGTCAAACTAAATAACTGGTTCATCATCTTATTAAATTTTCCATCGTCCCGGCGTAAGGATTTCGTCGGGGACAGCTGTAAATACTTTAATAAATTCTTCCCGAAGCGTTGTTGGAACCTGCGGAGTGCCTAGCAACTTCACATTCTCGGCCAGCTGCGCCGAAGTAACCGCCCCTACTACGATACTATCGATCCCCGGCAGGTCTCTGACGTAAGCAAAGGCCATTCCCGCTAGATCGAGGTTATATTCGCTGGCGAATGCATGAAGCTGCCTCAAAAACGGCATTGCGGGTTTAAGGTTACCATTGATTTGCCCGGGATCCATAAAAAACAGCCCTTGCAGGAAGACACTGCGGGCAAAAACCAGCTTCCGCGCCTCTGCAAGGCGCTGCAATGCGCCCGAAACGACCAGCCGCTGATCGAAGATATTTACCGGCACCTGCACCGCTTCAACAAGAGGCTCAGACAGGCAAAAAGCAACATCCTCCGATTCATACACGGACACTCCGCCTATATCGATCAACCCCTGTTCCCTGAGCCTCGAAATGATTTCAGGCAGTACACCCGCCACTGTCTCCATGGGTTCTTCTCCCTTGTGCAGCAGGCATACAGGCAGTTTACTGATTCCCAGGCATTCAATGGACGCTCTGACACTGGCTTCTACCGATTTCCAGGCCCGCTCCAATGAACCGGCATCTTGCGGCGCAATCTTAAACTTGGAAACCATATTCAGGCCTTTTCCCATATGGCCTTCTAAAAAGCGGCCCAGGAGCGCCTCGGAAGCCCCATACTGCCGCGCCGTATCGAAAGTGGTAATCCCTGCACCCGCCGCCATAAGCAGCATATCCAATGCATCCCGGTCGTTGGGCATGCCTTGCGAATTGGATATCCCGTAGGGCATCCCCAGCTGGACGGTTCCTAACGTAAGCTGGGAAAAGCGGTATCCTTTGAATGTGATTGTTTTCATAAGGTGTTAATTAATCCCCGTAATGGCGGGCGTTCTGATGCCGGGTTTGATCTCCCCGCTAATATAGAGCCACTGGTTTTGCCAATGCACCACAGGCAGCGTCACACGGGCCGGAAAACGCTGCTGCCGGCCCACAAACTCCCAGGAATCGGTGTGCGGGAAGTAATACAACAGGTCGTTGGTAATCCCCGGATGCGAGGATGGCGTCTTATGCTGTGCTGTTACGGCATCGACCCCACCCCAGAACAAAAACCGGTCGCCCTTTACCACCGGCAGCACAGCGCCACCTGCCGACATGCCCCTTGGCATGGCGGCCAGTTTTTCCCAATGCGCAGTCCGCCGTCCGGCCCAATACTGAATGCTCAGCCGGTAGCCGTCCTGGTGAATCAGCCTGTACGAATTGCCCTTGGAATTGATCGCGGTCGTCTCGCCGCTGAACATATAAAACGCCCCATCGAATGTCGCGCAAACAGGGAAAATACGTCCGGGGCCTGGCCAGGCTTCCATTTCAGTCCAGCCCGCTTCAACTTGCTTTAAATCCAGCATCAGGCACTTAGTGAGTCCTGCGCCTGTCGGCGAGACATTTCCCCCGACCACAATCAGAAGGTCTTCGAGTACCGCACCGGACATATTAGCCAGGGGAAAGGGCAGCGAAGGATATTTATGTCGGACAAGCGCATGGCCGTCCCATTCGTAGCCAATCACCCGGCTCAAATGTTCACGTGCATTACTGCCGCCGATCAGAATCACTTTGTCCTGATAGGAAACCGAAACGCCATAGCCGGTGGCGATTTCCATTTTTTGGGGCAGCTTTTTCCATTTACCGCCCTGTTCGAGCAGATAAATCCCGTCATACCATTTCTTGACACCTCCTTCCCAGGGATAGCCATCGGGAAAATTCGCGCCGCCCAGGCACAGCAGCGCGCCATGGCTTACGCCCGCATACATGCCCGCAAACCCGCGTTCGTCAGGCAAATCGGGGAATGCCTTCCATTCCAATGCGGTTTGTGCAACAGCCGCTTCAACTATCATCATCATCACTATAATTGAAAAATATTTCATAAAATCATTCATATCACATCGACAGTCATCATCAGTACAGCTCCCGGCCCTGGCTCTGCATACCCACCGGTGATCAAAACTGATTTCCGATGCGGTTGGTCAGAAACAAAGCACAGGTTGCTGGTAAGGGGTAATGCGGTATCCAAGCTTGCCAGTAATATTCCCCCAGGCGAAAATACCTGAATAGCCTGCATGCCGTAATGGGCCGCCCAAACACGCCCCTGTGCATCGGTTGCCAGCCCGTCGGGGAGGTTATCAACGGGCCTGCCGGATCGATGCCCGGGCAACACGGCCCAAACAAATACCGACGGGGCCGCTTTCCCGTTCAACGAAATGGCCAGTATCCTGTTTTGATAACTCTCCGCAACATAGAGCAGCGATTGGTCCGGCGACAGTGCCAGTCCGTTCGGATAGTCCAGGCCAGCGGCGATGCAATTCTGCAACCCGTCTTTTCCCGCTTTGAAAACCCTGCCGCTGTCGCGTACCGAATCGGTAAAAAACACATTGCCGTCACGGTCTTCGATCAGGTCGTTAGGGCAATAGACTGTATGCCCGGCGCATTGCTTGTTCACCAGCGCTCCCTTACGATTTCCTGTATGATCAAACTGCACAATGGTACCCGCCCCGCTGTCGCACACCAGATGCGTACCCTTTGAGGTGATCAGCTGACCATTCGGACAACCGGCTTCGGCCCATCTTACCGGAGCTTCGCCCGACCGCATGCGCAGGAGCTGACCACCGCTCAATGTGGTAAAGAACCAATTGCCCGCATCATCCGCACAGGGCCCCTCCGTGTAAAAAGGCAGATCCAGTAGTTTTACTATGGTGCTTTGCAGGTTCATAAACGGTCAAACATATTCTTCAAAAGGGAACAGAGGTATTTTTCGGTTTTGGTATGTAAAGAGGGTCATATCGGCTTGGGTCACCCCGGGCGTATCGACCTGAACAATCGACGGGCAAACATCGCTATAAGCAGCAATCGGCGCGTTGACCCCTTTGGCTACAATCCCCCTGAAGCCACGCGGATCCAGGCCAAAAGCCGTGAGCTGCCGCAGGCTGTACGGTGGCGTGCGCCTCGTCGTAAGCATGACCGTATTGCCGCTCGGCGTACGGACCACCGCCGTAGGGCCCATATCATAATGAACAAACCCTCCGTGCCGCGGAGTATCCTCTGTGAAGCGGCCATCGTGTAATGCAAGCACCTCCACGCTGGTTTGAAAACCTTTTTTTCCTCCAAGAAAAAGCGGAACAACTGCCCCGGCGCTCACGTCCTGACATTTTTCCACGCTTTCCGGATCATAAAGGCAAACAAAAAAGCCCGACAATGCGCCTGCTTCAAGCTGTTCGAGAATCAAAGTACTGTTTCCCGGCGCTCCGCCTCCGATGTTGTCGCCCATATCCAGCAGCAGCACCGGTTGCAGGTGATTTACCAAATCATTCAGCACGGCCTGAATGCCCGATTTTCTCCCATTGAATGCCTGCTTGCGGTCTAGCAAAAAGGCTGAAAGTATAGATGCAGCTTCCTCCGCCCGGCCGACCGCAACCGGTGACTGATTGCGATCCGCGATCACGATGAACCCCGACCCCATTTCATGTATATCCGCATAGGGAAAGCCAAGCAATACGCTCACCGAAACCAGAGCCATACGCTGTTCCAGCTCTTGCGCAAGCGCATAAAGCCCCAGGCAAGGCTGACTTGAAGTAAACTGCTGCTCTATACTAATGGCCACGGACGGCTTGACCAGCAGCTGCACAGGCGAAATCTCACCACGCAAGGTATTCACCAGCAGCCGCGCAGCCGCAATACCGGTCTGTTTTTGATCAATGTGTGGATTGGTAGCATAGGCGATCAGGCCATCGGTGGCATCGGCCATCGCCCGACTTACATTGGCGTGCGGGTCCAGCGTGCCGATGATCGGCACCCCGGCTCCCAGCGTCTGTCTCAGCAGCGACAACCAATGCCCGTCCATATCCGGGTACCCCTCGGCCACACCAGCACCATGCGGCGCGACCAGGCAGGCATCCAATGGCCCCGCCTCGTCCAGAAGCTGCATCATACGATCCAGCAATGCCAGGTAGCAATCTCTCGTGATCAGCCCTCCCGGCGTGGCCATCGCATAAAATATCGGCACCAGTTCCATATCCGGAGCGCTGTCTATCTCCTCGATCAGCCCGCTGATCTCATGGTTGGCTCCCTGGTATTCGACTCTGATCCGGCTCGTTTCCAGCCAATATCCATTCTGGAAGTCAGCGAGGGTCGTGGCGGATTCGATAAATGTGTTGGTCTCATGATAAATTCCCAGCAATCCCACACGCCGGGGTGCGCCCTGCAAACCAGACTTCGGTGGTGTTAATTCAGCCATGCCGGACTATTTACCTAAATGAATGACCGCGTCGACTTCGAATTTGAGCAGATCCCCGAGACACCCAATCAACGTTGTACGTGCAGGAAACGGCTCCCGGAAGTATTCCCGGTAAATGGCATTGAAACTGGCCAGATCCTGCTGGCGACCAAGGTAATTTCTGACCTGTACGGCATCGTTCAGTGTTGCCCCGGCGGCCTCGGCGATCCTTTTCAGATTATCGAACGACCTGCGGCATTCGCCCTCGAAAGTGTCGTCGATAATCTGGCCCTGATCATCGACGCTCGCCTGTCCGGACACAAAAAGATATTCCCCCGATACGATTCCGGGAGAAAAAGGTAAATGACTCTGCGGGACCGGGCCGGTCACAACGTGTTTTGTTTTCATAATACACCGAATTTCTGATATGCCTCCACCGCCTTCATACCGTTCCTGATCGCATCGCGGGTGACATTCTCCGCGGAAACCTTTTCGAGTGCCGCGGCCAGCACCTGTGCTTCAACCTGCTGCGGTACTACCACAATCCCGTCCTGATCGGCCATGACCAGATCACCGGGCGCAAATTTCACCCCGTCAATTTCCACGACCACATCCAGATCCACCACTTTTTGGCGGTTCTGGCTGTCATAGGGGTTTTTACCGGTCGCAAATACAGGAAATCCCATGGCAGTCATTTTATCGATGTCACGCACCGAGCCGTGTACCACTACCCCCACACAGCCGGCGTTACCTGCGGCGGTGGAAAGCAGCTCGCCCCAGATACCCGACCGGTTGGAGCCGCCCGCCGCGCAGATCAGCACATCGCCGGGCAGGCATGAATCGACCGCCTTCAATTCGAGCTCATAAGGGTTGGGATCCTGATGGTACATATCCGCCCAAAGCGTGGTCTTGCAGCGGCCCATCAGCTTATTGGTACCGGTGTAGGCGAAAAAAGGCGTTCGGGTAGCCTGTTGAGTAAACCCCAGCTGATCGAGCACGTCAGCAAGCACGGCTACATACAATTTGTCTTTTAGCTCTTCAATATTCATTTTTCTATTTGATTTAATACCTGATTCTCAACAGGCTCCGTCCTGATATATCTTAATACCACCACGCAGACCAGCATCAAGCCTGCGGCAACTTTGAACATCGCAGAAAGCGCCACATCCGCGTCGCGGAGCATCCCTCCCGCGTAAATCCCCAAACCGCCGACAATGCAGCTGAACATATTGAGAATGCCATATGCCGTGGCCCGGTAGCGCGCATCGACGATCATGCTCAGAATAGGCATCATGTTCGCATCCGTGAACGTGCGTGTGAGCGCATACAACATGAAACAGCCGATTGCCACAGAGAGCACCGCCGTATTACTGGCCAGAAAGATCGCGGGCGCTCCGATCAGCAAACCGTAGAGGGGTACCAGCACCCGCGCGCGGGGATTATGCCTGCTCCACCGGTCGGCCAGAAAACCACCCAGCAGCACACCCGCCAGCGACGCGCTGTGAAAATACCCCGTCGAATACACACCTGCCATACTCTGCGACAAGGCAAAATGCTCCTTAAAATAGGTCGGCAGCCATGCCACCACCAGCCAGCCGACAATGCTGACCAATCCCCAGTACAGGATCGCAAACAGGTAGGAACGTGTCCTGAGCAGCTTGCGGATTGCTCCCGCAAAACCCGTGGGTTTATTGATACCCTCGCCTGATTTTTGAATGGCTGATTGAGAATCACGCAGCGTAAGTGCCAGCAACATGGCATACACGATGCCGAAACCTCCGAATACCTTGAATGCGAAATTCCAGGAGTGGTTTTCGGCAAGCCATCCGCCGATAAAGCCCAGGCTCTGCCCGAACATCACGCCGCCCATATGGATACCCGTGGCCAGCGACTTGGTCTTTTCCGGGTGGTAGTCCATGATCAGGGCCAATGCAGCGGGAATGTAACATGCCTCGCTGATGCCCATCAATGCCCTGGTCGCGAGCAGTTGCTCGAAGGTAACCGCCTGCGAGGTGAGCCAGGTTACGAGCGACCACACCAGCAAGCTGATAATAATCACTTTGCTGCGGCTGAAACGATCGGCCAGAAAACCCGCGACGGGGCTAAGCAGTCCGTAAACCCAAAGGAAGACGGAAGTTAGCAACCCGAACTGCGTCTCCGACATCGGAATCGCAGCCACAATCGAGCTGCGCATGGTGGTAATCATCATCCTGTCGAGGTAGTTGAGACAGCCCACCAGGCAGAGCATAACAACCACCAGCCAGGCATACAAAGCCGGCCGGCCTTCCGAAATGGGTTTTGCGATTTTCATGAACCGTGGGTTTTGCAGGATATTTCAGTAAAATCAGGCGATGCCTCCGCTTAATTAGCTGACAGGCGTATAGAAACTCTCTATTTCTTCCATCATGGCGATAATCTGCTCGTCGGTCCAGGGCAGTTGCTTGGCCAGCAGCGGCGGCTTGGGTTCGCCAATGACGATGTTATAGCGTAAATACATTGCGCGGTTAAAAAAGGACCAGATGACCGGAATGATCGTCTCGATAAACTTCTGAAAAGTAAGCATATACTCCATGGCATGCATTGTTTCTCCTGCCAGGAACGACTCTCTAATGAATTTACAGGTTGGGCCAAACAGGTTATAACTCGTGCCGATCGCCCCCACAGTACCGCAAAGCGCCGCCTGGCACATCAGCTCATCGGCCCCGCTGAATAGCTTCCATTGCTCCCCTGCCCTATTTTTAATCGTACTGATCTCCAACATCTTGTCGGTTGTGAGTTTCATCCCATGTACCTGCGGCAAGGTCAGAAGCCGGTCGATCACCTGCATATTGGCCGCATTGCCGATCTGGTAAGGAAAAAAAGGTACGTCGGTAGCCTGCGCGATGCGCCGGTAATGCTCAAAGGCCATGTCGGCCGAAGCGCCGTAATAGATCGGACCGACAGCCGAAATGCCGTCGGCACCATGTTCGGCGGCATGCCGTGCCAGGCGAATAGATTCTTCCGTATTAAGGGCTCCAACCTGTACCATTACCGGAATACGCTTTCCGGCTATTTCGAGCGTCAGCCGGGTAATCTGCTTACGCTCCTCTTCTGAAAAAAGGAAGCCCTGGCCTGTCGAGCCCAGCAAATACAGCCCGTCCACCTTTTGGGCGATCAGCAGTTCGATGAGCTTTTCGAGCTCTTTGGGATTTAGGCTTCCATCGGGGTTGACCGGTGTAAAAAGCGCCGGCCACAGGCCCTGAAAAATAGAACTTTGCTCACGCATAATCTTGATTAAAAAGAGTTTGAATTGTTTTTATCCATTGATGTGACGGCACAGTGTCCGTCGGGGGGAGTTGAAAACGCTGGTCCACCGCGTTCATATCTTTAAAACCGCTGCCCGTTACCAGGCACACTACCGGGCGGCTTTTATCCAGCTCATTTCGCCGAAGGGCATTTTCCAGTCCTGCCAATGCTACCGCACCGGCAGGCTCGCAAAAAATACCTTCTTTTTGCGCCAGCGCCCTTTGCCAGCCAAACACCTGCTCGTCGCTGACGCTGTACCCATTGCCACCCGACCGCCGGCAATGCCTGATCACCGCATTGCCGTCGATCACGCTCGCTACCTGCAACCCGCTGACCGCCGTGGTGGACGCATTCACCGGAACAGCCGCAACGTCGCCGTTTCGCAGCGCGCTCACGATCGTATCATTCCCCTCGGGCTGAACGCAATGGACCGTATAACCGGCTCCGCACTGCTCTGCTCCGCGGCATACCGCCAATGTGAGGCCTCCGCCGCCGGCCGGTGCAAAAATCTGTACACCGCTCGGCAGTATCTCGGCTATTTCGGCGGCAATCGTTTCCACGCCCCTCATGGCCGACGGACAATACCGGTACGCACTAATCGGAAGAGGAAGGTTATGCGAATCGCAAAGCGCTTCCAGCTGATCGAAAACGAAGGTGGTAGTCTGCGGATCCTTGCCAAAGTCTTTCACCATGATAACCTCCGCCCCATAAAGCTGCATTTGCCGTACCTTCTGAACCGGCGCTCCGTCTACCGCGACGATCACACAATGAATGCCCGCCGCCGCGCAATAGGCGCTCAGCGCTGCCCCTGTGTTTCCGCTTGACGTGGCGATGCAAATTTTCTGGCCGCGCATATGCATTTCCGAAACGAGCACCGCCGCAAACCGGTCCTTGTACGAACCGGTCGGATTCAGGTTTTCCAGTTTGAAATACAGTGCATCCAGGCCCAGCGCGGCTGCTATACTTCGTGAACGCACCAATGGGGTCTCGGCCTCACCGAGCAAGATCCGGTATTCTGCGGCCACCTGCGGCAATAGTGAGGAATGTCTCCAGATATTTTTCAAAACTGATCAGGGAATTGATTTCTTTTAACACTGTATCCGCTGAAATTGGGTTTGAAGCCGCCGTCAATAACCAATGTGGTCCCGGTAATGTAGGAGGCTCCTTCCGAGGTCAGCCAGCATATTGCCGCCGCGATTTCCTCCGGGCTTGCCCCTCTTCCAAGCGGTATGTTGTCATTTACCGCGTCGATCAGGCGTGTGCTTACATTATCTCCGTCGGCATCCTGGTAATCACGGCTCAATGCGGTCTCTACATAACCCGGGCTCACGCCTACCACCCTGACCCCGCTGCGCCCGTAGGTGACCGCCAATTCGGCCGTCAGGCTGTCGAGTGCGCCCTTCGAGGCAATGTAGGCTGGGGAAGTGCCGGCAGGCCGGTCGGCCATCATACTCGACACGTTCACAATCACAGCCGGGCGTTTCAATGCCTCCGTCCGCCCCGCTACCGCCCGTGAGAGGAATGCCGGTGCAGTCAGGCAAATGCGCAGGGTTTTCTCCCAGGTCTCAACCGGGATTGTCCGCATGGTTTCGATCGTCCGCCAGGCCGCATTGTTTACCAGGACATCGACAATTCCCCATTTTGCAAAAGCATTGCCTATAAGTTCATCCCAAAAACCGGTTTCTGCCAAATCGCCCGGCAAGGATAAAACCTGCTGATAATGCCCCGCTTTCAACTCCTCTTCCAATGCCGACAATTGCGATGGGTCTGTGTCGGTTAACACCAGCTTGCAACCCACCGAGGCAAATGCCCAGGCTGTGGCGCGGCCAATGCCTCCGGTAGCACCGGTAATCAATACCACCTGGTCTCTATTCATAAATCGTATGTTTTCCTTTTTGCGTAATGGGCAGAATGCCGCCTAGTGCTTCGCCGGGTTTCACTTTCGCGATAGCTCTTTTGAGAAAAACCATTCCCCCGAGCTCCGCATAAACCGAATGGCTGACGCCCGACACCGGATCAAAAATGCGTCCGAAACATTGGCCAGCGCTGACCATTTCTCCCAATGCTACCTGGGTCATCAGGATACCTTCTGCGGGCGAAGGCATTTTTCCCTGAAGATAGCCGCTGTCGGGGCGGTGATCTTCCAGCCAATAGGACTCAGACGACTTGATTGCCTCTCCGGTAATCATCCCCAAAAACCTGAGCATATTGATCACCCCGGCCAAATAGGTATTGACTACTTCCCGGCGAAAACCGGCCCCACCGCCGAATTCCAGATACACGGCCGGAACATTTGCATCTCTTGCGACCGATAAGGTCCGCCCCTGCGGCCGGTAATCGGTGCCCCAAATCACCGGCACATCGAAGCAGCGTGCCATTTGCCGCTGCACATCCAGAACAGCCTCATTGGGATGAAGCATATATCCTGCCAACGGGTGGATTTCGTAGGTCAAACCGCCGGTGTGCATATCCACGTAGTAGTCTGCCTGTTTTATCCTATTGCTGATCCGGGCCGCATAGGCCTCGGAAACCGCCCCACCAAGGTCCCCCGGGCAAATCCGGGCCAGATCCAGCCCATCACTGCCTTGCCGTGTCCCATGCCCATAGGCGTCGGGATTTACGACTTTGACGATCGTGACCTGGCCGTACGTTAGCATCCCGGGCAAAGTTGCTGCAAGCTCCGCCGCCGCAACCATGGGCTCGTATTCGTCGCCATGCACGCCTGCGGAAATCAGCACGGCGGGGCCCCGCTGCGTCGCGGTAATGACGCTGGTTTGTTCGTTCTCAGTGTTCTCCTTCATAATAGGCTCCTCCGCAAGTGGGTTGGGCTGGGTCAAAAATGTTCAGCGTTTTAAATAGCGCTGCGGCAAGCTGCTGGTGCCCGCGTTGGTTGGGATGCAGCGGATCGTTCAGCCACTCACGGTACACTGTTTCGGCAGCGCGGCTCTGTATCTCGGTATTCCATCCGGCGTCATGATCCACCAGGATTGTATTTTCCGACCCGGCCACTTTTCTGATTACCGCTACGTATTCGGGGAGGGATGCACGCTCGGGGGCTTTGCCGACAATTATCGGGTTGGGCGTATGCAGGATCGGCACGGCATTCATCGCCCTGATCTGCGCCAGGATGGACCGCAGGTTAGCTTCAAAATCCGCCAGAGTTACCTGATTGCGTGCGCAATCATTCGTTCCCAGCATCACCGATACCACCCCGGGCCTGAATTGCCCCACACGCCAATCCATATCATTCAGCATATGCCGGGTAGTGTGCCCGCTCATTCCCGTGTTGACCACAATGTCGCCTACCCGCGCCAGCTCCCACCGGAGGCGCTCCGCGAAAATTTCGGGATAACTCCGATGCCCGTGGGTATGCTTGGCTCCCTGGGTAATGCTGTCTCCGGCAAAAACCCAGATGCTGCGTGTCTTGCCGCTCAGCAAAGCCGCAATCTTTTTCAAATCCTCTTCTACCGGGCCCGCTTTCCTGCCCGCAGGTACATTCGCGGTTGCCCATGCAGGCAGCACTCCCGCGAACGTACCTGCCAGCGCACGCAGCAGAAAAGATCTCCGTGACCGACGATGACGCTCTTTCATGTGACTGCTTATTAGTACAGCCATTTTTGCGAAAACCGCTTCACGTTCGTTACCGACAGATGCGTCTTTTTTACCTGGCTTCCCGCGCAATACCCCAGCAGCACGTCATTTTTGGTAAAATGGATCGCGATGTAACAGTACCAGCCATCCGGGTCGGTTTCGATGTTCCGGGTGTTGATCCAGGTTTTACCGTCGTCTTTGGAAATGGCCACGGTCAGCGGCGTGCGTTTGTCTTTGGTTTGGGGCTGGCTGCCGTCGTTGTTGTTCCACACCAGCAGCAGATCGGACGTACCCGGAATTCGCTTGATAGAAGCCGGCGACAATGGCGAAGCAATGTTACTCGGCTCGATGTGCGACCAGCTGGCTCCCTTGTCCGACGAATAGGACAATTGCTGCACACCACCGCTGGCGCGAATGAACATCATAATCCGGCCGTCTTTCAATTCGATCAACCCTGGCTCCTGAGTGATGATTTGAGAATTGTTAGGGATGGCCGAAGACGACTTCCAACTGGCACCCTGGTCGTCGGAATAGTAGCTGTACAGCGTGGCCTGGTTCTGCCATTTGCCGTCCACAGCCCGATGCAGCGCAACAGCCATCATCAGCCGGCCATCCGACAGCTGGATCACCCGACTGTTGTTCAGCACGAAATACCCTTTCTTGTCGGTAATGCACGGCACGGGCTCACTCCACGTCTTGCCTTCGTCGGCCGAAGTCCGCATCTGAGGGATACAGTCGGTTTCCGAATTCTTTTTCAGGTAAAACAGGGCTATCTTCCCATTTTTCAACCGGAGCAGCGATACTGACATCACGTTCATATCCCCTTCCTGCTCCACGATCAATCTATCAGCAGTCGTCCATGTTTTACCACCATCGCGGGACAGTCTTCCGGCCAGGTAGGCCGGCGCGTGATCGCTGGTGGAACTGCCTGTATAGCGGCTGTATATAAAAAGGATATCGCCGTTTTTGAGTGTGATAAAATCCCCTTCGCTGTTTCGCGGATTGTCCGGACCGGGATTGAGCTGCAATGCAAGCTGCGGCCCGCCGGCTGGTAGCTTTTGAGCGTGTGTACAAATACCGGGCGCTACAAGCAGCGAGAGAAAAGCAGTAAGGATTAGATGTTTCATGAGGTTAAGAGTTTAATTCAGTAATAATCTGATCAGTAGCCCGGATTTTGTTTAACCTGAGGTTCAAGGCTCAATGTAGCCTCTGAAATCGGGAAAAGCAGCAGATAATCCTTGCCTACGCGGTCCTTCAATGAGGGTATTTTTTCGAATGCTTTTCCAAAACGCACCAGGTCCCACCATCTTTTTCCTTCAAAAACGAGTTCGAAAAGACGCTCCTGAAGAATGGCTTCGTCGTTGGCCTGCTTGCTGCCGCTTACAAATACATGCTGCTTATACGCTGCGCCGTAGGCCCGCTCCCGCACCTTGTTGATTTCGGCGGAAGGGTCCTGTCCCAGCGCATTTTTTGCCTCCGCTTTCATTAGTAATACATCCGCATACCGGTACAGGATCACATCATCCAGGAACAGCCGAATACCGGAATTGACAAAACCATTGAACTTCACAGCAAGCGACCCGACGAACTTTTGGGTACCTGACGCAGCAGTGTATACTTCGATAAAGGAAGCATTCTTCCGGGTATCGTCCGCAGTAAACTGGCTCCGGATCGTCGCGGACGGTGCCCAGTAATTCTGCCCTGCCGGGAGACCAATCGCCGCTTTGGTTGCCACATCCAGGTCGGACGGTAAAAATGCCTGCGGGAAATACATCAGGCTGTAATGGTTGTCGGTCGCTTCGATATCCTTGAAACGCACCGCCATCAGAATCTCCTTGTTGCCTTTGTTGGTATAGTCAAAAATGTCCTCGAATTTGGGCAGGAGACTCACATCCGCTTTCTCTGCCTCGGTAATGGCGGCCAACGCGATGTTAAAATCGGTCTCGCCGCCGCCGAGTCTTTTGGCAGTCCAAAGGAACACGTCCGCTTTCAGGGCATTCAATGCGGGTTTCGACCAGAACTGCCGTCCCTGCGCCAGAGCATTGGATTCACCAAAAAGCTGGTTAGCCTTGGCGATGTCCTCCTTGACAAAAGAGAAAATCTCGGCTACCGGTGTGCGGGGCTTTTGAATGGTGGCCGGGTCGTAGCCCTCGGTCGGTTCGGTTACCAACGGCAAGTCTCCCCAGGTTTTGGCCATGGTGAAGTAGGTGTATGCCCGCATGGTGTACGCCTGGGCGAGGATATTGTTTTTATTAGCCTCGGAAGTAAAGGTGATTTGTGGCACATATTTCAGGATCAGGTTGGCCTGATGAACGATGTAATACATCCCCAGCCAGTTGGGTCCTGCGGTGGTCACGTCCAGGCTGTTATCATGATACCGCTCCCGGCCGCCCGAACCCTGCACGCCCAGGCCCATTACCTCGCTCCGGCCTTCGCCCCACAGGTACAGGTTTTCGGATGCCTGTCTTCTCAAAAGCACATACAGGCCGTTTAAAGCACCATTCGCGTCGTTTTCCGATTTCCAGTAAGAGTCCTCAGTGATCACGCTCACCGGCGCGACATCGAGGTTATCGGTGCAGGACTGGTTCAACCCGGCAAATGACAACGCCAGGCAAGTCAGCATTTTATATTTTATCTTCATCTGAATTGTCATGATGGTTTTACAATGAAATATTCAAGCCCAGGATAATCGAGCGGGGTATTGGGTACCTTCCCCTGTCGACTCCCCCCTCCTCGGGGTTCAATCCCTTGTAACCGGTGAAGTAATGCAGGTTGTTTGCCGTCACGTTAAGCCGCAAACCGTTGATTTTCGCCCTGTTCAAGATCGATTTGGGAATGCTGTACGCCAGGGTAAGCTCTCGCACGGCCAGGTAATCTCCCTTTTCGTAATACATCGAGTTCCCGCCGCCGATACCTCCGCGGTACAGGTTATTCTGTACCTGCTGATCAGCCCAGTAGAACCGGGGAATATCGGTAATGTCGCCGGGTTTCTGCCAGGATCTTTTCACGTCCGAAAGCAGCCCTATTTCCCCTTGAAACTGGCCGATCATCTGCGCCCTGGGATAATTCTGAATCGTGTGACCGGTCGTGTAATCCATCCGCAGCAGCAGACTGATCCCTTTGTATTCCAATGAATTGGTAAAACCGCCCGTCCAGACCGGGTAGGGATTTCCTACATACACCCTGTCCTTCTCGTCGATCACCTTGTTTTGATCCGCATCCTGCCAATTCACATCCCCGCCATATTTCGTCTTGTTGGCACCCGTTACCAGGTTATCCACGGGGCCTGCGGCGGCTTCCTCGTCGGTGGCGTAAATGCTCAACTGCTTGTAAGTATACATATCGCCGATCCGGCCGCCCTCTTGCAGGCCGCCCATCCAGGCATAGCCGTTCGTAGCCGGGTTCCAAACGTAGACACCGCCGATACGGTTGTTTTCAATGCCATTGTAAGGCAGGCTGAGGATTTTATGCTTGGTCTGCGCTGCATTGAAAGAGACATTCCAATTGACGGCGCTGCTGGCCGGAAGCACGCGGGCGCTCAATTCAAGCTCCACGCCTTTGTTTTCCAGGCTTCCCAGATTAGTGAGCACGCTCGAAAAGCCGGTCGACATAGGAAGGCTTAGCGAGGTTAACAGGTTATCAGTGACCCTGCGGTAATAGTCAAAGAGCAAACTGATCCTGTTCCCAAAAAAACCTACATCGGCCCCGAGGTCAAAGGTTTTGGAACGTTCCCATTTCAGATCCGAATTGGAAATGGTTGTATTCAGTACCGCCGCATTGGTCGAGTACTGGTTGCCGACGCTGTAATTTCCCTGCGCGGTAAAGTCGCCCAGGCCGCTGATGTTACCATTCACGCCATAGCTTGCCCGCAATTTCACGCGCAGCAGATTTTCGGGTAATATCTTCCAGAACTCCTCCCGATGCAGGTTCCAGCCGACCGACACGCCCGGGAACACACCCCATTGGTTGTTACGCCCCAGATTGGAGGCCCCGTCGTAGCGCGCGCTGAGCGATACCAGGTATTTCTGGTCAAAATCGTAATTGATCCGCGAGAAATAGCCGATCAATGCCTGACTGCTCTCCGATCCGCCAACCGCTACCGGCTCAGCCGATGCATTCAGGGTTGGTACCAGGTCGGACGCGGCCTTTCTACCCGTCGCACTCAACCCAGTGTTGATCCGATTAAAGTAGGAAATACCTGCCTTCACTTCCAGATTGTGCTTCCCAGCCAACGCTTTGGCATAAGTCAGCACACCATCGGCCTGGTATTGTTCGGTTTTATCAAAAGATCCGGTCGCGCTGCGCGTATCCACGTACAAGCCCGGCCCGTTATAAAATGCTTCCTGGAAAGACCGCGCTTCGAGCGTGGATTTGAACAGCGAGAGCTGAGGATCGAAAGAGAGACCCGGCAAAATATCCCAATGCGAGCCGATTGCCAGCGTCAGGTTATCCCGGTTGTTCTTAGCCTTGATTTTATTGAGATGATACACCGGATTACCGATACTCTGGCCCGTTCCGGGCGCCAGCGTGCCATCCTCGTAGGCATATTTGGCCGTCGGAGCCAGGCCGATGGACCGCTCGAAAAGCGCATTGTCGGAAATGCCTTGATTATTACCCGAACTGGAAAACATCAACCTGCTGTAAAAACGGAGCTTGTTGCTCACGGTCAGGTCACCATTCAGGTCAAAGTTCAGCCTCCGGTATTTGGTGGTGATGGCGATGCCCTCGGCATCCATATAACCGAGCCCGGCGCTATAAGTCGCCTTTTCCGTGCCGCCGCTGACCGAAACATGATGGTTTTGAGACAAAGCCGTCCTGAAAAGAAGGTCCTGATAGTCGGTACCTTTAAAAAGCAGCGTTTTGCTCAGATCGACCGGATCGGGCATGCTTTCCCATCCCTCTTTGAGTTTATACTCGTTGGCAGGCGTCAGATACTGAGTCGTATAAGCGGTATTATTCGTCAGATCGTTCCCGGTGCCGGAGCTGTTGGGCAACGTCAGCTTGTTGAGGTTGGCGGGGTTCTTGACCGACGAAGCCACGGTCCCCAGCCGCTGAAAATAGAGCCAGTCGCGCGCGGAAAGCAGATCGTATCCCTTGGCAAGGCTCGACATGGTGGCATCGTACTGATACGAAACCCGCACCTTGCCCGCCTTTCCCGACCGCGTTGTGATGATTACCACACCGTTAGAAGCCCTGGCCCCGTAAATGGCCGTAGCAGCCGCATCCTTCAACACCTGCATGGACTCAATCTCTTCCGAGCTGATGTCATTCATATTGGAGCGGATCACGCCGTCGATGATGAAAAGCGGCGCCGAGCCGTCCGGGTTGTTGATCGACGTCCCTCCCCGCAGGATAATACGTGGCGCATTACCGGGCAATCCCGACGTGCTCTGCACCCGCAAACCAGCAATGGAGCCTTGCAGAGCCGAAGCGGCATTAGCGAAAGGAATATTCTCAAGAACCTTGCTGTCGAGCTTGGAGATGGAGGAAGTGATGTTTTCGCGTTCCTGCTTTCCATAACCCACCACCACCACTTCATTCAGGTTATTCTGGTCGGGTTCCAGGACCACATTCACCTCGTTCCTGCTTCCAACCCGCTCTTCATGCGTACGATAGCCTACGAAGCTAAAGATCAAAATGCTTTCACTGGCTACGCTGATCTTATATTTCCCTTCGGCGTCCGTATTCACTCCCTGCTGACTACCTTTTACCACGACAGTCACAAAGGGCAACGGCTGACTGTCCTGGCCGGACTTCACCTGTCCGGAAACTACCAGATCTTGCGCATACACCGCCGAAACCGCAAACCACAGGCCCGCTAGAATCATCAGTGTTTTGATCGTTTTGCTTTTAATGTAACGCATAAAATTTCAAATCATAAAGGTTTATATCGGGAATTGTCAGAAATACAAAAGAATGATTGTTTGTTTATTTGTCCTACAAATGTAATTATAGGATTTTAATATAAAAGTGTTTGTATGAAAATATTATAAAACTTGTCGATGTAGCCATCTTTGCCTTACCTTTGCCCGCAAAAGGAAACTGAGATCAATGAAAGCGAGCGCACTAGGCCCCATGGAGAGCCTGTCGATGACCGACAGGGTAGAAAACATTCTAAGGGAATATCTGATGGACAATGGTTTCAAACCGGGAGATTCGTTGCCCAACGAAACCGAGATTGCACAAAAACTGAATGTGAGTCGCAATGTAGTCCGCGAAGCGTTGAGTCGGCTAAGGATGCTGGGCCTGATCGAAAGCCGCACGCGGCGCGGGATGATTATGGCGCAACCCGACCTTTTCGCGGGTATTGAGAAGGTAATGAGCCCGTCGATCCTAAGCCACGACAACCAGAAAGACCTTTTTGAGCTACGATTGATTCTTGAAATGGGAATCGCCGAGTTCCTGTTCGCCCGTAAAACCGATAAAGACCTCGAAGAGCTCGAAGCGATCGTCAATAAGCAGAAAGGCTTGAAATCACTCTCGCGGGAAGACGAGATCGAATTTCATGGTAAACTGTATGAAATGACCGGCAATGATACATTCAGACGATTTCAGACGCTATTGTTCCCAGTCTTCGATCATGTATTCAAGGAGTATTTAGATAAGGGCGTTCATATGGATTTACCCAATCCGGTTTCTCACGCCGATCTTTTCGACGTCCTGAAAAGCGGCACTGCCGGACAATTCCGCAACGCGATGTATGTTCATCTGACGCCCTACTTTACAACAACGCTTAAAAAAGAGCACAGTTGAACTGCTGTATCCGGTCGTTCGAATTGTACCTTATTTTGAATTACCATTTTCCTCATTCGACCTACTCCCGTGCTCAAACTACACGCCAGAAGCGCTTTAAAAACAAATCTAAACAGGATCAGACAAAAGACAAAAATTGACGATTATGTGGTAGTAATCAAGTATCACAATACTTACAACGCCGCCCGTCCAATGAACACCGCCTCCCTGTCTCTCGTATTTTTCCAACCTTCTGCCATAAAAATAGACACAGAGCTAATGCGTCTGCTTTATGATCAATGTTAAGCCCAAAGGAAGTAGCAAAAAGGTATTTTGTAACCAAGATGATCTAGCTTATTTTAAATCTGAATGCTGCGTAAGTTAATTTCGTTCCGATCAACTGGTTGCTCTTGCCCAGCGGAAAGGGCTTTCACGAATAGCAATCCACTCCCAGTTGATGCAGCCTCAGCGTCACATGCTTGCCTGGCGTTACCCAAAATATGAAAACCAACTATCGCTATAATGCCAACTCAAAAGAAATTGCTGATGTAAGAAGAATCCGGAATATCAATGGTACAATCAGCCGGCTGGACGCTTATGAAGCTAACCACCGTTGGATAAAGAATGTTTAATAATGACGTACCTCTGCAGGAGTCCAACAAGATGTTAGGGTATAAAGCATCTGGACAACCTCGCGCTGCTATCTTGGAAGAAAATCGAAAGTAAGCGAGAGCATCGCAAAGGTTAAGAATAGGCTATCCCGTTACTCGGATTTAGGGGAGATGCGGGAATGTCAATCGAACACTTAACCCGACTTTTAACACTGATACAGACTATTAAACTGGAAGGTTAGACTGAATTTTCAGATGCACATAGCCATTACATAACACTCATCGGATCTCACGGCTACTCTCTATATTTGGGTCACAGATTTGAATCCCAGCGGGATGACGGTAAGCACCTCAAAATGTACTTTTTCTGTTCAAAAATTTCTTCTTTTTCGAATCCTTGTAGATGAATCACTCTGGCTCAATTCAAGTCAAAACATTCGGTAACCCGCTTTGCTTGTCAAAAAATTTAGCCTAATTCCGAAGGCTTCCGAATCGCAAATTATGAAATAACCTTACCTATTCCAGCGACCATGCTAACTTCTCTTGCACTAAACACTCCATTTTCAGCCCTCCCCTATCTCTTTTTCATCAGCAAATTTCGCCTGGTAATAAATCTGCCGAGAATCGGATGATCGGCAACCCTATATTTTCCATTGGCCCACACCCGCACTCCCTTCTTTCTCTTTTAACTGCCACATATGATAATGTGCTCGCTGGCGGGCTGCCGTTTTTCATTGATGCTACCTGCCACGCTTTTGCAAGCAATCAGTGTCCATGGATTTAGTTGAATCATTGCAAGGTTAACTTGTACTATTAAAATTCACTTCTCAACCTATCCATTTACAAAACACAATGATCATGAAACACTTCATTTACGTCTTCATTTCCTTTGTGATCCCGATGTCCGCATGGGCAGAAAACGTTGTTGCACCGTTTTACGAAAGCGCTGCATTGGTTCAAGATCAGTTCACAGCATGCATTGAATCCGAAAACGGAAGCGGAAATGGTCCGGTCACCAGCGATCCGAATGCGTCCAACGGAAGCACCAGAGGCGAAGAAAACAATTATGACCACTATGTCGACTACGCAGTCGATGGGGTGCAAACAACCGGCACGCATCAGGTAACAGTGCGTTATTATGCCGGTGGGGCCGCGCAAGCCAGTATCTCCGTAAATGGGAACATCGCTATTTCGTCGGCGAATTTTCCGCCTACCCACTCCTGGAACATCGTTTGGCGGGAAGAAACCTTCTCAGTAATGCTCAACCAAGGCAATAACGTGATCAGGATACAGGGGCTACCGGGCAACAGTATTCGCCAGGATAAAATCTGCGTGACCGGTCCGGGAAGCGGCCAGCCGGCATGTGCATTCGACATAGCCCCCGCATCCAATGCCCCAATATACGACCGGAGCAAGCCCATGTCTTTCACCGCCAACTGCACCGGGAATTGTGCAGGTGTGACCTACACCTGGACGGGAAATGATATCAATGCTACCGGAGAAACCGTTAGCCTCACCTCGCCAGCGACCACCGGATACTATACTTATTATGTGACCGCCTCCAAACCCGGATGCATCTCAAAAGCAGATTCCGTGGCGATCCGTGTTGATTGGGGCGTGGCGCCATGCCGCTTTTACTTTTACCCGGAGGTCGTTTCCTACAACGTAACCTGCTCCAAACCGATCGTGATGTTTGCCCGATGCCTCGAATATGATTGCGACAACGTAACCTACTCCTGGAATGGCCCTGGCCTGAACAATACGACAGGCCAGGTCGTCAACCTGACTACACCCGGTGAAATCGGCGACTACGTATACACTGTGACGGGATCAAAACCCGGATGTGAAACCAAAACCGTTGAATACACATTAAGGATCACTAGCTGCCCACCCCCTGCGAACGAGGAATTCGGTATGTGTGTGGATGCGGAAACTCAGGACGGCTCCGGCCCAATCACCAGTGACCCCAATGCTTCTGGCGGCGCTACCCGAGGCGATGAAAACAATTACAATCATTATGTGAATTATGCGATCAACGGTGTGCCGGCTGACGGCATGTACAGGCTATCGCTGCAATATGCGGCAAGTTCCAGCCCAAAAATTTCGCTCGCCGGTAATGATGGCTACATCTATTATGCTCTCGCCATTCCTGCCACCCATAGCTGGAATATCGTTTTCCGCGAAGAGATCTTCATGATCCCGCTCAGAGCTGGAAACAATATACTGCGGATCGAAGGCGCTCCGGGGGCGAGCATCAGGCAGGATAGGATTTGTATCAATAGCCTGCATTCCGGCGCGAGGGCGGGAGCTCCCGAGCTAACATTCGAATCCGTCGAACCAAAATCTAAGCTGAACGTATTCCCGAACCCCTCACCGGGAGAGTTCAATGCCAGGTTCAATATACTGGAAGGCGACGCCAGGGTCACAGTAACGGACGTCCTCGGCAGGGTGTGGTATGACACCAAAGTAAAAGGCAAAGGCCCGCACGATAAAAAGATCAGGTTAGGCAATGCGCCGGCAGGCATTTACATTATGCAGATCAAAAATGGCAGCACCACAGATCACAAGAAGGTGTTGATTGCACATTGAGTATAACAAACGGCAGGCTGCTTTCCAGCGGGAGACACAAAAAAGTTTCTTAAAACGGAAAGCAGCTTTACTGCATTACAGCTTTACTATCAGCAAAGAGAAAGACTGGCATTTACTTCTATGACCAAATGTCTTCCGTCGATGACATAATTTTAGTTGCTGAGATAAGATCATACAAAAAACGGCATCGATCACAGAATTTACAAGCCAAATTGGCGACGTACTTAAAATGCATTAGGGCACCAGTTGCCGTGCTTATTGCTCGTCTTTCTCGCGTTTGAAAAACTCCCTTGTATTTTTTAAGCCGGTAGCAATCGCGACGCCTTCCTCAACGCTGTCGGCCAGTAAAGCATTGGCGATTTCGACCGCTTTCTCGCGGATTTTCTTTGGCTGATTTTTATAAGATGGTGGGTAATCCCCATGATACCAAGGCATAATGCATCGTTTTTAAGGTGAAACCAAAACTTTATTCATCCAACAGCTCGATCCAGGCCGGCGCATGATCACTTGCTTTCCAGATCGCGGACGTGCCTATCCACGTCTGCCGCAACAAGACGCAACCTTTCTGAGGACTTGATAAAAAGCAGTCCAGACGGCAGGTCAGCATCTCGGTGATAAGCATTTCGAAATGACTCGGCCAGTATTGGTCAAATCCCCACCCAAAAAAGTCCTTTCAACTACCTCTAGTTTATAATTATTCTAAGTGCACCACTCGAATCGCATGTGGTTAGCTCCCCCAGATCAGAACTAATAGAAGATGAAGTCAAATTGAAGATTACCCTACTTAATTAGTAGATATTTCTAGAACCACACTGAATTCTCCAGCGTTAGTGGCTACCGGCGAACAAAAAATTTTTACTTCCGACTGCGATAGGCCTGACCACATTTTCCACCAATTGTTATCGATTGGAAGTCTGCCCTCATACATGTAGTGGCCAAGATCATCCCAGTGCGCAAAAACATACCAAAAAGCCGGACCAATCAGGCTTTTTGGCAATACTTTGGCGAAGACACTATTAGTTGCGTTAACGTTCCGTTGGTTAAAGGTCCAAAATGCAGGCAGCATTCAACGACCCTTATAACTTTGACCCACTTTCGACTTGAATAACGGGTGGACAGCAAAGACACAGCGGGATGAAAGTTGGTTCGATCAAGGGAAATCCTTATCGCGCTGAACAAAATTATCACGGGTAATAACGACCGTGGACCTTAAACCTGCGCTTTTTAGTTCCGTGTTGTATTTTCAGGCTCCCACGGTATTCTGTGATCCCGCCGTCAATTTTACCTGCTTCTTTGAGCGTCAGTATAACATTATACTTTTCTCTCGAAACCTTGAGCCCTTGCCTTCTGGTCGGGTCCGATGTGAAAAAGCGGGGCAATGCCTTGTCACTCACTCAGGCCGGTCAAAAGTCCTTGTCCAAACGGCGGGAAGTCCGGTTCTGGGAGCTGCTTGACATTTTCACTACTCGTTTCAACTGGGGTTACCTTGACCTTGCAGATACGCAGGCCGGATACTTCGGCTGGGCATACTCACTGTATTTGCTACACCGGTATGGTGCGCAACACCGTAAGGCTAGCTTTTACGCTTCCAAAGTCATGCAGGCCTTTCCCAATTTACAACAACCAATTCCATCGGAACATCCAGGATTTACCCTGGCGCCAGAACGTGTTTATCAATGGCGATTTATTGAAAAATTTGCAGCCTGGTTTGGCCTGATAGAGCTTGAACAAGCCTCTATTGGAGCTATTCACGAGGGCGGAATTCTGCTACGAAAATCACCGATCTTCGGCCAGCTTTTTCAATTCGATGCGCCTGAAAGTTGTCATAGCTGAGTACTTACGTTTTGTACCAGAACTTTAATGGACAAAGATTGTATTTTCTTGCTTTATTGAGACACTCGTCGGACAAAGATCAAAGAACGGTGCCCCTACGAACCCTGCTCAGTGTCTCCTTGGTAATTCCAAGATAGGAGGCAATGATGTGTTGTGGAAATCGCTGCATGAAATTGGGATACTCCTTTACAAATTCTGCATAACGGGAATCCGCGGCAAGGCTGATCGTAGAATTCAAGCGCTTCTGGTTGGCGATCGAGTTCTTCTCTTCCATTATTTGAAGCATCTTCCTTACTGAGGGTATTTGGTCTAGCAGAGAGATGGTATCTGCGTGGCTAATTGTAAGCAGCTGGCAATTTTCCCACGCATCTATATTGTATTTTGATGGCGTCAGCGTGACGATGCTTTCCCTGTCGCCCATCCACCAATTCTCGATGCCCAGTTGTATGACATGCTCGGCTCCCTTCTCATCAATGCTGTACTGCCTCATTGCTCCGCTGACAATAAAACAAAAATGCCCGCAGACTTCGCCCTGCTGAAGGAAATACTGCCGCTTTTTAAGTCTCTTGAAAAAAAACATCCTTCGGATAAGATCCTCTTCCTGCGCGTCCAAGGGGACTCCGGAGTACCTATTAATATATGAAATCAGTGAATCATGCATGATGCGAAAATTTAGGGTTTGAGCTGCACTATCCTTCGTGGTAGTACTGCACGTGGCCACCCTCCCTAAGTGTACATCTAGCACTAACCAAGCTTGGCCCGTAAGCCAAGTCCCGCGCCGCCAACCATGAACGAATATACACATCCGTTGATATTTATCAACGTTCTTTTTTATCATTTGTCATCGCTCGATGGTACTGCGAGGGAGTAGTTTTGTTGAACAATTATTAATTTAAAAATCAGAAAATCATGACACAATCAAACAATGACATTTCGAGTAATTCAACTGAATTAAACAAGCAAATCGTGTTGCAAGCCTATGCCTCTTTGAAGGCAGGGAATGTCGCGGGCTACTTCGATAGCATGGCCGATAACATTACGCTTACCTACTTCGGCAACCACCTGTTCACAGGAACATATCGCGGCAAGAAGGATATTTTGGACAACTACGTGCCGGTATTGCTCAATCGTCTGGAAGGCCCCATCAAAATTACGGTTACTAACGCGATTGCGGAGGGTGATCAGGTTTTCGTGGAGGCGGTGGGCGAATCCAAAACCAAGGACGGGCTCGATTACAACAACCTTTACGGCATCGTGCTTCGTTTGCAAGACGGAAAAATTACCGAAGTCCGTGAGTACATGGACACGGAGCTAGTTAAGGCCATCTTCGGCTGAAATCGCGGTAATATACAACTTAAAGGGTAACAGGCGCTCGCCGGCGTTCAGACTGTGAGGTTGTACGGCAAGATAAACCGGTATGAGTCCAAGTCAAGGGACTGGCGGCTCGTACCCCACTACTAGATGCACGATTACAGCGCCATACCAAGTAGCGAGGAAGGTAATCACACCATTCATTAACTAATCATGAATGGTGTGATACTTTTAAATGAGTTTTACGATGGGAATGTGGGAAGTCTATAAATAACGGCATTATGTTTAGTGAGAAATAACATTACGAGACCTCGTAAATTTGGGCAAGGCGGAGTGCTTTGCAGCTAAGACTATTGTGAGCATTGAATCCCGAATTCTTGGGGAAGTTTGGTTCTTCTGGTTTCTTAGGTTTCAAATTGGGGTTCGACCCCGTATAGGAGAATATACTTGATCAAACCGGAGGGCTTCGCACTTTGCCTTTTGATTATACCAAAATCTATGTTTGCGATGAAACAGGTAAAAGGGTATCAAAAGTCAGCAGTAAAAGCAGCTTCGATGACGATCGTAAATCCGAATGCGGCCGGTATTGACATTGGTGACACCATTCATGCAGTCGCTGTACCAGGGGACAGGGCGCAAACGCCAGTCCGAACGTTTGGGACGATGAGTTGTGGTTTGGATGAAATTGCCGATTGGTTACAGGAATGCCGTATTGACACGGTGGCTATGGAATCCACCGGCGTCTATTGGAAGCCGCTTTTTGGTCTTTTGATACGCCGGGGGTGATCAGTGGCTGCGGATTCCCCAGTCTGTCGTGCGAAACACCGCCGCGAGATGAATAATCGCAGACGCCCCTTTTACCGCTTCGAAGGGCGTTTCAGCACCAGCAACGTTTGCCAAGAAACTAGAAATAGATAAAAATTCAAACCTCCACTTCTTCTTTAGGGCAAGGCTTCACACGCTGGCTATAACTTTCGGTTTGGGAGGACTGACCGGCCGCCGGCCGGCTCAAATGTATTTCCGGCTGTTCAAACTTCTGTTGGTTTCAGATGTGAGAAAATCCCACCACACGGTATCCACAGTGGAACCTTTTAAACATCCTAAAAATTCTCGACAGAGAACCTAGCCCTACTCACCTGTCTCCATTTCTGGGATATCTCAGCCGATAGACTGTTACCGCATTGGCAAACATATAGGGCTCATCTGGTTGGTGGTTTGCTTCGTGGACGAACTCATAGAGTTTACGTGCTTCGTAGTCGTAGAGTAAATAATTGTTTTGCCCAGCCTTGGTGTAACGTCTAATAAGGTCTCGATCATCATTGATGCCAAATCCTTCCAGCTGGAGATGCGGGGATGTCAATCGAACACTTAACCAGACTTTTAACACTGATACAGACTATTAAACTGGAAGATTCGGATGAGTTTTCAGATGCACATCGCATTACATAACAGGTCATTGACCACGCCGTCTGAAATACGCGTTACCGTCGCATTCTGTAGTCCCACGGCAAAAAGCAAGATACAGGCCGTTGCCGTGGCAGCTTTGTGAATTGTGTCGACTCCGGGAAAAACGACTGCGGACAACAATAAAATTTCAACTAATACCGGAATAGCCTGGGCGTAGCGCCGCGCGAGGCGAAACCCGGTTTCCAAAATGGTATTAGAGAGGAAAGCCCCTACCAGGTAGCAAAGAATGTAGACCAAAAAGGCCCGTGCACCGGAAAAATCCCGCTTGATTACATTATCAGCAAAATAAGCGAAGTGGCCGGTAACGTCTGTAGTCAACACGGCAACCGCGAAGAAGCCCGTCACATTTACAATTCCTGCCACCAAGGATAACAAAGATGCAAGCCTAAGGTTGTGGACCGGTCTTCTGCTTTTGCCCTTATTCCTGAACATATTTTCAAAAATAAAACAAAGGTAGCCAACTCGGCGGGTAAACAAATTGGCTTAGCTATTTTCACGACCCAATCGTAGCCGGCCGTCATGAAACCCCAGTAGTTGTAGCCAGACAATGGGAGCAGTTTCCGATCTGGCAGCACAAGTTTTGATTTAGTTCGAAAAATGTACAATATCTACTTTTCCCGAACATACGTCGACGTTCCTCCCCCACAACTTTGCACGAGCAGAGTGTCGGGCGCAGGCATACTTATCCTCATTTCCGGGCATGATCCGCAAAGAACTAAAAGACAGTGTGGATATTCAACGGGAGCGGTTGGCTGGGGAACGAATTCTCTATCATTAAAGAAATATTTTAAAGGAGGGCAGCATGACAGTCTTCCATACCCGTCGACGATCACACCATCAGCCCGAATCTCGATTAACAGGGATCTGCTTTGTCCAGTTGTATCGGGTACCGTCGTGCTTCCATCCTTCCCCCTATAAGCAGTCATTCGCCACTCGCCGACAATAGACCGAATATCGGCCAATGCTAGAGGGCTATCATTTTTGCATTGGACAAAAGCAATCAAAGTCAAAATGAAGAGCAATACCTTATTCATAGTTTCCTGATTTTAGACTAAGATGCGAATTTAGATTCGATCGTTGTAACCGAACTGACAATTTGCAGGGTCTTTCGAGTCGTTTCGGTGCCGACAACGGAGCTACCGCGACCGGTACTGCAAAAACTTATATCCTTATTGCTGCATTGGCTTCCTGTAAATGCTAATCGCTTCGTATCCTGATCAATTCGGGCTATCTTGTAACCTGCCTTGTTTCATATGGTTAACCTCACCTTATAGTTTATAAAGCACAGAAAAAGGAGGTAGGCATGCTGTCTACTCCTACCAATGAAGGTCGGCAAGGATTTGAGTGACCGAGGCTTTGCACATTCGCGGTATACTATTTCATGATGATTCAGCGAAGTTCCCTGTATAAATAGAAACAGACTGCCATATGCTTCAAAATCGCGTAGACCCTTACGGGCAAGTGATCTGTACCGCTGCGCGGGGACATTGGACGGGGAATCGCGGCGTAATTCACAATGACCGCAAAGAAATAATACGAGTATTTAGTGTAAGGCCGTGGATCACCTGTCTGCTTCAGTTTAAGGGGCGTCACCGTGTCGTTATGACTCCAAACCGCTGGACAGAACTGTTCTTCTTGGATGAAGCTACCGCATTTTCCGCAGGGCACCGGCCATGCGCCGAGTGCAGAAGAGACGATTTCAACCGGTTTAAAAGGTATTGGACGGAAGGAAATCCGCAGCATGGTTTTGACCTAAAAACACCTATTGCCCAAATATGTCTCGACAAATACATTTCGGAGCAGAATTTATGCTCATGCAACGTAGGGAGCCACTTAGATTTCTGGCTGATGTCTATCAATAGCTCGGCGACAGGATCAACGTTCTCGGAGTTTACACTATTATGCAGGTAAGTTTGCGCAGAGGAAGAAGATCGTATGGCGAGTATATATTGCCAGCCGATAGCAACGGCCCCTGCCCAACTCGAATCCATCGCGTCAGTATCGTATTCCTCTAAGAGGCTGTCGAACTGATTGACCTGAGTTTTGCTCAAAAGAAAGTAATTCGCTTCTTGATCCGCTTTACCAAGTTCGGCATCTCGATAGTTGTTTTTTATCCAGATAGTGTCACTACCGGTAAATTTGACAGAAAATGAGTTAACACCATCTCGGTAAGTCAAATCAATCATTTTTCCATTATCTGCTTGACGTTGATGACAGTTGGCCAAAAAAAGAAGAATTAACCAGGAGCACCATTTCGTTATCTGCGTACAACTCATAAATATGCATTCAACTATACAATCAATCTGCAAGATCTTTTAGTATCGAATACTAATCTTCTCGATGTGCTCAGCCAGAATATTTATAACCACATCCTCAGATTCTAAATTGGCCTCCCATGCAGTTTTCCTGTCAATTGTCAGATTTCTTGCTCGTAAATTACCGAGTGCTAGTAGGGCAAACAGGAATTTCGGAGAACAAACGGGAATTACCAGTGATACCGCGTCGTCAAACCTGAAAGCGAGATATCATGACTATCTGGATTGGTTTGATTCAGCTTTCAGCATGACATCCAGCGAAGTCTGACTGCCCAAATGGACCTCCTGTAACTGGTAACCAGCCAAAGAAAAACCCAGTGTAGCTTCCTCACCGGCATTGACTGAGATCGAAAATCGTCCGGCAGCGCTGGTGCGCGTGATACCCTGCGTTCCCTTAATGAGCACATTGACATTTGATAGCAATGCGCCATCTTCATTTCTGACAGTGCCTTCGATATCAGCTGTTAAGGCCGGACTCCATAAAAAGCTCATTAACAGTGGGCTCTGGCTTGCGATTAAATAAGAACAATGCTACTATAAGTACGAAGAAAGTCGCCAGGTATCGATAGTATAATGTGAAGGTTTTTGCCATAGCTTGGATTTCATTGAGTTAAATAGTCTTGAAAGTTTACACTCAGCATCAAATAAACCACAAGAAGGACACTAATTAACACCAGCACAACGGTCAACAGATTAGTCAGCCAGATCCTTGGGCGGTAGGTTCCACTTTTCAGCTCTGTGTCTGTGATGTGAAACTGGACGAACGCGAGCAGTATCGAAGAGATCCCGAAAAGGATCAATACAACCCCGATGATTTTGGAATACCCGTGCGAGTAAATTTTGACCGGCCTTTCAAGAACAACATTAATCTGGGTAATAAATAGGGAGAATTTGACGACAACAAACCCAAATGCCATGATCCCAACGCCAGTTCTTACCCAGGCAAGATATGTCCGCTCATTTGCCAGGTGATCATTGGGTTTGTAATCTTTATTTTCACGAATTGAGTTTTCTGCCATATTTATCTAAAATTTACGTGTTCAATAAAAAATAAAAAGCCAGCACTCAGTGAGTGCTGGCTTTCCTCTAAACGAACATAGTGCGATATTATCACACCAAAAAATGATTACTAAATTAGTGTTTTCAAGCAAATATCAAATGCAATTTAAGAACATCTTTTTCCGATAAGTAAATCTAAAAAATACTCAAAAATCCACTGCGACACAATCGCAGTGGATTAAGCATTATCTGCTCATGCATAGCGTTTACGCCATACGTTCTTAAAGATTAAAATAAAAATGAGTGCATTAAAGTTTTGATTTTTATTAACTTATATTTACATGTATTTAATCAAAATACTCAAATATTATGCTGTCTTTCATTTTCGATTTTAATAATCAAATCCTGTACCTTCTCGACTAATCGCTTATCCCACTTTGCCCCGTTTGGGGATGGCCTATCTAGCTCATTTAATTTATTTGCAATTTCATTCAGTGAAGTGTATCCCGTTTCCCTTAATGCTTTGATAAAAGGGGCTACCTCCAAGGCAAGTTTCTGGGTGGCACTTAAAGTGTCTACCTTTTTTGTCATTTGATCGCCGATTGCCGCTGTTACCCCAATACCCGCATGGCCCGCTTTCATTCCCGCACAATACATCTCGCCAAGGACCTTGTAAAACAAATAGTGGCTATAACCCGTCAATGAACATTTTCCCTTCAACCGGCCGGGTCACAATCCGGATGGCTTCATCGATGAAGCCATTCCGAAGCTTGTCGTTGCGCAGCTTTTCCGGTTAGCGACAAACACAAATGCAGAAAGTCACTATTTGAGTGTACCATTTGATGTAGGGTGTATCGCTATTACCTAACCACGGTTTACCTGCTTGCCACTACCTTCGTTCCCTGCCTGAGGTCATTTCGCGGGTTTACAATAATCTTATCTCCTTTTTTGAGGTTTCCGAACACCTCTGTCATCTTTGCCTGCTGCCCCAGGCGCACATCTACAAACTCGGCGTTACCTTCTGGGTTAACTTTGATCACATACTGGCGTTCGGTTGAAACGATAACGGCGGTGCTCGGTACGGTCAATGCACCCTGGGTTGCTTCGGGTGTTAGCATCACTTCGGCGAACATCCCTGGTTTAATCCCGCGGCTTGCATTATTGACATCGATTTCCACAGTTTCGGACCTGAACTTCAAGTTCATGTTGCCTGACCGGCGGCTGATGCTCCCTTTGAAAGTCTGTCCTGGCATCGCATTCAAATAGTAGCTAACCGGTTTGCCTTTTTTTAGGCCCAGGCTATAATTTTCAGGCACATCCACCACGAGTCTTAACCGGTCCTGCTGTTGCAGGTTAAGCATCGGCCCCACCTGCCGAAGGCCTGAACCCACCAATGCCCCGGGGTGGACGTTACGCTCTGTGATAATCCCATCGAACGGTGCCCTGACGGTCAGGTAGCTTTTGATCTCTGTCAAGGCGTCAAAGTTGGCCTTTTCCCCCATCGCCGACGCGCTGTCGGCCATCATTTTAGCATACGCGCTTTCCAAATCGAGCGCGGATACCGAGCCCGTTATGCGCGTACTGGCTTTCAACCGCCGGTAGTGCTCCTTGCTGGCCACGAGCATGGCCTGGGCTTTTAAAAAATTCGAACGCGCCGCCACCAGTTGCTGCTCGGTCTCGGGCGCTTCCAGCACCATCAATACTTCCCCTTTGCGTACCGGAGAGCCCCGGTCGACCAGCACTTTCTGCACAAAGCCATCGGCCTTCGGGTAAATGCTGACTTCCTGAAAAGCAAGGAACTCGCCCGGCAACTGGATCTCTTGCCCGACTGAACCTTGTGATACTTCGCCAATTTTAAAGGAAATCTCGTTTTTGCCTTTTTGTTTTTTTGATTCCTTGGGCGTGGATGATTCGGAGGAAGAACAGGCGGAAAAAACGCCCAGCCCTAACATTAGTATTAAACAGTTATATGGATTAGTTTTCATTGCTTAGTGCTTGTTCAGATTTATGGGAGCCGTTTGCTGAAAGTGATGTATGTATTGCCACAGAATGATCGGGCAACAATGAAGGATCTTGCAACGGTGTTTTCTTTTGCAGCAGCGCATACACCTGGGGTACGATATAAAGGGCAGCCAGGGTGGATGCTACCAGTCCGCCGATTACAGCGCGTCCCAGCGGCGCAACCTGCTCGCCGGCTTCACCGGTGCCGAGCGCCATCGGTACCATACCGGCCACCATCGCAAAGCTGGTCATTAAAACCGGCCTTAACCGCAGTCCCGCGCTATCCAGCGCCGCTTTTTCGGCATCCCGGTACTCCCAGCGCAAACGCTCGGCATTGGTCACGATCAGGATCGCGTTAGCCACCGAAATACCGGTGGACATGATGATACCCATATAGGATTGAAGGTTCAAGGTGCTTCCAGTCAGGAGCAATGCTGCGATCGATCCGGCGATGACGGCTGGAACCGTTGAAAGGATTACCAGTGAAAGTTTAAGGGACTGGTAGTTTGCCGCCAAAAGCAGAAATATGACTAAAATTGCGATACTCAACCCAATTTGAAGACTGTCCAGCGTCTCAGTCAAAAGTGAGGACATCCCCTTTACCTCGATGGCAATACCTTTGGGCGCTTGACCAAGCGAAGCGATCGCATTTTCTACCGATGTGGTTGCCGTGCCAAGATCCTGATGGTGCATATTGGCAGAAACCGTCACAAAGCGCCTGGGCCCGGTCCTGGAATATTCTCCTGGCAAGGTATCAACCGAAAACGTAGCGACATCCGCCAGCACAGGACGTGCTTGCCCTGCCACGAGAGGCACTTCCTGCAATTGGCCCAGGTTGCGCATAGCAAATTCAGGAATCTGCACCTGCACTTGATATGTGTAGGCCGAGTTCTGGTCAAGCCACTGGTTTTTCTCAGTGTACCGGCTCGATGAAGTCGACGCGGTGATAGAACGGGCGGCAGCCTGAAGGCTTAGCCCCATCACTGCCAGCTTTTGACGGTCTAGCTTGATGTTGATCACAGGGAATTTGAGCGGCTGCACAATGCGCACATCACGCAGGTGCTCATCTTCCGAGAGCTTTTCTATCAATCTGGATGCATACCCCTCGATTTCCTTCATGTTGCGCCCGGCAACCTGCACCTCAATGGGTGTGAATGCCCCGCCGCTCATGAGCTTTTCTGTCAGATCTGCTGGTTCGAACGAAAGCGTAATGTCGGGCATTTCCTGATGTACCATCCTGCGGATACGTTCTTTCAAGTCTTGAATGTTGGTTTTATATTCCGCTGCCAGCCCCACTTTGATCACCGCATCGTTCGGACCGCTGGTACTTACATACAAATTGGAGGTTGCATAGTTGGTAGGTACAACCCCTACGTAGGCGGACGAAACTTCCAGATGCCCGTCGGCCGCATCGTTAACCAGCGCCAACAGTTTGCCGACCTGCTCTTCGGTCCTTTCCAGGCGCGTTCCATCCGGGGTTTTCATCCGGATTACCATCTGACCGGAGTTTATTTGCGGAAGCATGTCCTTACCGATCGCTGAAAATCCCCATGCGGCCAGGCCGATGATTAGAACTGCATAGACTCCAACGACCAGCTTATTGACGGTAAGCAGTCTTCGGTTTTGTGAGATAAACCCTGCCCGGACCTTGTCGAAAAAAGTAGACGGCTTGGCAGTTTCAGTCTGATGCGCATGCCCCTGGTGCTCTTTAAGCATCCAGTTGGCCAGGATCGGAACCAGGCTCTGAGCGAGCAGGTAGGACACTGTCATTGCAAACCCGATCGAAAGAGAAAGGGGCAAAAACATCGCACGGGGGACGCCGGACATGATAAATGAGGGTGCGAATACGGCGATAATACAAAGCAGGATCAATAAAAGCGGCAGGGCTACTTCCCGGCACGCCTCGTAGATCGCCAATCTTTTGGGCTTACCCATCTCAAGGTGCTGATGAATATTTTCTATGGTCACCGTAGCCTGATCGACAAGTACCCCGATCGCGAGCGCCAAACCCGAAAGTGTCATAATATTGATGGTCTGACCGGCAAGGTTCAAACAGAGCACTGCGGCTATAATTGATACAGGGATCGTAATGATAACAATCAGCGAGGAGCGCCAATCGCCCAAAAATATCAGCACCATCAGCCCGGTCAATAATGCGCCCAGGCCCCCTTCGAAGAGCAGGCTTTTCACAGAATTGATCACAAATACCGATTGGTCGAACTCGTAATTCACCTGGATATCGTCCGGCAGCAGGCTGCGCATTTCTGGTAGCCTTGCTTTCAGCGCTGTCACCACATCCCAGGTTGAGGCGTCAGCCGTCTTTACAACCGGGATATAAGAGGACCGGCTACCGTTGACGAGCGCATAGCCAGCTGTAACATCTGAACCATCAGCTACATTGGCAATATCCCTTAAAAGAACTGTCCTGCGGCCCTGGGTGCTGACCGGGATCTGACCAAAATCTGCGACCTGCTCTTCTAGTGAGTTCAACGTGGTAATATAAGTAGTGTTATCTACCCGGATATTACCCGAAGGGGTCATCGCGTTGTTAGAGGCGAGGGCCTCCACCACTTCGTCGGGTGAAATATTCAGAGCGCGAACCTTTTGCGGGTCCAGGTTAATGACGATTGTGCGCGCATTGGTACCGATTGGCGGCGGGGCTGTAAGGCCGGGAACCGTCGAGAACAATGGCCGGATCCTCGTTACGGCAAGTTCATGGATTTCTTTGAGCGGCCTGGTTTTGCTGCTAAAAACCAAATCACCAATCGGCACAGATGAAGCATCGTACCGGACCACCTGGGGGGGCAGCGCGCCTGGTGGAAAGAATTTCATGGCCCGATTAACTTGGATAGCCACCTCGGCTGCAGCCTGCGCCATATCGCTTCCCTCAAAAAAGGACAGTTTGACGATCGTCAGGCCTTGCACGCTCCTGCTGGAAATTTCCTTAATACCTCCAATATAAAGAAATTGGTCCTGCATACGGGTGGCAAAAAAGCCCTCCATCTGAGCAGGGGACATACCACCGTAAGGCTCAATAACATAAATAACCGGCGAATTCAGTTTGGGAAAAATGTCGACCGGGATCTTGGTAGCAGACATGACGGAGAATACCACCAGCCCGGTAACAAAAACCAGTACCGCAATCGGACGTTTTAATGATAGGTTCAACATGGGAAAATAATTTTACGGCCGGCGGAAAAAACTAAAAAACTCATCGAAGTCACTGGTAGCATAGGCGCGTTGCAGCCTGAGCTCGACAGCGCGCCGCTGTACATCAACTGCCTGTTTTTCGACTTTGGTCAGCAGCTGCATTGCATCTGTCAGCCCCAGGATATTTTCGATACCGTTATTATAGAGGGAAAGCCGCTGTTTATAGGCGCTCTCGGCAGACCTGATCGCGGTGGGCAACTCCCGCAACGCCTGGCGCATGATGGACATCACCGAGTCGGAGGAAGCCAGCGTATTTTCCAGTTTCATCCTTTCGAATTCCAGCTTTGTATCCGCTTCTTTGATTCTGAACTGCTGGACTTGCAGTCGGCTTTTGACGCGCCGGAAATCAACCAGGTTGACAGTTGCAGCCAAACCCACCAAAAAGTTGGTGCGGCTGTAACCAAAACCTGACCCGAGCGGCCCGAAATTGTTATCTAGGTCTAGGCTTGTCCCACGGGCCCAGGCAGCGGTCATCACTGAAACCCTGGGCAAGGCTGCGCTGCGGATCACGCCCACTTCGGTTTGCTGACGGCTTAATAAACTAGCCTGGTAGTGAAGCAGCGGGTGGGCAGGGCCTACCTGTAAGTCTAATGGCACACCAACTAGCGCCTGCTCATGGAATGTGGTATCAATCACGAGCTCGCTAATTGTCCTGCCAGTGAGCATGGCCAGTTGCAAAAATGAACGCCTGAGCCCCTCATCGATCTCGTAGTAGTTGAGCCTTGCACGCGAAAGCTCCACGCTTGCAAGCGATGAGTCAAGCCCTGGCCTGATGCCGTTGCTGACCAGGTTATTAATAATTTTACTGACCGTGTCAGCCCTGGCCAGGTTACGGGATTCAATCTGCAAGATCCTTCCTCTCCATAGTACATCCAGATAGGTTCCAACCACTGCTTGCCTGAGCAAAAACGCTTCCCTTTCTACGCCAGCTTGTCCGATAGCAATGTCCGCGCTAACAAGCTGGTCTTCTGCTTTAAAGCGGCCAAAATTGTAGACTTCCCAGTCCGCTGTTGCCAAAGCAATGTTGCCAGAGGTCAGATCCATCCGGTTTTCCGGCCTTCGGCCCCCCGAGGTCGGAACGATCATCCCCATCGAAAAATACGAACCCGACAGGCCGTTCGCTGTGCCGATATCGATCTGGTCATGCAGGCGAACATTCGGTAAACGGCTGTCTTTTAACACCCTGTCACTGGCCTGAAATGCCGCCAGCGCTGCCCTTTGGGCTTCAATGGTAGGATATTTTTCGACCGCCGAACTCACCGCCTGCTCCATGCTGAGCAGCTGCCCTTGCGCGGCGGGATGGGTGGCAAAGGCTATTAAAGTAAAAACAAGCGTACGCGGTAATCTTAACATATTGGTTTATAGGTTCTTCGCAAATAAAACTGCCGGGCGTAGTAATTCTCTCCACTGAGTGAAAGTTACAGGCTTGAATAAATAGCTATTAGCTTGCCGGTTATATGCATTGGAAATAATTTGTGGGTCAACATTGGCCGATAATATAAAAACCGGTACATGGTCAAAGGCAGGGCTTTTGCGGATCTGGTCAAGTATATCAAATCCGGATCCGGCAAGCACGCGCACGTTGATAAATATGATGATACAGTGTAAGGAACCATGGAAAGTAACCCCGTCAATTAAGCTTTCAAATGACTCGAAGCGTTCGACAAGGCAATCAGGGTGAGTTTGGCTTACAGCCATTTCAAAGAAAACAACATCATCTTCATCATTTTCGACAAAAAACACAGTCCATTGATTATCAGTATCCATTGCGCGTCAGGATTTGAAACCCAAAGTAAACAGGCAACTTCTTATAGGGTAGTTAGAAGGTTATTAAAAGTTGATTAGAGGAACCATTTTTATAGGTTTTCTAAGGCCAAGGGTTGTTAATTTGGTAACATAAACAACCAATGCACATGAATGTATTAGTCGTAGAAGATGATGTCGAACTAACACAGTTCATCCAAAAAGGCCTGGTCTCTGAGGGGATAGGTGTCTCAATCGCTTTCGATGGAGTTATCGGGCGCACTATGGTCAACGAAAACCGGTTTGATGTGGTGGTGCTGGACGTAAACCTGCCGGGTGTCAATGGGCTGGACCTTTGCCGCTTTATCAAGCAAAACTGGCCGGCTGTTCCTGTAATCATGCTCACAGCGTTGGGCAGCCTGGATAATAAGGTATTGGGCTTCGAAGCGGGCGCGGACGATTACCTTGCCAAACCTTTTGCCTTTAAGGAATTGCTTTTCCGACTGAAAGCGCTGGCCCGAAGACACCCGGCCCGCGCACCGCGCCCGAAGCGGTTGGAAGTGCTTGACCTTGCTATTGAGACCGATTCGCACCGGGTGTGGCGTGGGGGCGAAAGGGTTGAATTAACCGCGCGTGAATATGCATTGCTGGAATACCTGATGCTCAACCAGGGGCGGGTAGTCAACCGGATCGACCTGCTTGAAAATGTCTGGGACGTGCACTTCAACAGCAATACCAATGTGGTGGACGTTTATATCAACTACCTGCGAAGAAAGGTGGACCGGACGGAGCCCAAGTTGCTACACACTGTATTTGGCGTTGGATATATGTTAGGGGCTGAGCCATGAGCATCAAGCAGCGGATTACAATCTGGTTTGCCGCACTGGTAGCATCTTTGCTACTGCTGTTTTCACTTTTCATTTACCAGACCTATGAATCCTACCGCCGGTCTCTGATGCGCAACCGGTTGCAGCGGCGTGCGCTAGCCGGACAGCTGTACTTTCAAAACCGTGTCGAATTTCACAGCTCGGGCTACCTCACCCTGCCAGATCAGCATGAAACCATTCTTGGGCCAGCCAATAATGTCATTTATAAGTCCTCTGGACCAGACGACCACAAGCTCACCAAAGGACTGCTGGCTCAGGCACGAAAGGGAGAAGTACAGTTCACGTATGATGCGCCTCCATGGAACAAACCTAAGGAAGGAGTAGCGCTTTCATTTATCATCGGCGGGCAGCGCTATGTATCGGTTGTGACCGCCTACGACCTACCCGGCAGGCAAGCCTCCAACAGCCTTCTTTTCATATTGTTTGTAGGAAACATCGTATTACTGGTCATTGTCGCTTTTGCAGGTTTCTGGTTTGCACGCCGGTCGATGCGCCCTTTTGATCAGTTGATAGAGCAAATGAACCCCTCTGCTGCCAACGATTTTTCATTTAGGCTCCAAAGCACTTCCAAAGCTGACGAGGCAGCTTATCTGGCTGGCTCATTCAATGAACTTTTGGGAAGACTGCAAGTGCTCGCCGACAGCCAGGAGCATTTTGTCGCCTATGCGTCGCACGAAATCCGTACGCCTTTGACAGTAGTGAAAGGGATTCTTGAAACTTCGATTGCATACGACAAACAGCTTACCGATACTCGCCTCAGCATGGAAAAAGCTTTGCTGCGGCTGGAAGACGCAATCAATTTAGCCAATTCTCTGCTTCAGCTTGCTGAGGTCGAAGGACTGCAATCCGTTAAGATGCAGCAAGATGTCAACATTGTTGATACAATCCTGGATACGATATCTTACTTCGGAGAAAAGCATCCCAATCAAAAGATAGATTTCGCATTATCAGATACATTTACAGAAAGGAGTCAGCTTACGCACGTTATGGGCAGCTCGATCCTTCTCAGGACCGTGCTGATCAATATCCTTGACAACGCCAGCAAGTATTCAGAAAAAAAACCTATTTCATTGGATGTGGATTTAACTGGTAGTCAAATGGCCATTACTGTCACCGACCAAGGAATAGGGATTCCGGATAAACAGATTTCGGAGATTTTCATGCCTATGATGCGGGCTAATAATGTAGGCAAGATTCCTGGCTTTGGATTAGGGCTAACCATCGCAAAGAAAATCATCGACATCCATCAGGGGACCCTTCAAGTCGTTTCCAAAACCAATCAGACTTCTGTGTCCATTTGGCTTCCTGCAAGTACAATACCGACTTAGCAGGCATTGGGAAACGAAAGCATTGAAAACGTCAGCTTACCATCAGGCGGGGAGTCAAACACCGGGCAACTCTTGGTGAGAAAATGTAACGTTGAGCCGGAAATCGCCCTAATATGGTTGCCTAATACCGAAAACCATGTGCATTAAGTGAAGCTTGAATTAGATGTTAGTTTTCTTACTCGTTATCCTGGCGGTAGGCGCTTTTTGCCCTGCGATCATTTACTTTGCCAACCGGCTAGGTCGCGCTAAGTTTCTGGCCAGACTCAGACAGGAAAATCTGGACAGAATCAAGGCTGATCTGGATGAGCTTTCACGCTCATTTAATAATGGGATTCTCAATGAAGAAGAGTTTGAAAAAAAGAGCAATCTTCTGATTGACGAGCTATTAGAGCAGCTCTTTGGCGCGGCAAACCAAGAAAACGAACAGGTATGAGCGCGAGCGCCGGATACCTGAGCAGTTTACCAGAATGTTGCTTCCCTGAGCAGACCGCTGCTCCCCGACAGTATCATCTCCGTTTCTGAGAGTGTGGTACTGCTACAAACCAATAGATTTTCAAAAATGACTGACGGCTATATTAAAGTCAGATGATATTTTCCGAATGCATTATAAATCAGGTTTGCCGGAAAGGTTCCGTTGTTGAACGCGCTCGGTCAGCGCGTCGCGATACGTCCTGCTTACAGGGATCTCTTTTTTGCCGATCCATATTGAATTGTCCTGAATGGCTTCGATCTTTGAAAACTGAATGATAAAAGAACGGTGCACCCTTATGAACTGCGAGGCTGGCAAGATCTCTTCCATTTTTCCGAGCTGCATTAGCGACATCAGGCGATCGGCGCTGCGGTGGATAAAAACATATTCGCTGTAGGCTTCCAGATAGTCGATATCGCTCAATGTTATCTTGTAGGTTTTGGCATCGGATTTGATAAAAATATAATCCTGCTCATTATCCGCCAGCGGATTTTGGCGTATAGTATTACGAGTTCCCAATGCGCACACTACCGCTGCCGACTACCTGAAATTCCTGGAAATGTTGGTTAACCGGGCACCTATAACGGCAATCGCGTACTAAGTGAAAACGCTATCGGGGTCATGCTTAGCGACCAGACTGAAAACGCGGAAATCACCGGGACACCATACGCCACCAATCCATTCTCACCGACGCCTCAAAGGCCGGTCCGCTACGGTGTCGGCAACTGGCTCGATGTAGTCGATACCAATGGCCGTGTATTGGAAAGTAGCAGTCCCGGGCTATTTGGTACACATCCATGGCAGGATTCCAAGCACAAAATCGCAGGCATTATTTTCACCCAAACGACGCCGAGATTGAGTAGCATGACTAGCCTCGAAGTGCGTAAGATGATCCGCGATATTGTGGAATAAAAGCTTCCGGCTGCCCGTTAGCTTGGTCTGATCAGAAGACACTGAACAGAAGGCACCGCTGACCAATGATATCAAAGATGCCCAAACATTTTGGCCAGGTTCATTAATCCTGTGTTTGGAATTGTTTACGAACGAGCCTGCGATCTCGTTATTTGTGTTCCCGGTTTATCGCTGAACTTGAAAAACGTCTCAGGGCTCGACTCCTTTGCTAGCAAAGAGTCAAGCCTTGAGCGCCTGGCTACTACAAAGACCTGCTCAACCTTCGAATAAAATCCCCTGAAACAACGGTCCAAAGATAGAAAAATCTGTCGAGCGCTCTTCGAAGTTTTATGCGACTATGTGACCAGAGTCACATATCGGCGGTGACGATTTTGTAAATTTGCAGCTTTCCCAATTTTGTCAGAAAATGAACGTACACACAGAGAAGGCTGCAATAAGAGAATTTTTGCAGACCCATTTTAGCCAATTTGAGACGGAGCTGGCCAGGAAGCTGGCCGAACACAGCGTCCTACGGGAATTCGAAAGTGATGAGCAGTTGATGCGACCGGGACAATATTTTAAATCCACCATGCTTATCGTGCAAGGAGGCGTAAAGCTGTACCGGGAAGACCAGGATGGCAACGAATTTTTTATTTATCAACTGGGCCCCGGCAATGCATGCGCATTATCCATGATCTGCGCGACAAAAAAAGAACAGAGTCAGATCTCCGCCAGGGCGGTAGAGCTCACAAAAGCGATACTCGTCCCCATCGCACTGATGGATGAGCTGATGACAAGCTATAAAAGCTGGTACTATTTCGTGTTGGAAACTTACCGGTCCCGGTTTGAAGAACTTTTGTTGGTTGTAGACAGTATTGCTTTTCGAAGCATGGACGAACGGCTGGAGTTTTATCTTAAAAACCAACAGAGACTCCTGAACAATGATGAAATACCGATCACTCACCAACAAATTGCCGTAGATCTGAATTCATCCAGGGAGGTTGTATCTCGTCTGTTAAAGAAGATGGAACAAAGAGGAATGCTCCGACTAGGCAGAAACACGATCAAAATAATCACGTGATGAATTTGCGTCTTCAATTGTATTGGGAAAAGTAGCGTCGGATTGGCCGTGCTTTGGCAGGCGGCGGAAGCATGCAAATATAAAAAGGAAGCCAGGCCAACATGATCAAAGTCTGGCCCACCGAGGGATCAGGTACATTTATCTCACTGGGGGGCCAGCTACCCAACTGAGCCGAGAGGAAGGCGCTGCTGGACGATCATCGCTTCTACGGAAAGTCACAGCAAATACTTTGACGAGCTTTTCTGCCGTTACCCGAAAAACACGACTTTCTGCAATTACCTTCATTACCAGCGCAACATATCTGCGAGATGCCCAAGGACTCAGGTGAGCTAGATAATGTTGCCATCAAGTAGGGCCTTACCCAGCAATTCCGGGTGAAAGATCTCACAATTCGTCCTGCGACCTCGCTGTCTACTTACAAAACAGAGTTTAGCGCGATCAAAGACCTTAAAAGCACGCTCGAATAGCAAGCTGATTAGCAACATTTTACGAAATACAGATTTTCAAAAGGCCCGTCGAATTTATTTTGCCTGGAAATTTTCCCTTACGTGACAAATATCACTGACGGGCTCGCCTCCCATTCCGAAATTTGTATCATTCTTTTAGAAAAACAAACAAGGAAAGCTATGCGAATCGAACAAATCTATACAGGCTGTCTGGCACAGGGCGCCTATTACATTGAAAGCAACGGTGAGGCAGTCGTAATTGACCCCCTTCGCGAGGTCGAACCGTATATCAAACGGGCCCAAAAAGACGGGGCAAAAATCAGGTATGTACTTGAAACGCACTTTCATGCTGATTTTGTCTCCGGCCACATTGATTTGGCTGAAAAAACCGGAGCGCAAATCGTATTTGGCCCCACCGCCAAGCCGGGATTCCCCGCCCATGTTGCACAGGATGGTGAGCTACTGAAAGTAGGTAGTGCCACAATCAAAGTGCTGCACACTCCAGGGCATACGATGGAGAGCACCTGCTTTCTTCTCTCCGATGAAAATGGAAAGGATATAGGGCTTTTTACCGGCGACACTCTATTTATCGGGGATGTCGGCCGTCCGGATCTGGCGCAAAAGGTGGTGGCAGACCTTACCCAGGATAAACTGGCCCGGCATCTGTACCATTCACTGCGCAACAAGATCATGCCGCTTTCCGATGATATCATGGTCTATCCGGCTCACGGCGCAGGCAGCGCATGTGGTAAAAATATGAGCAAAGAGACAACCGATACACTAGGCAATCAGAAACTGTTCAATTATGCGCTACGCGCTGATATGACCGAGCAGGAGTTTGTGAAAGAAGTAACTGACGGGCTGATGCCTCCGCCTGCATACTTCCCCGAAAACGTCATGATGAACATCAAGGGGTACGAAAGCATCGATACGGTACTCCAGCGCGGAAACGCTGCGCTCTATCCCGATGCCTTTGAAGCCGCAGCCAATGAAACCGACGCGCTATTGCTCGATACCCGTGATGCCGGCGTCTTTGCCCAGGGATTTATACCCAATTCGATCAATATCGGGATTGATGGCAGTTTTGCCCCCTGGGTTGGCGCGATGATTCCCGATATCAACCAGAAAATACTGGTCATTGCCGACCAGGGCAGAGAAGAAGAGGTCGTAACCAGACTGGCAAGGGTCGGCTACGATTACACTATCGGCTACCTCAAAGGTGGTTTTCAGGCCTGGGAAAAGGCAGGAAAGGAAACAGATCAGATAGAATCGGTAACGGCCATCGAAATGGCAGAGCTTCTCAAAAAGGCCCCTTCCCTGACCGTGCTTGATGTACGCAAGGCAAGTGAGCACTTTTCCGAGCACGTGATCGGCTCCGAAAATATACCGCTGGATTACCTGAATGACCGCCTGGCTGAGATCGGCAAAGATAAAACCTACCTGGTCCACTGCGCCGGAGGATACCGTTCGATGATTTTTAACTCCATCCTTAAATCAAGAGGATACGATAATCTGATTGACGTTCAGGGAGGCTTTAAAGCCATTAAAGAATCGGGACTTGTGCCGGTAAGCAATTACGTATGCCCGAGTACCATGTTGTAGAAGCCAGCCGGGATACCTGCCTGTCATTAGAAACGAATCAAAACAGTATTCCGGAAACGCCCGTCCGTTTCTGACCTAGAATTTAATCTTTAACCAGTTAAACCAACCATGTGATGAAATCAAACTTGGAAAACGCGGACAAAATAGTCCGCGTGCTAGTCCTCCTTGGAGCCTTGGTGCTATACTTCATGGAAGTAACATCGGGAGTTTTCGGAATCGCGCTGATTGTGATCGGTTCGGTGCTGCTGCTGACTTCATTGTTGAATTATTGCCCATTGTATTCCGTGCTGGGTATCTCTACCAAAAGAAAAAAGTAAACTTATGGGAATCTTATCATCATTATTCGGATCAAAAAGTTTGGATTACAAAACCCTTGTTCAGCAAGGGGCGCTTGTTGTAGATGTTCGCTCTGCTCAGGAGTTCACAGCAGGGCATATTCCGGGGAGCATCAACATTCCCCTGGATCAGATCAATGCAAAGGCGGAGATGCTGCTCAAAAAAGGCAAACCAGTAATTACATGCTGCCGGAGTGGCGCAAGGAGCGGCATGGCCGAAAGCATGTTGAGATCTGCCGGCGTAGACGCCTACAACGGAGGCTCATGGGATAGCCTCAAACAGAAAATCTAAACTACGAAACACTGACATGCTGGAAATAATCAAGCAACCATGGCCCTGGTACGTAGCAGGGCCACTTATCGGCCTGACCGTGCCCGCCCTGCTGATTCTTGGCAACAAGTCATTTGGGATATCGTCTTCATTGAGGCATGCCTGCGCCGCGTGCCTTCCGGCCGGAATTCCGTTCTTTAAATATGAATGGAAAAAAGAAACCTGGAACCTGGTATTTGTACTGGGGATTTTTCTGGGAGGCGCGATCGCGGCACATTTGCTGACCAACCCCGCTTCCATCAAGGTTAACGAAAATCTGGTAAAAGAGCTCGCCGTATATGGTATAACGGACTTTTCTTCGATGGTACCCACCGACATTGTGAGCTGGGAAAACCTATTCACCGCTTCCGGCCTGATCATGATGGTTGGCGGAGGCTTTCTGGTAGGATTTGGGGCTCGCTACGCCGGAGGATGTACGAGCGGGCATGCCATTATGGGTCTGTCCACATTACAATGGCCATCTTTGGTAGCTACAATCTGTTTTATGATTGGAGGATTTGTGATGGCTAACTGGATATTGCCGATCATTCTCAGTTTATAAATATGATAGATGACGCATTAAAAACACATTGGGAGGATGTATATAGAACCAAACAATCCGACCAGATGAGCTGGACTCAGCCCAGGCCAGACACTTCCCTGACCTTGATAGACGCCTTGCAACTCGATAAAAACGGTCCCATCATTGACATTGGTGGGGGGGAAAGCATGCTGGTTGACTACCTGTTACAAGCGGGCTTTACAGATATTACCGTTCTGGATATCTCACAAACGGCAATCAATCGTGCAAAGGCCCGACTGGGCTCGTTATCCGGCCGGGTGACCTGGATTGTCAGCAACGTTCTAGACTTTATTCCATCACGAGCCTACCGGGTTTGGCATGACAGAGCTACTTTTCATTTTTTAACCGACAAGCAGGACATCGAAAAGTATGTCGGAATCGTTGAGAAATCGATCAATGAGGGGAATCTCATACTGGGTACTTTTTCGATGACCGGACCGGCAAAGTGCAGTGGATTGCCGGTGACGCAATATGATCACAGCTCGCTTGCAGAGGTTTTCAGCCAACGTTTTCGATTGGTCGAAAGCCTCCATGTTGATCACATTACGCCGCTGAACACCCGTCAGAATTTCATTTTTTCGAATTTTAAAAAACTAATGCTGTAGTATATGAGCAACTCCACATTTGAAATAACCAAAGAGAAAGAACACGAAGTCCGCGCAACCGACGCGATGTGTATCAATGAAAGCCAACAGGACCACAAGTGGTATTACAACTTTAAATATCTAATTACAGGTGTATTGTTCGGTATCGTATTTGTCAAAGCCGAAGTGATCAGCTGGTTCAGGATACAGGAAATGTTCCGTCTTCAGTCTTTTCACATGTATGGGATTATAGGCGGCGCGGTGCTCGTAGGAATGCTCTCCGTATGGCTGATCAAAACTTTGAAAATCAAGACCATACATGGAGAAGAAATTACTTTCTCTGATAAAAAATTCAACAAAGGACAAATTTATGGCGGGCTGATATTTGGATTGGGCTGGGGGCTTACCGGCGCCTGCCCCGGTCCTTTATTCGCGCAGATTGGCGTAGGGGCAACGGTAGTAATGGCGACCTTACTAAGCGCTGTGGCGGGAACCTGGGTGTACGGACGTTTCAGGGAGCAGCTACCCCACTGAGATTAAAAACCAGGGGAGAGCGGTTGGAACCTATCCCCTGTTATTTTCACTATGCACTCAATAATCTTGCGTTGATGTGCCGAAAACTTTATTCAATGATGAAAAAAGCTTCAATCTGGTATCCTTTAGCGGGCATAGCGATCGGGTCAGTCTTAGGTTATTTGTATTACCATTTTATAGGCTGCTCTTCTGGTACATGCCCCATTACGTCCAACCCGGTTAATTCAACCCTTTATGGTGCTGTGATGGGCGGACTATTGATCAGTTCGTTGGTCAGAAAATAAACTATGTCAATGCTCATTAGCCAGCCTTTACATAACTCCATCCTTGCTGTTGTTTAATTACCAGGTCCGCTATTGCGGAAGGGATTATTTCCAGGCCGGCAATGAGGCCGGTTTCTGATTTGCCATTTGAAACGAGCATGTTGTGACACACGACAACGACAACTCTACGCAAGAGCAGCGCCTGGATTTCACTCTGGAACACGTTGCTCTCAGCCATACAGAACGGCAGAGACGCACCATGGCAAACTATCCTGACCTGGATGTCGCCGCTAAAATAATCCAGCAGGTTGTTGACCTGCCGGATCATACTGCGATACACTCTTCTATCGTCCGAGGTCAGCTGTATGATTGCCTTATACATTTTTGAGGAATTATTAAGGATGTATGTAAGCCCAGCCATCGGCCTGCCGTATGATCAGTTCACCGTTCGCGCTGGGCACAAATGAAACAAATGGCCACAGTTGCTGCTTACCAATCTTTCTTTCCCGCAAGGTATTTTCGCATTGAGCCAGTATTACACCCTTATTCAGCAGTGCCTCAAGTTCGGCCTGATAAGGGCCATCCTTCATGTAAAGCGCCACACCGCCTCCGTGTACAATCAACTCAATCTGTATTTTCCCTTTCAATCGCGGATCATCCAGCGCGTTCTGGATGTTCTTCAGCGTCGCCTTTATTTTCTTATCATCGTCGGAATTAAGCTGATAAATCGCTTTATACATTTTTTTTGTTGCCCGGGCAACATTGAATACAGGTGGATCTGCCTTCTGTGCGATGGCCGAAAGCGAGGGTGCCATAAGTATGGCCAGGCTTGCGAGTCTGAAAACATTCATTTGTGTCTTATTTATGTTGGGCCGCCAAGTTGCACAAAAGCAGCCTAATGCTTTGTGACATTTGTTACAAAGTGGCGGGGATTGCAGGGTAACATGGTGATCAATTTCGGCGATCTGCTCTTCGGTACTTTTTTGCCGAAACTGTATTGGAGTTCCTACAAATCGCTGATGTAATTTTTCATGTGTAACATTTATCACTGACCAGGGCTTTTGCGGCAGGTACTTTTGCAGGGTAATTAATTCAATAATCTCATCAAAACATGAACTCCACAGAAGTTTTGGGATTTTCGGCCTCCATATTGATCGGGATAAGCCTTGGGCTAATCGGCGGCGGAGGCAGTATACTCACATTGCCAGTGCTCGTATACGTAATGGGTATCAATCCGGTGCTTTCAACGGCATATTCCCTTTTTGTTGTAGGTACCACTTCGTTGGCAGGCTCATTCAATTTTATGCGCAAAGGGCTTGTCAACTACAAAGCGGCCCTTGTTTTTGCCATTCCTTCCTTTGTCGCCGTATTTCTCACACGAAAATACTTCGTTCCGATCATACCGGATTCACTGTTTACCCTTGGCGGCTTGGAAGTAACCAAAAATATGGGGATCATGCTCTTTTTCGCCCTGGTGATGCTGGCTTCCTCCTATTCGATGATCAAAGAAAATAAATCAGAGCCGGAAGAAGCCCGCGGCGAGCTTGAATTCAACTATCCGCTGATCGGGCTTGAAGGAGGGGTGGTAGGTATGCTCACCGGCATTGTTGGCGCGGGAGGTGGGTTTCTAATCATCCCGGCATTGGTTTTATTGGCAAAACTGCCCATGAAAATGGCAGTTGGGACTTCCCTACTGGTCATTGCAGCTAAATCACTGATTGGTTTTGCTGGTGATATTTCAAATACGACCATTGACTGGACTTTCCTTTTGGAATTTACATCGCTATCCATAGTGGGAATCTTTCTTGGATCGTTCCTTGCCAAATTTATATCAGGCGAAAAGCTCAAAAAGTTTTTTGGCTGGTTTGTGCTCGTGATGGGCATCTATATCATTTCAAAAGAAATTTTCTTCAAATCGTGACCCGTTCAATGGATGCTGTAAGCCACACCACCACACAATACTTTCCGTAATAGCAAAATGAGAAGACATGAAAAGCTCAAATCAATGCAACATGCGTATATACATAATCGTCATTAATGATGTCTCCCGATGATTCAGTTGTTAAATTAATCCGCTCGCTAAAGCTGCTTGTCGCCCTTTTGGGCGTTGCTCTGGGGTTATTGCTCATACTCTTGCTTACTGTGCCGTTCGGCGCGCGGGAATTCGGTTCAGCTGTACCGACCGGCAAGGAGGTCACTGAAATTAAACCGGCCAATAAAGACCCGCATATGCCGTGGAAAGGCCCGTCTGAAAAGGATATTTCAAAACTCTCCCCGGCGGAGCAGCAAATGGTCAGATACGGAAAAGAACTGATTGTACATACAGCGGATTATCTGGGCCCGAAAGGCCGTGTAAAACATTTGTCCAATGGCATGAATTGTCAGAACTGTCACCTGGACGCGGGCGGCAAACCCTGGGGAAATAACTACTTCGCAGTCGAGGCTACATATCCCAAGTTCAGGGCACGCTCGGGAAAGATTGAAACCCAGACGAAACGGATCAACGATTGTTTTGAGAGAAGCCTGAACGGAGAGCGCCTCGATGAGCAAAGTAATGAAATGACGGCCTTACTGGCTTACATGAGATGGATGGGAACGGGTGTTCCGCCTAGAAAGCTACCTGAGGGCTCGGGGATCTATAAAATACATGATCTTGAACGTGCTGCCGACCCGGTTGCGGGCAAAGTGGTATACGAACAAAAATGTCAGAGCTGTCATCAGACGGCTGGCGAAGGCGTCCTTGCCTCCGATGAAATGCACTATTTATTTCCTCCTCTTTGGGGAAAGCACAGTTACAATACCGGGGCGGGGCTTTACAGAATTTCCAATTTGGCAGGATACGTGAAGGTCAACATGCCGCTCGGCGCTTCTTACGATGCCCCGCAGCTCACTGACGAGCAGGCCTGGGATGTAGCTGCTTTCATAAATTCAATGCCCCGCCCTCAGAAGGACCTGAGTAAAGACTGGCCCGATCCGGCAAGTAAGCCATTCGACCACCCTTTTGGCCCCTACGCCGATCCGTTTCCCGAAAAACAGCACAAGTATGGACCTTTCAATCCAATAAAAGACTGGCAAAAGCAACATAAAAGTTTAAATACTAAATATCTTTCGATGGCAGCGCCTGAGGAAGAAAACCTGTATTTATGAAAAGACACCTTTTTCTTCTCGCCCTATGGCCGATGCTAACTAATTCCCCGCTTTCAGCACAAAAACTACAAAAGTCGCAGGGGGCAGTCAGGGACACGAACACGTTTCGGCATTTCTTAAAAACAGGGAAGTTTTACGGCCATGCCAGGTCCTACTGGTCGGCAACCCTAAACCAAAAACACCTGACCGATTACCACGCCTGGGCAGTGGGTGCCGGAATTGGTTACCAAACACCAAAGTTCTTTCAGCGATTTCAGCTGGGGATCAGCAGCTTTTTCATATTCAACCTGGCCTCATCGGATCTTGCCAGTCCTGATCCGGCCACCTCGATGGTAAACCGCTATGAAATTGGTCTTTTTGATATCGAACGCCCGAATAATCACCAGGATCTTAGTCGCCTGGAGGAATTATACGTCAAAGCTCATCTTGGCAAAAAATCCATACTGACCATCGGTCGACAGATTCCTGAAACACCCTTTATCAACCCACAGGACGGACGTATGAGCCGGACCTTGACCGAGGGTGCCGTGCTGGACATCCAGGAATGCCAACATTTGAAACTACATGGCGAGTACCTATGGCGGATCTCGCCCCGCTCAACCATGCGCTGGTTCGGAGTGGGCGAAAGTATCGGAATGTATCCCGTTGGGATTGGCCCCGCCGGAACATCCTCGCAGTACAAGGGACAGACAGATGCGGATTTCATCGCGGTTTTTAGCGCTACTTACAGAAAAAAGAACTGGGAGATACAGGCATGGGACACCTACGTGGACAATGTCCTGAATACGTTTTTTGTAAAAACAGAGTGGAGGTTCCAAGCCAAAGGGGAAACAAACTGGTTGGCAAGTGCCCAGTTCACAATGCAGAACACCGCAGGAAACGGGGGGAACCCTGACGCCTCAATAGCCTACGCGCAGCCCGGCAGCGGTTCGGTAGTAATCTCAACACGCGTAGGACAAGAGTCTACAAGATTTGACTGGCATCTGAATGCAACGCACATCGGGTCCGGTGGGCGGTACTTGATGCCGAGAGAATGGGGTAAAGAGCCGTTCTACACCTTTATGCCCCGTGAGCGTAACGACGGATTCGGCGACTTGACAGCCGCTACCGTGAATACCCGCTTTAAACCGGGAAAGCATATTGAACTAACGCTGAGCGGAGGATATTTCCATTTGCCTGATGTCAGGAATTTCCAGCTAAACAAATATGGAATGCCTGGCTATTCACAAGTTAATTTAGGCCTTACTTATCAATTTGACCAATATCTGAAAGGACTCAGCGCATTTCTGCTGGTTGTCCGCAAAGACAAACTAGGCAGGATTTATGGCAATGACCGGTATGTATTTAATAAAGTCAACATGGTACATGCCAACTTTATTCTCAATTACCGGTTCTGACATAAAGCTCCGCCTTAAACCGATTCAATTAACATGCTACCTGGACATTCACGTTTCGGCTTTAATTGGCTTTATGCAAGGGCTTGACTATCTAAACACAAGAGTCACAGTCAAAGAAGACCGTTGGCATAGCCCTCGCGTTTTGAAAATTCTGACACAGAAATTCTGTCTTCTGAGAACGTAGAAGTTTGCTTTTCACAAATCATCCTCGAAAACATCAGGCAGTGAGCCCAGTTCAGCCGCCTACGCCACTTTCTCGACATCAACACTTCACTCCGATAAACTCAAATTCCTCAGAACTTAAATCTTCATCTAGATTGGACCAATGAATGCCGAAGGCGGAAAGTTCAAACTGCTCGCGCTCTGCCTGAGAAGCGTTGAAAAGTCTGGGAAACCATTCCAGCAGCATACTCCGCTCTTCACCTGATGTCATCCGAATAACGATGCTTCTCTCGTCAAACCAAACAGATTTAATGGTAATTCTCCTTGTCCATACTCGTTAAATTTCGAACCCGGTCATCCTACACTACCTACGCATGTTCTTGCTCTGGACCACCAGGTACGAAACCAAGACGACCATGTTGACTGGAATATAGCATGCTACAATCAACATTATCGTCTGATCTGGTAAATTTCCGACAGCGTATCCAAAAGCCATGAAGCATATCCCAACTAGGCTTAAATAACTCCCACCAAGTCTGGCCGCTTTCTTTTTGTCAATGATTTCACCTCCCTTAGGGACATTGCTCAACCAACCAACTAGTCCGAAACGCCAGATAGCTATACCCAGCAAAATCAGCAAAATACCTACCGAAGCCAATACCCAGTTCATACTCTTTAATTTAGCGGCCAACAAATAGACAAACCCCTAGCCAGATAAATCCGATCCTCACGACCGCAGCAGTCTTGCTGCGTCCCGACCAATTCCGTATGGAAAAATATAGTGCAGCTTCTATGGCAAAAGCTAGCACTCAAGACAATACAAAATATTGGAATGGTAGCCCTTCAACCGTCACGATTTTCTCGGCTACTGTATAAAACATCGAATACAAAAAACTTCCGATAATCATAAAGTGCCACCAATCCAGTGGCAATTCTTCTTTTTGGGCCTGATCCATGTTCCATAAATTGTTAATGCCTAAAATACAGCCAAGTCCAAAGCACGCCACTCAAAAACGCCAGCCCGCCCGTAAGGACTTGGTTTTTGGCTGGTCTGGGAATCTCGCAGAATGGTCTAGCGACGCTGTACGCATGCCAGGCCTGAACTAAATACGGCCATAAATGCGCCAGTAAAAGACTATCAGACCGTAGATCGTTCTATCACTTAACATAAGCGAGCGGTTTTTATCTTGATTATACATCAAGATAGATAACTTTATATCTAAATTTTCTCATTTACATTACATCCGCAGCGCCCCTTCTCAATCCCACTCCTGTGTGTTTTTGATCCCAAGTTCTGTGGGATTGAACACAGGATTTTGGCCCCTGTCTTTTTGCCTTTGATAATCATTTAACGCCACCAACGCTGGTTTGCGCAGCAGTAGAATGGCGATGATGTTCAGCCAGGCCATAAGTCCTACCCCAATGTCACCCACCGTCCAGGCTAATTCGGCGGTTTTGACCGAACCGTAAAATGTGGCAGCCATAATCAGGATGCGAAGTCCCCATAGGTATGCTTTGCTGCTTGTTCCCTTCAGCAGATAACTTAGGTTGGTCTCGGCAATGTAGTAATAGGCCATGACGGTGGTAAATGCAAAAAACAACAACGCTACGGCTACAAAACCACTACCCAATGCAGGAAAATGCACATTAATAGCACTCTGGGTAAATGCTGCACCCATAGCTGCGCCGGGAATGTTCTCGACCAGAAAGCCGCCGTCAGGATCGGCAACGTTGTACTGGCCGGTAAAAAGGATCATCAGCGCGGTGGCGGTGCAAACAAAAAGCGTATCGACATATACCGAAAAGGCCTGCACCAAACCCTGTTTGGCAGGATGACTTGTTTCGGCCGCAGCTGCCGCATGCGGAGCGGTCCCCTGTCCGGCCTCATTGGAATAAACTCCCCTTTTGACGCCCCACAAAACCGCCATTCCGAAAATCCCGCCGAAAGCAGGTTCAAGGTCAAACGCTGACCGGAATATCAACGCGAATACGGAAGGCACTTCACCGATATTTAGCCCGATAACAATCAATGCCATCAATATGTAGGCCCCGGCCATAAACGGCACTACGAATTCAGCGACTTTGCCAATGCGCTTCACGCCGCCGAAGATGATTAGTCCCAGCAAAATGGTAACGACCCCGCCTGTCATTTCGACCGGGATATTGAATGCGCTGAGCGCGCTGGTGGCGATACTGTTACTCTGCACGCCCGGCAAGAAAAGGGCACAGCTTAGAATCGTAGCGAATGCAAAAAGGTTGGCGTACCATTTGATACCGAGCCCTTTTTCAATATAATAAGCCGGGCCGCCACGGTACTGACCATCTTGGACGGTTTTATAAATTTGCCCCAACGTAGCTTCAACATAAGCCGAGGCCGCCCCCAAAAACGCAATGGCCCACATCCAGAATACCGCGCCAGGTCCGCCCATGGCAATTGCTGTGGCTACACCGGCGATATTGCCTGTGCCTACCCTGCCAGAAATGGCGATGGCAAATGCCTGAAAAGAAGAAACGCCAACATCGGAGGATTTACCACCGAAAAGCAGTGCAACCATATCTCTGATGTACCTGACTTGCAAAAAACGGGTAACTATTGAAAAGTAAATTCCTGTCGCAAGACAAAGGGCTATAAGTGCATTACTCCATATCAAACTATTGATAAAATTGACAACCTCCTCCATTAAATTGGGATATATTAAGATTTTAGAAATACTATTGGGCAAGTACCAAAGAAAGCAAAATCCTGCCGATAAGACGCCATTAGATTGTAACTTATATTCAAAATTCAGATAGCGCAGGATTAACGTGCCCGCTTGTTTTTTGCGGCCTGGATTTGTCTGGAAGCAACTCGATAAAAATGGCAAGAACTCCTATTGACCAGTTGCGGGATTGATCTTTAACCTGATGGCAAAGTCATAACCCATATGCGACGGAACCAGATTAGTTATACAGGCCTTTTATTGCCAATCACTTTCTTCCAGCTTAAAGATATCATCCAGGCTGGCACCAAAGACCGAGGCTATTTTAAGGGCGAGCAGCGTAGAGGGGACATATTTCCCGATTTCAATCGAATTGATCATTTGCCGGGAAACACCGACCCCGGCTGCAAGTTCGGCCTGCGTGATATTTTCATTAGCCCGCCGGACTTTCAAAAGTTCTTCATGCTTTAATACCTTATCTGGCAGACAGATATAGCCTTGCGTAAAACAGAATGATCGCCATGCCAAAGACCAGGATCAGAAAATAGTTAATATCGGACAGACTGAAACTAAGTATATGATGCTCATAAAGATTTGAGCTGATCAGCTTGGTGGCATAGCTCAGAACCAAAGCGATATAAGCAGAAGAGGATTTCAGCTGCTGCGACCGTTCGTCCTCTGTTTTTTTCCCTGCGATAAAAACCGTGAAAAGCCCAACCAGCAGCGGAAGCTCCGCATTAGGGGAACGATCCAGGAACACCACACAGATGCCTGACAATACCAATGCCCAGCCCAAGAGTTTAAATAGTTTGACCATGCACCAATGTCGTTAATTGTTATTCTAATGTAGCGTATGTTCATCGAAAAGACAAGTTTGTTTTACATTTCGCCGGTGGCTATAACCTGGTACTGGTTTGGCTCTTCCAGCAAAGCAGGTGGCCAGATGCCTTTATGCGGCATGAAGAGCCCTTCTGATTTGCGGGATGCGGGCTTTTTATGCATTTTTGCGTCCTATTTCCACTACTATTTATGGAGGGTAAATTGAAACGGCCTATCTGCTTGGACAGGCCGCTTTTTGTTTTCTATATAACCATAATGAATTACGCTCAGGGATTTCTTTTCAAGCTTTAGAGACTATTGCTATAACGAAACCAAAAACAGCAGGGATGAACGGTACGCCGAAGGAGCTCACGGTCCGATGTTTGTTATGGGGCTGATCCTCTATTTTTTACCGATCCCGATCTGGATTTACATTTTTTATTGCTTTATTGGCAGCGTGCCTTATGTACTGATCAGGAATAACTCTGTCCTGAGGCTGCTTGCAGGTAGCTTGATGTTCTATCTAGGTTACAAAATTTCGGCCTACCTTTTTCCATAGCGCAACAGGTACCCGTTAACAGAAATTAGGACAAGCAAAGCTCAGGGAGCTGCGATGGATTTACGTGCTGGCCATGGTATTTAGCGTTGTTTTCTTCTTTTTAGCGCTGTGGCTTCCAGGCTTTGTAAGTCCGCAGGTGAAATGATCGCCTTAGCCCCCCGATCCCAAAAACAGGGAGATAATCGGACTATTTCTTAACTGGCCAGAACAGAAGAGACGCAGGCGAAAGCTCCTTTTTTAGTCTATATTTGGCCAAAGTTTACCAGCTACCGATGCCCAAATCTCCGATCGATCGTTTATTAAAACCTGTTCACCGCTTCATTCACCAGGAATTTACAGGCGGCATTATCCTTTTTGTATCAGTCATAGCAGCCCTTGTTTGGGTCAACTCGTCTTTTTCAGAGTCCTACCATTACCTGTGGGAAACTGAGCTTTCCATTGGTTTAGGAGACGGCTCCTTCAAGCATCCCTTACATGTCTGGATCAACGACGGACTGATGGCCTTGTTCTTTTTTGTGATCGGCCTTGAGCTCAAACGCGAATTCATGGCAGGTGAACTGTCTTCGGTCAAAAAAGCAAGCCTTCCTATGGGGGCTGCCCTGGGCGGGATGCTGGTCCCGGCGTTGATTTATAGTATCATCAATGTTAACCAGCCGTCGATTTCAGGTTGGGGTATCCCGATGGCCACCGATATTGCTTTTGCGCTCGGGCTTTTATCGTTGGCAGGTAAGCACATCCCAGCTCCGGTTAAGGTATTTTTATCGGCGCTGGCCGTAGCCGATGACCTTGGTGCAGTCCTGGTCATCGCTTTTTTCTACACTGCTCAAATATCCTTTGCTTATCTGGCACTCGCTGCCATCTTTTTGACCGCCTTGGTCGCTGCTAATTTCCTGGGTGTGAGAAGTACGCTGATTTATGTGATCCTGGGTGTCATTGTTTGGGCTTGCTTCCTGTTCTCGGGCGTACATGCAACCATTGCGGGTGTCCTGGTTGCTTTCTCAATACCTGCTCGCACCAAGATCCGCGAATCGGAATACATTGATCAGATCAAGGACTATACCGACCAGTTCGAGCGGGCTATCCCGCTGCATGGGCCGCTTATGACCGCCCAGCAGCATCATATCATCGAGCGGATCAAGACAATTAGCCAGGATGCAGAGACCCCGCTTCAAAAAATAGAGCACGGGCTGCATCCCTGGGTGGCCTTCCTGATCATGCCGGTCTTTGCCCTGGCTAATTCCGGTATGCACATCGGAAGCAACTTCTTTGCTTCACTGGTTAACCCTGTCAGCATCGGCGTAATCTCCGGCCTTGTTGTGGGGAAGCTGATCGGCGTGTTTTCGTTCACTTGGCTGATGGTGAGGCTACGTATCTCCCGGCTTCCCGCCCAGACGACCTGGAAGCATATATTTGGGGTGGCCCTTCTGGCCGGGGTTGGCTTTACGATGTCGCTTTTCATCACCGGCCTTGCTTTCACCGATCCCGTTCACGTTGACAGCGCCCGCTACGGTATTTTGCTCGCTTCCATCATTTCGGGCTGTGCCGGCATACTGTATCTCAGGTCGCTCCGGTAGTTGCATAATCAAACTAACAAATAATTACCATCTGGTTCTTGTTTTTGAGAACCAAATGACATTACTTTTACTGTTAGTTAGATAACAGGGATTTTGGAGCAGCATAGAGAACGAATCGAACAGCATAGCAGCCACCTGGAGCATATGGGCCTAACACCGGTAGCTGCAAGGGTTTTCACCTATCTACTGCTAACAGGCAAGGAGGGCGCGGTTTTCGAGGATTTAGTCGCGTATTTCAATGTGAGTAAAAGTGCCGTCTCGAACGCACTTAAAATGCTGACGGCGTCAGGGATGGCCAGCTTCCGGACTGTCGGCGGAAAGCGCAGGCGTTTTTTCTTTGTGAACATGCGTAGCCTTTTCAATGAGAAAGAGATGACCTCCCGTTATCAGCAGTTCTTTAGCATCCTGGACGATGTCCGCAGGGCGCGCGGTATTCAGGACCAGTTCGATAAGGAATTGGGTGAAGTTGCTATTCTTTATAAGATGCTGCTGGTCGAATTTCCCATTATTCTCGAACGCTGGAAGCGGACGATTGAGCTTGACGGTTAAAATTTTAACTTTTTAGTTCTTTTTATGATGAACTTAAAGAACAAGATGCTAGCAATGGGACTTGGGTTGTCTCTTTCAATGATGGCAACCCGGTTTTGTACAGCACAATCCGTCTGGACTTTGGATAAATGTCTGGAATATGCAGCCGCTCATAACCGGGAACTATCGGCGGGTCGACAGCGATTGGCCGTCGCCACTACGGCTGCCAGCCAGTCGAAAGCCATGCTGCTGCCGGCAGTAACCGGTTCGGCCTCATTGGATCATTACTGGCAGATACCTGTCCAGGTTTTTCCCGGTGAACTGCTCGGTCAGCCGCAGGGTACGTTTATTCCCGTCCGTCTGGGGACACCCTGGATGGGAAATGCCGGGTTGCAAGCCAATCTCAGCCTGGTCGATGCAGAAGGATGGAAGAAGATCAAAACTTCGATGCTCGAACAGCAGCTAAAGGCCAGTCAGAACCATTCAGAACAAAAACTGGTGGCCAAAAATGTCCGCATGGCCTACTATGCTGCCGTCCTGCACCAGCAGGATTACCATGCGGCGGAAGGCAGGGTCCGGGATTTTCAGGAAAGCCACCGGTTAATCGCATTGAACTTTGAGAAGGGTATTACGGATCAGATCGCGGTAAACCAATCACTCACATTACTCGAAGACCTGGGTGACGAAGCGGCCGGTATCCAGGCTTCGTACCAGCAATCACTGCTGGACCTTAAATTCTGGATGGGCTTCCCCCTCGCCGATTCAATTCCGATCGATACGGGTGGTATTTTGTTTCCGGAAGCCGCTCCACAAACTGATTTCAATGCGCAACGCTTACCCGATTTTACACAAGACAGCCTGACCGTTGACATCGCCAGGGCTGCTGTCAGAGAATCCACGGCCGCATTATATCCAAAACTATCTGCCGTCAGCGGTTATAGCCGGCTCGGCTTTGGCAGTGAGGCCAGCTTTATCACCCGCTCGAAATGGTTTTCTTCAGGGTATGTAGGGCTCCGGCTTTCAATGCCCATCTTTGATATGGCGCAAATGCACTACCAGCTCAAAAAGGACAAGGAAAGTGTGCTACTGGCCGAGGCCGAACGACAGGCCGGTATCAGCAGCGGCAACAAGGCGTTCCTGGCCGCAAAAATCGGCTATGACCGTGCCCGGCAGGAGCTCGCAAGCCTGCAAAAAAAGGAAGCGCTCGCCCGGGACAATATCGGGCTCTCGACAAAAAAATTACAAAAGGGCATTATGGATATGATACAAATGAAGCAGTTACAGGATGAAATGACTGTCGTTAGACGCAAGCGCCTGGCAGCCCGGATGCAATGCCTGATCCAAATCGTTGAATTTGAATACTTACAAGGCAATTAAAGTGTATGAAAAAGTTTTGTATACTGGCGCTGGCAGGCCTAGCAGCCCTGTCTTCATGCAAAAAGGAACCGGCAAGTTTCAAGGTGACCACCCAGGCCATCAATGAAGCTGTTTACGCCTCGGGCGAGATCATGCCTGCGGAATATGAGGTGATCAAGGCCGTCACCAGCGAGCATATCCTGAAAATCCTGGTTGCACAGGGGAATCAGGTCCAAAAAGGCCAGGTATTGGCGGTGCTGGGGCAACCCAGTCAAAATACCCAGCTGGACATACTCGACAAACAGCTCAGGCTCGCGCGCCAAAATGCATCCGACAGCTCGGCAAGGGCGCGGGAGCTGCGGCAAAAGGCAGTTCTGGCCAGGAAGCAGTACGAGCAGGATTCGGCAGAAGCCCAAAATTACCGGGAGCTTGCCGCAGAAAAGGCCGTTCCGGCTCAGGAAGCCAGGCATCGCGCCATTAAAGCTCAGGCTAGCCTGACGGAGTATAACAATTTGCAATACCAGTATCGGGCACTACGCGATGACCAAAGGGGAAATGTCCTTTCTGTTAGCAAACAGCTTGCCCAGCTGCGCGAGCTTAGGGAAACCAATGTCCTTACCAGCAGTATCGACGGCAAAGTGTTCAGCATTTATCACACAGAAGGCAGCACTGCGGCGGCCGGCGATCCAATCCTGCTAACGGGCAGCGCCGGTCGGTTCAAACTGGAACTGCTGGTAGATGAAAGGGATATTGCCCAGGTGAAGCTGGGACAAAAGGTCTTTTTTGAAACCGATGCCTTTGCAGGCAAACAGTTCACGGCAACAGTAAGCAAGATTGTGCCTGTAATTCAAAAGGAAAACCGCAGTTTCAAGGTAGAAGCCGGTGTAGCTGGCACCGCCGCTTTCTTTCCGCAATCTTCGGTCGAGGCCAATATCCTCATACGCCAGGCCAACGCGCTGGCCATACCCAGCACATTTCTGCTGCCGGGCGACTCGATATGGACAGCAGGGGCTGGCGGTAAGGTGGTTAAACAGAAATTGAATACTGGTGCAAGGAGCGGTCCGTGGATTGAGATTAAAAGTGGGCTGAAAGCCGGTGACCTTGTTTATGAAAAAGCCCCGTAACGGATATGAAGCAGCGGCTTACCAATATCGCTTTGTCGGCATCTATTGCCGCCACTTATATGAAGGCCAAACTGCGGCAGACGCTGGTTGCGACCGCAGGCGTTGCATTCGGTATCACCGTGTTCATTTTTATGGTGAGCTTTATCCAGGGTACCAACGAGTATACCCAGGATGTGGTTTTCCAGCAGTCGCCCCATCTCCGGATGTACAATGAAGTGCAGATAGCAGACCAGTCGTTACTGGACAGGCGTTTTCCGGGCGTTATCAACCAGGTACACCATCAGAAACCCAAAGACATCCTGCTTAATTTAAAAGATGCTAACCAGGTGCTAGGGGAGCTGCGGGCCGATCCGCGCGTTCAGGCCGCCTCGGGCGCGATCACTACGCAAGTGTTTTTCAGGCTTGGCTCTTCTTCACTAAATGGCAAAATCAACGGTGTTGACCTGAAAAGGGAAGATCAGCTGTTTAATCTGTCCAGTAAAGTCATCGAAGGCAGCTATGAAGAAGTCAACGTTAAAACCAATAGCATCCTGATGGGCGTAGGGCTGGCCAAACGACTGAACGTGACAACGGGCGATCAGACCCTTATCACCACCGAAAAAGGTGGAAATTTCCCGGTGATAGTAGCCGGGATTTTCAAAACGGGCCTCACCGACATTGACAAGCAGCAATGCTATGCCAGCATCAAGACAGTCCAAAAGCTGCTGGGTGTGCCCGCGTCGTATCTGACGGAAATTAAAGTGAAGCTTTTCGACAAGGAATTGGCCCCGGAAATGTCCGGGCAGTGGCAGGCAAGGTACCATTATCAAGGCTCGGATTGGAAAAAGGACAACGCCTCTCTTTTGGAAGGGGATGTGCTCAGAAGGATGATTGTTTACGGGGTGGCGGGTACTATTTTGCTGGTGGCAGGCTTCGGTATATTCAACATCCTGACGATGATGATCTATGAAAAAATGAAGGAAATCGCCATCCTGAAAGCGACCGGCTTTTCCGATTCGGATGTCAGGGGCATCTTTTTAACGCAGGCGCTGGTGATCGGGGCTGCCGGCGCGGTGATGGGCCTGGTGTTTGGTTTTTTGATCTCCTATGCGGTATCCAAAGTCCCGTTCAACAGCGACGTAATGATCACGCTCGATCATTTGCCCGTCAGTTTTAAACCTGTTTACTATATCACCGGCTTCACATTCGGTATACTGACGACGGCCTTGTCGGGATATTTGCCATCCAGAAAAGCCGCGAAGATGGACCCTATTTCCATTTTAAGAGGATAGCTCTATGAACGTACTCGAAGTTGCAAACCTGAATAAGTATTTTATAGAACCTGTCCGCAACCAGGTACTCAAAGATGTCGGCTTCCAGGTGAAGGCAGGGGAATTCGTTGCTATTACGGGTAAGTCAGGTAGTGGTAAATCGACTTTACTATACCTGCTCTCCACGATGGATACCGACTTTGAAGGCAGTATCATGATCAACGGAGAACAGATGAAAGGCAAGACAAACAGGTGGCTCGCCGCATTCCGTAACCAGCATATCGGCTTTGTGTTTCAATTTCATTACTTGCTTCCCGAATTTACCTCCCTGGAAAATGTCATGCTGCCGGCCCGCAAGCTGGGTTTGTACCCCAAGGAGCAGATCGAACAGCGGGCTTTGGATTTATTAAAACTGCTGGACGTGGACAGCCAGGCCGCCAAGCGGGCAGCATTGCTTTCCGGCGGCCAGCAGCAGCGTGTAGCCATCGCCAGGGCGCTGATCAACGATCCTTCGATTGTGATGGGCGACGAGCCTACCGGGAACCTGGACAGCGCCAACAGTGCAACTGTTTTTGGCCTGTTCAAAGAGCTGGCCAAAGAAAGACAGCAAACCGTCCTGGTCGTCACGCACGACGAAGATTTCGCCCGCCGGGCCGATCGCAGAATTTACATGGCCGACGGGCAAATCGTGGAAGGCTGAGCGGACAGGATATGTTTTGAGCCCTTACACGGTGTTTCTTTCGAGCTTCGGGATTTGAACGTTTTGAGCCGAGCTTGGGCCGGATAAGCAAATAATACTTTAACACGTACTTACCTATATACTGGTTCAGGATTTTGATTTCGTTTGCTCATTTTTAACGGCAACCTGAACACATCTCCTTTTTTATTACAGAAATAAAGATGCGAGACTGACTTTGATAGGCTGCTTCCATCCGCCCAGAAAGCAAAAAAATCATCATGGGCAGACACAGGCCTGCGGGCATAGGAATGGTTTCGGCGACTTGCGGTCGTCAGTTGTTTCGATGTCCAGGACCGGCCTTGATCAGTACTCGTCCAAAGTATCATTTCCCCACCAGTTCCATAAGGCTCACGGCCGGCCGCTGTTGGCCCGACGATCAGCCATTTCCCCTTTTCATCAATATAAAGCGAACCCATGTCATAATTATGATCGGATGCGGTTACGGGTAGGATTATCCAAGACGTGCCATCAAAACGGGCAGTGCGCCATTGCCTTGGGCCACCAGCAGGCCCGGGTTCGAACCCTTTGCTTGTAAGAAAAAGTATGACCGGGTTACCATTATTGTCAAATGTGAGGTCATTAATGTACACATTCAGGCCTTCGGATTCATAGTCGTATACCAGCGAAGGGTTCATAATTTGGGTAAGAGGCACCGTGAGTTTCGCACCCGCCGCGTCTTGCCAAGTTTCTCCGAAATCGTCGGTCGCCAGATAATACAGGTTCGTCCGGTAGTTCAACCCGTTTTCTCGCTCTTTGACTGGATGATAGTTAAATGCAGTACCGATTTTCCGGTCCCCGAACTTCCCGCTAGTCTGGTAGTGTCCTTCTCCGATCATGGCAATATCTTTCCATTCCGAATAATGTATACCGTCTCGACTTGTCATGTAGGAGATAGTTCGCCTCGGTTTTTGGGGTTGATCCGGAATCACATTTCTGTCGTAGTGGGTAAACAGATTCAGAAACCCGTTTCCCCTAGCATACCAGCTTTGCAGGTAAGAGAAATTATTCAGTGGCACGTTGCCGCCGGCTAGTTCTTTGGTCGCAAAGATCTGCTCAAAAGTATCGATATCGTACGGCTTAGTACTTTTGTGGATAAACGAGGGCGTACTGGTGCCGTGGGCGGTAGAGAAAATCCAGATATACCCCTGCTCGTCGATATTGATCACCGGATTGTCGTGCGCATTGTCCGTCTGCTTATCAAGAACGATGGTGGGCCGTGGAACTTTCCCGGTTTTGTGATCGAAAAAGGATACCATGTGGAGTAGCGTCTTTCCGTTTTCGTCCGTGCCGCCATAGCAAAAAAAGGTCTTGTTTACCTTCTGCGCGTACACTGAAAACGGATAGTGGTTTGCAGGATAGGTGCCCAGTCCCCCGCTATACTTATATGCAAATTCATCGCGAGACGGCTGATTGCTGTACCAAATCCCGCGGTAGCCATCGGCCTTAATATTAAGGGTCACGGCTGGTTGCGCCAAGCCTGCCATGGACTTCAAAATCAGGATCAACCAAAAGAAAAAGTAGGTTCTCATTGCTAAAAGAAAAAAAGGACACAGCGTGCACTTGTTTGCGGTGCGCGCTGCTTGGTTTATTAGTTATAACCCGGGTTTTGGGTCACTAGACCTGGATTAATCTCGATCTGGCTTTGGGGTATTGGCAGCAAAACATGGTGCGCCTTCATTCCCAGCGGAGCCAGCACAACTAGCGCACGGTTGGTCCTAACCAGGTCGAACCAACGATGGCCCTCGAATGCCAGCTCTATCCGCCGCTCCTGTTCGATCGCGGGTCTGAACGCCGCCTGTGAGGCGATTTGAAGTGACGGATCAGAATTACTGCTCGTTTTGGAGGCAAGCCCGGCACGGTTACGCACCTGGTTAAGGTAAAGAAATGCCTCCCCGTTTGCCTCAAAGCCAAGCTCATTCAAGGCCTCCGCGTACATCAGCAGTACATCCGCGTACCGAAGCACGATCCAGTTGTTGTCGCTATCCAGATTCGCGGCCGGCTGCCCCAGGTATTTCGCCACATAGTTGTGCGTAACGGTATTGCCGTTGAGTGTGTAGGTGGTTTGCATCGACGCATTTTTTCGCAAGTCCCCGGTTTCGTAAGCGGCCGCAATCGCATCGGTAGGAATGTTTTGTCCTAAGGGATTACCAAGCCCTGTCACCGCCGTTCCCGATCCGATCGGGGCAAACTGGTTTGTGTAGGGACTTCCTTCGCCCGACGAGCCCTTTTTGAATTGTACTTCAAAAATAGATTCCCTGTTATTCTCGTTCGCAGCACCGAATAGGTTGGTGTAGTTGGGCAGGAGCTGGTAGGTCCCCTTGTCGATGAGCTCTTTCAATGTTTGCGCAGCAAGGTCCCATTGCGCCCGGGTCAGGTAAACTTTGCCCAGTAGCGCCATCGCAGCACCCCTGGTAGCGCGTCCGATCTCCGCGCTGGCGATCTGCTCGGGCAATACTGCCACGGCCTCTTTTAAATCGCTGACAATCTGCTCATAAACATTTCCGGCAGCTTCCCTCCCGTAGGCATAGCCTTCTGATGGGTTGTTAATCACTTCCAACACCAGTGGAACGTCGCCGAAAATGCGGACAAGGTTAAAATACATAAGCGCCCTTAAAAACTTGGCCTCTCCAATATACCGAGCCTTTAAGGAAGTTTCCATCGGAACATCAGCGATTTTAGCAATGACAATATTCGCCGACTGGATGCCCTGATAGTGCGCACTCCAGGTAGAGCTGCTAATCGTATTGAAGGCATTATTTTTGAATTCGTCGACCTCCTGCAAGTTTGCTCCTGCATTCGGATTCGGGATCCAGGTATCGTCCGAACGCAGGTCGCCGATCACATGCATAGAAGAATAGTAAAGTCCAGGTGCCTGTAATGCACCATATGTGGCGGTCAGGGCATTTTTAATATCCTCTTCGGTTTTGAAGAACCTGTTTCCATTGAGCTGTGAAACAGGTGCCAGGTCAAGAAAATTGTCGCTACACCCCGAGGCAACAAACAGCAACAGAACTACCAAAAGCCTCATTTTAATGTTATTTATCATCGCTTTTCTGATTTAAAGGCCAAGACTTATTCCCAACATAAACGTGCGCGCCAGTGGGTAACCACCCGCATCTACGCCGGGCACCAGTGTACTACCGCCCTGTATGCTCACCTCTGGGTTGTACCCTTCGTAACGGGTAAAAGTGAAGGCATTCTGTACGCTGAAATTCACCCTCGCGTTGGCTAGCCGGAGCCGACTTAGCATCCCCCCGGGGATTGTGTAGCCCAGGGTAATATTCCGAACACGGAGAAATGAGCCATCCTCCACAAACAAGGATGTTACGTTATTGACCAGGTTGCTTCCAGGCATAGCCCCAAAGTTACGGTCGACCATCGGTGAAGTGCCGTTGCCCGGCTCCTGCTCCGACCGCCATCCCTGGGAGGAGCTCTTGAGCACATTGTAGGAGCCTGCATAGTTTCCGTAATATCTGCGCGCCATATTCAGTACCTCAAAGCCCTGGACCCCTTGAATGGTTACCGAGAAATCCAGGTTTTTGAATGACAGCTTGTTGGTCATCCCATAGGTGAAATTCGGGAACGGACTGCCCAGCTCTGTTCTGTCGTTGCTGGTAATGCGACCATCGCCGTCGATATCTGCGAACCGAAGCTGCCCGGGCTTGGACTCTCCTGAAATATTCGGCAGGTTTTCAACTTCGTGCTGGTTTTGATAAACGCCCGCTACACGGTAACCATAGAAAGTGCCCGGCTCGCCGCCAATGGCCGTGATATGCGTCGATGCATTGGCAGAAGTCGTTTGACGGGAAATAATGGGGGAACCGTCGGGCCCCAGCTCTAAAACCTTGACTTTGTTTGTCGAGATGTTAAAGTCCGTCGTCCATTTGAGCCTATTCACCAGATTTCGGCTCGTGGCCGCAAATTCCAGACCACGGTTGCGGATTTTACCGATGTTCTGAAGTGCTGTCGAATAACCAGTGAGTGTGGGAACAGGCACATTGAGCAGAAGGTCGGAAGTGTTTTTGAGATAATAGTCAAGCGTAAGTGAAAAACGATTTTGGGCCAACCCTACTTCGAGGCCGATATCAAGCTGATTATTTTTCTCCCAGCCGAGCAAGCTGTTGGGAATGTTGGACAGCCTGATGCCATTGCCGATCGATCCGCCGCTGCCACCAAAAATATAATTTTCAATCCCTGTCAGCCCAATGTGACCGTAGTTGCTGATAAAATTATTGCCCGTAAGCCCGTAGCTGGCCCGAAGACGAAGCTCACTGAGCCATTTAAGGTTTTTCAGAAAATGCTCCTCAGACAGCCGCCAGCCGAGCGACAAAGACGGGAAAAAACCCCATTTGTTATCGGCTCCAAAACGCGAAGAACCATCCCTTCTCACTGTTGTCGTCAATAGATATTTGTCGTTGTAGCCGTAGTTGACCCTAGCCAGATACGACAATAGCGCCCATTCTTCCTGCGTTGTAGCTGCGCTGGTGATCAGTCCTGCTGCATTAATGGTTTTAATCTGGTCATTTGCAAAATTTGTCGCAGCGATGCTGCTATTGTCCAGATAGTCTTTTTGTGCCGTGTAACCCGCCAATGCGCTCAATGCGTGTTTACCAAACTGTTTGGTGTAGCTCAATGTGTATTCTGCCAGCCAGCTTTTGTTGTCCGTAGTGACTGCATTCGCAGTAGGCACTTTTGTAGCATTGACGCTGTTGGGGTTGACAATAGAAGGGCTGAATATATTTTCCTTAAAACTACGCAAATCAGTACCAACCAATGTTTTAAAGGTAAGCCCGTCGAGGATTGTCATTTCTGCAAATGCGGTTCCCAACAATCTCAAAGTCCCTTGTTTATAAGACGATTCCCTGGCGAGCTTTACCGGATTATCAACCTCGCTGGTACCTATGCCCAAACCGGTAATCTTCGTGTAGTTCCCCTCAGAATCGTAAGGCTTCATAAAGGGTGCGGCCGTAATTGCAGACTGCACGATGCCACCCGCCTGCCAATTACCCTCAGCATTTACCAGCTCGTTGGTCACATAGGAAGGCGTCAGGTTCGCGCCTACTCTGACGCGGGTATGTACCTGGGAGTCTACATTGATCCTGAATGAATAGCGCTTCATTCCCGAATTAAGGATGATACCCTTTTGGTTGAGATACCCTCCCGATACAAAAAAGCGCGTCCGCTCATTGCCTCCTGAGAAGTTGAGCTGATAGTTGTTGACGCTGGCTGTGCGGAAAATTTCCCTTTGCCAGTTTGTACCGCTTCCCAGCGCGGCAGGGTTCGCCGTGATCTCAGGTATTTGGTACATCACATTGTTTGTTCTGGCACTATTGGGATCCGAGGCGCTTCTGCCTGGACCCGAATTAACCCAAGCATTATTACGGGCTTCATTCAGGTAAACGGCATACTCGCCGGCATTCAGTACGTCCAGAATGCGTTCTACCTGCTGGATTCCGGTGCTCACAATGAAATCAATTTTGGATGTCCCACTTTTTCCCGATTTGGTCGTAATGATAACAACCCCGTTTGAACCGCGCGAGCCGTAAATCGCCGTAGCCGACGCATCTTTTAACACCTGGATATCGGCAATGTCCGACGGATTGATCGTATTAAGCGGGTTATTGGTCTGGTTAAAATCCCCGCTAACCGGAAAGCCGTCGATGACATACAACGGGTCATTGCCTGCACTCAACGAACCTGCGCCACGGATTCGCACCGACGAGCCGCCCCCAGGAGCTCCCGTCGCCTGGGTGATTTGCACACCCGGCATTTGTCCGGCCATCGCATTATCAAGGGTAAAAACCGCCTGGTCTTTGATATTCTCTGCATTGATCGAACTGATAGAACCCGTGATATCTTTCCGCTGCTGGGCCCCGTACCCGACAACCACCAGTGCATTCAGGTTCTGAGGATCCTCGCGCATTACCACTGTAATGGAGCCTTGCCCAGCAATGCGAACATACTGGCTGGCGAAACCGGTATAAGTCACCAGCAGCGTCGCGTCAGCAGGCAAATCCGTAAAAGTGAATACCCCGGCTTCATCAGTGGCCGTGGCGGCATCTGAATTTTGCACGCGCACCGACGCCCCGGGCAGCGGCTGGCCCTTTTCATCTACAACGCGCCCGGATGTTTCCTTTTTTGTTGGCTTGGCCGCTGGCTCCGCTTTGGTTTTATTGACGATAATCGTTTTCCGCTCAATCTTGTACTCAAAAGGCTGTCCCCGGAAACTTTCGCTCAGCGCACTTTCAAGCGTTGCATTTTTCAAATCCAACGACACGGGATGTGCATCTTTGATTTCATTGTATTTGTAGAAAAAGTAATGTCCACTCTGCTTACCGATAGAGATCAGCACATTTTCAAGCGAGATATTTTCACCTTTAATCGTAATGTTTTGCGCAAATGCTTTCGCATTAAGGTTTAGCAGCAGGGCCAGGGAAGCGAGCAGCGTGACCCGCGTGGCAAATAAATTTTGCGCACGGGCAGACCTGTCTCGTCTACCGAGCCTTCGGTAGGTAGTGAGGAGCATAGGATTATGAAGATATAAGTAGTAAAATTCAGGAAGTATATGTTGAAAAGCAGCGTATTAATAGTTAACAATGATCTTGCGCCCAGTCACCCGTACATCCACATTGTTGAGTTGAATGATGCGCAGCACGTTGGCAATGTCCTCGTCACGTTTTATTTCGCCAGCAAAAAGATCCGCCCCCACTTTGCCCCGATACTCCACTTCCACATCGTACCAACGGGCTATCTGCCTCATTACACTTCGGATATCTGCCTTATCAAATCTGAAATAACCATTTTTCCAGGCCACAGAATTTTCAGGATCAACATCGGCTATCTGCATTAGGCCACCTGTCAGCAGCGATTGCTGCCCGGGCTTTAAAACCTTACCCTCACCTGTACGCTGCTGGCCCTGTGGACTCATTGTCATCACTTTTACCTTTCCTTCAAGCAGCGTAGTCCGTGTCGAAGGTTCGTCTGAATAAGCAGCCACATTAAAGCGCGTGCCCAAGACCGTGATCAACTGTCCGTCTGACCGTACCTGGAACGGCCTGTCGGCATCGTGCGCCACTTCGAAATAGGCTTCTCCACGCAGTTCAACGCTTCGGATCGTATCTGAGAATACCGCCGGAAATCGGATTGAGGTGGCCGCATTCAGCCATACGCTGGTACCGTCCGATAAAGTGAGCTGGTACTGCCCGCCTCTCGGCGTCGAAACAGTATGATTAGCTGAGTTTGCAGTTTTACCGGCGTTGTAAACCAAGTGCCCGTTTTCGGGCTTTTGCACCGAAACACCGTCTTGCTGTCGAATCAATCCTGTATGCTGATCGTCTAACCTTACTATTTCACCATTCCCGAGCGTGAGGGTCGCCTGGTAGCTTCCCGGCACAATCCGGCTGCTCTTTTGAACCCGGCCCATTTGGGATATCTTCGTTACCTGAGCAGGTTTGCGGCTTTCAAAAAAGTACAGACTACTGAAAATCAAAAATGTTGCAGCTACAAGCCAGGCCGAATAGCGATACAGCATCCTTTGTTTCGATCCTCCCGAGCCGACTTCCGTGAGAGCAGCAGCTCGCAGGTCAATTTCTGATTTGATACTTTCTCTCAGACCTCTGACTTCCTCCGCATCTTTCAGATCGGTGCGCTCTTGACCAGATTCAAACAGCTCATAATATGCCAGCAAAAAGGCCTCCTCTTCTTCGGTAGCACACCCTTTTCTGTATTTTTCTAGTATTTGCAAAAACTCTTCCTTGCTCATTTGTCGATACGCTTGTGTGTTTTACCATCTACAGACCATTCTGGGCACTTTCAGGGGCAGCCCACTATCATAATAGCGATCAGTCCGATTACCTGTCTAATATGCGCCATGCTTCTGGTCAGTTGATTTTGGACCGTTTTCTGGGCAATGTTCAGTCGCCTCGCAATATCCAGAGTACCCATTTCCTCCTCAAACCGCAGCCTGAAAATCTCCTGCTGTGACGGGGTGAGCCGCTCCAACAGCTTTGTAAAACGCGCCGTCAGTTCGGTTACCGCCAATTGACCATCGGTATACTCGCTCGATGACAACAGTTGCTCGACCAGTTCGGAAATAGGTGTGTACCTCTGGTATTTTTCCATGTATTTGAAAACATTATTTCTGACCGCTGTCAACAGATAAGCTGGCAGATTATCAATTTCCAACTCCTGTCTGCGTTGCCAAAGCTGTAGAAAAATATCTTGTGTAATATCTTTGGCAGATTCCTCGTCTCCCATGCGCTTACAGGCCGCATTGAAAAGTCTGGCCCAGTACCGCTCGTAAATGGACCCGAAAGCTAAATAATCCCCTAGCCTCATCCTGCTTAACAGAACTTGGTCGTCAGAATTATCTTGGTTTAGGTTCCGGATCATCAGCGGTTGCCTTCGGCTTACGTGGATTTATATACGTGCAATAATTCTCTCACTCTTTTACCCTGCCGATAAGCGCGGTAAGGCTTGTTATGAAGATAGACCGCCAAATTTGAAAAACTCCCACGCGATTCTGAGATTTTTCAAAGAAAACTTTTTAGCTGAAACTATACTGAGGCATATCCACTCTGATCTGAAACGGCACAAATGATCCATCAATGCCCTCACATCGGTCCGTATCGAGTTGAAAAAAAAGCGGCCGAGTACCTGTGTAGCTTCAACGCGCGAGACAAAATTTGTTTAAATTAATTTCAAGCAATTACTCCATTTTACCTCCCATGCCGTCGGGATCATATTAAGGGGAATGCTGGATGATGGCACCTCAGGCATGTGGGCAATCAAAAGAAGTAGCGGGATTTGTATAGTTCAAGACCCGAATCAAGCCGAATATCCGGACATGCCCCTTTCGGTGATCAACAATATGGATGTGGACTACGTCAGTGAGCTTCATCTGCGTCACCTAAGCCCGGATTGCAGAACAACTACTCAGGAATGCCGAATCGGTCATTGAGGTTAGTGTTCTGGAAGATCCTGATTATAAGGTAGCCTTGGGAAAGATTTGAGCGTCGGACCTCTGACTGTCGAAGATCCTGCATGATTCCCGAGGGCTAAAGTTCTGGTAAACCGGGTTCCGTCTTGCGAGCGGATAAAACTGCCTGGAATTTTGGTTCAGGTTGTGGCTTTAACAAGCCTGTGACTGCTGGAAATGATAATCTTTACAGCTCCTTCTTTGGATGATTGTGTATTATATCGTTATTTTGCGTATCAATACAGGAAATGGTGTCTTCCTGCTGGAACCGCCCGATTGGGATGATGGCGCCTATTAGGATCAAAATTATTTTGTTCATCTAATAGGTATATACATATGTCAGCACCACGTTTTCGGCTTCCGCGTCCTCTTGCTTTTCTTTTCTGGAAAAACCCCATTATTTTTTTTCTGATTAAGTGGCTTCTGATCTCTGCCCTGATCGGCATTCTGGTCGGCTCTGCGTCTGCGCTTTTTTTGGTATCGCTGGATTGGGCGACCAGTTGGCGTGAAAGCTACCCTTGGGTGATCTGGTTACTGCCGGTTGCGGGCTTTGCGATTGGATGCCTGTATTATTACCTGGGCAAAGATGTGGAAAGGGGTAATAATTTGCTTTTGGAAAACATCCACCATCCCTCTAAGATCATTCCCCTGAAGATGGCCCCACTTGTGCTGATCGGAACAATTGCTACACACCTGTTTGGCGGATCGGCAGGTCGTGAGGGGACGGCACTGCAGATCGGGGGCTCGATATCAGACCAGTTCACCCGGATCTTACGGCTTCGCCCGCGGGATAGGAAGCTGATCCTGATTGCCGGTATCGCAGCAGGATTTGGTTCGGTATTTGGCACGCCATTGGCCGGTGCCATTTTCGGACTGGAAGTATTCCTGCTGGGCAGGCTACAATATGATGCATTGCTTCCCGCGTTTGCAGCCTCTGTGTTTGCCGATTTGACCACAAAGGCCTGGCAGGTAGGTCATACGCACTACCATATCCCGTACATCCCGGAGTTATCGGCAGCAAATGTGTTGTATGCGGTGATCGCCGGTGCGATTTTTGGCATGTGTGCCGTCGTATTCAGTGGTCTTACCCATAGTGTGGGCAGCTTCCTCAAAGGAAAAATTGCATATCCCCCACTGCGCCCGGTCGCAGGAGGGATCATCGTAGCCATCGCCGTATTCGGACTTGGGACGACCAAATACATTGGTCTGGGGATTCCGACGATTGTCGCATCTTTTAACGAAAAGCTTCCTGCTTACGATTTTGTACTGAAAATTCTGTTCACCGCGGTTACTCTTGGGGCAGCGTTCAAGGGTGGCGAGGTGACCCCATTGTTTTTTATCGGCGCAGCCCTGGGCAATGCCCTATCTTATTTTGTCCCGCTACCTGTTGGGCTTCTGGCAGGGATGGGGTTCGTCGCGGTGTTTGCGGGAGCTGCCAACACCCCGCTCGCCTGCACCATTATGGCCATCGAACTATTCGGCGTGGACTGTGGTGTATATGCGGCAATAGCTTGTGTAATCGCTTACTTCTTTTCCGGGCACCGAGGAATTTACGGGGCGCAGGTTATCGGCCAATCCAAGCACATGGTCTACCGTCAACACGAGGGGGAAAGCGTTAGTAATCTTCAAACCAACCCTAAAAAACTAGCTCATGAAAAACGCTGATACTCCCTACTTAAATACGATCAGGATTTATATATGTCAAGGTCAAAAAGTGCCTAACACTTCATTTTGGAAACGTTTTCTGGGCGATAATTTGTTATCGACAGCTCTTCTGAGGCGTGCCAAAGAGGCCGGACTGCGACAAGCCTTCATGCTGCCGGTCAAAGCAGGATTCCTAGGAGACGCAAGGCTTGTATTCGGCGTGATGGAAATAAACCCGCCCGACCTGCCCGTTTGTATTGAAATCATTGATGATCCTGGCAAGATCCGGTTGTTTATCACAGAAAACCGGAACTTGCTGGCCTCAGCCTTCGCCGTTACAGAGAACACAGAAACCTACCGGGTAGTTAGCCGGCCTGACTGATCCCGGCTATCTGCATTTTACAATTTTTGCTCGCTCGGCACATGCTTTTTCTGGCAAGGCATGTGTTAAGAGCCGTGGCTTGCATCCGTTACGCTTCCAAAATACTGCTCATCTGCATTTAAGCACCTTCAAAAAACACATAAACCATTGTTATAAGACATCGCAAACAACATGGAAATATTTTTATCCTTTTTTCAATCCTAACCACACTGGCTGCGGCCTTTTCCTATATTAATATCCGTTTTCTCAGACTACCATCGGGGATCAGCCTGATAGAGCTTGGAACATCGTCTGCTTGGGCTGTAATTGCGACCGGCCACTTCTCGGCTGGCTTTGCCGGTATGGTCAAAGAGCAACAGGCGCTGATTGATTTTTTAGAGTTTTTGCTGGGAATGTTATTGAGCTTCGAAGCATTAGAACAACGATGCTTTACTGGCGAGTGAGAAAATCGAGAATCAGTGAAAATGTGGGAAAATTAAGGGATGGGCTATTCTCACCTTCCGGCTCATTGCTGCAAAACTTAAAGGTCGAGGGACCGCAATCATTCGAACAACAGAGTCGCAAATGCAAATTGCGATCCTGGTGTTCTGAAAAATCCTTGTAATATTGGCCATCTTTGCGCTGCCGAATGGGACTTATCAAGCTTTCAAAAGTCAAATGATGCTACAATCTAGGTACCAATTAAAGTTTACCCGTTTCAAAAAGTCGGAAGATAACGAGTCCTTTTACTCTTAGAGCATTCGGATGTTCGTCTCAAAATTCTCGCTCGCGAGACAGCACCACCTTCCAGTGTCATCATCCAATAGCTCATTCAGCGCTAATGTAACTTTCCCGAAGAGAAAAACCTTACTGACTGGATAATCAAAAGCGGAAACAGCCCCGCCGCCAATATCAGTCGCAAAGAAAGCATATCCAGATCCTGCAATGAGAGCATTTGTTTTATAAAGGGAATGTAATACGTTGCTAAAAGGATCAGGATACACAAAGCATGTGCATGCCAAATGAATTTGTTTCGGGTGATTTCGTTGCCAAAAAACTTTCCTTTCCCTGAATAAAGGTTGAAAACATGCAGCAACTGCGCCAGCGACAAAGCGTAAAAAGTAACCGTGTTGCCTTCCTGATGACTCAATCCCAGCTGACTTGTCCCAAACCAAAATGCGCCTAAAACACAGAGCGTCATGACCAGCGCATAATACACGATCCTGCGCCAGTCTTTCAATTCGAGAACCGGCCTTTTCGGATCTCTGGGCGGGAATTGCATTAATTTAACATTCTCTTTACCTACACCCAATGCAAGAGCCGGGAATACATCTGTGACGATGTTGATAAAAAGGATTTGCAAGGGCAGCAACGGATTGCCTACATTCAAAAAACCTGCAAAAGTGACGACGAAAATCTCGCTCATATTACAAGAGAGCAGGAAGACAATGAACTTTCTGATATTCTCGAAAATGACGCGTCCCTGGCCAATGGCTTTCACAATAGATGTAAAAGAATCATCCTTTAAGATCATATCCGCGGCCTCTGCGGCCACGGCCGTGCCCCGCAGGCCCATGGCAATGCCTATGTCGGATTTTTTCAGAGCCGGTGCATCATTCACCCCGTCGCCGGTCATGCCGACGATGTCGCCCTGCTTTTGGTAAAAATCGATCATATCCAGTTTTTGAGCAGGATTTACCCGCGCGAACACCTGGCATTTCAGCATTTTTTCCTGATCGGTTTTGCAAGAAAAATTAAACGATTGAAGATCCTTTCCTGTCAAAACCAGCTGCTCATCCGGTTGAACCAGATTGACTTGCTTGGCAATGTTCAAAGACGTCGCGGGATGATCGCCCGTTACCATAATCACCTTAATGCCAGCATCATGGCAAGCCATCAGGGCTGGCGTTACTTCTTTTCGCGGCGGATCGAGGAAACCAATAAGTCCGAGGTAAATCAGCTTCTCTTCCTTGGTGAAATCCGCCGAAGGCATTTGCGCTGACTCGCGGTAGGCAAAGGCCAGCGTACGCAAACCGTCGGCAGCCATGCGCTCGGAAATTTCAAGTTCGCTTTTCCTCTCGGTATCATTCTTCCAATGGCACAGTTCAGATACTTCCTCCACAGCACCTTTCACAGCCACATAATAGGTCGCCGCTGACTCGTGCAGCGTGGCCATGATGCGCGTATCCGAGCTGAATGCTTCCTCGGCTTTTCTAATGTAGTTAGAACCTAAATCTTCCAAATCGACTCCTGCGGCCTGGGCGAATCGCAATAGCGCAATTTCAACCGGATCACCTATTTGCTTTCTGTTCGAATGCCCGGAAGTCAGTTGGGCATTGTTAGCCAACGCCCCTACCCTCGCCAACAATGCAAATTCTCTAGAATTGGAAAGTCCTGTGTCTTCACCTGTTAGCTCCATCGCCTCGTCCCCGGCTTTTTCCGGGTGCAGGATCACCGATAAATCACCGGCCGGAAAATGAAGCTGACGCACTTCGATTTTGTTTTGAGTCAGCGTGCCGGTTTTATCCGTAAAAATAACATTGGTCCCTCCCAGCGTTTCAACTGCTGAAAGCCGTTTGACAATCACCTTCTTTTCGGCCAACCTGAGCATTCCGTAAGCCAGCGCGACCGTGGCGACAACCGACATTCCTTCCGGTATGGCTGCAATGGCAAGTGCAACCGCCGTTTCTATCAATTGCTTGGTTTCTTCGCCACGAATCAGCCCCACTACCAAAAACAACATCGCTAAACCGATCGTGATCCAGATCAGCACTTTGGCTAGCGAATCGAGTTTGGCTTCGAGCGGCGTCGCGGTACGTTTCGCCTGCTGGACCATCGTCGCGATTTTGCCCAGTTCAGTTGCCTGTCCAATGCCGGTAACAATGGCTTTCGCATTCCCGTTGGTGATCGCCGTTCCTTTGAATAACCGGTTATGCTGGTCACCCAAAGCCGCCTCCGCGGCCGACGGATCAACGCCCTTGGCAGATGGGACTGATTCGCCTGTCAATGCCGATTCATCGACTTCCAGCTGGTTGGTCTGGACGATGTTGGCATCCGCCGGGATCAAATCGCCTGCTTCAAGGACCAAAATATCGCCCTCTGTGACGCGCTCGGAAGGGATTTCGTCGATTTGCCCATCCCTCAACACTCTCGCCGGCGTGGTATCGAGCTTGCGGAGCGCCTCCATCGACTCGCGCGCGTTGTATTCCAATATGAAGCCTGTTGCTGCATTGATGATGATGACGGCAAGTACCGCGAAGCCTTCAATGGTGTCCCCTAACCAAAATGATACGATGGCCGCAACCGCCAATATCCACACGATAAGGCTATTGACCTGCCTCAGCAATATCGACCAAAGGCTCTCAGGCTTTTCCCGGCTGAGCTCATTGAGGCCCAAACGCTCGTTCCTTGCTGCCGCCTCCGCAGTAGAAAGCCCTTTTGTAATATCCGTTTGGAGCGCTTCCGCCAATTGCTGCGCACTTATTTCCTGAAAGGATTTCGACATAGATTTTCATTCAAAAACATGTATTAAACCACTCGTTGCAAAATGCGTGCTACCTAATGGAAAGACGGTGTTGATACTCATTTCAAAAGATGATCCTGATCACCATTCTGCAGGCTCGATAATAGTAACTTGTATGAAACACGATCCGATGAAAAGGCTTGATCAATATGAACACGGAGAAATCACTGCTTATCATCAATGGAGGCTCATCAAGCATCAGGTTTGCCTTTTATCGGGTAGCTGAGGCGGCGTTTACATTATTGCTTAAAGGGAAGCTTTATAACATAGGGAACAACACTACTGAGCCCGTTTTAACTACGAATACTTCTGAAAAGCCCAAAAACCTGCGCGTCCGGGAGAACACCTTTGAACATGCCGCACGGTTTCTGGTAGAATGGCTGGAAAATCAGCAAGAATTTCCCCAGGTTTCTACCGTCGGCCACCGGATCGTTCATGGGATGGAACAGACAGAACCGCAGGAAATAACGCCTGAATTATTAGCCTATCTCAAAACGATCAGCCCTTACGATCCCGAGCATTTACCGGAAGAGATTAAGCTGATCGAACTTTTCAGCCAACGCCATCCTGCATTAAAACAAATCGCCTGTTTTGACACTGCATTCCATTCAAACATGCCCGCCGTCGCAAAACGGTTGGCTATCCCCCGTCGGTTTAGCGAGAAGGGTCTACATAGGTACGGCTTTCACGGCATTTCCTATGCATATCTGATGCAAGAACTGGAACGCCTGGCAGGCAAAGAGGTTGCTAGCGGGAAGGTTATACTGGCACATTTGGGAAACGGAGCAAGTGTGGCTGCTGTAAAGGAAGGCCGATGCCTCGATACAAGCATGGGCTTTACCCCGGCCTCGGGCCTGATGATGGGAACCCGCAGCGGAGATATTGATCCGGGGATTGCCTCGTATATGATACAGTTTGAAAAGCTTAGCGCTAAAAAGTTTAATCACCTGGTCAACCATGAATCGGGACTGATCGGCGTATCTGAAACAAGTTCGGACATGCAGGAATTAATGCAGCTACAAACAACCGATCACCGCGCCGAAGAAGCAATCGCGCTTTTTTGCTATCAGATAAAAAAACACATCGGCTCTTTCGCTGCTGTGCTGGGAGGTGTCGATAACCTCGTTTTTTCGGGAGGTATTGGGGAAAACATCCCGCAGATCCGCAGCGAGATTTGCAAGGATCTTAGTTTTCTGGGCATCGGTCTGGATGAAGAACGAAATCGAAAAAATGAGGCAATTATTTCGGACATCGCTGACAAAGTGACTGTCCGGGTGATTGCTACGAATGAAGAATTAATGATCGCAAGGCTCGTCAGCCAGGTTTTAAATTAAGTCATTAAACAATAAGGATGATGAAAATGCAAGATGTTGATATGGGGGTGAAAACTCTATCGCCCGAACTGTTAAGGAAAATGAATGCTTACTGGCATGCGGCTAACTATTTGTCGGTCGGCCAGATATACCTGTACGGCAATCCGTTGCTGAAAGAGCGATTGACGCTCGAACATATCAAACCACGGCTGCTCGGCCACTGGGGCACGACGCCCGGACTGAATTTTATTTACGTCCACCTGAACCGTATTATCAAGCAATATGACCTGAATGTCATCTACGTAGCAGGTCCCGGCCACGGCGGACCCGGACTGGTGGCCAATACCTATCTCGAAGGCACTTACAGCGAGGTTTACCCAGATATTTCAGAGGATGAAACCGGAATGCAGAAACTTTTCAAACAGTTCTCCTTTCCAGGTGGCATTCCCAGTCACGTGGCGCCGGAAACGCCTGGATCCATCAACGAGGGCGGGGAACTCGGTTACTCACTTGTACATGCATTCGGGGCTGTTTTTGACAATCCGTACCTGATCGCTGCTTGTGTGGTGGGTGACGGCGAAGCCGAAACCGGGGCACTGGCCACGAGCTGGCATTCCAACAAGTTCCTCAACCCGGCCCATGACGGCGCAGTACTTCCAATCCTGCATTTGAATGGTTATAAAATCGCTAATCCTACTGTGCTGGCACGGATTCCGAAAGTGGAATTAGAGCAGCTTTTCCGCGGATATGGCTACAATCCATATTTCGTGGAAGGCGACGATCCGGAAACCATGCACGAATTGCTGGCTTCGACTTTGGACATTGTCGTGGAAGAAATCAGGCAGATTCAAAGTGCTGCGCGGGTTTACGGGTTCAAAGAACGCCCTGCCTGGCCGATGATCATTTTCCGCACGCCCAAGGGATGGACGGGCCCTAAAACCGTGGACGGCCTGCAAATTGAAGGCACCTGGCGCGCGCATCAGGTGCCATTGGCCGAACTGGCTACCAAACCTGAGCATGTGCAAATGCTGGAAACGTGGATGAAAAGCTACCATCCTGAACTGCTTTTTGACGGAAATGGAAAGCTGGCTGGCGAACTGGCCGAACTCGCCCCGGCAGAGAACCGGCGAATGGGTGCCAATCCGAGTGCCAATGGCGGCTCGCTTCTGGTAGATTTACAAATGCCCGATTTCCGCGCGCATGCCGTGCCGGTGCCCTCGCCTGGAAACAGTAAGGCCGAAGCGACGTCGGCCATGGGTGAATTTCTGAGGGAGGTGATGAAAGCAAACTGGCACGAACGGAATTTCAGGATATTCGGGCCGGATGAAACATCCTCCAACCGGCTTTCCCATTTATTCGACATTACCGACCGGACTTCCACAGCGGAAATTATTCCGGGCGACAACCATATTTCGCCCGATGGCCGCGTGATGGAAGTTTTAAGCGAACATCTTTGCCAGGGCTGGCTGGAAGGTTACTTGCTCACCGGCAGGCACGGGCTGTTTTCCTGCTATGAGGCATTCATTCACATTGTGGATTCGATGTTCAACCAGCATGCAAAATGGCTGAAAGTTTCCCGGGCCCTACCCTGGCGCAAACCGATCGCCTCGCTGAATTACCTGCTTACCTCGCATGTATGGAGACAGGACCACAATGGAAACAGCCACCAGGATCCCGGATTTCTGGATGTTGTGGCCAACAAAACAGCGGATATTGTCCGCATTTACCTGCCACCGGATGCCAATACGCTGCTTTCGGTGACTGATCACTGTCTCAGAAGCCGGGATTACATCAACGTGATCGTCGCTGGAAAACAGCCTGAAATGCAATGGCTGGACATGAATGCGGCTGTAAAACACTGCACGGCCGGGCTGGGAATCTGGAAATGGGCCAGCAACGACGAAGGTTTCGAGCCCGATGTGGTGATGGCCTGCGCCGGAGATGTACCCACGCTCGAAACGATCGCCGCCGTTCAAATCCTGAGGGAACATCTACCGGAAATTAAAATAAGGGTGATTAATGTAGTGGACCTGATGACGCTCCAACCCGAAAGCGTGCATCCACACGGCCTGAACGACAAGGATTTCGATATCCTTTTCACCAAGGACAAACCCATTATTTTCGCATTTCACGGCTATCCGCTATTGATCCACCGCCTCACCTACCGCCGAACAAACCACAAAAACCTGCACGTTCGTGGTTACAAAGGCGAGGGCACGACCACCACACCTTTCGATATGGTGGTACTCAACGACCTGGACCGGTTCCATCTGGTGAGCGACGTGATCGACCGCTTGCCCGACCTAGGCTCAAAAGGTGCCTATACCAAACAATATCTCCGCGACAAGCTGATCGACCACAAAGCCTACATCGAAATGCACGGAGAAGATATGCCTGAGATTTTGGAATGGAAATGGAATGCGGATCCTTCAATGTATCCGGTTTAAATGACTGTTGAGAACAAAATGCCAGTCTTCAAGCCAAACAAAGCCTTGATTTAGATGGGTAGATTGACAGGCATACCCAAATAGAGAGAAAAATGAGCTGCTTATCGGGCTTAGCGAAACGCTCGATTTGCAATTTTTATACAAGCAGACTCGCGAGCTGTATGGCAAAACGGGAATCCATCAATTGATCCCTTCGTTTCCTTCAAATTGATGCTGACAGGCTATCTGGAAAATATCACATCTGATCGTCGTCTGTTAGACCATTGCTCAATGCGGATGGGTATTCTGTACAAGCAAGTAAATTGGCCGAAGTAAATTCTCCGGCCAAGGTTAACCACTATATCTAAATGCGCCCCGGTGCATGACCGAAGTGCCAGATCGCCCTACGCGCAATCCATTACAATTACCTGATTTTAAAAAACCTTATCGATCAAATTAAGTACAAACTATTCCTACCAGGCACCTTTCATTACTGTTTAAGTAGCTTGATGACTTTGCTTACCCCACCCATATGCAACCTGATTAAATGCAGGCCAGGGCGCAGCGTCTGACCGACCAAGGTTCCGTCTTTCCCCTCGCCACTTTCTACTTTCCTGCCTACCGAATCATAAATTTCATAGGTAAAATCAGAATTTGCTCTGATCTGGAAAAGTTGGGAAGATGGATTAGGATAAACCATTGCCCTTCTCTCAAATTCTACCAGTTCCGGACCTGCCACCCGAGAAGCGCTTGCCGTACTTACCTGTTCGAGCCGGAATTGCTGGTTGGTTGCATTGTTACAGGCCCATTGCTGAATGAGGGCTCCATTAGCCACCGAAGCGGCTGCCACGTCGAGACATTTACCGCTATGCCTGGCCTTGATCTGGTAATAGCCGTCTCCGACATCAATCAACTGAAACTGCTGGTTGGTGCCTGCGCCAGCTGTCCACTGCTGCACTTTCGCGCCGTCATTCAGGGAAAACCCACTAATGTCCAGGTTTTTGCCACTATGAACTACCTTTAAAGTATAGTACCCGCTTCCGTCGGCTGTCACTACCCAATGCTGGTTAGAGCCGCCATTGCCAGGCCATTGGTCTACCTGCGCCCCATCAGCAGTCGACGCGCCGACGAGGTCCATCAGTTGATTGCTGTGTCTTGCGATAATGCGGTAGGTTGCTCCCGAAATAACCGAAGAAGAATTTTGTATATCTCCGTAAATAATTCCCCGGCCGGTTCCTCCCAGGTACAACCTGCCGTACACACGCGGATCGCCGGTAATGGTGGTAACCGTGCCATATTGGTGCTGGGCATCGTTTATACGCGTCCAGCTGGCACCACCGTCGTCCGAACGGTAAAAGCCGGCAGTGCCGTTCACCGTACCGACGATAAAAACCGCAGGATAGGTTTTGCCGGGTGCTGCTTTTCCAAAGGAAACTGCCGTAGCATTTTGTGCAGTGCTCACTTGGGCAAAAGTGGTGCCGGAGTTCGTAGAACGATACACACCGCTGGGATTAGCGAGCCAAATGTCACCTTCCGAGCCAAAAACGGTCCGAATTCTGGTTAACCACGCCTGATAGTCGGGAACCGCCGGCAGTCCGGTAGCCTGTATGGAAAAGGAAGCTCCTCCGTTGGTACTCACCCAAATCCTGCCATTCACAGGGTCGTATGCATAAAATTTCTGGGAATTCACGCGGTCGGATGTGGGCTTTAAATTAGCCGGCACGCCACCGCAGGCGGTCCAGGATGTTCCGTGGTTGGTAGAAAAATACAACCCGGAAGCGCCCTCGGGAGCCCACACCAGTCTGTTGCCATCGGCGGAAACTGCGATATTGCCCCCACCGGTTGTTCCGGCTGGTGCGTTGGCAAAGGACGTCCAGGTACTGCCGCCATCGGTAGAATAGGAGCCGTACTTACCACCAGCATTGTTGTAGGTACGAGCCATAAAACTGGGAACGCTCTGCGCAAAATCGATACTGAGGCTGGTGCCATATTGAGGCGATAAGCGACCGGCCGCCGGCGAAACATCCAGGTTGTCGTGTTTGAAACCGTCGATATCACCCAATGCGCTCAAAAGCGGAGCACCGGCAGGCGGGCTGATCAGTTCCAGGGCGGCAGTTTCTTCCAATCCTTTGTTTTGAAATATCCAATTGGTCGGGCTCGTGCCGAGATTGTTCGAGTTGTATACTCCGTAACCCGTTACAAACCAGGCATTATTAGCATTAAATGGATCGATCTCTACATCACCCAACCAGTGCGGATTCATGGTAGCCGCATACGGAGCTAAGGAATGATCCCATGTAGCGTTGGTCAGCAGGCCGGTCCAGTTGCTGCCGCCATCTGTCGTGCGAAAAACTTCATCGCGTGGCCACCAGCGGTCCATAGTGCTTACGATCACATGATTGGCATTTTGTGCATCTACTGAAATGCCCCCGTAGCCCCCCTGTCCGGACGGTGGGGATATATTCGTCCAGGCATTGCTGGCCGGATTCAGCTTCCACACCGCCCCGGCACCGACGTTATTCGGGCCGTTGGCGTCAGAATAGGACAGATAAATAATGCCATTGGAAGCCCGAGCCGCCTGATGTGGCATCAGATTGGTTGGCTGGCCGGATACAGCCGTCCAGGTAGCTCCTCCGTCGGTACTTTTGTATAGGTTGGTACCTGTCTGCATGACGCCCACGTAGATAGTTTTCGTCGCTGTTCCGGACGAACTACTGCTTTTATCAAAAAGCACAAAAGAAATACCACCAGAACCAACCGGACTGGAGCTGACCGGAAAACTACCGACTTTACTCCACGTAGATCCGTAGTTGGCGCTTTTCCAAAGCCCGTCTGTACTGGAACCCAGGAAAAGGGTGCTCCCCAGGTTCGGATCCACTTGCAGGCGTTCACCGGCTGAGCGCCCGTTTTCATTCCCCCCGAGTTTAATCGATAGGTTATTACGTGTCCACGTCGCCCCTCTGTCGGTTGAGGAATACACAGCACCTGTTGCACCCCAAGACTGCGTGTAAAGGCCGGTGGCCATATACACCCGATTGGCGTTAGAAGGATCGGTCGCCATGCTGACCACGCCAAAGTCATCGCCGGAAGCGAAGCTATCCGAGAGCGGTATCCATATTTTATTGGCAGCATCCCAGCGATAAGCTCCCCCTATGTCGGTGCGCGCATAGATCAGGTTTTGCTGAGTAGGACTATAAATAATGCCCGTCACAAATCCTCCACCCAGCATCTGAACGTTTTTCCATTGGTAGGTCTGAGCAAGCAGCGTGGATGCCGAAAGAAAAGTCAGCCAGCAACTAACCAGTAATGACAACTTCATAACCGGCCAGGCTGTTCTACCACTATTTTGGTTCACATGGCGAGCTCCTTTGCGGAACCGCGAAAATTTCCCATACTGGCCTTGATTTTGGATCAGCTGACAGCCGTGTGTTGGTTTCATTGCGTAAGTTTTGTCCATATTGCATGCATGTGTTTAAGTGATTGCTAAAATAGTTCTGATGAACCGCAGCTTTGGCTTCATGCCCATTCCTAAGGCCTATAGTCTGGAGGTCGGCGCGTTCATGCCCAATGTAGGGCAGTACAATAACAGGGATTTCTTGCACCAAAGATAGATCGCCAACAGACTATGAATGGGTACGGAATAGTCCAAATGAAGGGAGTAAAAAGTCCAAAATGGTACTAAATAGTTAAAAAATGGAAAAAAAATAATTTCTCAACAGAGGCGACTCATAAAAACCGCATACATTCGGATATCAAAATGAAAGATCAAAAACCGGCAAAGTCACTACTACTTCGGACAGCACAACGACACTTTACGAACGCTTCACATCGACAATTGACTGCTGGAAACTGCGGGGATACTGGCCACCGCCGGGCGGCCCGCTGATTTAAATTTGGGCTGACCAGGTCATCTCGGCCTATACTGACCACTCTATCTTTTTTTCACCAGCGAGCTACTCCAAAGGCTGCGAATTGTGGCTGGTGGCCAATCTGCCATAGAATGGGGTGATCTGTGGTACCGCATTTTCCGCTTCTCAGGGTCAGACTTCCGAAAACCGCAATTTTTTGGCCCGAACAAAACAAGAAGAAAAGAAAGCTCAGCCCCAATCCCCGCCGCCAGGGGCAAAAAGGAAGTGGAATAAGAAAGCGGGCGCTAGGCCGCAGTTATGCCGAACACTTTTGCCAGGCTGATAGAAAGTCTGCCCCGGACGGGATTATATACACCCAGCACGGTCTGCATCGAAAAGCAATATCCGCCTTTACTGAGAGTACAAAACAGTCGACCAATAAACAGCAAATGTTATACGAATTACAGAATACGATCGAGCGGTCAGGCAAATCCGGGGTTTGTATCCAAATCTACAATCTGTCCAGGCTGGTATACTAAAGTGGCGCAAGTGGACTTCCAAGCCGAATTTGGGACATTTCACTCCACCCAAAGACTTACCTGCATGCACAACGAGCCCTATGATTTTTTCATGCTCAGGCGGGCGGCCATGCCCAACGGCGAGCTAACAACTCTTCACCAGCGGTGCGGAGATGATTTTCAAAAGTGGGAAGCTGCGCTACTTGAACTATGTCAAACTGAGCCCTTCCGTCAGGCTATCTGGCTTGCTTCTCCTTCGCTTGAGGCCGCCGTAGAAGCTTACGATAAACAAGCCCCGGAAAAATCCAGGCGCAAAGTACTCTTCTCACTTTACAAGTATTTGATCAGAATAAGCGCGCGGGCAACCCCTTTTGGGCTTTTCTCTGTGACTGGTGCCGGAGCCCTCGCTGATCACAGTAAGCTCAGCGGGCCCGCGATCAGTGAAAAGAGAAAGACGATCAGGTTACAGATCAACGCATTAACACATATTGCCCGCTGGCTTGACAGCCAGCAGCCGTCGGGGCAAACCCGGTATGTGGCCAACAGCAGCTTACATCTGACCCCGACAGGATACCGTTATATCGAGATTAAAAAAAGTGGACAGACCACAGAGCCAGTCATTTCAGAAGTCGATGGCTTTCCAGAGCTCATCTTGCTTTTGCAGGCGGCAAAGACTCCGCAGACGAAAATCGAACTCGCAAAAAGGCTAAAGGACGCATTTACACCGGACCAGTCCAGCCGTTTGATCCAGGATTTGATCGACTCGGGCCTTCTGGTCAGTGAGCTCTCACCCAACGCGACCGGCCCTGATTTCGAAGACCGCGTCAAAGCCTGTCTTGACGAGTATCGTCAAAAATCCAGACAAGCCCAGCAGCTCTATGAACTGGTCTGCGGGCTTTCCAGCCAGGATTCAACCGCCGGCCTGCAAGGTGTGGCCAGAGAACTAGCCGGTCTGATACCTGCGCTTTCCACACAGCAGCTATTCCGCGCCCAGATTAGCGCCACCCAAAAAGGGCTGATGCTTGGCAAAAAAGCGGTGGCCAAGCTGGCTGGTGATTTTGCAGCAATAAAAGGCCTTTTGCGCAGCAGCGAGCAGTTAAGCCCATTAACTGTGCTGAAACAAAAATTCAGGGCCAGTTACGGCTATCGGCTGCTGCCGCTCTGCGAGGTGCTGGAAAGTGAAATGGGGATGCAGTATGCCCGGCTCGCTATGCAGGAGGGCAAACCGCCTACCCTACTGACGCAGCTGGAATTCTCCCAAACCGCCTACACTGCGGCATTACCGGAAACAGCCGCAAGCCGCATCAAGCAACAAATCCTCGATCAAGCGCTATCTGAGCAACTATACCAAATCGAGATTCAGGAAAGTGACTTAAAAACGCTTACTAAACAACCTTCCCAAGAGCGAGGATTTTACTGGCTGGGGGAGATACTTGCCAGCTCGGCCAAAAACATAGACCGCGGCTACTTTCAATTCTATCTGAAAGCCGCTGGTGGCCAGTCAGGTCTTGAGCTCATGGCACGCTTCGCTCAGAATGATCCGCTGCTGGCAGCCTATCTTTCTGATGCAAGCAGAGCGCTCGCAGAGCTCGATCGCGAAAGCATCCACGCAGAAATCGCCCATGTTCCAGAGATCAGAACAGCCGCCGTTGTGAGCAGGCCTCATCTGTGGCCTTACGAGATCCCCTATCTTTCTCATTCGGTAATGCCCGCATCCAGGCAAATTGCTGTCAGCGACATACTGGTTTCAATCTCAGAGGATGAGAGCTTCATCCTGACCAGCAAAAGCCTTGCAAAAAGAATCATCCCACATAACACGACCGCCCACAATTACAGCCTCGGGCTTCCGGTTTATCAATTTTTATCTGATGTAGCCAATCAGGACAGCCAGTTAATGGCATGGGATTGGGAGCATCTTGCAAGCTTTTCGTTTCTTCCCAGGGTCTTATTCCACCGGTTGATATTGAGCCCGGCCCAGTGGAATCTTTCGGGAGAGACCCGTCAAAAAATCCTTGATGCACTTGATACAGACGAGCACTGGAACGTGCTGCTCAGTAAGTTAAGAATTCCAAGGATGATCCAGATCTGTCAGGGTGATAATCTGCTTCTGATCGATTTTGAAAGCCGTTTTGCCCGAGCGCTCTTCAAAGCAGAGCTGCAAAAAACAGGTCACCTTAAAATTCAGGAATACCTGCAATCTAGTGCCTCTCAGCCGGTAGAAGATAAAGCAGGGCGCTATTCACATGAGCTGGTACTGGCCTTTAAACCCGCGGCAACCCAAGCGCTAGTCTCCCCGCCGGCACAGATGAAAGAGCAGCGGCTCTTTCATCTGGCAAGCCAGTGGCTCTATGTAAAGATCTTCCTTCCCGCAGGTAAAGCCGACAGGCTGCTGACAACGTCACTGGCCACGATCTGCGAGCAGCTGACTAGCGAAGGGCATCTGAAAAAGTGGTTTTATGTCCGGTATTTTGACCCGTCGCATCACCTGAGAATCCGCCTCGAGCTTGCTAGGCCGGAATGCTGGCACCTGGCCCTGGACCGGATCCAGACTTCACTTGAAGGTAGTGCTTTCCAGGGCGTAATCGAGAAAATCCAAACCGACACCTACGAAAGGGAACTTGAAAGGTATCATAGCCTCGACTTTGAAAAGGTCGAATCAATCTTCTACCAGGACTCGCTGGCCTGCATTAAGGTCGTCTCGCTACTTGAGTCAGAGACGGATGACCAGGCGCGATGGCTTGCCGCACTGTACGGGGCGGATGTTATGCTCGATGATTTCGGTTTGAGCGTAAACGAGAAAGCGGCTTTTGCCAAAGTAGCCTATCAAAACTTCTTATCCGAATTCGGTCAGGACCAGGCGCTGACCCGTCAGCTGGACTACAAATACAGGCAGCACCGCATGCAAATCCAGCAGACACTCACAAGTCAGGCACTTTTGCCGCTAATGCTCGACGGCTGCTTTAAGGAAAGATCCGAGCAGATTCGGGTCACGCGCACGACGACAATCACAAGGGCAGAAATTTCCAGCTATGTTCACATGTTCCTGAACCGGATTCTTGAAAGCAATCATCGAAAACAGGAAATGATCTTGTTTCACTTTTTAAGCAAATACTATCAATCGGCAGCCAAACTTTGCACGAATCGACTAATTAATTGAATATCAGCACGAAAATCGAAAACACACTTTTAATCTTGGGTTACATACATTATTTTGTAACCAATTGGTTAATTAAATAAACAAGCAAACTACTCCTCGCCCACTCGCTAAGAATCTACCTTGAAAATTCTACGAAATGGACACCAATTTTTCTCATGCAATTTCCTGCCTTGTGATCGACGACGAGGAGGCGGCTCACCTTGCACTAATCAGGCTGATCGATTCAGTCCCCTGGCTTAGCTTGAAAGGTCGCTGTTACAGCAGCGTCCAGGCAGCCGATATGATCGCAACGCTACGCCCGGAGCTAATTTTTCTGGATATTGAAATGCCCGGGCTCAGTGGCATGGAGTTGATCGGTATGCTGACCGAACCCAGGCCACAGATCATTTTGACAACCGCTTTCCGTGATTATGCGTTTGAGGGCTTTGAAAACGAAGTAAATGCTTTTCTGTTAAAACCCATCAAAGCCACCAGGTTTTACCGGACAGTCATCAAAATCAGAGAAGACTTACGGGCAAGACATTTGCATTCGCTGCCAGGGGAGCAAGGCCGCCAGCAATTAGCGGAGTGTAAAACAGCAAGGGGCGGCCGGGATGAAAAAATGCATGACTTAACCTGCTCTGTCCAGGACGATTCGATCTGGATTTACTCAGGCAAAAAATTTCACCATCTCAGACTGAACGAGGTTTATGCGATTGAGGGCTTGAAGGATTACGTAAAGGTGCATTGCTCGGAAGGTACAATCCTGGTGAAAGGCAGTATCGGCTCGATCGAGCGCAAACTACCATCGTCGCATTTCATCAGAATCCACCGCTCGTATATTATAAACCGGTCGGCCATCCGGCTCATTGAAGGCAACATGGTCCGAATGCCTGATGGTTCTAAATACACCATACCCAGCTACAAAAGCAGAGAAAACATCATCAACCGACTACTGGACCGCCAGCGACGCATATGAAAAGCGAAATAAATAAAGGGGTCTATTCCAGGCTTTTATTGCCGGATGCGTTGCGTACACGCGCATCCGGTCACATGCTCTTTTGGCTGATTTTTATCGGCTATCATATGATCTTTTTCTTTCCGATCTTGCCCGACAGGGTGATGAGCGCAGACACCAGACTTGCATATCTGCTGTACTATGCCCGTTTCATTCCGATTTATTATGGCGCGATGATTGTCCTGGCACTTACCGGCCAGCCCTCGCAAAAATGGTTCAGCCCGTTTGTCGTTCTATTTATCTTTATTCTGATAACGCACCTGTTCACAAAACCGCTCTACCATTTCTACCAGGGCCTAATCGGTCTTGAAAATCTGCCAACAAACTTCCAGCTTATCGGAAAGTATTATTTGCGGCCGTGGATCCCCGAAAAAAGCAGGGATTGGTATGTGCTGGTTTATGATCTGATGGATATGCAGCTTCTTGCGCTGCCTATTGGGCTAAGATGGTTAAGGCTGGGCGCGATGGCCAATTTAAGGCGCTCGGAGGCGGAAAATCGAAAATTGGAAGAAGAGCTCAAAGAGCTTAGGGCGCAGCTTACACCCCACTTCATCCTGAATGTGCTTAACGCAGCCAGCACAGAAGTAGCCACCTTCTCCCGGAAAGCGTCCGACTATCTGATACATGCTGCCGATATGATCCGTTTTGCACTCTACGATACACGCTCGGAGTTTATTGAGCTCAAAAGAGAGCTTGAATTCATATCCCAGTATCTGAAACTGGAAGCAATGAGAAGCAGTCAGAGAAGCAAAATCGTCTTTGATTGCTATGGAGATGTAGATACCGGCAAACGTGTACCGACGCTTTTGATCACGACCCTGGTTGAGAACGCGCTTAAACATGGCGTGCACGCAACGCATGAGCCTTCCTATGTCAAAATCGACTGCCACATCGAGCAGGACAAGCTTACCTTCCAGGTTTTTAACAGCAAACCTGGCATCAAATACCCTGTATCAGAGAAAACAAGACACGGCGGACTCGGGCTTGCTACACTCAAGCGAAGGCTCGAAGGCTACTTCCCTGAAAACCACCGGCTCAGGGTAAGTGACAAGCCGGAAAGCTTTCTGGTTTATTTACAAATCCCGCTGGTCCTCTGACTAATAATCAATAGGCTCCTGGTTCGACCCCAGGCATATACTATTAAAAATCAATCACTTACGAAATAAAACTTATAAGTATTTCTTTACTCGCTACACAAATTGAGACACAACTATTGGTTGTAGAGATTGTTGAACTCCAAATCGCTCACATCATATCGACATTTCCTTAGTCGTTCTGAGACTCCAAGAAGGTCACTGATGCGGATGGTAGTCCGTAAGTCCTTTTTGACCACCAATTTCAGACTACTTTAACGGCTTTGCAGATACTGATCGGCTTCATCGGTTAAAATCGGGTATTCAGAAAGCTGCTTCACCTTCCTGTAGCGATGGGAGATTGGGTGACTGATGCCGGATCTGTAACCTGCGATAAAGATAGCAACAACACCAGGACGGTTAAGTGTAAACGTTTCAGGTACACACGTTTCAGTTAAGTTAAGGTCATGTGCAAACCCGGCGCTAAGCCCCTTGTTCGCAGTTTCTTTAGACCTGGAAAGGCATGAAATAGTTACTTATCGTTTCGCCAGATTAATCATGCATTTATTGTAGTAAATATGCCACATACAAATCCTTTCATGGTAACAGAGGACAGCGGAATTTTGAACTTAAAAGACTGCATCTAATGATGCAGTCTTTCGCCCGCATGAGAATTTGAATTCGCATACGCGTATAGAATAAGCTTCTCTCGTAACAGAACCTACGATATGTTTCGTATTTCTGTCGAATAATATTAGTACAATGAAACAGTCCAAAATTTGCTTGAAATCACGATAAATGACAATACGGTCAGCTTGCCACGGAATCTGGTGGTCACACCGTTCGAATTCTCCACCCAGATTTTTCAATTCTTTATAAATCTTTCCGCTGTCCCATCCGCAAATTTCAAAATATACTGCCCACTGGCCAGTGACAGGATGTTGATCTGTTGCTGGCCAGTGGTGATCACAATCGTTTGCAACTTCTGCCCCGTCACATCATGCAATGTAGCGGTGGTTTTTAACAATGCATTACTTACTTGAAACGTAAGCGTTGTTTGTGCCGGATTAGGATATACGGCCAATACGCTGCTATTTCTAAAAACAGATCTAATATCTATAATTTCACTTTTAAAACCATCTAAGTAAAGAATTTTCCGCTTGCAATTCAGTATATTTGTAATACAATAGTATCAATTATTGATATATATAGCAGATAAGTACTAAAATGATATCACTTATATCACCATCTAAGGCGCTTCGTAAGCTTGCTGAAAATGTGCGTTCCAGGCGTTTAAATGCAGGCCTTACTCAGGAAGGCTTGGCAGAGCGTTCAGGTGTTGCCCTTCCGACTTTGAGAAAATTTGAGCAGAAAGGGGTTATCTCTCTTGAGTCATTCCTTAGGCTTCTTTTAGTAGTTGGCGGCCTCGAGGAACTGATTGAGGCTATCAAGCCAGTTAAACCAGCTTTCTCTTCTATCGATGAAGTATTGAAAGAAGAGGCTTCACCCCGTAAACGAGGCCGTCACAAATGAAGCGACCTATCACAGAACTCAAAGTAGGATTGGATTTCGGAAGTAAAATTCTTCCGGTTGGACGTTTGGCTATTCGCGACCGTACCATTTATTTTGAATATCAAGCCTCGTTCATTCAAAAAAGGTTGGAGATTTCTCCACTACGTTTGCCTCTCAAACCGGGACTTACCGCTTTTGAAACAAGACCATTCGAGGGATTGGCGGGTGTTTTTAGCGATAGCCTGCCTGACGGCTGGGGCCGTTTATTATTTGACCGTCTTTTGCGTTCTCAGAACATATTGCCTTCCGATATTACTCCACTGGATCGTTTGGCACATGTCGGATTTCATGGAATGGGAGCCTTGGTCTATGAACCGGATCATAGTCCGTCTGATATAGATGGCTTGATTGATCTGGATCATCTTGCTCAGCAAGCCGGTGAGGTTCTTACAGGTAATTCAGAAGAGATTATCCAGGAGCTGCTGTCTTTAAATGGGTCATCTGCCGGGGCAAGGCCTAAAGCACTCATAGGGGTTGATGAGACCCGTCAGAACATCTCCCATGGAGCAAAGCAACTCGCCCAAGAATTTGAGCCCTGGCTGGTCAAGTTTCCGAATTCCCAAGACGGGTTGGATTCCGGCGCTATTGAATACGTTTATGCTTTGATGGCAAAAGAGGCGGGTGTTGCAATGTCGGAGGTGCATTTATTTACCGCCACTAAGGGGGGGGGATATTTTGCAACAAAACGTTTTGACCGGGATGGTACAAAACGATACCACATGCATACAGTAAGCGGGTTATTGCATAGTGATTTTCGGATACCGTCATTAGACTATGAAGATTTACTGACGCTGACTGGTGAGCTTACGAAGGACATCCGGGAAGTTGGGAAAATGTATAGACTGGCAGTGTTCAATGTCCTGGCCCATAACCGAGATGACCATGCCAAAAATTTCAGTTTTCTCATGGATAGCCATGGGGAGTGGAAATTATCACCAGCGTATGATCTGACCTTTTCCAATGGCCCTGGGGGAGAACAGAGCACAATGGTAATGGGCGAGGGAAGAAGCCCCGGTGACAAGCAGCTTATAAAGTTGGGGCTTCAAGCTGGTCTGTCAAAAGCACTTGTCGAGGAGAGTATAGCCCAAACCAGGTCTGCCTTGGGGCGGTGGAATTCTTTGGCAAAAGAATACGGCATTAGTCAGTCAACAATAGACTTGATAAATAAAAGGCTGGCCGGAAATGGATAGTGATAGTCTATTATCTAAGAAAATCTACGGTGACGTGGCCGCATACCCATCAGGGCTGGTGGAAGAAGATGCCACTTTGCTGACACCATTCGCCAATAAATGCAAATCACTGGGAGAGATGGATAAATCCGGGCAGCTCACAAAAAGGGTGACTGTATGTAGTCAAACCAACTTGGACAACAGCTTAGAGAGTATTTTCAGGTTTATAAAGCTATTAACTTTTGGTTTAGATACTAGATTTTCCGCTGTTTCAGGGTCTGAGTTTTGATCTGCTCCCTTCTTTTCAAAATGAGCTCACCCCGACCAAAATACACGTCGGCTGGCGTCAGGTTGTTCAAGGATTCGTGATACCGCTGGTTGTTATAGCGGTCTACAAATTGGCCGATCGCTTCCCTGAGCTGGTCTGGGTGGAAGAAGTTTTCGAGCTTGACCACATTTCTCATGGTCCGGTGGTAACGCTCTATCTTTCCGGCTCCGGCCGCCCGGTTGCGTCTGCGGATGGGCCGGTCTGCCGTGCACCGGCTGCATTTGAAGCGTATTTTTCAGATAATCGCCCAACTCGCTGGATATGTAACACGCACCATTGTCTGAAAGTAACTTGGGTTTGGCTTTGGTTTTAATTCGAGCCTTTTTTATTGCAAGCTCAACGGTCCTTTTTACATCATCAGCCTTCATGCTGCTACATTGGCAAGGAAAAGTATTGGTCAATTCAAGTTCCCTGCAAAGGTACTCCAGATGTCCTGTTTGTAAAAAGAAGAGCAAGTCAATCCATAGTTATTATCATCGCCAGCTAGCTGATTTGCTTGTTTCTAACTATCAAGTGAAGATCAACCTCCGAAGTAGAAGGTTCATATGCCGAGACCACATCTGTCCATGGAAGATATTTACTGAACGATTCTGTTCAGAATTAGGCACTTACAGTCGCCGCTTACAACGCAGCCGGGACCTTTTGACAAATATAGGTTTGGAATTGGGAGGTGTCAAGACGGCGATGATCAGCAGGTGGGTAGGTAGCTCCGTAAGCGCGGCCACGGTGATCCGAATGATTAAATCGCTCCCGGGTGTTAGTGGCAATATCTGCTCCGGCGTTATCGGAGTGGACGACTGGGCATTAAAAAAGGGCAGAACCTATGGTACAATCCTGGTAGACCTACATCAGAATAGGGTAATCGATTTATGGGAAGGTCGCAGTGCAGAAGTGCTCGAAGCTTGGCTTAAACAACACCCGGAGATGCATATTGTGGCCAGGGATAGAGCATCGGCCTATGCATTAGGTATCCGCAAGGGTGCCCCGCAAGCCAGGCAGGTAGCCGACCGCTTTCGGACGAGCCGGAATTGACCTGCTTACAAAAATGTTAATGGCTAAAAACAGATAAGCCCACCATCAAAAGTGACGAAGAACCCTCTTTGGTCAGGAATATCCAAGTTGAAAATCTGTTTCGTATACAAAAGCTCAGGATTGATCTACTAAATTTGAGATTGGAAAGAGAATGCATGTGATTTGGGGTGGTTCAATGTCTCACACAAATCACAATTCAGATGCAAACGCAACAGACAAATCAGTATTCCGGCCTTAAAAAACGTGAAGTCGCCAGTCTTGCGCTGCTGGGCCACGCGACAAACCAATACGGGAAACAGGACACAATTACCACCAGCGGAACCACGTGTGGTTTCCGCAGGCACCATCGCTAGGAAAAGCACCCATTTTACCAAGGCCAGCCGCCCTGCGGCTGGCTTTTTCATTTGCTTCCCCAGAGGCATCTCTCAATACATCTACGCTGTCTTACCCCATCCGCTATACAATTTCCCTTGATTGGTCTACTTAATTTGACTCGCTAGCGCTCAGAAAAGACATTTACAGCTACACCCTCCCACAGCCCAAATGCTCAGAAGCTGCTTTATCGGTATAGGACGTAGATCAATCTGGTGGATGTAAATGGACGAAAAGTATGCCCTTCGGTGGCTTGATCTGGTGGTCACCACGATTTTGGACCCTGCCAAAACAAATGTATCAACGATCGGCTCACAGGAGCTTGAAAACTTCAATTCGCTGATAAAGCAGGAGATCTCGCAGAGCAAGACGCTACTTTCAGAAGCCGCCTTCCGAATTTTCAGCAAACGCAAAATCAAGCGTATGGTTGGCCAGTACCACCGGTCTCTTTTCCTGCTTCTGGAAACCGTTTTTGAACGTCACCCCCCGATCGCTACCAGCGAAAAGGCCACGAGCCTGGGGACGACCGCCATCGAAGCAATTAATGAGCTGCTTGACTTTATTGAGCACCGTTTTGGGGAATACATTGACCTGGACAGCTGGGTACCCACAGCCCACCTTGCCGTCATCAAAGAAAGTATCGCCGAAAGACTTGAAAAACTTAAGCCATGGCTTGACGCGGTGGCGGTGGGCACTCCGCTGGCGCCCTTGGTACTGGACGCATTTAGCACTTTTACTGATGAGCATCACAAGAAACGACGGGCCACATTTAGGGAGGTGTTTTACAAAAAAGAGCTGATCGATCAGCTCGAAAAGCTGGCAAGCTCCTCACATAAGGAGGAGTTAAGCCCCGATCGGCTCATTCAGATGCTTGTATTTATGAATTTTAACAGCCGCCACTTTGTCGATTATTACACCAGCCGCATAGCTGCACGCGTCCGGCAAACGCAGTCTACTGCCGAAAAAATGGGGGAGCTGCTTTTGGCCCACAAGGATTTTAATCAACTACATCACCAGTCCCAGCTCTGCCTGCACGCCGGTTACGTAGATGTCAGAACGGCCATCGGGCGATGGTTTGATGCAGAGCTGCAATATCTGAAAAGGCAAAGGCAGTGGGAAACGGCTGCAACTGCTCAAACTTTTGGCAACATCCCCAACACGTCCACCGAGCACACAAAGATCCTTTGCTTTCTTTCGATCGACCAGATCGCGCTGCTGCTCAGGGCGCTCGATTCACTTCGGATCATACAGGCAAGATCAATGAACAGTGTGTTCCAGAGAATTGCCCCATACCTATCCACGCCACGGAAAAAGGATATTTCCTGGGAGAGCATGCGCTCAAAGGCTTACCAATTCGAAGAATCTGACAAGCAGCGCGTGCTCACCATCCTCGATTCGGTGAGCCGCTGGATCTCCGAGCTGGACGCTCAATAAGCAGGATGTGATGAGGGAAAATGATCTGATCGGCTATTTGTCACAGGCTTACCAGCAGGAAGATGCTCTCTGGCAGCTACTTGACTCGATGCCGGTCAGTAAAATCCTCAGGCCCGGACAGATGCTTTTCAAAAACGGCCTTCATCCCGAAGCCTTTTTTGTTCAACGGGGCATTGTCAAAGGTTTCTTCTATGACGATAAGGGGCGCGAGCACGTAACAAGGTTCTGGCAAGAAAGGCAGATTATCCTCCTGGCGGATGCGCATGAGGTTAATATCACAACGGCGGACCGTCTGCAAGCACTGGAAACGGCCAAACTCTCGGCGATCACCTATGCAAGTGCCGGCTCACTAAAACTTTCCGCGGCTCAAATTGCCCGGTTTGCCACAAAAATCCTTCTCGCAGACCGCAATATGGCCGAGCTAAAGGCCCACCTGTGCGCGCTGCCCGCCCGCCAGGCTTACGCAGAATTCAGGAGCTTCCTGCCCGAAAGCAGGGTCCACCTGCGTGACATTGCCAGCTTCCTGGGTATCACCCCGCAGACAATCAGTGAAATAAGAAAAAACACCAGGTAAGGATATCGCCTTAGCAAAACATTCAGAAACTGACTTCACATTCCCGAAGTCCGAAGAGAATTTCCGGGGCTAATTTTCGAAAACAACCCGCTAGAGACCCGTTAATTCCACCACCTGACTTTCGACCGGCGTCATGATTAGACAGACAGCCTTGACCATTATCACCGCTTTGCTGATCATACTTTTCAGCTACACGGCGGTTTCCAAAATAATTACTCTCCAGGTTTTCAACTCGCAGCTTGCCATGCAGCCATTTCCTGCATGGAGCATCTGGCCGCTCACGCTACTGATACCCGTCTCTGAGCTGGCAGCAACGGCGCTGCTTCTGATTAAATCAACCAGGCTCTGTGGCCTGTATGCGTCGGCGACGTTAATGGCCGGATTTACCGCTTACATGGGACTTGTGGTAGCCGGCTTTTTCAGCAAAACACCTTGTAGCTGTGGCGGTGTCTTGCAGCAAATGGGTTTTGAGGCCCATCTGCTCTTTAACCTATTCTTTCTGACCATCGCGCTGATTGGTATATACATCATCCACCAAATGAAAGGAGGTCTGCTTTCAAAACTCTAAACTAACCGGCCAGGCTCCCAGGGAGAACGTCCAACCGGGCTGCAGGCACCCGCCCTTCCTGCAAAGAATCTCAATTTCAAACGCTAAACAATTACTGTTATGAAAACCAGAAGCAAATTAAGTATCCTTCCGCTAGTTGCCCTATTGCTGGGTGGCACTCTCGCCCTGGCAGCAAACTTCCCAGGCAGACAGGCTCAACGGTGGACCCGGACGGGCGGAGCTGCCAGCCAGAATTGGGAGCAAGGGCAAGTTTCGGGTTGTCAGACCAGCTCGGGTATCTGTCAGGCTGATTTCCCGGACGACTATGATCCGAACGAGCACACGGCTGAGCAAAACCAGAGCGCAGCATCCGTAGTCTCCAACGGTTATGTACCCTGATTAAAACCAGGACGGGTGACGTAGCCACCCGTCCTAATATCTAATTCCTTTCGTACCCAATCTCACCCGCAGCGGAACAAATCTCGAACCAAATGCTTGGTGATTTACAAAAGTCATCAGATATAAGTATCTAAAATTGAGATTATTATTTTGTTCTACAATTTTACCAAAGTATCGTACCGCGACCAAACTCCTCGTAGGGGGCATCGTGACACATGAGGTTATAACAGCTGTCCGAGGTCATTACATTGTGACTTTCTAAGATATAGATGGGCATCTTCGTGCCGTCTCCTCGGAGCGCCAGGAAATCAGTAAAAGCCACGTTAACGTTTCGTTAACATTGTTTAACAAGGCATTAACTTCCTCTTTAAGAGAAACATCCAGCTTTGCGGAAATTCCTAATATCAAAAAGAAAAATGATGAAACACTTACACTTTTCCGCTCTATTCTTGATGCTCGTTTTTGGCACCGCCTGGAAGGAAAAAAACGAAAATGAGCTATTGAGAGACCTTGTTAGGCCCGAAACCAAAGACGTGACTGCCTCTCTCGTGGATTTACGTATGGATGCAGATCGAGCCAACTTTTCCGGCGATTGGAAATTAAATGAGTCGAAAAGTGAACGTGATGGCCAATTTCCTATTTGCATATTTGGAGAAGGGGATCGTTCAACTTCTAAAACAATTAAAGTTGCAGAGCACGGAGATTTTCTCACGGTAACCGTAGCGAGACCACTGCCTTACGGAAGGCTTGTTACTAGTCAAGAGATAGTGACCTTTGATGGTAAAAGTGAAGCCACCATTGTCGGAAGTCCTAGGGAGAAATCAAGCGCAAGGTGGTCAGATGATGGCCAAACTATGACTATCAATTCAGTAAAATCCTTCAACACAATTTCTGAGGATGCAGATATTGAAGTAACAGAGGTTTGGAAATTAATTAATGATGGAAATTCTATTTCGGTCCAGGTCATTTCAAACTCCGGTTCCGGCGAGAATACTATGAAACTGATATATGATAGGCTGTGAGCCTCCAAGGGTGAAATTATTTGAGGCCTTGCATCGGTGAGGCCACTTGCATTTTACGGATGATATTTTTCGATCCGCACGTTTTTCCTGTCTCATAAAATGTCTGATACTGAATTCTAGCTATACAAGTTTGTGTTCCCTCGTCGCGCGAATGGAGGGTTATGTCAAACGGCTTGTATTCCCGACCATGGATACGCGGACGTATCCGTAATAGGACACAGCAAAGCCTTCTACAATCATGTATTCGACCTTGTGATCGCTCAGCGACCAGATAATTTGGGGAAGGAAATTGAAATCAAGCATTCGCGATAACCCTTATTTGGATTGTCTTACAGATTGCAGCGATTTCTCAGAAAGATTATCACCTCTGAGGAAATCTATGAAATTTTCAAACCTTTTTTTGACCTTCCGCGAGTACAGTAGCGCTCACCGTGCCACTGGTCGCGGTGTCCTTCATTTCCTGGAAGCTGCTATATTTTCTTACCTTTTCCATAGCGGCACTGCTTTTCCTTGTTTATAAAACACTGACATATACAGATAGGGGACAAACAAGCACAATGAAAACTCGTGCCGCACATCAGTCGGTGCAATCAAATCCCAAATGAAACATAACCACAAGGCCGGCCGGTAGGGTTTTCAAAATACTCCAATAAATGACCAATCACGCAACCTTCAATATTTCCTTCTCTACCCTTGACAAAAATTTGGAACGTGATTTCAATGTGTCCATATCCTTATGGGACGATAAATAAAATACACCTTCCTTGCTGGGATCGTCCAGAAGATAAAATTTATAACCGTATTTCACCTCTCCTGGTAACAGTTCGGTGCCTTTTGCCGCTGGTAAGAACTGATAAAGTATGGCTCCGAACTCCTTGAAAAAATCTGGGGTGTAAGGCGTTGTAAGGCGGTCCAGGTCTACCGGCTTGGGAACGTGGTGCTGTATAAGTCTGGTTTTCATGGCTATATCTCTCCTTTTTCTCTCAGTGACCAAAATAACTGCTGGGCATTCTCAATAGCCTCCTTGCCTGTCCATCCCCAGAACGTTCCTGCCAGTGCATGCAACTTCTCGTTCATTACCACCGGCTCCTCAATAGAAGGAATTCCGTCACTCGGCCCCCAGCTATCAAACACCTCGCCTTTACTATCCAATATGATTTCATACGGCATTTTGCCGAAGCTCACTTGTTCTTTGTATTTGTCTATCACCAGGTTCATCGCCTTGATCGCGCTCCGCTCACAGTGCACCGGACCCGTCGCGCCCTGCATATACAGGACTAGCTGGTCCGCACATTCCCGGTTAGTGAATGCCGCCTGTGGCCGGAGGGTATCAATTCCAGCATAAACTACCCATGCATAATTCGGGGAGGCAATGGGCTGTATTTTCCCCTTAAATTCCTGCTGCCAGACATTATACTTAGCGAGAAGGCTCTTTTCCACTGCTTCGATGCTGTACTCGTCAAAGTCCTCTTCCGCCCTGGTTTTTGTAGCTTCTAGTTTCATAGTTGTTGATGAATTTATGGCGATTAATTTTTACTCTGAATTTTCCAATCAGCTATTACATAGGGAAATAACCACATGGAACGGGCGCCCAGCAGAAGCCAGCGATATTTCCCGGCCTCTGTGGTTTAAAGTTTATTTGATAACCAAAATTAAAAAATGGTTTTCAAACATGCATCACAAATTGATATTTTTATTATCAATATTTTGATACGAACACTACCAACGCCATTAGGAGTACGAAGAATTGGCTTACTCGAAGCTTACGCGCGCCCGGATCCGCAGAAAGGCTTGACTGTTAAAAAACTAAGAAGACCGCAAGAGAGCCCGGAACCAGCCCCTTGGACGATTAATTCCAACAACCAGAGAAATTCGCCCTCGCGCCGGTCCTGCTGCCCGTGAAGAATCACTAGTCCAATGCCGGAGAGTCCATGCTAGAAGCTGTATCCGTGATCGATGCTTCTAGCATAGATTATTACCCTGGCTTTCAAGCTCAACCATCTTGCCTTAGAGACGACATCGTAAAAAATGTCGTAGCAGTCAATCGGCGCAATTTATAAAACGCCAAGACGATGCCAGAGGTGCCCGAAGCCATATCGAGCGTCTTGATACCAAGATCAAGTAGAGAGTAGGCGCAGTCAATTAAAATTTGCAAGCCGCCCGTTGCCATTGACTTTCGCTTTGATCAACACTGGCTTCATATTTCCCTCATCATCGATTTGCCTGATCCCGTGGTCTCATCCAGGGCATCCATCAGAAAATCCATTACAAAGCCCTACGGTGAGTATTTTTTGAATAAAAATCTATTTTTATTGTTTATCGATAAAATTTTATTATTTTGGATACATCAACCTAAATTTCAGCAATGATATCAAAAACAAACAACTTCGTATTTTGGGCCTTATATGTTGTGGCCTGGCTTATTTTTGTCGGGCTGAGCATTGAAGCGGGAGGCCTGATAGTAAATTTCTTTTTCAGTCTGTATAATCCCGAATTTGTCCAAAATCTTTATCAAAAGTTGGACTTAGCTGAAATGTATAAAGATAGTAGATTAGTTTTCTTCGGTGTCTATGGCTTTATTCTAAGCATTTCAATTTTAAAAGCTTGCCTATTTTACATAGTTATCAGACTAATGCACACAATCGATTTATCAAAACCGTTCAACGCTTTTGTTGCAAGGCAAATTTCGCAAATCAGTTACTACACCCTTTCAATTGGATTGTTAAGTTATATCGCCAGACAGTTAGCTAAAAATTTAATGCACCACGGTTTTGCCACCGGCAATCTAAACCAGTTTTGGGCAGATAGTCAAGCATTTATTTTAATGGGAGCTGTAATCTATATTATTGCGACTATTTTTAAAAAAGGGGTAGATATTCAAAACGAAATTGACTTAACTGTTTAAGTGATGGCAATTGTAGTAAATTTAGACGTTGTAATGGCTAAACGAAAAATGTCACTTAATGAGCTTTCTGACAAAGTTGGATTGACTTTATCGAACCTTTCCATATTAAAGACAGGAAAAGCAAAGGCAATTAGATTTAGCACTTTGGAGGCAATTTGTAATGTATTAGAATGCCAACCAGGTGACATTTTAGAGTATGTTAATGACCAGCAAAAAACAACGGCCCGCTACAAGGATTTGGCTTAACGGCAGATGAAGTGCCATATTTGAGCATTAGAGTCTAATAAACATCTCCCACATGGTATTCTAATCACCACCAAAATGGAATTTGACAATAGAAAATCACAGTTAGAATTACAAGTCATCTGGAAGGATAGTGACATGATTGAATTAAGAGTTAAGGCAACCAATGGAAGGTTTTCCGGCACAACTGAGGTTTACGACACAACTGAATCCCTTAACGATTGGGTGCAATTGCTTGCCCAATTTCCGAACGGTAAACAACTGTTGGTATACGAAGCAGGAAAAAAAAGTGGATACGCTTTTTGGGGAATGAGAATTAACCTTCCTGACCCAACTGGCCTTGTCGGCGTTGAGATTACATTGGAGGAAAACAGCAACCGAAAAACCTGGCAAGATAAAGTGGAGCTAGAAATGCTGGTTTATCTTGCAGCGATCGACAACTTCCGCGAACAGCTTACAAAATTAATACTAAAAGAAGAAGGTGCCGCCTCGCTATATGGTGAAAGCCATTAACTGTCAGTCGCATATGTAACATCGGTTAACATAGTTGTGCAACAGCCACGCCCGTTTTGAGAGACATTTAATCATGTTCTGGTGATTGAACGTTGACCGATCCTCTATCCACCACAGATTTCCGCGTCCCTCAATGCTGATTCACTTTCAAAGTCAAAGATCCCACTCACTAATAAAACTCTCATCAGCCGCCTGTGCTGGGTAATAGTAAAATCCAATTAACAACTTGCTTCCAGATGGAACTTCATTTTTCTTCCCATCAATTAGAATCCTATCGCTCACCCAACGAGCTCCCTGCAAGATTTCCGCGAGGCGAATGTCGATTTCAGCGTTGAAACCAGTGACTGTTCTTACTGAATCAACATGGAGGTTGCTAGCAAAAGTGATCTCATAGATTGCAAAATCTGGAATCGTTTTAATTCCGTGAAATGTTCGTAGTTTATCGTGCAAGTCAGCGCCATAGAACGTTTTATCGGTGGCTCTGATATCATGACGATCTAAAAAATTAAGCATTTGAATTTCACGGATTTGAGTCTTGCCCGCGGAATCCGAGAGGACTCGGTAGCCTGAACACATGTCAAAGATATATTGACCGGTGCTGTCGAGTCGGGCGTAGACCAACAATTTAGTTCCCTCCTTAAAAAAGATATCGCAGGATGTGCGCCTCTTACCATCACTGCTTCCTTCGATCAGAATGGACTTAACGTTTTTGCCTTTAATGAGATGCTCGATCTCAATTTCAGACCTGTAGTGCAAAGCCGCACCCTGGTTTGGGAAATTTTTTACGATGGAAACCCGCGCGACGAAGTCGGACCGAACATATTTGTCCATGAACTTATAGTGACTGCACACACAGGCACTTGTGGAAAGTGTATACGTGATTCCAATCAGGAGCAACACAAACTTGGCAATGAGCGACATATTAATAGAGATTTTTAAGCGCAGTAATGTCATTAGGAACTCTTCCCGGGACGGCATTGCAAAGTTACATCGAACTACCAATACAGTCCTTAATGACGAAGCCCTCAAATGTCAACAAATATATATAGTTTATTTATATATTAAGTAAAATTGAATTATATTTCCGCAGGCATGAATCATGATCAATTGTACGATTTTATCTGCTCGGACCTGTCTCATTTATTGTGGGTAAAATGTGACAGCGGATGCTCAAATGCCTAAAAACAGTTGATAGGCGAACCATCAGTCAGCACACTTAAAAATTCGACTTGCGGTTGTTGCATCAACTGGCGGTTGGCGGTAAATTGACTCGATCGTCTCAGAAAACTAGGGGGGCCGTTGCACAACTCAAAAGCTTCGGTCCTGTAGTGATACATCCTCTTTTGTTGGCAAAAAATTGTGGTCTCAATGAATCCGTTTTATAGAGCTCTTCGAGTGGGTTCGCAAAAATGGAGAGCGTGTCTCCCATGTAAATGAGCCTATCCGGATTCTGGGCTGTAGCGAAGGCATCTTGGTAAAGCAGTGCCCATAACGATACCATCCATATTTTCACTTTTTGAGCGCTCCCCATCGACTGACAATTTTAAGATCTGATACAATTTTAGGTAAGCACACTATTACGAAATCTAAATTGACTGAAAGCAAGCTCCTCGCCATCAAAAATACACTGGTCTTTAAGTTCACGGCAATTATATAAGTTATTTATATATTATACAAGAATTAATTGATATTCTCGCGGCGATGAATCTGTGGAAATTTTACGATTTGACCGACCTCATCTTCGTCTCTAATAACGGCCGTGGGTGTTGCGCAACTCAAATTATTTGCGTTGAACTTTGCCTCTAGTTGCAATTAGCTGAATATCCGCAATGCTCTAATGACCGTTTTTCGATTCCGATTATACTGGCTTTTATCACAGAAATTAACTACCTCGCCATATATGTAGGCAATTTAAAAATACCATGGAAAGCAAGTTTTCGGCAAGGTCCTTTAAGCAAGACCCCCAGTCCAATTTATCAATTACTATAAGTGAAGGACTTTGTGGGGCGACATTTTCACTTTGGGATCTTGATGACCAGGATGTTACTACACACAAGGGAAGATTAATTTTCCATGACTGCTGGGCGGCTGAGTATCTGGGAGTGAAAATGCATACCTGCGATAGGCCATCGGAACTTTGCCATCCGAACATTTTCCTGAGTGCAATAGGAGAATCCCAATGGCTCGCCAATAAAATTCAGCAACGTGCGGAAATCTATCCAACGTGGCTGACTTGGGACAAAAGAGAATATATTCATTATCTATTGCAGGGACACGACCATTGGATCCAAGTACTAGCCCGTTCTTTCGAGTTTCAAATTGTCCCGTGGGAATCGCGATAGTTGAGCCTAAATAAATATTTAGCTGATAATCTGCATTTTAATCAAAGAAAGTCCTTCTGCAACCCCAGTATCTTGCTTCCTTTTTCGTAACTTCAGGAAGGAAAAATTACTCGGAAAAACTGTTCGTCAGCTTTCAACTTTCAGATCTTGTTCCTAAGGAAAATTTCTATCGCAGGCTTAGCGAAACGCTCGATTTGCAGTTTCTATACAGAGACACCAGCGAGCTGTATGGCAAAACTGGCAATCCATCGATCGATCCGGTCGTATTCTTTAAATTGATGTTGACAAGATATCTGGAAAACATTACATCTGATCGTCGGCTGACAGAACATTGTTCGGTGCGAATGGATATTTTGTACTTCATTGGCTATGATATTGATGAACCGCTACCTTGGCACTCCACAGTTAGCAGGACCAGGCAACTATATCCCGCCACTCTCTTCGAATCATTGTTTGAGAGGGTATTTGCCATGTGTATTGAAAAAGGAATGGTAGCGGGCCACACCCATGCCGTAGATTCCGCTCCCATTAAAGCAAACGCTTCGATAGAAACCCTTGAATTAAGGGTTCTGGCACAGTCAATTAAAGCGCATCTTACAGCCGTTGACTCCGTCAATCCGATTGAAAAAGAAGGTGACCAACGTGACAAGGCGGCTATGACTGCCAGTCCAAGCCAACTCAAACGCCTGGCAAAATACCAGGACAACTTAAATGCTGACAGGGCAAACCGACCGAAAGCCAGTAATGAGAAAGCGCAATTGCTAAGTAATAAACGCACTACAACCCGCATGATCCAGATGCTAGAATCTCAATTAAACCAGGCAAAGCGAGAAAATTTAATTACCACTGTTCAATGTCTGTTGACGTCGCCAAAGGGGTGATAAGTCATATTCAAGCTGACTTTGCCGACGGTCGCGACAGCCAGTATTTACCTAGACTCGCAAGTGTTTTACAGGATAGACTCATGAGAAATCATATGAGACTAACTGACCTGATGGCTGATGCAGGCTATTCAAACGGATACAATTATCAATTCCTGGAAAAGCGCAAAATCACGGGCTGGATTCCAGTCTTCGGAAAGCTTTCGCAGGAAACCAGAAAAGACGTCGACCTTCATGTGTCTCATTTCATAGATGCAGCCGAAGATTTACAGGAGCAGAAGGACAATGAGTCTCCCCGCGGATCAAACCAATAATATTTGGGAACCTCCACGGATCAAATATCTAATTTCAGGTGCTTGTATGCTGTTAAAATGCGGATGCTCTATCTACTTATTTACCCGACACAACGACTGCTGATGGGTAGCCAAAGGCGCTTCGGTCCAACGTAGACAAACCGATAATTGCCCGCTTACCCGGTTTAAAGTAAAACAGGGACACACAACGGAATTTCGAAAGGCGTTGACCGAGATGGTCTCAATGGCTATCCGTTTGGAAGCAAACATTATGTCAAAGACATACCAGGAAGAGACAAACCGAGGCTACTCTGGCTAATTAACATATGGACCAGTGCTGAATGATTTTGGCCTGCCTTATCCCTGTTAACATGGGCAATACCAGTCTCCTACCCTGGTAGCTCAAAGCAGAAACATTCGGAAAATGAATTTCGCTACTTTCGAAAAAACCTTGACCCCAAGTATGCTTTCCTCCTTTTTCCGGGGCAGCTTTAAATTCCGCCATACGTCCCGGTAAGCCCACAGAAGATTCCTCTGGTCAGGCCAGGACGGCAACCGTTTTCAGCCTGGTTATAAACTCTTACCGATCAATAAAACTATTACCCAATTGTAATTGGAACCTGAAATGCCCGGGTTGTATTTTAGCCGGCGTAACGAGCCCATGCCGCATATGAATGTAGGCGAAAATCCTGAACCGTTATTTCAACCTATTAGCTAACTAATTACAACAACCAAAGAAACTCGTCGAGCTCTTCGGGCCGGTCCTGCTGACCGTGAAGGGCCGCGAGCCCAATGCCAGAGAGTCCATGGTAGAAGCTGTATCCGTGATCGATGTTTCGATCATCGACTAATACCTTGGCCTTCAAACTCAACCATCTTGCCTTAGTGGCGAGGTCGCGAAAAATATCGTAGCCAGTCAATCGGTAGAGCTTATCAAATGCCAAGGCGATACCAGAGGTGCCCGAGGCCATGTCGAGTGCACTGATACCGTGATCGAGTACAGAGTAGGCGCAGTCAATTAAAATTTGTAAGCCGGCTGTTATCCAATCGCCCCTGTGAAAACACATTCCTGCGCGCAGCAATGCGTATCCTTTACCCAGCTCCCCTGTCTGGAATCCGGGGTCGGTTTGGGTGTTGCTTAGATCATTGACGTTCTCGCAAATCTTTTCGGCAAGCGTTGAAACGCCGCCTATCCCCTCTTTTTGATCCACCAGCCCGATCTCTGCTGCCGCTGAAACAAACAGCAATGGCGCAGAAAGTCCTGTTCGAAGATTCTCATTTCCGCATCCGGTAGCGCCGACAAAACAAGCCTCACCCCCGGCTGCCAAAGCTGAAACAAACCCTTTAATTGGCCCCGCGAAATGCGTCGCCCCTGCGTTAAACCGCCTGAGCGCATAAAGCGCCGCCCCAAGATCCGAATTTTCAAAACCAGCGATCTGGCAGCGGCGAGCCATTGCTGCAAGGGCGAGCTTGTCGATATCCTCAAAAAAAAACTCCTGCTCGATCTGGATAAAACCACGCTCAGAAAGCCTGTGGGAAACCAGGGCTAAGTCGGCAAAATCCAGCCAACTGGTCTTCCCAGAGACGACGCCATTGCAGCCACGATCAAATAGCTCCTGAACCTCTCCCCTAAGATCAACCCGCTCAAAGCTGGCACCATACTGGCTCATAAACAGGGCGCAGGAGAATGCTCCCTGGCTCAATCCACAACCAGAGACTTTCCAGCTTCCGCCTTGGATCACCTGGTAGATTTGCTCTAAATCGCTGGCAAGCACAGCTGGATATTCCATGTTTGACGATACTACACGATGCATATCGCAGGTTTTTGATACGAAATAAAATCAGAAATCACCCGCCGGACTAATCCGGCGAGCCCGATCTCATCTTGGGTTTTGCTGGATTCCACTGGTGGAAACCTCATTAGATGGAATAGGAAACGTATATCTGGGGCTACCTGGGGCAAGAACATATTCTTTACCCTCATGCCTTCTTCGAAGTGTGGTCTTAAATGCCTCCTGCATATTTAACCTACGCAGATCAGCCCATCTTAGACCACGGGCAACGAGCTCTTTTTTTCGCTCAGCGATCACGAGTCGCAGTGCCTGCTCGGCAGTTGCCGCAACAAGAGGCTTGAAGACTCCATTCTTGAAGCGCTTCACCAGAAGCGCGTTCAGATCCGATAGCGCAAGGCTGGTATTACCTAACCGGGCGTAAGACTCGGCCCTTGTCAGATAGACCTCATCGGTTGCCAGACCGCTAAAAAAGCCAAAGCTGCCTGCATAACTTCCCTTATAGAATACCGTCCCGTCAGCGAGCGTGTCAAAATAGCACTGCTTGCGCAGATCCCCCGAGCCGTAGCTCGCATAGAGCGAATAATCAACCTGATAGTAAGGTGTAAAGAAAAACAGGTAAAAATTCATCCTGTTATAATAGAGCACTTCCTGATTGGCATCTTTGGGTGAATTAGGGAAGCTCAATTTGGCGGCCGGATCCAGATCATTAAAGTCGACCAATTTGCCAGAAAGGGCCAGGGACGCAGAAGCGCTCTTTTCGGCGCTTTCGTAATCACCCATCGCGAGCTGGACCCGCGCCATCAGCGCGTAAGCCGCCGCTCGCGACGGCCTGTTCTTCCAGACAGATTCGGCAGTGATCAGCTCGGCTGCCTGCCGCAAATCAGCCAGGATTTGCTGGTAGGTATCTAGCAAACTTGCACGTGGGACAGTCTTAGTCACCTCGGTCGTCAATTTCAGCGGTATTCCAAGCTGCGAGCGGGCACTGGCTGCCTCATAGGGAGGAGCAAACTGCTGGGCGAGCCCATAGAAGGCGTTGGCACGGTAGAAGTAAGCATACCCCATCAGATTGGATAGCTCCGGACCGGGGCTGAGCTTACCAGCACCCTCCATAACCAGGTTAGCGGCAAATACAGCTTTGTAAGGCACATCCCAGTCCGCAGAGCCCGCTCCACTGTACAGATCGTCAGCCCACAGATAGGCCTGCCTTTCGACATACTCCCAGGATTGGAACTGCTGGAAGCTTGCCGTAAACTCGTCCCCGGCGATCAGGTTTAATCCCGGTGAATTCATGCTGTCAAAATTATCGAGCACGGCTTGATAGTCGGCCAAAGTCCTAGGAACGACCAGCGCCTTATCGGGCTTAACATCCAGAAACGAGTCCTGGCATCCCGAAAGCATGGCCAATATGGGCCAGATCAAATATTTCTTCATCGCTGTTCTCGTTTAAAAATTTGCGCGGATGCCCAGAGAAATGCTTCGTTGAGGTGGGGTCGTATCGACAAAATCAGGGTCTAGGCTGCCCTTCATTTCCTTCCAGATCACACCCAGGTTTGCCGCATATGCATAAATCTCAAAATCCCGGATAAAGCTGCCTGATGAAACTGCATTCCATGAATAACCCGCCCTGATATCCTGCAAACGGAGATGGTCTGCCCTTTCTACCAGATCCTGGGAGCCGGTATAGAATAAATCCCGGTTAGTGTTGGTCGAAGCGGGCATCGAAGGCACATGGGTTAGCAGCTCATCGCCTGGCTGTTTCCAGCGTTTTGAAAAATCCCCGTGGGCTGTCACGCCAGTCAATACCTGCGAGTAAAGCACCGAAGGCAGCCGCACGTAATAGGCAAGCCGGTAGCCGATATTGGCTGACAAACTCCAATTGCGCCAGCTGACCGTATTGCGCAGGCCGCCGAAGACAAGCGGACGGGAAGAGCCGTGGTAAACAAGCGAATTTAAATCTGCCACTGCCAGCAGCGCCGAGTAGTTCTTACTGACCTTCCCATCAAGCCATCCTCTGGGATCCCCGTTCTCGGGGTCCAGGCCGGCCGAAGGCAAGCTGTACATTCCCGTCAAATAGCGCCCCTGGGTAGGATAACCATTCGCTGAGACTACATAATCGCCCCTAAGGTTACTGGACTTGGGAAGGTATTTGCTGACTTTGATGCTCGCATAGCTAAGGATAAACTGGGTTTGCCAGCTAAATTTACCCTGAAAGTTATTGCTGGTTAAAAGCACATCTATGCCTCTACCACTGGTATTAGCAGTGTTCCCACGGTAGCTGGTCAATCCCGTTTGCGGGGCAAGCGGAGCATCCCCTATCAAATCAAACCCTTTTTTGATGTAGTACTCTATGCTACCGGAGACCCGGCCGGCAGCTGTTTTAAAATCCACGCCGAAATTCATCATCCTAACGCGCTCCCAGCGCAGGTCGGGATTGGGCGGGTTGCGGATCAGCGAATATGGAAGACCGATCTCGGTCTGCGAAGCGATGCTATAATAGGCCGTAGTGTAAGCAGAGAGCGTCCTATCTATGTTACCATTGTAGCCGTAGGTGGCGCGTAGTTTCAGCTGCGGGAGCCACCTGGCATGAAAAAACTTCTCCTGGTGCACATTCCAGCCAACTCCCACTGAGTACAGCGGCACACCCCGCTGATTGGCATTCACCCCAAAAAGGTTGGACATGTCTTTTCTGCCGCTGGCCGAAATCAGGTATCTGCCGTCGAAGGTGTAGGCTGCATTGGCATAATAAGAAACGAACCGGTCGGTCAGGCTGCTCATCCCGCCATATTGCGGGATCCGGTTGGAGGCGGAGGCAGGATTAATATAGGACTTAAAAGTAGACAGGTAGTCAACCTGTTGAAAGCTGCCCAGCGCGTCATCGTATCCATAGCTGCGCCACGCATTGGACTTTGTGCCCAGATCGCGCACTTCGGCACCAGCGATTGCGGTCAATTGGTGCTTCTCTAAGATCGTCTTCTCAAAGTTGGCTTGCGCCCGCGCGAAATAACCCGAAACATCAACCGCAGACTGATCCAGGACGTCCCCAACCGGCACTGGCCTTACTAGCCCTGTCTCGGAAGCAATCGTAAATCGGTTAACAAGGTCGCGTACCGTCCAGCTTTTCTGGTTTTGCTGCCGCCATCCACGCGAGCTGCTGCCTGTATACTGGAATAACCCCTCTGCACTTAACCCCGGAAGGATTTTGTAGCGAAGCCCGGTATTGATGCGGTAGTCGAGCTGTCTGGTTTGATAATTGCGATAGCCCATCTCGTCCAGGGGCACAAAGCCCCAGTTCAGCAGTCCTTTCGAGGCCGCTTCATCCAAAAAACTGTTGCGATAGTAGTGGCTGAGCCTGGCTGGGTTACCAGACTCGTCAGTGAAAGATGCATACGGGTAGACTGCGCTGGTGGATGTCAGATTGAAATAAGATAACCCGAGGGCATTGTCAATCATACGCTGGCGGGTAAGGTAGACTCCCGTAGAAAGCTCGGCTTTGCCTTTTAAAAGTGTCAAATCGTTATTGGCACTCACAGTTACGCGCTCAGAGCTATTTCCAATCTGCGAGGAGAGTCCTTTATCGTAGCCAGCCGAAAGGTGAAAACGCGAGGCCTTTCCCCCACCCTGCAAGCTGAGCGCGTATTGTTGATTGACACTGTTTCGGTAAAGGTATTTGCGGTAGTCATTTCTGACATCGACATTACGCAATGCGTTGATTTGTGCATCGGCGCTCCCGGCCGATATCTTTCCATCACGGGCTGCGATCAAAAGCTCGACCACCGGAGTGAGCGCAGGTTTGCCGGGGCTGTTTTCGGCGGTTTTGTAATAGCCTCTGGAAAACAGCAGCTGCTCCATATCGATGACCTGAGAGCTGGACATCCTCGGCAGGTAAAAAGGATCAGGCTTCTGGGTTACAGTCAGGCTGGTATTCAAGCTCACCCGAAGCGGCTGCTCGTAGGCTGCCTTTTTAGTGGTGATCACAATAACCCCATTGGCAGACTGAGCCCCCCAGATCGAAGCGGCTGCGGCATCTTTGAGCACAGTCACACTTTCAATATCATTCGGGTTGATCGCGTTCAAATCACCCGTATAGGGGAAATTGTCCAGCACGATCAGCGGGTCCGCTTTGGCAAAAATCGTGCTCTGCCCCCGGATCGAAATGTTGGTCTGGCTGCCGGGTTTGACAATCCCGCGGTTAAAGATCAGGCCAGGCGTTACATCTGCCAGCCGGCTGATCACATCCGGCCCTACGCTCCGGTTGAATAGTTTCTGGTCTACCTGGGCAAATGAGCCGGTCGCGCGCTCTTTGGGCAGTTGCTGATAACCGATTGAGACGATCACCTCGCTCAATTGGCTGCTGCTGGCTTCTAGCTCAATATCCAAAGATCTCGCTACCGAAGCACGGACCTCCTTTGTCTGGTAACCAATAAAGGAAACTGCCAGCGTAGCCGTATCTGCGGAAAGATTAAGTCTAAACCGGCCCAGCGAATCAGCCATCGTTCCGTTGCGTGTGCCTTTAATGACTACCGAAGCCCCGGGTAAGATGCCCCCGTCTGCCCCTCGCACCCTCCCGGTGACTTCACCGGATTTCTGCGCCCAAACCGCGCCGCAGCTCAGCAAAAAAGCAATAAACAATATAGATCGTCTCATAGCGAAAGGGCTTACTTATTTTCGATCACCAATAACCAGCACCTGGATAGGCGCCTGAACCGGCTCTAACACAAACCCGTATTTGGCCAGCTCTGAATTCAGCGCTTTCAGATCAGACCATCCCGCAGTGAGCAGCATGTCCATCTTACCGGTAAACCCGGTTTGGTCGACTACCATCGTGTTCAGCCGTTGAAAGTAGTTCAAGCGGCGTATGATCTGCCCAACCGATGCATTGGAGACTTTCCATTCGTATGGTCCCAGGTCAAGAATGGTTTTCCCTCCACTGCTGGCCAGTGCCCGGGCTGTAGAAATACGCTTCAGGGCCAGACAGGCCGTGTCCCGCTGCTCAACTGCCGAGGTGTATTCGGGAAAGAACATTTCAAGGTCTCGCTGCATTAGTTTGAAGGCCTGCTTTTCCTGATCCAGGCCGACTGCGAGCTCATAACAAAAGCCGTTGCCGTCCTGAAGCCATTTCTCATAGGGCCCGCCGACAAGTGATGAAGTCAACCGGCCCTTATCGCGCACCTCAAAAATGGTATTAGTTTCGTTGAAAGGGACTCCATTAAGCGCGTGAGCGATCTTGAAAAACCAGGCCCGCTCGCAATTTCGGACCGTGATCCGAAAGTGGGACGTGCTATCGCGCAGGATTGAATGCCCAAAGCCTATTCCGGGAGTGTACCGGGTGAAAAGCGAATGGTAAAGCATATTTGAACCGTCCCCACCGTTTCTGTCCAGCATCAGCGGCCAGTACGGGCTGTATGGAATCCTTTTCTCATCGCTTTTTTGCTCCATAACAGGCACAGTGCCTGAAAGCATCTTTGTAATATTAGCGGCGTTAAGCTCCTGCATGCCGGTGATCGCCCGGATCACACCGGAAGCGTCAATCCAGACATAATGCGGGACGGCATTATACGCAAACAAGCGTGATAAGGTAGTGTCACCTGTGACACCGGGTATACCTATACGTTTGGGATTACGGCGGTAATATTTTGAAAAGAAGGACTGGATCTCCTTTTCACTTTGATAGGTGACTGATAGGATCTGCGCCTTTCCATCAAATTGCCGCTGAAGTGAATCTAAAACCGGCAGCATCTTCACGCAAGGGCCGCACCAGCTCGCCCAGAAGTCAAGGATCAACAGTTTACCCCGGAAATCGGCAAGCGAAACAGTTGGTGAACTGTAATCCATCACGCCGGAAAGGCGTAGATCAGGCAAACGGTCACCGACTTGCAGGGGCCTGGACGCCTGGGCGCGCGCCGGGCTCCACATAACAAGCAGATAGTAGGCAAAGACCAAATACAGAATATAGGACAGTCTTTTCCCGGGAGAGCAATAAATGAATTTCATTGCAATGAATTTTGGAGTGAATAAATAAGAAACAAAAGGCGCGAAAATGCTTGCCCCGCTTAATGAAGCAGGTCAGAGCAAAATCAGCAAGTGAGCTCGAAGTTGCTACTCGGGCTTTCGAATAATAAGTTGGAAAATGAAAGAGCAGAACATAGGCCACCAAAAGGTTTTCATAATGGAACAAAGTACTATGTCACTCGGGAAGTTTGAATGAGACCCCTTTCCGGATAAAAGGGCGTGGATTCAAACTTACTGTTATCGGGGCCCTAGGAAGCCTGCGCACGGATAAGTTTGCCCACGCCCGGGTCGTGAGCGAATCGACTTATCATCCCGTGCATATTGAAATTTCCTAGGTTTCGATAACGAGACTCAAAGCGAATGCTTCTGATATTCTGAAGTATCGCAAATAATAACATAGCCAGCATCAAATTTCGACACCCGCCAATTGTTTTAACAAATATAACAAAAAGTTACATTTAATGGTACATGTACCATTGAGAAAATTTCGTAAAAGGTTGTGCTTGCAACAAAAAACTAGATGTTGTTGTCGCCAATCGAGAAATATATCGTTGAGAAGGTCCGAGAAAAGCGCAAAGCGCTTGGTCTTTCTCAGATGGCACTTTCTCAAAAATTGGAGATGACTGATACCTTTGTTTCGCACGTTGAAGCTTCAAGTCGGCGCGCGAAGTACAATATTAATCACCTAAACGCTTTGGCAAAAGCGTTGGAATGTTCTCCGAAGGATTTCTGGCCAGAAGACCCTTTATAGATACATCCTGCCTTTTCCATTTTGCATTTGTAAACCTTCTACTTAAAAGAGTGATATCCGATTTGCTCTAATTCCCTGGCTGCTCCAATCCTTGAATAACTGCCTCAAAATAAGCCTTATCCTTGAGAATTCGGTTTTCAATATTGCTGAATTTGTAAAGCGTGTCTGGGTTCTCGTCATGCAAAACATAGCTCGCTGACTTCTCTCATCGATAAATTTTGAAGTTGGTCAGAGAAGATGACCCAGTCTATCTGGGGTAGATAGCTATCGACATCAAACGGTGATACTTCGCCGATAAATTCAAATTTAGGTTTTCCAAGATTTTCAATACACAAATAATTCACTTGCTTTCACTCCGCATCATCAGTCCGTTTTTGGGCAAGAAGAAAAAGGGTACAAAAAGGTACAACAAAACTTGTACTTTTCTGTACCCTTTCCTGACGACTTACTTTGTAGCGTAACAAAAATCAACCGGCAACCCAAGGCCGGTCACTTCAAACGCAAACCTAAGACGCATATGTTTACCTCAAACCCCTGGGCTGTTTATGCGGGAATTCTCGCCGGTGCCCTGCTGATTTACTACACCTTCGTTGGATGGAAATATTTTCGAACCGAAATCAATCGCCTGCTTGGTGGAAGACCCAGGAAACGGCAGTTTGACGCTGGCACTTTAAGCAAAGCAATTGGAAAAACGTCCGACCCGAGCCGTCCGGACCAAGAAATTTTAAACGAGCAGGACCCGCAGCCAGAATGGCAAAACGAAGAAATGTCAACCAGGGTAGAGAACCTTTATGAACACCTGGCAACAGAAATCGAAGAAGCCCATCAGAAAGGCTATGACAGGCAGGACCTGATCCAAATGCTTCAAATAATCCTGAAAGATTACCAGATGCTTAAAAGATCGCCTTTCCAGTTTGCGGTAAATAATCGTATTGACGCCGAGTGCGCAAAATATGGCTCCATACATCTCAGCGAGGGTGATAAAGGTGAGGTTTGGGGGATGTTTTAATGGAGCCCGCCCAACGATCTGACCCCTTCCGAGTTGCGGAAGGGTGTCAGACGGAGGGGAATCGCAAGTATGTTCAACTTAAACGGATAGAGGAGTATGAAAACGAGCAGAAAGAATCCACCGGTGAGGTACGCCCTTTCACTTACATTGGCTCTGGGCCTAATCAGCACGATCACATGGGCCCAGGACGGGGCAGCAGGTATCCAGGAAGCCGATTCGCAAGTCAGATCCTACTTTGAGCCCGGCACAAACCTGATGTATGCCATCGGGGCAGTACTGGGTCTGGTTGGCGCAGTAAAGGTTTTTCAAAAATGGAATGCGGGCGATCAGGATACTGGCAAAGTTGCTGCGGCATGGTTTGGTAGCTGCATTTTCCTGGTGGTGGTGGCGACAGTATTGCAATCTTTCTTCGGACTCTAGGCCGGCAAAAGGTAGGCTTAAAGGCTTGACGTATAAACATTACCGGCAACCTTTAAATGCCTACCTTTTGATCAAACGCGCCAGATGAATCAAACAATTGATAGTATGGGAATTTACATCGGCGAGCGGCTCAGAGACTATTTATCGTTCCTTGTTCGCCTCAATAACCCCAGATATGGTTTCAAAACCTACAAAGTGATCAAGAGAAACCCAATAGCAGATGGCACGAATCACATATGTGGTAAACAAGGGAATCAATCGCAGCATCGTTTTTCGCGGGCTTAAAGGGCAGTACATCTGGTATGCAGGCGGGGCAATGTTCATGGTGATGATTATGTATGCGCTCATGTATGTCTGCGGAGTGAATACCTACCTGTGCCTTTTGATTGCCGTATGCCTGGCCGCCGCATCGATCATGACAGTCTACCAGCTCAGCAACAGCTTTGGCGAGCACGGTCTGAGCAAAGCACTGGCGGCCCGAAAAGTCCCAAGCCTTGTCAAGGCCACTTCCAGAAAACGGTTCATAACCAGGATTAAATCAAATTAAAGCAAATGGAAAAGCTACTCGATGATCTGCTACCGATACTGGATGTGGAGCATGATATGATCCTCTCGCGCCAGGGCGATGTAACGATCGTTTTCCGGGCTGAGATGCCCGAGATCTTCACGCTCTCTGAGCAGCAGTACGAGGCCTTTCATCAGACATGGGTTAAGGCCATCAAGATGCTCCCCTCCCGCGCTTTGCTGCATAAACAAGACTGGTTTGTTACAAAAGAGTTTTCTGCCAACCGCTCAGAGCCAGTCAGCTTTCTAAGCCAGGCCAGCGACAAATTCTTTAAGGGAAGACCCTACCTTTCCCATGAATGCTATGTGATGCTGACCAAATCGCCCCAGGAAAGAAAACTATCCAGCTCGCTGACCTCTAACCTGATTCGCAGCTCGATTGCGCCTCGGCAGACGCTAGACAAAGCAGCGCTCGATGATTTTTTGGACAGTGCCACCCAGTTCAAACGTATTTTAGAGGACAGTGGTATGAGCCGGCTCACCCAACTACAAAACGATCAGCTGCTAAGTCAGGCGCGCCGGGCGGGCCTGATCGAAAAGTACGCGTTTCTGCTGACCGGCACTGATCAGAGGCTGCTGCGTGAGATCAGCTTTGAGAAGGGAATTCAGATCGGGGACAGACTATGCAGCCTTTACACGCTGGCTGACGCGGCTGATCTTCCAGGGTTTTGCAGCGCTGCGACAACCTATGAGCGCTACTCGACTGACCGCGCCAAATTCAGTGTCGGTTTTGCTAGCCTTCTCGGGCAGCTACTGGCCTGCAATCACATCTACAACCAGTACGTCTTTACTGGCGAGGGTGAGAAGACGCTCAAACGCCTTGAAAGCAAAAGGCTCAGGCTGCAATCCCTTTCGATTTATGCCCGCGAGAACAGTCTGGCCCTTGAGGCCACCAACGAATTTTTAAACGAAGCCATCCGCGAGCAGCGGCTCCCGGTCAAAGCACATTTCAATGTGCTGGCCTGGACAGAAGAGCACGGCTCTGTGAAAGAACTAAAAAGCATGGTCTCATCGGCACTTGCCCAGCTGGACAGCTCAGCCAAACAGGAGACCTCCGGAGCCCCCCAGATTTTCTGGGCGGGCATACCGGGAAACGCAGCCGATTTTCCCATGAACGATACTTTCGACACATTCGCAGAACAGGCCGCGTGCTTTTTCAATCTGGAAGGCCCCTACCGGTCCTCAAAGGGCAGCTTCGGGATCCGGCTTGGCGACCGGCTTACCGGCAAACCAGTACTGGTCGATATCTCCGATGAGCCGATCAAAAAGGGGATCTGTACCAATCGCAATAAGTTTATTCTCGGCCCTTCCGGAAGCGGTAAAAGCTTTTTTACCAATCACATGGTCAGAAGCTATTACGATTCCGGCGCGCATATTGTGCTCGTCGATGTGGGTCACAGCTACAAAGGGCTCTGCGATATGGTTTCGGGATACTATTTCACTTATGATGAGAAAAACCCGATCCGGTTTAACCCTTTTTACATAGCGAAAGGCGATGCCCTTGACACTGAAAAGAAGGAAAGCATCAAAACGCTGCTACTAGCGCTTTGGAAAAAGGACGACGAGACTTTCAGACGATCAGAGTATGTCGCCCTTTCAGTGGCGCTTGCCCAGTACTATGAGCACATTCAAGACAGCGGCATTTTTCCATGCTTTGATAGTTTCTACGAGTTCCTGCAGACCCAATTCGTGCAGGTACTCAAACAGGACCAGGTCAAAGACAAGGATTTTGATATAGGTAATTTCCTTTACGTTCTCAGGCCCTATTACCGTGGCGGCGAGTTTGATTACCTTCTGAACGCGAAAGAAAACATCGATCTTTTATCAGAGCGCTTTATCGTCTTTGAGCTGGATAACATCAAAGAACACCCGATCCTGTTTCCGATCGTGACCATTATCATCATGGAGGTTTTTATCTCCAAGATGAGAAAGCTCTCCGGCATCCGGAAAGTGATCCTGATCGAGGAAGCCTGGAAGGCAATCGCCAAAGAGGGAATGGCCGAATACATTAAGTACCTGTTCAAAACGGTCAGAAAGTTCTTTGGTGAAGCGATTGTGGTCACTCAGGAAGTGGAAGATATTATCTCCTCCCCGATTGTCAAGCAGGCCATCATCAACAACTCGGATTGCAAGATCCTTCTGGATCAATCCAAGTATCAAAACAAGTTTGATCAGATCCAGGAACTTTTGGGCCTGACCGAAAAGGAAAAGTCGCTGGTGCTCTCAGTCAACAAGGCCAATGACCCGCTGCTGCGCTATAAGGAGGTCTTCATCAGTCTGGGCGGGGCGCTCTCCAAAGTTTACCGCACCGAGGTCAGCCTGGAAGAATACCTGACCTATACCACTGAGCAAACCGAAAAGATCAAGGTGCAGCAGTATGCCCAGCAGCTGGGCAGCATACAGGCTGGCGTTGCTGCCCTTGCCCAACAAATGCGCCGGAATGGCTAATCTCAAATCAAAGACTGATATGTTTAAAAAGGCATTTATCCTCACGCTGCTGCTACTGACAGCGACCACACCTATCAAACAGGCGCAGGCAGCAATTCCCTGGGCTGAGATTATCAAGCAGGCCGTCAAGCGCGTAGTCAGGGCAATGGACCTTTTAGTGCAGCGCCGGCAAAACCGGCAGATCCGCCTTCAAAACGCGCAGAAAACACTTGAAAATGCGATGGCCAAATTAAAGCTCGATGAGATCGAGGACTGGGTCAAAAAGCAGCGGGAGCTTTATAAGGAGTACTATGAAGAGCTCAAAAAGGTAAAGGCTGTGGTCAGCTATTATTTCCGCATTAAAGCAACCCTTGACAAACAGGCCCAGATCGTCGGGCAGTACCAGACGGCTTGGGCAATATTTCGAAACGACAGGCATTTCACCGCAGCTGAGCTTGCCCAGATGGAAAAGGTATACAAGGGGATTCTGGAAGAAACCGCCCGTAGCGTGGAGCTTTTGGAGCTGGTCGTTAAATCCTTTGCCACCCAGATCTCTGATGTAAAACGGCTTGAAATCATTGACCGGGCGGCAAAAGCCGCAGACCAGATCTACGATGAGCTCAACACCTTCAATCAGGAAAACAAGCTGCTGAGCCTTTCCAGAGCCAGAAGCGAATTCGACGCCAAAGTCACTAAGGAGCTCTACGGCATCCAATAAAAACAATCCTTATGAGAACACTACTGATCGCCTTATGGCTGGCGCTACTGGCCACGGGTGCCCATGCCCAGCTATTCAAAGAATGGTTCAGGCAGAACAAAACGCAGCGGGAGTACCTCAAAGAGCAGATCGTGCAGTTGAAGCTTTATTTAGAGCTAACCAAACAAGGGTACAAGATCGCCAAAGAGGGCCTTAACACGATCCATCAAATCAAAAACGGTGAGTTTAAGCTGCATAAAAACCGCTTTGATTCATTGCGCATTGTCAAGTCAGGGATCACCTCGCTCTCCCGCTTGCAACACATCACGGATCTGCATGGGAGCATCAATGAAGTCTGCGAGAAGTTGCCTGCTGAAATCGCTGGTTGCCAGCTGCTTGATCCGGCGCAGAAAAAGCGAATGATCACTGCTCTTAAAATCCTCTACGATGACTCCCAGGTGCTGATCGGCGGTTTTTTTATGGTGATCCGCGATGAGCAGGTTTCGATGACTGACAATGAGAGGATCCAGCGGATAGAGGGCATCTGCAAAGAATTCGAAGGGAATTACCTGTTGGCCCAGAACCTGAGGCGGGATCTGGGCCTGGTCTGCAAATCCGTCTCGGCAGAGCTGGAAGATATTGATAACCGCCGCCAATTGAACGGCATCAAATAATAGTTATATGAAAAAACTAATCCTTACACTGATGCTGGGCTTTGCCGTTCCGCTAGCCTCGCAGGCCCAAACCCAGGAAGTGACCCAGCTGATCCTAAATCTTGAAAAGCTGCGCGAGCTGAGAAAAATCCTGCAAGAGCTCAAAAAGGGGTATGACATCCTTTTTGAAGGCTACACCAAGATACGCGATATATCCCGTGGCAACTTCAAGTTGCACGAGGCGTTTCTTGACGGGCTCTTGCAGGTCAGTCCGGCAGTGAAAAACTACGGGCGTATAAAGGATATCGTTCAGATGCAGCTTGCCATCATGCGGGAATGCCAAAGCGCGCCCGGAGCGCTTTCAGCCTCCGGAGTATTCAGCGCCAAAGAGCTGGATTACCTGGGTAAGGTTTACAGCGAGCTCTCGGATGGAAGCCTAAAAAACCTGGATGCGCTGCTTGATGTGGTGACCGCAAAAAAGCTAAGGGCCTCCGATGATGAGCGGCTATCGATGATCGATTCGATTTATAAGGACCTCTCAGAGCAGCTGGTCTTTCTCAGGCACCTCAATAGCAACAACAGCGTTCTGGCTGCCCAGCGCAAGGACGAAAAGGCCTCGCTGAAAACAACGGAAAACCTCTACGATATAACGCCCTAGGCTAAACAATCTGCTTATGAAACAGTTCAAAGCCAAGCTGCTGATTGCAGCTACCGGCACGCTAGTGCCCAGCCTCGCCTGCGCGCAAGGCTACCAGGCGCAAATCCGCGGGCTGAACCGGGTGCTCGATGAGCTCTACTCGGAGATGCTCCCGCTTTGCGAGCAGCTGATCAGTGTCGGCCGCGGGATTGCAGCCTTTGCCGCCATCTTTTACATAGGCCACCGGGTCTGGCGGCACATCGCAGCCGCAGAGCCTATTGATTTTTACCCGCTGCTCAGGCCTTTTGTGATAGGCTTTGCAATCCTTGTCTTCCCATCGGTGATCGCGCTGATCAACGCTGTGCTCTCCCCTGCCGTGCGCGGCACTTCGGGCATGGTCACCGGTTCAGACAAAGCGATCGAGATGCTGCTTAAAAAGAAAGAGGATGCCATCAAAAGCTCCGAGTTCTGGGAGATGTACGTAGGCGATGACAGCCGGGGCAACCGCGAGAAGTGGCTTAAATACATGTATGGTGACAGCTACTCGGAAGGATTCACTGACGGGATTGCCAATGATATTAAATTCTATATGGCCAAGCAGTCCTATAATTTTCGCAACTCGATCAAGGCAGCCCTGAGCGAAATCCTAAGGGTGATCTTTGAGGCCGCAGCACTCTGCATCAACACGATCAGGACCTTTTATCTGATCGTTCTGGCCATCATAGGCCCGCTCGCTTTCGGGATCGCAGTCTTTGACGGCTTTCAGTTTACGCTTACCAGCTGGATTGCCCGCTACATCAATGTGTACCTGTGGCTGCCGGTGGCCAACATCTTCGGGGCCATTATCGGAAAGATCCAGCAGAAGATGATTGCGATGGACATCCGTCAGATCCAGGGCTCGGGTGACACCTTCTTCAACGCGCACGATATGGCCTACCTGATATTTCTGGTGATCGGGATTGTGGGCTATTTCTCGGTGCCTTCCGTGGCAGGCTACATCATTCACGCAGGAGCGCCCGGGGCGCTGCTGCAAAAAACCACGCGGGTCTTTGATGCTGCTAGTACTTCTGCCGGGCGCATCGCCATCCCAACGGCTCCCCTTTTGACGCCGCCGAAAAGGACTTCCAACTAAATTAAAAAGATATGTTTACCAAGACTCAGGACATCGAGCGCGCCTTCCGGCACATCCGCCTTTTTTGTTTCGCGCTGATCATTTGCTGCGCGCTTCTCTCAGCCGTTTCGATCTACCTCTCATTTGATTCGGCTGAAAAATCTGCCCAGAAAGTATACATCCTGGCCAGCGGGAAGGTGCTTGAAGCCTACGCCTCCGAGCGCAGGGAAAACATTGCAGTGGAAGCCCGCGACCACGTCAAAACCTTCCACCGGCTGTTTTTCACGCTGGCCCCCGACGAGAAGGTTATCACGGCAAACCTGTCCAGGGCATTGTACCTGGCCGACGCCAGCGCAAAAAAGCAGTACGAGGACCTTCGCGAGTCCGGGTTTTACGCAGGGGTCATCTCAGGAAACGTCTCGCAAGAGATCCAGATCGATAGCGTCAGCCTGGACGCATCGGCTCAACCCTACACCTTCGAGTGCCGCGCCATCCAGCGGATTATCCGCCCGACCAGTATCGTATCGCGCAGCCTTGTAACGGCAGGGTCTCTCAGGCCGGTCGAGCGAAGCGACAACAACCCGCACGGGTTCCTGATCGAGCGGTGGGTGACCACCCAGAACAAAGACATTCAAATTCAAACCAGATAACTGCCATGTTCTACCGATTCAAACCATCCCGCAGCCAGCAGCCTGCTGGCCGACAGTATCAAAAGCTGCAAGCAAAAATCATTTCCATCCAGCGCGCCTGGGCAAACCGTTTAAATAGTCGCGCGCAACGGCTGTCTGCCAGAAGGCTCAAAGCTGCGCTTATAGCTAGCGGCCTGGCCGCCTCAGCTGCTGCGGCAGGTCTTATCTACTACGGAATCAATCCGCCAAAGCTGACCCTACACCGCTTCGAGCTGAGCTTGCCTGCTATTTCGGGCTCCAATGCTGTGCCTGAAAGCCCTTTGAAACAACAAGCGCTGGATCAGTATCTGGACAGTGTTGAAAAGGCCTTCATCTTAGATAGTATTCAAAACACAAAACCACAAATCAGCCATGACGCCTCGCCCCTACACTGACCAGTTTTTAAGGCAACGCAAGTTCTATCTTGTCTTGCCGCTGCTTGCCATACCGTTTCTGACATTCATTTACTGGAAGCTGCTGGTTCGAAATCTTGATAAACCACCAGCGGAGAACCCGCAGGGTACCGGCCTGCAATTAAGTCTGCCGACCGCTGAGCTGAAAGGCGAGCAAAACATGGACAAGCTTGCCTACTACCGCAAGGCGGATCAGGATTCAGCCAGTTGGGCGCAGCAAATCAAAAAAGATCCCTACCGGCAAGGTGAATACAGGCCAGTAGTTGACTCGACAAACTCAGCGCTGATGGGACTGTCGTCCCCGGGTTTAAAGCCCGGCCATGTAAGCACATTCCAGGCCGGCAGCGGGACAAAGCAGGAAAAACAGCTCCATCAAAGGCTCAGGGCTCTGGACAAAGCCATAGCAGCATCGCATGTGCCGGCATTCGAAAATCAAGAGCCCGGTAAGGACACCGCAACTGAAAGCAAGCCAGATATCTCCCGGCTTGAAAAGATGATGGCCCAGATGCAAAGTCAGGATCCGGCCGACGGCCAGGATCCTGAAATGAATAGGCTCGACGGAATGCTCGATAAGCTATTGCAGTTACAGCAGCAAGAGAATCTGCCGGCAGAGCCAGACGATGTCAAGGATGCAAATCAAAGCCGGGATCTTCCAGTACATGCAGTCTCTTCGGATGATCCCATCTCGCTGCTTGCGGCGCATCAGGATTCTTCTGCTTACAGAGCAGGTGAGGGCCTTAAAACCGGTTTTTACGGACTCGACCAGCAAGATACAGCCAACACCGAATCCGGGCTGACCGCCGTCATCGATCATACCCAGCAGTTGGTCTCAGGCAATACCGTTCAGCTCAGGCTGACAAAGGCGTTATCGGTCGCCTCAGCCCAGATCACGGCAAACACTTTTGTTTATGGCACCGCGTCTTTGTCGGGAGAGCGGCTCAAAATCAAGATCAGCTCCATCCGCTCAGGCGATTTGATCCTTCCGGTGAGCCTGTCAGTCTATGACCTGGATGGTAATGAGGGAATATTCATCCCGGGCGCGATGCCGCGCACTGTGGCCAAGCAGCAGCTCAGCAGCCAGGTGCAGGGATATGACCTGGATGCTGGCGGCTTTTCGGTGGGTGCCCAGGCGGCATCTGCCGGAATCCAGATGGGTAAAATGCTGCTCAGCAGAAAAACCAGGCTAACTCAGATCACCCTCCGGGAGGGCTACAAAGTGCTCCTTTACGAGACTAACACAACTAACCGATAAGATCAGCTATGCATCATTTCATCAAAATGGCAGTATACATACCCTGCCTTATCCATCTGCTGGCCCAGCCTAAGGCGTTCGCGCAAAATGACCGGCTTTACGCGATCGAGTCACTCCCACTCGAAGTCAGCGCGGCCAGAACTGTTTCTTTGAGCTTTGCAGCTGCTGTGAAAAGCGTCGACCGCGGCAGTGCCGACCTTTTGGCCCAAAAAGCAAAGGGGACAGAAAACGTAGTGCTGATCAAGGCCGCCCGCGAAGAGATGGAGCCTACCAGTTTGCTTGTGATCACAGCCGACGGGGATCTTCACGTATTCGAGGTCCGCTACCAGCAGCAGCCTTCCAGCATCGGGCTACAAATTATGCCCAGCCGTCAGCAGCCGCTTGCGGCCCAAATGCCAAAGACCATCGATCAGAATCAAATCCAGCAAGCTTTAAAGCTTGCCGCAGCCCAACCGCCAAACCTAAGGCGCAAAAGTCTGGCAGGCGATGTATCCCTGGAAGTAGACGGCCTCTACATCGCAGGAGCTGTGATGTATTTAAGATTGAGCCTTGAAAACCGGTCTGTGATCGACTACCAGATCGAAACACTACGGTTTTTGGCAAGCGACAATAAGCAAATCAGACGCTCAGCCAGCCAGCAGGACGAACTGCTGCCAATCGGTGGATCTGTCGCGACCGATCAAATCCGGGCCTCAGAGCAAAAAACCCTGGTAGTGCCCTTGGCCAAAATGACACTTCCTGAAAGCAAGAGCCTTCTGGTGCAGCTCACAGAGCACAGTGGCTCCCGGCATATTACCGTGCGCTTAAAAGGCAAGCACCTGGCCAAAATAGCGCGGATTCCATCAGTGTCAAACCTTTAAAGAGATCGGAGATGAACCAGAAAAATTTCGAGTATCTCACAGACCAGCTCAAATATCACGGCTTTGGGCAAGAACTAAATGAGCAGTTACGGGCCAGTATGCAAAAACAACTTGCTCAGTTCTCTTTGCAGCACAAGATGCGTTTTGGAAACGATGAGCTTACTGCCTCTTTGAATTTTCAAAGATCGGCCCGAGAAGATCTGTATTTTTTTAACAGCTACCTGGCCAGCCTGAAAAACTACGATCAATCTCAGAAGGTCAATCAATTGTTCTACATGCAGCGCCCGGGAAGTATAACCTTCAAAGAAGCTTTTAACCTTTTACAGGGCAGAGCCGTCGAAAAACAGCTCATCAACCGGCAGGGGGATCCATACCAGGCTTGGGTGCAACTCGACTTTAAAAACACGGATCAGGCAGGCAATTTTAAGATCCAACAGTTCCATCAAAATTATGGGTACGATCTTGCCGGGGTGCTTTCCAGGCTTTCAATTAAAGAGCTTGACCAGCATCAAAGCAAGGCAAAGCTGCTTGACTCACTTCGGAAGGGCAACCGCCAGCAGGTTACCCTTCTTGATCAGGGCGTGGAGCACAAATTCTTTATCGAGGCAAGCCCGCAGTTCAAAGGTATCATCGCCTATGACCACAACTCGGTCCGCCAGCAGATCCACGCCCTGACTGACTCCAAACAGCACGCCCCCAAGCAGGCCCCCCAACATGCTTTGCAGGCCAGTGATGCCGACCGCCTGGCCGGCCAGCAAGAGCAGGGCCTGTCGGCAAGCTAGCCCGCTCGCCCCCATGACCACCGTATACCTTCAAGGAGATGGACTATACTGCTTATCAAGATTATATAAAAAAAGTCCGCCAGGTGGACATGGTCGGCTACCTGTCCCGGTTGGGAATAGAACCTGCCAGGATCGCCGGGGTCAACTATTGGTACCAAAGCCCGTTTCGAGACGAGAAAACGCCTTCTTTCAAAGTAAACCGGCACCTGAACCGCTGGTATGATTTCGGGGAAGGTGCCGGTGGCAACCTGATTGATTTCGGGATCCGCTACCATCAGTGCTCGGTCGGCGATTTTCTGAGCGCTTTCAGGGAAGACATACTGATGCTTTCTGCTGCGGCGCCTTCGGCGGCAAGAGCCCAGCCCGAGCAAAACAAAATCAGAATACTGCAAGAAAACCCCCTGAGCAAGCCCGCCCTGCTATCTTATCTGACCCAGCGCTGCATTGACATCGAGCTCGCCCGAGAGCATTGCCGGCAAATAGACTATGAGCTCTCGGGCAAAACCTACTACGCGATCGGTTTTGCCAATGACTCAGGCGGCTACGAGCTTCGCAATGCGTATAGCAAGATCAGCACTTCGCCCAAAGATATCACCACCCTTGGGCGCGCAGGCAACGTTCTGGCTGTTTTTGAAGGTTTTTTTGATTTTCTTTCCTACCGCTCCATGCATCCAAATGCGGGCATCGAATCCGAAAACTACATGGTGCTTAACTCGGTAGCATTTTTCTCGAAAGCCAGGCCCGTATTGGAAAGCTACCGCCAGGTCCATCTTTATCTGGACCTGGATCAGACCGGCAAAAGCCTGACCAGCCGGGCGCTGGCCGAAAACGATCATCTGACAGACAAGAGCATGCTCTACCATGGCTTCAAGGATTTAAACGAGTATCTGATAGCGACCAACAACCAGGCTAGGAAAAGTCCATCAAAGACCCCAGGACTGGACTTGTCAATATGAGGCGCAAATTGGATTTGCCCCCTACCAGGTTTTGTATTTTAAATGATTCCCCAATAAAGTGATGAAAGAGCCTGTCCCCAACCAAAGCCGCACCGTTTACTTCCAAGTAGAGATCTCTCAATACGAGCTACTCAAAGACAGATGCAGCCGGACCACCTGCCGCAGTCTGGCAGAATACCTCAGAAAGCTGATTCTCTCAGAACCAGTCACGGTCAATCACCGGAATGCTTCCCTGGAAGACTTGATCACAGAGCTCTCGCTGACGCGAAGGCAGCTATCGGATGCGATCCAGATTTTTGAGCAGTCCGCACAAAAAGTTTCTGCGAGCCCACACCAGCAGCTGACCGCCGTCTGGCTTAATGAACATGAAAAAGACCGGGCTAGGATCGTAGTGCTGATCGATCAAGTCTATCAGCACTGCAAAAAAACTGCGCTTGTATGGTTGCAATAATCAGGTCCTCGGCCTCAGCAAAGCGCAGCTGCCAATATAACGAAAACAAGGTCGATACCGGGCTTGCCAGCTGCATATTGGCCGGCAATTATCCATGTGAAGCCAGCGAGCTTACAGCAAAACAACGCATGCTCGTGCTTCAAAAGCGGCTTGATCTCAACGAAAGGTGCAAAAAAGGTTGCCTTCACATTGTACTTTCCTTTCCGGCCGAGGATAAACTCACCCAAGCCGAGCTCAAAAAAATCTCGCAGACCTATATGGATCATATCGGTCTTGCCGATCAGCCATTTCTGGTTTATCAGCATCTGGACACGCTTCATCCACATCTGCACCTTGTTACCGTAACTGTGAAGGCGGACGGCTCAGGCAATTCGGTCTTCCACAGCCGGCAGGCAGCGGTCAAAGATGTGATCAAACAAATAGAAAAAGACTACCGGCTTACCCCATCCCGGGGAAGAATGATGCCGGCCGGCAAACTGGAAAGCGCTCAAAAATTACAATACGGCAAGATCCCAGCAACGCTTGCAATTTCTCAGGTGCTCTCGGTGGTGCTTCCCAACTTTAAATACAGCTCCCTTTTAGAGCTCAACGCGGTGCTCAGGCACTACAACCTGGTTGCCAAGACTGGCAAACCCGGGTCAAAAATTCGGTTTTACCAAGGGCTCACCTACCAGATGCTTGCTGATGACGGCAGAAAAATAGGGACATCCGTTAAAGCCAGCCGCCTTTCGGGTAAACCCACCCTGAGGTATCTGCATGAGCGTTTTAAAGCAAATAAGCTCGCTGTACTGCCCGGCCAGCAGCGCATTAAAACCCTGATTGATCTAGCCCTGATTGCCCCCGACACCCGCTCTCTGGCCGCTTTGGGCCAACGTCTTTCCCAGCAGGGAGTCAAAGCCGTATACGCCCTGGAGGCCACTGGGAAACTCTGTGAAGTTATTTTTGTCGATTTTCGAACCAGATCCGTCTTTTCGGCCAGTCAGCTTGGGGGCCGCTACACCCCTTCCAAGCTGCTGGAACACTTGGCCGAATCGGAAAAGAGCTTGGAGTCAGCCCCGGGCATTTACCAAAATCCCCTATTGAAGCCTTCCTCTGGCATGGCAGCCCTTCAAGCAGAGCCGGCCATTAGCAGCGAAAAACAAGCCAGCGCCCCCCTACCCGATGAGAGCCTGTTGAAGCTGCTGCTTGATCCTGTGCCGCAGGCAGATTCGCTGCCGCGGGAGCTGAAAAGGCGCCTGCATAAAAAACGCAAACAAATCTCACTACAACTTTAAACCGCGCCAAGGATGAGCTCAGCCACCGCAGAAAACCAGCAGGCACTACAGCGAATCATGGACATGAGCCGCATGATCAGCCTTGCACTGCTGGCCCTTCACTACTACTATTACTGCTATGGGGCCTTTGAATCCTGGCAGCTGACAGCGCCTTGGAGTGATAAGGTGCTCCAGCAGCTGATAAAGACGCAGCTTTTCAGTCATTTTTACAAGACTAAGCTGGCAGCGCTTTTGTTTCTTTTTATTTCACTGCTGGGCGCAAAAGGCAAAAAAGATGAAAAGCTCTCGATGCGCTCCCCGCTCTTGTGGGCATCTACGGGCCTGGTCTGCTTTCATTTTTCTTTTCTATCTCTGAGCATCACCGGGCCAGATCGCCCGCTTGCCGCGGCCATCTACATGCTTTGGTGTTCGAGCGGCTATTTGATCATTCTTTTAGGCGGGGCCCGGCTCTCTCGGGTGATCCGCCAAAAGATCGCAGTCGACATCTTCAATGCCGACAATGAGAGCTTTCCACAACAGGAAGCGCTATTGGAAAACCAGTATTCGATCAATCTGAAAGCGCGCTACCGGCATGGCGGCAGAACGCGGGACAGCTGGGTGAATTTTATCAACCCGTTCCGAGGCATTCTCTTGGTCGGATCCCCTGGCTCTGGAAAAACCTACTATGTGATTCGTCATATCATTACCCAGCACATCATGAAGGGCTTCACCATGTTCATATACGATTTTAAGTTTGACGATCTGACCAGCATCGCCTACAATACCTGGTTAAATACACCTGGTGGCCAAAAGGCAGTCAAGGCGTTTTACTATGTGAACTTTGATGATCTTTCGCGATCACACCGCTGCAACCCACTCGACCCGGACTCGATGACTGACATTTCCGATGCGGCAGAGTCGGCCCGCACGATTCTGATGGGCCTGAACCGGGAATGGATCCGCCGTCAAGGCGACTTTTTTGTCGAATCTCCCATCAACTTTCTGACGGCCATTATATGGTTTTTAAAAAAGTATCAAAACGGAACCTTCTGCACGCTGCCTCACGTGGTCGAGCTGATGCAGACTGAGCACGCCAAACTTTTCTCGGTGCTCAGGACCCAAAAAGAAATACAGGTACTGATCAACCCTTTTATATCTGCTTTCATCCACCACGCCAATCAGCAGCTGGAGGGGCAGATCGCCTCAGCGCAGATTTCAATGGCCCGCCTCTCCTCACCGGCGCTTTATTATGTGCTCTCCGGAAACGACTTTTCCCTGGATATCAATAATCCTTCGGACCCCAAAATAGTTTGTATGGGTAATAATCCGGGCAAGATCATGACTTATGGGGCTGTGGTCTCCCTTTATATATCCCGCCTGATCAAAGCAGTCAACCAAAAGGGTAAACAAAAGTCCAGCCTTGTCTTCGATGAATTCCCCACCGTCTATTTGAACCATATTGATTCGCTGATTGCCACCGCCCGGCAAAACAAGGTAGCGACCACCCTTGGGATTCAGGACCTGAGCCAGCTCCGAAAAGATTATGGAAGAGAGCTTGCAGACGTGGTCATGAACATCACAGGGAATATCATCTGCGGGCAGGTCAGCGGCGAGACGGCCAAGCAGCTCTCTGAACGCTTTGGAAGGATCAATCAGGACCGCACCAGCCTTACGATCAACCGTACTGACACCTCCATCAGCCGCTCCAAGCAGCTGGACCCGGCAATTCCTCCCTCCCGCATTGCGGCCCTAAGCGCCGGTGAATTTGTCGGGATGTGCGCTGATAATCCCGATCAGCCCGTGGATCTGAAAACATTTCACTGCACGCTGGTCAACGACCATAACGCGCCCGGCCGCCAGCAGGCATCGCAAAAACCCTTACCTGTTGTCCGCAAGGTAAACCCTGATATTATCGAGGCCAACTACCGGCAGATCAAGGAAGATGTGGAAACGATTATTTTCTCGGAAATGGAAAGGATGCTCTCCGATCCGGAGCTGGCGCATTTGATCATCAGCAGATAGAGTCCCGCGCCCAATTGTAGGATATTAACAGACTTACTTGGGCGCTTCCCTATTACGGGCTTGTGTTGGCGATTGGTCACCCTCTGACAGTGAGCGTACAAAAATAAAGGCGCCCCGTAATGAGCCAGGCCAATAGTTCGCCTTCCCGCCATCCTTTCCCGACAGCGCCGATAAATAACGTAGCTCATCCGGCGTGATGCTCGAACGGCCAAACATCTGCAAGCAATGACTCTATATTTAATCCGGCCGAAAAGTGGCGGCCGTAACCTGGAAGTTGCCCGCCAGGTTACGGCCGGTACAAGGTCAGCTGGAAGACAATCCAGGCCGGCTTTGCAAAAGTTTGCATTTTAGAAAAGCGGTTGGATAGGAGTTGATCTGCGCGGCATTTTATGGGCATCAAGCCGGCGGCCGGCGATTCGAAAAGCGAAAATTTTCTGACTAACAGCGAGCGCTTGGGCAATATCACCGATATTGGGGTGGTCGGTTAAGTTATTCTCCACATCTGTAAACAGCCTCCAGAACTTGTTGCCGAATTTATATGCGCCATGCATGCAATACCGGTGATGCCAGATGGCCCCATGTGTTCCCATTATGATCATACTGTAAAGGAACGACGCCAAAGCAATGGGAGCTGAAAACTTGAAAAGAAAAAGCAGGCGAATTGGGGTGATCAGTGGCTCCATATTCTGCAAGTGTGACACTCTGAAATAAAAAAAAGCCAGCAATATTCCGGTCACAGGAAATCCAAGGTTACAAATAGATTAAATTGAGCCAAATAATTTAATGGGGCAAACCGCAATTGTAGAATTGCTTTTCTTCTCGCCAACAGACAAATATTTGTTGTGCAGATGTCACAACTCAATTATCAGTGACGCCCTCACCGAATGTATGGAAAGTAATACCATAGGACCGAGCTTACCTCATTGGAATATGACTCCAACTACATCAGCAGATCAGTCCACATTTGCATGGCAACCTGAGCAAGCTCTCGATTGTTTTGGTTGGCTCACGTCGGATTTTGAGATTCTTAGCAGCCAAATGGTAACAGAATTGAATGTGCTACCTAGCATCACCATTAACAATCAACGAGATTAAGGTTTTACTTTCGGAGGTGACCACTGCGTTGATCTGAAGGCCAAGCAATACACACAAGTCTTTGACGATCAACAAACCAATGCCTTTTTGCTCTGGATTTCGCGAAGAATGTAGCCAGTGATCGTATGAATGATACTGTTTGTTAAGCCAGTTTGCCTGTTCGATCGGGATTCCGCGCCCATCGTCCTCAATGGTGATCTTTTTTACATCATTTTCACTGGCAACAATTTTGATTTCGGATCGGGCCACTTTCAATGCATTGTCGATCAGGTTGTGAATGATGATGGAGAGCAGGCTGGGGTCGCTGCCTACGGTGAAGGCCGGATCGATGTCGGTTTTGATGGTTATTTGCCTGTGCGCGGCAATGCCAGCAAACAATTGCGATGTCGATGTTACTATCTCCGAGACATTCACGGGATGGATTTCCCATCGCTCAGAGGGTGACTTACTTTGCAATTTGATGTATTCCAGGATATTTCTGGTAAGCGTATTCAGCCGCTCGGAAGTATCCAGCGTTTCGTCGCTCAAACGGGTTATTAGTGGGTCAACTGCCGGCTGCTGATGCACATAGACATTGAACTGTTTGAGTGAGAAGCCGATATAATGCAGCGGCGTCTGGATATCGTGGTTCACGGCAGCAATGATCTGACTGATCACCCGGTAATGCCGGAGTAGGCCCGCCTCTCGCTCTTTTTTGATATGATAGGCCGACCTGACCCGTACGGAAACCACAAACAGACCAGCAAGCACCAATGCTGTCACAATCCGGAACCACCAGGTTTCATACCACGCCCTGGGAACTTGCAGATACACGGCTTTATAGACATAATTATTGGTATCAAAGCCGGTTACTTTTCTTATTTTCACTACATAATCGCCATGCGGCAGACGTGGAAGCGAGATCACAAAGTCCGGACCAATGGCTGTCCAGCTTTCGTTGCGGCCAGGACCGGAAAGCGAATAATGCATGCGGATGTTTTTTTCATTGCCCAGGTAGGGTGTCGTCAGGGTAAATTTCAGCTGCTCGAAATCGCGGGAAATCCTCAGGGTATCCGCCACCTGAATGGTCTTGCCGTCTTGCCGAATGGTGGTGATGAAAATTTTGCGATCGGGCAGTTCGGGCTTGATGTCTCCCGGTTTGAACCATATCAAACCGTCCATCGACGGGAACGACACAGTTCCGTCAGAAAGCGTTACAGCACAAGGTTGGCAACCTCCGTTGAATTCGTTCGTGGCAAATCCATTGCTTTTATTGTAAAACAAGTAATAAACCAGGTTACGTCGGTCGGCGACATAATCTAGCAAATGTTTTTTCGCCACCTGGAAAAGACCGCGATTGGTGGTGATCCAGAAAAACCCTTTTCGGTCTTCGACGATGCAATGTGATGTGGCCAGGAAACGATCGTCATCCAATGGAAACTGGACCGCATCCTCACCTTTTAAGAGGAAGATACCATTTCCATAGGTAGTAATCCAGGTTCCGTCGCTGGTAGTGTAGGTGCTCCGGACCGTCATTTTGTCAAGCCTGTCGATCTTTTTAAAACTACCTGTTCGGGTATTGAACCTGTAAATAGCATGCTCGGTAGCCAAAAACAGGGTCTCCTGGTTTTCTCTGCCAACAATGGAAAGGTCTGCGACATTCAGCCTGAATCTCCGCCGGGTGATAAACTTGCCATCAGACTTTTCTACTGAAAATACCCCATTCGTCTCGCAGCTGATCCAGAGCGTGCCGTCTGGCGCCATGTTCAGCGTCTTCGCCTTTTCCGGAAGCCGGATATATTGCAGTACCCTGAGACCCAGGGAATCCATTTGATACAGGTCGAATCCAAACTGGGCCCATAACGAACCGTCGCGGGATTGAGCAAGGGAGAATGTACTTTTAATTTTTTCCAAAAGGGGTGAGATGCGCATCGCAGTCGCCTCGGATGAGCCATTTTTTTTGGCCACGAAATAATAGCCCTGCGCTGTGAGCACCGCCCGTCCGGCAACAGCAAGTTGTCCATAGTATACATTATCCGCGTTTTCAGCAACCAGTTTGTTTTCGGAGAAATCTTTCGTTTTAAACAGAAAAAATCCGTTAGTCATACTTCCCAAAAAAACGGAATGCGTATTTTCATCAAAGAGTATGGAAACGATTTTCGATTTTTCAAGATCGAAATTCCGCAGGATCAGCTGGGTATCGAGCTTTCCAGCGGATGTCGACCTGGCTAGGTACAACGATCGATTGTAATACAAAAAGAGCTGGCGCGATATGTTGTTCCAAAACAGATTCAAATTGCGCGAAGCATTCGAAAAGTGCGTATCGGACAGGATCTCTCCCTCAAATACAACAGCGTTCACCACCGCACCAATCGATTGGAGCGTTCCGCTGGTATCAACTGCGTAGGGATCGTGGCCTGCCAGCAGGAATTTTTGAAAGGATCCGCGTGCGATAAAGAAGGGTTTGCCGCCCCGAAAACCGGTAATGCCGCTTTTTTGCCAGAGATAGGTAATACCGTCGTCGGAGGTGATGAAGTAATGCTCGAAGTTTGGATCTACCGCATGTTGAGAAGGCAAACTTGCCAGCAGGCTGTTGTGCCTGGGTCGCCGGGAGGCGATAGGATCATATTTCTCGTAACGCTTATAAAAAGTGGTATCCACCGATACCAACCCATTGCGCATGATGCCTACATACTCGCTCTTCTCCGACAATGCCAAAAAATCGGGAGAAGTACTTTGGCCGGTCCCGACGAAGGGAACAAATCCTCGGAAGCGGTTGCTCGTAATGGGTATCACCGATTTTTCGAACGTCACGAAACGATGGCCGTCGAAACGAACCAACCCCGCCTCGGTCGCAAGCCAGACAAACCCGTTGCAGTCCTGCGCAATTGCCTTGACGCTGTTTTGCGGAAGCCCATTTTCATCAGTGAAATGCTGTAACCAATATCTTTCCATCTGCTGCTGGGCGAATGCCGGTGAAAACAAACACATGGCATTGACCAGCGCTCCCAAGGCAAACCTGACAACAAATGGCCATTGAGAAAAAATGCTACTCATTAACTTGAAAATACTTAGTCAGCTCGATCACATTATTAATACCAAGCTTGTCAAAGATCTTGGACTTATAAATGCTCACAGAAGAGGACGATAGGCTCAACTGCTCTCCGATATGTTTGGTAGACTGTCCTTTGACCAACATCTGAGCGACATCCAGTTCCCTTTCCGAAAGCTTATCAATGAGCGCCTCGACAGTATCTCTGGAACCCTGCAATTTTGCGAATACTTGCTGCATTACTTCCGGGCTGGCATAGGTCCTGCCGCTAAGAACCTGATCTACGGCCTTCGTAAAATCGTCATTGATTGCCGTTTTGGAAATATAACCATTGGCACCCGCCTTTATGAACGGCACTGCGTAAAGCTGCTCGTCGTAGCTGGAACAAACCAGAACAGGTAGGTCAGGCTGCCGGAGCCTTACCGAATGCAACATGGATACCTTATCTCCGCCGGGAAGGTTGATATCCATTATCAGCAATTCAAACTGGCGTCTCCCAAGCATGGCGATAGTCTTGTCGAAGTCGCTCGTACAAGTAATTACCGCCTCAGGCTTATGCTTCATTAACAGAAATTGAATTCCTGCCAGAATCAGCGGATGATCTTCTGCGATGATGATCTGAATACTCATACTAATAAATATAATGACCGGAGATTACGTGTAACAATGATATGGAAAATCGATAATAGTATTCCTTCTACACGCCATTAAATTTATTAAATCCAATAAATACTTTTCTTTAAAAGTCCATTAAATGTTTTGTAATGACGCCCTCGGCTACACGCAATACTTTTGTCCTGTTCCCAATCCGTAAATATTTACGTTAATCGGACAGAGGAGACCATGGTAAACTACGCTTGGTGAACTCATGACGTTGAGTAAAATGATCATCTTCCGGTAATGCCGCGAGAGCTGATTTGACAACATATGGACCACTACACATTCACTAGTTTATGAACGTAGCACTTGTGCATAAGCATCCCATTCTCCGTACCAGCATTCGGGCGACGCTGATCGGCAGGATCAAAAATCTGACCACATTTGAAACCAGTGGCGTTCATCTGCTGTCTGGAAAAACTGTTGCGCCCCCTTGATATGGTTATCCTGGGCCTATCGGAAGACCACCTGAGCTCGATCAGAAGGCTTTAAAAAAAGGCAATAAAAAGCTACGCTTCGGCCTCGTTCATCGTCTGTCCCAGCAATCTTGACAACGCCCAAGTGCGCTCGCTTCTCAAAACTGGAACAACAGTCTGTTGCGCTAATTAAGTGGTGAGATGTGTATGGATGTTTTTTAAGGTAAGAAGATTATTGCATTCAACTGAGGCCAATTAAATCGTAAAACCGGTCAACAATCCAGAAACTTTATTGTAAGAGTACATAAGTATTTCTCCTCTTGATTAATATCCGCCAGCAGATTACAAACCACTTTCCGGTCGCTAACGCTTTCGGGAATTGCCCGGTTATCTGCTTGGCTTCGATAACCTATCATTTCAAACGGTTTTCTTATGAGAACAACTTTACCTTGCTCGGCTTTTTGCTGGGCAGCCTTGATGGCCATTTCCTTTGGTTTTACAGGCCCTGCGGCGCACACCATGATTGCGCTGCGCGGTGCGGTCACAAAATCAGCTGCGATGATGGCATCCTGCGATCCCGGCGATCCGGCATTTGTTGATTCGGATGGCGATGGCGTAGGCAACGATTGCGACGTGGACGACGACAACGACGGCGTCCTGGACACCGACGAAGGCTGCGAAACGCTTTTTAACAATGAATTTAAAGGCACTTTCGGGGTGTCGCCCGATGCTGCCGCTTTTTTCCGCGATTTACAGAATCCGCCGGGCACCGGCTATTCGTACGGCCCGGGCGTAAATGGCAACAATGCCGCCGGAAAATACACCGTGTCCAACAGGGCAGGTTCCATTGTCAACCACCCCGGGCCCATCTGGGAATATGCCGGGCACACAGACGGTTCAGATACCGATTGCTACCTTCTGGTGAATGGCTCGACCTCGGTGGGCACCTTTTTCAGGGAAGACATTCAACTAACGGCAGGGAACGGTTACCGTTATCAAATGTGGCACAAGGGCGCGTGGAACCAAGGCGCCGGCGGTGCTTACAACCTGAGAATAGAAATCCGCAGAGTCTCGGACAATTTACTGGTGAGCTCGATCGCAACTGGCGCGATCGGAGATGTACTGTGGCGAAGCCTGGGCGTTGATTTCACGGCACCCAGCACTGGCGTTTACCGGGCCACGCTGGTGAACACATCCGTACAGGCGGGCGGAAACGATTTTTCCATTGATGACATTTCGCTGGTCAATACCAATTGCGGCGATTTCGACGGCGACGGCATTGCCAATAACCTGGATACGGATAGCGACAACGACGGCTGCCCCGACGCTGTGGAAGCCGGCGGCGCCGATGCGGACGCAGATGGCGTGCTGGGAAATTCACCCGTGCAAGTGGACGAAAACGGCAGGGTAATTGGCCAAGGCGGCTACACCGGAATTTTCCAGAACGTAAAGAATGCGACACGCCTGCTTGTGAACACGGCCCCCGGAAACCAGTCGGTTGAAAGCGGCGGCACTACCTCGTTCACCGTGGCAGCCAGCGCAGCCTCTACCACGACTTACATCGGTTCGGCGCCCGATTTCGCAGGCGCCAGTGCAACCGACGTATCGGCCACCATCGCCTACCAGTGGCAGGAGAATTCAGGTTCGGGGTTTGCCAATATTACAGATGGAGGCATTTACAGTGGAACAACCACCGCGACGCTCACGCTCACGGGCGTGAATCTGAATAAAAACGGCGCCACATACCGGGTGCTGATCTCGCATCCTGACAATGCCTGTATCGCCGAGCAGCGCGATGCATCGCTTGCCGTCACCGGCTGTGCCATGGATATCGGCGGGACGGTATTCGACGACCCGACCGGGATCGATGATGGCGTGAACGGGCCAGCTGCCAACGGGTCGACGCTGGGATTGTATGTAACGCTGATCACTCCCGGCCCAGGCGGCTCTTCGCAACGGGTGACGCCGGTGAGCGCAGCAGGTACCTTCTTATTCACCAATGTCCCTTCCGGAAGCCACAAACTGGTGCTGGGCACAACCTCTACCGGAACGACCGAAGGGCAGATGCCTGCCGGCTACTTCGCCATCCGCGAAGGCATTGCAGTCCTGTCGGGAAGCGGTGCAGGCGATGGTACAGTGGATGGGGTGATGAGCCTTACCGCCGACTGCGCCGGCATCGAGCACGGGACGGCCCGTATAGCGGCAGACGTTAATTACCAGGATAACAATTTTGTGATATCCGTCGAAGACCCACTGCCGGTAAGCTTGATCGCATTTTCGATTGCTCGCCAGGAACAAGGTGTCCGCCTCCACTGGCAGACATCCTCGGAAACCAACAGTGACCGTTTCGAAATCCAGCACAGCCGGGACGCTCGGCAGTGGAACTTGGTGACGGCAGTGAAAGCGATGGGTGAAAGCACGACTGACCAGTCCTATACATACCTGGATAAGCACCCCCGGCAGGGAATGAATTTCTACCGCCTGAAAATGATCGACTTGGATGGCACATTCGCATTCAGCAGCATCAAAGATTTGCATACAGATGACAAACACATGGTCGTCGCCTATCCAAACCCCTCAGACGGACCGGTGCAGCTCACCATCACAAACTGGAAGCGCGTCAGAAGCATTTTTGCGGTGGATGTAAATGGAAGGGAATTATTCCAGATGGGCCGCCCTAAAAGTGGATCTGTCGAATTACCCGCCCGCGGCAAAGGCATCAGCGTGTTGTTGATCCATTTCGAAGACGGGACGGTAAAAACCGTCAAAATCCTAGGTCGCTGACCAGTAAACCGAATTTCGAAGGAATGTATGCCTGACCTGCATTCCTTTCGAATTATATAAAGATGACTTCAACAAATCATTTTCAACTATGAAGCAATTTACTTTTTCAACCAACAGCATTGCTGCATGGTCTAGGGGGTTCATCGTGGCTTCCGGGCTGGCGGCAGCGGTTGCAAGCCCTGCCCGGTCACAGTGCATCAACTTCATTGCCAACGGTAGCATGGAAACGTATACTAATTGCCCAAACATGAGTATCAATGGGACCATCAATTACGCTACCAATTGGAAAACGCTCAATGGGCTGGCTGGTACCTATGGGCAATTGATGGTAAACAGGCCAGGAGAATGTGTGTCAAACAAACCTGCGGCTTCCTGGCCTGCTTCAACGGCGCTAACCGGCGGAAGTGATGGAACCAACTGGCTGGGAGGACACAATACGGAGAATTGGCAAAACACTCTTGCACAACCGTTACCACCCGGAAATTATACGTTCTACCTGGATGCAGGGAATGCGACCGGATCGACGACGACGTTATTATTTTATGGCGTAAAGTCCACAGATGCCGATTTTACCCGTAACCCAGCACAGTTGATGGGTTCGGTTGTCGTCGACAATGTCATATCGGCAAGCAATCCAACCTGGGTTACCAGGAGTTTCAACGTCACCACCAGCGAGACTTTTGACCGTATTGAAATACTCAATGCACCTATCGCACCCGGAAATGTGGGTGCATATACTTACATCGACAATTTCCGCCTAAGCTATACGGTGGACGGCGGTCCGGACCAGAACATGTGCATAGGTGCGCTTGCCACCATGGCTGCAACAGGTAGCGGTACATGGAGCGAAAAGCCGGGCAATCCTACTTCGGTAAACATTGCAGACCCATCCAGCGCCGCCACATCCATTTCTGGATTTACCAGCCCGGGTATCTACTATTTTACCTGGACATCCAATGGCTGTATCGACGAAGTGGCCATTACAGTAACCGGGCCAGTCGCGCCCACAATTGCTGTTACGGCTCCTACTTGCGAAACACCGACCGGCAGCATCACCGTGCAGACACCTGTCGCCGGTCTGACCTACACGCTCACTCCGGGAGCCGTTTCCAATACGACCGGCACATTTTCCGGCCTGGCGCCCGGTTCCGGCCCTTATACGGTTACGGCTAGCGACGGCACCTGTGTATCTGCTCCCTCCACCGGCCTGAGCATTGGCCCGCTGGATTGCTGCGAGTCAAATGCCGGAACAATAAGTATCGTCCCTTAACCAACCTTCGTCAGATATGAATGCAAAATTTGTATACCATCTTTCTGTTCGTTGGAATCTTACCGTTCTGATGATTGCAGCAGTGTTATTTCACTCCGCAGCTAATGCGCAGTGTATCAGCGCGGGAAGTGCCGTTCATTTCGCGGTAACAGGGCACAATACCACCGCCGGTTATGCGACGGTACATGTACTTACCAATTCCGAAGGCAAAATCCTTGAAACAGTCACCGACGGGTTTGCTGCCCCAGGGGTGAATGGGAGCTACCTTATTTATGCAGTTAATTATAAAACATCAGGCGCCGCGCCCGTGACCACCGCGGGTACGGATATCACGGCAATTGGCGGCGAGTGCGTGGCAGTAAGTGAGCAACCGGCCCAATTCTGCGTGAACGGCGGATGCGTTCCCATCGGCGCTTCCATTGCATTTCAGCTGACCGGCAACAACACTTCTCCTGGGTATCTTACTGAATACGTAATCACAGATACAACTGGCCAGATCATTTCTAAACATACCGGCAGCCCGGTTAATGCGCCTTCCGTGGAAGGTACTTACCGGATTTATGCCGTCAATTACAACGCAGGCACTCAGGCGCCAAACCTGGCTGCCGGGACGAATATTTCCGAAATCGGCGGAGCATGCGCTGCGATAAGCAGCACACCGATCGAATTTTGCGCTTCCCGTCCCATGCCTGTCACACTGGTCTCCTTCTTGGCTATCTCCGAGCCGGGGACCGTGCAGCTCGATTGGGTGACAACAGAAGAGATCAACGCAGAAAAATTTGAAATACAACGGAGTAAAAACGCAAAAACCTGGCTGGCAATCGGTGAGCAAGCAGCCAAGGGCGACAGCAAAGAGCGTATTTTCTACCAGTTTACCGATCGTGCACCGTTGACTGGACTGGCATATTACCGGCTGAAAATGATCGACCGGGACAAAACCTATTCACACAGCCGGATTTTAAACGTGCAATTCGGCGGTGTGTCTACGAATGCAAACGTATACCCAAATCCGGCAAACGAGGTGCTGTTATTGAAAGAAAACAAATCAAGCGCAGTCAGTCGCGTGACATTGTCGACGCTCACCGGGACGAAGGTTTTCCACCTAGCAACATTTCCGCGGGAGGGCATCGATTTAAAAAATCTCGGTGCCGGAATCTACTTCCTTAAAATTACCTGGCAGGGGGGCCAGACCGAATCACAACGCATCGTCATTGCGCGCTGAGAGAATGAACGATAGGTAGAATCTAATCTTAATTTATTTGTAATCAGATCCTTATTCGTTTATCAACCTAAATCTTATTTATCTTATGAAGAGACTTCTAACCTTCTTATTTGCGGTGTCCTTTCAGTTTGCACTGGCACAAAAAGGATTCTTTACCAGGGTTGAGTCCAGTAGCAATTCTTCGGCCAGGGAGGGGACACATTTGTTAAGGCATTCTGTATTTAATGTGAAAACAAAAAACCTGAAAGCCTACCTTTCCGGGGCGCCACTAGAATTCCGCGCCAATGCCGGCGGCCGCGCGCTGGAAATCCCGCTGCCCAATGGGGATGTTGCACTTTTCGAGCTGTTCGAATCGCCGATTCTCGCCCCTGAAATAGCCGCAAGGCATCCGGAAATCAAAACCTATGCCGGGAAGGGAGCTGCAAAAAAAGAATATTCGGTCCGCATCAATTTTACCGCAGCTGGGTTCAGTGCCATTATCCTGGGTGTCGAAGATGATGCGGTGTATTTTGAAAAGGTTAATTCGGATGTCACGGACAGCACTTACCGGAGCTACTTCTCAAGGGACGCGGTCAGTCCCAAAGATGCCACTAAAAAAACATCCGACAACCGCTGCGGGACCTTGGACAGTGAAAGCCGCTTTTACAAGCTGAAAACAGGCGGCACAAATCAAAGAGGTGCCGCTACAACTGCTACGGGGGCCACTTTGCGGACATTCAGGCTGGCAATGGCGGCCGATGCGGAGTTCACCGCCCAGAAAGGCGGGACGGCGCCCCTGGCCTACGCAGCGCTGACCAACTACGTCAACAATATGAATGCCGTATACAGAAAAGAGCTGAGCGTATCGTTTGTGCTGGTCAGTGACGAAACGGTCGTTTATACCGACGCAGCTACCGACCCCTACACCAATGACGACCAGGGCACGATGCTCGACGAAAACCAGGCCAACCTCGACAATCTCATCACGGGCGGCTACGACATCGGGCACGTGCTGGGGTATGTAGGCGGCTCGGGCGGCGGGATTGCTGTGCGTGGGTCGGTATGCGATGAGGGCACAAAAGGCCAGGGGACTTCAGGTGTCGGTGACGGCTCCTATCCGGATGTATTCGATCAGCAGCTGATCCAGCATGAAGTAGGCCACCAGTTCGATATGAGCCACAGCTACAACAGCAATGTGCCAGTTTGTACCACAAGGGCTTATGACACTTCCGTCGAGCCTGGCTCCGGCACGACCATTATGAGCTACGGTTACACCTGCAACAACACCGACGCATCGGGCGGGCTGGTCGGCAATGACGACTATGAAGAAAGTTATTCACCGATCCTTAATTTTCATGCGGTTAATTACGACCAGGCCAATTCATTTATCGCATCCTTGTCATGCTACACCAGCACAGCGACCAACAACGCCATTCCAGTCATCAACGCGATGCAGTCAAGTTTCACGATCCCGAAATCGACGCCGTTTGTCCTCACCGGCTCAGCTACCGACTCGGACGCGGGGGATGTTTTAAGCTATTCGTGGGAAGGAACAAATATCAGCGACGAAGCCAACAAGGAGGCGCTCACGGCGGCTGTCATTTCCGACCCTTCGCGCCCGCCGTTTTTCCGGTCCTATGCCCCGGTTTCTGCCAGCACCGGCGCAGGCGCGGGGACCCGTTACTATCCCCGACTGGCTTCGATCCTTGACGGCTCGAACTATGCGATCGGCGACAAGCTGCCTTCGATTGGTGTGGCAACTACGCATAAATTAACCGTCCGTGACAACAACAGCGGCGTTAGCTCGGCCGACGTAACGGTGACTGTGGATGGCGGCTCGGGACCTTTTCTGATCACTAACGACACACCTGGCAGCCTGCTCGGCCCTGTGGGACAATATCCGCTCGGGGGTGCGATCACTGTGCTGTGGAGCGTTAATGGTACGGCGGGCGCACCGGTGAATTGTACGCTGGTGGATATTTTCCTCTCGACCGACGGCGGGCTCACCTTCCCTACTACCCTGGCCACAGCTATACCGAACGCCCTTGGTACCGCCGCGGTAGTACTGCCGCTGACCGATACCGACAAGGCTAGGATCAAAATAGCGCCCAGCACCAGCACCGCGCTCGGCAATGTGCCCAATGTCTTTTTTGATATTTCCAATGCCAACTTCACGATCGGCAACCCTATGCCGGTTACCCTCGTTGCATTTGATGTCAAGCCAGCTGCCGGCAATGCGGCACTGCTCACATGGGAAACCTCGCAGGAAAGCAATAATGTGGGGTTCGATATTGAAATGAGCCTCGATGCCAGACGTTTTGCCAAAGCGGGTTTCGTTGCAGGAAATGGCAATTCCTCTTCGGCAAACCGTTATCAATACTCGATGGGCGAACTGGCTGCCGGGACCTATTATTTTCGTTTGAAACAGCTCGATTATGACGGCAAATTCGAATACTCGCAGGTGCGGGCGATCCAGTTGAAAAGCGACAAAGACGTGCTGGCCGTGTACCCCAATCCGACCAGCGGAAAGCTCAAACTCCACCCTTCGCTGCACAAAGGGCAGGCCTTTGCCGTACAAATTGTTGATCAGAGTGGCCGCACGGTAGTGTCACTGCCGATGAGTGACACGTACGCCAAAGGCTACGAATTCGACGCAGCCAAACTTCCCACAGGGATTTACAGCATCATCCTGAAGGGCATCAATTTCAAAGAGAGCCTCAAATTCGTCAAGCAGTAACACTGCTGCCGGCCGGACAGCCACTGTCTTTGGATACTGAGAAAGACAAGGGACGAAAGTCCCCTACCAAATTTGTGTGCTGACAATCATCCATCAAGGAATGAACACTATCCACACTTTATTTGCATTTTTAATCAAATAAACCGAAAATACATTCTGTGGATAAAGACACCTTTCCCGACTTTGCTTACCGGGGCAGAGAAGTTGTCCGGTTCATCCAGGCAGGTGAATTATTTACATGCATGCTGGAAAATGGCCGCGTGATTCATTTTTGTCCCAAAGATGCCGAAGCATTCAAAAGTTGGTTAGAAGCAAACGGTTCCCGAAATGCAGGCGACTAAACAGAAACCCGGAATACTTCGCTTGTTATCCTGAGAAAAAAAATGCACAAGCGCTACAACGTTATTTTTAGTGGAGAATTCGGTGGCATTAACGATGGGATTGCATGGCAGATTTGCCATCAACAAGCAGTGCCTTATGCTGGTTGGTATGGCTGCCCAGGGCTACCTTCGCAAGCTGAGTCATTACCTGCTGTGCGTAATACATTTTGCCAGCCGAAACCAGCTTGACTGCTCTCTCCCACTCTTCAATCTCGGCACGGAAATCAATTTAGCCGTTAACCCCACTATGCACTATTTCACGCACTTCGCCAATGGCCGAGGTATCGGAGGCAATCATTATTTTCAGGGATAGGTGCCTCTTTTTGATATTGGCTATTTGGCTGGCTCTTCCGGTTGCGGAATGCGTGGACGCGATGAGCAATTCAGTTCCGTCCAGCTTGGAAGAATTGGCTATCTCTTCCAGGCTACCACTTTTTCCAGTCACCTCAATAAAATCATTACACACTAGCCACTCTGCAACCGCGGCGCATTCCAGTGAATGCGGGTGAACGAGATAAACAACAGTCGGGGAATTCATTATCCGGTTTTGTTTATAGATGGGTAAGACGGGACGCTATTCTAATCCAACTGCTCTTTGCGCAGTGTTTTTAATGGAATTGCCGTCAGTAACGGCCATGATTTTCCCGGCTCCCAGCAGGCCGCTGTAAGTACCATCGGGCGTCATACTTTCCGCATTGCTAGAACCCTCAGGGACAGCAAAGCCCCCACCACCATACCAGACATCCCAATTGATTTTGCCGGCAGGGCCGCATGATAAGTTTGTAGTTAATGGGCTTTACCCCATTCGCACCCTGATCGTCTATGGCAGCTATTTCCCCCAATACCACGGGCAGTCCAGAACTCCCTAGCTTGTTTAGATCAGCCATTATCCGGGCATCCGAATAGTTTCCATAGGCTCCTGTTGTAGGCCAGTAAGTGTGCACGCTCAGTATCAGGTTATGCAACGGATCGGCATCCATCAGCTCCTTACCGTGCTGGACAAGGAAATCCGGGTCCTTACCCCATCTGGGCACACCAATCATCAAAGGACAGCTATAACCCGCTGCCCTTAGGTTTCTGAAGCATCTATGTTGGCAGTCCTATAAGTATTGCCGGTGGCGCTCCCGTCATCTGGTTCATTGGCTATGTTAATAATGACGGATTTCTGGTATTTCACAGCATCGGTTTCATATCAGCACCGGACGAGCAGGCGGCTGCTTGACCGAGGCTAGCAGAAACGTCGGAGGTTCCCGTGTAATCGTGTAGCTCCAGAACGGTTACCATGCCTTTGTCAATGCAGGAAGTGATCAGAGGCTCTATCTGCACGGTGGTCATTGCACCGCTACCGCTATTGTCGTATCGGCGCTGCTGCACTAGATGAATGGTATTGGCGCCGGTTTTCTCTATTTCCGGAATTTCGACATTTCAAAACCGTCGGCAAAAGCACTGCCCATATTTACACCTCTCAATACTAACCTGTTGCCCGCCGCATGGGCAACAAATTTTCCATCTACGACGTGTAAGCCGTCGGAATTAGGCGAGTTGAGCAGAGCTCCGTAAGCCGCTCACGATCATTTGCTTTCATCAGTATATCCATTGTTAATACAAAGGAAAATGAACTCCCGACAATCAAGGCTCGGAAACCGTTGCGCCATATCGGGATTCCGCCATGGAGCTAAAGGATCCTCTGCGGAGAACTGCCCATCGGCACGAAAATTCAGGGAAAGCGGTAAAGCGTTTTTCTCCGCAACGGCTGTGCGTGCTTAACGACAAACTTCCGGACCGCTGTTGTCCAAACGGTGGAGATCAACAGGGATAAGGCCGTGATTGCTATCCCGGTCTTGAACAGATTGTGGTCGATCACTTTCATCTTATAAGCCAGTGAGCAGGCAAGAATTCCAAACTCACCGATCTGGGACAGCAACGCGCCCGCGTAGAGGCTATCTGCCCATGTGTATTTCAAGGCTTTGAAGATAAGCGTTGACAAACCGCTGTTGACCGCTAGTAGCAACAAGGTGCCCAAGCTCACAAGCAGCAAATGGTCTTGTACATACACCAGGTCCAGGCGCAAGCCGATGGTAACAAAAAAGAGGGCAACGAAAAACACTTTGAAGGGACGTAAAGCATTTTCCAGCCACTGAAATGCGTCTTGTTTACCGATAAAAATTCCGGCGATAAAGCTGCCGAGCGCACCACTGAGTCCTGAGAGTTCGGCCAGTACACCAAACCCCAGGCACAGCAGGCAACCTGCGAAAACCTGCAGTTCATGGTCGCCCTGGAAAATGTCCTTAATTTTCAACTGAAGGAAATCGCGGTTACGGATCGCACGCAGCATTATAAATACAAGCATGGATACCGCTATGGAAACCGCCACACGCAACCAGGAAAAGGTTCCCCTCTCCGCAAATTGCAAAACGCCCAGTATTGGAGCCAGCATCAAGTCCTGCAACAAAAGGATATTGAGGATAGTCATCCCAAACTCTGTTTTCAGTTCACCGTTTTTGTGCAGAAATTCACTGACGACAGCGGTGCTGTTAAAGATCAGAAGGATGAAAATAACGGCACCGGTTAACCACGACCATTCGACTAGAAATGAAATCAACATCACCAGGCCGAGCGTAAATATGACCTTCATGCCCTGCGCAATGAAAGGTTTAAATAGCAGCGATTTGCTGTCCGGGATATCGATTTCGATTCCCAGGAAAATCATGAGCAGCAGGATCCCTATCTCAGCGACAGGTTCAATATCTTCTGCACTATGGAAAAGGTTTGCCATATGCGGCCCGATAAGGAATCCGGCAATGATATAAGCGATCACATTAGGCTGCCGAAATTTTTTCAGTAGTATGGTTAGCAGTAGGATGAGTAAACAAAGGGCTGTAAGGGAAAATAAAACCTGATTCATTTCTCAAAACCTCTTTACCTGAAGATGTAATCCTTGTACTTTGGCCAGTGGCGCTACTCGAGATGGAAATACTTAAAAACGTCCCTGGCAATGATCCGGGAATTGACGGTAAACTCATCCAGCGTGCAACCTTTGTGAGCAACCAAGAGGCTTTCGTCACCCACATGTTCAAAAAGTTCCAAGCGCAGCGCTGCGCCATGATTCCCAGGAATCCCTTGCAGGCCTTCGAAAATTGCGACAGCCTTCTCTTGGTCGTAACCAACCTGAAAATAACCAAAGGGGTGCCATCCACCCGGCGCCTTAACGTTGGCAGCTATTTCGTAGGAAGTCCTCATCATATTTTCTATTTGAAATTTTAAAATAGCGGAATAACAAAAATCGGAGGGCCGGCAAGCCCTCCGATTTTTTAAGCTATCTCAATCAGCCTCGGAGCTTTTTGCTTGGCCTGTTCCCGCTTAGGAATTGTCAGGTGTAGCAAGCCGTTTTCATATTTTGCCGCTATGTGCTCGACATCGACCACGTCTTTGGGAAGAACGAAGCTTCTCTGAAAAGACTGGTAGCTGAACTCCCTGCGACTGTAACCATCCTGATCAGACTCCTGCTGATGCTCTTTTTGAGAGCTGATGGTAAGCATGTTGCCGTCCAGCTCAACCTTGAAGTCGCTTTTGTCCATTCCGGGAGCGGCCATTTCAACATCGAAATTATCGCCTGTCTCGCGGATGTTTACCAAAGGCACCGTTGTACTGGTAGCTGAATAGCTATTGTTGCCCCAGTTAAAAAGTTCGCGGCCAAAGAAATCGTCGAACAGCGCCGGGAATGCTGTGGGCAATAGCCCGTTCCTTTTGATGAGTGACATAATCAACCTCCTTTTTAAAAAGTTAAACAATGAATAATGAACTTTCGGCCGGCCTTCATCGCCCGCCTTACCCTGCTGATTCAAAGTGCGTTCCAAGCTGGATTTGCCGGAAATTTTTTCAGGGTTCTGACATTTTTTCTGACAGTTTTACACTGCAGAAAGCTGACAAACCTGGCAGTATCGGAAATTTTTGTTGAACAGATTTTTGAAAAATTCACTCATTTTTTATTTTCGCGGCAAGAAGAGTGCGTAGGCCGAACGAGGCTTTGCAACCATTCTTTAATAGATGAAACTTAGTGATAACTTTTGTTTGTTAGATTATGTCTCTTTTTTGTCCAATTTTCAAAAAGTACAACACTTATTCCATTTACGGTTTACTTTTCATGGCCGGACTCCCGGCAAATTCACAGGCGCAGCCTTCGGGTAAACCAATTGGAAGTTCTTCTTTTCAAACCAACTTATTTAATCTGGAGGCCGGCGCCAATGAGCCATTCCGGTATTCAGCAACACTAAAAAATGGGACTGGTCAGCCAAAGATCTATGCTTTGGACGCGAAAGTGCCCTCCGGCTGGCTGGCATCTTTTCGCACCTTGGGCAGCCCCGTCACCTCGATCCATCTCGAAGCGGGCGCAACGCAGGAAGTATCCGTAGAACTGAGCGCAAGCCCTTATTCCAAGCCGGGAAAGTATGCCATTCCCGTAACGGCTATTTCGCCCGTCGACACGCTTAGGCTCAATCTTGAAGCCGTTCTCAAAGGGGCTTACAAGATGGAACTAACCACCCCTTCCGGACGACTCAGTGAAAATGTTACCGAAGGTAGCCTAGAGCAGATCGTATGCACAATCAAGAACACGGGCACCCTGCCGCTTACTAACGTAGAATTGTCAGCCCAGACACCCCCGAAATGGCAGGTCACCTTTGAGCCGGCCAAAGTGGAGCGTATAGACCCCTCCGGTTCTATCGATGTAACGGCCAAGGTGCATGTTCCGGACAAAACAATTGCCGGGGATTACGTCTCCACCTTTACGGCTAAAACCCAGAACGCCAATGCCGATGCTGCTTTCCGGATCACCGTTAAGACTTCCTTACTATCCGGCTGGCTTGGCATTCTCGTCATTTTACTTGCCATTGGCTTAATATTCAGGTTAATCAGAAAATACGGCAGACGATAAACAGTATGGAAAATCCTGTCATTGATTTGAAGGGGTTGACTAAGTGTTATGGTTCTCTGAAGGCAGTCGATGACCTCAACCTGAAAGTCGAAAAAGGCGAAATATTCGGTTTGCTAGGCCCGAACGGAGCAGGAAAGACTACAACCATCCTGATGATGCTCGGCCTTACCGAACCCACTTCGGGCAAAGCGCTGGTCTGCGGAATCGATGCAACGACCAACCCCATCCTGGTAAAGCGTAAAGTGGGGTACATGCCCGACAGCGTCGGCTTTTACGAAAATATGACAGCCCTTGAAAACCTGGTATACACCGGAAAACTCAACGGCATCCCCGGAAATGAGGCACACCGCCGCTCGCTGGATCTGCTGGATCTGGTCGGCCTGGGCGATTCGGCCAACAAAAGAACGTCCGTTTTTTCCCGCGGTATGAAACAAAGGCTCGGTCTGGCGGAAGTTTTAATCAAGCGGCCAGAAGTAATCATCCTCGACGAGCCCACGCTTGGGATAGACCCAGCGGGCGTTAAAGAATTCCTTGATCTGATACGCCAGTTGAGCAGGGAACAGGGATTGACCGTCTTGCTTTCTTCCCACCATTTGCACCAGGTGCAGATGGTTTGTGACCGTGTGGGTATCTTCGCTGCCGGTAAAATGCAGATGGAGGGAAATATTCACAAGCTTTCACAGGCCCTTTTTGCCGAAGACTCCTACTCGGTGAGCATCACGGTGAGAGAACCTTTACCAGCTTCCTGGGAGTATAGTGATGAACTGCGAGACATCCGGGACGTGCGAGGGTTGCGCATTAGTGAAAACCTCGTGCAGATCGCATGCGCTTCGGATGTTACGCCTGACATAGTCCGCTTCTTTGTCGCCAAGGGCCTTGACGTAATGGGTGTCCATAAGCGAGAATTCGGACTTGATGAGATTTATCAAAAATACTTCGACAACAATTTAATTGAAAACAATGCCCATGAAAAGTCTCGCAGCATTTTCAAAAGGTACATCCATAAAAAGTGACCCCGGCGCCAACCCGGTCACCACTTTTCGGGTGGTGGTCGACAAAGAAGTGACTGACCATATCCGTAGCTGGCGGCTTATCCTATTGCTGGCATTGCTGGCGCTCACATTTTTTGGGGCTTTATATGTTTCACTGAGCAATATCAAAAGCGTAGTTTCAAATGCTCAGGACCCGGATAGCACGTTTCTTTACCTGAAACTGCTGACCAGTACAGACGGCACGATGCCCCCATTTCATGTATTCCTGAATTTTCTCGGTCCATTGCTCGGAATAGCGCTGGGCTTTGATGCGATCAATTCCGAACAGAATAACGGCACCTTGATTCGCCTGATGGCTCAGCCTGTATACCGCGACAATCTGATCCTGGCAAAATTTGTGAGTGCGTTAATCCTTGTAGGCACCCTGTTTTTTACGCTCGTCTTACTGATGATTGGCGCAGGCTTGTGTATCACAGGTGTTTTGATCGAACCGGTCGAGGTACTCCGAATATTCACCTTCACCATTCTGGCTGTCGTCTATGTCGGCTTTTGGCTGAGCTTGTCAATATTGTTCTCGATCGCATTCAAGCAAACGGCCACCTCCGCGCTCGCAGCGATTGGCGTGTGGCTATTTTTTACAGTATTTTATCAGATCGTTGTCAATTTGGTGATGGCCGCTTTCATTCCCAGACATACCATACAGACCGAAGCAGACCTGGTCGGCTACAATGAAGTAATGCTGAACATACTCCGCCTCGCGCCAAGCCAGCTGTTCTCCGATGCAACGACCACTTTGCTGATGCCGTCGGTGCGAAGCCTCGGCCCGATGACAATGGAGCAGATGGCGGGCGCTATTCCCTCACCACTTCCGTTTACGGAAAGCCTGATGGTGGTCTGGCCCCAAGTGTCCGGATTATTAGCCGCAACTTTTCTCTGCTTTGCATATTCATATTACTTATTCATGCGGAGAGAGATCAGAAGCTAGAATACGTCATTAGGCCATAGCAATTTGCGATAAGCTTGGAGAATCCGGGGCCGCTGGTCCATCTAACGCAAATAAATCAGCAGTTCTTTGCAGTAGAAATGCGATCAAACATCATGATCTCACTTCACAACTGTATTGCTTTGGCTTTTTGCCGATGTGTCTTTCGAATATTTTAGTAAAATGGCCCAGATTCTCGAAGCCGAGTTGATAGCCTACTTCTGACACAGATATCCTTTCTTCCCGCAGAAGCCGCGCGGCCTCTTTCATTCGTACATGTTGATAGTACTCATAAATACCCATTCCAAATACTTGCGTGAATATTTTGCGCAATTTTAGCTCGTTCATGCCAGCGATCTGCTTCCATTCTGCGATGGTGCCGGGCCGGTTCAGTGACGAAACAATCCTATCCCTGACCTGGTAGACGGCGTGGATGTCCTTGGCATGCAGTTTCACGACAGCCGCGCTTTCCCGCTTCTTCAAACTTGTGAACAGATGGAAAAGCAATTCTGTCGCTTTCATCTTGTAGTAAAAACTTGTCATCACGCCCGGCCCCTCCCGTCTGACGAGCTCGTTTACGGTTCGTAAAATGTCATCGGTCATCAGTTCCTCGATCCAAAAATTACTGGCGCTATCGAAAAGGTAATCGAAGTGTTCAGCCTCTTCCTTTAAAAAGCTCCTTAAATAGCCGGCACTGACACTGATGGAAACGTGTGATACCCGCGTGTTCTTTTTGAAATGTAATGTTTGGTGGATCGCGTAAGGAAAAATACGAACATAAGGCGCCTCAACCGGCGCGTGTAACCCGGACATAGCTGTTCCGCCGGCCTGATCATCTGCAAAAATGTTGTGAAATACAAAGCCGATACCGCCAGCCAAATCCGACTCCCCGGTTACGCGGGTAAAATCCTCTGTTACCAAAAATGATCCGAAGTGAATGGCCATGTCGGGCAAAAAGCTAAATCCTTTGAAATAGATCACCTGAAAATGCTGCAACACGTTCTCTAAGATCAAACCCAGCTTATTCATAAACTGCCCGATGTGGCCGCCTTCCTGTCCGCCTGGCTGAATACTCATTTTCTCGACTAAAAAAACTCGTTTATCGAATATTTTAACCGTAAAGCTACGAGTAGTTTTGCTGTGTTCAAGATAGTATCTGATAAAAAACAAACAGAAAACCATGAAAAAACGAGTGCTGATTTCCGGAGCCAGCTTTGCAGGATTAACGCTGGCCTACTGGCTGAATAAGTTTGGTTACGAAGTGACCGTGGTAGAATTGGGCAAGGACCTGAGAACGGGCGGATCTCCCATTGATGTTCGTGGAGAGGCATTGGAGATCACCCGTGAGATGGGGATTTACGATCAGGTTAAATCCAATGAATATATCCACACGGATGAGATAGTGGATGCCCGGGATCAAACCCTGGTCAAATTTGCCATTAATACCTTACCGGAATATCTGGGCGATGTCGAGATACATCGCGGGATACTGGTGCAGATCATTTACGATGCGATTCCAAAAGATGAAGTAAAGATCATGTTCGCTAGCAGCATATCCACATTGGTCCAGCAAAAAGATCATGTGGAGGTGACCTTTGAAACAAGGCAGCACCAAACTTACGATCTGGTATTTGGAGCGGACGGTACGCATTCCACCGTGAGAAAGCTCGTCTTTGGGCCGGAGGAAGCGTTTAAGAAATTTCTTGGCGTTTATTTTGGATTTGCTGTCACCGACGAGATCCAAACAGGCAGGCTCGGGTCGACGGGTATTGTGTATCGGGAGCTCGGAAAACAGGCGGTGATCTTTGAATTTCAAAATGGCGTGAACACCATCCTGGTCTTCCGGGCGCCCAAACTGGAATGGGATTACCGCGACCGCGAACGACCCAGGCAAATCTTAAAAGAATACTTTGGCGGCAACAGCAATTGGAAGATCCCGCAGATTTTAGATGCGATGGTACGCGCTGACGACCTCTATTTCGACGAAGCCTGTCAAATCCAAATGTCCGGCTGGACTAAAGGACGTGTCGCATTGATCGGTGATGCGGCCTATGCGCCAAGCTTTTTCACCGGTATGGGCACTAGTCTGGCGATGCAGGGGGCGACCTTGCTGGCCAAGCAACTGAATGCGCATGACGATCATCAAACTGCTTTTGCGAACTATAATGAAGTGTTCAAACCCATTGTCGAGAGCGTGCAGGCGCGTGTCGATCACTCTTTGAAAGTTCAGTTACCGGAAACGCAACAAGAATTGGAAGCGTCTTTTGCGGCTTGGAGCATGAGCCAGGAATAGGATATCAAGCAGGTCCCGTGCACATGTGCGGGACTGATTACCGTGTTTTTCCGGCTATCGACCCTTCTATCTCTTTCCCACCAATGCCAACGTCCGTAAATCAGCCTCCCCTTCATAATACTTTTCCAGCACCGCCTCAAACACCGGATCCGTTTCAGGCAGCAAACTGAATAACGTCATACTCGACCGCAGTTTAAGATCGTCAGGGCTTCCCAAAATATGGTATGCCGATTTCCCTTCTACCGCCAGCATTGCCCCGGATATTTCAACTAACCTCTTTCCCAACAGGGGGTGTTCGAAATACCGCCTCGCCTGATCGAGATTTTCGATGGCGAAATAGTTAGCCGTGCTGCTGTGCCCTAACCCTTTGATCTGAGGGAAAATGTACCACATCCAATGGCCTCGTTTTCTGCCATTTTTGATCTCACGGAGTGCTGCGTCGTAGTCACTTTGCTGCGCATCTAAAAACTTTTGCAAATCCATCTCGCTCATCCTCGGTCAAATACGCGACGTATAGCAACCAGCATATAAATTAATGCCGGCATTAATGCTTCACTTCAACTTTGGGAAACTGTAAAATCTGAACGGCAGCACCTGCGCTATTTCCCGAAAGCTGCACAAATACATGATCCCCGTCTTTCCGCCGGATTGCGTAAACTTTCACCGGGTTGTTGGGATAATCAATCGAGCCCTCTTCGCCGAAGTAGGTCGCTTCATCCTTGATTTTGTCTAGTTCACGAGGCGATACTTTCCCCTGGAAGATCAAAAGTCCCCCAGCGGCTGTGATCAAATCCCGGTAATTTTTTTCGACATAAGCCAACGACCACTCCTTGCCGGTCTCACTGATCAGAAAAGTCTTGTAAACAGTTCCTTCAAGAAGGATCATACCCTCTTTGGTAGGAAAGAACAGCCGGTCGAACTCGCGGGTTATTGGCTTGTTTAGCGTGGTGACTCCCGCAGGAGGGGCGAATATCGGAAACGCAGCCAACGGCTTTTCACTTATAGGAAATTTACTGAGATCAATGGTGTCGACAGCCATGGGTACCACCCGAGGTCCGGCAGGGGACTGGTTATCCGTAATGGGTATCATAGCCCGAGTGAAAGCTAAGCAAACACAACCCAGCAGCGAATAAATGAAAGATCTAATATTGGTCATTCAATGGTGGATTAATTATTTTAGAACTAAACAATGTCGTAAGGTCAAAACATAGGCCCATAGCACGGCAGCTATCCAACACTGGCATAACGGCTTGGTGAAATAGGGATCGAAATTCGATTATCTGCTCAAAATACAGAATAAAAACCATTAAATTAAAGCGATTGTAACCGCTCGGAACAAATCGTCATGAAAGGGGCTGTCAGGTATCTGCGAGTAAGCCATCGCCAAAGCTCGATTGCCAAGGAATCTGACGGTCAACACACCGAATTCGCCAGCATGATCACTTTACTTTGGTTAACCAAGCCGCATTGATTCCTGACACCAGCGCCCGTTTGTAGGATTCTTCCACCGAGTGTTCAGTTTCGGACATGCAGATTTGCGAAAAACCTCGTTTGCAGACAATAGAAGCATCTTTTTAAGATGGCATACCATTTGTTATACAAATACAGAAATAATTAATTAGTATGCGAGGTACCTACCTGGGAGAATTTGAAGAATTGGTGCTGCTGGCAGTGGCGATACTAGCGGGCGGGGCTTATGGGGCAGCTATCACCAATGAGATCGAGCAACAAATGCAGAGATCAGTGAACTTGGGCGCAGTACAGTGATACAGAATCAGTAACCTGTTTAACCAGGTTAGCTCGTTTTCCAAAAAGCTCCCTGAAAGCTCATCCAAGAGAAATTTTAAGAGCGGGTATCGCTCATGCGCCTGAAGTACCATTCCCACATATCTTTAAAGCCACACTACATGAACACCGAGACTTCCAGGTGCTAATCAAAAATACACATCCGTCGATTTTCACCAAAAATATTTTATACCAACAAGCGAAAAACTTGATTAACGGGCTGAATACCCGGGAGGACGTCACAAGCAAGCCAGCGTCCCCAAACCGCTTTTCAGAAGGAAGTATCTTTCCAAGATCTGCTCTTTTTTGTCTGCTTTGCTGCTGACCATGGTGACCTCATGGCCCTGCTCGAGTAGTAGGAACGGACAAAGCCTGATGATACAAGCCTAAACCGCATTTCTCACTTGGTTTATGAAAGTATCAGGTTGTTGAAAGGCACGTTGATGTTAATGTGGGATGTTATTCTCTGGTCCTTTTTGTCTTCCCCAAGCCACGAAGGCTGCAAGCGATAGTACGAAAATATTAAAACCGATATTTTTGGCTTCGCCCCGGGAAACATGAAATATAATGGCAATAGCCATTAAGGCGATGATGCCGTAGGCTGCAAACACGGTCAGTACCGGGCGAATGCGAAGTACGGCTGGCAGTAGAATCCCGATCCCGCCTAACAGATCGACCACGCCGGTTAGCAAAACCAGTCCGGGATTGTTTTTTATCCAAGGAAAAGGAAGACCATCCGGTTTAAATAATTTCATTGATCCCGCCCAGATAAAAGTTGCCGCTAATAGGATCTGTGCTATCCAAAGGCTTACGATTATCGCTTTTGATGTTTTTTGCTGTGCTGACATGACTTCTATTTTTTTTGCGCAAATTAGCTACATTCGCTATCCGATCGATAGTGCTTTCCATTTGGAAAGCACTATCCAAAAAGGAAGTAACGTTCAACGAAAGCTATGTTGTCAAATGCGGGTTGCCCGAAAACCATGTTATCGATCAAAGATGCCCTTGGCGCACTGGAAGGGAGATGGAAGTTGCTTATTTTATTTGCCTTGGCAGAAAAGCCTAAACGTTTCAAGCAGATCGCTAAAGAAGTGCAGGGTATTACCGATAAAACGCTGTCAAAAGAGTTGAAAAACATGGAGGCCAATCAATTAATCAGCAGGACAGTTTATGATACTTTCCCGCCAACGGTCGAGTATGCCATCACCCCGCACGGTCTGTCCCTGGAGAAAGTGCTGGATGAACTTCACTTCTGGGGTTTGCGGCACCGCCAGCAAGTGATCGGTAAATGAGGTTAACTAAAAGTACTTTGTTTTTGGCGTCAATGTTTGACCGGTACAAATATTTCACTCCGTGTCACAGACTGACTTACAAACGGCAGCAGTTCGTTCATCCTTCACCTTACCGACGGATAGTGCATCCATTTCTATCTGTTTTTTAGCCCACGCATGCAAATGAGCGATAAAAGGGATCAGTTCCTGCCCGGTCTCGCTCAATGAGTATTCAACTTTCGCGGGGACTTCATGATACATCTTGCGGAGTATCAATTTATCTTCTTCCAGTTCACGCAAGGTTTGTGTAAGCATTTTTGTCGTGATGTCAGGCAAAGTTCGCCTCAACTCGCCATATCTCAATACGCCTCTCATGTCCAGGTACCACAGAATTCTGGCCTTATATTTTCCGCCTATGCGTTTGAAGGCATAGTCGACCGCGCAAAGCTGATTAGCCTGCGTCAATAATTCATCTTTTTTCATATCGGTCCTATTTTCAAGCAATTGATAATCAGCATTATATACTTTTTTGTATATAAGGTACAAAAAAGTATGTACTTGTCAAAAGTATGTATTTACTCGACATTTGATTCATTGTTAACAGACCAGATGATGATCATTAAAAAAACAAATAGTGAAAGATCAAACAAACCCGACCGATCATAAAACCAGTGGCGTTATGAAAGCAGTTCGATTACACGAATTCGGCGGACCAGAAGTGCTTCGTTATGAGGATGCGCCGATGCCGGAGCTAAAAGATGGTGAAGTATTAGTGAAAGTCCACGCATCCGCCGTTAATCCCCCCGACTGGTATTTACGGGATGGCTACCGTTCCTTACCTCCTGAATGGCAACCGGAGGGGGACTTTCCGATGATCCTCGGTACCGATATTTCAGGGGTTGTTCAAGCCGTTTCCAATGGCGTAAATAATTTTAAGGTTGGTGACGAAGTCTATTCCATGGTTCGCTTTTTCAGCATCGGAGAGAGCAAAGGCTATGCCGAATATGTGAGCGTACCTGCAGAACATCTTGCGATCAAACCGGGCAAAATTGACCATGTGCATGCTGCTGGCGCGCCTATGTCGCTGTTAACTGCATGGCAGTTTCTGGTGGAAGTTGGCCACGATCACCCTAACCCCTTACAACCTCATCCGCACATACTGGTACCATTGCAAGGCAAAACGGTCCTTGTTAATGGAGCCGCGGGAGGTGTAGGCCACTTTGCAGTGCAGGTAGCTAAACTTCAGGGCGCCACGGTAATCGGCGTAGCATCAGGTAAGCATGAAGCACTTGTACGAGACCTGGGGGCAGACGAATTTATTGATTATACGAAAACGGCCGCAGAAGATGTTGTCCGCAACCTTGATCTGGTCGTGGACACGGTCGGTGGTGCATCAACTGAGCGCTTTTTAAAGACGATGAAGCGTGGAGGTGCCTTGTTTCCTGTTTATCCATTGGGTTTCGAGGGAGGAGCAGAAGCCGAAAAACTTGGGATCACCGTATCATCCCTGCAGGTGAGGTCAAGCGGGGCACAATTGGCGCTATTGGCCAAGTTACTGGATGAAGGTAGTATCCAAGTAGTTATTGACAGTACTTTCCCGTTATCGGCAACACGTGAAGCACATGAGCGCGCAGCCAAGGGCCATATTCAAGGTAAGATCGTGTTAACCGTTGCCTGACATGAATACTCAAGACATTGCAGACCAATTAAAGCTAAGAGCTTTAGTGGATCAGGTATCGATATTTGCAGATAAAAAGGATTTTGAGGCGCAAGTACAATTATTTACCGAAGATGCTATCACAGAGATCACTGTAGGCGGAAACCTGATCATGCAATTGACCGGGCGTGAAGCTATGTCAGCGGCCTTCGAAGGTTTTAATAAAAGCTTTGCCACTTCCTTTCACCTTAATGGGCAGCATGTGGTAGCAGTCAAAGGTGACCATGCTAACGGTACATTATATAGCCATATCACCCTGCTCAGCATAGAACATGGCAAAAAGGTTAAATCGACTATAGGAGCTGTATATCAGGATGGATATGAGAGAATTAATGCTCGGTGGCTCATCGCCTCAAGGCGGGGCACGTTTATCTGGCAGGATAAAAACCTGCTTGACCCATAAACCAACTGAATTTTCAATTGTTAATTGAGCTGTATAAGCAAGTTATTTGAGGCGTTTAGGAAACCGTAAATTTTATAGTTTGTACATCTTTGTGTTATGAAAAACGTAGAGCAAATACATTTAGGCCAAAACGGGCCGCTGGTTTCCAGCTGGGCTTGGGTTGCATGCGCATGTCTTCGGTCTGGGGCGGACCAATACCCGACGAAAGAGAAAGCATCGCGACGACACAGCAAGCATTGGACAACTGCATCAACTTTTTGAACACCGGCGATTTTTATGGTGCCGGTCATAATGAAATGCTGGTCGGCAAAGCGATCAAAGGGCGGCGCGATGATTAAGTGCTGCCTCCAAATCTTCACCAGCAGTCACGTTCGCACAATCGTTAGCGCTCGTCGCAACACAGGCGCTTTTGACAGGTAAAATGTTTTTCTGCAGGACCCTCATCTTCCAAGTACCTGACGCAGTTTTTCGAGTGCTTGCTTGTGTTTCTTTGCTTGCATTTTTGCAATATTCATCTGTTTCCACTGAACGGAGGGGAGCGAGGCTACCAGCTCTATATCGGGTAGGCCCAATAAATCCCACTGGGGCTTGTTAGACTTGAAAGAAATCAAAAACTCTTTTTCCTGTTCAGTGATCTGCTCATGGATGAGGTTGATAAGCTGCTGACGGGTTTGTTCCAGTTGCTGTAAAGAAACATCCACCTCCGCCATCTGAACGAATTCGCTTTCGTAAATCATGCTGATATCTTTCAGGTGCGGTGCCAGCAATTCAGCCATAGGACGCTGGTGGCTGACTAGAAAAACCAGGAATGTTTTTCTAAGATCCTGTGTGAAACCCTCGTTTTCCAACAGAAATTTCACGTCGAACAGATCACGCGGATGTTGCCGGTCCAAGGCGGCGCAGATCTTTCCTGCATACAAATCTGGGAGGGAGGCTACCTGAACTTCTGCATAACCAAATTCTTTTTCAACTACCTCACAGACTTGCATCGACTCTGGTGCAAATACCGTCCCGCGGATCACAGGAGAAAGTTCTACCTTGATGCGTACATCGCCAAGCTGTACGATCAGACGCAGTCCGTCATTCTGTTCGTGTGTGTTCAGCACGCGAGCCCCGGGAATCGTTTTGCGTATCAACTCGCTGAGCCTGGTTAGCGCCTCGCGTATATTTTTCAAAGACACATCGCGCGGTTCTGAAAGAAGATACAACAAGTCGATATCAACCGAAAGGCGTGGAAGCTCGCGATAGAAGAGATTAATCGCGGTGCCACCTTTTAAGGCGAAACATTTTTCTGTTTCTAGCAGCGGCAAAACGCGAACGAGAAGTTGAACCTGCTGATAGTAAATCGTATCCTTTTTCATCCTTGTTTATCAAGTCTAGGGACAGTGATAAGATAGTTTTTGTCTAGCTCCCCATTTTCGGCTAAAACCCTGTTGCCTGAGCCTAGCGAGATTCTTGTCTGATCGATTTTCGTTGCCCAGCTGTAATTGTAACGTGATGATAGCCACAGGAAAAGCCGCTTCGTCTTTATACTTGTACAGCTTTCTAGCAGTCGTTGCAGTATGCGCGGAGATAAATTGGTCATCCCTTGAAAGAGCTCTTCCGCATGTTCAAACGAGATTCGGTCCGGCACGTCATAGAGCATTTCCAAGCATGCGCGTTCAGGTACTGAAATGCTCAGTTCTATTTCCCCAAACGGAATTTGAGTTGTCAGTTGCTGCGATTCGGAATCGGTCATTGAACTGAAAAGCAGGCGGCGCGTATGTTTTACGAAGGTAACATCGTCAGAAAGCTTATTAATCCATGCTGGCCACTTGTCATTACCGTATAAGTGAATTGTTTCTTTCCTGGCTCCGGGGATATAGTGTGAATAGCCTTTCAACTGCAAAGCAGTCAGCCCACCGACCAAAAAATCTGTCTCTGCAATTGCTTGCAAAGTCGATACGATCTGCTGCCAGGTTATTTTGAGCGTTCCCCTCGTATAAAGCCCTTTCCATAGCAAACGAAGTTGTTCGCTTTTTACCAGGTTATCGATAGCGTGCTCATCCAGGCGAGCACTCTTTGAAAGCCATTTCCGCGTAACGATCCTTCCCTCAGGGATGAGGCTTTCGATTTGTTTTCGGCGATCTGGTATACTCGGCATGTTTACATATTTTTAATTTGACGGCGGCTGTCGCCGTCGTATCAAAGATATGTAAATTATCCATTTGTTAAATAAGGAGATAACGGCGATAGTCGCCGGTATCTCTAAGACTGGTAAATACAATGTTGGTTTCTCCTGACTCGGCTCAGCGTAAATTGACGCTTGCCCATTAAACGAGCAATATCCCCACAATCTGCGTTTTCGGCAAGAATATAGCCTTGAAACAGCGCATAACCATCAACAGAGATTTAAACCGTATTGAGGTGGTCAATTTCACCGAATTTTCCAATCAGACACCAATTCTTGGTGAAGGTCAGATTGTTGAGAAAAGGATGACCCAATCCCTGCCAATCTTGACCCAATTGCACGAATGGATGCAGCGGGAGTACCACAGAGTCCTATTGGAAAGGCAATAGGATATGCTCTTCCGCTCATGGAAAGTATGAGATTATATGCGCTTCACGGAGATTTGCAACTCGATAATAACCTGATCGAGAACGCAATCAGGCCAATTGCCCTGGGGCGGCGCAATTACCTTTTTGCAGGTACGCATGAGACGGCGCAAAACGCTGCAATGATCTACTCTCTTTTTGCGACTTGTAAAAAACACGATGTAAATCCACAGGACTGGCTGCTGGATATTCTTCGGAAAATGAATGACCTCAACCATGAAGGTAAATTCTCAGATCTTCTCCCCAACCGCTGGAAAAAGAATCGGTAACCGATCCTACTATATTAACTGCATAACCAATACCAAGGGGGATAGCCGATTGCTTACGAACTTTGGCACCCAGTTCAAAAACAAAAACCCTGCAAATAGTTGATTTACAGGGTTTTGATCGATTTTATTTTGTCAAAAAGTGCTCCCGTGAAGTCTCGAACCCCTGTTGACATTGAGAGCGAAATTGCCAAGAAGTTTGGCTTGTCCAGACCAACGCCAGAGGCGACTTTTACAACTATAAAAGGGCGCAGGCGAAGGCCCTAGAAAAGCTAGCCTGCGTGCTCACCCAACCTTGAAGGTACGTTGTGGGTCCTGAACTGTTAAGAAACGTGGACAATCAATCAACCCTTCTCAAAAAAAAACTACTCCTACCTGATCAATATGACCGATCAGCTCCGTGTCTTCAATTTTGTGATAAGCAGAAAGATCAATTTTATAAGGAAGCATCAGATCATCCAGTTCCAGTTCAATTTTAAACAACAGAGATAGATCGAGCCCCGGCGCTACCAAAGCCAAATCAATATCGGAGCCGTTTCGGTAGTTCCCTTTCGCACGCGATCCGTATAGAATGGCTTGCTCTACTTCGGGATGCTTAGCAAACACCCCCTGAATGCTGCTGACGGCTTTTTCTGATAATCCGTGCATTAGTCATGTTGCAATTTAATACGCTCCATCGTTTCCTGAAACTTCACAAACAACGGGTAAAACCGGTCAATAATATTTGTGTAAATCTCATCGGAAATCTCTTCGTTGTAGGTGTGGCTGGTAAGATTTCTATTTTTGATCATTTCCATCCAATTGTCTCCGTCTAAGATCAAATCAGCACTAAAAGCCTGCCGCGTCGCATCCCTTGGCCCTCTGATTTCAGTATTGCCCTGATATACAAAAAAGTCCTGCATCACCTTCCAGGCCAGCTCGTGCGTGTATTCGAATGCTTGTATAATCCCTTGCCTTTCCAGTTCGCTCAACGGACGTTCGGCATCGAGCTTCACGGCTTCGCCCAACTTTTTTAGTGCCTTTTTATAATTTTCAAAGCGCTGTTCCCAACGGATATCCTGCTCGCCCATAGTTTCAATTTTGTGCCAATTTCAACAATTACTTTCCGATACAAAACTTACTAAAAATATTATCCAGCAAATCATCCGTCACAATAGTCCCCGTAATCTCCCCCAAATGATGCAGCGCCAACCGGATATCCTGCGCCAGAAAATCCCCGGTCACGCCCAGCGATAGCCCATTTAAAACATCGGTTAGCGACGCGTTGGTCTTGATCAAATGCTCATAATGCCTCAAATTGGTCACGACTGTGTCGCCGGCCGCCTGGCCGTGAACCAGTGAAACCAGTTTCCGCGTGAGCGCAGGGAGGTTTTGCTGCGTATAGGCAGAAATAGGAACAATATCAGAGTCTTCACCAAGCAGTTCCGTTGCCAGCGAAGGATTAATATCGGTTTTATTCAACACAAAAAGAACTTCCTTATCAGCTGGCAGCAATGCGGCCAATGCGCGGTTCTCAGCCAGCGTTTCAAGGCTGTCAAAAAGGAAAATCACAATATCCGCTTTGTCCATGGCTGCTTTCGAGCGCTCGATACCGATGGACTCTACCACATCGGTCGTTTCGCGAATTCCTGCCGTATCGATAAAGCGAAATTTCAACCCATCCAGCACAATCGTATCTTCGATCACATCCCGGGTGGTGCCCGCAATGGCCGTTACGATAGCTTTCTCTTCATTTAATAATGCATTCAAGAGTGTCGATTTTCCCACGTTCGGCGAGCCAATAATAGCTACCGGAACCCCTTCCTTGATGGCATTGCCAAAGTCAAATGAGCTGATCAGCGGCTCGATGGTCGTTTGCAGCGCCACAATCAGCCTGCGCAAATCGTCGCGCTCGGCGAATTCAACGTCTTCTTCGCCAAAATCGAGCTCCAACTCGATCATAGAGGCGAAATGGATCAGCTCGGAGCGCAGCGAGGCCAGTTTTTTGGAAAATCCGCCGCGGAGCTGGTTCAATGCAGTTTTGTGGCTGGCTTGCGAGTCGGCGGCGATCAGGTCGGCGACGGCTTCGGCTTGCACCAGGTCGAACTGGCCATTCAGGAAGGCACGCTGGGTGAACTCGCCTGGTTTGGCAATGCGCGCGCCTTTGGTGATCAATACCTTTAATATCTGGCGGATAATGTAATCGGAACCGTGGCAGGAAATTTCTACGGAATCTTCCTTGGTAAATGAGCGGGGCGTTTTGAAAACCGAGACGAGCACTTCGTCGATGATTTCGCCACCGGCGTTGATAGTGCCGAAATGCACGGTGTGGGTTTCGACCTTTTCGAGGTTTTTACCTTTGAAAACGCTGTTGACCATGGCAATAGCGCCCAGGCCCGACACACGTATAACACCTATCGCGCCTACGCCCGAGGGTGTGGCAAGCGCGCAAATCACTTCCTGTTGATGGATGGGTACTATGTTCATAATGCAAATATGCTACTATTTGAAAGAACCAATATCGGAAGCAGGAAGTTTGAATTTTGTACCTTTACGGGATTTTTCCGCTGACGCGGCGTGTTACCCATTTTTACAACATTAAGAATTTCAAGATTTTGCTTACTGAAACTTTGCCTATCGTTACATCAGAGCTGCCGGTGATGGAAGCCTTCTACACCTTGCAGGGTGAAGGCCAGCACAGCGGTCGTGCCGCCTATTTCATCCGGCTCGGCGGCTGCGATGTAGGCTGCCATTGGTGCGATGTAAAGGAGTCCTGGGATGCGAGCATCCATCCCAAATTTGATATTGAAGCGATCGTGGACGGCGCATTGCAGTTTCCCGGTCGATTAGCAGTAATTACCGGTGGAGAGCCATTAATGTACAATCTTGACGGTTTAACGAGTGCATTGCAAGCGGCTGGGTTCAAAACCAATATCGAAACCTCGGGCGTGTATCCTTTCACGGGGCATTGGGACTGGGTGTGTTTTTCGCCCAAAAAATTCAAGACGCCTCACCGGGATATTTATAAGAATGCCGACGAGTTGAAAGCGATCATTTACAATAAAAGCGATTTCGACTTCGCCGAAGAACATGCCGCCAAAGTTTCGCCTGACTGTACGCTGCTTCTCCAACCCGAATGGAGTAAGCAGGAGGTAATGTTGCCTTTGATAATTGACTATATCAAAGACAATCCCAAATGGAAAATGTCGTTACAAACTCACAAGTTTATGAACATTCCATAATGCACCGGGTATTTCTTTTCTGCATCGCACTAGGCATCACCACACTCCAATCCGTTTCAGCTCAGGACGTTACATTATCCAGAACAGCCAGGCAAGTATACGACAAGGCACAAAAGGCCTGGCAAGAAAGAAATCTCCCCGAAGCAACTGAACTGTTTGAGAAAGTGCTTGAAATCGAGCCCAACAGCTATGATACCCACCTGCGGCTCGCGCAGGTTTACGAACTGCAAAGAAAGAGCGATCTCGTCCGCAAACACTACTACAAGGCCATAAGTCTCAAACCTGCCGCGCCGCAATCGGCAGCAGCCTTTCAGTGGATTGGCCGTGACCATTTCAACGTGCAGCGCTACGATTCAGCGCAGTTCTACTTCGAGAAGGCCTCTGCATTGTTCCCCGCCAAATCCAGTTTGGGCAGATTAGCGGAAAAGTCGGTGGCCTCGTCTAAGTTTGCGCAGCAGGCTGTTAAAAACCCGCTTCCTATTGAGAAAAGATCATTGGGCGACACGGTGAATTTCCTGGGAACGCAGTATTTCCCGGTGATGACTGCCGACGAGGAGACATTGATCTTTACAGGACTCACTGAAAACCGCGACGAGAACATTTATTTCACGCGCCGCATCAAAGCCGGTCGCGTGGCGGACCGCAGCCCGGCTGACCGTTGGGACGTACCCGAAGAAATTTCCAAATCCATCAACACCACCAATAACGAAGGTACCTGCACGGTTTCCGCCGATGGCCGTACGCTGGTTTTCACGGCCTGCAACCGTCCCGACGGCCACGGCAGCTGCGATTTGTATATCTCCCATAAGGTAGGCAAAGATTGGAGCCAGCCCGCGAACCTGGGCCAGGAGGTTAATTCCCGCGAATGGGAATCGCAGCCTTCGCTTTCTGCGGACGGACATACACTCTATTTCGCTTCGGACCGAAAGGGCGGCGTGGGAAAGCGCGACATCTGGGTGACACACCTGGACGACAAAAAACAATGGACGGCGCCCAAAAACCTTGGACCGACTATTAACACCTCAGACGACGAGAACGCTCCATTCATTCATGCCAATAGTCGAACGCTGTTTTACTCTTCGAACGGCCTGCCAGGTATGGGCGGTTTTGATATTTTTATTACCCAAAAAACGGATACGGTATGGGCGCTCCCGGCAAACATAGGCTACCCTATCAACACGGTTTCAGACCAGGTCGGGCTATTTATCGCTTCCAACGGCGAGAATGCCTATTATACCGATGATAATACTGAAAAAGGCGGCGGCCGCTCGCTGATTTACACCTTCCGCGTTCCCGAGTCGCTGCAAAAGATCATCACACCTACGCGCTATGCGAAGGGTAAGGTGTTTGATAAAAAAACGGGAACGGTTCTGGCTTCCGATATCGATCTTTTCGACCTGAAAACACAGACCAAGGTAGGCTCATTTACATCTGATAGCCAAAACGGCTCATTTCTGGCTGTTTTGAATAGCGGTGGGGAATATGCATTTTATGTCTCAAAACCAGGGTATCTCTTTAAAAGCCTTTCATTTTCCGTTGATAACGACCAGTCGTTTGTAGACCTTGAAATCCCGCTGGAAGCGATCGAAAAGGACCGCGCGGAGGTTTTGAATAACATTTTCTTCAAAACAGGGGAATATATTCTCGATGACAAATCCAAAGTGGAGCTCGACAAGCTGAGCGAGTTTTTGCACAAAAACAAAACCATTAAAATTGAAATATCCGGCCACACCGACGACGTAGGTTCGGATACCGAGAATATGGCGCTTTCGCAACGCCGTGCGCAGTCGGTGCAATATTATTTGCAACAGTCCGGAATTGCGACCGACCGGATTTTGGCCAAAGGTTATGGCGAAACAACGCCCAAAGCACCCAACGATTCGGATGAAAACCGGCAGAAAAACCGAAGGATTGAGTGGCGCATCCTCTAAATGCATTTGCATAACGGGCTGAAATTTTGCACTTTTGTCAGTCTGCCTGTGTTGTACTGACAGGTACAATAAGGCAAAATCAAGTCTCACACACGAAGATATGCCTTGTCTGGCACCGCTGGAATTTCCAGCTAAAACCTAGAAAAATCGTCATTAACAGTAGTTTTATATTAACATGTCATCCGAGAAAGTCTCTTGCTTAATTATCGGCTCCGGCCCTGCCGGTTATACAGCCGCCATATATGCTTCCCGCGCGGGATTGAATCCTGTACTTTACCAAGGCGCCCAACCAGGCGGCCAGCTGACTATCACGACAGAAGTTGACAACTATCCGGGCTACCCCGATGGCATTACCGGCCCTGAAATGATGATTAACTTCGAAAAACAAGCCAAACGTTTCGGTACCGACGTACGTTACGGTCTGGCTACTTCGGTTGATTTCACGGGTTACCCACATAAAGTGATCATCGACAACAAGCACGAAATCACTGCCGACGCGGTAATTATTTCGACTGGCGCTTCGGCCAAATGGCTTGGCCTTGAAGACGAAGAACGCTTGAATGGCCGCGGCGTATCTGCCTGTGCGGTCTGTGACGGTTTCTTCTTCCGCGGCCAGGACGTGGTAGTGGTTGGCGCCGGCGATACAGCCGCAGAAGAAGCCAGCTATCTTGCTAAGCTTTGCCGCAAAGTATACCTGCTGGTTCGCCGCGACGAAATGCGTGCCTCGAAGATCATGCAGAAACGTTTGGAAACGCTGCCAAATATCGAAATCCTCTGGAACACCGAAACTGTGAAGCTAAACGGAGAAGAGGGACTTGAATCGGTATTGGTTAAAAATAATAAAACCGGCGAGGAGCAACTTTTGGAAGCAACCGGTTTCTTTGTTGCGATTGGCCACAAACCCAACACGGATATTTTCAAGGGTTATGTTCACATGGACGAGACCGGATATATCCAAACCATTAAAGGAAGCTCTTGCACCAATATCAAAGGCGTGTTCGCCTGTGGTGACGCTCAGGACAATGTCTACCGCCAGGCGATAACCGCTGCCGGAACAGGTTGTATGGCTGCGTTGGATGCTGAAAGATTCCTCGTAGAACGGGAAGTGGACGTTATTATCGAAGAAGAAACAGCTTAATTAATCGCACAACCCCTAATAGGAGTCAGGCTACGTTGAATGGTAAACACCAGCGTAGTCTGATTTGGTATTATACTTATGAAAGTAAAGCTTATTGTTTGTTTGCTAATGGCCGTGTGTCTGATCTCCTGGAACACGCAAGCGCAAGAGCGAGGAAAGTTCCGAAGAAACCCCAAGATCAACCAGTCGGGCAGCAATGCCAACGATGGCCCGACCACCAAAGCCACGCCTCAACCAGAGGACGAATACGAAGTAGAAACCTCCAACCTGAAATTCCAGAGCCAGTTCGAACCGGTCAAGCCGCTGAACCCCGTCGTCAATGAAGATACTGCCACCATCGACGAGGGGGAAACCGAAGTAGTGATCGCCGAAGATTCTGTACTCGTTGCCGATGAATGGGTAAAGGCTGCTGAGTATTACGTAATCTGGGACGCACGTACCATTAACCCGTACGGACTCAGCCCGGCCGAATTCGACGAGCCGGTTGATCTTAAATTGTATGACCAGGCAGCTGGCCGTATGTGGGCCGCGCCTATGGAACGTACGCCGGTCACCTCTCATTTCGCCTACCGCTGGGGCCGCTGGCACAATGGTACCGACCTGGACCTGGAAACAGGCGATTCGGTTCGCAGCACCTACGATGGCATGGTGCGGATTGTCGCCTGGGACGGCAGTGGTTATGGCAGATTTGTCGTGGTACGGCATTATAATGGCCTGGAAACCCTGTATGGCCACCTTTCCAAACAAATGGTTGAGTCCGGGCAGCTTGTAAAAGCCGGAGAAGTAATTGGTCTGGGAGGAAATACCGGAAGGAGCTCCGGATCGCATTTGCATTACGAGAACCGTTACGAAGGTAACCCGTTCGACCCTGAAAGTATATTCGACTGGCCCGGCGCAGCTATACGTTCCGATCATTTCCTGCTGACCAGCTCAGCATGGAGCCATATTCGTGGCAAATCGACCAAGAGCGAATTTGAAGCCGGCGACGCGCCTAAGGCATATTCGCGCTCCATTTTGCACAAAGTACGCTCGGGTGACACCCTGGGCTCGATCGCTTCACGTTACGGGGTGAGTATTTCAACCATTGCGCGCAGAAACCGCATGTCGACCCGCGCGACGCTGCGGATCGGACAGAAACTGCGCATTAAATAAGCTGAAACCATCATGAAATTAGATATCCTTGCCATCACGGCGCATCCCGACGATGTCGAATTGTGCTGCGCCGGTACATTGCTCGCTCAGATTGCGCTAGGCAAGAAAGTAGGCATTGTGGACCTTACAAGAGGTGAACTGGGTACGCGCGGAACGCCTGAGGGCCGCATCCAGGAAGGCTTGGATGCCGCGCGCATTCTGGGCGTGCAGGTGCGAGAAAATGTGGGCCTTGCAGACGGCTTTTTCAAAAACGACGAAGCGCATCAAAAGGCGATCATCCCTTTTATTCGCAAATACCGCCCTGAAATCGTTATTACTAATGCAATACACGACCGCCACCCCGATCATGGGCGCGGCGGAGCGCTGGTTGCCGAAGCCAGTTTCTATTCCGGGCTGCGAATGGTGAAAACCTACGACGAGCAAGGCAGCGAGCAGCAGCCATGGAGGCCGAAACAGGTCTTCCATTCGATCCAGGACCGCTACATTAATCCTGATTTTATTGTCGACATCACCGAATTCCACGACAAAAAGGTAGAGGCTATCAAGGCATTCAAAAGCCAGTTTCACGTGCCGGAATACAAGGGCGAAGGCGAGCCGCAGAGCTATATTTCCTCGCCGGAATTCCTGGAATTTATCATTGCGCGCGCGCAGGAAATGGGTCACGCGATCGGAGTGAAGTATGGTGAAGGTTTCACAACGGCCCGCAAGCTGGGAGTACGCGACCTGTCGGTATTCATTTAACATTTATTGTGAAAAAAATGAGGGAATTTGTTTGACCTATACGATTGTTTTCATCGTATATCTTGAAAAAACAGATCATAAACGCATGAAAAATTTCATCATGGTTGCCATTGCGGGTGTTTTTGCCCTTACCCTGCAGAACTGCTACGGGCAATCCCCGACCGGCCAGAGCAAACCGGCCCCAAAGGCGCCCGAATATTCACATAGCGAAACAGCACCGGTTAAGAAAAGCAACGACGACTGGCAGAAGATCCTCTCACCGGAAGTGTACCGGGTCGCGCGCCTGAAAGGAACCGAACGTCCGTTCACCAGCGAGTACGAGCATTCCAAAGAGATAGGCACATTCTACTGTGCCGTTTGCGGTAACCCGCTTTTTAAAAGCGACGCCAAATATGAAAGCGGCTGCGGCTGGCCGAGCTTTTTTGAACCGATCAACAAGAAATCGATCATCGAGGCGACAGATAACAGTCTGGGCATGCACCGGATCGAGGTCATGTGCGGCCGTTGTAAATCACATTTAGGCCACGTTTTCGACGATGGCCCGCCTCCTACCGGCCTGAGGTATTGCATCAACGGCGTGGTGCTGGATTTTGAAAAGGCGAAAACCGCCGAGAAAAAATTCAATAGTAAAAGGAAAGGAGAAAGCGGCAGCTAATACCTCCGCCTCTGATTTAGTAAGCAAAAGGGACATTCCTCGGATGCCGGTCCAAACGACCCGCCCCCAAAGAGGAACGTCCCTTTTCTTTTCAGCACAAAAAACTTTTTCACACTCTTTATTTTATAATTTGTTCCAATTCTAAATAATCCCTATGTTTGCTGTGGTTTATAATTATTCTAAATAAACCACACAGTTACATCCTTAACAAAACGCTTACTGCATCAAATGCTACACCACAATTTCAAGTTGCGGGCTATGTTGTTGGCCTCTGTCGTTGCGTTCGGACTTGTCTCTTGCTCAGATGACGACGAACCTACACCTCCTGGGCAGCAAGACCTTCGTACCAAGATCGACTATGCGAAAGTAACGCCTACTACTCCTTATAAAAGCCTTTTCATCGACGCCAAAGGCGACACTACTGCCGATCTGAAATCAGGCACCGACCGTTACAGGATGTTCCAGGCACTGAATTACTATCTCGGCAGCGCTGTACGTGACTCGGCGACCCTTGATGCGACTGTGATGAAAAACATGTTTGCGAATAGTGGTAACCCGTTCAAAGACATTAAAGCGGGAGCTGTTGTGGTAAATGGAAACGATTTGAATGCCTCAGGCGTGCAGCTTCGTAACCTGACGGCTTCCTCACGAGCCAATGCAGAGACAGACCGCAAGTTGCTGGAAGGCTATTTCAACGAGATGGCGGAAAGCAGCAAATCGGTGAAACAAACTGCGGCGAAAGGAAAGGCTGGAAAACTGGGCACTTACCTGGTCACTGCGAACGGTATTGAAATCGCGCAGATCATTCAAAAAGGCCTTATCGGCGCATTGCAGCTCGACTATATCGGTAACGTAGTGATGGACAAAGGTCTTGAAGCTGACAACAAAACATTGGTTTCCGGTAAAAAATACACTGCACTGGAACACAATTGGGATGAAGCTTTCGGTTTGCTTACGCCAAACCCTATTTTCCTCGAAGGAGCAACCGATGCCGCCAAAGGAGCAAAAGCGACCGAATCATTCCTGGGTTCTTACCTTTGGGAATACAACAAGGCTTCCTATGCCAAAATCCACACTGCATTTGTTAAAGGACGCGTGGCGATCGTGAATAACGACAAAACGGAGCTCAAAACACAGGCTACCTTCATCCGTACAGAAATGGAGAAAGCCATCGCCTCAGCAGCGTTGGGTTACCTGGCCAAATGGAAAAGCGGCACTACCGATGCGGCCCGCGCACACGCCATCGGAGAAGGGCTCGGCTTTATTTACTCGCTGCGTTACTGTACGATCAACGGCGCTGACTCTGACTTTTCCGACGCGATCCTTTTGGCACTGATCGGACCAGGCTCGCCCAACCAATTCTGGGACCTTACCAACGACAAGGTTAATGCCGCATCCGACGCTATTACCAAGAAATTCAAGCTGTAACAGCTCATATTATCTCTTTTCAAGTGGGTGGACTGGCATTTTGCCGGTCCACCATTTGTCGTTTTAAATATAACCTCTGATAAGAATGAAAAAGTACATCGCGCTCGTGCTGACATTGGTTTTCCTAGGCTGTTCGAGCGGAAGCGATAAGCCCGATCCGCAGCCGACAGACGAAGGAAAAGACCGGTCGGTGATGCTTAAAGCCTTGGCCGAAAATGTGATCATTCCCTCCTACGATCAGTTTAAAACCAAGTTTGATCTGATGTCGGCAAAGTCCAAAGCATTTACGGCAAAACCTGATAGCCAAACTTTGACCGAGTTCCGCAGCGCCTGGACCGATGCGTATGTGGCCTGGCAACGTGTGGAGCTATTCGATTTTGGTCCGGCTGAAAAACAGATTATCCGCAACTTCTTCAACATCTATCCCGCCAGCGAGGCAGGCATTGCAGCCAACATCACCGATCCAACCTCAAGCCTGGAAGTACCCGCATCCTACCCTACCCAGGGCTTTCCAGCGCTCGATTACCTTATCAATGGGCTGGGCGCCAACGACACCTCCATTCTTGCCCATTACACCACCGACAAAGATGCCGCCAAAAAACTCGCATACATTACCCGCGTGATCGCACGTATGGACTCGCTGCTGGGGAAGGTGATCAGCGACTGGAAAGGCGAATATCTCAATACTTTCATCAGTAAAACCGGCCTTGATATCGGCTCATCGACTTCATTGATGGTCAATGGCTCCGTTCTTCATTACGAACGCTACATTCGTTCGGGTAAGTTCGGGATTCCTTCCGGCGCCATGGCTAGCGGTATTCCGGCCCCGGAAAAGGTGGAAGCTTTTTACAAGAAAGACATTTCCAAAACACTCGCCCAAACGGCGCATAAAGCTTACGTGGACTTTTTCAACGGAAGACACGCGGTTACTGGCCAGGCCGGCCCAGGCCTTAAAAATTACCTGGATGCATTGGGCGCCAAGGACAGCGGCACCGGCAAATTGCTGACCGAGAGCATCAATGCACAGTTCCAGACTGCTGCCGCCAAACTCGACGTATTGAAGCCCAACTTGTACGAAGAGGTCAAAACCAATAACCAGGCCATGAAGGACACCTATACCGAAATGCAAAAGGCGGTGCGGATGCTGAAAGTGGATATGACTTCGGCCATGAGCATCACCATTACTTACACCGATAACGACGGCGATTAGCACCCAACCCATGCGGGCATATCTGCAAAAATATACCTCGGCGGCTCCCCTGGCCGTGTTCAGGGCCATTTTCGGCCTGATGCTGGCGATCAGCACAGGCCGTTTTGTGGCTTTGGGGTGGGTCAAAGAGCTCTATATCAACCCGCGGTTTTTCTTCCCGTTCTATGGTTTTGAATTCGTAAGGCCGCTGGGTGAATGGACTTACCTGCTGTTTGCGATTTGTGGCATTTCCGCATTGCTGGTCGCTATTGGCTGGCATTACAGGATGGCTTCGGTCGCACTTTTCCTGAGCTTCACCTACATTGAATTCATCGACAAAAGCACATACCTGAACCACTACTATTTTGTGAGCCTGCTTTGTTTCATGCTCCTATTTTTACCAGCAAACACCCTGTTTTCAATTGATTCACGCCAAAATCAAGCATTGCGTGCGGGGCAAATCCCTGCCTGGTGCCTGGATAGCATCCGGCTCATCGTGTGCATGCTGTATTTCTACGCCGGCATTGCCAAGCTCAACAGCGACTGGCTTTTGGAAGCACTACCCATGAAAATATGGTTACCTGCTAAAAATGACACGCTGCTCATCGGTACGTTGTTCAACCATTTGGAGACGGCTTACATTTTTAGCTGGATTGGATGCATTTATGACCTGAGCGTAGGATTTTTGCTCTGGAACGGCCGGACAAGACCCTTTGCCTACGCCTCGGTAGTGGTGTTTCATTTGCTGACGTCTCTGCTTTTCCCGATCGGCATGTTTCCCTATATCATGATCGTGACCGCATTGGTATTTTTTCCGGCGGAATTCCATCAGAAAATCATTGACCGTGCTGGTCGTTTGCTTGCATTACCTGCTGAGACCATCAAGCCTATTGCACCTTACCGGTTTCCCGCATGGCTTCAACCGATCGTTTACGCAGTTTTTGCGCTGTTTTTTGTATTCCAAATCACTTTTCCTTTCCGGTACCTGCTTTATTCCGACGAGCTTTTCTGGACCGAGGAAGGTTACCGGTTTTCATGGAGGGTTATGTTGATGGAAAAAGCAGGTTACACACAGTTTACCGTCACAGATGCCACTGGAAGACGACAGGTTGTAAACAATAACGATTTTCTCACGCATTTGCAGGAAAAAATGATGTCGACCCAGCCTGACATGATCCTGCAATACGCGCATATGCTGCGCGACCACTACGCTGCACGCGGCTTCACACGCCCTCATGTGTATGTAGATTCGTATGTAGCCCTCAACGGGCGCACCGGCAAACCATTGATTGCCCCAGATGTCGATTTGGCGCAACAAACCGACTCCTTCCGACACAAATCCTGGATTACCCCATTTGACAATGAAATTAAAGGTCTTTAAATTTTTACCCCTCCTGCTGCTGTTTGGCAGTTTTTCTCTGGCGCAGACCAGTCTGTCGGGCCGCATCTTTTCCAAGTCTGATACGACCGCTATTGCGGGTTGCACCATCTTTCTGAATGAAAGCCTCACCACAGTAACAGACCAGCAGGGCAGGTTCGTCTTCACCTCGGTGCCAAACGGGAATTATACCTTGCAAACCACGCTGTCGGGCTACCGGATCGAGAAAAAACATTTCAATGCCCGCGGCAAGGACCTGCGATTCGATATTTATCTGAGCTCTTCGGAGCAAAACCTTGACGAGCTAACCGTAAAAGAAAAAGCGGCGGATTTTGGTTTCTCGCGGCTACGCGGTGTGGAGAGTATGGGGATCTACGAAGGTAAAAAATCGGAGGTGATCACCCCCGAGCAACTGGTGGCCAATTTATCGACCAACAATGCGCGGCAGGTCTACTCGCGAGTGGCCGGGCTGAATATATGGGAGAATGACGGAGGCGGTTTGCAGCTCAGTATCGGCGGGCGTGGCCTGGACCCCAACCGGACGGCCAACTTCAATGTACGTCAGAATGGCCACGATATCAGCGCCGATGCGCTAGGTTATCCCGAAAGCTATTACACACCACCTATCGAAGCTGTCGGCAAGATCCAGATCGTGCGCGGGGCGGCTTCACTGCAGTACGGCACACAGTTTGGCGGGCTGATCAATTTTATCATGAAAAAACCGGTGCAGGATCGCAAAATGGAGGTGGTAGCGCGGCAAAGTGTGGGCTCTTTTGGGTTTTACAATGCATTTACCAGCGCCAGCGGCACAGTAGGCAAGCTGAGCTACTACACTTTTTTCCAATACAAAAGAGCCGACGGCTGGCGTGCGAATTCGCGGTTCAACAACTACACTTTTTATTCCGACCTTGACTATAAGCTCTCCGACAAAACCAGCATAGGCCTCGATATCACACACATGCATTACCTGGCCAAGCAACCCGGCGGGCTCACCGACGCAATGTTTGCCGACGATCCGCGCCAGACTAACCGCGAACGAAACTGGTTTGAGGTAAACTGGAACATGGCCGCCCTGCATTTCGACCATCGTTTCAATGCAGGTAATGAATTCAACCTGCGCGTTTTTGGCCTGGCAGCCAACCGGTATTCGCTGGGTTTCCGGCCCAACCGGGTGGCTACCATCGATGACAACGGAGAGCGCGATCTGATCAAAGGCGATTTCACCAACTGGGGCGCCGAAGCGCGTTACCTGAAAAGGTATTCGATTGCCAAGAAAATGTCGGTAATGCTCCTTGGGGGGCGCTACTATTATGGCTATAACCACAACTTGCAGGGACTTGGCAGCAAAGCAAAGGACGCTGATTTTACATTTGTGGAGCCCGACAGGTTTATCACCTACGACTACCGATTCCCCAACCGCAACATTTCTCTTTTCGCAGAAAACATCTTCTACCTCAACGACAAGCTCTCCATTACTCCTGGCTTGCGATTTGAATACATTAAAACCACCGCAGACGGCTACTATGGCAACATTTCGCGCGACCTTGCTGAGAATGTGATCAACATTTCCCGAACCGACGAATACCGCACCAATGCACGCCATTTCCTGCTTGCCGGCATCGGAATCGGTTATAAGCCTGCTGAAAAAGTCGAGCTTTACGGCAACATATCACAAAACTACCGCTCGATCACTTTCAGCGACATGCGCATTGCCAACCCATCCTCGGTCATAGACCCGAATTTAAAGGATGAAAAAGGGTACTCGATCGATATCGGCGTGCGCAGCCACCAGACCTCGCTGTTCAATTATGATGTTAGCCTGTTTTACCTCAACTACGATAACCGGATCGGCGAGGTGCAGTTTTATGACGAAAGCAACCGCGTGCTGCGTCTGAGAAGCAATGTCGGCCAAGCCATTATCATGGGGATTGAATCCTATGCAGAAGCTGACTTCATCAGGCTCGCCCGGCCGGAGCATAACGATTGGAGTGGCGTCCTGTTTGGAAATGTCGCGCTGATCAAATCCGAATATAATCATAGCGAGATCCCGGGCGTGCAGGGTAACCAGGTCGAATTTGTACCCAAACTCAACCTAAAAACCGGCTTGCGGCTCGGCTATAAGAAATTAAAGGGTTCTTTTCAGCTTACGCACCTGACTAACCAGTTTTCGGAAGCCACTAATGCTGTGGATGGCGGCGTATCCTCGGTGGTCGGCCTTATCCCGGCTTACAAGATCATGGACGTGAGCCTGTCCTACGAATGGAAGCGCTTCCGGCTCGAAGGCAGCGCTAACAACCTGACCAACGAAATGTACTTCACCCGCCGGGCAACAGGGTATCCCGGCCCGGGTATTTTGCCATCCGACGGGCGGGGCTTTTACCTGACATTACAGGTTAAAATCTAAGCCGGCAAAACTATTCGACCGGCGCTGAATGCAGTGCGATACGGTTCCCTTCCGAATCGATGAATGCGGCCATATAGCCGTATTCGGGGCTGATCTGCGTTTTGGGAACGGTAACTTTCCCACCTGCGGTGGCTACCCGGTCGAGCACGATCTGCACGTCCGGGTTTGCATTCAGATAAATCAACGGCCCATCGGTGGCGGAAGGTTTGTGAAACCCGCCGCTGTATACGAGCGCCCCGCCTACCCCGGTAGCCATATTGTCGATGGGGAACATCCGCATTTTAAGGTTCGGCGCGTCTAGCGGAATGAATTTAATCTCAAAAATCGACTCGTAAAAAGCGGTAGCACGATCTAGGTCGGCGGTTGGTATTTCAAACCAGCTGATGGCATTGTCCATAGTTGTCCGATGTTTAGGGATTGAATGGTAATGTAGTCAATCTCTGCGGTATTTCCCCAAAACAATCCCCAAATGGAAGCCTAGGACTGCGCTGGGACGAGTTTCGCTCTTCTCCGGATCAAGGTCTTCCCAGTTATCATGAATTCTAAGAACCTGTGAGTCGGGGATTCCCGGCGAATGTGAGGTGGCGAAAATGTGGCGGAACCCCAGGCCGGCAAAAAGATCAAACGTGAACCGGCTTGGCGTAATGAACTGCCAGCCGAAGCGCGCATGCCCGGCCAGAACGTTCTTATCGACCCGGACGTTCTGGTTTTGAAAAAAACTGCATGGGCCAAATGGACCACTGCAATCCCTGCCCGCCCATTGACTGTCGCGGTAAACGACTTTTTTGTACAAAATCTCGGGTCCAAAGTAAGCACGCATCCTGCGTCTTTCCACAAAATACCACCTCAAATGCGTGCGGGTTTTAAAAATCTGCTTGTCTGGCCGGTCATCATCGCTATACCAAGTACTGAAAGAGGAGTTTCCATAGCCCAAATCTTCCTGTAACGCGAAAACCCCGTCACCCAAAGGCACTTCCACCCCGAACTGAACGGTATTGTCGAAGTCGAACATCGGCAGCGGCGAATACTTAATGATCACGTGCCGCTTGGCGGTTTCGACGTCGAACTGGGCAAAGCAATTGTAAAAGGGATACAAGAGTGTAAGTATTGCAATGAGCGTGCTTCTCATAGAACGGGAATTTTGCTCAGGTACTCGATGCTGTCCGACTCATCGAACTTATACTGGTAGAGGCCTTCCTTGCCTGTAACGATCAACTGATTGTTTCGCACGATCACATCATATGAGGGCACTTCCTGAAAAAAATGTTTCTGGATCGGCACTTTACGGTCGGTAATATCCATCACGCGGAGTCCTTTATCACCTTCACAAACAAAAAGTTTGTTACCCGACACGCCCAACCCGTAAGGGGTATCCATTCGCTGGCTATTGACCATTTGAGGTTTGGTCGGATCGCTAATATCGACCACATCCAGCGAGCTGAAAGAACCGCCCGGCCGGCAGTTTACGCCCGCCCTCAATGTCACGTAGGCATACTGGCCCTGCACCACTACGGGATCACAGGAAAGCACATGGGTGTATTTCGATAAAAGGACCGGATCGTTCGGCGTGCTATTGTTATAAATATACATTCCGTCCGTAGCCCCTATGAACAGGCTCTTCTGATAGGGGAAGATTGTTTCAATCCCCACCCCCAGGTTCTTTGTGACCGCCTTGGCGGGGCTTCCACCTTGGTTGATATCGTAGACTTCCAAGGATTGTTTTGAAACTATATAGAGCGTGTTGCCTGTGATCGCAAACCGCGCCATTGACCCGCCTGTGCCGGTCTGCGGGCTGGGTGCAGAGTCAGACGCTCCGTCATCGCAGCTATTAAGCAAAAGCATCAGACCCACAGCGGCAAGTCCGAGAAATAAAAGGGGTATCAACTTTTTCATAGCTAAAAGATGTCTGTTAATGATTACCTGTAACATTTGGGCTGCTTCTCCATCTCGACCTTTTCCCAATCCACTATCACTCCTTTCTTCTCATCGGCGCATTCAAAATAAACCCCCAGCAAAGGCGGATAGTTATGTACGGGAATAGCGTCCGGAATGACCTTGGTCACCTTAGGAGCCTTAGGATCAGCAATGTCAATAACAAGAAGGTTCGAGTGGTTGTCCGCATACAGCCAGTTATCCTTGACTGCGATATCGTAGTTACCAATAATCGAGACAAATGAAAGGTTTTCGGGCTTTTTCGGATCGGCATTGTCAATGATGTGAATGCCTTTACCGAGCTCATTAATAAAAAGGTAACGGTCGAAAGTATAGATCTTGCCGGGCTTTCTCAGCGACTGGGCGGCCAACACCTCTACCTTCGAAATATCCTCCGGGTTTTTGTAGACCGGCCGGTAGCCTGTGCCATCGAACTTCACATTGCCGATAAAGGGTTCGGAGTCCCGGTAATAGCACGAGACCATCAACAGCACCAGGCAGCTTACAAGTAAGGTTCTTTTCATGGCAGGAATCTGGATTGAATTTCAGTTTTAGACACCATGTTGCATTTAAACGTTGCATTCGCTTCACCGAATTTCACTAAATAACTAAGTATTTGGACTTTAAGGGAATTATTGTACCTTATCAACAATCCTCATATTCACCATCTACTATCACCCCTCTGTTATGAAAAAGCTACTCAAAATCGTGGGCGTCCTGCTTCTTGTAATCATTTTGGCGGCCGCTGCTGCCGCTACCTATGTCAAGACTGCCCTTCCCGATGTGGGCGAGGCCCCTGTGCTTTCGATTGAAAAAACACCTGAGCGTATCGAACGCGGCAAGTACCTTGCCAATCACATTGCGGTTTGCGTGGATTGCCACAGCACACGCGACTGGTCGCGGTTTTCCGCTCCGCTTGCCGCCGGCAATTTTGGAGGAGGAGGCGAGCTTTTCAGCCGCGATATGGGTTTCCCGGGCAAGTTTTACGCCAGAAATATCACGCCCTACGGCATCGGCGAATGGACGGACGGGGAGGTCTTCCGCGCCATCACCACCGGCACCAGTAAGGATGGCCGCGCATTATTCCCAATTATGCCTTACCTGAACTACGGCCAACTCGACCAGGAAGATATCTACTGCTTGATTTCCTATATACGCACCTTAGCGCCCGTAAAGCATGACATTGAAGCGCCGGAATACGACTTTCCGGTCAATATCCTGATTAACACGATGCCTACGAAAGCCAATCTCTCCAAACGGCCTTCTGAAACTGACCAGGTCGCCTATGGCCGCTATGTGGCCACGGCCGCAAGCTGCGTGGAATGCCATAGTAAACGCGAAAAGGGTGAAAAGGTACCGGGAACCGAATTTGGCGGCGGAATGGAATTTATTATGCCCAACGGCATTACTACCTCGGCAAACATTTCTCCCGACAAAGCTAACGGTATCGGTTCATGGACGGCTGACGCATTCGTACAACGTTTCAAACCCTATGCCGATTCCGCTTATCAGCCACATAAGGTAGGGGCCAAAGAGATGAATACGCCTATGCCATGGACCATGTATGCGGGAATGAAAGAAAGTGATTTGAGAGCGATTTTTGCATATCTGCAAACTGTGAAACCGCAAAGCAACAAGGTGGTCAAGTTCCGGCCCCAATATTCGGCCGACTAAGCCGGGAGATCCTGAAAACAAAGCGGGGGCTTCGCATTACGCAAACGCCCCCTTTTCTATCGTTGAGTAAAATCACAAGCAAAATAGTGACCTAATTCGTATAATAAGTAAAATTCATATGACATTCTACAAGTTAATTATCGACCGGCTACCTCTGTAATACTCGTTAACGACGCGTCCACACCAGGAAAGCAGTGTAGGTTGACAGCGCTAAACTTTTAACTACGCAGCGAGGGCGACGGAATAAAAAACGATACGAATAAATTTGATGGCACATTTCGAACAGTCACTATATACCGGATCGTTCTACACCTCCAATAACAGAAGTAGCTGACTTCAAACGGGTTGTGGCGTATTCAACCGCTAAATAAATAGTCTATTATTTTATTTAACGCACCTGGGACTGCAAGTCTCTTCAAGTAACTGTGTGTAAGCTATTTCAAGTCAATCCGTCCCTATTGACGCTGCCGGCAACAGCGGTGTGGGTTGCTTGCAAGGCAATAAAATCATAAAATTGTTAACTGGTTACGCTATACAAGCCTCTTATCCTTTATCATGAAACCTTCTAACATATTTGCCTACGCTGAACTGTCGAAATTCTCCGACGGCCTGGATAACGACGATTGCCGGTCGACGCTTCTGAAATTGCACGCTTACTTCCATGTGATACCAGCCAAAATGTTTTCGGAGCAACTTGCTTTGGAGTGGGAAGAAATATACAAAAACGTAACCCGGCACGGTCCGTTGTTGGATGAAGAGGGTCGTATTATCGTCAATTCGGTTAAGAACACGATCAGTCAGATGCAGAAAAATGAATGTTTCGACCTGGTCAGGCAAATCAGGTTACTCAGAGAAAAAGTGGCCGCTGAATTTTAGCTTAAATAAGGTTTGTTTTTGCTGTCTGAATGTCTCAATGGACCATCGCAATGCTGTGTTTTGATAAATTCGGCGAAGCCAATGCAGCGTCGGACAGCCACGTATATAGATCAACTACGGCTTTAATCATCAAACGTATATACATTAGAGTAACTGCCTCATGTTGCTACTTTTCAATGTAATCTCCCCCCACACACGCCCAAAACTTTCCTGACAAGACCCACAATCGCGCATCTACACAGCCCGCAAGCCGAGCCAACAAACATGAAATTATCCAATTAATTTATATAACTAATCGAACAATTATTGATAAAGTCGCATAATATTACAATTAATGGCTTGCTATAATAAACTTTGTTTAATAGCTTCAACCACAAATATTCTATGCCTTGGCTTGTATTTGGCCGATCAACTAAATCGACCGCAGCCAAAATCACAACCAGGTTCAAAAACTGGCAACGCCAATTAACCCCGCACACTCAAATCTTGACAAGCCCGCTTTGGAATCATATCAAAGTGAATTTTACTCAACGTTAATCTTTCGAATAGATGCTACTAACAACCACTTTCGCAAACCGGCCGAAACGGTCAGTTTCTCAAACAAACCTCGGCAAACATGTCTCATCTGGCGAACTAGCCCGTGGGACAGCGCACTTCCGACGATAACCTACCGGCTAAATATCGTCCGCTGATTGACACTCCGCCCAGTTAGTCGGAACAAAATCCGTGAGATAATTCTATGACCGTATCGAAGAATAACGGCCTTTCCAACGTCTTTGCGCTTGTTTAAACATTGTCAGCCATCTCTGGTTATCTAAAAATAATTGTATCCATTGGCAAGCGGCTCCGAAACCCGTTTGCCATTAACATCCTCCTGTCATGAAAATTGCACTGATCGATAGTCATCGAATCTTCACCGAAACCTTAAAAGAAAACCTCTTGAAAGCGATGCCCGGGCTAGAAAATATAAATATTTACAGCTCTATCGAAGCCTTCATCACACGTCAAAGCGAAGAAACCGCGCCGCTGGTCATTACTGAGCTCGTTTTCAATGGCCGGTATGACAAAGGTGTAGATTTGATTTTTTCCTCCGGGCCAAAAGCCGACGTAATCATTTTAACCTCTATGAGCGATGAATGGCGGATTAGAAGCTATATGAACCTGGGCGCGAAAGCTTTCCTTACAAAGACCTGTCCGTTTCAGGAACTATTGGACGCCATCGTGCAGGTACAAAAAGGAAATCTGTTCTTGTCGCAGGACATTCAGGATATGCTGTGGGCCGGAATAACAGCTGGCGGGCCGTCCCTGGATAACCTGTCAAGTATCGAGCGGGCAATCTTGGAAGGTTTATCGCGCGACGAGCCATTCAAAACGATCGCCAAACACCTGAATATTTCGATGATCGAGCTTAAATACCACCGGAGAATGCTTATGGAAAGATTCAGTCTCAAACATTTTGCAGATCTTTCGGCCATTGCCAAAAAGCCAGGTGGTTTGAACGTCGGTGCATCCCAGAGCTACGTCCGCCAAAAGGGAAAAAAAATGCCGGGTGCTGACCTCCGGCGCAAAAAAAGGGCTATATCGCAAAATGGATAGGTATTTGTAGAAGTATTTTCGCATACATATAGAGTAAATATTATATACATTGCGAATGTATTTGATTCACTCCACCATCATTTTCACACTTATGGGCTTCAAGCAGCGAACGTCTCGTCCTCGCCCCTACACATCAGCTAAACTTCATTGGGGACAATTGTTGAAAACTGCCGTTCTTCTTCCACTTCTTGTTCTTATTAGTCCTTTTTGCGATGCACAGACCACGATTTTTGGCAAGACTGGCCTGATCTATGTCCCTACCGCAACACGGACCGACGACGGCACATTTCAATTTGGCTATCACTACAACCCAATCCGTTATGGATTTCGTTACAAAGATCGGAATTCCGAAAGTATCAGCTTCATCAACCTCACCATCCTTCCTAGGCTAGAAGTCAATGTGAATCTGCTGCAATACAACAATCACAAAAACCTGGATCAGAAAGGCATCGGCGACAGGCAACTCGATATTAAGTATCTAATTCTTACGGAAACGTCCAGGAGGCCTGCCCTCGCGGCTATTATCTCCCCCCCTTTCGGCATAAACAGTTCGGTATCTGCCGATGTGCTTGTAGCCACGAAAACGTTCAAATTAGCACCAAGAGTATTCGCAGAAGTAACTGCTGGCATCGGTAGCCCCTATTTCTTCCAGCGCGGCAATAAGGTCAACAACGACATTTTTGCAGATATGAAACTTGGAAAGAAAAAAAATCTAACCTATCAGTATCTGTCAGGCCCGGTCGGAGGGGTTAATCTTCGGCTGGAGCGGCGGGCTGGGCTTATGCTTGAATGGGATAGCCAACAGTTCAACATGGGCATTTACGGCCGGCTCTTCAAACGCTGGACTGTGCAGGCCGGCTTGCTGAATTTTGACCAGATTACCTTCGGGACGTCCTACGCGTTGAACTTACGCCAAAGCGCTGTTAGCAGCCAAAATCGTACGGATGAAGATGCGGTTGAACCGGAAACCGATTTGTCTGGCCCTTCCGAACGGAACAAAGTGCTGGAAAACTTCGAGAACATAACCCGCGACAGTTCCGGTACTAAAATTGCTTACGAACAAAGACTTTACAGAAACCCTTATCGGGCTATAAAGCAAATTTCCCTGGCGTTACCAGACTCGGGCATCCAGGAATACATTCCCATGTTTCAGGGTGTTCCAATCGGAGCCTACCGGCCTGGCCGGTCCGCTAAATTTCGCAACCTAGCAGGTCAAGAATTGAACGTTTCCGATTTCCCGCTAACGAAATACAAGCTGGACTTCTGGCTGCAACCCGTATTTGCCGCCAATTTCGGCTACAAGGAAAAACCCATCCAGAGTAATGCGAGTCTCCTGCTTCAAACGCAATTCTTCTTGGCAAAGGGCCTGGCATTCAACACCGGCATATTGTTCCCCATCACAAACGACCTCGATAATCGCCCTAAGAAAATACGCCTGGCTCCTACCTATTTAAATCAGTTTCTGGCGTTTGGGCAAAACTTTGTCAGTGCGTCGGCGGGTTATTTTTATGACGACCAATATGGTGTCAACCTGCAATACCGTCATCAAAACTTTACCAACCCCTGGTCATTCGGGCTGCAAAGCGGCATTACCGGGCTCTATTATTGGGCAGAAAAGGGCATTTACTATGAGAAAATGGACAATATGCTCCTGCTGGCCGATGTCGCCTATCGCCTTCCCTACCACAATATAACCATGCAGCTTTCGGGAGGCAGGTACCTTGCAGGCGACAACGGGGCAAGGCTAGACCTGATCCGGCAGTTCACCAACGTCGAGGTTGGCTTCTACATCATGAAAACGAGCTACGGAACCACCGCTGGCTTCAATTTCGCCGTTCCGATTCCCCCCGGCAAGATTATTCAGGGAAAAAGGGTAAGACTGAGAACGAACGACGAATTCCGCTGGGAGTATGCGTATACGCGTGGGTATCGCATTGGCGAGCGGTATCGGACCGGGTATCAGTTGGATCAGAAATTGAGGCAGTATTATCCGAATAACTAAAGAAAGCCGGGCTCGAATAACCCGGCTTTAACATTATCTAAATCCTCAATTCATTTTTATATAAGCGCTCCCCGCATCATTCAATCGGTACCCGACACTAGTTCCTGCTTTTAAGGTGTCCTTTACCCCGTCGTGTGAAACGGTTGCATTTCTCGCGCTACTGTTTTTGACCGTAATCTCCTTGGTATTCCACGAAATGGCAGGCGGAAGTTTTATGGTTGGCGCATTTGCTGTGATAATTATGGTTTCTTCATAGCCGACGACCTGGTAATCAGCATGCACCTCTTTTATCAGCGTTGAACCACTTCTGCCATAAAAATCATCGATATTCTTGAAAACAGTTTGAGTCTGCTTGACATCGCTGCTATAACGCCTGTAAACCGTTGCTGTGTCATTTGCCAAAATGTTTGAAACGGTAATATTTCCGGTGAGTTTTGTTGCCTGGAATGCAGCTGCCTTTGTGAGGGTCAAGACTGCTCCGGACGCGAAAGTTATGACTGTTCCCTGAGGAAATACTCCGGGAAGAGGTGAAATCGAAACAGTTTTATCACTGCCAGAAGTTACTGCTGATGTAGCTCTAACGTTTACATAATTGTAAATAAGAAACGGGTTTGAACACCTGATTGCACTGTTCCCTGTGATGACGAGATTCTTAGGAACACCGCTACTGTAAGCGCCCGTAAACATGGGAAATTGACATTGGGTAAAGGTATTCTGACTAATAGTCGACGGGAACAAGTTATATCCTGCTATGCCTACCAGACAATCGGAAAAACTATTACCTGAAACCACCTGACCTTCAGAGAGCCCATTGACGTTGTTCGGCGGACTTGATATTCCCGAATTGATGCCCCGGATATTGTTGTCGGAAATTACACCGAACTGGCTCGCGTAAACCCTGATCGCATAATTCGAAGCCCCATTGAATACACCTGAGGTAACACCGCCCGGCCCCCTGAACTTATTACCGCTGATGGTGAAATTCGTAACGGCCTCAACGTATAGCCCATTAACGACAGAGCTTAACAGCACATCGTTGTTCAGAAAAGAAATCGAACGTGGAGGTATTACCTTTCGGCCACCACCCGTAGATCCCAGCCCTCCGGCAAGCGCGCTCATAACGTTGGTCGCGGCCGCATTTGCACTTGCATCAAAGGTGTTGTTGCTGACCCGGACACGCCGCGATCCCGAAATAATCTGAACGTACGCGTATACATTCAAGGCGCATGATTTGAACGAATTTGATTCGATGCTGATGTCCTCAGAATAGTCCTCAATATGCACGGGTTCCTTATCGTACCTCTCAAAAAAGCAATTTTTCACCTTGGCCGATTTAACGTTCGCAAAACCTACAGCAAACAACCTACCGTTAGAAAATCTGCAATTGTCAACGCTCACACTCGAAAACGAGCCGTTCGGACTGTTGAATTCTAAGTCTGTCGATGTATTTGAATCGAACATACAGTTACTTACTGTTACATTCTTCACGACAGCTGTCGATGCGTTGGTCATGAATAGTCCATAGGATGTCTGCATGATTGAACAGCTGTCGATCGTGACGTTCTCGGAAACACCAGCATTGTTAACGCCCATTTGAAAGGCGTGGCAATAGAAGTTCGCATATCGGGCCCGGTTTCCGTTAATTTTCAGGTTTCGGAAAGTGAAACCCTTGAATGACTGAACCATGAAGAAGACAAACGGACGATCGACAATCCGGTTAATTTCCAAATTACTGATAGTAACATTGTCACCGATGTTGCTGGCGAAAGAGGTGTACACTGGCGTGGTCGTATCGAGATTCAAAACCGTTCCTGCTTCTCCATACATATTTACACCGGCTGCCAGGGCCAACGAAGCTTTCAGTTTCAGGTAGTAGACTCCTTTCGGCAAGAACAGTGATTGCGACTTTTTGCCAACATAGGCAACAGCTCTTGCGATAGCTGAATAATCGTCTGTGGTGCCGTCTCCCTTTGCTCCAAACCATTTTGCATTAACAGCCCCCCGGATAACCCGCAAATATCGCCTGCTGCCGGAACGGATCACCATGGCAGAATCGTCCACAGAGGAAACATCCGTGGCGCTGTAACGAAATAAGCCTTCTTTGCCATCATCTGTGATATGCACGGTCCTGGCAGTGTCTGCCTGGCCTGCTCTGAGTTCCGACACGGAAAGGTAAGGTATCCGGCTGGCCGGGGTTTGAGCAAATGTAGAGATCGTAAAGAGGGTGAAATAAAAAGCAAATAACTTTCTCATAATTCATTTTAGTTGAGTATCAAAGAAACCAGGGGCGTTCCACTTCCACGGTTTGCTTTTCATTCTTACAAGGAAGACTCTGAGAGTCTAGCCGACGCAAATGTCTCGTTCGTTGTTATTGCAACGATCAGAGCCCTTTCGTATTTTATATAAAACAATCGTGCTGATAGATGCATTGGGCCGCACCATCAACAAATGACCCGTTGCCATGCCAACCAAAGGTTAACGCGGCAACGGGTCAGCACTATTTGTACACTATCCCTTACGGACTTCCTTAGTCATAGGATAGTCAATAAAGCATCAGACTATCAGATCTTTATAAACTATCTTATTTTAACAGTATGACTCGTTTCGTTTTAATTTTTCCGGATGTTTTCAGTACAACTATATACACACCGTCTGTGTAAGCACTTAGGTCTACCCATTGCTGGTAGCGTTCACCGACTCCTGCTATTTTCTGCTTCCACACAATGTCACCTTTAAGATTTACAATCGACAATTCACCGCTCTCGTTCACAGGTAGCATCAAACTGATTAACACCTTGCCGCTGGTCGGGTTTGGTGCAACGGTAAATAAACCTTCTTCGACATCTGCCTGAACAGAGAGGGAATCAGCCGCCAGTCTCGCAGAAGAGCTGCACGTCAGGGCTCTGGGCCCTCCCGTCACATTAAAGGTGGAACCTTTCACCCGCACGTTCAATTGATGGGCCACGCCATCTTTCAAAGCCGTGGGTATCGGTATGGTAAATCCATAATTACC